>CAWEXX010000001.1:0-4759272 GCA_963813145.1 Bryobacterales bacterium
CCAAGACATCCGCGCCGGTCGCGCGGGCTGCGCGGATCGCCGCATCTATGTCGGTTACCAGATAGCCCGTCCGCTCCACGCCGAATGGATACGGGACCGGCGTCTTGAATCCAAACACCGACACGGTCCCCACGGGCGTGAACACCAGTTGCGACATGGTGCTGCTCGGAGTTGGCGTCACAGTGAACACGCCTTGCTTGGAGGTAGTGCCGCCGAAAGTGGCGAGAAGACTAGCCACGAAGCGGTCGAAATTCTCTGGCGCGACATAGACGTGGGTGGTATCGTATTGCGGCCCCACCGCCACGTTCGGCGTCGCCGTAGCGGCGTAGGCCACTCCCGGTGCACGAACTGGCAGCAGCGATGGGACGACTCCCAAGCTGAGTAGGACACCAGCGGTCACTGCCATGAATTTGGTCGTTCGCATTTTTGAATTTCCTTTCTTGACGACGAGTTCGGATCAGCTAACGACTAGAAAGCCCAGCAGAGGCAGCCAAAGCCGCCCGCGACGCCGCAATCCGCGCTTACGTGCTTGTGGTTGTGTGCGAGGGCCACAGATGAGCGAGCTGAGGCGGGGGCCAGGGCCGGCTTGGCATAACCGCCATAGGCCGCCACGGGGGACCAATCGGGTAGAACAGGCGGAACTGGAGGAGAAAGCTCGGCGAATTCGTCAGCGCCGTATACGGCCTTGCCTCCGACAACTGTAAGCACTGACTCCAGTCCCTTGATTTCTTCTTCAGGTACGGAGAAGTAGTCGGAAGAGAGCACTGCCAGGTCCGCCAACTGCCCCGGAACGATGGCGCCCTTCTTGCCATCTTCACTGGAAAACCAACTGCTCCCAACGGTCCAGAGCCTCAGGGCTTCCATGCGATCCAGGCGGTTGCTCTCCGGATACATCGACAAGCCGCCGACGGTCTTGCCCGTAACAAGCCAGTAGAGCGAGATGAACGGGTTATAGCTCGCGACGCGCGTCGCGTCCGTGCCCCCGCCGACGGGAAGCCCCATCCGCAGCATTTCTGCAATGGGTGGCGTACGCTTGAGGGCGGATTCCCCATAGCGATCGAGGAAGTATTCACCCTGGAACGCCATCCGATGCTGGACCGCAATGCCGCCGCCCAGTGCCTTGATCCGCTCCATATTCCGCTTCGAAATTGTCTCCGCATGATCGATGAACCAATGGAGACCCTTCAGCGGCACTTCGCGATTCACCTCTTCGTAAATGTTAAGGGCTCGCGTGATCGACTCGTCATAAGTCGCGTGCAGCCGGAACGGCCAGCGGTTCTGAGCCAGCAGGGTCACCACCGGCTTCAGGTCCTGCTCCATTGAGACTGGAAGCTCCGGGCGAGGCTCCAGAAAGTCCTCGAAATCTGCTGCCGAAAAAACGAGATTTTCACCAGCACCGTTGTGACGATAATAATCGTCGCCCTGCCCCGGTTTCACCATGCCGGTCCAGCGGGTGAAATCGGCAAGTTCTGCCTTGGGTTTCTGTGTGAACAGGTTATAGGCGATTCGCACCGTCAGCTCGCCGTTTTTGTGAAGCTCCTCGATGATCTGATAATCCTCCGGGTAGTTTTGGGAACCACCGCCGGCGTCAATGATGCTGGTGATGCCTAGCCGATTCAGTTCCCGCATGAAATGGCGGCTGGAGTTCGCTTGATAGTCCGGTGGCAACTTCGGCCCTTTCGCAAGCGTGGAATAGAGGATCGTCGCGTTAGGGCGCGCGATCAGTATGCCGGTCGGGTTTCCGGCGGTGTCGCGCACGATCTCTCCGCCGGGTGGGTTCGGCGAATCCTTGGTGTAGCCAACGACGCGCAAGGCGGCGCGGTTGAGGAGTGCGCGATCGTAGAGATGCAGAACGAAGACAGGCGTGTCTGGAGCAGCTTGATTCAACTCCTCCAGAGTTGGCATCCGGCGTTCGGCGAATTGGAACTCAGACCACCCGCCCACCACGCGGACCCACTGCCCGGGCGGCGTTCTCTGCGCTTGCTCTTTCAGCATCCGCAAACCGTCAGCGAGCGAGGGAACGCCATCCCAGCGAAGTTCCAGGTTGTAATTGAGCCCGCCGCGGATCAGGTGAGTATGAGAATCGTTGAGGCCCGGGATCATCACTCGCTTGTTAAGGTCCACCAGCTTGGTGCCTTCGGTGCGAAAAGCAATCACTTCGCGATCGGTTCCAACAGCAGCAAACTTACCATCTCGAATGGCGACCGCTTGAGCGACCGTACGGCGGTCGTCCTGGGTAGCAATCTTACCGTTGAACAAAATCAAATCCGCTCGATTGTTCGTCATTTGCTTCTCCTGAGCCGTGTCTGTCAAAATGACCGGGGTGGACGAACACTTGTGTGTCACGCCCAGCCCGGCCGCCGCTATTTGTGCGCCATGGCGAGGTCCGGAATAGAGTATTCCGGGTATTTTGTCGCTGGGGCGCCATGGACCATCGTGTAGGCATACTCCACTCCCACGCCGTATGCGCCGTAATGGTTCTTCACGATGTCCATCACCGCGTCATAGGTGTCGCGTCTCCGCCCAATCCCGTTGCCACTCCAGCATCACGGAGAGAGAGGTGACCGGCTTCGCGCCTGCCTGAATCACGCGCTTCATCGCGTTTTCGTGAGCAAGCTGGCTGACATCGCCGCAGCAATCCTCAACGACATAGATTTCGTAGCCGTCATGGATTGCTTGTACCGTCGGAAGCGCAACGCAGGTCTCGGTCCACAACCCGGCCAGCACGATCTTCTTCCTGCCGGTCTTCTCGATCGCTGCGACGAAGTTCCTGTCGTCCCAGGCGTTCATGGACGACCGCTCAATCGGTACTTGTTGGGGATAGACTGCTCTAATCTGCGGCCAGAGATTGCCGCTAAACGCCTTGGTCTCCACGGTGCTGAGCACAGTGGGCGTATCGAACACCTTCGTCGCCTTCGCGAGCGCGACGGTGTTGTTGATGATCGATTGGCGATCACCATTTGATACGCCGAAAAGCATTTGCGGCTGGTGATCGATGAGGGCAACAACGCAGTTGTCCGGCGTTAGCAAACCCTTCTCGCTACGTTTCGCGCGACCGTTCTTTTGAGACATACATACTCCTTTATTGATTTAACTTCTGGAACATCTGACACGTTGCGACGAACTGCGACATTCGCCGAAGCTCTGGGTTCACATGCCGGACGACTCGAAATAGGTTCTCCGCATCGTCGATGGTCTACACTCGAATCACATGCGCGACATCATTAGATTGTCTAGCCAACCCAAGCGCGAGCGGCCGCCTCCAATTCCTCCGGACACGTCCTGGATCACTGAGATCGGCAGTCACGAATTGACCGGGACAATTCGTTGGGCGCGTGTCTGGCGATTCCGATGACTTGCCAGCCGGCCGCGGCCCCACCGATTCCCTTCGATGCACCGGTAATCCGGTAATGACGATCGATCGGTTCATAAAGCGTTCTTCGGGCTTTTTATGCAGACTTCCTTTGCGGGGCAACAGGGTCGCTCTTCGCCTGCTTTGATTTCACGAGGTCGGCGGCCGAGGCTCCTTCCAGCGACAGTCCGTAGCCAACTTCCCGCACAAGACGCTCTTTCAGGGGTTGAATGAAATGCACGCGCGTGTCGCGGCGCGTCACCTCTGGAGCCTTCAGGTAGAGCGCGGCCAACTCCCGCGCCCGGCTGAGTGCGTTACCGTTCGCAACAACTTCGGCGACGACACCCCATTCGTTGGCAGTACGCGCCGGGAGCGGCTGTGGGTTGAGCAGGAAAGCTTCCGCCCGCCCTGCTCCCGCGCGATAACTCCAGGCCGTAAAGATGCCGTCACCAGGCACAACACCAGCGGCGAAGTGGCCTACGTCCTGGAAGGTCGCGCCCTCGGCTGCCACAATGACGTTGGCCAGCAGCGCGTACTCAGAATGGATATGCGCGCGTCCCTCGATGGCCGCGATGACCGGCACGCGTATGTTAGCTATGTTTTCCAGAACCTGAACGCCTTCGTCATGGGTCTGGCTCCACACCTCGGGATCCGATACGTCTTTGAAAGACGACCAATCGACACCGATCATGAAGTCCCCGCCCGCGCCCGTGAGAATTACGATCTTATTTGCTCGATCTTGTGAAATCCTGTAGAAGGCATCGACAACCTCGGTATGGGCCTCTGCTGTGAATGTGAGCGGTCCTCCGTTGTTATGGAATTGGACGACCAGCACGCCTTCGGCGTCTCGGGTCAGCTTCAGGTTGCGGTAGGCAGTCAAATAGTTGTCTCGAAGTGTTTGCATGATGTTCTCCTTTGTGTACCTAATCTCTCAAACCATTTTGTTTCTGAGCTTCTTGATGACCAAAGACGCAGTTTCCCTCGTCGGCCCATCCCGGTTGAATGCCGTTTCGACTCAGAGTGTCTAGGACGCGAGTGGGGCTCCCGAGGTCAGCCCAACCTGACGTTCGGTCACGCAGAACCAAAAGTCTATGCGGCAGATTTGCTAAAACATCGCGTGAAAAGTCCACGGTGTCTAATGAGGCGTACGCGACATTGAGCGTGTTGTCTGCCATCGCTCGCGATATGGCAAGCACCGCCTCGGGAACTTGCGAACACAACATCTCAAAGAATGTCGTCGCCCGGCCGACAGTTACGAAAGTATTCCAGAGGCAGCCCCGGCGTAATAGCGCATGGGCGTGTTGCAACGAAGGCTTCTCCCAAAATCGAGATACCCGTGAAAGCGGCCCTACTGTAGCGTTCGAAACAACCACCCCAGGCTCAATCCATCCATAATCGGTCTCGGGATACTCAGCGTCGGCGCCCACGAGGATGATCGACTCGGGGTTGTGCTCCGCGCATTCGACTGCAGATCGGATCGTTAAGCGAAACGAGTCGTGGTCGGCGTAAAAGTGATCACAAGGGAAGAAGGCGGCCAGAGCATCATGATCACGCTGCAAGATGCGAAGGAGGGCCAGGATAATGGCGATACCTGTGCCACGATTCAACGGTTGCTCGATGACACAGGAATCGCCCGCGTCGGTTAGGTCATCGCCATAATATCGTTCGTGGGCGCGAGAAAAAACGAAAACCTGTCGATCGCGTATGAAGAGCGGGTCAAGACGTGTGCGCGTCTCGCGAAAAAGGCTCTGTTCACCGATGATCCGACAAAACTGTTTGGGTCTTGAGTCGCCTGCAATCCTTCGCGTTAGATCTCGCAACCGAACGCCGTCACCTCCAGCCAGGAGCACAGCCCAGAGGTGCACTGCTGACGAATCCAGCTTCTGGCTGCGGTTGGCATCTAGACAGTTATCCCGAAGTGTTTGTATCATGATTTCGCCTACGCAATCTTTTCCTACTGCATCGAACTCACGCTGTCTGCCAGGGACCCATCAAACGCTAACGTCCCCTCCGAAGCTTCGGGGGCGGCCCCTCAAAAGCTCGCTACTTGCCGCTTCCTTCTCTCGTGATCCACTCGCGAACGTATGGATCGCAATTCACCAGCGCGATGCCAGCCGCTTCGCACCGGGTGAGAAAATCGATACCGTCCTGACCCGTCAGAGTCATCTCCTTGAGGTCGAGAATGATGCGGCGGCCCTTCGTTTCCGCGGCGATGAGTGTTTCCAACTCGGCGATATGCTCTGCGTCGAGCCGGCCGCTTATCGTAAAAACCACTTCCCCGTTTTCCGACCTGTGAATTCTGAACATTCTGTTCTTCCAAGGAAGACCTTGCCTACAGAGATGCAGGTCCAGCACCAACCAAAAGTGGCTGAAATTAAAGGTGTTATTGGATTTGATAATTTACGAACCTCGTCAATTAACGAATTTCGTAAAAACTTCTCGTAAGGTAGGTGCGAATCAGGCCGGAGGGCTGGCTGTTTTTCGAATCGAGGGATCTGTCCCCTTGAAGCGGTTCTTGTTGATCTTCAGCGCCTTGATCTTCGATTCGAGAGTAGTGCCGGGAACGCCCAGTCTGGCAGCGGCTCCTGACGGCCCGGACACCCGCCCGCGGCACTCGCGCAAGGCAGCCTCAATCAGTGGCTTTCTCCTGAGCAGGACGCCTGTTCAAGAGGCCCGACTGGATATCCGGGACACTGGGCGCACTGGACAAACTCTGCCGCGAAAGCCAACTTCCATCCACTGAAAATGTCTCTGTTTCGCTCACAATGACCGACCGCTCGATCACGTTCTGTAATTCCCGAATATTACCGGGCCAGGTGTATGCTTGCAGCAGATCCAGGCTCTTCTTGTCGACCGCGGTAAAACGCCTGCCTGCTTTCCGAGCGTAGCGATTCAGGAAATACCTCACGAGCAAGGGAATGTCCTCTCTTCGTTCCCGCAGAGGCGGCATCTCAACGGGAAAGACATTCAGCCGGTAAAACAGGTCCGCTTCGGAACGTACCCGCGGCGATCGCGGACTCCAAGTCGCGATTGGTGGCGGCGATCACACGAACATCGGCGCGAATCGTCCCAGTTCCTCCGATGCGCTCAAATTCGTGTTCCTGCAGCACTCGCAATAGAGCAGTCTGGGTTTCGGCCGGCAGTTCTCCGATCTCGTCCAGGAAGAGCGTGCCTTTTTCGGCCAGCTCAAAGCGTCCTAAACGACGCTGCGTTGCTCCCGTGAACGCGCCCTTTTCATGGCCAAATAATTCCGATGCGATGAGGTCACGCGGAATCGCGGCGCAATTCACACTCACAAATCGTGTGTGAGGATCGCCGTGACCGCCGGTGAATCGCGCGCGCAACCAGTTCCTTGCCAGTGCCGGTCTCGCCGGTGATCAGAACGCTGGAGTCGGTCGGCGCGACCTTGGAGATGCGGGAGAGCACCTTTTTCAAGCGCCGCCGAACTTCCCACAATCTCCTCGAACATGGATGCTTTGTCGAGCTCTTCGCGCAACGAAACATTCTCGTCCTGGAGCCTTTGCTCCGCCGCCTTTCGATCCTCGATATCGGTTCCGGCGACATACCAACGGGTGAGGCGTCCGTGTTCATCCCGCAGCGGGTTCCAGCGTCGGAGAAACCAGCGATATTTCCCGTCCTTTCCCAGTAAACGCACTTCGACTTCGTGCGGGAGGCCGGCGGCGATTTTGCTTTGAGACTCGCTCCTCGCGCGCTCCCAATCGTCCGGATGAAAGAGCTTGCGGCGGTCGCAGGTCCGCCACTCATCAGCGGTCAGACCGAGATAATCGAGCGCGGCCTGGTTCACATAGAGCCGCGTGGTGTCCGGGTCCGGCCCTAACACATAAACGTGCTGCGGAGCGACATCCAGAATCTGTCGAAGCTCGCTTTCGCTTTGGCGGATCTTCTCTTCGGCCAGCTTTGCCGCGGTAACGTCCGTCACGGCACCCACAAATTCGAGGTTGCCTGACGAGGTCTGCAACGCGCGGCCAATGACGTGGACGTGTTTGACTGCGCCGTCCGGCATCAGCAAACGATGTTCCACATTGAAATCCGTCTTTTCACTGGTCGCGTGGTCGAGAGTCTGCCGAACGAAATCTCTATCGTCGGGATGAATTCGCTGAAATGCCAGTTCGAACGTTGGCTTAGCCGCTCGATCGTACTCAAAGATGTTGTAGGTCCCGTCCGACCAGTAGATCTCTCCGCTCGAAACATTCCAGCCGAAACTGCCCGTTTGGCTGATCCTCTGGCCCTGAGCCAGGAAAGCTTCGCTGCGCTGCAGGTCGGAATAAAGCCCGGCATTCTCCAGAGAAATGGCGGCTTGCGAAGCCAGCAGTTCCAGCACGGTAACGCGGTCCGGCGTGAAGGCGCATGGAGTCAGGTTGTTCTCGAGAAAAAGCACGCCGACAAGCTTCGATTGGTTGACGATTGGCAGGCACAGGATGGACTTGGAGTGCTTCTGGCGCACATATTCGTCCTTTGAATACACGTTATCGGTCGAGGCATCATCCAGAAGCACGCCCTCCAGCGTCCGGATCACGTAATGCAGCGCGGATTGGGGGAGATCGGACGGCGTGATCGGCCGCCTGTCTGAATGGCAACCTCGATCCTGCCCGGGCCAGTGGTAGCCTCGGCTTCGATTCGCGGCTCGCCGCCCCGAAGCAGGATGAGCAGACCTCGCTCGGCCCCTGCATTCTCCACCGCGATTCGTACCAGCTTCTCGATCAGCTTTTCCAGTACCATCTCGCCCGAGACCGCCTGCGAGACCCTGATTACGGTCGCTAGATCCAGGAACTCAGTCGGCGTCACGATCGTGCTCGTCGTGCCACGAACTGCCTCCTCCACCCTGAGGTGGGGATAGAGCTGGTCGAGCTGCCTTACTTTGCCGTCGGCCCCCCAACGCTGATAGCAATACCTGGCTTCGAGCAAGTATGCGTCTGCGAACTTTTGGAAACCACGTGCCGCGTAGAATCGGGCAGCAACCTCGTAAGCGACCGCTTCATTGTGAATGAATCCGTTTGCGTGCGCCGAGTGGATGGCCTTTTCGTAAAGGCCTTCGGCATCGACCACGCGCCCTTCTATTCGCGCAATTTCCGCACCCACGAGTGCGGCGCGGTTTTCAAAATTCTCCGGGCAATGCTCCGCCCATAGTTCGAGCTGTTTGTGGTGAGCCGTTAAAGCCTCGAAATGCTTTTGCCTCTCGTCGGGAGATGCGGAATCCCAGGCGCCCGCGTGCGAAAGCGCACCATAGAATCGGAATGCGGCTGGTTCAAGCAATGCTGGTGCTGCCCAAAGTTGTTGTTGCGCCTTCAACGAGGCATCGACGGCGGAAGCATAGTCACCTGCAAAGAACCGTGCTTCTGTCTTGAGAGTCCAGTATCCAAATCCAGCATCGCTAAAGCGGGAGACTTGCCAGATGCCGCTCAAACTCAGCCTCGTCGAATCGCTTGTCGTTGAATGAACCAAACTTATGCGTCAATCCCCGGAGAGTCCGGATTAGCTGAAGGTCCGACCTGATGATATCGACAACGAGTCCCATCCTCGCTCTGTTTGCAAAGTCAACGCCTTTTTCTGCTTCCACTTGCGCCTCGGCAAGAGGATCGCCCACAACCAGATAATTCGTGACCAACTGCGTAAAGCTATATGCAGCGTATGTAAAGTCGCCCATTCGGTAAGCGACATCGAAGGCATGACGTACTAGGTCGCGGCCGTCGCCGTGCATGTTTCGTCCACGGGGACAACGACGCTTCCGAAACACATACAAGTGCGAGCTTCATAACGCTTCAAACCGCGCTTTTCCAACAAGTCGTAGCCGAGCTGACCAAATCGAAACGCTTCTTCGTAGCAACCGAAGCGCGGTCCCACTATCGATTCCAAACCATACATAGGCAAAGCATGATGCGTCGCTGTTGCCGTGCTCAAGACTAAGATTCACCATGCGACAAATAACGAGTGCGCACAAGTCCTTGTCGAAGAACACGGCAGGCGTCACAAGTTTGCGTCAAGACCTCTAGAACGTCCAGAATATCGGGATGGGCGACCAAGGGCAGATCAACGAGGTCCTCAATCTGCCGGTTCCCGAGTAGTGACCAAATCCGATCGTATTCGCGCTGCACCTCGTCGCTGGTCGGATGAGCCGACCAGTTCGTCCCGTCACGTCGAAGATATTCAAGGCATATTTCAATGCCTCGATCAAGCCGATCCAACGCCGTGTATAGCGTTAGCTGCAAGCATGTTACAAGAGCCAAATCATGGGCGCTATTGGCACGCGCGGCGAGCATCGAAAGTCGCTTTTCAGCAGACTCCATATCGGCGGTCAGCAGTTCACATTCAGCTATCAGGTATTCGAGCGAAAAGATAAGCTCGTAATCTGTGTTCCAACTCTCTTCTGTCAGTAGCGCCCGACCCGTCGCCAGGTAAGAAAGCGCTGAGGCATAGGCGATCGAGAGCTTCGCCCGCCTGGCCGCGATCAAGTTCAATTCTGCGACGCGCTTGCGCTCGTCATTTGACGTAATGAGGTGAGTGGCGCGATTGAACTGGTTCACGATCTCGAAGATTCTCTCTTCCCGCTCGTGTGAAGGAGTTCTCTCTGCCAGCAGCCTTCCGATTCGGAGGTGCGTCTCGGCACGCAATTCCTTTGGGATCAAAGAATAGGCGGCCTCCTGCACGCGGTCGTGGAGAAAACGATAGGAATCTTCGGAGCGGAAGATGAACCCCGTTCGGACTGCTTCCCAGAGCTGGGAGTGCATTTCTTCCGTCGAATCACGGTAGACGACCCGCAGTAAAGTGAACTCAGCGTTGTTTCCGAAGCAGGCCAACTGTCGTAATGCTTCCTGAGTCCCGGTGGGCAAGCGACTCAATTTCCCAACCAGAAGGTCCACCACATTGTCGGTATGACCCTTGGCGCGAATGCGATTCAGGTGCCAAACCCATCGTGCCATGGTGAAGTCGAACGTAAGTAAACCTTCTTCAGCAAGAGCGGAAATAAACTGAACTGCGAAAAAAGGATTTCCCGCCGTCTTCTGATGAACCAGTTCTGCCAGCGACGCAGCGCGCTCCGGTACGCAGTGCACCGAATCTGCGATTAGTTGTGCCAGGTTCTCACGGCTCAGCGGCGCGAGTACGATGTTTTGCACTATCGCGCCGGCCTCATGGATAGCTTCGAGCTTCCGCATTAGCGGATGGGCGGGGCCGACTTCGTTGTCGCGGTAGGCGCCGATCAACATCAGATGCCGCACATCCGATCGGGTGAGAAGATCCGCGATCAGATCGAGCGTTGCAGCGTCGAGCCATTGCAAATCGTCCAGGAATAACGCCAGCGGATGTTCGGGCCGCGCGAATACGCTAATAAATCGACGCAAAGACTTGTTGAAAGCGAGCTTGCGCGTCTCGTGGCGAAACTTCAGGAACAGGTGGCTGTTCTCCGATCATGAACTTCAGCTCGGGAACCAGATCCATTATGAGCTGCCCGTTCGGATACACTGCTTCGCGAAGCGCCTCCCGCCACTTGCTCAGCTCTGTTTCGGACTTGGTCAGAAGTGGACGCAGGAGGCTCTCGAAAGCCTGTGCCAGGGTCGCGTAGGGAATGTCGCGCTTGTACTGGTCGAACTTGCCCGCCGCGAAAAGGCCGCGCGGCGGAACAAGCAGCTTGTGCAGCTCGTTCACGACGGAGGATTTGCCGACGCCAGAATAGCCGGACACAAGCACGAGCTCTGGCCTACCGTGCGTCACGACACGGTCGAAGGCCGCGAGCAATGCGTCAATCTCGCGTTCGCGACCATACAGCTTTTCGGGAATCACCAGCCGGTCTGGAATGTCCTGCTCGCCAAGAGGGAATTCGTCGATGTGGTGCCGCGTCTCCCATTCGTCAAGACAACGCCGAAGATCACGCTCCAGGCCGACTGCTGTTTGGTATCGCTCCTCAGCGGTTTTGGCGAGTAGCTTCATGATGATGGCCGAGAGCATCCGCGGAATGCCCTTCAGCCTGCTCGTCGGGTGGTGCGGGCTGCCGAGCGATATGGCAGTGCACCCAGTCCATCGGATCGGAAGCGATGAAGGGGAGAGTCCCGGTCAGCATCTCGTACAGCGTGACGCCCAAAGCATAGAGGTCGCTGCGCGAATCGATGGAACGATTCATTCGTCCGGTCTGTTCGGGTGCCATGTAGGGCAGGGTTCCAGCGATGAACTCGGGAGGCCCGGGGGACTGCCGCTCGCGCGGAAGACGCGAGGCGATTCCAAAACCCGTGAGCCAAGCATGGCCGGTCGCGGTGTCGACAAGGACATTCGAGGGTTTCAGATCCTTGTGGATCACCGACCGATTGTGTAACTGGCCGAGTGCCGTTGTAAGGCCAATGGCGATGCGCAAAAACTGCTCTATTTCCATCGGGCCTTGAATGAGACGATGGAGGAACTCACCACCGGGATCTTCGAGCACAAGCGCTTTCTGTCCGTTGCACTGAGAAAGAGCAAGGGGTCGAACTGCCCATGTTGTGTCGAAATCGTGGCGGAGCGAATATTCGTGCTCTATCTTCTTGAGGCTCTCCAGCCGGGGGCGTATTGAAGCAGGAGTCAGCAGGAGAACAGAAGGCACCTCTGCTGCGCTTGCACGTGCCCGGTACAGGATGAATTCCTCATCCTCGCGAAGACATTCCCGCTCATATCCTGAGGTCTCTACAATGCCTAGCCTCTCCGCCATCGGGGCACTCTCATCGATGTTCGTACGGGCCTCCGCGAATCGACTTCAACAGACGCTGCGTCAGTACACGCATACCGAACGGCGCCAGTTGAGTAATGCCTGCATTTCGCGAAGACCACGTCGATTTTTCGGCCATATGCTTTGACTGATTCGTAAACGCGGTCCAGATCACTTTGGCTGGCGACATCGCCCGAGATTCCCGTTGCCTCCTCGCCGATTTCAGAGACCGCCATGTCCAGGGGCCTTTCGACGGCCCGTTATGAACACGTTGATCAACGCCTTCCCGCACAAATCGTTTTGCGGTCGCGAGGCCCATCCCCGTCGAACCAACCGTGATCACTGCAACTTTGTGAGCTAGCCTCTGGCAAGATTCGATTTCCGAGTGTAGGTGTGTCCGGGTTTCAGCGAGGCTGTAAACACCGGGCACAGAAGTCGTTTCCAATAGTGCACTCATATTTCGCGTTCTTAGCGTCGCGCGGGAGAAACCGCTCGACGGGGGAACTGCAATACGTTTGCCAGATGTAGGCCTTCGCTAAACGATTGAAATTACTCGGGGTCGGAAAGCAGGAGGAGCCAAGTGTCAAAACTGTCAGAGCCGTGGTGACAGTGGGTGGCCGCCACAGTTTTTTCGTACCGTTTCAGGTATCCGAGTCCGCTATTCATCTGCCGAATCCGGCGGGTTGCCGCGGGTCTTGCGGACGAGTTGCCGCAGGACTTCTTTTATGTACACACCGCACAAGAGCTTGACATTCTCACTCATCAGCTGCTGCAATACGTCTTCGCCCTCCGGACTGATCGCGGTCAGGTTCCTCAGATCGACAATCAATTTGCGGTCCCGAAGATCTGCTCTGGCTGTTCGGCAGGCGCTCGTGAGTTCGGCGGCCCAAGGCGCTGTGAGTCTGCCCTCAACGATCAATCGGCGCTGGCGCGTGTGCTCGACAACCGTGATCTTCAACATGCCGCACGTATCCTTGACGCGCGGGAGAGTGCAACGCACGTACCAGGCGTTTGCGGCTGTAACTGCTTGGTTTTCAACGTAGACAATGCGACCAAGTTTGGAGCGTTGTGAGTGTCAAAGCGGCTTTGACACTCTAGTCGCGGCTGAATCGAATGTCAGGAATAATCGCGGGGATCGATGCCAAGTTTTTTCATCCGGGCCAGGAGAGTCGTCCGGTTCACACGCAAGCGCGCCGCAGCTCCGTCCGCCCCTCCCACTCGTCCCTTCGCTTCGGTGAGTGCCTGGACGATCTGATCACGCTGTTTTTTAGCATGATCGCCGGCACTGCTGCTGTTCCCATGCAGCGCGCTGATGGTCTCCTTCACGATACGGGCAATATCATCGTGGTTTGCCGCGGTATTTGTGGCGGCGGCCCTGGGCTCCTCAGTCGTTACCTTGCGCAGTTCTGCTAGAGGCGCCATGAGCGACCTGCCCCGCGTAAGGATCACCGCGCGCTCGATGAAGTTTTCCACTTCCCGAACATTCCCGGGCCATTCCCAGGCTATTAATGCTTTCATTACAGCTGCGGGGATGTTGACTATGTTCTTCTGCATTTGCTTCGCGAACTTCTGAACGAAATAGCTCACCAGCAGAGAAATGTCCTCTTTGCGTTCGCGCAGCGGCGGGATTCGAATCGGAAATACGTTCAGACGGTAATAAAGATCGCTGCGGAATTCACGCGCTGCAATCATCTTTTCAAGGTCGCGGTTGGTAGCGGCCACGAGGCGAACGTTCACTTTACGGGTATGCGTGCTTCCGAGACGTTCGAACTCTCGCTCCTGCAATGCCCGCAACAGCTTCGGCTGGATCTCAGGCGGAATGTCGCCCACTTCATCCAGAAACAACGTGCCCTGGTCGGCCAATTCAAGTCGGCCAATCTTCTGCGTGATGGCGCCCGTGAAAGCTCCTTTTTCGTGACCGAATAATTCGCTCTCCAGGAGGCCGGTCGGAATGGCCGCGCAGTTGACCTTTATGAAGGTGCGGTTCTTACGACGGCTACGGTCGTGAATGGCGCGCGCAATCAACTCCTTGCCGGTTCCCGTTTCACCGAGTAGTAGAACGGTCGAATCGCTGGGCGCGACGGTTTCGACGAGTTGGAGTACATGCTTGAGCGCCGGACTGTTCCCCACGATCTGCTCGAAATTCATGTCGACCCGGATTTCTTCTTCGAGATATAGCTTCTCTTGCGCAAGCTTCTCTTTCAGCTCGGAAATCTCGCTGAAGGCCACGCAATTTTCTATAGCGATGGCTATCTGACCGGATGCTTCTTTGAGAAAACCGATCTCGTCTGGCAAGAAGGGATCATCGGTCCTCCGGTTAATGGTCAGAGCTCCGACGGCGCGGCCGCGGCTCACAAGCGGTATCACGCATTGAGTCTTAAGCCCCTCCGCGACCATCAACTTGTACAGATCGGGCGAGAATTCTTGGGGATTGGCAGTATTCCTGATTGTCGGTTGCAGCGTTTCCAGAGCTCTCTTACAGGCGCCGACCGACTCGATAAGCATCTCCTCCTTGACAAAGCCCTTGCCCTCTGGAAAATCCAAGGCGTACAGGCGGAATTTACCCGAAGCCGGATCCGCGAGCGAAATATGGACTGCGTCACAATCCATAACTTCACGAATACTCGCTGAGATTGCCCGCAGCAATTCGCGAAACTCCAGGTTTGAAGTGATCTCCTTCGTTAGCTTCAGAAGAAGCTGGAGCCGGCTATTCTGAGTGACAATCGCTTGCTCAGCAGTCTTGCGCGCTTCGATGTCGGTATTCGTTCCGTACCATTTCACGACTCTTCCGTTGTTGTCGAGGGATGGAGTCGCGCGGAATAGAAACCAGCGGTATGCTCCGTCGAAACGGCGCAGGCGCGCTTCAATTTCGCCTGATTGCCCGGAAGCCAACACGCCGCGCCAGTAATCCGTAAGCCCGTTCAGATCATCTGGATGAACCGCACTTGTCCAACCCCAGCCTTGTACTTGATCTGAGGATAGGCCAGCGTAATCCAGCCACCGTCGATTGAAGAATTCGGCGGCGCCGTCTGCTGCTGCTGACCAAGCCATGACCGGAATCGTTTCGATGACTTCCTGAAGCTCTCTTTCGCTGCGTTGCAGCCGCTCGTTCTGGCGCTGTAATTCTCGTTGGGTGGCCTCAGCTCGCCTGAGATTGAAATTGTCATCAATCGCAAACGCAACGACACGACCAATTAGCCGCAGGAAGCCGATGTCTTCGCTGCTGTAAACCGTTTCAGGCCGCCCGGACATGCCAAGGGCACCCAGGCGACCATGCGGTGTCGTAAGGGGGACAAAAACCAGTGGCCCGATTTCGAGACCTTGGGCTGCAATCCCTTGTTTCAGCCGCGGCGGCACCCTTTCATCTGCGTCCCAATTTGCAATGTGGAATGGTTCCTGTGTCGCGTATGCCCGCCATGATGGCCGCTCTTGTACCGGCACATCGGCGTACGCACTCATGAGGCTCTTCTCGGACCCCACCACAGCCCATTCGACTTCGGTGGAATTTTCCTTATAGGCGATGATGTAGAACTGGAAGACGTCGAGGAATTCGCCCAGTTGTTCCGAGAGGATTCTCGTCAGATCCTCAGGCTCTCGGCATGCGGAAAGTGCTTCACTGATGCGAAGCACGGCCTCATACCGTCGCCCCGCTTCTGACACCCGAATGGAGATCTCTGGGCTCATTTCGCGTTGGGGACGAACCCCATCTTCATTCTCGGCCAGAAGAAGTTTACACGCAATTCAAGATGCCTTAACTGGCCAGAACGTCGCATCCCGGCTTCTGCGAACGATCTGGTTGGCAACGTTTGTGCTATTCCCCGGAAAGCGACCGAGGGCCATTGCGCTTTGTCCAGCCACGCTGTTATCGGAGTGCTGGTAGACGCCAAGTAGCTTTGCGCCGCTCACTTTAATGCGGTGTCTGCGATCACGACCGTCGAGAGGACGGGCTCAGGGCCGAACTTCTCTCATTCGGAGCTCCCGAAGAGTCTCACGGTCCTGTTCGAGGACGGAAAGGCTCATATCCGGTTCGACTCTATTTAGGACGGGGATTGGGAGTATAATTGGAGTGAATATATGTCTCGGGAATCTGAAGGTAGGCAATGGCTCTGAAGACCAGAAAAAAACGAATTGAGGCTCCAGCGCCTAGTCCGCGCCGGAAAGCCAAGTTCCAGGCTGACCTTGCTCCAGCAGAAGATCGCTCGGTACGCTTGCTCAAAGAAGAATTGCAGCTCAGCAGCAACACCGACTTCCTATCCGATGCCGTAGCGCTGTTTCGATGGGCGGTGTCGGAGCGGAAATTGGGGCACCGGATCATGAGCGAGAGCGCGAGCGGGGAGCGAAACGTGCTGCTCTTTCCGCGGCTGGAACGCGTCGCTCCAGACCTTGTCCTGCCACGTGTCGAAATCAAATGGACCGGGCGCGAACTGGAAAGTCTTGCTGAACTCGTATCTGCAGGGGAAGCGAACCGCCCTACGGATGCCCTGATTCGGGCTATGCGGGACTGAATGGCCATTGTCATTCGCCGCCTCGAAGAACACGATGAGGTGGAGAATTTCGATTGCGGTGACGACGCCCTCAACAATTATCTCAAGCGTCATGCCTGGACCAATCAGCAGAAGAGCTCAATCGGTGTAAGCTATGTGGCTCTCGATGAGGACGCTCCACGAACCGTGCTCGGCTACTTTACCCTGGCCATGGCAAGCGTGCCTCGCGATATGTTTCCGAAGAAGTATGTCCGCGGGCTGCCTCCTTACGATCTGCCGCTGATTTTACTGGCGCGGCTCGCCGTGGATCGGCGATTTGCAGGCCGGGGACTTGGCCATGCGCTGATTTCGGAAGCGCTCCGCATCAGCTTGCGCGTGGCCGATGAAGTTGGCTGTCGCTCGATCATCACAGACGCCTATCGGGATCGGGTCAGCTGGTACGCACGATATGGTTTTGTGCCCATCGAGGGTGCTGCGGCGACGGGACCACAAAGGATGTTTCTCGACCTGCGGACGGTCCGCGCAGCGCTCCAGCGTTGAAGGTGTCGAAACGACCTTCCCCGAGGGCCGTCTTTAACCCTCCAAAAACCCTCCATTAGCACACCAGCCGAAATGGGATCCTTGTTTTGTTGGCGTTTTCCATACCCTGAATCAACGCCATGCGCAGTTATGTCACTGAAAACAAAACATTGCCCATTTTCCCAAGCTGGACGTCGCGGGTTCGAGTCCCGTCTCCCGCTCCATTTTTTCAATAACTTACGAGGATTTTCCACACCCTCCAAACCCTCCGTTTAGCTGTAAGTACTTAATCTTCAGGTACTTGTGGTGACTCTGCCTAATTCTGCACGGATGAAGCTTGGGGTAGACCCTCCGATGCATTAATAAGGTTGCGAATTGAACTTTGCAAGCTATTGATTCTAGAAGGCCCGAACTGTGACGTCCAGCTTGACCAGTTGGCATTCAATCGAAACTGCATACATGACTGAACCACAACGCTGAAGGAGCCATCCCGGCCCAAAGCAATTTGAAATAGGCCGCATAGACCGAGCGGAACAGATTTTCAGGCTACGGGATTTGCAAGTTGCTGAATATTGCGTTGGATCGATCAGTGCGAAGCATCTGCTTTCGAGGCGGTGCCGAATATTCGGCTTCGCAACTAGCGGGACAACGCCGAGTAGCCTTCAGTTCGGATCGCTAGTCGTCTCACAGGTCGAGACGATACGAGCTGAAGCGGGATCGACAAATTCGATGCGAAGCCAGCCGTTGCAACCGATGTCATTGGCCCGATGGCTGATTCGGCGCTGGAGAAATGGGTCCAGGCTTATAGGGTGATCAAGTCGCAGAGTTCGATCTCGGTAGAAACCTACGCCGCCCATTTTTGAACTCCTGCGAGACAATCAAAGAGTGAAGCTGCGCGTCGAGTGCTATTCCGGAATGAAAGCCGACGAGCGGCCCGTGCGCTTTCATTTGGGCGAGCGACTGCATATCGTAGAGGAAATACTAGATCAGTGGAACGGCCCAAACGACACGTTCTTCAAGGTTCGAGCAGACGATGGCAATCTGTATATCCTTAGGCATTCGCCTTCACTGGCCGAGTGGGCTCTTGAGTCTTTTCGGGAACACAAGCGTTCGTGAACCGGTGCAAACCCGGGCTGCTAAGACGTAGCATGGTTGTTGGATGAGTGTAAGCGAGCTCTCCTCTGTTCCCGTGATCGACGTCTCTCCGTTGGTAAATCGCGCAACGGAACGAACGCGTGTTGCGGAGCAGATCGGAACAGCGTGCCGCGAATGTGGATTCTTTTACGTCGTCGGCCACGGTGTCGACGAGTCATTGTGCCAGGAGCTAGAATCTCTGAGCCGCCGGTTTTTCGACCAGAGCGAACCACAAAAGATGCAGATCGCGATGTCCCGTGGAGGTCGCGCTTGGCGCGGATATTTCCCAGTGGGCGGCGAACTCACATCAGGCAAACCGGACCGGAAAGAGGGTCTCTATTTCGGATCGGAACTCCCGGAAGATCACCCAGCCGTCCTGGCCGGCAAGCCCCTTCACGGGCCAAACCTGATACCAGAGATTCGTGGGTTTCGAGAGACTGTGCTGCATTACATCGATCTACTGACGCAACTCGGCCAAACATTGATGGAGGGGATTTCGCTGAGTCTGGGTTTGGACGGAGACTATTTCGAAAAGCGCTATACGCATGATGCGCTGATTTTATTTCGGATCTTCAACTATCCCCCCGCGTCGGAAAGCAGAAAGATGCCCTGGGGAGTTGGCGAGCATACCGATTATGGGCTGCTCACTATTTTGCGGCAGGACGATACGGGCGGCCTGCAAGTGAAATCTCGCTCCGGTTGGATCGACGCGCCGCCGATACCCGGCTCGTTTGTCTGCAATATCGGCGACATGCTTGATCGTCTGACGCGTGGAATGTACCGCTCGACACCGCATCGAGTGCTCAACATGTCGAAGCGAGGCCGGCTGTCATTTCCGTTCTTTTTCGATCCGAGTTTTGATGCCGAGATTTCGCCAATCGAAGGTCTCGAACACCGGGTTCTAGATGATTCCCGCGAGAGGTGGGATCGTGCAAGCGTGCATGAGTTCTCGGGTACATACGGCGAGTACCTGCTCGCTAAGGTTTCGAAAGTTTTTCCGGAATTACGCAACGCGGTGCTGTAGTTCAAAGGCTACTCTCTACACAGATCGCGCTCGGTGAAGGCAACACGCTCAGACCGTGTCCAGTGTCGGTTCGAATCCGACCGAGCCTACCAATGCGCCTGTAGTCCAACTGGTAGAGACAGCCGCCTCAAAAGCCGCACAGTGCTGGTTCGAATCCGGCCAGGCGCACCACATGGCCCCGGTTGCCGATGGTGAGGCCAGCGGATTCCAAACCCGCGATTGGGTGTTCGAATCACCCCTGGGGTGCCATGCGCCGCAACAGCAAGTGGCGAGCGGCCGAGCTGCAAACTCGGCGTGCGCGGTTCGATTCCGCGGCGGCGCTCCAAGTTTTTCGAATGCGGAGGAGTGGACGAGTTGCTAAAGTCACCAGTCCCGAAAACTGGCGTGAGTCCGCAAGGGCCACCGAGGGTTGAATTCCCTCCTCCTCCGCCAGACTTAGCACTGGGTCAGTCGAAGGTGTGACGTGAAGAGTACATTAAAGGGCTTGAATTTTGTTTGAAGGTAGATTAGGATTTAACTGCGTGACACATATATTCCAATTCGGGACCGAAGTCAAAGGTACGCAGAGGCGCGTCAATCATGACGCGCGCGAGGTGACCTGACCGTCTTGGAATAACATACCGATTTCAAGAAGCGGGCGGCCACCAAAAATGGCCGCCCGCTTTTTTTGTTTTTATCGGTTAATTTGAGGCATTTTGTCTAACTCGCTTCCGCTCGGAAGCGACGCAGTAGAGGTGTGTCTCAATGCTGGTCTTTGACAATTGAATAGCATCACAGAGGTGTGAGATGAGCGGGCGTGGTATATAGGGTGTGCCCTGGGCCTCCAACCCAGAGAAGAGATTTCGATTATCTCCGTCCGCTCCAAATGTTCTGCGGGTGTGGCCTATTGGTTGGGCATCGGATCGCCAGTCCGATCAACGGAGTTCGATTCTCCGCACTCGCTCCATGCCGGAGTAGCTCAAGTGGAAGAGCACCGCACTCGTAACGCGGAGGTCGGGGTTTCGAATATCCCCTCTGGCTCCAGCCGATGTAGCTCAGTGGGAGAGCAGTCGCATGGTAAGCGACCGATGAGCGTTCGATTCGCTCCATTGGCTCCAGAATCACAAGCCCTGTAAGCATAGATGGCGATGCGCCGGACCTGTAATCCGGAAAAGCCAGTTCGAGTCTGGCACGGGGCTCCATCCGGGAAAAGCTCAGCGTGGTTTGAGCACTCGATCGATAATCGAGAGGCCGCTGGTTCGACCCCAGCTTCCCGGACCATGTTTTCTTGCGGGCAAGTGAACCGGTGTCATGCTGGCCTCATAAGCCATGCGAGTGGCGTTCAACTCGCCAGCCCGCAACCAAGTTTGGGGGAGTCGTTCAACGGGAGGACCGCTGGCCTGCAACCAGCAAATGAGGGTTCAATTCCCTCCTCTTCCACCAAGTTCGCCAGGGAGGCCGTTGCGGTCAAGGCGCCGGTCTGAAAAGCCGGACAAGCACGTTCGACTCGTGCTCCTGGCACCAAGTGTGACCGTGGCCGAGTGGCTTAGGCGGCAGACTGTGGATCTGTCCACGAGGGTTCAATTCCCTCCGGTCACCCCAGCTATGCGGGCGTCGTTCAACGGATAGAACACTTCGGTCCTAACGAAGAAATGCCGGTTCGATTCCGGCCGCCTGTTCCAGTGTTTTGTGAGCGTAGCTCAGTTGGATGAGAGCGCGGGTTTCCGAAGCCCGAGGCCGCTGGTTCGATTCCAGCCGCTCACTCCAGATCTTTGACATTCGGGGACTAGGGAAACGGATCAACCCGCTTGGCCTGGGACCAAGAGAATCTCGGTTCAAATCCGAGGTCCCCGACCAAGTTTTGTGGGGTAGCCAAGTGGTAAGGCGACTGGCTGTTAACCAGTTCATGCGCAGGTTCGAATCCTGCCCCCACAGCCAATATGCCGGGGTCGCTTTCTGGTTGAGAGCCCCTCTCCTACAAAGAGGTGCAGTAGAGTTCGATCCTCTACCCCGGTACCAACATTCGAATTGACTACGCGCCTGTGGCCGAGGGGATTCAGGCATCGCTCTTCTAAAGCGATACACGCTGGTTCGAGTCCAGCCAGGCGTTCCATGCCGAGGTCGTTCAATGGCAGGACGAAGGTCTTTGGAGCCTTCTACGTTGGTTCGATTCCAGCCCTCGGTGCCAAGATTGTGCTGGCGTGGTGTACGGTGCACCGGCGGACTTATAAACCGCTTCGCTCCAGATTAGAGCATGGACTGGGTTCGACTCCCAGCGCCAGCACCATGCGTTCGAAGCTCATGAGGATGAGCAGGCGATTCTTAATCGTCAGGCAGTTGGTTCGATTCCAACCGGACGCACCAAGTTTTTGGAACTGTGGCCGAATGGTGAGGCGCTCGACTTTTAATCGAGATGGCGAGAGTTCGATTCTCTCCAGTTCCACCAACGAAACAATTTTGCCGGCGTCGTCTAGTGGCTAGGATCGCTGACCTTCAATCAGCGGACGGGAGTTCAATTCTCCTCGCCGGCGCCATGTGTCCCGTTCGTCCAATGGATCAGGACAGAACGCTACGAACGTTCAGATTCGGGTTCGAGTCCCGAGCGGGATACCAAGTTTTCGGAGTGGTGGCCGAGCGGCAAAGGCACCTCACTGTCTATGAGGACCAGGTGGGTTCGACTCCCATCCACTTCGCCAAGAGTTTGACGATGTAGGCAAGTTGGCTCAAGCCGCCTGATTCTCAGTCAGGAGATCGCGGGTTCGAATCCCGCCATCGTCGCCAATATGTAGGGGAGTAGCTAAGCCTGGCTTAAAGCGCTCGGCTCTGACCCGAGAGATCGAAAGTTCAAATCTTTCCTCCCCTGCCAACTTAATTTCGTGCTATATTTCTTTTGTGAACCGCGCATTGTCATTATCCTCCCTGCTGCGCCGCTACTGGTCGTCCCGACTCAGTAGTTATTGTTCCCTCTAAAACAATTTCTTTTTAGCACTGAATGCCGAAGCGGTCGAGGCGGCGGCTTGCAAACCCGTTCTTAGCCAGTTCGAGTCTGGCTCAGTGCTCCAGTGGGCCGGTGGTGGAATGGCAGACACGCTAGTCTTAGGAACTAGTGCCTTCGGGCGTGAGAGTTCAAGTCTCTCCTGGCCTACCAACAATTAGCATGCGGAGGGTATGGGCAATTGGTAGCCCAGCAGTCCCGAAAACTGCCGCACCGCAAGGGCACAGGAGTTCGAATCTCCTACCCTCCGCCAAATTTTGAGCCGGGATGCTCCTGGGAGAGCAGCTTGCTTCCAAACCAAGCGCATGGGGTTCGAATCCTCATCCCGGTGCCAACGGAGAGCGAGGCAGATGGTAAGCCAGCACACTGCTAACGTGCCAAGCGTTCACGCGCGACTGGGTTCGATTCCCAGGCTCTCCGCCAAGTTCGTAAGTAAGAAGGTTCGGGTGTCAGGCGGATACGGTTGGCCGCGCCTGCCTGTAGAGCAGAGTGCTCCATCGGAGCGTCCCGGTTCGAATCCGGGGACACCCACCACGAAGGCCCCGTAGTCCAACTGGCAGAGGCAACCGGCTCAAAATCGGTGAAGTCTGGGTTCGAATCCCAGCGGGGCCACCAACTGGCTGAGCCTGGTCCAATCTACGCGCGCCTACTACCGCCTGCTATTGCGAACGCGCCGAATCGGCCGCGGACGAAATCTGCGACCATTCGATTCCAAAGCGGTTCAAGTATTTGCGCAGACGATCGGCATCGTTCGTGGTCGCTTTGCGGCCGCGTGATGCGCTGAACAACAGCCGGCCCGCTTCGGAAAGCGTTCTGCATTGCCGGCACACTTCAATGACATGGCTGACCTGGACACGGTCAAAGGCGTCCATTTCAGCCAACTGATCGTCGCCGATGAGATTGCGGAGCCGGGTTTCCGACTCGCTCGCGGTCCGCGGATCAGACCATGAATGATTTAGGCGTTCGACTTCTTCATTCACAATGTCGACAGAGATTCGGCCGCCGAGCGTAAGGGTCGACATGCGGGCCACCGCCGCATTCAGATCGCGGAAGTTTCCCTTCCACGCGGCGCCCGGGGAGAGCGCGAATTCGAGAAACCTCTGTCGCGCCTCTTTGCTGAACGTGATGCGGTTGCCGGTCTTCTGAGCGTATCTGGTCGAGTTCGAATTGCAGGTTGGGCTCGATGTCCTCGGGACGCGCCCGGAGCCCCGGCAGCGAGAACGTCCAAAGGTTGATGCGGGCCAGCAAGTCTTCGCGGAAGCGACCCTCTCGCACGGCAGCGAACAGGTCGCGGTTCGTTCCGGCGATCAACTGAAAATCGCTGTGGCTCTCGCGATCCGATCCAAGCGGAAGAAACGTCTTTTCTTCTAGCGCGCGGAGCAGCATCGCTTGCTCGTCCGCTCCAAGCTCGCCGATTTCGTCGAGAAACAGTACGCCGCCGTCAGCGGTTCGGAGCAGACCGGGGCGATCTTTCAACGCTCCGGTGAACGCGCCTTTTGTGTGGCCGAAGAGCGCCGACATCGCGCCGTCGCCGCGCAGGGTCGCGCAGTTCACATCCACGAATTCGCCTTTCACCGCGTGGCGCACCTTCTTCAGCTCGTAGATGCGGCGGGCCAGCCGCGATTTGCCGGCGCCCGTCGGCCCCATCAACAAGAGCGGATCTCGCGTGGCGATCGCGACCTGCTCGATGCGATCGATCAGCCGGTTGAACGCTGTGTTCCGCGTTTCGATGCCGCCCTTCAGGTACGAGACGCCTTCTCTCTGCTCCTGCTGAAACCGCGACGCGATGCGGTCGTAGCGTGACAGGTCGAGGTCGATGATCTTGATCTTTCCCGGCGCGCCGCGGTCTCGATCCGGCGAGCACTGGATGAGCCGTCCCGGCAACCATCGCGATTCGGTCAGCAGGAAGAGGCAGATCTGGGCAACGTGCGTGCCTGTGGTGATGTGGATCAGGTAGTCTTCGGAATCGGTGTCGAACGGATACGCTCGGGCGAAGTTGAAGAGCGCCTCGTAGACCTGTTCGAAGTCCCATGGGTCGCCGAAGTCGATCTGGTGAAGACGCATCTCGGTTTCCGGCGAGACCGTCGAGACATCCCGGCTGACCAGGTCGGCGAGCGACTTCTCCCTAGATCCATGCAGGAGTTCGAATCTCTTCACGATCAGATCAGGTTGCCGGCAGAGCGCCACAGACGGCCGCCAGTTCTGCCACCGATCGGGATGTTTGCCCATATCGAGCGTTGTGCCGAGCAAGCCGATCACGACTGTGGATCCGTGATCCATAGAATATATTCTAACTATTTATCCTAGCGTATCTGCATGATGGAGCGCTAACAGCACATAGACCTTTATAATCAGCAGCTTAGTCAATGGCAACGAGACTGCATTTACATATTCGAAAGCGAGGACATGAACCATGGCCAACAAGACACTGTTCGCAAGCCTTCGGGACGCGTTGATCCCGCAAACCGACACGGTGAACTCCGAGAACGCTCCGGCGTACGCGCTTGCGCCGAAGCAAGCCCTGGCGCAATACGCGGCCACCGGCTGTTTCGGACGGACCTTCTACGCGACGGCCGACGAGCAACTGACGCGCGTGCTCGAACTGTGCGACGCCGTCGACCCGGAGTTCGTCGCGCGAGTCGCGATCTACAGCCGGACGCAATCGTTCATGAAGGACATGCCGGCGTTGCTGTGCGCCTGGTTGTCCGCGCGGGACGCGCGGCTGCACGAAGCCGTGTTCGCGCGCGTGATCGACAACGCGCGTATGCTGCGGACCTATGTTCAGATTCTTCGCTCCGGAGTGGTCGGCCGGAAGTCGTTGGGAACTGCTCCCAAGCGGCTGGTGCGCGAGTGGCTCGCCAGCCGCGATGAGGATGCTCTTTTCAGCTCCAGCGCCGGCCAGAGTCCGTCGCTTTCGGACATCGTGAAGATGGTCCATCCGAAGCCGACCGGACCGAAGCGGGAGGCATTCTACGGCTACATGCTCGGCCGGTCGCACGATGCGAATGCGTTGCCGAAGCTGGTGATGCAGTTCGAGCAGTTCAAGGCCGGTGAGGCGCTGGATGTTCCGGATCTTCCGTTCATGTTGCTGTCGGCTCTGCCGCTTTCCCAAAAGGATTGGGTGGAGATCGCGAAGAATGCTTCGTGGCAGACCACGCGGATGAACCTGAATACGTTCGCCCGGCACGGCGTGTTCGAAGATGGACGGCTTGGCGAGCCTCATCGCGGCACGTTTGCGCGATGCGGGTGAGATTCAGCGGGCGCGGGTTTTCCCGTACCAACTGCTGACGGCGTATCAGAATTGCGATGCGGCCGTTCCGCAGGAGGTGCGGGACGCTCTGCAGGATGCGATGGAGTTGGCGATCGCCAATGTGCCGTCGATCGAAGGCCGGGTCGTGGTGTGTCCCGATGTTTCGGGTTCCATGACGAGCCCGGTGACGGGTCATCGCGCCGGTTCGACGACCAGCGTGCGGTGCGTCGATGTGGCGGCCTTGGTGGCTGCTTCGGTGTTGCGGAAGAATCAGTCCGCGACCGTGTTGCCGTTCGAACAGGCCGTGGTTCCGGTGGATCTGAACTCGCGCGATAGCGTGATGACGAACGCCGGACGGCTGGCTTCGATCGGTGGAGGCGGAACGAACTGCAGCGCTCCGGTTCGTCTTCTGAACCAGCGGAAGGCGAAGGCGGACCTGGTCATCTTCGTCTCGGATAACGAGTCGTGGGTGGATCAGGGCCGCGGCCGGGGAACGGCGTTGTTGGCCGAGTGGTCGGAATTCCGGCAGCGGAATCCGAAGGCTCGCCTGGTTTGCCTGGACATCCAGCCGAACCAGACGACGCAGGCGTGCTGAGCGTGCGGACATCCTGAACATCGGAGGATTCTCCGATCAGGTGTTCGAAGTGATCTCGGCGTTCGCTTCGGGGCAACTCGAGGCGGACCACTGGATCGCGCGTATCGAAGCAGTTGCTGTTTGAAGCAAGAGGGGCCGAATGCAGGCGGGACTACATCTCCAACCATGTCACGTCTCGACCAAGAACGTCGAACTTGTCGGCCGCTTGGTAGGGCATGCTTCAGCGTTGTCCCGCGGTCTTAAATGGCTGGCGAATGCCGGCGGGAGTACATGGCTAAGCGAGTTCGACTCTCGCTCCCGGGCCGCCTCGCAAAAGGCGGCTCGGGAAACTCTCGTCAATTGTTGTCGCCAGCGCGGAGAGCCTGCGGCGAATGCAGGAGGAACTACATGTAATCAATGTGAGGTTCCCGGTTCGAATCCGGGCTGCTCCGCCAATAATCTACGGGGCGAGTAGCTCAACTGGATAGAGCAACAGACATGTTTCTCCACCGATTGTCGCCGCAGGCGCAGGTCGAGGAATCTTGAATCATTTCGCGGCGAATGCCGAAGGAACTACATGGGTCCCCGGTTCGAGTCCGGGCTGCTCCACCAGATTACGGGGCAGTAGCTCAGTGGGTAGAGCAATGTTTCTTCACCTGATTGTCGCCGCGTGCAGATGTTGCCAGAATTGAGAGGGAGAAAGCGAATGTCAGAGACCACATACAACGTAATCGCATCCGAGAACGGGCGTGCCCGTCAAGGCCTGGACGAAGGGCGTTCCCCTCGAAGACGCCGCGCGCCAGCAACTGCTGAATGCCGCGCAGCTCCCGTTCATCTTCAAATGGATCGCCGCGATGCCCGACGTCCATTGGGGAATCGGCGCGACCGTCGGAAGCGTGATCCCGACCAAGGGCGCGATCATTCCGGCCGCGGTGGGCGTGGACATCGGCTGCGGCATGATGGCGGTGCAGACCAGTCTGAATGCGCGCGATCTCCCGGACAACCTGAAGGGAATTCGCACCGCGATCGAAACTGCCGTGCCGCACGGCCGCACGAATCACGGCGGAGCTGGCGATCGCGGCGCATGGCACGACATTCCGGAGCGCAACGGAGAGCGTCTGGCTGGGCGAGTTGAAGGCTCGCTACGACGCGATCCTCGCGAAGCATCCGAAGCTCGATCGCGGCAATCATGCGAACCATCTCGGAACGCTCGGAACCGGCAATCACTTCATCGAGGTCTGCCTGGACGAGTCGGAGACCGTCTGGTTCATGCTGCACAGCGGATCGCGCGGAGTCGGCAATCGCATGGGGAGCTACTTCATCGACCTCGCCCGCAAGGACATGAAGAAGTTCTTCGTGAATCTGCCGGATGTCGACCTGGCCTATTTCCCCGAGCACACCGAGCACTTCGACGATTACGTCGAGGCGGTCGAGTGGGCGCAGGATTACGCGCGCTGGAATCGTGACCTGATGATGGAACAGATCGTCGGCGCGGTGCGCAATTCGGGCGAGCGTGCCGCCGTTCAACGCGGAACTGAAGGCGATCAACTGCCACCACAACTACGTGGCACGCGAATCGCACTTCGGCGAGAACGTCCTGATCACGCGCAAGGGCGCGGTGCGGGCGCGCGAAGGCGATATGGGAATCATTCCCGGCAGCATGGGAGCGCGTTCCTATATCGTGCGCGGCAAGGGCAACCCGGAGAGCTTTTCGAGTTGCAGTCACGGCGCCGGGCGCGCGATGTCGCGCAACGAAGCCAAGCGCCGATTTACAGTAGAGGATCACATGCGGATGACCGAAGGCGTGGAGTGCCGGAAGGATGAGGATGTGATCGACGAAACGCCGGCGGCCTACAAGCCGATCGACGCGGTGATGGCGGCTCAGGCCGATCTGGTGGAGATCGTGCATACGCTTCGCCAGGTGGTGTGCGTGAAGGGGTAGAACATTCGGCTCATGATCCTGCTTTCCTGGGATCGGGCCAGGAAGGAGGAAGGATCATGATTCGGATCGATGGATCGTCCGGCGAAGGCGGCGGACAAATCCTCCGCACTTCGCTGAGCCTTTCGCTGGTGACCGGGAAGGCATTCCGGATCGAGAACATTCGTGCCGGACGCGACGAAGCCAGGCTTGCTGCGCCAGCACCTGACGGCCGTTCTGGCCGCCGCCGAAGTGGGCGGCGCAGAAGTGCAGGGCGCCGACTCTCGGCTCGACCGAGCTGACCTTTTCTCCGGGCAAGGTTCGCGCCGGGCGAGTACAAGTTCTGCCGTCGGCACGGCGGGAAGCGGGACGCTGGTGTTTCAGACGGTCTTTCCCGCGCTGATGCTGGCGGCCGAGCCAAGCTGCGTCGTGATCGAAGGAGGCACGCACAACAAGGCGGCGCCTCCGTACGATTTTCTCGCGCGGACGTTCCTGCCTTTGGTCGAGCGCATGGGGCCGAAGGTCGACTTGCAATTCGAGCGGTATGGATTCTATCCCGCTGGCGGCGGCCGATTCTACGGCGGGCATCGAGCCGTGTGCGAAGCTGCAGCCGATCCATATCGGCGAGCGCGGCGAGATTCTGTCGCGGCACGTGATCGCAGTCGTCGCGAATCTGCCGCGCCACATCGCCGAGCGCGAAGTTCGAGACGGTTGCCGCGAAGTGCTGAATTGGGCGCCGGAATCATGGCACGGTCGAGATGACCCGCGATTCGGCCGGTCCGGGCAATGTCGTGATGATCGAGATCGGAAGCTGCCGAAGTCACGGAGATCTTTTCGGCGTTCGGTCAAGTCGGCGTGAGCGCCGAGAAGGTCGCATCGATCGCCGCGCGTGAGGCTCGCGAGTACCTGGTCTCGTCGCGCAGCGGCCGGCGAGCATCTGACCGATCAGTTGCTGCTGCCGCTGGCGCTGGCAGGAGCGGGATCGTTCACCGCGCAGAAGATCAATCGTGCACGCGCGCACCAATATGGCCGTGATCGCGGAGTTTCTGCCGGTACGCTTCGAGACTCACGAAGAGGAGGGCTTCACGCGCGTCCAGGTCGCGGAGAATTAAGATGGCGAGAACGCACTCAGTTCTGATATCGATCGTCCGGCGTCCGGGCGAGCTTTTTGCACTGGTCAGCGAGCGGGATACGAAGGCCGAAGAGCCGCAGACCGTACGTGATCAAGTCCATGCCGCTCGATCGCGTGTAAGCCGGTCTCTCTACCCACGCAAGGAGAAGCTGCAGGAATCCTGGCGATACCTGGCGAAGGTCACGGCGGCGGACGAAGAGACGCTCTACCATGTGCTGATCGTCGCGATCGAGTCGGTGCCGGACCTCTCGATCGCGGCGACTCCCCCGCCGTTGCCGCTTGAGTGGGGCGCACCGCAGGTCCGACCGAAAGCGACCAGTGCCCATCCACGAGCTTTCAAGGGAACGAAATACCAACCGCCAAAGGGAGCGCGTCTCGCACCGATTCGATATTCGCCCGTACCTGTGCGACATCGGATCCATCCGGGATCTGCTCGCACCCCTGCGGAAGTTCCAACGCGAAAGTCCGCGCACGCCTGGCGCGGAACGGCTATTCCGCGATGTTCTGGACGCGATCGAACGCGAGCTCTCCCTGGCCAACGCGAGGGCCGTGCAAAAATGCTGGACGATGCCGTCGCGCTTCGTGCAAGTACATTTGGCCGCTGCTTCGGTGGCGGGCCTCGCGAGATGTGTCCGCATCATTTGTCGCTCTACGTCGCGCTCGAATTGGAGAAGGACGATCGTCTGCTGTGGAGCGTGAGTCGATTCATTGCCGCATCGGAGGGCAGGCCACGCCTGCGCGTGGTGCCATCTGGCCGTCGATTTGCCTGCTGCATCGTCGCCTTCCTTTTATCGACGCGTTGTTGGACGTCAGGCCCGATGCGAACTCGCCCAAGTCCACTGTGCGAGCTCAATTGGAACAGGTTAGCGAGTTGTCGTCGGACGAGCAGTTCTCCAGCTGGGTGAAGTGCCTTCCTGGAGACAGTGCGGGATGGTGGCCCTGTCGAGTACCTGCTCGCGGGCTTCCGTCTCGCCGCTCAATTCGATCTTAACCGCAGCTTCGAGACAGTCGGAAACTGCGACAGGTTTCCCGAGGAAGTTGTGGAGGAGATTGGGGCCGAACTTGCCGAGGGTTGGATCGCTATGGATCTGTGGAAGCGGTGCGGGCGCTTTCCAGGCATGGCTGAGATTCTTCGCCAATCGGCGTGGCGGAGCTTAACACCAAAAGCAGCGGTTCGTTACTTCAGATTTCTGATCGGCATTGAATACTCGGACCTGAAGGAAGCGCCTCTCCAATTGAAATGGCGGAGCGTTCAGAAGCACGTGCCGCAATTGGAGGCGCTCCTGGCGAGCACGCCGCCAACGTATCAGACGAAAGCAGCAGGCTACCTCTCGGAGTGGCTCTGGTCCTGGGATAAACCAGGCGTGATCGGCAAGCGAATGCCTGTCGCCCTTGATCTGATTCGTCGCCTGGCCGCTCCGCCCTTTGAGACCGGCGATGGAGCGGCCTCCGCACTCGGCTCCATGCTTGAGACCAAAGACAACTCCAACTTGACGCGCTTCCTCACCGCACCGGACCGCAGCTTTGAGGTGCTGGAGCGCGTATGCCGCCGCGACAATGACGCCAAGCTAATCGCGCAAGGTCTCGAGACACTGATCCAGCGCCTGGAGACGTTCTCGGTCGAAGCCTTTTGTGCCGTGCCGCGGAAACTGACACGGACCGCGAGGATCCTCGGCGGAGTCCGCGCTCCCGTTCGCGCCGAAATCTGCCGGACTTGCGGGGATCATCCGGTGTTCCACCTCGATCCTCTCGCGAATCCAATCCGGGACACCTGCGCGAAAATATGGGCCAGTTGCGGCGAGAAATACGCGAACCCGATCCCCGCACGCCTCAAGTCGTGGTGCCAGGGCGAAATCCAACTGTCCGCCGGAAGCTTGAATCGCTATCAACGCGTGCTGGCCGAGAAGATTGTCCTTACGCGACTGGACGTCATCGAGCATTCGGTATTCGACCGGTTGAGGCTGGGATTGCCAGTGCAGTCAGTATCGAAAAAAGGCCGGCACGCCCTACGGCTGCTCGGTGACGTGCGCGAGAATCGCCGCGGCTTGCGCAAGTTCCTCCAGGCCTTTTGGTCCGGCGATCAAGAATACCTATCGACGCATCCGGAGACACTGGCGTGGTATCGGAAACACAAGGGCGTCTCACGCGAATTGTGGGAGCGCGGTATCCCGTTCGACGTGGAGCAGGGCGGGTTCACGATACAGATTGAGCACGATCCATTAGAGATCCTGAAGCTCGGAACTTATACAGGCACTTGCCTCGGTGTTGGGGGCATGTGCTCCGATTCGGCCATCGCCGCCCTCCTTGACGTCAATAAGAAGGTGCTCTATGCGCGTGATCGCAGCGGGAGAGTAGTTGCACGCCAGTTACTCGCTATCGCAGACGATGACCGGCTGGTGTGCTTCCACGTTTACCCGCTCTCATCATCCCCAGCAGTGAAGGCCGCATTCCGCGAGTATGATCGCGCGTTCTCGCGCGCCTTGGGGATTTCCCTGTACGAGCCAGCGGAAGCCGACGACGCAGGCTATCAGGTCTGTTCCGTCTTGTCGGTGTACTGGTGGGACGACGGTAGCTGGGATCTCAACACGGCCGTGTAGTGTACGTCTTTGGGACAATTGAAACTTCCGTGCTGATCACTATTACAAACACGGCCGACGAGGCCACTGATCTGGGATTTCTTCTGCACAAGAATCCCGCGAATCTACATTCTGCAGACCTGGCGTTCGGCAAGGCGCACGTCTTCTATTCGAGCGCCACGGCGCAGCGGTGCACAGCGTGCCTCCTGCTGGAGCTTGATCCGGTAGAGCTTGTGCGCGGTGCTCAGCAACTGGAAGACTACGTGAACGATCGGCCGTATGTGGCGTCGTCGTACCTCACGGTTGCGATGGGGCGCATCTTCGGGACGGCGCTAGCGGGCAATTGCCAGAAACGGCCGGAACTGGTCGATGCCAAGTTACCGCTCGAAATAACGGTTGAGGTCATCCGCTCGCGCGGCGGCGCGGACATCTTGCGAAAGCTCTTCGAACCGCTCGGCTACGAAGTCGATGTAATGCCGATCCCGCTCGACGAGAAGTTCCCGGAATGGGGCGAGAGCCGCTATTTTCGCTTGACACTCAAAGCTCGAGGTGACGGTTCACGATGCGCTTTCGCATCTCTACGTGTTGCTGCCGGCCCTCGACGAGGAGAAACATTATTACATCGGTGACGCCGAAGTCGACAAACTGCTGCGTCACGGCGAAGGCTGGCTTGGCAAACACCCCGAACGCCAGTTGATCGTCCAGCGCTATCTGAAGCGAAGGTCGTCGCTGATCGATCAGGCGATGGCCAGGCTGTTGGACGAAGAGAACGCGGCCGTGGAGGCGGTGGAATCGAAGACCGAGCAGGCCGCTGTCGCGGAGAAAGACCTGGAGCGACCCATGACGCTCCACACGCAACGGTTGAATCTGGTGGCGACCAAACTCAAGGCACTTGAGGCGAAGACAATCCTGGACCTCGGCTGCGGCGAAGGAAAACTGCTCCGGCGCTTGCTGGCCGACCGCGCATTTGAGCGAATCACGGGCATGGACGTGAGTCATCGTTCGCTCGAAGTCGCGTCTTCGAGGCTCCGTCTGGATCGCATGCCGGAGCGCCAACGGAAGCGAATTCAATTGATGCAGGGCTCTCTGCTCTATCGCGACAAACGGCTGAGCGGGTTCGATGCGGCGGCACTGGTCGAAGTGATCGAGCATCTGGATCGTCCTCGACTGGTTGCCCTGGAACGTGTGCTGTTCGAGTTCGCCCGGCCGCGCCACGTGGTCATCACGACTCCGAATCGCGAATACAACGTGTTGTTCCCGACGCTTCCTCCGGGAAAAATGCGCCACAGCGATCATCGTTTCGAATGGACGCGGGCGGAATTCGCGGAGTGGGCGGAGGCAATCGCCGCCCGGTTCGGCTATGAAGTGCGCTTCGAGACCGTTGGGCCAGTCGATGACGCAGCACGGCGCACCATCACAGATGGCGGTCTTCTCTTGCCTACAGGAGGCCGCCGAATGAAGACGATCGAAATCCCCGAATTGGCCCTGGTCGCACTCATCGGCGCTTCCGGCTCCGGCAAGTCGACGTTCGCTCGACGGCATTTCCTTCCGACCGAAGTGCTGTCGTCGGACTTCTTTCGCGGGCTCGTCAGCGACGACGAGAACGATCAGACCTGCACGCACGATGCGTTCGACGCGCTCTACTACATGCTCGAGAAGCGACTCGCGCGCGGAAAGCTGACCGTGGTCGATGCGACCAATGTTCGCGCGGAAGATCGAAAGCGCCTGGTCGAACATGCTCGCAAGTACCACTGCTTCGCGGTCGCCATCGTGGTGAACACGCCAGAACGGGTCTGCCAGGAACGCAACCGCAGCCGCCCGGACCGCGACTTCGGACCACACGTGGTCCGCCGGCAGATCGGCGACCTGAAACGCGGACTGCGAGGATTGGAGCGGGAGGGGTTTCGATACGTCCACATCCTCGATGGATCGGAGGAGATTGAGATCAGGCGCGCGCCGCTGTGGAACAACAAGAAGGACCAGACCGGTCCGTTCGATATCTTCGGCGATCTGCACGGCTGCGCCGATGAGCTGAGGGTGCTGCTCGAACAGACCGGGTGGGAGCGGTTCGCTTTGCCGGATCCTGACACCGCGTGGGGCGACGAGTGCTGGCGGCACTCCGCGGGACGGCGCGCGATCTTCCTCGGCGATCTGGTCGATCGTGGACCTCACGTGCTCGATACCGTCCGCATCGTTCGCAATATGGTGACGGCGGGCACGGCGTTCTGCGTCGCGGGGAACCATGACGTGAAGTTCATGCGCTGGCTGCGCGGCAAGCAGGTCCAGGTCAAGCATGGCTTGGAACAATCGATTGCGGAGGTGGAGCCGTTGGCGGCCGAGGACCGCAGCAAGATCGCATCGTTCCTGGATGGACTGGTGAGCCACTACGTGCTGGACGGCGGAAACTGGTCGTCGCGCACGCCGGGCTTCGCGAGGAGATGCACGGTCGCGGCTCCGGCGGCCGTTCGCGAATTTTGTCTGTACGGCGAAACGACGGGCGAGACAGACGAGTTCGGGCTGCCGGTTCGCTACAACTGGGCCTCCGAGTATCGCGGAAAGGCGACGGTCGTCTACGGCCATACGCCGGTTCCCGAGCCCGAGTGGCTGAACAACACGGTGAACATCGATACCGGCGCTGTCTTCGGCGGCAAGCTCACCGCATTGCGCTACCCGGAGCGGGAGTTCGTCTCGGTCGCGGCGGCGCGCGAATACGCGACGCCAATCCGGCCCTTCGCGCAGCCCGCGCCGGACGCGCGCACCAGTCAGCAAATCTCGACGACGTGCTCGATTTGGAGGACGTCACCGGCAAGCGCATCGTCGAAACGCGCCTGCACCGCACCATCACCATCCGTGAAGAGAATTCGATTGCGGCTTTGGAGGTGATGAGCCGCTTTGCCACCGATCCGCATTGGCTCATCTATCTGCCGCCGACGATGTCGCCGAGCGAAACGTCCTCTCGTCCGGACTATCTGGAATATCCGACGGAGGCGCTCGCATATTTCCGCAAGAACGGCGTCCAGAAAGTCGTCTGCGAGGAGAAGCACATGGGGTCGCGGGCCGTGGTTGTCGTCTGCCGCGATCTCAAGGCGGCGCGCGAGAGATTCGGCGTGATCGATGGCCGAGTCGGTGTCTGCTACACGCGAACCGGGCGGCCGTTCTTTCCCGAACCGGCCGACGAAGCGGAGTTCATCGCGCGAGTCCAGACCGCGCTATCGAAGGCCGGCTTTTGGGATGAGTTTGCGTCCGACTGGTTCTGCCTCGATTGCGAGCTGATGCCATGGTCGGCGAAAGCTCGTGAGCTGCTCCAACGTCAGTATGCGCCAGTCGGCGCGGCGGGTGTGGCTTCGCTCGAAGCCGTCATCAAGGTCATAGAACAAAGCCCGGCCGCAGCGGGCTTTGCGCAGATCTATAGCCAACGATTGGACCGCCTGCGCAAGTACCGGGAAGCGTACCGCCGCTATTGCTGGCCGGTAACGTCGCTGGCCGACTACCGCTTGGCGCCCTTCCACCTGCTTGCATCGGAAGGGACGGTACATACCGACAAGACGAATCGGTGGCATATGGAGACCCTGCATCGCCTGGCCGCGTCCGATCCAGGATTCATCGTCGCCACGCCATTTCTTGAGATTGACGTCACCGATGACGCCGCCGTGGAGCAGGCTTCGCGCTGGTGGGAGGAATTGACCTCGAAGGGTGGCGAGGGCATGGTCGTCAAGCCGCTGGACTTCATCGCGCGCGGTCCGAAGGGCCTGGTGCAGCCGGCGATCAAGTGTCGTGGCCGTGAATACCTGCGGATCATCTATGGTCCGGAATACACTGCCGACGATCAGCTACCAAGGCTCCGTTCGCGTGGCCTCTCGGGAAAACGTTCGCTTGCCGCTCGCGAGTTCTCGCTTGGCATCGAAGCGCTGGAACGATTCGTGGCACGCGAACCGCTGCGGCGAGTTCATGAATGCGTGTTCGGCGTGTTGGCGCTGGAGAGCGAACCCGTGGACCCGCGCCTATAGAGCAACATTCTGCAGCCGGATTCGAACAAGCAGGTCGTTGAGGGCATCGCGGCAGCCGGATTCATCCGGCAGCTGCGAATCGTGTGCCTCAGCTTCGAGTTGCGCCACTAAGACGCTCATATTCTCGTTTGTGAAATTCTGCTTCGCTCGACGCAAGAGTTCCTTTTTCCGCGCCATGAATCTTGCGCTCGACCAGTTCGGGCACGTAGGGCAAGCGGAATTCATCGTTCAGCACCACCAGATTGGCCTCCACTTTGCCGGTGCGCATGAGATGGATGCCGGTCAGGAGCACGCGATAGACATACAGCAACGGCTTGATTCGCGGTGGCTCTTCCTTTTGGAACAAATCCCATTGAGTCGCCGCGAAACCGAGGTAGTGGTGGCTGTGGTGACGGGTTACACAGCCGGTCGCGATTTCCTTCAATTCCTGATGCTCCGCGGTCGTGTGGACGACGAGCGGCGAATAGAGCTGTTCGAGGACATAACCGTTCCTCTTCAGCAGCATGGTGAAGAACTTGAGGACGTCATGGGTCACCAGATCCATTTCGATTCCGCTCGCGCAGGCCCGAAAACTCAATCGTCTCCTGCTTTGGAAGCAGGCCCACGGCTTCTTTCGCGGACAGGATATGTGCGCCGCGCAGGTCGTAGTCCGAATCGGGCGACGGAAACCCATACAAATGCGCCCCGCTGACGGTCGCGAAAAGCAATGGATACGGATGGCGAGCCACCTCGGCCCGCAATAGTTCGAAGTCGATCATGCCGCGTACTCCGCGGAAGCAGAGATACGGCGAGCGCGGATCAAAAACTCGTTGGCACGCTCATAGTCGGGATGTTCCGGCAACGGTGTAGATTTCAGCGCGTCATCGAGTTCTCTATGGAGCGTGAGCCGCCAGCGCTCGACATCTTCCCAAGGTACGTCGCCCCGGCGAATGGCCAGGAGCCGATCACGATACTCGTCCACTCGGAGTGGGACGAAGCCGTGCCTCAAAACCACGACACCTGAGAGCAGCAGCCGAATCAGATGCATCACGTGTTTCCAGCGTATCTGGCCGTGATTTCGAAGATCCTGTTCGAGCTTCTTGAATTGCGACAACACGTATGAATTGTAGGTGCGATGCACGTACTGCGAGAGAAAGATTTGCCGCAAATCGATCAGCTCCTGGGCCAACGGCGTGCACGTTTCAACGAGTGGCGAGTAGAAGCACTCGAGGACGTTCGGATTCGCTTTGAGGGCGAGTCGAATGAACTTCTCGATTTCCCAGTAGACTTCTTCGTTGTCCGTTTCCAACTGCTCCGGAACACCGGCAAGCGACCATTCGAGGTCGGCGGGCGGCAGATAGAAACCGCGGCGGTCCATGTCGGATCCTTCTTGGCTAAGCCCATATGCAGTGGACCCAACGACACAACGATAGATCACGAACCGGTACAGATCGGTGGCGTCTGGCCCGCCGGGAACTTCATCTTGTACGTGTTTGAAGATCGTAAGGTCGACTCGGCGGAAGCTCTCCTCCGGGCCGCCATCCGCAAATCGGACGCGATAGCTGTGCTCCGGAGCGCTCGGGGCATGAGCGACGATGCCCACACGTCCGCCCGGTCTCGTCAGGACTTTGGTGCCTTCGGGGATGACAATGTGAACCTGCTTTTCGCGTTCCACTTTCTGTCTCGTTTCTGAGCTTACGATGCCGGATCTCGTTGGAGTCGGCCACCCTCACGACTGCGGATCAGCAGGCGCCGTAGACGGCTATCACCTCGATTGGCCCCACCAGATGTCTATTGAATTCTTCGAGCTCATCAGCCGGAATCCAGTACTCCTGATGGACGCTCGTACCAACCGTCTGAACCGCATAACGCGCGAGGAAGCTCTCGTCCACTTGGAACCGCAACACATAACCTGTTCCTCCATCCTTCGTATTCCAATCCCGCGCGATCTGAGTGGCGTATGCCTCGTTCAGAACCGGGTAAAAGAACGGCTGGTCGGGCAAGCGCGGCGGAAAGGCTCTCCACCCGCTGTCGCGAACCAACGCTAGTTCTTGCTCTCCGGTTGGGCGAAAGAGCGTCACTACGTTCTGTGCTGGCATTCTAAAGCGACCTTCCTCGATGGCGACCATGTAATTTACTGGCTGAAACGGTAAAGCTGAGCGGGTTTGCGGCCTGTATGCTGCCATTCCTTGGTCGGTTTCACGATCCCTTTCTGGATGATCTTGCGGCGGAAGTTCCTCTTGTCGAGATTCTCGCCGAGGATGGCCTCGTGGACCAACTGGAGTTCGGTGAGCGTGAACTTATCCGGCAACAGTTCGAACCCGACGTTGGTGTAGTCCAGCTTGTTTCGAATCCGCTGATGCGCGTACTCGACGATCTTGCGATGGTCGAACGCCAGCGCAGGCAGCTCGGCGACGGAAACCAGGCGGCGTCGCGGCGTCGGTTCCGGCGCGAAGCGCCTGGGTATGCGGGCACCAGCGCGTAGTAGGCGACCGTGACTGACGCGGCCTCGCGGATCGCGCTTGGGATCGCCGAAGGTGTAGAGCTGTTCGAGGTACACCTTCTCGACGCCGGTTTCCTCGCGCAGCTCCCGGATGGCGCGGCGTCGAGAGATTCCTCTTCCAGCACGAACCCGCCTGGCAGCGCGTAGCGATGTTCGAACGGCTTCGCGAGGCGCCGGATCAGCAGCAGGTGGAGCTGGCGATCGCGGATCGTAAACAGGACGATATCGACGGTGACGAGCAGCTTTGTCATAGGATCGATTCAGGCACAACCAGATTCGCCTTCTCCGGCGCGATCCGAATGTTGGCGATGGCGCCGGAGTTGAAATCCAGATGGTCGGCTTCGATGCCGTCGGAGAAGATGACTCCGCCGGTCGGCATTTGGGATTCGAGCGCAAGCGGCGCGTTCGGGAGCACCGTGCCGGCGACGATCGCCGCCTGCGAGTGCCGGCTGACGAAAGGTTCGCGAACGACAAAGAGAAGGCGCTCCTCCTCCCACTCCATGCGAACCGGCTTCACCGGCGCGCCGCCGAGAAACGACAAGGATGCCCGAGGTTTCGTTGAAGATGGACGACAGCCATCCGGTGCTGCCGGCGCCGGTGGATACGATGATGCCGCTCGACGAATGATTCTCCCGCTTGTCGCCGTACCGGATGCGGTAGCGCGCGGAGACGTGCGAGCTGGCTCCGATGAACAGGTCGTTGAACGCGAGCAGGCGCTGTCCGTCCTTCAGTCTCGCTTCCGCCAGAGTGACGGAGCGGACCCGCGCCTTACCGGCGAGCGTTCGCTCCAGGTTCGGCCGCAGGTCGGGCGGCTGAAAGGGCAGCAGGATCGCCGTCGAAGCGCTCGGGGTCCGGGTTGACCGCGAGGATCGGCTGTCCGCTCACGTACTTCGCGGTGTTCGCGACCAGGCCGTCCTGCCCCAGCGTGACGATGACGTCGCTCTTCGAGAACACATAGGTCGGGACCAGCGCTCGATCCATCACCTGGATCTTGAGCCCGGTTTCGATCGAGCGCCGCACGGTTTCGAGCGAGCGCTGGTAGGCGTCGTGCTCGAGCACGTAGGCGGAGAAATCGCCGCCGGCGTGCTCGATGTAGAACTTCGCCTGCGCCCGCGTGTTGAAGCGCTCGATCAGCTCCTCGAGGCGGGTCTTGCGCGTGACCAGGACGATCTTTGTCGAACACGGCGTTACCCCCGCTGGCACGGTCGGTCCCGATCAACGTGCGGAGCAGGTCGGGCGAGATGTTGAGCTCGCCGATCTTCTGCGCGTTGGTGGCCAGTTCCTGGAAGGCCATGGCGATCGTGTTGCGGGCATCGCCGCCTTGCGGATTGAGCATCATCAGCACGCGCCAGTCGAGGCCCTGCACGGGAGCGATCACCGCTTTCAGCGCGTAGGCCCGGCTGTCGGCTTCTTTGCGCTCGTTTTCGGTCTTCTGGTCGGTGAGGGCGGCGCGTTGCTTTTCGAGCGCGATCTCGGCTTCGAGTTCGCGCTCGTGGAGCTCGCGCTGCTTGGTCTGGACCAGCAGTTCGGTTTGGAGTTCGTTCTCCTTGATCCGCCGCTCCTGCTCGATGGCGGCGTTGCGGCGCGTGTAGACGGCCTCGTCGGCGTTGCGATTGAGCGCTTCGCGGGCTTCGGCTTCGAGGGCCTTCGCCATTTCAGGGGTGGGCTTCAGCGAGAGAACCGCGAGGTTGAGGATCTCGACGCCAAGCTGCACGACTTCGGGGCTGGCTTTGAGCTGGTCGAGCACGCGAGCGGTGAGCGCATCGCCATGGACCAGGGCCTCGCGAAGCGGCAGACCCTGGATCTCGGCGCGAACCAGCGTCTGCAGGCCGTAGACGAGCCGTTCCGGAAGCTTCTGATATTGGTCGCTGACGTACCGGCCTTGGCGTCCAGGGTGAAGTCCAGCATGGCGGCGGCCTTCTTCGGATCGGTGATGCGGTAGGTCATCTGGCCCTGCACGGTGAGCGTCTGGAAATCGGCGGTCGGCTCGTTGAAGACGAACGGGATATTGACGCTGGCGAGCGGAACGGAAACGATGCTGGACGCAGGAGCTGAAGTAGAAGAACGAAAGGCCGGCTCCTTCGCGGGCCAGCTTGCCTCGCGAGAAGTGAAGGACGTAGTCGGTCGGATTCGCCTTGCGGTAGCTGATGCCGAACATGCTGCTTGCCTCCTTTAGTGTCTCTACAACACCATTATGGTGTCTCGATGACACTCATGTCAAGAGAAAATTCCTGATCCGGCCACGAGGTCCCTACGGTTTGAAGGACGTTACGAGTTTACGGGTCTCAGAGTCGGCGTCATAATGACATTCCTCGCGAATCCAGGTCGGAAGTCGATCGATGGCGATGAGCTCTTCGACGGCCCCATGCCGACAGAGCGAGCAGGGGCCGTTCTCGTACAGAAGTAACAGAGAGCGTTCGGCCTCCTCCGATCTATGCGCTTCGACGAAGCGGCGAACATCAATGCCCATGCAGTGGTAGAGATACGGGTCGATAATCTCCTCCAATAGACCTTCCAAAACACGGTAGTCGCCACGCTCCGCATTCCGGGTTAGAAGGCCGACGGCAAAACCACGCCATTTCAGTCCTCTAATCAGATCCAACCCCAACGCCCTCACGCGTTCATCTGCGACATTCGACAACGCTACCAGCGCAGTTCGCGCAATATCGATCATTTTCCGCACGGGCAAGATCGAGCAAACGATCGATGGGTTGGGGAAAAACGTGACGCCGGAACATGCGAAGATATGCCACGAGTCGATCCTCATCTGTCTCGATGCGAAGATCCTCCGCAACCAGGCAAGCTCGTCGGGAGTCGCGGTTCGTGCCCACGCCATCGCACCTGCTCCGCGTCAGCGACAGCTTAAGATTTTCGTAGTTCTGGCGGGGCTTGACTGGTTTTTGTCTCTCTCGTTCCCAGTGTTCTTCGTGATTGCGCCACTCTCGGGCGAATCGATCGAGTTCCGGCGGAAGGGCCTGTTTGCCGTCGCGCTTCTCCAGCGCGTCGACCAGGTTCCCGAACTGCCATGGCCTTTCATCTGCCTCTATTTCACCGAAGCTCTTGGCCACGAAGAGCAGGCCGTGCAAACCGTCGAGCCGCACCAGCGTCTTCCGCGCAGCAGATTCCTGCGTTGGCGAATCCGAAGCGCTCGAACGCCGCGTACATGGCTCGTTTCAGTTCATGATCACCGTTCTCCACGAAGCTTGCGGCAATTTCAAACAACTGGCCGAGGTCATTTCTGGCTCATCGGCGGCCAGCGCAGACAGGATTCCATTCCTGTAGAACTCTGCGTCGCTTGAAGCTTCGATCAGATTCACCAGGTACGGGCCACGGCTCTCTTCGCACTGGGAATCGTAAGTTAAATTGTGAGTGCATGCATGCAGGAGCGGGGCGCGACAATGCTCGGGGGGATGCGTCTTGAGGAAAATCGCCGCTCGGCCGAGCCCTTTTCTTAACCATCCTTCGAACTCCGTCATTCACCCTCCTTCCGAAATACCCGAACCGGATTCCCGCGCTCCAGTTCTTGATGGGCGCGCCAGCGCTCTTCTCGGGCGTCGCCGTATCGCTTCGAGTTGATCTCATTCAGCTTCTTCGTCAGCCGGGCCAGCGCCAGTTTGCGGTTGCGATGCTGCGACCGCTCTTCCATGGCCGTCGCCTGCACTCCCGTCGGAAGATGCGTCACGCGCACGGCGGATTCGGTTCGATTGACGTGCTGGCCGCCCGGTCCGCTGGCGCGCATCGTCTCCCATCGCACTTCTTTCAAGTCAAAGCGGGTCTCGTCGACGGGCTCTAAGATGTCGATCCCGACGAACCAGTTCTTCCGCTTGTGCGCCGGGCGAAACGGACTGCGCGCGGTCCACTGCACGGTCCCTCGCCAGGAGTTCGCGAAACCTTCCAACGCCAGCGTCCGCCAGAAATCGAAACTAAAGCGGACTGGGCGGTGCCCGGCTTCGGGCCCGGTTCGATTTCAATCGTCCTGAATTCGAGTGAGGCCGATTTCGCCTCCTGTTGGATTTGCTCCAGCACCTTCACCACGGCCCAGGCGCATTCCGATGGACCCTGTCCCGCGGTGACCTGCAACCACACTTCTTGTTTTCGATCGCGTCATCGTCTCACCTTGTAGGTCACCAGCGGCTTCAGCACGGCGAGGACATCCACCAGCCCGGCTTTGACCAGGTCGTCAATCACGATGGTGATGTTCTTGTACGCCTGCGGAGCCTCCTCATAGAGCAGTTCCTTGTCTTCGCAGATCACGTGGCTGCCGAGTTCGGTGCGGGTCAGGTCCTTGGCGGAGAAGCGCTTCTCGAGCCGCGCCCGGCTATCGGAGCGCGACCATTTTCGTCCCGCGCCGTGGGCCAGCGAAAATGCGCTCTTCTCGCCGGGCTCCTTCGGCGCGACGAGATAGGTGAAGGCGCCGCGAGATCCGGGAATGATGACCGGTCCTTCGGTGGAAGGCGCCGCACCTTTGCGATGAAGCCAGCAGGCGCGGTCGCCAAGGTCGACGCTGCTCCACCCAGTTGTGGCAAATGTCGATGAGGCGAGTGCCCTCCGTTCGCAGGCGCTCAAGCACCCGGACGGCGATCAGTTCGCGATTCGCCGACGCCCAACGCCTGGCGTGATCGTGGCGCGCCAGATATTGCGTCGCTTCGCCAGTTTCAACCGCGAGACCATCGGATCCAAACTGAGCTACATGCTCGCGCAGGATCGCTTCACCGAATCCGCGCGATCCGCTGTGGACGCACAGATAGACCGCATCGCCGGCGATCCCGAGTCGCTCGCAGCTTTCAGGATTCGCGATGCTCTCGACCGCCTGCAACTCCGCAAAATGATTCCCGCTGCCGATCGTGCCGAGGGAGTGCTCGTATCCTGACGGCTCAATTCCGCGAGCGCCGAGGAACTCCGCGAGCATCGCCATCCCAGGCGTTGTCGAGATTGCGCAGGCGGTCCGCCCACGCCTCGCGTTTGAGTTTCTTCGCGCTGAGTTCGGTTCTCCACAATCCGATTCCGCAGCCGATATCGTTGCCGACCAGCGCCGGATACAGATAGCCTTCGACCGCGAACGCAGCTCCGATGGGACTGCCTTTGCCGGGATGCAGATCGGGCAGGCCCACGGCGAGCCGCATGCCTGGCAAGCGAAGCGGTCTTCTCCAGTTGCTGAACGGCCGCGCCTTCGATCCAGTTTTCTGAGGACGCGATCAGGCGCACTTCTGCTGTTTCTTTCAATCAGTGTCCTTTCTTCGAATCGTTGAGAATGAGGCCGGCGCGCCGGTTCGTAGACCCGACGCGCCAGCCGGTTAATCCAGGAACGCGATCTGCCTCGCGTGCTTTGCAAACCGCTCCCGGTTCATGTAAACGCGATGCCAACCATCCAGATGAATGGTCTTGTGGTCACGATGGCGTACATCTCCCCGCGCATACACCTGAGCGTCGCGAACCATGCGACGCCAGGACATACGCCGGGCCTTGGGATCGGTATCGATGAGCCGGTTGTATTCGGGCTCAGTGAGACCGGTCGGATACGCCGAGGACACCATGACGGTAACGCCAGAATGCCTCATCAGCTCTTCGCAAATATGAGGCTTGCTGCCACCGCCACGGCTGAGCGGCTCATTCCGGTAAATCACCCGAGCGTCTTCATGCACCTCGGGCGCCGGAACAAAGAACCACTCACCTTGCCGGATCGCTTGGCGGCCTTCGACCTCGGTGGGACGAAGACTCGCGATCGCGGTCCGTACATCGTGAACACCGTCACCGGGCACCGCAGCGGCGAACCAGTGACGCTCATCACGGCCGAGCAGGAACTTATTCTTGTCGTCGCCGTCCCGAACCATCAACACAAGATGGCGCGAAGCCGGCCGCACATCAAGAATCTCGGGAACAATCCCGTCCTGACAGCGAACATCGAAAAATTCGCCATCACGATCCCTGCCCACATCAATTCGGACTTTTTCTCCCTGCCGCGCACCTGGAGCTTGGACTTTCAGGCGCGCGCCCATGCGGGAGAAATGCCGACACAGATACTCTGTGGTCGTCATAAACTCCTCAGTCTTCTTGTTGGGGTTAACTAGTTAGACGCGGGCGAGGGAGACAGAAAACGAGTCGTCTTGCGCCGCGCCGAATCCGTCGCGATTGAGTGTCGATAAATTCGATCTCATTTGACGCATGATGACTCCTTTCTCAGAAAATACTACCACCTGCCGGTGGTTCGGTCAATTGATCTTTGATTATTTCCCTTTAACGTTGATCAATTCGGCCCCGCGCTCACGCCCGCGGAGGCTCCTGTAGGATGGTTATCCTGTGATCGTCCGATGCAGTGATCCTTGGCGGAAATCTTGGGAGACGCTCAGGGGGCGAGCACCAAATCAAGGTTTCACAGACGGTTGACCTCCAACGTTTTTGTTCATGCAAAGCAACAGGGTCCGGCCGTCCGGCCCTGAAAATCGAGCGAGGCCTTCTTGATTCCCAGGAAGTTCTTAATCGCTAGCCGTATATCTATAACAGATCCTGAAGTTCCGTAAACCGGGCCTGGATTTCGGCCCAGGTTGGATAGGGGCCATAACACAGCATCCGGCATGCGCCTCGTAGGCGGGACCTATGATCGCGGCCAAAGCTTTCGCCGGAAAGAGTGCATCGCTTTTGGCGAAGATCATGCCGTCGGGATGGAAATAGCTTCGATCAAAATGGTCGCGGCTGATGCGGTCGTAGTCCTCCTTGATAGCCGCGTATTCGTCGGACTTCAGCATGGCGATGACCTCGGGTTGTGCGGCCAGTTGAGACAGGTCGTAGTAGTGCCTTGCGTAGGAGCCGAGAGGCTGCCCGTCGCGCTTGAGCAGTTCCACCTTGCCGTGGATAGCGAACATCTTCTCGACAAATGTTCGGCGGTAATGGAGCAGACGCAACGAAAACGGCGTTTCGTCGTCCGCGCCCAGGGACAGGCCCCGGCTTTTCAGAAACTGACCGAGGTACGAACTGGGTTCGACGACGGTCGTCGGCTCACGTCCGCTCGCGGTGCCCGCTTCAAGCAGTACGCGGTTGGCAACTTCACCAGGACCGCCGAAGCGCTGCTCGTAGGCGAAACGATCATTGCGTCCGAATCCGCCGATGGTCTGACTCTCACCCTCGACAAAGGTCAACGCGGGGTGCGCCGCCACCGCGTCGCGAAGTTTCTTGAGCTCCCGGTCGATGGCTCTTTTTCCCAGAGGCGGCTGAAAGGCCTGCGGATCAAGGAAGATGTCGATGTCCTCTGAAAACCGCTGGATCAGGTTCCATCCCTTTGACAGACTTGTGCCGCCTTTGAAGATGATAATGTTGTTGGTGACGATGTTGTCATGGCTGATGATGCCGTTGTTCGTAGTCGCGGTGTTGGCGATGGCGCGCAGCGCTTCCGTAACGTAATAATCTTTCTCGATGATGGCCGGTCGCAAGCCCTGCCCGCGCAAGTGCTCCGCCGCCTGGAGGATTGCCTGCTCGAAGTCGGGATGCTCAAACAATCTCATGCGGACGGCTCTCCTTAGCTTGCCAGTTGCGGGCGTGCGGCAATCCGGACAGGACGCCAAAGTCGAACTTCGAGAATGGATTCAGGGATTCCCGAAGACGCTTTAGCGCCTTTCGATTCTTGCCTAGCTGATCACCGATCGCTCCGAGGATCGCACGCACGCGCGGAGGTTCTGAGTCTGCAACTTTTAGTAAGCGCTCAAAACGGTCGCCCTCTGATAACAGTGCCACGGTCCTGCTTACGGTTTTAGCCGGGGAGAGTTCGCTCGTTTGCCCTCCTCGCCTCAGGAAGTCGAGCATGGCTGCATCCAGTTCGGAAAGGGTGGCCCACGCCTCCGGCCGACGGGCGTGGATCACCGTCTCTTTGCCGACCAGTTTCCGTGGGAGGCTGAGTGCGCTCGTGGCGAGTTCATTGCGCCGTGCAGTCTGTGTCGTGAAACCCAGAAGATTCGCGGCGGCGATGCCCGCAGGGAAGACCGTTTTGCTTTTGGAAGCGAGCTTCTGGATTGTGGCGGGATTGGGGCGGCTCTTGCCAAAGGCAGTCTCTCGGGTGCGATAGTAGACTCCTTTGCTTAGGCGTTCGAGGACTCCTTCGCGTGTGAGGCGTGAGAGCGCCTGCGCGACGGCTTCGAAAGAGAGATCGCGAAAGTCTTCCAGACGCCACAGTCGTTCCCCGCCGCGCTCGATACGCTGGCGCACGAGAGCCGCAGTACGCGTCGCCCCGGGTGCTTTGGCGAGACTTCCCATGTCCACAGTATGCTGTTCGTGCGTCATAGCGTCAAGTTTTTCTGCTACAAAACTTGACAGAAACCAGGAGAAATAGCCACTTAGTCATTGTTATTCAATCGTTTAACGCTAGGTCCATTTTAATGGACGGCATGCACAGAACCTGCGGATTGTATCGCTAGTATCCGAGGTATCTATCCAGTCTGCGTTTTGATTCCCAACGGTTGAGCGACACCGTCGGCTATTCCGATACACCCAGTCGAGGGCGTAATTCTGCTGTCGTGCAATCGCGATGGAGCCCTTGTCGGTGGCCGGAAACGACCTCTCGCGCGAGCCTGTATACCGTGGAGGGAAAGGTCTCGCTACTCGTTAGACGGCGCAAGATTCGTTCGGCAAGTGCGTCGAGAAAAGTGTTTGACCAATCCAGCGGCCGAGATGGCGAACTGCACGTCGCATCCGGCCGCAGATCACCAGTAAGCACCTCCAGCAAAGCATCGACGCTCGGCTCTTGTTTTCGCAGGCGTTCGACCTTCTCGATCGCGTGGAGGACAGTGGTGTGGTGACGTCCGTTGTAGAATCGCCCGATTCGCGGAGTACTCCAGCCGCCGACATGCTTCGCCAGGTACATGGAGATCTGTCGGCTAAAGCATTCGCCATGCCTATTTCCCGGCACTCGTCCGAGACCGAGGTACGCCGATACGGTCGTCTCGATTTGCGGCAAGGTAATCGGCCATATGCGCTGCCTCCTGTCTATCGGACATTGGTCCCTCCTGAAGAGAGCACGGCAGCGGCGCGGTCAACCCACAGTCCAGTGCCCGTCGTATCCATTGCGGCCGGACACTCCGGCCACATGGCCCGGACCAAATCCAGCCAGCCTTCGAGCCGTTCGCGGAACTTCCGAGGCCTGGCATAGTCCGAGCTGCCGAGTTGGTTCACCAGCCCGAAGTCTCCGAACAGCGGCACGCGTTCACGACCCTTGGCCACGAAGCACCGATACGAAAGCCACATGAACAGATCGAGCGCGGCCGGAGAACAGGAGAGCGCCTTCGCCGCCTCCATGTCGGTCGGGATCGGATGGCTCATGATCTCGTTGAAGAATTCGTGGCTGAGAACGATTTCATTCTGAAAACCGCCGGGAAGTGTGGCCTGATCTGCGTCGCGCGAATACCAGATCCGCGCTTCGCTCATAAAGTTGAATCGCGCCCGATGGACGACGGCGGCCCGTTCCCGTTGCGTGTCGGTGCCGAAGAAGATCGTTGCGCCGAAGATGCGCTGGAAGGCGGCTACCAGCCTTCGGTACTGTGTTCCGCCCTGCTGCATGCCGAAGGAGTCAAGCATCTCCGCCGCGCTTCGAAACTGAATCGTCTGGCTCTGCTGGCGGATTGCCAACGTGGCCAGGAAGATCGGAATGAGCCGGTCCTGGCCCCACGGGAGACCGTAGGACGGGTGGCCGGTCACCTGAAGCGAGAACTGGCCGTTGCGTCTCTCGTGGAGCAACTGGCCGGCGCGCGGGCTTCTTGATCGGCAGTCCGCAGAGCACGAATGGACGCGACGCAAACCCCAGATTCTGATTCGCCTCCTGACGTTTCAGACGGACGCAGGCGATGGCCTCCGCGCGCCGAAGTTTCTGTTTTGAGACGACCAGGTCGCCGGGAAGGCTGCGAAGAATCGACCCGGCAGATTGAAAACCGTGGTGTTGGTGCGCTCGTCGTTCGTGGGCGAGCAACGACTGTGATCTATTGTTCAAATGCTCACCTCGCGCGACATCGCCGGACGTTCCGGCGAGTCCTCAAGGCGAGGCTTTCAGGTGGGCAAATCGGAAGCTAAAAGCAGGACCCTTCTCGTTACTGCGATTAATGCGTTAAGAGGGGCAAAAGCAAAATACGCTGAAACGGCACGGTTTTCTATGTTCAGTATTTACCGCCATGGACGCATATGTTCTTTATTTACAATCCACGACTAGTTTCCCAAGCTGGACGTCGCCGGTTCGACCCCGGTCTCCCGCTCCAAAATCAATAACTTACAGCCACCCCAAAAACCTGCACTCTTTTGCACTACATTAAGCCCCGTCACGAAGCCTTTCGCTTCGGCATCCGGACGACCTTTCTACCAAGCACCGAATCTTCCAGTTTCTTCGCGGCCACAGCCTTCTGACCGATGCTGCTCCTTGTGTATACATCAAGCGAGACACCGATGCCGTGGCCCCGTTGATCGGCTGAAACTTTCGGATCCACCTTGGCACCGTGGCCCAGACTCGCGTTCGTGCGTCGCATCACCTTGAAATCTACCCAGCCCAGACCGACCTTCTCCAGAGCAGGGCGAATGTGACGGCGGAGCAGATTGTCTCGCCAGAGTGGTGTCTCTCGGTTTTCCGATGCGAAGACCCAAGCCGCTGGCTCGGAATCCACCGCAGCCTCCAACCATTCCACGAGCATGGCCGCCGCGCGCGGCGGAACGGCGACAACACGAGTCTTACCATTCTTCGGAGCATCAAGATCGCCCCGATAAACGCGCTGTTCGATCCCGACCGAACTTCCGTCAGGAGCAACATTGCCACGTTGAAGGGCAAGGATCTCGCCGGGACGCAATCCTGAAAAGATGGCAAGCTGCAGGATCACTTTTTCCCGCAACTCAACCACATTCAGCGCCATCTCAACGTCAGTTGCGTTCATCGTTGGGCAGGCTCCCTTCTTGGCTGATGAGGGAGTGTACAGCCTCGTCGCTGGGTTGGCCGATATCACCCACTCGGCAACGGCCATTTCGAAAATCGAGCTTAGATCCCAGCGAAGATGGTCCACTAGGGAGAACGATGAGGTCGGAGCTTTCTCCTCCAAGAACGCCTGCAATGTTCTCGGCGTGAAAACCTCCATCTGCTGATTCCCAAGATCCTGAATGATGTGCGTGCGAATCCGCTGCTCCGAGGTTTCCGCGGTGGAGCCCTTCCACTTTCCGCGCTGAAACGGCAAGTAGACTTGGTTGACGAATTCGGTCACGAGCACCGGACGCGCACGACCAGGCTCGGGATCCTCGCCCCCATTGATGGTCCTCATGAACTCGGTCTGACTCTGTTCCGCCTGACTCTTGGTAAGGTCGGCCATGCGTCCGAGCGTGTGATACCGGTGATGCCCTTCCGCATCGTAGTATTGAACAACCCATACTCGTTTTTTTCCGTGCCTCCGCTCTTGAAGGCTTCCTTTCTGATATCGTCTGCGTCTCATGGTTTTCTCCTGATGAGGCACAGATATTTGGTTCGGGTGATTCGAGCCTATCATTTCGTCGAACACCTCCAGCGAGGCGGCTTCCTGCGCTTTGAACCATTCGATGAGTGCTTCGCGGCGGATCAGCTTCTTCCGGCCAGCGGGAACGTGCGGGATGGGAGGCACATTTGGCAACTTCCCGTTGAGGATGTTCGATACGTGCGATTTCGAGCAGTGAAGAAAGTTCGCCACTCCTTGAACGTCTAAAATTTCGTGTTGCTCTTGATGCTCCACTCTCCAATTCCCCGTTGCAGAATCGCTTGTCGAAGGTGGGGTATCGAAGCTGGCAACCGTCTGTAATAGACCGGGTGGCAGTTCGCTCCGCTGGTGCGTTGTCTGCGTTGGTTTCAGGCTGTCCGACGACGGTGAAACCGTCACAGGCGTTACTGAATCACATCACGGCAGCGTTTGTGCGCTGGCCTGGGAATCTCATGGGTCCACTCGGCCATCCGCACTGCGCGCCAAGACTCCGCTGCGCTGCAAAGCATCAACTGGCCGTATTCATTGGACCATGAAAACGGAACCTGTCAAGTCGCATACCGGGCCAATAAATCACCCGAATAGACTGTTTCCCAAAATGTTTCTGACGGTGCGTGCTTTTGATTGCTCAGCGGGGTTCTCGTCCCTATTATTACTTATGAGAATGTATATTCTCAATAGCTATGGGACCTCTCGCCGTCATTGAAGCTCTCCCACTGGTTGTCGCCGCAGCGCCGACGCCGGATCGACATCCGGTTCACGTGTATATCGCCCGTCTTGGCTCGGGCTCGCGGCGAACGATGCGCGAAGCGCTGAATATCATCGCGGCGATTCTGACGGGTGGAAAGTGCGACGTCGATAATCTGCCATGGGCCGCGCTGCGTTATCAGCATACAGCCGCGATTCGGGGAGCCTTGATCGAAAAGTACAAGCCATCAATGTCAAACAAGACTCTTGCAGCACTACGGGGAGTCCTAAAAGAATGTTGGCGGCTCGGCTACATGACGGCGGAGGATTTTCACCGAGCTACCGACGTTCCAACAATCAAGGCTCAGACGCTGCCGCGGGGTCGCGCGCTATCCTCTGGGGAAATTGCCGCGCTCCTCGGAATATGTGCTCATGACGGTTCTGCCGCTGGCGCCCGCGATGCTGCATTGACCGCACTCGTTTACGGAGCTGGATTAAGGCGGTCGGAAGCTGTCTCTCGATCTCTCCGACTACAACGTCGAGACCGGCGAACTGGCAATCCGTGGGCCAAAGGACGAAAAGACCGGCTCGGTTATGCCACCAACGGATCAGCCGATGCGCTGAAAGATTGGCTTGTTGCTCGTGGTGGTGATCCCGGGCCACTCTTTTGCCGGATTAACAAAGGCGGCAGGATCACGATTCGCCGCTTGACCGACCAAGCGGTACTCCACGTCTTGAAGAAGCGCGCAGTGCAGGCAAGAGTGCGTCCTTTTCGCCGCACGATCTTCGTCGCAGCTTTATTAGCGATCTACTCGACGCTGGCGCGGACATTTCGATGGTGCAACAACTGGCAGGACATTCTAATGTCCAGACCACAGCGCGTTACGACCGGCGAGGAGAAGCGACCAAAAGGAAGGCGGCGCAATTGCTGCATGTACCGCATTCAAGACTACGGACCAGCCGTTAGCCGAACCGGGCTTTCGAGCGCGTGGGGATCCTCGGCCCGCAGCGTTCCAATTTCGGCCCAGCTCATGCCTGCAAGACGCCTGACGAAGAGATCAAGCACTTCGTCACGGACCAGGGCAAGTATCTGGCTGGCGAGGATGTGCCGGTCGACAGCAGAAGCCTCGGACTGAGACGGCAAGTCGAAGATCAGGCCCGCTCCGCCCTCTCGGATTCGCCTCTGGAACTCGTGACGAATCTCTCGAATTGCGACACGGCAAGAAACGCCTGCAAATCTTCGATTTTCGTAGATGCCCTGCCGCTCCATAGCCAATAGGGAACGCTCGATAATTTCGCAAGCAGCGGGCCCATCGCGAAGAATCTTTCTAACGACGTAGGGCCAGACCCTCTCAGCCGCTGCGACCAGCGCCGGAGGTCTTTGTCGGCCGGTCGCGGGCGATTCCGGACAAATCCAAAGTTTCGGAGATGACTCACTTCCTGCCACCGCCAGTTACCTTGTAGGACACTCGAATCTGCGCACGGACCACGAAGTTCATGTCACGGCCAGAAATCGTACACCCAGTGCGAAGATCGATCTCAGTATTTTGCGAGCCATCAGACTGTAAAGCGAAAGCGCTGGCACTCTAGCGAACCCAGACCATCACATTGAAAACAGACCCGTGGCCCCCGCATTGTTCTAGGATCAATCGACAAAAAGACTCTAGATCTGCTGCAGTCGTACGACTGGCCTGGCAACATTCGGGAGCTTCAGAACATAGTTGAAAGGTCCGTGATTCTGAGCACAACCGATGTTTTTTCAGTTGATGAGCTGTGGCTTTCCAAACCGATTTCCCCGCAGGCATCTCGGGCTGAATCGCGGCCAATTCTTAATGTTGCGCCACGAACCGAACGGGAGATTATCGAGGCGGCGCTGGCTGAGACTAGAGGCCGGGTTTCGGGACCGTCCGGGGCGGCCGCCAAGCTTGGAATTCCGCAGTCTACCCTGGCGACCAGGATCAAGGTTCTGAGAATCAATAAACACCAATTCAAGTTTCGGCGTAGCTGATTCCCGCGCAGTCTAGCCGTTTTGTCAATCCATCGTGTAGGACAGCGAGATGTTAGGGCGAAGCTGGCCTGCTCTGAACGTCACGCCGGCGAGAACATCGGATTGCCGCTCGCCGTCTTGTCGGCTGGAACTTCTTCCTGCATCACATCCCAGTGCTCAACGACTTTGCCGTCCTTCACCTTGAAGATATCGACGGCGACAAGCGGCTTCGGTCCCCAGCCGACATAGCGTCCGTGAACCATCACGAGGTCGCCCTCCGCGACGACCATGCCGATCTCATAGGAGAGATTTTTCAAGGTAGGGATAAGGCCGGCGATCGCGGCCGCTCCGTTCGGGATGACGGGATTATGCTGCACGTAATTGGGTGCGAAGTAGCGATCCACAACCTTCGCGTCGCGTTCGATGAACGCGCCCTTGAGCACTTTCAGCACGATTTCTTTAGTGGTTTCCATGTTGCCCTCGCTGTTTTGTCAGAACGCATCATTGAATTGAGTCACGAACGCGGCCTCGTTGGGTCCCGTCGCATTCCGCAGCGGTTTCGCCCGCTCCACCAGCACCTCTTCGGCACCGGTTCCGAGGACTTTAATCGTATCCTCGATAAATTCGGAAAGCGGCATCGCCCTGGGCTCGTTGTTGCTGCCGAGCAGGTCCGTCTGAGCTCAAAATGCTTCATCAGAGCGATGGCAAAATTGCCCATGGCCTCGGGGGACATGACATCGGGCCGGCTGTCGGAATGCCCGTAGCCGGGAAGGTCCACCGGCAAGGTAGGGATGTTCCTTCCCAAGGCCCGGCAGGAGCCTGTGAAAGGAATAGATACTCTCCGGCCAGGGAGCCGTGAGCAGAACCGGTATCCCGTCCGCGGTTCCTCCCTCTGCATAGCGGATCTTGAGGCCATCGATTTGCGCCGTCGAAACCGTTCCGATATTTGGAAGTTGCGTATCGCTCATATTCATACTTGGGTTGGAAATGACGCGCCGAACATCGGCATCCCGCTCTTCGACTGCGCCCGGGTGGCTTCGTCCTGGATCACATCCCAGTGCTCGACAAGAACGCCGTCGGCGATGCGAAGCATGTCAGCGGTGATCCAGTTCACAGGAAGACCGAAGCCGCTAAAACGCCCGTGCACCATGACGAAATCACCGTCAGCAACGATCGGTCCGTGTTCGTATTTCAAGGTCGCCGGCATCCCCTTGATGAGTTTGAACAGTCCTTCGCGTCCCGGCTCGATGTGGGCGCTGTGCTGAATATACTCAGGCGACCAGTAGCGCGCCGCCGCAACGTAGTCCCGCTTATTGAACAGGGTGTCGAAGGCTTCGAGCACGAGTGCCTTGTTTTTTCCTGAGTCGTCTGAGTCAAAGCGCTGCCCTCCTGAACGGCTATCGAAGGCTTCGCCTCACCGCCGTCTCTTCATCCATCAGAATGCGTACGTACGTATTGCTTGTCAAGAGGAGGCATGGTCGTGAAAACGCGGGAGAGACGCATGTGAAGGTGCGAGAAATACAGCCACCGCGCTTGCCAGACAACGATCGGCCGCACGTGGTGTTTGACGTCGAATAAGGACACGTGTATTATTTGATTACGGACGGCTTTAGTGGCGCGTTGTCCATTTAGAAGTGCGGCTTAGGGAGTTTTGATGCCGAGACCATCGCTTCGCGAAAAAATACTCACGGAGGGTTTTAGCGTCGTGCTCGAACAGGGATATTGCGGCGCGACGGTCCGCGACATCGTTCGCGCAGCGGGCGTGCCGCAAGGGTCCTTCACCAACCACTTCGAGTCCAAAGAAGCCTTCTGCCTCGAACTCCTGATCCGGTATTTTGCGCTCGTCCAGGCGAACATCACGAAAACCCTCCGGAACGACTCGCTCAAGCCGCTCCATCGGCTGCGCGCGTGGTTCGATATCCAGTTCGACTTTCTCAAGCAGGCAGATTTTCGCAACGGATGCCTGATCGGAAACTTCAGTGCGGAAGTCGGCGCGCATAGCGATACGATCCATGAGAAGTTAAACCAGATCTACGCAGAGATTCACGAGTCCGTCGTCTACTGCCTGAAGGCGGCTGTCAAAGCGGGTAAGCTGCCCGCGACGGCTGACTGCAAAGAGCTGGCGTACTTTCTCTATTCATCCCTACAAGGCGCTATCCTGCTGGCCAAAGTAGAGCGAAGCCCTCTGCCATTGAAGCGGTTCGTCAAGTTCGCCTTCTCCACGATTCTTCGTTAGCGGTTGCAGTCGTCGGCGCAACATGGTGCTAAATGCTTCTTTCCGGGAGCCAGGCAGAAACGTGGATCAACAGTAATCGATCAGGCTTCTCACCGAGGGGAGCATCCCGCGCGGGGTCGGGTAAACGAGGTGGAGAATATTCTTCGCACCGGACCATTCCGGCAGGACACGCTCGACAAGTCCTTCCCTCAAGGGCGAAGCAACCATTTGTTCTGGCAGCAAGGCGATGCCGATGCCGCGCACGGCGGCTTGTAGTCTGGCGCGGAGATCGCTCGTCACAAGCCGCGGCTTCAACTCGATCTGCCGTGTTCGATTGTCAAGGTTCGTCAGGGTCCACCGTATTTCAGGACAGACCGCGTCGTTGCCGCCGAATTTCTTGACGAGCACTATGGCTGTCGTGTCAGCGACCTGAAAAACCGATGGAAACGCCATATGGAGACGGTGCGCGGAGTACGCGTTCCATAATAACCAAGTCTGGCAAGGATAACCGTTCGGCGCGGTGATAGCCATCAGGTGATAGACGGTGCAGATGGAATCTGCATCGCAAACAGGCACTAAGTCAAGGTTCCTGTGGCTGTCCCTTCATGTCTTCGGCAGCTAGAGCCAGCCCTAGCCCTGACGTGAGCAGACAGTTAGCTTTCCCCGTCCATTTTCGGGTAGTGTCCTAATTTCAGCGTCACTACTGATCGTCTTCGCCTGCTTGTTTTACTTCATTTGCTTGGATGGATTCAACAAAGACGGTCTTGGGAATGCTGCACATCAACGCTCCACTCAAGCGATAAATGACAGTGAACTTGTCTCCCAATGGACCGATGTGCGTAAACTCAGCGTCCAACGTAAAGGTAAGCATTTCATTGCCCCTAAAACTGGCCAGTTGGTCTTCTGGCAGCGGGAAATCAACCTCCAACGTGCGTGGTCGTCGCGGAGTTATGATTCTCCCCTCTCCGATAATAAGTTTGGTATGCCCACCGCGCTCGTGAATTCGTACAAAGCCGTTCTTAATCGTGATTGGGAAGTTCGTCGGATTAACCAACTCCACATATATTCGGAGCCAGTCGTTTGCAAGGGTAATGGACCTCCAGTTTTCAAGGTCGATCCACTGTTGCAGCGGAGCTTCCATCAATGCGGCTTGCCGCTTCATGTAGTCACCCTGCTCCTTGATTGCCTTAAGAGTGTTAACGGCGGCACGTACACCACACCCGCCAATTATCAAAAGCCCAAGGGTGAAAACAGCAGCGCCCGCTGCGCTCCAAGCGGTGAGCTTGTCATAAAAGTCCTTGCCTGTTTCGCGTTTCTGTTTCTTGGTGGAATTGTTCTGAGTATGTGGGTCTTGTTCAACGTGGACGAAGATCGGAGAATCCTTCGATCCGCGCTGCTGGCTCTCTGTTGGTTTGGAATTGCTGGTGGTTGGCTGCTGTGGTGGTCTGGCTTGATCTTTGGTTTGCCCCCAGGATGGCCCGCTTGCTATCCATACGGCAACGCCCAACAGAACGATTCGCATGGAGAAACTGTATCACAAAAAGTATTGACACGGGCATACTTATCGTATTACACTAAGTACATGGCAAACGTACTCAGCACCGACAAGCAAGCGGGAATCATCGGAGCGCTTTGCGAAGGTTCGAGCATCCGCTCAATCGAGCGGATGACGGGCGTTCACCGCGATACGATCATGCGGCTTGGCGTGCGGGTCGGTCAGGGCTGCATGGAACTGATGGATGCGACGATGCGCGATCTCTCCTGCACCCGTCTGGAGATGGATGAAATTTGGGGATTCGTCGGCAAGAAACAGAAGAACGTCGGACTTGACGACGATCCCAGCATGGGCGACGTCTGGACGTTTTGCGCCATCGATGCCGATACGAAGCTGGTTCCTGCCTTCATGGTCGGCAAGCGCGACCGCGAGACAGCGAACGCGTTTGTTGCGGACATCGCGGACCGGATGAACAACCGCGTACAGATCTCCACGGATGGCCTTGCAGCGTATGTAGACGCGATTGCGGGGGCGTTCGGCAACGACGTGGACTTCGCCCAGATCATCAAGACCTACGGCCATCAGGAAGTCAGCAACAATCGCCGCTATAGCGCGCCTGATTTCGTTTCGTCCGAAAAGAAGGTCGTCATCGGCAACCCGGACAATGATCTGATCTCGACCAGCTACGTAGAGCGCCTGAACGCTACCACGCGCTTGCACATGCGCCGTCTGACTCGCTTGACGCTGGCCTTCAGCAAGAAGTTGGATAACTTCGAAGCGGCGGTGGGCTTGCACTTCGCCTATTACAATTTCGTCAAGCGTCACAGCACCGTGAAATGCACTCCGGCGATGGCTGCTGGCGTCACCACCGATTACTGGACTGTGGCGGATTTGGTGAGAACCGCCGCATGAGCCATATCGACGAATTGCGCGACGTGATTCGACGCCTTCATGGTGTCGAATCTACGCACGTGGCCAGCGTCCCGGTGAAAGAGACGTTTCAGGGTCGCACGGTGTGGGAAGGCGTCGTAGAGGTTTTCGATTTGATCGGCCATCCGACCGCAACACGGCTGTACGCTTGGTCGCACGATACCGATGATCCCAAGAACCCACGAAGGCACGTGACCGTCCTACATAGTCATCCGGTGACATCTCCGATACTTGCGGTACGCGCCGCAATCATACAGGAGTTTAGAAACAATGCCCCAGCCGAAGCCTAAGAAGATGGGACGCCCAAAGCTGCCGAAGGGTGACGCCAAGGGCCGCATTGTGCCAGTCCGCTTCAACGCGAACGATCTCAAGCGGATCGAATCAGCAGCCAAGGCAAGCCATCAAACCGTCTCGGAATGGATTCGCGGTCTTGTGGCTACGGCGGTGGACGCCTGAAATATGGATTTCAAATTAGGACACTACCCATTTTCGAGAGGTTCTCGACACAAAGTCTCAGCATGCTTGACAGCGAATTGCGTTGCTTGATCGTCATCCCGACAAGCATTTTCTCCTCAAGGGCGCGGACGAGCATTTCAGCCTTCCGAAGCTGCTCCCTCCCGCGAGTGCTTAGCCTAACTTCGATGACTCGACCATGCGTCTCGGAGGAGGTTCGTTCAATTAGTTTTTGCTCCAGAAGACCCTTGACCAGTTCCGAGACGCTTTGTGGCGTGATGAAGCAGAGCCTGGCCAACTCGGCTCCCGAAGAGCCAGGTGTTTCATCGATGGCTGTCATCAGCGCATATTGAGACGTCGTCAGGTCAAGGCGGCGTAGCTCTTGATCCATGGATGTTCGAACGGCATGTTGAGACTGCTTAATCAAGTAGCCGACTAGAGACCGGACAGAGATATTGCTTGACATAGTATCAGGCTCCTGAGATCATATATCAGGTACCTGATATTATATCGCCTCGCCTCAGGCTTGGCAAGAAGGAGTCTGGAACAATGGAACACTCAACCGATGAGCTGGTTGCGAATTTTTTTCGGACCAAGGCGGCGGCCTACGCAAGCCCAACGACCGTGAAAGCATGGATAGATTCCGGCAACCAGGACTTCGTCTTGGTTGATGTCCGCCTCCGGGGCGCCGCGCGGACTTGGCAGATTCCGGGGTCTCTGGAAATCCCGGCTACGCAAATCGGGGAGAGGCTCAATGAGCTTCCCAAAGATAAGATGATCGTTCTGTATTGCTGGGACACCTGGTGCAGCCTTGCCACGACGGCTGCGGTCGTTCTCGCGGATCATGGTTATCGCGTCAAGGAGCTGTTCGGTGGCGTAGCGGCATGGCAAGTTCTACACTTGCCCGAGGAACGGATAGGGGAATCGAACGTTCCGGCGTCCCCAACATGCGCTTGCTGAAGTTGGACGCTTGCGGCGCGATCTGCTAGACGTAGGTCACGATCGCGTTTCCCTGTGGACGACGGCATGGAAATAACCTTTTTCGCGGCGGCAGGAGGTTGGGTGTGGAAAGACTGAAAGGAAAATCATCATGACCAAGACATGGTTCATCACAGGCGCATCCTCGGGTCTCGGCCGTCTAATGACGGAGCGCCTCCTGGCTCGTGGCGATCGCGTCGTCGCCACCGTGCGGCATGAGGACAGCCTTACCGATCTTCAGAAGAAGCACGGCGATCGCTTGGTTGTGCCGGTACTCGACCTCACGGACACGGCCGGCATCCGCGCGGTTTTGGCGAGTGCGTTCCGTCAACTGGGCCGGATCGACGTGTTAGTGAGCAATGCAGGCTATGGGCTATTCGGCGCGGCCGAGGAGGTCACGGATGCGCAAATCGATCATCAGATTGCGACCAATCTTATCGGCTCTATCCAATTCATCCGCGCGGCCATTCCGCATCTGCGGCAGCAAGGCGGTGGACGTATTGTTCAAGTCTCATCCGAGGGCGGCCAGATCGCGTACCCGGCCTTCAGCTTGTATCATGCAACCAAATGGGGCATCGAAGGCTTCATCGAATCCGCCGCTCAGGAAGTCGCGCCCTTCGGAATCGACTTCATTATCGTCGAACCCGGTCCGACCGCTACCAATTTCGGCGCCGGCCTGGTGCGCGCCTCGCCGATGGACATCTACAAGGACACGCCCGCGGGTGCGGTACGCCGGGCTATTGCCGAAGGAAGCTTTGTCGTCAAGGGCGACGCTGGGCGCACGGTCGATGCCATGATTTCCGCCGCTGATAGCGCAAAGCCGGCGCTTCGCCTTGCACTGGGTAGCACCGCGTACGATTCCATCTCTCACGCCTTGGCCAATCGTCTCGCTGCAATCGAAGCGCAGCGAAATGTCGCGTTCTCAGCCGATAGGGACAGCAACTAATCGATCGCGATAGTATGCGGCAACAGAATCGTGCGTAAAAAATCGTAAAAAAGAGGCCTAAAATGGCATTTCGCGTCTTGATCATCGGTGGCACGGGGCAGGTCGGAGCCGCGGTGGTGCGGGCGCTGGTTGCCGAGCCGTCCTGCGCTGAAGTGGTGATGGTCAATCGCAAGGCGATTCCTCTGACCGCTAACCATCGCTTGCGGCAGGTGATCTTGGATACGGCAGCTGCGCAGTTTCCCGCAGAAGTGACCAAGCTTGCACTGAGCATGGTGGCGCTAGGCGACCCTGTCTATGGGGCCTCCTGTGTTGGCGTCGGTAAAGGCAGCATGAAGTGGAGCGAGGAGGAATTGAAGGCCCTCGAAATTGGGGTTGTCGGTGGTTTTGCCCGTGGTTGCCATGCCGGAGGCGTTGCTCAGTTTGCGCTGCTCTCGGCAGCGGGAAGCTCAGCGAAAAGCAGGATTCGCTATGTGCGGGTCATGGGATTAAAAGAAGAAACGGTTCAAGGTATCGGCTTCAAAAGTCTGGCGATTTTCCGCCCGGGAATTATCGGAGGCAATGCTCACACGCCGGGCTATGTTGCTTGGTTGGGGCGTCTCATTCCGGGACCGTTTGGGACGATTGAGCAGGATGATATCGGGCGCGCTTTTGCCGCTGAATTCATCAGTAGCTCGGCCCCCAATGGCGTCGTGTATCTCGAAAATGCGGCGATGAAACAGAGGTCTCGCGGGCTTACTTAACAGGACAGATGGAGTAAAACTAGGTTGGTTACTTGCAACAAGTCGCTCTGGAGAAACCAAAGAAGGCAAAATTATGATAGACCACGTTATTCTCACAGTCAGTGATTTCGAGCGTTCAGTCGCTTTTTACGCCAAGGCCCTGAAGCCACTTGGGATCACAAACTTTACAGATTACGAAGGCCACGACGGACACCCCGATTTGAAGGGTTTTGGTGACGGCAAAAGAGCTTTTTTCTGGCTCAAAGAAGGAAAGCCCGATCCCCAAGCGGTGCATGTTGGATTTGTAGCGAAAGACCATGCTGAGGTAGATGCATTCTACAAAGCGGCTGTGGACGCCGGAGGCAAGAGCAAGGAAGCACCTCAAGCTCGGCTCGAATACTATCCTGGCTATTATGCGACATGGGTGCTCGATCCTGACGGCCACGATATCGAGGTCGTTCATAAAAGCTAGGGCTTCACCAGTCCAAACCGAAGCAGGCTCTCCGCGGTGGCGATGACGGCGTCCTCATTCGAGCGCGGGGCCATCCCCGCCTTAGCGGCGAAGTATGGCGACAGATAGGCGATAAGGTTAGCGGCACTGGATCGCCACGCACTGATGGCAATCACCGGACCTTGACCAGTGCGCGGATGTCGCGGTTCTCGAAAACCTTGCCTCCGGTCTCCCGTGTTTCCTGGACGGCGACATCCACCATGGCTCGGGCCAAGTCGTCGGCGGGGATCACCTGATTAGGGAACAACACCCGAAACGCCGGGTAGATCACTCGCAACAGCCGGTAGCTGAAATTCGGTTCCTTACGCGGCTCCACGGGGTAGATATACGCGGGCCGGAATATGTAAACACGCGGGAACCCATCCTCCAGGAGAGCCTTCTCCGCCTCGCCCTTATAGCGTGCGAAGGCCATCCGACTTCGCCCGGTCGGGTCCGCGCCGTTTCCACTCAGGAAGGAGAACGTCGCGTTGGGGCTGCTACCGTGGAGAACGCGCGCGAACTCGACGGTGTAATCGACGGTTATTTTGCGGAGTTCTGCGTCCGGGACCGAACCGGTGTATGTACCGAGGCAGAAAATCACTGCGTCCTGGCCCGAGAGTGCTCCCGCGAGTGCAGAGCAATCCGCGAAGTCCGGATGCAGAACCTGGTTCAGTTTGGGATGGGACAGGCCAAGTTTCCTGCGGCCGATCGACGTCACCTGCCCAACAGCAGGGTGGTCTAAAGCGTAGCGAAGGGCGTATCCGCCGACCATTCCGGTCGCGCCGACGATTACGAGACGCTTCTGGGCAGCCGCCGAAACGCTCACGATAGTTTGCGCTCCTCAATCCAGTCGACGTAGAGCTTGCGCTCCGCAAACAGCCACTGGCCGTCCGTCTTCACGAAGGCATCCGTGTAGCGAAGAGCGGCAATCATCAGGCGCCGGCTATTGCCGTCGATAGTAAGGTGATGGGGCATGCAATAAGTTTCCCCTGTACCTCGGTCTCCGGTCAGCGTCAGAATCGTAGTCTGTCCAAGGAAGTGCATGGTCGCGGCGTACTGATTCAGGTCAGCGAAGACCGGAGCGAGTTCCTCGCGCGAGTGCAGTTCCTGTGTAGGTGTCGGATCTTTGGCATTCATAAACACCACGAAATGGGTGTCTGCGGTAAAGAGCGACATTTGACCCTTTGCATCGCGACGATCTGCACAGTGCGCGTAGGCCTCGACAAGCTCCCGGATGGCGAGGCGATCTGCGGCTTCTTCCGGTGAGATGCTAATGTGTTTACCCATAATCTAGTCTCCTTGGTTTACAGTCCGCTATGCCCAGCAAGCGAGCCACTATTCGAGGATTGCCCGTGTTTCGAGAAACGCCTGGATTCCGTATCGGCCATATTCACGGCCAACGCCCGAGAATTTGAATCCTCCCCAGGGTGCCTGCGGATCATCCGTCATGTTGTTGATCACGACACGACCCGCCCGTATCTGAGAGGCCACTCGACGCGCGCGGGCGAGGTCGGTCCCGAGGACGGCTGCGTGAAGGCCATATTTGGAATCGTTGGCGATCTGGATCGCTTCCTCCTCGGAGTCATAAGAGATGACGGAGAGCACGGGGCCGAAAATCTCCTCCTGGGCGATTGTCATATCGTTCTTCACGTTGACAAACACCGTGGGCTTCACGAAGTAACCTGTTTCGAAACCTTCCGGATGACCCTCGCCGCCAATCAGCAATTCAGCGCCTTGCTCGATGCCCTTGCGGATATAAGACTGGATCTGATCGTACTGTTTCTGCGACACCATCGGCCCAACAGCGGTCTTGGGATCAGCCGGGTCACCGACGGGGAAGGCAGGCATAGCGTTCAGGATTGCTTTCTTGACTTGATCGAGCCGGCTCTTAGGCACGAGGAGGCGCGTCCCTGCGGCGCACGCCTGACCGCTGTTCATGAAGGCCATGACGAGGGCCGAGGGGATCGCCTGGTCGAGAACGGCGTCATCGAGCAGGATGGTAGGCGACTTGCCGCCGAGTTCCAGCGTGACGCGCTTCATGGTTTCCGCCCCGTCGCGCATGATCGACTTGCCAACGCCAACCGACCCTGTGAACGAGATCTTGGCGACACCAGGGTTACGCACCAACTCGGCGCCGACGAGATTGCCACGTCCCGTGACCACGTTCAGGAGACCCTTCGGGAGATCGGCCTCGTGCAGCGCTTCGACTAATACTCGGGTCTGGAGTGAGCTCAACTCGCTGGGCTTGATAACAACCGTACAGCCGGCGGCGACGGCTGAGGCGAGCTTTAGACAAATGAACAACACGTTGGCGTTCCACGCCGTAATCAGACCGGCAACGCCGACAGGCTCCAAGGTGACCGTCGTCTTGCCCCATGTGCTTGTCAGTGGAAGTTCCTGCAGCGCCTGCTCGGCAGCCAGGAAAGCGCCGATGCCCGACTGGACGAGGAGTCCGGCGAACTGAACGACGCCTCCGTATTCCTCGACCATCACGGACGTCAGCTCATCTTGCCTCGCCAAGGCGGCTTCATGCAGTCGGCGGAGGATCTTTGCGCGCTCTTCACGGGTTGACCGTCCGAAAGTGGCGAATGCGCCGTTGGCCGCGGCGATAGCGCGCTTTGTGTCCTCCTCATCTCCAAGCGTTACGCGGCCGATCACCTGACCGTTGGTAGGCTTGATGATGTCCATGACTTCGCTGCCGTGAGATTCAACGAACGATCCGTCGATGTAATGGGTGGTGAGTGTCTTGATTTCGGCACTGCTTGTGGCGGTTTTCATGGCTGGTGTCTCTCCTTATGTGCTCCCTGTCAGAACGACGTGACGACCACTCTATTGAGCGATCCGTCTTTGAGCGCCGCGTAACCGTCATTGACGTCACGCAACGCAATTCTTTTCGAAACCAGGTCATCCAGGTTCATGCGGCCTTGCAGGTACAGCCCCGCATACATGGGGATATCGCGCTTGAAGTTGGTCGAACCGAAGTTCACGCCCTGGACGCGCTTCTGGCCGCCGATCGCGTCAAAGATGTTCAGATCGATACCCACTTCAGGTTTCGATACGCCGACGAGGTACAGACCACCGCCTATGCCCAACATGGCGAGCCCCTGCTCCGCCACAGCCTTCAGCCCCACGAAGTCGAACACATGATCGGCGCCTCCTGGGAGAAGGTCGCGGACCGCTTCGACAGGTTTTGTTGCTGAGGAGTCGATGACGTCGGTAGAGCCGAACGCCTTGGCCGCTTCGAGCCGTTTTGGCTGAATGTCGATAGCAACAATCCGCGACGCGCCGGCGATGCGAGCGCCGCTGATGGCGTTAAGCCCCACGCCTCCGGCACCGAAGATCACGACGGTATCCCCCGCCGCTACGTTCGCGGTGTTCAAGACGGCACCAGCTCCCGTAACCACGCCGCATCCCAGCAGAGCCGCTTGGGCAAAGGGCATCTCCTTCGGCACAAGCGCGAGTTGGTTCTCGTGGACCAGCGCTCGTTCGGCGAAGCCGCCCAGCCCCAAGCCCTGATACAAGGCTTGCCCCTTGCGGCTTAACCGCGGCACATCGGTCGACCGCCTTAATGTCGCCTCCGGGTGTTGGCACTGGAAGGAACGACCCGACTGACACCGAGGGCACGAACCGCACGACTGAGCGAGAGAGCCGACGACGTGATCCCCAACACGGAATTGCGTGACATCAGGGCCGATTTCCGCCACGATTCCCGAGATTTCGTGGCCAAACACGGCTGGGGTCGGAAAGATAGGATTGGCAGCGAAGAGCAGGTCCGTGTGACACAGACCGGAGGCTTGCACATCAATCAGAACTTCGCGTCCAATCGGTGCGGCTATGTCGACGTCCTCGAAATCGAACTCACGACCGACTGCGTTAAGTACAAGCGCCTTCATCTTGCCCCCTTACGTTCGAACACGAGCGTTCGAACCGGCCTAGCGTTCCAACGCGGCCGGGATAGCAACCAAAGGCTGCCGCTTCGGCGGTTTCAAGGCTGGCCGCTTTTCCCGAATCGGTTTGGCTCTTGGCTTCTTCTTGCTGCTTTTCATCTTCGTGAGTCTAATTTGACAGAGACTATTCAATACGTCCAAGACATCTTTACTATCAGACCAATCGCGATAAAGTATCAGAATGGAATTGCGACATCTAAGATATTTCGTGGCGATTGGCGAAGAGCAGCATTACGGACGCGCCGCCCGCAGACTACGCGTGGCCCAGCCTGCGCTTTCCCGCCAGATTCAGGATTTGGAGAAGGAACTAGGCTTCCCACTCTTCGATCGACTACCGCGTGGCGTGAAATTGAATTCAGCCGGCGAGCTATTCCTGGAGGACGCGCGCCGTATTCTTCAGGAGATAAGCGAAGCAGCTCTCCGCGCCGGCAGGGTGGCGCGCGGCCACTCAGGCACGCTACGCGTGGGTTTCACCGAGAATTCGTGCTGGCGCGGCGTGGTTCCAGAATCGTTCCGGCGATTTCGAGAGCTGCAAGCGGACGTCGAGCTCCAGCTTCGGCCATTAGCCAGTGTGGAGCAGGTAGAGGCTATAAGATTCGGTCGTCTGGATGCGGGGTTCGTCAACTTTATGCCAAAGTCCGATCCGGAGCTGAACCAGCTTCTCGTCGCCTTTCAACATGTCGAACTGGCCGTGCCCAAAGAACATGGGTTTACAAAGCTCAAGAAACTCCGCTTGCGAGATTTAACAGATGCACCGTTCATCTGGTTTCCAAGGTTGCCAAACCCGGCCTTCTACGACCGCATGATGCACGAATGCTATCGCGGTGGTTTAAAATCGCCCCGCATCGTTCAGGAGGGCATGAACGAGGCAACCATCCTAGGCCTCGTATCGAGTGGCTTAGGCGTGGGATGGGTCTTGGGAACGGCACGCTGGCGGTGCCCGGAGACCGTTGTCGTTCTACCCGTGGTCGACTTGAAGATGCCTTTGACCTTGGCTCTCGTATGGAGACGGGACAACACCTCTCCCTTGCTCGCGAACTTCATCGACGATGTACGGCGCCTGCCGGACGTGCGAACCGTCAATAAATGAAGGTTGATATCCTGACCCTACCTCAACGGCGAATGAGCATATCGCTCCGTTTGGCATATTTTGCAAGAAGAGTGGCGTCTTTTGCTAGTTACTCCCGTGCGTTATTCGGCCAGAATGAAATTGTAGCCGGGTCCAGAGAGACTCGGCGAAGTTGGGCAAAGATCGCTGAATGTCATAAGGGTAAACGCAAATGAACGAAAACGAAACCGCAGCTCCGGTAAGAGCCTTTGATCGCGCCTACATCAACGGCAACTTCGTCACACCCCATGGAACGCAGGTCGTTGATCTAGTGAACCCGACCAACAACACGGTTATCGGCAAGGTCACCATGGCGGATGAAATCGACACCCGACACGCCATCGCCGCGGCCAAGGAGGCGTTCAATACCTTTTCGCAAAGCGGCAAGGAATACCGCATGGACTGCCTGCAGCGGTTGCATGACGCCGTCGCCAAGCGAATGGATCAACTCGTTGACGCGACGGTTCTGGAATACGGCGCTCCGCAAGACCGCGCGAAGGGCTCGAACAACCTCGCGGCTAACATTTTCCTGCACTTCAAAGAAGTTCTCAAGGACTTCGATCTGGCAAGAACTGTCGGGACTTCCAAAGTCGTCATGGAACCGGCGGGCGTGGTGGGCATATTTACGCCTTGGAATTCGAGCGCCGGTTCGATCGCGATCAAGGTGGCTCCGGCAATCGCTGCCGGATGCACTGTTGTCATCAAGCCCAGCGAGATGAGCGCGATGCAAACGGAAGTGTTGATGGACGCTTTTCATGAAGCCGGTTTGCCTCCTGGCGTTATCAATTTCGTGACCGGCCTCGGTGAGGTCGTCGGGACGGAGCTGACGAAAAGTCCCGACATTCAAAAGATCGCGTTCACCGGTTCGACGCAGATCGGAAAACTGGTCGCGAAGAACTCCCTGGACACGATGAAGCGCTTGACGCTGGAACTCGGCGGCAAGTCGCCGAACATCATTCTGGACGACGCCGATTTCTCCACTGCCATTCCGATGGCTGTCGCAGCCTGTTACCTGAACAACGGTCAAGCCTGCATCGCGGCTTCGCGCCTGATCGTGCCGGAAGACCGGCTGGACGAAGTGAAGCGATTGGTGAAAGCGGCCGTCGAACAAATCAAGATGGGCGATCCGCGAAACAAGGATGTGACTCTCGGCCCATTGGCCAGCGTAAAGCAGTATAAGCGCGTTCAGGAATACATCAAGTCGGGCATCGAGGAAGGCGCGGAACTCGTTATCGGCGGCGAAGGTCATCCTTCCGGGCTTGAGAATGGGAATTTCGTGAAGCCCACCGTGTTCGCCAACGTCACGCGCGACATGCGCATCGCGAAGGAAGAGATCTTCGGACCGGTCTTGTCGATATTGACGTACAAGACGGAAGCTGAAGCCATTGAAATAGCCAATGACACGGAATTCGGGCTCATCGCTTACGTAAGCTCGGCCGACCCGGAACGCGCGAACCGTGTGGCGCGCAAACTTGCTGCCGGCCGGGTCCTCATCAATACAATAGGCCACGATCCGTTTGCTCCCTTCGGCGGGTTCAAACAATCGGGAATTGGTCGGGAAGGCGGGATCTTCGGACTGCAGGAATATCTGGAACCCAAAGCGATCATCAGCTAACCCGAGAAATGTCCTGAAATGCAAAGGCAGTGCCAAGGCGAAACTGAGCAGTGAGAGAAAGATGACCGTCAACGTACCAGACCGTTTCAAAGCCGCGAACGCCTTTTGGATAGGGCTCGGTAAGATCGGACTCACGCCGGCAGCCGTGCTGAGCCAGGCTCGGGTGCCAGTGACAGTCTATGACGGCAAGAAGAACCTTGTGACCACAGCGCAGTTCTTCGCGCTTTGGCGTGCCGTAGGCGAGCTTTCTTCCGATGCCGCCGCAGGTCTGAAAATTGCCACCCAGATCGACGTTGGAAATCGGCCACCGTCAACGATGGCGGCCTACTACGCCCGCGACTACCGGGACGCTCTCACGCGCCTTGCTCGCTTCAAGCAATTGTGTACGCCCGAGGAGCTGCAAATCAAGATCGGCAAGGACGAATGCTTAATAGAGCCGGTGTGGCAACACGCGCAGGAGGAAACGCCGCCCCTCTTGACGGACGCCGCCTTTGCGTCGTTCGTTGAACTCGGTCGCCGCGGCACGGGGCATCCGGTGAATCCGAAAAGGGTGGAGCTCAAGCGCAAAGCAGAAGCGACCAGGATCCACGAAGCTTATTTCAAATGCCCGGTCAAATTCGGAGCGCGCCGGGATATTCTCGTCCTCCACTCGGCCGATCTCGACCGGCCGTTCCTCACCCACAATGCCGAGTTGCTTGAAATGTTGGACCCACAACTCGACAAAGCTTTGAAAAAGCAACGTGCGCAGCATTCGATCAGCGAGCAGGTGAAATGGATTCTTAAACACCTGCTGGCCGGGGCCCGTCCCGACGTCTCGGCGGTGGCGCGCGAGCTTGGGCTAAGCGATCGGACCCTGCAGAGGCGGATCGACGACGACGGGTCGACTTTTCGTAAGTTGCTTCTGGAGGCGCGCCAGGAACTGGCGCGCGAGTATCTCAACCGGCCGGATATCGATGTCGCAGAGGTGGCGTACCTGCTCGGCTACGAGGATTCGAATTCCTTTTATCGAGCTTTTCGAACGTGGGAAGGGACGACGCCCTCCCAGTTGAGGGCAGAGCTCAAACGACCTGTTAACTAGGCAACAATAACAGAGCTGCTGGAAGCCAGAGGCGAGCCGGTGCGATCGTGACCGTTACGAGACCGCACCGCACAATAGTTTAGGCCGACCGCGGATTGAACTGGGTGCAGAGCGCGAACGTCTTCTCCAGGTGTTCGATGAAGATCCGCACTTTGGTCGACAGCCGGCGGCTTGCAGGTCGAACCGCAAGGATTGGCACAGTCCGTTCATACGGAGTTAAGAGACGTACAACAGTACCTTCCCTGAGTTCTGCGGCGAAGAGCCATGCCGGCGCCTGGGCAATACCCAGATGCTCAAGGACACCCATCCGCATCTGTTCAATATCGCTGGTACGAAAGACTCCTGTGGGGATAACGCCCTTCGCGTCTCGTCCAGAACCAAAGCTCCACGGCTGTACGGAGCCTCTCTCGACAAAAACGACAGATCGAAAACGCTTGAGATCGTCCGGCGATTCCGGTGCGCCGTGCCGTGAAAGGTACTGAGGAGTGGCGACCAGAATGATCATCGTCTGCGCGAATCTTCGGGCAACCAAGGTGGAGTCTGGAAGCTCACCTGAGTGGATCGCCAGGTCGAAGCCGTCTTCGATGATGGTTGAGGGACCCTCCGACGCCGACATCTCAACTGCCAAATCTGGGTAGGCGGCAAAAAATGCAGACAGCTTTGACACCATGTGGAGACGGGCGAACGTGGGAGGAACGGTCACGCGAATGAGACCTTTCGGCGCAGTTTGACCTCTGCCGATTGAAGTCGCGTTCTCAAAGTCGTCCAGAATGTGCAAAGCAGACTCGTAAAAGTCGCGACCTGGTTCAGTTAGGGCAATCGACCGAGATGTGCGGTGAATGAGTTCGGTACCGAGCTCATTCTCAAGGGCGGAGATCTGCTTGCTCACGGCAGGTTGACCGATTCCGCGTTCCTTTGCGACAGCGGAGAAGCTCCCTTTTTCAACTACGCGGACGAACATTTGCATCGCATCGAATTTGTCCACATGAACCTCCCTATTCTTCTATGGAATAGATGCTATGCCACTAACAACGATTCTACGGCTTGATTGTCCCAATTAAGGAACCGGTATAACAAACGTTCTCTCCTCTCCATCGTGCATTCCTATCAGGAATAGCCGCTATTCCTCAGTTGTGCCAAATCTGTTGGCAGTGACGGCACATCAACATACCAGGCCGGTTGAAATCAGCAAAGGGCTGAATCGCTCGCAGAAAGCATAGGAGATCACATGTTGGCTTTAACCGAAAAAGTTGCACTTGTTACCGGCGGTTCGCGTGGCATCGGCGCAGCGATCGCAAAACGGCTGGCTAAAGATGGCGCAAGTGTGGCCATCACATACGCGAAGGACGCCAGCGCCGCGTCCGCAGTGGTCAAAGCGATTGAAAGCAATGGCGGAAAGGCTGTTGCGATTCAAGCGGACGCCTCCGACGCTGAAGCTGTGAAGGCTGCGGTCGAAAAAACCGTTGCGACCTTTGGCCAGCTTGATGTGCTGGTGAACAATGCCGGCACCGCCATTCCGAAGCCGTTCGAAGAAACCACGCTGGAGGAGATGGATCGTGTGATTGACATCAACGTCCGTGGCGTGTTCATCGCGACGCAGGCGGCGCTGAAGCACATGAAGAGCGGCGGCCGCATCATCTCGATCGGTTCCGCCGTCGGCGAGCGCGTCGCGGCGCCCGGCCTTGTTCCCTACGCGGGCACTAAGGGAGCCGTGAAGATGTTCACTCAGGCTCTGGCTCGAGAGATCGGGAGCCGAGGCATCACGGTCAACAACGTCCAGCCGGGTCCGATCGACACCGATTTGAATCCCGCAGCGGGCGATTGGGCGGTGCCTCAGAAGGCCGCCACCGCGCTCGACCGCTACGGGCGTGTTGACGAGATCGCCGCGATGGTGGCATTCGTCGCCGGCCCGGAGTCCTCCTACATTACCGGGTCAAACCTCACCGTGGATGGCGGAATGAATGCCTGACGTGAAGGGCTTCCAAATCAATTAAGGAGGGAATAGCGATGAGTTCACCCGTTGTTTTGATCACAGGCGCACTGACAGGCATCGGGCGCGCTGCCGCACTGGCCTTTGCGCACGAAGGAGCACACCTTGTGGTTTCAGGTCGTCGAGATAAAAAAGGACACGAGTTAGCTGCCGAGCTGCAAGGGCTCGGAGCGGAGGCCATTTTTGTTCACACTGACGTCCGGAACGAAAATGAAGTGCGGGACTTGGTGGATCAGGCTATCGTACGCTTTGGTCATCTGGACGTGGCTGTCAATTGCGCAGGAACTGAGGGGAAACGTGGCTCGGTGACGGAACAGACCGCAGAAACCTACGCGGCGACGTTCGACACGAACGTGCTGGGTACGTTGCTCAGCATGAAGCATGAGATGCGGGTGATGCTCAACCAGGGAAGCGGGAACATCGTCAATGTGTCGTCTACCTACGGCCGGACGGGCGCTGCCGGCGCCTCTGTATACGCGGCGAGCAAGCACGCAGTTGAAGGCCTGACCAAGTCGGCCGCGCTCGAAGCTGCGGCATCGGGGGTACGCATTAACCTGGTCGCCCCGGGCCCCATTGATACGGAGATGCTGGATCGCTTCACCGGAACTCCCGAAAAAAAGGCGGGTCTGGCCGCGACGGTGCCACTCAATCGGGTAGGACGACCCGAAGAGATCGCCCAGACCATCGTGTTTCTTGCGTCGGACAAGGCGTCGTTTATCACCGGTGCGTCGTACCTCGTCGACGGCGGTAAGACGGCAAGATGATGTTTTGGGCAGAACGGCCGCCTTGCGGGCAGCGGCGTCCCCCCATTTCGCCGCCGTTGAAGTTGCATTCAAGAGGAGGTCACAACATGAACGAAAAGCAGGTCAAGCTTCCAGGTCCAGATCATCCGATTTCCATCGAACACAACCGCGCTCACGTCGTCGTGTCAGTCGCGGGTCGTGTGATTGCTGATACTCGGAGCGCCCTCACCCTCCGCGAAGCTGCGTATTCGCCGGTCCAATACATTCCATTCGAGGACGTTGATTTCTCCCAATTGGAACGGACGGATCACGTTACCTACTGCCCCTATAAAGGCGATTGCAATTACTACAGTGTGTCCGCAGGAGGCAAGAAGTCCGTGAATGCGGTGTGGTCATACGACAATCCGTTTCCTGCCGTTTCGCAGATTAAAGGACATGTTGCGTTCTATCCGGAGCGAGTAGATGAAATAGCAGCGCAGCAACCTGGGACCTGAACAGCGCACCCGACCCGCGATCGCCCGCTTCAGCTTATCGCCGTCCACGCCGGACGCCGCAAGCTCAGTTCAGCTTGGTTCATAGCAAGGTAAAGACACCAGAACTATCCCCGCTACTGCGAATGCCGCTCTCGGTATTTCTCTTCTGCCAGAAACCAGTCAACCTCCGGTGAACCGATCGGGCTCCCTCTCCACTGCCAGTTTTGATAGGCCCATTCCTGAATCTTCTGATGTTCTGCCGCGTCGTAACTTTGCTGTTCTAAGGTGTCATCACTCATAAATCTCTCCGAGGACGCCATTGTCCGCTATTGTTTGTAATGCACTGGGGCATGAATCTGGGAGACCGTTTTTTTCGGCTCCGGTTGAATCGCGAGGCGCCGCTTTCCGGGCAGACACCATCGGCTCGATCCCGTGATGGTGTCTGCCCGAAGAATCGGTGAAGCTCATGTTCGGCTCGATCCCGTGAAGGTGTCTGCCCGAAGAGTCAGTGAAGCTCATGGCTTCAGCCAGTCTTTTTCATCGACGCAACTGGTTCGCTCTTGACCTGTTTTGATTTCACGAGATCGGCGGCGGACGATCCTTCGAGCGCAAGCCCATAGCCGACTTCCCGCACCACGCGCTCCTTCAACGGCTGGATGAAATGTACGCGTGTGTTGCGACGTGTAACCTCCGGAGCCTTCAGGTACAGTTCGGCCAATTCTCGCGCTCGACTGAGCGCCTGCCCGTTCGGCACAACCTCCGCGACCACTCCCCATTGCTGCGCAGTTCCCGCCGGCAGGGGCTTCGGATCGAGCAGAAACGCCTCGGCACGTCCCGCTCCACCTCGATAACTCCACGTGGTGAAGATGCCGTCACCCGGTGTAACACCTACGGCGTAGTGCGCGACATCCTGAAAGGTCGCACCCTCGCCCGCCACAATGACATTGGCGAGCAATGCATAATCCGAGTGCACGTAGGCGCGTCCCTCGATCGCCGCAATCACCGGCACGCGTATGTTGGCGATGTTTTCCAAAACCTGAACACCCTCGTCGTGAACCTGGCTCCAGACTTCGGGATCAGAGACCTCGCCGAAAGATGACCAGTCAACATCGATAATGAAGTCCCCTCCCGCGCCGGTGACGATGACAATCTTGTTAGCACGGTCCTGTCCGATCCGGTAAAACGCGTCGACAAATTCCGTGTGGCCTTGTGCGTTCATAATGCACGGGCCGCCGTTGCTGTGGAACTCGACCACCAGCACGCCCTTGGCGTCTCGCGTCAGTTTCAGTTGGCGATAGGCCGAGAAATAGTCCGATTGAGCCGTTTGCATGGATTTGTCCTCTCATGATCTGCGCTCTCTACAGCCGCAAGCCGGGTGCAAGAAGCAGAGTCTGCCTATGAGATGCAGGTCCAGCACCAATTTGAAGTACCTGAAAAGAAATGCGTTACTGGATCGTATAATTTACGAACTTCGTTAATTACGAATGTCGCAAAAATGCAGGAGGCGCGAATCAGCTTGGAGGGGCTAGCTGCTTTTGGAACGATGTGTTCCGATAGGGTCTAGCTGTTTCGCAAGCCACACTGACGCTCTAATGTTGGGGGAACTGAACCGGTGCTGGTCTACTGGTTCATTATTGCTCCGCCGCTGTCTTGGTCTGGCAAGTCTACCGTGCGTCTTTTTCCATGGGTAGCGATCATGAAGGTGGCGCGCCAGCAACGGCCACCGCAGCCATCAGGTATTCTCGACGTCAGGAGCCGTTAGCCTCACATCTTCTTCGAGATTCTGAAGGCTCAGCCGTGTCTCCTGCACCATTATGGAGCAACCGAAAACCAACCCGGCGACGCCAAGTGTGCCGGAAACAAGGCCCAGGAGAGCGATGAAAGGGAAAGGGATGTGCAGGCCAGAACTTGCAACTACCGCCCCAAAAAGCGAGATCAGAGTGGCCGCAGCAAACGATCCAAGAGACAGGTAGAACAACCTCAGCGCCCTGAGAACAAGGGTCCATCGCGCTCTGAGAGCCTCCAGTTGGCGTCGGCAGACCACACAACTCTTTGCGTTTGGCACAACACGCGCGAGTTCCGCCGATACGACGCGTGTCCTGTCCACGACTCTGGCAAGCCGATTGGCAGTTCCCAAGCAAAGTACTGACGACGCGTTGGTCAGAATTGCAGGCGCCACGACGGTCGTTAGCGCGGCAAACGGATTCTCGCTAATCGGTGCCATGTAGATTTCTGCCTTTCGATCCACGCCGCGTCATGGCTGGAGTGCCGACCTCGAGCAAAACGAATTGAAGATGTGCCAAGCGCCAGTGGCGTGCGCTCTCATCATTGGCTACGTTGCGGGGACACGAAATGCTTAGCGTTCGCTTCCGCCGCTTCACAGCAGCTTTTCAATCGTGATCGGCAAGTCCCGCACGCGCTTACCGGTTGCGTGATAGACGGCATTGGCAATCGCTGGCGCTACTGATACCGAAGTGAGCTCGCCGAGACCTTTTCCGCCGATTGGACTGGCTTCCTCATCGAACTCACCCACGAACAAGACATCGAGTTCTGGGATATCCGCACACGTCGGCACCAGGTAGCCGGAGTAGTTGCGATTGATGAAGCGACCCATTGCCGGATCGGTTTCCGACTGTTCCATCAGGGCCTGGCCGACACCCCAGATAATTCCGCCGATCGCCTGGCTGCGGGCGGTTTTAGGATTGATCACGCGACCGCAGTCATACGCGCCTACAAAACGATTCAGACGCACCAGCCCAAGGTCCGCGTCAACGCGAACTTCGGCGAAGACCGCGGAGAAGCTGAAGGTGGCTTTCGTTCCCTCGGGGCTGGGATCGTAGTTTCCGTCACCGGTCAGCGAGGGGACATCATTCCGGGTGAGCAAGTCGGCGTAGCTCACAGACTGCCCTGAAACCACCAGACTTCCTGCGCTGGCGACAATTTCATCGGTGCTCTTCGCATCGGCGAAGGGCGCAAACTGGCCAGTTCGAGAGAGCGCGATTGCTTTGTCGCGTGCGTCCTTCGCGGCCAGCATGACCGAGGCGCCGGCGTTTGCCAGGGTAGCGGAGCCGATCGAGGCGTGGGACGTAGGGAGCCTTGTGTCGCCAATTCGAACGCTTATTCTCTCCGGAGGCATCCCCAGTGTCTCGGCGGCGATCTGTTGAAGCACGGTATACGTACCTGTTCCCAGTTCGTGAGTCCCGGCCTCGACTAGCGCTGACCCGTCGCGCATCAGCGTGACCCGCGCCTGTGCCGGCCAGCGCCAATGTGTGTAGATCGCGCCCGCCATACCCTGCCCGATCACGTAGCGGCCGTCGCGCATCGAGCAAGGCTCGGATGTTCTTTTCTCCCAGCCGAACCTCGCAGCGCCCTCTATCAAGCACTTGCGCATGGCGCGTGTGGAAAATGGACGGCCACTCTCCGGGTCGATGTCCGTATCGTTGAGTAGGCGAACAGTTAGCGGATCGACTCCTGTGGCGTAAGCAAGCTCGTCCAATGCGCTCTCAAGCGCAAAATGACCGAGCGCTTCATGCGGCGCTCGAAGCGCGGTCGGGGTGTTGCGATTCACATGCGCGATTTTGTGATTGGTCGCGATTCCGCCATCTGCGGCCCAAAGCGACCGGGGACAAAGCGCCGCGTACTCGATGTAGTTGTCGAACATTGATGTCGGCGTCACACTGTCGTGGCGAATGCCGTTCAGCTTGCCATTGCGTTCCGCTCCGAGCCTGATCATCTGTATACTCGCCGTCTGATGGCCGACCATGGAGTACATCTGTGCGCGCGAGAGCTGAACGTGGACCGGCCTGTTCAGCACCTTGGCGGCGAGTGCCGCGATCAAAGTATGAGGCCAGACATACGCCTTGCCGCCAAAACCACCGCCCAGAAAATGACAAACGACGTTGACCTTCTCTCGGGGAATGCCGAGAACCATAGAGACGAGTTCTCTCGTCCCGAAAATGTGCTGCGTGGTTTCATACAGCGTAAGCGTCCCGTCGTCCCAGACAGCGGTCGTTGCGTGTGGCTCCATCTGATTGTGATGCCGATCCGCCGTAGAGTACGTCTGCTTAATCTGCACGGCGCTGCTGGAGATCGCATTATCGGCATCGCCAACCGATGACGACACGGGCCAGAGGAATTGGGGAGGCTGGATAGCGTCTTTCGCCGTTTGCCGGTCGAACACCGCAGCGGGCTGCGTTTCGTAGTCTGCCCTGATCAGCGTTCCGGCAAAAGCTGCCTGATCGTGTGTACTGGCGACTACGAGAGCGATGGGTTGGTCAGCGTACAGAATCTTGTCGTCTTGCAGCGGAAGATAGGACTGCCCGTGCGGATGCAAGTGGCTCCACGGTTTTGGCGTCGGGTTCATGCGTGGCATATTGCCGTGCGTAAAAACCTTGAGGACACCGGGAGCCTGTTCAGCTGCGCTCGAGTCGATCGCGACTGTCCGGCCGTTTGCAATCGTGCTCTGGACGAGTACGCCATAGACAACATCTGCTACGGGAATATCCGCCGTGTAGCGCGCGGCGCCCGTCGTTTTGAGGCGCCCATCGATTCTCGAAAGTGGCTGTCCAATGGCGTTCATATATGTGCTCCCGCAGTTTCGAGCGCCCGAAGTGCGACTCTCTGCGCAAGCTCGATCTTGAAAGCGTTGTGCGCCAACGGTCGAGCCTCGGCGAACGAAGTCGCGATCGCTCCCTTCAGTGCACCACTGTCGTCAAGCGACACTCCCCGTAAGGCGGCTTCAGCCTCCGTGAGCCGCCAAGGTTTGTGCGCCACGCCGCCCATCGCGATCCGCACCAGACTAATCCGCCTACGTTCGGCCGCTACAGCCACTGCTGCAGAAACAAGAGCGAACTCATACGACTGGCGATCGCGAAGCTTGAAGTAATGCGAAGCGCGGCCTTCGCTACGGGCGGGGACTTCTATCGCCACAATGAGATCGCCCCGTTCGAGCACGTTGTCATGCTCCGGAGTGTTGCCGGGCAGACGGTAGAACTCGGCAAACGAAATCAATCGTTGTCCGCCAGGGTTGCGCACTAAAACGTTGGCATCCAGGGCCGCAAGCGCCACTGCCAAATCTGAGGGATGCGTCGCTACGCAGTCATCGGACCATCCGAAGATAGCGTGATTGCGGTTGATCCCATAACGCGCCGAGCACCCGGAGCCCGGCCGCCGTTTGTTGCAAGGCAGGTCATCCTCATCCCGGAAATAAGTGCAGCGGGTACGCTGCATGATGTTCCCGCCGATAGTCGCCATATTTCGGAGTTGGCCCGATGCGGCGAACAGTAGACTTTCGGCGATGACCGGGAAACGAGACCTCACGTCCGGGTTCGCTGCCACATCGCTCATTCGCGCCAACGCGCCGATGCGCAGCCCACCGTCGCTTAGCGCTTCGATTTGCGACATCCCGGCAAGCCTATTGATGTCCAATAGATGGTCGGGCAGCGTGACCCGGTCCTTCATTAAACCGATCAGGTCGGTGCCGCCCGCTATGAAGGCTAGCTTGGCGTTCTGAGCATGTGCCGCGATCGCCGCTGAAACGTCGGTTGGCCGCGAAAGCGTGAAGGGATGCATGGCTTTAATGCCTCCCCGCAGCTTCAGCGACGGCCGCAACGATGTTCGGGTAGCACGAGCAGCGGCACAGATTGCCACTCATGCGCTCGCGAATCTCTGCCCGCGTAAGATCCTCAATCGTGAATGGCTTCGTGACGTCTATCGTTGCGGCACTCGGCCAGCCTGCTTTCGCTTCTTCGATCATTGCGACAGCAGACATGATTTGGCCCGACGTGCAAAAACCGCACTGAAACCCGTCATGCTCGATGAACATCTCCTGGAGCGAGTGCAGGCTGCCGTTGCTCTCCAACCCCTCAATGGTGGTGATTTGATGGCCATCGTGCATCGCCGCCAGAGTCATACAAGACAGAACCCGCCTGCCTTCGATGTGGACTGTGCACGCCCCGCATTCCCCGCGATCGCACGATTTCTTCGGGCCAGTCAAGGCCAGTTCATCACGCAATGCATCGAGCAATGTCGTCCGCGGCTCGACTCTTAGCGTCCGTAGCGAGCCGTTAACTGTCATACTCACGTCCACCCACATATCACTTTGCGTTCGCTCCACGGAAGTCTCGACCATGGTGATTACCCCAGTTTGCTCTCCATAAGAATCCCGCCCTGTTGATGCGCTACTTGCTTTGTTGTCTGGTGATCCATTCGCGAACGTATGGATCGCAATTCACCAGCGCGATGTCAGATGCTTCGCACCGGGTCAGAAAATCGATGCCGTCTTGACCTGTCAAAGTCATATCTTTCAGGTCGAGAATGATGCGCCGGCCCTTTCCTTCCGCGCCGATGAGTGTTTCCAATTCGGCGATATGCTCTGCGTCGATCCGACCGCTTATCCTAAAAACCACTTCCCCGTTTTCCGACCTGTGAATTCTGAACACGCTGCTCTTCCGAGGAAGACCTTGGCCTACAAAGATGCAGGTCCAGGTCCAACCGAAAGTGGCTGAAATTAAAGGTATTAGTGAAGCTGACAATTTACGAAACATCGTTAATTTACGAAGTTCGTAAAAAAGCCTTTTATGACGTCGGTGCGAATCAGTCCGTAGAGCCCGCTGTTTTTCGAGAGATCCCCTTGAAGCGGTTCTTATTGATCTTCAGTGCCTTGATCTTCGATTCGAGAGTAGTCCCGGGAATGCCCAGTCTCGCAGCGGCTCCTGACGGCCCGGACACCCGCGCGCCGCACTCGTGCAAGGCGGCTTCAATGATGGCTTTCTCTTGAGCGGGACGCCTGTTGAAGAGGCCCGACCGGATATCCGGGGCAGTCGAACGTTGCCGGGAAAGCCAACTTCCATCCACTGAAAATGTTTCTGTTTCGCTCACAATGACTGACCGCTCGATCACGTTCTGTAATTCTCGAATATTACCGGGCCAGGTATACGCTTGCAGCGAGTCCAGGCTCTTCTTGTCGACCGCGGTAAAACGCCTGCCTGCTTCCCGAGCGTAGCGATTCAGGAAATACCTCACCAGCAAGGGAATGTCCTCTCTTCGTTCGCGCAGAGACGGCATCTCGACGGGAAAGACATTCAGCCGGTAAAACAGGTCGCTTCGGAAAGTACCTGCGGCGATCGCGGACTCCAGGTCGCGATTGGTGGCGGCAATCACACGAACATCGGCGCGAATCGTCCCAGTTCCCCCGATGCGCTCAAATTCGTGTTCCTGAAGAACTCGCAAAAGAGCAATCTGGGTTTCGGCCGGCAGTTCTCCGATCTCGTCCAGGAACAGCGTGCCTTTTTCGGCCAGCTCAAAGCGTCCTAAACGACGCTGTGTTGCTCCCGTGAACGCGCCCTTTTCATGGCCAAATAATTCCGAGGCGATGAGGTCACGCGGAATCGCGGCGCAATTCACGCTGACGAACCTGTGTGAGGATCGCCGTGACCGCCGGTGAATGGCACGCGCCACTAGTTCCTTGCCAGTGCCGGTCTCGCCGGTGATCAGAACGCTGGAGTCGGTGGGCGCGACCTTCGAGATGCAGGAGAGCACCTTTTTCAGCGCCGCCGAACTTCCCACGATCTCCTCGAACATGGATGCTTTGTCGAGTTCTTCGCGCAACGAAACATTCTCGTCCTGGAGCCTTTGCTCCGCCGCCTTTCGATCCTCGATATCGGTTCCGGCGACATACCAACGGGTGAGGCGTCCGTGTTCATCCCGCAGCGGGTTCCAGCGTCGGAGAAACCAGCGATATTTCCCGTCCTTTCCCAGTAAACGCACTTCGACTTCGTGCGGAAGTCCGGCGGCGAATCTGCTTTGAGCCTCGCGCGTCGCGCGCTCCCAATCGTCCGGATGAAAGAACTTGCGGCCGTCGCAGATCCGCCACTCATCAGCGGTCAGGCCGAGATAATCGAGCGCGGCCTGATTCACATAGAGCCGCGTGGTGTCCGGGTCCGGCCCTAACACATAAACGTGCTGCGGAGCGAAATCCAGAATCTGTCGAAGCTCGCTTTCGCTTTGGCGGATTTTCTCTTCGGCCAGCTTTGCCGCGGTAATGTCCGTTCCGGCGCCCACAAATTCGAGGTCGCCTGACGAGGTCTGCAACGCGCGGCCCATGACGTGGACGTGTTTGACTGCGCCGTCCGGCATGAGCAGACGATGTTCCAAATTGAAGTCCGTCTTTTCACTGATCGCGTGTTCGTGAGCCTGCCGAACGAAATCTCTGTCGTCGGGATGAACTCGCTGAAATGCCATTTCTATCGTTGGCTTAGCCGTTCGATCATACTCAAAGATCTTGTAGGTCCCGTCCGACCAGTAGATCTCTCCGCTCGAAATATTCCACCCGAAACTGCCCGTTTGGCACATCCTCTCGCCCTGAGCCAGGAAAGCTTCGCTGCGTTGCAGCTCGGAATAAAGCCCGACATTCTCCAGAGAAATCGCGGCTTGCGAAGCAGGAGCTAGCAGGAGAACTGACGCTGAACCGGGCTGGTTCGAGCGATACAAGGCGAACTCCTCATCTTTGCGGAGGGATTCGAGATGTTGTTTTGAAGGTTCCACGATAGTGGTCCTCTCGCTCCACGACGCTTGACGACCGACAGCCGGAACCCCAGCAAGAATCGAAATATGCGAGAAGTCCAGTTTACCGCAGCAGATCGCCACCATTCATGAGCCTGCCGGGTAGGCAGGTGACCGTGACGCAAGAACATTCGGGTCCAGAAATCTTCAGCCCCGCGGTTCCGTGGGCCCGCGGATGTCTACCCTCGCTAAACACAACCAGCCCGGGGAATTTGAGTGGCGGGCTTACTTCTTGGCGCCGCCCGCGAGGCGCCCGTGCGGATGCGACCCTGGTCTGTGCCGCAATCTGTCCGCACCGGCCCGCCAGGCTGCTGAGCGCGGTCTGGCATGACAGAGGGTCGCAGCATTGGTCAGCGAGACTGGGGATGAGCGAGAACCTCGATGATCCGTTCGTGTCGCCGGACCTACGCTTGCTCCAGACGAAGATTTGCACCACAGATTCGGGAGTCATGACGACCGAATTGCAGGGTCGAGATCTCCGCCGCCATCACGCCGGGCCGGAGCACGAAAGCCTAGAAAATCCTCGACTGCATAGCCTAGGTATGATACAACATGATATCCTAATTTCAGAACAACATGAAAAACTAGTTTTGATGCGTCATGGCGACCCCTTCCGAAAAACTGGCCGAATCCCTTGAGGTTCTGCACAAGCTCCAGAACGCCAACGGTGCGGCAGCCATTCGTGCGCGCGACCTGACCAGGACTCATCGGGAGCGCCTTCTGAAGAACGGCTTTCTACAGGAGGTCATGAAGGGCTGGTATATCCCGAGCCGTCCTGATGACCGCAAGGGCGAAAGCACGGCGTGGTATACCTCCTTTTGGCGTTTCGCGGCGGCCTATCTGGAGCACCGGTTCCATAAGAACTGGAGCCTGTCTCCGGAACAATCCTTGTCGATCCACGTTGGGAACGGCACCATTCCCCGCCAGTTGTCCGTACGTTCGCCCAAAGGCACCAACAGCGTGACAAAGCTGCCGCACGGAACGTCGCTCTTCGACCTCCAGGCGGCGCTGCCACCATCCGCTGACAGGGTCGAAAGAGATGGGTTGCGACTGTACGGATTGGAGGCTGCGCTGATCGAAGCTTCGCCTCGGTATTTCATGAATCAGGCAACCGACGCCCGCGCCGCCCTAGCGATGATCCGCGACGCCTCCGATCTGCTGGGCAAGCTGCTGGACGGCGGACACAGCACCATCGCGGGCAGGCTGGCGGGCGGTTTCCGCAACTGCGGACGAGGCGCGATTGCCGACGAGATCATTGCCGCCATGACCTCCGCCGGCTACGGCGTGCGCGAAAACAATCCGTTCAGCGAACAGCCGGTCATGACACTGCCACCGCGGGAAACGTCGCCCTACGTCAATCGGATCAAGCTTCTCTGGCAGAAGATGCGCGGGCCGATGATTGAGGCGTTTCCGGACGCGCCGGGTCTGCCGCGTAACAAGGCCGCTTACATGAAGGGCGTGGAAGAGGCCTACGTGACAGATGCCTATCACTCGCTATCGATCGAGGGCTACCGCGTCACGGCGTCACTGATCGAGAGGGTGCGCAGCGGAAGCTGGAATCCCGAGATTTACGAACAGGACCGCGAGCAGCGCAACGCCATGGCCGCGCGCGGGTATTGGCAGGCCTTCCAACTCGTCGAGCAAAGCATAGGCAAGGTTCTCAAGGGAGAAAACCCGGGAGCCGTCGCCGAGCAGGATCACCGGGCTTGGTATCGGGAGATGTTCGCGCCGAGCGTGGCGGCGGGCCTGTTGCGGGCCTCGGACCTTGCCGGTTATCGCAATGGCCAGGTTTTTATCCGCAACTCGATGCACGTTCCGCTGAACAAGGAGGCGGTACGGGATGCCATGCCAACCTTCTTCGATCTGCTCCGCGCAGAGGAACATCCGGCTGTCCGGGTGGCGCTCGGGCATTTTATCTTCGTCTATATCCATCCCTACATGGACGGCAACGGGCGCATGGGACGGTTTCTTATGAACACGATGATGGCGGCGGCAGGCTATCCGTGGACGATTATTCCCCTCTCGGATCGCAAGACGTACATGGCCGCGCTCGAAAAAGCGAGCGTCGAGGAAAACATCGGGCCGTTCGCGGCTTTCCTTGCCAAGCTTGTCAGGGACCGCCTGACCGGTTCGCCGTTGCCTGCGATTCCCACGTCTTAGGCATCAAACACTGAAAAGCTTTGGCCAATTCCGTGTACATGTTTTGTACAAACGGCCTGAGATTCCCGCGAATACGGTGATCCCTGAGTTTGCGGTTTCAGTAACTTATAGGAAACAGGAGAGGGTGGCGAATATGGGTTCGATTCCCGTTAGTCGACGCGAGATGACTAGTCATGATCGCAACGGATACTGGGAGGGCTCGGATGCAATCAGCGTCACAGCGTTATCGGGCCGACGTATTTGCTCCGGTTAAAGAAATCTGATGGGTTGTGCCCGTTGTCAATTATGTTTCGCGTCACAGTGATGACCAACACCGCGAGCTCCGGCAAGCGTAGCGAAGGCACGGCAGGTTGCGGGGTCGACGGTTTGGAGAGAATGGAGATCATGCCGCTGCCTGGCAAGCAGATGCGCAACTCTGTGGGGACTCGGGAGCACACGCATCGCTGTTGACAAAAGGCCGAGCTCAGGGCCGAACTTTTCTCATTCGGAGCTCCCGAAGAGTCTCACAGTCCTGTTCGAAATCCGCCGCCGAGTAGTCGAAGACTTCGTGCTCGTTTAGAAAGGCGTCAACCTGCATCTGCGTCTCGAAAACAAGGAGCCGCCCGAAGCTGTGCAGCGGTGAGGGCACGCGACCGATATGCCTCGAGTGCTAGGCTTTCGAGCGCTGCTCGAGGCAGATCCTTCCACCTCGACTCAAGCCCTACGGCGATGTCCTCCGGCAGCTCTATCGTTATCTGCATAGTTGCCCGTCCCTCCCGTCAATTGTCTCAGGAGCAACTTTCTAGGGCCACTCGGACCGGCGCATCCATCACTGGCTCATGCGCAAAGGCTCGGAATGCTCAAGTACCGGGTTTTACCGCGCCAGCGGCTACCGGCCCTTCGGCGCGGGCATTTGATCGTCCTCCCTTCCGAAGAGAACGTGTCTCGCGCGCGGCGGACTTTCGCGGCGCCGGGGCAGCCTTCCCGACGGACGGAATAGTCACTAGGTCCAACTCGTCGTGAACATCAGTGGCCGGCGCCAGGTAGCGCATCGTGGTCTCCAGGGACTTGTGGCCCATCCAGTGCTGCACGGTCCGTACATCGAACCCCCTGCGCAGCATTCCTGTGGCATAGGTGGAACGAAACGTCTTCAGATCAAATTTTGCCGGGTCGAGTTTGGCGCGCTTCGCGATGGATTTGCAGTGGTCGAGCATGTGCTGTTCGCGGTTCCCAGTAGGGGACGGGAACACAAATTGGCAGTTCGGGCGATGCGTATGCTTCCGAAGCTCGTCGATGAGTTCCGCGGGAGCCGGAATCTCACGATCTTCCCATCGCTTCGGGTAGAATCCCAGTTCCGGTTTCGAAGTCACCCGCACAGTCCGCAACTCGAAGTTGATGTCGCTCCAGCGCAGGAACATCACCTCCTGCTCGCGGAAACCGGTTAGCAGAAACGTGGCGAACAAGGCGCGTTCCTGATCGGAGCAGGCTGCAAAGAAGCGGACAAGCTCCTCGTGACGGTATATCTTCACGAGCGGCGTGATGCGCTCCGGTAGCGACAGCTCTCGCGTGATCCCGCTCCTCCCATGACGCTTGAGAAACTGCGCGACGATGACCGCGTTGTGCAGGATCGTATTGGATCCCAAGCCATGATCTTTCTTGAGTGTCACGACGAAGCGCGTCAGGTCGTCACCGGAGATCGAGTCGATCGAGACGCAGTCGCGGAAGAACTCCCCGAAGCGGTTGAGCACGGCTTCATATTTGCGATGAGTGTTGGGCTTTTTCAGCGCGTCGATCTGCTCCAGGTATTTAGTGATGGCGACGTGCAACGCAGGCTTCTTGACCGTTTCGCCGGCTGTTTCGAACCCGGGGATACCCAGTTTGCGGCCTTCCAGTTCATGGTGCTTGCGCCGCTGTACCTCAAGTGCCTGAGCGGCGGTGACGCCAGCACTCACACGACGGCGAGTGCCGCCCACGTACCACTCGACATAGTAGCGGCCGTCGGCGATGGCGTTCCAGTCGTAATTGCCTTTGGCATTGCGGGGGATGGAAAACATCTTCCAGCGGCCGCCAATTTTGATTCGTTTGACGATGTTGACTCGCGACAAAATGTCTCTCCTGCGAGCCGCATCTTTGCGGACAGCATGGGAGACAGCACATGGTCTAAATGACAGAAAACAAAGGGGGTGGGTAGAAGCTGGCATTCTACCACTGAATTACTCCCGCTCAGCGGTTTACATTGCCCATCATAACCCAGCCAAAATCCTATGTCGCTGCGACTGGCGCTGCAACTTTCTTCTTGGTCGTCCGCCGCTTTTCCACGGGTGGAGTCCGGTCGCTCTTCTTCAGGTTTGGCAGAACGATCGTCAGCACGAACTTCTTCTCGCCATGATCGTCGAATTTGATCACGATATATTCGTCGCTGCAGGACAGAACGCTTCCTAAGCCAAACTTCGGATGCTCGACTTGTGCGCCTTGCGCGAAGGCAGGTTTGGTGGCCATTGTGAAACCGGAAATCCTTTAAGGGGCCAAAGCTAAACGCTCGGGACCCGCTTAATTTATTGTAACAAAAGGCGGATCAATCCACCACCTTGCAGCAGTTCTACCGCGAACACTTCAATCCGTATCTGAACTTTCACCGCCCCTGTGGTGTGCCGGAACTGCGCCGCACCACAAAAGGCAAACAAAAACGCGTGTATCGCTGGTACGCCACACCTTGGGAGATCCTCCGGCAACTGCCTGGCCTGGCCCAGCATTTGCGCGCCGAGCTCACCATCGCCGAGTTGGAGCAACGCTCGCGACAGGCCAGCGATACCCAAGCCGCCCGCGACATGCAGCACGCCAAACACAAACTGTTTGCCAACCTCCCGCGAAACAGGTCCGCCTGAGCCCTCTTGGCGGCTTTGCCGCCAGGCCAATACAGCGCTGGGCCAAGGGAAGGGCCTCAAACCCCGCCCCTTCCCCTGGACCCCATCCCGGCTTGAACCCCAAATCCCAAACCGAAAGGAGCCCAGCAGCGCCTCTCTCTCCTTCAGGCTCATTCTTCAATGAGAAAATGCTCCGCCCTCCCATTCGGCTTCTCCCACTTGCTATCATCAGGAGGCACGCGTCCCGCGCCAAAGTTCCCTGAACCTGTTGTATTCCGGATTTTATCGACGCGCGTCTCTACAGTCGTATCCCTTCGCGTCCGACCGTTTATTGGAGTCCTCTTTCATGCTGAGAACCGTTCTTGTTCTGATTTCCGCCACCGTCGCCGCCGCGCAGACCATCCCCGGACGCTATATTGTGGAACTGACCACCGGCCCCGCCGCCGCCGTCACCAGTGCCAAAAAACTTCGCTTCAACGCCGCCGATGCCGACGTCCAGACCCGGCGCGCCTTGATCCAACTGGAGCACCGCGCCGTCGAAGCCCGGGTCCAATCCGTGGGCGGCAGCGTCACCGATCATTACGACACGCTTCTCAACGGGATGGCCGTTATCATGACCGCGCAAGCCGCCGTGCAGCTCCGGCAGCTGCCCAATGTTAAGAGCGTTTATCCGGTTCAGCGCCACCATCTTTTGATGGATCACGTCATCAACGTCCACCGCATCGCGCAAGCCTGGAACGCTCTCCCCGGTGGTCAGGCCGCTGCCGGCGCAGGGATCAAGATCGGCATCCTCGATTGCGGTGTCGATAATACCCACCCCGCCTTCTCGAATTTCGCAACCCCTCTGCCCTCCGGATTCCCCATCTTCGCCGGCGGATTGGCCAGCGCCGCGAACGTCAATAATAAGGTCATCGTCGCCCGCGTTTACTCCGACCTTGCGAGCCAGATCGACAACTCCCAGACCGATGGTAACGACTATTGCCAGCACGGAACCACCATCGCCGGAATCAGCGCCGGTATCTCCAGCGACCCGGGTGTCCCCAACATAGTTGCCCCTCTCGGCGGGGTCGCCCCCGGAGCTTGGATCGGCAATTATAAGGTTGCCGAGGATTCCCAAGGCGCCAGCAGCGACGTCACCTTCCTGCATGGCCTCGAGGACGCCGTCAGTGACGGCATGAACGTCGTCAACTACAGCTCCGGCAGCCTGATTTATGGCGTCAGCGACGAGACTGGACCCGATGCGCGCGCCATCGCTCAGGCAGTCGCCAGCGGAGTTCTCGTGGTTGCGGCCGCCGGCAACGACGGACCCGGTTTGGGCACCATCTCTGCCCCCGCCGCATCGCCCGCGGCCATCGCCGTAGGCGCCATGGCGAATGAGCGCTGGTTCTGGTATGGAGCCACCGTGGCCGGGCGCTCCTACTACGCCATTCCTTCCGATGAGGAGCTCGAGGCTATCCTTTATGTGTACGGCGATACGGTAGCCGACATCGTCGACGTCGCGACCCTGGGGTCCGATAGCGGCGGCTACGGCTGTAGCGCCTTTCCCGCGAACAGCCTCACCAATAAGATAGCTCTCATCCAGCGCGGCGCGCCTGCTCCTCCTTCCTGTTCATTTCAAACCAAGCTGAACAACGCACAGGACGCCGGTGCCGTGGGCGCCATCCTCTACGACAACACCAACCGCGCGTTCTTCGACTACACCATGTCCGGAGTCACCGCCGCCCCTTTTCAACTCGGGCTCGACAATCCGCCTACCGATAGCAGCGGTAACGACCGGATTGTAAGCTGGTCCATGGGCGGCTCCAGCCTTCCCTCCCTCATGGTCAGTCAAGCCGACGGCTTGGCTATCAAGCAGAGTATCGCCGCAGGCGTTTCCGCCGACCTCGATTTCGACGGCAAGACTGCCTTGCCTTCTCCCGCCAACGTGATTACGGATTTTTCCAGCCTGGGACCCACGCCACTGGGAAACCTCAAGCCGGACGTGGTCGCGGTGGGAGACTGGCTGGTCGCGCCGTCCACTACTCAGGGTTGCTTGCTCATCGGCGTGGCCGATGGTTGCTACAACCCCTACACTTTCCTCGACAGCCCGTTTGTGCTGGACTTTTTTTACGGATTCGGCTACGGTCAGCTTTTTGACGACGCCGCAGGCACCAGTTTCGCCACTCCGGTCGTCACCGGGTCCATCGCCGTACTCATGGCGGCAAGGCCCGGGCTGACCGCCGCCCAGTACCGCTCGTTGATCACCAATGGCGCGGCGGAGTTTGATGCCTATCCCACCAACAACATCACGTTTCCTCAGTTCGCCGGAGCCGGCAAGCTGGATCTCCTGGGCTCGCTGCAAGCCGGTCTAACGGCGGTCCCTTCCACCGTCACTTTCGCCCCACCCACGGTATCCGCTCGCGTCAACTCGGGATTCCGTACCGCTTCGCGCCAAGACAACTTGTCAGCATCCGCGGGCTTGTCGCAAACAGTCAGCGTGACCAACGTCGGTTCTGCCGATAACTTCTCCGTGGCCGTCAACTCCATCGACGGAGTCGCCACGCCCTCGGTCGATTCCAGCGGCTTCAGCCTAGCCGCCGGCGCGTCACAGACCATCACCGTTTCGCTCCCCGCAAACCTGGCTTCCGGCCAATATCACGGATTCATCGTAGTCTCGGGCTCCCACGGCCAGACACCTCTGCGCCTGCCTTACTGGTATGGAGTCACAGGATCGGTCACCAGCGCCCTGGCTCTGTATGTCCCTTCCGTGGACGCCCCTTCCTGCACGGACTACCTCGATTTCCGTTTGTTGGACGCGTCGGGAATGCCGGTCGCTTCCGCTGGAACGCCCAGCGTGACCACCACGTCTCCTCTGGCTTCGGTCGTCAGCGTCTATCCCGTCAGTGACTACTACGGCGTCGCCAGCGACTACATCGGAGGCACGTTTGAAGCCCAGATCACCACCGGCCGTCCCGATCTCAACGGAAACAACGTGTTCACCATTTCAAGCGGCTCCTACAGCGGCACCGTGACCGTTTCCATAGACACCAGCGGAGCAACCAGCTGCAGCTTCGGCACAGCAGCCAAAGCCTCCCCCACCAACCTCCGCGACAGAATCTCTAAAAGCCGTAAACCAGGTTCGAAGAAACCCGAATAAGTGGGGCAGGTCCCCGACCTGCCCGCACATCCACTTCGGGGACAGTCAGCTATGGTACGAACTGTCAAACACAGCCAGCTAAAGTCCTTCTGTTCTATTGAAAAGGTTGCCTCGTTCGGCATGGATTCGAAACTAAAAGGGTGCATTCTCAGGGTAAGTGGTTTGTCTATAGTGGCTTAGCCAGCACCCGAATCTTTGCACTTCGTATCATAGCTGACTGTCCCCGAAGTGGGGCCGAAGTGGAGCCCCCGAAGGTCTTGGCTGGGGATTTGTGGCCATCGACACGACTGTCGATGCAGCACGCCTGGAGGCGCGCGCCACCTAACCAAACTTAGTTGTTCCTACAGAGCCGGCGGGAACCTTTCCCCCTCCGCCGGTGTCGAACTTAACAGGAAGATACAATAGCCAGCAAAAGCTGCTATTTTAGAGCCAGACAGCGCCATGGCAGACAGCGTAGTCGGTTTTCAACTCGACGTTCTGACGGCCCTCCGCGCGCGGGAGGACGACTCCGCTCTACTGCACGGTCTCCGCACTGCGGAAGAAACCGCCTATGAATCGTTGATTCAGCGCTATGAGCAGCCGATTTATAACATCATCAGCCGTCTGCTGGACGATCCAGCCGATGCCGCCGACGTGGTGCAGGAAGTATTTCTCAAGGTGTTCCGTAATGTCGGGACGTTCCGGGGGGAGAGCTCTCTCAAGACTTGGATCTATCGCATCGCGGTGAATGAAGCCCGCAACCAGCGCCGCTGGTTCAGCCGCCATCGCCGCCAGGAAGTGAATCTGGAAGCCGACGAACCAGGCGACGGTTGTTCTCAGAGGAGTTATCAGAACTGGCTGCCCGATCCTGGCCGTTCGCCGTTCGAGGTGACGCTGGATCATGAAACGCAAGGCCTGATTGAAGCCGCGCTGGCCGAAGTGAATCCGAAATTCCGCGCCGCGCTGGTCCTTCGCGAGATCGAAGGTTTGAGTTATGAGGAGATCGGCGAGATTCTGGAAATCTCGCTGGGAACCGTAAAATCGCGAATCCTGCGAGGGCGGGACGCGCTGAAAAAACACTTGGCGGGCCGGCTGGAACCGGTCTCGCGCTCGGAATGGTCGGCTCACGCTATCGGGCTGGCAAGGGAACTGTAATTGTCTATGACACGCGATCCAAACGAATCCGTCAGTCAGGTTCTTCGAAATTTACCTGCGCGCATGCCTCCCTCGGGGCTGCGGACGTCGTTGCGCGAGCTCGCGTACAGAGAGCGGCAGCGACTGCTTTCGCGGCAGTTTGTTTCTCAAGGAATCACCTGGCGCGACCGGCTGACTCTGTTTGCGACGAATCTCATGCGTCCCCTGGCGCTGCCCTTGGCGGGCGGTGTTTTTTCCACCGTGGCGCTGTTCAGCATGTGTTTGACGCCCATGTACCCCATGCGCATCGACGACGCTCCCGATGTCCCTACGGGCCTGACCACGGAGGCGGCGGTAAAACTCACCGCGCCCATCAGCGGCAGTTGCGGCGAAGTCGTGGTCGATGTGATCGTGGACGAATCGGGCCGCATGGTCGACTATAAAATCGTGAGCGGCTTCAGCGTTTTGACCACCGAGCAAGTGCGGAGAAACTTGGAAAACCGGCTCATCTTCACCGAGTTCAAGCCTATGACGCAATTCGGACAGCCCACGTCCGGAAAGCTGCGGGTGTATTTCCGCAATAGCGAAGTAGACGTCAAAGGCTAAGTTTGGGTCGCCGCCTAGGCCAGCACTTTCTTTTCAGAAAATCCATCCTGGATCGCATCGCCGAAGCCGCTTGCGTCGATCGAGTGCCGCTCGTCATCGAAATCGGCCCGGGCAAAGGAGCGCTCACCGAGTCCCTGCTCGAGCGCGCCGACAAAGTGGTGGCTATCGAAGTCGACCCGCACCTGGTCCACTATCTGCATCAGAAATTCCGCGATGCGATCGAGCAAGGCCGCCTCGAAGTGGTCGAAGGCGATGTTCTCAAGACCAATTTCTCGGGCGCAGTCATCGCCGGCAATCTGCCCTACTACATCACCTCGCCGATTCTCGAAAAACTGTTTTCCCTGGAGCACTGGTCGACCGCGGTATTCCTGGTCCAATCCGAAGTAGCCGACAGATTAGCCGCAAAACCCGGGAATCGCGATTTTGGATATTTAAGCGTGCAAACCCAGGTTTTCGCGAGTCCGGAGATCCTTTTTCCGGTGCCGCGCGATGCGTTCCGGCCGCCCCCGAAAGTGGCTAGCGCGGTGGTGAAACTGGAGCGGCGCAGCCTTCCGGAAGTTCAAGATCCGGCGTCTTTTCTTAAGTTTGCGTCGATGTGCTTTCGCCATAAGCGGAAGACTCTGCGGAACAATCTGGTGCCGGTTTATGAGATCGGTGCGCTCCCTGAAGCACGTTTGCGCGCCGAGCAAATGAGTATCACCGAACTAGCCGCATTATTCGCCAAAATGCGGAACCTGGATGCAAAGCCACACTGAACCGCCATGCGTCAGCATGCGGGCAGACGTCATCGCTGGTACTAGCCCCATGCGTCAGTGTGGGGCTGCACGCGAGCGGCATTAAGCGCCAGTAACACGCTATGTTGTAAACTGGTACTGTCGGTTGGAGGTGGGTCTTCTCAAGTGCCCTGCTGACCAATTTCGGCCGGTCCGTTCTGCCTTTCGCAGATAAGCTTTTCTGCGCCCTTTTCCCCGATGATTGCCGCATCTGCGGCGTGCCACTTCGCGAGATCTCCCGCATCCCGGTTTGCACCGCTTGCATGCTGCAACCCATTGCAATGGCTGCGGATTACTATTGCAAGGATTGTAAGACTCCGTTCCTGAACAGTTTTCCGCTCGATGAACAAGGCCGTTGCTCGCTGTGCCGGCTGGGGCTGACCGGGTTCGATTCGGTTTACACGTTCGGATCCTACGAAGATACGCTGCGAGGCCTGATCCATCTCTTTAAGTACAACCAGGTACGGCCTTTAGCTGCGCCGCTGGGAGCCCTTTTGGCCCGCGCGATCCCTCGCGAGCACCGCTTCGACGTGATTGTTCCGATGCCTCTGCACTGGAAAAAACGCTGGAGCCGCGGCTACAACCAAAGTGAGCTGCTGGCTAAAGAAATCGCACGGCGATGGGGTTTGCCGGTTTCTAAAATGGTCCGTCGAACAAAAGCGACGGCGCCGCAGGCAGGGCTTAGTAATTCCAAGCGGCGGCTGAATGTGCGGGGAGCTTTTGCGGCGCGCAAGAGCGTCAAGGGGCTGCGGGTACTGCTGATCGACGATGTGCTTACTACCGGAGCGACAGCGAGCGCATGCGCGAGAGTTTTAAAGCGTGCTGGAGCGAGCCACGTCGCGGTGGCTGCGGTAGCGCGTACGGATCGCCGGATTTCTCTGGATCGGAGTGAGACCATATGATCGCCAACCATCAGGAACGTGTGCTGCAACGCCTTCATAAACCAGTTCTCGTACTGAATTCGAGCTACGAACCGATTAACGTCTGCGCGGCGCGGAGGGCGCTGGTGCTGGTGTTAAAGGGCGTCGCGTCGGCGGAGGAGCACGCCAATTCGCAGGTCCATTCCGCTCGTCAATCCATGCGTGTGCCCAGCGTAATCCGGCTGCTGGAGTACCGCCGCATTCCTCATCAGACGCGGGCTCTTTCGCGGAAAAATATCCTGATGCGCGATCGCTATACCTGCCAGTATTGCCTGCGCACGTTTAACTCCGGCGAACTGACGCTCGATCACGTGCAGCCCCGGTCGCGTGCCGGCGAGACGACGTGGGAGAATCTAGTGGCCTGCTGCCATCCTTGCAATAATCGCAAAGGAAGCCGGACTCCGGAAGAAGCGGGGATGCGCCTTGCGCGGGCTCCGCGGCCGTTCAGTTTGCATACCAGCCGGCACTTGATGCGACTGCTGGGGAAGAGCGACGATCAGTGGCGGAAGTATTTGTTCTACTGATTGAGAAACACCGCTCCCTTTGGTCACGGCTCAGTCACTCGCTGCCCTACCGAGCCGTGACCGCAGGGAGCGGTGCTGTGACTCATGCGCATCGCGATTGTTTCGGACATTCACGGGAATCTGACTGCGTTCGAAGCAGTGCTGGCGGATCTGCGCCAAACTTCTCCCGATTTGATTTTTCATGGCGGTGACCTGGCTCATGGAGGGTCGAGTCCGGTAGAAGTTGTGGATCGGATTCGCGATCTCGGCTGGCCCGGCGTGTTAGGCAATACCGATGAGATGTTGTTCCGGCCCGAGGCGCTGGCTGAATTTGGGGACACGCTGCCGCATTTGCAAAGCCTCTGGACGGTGATCGCGGAAATGGCTGCAGCGACTCGCGAGACCCTTGGGAGCGACCGGCTCGACTGGCTGCGCGCACTGCCTTTCGGTCAGGTTGTGGAGGGCGTGGCGTTAGTTCATGCCGGACCCGAGAGCTGCTGGCGCGCTCCGATGCCGGAGGCGGGTGATGAAGAGCTGGAAAAAGTTTACTCGTCGCTAGGACAGCCAGTCGCGGTCTATGCGCATATTCACCGGTCGTACATTCGGCATACAGGAGCGATGACGGTGGCCAACACGGGGAGCGTAAGCATGTCTCACGATGGCGACTCGCGGGCCAGTTATCTGCTGATCACCGATTCGCAGGCGGAAATTCGGCGCGTGGATTACGAGGTGGATAAGGAAGTGAAGGCTGCGGCCAGCAGCGGGTTGCCGCATGCGGATTGGGTGGCTCGGATTCTGGAGGGCGCGCGTCCGCAGATGCCATGAATGTCGGCACTCCGCTCCCTGCGGTCACGGCTCGGTAGACAGGTGATAACATGCCGCCTCATTTCCGAGCCGTGACCATAGGGAGCGGTGTCTTTGAGTTTTCATCAGAAAGTTTTACGGATTTCCCGTAATCCTTGCGGAACCTGACGTTTCGGATAAACGGTTTTTCTTCGCCTTAGGAATGGCGTCGAAACTGCTCTTTCTCCACAAGGAGTGAGAAATGAAATCGACGTCTATTGCTCTTATCGCCGCAGCCATCGCTGTGTCGCCGGCATTTTGTCAGGAGAAGGACGCTCCTATCTACCGCGTCACCGTCGTCGAGCGCACCATGAAGGCGATCAACTACGCCTATCGCAGCGGGCCGACGACCATCGATTTCCGAGGCACTGTGCTGCTTCCCAAGGCGAAGGGCGAAGCCATTGTCGAATCGAAGCAGGGCCGGACCGAGATTGATGCGAGGTTTGAAAATCTCTCCACCCCTCAGGGTTTCGGACTTGAATATATGACTTACGTTCTATGGGCGATCACGCCCGAGGGACGGCCGCGCAATCTTGGCGAGATCGTGCCGAATGGGTCGGATAAAGCCAGCATTCACGTGACCACCGACCTCAAGGCGTTTGGCATGTTGATTACCGCAGAGCCGTACTCCGCGGTGCACCAGCCGGGGGACGTTGTGGTGGCCGAGAACAAGATACGCGAGGACACCATCGGCAAGATCGAAGAGATCAACATCCGGTATGAGTTGATGCCGCGGGGACATTACACATGGAATGTGTCCAATCAACTGAAGGCGGAAGTAGCGAACGCGCCTAAAGTCTCGATGAAAAAGTACGAGGCTTTGGTGGAGCTTTATCAGGCGCAAAACGCGGTGGCCATCGCCAAGAACGCGGGCGCCAATACCTATGCCCCGAACACATACGCCAAAGCGGAAGCTCTGCTGCTCGAAGCGGAGCAACTCAATGGAAATAAGAACGCCGACAGCCACAGCGTAGTGGACAGCGCGCGCGAGGCTGCGCAAACCGCGGAAGACGCGCGCCAGATCGCGGAGCGGCGGTCCCATGAAGATCAACTGGCGCGAGCCAACGCGAAAGTAACTTCCGCCGAGCAGGCGCGGTTGAACGCCGAGGCCGATGCGCAGAGGGCCAGGGCTGACGCTGACGCGGCACGGTCGCAAGCCGACGCGGAGCGCGTCGCCCGCGAGCGAGCGGAAGCTGAAACCGCATCCGCGCGGGATCGCGCTGTACAAGCCGAACAGAACGCCCGCGAGCGCGTGGCAAGGGCCGCTGTACCCCCACCAGCCCCTGCCGTGATGGACCCCGATTCATTCGACAACCAGAAAGCCGCGTTGCGCATGCGCCTTCTGGAGCAGTTGAACGGCTCGCTGGGTGTTCGTGACACCGTGTGGGGCCTGACGGTCACGGTTCCGGACAGAATATTCTCCGGAACACAATTGCGTCCTATCACCTACGATCAACTGCGGCGTATCTGTGGAATCGTCACGGCTCACCCGGGCCTGCGAGTGGTAGTCGAGGGGCATTCCGACAAGTCCGCGAGCGATGAACTTTCGCTTCGGAGAGCTCAAGCGGTCAGGGATCAAATGATCGCGTCCGGCTTGCCTTCGAGTATGGTCGAAATTCGCCCGATGGGTGAATCGCGCCCACTAGGATCGAACAGCACGGAAGCGGGGCGGGAACAAAACCGGCGAGTAGAGATCGTCATTTCGGGCGACCCGATCGGCAAGTTTCCTTATTGGGACCGGCCGTACACGCTGACTACTCAGCGGTAGGGTTGGCAAGGAGATGGGGTTTGCTGGCTGGGCTATTGAAGGTCGGATCGCGTTCCAGGAAGTCTGGGACGGTTTCTCTCGCCTCCCGCTCCGTTGTGGGGCAGGTCCCCGACCTGCCGCTGGCTCTCAGCCGGCGCTCCGGGGATGTTTTCGAGAGTATCGACGCCTGTCCAGTAAGACAAACTCCTAATTGCCAACGATGCCGTGTTATGTGGGGCAGGTTGCCAACCTGCGGCCGATTGGCAATCGGCCCTTTATGCAAAGTCGCGAAGCATCCAAATCCAGCTCCCGGCGGCAGTGGAATCTACAAGTCGGTTTGACGCTTGCCATGAAGTCTCAAGATTTGGAGGAAGGGGTTGCTGTCCCTGTTTCCCCCCACTAATTTTCTGTGGGGAACATCTCCGCGTGGTCAATCACAATATGCTCGATGGGCAGCCTTCTGGGCTCCAGCTTGAGCCCAAGCCCCTGCATTGCTGTGAATATGGAAGAGGAGGCCGAAGCGCCTGGCGATGGAGCAGTGGAAGGGAACATTTTGTGTAAGCCCTCAAAGTCGTCCGGATTCGCATCGAGAACAATATCGAACCTTCCCGGCAAGTCCGTCATGTCGATCACTGGTCGATCCATGAACGCCGACATGGACCGCGCAAACTGGGTCATCGTACTACCGTTAAATTGGATGCGTCCTGAGGTAGAAAACGAAATCTGCCGGGAGACCTGCTTTCCATTGGGATCCACCATCCGGGTGGATTCGTCGGATTTCTTCAGCTTCGGACCGCTCTTACCAACCAGCAAGGCATAAATGGCCATAACCGGCGACTCCCGATGAATCTTCAAGCCGAACCTTTCAGCGAGGAGACTCTGTAGCATTTGAGGCACTTGGCTCTGTAGCACGCCTTCTGGAATCTTGGCTTCAACATCGTAGAACTGATCGTCGATCCACGACGGCCCGTTGATTTGGTCGTTCCTGACACCGTACGCTTGCATGACCAAAAGCCTGAGATTAATACTTGGGTAACTGACGCGCCCAGGATCGCTTCGAGACGGACCCGTGCGGGGCCGAAAATCGCCGAGGGGCTTGATGGACACAACTTCAAAGACGGGCCGAACCGACTGCGCTGGTAACGATAGGGCGAAAATACCCGTCAGCGCCGGCATAAACATCACCGTGGCTCGTATCATCGCGTCGAGCCTATTGAACATGGACAGTCTCCAAATCGCTCGGGATAATCCCCGGAAGCTTAATGCCCATACTGGCCTCGATATCTTCCTTCATTTTCCCCACATAGGCTCCTCGCCAAGTCTCCTTGATTATTCCATTTGATGAGACGACAAATGTGGTTGGAGTCCCACTCAGGATGAAGACGCGGCTCTTATCAGGGTCAGGATTGGTATACACCTCGTAATTAATCTTATATTTTCGCAGATACTCCTTAAGCCCTTCTGAGGTCGTGGACAATCCGACGATGCGATAATCTGTCTTCAGCATCGAAGCGAGCGCATCCATGTTCTTTGCGTTACGCTTACACCAAATGCACGAGGGACTAAACACGAATAGAAGTGTTGGCTTACCATTGGCCGCGCAGTCTACTTCTACTTTTGCTCCGTCCATCGTCTCCGCGTATAGTATTGGAGCCTTCATCCCGCGAGTTGGAATCGAGACCACTGGCAAGCGATGGGCTCTTAGGGCCTGATAAACATTAGCGCCCAAAGACATGGCGAGAAGCATAAGCAATAACCATCCATCTCGAGTTCTCCAAATTATGCGCAAGCAAGTCGAGATAAAACTCATAGTTACTGCTCAGTTTCGCAGTGTTCGGCGCATTAACAATAACAAACGACAGAACCGCCCCCGCCTGTGGCGCAAGAACTTAATGTGCCGCAGGCTGCATCGCAGGCAGCACTGTCCAATTTACTGCAAGGTCCAAATCCGTCGGCCTCCATTCGTGTATAGGCACCAATGGCAATTAATACCATCGCCACTGCCAGCGCTGCCTTCCATCCACTACTGGTATTAGTTTTCGTCTTTTCGGTCGTTTGTGTTCGGTTCATGCAAGGACATTACTACGCATATTACGCCCATGCAAGATAAATATCGACAAATTCCGGGAGATGCGGGGACGGACGAGACCGGTCTCCCGATTTTTCAGCCCGAACGAGTGTCCGGGCTGCGCCCGGATGGACCGATTGACAATCGGGCTGCCAGCCTGCCCCACAAAAGAACCGAACCTGCCATCGACATGACTGTCGATGCGGCACGTCTGGAGGCGTGCGCCACAAAAACATGGGAGGCACATTATTGGGCGGAGAGGGTTTTTGCTAGTTCATACAAAGATGGCCGGGACGGACGAGACCGCCCCGGGTCGGTTATCGGAAAATCCGGGCCAGCGACCGCTTACACTGATTCCACGAACCGATTCCCCTGCGCCTGAGACCCTCGTCAACGGAATCACACCGCCTGAACTCGCCATAACCCGTCGGCAATCCAAAACATAGAGGCTAAACTGCCGCTCCTCTCTGCCGCTCATCCTCGATACTGATAAGCGTGAAGAGCGCCAGGCGATGCAGAGAAAGCAGGTAGGCAGTACAACAAAAAATTACGAAACGAACCCAAGGAATCGGGCAAGAAAGCGGGAAGATGTCGTTACCGTCGTTCATCTTAGCACTTGCAAACGAAAGAAAAACTCTGGTTCGAAGCCGCAAAACGAACCCAAGAGATGCGGGGACGGACGAGATCCGGTCTCTCGTTTTCCAGCACTCGCACGAGTGTCCGGGCTTCGCCCGGATGGACCGATAGGCAATCGGTCCGGAGGTAGGCAACCTGCCCCACAAGAGGAACCGAACCTGCGGCACATTATTGGGCTGAGAGGGTTTTTACCAGCTCATATAGGAATTGCTGGCCTTCGTAGAAGGACTGGACTTTCATGCGTTCGTCGCGGCCGTGCATTCGCATGTCGTCTCGGTCCATGAAGAAGCCTTGGATGCCGTAAGTCGGGATGCCCGCCACGCGCAAAGACCTTCCATCTGTCGCTCCCATGACCATGATCGGAATGGTGACGACGCCGGGCCACATGGTGTCGGTCAGGCGGCCGACAGCTTTCATGATGTCGGGGCGCATCGGCGAGGCGGGGCCTCGCGGGACGTCGCCGGCGATGATTAGTTTGACCTGGTCGTCGGCGATTAGTTTTTCCAGTGTGGACTTGACGTATTCGACGGAGTCCTCGGGAAGGACTCGGCAGTTCACGGTGGCGGCGGCTAGTTGCGGGAGGGCGTTGACGGCGTGGCCTCCTTCGAGCTGCGTCGCGACGCACGTGGTTCTCAGAGTTGCATTCCAGGCCGCGGAGACTTGCGCTACACGGGCCATGGCTGCCTGGTCGCCCCCGGAGGCTTTCAGCAGATCGGTCTGCTGGGCTCCTTTGTTGAGCGTGGCCATCTGCTTGAAGTAGGCCGCCGTGACTTCGTTGGTCTTGAGCGGGAAGCCGAACTTCGAAAGCTTGTCGAGCGCGGCGGACAGGTGATAGATGGCGTTGTCGAGCACGGGCATGGAGCTGTGGCCGCCCTTATTACGAACCTCCCAGCGGAAGGTCAGCACGTACTTTTCGCTCACCTGAATGTCGTTGGCCAGCTTCTTGCCGCCGGCTTCCTCGCCCCATCCGCCTTCGTTGATGCAGAACTCGGCGTCGATCAGATTTTTGTGATTCTTGAGCAGCCAGTCGACTCCGTTATAAGGCCCGCCGCCCTCTTCATCGGCCGTGAGAGCGACGATGATGTCGCGATCCGGCTTAAACCCTTCGCGTTTGAAACGCAGCAGCGTGGCGATCCATACTGCGGCTTGCGCTTTGTCGTCGGCAGTGCCGCGGCCGTAGAAGAAGCCGTCCTTTTCGATGAATTGGAAAGGGTCCATGTTCCAGTCCTCGCGCTTGGCTTCCACCACGTCGGTGTGGGCCAGCAGGAGAATGGGCTTGCGGGCGCCGGTGCCGTGATAGCGGACCACGAGATTGGCTTTCTTGGGGCTCGCGCCGCCAATGAAGATGTCGGAATCGGGGAAGCCCGCCGCTTTCAGGCGCTTGGCAGCGGCTTCGGCAACGGGGGTGGTGGAGCCGGTAGAGAATCCGGACTGGATCTCGATGAACTCTTTATAGATGGCTCGGGCGAGCTGGCGGTCGGGTTCGGGCGGAGTGGTCTGGGCGCTTAGCAGGGTGGCGCAAAGCAAGGGCAAAGAGGCTCGGAGCATTTAGGATATTGTTCCACGGTTTACTCTTCCACAAAACGATGGCTGCCGTGACAGTCATAATCGATGCCGTGCTTTTTCTTTAGTTCCTCAATGTAGCGCAGCGTCCGCTTCGTGTGAGGACTAGCCACGCCATCGCCCAGCGGCTCGCACGTGTGCAGCAGCATTTCTTCGAGACAGCTATTCACGCTCATGCCCTTGTGCTCCGCGAGATCCTGAAGCAGCGCCGCAAGACGCTTCTCCAGGCGCACGGGAACATCCACGCGCTCAATCTTGAGAGGCGGTCCGGCATAAGCGATGCGATGCCCGAATGCCAGCATGTATCCATGCAGATCGCGAACGCGGTAATCGCGGATTCCATAGGGCTGATCCACCGGCGGGTGCACGATTTCGACGCCGTTGGCCCGATGAAATTCATACAGCTCGTCCGAGCCTCGTCCGTGGAGACCGTCGGCTTCGCCCAGCACGAAAAACACGGAGCAGCCCTTGGGATCGGGTTCGCCCCGCTCCAGGAATATTTGCACGCCGTCTAGATTGACACCCGCGAAGTTAGGAGGGTCTCCCCAGGTGAATGCCAGTTTGAAGCCGAGCTTCTTAGTATAAAATTCAGCCGCCGCCAGTATGTCGGTGACGACCAAAGCCGCGTGGAGTTGCTCGCAGTCGATCTGCGGCATGGAAGGAATAGTCATAAACCTCCTGAAAAACACAGGCTGAAGCCTGTGCCACCATCTAACCCACCGTTTGTGGCGCGCGCCTCCAGGCGTGCCGCATCGACATTCGTCGATGTAACTTTCCGGGCTCACCCATAACAATGAAGACGCTGCTCCGTTGTGGTGGAGGCTGGCAGCCTGCGGCCGATTGGCAATCGGCCTACTTTGTTTCCGGGAAAGACAAAATTCATTATGAGTGACGCCCTACGCTAGTTCGTACAGATAATCTACCTGCGCGCGAATGGCTCCGGCGATGCCTTGGATTTTTGGATTGGCCGATTCGATCACATAATATTCGTTGGGCGCGTGCGCTCCGTTGCCGTGTCCCAGGCCGAAGTGGCCGGCGGGGAGCCGCAATGGATCGCCAGTGAAAATGTAGCCCGGCCAGGAGCCGGCTAGGCGCGGCCACAGGATGGGATCGAGCCCGGCTTTGCGATAGACCGAGGCTTGCGCTTTGATCAGAGACGACTCGGCGTCGGTCGTGGTGGGGTCGTAGCCTCCCGTCATATTCACTTCGATATCGCCGAAGCCGCGCTTGGATAAATGCGCTTTCAATTTCGCGTAGGAATCGAGCGCGGTCTGGCCGGGAACCAGTCGCAAATCGAGCTTCGCGGAGGCTTTGTGGGGCAGAATCGTTTTGCCTCCAGGACCAGTGTAGCCCGAGATCATGCCTTCGATGTTCACAGTCGGACGACCCACTAGCAGCTCCAGCGATTCCAGAAAGTCCACATCGTGAACCCAGTGTTCGACGCCTAACTGCTGCTTGACGACCGCTTCGTTCATGCGCTTCGCCGCGTCGCGAATACGGGCCTTGTCGGCGGCGGAGAGAGGCAGAGCTTTTTCGGCGTAGCCGTCGATGGCGGGAGTGTGGCCGTCCTCAGCCACCAGCGTCGAAAGCGCTTTGACCAGATGCCAGGTGGGACTCTCGACCCTGGCCTCGTTGCTGGAGTGCAGATCTTCCTTCGGTCCACGATGCCAGCGCTCGGAGCTGGAAACGAGCTCGACTTCGATGTTGCCTTTCGCCCCCAGGTTAATCGTCACGGTGCCGTCGAGCGACTGCATCGGCATGGGCATGTAGACGCCGGTGCATTTGCGAAAAGCGGCGAGAATATCCGGTCGTTGCACGACCTGCCTGAAATGAGGCGAGCCGATTTCTTCTTCGCCCTCCGCGACGAACACTAGGTTCACAGGAAGCTTTCGGCCCGCCGCTTTGATCGCGTGGAGGGCGGCCAGCCAGGTGGCTTCCGGTCCTTTTTGATTGACGGCTCCCCGGCCGATCAGCACTTTGCCGAGGCCGGGTTTATCGACCAGCGCGGCGTCGAACGGAGGCGAGGACCATTCCGATGGGTCAGCCTGCTTGACGTCGTACATGAAATAAATGCCGACGGTTTTGGGTGCGCCGGCGTCGAGCGTCGCGAAGACTCCGGGATGGCCGTCTGTGGGTACTTTGGTCACAAGATCGAAACCGGCGTCGCGCAAGAGGCGCATCATGTGGTCGCAGCCTTCGGTCATGCCGCGATTTTCGGCGGCGATGGAGGGTTGGCGGATCCAGTCCTGAAGGCGATGAATGGCTTCGTCGTGTCGCTTGTCGATCTCGGATTGGATAGCTTTGAGATCGTCGGCGGCGGCGTTGGTTTGCGGGGCGAAGGCCAGGGCGGCTGCGCCTGTGAGGAAGTGGCGGCGATTCATGGTTTGACGAGTATACAAGATCGCGAAGACATCGCTCCCTGTGGTCGCGGCTGTGCCGGCGGTGGCGAAAAGACCGCTCCCGCTGGTCGCGGCTCTGAAGACGCGGCTGGGCGACGGATGGGCTTCTTCGCGAATATGACCGCTCCCTGTGGTCGCGGCTCGCTCGGAGGCGCGTCGGTTGCGAAAAGACCAATGGAGTTGTCCATTAGTCGGCGGATTGGCCTCGGTAGTTGTAGGCTTTCTCGACCAGGCTGGCGCGGTTGCGGGCGCGGATGCCCTCGTTGATTTGCGGCTCTGAAAAAACGAAGCCATGGGCCGCGGGGTCGAAGGGTTCTCCTTTGCACTCATACATCTCGACGACGTCGAGGAGGTTTTCTAACTCCTCCGCTTCCCGATCGCGGCGGGTTTTCTGGAGCTCATTCAGTTTATCCACGGTGCGTTCGAATTGGCGCGAGAGACGCTGGCTGTGCATGCTCAGGTTGGACAGGGCTTTTGACTGACTTTCTAGCGACGCGGCGATGGCCAGGGCGTCCTCGATTCCTTCGCCCACCGCGGCGAGGTTCAGGAGATTGGTTTCCAGCGCGGCTACGCGGTTGAGGCGCCAGGAGGTGTCGGCCAGGGCTTGGACCAGGTGGGCTTCTATTGGTCCCTTGGGGTTGCATTCTTCAGTAAAGGAGTTGAGGTGGCGCTGATAGGCTGCGAGGTCCTCGGTGGGCATCACGATGATTTGGCCGGTGAGTCCGTGGCGGAGGGCGTTCATGGAAGAGGTCTTTTTTCCCTCGGCGGATTTGGGGCCGGTCGAGTGCTGTGCGTTTGCTTGATTGATAAAAGTTCGATTAGGAGTAGACATATATATGTCACGTTTATAGCTGGGGTGGGGTGGGAAAGGGGTCGGGTGAAAGTGGGATGTGGTTGAAAGGGCGGGAGTTGGGGGGTGGAGATTTGGTGGGATGGGATTGCAGACCCCTCCATGACTGTCGGGGTTCGGTTGGGGGAATAGACTGCAGCGGTCAAGTGTGACAGGTCACTTGAGTCCGATTTTCAAAGTGTCCAGCGTGCTCGCGGTGGCGCGATCCAGATTCGCGGCGGCTACTGCCAGGTCGGCTTGCGCGCGGACTTCGCGGGTGCGGGCGGTGATCAGATCGGTCTGACGCTGGAGAACCAGGAAGACCGTCGAGGTTCCCGATTGCAACTGGCGTTGCTCGCTCGCATATTGTTCTTCGGCGGATTGGCGGGCCAGGATCGACGCGGCGTAGCGGGCTTGCGCGGAGGACGCGGTTTGGAGGGAATTGCGGACGTCCGATTCAATCAGCATTTCGGCCTGATCGCGAAGAGCACGGAGGCGCTTGCCTTCGGCCGCGGCGACAGCGGCATTGGCTTCCGCCGTGCGATTGCGGAGCGGTAGAGAGATTTGCAAGCCGACCTGTACGGTTGGATATGCGGCGGTACCGAGGTTGCTCCACGACTGGCCAAAGCCTCCGACCAGGTTCGGAGGGACCGTGCTGGCGAATAGCGTTGACGTATCGAGAGGAGGAAGCCCGGCCAGCACCGAAAGGACGTCCAGTTGCGTGATCAAGGCGCCGAAGCCTCCGGCAATCGGATTGGAGGTGGATGTGGAAGTCAGACCCGAGAGGCCGGCGAGGCTCGCGTTGGCGAAGGCGTCGATGCGAGGCTTGGTCAGCTCGTGGTTGAGGCGGGCGTCGAGCTTGTTGATCTGGATGGAGAGGTCGCTCTCCTTCAGTTCGGGACGCGTGTCTACCGCCTGACGGGTGGCCGCGGCGAGTTCCGGCAGGGCGATGCTGGCGGGCGCGGCGGTTTCGGGGATCAGCTCCATACCCCACAGCAGGTCCGTGCGATTGGGCGTGATCATCTGTTTCAGCACGTTTTCGGAACGGGTGAGCGCGTCCTGCGCGGTGAACACGTTTTGACGAAAGGTGGCCATCTGGGTTTGCGCGGCGACGACGTCGATGCGCGCGAGCAGTCCCTGCTCGGCCTGCCGGCGATTGCTGGCGAACTGCTGCTCAGCCAGGCGCACCGCTTCGATCTGCACGTCGAGGTTGCGGCGGGCGTAGTCGAGCTCCCAATAGGCCTGGACGGCTTGGGTGACGATCTCGATTACTTTTTGGCGAAGCTGTTCCGAAGAAAGGCTGCGGTTCTGGATCGCGACTTGAAGGCGGTGGCGGTTGTCATCGTAGCGAAGTCCCCGCCACAGGGGCTGGTTCAGCTTGATGCCGATGTTGGAGGGGTATTGCGGATTGAGAGACAAGAATTGGTTGTCGCTCTGCGTTCGGGAGGCGGAGAGGTCGATTTCATACGTGCCGCCGAGCCACGGGGACGATCCGCTGAGCGAGGGCAGAAGCTCCAGCGTCTTCTGAGTGAGCTTGCCGTTCGGGCCTCCGCTGAGCGACGATGCGGCCGGAGAAACGCTTTTCAGATCGTCGGCTTTGAGGTTGAAGACGGGATCGTAATAGCCGTGCGCGGCTTTAATGCTAGAGCCGGATTCGTCGAGAAGAATGCGGGAGACGGCGAGATCGCGATCGTTGGCGAGGGTGCGCTCGACCACTTCCTGAAGAGCGATTTTGCGCTCGCCCAGCACGCCGATGCGGGAAGGGATGGTGAGCGTTTCGAGCTGCGGGAGCTGCGGCGCGGGCGAGTCTTGAGCCCGGATTGGGAAGACGAGCACCGCGATGAGGAGGAACATGGCGAAGCGGCTGCGCAGATTCCGGACGCCGGTGAACAGACCTTGGACGAAAGAGTGTTCGGAGATGTCTTCGAAGATCGAGTAAAAGACCGGGACGGCCAGCAGGGTGAGGACGAGGCACAGCAGTTGTCCGCCGGCTACCATCACGCCGATGGTTCGATTGGTCGCGGAGCCTGCGCCGGAGGAGATAACGAGCGGGATCATCCCGGCGACGAGGGCGAGGGTGGTCATCAGGATGGGCCGGAGCCGGTCGCGATTGGCTTGCAGGATGGCGTCGTGGCGGTTGAATCCGGCGGCGCGAAGGCCGTTCATGTGGTCGATCTGGAGGATCGCGTTTTTCTTCACGATGCCGAACAGCAGGAGCAGGCCGAGGCCGGAGAAAATGTTGAAACTTTGGTTGGCGATCAGCAGCGAGAGGATGCCGAAGGGGACGGCCAGCGGCAAAGTGAGCAGGATCGTGATGGGATGCAGGAACGATTCGAACTGCGCGGCGAGCACGATGTACATGAAGATGAAGGTCAGCGAGAAGGCGAGGATGAAATAGTAGCCGGTGCGCGCGAGCTCCTTAGAATTGCCGCTGGGGCCGGACGAGTATTCGGGGCCCATGCCGAGCGTTTTCGCTTCCTGCCCGACCTGGCTGAGAATTCCGGCCTGCGATCCTCCGGCGAGCATGTTGCCGGTGAGAGTGACCTGCCGCTGGCGGTTCAGACGATTGATGGACGAGGGTCCGGTGCCGCTGTGGATCGCAACCACTTCATCGAGACCAACGGAGCCGCGCTTGGTGGAGGGGACGGTCATCTTGGCGAGTCCTTCGACGGTGTCGCGCGAGCCTTGCTGGGCGCGAACGACCACGTCGTACTGGTCGTCGCCGGTGTTGAAGGTCGAGGCGGTCTGGCCGGCGACCAGCGTGTTGATGGCCTGCTCGATGTTCTCGACGGAGACGCCGAGGTCGGCGGCGCGGGCGCGATCGATCTCGACGTGAACTTCCGGCTGGCCGCTGCGGAGAGTCGAGTCGGTGTCGGTCAGCTTAGGGATCGCTTTCATTTTCGCCATCAACTGGTCGGAGTATTCGGTCAGCTTCTGAAGATCGGGGCCCTGGATGTAGAACTGAATGTCGGCGTTGCTCTGATTTTGTCCCACCGCGTTCACGAGCTCGACGCTGGTGCGGATTTCGGGCGGATACTGCTTGAGCAAATCGCGGACGCGCTGCATCAGCTGCTGCTGCGTCAGCTGGCGTTGGTCCATATCGACGAGCTTGACGAAAGTGGTGGCGTTGTTCACGGATCGGGCGACACCGCCGCCGACCGTGGCCAGGGTGTGCATGACGCCGGGGAGGTGGCGGATTTCCTGCGAGATACGCTCCACCAGATTCGTGGTGGCGGCGAGCGAAGTTCCCTCCGGCGTGCGGATCAGCACGTTGAACTGCGATTGATCGTCGACGGGAACGAAGTTCTTCCCGACCATCATGAAGAGCGGCACGATGCTGAGAATCACGAGTCCGCAGATCATCATGACGGTCTTGCGATGCGCCATGGCCCATTCCAGCCACTTGGTGTAGTTGCGGTCGAGAATGCGAAATACGAACGACTCCTTCGAGCTGTGTTCCTTTTCAGGCTTCTTGACGAAGCGGGAGCAGAGCATCGGTGTGAGAGTGAACGAGACCAGCAGCGAGACGGCGATGGCGAAGGCCGAGGTGAGGCCGAAGGAGCTCATGAATCGTCCGACGATGCCTCCCATGAATCCTACGGGGAGAAATACGGCGAGCAGCGAGAGCGTGGTCGCCATGACGGCGAATCCGATATCGCGGGTGCCTTCAATGGCGGCCTCGAAGGGAGACATGCCCTTCTCTTCCATGAAGCGATAGATATTTTCCAGAACGATAATGGCGTCGTCGATCACGATGCCGACCATCAGGGTCAGGGCGAGCATGGTGATCTGGTTCAGCGTGAATCCCACGGCGGCCATCAGGGCGAAGGTCGAAATGATGGACGTGGGAATCGCGACGGCGGCGATCAGCGTGGTGCGGATGTTCGCGAGGAACAGAAAAATGATGATCGACGCGAAGATGCTGCCTTCGATCAAGTGATGCTGGATGTTTTTTACCGAGGCTTCGATGAACACCGATTGATCGCTGACGACTTCGGCGTGCACGTCTTTCGGCAGCAGCACGGAAATGTCCTTGAGACGCTGTTTCACTTCGGTCGCGGTGGCGACGGTGTTCTCGCCGGATTGCTTGGAAACTATGAGAGTGACCGCGGCGGTACCATCGAGCCGCGCGGCGGAGCGGGGCTCTTCGTAGCTATCCTCGGCGTATCCGATGTCGGAGATCTTCACGACATAGCCGCCGCGATTCACGATGGCGATTTGATTGAACTGCGCCGGATCGATGACCTTGCCGGTTGTTCGAACGGTAAATTCCTTGGCGCCGGCGTTGAGGCTGCCGCCGGGGAGTTCGAGATTCTGCTGTCTGACCGCGTTGAAAACGTCGGTGACGGTGAGATTGTAAGCGCGCAGGCGATCGGGGTCGACGACGACGTGAATTTCGCGCTTGGCTCCGCCGAGGATGACAATTTCGCCGACGCCCTTCGCGTTCTCGAGCTGCTGCTTGATTCGCTTATCGGCAATCAGCGTGAGATCGCGGATGGAGCGGGGGGCGGAGACGGCGATTTGAATCACCGGGGCGGCGTCGGGGTCGAACTTCTGGACCACCGGCGGCTTGGCGGATTGCGGCAGGTCCGCGGCAATCAGGTTGACCTTGTTCTGAATTTCCTGCGCGGCGATGTCGCCGTTCTTGGCCAGCAGAAAGCTGACGGTTACCGTCGAGCGTCCTTCGGAGGAGGTCGAGCGGACTTCGTCAATCAGGCTAATGGTGTTGACCGCGTCTTCGACTTTCTTGGTGATTTCGGTTTCGATTTCCTCAGGCGAGGCGCCGGGATCGGACACACTGACGGAAACGGCGGGGATGTCGACTTTAGGGAACAGGTCGACGCCGAGCGAGAAATAGGAAAATGCGCCGACCACGATGAGCGCGAGGATGAGCATCGTCGTGAAGACGGGGCGGCGGACGCAGAGTTGAGCGAGTGCATGCATGCTATTTCACCGTGACGGGCGAGCCGTCGAACAGATCGCTCTGATGACTGGTGGCCACGGTCTCCTTGCCGGAGAGGCCGGAGAGAACGCGGATAGAATCGCCATCGGTTTCGCCGGTGAGCACGACGCGCAGGCGCGCGGCATTGTTTTCGATCACGTAGACCTGGTTCGCGTCGGTGGTGCGGTCATGAATGACGGCGGAGCGCGGCACGAAGACGGCATCCTCCTTGCCGGGCAGCAGAACACGCGCGGTGGCGAACATGCCGGGCCGCAGCTCCGCTTTCGGATTATCGAATCGCGCTTCCAGGATGAAGGCGCGCGAATTAGGATCGACGGCGGGGTTGATGGCGGAGACTTTGCCGAGGAAGTCGCGGTCGCCGAAAGCCGAGACGCGGGCGACCACGGTCATCCCGATACTGGCGCGGGAGCTGCGCTGCTCCGGGGTCTGCAACTGGAGCTTCATAGTGCCTATGCGAACGAGGGTCGCGATCTTATCGGTGAGGGCGACATGCTCTCCGTCGGCCACGGGGCGCGCGGAAATATAGCCATCGAACGGGGCGTGAATGGTGGTGTCGGCCAGGCCTTTTTCAGCCTGCGCGACCTGTGCGCGCATGCTTTCGAGCGAGGCCTGGGAGGTTTCGACGGCGCCGTAGCTTTGACGCGCGCCGTTCACCGCAGCTTCATATTGTTGCTTCGCGGCATTGACCTGCGCGTCCGCAGTCTCCTGTTGGGTGCGCGCTTTTTCGAACGCGCTGCGCGAAACGTCGCCGGTCTTCACCAGGTTTTCGTAGCGCTTGGCATCGGCCGCTGCCAGGCGGGCCTGCGCTTCGGCCGATTCATAGCTGGCCTTGGCGGCGGCCACTTCGGGAACCACGATCGGATCGAAGGTGCGGCTGGCGCTCAACCCGATCCGCGATTGCGCCTGGCGGACGGCGGCGGTGGCTTCGTCGAGCTGCGCGCGCATCTGGTCCAGCCGGAGTTGCGCGTCGCGATGATCCAGCTCGCAGATGACTTGTCCCCGCTTGACGAAATCGCCCACATTGACGGGGGTCGCGATCACGCGGCCGGCCACGGCGGGTGCGATATCGGAGGATTCGTCGGCCACGAACGATCCGGTCTCTTCGAAACCGGCGGACACCTGCCGCACGGATGCGGGGGCGGCGGAAACGGCCACTACCTTCGGCCCGGCGGCGGAGCCCGATGCCTGGGCGGACTGTTTAGAACCACAGGCGGATTGAAAAAAACCCGCGATCAGGATGGCGAATAGCGCTACGTGTCTCATTTGGTTTTCTTCGTTTTCGTCTTCACGGCCAGTGGTCCGCGGATCCCGTCCATCATGATTCGCGTAAATGCTTCCACGGCCTGATCGTCTTTCAGGTGCGGGACGTCGAGACCCGCATTCCCGGCACTTCGCACGTAATGGCTCGCCATGCCCGCGATGGCGATGATCATCGCCTTGGAGTCGATATGACGCAGCGCACCAGAGCGCTGGCGGCGATCCAAATAGGCGCTCAACGAGGCAAATATCGGCAGACCGAATTCGCGGAGGTAAATCGTGGCGAGCTCATTGCCTTCCAGGCTCGCGTGCGTCATCAGCTTTTCAAAACGCGCATCCCTGCGATGCTCTTCAATCACGGCCCGTGCTATCAGCCGGAAGAGTCCTTCGTCGTCGCGACGCTTCATGCAGGCATCGATCCCGGCCAAGACCTGCTGGGCGTCCGCCGAATGAATGTTGTGTTCGATGATGGCGGTGTACAGGTCGCGCTTGGTGGCGAAGTGGCGAAAGATGATGGCCTCGGAGACTCCGGCGGCTTGGGCAATTTCCTTGGTGGTGGTGCCGGCGAAGCCCTTGCGGGAGAACAGGTCCATGGCGGCTTCGATCAACTGGCTGCGCCGGTCGTCAGCCTTGAGACGAGGGGTGGCCAGGCGATGGGCGGTCGTGGGCATGGCTTATTGTAAGTAAGTACTTACTTACTTGTCAAGCGAGTTGGATCGTTTGCCCGCATGCTTACGCATGGCGGCTCAGGGGCGCACGCATCGATAGAGAGGCGTCGAGAGGAGTCTCGACGCGCCACGGGCTACGGGAGATAGACTACGCGGTCGCGCCCTTGGCCTTTGGCCATATAGAGAGCGTTGTCGGCGATGCGGATGAGGGCCTCGGCGGAGGGGTCCATGCCGGGGCGCCAGGTGGTGGCTCCGAAGCTGCAGGTGACCAGATGGGGACGCTCGTTGATGGTCATGGTCTCATTGGCGAGGGCGGCGCGCAGGCGCTCGGCCTGGTTCGCGGTGCAATTGGAATCGCAGCCGGGGAGGATGATGAGAAACTCCTCGCCTCCGTAGCGGCCGACGGCGTCGTAGGGGCGGGTGGCGGTTTGCATGCGGCGCGCGAACTCGCGCAGCACGGCGTCGCCAGCGAAATGGCCGTAGGTGTCGTTCACCGACTTGAAGTGATCCAGGTCCGCCAGGACACACCCGACCGGGCGATTTTCGCGCGCGCCACGGGCAAGCTCGCGCTGAAAAATGTCGAGGATGGAAGAGCGGTTCCAGATGCGGGTGAGGAAATCCTTGGTGGCCTGCTCGCGAAGCTCTTCCCGGGCGGCGACGAGTTCGCGCTGAAGGTCGATGATGCGGGTGCCGGCGCGGAGGCGCACCTTCAGCTCATGCTGATCGAAAGGCTTGGTAATGTAGTCGTCGGCGCCGGATTCCATACCTTCGATGAGATCCTCGCGCAGGCTTTTTGAAGTTAGTAAAAGAATGTAAGTATATGCGTCTTTATCGTGGGCATGTTCGCGAACGCGGCGGCAGACTTCGGGGCCGGTGAGTCCCGGCATCACCCAATCGAGAATTGCGAGCTTGGGCGCGTCCTCGGCTTGCAGGTAGTTCCAGGCTTCGATGCCATCGCAGGCGACCACGACTTCGTAGCCCCATTTACGGAGAGTGGCGTCGAGGAGATGGCGCGAGACAATACTGTCGTCGGCTATCAGAATGCGCATTTGTCCCCAATTGACACTGTTAAATAATTATAGCGGGACAAAGATAGGTTTCTCTCTATTCCATATCGGCTGGATGGAGGTAGTGTTTAATGCTGATAGAGTTACGGAATGCAGGCACTGGTCTTGCGGCATGAGCCGTTTGAACATTTGGGGCATTTTGCCATGGTTCTGGCGGAGAATCATGTGGAGTATCGATATCATGATTTAGACGAGCCTTTGCCGCGCGAGGAGTACAGCGGGGTGATTATTTTGGGCGGCCCCATGTCTGTCAATGACAATTCTCCCGGGCTCAGGGACGAGCTGGGTCTGATTGAGAAAACGCTTGACAAGAACGTGCCGCTGCTGGGGATTTGTCTCGGGTCGCAACTGATCGCCAAGGCGCTGGGGGCTCGGGTGTATCGGAACGCGGAGCTCGAAATCGGATGGGAAAAAGTGTGGTTGACGGATGCGGGGAAGAGCGATCCTTTGTTGGGGCAATCGGAATCGCCGGAGACTTATTTTCATTGGCATGGCGAGACGTTCGATCTGCCGGCGGGGGCGGAATGGCTGGCTTACTCCTCGAAATGTAAGGTCCAGGCTTACAGGTATGGGCGGCGGGTTTATGGAATTCAGTTTCATCCGGAGGTTACGGGGGAGATGATTGCGGACTGGTGCGGGCAGCCGGTGAATTGCGGGGCGGGCGTGGTGGTCGATGCTGGGTTGCACGATCAAAGCGCGGCGGCTGGGAGGATTTTGAGAGCGTGGTTGGAATTGTGAGCGTTTGCCCGCTTCCTTACGGTCGCGGCTCAAGGGTGCAAGCAGCCACTTGGCTTGCGCTTTGCGCGTCGGTTTGCTGGGGACAGCCGTTGCAGAAGTTCGTTACGTTTCATCCAGTGGAGCAGGCGCGGGCGGGGTGGACTTACTGCTGTGGCGTCCGATGGCGTGGAGTGGAAGGCGGCGACCCGCGGATTGTATCGCGGAGGAAAAGAGTACTTCGCTGGCCGGAGATATTTGCCGGACGACCAGGTTGTAGCGCTCTGGCCCGACGAGTCGCGAGGGATGTGGGTACAGACCAAGACCGGGGTTTCACACATCCAGCTACTCAATATGACGCTGGCGGAAAAGGCTTCGATTTTCGAGGCGAGGATCGCAGCGCGGCACGACCGCTATGGGATGGTGGCGGATTCGCATCTGACGAAGGCCGGAGACCTGTCGACCAATGTTCTTGAATCGAGCGATAACGACGGCTTGTGGACGGCGATGTATGGGGCCGCGGAATGTTTTCGCTATGCAGTGACAAAGAGTGAGGATGCGTTGATTCGGGCGAAGAAGGCGATCGAGGCGGTGCTGTTTCTGGAAGAGGTGACGGGAGTGCCGGGGCTGCCGGCGCGGTCCTATGTGAAGAAGGGGGATCCGCGGCCGAAGGACGGGGTTTGGCACTGGACTCCGAACGGGCAGATCCAGTGGAAGGGCGATACCAGCTCCGATGAGATTGTCGGGCATTATTTCCTGCTGAGTATTGCTTACGATCTTCTCGATGATGCGGCGCTGAAGGCTCGGATGGCTACGGCGGCGCGGCGGATGATGGATTACATCCTCGAGAACGGGTACAACCTGATCGATGTGACGGGGAAGCCCACGACTTGGGGAAAATGGTCGCCGGAATATTTCGCCGGGAACGGGAAGTCGGATAGCGCGCTGAATGCCGCGGAGCTGCTGAGTTTTCTGAAGGCTACGGAGCATATGACAGGGGACGCGAAGTATGCGGCGGAGTATAAGAAAGTTTCGGTAGGTATGAAATATGCGGAGCAGGCGGCCCGGTATCTGGAATTGCGGGAGGAGATCAACTATTCGGACGAAGAGCTCGCGATGCTGTCGTTTTATCCGTTCTTCCGATACGAGAAGGATCCGGCAATGCGGAGGGCGCTCGATCAGTGGTGGGCGAACTGCGAACGAGAGAAGAATCCGCTGTGGACTTATATTTACTTGGTGGGACAGCCGGGGGCGAAGGTGGATTTGGAAGGGGCTCGGGCGACGCTGGAGCGGATTCCGATGAACCTGATTACTTGGAAGATAATGAACTCGGATCGCAAGGACGTGGCGATGGAGAAGAGCGTCGACCGGGAGCGGCGGAAGCAGTCAAAGACGCTGCTGCCTCCGGATGAGCGGCCGGTGATGAAGTGGAACGGGAATCCCTTTGTTGTCGATGGCGGCAATGGCGGGTTTTCGGAAGATGACGGGGCGGCCTTTCTGCTTCCCTATTGGATGGGTCGATATTTTGGATTCCTGGACGCGTCCCGGTGATGACGTATCATGAGTATTTAGGGACGATGAAGGAGAAAAACATGCACAGTTCGGTTCTGGTGCCGATGGTGGTGGAGCAGACGTCGCGTGGAGAGCGCGCGTTCGATATCTATTCGCGCCTGCTCAAGGAAAACATCATTTTTCTGGGCACGCCGATTGACGATAACGTCGCGAATCTGATCATCGCGCAGATGCTGTTTCTGGCCGCCGAGGATCCGGAGAAGGATATTTCGCTGTATATCAATTCCCCGGGCGGTTCGATTACCGCCGGTTTGGCGATTCTGGATACGATGCGGCTGGTGGAGCCGGAGATCGTAACGTACTGCGTGGGGCAGGCGGCGTCGATGGCGGCGGTGCTTTTGGCGTGCGGAAGCAAAGGCAAGCGGTTCAGCTTGCCGCATTCCCGAATCTTGATCCATCAGCCGTCGATGAGCGGCCTGGCGGGGCAGGCGACGGATATCGACATTTATGCCAAGGAAATCCTGCGCATGCGCGAGACGTTGAACGAAATCCTGGCGAATGCGTCGGGACAGCCGGTGGAAAAGATCGCGCGCGACGTGGATCGCGACTATATTCTGGAACCGGATCAGGCGCTTCAATATGGATTGATCGACCGGATCATCGATAGCCGCAAGCTGCAACCGGTCGCAAAATAGTCGGGTCGGGACTTGTCGCAGAGACCCGCCAAGACAGGCTACCTAGATACGCCCGCGGAGGTATGATCGGGACATGAAACCGGCGAGCCTCCTTCCTCTTCTGGCGACGTTGACTCTCTCCGCCGCGGAGATTCCTAAAAATACGCATGTGCTGCTCAAGATGGTCAATTCGATCAGCACGCGAACGGCTCAGGAGGGCGCGCAGGTCTACCTGCAAACGGCGTCACCTATTTCCGATGGCGAACGGATTATTGTCCCGGTCGGGTCGTACGTCCAGGGGACGGTGCTGGTCGCAAGACGTTCCGGGAAGGTCGCCGGACGGGCGGAGCTGGCGATCCGGTTGGAGTCGCTGACGTTGCCGGGCGGGAAGAAGCTGAAATTTTCGCCGCATCTAAGTTCGATTGACGACGGGGAGAGCAGTCAGAAAGTGGTGAACGACGAAGGGCTGGTGAAGCAGGGCGGGACCGTTGGGAGAGACGTGGAACGGATCGCGATTCTAGCGGGGTCGGGCGCGGGAATCGGAGGGGTGGCGGACCGAAGCTGGAGCGGAGCGGGCATCGGAGCCGCGGCCGGAGGGGCTGTGGGGCTCGCGACTACGCTGCTGACGAGAGGGAAGGAAGTGGAGCTGCGTCAGGGCTCGAGTCTGGATGTTGTGTTCGATCGCCCGCTGTCGGTGGATTAGCCCCATGCGTCAGCGTGGGGCTGACCCGCGGTTCAGCTACTATCCCCTCCATAACTATCGGGGTTCGGTGCCCGGGTTCAGGACCAGACCATCCCACGATATGTGCTCTTCTACCGAACCCCGACAGTCATGGAGGGGTATGCTGACGAACTCGCCGAGACAGGCCTCTAGTCTACGCCTTCGCGATAGTCCAGCCTTTGCGGAACGCGGGCTTGATCAGTTTGTTGGCTTCCGCATTATTGGTCCGCATTTTTTCGCTATCCCATTCGAGCTTGCCTTCGAACCGGAGCGCTAACGTGCCCAGCAGGATCCACTCAGTGAAAGGTCCGGCGATGGCGAAATTGGAGTCGGCGGGCTCGCCGGTTTTGGCGGCGTGAATCCAATCGGCGTGGTGACCGGCTTCGTTGGATGACGGGGCGCGTTTGAGGATCGGCGACGGGAATTTGTAATCCTTCATGCGGTCCGACGGGACCAGGCGGGTGCCTTCGCCGTAGGTGCCGGTGGTGATGAATCCTTTATCGCCGATGAACAGGCTGCCGTTATAAGAAATGCGGCCTTTGCGTTCCGGCGCGGGCTGGCCTTCGCGAGGAGCACGCGGCAGGTCGCCCAAAATTTCATCTTGAGAGAGGCCTTCGGGCGCGGGGACCGGCTCCGCCATGCCGTCGTGCCAGAAGATTTTGACCGGAGGCATGTTGCCGCGCTGCGGGAAATCGAAGCGAATGATCGATTTCTTCGGGAACATGAAGCTCGACTTGCCTTCCTGCATGATGCACTCGACGCTGGTGGGAGCGCCCAGCATCAGAGCCATGTTCGGGGCGCCGAGAATGTGGCACGCCATATCGCCGAGCGCGCCGCAGCCGTAGTCGTAAAATCCGCGCCAGTTGAACGGGGCGATCTCCTTGCTATAGGGGCGGCCGGCGGTGGAGACTCCGGTCCAGGAATCCCAATCCATGGTCTCGGGAACGGGCTGGCCGGCGGGTTCCACGGTGAGACCCTGCGGCCAGATCGGCCGATTGGTCCAGGCGCGGACTTCAGTGACATTGCCGATCTCGCCATTCCAGATCATTTCGGCGCACTGGCGGGTCCCTTCGTTCGAATATCCCTGGTTGCCCATTTGCGTGGCGACCTTATACTTCGCGGCGAGATGGGTGAGCAGGCGGGCTTCCCAGATCGTGCGCGTGAGAGGCTTCTGACAGTAGACGTGCTTGCCGCGCTCCATCGCCCAGGAGGAACAGATGGCGTGCATGTGGTCCGGCGTGGCGACGATCACGGCGTCGATGTTCTTGGTTTCCTTGTCGAACATCTTGCGGAAGTCGGTATACTTCGGCGCCTTGTCGAACTTTTCGAACATGGCCTTGGCGCTGACGGCATCGGGATCGCACAGGGCGACGATGTTTTCCTTGGCATTGTTGCAGATCTGGATGCTGCTGCGCGCCTTGCCGCCGGCGCCGATGGAGGCGATGTTCAGTTTTTCATTCGGGGACTTGAAGCCGAGCATCTTGAGGTTCGGCGAGCTGCCGAAACCGGCTGCGGGAACTGCTCCGGCGAGCAGGGAACCGAAGAAGAAATGTCGTCGAGTGAAATTATGGTTTGACATGGCGGACTGGGCGCTCCTCAGGAGGAAGTTTAGCAGAAAGTAGAAATGATAAGGTGAGAACGAGCTTGAGCGACGGTGCCAACACTGAGCGTCTTTTTCGGAATCGTGATCCGCATGTACTATGACGATCACCCTCCGCCGCACTTCCACGCGTTTTACGGTGAATTCGAAGCAATCGTCGGGCTTGAGTCGCTGGAAGTGCTGAGAGGGAAGCTTCCTCGGAGGGCACTTGAATTAGTGCTGGACTGGGCGGAACTGCATGCCAATGAATTGCGCGAGAATTGGGATAGGGGACAACGGCACGTTGAGATGTTCCCGATTCAGCCTTTGGAGTAACCGATGCAGCGCATAGTTGAAGTGAAACCGGCCCCCGGCTACGTCTTGGAAATCGTGTTCAGCGATGGCGCGTTCGGAAAAGTGGATCTGTCCGATCGCTTGTTCGGTCCGATGTTCGAGCCCTTGCTAGATCAGAACGTGTTTAACAAGGTGCAGATAGACGAATTCGGCGCCATCTGCTGGCCGAACGGAGCGGATCTCGCGCCCGATGCTCTTTATCAAACGATACGAGGAGACGGGGCGAACACGGATCAGTCTCCTATCATGCGTTTAGCGGAATAGAGCTCAATCAAGGGATTTCTTGGCCGGCGGGCGCCATGCCTGGAGCAAGAAAAGTCTTTGGCAGCTCTCCTTCGCCCGCTAGGATGAATTTGCCGAAGCGCTTGTACCACCTTCCGGCGGGAACATCCGGGTCCGATTCCAGCCAATGCTTCAGTTCTGTGAAATCGTCAATGGAAATTCGACCTTCACGGAATCGTTCGATCAAATGGTGCAAGATGCCCGGCGGCGGAGGCCTCCGAAGCTTAGGCATTCTCGAATTGTTTGTGGAAAACTACCTGTTCGACCTGATGGGAAAGTTCGCGTATTTCTTTGGGGTCGGTGGATACTTTGAGACGCGTTAACAAGCTAGCCAGCGCGGCGTCAGAAGTATCTATCGTCGCGACGGATGAGCTTTTCCTCGCTGTGCCCTTGGCTCTTGGAGAATCGGCGGAGTGCTTCGTCGCCATACTTAGATCATACGCGAGAAAAATCATGGTGGGCGCGCAGGGACTCGAACCCCGGACCCCCTCGGTGTAAACGAGGTGCTCTAACCAACTGAGCTACGCGCCCGCAGTTTCAAGTTTACCAGTCCCAAGTCACATCCCGGGAACACTGCGTAACTGTCCGGGAGTCGGCAAGATAGAGGTTGAACCGCTGCTTCCTGGGCCCCAGGCTCATCGACACTGATTACGGCGAAAGAAAGGCGGATTCAGCTCTGGATGAATGATAAAAATTACGAAACGAACCCAAAGAAGTCGTTTGGCTGCAACAACAGTCGCGAAAAAACGAACCCAAAAGACCCCGCGGGCGGTGCTACTTCTCGGCGGCGGAGCCTTCTTCGGTGGGATAGTTCTTCGTGTACCAGTCGGTATTCATGTTGGTCGGGATGTCCAGGATGCGGATGTGGGTGAAGCCCATTTCCTTCAACGCGCGATAGGCGGGGCGCATGTTCGGGCATTTCACCATGGGGCAGCAGCCGCAATAGATGACCAGGTCGGCATCCTTGGGGAAATTCGCCACCGCCTTTTTCAACATCTCGATGCCTTCGGGTTTCGAACCGGGGCCCGCGAAACTGGCGTGCGAGATGTGCTTCAGATGGTAGAGCACCGGGAAGGCGACGCAGATCACCGTGGGAGGCTTGGGGCCTTTGATCAGGTCGGCCAGCACGGCCGGCTGCAGCACTTCGGATTTGGGCCCCTGTGTCAACCAGGGATCATTCGCGTCCTGGCACAGGCAGAGGGTAGCGACGAGCGCGATCAGGAAGAAGGTCCGCATGATCGATAGAATATCGTAAAACCATATGGCAGTGATTAAGCCAATACTGCACCGCTAAAGTGCTATGATGTTTTTCGGTATGAATAACAGATTTACTCGCCGCGCCGCGATGCAGGCGATCGGGGCGGGTGCGGCCGCTTTGCCGCTCTCCGCTCAGGTTCTGAATGCTCCTCCTCCGCCTACGGGTCCGGAGCTGAGAGGACCAACGACTTCGACGCCGGAGGACCGCGAGCGGCGGCTCAAGTGGTGGCACGAGGCGCGCTTCGGCATGTTCATTCACTTCGGGCTGTACAGCGTCTATGGACGGCATGAATGGGTGATGGAGAATGAGGGAATTCCGGTCGCCGAGTATGAGCTGACCGCCAAGCGTTTTAACCCGGAGCCGAATGCCGCTCGGGCTTGGGCGAAGCTCGCGAAGACGGCCGGGATGAAGTACATGGTGATGACCACCAAGCATCACGAAGGATTCTGCCACTTCGATTCCCAGCTGACCAACTACACGGCTCCGAAAACGGCCTGCGGGCGCGACCTGGTGCGGGAATACGTGGACGCGGCTCGCGCCGAGGGAATGCGGGTGGGGTTTTATTATTCGCTGATGGACTGGCACCATCCCGACGGGTCGTTGTGCGCGACCGATGAAGACGCGCGGCGGCGGTTCGTCGATTACATCCACGGGCAGGTGCGGGAATTATGCACCAATTACGGCAAAGTGGATATCCTCTGGTACGACGTGAATTGGCCGCTCAAGGCCGACGGCTGGGAAGCGGTGAAGCTCAACACTATGGTAAGGAAGCTTCAACCGGATATTCTGATCAACAATCGCACCGGCCTTCCAGAGGATTTTACGACGCCGGAGCAAAGGATCACGGTCTCTGTGGAGCCTTGGGAATCCTGCATGACGATGAACGATAGCTGGGGCTATCATACGAACGACGACAACTGGAAGACGTCGAAAAACATCGTGCGCAACGTGATTCGATGCACGCGCGATAACGGAAACTATCTGCTGAACATCGGTCCTAAGGCGGATGGCAGCATTCCTGCGGAGTCGGTAAACATTTTGACCGGAGTCGGCCGCTGGATGGATAAATACGGCGATCTGATTCATGGGCCGGTGGATCCGTGCAGGGTGAAGCGCGGCCAGTTTTCCGATTTCATTCAGCGAGGGAACAAGTTGTACATCCTAGCGCAATTCTGGCCGGGCGCCGAAATGTCCATCGGCGGATTGAAGGGCAAGGCGGTCTCGGCAAGACTGTACAGGAGCTCGACCGCGGTGAAATTCGATCAGGACGATTTCCGGCTGCGCATCACAGGGTTGCCCGCCGCGCCGCCTGATCCGGTGGTTTCAGTGGTGGAGGTCGAGTTCGACGGGCCACCGGAGCAGGACAACCTCGAAGTGCGCCGGAATCGTAAGCGGCACATGGTGGGGATTTAGTGGGGCAGGTCCCCGACCTGCCGCCGTTTCCACTGATAACGCGGCTAAGAGCCGACGGCAGGTCGGGGACCTGATGCGGGAGTGGGGACTTAAGAACGTCCACCTGGAAAAGTGGCCCTTCGGCTATGGGTGGCAGATCAAGCATTTCTACGCCGCGATGGAGACTCCGGTCTATGCTGCGTTTACCGGGTTCCCGCTGGCATGGACGCCTGGGACGAACGGCCCTATCACGGTCGAGCCGGTGTGGGCGCCCATCCACTCCAAAGCCGATTTCGCCAAATACCACGGCAAGCTGAAGGGCAAGGCGCTGCTGATGTTCGACCCGGCTCCGCTCACGCTCCACACACGTGCGGACGCGCAGCCTTCCCCAACCGATGAGGAAATTCTGGCACGCGGAGGGGCGCGCGGAGGTGCCGGACCACGCGGGGCAGCAGCCGGCGCTACACTCAATCGCGACCCCAGCGGGCGCGGCCGCCCCGGTGAAGGCGAGTGGGAGTACTCGCCGACGTCGCTGGCCTTGGCCAATGCGAAGAACGGGGTCCTGCGCAACGAGGTCAACGCCTTCCTGAAGGAAGAGGGCGTGGCCATTTCCATCACGCCGGGTTACAACGGAGACGGCGGTACGATCTTTTCCACGTACGGCGGGTCGGAGAATCCCAAGGATCCAATTCCGTCGCCGATCGTCGCCATTGGCGCGGAGCAGTATAACCGCCTCGTCCGCCTGCTGCAGCACGGGATCACGCCGAAGCTGAACTTCGATATCGCAGTCGACTATCAGAAAGACGACCAGAACGCATTTAACGTGATCGGCGAGATTCCGGGCACTACCAAACCGGACGAAGTCGTCATGCTCGGCGGTCACTTCGATAGCTGGCAGGGCGGCACCGGCGCTACGGATAACGGCACGGGATCCTCAGTGGCGATGGAAGCGGTGCGCATTTTGGCTACGCTGAAGAAGCCGATGGCGCGCACGGTTCGCGTTGCCCTGTGGGGCGGGGAAGAGGAGGGCGTCTACGGCTCAACCGCTTATGTGCAGCAGCACTTCGCTCCACGCACCACCATGGTGAAGACCCCCGAGTACGACAAGCTGGATGTGTACTTTAACGACGACGGCGGCTCCGGCCGGTTCCGCGGAGTCTCGGCGGGAGGTAGTCCGCAGATGGCGGCCATCTTCAAGTCCTGGATCGAGCCGATCAAAGACCAGCATATCGTTGCTGTTTCCGGCGGGGATCAGTTCAGACCCACCACGAGCCCCGGTGGCACGGACTCGAGCGCCTTTTCGTGGATCGGACTAAACGGGATCGGTTTCCAGCAGGATGGGTTGGAATACGGTACCCGTACCCACCACTCCAACGCGGACACTTATGACCGCGTGCAGAAAGCCGATGTGATGCAGAGTTCCATGATCGAAGCGTGGTTTGTCTACAACGCAGCTACCCGCGCAGAGATGCTCCCTCGCATCCCAACCCCAGCCCCTGACCCCAATGCGAAGAGCCACGAGTAGAGCGCAGCATGGCAAAACTTGTCTATGGATTGAACCAGTCCCTGGATGGCTACGTCGACCACATGAAGCTTGGGCCGCCTGCGCCCGCGGCCTTCCGTCACTTCATCGAGCTGGTGCGTGGCGTGACGGGTTTCATTTATGGTGGCCGCATGTACGAGATCATGCGTTATTGGGACCAAGAACTTCCTGATTGGGACGCGGAGGATCGCGAATTCGCGGTGGCGTGGCGGAGCCAGCCGAAGTGGGTCGTGTCGCGTTCCCTCAAGTCAGTTGGTCCCAACGCCACGCCTGTCGCGGATGACTTCGAGAAGGTGATACGCGGGCTGAAGGCTGAGCTGGCTGGCGAGATTCATGTTGGCGGACCAGTCCTGGCGCAAAGCCTGACCGAGGCCGGTCTTATCGATGAGTATCGACTCTACCTCCGCCCCGTCGTACTTGGCGGTGGCCAGCCATTCTTCGCCGGCCCCCGGCCGCCGCTCCACCTGGTGGCCAGCGATTTAATCGCCGATGACATGATTCGATTGACGTACGTTCCTGCTTAATTTGCGCGACTGCTCGACGGGCTGCATTCAGAAATTCCACTGAGACAGCGCCGCTTTTAGGGCAGAATCGATCCGACAGCGTATGAAGCACGGCACTGTCCGCTTCCTGAGACCACTGGATTCGCGCTGGAAGGACTAAAAGATGCGAAAAGGGTTTACGAGAAAAACCAAAAGGTGACGAGCCCGCGACACGGCCCAAGAACTACATAACGCCGAGCGGGCTACAACGCCTCAAAGATGGGTACTGGTTTCTGTTCACCAGGGAACGCCGCGCCGTGACGGAGGTGGTGGAGGGGTCGTCCAGCCGATGAACTCCTTCCTTGAAAGCGGAATCCGCTGCGCATGGTTCTACGGCGTGCTCAGTGGGGAACAGTATCCCGCCAGCTCCTAACAGGCAGAATAGGGGAACTCGGCGAAAGACGAAGCCTGCGCGGCCTCACCGTCGGTATTGTGACGGAAAGCTTTGACCGAGCCGCCCGCCTCTTCGGATGACATACTCAATAATTACGGCGCGAGCATTTTTCTCACGTGCGAGATCTCGCTGGCGCCCGGCGGCGCCTCCAGTAACGCGCCGACCAACACCCGCGTATCGCGGATCCAAGCCCGCCATCCGATGCTCCAATTCCAGCAGTGCCTGCTCGACACGTATCGACAGACTACGATTGCCAACTTGAACGACGAGGTTCCGGGCTTGCTCGGAGGCCGTCACGGCCTCCCCAAATTTCCGCTGTGCCGACAGTGCCACCGAAAGCAGATGCAGAGTGGACCAACGCAGATCGTCATTCGGATTCCGGTCCCGATTGCTTGCAATTGTCTTGCGCAGTTCCGCCTTGGCTTCCGGGAATCGCTTCCCCCCGAGGAGGGCTGCACCCATGGTTATCTGGTGAACGATGGTGCGCTCCCGGCCCTTGAACAATTTCGCGTCCGGCCCGGGAGGAGCGTCCCAACCAGTCGCCTTTTCATCTCCAACTCCCATCCTCGATAGTCGGCCCTTGTGGCACGCGCCTCCAGGCGCGCCGTGTCGAGATTCGTCTCGACATATCCGGCGTTAGCTGGTTTTCGCAACATCTTCCGCCGGCGTTTTACCTCGCGGCGGATCACTCCTTACTGCTCAATCTGTGAGACGCACCGTCCCAGACAGATCACTCGTATGCCGGCGCTTGTAGGGCGGCCAATTTCGGCTGCAGCCCGCTTTAAGCGGGCTCTTTTGAGCAGAGGAGCCGCCTGAAACGCGGCTGCAGCCAAAATTGGCCGCCCTGCAAACACGTCCGCTCCTGCGGTCACGGCTCGGCAGGGCCTGCCCGTTCCATTCCGATCTACTTTAAGTTGATAGTCGCACCAACCTGCGAACTATTGCCGCCCGCCGTCACGACCACCGCAATGGGTCCCGTTCCAGCCCCTGCCGGCACCACCGCTTCCACCTGCATGATCCCGGCGATCTGTCCTGGAGCCGAGCCTGCATAAATAACCAGCGCCGACTTTCCGCCGATCGTCACCGTCACCGGCGCAACCGTCTCCGCCAGCACCAGCGTGCTGCTCTTTGCCCCGTCCGTTCCCGGAGGATCGGTCTGCCCCAGTCCGCTCGCATAAAGCACCACCACCGATCCTGCGGGAGCCGCGTTTGTGGGACTGTTCAGCGTGCCGTCCTGATTGTATGACAGTGCCCCGCCGCTCAGCGTGAACAAGCCTGGCGCTCCGGTTGCCAGCGGCAGTTGCAGCGTCTGACTGGTCGCCGTCACCGTGGTCGCAGTGCCCGACGTCACTACGATGCTGGCCGTCGTGCCGGTGACTCCCCACGGCACAATCACGTTAGTCTGATCTGCGTGCGTATATAGAATCGGAGCCGGCGTGCCATTGATCGTGACCGTCGTCCCACCCAGCGTCGTGCCGGCCGTAGACGTAGTGCCCAAGAAAACTGGCGACGAAACCGCGGGTCGCGGACCGATCGTGATTCCCGTCAGCGCCAGCACCTCGCCCGGAGCGATCGGACCTGCTGTAGCGCCCCCCGCAGCATTCTGTACCGCGACCACCTGCGACGGCGGAGCCAGACTCCCCAGCAGCCCGTGCTGCGTGGTGGTGCCGTTAAAAATTCCCGCCACGAAATAAAGGTATTTGGCATCGCCTCCGCTCGAACCGTTCCCAAAAGCGATCGCCCAGAGACCCTGAATCGTAATCGGAGCGCCGCTCGCGTCCTGCATAGTGCCGATCAGAGCGCCCGTTTTAGGATCGAACGCATTGATGTGCCCGTCTCCGAAGTTGCCCACCAGCACCGAGTTTGACAGGGCGCCCCAGCCTCCTCCGGCCACGGCCACTCCCCAAGGCGAATTCAGCGGACCGCCCGAGGTTAGCCTTTGCACCAGATTGCCATTCAAGTCGAAAATATCGACCACGCCGTTGCCGACTCCCGGCTGATCCACTTTCTTCGTCGGACCCTGCTTCGCGAACATCACGTACAGTTGATTGTTCACGTTCCAGATGTTGAACGGCGCATACCCCGCCGGCAGGTTTGCATCTCCAAATCCGCCCGGGACCGTCGTCAGCTTGAAATTGGTGTCCAGTACGTCGATCTTGCCGTAGCTGAAGTTCGCCAGGTACAGCATCGGCGCGGTGTTATTGGTGGCGATCGCCATCCCCTTGTAAACGGTCCCCACGCTCGAAAAATCGAGCATCAGCTGCGCCGTGGTCCCGCCGTTCCATGCGGAAACGGTACCGTCCTCCGTACAAAAGATGAACGAGGCCTTGGTTCCGTTCGCCAGCGGAAATCCGGTAGTGCTGTTCTGCACCTGCCCCGTCGGATGCGAAGGCGACGGCCCGCCCGCTCCGGATGGAATGGTCACGACAGTCGTGGTGACCGCGATCCCGGCAGAGGACGCGTTGTTATAAACCGTCGTGTTGCCTTTCCCCTGGTTCGAGACCCAAAATGGGCTGCCCGAGCTGAAAGACATCCCCCAGGGATTCACGAGATTCGGATCCGTCGCGTCGGCCAGACCGAGGACGTCGGAAACAAGATTGTGCTGCACGTACACGTTGGCGCCGGTTTGCGCGCCTGCAACTGCTATGGAAAACAGGCAAAGCAGAGTCTTTCGGAACATCATAAATCCCTCCTGGATTGTTCGAAGCGTACCGATTATATCCAAGCGGATTCATCCCGATGACTCCGGGAGGGAAGATTTACAAAATGTTCACAAGCGGCGGGAATAAATGTGGTGCAGGCTGGCAGCCTGCGGCCGATTGTGGGCGCCCTCTGGGCACGGCCTCCGGATTTACACGCTCAACACCGGACAAGGCGAATCCCGAATGATCGCATAGTCCTCGGACCGCAACCGCCCGAACGCCCCATGCATCTTCCCGCGCCCGATCACCACCAGGTCCGCATCGTATTTTAACGCCGCCTCGCGGATTACATGAGCGACCGGCCCTTCGTCCACCAAAACTTCGAGTTTGGTGCCTTCCTGTTGTTGCAGCGCCGCGATTTCTTCCGCTCCATCGGGACCGGCATGCACCAGTCGGAGCGTTGCTTCGTAGGCTTTTGCCAATTCCAGGGCCGACCGGAGCAGTTCCCCGGCTCCGGCTCCAAGCTCTATCCCACACAAAATACTGCGGATCTGGGCTCGTTCGGTTACCGAGGTGGTCCACACCGGACAATGTGCATCGTGCAATACTTTAGCGGTGGTGGAACCCAGCAGCAAGCTGCGGAATGTCCCATGGCCGTGGGTCGGCATCATGATCAGGTCGACGCCGTTTTTCTCTGTGTATTGAATGGTTTCGAACGCTGCGTCGCCGATTTTTACGATGCGTTCCGCGCCCGGTAGGTCGACCGCGAATTGATCCAGACGCTTTTTAGCCGCCTCCTCAATAACCGGCAAATCGACAATGATCGGGTACCCGTCCGGACCGCCATAGGCGCTGATCGGAATCTGGATGGCGTGCAGCAGGGTCAGCTTTGCGTTAAACCTTTGGGCCCATGCAGTTACCAGTGGCTTTGAAGCCTGGCACCGCTCCGAAAAATCGACTGGGAAAAGAATATGCATACTATTTTTTCGTCACGCTGATTTCCTTGAAGGAGATGACACAATTTTCGTCGTGATGCTGCAAGGCGATGTAGCCTTCCACCGGGCGGGGGCCGCGATCAGGCTCAAAGGTTTTCTTCTTTTCCGGAACCGGCGAGGTGCCGTCGTAATCGGTGACGAGAACTCCGTTTACTTTCACGATGGTACGTAATCCATCGAGCGTGATTTCCATAGTGTTCCACTCGCCCGGGGCCTTATAGGGGCGGGCCATGGCTTTGGTCATGGAATAGAGGACACCCGTGGCATGCCAGTCGTCGTCGCGATTATCGATCTGGACCTCGATGCCCTTGTTGATGGCGTCGTCCTCGTTTTGCGGCTCGATGGGAATGCGGATGAAGACCCCGGAATTCCCTTTTTCATTCGACATCTTATAGACAACTCTGATGGTTGCGTTCCCGATTTTCTGCTTGGTGTACCACAACAAGCCTTTGCCGGTGGTGGTCTGGATCACCCCGTCTTTCACTTCGAAGCCGGCCAAGGTAGTGGCTCCCTCGTCGCGTCCGATGGCTTTCCATCCGTCGAGATTCTTTCCATTGAACAGTTTGGTTTCAGCGTGGAGAGCAACGGCTACAAGGGCGAGGGCAAAAATCTTCATGTCTTATTTTCCTTTATTGGAGCGGGGGCTGTGATGAGGCGCGCGCCGCGGTCGAACGTGAGGTATTGGAATCCCCAGCGGATGAACACGATCAGCCGGTTGCGGAATTGTACCAGGTACATAAGGTGAACGAACAGCCACAGCAGCCAGGCGATAGCGCCATGAAAACGCAGTCTGCCGAAATCGGCCACTCCGGCGCGGCGTCCGATCACGGCCAGGCTGCCTTTATTGAAATAGCGGAAAGGTTTGGCTGGGCGATCGCTCAGCCGATTCAGGATAGCCTTGGCGGCATAATAGCCTTGCTGAATCGCGACGGGAGCAACACCCGGGAGCACGTGGCCGCCTTGTTCGAGGTGGGCGATATCTCCGATGACGAAAATCTCAGGGTGGTCGGGTACGGTCAAATAAGCGTCGACGACGACATGGCCTTGTTTATCGAGTGGCGCACCTGCGCGCGCGGCGAGAACTTTGGCAAAGCTGGAAGGCGCCACACCCGCGGCCCAGAGCACCGTTCGGGCCTCGATCCGCTCCATGCCGCTGGGCGTTTCGAGATTGACGCCATGGTCGTCGATGCAAGTGACTCTCACGCCGTTGCGAGAGCGCACCCCAAGTCTGATGAGCGAGCGCTCGGCCTCGATCGACAGGCTGACAGGATAAGAGGAGAGCACGTGCGGAGCGCCGTCCAGCAGCAGGATTCTCGATTCTTCGGGATGGATGGATCGAAAATCGTGGCGCAGAGTGTCATGCGCGATCTCGGCCAGAGCGCCGGAGAGTTCGACGCCGGTGGGTCCCGCGCCGACGATCACGAACGTCAGCCAGGCGCGGCGGCGGTCTGAATCCGGCTCGCGCTCGGCGGCTTCAAAGGCGTACAGCAGGTTGTGGCGGATGGCGGTGGCGTCTTCAATCGACTTGAGGCCCGGAGCGATTTTCTGCCATTCGTCATGGCCGAAGAAATAATTTTGCGCGCCGGTGGCGACGATCAGAGTGTCGTAAGGAACTTCGCCATCGGCGAGAATGAGGCGCCGATTTTGCGGGTCGAGATCAACGGCATCGCCCAACAGTACGCGGGCGTTTTTCTGGTCGCGAAGGACGGCGCGCAAAGGCTCGGCTATCTCGCCGGGCGAAAGGGAGCCGGTGGCCACCTGGTAGAGCAGGGGCTGGAACAGGTGAAAATTGCGGCGGTCGACGAGGGTCACTTCGACCGGAGCGCGGCGCAAGGCCTTAGCGGCGTACAGGCCTCCGAAACCGCCACCGAGGATCGCAACGCGATGCATCTACTGTATTTGATGCTACAACGGCTGAGAAAGATACGGCGTGTGACACGCCCTTCAGAGCCGCGACCATCGGGAGCGGTCAGCCCGGAAGATACGTTTCTGCCGCGAACTACACTGTATCTCGGGGGTGGAAATGAAACGTGTATTTCCGATTTTGCTCTCGATGACCGGGTGTCTGCTGCTGCTCTCGCAATCGCCCGCGGTTCTGGACCAATCCATCAAGAGCCTTGCTCCGGTAAGCAAGGTGCCGCCGGCCATGACCAAGGAACTGGTGGTCGCGCAACGGCAGGTGCTCCAGCAGCAGGATGTCGTACTAAAGGCGAAGGAGGCCGCGAAGTCGAATCCAGCGGCGGCGCCCGCGGCTCAGCAGGCGCAGGAGCAGCTCGAGGCGAGCCAGAAAGTGGTGGTGGAAATATCCAAAAAAACGCCAGCCTCGACCGCCGCCGCGGGCGTGGCGACGAAAGAAGAGTCCGCGCATCTGATTCAACTGGTAACCGGCTTTTACCAGGAGGTGAAGCAGCAGGCGCAATCGGCATCGGCCTGGGAACTGGCTTTTCTTCTAACGGCCATCGGATTGGGATTCGGCAGCACGGTGTTTTCGATTTTCAGTTTCAACAAAGCGGCCGCGGTGATGTCGGCGATGGTGGTAGTCGCAGGTTCGATTCCCAAGCTGGTCCCGATTCACGAAAGAGCCGTTTACTACCGGACGCTGAAGAACCAAAGCTATTCGCTGTTATCGGGCTTGAATATTCCCTTCGAGTTGACGACGGCCGAGTGCGACGACGGCGCCCGGCGGCTGCAGGTGTTGGAAGAGTATCGAGCGACAAAGTATCCCGAGACGTCGGACGTAGATTCGACGACGGAAGATTTGTTCAAGGATTTGAACGCTGCGAAGACGGCGGTGGCGGAGGCGCATTAGGAGGTTGCTGAAAAACGAATATTGGCCGCCGATGAACACGGATGAACGCGGATATTAGTTGCGCCTAACGCCGGATCACACCACTGCTCGCGTGCCAGCCCCAAGCTGACGCATGGGGCTAATAATAACGACGAATGAACATAGCCCCATGCGTCAGCGTGGGGCTTGCGTGGGTAGTTTCGAAATAACACCAAAGCGTGATGTACCGTGCTGCCGTTAGGTTGATAATACGTGATGATGATCGCAAAGCATATTGGTACCCTCGCGCTGCTGGCTGCGTTGTCTAAAGCACAGCCCTCTCTCCCGAAGGAGTTTGTTTCGAGAACGATTCACAGTCCCGAGGGCGCGGACATTTTCGTACGATCCGCAGGCAAGGGGCCAGTGGTTGTGCTGCTCCACGGCTACGCCGAAACCAGTGATTCGTGGGCCCCGCTGGCGGCAGCTCTAGTCAAGAGGTACGCCGTGGTTGTGCCGGACCTTCGCGGCATCGGACGCTCGTCCAGACCGGAAGGAGGCTACGACAAGAAAACGCAGGCCGCCGATATCAGGGCCGTGGTCACGGGACTGGGATACGATCGCGCGTCGGTGGTCTCGCACGATATCGGGATCATGGTGGCTTACGCGTATGCGGCGCGCTATCCGGATAAAGTGGAACGACTGGTAGTGATGGATGCGCCGATTCCGGGCATCGCGCCGTGGGACGAGATCGTGCGCAACCCGGCGCTGTGGCATTTCTCGTTCCGGGGGCCCGACGCGGAGCGCTTGGTCCAAGGCCGCGAGCGCATCTATCTTGACCGCATCTGGAACGCCTTCTCCGGGGATCCGGGCAAGCCGGACGAAGCGACGCGCGCTTATTACGCGGTGCAATACGCCAAGCCCGGAGCGATGCGAGCCGGTTTCGCTCAGTTCGCCGCCTTTTCGCAGGATGCGGAGGACAACAAGATCTTCCAGCAAACCAAGCTGACGATGCCCGTGCTCGCCGTGGGCGGCGAGAAATCGTTTGGGGCGACTGAGGCTGTGGTGATGCGCAACGCGGCAAAGAATGTGCGCGAAGCGGTCGTGCCCGGCGCAGGTCACTGGCTAATGGAGGAGAATCCAGCGTACACGGTGCGCCTGATTGAGGACTTTCTCAACGACAAGCTTCCTGCGGCTCCGCAGTCCGCCCGCGCTACCGGCGAACAGCGCACCACCCCGCGCGATTTCAAATTTCCCGAAGGCGCTCCGGGCACGGGTACTTCAGGAGTCTCAGGCATCCGAACCGCCGTCCTCAAGGGCGATCCGAACGGGGCCGGTCTCTACACGATCATGCTGCGGATTCCCGCGCACACGCGCATCGCCGCGCATATCCATCAGGACGATCGAGTGGCCACCGTTGTTTCGGGGACGTGGTACATCGGTTACGGAAGCTCGTTTGACAGCGAGGCGCTGAAGGCTCTGCCGGCGGGGAGTTTCTACACCGAGCCCGCCGATCATGCGCACTTCGCGGAGACACGGGATAGCGAAGTGATCGTGCAGATCACGGGCGTCGGGCCCTCGTCCACGCGGTATGTCGATTCGAGTTCTGATCCGCGTCGGGGCGCTGAGCGGTAGTTCCGGAAACGCGATTCAACAGAGTCAGATTTCGCGGAGAAAGACGCACTACTCTTCGTCCTGCTGCGCGGCGAGCTTCGTCACCACGCTCAAATCTTCCAGCGTCGTCACGTCGCCGCTCACTTTATTTCCGGTTACTATCTCCCGCAGCAGCCGGCGCATGATTTTTCCGCTGCGCGTTTTGGGCAGTGCATCGGAGAAACGGATTTCTTCCGGCCTCGCGAAGCTCCCGATTTCATGCGCGACCCATTGGCGCAACTCTTTCCCAAGCGCATCGTGATCCCATTCGCCCTTTTTCAGAGTCACGAAACAGCAGACCGCTTGGCCGGTGATCTCGTGAGGCTTGCCGACGACCGCGGCTTCGGCCACCGCAGGGTGATGGACCAGCGCGGATTCTACTTCCATGGTGCTCAGGCGGTGGCCGCTGACGTTCATCACGTCGTCCACTCGGCCCAGGACCCAGTAGTAGCCGTCGGCATCGCGCCTCGCGGCGTCGCCGGTGAAATAGATGCCGGGGAGTTTGCTCCAATACTGGTCCTTGTAGCGCTCAGGATCTTTCCAGATCGTGCGGATCATGCTGGGCCAGGGCTTAGTAATGATGAGGTACCCTTCGTGGTCGGCGCCGACCGGAGTTGCCTTTGAGATCGACAATATCGGCAACGATTCCGGGCATGGGAAGCGTGCCGGAGCCGGGCTTCAGCGGGACCGCGCCGGGCATGGGGGCGATCATGATGGCTCCGGTTTCGGTCTGCCACCAGGTATCGACGATGGGGCAGCGGCCTTTGCCGATGACGCGGTGATACCATTCCCAGGCCGCGGGATTGATAGGTTCGCCGACGGAGCCGAGCAGGCGTAGGCTCGACAGATCGTGGCCGTTGGGCCAGTGCTCGCCTTGACGGATGAGGGAGCGGATGGCGGTGGGGCTGGTGTAGAAAATGTTGACGCGATATTTTTCAATGATGCGCCACCAGCGGTCGAAGTTCGGGTAGTCGAGCGCGCCTTCGTACATCACCGTGGTCGCGCCGGCGGAGAGCGGGCCATAGACGATATAGCTATGGCCGGTGACCCAGCCGATGTCGGCGGAACACCAGTAGGTATCGTTGTCGTGAAGGTCGAAGACCCACTTCATGGTCGCGGTGGTTTGGGTGAGATAGCCTCCGGTGGTGTGCAGGATGCCCTTTGGTTTGCCGGTGGTGCCGGAGGTGTAGAGAACATAGAGAGGATGCTCGCTGTCGAGCGGGACTGCGGGGCAATCTTCGCTGGCGCTTTCGTCTAAGACGTGCCACCAGTGGTCGCGGCCTTCTTTCATGGCTGTCTCGGAGCCGGTACGGCGATAGACGATGACGTCTCTCACGTCGGGACAATCTACCAGCGCCTCGTCGACGGCGGGTTTGAGCTTGACCTCTTTACCGCGGCGGAAACCTCCGTCGGCGGTGATGACGACGGTCGCCCCGAGGTCCTGAATACGGGCCTTCAGAGCCTCGCCGGAGAATCCTCCGAACACGACGCTGTGAGTAATGCCGAGGCGCGCGCAGGCCAGCATGGCGATGGGAAGCTCCGGGACCATCGGCATGTAAATGACGGAGCGGTCGCCGGCCTTATATCCATGAGCCTGGAGCACGCTGGCGAAGCGGGAGACCAGGCGGTGGAGTTCCTGATAAGTGATGAAGCGCTGGTCGCCGGGCTCGCCTTCCCACAGAATCGCGACCTTATTCTTGCGATGCGTGAAGCAGTGGCGGTCCACGCAGTTATAGGAGACGTTGGTCTTCGCGCCGACGAACCATTTGGCGAAAGGCGGCTGCCAGTCGAGGACCTTCGACCATTTTTCGAACCAGTGAATTTCCTGGGAGGCGATGCCAGCCCAGAATTCTTCGGGGTTCTGCTCGGCGCGGCGATAGAGGTCGAGATAGCCTTCGATGCCCTGGACGTGCGCATTGCGGACAAAGTCGTCGCCGGGCGGGAAAACTGCGGGATTGCTCATCGATTTGGATTCTAGCAGAGTAGGAATCCCCTGGCTCACCCGGATGGGTGGGCCGACGAGTCTGTGCGCTAACCGCTCCCGTTGGTCACGGCTCGTTTTATGTTGATGAATCTCCAGGAGCCGAAAGCGAGCCGCGACCACAGGGAGCGGCTTTCACGCAGACTCTGACGGCGGGGTTAAAACACGCGAGAATGAGAGGGACACCAATGCGCGAGAGCAAACTCCCCAAAGGATGAAGCAAAGGCCCGGAGAGTGCTTGCGCACTATGAGAAGCAGACCGCGAAAGATGCTGTGCTGGAAGATGATGCAGGAGTCAAAGCTTCGGAGACCGTCATGAGCTGTGCCAAAGGTGCGCGAGTTGATCGCGAAACGTAACCGCTGAGCGTCTATTTCGTCCCCAAAATCTCAAATCGATCCTTCACTTCCCACTTTGGCATGGATGACGCGGGATCCGCCAGGCGAATCATCTCCGCATTGAGGCGTTTTCCGCGCAGCACGAATTTCAAGTAGTGATAATTCGGGTACTCGGTGCCTCGATAGAGATCGTTGGCGTCGCGAGTGACAGGGACCGGGGCTGCGCCGCCTCCGCCAGACACCAGGTAGACGGTGCCGTCGCGAAAGAATCGCTCATAGTTGTGGATGTGGCCGGCATTCACGATGAAGCGGACGCGTTTGCTTTGCGGCGCAGTCTTCAAATAGTCGGCGAACGCGACTTCGTTGGGGCGGGGGTTGTGGCTCGCGCCCGCGCCGGTTTCGATGTCGGCGACCGGCGGGTGATGGAGGTTGAAGATCACGAAACGGACAGGCTTCTTAAGATCGACCAGTTGCTGCTCCACCCATTTAATCTGTTCGCTGCCGAGCGTGAGAGGCATCTCGCTATCCAGACTCAAGACCACGATTTTCGCGCCGACCTCCGACATGTACCAGCGCCTGCCGCGCAGCTGAGGAAACTCGGTCCACCAGTTTTCGAGGCACTTGCTGAGGACTCCGCGCAGCTCATGATTGCCTAGAGCGGGGAAGACCGGGATGCTTGCAGATCGCCACAGCGCGGTCTCGTTATGGAACTCGGCGTAGTCCGCGGCGCGCTCGCCGACGTAGGGAACGTCGCCGCTGATGACGATGGCGTTGGGTTTTTCCGAAGCGATTTTGTCGACCAGCCATTTGCGGATTCTTGGATTGGTGGCTTCTGTTTCCTTGGGGTCGGTAAATCGCATGTCGCCATACGCAATGACCACCGTGCGCTGGGCCAGAGTATAAGAGGTTGCGAGCAGCAGCGCAACGATGAGTTGAAACACTATTCTGATTGTAGCTATGCATGTATGGTTGGCGGATTTCGTTTATACGGGCGGAGTGTTCGAGACGGGACTCGCGATGATCGTCGGAGAAAATGGCGTGATTACGGGGTTCTCGCGCGAGCCGGAGGATTTGGAGATTGCGCAAAGGCTGCCTGGTCGAGCGATTCTGCCCGGGCTGTTCAACGTGCATTCGCACACCTTTCAGCGAGTGATCCGAGGGCGGACGGAGCATCGGACATCGGCCGAGAGGGATACGTTTTGGACCTGGCGGGAGAGCATGTATCACGCCGCGCAGGCGATGTCGGCGGAGGATATTTATCGGGCGGCTCGCATGGCGTTTCTGGAAATGCTGCTGTCTGGAATCACGTCGGTGGGCGAGTTTCATTACGTCGATCAGAGTCTGGACGTTCAGCGCGCGATTCTCCGTGCCGCGAAAGAAGTCGGCATTCGCGCGACGTTACTGCGGACTGCATACGTGCGCGCGGGCTGGAAGAAAGATCCGGATCCAGGGCAGGCCCGGTTCCTGACGCCCGATGTCGATCGATTTATCGCGGACACCGATACGCTGCTTGGCGAGGGCGCGGACGTGGGCGTCGCTCCCCACAGCGTCCGCGCCGTCCCGCTCGACTACCTAAAAGCAATCGACGCTTATGCGTACTCGCTAGACCTGCCATTGCACATGCACGTTTCAGAGCAGCCCGCTGAAGTAGAAGCGTGCCTCGCCGAATACGGGCTTCGTCCAGTGGAACTGCTGCACGACAACGGAATTCTCGGCGCAAGATTCACCGCCGTGCATGCGATCCACATCACGGATGAAGAAGCCCGCTTCTTAGGTGCGTCGACCGTGTGCGCATGTCCAACGTCGGAGAGAAATCTTGGCGATGGCGCGGTGCCCGCGGATAAACTGTTCGCGGCGGGCGCGCGGATCTGCTTCGGCTCCGATAGCAACGTGCAAATCGACATCCTCGAAGACGCGCGCGAGCTCGAATACCACTTGCGCATGAACAAACTGGAACGCGCGGTGCTCGCGTCTGATACGTCGCGTCAGGGGCTTGCGAAAAGACTGTTCGACGGCGCCACCAAGTCCGGAGCGCACAGCCTCGAGTCGCCCGGAGGATCCTTGGAGGTCGGAAACGTTGCGGACTTCTTCACCGTCGATCTGAACGACCCCTCGCTGGCTGGCGCGAGCGCCGATTCGTTGCTCAGTCACGTCGTATTTTCCATCGAGAGAACAGCCATTCGCGACGTCTGCGTTGCGGGCGAGCCGATCGTTCATGAGGGCCGCCACCGTTTGCAAGACAAGATTACTCGCGAGTTTGCCGAGGTGCAACGTAATTTATGGCGATGAAGCCAGAAGAGATTTTGCTCGACCTGGTGGCGATTCCGTCCGTGTCCCCGCTCTCGAATCGCCCGGTGATCGAGTATGCGGAGAAGCATATGGCGGGATGGCGGATCAAGAAGTACACGTATCGCGACGCGAACGGAGCGGAGAAAATCAATCTGGTCGCGACTACCAAGCCGGGCCTTGCAGAACTGGCGTTCGTCTGCCACACGGATACAGTGCCGTACGATGCGGCGTGGACGGAAGCAGTCCGGCCCGTGATCCGCGGCGGGAAGTTGTATGGCCGCGGAAGCTGCGATGTGAAGGGATTCTTGGCGTGCGTGCTGGCCGCCGTCGCTCATGTCAAGGTGGCGAAGCCGCTGGCGGTGGTGCTGACCGCCGATGAGGAGATCGGTTGCGTGGGCGCGAAGTTTCTGGCTCGCAAGAAGGCGCTGCGGGCGCGGCACATGGTGATCGGGGAGCCGACCGGCCTGCGTCCGGTATGCGCGGGCAAGGGTTACGCGCTGGCGGAGATCGTGGTGTGTGGCAAGGAAGCGCATAGCGCCTTTCCGGCTCGCGGAAGGTCGGCTATTTTTGACGCGGCTCGCGTGGTAACTGCGCTCGAGCGAGTCGCGAAGAAACTGGAGGCGCGAAAGAACCGGGCGTTCGATCCTCCGTTCACGACCTTGAACGTCGGGTTGATTCACGGCGGCACAGCGAAAAATATTATCCCTGGTGAGTGCCGGATCACGGTCGAATGGCGGCCGGTGCCGGGGCAGCCCGGGGATTGGGCGGCGGAGCTGATTCGCGAAGCGCTGGCTGGTTTGCGCGTCGACGCCACGCTTGAAGTGAAGCGACTTGATCCGGCGTTCGATCCCTCGGCGACCCGGCGGCTGGTGACGATGGTGGAGTCGCTCACCGGAAACAGCGCGACTACCGTTTCGTTCGGGACCGAAGCTGCGCATCTAAGCGCGCTGACGTCGGAGGTGATTGTTTTCGGTCCGGGCGATATGACGGTGGCGCACAAGTCAGGCGAATTTGTAGCGGTGAAGGCCCTCCATGAGTGTGTTGGACATTTGGGGACGATGATCGATCGGCTTTGCGGCTAGACCGATCCCATCTGACACCCGTCGCCTTTTCAGAGCCGCGACCGCAGGAAGCGATCTCCGTAAGGTTCTTCAAGGAGATCACTTCGGGTGCGGAATGATGTTAGTGATGACGTAAGCGTCACGAGTAATCTGAAAATAAAATCGCCAATCCTGATTCACCCGAGCTTGCCAGATATCCTTTGCCCCGCTGTATTTCTTGGCCCTCAGCGATGGATGGTGAAGGTTTTCCTTCAAAAATCCGACTTGCTTCAGGAATGCCTTTTGCACACGGCGTGGCGCTTCCTCGAACGCTTTGCTCGAAGCAGCCGTGTGCTCGATGTTCATTGCCCGTCAGGGCTTCGGCTTGGAGCGGAACTTCTTTGCGACGGCGCGCATGGAGCGTTCCAGTTCCGCTACTGTCTTGAACGGACCGTAAACACGACCCATTTTGACGTCTTCCAGACCTTCCGCCAACTGGGCGTCGATGATCTTCCGCTGCTCGGGCGTGAGTTCATCGTCCTCGTCGATCGACTTCCTTGTCAGCACCACGCAGTTCGATCGGACCTTCATGTCGAGAATGTCGCCATCCGCGATGCCCAGCCGCGTACGGATACGCGTCGGTATCGTGACCTGGCCTTTTCGAACTTTGACGTCAGACATCCTAAGCGAAGGATATCATCCCCACAGCTCGTTCACCGGATAATACTGCACCGCATCCTGCTGCGGCACGTACTCGAACCCTCGCCCCAGATTCGACCCGTGAATCACCTTCGTCCAGTCGATCCCCAGCGCGGAATAAATCGTCGCCTCGATATCTTCCGGCCAGATGTACCGCTGTTGCGACCACCCCGGATCCGTCACATCGTCGCCCGCCGCATTCGTCGCGCCGATTGCCTGCCCACCCTTGACCTGCGCGCCCGCGAACATCGCCGCCTGCTGCACGTGATGGTCACGGCCCGCGTTCTGATTCAATGGACCAACCGTGCGTCCGAACTCCCCGAACGCCACGATCATCGTGTTCCCAAATGTCCCGTCGTTCTTCAGATCGTTGATCAGCGCCGCGATCCCCGCGTCGAACTGCTTCGCCATCGATTGCAGATTCGTATTCGGAGCATAGATGTTGCCGTGATGATCCCAGCTCCCAAAGCTGATCTGGATAAATCGCGCGCCATTGTTCGCCCGCAGCAGATTGCGAGCCGTAATGCACGCGTTGCCGAAGCTCGTATTTCCGTAAGTATTTTTCGTCGTCTGGTCGAACGTGAAAATGTTGCCGATCGCCGGGTTGTACATCATCGCGCTCGCCTTCTCGCGAAATACTTCCAGCTCCGCCGGTCCATCGCCCAGCGGCTGATTGTTGATCATGTCCGCGTCCAGCTGCGTCATCAGGCCGAAGCGCCGGTTGTACGCCGCCTGCCCGTCCGGATGCGACGTGTTCGCGAGCCCCCCACCGCCCGGGCTGACGTAAAACGGCGCATCCGACGGCGGCAAAAATCCATTCCCCGGACCGCTGGCTGCATTGAGAGATATAAAAGGAGGCACGGTTGCCTTGGGATCGCCCAACTCCAGCGAAACCACAGACCCGATGTGCGGAGCGATTGTGTTCAACCCCTGAATCGGATTCCGACCAATCTGAACCCAAGTCTGCGCCAGGCTGTGCGCCGTCGCATGTGCGCGAATCGAGCGCACCAGCGCGATATCCCCGATGGTCTTCGCCAGGTTCGGCATCAGCCCCTGCGGAAACGCCACGCCGTTAAAAGTGTTCGGAGCCATGAACGCCGGCGTCCACGCCCCCACCTTCAGATCGAACGTATCCACATGCGCCGGAGCCCCCGTCATCAGCACGAAAATGACGTTCTTCGCCGTGCCGACCGACGCCGAAGCCTTCGCCTGAGGCGACGGCAGCAGCATGTATCCGCCAACCGCCGATACCGCGTGCCGGAAAAACATCCTGCGATTCACCAGCGGCCGCTTCCAGAATCGCAGCCCCACCGCCCGGTTAACATCGTTGCCGAATTGATCCTTCATCCGATTCCCCTTCCCTTGTGGGGCAGGCTGGTAGCCTGCGGCCGATTGTGGGCGCCCTTTGGGCACGGCCCGTCTTTCTAATAACTAAACACAAACTCCAACTTGTTGATCAACGACCAAGCCAAATCCTCCAGCGCCGCGTTCTTCGCCGCCGTCGTCGTCCCCGCACTCAAATACGCGACCGCCGCCGTATTCTCCGCCGCGCTCGGCACCCGGCCCAGATATGTGAGATAAAGCTGCTGCACCTGCGCCGCTGGAGTCGTCAGCTTTGCCGCCGCTTGCAGCACCGGCGACTGCGCCATGTGGAACTTGGTATTGATGAAGCTGTCGTTCATCAGCGCGCCCGATTGCAGAATCGTCGGATCCGTCGCCCTCGCCACATTGTCCCGATTCCCGCGCAGAAAATAATTCATGAAGGTGTTCGCGTTGTTGGTATTGCCGCTCGGCTCCGATGTATCGGGCATCTGCATCGCCCACTGCACTGGCGTCGCAAACCCTCGCGGCGTGTATTTCGCGAACACTCCGGTCGCCTGCGCAATCGCGTCGTGAACTTCTTCGCCCATCAGCCGCCGCGGATAATGCCGCGCGAACAATCCCGCGTTATTCGGATCCCACGTCCCCGGATATTCCGAGCTCAATTGATACGCCGAGGAGTTCGCGATGAACCGCAGCGTCCCTCGCAAATCGTAATTCGACCTCACAAATACGTCCGCCAGTTGACTCAGCAGCGCCGGATTGAACGCCTGAAATGTCCACGGCGCGGCCGGCGGATTGTTCGGATCCAGGCGCATCGGATCGAGCGTGTCCACCGTATCCACCTGCCCCAGGTTGAACATCGCCTTCCAGATCCGGTTGGCGAAATTGATCGAGAACATCGGATCGTTCACCATCAGCGTCGCGAATTCCGCTCGCCACGCCGCCGTTGCCGGAGTCTCGCCGGTCCGGTAAATGGGCGCCGCCGTGTTCGCCGTCCCGATCAACGGACGATTTGGACGATTCCCATAAGTGGTCGGCAGCGGATAGGTGCCGGTCGCGTTGTCGCCGACAATCCAGCTCTGATAGTAGTAGCTGGCCTGTTGATCCGCCGTCGTCGTCCCGGTCGGGAACGCATATTGCGGCCGCGTCACTCGCGCGAAAAACGCCGCCATCTGCTCGGCCTGCGACCGCGTCTGCTGCGACCCCCACAAGCTCAGCGAATCCAGATGCCCCCGGCCGTTGTGGCACAGCAGACAGTCATAATGATCCAGCCCCAGGAAAGCCTGCGCCGTCTTCACCAGCGACATGTCGTACGTGTCCTGATTCGGCCCGCCCGGCGCGAATCCGTTCAGAATGAACCCCACCGCGCTGGGCGAATCGTAGCTGTTGCCCAGTCGCGCTGACAATTTCATACGCCATCTCTTTAAAGGACACGCCCGCATTCACTGCCCGGTAAATGTACTGGTAAAACGCGTTCCGCCCATTCACATTCCGGTTAATCGCCACCGCCGACGCGTTGTTTTGCAGGATATCGCCCAGCCACATCGCCCATTTATCCGAGAACGCGCTCGACGCCAGCAGCTTCTCGATCAGGATGGCCCGCTTGTTGTCCGTCGAATCCGCCTCGAACGCCAGGATGTCGGCCGGCAGCGGAATCCTTCCCGTCAGATCCAGATTCACCCGCCGGAAAAACTCTTCGTCGCCAGCGATCGGAGCCGATTGCACCCCCGCCGACGCCATCGCCGGGAAAATCTGATCGTCGATGAAGTTCGCATGCGTCACCGAGGTTGGATCTAACACGCTGATACTAGTGCTCTTACGAGCCTTATCCAGCGCCGACAACTGATCGTGAATCGCCCGAATCGACCGCGCGGTCTGCCCCTGAAACTTCGCTGGATTCTGTTTAAAAGTGCAATTCGCCCCAGACACCGCGCTCAAGTCCTGCGCTTGTAATCCGAAACGCGGCCAGAGCCGTTAACGTAAATAGGATTGTCCCCGTCATCCGTGATTCCTTGCCAAAAGCTATCACCAGTCCACCCCTAAACGCGGGTATTTGAGTTCTTTCGATACCCTAGCTGAAGCCCTAAGGTTTGGATTATTCCCCTTAGCCTCTAAAGTCTAGCCCCTAGTCCTCCGATCTCAGAATGGGCTATCACTAGTGGTCTGCATATCCCCTCCATGACTGTCGGGGTTCGGTAGGAGCGTGCAGTCTCCAGCTTCGACACCGAACCCCGACAGTCATGGAGGGGATAGTAGTGCGGCGATAACGAGATCGCCAGGATAGCTTTCTGGGCGCTGGAATGACGTGGAAAGATGCTGGAATTGTGGCTCAAATTCAAGGCGTCGGCGAAGTTGATGGCCTGGGCTACGCCTCATATCCAGCAGTGGAACAACGACCGTGATTTCACCAAGGCCCGCAACTTCGAGGATGCCGAGATTCTTCTCGAAGAGGCGGTTGCTGAATCGATCAACCAGGATATTTCGCCCACCACCCGCATCAAGCTCCAGTTGCAGTTGGCGGAAGCCCAGCGGAAGCAGGAAAAACTCGATGATGCCGAAGCCACCGTGCGCGCCGCCCTCGAGCTGACCGCCCGCATCTCCAACCCGAGCGGCTACGTCCAGTGCCTGGACGCGCTGGCCGAGGTATATTTCGATCGCGGCGATATCGCCAACATGCAACGCCTAGTCGAAGAAGGCGTCCGGATCGAGGCTGCCATGCCCCATCCCGACGCCATCCGCACCGCCCGCCGCATCCATCGTCTGGCCGTAGCCCGCCATCTGCAGGGCGCGGACGCCATTCCCGCGCTTGAAAAAGCCATCCAGCTCCATGAGCGATCCTTCGGCGAGGAGCATCTCGAAACCGGCGCGGTCTTGACCGACGCGGGCATTCTCTATCGCTCCAGGGGTTCCTACCAGGACGCCCAGCGCTGCCTGAAGCGGGCGTTACGGATTCATTCTAAAGAATGCGGTCCGGAATCCCTGGAGGCCATCCGCGATCTTCAGCAGCTGGCCGGTACCCATGAAGAAAATGGAGACATCGAGGCCGCCGCCTCGGTCTACGAACGCGCTTTGGAAATGAAGGATCGCGTCATGGGCACCGATCAGGAAGAGCTGGCCGAGATGCAGTTCAGCGTCGCAAACCTCTATATCGATTGGGGAAATCCCTCCCGCGCCCGCGAACTTCTGGCCATGTGTATCGGCACGTTCCGGCGGAAACGAGGCGCCCGCCTCGCCATCGCTTACGAAACCCTGGCCGCCATTGAGGAGCGCTCCGGCCGTCCCAACGATGCCTTGGTGGAACTGGCGAAAGCCGCCAAAGAATGGGAATCCTGCGGCCCGGAGCGAGCCGCGGAACTAGCCACGAACATGGAGTATCGAGCCGAATTGCTCGATCAGTTAAGGAAGCAAGATTCCGCCAAGTGGCTGCGCGAAAAAGCCGCCGAAGTCCGCGCCGCCTCAGCTACCTAACATCAGCCGCCCCACTGAGCCAGCATGCGGGCAAACGAGGGTCCTACCGAATCTCAGGACTCGCGACCGTAGCCGGCTCCGCCGTATAGTTATTCCGAATCACCAGCGTCTGATCCGAAAAAAACGTCCTGCCTCCCGAATTCCCAAACGCCTCCGGCACCGCCGTCACCGAATAACCGGTGGGAGATCCTACCACGGTGAAAATAAACCCGCTAGCCTTCCCGTCGGATAGATTTTTCGGGATAATTCCCGCCGCCGCCGGTCCGTCCGCCCCGCTCGCCGGAGGCCCCAACTCGGACAAATTCTGCGCATACTTCCCATACGTCGAATAATATTGCGTCTCGCCCTGATGGATAGTCGTGATCATCCGGATCGCCGCCATCTCATGCGCCGCCATGATTTGTTTGTTCATCTTAGGCACGGCAATCGCGGCAATAATCAGGATGATCGCAATCACGATCAGAAGCTCAATGAGCGAGAATCCTCGGCGTAGACGGTTTTTCCGCATATCAATATCTTAGACGCTCTCCCCCGCCAAAGTGTGCAAGTGGTGACTAAAAGTTGGTTGACGTGGTCACATTGGACCGGAGCATGAATCACCCATGTCGCATTCGCAGGACAACGCCTGCCGATGACAATTCGGACACTCCTCAACGTCGCAGCCGGGAGTATGCAATTGTCCTTTCACTGCGGCGCAGTCATGACAGGGAATCGTATCGGCGTGCCAGTCAAAAACCTCATCTCCATATCTGATTCTCTTCACTAAGCGTTCACCGATTGGGTAATGCGTCCTTTGCTGCGCAGCAGCCAGTTCGGCCATGCCTTCAGGAGATGTCTGCGCTGGAATCATCCTATCGTAAGAAATGCCCCCTGGGGCCGCTACCGGACCTCGGGACTCGAAGCATTCGCCCCATCCGCCGTCGGACTTTGCCGGATCACAGTCGTTTCGTCGGCGTAGAAACTCCTGGTGCCGGTCGTCCCGAATGTCTCCGGCTTCGCGGTTACCACAAATCCTCCGGGTTTAGACTGCGGCGCGAGCACATATCCGTTTGCCGAACCTTGCGCCACCGGCCCCTGAATCAGGTTCGCTCCCGCCAACGCCGCGAGATTGTCGGCGTATTTCCGAAACTGCGTATAATACTGCACTTCCGCCACTTCAATCGACCTGATTTGACTCAATGCCGCCAGCTCGTGAGCCATCGTCTCGGACCGGTTCGAGCACGCCGCAACGGCCAGTAGCGTCGTCGCCATCGTCACTTTCTTCATCGCGTTTCCTCCTTACAGGCTGCTGAAGAAGGAATATTAGCCGCCGATGAACACAGATGAACGCAGATAAGGCCATTTGTTTTCAATCGGCGTTCATCAGCGTTCATCGGCGGCCAACCCGGTTTTTCTAAAGTCTGTGCCGCATCCTCCTAGAGCCCTTTCAATAATAACTCCCGATCTCGTTATCGCTGACCCCTCTTTGTGACCTCTGCGTCTCTGCGTGAAACTCTTTTCTCTTCCGTGCTTTATCGCTTTCAGCCGCCGCAGTCTCCGCTAGGCGTCCTCTATCCTGTCATCGAGAGGCAGGCGCACTGATTCGGCCCCCTGTCCACCGGAGCGTGAGTGTCCTAGGCAACCTCATCGACCGACGTCATGACGATACGGTCCAGTCACCTATCTGGATGATCAAAAAGGGCAGGAGTACTCCGAGAAATTCTTAGAGCCGTTGACGAGCGGCTCTAAAGCGCGGCGCGAATACGCAATAGCTTCGCCCACAGCGGCCCCAGCATGTCCAGCCGTAGTGCGTTCGCTCCATCCGATAACGCGCGCTCCGGAGCCTCATGCACTTCCATGAACACCGCGTCCGCGCCCGCCGCCACCGCCGCGCTCGCCAGCGGTTCGATAAACTGCGGCTGACCTCCTGATGCACTGCCTGCGGCACCCGGCAGTTGCACACTGTGCGTCGCATCGAACACCACCGGCCATCCGAATCCGCGCATGATCGGAATCGACCGCATGTCGACCACCAGATTGTTATACCCGAACGTCGCCCCGCGCTCGGTCAACCAGATCCGGTTATTCCCGGTCGAAGCCACTTTCTCCGCCGCATGACGGATATCGTGCGGCGAAACAAACTGGCCCTTCTTGATGTTGACGACTTTCCCCGTGCGCCCGGCTTCCACCAATAAATCCGTCTGCCGGCACAGGAACGCCGGAATCTGTAAAATGTCCACCGACTCCGCCGCCAGCGCCGCCTGCGCCGGTTGGTGAATGTCCGTCAGTACGGGAAATCCGGCATCGCGCACGCTCTTCAGGATGCGCAGCCCTTCCTTCAAGCCCGGACCGCGATAAGCATTCACGCTAGAGCGGTTCGCCTTATCGAAGGAAGCCTTAAAGATGAAGTCCCCAACCGCCTTCTTGATCTCCCGAGCGAGAAAGTGAACATGTTCCTCACTCTCAATCACGCAAGGCCCGGCGATGAGGGCAAGAGGAAACCCTTTACCGATATCCAAAGATGTCACCATCCGCGTCTTCAGAGCCGCGACCAGCGGGAGCGGTCAGCGAAGGACTAAACCGCAATATGGCTCGCCCCAACGTTGACGATTTCCTTCTGCATCTTCTTCCTCTGCTGCTCCAGCGCGGCGCCCACAAACGCATTAAACAAAGGATGCGGCTCCATGGGTTTCGACTTGAACTCCGGATGGAACTGGCATCCCAGGTACCACGGATGATCGGGCAGCTCGCAAATCTCGACGTAGACCTTGTCTGGGGTCTCGCCCGTCAGCTTCAGCCCATGCTCTTTCAAGACCGCCTCGAACTCGCGGTTGAACTCGTACCGATGACGATGCCGCTCGCTGATCTCACTCGTCCCATACGCCGCCCGCGCGAAACTGCCTTCCTGCAACTCGCAGGGATACGCCCCCAGGCGCATCGTGCCTCCCAGTTCATCGACCCCTTTCAGCTCGCGCAACTTGTAAATGACGCGATTGCTGGTCGCCGGATCGAACTCGGTCGAATTCGCGTTGGCCAATCCGCACACGTTGCGCGCGAACTCGATCACCATCGTCTGCATGCCCAGGCAGATTCCGAAGTACGGCACTTTGCACTCGCGAGCATAACGGATCGCGCACAGCATTCCTTCCACACCCCGCCTGCCGAATCCGCCCGGCACCAGAATGCCGTCGAACCGTTCCAGCGTCGCGATCGCATCGGGCCAGGCCAGCCGTTCCGACTCGATCCACGTGATGTTGACCTTCGTTTCGTGCGCCAGTCCGCCGTGCAGCAGCGCCTCTTTCAAGCTCTTATAGGAATCCTCATACTCGACGTATTTCCCCACCAGTCCGATCGAAACCTGGTGCTTCGGATGCTTCAGCCGGCCCACCATCTGCGTCCATCGCGACATGTCGCGCGGCCCCACGGTGTGGTCGAGATTAAGCAGCCGCAGCGCCATATCGTCCACGCCCTGCTCGGCGAAAACAATGGGGCACTCGTACACGCTGGCCACGTCCACCGCCGTGCCGACGGCTTCGATATCCACGTCGCAGAACAGCGCGATCTTTTCCTTCATGTCGTCCGGCAGCTCGCGCTCGCTGCGGCATAAAAGGATGTCCGGTTGAATACCGATGGCGCGCAATTCCTTCACACTATGCTGCGTCGGCTTGGTCTTCAGCTCCTGCGCCGCCGCGATCCACGGAACCAGGGTCACATGGACGAACAACGTATTTTCGCGCCCCAGTTCGTGACGCAATTGACGAATAGCTTCTAAGAATGGCAGCGATTCGATATCGCCCACCGTGCCCCCGATTTCGACGATCACGACATCGATGGGCGACCCATCGGACGCGGTCGAAACCCTCTTCACCGCGCTTTTGATTTCATTGGTGACGTGCGGAATCACCTGCACGGTCTTCCCCAGGTAGTCGCCGCGCCGCTCGCGCGAAATGATCTGCTCGTAGATCCGCCCGCTGGTCAGATTGTTGGCCTGGGTCAGCGGCGCGTGCGTGAACCGCTCATAGTGACCGAGGTCGAGGTCCGTCTCCGCGCCGTCGTCGGTCACGAACACTTCGCCGTGCTGAAAAGGACTCATCGTACCCGGATCGACGTTCAGGTACGGATCGAATTTCTGGAGCGTAACCTTGAGGCCGCGGCTTTCGAGCAGACAGCCGATGCTGGCCGCCGCGATCCCTTTCCCAAGCGAGGAAACCACGCCACCGGTGACAAAAATGTATTTGGCCATGTTAGTGGAATATTATCTTTCCCGCGTGGCGCACGCGTCCACGCGTGCCGCGTCGACAGTCGTGTCGACGTTCGGCTTTTGTAAGAGACATCGACACGAATGTCGATGCGGCACGCCTGGTAGCGTGCGCCACATAACATTCAGGATTTCCGATGCAGACCATCAGTTGGTCACCATGAGTTTTTCGAACAATCCCGACACCTTCTCCCAATCCTCCGGCGTATCCACGCCCAGCGATTCGTACTCCGTCTCCACCACCCGGATCTTGAAACCGTTCTCCAGCGCCCGCAACTGCTCTAGCCGCTCCGCCTGCTCGAGCGGTCCCACGGGCAGATCAGAATACCGTAGCAGAAAATCCCGCCGGTAAACATACAGCCCGATGTGTTTGAAGCACACCGGCATATCGCCATCGGCGCGCACATGCGGAATCGCCGCGCGGGAGAAATAAATCGCGTTGCCCGCCAGGTCGGTCACCACTTTGACGACGTTGGGGTTGCCGATTTCTTCGACCCGCTCGATTTTCTTCTTGAGCGTGCCCATTGGGATATCGTCGTCCTCCATCAATCCGAGGATGGCGGTATCTATGGCGGCCGGATCGATCAGAGGCTCGTCCCCTTGGATGTTGACGATAACATCGGCATTTGACGCCGAGGCCACTTCGGCCACCCGGTCCGTCCCGGAAGGATGGTCTTCGCGCGTCATCACGACGCGAGCGTGAAATTTTTCCGCCTCGGCGCGAATCCGCTCGTCGTCGGTGGCGATGGTCACGCTGGTAAGATACCGCGCCTGGGACGCGCGTTCCCAAACATGCTGGAGCATGGACTTTCCGCCGATAGAGACGAGGGCTTTCCCGGGGAATCGCGAAGAGGCGTACCGGGCGGGGATTACGCCAAGAATGCGGAGCGGCACACTCGATTCTAGCAAGTTGCGGGTCGCATAGTCAGGCTCGTTTGCCCGCTCCCTGACGGTCGCGGCTCAGCGACCTGGAGCCGCGACCGTCAGGGAGCGGGCAAACGTCCGGATAACAAGGGGTGGACGCCGAGTGACAGGCGAAAGCGCCTGTCCCACCACAGCAAAACAGATGGGACAGGCCCTTCGCCTGTCAACGCTCGCGCTTAAGAGGTTTAAGCGATCAGAGACTGCCGTTTACGAGTCCGCAGTCGGCGTAGATCGAATCGCGGCTCATGGCTTCGTCGGACAGCACCACTGTTTGCCCAGCGTGGCTGTTAATCCATTCGTGGAATTCTGCCAGCCACTCCTCTTTCGTCCTGGGGGGATTGGTGGCCAATTTTGTGCGCAGTGTCTCCACGCCGACGTCCAGGGCTTCCTCTGCGCTTCGGACCAGCCCTGTCTTGATCGCTATTGTTAGGATCTGCTCTTGCTCAGGCGTCGGGGTGATGGTCATCTGCAGCCTCTCTTTGCCATTATCACATCCCGGATGAAATATTTTCCCTTCCGGTAGGGTCTTTACAACGTGGACCTTCGCAGTAATTTTACATTTCCCATTGGTAACCCCGCGTCCTTTCGGACGTATCCGCTGGTATACTGATGGCAGATTTTAGGAGGATTCGATGCGTTCAGCTCCAACGCTCGGACTCGTAACGATATTAACGGCTGCCCTCGCGCAGCAACCGCCGATCGACATTAAGCCGCGAATCAAAGGCGCGGCCGCAGCTCCGGCCACGGAAACGTCGATCGACCGCAAAGCCAACATCCGTGTGGACACCACGATGGTGCTGATCCCGGTGGCGGTCACCGATCCCATGAGCCGGTTTGTTACCGGTCTGGACAAGGAAAACTTCAAGCTTTTCGAGGACAAAATCGAACAGGTAGTCACCCAGTTTTCGAGTGAGGACGCCCCGCTTTCCGTCGGCATCGTGTTCGACACCAGCGGCAGCATGGGCGCTAAACTCATGAAATCACGTCAGGCTGTGACCCAGTTCATGAAAACGGCAAACCCGGAAGACGAGTTTTTCCTGGTTTGTTTCAACGACCGCCCGGAACTGGTGGTCCCGCTCACGCCCGACACAGAAGAGATCCAGAACCGTCTAACCTTTATGAACGCCAAGGGCCGCACCGCGCTGCTCGACGGAGTTTATATGGCGATGAACCATATGAAGAAGGCGAAGAATCCGCGCAAGGCGATCCTTATTATTTCCGACGGCGGCGACAATTCCAGCCGTTATTCGGAGAGCGAGGTTCGCAACGCCGTCCGCGAATCCGACGTCCAGATCTACGCCATCGGGATTTATGAACCCATGGCATCGCGCGGCCGGACTCCGGAGGAGATGGGTGGCCCGGGCCTCCTGCGGGAGCTGGCCGAGCAGACCGGCGGCAAGGATTTCGGCGTCGACAACCTGGCGGAGCTGCCGGACGTGGCGGCCAAGATCGGGCTCGAGCTGCGGAATCAATACGTTCTGGGTTATACGCCGAAGAATCTGGTCAAAGATGGCAAATACAGGCGGGTGCAGGTTAAGCTGGTAAAGACGGTGGGACTGCCACCGTTGAAGCCTGCATTCCGAACTGGATATTATGCACCGACGCAGTAATCTATTTTTCGCGGTCTTCACCGCTGCCATTCTTTGCGCGCAAACGCCGGTTCCGGTTCAGGACGATCCTGCGACTTTCAAGCTGGATACGCAACTGGTCCCGTTGTACGCCAGCGTGGTCGACAAGAACGGCAAGATGGTGACCAACATCCCGCAGTCGGCCTTCAAAGTCTACGAAAACAACGTCGAGCAAACGCTGAAGATCTTCAATCGCGAAGACGTTCCGGTCTCGATGGGCATCATTATCGATAACAGCGGCAGCATGCGCGAGAAACGTCCAAAAGTGGCGGCTGCGTCGCTGGAGCTGGTGAAGGCGTCGAATCCGCAGGACGAAGTTTTCATCGTCAACTTCAATGACGTGGCGTATCTCGACGCTCCGTTCACAAGCAATATCAAGAAACTGGAACAGGTGCTCGACAAGATCGACACGCGTGGCGGAACAGCCATGCGCGACGCCATCAGCATGTCGATCGACTACGCCAAGGAGAGCGGTAAGAAGACCAAGAAAGTTCTCCTCGTCATCACCGACGGCAACGACAACACCAGCAACGAGACGCTGGAGCAGTTAGTCCGCAAGGCGCGGCAAAGCGAAGTCCTGATCTACTGCATCGGCCTGCTCAATGACGAGGAGCCGCGCGAAGGGCGTGCCGCCAAGCGCGCGCTCAAGGCGCTGGCCGAGGCGTCTGGGGGACTCGATTATTATCCGAAGACCCTGGGCGAAGTGGAGAGCATCACGCCGCAGATCGCGCACGAGATTCGCAATCAATACATCCTGGCGTACTCACCCACCAACGCCGCGCTGGACGGTACTTTCCGGGCGATCAAGGTGACGGTTAAGGCTCCGGGCAATCCCACGGTGCGGGTGCGTAACGGGTATTACGCGAATCCAGCGCCGCCTCCCAAGGCGAAAAAATCGGGTCCCGGTAGCGACAGGTAATGTTCCGGATCGCGTGGCGGCTTTCGAAAGGATACCGCCTGCGGCCGTGGCGCAGTCCTTACTTGCGGTGGAGGATCGAGACCTACTGGGGCATGCACGCCGACGGGATCACGCCGCGCGACTTTTTCCGAATCCTCTGGCGCGAGCGCCACCAGCTCCTTCGCTATCTGAACTGGGCGAATCGAATGGATCGCCGCTCGTAGACCCGGCTGACCGCTCCCGAGGGTCGCGGTTCTGAAGGCGCTGTTGAAAAAGAACCGCGACCTTCGGGAGCGGTCAGCCTACTAGAATGGATCGATGGTCAGAGTCTGGTTGATTTACTTAGCGCTCGCCGGCGCACTTCACGCACAGGCGTATCGATTCGGACGCGTCTGGGACGGCGAGAAGCTGCTGACTAACGCGGTCATCGTCGTCGAGAAGGATCGCATCAAGAGCGTCGGCGCGCGCGAAGGGGATGCGATTGACATGACGCGCTACACCGCCATCCCCGGCATGATCGACGTTCACACGCACCTGACCTACGTGCTCGACACCAATCGCCTGACTCAGGCCGGACGCGGCGCGGCGGCGGTCTATCTTTCGCAGTCGAACGCGAAGAAGACGCTCGAGACCGGCGTCACCACCGTCCGCAATCTGGGCGCGAGCGACTACGCCGACATCGCCCTCCGCGACCTGATCAACGCCGGCATGATGACTGGTCCGCGCATGTTCGTCTCCGGCTACGGACTCTTTATCACGCGTGGAGGCCGCGGAGGCGGTCCCGGCACGGCCGACGGCGCAGTGGAAGTGATGAAGGTGGTCCGCCAGCAAGTGGGAGCGGGCGCCGATGTGATCAAGATGTACGGGTCCACTGGATCGGGCCAGGATGTAACGGGCGATCAGACGTTCACCTACGAAGAGATGAAGGCCGCGGTCGACGCCTCGCACGCGCTGGGCAAGCGGATCGCGATCCATACTTACGGACCGTCGGGCGCTCGCGACGCCGTGCGCGCTGAGGCGGATTCGGTGGAGCACGCCACCGACATGGACGATGAAACGATCGCCGAGATGGCTCGCAAGAAAATCTTTTATGTGCCAACCATCGATCACAATCGCTACTATGTCGACAACGCGCAGATGCTGCGCTACCCGCCGGGCGCGACCGATGGACTGAACAACTTCATCGCGCGCAATCTGGAAACGGCGAAAAAAGCGTTTGGCGCGGGGGTGAGATTCGCGATGGGATCGGACTGCGTGTACACCATGTTCGGCGAAAACACGCGCGAGCTAGCGTGGTTCGTCAAGGCCGGCATGACGCCGGAGCAGGCGCTCAAGACCGCAACCGTTGACGCGGCGCAGTTGATGGGGATCGACGACCGGTTGGGACGGTTGAAGTCCGGATATCTGGCGGACATCGCCGCTGTGGAAGGGAACCCGATGGAGGATATCGACGTGGCGATCAAGAAGGTCCGCTGGGTAATGAAGGCGGGCGCGGTGGTGGTGGATAAGACGAAGTGATCCTGCGTGCCCGCTCCCTGACGATCACGGCTCAGTGGCCCTTGTGCGTCGTGATCCACCAGGAGTAGCCGGAAGGATCCTTGACTCCGCCGCTGCGGCCGTATTCTTTATCCTCCATGGGACTGAGCGCCTTCGCTCCCGCGGCGATGGCCTGTTTGTACACGGCGTCGGCATCTTCTACATACAACATGATGCTGGCGGGGGAGGTACCGAGCGAACGCGGGGACATTCCGGTTTTTTCGTTTTCCTCTGAAAACATGATGGGTGAATCGCCGATCCGGACCTCGCAGTGGATATACCCCGGGCCGTCCGGGAAAGGGACGCGCATCAACTCGACGGCGTTGAACGCGGCCTTGTAAAAGTCGAACATCGCAGCGGCGTCGCGGACTTTCAGGTAGGGTGTGACGGTGTGGTAGCCAGTAGGTATGTAACTCATAGGTCCATTGTGACGCCGAGAGAGCGCAGCGTATTGTAAAAAAACGAAGCGGTCAGTCGGGCAGCGGTACGTGGTTCTGGAACACTGGCCCCCGCGGCACGTACGACGACGGATTCAGGCCTGAAAACGCCTGAAAATCGCGGATGAAGTGCGGCTGGTCGTAGTAGCCGTTCGAGAGCGCGAAGTCCGCCCATTCCACGCGCCTGCCTTCGTTCAACCGGCGCAGAGCCTGCTGGAATCGGCGCAGGCGGCAGAATAGTTTGGGCGTCAATCCGACTTCGTTGCGAAAGACGTCGGTGAAGCGTTTCGGGCTGAGGCTGATTTGCGAGGTTAGTTCGTCGATGCGGTGCGTGTGTCCGATCTCGCGGAGCGCGTAGGCGACAGCCGGGTGAGGATCGCGCGGCGGTTTCATCATCGCGAGCAGCGCCTGGTCCACCATTCGAAAACGATCGTCGACGCTCGTCGCGGTGAGCAGTCTCTCGCGCAGTTCGGTCGCGCGCGAGCCCCAAACATCGCTCAGCGCCGCGTTCGTACCTTCGAACTCGCCGGCGGGAATCTTCAGGAACGGAAACGCACCGCCGGGTTTGAACTGAATGCCCAAGGTGTGGGCCTGCTGCGCGGTATCGAGCGTGAAATATTCCGAGTATGCGCCGCACAGGATCGCGCCGGACGACGGAGTGTCGCGCAGGTCGATCACGATGCCCATATCGCCGCTGGGGAGAATCCGTTCGGTGCGATGCGGCGGCGGATCGGAGCACTCGTAGAACCAGACGAGGTCGACGAACTCGGCCAGCAGAGGCGCGGGCTTGTGATGGCGGAAGATCACGGATTCATTGTCGGGAAGACCCCTCCATAACTGTCGGGGTTCGGATGCCAACGAACCCGACAGTCACAGAAGGGATATGCCCAACTCTAGTCAACGATATCGTCCTGGCGTGAGTCAGGGGACTACTCTTTATGTTCCGGATGATTGCACTGCGGAGCTGCTGTCAGATGCTGATTCCCTACATAGCCCATTTCATCGTGGATGCCGACGGTCGAGGTGTAATAGCCGTCCACGGTCATCCGCTTCAGTTCGATGAAGAAGCGGCCCGGCTCGGAAACTGGCGATTCCTCTTCGCTCGCGGCCCTCGCCAGAACTGCTTCCGGCGCTGTGCGAAACGCGGCCAGGCCCGCTCTCCAAGCAGCCTTTGCGCGATCCGATCCGGTCGAGATCATCAGGTCGGCGAAAGCGGGGACGCGAGCTGCCTTGGCGCCGGGCGAGTGGTCATCCGCTGGAATGATCAGTTCCATCAGGCGTTCCAGCAGGGCTTGTTCTTCAGGAGTGAAGAACGCGAATTTGTAGTCCGCAAAAGACGACTCAACGCCGCATTGGCTGGCTACGCCGTCCACGGGCAACACCGAGGCGGCCAGCACTTTCAGTACAGTTCGGCGTTCCAATTAGAGCTCCCCCCGTTTTCTGCTCTCTTTGATGTAGTCCGCAGCGCGCAGCGACAGCGCCATGATGGTCAGCGTCGGATTCTTTTCGGAGGAAGTCGGGAACGTGCTGCCATCCGCGACGAACAGGTTTTTCACGTCGTGCGACTGGCAATAGCTATTGAGCGCGGAGGCCTTCTTGTCGGAACCCATGCGCACGGTGCCGTTCTCATGGCTCGCGAAACCGGAGGGCTCGAACGGAGGCAGCTGCGTGACATCGCCTTTCAGCCGCTCCGTCATCGCCTGGGCGGAATTGCGCATCGCCCCATAAATCTCCTTGTCCCTTTCGTGAAAGCGGAACCGCACCACGGGAATGGGAATACCGCGCGCGTCTTTCCGGTTTGGATCGACTGTGACGCGATTTTCCGGATTGGCCGTCACCTTGCAGAAGCCGCCCACCATCAGGAATCCCGACTGCATCTCGCGCACCCGCTTCTTAAATGCGGAGCCATAGCCGCGCACGGAGTGAGCTTGATACGGGAACATATACCCGGAAAAGTTCACCTGGAAATCATAGGTGCCGCGCCACGACTTGGCGTCCCATCGCGGGATCAGGCACTGATCGAGCGCGCCATCCTGATTTGTCGGAGCCTTACCCTGCAGCTCCGTGAGATACATCTGCATCTGCCCGCCGGAGTGGCCGTGCAGATAGCGGCCGACCACGTCGCTCGAGTTCGCGAGGCCGTTGGGATGCGCGGTCGATTTCGAGTTGAGCAGCAGACGCGCGGTCTCGACCGTCGCGCAGCAAACGACGACGATGCGGGCCCGGATCTCCTCTTCCTTGCCGGTTGCGCGATCGATAATCGACACGCCTCGCGCAAGGCCGTTTTTATCGACCAGAATTTCGCGAGCGAGGGCGTTCTGGCGCAGCGTAAGATTTCCGGTCCCCCGAGCCTTTGGCAGCATGCTGCCGGGCGTGGAATAAATAGCCGACACATCGCACCCGTCCATACAATGGCCGCAGTAATGGCACGCGGGGCGATTATCGTAATCGCGCGTCAGCAGGGCTTTCCGCACCGAGATGACCTTCGCGCCCATGCCGGCGATATCGCGCCGCAGGATTTGTTCACTGCACCGCAGAGGCAGCGGCGGAAGATAATGGCGGCCGGCGGGCAGCGTCTCGATGCCGTCGTCGTTGCCGCACACGCCGATCATCTGTTCGATGCGCTCGTAATAAGGAGCGAGCTCCTCATAGGAAAGCGGCCAGTCGACGTCGAAACCGTTCAGGCTGTATTCGCGCAGGTCGGCCGGCGAATAGCGAAGTACGACGGCGTTCCAATGAACGGTGCGCCCGCCCAGCACGCGGATGCGATCGGCGCTCACGTTGTCGGATTGCTCGTAGCGGATGGAGTCCTTCAGGTCCGGGGGATAAAACAACTCCTGCTTCTCGCCGCGATATCCGCGAAACTGCATGTCGGAAGGCCAGCAGTGGGAGCGGAAGCGGCCGGGCTTCACTTCCTCTCCGGCCTCCAGCAGGATGACCTTCGCGCCGCCTTCGCAGAGTTCCTTGGTGACGATCCCGCCCGCGGCTCCAGATCCGATCACGCAAACGTCGTAGAGGGGGCTGGGCATGGAGCGACGGATCGTTTATATCACAATCGCCTTCCAGGCCATAAGGCATAGATGGTCGTTGACCTTTCGGCCGTGCATCGCGTTATCCTTAGTGGATAAGTATGCGGGTGATTTGGGTGATCCTCTTAATCTCGGGGATTTCGTGTGCCGCCGCGCGCAAGAGATCGGTGATGGAATGCTGATCCTCCTTGCATTAGTATTTGGCGCGGCTGTCTACTCGCTGCTCTCGATCTTCGCGGCACTGCGGTTCCTCGCGGTGCGCCGCGTAGCATCGGCGGCGCTGGAACCTATCAGCATCCTGAAACCGCTGGCCGGTCTCGATGCCGGCCTCGAATCGAATTTGCGCACCTGTTTCGAGCAGGACTACCCGCTATTCGAAATTCTATTCGCCGTGCGCGACGCCGACGATCCATCGATCGAAGTGGTGGAGAAGCTGCAGCGTGAATATCCGGACGTTTCCACCCGCCTGTTCATTACCGGCGAGCCCACGTATCCTAATGCCAAAGTATTCAGCCTCGACCGCATGCTGGCCGCCGCTGAGAACGATTTAGTCGTGATGAGCGATAGCGATATTCGCCTTGATCGCCGGCTCCTTCGCGTCGTCGCCGCGGAATTCCAGGACCCGAAGCTGGGCGTCGCCACGTGTCCTTATCGCGCCGTCGCCGGTCCAAGTTTCTGGTCGCGCATCGAAGCGATCGGCATGAACACGGATTTCCTGGCAGGCATTCTGGTGGCGCGCATGCTCGAGGGGATGCAGTTCGCGGTGGGCCCGACCATAGCGGCTCGTCGCAGCGCGCTCGCCTCCATCGGCGGATTCGACCGGTTGAAGGACTACCTTGCCGAGGACTTCGTGATGGGAAAATTCGCCGCCGAAGCCGGTCATGGCGTGATCCTGTCCTCGGGTGTGGTGGAGCATCACATCGGCAGCACGGACTTCTCTCACAATGCGGCTCATCGCATCCGGTGGACTCGCAGCACGCGGCGGTCGAGGCCTTGGGGCTATGCCGGGCAGCTATTCACCATGCCTCTGCCGCTCGCGATCGCACTGGTTGCAGTGAGTCCCGCTGGTTGGCCGTTCGCGCTAGCGTCCATCGCGATCCGCTACGCGGCCGCGTACATCATTTCCGCTCGGGTTCTTCAGGTGAAAGTAAACTGGGTCCTGCTGCCGGTTGAGGATCTCGCGGTGTTCTGTTTCTGGGTGGCGGGATTTTTCGGGAAGACCATCACGTGGCGAGGGCGGCGGTATAAGCTTCACTCGGACGGGCGGTTTGAGTTGATTGCAACTGCGGATTGACAAGAGACTGATCCCGCTCTGTCAAAACTACAAGTTGCGAGATGCCACAATCAAAGCCCGTGGCGTACGCCCATGGCGTGCCGCATCGACACTTTGTCGATGCTTGGGCTGCAGGCGTCGAGAGAGTCTCGACGCGGCACGCCGCGGGCGTGCTCCACGAAGATCCGTGAAACACACGTCGGCTGAAGCCGACGCTGCAAGCTGAAGCTCGCGCCACCCTCAACGTGGATTGACTACCAAGGTCTGCTTGGCATCCACCTTATCGAACTGCATGGGAAAACTTGTCGCGCCGTAGTACGCGCGCCACTGGTCCTTGTAGTGCCAGGACAAGCGGTGCCCCGATTCGCCGATCGTTATATTTTGCAGCGACCCATCCAGATTGCCCAGGTCCACGACCATGCGCATGGAGGGTCCCATCCGCTTGGTGGTTTGTTTGATCGTGGTCGACGATCCGCTCATCGATACGGGACCGATGTTGAAATAGCTTCCAATCAAGGGCAACTGCCCGCCCACCGGATGCGCAAGTTTCAGCGAGTTGTATTGTCCGTAATCCCAACGCGAAACTTTGGAGCCCTGAATCTTCGCGCCCTCCTCCACCGCGTCGGCGAAGCATTTCATCAGCAGGTGGTTGTAATCCGGGAACCAATCCTTGGGCCGTTCGCGCAACAGCTTTTCCAAAACCGACGGAGCCATGGCGAACTCATAGGTCTGTCCCATTCCCTTGGACGCGCGCTCCGCCACGGCCTTGCGAAGCTGCTGAAATACCAGCGTCACCACCATGGGAGCCGCCGTACCCTTCTCCATTTGCCCATTCCAGGAACGCAGCAGGTCGACCGCCTCGCTGAGCGCCGGATTCGTTGCCTTTCGCGCATCCCACGCGGCTACGATCTGCTGGGCCAGGAAATGCGAGAACATCGAGTACACGTCCTTCTGCACTTCCAGCATCCGACCCGGTTCCCATTTCGCGCGCCGGTCGAGCAGCGTGCGAATTTCCATGGCGCGATGCGGCGTGGCAAAACGCCCGTTCACGGGATAGCGATAGTCTTCCGCAAACGGATTCTGATTCGCCGTCACCACCGCGCCTGACGCAGGATTGAAAAATTGCGGCAGCTCGTCAAACGGGATGAATCCATCCCACTCGCACTCTGCCGACGCGCCATCCACAGGCAGGTCGCCTCCGCAGCCTTTCCGCCGGATCGGGAGACGGCCCGCTGCATGATAGCCGATGTTCCCGGCGGTATCGGCGTACACGAAGTTCTGCCCAGGACCCGGAAATCGCGAAATCGACGCGGTAAATTCCTTCCAGTCGCGGGCGCGATCGAGCTCGAGAAATGGAAATTGAAACGTCCCCGGATCGGCAGCGGTCCAACGCAGCGAGTACTGGCGATTCTCGTCGCTGAGGAAAATCGGCCCGTGGCGAGTGACCCACGTCACCGCGTCGATGGTCTTCGCGCCCTTCACCGCGATCGCGTAGCGCTCCAAGCGGGCCTGCTCCACGCGGCCGTTAAATACGTAGCGCCCGCTTTGCGGATCGAGGTTTTCGCGATACAGATCCTGGACGTCGAATCCAAGATTAGTGATTCCCCACGCAATATTCCGGTTGTGCCCGATGATCACCGCGGGCACTCCCGGCAGCGATACGCCGGTCACGTCCAGATCGGGCGCGCGGAGATGCACCATGTACCACGTCGACGGAATCCCGAAATCCAGGTGCGGATCATTGGCAAGAATCGGCATTCCAGTCACTGACCGCTGGCCGGACACGGCCCACGCATTCGATCCCGGCTGCGGATCGAAACCAGTCCTCACAGGAAATAAGAAATCCACTTTCGCCGCATCGCCGCGCTCCCGCATGTGCAGCTTCTCCACCTTTTCGCGCCAGCTGGTGGTCAACGTGCGGTACATTTGCAGCCCCGCCAGGATAGAATCGCGCACCCGCCACGGCCGCGGATCGTAATTCAGCAGCGTGAACTCGAGCGGCAGCCTCCCGCGATGCGTTTCGAGGTAATAATTCACTCCTCGCGAATAGGCCGCAAGCACCGCGCGATCCGCCTCCGGCATCGAGCGCTCCGCCTCGTCCGCGATTTGCCCCAGCCGAAGCCGTCGCGCCTCCTGATCGGATTCGAGCGCGGCCTTGCCGGCGATCTCGGCCAGCTCGCCCGCGGCCAGCCTTCGCAGCGCATCCATCTGCCACATGCGATCCTGCGCGGTGGCGTACCCTTGCAGGAATATTGTGTCGCTCCAAGAAGCGGCCTGGATGTGCGGCACGCCCAAGGCATCGCGCGCGATCGAGGCTTGGGCCGAAATCGGAGCCGCGATCTCGCCCGATGTTTCGGGCAGTGGACGCCATGCAAACCAATAAATCGCGCCCAGAAGAACAACCAGCAAAACGGCTATGCTCAGATTGATCGCCCGCAGCAGTGGGGAAGAGAATAACACTGCTCGATTGTACCGAACGGCCCGTTTCTATAGAACCTAAAAATGTCTCTCCGGCTGATTCTGCTCGCCGCCATCGTTGCGCTGAACGGCTTTTTTGCCGCTGCCGAAGTGTCTCTGCTCTCCGTGCGCCGCTCGCGATTGAAGGAGCTGGCGGACCAGGGGAACAGCGCCGCGCGCGCCGCTCTCGGACTGCTGGCGCATCCCAGCCAGATGCTGAGCGCGACCCAGGTTGGCGTCACCCTGGCCAGCCTCGGGCTGGGTTGGGCCGGAGAGGATACCCTCTATCAGCTGCTTCTCAGGATGCTCTATCCGGTCCTCAACGCGTCCACGTCCTATTGGCTGCACGCGCTCAGTTTCGCGATTGCGTTTCTCGCGATCAGTTTCGTCCACGTCGTGATCGGCGAGGTGGTCCCGAAGAATCTCGCGATCGAAAAAGCGGACCGGCTGGCGTTGTTGATGGCGCCTGCGCTGCTGGTTTTCCTGAAGATTTCCGCGCCTTTCGTATTCGTTGTCGAGCGCGCCGCATCGGCCCTCAGCTCCGCGATCGGACTGCACGGAGGCCACGGCGGCGGGGGCCATTCGCCCGAAGAGCTCAAGTTCATTATTGAATCGAGCCGCATTGAAGGGCATCTGGAAGGCTTCGAAGAAGATGCCATTCAGAAGCTGCTGGAGCTGCGCGAAGTCAATGCCCGCCAGATCATGACGCCGCGCATGGAGATTGTTTCGGTTTCAGTGGATGCGACGATCGACGAGCTGCTGCGCATCACTCTGGAGCACAAATACTCGCGCCTGCCCGTCTACGAAGGCAAGCCCGAGCACATCATCGGCATCGTGCATTATAAGGATCTCGTCCGCGCGTGGCAGGAGCGCAAGTTCGCCGCCGACCGGCGTATTCCCGCGCGGCCATTTCTTTTGCGCCGCTACTTGCGGGACGTTCCGGTGGTGCCGGAGACGAAGCCTCTCAACCAACTGGTGGACGAATTTCGCAAGAAGCACGCGCATCTGGCGATGGTCGTCGATGAGTTCGGGACCATCACCGGCCTGGTGACGCTCGAAGATGTGCTGGAACAAATCTTCGGCGAGATTGGCGACGAGCACGATGTCCGCCGGCCCCTGCCCATCGCCGGAGCCCCCGTGATTGAGGTCGACGGCAGCACCAGCATTCGCGATCTCGCCTCGCAATATGAGATCGAGCTTCCCGGTGACGCGGGTTTCGAAACGTTGGCGGGCTTCCTGCTGTTCCGGCTGGGCTACATCCCCGGGCCAGGCGAATCTGTGACGTATGGCTCCCGCACATTCATCGTGGAGGAGATGGATCGCAACCGCATCGCGCGCGTCAAGATTATTACGGCTCGGCCTCTGGATGCAGAGGCAAAAGCATGAATGATCTGCTCGCCGAAATTCGCGGCGGGTTTGCGCGCAGCGGATCCTCCTCGCCGCAGATTCACAGGATGGCGCGCGAAGTCTACTCGCGCATCAAGAAGTGGCCCGTCGCCGATCGCGATTCTGATTGCGAATCGTGCGAAGACTACTCGCCTGGTGCTGCGCTACGCGGCCGAGAAAATGACGGCGGCGGACAGGGCTCACGTCCTGCAAAGTTGACCGCTCCCGATGGTCGCGGTTCTGAACGCCGCTGATTCCGCAGACCGCGCCAAGGAGCGGTCTTTTCAAGTCTTCTTCACCACCTGACCCGTCACCTTCGCCAGCATCTCCCGAATCGTACGCCTGGTTCCTGGATGTTTTTTGTCCGGGGCCAACTCAGCCAGCGGCTCCAATACAAATCGCCTTTCCGCCAACCGCGGATGCGGAACCTCCAGTTCCGGAGCCTTTACCACCGCGTCCCCAAACAGCAAAATATCCAGATCGATTTCGCGCGGACCCTTGGCGACAGTTCGCTTCCGCCCCATCGCTCGCTCGATTTTCTGCAAACGCGCCAGTAGCTGCCGCGGGAAAAGGTCGGTTTCACACTCGATCACCTGGTTCAGAAACCATGGCTGATCCTTGACGTCTCGCGGCTCGGTTTCATAAATAGACGACACGCGAAGGATCCGCAAATCCGGCGCCGCGATTTGCTCCCGCGCAAGCCGCAGGTTCTCCTTGCGATCGCCGAGATTCGAGCCCAGCGCTATATAGACGAGTTTCAAAACAAACTGTTCTGGATGCCGCGAACTCTCCGGGGCACCTTGAAATATTCGAACGCGCGCTCCGTCGCCATGCGCCCCCGCGGCGTGCGATCCAGAAATCCGAGCTGCATCAGGTACGGCTCGTACACTTCTTCAATCGTATCCGGTTCCTCGTCGATCGATGCCGCGATGGTGTTCAACCCCACCGGCCCGCCGCCGTATTTTTCGAGCACCGTCATCATGATCTTCTGATCGATTTCATCCAGGCCGAACCGGTCCACTTCAAGAAGATCGAGCGCCTTTTGCGCCACTTCCAGATCGATACTTCCCGCCGCGCGCACTTGTGCGTAATCCCGAACACGCCGCAGCAATCGATTCGCAATGCGCGGAGTCCCGCGCGCCCGCCGCGCAATTTCCGCCGCACCCTCGGGGTCCACGTGTATATCGAGCAGCCGCGCCGAGCGCCGGACGATGCTTCCCAGCTCCAGCGCGTCGTAAGGATTCAGCCGCAGCACCAGCCCGAACCGCCCGCGTAGCGGCGCGCTGATCATGCCTTGCCGCGTGGTCGCGCCAATTGCGGTGAATCGCTTGATCTCCATCGAATGCGTGCGCGCGCCGGGTCCGGTGCCGATGAGAATATCCATGCGGAAATCTTCCAGAGCCGAGTAAATCATCTCCTCGATGTCTGGCATCAGGCGATGGATTTCGTCGATGAAAAAACACTTCGCGCTCATTGATGTGAGTGAGGATACCGCTCAGGTCGAGCTTCTTTTGCAGCACCGGCCCAGACGTCTGCTGAATGCCGACACCCAATTCCGCCGCGATAATTCCGGCGAGCGTCGTTTTGCCCAGTCCAGGAGGTCCGTATAGCAGCACGTGATCCATCGCCTCGCCGCGCTTTTTCGCCGCCTCGATCGCGATAGAGAGATTCTCTTTGATCTTCGGCTGCCCGGCGAAATCCGCCAGTCTGCTCGGACGCAAAGCGGCCTCAAACTGCTTCTCCTCCTCGCGCAACGACGCCGATACGATCCCCTGCTCTCGCATGAAGTTTTAGTGTACTAGCGTTGCATAGGGCAGGCACCGCTCGCTTCGGTCGCGGCTCGCTGGTTATGTGGCGTACGCCTCCAGGCGTGCCGCATCGACATTCGTGTCGATGGTTCACGGAAGCAGAAGCCGAACGTCGACACGACTGTCGACGCGGCACGCATGGACGCGCGCGCCACGCGGAAAAGATGTTCCCGGCCGGGCAGTCTACCGCACGACCTTCAGCGCCCGCCGGAACAATGCGTCGAAATCGTTGGCACCCTCCGAAGACCGCGCCTTGGTCACCGCCGCCTCCGCCGCCGCGCGGGTGGATCCGAAATTCATCAGCGCCGAAATCGTATCTTCCTCCGTCGCGTTGAAATTGCTTTGCGATGCCGGGGCTCCCGCCGCACGCGCAGGGACTCCGATCGAATCGAGCTTGTCGCGAAGTTCCAGCACCATCCGCTCCGCCGTCTTCTTGCCGACGCCGGGGATCTTCACCAGTTGATCCACCGCGCCTGTCCGAATCGCCGCTATTAACTCGGACGACGCCAGCCCGCTCAGCGCCGTCACCGCCAGCTTTGGCCCGATGCCGCTCACTGAAATCAGTTTCTCAAAAAGCGCTTTGTCCGCCGCCGTCACGAATCCGAAGAGCGACAAAGCGTCTTCACGAACGTGCGTGTGAATGTGCAGCGCCACCTCCGCCCCCGTCGCCGGCAGCGACGAATAGACCGACACTGGAATCGTCACTTCGTACCCGACGCCGTGAACGTCCACCACCACCGTGTTCGGATGTTTTTCGAGCAGCGCCCCACGCAGATGCGAAATCATGAAGAATACAGAATAGTATGCGACGCAGGTTCTTTGTTGACGAAGTGCGAAGTGGACGAGCCGAGATTTCCGGCGACGATGCCCGGCACCTCACCCGCGTTCTCCGCGTCGAAGCGGGACAACGCTATGAAATCTCCGATAACCGCAATGTATATCTCGCCGAGATTGAGACCGCCCGCAAGGAGCACGTGGCCTTTCGGACCCTCGAAAAGCTGGCCGCTCCCGAGCCCACCGTTCGTCTGATCCTTTGCGCTGCGCTGATCAAGTTCGATCATTTCGAGTGGATGATCGAGAAGGCCACGGAACTCGGAGTCTCCGAAATCATGCCCATCGAAACTATCCGCAGCGAACGCGGCCTCGAGCGCGCCGCGCACAAACGCGTGGAGCGCTGGCGCCGCATCGCACTTGAAGCCAGCCAGCAATCTCGCAGAGCGTTCTTGCCCGAAGTGTCGGAGCCTGCGCCGCTGCTTGCCGCACTCGCGCTGAAGGCCACGCACAGGTTCGCTCTGGACGAGAATCCCGCCGCCGGCCTCTTGAATGCGGCTTTTCCAGCGATGCGAGATTGCCAGGATTCCGTCGCCCTGCTGATCGGCCCCGAAGGCGGCTGGACGGACCAGGAGCGGGAACATTTCATCGCAGCCGGATGGACGCCGGTCTCGCTCGGACCCCTGATCCTGCGCGCCGAAACCGCCGCTCTCGCCGCGCTAGCCATTGTAAATTCGGCATGGCTGATACACTAGAGAATTGGTCAATCGTCTCGTCTTTGAAAATCTGAAGCACCGCCCGGTGCGCACTCTGCTGAGCGCAATTCTGATCGGCGTGGGAGTCACCATGATCCTGTCGTTGGTCGGTGTAAGCCAAGGCGTCACCGGCGATATTTCGTTGCGCTCCAAGGGCACCGGAGCCGATATCATGGTGCGTCCCCCGAACAGTTCGCCCCTCAATATGTCAGGGTCGAACATGCCGGAGAAGGCGGTTGATTTTGTTCGCCAGGTGCCACACGTCGCGCTGGCCACCGGCACGTTGAACCAATCCGTCGGCGCCGTATTCACGTCCATCGCCGGAATCCATCTCGACGAATTCAACGCCATGAGCGGCGGTTTTCGGTATCTGGAAGGCGGACCCTTTTCCGGGCCTCACGAAATGATTGTGGATGACATTCAGGCGCGGGCAAATCATCTTCATCCCGGGTCAATCGTCGATTACGGCCAGAAATGGAAGGTCACTGGAGTCGTAGAATCCGGCAAGCTTTCGCGCATGTTCGCGGAAATTCGGCCCCTGCAGGAAGAATATTCGCAGACCGATAAAATCAGCGTTGTTTGGGTGAAAGTGGACTATCCAGCGAATATTCCTAGCGTGATCGCCGCGTTGAAAGCCAAGCTGGACGGCTATCCCGTTTACACGATGGAGGAAATGACGTCGCTGGTGACCGCGGATAACGTTCCCATGATCAGGGGGTTCACCAAGGTGGTCATCGGGATCTCGGTATTCGTCGGATTTCTGGTGGTCTTCCTTTCGATGTACACCGCTGTGCTCGAACGCACCCGCGAGATCGGAATCTTGAAGGCGCTGGGAGCGTCGCCTGGATACATCCTGGGCGTCTTGATCCGGGAAACGATTTTGCTAGCCATCATCGGATCGATCGCGGGAATCTTGATGACCTATGGAGCGCAAGTCCTGCTGCGAGTATTCGCGCCGACTTTCCCCATGGTGATTGTCAAAATCTGGTGGCCCATCACCACCGGGCTGGCCTTGGCGGGATCGTTAGTCGGAGCACTCGGCCCGGGGTACAAAGCGGCCAAGCAGGACGCCATTGAGGCGCTCTCCTATGATTGAGATTCGCGACCTCACCAAAACATATCGCCAGGGAGACATCGATGTTCACGCATTGCGCGGCGTGAATCTTTCGGTCGCCAAAGGCGAATTTCTTTCCGTCGTGGGACCCAGCGGCTCCGGCAAATCCACGCTCTTCAATATTCTCGGCGGGCTCACGCCGCCCACTTCCGGAACGATTCATATCGATGGCCGCGACCTGCTCAAGATGAGCGACGCGGAGCGCACCGATCTGCGCAAAAAGACTGTCGGGTTCGTATTTCAGAAATACAATCTTCTGCCCACGCTCACCGCCGAAGATAATATTGCCATCGCCCGCGACATCGCGCACAACAAGAATGATCGCGATCCCAAGTTCGACGAGATCCTGAGCCTGCTCGGCATCCGCGAGCGCATGCATCACAAACCGCGTGCTCTTTCAGGCGGGGAGCAGCAGCGCGTGGCCATCGCCCGCGCCATCGTGAATCATCCCGCCCTTCTTCTCGCCGACGAGCCCACCGGCAATCTGGATAGCGAAAATTCCACCGCGGTACTAGGCATTCTGCGCGATCTCAACGACCGCCTGGGCCAAACGATCCTTATGATCACCCACGATCCCGACGCAGCCGCCTACGGCCATCGCATGGTAAGAATGCGCGACGGCCGCGTATTGGAGTGACCGCTCCCGGTGGTCGTGGTTCTGAAAACAGGGGCGGATAGACGACCAAAAATCTCCGGGAACTTTCCCCAGTCCGAGTTGTCTACAAGGGCATGTTCGAGCAATCTCTTCTTCTCGATCACGCCGCGGCCAAGAAAACCGGGGCGATGGCCGCATCTCTCACCGTGCAGACGCTGGCCGTCGGCGTCATGATCGCCATCCCGCTGATATTCAGCGACCACTTGCCGCCAGTCCCGCGGTTCATCTCGCTATCGCTTCCGTCTCCTCCGCCGCCGCTCCCCCCGGCCCAGGAACATCCTGCCGTAACCTCGTCAGCCTCGCGCGCGCCCTCGGGGCCGACCAAAGTTTTTACCGCGCCTAAGAATATTCCCGATCTCTCAAAAATCGTGGACATTGGATTGGTGGAAGCCCCGCCTGCCTTTTCGCCGAATGACATCGGCGTGCCGGGAGGGACCGGCGTGCCCGCCATCATCAGCCAACTCGTGATCCAGCCGATTCCCCAACCAAAGCCTCGCGTCGCGGATCCACCGAGTGCTCCACCCCAGCCGATCAGAGTAGTCAGCGACGTTCAATCCGCGAAGCTGCTCAAGAAAGTGATCCCCATCTATCCGTCGCTCGCTCGCCAAGCGCGGATCTCAGGCACCGTGCGTCTCATCGGGGTTATCGCTAAAGATGGAACCATCCAACAATTACAAGTGACCAGCGGGCATCCGCTGCTGATCCAATCGGCGCTCGACGCCGTGCGCCAGTGGGTCTATCGCCCGACGCTTCTCAACGGTCAAGCGGTGGAAGTGATCGCGCCCATCGACGTGAACTTCACGCTCTCACAGTGATCTTTATCCACTTTTTGCCTGTGCGGAGTGGAATGGTGCCAACGGGAGGTGTCCATTTTAGGGCGGTGTAACGCACTCCATCGATCTCCAAAGCGCCGGATTTGATCAGGCGTTCGGCTTCGGTTCGCGTTGGCGCGGTTCCGAGTTCGACTAGCATTTGCGGGACGCGAATTTCGCGGACCGAACCGTAATCGACTGTGACGATATCGGCCGGCTCACCGCCCTGCCGCACTTCGCGATTGAAATCCTCGCCCGCCTGTTTCGCCTCCGCCGCGGAATGAAAATCGGTAACGATCCGGCCGGCCAGCTCCATCTTCACTTCCATCGGCTCGCGCGATTTCATCGCCGCAATCTCGGCGAGCGATGCGTCGGTCAACAACTCCCAGTACCGCCACATCAGCGTGTCGCTGATCCCCATGACTTTCCGGAACATCACCTTCGGCGCTTCCGTGATGCCGATGTAGTTGCCCTTCGACTTCGACATTTTCTCGACGCCGTCGGTTCCCTCAAGCAACGGCACCGTCGCGACGATCTGAGGCAGCTGCCCTACATCGCGCTGCAATTCGCGCCCGACGAGAAGATTGAATCTCTGATCCGTGCCGCCCAGTTCCACGTCGCATTCCAGCATCACCGAATCGTAGCCTTGCGCCAGCGGATACAGCAGCTCATGCATCGAAATCGGCGTATTTTCCTTCAACCGTTTCTCGAAATCGTCCCGCTCCAGAATCCGCGCGACGGTGTATTTCGCGCACAGCCGCACGATATCTTCGTACTTCAGCGGCTCCAGCCATTCGCTGTTAAACCGCAGCTCCGTCTTCTCGCGATCGAGAATCTTGAAGACTTGCGACTTGTACGTCTCGGCGTTGCGATTCAGCTCCTCGCGCGTCATCGGCGGACGAGTAATGTTGCGGCCGGTCGGATCTCCGATCAACCCCGTCATATCGCCGATCAGGAAAATCACCGTGTGTCCCAGGTCCTGAAAATGCTTCATTTTCCGCAGCAGCACCGTGTGGCCCAGATGCAGATCGGGAGCCGTCGGATCGAACCCCGCCTTCACGCGCAGCGGCTTTCCCGTCTTCAGAGATTTCTCCAGACGCTCCTTCAGATCCTCCTCGCGAATGATTTCCGAGAATCCTTTCCTGATGTGGGCGAGTTGTTCCGGCACGGGCGCAAAGTTCACACACCTATTGTAAAGTGAAGTCTGCCCGCTCCCCTAATCAAACATGCCTTTTGAAAACAACCTGAAGCTGAACGTCGCGGGACGCCATGCCGACGGCGTTGCCATCCACTTTCCTCTCGCGCCGGAATTCATCAATTCGCAGGGAGTGCTGCACGGAGGCATCACCGCCACCATCGCCGATGAAGCCGCGTGGTTCGCATTGAAAACCATTTCGGCAAGCCCACGAATTGCACTACGACGGAGCTGAAGGTCAACTATCTGCGTCCCATCACCGGCGAAAAATGCATCGCGCGAGCTTATTTAGTACGCGCCGGCAAGACGCTCTGCGTATCGCGCATCGATATGTTCGACGACGCGAACAACCTCGCCGCCATCGCAATCGTCACGTATATGCTGCTGTAGAAATAGTCAATACTCAGCGCTGACCGCTCCCGATGGTCGCGGCTCTGAAGCATATTCGTGAGTCAGGGAATTTGCGATGGCAAGCCAGCCGGCCAGCGCGGCGTGTTTGTGATCCTGCGTCCACGGCGGACCAATCGTCTTGCGTAACTCATTCAACCCGAGTTGAAGAGCGTCGGCCGATGTATGAAACTCGCTCGCAGCGAGACCGAAGAGTTCCTTTTCCTTGATCTGAAGGACTGGTAACCCGCAGGCCCCGGCAGCATGACTCACAACTTCGCGGAAAAAATCACCTTCCGCGGTGTGAATCGCGGGGTGCGATGCCAGGGTGGCTTCGAGCGTCGCGGGCCGTCTGCCTGATCCGGTCAGGACCCCGCAGCGTTGCACGCGATCGCCGCCGATTTGCTTGATCGCAGCTTCCAGATTCAAGTGGGCCAGCGCATTGGAAGCCTCGCTGCACAGGTCTAAGAACACGCGCCCGCGCTCGACGCCCATCTCGCGAGCCGTGTGATAGGGTTGCACCGTCTGGGTAGGCCGCACTCCCGGCATTCCGGTGTCCGCGATCTGAATGCGCCTCCGGTCGACGATCGCGGGCCGATCCGGCGAACCCGCCACCGCGACCAGCATCGCCCAGCCCGAGTGAACCCGAAATCCAAGGGCGATTGTTCGGGGCATGCCAAGGCTGGTGTGTTGCGTCACTCATAATGAATATTATCTTTTCGGCGTGGCGCACGCGACCACGCGTGCCTCGTCGACAGTCGTGTCGACGTTCGGCTTTTGTTTGCGTGAGCCTGGAAAGACACATCGACACGAATGTCGATGCGGCACGCCTGGAGGCGTGCGCCACATAACATTCAGGGTTTCCGACGCAGACCACTTGTCATAAAACCAGCACGACTCGCCCTAGCACGGCCCCGCGCTTCATCTCCTCAAACACCGCCGGCAAATCCTCCAATGGACGGGTCTCCACGTGACACCGGATCGGGAACTTTGCCACCAGTTCGAACAGCTCCCGCAAGTCCTTGCGGGTCCCCACCGCCGACGCCACGATTCGAGTCTCGCCCGAGACCAACGCCACTGCCGACACTTTGAACGGCTCGTTCGGCATCCCGACCACCGCCAGTGTGCCGCCTTTTCTCAAGCACCGGAGAGCCGTTTCATACGCGGCCGCGCTTGCCGATGTTACCAGCGCTACGTGCGCTCCGCCGATCGCGCGAATCGCCTTAGGAACCGCGTCCGTTGCTGCGTTTACCGTCCATTCCGCGCCCAGCGATCGCGCCAGTTGCAGTTTTTCGTCCGCGATATCGATTGCGCAGACTTGCGCGCCCATCGCGTGTGCGATCTGCACCGCCAGATGGCCGAGCCCGCCGACTCCGAACAGTGCCACCCTCTCGCCCTTCGCCAGTCCGGAGTTTTTCAGCGCCTTATAAACGGTGAGACCCGCGCACAACAGCGGGGCGGCTTCTTCCGCGGTCAATTCCGGCGGCAGCTTCGCGACATGCGACGCCGGAGCTTTCAGATATTCGGCGAATCCTCCATCCACCGTGCAGCCGGTAATTTTCTGTTTGCCGCATAGTGTTTCGCGCCCGGCGCGGCAGTACTCGCACTCGCCGCAGGTCCAATGAAGCCACGGTACGCCGACGCGATCGCCGATGCTCAACCCGGTCACGCCTTCGCCAAGAGAGGACACGACTCCCGCGATCTCATGCCCACCGATCAGAGGCATTTTCGTGATCGGACGCAGCATGTCCCAGTCGCCTTGCGCCAGGTGCAGATCGGAATGGCACACGCCGCACGCGACCACTTTAATCAGCACCTCGCCCGCACCGGGGCTGGGCGTCTCCACTTCTTCGATAGTAATCGGCCCGGCGAATTCTCTCAACACAGCGGCTCTCATGCGATTGTTCGTCCCCCGTCGATCACGATTGTTTGCCCGGTAATCCAGCGCCCCGCGCGCGATGCTAAAAATACTGCGGCTCCCGAAATATCCTCCGGCTCGCCGATCCGCCGCAGCGCGGTTCGTTCTTCGGATCCCTTGCGCAATTCCGGATCTTCCCACAAAGCGCGCGCGAAATCTGTCCGCACCAGGCCCGGCGCGATGCAGTTCACGCGAATATTATCCGGACCCCACTCGACCGCCAGGTTTCGCGCCAGTTGCATGTCCGCGGCTTTCGAAATCGCGTAGACCCCCAGGATCTCCGTGCCCTTCAATCCGCCGATGCTCGAGACAATAATGATGGAGCCGTCGCGCCGCGCCGCCATCTCCGGCTGCACCAGATTGGCCAGCCACAAATTGCTGCGGACGTTGGTCTCCATCACCTTGCTGAACACATCGTCGGCCAGGCCGGTCAACGGACCGTAGTAAGGATTGATCGCGGCGTTGCAGACTAAGGTGTCGATTTTGCCCCATTTCTCACGTGTTTTCGCGATCAGCGCCTCGCAATCGGCGCGCCGCCCGATGTGGCACGGAATCGCGATTGCTTCATGCCCCTCCTTCACAATCGACGCGGCCACCTCTTCGCACGCGTCCGCTTTGCGGCTCGAAATCACCACCTTAGAGCCGGCCCTCGCCAGCTCCTCCGCGATCGCGCGCCCGATTCCTTTGGTCGATCCCGTGATGACGGCGACCTGGCCTGTCAGATCGAATATCATTTCTTCCTCGTTGCCGCGAACGTTCCGTTGGGCTGATAAAACACCAGATCGTCGCCCTTAAATTCGACGCTATATCCGTTCAATTCCTTGATGTTGAACTTCATTCCGCGCACCGGAACCAGATTGTAGACGGGCTGGCCGGGCATCGCGAGCGTCAACGCGGTATCGCCCTTCAATGCGACCACCGCTGTCAGCGGACCGCGCTGAAAATCGCCCGTCAGAGGCTGAAGGAATGTCTTCTGCGTCATATTCCGATCGCCCAAGCGCGCGAACGTGATGTCCTTCAGCGTCGATTCGAACGGGATGCCCAGCGAATCGATCTCGCCCGCCAGGTTGGTGTGAAACTCCACTTTCTCCTGCGAGAACGGATTCTTGTCGTCCTTCGGAACTTCAAAAACATCATAGTGAAAGTGACTCAGCGTCCCGCCCAGCTCGTGGTATTCGATCCTCAGGGCCGTGCCTGCCTGCTCGATTTTCACGATGCCGTAGCCCGGATGCTCATACTCGCCTGCGTATTCCGCGAGCTCGTGCGAGGGATGCGTGCCGGTCCGCTGCGTCGTGTAGCCCTTTTGTTTCGCCTCCTGCTCCGAGGCCTTGGTCAGGGCACGCTGCTTCATCACTCGCGCGGTCCAGTCGATTTGATCGAACCCCAGCAGCCGGTCCCACACGTTGTAAGCGACCACCGCGGGCAGCGCGCTTCCGTTCTGATTGGTCAGAATCACCAGGCCGATATTATCCTGCGGCAGAAACGCCACCAGCGCGCTGAATCCGTCGATGTTGCCTCCGTGATGAACAAACTTGTGGCCGCGATAGCTGGTCACAAAGAATCCCATGCCGTATGCGAGATCGCCCAATTCCTTATCGGGCGACGGCGCGGCGATCGCCATTTGCGGAATCATCATCTGCACTTCGTTGGTTGCCGATACTACGCCCTTGCCCTTGGCCAGATGCATTTTGACGTACTTGGTCATGTCCTCGACGTTGGAATTGATGGAGCCCGCCGGCCCGATGGCGTCGATATTGCGAAATTCCATATCGACGGGGATGTCGTTCACCACTTGATAGGGCCGCGAAAAATCCGTCGATTTCTGCATCTCGGTGATCGAGAAATTCGAGCTCGACATCCCCAGCGGTTCGAAAATCGACTGGCGAACCAACTGCTCCCACGTGGTCCCAGCGACGTGACCTCCAAGGTAGCCGGCGGTCATGAACATCAGGTTTTGATATTGAAAGGTAGTGCGGAAGTCCTTGTTGGGTTCCAGATATCGGAGGCGGTCGAAGATCTCCTGACGCGAAAAAGGCGAGCTGTACCACATTAAATCGTGCCGAGGCAGCCCGGACCGGTGCGTCACCAGATCGCGCGGCGTCATGCGCTCCGTCGCGAACTGATCCCACAGCCGGAAGTCCGGCAGGTAGTCGCGAACCGGCTTGTCCCAGTCGAGCTTGCCTTGATCGACCAGCGTTCCCAGAGCGGTCACGGTGAACGATTTGGTGGAGCTGCCGATGGCAAAGAGCGTTTTCTCCGTCACCGGAAGATTCTTCTTCACATCGCGCAGGCCGTATCCCTTGGAGAGAATTACTTTGCCGTCCTGCACGATGGCGATTGCGAAGCCGTCGCATTTCCAGTCGCGCAGTTCCTGCCGGGCGAACTCGTCGAATCCATCCAGTTTTTGCGCCGCGGCGAGCGCGGCAGCGGCGACGACCAAGATCAGTTTTCGCAACATGAAGGAATGCTAGCACGGTGTAAACTGGTCCTCATGCGTATTTCCCGAACCTTGTTTGTTCTCGTGGCTATCGGCTCGCTTTACGCGCAGCCCGCCCGGCGCCCGTTGAAGCTCGACGATCTCGCCCGCTTGCGCGAAGTGCGCGACCCGCAATGCTCGCCCGACGGCCAGTGGGTGGCGTATACGGTTTCCACCATCGATGCGAAGGAAGACAAATCCAGCGGTCACGTGTGGATGATCGGCTACGACGGCAAGACGGACCGCCAGGTGACGTCCAGCACCGACAGCGAGTCCTCGCCGCGGTGGAGTCCCGATGGCAAGTATCTTTCGTTCACGTCGTCGCGTCCGGGAAAAGCCAAGGGAAGTCAGGTATGGCTGCTGCCGCGCGGCGGCGGCGAAGCGATGCAGCTGACCGACGTGAAGGGCCGCCTGTCGGCCTACGAATGGTCTCCGGACTCGACGAAACTGGCGCTGGTGATCGGCGATCCCGATCCGGACGCGGAGACGGGCGACGCTCCATCGAAGCCGAAAACGCCGAAGCCGATCGTCATCGATCGCTACAAATTCAAACAGGATGTGCAGGGATATTTGCTGAGCGGACGCCACAGCACCATCCATATATTCGATATCGCGACCAAGAAACTGGACCGGCTGACGACGCAGAAAACCTGGGATGAAGCGGGACCGGTATGGTCGCCCGACGGCAAATCGATCGCGTTCACCAGCAATCACGATACCGACCCGGACCGGAATCCGGAGGGTCAAATATACGTCGCTGAAGCGAAGGCGGGCGCGACCGAAAAAGGGCTGACCAAGAAAGACGCGCGCGGCGGGCGAGGACGTCTGGAGTGGTCGCCAGACGGCAAATGGATCGCGTTTTTGATCGGCGACGAGAAAAAATACGGTGCTTATGGCATGGAGCGGCTGGCTGTCGTGGCCTCCGATGGCAGCGCGGCGCCGGTGCTGGTCAAGGCGGCGCAGGATCTGGATCGAGGCGTTTCTTCGCCCCGCTGGAGCGCCGATGGAAAGTCGCTCACCGTGCTGGTGGCCGACGATCGCAACGTGTATCCGGTGCGCGTGCCGCTTTCGGGCGGAAGCGCCGAGCGTTTGATGGCGACCCCGCTGGTGATTTCGAATCCGACCCAGGCGGCGGGATGCATGGCCGTGCTCTCCGGCGGGGATTCGAAGCATAACGAGATCTACGCAGTCCAAGGCGGATCCCTGCGGCAATTGACTCATCAGAACGACGAGCTGTTCGCGGAGTTGGACATTCCGCCGACCGAAGAAGTGAATTTCAAGAGCAAGGACGGCACGGAGGTTCACGGTCTGCTGACCTATCCCGTAGGATACGTGAAGGGCACGAAAGTTCCCCTGCTGCTGCGGATTCACGGCGGGCCGAACGGGCAGGACGCGCATCAGTTCAGCGTGGAACGGCAGATCTTCGCGGCCAATGGCTACGCGGTGCTGGCGGTGAATTATCGCGGCAGCTCCGGGCGGGGACAGAAGCACTCGTACTCGATTTTTGCCGACTGGGGACATTATGAAGTCGAGGATCTGCTGGGGGGCGTGGATCATGTGATCAAGATGGGCGTGGCCGATCCGGAGAAGCTGGGCGTGGGCGGATGGAGTTACGGGGGCATTTTGACCGACTACATCATCGCGTCCGACCATCGCTTCAAAGCGGCGACCAGCGGCGCGGGGACGGCGTTTACCGTTTCGTTTTACGGGACCGATCAATACATTCTGCAATACGATTACGAGATCGGACCGCCGTGGACTGCGAAGGGATGGGAAACGTACGTGAAGATTTCGTATCCGTTCCTGCACGCCGACCGCATCACTACGCCGACGCTTTTTCTGGGCGGAGAACGGGATTTCAACGTTCCGGTGCAGGGCGGCCAGCAAATGTACCAGGCGCTGCGGAGTTTGGGCATAGATACACAGCTCGTGATTTATCCCAACGAGTTTCACGGCATCTCGCGGCCCAGCTATGTCAAAGATCGATACGAACGCTACCTGAACTGGTACAGCAAATACGTGCTGAAGAAGGCTGCTCCCGCAGCGACCGGCGCGACATCGGCTGAACAACAGCTCGAACAATGAAAAGGAAATATTGGCCGCCGATGAACACGGATGAACGCGGATAAGATCATTTGTTTTCATCGGCAGCCGATACTAGACGATCAGCGATCCGATGGTGCGGAGTGGGTTCTTTCCGTCGGTTACGCGTTTCAGCGCATCGTAGATCTGGTTGAGTTGCGCGATGGTAAGATTCTCAAGCGCTGTCGCCATCAGCGCGGTGAGCATTGCGGCCGATAGCTGCGGCGCAAGGCTGCGGGTTACGGTTTTGGTTCCTGTGGTCGTTGCGGCCATGGTAGTTCTCCTTGGCCTCAGTGTATGTGCCCGGCTGGCGGCCGACGCGATCTGAAATGTCTAAGTGGTGGGAGGAAAGAAGTTAATAGGTCCGGTTATTTCGGAATCGCGAACGAGAAAGTGGAGCCTTTGCCCACTTCCGATTGGGCCCAGATCCGGCCTCGATAGCGCTGCACGATTCGTTGGCAGATGGCCAAGCCCATTCCGGTTCCGGAATACTCGCTATTGGAATGCAGGCGCTTGAAGATGCCGAAGACCTGGTCTTTATAAATGGGATCGAAGCCAATGCCGTTGTCGGCGACGGAAATAACCCAATCGCCGTTTCCATCGGCGGCTGAAATGCGCACTCGCGGGGCTTCCTTGCGGTATTTGATGGCGTTTCCGATCAGATTTTGAAAAAGCTGCTGCAAGTGGCCTTCGCGGATCCGCACATCGGGCAGCGGATCGACCGTAATGGAGGCTCCGCTCTCGCGGATGGGCTCGCGCAGTGTATCCAACGCCGCGGCGAGGGGTTTTGAGGGTTGGGCCGGTTCGGGAGATTCCTCCACCGTGCTCGCCGCCTGAGTATAAAGCAGCAAATCGTTCACCAGGAACTCGATTTGTTTCGCGCCCGAGATAACGTAATTGAGGAACTCGCGACCCTGGTCGTCGAGCAGATTGCCATATTGTAATTTCAGGAGCTCGCTATACACCGCGATGTTGCGAATCGGTTCCTTGAGGTCATGGCTGGCGGAGTATGCGAACTGCTCCAGATCGGCATTGACGCGGGCCAGCGTCTCCTGCCGATTCCGCATTTCGTACTGGCGCAGGCGGGCGCGGACGGCCGCGCGGGTGGAGCCTCGCATGGTCTCGGGACGGACCGGCCGTTCAAGAAAAGTGACATTGCCCAACGCCTCCAGCTCGTGGGCCCTTCTGGTGGTCGATGGACGAGGCACACCGCCGGAGGTCAGGACCACGAAGGGCATATCGGACCACGGCGGCTGCCTCGCGACCCACTCTTCGATGCGGTGAACGGCTTCCGGAGAAAGAGCCTCATCGGCTACGATCGCGGTGGCCGCGCCCTTTTCGAGCATCGCGAGCAGCTCCGCCGCGTCCCGGCAGGGGACGACATTGAGGGCGTCCGCGGAAAGCGTCTCCCCGATGAGCGGAGTATCGCGTCCGGTGGGCGCAAGCACTAACACCGAAGTTTGCGGAACCACCATTCAATCCGTCTCCTGCTTCTTCAGCAGAGGCGTCTCCGCCCCCCGATACCGGGGAATACCCGACAGGACGCCTTCAAAAAGTTTTAACGGCTCGCCGACGATGACCCCTCCCGTGCCCAGACGCATCTCGCGAATGGTCCGCTCATGCGCGCTGCGCCGCTTCTTGACCACGGAGATGGCCTGCCGCACCTCGCCCATGGCTTCGAAATAGCGAAGCAGGACCACCGTATCCGCCAGGAAACTGACGTCCACCGGACTTTGCATGGCCGACCCCAACATGCCATGCTGCGCCATCACCAGGATCGTGACCACCCCTTGCCGGCCCAGGTACATCAACAGCTCATGCATCTGAATCATCAGGAAATGCTCGCTGGGCATGGCGTTCAGATATCCGTTCAAACTGTCGATGATGAGGACGCGCACATTCCGCGACTCCACGGCGATTTTCACCTCATGAGCGAGTTCTCCCGGCGAAAGCTCGGCCGGATTCACCTGGCGGAGCCGTAGCAGGCCCGACTTCACAAAGGGCTCAAAATCCATGCCCAACCCCGACGCGCGGTCGAGAAACGTATGGATGCTCTCTTCGAAGAGAAGGCACTCGGCCGCTTCCCCGCGTTTGAGAGCGGAGATCAGAAACTGCGAGCTGAGGGTGGTTTTTCCGCAACCGGCGGGCCCCATGATAAGGGTGCTGGACCCCCGATCCAGGCCGCCGCCCAACAGCGAATCGACTTCTTGAACGCCGCTTTGGACGTCATCGCCGGGGAACTCCCGTGTATGCTCCGCGGCGGAGAGGCGAGGAAAAACGTGGATGCCTCCGGTCCTGATGACGAAATCGTGGAGGCCGTCCCGGAACCGCACTCCGCGCATTTTCACGATATGAACCTGCCGCCGCGTATCGCCGTACTCCCGGCGCTCCCGCTCCATCGCGATCACGCCGTGAGCGATGCTCTGGAGCTGTTGCTCGTGCCGGTTCGTGCGATCGTCCAGAACCAGGACCGTACATCGCTTGCCGACGAAAAACTGTTTGATTCCAAGCACTTCCCGGCGATACCGGGCGTGAGTCTCCGACAAAACCTTGAGCTCCGACACCGAATCCAGGACCATGCGGGAGGGGTTTACCCGGGCCACCTCGTCGCGGATACGCCGGACCGTCGCGGCCAGTTCGACGTCAGCCGGATGATAGACGGTATAGGCGGAATCGGGCTCCATGGTGTCGGAAAGACTTCCCAGTTCTAGAAGCTCCACTCCCGCCAGCGACCATTTGTGCGACGCGGCGACCTCCCGCAGCTCCTCCGACGTTTCAGACAATGTGACGTAGAGTACGGTCTCCCCCAAACGGACGCCTTCGAGCAAAAATTGCAGCGCCAGAGTGGTTTTCCCGGCTCCCGGATCGCCTTCGACTACATACATCCGGTTGCGAGGAAGTCCTCCGCGCAGAACATCATCCAGTCCGGCAATCCCCGTGCTTAATGGGCCGTTCCCGTTAGCTTGATGCGCATTGCCGTCTGAGCGTGTCACGCGGTTTGGTCCTCCATGAATTAAGAGCCGTTAACCTGATAGAACGTAACGTTATTTGAGCGTCCCGTTCATCGCCTAAACTGAACCGCTTACAGCCGCTGAGGGCCCGCTCGCGATTTTGTGTTAGGGCGAGCTTGATCCGGTGCTCATACTGATGGGAGTGCTGGACCCTCGTGCAGATGTTTATGAATAGAACCATAGTTTTAGCAGTGTTGATGACGATCGCGGCAGGGCTCGCGTCCGGGCAATCTTTGGGCAACGCGGGGACCATCGAGGGAACAGTGGCCGATCCATCCGGCGCCCTGGTTCCGCAAGCCACCGTCACAATAAGCAACCCGGTGACCGGGTATAAGCAATCGGTGGCATCGGATGCCAACGGATCGTTTCGTCTGCTCAATATTCCACCGAATACCTATCACGTGGAAGTGAAGGCGCACGGGTTCAGCACGTTCGCGCAGGATATTACCATTCGCACCGCGGTGCCGGTCCAGTTGAAGGCGACTTTGCCTCTGGCCGCGGAAGTTTCCACCGTGAACGTGGAGGCGACCGGCGCAGCCGTCGTCGAAACCGATCCCAGCGCGCACACCGATGTCGACCGCAGTTCTCTGGCGCGGCTTCCGAATGCCAGCCCCGGCGGCGGGTTGGCCGACGCCATCGTGTACAGCACCGGCGCGGTTTCGAACGACGCCAACGGCGGTTTTCATCCCACCGGCGATCACGCCCAGGTCAGCTACCTGATCGACGGCCAGATCATCAGCGATCAGCAAAGCAAGATTTTTTCCACCTCGCTGCCCACCAGCGCCATTCAGAGCATGGAACTGATCACCGGATCGCCCGGCGCCGAGTTCGGCGATAAGACGAGTCTAGTGGCTCAGGTGACCACGCGCTCTGGGCTAGGGTCGGGAAAAATTTTCGGAAATCTGGACACCAGCTACGGAACGTTCGGGACCACCACGGGCAGCTTCGGCCTGGGCTTCGGCAATGCAAAAATCGGCAACTTCCTTGCAGTCGACGGCGTTCGCAGCGGGCGCTTTCTGGATACGCCGGAGTTTAACCCTTATCACGCCGTCGGCAACAATCAGACGATTTTCGACCGCTTCGATTACCAGCCCACCGGCAAAGACGTGTTTCACCTGAACCTGTTCGCGGCCCGCAACTGGATTCAGATTCCCAACGATCTGGACCAGCTTGCGCAGGATCAGCGGCAGCGCGTGCTGACCTGGAACATCGCGCCGGGCTACCAGCACACCATCAATTCGCATACGCTGTTCACGCTGAATCCTTACATCCGCAAGGATCAATTCAATTACTACGGCAGCCGGGATTTCATGGACGATCAGCCGGCCACGCAGAATCAGCAGCGGCAGCTTCTGAACTGGGGCGTGAAGGCGGACCTTTCGACGACGCTTGGGCATCACAATCTGAAGTATGGGGTGGACCTGAAGCAGACGCGGCTGCTGGAGAATTTCGGCTTTGGAATCACGGATCCGACGTTCAACTCGCCTTGCATCACGAGCGGCGGCGATCCGGTGGGAGACACATCTCTGGTGGGTCCTGCGCAGTGCGCGGGATTGGGATATCAGCCGAATACCGCGGACAATCCCAACGTGGCGACGCCTTTCTCGCCCGGACTGCTGCCCTTCGATCTGACCCGCAATGGCCGTATGTTTGCCTTCCACGCGACGGCTAACATCAATCAATACGCGGTCTATGCGCAGGACTCCATCAGCAAGGGCAACTTCACGTTGAACATCGGCTTTCGTCTGGATCGATACGACGGGCTCAGCTCTAAGTTCGGCCCGCAGCCGCGCGCGGGGATCGCGTACAACATTAAGCGCACGGGCACGGTGCTCCGGGCGGCCTACTCGCGGACCTTTGAAACGCCCTTCAATGAAAACCTGCTGCTATCGAGTGCCACCGGAATCGGCGGACTGGCGAGCAATGTTTTCGGATCGACCTCGGTGCCCATTGCGCCGGGCTTTCGCAATCAGTTCAACACCGGTTTGCAGCAATCCATCGGCAGATACCTGCTGGTGGACGCCGATTATTTCTGGAAGTACACGCACAATGCGTACGATTTCAGCACGCTGCTGAACACGACGATTACCTTCCCGATCGCGTGGCACAATTCGAAGAACGACGGCGTCACGGGCCGGGTCAGCACTATCAACCTGAAAGGCTTCCAGGGATATTGGACTTTCGGCCACACTCGGGCGCGCTACTATCCGCCGGAAGACGGAGGGCTGATTCCGCAGGGCGCGGGACTGGCCTCCGGAGTGTTTCGCATCGATCACGACCAGGCGTTTCAATCGACTGTCAACTTGCGCTATCAGCGCCCGAAGAACGCTGAATGGATCGCGTTCACCATTCGCTATGACAGCGGAGAAGTGGTCAGCGGCATCCCGGACGCGGCCTTCGCGCTGAGCAGCCTGACGCCGAATCAGCAGCGGTCGATCGGGCTTTCGGAAAGCGGGGGAATTGTGACCTCGACGCTGCTGACGTTGCCGCAAGCCGGGCAGGAGAACGACGATCACAACCCCGATCGCGTTAAGGCGCGCTACGTGCTGAACCTGGGAATAGGAAGCGACAACCTGTTCCACACCGAGAAAAGCACCCGCTGGGTAGCGTCATTATCGATCGACAATTTGACGAATAAGGTAGCGCTGTATAATTTCCTGTCGACGTTTAGCGGGACGCATTTCATAGAGCCTAGGTCGGTGGTCGCGAGGATCGGGTTCGTATTCTAGGTTCCCGCGTTTGCCCGCTCCCTGACGGTCGCGGCTCAGCAGTGCGCCATGTTCTACCGAGCCGTGACCGCAGGGAGCGGTATTCTTTAGCCTGTGGGCTGCTGAAAAACAGATTTGGCCGCCGATGAACGCGGATGAACGCCGATAAGACCATTTGTTTTCAATCGGCGCTCATCTGCGTTCATCGGCGGCCAATATTTGTTTTTCAACAGCCGCGTTTTAAATGGGTGCCTCAGGTTATTCCACCATCTCCCACTTCACATCGCACGACCGCTGAATCCCCGCTTTTAACGATCGCATCACCAGCGTCTGGGTCCCGTTAGCCTCATGTGAAATCGTGGGTCGCCACGCGGTGCGGTCGAAGGTGAACTTCAATCGATGGTTGGGCAGATTCTCAAACACCACTTCGCCGTTGAGCCCTACTTCCACCGTCGCGTGCAGCATGCCCGACGTCGGGCTGGAGGCTGATCTGACTCCTGGTGTCAACGCAGGACCCGGATCGTGCACAGGCGTTGACTTCGGAGGAGGACTGGCCTTCGGCGCCTGAGTTTTCGGCTGCGGGGGACTCGGTTGGGCGAAATCGGGATTCGGCGGTATGTCCTCCGGCTTGGTAGGCGGAGTGGCCGGCTGCTGCGGCGGTGGATCGGCTGCCGGTGTCGCCGCGGGCGCCGTCGGAGTTGGAGTCGTACTGGTCGCCACTTGAGCGTCCGCCGACGCCTTCTTTTGCGTCATCAGGAAATACCCCCCCCCGCCGCATAACAGCAGCAGGACCCCGATGATCCCGAGCCATAGCGCTACAGAGCTGCCTCCTCCTCCGGAGGGCGGGGTAGGTACATACGGTTGTACATACGGCGGGGGCGCGCTCATCACAGGCGGCGGAGGTGGCGGGGCTGCAGGAGGCGGCGGCGCCATCGGTTGCAGGTAAGGAACGGTATCCGCCACCGCCGGTGGAGGCGGCGCGCCTTGACCCACCGGCTGGCCGCATTTTACGCAGAACCGGGTGCCTTCCGCGACCGACGCTCCGCACGAGTTGCAGAAAGGAGTGGCCATCCCAACCCCCTACTGAACGTCGGTGACTTTGCCGCCTATAAAGACCACCTTCATGTCTTTATAAACGTAGATCTTCTTCGAACCCAGGTCCGAGATCGTCTTCGGCTGCCCCAGGATTCCGACCACCTGATCGATGGTCTGTCCCATGCTGATCTCGGCGGGAGCGGCGGCGGGAGCGGCAGCGGCTCCGGCGGCTGAAGGACCACTATCTCCAACCACTTGTCCGGCGACTTCGGCTTCAACCGTGTCCGCTTCCTTCGCTACCTTGTCGACTTCGGCGGCGGCGTTGGCGTCGGGCGGCGGGGCGATGGCGGTAAACCCGGCCTTCACCGGAGCTGCTTTGGCGGATGCCGGAACGGCTGGCAAACCACCCTGTCCGCCTTTGTTCTGCAAGTCGGTCATTCCGGCGTCGATGGTCTCGCGCATGTGATTCTGCATGTCCTGCAGATCGGTGAGGGCGACCGATACCGTCGCGCCCTTCTTGCATTCCTGACCGCCCTTGCTCGAGAGCACGACCAAGTCTGCCGCCGTAGCGTCTTCCGGGGGAGGACCGGAGAGTTGCAGGGCATCTCCCTCGCTCACCGCGCACTCCGTTCCAGTGGCGTCGATCACGTCGAGGTCGCCTCCGGCCACGAAAACGTGCTGGATATTGTCGCTCAGCATGCGGGCGATCCCGCTGGATGCCGGGTCCGGCGCGCTATTCGAGGCCGTTACGGTCGCTTCCTGATTTTCGAGCGCGATCTGGCGCTTAACCTCTTCGGCGATCATATCCTTGATCTGGGGAGTCATCGGAGAGGCATCGGGAGCCATAGCCGTTTGGGCAGCGATCGCTTGTTGGGCGGCAAAATTGGCTGCCAGGCTCTGCGAAATGATGTAGTCCGCCAGCCACACCGACGCGCTGGGATAGACCGGATACGGCGTGAAATAAGCGCCGTAGTATCCATACCATGGAGTGGCTACGAAACCCCAGGCGTACGGCACAGGCGCGACCCACGGATTATATGCCCAGCCGTAAAATGCCGGGGCATAATAGACTGACGGAGCATAACCTTCCAGGTAGATACCGTGGTAGGGATAACGGTTGTAATAACGGTCGTACGCACGCCCGTGATCGTAGTAGGTCCTGCGCGCATATTCATGCCCGCCATACCTGTAAGGCCGCTGCTGATAATACCCGCGGCCTCCGCGCGAGGCAACCACGCGGGAGTGATCTCCGCGCTCCGCAGCCACCCGGCGATTCCCGTTCAATCCATGATGGACATCCATCCCGCGCTTCGCGTCATGCACGTCGGCGCGGCTGCCATTGGCGCGGGTCCGGACCGTGCTGCCGTTGGATGCCTTGGCCACGTGGCTTCCCGTCGGGGTCCGTCCTCCGGGGCCTGTGGGCGTGCGTCCGCCTCCCCCGGCTCCCCCTTTGGCGACAGAGCTCCCGCCCGGCCGATTGCCTCCGCCCGGGGCGGCGCCCCCGGTATGCGTGGGCGAAGCGGCAGAGCGCGAGGCTCCGGCTGCCGGACCACCCTTCGCGGCGCCACCCGTGGTGGGTGAATGGCTGGCCCCGCCCGCGGTGGTCGGTCCATGACTGGCTGCACCGGCTGTCGTCGGTCCCTTGCTGGCTCCGCCGGCCGTGGTCGGTCCATGACTGGCGGCAGCGCCGCCGGCCGACGGGCCTCTCCCCGCCGCCGGACTCGCTTTACTGGCCGCTGCTGGAGCCTTGGCGGGCGCGGCCGCCTTGGCCGCTGGCTTGGGGGCGGCTGGTTTCTTATCCTGGGCAGTCGCAATACAACTGCCGAACAGGACCACTGCCATCATGCCCGTGAGGTATCGGTGCGCGTTCATGAAATTCTCCTTCTAACTTCTGAATGACGAAATACTACTGGACGTCGGTGACCTTACCGCTGACGAAGGTCACTTTGATGTCTTTGTAGTAATAAATCTCTTTGGTACCGAGCTTGACTTTCTTCTCGGGCTGTCCAAAATTTCCAACCACCTGGTCTACGGTCTGTCCCAGCGAAATCGTCTTGGGAGGAGCATCGTCGGCGGGCGGCGGAGGAGGCGGAATCGGGGCCAGTGGGGCTGCCGCGGGGGCGGGCGGAGGAGCCTGCTGTTGAACCGGCTGCACGGCGCGTCCCCGGGGCGCGGGAGCCGCCTGCTGCTGCGGAGCCTCCGTGGGAGCTTGCTGCTGGTCGTCGGCGGGCTGAACCTTGAACACCTCGCCCACTGTCTTGCTCATCTGGTCGGCCGATGGCATGGCGCCCTTTTTGTCGAAGGCGAATTTGAGAGCCGCCTTATAGCGTACGTCCGCGTAGGCGTCGGTGAATAATTCGAACATCACGCCGTCGTCTTTGCATTCAATCTTGGTCACCCACATCTTTTCGCCTGGCACGAAGGTCCTCGTGTTGGGCGGCGGCGCGGTGGAACCTGGCATGCGAGCCATCCGGGTGGAAAAGTTATTCAGCTTGCCCGCTAAGTTCGCGGTGAGTTTTCCATCCTTGTATGTACTCTGGAAATTGTTGGTCTGGTAAGCCGGGCCCATCACAATCTGACCTTGCTTCAGGACCAGGATCGCCCCGGCAGTGACGATATCGGTGAAATCCGCCGTCGCCTGCGTCGGGGCGAAATCCGCGGCTAGTTTCTTCTCGATCGCAACCTTGTTCTGGGCGCTGGCAAGGGCGGCTAAAGCAATCATTAATCCGGAGATAATTCTCGTGCGCATACAGACATCCATCCTACTGCTATAGTTTTCCGGCGGAGCGAAAGCAAGTATACACCGGCCCCGGGTTCCATTCAAGGTGCCCAGGTACACTATTAAAGCGCGGAGAATGCACCTACATTAGCTCAAACGCGAAAATTTATTTCATGCTTACTGTTCTATGCGTGAAAACCGGCCGGCGACCGTCAGACTCCGCTTAAAAGTCCTTAATGTCGCCAGGTCGGGGACCTGCCCCACTCATTTGCTAATGTTTGACGCGAAATTACGCTCTTTGATTATGTGAACCTGCTGACCTATGTACCGATGCTGATGATGCTGATGCCCGGGCGTGAAATTCCGGCGGGCACGCACCTTGAAATCCGGCTGACTTGCGCGGTCGGGACCTATGCCAGCAAGGCGGGCTCGGTTGTCTCGGCGGTGTTGACCGCTCCGGTGATGGATGGCGACGAGGTGCTGCTGGCCGCTGGAACCAGCCTGGCAGGCACGGTCAAATCCGTACGCCGCGTCGGACTGGGAATCGTTCACGAGACCTCGGCGATCGAGTTGGTCTTCGACAGCCTCGAAGCGCGCCCGATATCGGCTCGCGTGATTGAAGTGGACAACGCGCGGGAGACAGTGGGACGCGACGGGCGGATTTCGGCGATCCGGTCGACCGGCAGTTTGTCGAATCGGGCGACTGGATATATAAGGATGGCGGTGGGAGCGAATCTCCACGCGCAATTGGGAATGTGGGCAGTGAAGTCGCTGGTGGTGGATGTTCCGGAAGCCGAGATTTACTATCCGGCGGGCGTGGAACTCACACTGGCGCTGACCGAATCGTTTGCTGTGACCGCGACGGAGAAGGCCAGCAGCACGACGAGGACATTCACCGAGGAAGAGCATACCTCGCTGGACCACGCGGCGGCGGCGATGCCGGGGAGGACCACCAATCGTTCGCACCATGCATCCGATCCGATCAACCTGATGTTTGTGGGCTCGCGGGAGCAATTGGCGGCGGCGTTCGAGGCGGCGGGATGGACCGAGACTCCGCAAGCGACGCTGCGCTCGCACCTGCGGAATATCCGTGCGGTGCTGGAAAACGAAGGGAATCGCGCGGCGCCGATGTCGACGCTGCTGCTCAATGGCGAGGCCGCGGACATGATGTGGCAGAAGGGCCTGAACGACGTGGCCAAGCGGCATCACATCCGGATCTGGAAGGCCAAAGAGAACTGGAACGGGCAGGAAGTGTGGCTGGGCGCGGCGACTCACGATGTGGACCTGGCCTACTTCCGGCCCGGAATGCCGGTGACTCACCGGATCGCGGGGAAAATCGACCGCGAGCGCGACAAGGTGGTTCACGACCTGGAATTCGCGTCGGCGGTGGAGGCGGCGGATTGGATCGAGAGGGCCGAAGCGATCCGTGAAATGCATAACGCGACGGGCGACCGGATGACTACGGACGGACGGCTGGCGGTGGTCCGGCTGAAGGATCGTCCGGTGATGCAGTTCATGGTGAGTTTCCCGCATGAGCCCCTGGCGGCGCACGGGAAGCTGATCGAACGTTTCGCGCGGCGGGAGATTTTGAGTATGAGGAATGAGCTGTTGCGCAACAACTCCTATTGGAGGGGCTACGAGGCGATCCGGTTCGCGGTGTCGGCGGCGCGGCGGCATAAGGACGCGGAGGTTGAAGTGGCGAGTGCGGAGCCAGGGCGGTTGGGGCGGGTGGCGGGGATCGTGGCGCTGCGGTAGTTCGGGGAGCGGAGATCGCTTCCTTCGGTCGCGGCTCTGTAAAGGCGACGCTTTTGGGGCAATGTGCTTTGCGGAGAAAGCATAAAGCCTGCTGACATAAGGCTGTCAGGAGCCCTGCCGCACAATCGATCCATGACACAACCTCTTAGCTGGTTTGAAATTCCCGCACTCGACTTCGCCCGAGCGCGTTCCTTTTACGAAAACCTTTTTGCGGTCGAATTGCAGGAGTACGCGGCCGGTCCGAATGTCATGGCCGTGTTTCCTTACGATCGCGAAAAGACGTCCGGTGGCTGCGTCATGAAAGGGCCGGCGCTGGTGCCGACCAACGACGGAGTCATCATTTACCTCAATGCCGGCGACTCGCTCGACGAGGCTCTGAATCGGGTCCAACCGTTGGGCGGCGAGATCGTTTTTCCGAAAACTCCGGTGCCGGACATCGGTGTGTTCGCCCACATCAGGGACACGGAGGGCAATCGCGTCGGTTTGTTTGCGGTGAAATAAGGAGGTGCGGCGAGCGGACCGGCTCTTTCAAATCGTGCAACACCTTCGCGCGCGGCGGCTCACTACCGCCGCGCAGTTGTCCGATTGGCTGGGAGTGTCCGAGCGCACCGTGTACCGCGACGTTCGCGATCTCTCGCTATCCGGCGTGCCCGTCAAAGGCGAGGCCGGCGTGGGCTATCGCATCGACCGCGCTTACGATCTGACTCCCCTTATGTTCACCCGCGATGAAGTGGAGGCCGTGGTGATCGGGCTACGCATGGCGGAAGCGTTCGCCGGTCCGTCGCTCCGTTCGGCGGCGCGCATGGCCCTCGATAAAGTTGCCCTGGCTCTGCCGCAGCAGAGGCGCTCGGAGATCGAAGAGCCGCAGTTGTACGCACCGACTTTTCACATTAATCCGGCACTCGGCGAGCGCGTGGAAATGATCCGCCAATCGGTAGCGGCTCGCCGCAAACTGGACGTTTCCTATCGCGATAAAAAGGAGCAGGACACCCGCCGCGTCCTGCGTCCTTTGGCGTTGTATTTCTGGGGGACCGGCTGGTCGCTGGCGGCATGGTGCGAGTCGCGCAAGGATTTCCGAAGCTTCTGGCTACACAGAATGAGCAGTTGCGTTGCGCTGGAGTCGACGTTTGAAATCGAGCAGGATAAGTCGCTCGCGGAGTTCCTGCGGTCGGTGGGCGCGACTAGCTGACCGATCCCCAAGCTTATGCGCGCTAGCCCCACGCTGACGCATGGGGCTGTGGACGTTATTATTAGCTCCATGCGTCAGCGTGGGGCTGGCACACGGAGTAACGCGGCGTTATGGCCGTCGGTAGCGATATCGCCGAAACAGTCAGGCCGCCTTGAACGTCGTCTTCAAATGAATGTCGACCGCTGCAAGCGCCTTCGACAACGGGCAGCCCGCCTTCGCCCCCGCGGCGGCGGCTTCGAACGCGGCCGCGTCGATGCCTGGAACTTCGCCCACCGTTTCCAGTTCGATCTTCGTAATCGCAAACCCGCCTTCCACTGGATTAATGTGAACCGCGGCGATCGTATGGATGCTGGTGGGCGGGTGCCCGTCCTTCGTCAGTACTCCGGAAAGGGCCATCGAAAAGCAAGCGGCGTGCGCGGCGCCCAGCAGTTCTTCCGGATTGGTCTCGCCCCCGCCGACAAATCGCGACTTAAAACTATAAGGGCTATCGAGCGCGCCCGTCTCCGTTTTGACGTGTCCAGTGCCCTCTTTAATCGAGCCGTTCCATTGTGCTTCCGCGTGACGAATCATGATCGTTTCTCCTGCCTACAGTCTACTGGTTTCGTCTAAGATCGTGAGATATGGCGAAACCGACCTTCGACCCGGGGCTCACGCAACAGTACACCGGCATTCTGCGGCGGGCCATCAACAAGGACGGCAGCTTCAACGTATCCCGCCACGGCGCCAACTGGCGCGATATTCATCCTTATCTGCATCTGATCAGCATCCCCTGGCCCACTTTTCTGGCATTGGTTTTCGCGGCGTACCTGGCTGTGAATACGATTTTCGCGGGACTCTATTACGCGCTTGGACCAGGCCATTTGCAGGGCGGGGATGCGCCGGATAAGCTCGACCGGTTCCTGAACGCATTCTTCTTCAGCGCGCACACGTTGACCACGGTCGGCTACGGAAATATCGCGCCGAACGCGATTTCGTCGAATATTCTCGCAGTGATTGAGGCCTTGATCGGCCTGTTGGGATTTGCCCTGGCAACTGGAATTTTGTTCGGACGTTTCTCGCGGCCTTCGGCGCGCATCGGTTTCAGCGACAACGCGTTGATCGCTCCTTACGAGGGCCGCACCAGCCTGCAATTCCGGATCGTCAACCGGCGTCCGAATGCGCTGATGGAGATGGAAGCCACCATGATCCTGATGATGGTGGAAGGCGAGCCGGGCAGGCTGAAGCGCAATTTTCAGCCCCTGCCGCTCGAACGCGATACCGTCGATTTCCTGGCGTTGACCTGGACCATCGTGCATCCCATCGATGAAGCGAGCCCTCTTTTCGGGAAGACCAAAGAGGACCTGGAGAAAAAGCAGGCGGAGATCATTATTCTGATTAAAGGCTTCGATGAAACGTTCAGCCAGGGCGTCAGGGCACGCTATTCCTACCGTTTTGATGAAATCGCGTGGCATGCGAAGTTCACTCCCGCATTCGATTTCGACGAGAGCGGAAACATGGTGTTGAATATCAATAAAGTGGGTAGCTACCAACCCGTCGAGCCCGCGGCGTGAAGGACGACCGCTCCCTGTGGTCACGGCTCTGGACTGGCAAACGGTCCTTCCGAGCCGTGACCAGAGGGGCGGAGTTAGTGAACGATCACCTTGGTAAGTCCCGCATTCCCCGCCGCATCATAAACCCGAATCACGATGAGATGCTCACCGGGCGAAACTCGGTCCAGACGAACCAGGAAGCGCTCGCGCGCGGAATCGGTGACGCCGTCGGCGGCTTCGACCGGCATCCATTGGCCGGCATCGAGCGAATACTCGCATCGTCTGAGAACCGACCCGCGATCCTCGGCATCGACATCGACTTCGACCACCGCCCCGCTGCGGCGAGGCGCCCCGGCGGTCACCACCGGCGGAGTGCTGTCGATCAGGATGGGTGAGCTCACCAGCTCCGCTTCACGGGCCAAATTGGCGGGATTCGATGGCGCATCGGAGGCGACGACTCGAAAATAATAGCGGCCATCGGCGAAGACATCGGCGTCCAGCAGGTAGGTATTCTCGGCCATATTGGCGCGCAGCAGTTTCCAGCGGGTCTCGTCTTCGCCGCGAAAATAGAGGCTGTAAATAAGGCGGTCTCCGTCGGGATCGTCTGCCTGCCAAAAAATTTGCACCTGCTGGCCGGGAATGCGTGATAGCGTCTGGGATGGCGTGCCGGCGGTGGCGGGAGCATCTCCGGAATCGGTCACGGTGATCGCGTAACTTGCGGTTGCTGCCGCCGCGGCGGCAGTCCCCGATTTCGCGGAGCTGCTGACCGCGGTCACGTTGATGCTGCGAACATTCGGCGGCGTGTTTTGCGGAAGATACGCGATCGTGACACTATCGAGTCCCGGAGTCCATGCAGTGGTCCCAGAGAATTCGGCGCGCCACTGAATGTAGCGAGCGTTGGGACTGGTGATCGGCGGCGCGATCGGGATCGGTCAGGGGAGCGGACCAGTCGCTCCATGTGGCGTCGGGGCGCAGGGAATTTCCGCTGCGCGTCTTGAACGCGATGCCTTTGGTATCGCCGCGCCAGGCGAGACGGCCCCATCGCGCGACGGTCGAGGAATCGTGCACCGGCGATTCGAACCAGCCAGTCGCGACCGTTCCCGCATCGAGCCGCAGAAGTTTTCCTAAGTTGCCGGTGGCGGCGAGCAGCGCCCCGCGCGACTCCAGCAACCGCGTCGCTTCTCCCTCATTCGATTGCGCCATCAGCGTCGCTTTGCGATCGCGGTCCAGGCGATATAAGCGGCCCTGTATGTCGGTCACGAATAACAGCGACGAGTTGAAGATCGCCATGTCGTAAATATTTTCGTCCTTCGAACTCCACAGCGTCTCCACCGTATTGTCCGGATGAATCACGTAAAGCGCGGATTTATCGACGCCGGCGTAATCGACGCTTCCACCACCCGCCACTGTCACCGACCCCGTTGCCGGGACGGGAGACTTCGCCGGTTCGGGTTTCGGAGGCTGCGTGAGGCCGCCCTGCTGATCCGTTACAGTCACGGTTGCAATCACCGGCGCGACTATTCCGGAGGCCGCTCCCGCTGCGCCGCTGTTGGTAGATCCAATACGGCGGGCGACACTGCCGCCGAGAGCCGCAACATAAAGACTGCCGTCGGGCGCGGGCACGATGGCGCGAATCTCGGGCAGGTTCGCGTCATACAGAACGAACGCCTTGTTCGCGGCGGTGATGCGATAGAGAATGCCGTTCGGCTCACTGCCCGCGAGCAGCGCGCCCTTGGAATCGAGCTCCAGGCAGGTGACGTGGGACTGGCCGGTTTCATAGTAGACAGCGCCAACCCCAGGCCCAGTCACGCGAAATACTTTTCCCTGATCCCCGGTGGCGACGAACAGAGCGCCGTCCGGGGCGGCCTTCAGCGCCCAGATATAACGCGCGCCGGGCGCGAAATATTCGGTGGCGGTTCCATTCTCGATTCGATAGACCTTGCCGTCGGGTGAGGTGCCTGCGTAGACCGCGCCCTTCCCATCCACCGCGACCGCAAAAATTTCAGATTGATCCGACGTCCACACCAGCGAACTTTTTCCGGCCGGATCTATCTTATACAGTCGTCCGCGATGGCCTGTGCCCAGGTATAGCGATCCATCGGGCGCTTTCGCGACGCTCCAGATTTGCGGCTGGCCCGAGTCGAACAGCGTGTCAAGCTTGGAGCCGAGCGTCAGCCGTCCATCGCGAGTCAGCGAGAGCCCGTTGATGCGGCCGCGTAGAAAATCGTTGTAGCCGGTCATCTCCCATGTGGCAGTGGTCGCGGCGAAGGAAGACGCTGCGAGGGCGATGAACAGGAGCACCGCTTTCAGGCATGAGTGAAGCTTGTGGCGTGCGCCTCCAGGCGTGCCGTGTCGAGAGTCTTCTCGACATGTCCGGCCGTCGGCATGACTGCCGACGCGGCACGCCTGGAGGCGTACGCCACAAAACCGATCGGCTAAAGTCAGGTTGCTCTTCAGGGGAGTCATTGCTCCTTCACCTCGACCTGCACCGTCTTCGATCCCGTCACCACGTTGTCGCCCGCTGGAATCTCGATCTCGGCCAGCTTCGATCCCCGCTGATTCGGTAAGCCCGACGCCTGGGTCTGCGCGCGGCCCAGAATCAACGCCAGTGACGGAGGTGGACTGGGAAGATCGCGGCCGTCTATCGTATAGGCCGTATCGCCGCGCCACACCCGGACGTACGCCTTGGTGTTGGCGCGCAGACCATTCAGAAATCCCAGCACCTGCGCCGGTGAATGATAAGGCACTCCGATGGATGCGCCAAACTCCGTCGTATTGGTAGTCGACGCGTCGGCCGCGGTGAAGCTGATGGGGCCCAGGGGCGCTCCCACCGGAACATGATAGAGAGCCTTGCGCTGCAATTCGACGCCGTTCTCGCCCGCCAGCGTGACCACCAGCTCAACATCCTGCCCGGGACGGACACTGCGCGGCGCCGCGATATCGACGATCTGCATCTGGCTCTTGCGATCCAGAACGGAGACATCCAGCGTGACGCCCTTCAACTTAAACCCGTCGAACCCGCTGGCCATGGCATAACTGAGCGACGTCCCGACGCCTAGCGAAGCGAGTACCGGCACCGCCACATCGCCGCTATACAAGTTGTCCACGCGCACGCTGCCGCCTTCAAAATCGAGATGGCCGCGAATCGAGAACGTCGAGCCGCCCTGCGCCCGCTCCGTCGCGTCGATGGCCGAAAACAAAGCCATCTGCGTCACCAGCGGCGTCATCACCCGATCCTGAATCACCTGCATGCGGTATACGTTCTTGCCCACCCGGATCTCTACCGGAGCCATGGCAGCGCGCCGGCCCATCACGCCCGAAACAGCGGTGCTGCGATCGTCGGTCAGCGCTCCCATCCATTCGCGGGCCGCGGAAATCTTGAAGGAGCTTGAAACGTTCGGCAGCAGCGCCAGCACCTCGGCGCGCGCGAACGGGATATCGCTGGGACCGGAGGCCATGAAGCGATGCCCGAACGCATAAATATGATCGCCGTCGATCGCAGTGACCGTCCCATCCGCGCTGATGCTGTAGTCGCCGGACAGAAGCTGTGCGCTGATCATCGACCCCGGTTCGATACTCTTCGGATCGCCCATGCGGTCCGTCGGCCTGCCCCCGCCCGATACGCCCTGCCGCGGATCCATGCCCATTTCACGAAGCTGCGCGCCGAAGTGTTCAAGCGTGGCGGACGTGAATCCGGAAAACGAAACAGGCGTGGCGATTTCCTCCAGACGCGCGTCCTTCGTAACGTACCGATTCCGGGCCATCATGCGCGCGCCATCGGGCTGAACCCGCAGCATGTCCTCAATGGGACGAATCCCCGCAATGGCGTCTTTCGAGTAAGGAAAACTGAGCGCCACCGCTCCCGCCAGCTTGCCATTTATATATACTGGCGATCCGCTCATCCCTTGCATGACGCCGGTGTGTTCCAGTGGACCGCCTTTGAGACGGCCAAGAATAATGGACTCCTTCGGCGCCAGGTTTTCCAGCACGCCCAGAATTTCCACCTCAAATTCCTCCACCCGCGTCCCGGAGAAAACTGTGCGTCCGATTCCATGCTGTCCGGCGCGGATATCTTTAAGTGGAAAAATCGCGGGAGCGGCTTGGAGGGTGGCGGCAGCCATAAAGATCCCGCCGAGAAAACGGAGCGACAGCACGTTTTTATTGTAGTTGTAACCTGCAGGGCTCCGTCAAAAGCACTCGCCAGCGTTACAATAACTCGTGCGGCTGATCGTGCGATTGACATGGATGGCGGCCGGGATCGCCCTCTCTGCGGTCATTTTCTTCTTGTGGCGGGCCTTTGATTCCCGTAGTTTGCCGGTCCGAACTCTGGATACCCCCGCCCTTGTGCGACAGATCCAAGGGCTTAGCGAACTCGTCTCGGTCAAATACACTGTGCAGAAGGTCGTTGGGTTGGAACAGAAAAAAACGCCCGTCGGCTCGGAGAAATTGCTGCTGATCGTGCAGGCCGAAGTACTCGCCGGAGTCGATCTGGCGGCCGTTTCTTCCTCCAGCATCAAAATATTGCCGGGCGAAAACGTGAAGCTCGCGCTGCCGCCTGCCCGGATCCTGCACATCGTCATCGACGAAAAGGAGACCAAGGTTTGGGACCGCCAGATCACGTGGTGGACTCCCTGGGTCTCACCCGACCCGGATCTGGAACGCCAGGCGCGGCTGGCCGCCACCAAATCCGTGGAGCAGGCGGCTCTCGACATGGGCATTCTCGATCAGGCCAGCCGCAACGCGGAGATGGTAATCCGGAATCTGCTACAGGCCCTTGGCGCGAAGTCGGTCACGCTCGGTTTGACTTAGTTCGCTCCACAGCGCTCGAACGATTTCCCGCTCATACTGGGCTTTGCTCGTGATTCCAGTATGTTTCAACAGCACGCCACCCTTGCGGCTGATCAGCAGGCTTTGCGGAAGTGATTCGACCCCTCCGTATTCCTTCGCCAGATCGCTGTCGCCGATCGCGACGCGATAATTGATCTTCTCCGCCGCGATGACCGGCCTCACCGCTTTCCAGCCCCCTTCGTCCATCGAAATCCCGATCACCGCGAGCCCAAGGCTGCCGTAGTCCCGCTGGAATTCGACGAACCAGGGAATCTCTTCCTTGCACGGGCCGCACCAGGTAGCCCAAAAGTTCAGCAGAACCACCTTGCCCATATGATCGGACAGGCGGAACTCTACGCCATCGGCATCGGTCGCCGCGAAATCCGGCGGCGCGATGCCCAACAAGTTATGGATGCCCCAGAACAGCCGGTTCATACTGACGTGTGCGTCCACCGGGCTGCCCAGCACCAGATTCTGGCACGCCTCCACGCACGGAGCGATGATCCGCTGGGCGAACGCTCGCGGCTGCGGGAACGTCACGATGCAAATGGCCGCGACCGCCGCCACCGAGATCGCCCGAGGCCAGGCGCCGATCCGCCGCTCGCCCCGCCTCCCCTCGAATCGGCTCAGCGCCGCATTCACTTGCGGCTTCCACTCCCCGTCCGGATTCAGCTTCGCCATCCGGTCGTCCACCCATTTATTCGGTTCCATATCGTTTCACGTACTCCTTTCGAAATGCGTCCTGAGCGCGGCTCAGTAAGGTTCCAATCGATGCCGGATTCATCTCCAGCGCCGACGCCAGTTCTTCATAGCTGAGGCCGTGGCTTCGGAGGACCAGCAATTCCGCCTGCCTCGGCTGGATCACCGCAAGTACCAGCCGAACGTTCTGCTGCTCCTCGGCCGCCGTCCGGATGTCTTCCGGAGTCGGCACCCGTCGCCCGAGACCCAGCATCTGCTCATACCGGCTGCGCCTCGTCCGCTGCCGCAGTTCGTCCAGCCCCTTGCGGACCGCGGTCCGGTAGAGCCACCCTTCGGCCTGATCCCCGTGTGCGCCGGGACTTTTCCAGAATTTGAGAAACACTTCGACCGCGAGTTCCTCCGCCCGCGCAGGGTCCTTCACCACCCTCGCGATCGCGCGTGCGACACGCTCATACTGCGCGCGAAACGTAGCCTCGAAATCGAACGCCACAACTTCACTCAGTGCGTTCACAATACAATAACGCTGCCCGCCGCAATTTTGTGACGCCGTGCCAATCTTTTTGCGCCGGAATGTTACGTGGCGTACGCCCCCAGGCGTGCCGCATCGACATTCGTGTTTTAGATGCGACCGCAGAGCACACCGATAGCGATGAAAACCCTGCTCCGTTGTAGGGCAGGCTGGCAGCCTGCGGCCGATTGGCAATCGGCCTGCGTTGTTTTCGAGAGTGCCGATGTGTCTTTCCAGGCTCGCGCAAACAAAAGCCGAACGTCGACACCAATGTCGACGCGGCACGCGTGGACGCGTGCGCCACAGCGCGAACGATAATATTCATTATGAGTGACGCTTTTCAGAGCCGCGACCACAGGGAGCGGTCCTTCATCCGGAAGCGGATAGCCGCCGGACACCGTTAGAATGAAAGTGGACAAGTGACGGCGCCCCAGGATCTGACGCAGCTTCTTCTCAACTGGCGCAACGGCGACAAAGCCGCGCTCGACCAGATGACGCCCGCGTTGTATGAGGAACTCCGCCGCCTCGCCCGCTTTTTCCTCTCGAACGAACGCCCCGACCATACGCTGCAACCCACAGCGCTGGTTCACGAAGCCTATATCCGGCTCATCAGTCAGCACGCGGTCGACTGGCGCAATCGCGCGCACTTTCTCGGCGTCGCCGCCACCATGATGCGGCGCATCCTCATCAACCACGCGCAGGCGCGTCTCGCGGCCAAGCGCCAGGGCCACTTGCAACCCGTCGCCCTCGAGGATGCTCTCGGCGTGTTCACCACCTCAACCGTCGACGTTCTCGCCTTGAACCAGGTCCTCGAACAACTCACCGAGCTCGACCCGCAGCAGGGCCGCGTCGTCGAGCTGCGCTACTTCGGCGGCCTCACCATCGAGGAAACCGCCGAGGTTCTGGGCATCTCCTCCGCCACCGTGAAACGTGAATGGAGCATCGCCCGCCTCTGGCTCCTCCAAAAAATGGAAGGCGCCGCCTCGCCATGACTCCCCAGCGCTGGAGTGAAGTGAAAGCCGTCCTCTCCGGTGTTCTCGACGCTCCCGCCACGGAGCGCACCGCCGTTCTCTCCCACCTTTGCGGCGTCGATGCCGACCTGCGCACCACCGTAGAATCCCTGCTCGCCATGGAAACCAAAGCCGAGATGTTCGACACCGCCGTGCTCCCCGGAGCCGCGCTGTGGGCGGACGCGCCGCAGAACGCTCCTACGCAAATCGGTCCCTACACCATCCTCAATGAGATCGGCCGCGGCGGAATGGGCGTCGTCTATCTCGCCGACCGCGCCGACGGCGAATATCGCAAGCGAGTCGCCATCAAGCTGATCACGGGCGCCCGTCAGGAAGGAGATCTCGACCGCCGTTTTCGCCGCGAGCGTCAGATTCTTGCCCAACTCGAGCACCCCGGTATCGCCCGCCTGCTCGATGGCGGAGCCACTGCGTCCGGCCAGCCTTATTTCATCATGGAATACGTCGAAGGCCCGCCGCTGCTTTCTTGGTCCGACGAACGTCGCCTCGACATCCCCGCCCGTCTGACGTTATTTCTTTCCGTCTGCGACGCCGTGGCGCACGCCCACCGCAAACTGATCGTCCATCGCGATCTCAAGCCCGGCAACATTCTCGTGACACCCGCGGGCGAGCCTAAACTGCTCGATTTCGGCCTGGCCCGCGTGCTGGATTCTGAATCCGATCAGGAGATCACGCAAGCTGGACCCACTCCCATGACCGTGGCCTACGCCAGTCCCGAACAGATTCGTGGCGAGCCGCAAACCGTCGCCAGCGACGTCTATTCGCTCGGCGTGATTCTCTACGAGCTGCTCACCGCCCAGCGGCCTTATCGGCTCGCAAACGCGTCCTTCACTGAAATCGCCCGCGTCACCTGCGAGCAGGAGCCCGTTCCCCCGTCCCTATTGCGCCGCGACCTGGCAGGCGACCTCGAAACCATTTTGTTGAAAGCCCTCGCCAAGGACCCGCCCCTCCGCTATCCCACCGTGGACGAGTTCGCCGCCGATCTGCGCCGCCACCTCGATGGCAAGCCCATTCATGCCCGGCCCGCGACCTTCCCCTATCGCGCCGGAAAATTTGTGCGCCGCCACCGCATCGCGGTCCCCGCCGCCGCCCTCGCCGGCCTGCTGATTCTCTCCTTCGCCGGCCTCTCCTGGTGGGAAGCGCGCCGCGCCCAGCGCCGGTTTAACGACGTACAGAACCTGGCCCACTCTGTCTTATTCGAGTTTCACGACGCCATCGAGAAGCTCCCCGGCTCCACCGCCGCCCGCGAGTTGCTGGTCCGCCGCGCTCTCGAATATCTGGAAAATCTGTCCCGCGAAGCCGGCGGCGATCCCCGCCTCGCCCGCGAAATCGCTCTGGGATACAGCCGCATCGGCGATGTTCAGGGTAGCCTTGGCACATCGAACCTCGGGCAGGCGCCCGCCGCGCTCGAAAGTTATCGCAAGGCCGAGAACATTCTTGCCGGGCTGGTCGCGCGCTCGCCCGCCGACGATTCCCTCCGCCTGGATTATCTACGCGTCTCGAACGCTCTCGCGCGCCTCACATCGGCATCGGGCGACTCGGCCCGCGCCCACCAGCTCTCGGAAAAAAATCTCGCCTTGGCCGAAGCCGCGGCGCGCGCGCATCCCGACGATCCTCGCGTACTCTATAGCCTGATGTCGGCGCGGTTCACTGTTGCCGATCTTCTTACCGGCGAAAAGAAATACGAGGAGGCCGTCCTCGTCCGCCGCAATATCCTCGATATGCAGCAGCGCGCCGCCGACCGGAACCCCGGCGATCGTGACGCGCATGCCGGTCTGGCCCTGGCCCACAAGAAAGTGGGCGCCCTCTACGGCGTCCTCGCGAAGTACCCGGACAGCCGCCGCGAATATGAGCAAGCCCGCGTGATCGACGAAGAAACCCTGCTGGCGCGTCCCGGCACGCGGGCTCAGCTCGACCTTTCTTACGATTACAGCGACCTGGGCTGGGTGACGGTTCACCAAGGCGATCTGCCGGCCGCCTTGGCCTATCATCGAAAAGCGCTGGCCCTCCGCCAATCCGCCGCCGAGGCCGATTCCAACGACCACCGCGCCGCGGTTTCCGTCGCCAGCAGTCACGGGAGAATTGCCGGCGTATTGCTGCGCATGGGACAGACCCCCGCCTCGATCGAGGAAATGCAATTGGCGATCGTTTTGTGGAAGGACCTGGCGGGGCGTCCCGGCGCATCGTGGACCGTCACCCGGGATTTGGCCGACGCCCATCAGCAACTAGCGGAAACCTACGTCGGAATGAAAGTCTATCCCCGAGCCGCCGCCGAATACGATCAAGCCGCCACCCTATACGCGTCAGTTCGCGATCGCGGTGGGAAGGACATGGACCAAAAAATCATTGAGTTCAAAGCCCAAGCCGCACTCTGCCGCCAGTCGACCTGCACAGCAGCCCCCTAAACCGCAGGTACAGAGCCGCGACCACCGGGAGCGGTCACCCTCTGTAGTAAACGCGCTACGCCATAATCTTCGAAACCGCCGCCTGAAACTTTAGCATCTCCGCCTGCGTCCCCACCGTGACCCGAACTTTCGTCGGCCATGCCGGCCACACGCGACCGATGATCACTTTGTTCGCCGCCATCGCCTGCGCGAACTCCGTGCCCGGCCGGTTCACTTCCATCATGAAGAAGTTCGCCTCGCTCGGCACGTACTTGATGCCCTTCTTTTCCAGGAACTCGAAGGTGTTTTCGCGAATCTGTTTGTTCAACGCCCGCCGCTCCGCGATCAGACCCTTCACTTTCATGCTGGCCGTAGCGCACGTCAACCCCATAATCGGCTGCATTCCCGCGCCATACGGACGCAGTTTGGCAAGCAGATCCGGCCGGGCCATCGCGAACCCCGCACGAATACCCGCCATGCCATAAATCTTCGAGAACGTCCGCAGCACGACCACGTCCTTGCCCTGCGCGACCAGATCGCTCGACGGCTGGGCGTGGTCGGAGAAGTGAATGTACGCCTCGTCGATCACCACCACCGCGTCTTTCTTCTTATTCGCCAGCAGGTACTCGATGTCCTTGCGAGCCGTCACCGTTCCACTCGGATTATTCGGATTGCAGACATAATACGCGCCCGCATCCGGATCCGCCTTGATCATCGCTTCCACGTCGTGGCTGAAATCCGCCCGCAGCGGCACCTTGTTCAGTTTCGACCCGATAAACGCCGGCGCTCCGGCTCCGTATCCTGGATCGCCCATCGTCCAGCTATGCGTGGGCGACGTGAATGCGCACTGGCTGCGGTGGAGCGGATCGCTCGATCCCGCGAACGCCGCGATATGATCCTCGGGCACGTCTTCGATGCCCGCCACAGTCTTCGAAAAGTCCTGATCCGGCCCCACCGGCGAATAGCGCCAGGCCAAAGGAGCGATCTTCGCCATCGCTTCACAGCCCTCTTTACAAGGACCCATCGGATTCTCGTTCGAGCTGATCCGCACCGCATCCGGGTCCATCATCCGCCCGGATCCACGGACCATGCGCCGCTCGGCATCCTGCGCCATCGCGAATTCGTTGTAAAACGGCAGCGCCGCACCAGCCGTCAATAAGCTCGCAATCCGGCCAAGCTGCCGCCGCGAGAATCCTTTAGCAAGAAGTTCTTCTGTCTGGGTCACTGGAAGGGGCATAAGTTTCTCCATTTGAGACGTAGGCAGGAGGAGGCGGCGTGGCAGCCTCCCGATTGTAAGCAATTATTCCTGCACCAGTCGCCAAAGTCAAGCAAAAACCACTATTCATCCCCGGCCGTTTGGTTCCACCCGTGATAGAATTCCCCGAAGGACGACTTCTTATGCCCCTGAACCCTCTTCTCCGGCACGCACTTAGGAAGCTCAAGAAGATCTTTACTAGGCCCCCAGAGCATCCGGACGATCCTTATGCCATGGTCGGCGCGCGCATCAAGCCCAAACCCCCGACGTTCAGCGCAAGAGCGGTAATAGTTCCCGAGCGATACGACTCCAACTGATCCGTTGCGGAGGTCGCGGCTCTGGCGACGGTACATGTTTTTTGTTTAGGGGTGCCACCCGTGGTTGATCCCTTCGATCTCCAGCGTTTCGTGGACGCGCAGAATCCGGTGTACCAACGCGTATGCGCCGAATTGCGCAATGGGCGCAAGGACAGCCACTGGATGTGGTTTATCTTTCCTCAACTCCGACGTCTGGGTTCCAGCCGCCTCGCGACCGCTTTCGGGATCTCCTCGCGAGAAGAGGCCGAGGCATATTTAGATCATCCGCTGCTTGGCCCGCGCCTAAGGGAATGCGTTCAACTCGTGAATCTCATCGACGGGCGCTCCATCGACCAGATTTTCGGATATCCCGACGACCTGAAGTTCAGATCCTCGATGACGCTATTTGCGGCCGTCGCCTCTGACAATCAAGTCTTCCAGAATGCCTTGTTGAAATACTTCGCGGGCGAGCCCGATCCTCGAACCATGGAGTTACTAGCGGATGCTGATTCTTAATCGTGCCGCGCCGACAACATGATCGGCGGCGCCATAATAAGCGATCGCCTCCAGCCCGCTCTTCAAGATGGCCCCTTCCAGAAAAATCACATTCGGCACGACCCCCTTCTTTTCCCAGTCCAGCTCCGGCAGCAGGAACGGCCGATCCGCGCGGGCGATCAGCCGGGAAGGATCCTCGCGATCGAACAGCGCCCAAGCCGGTCCATAGACCAGCGAATCGCTGGCGCCGTTGTAGAGCAGCAGAATGCCGGCGCTCGTGAGCATTGGCGCGGGTCCCGGCTCCATAACTCGCGAATCGAACCCACCGGGCCGCGGCGGCAGTACCGGAGCGTCCGTCGCGTCAGCCCAGTGCAACAGATCGGATGAATTGGCCAGGCCCATGTAGTCCCGCTCCTTCCCGTCGGGATCCGTACGAGTGCCCAGATAATACATCCACCAGCGCCCCTTCACTTTCTCCGGCAGGATGGCTCCCGATTTGGTCCACTTCGTGTTCCAGGACCCTTTGTAAGCCGGAAGAATGACGCCTCTCCTCCGCCAGTGAATCAAGTCCCGCGAGGTCGCGAGGCACAGTTGGGCGTCCTTGCCGTTGTAGCCGGTGTAGGTCAGATAGTAAGTGCCGTCGATGCGCACCAGCCGCGGATCTTCCACCCCGCCGCCCTTCTCGTATGGCGCCTCGGGTTCGAGCACCGGTTGCGGGCGAATCTTGAAATGCATGCCATCCGCGCTGTCGGCATACCCGATTCGCGAGATCATCCGGGCGTCGGTGGCCCGAAATAGCAGCACTGTTTTACCGTTATGCTCCACAGCCGTCGGATTGAATAGTCCAGTGCTCGACCAGGAAGGCCCGGGCTCCAGCACCGGGCGAGCGCTCAGCCGGGACGCATCGATCGTGACTTGCCCGCTGGCAAGACACGAACCGAACAGCAAGACCGTGACCTTCATCGTCAATCTATAGCATCTTTGCGAGAATCAAGGCATGCGCAAGTTGGGATTAATCGGCGGCCTCGGCCCCGGCTCGACCGTTCACTATTACAAAGAACTGGTTAAGGCGAACGCCGGTGAGATGTTGATCGTCCATGCCGACATGGATCGCGTCCTGGGCGACGTTCAACGCGGCGATCGTGTCGGGTTGGCCGGTTATTTCGCCCGCCTGATCGATCGGCTCGCGCGCGGCGGAGCGGAGGTCGCAGCCATTTCCGCCATCACTCCTCACGTCTGCATTCGCGAGCTGGAAAAGATCTCCGCGCTTCCGCTGGTCAACATCATTGACGAAGTAGCGCGGGAGATCCATGCCCGCGGCTATCGGCGCGTGGCCTTGTTCGGAACGCGCTACGTCGTAGAATCGCGTATGTTCGGTATGCTCGACGGAATCGAAGTGCTCGTCCCGGATCAAGTGGACGCTATTCACGATGCGTACATGAAGACCGTCGAGGGCGGAACGGAGGGCCGGGATATCTTGACCGGAATCGCCCGGGATCTGCCGGTCGATGCCATCGTGCTGGCCGGAACCGACCTCTCTCTCGTCTTTGACGAGACCAACACCCATTTCCCGCACGTGGATGGCGCGCGCGTCCACATTCAGGCGATTGTGCGAACCCTGCAATGAACATCCACTTGATTGACGGCACGTACGAACTGTTCCGGCACTACTACGCGATGCCATCCGCGCGCGATCAAACCGGTTGCGAGGTCGCTGCGGTCCGGGGCGTGCTCGCTTCGGTTCTGGGGATGATCAAGGGGGGCGCCACCCACCTCGCCGTCGCCACCGACCAAGTGATTGAGTCCTTCCGCAATGATCTATGGCCCGGCTACAAAACCGGCGAAGGCATAGACCCTGACCTGTGGTCGCAGTTCCCTCTACTCGAAGAAACCCTCTCCGCGGCCGGCGTCGTGGTCTGGCCCATGGTGGAGTTCGAGGCCGATGACGCACTCGCCTCCGGAGCCGCCGCGGCCGCCCGTGACCCGCGCGTGGAGCGCGTAATCATCTGTACGCCGGATAAGGACCTGGCCCAGTGCGTGCGAGGCGCCCGCGTCGTCCAGTTAAATCGCCGCACCGGAGTCATCCGCGACGAGGCCGGCGTCATCCAAAAATTCGGCGTCCCGCCCGCGTCGATCCCCGACTATCTGGCGCTGGTCGGCGACGCAGCCGACGGCTTCCCAGGCCTCCCCGGCTGGGGCGCGAAGTCCACGGCCGCGGTTCTCGCGAAATTCCACCATCTGGAATCGATCCCCGCCGACTACCGCGACTGGCACGTGAACGCCTCAGGCGCCAGCTCCCTGGCCGCCACTCTTTCGCGCGAGCACGACCGCGCCCTCCTGTTTCGAACCCTCGCCACACTGCGCACCGACATCCCGCTCTTCACCGACGTCGACGAACTCCAATGGACCAACCACACGCCCCACTTCAAAGATCTAGCGCAAGATTAGATGCAGCAACCACCGCGTAAGAGCACCGCTCCCTGCGGTCACGGCTCGGTAGAGAGGTGCTTCCGAGCCGTGACCAAAGGGAGCGGAGTTAATGACGCGAAAATCTCGAAACCCATCCTTCCAGGTAGAATCTATTCATTCGTGCCCCACCCAAAAACCCGCAAGCTAGGACACACCGGAATCGAAGTCTCCCCCCTCATGCTGGGAGGCAATGTCTTCGGCTGGACCATCGACCAACCCACGTCCTTCAAAATCCTAGACGCCTTCGTCGACGCTGGGCTCAATTTCATCGACACCGCGGACATCTATTCCACCTGGGTACCCGGCCACACCGGAGGCGAATCCGAAACCATCATCGGCAACTGGCTCCGCCAATCCGGCAAGCGCTCCAAAATCGTACTGGCGACGAAAGTCGGTATGCAGATGGGCTCCGGTAAGAAAGGTCTGAAGAAGGACTACATTCTGGAGGAAGTCGAGGACTCTCTCCGCCGCCTCCAGACCGATCATATCGATCTCTATCAATCGCACGAGGACGATCCCTCCACTCCGCTCGATGAAACCCTCAGCGCCTATGCCCAGCTCATGAAACAGGGAAAGGTCCGCGTAATTGGCGCATCGAACTATAGCGCTGACCGGCTCGCCGAGGCCCTGCAGGTCAGCCGCCGCCACAGCCTCCCCTCGTATGAATGCCTGCAACCCAAATACAATCTCTACGAGCGGGCCGAGTACGAGGCGGCACTAGAGCCGCTCGCCCTTAAAGAGGGTCTAAGCGTAGTGCCCTACTTTTCGCTAGCCAGCGGATTCCTCACCGGCAAATACCGTTCGGAGAGCGATTTCAGCAAGAGCGCGCGCGGCCCCGGCATGAAGAAATATCTGAACGACCGAGGGTTTCGAATCCTGGCCGCCCTCGATGAAGTTGCCAAGGCAAATCATTCCACCCCTGGAAAAGTAGCGTTGGCATGGCTCATCGCCCGCCCCGGCATAACCGCCCCCATCGCCAGCGCCACCTCCGTCGAACAATTGCGCGATCTGGTTGATGCAGCCACCCTGGAATTGGACCAGTCATCCATCGAAACTTTGACCCAAGCCAGCTCCTACTGAACACCGCTCCCTTTGGTCACGGCTCGGAAGCCCTTTTTTCTGTGCCACCATACGATTGAACTATGCGGTACGCCCTTTTCCTTCTTCCCCTAACTTTTTCCGCCGCCCAGAGCCCCGCACCCATCAGTAAGCTGGCCGTGGATTCCTCCGGCGCCATCTACGTCGCTCAGGGATCCACCATTTCTAAACTGAATCAATGGACCGCCACTCTCCCCTGTCTCGTCCTGGGCATGAGCCTTACCCGCACCCTGGTGGCCTCCGGCGCAGGTTCCATCGTCTCCATCGATCCCAACACCGGCGCCATCGTCTCCTCCACTTCCTTCCCTGTCCCCGTCGGCGCGACGCCGCAAAGTATCGCGATCACTCCTGCGGGAAACATCATCCTCTCCGGAACCATCAGCAGTACCCCGCCCACTCCGGGAGCGCTCAATATCCCCAACGAACATGGTTTCCTGATCAAGCTCGATCCCAGCGGCAAGGTGCTTTGGTCCGCGGCCGGAATCGGCGGAGCCATCACGGTCGACAGCGCCGAAAATGTCTATGTCGCCGGGAACGGAGAAGACGCGAAATATCCCACCACCGCCAACGCCTTTCAACCGAGCGCCTCTTTCAACATCTGCGGTTCCGGAGGCGGCTTGCTCTCCTCCGTGTTCCCATGCCCCCAGCAGTACGTCGCGAAGGTGGCTCCCGACGGTGCCAGCCTGCTGTTCTCCACTTATTTGACCGGCCACCTGGGCTCGCTGGGCGTGGACATCGCGCTCGCGCCGGACGGCACCATCTATACCGTGGGGAGCGCCCAAGCCACGGATTATCCAGTCAGCCCGGGAGCTATCATCCCGGCCAATCCAGCGAAGTTTGTGAATACCCTGTGCAGTTGCATCATCCCGATTATCGGCTTCGCCTCCACGGGTTTCGTGAGCCGCCTCAGCGCGGACGGCTCCCAGTTGCTGTACTCCACTTACCTTGGTGGATCGCAGTTCGACAACGTTTCGTCGATTGCGGTAGCCAAGGATGGAAGCCTCGTGGTGGCCGGAGTCGCAGGCTCTCCCGATTTTCCCGGACTCCCGCAACAGCTTGACGAATGCCGCCCCGGGTCCACGCTGAACAACACGAAAACGCGGACTTTCCTGCTGCGGATTTCCTCCGACGGAGCGCGCATCGCCGGAGCCCAATTGCTCGGCGGGACCAACCCCGGCCCGGGTATCGCCTGCATCACCGACGCGGCGGACACTTCGTTCGCCGATACCGTCTCACCTGGTCAGTTGATCACCATCAACGGATTCGGCGTCGGACCCACGCCATCCGTAGTCGCCGATTTGCAGAATCCGCAAACCCCGCTCGGAGGCGTGTCCGCGACGTTCGACGGCATCCCCGCGTCGCTGACCGCCGCCGGAGGCACCATTGTGACCGCCGTAGTTCCCTTCGCCATCGCTGGGAAACAGCAGACCACATTGACGCTGCTTCACAACGGCGTGCCTTTCGATACCAGGCAGCTCAACGTCACCGCAACCACTCCCAGCACGTTCGTGCTTCCGCCCAATGGAAAGACCTGTAACACGCCGCCTCCCGTCGCATTCGGTTCGTTCACCGGCGCTTCCCCCGCCCCCGCACCCCTGATCCTCAATGCCGATGGAACCATCAATGCTTGCGACAATCCCGCCACCTCCGCATCGGTCGTGACCCTGTTCCTGAACGGCTTGGGAGCCGGGACGCCTCTGTTGACGGTCGACCTCGGTTCCGGGTTAGCCTTCAGTGAAATAGGAACTCAGGCAGCGGCGGCATCGGTAAGCTTTCGACTCCCGGCTATCGATCCTGCAGGAGCCGCTGGAACGAATGCGATCTATCTGCATGTGACATCCGATGGCAAAATTGTGCCGGACTATCTCGTGAACCGCGGGATTCCCCTCTATATTCGATGAACATGTGTGAAATAGACGAGTACGTCCTCGATGTCCTGATGCGAGACCTGGTCGGCCATGACAAATCCCCCTCCGCCTTCCTCGTCTACCTCCACATCTGGAGCCAGACCGAAGGGCGAGCCCAGGAATCCGCCGCCCTCAGCCACCAGCGCATGGCGGACTCGACCGGCCTTTCGAAAAGCGCGGTACAAAGCGCCATCAGAATTCTCTCCCGCCGCAAATTAATCCGGACCGCCAAGCCAACAGTAACCAGCACCCCTGAGTATCAGCCCCTGAAGCCCTGGCGCAGAAAATAACCGCAACATCCTCCAAAATTTGCGTGCGGCGGTTTTTGTGGCGCGCGCCTCCAGGCGTGCCGCGTCGGCAGTCGTGCCGACGTACGGACATGTCGAGACGAATCTCGACACGGCACGCCTGGAGGCGTACGCCACCACACACTCATTCCCGCCGGGGATTGTCGGCTGGTTCAGCTCGACCGCAACGCAACCATTGGATCGATTCGCGACGCGCGCCATGCCGGAATGTATCCGGCAGCCACCGCAACCACGATCAGCAACGCACCCACGTCCACATAGGTGACCGGATCGCCGGAGGTCACTCCGAACAGCAAGCTCCCTAGCGTGGTCGATAAAACTCGCGAGGCCGCCATCCCCAACGCGAGCCCCACGGCCGCCAATCCCAGTGTCCGGAGAAGGATGCGGTTCTGCACGTCCCTCGCGGATGCACCGAGCGCCATCCGGATTCCAATTTCCTGCACTCGCTGACTTACCGAATAGGAAATCACGGCGTAGATCCCCAGCGAGGCGAGTATTAAGGCGAAAGCCGCGAATCCGGTCAGCAACAGCACCAGGAATCGGCGCGGCGACACCGCTCTGTCGACCAGATCCTGGAACGTCACAAATTCGCGGACCGGCAGATTCGGGTCGATCGGCCGCAGCGCCGTTCGAATCCCTGCCGCCAGACTGTCCGGTGGGAGCGTAGTTCGAACGACCAACTGCATGGCCGCGTAGTCCCCGGTCTGCCGCATCGGCATGTACAATTCGGATCCGCTTGCCGCTTCGAGACCGGAATGACGGACGTCGGCGACTACGCCCACTACAGCCATGACCCGTGTTCCCACATTGATTGTGATCGCCTGTCCCACTGGGTTCTGCCCGGGCCACAATGTCCGGGCCAGCGTTTCATTGGCAACGGCGACGAGTTCGCTCGATGCGCGGTCCCTCTCGGTAAATGTTCGACCCTGCCGCAAAGGAACTCCTGCCGCATCGAAATACCCGTCGCTTACTATGCGAATGTATGCCTCTGGTTGGTGACCTCTCTCGTAGACCTGCCCTTTAGCTCCCACGGCGAATGACCGGTCGTCGCGCAGCGGCAGGACGTCGGTAATCCCGGCCGCCACAATGCCGGGGACAGTGCGAGCGCGGTTCAGTACTTCGTCGATAAAGGAATTCTGCTCGGCGAAATTCTTGATCCGAAAACTCGGGTCGATCCTCAGAGCGGCAGCGCGCTCCGGTTGAAATCCAAGATTGACATCGAGGACGCGCAGAAAACTCCGGATCAGCAGCCCCGCGCCGACCAGCAGGATGCACGCGAAGGCGAGTTCGGAGACCACCAGCGCATCGCGGATGGAGGCGTGCCGCCTGCCTCCCGACCCCCGGCTGCCGTCTTGCATGCCTTCTCGAAGAGAAGTGACCCGCAGTGCCGGTAGCAGGCCAAAAACTACGCCGACCCCGACCGCCGCCAGCAACGTGAAGAGCAGCGCGCTTCCATCGATCCGAACGCTTTCGAGCAAAGGAAGGTTGAAGGCATGGAGACGTGCCAGTTCGCGTGTACCACCCACCGCGAGAGTGAATCCCAACACCGCGCCGCAACACGAGAGCGCCACGCTCTCGGTAAGCATCTGCCGCAGAAGCCTGGAGCGGCCCGCGCCCAGAGCCGCCCGCATGGTCATCTCTTTTTGCCGTGCGACCAATCTCGTCAATTGGAGATTCGAAAGATTCGCGCACACAATCAACCTCACCACTCCGACCGCGCAGGCCAGCACGAATAACGCCGGAGCTGCTCGCCCGCTCACGTGCCGGTCAAGCGGCACCAACAGTGGAGCAACGGGATTACGGTCCGGATGCTGGCTCACCAATTGTTTGGCCAGCATGGTTAGCTCAGCCTGCGCCACCTGGACAGTTGCGCCGGGCTTCAATCTTCCGACGATCCTCATCGTGTTTCCCTGGGGTTTTTTATTATCGTTTAACGGCCAGGGAACAAAAAGATCGGCCGGAGCGCCCGGCGAAAAGACGCTCCCGAAATCAAAGGATGCGGGCAGCACGCCCACCACCATCGCGGGAGTGTTGTTCAAAGTCAGCTTCCGGCCCACGATGTTGGGGTCTGAAGCGAATCGCCCCCGCCAAAAGCTGTAGCTTAAGACCACGGCGGGCGGAGCGGAATACCTTCCCTGGCACTCCTCTGTGCTGAACGATCTTCCGATTGCCGGATGCACACCCAGCAGATCGAAGAAGTTTCCAGTCACGGGAATACTTGTGACCCGCTCCGGCTCCCCGGTTCCGGTCAGCTCCTTGTCCCCGACACGGTAGTATCCGCTCCAACCCGCCAGATCGGAGAACGATTGGTTCAGCTCCCGGAGGTCCGAATAGTGCTCGGTTTGCGTGCTGGTGTAGTCGTCGCCGTTGGTAATCCATACCAGCCGCCCTGGATCGTGAAACGGGAGCGGGCGCAGCAGCAGCGCATTCACCACACTGAAGACCGTGGAACAGGCTCCAATGCCGAGACCGGCGATCAGGATCGTAAACGCCGTAAATCCGGCATCGCGCCGCATCCCTCGAAACGAGTAGCGCAAATCCTGCGCGAGATCGCTCCACCAGCGAATCAACCACACGCCTCGGGATTCTTCCGATTTATGCGTCATATTGCCGAACTTTCTCCTTGCCGCCGCGCGCGCATCGACCTCAGACATGCCGTGCTCGGCGAAATCCTCAGTCATGGACTCGATGTGAAACTCCATCTCTTCCCACAGCAACCGCTGCCGCTCGCCATGGGAGAGCAGAAACCGTAAACGTCGTCGAAAACGTCCCCAAATCAAGCGAACCCCATAATGCGGGCGACCGCGCCCGTTACCAGCCTGTAGCGAGCCGACTCCTCCGCCAATTGTTTTCGCCCATCGGGCGTCAGTTTGTAAAAGCGAGCCCGCCGATTATTCGCCGACAAGCCCCACTCTCCGGTGATCCATCCATTGAGTTCGAGCCTCTGCAGCGCCGGATAGAGCGAGCCCTCCTCCACCCGCAAAAGATCATCGGACAGTTGATGGATCAGTTGCGCGATCCCGTATCCGTGCAAATGGCCGCTCATCAATACTTTGAGTACCAGCATGTCGAGCGTGCCCGGTAAGAGGTCGGCTCTATTCTTCTCTGTTCCCATAGACGGTCTGATGATAATACTTCGAATTTCTAGTTTGGTTAGCAGGAATCGTCACTTTTTTCGCAGAGGTAGTCTATTCGAGTCGGTAGTCGCGAGAATGCATTGATATTGTGGTGCCCAGGGCGGGACTTGAACCCGCACTCCCGTTGCCGGAAAACGGATTTTAAGTCCGTTGCGTCTGCCGATTTCGCCACCCGGGCCCCAGTTTAGGAAGGTCGACGTAACGAATGTAGCATGCCGCTGATGTATCTTGATACCTATGCAATCGCGACGAAACTTCCTTGGCGCGCTGGGGTTCGCGGCCTCGCTACGAGGCACTACGCTTAAACCCGATCTGATCCTGTTTAACGGCAACATTCACACCATGGACCCCGCGAATCCTCACGCGCAGGCGGTGGCGATTCTGGGCGGGAAGTTCTTCGCGGTGGGGACCAACGACGAGGTTGGGAATTTCACGGGAGTCACTCGCGTCGACTTGGGCGGACGGACGGTGACGCCGGGGTTCATCGATGCCCATTTGCATACGGCGTCCACAGGGCTGCGCCACTTGAAGGAAGTGAATTGCGATCTGCGGTCTATCGCGGCGATTCAGGCGGCTCTGCGCGAGCGTGCCGCGAAGACGCCGAAGGGCGAATGGGTGGTCGGGTTCATGTACGACGACACGAAGACGGCCGAGGGGAGGCCCCTGAGCAAGGCCGATCTGGATGCCGCGGTGCCGGATCATCCGGTGCTGGTAAATCATCGCGGAGGGCACACCAATTACGTCAATTCGAAGGCCATGCAGATTGCCGACGTCAACGAAAAGACGCCCGATCCGCAGGGCGGGAAATTCGAGCGTGGCCCCGACGGTAAACTGACCGGGCGCATTGAGGAGACGGCCAGCGCGCGGTTCCGGTCGAAGGTCCGAAACGTAGCGACCAGGGCGGACCGGCGGGAAGGTGTGAAGCTGATCAGCAAGATGATCGTCAAGAGCGGCATCACGTCGGTGAACGATCCAGCGGGGTCGACCGAGGATCTGATGGCTTTTCAAGACGCGCACGATTCGGGCGATCTGTGCATCCGTGTCTATAACTTTCTCAGCGCCAACTATGTTCCGCGAATGATCGCGGCGGGGGTGAAGACGGGATTGGGCGACGAGTGGGTGCGGGTGGGCGCGATGAAGATGGTGGCCGACGGGTCGATATCGGAGCGTACGGCGTGGATGTCGGAACCCTATGTCGGCCGGCCCGACGATCACGGCATCCAGGTGCGCACGGAAGAGCAACTTTACGCGGATGCGAAACCGGCTCACGACGCGGGGTGGCAGATCGGCACACACGGCAACGGCGACTTGGCGATCAACGTGATTCTGAAGGTCTATGCGCGACTGCAGAAAGAAAATCCGCGACCCGATCCGCGATTCCGGATCGAGCATTGCACGTTGATCAATCCGGACCTGGTGCGGAGGATCAAAGCGCAGGGTGTGATCCCGACTCCGTTTTCAAGCTATGTGTATTATCACGGCGAGAAGATGAAGGAATACGGAGCGGAGCGGCTCAATTCGATGTTCGCACTGCGGAGTTTCCTGGACGCGGGGATCCCGGCGACGATGTCTTCGGATTATGGGCCTGGGCCTTTCGAGCCGATGATGTTTCTGCAATCAAGCGTCACGCGGACGGATATCAAAGGGAATGTGTGGGGTCCGAAGCAGCGGATTACGGTGGAGGAAGCGCTGCGGGTAGCTACGGTGAATGGGGCGCATGCTTGTTTTGAAGAGAAGACAAAAGGGTCGATTGAGGCGGGGAAGCTGGCGGATTTGACGGTGCTGGGGAGGGATCCGCTGAAGGAGAATCCTTCCACTCTGGTGACGATTCCGGTCGAGAGGACAATGGTGGGGGGGCGGTGGATGTGGGGAGAGTGAGGAATCCAGTGGGGCAGGCGCTTTCGCCTGTCGTCTTTGACGCAGCGATCTCCGTGCCCAACCCCGCGGCAGGTCGGGGACCTGCCCCACTTGCTGGTATCCTTGAATTACTAACGTATGCGCCGTACCCGGTGGCTATTTCTTTTCGCCATCATTTTCATCGTTGTCGCGGTTGGCGCAACCTACCTCAAGCGCAAAGGGAATCTCGAAAGGGATGCGCCCGCGCGTCCTAAGCCGCTGGATAAGCATTTTGACGGGAGCTTCGACCGATGGAAGTATTCCGATCAAAAGGGCACCACGGCTCACGTGGAAATTTCGGCTGCCAAAATGCGCGAGTCCTCCGGGTCCACTGCGCTGGACCTCGATGGGGTCGAGCTAAAGCTTTATAACAAAGCCGGGACCCAGTATGACCTAGTGAAAACCGACAAAGCACAGATCGATCCGGCGGCGAAGACGCTGTACGCCGATGGCGAAGTCGACATCACGATGAGCGTGCCGGTCGACGGTCCGCAGCACGGGCGCATTGTGAAGATCCAGAGCTCCGGCGTGAAATTCGAGACGCAGACGGGCAAGGCCACCACCGACCGGCAGGTGCGGTTTGAGTTCGATCAGGGCGGCGGAACTTCGATGGGCGCGGAGTACGATCCGCAAACGCGCGAGCTGCATATGAAGTCGCAGATCCTGCTCGATTGGCGGGGCAAGGCGGAGGGATCTGTTCCCATGCACATCGAATCGGGCGAGGCATTCTATCGCGAGAAGGAGCAGAAGATCATTTTGATCCCCTGGTCGAAGATGACGCGCGACACTCTGCATCTCGAGGGGAAGATGTCCGTGGTGACGCTGGATCAGGGCGAGGTGCGGCTAGCGGAGATCGAGGCGGGACAGGGGACCAAGGAAGATGGGAGCCGCAAGGTGGAATTCGGGTCCAATCAGATGACCATGAATTTCGCCGACGGGATGCTGGTTACGAAAATCGCCGGAGAGGGCAACGCGCACCTGATCTCGGCGACCGATGCGGCGCGAACCACGGTGACGGGGAATCACATGGACCTGGGTTTCGATGCGGCGGGCAAGGAGAGCACGCTATCGAGCGCGGTTGCGATGGGCAAGAGTGTGGCGGAGAATGTGCCGTTGCCCAAAGTCGGGACGCAGCCGGGCGATACCCGGATTCTACATAGCGAAGTGATCCATTTAAAGATGCGCAGCGGTGGGCAGGAGATCGAGAGCGTGGAGACGGACGGGGCCGCGACAATGGATTTTCTGCCGAATCGTCCGGGGCTGCCCAAACGGGTGATGACGGGCGACAAGGTGTGGATCAAATACGGGGAAGACAATCGCATCGAGAGTTTCCGGTCGGTGAATGTTACGACGCGCACGGATAAGGCTCCGGAGAAGGGCAAGCCCGCGCCGCAGCCGGGATTTACGTCCAGCAAAGAGATGCTGGCGACCTTCGACCCGAATACCAGCGACTTGAAGCATCTGGATCAGAAGAACGATTTCAAATACGACGAAGGCGACCGTCATGCCCGCGCGGATCACGCAACGCTGGAACAGACGACGGATATGATGACGCTCGATAAGGGCGCGCGGGTGTGGGACCCGACCGGATCGGCTGCCGCGGATCATATCGTGATGAATCAGAAATCGGGCGATTTCACGGCGGAGGGGCACGTGGCTTCGACGCGAATGCCCGATCCGAAGGGTAATTCGAGCGCGATGCTGAGCACCGATGAGATTATGCAGGCTCGCGCGCAGAAGATGGTTTCGACCGATAGCAATTCGAAGATCCACTACGAAGGAAACGCAGTGGCATGGCAGGGGTCGAATAGGGTAGAGGCGGATCGGCTGGACATCGACCGCGACGAAGGCATCATGAAAGCGGACGGCAAGGTCGTAAGCGAGTTCGTGGACAAGGATAAAGAGAAGGATAAGGACCAAAAGAAAGATGGAAAGGCTGCGAAAACCAAATCCGCGCCTAAGCCAGGCGGTCCGTCTCCTATTTTTACTGTTGTTCATGCGCCGCACCTGGTTTACACCGAGGAGACTCGCATAGCGGTTTACAGCGGCGGCGTGCTGCTGCAGCGGCCCGACATGAAAGTGACGGGCAAGGAAATCAAAGCGTTTCTCAACGATGCGGATGCCGATTCGTCGCTCAACAAGACGGTGTCGGACGGGGCAGTCAAAATCGTCAGCACGGCGAAACTAAAGGTGCGGACGGGGACCTCGGAACACTCGGAATACTACGCCGACGAGGGGAAAGTGATCATGAGCGGCGGGACTCCTCAGTTGGTCGACAGCAAGGAAGGCAAGACGCAAGGCGATCAATTGACGTGGTGGGCGAACGATGATAGGCTGCTGGTAAACGGAGTGCCTAACAATCCCGTCAAGAGTATCGTGCGTAAGAAATAGCCTCTGTGCATACCCTTCAAACAACCGATTTGACGAAATCCTATCGCGGGCGGAAAGTCGTCGATAACGTTTCCGTGTGGGTGAAGCAGGGCGAAGTAGTGGGATTGCTGGGTCCGAATGGCGCGGGGAAGACCACGTCGTTCTACATGATTGTGGGGCTGATCACGCCGGATTCGGGCCGTGTGACACTCGACGATCAGGACATCACGCCGCTGGCGATGTACCAGAGAGCGCGGAAGGGCATCAGCTATCTGCCGCAGGAAGCCTCCGTGTTCCGCAAGCTGTCCGTAGAGGACAACTTGATGGCGATTCTGCAGACGCTGCCGCTGAACCGGCGCGAGCGGCACGATCGCATGGACCGGCTGATCGATCAACTCGGCCTCGAGACGGTGCGGCACAGTAAGGGATACGTGCTATCGGGCGGGGAGCGGAGACGTGTGGAGATCGCGCGGTCTCTAGTCATCGAGCCGAGCTTTCTGCTTCTCGACGAACCTTTTTCCGGAATCGATCCGATACAGGTGCTGGAGCTGCAGAAGATCATTTTCGATTTGAAGAATTCGGGGATTGGGATTCTGGTGACGGATCACAATGTGCGGGAGACGCTGGCGGTGACGGATCGCGCATACATCATTAATAACGGCCGAATATTCCGTTCAGGTTCGCCGGAGGCTTTAGGGAACGATCCGGAAGTGCGGCGGGTGTATCTGGGCGAGAATTTCAATCTGGAGTGGCAGAGCGGGCGGTGGAGTGTTCCGACGGAGGGGTAGAGAGTACCGTGTGCCAGCCCCACGCTGACGCATGGGGCTAATAACGACCATTTTGCACGTCACAGCCCCATGCGTCAGCGTGGGGCTACCTCGCAAACGATGCGCTTGGTTATTGTGCTAACAAAATCGCTGGGATTAGGCGGCGGAGCAGGCGGCTTGTTCGCCCATTTGATTGGCGAAGTGAGCTACTACCATGGACATCTCTCCAAGCGCGCGTGCGGCGGTGCTTTCGGAGAAGTGGCGGCTTACCTGATACCACGTGCCCATCAAACGATAGTTGATGGCCAGCATGTGGGTTTCGAGCGCGGACTGTGAATCGCCCGATTTTGCGTATTTCAGCAAATCGCTTACAACCTTGAAATCGCGGTCGAGAGCGGCGCGTAAGCGGTCGAGATCGGGGGAAGCGGCCTGTTTCAACTGCGCCTGGACGTCGGGGAAGCCCAACTGCTTCGAGTACGCGATGTCGGAAGTGTAATCGCGGGCCGTCTTCGCGCTCAGGATCAGGAGACAGGTGTAACGGAACCAGTAGGCAAACAGCACGACAGAGCTCACCGTAATGATGACGGTCGCTATGAGTTCGATCATACGCGCTCTGCTCTTTGTGTCTTCCACATGGTTCTGAACTACAGGAAGAATAGCATCGGCTTGGTCCACAATCAATAGATCTCGAGGTACTAGGTGTCTTTTGTTCTCCCCTAAGACGGATCACTCTCGCGAAACACCATGTTTTGCGGAGCACCCTGATGTGAAAGGAGATATTCCCGATACAAAGCGGCATAGCTCGCGGTCAAATATGCCGATTGGGGAAAGCCGAGAAGCGCCGCGGTGCGATCGATCCAGTCGGCGGGCCCTTCGAGCTCTAGAAATATGCCAATCGGAGTCTCGTCGATGGTGACGATGCCAGCCTCTCCGGGGGCCGCGAACTTGGTGCGGTACTTTTCATAGCGGAAGCGCGGGGAGTACCCGAGGCGGTCAAGTACCAGTTCGAAGGCGGCAGGATCGGAGACGTCGAACTCGATTTCCTCGCGGCTCTTGTGGCGCTCGCGAGTGGCGGGACCTTTATATGTAACGGTCGAGCGGGAGCCACTGCGGCGAAGCCGAAGAAGCTGGTCGCCGAAGCGGAGTTCGGACGCGGCGCGGTCGAATACCTGATCGCTCTCGAGGGTCCGCGATTCGAGGACGGCGTATCCACTGCCCTCAATCAGGCCGCGAGCGGCTTGGGGACCGCGCTCGAAGCGGATTTTAACCTCGGTTTCGACCATCGGCGCTCTGCGATTAAATGATACGATGAGTCGAAGCGCCCGTAGCTCAGCTGGATAGAGCATCTGGCTTCGAACTACCGTCTCCCACCCATTTTAGATGCGGAGGGGTTGCCACTTGCGGCCTCCAACTGGCACCCCTCAGTATCTCAGAAGCAGCCAGGGGCGGCACTGCGACACATCACACCAACACCAGCGGCACGTCCGCATTTGTCAAAGTACTGTGGGTCTGTATCTTAGCTGATAGTGAGCAACTTGCCACAATTCGGGTCTCGGTGCTGACCGCTCAGCACCAGCACCAAAACAGACCTGTCAGCGCCCAGTCAGCACCAGCTGCAACTTCGCTCGGCACCAAACGGTGTCGGTCGCTGCGATTTTTCGGACTGAACGACTTCACGAGTCAGCGTTACAATGAAGCATCGTCATCAGAACGGGCAAGCCCTTCAAATTCAAGTTGTTGCACCGCGCATCTGGCCCTGTGACCCCTATTTACTTCTGGCGGCCGAGACGGTTCGCTAAATCATTTCCATGACCAAAGCCAGCACCACATCCGTATCCCGGCTCCGCGCCATAATCAGTCCGCCGCATCATCTTGCTGAACTTCAGGAAGCCGTCCGACGCGCACGTCAGGAATTTGAGGCCGACCGCTATCCGTGGGAAATTCCGAAGCAGTGGCGGGACTCGATCCCCGGCTATCCGATACTGCGTGGGGCCGGGATTCGTGACCGGCTCATAAAGACGCTTTTTTATGGACCGCACCGTGCCGCATTCGCGCGGCACTGGAAAGCAACGAAGCGACCCATCAGCACCAAAACGACCGCAAGACGCCATTCCAAAAAATTTCCGTTGGCCGACAACGAGGATTGGATCGCCTTATACGCAATCCTGAATGGCTTCGACCAGCAGCACACGGCTCAACTGGAACCGGATTGGCGAGCGATGCGGGAAACGCAAGCACTATTGCGATGCTGGCGCACGCTCCACAAAGTCGAGTCTGGTTGGGCCGAGCAGCAGATTCACTACAGCTACATGCAGCCCATTACGTCGGCGCTGACGGCATCGACCGATGCTCGGCGCGGATTTCGAGAAAAGAACGAGCTGCGCGAGAGCGAGTTGCTGACCAAGTTCGACGCCAACAGCAGGACCCGTATCGTGCGATGGTTACTCGTTAACGGCACTGGTAGGAGTCCAGAGATCGCTGCGGCGCTGGGGTTGAAGGAGGCCACGGTACGGCAGGGACTGACCAGGCTGCTGCGGGACAGGGAGTGGCTCGACTATCAAAAGTTGGAACTGACGCGGGAAGGCCGGGGACTCTACCGGCTTCGGAATATCGAAGAAGCAGGGCCAGCCGAGAATTGATCGGGACCGCAGAAATTATGCCAGGAAAAGCCTGCCGATAGATAACAAGAACGCCCAGGATCACGAATGGCTTTGGTCAGCTTCCCGTGATCCTGACCCGAGGTGGCTTCCGGCCACAAGTCTCTCCGTTTTCAACCGCCCTGCCGGTGCAGCTGTCGGATTTCAAGGGCTGAGCGCGACTCAGAGTGTATGAAAGGTCATCTCGACTGACAAATGGACCGCCACGGGCTTGCCATCTTTGACGGCTGGCTTGAACTGCCACTTCGCCAACGCCTCGGTCGCCTTTTCGTCCAACCCGAGGCCGAGGCTACGATCTACCGTTATGTCACGCGGATGACCGTTTTCGTCAACGACGAACTTCAGAACAACCGTGCCTTGTCGCTTCACTTTGCGGGCCCGGTCTGAGTAGTCCGGCTCAACCTTGTGCAGGATCATGGGCTTGGAAACGCCATCGCCAACTCTGTAAACGACACCACTCCCGGTGGGACCATTGGATTGTGCAGTTTCTCGGCGATCCGCCGTCAGCTTGGTCAGGGCATCCTTCAACGCGGCGACACGCGGAGCGGCTTTGGGGGGCAGGCGATCCAGCATGTCAAACACGGAATTACCTTGAGCGTCCTTTTGGTTGAGGTTCGCACCGTGGTTCACGAGTATTTGTGCGACCCGGATTGCGCGGTCAACAGGATAATTCTCCAAAGCTATACCCATGCCCAGAAAAGATGTCAGCGGCGGCGTGGGCAAACAAGTGAGAGGCAAGCCGTTCGCTAACAGAAACTCCAACATCGAATCGCCGCCAGGTTCTTTTGCAATCGACACGGCTGCCTGTGCGGCGCAAAACTGACCGTCCCACAGGTTTAGGCCCTGAGCCATGAGGCTCTTCACAAGCTCCAAATCTTTTGTGGCAATGGCGGCACCAACCGGGTTCTTGCCGCTGAACTTTGTCCCGCTGCCTCCGAAACTCGCTCCCGCTTTGATTAGAGCATCAATTTGAGTCATTTTGTCGGCCAACTGCAACTTGGGGTCCTCGATCCTGTCCGCCAACACATCGTTGAGTCCTTCCCGGCTTGCCCACGAACCAGATTGAGTCCACGCCTCCGACCCGTCGTCGGTCTTGATTTTTATCCACCACTCATTTTGAGCTTTACCCACGTCACCGACGTCGCAAATCGTCATTAGACGACCTTCAATCCAAGTTCGCCAGCAACCCTCACCCAAATATGAATACAACGAGATCATTTGGTTGTCCCTTAGGGCCGGAGGGTTTGCGACACCCTTCCCGATCCTCGGAGAAGCTTTGAGATTGATCCGACCTTCGTGACGTTTTGACAGCACAACGCCCGTTACGGTTGTGACCCAGGTTCCAATGTGAATGGCGGTCTTTTTTTGAAGGGACGACGGCTTCATGTCTACTGTTTCCGGCGGCGCGGCATACACGTCAACGTTCTGGGTAGCCGTCCATCGCTCGCCATACTGACATCCCTCAAATGGGCACGCTCCACGATCCACGATCTGCTCCGGTGGTGTCTTTTGCACGGGTTCTTCGGGCGTCTTCGGCGCACTCGCCGACGCTCCCTTCTCGGACGCCTCGGCTGTCGGTTTCTCCGCTACGGAAGCCTGCACCCTTGGGTCATAGAACTTGTACTGCGAGTGAATGTATTCATAAAAGATCATTGGGCCCTTGTCGGTCAGGGAGAGATCCAGCAACTGCCAGGCACCTGTATCAGGATTCAGCACTGCTTTTCCAGCACCGTCAAAGAGTTGGGGCATCGCCGGAAATTGCTTATTGCTGACTTCAATTTTGTACTTGAATGTCATGACCACCACCGTGACGTTCGTGCCCTGAATATTGGTGTCGTACTTGTTGGAATACGTGATGGAGTCGAGCTTTCTGCTGGCGACATGGCTCAAAGCGGCGACCGTTGGGTTATGGACTACATAGCAAGCGTCCTGCTGGATGCGCATGCGCACATTGGTCATGGCCACACACTCTACTTTGGAGTAGCCGTGCTGCACGAGGAACGAGAGCAAACGTTTATCGTATTGGTTGTACTGAGACAAAATGGGACTCGGAAAGAACCCTGTGTCAACGCTGTTTCGTCTCGCCCATTCGACGCGGGCCTCGCCATCATCGCGTCCTGGATCGACGCCCAGCGGAGTCGCGAAATTGCTCTTTTCAAAAATGATTTCACGGACTTGGCTGGGAATTCGATTACACCCTGAGAACACACACGTGGAAATGAGTATCGCCGATACCCTGCTTTGCAGTGACATCCTTATCGTCCTTTCGCCCTCCGTCAGACCAGTTGTGCAATAAATTAAACAAATACCCGTGAATCACGCATCAGTCTGGAAGCTGGAACGTCATTTCTGCACAGCAAGAAGGACACCAGGCTGCACGCTCGATCCGTTGTACGTTGCGGTCAGCACGTTGTCACCATCTGGGGCCGAAGCTGGCACGACCACGTTCAATTGATACAGACCAGGCGAAACCAATCCAGCAAATTGCACCGTGGCTGGGAGGCCGCCGATCTTGACGACGGGCAGCGGCGATAACGTCCCAGATTGCGACACGGAACCGCTGACGACGGGTACAGAGGTGGGCCCAAATCCATTCGCATAAAGGATCACCGTCTCGTTTGGTTTTGCTGGCGTAGACGAACCGGGGTACAGCGTCAATGGACCGATGAGGCTTCCGTCAATGTGAGTCGCCGTCACGTGAGTTGCATCAAACACGAAAAAGGACGGAGAAGATTGTTGGGCTGGAACGCTTACGGCGCTGCTGTAGGCAGTGCCGTTGGTAAGTTGTACCTGAACCGTACCTGTGATTGCATCCGGCGGAGTGAGAATATTCACCTGCGTTCCGCTGATGAAATACACGAACGCCTTTTTCCCATTGACGGTCACGCTAACACCGTCCAATTGGCTGGGCAGTTGATTATTCGTGAAATCTGAGCCTTGCCAAATACGAGCATCTTTTGCAGGGGCGAGATGCGAGCCTTTGATCTCCACCCATGTGTTTGGTGCGATCAGCGGAATTTCGCCGAACGCATTCGCTGCTAGAGTGATCGCAGTTCCCGGGTTGAGCATCCGCACGCGCCCGTGCAATTGGTCTGCGACATACAGATTGCCTGCCGGGTCCGTGGCGAGACCTTGGGCGCTAAACAACTGAGCGCTTGTGGCAGGACATCCGTCCCCCAGCGAATCAAGTTCACCGGTACATCCAGTCCCTCCGCCTGCAACTGTGTTAATTGTGCCGTCGAGGCCCACTTTCCGGATGCGGTTACCGTCTGAGATGTAGAGATTGCCAGCAACATCCACGATGACGACTGAAGCGGCAACGAATTGCGCAACTAGCGCTGACCCTCCATCACCTTGCGAGGAACCGGCCCCACCGTTGCCTGCTACTGTGGTGATCGTGCCGTTTGAAAGAACCTTACGGACCCGACCATCCCCGCAACAGACATATATATTTCCTGAACCGTCGAGCGCAACGCTCGTCGGATTTCCAAAGTATGCCTTCGTCGCAGGGCCGCTGTCCCCGAGAACACAACAACCCGTTCCGGCAACCGTCGTGATGATTCCATTCGTAGATACTTTGCGAATCCGCTGATTGAGACTGTCGGCAATATAAAGGGTTCCAACGGAATCTAACGCAAGTCCGGCTGGCTGCGCAAGTCTCGCGCTGGTCGCAGGGCATCCGTCGCCTATGGAATTGGTCTGCGTTGCGCATCCGTTTCCACCCCCTGCAATCGTGTTTATCTTTCCGTCTGAAGTGATCTTACGAACCCGATTGTTCCAAGAGTCGGAGATAAACAGGTTACTCGATGTATCGACGGCCACACCGGTCGGATGGTCTACCCCAGCCAGAACTGCGGGACCGCCATCGCCCGAGAAGCAGCATATTCCATCGCCTGCTCCGGTTATCGTCGTGATGATACCGGCGGCTGACACTTTTCGGACCAGATATGCGCCAGGATCCGAGAAATACAGATTGCCAGCACCATCGACGGCTACGCCGGATGGTGCCACGAGGTAACTGGCCGTTGCCGGTCCAAAATCTCCGTTATTCGGTGGATTACAACCGCTACAGCCAGCGACTGTAGTGATCGTGAGTCCCTGCGCGACGCATCGGTCCGGCGCGAAAAGGAAGCCGACTCCTAACAAACTGACAAAAATCCATTGGGTCCACGTTCTCATCGTAGGCGGGTTCATAGAATTGTCTATCCTAAATGGATCATTGGGGTTTGCACTCCACAACGGCCTGTACAACCGCATCACTGGCAGTGGCTGATTTTAGTTTGATGAGAGCGTCCGTGCTCACATCGAAATTGCAGGATGAAGACTTGATTTTGGAAATTATCACGCTTTCGGGTAGTTTCGCTTCGACCAGTTTAATTACGTCGGCATTTGTGAAGCTCGTATCACGGGCTTTGCTTGAGGCAAATGCCACCGAAGGCTCCGTAGTTTCACCGCTCGCCCGCTTAACCCACTCCTTCCCCGAGGTGTCCCACATCGAATCGCCAGCAAGGCGCGATCTGAGGGTCTGTTTCCCGAGGATAAGTGTAATTTCTTCGGCTGTTAGCGTGTAATTTCCTCGATATTGCTTCCCCTGCTGGACTAATCGAAAAGCTCCATCTGCATTGAGGTCGAGGTAGTTCTTGTCGTCTTCCTTATAGACATAACGTACCGTCGTGGCATCCGTAATAAACTCGGTCGGTTTCGGTGATGGCTTGTTCACCTGATCCAGCACTTGGGTTATCATCCAACGTTCAATCATTCCGTTGCTGTTGTATGATTGCCAACCCGAGCCCGAACTGACCCATCCACAACCCTTCCGAACAAGTTTTCTGCTGACCGAGAGTCTGGTAGATTGGGCGGTGACCTTTGTGACCTCGGTGACAAATTCGTCCTTCCAATCACAATCGTTTCCGCCGATAATTGCGTCTAAGTTGATCTTTCCGTTTTGAACCCTGCCGCCCTCTTCATCAATTCCAACTAACGGTCTCTTGCCGATCTTGTCGAACTGCCTCGCCACAACCTTAACCGCCGACCAGACGACCGCGTAGGGGCGGTCGAGTGTCACCGTTTCTGTGGTGACGCTCTTGGGAGTGATAAGGCCCTTGCCACTTCCTTGCTCTCCCGCCGGAAAGGCTTCGACGCGCTCAAAGGGCTTCGTCGCGGCCAGCACTGACCCATACGTCGCTAGTGCCATCACCATAATCGTTTGTTTGTTCATTTGTGGACGAACTCTCCTTGCATTGAGCATCGACCCCAGACCGAGTCGCGCATCCTCATATCCCTCACCTCCTATTTTCATTTCCGCGCACAAACGGTCCAACCAAGTACACTTTGATTCAGTCGTTATTAGGCGATGTCCGGATGGTGCGTGACGTTTTTCGCTCCATTCGGGGGACCGTTCCCGAATAAATGTATAATTACTCCGGAAGAGCAGAATCTCGAAAAACAGCCTGACATTGATACTGCGATCCAGTCAACGGACAAATGCGGACACGTCCGCATCTCATTGTTTTATTTGAACAATCTATCGAAAAGGTGACGCTCACGATCACGCAAAGAGGATTGGCGACTTGCAGAAAAAATGGGGCACATAACTCAAAATCGTCTCAGCTCCTGGAAGGAAATCGCGACCTATCTTAAGTGCTCTGAGAAAACGGCCGCCCGATGGGAGAAGGAGCGCGGTCTTCCGGTACATCGACTTCCGGGTGGAAACAAGGGGTCAGTTTGGGCCGACCCCGACGAACTTGAACGGTGGATACGAGGCGGCACGGTCGACGAAGTTCTTGTACCCGCGCCCGCGCAAGTCGAGAGCCACGTAGCATCACTGCGTCACCGAGGGGTTCTGTTGGGGATCGGCCTGGGTACCGCAGCGGTGGCCGGAATTCTCCTAGTCAACCCTTGGCCTCATGGGCCGAGGGCACTTGCCGGAAGCCCAGAAGTTGTCAGCCTTTCAACCGAGGCGAAATTACCTCCCCTTATGACTGATGGGAAGACTGTCTATTTCCAGGAGTTGGCGAAAGGCAAATTCCGCTTGATGGGCTCGGTGATGAACCAAGCGGGACATCCATTAACCGGTCCTCTGAATATCGGGTTGGAGAATCCCGATCCGGGTGTTCTGTCCAGGGACGGCTCGGCGATGCTATTACGCAATGTCGAAGGATCGAAAGACGGCGATCAGCCGTTGTATCTCCAGCCGCTCCCGACGGGCACGCCGAAGCGACTTGGCGAGATTATGGCCTATGACTCCGCATGGACACCCGATAACAAACATATAGTTTTCGGCAAGCTTCGCTCGGTCTACGAGGCGACAACCAACGGAGCGATCACCCGCAAGTTATTCGACGTCCCTGGACGGGCTTATCACTTTCGATGGTCTCCAAACGGGGAGATGCGATTTACCGTATATGATTCTAAAAGCTCGACTTATCAGATTTGGCGCACACGGTCCCTAGAGATGCCACCGGTTCCTGTGCCATTCGGATCGAATCAACAATGTTGCGGTGAGTGGAGTCCCGATGGCCGATCTTTTACGTTCCAGAGAAAGGTTGATGGCTTATGGCAGGTTTTTGTTCACTCCGAGGATCCGAATTGGCTCAGCCAAAGCGTCCGTGTTGTTCAGTTAACGTCAGGGCCGATTCAGTTCCGCTCGCCATTACCCACTCCAGACGGCGAGCGACTTCTCGTTCTAAGCTATTTGCCGAAAAGCGAAGTTGTGCAGTTCAGTCGGACCACCGGCCATTGGGTTCCTCTCATGGAGGGAATCCCGGCGGCAACCGCAGCCTATTCAATGGACGGGGCGTGGTTGGCTTATACGCGTACGCCCGAATCCACGTTATGGCGTTGCCGGATACCATACTGCACCGATTCGGTTCAGCTGACATCTCCGCCAGTTCAAGTTACGATGCCTAGGTGGTCTCCAGATGGTAAGCAGATCGCTTGCATGATGCGTCAACCAGGACTTCCATGGCAGATCAATCTCGTCGATCCAACCAACGGCTCGGTAAAGTCATTGCTTCCGCGACAGCAGGTTGGGGCTGATCCCTCCTGGTCTCCATCCGGCAACGAGCTCGCATTTGGAACACCGCCCAATCCCGATACCGGTGCTGAAGCCACGATTCGCATTTTAAACCTTTCGAGCATGGAGACGCACGAGATTCCTAACTCGCGAGGCCTCAACACGCCTCGATGGTCACCAGACGGTGAGTTTCTAGCTGCTGTTAAGTGGGGCACCTTGGAACTCGCTTTGTACGAGATGGCAACGAAGACGTGGCGCGTCATACCGGGGACGCGGGCAGGGTATCTAAATTGGTCAGCTAAAAGCGATGGGCTGTTCTTTCTCTCTATCGTCAACAGTTCTGAGCCCGAGGTGCGCCGTTTGGATCTCAAGTCTCTGAAGACTACGGTAGCAGCAAGGCTCACTGAGGTGCGGCGGCCGTCGTTCAGTTTCGGGGATTGGGTGGGTCTCGGGCCATCGGACTCTCTACTTGCGCTACGCGATTTGAGCACCGAAGAAATTCTTTCGTGGCGCTTTGATAAGCGCTAAGAGCGTCATTAATATCAGCCGCCACCGCGAGTCGCGGCGATTTTGGGGGTAGCACGATTGTGACAACTGTAGGGTAGGAAGTTTTAAATTACCCACACCTCGTAATAAACCCTGTTTGGGAACCAATGACTTCAAGCCAACCGGACTTGCGGGCGCGTTACGCACAGGACCGTTTCGAGGTCAATCAATACGGTCGACGGATTTGTATGGCCACCTGCATCTGCAACGGAGCGAACCCGGATTGTGACCGCTGCGGCGGGTCGGGTTTTACGGGTGATTCATCGAGCAGCAGTCTCAGTGCCTTCTCGTTGGAGTTGCGGGCCATAGTTGACAGGCCCGGATTCAGACGCAAAGCGAAGAAGAATCGCACCGGGCAGCCGAATATCGGCAGCTCCCCAAAGTCCGCCCCCCCTGCCGCTGCCGGTACTAAACCGAATGCACCGGCGCAGGTGGTACCGAGTCCACGAAGGGAAATGAAGGTTTGCCATCAGTGCAATGCCCCTCTCCGTAAAGACCGATTGCAACGGCATATGGCCAAAAGCTGCCGACAGGTCGCCAGGAATGGGCGTAGCCAACCCAAGCAGAGCACCATCATCGCCGAGTATAAGAGTGAAGAGCAGAAAAACCAGGAGTGGTTTGAAAATTCGCTCTTGCCCGGCGGCCTTTGTAACCGCCGGTGAAACCAACGGCCCAGCCCTTCGCCGTCGAAGTGCCAAATCCGATCACCGGGATTCTGCCCTTTCATTGTGACACCCGAAGGGTAAAAAGTTTTTAAAAAACAAAAAAGAAATCTTATTTTTTACCCTCTCTCTGTCACAGCGAGAAGGGAAACATGATTGTGACAACCAGAGGGTAAAAGGTTTTTAAGTACCTTAAGAGAACTCTTTTCTTTTTACCCTCTTGTTGTCACGAAGCGTTTTTCGAGCCAGGGGGCCCCATAGGAACCAGAGGACTCCAATCCGAGCGGTCCTGGCGGACCGCTCGCGCTTCGCGCATCCGTCCGGGTTGAATCAGATCTCTCCCCAATCTAATGGGCGAAGCCCAGCGCCCTGGGGGCTTCATGAACACTCATCGACCGCTATGAGTTCATGGGTTCCAAGAGTCGTTTACGACTCCTCTGGATTTCCTCCCACCTCTAATGAGCGCCAGCTCTGCCAACTCTAGATCCGCCTCACCTGCGGCCGTCTGTATGCCCAGTCGCCGCTTCCGAGGTGGCGTTCGGCGCTGCGCTGAATCCGGCGTTCCGGCCGCGCTCACCATGCACCCCGCTCGCATCGGTTTTACGGAAGGCGTCCGAAGGCTAGAACAACGGCAACCACACGGAGTGTGCAGCAAGAACGAACAGGCGGCGCGACGGTGGCGGGCCATCCGGACGTACAATGACGGGATGGTTTCGGTCGATCTGGAATTTCGCAAGGGCGGGACGGTGCTCTTCGGAGGTCTTGAATGCCCGCCAGAGTTGGAGTTGCTGGAAAGCGGGAAGCGTGGATGGCTTGCTGTCTCGCGCCACATTGAGTGGCGATGCGGTTGGTCGCTAAGAGTAAACTGTCCGATAACTGAGCCAGGACCGGAATACAAATTTCCTCGTCCCCCGAGCGGAACACCCGAGTTCGACTTTGATCCGGACTATTGCGGAAAACTCGTTGTCAGCGATCGGTGCGTCAACGTCACCTTCCAGATCCCTGACTGCCTCGATCCGCCGAAAAAGAAATCCTTCAACTGGGGGCGGCCGGTCCTCATCGGCGACCGGATGTTCCATTGCGCTCTACGTCTGGAGCTGCGTAGTCCGACTGATGGAACTTCTCTGCGCCGCAGGGCGGCGACCTCGGCACGCAACGGTGCGATAGAGTTTATAACGCCCGGTGCAAACGGCGATATTGTGATCGACACGATACAGGACTCGGAGTCTGGTCGCGGCCGGGAGGAACGGATACAGGCTTTCCTGGAGGAGCACCGCGCCGCATACACAATCGGCACACCGGACAAAAGAGGCCGAATTCCGCTGGATAATCAAGGTTTTCAAAACATTATCTTGGAAGCTGTGGAGTTCGTTAGCAGTAACCCAAGTCTTCCCGAAATTCGATAATGAGGGCGAGAAATGCAAGTTCGTCCCGTAGCCGTTAAGAGTGTAGATGCGACTGTCAGCTCAATCAGAAGCGGTATCTAAGCTGGTTTCCCATCTGGAGGAAGCTCGTTCCTGTGGGGCGCTTGGCTCGGTTCTGGACGAAGTTGGGAGCAGCGGCCCAGAGGGAAAGATCATCGCCTTGTATAGAAAGTTCATCGACCAACCTTTTGTCAAGTCAAGATTTCGCAGCAAGCACGTGCGGACTATCGTTCAGGAGGCAATCTGGCCACTGCGGCGTCCAGAGATCGTTTTCCCAGGGACGCTCCGCAAGCGCCAGCGGATCAACCGAGAGACTGGCGAGATTCTGGACAAGTGGGATGTAATGCAACTGGAGTCCACGGGCTTCGTTCTGCGTCCCGACCAGATACTTTCGGCCCGCTACTGGGGAATCGGATTTGATCTGGATTCGCACGACGATGTTCTTCTCCTGGAAGAATCTCTATTGGATTCGTCGGTCGCTTCTCTCGTTCATATGCTACGGAGTCTTGAACAGATCGAGCCGCACTTCCGGCGCAGCCGTTATGAAAACCCTCACATCTTGCCGCCGCGTCGCACTTCCGACTTTGAGCAGTTGTTGATTGATGTTCTCAACGAACATTATTGCAAGGCCCGTCACGCTCCATTTATCGAAGATGTGCTTGAAAAGACGGATATCAGGGTGCAAGTTCAGGGCGTCCACCGACGGCGAGGCGCAAGAGTACAGATCACAACGACCACTGATCCTCTTTTCTATCAGAACAAATTAGCTAATATCAATCGGCTGGAAGAGATCGTCGTGCTGTCGCCAGCGTCAATTGCGAGGTTCGTCAGCGAGACCGGTAAGGAATTAGGGGCATTCAAGGGTCATGGTTCTGGGACCAAACTATTGGAGGAACGGGCCGACGCAATCCGCAGAACTCTAATCGTGGCTTTAGAACCTCGTCACGAAAGCCCGCTCGGACCGTTGGTTAGCGTCCCGGAGGACTTGCGTGCAGTCATCCGCGAATTTATGGAGTTGGAGGCGGCCCGGTCCACCGATGCACTTCGAGACCGGGAAGTTCAAGGAGTGAGGATCCGTCGTATTCGTTAGCGGTGGCACGGCAGGAATAAAAGGCCTCCGTTGGTGCTGCTCAAAGGCTTCATCGCAAGCGAGGCGATTGGTGAGGAATCAGGCCCTATCGATCTCGCTGTCGAGTTCGTCTCTAACGCGCTGGACCTCTGCAGCCCGCCGCTTTGCTTCTTCGGCCTGAACGGTTCTTCCCAGGCAGTCACTTATCTTACCCAGGAGATCCCACGTCTGGCTCTTCCACGGCGCGAGTTGGCTTGCCTGCGCTGCAAAATCCAAAGCACCCCGGGGGTTTTGCGCTCGCCAACGGAAAACGGCTCGGTGGAACGGAATCTCCCAGTACTCTGGATAAAGCGATTGCGCCAGGATAAGTATGGCCTCAGCCTCCGCGTACTCCTCCACCCATTCATGGAATCGCGCCAAATAGCAGAAGTCGCTTGGCTCTCTCATTTTTTCATCGAGTACGACGTGTGCGAAGAATTCGGACGCGTTCGGCACAACAACGCGCTTCCCATCCGTCATCCGGCCAATAGCGAATCCATCTGCTATCGTGACCGCTCGAACACGTTCAAGCTTGACCACATTGTGTCGCGGTACAGGATTCGTTGCCTGAACCTTAGCGATCTGATCGAGCCAACTGTCGCAAAACTTCAGGCAGCCCGTGTGGTCATTGAGGCGGTCGAGACAGCGAGCGAAAAGATAAGCGAGGAAGGCCCGATCAGAGACATGAAGCGGCAACTCCTCTGTTGCGACGATTTCTGCCGAGCACTGATCGTAGGCCGTCATCGCCTCAAGCGCAATTGGCAATTGAATCCGCACCTGAAGATATCGTGGATTTAGATCCTTGGCCTCACGGAGAAGGCCCACGGCGTATTTTAGATTCTTGACTGCTAGCGGCCAGTCGAGTTCACGGATACTATCAGCATATTTGCAGTGCAGGGCTGCCACCTCGTGCCGCGAGTGAACATCCCGCTTACGAACCAGGCGGATTTTTGCGGTTTCGGCCGCCTTGGCAAACTCGCCCATCGCTGTCTGCGCCTGCAGGAGGTTTCCGACAAGGTTTTGGTCGTCCGGGTTTAGTCCCAATCCATGCTCAGCCGTCGTCGCGGCACTTCGGTAATCACCCGTCATGAGTAAAGCTAAGGAAAGTTCAATGAAGTACTCAGCGGGTTTTATTTCGGCAGCGGAGAGGCATTCCAAGACAGAGATCGCTTCTTTGGCTCTACCAAGTTCGATCAAACAGAGTGCATAGTTGATCGCAACGTGCTGGTTTAAAGGAACGTCTGGGACTGCCGTGACCATTTCGGGAACGAATAGACTGCCGTAGATTTCTGCTGCTTTGCTGTAATCTCCAACCGACGTGAGTGCCAGCGCTTCCCGGATAAACTGCTCGATCTCGACATACTCTACGACGCGATGAGTTCCGGCAGTATTTTTGGTGCCTCTTCCCGCAATATCAGCTCGGAATGCCCTTGCACCCACCATTGGCATCGCATATCGTTCACCAGCGAGGAATTCCTGGTAGCGTATGTTCCGTTTCTTAGCCGCTTCCAGCAATGAACGATTCAGTGATGAGTAGTCAGATAATCTTTTCCTTGGATCTTTTTCCAGGCAGTCGCGGATCAGCCCCTCGACCCCAAACGTGGTCTTTTTGAAAACACTTCCGAGCGGCGCTGGTCTCTCGAACAAATGCTTCAACCGGACCTCATCCCCGGTCATGCCGATGAATGGGCAGCGGCCAGCCTCCCATTCGTACATGAGGCAGCCCAGACTGTAGATGTCTGTTCGATGATCAAGGTCCATATCTCCCAGAAGCTGTTCTGGCGAGGCGTAGAAGACTGTACCCAGGAAACTTCCAGCTTCCGTTAGTGATGGATGGGCAACACCAGGAACCATGGTTGACCTGCGCCCTTGGGCCTCTGGCATCGCAACGGTCAGGGGGCGAGCCAAACCCCAGTCCGACACGAATGCTAAGTTGGCTGCATCGAGCAGGATATTGTCGGGCTTTAGGTCTCGGTGGATCACCTTGTGCTGTTGATGCGCCCAAGCCAATGTGCCGACGACGCGAGCCATCACCGAAAAAAACAACTCCGGCGAACGGTTTCCGAGGTGACTTCTGAGATTCCCGCCCTCCATCCATTGTGAACACACGACTGGGAATTCATTAACTCGAATGATGCAAAGGGCTTCCGCAACTCCTTCGCAGGCGGACAGCGTCACCCACAAGCGCACTTCTCGAAGGTAGCGGTCCCAGGAATTAGAATGATCGACGAAGTCGCGCTGAATCACCTTCAGCGCGTACGAATTTTCACCCTGGACGATGCGGATGCACTCGCCCATGCCGCCTTTGAGGATCTGATCGACCCTGAATTCCTGCGAAGTTAAGCCGAGGTGACCCGCTAATTCAGGAAGCCTTATTATCTGGTCCAGGTTGAAAATCATCTTGCTTCATCGATAATTTGCGGGGAGCCTCCATTATATGTAACATGTGAATTGCTCGGGCCAGAATACCCCAATCCCCGAAACGTCATTCTGGCAGTGGAGGGTATACCCTGGGTGCGGAGTGAAGGACCGAATGATGACTCATAATCCCGGCGGCAAGGTCTCGATTCCGCTTCCCGAACATGTGCAGGGCAGCGCCCTCTTCGGGGGAACCGCTCGTGAATACCGCTATCGACTGAGCCGCATTTGGGGCACTGACCGGCGAGTCCTTTTCGTGATGATGAACCCCAGCACCGCCGATCCTTCTGCCGATGATCCAACCGTGGCAAAGTGCCGCCGGTTCGCCTTGAAGTGGGGATACGGCGGAATTTACGTGGGCAACACCTTTGCTTACCGCGCCACAGACCAGAGTCTGCTTGCTCAGATCCCGGACCCGGTCGGCCCGGACAACGACCTGCATCTTCTGGCGATGGCCGCCGAATCAGCCCTGGTCGTGTTTGCGTATGGACAGCCGAAGCACCAAACGCTGAGGGCGCGTGGCCCGGCCGTGGCCCGACTTCTTCGGGATCACGCTGGCGTGTGCCCTCACGTCCTACGACTCTCGAAGAACGGTACCCCCTACCATCCCCTCTATCTCCCGGAAACATTGCAACCGGTGGCTTGGGAATTATACGCCTGACTCATCCAGTCCTTCCACGAAACTGGGAATGGATTCTGGCGACGCTCTCCGCCGAGAAACCTATTCGGAAAGCCCTTCCTGCGCTTTCCCTTGCGTTCTGGATAGTCCGGAGGCCCTCATATGGCTCCCGACGACCAGATCGCCACGAAGCGCGTCCGGATGCCGTCCTCCGAATTGTTACCTATATTCTGTAGACCAATAGTCTGCATCCAACCATGATGGGGGCTTGAAGCCGGAACAGAAAGTTGCCCGTGATCTTGCGGCCCGCATCCGTCAGCTGCGCCACGGTTGCGAGCTGTCGCAGGAGGCTCTTGCGGAAGCGGCGGGCATCCACCGGACGTACCTGGGCGGCATCGAAACCGGGCGCAGGAATCCATCCCTCAAAAACCTCTGGCGGATCGCCCACGCCCTGGGGATACCATTATCGAGGCTGTTCGAAGGAGTGGGATAGAGGATTCCCCGGCATCGGGGGCGGGATTACTGGGTTTGCCGGGTTAGTAGTTCCCCTGCGGGACCAAGCGGTCGCCAGCAAGAGTAAACCGGCGAAAATCATTAGGCTCGGTAGAACGCCAATCGCTTGGGCTAAGCGGACGAATCCTATGAAGCCGAGAATGCCTCCAAACCACGACTTTGCACGACGCCAGCCTTTCCGACGCACCGTGATTTCTAAACGCTGATGCAGTTGCCGCTCCTCAGTCGCTCTTTCGCACCAAAAACTGACCAATCGGCGCGACTCGGCCAGTTGATCCTGTAGACGTTTCGCGGCGGTCCTTGCATTCTCTTCGAGCGCCAGCGCCTCCGCAGCACGGTCTTCGGCGTCGTGAGCGTCTAGTTCGGCCTGGCTTGTTTTACGTCTGGCTTCTTCCGCATCTGCACGTGCGGTCCGAATCTCGGCGGTTACAGCGCGGAGTCGTTCGCGCAGATCGGAATCATCATCAGTTAATGTCTCAGTCGAGAATTGACCGTGGCGTGTGGTCAAGAAATCAAATGCCGTGCTGATGAGCTTACACCGTTCTTCAGACTTTGCACGGAGCCGTGGATTCTGCTGAAATCGGTCCGGATGCCAGATAAAGAGCTGATCACGATAAGCCTGTTTCAGATCAGCCATCGGGCATGTCGGCCTCACATCTAGGACTTCGTAGAACTGCCTGATTTGCATCTTGTCCATTCAAGCAAACCCTTCCCAACATTCAAGCGATCCGACCTACCAAAGACGACGGAACCTCGACCATTCGAGCGCTCAATCCAGAAAGTCACTTTCTCAATTCTTCGTAATCGGGGTGGAGTTTACCGCAGCGGGCGCAGCACCACTTTTCATCCATGAAGGAGTTTTGACATGGTGCATTGCGACAGCCAACGTTGCCGCAAGCCTTACACCTGACGATGGGCGATCCGCAGATTACTCCGGATCGGTATTGTGATGAAGATTGCTGACATAAGATGTTACCCATTGTGTTCTTCTCCCTTCGTTCCTGAGAGGTGCTTTGTCGAACCGCATTTTTTGATCTTCTTTACCATGCAAGGAACGCCTTAAATCCGCCATTCGCGAACCAGTACCAGAAAATCCAGAGGCAAAAACATGCGAACACCAAACCTATAGCCCGTTTAAGGCAAAACCATAGAAACAAGGCGATGGCTCCAGCGATGTCGGCCTTGATTGTGTCGCGTACGATCCCCGGAATCGTCTGCCGCCCGTCGATCACAACAACCGGTCTGTTGTCCATCTGGCCTCCCGAGAATTGAGGGCATCCGCCAGGAAGTTTGACCTTCAATCAGTTAACTCGCGCATCAAGCGGCGGTGGTGGAATGGCCGCGATTTCATGCTGCGCCCCGCAGGTGTCTCGGGCAATTCGGTTGCAATTGAAACAGAACCAGAACATCACCCCATCTCGGACCGTCCATTCGACCAATTTGCCGTTTTCCATTTCAATCCTCCGGCCAGCGCACGACTCGCTCAAGGCTACTGAAGACTATAAGTAACAGTCCAATTTCTAGTTTAATTTCCAGGCTTACCTTGGGGCAATAAGGTGAGCACCTTAGAGGCGGGAGGACAGTCGGGCCGATAACCCCAGTTGCGGATCTAACGGATCGAGGCCATTCAAGCATGCTTATGGGATCTCCTGCCAGTTGTGCGCAGCCACATCTACCCTCCAAAGTTCTGAGGATCATTCTCGATCAAATCCGTTTTGCCTGCATTGACCGGCACGACTTATGACGGAATGGGGGTCGCGCACGCCGATCAGGCTGGCCTCGTCTGGGAGCGGATGATCCGGGATGGCGTTGACAACGCTGAAAGGGCGCACCTTCGGCGGCGCTGCTGCGGCCTGGATACGCTTGCAACCGTGAAGGTGCTGGAACACCTGAGAACGCTCACGTCGAAGACCAAAGCGGGCAACGGAGGTCGATAAGGAAACCTAGCCTCGCTATTCAGCGATTATTTGGCGGCCTTGGCGGCGTTTCTCTTTTTCGCGGCCCATGCCGCCTTCATTCGTTCCGACATTGTCTTGCGGAACGTCGCATCTTTCGCCGCCGACTTTTTGTGCTTCGTAGGAGCCGGGGCCTTGGCTGACGCCACCTTGGCTGCCGCTGGAGCTGCCTCAACAGCCTTCGCCGCCTTGATCGCCGCCCATCGCTTTTTGATTCCTGCGACAATCGCCTTCCGTCCCGCTGCGCTCAGTTTTCGCTTTTTTCGGGCCGGTGCAGCTTCCGCTTTGGGTTTCACTCGATCAAGAACGTTCTCATCTGCCGCTTTTGTGAAATGTGAAGCAGAGCCTTGCAATGCTGCAATCGCTGCCTCAAGACGGTCCCGTTCCGCGACCAAGAGACTAATGATGTGAGTGGACACAAATCCGATCCTAACATGTGCCGATGGCTCCAAGGCATTTCCTGACGCCGTAGGCTCTATTTGCAGACCAAATTACCTTCAGCCTCGTCATGCAGTTCACCGCCTTCTCGCCTTTTCGATTTCTTCACGGGCATGCGGATCGATATTCAGGTTTCTTCCCGGCCGGTAGCGATAAAACGAGAATGCAATCACCAGCGCGGCGGCAATGATGATCCAAAGCAGAGTACGGTTCATCGGAACGATCCGATTTCATGATAATCCTAGGTGGGTGACGTGACACCGCTTTTTGAGGAGAGGCAGGCTCATGCCCGAATTGAAGAGTAATCGGTTCACAAAGTATTTCGCGCCATTGCTCGACGCGCTTCGTTCCAAAGATCCTGCACCCATGCGACCTGCCGAGGCTACTGCCTGGGTAGGATCAACGGTCGAAGTGCCGCCCGAGGACCTCACCCGTTCGATCATGAACGGGAAGCAGACAATATTCCAGAACGACGTGCATTGGGCGCGTTTCTATCTTGCAAAAGCAGGTCTCATTGCGGCCCCCAAGAGAGGTTTATGGGGGCTAACTCCAGAAGGGCGAGACACACGACTGACGCCTGAGGACACCTGGGCGCTTTACGTCCGAATTCGTGACGCGCATCGGATCTCCGAACCGAAGGACGAAGAGACTGTTCCTCCCGAGGTTTCCGATGATGAGAACGAGCTGGGAGTTTCCTATTGGTTCGTGGGCGCTGTATGGGGGAAAACTGACGATCAGTTGCCGCGTTTTCTCAAGGAAGGGATCTGGCAGAACGGGTACGATCAGATGTTTTCCGATCTTGTGCGCAAGATGAAGCTGGGCGACCGAATTGCCGTCAAAGCCAGCTTCGTGCAAAAACTCAATCTCCCGTTCGAGATCGGCGGAAAACATGCCTCCGGGATGCGCATTAAGGCCACCGGAACCATCCTTGAACACATCGACGAACGCACCGTGAAGGTCACGTGGGACCCTCCTATGGCCCCACGAGATTGGTATTTCTACACATACCGGACGACAATCGTGGAAGCCAATCCCGAAAATGAGGTGGCGCGGCGCTTGATTGACTTCACTTTCAAGGGCGCGGCTCAAGATTACGCTTGGTTTTTAGCGCGGCCGTATTGGGCCGAGAAGTATGGCATAAGACCAGGGACGACCATAGTTCAACCTGAGACAGAACAAACGAGTGAAGACGACCTCATTGAGGATGAAGAGGAATCGACCTACTCTGTCGGGGACATCGTGGAGGAGGGTTGCTTCTTCACGCTTTCAGAACTCGAAAATATTCTTCAGCGGTGGCGTTTGAAAAAGAACGTTGTACTGCAAGGTCCTCCCGGAACTGGCAAGACGTGGCTTGCGAAGCGCCTGGGATTCGCCCTGGTCGGTTCCAATGATCGGGAGACAACGAGGTCGCGGTTGCGCGTCGTGCAGTTTCACCCGTCACTGGCCTATGAGGACTTCATACGCGGATGGCGGCCGAGCGGCGATGGGCGGCTCTCTCTGGTAGATGGAATACTCATGCAGGCAATCGACGCAGCGGCGGCCGAGCCGGACCTTCCCTTCGTGCTTGTCATCGAGGAAATCAACCGAGGGAATCCAGCGCAAATTTTTGGCGAGATGTTGACATTATTGGAGAACACGAAGCGGCAGCCTTCCGAGGGCATCGAGCTGGCATACCGGAAGGAACCGGGCGAGCGTGTCTACGTCCCCCAGAATCTGTACATCATCGGCACCATGAACGTTGCCGACCGTTCGCTCGCCATTGTTGACCTAGCGCTGCGGCGGCGCTTTGCATTCGTAGATCTTGAACCTAGGTTCGGCTCCGCATGGCGCACCTGGTGCGGCGGTCGCGGCCTCGATGAGCGAATTGCGACCGAGATTGAAGCCCGACTCGGCGCTCTGAATGGTGAAATTTCCTCAGCGATTTCATTAGGGCCGCAATTCCGCATCGGACATTCGTTCGTAACGCCGGACAACGACGAGTCCATCCAAGATGGCCAGCTCTGGTTTCACGCCAGGGTCGAGACAGAGATCGGTCCGCTCCTGGATGAATATTGGTATGACGCCCCAGAAAAAGCGAAAGAGGCGCGAGCTAAGCTCCTCGCACCGTTTCTCTGATGGCAACCAGCACTGTCCTCTACGAGGGACGGATCGGGCGCATTCCGGTTCGAAATTTATGGCTGCTGATGCTCTATGCGTCGGACCTCGTACGTTTTCGGGGCGAAGTCAACTCACTGATCGATCAGGATATCGACGATCTGCCGGATCTGCTGGCCCGTCTATTGGTGAACTCAGTCGAGCGGCGACTTCGCAGAAACCTTACTCGTGGATATCGTCATCGCACGGCGGTCCTCAAGCGTGTCCGGGGACGCATTGATATTGTGACAACTGAGTCACGTCAATTATTGTCGAGAGGAGAGGTCTGTTGCCGCTTCGAGGAATTGACGATTGACACCCCGCGCAACAGGCTGGTTCGCGCAGCGCTTGATTTGTTGGCGCGGATGGTCAGTGATAGGGGTCTTGCCCACCAATGCCGCACTCAAGCTTCCAATCTCGTAAAAGCTGGCGTGGGGGCCGCTCCTCCGTCCCGTGCGGAATTGGCATCTGATCAGATCGGCCGGAACGACGCGGCTGACCGCTTGATGGTCGCACTCGCTCGGCTCGCGTTCGATCTCGCCCTCCCGACCGAGGAAGCTGGCCCGAATGCCATGGTCGCGCCAGAACGAGAGGAAATTTGGGTACGGCGGTTATTTGAAAAAGCGGTGCTCGGGTTTTCCCGAATAGAACTGGAACCGCTGGGGTGGAGGGTTCGCGGCAGCACGCCTTTGGAGTGGCCGGTTGCGTCAGCAACCACCGGACTCGCTGCTATTCTGCCGCGAATGGAGACGGACATAATTCTCGACCCGCCCGTCGGAAGGCGGTTGGTGGTCGACACGAAGTTCACATCGATCACGACAAGTGGTCGTTTTCGTCAAACCAGCCTCAAAAGTGGATACATCTACCAGATGTATGCGTACCTTCGATCTCAGGAGGGCCGCGATCACCGTTGGTGCGACGCCTCAGGCTTATTTCTGCATCCAGCTATCAACGACAACGTTCGGGAGCAAGTCGAGATCCAGAACCATCCAATCTCTTTTGCGACCGTGGATCTAGCGGGCACTGCCGCCGGAATTCGGAATGAATTGCGAGTTCTCCTTCTTGATGGTATTGAAGGCGCGAGTGGTGAGGTCACAATACGGTCGCTCGGCTAAACGGATTCCAGAGGGGTGCTCGCTCTCCGTCAATCATGCGTTTCGGATGCCGCTGCCATCACCCTCGTATTCTTAATCGCCGACAACATCATAAGCTCCATCTGCTTCTGGCCGAAAAGCGTGCTGAGAAAGATGCAGAATTGTAGCGGCCGGTGCTTCAAAAGGTCGTCCAGTTGCTGACGATCTTCGGGCTCTAACGTTTGTCGGTCCGCTTCGATGTTGAGCGAGTCGAAATCGACGAACGCCCATTTGAGGGCGGACGCGACGCGCCAGACGTAGCGTTGTTCAAGTGGAAGGGCCGCGAGTGCTTCGATGGCTGGAGCCGTGTCCTTCCCGCCCATCACTGCAACCGCCAGGTTCATATAGGGTTCCATCGCGGCGGAATCGAGGAGCTCTTCAGCCGCTGGATCGAATTTTAGGTCCCTGATGGGAATCTGCTTCGTCGAATCGTCACTTTTGTTTTCGTCCATAATGTCACCCGCTATCAGCCAACCACTTTCATGTCTCCGACTCGCCGGTCAAATTACCTCTTTGATGAAATCGAGGGTCGTTTGCGGACTGGGTATTTCAGGCGACACTTCGGTGGCGGATTCCCCACCTAGCTCGAAATCGATGGGCGGAAGATTTAATGCCTCCACGGAACCGTTCGGGCTGGCTTCGACGTCACGCAGGTGGCGCTGAAGGACCCGCGTTCTGGTTTCGGCGCGGTCTACCATGTTACTGGCTTCTTCCAATTTTTTCTTCACCTTAGCCAAGACGCCGGTATACTTGGCGAACTCGGTCTTGACGGCCCCGAGTGCCTCCCACACTTCGCTCGACCTTTTCTGAATCACTAATGTTCGAAAGCCCATCTGCAAGCTGTTCAGGATGGCGGCAAAGGTATTCGGACCGGTCAAAACGACCCGATATTCTCGTTGCAACGTCTCAGCGAGTCCGGCTCGGCGTAAAGCCTCCGCATATAGGCCTTCGGTCGCCAAAAACAAAATTCCGAAATCGGTGGTTTCCGGCGGGAGGAGGTACTTCTCATTGATCGTCCGGGCGCACAATTTTAAGGTGGCCTCCAGATCACGGCTAGCCGATTCCACCGCCGCCGGGTCTCCTAATTCTGCGGCGTCCATCAACCGCTGATAATCTTCAACCGGAAATTTTGCGTCAACCGGTAGCCAACACGTCTTGCCTGCGTCCCTTCCGGGCAATTTAATGGCGAAATCGACTCGCTCCTGCGTGCCGGTTGTGCTGACGTTTTTCTCAAACTGGTCTGGAGACAGAATTTGCTCTAAAAGAGCACCCAGTTGGACCTCGCCCCAGGTGCCACGCGTCTTAACGTTCGTCAGTACCCGTTTCAGATCGCCGACACCAGATGCGAGGCTCTGCATTTCACCCAGGCCTTTATGGACTTGCTCAAGCCGCTCGCTGACGAGTTTGAACGATTCACCGAGCCGCGCTTCCAGGGTGCCCTGGAGTTTTTCATCGACCGTCTGGCGCATTTGCTCCAGGCGTTTCTCGTTGTCGGCGCTCATCGCAGTTAGCCGGTTTTCGACGGTGACGCGGATCTCATCCAATTGAGCCTTCTGACTGGTCGTAAGTTCCGATACGTTCTTGCCTAACGATTCGCTCACATCCTTCAGAGCAGTCGACGTTTCCTCCCTTGACTGCTGCGTCGCTTGATTCAGTCCATTCCGCAGCCTTTCCAACTCCTCGCCGATTTGCGCCTGCAGCCTAGTTCCCGACTCGGCCAGACTGTTTCGGAGCAAATCGATCCGCTGATCGTTCGCCGCTCCAAGCGCTATTAGCTGTCGCAAGAGCGATTCGCTCAACAACTTCATTGACGTGGCAGAATCCACTTGCAAAGCTTGGTTCTGGCGCGTCATCTCCTGACGCAAGCGTGAGAACTCTTCACGAATGCTGCGTTCGGTTTGTTGAACAAGCTGATCCAACAAATCGAGTCGAGCCACCACCGGAGAATAGTCCCGCGCCGCCCTCAAGGAATCGCCCTGGCGTTTCAAAAGGAAAAGCAGCAAGAGGATCGCTACGGCGGCGAGGGCAACGAGGACCATCAGAAGCGTGTTCGACATATGGTCAACCATTTAGATCGGCTGGGGGAGTCCCGAATGTTAATTCCATTGTTCAGAACCCGCCGCCGTGTTTTTTTGGGGTTTATGGAAGAATCTTTGCACAGCAGCCTCCCTAGCGGCTGCATTTTCACCTACTCCGGCCTCCGATTCCGCCCTCTCGATCCGTGCGCTGAGGACATCAGAATTGACGACATCGGTCACGCTCTCGCGCACCAATGCAGATTCGGCGGCCACACCCGCCAGTTTTACTCAATCGCTCAACATTCCGTACTCGTGAGTCAGCATTGCCGACCTGAGGACGCGCTGTTGGGACTGCTTCACGATGCGTCTGAGGCTTATCTGCAAGATGTGATTCGCCCATTGAAGGAACTGGCTGAGTTTAAGGCTTATCGGATCGCGGAGCGGCGATTGCAACGTTGCATCCTAGAACGATTCGGCCTTGGGCCAGAGCAACCAGTTAGTGTTACGGCGGCCGACGACTGGATGTTGGCGGTGGAGGCGCGAGACTTGATGGCCACCGGTGGCGGCTACCTTGTCATGCCTCCCGTCCACGTTACGGTCTCAGTCACGGACCCGTGGCCGTCGGAGGTGGCGGCACGCCAATTCCTGGCGCGTTTCGAACAACTTTTTCGGCGATAAGGTCCGGACCAAATTGTGTTCGACGTTTCGGCGTGTTTTCCTGGAATCATGAGCCCTGAATCCACTCGAAGTGAGGCGATGCGGCGAGCCTGGATGGTTCGACGGTCAGCGGTAGAGAAAATCGAGAAATGGTACGAACGTCCGGTTTGCCTCTGCGGCTGTGGCGAACTCCTCGTTAAAGCCGATTCCGAAAAGACTCAGAGACTTTATAAACCGGGACATGACGCCCGGTTAAAGGCGCTGGCTCGCAAAGTGGTCGCAGGCGAAATTCCGGCCCAGAAAATCCCGGCGGTGGCACGGCTGCTTCACAAACGAATCGGGTTCCTCAAAACGATGCCGGAACTGGCAGCAGCGTTCCAGGAGCCGCGTTGACCAGACACAAGAAGTCTAGGTAAAAAAGGTACGTGCGAGGCGACCCTCTACCGGTTCACGCTTCGACGAAAGGGAGAGGAAAACGTCGGGCTGCGGGTGGCCGCCGCGAGTTTCCAAGAAGCGGTCCAGCACGTCTTGTCGGCTCGGCGGAACGCCCAGGTGGTCGCGGTTCGGGCCGTCGGCATGGTCGAGCTGGTCTCCGGCTCGCCGCTGGACTGACGATTTAGGAAAGTGAGACGCCCTTTGCTCTCCGATCAGGTCTTGTGTGCCTCTCGGGCGTCATTGACCATCGTATAGTCCGCCTTCAATTCTTGAAGCGTTGGGCGAATCCCTTGAGTCTCGATGGGCTGCGAATGCGAGGCGATGTAACGGCAACATTTCTCGAATATAGGGACGATAGCCCCGATACTACTCTGCAGCGAGTCGAGCTGTATTGATTCAAGGGTGGTCATTCTGATGTTCGGCTCATATCGTCTAACAACGCCCTTGAACATGTCCTGCTCAACAACAAGCTCGCAGAGATTCCGCAGATATTCGTACCCTTTTTCAACGAGCGCATCTTTGACCTCCGCGTCAGCTTTCTCCGCCGCTTGAATGACGCTTTTCAGAGCCTTAATAACCTGGGACGCTGAATCAACTCTAGGGCCGGATGAAGCATTCACGACGCCCGCAATATCCCCTTCGTTCCGAATGTCATAGTATTTGAACGTCTTTGGATTGGCCTTGCTAATCAGCTCAGCGGCGAACCAGATGCTATGAGTGAAAACGATGACCTGGCGGTCGGATGAAAGAGCGATGATACGATTGCAAACCTCATGAATCCTTCGGTAATCCATGCTCGTGATTGGATCGTCGAACACAACCGGAGCGGAGTAAGGTACCGCTGTAACCTCTGCGAGGAAGTCTGCTAATCCGAGGGCTTTTTGCTCGCCCTCGGACAAAACTTGATTCGGCTTGTACTGTGCCACCGTCTTTCGTCGCTGAACTTGACCCTGGCGTCCAGGAAAATTCAACGTGACAGAGGGCGCACGGAGAAGCTGACACTCCTTCTCAAATCGCCTCTCGAAGTCTTTGTTAAGAAGTTCTTCGCTAGCCGTTTTCGCTGCCTCTGTCAGGGAACGAAGCACCGCCTGAAATTGCCCTTTTATCAAGGTTGCTCGTTCGATCCACTTTGCGTCATTTACCCGCAGCTCGATCTGTGGCAAGAGGGAATTCGCGGCCTTCTTGGCTTTTAGTTCGATGAGCGCGGCCTGCTTTTCCTTCAACGCAGTTTCACGCTCCGCGACCGACGCTTGTAGCCGAGTGACGATGTCGTTTAGGCGGGCCTCCTCAGCAAGAATGGTCGTTCTTGCTGCCCCCAGAATCTTCGCCTTCTTAGGCCACACCGACTTCTTACCCGCCGCAATGTCTGCTTGTAACTGAACCAGTCCGGGGGAAATGTTGTTGATTGATTCGAAGATATCCGAAGGCCCTGTGCTCTCAGACGCCACGCGCTTGTCAAGTTCTTCGAGTTTAAGGCTTGCAATGGATGCAGTGTACTCCTGCAGTTCTCGTGTTGTCCTATCGAGGGTCTTTTTGAAATCGTTGTTGCAATACGCTCTGTACTTCTTCACAAGGTCTAACGCATGATCGATAAGCGGCTGACGGCAGTACGCGCAGACGTCACCACTCTTGGGGTAGTCGGCATTCTCATTCATTCGGAGATACTCATCTCCTGCTTGGATAAAACGCTGCCATTCGCGGCCAAGAATGCCGGGAGCCGCGACCCCATCAAATGCCTTGCCACTCGCCACCTCGTGCCGTCGAGCGGAATCAGCCACCGTTTCCACCCGCTTCGCGTATTCGTCCAGATTGAAGTCAGCACCGGCCTGTACTACAGACTTACAATCCAACAAAATTGCCATTCGGTCCCGCGCACGCTTTAACTCGCCTTGGACGTTTCTGGACTTCAGTGCGTCGATCTCAAGTTGGAGTGAATCGATTGAGGTGTCTACACCTTCGGCGAGCGTCGCGTAAGTCCTTATTTCCTGAAGGTCAGTCGCAGCGCCGAGTGTCTCGATAGTTGAATAGATGGAGCAACCTCGGTCAAATGAACTTAGAAGTGTGTTCGGCCCAAGCTTCTTAGCCGCAATAGCAGAATCAAGGCGTTCACGAACTCGCTCTATTGCGTTCTGCACGTGGGGAAACAAAGTCAATTCCCCTGGCGTGTAGACATAATTCAGATCGTCTTCGACGTGAATTCGCGCTCCTCTGGAGTCGAATACTGACACGCGATTAAGCGGAGACAGTCCAAATTCATTGGTCCACTCAAAGACTGTCCTGGTCGCCCCCACCCAGACCGCAAATGTTGCTTTGGGGGTGCGCTTCGCCGCATCGTGGAAATTCGGCAAGATTTCCTCGGCTATTCGGACGCCAGCTGCTCGCTTGAGGACACGAACGAAACCAGATTTTCCGGAGCCGTTTTCACCGAATACCACCGTGAGGCTGGTTCCAAAGTCGATCTGCGCATCGTTCTTGAGAGCGTTGACACCATCGCGGATCGTCAGCGCATCAATCATAAGCGCCTCAAGGGCGCTCTCGTCTTGCTGTTTTTCCTCAATTGTAGGAATGGGCTCAAATGGTTCTGCGACCAGCTTCTTCTCGCAACGCAGCACACTGATGTACCGATCCACGTCAGCATCAGAGGCCTGGACCGGATTCTTGAGAATGTCGGCAACGATTGCTCTGACCCAACCATCCTGCTGGTTGGCCCAGCGAGGCAATAGAGCGGGCGATGGTTTCGCCGTAATTACATGTGGCGTCGACATGGAAGTTCTTGTGCATCATAGCAAGCTGGATGACAGAAGAGATCGTGGACTCGCGCATGGAGTCGCTACGGCCTGCGATCAATAATCGGTTCGCACCAAATCGACGCTAAGGTCCTGACCCAATTGTGCCGAGGCCATCTTGCCTGTTTTGATGGTTTTATGCGAGCAATTGGTTACGTTCGAGTCTCGACTGACAAGCAGGCAGATCACGGCGTTTCATTGGAGGCGCAGCAAGAAAAGGTCCGAGCTATGGCAACCGTCCATGGCGCAGAATTAATCGATGTCCTTGTGGACGCCGGAGAGTCCGCCAAAAGTCTCGACCGGCCAGGAATGGAACGAGTACTTGCGATGGTCCGCGCTGGGACCATCGAGATGGTGATCGTGGCCAAGTTGGACCGGCTGACGCGATCCGTAAAGGATCTCGCCGTGCTGCTCGAGCTGTTCCAACGCCGGAATTGTTCGCTCGTTTCCGTTGCCGAGTCGTTGGATACGGGATCGGCGGCGGGGCGTTTGCTGCTCAATATTATGGTGTCAGTGAGTCAATGGGAGAGAGAAGCCATAGGGGAGCGCACGCGTGACGCGATGAGACATAAGAAAGCGAATCTGCAGTTTATCGGGAATGCGCCATACGGTTATCGGCTGGCGGCGGACAGGAAACATGTTGAGACGGATTCCGTCGAACAAGCAATCTTGAGGAAAATTGTCAACGCTCGGCGGTGTGGCAAATCTTTGCGTGCGATTGCGGACAATTTGAACCAGCGCGGCCTCAAGACCCGCTCTGGCACACCGTGGCGCTTCGAATATGTCCATCGAGTTGTTACGGCCGCTGCCGACGCCTCTTAACCGCACATCGCCATCGTGCTCCCAGTCATTACCTTATCCCTAATGGGACACCGTTGACCGATGGTCAACGCTCTGACTTGGCCGTCCGCCAGATCGTCGGCCAGAGGCTGACATGGCGGAAGTAACGGCTAAGACTGAAGTGAGGGTGAACTAGCGCGGGTCGTTTGCGCAGAGGTCAGAAGCGGAAGGCTTGACTGCCTTCGGGTTCGGCTTTGGTCCGCGTCGATTCGGACTGGGCGCGGCCTGCTTGCGGTGTTCCTCTACGCGTTCCTTGATGACGCTGTGGGGAACCGCTAGAACGCGATCCACCAGCGATGTGAATGCTTCGTACTCGGCGTGATGTTTCACGCATCCTAATTGTATCAATCTGCTTTAGCTTCGAACTTCCGCATCCAATCGTCCTCCACTTGCTTCCGCCTATCCACTAATTCTTCTTGATTAATTGTTTCAATAATTTTGTGGAGCGGTACAACAATGGCGATTCCTACATTGACACCTTGCGCTTCCTGTGTCCGAGTAAATCTCGCTTGGTTAATCTCGGTCTCATTGACATCCCAGTGCCCGTATATCATACCGATAAGATTGTGGTCACCAGTCATGCCATGCATGGCCTTGACAGGTTTCCCCTGGAAGATACCTTCGTCGTTCCAAAGCACACTCATAGTCCGACGACAAAATACCGGCGATCCGCTGATTCCGCCGATTGATCTAGCTTCGATGAGGTATGCCTCCATCGGTCCAGCCTCCGTCGGTACTGGAAACGGAGGAAGCATCGTGATATTTCCCATTCGCAAAATAGGCAGGTTTTGATGGTCGCTTTCCAGTTGAGCTAATGTGAACAGCCCAGGGAAATGGACTTCATCTCCGATCCCTATGTCTTGCTCCTGCATCGCTTCTCTTGACCTGAACGTATCCTCACCGAGAAACAAGATGTCATACTCATGGTATTTGTTACGGAATGGTGTTACCGCAACCTCAGCGTGTTTGTCTGATGGATGCCGATACCAACGATCTACCGGTACAATCTCCGTTCCTCCTTGCTTCAGGTTTACACGGATACCATATTGCACATTATTATTAGCGACAACGTGTGCCGCCGTAACAAAGTAGAAAAAATGGTTTCCCTTCGCCCGTGTGCATGGAAGCCCAATGAGGAATCCGGTCCCTTCAAGATCGTATTGATCTAAACTTTCAGGAGTCGCAATTGAGACGACAAATGCCGAACTCTTTAGTACAAAATCAGGAACCCGCATAGGTTCTATGGGCCTTGGAACCAGAAGCGGCCCGGCCTCCAATCTTGACTTGGTGTCCAGTCGCTCACTCGCGACCTCCAAAAGCGTACCGCTCAATGCTTGATGCGTCAAGTAATTTAAGCAACCAATGGAACCATCGATCTCCACTAACCGACTTCCTGCCCAACGGTGCCTTAGTCCGCTTTCATTAAGCCTACGGGTAGAGTTCTACACTCTCAACGCCCGCTTCCGTCCGTGATTGGGGGCAACAAAATCGAGATGAGGCGGCAACTCCCGAATCAGAGTGAGCGTGTCCAGGCTCATCGTCGTGACACGCTCTATAAGCTCAACGATGTACCGTTCGTTCTGCGGATCATTGGGATCAGACGTGACATTGCCCGCTTGATCTTCCTCACAACGATATTGGTCCACGATCCATTCAAGCGCCGAACGTGTGCCTAGAACATAATCGAACGCTTCTCTCGGAATGCCGCCCAGCGTCAGCGAGCTGTTCACCTCGATGGTTCCAGCATCTTTATTAAGCCGCATTCGCCCAGAGACCCGACAAGACAACGGTTCTTTAGGGTTTTCCAGCCAATCCAGCTCGAACCGCTTGACGTTTTCATACTTCACATGGAGCGTTAAGAGTTTTTCTCCTATGGCCGCACACAGCCCAAAGTCCTTCGCCAGGGGCAAACGCGGGATTTCTCTCTGTAAATTTTCCGCAAACCGCGCCCGGTATAGCGGATGGTGAAGGATGGCGTACACATAGTTGAACACATCCCTCTTCGATATGCTCTTGTCGACGTAATGGTCTCTAAACTCAGTCAGCGCCCAATCCGTGATGTTTTCTGCTCGCTGATTACCGTCATCCGAGTAGCTGTAGAGACCAAAGCACTGGCCATTCCGGCCGCCAACTGCCTCGTTCGGCAAGCAGTTCGTCGCCATGCAGGTGAAGGGCATTTGCGTGTGGCTGGTACAGCAGATGACGATATTCTCTGCTTCGGTCGCCTCGGAGGGAAATAGGCTCGGCGTCAAGTACACACGCTCATTAAGCATGCGGTCGAAGAACAGCCATTTCTTGCAAAATGGACGGTACAGGGACCGCCGGTAATTCGACGGCTGCGCACTTGCAGATCGCTCGACCTTTAGCGATTGCTTCAGGTTGTGCGTCCATTTCAGGTCTTCACGCACGAACTTGTCGATGTCGATCTTCTTCTTTTGCTTCTCCTTCGCTCGATGATAGCGATCAACTTCAGCGTTATAGTCGTCAACGAATTTTTCCATCCGGACAACCAGTACATCCCGGCTGAAATCGTAAGCGACTTCGTCGCGAGCCGTCAGCACACCAACCGTGTAACTTTTAAAAACGGCGTGAGCATTGGCGTCGCCAAGCTTCTTCGCTTCCTTGGTCCCAAGCGCAATCAGCGCGTCAAACTCTACAGCCGTCTCCAATTCCAGCCATGTAAACGGCGGTAAGACCTGCCAGTCGATAAGAGAGATGTCCTTTCGTTCAGCTAGCCATGCAAGCTTCTGGTTGCGCGTCCATCGTTCCGGGACTCGGTGGTAAAAGAGCGAGTGATCATCGGGCCGCTGGCCATCTTCGCGAACGGCAATTGTGATTCCGACGCCCACCTGAATACCGAACACGTTGTGCTGCGTTCCGCTAAGGGTCCGGTCTCGATTTACGTCCCCGTGGAGGTCGATATGGTAGATGCGTGTGAAGTCGCGTAGCAAATGTTTCTGCATGCCGTCGAACGCCCCATGATCCACAAAGCTGTTATTGGACACGAAGCAGACAATGCCGGGGAGCGTTCCAAGGCGATCGATAGCCCAACGAAAGAATCGCACGTACGGGTCGTAAAGCTTATTCTTGAGCGTAGCCGTCGAATCCCTGGCGTAGGTCTCGCGTATACGCTCATCGATCTCGTCATATGAGCGATTTTTATTGTTTTCGTTCTCGCTCTTTTGTCCCATGTTGTATGGCGGGTTGCCGATGATCACAGTGATCGGCGTGCGCTTCTGCCGTTCCACCCGCCTAGTGTTGGCTTCGTTGATGAAAGCAAAACCCCTCTGCTTCGTCTCCGCAATGTCGAGCGTGTCAACAAAGCACAGACCCTCGAAAGCCTCATAGGTTTGGGATATTTCGTAATACGCGTGCTCGATGTTCAAGGCCGATATATAGTACGCGAGAAGCATGATTTCATTGGCGAAGAGCTGTTCACTGTAGAACTGGTTCAGGTTTCTTTTCGAGACTCGCCGTAACAGGTTGACTATGAAGTTTCCGGTGCCCGTGCAGGGGTCGAGCACATTGATATTTGGGGCACCGAGCGTCTGTCCGAAATGAGCATTAAGTACCTGAACGACACTCGCGCACATGAAATCTACAATCGGCTGGGGTGTGTAGACCACGCCATGCGTATCGGCGAGACGCGTCGAATACCCCTGAAAGAATTGCTCATAGACCGTGTTCAGGAAGTATTGCTTGTCGCTAAAATCCGGAAGCGTACGCGCAGCGTTCTCAATAGCGATGTAGAAGCTATCGAGACTCTTGAGATAATCGGTTCGGCTGAAGCTCTTACTCACCAATGCATCGATGACCTGCTCAACCTCATGCGCAATTGCGTTCCGTTGTGTGAACTCCGGATTGTCGAAGATCTGCCGAAAGAGCCGCTCTGTGAGCAGATGCTGCACGAGCATCTCCTCCACTTCCTTCTTGGGAATATTAGGATCGAGCGAACTGCGGCAAAGCTGGAAGAAAGCATCGAAGGCAGCGATGAATTTGGCGTTTGACTTCTGCGCGTCCCTAACTTTTTCAAGCAGCCCTTTCGCCAGTTCTGGAACCCGCTCCTTGAACTCTTCAACCGCAGCCTCGAATCCCTCGATGTCGGGCTCGATATAGGAGAAAAATTGTATAAGGAGGCGTAGGAGCTGATTGCGGTCGCTCAGATCAACCCGAAGAACCTCCATTTTGCCCTGATAGAGGACCGCCGTTTGGGTGTCCTCAAAAATAATATTGTTGAGTGGGTAACCCTTCGCCCGCTTCTTCTCGATCTCTTGACCCAGATCGTCATCGGTATCTTTCGCCTCCCAATAGGCGCGGGGTAGGCCATTCCCGTCACGTATCGTTCCATCGGGAACAAGGCGCTTGCCCGTCACTGCCAGAAGAGGAATGAAAACCCATCCGCGTTGCCTTGCGAGGGTTGTCAGAAGATTTTCGAAAGCTGTACTGACGGCACCTTCATGCTTGATTCGCTGCTGTCGATACTCGTTAAGAAGAGAATAGTACTCGTCGAACGCCGGGTTGTCCGGCCTGATCGTTTTCCGAGCTGCGCGTTGAGCCAACGATCATCGTAACAAAGTTCGCGGAGTCGTGCGCCTAGAACGTGGCTACTTCGCGGGCACAGGCAATAGTGATCTGGTCGGCAGCCCGCGCCTGCTGAAGCCAGAAGCTCGGCCTCGCCTTCAAAGCAGCTTGCCGATGCTCTCGGCCGGTATGCGGAACTGGCACAAATCGCCCATAGCGGAGTGCAAACGACCGGCGGAAGCTAATCAGGCGAGCATCGTGGAATCCGTTTCCCGTGATGTCACGGCCCAGTCACATAACGGCCGACCCGGTTCGGGACCTTCGGTGAAGCTCCTTCAGTAATTCCGAGGTCATCTGAGGTCGCGGTCGATCCACGGAGGCGTCCGGCAGGGCGCTCGCCCATTTAAAACGCGGTAACCCCCAACTCGACGGGATCGGACTAGTTAATCACAACGAATCGATTCAATCTACGCGCCCTTCTCGCGGCTTCCACTCGCGAAAAGCCATCAAAAACAATGCAACCTCGGCGAAGGCAACGGTCAAGATGTAATACACAATTAGCGAAGTCCCTCCTTGAATTTGATCCATTGAGAGTGTCGGCAAAGCCTCTTCAACGTGTTTCTGGGCATAGAAGGCCGACTCTGACAAGAGCTGCACGTACTTGTAGCCGCAAAACCCGGCGGCGAATATCGTGATCAGAGGCAGACAGAACATTCCTATAGCGCCAAGGCGAGATCTTATGTTTCTAGTCGCGGCAAAAAGATCTCGGCTGTAGAACAAGAAGGCTAGCGTAAGTACACAAGTAAGGGCTGTATAGGTTGTTAGGACGCCGCGCTGCGACTGATAGACTGGCATACCTTTCCATGTAATCGCGGTAGGAAGAAGCACCGCCACTGCCACCCAACCATTCACGTAATTTCGGAAAAACTTGGTGAATTCCCCGGAGTTGTCACTAGAACGGATTGGCCGGTCCATCCGCTTTACATGTTTCGACATGTTTTTTCGAATCGTCATTCTAGGACGCTAAGAGCTGTCTTGCGCCTGAAGACTTTCCGTTGGAACCATTAGATCCTGCCGATCCTTTGGCTCCAGTTGCACCTGGTGGGCCGCCATGTCCGCCGCCGCAAAATGTTGATCCGCTACCGCCTTCACCTCCTGGTCCACCAGGCCCCCCAGATCCGCCTGCTCCTCCGATGCCCCCAATCCCAGGCGGTGCCTCGTAGGGGAATTGGTCAACGTGGCTCTTGGACGAAGCCTGACCTCGAAGAATTAAATTGCCGCCATTCCCACCGGTGGCTCCGGCTTTTCCTTCACCACCGGTTCCGCCTGTGCCGCCTGGGCCGCCGTCCGTGCCGCCATGAGCACAACCAATAGCGGCGTTCACACCGTCTTGACCTCTAGGCCCGGCTAAACCGGGAGATCCAGCTGCTCCTGGAGCGCCATCTCCTCCGGCTTGTCCAGGAAGGGAAATTCGCAGTGAACCTGTTACGTTGTTGATTGCGTAAATTTCGACCTGGCCACCGTCGGAGCCGTCGGCCCCGACAGACGCCTTAAGAGTTTCACCTAAGAAGGAGTCGATACCTCCGCTGCCGTTGAATTCAAGTTCCATAGCCACAATGGACAAATGGTTGCCATTCGTGACGATACGTGCGCCATTGATCAACGTGAGCTTATTGAACGCAAGGCTGACAGTCCGATTTCCGCCAACTGGTCCGATCGTGAGGGTCGTTCCGTCTAGAGTTAAAGAATTCTGAGTTTTTAGGTTATCGACCGCAGAACTTTTTGACGAAACATCTATCGCCTTCCGAAAAGCGTCAGGCAATTCTGAAGCTTGAATGCTAGGCCTCTTCTCAATCACGGTCTCCACTGGAGATGCGGTAGGACCTTTAGGATTCGATCCGCAGCTCACGAATATCGTGATCGCTGTGAGAAGAATGGTGACATGATATTTTACGAGCCGCCTCAGTATCATTTTCACGTTAAACCACCGATCCGGGACGACGAGAATGATTTACCAGCTGCTTCTTCGAATCCCTTTGTAGAAATTAACACATTAAATCGTGGAAGGTTGGCAATGCACAAAAATAAGTGCGAGCAGGCCGATCCTTAATTTCCTTCTTTTTCGAACAATTGCTCGGTTCCACAAGGTCGGTTTCTGGTACAACGTCGAGAGTGCGTCCCAGTAGATCGACGCGGCGGCCGACAAAATGGGGCGGCGCAACCTCTGATCGCCCGAATCGCGGGTCGCCGAGATCGACCGCTCGACGCCGCTTGGCGTACCACCGCCGGTGAGGGTGAGCCGCGTAGAAGGTGTAAACGTCAAAGTCGTTGATTCCGACCTCGGGACGGATGTAGTGGAGCGCGGCCCCCTGGCAAAGCGCAGTTCCAAGAATCCGATCCCGGTACAGGTCCCAGTCTGGATACCGCCTGAAAAATTCTTCTCGGTCTCGCCGGGCAAGCGCAAGAAGGCGCTCAAAATCGCTCCAGCCGATTGGCTCATAGGAGCGCAGGGCGGGGTTACTGTTCTTCATCAGAGTGTGACACCAGCCGGGTAGAAATCCAGAAGAAGAAAAAGAACCATAAAGGTTTTTACCCTCGCTCTGTCACAACTCTTGGTTCCGGCGTCCGCCCTGGGCAATCCGGCCGTGACGACCAAACAGGTTGGGGATGTGCCGCTCAATCGCAAGGTCCTGCTCCATCGGAAATTGCTCACCGTCCTCCAGCTCGAAGCGCCAGTTGATCCGGAAAACCGACTCGACTTCCTTTTCCTCCTGAAGGCCCTCCAGAATTTCGTGTCCGGCTACACTCGCCTTCTTCACTCCGCCCGGTCCGGGCATCTCAAGCACCATCGGGCAATCTTGAATCACCTGGACATATTGACGCAGGAACGCAGCCCACCAGGATGAACTGAAAACGTGCGGCACTGCGCGGTTCAACCCTGCGTAGCGGACGACCGCCAAGAACTCCGGCCTGGCATCCCCGAAACTGAGTAACCTTTGAGTTCTCTCGGTTTCCTTCGCAGTCAGATTCCGGCCCACTCGCATCACCTCCACGATGTGGCCCAGAAAGGAGAGGTCATTCTTGACCGGCCCGTCTGTCATGTCGGCATGGAACGCCCAGTTGCAGAAAAATCGCAGGCCGTCGAATTTTGGGAGTTCTCGCCGCCGGATCAGTTTCTCGATTTCGACCGCGTCGCGCTCCATGAGCTTTCTGACTTCTACGAGGATGTACACGACCTGGCGCTCGGTGGTGATCGGCTCGGCCAGCTCCCGGCGCAGCTTCTCGACGATGGCGTCTTTACCCATGGCAATGCCCGTCTGCAATCATATACGATCAGATTTCCGGCAGGCATGGAGCGCGTGCGGAAGGATTTGGGCTGAAGTTGTAAGCGGCGGTGGAGATCCTGAAATCGGGTCAGCTATCTATAAAGATATGAGAATCATCGATCAACTACAGGAACGCTGGGAGAGCGAAAAGAGCGCAAGCAAAAGGTCATGGACTCTCGATGGGCTAATGACCCCTCAGGCGCGGCAGCAGATCCTTACGGCGATGTTGAAAGCCAACGCCGATCACACTCGGCATGAGATCGGTGATGCACGGGTAACCCTCCAGCAGGCGTACGCGGCGATTATCAGAGTGCTGGAAGAGAATAACTTCCCGCTGGATTCTCAAATTTTCGGGCGGGAGGCGTCGATAATGACGCTGGGATTTGCGCTTCGCTACGGCTGGATACCCCGTCCTCGCTTTCAAAAGAAAACAGATACCGACGGGATTTGCGGACTACCTTGGGTTTGCAACGATGTCCTAACGAAGTGGATAAGAGCACTTGAGGCCCCGATTAGCGAATGGGCTGCGCGAGCCACCGGGGCGATGAGCGCCGAGCAAGCTGCGCTTAATGACCCTCCCCCCACTACGGATTCGGCGGGTCTTCCGCCCAGAGGCAGGCGTGGGCCGAAGAAGGATATTGACCGTCATCAGGCCATTCTAGGAATCGTCAGAAAAGTTTGCGGCGAAAATTGGAAAAGCTGTTGGCACGATCCCAAGTACTTGGATGAGATTGCAGCTGAACTGGACAAAAACGAGGAAATCACGATTAACAAAGGCAAGAGCCGTCAGCCTGACAGTTCGAAGGCCCCCAGATACGAACGTTGGCAGGATATCGCAGACGAAGATCCGACAAAGTTCAAAAAAGACATCGAGTACGCACTCAAAGAAGCATTACCGGTGTCCAAGTAGTATTGAGATTTAAGAAAACGAAACCGAATTCGGATTCAGTCAGTCCGTGACGATTCTAAAGCACCCTCGAAAGCGCTCCTCGCGCATCGATTGGGTCCCAGTTTAACCCCGGCCCGCCCTCGCAATTCTTTCCCGAATCTCTCCCGAACTCTCCCAAACTGTCCCGAACTTTCACGGTATTCGAAATTCCAATAAGCGCATAGGAATCAATCACTTCTTCGGAATTTGTAGCCCGAAAGTTTTGGCCTTGGGATTCTGGAATGGCGGGCGATTAGCAAGATCAAGAGCGCCCCAAGAAGGAGTGAATGAAATGCACGTAACAATGCAGCCGATGCCCGATTACACCACTGCTAAATCATCGTCTGGTGGCGCGTCGGAATGTCTGGAAAGTCCCCGGAAGCGCCGCACAAATCGGATCGCGACAAAGACCTCCGAATTGGAAGACGAAGGCGCAGCCGCCGTGCCGCAGTCTGACGTGAAGATGGAGGAAGCTCCCGCCGTGGAGGGCAGCTGCGTCGAGCCGGAAGCCCTAACAGAGATTGCCGTAGCCGCCGATCCGGACGAAGCGTCGAATGTGGTACCCGGCGCGGAGAGTTCGTCCAATGTTGAGACGGAGCGGGTCCCATCCGCTCCGCGCAATATCGCCCTCGTTAAGCCCAACGGCGAAGCCGCGTTCGAGGATCGGGAGCTGACCGATGTCGCGAGCATCCCGACAACTGGGTTCGAGCCACTGTTCAAATCGAACGGAACCGGTCCCAAGTCCTACACCGAGTTGGCCGCGAACAAAAGCGAAATCATCGCGCTTTTGACAAATGACTTAGAGGCGCTCGCGGTGCAGTTCGATGGGTTTCACCGCAATATTGCGACCAACGTCGTCGCGGCGGGCGAGATTTTGATCCAAGTCAAAGACAAATCGATTCATGGCCTGTTCCTTCCCTTCCTCGTAAGGGTCGGAATCGAGCCGAGAACCGCGCAGCAGTACATGGCGATCGCGCGGTCGCCGCTCAAGGATCAAATCGCAGAATACGGCACAGCCAAAGCGGTGTTGCTGGCGCGGCAGGAGAAAATTGATCACTCGAAGGTGATCGAGGTCTTGGCTGATCCGGAGACGAAGGCGATGACGGTCAAAGAGTTGGCGTCGAAGCTGAAACCCCCGAAGGGAGGCTCGGGAAAGGAACAAGACGAAGAGACCTCGATCTCGAATGGTCCCGATCCCGTTACAAACGATCCCATGTACCGCAGGGGTTTCGACGACGGTCTCCGCGCCGAGGCGTTGCAGGCTTGGGCCGTTGGTGTTCTCGAAATGGAAATCGCGGCGCTGACTTCGACGAAATTAGCTGAACTGGCGGAGGAAGCCTTCGACCGCTTGGTGAAAGTCGCGGAACGAAAGCGTGGCAGAATTTTAAAGCAGGCACGGGATTGCTTGGCCGATGGCGCGAGCATCGGCGAGGTGGCCAATGCCTGACGTCGCCCAGTATACTGTGTTGCTGCACTTCCTGCAGGCTACCGTGGCGAGGTTGCTCGGCGTCGATCAGGGCGACGTCGACGCATTGCACCTCGGGGTATTGGAGGCACGCAATTCGCTGCTAATGTTTCTGGGCGCGGACGGCGATGAACACCAGCTACCGTACTTGACCCTTATCTGGTCACGAGACGAGAAACTCGCCGCCATCGAGCAGATAAAGGAGCAACTTCGACTCGACTACGTTGGCGGCTACGACTACGGTTCCAGTTGCTACCGCGACACCGGCTGGCCATTCGACGCCTCGGTGATGTCGAACTGGCCCAAGCGCATCGGTGTACCGGTCGACATCATTTGCAATAACGCCGCCGCCGCCGAAGTGGAACTGGTGGCCGAAATCAAGGGTGACTGGCAGGTCATACGGCCGGGCCAGCGTGTTGGTCGCTTTCACTACGCCACGGTCGAACTGGCGGAAGCCGCACGCAAGCGACTGCGGGATGTGGGGAACCGCTGGGAAGAAGAAGCTGGTCTCAACCCCTTCGCTGCGAACTACGCCCCAGAACACGTTGACCCAGCAGCACCACTCATCATGGGCACCGACATCACTAGGCCCAAGCGTGTTCATCCCCATCTCGATCCGAATTTGGTTTGTGCGCCCGATGGTTATAACGCTCACGAACTGAGCATCATCGAGCGAACTCCTGGTCACGGTTGCGGAGCGTGCTGCGAGAGCCTGAACCGTTGTCGAGAATGTGCGTTCCCGCGCGAATGGCTCAATAGGCCGGAAGACGAGTGGCCATTTCCCCAGTATTGCTACCCGGACATGGAAACGGACCACTTCGAGACGCGGGACGGCTGTCAGTGCAGTAAATGCCGCAGCGTGAGAACGGGAACGAACGAAGTTCGTCAGGAGGTGGCGAATGGGTAGCTCCGCACACCTCAAAATCAAGGCTTCTGAGAATGGCCGCCCTGCCTTGCGCGACTATATTGCCGAGCACATTAAGGACTTAGCTTTCTCTCGCTATGGCGACATTATAACCTTCACCAACGGCGACGAATACGACGTAGACATCTATATCGACGAAGTCCGCGACGGAGAGGATTTCTTCGCCAAGATCGCCGAAGAGCATCCGGACTGGAAATTACGGCTGGAATACTGTGCGCACTTCGACGACGACGACGGGTGGATCGAATGGCAGAACGGCCACATATACGGTCGTGGTGAAAGCTCAGGTGAGCGTGTGGAGCGAGATAGGGCAATCAGGTTAGAACTCAGTGTCCTGCCCGATCACGCCGTGAACCCCACGGTCAGGCTCTACGACGAGCCGAAGCAGCTCGACTATACGGTCGCAATCGGCGAGTTCTCGACGGAACTGATCCTGCCGGGTGGTCGCACCGTTATGACCGGACAGCTGATTATCGGCGGGCGCGACGGTGCGAATCTGAGTCGCTTGCATCTCGAAATCGGGTCGGCGAGGGTGCCGGTTTCATTCTGGTCGCAATGGGAAGACCGTTTGCGAGACCGGGCGCTGTTGCGGTTGTCGCCGGTAGATCGGGCGCGGATCGAGGAGATGTGCCGGAAAACCAAGGCGGCGAAGCCATGAAGGGTGTTTCCATACCGTCAACAAAGTTTATGGACTCCAACGGAAGACGCATACGCGCCCAAGCTAAACCACTCAAAGCCAAACCGGCAGTCGGTTCAAAGCGTTGCGGGCGTGGCAGAGCGATCTCGCAGAACAAGCAGGCATGTCGGGCCTGCTCCGATACCAAGTAGCGAATAGTGTGCCGCATTGCAGCGAGCGAAACTCGCTCGGCGGCACTCTCGCTAATCAATCGCAGAGCTATGGTGCCGCAGGAGAACTGCGGACACGGTTGGATTGTGCCTCATGAAACACTCTGCGATTGATTAGCGTTTGCAGACCGAACGAGTTCGGTTCCAAAACGTGAAATCAAAAGGAGAGAGAGAGTTTATGAAAAATAGAATCGTGATGGAAATTTGCTGTCGAGCACAGGACATTCCGGCGTTCAAGAAACTTGGGTTCGAAGTGGATCCGGGTCAAGGCATGTTCCACCTGAAGATTGATTTGCGGAAGTGGTACGAGACCGATCAGAAAGCGCTGCTGGCGGCAGGAATTCCGTATTTCGGTTCACATGAAGCGGGCGGCGGTTCACGAACCGGCGAACGGCCCCTGATTCCAAGCGCATATCAAACCAACCCGGATGAAGCCGCCCAAATCCACGCCAGCTTAGTCGCGAGCGACGGAAAGGCAGTGGCCCCGGCGAGCCATGTGTCGTGCTATGAGCACGGCATTTGTACTGCGGCGGAATACAACAACTATCCGGTGGTCCGGATCTTGCGAGGCGGCGGCTTCAGCGAAGATGATCTCGCGCAGGCGCGGGAGTTTTGGAAAGTGCGTAAGAGGGCGGAACAGCTGATCGGACTCGTGATAACGACCGAAGACGACGAAGATGGTCGGGCGGTATGGCCAGAAGGCTTCACATTTGAGGAGAACCAGCAACCAAAAATATGACCACTGTTAATGGGGAAAGCGTAAACGAGTTTATCGTTCAATGCCTGAAAAAGTTGACGAAAGAGCAAATGGATCGGCTAGAGCATAATGAGTTGCCGATCCTCGTCATCACCCGCGAAGAAGACGGCGATATGGTGACCATCAACACGGCGGTCGCAGAGGTGTCCGAATTCGAGTCACTGACCGCCGCATTCAAGCATTGCGGATCGTTCAGCTTCGGCATTGTAATCGGCGAATGGGATGACAACAGTTGGCTGCATGGGGAATGGGTCGGCGTGTTGCGGCATGACGGCGTGATTGAGGAAATCACGCCGGGACAGCAGGTGAACTAGCCGATGGCATCGCCGCATCCAGTCCATTTTTCGAGCGCTACAGATGAATGGCCGACGCCTGCCGCGCTATTCCAAGAACTGTCGTGGTGCTTCGGCGGGTTCGACCTGGACCCGTGCGCCACGGCGGAAAATGCGAAATGTTCGAGGTATTTCACGAAGCAGCAGGATGGGTTGGCGCGGCGGTGGCAGGAGGGTTCGCGGCCCACGCAGGTGTTCATGAACCCGCCGTATGGCCGAGCCATCGGTAAATGGGTCCGGAAAGCCTGGGAAGAATCGGAGCGAGGAGCATTAGTAGTCTGTCTACTGCCTGCCCGAACCGATACGGCATGGTGGCAAGACTACGCCCGCCGAGGTCACGTGTATTTCGTGCGCGGGCGGCTACGCTTCGGCGGGGCGCGGAATTCCGCGCCATTCCCCAGCGCAATGGTGGTGATGGGCCTATTCAACCAAGATAGGCTACTCGGAAAACTAGGAAGACTGACGAATGAAAATCAAGAAGCTACTCGAATTCCAGACTAATGACGGCGGGCGAGCCGCTGTCGGATTTCGTGGAACGACGGGTGATTGCGTATGCAGGGCCGTCGCAATTGTAACTGGGAAGCCATATCAAGAGGTCTACCAGGAAATCAACGAGGCAGCGGTCTGCGAGAGGCGTAAGCGAAAATCAAGCGCTCGAACTGGCGTGCACAAGCCGACAACGCGGGCCTATATCGAGTCACTGGGGTTCAAATGGACGCCAACGATGGGGATTGGCACTGGCTGCACTATGCATCTGTGCGCAGGCGAACTCCCAGATGGGCGCGTGATTGCGAGTTTATCGGGACATGTAACGGCAGTTATCGACGGCGTTATCCACGATACTCATAACCCTGATCGAGGTGGGACTCGCTGCGTTTACGGCTACTGGAGGAAAGCATGAAAATCAAGAAAAAAATCAAACCTCCAAGGGCAGAGGCAAATCCAGCCCGGAACGAACAGAGTTCGTCGCGAGATATGACGGGCGGACTCAACGATGAACAGCTGGAACTATTGATATGCAGGCCTGAAGAATTCATCGCTCAGCACCCCAGCTCATCGCCTTGGAGAAGCTATTGAAACAAATTGATACACAAAGTGAGTTGATGCTTCCGTTCAGTATGACGCCAGACCCTAATGTGCAGGATTTGCTCGACCGAGGTTTCGTGATGGAAGGACCAGTGCAGTTTCAAATCATGGAGAAGTTTGGCTGCCATCTCAATGTCGCCCAGCTATGGAGATGGAGAGAGCAGGCCTTCTCGTCGGTTCCGGACATCATCGGATGCGCGATCGGATATGCGCTCGATGATTCAGACGGTTTCCGTTGGCGACAACATTCATGGGGAGTGCGGCGATCAGGCGGCATCATCGAGACTACGTCATCTCGCATTAAGTATTTCGGCGTGTTACTGCAGACCGGGGAAGCGGACGAATTTGCAGAACATTGCGTGTCGCTGTTTGGAAAAGGCTCCGAAGGAGCGGGCGTATGACCGGCGTCACGTGTGACAAGTCGGACATCGTCGAAATGGCGGTACGTGGCTCGGACCGCCTCGCCATCCTCGACCGATCCGATTACTTCCCCGCATGCCGCTACACTTGGTTGCTCGATAAAAGTGGCCACGTCGTGATGCAGCGCCGCCCCGGCGAGAAGCGACTGTCGCTCCAACGCTTTATACTTGGCCAGCGCGTTCGGGGCTTCATCCGTCACGACAACGGCGACAAAATGGATTTTCGGCGCGAAAACTTGATCATCGGGTCGTTTAGAAAGTCTTGTCTCAACCCGGCGCTTCCGTCGCGCATTGGCAAGAGTTCGGAATATAACGGGGTTTGCCGTCATGGGTCGAAATGGAAGGTGGCGATCTACTTTGAGGGCCGCAGTCGCCATCTCGGGTATTTCGACACCGAAATCGAAGGAGCGAGGGCGTACGACACCTTCGTGCGGGCGAATGAGTTGCCCGAAGACACGTGTAATTTCCCTCCGCCAAATCTGCTGGATCACTTCAGAGATCCGGATGCAACAGATGATTGAGCGGAGAATACAGATTTCAAATACAAACCAAGGAGTTAAAAGGAAATGCCGCAGGCATTCAACACAGTCATTCAGGATGCCCAGTAGCGCCAGAATTATTTCGCGTGATTTCCTGGGTGAGGGTGCTCGTGCTGGCACCCGCCAGAGAGCTTTAATTATGAAAAAGAGAGAAAGTCGACCATCAGGTTATTTGCACAAAGTCGGCCCAAGCTGGTTTCTGACGCACACGGTCAAAAAACTGGTACAGGGCAAAATTGTGGACGTGCGCGTCAAGAAGAGGCTTGGTTCAACCAGCCAGTTTGATGAGGACCAAGCCCGCGAAGTCGCGGACGAGTTTCTGGCCAACTTGAAGCCGGAGGTCCAGCCCGACATGACGGTGCGGCAGTATTACGACCGGTTCTACCGTCAGGACATTATGGCGCTGGACAAGGCCGCAAGCCGCGCTCACCAGCTCTATTTGGTGGAATCCCACATTTTGCCTGCCTTCGGCGAACGCAAGATCGCCGAAATTGAGCATCGGGACGTTCAGGAGTTTATCAACCTAAAAGCTAAGGTCGTCATCCAGATTGACCAAAAAGGCGGCACCCGCAAAGGCTATAGCCATAAAACCTGCTGGCATTTTCGAACTGGCCTTTCGAGATTGTTTCGAAACGCCAAGCTGAATAAGGCTTATTGGGGTGAGAATCCGGCTCAGGATGTGAAGCTGCCGCAGAAAAAGAAGGTGATGAAGCTGCACTCCTTGACGGTCCGTCAGGCCAGCGATCTGATTGCGGCCATGCCGTCAACTGCCCAACATCCGGCGCGGGAAATGGCAATGTGCAGCATCATGTTGAGCCTTGGGGAGGCCGAGTTGTTGGGCCTGCGCTGGAAGTCGCTGAATTTGACGGATGAACCCGAGGTGCGGGATGGCGAAGTGATGCCGCCCAGGTCACTGCGGGTGACCGAAAACTATTATCTGAAAGAATTCGGTTCGACGAAATCGGAAAACCGGGAACGGATTTTGCCGCTGCCTGACATGATTGTTCAGGCCCTACGCAACCACAAGGCACGGTCCCGATGGACCGACGACGAGGACGTGGTGTTCTGTTCAACTGTAAGACGTCGGAAGCCCCTGAATACCCGCAACCTTAAAGCGCGGGTCTTGAACAAAGTGGCCGACCGGCTGGGTCTGAAATTCACGTTTCACGTTGGTCGCCGTAGTTTTGCCTCAATCACGTCCAGTATGGCCAGTTGGAGCCAAACGGAGCGCAGAAAGTTCCTCGGCCACGGATCGGATGCCATGACGAATCATTACAGCCATGCGGAATGGGACAGAATCCAGAAGGGCGTCAACGAGATTGAGCGGGAGATTCGGCGAATTGAGGATCCGCAGAAAGCGGTCGGCTCCAAAGCGAGCTGAGAAATTCAGGGGGGATTGATGCGAAAACCAACACGTTATGTCTGCGAGCTAGCCATTGGGAAGGGAGGACCAACGGTTCCCTTCAAATTCGGCGGCGGTGAGCCGCCAGAAGGCGACAATTACCAGAAATGCAGTGACGATTATGAATTTGTGATTCACGCTGTCCCGGAGAAGCAGTGTCGATATCGCCAAATTCGGAGGCTTAAGGAACCAGTGCTCCTGGTTGCTAAAGAAGGCCACGGCGCATTCTGGACACAGGTTGCGGAGAGGGAGTCCGCTGCAAATGTGAGCGCATTCCTGAAAGGCACTTGGGAAGACTTGCCGCACATGTACGCCGCAGTCGCGGGATTCTTCAACGACTCTGGACACTTCGTCCCGGAATTCGCCAACACGTGGTTCGACGTAAGGGCACGAGATGCGTGCATGGAGCGGCAGGAGCGCCACAAAGGACCGGCCTGCAAACATGATTGGTGAGACTGTGGTTCATATGATGCTGGCCAACAGCGAAAGTTTTCGGCGGATTGACAGAAATTAATATCTCATGTTTTTTGATGGAGTTAAGGAGAGCTTATGAGTGAAGAAGTGAGCGAAGCATTGAAAGAATACATTCGAGCCAGGAGAGAGCATGAAGCTCTCCCGGAAGCCGCCAAAGACCTGATGTGGGAAATGGCTGTGGTTGCTGGCAGAACTGCGGGTAGCAATCCGGAACGCCTTCCTTGGAGAACAATAAAATCGAAAGCTTTCACGGACTGGCTGGAGACCCCGGAAGGACAGCCGTTTGCGGAGCGTGTACATAAGGTGTTGAAAGGCCACTTTGGGCCAGAGGCTCTCCCCCTGTGAGCCAGGTGTTCACCAATTTGAGCCAGTTGTTCATGAGTCAGATGTTCACCCCTCTCGCACACCTTTTTCGGCCTGTGGTGCTGGCATTTCAGCACCAGAAGACCCATCGAGCGGCAGGTTTCCTGACCAGTCCATATGCTCTGAGGCCCGTCCCGCCGTGCTAAGATCACGATAAGCGCCCGTAGCTCAGCTGGATAGAGCATCTGGCTTCGAACCAGAGGGTCGGCCGTTCGAATCGGTCCGGGCGCACCAACAACTTACAATATATCAGTTAGTTACGGGCTAATTTGCGATTTGCAAATCGGAGCCGACAATCGCACTGTGCCCAGAATTGTGCCCACTCAAAGCCACGCGGGCCTTCTCCATCGCGGCACGTGTGCTAAATTCCTGCGGGTGAACATAGCGCTTCGTGATGCTCATATCGCGGTGGCCGGCGAGGTACGCGAGTGTCCACGGGTCCATGAATGGCGCCCAACGCGTCAGGCACGTGTGGCGAAAGGTGTAAATCGGGAAATGTTCCACCTTCGCCAGCTTGCAAGCTTTGGCGTGCTGGCCGCGAACGCTCCACGGTTCGATGTGGCCGCTCTTGTTTGGCGCGGGAAAAATCCAGGGCCCTGCGACTTCTGTACGTCTCATCGTTAGGATTGACTGCACTCGCTTCGAGAGCGGAATGCGCCGGCGAGCGTTATCGGTCTTGCCTTAGGTGATTTCGATCGTGTCGTCCTGACAATGTTCCCACCGGAGTCGAAAGCACTCCTCCGGCTGGATGCCGCAGTCGAGGAGAATCGTCGAGACATCCCGGAGCAGAAACGGTTCGCGCGGCTTGCCCGGGGTCTCACCACGCTGGGTGGCGCGGATGCCAACCAGGGGTGCGCCGATGCTTTTCGCCCAGCAGGCCCGACTTGGGGCGGAACCACCGACCAACCCTCTGGGGATCGAACTCGCCGCAACAACCATATACAGAACGGAGTCTATTACTTCTCTGGCGCTGGTTCTAATGACGGCTACCCCGAAGACGGCCACATTTTAGTAACGGATCCTTTTGAGAAATGTCGTTCGCACGATGGATGCGCTTAAGAAATCGATTGAGCGCGCAGGCTGTACGATGGACAGCATCCTCCACTTGGAGGTTTTCTCGCCTTCCTCACGCTGATGTGTTCCCATGCCTGTTGGCAAAGCCCGCTTCGATGCTCATAAAGCCCAGTACGACGCATTGAACAAAATCTACGGGACTTATTTTAGCCCAGGCAAAGCTCCCTCCAGGGCTTGCATGGCAGTGGAGTGGATTCCAGGCGATTCGCTTATCGAGATCGTCGGGAGCGCCTGGTGGTCACTCCCCCGGCATAGATCCCATCACGAGCAGAAAACCATTGCCGACAATGGCAATTATCTGGCGGTTTAGGCAGGAGCATGCCAAGGTGTGTCGCAACCCAAGGCCTTCCGACAAGTGACGCGACCGGTCCGTTCCGTCATTTAACATTCGGCGAACGCGATGCGAGAATTGCAGGAACATCCCCATAACCCTCCTTATGGGCTCTTGACCACACCTTCGCGGTCTGGACATTCATCAGTCAAGCTCGGTGGAACAGCAAACCGAAAATTTCGCGACTGTAGGAAGAACCGGAGCTAAATCGTCGGATCGCGGTTTTTTTATTGACCCGACAAAGCCTAGGCAAACGTGCGGCTCGCTCCCTTCTGTGTGATGATCTTACCTGAGGAACCCGGTGGACAGGGATAATCTCGCCGGCTACGAACTCCTGGAAAAACTCGGCGAAGGCGGCATGGGCGCTGTCTACCTCGCCCAGGATCGCCGCATCGGCCGCACCGTCGCCATCAAAATGGTCCGCTCTGACCGTCTGTCCGACGGTAAGGCACGAGACCGCTTTATCCGCGAGGCGCGTAGCATTGGGGGTCTCAATCATCCCAACATCGCCACGCTCTACGACGTCGCACTCACCAGCGAGTCACCCCACATCGTCATGGAATATCTGCCCGGAGGTTCGCTCGAAGAACGCCTCCGGCGCGGAAGACTCTCCCTTGGCGAAATTCTCGGCGTCGCAACGGCGGTCGCTTCCGGCCTCGCGCACGCGCATTTGCACAATGTCGTCCATCGGGACCTGAAGCCGGCCAACATCCTTTTTTCTGGGGAAGATGTTCCCAAAATCATCGACTTCGGCCTGGCCCACACCGGAGGTGGCACCGAACTCACCGGGCCCGGCCTGGTCATGGGCACCGCCGATTATATGTCTCCCGAGCAGGCCTGTGGCCAGCCCGTCGACCACCGATCCGATCTGTTCAGCTTTGGCGTCGTCCTCTATCAGATGGCTTCGGGCCGCAGTCCATTCAGGTGCGACAGCATCCCAGCAACCCTCCATAGCATTGCTTACGACTCGCCTCCTCCCATGGCGACCATCCGGCCAGACTTCCCCGCCTCGTTCACTTCCCTCGTGGACGGATTGCTCGAGAAACGCCCCGAAAACCGTCCTCCTCTTCCGCTCGCTCTCTCCGAACTACGGACCATCGAGACTGCCGGAAGTGGAGCAACACGGACCATGGCGATCGCCTCTGCCCCGGTGTCCGCCGCTCGCCGACGTTGGATCTTGCCCGGGGCGCTATTGATTTTGGCCGTGCTTGCCTCGTCCGCCTGGCTAACCCGCGATCGATGGATGCCTCCTCGTCTACCGGAATCCCGCCAGCTGGTTGTCCTGCCCTTCGAAAACCTCAGCCGCGACCCCTCCGATCAGGCTTTTTGCGATGGCGTCGTCGAACTCCTTACCAGTTCCCTCACGCAGATGGAGCGTTTTCACCGCACTCTGTGGGTGATCCCATCGGCCGACGTCCGCCGCCTGCAATTACACAGCGTGGGTGAAGCGCGCAAAGCCTTCCCCGTGAACCTCGCAGTCAGCGGCAGCCTCCAATCCGACGGTGACCGCATCCTCGTGGTCGTGAATCTCTCCGACGCCGCCTCCCTGCGCCAGATCGCTTCCCGAATCGTGCCTATCAGCCGGTCCGAGCGAAGCCATCTCACCACGCTCCTCACCTCCGCCCTGCTCAACCTCCTCGATCTCTCTGGTGGCGATGCGCCGGGCGGACCGAAAACTCCCGCCGCCAATGACGCTTACGTACAGGCCAAAGGCCTGCTCCTCCGGGCGGAAGTCCCCGCCAATCTGAATCGCGCCATCGAACTTCTTGAGCTGAGCCTAAAACAGGAGCCGAATTTAGCCGCCTCACAGGCTACCCTCGGCGAAGCTTACCTGCGCCGCTATCAGGCCACCAAAGACAGCGAATGGTTGGTTAAAGCCGACCTGGTAGTTCAGCGCAGCCTTGAAATCAATCCCGATGAGACCGAGGCTCACAATACCCTTGGCCGCCTCTACCGCGCCACCGGCGAGCCCGATAAGGCTCAAGCCGAGTTTCAAAAAGCCATCGCTCTCGATCCCACCAATGTCTCCGCGTACACGAATCTCGCCAGCGCCTACATCGCCTTACGCCGCCCCGGGGACGCCGAGAACGCTTACTCCCAAGCCACCCGGATTCGACCCAGCTACTTCCCCGCCTACACCAACCTCGGCATCTTCTATATGAATCGCGGCGAATACGAAAAAGCGATCCAGCCCCTTTCGCTGGTGGTCAAACTGGCGCCCGAGTCGGCCGACGGCCACACGAATCTCGGAACTCTGTACTATTTCACGAATCGCTTCGACGACGCGCTCAATGAGTTCGGCAAGTCGCTCGCGCTCCGCCCCAACACCACCGCCTATTCCAACAGCGGCGCCATCTATCACTTCAAAGGCGACTACGCCCGTGCCCGGGAAGAATACCGCCACGCGATTGACTTGGATGGAAACAATCCCCTCTGGTGGGGCAATCTCGCCGACGCCGAAGTTCAAATCCCGGGCTCGGAAGCGGCAGCCCGCGAGTCCTATCTCAAAGCCATCGCCCTCAGCCGCCAGCAACTTCTCGTCAATCCGCTGGACGCCAACCTGCTGGGTCGCATGGCGTTCTATCTCGCGCGAACTTCCGGCTGCACGGAAGCCCGGGGCCGGATGAAAGAATCCCTCCGCATCGCCCCCGACCGCCTGCCCCTCATCTTTAAAGCCGCCAAGGTGTCGGAAGCCTGCCAGGATCGCCGATCCTCTCTGGCCTATCTCGAACAGGCCATGAAAAAGGGCTACTCTATCCGGGAAATCGAGGCCGATCCGGATTTGCGGGCATTGCGCGCCACGGAAGCGTATGCGACAATGCGATCCTCGGTAACCAACAAAAATCGATAGGAGAAGGGACCACCATGGCCAGTCGCGCCCCGAAAAACTTCACCATCATGATCAGCCTGGATGCCCAGCTGAACTTTATCTACAAAGACTTGTTCAGTGGAAACGACGCGTCCAGCATCGCTGTCATCAACGGAGATTTAATCTCTTGGATTCTCGACGCCTCCATCCCGGAACGAGAGTTGCAAATCGACTTCGGCCTCATCAACCCTTTCAAGATCTTTACCAACTTCACTCTGCGGGGCGAAGGTCAAGTGGTGACGCCTAAGGTAACATTCCCGTCAGCCTATCCAGGCAACCGGCAACTGAAGTACACCGTATCGTTGGGAAACGGTTTGTCCGACGATCCCGATGTCGTTCCTGTGGAGAGCCAGCTGGCCTTGGTGAGCAGTCTTGCTTTGACCGGCGACTTTAAGCTCAAGTGGGTAGCGGCCGACCCGCCCTATCAGACCACGACCCTCGATCCTCTTAACGTCACCAAAAGCGCGGGTGGATCAAAGGCTAGCGTAACCTGGATGTGGAGCGTAAACGCGGGCGACCCTACTCCGCCTTTCTCCCTCGCCTTTACGACCCCTCCCGCCGGTTGGCCGGCAACCGCCACAAATTCCACCGACGTAAATCCCGCGATTACCCTCGTGTTGCCGCCCGGAGTCAGGACCCTGTTCACCATCACCACCACCTCCGGCGATGGCGGAAATAGCAATGTTCAAACCCAAGGCTATCTCACGGTGACCGCCTAGCGGCTTCCTGGCGATCTATTTCTTCACACTTCGCCAGGAACGCGTAAGTTTCCTCCTGCGATTCCCGCGCCAGCTTCGTATTTGCGCCTTGTTGAACATGTGCCCGGCGCATTGTTAGGTTTTCGGGAAGCGGACGTGGTCGAACTTAATGCTGAATACGGAGAGCTAAAACCCCCATGTCGCGCTAAGCGTCTGGTCTCCATTGGGTGGCAGAGCCATAGATACAAGTTGTTGCCTCGCCTATCACGGGCGATGGCAGCCTTTCTTAAGACGGCCAATGACCTGCAGTTACGTGACCGTGCGATAACGTGATTTCTGCTTCACAAGCCCGACTCCGTCTTCCGAAATCAATGCCCGGTTGAAGCCGTTAATGCTTCTTGACGGGCCCCTTCCGCTCGGCGATCCCTCCAGATGACGCGGGGGCGACTTCACGGGACTGACCTTCGAACGATGTCCAAGGCGTCATTCTCCGAGTGGCTGACGATCCACCCAGTGGCGACGGTAAACGCTACGCCGTTATGAGCGGATGAACCCCCAAGCGGACTTCTGGGCAATCAGCATGCGAAAATGACTGCTTGTTCCTAATCCGGGCACGCTCCCGTACCGGAGAAAGCGAGAATCTGCATGAATCTGCTCCGCCTCAGGCAGGCTGCCGCGATCGTCACGGCCCTCTTCCTCATCCTCTCACTCACCCCAGCTTCCTTCGCGCAGGAAACAGGAGGCGACAAAGTCGATCTGAACGCCCTGGCCCAGATCAAGGCCGAGGCCTTCGAGCACTCGCAAGTGATGGAAAACCTTTTCTGGATGTCCGAGGTGTATGGTCCGCGCGTCACCAACAGCCGCAATCACAAGCTCGCCGCCGAATGGGCGATGAAGCAGCCCCACCTTGTTCTGCCACTTGTGACACACTAAATAGTCTTGGGGAGGCGGAAGCAGTGGAGCTGGTCGGCCGGATCGTTTCGCATTATCAATTCTTAGAAAAGTTGGGCGCGGGCGGGATGGGGGACATCTACAAGGCCCATGACGCTCGTTTGAATCGTTTCGTAGCGGTAAAAGTCCTTTCGGCGGCCAATGCGGGGGACCCCGACCGCCGCCGCAGGTTCATTCAGGAAGCGCAGGCCGCGTCCGGCTTGAACCATCCCAATATCATCACCATTCACGACATTGTGAACGAGCCGGAAGGCGACTACATGGTGATGGAGTATGTGTCCGGCAAGACGCTGGTGGATGTGATCCCGAAGGGCGGTCTGCGGGCTCCGCAGGCGCTGAAGTATGGGGTGCAGATGGCCGACGCACTGAGCGCCGCGCATGCCGCGGGCATTGTCCATCGCGACCTGAAGCCGGGCAACGTGATGGTCACCGAGTCCGGACTGGTGAAGGTGCTGGATTTCGGGCTCGCAAAGTTAACCGATCGCGGTCCGGCCAGCATGGGGGACAACACGCAGACGATCGCGGACGCTCCTTTGACGGTGGAAGGATCCATCATCGGGACGGTCAGTTACATGTCGCCCGAGCAGGCGCAGGGCAAGAAGGTCGATACGCGGTCCGACATTTTCTCGTTCGGCGTAGTGTTTTACGAGATGCTGACCGGAACGCGGGCGTTCAAAGGAGATTCGGCGCTCTCAACCCTGTCGGCAATTCTCCGCGACGAGCACAAGCCGATGATCGAGGTCACACCCGACGTTCCGCCGCAGCTGGAACTGCTGATCAGCCGCTGTCTGCGCAAGAATCCGGACGACCGATGGCAGTCGATGAAGGATGTGCTGGGCGCGCTCAGCGCGCTGAAGCACGAATCGGACTCGGGTCAGCTCTATCGGTCGAGAATCCAGGAGCTGAAAGCTCCGCCAAAGCCAGCCAAGAAAAAGTCGGCCATGCCGCTGATGGCGGGGATCGTCGGGTTGGTCGTGCTGCTCGCGGGGGGTGGCGCCGGCGCTTTCTGGTGGAAGAAGAATCACACTCCCCCGCCGCCCGCTCCAGTGGTTGAGGTTCCGGTGCCTGCGCCCGCGCCTGCGACGCCGCCCGCTCCGGTGGAGACTGCGGCCGCGCCCGTCGAAACTCCACCGGCCGATACGACGTTGACCAACGACAGCATCATTGAGCTGGTGACCAGCAAGGTGCCCACAGGCGTGATCCTCAGCCAGATACGCGCTTCGAAGACGAATTTTGTCCTGACGGCAGCGGAAGTGATTCGCCTCAGCAAGGCCGGTGTCCCGGGAAACGTGATTGAGGCAATGCGCGATCCTAAACATGCGCCTGCACCGCCAGCCGATACCAAGGACAAGAAGACCAGCGCAGTGGCTTCCGGGAAGCAGACCACGGCTCCTGCGCCTGCGCCGGTGACGATTCCCGTAACTCAGCCGGTGCAGAATTCCGCCAAGGTGACGACGGCTCCTCCTCCGGTCATCGCGCCGCCTCCTCCGGTGAAGCCCGCAGTGACCGCGACGGTGAATGTAACCGACGCGATGCCGTTCAGTATCCAGCTGATCGAGGACGTTCCGGTGGACGGCGAGGAGGGACGGCCGCTGCACTTTACGGTGGTTGATGGCTTGCGAGTCGGCGATACGGTTGTGATCGCGAAGGGCGCTGCGGTCACCGGATCGATCCTCGAAGCGGCGGGGAAGAAGAAGATTTTCGGCATGGGCGGAAAGATGACGTTCCGGCTGACGCAGGCGGACGCGGTAGACGGCAAGAAGCTGAACGTGCGCGCCGAGCCGTCGAAGGGCAAAGAAGGTCCGGCCAAGCGTCCTATCGATTCAGGGGCGAAGGGAAAAACCAAGGAAATCGCAGCTGCGGCGGGGAGCATCTACGTCGCGTATATCGAAGGCGATCAGTCGGTGTCGATACACAAGTGAGCTAGAAGCAATATTAGCCGCCGATGAACGCAAATGAACGTGGATAAGACCATTTGTTTTCAATCGGCGTTTATCGGCGTTCATCGGCGGCCAATATTCGTTTTTTAGCATCCTGCTAGAAACTCCTTCGCTTCCGCTAACCGCGAAACACCGAGCGACAACACGATTGCGCGCTTCATATCGGGGCTTCTTTCGATCTTCCAGCGCGCGATTAGCGTCTCTACCGCGAGCAGCTCCGGGCATTCCCCCAGCGCCGCAGCCGCTTCGAATCTTAGATCTTCCTTAGAGGCCGTGAGGAAGCGGGCGACGAACGGTATGGAGGCTCGCGGGTCGATTCCAAGCAGCGACAGAAAGCACTGGCCGATTACCGCCGCTTCCTGATCTCCCGCGTGCGCTTTCACCCGCAGCATCAGGATGCTGTCCTGCCCTGGTAGTTGCGCGATCGCACGCGCGGCGTCCATCCTTACGCGCATTTCCGGATCCGCCAGCGTGTCCGCCAGATGAATCAGGATGGTATCGCGAGGGAGCGAACAGGCCACCAGCGCCAGTGCGCAAGCGCCGCGAAGGGCGCCGGCGGCGTCCGATTGTCCGCCCCAGACGGGCTCCATCTGCACGTGCGCGAGCCCGCAGAGATACACCGCCGGATCCTCATGATTCAGGTCCTTCAGCGCCTTCACAATCGCGCTCTTGGCCCAGCATTTCGGATCGGTCTTGGCAGGATCCTTGAGAAATCGCTCAAATGCCGCCAATAGATCCGGAACGGCGTCGAGCAGCAGTAGATCTCCGGCGACAGCGGCGGCTTTCGAACAGACCAGGTTGTTGCGATCGCCCAGGGCCTTGCGAAGCGGTTCGAGCGCGTTCGCAGATGTGGATCGCAGCGCCTCAATCGCAGCGATCCGCTCCTCGACCGCATCCTTCTTCACGATTATTTGGCGAACGTCATGCGCAGCCCTGTGGTGAATAAGATGTCATTCTTTTTCAGGCCCGGAAGCGGATCGCTCAACAAGCGGTCGCTGGCCGAAAGCTGGAAGGACATCCATTTCTTGATCGACGCCACGGCGGAGATGTCGAAATTCATGCGGTAGTTGCCGGTGCTGCTCAGATTCGGAAGGAACACCAGATTTTCGTGCATCGAAAAAGTCTTGGTGAACTTGTGGGTAAATTCCTCCCCAAACAGGATCTCCGCATACGTGTGGCTCACCCCCTCGGCCGCGGCGGGCGATCCGGGCGCGGGCGAGAAAAACTCCCGATTCATGGAGGCGCCGAGCGAGAGATCCAGAATCGTGTTGGGTTTTTTGATCGCGTGATAACCCACGCCTCCGGCGGGCGCGAAGCGAAGATCCAGCTTCTGGAACTGGTCGTTTTCCAGATTCACCAGACCGAATACAAACATTTTCGGCGCGACGTTCAAGTTGTAAGCCAGGCCGCCGCGCTTCGCGTTGGCCGTGGTCAGATTCGTTCCCGAGGCGTTGCTGCTGGAATAAATCTCCGTGTACGTCACGGTAATCTTGTCGCGGGTAGTCGCGCGCACTGCGGTCGCTCCGAGGGTAAACGTCTTGGTGTCCGTATTTCCCTGAGTTTGAGCGAAGCCCAGGTCGAACGTCCCTGCCCACAGATCGATCAGGCGCGGACTCCGGTACCGTTCGATCTCCGCGTCGTAAGCCTTCTGATCGGGTTCCGAACGGATATATTGCACCGACTCGCGAGCCGCCGTCACATTGCCGGTTTCCTTGGTCGCGATCTGGAATCTGGCTCCGTCGGTCGAAACGGTGCCCACCACGCGCTGACCGTCCTTGAGCGTGACGTTCAACGGCTGCGTGGAGGTGACGCCGGTAACGTTCTCCCACGGGATGACCACTTCGCCCGCCAGGTCCGATTTCAATACCAGGTTCTTCCCGTCATACTTAAGAATGTTGCCGGACAGGCGGTCGCCATTTTTCAGCGTGACCTGATCGGCCACCAAAGCTTGGGCGAGGATAACAGCGGTAATGATGAGTTTGCGCATATTTCGAACCTTGATTGTCCTATTATTCTTTCTTTCCCTGCCAGTGCGGGCGCAAACACCCGACGGCCCTAAAGACCCCCTAGGCAGATCGACCCCCCGCGGAGCGGTGATCGGCTTCCTTACTGCCGCTCATAAAGGCGACTGGAATTCGGCCGCCCAATACCTTGACAGCGCCAAAGGCGAGGATCTGACGGAGCTAGCGACTGAGCTTAGCGTCGTGCTCGACCAAGGCCTCCCCGCGACCAACCTCGATCAACTCAGCGAAAAGCTGGAAGGCGATCTAAAGGACAATCTCCCGCCCTCCCGGGAGCTGGCCGGCGTTATCTCCACGAATGGCGGACCTTTAAGCGTCACTCTCGAACGGGTCCACCGCGGCACACAATCTGTCTGGCTCTTCTCGCCCGACACCCTGAAGGAGATCCCCGCCGTTTACGACGAGTTTAATTCTGCCTGGATTTCCGACCACATTCCTTATGTACTGCAACGCCGCGGCTGGCTGGGCGTCCCCCTCTGGCAATGGCTGGTTCTAGCGATTGGAGTCCTGCTGGCGCTGTTTGTTGCAGCCCTAATGCGAAAAATTGCTGTGCCGGTGATGCGCCGAGTGTTCCGGTCCGTCGCCGCGGAACAGGATGAATGGCTGCTCGACCGGATGACCGCTCCTTTGCGGGGTTTGGTCGCGCTGCTGGTGTTGGAAGGGACGATTTCACTTCTCCGCCTGCCCCTGTTCGCGCGCCAGGTGTGGTTCTTCGCCGGAGGAAGCCTGGCCATCGTGCTGGGCGGATGGCTGCTGGTGCGTCTCGTTTACGTCTCCGGCCGGCTGATCGGACGCCGGGTGGAGCGCCGCGGAGGAGCCGACGCCACCGCCGTTATCCGCCTGTGCGAGCGGACGCTCACGGTCATCATTTTTGGCTTCGTCACCGTGGAACTGCTGAGGCTCGCACACGTGGTGAAGGACGTTTCGACCTTGGTCGCCGGCCTGGGCGTGGGAGGCATCGCGATTGCCTTGGCCGCGCAGAAAACCCTTGAAAACCTGTTCGGCGGGATTTCCATTATTTTCGATAAGACGATTCGCGTCGGCGATAGCTGCCGCATCGGCACACAGATGGGTACGGTGGAGGATATCGGTCTGCGGTCGACATCGCTCAGAACCGACGCCCGCACCGTGCTGACGATTCCCAACGGTCAACTTTCGACGATGAATATCGAAAATTTCGGGATGCGGGAGAAGATCTACTTCTATCACGTGATCGGCATCCGCTGCGAGACGAGCGCCGCACAGATGAAGGGGCTGCTCGATGCGTTGCGAAAGCTGCTCGCGGGAGATCCGCGGGTCGAGCCGTCCACCTCGCGAGTGCGGCTGATCCGGTTTGGCCCGTCGTCGCTGGATCTGGAAGTAGTCGCGTACATCCTGACCACCGACGGACTGAAGTTTCTGGAAGTGCAGGAGGATTTGTTGTTGCGGATTATGGACACGGTGGAGGCGAATGGCACGGCGACCGCGTTCCCTTCGCAGACGATATATTTGGGTTGGGACAAGGGTGTGGCGCGACCCGATTAACGCTACGATGAAGGAGAGTACGAACATGGCACTTGATTGGTCCCAATGTCCGGCTGTGGAAAGCGTCCCCGGCAAACGTAGTGGCGCATGGGTATTCCGGGACACACGGACACCGGTTTCCGTTGTCTTTGACAATCTAGAAGTGGGAGCCTCGATTAGCGAGATTATGGATTGGTTCCATTTGTCCCATGAACAGGTTGTAGCGGTAATCGAATTCGCAGCGCGGAGCCTTGACGCGCCGGCCGTCCCATCCCTGCCCAAGGAGTTGGGAGTGGGCGCTTCACGGGATTGCTAATGGGCAAGTCTGCGGTGTAAGAAGGAGGGAATGTCCCGGGCCCCTTGTGTCACGGCGACGATCTCCACGGCCGGAGTAACGGCGCGATAGACGATGAGATAAGCGCCTACCGGAAAGAACAACACTCGATAGTCGGTAAGGTCTTCGCGCTTGTGACCGATGCCTGGCGACCGGCCGATGGCGTCAAACGCATCGAACAGTTTGGCTATCCAGCGATCGGCGGCGTCGATATTGTCTTGCGCGATGTATTCCCAGATGTCGTCCAAGTCGAGGTCGGCATCTTCACCAAGGACGTACGCGTTCATGCCTTGGCTTTTCGGCGCTGTTCAGATTTACGCTTGAGCCGGTCGCGGGCCTCAGCCGGTTTGACGTTTCTGCCGTTATCGAGCGATGCCAGCCGCCGCCCGAGCTCCTCGTTGAATTCGCCGAGCCGCATTGCGCGGTTCTGATCGTGCTCTTCTAGCAGCCGCAACGCTTCCCGAACAACTTCGCTGGCCGAGTTGTAGCGGCCGGCTTCCACCTTGTCGCTGACAAATTTTTCAAGCTCGGGGGTGAGAGAAACATTCATCGAAGATCACTCCAGGCTTCACGGTATCGCGAATGACAAACATTGTCAATCTTCGTTAAGTACTCAGTACAGACAATATTTATCGGAAACCAAAAAATCCGTAAATGTCCGTCTGTCTCAGTCTCCCAGGCTTCCCCACCGCTTAGTGCTGCTTCTGGGCGACGGCATTTTCCTTGCACTGCAGACCCGTTTTGATATGAACAACGGTTGGTAGCTCAGCCGAGACATAGGTTTCCGACGTGATAGGGTGCTTATCTGTCCCTTCGCATTTGTCATCCATCTCGAATGAGCAGGTGATTTGAAGTGTGTGCTCCTTATCAGAAGACATAAATCGCCACTTTTTCAAGGCTTCCACGACATAGCTCTCAAAAACGGGATGAGCCCTAATCGTCCTGAGCTCCGTTACAACGCCCGCGCGATTGACAGAGATGTGCGTCAGAGTTGTACCCACTATTCTTTGCTCCTTAGCACCCCGAGGATATGCAGGAGCGACGAATGCAGTTACGACTGGAATGTCATTCTCTGTACCCGCCGCCTGTGCCATGAGCTGAGCGGCCGAAATCAAGGTCAGCAGTGTGATGCGCATCGTAATCCACCCTACCAGAGGTTTGCCTGTTCTCTTAGCCTACCGATTGTAGTTCGTGGAGCACCGTCGGATCAGTGCTTCACGACCTTGCCGCCCTTCATCACAAACGCGACTTTGCGGACCGCCGTGATGTCTTCTAGCGGATTCCCTTCCACTGCGACCAGATCAGCATCAAACCCCGGCGCGATGGTGCCGATCTTATCGCCCATCCTTAACGATGCCGCGGCTACTGACGTTGCGCTGATGATTGAGTCCATCGGCTTGTCGCCGCCGTCTTTTACTCGGTAGATGAATTCTTCGAAGTTTCGGCCGTGCGATCCTGCTACGGCGTCTGTGCCGAAGACGATCATTACTTTATGGGCGCGGGCGCGGCGCAGGACGTCTGAGATCAGCGGCAGAGCCTTCTCCATGTACGCGAAGCCTTCGTCGGTATAGTTCGCTATGCCGAGATACTTCGGCTTGTTATCGATATAGTTGTGCAGCACCAGGAAGTTCGGATCGAAGAACACACCTTTCTCCCGCATCAGGTCGAGCGTCGCGTCGTCTAGCATCGTGCCGTGTTCTATTCCCGTGCAGCCCGCGAGGATCGCCGCGCGAGCGCCGTCGGCGGCGTGAGCATGCACTACCGCGCGCAAGCCCTGGGCCTTCGCTTCGCCGCAGGCCGCGTCGATCTGCTCGGTGGTCATGGTCTGCTTGCCTCCGTCGCGAATGCTGGCGGTGGCGAACATCTTCACTACGTCGGCGCCATCCTTCTTCATTTGCCGGATCATTTCGCGGATTTTTTCGGGCTCGCCGGAACGCTCGTTGATCTGGCGTAGCGACGTCAGGATGCGCGGACCTTCGCGCTCTCCGTTGTTGATCGAATCCCGCAAGGGGCCATCGACCGGATCGCCCAGGCTCTGGATAGTCGTGAACCCGGCCAGCAGCGTCGCCTTCGCATTCTCGGCGGCGTACTTCATTTTTTGTTCCGACGTCTCGCGGCCTTGGAAGAAGCGGCCGTCTTCGCCAAAGTGCCAGGTGGGATGCGTGTGGGTGTCGATCCAGCCGGGCATCAGCGTCATGCCTTTCAGATCGTAATCGGCCTTCGAATTACCGCCGATCTTCACGATCTTCGAACCCTCGATGGTCACGGTGGCGTTGCGAACGATGCCGCCTTTTCCGTCCAACAGGCGGTCGGCGCGTATGACGATGGTCTGCGCACTGGCAGCGGTGACGGCCATCGCGAGCACTAAATATTTCATAAACACAATCATAGCGACCAATGAGTTCGTGCCATGCAAACCGCTCCCGCAGGTCGCGGCTCTTTTGGTCGGACGGTCGCGGTTCAGTGACGGAGCGTGGGGATAGGCGCGAGAATGCGACAATACTGGCGTCGAGATGAGTCTCGACGCGGCACGCACGAGTGCGTGCGCCACGGTGCCGTCCGCTAGTTACGATTGCCCTGCGGCTCGGTGCGGCCCGCCAGCGGCCTCACTACTTTTCCACCGCACACGCCGACTCCGGTATTCATGAGGGCGTTCAGGAAATTGTACAGGACGTTGTAGACCATTTGCTCCGTTACCGGAGCTTTATTCGGCAGCCGGAAGCTGGCCGGCAGCTCCTTATTTATCTGGAGGCGGATGGAATGAGGCAGCGCGCGGCCTTTGGGATCGCGTTGATTGGCGAGCTGAATCGGCGTCTGCAGCACGCTGCCGCTCAGCCCATCGACATAAAACTGGCAGCGCGAGAACCAGTGAATATTCGCTGGGTCCGCCGCGTCGAACAGCAAGAGAGGCGTCTGGCGGCCTTCGGCGTTGAGGTCGATCACCACGCGCCGCGACTGATCGTCGAGCCGAAATTCGAATCCCGCCTGACGCGCGATATTCTCCAGAAACTCGGGATCGAGCTCCAGGAGTAAGAATTTGTTGGCCCCCGCCTTCAGCACCTGCATCTGAAGTCATTCTAGCAGCCGGTATCATGAAAATATCTCTCTCATGAAAAGTCTTGTCCTTTTCGACATTGACGGCACGCTGGTTCGCAAGGCGGGTCCGCACCACCGCGAGGCGCTGATCGAAGCCGTCCACCGCGTCACCGGCCTTAAAACCACCACCGACAATGTGCCCGTTCAGGGCATGCTGGATGGCGATATTTTCACACAGATGCTACTCAATGCAGGCGCGTCGAAAGCGCTGATCCGGCGCAAAATGCCGGAAATGGTCGAACACGCGCAACGGGTGTACACGCGCCGCTGTCCCGATTTGCGGATGAAGGTTTGTCCCGGCGCGCGCATGCTGCTCTATCGTCTCTCGCGCCGCGGCGTGACCACGGGACTGGTCACCGGCAACCTGACGCGCATCGGTTGGAAGAAAATGGAGCGCGCGGGATTGAAGCAATACCTCCGATTCGGCGCATTTGCGGAGCTAGCGCGCACCCGGTCCGCGCTGGTCGGCATCGCGGTACGACGCGCACGGAAAGAAGGCTGGATCGACGCGAAGAGTCCCATCGCGCTGATCGGCGATCATCCCAACGATATCAACGCAGCGAAATTAAATAATGTACGATCCATCGCGGTGGCCACTGGGGTTGTCGGGGCCGATGAATTGGCGCTGCACTCTCCCGACGTTCTCGTTCCGGATCTGCGGTCGTTGTCGATGGAGGAATTGTTCGGATGAAATGGCTCTTGCTTTTCACTCTTGCAGTAGCGGGTTGCACCAAGCCCGAGGCATCAGGAGTCAAAGTGATCGTCGGAGCGAAACTAGGCGCGATCGATTATTCCGTCGTCGTGATCGAAGGCGGCAAGATCACGGCCGCCGGTCCGCAGTCGCAGGTGCCCGTGCCCAAGGGATCGGTCATCATCCGCGGAATCGGCATGACCATCGAGCCCGATGGCGATTCCGTCGAACCCGGCCACGCCGCGAATCTGATCCTCAAAGGTCCGATCGATCGCAAAATGCACAACGGCGAGTGGATGACGCCTTAGACTTGTCTAGTTTCAGAAGCTCGAGAGCACCGCTCCCTCTGGTCACGGCTCAGTAACGAATACATCGCAGCTCTACCGAGCCGTGACCGTAGGGAGCGGTGCTTGCAGCGTCGGCGTCAAGTCATGCCAGTTTCCACGACCCTCGATAATCGGCCGCATCAGCCACTGATTCGCCTCCGCGTCCCCGATCACCTGCTCCTTCGCCGCATCCCAGCGCAGGGTGCGGCCCAGCCGCGTGGAAATATTTCCCAGATGACACATCACGGCCGTGCGATGCCCTTCCTCCACATCGGCGCTCGGTTTCGCGCGTCTCTTCATGCAATCGAGGAAATTGCGGACGTGCGGGACGTTCAGGTCTTCGCCCTTCACTTCCATCGCGTCCATCAGGGGAGTTTTATTTCTCGTCTCCGGCTTGATCTTGAACCCGCCGCGCGTCAGCGCCATCATCCCTTTGGTCCCGTAAATATTCAGCGTCAGCGGATCGCCCTCGCCGATCTCGCTGGTCGTCCAGGTCACGATCGCTTTATTAAATTGATACGTCACCTGCTGCGTGTCCGGAGTCTCGCCTCCGTCGGTCAGCGCGTATCGCCCGCCCGCGCCCGAAACCGCCGCAGCGGCGTCCTCGCCCACAATCCAGCGCGCGATATCCAGATGATGCGCGCCCCAGTTGGTCATCTGACCGCCCGAATAATCCCAGAACCAGCGGAAATTGTAAATGCACTTGAACGGATCGAACGCGATCTTCTTCGCCGGCCCCAGCCACATATCCCAATCGAGCGCCGACGTCAGCCCCGACGCGAGTTCTGTTGGCTTCAACCCTGGAAAAATATTGCGCTGGAATCCCGCCGCGATGCGATGGACCTCGCCAATGTGTCCGCTCTGAATCAGTTGGACCGCCTGCGCATAGTGCACGCCGGACCGCTGCTGGCTTCCCGTCTGCACCACCCGTTTGTTGCGCCGCGCCGCTGCCACCATCGCGCGTCCTTCGCCCGCCATCAGCGACAGCGGCTTCTCGCAGTAGACGTCCTTGCCCGCGTCGCACGCCGCCACCGTCATCAGCGCGTGCCAGTGATCGGGAGCGGCGACGATGACCGCGTCAATGTCACGTTGATCCAGCAGCCTTCGAAAATCACGGTATGGCTTTGCCCGCCCCTCCGTCATCGCGATGCCCTTCTCGCGAAACGGATCGTAAACGTCGCACACCGCCGACGGGATCCACATCCGGCTGCTTCAGGAAATTGCCCCAGTCTTCGCGCCCGCGTCCGCCGGAGCCGATCAGCCCGACCCGCACCCGGTCGTTCGCTCCCAGGATTCGAGTCGCGCTCAACGCCGACGTGGCCGCCATCGCGATCGCAGTTCTTCTGGTCACGTCCATGTTCGCTAGTATATGAAGATTGATGGCCAAATTTGTAACGTTAAAGGAAGACTCCGCTCCCTCTGGTCACGGCTCGGAACCGACGTCGCGCAAGGAGCGGAGGCGTTTGACCCGCCGCCAGGCCATCGCCTTTGCCCTCGGAGCTCCTGCCGTGCTCTCCAGCCCCCTCCCCACCGATATCAAAATCGCCGAGGTCCACACCTCTTACGAAGATTTCCTCTACCGCACGCCGATTAAATTCGGAGGCGCCGTCGTCGATCGCGTCACGCTGTGCAATGTACGATGTCGTGTCGAAGGCCGCAACGGCCGCAGCGTCACGGGCTTCGGGTCGATGTCGATGGGCAACGTGTGGTCCTTCCCTTCGAAGAAGCTCGCCTATGCGCAAACGCTCGCCGCGATGAAGGACTTGGCTGAGCGCATTTCCAAAATTACTGCTGCGCATCAGGACTGGGGCCATCCCATCGACCTCAACGTCGCTCTCGCGCCGCAGTATTCCGCGGCCGCCGCCGATATTTCGAAGAGCCTCGCCGAGCCTATTCCTCCGCTTTGCACACTGGTCACCGCGAGCCCTTTCGACGCCGCCGTTCACGACGCTTATGGAAAATTGCACGGCCGGAATTGTTTCCAAACCCTCGGGCCGGACTTCCTGAAGAACGATCTGAGTCATTACCTGGGCCCCGAATTTCGCGGCGAAACGCTCGATCGCTACGTGCTCCCGCGCGCGACGCCGCAACTGCCTCTCTATCACCTGGTGGGCGCCGTCGATCCCATTATGCCGGAAGACGTCGTCAAGCCCATTGCCGACCGGTTGCCCGAAAATCTCCCCGAATGGATCCTCTACAACGGCATCACTCACATCAAAATCAAACTGAACGGCGACGACCGCAACTGGGATTTGGACCGCGTCCTCCGCGTCCACGCCGCTGCGGCCAAAGCCGCCAAGAGCGCCGTCTATTCGCTCGATTTCAACGAAAAGTGCCCCAACGTAGACTATCTGATCGACTTCCTCCACGACCTGAAATCCCGCTCGGCCGAGACTTACAAGCGTATCCAGTACATCGAGCAGCCCACCGCCCGCGACCTCAAGGCAAATCCGCAAAACGTGGTGCATGAGGCGGCGAAACTCGTGCCAGTTGTGATCGACGAATCGCTGGTCAGCAAGGAAGCGTTCCTGCTGGCGCTCGAGATGGGCTACTCCGGCGCGGCGCTTAAGGCGTGCAAGGGACAAACCGAATCGCTGCTGATCGCGGCGCTCGGCCAAAAGAAAAAAGTGTTTCTCTGCGTCCAGGATCTGACGTGCCCCGGAGCGTCCCTGGTTCACTCCGTAACGCTAGCCGCGCACGTTCCGGGCGTGAAAGCGATTGAAGCTAACGCGCGCCAATACGTCCCAGCGGCGAACGTAGGATGGGAAAAGAAATTTCCCGGCATTTTCCTGGTCAACGATGGAATGATGAAAACCGATGGCATCGATGGTCCGGGGTTAGGAGTGGTGCCCGCATGACTAGTGGCTTGTCGCAGAGACCCCTCCATAACTGTCGGGGTTCGGTGTCGGCGTTGAGGACGAGGCCAGTCATGGAGGGGATATGCTAACGAACTCGCCGAGACAGATCACTAGACGGACATTTTTAGCCACCGCAGCGGTGGTGCCGCTGCTGGCCGATGCGAAGCGGCCCACGCTCTGCATGTTCTCCAAACATTTTCCCGAGCTCAGCTACGCCGACCTGGGGAAAACATGCAAGGATCTGGGCTTCGGCGGCATCGACCTGACCGTCCGAACCAAAGGCCACGTCCTCCCCGAACGCGTCGCCGACGATCTGCCCCGAGCAGTCGATGCACTTCGCAAAGCTGGACTCGAAGTGCCGATGATCACCACCGAGCTCACCTCCGCCTCCGACCTCGCCGCCGTCCCGACGCTGAAAACCGCCGCCCGCCTGGGCATCCCGTACTTCAAGCCCGGCTACTGGCGCTACAACACCACCGATCCTCTGACGCGCATCAAAGAGGTCGCCGCCGACATTCGCGGATTAGCCGCGCTGGCGCAGGAACATAAGATCACGATGGGTCTGCACAACCACTCCGGCACCTACGTCGGCGAAGCAGTATGGGACACCTGGGAAATGATCCGCGACCTCGACCCGCACTGGACCGGCTTCTACTACGACCCCGGCCACGCCGCAATCGAAGGTGGCCTAGGCGGTCACGAAATCACCCAGCGCATCGTTTCGCCGCGGCTGAAGATGGTCGCGATGAAAGATTTCTATTGGCAGAAAGACGCCAAGGGCTGGAAGTCCGTGTGGTGCCCGATGGGCGAAGGCACGGTGAACTGGAAACAGGTCTTCGCCGATTTCGCGAAGGCCGGATACGCGGGTCCGATGTCGCTGCATCTGGAATACGACGCAGGCATGGACGTGCCTGCGCGCGTGGCCGCAGTCAAAAAGGACCTCGCGTGCATCCACAGTTATGTTTAAGAAGGGGAGGTTCGCAGCCGCCCCGGCTTACTATTGCACCGCCGGCAGCAACGCCGGATTCCCCGTGTTAATGCAGGTCGGGTGCCCGAATCCTGCGGCGCTGACCCCGGTTCCGCCGTCCTTATTCAGGGTAATGTCGAAAACGATGTTGTCCGGACGCGCCGTGTCCCCGGAAACCCCTCCGACACCGCTCAAATGATCGAGCCCAAGGGCGTTCCTGGTCCGCCAGGCGATGAAGTGATCCGCGCAGGAAGTGTCCCCGCTGACGCCGATCGCGCCAAGGACCTGGTGCGATGTTCCGTACAACGCCAGTCCGCCGCCGAACACGTTGACTCCGCCGATCTTGGATCCCACCATCGGATCCTGCGCCGTGCCGTACTGCAAAGAGGGTCCCTTGTAGGCGACGGACGTATTCACCGGGTTGCTTTCCTGCAATCCGAACAGGCTGCCACCTGGCTGCACCGCGGAATAAAGATTCGCCGTCGAGAGCGCCAGGCCGGTTGTCTTTCCGGAGTTGTTACCGATCGAGGAGGAAGAATCCAGGCTGAAGGAGTTCGCGGTGTTGGCTTTTTGGGCTGAGATGACCCGGCTTCCAGGCCACTGCGCGCCGCGATTGGTTCCGGTGAATGCCACCGCGCAAACAATCCCATCGCGGTCGACAATCGTGCCCCACATCTGGAGGTTCAGGCCGCTGGTTTCGGTAGTGGTCGCGGCGATGAGCGCCGTTTTCAGCGCACTCGCGCTCGGCAGGCTCTGACATCCGTTCCCGCCCTTGCCATCATCGGCCCTGACCACCCCGATCAGACCCATCACGACAAAAGATGTTGCGTAGAGACTTCGTTTAGCAAACATAGCTCACTCCTTATATCCCGCGTTCGTTCTCGCTTACACGACTTGTCTTGAATTATATAACGGGCAGGAAATGGCGTCCCCAGGGGGATTCGAACCCCCGTTACCGCCGTGAAAGGGCGATGTCCTAGGCCGACTAGACGATGAGGACTTGCTTGAGCGAACTTAATACCAGTCTAAACTACAGCGTCTTCAAATAGGCGAGCACGTTGTCGCGTTCTTCGTCGCTCAACATGTCGGAATACGCCGGCATCCCGTTGCCGCCGGCATTGATGATCGCTTTGATGTTCGCGTCGGTTGGCTTCTTGCCGTTCTTCAGCTTGTCCTTCTTGGTGACGCCCTTCAGCCCGGGACCCATCTTCTTCTCGTCGCTATCGGCGTTGTGGCACACCGCGCAATTATCTTCGAAAACGGCCTTCCCTTTCTCGGCGTCCCCGGCGGGCGGCGCCGCGATGGCGAACACTCCGGCTCCCAGGACGATGGCAAAACAACTGGTCGCGATGATTCCCTTTTTCATATCTACTAGTCTACAATCTCCGCATATGCCTCTCCAAGTCGGCGACAAGGCCCCCGAGATTAAATCCGCCTCATTTCAGCTCTCGAAACTGAAGGGCAAGCGAGTCGTGCTGTTCTTCTACCCCAAATCGGACACCCCCGGCTGCACCAAGGAAGCCTGTGAATTCCGCGATTTATCGAAGAAATTCGATAAACACGAGACCATGATCGTGGGCCTCTCGCCCGATAAACCGGAGGCTCAGCAGAAGTTCGCCACCAAGTACGGCCTTCCCTACGCCTTCGTAGCCGACCCCGACCACTCCATCGCCGAAGCCTACGATGTGTGGAAAGAAAAGAGCATGTACGGCAAGAAATACATGGGCATCGAGCGCACCACGTTCCTGATCGGAGCCGACGGAAAAATTGCCAAAATCTTCCCGAAAGTAAAGCCCGAAGGCCACGCCGAACAGGTCTTAGCCGCCTTGTCGGATTAATCATCTCCCGCGCCTTCAGTCACTTCCCTCGGCGCCCTATCCGCATGCTGACGCATGGCGGTTCTGTCAGTGAACCGCGCCCGTCAGGGAGCGGATAGAAGATGAAGACGTGCTGTGGGGACACTAGAAGCTTGTCTGAGATTCAGCGTCGCCGCGGGCAACTCCCCGTGCTTGATCCGGTCCGCGATGCCTCTCTCGCCAGCCGTTCCGTTTTGCTGACTGCCTTTACTACTGGGGCCAATACCCCGGCCGAGCCCTCACCACCGCTTCCGGGTACTTCGTCACATGAACCTCAATCCTGTGCAGTCCGATATTCTTCGATTCCTGCGGCACGAAACTCAGCAGGTACTGACTGTGGATTTCTTCCCCTGTCCGCGACACCACCGCCTCCAGCGAACCCACTTTCAGGAACGACAAATGCCGCCCCCCGGTGGCCTTCGCAAACGCGTCCGCGTGGTTCGTCTTTCCCAGCCGCACCAGTTCCCCGATCGCCCCGAGGTAATCCGCATCGCCCGGCATCGGCGGAGCATTTTCCGAGCTCGACGTCCACGCCTCGCCCTGCGCGGAATACGTGAGCGAGTAGATCACCACGCCCGCCCTCTGCGCCATCTCGACGGCCTCCGCCAGCTTGTGCTTGCTCCCCCGATCCCTCGATTCGCCCAGCACCATCATGATGCGCCGGTAATTCTCCGGCCGCGTGTCGAGCATCTTCATCCCCTCAATCACCGCATCAATCAGCTTGGCCTGCCGGATCGTGCGCGCCTCGATATTCTCAAACGCCGTGCGAATCTTTGTACCGTCGGAGGTGAACTCCTGAAACACGCGCACTTCGGTGTCATAGGAAATCACCGCCGCCTGCCCGCGCGCGCCGATCACCACCGGCTGAATCATCGCGCCCACCAGCTTGATCCGAGCCAGCGCCGGAATCGAAATCCCGCTCGATTGAATCAGAACGACCAGCGACACGGGTGCCAGCACCGTGTCCGACGTATCCATATGGACCTTCTGCCGCGCGCCGTCATCGGTCACCACGAAATCGTCCTCGTGCAGCCCGTCGATGAGGTTCCCCTTCTTGTCCGTGACGGTCGCGGGCACCAGCACCAGGTGCACGTTCGTCTTGATGTCCTGTGCGATTAACGCCACAGTGAGCGCACAAGCCACGGAAAAGGATTTCATCACGCTGAAGGGACGGTGTCGCACACCATACCGTTACGTTACCAGCAAACACATCGCCATTAGTGGCCTGCCGCAGCGAGTTCGTTCGCATGTCCCCTCCATGACTGTCGGGGTTCGGTTGGGCTGCGGGGGCGTCATACAACCCCCCACCGAACCCCGACAGTCATGGAGGGGACATGCGAACGATTTGGCAGCGAAGGGCAACTAGTGGGCAAATCCGTAGATGCTAAACGCGATCATCATCACACAAATAGCCGTGATCCAGATGATGTCAAACCGCGGTACTTCGGCGCCGCTCCTCAGATACGCCCTCCACGCGCCACCTAGCACGCATAGAGCGACGAGCAGAAGGAAGGTATTCCAAAACGGCCCTACTCCTTTCGGAGACGCCGAGGATAATGGACCGAGCATCGCCTCATTCTAGCCGCCGTTAATAGCGATACGCTAGTCTCTTATGTCCGACCGCGTCATTGATCCAATAGGCGAACTCCGCCGCCGCCACGCCAACGCCGAAGCTGGAGGCGGTGCCGAGCGCCGCGAACGCCAGCACAAAGAAGGTAAACTTTCCGCCCGGGAGCGCATCGATCTGCTCCTCGACGAAGGCTCCTTCGAGGAGCTCGATAAACTCGTGCGCCACCGCTCCCGCGATTTCGGTATGGACGAACAGATCGTCGATGGCGATGGCTTCGTCACCGGCTACGGCCTGATCCACGGCCGCCCTGCCTACGTATTCGCGCAGGATTTCACCGTCTTCGGCGGCTCCCTCTCCGAAACCAACGCCAAAAAAATCGTCAAGATCATGGACCTCGCTCTCAAGACCGGAGCCCCCGTCATCGGCCTCAACGATTCCGGCGGAGCCCGCATCCAGGAAGGCGTCGTGTCGCTGGGCGGTTACGCCGACATTTTTCTGCGCAACACTCTTTCGAGCGGAGTCGTGCCGCAAATTTCCGCCATCATGGGACCCTGCGCCGGCGGAGCCGTCTACTCCCCCGCCCTCACCGACTTCGTTTTCATGGTCGATAAAACCAGCTACATGTTCGTCACCGGACCCGACGTCATCAAGACCGTCACCCACGAAGACGTGACCAAGGAAACGCTGGGCGGCGCGACCACTCACAATTCGACCAGCGGCGTCGCCCACTTTCTCGCGCATAACGATACCGAGTGCCTGCAAATGATCCGGGCGCTGCTAAGTCTACTTGCCGCAGAATAATCGCGACGACGGGCCGGTGCGCCCCTGCGATGATCCAGAGGACCGCCAGGACACAGCGCTCGATACCGTCGTTCCCGCCGAATCCAATCAACCTTACGACATGAAGGACGTGATCCATCGTATTGTCGATCACGGCGATTTTTTCGAAGTGCAGGAGCACTGGGCCCGCAACATCGTCATCGGTTTTGCCCGCATGGGCGGCCGCTCCGTCGGCATCGTCGCCAATCAGCCGGCTTTCCTCGCCGGATGCCTGGACATCGATTCTTCTACCAAGGGAGCCCGCTTCGTCCGCTTCTGCGACGCCTTCAACATCCCGATTCTGACCTTTGAAGACGTCCCCGGCTTCCTGCCCGGCACTGCCCAGGAGTTCGGCGGCATCATCCGCCACGGCGCGAAACTTCTATACGCCTACGCCGAAGCGACCGTGCCGAAAATTACCGTCATCACGCGCAAAGCCTACGGCGGAGCCTACTGCGTCATGGGCTCCAAGCATCTCCGCACCGACGTCAACCTGGCGTGGCCCACCGCCGAAATCGCCGTCATGGGACCGGAAGGAGCCGTCAACATCGTCTACCGCCGCGAGATTACCTCCGATGCCGTCCGCCAGTCGAAAATCGCGGAGTTCAAGGAGCGCTTCGCCAACCCGTTTGTCGCCGCGGAGCATGGTTTTCTAGACGACGTGATCGAGCCTCGCCAGACCCGGCCAAGGGTGATCCGAGCCCTGCGCCTTCTCGAAACCAAGGTCGATACCATGCCCAAAAAAAAGCACGGCAACATGCCGCTCTGACACCTGTCATCTAAACACAGCTGAAACCGCTGCCCTAATGGTGGTCACGGCTCGGAATGCAGGCTATCCCGCCGCCGCCTCTTCCGCCAACTTATCGAAAAACTTCTTGATCATCATCTTGGAAGTCCCGTCGATCAGCCGCTGAGCGATCCCCGCCATCATGCCGCCGATCTGCGCGTCTCCGTCGTAGGACACCTCGGTGCCTTCGCCGCTCGGGACCAGCGAAATCAGGCCCTCGCCCTTCATGAACCCCAGCTTTCCTTTTCCTTCGATCGTCAGCCGAAAGCTGTGCGGAGGGTTAGGCTCCGTAATCCGCACCGTTCCGTCGAAAGCGCCCGAAAAAGCCGCGAGAGACACCTTCATCTTCATTTTGTACAGGCCTTCGCCGGCCTTTTCCATCCCCTCGCAGCCCGGAATGGCGCGCGCCAGCACCGCAGGATCTTGCATCGCCGCGTACATTTTTTCCGGTGAAAGCGTGAGCGTTTGATTGCCCGAAATCTTCACGCAGACCTCGAAATCGCTGTCAGAATGGCCCGCGCCGCGTGGACCACCGCCAGGTGTTTTCGATACTCGGCCGAGGCGTGCAGATCGGAATTGGCGTCCGCGCCCTCCGTCACCCTCGCCGCCGCGTGCTGCACTTCGGTCGCGCTTCCACTCGATCCGATCAGCGCCTTTTCCACGCCCTCAGCGCGATAAGCGTGATTCGACAGACCCGTCACGCCGACGCGAGCCCATTCAATTTTGCCCGCCGCTTTCTTAATTCGCACCGCGATCCCGACCACCGCGAATCCGCTGGCCTTCTGCACCACTTTTTCGTAGCATGTGCCGGTGTTTCCATCCTCCACCGGCACGATCACCTCGCGAACAATCTCGCCCGGTTCGAGCGCGGTCATGAAGGTGTCGAGGAAGAAGTCCGCGGCCGCCAGCGTGCGCTCGGATTTCGCGCCTTTCAATACCAGCTTCGCTTCCAGCGCCTGCATCGCCGCCGGATAATCGGCCGACGGATCCGCGTGCGCCGCGCTGCCGCCTATCGTTCCCCGATTGCGAACCTGCGGGTCGCCCACGCCTCCGGCAGTCTGCGCCAGCAGCGGACATTTCCCGCGCACCAGCGCCGACGAAGCCACGTCCTGATGCGTGGTCGTAGCACCGATATGAAGCGAGCCGCCCTCTTCGCGAATATAGTTGAGATCTTTCAACCGCCCCAGATCCACCAGATGATCCGGAGCCGCCAGGCGCAGCTTCATCATCGGAATCAGGCTCATCCCGCCGGACAAAGGCTTCGCGCCCTCGGCCAGAAGCTCCAAAGCCTCATCCAGCGTCTTCGGCGCCGTATATTCAAAAGTCTGCGAAATCATGACCGCCCTCCGCTGCTGGCTACTGGCTCCTGGCTACTGGCTACTCTTATGAGCCTCCAAATTTTCTCCGGCGTCATTGGCATATCGATGTGCCTGACCCCTAAATGCGACAGCGCATCCACCACCGAATTCACCATCGCAGGCGAACACCCGATGGTTCCCGCCTCGCCCACGCCCTTGACGCCCAGCGGATTCACCGGCGTCGGCGTGGTGGTGTGTTCGCTCTCGATCCACGGCATCATGTGGGCGCGCGGCATCACGTAATCCGTCAGCTCGCCCGTCACCAACTGGCCGTTCTCGTCGTACACCGCCTCTTCCCACAGCGCCTGGCCGAGGCCTTGCGCGACCCCTCCATGAACCTGCCCGTCGACGATCAGCGGATTCAGAATATTGCCGCAATCGTCCACGGCGATATACCTGCGAATCTTAATTTCACCCGTCTCCTTTTCGATATCCGTGATCACCATATGCGCACCGAACGGGAACGTGAAATTCGGAGGCTCCCAGAAGTGCGTCGCGAACAATCCCGGCTCCGTATTCGCCGGTAGCGTCATCGCGCGATACGTCGCGCCAGCAATCTCCTGCAATGTTTTCGACGCGCCTGTCTTATTACAAACTACCTGGCCTCCGGCCAGTGTCACATCGTCGGAACCCAGCAGCATGGCCCCGAATTTCTTGATCTTGGCCTTCAAATCCTGCAGCGCGAAATAGACCGCGGTGCCGCCCACCGCCGTCCCGCGGCTGCCGAAGGTTCCGATGCCGTACTGCACGATCGCCGTATCGCCGTGCAGCACTAAAATGTCGTCGATATCGACGCCCAGCTCATCGGCCGCGATCTGCGCGAAGGTCGTCTCCTCGCCCTGCCCGTGTGGCGACGCGCCGGTCATCACGGTCACTTTGCCCGACGGATCGATCTTCACCGTCGCGCTTTCCCAGCCGCCCGCGGGCGTCGCCGGCGATGGACCGAACGCGCAAATCTCGCCATAGGTGGAGATGCCGATCCCCATCAGCTCGCCCTTTTTGCGCTTCTCGGCTTGTTCTTCGCGGAGCTTCTCATAGCCCGCCATCCCCAGAGCTTTTTTCAAGGGCAGCGAATAATCGCCGGTATCGTAGATCAAGCCAGTCGCGGTCGGGAACGGAAAATCTTCCTTCTGAATAAAATTCTTGAGCCGGATCTCTGCCGGATCCATCTTCAATTCCGCGGCCAAGATATCGACCATCCGCTCGATCCCATGGGTTGCCTCCGGCCGCCCCGCGCCGCGATACGCATCGGTGGGCACGCAGTTGGTGAACGCCCCGATAATATCCGCGCGAATGTTCGCCGTCTTGTACAGACCCGGCATCATCAGCACGCTCAGCGTCGGAATCGCCGGACCCAGCAGTTGATGATACGCGCCCAGATCCTGAATGATCAGCAGCTTGATGCCGGTGATGGTGCCGTCCTTCTTCGCCGCCACCTCGTAATAATCCACGTGGCCGCGCCCATGAATCGTGCACAGGAAATTCTCGCGCCGCGATTCGATCCACTTGATGGGCTTGTTGAGCTTCATCGACACGAAGCCCATCAGCGCTTCTTCGGCATACACGTTGAGCTTGCTGCCGAATCCGCCGCCGACCTCCGGAGTCACCACGCGCATGCGGTTTTCTTCCAGGCCCAGCATCTGCGCGACCAACGTTCGCATCAGGTGAGGAATCTGCGTTGACGAATACAGGTTCAACTGCCGGTCCGCCGCGCGCCACTCCGCCACCACGCCGCGCCCTTCCATCGCCATCGGAACCAGCCGCTGACTGGTGATGCGCTGCTTCACGACGACGTCCGCGTCAGCAAACGCCTTATCGACCTCGCCGCCTTCCTGGTGAAACTCAAACGCCTTGTTATCCGGCCATTCCGGATGCACTGCGGGAGCTCCACTGGCGATCGCCTTCTCCGGATCGGCCACCGCCTGCGTCACGTCCCAGTCGATCTCGATCAAGTCGGCCGCATCTTTCGCGATGTACCGGTCGGTCGCCACGACCACCGCCACCGGATGCCCGACAAAGTAAACGCGCTCCGGCGCCAAAATAAAGTGATGAGGCACCCGCAGCCCAGGCAGCGAAGCGCCGCACGGCACCGGACCCACCTTTTCCGTGTCCTTGCCCGTGAACACAGCCGCGACCCCCGGATGCTCGACCGCCTTTGAAATATCCATCGATTTGATGGACGCCGCCGCGTGCGGGCTCCGCACGATCACCGCATACAGCATGCCCGGCATCTTGATATCGTCCACATAGGTCGCCGTACCGGTAATCAGGCGCGGATCCTCGCGCCGCCGCAGCCTCTTGCCGACCAGTAACTCGGGTTTCGCAGTTGTTGTCGCCATGATTATGCCCCCGCCGCCTTCGCCGCGGCCCGCACTGCGTTCACGATGTGTTGATACCCTGTGCACCGGCAAACGTTGCCCTCGAGGCCCTGCCGGATTTCCTCATCCGTCGGATGCGGATTGCGATCGATAATTTGCTTCGAGGCGATGATCATGCCCGGCGTGCAGAACCCGCACTGCGCCCCGTGCTCGTTCCAAAACGCCTCCTGCATGGCGTGCAGCTTTCCATCGACGGCCAGCCCTTCGATGGTGGTGAGCTTCGCCCCATCCGCCTGCACCGCGAACATGGTGCAGCTCTTCACCGCCTTGCCGTCGACCTCGATTGTGCAAGCGCCGCACAGCGACGTTTCGCACCCCACATGAGGCCCGGTGAGCCCGACAACTTCGCGCAAATAATGAATCAGGAGCAGGCGCGGCTCCACATCATGGGAATGCGACTTCCCGTTAATCGTAAGGTTTATGTTCATGGCGAAATGCCCCAGCCGTCTGAAGATATCAAACTTCAGAGGGCCGCGCGAAGGCCTCCGCTCCCTTTGGTCACGGCTCGGAAACGAGGCTGTACATTTTCATCGATCTAACCGAGCCGCGACCACGCGGAGCGGTCTCTTTTAGCGCGCCGGCTGATACACGTACACGCCGTCCATATAAGGTCCGATGATGTGCCTCACCAGCCGGTAATGCCGGCGAATCTCATCGACTTCCACCGCAGGCAGGCTGGTCAGCTCAAGGTTCGAAGAGCCGCTCGATTGGAACACATCCTCGCCCAGAATCACCGTGGAGAACGCACCCGCCGCCAGGTCGCGACGCACCGGCTCCGGATCGACTCGGCCCGCGCCCACCAGCAGCCCGTGAATCAGCGGCTCCACTTCCATTTTTCCGCGCAGCCGCGCCATCGCATTGAAGTCAGTCGAGAGCACGCGTCCCGAGCCGCGGTCGATATAAGGTTTCAGCTCCTCGATCTGCGAACGGAACAGCGCCTCATTGGCCCACCGTGCGATCACGATGTTGGCCGCCACCCGGTCCCCCACGGCCGCATGCACCGCCAGCGGCAGCAGCAATAGCGTCGCCCAGTTCTTGCTCCCGCTGAACGACAGCGAGAAAAAGTTTAGCTTGTGCAGCCCGATCGCCGCGCAGATTGCCAGCACAACCGTGATCTCAATCTGGTAGTTCGAATCGGAGCCTATTTTCGAGGCCGTCGCGAGAAATACGACGGCCACAATTCCCAGGTAAACCGCCATCGGCCTGACGATTTTCCCAAGCGACGCGGCCGTGATGATCACCAGGCATCCCGATACCGATCCGAAATACTGGAGCTGCCGCAACAGCTTCTCCCCGCTCATCGGATTCATGTTGGCGAAAATCGTATTGGCTAGGAATCGTCCATCCAGAGCCCGGTCGATTCCCAAAACCAGTCCCGCGATCGCAACTCCAAACAAGATCCCGAACCGCAGCGCCAGTTTTTTATCGCGCATCCACAAGACTAAGAACATCGCCGCCGGAGCCGAGACCATCGTCTGCTTGGCGAACAGCGCCAGCCCCGCAAGCACGCCTGCCAGCACCAGCGTCGATTCGCCCAGCACGTAATACCGGGAGAAAAAGTAGAAGCCCGCCACCGCGAAGAACACCGCGAGCATATCCACCTGCCCGATGGTTCCCCAAAACATCAGCAGCGAACTGGACGCCACCAGGATCGATCCCGTCCACGACGCATACCGGTCGCCGGTGTACAGCATCACGATGCGCCAGCACAGCGCGATCAATCCGAGCAGTGCGGCGAAGCTTACCATCCGTCCGCCCAGCGCCGCCGGGATACCCGCCCGCACCATCGCCGCTTCCAGTAAATAAAGGACCGGCATGTAAGCGCACACCGTGTACGGATAGCGATTCAGGTCGTAGTATAGAGTCCCATCGTGCGCCAGCATCTGCGATTGTGCCGACACCACGGACTCCGGCGGCGACAACTCGTTCTGTGACCGCAGCATGGTGAAACAGCAAGCCAGAATCCCCACCGCCGCCAGCACGGAAGCAATCCACAACCCGCGCCGAAACTTAATCTCGACGCGCGAAGTCTTAGCTGTTAAGGGGGCGACCAAACCGACAGACATAGCCAATCCATAAATCGGCAGCCCAAAGCCAAAACATGAGGTTTTCATTCGGGCTACTGGCTCCTGGCTACTTCCCGTTATACTTCCCTAGTGCAACTCACACCGATCGACTGGACCGTCGTCGCCCTCTATTTCGCCTTCAACATCGCCATCGGTTTCTATTACAAGTCTCGCGCCGGGTCCAGCGTCAACGAATTTTTTCTCTCCGGCCGCAATGTTCCCTGGTGGCTCGCCGGGACCTCCATGGTCGCGACCACGTTCGCCGCCGATACGCCGCTCGCCGTTACCGGCATGGTGGCGAAAGGCGGTATCGCCGGAAACTGGCTGTGGTGGTGCTTCGTCGCCAGCGGCATGATGACCGTGTTTTTCTATGCGCGCCTGTGGCGCCGCTCCGGCGTCATGACCGATATCGAGTTCTCCGAGATCCGCTACTCAGGCCGCCCCGCGGCGTTCCTCCGCGGCTTCCGAGCGCTCTACCTAGGCATCCCGATCAACTGCATTATTCTCGGCTGGGTCAATAAAGCCATGGTCGATATTCTGATGCTGATCCTCGGCGTCACGAAGCTCCAGGCCTTGGGAATCGTCATCGGCATGATCGCGCTCACCGCCAGCATCTCCACGCTCTCGGGGCTCTGGGGCGTCCTGGTCACTGACATGTTTCAGTTCGTTATCAAAATGTCGATGGTGATCGCGCTCGCCGTATTCGCCGTCCAAGCCGTTGGCGGCATCGACCAGATGAAGCTGAAGCTCCTCGCCATCGACGCCACGCGAGGCAATCAGGGCAGCGTCCTCAGCTTCATCCCCGATCTCAATTCCGCCTGGATGCCGATGATCACGTTCTTCGTCTACATTTCTCTGAACTGGTGGGCCACCTGGTATCCCGGGGCCGAGCCCGGCGGCGGAGGCTACATCGCCCAGCGCATGTTCTGCGCGAAGGATGAAAAGAATTCTCTGCTCGCTACGCTGTGGTTCAACATCGCGCATTACGCGGTGCGCCCGTGGCCCTGGGTGCTGGTCGCGCTCACGTCGCTCATTTTGTTTCCCGGCCTGAAAGATCCCGAGACCGGTTACATCCGCGTGATGATCGCCTACCTGCCTCCGTCGCTGCGAGGCCTGATGGTCGCCGCCTTCGCCGCCGCGTACATGTCCACCATCGCGACTCAGCTCAACTGGGGCGCCAGCTACATCGTCAACGATTTCTACCGCCGCTTCCTCAAGCCCAATGCCGACGACCGTCATTATGTCGTGGTGGCGCAGCTCGCGACTATTCTGTTGACCTTCGTCTCCGCCGGCGTCACCTTTTATATGGATTCGATTTCCGGCGCATGGAAGCTGCTGATCGTCACCGGAGCGGGCACCGGCAGCGTGCTGCTGTTCCGCTGGTACTGGTGGCGCATCAATGCCTGGAGCGAAGTGTCGGCCATGATCAGCGCCTTCCTCGTATCGGTCACGCTGCAAGTGGGTTTTCATTTCGACACCGACAACCCGGTCGACTTCGCCTACGTCATGCTGATCACCGTCGGCATCACGACGGTAGTCTGGCTCTCGACCACGTTTCTCACCAAACCCGAGCCGCAGGACCTGCTCATCGCCTTCTACCGCCGCACGCGCCCGTCGTTTTTTGGTTGGCAGCCCATCGCCAAACTCGCGCCCGATGTGAAGCCGTCGCGCGACGGCCTCTCGAACCTGCTCGACTGGATCTCCGGCTGCGTCCTGATCTACGGAGTTTTATTCGGAGTAGGCAAACTCCTGCTGCACGAAACCGGTATCGGCCTCGGCCTGCTGGCGATGGGCCTGCTGGGCGGCGCAGTCATCTATTGGGACCTGAACCGCCGCGGCTGGAGCTCTGTGGTGGACTAACAGGATGGTGAAAAACACCGCTCCCTTTGGTCACGGCTCGGCAGCACAGGCGCATATTATCAGCATGCTTACCGAGCCGTGACCGCAGGGAGCGGTGTCTGAAATTGTGCCGCATCGACAGTCGTGTCGATGCTCAGTCGTCTATGTCTACTGGGGTGGTTTTCCGATGTCTGCGGCTGCTCTCGAACGGCTTCGCTGGAAGCAGGATCTGCATTCCTATATAGCCGACAAAAAAAGGCTGCCCATTGTGCGCGGCCGTCACGCTTCGTCCCGCCATCATCAGCAGCACGAATGGGGGGCGCATTTTGTACCGCAGTCCCGAGCCGATCGTTCGTTGATCGTTTGAATGATCGTCCGTTTGCACCCCGTAGAACTCGACGTCCCACTCCATTTTTCGCGTCAGATCGCGGCCCACCACCAGACCTGTCAGCCACGAATTTGGCGCACGATAAACCAGGTTGTAACCAACTTCCAGGTTGACATCCAGCGGTCCCAATCTTTTGGAAATCTCCACCGGGAGCGTAATGCTCTTGCCTGGTGGGGTGATCCCGCGCGATACGGAATGGTCGAGGTTATTGAGCGACACCTGCGGGAAAGTGGATATTTCGAGGCTGGTATTTTCGCTGCCGACAAAACGCCACTTCACGCCCAGCTGATCTTGCCCCAAGCCGTCTTTCGGGGCGCTCGGGTCGTTCTTAACCCGCAGCCACGCACTCTCGTAGGTCAGTTGGATGCGATCGCCCACACCATAATTGATGTCGAGGTCAGGCATGTGAATCGTGGACGACGCGTTATAAAGGAACGGCATGTAAGCTACATTGATTTCCCAGCTCCGGTTGCCGGGCGTTCCCGGATCGTTGGTGTAATACGGGGGCCCGCCTTGAGCCGCCGCTCGCCAGGGAACGGCCACGCAAAGAATCGCCACTGCCGGGGCTAGCTTGTAGTTCTTCAAGCTTTGGCTACGGCTTCACGCCTAGCTGCCGCCCAATCTCCTCCGCCATCCGCAGATGCTCTCTGATCGTGGGAAGAGCCTTCTGCGCAACCGCCTTCGCCTCGGGGTCGGTCCCCGATTCCACTTCCCTCTCGAACGCCGCGACGTCGTCCTTGTGATCCTTAATCATGTCTTCCATGTATGCCCTATCGAAATCGGGCCCGGTCTTCTTCGATATCAGGTCGTAGGTAATCTTGTCCTTCATGGATATGTCGGAAGGCAGAGTCACGCTCTGTTTGCCGGCCAGATCCCGGACGCTCATGTTCATGCGGCTGTGGTCGTTCACCATCCGCTCGCCAAAATCCTTGACTTGTTGCGACGACGCGTTGGTCTGCGCCAGTTGGCCGAGTTTCATTTCCATGATTCCGCCCTGGCAGGCATCTTTCAAAAAAGCTGAGTCGGCAGCGCTGGCCGCCATACACAACCATAAGAGTCCGGAGATAACGACGATAGGTTTTCGCGACATAGAAGTTTCCTCACGGTTAGAGGATTCATCCCGCGGACTTGTTTCAGGCACTTTTTAAGGCTTTTCGGCGAACGCGCTTACCAGGTCGTCTTCCGTTATGAAGGCTTTTCCCTTGCCCGCCCGGTCCAGCAAGTCATGGAAACGGCGGGCGATTTCGCCCGACCTCTCGTCCTTGGAAATCCTGCCGTCGCCGTTTTTGTCCAGGGCCATCATGAGGTTGGACGCCCTCAACACGTCGTGATCGGGCCGCAGCTCGTATTCGGTAAGTTTCCCGTCGGCATTCCCATCGAGAGTCCTGAGCGACGCCGCGGAGTTCCTGATCTCGTCCTCGGAAATCACTCCGTCGTGATTCCTGTCCAGCACGGCCAGCACCGGATGGATGCGCATGAACATCAGGCGCGCATTGCCCAGCAGCATTGGATCGAGATTCGGATCCGGCTTCAACCCGCACTCTTCCGCGGTCAGCTTTCCGTCGTGATTCGTATCCAGTCTTCTCAACGCCGCTGGAGCGTTCTCAATCTCCGCCGCGGAGAGGATATTGTCGTGATCCGCATCGAGCGCGCCCAGCACCAGAAGGAAGCGAAAATAAGGCGATACCTCAGGATGCCCCGGATACGGCGTCATCTTCACTTCCGAGGGCAACTCCTCCACCGGCTGCGCGACCGTTCGCACCGGAAGGAGATGCGAAGGGCTGGGGTGATGCGATCCGATGATGAACCCCGTCTGCTGCCATCGATGGCTCATGACGAAAGAAATCGCGGCGAAAAAAAACAGCGTGATCACGGCTCCGGGCATCAACGCGCGGGTAGGCGGAACTTCAGCTTCGCCCGAGTAGAACATCGGCACCCCGTCCGGCGTCACCGTGTTTGAGAACGCGCTTTCCTGGACACGCCGCAGAGTCCGTTGCCGTAGCAGCGACAGGACGCCATCCACCATCAGCGAACGCTTTTCCGCCGACTGGTCGAAAATTCCCAGCATCTCGTCGCCGAAGCGATGTTTGAACGCCTTCGGATGCATATTAAGCAGAAGAATATATATATGTCGCATCACGTTGAAGCTTTCCGCAAATGCAATCGCCCCTCCCGAACTACCCCCTCCAGTCGCGTGATCTCAGCCGACAGGACCTTGCGCCCCGCCGTACTAAGGCGGTAAGTCCGCCGCCGCGGATCGTCGCTCGAAATCTCCTGCACCATCCCCTGATCCATCAGGCGCTGCAAATTGTCGTACAGCGTGCCCGGCCCCAGCTTGTAAGCGCCGTCGGACTGGCGCGCGACCTCCTGCATGATGCCGTACCCGTGCATGTCCTCGCCGGCCAGGGCCAACAAAATATGCAGGGTCGCGGGCGAAAGGGGAAGAAGGTTGTCCATAGCTCGGCTTCCGTTATATCGGAATCCGAGCGTTATGTCAATCCCAGTGGGGCAGGTCCCCGACCTGCCTGCCGCGCCTTCCGTATTGGACCGCTCCCTCCGGTCACGGCTCGGTAGCTACGGCCGGAGATGTCGAGACGAATCTCGACACGGCACGCCTGGAGGCGCGCACCACAAACATCAGCGCAGACAGCTCCTGCTGGTCGCGGCTCTGAAATTCCGCGACGGTTAGTAACAGAGCCGCGACCCGCAGGAGCGGTCTGGAGGGGGCCGACGCGTCCGTCTCCCCCAAACTCCTAACAACTATTAATTAACAGGCGGCCAAACTACAACAGGTTCTCCCATATGATTCCCCTTTCTGTGAAAAGAGTAATCGGGGAGCCGGCGCACTGAGCGCGGTTGCAACCGCTAACCTGTTTCAAACACAGCCGATTTTAGAATTGAAAATATACGAACGGCAGCGCCTTCTCCGTGACGCCGATCAGTTCAATGGTCAGCAGCAGGACGATCATGAAGGCCACATAGGCCCAGGCCGGGCCTCGCGACAATCGCTCCGTCCCTTGGAACTTCTCTTCCATCACCGCGATCAGCAGCGACACGCCGGTCATGTAGAGAAGCCATCGCGGAAGCAATGACTCCACTTGGCGGCCGCCGTGAAGGAGTTGGCTGAGAACATAGCGGCTATCGGCAAACGTCGCCGCGCGAAAAAATACCCATCCGATCGAGACCAGCGCGAAGGTGATCAGGCCGCTCGGAAAGGATAGAGCCATGCCGGAGGCTTCTTCTCGAACTCCCGCCGCCCCATCATGCGTTCCAGGCTCAGCAGGCCTCCGTGATAGCCGCCCCAGATCACAAAGTTCCAGCTGGCGCCGTGCCACAGCCCGCCCAGCAGCATGGTGAGCATCAGATTTCGATACGTCATCAGGCGGCCGTGGCGATTGCCACCCAGAGGGATGTATAAGTAATCGCGCAACCAACGGGATAGCGACATGTGCCAGCGATGCCAGAAGTCGGTGACGCTGAACGCCAGATAAGGCCGCATGAAATTGACCGGGAAGTGAAATCCCAGCAGCAGAGCCATGCCGATGGCCATGTCGGTATAACCCGAAAAATCGAAGAAAATCTGCATGGCGAACGCGAACACGCCGCTCCACGCCGCCCAGCCTCCGGGATGCGCGCTCAGGTTTTGAAAATAGGTATCGGCGATCTGCGCGAACTGGTCGGCAAAGGCCATCTTCTTGGTCAGCCCGAGAACGATCAGCAACACGCCGCGCAGGACCTCTTCGCCGCTCGGATGCTTCCAGGCATTGAGGTCGGAGAAGAATTCGCGCGCGCGCACAATCGGTCCGGCCACCAGTTGCGGGAAGAAGGAAATGAACAACGCGTAGTCGATAGGATTGCGAATGGCTTTTTGCTCGCCGCGATACACATCGACCACGTAGGAAATGCTCTGAAACGTGTGGAAACTGATCCCCAGCGGCAGGATGATCGAAAACGTCCAGGAATGCGGCGGATAACGCAGCAATTGCGCCAGGTTATCGGCGAAGAAGTTGTAGTATTTGAAGAACCCGAGCATTCCCAGGTTCGCGATCAGGCTGATCAGCAAAAATAACTTCTTACGGGCTGCCGGCGCGCTTTCAATCGCAATGGCCGCGCCGTAGTCGACCACCGTCAGGCCCAACAGCAGCACCACGAACTTGTAATTCCAACTGAGGTAGAAAACATAGCTCGCGATCAGCAGAATCACTCTGCGAAAAGCCCGCGGCGCGGCGTAGAACACGGCCAGGACGATCGCCAGGAAGACGAAGAATTCTGTCGTGTTAAAGAGCATCGAGCGTTCGACTGACTTCTCTACCCAGGATGCGCGAAAACTCCGCCGCGCCCGGCCCGTTCAGGTGCATCTGATCGAGGAACAAGCCGGGCCGCTCAAGCGAATCGAAAAGATGCTCCGGCATGAGAACCACTCCCGGCTGGCCCGCCAGTTCGCGGATGGAACTATGCGGATTCACGGCAAGCTGGTCTGGACGAATGAAGGGACCGCGCGGCAAATGAAGAAACACGAGCCGGGTGTTCGAGTCTTTATAGCGGTCATAAATTTTCCTCAGCCACTGATGGAGATACGCGCTGCGTATGCCGTTGTCGGGCGGGTGCGGATTGAAAAACCAGGATTGAAAAACGGTTCTTTGCGCCTCGGTAAACCCCGGAGGAACCGTTACTGTGCGATTTTTCCAATCGATCTCGACACCTTCCATGCTCGTACTCGGACCGACTAACTTGTAATACCAATCGTGCGAATCTTCCCGCGCGAGCTCCGCCGTCTCGATGCGCCATAGCGGATGGAGGAGAAAATCCTGAAAGTCGCGCTTGTAAATCAATCCCTTCAAAACGATGCCTTTCTGCGCGGCCCATACGAGCTTCGGATCGTGGCGATAAGAACCTGCAAAATAAGGGATATCGGAATAATGCAAACGAGCGATCAGGTAATAAAGATCCTCGGCGCGGACCGAATGATCCTCGTGGGTTTCCGAATCGTCAAAATCCTCGATAGCAACTAAAACCGCGGAATAGCGGTTCGCTTCGGGGTCGGCGGCGCGCAGCATGTAATACCAATCGCGCGGAGTCGCGCCAGGGAGCGCAATCGACCCATACTCGTAACCGGTTCGCATTTCATTGGCATAGCGGGGAAGAAATCCCATGCGCGAATCGCCGATGGTCAGAATTTGGCGCGGGCTGTGGCGCTCACGCTTCAGCTCGTTGCGAATAGCCGTTTCCACCGCCCCGGTGGAGGAATCGTGTTGAAGAATCGTGGAATAGGCGCCGGTTTGAAAAATGGCAAACTCGACCGCGAAGAAGCCGCACACGGTCGAAATAAGGGTGAGTAAGGCTCTCACGGGATCAATTTAAGCTCGCCGCCGATCGGGCGAGTTCCGTTTTTCTTCCATTCCCGGAGTTCGGCGAATCCTTTTGATACTTCAGCGGGAAGGATGGCGCAGTGGCCATCGTGTTTGACGAACTGCTGCACGAAGAGGCTCTGGGTTCCGGCGAGCTCCACCAGCGTCGAATACGTATTCGGAATGGTCACGGGGACCAGCGGATCGTAGCTGGTGTGGATGGCGAGCATCGGCTTGGCGATCTTTCCGGTAGGCGTATAGTTGGAGCGCAGATAGGCGACCGCCTGCGGGTCGGCGGCGTAGCGCGGGATGGCGCTGTTCAAGGCATTGTCGTCCACGGTGCCACTGTAAATGATGTTGCGATTGTCGAACGGGTTGCCGCCGGAGCGCTCGTTCAACTCCTTAATCAAGTAGACGAGGAAGGTAAGCGTGCCGGCCAGGTCCTTGTTGGCTTTGATATTGTTCTGATGGCGCAGGGCGGCGGCTTTTTCGGGCGCGGACTCGAGGGCGTCGGTGATTTTGGCATTCAGCGCTTTATCTCCGGTGCCCTTCACGAAGTCTTTCGGGATCCTGGTGGGATCGGGCAGGATGCCGGGGAAATAATAGTTAAACAGTACGACGGCGTCGAAAGCTCCGCGGGACTGGAACGATTCGGACGCGGCGAGAGGGCCGCACATGGGCATGCCGGCGTCGTACACGGTGGGATAGTTTTCCATCAGCATCATGGTGAGGAAGCCTCCCATGGAATGGCCGGTGAGATAGGTCTCTTTGGGCGCGCCGTACTTGGCGATGAAGTAGCGGCGCAGGCTCTCGGTATCGACCGCGGCTTCCTGAATCGCCCAGCCGCCGGTGGCGTAGCCGGACTGCGCGAGGGCGTAGCCTTGTTCGGTGAAGACGGCGAGGACGGGATTTTTGGCGTCCTCCTTATAAGTGATAGGGGCTTGATTGTAGCCGTGGCAATAGACTACCAGGCCTCCGTTCCAGTTCTCGGGAACGTCGATGCGGAAGGCGGCGCCGTTTATGATTCCGATTTCGACTCTGGGAGCGGCGGAGGCAAGTCCGGCTAAGAGGAGAGCAGCGAGGGTCTTCATCGGCTGAAGGTACGCGATTGGCTGGGAGGATGTCAAGGGCGACGAGGCTGACCGCTCCCGCAGGTCGCGGCTCTAAAGAAAAAGCGGTTGGTAGTGAGATGACTTTCCCGCGTGGCGCGCGCACCCTTGAAGATACTCTAAGCTGCCGCTGTAAGTTGTGAATCTAAAAGGGCACCCACATTCAGGCCTAAGCGACCGAAGTCCGTGAGTTTGCGTTTGAACTTGCGAACCAGGGCACGCTCATTGCGTGCGACAACCTCTACTGCCGCTCCGATCTGATACCCATTTTCATCACTGAGGGTTTTGCGATATTGCAGAGCCGAGGTATGGCGGAGAGGGGGAGATTCGAACTCCCGGAACCCGTGAAGGTTCAACGGTTTTCGAGACCGCCGCAATCGACCACTCTGCCACCTCTCCGCGACGCTTTCATTCTAACATGGCCGCGCTCACGCAAAAACAGCGCTGTACGGGATTTTGATCCCGGCCAGCGCTGTTGTAAATTGGACTTTGATTGTTGAATTAGCGCCGCGAGCGGCGCATCCCCAACAGGGCCAGGCCCGATCCTACCAGAACCAGCGAAAACGGCTCGGGTATCGCCTGCACGCCGCCGCCGCCGCCGCAATCGGTTCCGCTGACGCAACCCAGGGCTGCAATCTCCCCGGTCTTGCCGGTGGATGCTCCAAAAATGTCGGCCTCGAAGTAATACCCAGCGGTTGTGGCTCCGAAATCCGAGATCGACAGATTGGTCTTCGAAACATTGAAGATCAGGCTTTGGCAACAGTGATCGCTCGGATCCGGTCCCGTGATCCCATAGCTGAAGGAGCCAAAACCGGCATCCAGCGTCGGGGAAGCGCCATCGGCAAAGTTGGCCGGAAGCGTCCCGATGGTGATACCCGCGGGTGCATTAAACGCGAACGACTCGTGCGGCCCGCCCGTTTGAACGAAGAAATTGGGTGCCAATTCCACGTCGATTGTGACCGTGTTGGCATCGAACTGGGTTAACTCTACGGTACCCAAAACTCCCGTGCCGCAGCCGCCGCTGCACTGTCCGTAATCCTGCAGGTTGAAAATAAGGCTAGCCGACGCAGTACTAGCGGCGGCCAGAATGGCAAAAAGAACTACTGAAACTTTCATGGATCCTCCTGACGACTCCAAATGGCAACCAGAATCTGGATAGCAGCAGTTCAGGTTTTTACCTTAAGAGCCCGTTCCCAGAATACTTAGTGTCGTAGGGGAATACAAGGGGTTGGTATTAGGATTGCACGCAGTACTACGTTTAACTTATTGATTACAAAGAAATTATTGTCGTGAAAGAATCGTGACACTATCGGCGAACCAAAAATCTCGAAACTCACACTCTTGAAGCCCACAAACAGCGCCTCCCGGAAAAAATCTATCCGGGAGGTACGCCCGCCGCATGACGATCAGCGATTGCGTAGCCGCCGTAACCCTAGCAACCCTAATCCTGATCCTACCAGGAGAAAAGAAAGTGGCTCTGGTACAGCCTGGACGTTGCCGCCGCCGGTCACGGTGATATTGTCACCTGCCGCGGTCCCGAAAGAAAAAATCACGCTGCTGAGCGTCGTCGCAGCCGTGAACGCCGAGTTGGTCAAGGTAAACGTCGCGGTCTGGTTGATAAACGGGTTGTGCGAGCCTGTATCGATTGAACCTTGAGCGACTGGATTAGGGCCGATGATGGTGTAAGCCGGCTGGTTCGACGGATTATTTTTGAAGGTCACCGTCGATGCGCAGATGATACAAAGGACGAGATCTCCGTTGCTGCTATCCGTACCAAAGCCCCAGTTCGTGGAAACCGAAGTTGCATTCGGCGTGCAAGTCGCACCACTGCAAGTGATGGTCGTTGCCGAGGATCCGGTGAAATTAGTCGTCCCGGCTAGCAAGAATTCCAGGTCGCTGATATTCTGGGCTACCGTAGTTATCCCAGATTCCAAGTTTTGAAGTGTGATGCTGAGAGTTCCCGCTCCAAAAGTGAACGTCGCCTGCGCGTCGACTGCGTTCCCTCCGGACTCCGTTGCTCCCGCCGATGTTGTGAATACGATACTAGCCGATGCTAATCCGACCGTAAACAAAAATGAAAAGAGTATTTTAGACATGTTCCTCCGCCTCGCGGCTCCGTAGATTTTGAGGTTCTAAGGCTTTCACCTTAAAAGCTTGCCCTCAGAATACCCGGGGTAGGAACGAAATACTGTAGGTAAAATTACTAGCCAGTACTGGGATAGTGGATTACAAGGCGTGACCAGGCAGCAAAAAAAACCTCCCTGATGCCGGCACGCGGGTGCCGATAATCAGGGAGGAAACAGGAGGTAATCCTTTCTTGCGCGCTTATCTGGTGATGGTTATGGTTTCGGAAGTACCGATATTGCCGGCCGCGTCCCAGGCTCTCGCGTAGATGGTGTGGGTGCCGCTGGCCATTTTCTTTGTGTTGAGCGAAACCGAATAAGGCGCTACCGAACCGGAGTAGTCTAGTACTCCGTCCACGTAAATGGCAACTTGAGCCACCTTCACGTTATCGGAGGCAGCGGCCGTGATCGTAAGGTTGGCCGATTTGCCGAGGAGAGTTCCATTTGTCGGGCTCTGGATGTACACAGTGGGCGGAATCGTGTCCGTGAGGACCGGATTATTCACCATGACGGCTACGGACGAGGACGCCACGTTGTTGGAGGAATCGATGACCTTCACAACCAGTGAATGGTTTCCATTGGTTGTCGAGGTTGAATTCCAAGGGAAAGAAAACGGCGACACACTCGAAGTGCTGGCCAGATTGTTGTCCACCAGGAACTGGATTTGTGAGATTCCAGCGGCGGCTGAAGCGGTACCCAGCGCGGAAACCGTGCCCTGCACGCTAGATCCGGAGGTGGGCGACGAAATGGAAACGGCCGGGGGCGGCGGGGGTAAGCTGATGGAGGACGTGAGGGCCCGGTAGGCGTTCACGCGGCCCCACCCGTAATAAGGGTCGAAACCCGGAGCGCCCAAATCGTCCGCGGTCTTTTCGAGGGTGCTAACCAGGGCCGCAGCCGACATGGAAGGCGATTGCGACAGAATCAGCGCTCCCACGCCCGCGGCGATCGGCGAGGAAAACGAGGTGCCGCTGTTGATGGTATATCCTCCGCCGGCTGCCGTAGTGTAGATGCTGGCGCCGGGAGCGACCACTGAAACGAAGCTGCCATAGTTGGACCAACCCTGCCACAAGTCGTTGGAATCCGTGGCGCCTACCGCTACTGCGTACTGGCATCCCGCTGGATAATACGGTGCGTTCTGGCCGCCGTTGCCGGAGGAGGCGAAAACCACGGTGCCCAGGTTCCAGGCATAGGTAACCGCCGATTGCAGCACGCTCGAAGAACTGGTTCCGCCAATCGAAACATTTACAATCCGCGCGCCGTGATTGGCCGCGTAGGTGATGGCGCTGGCGATATTCGAATAGGAGGCGTAGCCCGTGGAATCGACCACTACGAGAGGCATGATCGGATTCTGCCACACGACTCCGGAAACTCCGACGCCGTTGTTGCCGATTGCGGCCGCCGCGCCGGCTGTCTGGGTGCCGTGGCCCATCGTATCCACGATGGTGGCGTTATTGGTGAGGAAATTCCAGCCGCCCACGATCTTCGACGCCAGGTCGGGATGAGTAGTGTCGATACCGGAATCCACCATGGCGATGGTCACGCCCGTGGAGCCGGTGGTAATGCTCCAGGCGCTGGGGGCCTGGATCTTCGGCAAATGCCATTGGTTGACGTACAAGGGATCGCTCGGAGTGGTGGTGATCTGAGCCAGGTAATCCGGCTCCACGAAGTCGAATAGTCCGGAATCCTCAAGCGACTTCTGAATCTCGTCTCTACGGCGGGGGTCCACTCTCAGGACAGAAACCCGGAGGGCATCATGGTACGACTGGGCCATTGCGCCATGGGCTCGAAACATTCGTTGAACGGAGCCGTTCTCGGTCCCAATCCGGTGCTGAACCAGCAGGCGGTCGGGAACCGACAATTGCGCCATCGCCGTGGCGCAGAAGAATGAAGCAGGAAGGAATAAGGTTGATATTTTCATAACTCTTATGCAACTTATCGGACCGTGCCTAAGCCGACGGCATGGTACTCCTTAGGCGTAAGTCCCCTAGAACGTACTAGAACCTCGCCCTAGCGGGTACCAGGAACCCGGAGAAGCATTAGAATGAAGCCCATGACCTCAAAAGTTGCGCTCGTCACCGGAGCCGGAAGCGGCATTGGCCGGGCCGTGAGTCTCGCTTTGGGAGCTGCGGGATTCTCGGTCGTTCTCGCCGGCCGCCGATTGGAAGAACTGGAAAAGACCGCCGCGCTGGCAACCGGAAAAACGCTGGTAGCACCAGCCGACTTGACGAAGCCGGAAAGCGTCCAAGCATTATTTTCAAAAATCGAACGGCTGGATCTTTTGTTCAACAATGCCGGCATGGGCGCGCCGGCCGTTCCGATGGATGAGCTGACATTCGAGCAATGGACCGCGGTCGTCAATGTGAATCTCACCGGCGCCTTCCTGTGCGCCCAGCACGCCATGCGGCTGATGAAAACACAGCACCCGCGGGGGGGCCGCATCATCAATAACGGATCGATCTCCGCCACCACACCCCGTCCCAACTCTGCTCCTTACACCGCGACAAAACATGCCATTACCGGACTCACCAAGAGCATTTCGCTCGACGGCCGTCCGTTCGATATCGCCTGCGGGCAGATCGACATCGGAAATGCAGCGACCGAGATGACGGAACGCATGTCCAAAGGCATTCAGCAGGCGAATGGAAGCATGATGGTGGAGCCCCGTATGGACGTGCAACATGTCGCCGATGCAGTGGTTTACATGGCCAGTCTGCCGCTGGAGGCGAACGTCCAGTTCATGACCGTGATGGCGACTAAGATGCCGCTAGTAGGCCGCGGCTAAATCTGTTGCCTATCCGCTCCCGCGCCGACAATGAGCCGCCATGCGTAAGCATGCGGGCAAACGGGAGCATCTGCTACTTAGTCCTGATTTGTCGCGCTTGTCGGGGCATGCTGCTCGTCCTGTGGTTCCCCAAGACTCTTCGGACTTGCGAGGAAGGGGTTGCTGTCCCGGTTTCCCTATTTGGATTTAGGAGTGCCTTACGAGAATTCTACCGGGACCTTAGGAAAACATACCGGAAATCGAAGCTTCCCATGTCGCGCGGATTGAGCCCGCGCCTGCATCGACTGCGGTTAGGACTTTTCGCCAGTATGGCCTCACGTGTGCCTACTTGATTCTCTATGTTGACCTTCCCGAGAAACCCACAGGTTGATTTTGACAATGCCAAAGCCGGTTTTGGGCAGCGAGGCTTGCGCCGGATCGATATAGAAAGCGTCGCATACATGAAGGTCATTGCCCCACTGACGTCTACCGGGCCTTCTATTCGCGCCCGTGTTGTGCGTGATTCCGCAAACATGCTCACGGTCCGTTTCCCCCATATCGTTTTCGCGGGCGCTCTGGTTCAAGTGCGAATCCAAAGCAAAGTAATGTTCGGCAAGGCGCTACACTGCATTGCCAAGGCAGAGGCGGAGTATGAGATTGAAATTGAAAAACAGGAGATTTATTAAGGATTCGCTCGATCGCCGCACGATCCCTGTTGACACTATATCGTTTGGTAGTCCAAAGCTCTCAAGATTTTCGAGGAAGTGGTTACTGTCACTGACTCCCTGTGAGATCGTCCTTAAATACTCTGAACCGCCTCATTCGACCCCGGCTGCTCAACTTTCTTGATGCTGAGCCGCCATGCGTAAGCAGGCGCGCAAACGGGAGCACCCGGTACTAGTCCTGATTTGTCGCGCTTGTCGAGGCGGTGCTCGTCATGTGGTTCCCCAAGACTCTTCAGACTTGCGAGGAAGGGGTTGCTGTTTCGGGTTTTTCCTATCGCGGACTAATGCAGACTGGTAGGCTGGCCAGGCCCACACCGTCGAAGATGGTGATGGTTACGTTGGAGTAAACACCGTAGGCGCCGGCTGGTGCGCTCTGCTCCGCTGCTTCGCAAATCGTCGGCAGGTCGGTGGCGGTGTATGTGGGAAGCGTGATGTTTATTTGGTAGAGCCCCACTTCTCCTGGAACAAGCCATGCGGAGGCGGCCGGTTGTCCGGGAAGAGCCGGGATGGGCGGGCAACTGAGGCTTGGACAGTTCTTCAGCCAGGGATAGGTTGCGCCCACGTTTGGACTGACAAGAAAGCCTATCTGGGCGAGGCCGAACTGGACTTGCGGTGCCGGTGTGGGAGTAACGGTTCCCGTAGCCACCGCGGTGTTCGTAATCCCTAAGCCCGTTGCATAAACCACAATAGTTTCCCCTGCGGAGGCTTGGATTGTGATTATGCCCTTGCTGTAAACGGAGGCTAGGCCACCATTGGCGTGAGTGACTTCGGGTAAGCAAATAACCGATGCCGTAGCGAAGATGCTGTCGCAGCTTGTAAGAATGTGGGTATTCGTGGGCACCAACGCAACGGGCAGTGACTGGGAATCAACGCCGTTTACCGAGATCACCAGCGTCGGGGCGTTCATCGTTGTGTAGTTTACTTCGAAGGGAACCTGGACTGTGATGCCGGTGCTGTAGCATTCGTTCGTGGTCCCACTAATGCATGTATACGTTTGTTGGATCGAAAATATCGCAAAGAAGTAGGTGCTCGATCCTTGTCGAAACCGGACAGATATTCCCCCGAGCGTCGTTGGAAGCGGCGTCGATGGGGCAACGACAGGCGCGGGAAAACGGAGGCTCAATCCGGACACAAACAGCGTGGTGACCTGCCCGGGGGCAAGCGCGACCGCAGTAGGATTTGAGTACCCCGCGCCGAGGAGCGTCACTTGGGCTGGCGCCGCGCTTCCGAGGAGGACAAGCGCCAGCAGGTTTTTGAGATTTTTGGTCATAATGTCTGCCCTTCCTATTGAACGCGAGATCGTCCTTGAAATGCTCGGAACCGCCTCATTCGACCCCGTCTGCTCAGTTTTCTTGATACTGAGCCGCCATGCGTAAGCAGGCGGGCAAACGGGAGCCTCCGCTGCTTAGTCCTGATTTGTCGCGCTGGTCGCCGCAGGGATGGCCGCGGCCATGATGTGGCCGGGAGCCCGCAGCCGGGAAGCGGTGAGCGAGCCAACCGAGTTCAGAATCTGATTGGCCAGCGTCACGATCGTCTGCTCGCGCTGCGCGTTTATACTTTGCAGCGCGGCGATATCGGTGACTGAGAGGGAGGTCTTTCCGGCGAGGAGACTCTGGGTGGACTGGCGAAGCTGGGCGAGCGTGGTATTCAGGGTCTGCCCCGCGGAATGGATCGCCGAGGACTCCTGCGTGCTGAGCCCGAACTGCAACACCAGCGAATTTTCATAAGACGCAATCGCGTCCGGGCTATGATCGATGCTGGCGACGTTCAGCAGCAGGAACCGGAGGAACTTGAGTTCCGCCGCAGTGGCCGGTGCCTGCGCCGTTTGCGTCGTCTGTGCCGTTTGCCCGAAGGCGCTGGAAATCAAAAGGACCGCGAGAGCTAAATAACGCATATTTTCTCCAGAGCTACTGAGTAGCGACGCAAATTCTCGCGCCGTCAAATGAGAACTGGCCGCCGACGCTGACGGTGAGGTTCGATTGCACAACATTGCTTCCGAAAGGAAGCTTGCCCGCGTCCACGCACGGCGGCGTTCCGGTTGGCACGGGTGGGACGACGAAATTTACCTGGTACAGGCCGACGTAGTTCGGTGTACTTCCCGCGAAAATCGGCTGCGGTCCGGTCGGTAGCGGTCTCGATGGCAAGGCGTTTGGATGGTAGTTGAAGTCGAGAGTGAACGCCGTTACGGTGGGTGCTGATTTGGCCACGATTTTGCCGGTCATGGAGGCGGGATTGGTCTGTCCGAGCCCGACTGCGTACGCTGCCAGTTCCTCTCCCGGTTTCGCGGGATTTGTCGCTGAGACGAGCGATCCGTCGGCGCGTGCAACCAACTGCGGGCAGGCCAGGCCAGTGCCTGTCAATATTGGACCGGGAAAGTTGGACATGAATGACTCGCAACCGGTGAGGATATGGACTTGATCAGACAAGGGAAGTACGTCTATTTGACCTCCAATACTGCCAGTCTCCGACGCGCCCAGGGTTCCTGCGAAGCGCACAGCGGCCTCAAACGGGACTTGAATCGTCACCCCGACCATTGCGGCGCCCGCTTCTGTGGGATTGGGCGCCGGACTGGTGTAGAACGGGTGCACGTCCAGCATGGGAACTGGCAGCTTGAGCGTCTTGAGGTCGGCGAGCTGATCAAATTCAGCGTACACACCGGCAAGAGTAAACGGCAAATCGACTCCGGCAGGCGCGCGTCCACCTTGTCTGATATACCCGGATGTAGCGTAGTCGACATCGTATACGAAGATGGTTACCAATTGGCCCGGAGCCACTGGAATTGGGGACGGAAGCGTGTAACCGGAGCCGGTCGCGGGCAGCAAGCTAGGCTGGCCCAACATCGTGATGCAGAATCCGATCGACAGAAGAGATGGCATGGACACAGCGCCGATTCGCGATGAACGCATACACGGCATCACCAGTTCCATCCCGGTATGTGCGAAAGCGCCGGAGTCGTTCCCCCGGAGGTCGGGCAGGGATTACCGTGGAAATCCGCGTCGTTCAGCGGAACGGAGTATGTGAGAGTTGTCAGAACATGCGTATTAGTATCATGGTTCGGATCACCGCTGACGCCGGAGTTTCCGGTAAGGCACGCACTTCTGTATCCAACCGCGTTGATGAACCCGAGGTAGTTCGTGCTGCCGAAATAGTTCGAAACGTTGGAGAGGGACACCCCATAACCTGCGTTGTTCTCAACCAGGACGTCGTCTAGCACGACCCCTACGGCCGGGGAAACACAACCCGAGGGGTTTTCGGCGGGCCCACAGAAGTCAATTCCGCCGTGAGCGTTTTTCTCAATCAATCTTGTCGTGTCTGACGAATCCCAAGGATTCGAGCTCGAAATGTAGATCTGGCCCGTTAGCTCAAGGGTACTCTTCGTAGCCGCAAGCGTCATTCCAGCTCCGGTGTTTTGATAAACCTCGTTGTTGTAGAACCCGTGACCGATGCCTAGGGCTTCGATTCCAGGGTTATATGCATACCCGCTTCCGAGCGTACAGCCGGTGTCTGGGGGATTGTAAGGGGGGCCAGTACCTGGTCCGCCGGGTCCCATGGGCCAATTACTCCCGTTGATCACGTTCCCAGCCACCGACCCGTTCGTGCTTGTAGGGGTGAGGACTAGCTGTCCACCCTGTTGAAGCGCGCCGGATAGGCTTATGTCCGACATTTCATAGCGGTTCTGAATGAGCAAATTCCCGTAGGCATACTGGCCGGCGCCATTCAAGGTGATCGTAGCGGTCCCCGCGTATGAGACTGCGTTGTACCATGCGCCGTTCGCACTTCCCTCGATGTAAATTGCCGTGGAGCGGGTCGCGGTAACGCTGCCGCCTTGTCCGAAGTTCGAAAGTGAGACCGTGGAGCCCCCGCCGAGTTTCAAGGCGTCCCCAGGAGCGTTGATGAAATCCACCCACTGGACAGTGAAGGTCCCCTGGGCTGGTCCTCCGAAATCCAGATCGAGATCGCTATAACTATTATTCCCCGCCAGGCAATTTAGTCCCAATCCCGCCCCGTATCGATTGCCGTCGAATGTCAAGTTTTCAATCGTGACGTTGGTGATGCTCGTGGAGGATGGAATCATGATCGCGCCTATCGACGAGTCCCCGCGGACCAGGATAGTGTCTCCCGGTGCGCCGCCGCCCTTGATGGTGATGCCCGAACGCGCGATGGTGAGGGGACCTGGCGATGCGTAAACTGAGTAGCTGGTCGGGCTAAGGATGCAAGTCCCGGAGTTCGGGTTTCCCGATGAGCCGATACAGGTTTGAAGGTCCGTTAACGTGGTGCTCGTGATCGACCAGTTCAGGACACGCAGGATGCCGCGCACCATGTCAATGGCGGCCTGACCCCTGGTAATGTCATGAGTGTCGGGGCAGAACATATTCGTGCCGCACAAGTTGTAGGGCTTAAAAATATTCAAGTCCGTGGCTTTTTGAATGAACAGGAAGAACGGATCGCCGCTAGGCACATCCACGTAGTATGGCGTCGTCGTCCATGTACCGAGACTATTCCCGGATATCTGTTCCCACGCGGCGATCGTAAACACCGCCATCTGGCCGTTTGTCACGTTGCTGGTCGGGCAGAATAACGGCGGCGACACCGAACATCCGCTGGTGATCCCGAGATCCTTCAGCCTTTGAACATACTGGAAGTATGGATTTGCCACTGTGGTCATGACGTACCCCGGGGGCGGACCGACGACGGTAATCGTTGGAGGGACGTCGTTAAAGTAGGGGGTTAGCGTGTAGCTGAATCCCGACGTGAGCTGACCTTGCGCTAGCAGCAAGGATGTGACGATATAGACCGCCATTTGCTGGCGCTGAAACGACGTGTCCGGGCAATACTGCAAAGGAGAGGGATTACAGCCAGCCGTTATACTCTGCTGTTTCAAATAATCCACTTCGTTCGCGTACGGCTCCGTGATGGAAAAATCAGTAAATAGATGGGGGGGTATTCGTCTGGGCATACGCCGACGCTGCGCAGAATATTCCAAATATCCGGAAATACCGCGAAGTTATTTTTGCCATTTTTATTTTGTGTGAGCAGTATAGCCCCGATTTATTGGGAGAGTATCTCAGGTCGATGAAACGAAGGACAAATCAGGTCTTGACGTAATAATATGTCAATTAATTTCCAACGCCAACCGAATCACACCGCCTGAACTCGCCATAACCCATCGGCAATCCATAACATAGAGGCTAAACTGCCCCTTCTTTCCGCCGCTTATCCTCGATACTGATGAGCGTGAAGAGCGCCAAGGGAAGGCAGATAGGACGTACAACAAAAATTACGAAACGAACCCAAGGAATCCGGCGAGGAAAAGGGGAAGATGTCGTTAGCGCTGTTTATCTTAGCGCTTGCAAACTCAGGTTCGAAGCCGGAAAACGAACCCAAGGGCGGGGCGCAGGTTAACAACCTGCCCCACCACGGAGCAAAAGGTGTGTATGATGGCGGGCGTCGTGAGCGCTCATAATCAGGTTCCTTATATCAATTCGCCGTATGCGCAGACGCATCCCAGCCGGTTGTTTGTCATGGGGAGGCTGGCGGGGCTGGAGCCTCCGCGGGTCGAGAGCTGCCGCGTGCTCGAGGTGGGGGCTAGCGAGGGGGAGAATCTGATTGGGATGGCGATGGTTCTGCCTTCCGCGGAGTTTGTGGGGATCGAATTGGCGGAGCGGCCAGTCGAGCGGGGGCGGAAAACCATTCGGGATCTGGGGCTGAGGAACGTCCGGCTGGAGCAGATGAATATCCTCGATGTGGATGAAGGGCTCGGGCAGTTCGACTACATCGTTGCTCACGGAGTGTATTCGTGGACTCCGGAGGCGGTGCGGGACAAGGTGCTGGCGATCATGGGGACCAATCTGCATCCGAAGGGCGTGGCTTATGTGAGCTACAACACTTTTCCGGGGCGGCATATTCACTGGATGCTGCGCGAGATGATGCAGTATCACATCGGCGCGGAGACGGATCCGGCGGTGCGGCTCCAGCGGGCTCGGGATGTGCTGGGGATGATTGCGATGGGGAGGCCGGAGGCGGATTCGCTGGAGGGGGCAGTGGCGGCCCATGCGGCGGAGTTTCTGGCGCGGACGGATAGCGCGCTGTATCACGACGATCTATGCGAGTCCTATCAGCCGGTCTATTTTCACGAATTCGCGGCGCACGCGGCCAGGCATGGGCTGCAATATTTGGGCGAGGCGGACCCTAGGAGATCGCAGAACAGGAATCTGAAACCGGAGGCGCTGGCTTGGGTTCGCGAAGCAGCCGGAGGGGACCCGATCGCGGAGCAGCAATACCTGGACTTCGCGCGGACACAGAGATTTCGGCAGACGCTGCTGTGCCGCGCGGGCAATTCATTGAGCGAAGGGACCGTCGAAGGGTGTTACGCGGCGGCGATGGCACGGGAAACCGAGGACGGCGCGTTCGTTACCTCCGGAGGCATACGGATGACGACGACTCATCCGGTTGCGGTGGAATATCTGCGGCGGCTGATTGGGCTGGCGCCGGGGTCAGAACTGATTACCGCGGATCGGAGGGACTTGGCAGCGCAGTTGTATCGCGCGGGGATGATTTATATTCACGCATTTCCGAGTGTCGCGCGGCGGGCGGGGGAAAAGCCATGCGCGAGCGCGTTTGCGCGGTATCAGGCGGCTCGGGGCGATGCTCGGGTGACTACGCTGGGGCATCGGACGATGGAGTTCGAGGACGAGGAGGCTCGGAAATTGCTAGGGCTGTTGGACGGTCGGCGGGATCGAGCGGAGTTGGCTGTTGAGATGGGATGTTCCAGGGAGATGCTGGATGCGGTGCTGGAGGGGTTGGGGATGAATGAGGCGCTTACGGGGTAGGAGCCAGTAGCCAGTAGCCAGTAGCCAGTAGCCAGTAGCCAGAATCACACGATCATGGGCGCTTCCAGGCCTGCCAGATTTTCCTTCCAATATTTGCGGAAGGCTTTGGTCTTTTTGCGCCGCCTTTTCTCGAGCCGGTCAATCAGGCGATCGGTTGCTTTGTACTCGTCGAGGATGGCGGCGGCGCTTACGCAATCGTTGATATCGCCGAGTAGCGCGGTCGCGGGTTTGAGGTTTGCCACCATGCTGTTCGGGGGCTGGAACAGCTCCAGCGTGTAGCGGAACTTCTTGGCGGCGATTCGAAACCGATGCAGGTCGCCGGCCGATGCTGGCGAGGAAGCGGCTTCCTTGCCCAAATCCTGAAAGCGCTTCGCGATGCGGTCTAACGCTCGGCGCGCCAGTTCCGTTACCGTCCCTTCGGCGGAATCCTGGTTGTGGGTAAGAGACTCCTCCAACGCCGCTGCCCAGTGAACTGACATTTGTCGGTCCTTCCAGCGATTGAGCTCGACGACCAAGGCCTGGCCCGATTCGTTGCGGCGGCTTTTGAGCTTTGGTTCGAGCTGAGCAGTTTCGGGCATGGGCCATTTGGCGGCGAATCGCAGCGCGATATCGCAATCGCGTACGGTTCCGGCTGCGGCCATGATTTGTTTGAGCCGCCGCCGGCATTTGCGAATTTCCTTGCCATGGAAAAAGGCCTTACAAACGGCGAGCGTGCGCGTAAACCGGCGAATTGCGACTCTCAAATCGTGAACGGAATCGGGGGTGCAGGATTTGTTGGTTCGACCAATCTGAAGATTCAGCTCCCGCAGCAGACGGCGCGCTTGTTCCTGGGCAAAGCTTCGAGGCTCTGTGGGAACGCTCATCGTAATCATTTTGACATGGTTTCGCGGTCGAGAGAAATGTAGTACTAATAAGTTAGTATGCAGCGCGACATTTTATATTTCTTGCGGGCGATGCGGCGGAATCCGGCGTTCGCCATTACGGCGGTGCTGATTCTGGCGCTGGGAATCGGCGGCAATACGGCGATTTTCACTGTGATTCGCGCGGTGCTGCTGAGGCCGCTCGATTATCGCGACCCGGACCGGCTGGTGTATTTTTCAGTGGAGAATCCACGGCAGGTGCAGCAGAATCCTTCGTTTTCATTGACGCAGTTCGAGGAGATGAAGGCGGCGAGGTCTTTTGCCGGGCTGGGGGCTTATGGCCGTCCCGAGGCTTTCGCGCTCGCGAGCGGCGGGGAGCCGGAAGAGTTAAAGGGCGCGCGAGTATCGGCGAATTTCCTGGAGGTTCTGGGTGTCGCGCCGGCGGTGGGGCGAAGCTTTCTTCCGGACGAAGATAAGGCTGGCGGGCGTCCGGTGGCGATGATCAGTTCAGGATTATGGAAGCGGCGATTCGGCGGCGATCCGATGGCGGCGGGGAAAAGCATCACGCTGGAGACTACCGCGTACACGATGATCGGCGTGCTGCCGGAGGGTTTTGAGTTTCCATACGCGGGCGCCGATGTGTGGGTGACCAGGCCGTCCGAATGGTCCATGCTGCCGCCGCGATATTGGGGAGTGGCGACTCTCACGGGGTTCGGGCGGTTGAAGGCGGGGGTCAGCCTGGAGCAGGCGGGCGCGGAGTTGAGCGTGTTCCAGCATCAGTTCGATGTTGCGAATCCGAATCCCATGAACTCCGACCGGAGCGCGACCATGCGCGTGGTGCCGCTGAAGGACCGGCTGGTGAAGGACATTCGTCCGATGCTGTGGACGCTGCTGGGGGCCGTGGGATTCGTACTGCTGATCGCCTGCGCGAATGTCGCGAGCCTGCTGCTGGCTCGGGCGGCATCGCGATCAAGAGAGTTCGCGGTGCGCGCGGCGCTGGGAGCGGGACGCGGACGATTGATCCGGCAATTGCTGGCGGAGAGCATGGCGCTCGCCGTTGCAGGCGGGGTGCTGGGCGTATTGCTCGCGACATGGGCTTTGGGCGCGGTCGCTCGATGGGACGGTCTCTTTTCGACGGGCGGCGTCAACGCGCTTTATGTTCCTGGCGCAAGCGCGATCCGGTTGGACGGGATGGTGCTGGGATTCACTGTCGCCCTTTCGATCGCGACCGGCGTGTTGTTCGGATTGTTCCCGTCGTTACAGGTCTCGCGGCCGGATATCAATGAAGCGCTGCGCGATCGCGGAGCGACTATGACGCGGCGGGGAATTTCCGCACGCAGTTTATTGGTGACTGGGCAGGTGGCGCTGTCGATCGTGCTGCTGATTGGCGCGGCGCTCCTGATTGAGAGCTTTTACCGGCTGCACAATGTGGATCCAGGATTCAGGCCGGCGAATTTGTTGACTGCGAAGGTCGCGCTGCCAAGGGCTCGGTACGACACGGATCTGAAACGCGAGTCGTTTTTCCGGGATCTGCTGCCGCGGGTCCAGAATGCGCCGGGAGTGCGTGATGCGGCTGTTGCGATACTGCTTCCGACTACCGCGTGGATTCGAACGAATGTTACCGACGTGGAGGGTCAGCCTGCGCTGGATCCGGGTGCTGCCAATTCGTACGCTGTGGTGCAGAGCGTGACGCCGGATTATTTCCGGACGTTAGGCATTCCGATGAAGCGGGGCCGCGAGTTTACAGCGCGTGACAATACAGCTGGCTCGCCTCCGGTGATGATCGTGAATGAGACGCTGGCGCGGCGCTTGTGGCCCGCGTACACGAGTCGTGAGAATCCCATTGGGCTGCATTTGAAAGAGGGCTACGACAAGGCGCTGGGCTGGATCGAGGTGGTTGGCGTGGTGTCTGACATTCGCGAAGGCGGGTTAGCCAGCGATGCGGTGGCGGAGTTTTATCTGCCGTGTGCGATGCATCCTCCGCAAACGGCGTTCCTGGTGGTGCGCGCGGACGGCGATCCGATGCGGCTGGCCAACACGATTCGGGAGCGGGTGCTGGCGGTGGATCGGGACCAGCCGGTCTCAGATGTGAAGACCATGGAATCCGTGTTCGCAGCGACGCTGGGGCAGCGAAAGCTGACGATGGCGCTGTTGGGATCGTTCGCCGCGGTGGCGTTATTATTGGCGATGGTGGGGATTTACGGAGTGATCGCGTATTCCGTGGCGCAGCGGACACAAGAGGTGGGCATCCGGCGCGCGTTGGGCGCGCAGCACTGGGACATTCTGCGGCTGATCCTCGGCCAAGGGCTGGGGTTGGCGCTGGGTGGAATCGCGATCGGTGTGGGCGGGGCGTTCGCCTTGACTCGCGTCATCAAGAAAATGCTGTTCCATGTGAACGCGGCTGATCCGGGGATATTCGCAGGGATCTCAGTGCTGTTCGTGTTCGTGGCGCTGGCGGCAAGCTATATTCCGGGCCGGCGGGCGGCGCGCGTCGATCCGGCGGTGGCGCTGCGGGGGGAATGACTGGGCGCCAATCGATCTCGCCTGGAGAGAAAAGTTGGCGGCATTCTAGTGATCTGCGTCGGAAATCCTAAAGGTTATGTGGCGCACGCCTCCAGGCGTGCCGCGTCGACATTCGTGTTTTGGATGCGCCGGGTTGGCGCACCGATTGCGATGAAAATGGGAGCGTGAGGGGCGCGCCAAGGTCCCGACGACACTGGAGCGTAAGAGTCCGTACTCGTGTTTGGCCTGGGAACGCGGGGAAGAACCGATGATTGTGCGTCTCCACTCTCCTGGCAGCGGGGAGCGGAGTCAGCACGCGGAGGAGAGCGCAGAACGCATCGCTTTTGCTAGTCACTCTCGCGGCTGCCAGCCTGCACCACAACGGAGCAGGGTTTTCATAGTATTCACTATGAGTGAGGCACTACGCAGCTAGATGTCGATCACTTTCGGGAGTCCTCTTGTAGGGCGGCCGATATTGGCCGCCCTACAAAACGACAACGGTACTAACTTTTGCTGATACAGGTTACAAGAGCGTGCGTGCGCCACGCGGACATGTCGGCTAAGGCCGACGCTGCAAGCTGAAGCTCGCGCCACCAAGGCAGCGAAGCGGTTAAAAAGCGAATCAGCCAGCGGGGACTCGCTTGCGATATGGCTCTAATATAGGATGCGGGTGCGGATGGTGCCGGGGACTTTTTCGATCGCGCGCTTCACGTCGAGCGACGCTTCGCGCGCCTCCGTTTCGACATCGATCACGACGTAGCCGATCTGGGCGTTGGTTTGCAGATACTGCCCGGTGATGTTGATCTTCGCCTTCGAGAAGACGGCGTTGATGGCCGACAACACGCCGGGGCGGTTGTGATGGGTGTGCAGAAGACGATGCTTGCCGGGATGCTCCGGCAAAGAGACCTCGGGAAAATTGACGGCAGTGAGGGTCGACCCGTTATTGCTGTACTTGATGAGTTTATCGGCCACCTCGACGCCGATGTTCTGCTGCGCTTCCTCGGTGCTGCCGCCGACGTGCGGAGTCAGCAGCACGTTGTCCATGCCGCGCAGAGGCGAGTGGAACTCGTCGCCTTCCGTTTTTGGTTCGACCGGAAAAACGTCGATGGCCGCGCCGGAAAGATGTTTCGACCGCAGCGCGGCGGCCAGGGCATCGATATTCACCACCGTGCCGCGCGCGGCGTTGATGAGCTTCGCGCCTGGTTTCATGCGGGCGAGCTGAGGGGCGCCGATCATGTTCTGAGTTTGCGGAGTTTCCGGGACGTGCAGCGTCACGACATCCGAAATCTCGAGCAGGCCATCTAGCGTGGGCACGGAGCGGGCGTTGCCCAGCGCAAGCTTGGTCTCAATGTCGTAAAACACGACCTTCATTCCGAGGGATTCGGCCAGCACTCCGATCTGAGTGCCGATGTGTCCGTAGCCGACGATGCCGAGTGTCTTGTTGCGCACTTCCTGGGCGCCGTCGGCGACCTTCATCCAACCTCCGCGATGGGTCTGCGCGTTGCGGAGAGGAATGTCGCGCATCAGCAGGATCGTCTCGGCCAGCACCAGCTCGGCCACGCTCCGGGTGTTCGAAAAAGGCGCGTTGAACACCGGAATGCCGCGCTGCTGTGCCGCGTCGAGATCCACCTGGTTGGTGCCGATGCAGAAGCAGCCGATGCCCATCAGCTTCTCGGCGCTGTTGATGACTTTCGCGGTTAACCGGGTCTGCGAGCGGATGCCGATGAAATAGGCGTCGCGCAGGGCTTCGATCAGTTTCGGCTCGGTGAGCGATTTGGGGCGGTAGTCGATTTCGTGATAGCCGTCGTTTTTCAACGCCTCCACTCCAGTGGGGTGGATGCCTTCGAGGAGAAGAATTTTGATTTTGCTTTTATCGAGAGAGTTAGGTTGCATGTTCAAGTAAAAGTTCCAACAGGACGGCGGAGTCCGCCGGCTCCGCGTAATATCGGGGGATTGTGCGGACAATCCGAAACCCAAAGCGCCGGTTCAGCGCGATCATTCGCACATTACGTTTCCGGCAATTGGTAATCACGCGATTAAATCCATGATAGCGGGCGTAGGCGATCTGCCAGGCTTTCAGCAGCGGGCCGAAGCCTTGATTCTGGAATCGCGGAAGAATTCCGGTGGTACTGATGTAGAGGGATGCTTTGCGGCGGGGGGCGTTGCCGTCGTGAAAATCCACATGTTTTTCGAAGGCGCAGCAGCCGACTTTGGTGCCGCCGGCGATCAGCCACCAGGATTCGCAAGCTCTCCAGTATTCGGCGTCGAAGCGGTCGGCGGCGGGGAAGACTTTGCGGTCGAACGCGAGCAGGGCTCGGATTTCGACGGGGAGGACGGCTTTGCGGAACTCGATTTTCATTTGGCCGCCGATGAACGCGGATGAACGCCGATAAACATTAAAGGGTCCGCAGGTGGAATCCGCCGTCGACGTTGATTACCTGGCCAGTGGAATAGTCGAGCGATCCTTCGGAGATGGCTCGTACGGCTCGCGCTATGTCTGAGCCTTCGCCCATGCGGCGCTGAGGCAAGAGGCCGTCGGCGATGCGTTTTTCGTAGACGTCCTCGACGGCGGAGATCATGTCGGTGCGGATAATGCCGGGGCGAATTTCGAAGACGCCAATGTTGTTGGCCGCGAGCCGGGCGGCCCAGAGCGCGACCGACATGCTGAGCCCGGCTTTCGAGATGCAGTATTCGCCACGATTGACGGATGCGGTGTAGGCGGAGATCGAGGTGACGAAGACGATTCGCCCGCTCCCGCGCTCCGCCATCTGACGAGCGACCTGCTGGGTGAAGAAAGTGCGGCCCTTTCAGGTTCACGTTGATCAACTCGTCGAAGCTATCTTCGGTGGCGTCGAGCAGGTCGCGGCGCTCGCGGGGAGCCATGCCGGCGTTGTTGACGAGCAGGTCGAGGTGGCCGAAGCGTTCGTTGGCGAAGGCGAGCAGGGCGCGGCGGTCATCAGCGGACCCGATGTCGCAGGGGCAAATCTCGGCTCCAGTTTCGGCGCGAAGAGAATCAGCGGCGTCCTTTCGGCCTCGATAGGTGGCGAGGACCTGGTGGGTGGAAGAAAGTTCAATAGCGATGGCGCGGCCGATGCCCCGGCTTGCGCCGGTGATAAGAGCGACCGGCTTCACTTTATTAGTTTAGGAGATCGGACTGGTGGCAAAGAATCCCCGGACTTACGTCCGGGGTTATAACCCCATGCGTGAGCGTGGGGATGGGGATGGTTCGACGTCACTGTGTTTCCTGGTCTCCCTACGCAGGAGTTTCGGTACCCACAGCAACGCCAGCGCCGTCACTTCCGAGACGATTGCGAGCGGGGTTACCACCGTGATCAAAGCCACTCCAAGGACGACTACGACCGCTGGCGAAAACTGCAACAGTATTAACGGAAGGAACAGGCTCGCATCATAGACCATGGCGCGCGGGGCGAATGCGGTTCCCGCTGCTACGGCGAGCGCGACCGATGGCAGCCACGCAGCGGATTGCGCACGATAGTAAACGATCAGCGCCCCGGCAATTGTCCCGAAGACGAGTACCCAGCGTGGGGCGCCGAAACGGGACAGCAGTCCGGCTAATCCTAGTAACCGCGGATGAATGGTGGCCTCATTACCCAGGACGGCCTGAAAGAACGCAGAGGGCCAACTCAGGCCGAGAACGGCGCTTGAAAGAAGATAGAGGACGCAGCCGGAAGCGAGCATTCCGGCCAGCGCGCGGTATTTCTTGTGTGCAATCAGCACGACGGGAACGAATAGGAAAAGATGCGGCTTCACGGCGCACAGCGCCAGTACCGCGCCGCCGGCCAGTTCTCTTTTCCGTTCGACGAGGCGCGCCCCCGCTGCGACAGCCACAAGCATGAGCGGTGCATCCTGCAAGATTGCGAAACTCCACCCGAGTGGCAGAAAGAACGCGCAGGCAAGGTACACTTCCTCCCGAAATCGCCACAGCCGAACAAACGTGAGAAACGCAGTCAGGTTAATGACGAACCAGATTAGATACGCCACCTGAAACGGCAATAGTCCCAACGGCCAGAGGATCAGCGCATAGAACGGCGGCCGGATATACCGCTTGCTTTCGATCAGCGGAGATACGGCGCGCTGGATGGCTTCAGCCTGCGCCGGATCGTATAGGTTGGGACCGACGAGACGGGCGCCGGCCCAAAATGAATAAAAATCGCTGGTGGATCGATTCGGTGGCTGCACCACAAATGCGAGTAAGGAAAACACCAGTACCGACACCGCCGCGGAAAGGGCGAGCGCGTACGCTTCTGAAATGGGTGACGCGCCGCCGAACTTGTCCAGGCACAAGGGTTAGGGTTATTGTATTGCAGTCTCTGAGCGGATAATTTTATGCGGCTCCGCCGTCGACGATGCATCGATGCTGTAACGTCTCGCCGGTGAATCCGTAGCCAATCCCTCACGCGGCATCTTCAAACGAAATCGTCAAGCTCTTTCCTGCTGCCTGCAGGGCCTGCTCAATCTGGTCGAGACGCGAACCATGACCGAGGTCGAGGAGGCGGTCGACCTGCGGGAGGTGGCAATGAAGCCGGCGCGCAAGTTCTGCCTTCCCCATACGCGAAGCGCGCGTCTGCCGGTACACTTCGATCTTCGCCTCGGTCAGCGCCGGAAGTGTTACAGACCGTTGGCCGCGCTTCGGCCGGTGCGGTGCGCGGATCGGCTCGCGGTCTTCGATCATGCTCATCAGGTAGGTTTCAAGCGCATCCGCGGCGCGCGTGAGTGCTTCCTCTTCATTGTCCCCGTAGGTGTGGATCTTCGGGAAATCTGAGAACGACAGCAGAGTTTTCGAGCCTTCGCGAACCAAATCTACCGGGTATTGCATCATCGTCGTAAGCCTCATTTCAGCGCCAGGGCCTTTTTGATTCCGTTCACGGTATGAGCGTGCTCTTTAGCAGGATGCTGAAAAAGAAATATTAGCCGGTTTTTCAATCTCTTAGACCGCTTTGCGCTGCCGCACGGAATCCAGCAACATTCCGGCGATCTGTTTGCCGTGCTGGAACGCTTCTTCGTAGACGGCCTTGCGCTCGTCGCGGGTGAATCCGTAGCCGAGGCGGTAGAGGCGTTCTAGCGACAGGCCGACGGCGAATGTCGCGGCATAGGCGATGCCTGCTTTCGGAATCAAACCGCCGCCGAAGGGGACTTTGCCTACCAGTTCGCGAGCGATCGCGCGCCAGCCGAATGCGCCGGCGATGATCGAGGCCACTTCGGACTTCTGCTCGCGATACCCGATGGGACGGTCGCTCACCGCGGCCAGTTGGAACGCCATGCGGATCTGGTTCATGGTGAGGAATGCCGTATCGGAGCTGAATTCGCCCACCGCCCACGGGATGGACGCGAGGCTGGGTACGATATCGGGAATCGCGGTGGCCAGACTGAACATCGCGTTTTCCTTGGCCACGGCGCGGATGATCTTGTGCGCGGCGGGCTTGCGGAAAGGGTACAGGTTGCGGGCCAGCGGCAGCATCAGGTCCTCCCGCTTCTTGAGGATGCGGCGGACGCAGTCGTCGGGCGCGTCGGGATCGAATTCGAAGCCTTTACTGGGACGCAGCAGCGATGAATCGTAGATTTCGAGATCGCAGCCTAGCGCCGGACCGCGCACCAACAGGCGGACAGCTTCCGCGCGCCGTTCCGCCGAAAAATGCGGCGGAGCGAAGAAGGTTTCCATGCGCCCCATCGATTCGGGGGAAGCTGCGACCAGGGAAATTCTGACCGTACGGTCGGCGTCTTCCCGGACAGCCCCTGGATTCAGGCTGGAGAGGGCTCCCTTGATCTGGCTGAGGACAGCAAAGGCCATGATGAAGACCGGAACTGGAACATGATCCGCAGTTCCTTCCTCCATTCTAACCCGACACCGGCCCTTTCCACCGGCACATCGGCGGAAAAGTACTTTAAGATAGTTTCATTCGAGGGATGGTACTCGATCGAAGGCGCCACCAGAAGCAGCCTGGGCGTGGCGTTTGAAAGCGGAATTCCTGGAAAATAGCCGCGCGCCGAGAACTCATTGCGATCGAGGTGCCATTTCACCCGCATCCAGTAATCGAGCGCCTGCAGCGGCAGGTGGATGTCCTGATCGGCTTTCAATTCGAGGACGGCGAGCCGGCCATCCCGATCCACGCCGAGCAGGTCGATAATGCCTCGCTCTCCCGCGGCGAATTGCGGGACCTGCCCGTAGAGGGGTCGCGGGTAAATCATCGCGTCCAGCGTTTCGATCCCCGCCCGCACCTGCGACTCCAGCCACGCTTCGGGATGGCGCAAATAGAGGGGATTGGCTCGGTCCCTCGCCTGAAAATTACGGAGCCGCGCGAGTTCCAGAGCGATACGCTCGGCCTCCATAATGTGCGCTTCGGTGCCCGCCACATGCTTGCGGTCGAAGCCGAAGAGCAGTTCGTCGCCGGCCACGCGGGCGAATTCGAGTCCTCGAACCGCGAGGCTGACCGACCCGTCCGGCCGGTCGCGACGCTCGACTCCTTCGAGCGCATTGAGGCGATCGACCCATTCGAGGGTGCGCCGCGAGGCTCCGGTGAGAGGCCGCATCGCGATAGGCAGACGGGTGTCCAGGTTTTGAAAGTCGCGCGGGTCGATTTGGGCTTCGTCGTTGGCACAGTGCGCGAAAACCAGATACTGGGCGGCGCTCGCGTCCAGGTAGCGGAGGCGATGACAGGTGGTGGCTTCCAGGCCGGCGGGAAGGAAAATCGCCAGGGTTTTAATCTGGAGCTTCGGCTCGCGACGACGGAGGTGGTCCAGCCAGATCAGCCCGAAGCTCAGCGCGTCATTGGGCGAAAACGCATCCTCGGACGCGCCGATGGCTGCGATTCCCGACGTGCCGCGGCGAAGCAGGGCTCGGGGGAAGCTGGGAGAGAGGGTATGTTGCAGGTCCTGCTCGGTGCTCAATTCGGCGATGCGGTATCCGGCAAACTGCCTTTGGAGCGAGTGGCGGAAACGCTCGCGATACTTGAGGCGCGCGCCGCGGCGGTCGGCATCGCGATTGGAGGGGTCGGCAAGGTCGAGCAGAGTGAGCGTGCCGGCTAGTGCGCCGAAGCGTTCGATGTCCAGTTCAAGGCGGCCGCGGCGTTCGCTACGGATACCACGGAGGCGGCGCACGAGGTTGCGCGTGTCGTTCCAGCACTCGATGGTGACGGTGGCGCCTCGGGTAGTGAGGGAAAAGGTCGAGGAGGTGATGGCGAGAGGATCGTCGCCAGGCTCGAACAGCACAGGTTGGCGGGCGGATTGGACGAATCGCTCAATGGCGGCGTGGGCGGTTAGAGGGTCGGATTTGGCTCGGGCGGGGTGCAAGATAGGTAGTTGGGTGAGGCGAGAAAAATCTCCGCCCGAGTTGACCGCTCCCGGTGGTCGCGGCTCTGAAGGCCGCTGATTTGGGAGGGCGCAGTTTGGGTGGAACCAAATCAAAAAATACGAAACGAACCCACTGAATGCGGATAACCACACTGGATCCTATGAGATGCCTCCATTTCCAGACGCTCAGTATCACCGCGGAGCAAAAAACTGTCGAAATAGCCCGATGCAGACTCCTTCCGATGGGAGGATACACGAGGAGCGGACAGGTAGGGGTGCAGGATGGTTCGTAAGGTATTACAAAGGAAAGGAGATAGATTGTCACATGAGGTGGTGATCAACCGTGAGTGTACGTCTGACGTCACTCGTCTACTATCGTAAGTAGCGGCCGATGATAAGGAGTTACCGTGATAGCAATACGGAGAAGTTCGCGGCGGGCGGGAAGATGCGTCGCACTCAACTCCAACCGTCTGGAAGCTCTCAGGGGAGATCGCAAAGGGCAGCATTCCATTCGCATCAACGAGCAGTGGCGGGTTTGTTTTCGGAGGCCGAAGGACGAGCTTGGCCCATCAAATGTTGAGATTGTTGATTATCACTGACGAAAGGGAGAAGACCATGGCCCGTACCCCCATTCACCCCGGAGAGATCCTCGGCGACGAACTAGAGGAGATCGGCCTCTCTGCGAAAAGGCTTGCCGATGCGATCGAGGTGCCGCCGAATCGCCTCTATCAGCTCTTAGCCGGAAAGCGTAGCATGACGGCCGACACCGCGTTGCGGCTTGGCCGGTACTTCGGAATGACGCCCGATTTCTGGATGAACCTTCAGAGCGCATATGAACTCGACTTGGCACGGCAGCAAGTAGGGAAGGCAATCGAGCGGATTCCGAAGCGCCGCGAGCGGCTCGAGACTAGCGCGCGCCCCGCCCTCCCAGAGATTCGAGGCTGACTCCATCTCTCGGTCTTGCCATAAGCTGCCTCCACATTTGACTGTTGTTTTTCAGCTGCGCGTCGAAGAACCACAGAGTGAAATCGATGCCCATTTGAAGGTTTACCGACGCTTGGGGATCGGGCTTTGCGCCCAGCAGCCGCATATCCATGAAACTCGCGTGAACAAAACCCGGAAGCCGGATCGTGATCAGATAACTGGCCTTCCCGTTCTTCTCCAAAAACCCTCGCAGCGCATCGGTCTTCGCAGTACGCCAATCCTCGAACTGTTTTCGCGTAACCTTGACAGCCGCGAGCTGCCCATCGGTGAAGCCAGGTTCCGCGACGAAGATTACTGCGAGAGGTGCCTTCATCCCTTCGCCCGCAATCACAGTCGGGATTGGTTCTGAGCTGCCAAACGGAATGTTGAACATTTCGCCATCCTGGTTGAGACAGGCGCGGGCCCGCGAATCGACTTGGCAGAAGCGTGCAGAAGCCTTTCCACCGAGAGAGTGCCCGAAAACCCCGATTCGCGAAAGGTCCAAGCGGTGGTAAAACATGGTTCCCGATTGTTGCGCCAGTCGGGTGATTTGATCCAGCGCAAATCGAGTATCGGCGGTCCAGCGGATTACCTCATCGCGTCCTGCTTCGATCCCCGATTTTGTCGGTGGTCCCGACTCCGGGGGACTCCGGTTGACAAACGGAATCAGGGTTCGATCCGGCTTCACAATCAGTGCCGCGTCGCTTCCGTGCTCGAGAGCGACGACAACATAGCCGTGACTCGCCAACTCTTCAAGCTGGATCGAATACGCCGCCGCCGGGACGCCTGACCCCGGCGAGAACACGAGAATTGGAAACCTCCCACTGGAGCCGAAGACCGGTGCGTTGGCGTAGCCGTTCGTTGCCACGTTCCCGCTCGCCACATCCTGCCATGCGCCACCAAACTGGCGCCGCAGCATATCCGCCTCTGGAGCTGATTCCAAACCCGTCAACCCCGGGAAGTATTCAGCTCGCTCGCCTACCGCAACCGACGGGTAGTAGAAGAATGCAGCGACCACCCGGGGCGCCTTCGCCGCAGGTGGCTCCTCGAGACGGCTCGCGTCAGGCCAAAAGAAGGTTGCCCGTCCCACCGCGAACTGGCCGCGCGTCACAGGCAAGGCTGATTGGGCGCGAAGGACGCCGTCGGCGAGAGCGACTAGAAGCAGAGCGAACTTTGTCCTTGTCCAGCACTTATCCTCCAGATCGTAGCTCGGCCAGATCGTAGTTCGGCGGTCAACTAACTCGCCGCCGCGGCCAACGGCCTTTTCAGCCACACGAACATCCCTGCGGCGAGCAATTGGGCTGCGATTCCAAACACCACTAGTGCCATCAGGGAGTGGTCGTACAGCAAGCCCATCACTGCGCTGCCGGCGAACCAGGCTACTCCGTAGACTCCGTTGAAGGCGCCGAAGGCGCTGCCTCGTTTGTTCATGGACACTACTTGCGCGATCCCACCTCGCAGCGAGGCGTCTTGCGCGCCCAGGCCTGTCGCCCAGCAGCCTACGGCCGCGAAGACTCCGGCGTGTCCTCCCAAAAAGCCTAGCGGCAGCGCCAGCAGCGACACCAGGATTCCGGCGGCCAGGGCGTACACTCCGAAGCGGTCGAATAGTTTTCCGAAGATCACGGCGGTGATTCCGTTGATTCCCATGGCGGCAGCGTATAGCAGAGGAATGGTCTCTTTGCCCACCAAGTGCGTCTTCTGAAAATGATAGGCGAGCAACGGGAAGTCTACGAATCCGCAGGCCAGCAGTCCCGCGGCGGCGACGTAGGTCCAGAACACGGGCGGTAAAGTCTGATCGATCTTTATCGGAGGCTTCACGTTGGTCTCCGGATAGATCGCGCGCGCGATCACCATCGCGGCGAATGCGCCTACCGCCGGCGCGCCCAGCCACAGGAAGGCGGGTCCGAAATGATTCGTCTTCGCTACGGAATAGGCGACAAATAGCGGACCCATCACGGCTCCAGCCTGGTCGAATGCCGCGTGGACGCCGAAGCCGAAGCCGTGGCCGACTTTGTTGGTTGCGCCGGAGAGCAGCACGTCGCGCGCGGGTCCGCGCAGAGCTTTGCCGGTGCGCTCGGCAATGATCAGCAGGGCCGCCGCCTGCCAGTTTCCCGCAAAGGCCAGTGCCGGCACGACCACGATATTGATCGCATAGCCGAGAATTGCGATGGTCCAGTAGGCTCGCGTCTTGTCGGCCAACCGGCCGGAGAAAAATCGCAGACTGGCCGCGAACATCTCGCCGATTCCGGCGATCAGACCGACTTGCGTCGCGGACGAACCGAGGTCGTTCAACAGAGGACCGATGACGCTGTGCGCGCCCTCGTAGGTCATGTCCGCGAACATGCTGACGATGCCGAGGCAGATGATAAAACGGATCGCCGCTTTACGATCGAGATCGGTGACGGGCGTCACGCGTGGCCTTCCGTCAAAGTCTCAATCACCGAGAGAATGCCGAGGACCAGCAGCGCCGCGACACCGACGTAGCGAATGACTTTAGGCGAAACGCGATCGACGATCCACTGCCGGATGCCTGCGCCCAGCGTAGCCGCCAGCGCGCCTTTGGTCACCATTGCACTGACAGCGCCGAGCCACACAATCCATGGCTGCGCCGGATGCGCCACCGCCATTGCAGCGGCTGTGATCTGCCCGACGTCTCCCCACTCGGAGAAGAAAATCGCCGCGAAGGACACCATCATGGCTTTCGTCATGCCACTGTCCCTGCGCCCTTCCGACCGCTGGACGTCTTTTCGCCACAGCGCAATCGCGACGCCGATAAAGCTGAGCATCGTGATCGAGGCGACCAGCAGCGGAGGCAGCTTGCCGATCTGCCCGCCCACTAATACCGCGACACCCATTTTCACCACGAACGCCAGCGCCATGCCGAGCATAATCGGCACGGTGCGGTAGCGCGCGGCCAGAACCCCGGTCGTATAAAGAAGCTTGTCGCCAACTATTTCGGCAACGAAGACGGCTCCATAGGTCGCCAGAAAGACAGGAAGCATCGTAACTTAAAACGATACCGCGACCCAGGAGCTTGTCGAAAAACACAAGTTGACCGCTCCCGATGGTCGCGGCTCTTTTATACGCGCGAAGGCCGGCGGATTTGAGTGTGCCTCGAGCCCGCCGGCTTTGCTGGAAAGAGGAAGCCCTTACTGAGGAAGCCCAAATCCAGACAGCGTCTGGGTCGCGGACGAAAGAGTGAATTCAATTCCAGGCCGCGCCGCGCTCCCGCTGGGAAGCGTCGTCTGATTCCCGGTCAGGTAGGCGATGGGCGGAATCAGAACGATGTTCACCTTGACAGATGGCGGGGTGGTTGTTGAGGTGGTCGTGCCAGTTGTCACGGGTGAGAGCGTCATGGTCCCGGAGCAATCCAAATTCACCGTGTACGTCCCCATATATTGAAAACTCCCGAGAGGGGAGCCCGAGGGAACAATCTGCGGCAGGATGTTACCTGCCCCATCAAAATTGACTCGGGCGAATACGGTCGCCGGCTGTGCCGTGGTTGCAGATACCAGCAGGAAGCCGTTGCCTATGAGGCCGTAGGAGCCGTTCAAACTCGCGACCGTGCATCCGTAAGAGAAAGTGCGAACCAGTTGAATCATCAGACGCGACGCGAACTCTCCCGCCGCCAGAGGCGTGTTTCCGTTCGTGCTATTGGGCGATTGAGCCACCGAGAGAACGATTTCCGTTCCGCCTCCCAGGACCAGGCCGATCAGGTTTGTGGTCCCTTGCGTCGCAGTGGTGACTCCGTTCCCGGGAGCCGTGGTGTTGAACACATCGATGAGGGTAACGTTGATCGTGCAATCGGTATTGACCGTATAGGTTCCGATGACGGCGGAAGCGCCCAAGGGCGAAGAAGAAGCGGCGACAGAGACGTGGCCGGCTCCATCGAAATACAGCACACCAGACTGCGAAAACGCCCCGCCGCCGTTAATCGATGAGATTAACGTCCCGGTGGGAGTGCCGCTGTAAGTCTGTTTATTCGTTGTGCTTCCGGGCGGAACCACCACGGTGCCGCTGATCGGCAGCTCGGTCGCCGTAAAGGTATACGCTCCGATGATGGAACTCTGGGTGGCCCCGCAGCCCACCTGTTGCGCGGCGGCGAACGATCCACAGATCGCGGCGGTAAGTGACAAAAGGAAGAATTTTTGCATTTAATACGGACCTCTAAGGTGAGGAGCCGTACTGCAAAATCACGTTTCTGAAAATTTTTATTCCACCAAGTCCCGGGCGCCCATCGATCGCCAGAACGCATAAGAGGCCAGGGCGAGCAGGAGAAAAATCGTCGCGAATCCGGAGGGAGCCCACCATGCTTTCCAGTCCGAGCCCAGGCAGAGCCGGTTTAGCGCGTTCAGGAAAAACATAGCGCTGATCGTGGTCACCAGGCCGACACGAAGCAGCACGAACATCAGGATTGCGTACAGGACAACATAGATCGCCACCATCTGCCAATCGGGATCGTTGGCGAGGTCCTTTTGGGTCATCGTGAAGAGGAGGGAAGCAGCAATCGCGGCCAGCCAGTCCTTTTTCAACAATACCCGCAGCCCGAAGATGGCGAAAAACTCCAGCAGCCCGAAGGTCAACGCGTCGCGCAAGTTGAAGAGATACGCGGCCACCCATTGCCTGGTTCCCAAAAGCGGCCATAGTGCGATTCCGCTACTCAGCACGTTTTTGGGCCCCCTCGGTATTCCGAGCAGGGCCCATATTCCCATCCCAACCGCCGCGCCGATCAGAATATGCGCTCCCACTTGCGCGTCGGCCCAACGCCCGGCCAGAATCCGGTTCCATGTGACGATGGCATGCGGCCACTGCGCACGTACGGCTGGTTCGAGCGCCAGATATAGCACCCACACCGTGGCCGCGGCCATTAATGAATCACCGACGATCGAAAAGAATAATGAGAACATGTCGCCGCTGGGCACGGGATGCATCCGACCGAACCAAGATACGATTCCAAAGAGGAAAACCGCGGCCCCGATTCGAAGCGCGCCCTTCTTATCCACCCTTCCCTTTTTCCAATTCCTGCGGGCCAGCAAGATCCCGAAGAATCCCGCCGCACCTTCGGCCACGGTCAGGAAACCTTCGCGCAATTTTGAAAACAACGAAGGCTGCGCGGCCGTTACGACGGAGCGTTGCCAGGGAAACTCGACCATCGCCTGCGTGACTCGTCCTTTCCACGTCGCGATCTCCACCATTAATTCAGTGTTTGGAATCGTTGGGTGGGGACCCTTCCACGCCTTCAATTGATCCGCCGCGTGTTTCGGAAGCATCAGCGGCGGCGTCTCCGTGAAGGTCTTCATGTCGAGGCCGGCCGCGCGAAACACCGCCTCCATCTCGATCGGAGCGGGCAGCGATTCTCCGTCATACGGGACGGCGGAGAATTCGCGCAACAGGCCATGCCCGTCGATCTTCGCGAACACCATTCCCGGTTCGACCGGAGACGGGTTCGTTTCGTTCACATACCCAAATGGCTGGGCCTCCAGTGGCGCGAGACTCTCGCGGTAGTGCGCCATGACCGGAGCCTCCGCCGTCAGCCACTCATCCCACTTTCGCGGCTCCGGCTTAGCGGCTAAAAACTCGACCAGCTGCCAGTTATGCTCGAGCGAGAGATTCGTGTCGGCGGGCCTCTTCGTATAACCCATCGCCGCCGCGATCTCGCGCCCCTTCTGCGCCAGAACCTCAGGTGGAAAAGCGGGCGAGCCATGCATCAGCGAATTGCTCTGCTGCCGGCTCACGGGCGCCCAGCAAACCGAGGCGACGGCCACGAGGAGGCACGGAATGGAGTATTTCAGCGCCATCCCTTCGGTCTTGCCCGCGGCCGCCACCAACTCGGGCGAAGGAGTCTCCCCGGCCGCCAGCGCCGCCGCCAATGGATCGCCTCCCGGGAGCGCCGCCGAGACTGCCAGTGCGGTCGCTGGACGCTTCATCGGGTCCGGATCCAGACACCGCCGAATGGCTTTTTCCACCGCCGGATCGATGTCTGCCGCCAACGACGTCATGCTGACCAACTGCCCCGATTCCTGCATCGACAGCAATTGCGGAACGGTTTTCGCGTCGTAAGGACGTTTGCCCGTGAACAGTTCGTACAACACTAAACCGAGCGCGAAAATATCGCTGCGCGTGGTGACCTCCGCGCCCTTCAATTGCTCCGGAGCCATGTAGGCCGGGGTGCCGTTGCGCGCCTCCGCGCCCGAAAGCTGATCCGCGATGGCGGCCAGTCCGAAGTCCATGATGACCACTTCGCCGCGCTTGTTCATCATGATGTTCTGCGGTTTCAGATCGCGATGGATAATGCCCCGGTCGTGCGCCGCGGCCAGCCCCGCGCAAATCTTCCGCGCCGTCTCGATCGCCTTATCGGCGGGCAGCCGCCCGATGCGCGGCAACAGCGACGCCAGGTCCTCGCCGTCCACGTATTCCATCGAGATGAACGGCGCGCCATCCACCTCGCCCAGGTCGTAAACCCGGCAGACGTTGGGATGCGACACCTGCCGCGCGACCCGAACCTCGCCCGCGAAACGCTCCAGCAGCCGGTCGTTCCCAGCCGCTTCGGCGGGCAGGAATTTCAGCGCGACCGACTGCCCCAGCGTCAGGTCCGTAGCGCGATAAACCTCGCCCATGCCTCCGCGCCCCAGCAGGCCGATGATGCGATAGCGCCCGCCCAGCAAAGTTCCCGCGATAAAGCGCCCCTCGTCGGCGGAGCTGCTGGAAGAGATCCCCGAGAGTCCCGACGCGGGCCGTGAAGGTTGGGCCACTGTCTCCGTCAGCGAAGGATCGTCGATGCGGCGTTCCATGGATTTTCCATTCTACTCTGGGCATGACAGACGCGGTCATCGGCAAACGAGCGGGCGGCTACCTCACCCGATTTCACTCGAGCAGCGGAACGGGCGTCGGCGACGCTGATCGCCGCCACTGGCCTGTATCAGCTAGTTCGTTACATATCCCCTCCATAACTGTCGGGGTTCGGTAGGGTACGGACCGGGGACATGGGTGACACTTTAGTCCGGGGACATGGGTGACAGTTCATTGACGATGGGTGGATCAGGTCGACCTTAGCAAAGCACGCCAAGGTGGTAGGCGATGCCATGGAAGGAAGACGGAACAATGGAACAACGAGTCGAACTGATTCGGTTACACGACGAAGGAGAAAGTATTGTCTGGCTCGCCGAAAGCTACGGGGTGTCGCGCAAGACGATCTACAAGTGGCTGGATCGTCATCAGGTGGAAGGGAGCGGCGGGTTGCGGGATCGGAGCCGCGCTCCGCACCGGAGCCCGCAGCGGCTGAGCGAAGAGATGATTGCGCGGATCGTCGAGTCGCGGCTGCGCTGGGGCTGGGGACCGCGCAAGCTGGCGGTGAAACTGGCGCAGGCGGTGCCCGATCAGAAGGTCCCGGCGGCGAGCACCATCGCGGAGTTGCTGCGCAGCAAAGGGCTGAGTCATCCGCGGAGGCGTCGCGTGCGGACGCCGCTGTACGGGCCGCCCCTCGCCGCCGTGGCCCAGGCCAATGAGACCTGGTGCGCCGATTTCAAGGGATGGTTCCTGACCGCCGACGGCACGCGCTGCGATCCGCTGACCATCACCGACGCGCACAGCCGCTATTTGCTGTGCTGCCAGATCGCGGCCAAGACCGATCGGGCGCATGTGGAGGCGCTGTTCGACATAGCGTTTCGTGAATATGGAATGCCCGCCGTGATTCACACCGATAACGGCGCGCCCTTTGCCAGCCGGGCTCCGGGAGGCCTCAGCCGGTTGTCCATGCGCTGGGTCCGGTTAGGAATCGTCGCCCAACGAAGCCGTCCCGCATCGCCGCAGGACAACGGCCGGCATGAGCGCATGCATCGCACACTCAAGCAGGAAACGCTACGCCCGCCGGAGCGTAATCCGCGTCGGCAACAGGACGCGTTTCATGCTTGGCAGAAAATCTATAACCACGAGCGGCCGCATGAATCGCTCGACTATCGGACGCCGGCGAGTTGCTACGCGCGCTCCCTGCGGGCGTTTCCGCGGCGCGTGCCGGAGGTGGAATACGACGCCGACGTCCACGTGCGGCGGATCTCACAAAAGGGCGAGATGCGATGGAACGGCCAGCGCACGTTTGTCAGCGAGACTTTCGCGTATGAATATCTCGGGCTGCGGGCGAGTGACGATCGCTACTACGAAGTGTTGTACGGCCCGCTGGTGATCGGCTGGTTCGACACCTTCCGCCCCCGCTTTCATCGGCAGTTGCCGCGTCAGCTGCGGACCCAACAGGCCTGAGGAAATGACGGGCGGTGGAAAGCGTGGAAATCCAAACAGCGGATTTCCACTCTTCCCACCGCCCTTGGAAATCGCCACGGCGATTCCCACATTCCCACAGGCCCGACGATCCTGTTTATACTCACCAAAGGCGACCAAACACCTCTCCGAAAAGTGTCACCCATGTCGCCGGGCTAAAGTGTTACCTATGTCCCCGGCCGTACGGTAGGACTCAACTCCGACACCGAACCCCGACAGTTATGGAGGGGTTTCTTTCACTAACCGATGCGTGAGATCTTACAAAACCCTTATCCGCTTCTTAGGCCTAATTTATGGCCTTTAGCATACGCTCGAATCATGGCCGCGCACGCCCGATCCATCGTATCCATCCAAGCTTCTCTTGAGGTAGTCGTTCTCCACACCACCCTCACGGAAACAATTCAGGCTCTGAAGACAGCCGCGCAACTGGCGCAGGGCCTATCGGCGCGAATCCGCCTGCTGGTCTTAGAAGTGGTCCCCTACCCACTCCCACTCGATCAACCGAGCGTGCCTCTGCCCTTCACACAGCGCCGATTTCGCACCCTTGCCGATCATGCCGCGATAGAAACCAACGTGGACATTCACCTGGTCCGGGACCGCGAGATGTCGATCAACTCGCTTCTGGAACCTCACTCCATCGTCGTGATTGGCGGACACCGGACGTGGTGGCCCAGCGCGCAATCCAGGCTCGCTAAGCACCTGGAATGCGTCGGCCATCAGATCGTCTTCGCCTAAGTGGGGCAGGCTCCCGACCTGCCCGCCGGCTCACCCGCGTTATCCTTGTCACTGCATGCCCCCCCTCTCCGGCCTCCGCGTCCTCGACTTCTCCCATGCCCTCGCCGGACCCTACTGCACCATGCTCCTCGCCCAATATGGCGCGGAGATTCTGAAAATTGAAGATCCCGCAACCGGCGATGTCGGCCGATCCTGGGGACCCCCTTACACCGGTGACGAAGCGTCGTACTTTCTCGGCCTGAACGCGGGCAAACGCAGCCTCGCCATCGATCTCAAGAAGCCCGAAGGACTCGCCCTCTGCCTGGAAATTGCGGCGCAGTCCGACATTCTAATCGAGAATATGCGCCCCCGCACCATGACCCGCCTCGGACTCGGCTACGATGCCGTCCGCGCCCGTAACCCGCGCCTGATTTATTGCGCGATCTCCGGCTACGGCCAGACCGGACCCTCGCGCGACGACCCTGCGATGGACCTGATCGTACAAGCGTCCAGCGGCCTCATTTCCACCACCGGCGTCGAAGGAGGCGAGCGCGTCCGCTCCGGCCATTCCGTGGCCGACATCACTGCGGGAATGTTCGCGATCATCGGGATTCAACTGGCGCTCGAATCGCGACACCGCACCAACCAGGGCCAGTTCGTCGACGTATCCATGCTGGACGGTATGATCTCCGCCATGGCCTCGAACTACGCCTATTACTTCGGCTCCGGCATCGTCCCGGAGGCCATGGGCACGCGCTTCGCTACCATCGTTCCCTATCGAGGCTTCCCCACCAAGGACCGTGAAATCGTCATTGCCGTCGCCAGCCAGAAGCTCTGGCGCGCCTTCTGCGTCATGCTCGACCGGCCCGATCTGGCCGACAACCCCGACTACGCCACGAACTCTCTCAGGGTGAAAAATCGCAGAGTGCTGGAGCCGCTGATCACGGAGATTCTGCGCACTCGCACCAGCGCCGAATGGTCTAAAATCTTCGCCGCCGCCGCCATCCCCTGCTCCCCCGCGCGAACGCTTGAGGAGGTCGCGAACGACCCGCAAGCCGCCGCCAGAGAAATGTTCCCCGAAGCCGGAGCCAGCCGCATCACCGGCCCTCCCGTGAAGCTCTCCGCCACCCCCGGAGCCGCCCAACACCCCGCCCCAAAACTAGGCGCTGATACCCGCGCCACATTAATCGAACTCCTTCACCTCAGTGATGCCGAATTGGACGCGCTAGCTAACTCCGGAGCGATACAGTGATACCCATGTACGTCGGAAATCCTGAATGTTATGTGGCGTACGCGTCCACGCGTGCCGCATCGACAGTCCTGTCGATGTATCTTTCCGAACGTCGACAACGCAGGCCGATTGCCAATCGGCCGCAGGCTGCCAGCCTGCCCCACAACGGAGCAGGGTTTATTGCTATCGGTCCGGAGAATGTGGACGCGCCAAGCGGGAAAAGACACCCGCGCCACATTATTACCCGTCCCCTTTTCAGAGCCGCGACCGCAGGGAGCGATCTCCTGAATGACTAATTCCTCTCTCCTCCGCCTCCTCCAGCTAGCCGATTCCGCCATCCCCATCGGCGCGGCCGCGCATTCCTTCGGCCTCGAAACACTGGCCGCCGAAGGCACCCTGGACCTCGATAACCTGGAAGAATTCCTGACAGCCTGGCTAGAAGAAGCAGGTTCACTCGAAGCCATTTTCGCTCGCAGAGCCTACGCCGGCAACCTGCAGGAGCTCTCCGATGAACTCAGCGCCCGCAAGCCCGCCAGCGAATCGCGGGAAGCCAGTCTGAAACTCGGCCGCCGATTCGCGCAGCTCGTCAACGCGGTCGCCCACACGCAGATTGCACTCGACCTTCATTACTCCATCGCCTTCGGATCCGCCTGCGCCTCGCTGGGTATTGACGAGCACGCCGCCGTCCTGGCATATTTGCAACAATCGGTTGCTGGCCTGGTTTCGGCCTGCCAGCGGCTGATGCCCTTAGGCCAAGTCGCCGCCAGCCGGATCGTGTGGAAGCTGAAGCCTGCCATCGAGCAGGCCGCTGACGCTAAGGAAATTTCGTGCTTCACGCCCCTGCCGGAGATCGCGTCGATGCGCCACCCGCTGCTCGAAACTCGCCTGTTCATCAGTTAGGGCTGCGGTTTGACGGCGCACTGCGAGTCCTTCGACAGGACCCACCGTGGAAAGTGATTCGCGCCTTCGGTCCCCTGGTTCACCTGCACAACGTGTCCGGAGGAATCCTTGCAGGCGACCGACTATCTCTCGAAGTCGAAGTCGCCCCCGGTGCGTATGCGCAAATCACCACCACGGGAGCAACCCGTATCTATCGCCACCGCGACGGCGCGGAGGATTCTCAGCAGCGGGCCACGTTCACCATCGCCGACGGAGCCACTCTGGAATATCTTCCCGATCCCCTCATTCCATACGCCGGCTCGCGCCACTCGCAGCGGGTTCGTTTTTCACTTGGTCATGAGTCGACACTCTTCTGGTGGGAGGTTCTGGCAAACACTTTCGCCTTCGAGCGGCTCCAAATTTCGAGTGCCATCGATATTTGCGGAAAACCGGCCTTGCGGGAGGATTTCGTGCTCGAACCGGCGAAGCGGCCCCTCTTGAACGTCGCCAGAATGGCAAAATCGACTCATCTGGCGACCCTATACGTCCTTAAAGAGGCAAAACCGAGCGCCTTCTGGCGCGATCTAGAGCACGAATTACGAAAAATCGCGTCCCCTCATTGGGGCGTCAGCACTCTCGCCGCCGGGGGAGTCATTGCGCGCGCACTCGCCTATACCCAAGGGGAGCTCGACGCTCTGCGGAACACCGCTTCGCTTTTCGTCACTGGAAGGCCTGCGCCACCTCCGCGAAAGGTCTATTAATCATGCACTTAACAGCAAGGGAGCAGGAACGCCTGCTGATCTACGTGGCCGCTGAAGTCGCCCGCAAGCGGCGCGCGCGCGGCTTAAAACTGAACTATCCCGAAGCTTTGGCAATCATCAGCGCCGAAATCCTGGAATGGGCCCGCGACGGCAAACGGGTAGCCGAAATCATGGTCCTCGGCGCGCAAGTCCTTTCAAAGAATGACGTAATGGACGGAATCGCGGAGATGATTCATGAAGTGCAAATAGAAGCGACGTTCCCCGACGGCACCAAACTAGTAACGGTGCACGACCCAATCCAATGAAACCAGGTGAATATTTTCTTGAAGATCACGCGATTCCTGCAAATGCGGGACGTCTTACTGTTAAGGTCGTTGTCAAACAGACTGGCGACCGGCCGGTGCAGGTGGGCAGCCATTATCACTTTTACGAAGTGAACGATGCCCTGCATTTTGATCGAGATGCCGGACGCGGCATGCGCCTGAATATCCCCGCAGGCACCAGCGTCCGCTTCGAACCGGGGGAGGAAAAACAAGTCGAGTTGGTCGAGTTCGGGGGCGCAAGAATCATCATGGGCCACAGGAACATGAAATGAACATCGAACGCCGCACTTATGCCGACCTTTATGGCCCCACCAAGGGCGACCGGGTCCGCCTGGCCGACACGGAACTCATTATTGAAGTCGAAAAGGACTTCTGCGTTTATGGCGATGAAATCACCTTTGGCGGCGGCAAGGTGATTCGGGACGGAATGGGTCAAAGCTCGCGGGCCACGCGTAGCGAGGGCGTCCTCGACCTGGTCATCACCAACGCGCTGATCGTCGACCACTGGGGTATCGTCAAGGGCGACATTGGCATCCGGGACGGACGCATCGTCAAGGTGGGCAAGGCGGGTAATCCCGACACCATGGACGGGGTCGATGCCGACCTGGTGGTGGGTGCTTCGACCGAGGTGATTGCGGGTGAAAACCTGATCGTCACAGCCGGAGGCATCGACAGCCACATTCACTTCATCTCGCCCCAGCAGATCTATGAAGCCCTTTCGAGCGGCATCACGACTATGCTCGGCGGAGGCACCGGACCGGCGACCGGAACCAATGCCACCACCTGCACGCCGGGAGCGTGGAACCTGGCGCGCATGCTGGAGGCGGCTGACGCGTGGCCGATGAATTTCGGCTTCCTGGGCAAAGGAAACGCCTCCACACAGGCTCCGCTGGTCGAGCAGATCCGGGGCGGCGCGTGCGGCTTGAAACTTCATGAGGACTGGGGCACCACGCCTGCCGCCATCGACTCCTGCCTGCGCACGGCAGATGATTTTGACGTCCAGACCGCCATTCACACCGATACCATCAACGAAGCCGGCTTCGTGGAAGACACGATAAAAGCCATCGCCGGGCGAGCGATCCACACCTATCACACGGAAGGCGCGGGAGGAGGCCACGCGCCGGACATCATCAAGATCGCCTCGATGCCGAACGTGCTGCCGTCTTCCACGAATCCCACTCGACCCTACACGGTGAACACCATCGCCGAGCATCTCGACATGCTGATGGTGTGCCATCACCTGAACCCGCTGGTCCCCGAAGACGTCGCTTTCGCCGAAAGCCGCATCCGTCCGGAGACCATCGCCGCCGAGGACATCCTTCACGACCTGGGAGTCTTCAGTATGATTTCAAGCGATTCCCAAGCCATGGGCCGCGTCGGCGAAGTGGTCCTGCGGACGTGGCAGACTGCTCACAAGATGAAAGTCCAGCGGGGCGCGGTCCCCGGCGATTCCTCGCGTAACGACAACACCCGCGTGAAGCGATACGTCGCAAAATATACCATCAACCCCGCCATCACGCACGGCATTTCGCATGAAGTGGGGTCGATCGAACCCGGCAAGCTGGCCGACCTGGTTCTTTGGAAGCCTGCGATGTTCGGAGTGAAGCCCGAAATGATCGTCAAGGGAGGCTTCATCGCATGGAGCGTGATGGGCGATGCCAACGCGTCCATCCCGACGCCTCAGCCCGTTCTCTACCGTCCCATGTTCGGGGCATTTGGAGGGGCGGTGGCGCAGACTGCCGTGACCTTCGTCTCGCACGCGTCCTTGGCGGCTGGAATTGAGGAACGGTTCGCCAAGCGGGCCGTTGCCGTCAAGAACTGCCGCTCGATTGGTAAGAAGGATATGATCCACAACTCGGCGACGCCCGAGATCCTGGTCGACCCGGAGACTTATGAAGTTCGGGCGGATGGCGAGCTGTTGACTTGCGAGGCTGCGGAGTTCCTCCCGCTGACGCAGAGATATTTTCTCTTCTAAGCTCAAAAACTTTGTTAGCCGCCGATGAACGCCGATGAACGCGGAGAAGTCCATTTGTTTTCCATCGGCGTTCATCAGCGTTCATCGGCGGCTAATATTCCTTTTCAACTTTGCGGGACACCGCTCCCTGCGGTCACGGCTCGCCAGGAGCGGTGTCTTACAATGAGGAAAATGCGCGCGTATCGTGTAGGGATTGCGGGACCCGTGGGCAGCGGGAAGACTGCATTGGTAGATTGCCTGAGCAAGCGACTCTGGCCGGGTAAGAATCTCGCGGTCGTGACCAACGACATCTATACCAAGGAGGACGCCGAGTTCCTGGTTCGCCAAGGCACCCTTCCCGCCGACCGCGTGAAAGGGGTCGAGACGGGCGGCTGCCCACACTCCGCTATCCGTGAGGACGCGTCCATGAATATCGAAGCGATCGAGGAACTGGAAGCCGCGCACCCCGGCCTGGAGCTGGTGTTCGTCGAAAGTGGCGGCGACAATCTGGCTGCCGCGTTCAGTCCGGAGCTGGTCGATGCGTCCATCTACGTCATAGACGTGGCGGGCGGCGACAAAATCCCGCGCAAAGGCGGTCCGGGGATTAAGCGGAGCGGGTTGCTGGTGATCAATAAAATCGATCTGGCGTCGCATGTGGGCGCGTCGCTCGAGGTTATGGACCGGGATGCGCACAAACAGCGCGGAGAATTGCCATTCGTTTTCACCAATCTTAAATCTGGCGAAGGCCTGGAGACGGTGCTTCACTGGCTGGAGCGGCAAATGCGGTAATCTGATTCCGATGAAGCAGACCTTTCTGACCCTCCTGCTGGCGCTGCCGGCTTTTTCGCAAGCATCGATTAAAGACGCTCTGGTGAGGCACTGGAAAATCACCGGCGATTTCACCATCGCGGTGGCCAACAAGATGCCCGCCGATCAATACGGCTTCCGTCCCGTGCCGGAGGAGCTGAGCTTCGGTCAACTGATCGTCCAGATCGCGGGGGCGAATATGAGCGCGTGCACTCTAGCGAGTGGGATGGCGCGGCTGCCGATTCCACCAAAGCTGGCTGCATCGCTGAAGGACGAGAAGCTCGACATCGATAAAGAAGCGGCGGTGAAATTCCTGTCCGACACGTTCGACCTGTGCAATCAAGCTGTGGCATCGATGACACCCGAAAAGCTGGATGCGGTAGTGGGGACGACCCGCAAGATGACTGGTTTCGAGTGGCTATGGTCGTATTTCACGCACACGGCTCATCATCGGGGTCAGGCGGAAGTGTACTTGCGCGTGAAGGGCATCAAGCCGCCCGATTACGTTTTCTGAGCTGCTTGATGCCAATTGTGAGCGATCCCGTCGGAAACAACGAAATGAGAGAAACGCCAGCCCCACGGATTCGCTGCACAGCGGCCGCTAGGGGTTTTCGCCGCTAACGAAATTATCAGCGAAACAGTTAGTACCGTTGCCAAATTGTAGGGCGGCCAATATTGGCTGCGGCCTGCCTTCGGGCAGGCCTTTAACGATCAACAAAAATCCGCTTGAAAGGCGGCTGCAGCCAATATTGGCCGCCCTGCAACTTGGCTGCGACGGGCCGCTAGTTGCACTTCGGAAACCCTGGGTGGGCTTTTACTTCGGCGATTTGGGCGGCGTGGCGCTGGCTGTGGAGCGAGATCATGAGGAGCCACTGGCAGCCGTCGAGATCCTTGAAGATCATGTGCGGGGCGACGCGGTCGTGCATGGAGTCCTGCGTCTCGCTGACATATTTCAGGAGCAGCGCCCGGCGCTCGGCGAAGGTCTCGATGAATTCCTGAGGGGTGGCGAAGTGGCTGTGGTTCTCGATTCCCCGAGGGACCTTGACACGCTCATGGCGGGAAGGGACCGCTTCCAGGATCCAAGGAGTCTTTTTCTGGACCTCGGCGGCGCGCTGGGGATTCGGTTCGGCGCTCTGCATGTGCCTGGAGACCATGGAAAATATGCGGCGCTCGATGGTGGCGATGTGGTCGGCGCAGTCGGCGACAGACCAAGTCTCGTCGTCCGGGCGGAAGTTCCACTGGTCCGGGCTGAGGGCTGCGAGTTCGCTTAAGAGGAGATCGCGGGATTGGGTGAGATGAGTGTTGAGGAGTGCCCGTTCCTCGGGCGTCAGTTGCGGCATGACGCCCCTTATCTTAGTACTGTTTCCTGTATTCCGGCTAAACGTTTCCTAAGGTTGATCCGATAGAGTACATGAACACGTGTCCACACTGGTCAAGAAAAGCGTCCCGAACGAGCCAATCGTGCTGCGTCCGGAGATGCATCTGCCTCGCTGGGAAAGCGTACTGGAGGATGCGGCGCAGGCTCCGACCATCCTGATTGTCGACGACATCGAGCTGAACCGGCGGCTGCTGAAGGCGATGCTGAAGACGGCGCAATACCGCATTTTGGAAGCGGCGAGGCCGTCGGTGGCGCTGGGAATGCTGGAGCGCGAGAAGGTCGATCTGGTGGTGGTGGACCTGGTGATGCCGGAGATGAGCGGTCCGGAATTCTGCCATTTGCTCAAAAGCGAGCGGCGGACTCAGCTTATTCCTATCTTGATGACCACCAGCGTGCAGGGTACGGAGAATGAAGTTGCGGGGATCGAGTCCGGGGCGGACGAATTTCTGATCAAGCCGCTGCAACCGGCGGTGGCCAGGACGCGAATCCGGGCGATGCTGCGGAACAAGGCGCTGACCGATTCGCTGGAAGAGGCGGAAACGATTCTGTTTGCGCTGGCGCAATCGGTGGAGCATCGCGACAAATATACCGGACAGCACTGCGAGCGGCTCACTACTTACAGTCTGGCGCTGGGGCAGGCGCTGGGGCTGTCGCGCCAGGATCAGTTAGCGCTCTACCGCGGCAGCTATTTGCACGACATCGGCAAGATCGGGATTCCGGACGGGATTCTGTTCAAGCGGGGGCTGCTGACGGACGAAGAGTGGCAGACCATGCGGCTGCACACGATTCGCGGCGAGGAGATCTGTAAGCCGATGAAAACGCTGGCTTCTGTCTTGCCCATTATCCGCAGCCATCATGAGCGGTGGGACGGATCGGGCTATCCGGACGGACTGGCGGGCGAAGATATTCCGTTGCTGGCGAGGATTCTGCAGGTCGCGGACATTTACGACGCGCTGACCACGGCGAGGCCCTATAAACCGGCGTTTTCGCATCCGCACGCGCTGGAGATTATGGTGGAAGAGGCTCGGCGTGGATGGCGGGATCCGGAGCTGGTTCCATTGTTTGCAGAGGTTTCACAACGGACGGCCGAGGTCGCGCATGCTACTTTGCCGGGCGTGTCCATGCAGGAATCGCTCGACAACATGCGCAGGGAACTGTCGAAATAGTCTGTACGCGAATAATATCCTGGGTCGTCCTAATAACAGCCGTGTTTATTTCTAAACGCATACTCCTGCTGTTTGGCATAGTCTGCATGGGCCGCGTTTGGGCTCAAACGGATGAAGCGGAGGCGGCGAAGAAGCCTGAGTCCCGGGAAGAGACGCACATTCTGGGCATCGTTCCCGATTACGACACGGTGAGAAACTCGGCCGGCGTGATCCTGCCGATCAGCGCGAAAAGGAAATTCTGGCTGGCGACGGAGGATGTTTTCGATCCATTCTCGTTCCTGATCACCGGCATTTATGCGGGCGCTTCGCAGTTGAGCCATCAATATCCGGAATTCGGACAGGGCGCGAAAGGATATGCCAAGCGATATGCGGGCGCATTTGCGGATGGAGCGATCGGAAACTATCTGACCGAGGCGGCGTTTCCGGTAGTGTTCCATCAGGACCCGCGTTTTTTTCGGATGGGTCCCACCGCAGGATTCTGGAAGCGGGTGGGATATTCGGCGAGCCGGGTGATGGTGACTCGCGGAGATTCGGGAGCGCGGCAGTTCAACTTCTCAGAGATTGTGGGCAATGGCGCGGCGGCGGGAATCTCGGCGGCGTATTATCCGGCCTCCAGCAAGCATCCGGAAGAGGTGATGGAGAAGTTCGCCCTGAATGTAGGTAGCGACGCGGGGTTCAACATCCTGAAGGAATTCTGGCCGGATATGCAGCACAAGATTTTTAAGAAGTGACCCTTTTTTAGAACCACCCTCGGCCGGTCGCGCTATAATCGCAAATAGTAGCGATGGAAGAACTGATCAAGAAACTCAAGGAAGAAATCGCGGCGCTCGAACTCGAGTTTCGCGTGGAGCTTCCTCGGGAGATCCTGAAGGCGCGCGCGCACGGCGATTTGAAGGAAAACGCCGAATATCACGCGGCCAAGGAACGGCAAGGCATCGTCAACGCACGGCTCAACCAGTTGAATGGACGTCTGCGCGAGATATCGATGATCGACATCACCAAACTTCCGCGCGATAAAGCGGGGTTGTGTTCAGAAGTGATCGTGCTGGACGTCGACAAGGATATTAAGGTAAAGTACACGCTGGTCACGAGTGAGGAAGTGGATGTGGCGAAGGGTCTCATCTCAACCAGTTCGCCGATTGGGCGCAGCTTGTTGGGCAAGCAGGTGGGCGACGAAGTTCGCATCCAGATTCCGGGCGGGGTGCGGGTGATGGAGATTGTGGAGTTGAAGACCATTCACGACCTGGCTCCGCGTGAGTTGACGAAGGAGTAGCTTTGGACGAGAAGCTCACCTTTACGCGTGCGATCGGGCTGGCCTGTAATAAGGTCATCCTGATGATCGTGCGCGGGCTCGCGCTTTCGAAGATTCATCCCAATGTTCTGACGTTCCTGGGCCTGCTGATCAACGTCGGCGCGGCATGGCTATTGGCAGTGGGCCAATTCCGATGGGCAGGCGCGGTGATCATCGGCGCGGGATTGTTCGACATGGTGGATGGCCGCGTGGCTCGTGAGACCAATCGCGTGACGCGATTCGGCGGATTCTTTGACTCCGTGCTCGACCGCTATTCGGACTTGGGACTGCTGATCGGGTTGCTGGTTTGGTACGGATCGATCGGTCGATTCTCCTACGTGGTGCTGACTGCGGTCGCCATGATCGCCTGCGTGATGGTCAGCTACGTCCGGGCGCGCGCGGAGAACTCGATTCCGATGTGCAAAGTCGGCTTCATGGAGCGGCCGGAGCGCGTGGTGCTGGTGATTATTGGCGCTCTGTTCGACCGGATGGCTCCGGTATTGTGGATCATCGCGGTGCTCGGAAATCTTACGGTCATTCACCGCATGGTCTTCACGTGGCAGGAGGCGGAGCGGTTGGAAGATGCTCAACTGCGAGCGGGGAAGAGCCGGAGCCGGGATAAGGCTGACGATAAGGTCGAGAAGCCGTAAACGAGCCGCCTCAAAAGGCGGCTGGCAGCCAAAATTGGCCGCCCTACAAGACGCTAGAATTGCTCGTGACTTAACGGGGATAGGTACGCGAGAACGCAAATGCAGGCGATGGTCTGGACTCTTACACACACCCACAGAACCCGCTTGAGGCGCGTTATTCGCCGCATGGGATAAAGACAAAATCGGAAGGCGACGAGCGAAACTAGTGCGATCGCGAAGATCGCCGTTTCAATACCGATCGGAGGATGCTCTCGACGTGCGAGCGGGACAATCCCGAGCACCATGCAAAGTGTGTCGAGCAGGTAAATAGCTTTGGAGATACGCGACATTACACGCCCCAGACTGCCGCGCTTACTGGTTTGGAGCCTACTGGTATCACTGTCAGCAGCTTCGCGGCTCTTTCTTTATAACGATTCGGGGTGATCAGGTCTACTCGCAGGACTGCTACGTCGCCGGATTTGCGGTTTAACACTAATGCGTATTGATCGTCCGGGGTGACGGCGACGAAACCGGGGTCGCTATCGCTGCCTACGCTCAGGACTCCCCAGACTTTTTGCGCGGCTATATTCAGGATGGTCACGTCGCCCGATCGAGGGCTGGCAACGAACAGGTACTTACCCGACGCGGCCATGGCTCCGGGAGCGTGGCCAGCGAGTACCGTCTGCCCGACTTCCGTGCGATACGGGTACACGATCACGACTCCATCGAATCCTTCACCGGTGACAAAAAGCTGACCGTCGTCGTTGCTGAAGCAGAGATTGTCGGGGCGGACCGCGATGGGCAGGTTCGCGATCAATCTGGAAGACGCGACTTCGTAGACGGATAACATGCGCTCCCCCCGATTCGCCGCGACGAAAATGCGGCTGTCGGCGAGGAATCTCACGGCGCCGATGTCGGCTGGAGGACCCAGAGGGCCGCTGATGCGGCCGGTTGCCAGGTCAATGAGGCGCACGGATTGGCCCATGCTCACGACTGCCATTTTTCCGTCCGCCGAGATGGCGAAATCGCGGGGATCTTCGGGAAGAGGCAGCTTCCAGTCGACCGTGAATCGATCCAGCGCGACACACACCAGCGCTTTTGGCTCCTTGGTGAGCACGAACATCGATTTCTCGACGATCAGGCCGCTTTCTTCTTTTACTCGTGCGAGGCGCATGGCGATGGCCTGCGACCCAACCGCTAGTTTGCGGGCAAAGGCTAGGCGGTCGGCCCGAATTTCCTGAATCGCTCCGTTTTGAGGGGTTAGAGCGTAAACGAACGGGCGGGTGATCAGGGCGATCACATCGACCGGAGCGCTATCGAGAGGAATATGGCGGGCGACGGCGAGTGCTTCCAAATCCACCGCGGCAACCGCCTGGCCTTCCTCATTGGCGATGAACGCATAGCCCCGGAATCCAGCCCGGCGGCTGGTGCATGAGGCGGCGAAAGGCAGCGCCAAAACGGCGCGTCTCGAGATCACAACATTAGTGTAGTCTACTGAAAATAAAACAAAATCTTGCCGCCACGTTGCGGCTGTGCTACTGTTCAAGTTGGGCGTTTAGGACCCCGCCTCCTAAGCTATCGCCTCGTTATCCAAGTAGAACATTTCATATGAATTTTCGGTCGTTGTTCAGTCTTTTTTCCTCCGACCTCGCTATCGATCTCGGAACGGCAAATACACTGGTTTTCGCAAAGGGCAAGGGTATCGTGGTGAACGAGCCGTCCATCGTCGCCATGAATAAAAGTACGGGCGAGGTGGAAGCGGTGGGGCGCGAAGCCAAGGAAATGCTCGGTCGCACGCCGGGCAACATCGTCGCGATTCGTCCCATGAAGGACGGGGTCATTGCCGACTTCAAAGTGACCGAGCGCATGCTGAATTACTTCATTCAGAAAGCGCACGGCCGCAAGATGCTGGTGCATCCGCGCATCATCATTGGCGTCCCCAGCGAGATCACGCAGGTGGAAAAGCGCGCGGTCATCGACTCCGCGTATCACGCCAAGGCAAGCGAAGTGTACCTGGTGGAACAGGCGATGGTGGCGGCGATTGGCGCGGGCTTGCCGATTACGGAGCCATCGGGCAACATGGTGGTTGATATCGGCGGAGGCACAACCGATGTCGCGGTGATTTCCCTGTCGGGTATCGTGTATTCGCGGTCCGTGCGAGTGGCGGGAAACGAGATGGACGACGCGATCATGCAGTACATGAAGCGTAAGTACAACCTGCTGATCGGCGAAACTACGGCCGAGAAGGTGAAGATCGCGATCGGCTCGGCCTACGTGCTGGATAAGCCGCTGACGATGGAGATCAAAGGACGCAATTTAATCGAAGGCGTGCCGCGGACCATCACCGTGGACGATAGCGAGATTCGCGAAGCGCTGGCGGAGTGCGTGGCAACCATCATGAACGCGATTCGCGTCGCCTTGGAGCGGACTCCACCGGAGTTATCGGCCGACATCAGCGATCGCGGCATTGTACTGACCGGCGGAGGAGCGCTGATCAAGAATCTGGACAAGCGGATCCGGCAGGAGACCGGGCTGCCGGTATCGATCGCCGAGGATCCGCTGGCGTCGGTGGTGTTGGGAACCGGAAAAATGCTGACCGAATTCAAGTTATTGCGGAGAATCGCTATCGAGTAGTTTGTTGTTTTATGGAGTTTTTTCTCAATCGTTACCGCAACCTTTCGGTCCTTGTGGCGGCGATCCTCGCGCAACTCGTGCTGCTCGCCTACCAAGTGAGAACCCACGGCGATGTGCGGCTGATCCGGGTGTGGGCGGTGGGTGCTGTGACTCCGCTGGCACGGGTGATTGAGACCGGCCGCAGTGGCGCGGCCCATTTCTTCAGCGACTACTTTGTGCTGCTGGGCGTGCGCGAGGACAACAAGCGCATGAAGGCCGAGCTCGACCGGATCAAGATGGACAATCAGTACCTGCGGGCGGAGCTTTCGACCGCGGATCGCGCCCGCTCCCTGGCGATTTTTCAAACGCGTTCACCGTCCAAGACGGTGGCCGCCCACATCATCGGAAATACTACCGGCACCGGCGCGAAAGTGGTGTTCATCGATCGCGGAAGCGGAAGCGGGATTGAGCCCGGCATGGCGGTGATTACGCCGGACGGCATCGCCGGCAAGGTGACCAAGGTTTTTTCCACCGCGGCGGAAGTGCTGCTGGTGACGGATGGAGCATTTGCCGCCGGTGTGATTTCGCAGAATAGCCGCGTGCACGGCACTTTCAGAGGACAGGGCTATGAGGGCACCGGCAAGATCGAGCACGTGCAAAACGAACAGAAAATCGACCCGGGCGAGTGGTTTTATACCTCCGGCGACGATCGCATTTTCCCGAAAGGGCTGCCCGTGGGGGAAGTGACCACCGTGCATCAGGGGAAGACGGAGAAGGAGATTTTTGTTTCGCTCAGCGGCTTCAAGAATGGTCAGGAAGAGGTGCTGATCATCATCGAGGGTGTGCATGCGCCCATTCCCGATGCTCCAGTGACGAGTCAGGCCGTTCACCTGCTGGCTGCTCCGCCCAGCGAAGCACGCGCGGACGCGCCTTCCGTCAGGCCGATGGAGACGGGTCCGGTATCGACGGACGCCGACCGGGTAAAGGAACGGTATAAGAAACTCGGCGAACAGGCAGGTCATGTGTACGGAGAGCGCAGCAACGGCGCGCCGAACTACAACGCTCCGGCCAAACCGGAAGTGAAACCAGACGTGAAACCGGACAAGCAATGACCGGCTTTTCCGAGAACTACCGCGAGCCGCTGCGCAAAGATCGCGGGTCGATGTTCAACGTCGCGGTGATCACGGGCATTTCGCTGCTGGCGATTTTGTTTCGGGTCTACGTTTCGCGCTTCGTCCCCTATCTGCAATATCTGGAACTGCCGCTGCTGGTGACGGTGTATTTTTCGCTGATGTGGCGCTCGCCCATCGCGGGCGTATTCTTCGGCGCGGCGATCGGGCTCGCGCAGGATTCGCTGTCCCATCATCCCTTGGGAATGTTCGGCATCGTGAAGACGCTGGTGGGATACTTCGCCGCCTCCATGAGCTTGCGCGTCGACGTAGGAAATCCGCTGCTGCGCCTGGTGCTGGGATTCTTTTTCTTCTTTTTTCACCAATTGCTTTATTGGGTGCTGGCGAACGCTCTGCTGGGGGAGACTCTGGCGTTCGATGCGCCGCAAGCGCTGGTACTGGCGATTCTCAACGCGATTGTCGCGGTATTCCTCTATCAGCTATTGGATAGACTGAAGATTACGGGTTAAATCTATGCGCCCAGTGGAGCCGGAACGGCAGCAATCGGAGGACCTGGCACCCAGCCGCCTGTTCCGCGACGATACTCGTTTCGCGCTGGGCAGAATCGCGTTTTTTCAATACCTGAGCGTCTTCATTTTCCTGTTTCTGATCGGCGGGTTCTGGGTCCTGCAAATCCGGGATTACGATTTCAACAGCGAGCTGGCGGATCGCAATCGCATCAAGACAGTCCCCCTTCTGGCGCCGCGCGGGAAAATTCTCGATCGCGACGGGCGCGTGATCGTCGATAATCATTCCGCGTTCGCGCTGACGCTATCGCGCGAGACATTGAGGCCGGAGCACATTGCGGCCATCGCCGATGGATTGCAAAACATCAAGGCGGACGAGATTCGCGCGCTTGTGGCGCGTGCGGAATCGCGCCGGGTGGCAAAGTACGTTCCGGTCGTGATCAAGCAGGATCTGACGCCGGCCGAGCTAGCGTTCGTCGAATCACATCTGGATGCGGACACGTTTCCGGAAATGGACCTGGTTTCGAAGCAAAGCCGCCTCTACCCGCATGATGGCTTGGCGGCGCACGTGATCGGCTACGTTGGCGAGGTCTCGGAGCTGGAGCTGAACTCCTCTGAGTTTGCGAAATATTCACAAGGTGAAATTGTCGGCAAGGAAGGCCTGGAGCGCCAATACAACGATCAACTGATGGGCGTGAACGGGCAAGAGCGCAAAGTGGTCGACAGCATGGGCCGGGAGCGCCAGAAGGTTGAAAAGATCGACTTTACACCGGGGAATAATTTGCAGTTGACACTCGATCTCGATTTGCAATCGGTAGGAGAGCTGGCGATGGAGGGCCGCCGGGGCGCGCTGGTGGCGCTCGATCCGCGTAACGGGGAGGTCCTGGCTATGCTCAGCCGTCCGGCCTTCGATCCCAACGTGTTCACGGGCCGCATCCGCGCCGCGGATTGGAACGAGGTCATGAACAATCCGGAGAGCCCCATGATGAACCGGGCGATTCAAGCGCAGTTCGCACCGGGCTCGACCTTTAAGACTATCGTGACGATGGCGGGTCTTGAGACAGGACTCCTGGAGCCTTCGACCACAGTAAATTGCCCCGGCGGCGCGACGTTTTACGGTCACTACTTCCGCTGCGATGAGGTGCACGGAACGGTCGACCTGCATCGCGCGATCGTCCATTCCTGCGACACTTTTTTCTTTACGGTGGGTAACCGTATTGGCATCGACCGTATCGCCGAATATGCGCAGATCGCCGGGATCGGAAAGAAGACGGGCATCGATCTGCCAAACGAGAAAGACGGGCTGATGCCTTCACCGCGCTGGAAGCTGCGGGCGTTGCGCGAGAAGTGGTACGCGGGCGAAACGATCTCCGTCGCCATCGGCCAGGGAGCCGTGACGGTAACGCCGATCCAGCTTGCCTCCGCGATCGGCGGCCTGGTTTCAGGAGGTGTGTGGTACAAACCTCACCTGGTGAAAGGCGCGCATATCGATCCGCCGCGGCGCGCCGATTTTCGACCTGAGAATGTCGCGACCGTCGTCTCGGGAATGTGCGGGGTCGTGAACGAAGGCGGCACTGGCTCCGGTGCGGCGATTCCGGGCCTGGAGATATGCGGCAAGACCGGCACGGCGCAGCGAATCTCCAACGAATTGGCGAAATCGAACAAAGCGCTGGCGCTGACGATGAAAGACAACGGGTGGTTCGTGGGGTTCTGGCCGCGCGAAAACCCGGAGATCGTCGTTTGCGCGTTGTGGGAAGGCGGCGGCAAAGGAGCCTACTCCGCGCCTGCCGTACGCGACGTGATTAAGGCGTATATCGATAAGAAAGCGCGGCTGGCGAACCCCGGTCCGGCGCAGCTGTCTCTGGTCGCGGAACCCCACTAATAAAACGTTGCCCCTGACCGCTCCCTGTGGTCGCGGCTCGCTTTCGGCGTTAACGAGCCGTGACCACAGGGAGCGGGGGGCTTGACGCCGCCGGGGCGCGCTAGAATGGATATACTTTGGCGCGCTACCGCAGTTTTCGCGACCTCGACTGGCCCCTTTTCGTCATCAGCCTCATTATCTCCACGCTCGGGGTCATGCAGATCTACTCCGCCACGCGCGGGACCGTGTGGGAGAACGCATGGTGGAAGCAGATCATTTGGATTCTGGTCGGGCTCGGCCTGATGTGGATCACTACCTCGGTCGACTACCACACCCTGATGGGACAGGTTCCGATTTTGTACACGTTATCCGTGGCCGGCCTAATCGCGACGGTGGCGGTTGGGCGGGTGGTGTTTAACGGCCGGAGGTGGATCCATATCTTTGGGGTCCAGTTCCAGATCTCTGAATTTGTTAAATTGGTGATAATATTGATGGTGGCAAGGTACCTCTCGGAGCTGAAAAGCGACGAGGTGAGTATCCGGGACCTATTGAAATTAGGAGGGTTGGTAGCGATTCCGGTGGGGCTGGTGTACTATCAGCCGGACCTCGGCACGGCAATCACGTGCATGTCGGTTCTGATCGCCGGGATTCTGCTGGCCGGTCTGCGATGGCAATATGTAGCGGCAATCGCGCTATGCGGTGCGCTGGCGTTGCCGGTAGGCTGGTATGTGATCAAGGATTATCAGCGGGCTCGGTTTCTGACGTTTCGCAATCCATCGCTCGACCCACGTGGCGCGGGCTATCAGGTGATTCAGTCCAAGATTGCGATCGGTCATGGCGGGATTTGGGGTCGGGGCCTGACCAAAGGCACCCAGACGCAGCTCCGGTTCCTGCCGGCGGCGCACAACGATTTGATCTTCTCCGCGTTTGCAGAGGAACATGGATTCGTCGGTGTGGTGGTCGCGCTGGGGTTATATTTTTTGTTGTTGATGCAGATCGTCCAGAATGCGCAAACGGCCCCGGATCGGGCCGGGATGTATATATGTATGGGGGTGGCGGCGCTGCTGCTGTGCCACTTGCTGGTGAATGTCGGAATGGTGGCGGGCAATATGCCGCTGACGGGAATTCCGTTACCGCTCATGAGTTCGGGCGGATCCAGTACGATGTCGGTATTTATGATGCTGGGGCTGGTGAATAACGTGCGGCTCCGGCGGTTTGTCAGCTAGCCCGTAAGGGCGTTGATCGAGAATTTTTTTTAAAACCGGGCCAGGCGCAAATGAGCCGGCGCGGGTTAGGTGAAGCGGGTTTCGGTACAACAAGTTTTCGGAGCGGTTTTCAGGGAGCGACGGGTCGCCGCGGCACTCGTCTATTTGGCCTCCCGGGAAGCGGTCTCTGCGTGCTGGTCAGGCGATGTTTTCGCGTTCGCCGGGGTGTATGAGGGACGGCTCCACTCCGGTGCTTTGACCGGCCATTCCGATCCGAACCGCTTTCACTATGTCCCGCCTCTGATGGGCGCCGAGGTCCTCAATCGCCTCGCGGAATTCCCGCGAGGAAGGAGGCCTGAATGAGCAAGGAACTGGTGATCTCGTCCAATCGGCACGAGACCAAGGTGGCGCTGATCGAAGACGATCTGCTGTGTGAAGTTTACTTCCAGCGAGCCAATGAATATTCGCTGGCCGGTAGTATTCACAAAGGACGTGTCACCCGCGTCCTGCCGGGAATGCAATCGGCGTTCGTGGACCTGGGGCTGGAGCGCGACACGTTCTTGTACGTCTCCGACTTCCTTGAGGAACACGAGGACTTCGACAAGATCACGGGCGACGAGCGGCCGTCCAGGGAGCCTCGCGAGCCCCGCGATCGCGAGCCGCGTGAGAGAGATGGTCGTGACCGGGAACCTCGTGATCGAGACCGGCGCCCTCCGCAGGGACCGCCTCCGGTTGCCCATTCGGTAGCGCCTCCGGAGTCTGCCGAGTCAGCCCTGCCGGAAGGATTTTCGCTAGCTGCGGCTCCGCCGAGCGACGCGAGACCGGACGATCGAGGTCCCGAAAGAAGTGGCGACCGTGGACCCGATCGGGGTGGAGATCGCGGAGATCGCCGCGGGCGCCGTTCTCGACGCCGCAGAAGTGGCGGCCGCGGATTTCCCGATTCGAAGTATGCGTCCGCCGGCGCGGAACAACGCCCGTCCGGTCCGCACTCGGCGTTTCGTACCCCTTCCCCGATGGGGCCGGAAACAGAAGAAGTAGAATCAGCCGAACCAGAAGAGGCCGCCGCGGACCAGACCACGGAAGAAGTCACGCCTCTGATCCTGCCGGGCGAATCTCTCAGGAAATATAGGGGAGCCGCCCCGGCCGCCAAGCCTCCGCTCGTACTCGAACCCGAGCCTGTGGAAGAGTTCGACGAGCCTATTCATTACCCGGCCGAGAACGCTTTGCCCGATGCACCGGTCCATCACCCGGTTCCGCTGGGAGAGACAATTCTGCCTCCAGTCCCCGCGGAGATTCCCGAGCCGGTGGCCGCCGTAGCTCCGCCGCCACTGCCTCAGGAATATGTGTCGGCGCACCAGCCTGAAGCTGCGCTGCCGGAAACGGCGACCGACGACGAAACTGCCGAGGAAGCCGCTGAAGAGAATGAAGGCGGGCCGGCGATCGCTCACATGCTCGACGACGAAGAGGATCGCGACATTCAGGCGATGATTCTCGGCGACATTGACGGCATCGACACCGTTCAGGAACAGGAAGGCGAAGACGGTCAGGAAGCATCGGGACAGGAATCGACCGGCGAATCAAGCGGTACGCCTGAGAGCGGCACCGCGTCGGTTCGGGACCGCGGCGGGCGTTTCCCTCATCGCGGATCGCGCCGCAACCGGCGGCGGCGCGGCGGACCGGTGGGACCCGGCGGTCCAGTTCAAGAAGGACCAAGACCGGAACAGAATCGTCCCGAGCAGGGCGCTGAGCCGATCCGAATAGAAGGCAGCCGTCCCGAATCGACGCGGCAGCAGCAGCAGGTGGTTTCACGGCCCACGCAGGGTCAGCCTTCGATCAGCGATCTGCTTAAGGAAGGCCAGGAGATCATTGTCCAGATCGCCAAGGAGCCGCTGGGACAAAAGGGCGCGCGCATCACGTCGCACATTGCTCTGCCCGGACGCTATGTGGTTTATATGCCCACGCTCGAACATATGGGCGTGTCGCGAAAAATCGGCAGCGATGAAGAACGGCTGCGGCTGAAGCGCATCCTGCAAGGAAAACGGCCCGGTCCAGTGGGCGGATTCATCACCCGCACCGCGGCGGAAGGACGGAGTGAAGAGGATATCGCGGGCGATATGCAGTTCCTCTACAACCTGTGGCAGGATATTCGAACTCGGGCGGAGAAACGTCCCGCGCCCATGCTGCTGCATCACGACCTCGACATCGTGCAGCGAATCCTGCGCGACCAGTTGGCTGATAGCTTCAAGGCCATCTGGATCGACAACGAAGAACATTATGAAAGCGTGTTGCGATTCGTCGAACGCTTTCAGCCCGCTCTGGTTCCGAAAGTAAAGCTGTACACCCGCGACGCGCCGATTTTCGATGCCTTCGGGGTCACCGCGGAGTTGGAGAAAGCTCTGCGCCCCAAGGTGTGGCTGAAATCCGGCGGCTACATCGTCATCAACCAGACTGAGGCGCTAGTGGCGATCGACGTCAACACCGGCAAGTACGTGGGCAAGTCGAATCGCCTGGAAGACACCATCGTCAAGACCAATACCGAGGCGATCAAAGAAATCGTGCGCCAGATGCGCCTGCGCGATTTAGGCGGCATCATCGTCATCGACTTTATCGATATGGATGAGCGCAAGAATCGCCAGAAGGTGATGCAGGCGCTCGAAGAGGCCATGCGCGCCGACCGGGCTCCGTACAAAATTCTTCAGTTCAACGACTTCGGCCTGGTGGCGATCACCCGTAAGCGCGTGAAGCAATCGCTTGAGCGGACCCTTTGTTCGCCGTGCCCGCATTGCGAAGGCGCCGGCTACGTCAAGAGCGTGCAGACCGTGGTCAGCGAAATTCTCACCGAGGCGCGAAAGATGTCGCGCAGCATCGATAGCAAGGATGTAATGCTGCGGGTTCATCCCGATGTGGCCAAGGTGCTGAAATCCCATCAGAACAAGTTCCTGGAAGAGCTGGAAGAGATTCTGAGGCGCCCGGTTCTGGTGAAGAGCGATGCGCTGCTCCACCACGAAAAATTCGACTTGGCCTAGTGGGTTAAGTGGGGCAGGTTCCCGACCTGCCTCCTCATTTCGTAACGACACGACCCTGAAGTTCACGGTACATATGATATCCGTGGAGGTGTTCTTTGCCGTTCGATCCCAAGTTTGCGATTAACATCATTTATCCGGCTGCAAATGCAGCCTATCTGATCATGAACCTGCCGCCGGAGAAGGTCTCCCTTCCTCCCGGCTACATTTACGTAGGCACCATTGAAGCCAACGCCCATGACGCAGCGGCGGCAGTCGCCAGAGCCGATGCGGCGCAAATGCGCATCGCCAACAACGCCATTTCCGAGAGCAATATCTTCGGCCTGGTGTTATGGAACGCGCCTGAGAGCACGGCCCTGGTTGCCTTTCGCGGTACCAAGACGTGTGGGACTGGATCGCGGACATCGACGCGGCGCCGCTGCCCTATTTCCCGGACCCCGGCGCGGGCGGTGTTCATATGGGGTTTGAATTGGTCTACGAGCATATCCGCCGCTCGACCGGCGCGATTCTCACCGGCGGCGGATGTCCGGACGTGAAGAAGGTAATCGTCACCGGACACAGCCTCGGCGGTGCTCTTGCGGTGCTCGGCGGCTATGACATCGCGAAGAACGTCTTACCCGGTGTCCCCACGGAGTTGTGCACTCTCGCCGGACCAAGGACCGCCACTCCCCAGTTTGCCGGAAATTTCAACGCCCTGATTCCCACGTGCAATCGAGTGGTGAACTTCATGGATGTGGTGCCCCAGGTTCCCCTCCCCCCGCTTTACGTGCACGTCGGGAGCGAAATCCTGGTGCATGACGGATTCCGCCCGCTGGACATCACCTATGCCCATCACCTGACCACGTATCTGGCGGGACTGCAGAAACTTTAGTGAACTAACCGCAAGCCAGGGATGTCTTTGAAGTCGGCGACATTCAGGGTCCACAGTTCGGCATCATAGCGGATTGTACAGGCGGCGATGGCAAGATCGGCGTCGCGCCCGCGTGGCCGCCGCACCGAACGATAAAGATGCGCGGCCAGTACGGCTTCCTCCGGGCCGAAGGGTACAGCGGACGCTATCGGAAACATCGACTCTTGCACCGCAAGTTCCTCTTTGGTGCGAGGGCCGCGCAGCCACTCATAGAGTGTTACGGTGGGAAGCAAGATCCGTTCCCCGCGATCGAGCATTCGCCTGATCGCTGGACCAGAATGCTTGGGTCCAGTCAAACTATCGATCAATACCGAAGTGTCGAGAAAAATCACGATCGTTATTTTGAGGCAGACCGCCACCCCGCGCGCCGGGATGCGCGCAATTCCTTAAGCTCCCGATCCACCACCGCCTGAGTTCGCTGCGGTGGACGCGCGAGGTGCTCGTCAAGCACCCTCAGCATCCGTAAACGTTCCCGCTCGCTCAACCTCCCGATGCGGGAGTGGTAGTCGAGAACGGCTTCGCGCACGACTTCGCTCTTCGGTTTCGAAAGCCGCTGAGCTGCATCCTGAAGTTTGGCCACGGTGGCTTCGTCAAGGGTGAACGTGACTTTTACCATACCAAGGCCATACTACCATACCGCCTTCGTCAGAACGTGATCCGTCCTGAAATCTGCACCTGGCGCGGTCCGAAAATCAGGCTGCTCGTGGCGGTCGGGGCGAGCCACGTCGGACTGGGAACCATGCAGGCATTGGCATGTCCCGCGCATGCTCCGGAGCCTGCCGCCAGATAGGTAAACGCGGTCGTGTTCACGCTCAGGATGTTGGTGTGGTTGGTCACGTTGAACAGCTCTCCCAGGAGCGAGAGCTTGACCCGCTCCGTGATGCGAAACTCGCGATTCAACCGCAGATCCCAGTCGCCATAGCCGGGTGCGACGACGGGGTTGCGCGGGAGCCAGCCGGCGCGTCCCGCGGTCACGCTCGCGTTGCTAGAGTCGCCCGCCGTCAGGCCGCCGTCCAGCGGACTAGGCGTGCCGCTGATGTTCGCCTGCGCCGGATGCCCGGAGGCCAGCGTCACGATCGACGACAGGATCCAACCGTTGGCAACATATCGCGCGGCATGGTTGGAAATCTCCTTGAACTGCGGCATCCAGACAAAATTCGCCACGAAGCGATGCCGCTGGTCGAGATCGCTTAGCGCGTATTCGCCTTTCAGGTTGTGGGGATCCACCGCGATGTCGCTTCCGGCGAATGTTCCGAACGACCCGCCCACTTCGCCGTCGTCTCGCGACTTGCTCAGCGTATAGTTGGTCGTGAACTCGATGCCGTGACGCATCTGTTTGCGCGCCGTCAGAACCATCGAGTTGTACCAGCTGTTCACCGCCGGATACGCCGTGGTGATGATGCCCGTGCCCGTGTCGATGCGGTTGGTGTAGAACGGTACCGTATACGTCTGCGCCGTCGCACCGCTGGCGTTCAGGATGTCATAAGACTTCGTCGTCGTTGCCGGCGCGAGGTTTGAATCGTTAAACACCGGCAGATGGAGGCCGCGGCTGAACACGTACGCAGCGGAGACGCTGATGCTGCCCGGCAGCTGCCGCTCCACCGTAACATCGCCCGTATAGGCACTGGGATTCCGCCAGTCGGGGACTTGGCCGCGGCTCGCCTGCGCTGTAGCGGGCGGATTGAACGCCACCACTTGAGGCGTCACCGCACCGGCGAATGGAGCCGCTGGCGGAGCTCCCGGCGGAGTCCAGATCACATTGGGAAACAGCAGCGCAGGGCACGTGCTAGGCGTGCAGTTGAAGGTCTGCTGGAACACGCCGTTTTCCACCCGCGTGTTGTAGTAGGTCGAATTCGTTGTCTTCGCGTAGAACAATCCAGCGCCCGCTCGGACCACTGTCTTGGGCGTTATTTGATATGCTGCGCCGAGGCGCGGAGCGAACTGCCCCTTCGGATTGTTGATGGTGGATGTATAGAGCGTCGTCAAAGGCGTCAGCGTGTTCGGCTGAGGTGGCTGCGGGATCAAAAACACGTCGTAGCGCAACCCCATGTTCACCGTCAGCTTTGGCGTCGCATGCCAGCTGTCTTCGAAGAACCCGGAGTAGTCCTTCTCAAAGAAATCGTCCTTGCCCACGTGCGTGATCGGGTCGTTCACCTGCACGAAGCTGGTGTAATGCTTACCCGTAAGCCCGTCTCCCGCATTGATGTCGAAAACGTCCAACGCCCAGTTGTTGAAGGCCTGTTGGTTGGTTCCGCCGTAGGTGTAGCGGCCCGTTCCCTGGAACAGGTTGATCATCACTTCGTGAATGATGTTCACGTCGAAACCGGTCTTAAAAAGGTGCTTTCCGCTCACGATCGAAATCGTATCGGCGATCTGCGTCCGCTTCTCATCGGGCTCAGCCGTGCGCGGCAGTGCGTAAAACTCGCCGTAGTTGGTAATGTTCGTGAGACTCACGTACGGACCCGGCGCATTGGAGCCGGCGACCTCCAGATCCCGTCCCCATTGGAAGCGCAGGTTGTTCACAATCGTGTTCGTAAAAGTCGTGTCGAGGTTGGCGATGAAGATCCGCTCGTGATAGATATAGCTGCCGTTGGTCTGGATCGAATCGTTGTTGGCGGAGGGCGCGGTGGAGTAGCCGTTTGGCGCCGAATTGTTTGCGTAGTCGAACGAGGTGCTCAGATGGTTGCGCGAGCTTATCTGGTAATCCAGTTTTCCGAACAGAATGTCGTTGTTCGTGGCGCGTGGATAGACTCCCTGGAGGCCGCCCAGGAACCCGTTCGCGGCCGTGCATTGCGCTGCGCTAAGTTGTGTCGGGCACGCAAGAGCCCGCACCGACGGGTTGTAGGTCGTACTCGTATAAGTAATCGGGTTGACCTTCCTCGAGCCATCGTACGTGAAGAATCCGAACAGCTTGTTCTTAATGATGGGACCGCTCAACGACAAGCCGAATTGCTGCCACTGATGAATCGGCTGCGAGTAGATGCCGTTTGCTTTTGGCAGCGGGTCGAGCGCGTTCCACGTGGGATAGCGCAGGTAGTAGAAAAGGTCGCCGTGAAACTGATTGGTGCCCGATTTAGTCACGGCGTTGACCACGCCTCCGGCTGCCTGACCGAGCTCCGCGCTGTAGCTCGACGAAGTGACCTGGTATTCCTGGAGCGAATCGAGGCTGTAGACTAAGACACCGCCGCCAACGCGCCCGCGTGCCTCCGAGAACAACGCCTGGTTGTTATTCGCTCCGTCCACAGTGCTGGAGTTGTAGAGTCCAGAGAGGCCGCGGTACGAAACCATGCCACTAGTCCCGTCGGTGGTCACATTTGGCGTGAGCAGCACGAAGGTGTCCCAGCGACGTCCGGCCAGCGGCAGATTGTTGATCTGGCTCTCCGAAATGACCTGCGACACTTCGGTCTTGTCGGGATCCACTACCGGAAGCTCGCTTGTGACCGTGACCTCCGACTGCGTGGTTTGCACCGTCAGCGAGAAATCGGCCGACAGCGTCTGGCCCACCTGCAGCACCAGATCTTTACGTACCAGCGTCGCGAACCCCGGCTTCGAGACCGAGACTTCGTAGTGACCTGGCTGGAGGAACGCCGCGTTGTAGATACCAGCGTCATTCGATTGGGTCTTGCGCTCGGTTCCGGTATCGGTGTTGCGGATCGTGACCGCAACCGCCGGCACCACCGATCCGGACGCGTCTGTCACCGAGCCGTTAATCGATCCCGATCCGGAAAGCTGCGCAAGTGCGCAACCAGCCGACAACATGATCGCCGCAAAAAACTTCATGATTTAAATCTCCGTAACACAAATTTCCGAGCGGGGGAGGCGAACTGAAGCAGAGTAACACGGGGATCGTAACGCCCGTATGACGACAGGGACCGGGATCGGTCAATGCTTCTTTAAAGACTCAGTTCCTGAACGATATTACATCCGTCGAACCATTGTCAACCTACTGAGCCGCGACCGTCAGGGAGCGGGCAAACGCAAAAAAGGGACCGGTTTCCCGGCCCCTTTTATCTCGATACTTCCAATCTGAGTTAGAAGTGAATACGCAACCCAAACTCCATGTTGCGCGGAGTGTTGCCCTGCGTCGTAATGCGGCCAAACTGCGTCGGCGTGGTCAGGGACAAGCTCGGACTCCCCGGCTGGAAGTGATTCATGATGTTGGTGAACGCGAAGCTAATGTTCGCGCCGACCCGGCCATCCTTCCATACACCGATTTCCTTGGCGACTGTAGCGTCCAGATTGTACGTGGGAAGCCCGCGGATATTTCCGTAGCCTCCGCAACTGGTGTCGAGACCCAGGACGCAGCGCCGGAACTGGCTGTACACCGTCGCCGGATCTGTGAATATGTTCAGACCGTACGGGTTGGTGGTCCCGATTCCGTTAGAACCCGCTATCGCATAATGCGCTGAGTTGCCGCCAGTGAATTTAGACGCAAACACCGCATCTTCGGTAGCGCTCGTGACCCCAGCCGACGGAGTCACTTCGCCGAACGCCTGGCATGCGCTGCAGCCAGATTCGCTGTAGCCGACAGCGGTTGGTGCTCCGCTTTGCGCGAAGAACAACGGTGCGACTACCCATCCGCCCAGCACATGCCCTATGACACCCTTCTGAGTTCTGTACCAGGGAGTGTTGTAGGACATCGCGACGTTGAAAGTGAAACGGACGTCAAACGAGTTCGGACCGTAGCCGGCGTGGAGGTTGAAGGGGTCCGAAACAGTCAATGCGCTCGAAGCCTGTGTTTGCGGCGATGTACCCAGCGCTCGCGCCCAGGTGAAGTTCGAAATTACGGTGGCGCCGTGATAATCGCGAGCCCGGAACGTGGCGAACAGAGCGTTATAGTTCCCGTATCCGTAAGGGCCGTTCAGGCCGACCGAGGTCGCTTGTGGGCCGGTGAAGCCCGCGCAAGTGGGCGCGGTGGAACCAGCTGGGCACGCCGGATTGCTGATCATCGTGCGGCCCAGAGTCCAGGAAGGAGAGGTGCCCATCTGGGACCAGATCTGTGAAACGGCGGTCGCGGCGAAAAGCGACTTATTGTTTGACGCTACAGCTGCGGTACAGCTGGTGAACGCTTTGCAATAAGCCGAGCTTGCTCCACCCAGCGCGGATTCAAAGAACGGCTGCACCGCCAGGTTAGTGGGTACGTTGCCGCCATTGTTGGCGAGAGCCGTGTAAACATTTGCGTAGGCCTGCGAGAATTGCTCGCCGCCCAGTGTCATCATGTATGGAACCGCGTCCAGGTTGACTTCCGTGTCCAGGTCCCTGATGATGCGGCCCGCGTAGCCAACTTCCACCGTCATGCCGCGATTGATCTGCCGCTGGATGGTGAAGTTGTAGTTGTCGGTGTGTTCGGGTTTGAATGCCGGATCCAGCGCGGAGACATCACCCACTGAGGTCGCTCCATTCACGCCGGGGAAATACGGCTGTGCCAAAGTTTGCGATGGAACCGGCAGGGGAGCCGACAAGCCGTCCGCGCCGATGCGGAACGCGTTGGTCGGATCGACGTTACCCGATCCTAAACACTGGCCGGTCATACTGGCGCCGGTGCAGGAAACGGCCTGAATCAAACCAGGGCCAAGCAGCGGGCTCAGCACTTGCGCAACGCCGTTCACACGTCCCCAGATACGTGCATAGCCGCCGCGGATGACGGTCTTGCCATCCCCCATCAGTTTGCCCATCAAACCGCTGCTGGCTTTTGGATTCCAAGCGACAGAGACGCGCGGGCTAAACTCTCCGTAGTATGGATTGTAAGGATATTTCAAGCCCGTTCCGATATTCCGAACCGTCGCAAAGCCAAGGATCGGATCGTACGCCTGACCCTTCAACGCGGCGGCTTGCTTCGCCGCGAAGTAGCCGGCTTCAGTGATCGGCGTGCCGGACTGGTCCACGGCCGTTACCTGCTTGCCATCGATCTCGTAAGGTGGCATTTCGAGCGTGTAACCCAGGCTGTACGTCAAGGTAAGGCTGGGTTTCATGTGCCACGTATCACTGAAGTACTCCTCGTAGTAAGGAATGATCGACTTATCGAAAGCCGACGATCCAACCGGGTTGATCGAGAGGTTAGCTCCGCTGCGGGTGTACGCCACCTGCGGCTGATTGACGATTCCCAGGACATACGTGTAGTAGTTTTGGTAGGCAGTCAACTGAGTGGAAGGTACAGTCGATGGGACGTAAGGAGAATTGGTGAAATTCACGCCCGAACTCGCGATTTGGTACACAATCTGGTTATTGATGCCGTTTCCGTTGTCGGTTCTGGTGTGGTAATCCCAGTTGCGCTGATAGGCGCCGCCGAACTGGAACAGGTGGTTGCCTTTGATCATCGTGATGTCGTCGCGCAACATATTGTCATGCCCATCCCAGAAACGTTGACGGGTGCTCTGTGTGTTCACGTTGTACGGGATCAGCGCAGTCGATCCTGTTCCGCCGCTACCGCCAGTCTCTCCGCCGATTTCCAATGCTCCGCCGAGGCCCGGAAGCTGTGGAGGCGAATTCTGATCGCCCCACTGCCAGAAATTTCGGAGGTAGCTATAGCGGAAATCGTTGGTGACGTTCGGTGTCACATTCGTTGTGAGACCCGCGACGAAATACGAAGGAAGCTGCGGGCGCGGCGCCGTGGCCACCGGCTGGCCAAGCGTGTCGCCGGAGAATGCGCCGCCGATGTCCGTCTGGTTCGTCGTCAAGCTGATCAACCGCATATAACGGTAGCTGGTCATGAAGCGCCATTTGTCGCTGAAGTCGTGATCGATGCGGGCGACGTAATTGTTGGTGTTCAGTGGAGCGCGAATGGTGGATAGAAAACCCTGGGTGTTGTACTGATCGCCGCCGCTGTAGTTGGGATCGTTCTCCTGCGGCATATACTTGGTCCAGAGCGTCTTGATGATGGGGTTATATCCGAGACCTCGCGGATCGCAGAAGCCATTGGCGCAGGCTGCGGGCGCGATTGGCTGGCCGCCGTTTACGCCAGGCAAGGTCACCGCGGAAGTGTTCAGGTTATAAGGAATGAACGTGCCCGACGCGTTTGCAATCTGGATGACTCCCGCGCGCAACGCATCCGATGGTACCGGCTTCTCGTACGATCCAACGTTCGGAAAGCGAAGACCCTCGTAGTTGAAAAAGAAGAACCATTTGCCGCCCAACAGCGGCTTCGGCGTCAGCGGTCCGCCCAAGGCTCCGCCAAAACGGGACCGGTGATTCTTTACGATCGGAGTGTATTGATAACTGATGCCGTTCACGGTGGCGGGCGTGTGGTTTGCCGTCCAGCTATTCGCCGAGCCGATGTTGGTTGCGAAGTAGTATCCGTAACCCGACCCGTGGAACTGGCTCGTCCCGCGCTTGGTCGCCATCTGAATGTTTCCGCCGCTGGAGTTGTTGAAGTCCGCGGTTTGTCCAAACGTCGAGACTTTCACTTCCTCAATGCTTTCCACCGGGGTCGGGACCACGCCCGAGGGAACTGCGCTGGTTTGCGTGCCGCCGAGTCCGGTGAAATTCGTGATGTAGCTGATCACGTTTCCGGCCATGTCGTCGGAGACGTTGCCACCGTCCAGCGTGTACGTATTCTGATCGCTCACCGCGCCGGCGACGTTACCGCCCATCGTCGAACCCGGCTGGAGAACGGCCAGCGTCTGCACGTCGCGGCCCATATTGGGAAGCGCCTGGAGCTGGCTGCCGGTGAGAGTGGTGCCGACCGACGCGTTGGTCGTCTGTAACTCCGCTCCGCTGGACGCCGTGACCTCAATCGTCGTCGTGGTCGCGCCTACTTGAAGCGCAGCGTTGATGGTCAGCACCGAGCCGACCTCTACTTCCAATTTGTCTACTCGATACAGGTTGAAACCCGTTTTCGAAAACGTGATCGCGTACGTCCCGGAGGGTATGTTCAAGAAAATGAATCGGCCGGCGTCATTGGCCGTCGTCTTGAGTACACCTTTCGTCGAGGTGTCGATCAATTGGATTTCCGTCCCCGGGACGGTTGCGCCCTGTTGATCGGTCACTTGGCCCGAAATTGAACTGGACGAAGTAGCCTGTCCCCAAACGCTTGCCCCTAAAGCCAGTATGGCCACCAGGAGTGAAAACACACGTCTCCGTGCGGTTTTGTTACTGAATCTCATTGATCTCCCCAATCGAAGCAGATATTCGAAGCAAACTAACTGAGCCCCTGCGCGTCTCACGGGCGCAATATTACTCGACGAAGAATAATGTCATTCATGTTAGTCTTCGCCGGTGGGCTTGTCAAGCCCCTATTTTAGGCTCGAGGTACTAGTGTAGTGGGTCATTCAGAATGAATATTATTTCCCCCACGTGGCGCACGCCTCCAGGCGTGCCGCATCGACAGTCGTGTTCTAGATGCGCCGCTTCGGCGCACCCGATCGCGATGAAAATGATAACGTGAGGGGCGCGCCAAGGTCCCGACGACACTGGAGCGGTAAGAGTCCGTACTCGTGTTTGGCCTGGGAACTGGGAAGAACCGATGATTGTGCGGCACGCGAGAGTGGCTAGCAAAAGCGATGCGTTCCGCGCTCCCCTCAATGCTGGCGGTCGTGGTAGCCGCGTTGTGCGAGCAGCAGATCGAGTATCGCCAGCGGAGGTTCGTCACAACCCGGCTGCTGCGAGTGATCTGCAAGGTGCTCCACGATAAGGTCGACTATGTCGAACCAGGCTTCCTCGACCCAATCGGCGGAGCGCCGCCGACAACTCCACAAACTCGCCTTCGCCGTCACCCTGACCCCCTTGGAGCCCCGCCCTGCCAAATAACCACATGTTTTCGAGAGCGTCGACGGTCGGCGAACGGGTTGGGCACTACACTAGCCAGCCGTCAGTCCGCGAAATTTGGGCTGATCGTACCCCGGGAAAACCGCGGCCATGTTGCGATTTCCCAGCTGCCGCGTCACCAGTTCGCCCAGCACGTCGCGAAAGTCCGTGGTCAGGTTCAGATCGCGATTCTCGTACAGTTGTTCCGGCTCCAGACCAGGCCAGTCTCCGTAGACCTTGCCGCCCTGGACGCCTCCGCCGAACGCGAACATCACGTTGGCGTGGCCGTGATCGGTGCCGCGATTGCCGTTTTCTTTCGCGGTGCGGCCGAACTCGCTCATGGTGACGACCGTGACGTCGGCCATGCGGTCGCCCAGGTCCTTGTAAAACGCGGCCAGAGCTCCGCCGAAATCGTTCAACAGGTTGGCTAGCTGACCTTGCGTGGGCTTCGCGCCCACTTCGTTGACGTGCGTGTCCCATCCGCCGACGTCGGTAAAGGCGACTTCGAGGCCCACATCCGACTTGATCAGCCGGCGATCTGCATCAGGGACTGTCCCAGGCGTCCGTTCGGATACTTCGCGCCGTTGGCCGGATTGTAGGGCTGCTTCTGGATCGACTGCATCAGCTTGACGGCTTCAAACGTCTCCCGGCCGGTGCCGTTGAGGACTTTGTCGGCGGAGTTGCCGTACATGCTCTCAAAACCCATCGAACTGGGAGCGTCCTTGACCTGAAATTCGGCCAGATTGTTGATCGCCACCGCATCGTTGTGGCCGCGCAAAGCCCGGGGCAGCGCCGCGCCCATGCTGATGGCGCGAATGGGCGACTGCTTGCCGGTTTCGGCTGGGAAGCGCGCGATTCAGCCAGCCGTCGTTGGTCGCCTTGCGGCCGGGAGTGCCCGATTCCATATAGTCCTGCGCGTCGAAGTGCGAGCGCGTCGGATCCGGCGAGCCTACGGCTTCAATGATGGCCAGTTGCTTGTCGTCGAACATCGGTTTGAGAGGCGCCGAGCGATGGATGCAGGCCGAACATGCCGTCGAGATCGATGGCCGTCTCGGCGGTGCCGTTGGGGCGCGGGATAGCGATGGTCGGGCGCATCTCGTAGTAGCGTTTTTCGCCGTGCGGGACGACGACGTTCAGACCATCCACCGCGCCTCGCTGGAAGATCGCGACCAGAACTTTCTTTCGCGGGCTAGGAGCGTCGGCGGCGTAGAGGGCTCGGGAAAGCCAGGCCGGGGTGGCGCCGACACCGACCATCGCGAGTGCGGAACTTTTTAGAAAAATGCGGCGGGTGAACATGATTGCATAACTCCTTTAACGTCGTTGAAAATCCGGCGATCCGATCACTAAGCCTGCCACCATCGCCGGCGATGTCGTGGCTTTCGGATTCTTGGTCTTCTGATCCGCGAACGCTTTGTCGATCGCGTTGCGCGTCGGCACCGTCGGATTGGTGAACAGCATCATGCCGCGCGGTGTGCGTCGGATCCTCGTTGAAACGCGCCTGATCCACCTTGGTGCCCTGCACTTTGTTCTGCGTCAGATCGAGCGCGAAGTTCATGCGCGCCAGCAGGGCGCGAAGAGTTGATCCATTCCGCGTTGGCGTTCGAATAACCAGTCGGCTCCAGCTTGCGATAGAGAGGCTGCCCGAGCTGCGCGATGCGATTCGCCAGCGGGAAGGCGTAATCCACCTCGGCTCCAGTGGCGCGAACCGAGCTGACGATCATCTCGAAAGGCGTTTTCACTTTCGATTGATACGCGCCCTGCGACAGGAATTCCTTGGACGTCAGCATCGTTGTTCATGACTGCGCGAATGTCGCCGTTCGAATCGAGAAAAGTCTTCGCCATGCGGTCGATCAGTTCCGGCGGAGGATTATCGGCGACGAATCGCTGAGCCAGTTTTTTGGAAATAAAGCGCGCGGTGGACGGATGTTTGGCCAGGATGTCGAGCACTTTCTCCGCGTCGTCCTTGCCGCCGCCCGCGGGAATCGTGACGCCCAGCACGATCTTTTCGCCCTTGTCGTGCACGCGATCGTTAAACGTAAATGTCCCGCCGGCTTGCGGATTCTTAATGGTCCAGCCGGTGAAGCAGCGCGCGACCTCGGTGACATCCTTTTGCGTATAGCCTCCGTCGACGCCGAGCGTGTGAAGCTCCAGCAGCTCGCGGCCATAGTTTTCGTTGAGACCCCGAACCGGCCGGCCGTTGCCCTTTACCGGGCGCCGGGAAACGTCGGGCGCGACGCTTTGCCAGTTATCGAGGTAGAACAGCATCGCGGGCGCGCTGGCGGTGGATTCCAGAAGGTCGCGGAAATGCCCTAGAACATGGGGCCGGATCGACTCGCGCTCATACGTCGGAACCATGAACCGGTCGTTGCCCTTGTCGAGAAAAACGTTGAAAGTGGTTGTACCAGAAATCGACCAGCTGCTCCTGCAGTTGGCGGTTGCTGAGGATCGCGCGATAGACTTTGCCCTCCGCCAGATCGTAAGCGATCATTTGCTGCGGAGCGTTCGAGAGCATGAATTTGCGGCGAAGCGTTTCCGGCGCGATCGCCATCAACTGCCCGCGCAGGCCTTGCGGCATCGCGATCACCACGTCGTCGATCTGCTCTTCCGGAATCGCGGCCAGGACCTCTTTCTTCTGATCGACGGTGCCGGTGCGTAGAGTTTTGATCTGCGCCTGCGTCAGCAGTTTATCGAGCGGCACGACGGGCTCCAGCGGATCGCTGTTCTTCTCGTCTTTCTTCACTTTGAAGCGGCTGGCCAGGCGCTCGACAGCCGCGCGCGCGATGGGATCTTCCGGCAGAGGCTGACGGCCTTGCGCTACGGCTCGGATCATTTGCGGCGTCGGATAGGTTGCTTCCGTTTGGCTCTGCGTCATGCGGAGCGTTTCGAGCGGAGCGAGTTTGGCCTCCAGCTGCGGATTTTCGGCGATTTTTTCAGGGTGCAGCTGCAGGTCTATCCATTTCTTGACGCCCATTTTCTTGACGATTTCCACGTCGCCGGGACGCGGGCCGAACGTCAGGCGGTCGAGAGCATGAAGAATCTGCTGGTCCTTAGTAAGCTTCTCCTGAAACCGTTTGGCGTCGACATCGGCCTTCTTTTTGGCGGTCCAAGCCGGCACGGCCAGACAGAGTACGGACAGTGCCAGAACAACTGACTTACGCATTTTCCACAGCCTCTTATCTATTAAACGCCATTGCAGGGAAGAAGTTGATACGAATTTCCAAAAATGCTGTATTTGGGGTTGTTCGCGTCGATCGGCTACTGAAAAAGGAATATTAGCCGCCGATGAACACAGATGAACGCGGATAAGACCTTTTTTTCAATCGGCGTTCATCAGCGTTCATCGGCGGCTAACATTTTTTTTCACGCATGGCGGTTCGGGACGCTCAAATCCCGCCGCTTCGCCTTTTCAGAACCGCGACCATCGGGAGCGGTCAACTAAAGAAGCTTCAGCTGTTCGCACGTACGCACTAGAAACCCGTCGGTCATCCCAGCTATGTAATCGCACACCACGCGATGCAGAGGCTCCCCCGCGGAATCTTCTAAGTAATTGACAGGTAAGGAGCCAGGATGCTCCATGAAAAACTCGAACAGCTTCGCGATCAGCCCGGTCGACACCTGGCGATCCTCCGCCAAGCGATCCGATTCGTATACCTTTTCTCTGAGAAATTCTTTTAATTCCAGGCTGGCGGCGGCCGTTTCGGGGGAGAAACAGGCCACCCGCGTTTCATGGCGCCGGACCGCCTCGACATCCGCCAAGCCTTTCGACGCGGCCACGGTTCCCTCGATCAATCCGGAAACCATCCAGTTGATTAAGCCGCGCACGATCTCATGCATCCGCACCCGTTCGGTCGCTCCCGGATACTGTTGCGACAGGATTTCGTCCAGCTCCGCTATCTTACCCACCGCGCGGCAGGCGTCTTCCGGCTGAATCAGACCCGCGAAGTAGCCGTCGTCCAGATCCGAGGTGTTGTAGGCGATCTCATCGCATAGGTCGATCAACTGCGCCTCCAGCGGAGGCTTCTGTCCAGGCAGATATTCGTCCAGGCTGGGGATTTCGCCGGGCGCGAAATCGCGCGAGTGCTTCACGATCCCCTCGCGGACCTCAAATGTGAGGTTCAAACCGGGAAACAGCGCGTACGGATTTTCGAAGCTCTCTACGATTCGCAGAGCGTGAAGATTGTGTTCGAACCGCTCGCCATAATTCCTCATCAGCCGGTCGAGCTCGGCTTCTCCCGAATGAGCGAAAGGGGGATGCCCAATGTCGTGCGCGAGCGAGAGCGCCTCCGTTAAATCCTCGTCGAGACCCAGCATCCCGGCGACGGTGCGGGCGATTTGCGACACCTCGATCGAGTGCGTCAGGCGATTGCGAAAATGATCGGAAATGCCAGGCGTGAATACCTGCGTTTTATTTTCGAGGCGGCGGAAGGCGCGGGCATGAACCACGCGATCGCGGTCCCGCTGAAATTCATTGCGGTAGGCGTGCGGAAGCTCGGGATACCGGCGTCCGCGGGAACATCCGACTGGAAACCTGAGATGGGCGAGCTGCCCGGCCATCCTGCGCTACTGCGACAATCCGGCGAGCTCGCTGAGCGCGTTCATGGCGGCTTTGCTGATGGCGGCCCGTTCGGTTCGCAGACCTTCGAGAATCTTGCGCGCCCCGTCCGGATCCGTCTTGGCCTTCACTCTTGCCAAAGCGATTTGCGCTTCTTCCTTAGAGACCGTGACGGTGGGGTTCTTCACCAGATTCTCCAGGATCTTGATCGCTTCGGCCGTCTTCCCGTCGTTGTTATAGAGCTGGGCCAGCGTCAACGCCGCTTGCGACGAATAGGCCGCCGGAGCGGAGTCCATGACGTCCTTAAACTCTTTTTCGCCGGCAGCCACATTGCCGTGATCGATGGCGGCCTGTCCCAGGTTCATGCTGGCGATGGCGCCTTCCTGCGTGCCGTGATACTTGGTCGCTACTTCGCGGAACGCCTTCTCACTCGCCTTGTCCTTCTCATCCTGGGTATTGAAGTGCAGATTCTGCGCCTGGACGTTCGCGCCCACGGTGCCATCGTCGACTTTCAGAGCTTGCGCCAGCGCTTCTTCCCGAACCTCAGCCTGATGATGGACGTAAAAGTAAATTCCGCCCGCCACTATCAGCACTGCCAAGGCGACAGCGCTGTACTTCTTGATTTCCGCCGGATGCTCGGTAAGAAAATCGATGCCGTGCCAGACCTGCTCTTTAAACTCGTCGTTCTTAACTACTTTTTTAAGTTGTCGATCCACTGCAAACTCCAAAATAATGTTAACACGTGGGGCTGAGGCCAACATGCATCGATATTGATACCCGTCGCCTTTTCAGAGCCGCGACCACAGGGAGCGATCTCCGGCCGTATCTTCCGGCGACTACCTGGATGTCGTAGTCAAGTCCCGCTGGATGGCGAATTTCACCAAACCGGCCACATCGTGAATATCCAGCTTGCGCATCAGGCTGGCGCGATAGGTATCCACCGTTTTGGGACTCAGCTCCAGCCGGGCGGCGATCTCTTTCGCCCGGATGCCTTCGACTAATAGTGTGAAAACCTGGTACTCCCGGGCGCTCAGCATCTCCAGCGGATCGTCCGGCGCCGATTTTTGCCCTGGACCGAAGATTTTGTTCAGCTCCAGCTGCGGCGAAACGTAGATACCGCCATCGAGGATCTGCTCAAAAGCTTCCAGCAATTGAATCGAGGGAGCCGATTTCAGCAGAAACGCGCTGACGCCGGCGCGCAGCGCTTCCACCACGGTCTTGCGGTCTTTCCGGGTGGAAAGAACGACGATTTTGGTGGGAAGATTCGCCTCTCTTGCGCGCTTGACAATCTCCAGGGTGAACAGATCGGGTAAGTTAAGGTCTAAAACGGCGATATCAGGCCGCTTCAACTCCATCATTTGAAGCGCAGCCAGACCTTCCGAACATTGTCCGACGACACGAAAATGGGGCTGCGCTTCGCACAACGCCGCCAAGCCTTCCCTGACCAGCGTCAGGTCATCGGCAAGTACGATCGAATATGTTTTGGGCTCTCTAATCGGGACCATGAACCGTCCATGGCACCGCTCTTCGACATCGGCCCCGCCGGGAAGACCCGAAGGAACCGTGCCTCGCGCGGTTTGCTCTGCCAGTACAGTGAGCCGGAGCCGCTGTAATTCTCCGGGTTTCCGTTACCCAAATGCAACCAATTGCCGATCCCAAAATAGCTACCCCCTTGAGGGCGCTGGGGTTATATCCAAGCCGCAGCCGATCTTACGCCCATTTCACGCGAAGCTGCGAACCGCGGAGGCCTCGTCGTCGAATACCTCAAAGACCGTGTAAAGCTTAGTAATTTGCAACAAATCCTTGACGCGCTTGGTGAGATTCAGCAGCTTTACCACACCGCCTTGGTTGGCGACGGTGGTGAATCCGGAGACCATTTCGCCGATTCCCGAACTGTCTATATAACTCACTTCCCCAAGGTTCAACAGGATTTTCTTATGTCCGCTTGATGCCAGATCGCGAACCGTATCGCGAAACGTGCTGGCTCCTTCGCCCAAAGTGATGCGGCCGACCGCGTCCACTACCGTTACATCGCCCACCTGCCGGGTGGTTAATTTCACGCTCACAGAACCCTCCCCAATTAACTAGCTTTCGCCAGGATCTTTACCATCTTGACTTCGGTACCGTTCGGCTCCCGGGGCCGGATCTGGAACTCATCCATAAAAGCCTGGATAAGCAGCAGCCCTCGCCCTGAATGCCGCAACAAATTCTCGTTCGCCAGCGGATCGGGCAGCGCGGCCATATCGAACCCGTCGCCTTCGTCCTGAATAATCACCGTCAACCGGTCCGAGGTCCGCTGGATCATCACATGCACCTTTTTACGGGCGTTGTAGCGATTCCCGTGAACCACGGCGTTGACCATGCACTCCCGCACCGACATCCCGATCTTATGCAGGTCGTCTTCATCGAACCCAATCTCCTGGGCTTCCTTCAGCACCGCTTCTTCAGCGACATCGACGCTATCGAGCGTCGAATCCAGCAACTGGTCGACCGTGCGCGTTTCCAATCCCTCTTGATCCGCCATAAAAGGACATGGCCCGCACGAAGCCCGCTGCGGCCTAGTCGAATCGTTACGTTAGAATAGTGCGGCATCGAAAGTCAAGCGGCACTGTCAAAAACGGAGCCACACACCGGACGTCGACACGACCGTCGACGCGGCACGCCTGGAGGCGTACGCCACAAAAACAGCGCTAGAAGCTCAGATCGTCAACCCGCCTGCGGGTCACTATCTCGACCATGGTCCGGATACCCGCGAACTTGGCGTTCAGCTTAGTCGCCGCCTCCTGGCCGAGCTGTTTCGTCAGGAACGGGCCGCCATCCAGCTCGGCAAACTTGGAGTAGTAGGTCACCATGGTCACGTCGGAGGTGTTCGTGCCGGGCCCCTCCGGTTCACGGTGAACCTGACTTTCGCCTTCTTATAGACCGGAAGGACGTCGCTTTTCACCAGGTTTTTGAAACTCCTGGAATTTTCCCGGCGCAATCCGGTACCGCGACGAGACGGTGATGGGCGGCGGCGCGTCGTTATCGACCAGGTTGCTGAGGTCGCTGTAGCGTGTGCTCGAAAAGCTGGCGGAGCTCACGATGCATTTGCGCAGCTTCTCATTCAAACGGGCCGCGGCAGCCGGCTCCAAAGCCTTGAGGATCGGGTTCGGATTATCGAATTCGGCATAGCTGGCGAAGGGCGTGATGGTGACATATTCGTAGTTGTTGCCGAATACCGTCGTTTGATATATCGTTCTCGATTTCGGGCCCCCTTTTTCAGGATGGGGATCACGTCTTTCTGAATGTCCGTCCATTCGGTCAACATTTCAGGCTTTACGTGAATGATGGTCATGCGCGTCATCGGGCCCGTGGCGGTCTGTGCGTGACAAAGTGTGGACAGGTTCAGCGTCAGCAGCGCGCCGGCGCAGCAAGACAACAGCAGCTTGGCTTTCATTTGTAATCCCCTTTTCGTTCCCTTGGAGGACTTCCCAAGGCCGTGGAATTATGGTTGAGGGATTTATGCAGCGCAAGGGTCAGGCGAACGGGGTCGGCTAGTATGGACACACACTACGGCTGTGCGAAAAGTCGTGAGCGACCGGCGGGTTAACACCGGCCGCTAGCGGATTGGACTGTCTCTAGCCACTGCCTGCGGCAGAATGCTTTCGATGCACAGCCCTCTGAAGTTCCCGGGTGCGGCAATCATAGAATATCCGCCCGTCCCGTAACGTTATGGGATCGATCCCAAAGTCCCTCCGTCGACCCAATACATAAAGTTCAGGCCGCAAGCCGTATAACGGGCTCCGTGAGGCTCAGGACCACCGTAATACGACATTTCCCGGCCGGGAAAAAACTGTCAAAGAAGCCCGATGGTCGAACTCCTTCTGGGCTAAGGGTACGCTACGAGCGCGAACACACTGCACGCAGAGGCGCGGAGGTGCCAGAGAACAAAGGGGATAAAAAATGGTTTGGTGGGGTGACTGGGTCAACAAGCCGCGTGAAAAGGCCGCTGCAGGTCGGGGACCTGCCCACGTTATTTGTCCCCGTACTTTTCGTCCAGAGCCTCGTTCAGCCTGAGAACGTTGACCCGCGGCTCGCCCAGGAATCCCAGGTCGCGATTTTCCGTGAGCTGTGCGACTAAAGATCGAACATCGTTCGCATTCGCGCCGCGGGCTTTCGCCACACGGTCAATTTGCGCTTCGACCGACTCCGGGCTCAAGTGCGGATCGAGGCCGCTGCCGCTGGCGGCTAGCAGGTCGGCGGGGATGGTGCCGGTGTAGCTGGGATTGTCTTTGCGGAATTTGTCTGCCGACGCTTTCACGCGATCGACCAGCTTCTGACTGGTAGGGCCCAGGTTCGAGCCGGAGGACGCGGTTGCGTCGTAGCCATTGCCGGCGGCCGATGGGCGAGGTTGAAAGTACTCCGGCCGGGTGAAATTCTGGCCGATCAGAGTAGAGCCAATCACGCGTCCATCCTTTATTTCAAGACTCCCGTTGGCTTGTTTCGGGAACAGCAACTGGCACAGGCCAGTGACGATGCCGGGATAGATGAGGCCGGTGAGGACCGTCATTACCAATGTCATTCGAAGTCCGGGAAGCATTTGACGCCACATATATGATCCTTATGCCCACCGCAGGGCGTGCACGATTTGGTCGATGATCCAGATTCCAGGGAACGGCACGAGGACTCCGCCGAGGCCGTAGATCAATAAATTTCGGCGCAACAGCGCGGCCGCGCTGACCGGGCGATAACGAACCCCGCGCAACGCAAGGGGGACTAACACAATGATGATCAGCGCGTTGAAAATCACGGCCGAAAGTACCGCGCTCTGCGGCGTGTGCAGCCCCATGATGTTGAGCCGGGCGAGCGCCGGATAAGTGGTCATGAACATCGCGGGAATGATGGCGAAATACTTCGCCACGTCGTTGGCGATAGAGAACGTCGTCAGCGCGCCACGCGTGATCAGCAACTGCTTGCCGATGGCGACGACCTCAATCAGCTTGGTCGGGTTGGAATCGAGGTCCACCATGTTACCGGCCTCTTTAGCGGCCATGGTGCCGGTGTTCATCGCGAGCCCGACGTCGGCCTGCGCGAGCGCCGGAGCATCGTTGGTGCCGTCGCCGGTCATGGCGACCAGGCGACCGTCCGTCTGCTCCTTCTTGATGTAGTTGAGCTTGTCGGCGGGCGATGCCTGGGCGAGAAAATCGTCGACACCCGCCTCGGCGGCGATCGCGGCGGCAGTCAGCGGATTGTCGCCGGTGATCATCACGCTGCGGATGCCCATGGTTCGCAGCTGCGCCAGACGCTCCTTCATGCCGCCTTTGACGACGTCCTTCAAATGGATGACGCCGAGCGCGCGCTTGCCATCGGCGACGGCGAGAGGAGTTCCTCCCTGACGCGAAATGCGCGCGCAAGCCTCAGTAAGTTCGGGCGGGACCACGCCGCCTTGTTCGCGCACGAAATTCGCCACGGATTCGCTGGCGCCTTTGCGGAGGGAGCGTCCATCGAGGTCGACGCCGCTCATGCGGGTGTAGGCGGAGAAGGGAATGAACGTCGCCTCATGGCTGGCGACTTCGCGGCCACGCAGACCATATTTCGTTTTCGCAAGCACCACGACGCTGCGGCCTTCGGGCGTTTCGTCGGCGAGGCTCGACAACTGCGCGGCATCGGCGAGATCGCTTTCGGTGACTCCGTTGACGGCCACGAATTCCACAGCCTGACGATTTCCAATCGTGATGGTGCCGGTTTTATCGAGCAGCAGCGTGTTGACGTCGCCCGAGGCTTCTACCGCCTTGCCGCTCATCGCGAGGACGTTATGCTGCATGACGCGATCCATGCCGGCGATGCCTATGGCGGAAAGCAACCCGCCGATGGTGGTGGGGATCAAGCAGACTAGCAGCGAAACCAGCACCGCGACGGACGGAATCGAGCCCGTGCCCGACGCCGTGACCGCGTATTGCGCGAACGGCTGAAGCGTGACCACGGCCAGCAGGAAAATCAGCGTGAGACCCGCAATCAGGATGTTCAGCGCGATCTCGTTGGGAGTCTTCTGCCGCTCCGCGCCTTCGACCAGCGCGATCATGCGGTCGAGAAACGTCTCGCCCGGATTCGAGGTGATGCGAATCTTGATCTGATCGGAGAGCACTTTCGTGCCCCCGGTGACGGCGCTGCGGTCGCCTCCCGATTCGCGAATCACGGGCGCGCTCTCGCCGGTGATCACGGATTCATCCACGGTCGCGATGCCGTCAATCACGTCGCCATCGCCAGGGATCACGTCGCCCGCGTCGCACTGCACGATATCTCCGGCCCTCAGAGCGGACGCCGGAGCTTCCTCGATCTTGCCGCTGGGGAGGCAGCGTTTGGCCATCGCGTCGGACTTGGTCTTGCGCAGCGAATCGGCTTGCGCCTTCCCGCGCGCTTCCGCCATGGCTTCGGCGAAGTTCGCGAACAGCACGGTGAACCACAGCCAGATGGCGATTTGCAGCGTGAATCCTATGCCGCCAGCACCCCGGAACACGTCGCGCGCCAGCAGAATGGTGGTGATCGCCGCGCCTACTTCGACCACGAAGATCACGGGATTCTTCGCCAGCGCGGCGGGGTTCAACTTGACGAAAGATTCCTTGGTCGCGCGGCCGATAATCTGCGGATCGAACAGCGGGCGCGCGTGCGCCAGTTTCTTGGGCAGCAGTTCTGTGATGTCTTCCATTAGAATGTCCTCCCGGCCAGCATCAACAGATGCTCGACAATCGGACTCAGGGAGAGCGCGGGGAAAAACGTGAGCGCGCCGACGATCACAACGGTTCCGATCAGGAGGCCGACGAACAAGGCTCCGTGGGTGGGCAGAGTGCCGCTGGTGACGGGGACGCGCTTCTTCGAGGCGAGGCTGCCGGCGGCGGCGAGCATCGGAATGATGATCAGGAATCGGCCTACCAGCATCGTGATTCCGAGGGTCAAGTTGTAAAAAGGAGTGTTCGCACTGAGGCCGGCAAAGGCGCTTCCGTTATTGGCGGCGGCGCTTGAAAACGCGTACAGCATTTCGCCGAAACCGTGCGGTCCACTGTTGCCCAAAGCGCTGAGCCCTGGGCCGTGCGTGGCGGCGCCGCTGAACAGAAGGATCACGCTTGAAGTGGCGATCAGCGCGACCATCGCCATCTTGACCTCTTTGCCTTCGATCTTCTTCCCAAGATATTCAGGCGTCCGGCCGACCATCAGTCCGGCGATGAACACGGCGAGGATCGCGAACAGCAGCATGCCATAAAGCCCCGCCCCGACGCCTCCGAAAATCACTTCGCCCACCTGCATATTGAACATCGGCACCAGCCCGCCGATCGGAGTGAGGCTGTCGTGCACGTTGTTGATCGCACCGCAGCTCGCATCGGTGGTCACGGTTGCGAACAGGGCGCTGGCGGCGATACCAAAGCGAACTTCCTTCCCTTCCATGTTGCTTTGCGCGACGCCGAGCTTCCCAAGAATCGGATTCCCAGACGCCTCCGCTCCATATAAAACGAAGACCCCGGCGAGGAACATCAAGCTCATCGCCGCGAACAAAGCCCAGCCCTGCCGCGTGTCGCCGGTCATCTGACCGAAGGTATACGTCAGGCCCGCGGGAATGAGAAAAATCAGCACCATCTGAACGAAATTCGTGAGCGGCGTGGGATTTTCGAACGGATGCGAAGAGTTGCCGTTGAAGAATCCTCCACCGTTGGTACCCAGCATCTTAATCGCTTCCTGCGACGCGACGGGTCCTTGAGCGATGGTCTGCGCGGACCCTTCCAAACCTGTCGCGACCGTATAAGGGTGAAGATTCTGGATCACGCCCTGCGAGCAGAAGAACAGCGCGACCACGATGGAGAGCGGCAGCAGAACGTAAACCGTCGCGCGGACGATATCCGCCCAGAAGTTTCCGATGGCGTTCGCCTGCTGACGCGCGAAACCCCGGATCAGTGCCACGGCGACGGCCATGCCAGTCGCTGCGGACATGAAATTGTGCATGGTCAGGCCGGCCATCTGCACCAGGTAGCTGAGGGTCGATTCGCCCGAATAGCTCTGCCAGTTGGTATTGGTCATGAAGCTGACGGCGGTGTTGAACGCCAGATCCGGCGTCATCGGCGTCGCGCCCGTGGGAGGGTGGGCGGTGGAGAATCCCATCGGATTCAGCGGCAGCACTCCTTGGAGCCGCTGCATTATATAAAGGATCAGAAAACTGAAAAAACTGAAGGCCAGCATGCTACCGGCATACTGCGTCCAGCGCTGATCGACATTCTCTTTTACGCCACACAGCGCGTAACAAACTTTTTCCAAAGGCCGCAGGACGGGATGCAGAAACGTCCGCTCGCCTGAGAAAACCTTGGTCATGAACGCGCCCATCGGTTTGGCGAAGGCGAGAATCAGGACGAAAAACACCGCAATTTGCAGAACTCCGTTGCCTGTCATGGGAATGTTTTAGAATCGCTCCGGTTTCAGAAGCGCGAAAATCAGGTACAGGAAGAGGAAAAACGCGGCGACGCCGGCTAACAGGTAGTCCATAAATTACAACTTTTCACACGCCTTGGTCAGATACCAGCACGCGGCGAAGAAGGCGAATGCCACCGCGATGTAGAGCAGATCCATACAACTCCACGTTATGCCGAGCTTCGTAAAGAAGGCATAAAGAGGCGGTAAGGCTTTCGCAAAGCTGCTAGCCTAAAGTCATGGCGTTAGCTGGGCTGATCTTTGTATTTTTTATCGTGTGTGTGGCGATCACTCTGTTTGCGTTTCCGCCCAACAGGATTGTCGAGTGGCTGTCGAAGCCTGTCGACAAGCCGGGCGACAAGAAGAGCTAGAACGTAAAACCGGCCAACAGCTCAGCCTCGTTCCGGAAAGCTCCATTCGAGATTTCGAAGGTGTTCGGGCCCCAATGCGTGAAGCGCACCGCCGGCGCGATGGTGAAACGCGATAGGTGAGTCTCGACGCCGACTCCGCCGGTGACGCCGTAAAACGCGGCTCTGGTCAACGCGCTCGCCAGACGAAACGAAGGCCCGGCTTCGAGAAAGGGCTGAAAGCGGCTATTGCCGATCCGGTACTTACCCAGCACCGGAAACTGCCACGTGGTCACGCTGCCGCTGCCGCTATAGGAAATTATTTGGCCGTTGCTGAAAATCGTGCTCGTGCCGCGCGACCTTTCCGGCCGGTAGATGGCGTCGGCTTCCACCGAAAAATGGTGGCCGATGCTTGCCTCGATCTCAGGACCTGCGATAAAGCTTCGCGGACCGGAGGTGTTTGCTTGCGTGAACGGAAAGCTCCCGGTTCCGGTGATTGCGATGCCGTTGACTTGGTACGTTGGAAAATCCGGCGTGAGCGTCGCTCCGGCAACCACTCCGAACGAAACGCGCGGTCCGAAGAAGTGGCCGCCAGAGGGCGCGGTGCTGAACGCCACGAGCAGTTCCACCTGATTCGAATCGGTCCTCACGACGTGGGCCGGGTCCGCGGCCCAGTGTATGTAGCGCACTTCCGGTGAAAAGCGGAAGCGCCCGAAGGGCACTTCGACTCCCGCACCTCCGATGAATCCCTCGTGCGAAGGTTTCGCGCCGTTCAGGTTGCCGGTGGTCCGAAGGGCCGCGCCGCCCTCCAGGAATGGCGTCAATCGCCCGCGCTGGAAGCGGTATTTCGCCATCACTGGGAACTCCCAGGTCACCACCGTCGCGGGCGACACGCTGTTAAGTGTACCGTTGGGTTCGACAAATGCGTTGGTGTAGCCGAGCGGGTGGAAAAGCCCATCCAATTCGAGAGACCAGCCAGCCTTGAGGGCCAACTCCAGCATCGCTCCCGCGATATAGCGTTTGGGTGTCGAGTAAGCGATGACAGGGAATCCTGCGCCGGGTCCTATATCGTGGAAGTCGTCCGTCACGCTTCCTCCCCCGACGATTCCGAATGACAGCGATTGCCCGTAGGCGATTTGAGATAAGAAGAAAACTGCGATTAGGCGATACACTCCCAGGGAGTCGCACGCCAAAGGCCGAAGCCGTGTCGCCTCAAATGAAGCCCGTCGCGCAACGCATTCGTGCCCCCACGTCACAGTGCGCCTCAATCCGCACAGTTCATAGGCGGCAGATCAGTAACTCGCGCTCATACACCATCTCCGATGGAAGATGGTCGTGCAGTTCGATGAACAGCTCTTCGTGGCCGATCACTTCCGATCGCCACGCCGTTCGATCAAATGCCTGCATCTCGTCGAATTTCTCTTTGGGGAAATCGAGACCTTCCCAGTCGATATCGTCGTATTCAGGCATCCAGCCAATTGGAGTCTCCTGCGCCATCCCGCGCCCGTGAGCCCGATCGACGATCCACTTCAGAACTCGCATATTCTCGCGGAAGCCGGGCCACATAAACTTGCCGTCGGCGTCTTTACGGAACCAGTTGACGTGATAAATGCGCGGCGTTTGCTTTAGCGACCGCTGCATCGTGATCCAGTGCCGGAAATAATCGCCCATGTGATACCCGCAGAAAGGCAGCATCGCCATCGGATCCCGGCGCACTTTCCCGATGGCGCCCGCGGCAGCCGCCGTCAGTCTCCGAGCCCATGGTCGCGCCGATGTACACGCCGGAGGTCCAGTTGAACGCCTGATACACCAGCGGCATCGTAGTCGCGCGGCGTCCGCCGAAAATCAACGCACTGATCGGGAAACCGTTCGGATTTTCCCAATCGGGATCGATGGTGGGGCACTGCGACGCGGGAGCCGTGAAGCGTGCGTTGGGATGCGCCGCCTTCGCCCCGGTCTCCTTCGCGATGGCGGGCGTCCACTTCTTCCCCTGCCAGTCTGTGCACTCAGCGGGAGGCAGATCGGTCATGCCTTCCCACCAGACGCCTCCGTCAGGCGTCAAGGCCACGTTGGTAAAAATCGTGTTCTTCGAAAGCGTCGCCATCGCGTTCGGATTCGTCTTCTTCGAAGTCCCCGGCGCGACCCCGAAAAAGCCCGCCTCGGGATTGATGGCGTGTAACCGGCCCTGGGCGTCCGGTTTGATCCAGGCGATGTCGTCGCCGACGGTCCAGACCTTCCAGCCCTCGAAACCCTTCGGCGGAATCAGCATCGCGAAGTTGGTTTTTCCGCACGCGCTGGGGAATGCGGCGGCAACGTACGTCTTCTCGCCCCTGCGGATCCTCCACGCCGACGATCAGCATGTGCTCCGCCATCCAGCCCTCATCGCGGGCGATGTTCGAGGCGATACGCAGCGCGAAGCACTTTTTTCCCAGCAGCGCATTCCCGCCGTAGCCCGATCCATAGGACCAGATCTCGCGCGTCTCCGGATAGTGAACGATATATTTTTCTTTATTGCAGGGCCACGGAACATCCTTCTCGCCCGGCGCCAGCGGCGCGCCCACGGAGTGCATGCACGGAACCACGCGCTTCACGTCTTTATCGATCTCCTGAAAGACCGGAAGCCCGATCCGCGCCATGATGCGCATGTTCACCACAACGTACGGCGAATCGGTCAACTGCACGCCGATCTGCGACATCGGCGACCCCACCGGACCCATGCTGAACGGCAGCACGTACATAGTGCGCCCTTGCATGCAGCCCTTAAAAAGCGCCTTCATCTTCCGGCGCATCTCGAACGGAGGCTCCCAATTGTTGGTGGGTCCCGCATTGTCCTTCGAGAGCGAACAGATGAACGTGCGATCCTCGACGCGGGCTACATCGTTGGCATCGGACCGCGCGTAAAAACATCCCGGCCACAGCTTCTCATTGAGCTTGATAAACGTGCCGCTCTCGACCATCTGGGAGCAGAGTTCATCATACTCCTCCCGTGAGCCGTCGACCCAATGAATCGAATCCGGCTTGGTAAGATGCGCCATTTTCTCGACCCATGCGAGAAGGTGCGTATTCCGGCTCAAAGGTTCGGCGACGGAACGGGCTAACGTGGCAGATGTCCGGGAGGTTTTCATATAAGCAGGGTGCGACGAGGCGCAGTGTTCCTAGTTTAACCCGACCCGCTTCAGAGCCGCGACCATCGGGAGCGGTAAGACCTCGGAAAATAGATGGAAACACGCCCCGTCATCCAGGAATCAATCAAACATGACCCCAACGCTCACCACCAGCCCGTTCATTCCTTATAGCGACTCACTCGAGGTGGCGTTGCCCGATGAAGAGCAGGTCTTCGACGATCTTGCCAAGTCTATGCGTCACATTGCCGAAATGATCGGCGACCGGGCGCGTCACGGCGCGCGGGCGGTTCACGCCAAGAGCCACGGATTGTTGAGGGCCGAGTTTACCGTGAACGGCGGCCTGCCGGAAGCGCTCAGCCAGGGACTTTTCGGAAAACCCGCCACCTATCCGGCAGTCATGCGGTTTTCGACCAATCCCGGAGACCTGCTTCCCGATAGCATCTCCACTCCGCGCGGGCTCGCTGTGAAGGTAATCGGGGTCAAGGGACAGATGCTGCCTGAGAACGAGGGAAACGTTACCCAGGACTTCGTATTCCTCAACGCCAAGGCGCAGCCGGTGGGGGATGCCGCCGCATTCCTCAAACAGATCCGCATTCTGGAGGATCACGTCACCGATTCAGCGACCCTCAAACAGATCGTCTCCACCACCGCGCGGCTCGCCGAAGGGACGCTCGAAGCCTTCGGCGGCGAAAGCGGCGCGTTGAAGACTTTCGGCCATCCGGAGACGCACATTCTAGGCGAAACTTTCACCAGTGTCGCCCCGTTGCGCTACGGGGATTACATCGCGAAAATAGCGTTCGCCCCCGCATCGGAAAACCTGAAGGCCCTAACAGGAGGGGATCTCGACTGCGCCAACGACTACTCGGCCATCCGCGACGAAGTGGTCAAGTTCTTCAAAACCGAGACCGCCGTGTGGGATATCCAGGTCCAACTACTGGCAGACCTTGAGAAGATGCCAGTCGAAGACGCCTCGGTCGAGTGGCCCGAAGATGTGAGCCCATACGTCACCGTCGGCCATCTGACCGCCCGTCGGCAAGAGGCGTATTCGCCCAAACGAAGGGTATTCGTGGATGAAGTGCTCTCCTTCAACCCCTGGCACGCCCTAGCCGCCCACCGCCCGCTCGGCAATATCATGCGCGCGCGAAAGAAGGCGTATAAAGTGTCCTCCCAATACCGCCACGCCATGAACGCCAGGCCGGCGACGGAGCCGAAGTCGATCGAGGAATTGCCAGCGTAGTGTGCTCGAAGAAATTGGTCGAAATCAGGGTTTAGCGGGAGGACCTACGTGGCTGCCCCCGGCAACGCAGGAAGGGAGCCCCCTCTGCCTCGCAGCGCCGCGGAAATCAAATAAAACGCCACCGCCAGCACTAGCAGATAGTTGAAGCCCAGGACCAGGGAGAAGTTCTCGCAGAGACCGCCGAGCACGGCACCGGCAATGTTGGAGCCAAAATAAATGTCGGGGTTCTTGCTGGCCCGGAACGACGTCGCAAAGATGATCCCCGCGAAGAAGATCGGAGCAAACACAACCGCGCATGAGACGCCGACTTTTTCCCATCCGGGCAGTGCCAAAAACTGGCTCATCGGTATTACTATATTCACGACTAGCGCCGCCGTCAGCAGGATATAGTAGGGCCACAGCCGGACCGGTCCGACGGCTCGCACATATAAATTGGCGATCAAAATGAAGAGCAGGATCGCGAAGAAGACCACGGAGTTCACAATCCAGGTTGAGCCAAACAGCAGCGCGACATGCACCACGCCCTTGGTTTCGAGCAGCATGAATCCCGCCCCCAGGAAGAACATGTGGCCGTCGGGACGCACGCGCTTAATCGGCGAAAACGCCAGCAGTATCGCCACCGAGGCAATCGCCAGTAAGATCATCTCCCGGATGTTGAGCCACGGAATGATCCGATCTCGCAGGTACGGAAACGGCCAGTCGTCTGTAGAGAAACGCACATTCCCTTCTATCACGAGGCGTGCCGGTGCGAAGCGCAGCCAGTCGCCCTCCGCGGCGTCAGCCGGGGGCTTCGGCCCGAAGCCATTCTGAACTGTCGCGTTCGACTTCGCTGTTCTGGGCAGCCAGAAATTCTCAACTTCGTCGAACTTCTTGCCGATTGCGCCGCGCGCGGAGGTGTTCGAGCCATTCAAGAAGCATGTAATGCTATTCGTCTGGGGATCCGTGGGTAAGATCCTTTCCCTATATGGAAGGGACAGCACTAATGGTTCAGCGCCAAACGATCGCTGCATCAGCCGCGCCAGGCGCCCCACCAGCCACCCTTGGCGCATAAAATTGTAAACCACGAACGTGCCGTCCGGCTTCAGTCGCGCGCGAATATCGTCGAAGGCCTGATCAGTGAAGAGAAAACTCTCGAGTCGAACACTGGAGTATCCGGACTGCAGAACAAGAGAATCCACCAGCGCGTAGACCACCAAGTCATATTTACGGGCAGTCTTGCGCAGGAAACTGCGGCCATCGTCGATATGGATGGTGACCCGCGGATCGGCATAAGGCGCTTGAGGATGGTTGGCGCGGCCCGTTTCGTAAATGGCGGGGTCGATTTCGACTGCGTCGACGTGCTTGGCGCCATAGGCCAGCGCCGCCGCAACGTCGTTGCCGGAGCCGGCTCCGATCACCAGAACGTCCTCGAACGGCTTACCGCCTGAATCGCGGTTCAACAAATGTGTCAGGGCGTAACTGGGAGTCTCCTCAGGCCGATCGATCATACTCTGATGACCGATGTTGTTCGTGACGATGCTGCGGGTACGGGGGTCGAACTCAATCTTGTAGTATGGCGACCAATAGGTCACCGAGTAGTCCGCACTTTTCTCGTAGGGAGAATAAATCGACGTGTTATAGGCCGTGAAACCAGCCAGGACAACAACTCCGAGAGCGCTGAAAATCTGCTCCACACTCCAGCGCTTGAGAAAATACAGCCACAGCGCCACCGCGATTGCAAACCACGTTAGGGGAGTGGTCCGCAGGTACGATGCAGCGGAGAAGACGGCGATACCGGCCAGGCTGCCGCCGATATTCACCGTGTACGCCTTGAGGCGGTCCGGCGCATCGTTCAAGGCACGCCCCATCACCTGGCCCATGCCCACGAAAATGAGCGAGACAAGGGTGAAAAAGAAGATGGCGACGAATTCGACAGGAATGACAAACGTCGACAGATCGTAAGCTCTATATTCGGTGCCGAAGTAAATCTGCTGTGGGGATCCCTGCCCCCCAACGTCGATCAACAAGCGACTCCAGTTGCCGTGCGCCCTCAATATAAAGAGCGCAGCCGCAGCGGCGACGATCAGCAGCGGCGTTACCCGCCCGGTCATGTCGCGGGGTCCCGAGGCCGAAAGACAGCCAACGGACATACCCAAAAACGTCGCCAGCAGGATGATATTGGTGAAGAACGTGAGGAAGACAACCATGCTGCCGAACCATCGGATGCACGCCAGTTCGAAAAACAGAATGAGAAAGCTGATCAGGAACAAATCCAGATAAACATTCCCCCTGATAGAGCCGCCCATTCGCATTTCAGGGTTTTCTCTCGACGCCAATTGAGTCGCGATTTCCATTTGTCTTCGGTTTCGAGCAGTATATCCGAGGTTTCCATCATGCCGCTCGGACTCGATTAGTATACGGCAGGCACTGAACTTCCCGCTTCTGGGGTCCAGAGTACAAGCGCTTACTACCATACTGGCTGGTACGCGCAACGGCGACCTTCCGAGGTCTAAAAACAAAAAGGCCGCCCGATCTCTCGGACGGCCCTTCTGGCTCCAGGCTCCAGGCTCCTGGCTCCTGGCTACTTCTTCTTAATACTCCATCCCCGGCCCGTGCTCGCCGCCGCCCTGGGGCGCCGACTTCTTCTCCGGGATCTCGCAGATCATCGCTTCTGTCGTCAGCATCAGCGCGCTGATCGACGATGCGTTCTGCAGAGCCGACCGCGTCACCTTGGTCGGATCGATGACGCCGGATTTCACCAGGTCCTCATACACCGCCGAAGCGGCGTTGAAACCGAAGTGGGGGTCCTTGTTCGCCCGGATCTTCTCGATCACGATCGCGCCTTCGAAACCAGCGTTGCCAGAAATCTGGCGAACCGGCTCTTCGCATGCGCGGCGGATGATGTCGTATCCGATCTTCTCATCGCCTTCGATCTTCAATCCATCGAGCGCCGATGCCGCGCGGAGCAGTGCTACGCCGCCGCCCGGAACGATGCCTTCTTCGACCGCCGCGCGCGTGGCATGCAGAGCATCCTCGACGCGAGCCTTCTTCTCTTTCATCTCGGTCTCGGTGGCTGCGCCGACCTTGATCACCGCGACGCCGCCCGCGAGCTTCGCCAGGCGTTCCTGGAGCTTCTCACGGTCGTAATCGGAAGTGGTCTCTTCGATCTGAGCGCGCAACTGCTTAATGCGGCCCTCGATGGTCTTGCCGGTGCCGGCGCCATCGATGATCGTGGTGTTGTCTTTATCGATCGTCACGCGCTTCGCACGGCCGAGGTCCTTCAGTTGGACGCCTTCGAGCTTAATGCCGGTCTCTTCGAAGATCGCCTGGCCGCCGGTCAGGATGCCGATGTCTTCCAGCATCGCCTTGCGGCGGTCGCCGAAGCCCGGAGCCTTCACCGCGCAAGCGTTCAACGTGCCGCGCAGCTTGTTCACGACGAGAGTGGCCAGCGCTTCGCCTTCCACTTCCTCGGCGATCACCAGCAGCGGCTTGCCCGAACGCGCGATCTGCTCCAGTACCGGCAGCAGGTCCTTCATGTTGCTGATCTTTTTCTCGTGGATCAGGATGTAAGGATCTTCGAGCACGCACTCCATGCGCTCCGGATCGCTAATGAAGTAGGGCGAGAGGTAGCCGCGATCGAACTGCATGCCTTCGACGGTGGTCAGTTCCGTCAGCATGGTCTTCGACTCTTCCACCGTGATTACGCCGTCCTTGCCGACTTTCTTCATCGCGTCGGCGATGGTCTTGCCGATGGTCTCGTCGCCGTTGGCCGAAATGGTGCCCACCTGCGCGATCATGTCGCCCGAGATGCTCTTCGAGTGCTTCTTGACTTCCTCGACAACCAGTTCGACAGCCTTCTCGATGCCGCGCTTCAACGCCATCGGATTCGCACCGGCCGCGACGCTCTTCACGCCTTCACGGTAGATGCACTGCGCCAGAATGGTCGCGGTCGTGGTGCCGTCGCCGGCGATGTCGGATGTCTTCGAGGCCACTTCGCGCACCATCTGCGCGCCCATGTTCTCGAGCGGATCCTTCAGCTCGACTTCTTTCGCCACCGTCACGCCGTCTTTGGTAATCGTTGGTCCGCCGAACTTTTTCTCGAGGACCACGTTGCGCCCCTTGGGACCCAGCGTCACTTTTACGGCATCGGCCAGTTGGTTCACGCCGCGGAGAATCGCCTGGCGGGAATTTTCAGAGTAGACAATTTGTTTTGCAGCCATGTTTGAAAAATCTCCTTTAAATCACTTCAGTGCGAACTTAGGCCTTTGCTTTCTTAGCGCCGCCATCGAGCACCGCGAGGACTTCGTCTTCGCGCATGATCAGGTATTCGGTGCCGTCCAGTTTGATGTCGGAGCCGGAGTACTTGCCGAACAAAATCTGGTCGCCGGCCTGTACGTCCATCGGGATCAACTTCCCGTCATCTCCGTGTTTGCCCTTGCCAACGGCAACGACTTCACCTTTCTGCGGCTTTTCCTTTGCCGAGTCGGGAATAAACAATGCACCGACTTTCGATTCGTCTTCTTCGAGCCGTTTAACCACAATGCGGTCGTGCAGCGGTCGAATGTTCATGGATCAACCTCCTTGTGTTGTGTAAAAAGATGCCTTGACTTGATTAATGGGGCGCGGTGTCAGTTGCTCGCCGGGTCCCAATGTCTAGTATTAGCACAGTCAGGCGTTGAGTGACAAGAATATTTTGCAAATATCTGATTACAGGACGTTTTTAGTTTCAATCTGGCGCTCGCACTCGCCGATGGCCGTGAGGCGGATCTCCATTCGGGGCCGAGGCATCAGCTCCGGAAACCGCTCTCCCCATTCAATTAATACCACCGCCTCGCGATCGAAAATATCATCCAGCCCAAGCGTCGCGACTTGAGCCGGTTTGTCCAACCGGTAAAGGTCAATATGATAGACGCGCCCCTCGCCATATTCGTGGATGAGAGTGTAGGTCGGACTCGCCACCTCATCCGGCTCCGCGAAGCCGAGCCCGTGAATCATCCCCTTGGCCAGCGTAGTTTTCCCAGCGCCGAGATTGCCGATTAGGAGGACGCAAGCTTTTTGAGGCAGACCAAAAGCGATCCGCTCACCTAGTTGGATAGTCTCCTGATCCGATGCTGTCCGGTAACATTCCCGCTGCTGATTGCTCATCTGCACTCGACTCCAAACGGACCGCGACTCAAACGCATTCTTTCATCGCTCGAGGCAAATAATTCAACAGCTCCGTAGCCAGCAAACACTTATCCGTCCACTCCTCTGCGCCGAGCTCTCCCGCCCGTCCATGCAACCAGACCGCCGCCCGAACCGCGGTCACAATATCATCGGGATGCTGAGCCACCACCCCCGCGATCATCCCAGTGAGAATATCCCCGGTCCCACCCTTCGCCATCGAAGGCGAGCCGGTCGGATTAATCCAAACCCGTCCATCCGGGATCGCAATGAGAGTCCCCTGACCCTTCAGCACCAAGCAAACATTCCGCTCGCGCGCAAACGTCCGAGCCGTTGCCAGACGATCGGTGAACTTCCCTCCCACCAGGCGAGCCATCTCGCCCGGATGCGGCGTCAGGATCGTCTCCACTCCACGCCCCCGAAAATCGGTACCCGCGATGGAGTTCAACCCATCCGCATCTATCACTAAAGGTACCTTCACTTCGCTCATCAGGTTTCTTAACAGGTCCGGCGCCGCACCAAGCCCCGGGCCCACCGCAACCACCGTCTTCTTCTCGAGCGAAAAATGCTCAAGCGACTCCGTCATCAACTCCGGCACCAGCTTGGACGCGTCCGCGCAAGCCACGCTCACCAGGCCCGCGCCCGCGCGCAACGCCGCCAATCCGGCCATCGCTGCCGCGCCCGATTTTCCCGGAGCGCCGCCGATCACCAGCACGTGCCCGTATATCCCTTTGTTCGAATCGCGCGCTCGCGGCTTCAGCAATCCCGCGAAATCACCCGCTTCGGAAAGGTACAAATCGGATCGCAAAAACTCGCCGGGGATCCCGATATCCGCGACGATCATTCTCCCCACGTTCTCCGCGCCCGCGCCGGTAATCATCTCCACCTTTGGCGCGGCGAACGTCACGGTTATGTCGGCCCGCACTTGCATCGCCGACGGAACATCCACCGCGACGATCTTCGCCTTGGGAAAATCATGGTTCATCGCGCGAATGAACTCGGCGTATCGCCCCTGCACTTCTCCCCGGAATCCAGTGCCCAGCAGCGCGTCCACTACAATGGTCGCTTCTTGATCGAACGTCGTGGTCGGATCTTCCGGGATCACCACCTGCAGCGCCGCCACCCGATCCGCCAGTTGCCGCGAGATCACCAGCCCATCGCCCCCGTTGTTTCCCTTGCCGCAGAAAATCACCACCCGCTGCCAGTCCAGCGGGGCAAATTCGCGCTCCAGCACCTCGACGACGCGCGTTCCCGCCCGTTCCATCAGGACCTCTTGCGGAGTCCCTTGGGCGATCGTGCGGCGATCCGCCTCGCGCATCTCATCGACCGTCAGAACCTGCTTCATGCCGGCGCCTCATTCAGAGCCTGCTCCAGTTTCTGCAATCCCTCCGCTTGGCCCATCACAATCAGATGATCGCCTACTGAGATCTGGGTTTCAGAAGGCGGATTGAACACCATCTTGCCATCGGCCTTGCGGATCGCCAGAACGATCACCCCCATCTCGCTGCGGATCTGCATTTGGGCGATGGTCGAGTCGGCATAGGAGCTCCGCGCCGAAACGCTCACCTGTTCGATATTCACCTTTACATCCATGTTCTGGGTAGTGAAATCGATGAACTGCTGCACGTGCGGTTTCAGCAGCGCCTGCGCCATCCTATGGCCCGTGGCGTCGTACGGCGCAAACACAAAATCCGCGCCCGCGCGCCGCAGTTTCTCCTCCGAGGCCCGCTCCGCCACGCGAGTCGTAAGTTTGATCTTCGAATTCAGCGTCCGCGCGGAAAGAATGAGGAACAGATTGTCTGCGTCCGACGCCAGCGTGGCGATCAGCCCCTTGGCCCGGTCGATTCCCACTTCGCGCAGAACGTCGTCGCGGCTCGCGTCGGCCAGCACGGCCAGCATTCCTTCTCTGATCGCCCGCTCCACCTTTTCCTCGTTATGATCCACAATGACGAACTTCGCCCCCTGCTGCAACAGCTCATCCGCGGCGCCGCGCCCCACCCGTCCGAAGCCGCAGATGATGAAGTGGTCTTGTAGTTTTTCGATCATTTTCTTGACCCGCCGCTTTCCAAAGAATTGACTCCGCTCCAGTTCGATGACCGTTTGCGTCATACCGCCCAGCGCCAGCAGCACTACGGTGGCACCGAACATAATCAGCAACGAATTAAAGATCCGGCCTGCGTGGCTGAGGGGATGAATTTCGCCGTAACCCACAGTGGACACCGTGGTCAGCGTCATGTAAAAAGCGTCAAAGACCGGATAGTGATCGATGAAAACAAACCCCGCGGTTCCGCCAAAGATCGTGAGCGCGAGTCCAATCGCAATCAGAGCCAGGCGTCGCGGGAGATGATCCATCAGATCCATCTTACGCGCTGTTATGGTGTGGGATCTTAGAGGTAAGACGCCAGATACGGAAGACCAGCTGCCGCCTTCGATATCGAAGGAAAAAGGGCAATGGGGTTTACGTTGGCCAGGTGCCGGACAAGTTCGACATCGTGGAGGCGGTCAGGAACGACCGCGAGGAGCGGATGCGCCGGCTCGCAGGCTGCGAATGTTGTGGGGGCGATGCTTGAATCCGACCAGGTGCCACAAACGGAATAACTGGGACAGCCTACTCTAGTTGCCGTCGCGGAGATAACCTTCACTGCGGAGTCCCCTCCATGACTTTCGGGGTTCGGTGTGACTCTCTACGACAGTCATGGAGGAGAAATGGTAACAATTTGGCCGGAAGCTTTCTAGAGTGGCGCGAGCTTTAGCTTGCAGCGTCGGCTTCAGCCGATGTCTCTTGCCTACTTCACGACAATCTTGGCAACCGACTGATTGTCGCCTTCATCTGACACCCGCACCGCCACCGTATTCTCCCCCGCGCCGCGATCCACTTGCGCGCGGTAATCGTGCTCCATCGAATCGCTCAGCCGCGTGGTCGGCTCCACTACCGTCCAATCGCCGCCATTTATCGAGTACTCGGCTTTTCCCAAAGTGCTCAGCGCATCCTTGGCATGAAACCGCAAATCCAGCTTGGACCCCGCGGCCGCTCCGCTCAACCCCGTAATCTCCGGCGGTGTATTGTCGATCACAAACGGCTCGCTCTCAGCCGAAGCGCTTAGCGCCTGATCCGGCGGATTGGACGGCGCGTCGGTCGCCGTGATCCTCACGAAGTATTTGCCGTCCGGAAACGCCGTCGAATCCCAACTGTAAAAATGTTCGCGAATTTTGTCCTTCAGAGGCTTCCATGCCGATTCACTCGCGCCGCGAATCTCCACCTTGAACAGCATCGAATCTCCGTTGTCATCGTTCGCCAGCCACCGGACGCCGATGCTTCCTTTCGCGTACGTCAGCGCCGGAGTCGATCCGGAATCGCTGGCAGCCGCCGGTGTCGCGGAGGACGACGGAGTGTGATGGCCCAACGCGGGCAGCGTTACCGAATTGCTGGTAAGGATCGGGGTGGTAGAAGGCGCTGGGAATTTATAATTCGCAGGCGTGATCTCCACTTCGCTGATCTCCGGCGCGACGTTCTTCATCTGGTATGCCGCGTCTACCTCAGTGATCTCGCCGGCCGAGAGCGTCAGCTTGTATTGCAGGAACCGGGCGGGCGGAGAAACAATGCGTCCCCCGTTGGTGCGGGCAAATTCATTCCAATTCTTCTGAGCCCTGTTCAGATTCCCGCTGCGAGTCTCCACGCTGACGCCAGTGTTCTCCTTGGGCGACGTCGACAACCGACCCCAGTACGAAAACGCGCCGGCGTCGAAGATGTCGCTCTCGAAAACTCCGGTCTGCTCCTGCTCCGGTCCAATGGAGAAGATCTTGCCGATATTCCCCGTCACTGCGTACAGCTTGCCCCCCGCCCCGGCGCAGAATCCAGTGACCTGCGTGGAGGAGAGGCTCAACAGCTTCCAATACTTCTGCGTTTCCAGGCGATAAATGTCGCCGTGGTTTCCAGTGCCCGCCACCACGCGTCCTCTTCCATCGAGCGCCAGCGCATACACCAGATCCTGAGCGTGGCTCCAGATCTTTCGCGGATACCCGTCCGTTGCAATGCGATAAATCTCAGACCCGCCCGTGATCGCGGGCGCGGCTCCCGCCAAAGTCGGCGGTGCAGCCGCAGCCCCACGTCCACCCGCTGGCGCGGGAGCTGGAGCGGGAGCCGGCGCTGGGGCGGGAGGCGGAACGCTCGGCGGCTTCACGCCAACCCCGGCCGCATATATGGTCCCATCCGCAGCAACCGTGATCGCGGTAATCTCACGCTTCGGTGCCTGATACAACACAAACCCCTCGCCCGCCGGAGTGATGCGCAGAATTAACCCGCTGGGGTCCGTTCCAACAATCAGATTCCCGGTAGGATCGATCGCCAAGGATCGCGCGTGGGTTTCTTCGGTCTTGAAAAACACGCTCCCCGCCCCAGCGGGCGTCACGCGATGGATCTCCCCCTGGTCGCCGGTGGCCACGAATAAATCGCCCGATCTGGTAAACTCCAGCGCCCAGATATATTTCTGTTTCGGATCGTAAAAAACGTCGGATTTTCCGGCGGCGTCGATGCGATAAACCTTGCCGTCCGGCGAAGTTGCCGCATACACACGGTCTTTGGAATCGACCGCGATGGCTTGGATCGTGATCCCTTCGAGCTCGGCCAGGGTCTTGGATTTTCCGTTGGGTTCGACCATGAACAGCTTGGTCTTGGTGCCCCCTAATCCGCCTCCCCCGGCGTAAAGATTCCCTTTAGAATCACGGGCTACGGCCCATAGGAACGCTACCGAGGGATCGAAAATCTCCTTCACGACGGGCGCTAGCGCAAGCCGGCCGTCGCTTGCGAGTGAAAGGCGCGTCAGCGTGCCTTTTTCGAAATCCGTCATCTCGCCCTGCTGCCAGGTCTTGGTATCGACCGCGTAGAGAGTGCCTAAAACGCCCAAGAAGGCGCTTAATGTTCTAAGAATGTGCATGAAAAGGTTCCAATGTTAAGCGCGCACAACGCACCGGGCCGCGATCTTCTTTGGTCCGGGTACGCGGCCCGCGCTGTGCGCTCATTTGACGTTAATTTTGAGCGAATAACTGCCGCTGATCATCTGCTCGAACGGGATGGCAAGCTGTTCTTTGGCAGTTTCCGACGACCCGACCAGGACGCGTGTAGAAGTCCGCTCCGCCTGCAATACGTTCAGCACCGATGCAGGCAGACTGGGCAGTGTTTTGTCGTCGGCGTAATACGTGGGGCGGCCTTCCACCAACGAAACGTAAAGCTGGCTGTTCCCTCGCTCCTGATTGAGCAGGGAAATTGTTTCCGGAATATCCATGTAGCGATTCCCCAGCACGGCGGCGTTTTGCATGCGATTCAACGTGTCGGCATCGCTGAATAGAATGCGGTGCTCGCCCTTGGGCATGCCGGCGGGTATCTTCACCTGCACATCGCGCTCCAGGCGCTCGCCGCGATAGGGGCGCAGGAAAACCTTGACCGGAATGGCCGTGCCCGCCTCGACGTCGGCGCTGGGAGTCCACGCATAGTCGATAGCGGCGGTGCGGCGCTCGGGCAGGAGGTCGACCGTAATCTCGACGCTCTTCAGCTTGGGAACGGCCACCGGATTCAGGAACAAGCGGTTGAATTTATCGCCCCACCATCCGGCGAGAGCCATAGGCGGCGCCACGGGAGCTTCGCTAGGCGCGAGCATGGTCGAGACATTGATGGCGCGATCGCCCTGCACCTCGACATGGCCGTTCATTCGATACGTGATGTCGTCGGCGTATTCGTTCATCTGCTGGAGCGAATTGTACAGCGTCAGCATCATCAGGAACGGCGTCCATTTCTGGTGCACGAAGACCTGGAACTCAAGATGCTTTTCATGCAGAGACGCGCCCGCGCTGTTGAGCGACCTTACGTTTAGATGAACCGGAATGAACGGAGCCTCCGCGCCCAGTTCGCCCATAATGCCGCTGAACCGGTCCTGCCGCAGCGCGCCGACCACGCCGGTCGCGTTGCCGAACTTCGTAGGCTGAAAGGCCGAGCTGAGCACCATCAGGATTTCGCTCTTCGCCATGGGCATATCCAGCGGACCGAGGTTGAAGAAGGGATGTCCGAAGGCGAGGACCTTTTTGCCGTCGTTATAAGTGACCGTGCCCATCCCGGTGGCCGACATGTCGCCCGAGACCAGCACGCCGGAGACTGCTTCGCCCGGATTCAGCGAATCCCGCCACCCGGAAACAGGCTTGGCGGTAAGAGGTCCGGCGCCTGACCCGCCTTGCACCGCGGTGATGCCCATTTGCGAGAAGAAGGGCGAGAAGGCGTTGATCGCCTGGGAAGAGAACCCAGAGAGCACGAGCGGTGTATCAATGGGGGCCATCATGGGAGGCATGTTCGCAGCGGCGGCCTCGCGATTTGTGGCGGGTTTATCGGGCGTCTTCGCGTCCATCGGCCGGGATTGATCGAACTCGGGAATTTCGAGCATCAGCTCGATCGGCGTGATGCCGCAAACCGCGTCGGGAGAGAAAACGCTCATGCGAAGCGCGACGGCGCCCACCAGTTTTCCATCTATATATACAGGACTGCCGGACATGCCAGCCGCGACGTTGGTGATCTTGGCCTTGCCGCCCATTTTGGCCAGGATGACGTCCTGCCGCGGCCCGCTACCGTTTTTCCAGACGCCCACGATTTCAATGGGAACCGGCTCGGGGTCCATACCCTGAAACACGGTCCAGGCGGTGCCTGTCATTCCGGGTTTGATGTCCTTGAGGGGAAAGATCTCGACTTTGCCCGCTTTAGGGCGCGTCAGCTCGGCTGCAAACATCACCGAACTCGCTATGAGCGCAAAAGCGCCCGCGACCAGCCACTTCTTCATGGGAGGAAAAGTACCTCTACTTCGGATTAGACCTACCATTATAGACGCAGCGCGGGATCGGAATGGTGCGTCGGCGTTTTGTGGTAGGACACTTTCGCGTCGGCCCACTCCCTGACGGTCGCGGCTCATTAAGCGACCCTCAGGGAGTGGGCAATAAAAAAGGGAGGATGCCGAAGCACCCTCCCAATTCTTCATCGAACGAATTGCTACTTCTTGCGAGGAGCCGCCGCGCCGCCACCGGAGGGCCGCGCCGGTGCAGCAGGACGTGCTGCTGGAGCCGCGGGCCGCGCCGCCGCACCACCACCGCCCGCCGGGCGTCCGCCGCCACCGCTCACTCCGCCGGGCCGTCCACCACCGCCGCTCGCTCCACCTGCTCGTCCGGCGCTACCAGCGGCTGGACTGCGGCCAGCTGAGCTGGCTCCGCTCATCCCACCCGGCCGTCCGCCGCCACCGGCAGGGCTGGCCGACTTCGCTCCACCAGCAGGAGTGCTTGTCCGCGCCGCAGGGCTCGCTCCACCTGAAGGCCGGGCTGCGCTGCCGCCACCCGCCGGAGTGCTGCTGCGTGTCGCCGGCGAAGCGCTGCGCGCTCCCGACGGGCTGGCGTTGCCCTTGGCTGCTCCACCCGACGGACTGGCACTGCGCGAGCCCACCGAATTTCCGCCCGAGGGGCTGTGCGACGGCGAACCGCCGCTCTTTCCAGCCGACCCACCCGACGGACTGTTGCTCCGGGACGGGGAAGCGCCACTCTTCCCCGAAGGCGCGCCGCCGCTCTTTCCGCCTGACGGACTGTTGCTGTGAGAGGGAGAAGCCCCACTCTTGCCACCCGACGGACTATTGCTGCGAGACGGCGACGCTCCGCTCTTTCCGCCGGAAGGACTACTGTTGTGCGAGGCTCCTCCGCCGGCCGGCCGGCTATTGCCGGCAGGTCTGAAAGATCCCGCGTGACCACCGTTGGCCGATGGACCATGCTTCGCAGCGACACCTGCTCCGCGGAAGTTGCCGCCTCCATGCGCGCCAGCCGCGGGGGCATGGCGCGTGACCGCTCCGCGGCTCATCGCGGCGCGCGGAGGAATCCCATGACTGCCCGCCCGCAGAGGAGCATGACCGCCAAACCGCCCTTCGCGAGAAGCTCCAATTCCTCGTACACCCTCACGCCGCGCACCGGCATGATCGAAAGCGTGGCCGCCGAAACGGTCGCGATGCACAAACTCGCGTCCCACCGGATGGCCGCCGGCGAATCCGCCGCGTCCCATCACGACCACCGCTCTGGGGTCGCGTCCGAACGCCAGGTGAACCGCCGCTCCGCCCCATACGCCGGCGATGATGCCGGCCGCGAATACCGTGCCGCACAGGTTGACGCTGTTGTAATAGCCCCAGCTCACTCCATAGCTCGGATACCAGGGTTCGCCCCAGCTCAGCGCGACCCAGCTTACCGGATCCACCACTCCAACTACTTCCACGCCGCCGATGAATGAAACCAGCGCGGGCGCATAAATGGCGCGAACCGCGATCGGTCCGGGCGCCCAGCCCCAGACTCCGCCGACACTGACCCAGCGGCCGTAATGGAACGGCGCATAGCCCCAGGGGGCGTCGTCAATCCAGGTCCATCCCCACGGCGCCACGAAGCCCCAGTGGCCGAAGCGGTACGGAGCCCAATCCGCGACCACAGTGTTCGGGAACCAGACGTTGCCATAGGTCGGAGCCGGTCTCCAGGCGCCCGCCACGTCGAGATCGGTAACTCCGACCACGCCCGGCGCGACCTTGGTCACGGAAACGGAAACATCCGCGCGCTTGTCGCGGTCCGCGGCCCAGGCATCGAACTCGTCCGGATTCGGCGCGCCGTGCTTATCGTAGCTGGGATTGTCCGTCCCCCGGAGCACCACCTGCTCGTTGATATGCAGCGCAGTGGCTTTGCCGTCGGCCGTGACTTCGCCATCCCCGGCGCGAACCGTGACGACGGTGGTATCACCGGCTTCATTCACCTCCACCCGGTACACGCCGGGCCGTAACAGGGTGAACGCCACCTGAGGCGTATCCACTTCATAGGTTTCGTTCTCATCGAGCCCGCGCAAACGGATCAACATCACGCCCAGCGAGAGTTGAATCTGCGTGGTGGTATCGTCCACCGTGAGAAACGAGAAATTGGTATGCCCGTTGAGCCGGATCGCGGAGTTGACCGTCTGGATCTCGGCTCGCCCGCCGGTCTCGATCCACAGCTTATCGCCGGTGGTGAGGGCGCGGTTCAAATCCGCCGGAGCCCAGTCCGTTTCCTCGCCGTCCGGCTGAAAGGTCACCGTACCCGCCGCGTAGCTCAACCGTGCCGCTCGGTTAGGTGGGTCGTCGTCGGCCACCGCAAGAGCGCTCGCCAGAACGCCCGCGGTAAAGAGAATGAGAAGTTTTCGCATACTGCCCCCTGCATTTGCACTGTTCGAAATTGGTGTCCGCATCATTACAATCCTTCCTTCGCTTGCCCTTTGGCACTCCTACATGGCGGCACTCGGCACTGCACATTGGTAGCGCAGGGAAAAAAGCTCGGTTGGCTGATCGGATAATCATACTCGATTTCCGAATAAAATGGCCCATCTAGTTTGGAGGGAGGTACTATCCCCTCCATGACTGTCGGGGTTCGGTAGGAGAATATGTCGCGCTCGACGCCGACACCGAACCCCGACAGTTATGGAGGGGATAGTAAAGCTATCTCTGCGATAGGACGGGTGCGGGACCGGACCGCAGGGAGCGATCTCCACCCTTTTCTCAACCGATCAGGCGCTCGAGTTTTGATCCGCCCCGGATAATCGTCTCGTTCCGCTCCGGGCCCGTGGAAACTCCGCCTACTTCCACTCCGGTCCGTTCTTCCAAGAAACGCAGATAGGCGCGGGCTTCGGCGGGCAATTCGTCGAAACGGGCGATGCCCCGGGTTGACGTGTGCCAGCCCGGCATCATCTCATACACCGGCTCGACGGCTTCGAGCGCCCGATACGTGGCGGGCATTTCCGTGACTTCCGCGCCGTGCAGCCGGTAGCGGATGCACACCGGGATCTCGTCGAGAAGATCGAGAACGTCGAGTTTCATGATGAACAGCGTGTCGAAGCCATTCACCATCGCCGTGTACTTCAGCAGAGGTACGTCGAACCATCCGCAGCGGCGCGGACGGCCGGTGACAGCCCCGAATTCCTTGCCCTCGCGGCGCAGCAGCTCGCCGGCGGCGTCATTCGTCTCGGTGGGGAAAGGGCCCGACCCGACTCGCGTGTTGTAAGCCTTCGAAATGCCGATGATGCCTTGAATGCGCGTGGGCGGGACGCCAGTGCCGATCGACGCACCCCCGGCGGAGGCGCTCGACGAGGTGACGAACGGATAAGTGCCGTGGTCGATATCAAGCATGGTCCCTTGCGCCCCTTCAAACAGGATGCGCTTGCCGTGGGCCATCGCGTCGGCCAGCAGAACGGCGGTATCGCAGACCATGGGCCGGATTCTCTCGGCGTACTGCTCATAGTCCGCGCGGATTTCGGCGTAGTCGATGGTGTCGTGCAGGTTGAAAGTGGCCGCGAGAGTCTTCTTGTCCTCGACCAGCGTGTCGTAAATGTCGCGAAAGCTTTCAGGATCGTATAGATCGGCGATGCGGATGCCGCGGCGGCCGGTCTTATCCTCATAACATGGGCCGATGCCGCGGGAAGTGGTACCGATCGGGATGCGATTTTCGCGCGCCTCGGACATTTTTTCGACCAGGCGGTGGAACGGGAAGATAACGTGAGCCCGGTTGCTGATGCGGAGCTGCTTGGTCGCGTCGATGCCGGCCGTCTCGAGCGCGGCAATTTCTTCGAGCAGCGCGGCCAGGTCGATGACGACGCCGTTGCCGATCACGGCCTGCACACTGGGGCGCAGAATGCCGCTGGGGATCAGCTTGAGGACGAACTTTTTTTCACCAATAAAGACCGTGTGGCCGGCGTTATGCCCGCCCTGGTAGCGAGCGACGATATCGAAGCGCTCGGCCAGGAGATCGACCACTTTACCCTTGCCTTCATCACCCCATTGCGCTCCGAGAACGATTACATTGCTCATTGTTTGGAAGAAAGACCCGGGGACTATTGTAGCAGCGGGGATTCGATCAGCCTCGCGGTTCCGTTGCGAATCGCATGCCAGGGGAGGGAGCGGTCAAAGCTGACGAGTCGTGCGCCGTGTTTGGCGGCGAGGCCGAGGACATAGGCGTCGGTGACCAGCTTTGAGGTCGAAATATTTTCGATGTGAAATAAGGACTCATCGTTCAACGAGATGCTGTCTTGCCAAAAACGATGCTCCTCCGATTTGCACAGCGCACGGAGCGCATGGGCTGCTTCCTTCGGAGTGTACGGTCCGGCCACGAAACTAGGCTGAGAGATGATACGGATCGCACCATTTTCAGTGATCGGACACGTCGCCCAACCCTGCGAAGAATTCTGTCGAAACCAGAGATGCATCCGCTGGTGGTGGACATGAATGGGACTAAGGAGCGCGATGAGAGCATTGACGTCTAGTAGCCATGCCGCGTCAGTCGTCGAGTTCACGCAGTTCCTTGACGTGTTCAGACGTGATTGGCCTTGCTCCAGGTTTGGGCATCAGCAGCGGTATTCCGTTGCGGGTTCTTTGCTTAGGAGCAGGCGGATTGAGTCCGCGCCGAACCAAATCGGAGAGAACTCGCCCGACACTTTGCTCTTTGTCTCGAGCCAGATCCTTGGCGACTCGCAAAATATCTTCGTCGAGATCGACTGTGGTGCGCATACCTTCAATTTAGATGACGTGATGTGTTGATGTCAAGATGCGGGACCGCAGGGTCCGGGGCTCTTACCACCCGATCAAGCTCGCCATAGTCCAGCCAGTTTTGGCCACAGTGTTCGCAGCTGTCGATAATGATGTTTCCGGGACCGCCATAAGGGTGCGTATCCATGGCGGCGCTGCACTTCGGACAGTGGATCTGCCGGTTGAGATCTTTCCAGTCAGGCGCGTGAGCGGCATCGACCGAGACTTCGTGGCGGGAGCGGAGGTCCTCGGCAATCTCCGGGAAAACGGCCATCGAAATCAGCATGCCCCGGCAGCGCTCGCAGTAGAAAATTCGTTCGCGGGCGATTGAGGCGTGGATCAGGGCGACCTGGCAGAGCGGGCAGAAGATCTCCGCCGGTACCCCGAGAACTCGCACTCCGTCGGCATTGGGATCGGGGAAATGAGGGGTCGAGCAATAGTCGCAGATGAGGTAGTCGGCTTCGTCGTTGAGCGTCATCGGTGCGCCGCAGTTGGGGCAGTTCACGCACAGATCATCGGCGGAAACCTGCTTGTAAGACATAGTTCGGCTGTGGAGTGTCTTTCTATCAGAGCCTTGGGCAACCTCCGGAGAGGCTGCCCTGCTCCTAACGTTAGCCGCGCCCCTGTGCCCGTGAAGGCCAGGATATGCGCGGTTATCCTTCGAAACCGTCTTTTACAACGATCTACCGGGATGGGATCCCTATCCGTGTTTTTAGTCTCACGGCAAACCCCAATTCACAAGCGAACATCGCATAGAGCTTCGAAGACTTTTACGAGTCGCGATCTAGGCGTCGATTGGGATACCCCTAGACTCTTGACCACATAATAGGCACAGGTTCGCCGGATGGGGCTGGATGAAACACGTAAGTTGTTGGAATGACGGGGAAAAAACAAACAGAGCCGACCGGAAATCGATACTACGGTGACCCCTCCATGACTGTCGGGGTTCGGTAGGAAAGCGCCGACAGTCTGGGCGGCCACTAGTCCCAGCGCATCGAGATTAGAAGAGCGAGGGGGACGCCGGCTCCTATCGCGATCAGGACGATGCCGATGCGGCGTTCGTTGTGATTCTTGAACCAAAGGCAGAGACCGGTTAGGCCCAGCGTCAACAGGCCGACGGAGACGAGCGCCACAATGACCGCCCAGGGACCGTGCGAGACATGGATAAACGCCAGCGTCGTCATGAAGCTGACGGTTGTGGTTTGAATTATGGTATCGCCGGTCGCGATAGAGTAGGTCACGTCGTAGCCTGTGCCGAGGGGAGTCATCACTCGAAATTTGAGCGATCCTGGGGGCGTCTCAATCATCGTTAACTCGCCGCGCCATTGGCGGGCCAGAATCCTGGCGTCGGTGATTCCGGGCGTCAGCTTGCGCTTCTCCTCCGTCGTACGGGTGGGATGCAAGAACCATTTGCGATGGGCGAATTCGACGGCGCTGATGGCATAGGCCAACAGGAACACGAATGAGAACATCGCGGTGGAGAGATGCAGGCGGCGGAGATTCATTTGGTCCAGAAATAGACCGCCGCGAAAACGCAGCACCCGGCGGCCAGGGAAACTTGCGCCAACCGGCTGCGGGCGCGGGTCGCTAGAAACATGGCGAACCCCGAGGCGAGCATCAGCAGCAGGCACCACATGGCGAACTCGTTATAATCCGCCCAGAACTGCATGCGCCAGTCGTCCGAGTGAAAGGCGGCGGTGGTTTCGTGGAGAGTAAACAGATAATGCCAAAAGCTGTTGCGAATCACTTCGATACGAAGGCGGTGTTCCTTTTCCAGAACGTCGACCAGGTGCCGGCCGTTGGCGTGGCGGAGATCGAGATGGAGGTTCCCGGCGGCGTCATGCTCGATCGCGAAGCTGTTCACGGGCGTTGCCAGAGAAAGGTGCAACTGGGCGCAGACGCGCTCGGCTACCTGGCGGTGGGTCAGATTCGGTTCGATATTGAAGTCCTGGTAAGTAACCGGCCTGGATGCGGCGCTGGGTTGCCGCAAGAAAGTCAGGCTTAATCCGACAATTCCGTAGACCGCCAGGTTAATAAAGGTCAGCAATCCTGCGTAGGTGTGTACCCTTTTGACCAGCCACATGGCGATAGTCTAAGGCATTTACCTAATGTTTACTAATCATTCGGCGAAATTACATAAGTCTTACAAATCATTGCTTGAATCCCTGTTAGTTTAGGACTGCAAGGTTCCCACAAATGAGCGAACACGTTATCCACTTGCCGAATGGCAATCGAATGAATTGGCCGACCAGCCTCGTCCTGGTGTTGTTTCACCTCGGGGCGATCGCGGCATTGTTCATGTTCAGCTGGCGTAGTCTTCTGATTTCAATAGCTTTATACTGGATAACGGTAGGTTGGGGGATCAGCCTCGGGTATCATCGTCTGCACACGCACCGGTCCTACAAAGTGCCGTTGTGGATGGAGTATTTCTTCGCCGTTTGCGGAGCTTTGACGCTCGAAGGCGGACCGATTTTCTGGGTGGCCACGCACCGGATTCACCATCAGAAGTCCGATCAGGCAGGCGATCCGCACTCCCCGCACGACGGAGCATGGTGGGCGCACATCGGCTGGATTTTGTGGGGCGAGACCAATCACAACAACACCAAGCTGATGTCCAAGTACGCGCCGGATCTGGCCAAGCACAAGTTCTACATCTGGCTGAACAACTGGCACTGGGTTCCCATGGTGGCCCTGGGCATGATCCTGTTGGCGATCGGCGGGTTGCCGCTGATGTGCTGGGGAATCTTCCTGCGCGTCGTGGTCGGCCTGCATGCCACGTGGCTGGTGAACTCGGCCACACATATGTGGGGCAACCGGCGTTTCTCGACCAAGGACGATTCGCGGAACAACTGGTGGGTTGCGCTGATGACGTTCGGCGAAGGCTGGCACAACAATCATCACGCGCATCCGACATCCGCGCGGCACGGACTGGCGTGGTATGAGTTCGATATTTCCTGGATCACGCTGACCATGCTGAAGTCGTTCGGGATCGCCAAAGAGGTGAGGGTGGCGAGGATCGACGCTGTGTTGGCGGAGCGGGAAGCGGCTTAAAGAGGCCGATTGCCAATCGGCCGCAGGCTGCCAGCCTGCCCCGCAATCAGTTGATAGCTGCCAGCGAGCAGGCCTGCGATCTCTTTCCAGTCGACGGGCGCGGCGTGTACCTTTAACGAGACCCATCCCAGCCTGCCTGTGTAAGGCGTCAGGTAATAACGCGGGTCCGCCAGGAACGCGCCTTGTACTTCCAATCCGACTTTCACGCAGATCGAGAGCTCGCCGCGATATTCCTCAAGCACGGCGTAGATTCCTTTGCTGGTCGCGAACGTCGGGTGCCCGTGGCTCAGTTTCTCCTCGGTTCCGGGCAGCCCCAGACAGATTTTTCGCATTCGTGTCAAAACCTGCTGCTCGGTACCCTTCATAATTAGATTATGGTGCTCGCGGGACGGCGCAAATCGATCGCGTTCTTTATCGCGATGGGCGCCGGCTTGATTCTCGTCACGCTGCTGCTGTACGTCGGCTGGGTGCTGCTCAACTGGAAACACGGGATTCTATTGTTCCTGCTGGGCTTCGTGCTGCTGGCGATGATTATCGCCGGCGTGGTGCTGAATACTATTTTCCTGGTCCGCGAAATCCGCAGGAATGAGCAGCATGACGCGTTCATCAACGCTATGACGCATGAGCTGAAGACTCCCGTCGCCTCCATTCGCCTGTACCTGGAAACGCTGCAATCGCGCGCCGTGGACGAAGACAAGCGGAAAGACTTTTACCGCATCATGCTCGAAGACAGCGACCGCCTGCTGCAAACTATCGAGCAGGTTCTGCGCACCGGGCGCATGGGCGGGTCGCGCAAGCTGAACGTCACCCGCATCGACCTGAGCCAGGTGATTGAGGAATCCCTGGTGCGCGCGCGGGCGCTGTACCGGCTCTCTCCCGAATCCCTGACCTACCGCCCCGACGGCGCCACCACCATTATGGGCGATGCCGACGAAGTGCGCGCCGCCGTCTCGAACCTGATCGACAACGCGGTCAAGTATTCCGGGAGCAACGTGAAGGTTAGCGTGGAGACGGAGAAGATCGCCGACGGATTTGTCGCGCTTCGAGTAAAAGATGAAGGCCCGGGGATCCCCAAAACCGAGCTCAAACAGATCTTTAAACGTTTCCACCGCGTGCCCGGATCCCTGGCGACCCGTGTCAAAGGCACCGGGTTGGGATTGTACATCGTGCGCTCCGTGGCCAAGCGCCATGGCGGTCGCGCCTGGGCGGAGAGTGAGGGACCCGGAAGAGGCAGCACGTTTATCCTGCAGCTTCCGATCGCGAAGTGAACAGAGTCAAATGAGTAACATTTTAGTAGTGGAAGACGAGCAGCACCTGGCGGAGGGCCTGCGTTTCAACCTGGAAGCCGAAGGCTACCAGGTGAACGTGGTGGACACAGGCGAAGCCGCGCTGGAGCTGTTCGAGGAAGGCGGCCCGCGTTTCGACGTGGTGGTGCTGGACGTAATGCTCCCCGGCAAGGACGGTTTCACCGTCATCTCCGAACTGCGCCAGGCCGGCCAGTTCGTGCCGACCCTGATGCTGACCGCGCGCGGGCATCCCGAAGACGTGCTGAAGGGTTTCAGCGCCGGCGCCGACGATTACCTCGCCAAGCCTTTCGATCTTTCGATCCTGATCGCTCGCATTCGCGGACTCCTGCGGCGTCGTGACTGGCTGGTGGGATCGATGGCGGCGCCCGCGGCCGCTCCGCCGGCGGACGACTCGTTCACCTTCGGCGACAAGTTGATCGACTTCACGGCCCTCGAGCTCCACGTGCGCGGCCAGGTGTTTCCGCTCACTTTGATGGAGGTGAACGTTCTCCGCTACCTGATTGAGCATGAAGGAAAACCCGTGTCGCGCAAGCGGATGCTCGACGACGTGTGGGGCCTGCATGAGGACACCGACACGCGCGCCATCGACAATTTCATCGTGCGTCTGCGGCGTTATATTGAGGATGATCCGACCCATCCCCGGCATCTGCTCACCGTGCGCGGAGTCGGCTATAGGTTCATAGCGGAGCCGGCGCAGAAGAGCTAGTGGCGTCTGGCAGCGATCTTGTCAGCGGCGAAACCGCTAGCTGACGCAGTGGGAAGAACACGTGTTAGCTCCACGCTGACGCATGGGGCTGAGTATTCGTTTATTCGCCATTACTTTAGCCCCATGCGTCAGCGTGGGGCTGGCACGCAAGCGGTGGTGTGACCCGGCGTTACGCGCACTACTAACGATATCGCTGGGACAGCGTACTTGGCGTGTGGCAGCGAGCACGTTTGCATGCGGCAGGGCATGGCCCCGCCCCACAAACCCTTAGGACCTCGGATACCCCGCCGCTGCCTTCACTTCCCGAATCTGCAGAATATGACGCTGCATGTGCGTCGAGATCATCACGAACCACTGATACGCATCGCCGCCTCCGTACTCGTGCCCGCGCAGATCCTCGCCGGTCGACCGTGCATATTGCAGCATCTCCGCTCGCAGCTTGTGAACCGACTTCACGCCCGCTTTCACGTCCGTCAGCGATCCCTTGGGCTCCCGCGCCTCTCCTGTTTTCTGATGCTCCGTGCGATCGATGCCGTACCAAAGCACGTACAAGTCCGCCGCCTCGCGATTCTTCGACGCCACTGGAGCCTTCGTCATTGATTCCTTCAGGTCGTGCCAGTACTGCGGCTCCGCGATCGTCAGATGTTCCACCACGTCGACAATCGTCCACTTCCCTGGCGCCGGCCGAAACTTCAGCTGCGCCTCCGTCAGCCCCGAAACCTCGTCGGCCAGCCAGCTCTCCGTCATTTCGAGATGCGAGACCAGGCGCTCGCGCTCGATCGCCGTCATAGGCGCGGCGCTTAGCGATACGGCGAATAAGACACTCGCGAGAATCCTCATGTCGCTAATGGACGTGCACGGCCCGCGATGGTTTGGGATAATTTCGGCGTGTCCGAAACAACCATTCGCGCCGCCGTCGTCCAAGCCGCTCCCGTAGTTTTCGATCGAGAAGCGACTATCGCCAAGGTCCGCGCACTGACCGCCGACGCCGCGGCGAAAGGCGCGCAGATCGTCGTATTTCCGGAGGCGTTCGTATCCGGTTATCCCAAGGGACTCGACTTCGGCGCGCGCGTCGGATCGCGCACTCTCGAAGGGCGAAAAATGTTCCGCCGCTATTTCGAGAGCGCGGTGGAGCTTCCCAGCCCCGCCGCCACTGAGCTCGCCTCCATCGCGCGCGATCATTCGGTGCACCTCGTCATCGGCGTGATTGAGCGCGGCGGAGGCACTCTCTATTGCACCGTCCTGTTTTTCGGACCCGCCGGCGAGCTGCTGGGCAAGCATCGCAAGCTGATGCCCACCGCGATGGAGCGCCTGGTCTGGGGCATGGGCGACGGTTCCACCATGCCCGTGTTCGATACGCCGTTGGGTCGCATAGGGGCCGTGATCTGCTGGGAAAATTACATGCCTCTGTTGCGCATGGCGATGTACGCGAAAGGCATCGAGATCTACTGCGCGCCCACCGTGGACGATCGCGAGACCTGGGCCAGGTCGATGCAGCACATCGCGTTTGAAGGACGCTGCTTCGTACTTTCGGCCGTGCAGTATCTCGAGCGCAAGGATTGTCCGCACGATTATGCCGACACCGCGCCCGTGCTGATCCGCGGCGGCAGCGTGATCGTCAATCCCCAAGGTGTGGTGCTCGCCGGTCCGCACTATGGCAGCGAAACGATTCTGATAGCCGACCTCGATCGCAACGAAATCGTGGAAGGCAAGTTCGATCTGGACGTAACCGGCCACTACGCGCGCCCCGACATCTTCCGCCTGACAGTCAACGAGCGCCCGTCCCCAGCCACGGAATTCGAGAACACCTCTTTTTGATAACTCGAATTTCTGAACCGTTGCCTTTTCAGCGATCCCAAAAATCGATTGGGAATTGGGTGCAGCGTGTATGGAGTAGTCGTGGCTCTGCGCGCAGATTACGAAATGTCCGTCGTAGGGCAGGCTGGCAGCCTGCGGCCGATTGTGGGCGCCGTGCGGGTCCCGGTTGACCCATCACGATAAAATCGATGAGTGACCAAGCCTTCCCTGGCTTCCCTGACCGCCCTCTATCTCAAGATCGGCAACACCACTTTCGGCGGCGGCAATCCCACCATGGCCTTGCTCCAGCGCGAGCTGATCCGCCGCGATTGGATCACGCGCGAAGACTTCGCGTTAGCCTACTCGCTGGCCCGCGTAACACCCGGAACCAACGTGCTGGCCTTCTGTGCCGCGACCGGCGCGCGTGTGCTCGGCTTGGTCGGAGCCCTCGCCGCAGTGATGGCAGTGACCCTCCCCTCAGCGGTCGTTGCCGTATTGCTCACGCGCGGCTTCGAAACCTGGCGAACGAATCCCTGGGCTATCGCTGCCATCGGAGGAATCGTGGCCGCAGTATCCGGCATGATGTGGGCCAGCGTCTGCCTCCTGATAAAGCCTTTCCTTGGACTGCGAGCCCTCCTGTTCGCCGGATCGGCCTTTCTGGCCGCCTGGAAATTCCACGTCACGCCAGTCCCCGTAATTTTGGTCGCAGCCCTCGCAGGTTTTCTCTGGCCCCATCAGGAAATGGAAAAAAAGTGAACCTGTTTCTCTTGTACGCCCTGCTCCTGAAAGCAACGTTGACCTCCTTCAGCGGCCTGGCATCTCTCCCGATGGTTCGTAACGATTTCGTGGTCGAGCGCAAAGTCATCACCGATCGCGAGTTGAATACCGCCGTCGCCGCAGGTAGAACAGCTCCCGGCCCCAATGGCCTGTACCTGGTGAGCGTCGGATACTACGTCGATGGATTGCCCGGCGCAGCCGTGGGCATGCTCGCCATGATGACGCCCGCGTTTCTGATACTGCCGCTCATGACATGGATCGGCGCGCGAGCCGAATCGCCCCGCGTAAAAAGCGCCATCCGAGCCGTGATTCTGGCCAGCGCCGGCCTGCTCCTATCCGCGTCGGTCCCTCTGGCCCGAGACGCCATCACCGGCCCACTGACCTTAGGAATCGTCCTCCTAAGTTTCGCCGTCTTAGCGGTCACCAAAATCGACACAGTCTGGGTAGTGCTAGGCGGCGCGCTGGTAGGCCTGATCGCAAAAGCAGCCTTGTAGGGCGGGCTATTTAGCCTGCAGCCGCCTTTCGAGGCGGCTCTCAGAACCGGACATCGCTCCCTACGGTCGCGGCTCTGAAAAGGCGACAGCTAGTTAATTGGCCCTCTTGTGGGGCAGGTCCCCGACCTGCCGCCGACTCTCAGCCGGCGCGCTTCAAGACCTCATCCCACACATCTTTCTCGACCTCTTCCTCACTCCGCGACCCATCTACCAACTTCACCCGGCCCAATTCATCCGAAGCCAGCCGCAAGTACGCGTCCCGAACCTTCCGATGAAACTCTATCTCCTGTTCATCTATCCGAGTTTCAACATCTTGCATGATCTTGTTGCGCCCGTGAGCCCGCGCTAGCCCCAATTCGGTCTCGATATCGACGACAATCGTCAAATCCGGCACCAACCCGCGGCACGCGATCCGATCAACTTCATAAACCACCTCGGAACCGAGTCCGCGTGCCACCCCCTGGTAGACGAGCGTCGAATCCGTAAAGCGGTCGGACAAAACGATTTCCCCGCGCGAAAGCGCCGGCAAAATCCACTCGTCCACATTCTGCGCCCGAGCCGCGAACATCAACAGAAGCTCCGTAGTGGGGCGCATTTCCAGGTTTTTCGAGTCCAGCAAAACCCTCCGGATCTGCATCCCGATGGGTGTGCCGCCTGGTTCGGCGGTTTCGAGCACCGTTTTGCCTTGTTCCCGCAATCGCGCGGCGAGACGCCTCAGCTGGGTCGATTTCCCGCTGCCTTCTGGACCCTCGAACGTGATGAAAAGGCCGCGTTTAGTCGTAGACAAAATGCAGAACCTTTTTCAAATCGTCCCACGCCTCGCGTTTCGCATTGGCATTGTAAGGCCGCAATAAATACGACGGATGGTACGTCACCATCACCGGGATGTCCCGCCATTTGTGCCAGTTACCGCGCAAGCGCGTAACCCCGTCTTTGGTCGCGAGGAGAGCCTTCGCGGCGGTCGAACCCAGAGCGCAAATCGCTTTCGGATTGATGGCAAGTAGCTGCCGGAAGAGGAATTCTCCGCAAATCTCCATTTCATCGGGCTGCGGAGCGCGATTCTCCGGAGGACGGCATTTCACCACGTTGGCGATATAAACATTCTCACGGCGAATCGGGATGCCCTCTTTTGATGCCGTGTTATCAATCATTTGCGTCAACAACTGGCCGGCTCGTCCGACGAATGGGAAGCCTTGCGCGTCTTCATCGGCGCCGGGACCTTCGCCTACGAACACCAGGCGGGCGTGCTCGTCACCGGATCCGAAAACGATTTTGTTCCGTTGTTCGCATAACCTGCAGCGGCGGCAATCGCCGATATCGGCGCTGATTTTCGCGAGCGTATCGTCGGCGGGGGCGAGGGGAAGAATTTCCATTTTGGTTGTTGGCTGACGGCGGTAGATTTCCTTCACGCCCAGGTCGCGATAGAAGGTGAGGTAGTCGCGCAGTTGCTCCGGATTCATTTGGCGTGCAGAGCTAACCGCAACTTCATTGTTTCATCGAGAATATGTCCGGCGATTTCTTTCTTTGGCGCGCGGGCCAGGGAAATTGGATCGCGGCCTCGGGTGACCAGGACCACTTCGTTTTCATTGGAATCGAAACCGATGCCTTCCTTGGAGACCAGATTCGCAACCACCATGTCGCAGTTCTTGGATTCCAGTTTGCGGCGGGCTTCCGCGATCAGATTTTCGGTTTCGGCGGCAAAGCCGATCAGGAGGCGGTCTCCTTTTTTCCTGCCCAGCTCGGCGAGAATATCTACCGTAGGATCGAGCTCAAGGGACATGCGGGCGGCGGTCTTTTTCACCTTGTGTTGAGGAGCGTCGGCGCGATGATAATCGGCGACGGCGGCGGCTTTGATAATGATGGTCGATTCTTCCAGATGCCGGATGACTGCATCGTGCATCTGGGCCGCGGTCTGAACATGCTCAATTTGAGCGTTAGGTTCGGGAAGACTGACTGGTCCGGAGACTAAAATGACTCGCGCGCCCCGGCTGGCGGCTGCTTCGGCTAGGGCGTAGCCCATTTTGCCGCTGGAGCGATTGCTCAAATAACGGACGGCGTCTAAAGGCTCCTGGGTGGGGCCGGCGGTGATCAGGATTACTTCGCCTTCTAAGTCGCGCTTGTGGGCAACGAGACTGGCTACAGCTTCCGCGATGGCTTCGGGTTCGGCTAAGCGTCCGGGGCCGACCATGCCGCAGGCCAGCGCGCCGTCGTCGGGATCGACGATCAGGTGGCCTCGGTCGCGGAGGATTTTCACGTTGGATTGCGTTGCCGGATGATTCCACATGTTGGTGTTCATCGCAGGGGCCAGGACAACTTTGCCGGTGAAGGCGAGATAAGTGGTGGTCAGGAAATCGTCGGCCAGGCCATGTGCGAATTTGGCCAGGAGATCGGCAGTGGCGGGCGCTACGACGAGAATGTCGTTTTCCTGCGCGACGCGGATGTGCTCGATGGCGCTCGAAAGGGTGTCTTCGGAGCTGCCGGCGGAGAAGAGGTTGGTGATTACTTTGCGGCCGGTGAGGGCGGCAAAGGTCAGGGGCCGGATGAATTGCTCGGCGGCGGACGTCATGACCACGTTGACGGTGAAGCCTCGGGACATGAGTTCGCGAGCTAGTTCAGCCGCTTTGTATGCGGCAATGCCTCCGCCGACGCCTAGTGCCAGGTTCACTAATTTATTTTACTCTCAAGAAGATCGCTCCCTGTGGTCGCGGCTCTGAAAAGGCGAGATTCTCAACCTGCCCGCATGCTGACGCATGGCGGCTCAGTGTTGATGAGTGCATTATCCGCTCCCTGACGGTCGCGCTTCATTAACAGCGGATCACAGGCAAGGAACCGCCATGCGTCAGCATGCGGATCGTGCGTGCACTCCTTCGACCGCAACTCGATCCGACGACCACTGAGCCGCGACCGTCAGGAAGCGGGCGGACGCGAAACACGAAGGCTATTCTTTGGAGGCGGCTAGTTCGGCGGCGGCGGCTTGGGCTGCGATCAGGGTCAGATCTTCGTATTGGACCAGGCCGCGGCGAACTTCTTCCATGGCTACTACTGTGGGCTTTTTGGAGGTGGTTGGGAGGTAGCTTCGTGCTCCGCTTTGCAACTGGCGGGCTCGCTTGGCCGCGACGATGATGAAACGGTAGGCGCTGGCTTCCGGATCGTCGGGGATAATACTCTGGGCGGTGTGTCGAATGGTAGTCTCAGGCATTTTGAAACGTCTCCAGGATCGGACGGATTTCTCGTTCCATCCGGTCGCGCCGGCTGCGGGTTGCTTTGACGATCGATTTCAGTGTTTCCACCGACGCCTCTACTTCCCGGTTGACCAGCACGTAATCGTACTGCGAATAATTTCTGATCTCTTCAGCGGCCTCATGCAAGCGCCGCGCGATTACGGATTCGGAGTCCTGCTCACGGGCCCGCAAACGCTGTTCCAGAACTTCCCGGCTGGGAGCGAGAATGAAAATCGACACCGCGGCCGGAATTCTGTCTTTTAATTGTCGCGCACCCTGGACGTCTATGTCGAGGATCAAATCCACGTTCTCCTCGGCGGCGCGGCCCAATTCGCTGGCGTGGGTGCCGTAGTAATTGCCGAAAACCTTGGCATGTTCGAGGAATTCGCCTTGTCGCCACGCGGTTTTCGAACTCTTCGCGGGTGATGAAGAAATAGTCTCTACCGTGCTGTTCCTGGCCTCGGGGGGCTCTGGTGGTGTAGGAGATGGAAAAGCGAAGATTGGGGACTTCGGAGACCAGGCGGTGGGTGAGGGTTGATTTGCCGGAGCCGGAGGGGGCGGAGATTATGAAGACTGTGGTCATTTACGGCGTCTGCCCGCTTCCTGACGGTCGCGGCTCATGGAGGGCAGGTCGGGAACCTGCCCCACTAGCCTCAAAGCAAAATGGAATTTGTTTGCGGTTCATTATTCGAGGTTTAGGGATTGTTCGCGGACTTTTTCTATGGAGGCTTTGGCGGACAGGGCCAGGTCTGTGATTCTTAGGCCGGCTTCGCCTGCTCCGCTGGTTTTGGAGAGGATGGTGTTGGTTTCGCGGTTCATCTCCTGGAGCAGGAAATCCACTTTCTTGCCTACTTCGCCGCCGGCTTCGAGGAGTCCCGTCAGTTGCGCGGCATGGATTCTGAGGCGGGCTAGTTCTTCGCCGATATCGCTGCGGTCGGCCAGGATCGCGGCTTCCTGGGCCAGGCGCTGAGGGTCGATTTGCACGCCTTTCAGGAGATCGCGGAGTTTATCGGAGAGGCGGGAATGGAATGCGGCGTGGGCGGTGCTGCGGATCTGCTCCATCTCCGCTGCGATGGCGGAGACGCGGTCGTTGTGCGCCTTCATCTCCGATGCGATCTCAGCGCCTTCGCGGGTCCGGAAGTCGTTGAGGCCTTCGAGAGCTTCGGAGAGCGCTTCGAGCACGTCTTTTTCTACCGCGCCGGCGGCTTCCGTGACAGACTCGGCTAACATGCCGGAATGGCGGAAAGCGGCGTTGAGATCGGGTTCCGCGTGGATGCCGTGAGCTTCCGCGGCTTCGTGATAGGCCTTCAAATATTGGCGCAGCAGATCGCGGTTGAGAACGACCGCAGCGCTGCCGTTGGCGCTATTCGAAGGGAGAGAAATGCGCACCTCCACATGACCGCGCACGACGCGGGCCTTCACCAGGGCGCGAATGGCGTTCTCAAATTCATCGGCCGCGGAGGGCGCGTGGACCTGCACGTCAAGCCCGCGATGATTGAGGCTTTTCACGCTGACGACGATTTCGCCGGAGTCGAGCGTTTTACGGCATCGCGCGAAACCGGTCATGCTGCGCAAAGGAGGTGGCATCGGGTTAAGGGTTCCCAATAGGATCTTCCAAGAATTGCATGTCATGCAAGCGCTGGTAGATCCCCCCTCCCGCGACGAGTTCTTCATGAGTGCCGATTTCGGAGATTTTTCCGCGGTCGAGCACCACGATTTTATCGGCACGCCGTATCGTGGATAGGCGATGCGCGATGACGATGACGGTGCGGTGCTCCATCAGATTCTGAAGAGCGATTTGCACCAGGCGCTCGGATTCGGTGTCCAGGTGAGACGTCGCTTCATCGAGGATCAGGATGGGCGCGTCCTTCAATAGCGCGCGGGCGATGGCGAGGCGCTGTCGCTGGCCTCCGGAGAGTTTCATGCCGCGCTCGCCGATCATGGTGTCGTAGCTTTGGGGCATCCGCAGGATGAATTCCTCGGCTAAAGCGTTCCGGGCGGCGTCCTGAATCTGTTCACGCGTGGCGTCGGGACGGCCATAGCCGATGTTGTTGGCGACGGTATCGTTGAACAGAAATGTGTCCTGAGCGACGATGCTGATTTTGTCGCGGAGCGAGTCGAGGCGCAGGTCGCGAATGTCCTTGTCGTCGACGCGGATGGCTCCGGCGCAGACGTCGTAGAAGCGTGGCACGAGATTGGCGAGCGTGGTTTTGCCGGATCCACTGGGGCCGACCAGGGCAGCGATTTCGCCACGCTTCACTTCAAGATGAACGTTATCGAGGAAGAAGCCATTAGGCGCACTGGGGTAGTGGAAGCTGGCTCCATCGAAGAGGATAGATTTCTCGAAGCGGGCTAATTTAACGGCGTTGGGTTTTTCCTTGATCTGTACTTCGCGATCCAGATATTCGAAGACGCGCTGGGAGGCTCCGAGCGCCTGCTGGAAAATATTGTGAATGCCAGTCAGGCGCTTGACGGGCTCATAGAGCATCAGCAGGGCGATGACGAAGCTGATGAATTCGCCGGGAGACATGGCTCCGGCTTTAATTTGCAGGCGGGCGTAGCCGACCAGGCCGACGATGGTGACAGCTCCGAAAAACTCGATGAGCGGCGAAGAAATCGCCTGTTGCGCGACGTAGCGAAGATTCGAGCGGCGGAGGCGCTGCACGCGGTCGCGAAAGCGGTTGGACTCGATTTCTTCGGCTCCGAATGATTTGACGACCTGTTGGCCGCTGAGCATTTCCTGGAGGACCTGATTGAGTTCGGCGGCATCATCCTGGGCTCGCCTGGTCGTCTTGCGAATGCGTCGGCCCAGACGGACGGTGGGCACGAGGACCAGTGGAAGAACCGTCAGGCTGCATACGGCAAGCTTCCAATCGCTTTGCAGGACGAGGATGAGGAGGCCGATGACGGTGAAACTTTGGCGGAGAAAGTCGGCGAGGATGTGGGAGAGCGCGACCTGGATTTTTTCCAGGTCGTTCATGATAGACGACATCACACGAGCGGTCGAGTTGTCCTCGAAGAAGTGGGCGTCCTGATGGACGACGCGGTCGAAGACGGTTTGGCGGAGATCGGTGACGGCGGAAAAGCCGACGTAGTTGATGAGGTAGTTGCCGAAGTAATCGCAAATGCCGCGGAAGAAGAAGACGGTGAGGATGGCGGTGGCCACCATGCTCCAGATGGTGGTGACGTGCGCGGGCATGAAGTCGTTCAGATTGACGGTGTGATGCAGGAAGGTGAAAAGTTTGACGGGGGGCTCGATTTCCTGGGGCTTGAGGACGCGGTCGAGAATCGGCTGGATGAGGAGCGCAGTCATGGCCTGCGCGGCCCCGACGATGGCCATGGCGATGACGGAGGCCAGGAGATGAGGGATGTAGGGGCGGGAGTAGCGGAGGAGGCGGGTTAGCTCTCTCATGGGCGGGTCGCCTTCGCGTTTGCCCGCATGCTTAAGAGTGTTTGTGAAAACCACCCTGAAAAACCAACCAGAGATCGCTCCCTGTGGTCGCGGCTCAGAAAAGGCGAGGGGTATGAATCGCCATCGCTTGCACGAAACAGAGCCGCGACCTGCGGGAGCGGTCCACGGGCCACTCTTGCGCATGACGCGGGCGGACGGGAGTTTGCGATGCGGCTCATGGATGTGAGTACCGCTCCCTGTGGTCGCGGCTCGGTAGAGCGGCTAGCGCGGTCTGGACTTGGTCCGGGGCGATGGCGTCGATGGTGGGGGCGGTCAGGATTTGGGATTCGGTTTGCCAGGGGGCCCAGGTTACCGGGTCGGAGGGTCCGAAAAGAACTATTACGGGAATCCCGAAGGCGGCGGCGATGTGGGCGGGGCCGCTGTCGTTGCCGATGAAGAGAGATGCGCGGGAGATCAGCGACTTGGTTTGGTTCAGGGGCGCGCGGGACGTTTCGAAATTTTTGAAGGGGCCGAGATCGTCGGTGGGGCCGGCCAGGAAGATCGGATCCAGGGGGAGGCTCCGAGCGACCTCTATGAAACGGTCGGCGGGCCAGGTTTTATCGGGTCGTGCGGCGAAGGGGTGGATCACGGCGTAGGGGCGGCGGTCGGGCGCGGGGTCGGCGAAGAGTTTTGCGCGCGGGATCGGCTGCTGGGGGACTCCCAACCAGAAGATCGCGGAGGCCAGATGCTCGGCGGTGTGGACGCGGCGGGAAACGCCTAGGATTTCCTGAGCGGTGGGGATTTTATTCGAGTAGAGGAAGCTGTAGCGGTGGTGGGCGAAGCCGGCTCGGAATTTCGCGCGGGAGAGGGCGGTGAGGACCATGCTGCGGGTGCCGCCGTGGAGGTTGAGGACGAGGTCGGCTCGGGTCATGGAGTCGCGGGTTTCGTCGATATCCGGGTTGCCGGCGAAGATTTCTGCGAATTTGGGCTCGACGATCACGCAGAGTTTGAGGTCGGGGCGGTGGCGTTTTAGGAGCGAGAGGGCGGGGGTGGTGAGAACGCAGTCACCCAGGGATCGCAGACGGATTACGGCGATCCGCGAACCGAGGGGCAAGTTTTCAAGCAGCTTCACTTTACTCTTCGATACGGGCTTCGTCGACCAGCATGACGGGGATGTCGTCGCGGATCGGGTAGACGCGCTTACATTCCACGCATTTAAGGCCGTTTTCGTCCTGTTTCAGCTCGACCGGCGCTTTGCAGAGCGGGCAGACGAGAATTTCCAGCAGATCTTTGCTGATGGCCATAGCGACTTTTCAGTGTAGCAAAATGGCGCGGCGGACCCCTGTGGCGGTGGCTGAGGGCGTGGTACAAGAATGAATATGGCATTCGTGAAGATTGGATCTCTGGCGGCGTTGCCTCCAGGGTCGGTGATGGAAGCTGAAGTGGGCGACGGCACGTACGCGATTTGCAATGTCGGCGGCGAGCTGAGCGCGCTGGAGGGGATTTGTCCGCACGCGGGCGGGCCGCTGGGGCAAGGCAACGTCGATGGCAATCGGCTGATTTGTCCTTGGCATGCCTGGGAATACGATTGCCGGACCGGGGTGAACGATTACGACGAGGCGGTGAAGCTCGCGACGTTCGCGGTGAAGGTGGATGGGGACGATATTTTGATCGACGTGCCCTAGGCATGCCTGAGCTACCTGAGGTCGAGACTGTTGTGCGCACGCTGGCTCCTTTCGTAGTGGGGAGGAGGATCGTGTCGGCCAGGTTTACTTCGCGATTTGTGACGCCGGGGGATCGGGCCAGGCTCGCGCGGCAGGTGGCGGGGCGGCGGATCGAGTCGATCCGGCGGCGCGGCAAGTTCATTGTCATGGGGCTCGATAAGGGCGAGCTGGTTGTGCATCTGGGCATGACGGGGAAGCTGCTGGCGGACGGGGTCGCGGCGAAGCATACTTACGGGGTTTTCACGTTGGACGAAGGCGTACTGCTGTACGAGGATTCGCGGCAATTCGGGCGGATCGAATGGGGGGACCGGCGGGTCAAGAGGCTAGGGCCGGAGCCGCTGGAGGTCGGGCTCGCAGAGTTTGCTCGCCTGATGAAGGGGCGGAAGACCCGGGTCAAGGCGCTGCTGCTGAATCAGGCGTTCATCGCTGGGCTGGGAAATATTTACGTCGATGAGATTCTGTTTTTGTCGGGGATACATCCGCTGGCATCCGCGTCTCGGTTGAGTGCGCCAAGAATCGCGCGGCTGCATCAGGCGATGGTGGATACGCTGACTCTGGCGATCGCACATCGGGGGTCGTCGATCTCGGATTATGTGGATGCGGACGGGAATCGCGGCGATTTTCAGATGCTGCACCGGGTTTATGGACGGCAAGGCGAGGCTTGCGGGGTGTGCGGGACCGCGATCAAGAAGGTCGTCGTAGCGACCCGTGGGACACATTACTGTCCGGTATGTCAGAGGCGTCGGCCCTGAGGATTTCGTCGGCCACACCGACCACGGACTTCATGGCTTTCACGTCGTGAACGCGGATCATGTGGGCTCCGTTCAAGATGGCGGCTGTGACGGCGGCGGCGGTGGCGAACTCGGTGGCGTCGGTGGATTCGCGCGCTACGAAGTGCTTGCGCGAAGGGCCGACGAGGATGGGGAGCTCAAGGCGGGTGAGTTCGCCTAGCTGAGCCAGGATTTCGGCATTCTGCTCGCGGCGCTTACCGAAGCCGAGGCCGGGGTCGGCAACGATTTTCTTGCGGTCCACGCCAGCGAGCGTCGCGCGATGGGCGGCGGCATCGAGCTCCGCGCGGACGGTGCGGATCAGGTCCTTGAGCGGCGGAAGCTTGGCCCATGTTTCGGGGGTGCCGCGCATATGGTTCAGGATCAGCCCGGCGTTGGCGGCGGCAACTTTGCGAGCGAGGTCGGCATCGAAGGTGAGGGCGCTAGGGTCGTTAATGATTTCTACGCCGAACTCGAAGGCCTTTTCGGCGATGTTGGCTTTGTAGGTATCGACGGAGATGGGGACGGACAGCTTCCCTTTCAGACGCTTGAGGACGGGGACCAGGCGGCGCAGTTCTTCGGCTTCGGAGATGCGGGTGGAGCCGGGGCGTGTGGATTCGGCGCCGATATCGATGACGTCGGCTCCCAGTTCTTCCAGCTCCACGGCGCGGGCGAAGGCGCGGTCGGGGTCCTCATAAGTTCCACCGTCGGAAAAGGAATCGGGGGTGACGTTGAGGACGCCGATGATCAGGGTGCGGTCGCCCAGGTTGAGGCTGCGGTCGCGGAGTTTCCATTCGAATCGCTTGCGGGTCACATTTAAGATTAGCAGCCATAAAAAGATCACTCCCGATGGTCAATTGACAGTTTGAGAGAATAAGGGTTCATGGTCGAAACAATTGAATGGACGGATGCGGGCGTGGTGATGATCGATCAGACGCGGCTGCCTCGGGAGCAGGTGTTTGTCACTTGCCGGAGCTATGTGGAGGTGGCGGTGGCGATCCGGTCGATGGTGATTCGGGGGGCTCCGGCGATCGGAGTGGCGGCGGCGATGGGCGTGGCGCTGGGGGTGCAGGAGGACGCGGATTTCGATCGGGTTTGCGAAACACTGGCCAGCACGAGGCCTACGGCGGTCAATTTGTTTTGGGCGATCGAGCGGATGCGCGCCCTCCGGGCGTCTTTGTCAGGCGCGCCGCGCGAAGAACTTGTCCGGCGGATGGTCGAGGAGGCGAAGAATATCCGGCTCGACGACATCGCGATCTGCCGGGCGATGGGGAAACACGGCGCGGCACTGGTACCGGATGGAAAGACGGTCTTGACGCATTGCAACGCGGGAGCGCTCGCAACCGCGGGATATGGGACTGCCCTAGGCGTGATTCGCGCCGCGGCGGAGGCGGGGAAAAAGATCGATGTGTTCGCCGATGAGACCCGGCCGTTTCTGCAAGGGGCTCGGCTGACCGCGTGGGAACTGCAACAGGACGGCATTCCCACCACGCTGATCACAGACAATATGGCGGGACATTTTCTACACTCGGGCCGGATCGGGTGCGTGGTGGTGGGGGCGGACAGGATCGCGGCGAATGGGGACGTGGCGAATAAGATCGGCACGTATTCGCTGGCGGTGCTGGCCAAGGAGAATAATGTTCCGTTCTATGTGGCGGCTCCGGTGTCGACGTTCGATTTGACCCTTAAGTCCGGCGACCTGATTCCCATCGAGCAGCGGTCGGCGGACGAAGTGACACATGTTTTCGGAGTGCCGGTGGCTCCGGAGAATATCGCGGTGGAGAATCCTGCGTTTGATGTGACGCCTTCGCGGTATGTGACGGCGATCATTTCGGAGCGAGGGGTGGCACGGGCTCCATATGAGGAGTCGTTGAAGAGGCTGGCGGAGATGAAGGCATGAAGAACACTATTCTTGCAGTGTTGTTTGCCGGCATTGTGGCCGCCGCTACTCCGGAATACACGTACAAAGTGATCCATGTGTATCCGCACGACCGGACTTCATTCACAGAAGGGCTTGAATATCACGACGGGTTTCTCTACGAAAGCACCGGCGAAGAGGGGCATTCGGTGTTGCGGAAGGTGAAGCTTGAAACCGGCGAGGTGGTACAGGAGATCAAGCTGGCGCCGCATCTGTTTGGCGAAGGCATCACGATTCTGAAAAATCAGATCGTGCAGCTTACTTATAAGACGCAGCTCGGGTTTGTGTACGATCTGGCTTCGATGAAGGAGAAGCGCACGTTCATTTATACCGGCGAAGGATGGGCGCTAACCAACGACGGCACGCAGATTTATATGGACGACGGGTCGGCGGAGATTCGGGTGTGGGACGGGGCCACGCTGAAAGAGAAAAAACGGATCAAGGTGCATGACGACTCAGGGCCGATTCAGAATGTGAACGAACTGGAATGGGTAGCGGGCGAGATCTATGCGAATGTCTGGCAGACGGACCAGATGCTGCGGATTTCGCCGGCCGACGGACGAGTGCTCGGACGCGTGAATCTGGCGGGGCTGCTGTCGGCCAGCGATCGGGCGGGTTCCCGGGTCGACGTGTTGAACGGGATCGCTTACGACGCGGCTGGGAAGCGGTTGTTCGTCACCGGAAAATGGTGGCCGAAATTGTTCGAGATAAAACTTGTGCCTAAAACAATTGCTCCAAAGGGGCCGAAATGATACGGTGGGCTCATGCTTAAGTTTTCCGCGGCGCTGGTGTGCGCCGCCTTATCGTTGACGGGTCAGAACCTTTCCGGCCGGCGCGCGCCGAGCTTCGCGCTGCCCGATTCGAGACTGCAATCGCACGACATTCTGGATTCGCGCGGACACTGGGTGCTGCTCGATTTCATGAAGACCGATTGTCCTCATTGCAGGGATCTGTCGAAAAAACTGGAAGGCGTGAAGGCGCGGTTTGGGGCCAAGGTGGAGGTTCTTTCCATCCTGATCGCTCCGCCGGAAACCATCGCCTCGGTTTCCAAATACGCCGGCGAATTGAAAATCACTTCGCCATTTTTGTTCGACCAGGGGCAAGTGGCCGTTACTTATTTTCGCGCGACGCCGCAGAATCCGGCGTTCGATACTCCACATCTGTTCGCGATCGATCCGAATGGAATGATCGTGAAGGATTGGAGCCAGGCGGGGGTGGAAGCGCCGGGGTTCCAGGCGGAGTTGGATCAGTTGTTGAATAAGAAGTAGAGGTGTTTTATGCGGCGGTTGTTCTTGCTGGTGCTCTGGTTCGCAACCGCCGCTCAAACAACTCCGCTCCCTACGGTCACGGCTCGGTCGGCTTTAGGTTACCGAGCCGTGACCAGAGGGAGCGGTGGTTTATGGCTTGAATATTTTCCCCCGCCGGATGCGTCCAGCATTGAGGAACTCCACCGGGCGGCCCGCGCGGGCGACCTGAAGGCTGTCGAATCGCTGATCGCCAGCGGGACTCCAGTCAACGGGCGCGACTCACTAGGCGGGACGGCTCTCCACGACGCGGCGTGGGCCGGCGAAGTGGAGATTGTCGAATACCTGATTCGCGCCGGCGCCGACGTGAATGCGCGACACTCCGAAGGGCAATCGACACCGCTCGACTACGCGGTCTTGATGAATCGGTTTGACGTGGTGGAGGTGCTGCTCAAGCATGGAGCCCGCGTGGATGCGGCTTCGAAGGGGCTGACTGCGCTTCACCTGGCAGCGAGGCGGGGAGAGGCTCGAATCGCGAGCCTGCTGATCGAGCATGGAGCCAGCGTCAATGCGCGCGACGAAGGCGGCTCGACTCCGATCGAAGAAGCGGCCTGGCGCGGCGAGACCGCGATGGTCACGTTGCTGATCGATAAGGAAGCGGACGCGAAGGGCGCGAATCCGCAAAATGGAGTGACTCCGTTGCATGCCGCGGCGGTGAAAGGGCACGCGGACGTCGCCAGGATATTGCTTGCGGCGGGCGCGAAGGTGGATGCGCCGGACAAGGACGGGGCCAGTCCTTTGGACGACGCGCTGCATTACCGGCAGGTGGCGATGGTCGATCTGTTGATCGAAAAGGGCGCCAAACTGGAGGCGCCGCGCGCCCTCCACGATGCGGTGATGCGCGGCCAGACCGACCTGGTGGTGCTGCTGCTTGACCGGCTGCCCGGATCGACCGCGCTGCTCGACACGTCACTGCACGACGCCGCGTTGAAAGGGTACGTGGAGATCGTGGAGATCCTGATCGCCCACAAGGCCAACGTGAACGCTCTCAATGCGGAGGGCGCGACGGCTTTGCATGACGCCGCGCTGGCGGGCAGGTGCGCGGTAGCGGAGGCGCTGCTGAATCATGGAGCGGAAATCGATGCGCGGGATCGCGATTCGCAGGCGACTCCGCTGCACCTCGCCGCTTCCTGGGGAAGGCGCGACGTGGTGGAATTGCTGCTGGCGCGCGGGGCAAATCCGGCATTAAAGGATAAGAACGGCAAGACGGCGCTCGACCTGGCCACCGCCAATGGACAGAGCGACGTACTGTCGGTACTAATGAGAACCCCTTAGTCTGCCGATATTTGGCGTAGAGTGCAGACTGAGCAGCTTTCACCGGAACTGGCCGATGCGGCCGACGTATTAAGCGACCAGTTACGGGTCCATTTACATCGGCTGGCCGTCCTGCTCGAGCCGCATACCGATAAAATCGACCGCAAGTTCATGAGCCGGCTGCGGACACTAGAGTTCGAGCCCAAGCAGCGCACGGCTCTGGCGGCGATCACTCCGGGCGCAGCCGCGCGGATCCTTTCGAGAGGCCAGCCGCCGCTGAAATTCATTGAGCAGGTGGAGTACAACGGGCGAAGACTCGCCAAGCTCAATCTGCCGCCCAGCGCGATTCTGGAGGCTTTGGAAGAATACGACCAGATTCTTTCGCCCGCGCTTGAAACGCTGAACCCCGACGAAAATTCTAACTTTCAATGGGTGCGCGAACAGCTTCACTTTTGCGTCATCCTGACGCTGAACAATGCGTACTACCAGGTTCGCGAAGCCGAGACGCAGGCGTTTTACGAGCTTTTCCGGGTAGAACTGGAATCGCGCAACCTGGACGAACTGCTGCGCCGATTCCTGGAATCCCTGGTGCATGTATGCCGCGCGGACGCCGGGCGCTTGTATCTGCTCAACGACGAATCCACCGCGTGGGTGATGAAGGCGGGTACGCCGAAGGCGGCGGAGCTTTCGGTGCCGAACCAGCCCGGACTCACCAAAAAGCTCTCGAAACCAAGGCACCTAACGGGCGATGGATTGAACTCCAGCGTGCTGCTGGATCCCACGTGGCACACGCGCTTCCAATCCTGCTGGTCGATTCCGCTGGCTACCGACGGACGCACGGCGGGCGTGATGCAGTTCGGGTTCACGAAGCCCTACGAGTGGCTGCCGCGCGAACAGGAGCTGCTGGCGGCCGCCGCGGAGCGATGCCTGATGGCCGCCGAAAAGGCTCGCCTGATGGAGGATCTGGCGCAGCGGGAAGAACAAGTGCGGCGCCTGGCCGAGCACATGCTGCACGTGGAAGAAATGGAGCGCCGCCGGATCTCGCGCGAGCTTCACGACGAAGCGGGGCAGAGCTTGCTGTGCATCCGTTTACAGATCGAATTGATTGAGCAGGCGCTTCCGGAGAGCGAAGGCGAATTTCGCGGCAAATTGAGAGAGGCCCGCGATCTAACCGAGCGCACAATTCTCGAAATGCGGCGGCTGATCGCCGCGCTGAGTCCGGCGGTGCTGGAACAATTAGGGTTAGGGGCGGCGCTGCGGCAGCTGGTGAACCGGTTTCAGCGGCTGCAGACCTGCCGCGTGAAGCTCCAACTTTCGAAAATGGGCATGCTTCCGCAGCAACTGGAGATCATTTCGTACCGGTTGGTGCAGGAGTGCTTTAACAACATCGGCAAGCACTCTTCGGCGACCAATGTAAACATTTCCCTGGCATCCGCCGATGGAAGACTAAGGTTGATTGTTGAAGATAACGGCGTGGGCTTCAATGTGGAGGAAGCATTGGCCAAACGCGAGTCATTCGGGCTCTCCGGCATGCGGGAGCGCGTAGCACTATTAGGCGGCGAGTTCTACGTGGAAAGCCGTATGGACGGCACAAAAAAAGGTACAAAGATTTCCATAGAACTGCCGATAGCAAAACAGAGGCAAATCACTTAGGGTGAGGAAGCCGGGAAGAAGTCAGGCAAAACCATTATGGCGAAGATTCGAATCATGCTCGCGGACGATCACACGCTTTTCCGTCAAGGAATCCGGACCCTCATTTCGGCGGAGACCGATATGGAAGTCGTGGGAGAAGCGTCTAATGGCGGCGATGCCGTCGACAAGGCTAACGAAGCGCGTCCGGACGTGGTGCTGATGGACATCGGCATGCCTGGATTGAGCAGCTTTGAGGCGACCCGGCAGATCAAAAAGAACCGTCCCGAAACGAAGGTCCTTTTCCTGACCATGTACGACGACGAAGATTATCTCGTCGAAGGCATGGAGGTTGGCGCCAGCGGTTATGTCCTCAAGGACAGCCCCAGCCAGCAGTTGGTGGCCGCTGTTCGCGATGTGTGCAGGGGTGGCAGCTATCTGAGCCCGCGCATGCTGTCGCAGCTAGTGGACGATTTCCGCAGCCGCATCAAGTCCGCCAACCGGTTACCCCGGTTCGCGACGCTCACCACTCGTGAGCGCGAAGTGCTGAAGATGCTGGCCGAGGGAAATTCGGTGAAAGAAATCGCCTGCGACTTGAACCTCAGCGTCAAGACGGTGGAAGCTCACAAGTTCAATTTGATGCGCAAACTGGACATTCACAATAAAGCGCAGCTGGTTCAGTACGCCATCCAGAAGAAGATCATCAAGATCCCGAATCTGGTGTAGAAGAACAATTTTCACTCCAATTAAGTCAGCTCGCCAAGAGTTCGAAACAAGAACCCTGGCGAGCTATTTTTTTCGATCATTGAGTGAAAACGTTGCCGCACTTTTCACACACATACGCGGGGCCTTCACGCTGAGGCAAACTAGAGTGGACTGTTTCGGCGATATCGTTACCGGTGCGAACCGCGCCATTCCCGCCCTTACGGGGTTCGTAACCCTGGCGTCAGCCTGGGGATTCGGTCAGACAACTATTTCACCTTCTCGTCGCGCTCGACCTTACCATCGCGGATGTGGATTACTCGCCACGCGTGCATCGCGATATCGTGCTCGTGAGTCACCAGCACAATCGTATTGCCGCGGTCGTGCAGCCTTTGGAACAGCGCCATGATTTCGACGCCGGTGGCGGTGTCCAGCGCTCCGGTCGGCTCATCGGCTAGCAGGATCGAGGGGTTGTTCACCAAGGCGCGCGCCACGGCCACGCGTTGGCGCTGGCCGCCTGACAGCTCGCTCGGCTTGTGCAGCATGCGCTTTTCCAGATCGACCTCGCGGAGGGCCAGTTTGGCCCGCTCCTCGCGATCTTTCGAGGAGACGCCAGCGTAAATCAACGGTAGCTCCACGTTGTGCAGCGCCGTGGCGCGGGCGAGGAGGTTGAAGGTCTGGAAAACGAAGCCGATTTCTTTGTTCCGGATCCGCGCCAGCTCGTCGTCGTCCATGTCGCTGACCAGGCTGCCATTCAGGTAGTAACTGCCTGCCGACGGCGAGTCCAGACAGCCAATGAGGTTCATCAGGGTCGATTTGCCCGAACCCGAAGGACCCATAATGGCGACGTACTCGCCCTTCTTGATCTCGATATCGACGCCCGAAACGGCATGGATGGTCTGGTCGCCCATGACGTAGGTCTTCATCAGGTCCCACGTGCGGATGATGATGCCGTCGCGCTTGAGCTGCGCGCCGCGCTCCAACTTATCGACCTTGGTATCCACTACCGCCGCTTCAGCCATTGATCTCCAGTTTACGCTCTAAGTCTTGACGTCCGTCACCGGGATTCTGTTGTCTACTTTTACCGGCGCGGCGTTGCGGATGGTGCGGATTACTTTGTAGCTGCCGATGATAATCTGGTCGCCGTCGTGCAGACCGGTCAACACTTCAATGTCGGTGGCCCCGGTAATGCCCGTTTCGACCTTGCGGAATTCCGCCTTTCCGTTATTGACGACGAAAACGCCTTGCAGTTCCTCTTTCAAGGATTTATCGTTGGGCGCAATCGCGGCGGCTTGCACACCGGTTTTGGGCGGCTCCAGATCGCCCTTGGTGCGGACGGTCAGCGCCTGGATGGGAATCGTAAGCGCGTCGTGCCGGGTCGCCGTGGTGATCTTCGCGTTGCAGGACAGGCCCGGGCGAATCTCATCGGGAGGATTGGTCAGCGCAATCACCACTTTGAAATCCTTGGCTTCCTGGCTCGACGTGGTGCTCTGTGAAGCGGCCAGACCGGACGACCGCAGAATAGCCGTGTTGCCGATCTCAATCACCTTTCCGGCAAAGGATTTGTCGGGCATGGCGTCGATTTTCACCGCCACCGTCTGTCCCAGTTGCACGTTGACGATATCGGTCTCATCCACCTTCACCTCGGCGGTAATCAGGGACATATCGGCAATCGTCATGATGGTGGATGCGGCGGAATTTTGTACACCCGGAACCACCGTTTCACCTTCGCGGACTGGCAGATTGGTGACCACGCCGTCAATGGGCGAGACCGCATCGAACTTGGCGAGAACGTCCGCTATGCGCGCCAATCCCGCTTCGGATTGGGCCGCACGCCGTTGATAAGAAGAGAGTTGAGCGGCAGTCTGCGTCCGCTGGGACTTCATTTGCGCGAGCCGGGCCTCATCCTCTTTCACCGCCAACTGCGCCGAGCGGTAATCGGCGACCTTGGTATCATAATCCTGTTTGGCGATCAACTGCTTTTCCTGAAGCAGCTGGGAGCGGTCAAGCAGCATCTTTGCGCGAGCCAGCTCCGACTTGGATTTCTCCACCGTAGCGATCGCTGTGGCGATGGCGTCATCCTGCGCCTTCACTCCAGCTTCAGCCGCCGCCGAATCCGCAAACGCCGACGCGACTGCCGCTTTGGAGGCCGTCACATCCGCCTGGGCTTGAATGTGCTCGATGCGGGCCACCACCTGATCCTTGCGGACGTGGTCGCCTTCCTTGACCAGAAGATTTGTGATCCGGCCCTGGGCGTTTGCTCCTATGTTGATGTAATTGCGAGGCTTGATCTCACCCGAGGCGGTGACGACCGAGATCAGATCGGACTTCGCAGCCAGACCTGTTTGTACCGTGACCAGATCCTTCTGGCCCCATTTCACGCTAGCCGTGACGCCGCCCGCGATCACCGCGAGCACAAGAACACCTATTGCTATTTTCCACTTGGGTTTCACTGCGTTGAGTCTCCCCGATTCTCTTGTAAAGACGGAAATCCCGGGACGAAGTTCCCGCTAAGACCATGCTTACATACTCTAGACGGTCGAAAACGCTAATTATATCTAAAGAAATGTAAACCGGGGGATATTAAGATGCGTCGTCTGCGTTCCAGCTCGGAAATGCGCTGCTCCGCCAACGCTCGGCGCTCGTAGAACTCCGCAAGCCTAGTCGGGACGCTGGGGACCCTAACTTCCATTGGACGCCGTTAAGCTTTGGTCGGCTCCGTCTGCGAAACTTTCACCGACGCTGGTTGCACGGTGTCAGAACCCACATGTGGATCGAGCATCTTCTTCAGATCCGGCTTCGGCATCGCGCCGACCCTCTGATCTACCGGTTTCCCGCCCTTGAACAGAATCAGCGTCGGGATGCCCCGGACCTGATAACGCATCGGAGTGGACGGATTGTCGTCGGTGTTCATTTTCCCGATCTTGATCTTGCCCAGGTACTCGGTTGCCAGAGCATCCACGGTTGGCGTCATCGCCTTGCAGGGCCCGCACCACGGCGCCCAGAAGTCCACCAGTACGGGGACGTCGGAGTTCAGCACCTCCGTGTCGAAAGAGCCATCGGTAAAGTTCAGCGTGTTGTCGCCAGCCATAAAAAATTGTCCTTTTCTGTCAGTTCTTATGATGCGGGAACTGGCTATCTAGATGCAAGTTCGGCATACAGCTTTTGGTACTCGCCCGCGGAAGCCTCCCAGGAATAATCCTTGCGCATACCCGCCCGCATGCGGTCCGTCCAAGCCTCGCGAAACTGCCAGGCATGCAAAGCTTCTGCAATCGCGCCGGCCAGCGCCCGCGGAGAATACTCGCTGAATTTGAACCCGGTTTCCTCGTCAACCGTATCGTCGAGACCACCGGTAGCCCGCACGATCGGAACGGTTCCATAGCGGAGACTATAGATCTGATTCAATCCACAAGGTTCATATTGACTGGGCATCAGAAACATGTCCGAACCTGCTTCGATTCGATGCGCAAGAGCATTGTCATAGCCGATTCGCACACCAAATTTGTCCGGGCGCATGGCTGCAAAATGACGAAACATGTCTTCGAAGCGCTTCTCGCCGGAGCCAAGTATAACAATCGCAAGATCTTGTTCGGCAAGAGGCCCGGCGATGCCGGCGAGCAGGTCGAATCCTTTCTGGTCCGCGAAACGGGAGACGATTCCGATGACGGGCCGCCCATCGGCGGGAGGAAGTCCCATTTCCGCCAGCAGTTGGCGCTTGCATTCGGTTTTTCCCGATAGGTCGCCCGCGCCGAAATGCGCGGGAAGATAGGGATCGGTTTCAGGGCTCCATTCCACGTAGTCGACGCCATTCAGGATTCCACGTAACTTATAGGATCGAGAGCGCAAAAGGCCGTCGAAGCCGAAGCCGTACTCGGGGGTTTGGATTTCGCGCGCATAGGTCGGGCTGACGGTGGTGACGGCGTCGGAGAAGACGATGCCTCCTTTGAGGAAGCTGATCATGCCGTTAAACTCAAGGCCTTCAGTATGATAGAGGGCGGGGTCCAGGCCGATTTCCTGCATTCTGAGAGCCCAGAAGTTTCCCTGATAGCCCAGATTATGGATCGTCATGACGCATTTCGCGCCGAAAAACGTTGGATCGCCCGCGAAGGTCGAGCGGAGATAGGGGGCCAATAGACCAGCCTGCCAGTCGTGGCCGTGGAAAATGTCGGGGCGAAAGATGAAGCGGGCTATGCCGATAGCTGCCTGATTCAAAAGGGCAAAACGGATGTGGTTGTCGGGGTAATCGATGTTCCGATCGTTATAAATGCCGGGACGATCGAATAAAGGCGGGCAATCCACAAAGAAGTAGCGGACGCCCTGGTGGATTGCCTGATCGATGGCGACGGTGAAGAAATGGGGGCCGACGCTCAGCGGCATTTGATCCCAAATCCTTTCGGATGAGTCAATTAGCGCGGAGCGGTAGCGAGGGAGGACGACGCAGACTTCGTTGCCTCGCCTGACGAGCGCGGCGGGAAGGGAGCCTAGGACGTCGGCCAGGCCGCCGGTCTTGACGAACGGGGCGGCTTCGGACGCGACCATCAGGATGCGCGGCATAGGAGATGCTTTTGCACCTTTCCAAGGGCGTTGCGAGGCAATAAGTCGACCTGTAGCAGCTTACGGGGGACCTTAAATGACGCTAATTTGGCTTTGCAACGTTCGATGAGGACGTCGGGATCGATGGTTTCGCGGACCACGACGTAGGCGACTGGGATTTCGCCTCGGAGACGATCCGGTTCCCCGACGACGGCGGCTTCGACGATTTCGGGCTGCTCCATCAGGAATTCTTCGATCTCTCTGGGGTAGATGTTGAAACCACCGGAAATGATGAGGTCGCTTTTGCGGCCGGAGAGAGTGTAGTAGCCGTCGTCGGAGCGGGTGGCGATGTCGCCGGTTTTGAACCAGCCGTCTACAAAGGCGTCGCGAGTGGCGTCGTCGCGCTTCCAGTATCCGGGGAAGACGTTGGGGCCTTTCAGGAGAATTTCGCCCGTTTCGGATAATCTGACGGAGACGCCGGGGAGGGGAAGGCCGACGCTGCCGGGGCGGCGCTCGCCTGCGTAGGGATTGGAGATGTTCATGATGGTTTCGGTCATGCCATAGCGTTCGAGGATGGTGTGGCCGAAGAGGGCTCGGAATTCTTCTAAGACATGGGCGGGGAGGGGGGCGGAACCGGAGACGAAGAGTCGCATAGCAGCGCCGACTTGATGGGCTGCTTCGCGGGGAGTTTCGAGTAGGCGGACATAGATTGTGGGGACACCGAAGAAGAGGGTTGGGCGGAAGTCTAGGAATTGTTCGGTGGCTGACTGGTGCTCGAATCGTTCCAGGAGGCGCATGCGGCAGCCGGAGATCAGCCAGCAGTGCAGGCCGTTGCCCAGGGCGTGGACGTGGAAAAGGGGGAGGGCTAGGAGGAGGCGGTCCTGATCGGTGATCTGCCAGCAGGTTAGGAGGTTTAGGGCGTTCGCGGCGAAGTTGTTGTGGGTCAGGATTGCGCCTTTGGAGGTGCCGGTGGTGCCGGAGGTGTAGACTAGCGCGGCGGGGGTGTCGCCATCGAGGAGCGCAGGTCGGGAACCTGCGCCACTGTCCGTGACGAGCGCGGTTAAGTTTTGTGCGGTGATGAAGAGTTTGGGGTCGGCGTCGGCTAGGATGTGGGAGACTTCACGGTCGCGGTAGAGGATGTTTATGGGGACGAAGATAACTCCGAGCTTTATGCAGGCTAGATAGACGTCGATGATCTCGATGCAGTTTGGCAATTGCACGCAGACGCGGTCTCCTGGCGTGAGGTTTTTCAGTGCGGCGGCGGTTTGGTCGCTGCGGCGGTCGATGTCGCCGAAGGTGTATTCTTGGCCCTTCCATTCCAGGGCCACTTGGTCGCGGCGATTGATGAGTGAGAGGTTGAAGAGATCGCGCAGATTCATTCGGGTCTACATTTCGAAGGGTAGCAAGATAGCGACGCCGAGTCGGCGACGAGTGCTTTATTCGGGCTGCGCCGCGGGCTATCATGTTTGCGATTGCTTCTTCGGTTAGGCCCAACGAGGTCAGGACCGCGCGGGTGTGTTCGCCGATGGCGGGGGGCAGTTTGGGTGCCGCTTTTTCGATTCCTTCGATATTCAGGGGATTCTTGATGGTTTTCAGGCCGGGGGAGATTTCGGCGAAGATTTCCTGGGCTTGCGGATCTGCTGCGACCTCCGTGGCGGATGGTACAGGGCCCCAGACCAAATCATATTTTTTGAAGATTGCGGCCCACTCGTCGAGATCGCGGGTGGCCATTACTTCGTCGATTCGGCTGATCAGCTCCGCGGCGTTTTCCTGGCGCGCCTTTGTGGTCGAGAAGCGCGGATCGTCGTGGATTTCGTCGAAGCCGAGCGCGTGGCATAGATTTCGCCAGTCGCGCACTGCGTCGAGGAGGCAGAAGAACATGCGGCGTCCGTCGCGTGCTACGTAGTGGTTCACCAACGGACAGATGGCGGTCTTGCGGGTCCATTTGGGAATAAATTGAGCCCCGCAGAGAGCGGCCTGCACTGAACATCCATAAGACCAAATACCGTTGGCCATCAGCGACGTGAACACGCGCGCGCCGCGGCCGGTGATCTGGCGCTGATAGAGCGCCATCATGATGGACGCGAACAGGGTGACGGAGGTGGGATGATCGCCGACGCCGGCGGGCGATTGGACGGGATCGGCATCGCCATTGTGCATCTGCTGCATCAGGCCGCTGCGGGCCCAGTAGGCGGTGGCGTCGTAGCCGGGCTTATCGGCATCGTCGCCGTGTTCTCCGTAGCCGGTGATGGAGGCGTGGATGAGGCGGGCATTTAAAGGCGAGAGATCCTCATAGGTCAGCTTGAATTTCTGCTGCAACTGCGGCTGATAGTTGGTGATGAAAATATCCGCGGTGGCGACCAGTTTCAAAAGTGCGGCGCGAGCTTCCTCGTCATTGAGGTTGAGGGCGAGGCTTTTCTTGTTGCGGTCGTCGAGAATCCAACAGTAATTCTGATCGGACACGGGCATGCCCGGCACCTGCGTGAGGTAGCGATAGGGGTCGCCGTAGGGAGGGCGTTCGATTTTGATTACTTCGGCGCCGAAATCGGAAAGAATCGCGGCGGCGGCCGGGCCTGCAATATAAGTGCCGCAGTCTATGACGCGGATGCCGGACAGGATCATATTTTCTCCTGGGTTATCTGAACTGGACGGGGAGTTGGATATAAGACTTATGAAGAACTTTTTGCGTGGCCGCCTGGTAGTCGGCAGCGGAGGCTTTATAGATGTTATCGACGTACGTTTGCGGATTGCGGTCGATCAACGGGAACCAGGTGCTCTGCACCTGCACCATGACACGATGGCCGGGGCGGAAAACGTGATTGGCGGAGTGCAGATCGATGGTGTATTCGTAGACTTTGTTCGGGCTCGATGCGCTCGGGCTTCTCGAAGCTGTTACGGAAGCGGCCGCGGAAAACGTCGTTGGCGATCATCAGTTGGTAGCCCGGGAGCTTGGGATCGTTCTCGGGATAGGCGTCGATTAGCTTGACGATCCAATCGGAATCGGAGCCGGTGGTGGAGGCGAAGATGTGCGCCACTACGTCGCCGGCAATGACGAGGTCTGTCGATAGGGGATCTGTCGCGAGGCCGAGGACGTCGGGGCGCTGATAGACGAAGCGTTGGTCCTGGACCAGCCACTCGCCCCACTGAGAACCGGGTCCGTAGGTGGGCTGGATGGGCTGATGACGATACGGAACGGGATGGGCGGGATCGGAGACGTAGCTGTCGAATGCGCCATCGTCACGGGCGTCGAACGAGAGCTTGCTGTTCGCGGCGAAGTTGAGATGGCGCTGCTGAATGCCTTCGGTCGGAGGCCAGGCGTTGTAGCTCTCCCATGAATTGCGTCCGGTTTCGAAGGCCATGGCTTCGGGCTGATGAAGCTGTCCTTTGTCTTTCAGCCAGTACGCGAACCAGGGGGCTTCGATTTTCTCGCGAAAGTATAGAGACTGATCGCCGCCGAATTCGATAGGGCCTAGCTTCGAACCGGTGCCGCCCCATCCGCCGTGACGCCAGGGGCCCATGACGACGTAGTTTTTGTGATCCTCGGCATCCTGTTTTTCCAGCGTCTCGTAAATCTTCATGGGGCCGTAGTAATCTTCCTGATCCCACCAGCCGGCGACGTTAAGATTGGGGACGGTCGTCTTCTTGAGGATCAGGTTGACGGCCTGGTCCTTCCAGAAAGAATCGTAATTCGGGTGATTGACGAAATTGTTCCAGGTGGGCTTTTCGCCGTGGAAATATTTTTGATCGAGGGCGGAGAGAGGGCCTTGGGACAGATACCAGTCGTAGGTATCGTACTTATCAAAATCGAACTTGAACTGGGTCTTGCCGGTCTCCATGCGGGAGACGTATTCGAAGCCGTAGCTGAGGCGGAAGGCTCCGTTGTGATGAAAGTCGTCGCCCAGGAACATGTCGGCGGGAGAAGCCTGTTCGCTGGCGGCTTTGAGGGCGGGATGAGGCTCCATGAGCGCCATCGCAGTGAGCCATCCACCGTAGGAGATGCCGAGGATGCCCGGCTCGGCCGTTGTGGTTGGGGACGTTCTTTGACCAGCCAGTCGATGGTGTCATATGCGTCGGTGGCTTCGTCGATGGAGGCGTGGGTGCGGTCGCGAGGGGCGCGGGTCATCACAAACTCGCCTTCGGATTCGTAGCGGCCGCGGATGTCTTGGAAGACGAAGATGAAACCTTCGTCGGCGAGCTGCTTGTAGCGATTGGCGAGAGAGCGCTCAGGCCTACCCTCGGTCCAGCCGTAGGGGGAGCGTTCGATGAGGAGAGGGAGCTTACCGGAAGGATTCTTCGGCGCGTAGATAAGGGTGTGGAGGCGGATACCGTCGCGCATGGGGATCATGGATTCGGTTTTGTCCCAGGCGGTGGGGGTTTTGGTGCAGGCGGCGAGCAAGAAGAGGAGGGCGACGGCGGTGCGCTTCATCCGATGGAGTTTAGCAGTTTGGCGTTGGGGTACGCTAAAGAGAGATGGAAAAGATCGTTCGTAAATACACCAGTCACAAGGAAATGAAGGCCGACGAGTATCGGTACTGGCAGAGCCGCCCGGTGCACGAACGGATGGACGCAGTTTCAGAGCTCACGACGGCCGCTTATGCGCTGAAAGGCTTGGCCCCGGATGTACACAAGACTTCAAGGACCTCTTATCCGCCTTCCACGCCCACGGCGTTAAGTATTTGATCGTTGGCGGCTATGCGGTTTCGTTTCACGGCCAGCCTCGCGCGACGAAGGACATCGACTTGTTTGTACGGGCCGATCCAACAAATGCGAAAGGCGGTTTATGCCGCTCTGGCTGCTTTCGGCGCTCCCATCGCGGATATCAGTGTGGACGATTTGGCGGACCCGCTTCAGTTCGTCCGTTTTGGACGCGAGCCCCTCGCTGTCGACATAATGCCCGGCATCGACGGGGTCGATTTCGATGCAGCATGGGAAAGACGCGTAGAAGGCCTTATCGACACGGAAAGCGGGCTCATGGGATTTTTTATTTCCAAAGAGGATCTGATCGCGTCGAAGCTCGCGGCGGGGCGGTTGCGCGATCTTGCGGACGTCGAGGAAATCAGGGAGGCTGCGGAGAGTCAAGCGGCTAAGAGAAAGCGAAGCGAATTGGACTAGATGGCTTTCATGAGACGACGCAAGCCGTTCCGGAGTTCCTCGACCGGAGTGTCATAGTTGTTGTCAAGAATCTCAGCCGCAGCCACCTCATCGCCTTCGAGCCACTGGTCGGAGTCGAGACGTTGCAGCAGCAGTTTTAGTCCGGTTGGATCTCTGCGCTGAGCAAGGCCCCAAACAGCTTCGTCTCGTACGTCAGCAAATGAATCATTCAGACGTGTGCGGAGCGCATCTCGGATTTCAATGGAGTCCAGGGTGCCAAGTCGTCCTGATCCATCTTCGGCGGAAGCCAACGCGAGCGTAAAGGTCGCCCAGTTTCGGACCTCGTCGCTATCGTCTTCCATCAGCTCTATCAACGTAGAAATTGCTTCGGGACGCTCACTGTTGGCCATGCCAACTGCCACCGCGTGTCTGACGCCGGGATCCTGGTGCTTCCTTATTTCTATCAGCGCCGCAACGGCCTGGCTGTCATTCAGGTGAGCCAATGCCCAAGCGGCGGAATGGACAACAAGCGGATCGTCTTCCCCGAGATGTGCAAGAGCAATTGCAACACTCTCGCTGAAGTGGGGCCGATCCGAGAGCTGCTTCCCAGCACTCAGTTGAGCCAGCACGTCCAAAGCTCGCGCGCGGTGCTTTGGCACTTCGGAGCGCGAATACGCCTCAGCCAATTGGAAAACGTCGTCGGTATCGCGTTGCCTGAGTGATCGCACAGCATGCCAGGCCCCCTCGTCATCGTCGTCACCCTCAAATGAGGTTATGAATAGTTCGTCAGCGGTTTTCATTGCGTCGCTATCCGGATTCATCCTGCGAGCCTCTGTTTCTAGCGTATAGCCTAGAGCGGTCGTTCACAGGTAGAAGAGACTGAGACGCGGCATGGCAGCAGATTCAAGGAGGCGACGCTCTAAAAACTTCTTTTCCAGCATCGCTAGCTGGTCGGCGGTCATTTTGCTGCGGTAGGGTTTTAGTTCCCGGTCGAGCGCCCGCCGAGCTTCAAACAACTGCTCTTCGCTCGCGGAAGCGCGGAGACGTAGCGATCATTTTTTCTTCGATTGCTGTTAGTCGCTGCTCCAGTTGTTCGAGGTCGGCGTAGAGCGCATCCAGGTCTAGCGATTCAAGCGATACCGCGATTTCTTCGTGGCCGGCTTTTCGTAAGGTTTCGGCGTTGCGGGTTAGGAAGGCTCGCACATCTTCGATGGGGAACGGGGCTGCGGCTTCTTTTTTCGCGGCAGACGGCGTGCCGGTATTTAGCATTGCCTGGGCTTCGGCGGTCACGGCTTGGGCGCAGTAGGCTAACGAGTTCACCATGTGAATGCGGGCTTGCGCGGGGCGCTTGCGCCACTTTTCGAACGCTGCGTCGATGCCGCGGAGGACGGCTTCCAAGGGGATGCCTCCGTTTTTCCAGGCTTCGATCAGCGCCCAATCTAGATGGCGACACCAGAAACAGGCCGGTGCCGCGCGCTCGCTGGAAGTGCTCTTCGATCTCCGTGAAGTAGTTGAAGTAGTTCAACGACGGTCCCAAATCATGCGCAGGCCTTCGAGGGTCAGATCGTCGTCGCAGATTTTCACGAGGCGCGATCCACGGGCGATCAGGTTGCCTTGACCGCCGGTGGCGATGGCTTTGGTTTCGGGGCCGAGCTCGGCGGTGATGCGCTCGACCAGGCCGTCGATCATTCCTAAGAAACCGTAGTAGAGGCCGGATTGAATCGCGCCTACAGTATTCGCGCCGATGAGTTTTTCGGGCTCGCGAAAATCGACCATGGGGAGGCGCGCGGTTTTGGCGAACAGGCCAGAGATGGACATGCCGATGCCTGGGCAGATGACGCCGCCTAGAAATTCTGCGTTCTTGGACACGATGTCGAAGTTGATCGTCGTGCCCAGATCGACCACGACGCAGGGGCCTCCGTACTTATAGAATCCGGCGACGCTGTTCACCAGGCGGTCCGCGCCGACCTCTCTCGGATTGTCGTAGCGAATCGTCAGGCCGAGGTTGGTTTGATAGCCGACGAACATCGGTTCGCGCTTGAAATAGCGCTGGGACATCGCGGTGAGCGGCTGATCGACGGCGGGGACGACGCTTGAGATTACTACGCCGTCGACGGCGGCCAAGTCGAGCGACGACAGCGTGAACAGGTTGCGCATCAGGATGCCCCATTCGTCGGCGGTCTGTTCCTTGATGGTGCGAAGGCGCCAGCGGCCGATGAGATTCTGGCCTTCGAAGGCGCCAATAGTGATGTTGGTATTTCCTGCGTCGAGGGCGAGTAGCATGATGGATCCGACTCAGACCGGGCGGACGCCGCCGGCGAGAATCGTGGTTTCCTTTCCTTCGTCGGTACGAACGATCAGGAAGCCGGCGGGGTCGAGGCCGCAGGTGGTTCCTTCAATGAGGCGGTCGTCTTGTTGAACTTGCACGCGGCGGCCGGAGGCGTAGCTGGATGCTCGGGTGAACATGCGCAGGATCGCGGGCGCGCCCTCCTCGGAGAGGATTTTACAGCAACCCTCGACGCTGTGAATGAGGGAGACGAGAAGATCCTCGCGCGAGACGCTGCGGCGGCCGGCGAGATAAAGAGAAGTGGCGAGCGGAGCGATTTCGTTGGGGAACTGAGTGTGATTCACGTTGATGCCGATGCCGGCGATCACGGCGTCGCCATCGAGTTGGGCGAGGATGCCGGCGCATTTGCGTTCCTGGATGAGCACGTCGTTAGGCCAGCGAAGGTCGGCGGCGAGACCGGTGACCTGGGTGATGGCTTCCTGCGTTCCGAGGCCGAGGGCGAGCATCACGAGCGGCAGATCGCGCGCGGCGAGAGGGAGTCGCATGACGATGGAAACATACAGCCCGGCGCAAGCTTCCGAATGCCATGTGTGACCGTGGCGTCCGATGCCGGCGACCTGTCCGTCGGCGCCGACGATGGTTCCGGACGCGCATCCATCGCGAGCCAGACGCGCCGCGATGGTCATCGTGGAGTTGACACTTTGGAACCATTCAATCTCGCGGCCGGGCAAGCGTTCGCGGACGGAAACGACATCAAACGGCATATATTCCGCAGTTGATATCGACCGCACCGGCGGAATGCGTGATGGCGCCGGAGGAAATGAAATCCGGACGAGCCTCGGCATAGGCGCGCACGTTCGCGAGCGTGATGCCGCCGGAGATTTCGGTTTCGGCGCGATGGTTGATCAGGCCGACTTCGATGGCCGCCTCATCGGGAGTCATATTGTCGAGCAGGATGCGGGAGGCTCCGCAGGAAAGCGCTTCCTCGACTTCCGCGCGCGTGCGGACTTCCACCTCGATGGGCTTGCCGGTTTTGCGGGCCTGCTCCATGGCTTTGCGGACTCCTCCGGCGAGGCGAATGTGATTGTTTTTGATCAGCACGGCGTCGTACAAACCCATGCGATGATTCGTGACGCCTCCAGCGGCTGCGGCCATCTTTTCGAGCACGCGGAGGCCGGGCGTGGTTTTGCGCGTGTCGAGGATTCTTACGCCGGTGCCCCTTACTTCTGCGACGAAGCGGGCCGCGAGAGTCGCGACTCCGCTGAGGCGCTGCAGGAAATTTAGAGAGACGCGTTCGCGCGTCAGGAGTTTTCGCGAGTCGCCACGAACTCGCGCGAGTTCTTCGCCGGCGATGGCGCGGTCGCCGCTCTTTTTATTGAGTTGCGGCGAATCGAACAACAGGGAGAGGAGTTCGACGCCCGCGACCGTCATATCCTGCTTCGCGACGAAGCGCGCTTCCGCCTGCGCGTCGGCGGGGATGACGGAATCGGTGGTGATGTCGCCCGAGCCGAGATCCTCAGCGAGTGCCCGTTCGACGGCGGCGCGGACGTCGGGATGCGAAATATCGAAGGTCATTCGTTGTCGAGTGCGTCGAGATTCTTCTTCAGCTGGGCTTCGTAACCGGCGAGCTTGGTACGAAGTGTTTCGACGACTTTTTCCGGCATCTTGCGGATGACGTCTTCATTATCGAGTTGACGCTTAGAGTTGGCGATCACTTTTTCGAGCTCGATATTATCTTTGAGGAGGCGCTCGCGATTGTTTGCGGCCTTGGGCATTTCGAGCATGAGGTCGAAGTCCGGCGTGGAGCGGACCGCGCCTTCCAACTTCGGCGCAGCACCGGTTTCGACCGTCAATTTGACATTCGCGAGGCGCTCGATGGAGTCGAGATGAGCAACCTGTTTTGCGTACAACACGCCGGTGAGCAGCGGCTTCTTATCCACTTTATGATCGGCGCGAAGAGCGCGGGCGGCAGTCACAACCTCTTGTAACAGCGTCATTTCACGTTCAGCTTCGGCGTCGTGCTGCGCAGGATCGAACTGCGGATAGGGCTCCAGGGCAATGGATTCCCCCGGCAGTTCCAGGCGATGCCAAAGCTCTTCCGTGAGGAAAGGCATCAACGGATGAAGCAGCCGGAGCGCCTTTTCATAGACCATGTAAGCATAGCTCCAATCGGTGTCGGGCTTTTTCAGCTCCAGATACCAATCGCAGAACTCGTCCCAGTAGAAATGCCACAGTGCCTGCGCGGCTTCATGATAACGATGATCGGCGAAGGCTTGATTTGCCACGTCCGCACAGGCGTTCAAACGGCTGCTGATCCAGCGGTCCGCGAGGGAACCTGCCAGGCCCGCGCCCTCTTGCGGCTTGCTAAATAACAACCGCGACGCGTTCCAAATCTTGTTCGCAAAATTCCGGCAGCTCGCGATGCGATCCTCGCTGAGTGCGATATCGCCTCCGGGAGCCGCACTGATCAGCAAGGCCAACCGCACGGCGTCAGTGCCGTATTTCTCATTGATGACCAAAGGATCGATGGTATTCCCCTTGGTCTTCGACATCTTCTGCCGCTCCGCGTCGCGTACCAGACCATGAATGTGGACCTGGCGGAACGGCACGTCGCCCATCATTTCCATGCCGAGCATGATCATGCGCGCGGCCCAGAAAAAGATAATGTCGAAACCGGTTACCAACAATGTCGTTGGATAAAACGCGCGTAGATCCGGTGTGTCATCGGGCCAGCCGAGGGTTGAAAAAGGCCACAGGCCGGAGCTGAACCACGTATCGAGCACATCGGTTTCCTGCTTCAGGTCCGTCTTGCCGCAATGCGAACAAACCGTAGGAGCCTCGCGCGCTACCGTGATCTGTTTGCAATCGCCGCAGTGCCACGCGGGAATTCGGTGACCCCACCAGAGCTGGCGCGAAATGCACCAGTCGCGGATGTTCTCCATCCAGTTGAGATACGTTTTCTCCCAATTCGCGGGAACGAATTCGATGCGTTTGGGATCGACTTTTACGGCCTGAATCGCAGGATCCGCCAGCGGCTGGATTTTCACCCACCACTGCATGGACACTAACGGCTCCACAATCGTGCGGCAGCGCTGGCACTTCGCGATGCTGAGTTTATGCGGCTCGACTTTTTCGAGCAACCCGAGCTTTTCCAGCTCCGCCACCACTTGTTTACGCGCTTCGAATCGATCAAGACCCGCGAACCGGCCCGCTTCGGCGGTCATCTTCGCATTCTCATCGATGACTTTGATGTTTTCTAAAGCGTGGCGCTTCCCCGCCTCAAAATCATTGGGGTCGTGCGCAGGCGTAATCTTCACCGCGCCCGAGCCGAACTCGGGATCGGCCATTTCGTCGAGCACGATCGGGATCTCGCGATCGGTCAACGGCAGCCGAACCTTCTTGCCTTTCAGTTCAGCCGCGCGCTTGTCCTTGGGATTGATGGCGACCGCGGTATCGCCCAGCATTGTTTCGGGACGCGTGGTGGCCACCGACAACCGCAAATCGCTGCCGATAACCGGATAAATGATGTGCCACAGGTTGCCCTGTGTCTCCTCATGCTCCACTTCGAGATCGGACACCGCGGTCTGGCAGCGAGGGCACCAGTTCACCATGTACGCGCCGCGATAAATCAGGCCTTTTTCGTACAGGCGCACGAAGGCTTCGCGCACCGCGCGAGACAAGCCGGGGTCCAGGGTGAATCGTTCGCGCGACCAATCGCAGCTCACACCGGCGCGCTTCATCTGACAGGTGATCTTGCCGCCGTATTCTTCTTTCCACTTCCACACGCGCTCTTCGAATTTCTCGCGGCCCAGGTCGTGGCGGGTCAGGCCTTCTGTGGCGAGCTGCCGCTCAACCATTAACTGCGTGGCGATCCCCGCATGATCGGTGCCCGGGACCCAGAGCGTCACCTTCCCGCACATGCGCTGCCAGCGCACCTGGGCATCGATGATGGAGTGCTCGAACATGTGGCCCATGTGCAGCGAGCCCGTGACGTTCGGCGGCGGAATGACCAGCGAAAAATACGGCGTACCCTCAGGCGGAGCTTCCACGTGGAAGAGATTCGACTCCACCCACCAGTTGGCCCAGTGCGGTTCGAACCGCTGGGGTTCATATACTTTCTCGATTTCCATGGGAAATTTAATTTTAACAGTCCTGGGCAAATATAGCCGTGTCGCAAGCCCAACGAGTCCCGCGTCCGCCCGCTTCCTGATGGTCGCGGCTCAAGTCTTATGTGGCGCACGCGTCCACGCGTGCCGCATCGACTTTCGTGTCGATGTGTCTTTCCGGGCTCACGGTAACAATAGCCGAACGTCGACACGACTGTCGACGCGGCACGCGTGGACGCGTACGCCACGTCCGGAAAGATAATATTCACCAGCGGTGCGCCGTCACCCATCCGAAACAGAATGGCGATAGACTACGCTCATGAACTACTACGGTGCAAAAGAAATGGCCGCCAGTTTTCGGACTGTGCGGAAGAATACGATCGTCATTGCCGAAGAAATCGGTGAGGAGCACTATGGATTTCGCCCCGCCGCGGGCTCCCGCTCCATTGGGGAGACGCTGTTACATATCGCGGTCATCGCCCGCTTGCCCCATCAGATCCATGCCGTCGACTACCTCTCCGACCTTTCGACCTTCGATTTTTTTGGCTTTTTAGGCGGACTGATCATGGTGGAGAAAAAGCCCCACACGAAAGCCGAGACCATCGCGCTGCTAAAAGAAGAAGGCGAGCGCTTCGCGGGCTGGCTCGACACTTTGACCGATGAGTTTCTAGCGGAGCGCGTTACCTTGCCGCCGGGGATGGGCCCGGACAAGAGCCGTTTCGAAATGCTGCTCGGCGCCAAGGAACACGAGATGCACCACCGCGGGCAACTCATGGTGATGGAGCGGCTACTGGGGATTACGCCTCACATGACGCGGCAGATGGAGGAGCGCTTCGCCGCAATGCAGAGCGCAAAGGCTGGGGCTTAGCACGCTCCACAGGCTGAAGCCCGTGCCACCTAAAGGCTGCATGAAATAGGTGGCACAGACTTTAGTCTGTGACTATTGAACCGCGGACATTTCGACGATCTCGAGGAACTTTACCGCGTCGATCGGCTTGTTGATGTAGTTGTCCATGCCCGCTTTGAGACACCGTTCGCGGTCCCCCTTCATGGTGTGAGCGGTCAGCGCGACGATGGGTGTTCGCCCGCCGCGTTCCTTTTCACGCTCCCGGATCATGGCGGTGGCTTCCAGTCCGTCGATATCGGGCATCTGGAGATCCATCAGGATCACGTCGAACCGCTCGCGCTCCAGCCAATCGATCGCTTCCCGGCCTGACGACGCGAGATCGACGCGATGGCCGCGACGCTCCAGCAGCCGCATCGCCAGGCGCTGATTCACCGGGTTGTCCTCCGCCAGCAGAATGCGCAAGCGCGCTGGAGCCGTTTCGCCGCTGGCTGCCGCGTCCAAGATACTCTTCAAGCTCACCAAATCCGTGGGATGGGAGGCGGGAGCTCCAATTCCGAATCGAGCCGTGAAGGAAAAGGTGCTGCCGCGGCCTGTCTCACTCTCGACGCTAATCGAGCCGTTCATCATCTCCACCAGGCGCGACGAGATCGCCAGACCCAGCCCGGTGCCGCCGTACTTGCGCGTCGTGGAACCATCCGCCTGCCGGAACGCCTCAAAAATCAACTTCTGTTTTTCGAGTGGAATGCCGATGCCGGTATCCTGGACCGCGAACCGCAGGATCACACCTTCCTCCGCCGGTATCTCGTGGGTCGCAACCGTCAGGGATACGCCTCCCTGGGCGGTGAATTTGATGGCGTTCCAAAGCAGGTTGTACAGCACTTGCCGCAGCCGGTCCGGATCGCCCACCACGTTGTCCATCACGCCGTCGTCGATTTGCCAGTTGAGGATCAGCCCCTTCTCGGCCGCGCCCACGCGCAGCATTTTGCAGGTTTCACTCACGCACTGGCGCAATGAAAAATCGAGCGGGTTCAGATCCATCCGGCCCGCCTCGATCTTCGAGAAATCCAGCACGTCGTTCAGAATCGTCAGCAGCGAATTGGCTGACAGGCGCGCGGAGTCCAGATAGTCGCGCTGCTCCACCGATAAAGGCGTGGTCAGCACCAGATCGGTCATTCCCAGGATGCCGTTCATGGGAGTGCGAATCTCATGGCTCATATTGGCCAGGAACTCGCTCTTCAGGCGGCTGGCTTGTTGCGCTTCGGCGAGCAGTCTCTCGATCTCCAGATTTTGCCGTTCGACGCGGACCTTCTCTTCGAGTACGCGCTGTTTCTCCCGCGACAATTCCCGCGTGCGAACGGTGACGGCTTTTTCGAGCCGCTGATGGTCCAAATGGAGCCTCTGCGTCCGCCGCTGCCACATCAGCCGCCCGAAGACCAGCGTCAACGCCACCGACCCCAGACGGAACCACCACGTCAGCCACCACGGCGTCAGCACATGAAACGAAAGCCGTGCCGGGACCGCGCTCCATAGTCCCTGCGCGCTGCGCGCCATCACTTCGAGCGTGTAATGTCCGCGCGGCAATTTCGGATAGTTGAGCTCACGCTCCCTGGTTTCGAGCCAATCCGGCGTGACTCCCAGCAGCCGGTAGCGGAATAAGACGCTGGACTCCTGAACGAAGGTCAGCGCCGCGAACCGCACCTGCAATGAATTATTCTGATAAGGCGTTTCAAGGTTCCGTGTAGGATCCACCGTTTTGCCGGCCAGCTTAACCGACGTCAACACCACAGTCGGTGGAATGCTGGGAGCCGGAATCGCGGCGGGCTGGAATCGCGATAGGCCCCGGCTGGTGCCGATCCAGACGCTGCCGTCGACATCGGCGAAGAACGCGTTCGAATCGCAATCGTCCCAGATCAACCCGTCGGACCGGCCGTAATGACGCCAGCGGGTATGGTCGAATACATCCACGCCGTGGTCTGTACCTACCCACAGCCACCCGCGCGAATCGAATTGCAGGAACAGCGTCTTGTCCGATTGCAGACCGTCGGCCTGGGTCACGGCGGCCAGCTTCAGCTCTCCCGTTCGAGCACTCCCCGGATCGGTCAGGTGCGTAATGCCGTATGCATCGCGATAGCCGATCCAAATGGATCCATCGGGATCCTGGATCACCTGGGCGATCTTGTCGTACGCGAGGCCGTCCTTCCTGGTAAAACGGCGCCAGCCCTCTCGATCGCCGAGCAACAAGCCGCGGTCTCCCGCTACCCAGACCCGGTCCTCGCGATCGACCATGACCAGATGGAATCTCTCCGTGGTGTCCGTTCCAGGAGGAGTAAATTGCTCAAACCGGCGGTTATTTCCGGGAAGGCTACGGAACAGGCCCTGATAGGTAGCGGCCCACACGCGGCCAAGACGGTCCACGGCTAAATGCCGAATCCTGGCGTTGTTGAGTCCCTGATCTTCTCCAAATTTTCGGATCGCGCCCGTTTTTCGATTCATCGCCAGCACGCCGCCGGGGTCCGCGCCAATCCACAGCGTGCCATCGGGGGCAGGTGCCAGAGTCCGGATGAATCCCGCGCCGGGTAGGGATTGCTGCCGCCAGACCACTTTGCCTTCCACCGTCTCGGCGTAATTCAATCCAAATTGCGTCCCCACCCACAGGCGACCGGTAGCATCTCTGGCGATCGACCAAGTAGACTCCCGGCTCAATCCCTCGGTTTCGCCCCAACTCTGCCACTCGCTATAACCGAGCCAGCGCGCCAGTCCGGAGCCGAATAGTCCTATCCAGATGGAGCCTTCGCGGTCCAGAAGCACCGAGGAAATGTCGTTTGTGGCTAGTCCATCCTTGGCGGTAATGATCTCCCAGCCGGAGTCGGATTGCCGCGCCAGTCCTCTATAAGTGGTGGCCAGCAATCGGCCCCTTGGGTCAAGCGCCAGGGTGGGATAGGTGTTGGTGGCTTCCGGCAGTCCGCGGCGTGCCAGGAACTGCCCGCCGGGTGATCGTTCATATAAGGATTGCTCGCTTCGGACCCACAGGTTCCCTTCGAAATCGTCGAGAATCGCGTCCCACCGCTCCGCCGGAAGGCCCAAATCGATGCCTCTATCGCGCGCATGCCCATTCTCGTGGCCATTCTCAATGCTGCATAAACTTTTCCCGCACCCGAACCATACCACTCCCTTGTCGTCCACGAGAACGCTGGTCGCGGTAGGCGACACTAGACCCGGCGGATTTGAAATCAGCTCGAAATGCAGTTCTTTGCCGGTCGGCGTGCCGGTTACCAAGCCATGCTCGGTGGCGACGTACAAGCGGCCTGCCGCATCGGAAGCGATTCCTTCACGCCCGACAATGCCAACCGACCCTCCAATCGGGACCTTCTCGAACCGGTCCCGGGTCCAGCGCGCCAGACCGAAGCGCGTGCCCACCCAGATGGTCCCGTCGCTTGTCTCGTGCAGCGATTCGATATGCGCGTCAGGCAGACCGTCGGTTTTGCCAAATCCCGCGAAACGGCTCCCATCGTAGCGGAACAGACCATTTTGCGTGCCTACCCAGAGGAATCCCGCGCGATCCTGCATGACCACTTGCACCGCCAGGCTGTGCAGGCCTTCCTCTTCTCCATAGAACTTGAAGTTGTAGCGTTGCCCATGGAGGAAGGAAACGGTCATCAAGGTGAAGACCATCAGACTCCGGGCAGTAGCGCGTCGGATCGGCATGAATTGGATCGGTACAGCAGTAATTCGGCGGTTGTTATTGATTCATATAGAGTGATTCGCAGTTCCGGGCGTGGAATGTTAGTCTCTTGTAAGTGGCTAACCTGCGTGTCGCAGTGGTCGGCGCCGGCTCCTTCGGCAAGAACCACCTGCGCGTCATCCAAAATTCTCCGCACGCGGAACTGGCCGGCGTTTTCGACTTGAATACCGCGCGCGCGGCGGAAGTGGCCGCGCCCTACGGGTGCCCGGTGTTCGATTCTCTGGAACAACTGGCCGCCGGCGCCGATGCTGCCGTCATCGCCACTCCTACCGTCGCCCATTCGGAAATCGGATGCCGGCTGATGGAATTGGGTCTCGATGTCATGGTCGAGAAGCCCATCGCCGACACGCTGGCCGCTGCCATCGCGCTGGTCGAAGCGGCCGAGCGTCACGGCAGGATTCTCCAGGTGGGCCATTTGGAGCGATTTAACCCCGCGATCCTGGCTTTAGAGCAGGTCATCACCACGCCTCTCTTTTTCGAGGTTCACCGCCTCAGCGAGTTCAGCCCGCGCAGCCTGGATGTCGATGTCGTGCTCGACCTGATGATTCACGATCTCGATATTCTGCTCGCCCTGATCGGCAAAAAGCCCGAGGAGATTCGCGCCGCCGGAATTTCGATCCTGTCTCAGAAGGTCGACATTGCCAACGTCCGCCTGCAGTTTCCCGGCGGTTGCGTCGCCAATATCACCGCCAGCCGAGTTTCCACCGAGCGGGTCCGCAAATTGCGACTCTTCCAGCCGCACGAATACATCTCGCTCGATTATGGGCGTCAGGATGCCGTTCGCTTTCGTGTGAAGCCGCCCATGGCGATCGACTTTGCGCCCCTCGCGGTCGTCAGGGATGAACCCTTGCGTCTGGAACTAAAGAATTTCTTCGAAAGCATCGCCACCCGCCGCCCGCCGCGCGTGACGGGCCAACAAGCCTTAGCCGCCCTCGAAGTCGCTCTCGATATTCTGGCGAAAATAGCACTACATGCAGGTTTGGTAGCGCGAACCATGATCGGCCAGGGTGATCGAGCAACCTCTGCTGCGCCAGAAGCGTCCTAACGGTGTCGAACCCATGTCTCAAGTAGACATTAACGTTAGCGCTCCGCCCGAATTGGAACTGCTCCTGGGACAGGAACCTGTCTCCTCGCGCCATCTTGTTGCCATGGCTGCGGCGTCGATTGCGGTTCACATCGTTCTGGCTACGATTTTCCTGAGCCTCCCGGAGGTGATTCCTCCCCCTCGCCAGCCTGTTGTGACCTCGGATTTGCGGAGGGCAGTCCATTTGACGATGCCGAGGGTGTTTGAACCAACCCAGAAAGACCCGAACGTGAGCAAGGTTGTGCGGCCTGAACTCGATGTCCGCAGCGAGGTGACGGCTCCGCAATCGCAAGCTCCCAAGTTTCGGCCTCCGCAGCCCGCTCCAGGGCCGATCGCGAGGCCGATCCCAACTCCTCCGGTCATCGAACCGCCCAAGATTCAAGCCGTTGCCGCTCCTCCGCCGGACGTCCCGCCGAGCATTGCGCCTCCGCCGAGTCCCACCGGGACCACGGCCCAGGCTCCGCCCCCGCCTGCCGCCTCTAAACCTAGGATTGCATTCGAGAATGTCGCTCCCCCTCCACCCGTGAAGATCACCGGCCCACCGGATCCGCGCCTGCTGATGCAGAGAGCTATTATCGATCGCCAAGGCCCCGTTGATCCAAGACCTCCGGGGGGCGGGGGAATCACCGTCGGGGATTCCGGCGACGATCTCTCCAACTTGCCTGGACTGAGCCAGACCCAATCGAAAGGGCGGATGGGCAGTAATCTCCAGCTCCTGAGCGATTCCACCGGATTCGACTTTAAGCCCTATTTGATTCAAGTACTTGCCTCCGTTCGGCGCAACTGGATGTCGGTCATCCCGGAGAGCGTGAAAATGGGTCGGCGGGGCCAGGTGCTGATTCAGTTCATCATCGACCGCAAGGGAGGCGTTCCTAAGTTGGTGATCGCTACGTCTTCGGGCACCGAAGCCTTTGATCGTGCCGCCGTCGCCGGCGTCAGCATGTCCAATCCATTCCCCCCGCTCCCAGCCGAGTTCAAAGGCGACCAGATCAGGGTCCAGTTGGCGTTTTCCTACAACGCTCCCTCGCGCTAAGTCCACAACCCATGTCGGATCTTAAGTTTATAGCCGCTATGTCTACTTACGTCGTGCTCGCGATTTTGGCGGGTTTCACCCTAGAAGGCCGCATTCGGCTTGCGATATGGATTTTCTTAGGTGGAATCGCGCTAAAAACCGTGCTCGTGGTCATAAAACGCCGGCTGGACTAAGCCCCCGGCATACTCACCATCGGATTATTATTAGGTCTCCTCTAAGGTAAAGCATCGAGATACGAGGTGGGGTCATCACCCTTAACCTTCTAGATACCGGATAGTTGAACGTACTTTGTATGCCAAAAGGGTACGGAAGTTCCATTCTGGGAGGGGTTGATGAAAGCTCGATGCCGAATCAGTACACGCGTCAGGCATGAACCAAATGCCCCTACTCGACCGCCCGGTCATAGCGCACGGTCGACCCTAAGGTTTCTTACTGATTCTAAGCAACTAAGCAGTTTTCTGAGACCGTACTTCCACGGGCTGCTTCATTCTATTTCCACGATTCTGGAGATTGGTGTGGAGCGTGCCTTTAGGAACGTGTCGACAAACTTAAACGTGTTTCATCTCGAAGCCGCCAGGAGAGAGTTATGATGATGAGAAAATTCAAGACCGCCGTAGCCACCCTGCCGCTGCCGGTCCCCGCCCGTGAAATTTCGTTGCGCTCCCGTACGGCGCCGGCCAAGCCGATGGGTGTGAGCACTTCCTTGCACGCGGTTCCAGCCGCGCACGACCCGGCCCATCCGGCGGTTCATACAAAATCCAGTGGAACGGCGCAGGCGGCCCGGATGGCGCGCCGCGACCGAGTGGTGCTCGAGCATCTCCCGCTGGTCAAAGCCATCGCCATTCGAGTTCACGAAAACCTTCCCGTCCACGTCGATCTGGACGACTTGGTGCACGCTGGCATCCTCGGTCTGTTCGATGCGGCCAACAAGTACAATCCGGAAAAGCAGGTGGTTTTTTCGAGCTACGCCAAGCACCGCATTAAGGGTGCGATTCTCGACAGCCTCCGCCAGCTCGACTGGGCCTCCCGCGACATGCGCCGCCGCCACAAACAAGTGGAAGCCGCCACCCGCGATCTCTCTTCCACCCTGCAGCGCGCTCCCACCGAAGCCGAAGTGGCCGCCAAGCTCGGCATGGACGTCGACCGCTGGCGCACCATGATGCTGGACCTCCGCAACGTTGGCCTGGTCTCGGCATCTACCCGCTCCAACGACAGCGAAGATCTGCCCGCCCCCGATTTTCCCAGCAAGGTCGAAAATCAGCCGGATTCCATTTGCGCCCGCGAACAGCTCCGCGGAGTCCTCGGCGACGCCATGAAGACCCTGCCGGAGCGTTACCAGAAAGTGGTCGTGCTCTACTACACCAACGAAATGACCATGAAGGAAATCGGCGGCGTGCTCGGCATCAACGAAAGCCGCGTCTCCCAGATCCACAAGTCCGCGCTCGAGAAAATGATGGTAGTGCTACAGGCGAACGGGATTCAGTCCAGCCAGGCCTTCTAGGAGCTTGCTGAAAAACTCAAGTTCATCGGCGGCTAATATTCGCTTTTCAACACTGCTAGAGCGCTCCCCTTGAGCCGCCATGCGTAAGCATGCGGGCAGACGCGAAAACTCGCGACAGCGCTACTTCGGATACCCCGCAGTCGCCTTCACCTCCGCGATCTGCTTATCATGCCGCATCGTGTGCAGCGGCACATAAATCAGCCACTGATACGCGTTGAGCGTCCCGAATATCGGAAACGGATGTTCCACGGTGTACTCTTTCAGCGCAACCTCAGTCTTAGCGGCGAACTTCTCGATCTCCACGCGCTGCTTCTCGAACGTCTCCCGCACTTGCGCCTGCGTCAGCTTGCCCGTCGGCACGATCGGTTCCGGAGCCTTCGCCTTGCCCAGCCGCGGAGCCATCACTTGTTCAATGAACTGCGTCTTGCCTTTGGTCTTCTCTTCCCACGCCGGATTCGCCGGTGACGCGATGGCTTTCTGAACATTCCCGAACAGCGCCTCTTCGGCCAGGACGATGTGCTCCGCCGTCTCCCCCACAGACCAGCGCTCCGGCGCAGGCTTCCATTTCCACTGCTCCTCGGTCACGCCGTCGATCGCCGCCAGAAACTCCTTGCGCGATTCGTCCAGCCAGTTGATCACCTTGGTCCGCTCCTCCGCCGTCATGTGCGCGTCCGCCGCGAACACCGGTAGACAGGTCAAAGCCAATAGCGCGATTCGGCTCATACTTGAATCCTCCACGTCAGAACCGCTATGATATCGAAAGGTACTACTTCGATGCGTTCCGATCTCTAACTTTTCGCGCTGCTTTCCCGCCCCCCTGAACCGCCATGCGTCAGCATGCGGGCAGACGCTCAAGGCGGAAACCCTTTCCAACAGCCAGAAATCGGAGCATTCATGCCACAAGTTATTACGGAGCGGAGTACTATTTTCTCCTCCATTCGCGAAGCCATCATAGGCGACACCCATCGCGACTACACCGAAGGGAGCATCGGCCGCGCCATCGCCATGCTCGCGATTCCCATGGTGCTCGAGATGATGATGGAGTCGCTCTTTGCCGTAGTCGACATGCTGTGGGTCGCGCGCCTCGGCGCCGATTCCGTCGCCACCGTCGGATTCACCGAGAGCCTTCTCTTTCTCATTTATACGGTCGCGCTCGGCCTCAGCATCGCGACGACTGCAACCGTAGCCCGCCGCATCGGCGAAAAAGATCCGAAAGCCGCCGCCGAGACCGCGGCCCAGGCGATTCTGCTTGGCGCTATCATCGCCATCGCGATCGGCGTCAGCGGAGCCATTTTCGCCCCGCAGTTATTGAATCTGATGGGAGCCTCGCCCGCCGTCGTCGCCGTCGGCTCCGGCTATGCCCGCGCGATTTTCGGAGGCAGCGGCACCGTCATGCTGCTCTTCTTAATCAACGCAGTGTTTCGAGGTGCAGGCGACGCGGCTCTCGCTATGCGCGTTCTGTGGATGGCCAACGCCATCAACATCGTCTTGAACCCGCTGCTGATTTTCGGGATCGGCCCATTCCCCAGGCTGGGCGTGACCGGCTCCGGCATCGGCACCACTATCGGCCGAGGCGCGGGAGTCGTGTTACAGCTCTGGATGCTGACCCGCGGCCGCAGCCGCGTCGTCGTTCACGCCAGCGAATTCCGCGTGCGTCCCGACCTGATGCTCAAACTCCTGCGGCTATCGCTCGGAGGCATGTTCCAATACTTCGTCGGCACATCCAGTTGGATCCTGCTGATCCGCATGACCGCCCCCTTCGGCAGCGTAGTCATCGCCGGATATACGATCATGCTCCGCATCATCATGTTCGCCTTGTTGCCCAGTTGGGGCATGGCCAGCGCCGCCGCGACCCTGGTCGGTCAGAACTTAGGCGCGAAAAAGCCCGAGCGAGCCGAAAGCGCCGTCTGGCGAGCCGGCTTCTACAACATGATCCTGCTAGGCGGCGTAGCCGTACTGTTCATCAGCTTCGCACCCAAGCTGGTAGGAATCTTCACCAACGATCAAGCCGTCGCGCAAGTAGCCGCCAGCGGTCTACGCATCATCAGCGCCGGCTATATTTTCTACGCCTGGGGCATGGTCGTAGTGCAATCCTTCAACGGAGCCGGCGACACAGTCACGCCAACATTCATCAACCTGTTCTGCTTCTGGGTCTGCCAGCTCCCGATCGCCTGGTGGCTGGCGTTTCATACGCCAATGCGTTCCAACGGAATCTTCGCCGCCATCACAATCTCGCAGTCGCTGATCGCAGTGATCGGCATGCTAGCCTTCCGCCGAGGTAAATGGAAACTCCAAAAAGTGTAACGGTCCCCCCTCGCTGGAAAAGGAGGACGCGTAACAATGGGAGCGCTGGGGTTATTCTTCCGATTTGAGGCGTTTTTGACCGATTCCACGCGCTTTTCCAAAATCCTCACAGGGCAATCGCGCGGCTTAGGCTCCGATGAGTTGCCGTATGGTTTGGGAACCCTTGTTGGCCTGAAGGCTAATGACCTTCACCAGATTAGTTCTGAATAACGGTTTGGTCTGCTTCTCGGTCGTGATCAGGGCCGCACACTTTGACAGGTTCGCCGCTCCGACGTGAAGTGCGTCAACTACGGAGATGCCATGGCGCTTTGCCTCCGGTCCTGCAATCTCAAGCATCCTATTCAGGTCTCCGTACATGTTCGCATTTGCGAAGTATTCTTCATAGAACTTTAGCTCGTTGGTTTGCTTGTGATGAACTGCCTGAAGAGTCACCTCAAGATGCAGTAGTGGACTGTACCAGAATTCGAGGAGGGGACAGTTTAGAATCGCGAAGGCGGGTTCTCTGACGTCTGGTTCTCCCTTGAATGCGCCGATCAGTACGTTCGCATCTAGGAAAACCCGAATCATTACTCTACCTCAGCGCAGAGAGCCGCCCCTGGTCTCTAGAACCAGCTTTTGAATTTGCTCGCGAGAGAGAGTCTTTACGCCTGAGTCTAGAGCTTTGTCGCTGATTTCACGAAGACGCTGACCCAGCGGCGAGATTTTTGGAACCTTTGGACTTAGATGGCCGCCCTTAGACCCGTTGCCGTTACCATTCCGCCTAATGATCTTTCCCATGGCTTGCTAAGCATACCATATAAAAATATGGTAAAACAAGGAACGCACCATATTTTTATATGGTGAGTCTCGATCAAAAATGTCCGGAGTCCAACTCAATATCGCCGAAAAAATTGTCTTGACTCGAAAGCGACTGAGAGAGACCCAGGATAAGTTCGGAGAGAGATTCAAAGTAAAAAAATTGACGGTGCATCAATGGGAGGTCGGGGCTTATGAACCTGCACCCGAGCATCTTCCTCTGATGCGCAAGCTGTTTCTTGAAATTTTAAGCGACGATGATTCTGAATTTGAGACCAGCACACAGCAACTTTTCTTGCCGTTTGGCGCACCTGTCAAAATTGACTTCCGTATATCGCCCCATAGCGCCGATCGCGTGCGGTTCGATGTGGAGGTTAGGCGGAAGGTAGGTTAAGACGTCGTACTTCTGTTCCTGCGACCCTGACGTTTCAGGACCCCCGACTGTCAGAGAGGGGACTGTTAAAATCTAAATACCCGGTGCCTCCTCCCACCACCAAAGCAATGACCGTTCGCCAGTTCTTCGGCCGCAAAGGTCTCCTGTCGGAATGGCACCCCAACTTCGAATTTCGCGAAGGCCAACTCCAAATGGCCGAGGCCGTCTCCGCCGCGTTGTCCGACAAAAAGCACCTCATCGTCGAAGCCGGCACCGGAACCGGCAAGACACTGGCATACCTAGTCCCTGCAATACTCTCCGGCCGCCGCGTAGTCATCTCCACTGGCACCAAGAACCTTCAAGAGCAGCTCTTCTATAAAGACGTCCCCTTCCTCGCCCAGCATTTCGAAACGCCTCTCCGAGTCTGCTACATGAAGGGCCGAGCCAACTACGCCTGCCGCCAGAAAATCTATGACGCTGAAACTGAGCCCGTGCTCACCGGCCTCGAAGAAGTCGCCGACTTTCAGATTATCCGCGAATGGGAAAAGACCACCGAAACCGGCGATCGAGCCGAGATCAAGTCTCTCCCCGAATCCAGCTCCGCCTGGGCCAAAATCGACGCGCGCGGCGATCTCTGTACTGGCCAAAAGTGCCCCCAGTTCGAGCGCTGCTTCATCACCAAGATGCATCAGAAGGCGCAGGAATCCGACATCATCATCGTCAATCACCACCTGCTCTTCGCCGACCTCGCCGTGAAACGCGACGACCTCGCCGGCATCATTCCCGAATATTACGCTGTGATCTTCGACGAAGCGCACGACGTCGAAGACGTAGCCGGCCAATACTTCGGAGTCGGAGTCTCAAGCTACCAGTTCGAAGAGCTGACCCGCGATGTATCGAGCCTCGCCCGCCGAAAAGAGTTCGGCTCAGTCGAGCTGGACCGCATCCTGATGATCCTGGGCGACCGTTCCCAGCACTTTTTTAATCTGTTTGTAGCGAACGAAGGCCGCACCGGGTTCCGCGCCCACGAAGCGTTTCTGGAACTGAACAACGACGCCTATCACGACGTCCTCCACGCGCTCGAACTGGTCTCTCTACAGATGGAGCTCCTTCGCTTCGGCCCCGAGGAAACAATTCCGTTAGTGAATCGCGCCCGCGACATGGCCCGCCGCCTGGAGTTCTGGATGGACGGTAAGGACCGAACGTTCGTCTATTGGATCGAACGCCGCGGACGTGGAACATTCCTCCAAGCGACTCCCATCGACGTTTCCAAATTGCTAGACGAGCGCCTGTTCGACAAAATCGATACCGTTGTTCTGACGTCCGCCACGTTAGCCGTAGCCGGAGACTTCGAGTTCGCGAAAACGCGCCTCGGCCTGCGCAGCCCGCGAACGCTGGTAGTCCCGAGCCACTTTGATTATCAGAAGCAAGCGTTGCTCTACGTCCCGCAAACCCTTCCCGACCCCAGGAGCCCCGCGTTCACCGCCGCCGCCGCTCGCGAGATCGTCGAGATCCTGCACCTCAGCCGCGGCCGCGCTTTCGTCCTCTTCACCAGCTATCAACAGATGCGCTTGATCTACGATCGGGTGTCGCTGGAAATCCCCTGGCAGACGCTGATGCAAGGCACCGGCCCGCGAAGCGCGCTCTTAGAAGAGTTCCGCTCCACGCCCAACGCCGTCCTCTTCGCGACCTCCAGTTTTTGGCAAGGCGTCGACGTGCCGGGCGATCAATTGAGCTGCGTTATTATTGATAAGTTACCGTTTGCGGTGCCTAGCGATCCAGTAGTGGAAGCGAGAATCGCCGCGATTCGCGATGACGGGGGCGATGCATTTAACACCTATCAGGTCCCGCAAGCCGCCATCGCTTTGAAGCAAGGTTTCGGCCGCCTGATCCGAAGCCGTACAGATCGCGGAGTGCTCTCGCTGCTGGATAATCGCGTCACGAAAACGCGCTACGGCCAGATTTTTTTCGATAGTCTTCCAGATTATGGCTTCACAACGAAGCGGGAAGACGTGGAGAGATTTTTCAATGTTTGAAGTAACTGTAGAACAGACTTTCGCCGCCGGACACGCCCTTCGCAACTATAAAGGCAAGTGCGAAAACGTCCACGGCCACAATTTCAAGGTGCAGGTGAGAATCGAAGGACAGCGCCTTGACGAAACCGGCATGCTGGTCGATTTCATTGACGTGAAATCGGTAATGCGAAAAGTGATCGAGCGCCTGGATCACCAGTTCCTGAACGAAATCCCGCCCTTCGACGTAAAAAACCCCTCAGCCGAAAACATCGCCGAATATTTCCACGTAGAAATGACAAGCAGCCTAGCGTCAGCGCCAGTTCCGATCCGAATCAGCGAAGTGCGAGTCTGGGAAACCGACATCCAAAGCGCCAGCTACCGCCCGTAAAGTGGGGCAGGTCCCCGACCTGCCGCCGCCTTCAGGCGGCTCACTACCGCCCGAAATACGAAGCGTTCGTCTGTGCGAAATCCGCCCACTTCTCCGGCAGATCGTCCAACGCGAAAATCGCCGACACAGGACACACCGGCACGCAAGCACCGCAATCGATGCACTCCACCGGATCGATGTAAATCATGTTGTGCTCGGCGAACTTCGGATCGTCCTTCTTGGGATGGATGCAATCCACCGGACAGGCGTCCACACAGGCAGCGTCTTTGACTCCCACGCAGGGATCCGCAATTACATAAGCCATAACAGTTGAAACTCCCAGTTTACCATAGGAGCCTAACATAGGAGTTGGTAGGGACGGGCAGATTCGAACTGCCGACCTGCCGCTTAGGAGGCGACCGCTCTATCCATCTGAGCTACGTCCCCGACGCCTAATTGTACCAGCGTTTCAGCCCTTTGCCCCCGATATCGCGCCGGTAATGCATGCCGTCGAAATGAATCTTATCGACCCCGGCATACGCATTCGAAACGGCAGTAGCCAGATCGCTCCCCGATGCCGTTACCCCGAGCACCCGACCTCCGGCTGTTTCGAGACCGTTCGGTCCCATCCGCGTTCCCGCGTGGAACACTCGCGCTGGATTTCCTTCGATTCCCGTGATCGCATCGCCCGTCCGAACCTTCCCCGGATACCCCGATGCCGCCATCACAACGCACACGGACGGCTCCTTCTTCCACCTCAAATTCCCCGGCCGCAAATCTCCGGCAGCGGCCCGCGCCAGCGTCCCCGCGAAGTCGTCATCCAGCCTGTGCATCAACGCCTGCGTCTCCGGATCCCCCAGCCGAACATTGAACTCGAGCACCTTCGGACCAGTAGCGGTCATCATGATCCCCGCATAGAGAAATCCCGTAAAACCGGTAGCCGCGACCGCGGGTTGAATCACCGTATCCAGTATGATTCCCGCATCCCGGCTCGACAAAATCCGGCCGTCGCAATAAGCCCCCATACCACCGGTATTCGGACCGACGTCGCCGTCACCGACAGCCTTATGGTCCTGAGTCGCCTCCAGCGAAGCCACGTTGCGCCCGTCGCTAAGCACGATAAAACTGACTTCCTCGCCCTCGAGAAACTCCTCAATCACCAACCGTGGGCCCAGCGACGTGACAGCCGCCTCCGCCTCAGCGCGATTTTGCGCAATCACGACACCCTTACCCGCTGCCAGTCCGTCCGCCTTGACTACCACCGGATACTCGAATTCGCCCAGCGCCGCCAGTCCCTCCCCCGGCGTTTCGACCCGAGCAAATCGAGCAGTAGGAATCCCCACCCGCCGCATGAATTCCTTCGAGTGAATCTTGCTAGCCTCCAGTTGCGCCGCTTCTTGAGTCGGCCCGACAATCGCCCGCCCCTGAGCGCGAAACCGGTCAACAACCCCGTCCACCAGCGGAGCCTCCGGACCGACCACCGTGAGATCCACATCAATCTCGAGATCCGAAACATTAGTGGCGATCTGAGCCGTCCCCGGATTGCCCGGCGAACAGAATATATGATGACCTTCGAGCGAGAGTCGCCACGCGAGGGCGTGCTCCCGTCCCCCGCCGCCAATAACAAGAATCTTCAATCATGTCATTTTAACGCGATATAAGCGTTAGAATGGTGGTGAAACCAGCGAATTATGGTCAATTATGACGTCGTAGTAGTCGGTGCAGGCCATGCCGGATGCGAAGCCTCCCGCGCTTGCGCCCGCTTGGGCCTGAAAACCGCCCTGGTGACGATGAATCTTGACCTGATCGCGCAAATGTCCTGTAATCCAGCAGTTGGCGGTATCGCCAAGGGTCATTTGGTGCGCGAAATCGACGCCCTGGGCGGCATCATGGGCGAGATCACCGACGCGGTTGGAATTCAGTTCCGCCTGTTAAACACCAGCCGCGGCCCCGCCGTGTGGTCGCCGCGAGCCCAATGCGATAAGAAGCAATACCGTTTAAAGATGCGGGATATCCTAGAAAATGAGCCGAATCTCCGAATCCTGCAAGCCGAAGTCGCTGAATTGGTCCTCTCTGGCCGGCGGGTAACAGGGGTCCAACTCCGAGACGGCCGCACTCTTCATTGCGGTGCTGTAGTAGTGACAACGGGTACATTCCTCAATGGTTTAGCCCACATTGGGGAAGCCAAAGTGAATTGCGGCCGGAGCGGCGAAGCCCCGTCGAACCTGTTAGGCGATCAACTGCGAGCGCTGGGTCTTGACTGGAAACGATTAAAAACAGGAACTCCCCCGAGACTCGATGGCCGCACGATCGATTGGTCACGCTTCGAACCCCAGTACGGCGACCCCGAACCGACTCCTTTTTCCTTCCTCACAAAGAAGATAGGTCGCGAGCAAGTACCTTGTTATGTTGCATATACATCGACAGCAACCCACGACCTATTAAGACAGAATATATCCCGGTCCCCAATGTACAGCGGGCAAATCGAAGGCGTAGGCCCCCGATACTGCCCTTCCATCGAAGATAAGGTCGTCAAATTCCCCGACAAAACCCGGCATCAGCTCTTTCTAGAACCGGAAGGTGTTGATACATATGAGGTTTACCTTAACGGCATGTCGACGAGCATGCCCATCGATGTCCAAACCCAGATGGTAGCGTCGGTCGAAGGCCTCGAATCGGCTGAGATGCTGCGCCCCGGATACGCCATCGAATATGACGCCATCGATCCTCGGGAACTCTCTAATTCACTTGAAGTTAAGTCCATCGAAGGCTTGTTCTTAGCAGGTCAGATTAACGGCACATCCGGTTATGAGGAGGCCGCCTGCCAGGGCCTTGTCGCCGGTCTTAACGCCGCGCAGCGCATTGGCGGCAGCGACCCGATCATCTTGGGTCGAACCGATGGCTATGTTGGTATTTTGATTGAGGATCTCATCAATAAGGGTGCCGACGAGCCCTACCGAATGTTCACGTCCCGCGCCGAATTCCGCCTCCATCTCCGCATCGATAACGCTGATGAGCGCCTTACCCCTATCGGCCGGCGAGTCGGGCTCGTGAGCGAGGAAAGATGGCACACCTACCTCGGTAAGCAAGAGCAAAAGAAGCGGATACTGAAGTGGATGGAATCAACGCGCTCAGATGTGGAGGGACGTCCCTCCCTTGCCATCTGGCTCCGGCGCCCCGAGGTCAGGATTGCTGAGTTGATTCCAGCTCTTCGAACGCTTCTTCAAGACGAGCCCATGCCAGGCGTCCTTGCGACGATTGAGACTGAGCTCAAGTACTCGGGGTATATTTCCCAACAGAACCGCCAGGTCGAGCGCCTCCGCGACTCCGGGCAGCGCAAGATTCCCATGGATTTCTGCTATACCGACATTCCCGGTCTCTCCCGAGAAGTAAGTGAAAAACTCAACCGAGTGCGTCCTGATACCCTCGGACAGGCCGGCCGAATTCCCGGCGTAACGCCAGCTGCGGTTGCGGTCCTCGACGTCTACCTCACACTCGCCCGCTCGAATTAGGATGTTCAAACAGCTCCTGGCCAGTGAGTTTGCGCCATATGGGACCCTCTCGGATGTTCAACTCGATCAATTGGAGCATCATTACGCCTCGCTGAGCAAATGGAATGAACGTTTAAATCTGACTCGGATAAGTGATTTGGAGGACTCTGTGCGGCTCCACTACTGCGAGTCTCTGTTTCTGGGCCGGTTCCTCCCGCCCGGTCCTCTCAGCATCGTTGATATCGGATCGGGCGCGGGGTTTCCTGGGATTCCAGTCGCAATTCTTCGCCCAGAGTGCGAAGTTACCCTGGTGGAATCTCACCAGCGAAAGGCCGTCTTTCTGCGCGAAGCATCACGAGAGCTGAAGAATATCAGCGTAATTTCAAAGCGTGCGGAGGATATGGACATTAGGTTCGACTGGCTGATCTCTCGTGCGGTGGCTCCGGCGGAGATTCTGGAGTTGAACCTCGCGTCGAACATCGCCCTTCTGATTGGAGAAAAGGATGCCTCGGTTCTGAGTGGGGTCGAGATTGGCATACCCTGGGGTAACCAGCGAATTTTGTTTCACGTGAAACGATAGGGCTCACTAAACCCATCATGTGCCACGTGGAACATCTCTGCCGACTCACTCGGTCAGATTAGACATGCTAAGATCGGAGCGTTGTGGGCAAAATAATCGCAATTACGAACCAAAAAGGCGGCGTAGGCAAGACGACTACGTCGATTAATTTAGGCGCATCGTTGGCAGCAAACGACTTACGAGTTCTGCTGGTGGACTTCGATCCGCAGGGGAACTCTACCAGCGGCCTAGGGATCGAAAAAAACACTGAGACACTCACCGTCTATGACGCACTTCTTGGTGGAATGCCTATCGAGAAAACCATTGTAAGGACCGAGTGCGAAGGGCTCGATATCGTCCCCGCCGATAAGAACCTGGTCGCCGCCAACCTCGAGCTTGTGGATGTACCGGACCGGGAGCACCGCCTGAAGGAGCTCCTGATCGAGGTGAAATCGCGCTATGACTATATTCTTGTAGATTGCCCTCCGGCCCTGGACCTTCTTACACTCAACGCCCTCGTAGCCGCCGAGTCTGTTCTCATTCCGATTCAATGCGAATTTTTCGCGCTCGAAGGCATCTCCCAGCTAATGGACACCGTGGACAAGATCCGCGACGCGTTCGCGCATCCCCTTCAAATTGAGGGAATTCTGCTCACAATGTACGACGAACGAACCAACCTGACGCGCCAAGTCGCCGATGATCTGCGGGATTTTTTCCATGACGAGGTTCTGAATACCGTTATTCCACGAAGCATCCGCCTGGCCGAGGCGCCCAGCTATGGTAAACCGATTCTCATGTACGATCCGCGTTCGAAAGGCGCCGAGAGCTACATCAAACTGGCGAAGGAGATTCTAGAGAATGAGCAGCGGAACCGACAAACAACGCAAAGTGCTGGGTAAAGGGCTCTCCGCGCTACTGCCGGGGCGCTCGCCAGTGCCCGCGCCCGACTCCAAGCCAACGGCTACGACGGGAACTCTACCTCTGGCCAGTATTCATGCGAATCCGATGCAACCTCGGACGGTGTTTCAGGCTGATCGGCTGGAAGAATTAGCCGCCTCCATCCGCGCAAACGGGATTATCCAGCCTATCGTTGTCCGCCATCACAACGACGGCTACCAGATCATTGCCGGCGAGCGGCGATGGCGCGCCGCCAAGCTTGCTGGCGTCATGGAAGTCCCCGTCGTTGTTCAGGATGTTGCCGACCCCCGCATGCTGGAGCTCGCGCTGATCGAGAACATCCAGCGTGAGGACCTTAATCCCATCGAAACCGCCCATGCCTATGATCGCCTGAGCCGCGAATTGGGCCTTTCCCACGAGGAAATCGGTCGGCGCACCGGAAAAGACCGTACTTCTATCACCAATATGGTGCGGCTGCTGAAGCTTCCCAAAGAGGTTCAGCTTCTCGTCGCGGAGCATCGCATCTCCATGGGTCACGCTCGAGCCATTCTGGGCCTTCCGGACGCCACTACGCAAATTCAGATCGCGGAGAAGGCAGCCGCGCAGAATCTTTCGGTGCGGCAAGTGGAGGCCCTGGTTCAGGAATTGACTGCCGAACGGCCTCGCGAGGGCTCCGGCCATCGCCGGGAGCATACCATTGATCCCAACGTGAAGGCCGCGATTGAAGAGCTTGAGCGAGCCCTCGGAACGCGCGTTCGCATCGTCGAACTCAGCGAGCAGCGCGGCCGCATCGAGATTGAGTATTACTCCCAGGCGGAGCTCGACCGCCTGTTTCAGCACATCACAGGATCCAGTTGAAAGTGGTGCCGGCGGCGGGATTCGAACCTGCTACCTACGGATTATGAGACCGTCGCTCTAACCAACTGAGCTACGCCGGCGCACCTACCAGCGTATGAAGGGAACGCGTTGCCTGTCAAGTGTTCCGAAATCAACTGGCTGTCTTTGCATCGGTGGTCTACAATTCTCTATAGTGTCCGGTATCGCCGTCGAATTTTCGCGTGTCTCCAAGAGCTACTCCATTTACGCCGCGCCTGGCGATCGTCTTAAAGAATTGATGACGCTCAATCAGCGCCGCTTCCACACCGACTATTGGGCGCTCCGCGATGTCAGCTTCGAAGTGCAGCGCGGCGAGACGTTCTGCGTAGTCGGGGAGAATGGATCCGGCAAAAGCACTCTGCTCCAAATCTGTGCGGGCGTCCTTGAGCCGACTTCCGGCACCTCTTCCGTGCGCGGCCGCGTCTCGGCGCTCCTCGAATTGGGCTCGGGTTTCAATCCCGAGTTCTCCGGCCGCGACAACGTCTATCTGAACGGCGCCATCCTGGGATTCTCGACCAAGGAAATGGACCGCCGCTTCGCGGAGATTGAGGAATTTGCCGAGATCGGTGAGTTCATCAATCAGCCGGTAAAAACCTATTCGAGCGGCATGGTCGTCCGGCTCGCATTCTCCGTGGCAATTCACGTCGACCCGGAGATTCTCCTGGTGGACGAAGCACTCGCGGTCGGCGACATTTACTTCCGGCAGCGTTGTATGCGCAAAGTTCATGAACTACGCGCCCGTGGAATTACTATTTTGTTCGTTTCTCACGCCACTGGCGATATCAAGGCTCTCGGCGACCGCGCCATCTGGCTCGATCATGGCAATGTCAAAGCCATCGGCAAAGCGGATGTCGTTGTAATGCAATACCTTGCAGCGATGGTGGAGAAGGACGCCAAATATCTTGCCCATGAGGCCTTATTCCATCCCGAACACGGGTATCAGCCTCCCGCCGAGATCGTGGAACACATCCCGAACATCGATCATCGCTTCGGAGATGGCCGCGCTCAGATACTGGGAATCGCGATTCACAACGCCGCAGGCGTGCAGATCCAGTCGCTCCAGCCAAATACTACAATTATAGTTAGGGTCAGTTTTCGCGCTAAATCGAACCTAGATCATCCGATTGCCGGCTTTATGTTCCGTAACCATCTGGGGGTCGATTTCGCAGGTACGAACACCGCTCGCGAAGGTCATCCGCTTCCGCCGATGGCGTCGGGCGACCTCTGTACGGTGGATTTCCATCTCGACCTGCCCGCGCTATACCCCTCTTCGTTTTCTTTCTCGCCGGCCATCGCCAACGGTTCGCTGGAGCACTACGCGATTTGCGATTGGATCGATAACGCCATCGCGCTGCAAATGGATGCGTCCGAAGGTCCCGTGTACGGGCAGTTCCACTTCCCTTGTCGAATTGAAGTGAACGCCAAAATGTCTGGGACCGGAGTCCCCGCACTGTGAGCGAATTCACAGGCGAGAGGGTTATTCCGGGCCAGGTAAACGACGATCTGTGGGCGGAGCACATGGCACGGTACGCTTTCGCCGCCCGCCTGGCTAGCGATGCGCGTGTTCTCGACATCGGATGCGGCACAGGGTATGGCACTGCGGAACTGGCGCAACATGCGCGGTCCGCCACAGGCATCGACGTTTCCACCGACGCCATCGCGTATGCGCGCAAGCACTATCCACTTCCCCACACGACTTTTCTTGCTGCATCCGCGACAAATCTGCCGTTTCCGGCCTCGTCATTCGATCTGATCACGGCATTTGAAGTCATTGAGCATTTGCCCAACTGGCACGAGTTGCTGATCGAAGCACGACGGCTCCTCGGTCCCAACGGCACGTTTCTCGTCTCGACGCCCAACAAACTCTACTATGCTGATTCGCGGGCGGCCGATGGTCCGAATCCGTTTCACACCCACGAATTCGAGTTCACCGAATTTCGGGATGCCCTGAGCGCGGTATTCCCAAACGTCGCGATTCTTCTGCAAAATCGCCTGGAATCGCAGGCATTCTATCCTCACGCGACCTTTGCTCCGGTGGATGCGAAACTCGACACCGCGCGGGGCTCGCCGGCCGAAGCACATTTCTTCCTGGCAGTATGCTCCGTCGATTGCACTCCGGAAACCAGATCCTTTATATATGTCCCGCGCGCCGCAAATCTGCTGCGGGAGCGCGAGCAGCACATTTTTCTTCTCCAGCGCGAACTCGCCGCCACGAAGACCTGGCTAAAAGACGTCATGTCCGATCGGCAGAAGCTGATCGAGTCCCACGATGAAATGCAGATTCACCTGGAAGAGCACAATCGTTGGGCGCTTCAGCTCGATCAGGATTACAAAGCGGCCCTCCAACGCATCTCCGACCTTCAGGATATGATGCAGGCCGAGCAGGCGAAGGCGATGGAGATGGCCGCGGCCTATCAGAGCACCGTTGATTCCCTGGAACACGAAAATCGTCGCAAGACCGAATGGGCCATGGGCATCGAAAGGCGTCTCACCGCTGCTCTCGGGGAACTAGCGGATACGGTACGACTGCTCGATCAAGCGGAAGCCACGGTGATTGAACGGACCGCATGGGCGCAGGATTTCGATCGCCGGCTGCAACAAGCGAACGCCAAACTCGGGATGATCGCCGAATCGCGCTGGCTCAAGCTCGGGCGAGTGGCCGGAGTCGGTCCTAAGATTGATCGGCCAAAAAATGACGGGGAACCCGGCTGATGCCGAAAGCGCTGGGCGTCGCATGGCGCCTGCTCCGGGGATTGCCGCTCGCGCTTCTCTCGCCGATTTTCCTGTTCACCGCCGCGATCGTCCTTTCACTCGCCGACCTCGCCACGGCTCTCACGCCGAAGAAAAAACTGCGGCCGGAGACGCGCCCCGACACGACCAAGGCCAGCATCGTCATTCCGAACTGGAATGGACGCGATCTGCTCGCAAAATATCTGCCTTCCGTCCTTGCGTCGATTGCGAACCATCCTGACAGCGAAGTAATCGTGGTCGATAACGGCTCGACAGACGGCAGTGTCGCGTTGGTCGCCGAATCTTTTCCAGAAGTTCGCCTGCTGCCACTCAAGGAAAATCTCGGATTCGGCGGCGGATCGAACGCCGGATTCAAGGCCGCGCATAACGAGATCGTCGTCCTGCTGAACAGCGATATGCGAGTCGAGCCCGATTTTCTCCAGCCGCTGCTTGAGGGCTTTACCGACGAAAAAGTCTTCTCGGTCTCGTGCCAGATTTTTTTCTCCGACCCCGCGAAGCTCCGCGAGGAAACAGGACTCACGGAATCGTGGTGGGAGCAGGGCGCGCTCCGCGTGCGGCATCGCAACGACGACAAAATTCGCGATCTCTACCCCTGCGCATACGGCGGCGGCGGATCCTGCGCGTACGACCGCGCGAAATTTCTAGAGCTCGGCGGCTTCGACGAAATCCTCGCGCCCTTCTATTTAGAAGACACCGACCTCGGTTACCTGGCGTGGAAACGCGGTTGGAAGACCATGTATCAACCGGCCAGCATCGTCTACCACGAGCATCGCGGCACCATCGGCAAGAAATTTAGCGACGACTATATCCAGGGCGTGCTCAAGAAAAACTTTCTGCTATTCACGTGGAAAAACATCCATGAGTGGCCGCGTCTGCTGGAGCATTTCGCATTCGCCTGGTCCAGCGCCGCGTTGAGCTGGCTCTTCGGCGATTCGCCGGAGCGCACCAGTTTCACCGGCATTGCGCGTGCAACGTTTCAACTGCCGGAGACATTCGGATCCCGCGCGCGGGCCCGCCAGTTCGCCGTGATTTCGGATACCGAAGCCTTCCGCAGGCCGCTGGGCGGCCACTTCCGCGATACCTTCTCGCCGATGCCTGCGGCGGAAAAACTCAAAGTCCTCTTCGTCTCGCCCTACCCGATCTTTCCGCCCGTCCACGGCGGAGCCGTCTTCATGTCGCAGACGGTCCGCGAGCTCGCCCGCTTGTGCGAATTGCACGTCATCGTCCTGCTCGATTACGCCCACCAGCGCCCTGCGCATGATGAGCTGGACGCCCTCTGCGCGTCGACGGAATATATTGTGCGCATGGAGGGCCGTCAGAAAGCGTTCGGATCCACCGAGCCGCACGCCGTCCGCGAATTTCGCAGTCCCGACCTGGCCTGGCTCATCCACCGGCAGATTTTCACGAAGCACATCGACGTCCTTCAGCTTGAATACACGGTGCTCGGCCAATACGCGGGCCGCTATAAGCGGATACCCAGCATCCTGTTTGAGCACGACGTGTATTTCCAATCCATCGCCCGCCGCCTGCCGTTCATCACCAACACGGTCGAGAAAATGCAGGCGCGATGGGAGTATTTGCGCGCGCTCCGCTATGAGCTGCGCATGCTGCCCGCGCCCGACCGCATTCAAGTCTGCAGCCGCGACAATCGCGATTACCTCGCGTCCTTCCTGCCCGTTCTCAAGGACCGCATCGACGACGGCTATCGCGCCGGCATCGATACGTCGCTGTACGATTTTCAGCCGCAAAACCGTGAGCCGTTCACGCTCCTCTTCCTCGGCAGCTTCCGCCATCTGCCGAATCAGGAAGCGCTCACGTGGTTCCTGCGCGAAATATTTCCCAAGGTCCGCACCGAGGAACCGCGCGCCCGCCTGATCGTGATTGGCTCCGATCCTCCGCCGCGCCATTCGCTCCCCGAAGCTGAAGCCATCGACTTGATCGGTTTCGTCGAAGACGTTCGCGAGCCTCTCAAACGTTATTCGGTGTTCGTGTGTCCAATCCTTAGCGGCTCGGGCGTCCGCGTGAAATTGCTCGAAGCGTTCGCCGCGGGAATCCCGGTGGTGTCCACGCGCCTCGGCGCCGAAGGCCTGGCCGATCAAGATGGCGAACTGTGCGCGCTCGCCGACGACGCCTCGTCTTTCGCCGCACACATCGTGAGGCTGATTCGCGATCCCGAGAACGCCGCACAAATGGCGGAGCGCGCCCGCGCCGAAGTCGTCTCCAAGCGAGACATGCGGGTCATGACGGAGCGACTCGTCGAATGCTACGGGGCCGAGGTCGAGCGCATGCGGCAACCTTGAACCGGCAAGATCCCGTCCTCAAAGAGCCGCCCCGAACGGCGGCTGCAGCCAAAATTGGCCGCCCTACAAGACGGTGTGTTTTTAAGAGTGGCCGGCTCCCGCCAGCGACTCCAACTCCGTGACCACCCGATCCAATTCTTCCACTACCTCGCCCGGCCCGGCCTCGCGAAGCGCATTCACCATCGCGCGGTAATACCACAGCGTTCCCTCGCGACCGCCGGTGAAACGGCTCCACAACGCCTCGCCGCAGACTCGATAGTCCATCACCAGCGACCGCGCGTTGTGAATCTTGTCGCACGCCGAAACCAGCCGCACCGATGCCGACGCTTCCGCCACGTGACGGATATACGCTTCCTTGCGTCCGCGCCACGGAGGCTTGGGCCACTCATCGGAATCCGTGCACCCTTCGACGATCTCCGTCACTCGTCGCCCAAACTCACGATAAATCTCATCGCGAGCCGCCGCGCCGCCCTGATCTTCGATGGCATCGTGCAACAGCGCAGCGATCGCCTCGTCCTCCCCGCCGCCGTAATCCAGCGTCAGCCCGCACACCGCCAGCAGATGCGATACGTACGGCACGCCGGAGCCTTTCCGCTTCTGATCGCGATGCAGACGAGTGGCATGAATCAGCGCCCGCTCGAAGCGCTCCGTCAGCACTACTTTTCCTTTTTGCCTTTTCTGTCTTTTTCGAGCTGCCCCGCAATCCGGTCCGCCACGTGGTTCAACTCATCCGGCTGCGAGCTCTTCGGACGCACGTAATCGCTCCACACCACGTTTCGCGTCTTGCGATCCACCAGGAAAACCGCGCCCTTGCTGCGAGTGCCGCCGGCCATCGGAGCGTTGCCAAACGACTCCGCCTTGTCCTTGTCTTTCTCTTTGTCGGCCGCGTCCTTTTTTTCTCCGTACAGCGACTTCAGCTTTTCTTCCAGGCCGGTCCCGATGTGGTCGCTCAAAATCGCATCTGCCAGTTTTGGATCCGTCACCACCTGCAGCACGCCGCCCTTGGTCAGCCGGATCGCCAGGAACTGATCCAGCGCATAGGACATGGGCAGCACATACACGGTCTTGATGTCAGCGAGCTGGGGATTGGTCTCGCCTTGAGCGGCACTCAGCGCCGCCAGTAGAAAGAGCAACTTCATAAATCAATGATACGCAGACTCCGCTCCCTGCGGTCACGGCTCGGTAAGACCCGTTAATCGTTATTCCGAGCCGTGACCAAAGGGAGCGGAGTAATGGAACCGCGACCGTCAGGAAGCGGATAGTCGCCGCACTGTATTCTGAAGAAGCCGAATGTATAAGGAACAGTCGATCACGGTCATCATCCCGTGTCTGAATGAAGAGCAGGGCATTGAAGGAGTCATGAAGCGCATGCCGGCGTTCGTCGATGAAGTCATCGTCGTCGACAACGGCTCGACCGACCGCACCGCCGACGTTGCCAAAAGCTACGGCGCCAAAGTCATTCAGGAGGACTCGCGCGGTTACGGACGCGCCTACAAAACCGGATTCGCCGCCGCGACCTCGGACCTGATCGTCACGCTCGATGGCGACCAAAGCTATCCTCCCGACGCCATCTCCTATCTGATCGAAGCCTTCCTGCACCTCGACGTCGATTTCCTCAACGCTTCCCGGTTCCCCGTGCGCGATAAGCAGGCGATGAGCATGAAACACAAGATGGGCAACTTGATTCTGTCGCTCGCCATGTCCATCCTCTACCTGCGCTGGATGCGCGACTCGCAATCCGGCATGTGGATCTTCCGCCGCGCCATTCTCAAGGACATGAAGCTCGAAGCCGACGGCATGGCCTTCTCCGAAGAAATCAAAATCGAAGCGCTGAAGCGCAACCGCCACCGTTTCGCGGAGCTCTCCATCATGTACACCTCCCGCTTGGGAGAAATCAAACTAAATCCCTGGCGCGACGGTTTCTATAATCTTTGGTTCCTCCTGAAAAAACGCTTCTCATGACCCCGGTTATTACAGAAGACAAAACTGCGAAAACATGCGGACTAACGACTGTGTCCCAAGGCGTCCCCTACACTTCTCGAAAATACCCGAATCTCCGCGCGCCGAGCGGACTGAGCGGCCTGTCCCAATGCATTCGCCCCCACGTCGAAATCTTTTTCCGGCACAGTCTGCGGGAAGCCTTATGCTTGTCGTTGCGGGCGTTAGCGTCCTTCGAGATGCTTCAGGCGCGCGTCAATTACTTCTTCAACGCGATGCAGTTCGGCGCGCCACGTGTCTTTTGCGTCATCGAACCGTTGGTTGACTGCATCGAACCGAGTATCCATGTGAGAGCGCAGATCGCTCAGGCGGGAGTTGTTGATAAGAATTCCCACAAGAACCGCGATCGTAGGAACACCAACCGAAAGTGCGATTTGAACGGTTTGATCGGTCATCGCTGCCTCCAGAATACGCTATCCGCGATTAGCTTGGCGTCATCTCTGAAAACTTCGAGCGAACTCCGACCACAGGCAGCGGTCTTCTCCTAACCCATGACCGTCGCCGCCATCATCCCCCACTACAACCGCCGCGATCTCCTCGAACCTCTCTTCGCCAGCCTCCACGCCCAAACCCGCCCCTTCGACCAAATCATCCTGATAGACAATGGCTCCACCGACGACTCCGTCGAAATCGCAAAAGCCCAGCACGCCAAGGTGATCCCCTTGCCGGCCAATCTAGGCTTCGCCGCCGCCGTGAACCGTGGCATCGCCTCGACCTCCGCCGATTGGATCGCGATCCTCAACAACGACGTAACCCTAGCCCCCGATTGGCTGGAACAACTCCTCACAACGGATTCCGCGTTTGCTACCGGCAAAATCCTCAGCGCCACCGACCACTCCCTCATCGACGGCACCTTCGACGAAATCTCGCGCGGAGCTTGCGCCTGCCGTTGCGGTCAGGGCAAGCCGGACGCGCCCATCTGGAATCAGCCGCGCCCTATCCGCATCGCCCCCATGACCGCGGCCATTTTCCGCCGATCCCTGTTTGAAGACCTCGGCCCCCTGGACGAGAATTTCGGATCCTATTTAGAGGATGTCGATTTCGGCATCCGCTGCGCCCTCGCCGGCGTCCATGGAGTCTATATTCCGGCCGCCGTCGCCTACCACCGGGGCAGCGCAACAAGGGGAGCGTGGAATAAGGACACAGTGAAACAAATTGCCCGGAATCAAATCTTAATCACTGTTAAGCATTTCCGGGGCGAACCGCGTTGGCCAATTGTGGCTGGTCAAGTGCTCTGGGGACTGGTAGCGCTTCGTCATCTGCGGGGCGTGTCCTATCTGCGCGGCAAGATTTCGGGTTGGGGAACTGCTCGTGCCATTTATCGTGACAAAATTAGCGCACCACCGGAGCCTGGGATTTCCGCTCTCGCCCGAGTCGGCGAGCGCGAGATTTTCGCCCTGCAGCAACAGACCGGATTCGACCGGTTTTGGAGGGCCTACTTCTGGCTGCTGCCGCGATCATAGTCACGTTCAATTCGGAAGCAGTCATCGGCCCCTGCCTGGACGCTCTGATTAAAATGGCGCCCCACGTGAAACCCATTGTCGTGGATAACGCGTCAAGCGACCAAACACTTCAAGTGGCGCAGGGCCATGCCCAGCGAATCCAAATCATCGCAAACACCGAAAATCGAGGCTTCGCCGCCGCAGTCAATCAAGGCGTCTCTGCCTGTGACGAAGATTTCCTGCTTATTCTAAATCCAGACGCGAATCTGCTCACTTCGGTTGACACGCTGATTCAGGCAAGCCAACAATATGGCGTCGCAGCTGGCAGGCTCGTCGACGGAGGCCTCTCCATCCGCCGCCTCCCCACACCCGCCTCGTTGATTTTTGAGCTGTTCGGCATCAATCGTCTGTGGCCGTCCAATCCGGTGAACCGCCGGTACCGGTATCAGGATCGCGATCTCGATCAAGCAGGCCAGGTGGAACAACCCGCCGGCGCCTTCTTAATGACGCGCCGCGACGTGTGGAAAACCCTGCAGGGCTTCGATGAAAGCTTCTATCCCGTGTGGTTTGAAGATGTAGACTTTTGTAAAAGAGCATTAGATTCCGGCTATCAGATCCAATATGTTCCTTCGGTCCAAGCCGCCCACCTGGGTGCGCATTCCGTGGGAAAAATCGACCCGGGATGCCGTGCCATCTATTGGTGTGTTAGCCTTATGAGGTATGCAGCAAAGCACTTCCACTCAGCCGGATACCGAGCAGTTTGTCTGGCGGTTGTGCTCAGTTCCTTCCCGCGGATGGTCGCGCGGATGATTCAAGACCGAAGCCTTCACTCGGTTGCCAGTTATAGCAAGATTGTCCGGTTTGCAGGCCTGTGCCTGGTCTCCCCTGGGAGAACCGCGGCGCGGGGCGGTAGAAATTCTCTAATTCTCTGATATCGCATGGCCTACAACGACTTAGTCTCTGTCACCCTGGTGACCTACAATAGCGGCAGATTCATCAAGCGCTGCCTCGAATCCGTCCTGGAACAGAAGTATCCGAATCTCGAGGTCATCATCATTGATAATGCCTCGACCGACGGTACGGTCGATCTTCTGGAACAGTTTAGCGACACCTGCCAGATCCACTACAACGATGAAAACATCGGCTTCGCCGCGGCGCAGAACCAAGCCATCGGTCTATCCACGGGCGAGTGGGTGCTCACCCTGAACCCCGATGTCCTGCTGCTGCCCAATTTTATACAGGCGCTGGTCGAGGCGGGGCAGGTGGATCCCAAGGTCGGAACGGTGTGTGGCAAATTGCTCACTATTCGAGCCACCTTCGATCTTCCCGATAAGCAACTGGTCGATTCCACCGGCATCTATTTCACTCCCATGCTGCGCCATCTCGATCGCGGCAGCCAGGAAGTGGATAACGGCCACTACCTCAATTTCGAATACGTGTTCGGAGCCACCGCCGCCGCCGCTCTTTATCGCCGCGAAATGATCGACGATATTTCCATCCTGGGCGAGTTTTTCGATCCCGACTTTTTCGTCTATCGCGAAGATGCCGACGTAGCGTGGCGCGCGCAATTGATGGCTTGGCGTTGCTTGTATACTCCGCTGGCGCGCGGCTATCACGTGCGCGCGGTGCTCCCCGGCAATCGCCGCGCGCTGCCGCCCGAAATCAACATGCACTCGGTGAAGAACCGGTTCTTGATGCGCATTAAGAACATGACTCCGGACCTGTATCGCCGCAACTGGGTTTCGATCACCAGCCGGGACCTGGTAGTCATCTGCGCCTGCGTAGTCCGCGAACATTCGTCCCTAAGAGCCTTCTGGTTCCTGGCCAAGCATCTCAAGAGCGTATTAGCGAAGCGCAAAGAAATCATGCGCCGCCGCCGCGCGAAAGACGACTATATCTCCAGTTGGTTCTCCTACGAACCAGTAAGCCGCCCCGCCCCAAAACCCACAGCCAGAGGCCTAGCGAAAGCGTCCCGCACCGGCCGGGGCTAGTGTTCGGATCGCCGAACTGACACCCAAAGCGGTTCTTCGTTAAGTTATCAGCCCCATGCGTCAGCGTGGGGCTACGTGTGGCAACCCCACGTTGACACATGGGGCTAAGTGAAGTGATTTTTTTTCTGTTCTTTGGCAGCTTCGCGCTTGGGCGTGAAATAATCAGATGTTGAAGCTAGCCATCCTAGGCACCAGAGGCATCCCCGCCCGCTACGGCGGCTTCGAAACCTTCGCCGAGGAACTTTCCACCCGCCTGGCCGCAAGAGGCCATCAAGTCACCGTCTATTGCCGCCAGAAATCCGAGTCTCCCTACCGCGGCGTAAATCTCGTGAGCCTCCCCACCATCCGCCACAAATATCTGGACACCATCGTCCACACATTCCTCTCCACCCTTCACCTGCTCGCACACCGCAACGACGCAGTCCTTTACTGCAACGCCGCGAATGCCGTCTTCACCTGGATGCCGCGAGTATTAGGCATGCCCGTAGCGCTCAATGTAGACGGGCTGGAGCGCAATCGTAAAAAGTGGAACGCGCTAGCGAAGGCCTGGTATCAACTCTCCGAATGGCTGGCCACGTGGATGCCCAACGCAGTAGTCACCGATGCGCGAGCCATCGCCGAATACTATCGCGCCCGCTATCATCGCGAGTCGGAGATGATCCCCTACGGCGCCGAAATCGGACCGCTCACGACCACCGCCATCCTGCACGACCTCGCCCTGGAGCCGGATAAATACTTCCTCTACGTCAGCCGCATGGAGCCCGAAAATAACGGTCTGCTCGTCCGCGAGTCCTTCGAGAAGGTAGACACGCCACTCAAACTGGCACTCATCGGCGATGCTCCCTACGCCGCTGAATATATCGCCAAAGTTCGCGACACCAAGGATCCGCGCATCGTGATTCCCGGCTCGATTTATGGCGACGGATATAAGGAGCTGGGCTCCCACTGCTTCGCCTACATCCACGCCACCGAGGTGGGAGGCACTCACCCGGCTTTGATCGAAGCCATGGGCCGGGGCGCGCTGACACTCTACCTCGACACCCCCGAAAACGCCGAAGTGGCCGGCGGTGCAGGGATCCCTTTTACGCATGAAAACCTGCCCGAAGTGATCAAACGAACGTCAATGATGCCCTCCGAGGAGCGTGCAGAGCGGCAATTAAAGGCGATCAAGCGCGTCGAGGAGCGCTACAGTTGGGATGCGGTGACTGATTCCTACGAAAAGCTGCTAACGAGGCTGGCCCATGCGTAGCTGGATCGAGATTTCCCGCTCCGCCATCAGGGACAATTACCGGGCGGTAAAAGGCTCCGTCGGCCCCGCGGTGGAAGTCATGCCAGTCGTCAAGGCCGACGCTTATCGCCACGGCGCAATCGAGGTCTCGAAGGTCTTGGAAGCCGAAGGCGCTCAATGGCTTGCCGTATCGAACGTGGAAGAAGGTGTGGTCCTGCGCGAGGCTGGAATTCATGCTCGCATCCTGGTGATGGCCGACTACCTGCCGGAGAACCGACCTTCTTTCAAGGAGTTCCAGCTTACGCCGGTTCTTCATTCGCTCGAAGACATCGCTACTGCTGATGTGGCATACCATCTGAAAATCGACAGCGGCATGGGACGGCTGGGCGTCCGCGACGCTCCGGATGAAATCGCCAAAGCCATCAAATCAACGCCCTTAGAGGGCCTCATGACCCATTTCGCATCGGCTGCAAACTACGAAAGTCCGCAAACCGAACGGCAGATCGCGCGCTTCGAATCCGTTCTGGATAAGGTCGGCAAGCCGCGCTACGTCCATCTTTCCAGCACGATACCAGTGGCCTACCATCGCACCGCCGCTTGGGGCAACTTGGTGCGCGTCGGCCATGCGATCTATGGCTACGTGTCTCCATCTCGCGGCGGACCGGCCATGCAACTGCGCGTGAAACCGGCCCTGACCTGGAAAGCAACCGTATTATCCGTCAAAGACATAGAGGCTGGAGCGCAGGTCGGCTACGGCGGAATCTATAAGGCGCCAAGACCTATGCGCATCGCCATTTTGGCCGCCGGATATGCCGATGGGATTCCGCACCGCCTGGGGAATCGTGGAAGAGTGATCGCCAACGGCCAACTGATGCCCATCACCGGCGCCGTGTCCATGGACCTAACCACCATAGAATCAAATGACTTGCGAGTAGGGGACGCAGTCACTCTGCTGGGTCCCGGCAACGACGCGCAAGAAATCGCGCGGGTCGCCGGGACCATTTCTTACAGCGTGTTATGCGGTATCAGCGCCCGCGTCAAGCGCGTGTATGTGGACTAAACACCGGAGTAGGGTAACAGAGCCGCGACCTGTAGGAGCGGTTGTGAGGTTAGACGTCGAGATTGCGAACGTCTAAAGCATTCTCTTCAATGAAGTGCCGCCGGCTCTCGACGTCTTCACCCATCAGAGTGGTGAAAATCAGATCCGCTTGCACCAGATCTTCGAGCGACACCTTCAGCAGCGTCCGCGTCTCGATGTTCATGGTGGTGGACCAGAGCTGCTCGGCGTTCATTTCGCCTAAGCCTTTGTAGCGCTGGACGTTCACTTCGCGCGTGCCTTCATTTTTGATATGCGCCAGCAGTTCACGCCACCCTGGAAGCTCGTCGCGATGGGCTTCTTTGACTACCACGAACGGAGGCCGGTTGAACTTCGCCGCAGCCCGCGCTCCGGCTCTCAGTCGTTTGTATTCAGGCTGTGTGGCGAGCTCGATATCGATCGCCCGTTCCGCATTGGTGGGGTCTTTGAAGGTGACCCTCCAAGACGAGTGCTCTTCTTCGCGACTGATCGCGGCATCCACTTTATCGGCTTTTAAGGCTTCGTAGACCGCGCGAAGGTTTTTCTCTTCCTGAAAATCCGCTTTGGTATCGATGGCTAGGTCCGCGCGGGACAGCACGTTCACCACCCGCGGCTCGCGCAGCCGGCGCTCCAGACGGCGGAAGGTCAACTGGAAATCGTCGAGCGACATCAAGAAGTTGCGAAGCTCAGTGCCTTCGAGGATCGCTTTGTCCCCGAGCTCGACTTTTACGTTCTCGGTAGCGCGGCGCAGAATTTCGCGAGTAAATTCCTTGTCGTCTTTGATGTACTTCTCGCTCTTGCCTTTTTTGATCCGATAAAGAGGCGGCTGGGCTACGAAGATGTTGCCGCGCTTGATCAACTCCTGCATGTGGCGGAAGAAAAAGGTCAGCAAGAGGGTCCGGATGTGGGAGCCGTCCACATCGGCATCGGTCATGATGATGATCTTGCCGTAGCGCAGCCGGGTGACGTCGAAATCGTCTTTGCCGATGCCTGTGCCGATGGCCGTGATCATGGCTCGGATTTCTTCGTGGCCCAGCATTTTGTCGTACCGGGCCTTTTCCACGTTGAGAATTTTTCCGCGCAGGGGAAGAATGGCCTGATAGCGTCGGTCGCGGCCGCCTTTCGCGGTTCCACCGGCCGATTCGCCTTCGACCAGGAACAGCTCGCAGCGCTCGGGATCTTTTTCCTGGCAATCGGCCAGCTTTCCGGGGAGTCCTCCGGAGTCGAGCGCGCCTTTGCGGCGGGTCAGATCGCGAGCTTTGCGGGCGGCTTCCCGGGCGCGCGATGCGTCGATGGCCTTCGAGACGATCTTCTTCATCACCGAAGGATTCTTATCGAAAAATTCGCTGAGTTTTTCGTTGACCAGCTGCACGACGTAGCCCTGAATGTCGGAATTGAGCTTGCCTTTGGTCTGACCTTCGAACTGCGGTTGAGGGAGCTTCACGCTGATGACGGCGGTGAGACCTTCGCGGACGTCATCGCCGGTGAGATTCTCTTTTACGTCCTTAAAAAGGCCGCCCGACTGACCCGCCGCGTTGATGGTGCGCGTGAGGGCGCTGCGGAAACCGCTGAGGTGGGAGCCGCCGTCGACGGTGTTGATGTTGTTGGCGAAACTGAAAATGGTGTCGCTATAGGAATCGTTGTACTGCAGCGCGACTTCCATGCTGAGCGTGCCGCCGTTGGGCAGCTCGCGATCGCCTTCGAAGTGAATGGGCTTGTCGTGGAGAACGCTTTTGCCTTTATTGAGCAGCTTGATAAACTCGGCGATGCCGCCTTCAAAATGAAAGTTCTCGGCGCGGGGCGGATCCTCGCGCTCGTCGGTCAACACGATGCGCAGGCCTTTGTTCAGGAACGCGAGCTGGCGCAGCCGCTGGGCTAAAGTGTCGAAGTTGAACTTAGTCGCGTCCATGATGGACGTGTCCGGCTTGAAGGTAATCTTGGTGCCGGTTTTTTTCTTGGCATTGCCGGTTCTTTCGAGGCGACCTTTGGGAATGCCTTTGGCGTAATCCTGCTCAAAAGTGCCGCCTTCGCGCCAGATCTCGAGGTGCAGAGCTTCGGAGAGCGCGTTGACGCAGCTTACGCCGACGCCGTGCAGGCCGCCCGAGACTTTATAAGAATTCGAATCGAACTTTCCGCCGGCGTGAAGCTTGGTCATAACCACTTCCGCCGCGGAGATGCCTTCTTCCTCGTGAATGTCCACGGGGATTCCGCGGCCGTTGTCGACCACGGTGACGGAATCGTCGTCGTGAATTGTAACGCTCACATCGGTCGCGTAGCCGGCGAGGGCTTCGTCGACAGAGTTGTCCACCACTTCATATACCAGGTGATGCAAGCCGGCTTCGCCGGTGGAACCGATGTACATCGCAGGACGCAAGCGAACTGCTTCCAGACCTTCCAGCACTTTAATGCTTGTTGAATCGTAGACGTTTTGGCCGCCAATATCTCGTGTTGCCATGGTTGATAAATTTACTTCCTACTTCTTGACAGATCTAAAAACTCGGTAGCTCGTCTGCCCGCTCCCTGACGGTCGCGGCTCAGTTGCCGTCCGGCAGTTAATTCGACACGGGACGTCGGAGTCCGATCATTGGAGCAAGATCAAATGCGCATCGGCATGATTACGTAGCGGTAGTTTTCCGCTTTCTCGCCTGCCGGGCGAAGTTCGCCTGCGCTGTGCGGGTCCTTGAACAGGAATGACACCTGCTGGTCGGAAACGGCACGCAAAAAATCCATCATGTATTGGGCGTTGAAGCCGATCTCGACGGACGGGCCTTCATATGCCGTCGGTATGCTCTCTTCGCTTTCCCCGGTCTCCGAAACGGACGAGTGAATTTTCATTTCGTCCTTCTCCACTCGGACGCGGATGCCGCGCGAACGTTCATCGGAGAACTGCGCCACACGCTCGATGGCTCCACGCAGCTCGTCCCGTTCCAGCGTGACGGTGTGGCCATGTTCTTTCGGCAGCACGCGCTCGTAGTCGGGGAAATTGCCGGTTAGTTTGCGGCTCAGCAACAAACGATCGCCGAGCTGGAAGAATAAATGATTTTCGTCGCCGGAAAAATGAACGATCGCGGCGGGATCGGAATCGCCGGCCAGCTTCTGCAGCTCGCTCATGGCTTTCTTAGGAAGCAGGGCGCGATAGGCGCCGGTGATGCCGGGCAGTTCCGCGCTGCTTTCGACCATCGCCAGGCGGTGTCCGTCAGTTGCGACCATCGCGAGGCCGCCTTTCTTGAGCACCATCAGCGCCCCGTTGAGCGTGAAGCGCGATTCTTCGCTCGATATAGAGAAAATGGTTTTCCCGATCATCGATGCCAGCACGCCGATAGGGATCTCGGCCAGCACTTCCGGCATCTTGGGCAGTTCCGGGAAGCTTTCGCGCGACATGCCCGCGATGCGCGTCTTGGAACGGCCACAGGTGAGGCTGGCCCAATGATTGTCCTGGATCTTCACCTGGACGTCGGAATCGGGCAGCAGGCGCACGTAATCTAGCAGGCGGCGCGCAGGAATGGTCCCGCCGCCGGATTTCTTCACGCGCGCTGGACAAGAGCAGCGGATGCCGAGCTCCAGATCGGTGGCGGTGAGGACGATCTTATCGCCATCGGCCTCGACCAGAACGTTCGACAGAATAGGAATCGTGGTCTTCTTCTCCACAACGCCCTGCGAGAGGTTCAGTTCGCGGACCAGATCTGCCCTGCTAACGGTGAATTCCATGGACGGTTTCTCTATTCTCTTTTTCTCTTAGAAATAACTACTTAGAGAAGAAGAAGATTCATAGGTGCTGTTGAAACGTTGATTTCTCTCTAAATTATAGCAAGACCGACCATTTATTACTACCCCAGCCTGTGCTTTTCGAGGTGTGAAACGGTGCATTTTTTGAGCTTGGCCGGATCTCCCACAGGCTTCGACAGGCAAATTCGGTCTGCAACTGTGGATAAGAGAAACAACATCAATTGATTGAGTCGATTACGCTGTGTATCATCCTGTTCAAATCGGCATCGCGCTGGCGCAGCTTGTCGATCTTCTGCACAGAGTGGAGCACGGTGGTGTGGTGCTTTCCGCCGAACATGCGGCCGATCTCAGGCAAGGAGGAGTGGCAGAGTTCCTTGATCAGGTACATGGCGATCTGGCGCGGGTAGGCGATCTGCTGGGCGTTGGTCTTCTGCTTGAGCTGCGCTGGCTGTAACTGGAACTTCTCAGCCACGGCGCGCAGCACGGCGTCCATGTTGACGCGGCGCTCTCCGCCCGGGATCAGGTACTTCAGAACCTGCTGCGCCATGGCCAGATTGATGGCCGAGCCGGTGACCGAGGAATAGGCCACCAGTTTGATCATGGCCCCTTCCAGCTCGCGGACGTTGGATTTGGTTTTGGTGGCGATGTAGTTGCGGACATCCTCCGGCAGAGTGAGGCCTTCCATCTCGGCTTTTTTGTCCAGGATCGCCATTTTGGTTTCGAGGTCGGGTGGTTGAATATCGACCATGAGGCCCCATTCGAAGCGGGAGCGGAGTCGCTCGACCAGGCCGGGAGTGCTTTTCGGGGCGGAGTCGCTGGAGATGACGATCTGCTTCTGATGATCGTACAGCTCGTTAAAAGTGTGGAAGAATTCTTCCTGGGTACGTTCCTTGCCGGCGAGGATCTGAATATCGTCGACCAGCAGCACATCGGCCGAACGGTAATGACGGTGGAAGGCCGGCATGCGGTCCGAACGGATGCAGTTCACCATCTCATTCATGAAGCGCTCGCTCGAGGTGTAGACAATTCGCATGCTGGGATAGCGATCGAGAAGATCCCGGCCGATCGCATGCATCAGGTGGGTCTTTCCCATCCCGACGCCGCCGTAAATAAAGAGCGGATTGTAACTGCGCGAAGGGCTGTTGGCGACGGCCCGCGCCGCTGCATTGGCGAACTGATTGGACGAACCGACAACGTAATTGTCGAAGCGAAATTTGGGATTGAGCTGTCCGCTGGCGCTGGCGAAAATCGGCTCGGCTCCGGCATGATCGGACGGAGGCGGAGGGGCAAAGCCGGCGGCGGAGGGAATATAGACGACGCGCGCGATGCCCAGGTTTAATTCCTGAATGATCTGGCGAATTGGCTCACCGTACTCCTGCTCCATCCATTCCCGGGTGACCTGGTCGGGAACCTTGACGCGGAGCGTGCTGGAGTCCGCTCCCTCAAAAGACGTTCGTGTCACCCAGTTCTGGAAATCCTGCGGACTGATCTTGGCGGCTAGCCTCGCTTTAATCTGATCCCAAATATTCGCATGCATGGGCTGCGCGGCCGATGCCATTCCAATGTTTTCTAAGTCCACGCTCACCTAAATTCCCCGGGACAACCGGTGCCCCACCCATTGAGACAGAAAATTCTCACAACGTTTCCACAGCCTGTGGAAATAATAAAGTACTCTCGCTACCGATTCGATTTGGAACCGTTGACTGCTTCTTCGACGAACGCGGAGGGGGCTGAAGAACTGGCCGCCTCTCGTTTGCGGAATCTCAGCATACCATAAAAGAAGTGTAGGGGAAGAGGACTTTTCCTATATTTCATATCTCTTATTTTCAGTAATTTACGGGGATTATTAAAATACTACTCATGTAGTAAAACATTTTGATTACGCTTCGTTCTGAGGGTGGAAATCGGCCCTTGGCTTGCGTGCAAAATTGAACACTTTTAGAGAATTTGACATTCCCTGGTGCTAGCGCGACAATATCAGGTGCTGCCCAAAACTCAGCGGGAGTAACTCAGTTGGTAGAGTGCGACCTTGCCAAGGTCGATGTCGCCGGTTCGAATCCGGTCTCCCGCTCCAAAGATCCCCACCGAAACAGTCTTCCGCGTCCGCCCGTTCCCTCACGGTCGCGGCTCAGGTGGACCGATAGACCATCGGTCCGCAGGTTCGCAGTCTTCAGAGCCGCGACCAGCGGGAGCGGTCAGCCCGTGTCGCCCGACTGCTTACCAACCTATCACACCACGTTAACTCGCCATAACCCGTCGGCAATCCGTAACATAGAGGATAAACTGACGCTTCTTTCCGCCGCACATCCTCGATACTGATAAGCGTGAAGAGCGCCAGACGAAGGACGGAAAGCCGATAGGATGTTCAACAAAAATTGCGAAACGAACCCAAGCAATCCGGAAAGGAAACAGGAAGATGTCGTTACCGCGGGCTCGAAGCGGCAAAACGAACCCAAGGGCGCCCGATAATCGGTCCGCAGGTCACAACATGCTAGAAACTACTGGGGCAACTGGTTTTTTCGAACAAGGCGTCCCATGAACGAACAGCGTGGGCAACTTGGCGGACCCGTAACTCTCTATTTTTGAGTATGATTAGGGTGCGCAGGGATTGGCAGACGGCGTGCCACTCTTCTGGAGAGGATTCATATGGACGTTAAACGCGAAGGCGTCGCTAAAAAGAAGATGATCCGGCGGGTGATTTATTTCACCTTGACGGCGGCGGCGATGGGTTTGATCACCTGGCGGCTGATGCTGCTGAAGCCGGCCGCTCCCACAGTGGAGCGAGCGACGGTCTGGATCCAGGCCGTTCAGAGGGGCCCGATGCTCCGCGAGGTGCGCGGACTGGGGGCACTGGAGCCGGAGGATATTATCTGGATCCCGGCGGCGTTCGACGGCCAGGTGGACAAGATTGTCGCTCATTCGGGCGACGACGTGAAGGCCGGGAGCGTGATGCTCGTCTTGAGCAATCCCGACATGCAGCTGGCGGCGAACGACCTGGAGTGGCAGGTGAAGCAGGCGGAGGCGACGCTCGCCGACCTGAAGGTCCAGCTGCAGAGCAAGACGTTCGATCAGCAGTCGGTGGTTTCGAGCGCGCAGAGCGATCTGCAGCAGGCGGCGCTTCAGAAAGAGAAAGAAGAGCAGCTCGGCAAGATGCAGCTCGAGAGCGAGCTGAGCGTGAAGCTGGCGGTGGCCAAGTGGGAGCAAGCGGCCAACAAGTACAAAATGGAGAAGCAGAAGCTCGACATTCAACAGGAATCGGTGGATGCGCAGATGGGGTCGGCCCGGGTGCAAGTCGACAAATTGCGCGCGGCCTACAACCTGAAGAAAAAGCAGGTGTCGGAATTGACGATCACGGCCGGGATCAACGGACGCATGCAGGAAATGACGCTGCAAGTCGGGCAGCGCGTGAAGCCGGGCGACGTGATGGCCAAGATCGCGCAGCCGTGGAAGCTGAAAGCGGAGCTGAAGATCGCCGAGACGCAGGCGAAGGACATTTTATTGGGCCAGAAAGCCGAGATCGATACGCGCAACGGAACCATTCCGGGGCATGTGAGCCGGATCGATGCATCTATTGTGAACGGAACGCGCACGGTTGACGTAAGACTAGATGGTCCGTTGCCGCCGGGCGCGGTTCCGGATCTCAGCGTGGACGGCCAGATCGAGATCGAGCGGCTGGCGGACGTGGTGTTCGTGGGCCGGCCGGTATTCGGGCAGCCGAATAGCTCCGCGAGTTTGTTTAAGCTGGACGAGGACGGAAAGACCGCGACGCGGGTAACCGTCAAGCTGGGCCGCAGTAGTGTCAGTACGATCGAGGTGGTCGAGGGGTTGAAGGTAGGCGATCAGGTGATTTTGTCCGACATGTCGGCGCAGGACGCGAATCCGCGCATAAGACTCAATTAGGGAGCGAATACGATGGCTGAATCGATGATTTATCTGGACGGCGTGACGAAGGTGTTCGTCACCGACGATGTGGAAACGCACGCGCTCGCCGGCATTCACCTGGACATTAAAAAGGGCGAATACCTGTCGATCGCGGGGCCGTCGGGATGCGGGAAGTCGACGCTGCTGGCGATTCTGGGGCTGCTCGATTCGCCGTCGGATGGGACGTATGTCCTGAACGGGAAGCCGGTGCAGGGGCTGAAGCTAAGCGAGCGGGCGCGGATCAGGAATCGCGAGATCGGATTCATTTTCCAGGCGTTTAATTTGATCGGCGATCTTACCGTCTACGAAAACGTCGAGTTGCCGCTGACGTATCGCGGGATGCCGGGAGCGGAGCGCAAGAAGCGAGTTCACGAGGCGCTGGAGCGCGTCGGTATGTCGCACCGCGTGAAGCATTATCCGTCGCAACTTTCCGGCGGTCAGCAGCAGCGCGTCGCGGTAGCTCGCGCACTGGGCGGGGATCCGGCGATCCTGCTGGCGGACGAGCCGACCGGAAACCTGGATTCGGCGAATGGCGAAGCGGTGATGGATTTGTTGCGCGAGCTGCATCGGGGTGGGGCCACGATCTGCATGGTGACGCACGATCCTAGGTACGCGCGGTACGCGGATCGCAATATCCACCTGTTCGACGGGCGGGTTGTCGAAGAGAGCACCGAAACGGCATAGGGGTCCTGGCTGGGTTCGCCATACATTTCGGCATCAGGTCTGTTTGTCGTTCCATTTCTCGGGTTCGGGAAAGATCTCGCGAAGCACGGAGTCCACTTCTGGGAGTAGGGTTGTGACTTCGACGATCCTGCCCTCTGCTGCATACATCTCTCCTGCTCCGATGCTCCGAACCCGCCTCGCTCTATAGAGTTTTTGGCGCTCATCTTTAGGCAGGCAATAAAATGTCCCGCAAGGTGTCGCGTCACAGCACCTGCCGTAAATCCGCAGTTCCTGGATCTGTTCCGCCAACGCGCGCTCCCCTCCTCGCCGGAGCTGGTCGCGCAGCAGTCGGGCTAAGTCCGGCAAGACATCGCAAAGAAAGACGAAGTGCTCGGGAGGCGGTAGGCTCTTCGATTTCCGCATACGCTCTAAATGATATTCTCTTGTGGTGACTGACAAGATTGTCGTACTCACCACCTGCGAATCCGGAGAGCAAGCCGAGGGGCTTGCGCGGCGCCTGGTGGAGGAGAGGCTCGCGGCGTGCGTGAATATTCTACCCGGGGTCCGCAGTATCTATCGATGGAGAGACAAGGTCGAAGACGCGGCGGAGTTTGTGCTGGTGATCAAGTCCCGGCGCGAGGCTTTCGCCAAGTTGCGCGAGGCGATCGCACAGCTTCATTCGTACGAAATTCCTGAAGTGATCGCGCTGCCCGTTGTCGACGGGTCCGAAGCCTATCTCCAGTGGCTCGACCGCGAGGTTGCCTCGTGAAGCCAACACACGCGCGCCACTGGGTGATTTTTTTCGCCGTCACGCTGGCGATTCTTTCCTACATCGACCGCGTAGCCATGTCCCAGGCGGCCAAGCCCATCTCGGCCGAATTGCATCTCACCAAGTCGCAGATGGGATCGGTATTCAGCGCGTTCGCGCTGGCATATGCGTTGTTCGAAGTGCCCAGCGGCTGGCTGGGAGATTTCATGGGACCGCGGCGCGTGCTGGTGCGCATCGTGTTGTGGTGGTCAACGTTCACGGCGCTTACCGGCACGGCGTGGAGTCTGGGCTCACTCCGGGTGATCCAGTTGCTGTTCGGCGCGGGCGAGGCGGGCGGATTTCCCAACCTGACGAAAGCGTTCAGCTCATGGCTGCCATTGAACGAACGGTCGCGCGCGCAAGGATTCATGTGGACCTTCGCGCGCTGGGGTGGCGCGTTCACCCCTCCCCTGGTGATCTTCACGATGCATCACATGAGCTGGCGATGGGCGTTCGTCTGCTTCGGATCGCTCGGCGTGGTGTGGGCATTTTTCTTCCACCGCTGGTTTCGCGACCGCCCTGAGGACCATCCCTCCGTCAACGCCGCCGAACTCGAGCTGCTAAAAGGCGTCAGCGCCAACGCCGCCGGCCACGCCAATGTACCCTGGGCGAAACTCATTCGGAATCGCAGTCTGTGGCTGCTCTGGATCCAGTATTTCTGCCTGTCGTTTCCCTGGTATTTTTACATCACCTGGCTGCCGACGTACTTGCAGGAATACCGGCACCAGACGCCGGAGGCCGCGTCGCGCCTGGCGATTCTACCTCTGCTGTTCGGAGGCATCGGAGCCTTTACTTCGGGACTGATAGTTCCGCGCCTCGCCAAATCCTGGGGAAGCACCAGGCGAGCGCGCCGGACAATCGCCACGTTCGGGCTGCTTGCCGCCGCGATGTTTCTCTTCTTATCGACGCGAATCGAGAACGCGGTGCTTGGCACTCTCGTGCTCGCGCTGGCAAGCTTCTCGAACGACCTCGACATGACGCCATCGTGGAACACCTGCATGGACGTCGGCGGGAAATACGCGGGCACGGTCGCCGGGTCGATGAACATGATGGGGAATCTCGCGGGCTTCGCGGCCCCCTGGATCGCCGGTATTATTCTGGATCGGTGGCGCGATTGGAATTTGTTTTTCTACCTGATGATCGCGGTGTATCTCTGCGGGGCGATGTGCTGGCCGTTCATCGATCCGGTGACGCCGATTGAGGAGAGTTAGGCGGAGGGCAGGTCGGGAACCTGCCTCACTTAACGGATCGGTTCGATGTCGGTGGGGATGTCCTTCAGCTTTTCCAGCGTCCGCTCCATTGCAGGACGCAACACACCCAGCTCCCCAAGCATCTTCTTCGCCCGCGCATAATCACCCGTTGCTTCAATATCGAGAAGATCGTGAACCAGCTCCCGGACGGCTGGTTTGATTTTTTGAAAATCGACGGCGTAGGTTCCATCGGGATTCGCTACGAATGCGCCTTTGTCGGTCAGATAGTTGAACTGCATCGCCATACCCTTGCCGTGCGCTTCATGCACGCCGAAACGCAGTGTCCGGAACGAAGATGCGAGGTAGGTTGTGTACAGGCGATGCTCTGCCTCGGGCATCAATTTGCGGTCGTATAAATACTGGAGCATGAACAGGCCCGTCGCATCTGCTTTCGCCTCTTCGATGGCGGAATGCAGCTCCTTGAGGGCTTGACGGACACCGTTTTGCGGGCCGATGCCGTGGGTCATCTCATGCGCCAGAATGTGTGAGAAGAACGCGTCAAAATCGAGATCGCGGCGATCCGCCGGCGACAAGACGCGCTGCGCGATCGGCTCCAGGGTCTTGGCGAACTTCGCTTCCTGGACGTTCTTCAGCATCACCCGTTTGGAACCCATCGCGCGGACGATGCGCTCGTCGTTGGGCAGATTGTAAGCCGCGGTACGAACGCCATGGGCGCCGTCTCCGGTGGCTAAAACTTCGTTCACAACACGAATCGGGGCGAGCGCTCCGATCTTAGGATTACGATATTTCGCGTCGATCGGCAGGTTGTTCTCGATCTCCTGAATGTGATCGGCAAACGCCTTCAGTTTGGAGGTCTCGCGATCGTCGCGCAGAGTTACGTACGCTTCGAAGGCGGCTTTGTAGCCGAACAGTTCGTCGTTATACGTCTCATAAGGGCCGATCGTGATGTCGATCGGCGCGTCGAGCTTCATCCAGGCGACGTCGCTCTCGTAATAATCGTTCGATAGGAAAGCTTTGGCCCGCAGGCTCAGAAACTGTTTCAACGACGCATTCGGAGTGAGCGCCGCGGCATCGTCCAACAATTTCGCGAGCTTCTCCAACTCGGTTTCGTACGCCGAATTGTAGGGCACTGCGTACAGCTTCCTCTCCTGAGTGCGGCGAATCACGCTGAAGAATCCGCGCGCTTCCTCCTGCCGCTCCGAGGGCAGTTTGACGACCCAGGTTTCGAACTCATCGCGCGTCAGATCTTCGGGATAAAAATTCGCGCCCAGAAGTTTCTTCAGAGGCACTCCAGGGAGAAACGCGGCGTGGTCGTCGAGGTCGGACCACGGGCCTTTGTTCAGCATGAAATAGTGCAGTCGCGCCTGGCCGAGCGGCGATTTGTCTTCGTCGAGCTTCTTGCGCAGCGCGGCATTGCCGCTCCACAGCTGCGTGATAAAAAGATCGTCGACGACGTGCGCCGCCTCAATCAGTTTCTGAAGTGCTTGTTGATCACCGGGCGCGAGATGCGACGGGTCGGCGCGAATCTCCGCGGGGGCGAAGCGGGCGATCATGCGATTCAGTTCTGCAAGGTCGGGAGTAGCGGCTAGGACGGTCATAGCTAGAAAAGTGCCTGCAACAAGACGGTTCATGAACCTGCGCCCAGTATAATTACTTTGCGGGCTCCTTTTGCATGGAACAAGCCAGAAACCCAGAATACACTGCCCATCTTCAGCGCGAGAGCGGCAAATTAGCGAAGCTCGGCTACTATCACAGCATCGAACTCCCCGATGGCCGCGTGGTGCCCGGCATTCAATCGGTCGAGACGCAGCGCTGGCGCATTTCGCAATTTCCGATCCCGGAAGACCTGCGCGGGAAGCGGGTGCTCGATATCGGCGCGTGGGACGGCTGGTTCAGTTTCGAAATGGAGCGGCGCGGCGCCACCGTGGTGGCCGTGGATGCCACCAGCAAGACTCGTTTTCGCGAGGCGAAGGCGATGATGGATTCTAAAGTGGAGCACGTGGTTGCCGACATCACCTTTCTGACGCCGCGCGAGGTCGGCTATTTCGATATCGTGCTGTTTTTCGGCGTCCTCTATCACCTGAAGCATCCGATGCTGGCGCTGGAGCGCGTCTGCGAGCTGTCGACCGATATGGCGTGCATCGAATCCTTCGTCACAGACCATCAGCCCGACGGAACTACACCGGCGATGGAGTTTTATGAGGGCACTCAGCTGGGCGGGCAATTCGATAACTGGGTGGGTCCGAATATTTCGTGTTTAATGGCCATGTGCAGGACGGCGGGCTTCGCTCGCGTGGAGTTCCGGAGTGAAGCGGGATCGCGGGCGCATGTGGTGTGTTATCGCAAGTGGCCCGAGGTTGCGCGCCGGGGCGCAGGTCCGGATTTGCTCAACGTAGAAAACAGCGAACTGCAGAATCACAGTTTTTCAGCTCATCGCGACGACTACATCACGATATGGTTCAGCTCCGAAGAGCAGAATCTGACTTGCGACGATGTGTTTGTTCAAGTGGGTCCCTATGGGGCAAGGCCCGCGGCTGTTCGGAACGACGAGGGGACCGCATGGCAGGCGAACTGCAAAGTGCCGTTGGGGCTGCCCGCGGGCTGGCACGATGTGTCGGTGGCGCTGCGGGATAGCGGGTGGTCCAAGCCTGTGCGCATCCCGGTGGATCTGCCGAAAGAAGCGCGCGTTTGCGGTCCCGTCACGGGGGCGTTCGACATTCGCGGGATTTACGACGGACGCACTTGGGCGACAAATCAAGTGCGCGCGGGCCTCGGAGCCTGCGTCTCGGCCTGGGTGGGTGGATTGCCGGATGGAGCGGAGAGAAGCGAAGTTTCGTTCAGGCTGGATGGAACGGATCTGCCGACTTGCTATGTGGCTCCGGTGGACGATGAGAACGGCACGAAGCAGGTGAATGCACTGGTGCCGGCGGGGTTGGAGATCGGGGAGTATCAGGTGTCGTTGCGGTGCCGCGGGGAAGAATCGGCCGCGGTGCGGATTGAGATGATTTAAGGATTCTTGGGGACACCGCTCCCTTTGGTCACGGCTAAGTAAACCGCAGGACCGAGCCGTGACCGCAGGGAGCGGTTTTATTATTTCGTCGATCCGACAATGCGCATTCCGTAGAACGACCGCCACACGAAGATCATGGAAATCAGCAGGAACACCACCGCCAGGCCGGTGCTGAAGTTCGCGCCTTGCTTCTCGGTCATGGAAACTCCCAGCTCCACGGCCAGCAATCCAAACAGCGTCGTGAACTTGATGATGGGGTTCAGCGCGACTGACGACGTGTCCTTGAAAGGATCGCCCACCGTGTCGCCGACCACGGTCGCGTCGTGCAGAGGCGTGCCTTTCGCTTTCAGCTCCACTTCGACGATCTTCTTCGCGTTATCCCATGCGCCGCCCGCGTTGGCCATGAAAATGGCTTGATAGAGGCCGAACAGCGCGATCGAGATCAGGTAGCCGATGAAGAAGTACGGCTCGATGAACGCGAAGCCCAGCGTGGCGAAAAACACGGTCAGGAAGATGTTGAACATGCCTTTTTGCGCGTATTGCGTACAGATTTCGACCACCTTCTTCGAATCCTCGACCGAAGCTTTGACCGCTCCCTCGAGCTTGATATTGGCCTTGATGAACTCCACCGCGCGGTAAGCGCCGGTGGTTACGGCTTGAATCGACGCGCCGGTGAACCAGTAAATCATCGCGCCGCCGGCGATCAGGCCGAGCAGGAATGGCGGATGCATCAGCGAGAGATTCTGGATCAGCTCCGGCTTCAATCCGTCGGTCAGTTTCACGATGATCGAGAAAATCATTGTGGTCGCGCCGACCACCGCGGTGCCGATCAGCACTGGTTTAGCGGTCGCTTTGAAGGTGTTGCCCGCGCCGTCGTTCTCTTCCAGATGATGCTTCGCCTTCTCGAAATTCAGGTCGAAGTTGTATTTTTCCTTGATCTCTTTGCGAATGTTGGGAATTGTTTCGATGACAGAGAGCTCGTAGACTGACTGTGCGTTGTCCGTCACAGGGCCGTAGCTATCCACCGCGATCGTGACCGGGCCCATGCCCAGGAATCCGAATGCAACCAGGCCGAACGCAAAGACCGCTGGCGCTTTCATGATCCCGTCCATGCCATAGGTGCTGACCGAATAGGCGGCAGTCATCAGCGCGAGGACCGCCATGCCCAGCCAGTAGGCGCTGAAATTTCCGGCGACCAGGCCCGACAAAATGTTCAGCGAAGCGCCGCCCTCTTTGGACGACGACACCACTTCTTTCACGTGCGCGGAATCGACCGACGTGAAGACTTTCACCAGCTCCGGTATCACGGCGCCGGCCAGCGTGCCGCAAGTAATGATGGTCGAAAGCTTCCACCAAAGTGTCGGATCGCCGCCGATATCGGGGATCATCAGGTAAGAAACAACATAGGTCGCGGCGATGGAGATGATCGATGTGAGCCACACCAGCGTGGTCAGCGGCGTCTCATAATTCATCTTGTCGACGTTCTGATAGCGCGCCTTGGCGACCGCTTCATTCAGGAAGTATGAGAGGCCGCTGGCGATCACCATCATCACGCGCATGACGAAGATCCAGATCAGCAGTTCGACTTTCACCAGGTCGTTGTTGACGGCTAACAGGATGAACGAGATCAGCGCGACGCCCGTCACGCCGTAGGTTTCGAAGCCGTCGGCCGAAGGTCCAACGGAGTCGCCAGCGTTATCGCCAGTGCAATCCGCGATCACGCCAGGGTTGCGCGCGTCGTCTTCTTTGATCTTGAAAACGATTTTCATCAGGTCCGCGCCGATGTCGGCGATCTTGGTGAAAATTCCTCCCGCGACTCGAAGCGCTGCCGCGCCCAGCGATTCACCGATGGCGAATCCGATGAAGCAGGGGCCCGCGTAGTCGCCGGGAATGAACAGCAGGATGCAAAGCATCAGGAACAACTCCACGCTGATCAGCAGCATGCCGATGCTCATGCCGGCTTTGAGCGGAATCGCATAACAAGGAAAAGGTTTCCCTCGGAGGCTGGCAAACGCGGTGCGGGAGTTGGCGAAGGTGTTCACGCGAATGCCGAACCACGCGACTCCGAAGCTGCCTGCGATGCCGATAAGGCTGAAGGCCAGAATGATGGCGACCTCAAACCAGGGCAGGGCGCTCAAATAACCGAAATAAAAAACGATAATGGAACCGATAAAGGCTTCGAGGATCAACAGAAATTTCCCCTGCGTCATCAGGTACGTTTTGCAGGTTTCATAGATCAGTTCGGAGATCTCAAGCATCGATTCATGCACCGGAAGGTTGCGCAGGTGCATATACATCGCGATGCCGAACACGAAGCCAAGCGCGCTGACACCCAGGCCGAACATGAGGAGCGTGGGTCCGCTGATGCCGCCTAGAAACAGCGCCTGGTGCAGGTCCGGCAGTTTTAGCTCCGCCTCACTCGCGCGCAAAGGCGCGCATCCCGCGGCAACAGCTAACAGCATCAACAGAACCGGGAAGGCGCGCCTGAAACAGGCGGACAACGAGGTCAATAGCATTCCGGAAGATCCTCCAAATAGTAATGAGACGTGGACTACAAATAGTACCCGAAAGGGCCGTAACGACTTAAGACACCATACCGCAGGTGGTGCTGGACTGGCAACCGTGCACGCAGACTAAAAACCCACCGCTTCCTTTGGTCACGGCTCGGAAGGACAGTCAGAAGGGAGCGGTGTGTGAAGTTGCTTTTTCAGCAGACGAGCAGAGGGTGGCACAGGCTTCAGCCTGTGAAAGATCTTCATCTTCCCAGAACCTCTAGAATCTGGCATTTCAAGTACAAAGTCTCGGGCACGGTGAGCAGAATCGGATGGTCCGCCGCCTGGGTCCGCCGCTCGAGCACGCGGAGTGTTTTGCCCGCATCCAGAGCAGCCTGCGCGACGATTTCAAACAGCATCGCCTCGCTCATATGATGGGAGCAGGAACAGGTGACCAGAATGCCGCCGGGCTCCAGCAGCTTCAGGGCGCGCAGATTGATCTCTTTGTAACCCTTCGCCGCGTCGTCCAGCATCTTGCGCGATTTGGCAAACGCCGGGGGGTCCAGGATGATCATGGCGTACTTGCGATCGATACCGGAAAGAAAATCGAAGACGTCGGCCTGGCGGAAGTGGATATTCGAAATGCCGTTGAATTTGGCGTTTGACTCGGCCGTCGCTAAAGCGGCGGCGGACGAATCGACCGCTTCCACAGACTCGGCGCGCCGCGCAGTGTGCAGAGCGAATCCGCCAGTCGAGGTGAAGCAATCGAGGACGCGGCCCCGCTCGAAATTCGCGGCAGTCGCGGCCACCGCCAGATAGTTTTCGCGTTGATCCAGATACACGCCGGTTTTCTGACCCTTTAAAAGGTCCGCTTCCAGTTGTAATCCGTTCATCGCGATCATCACCCGCTCGGGTACTTCGCCCAATAGGACGGTCACCTCCAGCGGCAGGCTCTCCAGCTTGCGGACCGCCGCGTCGTTACGGGCGAGGATGCCGGCGGGCGACAGCAGGTCTTTCAGGCAATGGACGATCAGATCGCGAGACTTGTCCATCCCCTGGCTGAGCGTCTGAATGACCAGGTAGCTCCCATAGCGGTCGACGATCAGCCCGGGAAGAAGATCGGCTTCGGAGAACACGAGGCGGCACGCGTTGGAATCCTTGACGATGCGCTCGCGATGGCGGATCGCGGCAGTCAGGCGGCGGCGGAAGAACTCCTGGTCGATGGGTTCGGGTTTCGTGGAGAGAAGACGGAGGGTGATCTGGGAGGTCGAACTATAATGCGCGACGCCGATGGGCCGTCCGCGAGGGTCAGCGACTTTGACGGCATCGCCGGGCTGTGCATCGCCGCGATCGGCGACGTCGCTCGAAAAAATCCAGGGATGGCCGCTGGCGGCTCGGTCGGCGGCTTTACGATTCACGCGAACAGTAGTCAAGCCGCAATTCTCGCATGAAAAACAAAAATGGGTTTTGCGAAGTCATTATATGATTGGACCGTGAACGAGTCCCTGCTGGTCAACACGCTTGGACACTCAGCCGGAGTCTTGATCTTCGGCATCTTCCTGTATTTATTGATCCAGGACCGTGCCGCCCGCCGTCTGCGCGGGAGCACGAAATCCATGCTCGCGGCGGCATTGGCGCTGGCGTGGAATCTGGCCTCGCTGCTGGTTTTAGGTACGAACTCGCCGGGAAGCACCTTCACCAACGTCACGGTTGCCATCGGATTTTCCGTGCTTAGTTTGTTGCCTGCGGTGTTGTTCGACCTTTCTTTGCAGAATCGCTACCCGATGCTGGTCAGGTCCGGGTATGCGTTAAGCGCCGTTACGATCGCGCTGCACGTCGCGGAGTTATTCCGCGAGGGAACCCGGTACCACCGGCTGGGATTGCAGTTGATCACCGTCGGATTCGGCGTGCTCACGTGTTTTGCGGCAGCGGGCCTTTTTGGGTCCGATCAAACGCGCCGCGCCAACACATCGCGGCTGGTCGGCACCATGTCGCTGTTCCTGCTCGCGATGTCTTTCGTGCATCTCGGCGGAGGACATGCGGCTCAGGTGTGGTCGCGCGAACTGGCATTTCATCATGCGGCGATTCCACTGGCCCTGCTGGTCCTGATGCAGGATTATCGCTTCGTGCTGCTGGACGCGTTTCTGCGGTTCCTGGCGAATGTTTTCCTGGCGGCCTTGTTCACGCTCGGCGTGGCGCAAGCCTGGAGGCTCGGGTGGTTATCGCGAACATCGACTCCTTTTTATCAGGCTCTGCTTCTGGCCGGGGCGTGCCTGCTGCTGATCGTGTTCGCGATGCTTCGCGGCTGGGTGCAGCGACTACTCACCCGGCTGGTCTTCCGCCGTCCGGATCAGGAGCCTCTGCTTCAGAATCTGAAAGTGCCCATCCACGACGAGGCCGAGTATTTATCGGGAGCGGCGGCTGAGCTTGGGCGCTTCATGGGCGCCGATGCATCGGTGGTGGACGATCCGAAACTCGGTGTTCTGGACTTGCGGCGCCCGGTGGTGGTGGGTCAGCTTTCGAAGAGGCGCGCGGAGCTGGAGGATCGCGGCGTCGAAGTGATTGTGCCTTTGCGATTTGCATCGGGCGACGTTCGCAACGTTTTCCTGGGCCGGCGAACAGGGGGACGGCGCTATTTGAGCGAGGACCTAATCGCGCTGGGGCGGGCATCCTCTTTGATCGCCGAGCAGATCGAACAATTCCGCGAATCTGAAATGCGCCGCCTGGTTTCGCAAGCGGAGCTGCGCGCGCTGCAATCGCAGATCCATCCTCATTTCCTTTTCAACGCGCTGAATACGTTGTACGGAATTATTCCGCGGGAAGCGAAAGGCGCGCGCGATACGGTTTTGAATCTTGCCGACATCTTGCGCTATTTCCTGGAGACCGGCAAGACCTTTTTGCCGCTGGAGCAGGAGCTGCATATTATCAAGGCCTATCTCGAAGTCGAGAAACTGCGTCTTGGCGAAAAACTGCGCATCGAAATCGACGTCGAGCCGGAGACATTGCGAATCCCCATCCCGATTCTCTCCATCGAACCGCTGATTGAGAATGCCGTAAAGCATGCCATCGCGCCCAAAGTCGAAGGGGGAGTGGTCCGTCTGCGCGCCTGGCTGGAACGAAGCATGCTCCACATCTCCGTAAGCGACACAGGTACCGGCTTTGCCGCGGCCGGCGATAAGAAATCCGGGGTCGGCCTCGAAAACGTGGCCCGGCGCTTGCAGCTATGCTATGGAGCCGAATCGCAGATCCACATTCGCTCCGATGCCGGCGGCAGCAGCGTGTCGTTTTCGATTCCCGCCAACGCTTCCATCGCGCGGCCTCTGGAGGCAGTGCTTTGAGAGTCCTGATCGCCGACGACGAGCCGATCGCCCGCGAGATTCTCCGCGAGCATATCGATTCCATCGCCGGTCTCGAAATCGCCGGCGAAGCCTCCACCGGAGCGGAGGCTATCTCCCGCATTTTCGATCTTCGTCCCGATGTGGTGCTGCTGGATCTGCAAATGCCGGAGCTCGACGGCCTCTCCGTGGTCCGATCCTTGAGCGGCGATCGGACGCCCCTGATCATCTTCGTCACGGCTTACGAAAATCACGCTTTGGCGGCTTTTGAAGTGGGCGCGATCGACTATCTGTTGAAGCCGGTACGGCGGGAACGGCTGGAGAAAGCGCTCGAGAAGGCGCGGCGTCAATTGAAGTCCGTTCCATCCGCGGCCAGCGAAGCGCCCCGGAAAATCGTGGGCCGCCGCGGGTCCGATCTCTACCTGCTGGACCCGGCGGAGATCGTCGCATTCCAGGCCGAAGGCGAGCTGGTGCACATCATCACTGCTGCCCGGCGCTATCTTAGCGACCATTCCCTGAAGGCGCTGGGTGAGAAGCTGGATGAAAAACGCTTCCGCCGTATTCACCGGAGCACGATCATCAATACCGATCACATCCGCAAGATTTCCCCGCTGTCGAGTAAGCGCTGGATGCTGAAGATGTCGAACAATTTCGAAGCCGTAGTCAGCAAGCGTCTGGCGAGCGCGATTCGAGAGGATACGCGGTGGTAGTTTATTGGCCGACCCGGTTCTTTGATGTGGGGCAGGTTGGCGACCTGCGGCCGATTGGCAATCTGCCTCCGCTGGTAATCTATCCTGGAGCTATATGGCGTCGCGACTTTCTCTCCTGCTGGCGGCTGTCGTGCTGAGCGGCGCACTGCGCGCGCAGATCATCGAGTTTGAATCCGGCGGATTGAAATACCGAACCATGACGCGCGGCGGCGTGACCATCATGTGGGCCCATTTGCCCATCCACATCAAAGAATACGAGGTGCTTCAGGTAGCGGTTTCCAACGGCTCTCCGGTGTCGTGGCAGGTCAAGCCGCAGGATTTCAAGTTTGAGAGGCCGGATGGATCCTCGATCACTGCGCTGCCCGCCGCTACCGTGGTCGAAAGCGTAATGGACAGAGCCAGCCGCGGGGCCGTTATCAAACTACTTACCGCATACGAGGCGGCGCTCTACGGCAATGCCAAAATGCATTCCACCAATGGATACGAGGCGCGGCGTCAGGATGCACAGGCGGAGCTGGGTGGAGGAAAGTTCAGAGCGGCGGCCGCCGCGTCGGCGATCGCGTTTGTGGCCAGTAAGCTGCTGCCTGGCCAATCGACCGACGGAGCGATTTTCTACTCGAATAACGGCAAACACCTGGGGGTCGGAAAACTAATCGTCAACGTGGCGGGAGAGATTTTCGAATTCCCGGTGGACGCGGAGGTAGGCGTTCATTAGTGGATGCCCCGGCGTCGAGATGAGTCTCGACGCGGCACGCACGAGTGCGTACGCCACGCGTAGATTAGTAGAACCTGCGGATCTGCCGGGCGACGCGTCGGGCCATGCTCTCTTTCATGTACGGCCACAGCGGCAGGGAAACTATTTCGATCACAGCGCGCTCCGCATGTGGAAACGATCCCTTTTGCGCGAAGGCCGGATGTTTGTGAAGTGGAACCGGATAGTGTACCGCCGTTCCGATTCCCTTCGCCGCAAGGTGCTCTCTTAGCTGGTCGCGGCGCTGCGCACGGAGCACATATAAATGGTGAACCGAACCCGCGCTCCGCTTCACCAGTCTGACGCCGGAACATTCACGGAGTTCCTCGTCGTAGATAGACGCAATGCGCGCGCGATGCGCGTTCCACTCCTCCAAATGCGGCAAAAATACTCGCAGAAAACAACATTGCATTTCGTCGAGCCGCGAATTTACGCCGAAGCTGTGCGCGATCTGATCGCCATGACGGCCTCCATCGCGCAACACGATTAAGCGGTCGCGCGCGGCGGCGTTATCCGTGATGATGCCTCCGCCGTCGCCCATGCAGCCGAGATTCTTCGTGGGATAAAAGCTATACGCCACGTATCGGGAAAAGGCCGCCAGCGGTTTCCCGTCGAACTTCGCGCCGTGCGCCTGCGCGGCATCCTGAATGAGCGGAATTTTATGCCGCCGCGCGAGCTTCACGAACTGGTCGAGCTCACAGGGCTGTCCATACAAGTGCACCGGCATGATGGCTCTCGTACGCGATGCGATGCGGGACTCAACGTCGCGAGCGTCGATCTGTAAGGTTTCGGGATCGACATCGGCGAATCTGGGAATCGCACCGGCGGCTCGTATGCCCACGCCTGAAAACGGAGCCGAGAGTACGCTGGTAATCACTTCGCCGCCGGTCACGCCCGCGTCGCGGAGGCATAGCTCGATCGCGGAAGTCCCGTTGGCCACGCCCACCGAGAATTCTCCACCGAGCGCGGCCGCGAACTCCCCTTCGAACGCTCGCAGCTCCGCACCCAGAATAAAGTGACTGCGTTTGAAAAGGCGTTGAAGGTTCACGCGCCATTCCCGCGATGTGGCCCGTAACAGGGGCCTGAGGTTTGCTTGAGGGGCCAGCATCGGCAGCTTCAAGTCTACCAATTCGAATTTTCAAAGAACAAAATGTATCGAGCGCGCGCCCTTTAGCCGGGGTTTACTTCTCCCGGCAAGGAAGACCGTTGTGTTTGCGCCTCAACGGCAAGGCATCGGTCGTGTACCGACGAACATCCAACGCACGCAGGCCCGCAGGCGACAGTGTCTAGTATGTCCCTCTTGGCCGGTTCCGTTCTCCGCTGGCAGAGCACCTGAACTCCTCGCCTACAATTTACGCGAGCACGGCGCGGACGGCTGTGGATGAAAGCGCGATGTGGTTGGAAAGAAGGGATTAAATTGCGCTGATTTTTTCGATATTCATTGGACTGGCGTCGAGATGAGTCTCGACGCGGCACGCACGAGTGCGTGCGCCACGAGGTGATGAAGAAGGCTACACATTAATGCCAGGTGAAGCGCGCAACTCCGTTAACGGCAATGGCGTTTCTAGTAGTGGAGGCAGTTATGAAACGAACATGGTTATTGGCGCCGGTGTTTGCGGCGTTTACGATGGTTGCCTGCGGAGGCGCGGTGTATTATGCCAACGTTCCGCCGCCGCCGTACCGCGCGGAAGTTATCGGAGTCTCGCCTGGTCCAGGGCACGTTTGGGTCAACGGCTATTGGGGATGGCAAGGGAACCGGCACGTATGGATCGCGGGATCCTGGCGGCGTCCGCCGCGTCCTCGCGCTGTTTGGGTTGCACCGCGATGGGAAGCTCGCGGAGGGCGTTATTATTTTCACGAAGGACGGTGGCGGTAATAAAAAACTCTCGACAGGCGGAAGCGCCTGTCCCACCTAGTGCTCCGCTCCCTATGGTCGCGGCTCGGTAGAGCATTGATGCGTGGTGGGCAGGCGCTTGCGGAATTTGTTGGGGTGGTGCGGGCTGCTGAATCCGCTCCCTGTGGTCGCGGCTCGCTGGACTACGATGGCTTCGGGGCGCTTCCGCCTTCAGGTGGCTTCGGTTTATCCTTGGCCTCTTTTTCCTTCGGAGGATGCGCGGTCGAAGCCTTCACGGGACTCAGTAACACGTGAGCGTTGCGGCCTTCGAGGCGCGGCATTCCTTCGGCGGTGCCGTAGGGGGCCAGATCCTCTGAGAAACGGATCAGCAGCTTGCGGCCCAGATCCGTATGCGCGATTTCACGGCCGCGGAACTGTACTACAGCTTTCACGCGATTCCCTTCTTTCAGGAACCGGATCGCGTGATTTTTTTTGAAGTCGTAATCGTGATCGTCGGTGTTGGGACGGAATTTCAGTTCCTTCACCTGGATGATGTGCTGCTTGCGCTTGGCTTCGTGCTGTTTTTTCTTGTTCTCGTACTGCCACTGTCCGTAATCCATCGCCTTGGCGACGGGCGGCTCGGCGGTCGGGGCGATCAGGATCAGATCGAGGCCCATCTCCTGCGCCTTTTTCACCGCGAGGTGAGTGGCCATCACCTCTACAGAGCCATCGGGAAACACCGCACGCACTTCACGCGCGCGGATCGCTTCATTCACGTTCTCCCGAATCCTCGGCCGGCGGGGTGCAAAGCCTCGTGGATTCATCGGCGATTAAGCCCAAATACGATCGAACAAGATACCATGCCCAATGGTAACAGATCTAAACTACCGTTCTTCGGCGCCATTCGAACAGCATCACGCCTGCCGCGACGCTCACATTCAAGGACGCGACCCCTCCCGCCGGCATCGGGATGCGCACCAGAAAATCGCAGTGCTTCGCCACATGTTCGTGCAATCCCTTTCCTTCGCCTCCCAGCACGATGGCGGTGGGAACCGTAAACTCCACCTGATCGTAGACGTGTTCGCCGCGCTCGTCGAGCCCATAAATCCAATAGCCGCTCTCCTTCAACGATTCGAGCGACCGGTTCACGTTCGTCACCCGCACCACGGGAAGATACGCCAGCGCTCCCGCCGCCGCGCGCGCTACCACCTCCGTCAATCCCGCAGCGCGCCTTTCGGGAATGACGATGGCCGATGCGCCGGCCGCATGCGCCGTCCGGCAGATTGCGCCCAGATTGTGCGGATCCTCCACGCCGTCCAGGACGACGACTAACCCTTTCCCGGCGATGGCTTCTTCGAGCGTCGCGAATCGCTCGGCCGATCCGAACGCGACGACTCCCTGATGCGACACGCCCATGGCCGCCCGATCGAGCATTTCGCGCGCCTCAAAACGTACCGGAACCTTGCGCTCGCGCGCCAGATCGACAATCTCCTGAACCCGCGGTCCGGCGGAGCCTTTGGCGATCAGGATGCGATCGAGAGGACGCCCGGCTCGTAAAGCTTCCCGGACGGGATGGATTCCTGACAGCGATGACATTATGATAAGGGTACTCGTAATGAGCGTGCCTGAAAACACTGCCGAAAACAATTCCGCTTCTGCCGCGCCGCAGGAAATCCCGGACAAGCTGTACTTCCGCATCGGCGAAGTGGCGCGGCTGGCGGGCATCAAGCCTTACGTGCTGCGATTCTGGGAGACGGAGTTTCCCTCGCTCGGCCCCAAGAAATCCGGCACCGGCCACCGGCTCTACCGGCGCAAGGAAGTCGAGATGGTGCTGGAGATCAAGCGGCTGCTTTATGAAAAGCGGTTCACCATCGAAGGCGCACGAAAATTCCTGGAGACTCGCGGCAAGACCGAAACCGCGCGCGCGCCAAAAGCCGCCAAGCCGGCGAAGAAAGTGCAAACCGAGCTGTTCGCGGCGGGGCCGATGCTGGACACCTTCATTCAGGATATTCGTAAAGAATTGCGCGCCATTGCCGAAATGCTGAAGTAGCGCATTCCCACTCCCCGCCGCCCGTGCGTTCACAGATCCCGTTTCCCGTCCGATAAGGGGAACAGGTAACTGAGACGCATGATTCGACTGACACGCATCAATCACGTTCCACTGGTCCTCAACGCGGATCTGATTGAACATATGGAAACTACTCCCGACACCGTCATCAGCATGACGAACGGCCAAAAATTCGTGGTGCTGGAATCCACAGACGATGTGATTCGTAAAGTGATTGAGTTTCGCCGGGAAATTTCCAACGGCCTGCCCGCGCGCGATTGAGATATGGCTGAACCAATTAAATCCGCAGAGGCTAGACAGCCAAAAGCCGCGACAGCGTCCACCAGACCGGACTTCGCTTCGGTCGCGGGAATCGTCGTGGCACTCGGCGGCATCCTGGGCGGGCTGTTGATGGAGGGCGGAAAGATCAGGGACGTCGACGCAGTTCACGGCCGCCCTGATCGTGCTGGGAGGAACCGGCGGAGCGGTCATGATATCGCTGCCGCTCACGGTTCTGATCGGCGGGCTGAAGCGCTTCAAGGGCGTATTCCTTGATACGAAAGTTGAAATCTTCGGCATGATCGAGGAAGTGATCGGCTTCGCCACCAAGGCCCGCAAAAACGGACTCGTGTCGCTGGAGCAGGAAGCTTTCGCGATTGAAGATCCCTTTCTGAAGAAGGCGCTGACGCTGGCGGTCGACGGCACGGACCTGCAGGAGATCCGAAAAATGCTGGAGCTCCAGATCGATCTTGAGGAGCAGCACGCGGAGGCGGAAGCCAAAGTGTTCGAATGCGCGGGCGGATACGCGCCTACCGTCGGCATTATCGGCGCGGTGATGGGTCTGATCCAGGTGATGAAGAATCTGGCCAACATCGATGAAGTGGGTCACGGCATCGCCGTCGCATTCGTCGCAACCGTCTACGGCGTGGGGCTTGCGAACCTGTTCTTTCTACCGGCGGCGACCAAGATCAAAGCGCGCATCCACGCCGAGACGCAGCGCAAGGAGATGATCCTCGAAGGCGTTGCGGGCATCGTGGAAGGACTGAATCCGAAGTTGATTCGAGCCAAGCTGGAGTCCTATTCGCAGGAGCGTCCCAAGGCCAAGGAAAAAAAGAGGGATGAGAAATCACCGAAGGGATCCGAAACGCCAGTTCGGGCGGAGGCCTGACGGCGTGGCTCGGAAGAAAAAAGTCCCGCAGCATGAGAATCACGAACGCTGGCTGGTCTCCTACGCCGATTTCATCACCCTTCTGTTCGCATTTTTTGTGGTGATGTTCGCCACCTCGCAAGCCGATAAAGGGAAAGCGCAACAGGTGTCCGAGTCCGTGAAGAAAGCATTCGAGGGCGAAAAGATCACACAAATGGTGGCCGCGATTCTGGGCGGCACGGTCAGCGATACAGGCAAGGGCAACGCCATGATGCGAGGGCCCGGCGGCGCGCGCAAGTCCGCGGACGAAAAGAAAGATCAGAAGCTCGCCGAGCTTCTACCATCGTTGAAAATGCTGTCCGAGGAGCTGAAGAAGGAGATCGACGCCGGCCGCATCACCATCAGTATGCAGGCGCGCGGACTGGTGGTGAGCTTTAATCAGGCCGCGTTGTTTAATCCCGGCGAAGATGTAATCTCTGCGGACGCCTACGAAGGCCTGGAGAAGGTGGCGGCGGCGATCGCGAAGATGCCGAACCCGGTGCGCCTCGAAGGCCACACCGATTCGAAGCCCATCAGCACCGTCCGATTTCGCAGCAACTGGGACCTGTCCGCGGCCCGAAGCATCGCGATTCTCGAATTACTCTCCAGCAAGTTCGGGGTACCGCGAAATCGCCTCTCGATCGCGGGGTATGCGGATACCGCGCCGATTGCCTCGAATGAAACCGAACAAGGCCGGGCGCGGAATCGGCGCGCGGACATCATTATCCTGAACGAACAGGGCGTTATCGCGGAACCCGCTAAGCCAGTGGGGCAGGTTCCCGACCTGCCTTCTCCGCGCTGACCGCTCCCGCAGGTCGCGGCTCTGAAGGACTAATGAAACCGGGCAAGGGCGCGCGGACATCATTTTCCTGAACAAACAGGGCGTCATGGCCCGAACCGGCCAAGCCATAAGTGAGGCAGGTTCCCGACCTGCCTTCCGTTGGGGCTGACCGCTCCCGCTGGTCGCGGCTCTGAAGGACTGTTGATTTTGCGACTGTTATCAATAGAGCCGCGACCTGCGAGAGCGGTCAATTCCCTAGCAGCTCCACCACATACTGCTTCCACAACTTCGCCACGGAATGGGTCCCATGCCCCCGGGTCTCATCGCTGATCGGAATCAGCACGTATTTTCCCTGCTTCACGCGCTTGATCTCCCGCTCCAGTATGCCTAACTCCGGCGGATTCACCTGGTCGTCGGCCGAATTCACGGCGATCAGCCGCGCCTTGATCTTCTCGAGACCCGGCTCAGGATTGTAATCCGTGGACGATTCGAACTGGTAGAGCATGTCGTTCGCGTCGGTCCGCATGGCTCTGTCCGCTAGTTTGTCGAACGCCTTGTCGGCCAGCGCGCGCGTCGGCGATTGCTTCAGCATCTGCAAAGGGCTCGACGTCATCATGGTCAATCCATATTGCGCGCTGATCAGCCCTCGCGGAGGCTTCTCGTAGTCGCCATTTTTCCACTCCGGGTCGTTCCGTATGGAATCGATGATCATGCGGCGAAGAATCCGGTTGCGGCCCGCAATTTCTACCGGGGCACTAGCCAGAGGCATCAGCGCATCCATGAAATCCGGATACATCTCGCCGAATACCCAGGAGTGCATGGCGCCCATGGACGTGCCCATAATCAGCCGCATGTGCTTGATGCCCAGTTGCTCGGTGAGCAGCCGGTAGTCGGCGATCACCATGTCGTCATAACAGTAATGCGGGAAATGCGCGCGCAACCCGTCGCTCGGCTTGGACGATTTTCCGTGCCCGATGCCGTCCGGCAGCACGATGAAGTATTTCGTGGCGTCGAGCGGTTGTCCAGGTCCAAATAATTCGCCGCCGAATCCAGCCGAGAGAAACGCCCGCCCGGTTCCGCCGGTGCCGTGCATGATCAGTACGGCCGGATTCGAAGGATTCCCGACGGTCGTGTAGTGCAGCCGCAGTTCCGGTAACGACTCGCCACTGTGGAAGTGAAAATCCTTGATTGTAAAGTCAGCTTCCACCGGAGCCGGATAATCGGCCGCCCGGCAAAGCATGGCCAAAGTGAAAAGTGCCCCAACTTTCAGCATGGATCGATTATCGCAAGAAGCCTGCTAAAGCAGGCTGCCGGCTGAAGCCCGCCCTAGCTTGCAGCGTCGGCTCCAGCCGGCGTCTCCGTCGTTGAGTATGCGCCAATAGTCGGCTCTTTCTTCAGCCAACTGGTGGAAGCCGCTAGAATTAAAGACGATGACTGCAAAAGTCCGTAAAGCGGTATTCCCGGCAGCCGGGCTGGGCACCCGTTTTCTTCCCGCAACCAAGGCGCAGCCCAAGGAAATGCTCCCGCTGGTGGATAAACCCTTGATTCAGTACGGCGTGGAAGAGGCGATTCACTCCGGCGTCCAGAACATTATCATCGTCACCGGCCGCGGAAAGGTCGCCATTGAGGATCACTTCGACGTCAGTTTTGAGCTGGAGCATCTGCTCGAGACCCGCGGCAAGAAAGATCTGCTGGCCACCGTCCGCAGCGTCTCGGATCTGATCGATATCTCCTACGTGCGTCAAAAGGAAGCGCTCGGCCTCGGCCACGCCGTGCTGCGCGCCCGCGAGCTGGTCGGTAACGAGCCGTTCGCGGTGATTCTCTCCGACGACGTGATCGACGCCGAGGTCCCCTGCCTCCGCCAATTGCTCGACGTCTACGAATTTTACGCAGCCCCTGTCGTCGCGCTGATGGAAGTGCCCAAGGATCAAATTTCGCAATACGGCGTAGTCGATGCCGAGCCCGTCGCGCACAATGGCGGACGGGACCGCCTGTACCGCATTCGCAACATGGTGGAAAAGCCTAAGGCCAGCGAAGCTCCGTCGAACCTCGCCATCATCGGCCGCTACGTGCTGACGCCCGAAGTCTTTCATTCGCTCAGCGCTATCGAACCGGGCAGCGGCGGCGAAATTCAGTTGACCGACGGCCTGAAACACATGCTCCGCAGCCGGCCCATTTACGGTTACCGCTTCGAAGGAAATCGCTACGACGCCGGCGACAAGCTCGGCTTCCTGAAAGCCACCGTCGAGTTCGCGCTGAAGCGCTACGACCTGGGGGCGGAGTTCCGCCAGTATCTCAAAAACTTGTCTCTATGACACAAATCCCCCTGGTGCTGCCGCTCAAAGCGAACGAAGCCGCCGCTTTAGCGGATCTGGTCTATCAGCAACTGGAGGGAAGCCCGCTCACCGCCGACCTGCGCAACCGTTTCGCCGCACGCCTCCCGCAGCTCGGCGTTGAAACCTTTACGCCCTATCCTGGATCCCTCGCTCGCGATCCGATCCATCCATCGACGTATTACATCGCCGTCGACACTCAATCCGCGCCGATGCTCCTCCGCATTGCGTTAGCTTCTTCTCCCGCCAGTGGTTTATTTCCCGGAGCCATGCTGATCGGCCGCATGCGCCCTGGCGGCGGCCGCGAAATCGTGATCAACGCCATCCCTTTCGACTCCTCCGACCGCGACGCCGTAAGAATGTTCGCCGAGCAAGTGGACCCAGCCTTTCTCCCGCGCCCTCAAGGACCACAATCCGCGATCGTAGTGGACGGCGACTTCCCGGCAGCCTTCCGCGCCTTCCGCGCGATCTTGAAATCCACTGGCATCAACCTGGCCGCGACGATAGGCGATTACGACGCAGCCCTCTGGTCGGCGATCCGCGCCGGCTGGCGCGAAGGATGGACCGCGCAAGCGGGCCTTGAGCCGCCATGCGTAAGCATGCGGGCAGACGTGTCTGATTACACCAAGTTCTCCGCCGCCGGCCCACTGGAACATCTTGCCGAAACCTACGACCGCATCCGAGCCGCCCAAGCCCCCCACGTTTTCGATTTCGAAATCGAGACCCCCGGCGAAGTCTCCCAGGCGCTGGATTGGATGAAGTCGCATGGCAAACAAGTACAATTCATAGTCGTGCCTCCCGATGCCGACCTCCGACCTTTAGCCGACACAGCCCGTCAGCACAACGCAATACTAAGCTTCACATCGGCCACCGATCCGCAGCTCGAACAAATCGGACTCGCCACCGGAGGCCGCTTTCACTACCGAATGAAAGGCGATGAGGAAGCCATCCGTCTCGCAGCCTCCAGCCTCTTAGGAAAATCCATATGACCCGACGGACCTTCCTCGCAGCCACACCTATGCTTATGTACGCCGCCGATACCACCCCGCGCACCGGAGTCGACCTGTTCAGCATCCGCAGCCAGAAATGGTCTCCATTCGAATACCTCGATTACTGCGCCAAGCTCGGCGCTAAGCTCGTTCACTTTTCGGAGCTGCAATATCTGGGCAGCCTTGACGAATCGAATCTCACGAAGGTTCGCGATCACACGAAACAACTTGGAGTCGCCATCGAAGTCGGTACCCGCACCTGCTGCCCGACATCCAAAGCGTTCGATCCCAAACAAGGCACCGGGGAAGAACAGATGCTCCGTGCGATGAATGCGGCGCGCCTCACGGGCTCGCCGATTGTCCGGACGTTCATGGGCACCTCCGCCGATCGCGATCCTATAGAGCGCCATATAGAGGCGATGGCGCGTCTCTTGAAAGGGCTACGTTCCCGCATCACCGACCTCAACCTCAAAATCGCCATCGAGAACCACGCCGGCGATATGCAGGCTCGCGAACTCAAGTCTCTGGTCGAGCTCGCCGGTAAAGATTACGTCGGCGTCTGCCTGGACGCGGGCAATCCTCTGTGGGCTTTGGAAGATCCGCATCTCACGCTCGATACTCTCTACCCTTACGTGCTCACCACCCACTGCCGCGACACTGCCGTATGGCGGGTCCCCGAAGGAGCCGCCGTCGCCTGGGTCCGTATGGGCGATGGCAACGTCGGCATCGCCGAATACGTCGCGAAACTTCGCCGCCTCCGCCCGGAGCTCCCTGTCACTCTCGAAATCATCGTGACCAACGCCCGCATCTTCCCTTATCTCAACGAAAAATTCTGGGAGCCTTACCGCAATCAACCCGCGTGGGAATTCGCACGCTTCCTGAAAATCGCGGAAAGCGGCCATCCCCGCGACCCTCTCCCTCCGCTGAAAGGCGATGCCGCCCTGGCCCGCGAACGCGCCGACCTCGAAGCCAGCCTTACCTATACAAGGAACCTTCTCAACGTATGAGTCTGCTCAAAGATAAAGTAGCCATCGTCACCGGAGCCTCCCGCGGCATCGGCCGCTCCATCGCCGAAGTGTTCGTCCGCGAAGGCGCGCAAGTCGTCATCTGCGGCCGCAAACAGGAAACGCTCGACCAGGTCGCGAAAGAAATTGGCGGTGCCGTGAAACCGATCGCCTGCCACGTAGGGAAATCGGCCGACATCGAGGCCCTGGTCGCCGCCACCACGCGCGAGTTCGGCAAAATCGACATCCTGGTCAACAACGCCGCCACGAACATCGCCCAAGGACCCTGCCTCGAAATGGACGAAGGCCAGTTCGACAAGATGGTCGAGATTAATCTCAAAAGCACCTTCCGCCTGATGAAGCTGGTCGCCCCCGGGATGTGCGAGCGCGGCTCCGGCTCGATTATCAACATCGCCTCTATCGCCGGTCTCCGCCCGCAGTTCCATAGCCTGCTCTACAGCATGACCAAAGCCGCGCTGATTATGATGACCCAGTCCTACGCGGTCGAGCTGGGACCCAAAGGCGTGCGCGTCAACGCGATCGCCCCCGGCCTGATCCAAACCGTGCTCAGCGAATATTTCTGGAAGAACGAAACCCTCCGCAATAAACAACTGGGCGCTCAAGCTGTCCAACATCTCGGCCAGCCGGTCGAAATCGCCGAGATCGCCCTCACCCTCGCCAGCGACCGCTCTTCGTATATGACCGGCCAGACCCTCGTAGTCGACGGCGGATACTTGTTATCGTCGATGTAGATGAAGTTTTCGCTTTTCCTCCTCGCGATCGGTCTATCGGCGTCCCCGCTCGTCATCGATGTCCGCCAATCCCTCGCCCGCGCCGATTTTCCCCGCGCCGCTGAACTGGTTCGCGCCTATCGCGCATCGAACGGCGTCACCCCGGAGGCCGTCGAAGCTCTCAGTTGGATCGCCCGCGGCGAGCTCGCTAGAAAAAATCTGGTGCAAGCCGATAAGCTTGCGCAGGAAACCAACCGCCTCGCGCTGGAGCAAGCGAAGACCCATCCCATCGCGCACGATGCGAATCTCCAGGTCGCCATCGGAGCCGTCATCGAAGTGGAAGCAAACGTTCTCACCACCCGGGGCCAGCGCGCCGAAGCCATCACCTATCTTCGCGATCAGCTAAAAACCTACTACGCGACGCCCATCCGCCCCCGCATTCAGAAAAACATCAACCTGCTCAGCCTCGAAGGAAAGCACGCGCCCGCCCTGGAGCACGTGACGATTCCCGCCGGCAAACCCGCGCTCCTGTTCTTCTGGGCCCACTGGTGCAGCGATTGCAAATATGAAATTCCGATCCTCGCGCGCATCAAAGCCGAGTTCGTTCCCAAAGGCCTGACCTTCATCGCGCCTACTGAGAAATTCGGCTACGTCGCCGGTGGAGAGGACGCGCCCCCCGAAGTCGAGCTCCGCTACATCGAGCTGGTGCGCCAGCAATACTACGGAGCCCTGATCGAGGGCCCGACGATCGTGAGTGAAGAAAACTTCAATAAATACGGGGTTAGTACGACGCCGACGTTCGTCCTGGTCGATCGCGCCGGCATCGTGAAGATGTATCACCCCGGCGGCATCACGTACGAAGAACTCCGCCCGCGCGTCGAAGCTCTGTTCAAGTAACTCCCTGCCAAAAAAGAAACGGCCCCGATTTCTCGGGGCCGGCTTTAAATCGAACTTGAATGACCTGCTCTAGCTACTTCTTCTTTTTCGGAGCAGCCTTTTTCTTGGCAGGTGCTTTCTTCTTGGTTGCGTTCAACATTGAGTGATTCTCCCTTACATCAAATTTTCGCGCCCTCATAGAGAGCGCGGTTGTGTCCCCTTTATAAGGTTCTTTGAGATTAATGTCAAGAAAAAAATGCACGCTTCCTTCCGCCCGCGGCTCCTCCAAAACTCCTCCAAAATCAAAAAACGTAATCGAGTAGAATTGTTTTAGTGTTTGCGAGGCCTATTCATGCGGGTTCGGCGCTCTTCCTCTGCGCTCTCATCGGCCTCGCCGGATGCGCGAGAAAAACTTCGGCGCATGTTCCAACTTCCGTGAAGCCCGCGCGCATCGGCGAAATCGAAACCGGAATCGCCAGTTGGTACGGACCTCCCTATCATGGACGCCGTTCCGCCAACGGAGAGATCTTCGACATGGAAAAGTTGACCGCCGCGCATCGCACTCTTCCCTTCGATACCTGGCTCGAGGTCACGAATCTCGCAAACAAAAAACACGTCGACGTGCGCATCACCGATCGCGGCCCCTTCGTCAACGGAAGAATCATCGATCTCTCGCTAGCCGCCGCCCGCGAAATAGACATGGTCCAATCCGGCATCGTCCGCGTAAAAATCAAAGTAATAAAAAAACCCACCGCCGTTCCCGACCCATCCACTCGCTGATGCACAACATGCATCACAGGCTGCTAAAAAGAGGTTGACAGGCGGAAGCGCCTGGTCCCCCTTCTGCTACTGGCTACTGGCTACTGGCTACTGGCTCCTTCTCCCCATATATAAGGATAAAATTTCCCACTACCCCCATTTGCGGGTCGTCCATACCCACATCTGACCTACCCCCTATCTCCCTAGGGGGACTTGAGGAAGTTTCAAAACGACCGTAGAGTTTATGTTTGGCAAACACACTCTACTTACAAGACGCCGATACTTCGGCGCGTATCGGAACAAGAATGCTTGCGAACTACGACGAATCCAGGCACGTGCTCGTGGGACAATCCCCCCGTGCGCGGCAAGTATTAAGAATGATTGAGAAACTGGGCCGTTGCCGGTGGCCTGCGCTGCTCCTGGGCGAGACCGGAACGGGAAAGGAAGTGGTTGCGCGTCAGATCCATCACATCAGTCCGAATGGACCGTTCGTCACCATCGATTGCTCTTCTATGGTCGGCCCGCTCATGGAAAGCGAACTCTTCGGCCATGTGAAAGGCGCGTTCACCGGTGCGGCCACCACTAAAATCGGACTCATCGAAGCCGCGAACGGGGGTACCGCTTTCTTCGACGAGATCGGCGAGCTGCCTCTGGACCTTCAGGCGAAGCTCCTCCGCGTGTTGCAGGAAAAGGAATTCCGCCCGCTGGGGTCCCTCAACACCCGCCGCTCGGATTTTCGCATCATCGCCGCCACCAACCGCGACCTGGCCAAGGAAGTGGAGAAAGGAACGTTCCGCCGCGATCTGTTCTTTCGTCTCAATGTGATCAACATCCGCCTCGCGCCGCTGCGGGAGCGTAAGGAAGATATCCCGGAGCTCATCAATCACTTCCTGATGCGCGTCGGCGGCAATTACACCATCACCGCGGAAGCCATGGAGGTAATGCTCTCCTACGATTGGCCGGGCAATGTGCGCGAGCTGGAAAACTGCATCCAGCACATGGTCGCCGTCAATTCGGGGCCGCTGCTGCATATCACGGACCTCCCTTCGAATCTCCAGAACCACTTGTACCAAAAGAAAACCCAATATCTTACCGCCGCAGCATCGGCCGATCCGGCGGCGCCCATGCACTCTTCCGCTTCTGAAAATCACCTGATCCCGATGCCCGCGCAAAGCTCCCCTATCATTCCATTGATGGAATTGGAGCGCCGCGCCATCATGAACGCTCTCGAGTACACCAAGGGCGACCGCGCCGTAGCCGCCCATCTCCTGGGAATCGGCCGCACCACTCTCTACCGCAAGCTAAAGGAATACCAAATCGCCGGTTAGCTTCTTGTGGAGCAGGTTCCCGACCCGCCCACATGTATCCGGTGAACCGCCATGCGTCAGCATGCGGATAAAAACAATTAGAGACAACCGCGGCTCTACCCGCACTACTTCGGTACTGACGCCTTCTTCCATGCGAGTGCTCCTCATCGAATCCGAACCCGAAGACATCCTCTTCCTCCAGGACGTCATCCTGGAAATCGGCGAAGACCGTCATTGGACCAACTGGATCGCCATCGAGATACTGTACGCCGCGTCCTGGTCCGAAGCCTCGGCCATTTTTGCGAACCAGCCTCCCGATATCGCTCTGCTGAATCTTGATTTGCCCGATAGTCATGGCATGGAGACATTCCGCCGCGCCCAACGCGCCGCCCCCGACGTCCCCATGATCGTGCTGGTCCCGGATTCCGAGGACTCGCTCGGACTCCGCCTGATTCGCGATGGAGCCCAGGATTTTCTAGTGAAGAAGCAGATCGACTGCGCCCCTCTCGCGCGCGCAATGGAAAATGCGATTGAGCGCCACCGCGTGCTCACCGCCTCGCGCGCTGCCTCCACGCACGATACGCTCACCGGCCTTCTCAATCGCGGCGGTTTTCTAACGTCGGCCGCCCGCGACCGCAAGCTCGCCGAGAAATTGGGCCGGCGCTGGATGGTCATGGTCGCCGAACCAGTCAACCTCACTGAAATCGCTAACGCCTATGGCGAGCAGCGCAGGGAATTGGCCCTGGTCGAAGCGGCGGACCACCTGCGCAGCCTCGCCGGCCCGTCGGATCTGGTCGCCCGTGTCCAACCCACCCGCTTCGCCCTCACCATCTTTGATACCGAAGTGGAATCGGTGGAAGCAGCCTGGTCCCGCATCCGCGCGACTCTTCTGGAACATCGCATCCACGTCGGCGGAGCCATCTTTTCCGCCGATCACCCCGCGACCCTGGACGCCCTGCTAGACCACGCCCAAGCCGACCTGTCCCCGAGCGCCCGAGCGATGCGCACCTAAATTGCCTTAGGAATTCTCAGCGCTCACGGCCCGATGCTATGGAGGTTCCGGCGGATGATCGTAGCGAGCTTGGACGTATGTCCCTTGAAGGATTCAATTGAGGCCACTAGCATGGCGGCTGGCATCACGTCTTCCCAGGCGATGTAATAGCCGGTCGCACCAGCTAAATGGCTTATGAATTCCCTTTGCGCCCTGCCGTTGCCTTCTCGAAAAGGATGCAGAGCATTCAGTTCGCCAAAATAGTATGCGACGCGTTCACTGAAAGCAGCGGCCTCAAGGCCGGCTAGATATCTTTCCTTCTTAAGTTGCTCGAAGATCGTCTCGGCGGCACCACCAACGTGGGCGTGGTGTGCAAACATGTGGCCGCACTTGCTGATGTCGACTGTTCGCAACTGCCCGGCCCATTCGTAAACATCGGCAAAAAGGTAACTATGGATGGCCTGTAAGTGTGCAAGATTGAACAGGCCCTTGAGAGGGGTCACCGAAAGTTCATAGGAACGCGTGGCAACAAGAGCAGCTTCGGCTAGCTCGAGGGTGGCCTCGTCTGTAATACTCAGGCGGTTTTTTAGAACACCGGATTGCGGATCGAGATACGGATCCTCACCGGTATATCGGGACATTCCGGAACCGGCAATAAATGTTGCGGCGAACTTCATCCGTGTCAATCGTTCCCCGCGCGGCCCGCCGCAAGTCATCGATCGTGGATTCCGGCACCTTCAAACCCTCAAGTTCCTGCTGGGCAATCGCATGCGCAACTGCCCGCAGATTGCGCTGAACGTCTTGCTCCGTCATAACAAACAACTCCAATTATACTACCCGTCCCGGGTAGCGACTACTCTGCGTGAAACTCTCCTACTCCAAAATCATCCGAGCCGCCTTCTCACCAATCATCATCACCGGAGCATTCGTGTTCCCCCGCACAATCTTCGGCATCACCGACGCATCCGCCACCCGCAGCCCCGGAACTCCGTATACCTGCAAGCGCTCATCTACTACGCTCGATGCGTCCTGACCCATCTTGCAAGTTCCCACCGGGTGATACAGCGTCTCCGCATGAGCCCGAATGAACGACGCCGTATCTTCCTTCTCGAATACCGCCTTCCCGCGATAAGCGTCGAATGGCCTCGAGTCCAATAACTTCCAGACCATCTTCAACCCCTCGCGCATCGGCCCCAAGTCCGCTTCCTCCGATAAGTACATGGGATCGATCGCCGGAGCCTCCCTCGGATCCGCTGACCGTAAATAAATCCGCCCCGCGCTGGCCGGAGTCAACAGCACAGCGCCCAGACTGAAGCCGTGACCCGGCGGATTCTTAAATCCATGCTCGACAAAATGTACCGGCGCGAAGTGCAGTTGCAAATCGCACTCCGCCAACTCCGCGCACGACTTGAAAAACGCTCCCGCCTCCGCCACATTCGACGTCAGCGGGCCGGTTTTCTTGAAAACATATTTCAGGAAATTCGGAATGCTCTCGGCATCGCTCAACGAAACCGCCCGGGTCGAGTGATACGACTGGCCAATGTTTAGATGATCCTGCAGATTGCTGCCCACCCCCTCCAGGTCGGCGGCCACGGGAATCCCCAGCGCCTCCAGCTCCGCCCGCGGACCGATTCCGGATAGCAGCATCAAGTGCGGCGATCCGATCGCCCCCGCGCACAGAATCACCTCTCGCCCCGCGCGCACCTGCTTGCGGTCCGCCGAGCCTTTCATGAAAAACTCGACTCCCGTCGCGCGTCCTTCTTCGATCAGCAGCCGCGCCACGTGCACCTTTGGCCACACCGTCAGGTTGCCCCGCCGCAGTGCCGGTTTCAGATACGCGTCCGCGGCGCTCCAGCGCGCGCCGTTCTTCTGCGTCACCTGGTAGAGTCCGGCTCCTGATTGAGTAGCGCCGTTGAAATCGGGATTCTTCGCCATCCCCGCCGCTTCGCACGCATCAAGAAATGCCCTAGTCAGGGGATTCACGCACCGCAGATCCGCTACATTCAGCGGCCCTCCGGAACCATGCTCCGCCGATCCGCCCCGCTCCTGATTCTCCGCTGCTTTGAACAGCGGCAGAACGTCGTCGAAGCCCCATCCGGCATTTCCCATGTCGCGCCACGCATCGTAATCCGCCCGGGTGCCGCGCGCGTAAATCATCGCGTTCATCGAGCTCGATCCGCCCAGCGTTTTCCCGCGAGGCCAGTACAGGCTCCGCCCCTTTAGTTGCTTCTGCGGTTCCGTGGAGAAATTCCAGTCCACCTCGGTCCGGAATAGTTTGGAAAACGCCGCCGGAATATGAATCTCTTTCTTGCGATCCGGAGGCCCCGCTTCCATCAGCAGGACCGTGGCATTGGGCCGTTCCGATAACCGCGATGCCAGCACGCACCCCGCGCTTCCCGCGCCGATCACGATGAAGTCGTACAACTTAGGCTCCCCGTTCTACAATGTCAACAGCCGTGACCACGATGCATTATGCCATAGTTCCATTCTTGCTCCTGGTACTATCGCTCGCCGACTGGCCGCAATTCCGGGGCCCAAACGGCGCGGGTATCGCCGACGAAAAGCCATTGCCCGCCGAGTTTTCTCCCAGCAAGAACGTCGTCTGGAAAACCACGGTCCCGCCAGGCCATTCTTCGCCGGTCCTCACGGCCAAGAACATTTTTCTGACCGCGGCCGATCACGACGTTCTCGTTACACTCTGTCTCGACCGCGCCACCGGCAAAATTTTGTGGCGCCGCGAAGCTCCTCGTCCGCGCAAGGAGGAGTTTCAACCCACCAATAGCCCCGCCTCGCCCTCGCCCGTGACCGACGGCCAGAACGTTTACGTGTTCTTCGGCGACTTCGGCCTCATCTCTTACACCGCCGACGGTACCGAGCGCTGGAACCTCCCTCTCGGGCCCTTCAATAATCAGAACGGCCATGGATCGTCGCCCATTCTCGCTGGAAAAATGTTGATTTTGATTTGCGATCAGGATACAGATTCCTACCTGCTGGCAGTCGATCAGGTTACCGGCAAAGTCCGCTGGAAAACGCCCCGCCCGGATTCGACGCGAGGCTATGCGACTCCCGCCATCTACCAGCCGAAGAATGGACCCGCCGAAATCATCGTGCCCGGCGCGTTTCAAGTAGTCTCCTATTCTCTTTCGACAGGCGAGCGCCTGTGGTGGATTCGCGGCATGGCCTGGCAGCTCAAGTCCGTGCCCGTCATCGATGGCGACGTCATTTACGTCGCTGGATGGGAAACCGGAGGCGATACTGAACAGCCCGCCGAGTCCCCCACCTGGGCCGAAGCGCTCGCAAAATACGACTCCAATCACGATGGCCGGATCTCGCGCTCCGAAGGCCCTTTCAAAAGCGAAGGTGCTTTTCACGATACCGATCTGGACCGCGACGGCTCCATAGACCAGCGCGAATGGGATTTCTATCGCCTGCGCAAAGCCACGCAAAACAATATTGTCGCAATTCGCGCCGGAGGCAAAGGCGACGTCACCAGCACGCACGTTCTGTGGCGATTCCGAAAATCGATTCCCAACATTCCCTCGCCCCTGCTTTACCGAGGCGTCTTGTACATGATCAAAGAAGGCGGCATCTTTACTTCGCTCGATCCAAAAACCGGAACGGTATTCAAGCAAGCCCGCGTCACCGGAGCTTTGGGTCAATACTGGTCGTCCCCGGTGGCCGGCGACGGCAAGATTTATATCTCGAATCAGGAAGGCAAAGTGACGGTGTTGAAAGCGGCCGCGCAATGGGAAATTCTCGCCATCAACGATCTGGAAGACGACATTTTCTCCACCCCCGCAATTCAGGACGGCCGCATCTATCTCCGCACCCGCGGAACGCTGTATTGTTTCGCTGGACTATCATGAGGTATTGGGTGATATTCGCTCGCGCGTACTGCTGATCCTGACCTACCTCGCTTCCTTAGGTTGCCTGGTCTGGACGCTCCACGACGCACAACTCGGAGAACTCAGGGACGACCTCGCCACGACGAACTGGTGGTGGCTGGGTCTGGCCGTGGTTGCCGACATCTCGGTATATCTTTGGCAGTCTGTGCGTTGGAGACTGCTCTTACGCCCTGTTGAACCCGTAACGTTCCGGCAAGCGGTGGGCGCAATTTATGTCGGTCTGTTCGCAAACGAAGTGCTGCCGTTTCGAGCCGGAGAGATTTTGCGCTGCTACCTGCTCTCACGCTGGACCAAATTGCCTTTCTCGGTAGCAATTTCGAGCGCTTTGATTGAACGAATCTTCGATGGCATTTGGTTATGCTTATGCCTGTTGCTCACCATCCGCTTGGTGGGACCCCACCATCACATGGGCTGGCTGATCCGCAGCGGATACGCTTTGGGCATAGCCGTACTGGCGGGCGCGGCCTTGCTGGCTCTCGCGGTGTTCCTCCGGCAGAAGACCAGGGCCTTGCTTTCGGGCGGCGGATGGCAGCGTCATCTTCGGGTTCTGATTGACGATCTGAGTCTGATCGGCCACTCGCGATATCTGTACTTGGCTTTTTTTCAGAGCCTGCCGTACCTGCTGTTGCAAGTCATTCCGATTTACGCCGCGCTCCAGGCTTATCCGTTCAACGAATCATATGCGTTCGATCCAACGATCAGCGTGGCATTCGCGCTGATGGTGATTCTAAGGCTGGGCAGCGTCGTCCCACAAGCGCCCGGAAATCTGGGTTTGTTTCAGTTCCTGACCATGGAAGCCCTGGTACGAATTTTTCACGTGGTTCACGCAGAGGCGGCTCGATTCGCGCTGGTGCTGTGGGGCACGGTCACGCTTCCGCTGCTCGTCGCTGGTTTTATTGCACTAATGGTGACGGAGAAGAAACTGTTCGAGCTGAAGCGGGAGGCGGAAAGCGCGCATAACGGCCCTTAAACGAACCCAAGTCGAAAATACGAAACGAACCCACCGAAACCGAACATGCCAAAGACTCCTCCTGATGGGAGGGTACAGCAAGGAAAACAAGGCAGGGTTCACGCTGACACGCAAAGCTTGCAAAGGAAAGAAGATATAATTTTCGACGGAGATGTCACACAGACTTTAAAGGACACCGCTCCCTGCGGTCACGGCTCGGCAGACTGCTGATAACATGCGGCTGTCCTTCCGAGCCGTGACCAAAGGGAGCGGTGTGTTAGTTAACTGCCCACAATCCGCCGTCCTTGAGGATCTTTTGCGCTTCCGGTCCGGTCAGGAATTTCAAGAACCGGCGGGCCGCAACCTGCTGGCCGCTCGATTTCACCACCGCGCCGGTTTGGCGGATGGGAGAGTGCCACTCCGCCGGCAGCAGGGTTCCTTTGCCGATTAAGAGAGTCCAGGACGTGATGACGGCTTCGACGTTGCCGCTCTCGGCGAATTGCAACGCTTGCCTCACATTCTCGCCGTATACGATTTTTGGCTGAACGTCTTTCCACACGCCTCGCGATTCCAGAGCTTCGCGCGCGGCGATTCCATAGGGCGCGTGCTGCGGGTTTGGGATCGCCAGGTGAGTGACGGTGCTTTTCCTGAGGTCGTCGAGCGACGCGACGGAGCCGTTGGGCGACCACAGCGCAATGCGGCCGATGGCGTACACTTGCGCATCGGTGACCAGGCCGGCGGCGGCTAAATCCTTCACGTAGGCTTCGTTGGCGGAGAGAAAAACGTCGAAGGGCGCACCGTTTTCGATTTGTTGTTTCAGCGATCCGCTGGAGCCCAGCGTGAAGCGGATTTTTTCCTTGTAGGCGCGCTCGAGTTTGGGCGCGATGGGCGCCAGGTCCGACGCGGCGGCGATGAGAAGGTCGTCAGCGTGAAGAGAAGAGCAGAGCAGCAGCGCGGCGAGAAATTTCATCTGATTTCATCGTATACCGCCCAGGTTTTTTCGACCGCCGACTCCCAGGTGAATTGCTTTACACGCTCCACGCCGCGGCTGGCCAGATCCTCGCGCAGCGATTCGTCGGCCGAAAGACTGCGCAAGGCGTCTGCGATATTCAGAGGATCGACCAGCAGCGCGGCGTCCCCCGCGACCTCCGGCATGGCGGAGCAGTTCGATGTCAGAACAGGAACTCCGTGCGCCATGGCTTCCAGAATCGGCATTCCGAATCCTTCATCGAGCGATGGGAAGGCAAAGATGCCGGCGCGGCTGTAGAGGGATTCGAGCTGCGCTGGCGTGACGTAGCCTAGGACGTCTATGCGGGCGCGGGCGGGGCTTTCTTCGACGGCTCGGAGCTCCTCGGTTGCGCCGTAGCCGTCGGCTGCGCCGGCCAACGCTAAGCGCCACGAATCCGGTAGCGCTTCGAAGGCCTTTACCAGTTGCGCGATGTTTTTCCGGCGTTGGATTGCGCCGACGGAGAGTACCAGGTTCTCTTTTTTGGATGTTGTGATGGCCGGGCGGACTCCGTGGTGGATTACCCGGATTCTTTCGGGCTCCACCGAGAGGAGCTGCTCGACTTGATTCGCAGTGAATTGGGAGACGGCGATGATAAGGTCGCTGCGCGCGGCTGCATCGCGGGCCTGGGCGGTGAAGCGGGCTCGGAATTCGGGTGTGGAGTATTGGCCGGTGATGACGAACAGGTCGTGGAAGGTGGAGACGGTTCGTTTCGCCTTGGCGTCGACTCGTTGGTTGAGGGCGTGGAAGATATCGGCGGAGGGTGCTCCTTTGAGGATTCTGCGGGAAGCATTGTCGGGGAGCTTGGCGTTGACGGAGCGGAAGAAGCGGTGGGGGCGATAGTAGAAAAGGAACTTTTCGGAGGGGTGGGCGCGGGTGAGGCCGAAGAGGAGCTCATGCGAATATACTCCGACGCCGGATAGGTTTTTGCCAAGGCTGTAGGTCGCGTCGAGGGCGATCGTCACTCGCTGTTATTGTAGTGGGTCGGGGAGAAGGGCAGGTCGGGAACCTGCCCCACTTGGGGTCAGGCTACTGCTTCCAGGCTTTTTAGTTTTGCCGCCAGGGTGGTTCGCTTCAGGCCTAGCATTTCTGCGGCTGCGGTTTTATTGCCGCCGGCTTTTTTTAGGGCTTCTTCCAGGATCTGCCGTTCGATGCGGCCTACTGTTTGTTCGAAGTCGTTGGTATGAATTGTGGTCCGGACAGCGGGCTGCGCGGGGAGAGGAAAATCGTGGGGATATAAAATCTCCCGCGTCCCGCTGAGGGCTACTGCCATCTCGACTGCGTTTTCAAGCTGGCGGACATTGCCTGGCCAGGGACAATTCTTCAAGCGCTGCAGCGTTTCGGGCGACAGGTGGCGGAGCGGGATTTCTTCCTGCCCGCAGATCTTCTTGACGAAGTGATTCGCCAGGACCGGGATATCTTCCAGGCGCTCGCGAAGCGGCGGCGCAGCGATGGGAACTACATTCAGGCGGTAATAGAGGTCTTCGCGGAATTTTCCTTCGCGAATTTTTTGGACCAGGTCCACGTTGGTGGCGGCGATCAGGCGGACATCGACGCGAATGGTTTCGGAGCTGCCGACGCGCTGGAACTCGCGCTCCTGCAAGACGCGCAACAGCTTGGTTTGAATTTCGAGCGGCAGATCGCCGACCTCATCGAGAAATAGCGTCCCGCGGTGGGCTTGTTCGAAACGGCCGACGCGATGCTGGATGGCTCCGGTGAAGGCCCCTTTGACATGGCCGAAGAGCTCGGCTTCGAGAAGATTTTCGGGGAGCGCGTTGCAGTTTACCGCGACGATGGGCTGTTGGGCGCGGGGGCTCGACAGATGGATGGCGCGGGCCACCATTTCCTTACCGGTTCCGGTTTCGCCGCTGATCAGGACGGTGGAGCGGCGGCTGCCGACCAGGCGGATGACTTCGATGGTGCGCATGATGGCGCGGCTCGAACCAACAATATGACTGCGCCAGGATTCGTTGCTGAAATCGGCGGCACGCTGGCTGCGGCGGAACTCGGCGGCAGCTTCAATGACCGCGTGAGCGTTGGCGGACGAGGCGACGTCGTACGCGCCCAAGCGAATGTAGCGGACGGCGTCGGAGACTGAGGCCGAGTCATCGAGCATGACTACGGGCGTGCCGGGGGCGGCCTGGATGAGCTCTTCGAGAAGACTTGGATTCTGCAGTACGGCGACGTCAAACGACGAGGCTTCTATTTGTTCCACGGCGTCGGCGATGGTGCCGACCCAGAGAATACGCTGCGTTTCTTCCGTCAAAATTCCCTCTGAGCATCCATCGGCAGAGAGGGGCGGCTCGTGATCTAGGGAGTTACCTATGCCGGCCGGAAGAAGGAGCCAATAGCCAATAGCCAGTAGCCAGAATACGGACGTCGTTGGTGGCGCACGCACTCGTGCGTGCCGCGTCGAGACTCATCTCGACGCCTGTTGAAAGCTCCACAGGAGCCAGACAGGGTCTACTGGAAGTATTTGCCGGCTAGTTCGGGATTTACTGTGACGGCTTTGCTCCACATCTGCTTGGCTTCGTCTTCCTTGCCTACTGCCTTGAGCGCGTGGCCCAGGTTTAGCATTGCTTCTGTGAAGTCGGGCTTCTTATCCACCGCTAACTGATAGCACTCGGCGGCGGATTTGTGGTCGCCGGCGGATTGCAGTAGCAGGCCTAGATTATAGGACAGCTCGATCGAGCGCTCGCCTAATGTGGTGAGCTTCTGGTGTAGCTCCCAGGCTTTCTTGTGATCCTTGCGCTCGATGGCGATGGCCGTCAGGGCGCGCATGGCGTCGGTATTTCTGGGCTGCAACTGGAGGACGCGGTTGAAAGTGTCCGCGGCGGCGTCGAGGTCCTCGAATTTCCAGCAGGCGAGGCCCAGGTTGAGCAGTGCGTCGACCCAGTCCTTCTTCTTCTTAAGGCAAAGTTCGAAGCTGTCGACTGCGCCGGCGTATTCGGCGCGTTGCAACTGCAGGAATCCCAGGCGGAAGGCCGCGTCTTCCCAATCGGGCTTCAAGGCGACCAGTTTTTCGAAGAACTTTTCCGCCTCGTCCGCTTTACCTTCGCGCTCCGCGAGCAGGGCGAGGTTCCACAGAGCGCCGGGGAGTTCCGGCTGAGACGCCAGGACACGTGTATAAGCATTGCGGGCCCCGCTGAGATCGCCCCGTTCCTGGAGGATCACGCCGAGATTGCCGGCGGCTTCCAATGCGTCGGGACGGAGGCGGGAGGCTTCGCGATAGGCGTTGCCGGCTTGCTCCAGGCGTCCGGTCTTCTGATAAGCCACGCCCAGGTTGAACCATCCTTCATAAGAATCCGCGGCGGCCTTCACCAGTTGCGAACAGTGCTGCACCGCGGAGCTGTAATCGCCGCGAGAGAGCGCCACGGCGGAAAGTCCTTGCAGCGCCTGCGGAGCTTGCGGACGCACTTTGAGCAAACGCTCAGAGAATTCCTTCACCTTGCTGTCTTCCTTGCGCGCGCTGGAGAGCGCGATCAGGTTGACCAGCAGCTCGGGCGAATTGGCATTGGCGGGCAGCAGCTTGCGATAGAGGTCGCCGGCTTCTTCCAGCTTGCCGAGCTGATGCAGCGCGACGGCCTTGCCGAACAAAGCGCGATCCTGGTTGGGACTTTCCTTGAGCGATGCGGTGAAATTTTCCAATGCCTCCTCGGTTTTGCCGAGCTGCAACTGGCACAGACCCAGACCGACGCGCGCCTGCCACCGCTTCGAATCGACGGAGAGAGCGGCTGCGAACGACTTTGCCGCGTCGGCGAACTTGCCCTGGCGTTCGAGCGCCAGTCCCAGGTTGTAATGCGCGGTGCGATTCTTCGGGTCGAGCTCGATCACCTTGGCGTAGCTGCCGGCGGCGTCCTCCCACTTCTGCTGCTCGAAGCGCAGATGGCCGAGGCCGGTTTGCACTTCGATGGGATTTTCGCCCTGGGCTGCAGCGCGCTCCAGTTCCTTCACCGCGTCGTCCAGCTTGCCTTCCGAGGCGAGCTTGATAGCCGTCGCCAGCGTGCCGACTTCAGCGGCACGCTTCTTCTTCGAGGGATCGGCCGGCCCGGTCTCGCCGCGCATCAGCCTTTCTACCAGATCGTCGTCGATGAAGAAAACAGTCTCGTTCGTATCCGCCATATTTGTCTCCTGAATCCTATTTGCGAACGATCAGCGGCACGATGCTCATGCCGCCCTTCAGCGTCGCGGTTTCTCCGCGCTCGCTGTACAATCCCACGCCGCCGGTTTTGACGCTGTCGCTGGTCCAGTCGTCCACCTTCTGATCCTGCACATAGGTGGTGAAATGATTGCCTACGGCGTCGCACCGGATTTTGTACATGGTGTCGCGCCGCACCTTCATCGGCAAAGGAAGCTGCGCGCGGCCTGTCTCCTCGCCATTGACCACCGCGAAACGGATCAGCGCCACGGTCGGCTCCAGTCCGGGTTTCACGATTTCCAGCTTGGTGACGTAGAAATTCTTGGGATCCGCGGCGCGAAATATCCAGCCGATGGCCTTCGTCTCAATCTGGCCTTGCAGCTCGATGCGGTAGTCGGTTAAGGTCTGCGAGGATCGCAGAATCGATATCTGGCGCGTGCGGCGAACGCCGGGATCCGCGCCCCAGTCCGTGATCCAGCCGCCTTCGCCGACGGGCAAAGCCGATCCGGTAATCACCGAGCCGGAGTTGGCGCTGGTGACGGAAGCCGCTCCGCTCTTCGACGACAAGGCAATCACGACGCCCAGTGCGGCTACCAGCGCGATGGCGATGCCAATTTTCGCGGCGGCCGGCAGATTTCCCCAAAAACCTTGGGAAGCTTGGAGATTCAATTGAGGCAGTCCGAGGTCGGTCGAGCCTGAGTAAGCCGGTGTCGCGGACTCAGTTTTGCCGGGTTTCTGCTCTCTTGCCTCGGGTTTTTTATCTTGCTTTGCATCCTTTGCATCCGGCTTGGCCGGGGGCTTGGGCGCCGCGGGTTCTGACTTGGCGACCTGCTTCACGGGTTCTGCCGCGGCCTTGGCCGGAGCGGGTTTTTCGGGAGCAACAGGAGCAGACTTCTTTTCGGGACGGATGGGAGCGGGGGCGACCAGGGGCTTCCTGGGCTCACTCTTCGCGTCGTGCTTGACTTGCTCAGGCTTGACGGGCTCATGCTTGACGGGCTCATGCTTAATGGACGCGGGGGCTTTCTTTTCCACCGGCTTTTCGGGTGCGGGGCCGAACACAAGGACGGGCCGCAGGGGAAGAGAGCCCGATCGCGGAAGTTGGACGTCCACGGCGCTCGATGCGGAGGAAAATACTTGCACGGGCTTCGCTTTGAGGGGTGCGGCGATATGCAGCACCAGCGGAAGCGGTTTGGTCACCACTTCGGGATCGCGCGGGGCGGGGACCGGCTCTGGGACGGGCTCCGGTACCGGCTCCGGTACCTGTTCCATGACCTGTTCCATGACCGGCTCGGCGGCTTGTTGGGCAACATGTTCGGCAACTTGCTCGACAGGTGGTTCGACATGCTGCTCCGCGGGTGGTTCCGGGGCCGGCGCTGTCGCTACGGGCTCCGGCACTGTCTCCATAGCGGGCTCGGCGATTTCGATCGGAGGCAGAGGCGGTGCTTCAATATGGGTTTCGGCGGCTGGATCGGCTTTGAGAGTGGATTCCGACTCCCCGGATTCCTCCTGGCCGGAGAAGCCGGTCGAAGGGAACGGGAGCCGCGCCAAATCGCCTAGCTCTGTTGCACCCGCTGCGAATCCGATCGCGGGGTCCTGCCATAGTGTAGGCTCGCCATGCGGCGGTTTAGGAAAGATCAGAATATCCATGGCTTCGCTCGAAGTTTCCAGACCCGTTTTACCCGCGGGGCTCAGGTCGAATTCCACCACTGGAGCCGTGCGCACAAAATCGCGCACCTCCAGCCGGCGATCCCGGGAGCCGCTCGACGAATAATTCGAGGCCTTATTGGACGGCAGAAATGTCAAGAGTCCAGCCGTTTCCAGTTGATAAGAATTCTCTTGTGCACCTAAGGGCTCAAAGACGTGGTTGGGAAGGGCGGCCGCTACGGCATCGATGAACTCCGCGTCCGGGCGGAACATTTCCGCCAGTTCGGTGAGCACGACGACGGGCCGCTCGACCAGAAATCCCGCCATCCCGGCGGGCGCGACGACTTCCGGCTGGGGTAGTTCCTGGGGTAACTCCATGTGCCGGACCACGGGCGGCGGAGGTTCGGGACGCTCGACGGGCGGAGCGGACACCTTATAGTTGGTTACTTCTATGGCGGGTGCGGAAGGGACTAAAGGACTTGCGGCAGGTACTGGTATCGGCTCCGGCGCCGGTTTGGTGTCCGTTGCCGGCTTCGCCTGTAACAGGCGATTGAGCGCAAGTTGATTATATTCTTCCTGATACCGCTGCCGATGAGCATCGGAGCAAAACTCTCCGCCCCCGGTCCAGCGCTTCAGGAGCGCGAGCTCCTTTCCGCAATAGAGACACCGCATGTTCCTTAGATCGTCCCTTCTGCCCTAATGCTAAAGGGCCCACTTCCGTCTTTCCATTCGGTAAAGCACTTATGCTCTTAAATTGAGGCAATCACCTTAGCGTCTCTTACGACAAAGGCCCTAGTTCCTATGCCTTTTGTGGGTGAGAAAGAGGGCGGCGAATCCCAGATTGAAACAGTACTATGGTCCCGCCCGGGGCTAAGGAGTAATTCAATCTCCCTAATCTGCTCTTGGTGCAATTCCCCTGTGGATCGCTAAAGTAATTTCCCTATCAGACGATTAACCATATGCTTGCGCAGACTGCATGGCGCGAGACATCGAACGTCTGTAGGTCAATCGGAGAGAGTGAGGAGATTGTATGGCAAAAGGTGAAGCGCTGAAGGCTCATATTGAGGCTCTGCGCACTGCAATTCCGGAATTGAAGGGCGTCCTGTTGGCGTCCAATGAAGGACTACCGATCGCGCATTCGTTTTCAAATGGACAGGATCCCAACCGCGTTGCGGCGATGGCTGCTGCTGCGTCCAATCTGGGGCGCCGCATTAGCGACAGCATGAGCGCCGGAACGTTGGGCGAGGTCTCGATTCAGGCCGACGAAGGTGCGCTGTTCGTTTACTCGGCCGGCTCCAAAGCGGTCTTGGCGGTGCTTAGTCCGCAGGGTGGAAATGCCGGTCTCATCCATCTGGAAGCACGCTCCATCGCGAAGGACATCGGGGATTTATTCTGAGGGCGTTAGTTCAGTTGCAGAAGTCTTGAAATCTTTTAGTTTGCGCGCGGCCGCCCTGCCGGCCACCTGCGCAAGCTGTTCCTCTGGAGCCTCGCGCACTCGTTCGAGGCTTCCGAAATGGCGCAGCAGCTTCATCACCGTCTTTTCTCCGATCCCAGGAATCTGATCCAGTTCACTACGCATGCGGCTCTCATTGCGCCGCGTGCGATGGAACGTCACCGCAAACCGATGAGCCTCGTCGCGTACCGTCTGCACTAAGTGCAGCACGGGTGAGAATTTGTCGAGGACGATCGGCTCCTCCTCCTGTCCATAGACGTAAATCCATTCATCCCGCTTGGCGATCGATGCCAGAGGCTGATCGGTGATGCCCAATTCTTCGAGTGCCGCGGCCGCTGCGTGCAGTTGTCCCAGGCCGCCGTCGACCAGCACCAAGCCGGGCCGCTCGATGCCTTCTTCTTTCAGCCGCGCATATCTGCGGCTGATCACTTCGTGCATCGACGCAAAATCGTTGTTGCCTTCCACGGTTTTGATGATGAATTTGCGATAGTCCGCTTTCTTCATCCGACCGTTTTCCCACACCACCATGCTGGCGACCTTGTCGGTCCCCTGAATGTGCGAAATATCGAAGCACTCGATGCGATTCGGGGCGTTCTCCAAGCCCAGGGCGTCCTGCAGCGCCGCGGATATCGCCTTCGACGTCGGCTTCAGCACGCGGAAGCGCTGCTCGAAGCTGTGGCGGGCGTTCGATTCCACCAGTTCCAGCATCGCTTTCTTCTGCCCGCGCTGCGGCGTGTGAATCTCGACTTTACGGCCGCGCTTTTCCGTCAGGAATTCCTCTAACACCTCGCGTTCCTCGAACTCCACCGGCACATGAATCACCGCGGGAACATACGGATCGTCCAGATACACCTGCTTCAGCAGCGACGAGAAAAACTCCGCCGCATCGAATTCCCTCACGTCTTCCCAGAAGAATTCGCGCCGATCGACAATATGCCCGTTGCGAAGATGGAACAAATTCACCGCGATCAAGGGAAGTTCGGCGTAATACGCGAAAATATCGGTGTCGCCGCCGTCGGTCGACGCCATCTTCTGTTTCTCGCCGAGCTCTTCCACCGTCCGCGCCAGTTCATGGATCGCCGCGGCTTCCTCGTATCGCGTATCCAGGCTCGCGACCTCCACCCGCGACCGCAATTCCTGCGCCAGATCCTTATGACGCCCCTCGAGGAACATCCGCACCGACCGCACCGCCTCGGCATAACGCTCCTCCGTGGTCAACCCCTCGACGCACGGACCCAGGCAGCGGTGGATGTGATATTCCAGGCACGGATGCGTATGCTTCCGCGTCAGATCGAGGCGGCACGAAGGCACCTTGAAGTGGCGATGAATGAAATGGACCAGCCGGTGCGCCAAATTTCCCGGAAAATACGGCCCAAAGTACGACGACCCATCCTTGCGCAGCCGCCGCGTCACATAAACCCGCGGAAATTTCTCCGCCGTCAGCTTGATATAGGGATAAGTTTTGTCGTCCCGGAGGAGAATGTTGTAGCGAGGCTTCCACTGCTTGATCAGGTTATTCTCAAGCGCCAGCGCCTCCTTCTCGTTATCCACCTGGATAAAGTCGATGTTCCGAGCCTCATGGATCAGCGTCCCGGTTTTCATCTCCGCCAGCCGGTCGACATTGAAGTAGCTCCGCACCCGCGACCGCAAATTCTTCGCCTTGCCCACGTAGATCACCGCGCCGTGCGTGTCCTTATATAGATACACCCCGGGCAGCAGAGGCAATTCAGAGGCTCGATCGCGAAGTTGTTGCAGCGGGTCGATAGTTTTATTGTGTCACGGGTGTCCAGCGGTTCCCGGAACCGGACAGCGGATGTAAGCTAACTTTATCCATCCATTGACGTTATAGATGGATAAGGAGTTGCCTTAAGGCAGGCCATGGGAAAAGACCTTCGTTTCGCCGTCCGCATGCTGGGGAAAAGCCCCGGCGTTACCCTGATGGCCGTGGTCGCGCTGGCTCTGGGAATCGGCGCGAACACCGCGATTTTCAGCGTGGTGAACGCCGTGATGCTCTCGCGGCTCCCGTTCGAAAACCCTGATCGCCTAGTGATGGTCTGGGAGCAAAGCCCCCGCACAGGCAAGCCTAACGTGGTGAATCCCCTTAACTTTCTGAACTGGCAGGACCGGAACCAGTCCTTCGAGCGGATCGCGTCTTTAATCGCGTTTCCAACCAGCCTGGGAGGCGATGGAGAACCGGAGCAGGTTGACGGGATGGCCATCTCGGACGGGTTTTTCGAGATTCTAGGCGTGAAGCCGATTGCAGGACGGTGGTTCACTTCGCAAGAAGATACTCCGGGCAACGATAACGTCTCGATCATTTCTGAAGGTCTGTGGCGCCGCCGCTACGGAGCCGACCCGGGCATCGTCGGCCGTCAGATTCGCGTGAATAATCACGTGCACACCGTTGTCGGCGTCATGCCCGCAACCTTCCGCTTTCCGATGACCCGCGCAGACCTCTGGACACCTCTTGCGATTGATCGAAAGAAACCGAATTCGGGCGGACGGTACCTGTCCACCGTCGCCCGCCTCCGTCCCGGCGCCACCCTCGCCTCGGCGCAGGCTGACATGAACGTGATTTCAAGCCAGCTGCAGAAGGAGCGTCCGGATTTCGACAGGAAGTGGGGAATCACTGTGGTATCGCTGCGCGAGCAAGTGGTGGGCGACGTCCGCACTCCTTTATATGTCCTGCTTGGCGCGGTCGGCTTAGTGCTGCTGATCGCCTGCGCGAACGTCGCGAACCTGATGCTGATGCGCGCCGCCGGCCGCTCCCGTGAAATCGCGATTCGCGCGGCCCTGGGCGCAAGAGGACTCCGCATCGCGCGCCAAATGCTGGTCGAAAGCACGCTGCTCTCGCTCATCGGCGGAGCCCTCGGACTCGCCGTCGGCGTATGGAGTATCAGCGCGCTGACCGCCGCGCTGCCCGACACTATTTCGTACGTCAACCTCAAAACCATTCGCATCGATGCCGTAGTGTTCCTGTTCACCTTGGCGATTTCGCTCGCCACGGGAATCCTGTTCGGCCTCGCGCCCGCGCTCAAAGCGGCACGAACCGACGTCCACGACGCGCTCAAAGCCGGCGGACGTGGAATCGCCTCCGGCCGCAGTTTCACCCGCAGCGTGTTGGTAGTGGCCGAAGTCGCTCTCTCGATGATTCTGCTGGTAGGCGCAGGCCTTCTCATTCGCAGCTTCGCCCGCCTCTCGCGTGTCGATCCCGGATTCGATGCACCTCACGTCTTGACCATGCAGTTGGCAACGGCTGGCCGTTATCCAGACGACCAGAAATTTATCGACTTCAACCTCGACCTGCTGGAGCGCGTCCGCGCCGTGCCAGGAGTGGAGGCGGCCGGCACCAGTCATTTTCTCCCGCTAGGCCGCATCATTCCCGGAACCGGCTTCTGGCGCACCGATCAACCTCGTCCGGCGCACGGAGAGGAGCCGATCACCGAGGTCCTGGTGGTGATGCCCGGCTATTTCGCCGCCATGAATATCTCGCTTCTCCGGGGCCGCGTGTTCGAGGATCGCGACCGCGCCGGGCGCAAACCTCATTTTGTCGTGATCAACCAGACCGCTGCCCGCCAGTTTTATCCCAACGAAAATCCCATCGGCAAAATGCTGACCGTGCAGTGGGGCGCCGATCCTTACGAAATCGCCGGCGTGGTGAGCGACGTCCATCAGGCCGCCATCGCCACCGCTCCCAAGCCCGGTGTTTTTATCTCCAATTTGCAGGAGCCCAGCGGCCCTTCGAATCTCGTGGTGAGGACCCATGGCGATCCCAAATTGCTGACGCAGGCGATCGGACGCGAAGTTCACGCCATCGATCCTGAGATCGCCATCTCAGACGTAAAGACAATGGACGAATACGTCTCGGCATCCGTCGCCGCGCCGCGCTTCAACACTATCCTGCTAGTCGCATTCGCCGCGCTGGCATTAGTGCTGGCCGCAGTGGGAATCTTCGGCGTCATTTCGTATTCCGTGGCGCAGCGAACCCAGGAATTGGGCATCCGGCGCGCGCTGGGCGCGGACTCCTGGTCGGTAATGCGCCTCGTGCTGACGCAAGGACTCGGATTGGCCGCCATCGGACTAGCCATCGGCGTAGCCGGAGCATTCGCCGTCACGCGGCTGCTCGAAAGCCTGCTATTCGGCGTCACCGCCACGGACCCTGTGACGTTCGTAGCCGTCGGCGCGACGCTCACCACGGTGGCCGCGCTGGCGAGCTATCTCCCAGCCCGCCGCGCAGCCAGCGTAGATCCGATGGTCGCTCTACGGGACGAATGAGGAACAATCTTACGATGGTAGATGCGTTTTGTGGCGCACGCCTCCAGGCGTGCCGCGTCGGCAGTCATGCCGACGGTCGGACATGTCGAGACGACTCTCGACACCGCACGCCTAGAGGCGTACGCCACAAGTTACTCGAGGATTTGCTCGGGCGCTATTGCGGGGCCCATGGCATACACTAAGGAAGACGATGGCCAAGAAATCAAGATTGCTGGATCCAATCCATCCCGGCGAGATTCTTCGCGAGGAGTTTCTCAAGCCCTTCTGCATCAGCATTAACCAGTCGGCTCGCGATCTCGACGTCCCTCCCAATCGGATCAGCATGATTGTGAATGGAGCACGATCTGTCACGGCCGATACCGCGTTGCGCCTCGTCACTTGTTTCGGTATGTCGCCTGAAACATGGCTGAATCTGCAGAGCGATTACGACATCCGGATCGCCAAGCGCCATCATGGGGAAGAGATCGAGCGCCGTGTCCGCCGTCGTGAAGCGGCCTAGAAGTTATAATTGAGTTGTGTCACGCGTGTCCCTAGCGGCGATGTTGTGCTGCGCTCCCCTCTTCGCACAGCAGCCGCCTCCCGAACAGCCCAAAAAACTCGAAACCCAGCGCCCCGCCAAACCGGTAGAGCAGGAGCCTCCTGAAGAGGATGAAGCGCTCAAGCCGGAGCAGTTTGCGCTGAACCCCCTGCAAGCGCAAAAGAGCATCACCGCCGGCGACTACTACTTTAAGACCAAGAAGAATTACCACGCCGCCGCGCGCCGCTACCTGTACGCGACCAAGTGGGATCCAGGCTCGCCGGAAGCGTTCCTAAAGCTGGGCGAATCTGAGGAAAAGCTAAACGACCACGCCGCCGCTCGCGAAGCATACGAAAAATATCTGGAGCTGTCCCCCGACGCCAAGAACGCCGTCGCAATCCGGAAAAAGATCGAGAAGTGGCCCGCGAAGAAATAATCTGAGAAAAGGCTGCAAAAAACGAATATTGGTCGCCTATTCGTTTTCAATCGGCGTTCATCGGAGTTCATCGGCGGCCAACCCTTTTTTACCAGCCAGCCGCCACTTCGTGCGCGTATACGCGATCCGAAACCCTTTCCGCTCCGCATTCCTCTGCGAATTGCTGCCCGCCTCCGCCACCATCACCGCTAAATCGCAGCCCTGGCCGGCCGCGTAGCGCATTCTCTCCTCAAGCAGAGCACCTTGCAATCCGCGGCGTCTCATCTCCGGCACCGTCGCCGCGCCGGCGAACAAAGCCACGCCATCATGGATGCAGAGCACGCCCGCCGCGCCGGGCACTCCATCGATCTCGGCAAGAAAGCACGGGCTGTGTTCGCGCGCGGCGGAAAGCGCGCCGAATTCCTTCATGAACTCCAGTAGCTCCGGATTCTGATGAGCCCAGCCCCGCGCGCTGACCTCCGCCCACACCGCCGCCTCTTCCGGACCCGTCACGCGCACGGTGATATTCTCGTGCCTCTCCGCCGGAAACTCCACCGGCCGGTACATCACGCTGCTGATCTCGATCGGCCTGTACTGCCGCTCGCAAAGCATCCTGAGCGCCGCCACTCCCACCAGCGGACTTACCTCATGATCCACGTTCGCCCCGCGCTCGAAAAAAAAGCGCTCAATGGTGTCAAGCGTGTCCGCCGTCAACTCCTCGAACAGACCGAGTCCAAACGTCTGGGTGACCGGCGAGCCGGTTCCATCGAACACGGCAAATGCGCCGCCGCACTCCATCCAAGTCGCTCCGCTATCGGGAAACAACTTGCGCCGAGCCTCCGCGAACCGCACGCAAGCATGCCCCTCAGCGCGCTCCAACCGTCTCGAAAGTGCAAGATCGCAAAATGTCATCCGCCGCGCCAGCCTATCACAAATTCCAAACCTGTCGCCCTTTCAGAGCCGCGACCACAGGGAGCGATCTCCGACCAAGTGGGGCAGGTTCCCGACCTGCCCGCCGCTTAATTCTCCCCCCGCGCTATCCTCAAACTAAATGCCCGACCTCCGCCGCCCCGACCCCGACCGCCTTCTCAAACAGGTCGAAGCTCAGGAGCGCAACACCGCCCGCGGCCACTTGAAAATCTTCCTGGGCTACGCCTCCGGTGTCGGAAAGTCTCTCCGCATGCTCGACGAAGGCCGTCGGCGCAAGCTGCGTGGACAGGACGTCGTGATCGCCGCCATTCAGCCGTCCACTTCTCCCGAGGTGCGGCACATTATCGACACCTTGGAAGTCATTCCGCCGCGCATCGTCGACGGAATTCCCTCCATCGACGTCGCCGCCCTGCTCAAGCGGCACCCCGAGGTTTGTCTCATCGACGGCCTGGCGTACAAAAATCCCGGCGGCAACAAACATCCCTTTCGCTGGCAGGATGTCGAGGAGCTTCGCGCAGCCGGCATCTCCGTCATCACCTCCATCAATATTCAACACATCGCCGAGCGGCAGCGCGAGATCGAAATCATTCGCGGCAAGTCCGTCAGCGATTCGGTGCCGGAATCCTTCATCCGCACCGCCGACGAAATTGAAGTGGTGGACGCCACGCCGGAATACTGCGCTTCGCGGTCCATTGAAGGCGATGAGCAGCGCCAGCTATCGGAGCTTCGCGAAATCGCCCTGGTGCTGGCCGCGGACGTGGTCGATCATCAGCTTGAAGAGTATCTGCACCAGCAGGGTGGCGCGCAGCTTTACGGCACCCAGGAGCGCATTCTCGTTTGTGTGACGCCCCGATCGAGCGCCAAGGAGATGATCCATCGCGCGCGCCGCCAGGCCGACCGTTTTCACGGCGATCTGTACGTCGTTTATGTCGAACAGGACGAGCTGAAGGAAGCCGACCAGCGCCTGATCCGTGAAAATCTCGATTATGCGCACCAAGCCAAGGCGCGTGTTGAACTGTTGAGCGGCGAGGATGCAACTGAGGCCATCCTCGACTTCGCCCGGCGGCACGGGGTGACCCAGATTTTCGTCGGCCACAGCAATCAGAGTGGCTGGACAAGCCGCCTGCGCTCGAATCCCGTGGAGCGCCTCATCATGGAAGCCGAGGGCATGGACGTGCGGGTGTTCCCCAATGAGATGACGCATGCCTGATCGCCCAAAAGGCAAACTGAGAATTCTTCTAGGCTACGCCGCGGGTGTGGGCAAAACGTATCGGATGCTCGAAGAAGCGCAGCAGGCCAAGCGCGCCGGCCGCGACGTGGTCATCGGCTATTTCGAACCTCACGGCCGCAAGGATACGATCGCGAAAATTGAAGGGCTGGAGATCGTACCGCGGCGCAAGATCGTTTATCGGGAGCACGAATTCGAGGAGATGGACACCGATGCCATCCTGCTCCGCAAACCGGAGGTCTGCGCGGTGGACGAGTTTCCCCACACCAACGTCCCCGGCTCGCCGCGCGCCAAGCGCTGGGAAGACGTGATGGTGCTGATCGACGCCGGCATCGACGTGCTGACGACGATGAACATCCAGCACCTCGAAAGCCTCAACGACCAGATCCGCGAAATCACCGGAGTCGCGGTTCGCGAAACGATTCCCGATTGGGTGGTGAAGCAGGCCGAAGAAGTAGTGTTCATCGACGTGCCTCCGCGCGCGCTGCTGAACCGCCTGCAGCGCGGAGTCATTTACGGAACGGAAAAAGCGCAGCGCGCGCTAGACAACTTCTTCAAAGAGCCCGCGCTCGCCGCGCTCCGCGAAATGGCGCTGCGTCAGACCGCCCACGAAGTCGAGATCCGTCAAGGCGAGGAAAATGTCCGCTCCCGCCACAGCGAACCAGAGGCGCGCGAGCGGATTCTGATTCACGTGACGGAATTACCCTCCTCGGTAGGCCTGATCCGCCGGGGCCGCCGTGTCGCGGACTATTTGAAAGCCGACTGTTTCGCCGTCGGCGTCATGCCCTCGCCCGATCCGGTTGCGCTCGAACATCACCTGGAATTCGCCCGCAAACTCCACATCGAGACTCGCGTTTTGGAAGGCGAAAACCCGGCCGAGACCCTGGTAGATTTCGCCCGCCGCAACGCAGTCACGCAAATCTTCCTGTCGAAACCCCCCAAGCGCCAATTCCCGTTCTTAAGCACCCGAAGCGTAGCCATGGATGTCGTGAGACTGGCCAAAGATCGTCAGGTAACCGTCGTCGCCGAACGATTTAAGAGCCAATCCTCTGGCTGACGCCACCACCACAATTCGTCAACAACGCCGATAAAGCCATTTGTCTTCAAATGGGCGTTCATCGGCGGCTAATATACTTTTTTGAATTTTCAGCAAGCTTGCCGCAATTAACTCCGGATACTCCATCGGAATAAAGTGCGAAGCACCCTCCAAATAGACATCCTGAGCGTTCCGAATCCGGGAAGCCAGGTTCGGATCGGTCGCCGACGCGGATAAGTCGAACCTGTCCTCCGTCATCAGAGTCCCGGATCGCATGACTACGCGTAGGTTGTTGAATCATACCGAGTTCCCTCGGAAATGTCAGCATCCGGATGATTCAAACCCGGATAAATCGCCGCCTCAATCTCCGGCGGACAAGCCAACACAAATTCATCCCCATCCGGCAGCAATCCGAATTCGACAATAATCATGCAAAATCTCCGGCTTAAATCCTGAGAACGGAGTCCTTTGGCGAAATCGTTCGTACATCTCCTCCACCGATTTCCACCGCGCTTTTCGACGCGCGATAAAGCTCGCGTCCGTGGGTCTTCCGTTGTAGCGTTCCGGCGGCAGAATGACCGGATCAATCAGCAAAAGCGATGAAAACGCAGCCGGTTCCATCGCCGCCGCAAGCGCCATGGCATATCCGCCCATGCGAATGCCCGACTCCCAGCGCTCCGCGCAGCCCCAACTCCTTCGCGACCCCAGCGGTATCCTCGCCAAACCGTCTCCAATCATAGCTTTGGAAGTTTGTCCCGCTGCGGCCATGGCCTCGGGAATCGATGGCAAAACACTCGCGGCCGGGAATCTGTTCGATGATCTGGTCCCAGATGCGACCATGAAAACCGGTGGCATGGGTGAACAGAATCGGCGGACCGGAGCCAGGCCTTTGCCAAACGGCAAGTTGGTGAACCCGAAGCAAATGCACGTACAATGAAACTACAGCTTTCACATGTGGATTGTCCAGCTTGCCCTCCGGCGTCCTTACACCTTTGTTGTCATGGCGCTGTGCATTGTCGTCCTTGGCGGACTGGCGATGGTGCGCATGCCGGCGGACATTTTCCCGGACATCAATATCCCTGTAGTCAGCGTGATCTGGAATTACGGCGGGCCTCTCGCCGGAGGAGATGGCGGAGATTATCACCACCCGCTCGCGAGCGCGGATTCACCACCGCCGTAAACGATATCGAGCACATGGAATCGATCTCGCTGACGGGCATCAGCGTCATCCGGATTTATTTTCATCCCAATGCGCGGATTGACGCGGCGGTGTCGCAACTGGCCGCGCAATCGCAATCGACTTTGAAGTCGATGCCGCCGGGCGACGACTCCGCCGAACGTCATTCGCTACAACGCGGCGACCGTGCCGATTCTCGACCTCGGTCTTTCGAGCGACACGCTCACCGAACAGGAAGAGTACGACCTGGGCTACAACTTCATCCGCACGCAGCTGGCCAATATTCAGGGCGCGAGCATTCCGCTGCCTTATGGCGGCCGGCCGAAGCAGGTGATGATCGACATCAATCCGCAGGCTCTGTTTTCGCACGGGCTGGGAGCCGCCGACGTTTCCGACGCGCTGAACAGTCAGAATCTGATTCTGCCTACCGGGTTCGCGAAGATCGGGAATCGCGAATACAGCGTGCAGTTGAACAACAGCCCGACGGTGGTGGACGCATTCAACAGGCTGCCGATCAAAACAGTGAATGGCACAACGATCTATATGCGCGACATCGCGCAGGTTCGCGACGGATACGCGGTGCAGACGAATATCGTGCGGCACAACGGACGCCGCGGCGCGCTGCTCACCATTCTAAAGAACGGCGCCGCTTCGACCCTCGACGTGGTGAAACGGATGAAAGCGTTCCTGCCCCGCGTACAAGTCGACGCTGCCGCCGGCGCTGAAAATCACGCAATTATTCGATCAATCGATCTTCGTAGCATCGGCGATTTCGGGCGTAGTAAAGGAAGCGATGGCCGCCGCGCTGCTGACCGGACTCATGATTCTGCTGTTTCTGGGAAGCTGGCGCAGCACGTCTGATTGTCTGCATTTCGATTCCACTGTCGATTCTGACGTCGCTGGCGATCATGTCCCTGTTGGGCGAGACGATCAACATCATGACGCTGGGCGGAATGGCGCTGGCGGTCGGAATCCTGGTGGACGACGCGACGGTGGAAATCGAAAATATCCATCGCAACCTGGGAATGGGGAAAGGCGTGATCCGCGCGATTCTGGACGGCGCGCAGCAAATTGCCGTGCCCGCATTTGTTTCGACGCTGTGCATCTGCATCGTGTTCGTGCCGGTGGTTTTCCTGACCGGCGTGGCGAAATACTTGTTCACGCCGCTGGCGCTGGCGGTGGTGCTGGCGATGATGGCGTCGTATCTGCTGTCGCGCACGCTGATCCCGACCATGGTGCGCTACCTGATTCCCGCCGAGCTTCGCTTTTACCGCCATGGCGAACACGAGGACGAGATTCCCGACGCGGGCATCATCTGGAACATCCATCACAAGTTCAACAATCTGTTCGAGCGCATGCGCGACGGCTATTCCAGCATGCTGCATTCGACGCTGGCGCACCGCAAACTGGTGCTGGTGTTGTTCGCCGTTGTGGCGATCGGCTGCGTCGGCCTCTATCCTTTCATCGGCACCGATTTCTTCCCGCAAGTGGACGCAGGGCAGATCCGTCTGCACGTGCGCTGCCCGGGCGGCACGCGCATCGAGGAAACGGAGCAGAAATTTTCGCAGGTGGAGGATTCCATCCGCAAAATTATTCCGCAGGGAGAAATCGCCGACATTCTGGACAACATCGGCCTGCCCTACAGCGGCTTCAACATGGCGTTCAGCGACAGCGTGACGCTCGGCTCGTTCGATGGCGAGATTCTGGTTTCTCTCAAGGCGGGACAATCACGGCCCGACCTGGGATTATGTGCGCGAGATGCGCCGCAAGCTGGCGCGCGAGTTCCCGGACTTGATCGTTCTTCTTCCAGCCCGCCGATATTGTGGGCCAGATTCTGAACTTCGGATTGCCCGCGCCCATCGACGTGCAAGTGGTGGGGCCGATCAAAAACGCGCCGAAGAATTACGAGATCGCGCAGGAGATTTCACGGCGGCTGACCAAGATTCCCGGCGCGGCCGACGTGCACGTCCACCAGGTGAACGATGTCCCGCTGATGCGCATGAACGTGGACCGCGCGCGCGCCAGCCAGATGGGATTGCAGCAGAAGGACGTCGCGAACGACATGTTGATGTCGCTCAGCTCCAGCGGCACGGTATCGCCGAACTGGTGGGTGAATCCGGCGAACAACGTGGATTACCTGGTGGCGGTGCAGACTCCCGCGTACAAAGTGGATTCGGAAGAAGCGCTGATGAATACGCCGGTGCACACCGCCCGTGGCACCGACGCAGCTGCTGGGCAACCTGGCGCAAATGGAGCGCGGGCACACGGCGTCGGTGGTGAATCATTACAACGTGCAGCCGGTTTACGACGTGTACGCCAACGTGCAGGATCGCGACCTGGGCAGTTTTTCGAAGGACGTTGCAAAAATCGTCGACGGCATGAAATCGAAACTGCCGGCGGGAAGTTTTCTCGAGACGCGCGGCCAGGTGGCCACCATGCGACGCGTCCTTTACGGGCATGGCCTATGGCCTGGTGTTCGCGATTCTGCTGGTTTACTTCCTGATGGTGGTGAATTTCCAATCGTGGACGGATCCGTTCATCATCCTGATGGCGCTGCCTGGCGCGCTCGCCGGAATTCTGCTGATGCTGTTCTTCACCCGGACCACGGTCAGTGTTCCGGCGTTGATGGGCGCTATCATGAGCATTGGGGTCGGCACGGCGAACAGCATTTTGCTGGTCACTTTCGCGAACGATTTGCGGCGCGACGGCCTGGATGCAATAGACGGCCGCGTATGAAGCCGGACGCACACGTCTGCGTCCCGTGGTGATGACCGCGGTGGCCATGTTGGCCGGCATGGTTCCGATGGCGCTGGGCTTGGGCGAAGGCGGCGAGCAGAATGCGCCCCTGGGCCGCGCGGTGATCGGAGGATTGATGGTGGCGACGGTGGCGACTCTGTTCGTCGTTCCGGTGGTGTACAGCATGATGCGGAAGACTCCGCCGCAGCGATTCGAAGGAGTAGACGTAACCGAGCAGTGATGGAAACGGAACATCAAATCGACCGGGAAGCGGCGAGGCGCGCGGCGTCTCTGCCGCATAAGAAATCGCACGCGAAATTCATAACATTGCTGGTGGTTTTGGGCGCTCTGCTGATCGCGAGCATCGCTTACGGGGTCCTGAAGCGGCAGACGCACGATCAGGCGCTGGCGGCTTCGGCACGAAGACGATTCGACCCGCGCTCCGGTGGTAAATGTGGGGCGCGTGCGGCAATCGGGCGCGAAATCGACCATCGAATTGCCCGGCGATTTAGTGGCGCGCGTGGAGACTCCGATGTACGCAAGGGTCGACGGGTACCTGAAGCAGCGCCCCGTGGACATCGGCGATCACGTGAAGAAGGGCGATCTTCTCGTAGAGATCGACACGCCGGATCTGGACGCCCAGATCGCGCAGACCCAGGCGACCTTGGCGCAATCGAAAGCCACGCTCGCAACAGTTGAACGCCGCGCTGCTCGTCGCCAAGAGCAACGCGAAACTGGCGGCGACCACAGCGGAGCGGTATCGAATTTTGCTGGAGCAGCAGAGCGTCGCCAAGCAGGATTTCGATAATCAGGCGGCAGCGGCCGAAGTGGCGCAGGCGAATATCAAGCAGGCCGAAGAAAATATCCACGCCGCGCAAGCAACCATCGAGGCCAACTCCGCCAACGTGCGCCGCATGCAGGAGCTAAAGGTCTACACAAAGCTGCTGGCGCCCTACGATGGAATTGTCACCTATCGCAGTCCGCAGAGCGATCCGGGCACGCTGATCAGCGCGGGAAACACGACGCAGTCGCGCGAGCTGATCAAGGTGTCGCAGATCGATACCATCCGGATTTTCGTGAACGTCCCGCAGTCGTATTCGACGCTGATTCACGCAGGACAGACGGCGGATTTGGTGGTCGACGAGTACCCCGGCCGCACCTTTTCCGCCAGGGTCCGGGGCACTACCAATTCAGTGGATCCGGCAACGCGGTCGTTATTGGCGGTCCTGCTGGTGGACAACCCCAAGGGAGAACTGTTGCCGGGAATGTACGCGAAAGTCCGTTTCGCGCTGCCGAAAATGGTCAGCGTGGCGATGCTCCCGGCCGACGCCCTGGTGCTGAAAACAGACGGCCCGCACGCGGCAGTGGTAGGTGCGGATCATAAGATCCACTTCCACAAACTGGTGCTGGGCCGCGATTTAGGGGCGGAGCTGGAAGTAAACTCCGGCCTAAATGAAGGCGACGCAGTAGTGCTCAACCCGACCGACGCCATCCGCGAAGGGGTCGTGGTGGAGGCTCGCGAGAGGGCGGCGAAGTAGGCGTACCCACTGAGCCGCCATGCGTCAGCATGCGGGCAGACGCGAAAATGTCTGTTGGTGGTGCGCGTAACGACAGGTCACGCCACCCTCGCGTGCCAGCCCCACGCTGACGAGTCTGTGTGAAAAGTCACGTTTGACCGCTCCCGATGGTCGCGGTTCCAAATTCCGCAGCGGTTATCAATAGAACCGCGACCTACGGGAGCGGTCATGCCGAGTTTTCACACAAACTCTGACGCAGGGGGCTAATAATGACGACGAATGAACACATACAGCCCCATGCGTCAGCGTGGGGCTAGCACGTCTTCTTCGCACTGCGTCTACCAGTGGTTTCGCCGCTAACAGAATCGCTGGGAAGCTTACTAGTGTTGGCCGCGCGGAAGCACTGCCGACTGCTGCTCCACGTCTGGAAGGGTAAGCCGATTATGCCGCGCCCGCAAGGCGCACTGCTCCCAGTCTCAGTGGGAGATTCGCCGATAGTAAACATAACGGCGTGATTATCGGAAGCACAGGCCCTACAGAGACCCGATCAACTAATTCGCGGGGTTCGCAAAGGCCCGAAAAAGTGGAATCTCAGTTGTCCGACGGCATCGCCGCGCTGTCGACGACCACCACGTCGACTGGCCCTTTGAGCGGCTCCAGTTTCAGCCCCAGTTGATGAAGGGCCTCGAAAATATCGGGTAGAGCATCTTCCGTCGTCTTGTCCCCCAGTAGCGGCGCGAACTGCAAGGCAATCGTATACCGCCCCGCGATCCCCGTACGATCCAGGACCGGCGCGCTGACCACGCTGATTAGCATCCCGGCGAGATCCGCAAGCGTGGCGCTCCGGGCTTTGATCTGACTCGGCCCTTGGCTCGTTCCTCCGCGCGCTCGGTCCTCCTCGGTCGGCTCCTGCAATCTTGGCCCGCCTTTGGCCACCACGAGCGCATACTCCTGAAGCGTTCTGGTTTCGCGATGAAACTCCAATTTGAACCGGTCCGCCAGCATAGACTGCATCATCAGCGGCATCTGGTCGCGCGTCGTCCCCGTCGGCATTTTGGCGACTATATTAAACTTCGCGGAACCGGCCCATTTGGGACCGCCGACAAGCTGAAATTCGTTCAGGCCATATGCGCTCCGCACCAGTGTATTCAGAGTTGTATTCCGCATCTCCATGCCCTCTGGTGTGCTTCGCCCACTGGATCGCGGGTCGTTTGGATCGCCTGGCTTCACGCTTACTATTTCGAATTCGACGCGATGGGCGGGCTGCTGCACCTGCGCGGCCGGCACGCTTGCAGCCTGGGACTGCGCATTCAATCGCAAGATCATGTTAAGCGCCAATCCGATGAGTATGGAATTTTGGTGAGATCGACTCTTCAGCATTACCTTTGGACGACACCGGCGCATCAGAGTTAGGTGCTTCGCCTTTCGCCCTCCACCCCCAATTCCCTCCAACGACCCACACCCAACTCCCCACTTTTCAATCACTTCTCACTTCCACCTGGCTACCTCCCCACTCCCCGCTGGTATAAACGTCACGAGGACAAACATGTCGACCGCACATCAAACATCGCACAGCGCCGAAATCAACCGCGCCAAGATTAATCACGCCAACGCCCAACACTCCACCGGCCCCAAATCCGCCGAGGGAAAAAAGACGTCTTCCATGAACGCCCTCCGCCACGGACTCACCGGCCAAGTCATCGTCATGCCCACCGAGGATCTCGCAGCCTACCAACGCCACCTCAACTCCTTTACTGAAGAATGCAACCCCAAGGGACCAATAGAAGCCCACCTGGTCCAAGCCCTGGCCGACACCTCCTGGCGCCTCAACCGCGTAGCCGCGCTGGAAACCAATCTCCTGAACCTCGCCGCGGTAGGCGAAGGAATCGAGGACGCCCTGGCCATCGCCGCGTCGCTAGAAAGTCAGTCAAAAGCCCTGTCCAACCTGAGCATGCACAGCCAGCGCCTGTCGCGCCAATTCGAACGCACCGTGGATAAACTGAACGAGCTCCAGAAAACCCGCCGCGATCAGGAAGCGGAGCAGTTAGAAAACCTCCTCGACGTCGTCGAGATGTATGAGTGCAAAGGAGAACCCTTCGACCCCGCGGCCCATGGCTTCGTTTTTTCAGAGCCGCAAATCAACGAGGGCATCCGCGCCCGCAACCGCGCCAGCCTGGTCGAGAAAGCCTACAACTACCGAGGCCAATCCGCCGACTAATGGACAACTCCATTGGTCTTTTCGCAACCGACGCGCCTCCGAGCGAGCCGCGACCACAGGGAGCGGTCATATTCGCGAAGAAGAGAGCGGTCCGCCTAATTCACCCACAGAACCGGTTGGCGCACGAAGAAATTACGGATCGTCTCGTCCACCGCCGAATCGGCAGGGAGTGTTTTCCAAAGTTCAATGTAGGCAGGATCGCCGAAGGCGAGGCCTGCGAAAAGGAGACTCGTTTGCCGCATCGGCCACTGGTCGTCGTACATCACGTCGGGTTTCAAAGGCCATTTCGTTTTGTCTCTAATGAATGGCGCCATGAAAGCGACGGCCTTGCTCATGCCCCGGCCGTCGGGAAGCTCGAAATTCCACAAATCGAGAATCTGCGCCAGAGTGGAGAACGCTTCGAGATTGAACAGAGAATAGCCGTAAGGCTTGGTGCGTTTCATCTCTTGCGGGAAACTGCCGTCGGCCGCTTCCTGATTGGGCAGCAGAACGGTCTTGAATCGGTCCTTCACGTAGGCGAGCATTTTCTCGTCGCCGGTGAGATGAGCGAAGGCGGCGACCTGCATCGCCCAGCATGTGCCGTGATTGTTCGTGGCGTCGCGTTCGGCGATGCCGTAGGGATGAGTCGTCATCCAAGTGATATAGTCGGCGAACCATTTTCTGATAGCTGTTCGATCACCGGGCGGGAGCGGAAGCACTTCGATGGCGCGGGCGACTTCCACCAGATGGATGGTGTCGATGATGCCGATGCCGCGGCCGGTGAAGCGTCCGTGAATCGCCTGCGAGTACTGGAGATTGGGATTCATGCGAGTGGCGTCGTCGATGAACCAGGCTCGGAGGTGGACGGCGGCGCGGTCGGCGTAGCGCTTGTTGTGAATGAGCTTACAGGCGGCGGCCAGCGCGGGAACTTCGACGCTGAATCGCATCAGGGCCTGGCGATGCGCGACGAAATTATCGGGGTTGGTCATGCCGTCGCGTTGGATGTAGGGACCGTCGGGATTCTTAGGGTCGGGCCACCAGTAGTCGCCTTCGGAGAAGAAATCGTGGAGCCCGCCGGCGCTGCGAGGCGAGTGAGACGCGGTTACGGTGACGGGTTGGTCGTTGAGATAGGAGTCGGCCGCTTCGAGGACGCGGGCACGTTCGAAAGCGGCGATGTCGAGAGATTGCGCGCAGAGAGAGAGGCAAGCGGAAAAATAAAGTGCAGGTTTCATCACACACCGGTGCGGCGGCTGGAGTCGCGGACGATGAGGCGGTTGGGGATGAAGATGCGCTTCACTTCAGCGGGCGTTTTCGCTTCCATGCATTCGCACAGAAGCTCGGCCGCGGTTTCGCCGATGGCGGGGCTGCCCTGATCGATAGTAGAGAGCGGGACGCGCAGAAGGTCGGAATAATGGACGTTGCCTGCGCCGATGATGGCGATGTCCTCCGGCACGCGGAGGCCGGCTTCGAGCACAGCTTTGATGGCGCCGGCAGCGACGGGATCGTTATAGCAGAAGACTCCGTCGGGCCGCGGGTTGGTCTTGAGCAGCTCGCGCATCGCTTCGTAACCGGTGTTGTCGCCGAACTGGCCGCTGACGATGTAGTCGGCGCGGATGGGAATCCCGCGCTTGGTGAGCGCGCGGCGATAGCCTTTGAGGCGCGCGGTGCCAGTGCCGTTCTGAGGGCCGCGGATGTGGGCAATGCGCTGGCATCCCTGATCGACCAGATGGCTGGTGGCGAGCACGCCCAGATCCTCGTCTTTGGTGCCGACGAAGTTCGCTTCGACGCCGTTGATCATGCGGTCGATCAGCACGTAGGGAACTTCGCGGCGGCGGAGGGTTTCGAAAAGCTCCCTTTCGCCGGCGCGCTGAGCCGAGGCGATGATCATGCCGTCGACTTTACGGGTGAGAAGAATTTCCACGTGGCGGCGCTCGGTCTCGCCGTCTTCTTCGGTGTTGAGAATCACGGCGTGATAGCCGAGAGGGGTCAGCTTGCGGGACACACCTTTGGCCACTTCGGCGAAAAAGGAGTGCATCAGATCGGGCAGAACGAGGCCGACAAGATAGGTGCGGCGGGTGACCATGCTGCGCGCGATCCAATCGGGCTGATAGTTCAGCTCGCGCATGCGCTTGAGCACGCGGTCGCGGGTTTGCTGGCTAATGTCGCTGTGATTCCTGAGAGCCTTCGAGACGGTCATCAGGGAGACGCCCAGGTCGAGGGCGATGTCTTTCATGCGTACCGGCAACGGAAGTGGACTCCAATCCTAATACTTTATCGCTCAAGTTGGACGTTGTGTCAAGTACAGGCAGGGCAGTATAATCGGTCCACTGTGCCGAACTCTATCGCTATGGCTCTGGTCGCGGCCACGTCGTTCGCGGCGGCTTCGGACGTTCTATGGTACCGCCAGGCCGCGGCAAATTGGAATGAAGCGCTGCCGATCGGGAACGGGCGGCTGGGCGGGATGGTGTTCGGCGGAGTGTTGAGCGATCAGATCCAGTTGAACGAAGACACAGTGTGGGCGGGCGAGAAACGGGATCGGAACAATCCGGAGGCGGCGAAGAGTTTACCGGAAGTGCGGCGGCTGCTGTTCGCGGGGATGCCGCATGAGGCGGAGGAACTGGCGGACAAGACGATTATCGCGACGCCTCGAAGGATGCCGCCGTATCAGCCTCTCGGGGTGCTGCGAATGGGGTTCGCCGACGATCCGCATTCGGCGGTGACGGATTACCGGCGGGAGCTGGATCTGGATACTGCGATCACCCGTACCACGTATCGTCAGGGCGCGAAATTCACACGCGAGATATTTTCGTCGGCGGTGGATCAGGTGATTGTGGTGAGGCTCACTTGCGATCAGCCGAAGCGCATTACGTTCGCTGCTGGGTTGACGCGGGAGAAGGACGCGAAGGCGCGAATTGAGGGATCGAATCGAATCGTACTGGAGGGCGAGGCAATCGCGAGGGATGCGCGGCACGCGGAGGAGCGGCCGGTGGGAGTCAAACTTCAGGCTGTGCTGCTGGTGGTTCCCGAGGGCGGCAAGATGAGCAAGTCGGGGGGCGATCTTTTCGTGGAAGGGGCGGACGCGGTGACGCTTTACCTGGCCGCATCGACCAGTTTCAGGCCTCGGGATATCGAACATGATCTTCTAGCCGCGAAGCGCTCTTATGCGGACGTGAAGGCTCGGCACATCGCGGACTATCAACGGTTGTTCAATCGCGTGAAGCTGTCGCTAGGCACGGGGGCCGCGCCGGATCTTCCAACGGACGAGCGATTAAAGCGCGTGGCCGCGGGCGGCGAAGATCGCGGGCTGATCGAGCAATATTTTCAGTTCGGCCGCTACCTGCTGATTTCGTGCAGCCGGCCGGGTTCGATGGCTGCAACGTTACAGGGGCTGTGGAACGACAAGCTGGAGCCATCGTGGGACAGCAAGTACACCATCAACATTAATACCGAGATGAATTATTGGCCGGCGGAGGTCACGAACCTTTCAGAGCTGCACGAGCCTTTGTTCGATTTGATCGATGCGGCGCGTCCGGACGGGCGCCGCGTCGCAAAAGCGATTTATAGTGCGCGTGGATTCGTTTTGCACCACAACACCGATATTTGGGGGGACGCGGTGCCGATCGACGGCGTCGGGTCCGGCGTGTGGGCGATGGGGGGCGCGTGGTTGAGCCTTCACTTGTGGGAGCACTACGACTTCACGCGCGACCGGCGGTTCCTCGAAACGCGAGGCTATCCGGTGATGAAGGAGGCGGCGGAGTTTCTGCTCGATTATCTGGTCGATGACGGCAAGGGGCATCTGATCACGGGGCCATCGATATCGCCTGAAAACGTTTATAAGATGGCGAACGGCGTCGCGGCGAAGCTCTGTATGGGGCCGACGATGGATACCGAGATTACTCGACAGCTATTTACGCGCGTCATCGAAGCGAGCGCCATTCTTGGCATCGACGCCGATTTTCGCGCCAAGGTGAAAGCGGCTAAGGATCGCCTGCAGACTTTCCAGATCGGCAAGTACGGGCAGATACAGGAATGGATGGAGGATTACGAGGAGAAGGATCCAGGGCATCGCCACATCTCGCAGTTGTTCGCGCTGCATCCGGGGAATCAGATCACTCCGCGGGGCACGCCGGACCTGGCGAAAGCTGCGCGGGCCACGCTCGAACGCCGGCTGGCGAATGGCGGAGGGCATACGGGATGGAGTCGCGCATGGATCATCAACTTCTGGGCTCGTCTCGAAGACGGCGACAAGGCGGGCGAGAATGTGGCGGCGCTGCTCGGGAAGTCGACGCTGCCGAATATGCTCGACACACATCCGCCCTTTCAAATCGACGGGAATTTCGGGGGCACCGCCGGAATCGCGGAGATGCTGCTGCAGAGCCACGCGGGAGAGATCAGCATTCTGCCGGCGTTGCCGAAATCGTGGAGCGCGGGCTCGGTGAAAGGGCTGCGCGCGCGGGGAGCGGTTGAGGTTGATATCGATTGGAAGGATGGGAAAGCGTCGCGGGTTGCTCTACGGTCGCCGGTTGTGGCGGAGCACAAAGTGAGATTTGCAGATGGGCGCGTGGAGACGGTCAGGCTCGTGGCGGGGAAAGAGAGTGTGGTTCTTGCCAGGTAGCTGTCCCGCACGATCCCCGCACTTACGTGACGGGGTTATAACCCCTGGCGTGAGCCAGGGGATTTCCCGTTTGCCCGCATGCTTACGCATGGCGGCTCAGTGGTCATAATGGACTACATGTCATCGTTAGGTCTTCAAACTCGGAGTATTCACGCTGGGCGATCCGTCGATCCATCCACTGGGGCGGTCACGCCGCCGCTTTATACTTCGACCACTTTTGAGCGCGATCCGGATGGCGAGTTTTCCCGGGAATACGCCTACATTCGCGCGGCCACTCCGAATCGCGATTCGCTGGAGACTTGCATCACTGCCCTCGAAGGCGGAGATGAAACGATTTCGTTTGGCTCCGGCATGGCCGCTTCGCTGGCCGTTTTTCAATCGCTCGCTCCCAAAGATCACGTGCTGCTCCATCGCGACGTTTATTACGGCGTTCGCGAATTGATGGAGGGGTTCTTCGCGAAATGGGGGCTGACGCATACGTTCGTCGATATGCGCGACACCGAGGAAGTCCGCGCTGCATGCAGGCCGGCCACGAAAATGTTCTGGGTGGAGACGCCCACCAATCCTCTGATCGAGGTGGTGGACATCGCGGCTGTCGCCGAGGCCGCGAGAGCCGCCGGCGCGCTGCTGGTCTGCGAAAACACGTTTGCAACCCCGGTCCTGCAGCATCCCTTCGAGCTGGGCGCGGACATCGTGGTCCATTCGTTGACCAAGTACTTGTCCGGCCACAGCGACGCCATGGGCGGCTCTGTCACCATCAAAAACCAGCCGGAACTGGTCACGCAGATTCGCGATTTTCAACATACCGGCGGAGCGATTCTTTCGCCCTTCGATTGCTGGCTGATCCTGCGCGGCGTGCAGACGCTGGTGCCTCGCGTGCGTCTGCATTGTGAGAATGCGCGCCTGGTGGCCGAGTTTCTATCGACACATAAGAAGGTCGCGAGGGTTCGCTACCCCGGTCTTTCTAACGATCCCGGACACGCGATCGCCAAGCGGCAGATGAAAGACTTTGCAGGCATGCTGTCTTTCGAAGTTCAGGGCGGACGCGCGGAAGCCTACGCCGTCGCTGCCGCGCTGAAGGTGATTGTACGGGCTACCAGCCTGGGCGGAACACACTCGCTGATCGAGCACCGGGCGTCGATCGAGGGCAAGACGACGCGCGCTCCGGAATCGCTGCTGCGCATGTCGGTGGGGCTGGAGGATGCGAGCGATATTATCGAAGATCTGGACCGGGGGCTGGCGGTGCTATGAAATGTTGTCCGCTCCCTGCGGTCACGGCTCGGTAGCGCCCGCGTTCACTGGAAGTCCTGAATGTTATGTGGCGCACGCGTGGACGCGTGCGCCACACTACACTAACGTCGCGATTGAGGCCGGGGGTGGTCGAAACACAGTTGGCGGTGATGACTCCAATGGTCGAGGAGATATTTCCATGACCGAAACAAAGAAATGCGCGCATCCCTCTTGCCACTGTCCTGCCCGGCCGGATAGCGAATATTGCAGCACTTATTGCGAGGGCGAAGCAGAAACAGCAGACATTATTTGCAGCTGCGGCCATGCGGGCTGCGCATCGGAAGCCGCAACCCGCCTATAAAACGAGACCTGGTTAATTGGTGCCGGTCGCCTTCTGATTCTTCACCTGCAGCTCATTGACTACCTGCTGCACATTCGGAATGGCGGCCGCCAGGTTCTGAACCTGCACACGAAGCTCTTGCGAATTCACGTCGCCGGTCAATGTCAGGACTCCGTTCTTGGCCGAATATTTCACGGTGTCATGCAAATTATTCTGGATCAACGAGGCGTCCATCATTTTCTCGATGGCCTTGTCGAGATCCGAGTTAATGGCCTTGGCAGCGCTCTCCGCGCCGGCCGGCTGCACCATGATTTCATCCGCCACCACTTCTCCCACGGCGATGTTTCTGGCCAGTTGATCGGCCTGCGCCTTGTCGCCCTCGGCAGGGACATGGCCGGTCAGCTTGACCACGCCTTTATCCCGATCCTGTGAAACCGACACGTCCTTATAGCCCGCTTGGTCCAGCGATTTACGAATGGCGTCCGCTACGTCGGGCGATTTCTGCGTCGAAGAACATCCCGCCAGCATCCCCGCGATCACAACCGTTACTAAACCCAATGTTGATTTGTATTTCATAAGTCAGCCTCTGAGGGGTATGCTGAGCAGGCTAGGGGCCACTAGTGGCATACCCCTCCATGACTGTCGGGGTTCGGTTAGGAGAATCGTGGGATGGCCTTATCCTCAGGGCACAACAGCGCGTGTCCGATTTCACTCTGAAAGTCCCACAGGCGGACACTTTGGCGTCGATTTCCGTCTCAAACCTAAGGAAATAAAGGGGCCCTTGACGTGCCTTCTCTTTTGCCCTACGGATGAGGGCCCAAACTATGAAGTTGTTGGCTTTTCTCTCGATCGCCTCACTGGCTGCCGTCGCCAGTCCGATTAAAGCGCCCAGAAACGCTGTCCTCGAAGCGGTACAGGAGGAGACGCACTGGCACGGCTGGGCTCCCAACGGGCAAGTGGTGGAAGTAAATAATATTCATGGGAACGTGAGAGCGGAGGCCTCCAGCGGCGATGAGATTGAGGTCATCGCGATCAAGCGAGGCTCCAGCGATCCCGCGCAGGTCTCCATCGAAGTTGTCGAGCATAAGGGTGGAGTTACTATTTGCGCGGTGTATCCCGATGCCGACTCGGGCCATCCGTTCGATTGCCGCCCGAGCCATGGTGGGGGATTCCGGGTGGCGTCCACTACCGATTCGATGGCGCGTATTCGTTGGGATAACGGCGGCGGCGGCGATGTGTTGCTGAACGATCTGCGGGTGGATTTCGTGGTCCGCTTGCCGAAGCGCCTCCGTTTCATCGGGCGAACGGTGGATGGCGACGTGTCGGCGCACATGCTGGTTCAGGACGTGGAAGCGCACAGCGTCACGGGCGATGTCAGCGTCGATCTGACTTCCAGTCAGGGCGCGGACATTCGAGCGGAGAGTGCGAAAGGCCGGGTCAGCTCGCAGTTTCCTCTGTCCCTGCGATGCAATTCCAGCCATGGAATGCTGGCTTCGGGGCGGGTGGGGCATGCGCGCAGGACCTTACGGCTGAAGACGGATGCCGGGGATATTCATCTGCTGCGCCCGGTGCGGGAAGAGATGCTCGAGGAGCTGTAACTCTTAAATTCCATTCATTCGGCCGGCGGCGGGTTTACGCTATGCTGAACGGTCAATGCCGGTTTACGCCGCGACGATTTTTCTTAGCGCATTTCTGCTGTTTCAAGCCCAACCGCTGATCGCGAAATTCATTCTGCCCTGGTTCGGAGGATCGGCGGCGGTGTGGAGCGCGGCGCTGCTTTTCTTCCAACTGGTTCTGCTGGCCGGATATCTTTACGCGCATTGTCTCATTCGCTATTTGAAGCCCAGCCAGCAGGTCTGGACGCATGGGTCGCTGCTGATTCTTAGTCTCGCCACGCTGCCGATTGTTCCGTCGGCGATGTGGAAACCATCCGGGGGCGGCGATCCGACGCTGCGTATTCTTCTGCTGTTGGGCGCGACCATCGGGCTGCCATACGGGCTCCTCTCGGCCACTAGTCCGCTGCTGCAAGCGTGGTATTTGCGAGCGCACCAGGGGGCGATTCCGTATCGGCTGTTTGCGCTCTCAAACTTCGGGTCGATGCTCGCGCTGGTCAGTTACCCTTTCGTGATCGAACCGCGGCTGGCTCTGTCCAGACAGGCGGTGGTGTGGTCCATTGGATATGTCGCGTTCGCGGTTGCATGCGGATTTGCGGCGTGGCGGAGCAGGGCGGAGGCTGCTGGGGAAGGAAGCGCTGACAGGCGAAACCGCCTGTCCCACCTTGCCTCAAACTTGGTGATTTCCTCACCTGGTGTGACGCAGCGAATTCTGTGGGTCGCATTCGCCGCCTGCGCTTCCATCCTGCTGCTGGCGGTGAGCAGCCATCTTACTCAGAATGTCGCTCCGATTCCGCTGCTGTGGGTGGCTCCACTGAGTCTCTACCTGCTCAGCTTCATCCTTTGTTTCGAAAGCGACCGCGTTTACAACCGGGCGATCTTTCTGCCGCTGCTGGTCTGCTCGATGTACCTGCTGACGAAGGGAAACGGCTGGTATCAGAACAACGACGAGATTTGGAAACTGATCCCGGCGCTTTGTGGTGCGCTCTTTGTCTGTTGTATGGTCTGCCATGGCGAGCTTGCGCGCCGCAGGCCTCACCCTGTTTATCTGACTCAGTTTTACTTAATGGTTTCTATAGGCGGAGCGGCCGGCGGATTGTTCGTGGCACTGGCGGCTCCGCGGCTGTTCGATTCCTATATCGAGCTGCCGGTGGCGATGGTATTGTGCGCCGCGCTGGTCACGTGGGTCCTGTGGATGGAGATGCCGGCGGCGTGGTTCAGAGCGGCGACGGTGACGGCCACCCTGGCCTTCGCGGGGTATCTGATTCGCGTGCAGGTGCTGGAATCGCGGGGATATACACTATCGGAGCGCAACTTTTACGGCGTTCTTCGCGTGCGCGACGAAGCGGCTTACAAAAACTATCCGGCCCAGCGCGTGCTGATTCACGGCACCATCAACCATGGCACTCAACTGAAGGTTCCGGGCGGCGACCGGATACCGACGTCTTATTTCGGAAACAGCTCCGGCATCAATCGCGCGATTCACGCGTTGGGCGAGCGCGGGCCGATCCGCATTGGCGTGCTGGGCCTGGGCGCGGGCGTTACCGCGACGCTCGCTCGCGCGGGCGACACGCTGCACTATTACGAGATCAATCCCCTGGTGGTCCGGATCGCGCAGACGGAGTTCGGATTCTGGAAGGCTTGTCCCGCTGAGAAGCGCCTGTTTCTGGGAGACGGCCGGCTAGTCCTGGAGAGCCTGCCCGACGAGCATCTCGACTTTCTCGCCATGGATGCTTTTTCGAGCGATGCCGTTCCCGTGCATCTGCTGGCGGCGGAAGCCTATCGGACTTACCTGCGCCATTTGAATCCCGAGGGCGTGCTGGCGATTAACATCACGAATCGCTACCTGGATCTGGCACCGGTAGTGGCGGAGGCGGCGGCGGCGAACGGCTTCACGGGCATCGTGGTGGACGATGTCGCGGAGGAAGAGATTTACGATTCTCCGTCCACCTGGGTCCTGCTGTCCCGCGATGCCGGGGATCTTCGACGACGCCGGTTTCTGGGACCATTTCGCGGTGACTAAGCTACGCCGCAAGCCGGGTTTCCGCGCCTGGACCGACGATTACAGTAATATCGTTCAGATCCTCCAATAATATTCAATGCTCCTTTACGCCGTCACCATTTTCCTGAGCGCCTTCCTGCTGTTTCAGGTGCAGCCGCTGATCGCCAAGATCATTCTGCCGTGGTTCGGCGGATCGGCCGCCGTGTGGAGCGCGGCGATGCTGTTTTTCCAGCTCGTGCTGCTGGCCGGATACGCGTATGCGCACTGCTCCATCCGGTTCCTGAAAGCGAAGGCCGCAAATGGTGACGCACGTCGGACTGCTGCTGGTCAGTTGCGCGCTGCTGCCGATATTGCCGTCGGAATCGTGGAAACCTTCGGAATCGGGGGATCCAACGCTGCGTATTCTGATGCTGCTGATCGCGACGATCGGGCTGCCTTACTTTTTGCTATCCTCCACCAGCCCGTTGTTGCAGGCCTGGTACGTGCGGCGATCCGGCAGCGGCATGCCTTACCGGCTTTTCGCACTATCGAATTTCGGATCGATGCTGGCGCTGATCAGCTTCCCGTTTTTAGTAGAGCCTCGACTCACTTCGCGCCTGCAAGCTTACTCGTGGAGCGCGGGATACGTCGCCTTCGCGCTGGTGTGCGCGTTCGCCGCTTATATCAGCCGTGAGGAGCGAAAGCCCGTGATCGCCGAGGAGGTGGTGGAGGAAGCAATGGCGCCGCGCCCGAGAGTCGCCGATCTAGTGCTATGGGTCAGCCTTGCAGCTGTCGCGTCGGTTTTACTAGTGGCCATCACGACGCATCTGAGTCAGAACGTCGCGCCGATCCCGTTTCTCTGGGTACTGCCGCTGGCTCTCTACCTGGCCACGTTTATGCTGGCGTTCGAGAGCGACAAGTTTTATCACCGGGGCGTGATGTTCCTTCTGCTGGTCCCGATGTTCTACTACATGTCGCGCGATCTGTACGAGGAATCGGGCAACCTGCATATCAAATATCTGATCCCCATATTTGCCGGAGGCCTTTTCCTTTGCTGCATGTTGTGTCACGGGGAACTGGCTCGCCGCCGTCCCGCGCCGCGATATCTGACGTTGTTCTACCTGATGGTTTCGCTGGGAGGGGCGTTGGGAGGCACGTTTGTCGCGCTGATCGCGCCGCGCGTCTTCCCGTCGAATTTCGAGCTGCCTTTGGCCATCGCGGCCTGCGCGGTGCTAGGGGCGCTGGTCATGTGGGATGGCGTTTTCAAGCGCGCGCCGCGGCCCATTGTATTCGGCTACGTCGCTATCTCACTCTGTAGTGTGTCCGCGGCATTGTTCATCGGGGTGAACGTCGGAACTCCGGCCGCGCCCGGGCTTCACTATCAGCAAGCGCTGGTCGCCGGGGCGTGTTATCTGCTTGCCGGGCTGGTGATGTGTTTCGGGACAGAGCATACGATAGGCCAGTCGGCTTTGCGTTTCGCCTTGCTGATCGGTGTCGGACTGCTGCTCGGCTTCCTGGCCCGAAAGGAACGCGATAACGAAAAGGGCTTCCGCCTGGTGGTGCGCAATTTCTACGGCGTACTGCACGTAAAGGACGAAACGGCGGGCAGCGACGAAGAGTACAGTGAACGCACGCTGCTCCACGGCACCATCAACCACGGTTCGCAGATCCTCGACGAAGCGCTGCGCTACAAGGCGACGTCATATTACGGCCCCGATTCCGGGGTCGGCAGGGCAATTCGCGCCGTTCAGCGGCGGGGCCCGGTGCGTGTTGGGGTGGTCGGACTGGGCGCGGGTGTTCTGTCGAACTACGGCCGCGCGGGGGATTTCTATCGGATTTTCGAAATTAATCCCTTAATCGAAAAAATCGCTCAGACTGAGTTTACGTTCTATCCGCATTCGCCGGCGGACAAGAAGATTCTGATGGGCGATGCGCGCCTCACTATGGAGCGGATGGAGAGCCTACAGCTCGACCTGCTCGCCGTGGACGCGTTCTCAAGCGACGCGATTCCGGTCCATCTGCTGACCCGCGAGGCGCTGGCTGTGTATTTCCGCCATCTCAAACCAGACGGCATTCTGGCGCTGCACATCTCCAATCGCTACCTGGATCTGGAGCCGGTCTGCGCGACGGGCGCCGAATATTTCAAGAAGGTGGCCATGGAGGTTGCCGATAGTGGGGACGAACAACCCTATCTATCCGCTTCCAACTGGGTGCTGGTGACGTCCGATTCCACTATTTTTCTGGACGACGCATTTATCGACGCCGACATTCGGCCAGCCATCGTGAAAAAGAATTTCCGCGCCTGGACCGACGACTACAGCAACGTATTTCAGATCCTCAAACTGGATTAAGTCTCGTTCCCCGCCGTCCGCGCGCGGCGCGATGGATGGACCGCGCCAGCCGCTTCACGCCTCGCTCCCAATCCGGAAACAAGTCGACATACTGCACCTGTTCCGCGATTTTGTGGGGCACCGCGCACGGTTCCAGCCGCACGGGCAGCAGGAATACCTCGTCCAGCGGGCGCATTTGCGCGCATTCCAGAGCATGACGCAACTCGCTTTGGAACATGCCTCGCTTCGACACCGATCGCCGCGAAAAGCACGCGACAAAGGCATCCGAGTCCGAAATGCCGCGCTCGATCGCCTGGGTCCAGTTTTGGCCCGGCATCAGCCGATCCTTGTCGATCCAGGGCGTACACCCCTTGGCGCGAAACGCCTCCGCGAGCCGCCTTGCGATCGCCAAATCTTCGAGTGCATAGGCAACGAACACAGTCGGCTGCGCCTCCGGGTCGAACCGGTAGCCTTGGGCCGAGGACGAAAACCGCCCCAACCCTTCGATTTCCACGGCCTGTCCCGCCTCCAGCGACTTGCGGATAATCTCAAAAAGGAGGCCTGGTTTCGTCATGATTTCTTCGGACTACGGCCGGTTCCCAGCAGCTTGCCCACTCCCGGCACCTTCACGGCGTGCCCCTGACGCAGCTTCCGGAGGATGTTATGGACCAGCTTATCCACCTCATTTTGGGCGTCCGAGGGGGACAATCCGGTCTTCCGGGCCAGTGTTTTAGCCAGTTGTTCACGCTTCATGCACTTCAGGATAAGGAATCTTTGTGAACCTGGACTCTCGGCGAGAGCGTACTTTTCTGAAAACACAAGACTTACGGTCCAGGAGATTATGGTGAATCTGTCAATGAAGCCATTTTAATCGCCTCTTAAGGGTGGTTTCATGTCCGGTTGAGATGATGGTTTTGGAAAGACGGCCTTGAGTCGTCGACATAATCAAGGAGAAACACCCCATGAAAAAGATCATGACCACGATGCTCGGCCTTTCGCTCATCCTCGGCGCCGCTAGCTTTGCTTTCGCGCAGGAGAAGACGACCTCGACCGAGAAGATGAAGAAGACCGACAAGAAGAAGACCAAGGCTCCGAAGACCACCAAGACCAGCTAGTTTGGAACTCGGTTTAGACCGAGAGTCCGGATTTCACCAACCGCGCCCGGGGCCTCTTCTCTGAAGATGGTTTGGGCGCGGTTTGGTTTTGTGCCCCGTCCGCATCCTCCGTAAGATTAATCCCTCTGGTCCGTCTCACAGTTAGATTTCTTTTCTGAATCCAGCCGAACTTTTGCTTCATCCACATCGTTAAACAAGAGTACACCGTTAACTGATTTTGGTATGATAAGGAGATTATGATGATTAAGCGCCTTTTGCTGCTCGTTTCCGTGGTTTCGCTCGCAGTTGCCAGCGCAGCCAGTAACTTCAATCTGAATTTTTACCAACCCACCACCGTGAACGGAACAACTCTCAAGGTCGGCGAGGCGAAACTTGAGATCAAGGACAACAAAGCCATCGTGAAACAGGGCAAGACCAGCGTGGAAGCCAGCGTCAAGGTGGAAACAGCGAACACCAAGTATCTGTACACCACGGTCGGCTACAAAGAGGGCGACAGCCATCAGATCAAGGACATCACGATCGCAGGGACCACCACGAAGCTGGTTTTCGAGTAACAGGGAATAAGAATGACAGGCGAAAGCGCCTGTCCCACCTTCAAGACTTGAAAAGCACAACCTTTCACAGGCTGAAGCGTGTGCCACCATCTAAAGCCGGTGGCACAGACTTTTGTCTGTGTTGTTCAGCATCCCCTCCCCGGTTTGATCGCTTAGTTGATAGAGTTCGATGATGGATTCGGCTTTAGCCGTTCATCGCCTGCACTTCGCGTTTACCATAACGTTTCACTATTTATTCCCGCAGCTGACCATGGGGTTGGCGCTGCTGATCGTCGTCCTGAAGACGCTCGCGCTTCGGACCGGCGACCAGCATTACGCCCGCGCCGCGCGTTTTTGGGCGAAGATTTTCGCCATCAATTTCACGTTCGGCGTGGTGACGGGGATCCCCATGGAATTTCAGTTCGGCACCAACTGGGCGCGATTCTCACGCTCCGCCGGAGGAGTCATCGGACAAACGCTGGCGATGGAAGGCGTATTCTCCTTCTTCCTTGAATCGAGCTTTCTCGGCCTGTTCATCTTCGGCGAAAAACGTCTCAGCCCGATCGCGCACTGGTTTTCCGCGTTTCTGGTCTTTCTCGGATCCTGGCTGTCGGGATTCTTCATCATCGTGACGGACGCGTGGATGCAGCATCCTACCGGCTATTCGACGGGGCCCAACGGCGAGATTCTCCTCACGGATTTCTGGGCGTTCCTGCTCAATCCCTGGGGCCTGTGGCAATATCTCCACAACATGATCGCGACGGTGGTGACGGGAAGTTTCGTCATGGCGTCCATCGGCGCTTATTACCTGCTTGGGAATCAGCACACCGGGCAGGCACGGACCTTCGTGCGGACGGGTGTGATCGCGGGAACCATTGCCGTTGCGCTGCTCGTGTTTCCCACCGGTGACCAGCAGGGAAAGATGATCTTGAAGAATCAGCCGGTGACGCTCGCCGCGATGGAGGGCCTTTTCGATACCGTGCAGGGAGCTCCGCTGGCGATCCTCGGGCAACCGGACATGGAGAAAATGACGCTGGATAATCCGCTGCTGATCCCCAATGCGCTCAGCTTCCTCACGTATCAGGAATGGGGCGCGCAGATCAAAGGCCTACGCGATTTTCCGCGCGATCAGTGGCCCGATAACGTGCCCTTGTTGTACTTCGCGTATCACATCATGGTGGGTCTGGGGACCATGATGTTCGCCTTAATGGCCGTCTCATTCTTTCTGCTGCGCGGCGGACGATTGTTCACGGCGCGTCCTGTGCTGTGGATGCTGATGCTGGCGCTCCCGTTCCCCTATATCGCCACCACCGCGGGATGGATGACGGCTGAGATCGGCCGCCAGCCCTGGCTGATTTACGGATTGATGCGCACAGCCAACGGATCGTCGTCGTACGTCTCCGCCGGCAATGGATTATTCACGCTGATCGGTTTCATGGGGCTGTACCTGCTTCTGGGTGTGCTTTTTCTGTTCCTGATCACGCGCGAAATCGCGCACGGACCGGAGGAGGTCTGAGGCTCATGGAAACCCTTTGGTTTTGCCTGATCGCCGTGATGATCGCCGCTTACGTCGTGTTGGATGGCTTCGACCTGGGCGTCGGCATGGTGTATTTGTTCGTCGCGCGCAACGACCGGGAGCGCAAGACGGTTCTGCAATCGATCGGTCCGTTCTGGGATGGCAACGAAGTGTGGCTGCTGGCCGCGGGTGGGACCCTGTACTTTGCGTTTCCGGTGCTCTACGCATCGAGCTTCAGCGGATTCTACCTGCCGCTGATGATGGTGTTGTGGCTGCTGATCCTGCGTGGACTTTCGCTCGAAATGCGCAGTCACGTGGATGTCGATTTGTGGAAACAATTCGCGGACGCCGTGTTTGCGATTTCCAGCGCGCTGCTGGCAATCTTTTTTGGAACTGCGCTGGGGAACGTGATTCGCGGGGTGCCTTTGAACGCCGAAGGCTACTTCTTTCTGCCTCTTTGGACCAACTTCACGCCGCGGCGCGATGCGGGGATTCTCGATTGGTACACGGTCCCCATCGGGGCCGCGGCGTTCTTGACGCTGATGTTTCACGGAGCGCTATGGGTTGCGTACAAAACAGAAGGTGACATTCAGACGCGTGCCCGTGCGATGGCGGACAGGTTGCGATGGCTGGTCGCGGCGTTGGTGATCCTGGTGCTGGGGCTAAGTTATCTGGTACAGCCCAGGAGCGTCAAGGGAGCATGGCTCCTGCCCTTCGCGGCGGTTGCTCTGGCGGTGGGAGGATGGCTCGCGAAGAGCGATCGGACGCGCTTTCTCGCGTCCTGCGGGTTCATCGTCGCGATGCTGGCGGGCGCGGTGGTGGGCGTTTATCCCTACGTGCTGCCATCCAACGGAGATCCGCAGCTTGGGCTGACTATTTATAATGCGTCGGCGGCGCCTTACGGACTGTCAATCGGATTGCGCTGGTTTATCCCCGGCATCGTTCTCGCCGTCGGGTATTTCTTTTACGTGTATCGGCACTTTGCGGGCAAGGTAGGGTCGGAGGGCGAAGAGTATTGAGTTTTGCTGAAAAACTCAAGTTGACCGCTCCCGGTGGTCGCGGTTCTTTAGCTGTCCTGGTCAGCGAAACCCTGGCAGATGCCCAGACGGGACGGGCTCATAACCCCTGGCGTTAGCCTGGGGACTGTAGTTCAACGCCCCTGATAAGCACCCGTAGCAGCATCGACAAACACGCTCCACTCGGCCGCTGAAACGGAATCACCCCAGTAAATTCGCCACGACGGGTCTGGATAGCGCGCGGTAAATTCCAGGACGAACTTCGGATGCGGCTTCGTGCCGCCGCCTTTGAAATAGACTTCGCTATGCGCGATCGCGGTTTCGAGCGCCTCTGGTGTGTCGGTTTTCAAAGCCTGAATGAGAAAAGGCTTGTCCGCTCCACCGGGGCGCCAAGCTTCCTCCTGGCCCTGAAACACGCCCTTATGCAGGTTGCCCTGGGATTCAACGGCGGACCAGGTGTAGATTCGCGAGCGTCCTTTGGTTTGGGAAGCGTAAGTCACTTCCCACGCTGCCGCCTTCGCGCCGTCCACCTTCATCTCGTTCAGATCCAGACTGCGGACGCGCAGCGGCTCCGCGTCCACGGCCCAGGTACGCGCCATGGGATATGTTTGATAGAACGCTTGGCGGCCGGTAAGCGGCTCCGCCGGTTTTTCAGGAGCTTTCGCCACCGGCGCATCCGAGCATGCGCTGAGCAATACCGCCGCCGCGACGGGAAACCAGATCTTCATCATTTCTACTGTCGGCTGCCGACCCACAGGCTGTCAATAGCAGGAGTACAATCTAGACAAGGACGGGGAGGTCGTTATGCGTTTTCCACGTATTCCGGCGATTCTGGCGGGTACGGCGCTTGCCGCGATTTTGATGAATGGCCAAGGCGGTCCGCCCAAGCCCACTACACCCTCGACCGGGGGATCGACGGGCGGCACAGGAACCACGGGAGGACTCAACCCGGCCGGTCTTCCCACGCGCGGGACGGCTCCTGGCACCACACCCAACTCCACCACCACCACTCCCAGTCCGGATGCGCTCTCGCGGGGAGCTTTCCTGTACGGCAGAGTGGTGATGCCCGACGGCACCACGCCACCCAACCAGGTAGTGATTGAGCGGGTTTGCGGAAGCGGCTCCGCCCGCCCCCAGACCTACGCGGATTCCCACGGGAATTTCAGCTTTCAGATAGGGCAGACGCAGGATATGCTTCCCGATGCGACCGTCAGCCGCGGGTCGCCGACGCCGGGTACGACAAATAATTCGCAATCGAGTACCTTCAATCTTTCCAACTGCGAGCTGCGGGCGTCCCTCCCTGGTTATCGCTCCGATGTTGTTTCGCTGGCGGGAAGGCGCAGCATGGACGACGGGAATGTCGGGACCATCTTTTTGCATCGGCTCGGGAACGTCGAAGGGTTGACCACCAGCGCGACATCTGCGCTTGCGCCCAAGGATGCGAAGAAGGCTTTTGAAAAAGGACTGGAGGCAGTTAAGAAGGGAAAGGTCGATGACGCGCAGGCCGATTTCCAGAAAGCTACCGAGCTGTATCCTCGCTATGCGTCGGCGTGGTTCGAACTGGGGCGCGCGTATGAGCATCGCGAGCATCTGGCAGAGGCGCGGGACGCCTTCGCGAAAGCCATTGCCGCCGATTCGAAGTACGTCAATCCCTATGAGCACCTCTACGTGATTGCCATGAAGGAGCAGAAGTGGGAAGACGCCGCCCGGATCACGGATCAGGTCATGCGCTTGAATCCTTACGAGTTTCCACTTTCCGTTTACTACAATGCAGTCGCGAATTTGCAGCTCGGGAAATTCGACCTGGCGGAGAAGAGCGCCCGGGAAGCCTTGACCATGGAGAGCGCGACCAAGAATCCGAAGATCAATTACGTTTTGGGCGTGATCCTCATTCAAAAACAGGACTATAAAGGTGCCGCGGAGTACTTGCGGACCTATCTGAAATCGGATGACCTGAACGATCGCGAGCGAGTAAAGAAGCTGCTCGCGGATATCGAAAAGCAGGTGGAAGCAAAGGCTGAGGTCAAGCCGGAGTAGGATCGAGTGATCCGGAAATTCTGAATGTTATGTGGCGCGCGCCTCCAGGCGTGCCGCATCGACAGTCGTGTCGATGTGTCTTTCCAGGTTCACGGAAACAGAAGCCGTACGTCGACACGAAAGTCGACGCGGCACGCGTGGACGCGTGCGCCACGCGGGAATGATCCTGAGTGACCCAGTGGGGCAGGTTCCCGACCTGCCCTGTGCACTAAACTGGTTCCATGCACCGCCTGATCGCCCTCGCGATGTTGTGTGCGCCGGTGCTCACCGCCGAGGATGCTTATTGCCGCAGCGCCCTGGCTAAAATCGATACGATTGAACAGGGCACGGCCAAGCGCGGGTCCGTCATAGTCTTTTCGTTGCAGGAAATCAACTCCTGGGCCTATTACGTGGTCCCGCAAACGGTGCCGCAGGGAATCCGCAATCAGAAGGTGACGCTGGGCAACGATACCGGCACCGCCACGGCGCTGATGGATCTGTTAAAGATGCGCCACGCGCAGGGCCACCAGACCAGTTGGATCATTGCTCGCATGATTGAGGGCGAGCGGCCGGTGACGGTCTCGGTGCGCGTACAATCGGGCGGAGGCCAATGCATTGTCACTCTCACTCGCGTCGAAATCTCCGGGGTGACAGCCACGGGCACGGTGCTCGATTTTCTGATCAAAACGTTCTTCCTGCCGCTCTATCCAACCGCGAAAATCGGGGAGAAATTTGAGATCGGATACAATGTGGATCGCATCGATCTTCGACCCACCGGGATTCGGGTCACGATGAAAAAATAATGAATAGCAACGCAGAACGACGAAGAGACAAGCGGACGCCTCAGTCCGGACCGATTGAGATTAGCTTCGAGGATCCGACTCCTATGACCATCCAGGCCAACCTTATCGAGATGAGCGATAAGGGTTTTCGAGCGGCTCACGACTCCAGGTCCCTGGTCCCGGGTCTGGAAGTTCGCTATAAGCTTGCTGCTTCGTCAGGCCGGGCGCGGGTGATGTGGATGCGCGTTTTAGAGGGTGGCTGCGTCTGTGGATTCCTGATTCTCCCCGCTTGACAGATAGGCGAATAAAACGCGAAACTAGGCTCCATGTACGTGGAGATGCACGCCCGCTCGGCATTTAGCTTTCTCGAAGGCGCGTCGCTTCCGGAGGACCTCATTCACCAGTGCGCCCGCCTGGAAATTCCCGCGATGGCGCTGCTCGATACCGACAATGTCAGCGGAGCGCCCCGCTTTTACATGGCTGCGAAAAAGGTCGGGATTCGTCCCCATATGGGCGCCGAAATCACCGCGGCCGCCGGTGGCCGGTACGCGCTTCTGGTCGAGAATCGCACCGGCTATCAGAACCTGTGCCGCTTAATCACATCGATGAAGCTGCGCTCGGAAAAGGGCACGGCCGCCGCCACTGAAGCCGAGTTCCGGAAATATTCCAAAGGACTCATCTGCCTGGCAAACGGCTCGCAGCCGGTCGAAAAGCTCCTCGATATCTATGGCGTGGGTAACGTATACGCAGAAATCCAACGCCACCGGATCCGCAGTGAGGAGGTCGGCAATCAATACGTCATCGAACTGGCCCGTCAATGGAAGCTGCCTCTTCTCGCCTCGAACGGCGTGCGCTACGCGTATCCCAGGAACCGGTGTCTGATGGACGTGCTCACCTGCACGCGCCACAAGACCAATGTTTTCGAAGCCGGCCGCCTCCTCGAACAGAATGCCGAGCATTATCTGAAACCCGCTGCCGCAATGCGCCGCCTGTTCGCGGATCTGCCCGGCGCCATCGAGCAAGCACTCGAATTATCCAGCCGCCTTCAATTCACGCTTGCCGACCTGGGCTATGAGTTCCCTCGCTATCCCGTCCCTCCGGGCGAGACCATGGATTCCTTCCTTCGGGCGCGCACGCTGGCCGGAGCCTTAGGCCGGTACGGCGCGCATCACGCGAAAGCCTATCGCCAGATCGAGCGCGAGCTGGCTCTCATCGAGAAACTCAAACTGCCCGGCTATTTCCTGATCGTCTGGGATATTGTCGAGTTCTGCCGCAAGCAGGGAATTCTGGTGCAAGGCCGCGGCTCGGCCGCCAACAGCGCGGTCTGCTATTCGCTGGGAATCACGGCGGTCGATCCCGTGAAAATGGAGCTGCTCTTCGAGCGTTTCCTCTCCGAAGAGCGCGGCGAATGGCCCGATATCGACCTCGATTTGCCCAGCGGCGATGATCGCGAACAAGCCATCCAGTATGTCTACAAGCGCTATGGCGAACTAGGCGCGGCCATGACCGCCAACGTCATCACCTACCGCAGCCGCTCCGCCGTCCGCGATGTGGGCAAGGCTTTGGGCTTCGATCTGGAGTCGCTCGAAAAAATCTCCAAGCTTTCTTCACGAGGCGCATGGGAAGTGGAAAACCCTTCCAGCTACACACCCGAGAAGCAGTTCACCGCCGCCGGTTTCGACCTGAATAACGATCGCGTCGGGAAGCTGCTCGCATTGTCGCGTGAGATCCTGAATCTGCCCCGCCATCTGGGCCAGCATTCCGGAGGCATGGTGATCTGCCAGGGACAACTCGACGCGATCGTTCCTCTGGAACCCGCGACCATGCCCGGCCGCGTCATCGTGCAGTGGGATAAAGAGGACTGCGCCGATCTGGGCCTGATCAAGGTGGATCTGCTGGGCCTCGGCATGATGGCCGCGCTCAAAGATTCTATCGTGATGATCCGGAATCATTACCACGAGCAAGTGGACCTGGCGCACCTTCCCGTCGCCGACCCGATGGTGTACGACGCTCTGCAAAAGGCCGACACCGTGGGCTTGTTCCAGGTGGAGAGCCGGGCCCAAATGTCGTCTCTGCCCCGATTGAGGCCCGCGAATTTTTACGACATCGTGGTGCAGGTCGCCATCATCCGACCCGGACCCATCGTCGGCAAAATGATGCATCCTTACCTGCGCCGCCGCGAGGGCGAAGAGCAGCCCATCTGTCTCCATCCCCTGCTGGAGCCCGTGCTCAAACGAACCTTGGGCGTCCCGCTGTTTCAGGAACAGCTTCTGAAAATGGCGATGATCGTCGCCGATTTTACCGGCGGCGAAGCCGAAGAGCTGCGCCGCGCCATGGGCTTCAAGCGGTCCGAGGAGCGGATGAAGGATATCGAGACGCGGCTGCGTTCCGGCATGACCAACAAAGGCATTGTGGGCGAGGTGCAGGACACCATCGTTCATGCCATCACGGCTTTCGCGCTGTATGGCTTTCCCGAATCGCACGCCGCCAGCTTTGCCTTGATCGTCTACGCCAGTGCTTATCTGAAATGCCATTATCTCGCCGCCTTCACCGCCGCTCTTCTGAACAATCAGCCGATGGGATTTTATAGCCCGCAGACGCTGGTGAAGGATGCGCAGCACCACGGCCTGCACTTCCTGCCCGTCGATGTGACGCAATCGGATTGGCCCTGCACCCTCGAGCGTCGCGAAGGTCAGTTGTTAGTGCGGCTGGGCTTTAATTATGTGCGAGGTTTCCGCCAGCAGACCGCGATTTCCATTGTGGCCAAGCGTCCATTTAAAAATATCGACGATCTGAAGCAGCGTGTTCCAGAGCTTTCGAAAGAAGACCTGACCTCGCTCGCCGACCTCGGCGCGCTCAACGAGCTCGGCGACCAGCGCCGGCATCGGCGGGACGCGCTATGGCAATCGGCCCTGGCCGCGCGGCCGGCTGGCGAGCTGATCAAAGAAGGGAACATCCCCGAGACTCCATCGCCACTGGCGGCCATGAATCCCATCGAGCGCCTGCAAGCGGATTTCGCCAATTCCGGCCTGTCGATCGGCTCCCATCCCATGCGATTCCACCGCGAGCGTCTGAATCGCATGCAAGTAATCCCCGCTGCGCAGGTCAAACATATGCCCGACGGCCGCCCGATCCGCATCGCTGGAGCCGTCATCTGCCGCCAGCAGCCCGGCACCGCCAAAGGCTTCGTTTTCCTGAGCATCGAAGACGAAACCGGAATCGCCAACGTGATTCTGAAACCGGATGTGTTCGACCGCCTGCGCGTGACGGTCCTCAACAACTCCTACCTGGTGATCGACGGCATCCTACAGAATCAGCGAGGCGTCGCGTCGATCAAAGCCACCGAAGCCCGCCCCTGCCTCATGCCCACCACCGCCGTCGCCGCCTCCCACGATTTCCGCTAACGTGAGGCAGGTCCCGTGTTAGCCTGTGAAATGATCCTCGCAGACCTAGCACAAATCGCAGGCCGCACCTACCCCGCAAGAAGGCGCACTCAAAATCTGGTCGGAGGCGCCAGCCCCATTCAAGCCGCCAATTTCTCCATGGGCAACGTCACCTTGGAGCCGAAGGGCGGACAGGTCCCCTGGCATAACCAGGAACAGGAAGAGATCTATTTCATCGTCGAAGGAACCGGCGAAATGTGTCTGGGCGAAGAGCGCATGACGCTCACCTCCGGCCAGGCCGTCTACATTCCCACCGGCACTTTTCATCAACTGACCAACATCGGCGAAACACCGCTGCGGATGATTTATTGTTACGGACCCGCCGGAGATGTCGCGCACTGGCGGCAGGAGTTGGACGGCACATTGCCGCGCGCGGGCATTGAAGCGCCTCCGCTGCCCACAGGCGCGCAACCTCAAAAAACATGATCCACACAGTTGGAATCATCATGAACGGCGTCACGGGACGCATGGGCCTGAATCAGCACCTGGCGCGGTCGATCCACGCTATCATCCAGCAGGGCGGGATCAAGATCTCGGATGACGAGACGATCATGCCCAAGCCGCTCCTTTTAGGTCGGTCCAAGGCCAAATTGGAGGCGATTTCGCGTGATTATGGTCATTTAAGGTGGTCTACGGACCTGGATGCGGCGCTTTCGGACCCTGAATATTCCATCTACTTCGACTCCCAGACCACTGATCGCAGGGCCGAAGCTGTCCGCAAAGCGGTTGCAGCGGGGAAGCACATTTATTGCGAAAAACCGATCGCCGATTCGGTCGAAGTAGCGTATGAACTCTATCAACTCGCCTCGAAAGCCGGTGTAAAACATGGCGTGGTGCAGGATAAACTGTGGCTGCCTGGGATGCTTAAACTAAAGACCCTGCGCGAGTTAGGTTTCTTCGGCAAGATCCTCTCCGTCCGCGGCGAATTCGGGTATTGGGTGTTTGAAGGCGACACTCTGCCTGCCCAAAGGCCGTCCTGGAATTATCGAAAGGAAGACGGCGGAGGCATCATTATCGATATGCTCTGCCACTGGCGCTATGTGCTCGATAATCTGTTCGGCGAAGTGAAGTCGGTGTCCTGTTTAGGCGCGACGCATGTGCCAACTCGTTGGGATGAAACGGGAAAGCCGTATCAATGCACCGCCGACGACTCGGCGTATGCCACGTTCGAACTTGAAGGCGGCGTCATCGCGCACTTCAATTCATCTTGGTGCGTGCGGGTGAGGCGCGACGATCTTTTTACGATGCAAGTAGATGGGTCGAAAGGCAGCGCCGTGGTTGGCTTGCGCGACTGCTGGATTCAACACTACGGCGGGACGCCGAGGCCGGTCTGGAATCCCGATATCCCCAGTACAATCAATCACTTTGAAGGCTGGCAGAAAGTCCCGGAGCAAGACAAGTTCGACAACGCTTTCAAAGTCCAGTGGGAGCTATTTTTACGCCATGTCGTCAAGGATGAACCGTTTCGCTGGGGGCTGCTGGAAGCGGTGAAGGGTGTGCAACTGGCGGAAAAAGGCATCGAAAGCTGGAAAAAACGCGCCTGGGTCGATGTGCCGCCGATTTCGTAGGGGTAGAAGAGGGCAGGTCGGGAACCTGCCCCACTATACTAATTGATTGCGACTCATTTTCTTAATTTCGCTTTGTGCCATTAGCCTGCGCGCGGCTACTGTTATTCGGTGCGGGGCGCTGCTCGATGTGCGCAAGGGCGAGCTGATTCCTAACGCGGTCATCGTGGTCGACAAAGGCATTATTGCCGGCGTGAACGTGGCTGTTCCGGACGGTGCCGCCGTGATTGATCTTTCGCGTGGGACTTGTATGCCGGGGCTGATGGATGTTCACGATCATCTTACTGGCGAGCCGACACAAAACGGGTATCAAAGCCTGGGTGTATCGGTGCCGCGGCAGACTGTAGCGGGCGTGAAGAATGCCCGGCTTACGCTGCTGGCGGGATTTACGACCGTGCGGAATGTCGGAGCCAGCGGATATTCCGATGTCGCGCTGCGGGATGGAATTAATGCGGGTGAAGTGGATGGGCCGCGGTTATTTGTTTCCGGCCCGGCTCTAGGCATCACGGGCGGGCATTGCGATAACGATCTTCTGGCGCCGGAGTTCAAGTTTCGCGACGAAGGTGTGGCGGATGGTCCGTGGGCGGCTCGGACGAAGGTGCGTGAGGTCATCAAATATGGCGCGGATCTGATCAAGGTGTGCGCGTCGGGAGGAGTCCTGTCGAAGGGAGATTCGCCGGGGGCTCCGCAATACACTCTGGAAGAATTGACGGCGATTGCGGAGGAGGCTCACAAGCTGGGACGCAAAGTCGCGGCGCATGCGCATGGGACGCAATCGATCAAGGACGCGATTCGGGCGGGGATCGATTCGATCGAGCATGCGAGCCTAATCGACGATGAAGGGATCGCGCTGGCTAAGCAGCACGGCACGTTCCTGGTGTTCGACATTTACAACGACGACTATATTCTGGCGGAAGGCGCGAAGGCGGGAATGCTGCCGGAGTCGATTGAAAAAGAGAAAGCGATCGGGAAGCTGCAACGGACCAATTTCAGGCGCGCTTACCTGGCCGGTGCGCGGATGGCGTTTGGAACCGATGGCGGGGTTTATCCGCATGGCGATAACGCCAAGCAGTTCGCGACCATGGTGGAGTGGGGGATGAAGCCGATCGAGGCGATTCGCACGGCGACGCTCGAAGCAGCGGTTCTGGTGGGATTTGAGGGCAAGGCCGGCTCGATTGAGCCTCAGTACTTCGCGGATATTATTGCAGTGGAGGGGAATCCGCTGGAGAGCGCGGGGGTGATGGGCCGGGTGAGATTTGTCATGAAGGACGGGAAGGTTTACCGGAACGATTGGGCGCAGTCGGGGAGCAAGTAGTGCGGAGGAGGAGGCAGGGCGGGGACCTGCCCCACGGATGAGAAAGCCGCTGATTGTTGCTATTGACGGGCCTGCGGGGGCGGGTAAGAGCACCATTGCGCGGTCACTCGCGCGCAAGTTGGGGTTCACTTATATCGACTCGGGGGCGATGTTTCGAGCTGTCGCGCTGTGGGCTATTCGGGCGAACGTGGATCTGGACGATCTGCACAAGCTGGAGCGGCTGGCTTGTGAAGCTCGGATTGAGTTCGAAGGGGATTCGAAAGTCCTACTGAACGGCGAGGACGTGACGGCGGCGATTCGCGATCCCGAAGTTTCGAAAGCGGCATCGAAGGTATCGATTGCGCCGGGAGTGCGGCGCGCTTTGCGTGAAGAACAGCGGCGGATCGGGAGCCTGCACTCCGTGGTGATGGAAGGGCGCGATATTGGAACCGTGGTGTTTCCGGATGCGGATGTGAAAATTTATCTCGACGCAGATCCGGGGATTCGCGCCGGGCGGCGGGCGCAGGAGACTGGGGCGACGGTGAATGAGATTGCGCGGGAGATGGCGGAGAGGGATCGGAGAGATCGCACGCGTAGCGAAGCTCCGCTGACGCAGGCTCCGGATGCGGAGTATATCGACACGACGGAGTTGTCGCCGGATGAGGTGGAAGAGGCGATTTTGAGGGTGGTGCGGGCTAGGACGTCGAATGGGAAGGGGCATTAGAGCGGTACCCCTCCATCACTGTCGGGGTTCGGTAGGAGAATGATGCCCTCAACGCCGACACCGAACCCCGACAGTTATGGAGGGGATGGTCATTAGGATGGAAGTGAAGAGAAGGCTCCCTATGGTCGCGGCTCTGAAAAGGCGACGCTAAGGAGGATGGTGAAGGGCTGTCGCCGGATTAATATGGCAGGTCGGGGACCTGCCCCACTGGCTGGATAATATGTCTGATTTGTTGGTGATGAAGTTTGGCGGGACCAGCATGGGGTCGGCGGCGCGGATTCGCGTGGCGGCGGAGATCTCTGCGAAGGAGAATGCCAGGCGGCCGGTGGTCACCGTGGTTTCGGCGATGTCGAAGGTTACCGACTTGCTGCTCGACTCGCTGCGCAAGGCGGAGGCGGGGGATCAGGCCGATCTGGATGTGAACCTGAAGCAGCTTTACACCCGGCACTTCGAAGTTTGCAGGGAGTTATTGCCCCCGGCTCGACAGGAAGCGGCGCTGGCTGGTGTGCACTCGCTGATTACAGAGTTTTCGCGCATCGCCAAGGGCATGATGATGCTGGGCGAGCGCCCGCCGCGCTCGATCGATGAAGCGATTGCGATCGGCGAGCGGCTTTCCGCGTTCTTACTGGCCGAGTATCTGGAGTCGGAAGGAATTCTGGCGGCGGCGGTGAATGCGGCCGATGTGATCGCGACCGATGCAGTCTTCGGCAATGCCACGCCGTTGATGGATCATACGCGGCAGAGGGCGGCGAAGACCATCCAACGTCTTCTCGACGAGAAAATTCTACCCGTCGTGACGGGATTCAACGGCTCGACTCTGGACGGGCGTCCGACCACGCTGGGGCGCGGCGGGTCGGATTTTTCGGCGTCGATCATCGCGGCGGCGCTCGATGCCAGCGAGTTGTGGATCTGGACCGACGTGGATGGAATCATGACAGGAGATCCGCGGCTGATTCCCGACGCTCGTGTGCTGGATGTGGTGACGTACAACGAAGCGGCGGAACTGGCGTACAACGGCGCGAAGGTGCTGCATCCGCGAACGCTGGCTCCGCTGGTGGAGCGCGAGATTCCGGTATGGAGCAAGAACAGCTTTGCGCTGGATAAACCGGGCACCAAGATCGTCCCCAGCGCGGCCATGGCGAGCGCGGCGCGCGGGCCGCACGCGGTCACGTCAATGACGGACGTGGTGCTGGTATCGATCGAGCCGGCGAACGCAATCCTGAGCGGCACGAAAGTGATGGCGAGGGCGCTGGAAGCTCTGGATCGAGCGAATGTGGAGATTCTGGCGATTACGAGTTCCAGCTACCGGCAGACGTTCTGTTTCCTGGTCCGGCAAGCCGAACTGGGAAGCGTGATGGAGCATCTGGAGGAGAGCCTGTCGCTGGAACTGGCGCATGGCTATCTGAAGCCGTTCGATGTGGACAAGGAAGTCGGGCTGATTGCGGTGGTGGGAGAAGGGATGCGCGGGACGCCGGGATTGGCGGGCCGGATCTTCACGGCGATTTCCAAGCGCGACGTGAATATCATTGCGATAGCGCAGGGGTCGAGCGAGTTGACCATCGCGATTGTGGTGCGGAGGGCGGGGTTGGAGAGTGCGGTGAAGGCGATTCATCAGGAATGCGGGTTGGGGCGGGTGGAATGAGGCTCTGACGCGGTTCGTGGCGTACGCACTCGTGCTTTCGACGCGTGTGTCCGCTCCCTGTGGTCGCGGCTCGGTAGGACAGACGACAGGCGAAAGCGCCTGTCCCACCTTGACAGCCTGCTCCACTACTGCACCGAAAGAAATGCGTTGGCCTGCGATTGCTGGCCGCCTGCGGTCGCTATTATCGCGGCGTCGCCTGTGGGCAGGGACGGGATCACTACGTTGATCTGAGAGATGCCCGGGTCGATCAATCCGGCGAAAGTGACTATGGCTGGGAGGCCGCCTATTGTGATGGACGGCAGCGCGGGGGTGCCTACGCCTGGCGTGGTGATGGCGAATCCGGTGCCGTAGATGGCGATCGTCTCGCCTGGCCGCACGGGTGAGCTTACTCCGGTGACTGTGCCGTTCGCGTGAGTGGATACCACATACTTATTGCCGGTCAGCCAGAAAAGGCCCGGCGCTAACGCCGTCAGATTCACACTTACGGTGGCGCTGGCTTGCCCGTTGTTGATCACCTGAATCTGAGCCGCCCCGATTGGAGTGCTAACGGGTATCAGGAAATCGACCTGCGAGGGGCTGATGTAGCTGAGAGATACCGGGGTGCCGTTCACGGAGACACTGACTCCGTCGATTACGGTAGGAAGGTTTCCGCCGGTCAGGTCCGTGGCAGCCCAACTGCGCGAGCTGAAGGCGAGTCCGCCGCCCAGCACGCTGGCCCAGATGCCGGGAGCGAGCGAGGGCTGGAAGCTGGCTCCATTCACGACGCCGGTGCCGATGAACGAAGGGGGAGCCTGGATGCTGCCGAACAGGCCATGCGATTCGGGCTTCTCCCCATACGGTCCCGGAATGCCGGCGGTGAAATAAAGCGTGGAAGTATCGCCGCCGCGGCCGCCGTTTCCGAATAATAATCCCCAAAGCCCGGGAATGGTGACGGAATGGCCGGTGGTATCCTGCAAGGTGCCGAGAGGCGTTCCTTTGGCCGGATCGAACGCGTTAATGGTGCCGTCTCCGAAGTTGCCGACCAGCAGCGCGCCGCTGAACTGCCCGAAGGTCGAGGGCGCCATCTGCATGCCCCACGGGGAATTGAGAGATCCCTTGGAGATCAACTGGGTGAGCAGGGTGCCGGAGGCGTCGAATACGTCGACGTATCCGTTGCCCGCGCCCCCGACGTCATCATGCTTGGCCGCATCTTGCTTGGCGTAGGTCACATAGATTTTGCCGCCGAAGTTGGCGATTCCGAAGGGAGCATAGCCGACAGGAATGGAGGAATCGACGAAGGCCTTCGCATTTGCGATGGGCTTAAAGCTAGCGTCGTACATGTTCACCACGGCGTTGTGGAAATCGGTGACATAAAGAACCGGCGCCGCCGCAGTACCGCCGATCACACAGCCCTTAAAAACCGAGCTGGCTTTGGAATTATCCACGGTAACGATCGCCGCGGTGGGATTGACCGAACTGTTCCATCCTGAGACGGTGCCGTCTTCGGTGCAGAAGATGAAGCTGGCAGGTTTGCCGGCGGCAACGGTGAAGGATGTGGTCGAGTTCGCGATGACACCGGTTACAGCTCCGTCCGTCGGCGCCGTGGGCGTGGGAACGGTGACCACCAGCGCGACGGCGGCTCCGGTGGTCCCATACAGGGTTGAGGTGCCGGTGCCGTTATTGCCGATCCAGAACGGGCTGGCGGCGGTGGTGGCCAAGCCCCAGGGATTCACGAGATTGGCATCCTGAAAATCGGCGGTGTCCGGTAAATCGGAAACCAGGTTGTGAACCAGGTAACTATTGGCCGGGCTGGGCGTGGCGGCGGATGCGATTGACAGCATCGAAATAAGGCAAACGGCGTGTTTTTTAAGATCATGCATTGAGACAAAACTCCCTTGGTTCATGCTGGCATTCTCGAAGACTGGCAATGCCAATTTCTTGTAAAACATCAGTAAAAGGAGGTAGGAGAAATTGTAATGAGCGTTGCGGCCGATCGGAAAATACACGGCTCCCTGCGGTCACGGCTCGGTAGCGGCTGAGCCGCGACCAGAGGGAGCGGGGGTTACGAGGGTAGAGCGGGCTGCTAACGAATCTGGCCGCCTCCGAGTCCAAACTTGTAGGGACGCGTATTGATATACTTGTACATTCGGACGCGTCCGTCCTCTAGTACTCAGGAGTGTTCACCTTTTATGTTTGATCTTTTCCGCAGCCGCCAGAAGGCTGTCCGCTACATGCTTATTGGGCTGCTCTCGGTTGTGGCCTTATCGATGGTCACGTACTTGATTCCCGGTTTTGGCAGTCCGACGACCAAGTCGACGGGCGACGAGGTGACGATTGCGGAGATCGGCAACACCAAGCTGACCGCCCAAGAGGTCCAGGTGCAGATGGCGCGCATCATGCAGACCGGCCAGTTGCCGCAGGAAATGATCGACGTCTATGTGCCGCAGGTGGTGGACGAAATGGTGCAGCAGCGGGCCATCGCGTACGAGTTTGGGCACAATCAGGGCCTGACGGTTTCAGACGACGAAGTGCTGACGGGTCTGCAGTCCGTGAGTCCTCAGTACTTCAAAGACGGCGCGCTGATCGCGAAAGATGAGTACGAGCAAAGGCTGGCGGCGCAGGGTATGACTCTGCAGGACGCCGTCGACGACATGCGGCGCAGTCTGCTGATGCGCAAGGTAAAGAACGTGGTTTACGCCAGCATCCTGGTGACCGACAAAGAGGTTGAGGATCAATACAAACGGGACAAAGAGCGGGCGACGATCAAATACATCGCGTTTCCGCCGGCGAAGTTTCGCGGCGATGTGACGCCGACGGCGGCGGAGCTTCACGCGTCGTTTGAAGCGCACCGCAACGAGTATTTCGAGCCGGAGAAGCGATCGTTCCAGGCGTTGATCGTGGATCAGGCGAAGCTGGAACAATCGATGGTGATTTCGGACGCGGATCTGCATGCGGTGTATTCGGCGTCCATGGATAATTTCCGGATGCCGGAGCGGGTGAAGGCCCGGCACATCCTGATCAAGACGCAGGGCAAGTCCGATGCGGAAAAGAAACAGGCGCTGGCGAAGGCTCAGGATCTGGCGAAGCAGGCGAAGGCAGGCGCGGACTTTGCGCAACTGGCGATGAAAAATTCCGACGACACGTCGAACGCCCCCAAGGGCGGCGATCTGGGGTGGTTCGTGCGCGGACAGATGGTTGGGGAATTCGACAAGGCCGCGTTCGCGATGAATGCGGGGCAGATCAGCGACGTCGTGACGACGGAGTTCGGGTACCACATCATCAAGGTGGAGGAAAAAGAGAAGGCTCGGATCAAGCCGTTCGAGGAAGTGAAGGCGGACCTCGAGAGTCAGCTCAAGAAGCAGCGCGTGACGGAGAAGATGCAGACGACCGCGGATCAGGTCCACGATGCGGTGGCGAAGTCGCCGGGCTCGGCCGCGGAGATCGCGAAGAAATTCGGAGTCGAGATCGCCAGCGTGACCAACGCGGCGGCGGGCTCGCCTGTGCCGACGCTGGGATCGGTGCCGGAGATTGATAATGCTTTGACACAGATGAAAGTGAACGATGTGACGCCGGTGCTGACGCTGCCGGCGAATCGCCTGGTGGTGGCGGTGCTTACTCAGAAGACTCCGGCGCGTCCTTCGACGTTCGAAGAGGTCGAGGCGAGGGTGAAGGATCGCGTCTATCTGGATAAGACGACCGTGATCGCGCACGTAAAGTCCAAAGAGGCGGCAGCGAAGCTTCGCGCGGGCGAGGATATCGACAAGGTGGCGAAGGAATATAAGCTCGAAGTGAGCTCGCCGGCCGAGTTCGGACGGAGCGACGCCGTGGAAGGCTTGGGGCAAGCGGTCTACGTGAAGGATGCTTTCGCGCAACCGGCGGGAGCGATTTTGGGTCCGACAGAGATTCAGGGCCGGGATATCGTCTACAAAGTGACGACCAAATCGCAGCCGGATATGGCGGCATTCGCGGCGGAGAAAGAGAATATTCGCGGTACGATCCGCCAGCAGAAGGCGAATGAGCGGCTGATCCTGTTCATGGACAGCGTGAGCGCGAAGCTGACGGCGGACAAGAAGCTGAAGGTCAATAAGGAACTGGTGTTGAAGCTGGCGGCGGCGCTGAAGCGCTCGTAATGCTCAGCACACTGCTGGACGTTTGGCGGAGCCTGACGGATCCGGATCGATTGATTCACCTGCTCACGCAGGTTCTCACCGGCTGGCTCGGCTATGGGCTGCTGGCAGGCGTGGTGTTCGCGGAAACAGGACTGCTATTCGGCCTCTTCCTTCCGGGCGATTCGTTGTTATTCACGGTCGGCGTGGTGTGCGGAGCTGGCGATCTGGACATCGTGAAGATTTGCACGCTGCTAACAGTGGTCTCGATTCTTGGTGATCAGAGCGGATATTTTCTGGGCTATCGCACGGGCCCAAAGATATTCTCGCGTCCGGATTCGCGATTTTTCAAACAGGAGTACGTGCGGCGCACTCAGGCTTTCTACGAAAAGCACGGCGGAAAGACGCTGATTTACGCGAAGTTCGTGCCCATCATACGGACGTTCGCACCGTTTATGGCCGGGGTGGGGCGGATGAAGTACTCGCGATTTTTGTCCTTCAACGTTTTCGGGGGATTGGGATGGGTTTTATCGGCGACGCTGGCAGGCTACTATCTGGGCGGGATTCCAGTGGTGAGGCACAACTTCGAAAAAGTGGTGATCGCGATTGTGGTGATTAGCGTTCTACCGGTGATGATCCAGTTCTGGCGGTCGCGCAAAGAGTCGGCGTAAAGTGTCCGGGTTGCGCCCGGATGGACCGATAAACAATCGGTCCGCAGGTTGGCAACCTGCCCCACAAGACTAGTGACCCCTCCATGACTGTCGGGGTTCGGTAGGGGATAGTAAAGCTTTCTCCGGCCACTAGCGTAGTTTCTTCATCGCAGCCTGCACGACCACGTCGCGCTGCATTTCTACTTCGTCTCCTTTGGCGACTCCGAACTTCAAACTGAGGATTTCCTGTTTCAGGCGACTCTGAATCCAGGCGCGGTCGCGCAGAAAATCACTCACGGGCGGCTGGATTTTGTTCGCCGACAGGAACACCCGCAGTTCGTCAAGCAGATCCGGCGTCACGTCAAAGCCGGGGGCAATTTCGTGGGCTTGCAGGTATTCGGTAGCGAAGGTGGTGAGAATGCCGCTGGCGTCGAGCACCATTTCGAGGCGGCTGAGCTCCGCGGGGACGATCGCATGGTCCGGCTGAATTCCTCCGCCCCCTAAAACGGTCCGTCCGGAATCGGTGTGGAAAGACCCCGACGGAACGATTGCCTTCGAATCCAGTTGGCCGAAGGCGAGAGGCTTCTGAATCGATCGGCCGCTGGGGGTGTAATAAAATGCGGTGGTCAACGCGAGGCCGCTGTTGCTCGATAGAGAAAAAACGCGTTGGACCAGGCCTTTGCCGTAGCTGGGCTCGCCCAAAACAGTCGCGCGGTCGTGGTCCTGGAGCGCGCCGGAGAGGATTTCGGAGGCGCTGGCGCTCTTGGCGTTAATCAGTACAGCAACCGGAAACTTATACGGGTGCGTGAGTTTCGGGACTCGGATCTCCTCGGTTTTGGCGCTTCTACCCTTCACGCTGAAGACGAGCTGATCGGGTTCAAGAAACAGCGACGCGGTTTCGAGCGCGGCCTGCACCGCTCCGCCGGGGTTGTTGCGGAGGTCGATGACCAGGCCTTTGAGTTTTTCTCCGCCCAGCGATTCAATTTTTTCGCGGGCCAGCTTGCCGGTTGCGTCCTCGAAATTGGCGATCCGCACATAGCCGATTTCAGGCGCGAGCAGGAAGGCGCGATCGATGCTGGGGGCATCAACCAGCTCCGGTTTGAGCGTGAACTGCAGGATGCGCGCGCTACCGGGGCGGCGGACATAGAGCTGCGCTTCCTGCTGCCGTGCGACGGTCAGCAACTGTACCAACTGCTCGAATTCTAATCGCGCGAGCTCGTACCCGTTGATGGCCAGGATCTCGTCCCCGGCCGCGAGTCCGGACTTGGCGGACGGCGTTCCTTCCAGCGCCTGCAGAATGATGACGCGGCCCGGCAGCACGCTCACGATGGTCCCGAAGCCCTTGCTCTCGCTCTTCTGCATCTGCTTGAGCTGCTCAAACTGGCCGGGATCGAAGAAGACGGAATGCGGGTCCAGCACTTTCAGCATGCCCGGGATCGCTCCCTGATAAAAGGCCTGATCGGGTACCACCGGGTCTGCCCCCTCGCGGTCCGCGATGGCAAAAACATCGATCATCTTCTTGAGGTCGCGCGCCAGTTGATCCGCGGCGTCGTCTGGCGGTGGGGCGGCGAGGAGAAGGAGAAATGCGAAGAAGGGCATGATTTAGCGGCTGTAACGGAGCGAGCGCCGTGCTTGGTGGCGTTCGATTGCGAGTTCGATCAAGCGGTCGATTAACGCGGGATAACCGAGGCCGCTGGCTTCCCACATTTTCGGGTACATGCTTATCGAGGTGAATCCGGGAATGGTGTTGATCTCGTTGATGAACAGAATGCCAGTCGCGGAATCCAATAAGAAATCGACGCGAGCCATGCCTTCGCATCCGACGGCCTGATAGCAGTCTGTGGCGAGACTCTGCATATAGAGGGTCTCGCCCTCGGAAAGATCCGCCGGGACGACGGTTTGTGCTTTGTTCAAAAGATACTTGTCTTCGTAGTCGTAGAAGTCCCGCGAGGGAAGGATTTCACACGGCACGGATGCCATGGGGGCGTCGTTGCCCAGAACGGAGCACTCGAATTCGCGTCCGATGATGCCTCGCTCGACGATGATCTTGCGGTCGAATTTGGCGGCGAATTCGATGGCGGGACCGAGTTCGGCACTCGACGTTACCTTCGAGATTCCGACAGAGGAACCGAGGTTTGCCGGCTTGACGAACAGGGGGAAGCTGAAACGTGCGGGCAACTCGTAAGAATCATTGCGGATCACGACAAAATGGTCCACGACGGGCAAACGACTGGCGCCGCACAGCCTCTTCATGACCTCCTTATCCATCGATACGGAGGACGCGAGGACGCCTGCGCCAACGTAGGGGAGATCCGCGAGCTCGAGCAAGTCCCTGCACGGTTCCATCTTCGCCGAACGTTCCGTGGAGGACGGGAAACACTATGTCGATGTCCGGGGTTGCCGCCGGGTTCCGGAGAGATCGCGCGCGGCTGCCAGCGGCCTTCTTTCGAAATAAGGATACGCTGGACGTCGTATTTCGCCGGGTCCATCGCCTTGATAATCGATTCCGCGGAGTTGAGCGACACCTCATGCTCGCCGCTTCGCCCGCCATAGAGAACCGCTACTCGCAATTTGCTCACAGTATTCTCTGTCCCATTGCCGACATAACCAGTTCGACGCCTAACAGCGCCGTTCGGTTCACTTCATCGATCACCGGATTCACTTCCACGATTTCCATGGACGTCATCAGGCCGCTGTCGCCGATCGTCTCCATGGCCAGGTGCGCCTCGCGATAGGTCATGCCGCCGCGGACCGGGGTGCCCACGCCGGGCGCTTCGCTGGGGTCGACCGAATCCATGTCGAACGAAAGATGAAAGCCCACGGTTCCGTCGGAAACGCGGTCGATCGCCTCGCGGATGACGCTACGCAGGCCACGTTCGTCAATGTCGCGCATGGTATAGGCGTGGACGCCGGTCGCGCGAACGTGCTTCCGCTCCGCTTCGTCCACGCTGCGCAAGCCGATGATCGCTACTCGCGACGGATCGATTTTCGGGGCATAGCCGCCCAAATGGGTCAGCTCGCGCGGCCCGATGCCGATGGAGCAAGCGAGCGGCATCCCATGAATATTGCCGCTGGGACTCGATTCCGGTGTGTTCATGTCGGCGTGAGCGTCTATCCAGATCAGCCCGATTTTTTGGCCGGACTTTCGATAGTGATTCGACACTCCCGCGATGGTCCCAATCGCAATCGAATGGTCGCCGCCCAGAACCAGAGGCACCCTCGATTGATCCGCGGCGTGCTCCACCATCTCCATCAATCGGGTGCAAGTGTGCGCGATCTGCGCGAGATAACGGGCGTGAACAGGGCCGACGGGCGTCGTCTCCGGCTGATCGACCAATACGTTGCCCAGGTCTTCGATCTCATATCCCAGCGATGAGAGCTTTTCGTTCAGATTCGCCAAGCGCAGCGCGGACGGCCCCATGTCGACCCCGCGGCGTCCCGCCCCGAGGTCCATGGGGGCGCCGATGATGGCGATGTGAGATTGCCGCATGGGGAGTTGTACTTCTATTATCGCGAACGCCGGCTGAAGAGCCGGCGGCAGGTCGGGGACCTGCCCCACAGCGCGTTATGGGCGCGTGCGGTACAGCATGCGCGGGAACGCGATCGTTTCGCGGATATGTTCCAGGCCGCACATCCACGCTACGAATCGCTCCACACCCATGCCGAATCCGGCGTGTGGGACGCTGCCGTAGCGGCGCAGGTCGAGGTACCAGTTGAAGGCTTCCTCTGGCAGGTGATGCTCCTGAAGGCGCTGCTTCAGGAGTTCGAGCGAATGGATGCGCTGGCCGCCGCCGATGATTTCGCCGTAGCCTTCGGGCGCAATGAAATCGACGCCTAGCGCGACTTCCGGGCGATCGTCGGCGGGCTGAAAATAAAACGCCTTGACGACCGTGGGATAGCGGTCGACCATCACCGGGCGATCCAGACCTTCGGTCAGCAGGGTTTCGTCGGTGTTGCCGAAATCTCCACCCCAGACGATCTCACTGCCTTTCGACTGGAGTTTCACGACTGCTTCGTCATAGCTCATGCGATGGAACGGAGCCTGGATCGCTTCCAGCTTGGTAACGTCGCGCTCCAGCACTTTCAATTCCTCGCGGCGATTTTCGAGCACCCTGGCGACGACGAATGTCACCAGTTCCTCGTCCCACTCGCTTCACGTCTTCGAGAGTCGCGTAAGACATCTCCGGTTCCACCATCCAGAACTCGGTGAGATGGCGACGGGTCTTCGATTTTTCCGCTCGAAAGGTCGGACCGAAGCAATACGTTTTGCCGAACGCGGCGCTGGTGGCCTCGTTATAAAGCTGGCCGGACTGGGTGAGATAGACTTTCTCGTCTTCGAAGTAGTCCACTTCGAACAAGGTCGATGTTCCTTCGCAGGCCGCAGGCGTGAAAATCGGCGTATCGACCAGCACAAAACCGTGCGAATCGAAATAATCGCGGATGCCCTTGATCACTTCGTGGCGGACGCGGATCGCCGCGTTCTGGCGGCGGCTGCGGAGCCACAGATGGCGATGATCCATCAGAAAATCGATGCCGTGGTCCTTGGGAGTGATTGGATACGGCGTCTCTTCCGGAACGCGCTGCAGGATCTCCGCGCTTTCGACATCCAGCTCATATCCGCCGGGCGCGCGCGACTCCTCACGAATCTTTCCGCGAATGGTCAGCGACGATTCCTGGGTCAGATTCTTCAGCGATTCAAACAGCTCCTCCGGCAGCGCGCTTTTCACGGCGACGCACTGGATGATGCCCGTGCCATCGCGCAACTGCGGGAAGCAAATCTTTCCGCCGCGGCGGAGGTTGTACAGCCAACCGGCGATCTCGACCGTTTCGCCGGTATGCCGGCCCGCATCCGCGACGGTCACGCGCGGGATCGAATTCTCAGGATTCATTCGTAGATCTCAGATTCTCGAGGCGCTCGAACACCTGCTTGACTGCATCGAACGGATGCTCCATATCGGGCACTTCTCTCAACTCCAGCAACAACGGATATTGGTCGTCGTTCGATCGGAGTGTATCCATGGCACGGCGCCAGTCGATTGTTCCACTGTTTGGGGTCCCACCGTTGGCGACGCCGTCTCCGAGCAGCGGAAACAGATGCGAGTCCTCTTTCCCATTATTGTCATGAACGTGGGTCGAGCGGATACGGGATTTCAACAGCCGGTATGCCGTCTCCACGCCCTCGCGCATGTTGGCATGACCGGTATCGAGGCAGACGTTCAAGTTCAGATGCGTCTGTTCGAAGAACATCAACAGACGCTCCGCGCTCGACATGCCGTTGGGCGTGTTTTCGAGCAGAACTTCCACGCCGCGCTGACGCGCAAACACGCTGATTTCTTCCAGAGCGGAAAACGCCGCGTCGACTTTTCGATCCTCGTATTCCTCGCCGCTCACGCCCACGTGCTGGATCAGATAGCGAAAGGGCACGATCTCGGCGATATCGAGCGCGCGCTTGATTTCATCCACCACTTGCAAACGCTTGGACTTCACGGGCTCCGTGATGTTGAGAACTGAGTGTGGACCGGAGCGGCCCCACACATCGTCGTTATACATCGGGGAATGCAGCGAGTGCAGCTTCAAGGGCGAATCGCGAAACCAGTGTCCCAGCTCGCGGATCTGCGCGTGGTCCTGATAATCCAGGTGCTGCTTCGCGCAAAAAATCTCGACCAGGGGAATGCCCGCATCCCAAATCCGGTCGAGCCAGACCGTCGTGAGGCGATGCCCGACAAAAAGATGGGTGGAAAGTGCGTGAAGCATCCGGTTATTAATGATCGCTTATTTGAGCATCCCGGCAGCGCATGGCGCTGCCCCACAGCTCGGAAATCCTGAATGTTATGTGGCGCACGCCTCTAGGCGTGCCGCATCGACAGCCGTGTCGATGTGTCTTTCCAGGCTCACGGAAATGCCGAACGTCGACACCAATGTCGACGCGGCACGCGTGGACGCGTGCGCCACACACTAGTGGCCTGTCTCAGCAAGTTCGTTAGCATATCCCCTCCATGACTGTCGGGGTTCGGTAGAAGAGTATCACGGGTGTGGCCTTGTCCTCAACACGATACAGAACCCCGACAGTTATGGAGGGGATAGTAAAGTTTTCTCTGAGACAGGCCACTAGTAGCCGGCGGCTTTTCCTACCGCGCGGCCGTCGGAGCCGCCTTGCAGCCAGCCTCCGTCGATGACGATCGCTTCGACGCGCGCAATCACGACACCCGGCGCGTAATCGACATGGAAACCCCGCTGCTTCAGCAAATCGACGGTATCGGGCGAAAAGCCTTTTTCGAGATATAGAGTGTCCGGCTGCCATTGATGATGGAAGCGCGGCGCATCGACGGCGTCCTGTGCGTTCATGCCGAAATCGGCGACGTTGAGAAATACCTCGGTCACGGCAGTGATGATGCGCGAGCCGCCGGGAGCTCCGACGGTCATAAATAATTTCCCGTCGCGAAGAATAATCGTCGGCGTCATGGCGGATAGCGGACGCTTCCCGGGCCGGATGGTATTTCCCTCGCCCTGCACCAGGCCGAACATATTCGCGGCTCCGGCCTTCGCCGCGAAGTCGTCCATTTCATTGTTGAGCAGGAAGCCGAGGCCGGGCACCGTGATGCCGTTGCCATAACCGCCGTTCAACGTGTAGGTCACAGCGACGGCGTTGCCCTCGGCGTCGACCACGGAGTAATGAGTAGTTTCCGTGCCCTCGCTCCCCGCAGGTCTACCCGGTTTCACTTGCTCGCTAGGCGTCGCGCGATCGCGATCGATGGTGTCGCGGCGCTTCTTGATATACGTGGGATCGAGCAAGCCGATGATCGGTACCTTGAAGAAGTCCGGATCGCCGAAATACTCGCTGCGATCGGCGTAGAAGCGCTGCATCGCCTGGGCGACATAACTGATGCTCGCGGCGGAACCGAAGCCCGTTTTCTCGTAGCCGGAACCTTCCAGCATCCCGAGAATCTGCAGCATCCCGATACCACCGGAGCTAGGCGGCGGCGCAGTGATGATTTCGTAATTCTTGTACTTCCCGATGAGCGGCTTGCGCTCGACCGCTTTGTAATCCTTGAGGTCCGCAAGAGTGATCAAGCCTCCGTTTTTCGCCATTTCAGCGGCGAATTTCTGGGCTGTCTCGCCTTCGTAGAACTCATTGGCTCCGTTTTTCGCGATCCGCGAGAGGGTCGCGGCCAGATCCGGCAGCTTGATCGTCTCATCGACCTCGTAGAACGCGCCGTCCTTTTGATAGATGCGCTTCGATTCGGGCGATCGCGCCAGGCTGCGCGAATGGAGCGATTCGGCGAGCGCGTAGCTCACTGGAAATCCTTTGGAAGCGAGCTCGACCGCTGGCGCGATGACGTCGGCCCATTTCTTGCGCCCATATTTCGAAAGGGCCAGCTCGAAGCCGCGGACGCTGCCGGGAACGCCGGAGGATCGCCAGCCTTCGATACTATCGCGCGTCGGCTTTCCATCCGCATCGAGATACATGTCGCGCGACGCTTTGCCGGGTGCGCGTTCTCTGAAGTCGACGAACGTGGTGCGGCCGTCCGCCAGGCGGATGGTCATGAATCCACCGCCGCCGATGTTGCCTGCGAAAGGGTGCGTCACCGCGAGTGCGAAACCCACCGCGACCGCCGCATCGATGGCGTTGCCACCGCTCTTCAACACCGCGACGCCGACGTCGGTCGCGAGCCCTTCCTGCGCCGCGACCATGGCATGTTTCGCCCGCGTCGGCGGTCTTGCCCCAGCCAGGAATGAGAAGACAAGAAAGCAAGCGAGAGTGCGTCGCATATCGCACGATTGTAACGCTCTCCAGGCCGGGTGATCCAAGTTACAGTAGTAGTAGGGCCGATGAAGATCCTCCTGTTCGTGTTTCTAGCGGCTGTCGCGCACGCCGCGAAGCCTGTCGAGTTGAAGTCTTCGCAGCTTGAAGTGACCTTCGATCCGCTCAAAGGCCTACCCGTCGAATACCGTCTATCTTCCAACAAGGCCACGATGCATGGCGGAGCTTCCAGCGAAGTCACCGTGACCATCTTTCGCGCAAACGGGCGGCGGTTTACCAATTTCGCGGTTCGACCCGAGGTGATCCGCAGCAACAATAAGACTCGCGCCGACTTCCAGTTCACGGTTCGCGAGAAGGGCGCGCCGATGGCATCGTTCCTGCTGCGCTATGAACTGAGCAGCGCTCAGCTTCAGGTCTCACTCGAAGCGGTGTTAGAGGAGCAGGGATTCGAGTTGATCGACGTCGGCCTGCCGGAGCTGGCATCGGTTCGGGAGGACGATGGAGGCGCGTGGCTGGCCCATGGCGATGGCGGCGGCAATCTGGTGATGTTGAACAAAGCCAAGGCTGGCCACCTGCCGCCGAATCGATTTTGGGGAGGTGTTGCGGTTACGCTCCCGGTGGTGATGATCGGCACGAATCGCATGCTGTGCGTGGAAGAAGTTCAGTCGTATATGGATACCACCGAACTTGCGGTTTCAGCGAATCACCAGGCGTCGCTCGGAACCGTGAAGAGGTGGCGCGTGAACGGGGGGCTCGCCTACGACATGAACATTGGGCCGAACACGCCTCGGATTTCGGGTAACAATACCACGCCAAATTTGATGGTCGGCGGACGCCCTCTCTGCCGGCTGGATTTTTCCGGCGACTTTGACAAGAACGGCGCCGTTGACTGGCTCGATGGGGCCAAACTGGTGCGCGCGCGGATGCCTGAGATTCCCTCGCATTACTACGACGACAAGCTGCTCTACATGATCCGTTGCGATGAGCCGAAATTTCCCAAGCCGCAGGCGACCTTCGCGGAGTCGGAGAAGATCGTACAGCGCGTGGCCTCGCTCACCGGAGGAGCGCCGCAGGCGGTGTATCTGTGGGGCTGGCAGTATCGCGGAAAAGACACCGGGTATCCGGCGGTGGCGGAGGTCAACAAGCGGCTCGGCGGGTTCGAAGGGTTCGCGAAGCTTCAACAAAACGCGCGCGCCATGAATGCGACCATCAGCTTCTCCGATAACTTCGACGACGCTTACCAGAGCAGTCCGGCATGGGATACCAACATGATCGCGCGGAGGCCCGACGGAGAACTTTGGGAGAGCCGCAATTGGACCGGCGAGAATTCCTACATTCTCGGGCTCGCGAAATATATGGATGGTCCGGGCCCGGAACGGATCAAATACACCGCTGAGCGTTATAAGATCCGCGACACTTACCTGATCGATGTTTTGTCGTATTACACCATTCGCAACGATTGGGATCGCGAGCGGCCGGCCAGCGGCGTCAAGAATCTGGTGGACGGCCGATATAAAGTTCTCGAAGAGTTCAAGAAGTTCGGCCTGGACGTCGTTTCAGAAGAGCTGCGCTACGCCACGCTGGGCAAGATCAGCGTCAGCGACAACGGTCCGACGGGCGCGGATTCGCCTTTTGGCGGCGAGCCGATTCCGCTGATTGCGACGATCTACCGCAAGTCGGCCATCTGGGGCATGCATGGGCAGGATTGGAAGAAGCAACCGGAGCTGAACACCTTCTTCTACAATGGCCACGAATTTCCCTGGCTGCCCGCGGAGACTTGGGAAAGCCACTTCAAGAGCTTTTACTACGGCACCCTGGTCCCCTGGTATCAGGTTCATTACCGCAACATCGAAGCATACCTGCGGGATGGCGACCGCACCGTGATCAGCCTGGAGGGCAATTCGAGGATCGACCTGGATTGGAAGAGCGACCAATATTCGGTAACCGTGAACGGCGCCGAAGTGGCGCGCGATGGGGATACGTTCTGTCCCATCGGCCAGGACCGCGTGGCGTTCTATTCCCGAACGGCGAAAAAGCTCAGCGCCCCGGTGCCCGAGGGATGGGACGCAACCGCGATCGTCGCACTCGCGCTTTCCGCGGATAAGACTGAAACCGCCGAAGTGTCCGCCCGCGATGGGAAACTGACCGTCAATGTACAGCCGGAGCGTCCGGTCATGGTATTCCGGGATGCGGCCGCAAGCAGGGCTGTGCGGACGATCCGCTAAATCTCGATCTTCCTGGTCTTGTGCCGATGGACGTACCAGCAGGGATTGCTGCCTAAATGCGGGAGTAGAGATCCGACGCAGGTTTGAGTTTCCGGCGGCACGCTATAGTCGAACTCGATTTTCCCGCTCTTCTGGTGGATGGCGTAAAAGGGCTGGACTTGTACCGACTCCTGCGGCGTGCTGCGCGCGACTGCATAATCGCCCAGGTAGATGGCTATCAACGACAGAATCCCACCGATGACAGCGTGCCTCACATTTTTACTTTACCGCGCCGGGAACTTTCGGCTGCCTGGCGGAATCTCAAAGGAATAGGCAGCGCATGAAGGCATTCGGTAGCGCTCTGATCGCATCGTTGTGCATACAGACAGCCGTGCTGGCCGGATACTCCGGCTATCTGGCGGTGACAGTGATGTTGTGTATGGCGGCCGGACTCGTCATCTTTCAGAGTGTCAAGGCGGCCGGCGGAGGCGTGCGGCGGCGGACGACGCGAAAGCTCCGGGATGCGCTGGCGACCTTGATTATAGTGGGCGGCTTGCTGAGATTCGTCGTCACCCAGCTGCCTTTCGGCTCGGGCGACGCCTACCGTCCGCCCGATCCAAACGCGGGGTCGAAGCCAACCGCGCAAAGCGCACCGAAGTCGGGAGACAACAGCGGCGACCACACCGGAGTGATTCTGCTTCCCGAGCCCCAGCAGCACACTACCCTGGTTCCGCCGCTTCCAGCTATGTCCAGTGCTCTCTTCGACGCCAAGCATCAGAATCCGATGTCGATTCCCTTCTACGGCGCTTATTGGTTTTTCAAACCGCCGGATACGAAACCCCCGGAAGATTCGTTCAGGACCCACGGCACGCCCACGGAAATGACGTTTCGCGCACCCGACTATCGCCCGCTCATCATGGAGGCGCACCAGAATCTCGGTAAGCTGATCGATTTGGCGTGTTGCCGTGAAATTCGGATCGAGATTCAGAATGCCGACCGCTTTTCGAGGACCGTCGCCGTTGAGTTGGTGCTGGTCAATACCCGGGAAGGACAGGAGGGTCGCGTTTCCCTGGGCAAGGCTCCGGTGACGTCGACACCGGGCTGGCTGACCGGCGATTTTAATTCCCCTATTAAGGAAACGCTCACGTTTCCAATTCCGGCGCACCCGGCGATCCGCCAATTCGACGAGTTCACGATTCGTTTTCCCCGTGAGAGACCCATGAACAATCGCAGCGCGAAGATCGCAATCGACCGCTTTATTCTGGTGCCGCGCGGCTAGGGGCCACGCGTGCGCCACGGTGGCGCGGTTGGGCTGTACGAAAAGTCGTGCGCTAGCGGCTGACATAAGATCCAAATGCAAAATTACGAAACGAACCCAGCGAAACCGGATTCCTACCCGGACTCCTTCTGATTGGAGGGTACACGAGGAAGCGCGGGGGCGGGTTTCAGAAAGGGCGCAAAGCTAGCGAAGGAAAGGAGAAAAGGCGCAAAGCTAGCGAAGGAAAGGAGATAAATGAGGGGCAGGGCGGTAATAGGTTTGTTTATGGTTGCATGCAGAAGAATTTCGGAGGGCTTGGGAAGACTCGCTAGTGGGCTGTATCGGTGGGTTCGCAATACCCCTCCATGACTGTCGGGGTTCTGTTGGACAGCGAGAGCGCCTAACAAACATACTTAGCCCACCTGGGAAGGCTGCCTCGATGTACAATCGAGCCGGTGAACCACACGCATCCGATGCTTCGAGCCGTGCTGAAAAGCCAGTATCACGCGTCGCTGGCGATGCTCCGCGAAGCTATCGAGCGCTGCCCGCCCGAGGAGTGGTTGAGCACCAACCACAAGAATGCGTTCTGGCAGGTGTCGTATCACGTGCTGTTCTTTGCACACCTGTATCTTCAGCGCGACGAAGCTGCGTTTAGGCTGTGGGAACAGCATCGCGGCGAGGGCGACGGCATCGCGGGTGAGCCGTACACGCAAGCGCAGGTCCTCGAGTACTGGGAGTTCTGCGATCGGATGGTCGATGACGCCGTGGACGCGTTGGATCTCGACGGCACTGAAAGTGGCTTCAGCTGGTATCGCATGTCCAAGCTGGAGCACCAGTTCGTCAATATCCGCCATATCCAACATCATGCCGCGCAACTGATCGACCGCGTTCGCTCGGCCGCCGACGTCGGGATTCGCTGGGTGGGCGGGCGGTAGCGCCTCGGTGGGTCAAGTAATTCATCGCCCACAAAAGGCCGCCTGGAAGGCGGCTGTAGCCAATATTGGCCGCCCTAGAGGAGCAGTCCCGAAAATGAATGCCAGGCCACTCGTGTATCGGCGAGTTCGTTAGCATATCCCCTCCATGACTGTCGGGGTTCGGTAGCAGCATATATCGCGGTATGGCCTCGTTCTCAAAGCCGACACCGAACCCCGACAGTTATGGAGGGGATAGTAAGTTCTCTCTTCGACAGGCCACTAGTGGCCTGTACCAACTGATTGTGTACTGATGTGCCGCGACGGATCGGCGTATTTCCATTTCACGGTGCGGGGCGATTTGTTGTATTGGCGGATGTATCGCATCAACTTCCGGTTGAGGTCGGAGACGGAAGTGAAGACACCGCGGGCGATCCCATCTCGTTCGATCTTGCCGAACCACAACTCGACCTGGTTGAGCCAGGAGGAGTAGGTGGGAGTGAAGTGTAAGTGAACCTTCGGATGGGTTTGAAGGAAGTCCTGAACCGGTGGGCTCTTGTGAGCCGACAGGTTATCGGCGATCACATGGATCTCTTTGCCGCGAGGTTGATGGATCACGATGTCGGCAAGAAACGCAACGAATTCGGCTGAGGTATGGCGTTCCACGGTTTTCCCCATCACCTCTCTGGTCTTAGTGTTGAAAGCGGCATAGAGCGACAAGGTGCCGTGACGGAAGTATTCAAAGCCATGGCGCTCGGCTCGTCCCGGAGAAAGAGGGAGCACCGGATCCTTGCGATCCAGCGCTTGAATGGCCGTTTTTTCGTCCACTGAGAACACGGCGGCATGGGCTGGCGGGTTTAGATACAGGCCAATGATGTCGGCCGCTTTCTTCTCAAAGTCCGGGTCGTTGGAAGCCATGTAGCGCTCGATCCGATGCGGCTGGAGGCCATGCTTGCGCCACACACGCGCCACCATCATGTGACTTACTTGGAGGTGCGCGGCAAGTTTGCGCGTGCTCCAATGGGTCGCCCCGCTGCGCGGAGGGTGCCGGGTCGCCTCTAAAATCCGCGCTTCCATCTTCGGCGTCAGCACCGTGGCCACCTGGCCCATATGCCTGCTGTACAGTCCCGCGATGCGCTGCTCCGCGAATCGCCGCGCCCAACTGGCCACGAAACCCCGGCTGCATCCGACTTGTTCGGAGACTTCGTCCCAGGTATGACCATCGGTCAGCAGCAAAATCAGCCGAGCCCTACGGGCATCTTCCGCACGGTCCGTACGGCTCGCCGCTCGCCGCATCAGTTCCATGCGCTCCGCGTTCGTCAATAGAAAGGTGCCTGCCATACATCCATAATAGTCTACAACTGGTTGTTACAGTCCACTAGTGGCATGCTAGAAGCTAAACCGGATGGCAACACTTTCCCGCCGACAATTTCTGGTCGCAGCTTCCTTGGCGGCGGCTCCGTCCGCCCCGTTGCCTTATGGAGCTCTTCCTTCCAAGCGCCAGCTCCAGTGGCACGAACTCGAGGTGTACGCGTTCCTGCATTTCACCGTGAACACCTTCACCGATAAGGAATGGGGCTATGGCGACGAAGATCCTGCGATATTCGATCCTAAGCAGTTCGATGCCGATGCGATCGTCTCCGCGCTAAAAGCTGGAGGCATGCGTCAGGTGATCCTGACCTCGAAGCATCACGATGGCTTCTGTCTGTGGCCCACCAGAACGACCGAACATCATGTTCGCCACGGCGACATCGTGAAAGATTTGAGCGACGCGGCGCGCCGGCAAGGGCTGAAATTCGGCGTTTACCTTTCGCCGTGGGATCGCAACAATGCGGCTTACGGCACACCCGGGTACATCGACATCTATCGCGAACAATTGCGGGAGTTGTTGACCGAGTACGGCCAGATCCACGAGGTCTGGCACGATGGAGCGAATGGCGGCGACGGATTCTACGGCGGCGCGCGAGAGAAGCGTCTGATCGACAAGCTCACCTATTACGATTGGCCGAAGACCTGGGACCTGGTCCGGTCCCTGCAGCCCGACGCGGTCATTTTTAGCGACGTGGGCCCGGACCTGCGCTGGGTCGGCAATGAGAAGGGCTACGCCAACGATACCTGCTGGGAAACCTATGACCCGGTCGGGGCTGACGGCGGCGCGCCCGCACCTGGATTCACGCGCGACAAAGAAGGGCAGACGGGCACTCGCCACGGGTCCCGGTGGATGCCGCCAGAGTGCGACGTCTCGATCCGTCCCGGATGGTTCTGGCATGAGCGCGAGAATGAGAAAGTCAAGACGCCCCGCCAGTTGATGGAACTGTATTATCGGTCTGTCGGGCGTGGAGGCAGCCTGCTGTTGAACATCCCTCCCGATCGCCGCGGGCTGCTGCATGAGGCCGACGCCGCGACGCTGCGCGAATTTGGCGCCTTGGTGCGCGGCACCTTTCAACAAAATCTGGCGGCGAAAGCGAAACTCAAAGCCTCGAATGTTCGCAGCGGCTTCAATCCGCAGAATCTGCTCGACGGGGACCGTACCTCATACTGGGCAACCCACGATTCGGTCCGCGCGGCCGAGGTCGAGCTCACTCTGCCGGTTGAGACGACGTTTAACGTCGTTAAGCTGCGGGAATATATTTCGCTGGGCCAGAGGATCGAGGCCTTTGAGCTCGACCGCTGGACGGATGGCCGCTGGGACACCTTTGCCCGCGCCACCAGCATCGGCGCATGCCGCCTGATTCGGACGGATTCCGAGGTCACAACCACACGCGTCCGCCTCCGGATCACGCAATCCGCCGCGTGCGTTGCGCTTTCCGAGTTAGGCTTGTTCCTCGAGGCAAAGTAAATGAAGACCAACGCCGTGCGCATGCTCGACGCGGCCAAGATCGCTTATGAGCTGCGGGAATACGAGGTCGATCCCGAAGATCTCTCCGCCGAAACGGTTGCCGCGAAGGTCAATCTTCCGCTGGAGCAGGTTTTTAAAACGCTCGTGATGCGCGGCGATCGAAACGGCGTCTGTCTTGCGGTCGTTCCAGGCAACACGGTGGTCGATGAGAAGGCGATGGCTCGCCTCACCGGCGACCGCCGCATTGAAATGGCGCCGCTTAAAGAGGTGCAAGCGCTCACCGGCTATATTCGCGGCGGCGTGACTGCGCTGGCGGGAAAACGCGACTATCCCGTTTACATCGACGAGACGGCGGAACTGTTCGACGTGATTTCGATCTCGGCTGGCAAGCAAGGGTTACAGATCCTGCTTGCGCCCGCTGACTATCTCCGCATCACGCACGCAACCGTGGGGGCAATCGGCCGTTGAAGGAACGAAGAAGCCGACTTAAAGTCGGCTGCCGGCTCAATAGCCCGCCCCACATGGCACGCGCCTGTACAATAGACCCTAAGGATTTTTTTGAATGCTACGAACTCTATTGTTGTCGGCAGTTTTTTTAAGTGCGCTTCACGCGCAAGGGCGCGGCGGTGCAGCAGCGCCGGCGGGTGGCCGCATCCCTCCTATTGAGGAACGCGTCGCTGGCATGCAGAAGCTCGATGGATATTTCCCCATCTATTGGGATGAACGCACCGGCAGCCTGTTCCTTGAAATTCCCCGCTTCAACGCGGAGTTCCTTTATGCCACCGGACTCGCTGCCGGCCTGGGGTCGAACGATATCGGCCTCGACCGCGGGCAGGAAGGCGGAGGCCGCCTGGTCTCCTTCCATCGCGTTGGCCCGAAGGTTTTTCTGGTCCAGCCGCAGGAATCCTTCCGTTCGTCGAGCGCCAATCCGGCGGAGCGCAAATCGGTGGAGGACTCCTTCGCTAAATCCATTTTGTACGGCTTCACCGTCGCCGCCGAGAGCAATGGACACGTTCTGGTGGACGCCACCGCTTTCTTCGTCCGCGATGGACAAGGCGCAGCTGCCGCCTTGCGCCCCGGTACCTATCGCGTCGATCCCGCGCGCAGCGCCGTTTATATGGAGCGCACCAAGGCGTTCCCAAAAAATACCGAAATCGAAGTCACGCTGACTTTCTCGAATGAAGCGGCCGGAGGAGGGCGCGGTGGTGGAGGCGGTCCCGCCGGTGGTCCTCCAGCCATCGGTGCCGTGGGCGGAGCAGGTGGCGGAGGCGGCCGTGGCGGCGGATTATTCTCGGGCAGTGTCGCCAGCGTCACGCCTTCGGCCGAAGCGGTCACGCTACGCGAACATTACTCCCTGGTCGAATTGCCGGACGGCAACTATACTCCGCGCGACGACGATCCGCGAGGAGGCTACGGCGGCCTCACCTACGTCGATTACAGCGTGCCCATCGGCGAGCCGATGACCAAGCGATTCATTCGCCGCCATCGCATCGTAAAAAAAGATCCCAATGCCGAGATGAGTGAGCCCGTGAAGCCCATCGAATACTGGGTGGACCCGGGCGCGCCCGAGGACGTGAAGAAAGCGCTCCTCGAAGGCGCAGGCTGGTGGAACCAGGCTTTCGAAGCCGCCGGGTTTCGCAACGGATTTAAGGTCGCCGTCCTGCCCGATGGAGCGGACCCCATGGATATTCGCTACAACATGATCAATTGGGTGCACCGCTCGACCCGCGGCTGGAGCACTGGCGGATCCGTGGCCGATCCCCGCACCGGCGAAATCATCAAGGGCACCGTGACGCTAGGCTCTCTGCGCGACCGCCAGGACTATATGATTTTCGAAGGTCTGCTGTCGCCCTACATCGCCGGCAATGAGCGGCCGGATATTCTCTATCAGACGGCGCTCGCGCGCATCCGCCAGCTGGCCGCGCATGAGGTTGGGCACACGCTGGGGCTCGGCCACAATTATTACGACAGCACCAAGGGCTGGATCTCGGTGATGGACTATCCGCATCCGCTCGAAAAATTGAACGACGACGGTACTATCGACCTGTCGCAGGCCTATCAGGCTCGCATTGGCGACTGGGACAAGGTCGCCATCAATTACGGATACCGCCAGCTCCCGAAAGGCGATGAGGCGCCCGCGCTGGCCCGCATCCTGGACGAAGCGTGGGCGAAGGACCTGCGCTACATGACCAATCAGGATACCGATTCGAACCCCAAGGTCGACCAGTGGTCGAACGGCGTCAACCAAGCCGACGAACTGAATCGCCTGATGAAGATTCGGCGCGCGGCCCTCAATAGAATCGGCGAGCACACCATCCGCAATGGCGCGCCCATGGCGACCATCGAGGAGCCTCTGGTCCCGATCTACATGTATCACCGCTACACCGTGGAATCGGCGGCGTCCATGATCGGCGGCATCGACTATATTTATTCGATGCGCGGCGACAAGCGCACGCCGTTGAAGTGGGAGACGGCCGTGAATCAACGCAAGGCGCTCGACGCGCTGGCCAACACTCTGAAACCGTCTGAGCTTACCATTCCCAAACAGATTCTCGACTTGATCCCTCCACGTCCGCCGGGATTCGGCCGCCACCGCGAGCTGTTTCCGCGCACGACGGGCGACGGATTCGATCCGCTCAGCCCCGCCGTCGTGGCTTCCGATACCACCGTCGGCTTCGTGTTGGAATTCGCACGGTCCGCTCGCATGGTGGCGCAGCATGCGGTCGATCCGACGCTTCCGGGGTTGGAAGAAGTAATCGATCGCCTGACCAAGGCAATCTTCGACGCCCCGGTTGCCAATCCGTATGAAGCAGAAGTTCGCCGGTCCGAAGAACGCGTGTTGGTCGACCGAGTCATGTGGCTGGCCACCGCCGCTCCCAGCGGCCAGGTCCGCGCCATCGCTTCGTTGAAATTATTGAAGCTGGCGGCCCGGCTGAAGGTGTCCGGTGCGACTGGCGAATCCGAGGTCGCGCAGAACACGCTCCTGGCGTCGGATATTAAGCGGTTCCTGGAGCGTCCCGCGGAAGTTACCAAGATGATTCCTCCCGAAGCCGCCCCGCCGGGCGCGCCGATCGGCGATACCGGAATGGATTGGCTGGCTCCGGTGCCGCTATGCACGTGGAGCGGCCTGCATCCCGACTGGTGGTCGTGGTCCGAACGGCCGCCCATGTAATCGGCAGTGGGCCATGTTTCCGAGATGGGCGTTTTACGTCCAGTGCCGTTGCCAGCCACTGTAAACCCACCCTCGTTCGGTTTCAGCCCTCTCGTCGCAGGATATGAACGCCTCCACTCTGGTCTCCCGCGATGAGGAATCGACCGTCGGGCGATAGTGCTGTGTGAAGGATAGGAACATCAAGCGTAAACGTTGCTGCTCGGTGCTGGTCGGGCAGCTTCCAAAGTGTCAATTTGCGGAGAGACTCGGTTACCAGCCAACTGGCGTCGTCGCTGATGCTCGATGGAGTTCCCTGGCACAGAATAGTCGACGCGGTGGTCTTCCAATTTAAGAGTATCGTTTCGCTTCCTTGCGGGATAAAGATACAATCGTCATCCTCCGCAAAAAGGACTTTGCCAGTGATGGGTTCCAATTGTACCTGTTGCACCAGTTCTCGCGTATCAAGATCCACGACTTCCAGCTGGCCGCTATACGAGCATGACAAAACGTAGCGGCCGGACGGTGAAAGGAATGGCCGCACGCCAATCCCCAGATTTCTTCGCTGCCACACTGTTCGGCCGTTTGCCGGATTCAAGATTCGACATCCGAACCTGTGAATATGAACGAGTAGCCGTTTCCCGTTGCGCGAAAAATGCATGCTGGGGAGCACGCTTCGTGATAATTCGCGCGATTGTACGAGGGGCCTGGTCTGCTTGCGACCCCATTTGCCGACGCGGATGCGCCCGTTTCCATCGGACGACCATTTTGCAATGGCCCACAGCTGCGCCGAGGGCGCGGCGGTTACTTCACAATGGCGACTGGCGCCGAACTCGGTACGTTTGCCCGAGGCGAGGTCCCAAAGCGAAATAGCATCCTGGTGGACCAGCGCGTTATCGCTACCGGCCCAAATCCCACTCGTCCAATCTCCCGGCGCTACGGCCCTCTTCAACTTGGTCAAATCCCAGAGCAACAGTTGACCGCCTGTTTCCCCGGTCATCGCGTGGTTGGCATGGTCATCAATGACAAGGCTGCTGAGATAGGGCTGCGTGCCTGGAAACGGCCCGAACCGCGTTGCAATTCGGAGATCCACCACAGACAGGTTGCCGCCTATGGCGAGAACAACCTTGTGGCCGTCTTTACTTAAAGCAATGCAGCCCGGTTCGGCGCCACAGTGTGCGAATCTTTGCACGACCTCGCCATTTCGACGTCGCACAACAAGCGTTCCGCCGCTTGAAACGTAGGCAACGCGGTGTCCTGATGGAGTCAGCGCGATGGCATCGACCTCACGTGCACACCTCCACGACCCGAGGATCTTCGCCTTAGCGACATCAACCAGTTGAGCAGTTTGGTCGCGGGAGGCGGTGGCGAGAAATCTTCCATCCTCGCTCAGCGCCAAATCCGTGATCCGAGCAGTGTGCGCCTTCCAGGTTCGGATACACGACCTCCGATCTAGATCGAAAAGCCGAAGCGTTCGCGGCCCATTCGAATCGTGTTCAAAGTAGTCCCAGTCGGGTGGAACCGAAGTAGTAACCGCGCGGGCTCCATCAGCGGATATGGCGACTGATTCGATGATGCTCCCGGTGAAGATAACTTCGACTGTCGCAGTTTGAAGATCCACCAGCAGCAACTGGCGTTGCGACGCCATAACGACTGCCCGGCGGGGCGGATCTGAGATAGCGGCTCGGCCCCAGTCAATTGGAAGATCAAGACGGTTGACCTCCCGTTCCGAGCCTAAGTCCCAGGTGCGAAACGAAGAGTTCCTGAAGGAAGTAACTGTCCTTCGGTCCTTGCTCCAAATCAAGGCTCGGCTTTCGTCGTATGGTGCACCCACATTGATGATTGCGGAGATTGGACCACCACTGGTGATTAGTGGTGCCCGTATCGGGTTCAGCCAACAGCCTCCCGGGCTTTCGGCAACATACTGCAAAAGGCGTTGAATTGCCAAGCTCGTGTCTGACTGCAGACGGGCGACGATCTGTGTCGGCCACTCGCCAGGTTCATCCGCCAACGCGGCGGCCGAGAGCCGAAATGCCTGATGGACGCGCCGCTTGGCGTTTTCGGACAGCCTTGTCAACAAAAGCCGTTCCGCCTCGGCTGGACTACAAGATCGCAGCTCTATATTCTTGTGCAATTTCTGATCGTCGCACGATAGACGCAGTGGGCGGTGGATCCACTTTGACGGTTTGTCGGCATCTCGGAGACTAACCAACTTCCCAATCGTGGGCCTAAATCGAGAATCTCTGAGATTATTCCCCTCGTGGCCGGACTATAGAGAAGTGTTAAGAGCACTAGTGATTCTCTGTATTGCAACGACCGCGTTAATCGGCCAGGCAAAAACCACGGCACCTGCCAAGAAAGCACCCACGCCGGCGGGGACTAACGCCCAGGAAGATAAGCAGATCGAGGCGACGATCCGGGCCAAGCTAGCGAAATCGAAGGTCGGGAAAGACGGTTTCACCGTACGCGTGCAAGGCGGCATCGCTTATTGGGAAGGCTCCACGGACGTAGTTCAGCACAAGGGTTCGGCCACCAGGATGGCCAAAACGGCAGGCGCGAAGTCGGTAGTGAACAACATCAAGGTCAGCGACGCCGCAAAAGAGAAAGCCGCCGACAATCTGGAGCAAGGCCGCCGCCGCGCCCAAGTAAAGCGCAGCGAGCCCAGAACCGAAAAGTAGGGTTTTCATTCTGGCTACTGGCTACTGGCTGCTTCTTCCCTCACCCTTTCCCGATAATCGAAAGAATGAGCTCCCGCTCCGCATCCGTGAAACTGCTTCCCGGAGCAAAGTTGTAATTCTTTCCGCTATCCAGCCTGATGTGGAAGGCGCTCAAACTCACTTGGCCGTGGGCGAACAGACCCATCACTTTATTCCTCTTGGCCTCTCTCACTTCGGCGCGCTTGGCTTTGAACGAATCCGATCCACTGCCCGAAACGAACGTCACACTCGAACTCGACAACATCAGCCTGCCATCGGAAGCCACCGTGAAATTGCCGCCTCCACGATCGTGATGAACGTGAAACGTCACCGTTCCTCCACGAGCAATCGCCGCGTGATAGTACTTCAGAGCCTCCGGCAGATTGCCGACGGTATAAAGATAAAGCTCACCCAACGCCGCGTACGCTCGCGGATTCTTAGGCTGCAGCCTGATCGCCAGGACGTAAGCATTCACTGCGCCATCGGAATCGCCGGCGGTGACCAGCGAAACGCCTTGACTGTACAGCGTGTCGTATCCAGCGCCGGTATCGGCGGCAGGCGCGTCGCCGCTGGCGGCACCCGACTCCGTGGCTGTTGCCGTTGCCGCATCGGCCGCGGGCTTGGCATCGTCCGGATTGGCCGCAGCATCCGGATTCGCCGGCGGAGTCGCGTTATCCGGATTCGCAGGCACAGGAGTGTTATCCACTGTAGGCGCGGGCGCGGCTACGGTCACCGCATCGTTGCGATGCAGGAATTTCGGCAGCAGAATGGTCACGCCTACCGCGGCCGCGATCAACAACGCCACGAGAGGGACCATCAACCACAGCCATCTTGGCGCGGACGGCGCGGCGGCCGGATGTTGAGGCTGCGGTGGAACCGCCTGCGACGGCGGGACCTGCGTCAACGGCCTGACCGCCGCTGGCGGAGGAGGCGGTGGCGCCACCTGCTGCGCGCCTTCCATGGCCACCGCCGGCGCCGCCGCCAAGATCGGAGGTGCGTAGGTGGTGATACTACCCGTGAGCGATGCCTTGAAATCCTCCATCGACTGAAACCGGTCGTTCGCCTTAATCGCCAGCGCCTTCATCAATGCCGCTTCTACTCGCGGATCGATCTCAATCCCCTGCTGGCTGGGCCACTGGAGATTATCCTGCGCCTGCCGATCGAGCGAGGGCTGGGGAATTCTTCCCGTAATAGCGTGATAGATCGTCGCGGCCATGGCGTAGACGTCTGTCCACGGGCCCTGAATGCCGGAGGAGCGATATTGCTCTTCGGGTGCGTAGCCTTCCTTCAGAATGATCGATAGATTGCGGCTCTTTTGCCCCAGAGCGTTGCGGGCCGCGCCGAAATCGATCAGCTTTACTTTGCCGGAGCGCGTCAGATAAATATTGTCCGGGCTGATGTCGCGATGCAGGATTCCCTCGGCGTGAACCGCCGCCAGAGCGTCCATCGCCGGCAGCGCTACCCGCATAGCCGTCTCGAACGTGATGCGGCCGCCGCGCCGGCCTAGGAATTCCTCGAACGTGACGCCATCCAGAAATTCCATCACCAGGTACGCCGTGCCGTTGTCCTTAAATACCGTGTCCACCGCCACGATGCCCGGATGTGCGCTGAACTTCTTCAGCACGCGCGCTTCTTCGAGGAATCGGTCCAGTCCCCACTCGAATTCCTGCTTGGTCTGTTCGGTGTACGGGACCACTTTCGTTTCGCCGCCGCTCCGGCCGGCGACTCCATTCGGCATGTACTCTTTGATCGCCAGGCGCGATTCGAGACCCATGTCCCACGAAAGGTAGGTGATGCCGAAGCCCCCGTCGCCCAGCGCGCGCCCGATGAGATATTGATCGTGCAGAATCGATCGCGGCTTCAGTTGCAGAGGACTGCGCGGCGCCAGATCGAACGGGCGCCCGCAGGTGGGGCAAACCGGCTCTCCCGAATCGTTCTCCATGCATCCGACACATAAAGTCTGAGTGTTCATGCTAACCTTCCACCTGAAACTCTCACAGCGATCGCCGAATAATTATCATGATCGGACGCGGCGCGTGCCTTGACGCGCGCCTCCATCTTTTCGATCCAAGCCTCGGCGCTCGCTGCATTCCGAAAATCGTTTTCGATCTCGGGCTCGGTTACGCACTCCCAAAATCCGTCGCTCGCCAAAAGAAATGCATCGTTCTGCTCCGGCCCGCCGGGCAGCTCGCGATTCGACGCCACCACGTGTTCGCGCGCCCCGATACTGTTCAACAATTTCGACCGGTCCTCATGAAACCGGATCTGGTCCGCCGTGATCTCGCCCGCATCCACCAACCTTTGCGGCACGCTATCGTCGCGCGTCTGTTCCTGAATCTTTCCCCCGCGCAGCCAATAAAGCCGTGAATCGCCGGCGTGCGCCCACAGCGCGGCTTCTGGCGAGGCGATCAAAAGGGCGATAGTAGTCCGCATGTGCGCCAGCTCCGGTTCGGCCATCTGCCTGTCCCGCACCGCGCGATTTGCCCGAGCGATATGCGCGTTCAACGCATCCTCCGTGATCGAACTGTTTTCTTCAAACGACGCCATCGCCGCATCCACCGCCAGCCGGGACGCGACTTCGCCTCCGCGATGCCCGCCCAGGCCGTCCGCCAGCGCCCAGCAACCCGCGTCGTTCGCCATCCGATAACCGGCCGCGTCCTCATTATCCACCCGTCCGCCCGGTGCCGATAATGTGGCTGTCTCGAACACGATCTTTCCACTTTGAAATGGGCGGAATAGACGCAACCACATTAGAAGCGTTACTCCATTCTCACTTCAAACTGATTGCGCAGATCGCCGATAAAAAATCGTCCCCCCGCGGGCAGATCTCTCGGACGCCCCGGCATCAGCCGCTCGCCCGACGATAGAAACGTGCCATTGGTCGACCCCAGATCCTCAATGACGAACGTCCCCCGAGCCTTATCCCAGCTCACCATGCAATGACGCTTCGAAATGCTATCCGCCTCGGCCGCGAACACCAGGTTGGCCGACCGCTGATCGCGCCCCAGCACGCTGGCCCCGGCGTCCAGTGAGAACGATTTTCCGGTGTACTGTCCCGCCACCCCGCGCAACGAGGGCCGCGACGCCGTCACTCCCGTAATCTGTGGCGCCAGCGGAGGAGCCAGCGGAACGTACCGCGCCGGCTCCGGCAAAGGCTGCTGCTGCATCTCAGCCGATGGAACATTCTTGCGTGGCGACCGGAACGCCAGCGCGATGGCTGCCAACAGCAGCCCCACCGGGATCCACTCCGCTCCCTTCGGACCCCACCACTCGCTGGGCTTTTCGGGCTCCGCCGCTTTTTCGGTCTTCTCGCCCCCGCCTGCCGCCGGAGCCGCCGGGGCCGCCGCCGATCCGCAGTGATTCCCGGTGACCTTCGCCGGCACCCCCGCCGCCTCCAGACCCGCTACCAGCGGATCCACCACGTACGCGAATTGCGCCCCGTCTTTCAGCATCATGTTGATGCCGATCACGTTCCCGCACGCGTCAAACAGCGCGCCCCCGGAGTTCGCCTTGTTCATCCCCGCGCTGGTTTTATAAACCCGAATCTCCGAGTTCTCGATCTTCACGAGGCCGAGCAGCTTGCCTTCGCTGAGCTTCGGCACTGTGCCCGATTCGCCCGGATCGGGAAACTGTGCGGTGTAAACGACCTGCTCCTTCTCGACGGTCTTGAACGGAGCGATGGTCAGCGCCGGCCGCTCAAACGCATCCTTCAATTCGAGAATCGCGATCTCCGCATCCGCATTGCTCCAGATCACCTTGGCCGTGGTCGCGTCTTTTTCGCCCGCCACCACCACCGGCGCAGCTTGCACGCCCGAATCCGTCTTCCCGCAGCACGTCGTCAGATTTGTGACCACGTGCCGCGAATCGATCATGAACCCGCCGCCGCGGCTCACCGGTTTCGTCTTCCCGTTCTCCTGCACGGTGCCGAACACAAAGACGCTCGATTGCAGCATCTTTTCCGACGCGGTCTGCCCGTACGCGCAGACGGCACCCAGGAAAATCGCAAACGTCCGCCACGCCGCGCAGCGTTTCATTTCTTCTCCGCCACATGCGCCGCGTGATGCTTCTTGTACCACCAGCCCCCGCCCGCGACCAATCCGCCGATCGCGATGATCAACGTCGCGGCCAACATCTTGCGCGACGAATTCCCGCGCGGCGGCAGCAATACCGTCTTCACAGGCGCGGTCTCCGTCTTCCTCATCTCGACCGCCGGCGGAGGCAGCTTCAGCGTCGACCGCTTCTCGCCAACCGTCACCGAAAGAACCGTCACGTTGTCCTGAAATTCGTACTTTTGCGCCAGCGTCCGCGCCACCAGCGCCTCCGGCCAGTCCTGCGGATGCCCTTGCAGCGCCTCCCGAATCTCCTCGATCGAAAGCGTCTTGAACAGCCCATCGCTCGCCAGCAGAATCGATTCGCCATCGCTCAGCGGCCAGGGATCCAGATTCCGGTCGATCTCCTCCAGCACTTCCACCCCGATAAAGCTGGTCAGCGATTCCCTCTCCGGATGAGCCTGGGCCTGCTCCTTCGGTCATCGCCCCGCGCGCCACCGCGCTCTCCAGCAGGTTCGCAAAAACGTGAGGCCGGTTCACGGTCTGAATCTGCCCCTCGCTTACGTGAAACAACCCGCTATCGCCCACCGAGATGAAATACATCGCCTTCTTGCGCGTTCCCGGGTGATCCACCAGCACCGCCGCCACCAGCGTGGTCCCGACACTCTCCGCCGCGCCCAGCTCGTGCGCCATCTCGACCACCCGCTCATTCGCCTCGCGAACGCTCCGCTCCAGTGCCTCCGGAATACTCTCCGCCTGCGTCTTGCGGTGATACCCTTCGAGGAACGCGCGCACCGCCGTCCGGCTGGCCACATCCCCATGTTCCATGCCGCCCATGCCGTCGCACACCACCGCCACGAACCCTCCGTGGGCCAGAAACACCTCATTCTCCGGATCCCCGAACCCAAACGAATCCTGCTGCGAGCTCCTCGCCCCGATGTGCTGCGCGTTCCCCGGCAAAAAACTCATCGTTAATGCGCCCTCCGGCGCCCCGCAAACAAATCCGCCCAGCCTGAGCCGCGACCGTAAGGAAGCGGGCAGACGCTCCCAGTCCCACGGATACTCCGGCGCTTCAGCATCCCTTCGGCAACTCCAACTCCCCAGTCGCCACAAACTCCCGCGACCAGCTATATTTCTCTCCGCAAAACGGAATCAATACCAGCTTCGTCTGCCCCACCTCCAGCAAATCTTCGCGATGCATCTCCGTCGGCGAGTGCACAATGTCTCCATTCAAATACACTAGCCCGGCCGCGTCTCCCGGCAGCGCCCAGAACGCCGCTTTCTTGGGATCGAAGATCACCGTCGCGTGCTTTTCTCGCGATACCGATTCATCGCCAGCCAGGCACACGTCCATGGCCGGCGATCTCCCGATGAAGTTTTTCTCCGCATGCAACCGGAAATCGTGGCCCCGCTCCGGACCCGTCAGGCACACCAGCCATCCCACCACAGGATTGTTCTTCGGTCCCGCAATCTCCGCTCCCGCCCGCCGCGTAGCTCCCAGATTCGCAGGCAGCGGCAGTGGAGGTGGAGGAGGCGGCGGCCCAGCCATTTTCCCCGGCAAGGGCGGCGGTGGTGGAATAGAAGCCAGCGGAGGAGGCAGCGGCGGCGGACCTCCGAGCCTCATTTGCAGCGCTCCCAATTGTACGGGCCTGGTCTTATCTCCGCTCTCCACATCGGCCGGAAGCGCGCACCACGGACAACTCCCGTGCTTGGTCGGGTCGTAGAAGTGCCCCTCTGGACAGCGCGTCATTTTCTCAGCCATTCGATCCTCCACATCCCGGGCAGACTTCTCCCGGAATCTTCAGCACGCCGCATCCGCATCGGACTCTCGCCACCCGCGCCCTCGGTGTCAGCGCGCCCGGATAAGAATTCTCCACCGTCTCCACCAGTTGGTCCACGCCCATGGTCACCACGCCGAAGCGAACCTCGTCTCCCGGCCGTATCGCGGATTCATTCACCTTCAAGCTCGCTCCATTGCGGATCAGCCTTGTCCCGTTGCTCGATTGAAGATCGGCGATCATCAGGGCTCCATCGTCGGCAAGCCAGATCTCAGCATGCCGCCGGCTAACCGACTCGTCCACCACCGGCACGTCGCATTGTCTGTCGCGGCCGATCGTGAACCTGCGTGGCATGTGAGGAAACCCGATAATTATATCGAAGCTGGCGGAAAGGGCGCGTCGTACCCCTCGTAGGCGAGCGATGTGGATACTTCCAGAAAGTCCTTGGGCTCCCTCGCCATCTCATGCCGCGCCGCGAAAACACCGCGCGCCGCATCGATGTTGGCGCGGCCCGCGATGTCCGCCGTTTCGACACAATCCAGCACGGCGGGCGTCAGCAGCCCATATTGGCGGATCAACATCAGAATTTCCGATTCCGCGGTCCCATGCTCCGCCCCCAGCGCCCGAGCCTCCTTCACCAGGCCCTGCACCGCCTCAGCCGTATTGCCGTTCAACGCCGTCGTCGCCGTCAAATGGACCTTTCGAAGTCCCGGCGCGATCGCGCCAATCGCCAGGTCCGCTGCCTCCTGGCACATTGCGCGGTACGTCGTAAACTTCCCGCCAGTGATGCGGATGACCCCTTCCGGATCGCGATAAATATGGTGCTCCCGCGTGGCTGTTGTCGCGGAACCGCGCGACGCCAGCAGTGGCCTCAGAGAACTGAACGTCGCCACCGGCTCCATCTTCGCGCTAGCGGGAAAAATCCGCGCCGCCACGGTTCGCAGGTACCGCATCTCGCCATCCGAAATGTGTACGTCGTCGGCCGTCCCCTGGTGATCGACGTCGGTAGTCCCGATCAGCGTCCGGTCCCCCCGCTCGCCCCATGGAATAAAGAAAATGATTCGCCCGTACTCCTCGAAATACGCGATCGCGTGCTTGCTGGCATTCAGCCGCGGCATCACGATGTGCGATCCGCGCACCAGCCTCGGCACGGGATCCCGCGCCCAGGGCCCCGTCGAATCCACCAGCACTCTCGCCCGCGTCTCGAACCGCTCCCCCGAAATCGAATCCCGAAGCTGGACTCTCCACGTCCCGTCCTGCTCCCGCGCGTGGCCCTCCTCCCGCACATAGTTCGCGCAAGCCGCTCCGTTGCGAACCGCTTCGAAAACATTCTCGAGCACCAGCCGCGCGGACCGCACTTGCGCATCGTAAAACTCCGCCGCCCCCGTCATTCCCGGAGCCGCCAGCCCCGGTTCCAGGCTCCGCACTTCGTTGAGCGACACTCGCCGATGCCACGGAACCACTCCGCTGCCGTCGAAAAAATCGTAAATCGTCAGCCCCAGATCGTAATAGAGCGATTTCGCGAAGCCAGCAATCGGCAATAGGAACGGCTGCGGCTCCACCAGGTGCGGAGCGATCTTCAGCAGCACCGCTCGCTCCCGCAGCGCCTCGTGCACCAGGTGGAAATTCAGCTGCTTCAAATACCGCAGCCCGCCATGAATCAGGTGCGAATTCTTCCCGCTGGTCCCGGATGAGAAATGATTCTGCTCCACCAACCCGATGTTCAGGTCGATGTTCAACTTCGCCCGCCCCACCTTGGCCCGCAGCGCCAGATCCCGAGCCGTCCCCGCGCCATTAATGCCGCCGCCGAAAATCAGTACGTCAAACGTCTCCCCCCGCAGCCTCTCAATCGCCAGCCGCCGCGTATCCGGATTAACCGCAGGAATCACCCTTACATTCTAGGTCGCTGGAGCTAATTAGCAACTTTCAGCTCCGGTGGGTCAGGTTGCCTACCTGCGGACCGATTGTCTATCTGTTACTTCCGAAAATCCGGAGCCGTCGACGTCGAACACCGGTTGCAATGGTCGTAGCTGATCACCCGCGTCAGCTTCCAAACGCCGCCCGTGTTCTCCCAAAGCATCGTGAAGCGCGCCACCCCGCTCCCATCGGGGCACTTCCCCAACTTCGGATCGCAAAACAAATGGATGCCGGTCTCCACCGCCCCATACCCGTTCAGCGGATAAACCTTGAGCGTCCCCGGCACCAGGTCCCGGTGCACCTTGCCGCATATATTCTGCTTGATCGCGTCAATCGTGCTCTGTGCCCCGCGGCTCAACCCGGTAGCATCGTGATAAAACTCCAGATCGTCCGCCAGCAAAGATCCGAACTTCTTCAAATCGCAAGTGTTGTAAGCGTCAAACAGCTCCGTGTCCAGCTTGGCAACAGCAGTAAACAGGCCATCGGGCCCCTGCAAGAACATCAGGAAAACAAGAGTAAGCATAAGTCCACCTACGCGCCCGACCTCCAAAATGTTCCCAGTGGGGCAGGTTCCCGACCTGCCCTCCACCCCCATTCACAGAACCGCAACCCCCGAATGATATGATCCACGAATGCTCCGCCCTGCCCTCTTGCTATCGCTAGCCCTCCCCCTAGCCGCCCAGACCCCGCTGGTAGTCATCTCCATCGATGGCATGCGTCCCGACTGCGTCCTTAAAGCCGACGAGCACAATCTCAAAATTCCCCACCTCCGCCGCATCCTGAAGGACGGAGCCCACTCGACCGGCGTCCGCGGAGTCCTACCCACCGTCACTTATCCCAGCCACACCACCATCGTCACCGGCGTCTGGCCCGTGAAACATCACATCTATTCCAACGTGGTCTTCGATCCCCTCAACTTGAACCAGGCCGGCTGGACCTGGTACTCCGAGGACATCGCCGTCCCCACTCTCTGGGATGCCGCCGCGAAAGCTGGTCTCGTCACTGGCAGCGTAAGCTGGCCCGTCACTGTTGGCGCGCCTTCCATCCGCTACAACGTCCCCGAATATTGGCGAGCCTCCAAGTTCCCCGGCGAAGACTTGAAGCTCCTCAGAGTCATCAGCACCCTCGGCCTGATGTCGGAAATCGAAAAGGAATGCTGGCGCCTACGTGACGGACCTGGACGACGCCGCGCACGGAGACCGCCAGCGCACCCTCTACGCCGCCTACATCCTACGCCACAAACACGCACAGTTCATGACGGTACACCTGGCTTCCCTCGATCACTTGGCGCACGCCGGTGGTCCCTTCAGTCCCGAGGCCAACGCCGCGCTTGAGCAGATCGACGCCGAAGTCGGCGAACTGGAAACCGCCGCGCCGAATTCCATCATCTGCATCCTCTCCGACCACGGCTTCACCAGAACCGACCACAGCTTCAATCTGGTCTCGGTCTTCCGCGAAGAGGGACTTGCATCAAAAACCGATTGGAAAGCCTACCCCGACCTCGAAGGCGGCTCTGCCGCGATTATTTTGAAAGATCCACGAGACGAAGCCACCCGCGCTAAGGTTGACAATCTCCTGCGCCGCCTGGCCGCCGATCCCAAAAACGGCATCGCCCAAATTCTCGACGCCAAACAAATCGCGGCCCTCGGTGGCCGCCCCGACGCCGCCTTCTGGTTCGATATGCAGTCCAACTTTTCCGTAGTCGCCACCAACCGCCCCAACAAAGTAGGTGGCACCCACGGCTACGCCCCCTCCAACCCCCAGCTATTAGCGTCGTTCTTCATAGCCGGCCCAAAAATCAAACCCGGCGTTGATTTAGGTGAAATCGACATGCGCAGCATCGCCGCCACCCTGGCCAAAGCGCTAGGCATATCATTCCCATCAGCCGACCTCCCGGCATTAGCCATCTTCTGAGCCAAAGCAATTTCAGACACCGCTCCCTGCGGTCACGGCTCGGTAGACCGCTGATGACATGCTGCTGTTGTGCTTCCGAGCCGTGATCATAGGGAGCGGTGTGTTTGAGCTTTAGTGGGGCAGGTTCCCGACCTGCCCTCCCCAAAAAACTGTTCTAATAAACCCCATGCCACACATCGTAGTGATCGGCAGCGCCAACATCGACCTGACCACCTTCACAGACCAGTTCCCTCGCCCCGGTGAAACCATCTTCGGCCGCGACTTCTCCCTCGGCTTCGGAGGCAAAGGCGCGAACCAAGCTGTGGCCGCCCGGAATTGCGGAGCCGAAGTATCCATGGTGGCCCGCGTCGGCGACGACATGTTCGGCGAAGCGTATATTCAAACCTTCAAATCCCTGGGTATCGATACCAGCCATGTTCTGATGACCCCTGGAGTCTCCACCGGCGTCGCCCCGATCTTCGTAGAAAGCTCCGGTCAAAACCGCATTTTGGTGGTGAAAGGCGCCAACGATCGCCTGTCTCCTGAAGACGTTTACGCTGCGAGGGATGTCATTGAAAGGGCGGATAAGGTGGTGTTGCAGCTCGAAATACCGCTCTTAACGACAATGAAGGCGCTGCAATACGCGCGCGAACACGGAATCGGCACCATTCTGAACCCCGCCCCGGCCCAAATTCTGGACCTAAAAGAAGCCGGCATCGCCGATTACGTCATCCCAAATGAAACTGAAGCCGAGATCCTCAGCGGCATGCCTGTCCACAACCTCGATGACGCCCGAAAATGCGCGCACTTCCTTCTCGACGGAGGCCTAAGTCAAGTGATCATCACACTTGGCGCAAACGGCGCACTGCTTGGCAACGACCAGCACATCGCCCCATTCCCAGTCGATCCCATCGACACCACCGGCGCCGGCGATGCCTTCATCGGCAGCTTGGCTGTATTCCTTTCCAGTGGATACAGCGAATTGGAAGCAATTTCCCGAGCCAACCTCTACGCCGCGCTTTCGACCCTGTCCATCGGAACCCAAAAATCCTTCGTCAGCGCATCCCGCTTCAACGAAGAGTGGCAGCGCCGATCAGGATAAGTCCGCTGGCATAACCGATAAACATCAACGCTGTGTATAACTTATTGCCCTTTTCCTTCCAGATGAATACGCCCCAAATCGCCGCGATTAACGTGGCTCCCTGACCCAGCGCATAAGAAATCGCCGGACCCGCGACGTTCGCCGCGATCACGTTCAGGCATAGCGCCACCATCCAGATGGAACCGCCAAGTATCCCAATCCAATGAAGTTTTGCGCGGCCGCGAAAGTAATCGGCATAGCTCACGCCGCCCGTTTTCATGAAAACCGTGTTGACGAGGATGTTACTCAACAAAACACCCAACCCGAAGAAAACCAGAGCCACATAGGGCGTCAACTTTTCCGGTCCGATGGCCCGCATCAGCCGCGGATAAAAAAGCCCCATGACGCAGCCTGCGATAATCGAAAAAATCAGACCGCGAACTGGGTTCTTTCCCACAGATTGCCGCGACGCCGCGGACATGATCATCGCAAAAACAATCAGCGCCACCCCCGCGAATAAAAGCGACGGATTCCCTTTCGGCGATTCAACATAACTCTCTACCGTACCAATGACTAATGCGAGTCCAACCCCCACGGGAAACGCAACGGTCATGCCAGCGGCATCGATACCTACAACAAGTAAAATGTTGGCAAGATTGAAGATGGCCCCGCTGATCAACGCCGGAATGGTGGCCGAAGCAACGATGTTGAAGCCTCCCCCGAACACTGAAAACAACAGCGAAAACAAAAATACGCCGATCGCGTAATCCCAATAAAACAGCTCAAACGGCCATTTTTCCTGGCCCGCAAGCTTCTGCGTGTTGGCCCAGGAACCCCAGCCGAGCATGGTGATGACGCAAAAAACGATCGCCAGCGGAAGGCTCATAGCGTGGCGACCAGTTTAGCCAGCAGGGCGGTCCGATCCGCTATCCGGTTGATAAGAATACTCTCATTCGGCGCATGCGCGCCTTCGCCGACGGCTCCCAGGCCATCGAGCGTTGGGATACCCAAAGCCGCCGTGAAATTTCCGTCGGAGCCGCCGCCAGTGGACGATTCCTGAAGCGTGACTCCCAATTCAGCGGCCAGCTTCTCAGCGGTTCGATATAGTTTGCGGACTCCGGCGGATCGCTCCAGCGGAGGGCGATTTAAGCCGCCGGTCACCTCGACTTGGCAGCGGCGATCAAACGGTTTCAACGATGCGAATTTCCTTTCCAGATACACGCGGTCGCGGTCACGCGGGGCTCTGATATCGACTTCGGCGCGGCATTCAGCGGGAACTACGTTGCTGCGGGTGCCGCCTTGAATGACTCCCGGGCTCACCGTGACTCCGCGGTCCAGCTGGGTGAAGCCGGCGATGCGCTCCAGTTGCCTGGCCATCTCGACGATCGCGTTGGCTCCGTTCGCGAAGTCCACGCCCGCGTGGGACGCGACGCCTCGCACGGTGACGGTGTAGTCGCCGACTCCTTTTCTTGCGGTCTTCAGTTTTCCTTCGAGCCCGGTGCCGGGTTCCAGCACCAGCACGGCGCTGCTCGACCGGGCTGCGTCTTCCGTAAGAGGGCGGGAAGTCTCGCTGCCGACCTCCTCGTCGGAATTGACCTGCATCACTACCTTGCGTGCAACGGGGATGTCCAATTCACGCAATGCGCGCATCGCGAAAATGAAGAAAGCCATTCCGCCTTTCATATCGAGAACTCCGGGTCCCCACAGGCGGCCTTTTTTCTCGCGAAACGGCATGGTGCGGAGAGTGCCGAGCGACCAGACCGTGTCGGAATGGCCGAGGGCCAGGATCTGGCCGTCTTTCTTGTTCCCCGGCAGAGTGAACTCCACGCGCAGGTGTTTGCCGAAGGCTCCGCCATCGAATGTTTTCACTTTTGCGATGTCGCGAACGCGATCCGAAAGGAGTGCGACAAAACGGTCGACGTTCGATGGAGAGTCGCTGGGCGATTCGCACTCTACGAATTCGCGGATTAATTCGATGATGGCTTTTTGGTTTTTGCGCGCGTAGCGGAGGCAGGCGTCGGTCTCCATAGAATGGCAAGTATGACACGTCGGCGTGCGGCAACGATGGGAGCGGCGGGCAGGTCGGGAACCTGCCCCACTCAGCGTCCGAGCTGCGCTCGGATGGACCCATAGACAATCGGTCCGCAGGTTGCCAGCCTGCCCCACAAATAGGAGCCTTCGTTCTAAATTGTTCTATACTCGCTTGAAATGACTCGACGTCAGGTTTTAGCGGGGATGGCGGCTATGCCTTTGCTGGAGGCGGAAAACGATATTTGCTTCATGAGCGCCGTGGAGATGGCGCGGTTGATTCGGGCGAAGGAACTCTCCGCCCGCGAAGTGCTGGCTGCCCATCTGAAGCAGATTGAGCGGGTGAATCCCAAGGTCAACGCCATCGTGACCCTGGTGCCCGAAATGGCTGCCGACGCGGCGGCGAAGGCCGACGAGAAACAGGCTCATAAAGAAGCTCTCGGACCGCTGCACGGTTTGCCGGTGGCGCATAAGGATCTGGTGGAGACGAAGGGCATCCGCACCACGTTTGGTTCACTGCTCTATAAGGACTACATCCCGACCGCCGATTTTTTGATCGTCGAGAGGCTGCGGCGAGCGGGGGCGATTACGATCGGCAAGACCAACACGCCGGAGTTTGGCGCCGGATCGCAGACTTTCAACAAGGTTTTCGGCGCGACCCACAATCCTTACGACCTGACGAAAACCTGCGGCGGATCGTCCGGAGGCGCCGCGGTCGCGCTGGCTTGCGGAATGGTCCCGGTGGCCGATGGCTCCGATACGGGCGGGTCTCTGCGCAATCCGGCGGCGTTCTGCAACGTGGTGGGTTTCCGCCCTTCGATCGGCCGTGTCCCGAATCCGACGGCGCAGTTCGCCTGGTCCACACTCAGCACGTCAGGATGCCTGGGGCGTTCCGTGGCCGACCTCGCGTTGGGGCTCAGCGCCATTGCCGGCCCCGATTCGCGCGCGCCTCTTTCGATCCACGAGCCCGGCGAACGCTTCGCGCGTCCGCTGGATCGCAGCTTTAAGGGCGTTCGCGTGGCTTGGTTCAAGGACCTGAATGGAGCTCCTTTCGACCCGCGCGTGCGGGCCGTGGTCGACGCGCATCGCAAGACATTTGAATCGCTGGGATGCATTGTCGAGCAGGCCGAGCCGGATTTCGCGCCGGCTGAAATCAGTTTTCGCATTCTGCGCGCGTGGAACTCGGCGGCCACTTATGGCGATCGCCTCAAGGCGCACCCGGACGCCTTCAAGGAGACGCTCAAGCAGGAAATCGAAGAAGGGCTGCGGCTGACCGGAGCCGATCTGACGCATGCCGAGACCGCGCACGGCCAGCTCTGGCGGCCCTTTCAGGCATTCCTTGAGAAGTACGAATATTTCATTCTGCCCACCACGCAGGTGCCGGCATTCGATATCAACACGCCGTATCCGGCGGAGATTGCCGGCGTGAAATTCAATAACTACATCGATTGGATGAAGTCCTGCTGGTATATCTCGGCCACGGGGAATCCGGCGGCGTCTGTGCCGGGAGGATTCACGCCGGAGGGGTTGCCGGTGGGAGTGCAGATTGTGGGTCGCGATAAAGATGACTTCGGCGTGCTGCAGTTGGCGCATGCTTTTGAAGGGGCCACGGGGTTTGGAAAGAAGAGGCCGGGGGTGGCGTAGGATTATGGGGAGATCGCTCTTGTCCGGCCGTCGACACTCTCGAAAACATAGTTGAGGTTATGTGGCAGGGCGTCAGGGTGACGGCGAAGCCGAGTTTGCGGAGTTGTCGGACGTAGCGTTTACGGCGGCGCTCCGCCGATGGTGGGTCGAGGATGCCTGGTTCGACATAGTCGGACCTTATCAGGGAGCACTTTCCAGATCACGCGCAGCAGCCGGTGGGCAATGGCCCAGATCGCTGATTTGGCTCCCAGGCGCGGCAACAGGGTTCGAAACTTTTGGTCGAAGATGCTGTCCTTGACTTTCACCGCGTTCCGGGACATACGCCGACCCACGATGCCAGTTTCTCCGGAGCCAGAAAGGCACTGGCTTCGGGTCCTACTTCCGCGATGATCTGCTGAGCCGCGACACGGCTGATGCCGGGGATTTCCAGCAACCGGGTGGTGGCCTGTTGCCAGTTTTGCAGCGCGGTGATCATCTGCGTCTCCCGTTGCTCGATGTGAGTGGCGAGTTGTTCCCATTGCTCCAACAGCATCTTCAACAGCAGGCGCGAAGCGGGGTCCAACTGGCCGCGCAAGGCTTCGTGAAGCTGGGCCGTGGGCGTGGCGAGCCGCTGGTTGGCGAGGGCGGCCAACTCGGCCGGGTCGGCGATTCCGCGCACCATCGCCCACAGGATCGCGCGGCCGCGGACGCCCGGCAGATCGCTGATCACGCTCGATAGTTTGATGCGGCCTTCCTCCAGCAGACCTTCCATTTGATTGCGCAGGCGCGCCTGTTGCGTGGTCATGCGGACGCGCATGCGCGTGATCGTGCGCCACTGCCGTTGCTCGCGGTCGGGCACGTAGCTCAGCGTCAGATCCTCGGCCAGCAAGCGGCGGCCGATCCGGGTGGCATCCGCGAAGTCCGACTTGCGCCCGCGCGGGGCCAGCGTCGAACGCGGTTGCGCCAGATGCAGGCGGAAGTGCCCTTCCAGCGCGATCCACACCGGCCGCCAGTACTGCGCCGTCGATTCCATGGCGGCCTTGGTCACCTGTTGTTGGCGCAGCCAGTCGGCCAGTTGCTCGAGTTCGCTATGGGTCGTGCCGAACTTCCGCTGGCGATACTCGATCTGCTGCTCGCGCAACTCGGCGTTCCCAGGGCAAACACGAGTACCGACTCTTACGCTCCAGTGTCGTCGGGACCTTGGCGCGCCCCTCACGCTCCCATTTTCATCGCAATCGGTGCGCCAACCGGGCGCATCCAAAACACGAATGTCGATGCGGCACGCGTGGAGGCGTGCGCCACATAACCTTTAGGATTTCCGACGCAGACCACAAGACCGTGCGAAAATAAACGCTCTATGGCCATTGTCGAACCCAGCGCCTCCACCAATCCGTTTACCGGTGCCTGGTATAAGGAACTCAATTCCTATCATTGGTTCGTTCTGCTGGTCGCCTCTCTCGGCTGGCTGTTCGACACCATGGACCAGCAACTGTTCACTCTGGCCCGCCGCCCCGCCATGCTGGAATTGCTGCATGTCCACGCGGGCGATCCCAGTGCCGCCGGACAGGTCGCCAGGTACGCCGGTTACACCACCTCGATTTTCATGATCGGCTGGGCCGTCGGCGGAGTTCTCTTCGGCGTCCTCGGCGACCGCATCGGCCGCGTGAAGACCATGCTGATCAGCATTCTCGCCTATTCGATCTTCACCGGCCTAAGCGTCCTCTCCACAGGCGTGTGGGATTTCTCGATGTACCGTTTCCTGACCGGCCTCGGCGTCGGAGGCGAGTTCGCCGTCGGCGTCGCTCTGGTCGCCGAAGTCATGCCGAATCGAGCCCGTCCCTACGCGCTCGGCCTGCTGCAAGCCTCTTCTACTATCGGCAACGTCACCGCCGCCCTCGTAGGAATCGTGCTCGGACGCATGCAAGCCGCGGGAGCCATCACCACCAGCCCCTGGCGCTGGATGTTCATCATCGGCGCTCTCCCGGCCTTGCTTGTGCTGGTGATCATGCGCCGCCTCAAGGAACCCGAAGGCTGGCAGAAAGCCAAGGATACCAACGCCAAGCTGGGTTCCATCAGCGAGCTGTTTAACTCCAAGTGGCGGCCTCGAACCCTGGTCGGGATGACTCTCGCGTTCTCCGGTGTCGTCGGACTCTGGGGCATCGGATTCTTTATCCCCGACCTGCTCAGCTCCGTGCTCGATAAGACGTTTCGCGCGCAGGGCATGGCGGAAAACATGATCGCCTCGCAGAAAACCCTCTGGACCGGCATCAACTCGCTGCTCCAGAACTTCGGCTCCTTCTGGGGTATTTATGCTTTTACTTACTTCACCGCGCGAGTGGGGCGCCGCAAAGCGTTTGCCGCCGGATTCATCGCCGCCATGTGCGCCACGGCGTTTACCTTCTGGAAACTCCAGAATTTCTCGGACATTTTCTGGATGACGCCGCTCATGGGTTTCTGCCAGCTCTCGCTGTTCGGCGGCTTCGCGATCTATTTCCCGGAGCTCTTCCCCACCCGTCTGCGCTCCACCGGCACGTCGTTCTGTTACAACGTCGGCCGCCTGATCGCCGCCATAGGCCCCTTCGCTCTCGCCCTGCTCACCAGCCGGGTCTACGCCGGCATGGACGAGCCCATGCGCTACGCCGGCATCACCATGTGCTCGGTCTTCCTCCTGGGATTAGCCGTGCTCCCCTGGGCCCCCGAAACCAAAGGCCAACCCCTCCCGGAGTAAGTGGGGCAGGTTCCCGACCTGCCCGCCGTTCTTCAGAGCCGCGACCATCGGGAGCGGTCAGCCTTCCTCAGCCAGGGGCTTTTTATGCTTAGGCTTCTTCCGATCCACCTTCGCCACAATCGCCCGCGACGCCTTCACCGGCCCCACTCGCTCCCGCGCAATCGCCCGTACTTCTTTCTTCTGATCGAATTTGGCTTTCCGCTTCATACTACCCACCTGTGTTACATTGAACTTGAAGGAGGCCGCTAATGAGATCTATCGGCATGCCTGAGCTGCTGGTTATCCTGGTTGTCGCATTGTTACTATTCGGCGGCAAGAAGATTCCCGAGGTTGCCAAAGGCTTGGGAGAAGGTATTCGTAACTTCAAGAATTCTTTGAAGGGCGAAGAAGAACACCCCGTCGACCGTCCCGAAGATAAGAAGCCGGCATAAGCGCTTCCTGGCGCCGCCTGAAGTTTTGGCGGACCTCACTCGGTTTTTCGAACTATAAAAAACCCCGCGGCGGCAATCAGCCTCGCGGGGTTTTTCATTTGCCTTCTTGAGAGAAGTTATTTCTTGGCCTTCGGCGGAACAATCGCGTCCTTCACCGCTTTCGCGACGCGGAACTTCACCACTTTCTTAGCCGGAATCTTGATGGCTTCGCCCGTCGCCGGGTTGCGGCCAATACGCGCCTTGCGATCGACGCGGACCAGCCGGCCAATACCAGGCAGAATGCTCATCCCACTCTTCTTCGTTTCCTTGATGGCCAGATCGGCGTAAGCCACCGTGAAGGCCTTCGCCACCTTGTTCGGCACTTCCACCGCCGCCGCCAGCTCTTTGATCAATTGCGATTGCGTCATTTTTGTTGCTGCCATAATGCTCCTTTTGTTCTGATTCTCCCGGATGTACGATACGAACTCCGCGCGCCTCTAGAAACATGAACGGTCTTTTTTCTAAAAGGCCTTTGAAACCCGCATTTGCAACTAAATGATATAGGATGCGCAAACCCGCTGTAAAGGGAAATATGCGAAGAAAGGCCGATTTTTCAGGGTTTTTTCGCATGCGCAATCTCGCCGCGCCGCGCCCGCCGTGCTCTGCTACAATGGCCCAGGTGGGGCAAACAAAAGGCGAATGAACGACTTACGGCAGCTGATCGAGAACATCAACCGCAAGTACGATGCCCGCCCCCTGCCCGCGCCGCGCCGTATGCCGGTGGAGGAATTCATGCCCGGCGACGAAATCGAAACCGCCTTCGGCCGGCACTTCGAAACGGAAAAGTTGTGGGAGCATCATCGCCATCATGGCAGCGCCGATATTGGCGCGCTCGCATCGCTGCCGCACGATCTTCTTTCGGCGGTCGCGAGTGAGATGCCCTCCGCACCCCCGGAAACATGGGCTTTTCTCGATACCGAGACCACCGGCCTCTCCGGCGGCATCGGCACCTGCGCGTTCCTGGTCGGCGTCGGACGCATCACGAAAGAAGGTTTCCGCGTCCGCCAATTCTTCATGCGCAGTTACAGTGAAGAAGCCAGCCTCCTCGATGCACTCTCTCACCATCTGAAAAAATTCCAGGTCTTGATTACCTACAACGGCGCGTCGTTCGATCAGCCGTTACTCGAATCGCGCTATCACCTGAATCGCGCGATGTCCCCATTCGAGCGTCTGCCCCATCTCGATCTGCTGCACGGCGCGCGCCGCCTGTGGAAATTGCGCTTCGATAGCTGCCGTTTGGTCGATCTGGAAAACGAGATCCTCGGTTTCGAGCGCACCGGCGACATCCCCGGCGCGATGATCCCGTACGTCTATTTCGAATACCTGCGCACAAAATGGATTGAGCGGCTGGTCCCCGTCTTCCACCACAACGCGATCGATATTCTCACCCTGGCCTGCCTCACCGGCATCGTCCCGCACGCATTTAAAGACGCGGCGAGCCGCACCAACGGAGCCGAGCTCACCGGCATTGCGCGATGCCTGGTGCAGGCCGGCGAAATCGATCGCGCGCTTCCGCTTTTCAAAAGAGCCGTGGAATCGGGACTCAGAGACGATCTTCTGTTCCGCACGTTATGGGATATCGCAAAGCTCGAGCGTAAACAAGGCAACCACGCGGCAGCCCAAGTTATTTGGACCGATCTCTCAGAGTCAAGAAATTCGTTCCGCGCAAAGGCGCTGGCCGAACTAGCCAAGCAAGCCGAGCATTCGGAGAAAGACTACTCCAAAGCCCTGCAGCTAACCCGGACTGCCCTATCGTTAGAGCCGTCCGCGGACCTCGAAAAAAGAGAGCAGCGGCTGAGAAAAAAAATCACGCCTCAGCCCCGTGCGTCAGCGCGGGGCTTCCACCTTAAATCGAAATAGCCCCACGCTGACGCATGGGGCTAGGCGTCCTTCGCCTGGTCGAAGTCCCCGAAAGTCTTCCCGTCGCTCGCGAGCTTCTTCAGCAGGGGCGCCGGAGCCCACAACTCGCCGTGCCGCTTCTCGAACTCCTCGATCTTGACGAGAACATTCTTGAGCCCCACCGTGTCGGCGTAAAACATCGGCCCGCCGCGCCACGCGGGAAATCCATAGCCATTCAGGTAAACGATGTCGATGTCCACCGACCGCAGCGCGATCCCTTCTTCCAATATCCGAGCCCCTTCATTCACCAGCGCATAAATGGTCCGCTCGATAATCTCGTCGTTCGAAATCGCCCGCCGCTCGATCCCTGCCGCGCGCGCCAGTTTGTCGATCAGCGCGGTGACTTCCGCATCGCCCGACGGTTTCCGATTCTCGTCGTACTTATACCACCCGGCTCCCGTTTTTTGGCCGTAGCGGCCCATTTCGCACAGTTGATCCGCGACCAGCGGCACGCGAACTCCCGGCTTTTCAAGGTGCTTGAACTCTTTACGAATTCTCCAGCCGACATCGAGGCCAGCCAGGTCGCCCATCGCCAGCGGACCCATCGCCATCCCAAAATCGTACAGAGCGGTATCGACCTGCTCGACTGCTGCGCCTTCTTCGACCAAAAACTGGGCCTCGCGGCCATAACAGTGGATCATCCGGTTACCGATGAAACCACGGCAGTTACCGGCCAAGACTCCAACTTTGTTCAATTTCTTGGCCAGCGCCATGGACGTCGCGATGACTTCTTTGCTGGTAGCCTTGCCGCGCACGATCTCTAGCAATTTCATGACGTTAGCGGGACTAAAGAAATGGTGCCCGATCACCATCTGCGGCCTCGCGGTCGCCGAGGCGATCTCGTCGATATCGAGCGTCGAGGTATTCGAAGCCAGGACGCAATCCGGTTTGGCGATCTTGTCTAACTCACTGAAAATCTGTTTCTTAAGCGCCATCCCCTCAAAAACGGCCTCGACGATGATGTCGGCATCCGCAAAACCGTCGTATGTCAGCCCCGGAGTGATCAGCTTCAGCCTGGCCTCCATGGTTTCGGGGGTGAAACGGCCCTTACTTACGCTGTTTTGATAGTTCTTTTTGATGATCCCGTAGCCTTTGTCGAGCGCTTCCTGAGTCGTCTCCTTGATGATCACTGGGATCCCCGCGTTGGCATAATTCATCGCGATCCCGCCGCCCATGGTGCCCGCGCCGATGAGGGCGGCTTTGCGGATCTCGTAGGTCTTGGTGTCCTTAGGAACGTCGGGAATTTTCGCGACGATTCGCTCGCCGAAAAATGCGTGTATGAGGGCTTTCGATTGGGTCGAAAACAGGCACTCCTGGAAGATCGATTGTTCGCGGTCGCAGCCGTCTTCGAAGCTGCCGCGGGTGGCCACTTCCACCGCCTCGATCGCAGCGAGCGGCGCGGTTTGGCCGCGCTTGGTGCGCCGGGCGTGCTCGCGAGCGACGGCGAACACAGTTACGTTCTTCGTCGAGTCGTGGAGCTTTTCCCCGCGCTCGCGAGTCTTGTACGCCAGCTTACCGGCGACGTCCCGCGCGAATTTCACCGCGCCTTGCAGCAAATCGCCCTCGATGAGTTTGTCGATAATCCCGGACGCGAGCGCCGTCTTGGCATCCACCGGCTCCCCGAAGGCGCACATCTCGACCGCCTTCGCGACCCCCGCCAGGCGCGGCAAACGCTGCGTTCCTCCGGCCCCGGGAATGATGCCCAGCTTCACTTCGGGCTGGCCCACCAGCGCCGATGCGACAGCCACCCGATAGTGTCCCGCCATGGCTACTTCCAGTCCGCCGCCGAACGCCGTGCCGTGAATCGCCATGACCACGGGCTTTTTCGAATCCTCAATTTTGAGCAGCACCGGATACAGAGTTAGCCGCGGCCGCTTGCCCGCCGTGATTTTCCCGAACTCCTTAATATCGGCTCCGGCGATGAACGTGCGGCCTCCGCCGATCACGACAATGGCGCCGACTTCCTTATCGGCTCCCGCTTTTTCGATTCCTTCCAGGATCCCTTCCGGCACGCCGGGGCTCAGCGCATTCACCGGCGGGTTGTTAATCGTAAGAACGGCAACGTTGCCATCTTTCGAGTACTGTACGAGGTCGCTCATTTTCTAACAGGATCCCTTTCCTAACAAAATAGCTTTACCATCGTATAAGATCCATGCGCCTCCTTCCCATTGCCCTAATTCTGAGCGCGCTCGCGCTTGCGGCGAACGATGACTGGCCAGGCTGGCGAGGTCCCACCGCCGACGGCATTTCGACCTTGAAAAATCTCCCCGGTTCCTGGAGCGCGGATCGCAATGTTGCCTGGAAGACTCCGGTGGAAGGGCGCGGGCATTCCTCGCCGGTGGTGTCGGGCGGCCGCATTTTCCTGACCACCGACATCGCGGGCGCAGCTGTCGAAGGCGCCGCCTCCGTTCCGCCCAAGCACCGCATCCGCGGCGAAGCGTTCCGCCATCCTGACAGCACGGGCATGAACACGCGGCACACTTTGAAGGTGATGGGCTACGACGCCCAGTCCGGCAAACAGCTTTGGGAGCGCACTGCTTACGAAGGCCCGGTCTACGACGAAATTCACAAGTTCAACACCTATGCGTCGTCCACCACGGTCACCGACGGGAAGTTCGTCTACGCCTACTTCGAATCGCAAGGTCTTTATAAATACGATTTTGAAGGCAAGCTGATCTGGAAGATGTCGCTGGGTCCGATCTCCACTCTCGGCGTCGGTACCGGAGTTTCGCCGGTGCTGTTCGAGGATAAAATCATCATCCTCGCCGATCAGGACGAGGGCGAGAATTCGTTCATCGCCGCGGTCTCGACCAAGGACGGTAAGGTCGCCTGGAAAGTAGCGCGCCAGGCGCAGGTATCGTGGACCGTTCCGGTAATCCTCACCGTGAACAACCAGCCCCAGATGATTGTCAGCGGCACCGAGAAGCTGATCGCCTACGATCCACGCACCGGCAAGGAAATCTGGAGCACGGAGGGCGTCGGCGGCAATTCGGTGCACACCCCGGTGTCCGGTCACGGCATGGTTTATGTATCCACCGGCTATCCCAACAAGAACGTGATGGCGGTTCGTCTCAATCCGGCTGCCGGCGAGGAGCGGGTCGCCTGGACCTACAAAAAGGGTACCGGTTATCTACCGAACGCCATCCTCTATGGCGACTACCTGTACTTCATGACCGACGGCGGTCTGGTGACCTGCGTGGACGCCATGACGGGGGCGGTGCAGTATGAATCGAAGCGATTTCCCAAGCCGGTGCGGCTTGCGGGGGCGGCGGTTGCCTTTGACGGCAAGATCCTGATTACCAGCCAGGACGGCGATACGTACGTGTTGAAGGCGGGTCCAACGTTTGAGATTTTAGGAACCAACGAGTTGGGCGAGGCCGTCACGGCGTCGCTCGCGATTGCCGGGGATTCGATCTATATAAGGTCCGACAAGAACCTGTATAGAATCCGGCAGGGCGCGGGAAGCATCCAATCGGAGAAATGAGAAGTTTTTGGGATTCACGCGTCTGCCCGCTCTGACATGGCTGACGAAGGCCGGCTCACGTGCAAATCAATGCCAGTGGAGGCGCTTTCGTGTCAGCCGACCGTCAGGAAGCGGGCAAGCGAGGCGATCGTGGCTGCTTCTGGTTGCAGTTCTCCTCAGCCTCACTCTCCACGGTCAGATGCTGACCCCCGAAAAGCAGCGCCAGATTACCTCTTTCGAAAAAGTCTGGACCACCATCCGCGATAAACACTGGCAGAAAAATCCCGCGCGGACTGGACTGGCAGGCGATTCATGCCGAGTATTACCCCCGCATCGAGAACGCGAAATCCGACGACGAAGCGCTGGCCATCATGCGCGAAATGCTGGGCCGCCTCAAGCAGACCCACTTCGGCATTTTCCCCGCCGCTGTCTATAACGACGTCGAGGGCGCGGGCGGCGATGGATCCGCCGGCATCGACGTCGCGCGTGCTGGACGGGAAAGCCGTGGTCACGGACCTGGACCCCGGATCGTCCGCCGAGAGAGCCGGTGTCAAGCGCGGCTGGGTGATTGAGAGCGCCAACGGCAAGCCGCTTGCGCCGGTGATTGCGAAGCTGAAATCCGATCCCGATATTCACGAGCTCGCGCTCGAGCGCGCGGTGAGAGCCCGTTTGACCGGAGCCATCGGCGACACCATCAAAATCGCGTTTCTCGATGGGAAGAACGCGCAAGTCACCCGCGATCTGGCGCTGAATCCGGAGCGCGGGCAGGCGGCTCGATTCGGCAATCTGCCTCCGATGCACGTTTTCTTCGAATCGAAGAAGATCGGCAATACCGGCTATCTGCGATTCAACATGTTTCTGGACCTGGTGCGCGTCATGGGCAGCTTCGGCGACGGAGTGCAAAGCTGCATGCAGTGCGACGGCCTGATTATCGACCTGCGCGGCAACCCCGGCGGGATCGGCGGCATGGCGATGGGCATGGCGGGCTGGCTGGTGGACAAGCCGGATCTGCGCCTGGGCTCTATGTACCTGCGCGACACCACGCTGAAGTTCGTGATCAATCCGCGCGCCGATGTGTTTACGGGTCCGGTGGCGATTCTGGTGGACGGAAGTTCGGCATCGACTTCGGAGATTTTCGCCGAGGGACTGAAGGATCTGGGACGGGCTCGAGTATTCGGCACCAAAACAGCAGCCGCGGCGCTGCCTTCGATATTCGAGCGCCTGCCCAACGGCGACGGATTCCAATACGCCACCGCGAATTATATTTCCGAGGGCGGCAAGGCGCTGGAAGGGATCGGCGTGACCCCGGATGTGGAAGTGAAGCTGACGCGCGAAGGTCTGCTGGCCGGGCATGATGCGGTGGTGGATGCTGCGTTAGAGTGGATTAGGAAGAAAAAATGAACCGCCGCTACTTCTTGACCGCGCTCCTCGCTTTCACGACGCTCGCTTTTAGTCAGGACGAGCCGCTGCCGAAAGCGGAGACGATTCTCGATCGTTTTGTAGAGGTGACCGGCGGCAAGGCGGCGTACGAGAAACGCAAGAACCAGGTCGCGACGGGGATCGTGGAGTTGAAGGCCCAAGGACTGAAGGGAACGGTGACCAGCTACTCCGCCGAGCCTGCGCAAGTGTACATGATCATGGAAATCGAGGGGGTCGGGAAACTGGAGTCGGGCGCCGACCATGGCGTTACCTGGGACAAGAACGCGATGCTTGGCCCACGCATCAAAAGCGGCGTGGAGAAGGCACAGGCGCTGCGCGAGGGCACTTTTAATAGTCCGATTCACTGGCGCGAGCAGTACCCCAAGATAGAAACCGCTGGCACGGAGACCATCGATGGCGAGCTTTGCTACAAAGTGGTGATGACGCCGAAGGACGGCAATGCGGAGACGAAGTATTTCCAGAAAAAATCCGGGCTCGTGGTCAAGACAAGCATCGTTTCCGTGAGCCCCATGGGGGAGACTCCCATCGAAACGCTGTCCAGCGAGTATAAGAATTTCAACGGCGTGTTGGAGCCGACGAAGAGCACAACGAAGGCCGCACAGATGGAGTTCACTATCACAATGCAGGATGTGAAAGCGAACCAGCCCCTTCCGGCGGATCGTTTCGAGCCACCCGCGGAAGTGAAGGCGCTGCTCACCAAAACGACTGAAAAGAAGTAGCCAGGTAGCAGTGACAGGTTTGTCCCAAAGACAAAATTATTGCGCAGTTCGTGGCGCACGCGCCCACGCGTGCCGCATCGACACTCATGTCGATGCCCGTACAGCTTTCCAACAGGCGTCGAGATGAGTCTCGACGCGGCACGCACGAGTGCGTGCGCCACGGTAACGCACCGAACAACTAAACGTCGAGCAAATGCCCCATCTTTTCTTTCTTCGTCCGCAAGTAATCTTCAGTCGAATCCATACGAGCCACCTGGCACGGCACCCGTTCCGTGACTGCGACGCCGGCGCGCTCCAGGGCTTCAATCTTTTCCGGATTGTTCGACATCAGCCGCACCGCTCTTAAACCAAAAAATCGCAGGATCGCGCCGGGCATGCGATAGCCGCGCAGGTCCGCTTCGAAGCCCAGCTGCTCGTTCGCTTCCACCGTATCCGCTCCCTGATCCTGAAGCTGATAGGCGCGCAGCTTGTTCATCAGTCCGATGCCGCGGCCTTCCTGATGCTCGTAAATCAGCAGTCCGCGGCCTTCCGCAGCGATGGTTTCGAGCGCCAGTTCCAGTTGCGCGCGGCAATCGCAGCGCAGGCTGTGAAAAACGTCGCCCGTCAGGCATTGGGAATGGACGCGCACCAGCGGCGGATCGCCGGTAATATCGCCCATTTTGAGGACCACCGACTCCTCCAACACGCCATCCGTCCGGCCTTCAAAACCATAGATGCGGAACTGCCCGAAGCGGCTGGGAAAATCGGCTTCAGCGACCTGACACAGTTCAAAGGCTGGGGGCATGGGTGGGGACGACGACTAACTTCATTATAATGAACGCAGGCATGCCGCCGCGACCCGCCATCAACGAGCTTCTCGTTATTCTGCTCGTGAAATTGGCGGTGGCCGCGTCGCTCGCCAGCATTCTTACCCGCTCGCAGCGCTTTCAGCGGATGCTGCTTCGCGAGGAGCGGACTCTGACGCAGCGGGTCCAGATGGCGGTGGTGTGCGCCGCGATTTTCGGGTCCGGCGTGCTGGCGCGCGTGTTGACGCGTGACGCTTATGCCGCCGTCGACCTGGGCCTCGAAGGCAGCCTGGTGATGGGGATGCTGGGCGGATACATCACGGGCCTGCTATCTGGCGTGCTGATTTCGATCCCGGCGATGTTCACCGGCGAACTGATGTCGATGCCGCTGTTTGCCGCGGTCGGCGTGCTGGGGGGATTGCTGCGCGACGTGGCGCCGGACAAGGAAGCCATCTGGAAATTCTCCCCGTTTCCCGATTTGAGTCTCTACCGGCTAGTCAGGAAGCGCGATCTGCGGCTGCCCACCTTCAGCCTGCTGTGCGTGCTGGCGATTCTGTTTTCTGAGCTCCTGCGGTCTGTCGTCGCCCACAATATCCAGCTTCCGCACGCCAAGGGGGTGTTTGCGCTGCAACAAAGATGGACGCCCCTTGTCTCTATGGACTTGGACCGCCGTGTACGCGACCACTCTGTTTTCCGTGGTGCTGCCTATCAAGGTTTGGAACAGTAATCGCAACGAGAAAAAGCTGGAACAGCAGCAGTTGCGTTTGAACGAGGCGCGCCTGGCGGCGTTGAGCAGGCAGATCAACCCGCATTTTCTGTTCAATACGCTGAATTCAGTGACGTCGCTGATCCGGCAGGATCCGGATCAGGCCCGGCAAGTGGTCTACAAATTATCGAAAATCCTGCGGCGCTTGCTGCGGCAGCAGGAAAATTTGACCGCGCTGCGCGAGGAATTGTCGTTTATCGACGATTATCTGGCCATCGAGATTGTGCGATTCGGAGAAAAACTGCGAGTGGTGAAGGACATCGATCCGGCGACCTTGGATATGCTTGTACCCAGCATGCTACTACAGCCGATAGTGGAGAACAGCATCCGGCACGGGTTGTCCAGCAAAGTCGATGGCGGCACGGTCCGGCTGCGAAGCCGGCTGACTGGCGGCAGGCTCCAGATTCAGGTGGAAGACGACGGGGTCGGGATCCCGGAAAGCAAACTGGCGACGCTGTTTGAGCAGGGAATCGGCGTCAGCAACGTCAACGAGCGCCTGAAGGTGCTGTTCGGCGACGATTATAAGATGTGGATTGACAGTCGTTTGGGAGAAGGCACCAGTACCGGGATCGAACTTCCGGAGCAGGTCAGTGGTACGGTAGTGAGAGTCGAATCATTAGTCGGTAGTTCGTAAGGACGAACTTGAGCGATCTGAATTATTCCATAACTCTTCCCAACGCGGAGCGGATGCCGCGGACCATTGCGGCTCGCACGCGCAAGGTCTACGATCATCTGTCCGCAGTCTATCCGGTGAGCACGTTTTTCTTTCATTCTAAAGCGCATGCCAGCGCCATGCGTAATTCCGGCATCGAAAACGGCATGCAGGTGCTGGAGATCGCAACCGGGTCGGGGGAGATGTTCCGGAGGCTGGTGAAGGCGAATCCGGGCGGAAAGACGTTTGGCCTGGATTTGTCGCCCAACATGGCCGCGCGGACCCAGCGGCGCGCCCGTCAGGAATTTCCCTCGGCCGAGGCGCATTGCGGCGCAGTAGACGTCCGCAACATGCCTTTCCGCAAGGAGAGCTTCGACGCGGTGGTGTGCTGCTACCTGTTCGAGCTGCTCGCCCAGGATGACATCCGGCTGACGCTGCGGGAAATCAACCGCGTATTGCGTCCAGGCGGACGATTCTCGCTGGTGGTGATCGGCCAGAACGCCAAGGTTTTCAACCGCCTGTACGGCGTCTGCGGAAGCATGGTTCCAGCCTTTTGGGGGCGCCAGGTGGAGAAATCCGTGCCGAATCTGATCAATAAGGCAGGATTGAAAATCGTAAAAGACGAGTTCGTCAGGCAGTTGGGATACCCGTCCAGAGTCCTGATCGCCCGTAAGAAGCCCCTGGCGTAAGCCTGGGGCTATTTCCGTTGTGGCGCGAGCTTCAGCCTGCAGCGTCGGCTTCGGCCGACGTCTTAACCTCCCTCCGCTCAACCTCTTACCACTTTCACTTGCACCTCACTTCGCAAACCTCGGTCTATCTTCTAGTCAGGAGTCAGTGCGCTCTTCTGACGGAGAGCCTGATCGACCAATTGGGGCAACACCGGTACAAGCTCCAGGGGGTGTGTGAGCGTCAGATTGCTGCCAGTCAATGACTGGCTAAAGGGCGCGCGTCCGATACATTTTTAAGAAAGAGAGACTTACTGGTTCAATCGACCTAAAATATTCGCGACATAGCTCTGCGTCTCCGGAATCTGCGGGATTCCGCCGGCTTTATCCACTCTTCCGGCTCCGGCGTTATAGGCGCTCAGTGCCAGCGAGAGGTCGCCATGGTAGCGATCGAGCAGCTGCTTCAGGAGTTTTGTGCCTGCGTCCAGGCTCGCCATGGGATTGAAGGGATCGATCACTTTGAACTGGTCCTGCGTCGAGGGCATCAACTGCATCAGTCCCTCCGCGCCCTTGGGTGAAACCGCGCACGGGCGGAATCCGGATTCCTGGCGCGCGACTTCGCGAATCACCGACGGCGCGACGCCATTCTTGTTCGCCGCGCTCTCGATCATCACCGATAATTCCGGCTGCGCGAGGGGTTCGCAGAACGGTTGATACATGATGGACTCTTTCTCGACCGGAGCCGATGCCGTGGGAGCCGTCCAAGGAGTCATACTCGCGCCCGCGGACCGGGCTTGTTTCTGCACCGACGCCCGCTGCTGCTGCGAGCGAGGCTTCCATGGCCGTGCGCGCGCGATCAGCCTGAGACCGCGTATCTTGCATCAGGGATAAAGCGAGCCACCACATCATATACTTCTTATCGGCACGCTTGGAGCGCTCCGCGAGCCAGATAAAACTGACATAATCGTCCATTCATGCGCTGGTGGATCCTCGTCCTTCTTTTTCTCGCCACTCTCATCAACTACATGGATCGCACGATTTTCGCGGTCCTGGTACCTGTCATGCGAGGGGACCTGCATATCGACGACCGCATCTACGGCTACCTGACCGGCGCTTTTCTGGCGGCGTATACCGTCGGCTACCTGGTGATGGGCCGCGTTGTGGATCAAGTGGGCACGAAGGCGGGATTCGCGGTAGCGGCGGGGTTCTGGTCCATCGCCGCGGGGCTGCATGCGACGGCGGCGAATCCGTTGCAGCTTGGCGGGTACCGCGGAATGCTGGGCTTCGCCGAGGCGGGCAATTTCCCGGCGGCGATCAAGGCCGTGGCGGAGTGGTTTCCCGCCGAACAGCGGGCACTGGCCACCGGACTCTTCAACTCCGGATCGAATCTGGCGCAGGTGGTCGGGCCACCGGTGTTCGTGGCGCTGGAGCATGCGTTCGGATGGCGGACCTGCTTCCTGATGACGGCGTCGCTCGGAATCCTGTGGCTGCTGCTGTGGTGGGCCACCTATCGCACGCCGGCCAAGGTGGAGATCGAAGAGAAGGTCGTAAAGGTTTCCTACAAAGAGGCCATTCGATACAAGCAGACGTGGGGCTTTGCGACCGCGAAATTCCTCACCGATTCGGCGTGGTGGTTCTACCTGTTCTGGCTCCCCCTGTGCCTGCACGACCAGCGCCACATGAAAGATAAGGACTACGCGCGGGCGCTCTCCATTATCTACTTCGTGGCGTGTTTCGGCAGCATGGGAGGCGGATGGCTGTCCGGATTCCTGATGAAAAGGGGCTGGACCAAGAGCAAAGCCCGGAAGACCGCGATGTTCATTTGCGCGGCAGCGATGCCCATCGCGGCGTGTGGTGTCTTAGTGCCGAGCGTGACACTGGCAATCGCATTATTCAGTCTGGCGACATCGGCGCATCAGGGATTTTCGGCGAACTTATTCACCACGACGTCGGACGTATTTCCGAAGAGCGCGCTGGGAAGCGTGAACGGAATCGGAGGCTGCATGGGCGGACTGGGCGGCGTCATCTTTTCGGCTATTGTGCCAGGGTACCTGGTGAAATTCGTCGGGTACACGCCGTTGTTCCTGATGATGAGCAGCTTCTACCTGATCGCGCTGTTCGTGCTGCATAAGCTGATGGGCGATCTTCAGCCGATCGCCACGGCGGAAGTGTCTGTGTGAAAACCTCGACGGACCGCTCCCGCAGGTCAGCGCCAACTTTATCACAGATGATGCCGGCGAGCCGAAACTAAACCGAACCCGTTGAAATGTTGGATCTTACTCCAACCGTTCGTAGAACGTCGACACTCTCGAAAACAACGCAGGCCGTGCCCAGAGGGCGCCCACAATCGGTGAGCGATTTACTCATCCCAAACACGCTTGTCGACGCAGCACGCCATAAAAGCACCAGGAAAATGTGAACTTGTTGACTTAACAGAGCCGCGACCGCAGGGAGCGATCCTCCTAAGGCTCAGCGCCAAAAAAGCCGAAAAAGCAGGTATACCACGGGAACCGCGAACCCTGCTGCGATCAGCATCACTACTACCCGCCTCGGTTTATATAAAACGAGGCGGGCTACCATTTTCGGATCGGGTTGGGATTTATGCCCGTTGCGCGCGTGGAACATCTCGGCCAGCAGCAGACGGTCGGCGCATTCCTGGCAGTCGACGATATGTTCCTCAAAAGAACGCAAATCCTCGGGTGAGAGCGTTTGGTCGAGATAACGCTCGGCGACGGAGTTCGCGTCGATATAGGCATGGTCCATTACTGGCCGCGACCCCATTCTCCCACCGGATTACCCGATATGGTAGACTGGCAAAGAGTAAACAGTACTAGGAGCGTTTGAAGGCAATGTCGAAAGTGTGTGAACTTTGCGGGCGCGGACCCCAGTTTGGAAACCGGATCAGCCACGCGCATAACGTGACAAAACGTAGGTGGGACATCAACTTACAGAAGGTGCACGCGGTTGTGGCGGGAGCGCCGAAGCGCATTAAAGTGTGTACGGACTGCATCAAGAGCGGCAAAGTCCAAAAGGCCGCTTAAATTATTGATATTCAATTACCTAGCGAGGCCACAAACTCGCTTGGGTCTAATCCCTGGAGGCCTGTCGGCAACGGGAACGCTGCCGCCGCCTCAAACACTGCTTTGCTTAGGCCATCATTTTCGCGCCAGTTCTCTAAAACACCCTGCTGAAGCAGCATACGGATGAGAGCGGTCCGGGCGCCAACTGCGATCGGATCTGCAAATTCAGACCCGCAAACTTGCAAGATCGCTTTCGTCGAATAGGAATCCGCGGGATCTTGGGATTGCAACGACCACAGACGTTGGATGTCCAGCGGACTCACGATAGGAATGTTTCCGTCGACTATCGACTTAAGGTCTAGCATATTTAAGGTCAAGCCAGCGGCAAGCCGTGCCGGTGGAGCACCGATTCTACGTCCGCTTTCATCATCCGCGACGCGTCGTAATCCACGATGATCTTGTCTAGCGCCGGGGCCACTTGCACGCGCGCGATACCATAGGTGCTGGGCAGATCGGCGACGCTCCCCAGTTCCGGCTCCGTCAACGGGCGGCTGAGATCGTAGTGGAGAGTCACTTTGGTCATGAGACCTCAGTTTAGCAACTTCCACTTGATTTGCCGCAGCATTCCGAGCCAGACATCGGCATCGTGAGAGTTTAATTCCATGCGCCGCACCAGGCGGCGGATCTTCATTCTGGTGGATCCTTCGACGCGGGAGTGGACATAACCGGAATGCTCCAGCACTTGCTCGAGCAAAGCCGTGACGCGCTCCATTTCCTCGGCACTCGCGGGGCGCTTGGCTTCCGGTTTCACGCGAACAGCGGCCGGATTGCGGATGATCTCGTACAGACAGACGGCGACGGCCTGGCCGAGATTCATGGAGCCGTGTTCTTCTCGCGAAGGGATGCGCATCAGCCAGTGGCAATAGCTCATGTCTTCGTTGGTGAGGCCGAATTTCTCCGATCCGAACAGCAGCGCGACCGGGGCCGATGCTAAGTTTTTAGCAATGATTTTTCCGCCCGTTTCCAGCCGCCGCAGCGGGTGTTCCAGCAGGCGATTGCCGATGGAGGTGGTGCCGACGATCAGGGAACAGTCCGCAACCGCGTCGGCGACGGTCTCAAACTCGCGGGCATCGGTAAGGATTTTAGAGGCTTTTACGGCGCTTTTGGCCTCTAAAAAAGCCACCTTGTAAGGATTGACGAGCCGCAGCTCAAACACGCCAAAATTGCTCATCGCGCGGGCCGCGGCTCCGATGTTTAACGGGTTTCTGGGCGAAACCAGAACAACGCGAAGGTTCATTTTTCGCGGCTGACGGCATCCAGCACGCCGTTGATGAAGGCCACCGATTCATCGCCCGAAAACTGGCGAGCCAGATCGAGCGCCTCGTCGATGACCACGGGAGCAGGGGTCTTCATATCGCCCATTTCGTAGACCGCGAGCCGGAGAATATTCCGGTCCACCGCGGGCATCCGCTCGATACGCCAGTTCGCCGATTTATCGGAAATTACTTTGTCGATGGAGACGGCATTTTCAACCGCGCCGCGGACCAGGGTCTCCATGAACTCATCGGGATCGGTCGGCTTGGGGTCGTCTTCTTCCGAGCCCAGGGTGTCGTAGAAGGAGGCGATGGCGGCGCCGATGTCCTGCTTGCGCAAATCCCACAGAAACAGCACTTGCAGGGCACGGGCGCGGGAGCGGTGGCGGGCGGGCATGTCAGTTCGCCACGCTGATGGCGAAGCGCGCCATTTCGATCGCGGTCATGGCCGCGTCGAAACCTTTATTGCCGTCTTTTCCGCCAGTTCGCGATTCCGCCTGGCTCAACGTATCGGTCGTGAGCACTCCGAAGGCGACTGGGATGCCGGTTTCGAGCGCGGCATTCTGCAAGCCCCGCGCGGTTTCGCCGGCGACGTAATCGAAATGAGGCGTATCGCCGCGAATGACCGCGCCTAACGCGATGATTCCGTGATAGCGATGGGTATTGGCGAGCATTTTAGCGGCTAAAGGCAGTTCAAAGGCTCCGGGGACACGAAAAACGTCGCAATGCTGGGCGCCGGCTTTGGTCAGGGCTTCGCGCGCGCCTTCCAGAAGCCGCTCGGTAATTCCCGAATTGAAGCGGGCCACCACGATGGCGAATCGCAGGCCGCTCGCATCAAAATCGCTCCAATTAAGAGAATCCGCGGACATCGTGGGATAATTAGGGGTTTCCAGGTTCATCATACCGCATGCTCCCTGAGTTCATCCGCAATTTCAGTATTATCGCGCACATCGATCACGGCAAGTCCACGCTCGCCGACCGGCTGCTCGAAGCCACGCATGCGCTCGCACAGCGCGAGATGATGGCGCAGGTTCTAGACACCATGGATCTGGAGCGGGAGCGCGGCATCACGATCAAAGCGCACGCGGTGCGCCTGACGTATATCGCCAAGAGCGGAGTCGAGTATCAGCTCAACCTGATCGATACGCCGGGTCACGTCGATTTCACGTACGAAGTTTCGCGCAGCTTACAGGCTTGCGAGGGCGCGCTGCTGGTGGTGGACGCGTCGCAAGGAGTGGAGGCGCAGACGCTGGCCAACACGTATCTGGCGCTGCATCACAATCTGGAAATTATTCCGGTGATTAACAAGATCGATCTGCCCTCGGCCGAACCGGAGCGGATTCGCGAGCAGATCGAATCCTTAATCGGGCTCGATGCGAGCGGAGCGATCCTCGCGAGCGCGAAGAACGGGATCGGCATTCCGGAGATTCTCGAAGCCATTGTGGAGCTGGTTCCCCCGCCCAAAGGGTCGCCCGACGCGCCTCTGCGCGCGCTGATTTTCGATTCCTGGTTCGACCCTTATCGCGGCGTCATCATTCTGGCGCGCGTGATGGAAGGGACGATTCGAAAGGGGAGCAAGATCAAGCTTTGGTCGAATAACAGCACGCATGAGGTGGAGGGCGTCGGGTATCAGTCGCCCAAGCCGATCCCTTGCGATGAACTTTCGGCGGGCGAGGTCGGGTTTCTGTTCGCGAATATCAAAACTGTTTCCGATGCGCAGATTGGCGACACGATTATCGACCTGGCGAATCCAGCGCCAGAGCCGCTGCCCGGATTCGAACCGCTGAAGCCCATGGTGTTCGCGGGCCTGTACACCATCGAAGCGCATGAACACGGGCTGTTGCGCGACGCGCTCGAGAAGCTGCGGCTCAACGACAGCGCGTTCAACTTCGAGCCTGAGAATTCCGTCGCGCTGGGTTTTGGGTTTCGCTGCGGGTTCCTGGGGCTGCTGCATCTGGAGATCGTACAGGAGCGGCTGGAGCGGGAGTTTCAGATCGACCTGATCACCACCGCGCCGGGCGTCACGTACGAGGTGACCCTGACGGATGGCACGGTGATCCAGGTGAATAATCCGTCGAAGTTTCCCGATCCGTCGGACATCAAGGAAATCAACGAGCCGATTATCGACGCGACCGTGATCACGCACGAGGAGTATATCGGCGAGATCCTGAAGCTGCTGGAAGAGAAGCGCGGGACGCAAAAGAAGTTCGAGTATATCGGCGCGGGGCGGGTGATGCTGCTGTATGAAATGCCGCTCAATGAAATCGTGCTGGATTTTTACGACCGGCTGAAATCGGCATCGCGAGGGTATGCATCGCTCGATTATCATTTGGCCGGGCATCGCGCGTCACCGATGGTGAAGCTCGACGTTCTCGTGGCGGGGGAGCCGGTGGATGCGTTGTCCATGATCGTCCACAAGGATTTCGCTTACGAGCGCGGGAAGATTCTGATTGAGCGGCTGCGGAAGCTGATTCCACGGCAGATGTTCGAGGTGGCGCTGCAGGCGGCGATCGGGAGTAAGATTATCGCTCGAGAGACGATCGCGGCGATGCGGAAAAACGTTCTCGCCAAGTGCTATGGCGGCGATATTTCGCGGAAGAGGAAGCTGCTGGAGAAGCAGAAGGAAGGGAAGCGGAGAATGAAGCGGGTCGGGCGCGTGGAGATTCCGCAGGAGGCGTTTTTGGCGGTGTTGAAAGTGTCGGGGAGCAGCGATAGCGACTAGAGCTGTCCGCATGCTGCGCATGGCGGTTCGGTGTTGGTCGGTAGCGTTTATCCGCATGCTTACGCATGGCGGTTCAATGCGGAGGCAGGTCGGGGGCCTGCCCCACCGCGCTCAGACGATCGAGATGTGGGCTCGGTAGTCCTTCAGCCGCTGATCACTAGTAACGAGTGTGAGCGCTTCCGCATTTGCTTGCGCAATCAGCATTCGATCAAAAGGATCCTCGTGAAGGCGCGGCAGTCTTGCGGCGGCGATGGAGTGCGCGACCGTGATCGCAAGCGGCACGAAGTGGCTTGCCGATATGGCTTCCTCCAGGTCCGCGGGTGCTTTGAGTTTGCCCAGCGCGCGCTTGATCTCAATTTCCCAGGTGGTTGCGGCGCTGACGCGGACCACTGGGCTGGCTGTGATCAGTTCGCGGGCATCTTTACTCAGTCGAGGACTATCCGCGAGCCACCACAGCAGGACACTCGTGTCGAGCAGCAGATTCACGGCCGCTCGCCGCGAAAGGCTGCTGCGATTGACTCTGGCAACTCATCGAAGTCGCGGCTGACTTTGACCTTGCCCTTCCAGATTCCGGGGGTCCGCTTAGGGGGAGCTTCCTCCCGATAAGCGATCATTCGCACGACAGGCTTGCCCGCGCGGGCAATGACGATTTCCTCGCCAGCCTCCGCTCGGTCGATCAGGCGGGACAGGTGAGTCTTGGCCTCGTGGATGTTGGAGACTCGCATGACTAGACTAAGTCTAGCTAAATAGAGAGGATTGGTCAAACATCAAGCGCTGGTTCCTATTTCTGCGCTACGAACTGCATAATAACGTTGTCTTTGTGGTGGCCACTAGCGCCTGTCCGCATGCTGCGCATGGCGGTCGGCACCGTTTGCCCGCATGCTTACGCATGGCGGCTCAGTGCGCGGCAAGTCACTACGCTGTGATTTCGCCTGGATGCGTTATTACTGGTAGCGTTTATCCGCATGCTTACGCATGGCGGTTCACTGCGTAGGCAGGCCGGGGACCTGCCCCACACGAAAGGTTGTTGCCCCATGCTTAGCGGTGGTATAAGCCCGGGATGCCGCCTAGGGGGGCGGATTGGCGGACGGCTCTCAGGATGGATTCGGCTACGGCTTCGGAGGCGGCTACGCCTAGGGCGTCGATTCGTGGCTTTTTCGGTACCGATCGAGAGCGCGATTACCAGGTCGCCGTCGCTGGTGGTGTTGACGGGGTTGATGGTTCTGGCCATACCCAGTTGGGCGACGTGGGCCAGGCGGTTGGCGTCTACTTTTGTCAGCAGCGCGTTGGTCGCTACGACTACCAGGGTCGTGTTCTGACGGACCAGGCCTTGGCCCGATCCTTTCTTCATGATCTGGGCGCTGTTGGCGAAATCGCCGTTGGGGTTGCGGGCGCCGGCGATTATTTTGGACGTCGCGGGGTCGATCACGTCGCCTACCGCGTTTACGACCGCTAGTGCGGAGACCATCACGCCGGAGTCCAGGGTCACGGTGAAGGAGCCGACTCCGCTCTTCATCGCTCCTTTCATTCCCAGCAGCTTGCCGACTGTGGCGCCGGTGCCTGCTCCTATGTTGCCTTCAGCCACGGGCTTGTCGGTTGCCGCCGCTGCCGCCGCTTCACCCATTTCGCGGCTGGGATGCGCGCTCGATTTGCCGATGGAAAGATCGTAGAGAATCCCGGAGACGACCAGGGGAATCCTGGCGGAAGGAGTCTCGACGCCGATGCCTTTATGGGCCAGAAAACGGCGGACGCCGGAGGCGGCTTCCAGGCCGAAGGCGCTGCCGCCGGCGAATACCACGGCGTGGATACGCTCGGTGACATGATAGGGGCTCAGCAGGTTCCACTCGGTGGTGCCGGTGGCGAAGCCGCGGATTTCGCCGCCGCCGACGGCTCCACGCTCGCACAGGATTACAGTGCAGCCCGTTAATCCGTCATAATCGGATGCATGGCCCACAAGAACGCCGGGGATGTCGGTGAGCCCTTTCATGTCTTCTCGGGGAGCGTTAGCCTCATGTTAGCATCGACCATATCGGGGGATTCGGATTGCTCGATTTTATAAAACCGTGGATAGAGACGTACCAGGAATTTCTCTATTTGGCGGCGCGCGCGTTCCGGAACATTTTCCGCGTTCCCCATTACGCCGACGATATCTTCATCCAGATGGACGTGATTGGCGTGGGATCGCTGCCGATTGTCATTCTGGTCGGGTTCTTCAGCGGCATCATTCTGGGTCTTCAACTGGGGCGCGCGCTGGGAACTTATGGCGCGCAGGAGCAAATCGGACAGATTGTCGCGATTTCACTGGTGCGCGAATTCGGGCCGGTGCTGACGGCGCTTCTCGTTGCGGGCCGCAATGCGAGCGGCATTGCGAGCGAACTAGGGTCGATGAAAGTTACCGAGCAGATCGACGCGATGCGCGCGCTGGGCACCGATCCGCTGCAGAAACTGGTGACGCCGCGGCTGATCGCGCTGATGGTGGTGCTGCCTTTGCTGACGATCATCGCGGACTTTATCGGCATGATCGGCGGAGCGCTGATCGCCGTGGGCTTGTTGAACATCACGTGGTCGTACTTTTGGAGCTCGGCGTGGCGAGCGCTGCTGTACCAGGATCTGGCGCAGGGGTTGATCAAGCCTTTTCTGTTCGCGATCATCATTTCCTTGGTGGGCTGCCTGTACGGCATGCGGACGACCGGGGGAACGCAAGGCGTGGGAAGGGCGACCACGCAAGCGGTGGTGGTGGCTTCGATCTGGATTTTCGTCATCACGTCGTTGATCGACCCGATTTTCTTTAAGACTTATTAGAACGCCATGGCGGAAACCGCAACATCTGAAGTCCTCCGTTTCGACGATGTGAGTCTGCACTTCGACCACACGCCGGCGCTGGAGGGCGTGTCCTTCGCGATGAACGCGGGCGAGACGCGAGTGGTGTTCGGCGCGGCGGGCAGCGGCAAGACGATGATCCTGAAGACGGCGGTCGGCCTGGAGAAGCCGGATACGGGACGCGTGATTTTGTTTGGCGAGGACGTGACGAATTACAAAGAGTCGGCGATGTATGCGATTCGCAGCAAAGTGGGCATTCTGTTCCAGGAAGGCGGGCTGTTCGATTCGATGAACATCGCGGAAAATGTGGCATACCCGCTGCTGAATCAACAGACGCGCAGGAACGGGCACGGTCCGCTGTCGGAGGCGGAGGTGGAGGAGAAGGTTCAGCAAACCTTGAATTTCGTCGAGCTGGGCAGCACGCTTCAAAAATTTCCCAGCGAGGTATCGGGAGGCATGCGTCGCCGCGTGGGAATCGCGCGCGCCGTGGTGACGGAGCCGCCGCTGGTGCTGTACGATTCGCCCACCGCCGGACTGGATCCGATCACGGCGAATTTGATCATCCATCTGTTGATTAAAGAGCGCGATTCGCGCAACACGGCGGCGATTCTGGTGACGCATCGCTATCAGGACGGGCATCTGATGGCGAATTTTCGCTACAATCCTGACAGTGGTGAGATTGAACCGGCACGCGGGGATGGGCCTGGCAGGGTGAGAACCAAATTTTTCGTGATGAATGAAGGACGGCTGGTGTTCGACGGCTCGGAGACGGAATTGAGAGCGTCGCAGGATCCTTACATACGGAAGTTCGTGAAATAGCCTATGCCGGTTTCGAGCAAAGCAAAATGGTCGCAGTTGCGGGTAGGGGTGATGGCGGCGTTCGCGCTGGGTATCCTCGCCTTCCTGGTGTTCCTGTTGGCGGGTCCGAGCAGCCTGTTCAAGAGCACGTCCGACGTGTACACGTATTTCGACGACTCAGCCGCGATCGCGGTAGCCGCTCCGGTCACTCTGAATGGCATCACTATCGGCAAGGTGACGAAGGTGGGTTTGTCCGGATCGAGCGAGCCCGGAAAAATCATCAAAGTCACGATGCAGATCGAAGATCAGTATTTCAAGTCGATTCCGGTGGATTCGCAAGCGGTGATCACCGCGGGGAACCTGCTGGGCGCGAAGTACATCAACATCAAAAAGGGACACAGCCCCCAGTTCGTCGCCAAGGGCGGCGAGATACCGAGCAAGGATCTGACGACCATCGACGATTTCGTACAGCAGGGGAACACGGCGCTGACGGCGCTGCAGGGAATCGTGACCAAGGCGGGCGCGATCGTGGACCAGGTGCAAGCGGGCAAGGGCACAATCGGGATGCTGCTGGTGGACGATACGATCGCCCGGAAGATGACCAGCATCGTGGTGGAGGCGGAAAAGCTGGTGGTGACGCTGCGGAAGGCGGCCGAGTCCGATCAGAACTCCGTAGGGAAGCTGTTGAACGACAAAGGGGCGATGTACGACGATGTGCGCGCGTCGATGGCGAAAATCAATGGCTTGATCGACGACATTCAGAAGGGCGACGGCTCGGTCGGGAAGCTGGTGAAGGATCCGGCCCTGTATAACGAATCGCTCAAGACGATCGCCGATTTTCGAAAGATTCTGGCCGGGATTGACAAGGGCGAGGGCGACGTAGGCAAGCTGCTGCATAGCGACGAACTGCATGAGCAGATCAAGTCGACGATGGGGCGCATCGACGCGATGCTCGACAAGATCAATAAGGGCGAAGGGACGCTGGGGCAACTGCTGACCAATCCTGCGCTTTATGAATCACTGGACGGCACGACGCGGGAAGTCCGGGCGCTGTTGAAGGATTTCCGGGCGAATCCGAAGAAGTTCCTGACGATCTATTTGAAACTTTTCTAGTGCGGAAGCTGGTGGTCAACGCGGATGATTTCGGGTTCACGCGCGACGTGAATCAGGGGATCATCGAGGCGCATCGCAACGGAATTCTGACGGCCACTACGATCATGAGCGTCGGCGGGGCGTTCGACGATGCGGTGCGGCTGGCGCGGGAGAATCCAGCCCTTGATATCGGGGTGCATCTGGTGCTGGTGGGTCAGCCTCCGTTTCCGATGACAGTGGCGCAGTTGACGCGGGCCGTGATGTTGAAGCGGATTCGCATCTACGAGGAGCTGTCGGCTCAGGTGCGTCGGGTGCTGGAGGCGGGGCTGACGCCGTCCCATCTGGATACCCATAAGCACACGCATTTGCTGCCTCCGGTTCTGGACGCGGTGGCTAGGATTTCAGAAGAATTCAAGATCCGGTGGGTGCGGCGGCCGTTCGATTTTCCGCTGCAACCCGGCGGAGTGTCCTGGAAAAAGCGGGCGGTCAGCCGTGGTTTTGACGTCGTACGGCGCCGGTTTGAACGGATCCTGACGCGGCATGGCTGCCGGTCCACCGATCATTTCGCGGGGTTTCAGATCACGGGAAAATTCGATGCCGGGGATGTTGCGTCGCTGATACGGTCTTTGCCGGATGGCTCGACTGAATTTATGTGTCATCCGGGGATTTGCACGGCGGAGTTGCGCGCTGCACGGACTCGATTGAAGGAGGCGCGCGAACAGGAGCTGCGGGCATTGACGGCGCCTGAAGTTCGGGATGCGCTGAGTGAGTCGGGTGTAGAATTGGCGACTTACGCGGGGCTATAGGACGTCGGCTGAAGCCGACGCTGCAAGCTGAAGCTCGCGCCACACACAAGACCAAAAAATTAGCCAGCGAGGACCGGCTGCTTGACTTGCAAACCGGCCACGGAATTCTCAATGAGGGTATCCATCAGGACGTTGCGGTCCTGCCAGGGAAATCGCGGGTGGGCGATCAGCAGCGAAGTAAGACCGTGAATATTGGCCCACAGCACCTGCGCAGACGCGTCGATATCGACCACCTGGATCAGGCCGAGCTCGGCACAGCGGCCCAGTTCATTGCGCAGGTGCACGTACGCTTTCTTGCCCATTTCGCGGGAGCGTTCACACTGCAGGCGCTCTTCAAAATCCTCGGTCATCATCAGCGCGACCTTGTAATGGTTGGGATATTTCAGGCCAAACTCAATGTAGGCTTTCAGACCCTTTTTCAAGCGTTCGATGGGATCGGCTACGGCTTGGTCTATCGCGTTCTGCTTACGGACGAGGCGGGCGAAGGTTTCCTCGCAGATGCAATCGAGCAGGTCGGCTTTGTCCTTGAAATAAAGATAGATGGTAGTGGGCGAGTACTCGATCTTCTCCGCGATCTTGCGCATGGAGACGTTTTCGAAGCCTTCGCGCACAAAAAGATCGCGCGCGGCGTCGAGAATCTCCTGGCGAAGTTCTTTCCTTTCGCGGGCCCTGCGTTCTTGAACTCCCATAAGACTTAACAGTGTTAAGTGTATGAGAGGTTTTTCCGATTGTCAAGGGCAATGATATAGTTGACTGACCAGACCTTAGCGTGTAGGATGAAAACTGACGTGACAGGTCGGCTTACCCGGTGAACGTGCGGCGGGTTTGTTGGCGTCCTTACATGCTCATGATGTCAATAATACTGTGGCTTTAGATCTTGAAGTTGTTTGGAATGAGAGGATAGTATGAAGTTGGTGAACCCCCGCCAGAATACGTGGCGGGGGTGGTAAATATTCCGACCAGCACTAAAACAATCGTGCTGGCCGGGACGTGGGAAACACTGAGCGTAATCCTCATGTGTCCTCCCTGTTGACAGCCCTTAGTATCTGATCGGTGGTGAGAACACCTTTCAGGCTTCGCCGGGTTTACCCGGGATTAGGGACTGTAACCTCGATGGCGGGGCCCCCTCACCAAGCCCCGCGCCTTATTGCGTCAACGTAGATTCGCTTGCGGTTATCCCTCCCTGATCTCGCTTAGACTCTACGTCCTGAACTTTAGCTTTGTATATATTAGGAGCGCTGCCCGCTCCTTTCCTCGCAATTCGGATGCGGCCCTTTTTGACAAGCACATTGAGCGACTGGCCGACCGAATAGATTGGCTTTTGCGCCCGCAGGTCATATTTCATCTCCTGCAACCGCGCAAGCACCTTTTGCGTCGTCCATCGAGCATTGGGTTCACTATTTACGATCCGCTCGATGGTGCCCCTTAGGGAATCAACCGGAGCCTCGGTATCATATTCATCGGCTTCCGCTGCGGTTGGTAGTGACATCTGATTATCGTTTGCCGGTGGGACGATCCCGCCCTTTGCGGCCAATAAGCGCTCGACTCGTTCGAGAGCTTCAAGGTTCTTCCGCATCTCGTCTTTCATAGCGCTAATATCTTTTGCGTCCATTAGATTCACCTCCCTTCACTATTGATCCTAGCACGCCTGAAGGCTGCAAGAGATACATAGCAACTAATAGGATAGCTAAAGCATTGATTAAAAGGCAAATATATGTTTTGTGACGCTACGTGGATAATCTGTGGAAAAATGTTAAGCCTAACAAATGCGCCAAGGATCAGGATTTTTTGGAGCGCTTTCGGCCGGGGGCGAGGGGATTCAGTTTTCGGGGAGAGTTCTTTTGCGATAATCGAATTTTTTCGTTCAGTTCCTCCTTAGATACGGCGACTACGCGCCGCATGGCATCCTTGAAGTGCTTGAACTCTGGGGTTGAGTCGAACAAATCCGATGATCCCATGCCCCCATTCTACGCCTATTTTTTCATCCTTTGGATGACAAAACAAGCTGCTAGCCCAACCGCAACGTTGTCCTAGGATTAGTCCGTAGTACCATCGAGTAAGGACGGGGTGGCGGTTCGCGATGTTCTAGAAAGGGTATGATTCATAAACACTTTCATGGTTATTCACAGGTTTTGCAGATTTTTTCCCAGCGCCTAAGGCCATGAATCAAAAGTGCTAAGACAATAATTTCTATGCGAAAACCCTCTCTGGTGCGTCATACTTAGCAAGGAGTATCAGTGTTTGGTCTGAGAGTTCCGTGGCTCGGTGCTCGCGGCCAGAGGAGGAGGCACTCGATGGTCACCGTTCATGATGTTGCTGCTTACATTCTCGAAAAATATCCATACGCGCTTCCTGCCGTAAAGCTTCAAAAGCTCGCCTATTACTCTCAAGCATGGTCACTTGTGTGGGAGGATCGCCCCCTATTCCCCGAGAGGATAGAAGCATGGGTGAATGGTCCCGTAGTGCCTGATCTTTATGATAAGCATCGTGGTGAATATCAAGTATCGTCTTGGCCCTCAGGTAATTCGAAGAACATCTGTCCAGACGATGCTTCTACCATTGAGGCTGTGCTTGGCTTTTACGGACACCGTAGTTCTCAGTGGCTGAGCGATCTGACTCATAGCGAAGATCCATGGATCATGGCTCGAAGGGGCCTTAGCCCAAGTCAACGTGGCAATTCTGAAATCACGCTCAGTTCGATGGCCGAATACTATACAAGCTTGAAATAGAGGCGCGTGGGCAAAAAGGACAAAAAGCCTCACTTAAGCCGCCAGCCGGAAGAGTCCAAGGGGCCTCGGATCGACAATGATCCAGAGGGATTTTATTCGGTTCGTCCTTCGTGGAGATTGAACAGGCTCGAACTTTGCGATCCATTTGGTTGGCATCAGGTAGACAAAGACACGCTGGAAAACGTCCGCACAAAACTCATCGCCTTTGAGAGTATGACGTGGCGCGAAATTCTAATAGACGCTAAGAAGCATAACCATAGTGTTAAGACTAAAGACTTATGCAAAGACGCGCAAGATAGGCTGGAGGCGCTTAGGTTGGATGATGTTGATCGAGTGCTTTCCCTTCATTTAACGAGCAAGGAGCGAGTATGGGGCTTATTCTCTCAAGGGGTTTTGAGTTTGCTTTGGTGGGACCCAAACCACGAAATATGCCCATCGACGCGTAAAGATTGAATGGGGCCGCTAAGTCCTTTTTCCGCGTCCCTGACGTTTCAGGAACGCGTCTCTGATGAATGGTCTTCCGTCTTGCCGGTGAGTTCGTCATAGGTCAGGCGACGGTCTACGATCTGCCCCATGGCGATCTGGAAACGTTCGCCGTCAGTCAACTTGCGGTGATTGAATCGGAACGCCTGTTCGTCGAGGTAACGGAATAGGTGGTAAGGATCGACCGAAATGTATGTGCCCTTCAGACCGCGTTTAAGCAGACTCCAGAAGTTCTCCATGCCGTTCGTGTGTACGTTTCCATTCACGTACTCAACGGCGTGATCAATCACGTGATGAACATATTCCTGTTCCAGATTACTGTAGGATTTTAGGGAATCCGTAAAGATCGTAGATCCAGGTTCAACATTCTTTGCAATCTCCGGGTTGAGATTCTTGCGGCGAATATTCCGTACGACCTTCGCCCGAACCCGCCCGCCGCGCTCCAACACGCCAAGCACGGCAATCTTGCCTACCACGCCAGGACGCCCCGCGCCCGAGCGCTCCCGCCGTTCCTTGTGCATAAAGCGTGCCTTGCCGCCGATGAAGGTTTCATCAATCTCCACTTCGCCCGACAGCTTGCCTCCGTTCTCTTCGTCCTGTAATGCCAGCCGGAGCCGCGAGAGCATGAACCATGCGGTCTTCTGCGTCACCTTCAATGCCCGCCCAAGCTCGTAGGAGCTAACGCCATTTTTGCAACTGATGATAAGCCAAGCAGCCGGAAGCCACTTTTCTAAGGGGAGTGGCGAATCCTCAAAAATCGTTCCGGTCTTGAGCGAGAATTTCGGGCGGTCATGCTTGCCATAGCACTTCCACACACGCGCTTTAGCCAGATAGGAAACGCCCATGGAACCGCAACGGGGACACGCTACCTTACCGTCTGGCCAGCGCAGATCCACCATGAATTTACGGCAGTTCTCGAAGTCCGCGAAGTGCAGTATCGCCTGTTGGAGAGTCTCTGGCAAAGTGCTTTGCGTTTCCATGTTTCAAGTATGCCCGAAAACTATGGTCTGTCAACTATATTATTGCCTTGTCAAGTTAGAGCGACTTCTGGACCAGGAATCCTACAAACAAGGTCGCGTTATAGCCGGTGTGGACCAGGGTTGCCGCGGCGGTCGAGTCGGATTTGTAGCGCACGAAACCGAACGCCGCGCCGGCCAGGCCGACGACTGTAAGATGCTGCCAGGACCAGTGATATTGGTTTCCATGGACCAACGCGAAGGGGGTTGCCGTGAGCAGGATTCCCAGCCAGGGTCCGACGGATCGGGCGAGGAGGGGGAAGAGGAAGCCTCGGAACATCAGCTCTTCGAAGACGGGTCCGATGACTGTCAGAAACAGCATCATGATGAAGAGAGAGCGGCGGTCTGAGATGAGGTCCGCGATGGGAGACGGAAGCGGGGGCGCTTTGAAGACAACGCCGAGCGTGGACGTTCCAATCGCGAGCAAGGGGCCGGCGGCGGCATAGGCGAAAGGGAGACGAAAGGGCGTCCATTTGAGGGATCGCCAAAACGGCTGGCCGTACCGCAATGCGACTAAGCCATAAAGTACGCCGAGGAGCAAAGCGTAGATCAGGGATTGATAAACCATTGCTATTACGGCTCCGCTTGGCAAAGGGACGAGATGGATGACGAGCCAGGCGAGAATAAAAACGGGGATCACCGAGCCGATAAACAGACCGAGGTCCTCGTACGTCCAGAAGGGGTAGTCGCGATTCTCGGTTGCGGGCGTGGTCATTCGGATTCGATGAGGATGGCGGCGAGCAGCGGAATCATCAATTCGTGGTGGCCTGTGATGGCGTACCCACGTCCGCCGGATTTAGCGTGGGGCCGCTGCACGACGTTGACAGTCGGCCGGTAGTGTTGGAGGAAATCGAAGTTCACCGTGGTGAATTCGGCGAGGGGATGCCCGAGGTTTCGCACCACGGAGACGGCTTTGAGAAAGACCTCCGGAAGCACGACCGCGGAACCCACATTCAGATAGACGCCGCCGCGATCGAGGCCGCGCACGAGGGAGCACAACAAACGAAAGTCGCGATGAGTCGACGCGCCGATCGCGGAGCCATCCGCTTGAGGATGGGTGTGCGGCGTATCCGTGCCGACCGCGACGTGAACCGTGACGGGAGTCGAGGCTTTATAGGCTCCGCACAAGAGGCTGTGGGGCGCGAACTCGGGTTTGGCGAGCGATTCGAGCCGCTTCCCAAGCGCTTCGCCCATGCCCAGGCCCTCGCGATCGCCTTCCAAGATGGCCAGGTTCATCTCACGACCGGTCTCTTCGGCGGCCCCAAAGCGTCCGTCGGGAAGAACGGCTTCGACGTCCTCACTGGTCTGGCCGGCGATCGCAATTTCGAAATCGTGAATGGACGCGGCGCCGTTCATCACGAATCCCGTGACCCAGCCGCGGCGCATCAAATCGAGGAGTACGTCAGCGAGGCCGCATTTCACTACATGGCCGCCCATGCCCCAGAGGATCGCGCGCTTTTGATCGCGGGCGCGACGCAAAGCTTGTACGACACCTTGAAACGACTCGCCGGCGATGATCTTCGGCAGTGACTCCAGCCATCGCCCCATCCCTTGGCCCTTTTGATACGGCCGCGCAAAATGCTGGACTTGCACTTTGCCTCCGCGCGCTTCAATGGGGACAGTCTTGAGGCCATCGAATACCAAAGGCTTTTCGGAATAACGAGTCATGCCGCACGTCCTTTTTTGAGAAATTTCTTTAAGGCTTGTGCGGTATAACTCTTGGGATTGCGCACGATTTCCTCGGGCGTTCCGCTGGCGATCAACTGGCCGCCGCGGTCGCCGCCTTCGGGGCCGAGATCGATGATCCAATCGGCGGTCTTAATGACGTCCAGGTTGTGCTCGATGACCACAACGGTGTTGCCTCGCTCGACCAGGCTCGTCAGGACTTCGAGCAAACGGCGAACATCCTCGAAATGCAAGCCTGTGGTGGGTTCGTCGAGAATATACAGCGTTTTGCCGGTCTGGCGGCGGGATAATTCTTTCGCCAACTTGATGCGCTGCGCCTCGCCGCCCGAGAGAGTGGTGGAGGATTGTCCAAGATGCAGGTAGCCGAGTCCTACATCCACGAGGGTAGCCAGTTTCGGCTTGATGGTGGGGATGTTTTCGAGCAAGCTCAAGGCTTGTTCCACCGGCAATTCCAACAAATCCGCGATGGAATGACCCTTGTATTTTACTTGCAGAGTCTCATGATTATAGCGGCGTCCCCGGCAGACATCGCAGGTAACATAGACATCCGGCAGAAAATTCATCTCAATTCGCTTGAGACCGTCACCCTGACAGGCTTCGCAGCGGCCGCCTTTCACATTGAAACTGAAACGCCCGGGCTTATAGCCGCGCTCGCGCGATTCCGGAAGCATCGCGTAAAGATCGCGAATCGGCGAAAACACCTGCGTATACGTCGCCGGGTTCGAACGAGGGGTGCGGCCAATGGCGGATTGATCGATTTCGATCACTTTATCGATCTGATCCAGACCGGTGATGGAAGTATGTGCGCCCGGCTCCGCGCGCGATTTGTAAACCTGCCTGGCCGCGGCTGGATAGAGAATATCGTTGACCAGGGACGATTTTCCGCTTCCCGACACACCCGTAACCAGAATGAAGAGACCCAGTGGAAATTCGACATCGATATTCTTCAAATTATGCTCCGCCGCGCCCTTAATCACGATGCGATTCGCGGTGCGCACGCGCCGGCTTTTGGGCATTGCAATTTGACGGGCTCCCGTCAGGTACTGGCCGGTGAGCGAATCCGGATTCATCTCAATGTCACGCGGGGTGCCCTGCGCCACCAGGTGACCGCCGAGCCGTCCGGCGCCCGGACCCAGGTCGATGACATAATCGGCGCGCTGGATTGTGTCGGCATCGTGCTCTACCACCAACACCGTATTGCCAAGATCACGCAGGCGCGCGAGTGAATCGAGCAGGCGATCGTTATCGCGTGGATGCAGGCCGATCGAAGGCTCGTCGAGCACGTACAACACGCCGCGCAGCTTCGAGCCAATTTGCGTCGCGAGGCGAATGCGCTGCGCCTCTCCTCCGGAGAGCGTGGCCGAGGATCGTTCCAGGCTGAGGTAATCCAGGCCGACGGCGAGCAAAAATTCCAGTCGATTGCGAATTTCCTCCACGGCGCGCCCACCGATCAGCCGTTCCCGTCCGGTAAGGTTCCAGCCTTTCACGGTCTCGACTGCGCGGGAAAGAGACATCTCCGTGAGCGCCGAAATTGCCACATTATGTATACGAACCGAGAGACTGGATGGTTTAAGTCTTTTTCCATGACAAGCAGGACAAGGCGCGGGCGACATATATTGCATGTACCATTCACGCCACGCGTCGGTCGCATTTTCGTGGTTGTACAGCTTGTCTAAAACTCCCATCACTGTTTCGAGCAACGTATTCTGCGCCTTCTGCGGCAGAGCTTCGAAAGGCTTGTTGAGCGAGACCCGCAATTTCGCCGCGGCAGCGTTGACCGCGTGCATCATGTAACTGGAGTTTCCACTGACCGCGATTGCACCGTCCAGCAAGGGCCGTGAGGGATCGGCAATGACTTTAATCGGGTCGAAGCTCCACTTGCTGCCGAGGCCGGTGCACGTTTCGCACGCGCCGAATGGACTATTAAACGAGAAAGAACGCGGCTCCAACTGGGCTACGCTGGTGCCGCAATCGGGGCAGGCAAGTTTTTGCGAGTACAAACGCTCAGAGCCGCTGACCACCGCCACCAGCACCAGCCCATCGGCCAGCCGGGTGGCCGTAATAATGGACGCTTCCAGACGCTTGGCGACTTCCGGCTTAATCAGCAGTCGATCGACGACGACTTCGATGGTGTGATTTTTTCGTTTGTCGAGCGTGATTTCTTCGTCCAAGGACCGGAGCACTCCGTCGATGCGGGCGCGCAGGAATCCCTGACGGGCGAGTTTTTCCAGCTCCTTCTTATATTCGCCCTTGCGTCCGCGGACAATCGGCGCGAGGATCATGACTCGCTCGGCTGTGCCCAAAGCCAACACCTGTTCGAGGATCTGATCGGTGGTTTGACGTGAAATTTCGTGACCACAGTTCGGACAGTGGGGCACGCCGATGGAGGCATAGAGGACGCGGAGGTAATCGTAAATCTCAGTGATCGTGCCGACGGTGGAGCGCGGGCTCCGTGAAGTGGTTTTCTGTTCGATCGAAATTGCGGGACTGAGACCGTCAATCGAATCAACCTCAGGGCGTTCCATCTGATCGAGGAATTGACGCGCGTAGGGCGAAAGCGTCTCGACATAGCGCCGCTGGCCCTCCGCGTAGATAGTATCGAAGGCGAGCGACGACTTTCCGGAGCCGCTTAATCCCGTGATCACTGTGAAGGTGTTCCGGGGAATCTCGACATCGATATTTCTCAGATTGTGTTGGCGTGCGCCGTGAACCGTGATGCGATCAAGCAAGATCTCATTTTCCCACACCCCGTCAAGCAGGCCCCGCTGTGATCGAGACAAACTTTCGTCCTAGGACCCCAGGGGGACGCGTACTAGACTAATAGGGCGTTTACCCTACACTCTCCCTATTGACCTTAGTTCTATATGGCTATAGAGTCTAATGTACGGTGAACAACTTGAACGAACAACGCAAGAATCAACGCTTCGATTTGAAGCTGCCCTTTGAGATTATTCGCACCGGGACAAACAGCAAGATGGTGGGCGAGACAAAGAACGTGAGTTCCTCGGGCGTGCTGTTCACCTCAGAGACCGCAGTGGCGGTGGGTGAGCCGATCGAGTACATGATCACTTTCCCGAAGCCGTCAGGCTCGAGGGCGGGTGTACGGCTGCGTTGTGTCGGGACCGTGCTGCGGGAGGATCCGGAGTTGAAATTCGCGGCGACGCTCGAACGGTACGAGTTTGTGCGGGGTCGGTAAACATCCGCGGCACTTTTCACACCGGCTCCAAGCTTACGGCTTCAAGTCAGCGATAATCGTGGACTTCAGCGCGCCTTCGCGATTTGTACCGATGGCTATGATTCGCCACGGGCACGTCAGAGGCGTGGTTCCTTCGAATGCGATTTTCCGGTCGCTGGAGCGGGTTAGGCGGGTGAGCTCAGTACTTTGATCCGAACGGGTCAGACGCATCGGAGGATAGCTGCCCGGCTTCGATTCCGTAATCGTGACCCAACCTGCGGCGAGATGTAGAACGGGGTCCGCGGTAATTTCCTGGGCAAAGTGAAACTCCGTCGCCTCTTCGGCAATGAGGATTTCCGTAAGAGGAGTGGACGGAGGGATCACGTAGCGGAAGGCGACTCCATCGTCATAGGCGCGCGCTTCGACATCGATCAGGCGGCCCAGGGAGCCGTTCTGCATATACTTTGCGGTCAGCGAATTGTAGAGGCTCCCTTTTGTGGCGCTGGAGGACATGAGGCCGTCATTTTCGCCTAGCATTGGCTCCTGGTTGAAGATATCCAGACCCAGAAACGACATGCCGAGCAGAGGCTTGTTTCGAAAAAACACTTCGTACGCGATTCGCGGGAGATTACTGTTCCCTTGGGTCGCGATGAACAGGCGAAATTCTATTTGTCCGTTGGGGGAAGTGACGCGGCGCTCGTCTTGAGCCAGGACGCACGGGGCGAGGAATGCCAGAGCTACGAAGGCAAAAAACCGCTTCCTGCGGTCGCGGCTCGCTGGCTGCACGCGACCGGAAGAAGAGGTGAACATGAACGAGGCTAAGCCCAGCTGAATCCGGACTTCGACAGCGGCAATTGCCGGATTCGTTTTCCGGTCGCCGTGAAGATGGCGTTCGATACAGCGGGCAGAATCGGCGGCAGAGCCGGTTCGCCCAGGCCGGTCGGCGAATAGGTCGATTTGGCGTAGTGGAGTTCGATCACCGGGGGCGACTGCGCCAGCCGAACCATGCCGTGCTTATCGTAGTTGGTCTGCACGACACGGCCCTTTTCGATGGTGATTTCCTGCGTCATCATCTCGCTTAATCCGTCGATGATTCCGCCCTGCACGATGTTGTCGGCCGCGCTGGGGTTGATGATCTGGCTGCCGACATCCGCGGCAACCCAGATCTTGTTGATCTTTACTTTATTCGCGGCGCTGACGCTGACTTCGGCTACTTCGGCGAAATATCCCTGATGGCTGAAGTGGAACGCGACGCCCATCGCGGTGCCCTTGGGCAGGGTGCGTTTGCCCCAACCGGACTTTTCGGCGACCAACTGCATGACGCCCTTCATCCGTTCGGCGTTCATTCCGGGAGGGCCGCCGCCACGTCCGCCTGCGGGAGCCGGCTGCGCGACACCGCGAACGGACAGCTGACGAGGAGTCGAGCAATTCCAACCGGAATGCGACCGGATCCTTGCCGGCGGCATGAGCCAGTTCGTCGATGAACGATTGAATCACGAACGCGAACGCGTTGCTGCTGGGTGCGCGAAGGGCTCCGGTGCGGATTCCCAGCGGCATGCACCGAGGCGTGAAGCGCATAGTTCGGAATGAATCGCTGCGGGAACTCCGTGGGCCCCATGGCTCCGGATGCGACGAACTTTTCGCCTTCGCCGTAGCTGATGAAGTGATTGCGCCAGGCGACGATCTTTCCCGACCCATCGAGGCCGGCCTTCAGATACTGGAAGCCGCCGGGACGATAGTAGTCGTGCGTCATGTCGTCTTCGCGCGACCAGACGAGCTTCACGGGGACGCCGGCCTGCTTCGAAATGTAGGCGGCCTCCACCATGTAGTCGTTGTACAACCGGCGGCCGAATCCGCCTCCGCCGCGGACCATGTGGATAGTGATCTCGTCATCCTTCAGGCCGAGCGTCTGCATCACCATGCGGCGGCCATTTCCGGGCGTCTGGCTGTTGGTCCAGATCTCGACCTTGCCGTCCTTGAAATTCGCGGTGCAGTTCTGCGGCTCGAGCGGAGCGTGGGCGATGAACGGATAGGAATAAGCCGCCTCGATCACCTTCGCCGCGCCTTTGAGGGTCGCATCCGGATCGCCGTCTTTGCGAATTTCCCGTTGCGGAGCCTGCTTGCTCAGTTCGTCGGCTTTCTGCGCGTAGGCGACGCTGCTATACGCGGCGCGAGGACCTTCGTTCCAGGTAACCTGCAGCTTCTTACGCGCCGATTGCGCGTGCCACCAGGTGTCGGCGAGAATCGCGATGCCGTTTTCCAGGCCCGGTTCGCCGGGCAGAACCGTGTCGGTAACGTCCGGGCGCTCCACGACGAATGCGTTCCGCACGCCGGGCAGTTTCTTGATGTCTTCGATGTTGGAGGTGGTAACCTTGCCGCCGAACACGCCACATTTCTCGTACACGGCGTAAAGCATCCCCGGAACGGTGACGTCGATGTTGAATATCGGCTTGCCCGTTACGATGGCACCGAGGTCGCTGCCAGGCTGCGAATGACCGATGATTTTGTAATCCTTGGGGTCCTTGAACTTCAGGCTCGCTGGCGCGGGAGCTGGTAGCGTCGCGACTTTGGCTGCCAGTTCTCCATAGCCAACCGAACGGTTCGATGCCTGGTGAATCACGCGGCCGGAAGCTGTGGTGCATTCAGTCTCAGGCACATTCCACGTCTGCGCGGCGGCGGTGATGAACATGGCCCGCCCGCCCGCGCCCACCTGGCGCATGGGAGTCCAGTTGATGGGCGTCCCGGTGCTGCCGCCGGCGCTTTGCGAGGCGTATTTCGAGTCGTCAAAATCGGTCTGCTCGATTTTTACGTGCTTCCAATCGACATCCAGCTCCTCGGCGATCAGCATGGGGAGCATCGTGCGGATGCCCTGGCCGACTTCGGGGTTCTTCGCCATGATGGTGACGGTGCCATCCGGGGCGACCTTGATATAAGCGTGCGGATCAGGCGGTGCGGCGGGGGCTCCGCGACCCTGTGCCTTCGCTTCCGGCTCCATCTGGAGCCCGATCAAAACACCGCCGGCGCCCAACGCGCTTACTTTGAGAAAGGAACGACGATCGAGGCGCGTCATGTTATAACTCCTCCTGCTGCATTGCAGCGCCGCCGGTGGTCTTATGGGTTTTGGGCGAATTCGCCGCCAATTCGGCCGCCTTATGAACCGCTGCGCGGATGCGCAAATAGGTTCCACAGCGGCATAGATTGCCGTTCATCGCGGTATCGATGTCCTTGTCCGCCGGTTTGGGATTTTTGGCGAGCAACGCGGCCGCGGACATCATCTGCCCAGCCTGGCAATAGCCGCATTGCGGAACGTCGAGGTCCTGCCAGGCGACCTGCACGGGATGCGTGCCGTCCGTCGAGAGGCCCTCGATCGTCATGATCGGCTGATTGGCGGCCGCCGAGACCGGCGTCAGGCAGGAGCGCACGGGCTTCCCGTTCAAGTGCACCGTACACGCGCCGCACTGGCCGATGCCGCAACCATATTTCGTGCCGCGCAACCCCACCATGTCCCTCAGGACCCATAACAGAGGCATGTCGGCCGGGGCATCGACCGTGGTCGCCTGCCCGTTGACGGTCAGTTTATAAGCCATAGTGTTTTAACTCCAGACGTTCCCAGCTTAGAACATTGACGAGGATTTTTGAACCTCGACCGCGAATACGTAGGTCGGTCCAAACATATTGGACCGAAATATCACCCAGTTGGAATCGGGGCTGAAACTGACGTTCGGCTCCAGTTTGTACTGGTGCTTTTGCATATTGACCAGTTTCTCCGAATGGAGGATGCCGGGCTGAACCAGACCGTTACTTGCACTGCCAAGGTTGGCCGTCAGTTCGGGCCTAAATAGATAAATCCATTGGCCATTCCGCGCATGCGCCACCTGGCCGGGATCGCCTCCGTCGCCACAAATGAGCTTGCCATCGCGCGTGGCATTGAAGTGTATCGACCATTCGTCGCGCTGCAGATGATACCAGGCGCGATCACCGGTATCGACGCTGTAAGCGGCCAGCCAGAAGTCTTCTCCACGAGGAGTCTGAAGATCGTACCAGATGGTCTTGCCGTCGGCGCTCCAGAATTCGTGCCCGAAGATCTCCATCGACATCGTGCGGGTGTGAACCTTGGTGATCTGCGACCCATCGGTGCGAATCGTCCAGATGCGATCGACCTTGTGCCACGGTCCCTCGTGACAGAACATCAGCAGCGTTGGGTCGGTGGGCGAAAAAAGCAAGTGATTCAGCCAGTCCGTGCTCTTATGAATGGTCGTTACCTTGCCGGTGCTCGTGCTCATGACGAACATCCCCATCGGGATGTGGGCCGCCAACCGTTCCTCCATCATCTGCCCCTTGTTCGCCGGCTGATCGAGCGGATGCGGCTGCTCGGATTGCGCGGCCCTCACCGGCGCAGCGTACGTGTTTCCGGACGGACCGACCGCCTCCGTGTAAGTTCCCGCCAGCAGCGTCTCGTCGGCGTTCACCGTCACCGCCGAGCCGCGTTCAGCGATCCGGCCGATCTCCCGCGTCGCGCCGCTGTCGATATTGGTCACGAAGACGGTGTTTCCCTTGGTGTAAAAGACGCTCGCGGTCTTGTGCCCAACCTCGATAATCCTAACGGGGCCTGTGACTACCTGCTGCACGGCGCGCCTTTCGAAATCGAACGTGGAAATCCCACTTGGAGTCGTGAAGACCAGCTTTTTGCCGTCCGGTGTGTAGCCGTTTTGATTGAAGTAAAGGCTCGCACTGGCCGGTTCGTCGGTAAGGCGAAGGACGCGATGTCCGGTGTCAGGATCGATCCAGCTCTTGGGTGGATCGGTTTGGGCGAATAGGCCCGCGCATATCAGGAAAGGGAGCAAGATGCGCATCCAATCATAATCGGACAGCGAGGTTCCAGCGTCAAGCGCCGGGTAGTGCGGTGTGTGAAAACATCAGCGCGGACCGCTCCTGGTAGTTGCGGCTCTGAACAAGTCTGTTGAGTCCGCGACGCTAACAGAGCCGCGACCTGCGGGAGCGGTCAGGCCAGGGAATTCCTCAGCGCGAGCACCGCGTCCAGCGTTCCCGAGTTCCATCATTTTCCGGAGCCGCGCAGACACAGCGCGCGCATAAAAGAGGAGGAGTACGGGAACCCGCTTGGCTCGTTGTTCGATCGTCCTTCGTTGAAGTCGAAGTAAAAGTGGTAGCTCGAAGGCGAAGAGTGCCCACTCTGCTCGTTGGCCCATTGATTACCGGTCAAGAACAGATTGCCCTTCACATGCCAGGTGACAGACCTGCGGTTGCCCGAGCCAGCTAATCCGGGAGCATTGGCTGTTTTGTCGTAAATACCTTGCAACTCAGCCATATTCGCCAGCCTCCAGTCAGAGTACCCAGCCATCCGCAGATCGCGGCAGTAATTCATCGCTTTATTCCAGCTCACATCTCTACCGTTGTCTTTCCCAGCCCACATCAGGCCAGTGGATGGATCGGTCCAGAAGCCGCGCGTTTGAGTCTCTTGCACCACCCTTCGGTCCTGCGTCGACGACTGATCACCGGCGATCATCGCGCGGGTGGATAGCAGAATCAGAACCGCCTTTGTCCGCCACTTCATTTTGTCCGCCACTTCATTATGAATAGCCCAAACGAGGGGACTTTCACTGCAACAAAGATCTGAGCATCAGCGCCTCAGCGCAATCACCGCGTTCAGCCCCCCAAACGCGAACGAATTTGACAGAGCCCACTCGACCTTGACCTTGCGCGCGACGTTTGGCACGACGTCCAAATCACAAGCCTCATCCCTGCCTAGAAAATTCGCCGTGGGAGGGATCACTCCGCGCGACAATGCCAGCAGCGTCGCCGCTGCTTCGATCGCGCCCGCCGCGCCCAGTGCATGTCCATGCATCGATTTGGTCGAGCTCACCATCAGCTTCGACGTATGCGTACCGAACACCGCACGAATCGCCTGAGTCTCGGTCGGATCGTTGGCCAGCGTTCCTGTGCCGTGGGCGTTGATATATCCGACCACCCCCGCACCCATGCCCGCGTCTGCAAGAGCCGCCTTCATTGCGCGAGCCGCGCCTTCCGGGAGCGGCTGCGTCAAGTGATGCGCATCGCTCGACATTCCGAACCCCGCGATCTCGCCGTAAATATGAATCCCTCGCGCATGCGCTCGCTCGAGCGGCTCCAGCACAAGCATCCCCGCGCCCTCGCCCAGAATCAGCCCCTTGCGATCCTTCGAAAACGGACGGCACGTGTCCGGGGAAACCACTCGCATCCCCTCCCACGCTTTCAGCATTCCCGGTGAAAAAGGAGCTTCGCTTCCCCCCGCGATCGCCAACTCCGCCGCGCCGTTTCGAACCATCCAGAACGCCTGTCCGATGGCATGATTCGCGGACGAGCATGCAGTCGACACCGTATAAACAGGACCCGTGACGCCCTGCTCGAAAGAGATGCGGCTCGCCCCCGCGTTCGACATCGCCTTCGGAATCGCGAACGGCGAAAACCGCGTCTGCTTGCGCTCATAGTAGTCGCGAAAGGACTCGTCCTCGCTGGTCTGTCCCCCGGTCGACGAGCCCGTCACGATGGCCGAGCGCTCCCGCAACTCAGGCGTCCACTCGATCTCCGCGTCGGCGACGGCTTCTCGGGCAGCGACCGCTGCGAACTGAGCGAACCGGTCGAGAAATACCACGTCCTTCTCTTCGAAATGATCGCCGACCCGATACTCCCGAGCCTCCGCCGCATTCGGAAACCGCACGGTTCCAGGCGCGACCAATTCCATCGGCCGGATTCCGCCCTCACCAGCGGCAATTGCCCGCCAGAACGATTCCCGATTCGCCCCGACCGCGGAAATAACGCCGATGCCGGTAACGGCAACCCGCCTCAAGCGACTCCTTGTGTAGGTATTAAGGGCTCCGGGGGCTTCTGTGCCATCAGGTGGGCAATTCCTTGTGCCATTTGGCGCACGGAACGGATCGCTCGCGCTTCTTCATCGGGAATATCGACGTTGAATTCGCTCTCCAAGGCGAAGATCAGATTGATCCCGTCTAAGGAATCGATCTTCAACTCCTCGAAGGTGCTGTCGATCGAAACGGTCTCCGCGGGAATCCGCTGTGTTTTCGCGATCACCTTGATAACACGGGCTTTCAGATCCTCAGACATCTCTACATTACTGGACGCGAAGGTGTCCCCAGCCGTTGCGGAAACCTCGGGAGTCGAATCTTCACCCATGCCCTCATGATATCGCGGCAACGGAAGAGCTTCGGCCAGCGTCCAGTAGCTGTACCATGCAAACAGTGGCCATCGCGACGGCAGCCGATTTGTATCAGGCGCATGTCAATCCGCAATGGGCGAAACTTCTCGACTTGCTCGAGATGAATGTCCAATACGACCGCTGCGAAGGCGCGGAATTGCACGTCGCCGACAGCCGTACCATCCTCGATTTTCTTTCCGGATACGGCGTCCACAACGCCGGCCACAATCATCCGCGCATCATCGCCGCGCTGCGGCAGGAGCTGGATCGCCGCGGACCCGCGATGTTGCAAAGTCATGTTCCCGATACCGCCGGCGAACTGGCGGCGCGTCTTTCTAAACTGGCCGGTGGCAATCTGGAGAAGGTATTTTTCTGCAGCTCCGGTAGCGAAGGCATCGAAGCCGCCATCAAGTTTTCGCGCGCCAAAACAGGCCGCACCGGATTGCTTTCCGCGCGCGGCGCATTTCACGGACTCACCTGCGGGGCTCTGTCGCTGATGTCGGACCCGTTCTGGAGTAAAGGCTTCGGACCGATGCTGCCCGGCGCGGAGCAGGTCCCCTTCGGCGACACTGCGCTGCTGGATGCCGCGCTCGCGAGCAGGAAATTTGCCGCCTTCATCGTGGAGCCGGTGCAGGGCGAGGGAGGAGTCATTCTGCCCCCTCCGGGCTATCTCGAAACCGCGCAGGCTCTGTGCCGGCGTTATGGATCGCTGCTGGTCGCGGACGAAGTGCAGACCGGAATGTTCCGCACCGGCCGCTTCCTTGCCAGCCACCACTTCGGTATTGAGCCCGATATCGTCGTCCTCGCGAAAGCCCTTAGCGGCGGATTGATTCCCGTCGGAGCCGTATTAATGACCGATGCCGTTTACGACGCCGTCTATGGGTCGTTGAAGCGCTCCATTGTCCACACTTCCACCTTCAGCGAAAATGGTCTGGCGATGCGCGCCGGCTTGGCCACTCTCGACGTGCTCGAGGAAGAACGACTCGGTGCTCGTGCCGTGGAGATGGGTGAGTACCTTCGAACGCAGCTTCGCGCCGCCCTGGCTGATTGCGACGTGGTCAAGGATGTGCGCGGCATTGGTTTGATGAACGGGATCGAATTCCAGGCGCCTCGCAAGCTGAACCTGCGTTTGTATTTCGAGACGTTCCAGAAAATTCATCCAGCCGCGTTTGGACAAATGCTGGTGCGGCGCATGTTCCGCGAGTCGCATATTCTCACTCAAATCAGCGGCAACAATTTCGTGGTCCTCAAAGCTGCTCCGCCCCTGGTCGTTACACGCCCTCAAATAGATCAGTTTGTGGATGGAGTCGCCGCCGCTGCCGCGGGACTCGGCTCGTCGGGCGAGCTGTGGACCGAAGCGCTCGCGCTCGCCCGCGGCGTCATGAATATATAAGAACCATCGTGCGATTTTTCATTTTAGCCGCGCTGCCGTTGTCGCTATACGCCGCAGCCGATCCCGTATCCACCGGATTGGACTCAGGATATTGGTCCATGTACGACCTCGATTTCACCTCCGCTCATCAGAAATTCGTTTCTTGGAAACAGGCGAATCCCGCCGATCCCATGGGTCCCGTGTCGAACGCGGCCGCCTACTTGTTTTCCGAACTGGAGCGTTTGCGGATCCTCGATTCTGAGTTGTTCGTCGATGACGACAAATTCCGCTCGCGTCAGCATCTCGTCCCCGACCTCGCCTTGAAGCGAGCCTTCGAGGGCGAGCTATCCAGCGCCCGCGAGTCCGCGCAACGCGTTCGCGCCAGCTCTCCCGACGACCAAAACGCCCTTCTGGCCGACGTGCTGGCGCATGGACTGGAAGCGGACTATCTTTCCTTGATCGAGCATCGCGATCTCGCTGCGCTTAGCGTGGTCAAGGAAGGGCGGGCGCTCGCGGTGCATCTTTTGAATACCCATCCCGATTGCTACGACGCATATCTCGCCATCGGAGTCGAGAATTATCTGCTCAGCCTGAAGCCCGCGCCGGTCCGCTGGATGCTCAGTTGGGGCGGCGCCCAAACCAATAAACAGGAAGGAATCGCCAAGCTGCGGCTCACCGCGGAGAAAGGGAATCTATTGCAGCCCTACGCCCGCATGCTCCTCGCTGTCGCCGCGCTTCGGGATAACGACCGGCCCAACGCCGCACGGCTGCTCGAAGGGCTCGCCCGCGAATTTCCGCACAACCGCCTGTATGCCTCCGAACTGGCCCGTGCAAAAGGTTCAAAATAGGTTCATATGAGAATCGCCAGTGCGGCCACGGCGCTCCCCAAGCATCGCTACGATCAAGAGACGATTCTGCAAGCCCTCAAATATCATTGGGCGGACAAACTGGAAGTGCCGGATATGCTGGATCGCCTGCATGCGCGCACCGGCGTGGAAACCCGCTCGCTGGCACTGCCGATTGAAGCCTATCCCGAATTGAAAAGCTGGGGCGAGGCGAATCAAATTTGGATCGATGCCGCCTGCGAGCTGGGCGAGAGCGCCATCTGCCACGCGCTCACCCGGGCCGGCCTATCGGTGAAGGATCCCGCCGCGCTGTTCTTTGTCTCCATCAGCGGCGTGGCCAGTCCATCCATTGATGCGAAGCTTGTGAACCGCATGGGCCTCAGCCGCAACATCAAGCGTGTTCCCATCTTCGGGCTCGGATGCGTCGCCGGAGCGGCCGGCATCGCGCGCGCCGCGGATTATGTGCGCGCTTTTCCCGATCAAGCGGCGCTGCTGCTCTCGGTCGAGCTGTGTTCGCTCACCATCCAGCGCGACGATTTGTCCATCGCCAACCTCATCTCGTCCGGCTTGTTCGGCGACGGCGCGGCGGCTGTGATCGTCGTGGGCGATGACCACCCGGGCGCAGGTCCTGAAATCCTGGGAACGCGCTCCGTTTTCTATCCCGATACGGAAGACGTCATGGGTTGGGATATCGGCGAACGAGGCTTCCGCATCGTCCTGTCGAAGGAAGTCCCGAACATGGTGTATCGCCACTTGGCGAGCGATATCGACGCGTTTCTTGCCGACCATGAACTCGGCCGCGAAGATATCGGGGCGTGGGTGATGCACACCGGCGGACCGGCGATTCTCACCGCTACTGAAAACGCTCTGAATCTGCCCGATGGCGCGCTCGATGCCTCGTGGGACTGTCTGCGCCGGGTTGGGAATCTTTCTTCGTCGTCGGTATTGTTCGTGCTGGAAGAATTTCTGGAGCGCCGGAAACCCGCGCCCGGCACTTATGGCCTGTTGGCTGCCATGGGACCTGGATTCTGTTCCGAACTGATTTTGCTTCGATGGTGAATATGATCGATCAAGTCGATGTGGTTGTCGCCGGAGGCGGTCCAGCAGGATTGGTAGCCGCCATCGCCGCGCGCCGCAAAGGTTTCGAAGTTGCTGTTTTCGATGGAGTCGGCGTTCCGGCGATCGACAAGTGTTGTGGCGAAGGGTTAATGCCCGATGCGATCGCCGCACTTCGTGAGCTCGGCGTCGTCCTCCCGCCATCCGCGGGTGTTCCTTTCTCAGGGATTCGATTTCTCAATGGAGAAACCACGGCAGCGGCGCGTTTTCCCCAACAACCCGGCCTCGGAGTGCGTCGAACCGCGCTACACGCCATCCTCGCCGAGCACGCCCGCCAGGCTGGAATCTCATTGTTCTGGGGCACACCGGTTCGCGGCCTCGCCCTTTCGGGAATCCGGGTTGGAGATCAGGTCGTGCGCGCCCGCTGGATCATTGGTGCGGACGGATCGCAGTCTCGTATCCGCATTGCCGCCGGCCTTGATGAAGCTGGACGCCTTTATCGCCGCCGCTTCGGTTCGCGCCGCCATTTTCGAATTGAGCCGTGGACGGACCTGGTCGAGGTCCACTGGGCTCACGGCGCGCAAGCCTACGTTACCCCGGTCGGGAAAGACGAGCTTTGCGTCGCCATGATCTGTAGCGATCCGCTTCTTCGCTATCAGGATCTGCTTCCGTTGTTCCCCGCGCTTGCAGCCCGTCTGAGCCGGGGAGTCGCGGTGTCGATTGTCCGCGGCGCAGTCACCGCTTCCCGCCGTTTCGCCCGGGTGACCAGCGCCAACCTCGCTCTTATCGGCGATGCTTCCGGTTCCGTCGATGCGCTCACGGGTTTGGGGCTGTCCCTCGCGTTTCAGCAGGCGATCGCCTTGGGGGATGCGCTTGCGGATAACAATCTTCCGGCCTACGCCGCCGCGCACCGCCGCATGGCGAGAGTCCCTCACCTTATGGAAACGCTGATGCTCTCGATGGCAGGCCACGACGGTTTCCGCCGCCGGGCCATTCGCGCACTGGCCGCCGAACCGGCTCATTTTTCGCGTCTGCTCGCCGTGCACGCCGGAGCTTTGCCGCCGTTCTCGCTCGCATCGCGTGCCCCGTTTTCGCTCGGCTGGAAATTCTTTAGCGCATGAAGCTGTTTGCTTTTCTCACGCTGCTGATCTCTTGCGGTCAGGCTCAGGCCGTCTTTGAGCTGGACGCGTCGCAGAGCCGCGCCGCGTTCACACTCGGCGATGTGCTCCACACCGTTCATGGCGCATTCAAGGCCAAACGGGGATCTATCCAATTCGACCCCGCCACCGGCGCGGCATCGGGCGAGATCGTCATAGATGCTACCAGCGGCGACAGCGGCAGCGGTGCGCGCGATAAGCGGATGCATCGCAACGTTCTTGAAAGCCAGCAATTCCCGGAGATTAGCTTCGCTCCCTCGCGCATCCGCGGAACCGTGAGCCCCACCGGCGAATCCAAGGTCGACATCGACGGCACTTTCACCATCCACGGAGCCGGTCACCAGCTAACCGCGTCAGCCGTCATCTCCGCCACCGGCGACCATCTGCAAACGAAGGTACACTTCGTCGTGCCCTATGTTTCGTGGGGCATGAAAAACCCCAGCACCCTGTTTCTAAAGGTAGGCGAAACGGTAGATATCGACCTGGACGCCCCCGGCCACATCACCTGGCCCCACTAGCAGGATGCTGAAAAACTCTCACAGACTAAAGTCTGTGCCACCTGCTCTCAGCCATTTGCGAACGTAGGGTGGCACAGGCTTCAGCCTGTGAAAGATTTTTTCATCACCCCATTAGTCTAGTGCGGCGCACGCGTCCACGCGTGCCGTGTCAGACAGTCGTGTCGACGTTCGGCTGTTGTTTCCGTGAGCCTGGAAAGACACATCGACACTAATGTCGATGCGGCACGCGTGGACGCGCGCGCCACATATAGTCAAACTCTACGCCACACTCAACGACCGACGCTGAACGCGCGACGGCTCCCCGGCCACCGTCACATAACTCTCATAAGCCTGATCCGCAATGGCGGTCCAACCGAAATGGTTCTCGGCCGCCCTTCGCGCCCGCACACCCAGGCCGTGTCGCAGCTCACTCTCCGACAAAATCTCACAGATCGCATCCGCGAATTCCCCCCACTCCTCGCGAATCGCGGCATGATACTCATCTTGAAGACCCAGCCCTGCGCACCCCACTGGAGTCGTAACAATCGCCTTACCGCAAGCCATCGCCTCCAGGACCTTTATGTTTGTGCCCGCCGAAACCTCCAGCGGGACCGCCACCACCGAAGCCCGCGCGTACAACGGACGCAGGTCCTCGACGAATCCATGCACCTCGATCCTCGGATCGAGGCCGCGCAAGTCGTCTTTCCGCCCAAAGTGTCGCCAGTACCGTTCATGCTCGGGACCCGCCACCGCGCAGAGCCGCGCGTTCGGAGTCTTCGCCCAAACCCTCGGCATAATTTCCTGGCGCAGCTTCTCGAACCCGATAATATTCGGCAAATGACGAAACGAACCCACGTAAAACACTTCCGGCGCTTCCGAGACCGCCTCACACGGCCGATACCGGTCGATGTCGACCCCATTAGCAATCGCGAACGTTCGGTCCGCGCTCCTGCGCCCTTCGAACATCGCACAGGCGCGATCTGCGTCTGAGACCGTCCATATCCCTTCATATGCACCGAGCCATTTCCGTTCGAACCCCAGCCACCGCTGATACTCGCGCCACGCCGCTGCACTCGGATTGGCCTCCGCTAACTGCCGGTACAGACTGAACGTCAAGTCGTGCTCCACCAGAATCGCCGGTACGCCGGGTGCGCATTCCCGAAATCCCGCGAAATGCGTATATTCGAATTGGATCAGGTCGGGCAGCACCTTTTGCGCCAGTTGCTCGATCAGCGCCCGCAGGCTCCTCGATTCGCTCGCCGAAACCTGCGTCGGCAGCCTCTTATCGTGTTTGGGCCGCTCGTCTTTGTCCACCACATGGACTTCGCGGAACACCTCGTGCAGCGTAGCGTAATCCACCACATCGTTCGCCTCCCGCATCGCGATCAGCGTAAAATCCACCCGGTCGGAAAGTTCCCGGCACAAGTTGAACATCCGCACCGCGCCCCCATGCGACAGCGGATAAGGCAGGAACGGCGACACGATCAGCACCCTCAGCCGCTCCGAATTCCGATTCGCCATCCGCCCCAGCCCGGGCGCGAAACCAATGTTTCCTTTCGAAAGCTCCGGCTGCCGCGGAGAAAGGCAGCCCAGTGTCCCATCGGTAAGCGCCCGCAGCACGAACGCCGTCTCCTGAATGGGAAAGTCCGCCTGCTCGCCGACCGGCCCATTCTGTCCGATGCTGTACGATCGCCATCCTGCCGCCGCTGCCTTCCAGAACAGAATCAGCCAAGCCGTCGCCGGCATGCTCGATCGCGGAACACCCAGCGCCAGCAGCTTTTTCCGATCCACCAAAATCGTGTTCGATAGCGGAGCCAGTACGCGGCTCGCCTCGCCCGCCTGCAACGCGCGGAACGGAGCGGTGGCAGCCACCTTCGCTTGCCATCCCCGAAAACTGGTCTGCCGCGAGGCCGCAAACGTCCGTGCGTCCTCAAACAAGATTCCTCCATCGTTGAGGAAATCGTCGCCGTCCCGCTCCTGCCACAGGATCCAGCGCGCGCCGCTCGCTAACGCGAATTCTTCCAGAGCCTCGCCATCCCACTCCGATCCGCTTTGCGCGAACCGGGCCACTCCTTCGCCCGCCGGGACGCCCGTCTCGAGCATCAAGGGCTGATTACCTCTCAGCCACGAAAATAATTTGAGATGAGGATTAAACGTCCAGCGCAGGACCCTCGATAAGACCAGCAATCCCGTAGCCGCCGACAATTTGGCGAATCCGTGAATCAGATCCCGCCCTCGGACCCGCACTCGCCGAACCGCCTCACCGCACTGGGCTCGCACCCTGCGAACCGCCTCCCGCGCCTCGACGTGGAGCGAATGAGCCGCTTCCCTGGTGTCCCCCCATGCCGATTGCGCGCCATCCCAACCGCAGCGGCCCGCATGCACGAGAACATTCGAAGGCGTCCCTTCGAAGAATCCACCATCCCGGTTCAGGATCAGCACTCGAAAAGGCGGGACCAGGAAAGGGACCAGTTTCAGCGGCCACGCGCCACGTTCCCCCGTCCACGTACCCACGCTGATCGCCACCCAGCGCCGCCACAGATCCGTTTGCGCCCAGGCCGCCAGCGTGAATGCGTTCGGGTTCCGGAGCACGCGCTCGCACAGAGCCTCCGTCTCAGGCAGCGGCGCGACCGTCGTGAACAACCATATCGGCACACCAGGAGCGCCTTCCCGAACATGCAATACCGCCTGGTGGGAAGCCTCGGCGTTTACCCCGAAAACGCTCGCGACCTTTTGATCACCCTTCCCGGCCCACTTTAAACAAACCTGTATCCAGGACCGCAGCCGGTCCTTCAAATGCGACATCGATTACCCCGCTACAACCTCACCCCGTTCACCAGCGATCATGAAGTATATCCTCTTGATCGCATCCCGTCTACATCATCCGGTACTAATTTTTGTAAAATTAATCGGTGAACCCCTACGCTTCTTACTTAGGCTCTCTCGACCCGCGCCGCGTCATCGCCTCCACTCCCTCAAGACTCAGCGAATCCCTTATTTCACTAGGCGAGGCCCGCGCCAACCAATCCCCCGCTCCTGGAAAATGGTCCGTCCGCGAAATCCTCTGCCACCTCGCCGATTGCGAAATCGTTTTCGCGTATCGTCTTCGACAAACCCTGGCCGAGCCTCACCACGTCATTCAGCCCTTCGATCAGGACACCTGGGCCCAAACCTATGCCGCGTACGACACCCAATCCGCCCTCGCCGTCTTCACCGCCGTTCGCGACTTACAACGTGCAACTCATTGCTTCGCTTCCGCCGAATGCTCTCTCGAAACCCGTGACCCACCCGGAGCGCGGCGCCATGACGTTCGAGACCATCGTCGAAACCATGGGCGGCCACGACCTCAATCACATCGCCCAAATCGAGAAAATTTCCTCAATTCGCTAAACTAGAAAGATCTATGTCCATCAAAGTAGGAATCAACGGCTTCGGCCGCATCGGTAGAAATGTGGTCCGAGCCGGGTTGCACAACCCCAACATCGAATTTGTCGCCGCCAACGACCTTACAGACGTCGCCACCATCGCGCACTTGCTCAAGTACGATTCCACCCTCGGCCGGCTTCATGAAGAAGTCAAGGTCGAAGGCGATATCATCATCGTCGGCGGCAAGAAAATCAAAGTCTTCGCCACGAAAGACCCCGCCGAAATCGATTGGCCCGGCGTCGGCGCCGATGTCGTCGTCGAATCCACCGGCCGTTTCACGGAAGCCAAGGACGCGAAAAAGCACATGCGCGGCTCCGTGAAAAAGGTCATCATCTCCGCGCCCGCCAAAGACGAGGACATCACCATCGTCCTCGGCGTAAACGACAGCGCCTACGACAAGTCCAAGCACCACATCGTCTCGAACGCCTCCTGCACCACCAACTGCCTCGCGCCTGTCGCCAAGGTCCTGCACGAGAAGTTCGGCATCGAAAAAGGGTCGATGACCACCATCCACAGCTATACCAACGATCAGAACGTGCTCGATTTCCCGCACAAGGATCTGCGCCGCGCCCGGGCCGCCGCGCTCAACATGATCCCCACCACCACCGGCGCCGCGAAAGCCATCTCGCTGGTGATACCGGAGCTCAAGGGTAAACTCGACGGCTATTCCATGCGCGTCCCGACCCCCGACGTCTCCGCTGTCGATCTGGTCGTCCTGACTACGAAAAACACCACCGACGCCGAAGTGAACGGAGCCCTCAAAGCCGCCGCCGACGGCCCTCTCAAAGGGATCCTCGCCTACACCGCGGACCCCATCGTCTCCACCGATATGCTGCACAATCCCAACAGCTCCATCGTGGATTCGCTGATGACCAAGGTCCTCGCCGGAAACCTGGTGAAAGTCCTGGCTTGGTACGACAACGAATGGGGCTACTCGATGCGCGTAGTCGATTTGATATCGTTTTTGATGAAGTGACCGAATCGAACGTCCAGCAGGTGGTGCCGTTCTTCCTGGTGAAGAATATGGAGGCGTCCCTCCCTTTCTACGTCGACGGGCTGGGCTTCGAAATAACCAAGAAATGGATCGTTGAGGGCAAGCTCCGCTGGTGCTGGCTTCAGCTCGGCGGCGCAGCCCTCATGCTCCAGGAGAAAGTTTTCGAAGGGCAACGCGGCCAGGGTGTATCGATTTGCTTCCAATGCAAAGACGCCTTGGCCATCTATCACCAGGCCGTTGCGCGCGGAATCCAGGCGAAAAACCCTTTCGTCGGAAATAACATGTGGGTGACGGTAATCTCAGACCCCGATGGCTACAAACTAGACTTCGAAAGCCCCACCGACGTACCCGAAGAAACCGAATACGTGGGCAGGTCCCCGACCTGCCCGCCAGCTCTTAGCTAGCGTGCCTCACTCATAACGAATATTATTCCCCCCGTGTGGCGCGCGCGTCCACGCGTGCCGCGTCGACAGTCGTGTCGACGTGGGGCCTTTTTTCCGTGAGGTGGAAAGACACATCGACACGAATGTCGATGCGGCACGCCTGGAGGCGTACGCCACATAACATTCAGGATTTCCGAGCCACTACCTCGCCATCGCCCGAATCACCCCGTCCGTAAACTGAACCGTAGAAGCCTTCCCCCCCACATCCCCCGTCAGCGCCGACCGATCAGCATAAACCTTCTCAATCGCGTTCTGAAGCCTCCGCGCCGCCTCCAGCTCCTCCAAGTGAATCAGCATCATCACCGACGACAACATCATCGCCGTCGGATTCGCGATTCCCTTCCCTGCAATGTCCGGAGCCGACCCGTGTACCGCCTCGAACACCGCGTGACCCTCGCCCATGTTCGCCCCCGGGACAATCCCCAGTCCGCCCACCAGCCCCGCCGCCAGGTCGGACACGATATCGCCGTACAGATTCGGCAGCAGCAGCACGTCGAACGTCTCCGGCCTCATCACCAGTTGCATCGACGCATTATCGACAATCAATTCCTTGTACTCGATATGCGGAAACCGCGCCGCCACCTCGCGGCAGCATCGCAGGAACAACCCGTCGGCGAGCTTCATGATGTTCGCCTTGTGAATCGCCGCGACCTTCTTCCGCCCCAGCCGGTTGGCATAAGCGAACGCATACTCGGCAATCTTAATCGACGCCACTCGCGTAATCACCTTCAGACTGGTGACGACATCCTTCACCACCTCATGCTCCAGCCCCGAGTAAAGATCCTCCGTGTTCTCCCGGAAAATCACCATGTCGATTTTCACATCGGAAAACCGCGTCGCCACCCCCGGCAAAGATCGCACCGGCCGCACATTGGCATACAAATCGAGCTTTTTCCGCAGAGCCACGTTGACGCTGGCGAACCCTTCGCCGATAGGCGTAGTCACCGGCCCCTTCAGCCCTACCCGCGTCCGCTCCAAACTATCCAGAACGTCCTGCGGCAGCGAAACCCCCGCCTTTCGAATCACTTCTTCGTTAAGCTGCACCACTTCCCAATCGATCGAAACGCCAGTAGCATCGACAGCCCGGCGCGCAGCGGAGGAAACCTCCGGACCAATCCCGTCCCCGGGAATTAAAGTAACCTGATGAGTCACAAATTAATTGTAGTCCGCCCCCTCCACAAACCGATAAACTAATCTCTCTGCACCACTTCATCTGCAACATCTGCAACTCGCCGTGCCGCGCCGAAACTCTGGACCGCGAAATCCCGAGCTGCCCGAAGTGCGGCTCCAACGTCCGCTTCCGCTGGATCGTCCACGCCCTTTCGACCGAACTCTTCGGCCAGAGCCTCCCTCTGAAGAATTTCCCGAACGATCGCAAAATCCGCGGCATCAGCCTCAGCGATTGGGGACCAGTAGCTAAAGTTCTCGCCAAGCGCTTCAACTACCAGAACACCTTCCTCCACCGCGAGCCCCGCCTCGACATCATGGATCCCCAGTCCGGCGCGGCCAACTCCTGCGACTTCATCATCGCCAGTGAAGTTCTGGAGCACGTTCCTGCCCCGGTCCAGACCGCCTTCGATAACCTCGCCCGCCTGCTCAAGCCGACCGGCTTCGTGGTCTTCTCGTCTCCTTACGAATCCACCGGCGACACACTGGAGCACTTTCCCAACCTGCACGATTGGGAAGTAATCAAATTCCGGTCCGACTACGTGCTGCTGAACCGCACCCTGGAAGGCCGCCTGGAAATGTTCGAAAACCTGATCTTCCACAACGGCCACGGCAACACGCTGGAGACGAGAGTCTTCTCGAAGGAAGGCCTTCTGGCGAACTGCAAATCCGCCGGCTTCGATCCCGTGATGGCCGAAGACAACCCCACCTATGGAATCCTCTGGGACCCCTGGTCCAAAGGCATCATCCTCCGCAAAGTAAACTGAAGTGATGACTGACACCGTCGTAGAAGCCCTGATCCTGGATCTTCTTCAATGGCTCTCCGACCGCGAACGCACCTATGAAGAAGTAATGAGCGCCTGGCGCACGTCCTGCCCCAAACTCCCCGTCTGGGAAGACGCCAACGATCGGGGCCTCGTCATCATCAGCGGCGCGATCGTCAAACTAACCCCGTCCGGCCAATCTTTCCTGAAAAGTGGGGCAGGTTCCCGACCTGCCCGAGCGCCCAGGTGTAAGCTGGATGACACCGAAAATGTCACTTAGTGCGACCCAAATCGCCATCATCCTCTTGCTCTTCCAGCCTCCCTCCTTCGAAGTAGCCGACGTAAAAATAAACAAGTCGGGCGAACCCCGAATGATGGTAGACATGCTCCCCGGCGGCAAGCTCACCATTAGAAACGTGCCCATGAAGGTTATCCTGATGCTCGCCTGGCATGTCCGTGCCGATGCACTGTTCGGAGCGCCGTCCTGGCTCGAATCCGACCGTTTTGACATCGTGGCCAAAGCCCCCCAAACCGCGTCGACCGATGAAATGCGCCGAATGCTGCAAACTCTTCTTGCCGAACGTTTCAATCTGACAGTGCACACCGATCAAAAGGTGATGCCGGTCTATGCACTGGTGGTGGGAAAAGCCGGACCGAAGATGCAGCCAACCGAAGCGGGTCTCCTGAGCGAGCGGGGCTGCCGCCCTGCCGATGGAGCACCTGAACAGAAACACATGGCATGTAAGCACACCACCATGGCAGTGCTGTCCGATTCCCTTCAGGAAATGTCGCCCAGAGATTTCCCGGTTCAGGTAGTGGATCAAACCGGCCTACAAGGCTCCTATAACTTCAATCTGGACTGGACGCCCACGCCGAAATCGACGGAAGAGACTCCAGCCGTGGGCCGAACGCTATTCGACGCCGTCGAATTCCAACTGGGCCTGAAACTCGAAAGCAAAAAGCTCCCGCAGCCAGTAATCGTCATCGATCATATCGAGCGAGTGCCAAAAGAAAACTAGTTGTTCGCATTGCCCAGCGGTGGGGCAGGTCCCCGACCTGCCGCCGGCTCTTAGCCGGCATTCTCTCGGGATTCGGTTGTCCCGGTCATTTCGTAAGCGCCGTTTTCCGTGCATGCCCGCTTCCTGACGGTCGCGGCTCCGTGTCGATATTGAGCCGCCATGCGTGAGCATGCGGGCAGACGCGACAACTCTCGCCAACAAAATCGGTGGGACAGCTTACTCTACTGTGACCCTTGTCTATCGTCCAAACGGGCGCAGCCCGGAAAGCGGCGTCGCCGTCAGCTACGATGGGAGGATCGGAGATGACATCGAGCGGACGCCCATTGTGGAAAAGCACCCGTGCCCTGTTAGCTGGATTTGTCGCCATCGTAATCCTTTCGGTCGCCACCGACTATTTGCTGCAAACGCTCAAGGTATTTCCGGCTTCTGGCCCCATGACGGACCCTCGTTTGAACGCCTTGGCTTTGTTCTACCGGATCCTGTACGGAATCGTAGGCGGCTATATCACCGCAAGACTAGCGCCGGAAAAGCCCATGCAGCACGCCCTATCCCTGGGTCTGATCGGCCTCGTCCTCAGCACCGCCGGCGCAATCATCACCGTCCCCATGCACCTTGGCCCAGCCTGGTATCCCATCTCCCTGGCAGTCACAGCCGTCCCCTGCGCCTGGATCGGCGGCCTCCTGTTCCGGCGCTCCCAATCCTGATAAATGCCATACACTCAAGAGCTTGAAACCGCCCGCCGCATCGCCGACCTGTCCGCGAAGCTCGCCTTGCGCCATCAAAAAGCGGGAATTTCTGCCGAAAACAAACCCGATGACTCGCCCGTGACCATCGCCGATAAGGAATGCGAGAAACTGATTGCCAAAATGTTGGAGGAATCCTTTCCTGAGGACGGGATTCTGGGCGAGGAAGGCTCCAGTAAGTCGTCGAAGAACGGCCGCCGCTGGATCATCGATCCTATTGACGGCACACGGGATTTCGTCCGTGGAAATCCGCTTTGGAGCGTTCTCATCGCGCTGGAAAAGGATGGCGAGGTGCAAGCCGGCGTCGTGCACCTCCCCTTGATGGGCAACACCTGCTGGGGATCCCGCGGCGGAGGCTCGTACCGCAACGATATTCGCCTCCGAGTCTCCACAATCGACAAACCGCAGCAGGCGGTGATCTCGCTAAACAGCCTGAATCGGGCAAAAAACGCCTCCGTAAGGGAGTTGCTGGGGTCTTATCTGACCTCATTCTGGGCCTTCCGCTGCCTGGGTGGGACCCCCGACGCCATGATGCTGGCCGAAGGCCAAATGGACGCCTGGGTCGAGCCCAAAGTCGCCCCTTGGGATATGGCGGCCGCCCAGGTGATTCTCGAAGAAGCGGGTGCCGTATTCTTCGCATTCAACGGCAAACGCTCGATTTACGAAGGCAACTGCGTCGCCTGCACGCCCGGTCTCGAAGCCGGAATGCGCGAGTTCTTCAGTCGCATCGCAGCGCTTGAATCGGATCCACCCGGCTAGCCCGGCGCGCCGGCAGCCACATTGCAGCCAAAGCCACCGCCCCCAACAGAATCGGCACCGCGATAAACACCAGCGGGTCGACCGCGGCGACACCATATAAGAAGCTCGCCAGAAACCTGGTTAGGCCCAGGGATGCCGCGACTCCAATTGCAGCGCCAATCAGGACCAGCAGCATGCCTTGGCCGATCACCATGTTTTGCACCGTGTTCGAACCGGCTCCCAGCGCGATGCGGATACCGATCTCACGAGTCCTCTGCTCGACGCTGAAAGCCATCAACCCATAAATGCCGATCGCCGCGAGCAGCAGCGCCGAGCCGCCGAAAATCAGCATCAGCACCATATTGAAATCCTGCCGCGCCGTGGACGCCGCCATAATTTCATCCATCGACCGCACATTCACCGCCGGCAGCCCGCCGCTGGCTTGAACCAACTCGGTCTTGATCGCGGAGGCCAGCGAGTGCGGCTCGACGCGGGTCCGAATCATCCATATTGTCGGACTGCGAACGATATAGGCAGTAAATGCATCGGAGCTTTGGGGCAGCGGAACATAAATCGTATTTCCGGCTGGATCGGTACTGCGGTCGGTCCGCTCCCGAACATCGGCCGCGATCCCGACGATCTCCAGCAACTTCGGATTTTCGTTCGCAGTCTTCGAACCCAAGCTGACCTGCCCGCCGATCGCGTCGCCGTTGGGCCAAAACTGCCTCGCCATCGCCTGATTGATGATGGCCACCAACGGCGCACTCGCCGCGTCTCGATTAGTAAACTTGCGCCCGCGCACGATCGGGATTTTGAAAACATCGAAGTACTCGGGCGAAATGATGGGCATGCCCGCGCGCGCATGAAACGTCCCGTTCAGTGGGAGATTGGCAATCACGAAAGGCGCGTTGGGAACCGGTCCGATAGGCATGCAGCAGCCGGACGCGGCCGACTCGACTCCCGGAAGCGCTCGAATCCGTTCCACGCTCAAATCGACCAGCCGCGCAAGTCCCACGGTCTTCTGATACTGCTCCCCGCTCAGCGACATCTGGACCGTCAAAACGTTATGTGTGTCGAAGCCCGGATCAATCGACCGCATCGATACGAAGCTTCGAATCAGCAAGCCTGAGCCGATCAATAAGATCAGCGCCAGCGAAACTTCGCTCACGACGAGCAGCGCGCGGACCTTGTTCTTCCTCCGCACGGCGCTCATCTCGATCCGCGAGGCCTGAAGCGCGGGAATCAATCCGAATATCACGCCCGTTGCCAGCGACACAGCTAATGTGAAACAGGTCACTCGCCAATCGGGAGTGACGCCAGACTGCCCGATGCGTGGAATACCGCCGGGGTTCAGGGCGAGCAGCGCGCGGATTCCGATCATGCCGACAATCAGGCCCAGGGCGCCTCCGGCGAGTGAAAGCAAGACGCTCTCTGCAAGCAGTTGCCGCATAAGCCGCGCCCGTGTCGCGCCGATGGCGACGCGAATCGCGATCTCCCGTTTTCGCCCTGCGGCCCGCACCAGCAGCAGATTCGCGACGTTGGCGCAGGCAATCAACAGCACGAAACTGACCGCGACCGCGAGGATCAACAACGACGGGCGTATGTTCCGGTCCATCACGTCGCGGATCGGTTCGGCGAAGAACGTGACGCCCGGAAGAGTGGTGCTGACGCCGGGGAACCTGTGCCGGAACTCGTCGGCGGCGAGCTGAAGCTGGGCCTTCATCATGCCCGGCGTGACACCGGGGCGGACACGCGCGGCTACGCTGAAGTAGTGGCCCTGATCGACGCTCGCGGGATCGATCTGAAACGGTACCCAGACATCGACCGGCTTCGGCGCCTCCACTTCCACCCCTTGCACCATGATTCCAACCACCACGTAGGGGGTGCCGTTGAGCGAAACGGTCTTACCAAGCATCGGCGCGCCGGCGAAGGCTCGCTTCCAGAACGCATCGCTAAGGATCACGAAGTGCCCCGCCTTGGGCCGGTCCTCCTCCGCGGTGAAGCTCCGGCCTTGGACGGCCTGGAGGCCAAAAAGCCGGAAATAATCCGCCGAAGCCTGCACCATCTCGATCTGCTCCGGCGCATCCACCCCGGTAAGATTCATGGACGCGTAGCGATAAGCGGAGATGTCCTGAAACAGGCTGGTCTGCTCGCGCCACAGATTGTAGCGAGTCTCAGAGGCTCCCACCCGTACGCCGCTGGGGTTCGAGGAACCGAGGACCACGATGTTGTCAGGATCAGGCGCGGCGATCGGTTTCAACAGAACGCGGTTCACGACCGAGAAAATGGCGGTATTAGTCCCAATCCCCAGCGCAAGCGCGGCGAGCGCGGTAAGAGTAAAGCCGGGATTGCGCAGGAAGGTGCGAAGGGAGTGTTTGAGGTCGTTGAAGAAGCCGTCCATAGTTGTCACTATAAGGCCTATGAAACTGATCGTTCTGTTCCTCATGGCCCATGCGGCGTTCGCCGCCGAGTGGGACGCCGTGCAGCGCATCGCCGCCGATCACAAAATCGAGGTCACGGACCGGAGCGGCAACCGCACGCGCGCGGCATTTGTATCCGCAAGTGGAGACGCGGTGGTCGTGCGGGAAAAGACCGGCGAGCGTTCGATCGCCCGAGCCGAGATCCGCCATATACGAATCGCCGACCCCAGCCGCCGGATTCGCCGCGGAATCCTCTGGACAGCAATAGGGGTAGGCGCAGGTATCGGCGTCGGGTTCGCCGCGTGCCCTTCCTGCTCGAACGAAGGACACGGCGATAAATACGTCGGCCCCGGTGCGGCCATTGGGGCGGGACTAGGAGCGTTAGGTTTTCTGTCCGCGCCCTACAGGACGATTTATCGCAGCAAGTGAAGGCATCCGGAGTTGCGACGCCACGCGCGTGACAAACGCGGGACCACTCAAATGCCAGCGCGAAGGCGTCCAAACGTATTTGAGTGTGCGGTCATGGGTTTCCCTTTCTGATTTCTCCTGATTTCGTTTGCAAAGCGATTTGGAGTGCCGAGTGTACCCTGTCGGCGACCTTCTTGAGCGAAGTCAGATCGTGTTCCCAAAAACGTAACACTGTCCAGCCCTGTTGACGGAGGGCTGCTGTATTGGCCCTGTCCCTTTTACGATTGCGGGCGATCTTGCCATCCCAATATGCAGTGTTGGAACTCGGCACCTTCCCACAACGGGGACAGCCATGCCAGAAACAGCCGTCAGTGAAAATCACGAGCCGTTCTATTCGAAAAACAAAATCTGGCGACCCTGGTACGTCATCAGGATTTAGCTGCCAACCCCGAACGCCACTTCGGACGAGCAATGCCCGGACCCGCCATTCAGTCGAACGATTGCGTTGAGATCGGACTTGAGCCATTACCTGCGAGCGAATCGCCGTGGAAACGGTGTCCATTTCAGACCTCTTCGCCGGGCTCGGCGATTGGCACGTTGCCGCCAATCTGATTGTATCGCTGTGTTGCAAGCCGTTCCAGACGCCGAGCTTGAGTCATAAGCGTGCGCCGAAGACCCTTTGACACCTTTCGTTCACTGATGACACGTGCGAGAGCGGCAATCGTTGTCGCCCTTCTGGCGATTCGAACATCGGGGTGCTTCCGCTGTTCGTATAAATCGCTAGGAATAATGCGTGCCCTAGTAGAGGGAGGGAGCTCAATCTGAGCCATAGGCGCAATATCGCCTTCGTTGAGCACCGCGCCAAAACTTGACTGACCCAGGACCAGTTGGAAAACGGTGTATTCTGCAGCGTTCAGTTCATTTCTCGCCTCACGGTCTTTCCTATCCCGACCTTCCAACGCCCAAAGCGGCCACACTTCGATTTCCGCCACTTCAAAAGGATCCAATACGTTCATCGCTACGGCGTCGGTGCGCTGATTCGTGAGATGACGTCCAATCCGCACTTGCAACATCTCATTGGTCTGCCCTACGTAAATCGGTTCGCCGTCGTAGTCGTAGAAGGCATACACGCCCCATTTTGCAGTCCCAACTTTTCTTCCGTTCGGGTCGGTGGAGTCGAGGAATGCGCGAATCTGTTGTCGGATCGCAGCTACATCTTGAGGAACGCCTTCCGGCTCGTTCTGTTGAGGCGGCATTAAGCCGCTATCATAACCTGAATGGCGGCAGCGATTTGTGTCAGAAGATGCTTGCTCAACCAACGTACGACAGGCACTGCAAGTCCGTCACCGAACAGGTGGTAAGCGTCATTGTAGTTCCTTGGCAACGGATAATCGTCGGGGACACCCATGAGGCGTGCCGCTTCCCGTGTTGACAAGAGCCGTGATTGGATCTTGCGACCGTCCACGGCGACAATTGTTTGACGACTGGAACCCCCAACGGGCGTCCTTAAGCAACCCGAAATCTGATCGAACCGGATCTCGGCCCGTTGCACTTTCACGCCGTCTTCGTTCGGGCGAATTCTCCGGTAGACTGTGCCGACGATTTTCGCCTTCAGGAGTTGGGCTTTCCGGAGCTTTTTTAAATGGACCGGGGACATCAAACCAATAATGTGGTCGGTTTGTTCTTTTGTGTGCCATTCCACGCCGGTTGGCGTTTCTTCGATCAGGCTGTCAAATGCCGGTATTGGGTCGTTTGGGATTGGAAGGTTCCACCAAATCCAATCATTTTGAAGGCGCTCTGGCAAAAGCTCAAACGCCGATCGGAGGGATTTTGTATGCCAAGGTTCCGAGGCGTCGGACGAAACAAGTTGCGGTGGAACGACGACTTCCCGATGCACCCCCACGATGAAGAGCCTTGGCCTGGAATGCGGCAAGAATCTCACTGCATCGATCACGAGCGCCCCAACCCGATAGCCCTCTTGCGCAAGAGCGCCTACGATAACTGCGAAATCCCGCCCGTCGTGAGAAGTGAGAGTACCAATCACGTTCTCCAAAACGATAATTTGTGGAACGCGGTTGATGGCAATCATCCCGCGCATGAGGTTCCAAAAAGGTTTAAAGGCTCCACTCCTCTCACCGGCCAATCCAGAGCCATTGCCGGCCAGGGACAAGTCCTGACAAGGGAAAGATGCCCAGACAAGAGTCGGAACACCGGGCAAATTCTGGACGGTGAGCTTGGCTACGTCTTCAACCTTAATTTCGTCACTACCGAAGTACGCACGATATGATGACGCTTTTTTGTCGCACCATTCATTTGCAAACGAACACCTCCACGCAGAACCAAGACCGATGCGAGCCATGCCACCGCCAGCAAAGAACTCGTAGAATGTCGGCGATGGTTTCACTTGCTGCATTTTAGCCGGTTGAGTAATGTCGTGTCCATATCTCCTCTATTGACAGGAATAGTGGGTCTGGGAATAACAACCGCATCCTTCGCCGCAGCGGTTCAGGCGACGCAGAGGATGCAGAGAAGGCGTTTTCGGTCTCTTCACCAGAACTTCCACCCGCTGACGTTTGGCGGCGAGTTGGTAACCGGCGTTCCCAAATTTTTATCCCCTTTCCTTAACGTGCTTTGCGCCTTGGTCTGTACTCCGTCTTTTCTTTCCTCGAGTAATCTCCAGTCAGAAGGAGTCCAACCATCGAGGGCTTCTTTGACAGTTTTTTGCTGGCCAGCAAATGTCGTATTACGGTGGTCCTGAGCCTCACGGAGCCCGTCAGACGGCTTGCGGCCTGAACTATATGTATTGGGGCGACGGAGGGACTTTGGGATCGATCCCATAAAGTTACGGGACGGGCGGATAGCTATGATTGCCGCACCCGGGAACTTCAGAGGGCTGTGCATCGAAAGCATGATTGTTCGGGATCCTGTGTGCTCGGGTCCTCCGCAATGGCTAGAGACAGTCCAACCCGCTAGCGGCCGGTGCTAACCCGCCGGTCGCTCACGACTTTTCATACAGCCGAAGTGTGTCCAGAGCTCAGGTCGAATACTTCACTCTCACATGCCCAGGAAACACTCCCGTGCCCGCCAAAGTAACGCCCGGTAATCCAGTGAGATGAATTTCGCGTAAGCGCGGTAAGCTTACGAGATGAGGCAGGCCCGCGTCGGTGATGCCGTTGCACTCATAGAACTCGACCTGCTCCAGCGACGACATGCGGCCCAGAATCTCCAGGCTGCGATCCGTAATCTGCGTCAGGCCGGCGTAATAGTGTTTCAGCTCGAGTCCCGCGATATGCTCCGTGGCCACATCTGTTGTGTCGCGGCAATACATGCAGGTCAAGTGCCGCAGACGGTTGCAGCGGCCTACATGGCGGAAGCCGTCGTCGGTCAAGCCGACCGGCGTCAGTTCCTCCAGGGCTGGGAACTGCGGTAGGGTGGACAGCGCTTGATCGTCCACATTCTGTAGCCCGACGCCCAGTTTTCGCAGCGAGGGCATGCTCGAAAACGCCACAAATCCACGGCTGCCGAAGCGGAGGCAGACGCGGCCCCAGAAGGCTTCGAGTGTCTGCGAATGGCTGAGCGCGATAAACCCGTCATCGGTTGCGGCCGATTCCTGCGCGCGTAGCGTGCGAAGGCGCGGGATGGCGGCAATGTGACGCATCGCGGTGTCGTCGCTGAGATGGCCGTCGCATCCTAAAGCAGCGAGATTCGGCATCCGGGTCAAATAGACGAGGGCGTCCGTGGTGATGCCGGTTACGTGCCAGAACAGGTCCAAGTCAAAGACGCCTTCGAGTCCGGCCAGACCCGCGAAACCGGCATTCGTGAACGGTCCATCGATCAGCAGGCGTGGCGCGCCGGCGATTTGGGGGTCGTGCCATTTCTTCATCTTCTTCATCAGCGGGAAGTTGTGCAGCAGAGGGAGGCCCGCATCGGTGACCAGCCGGCCGGTACTGAAATTACGGAGGTGGAGCTTGCCCTGAAGCGCTTCAATGGCTCCATCGCCGGTGGGTGAACCCATCATATCGACTCGTTCCAGCCGGTCGCAGAATCGCAAATTGGCTGCGCCGGCATCGGTGATACCGGCCTGCCAGGTCATTTCGAAAGTCCGGAGATTGGGCAGGTGCCGGAGCACTTCGAGCCCCCGATCGGTGAGCTTGCCGCCGGGATATTCGCTGAGATTCAAATACTCCAGCTGCGGCATACCTGCCAACTGCAACAGACCGTCGTCCGTGAGTTCGCGCGACCCGCCGAGGCTCAACGCAGTGACGTGATCCAGCTTGGCGATTTGCACCAATGCCGCGTCGGTCATCAATCCATTCGCTTCGAGTCCGGTGATGCGGCGTTCCTGCATTGCGCCAATCAGCTGGTCCCACTCCGATGTCGATAGCCGTCGGCGGGGACCGATGCGGTTTTCCTTGGAGTCGATCTCGTACGGTGCTCCCGGCGCTGGCGAGCCCTGCATCAGGGCATCCCAACTTCCAAAGCCGGCGTCCTGCGCGATCATCATTTGTGCTTCGTCCAGAGAGAGATAGTTTTTCGCGGTTCGGAAAGAACGTTCCCGAAAGGAGTAAACTCGCCGCCAGATTTCCGCCTTTACGTCCTCCGATGTGAACGAGCGTTCGTAATGCCGATTCAAACTCTGGAGCGCCGCGGCGTTGCCCTCGTAGGCATCGACAAAGTTCTGCGCCGCGTTCTGATAATCGTTCTGGAGTGTCTTTATAAGATCTTTCCAGTTCGCCTTGCCGTATTCGCATGCCATGGCGTGCTGCACGTCGCGCAAGCCGGGCGGATGGGCGAGGCTTGGATACGCTCGATGCAACCGCTGGTGGGCTTCGGGGTCGTTCTCGCGCAGCGCCTTGAGCCAGCGCTTGGCTTCTTTTCTCAGATTTTCGAGAGAGGTAGCAGGGGTGATCTGTCGCGGCATAACCTTCCTTCCGTTGCTGCCCAGGTTCCGCTTAATTACAGGGCCGGAATGAAAGGTCCGTAAAACTCAGCATCGATTGGGTGGGAGCAAGCTCCCTTGCCGCGGACAGGAGGCGTCCCAGAGGCGCACTATGGAGAGTATCCAGAAGATCAGCCAGGTTTGTCAACTTCGGGGACAGTCCGCTATGGTCCGAGGTGCGAGATCCGGCACTGACCATTTATGCTGCGGCAGAGCGCGTCCGAACTCCCTGATGAGGCCGCAAGGACCGGTCGAGTTGTCTCTCCAGTTGATCAATAAAGCCTTCGCTACCAATAGGTCGGCCAGTAAATGTCGCCTGTTGGAGCATGCGCACGGCAGACAGTTCTTCTGGTGACGCCAAGAGGGATCTCCAACTTTCGGAAGCACCGCCGTCGTTCCAAAAGCTCATATCCAGGATACTTCTGGGGTCATGACCGCTTAGGTGAGCCGCCGCGCTCGACCATGGGTATTCCTCAATCTGCTGGGCCAGGCCAGCCCGCAACGGGTTCCTTTCAACGTACCGAAACGCGGTCGAGAGATGCGCTCCTTCGAGGGCGCATGAGTAGTAGCGATTCTGCCACAGATGTCCGGTCCGACCTCGACGGCTATTGAGGTAAATGGCGTAGCGTCCGTGGGCTCTTCGGAGCGCAACTGCAATAGAATCAGATTCATCCGGGATGGCAATCAAATGGATGTGGTTCGGCATCAGGCAGTAGGCCAGGATGCGGAGTTGGGCTTGGCGCGCGGACGTTTTGAGCCAGTCGAGATACACTTCGCGGTCGCCGTTGGTAAAGAAAACCGGCTCTCGGTTCGTCCCGCGCTGAGTGATGTGATGGGCGCAACCGACGGCGATCGCGCGGGCAAATCGTGGCATGAGGTGATAGTGGGTGCCGACGGAATTATTCTCTTCGGAACATAGCTGACTGTCCCCGAAGTGGTGTTACTCGCCGATCTGGCGGGGGCGTTCGCCGAATCTACGCTTCTCCTGCGCCTTCAGCCTGTTAGGATCAACTTGGGAAAGGATTTTCGACATGGACCCTTACGTTCGAGAGCGCTGGCGACGGAGCCGGGGCCACGGTGGGCTGATAGGCGGCGTCATCCTGGCCGGCATCGGCGTCCTTTTGCTGCTCCAGAACCTCGGAATTCCTTATTTCGATGATTTGGAACGGTTTTGGCCGGTCATCCTGATCGTGGTCGGGGTCGGGCACGCCGCGCGATCCATGGGGATGGGCGGAAGGGTCTGGGGCGGCGTTGTCACCATAGCCGGTATCCTCTTTCTGCTCAATAACTTCAACGTTATCCACGGGAATCTGTGGCGATTTGTTTGGCCGGCGATTCTCATTATGATCGGGATCGGAATGTTGGCCAAGAGCGTGGACCGGTACAATTCGCGGAACGATCCGCCCGGAACCGGAAATGCCAGTCGAGAGGTGGCGGAGCAGATCAAAAGCAAGATCATTTCGGATTGGAATAGGTCCGGAACGTCGAGCTCGCTCAACACCTTGAGTGAGTGGGCTATTTTCTCCGGCGTGCGGAGGCGGATCGACTCACAGGATTTTCAAGGCGGCGAAGCGTTCGCGATGTTTGGCGGTGTCGAGATCGATATGCGCAAGGCGGGCTCGATCAAAGATGAGATTCTGATTGAAGCCAACGCGCTGTTCGGAGGAGTCGAGCTGCGCCTGCCAGAGGGTTGGGACGTGACGGTGCGCGGTTCGGGGATTTTCGGCGGCTATGAGGATAAGACCATGGACTCGCGCGTCGCCCAGGATGGCAAGCGCACCCATGTCGTCGTGAACGGATTCGCCATCTTCGGCGGCGTGACCATTCAGAACTAACCCGCAAGTCATGCATCCGATTTTTACAAAGAGAACGTGGATCGAAGCCTACATCGCGGTGTGGGTTCTAATCGGCGCGCTGCTCACCGGGCTGCTCCACATGCCGGGAACCCTCTCCGTCCAGGAGTCGGCGGAGCTCGCCGCGCCGCTTTGCGTCTTGTACGCGGTTTTCTGTTTGACCCCCTGGTACATGTGCCGGTATCTGCCGTTGCGGACCACTCATCCGGTGAAACTGCTGATCCAGCACCTGGGCGCGGCGCTGCTCGCCTGCGGGCTGTGGGTGAGGCTGGCGAGTTTCATCGCCCGTCAGGGAATGCATGCCAACGCCCGGTTTCAGGGAGAAATGCCTCACCTGGTTGCGGTGGGATTGCTATTGTACACCGTGTCGATCGCGCTTCATTATATGCAGCTCGCTCAGCAGGCTTCGCGCGATGCGGAGTTGCTGGCTCGCGATGCGGAATTGCGGGCGTTGAAGGCGCAGATCAATCCGCACTTCCTGTTTAACAGCCTCAATTCGATTACGGCGCTGACCACGGTGGATCCCGCCAGGGCTCGCGAGATGTGCATCCGGTTATCAGACTTTCTGCGAAACACGCTGGGCCTGGGCGAGCGCGAGACGATTTCGTGGCGCGAGGAACTGGCGCTCTCGCGAACGTATCTCGAAGTCGAACAGGTGCGCTTCGGATCGCGTCTGCGCGTCGAAATCGATGTGGATGAGGACTGCTCCGACTGCATGGTGCCTCCGCTGGTGCTGCAGCCGCTGATCGAAAACGCGGTGAAGCACGGGATCGCTACCATGGTGGACGGCGGATTGATTCGCGTGGAAGGCCACGTGATCGACGGGTCTATGGAGGTGAGCGTGGCGAACGATTTCGATCCCGATTCGCCATCGCCGCGGCGGCACGGTTTAGGATTGCGCAATGTCCGGAGCCGCCTGGCGACGCGATTTGGCGACAAAGCTCGTCTGACGGCGCACGTGGAGAACAATCAGTTTCGAGCCGAGATGGTGGTCCCTTATAATCGAGCGGAGTAATGGAAGAAACCCTGGCGCACTACCGGATCGTTTCCCTGCTGGGCAAAGGCGGCATGGGAGAGGTGTTTCTAGCCGAGGACACGCGGCTGCATCGCAAGGTGGCGCTGAAGGTGTTGCTGCCGGAGGTCGCCGACGATACTGAAAAGCTGGCCCGGTTCGTGCAGGAAGCGCGGGCAGCCTCGGCCCTCAGCCATCCGAACGCCGCGCATATTTACGAGATCGGCGAAGCCGGCGGCCGGCATTTTCTGGCGATGGAATACATCGAAGGGGAGACACTCGAAAAGCGATTGACAGGCGACCCGCTGCCGATGACGGAGATCATTTCGATTGCCACCCAGGTGGCCGACGCTCTCGACGCCGCACATAGCCGCCGGATCGTCCATCGCGATATCAAGCCCGCCAATTTGATGATCGGCGCGCGATCGCATGTGAAGGTCCTCGATTTCGGGCTCGCGAAAATTCTGCCCGTGACAGGCACCGAAATTCCCGCGTCGAGCCAGCTTGCCACGCAGTTCCTGACCAGCGGCGGCGTCGTGCTGGGCACGGTTTCCTATATGAGTCCCGAACAGGCGCTGGGCCGCGATGTGGATCATCGCACCGATCTGTTCAGTCTGGGCGTGGTGCTGTACCAGATGGCCAGCGGCAAGCTTCCTTTCGCCGGCGCATCCGCGCAGGAGACGCTGGCGCGCATTCTGCAATCGCCTCCCGACGCGCTGGGCCGCCTTAACTACGAACTGCCGGAGGAGTTCGAACGCATTGTTCGCAAGTGCCTGGAGAAGGATCGCGACCGCCGTTATCAATCCGCCAGGGAACTGTTGGTCGACCTCCGCAATCTGGAGCGAGCGCCGTCCGCCGCCGCGGAAAAAACGCGGTCTGGCTCGATCCGCGCGGTGATTGTCGACGATGAGGAACTCGCCCGCCTCCTGCTGCGCGAGTATCTGACCCAAGCCGGCGGCGTGGAAGTGATCGCGGAATGCGCCAACGGATTCGAAGCCGTGAAGGCCATCGCGGAGCGCAAACCGGACCTGGTTTTCCTCGATGTGCAGATGCCCAAGCTCGACGGATTTGAGGTGCTGGAGCTGATCGATCCGTCGGTCGCGGTGATCTACGTCACTGCGTACGATCAATACGCGATGCGGGCCTTTGACGCCCACGCGGTCGACTATTTGCTGAAGCCTTTCAGCCCGGATCGCTTTAAGAAAGCGCTGGAGCGCGCCCGTCAGAGACTGGGCGAGCCGGCTTCCGCGGCGCCGCGAATTTCCGCCGCGGAATTGTCAGCCGCAGCCCGGGCCCCGGAGCAGAAACTGGAGCGCATCGTGGTGAAGGACGGCGCCAAGGTCCACATCATTCCCATCGAAAAACTCGATTACGTCGAGGCGCAGGACGATTACGTCGCGCTTCGCAGCGAAAAGAAAAACTATTTGAAGCAGCAGACTATTTCGAGCGTCGAGACGCAGCTCGATCCCAAGAAATTCGTGCGCATCCACCGTTCCTACATCGTCAACCTGGAGCGCATCGCCCGCATCGAGCCTTACACAAAAGACAGCCGCGTGGCAGTGCTAAACGACGGCACCCAGCTCCCCGTCAGCCGCTCCGGTCACGCGCGGTTGAAGGAACTGCTGGGCGAAGTCGGCTAAGAAAACGACAGGCGCTTTTGCCTGTCGATCAGAAAAGCAGCTCCTATCCAAACAGCCGGTCGAACAATTCCCGCGTGCGCTCCCGCACCTCACCGAACGAGTCCAGCGGCACCCGTGTCCATCGCTTCATTAATTCGCCCAGCGCCGCCCGCTGTGCGCCTACCGGCAGCTTCCCCTCCGCGTGTCCCGACCTCACCCGTAACCCGTGGTCGAGCGCGCGATAAAATGTTGCCGCATCGCGCAGGAAACCCGCCTCGCTGCGATCCAGATGGTCCATACTTTCCAGCACCTCGATCCGCTCCGGCGTATTGAGCGACTGAAAAAATATCCCCGCGCTCTTCAGCCGCAGATACATCAGCAGAAAATCGATATCGTAATATCCGCCGCGCCCCGCCTTCAAAGGATGCGTCGCGCCCTGCTCTTTTTCCAGGCGCTGCCGCATCTGCTTCAAGTCCGTCCGCGAACGCCCGCTCTGCCCGTAGCGCACCCAATCGATGGCCTGCAGATGATGCAGAAACAGGTCCGCGCTCATCGGCTCCCCCGCCACCGCGCGCGATTTCATGTACGTGATGCCTTCCCACGCCTCCGCCGTGCGCGTGAAATAATCCTTCACCGCGCTCTCGGATTGCACCAGCGGCCCGTCGCCGCCGTTCGGACGCAGCCGCGTGTCCACCGCGAACAGCACGCCATCGCCGGTGTAAGCGGTGATCAGATCGATCATCCGCCCGGCCACGCGCGTCCATTCCTCCCTGCGGCGCGACTCGGAATCGCACAGCACAAACACCAGATCCGCATCGGAGGCGAGATCGAACTCGCGCATGCCCAGCCGCCCCAGCGCGATCACCCACAGTTTCTTTTCGGGCGGCGACGCACCCCAGACATCGGTCACCGCGATCTCATATGCTCTCGCAATCACGGTGTCGGCCAGCGCCGTCGTGCGCTCCAGCGTCTCGAAAATCGGCTCCGATTCGCAGATGCTCGCCGTCTGGATGCGCAGCATTTCGCGCCGGTACCAGCGGCGCAGCGCGCGAGCGTCGTGCAACTCCGATTCCTCGCCCTCCCCGACGTGACCACCTCCGATGACGTCGATCAGCTCCGGCGTGCGAATCATTTCTTCCGCGAAATATGGACTCTGCTCGAACAAATCGAGCGTGCGCGCGGTCAACGCCGGGTCGTCATTCAATTGCTCCAGCTTCACTTCATCGGCCGATAATTTTTCCAGAAAATGCTCGAATGCGCGATACCCATGCTGCAATTCGGCCGCGGCCAGCGATCGCGAAAGAGTCGGCGCAGTCTGTTCCAGCGCGCGCACCACGTTGCTCGCCTGCGGCCCCGATGTTTCTGGAATCGACCCGGCGCGCGCATGCACCACACGCTCATAAATCTCGATCACCTGCGCGAAGTGCATGCGAATCTCGGTCAACAGCCACTCTGCCGAGCCGCCTCCAGCGGGCATGCGGCGCGCGATTCGCTCGAGCGCCGCTGGGTCGGATGGCAGCGCATGCGTCTGCCGGTCGTCGGCAAATTGCAGACGATGCTCCAGGTGCCGCAAAAACTGATACGCGGCGGCCAGCCCTCCGTATTCCGCCTCGGATAAAAATCCCTTGTCCTGCAGGCGGGAAAGCGCCAGCAGCGTGCCGCCATGCCGCACCCACGGATCCGCGCCGCCATAGAGACGCTGCAGACACTGCACCATGAATTCGATATCGCGAATGCCGCCCCGGTCCAGCTTGATGTCCACATTGAATTCGCGTCCGCGCGTCCGCTTTTTCCCTGCGAGTTTTTCGTTAATGCGCTCCCGCGTCACGCTGAGCGCCTCGATCGCGGAAAAGTCGAGCGTCGTCGAATAGATTTTCGGCTCGACAAACTCGAGCAGCCCTTCGCCCGTCGTACGATCGCCGGCCGCGACGCGAGCCTTGATCATCATCTGCAATTCCCAATCCCGCGCCCGCGATTCGTAATACAGCCGCGCGCCGTCGAGCGAAATGCAAACCTCGCCCAGGCTTCCTTCCGGCCGCAGGCGCAGGTCGACGCGATAGCACATGCCTTCCGGCGTGTAGGCGGAAAGCAGCGCAGTTAGTTCATTGGCCGCGCGTTTGAAGAACTCCTTGTTGGTGATGCTGTCCGCGCATCCATTTGCCGAATAGAGAAACATCAGGTCGATATCGGACGAGTAATTCAACTCCTCGCCGCCCAGCTTTCCCAGCGCGATCACCGCGAAGTGCGCGGGCTCGCCTGCTTCAGAATGAGGATGGCCATAGCGCGACACCAGGTCGCGATGGATGCGGTCGTAAGCTGTGCCAACGATCGCGTCAGCCAGCGCCGAGAGCTCCGCCGTCACGTCGGAGAGCGTGCCGAATCCCAGCACGTCGCGAATCAGGATACGCAGAATTTGCTGGCGCCGGAACCGGGCGAACGGCAAAGGATCGGGCGCACGGTCAAGATCGATCTGCGAAATCAACCGCGCGTAATATTCATCGGTAGTACGGACTCGATGCAGATCGCCATCGGTGAGCAGCACTTCCAGACACTCCGGCGAGTCCAGAATCTCCTGCGTCAGAAAATTGCTCTGCGAGAAAACAGCGATCAGATATTGCAGCGCCGCAGTGGAATGAGCGATGCGTTGAAAAGCGGCGGGCTGGCGCTGCTCAAAGCTCGCCAGTGCCGCAAGCACACCCGCCGGGTCGGGCGAGTGAGCGGCCAGCAATTCAATGCGGTTTTGAACCGCGGGAGGAAGAGACATGGTGCAAGCAGCTACTTGGCAGCTCGTTTCCTGCTGATGTCTAAACCCGGAGGGACACAGGATAGCGGCTTCCGGATGCATGAATCATCGGCATTCCGCAGCTCCACACCCAGATCAGGTGCAAACACCCTCTTGGCTGCAATCTGCCCGAACTGATCGATAACCTTGCCCTCCGGGGGCGTTATTTCGAAGGCCCGGAACCTGCCCATGCTGGCGCAACTCGAGTGCGGCGGCACCTCAACCGCGATCAGCAGCCGGGATGAATCGGCCCCCACCCATTTAATCGCTCCAACGTTTGCAAACTCCGGATCGAAGCAGGTCGGCGCGAAAAGCTTACGCCCGCTCACAATCGGCTCGATGACGCGTAATCCACTCTTCGTGACATAAAACACCTTGACATGATAGGTCCCAACGTTTCCGCCGTCGCTGTACGTTACGAAAAACGCCTTTGAATCCGGAGACCATGCTACCTCGGCATTGACCAACGATCCGATTTCAGTCTTGTATTCGCGACTATATGCCTTCACTACAACTTGATGGTCCCCATCCGGATTTGTCGCTCGCGTGATTCTGATCGCGTTGTTTCCGTCAGGAGATGGGATCATCAGTCCTGCCGGACTTCCCCATATCGGGACGGCTAAACGCGAATAGATACCTCCGGAAACTAAATGCAGCGCCGGACTATGAGCTGCGACCAGGAGCAACAACGGCACCGTACGCCTAACGGCTCGCACGTTCGCAGTTTACACCGTTCTGGTTTGGTTGGTGAAAGGCCATGCGACTCAATTCGCGGGTTATAATAATGGGTGACCTCCGTAACGTAACGCATGACGGCATTAAGTGATTCGCTCCATTCGCCATAAAGGATTAAAACGGCTCTATGAAGACGACGATCCGTGTGGCGTGATTGGCGAGCATGTCGTAAAGCTGCGCGATATTCTCGCCAGACTGGATGGGGCTCGCGTCGTGACTGATATGGACATGCCCGGTTTCCGGCTGCATCCGCTGAAGGGCGAATTGAAGGGATTTTGGGCGGTCACGGTTCGAGCAAACTGGCGGGTGGTTTTCCGCTTCAGCGCCCCGGACGCGTTCGATGTTGACTATGTGGACTACCACTAAAAGGAGCTTGACATGCCGATGAAGAATCCCCCTCATCCCGGAGGTTTCGTGTTGCGCCAATGCATCGAGCCGTTGGGATTGACTATCACGGACGCTGCGGCTGCGCTTGGAGTCACGCGCACCACCTTGTCGGAACTCGTGAACGAGAAAAGAGGAATCTCAGCTGAGATGGCCGTGAGGCTTTCAAAAGTGTTCGGCGGCAGCGCCGAGAGTTGGCTCGTGCAACAAGCCCAGTATGATCTTGCGCACCTCCGTCCGGAGCGCTTGAAGCTGAAGCGACTGACACTGGCCTAAGGTCTATTTCGTCAGGAATGGCCAGTAGTTCAAAACATGATAGTGATATAGAACCCAGCCGACGCCCACAATCGTCAACGCGATCAAAATCCACAGGATTACTTTTATCCAAGGAAACCTTCGGCTCTCACGATGAAGCTGTAGCAAGTACCCCGCGAACACGCCAATGAGGAATAGCAGGCACATGGGCGCCGCGAACAGCGACAGGTTCATAAAATCGGTAGTCGGAGTGATCGCCGCGGCCAGGATCACGATGCCTAAAATCGCGTATCGCGAGTGCTCCATCAGGAACTTCGGCGTCGCGATCCGCAGCAGCACCAGGAAGAAAATCACTACCGGCATTTCGAAGATCAACGAGACGCCAAGCATTACGTCGACGAACAAATCGAAATAGCTGTCGATCGAAAGCGTCGTCGTCACGCCCGCGAATTTGCCGATGCCTAGCAGGAACGTCAGCCCGTAGCGGAACGCCAGGAAGTAGGCGAAGAGTCCGCCCATAATGAACAGGCCCGCGGTGGTCAGGACGAACGGGATCGCCCATTTCCGCTCTCGTTCATACAGCCCGGGCGCGATGAATGCCCAGACCTGATAGATGATCCAGGGCGACCCTAAGAAAAGCGACGCCACCAGCGGCGTCCACATCCAGATGATTTCGAACTGCTCCATCGCGTTGATGCCGACCAGTCCGCCGGTGCCCAATTTGCGGAACGCCTCGACCGCCGGAGCCTGTACGATCAACCAGAGCTGATCGGAAAACGCGAGACATGCGACAAACACCACGCCGAAGCCCACCAGGGCGCGGATAATGCGTGAGCGTAATTCCGTCAAATGTTCCAGAAACGACATGCGGAGCAAGCTGTCCGATTCGTCCATATAAGTTCCTTCAGAGCCGCGACCATCGGGAGCGGAGAAACTATGAACCTGTCGCGTTGGAAATCGGCGCCGGGAACTTCAGTAGCGCGTACGGTTGGAAGGATGGTTGCGAACTTCGTCCGCCCCCGTTTATCGAAAGGTCATCATATCAGACAACCGAGCCTATGCAAATTCGAGCGACGCAACCACAATTCCAAGCTCGCGCGAATATTCCGCGTCCGGGCCTAACACGTTGTCCAAATGAAATTCTACGGACGTGATCTCGGTGGCTCTGGATATCTTCCTTACAAAGAGGTGGATGCCCGGCTCGCTCATTACGAATGGTTGTGAGTCGACGCCGTTGACCCTAGCGTGAAGAGAAACGCTGCCGAACTTCTGGATCAAAAGCGGCGGGGCATACACACGCATCGTGATCGTGGAGTGCTTCCCTCGGGAGTGACTCGTCGCCCGAGCGGTAAAGCGGCGCTCCGTCCAGCGCCATCCCGAGTCCTCGACATGGTGCCATCCCTCCAGCAATTCCAGGTGCTGGCATCCGTAATGGCTTTCTAAAAGACAAAATGCCCTCTCGTCATGATCGGGATTCACCGGATCGGAAGCCACAGTGTCGCCTGTGGTAACGAATTGGACAATCTTCCATGACGTCCTCTCCAGCAGTCTTCGCAGCGCCGGCTCCGAAAAAATCCAGTAGTTGGTGTCGTCGCGATTCAGCTCGTCGTCGCCAACCAAATACGCTAGAGCATGGTTCTCCGGCATGGGAGCGCCATCTGGAAGCCGTCGGGCGATTCTAGTGCTGAGCACACAAAATCGCGAGATTCGAGCCAGGCGCTCAAGAACGAAGAACGGGTTCTTCAGGTGATAGAGAAGCCCCAGGCAGACCGTTAGACCGTACTTGGAATCCAGAGGGAACTCACTGTCCACATCTATCTCGCGAATCTCCACGCTGGACTGAAGCTCGCGGCGCAGAGCCTTCAGCCCCTGCATGCAATTTTGATTGGCCGCCGGAGAATCTACGCCGGTCACCCTATATCCCAGCGACTCAAGAAAAAAACCGAGATCGCCATCCCCGCAGCCGAGATCCAGCACACCTTCCTTCCGAGCCGATTCCATGACATGCTCGTGCGAATCGCCGAGCAGCATCTGCAAATGTTGAACACTCGATAACGAGTTGTAGGGATACCACCCGAAATTGACCGGCCCGGCGCGTTTCCTCGCGGCGTCGAGCGACACTCGGAACTGTTTCGCTTTCTCGACGAGGGATGACATACCAGTGATCAGACGGCTTCATCCAACAGCGAGATCGGATCGCCCGGACGAACAATTCCTGGATGAACAACGCTGGCGTAGAAACCGCTCAAGGCCCAGCGTGGAGACGACGTATCGCCGGCCTTCACCTGCGCGTCGTACACGGCCTTCTGGATTCCTGGTCCGTAGATGCTCAGCGTCTCGCAGGGACCGCGAACTTTGGTGAGCTCGACAATCGCCTGTCCCACCCGCCAGCGCTGGCCGACTCGCCATTGCGCGCGATCGATGCCGAGCGTAGTGATATTTTCGCCCAGCGCTCCAGGATATAAAGGATAGCCAAGCGCAGTCAGTTCGGCAATTGCTTCGGAGGTAATCAGCAGGACCGCCTGCCGCGGGCCGCCGTGAATTTCTGGATGGGCGTGGCTATCGCCGATGAGACCGAGAGGACCAATCTCACCCTCCGCGATCGCGCGCTTCGGCACGCCCCCACGGGAAATGCTGACTTGTAAAACGGTACCGCTGAGCATCTTGAAGAGATCGCTCCCTGTGGTCGGCCTCAGAAAAACAGAGCGCTAAATGTCGTAGTAGAGTGCGAACTCGTAAGGATGCGGGCGCAGACGAACCGCATCCGCCTCGCTCTTCCTCTTGTACCCGATGAAGGTTTCAATCAGCTCTTCGCTGAACACGTCGCCCTTCAACATGAAAGCGTGATCGTCTTCGAGGCACGTCAGCGCTTCTTCGAGCGACGCCGGCATCGACGGCACAGCCTTCATTTCTTCCGGCGTCAGATCGTAGATGTCCTTGTCGAGCGACTCGCCCGGATCGGTTTTGTTGAGAACGCCGTCGAGGCCGGCCATCATCATCGCCGCGAATGCCAGGTACGGATTCGCCGACGGATCCGGCGGACGGAATTCGACGCGCTTGGCTTTGGGCGACGCCGAGTACATCGGAATACGGACCGCAGCCGAGCGGTTGCGGCGTGAATATGCAAGATTCACTGGGGCTTCGTAGCCGGGAACCAGGCGCTTGTAGCTATTTGTTGTCGGCGCGATGATGGCCGAGAGCGCGCGGGCGTGCTTCAGCAATCCGCCGATGTACCAAAGCGCCATCTGGCTCAAACCAGCGTACATATCGCCCGCGAATAGAGGTGTTTTGCCGTTCCACAGGCTCTGGTGCGTGTGCATGCCGCTGCCGTTATCGCCGAACAGGGGCTTCGGCATGAACGTGACGCTCTTGCCGTACTGATACGCCGTGTTGCGGACGACGTATTTATAGAGCATCATGTTGTCGGCGGATTTGACCAGAGTGTCGAAGCGCTGATCGATTTCGCACTGGCCGGCGGTGGCGACTTCGTGGTGGTGGCACTCGATGTCGAGGCCGACCTTGATCATGGTCTCGACCATCTCGGCGCGCAGGTCCTGATGATGATCGGTGGGCGGCACGGGGAAATAACCTTCTTTGAAGCGAGGGCGATAGCCGAGGTTGTTGTGCTCGCGGCCAGAATTCCAGCGGCCTTCGTCGGCGTCGATGAAATAGTAGCCGGAATGGGCGTTCTGATCGAAGCGGACGTTATCGAAGATGAAAAACTCGGCTTCGGCGCCAAAATAGGCGGTGTCGGCCAGGCCGGAGTTTTTGAGATAGAGCTCGGCTTTTTGGGCGATCCAGCGCGGGTCGCGATCGTAGTGCTGGCGGGTGATGGGATCGATGACGTCGCAGACCATGACCAGGGTCTTCGTCTCATAAAAGGGATCGATTACCGCCGTGTTCGGGTCGGGAATCAACAACATGTCGCTTTCATTGATAGCGGCCCAGCCGCGGATGCTGGAGCCGTCGATGCCGAAACCTTCTTCGAAGGTGTCTTCTTTCAACTGGCTGATCGGGTAGGAAATGTGTTGTTGCAATCCCGGCAGATCGGTAAATCGCAAGTCCAATTGCCTGGCGTCATGCTTTTTTGCATACTCCAAGACGTCTTTCGGCGTTCGTCCGGCTGTGGTCATTAGTACATAATACTCGAATAGGACTCGCTTGGAGCAAATCGACATCAACTGGGGACTGGCGCCGGCATTCTACTCGGTCAGCGAACTGACCGGGGCGATCCGCGGTCTGCTGACCGACCATTTCACCGATATCTGGGTAGCGGGGGAGATTTCCGGGACCAGGGTTCCGGCGAGCGGACATTATTACTTCACTTTGAAGGATGAAGGCGCCCAACTGAAGGCGGTCTGCTATAAAATGACCGCGCGCTATCTGAAGTTCAAGCCGCAGGACGGCATCGCGGTACTGGCGCGAGGGCGCATCGATGTTTACGATGCGCGCGGCGAAGTGCAGTTCGTGGTCGAGGCGATTGAGCCGCAGGGGCACGGCGCGCTGCAACTCGCGTTCGAACAATTAAAGAAGAAGCTGGCGGCCGAGGGGCTTTTCGACGCCGCGCGAAAACGGGCGCTCCCCGCGCTGCCGGTGCGGATCGGAATCGTGACTTCGCCCACCGGGGCGGTGATCCGCGACATTTTGCAAATCCTGGAGCGGCGGTTTCCTGGGCGGCATATCCGCATTTATCCGGCGCAGGTGCAGGGAGAAGGCGCGATTGAACAGGTGGTGGCGGGGCTCGAATATTTCAGCCGGACGAAGTGGGCGGAAGTGGTGATTGTGGCGCGGGGCGGCGGATCGCTGGAAGATTTGTGGACGTTCAATGAAGAGCGTGTGGCGAGAGCGATCGTCGGGTGTTCGGTGCCGGTGATTTCCGCAATCGGGCACGAGACCGATTTCACGATTGCCGATTTTGTGGCCGATCTTCGCGCTCCTACGCCCTCGGCCGCTGCGGAGCTAGTGATTCGGACCCGGCAAAGCCTGTACGACGTACTTGACTCGACGACGATCAAGCTGACGCAGACGGCTCGGCTGACGATTGCGATGCGGGCGCGCGCGCTCCACCGGATCGCGGTTGACCAGGTGACGCTGCATCGGACCATCGGCAGGAGGATGCAGCGGATCGATGAGCTGGAGTATCGTTTGCGGGACCTGATCCGGGCGATGATCGGGCGGCGCAAGCGAACGCTGGAGCGGCTGCGGGCGGGGTTGGCGCAACTCGATGTGCGGCTGCAATTCGCGGCGGCACGCAGAAGGGCGGAATCGTCGGAAGCGCGGCTGCGGCAATCGATGCAGCTCAGGTTGAAGGGAGCGCAGGGGAAACTTTCGCCGTTGAACGCACATCTGGCGCAGTTGAGTCCGCTGAAAATTCTCGATCGTGGGTATGCGATTGTGGAGAACGGCGGCAAGATTGTGAAGGCTCCGGCGGATGCGCCGGTGGATTCGGAAGTGACCATCCGGATTGCGGAGGGGCGGCTGCGGGGGCGGATTTTGTGATGGTTTTGGGTAGCGTGCCGATCGCTCGCTGTGGTCGCGGCTCTGTAAAACCGACGGGCATGTGTTTTGAAGAGGGGATCGATCGGAAGTCCTGAATGTTATGTGGCGCAAACAAAAGCCGACCGTCGGCACTCTCGAAAACAATGTGGTTATTAGGCAGGGCGGGGCTCCAAGGGGGTCAGGGTGACGGCGAAGGCGAGTTTGTGGAGTTGTCGGCGGCGCTCCGCCGATTGGGTCGAGGATGCCTGGTTCGACATAGTCGACCTTATCGTGGAGCACCTCAGATCACTCGCAGCAGCCGGGTTGTGACGAACCTCCGCTGGCGATACTCGATCTGCTGCTCGCACAACGCGGCTACCACGACCGCCAGCACTGAGGGGAGCGCGGAACGCATCGCTTTTGCTAGCCACTCTCGCGTGCTGCACAATCATCGGTTCTTCCCAGCGCTCCCAGGCCAAGCACGAGTACGGACTCTTACAGCTCCAGTGTCGTCGGGACCTTGGCGCGCCCCTCACGTTATCATTTTCATCGCGATCGGGTGCGCCGAAGCGGCGCATCTAGAACACCGTCGATGCGGCACGCCCGGGGGCGTACGCTACAAAAACAGCACCAGGATAATGTGTAGTCTGTGTGACGCGAGAGAAGCGCAAAGCTTGTAAAGAAGTAGAATAGATACAATGCTGCTGCGACGGGCATTGCCCTACACTTCAGCGGCTCTCCTGGCAGCTATGATTTATGCCGGCTGGACCATGTACTCCCGGTGGGCGGAAAATCGTCGAGCCGAGGAAGAAGCGGCTGCCCGGAAACGGGAGTTTGACCAAATAACCCTGAATATGATCGGACCTGATCTGAAGATCCTTACTTTTTACGCGAAGAATCCGCTGATTTGTTATGGCGTGGCCAACGCCACCCGCGTGCGCATCGACCCGCCCCTCGAATCGATTACGCCGTCGCTCGCCCGCTGCATCAAGGCATCGCCAACCAGGACGACAGAGTACACGCTTACCGCGGAAGATGCGGCCGGGCACAGCGTTTCGCAGACGATTACGGTGAAGGTTCAATAATGCGCCAGACCATTTCTCCGGCAAAGGGTATCTCTGGAGTCATCACCGTCCCTGGCGACAAGTCGGTCTCGCATCGCTATGGCATGCTCACCGCGGTCGCCGAGGGCGAGAGCAAAATCGCGAATTATTCCACCGGAGCCGATTGCCAATCGACACTCGCGTGCATGCAGGCGCTGGGCGCGAAGATCGAGCGCAAGGACGGCCTGGTCATCGTGCAGGGCGGGACTCTGAAAGAACCCGCGAGCGAGCTGGATGCGGGCAATTCAGGCTCGACCATCCGCATGTTGTCGGGAATCCTGGCGGCGCAGAAGTTCACGTCGCGCATTGGCGGAGATGAGTCACTCTCGAAGCGGCCTATGAAGCGGATCATGCAACCGCTGACCGACATGGGAGCCGAGATCGAGGCGACCGGCGGCCAGTTTCCTCCGCTGACGATCCACGGGCGGCCGTTGCACGGCATCGATTACACGCTGCCCATGGCCAGCGCCCAGGTGAAGAGCTGCGTGCTGCTCGCCGGCCTGTTCGCCGATGGAGATACCATCGTCCGCGAGCCGGTTCGCACGCGCGACCACACGGAGATCGCGCTTCAGGAGTTCGGCGCCGATATCGAAGTCGAGAAGCGGGTGATTACTCTGCGCGCCGGGGCGAAGCTCACCGGGCGCGAGCTGGTGGTGCCCGGAGACCTTAGCTCCGCGACATTTTTCCTGGTGGCGGCGCTGCTGGTGAAAGAGTCGAACTTGGTGATTCACGGCGTGGGATTGAATCCGACGCGCTCCGCGTTGCTGGATTTTCTGGTGGGCATGGGCGCGTCGATCAAAGTCCTGGATTTGCAGCAGAGCGGCGGCGAGGTGATCGGCGATTTGCGCGTCCGCGCCTCCAAGGTAAAAGGCGGTGTGGTGGAGGGCGCGCTAACGGCTGGTCTGATCGACGAGATTCCGGCGCTGGCGGTGCTCGGCGCGGTGAGCGAACGCGGACTGACGGTGCGCGACGCGGGCGAGCTGCGCGTGAAGGAAACGGACCGGATCGCGACCATCGAGATGAATCTGCGCCGCATGGGCGTCGAAATCGAATCGTCCCCCGATGGATTCCACGTGGCGGGAGGCCAGCAATTTCATGCCGCGGAAATCGATTCTTGCGGCGATCATCGCATCGCAATGGCCTTCGCGGTGGCCGCGCTGGCCGCCGACGGACCCTGCACAATAGACGGAGCCGAAGCGGCGGACGTGTCTTTCCCCGAATTTTTTAGTACACTGCAACAGATCATCACTTAAATGGAGCTATCCATGAATCAGGCGACAGATCTCACTCTGCCCTGCCTAGTACACGATTTGAATAACGTGTTTCAGACGCTGGTGGAGGCGGCTGACCTGCTGTCTGGCGACCCGCGGTGGGCTCCGGTATCGGCGGTGATTTTGCGCAGTATCGAGCGCGGCAAGGGCATCACGGACAGCATGCAGCAAGCGGAGCAGCGGCCGGCGCCGTTCGAAACCATCCTCGAAAACGCGATTGCGTTCGCCGAAGATTCGCTGATCGGCGGGCGCGGTCCGGAGTTCCGTTTTGTCCGCGAGGTCGAGCCGGGCATCGAGCTGCGGCGCACGTGGGCGTGGGAGCGCGTGCTGATCAATCTGTTCTCGAACGCGATGCGCGCCATGCCGGACGGCGGCACGATTTATGTTTCCGCGCGATCCGTGGCCCGCAGTGCGGAGATCGTGGTTCGCGACGAAGGCGGCGGCATCGCCCCGGAAATTCTGGCCGACCTGTTTCGCCCTCACGTTTCCACCAAGATCCGCGGCGGGCTGGGACTGCACATCGTCGAGACCATCGTGAAGCAGGATGACGGCGAAGTGCGGGCATCGAATCGCGCCGACGGACGGGGCGCGGAGTTCACCATAAGGTTGCCGGCCGAGACGCCCATGGCTCTTCCAGCGCACGCCTGATGGGTGTTCGCGTTCCATGATCGCTTGCCGCGATCTTACCTGCCGCTACGGCGACTTCGTGGCGGTCGACCGGCTGACACTCGACATCCCAACCGGCTCGATCTGCGCGTTCCTGGGCCCCAATGGAGCCGGAAAATCGACGACGGTAAAAATGCTCACCGGACTGGTCGCGCCGACTTCGGGATCGGCGACGGTCGCCGGGCTGGACGTGGTTCGCGACGCTCTGCAGTCGAAAAAGCGCATCGGAGTGCTGCCGGAAAACCTCGGCCTGTTCGACGATCTGACGGTGGAAGAGCATCTGGATCTCACCGGCGCGGTTTACGGGCTCACCAGGCAGGAGACTCGGGACCGCACGGCGCAACTGCTCCGGGTCCTGCATCTCGAACACGGGCGCAAAACGTTCGCCAGCCGCTGCTCCCACGGCATGCGCAAGAAGACTTCGCTGGCGATGGCGCTGCTCCCGAATCCGCAGGTGCTATTTCTCGACGAGCCTCTGGAAGCGATCGATCCGGTCACGGCGAAGACCGTCACGGATCTGCTGGTCACTCTGTCGCAGCGCGGAATCACGGTATTCCTGACATCGCACATATCTGGCGGCGGTGGAGCAGTTCGCGACGCGGGTGATTCTGATTCGCAAGGGCGTGGTGGCGTGGAATTCGACGGTGGCGGAGCTGCCGGGGACGCTCGAAAATCTGTACTTCGACCTGGTGGAAGCTCCCGCGGCTGAGGACCTGGCATGGTTAGGGTCGGCGCGGTCCTAAGAGCAGTCTGGCGTGCCGTGCGGCGCGGGCAGGGCTCGTTCGCGTCGATTGGCACGAACAATTTTTTCCTGTTTACCGCGATTTTCTTTCAGCGGCAGGGTGGATTTCTTTACCTGATCATCGCGCTGCTGATGCTATTTCCCTTGAGCGCGGATCCGCTGCGGAAAGTTCCCGCGGAGAGGTTGGCTCTGTGGCCGCTCGACCGGCGCGAGTGGTGGATCCTGCGCGTGTTCAGCCCGTGGCTGAATCCGATTATGTGGGTGCTGGCTGGGTTGACCGTTTGGGCCGTGCGCCGCGCGTTGACCTGGCAGTTATTGGGAGCCGTCGGAGGCCTTTTCGCCCTGGGATTCGTTTTGTCGGATGTGGGCGGCGGGGCGTGGGACGGGTTCGCGCGGCGCGTACCAGGTTTCGGAGGACTGCTGGGGGGCCTGATCCAAAAGAATCTGCGGCAGATGTTTTCGACGCTCGATTTCTGGTGCGCGCTGGTGCTCAGCGTCGCGGCGACGATTTACCGGATGGTCGACCGGACCGCCCCACCGGAGGCATTCCTGCTGATGTCGCTACTGGTGATGCTGGCGCTTTCGAGCTATGCGCAGTGCCTGTTCGGACTGGATGGGGCGGGAGGCCTGACGCGCTACCGCCTGCTGCCTTTGCGAGGCTGGCAGATCCTTCTGGCCAAGGATGCAGCGTTCCTGATGGTCACGGTGGTCCTGACGTTGGCCCTGAATCCGCTCGCGGGACTAGCCGCCGCGCTAGCTGTGCTGACGGTGGGACACGAGCCGTCGATCAAGCATTTGAGGCCTCAGGTGCGTTGGCGATTCTCGACCGGTGCGCCGATCGGCAACGGAGTGGTGCAGGTATTCACAATGTCGATCGCGGCGAATGGCGTGGCGCGGTCGAGCGTCCTGTTGATGATCCCTTGTATTGCGGTGTATGCGATCTCGGTATGGTGGTACGGGCGGCGCCTTGATCCTGAAACGATCGCCCGTGTGGCCGCGTCCAAATAAAGTGACCGCACTCACCGATAGGGCTTGTGGCGCACACCTCCAGGCGTGCCGTGTCGAGAGTCGTCTCGACATGTCCGGCCGTCGGCAAGACTGCCGACGCGGCACGCCTGGAGGCGCGCGCCACACAAACGGACGCGGATACCTTAGACTGTTTTTTCTCCTGATCGCGACAGCCGCATGGGCGCAGGATGCCAATGAGATCATTCGTCGCGCCACCGATCGCGACTTCACGAATTTCGAGAATCGCAAGAACTACACCTATCAGGAACGCACCGAAGTTCGCGCATACAACACCAAGGGTAAGCTGGCCAAGACCGAGGTGCAGACCAACGAGATTCTGATCCTCGATGGGCGTCCTTACGAAAAGCTGATCGCGAAGAACGACAAGCCTCTATCAGAGAAGGAAGCGGCGAAGGAACAGAAGAAGCTCGATAACGAGGCGGAGAAACGCAAGCGGGAGTCAGCCTCGGAGAAAGCCAAGCTCGATAAGGAACGGCTGGAGGAGAAGAAGTATCTGCGCGAGTTCACCGAGGCCTTCGATTTCAAGATCATCGGCGAGGAAGCGGTGAGCGGCAAGCCGGCCTGGGTGCTGTCTGTGACGCCGAAGGCGGGGTATCGGCCGAAGCTGTCCGAGGCCAAGATGTTCACCAAACTGAAGGGTAAGGTGTGGATCGACAAGGCTGAATATCACTGGGTGAAGGCGGAGGGAGAGGCGATCGATACGCTTTCTTTCGGATTTTTCCTATTCCGCGTAGCCCCAGGCGCCACCGTGAGCTTCGAGCAAACCAGGGTGAATGAAGAGGTATGGCTGCCGTCCCGCATTTCGGTGCGAGCGGAGGCCCGGCTGGCGCTTCTAAAGAAGATGCGGGCCGAGGTGGACATTACCTATCGGGAATACCGGAAATTCCAGGCGGATTCGAAGATCGTGGCCGATTCCATAGACCGACCAGCTAAGAAGGACTAAGGTTTTTCCCTTGGACGGCCGATTCTTTGCAACAGAGACGTTTCCCACAGGAAACGCACTCCTTGTCTAAAGAAGATGGCGCGATCTCCCATCCTCGAGCAGCCCGCATGGGTGGAACGGCAGGCCGGCCGCATAGCGGATCCGGTGGAACGCCTGCGTTTCCTGCGTCTCCAGACGTGTGCGCAGCCGGAGCCCAACGCGAGTGATTTGAGGCGGGTCTCGATTCTGATCGTGGGTCTAGCGCTAATGGTCGCGATTGTCCCGCTGCCGACGGGAACGGCCGAAACGTTCGCCAAAGAACGGCGGCTGGTGGTGCCGCCAAATCCACAAACAGTGGTTCCGATACCTGCTCATGTCTGGCTGGTGGAGCAGTCGGATTCGCTGGAAGTATACAGCAACGGCCTTCGGGTGGATCTGACATTTGCGGTTTCAAATCGCGCTAGAAGCCGTTTCCCGATTTTTCCACTAGAGGGAGGAGCGAAGCAGCAAGCAGAAGGCACGGGGCCGGTCGGGATTGTCTATCACACGACGGAGAGCAATCTTGCGCCGTTCGAGGAAGAGGAGAATCACCACTTGCAGCGGCTCGGCCGCAATTTGATTGAATGGGTGCGCCAGGACCGGTCGTATCACTACTTGATCGATCGCTTCGGACGAGTCTACCGGGTGGTGCGGGAAACGGATGCGGCGAATCATGCCGGCACGTCGATTTGGGCTGACGGCCGCGGGGTCTACGTCAATCTGAACGACAGCTTTCTGGGCGTTTCCTTCGAGGGACAGACGGGCGCGGTGGATGAAGTGACGCCGGCTCAGGTCGCTGCGGGAAAGGTGCTGACGGAAATGCTGCGCTCCCGCTACAGGATCGCGACGGAGGATTGCGTCACTCACGCGCAGGTGTCGATCAATCCGCAAAACATGCGGATCGGGAGCCATACGGACTGGGCGGGCAAGTTTCCATTCGCCGGAGTCGGTCTTCCGGATAATTATTCGATTCCGCTGGCCAGCATGTATTTGTTCGGATTCGAATATGACAGCGTCTTTCTGAAAACGACCGGCACCCGGTGGCGCGGGCTCGACCTGGCTGAATTGCAGGTTGCCCGTCAGGCAGCGGCCGAAGGCCTGGAACCAAGGCGTTTTCGGGCCATTCTTCAACATCGCTACAAGGACATCGCAAGCGCTCTGAAAGAAAAGAGCGAGGGAGGTATTTAATGAACCATGCCAGTCAGTCCGCGCTGGGTCTTGACGTCGGTACCAGCCGGATCGTCATCGCGCGTCACGCGGAAGACGATTTTCGTTTTGAATCTCAGCTGAACGCGTTCGTCGCCATTCCATATTCGAAGATCACCGCGGGAGTGCTGGAACGCGAGAAGATCCCTCACACCCTGCAATTGGGGCAGATCATCGTCCACGGGAATGAGAGCGAAAAGTTCGCCGGCCTGCTGAACGCCGAGACGCGCCGGCCCATGACCGGCGGCGTGCTGGACGCGAAGGAACCCGAGAGCCTCACCATGATTCGGGAGATCCTGACGACCATGTTTGCCGGTCATCGTGGGGAAAAGCGGAAGAAAGTCTGCTTCACGGTGCCCGCTCCGCCCTTGGGCGCGGAAGGTTCGCTGACGTATCACGAAGCGACGCTACGGCAGATCCTTACCGACCTGAATTACGAGCCCGTGAGCATTAATGAGGGTTTGGCCATCGTTTATAGCGAGCTCGAAAGCTCCAACTACACCGGCATCGGGATCAGTTGCGGCGGCGGGCTTTGCAATGTTTGCCTGGCGTATCTGTCGGTGCCGATCATCAGCTTCAGCATCCCGAAGGCGGGCGATTACATCGACACCAGCGCGGCATCGGTGACGGGGGAGCGCGCCAATCGCATCCGGCTGACCAAGGAAGATTCCTTCCATTTCAACGGATTTTTCGCGGATAAGGTTCACCAGGTGCTGGGCGTTTATTATGACGACATGATCCGGTCCCTGGTCACTGCGCTGAAGGAAGCGTTCATGCGGACGTCGAACCTTCCGAAGTTCAATCGCCCGATTCCAATGGTCTTATCCGGCGGCACTGCTCTGCCACCCGGTTTCCGGGACCGGTTCGAAAAGCTGCTGTGGGAACAGGATTTCCCGGTCACCGTCTCCGATATCCGGCTGGCGCAGAATCCTTTGCACTCGACTGCGAAGGGCGCGCTGGTATGCGCGTTGAGCGACTCCTAAGGTCCTCCTGATAGGCTGGAAGGTGAGGAGTTTGCAATGCGCTCTCTCGCCTTCCTTTTTTTTATTCCCTTTTGCTGCGCCGCCGAACACGACGCCCTTAGTATCTCTTCGACCATCCAAGCCCGGCACTTGCCCTTCGGAACGATTCTCGATCCGATTTTCGCGGGCGCGGACAGCCACGTCATCGTTGGTTATACCCGATGTGGAGATTCCGCTATCTGGACTGGCCACTATCTGGCCGCAGAGGCGTTTCGCTACAAAGTCACCGGATCGGCAGAAGCTTTGGCCAATGCGCAAGGCGCGCTGACGGGGCTGGAACTGCTCACGGACGTCACTGGCACAAATCTGCTGGCGCGCTGCGCCGTTCCTCTCCATTCCGGCTATCTCACAGGAATCGCGCAGGAAGAGTCGGCGAATGGTTTGTACAGCGGATCGTCTGCTGCGGGCGCGCCGTACATGTGGATCGGCAACACGTCGCGCGATGAATATATCGGCGTATTTTTCGGACTGGGAGTCGCCTACGACATGATCGGCGACGCGGCGACGCGAACACGAATTGCTGCGCTGATCACGCGCCTGTTGAGCGCGCTGCTCGGCCACGCGTGGACGGTGGTGATGCCGAATTTGTCGATCAGCACCTCCTTCGCGGCACGGCCTGATCAGCAGTTGTCGCTCCTGCAAATCGGGCAGCATGTAAACTCGTCCAGATTCAGCGGCGACTATACCGCGCTTGCAGTAGTGGCCCCATCGGTGCTGGTGCCGATTCAGGTAGACGCGAGCGATACGCATGGTTCCTATTTCAAATTCAATCTCGATTACGATACGTTCTATCACCTGATCGGCCTGGAATCTTCAAGCGCTTTGAATTTTTTCTACAACTCGGCGTACGGGACGCTTCGCACTGCAACCGGGACCCATCTGAACGCGCATTTTAACGCGATCGACCGGTCGATTCGCGGTCCAAACGTGGGCCGGGATTTCGATACGCGGACATTCCTCGACCAGTGGCTCCTGCGGCCGCGACGCGATTTCTTCGTGGACCTAAGGGGCGTCTATCCGGCATGCGGCTCCTCCGGGACCGAAGCGTGCAACCCGATTCCGGTTGCCGCGCGAGTCCCTACCGATTTCTTGTGGCAAAGGGATCCGTTTCAGCTCACCGGAGGCGGCACCGGGCTGATCGAAAGCGCGGGAATCGATTACATTCTGCCGTACTGGATGGCCCGCTACTATGGGGTAATTCCGGCGCCAGCGCCTACGCCCCGATTCCCGGAGCGGCCCAAGGAATAAAACAATTTGTTGCGTCCTCGTGTGACTTTGGGTCATAGTAGGATTCTGGGCAGTTCCCAATCTATGGACTCGGGCACGCGATGGCGGAAAAGTTCTTGTTTCTCACTGAACTTCTGGGCCTCAAGGTCTTCGACCTCAAGGGCCGCAGGATCGGTGTGGTCAAGGACGCCGCGGTGGTTCCCCTGGTCGACCCGGTTCGCGTCGACCGCTTTCTGATTGGCGGCGTGGGATCGTCGTGGCTCACGGTCCGGCACGATCAGATTCGTTCCATCAGTCTCGAAGGCATTCACCTGCGGGACGAAAACCTGACTCCGTATCATTCGGACGAGTACATGCTGCGCATGGTGCGCGATCTGCTCGATCAACAGATCATCGACGCACAGGGGCGCAAGGTAGTCCGCATCAACGACGTGACGTTTGAGCGCATGATCGAAAACGAGTGCGACGCACTGTGGGTGCTGGAAATCGATATTGGCATCCGCAGCATTTTCCGGCGCCTTCTGCAAGGAATCGTGCCTCCGCGCCTGGTGCGGCGGCTGCAAGGGCGCATTCCGCCAAACTCGATTCGCTGGGAATATTGCAATATCATCGAGCCCGACCCGCAGCGGCGTCTGCGGCTGAATATTTCCAACCGCCTGCTGGAGCACATGCATCCTGCCGATCTGGCGGACATCGTCGAGGAGCTCTCTCCCGAGGATCGCGAATCGATTTTCGAAAATATCGATAGCGAAGTAGCGGCCGACGCGTTGACCGAGGTCGATCCCGATATTCAAGCGAGCATTCTCGAATCGCTGGAGACCGAGACTGCCGCCGACATCGTGGAAGAAATGTCCCCCGATCACGCGGCCGACGCGTTGGGCGAGTTAGGCGAGGAAACGAGCGAGGAGATTCTCGAGGAGATGGAACACGCTCCGAAGACCGAGGTTCGCGAACTGCTGGAGTTCGAAGAGGACACTGCCGGCGGAATGATGAACACGGAATTTGTGGCGCTGCATCAGGACGCGACCGTCGCCGATGCCCTGCAAACCCTGAAGCAGAACGAAGATCTGCTGGAGAGCCTGAATACCATGTTCCTGGTGGATGGGCAGGATCGTCTGAAGGCGTCAGTGCCGCTGGCGCGCCTGTTTCTGCACGAAGGCGCGACCCACCTGGTGACGCTGGCGTCCGACAATCTGGTGGAAGTCCAGGTAGGCGAGAAGCAGGAGCGGGTGACGGAGATTTTTGACAAATACAACCTGCTGACGCTGCCGGTGGTGGACGAAGAGGGAAAGCTGGCCGGCGTCATCACCGCTGACGATGTGATCTCAGTACTCCGACACCGTTGAGATATGATGCGAGGAGCCGCATGACGAGTTTCTTACTGCGCCTTCGCCGCGCTCTCCTGCTCCTGATTTTCGTCGCGCCGATATTCCCCGCCGACACGATTGAGACCGACCACTTTACGAGCGAACTGCGTCCGATGATCGAGCGCTATACGGTGGACCAGCGAAGCCTGACTCGCACGTATCCGATTCGTTTGAGCGCCGGCCGCCGCGCGCGCTTTGAGCAGTTCGTGGCGCAGAACGAGGCCGATCTGCACAAGGTCAACTTCGATTCCCTGAGTCACGACGCCCAGATCGACTATCTTCTGTTCCGGAATCATCTGGAGCACGATCGAAGCCAGTTGGAGCTGGACGCCGCTCAAATGGCCGAGATGGAGCCGCTGGTTCCCTTCGCCAAAACGATCATCGATTTAGAGGAAGCGCGCCGTAAGATGGAGCCGATGGATCCCAAGAAAGCGGCGGCCACACTCGCTGGCATGGTAAAGGCGATCGCCGCCGCGCAAAAAACAAACGCGAGCGGTCCGAAGGTTAAGGTCACTGTCGCCAATCGTGCCGCGACGCGGCTGAACGGGCTTCGCACGAATCTTCGCGACTGGTTTGGATTCTACAACGGCTACGATCCGATGTTCACATGGTGGTGCGACGATCCTTATAAGAAAGTGGATCAGGCGCTTGAGAATTACGGTAAGTTTCTGCGGGAGAAATTGGCCGGCCTTCGCCCTGGAGATCAGGAAACGATCGTCGGCGATCCGGTGGGCCGGCAGGCGCTGCTCAACGATCTTTCGAACAACATGATTCCGTATACGCCGGAGGAACTGGTCGCGCTCGCGAAGCAGGAGCTCGCTTGGTGCGAAAAAGAAATGATGCGCGCGTCGCGCGAAATGGGCCTGGGCGACGAATGGCACAAGGCACTGGAGCTGGTGAAGACGAAGTACGTGGAGCCGGGAAAGCAGACACAGCTGGTCCGCCAGCTGGCGGACGAGGCGATCGACTATATCGAGAAGCATGACTTGGTGACCATCCCCGCGCTGGCCAAGGAAGACTGGTGGGAAGAAATGCTATCGCCCGCGCGGCAGATGACGAGTCCGTTTTTCCTGGGCGGCGACGTGATCTGGGTATCGTATCCCACCAATACGATGACCGAGGAGCAGAAGCTGATGACCATGCGCGGAAATAACGAGCACTTCTCGCGGTCCACGGTTTTTCATGAGCTGATTCCCGGCCATCACCTGCAAGGCTTCATGTCGCAGCGCTACCGGACTTATCGCCAGCCGTTCGCCACGCCGTTCTGGAGCGAGGGAAACGCGTTTTACTGGGAGATGCTGCTGTGGGACATGGGTTTTCCGCGCGGCCCGGAGGATCGCATCGGCATGCTGTTCTGGCGCATGCATCGCTGCGCGCGCATCATTTTTTCATTGAGCTTTCATCTGGAACAAATGACTCCGCAGCAATGCGTCGATTTCTTAGTGGAGCGCGTCGGCCATGAGCGCAGCACCGCCGAAGCCGAAGTTCGCCGGTCCTTCGACGGATCCTATGAACCGATTTATCAATGTGCGTACATGCTGGGCGCGCTGCAATTTTATGCCCTGCACAAAGAGCTGGTGGATTCCGGCAAGATGACGAATCGCGCGTTTCACGATGGAATCCTCAAGGAAAACCGCATTGCCGTGGAGATGATTCGAGCGGACTTCACCAAGCAAAAGCTGACTCGCGATTTTAAGTCGAGCTGGCGCTTTTACGAGCCGGTCGCGCACCAGCCGTAAGGTCGTAGCTGGCCTTCACCAGCTCTTTGATTTCCGTCCAGTCCAGCTTGCCGCGCGCGTGAATGGAAATCCAGCCGTTGTGATGCATATACGGCGTCTTGAAAAAGCGAGGGTCGTCTAGAAAGATTCCCTGCTCGGTCTTCAGGACCTTGAACGCGATAGCGGGCTCCTGCTCCGTTCCGTGAAAAACGCAAAAAGGCTTCTTGTTGAAGCGGAAAAAAGGATGACCGAAATTAGTGGTTTCAACGGCATCCGGGAGCGTCAGACAGATTTTTCGCAATCGTTCGATCATTTCTTTTTCGCGAATCTCTCGATACCGCGCCTCGCGTCCTCCGTCATTCTGGCCAAAGCGTTCGCACGCGCACCCGCTTCAATCGCAGCGTCGAACGTCATGCCATCGATGTGATAGAGCAGGCTCTTGGTTAAGCTCACCGCGGACGGCGGCTTTGCCGCCAAGGCCTCCACATACGTTTCCACGTTGGCCTCGAAGGTCTCGTCCGGGAAGGAATGATTGATCAGTCCGATGCTCTGAGCGTAAGCCGCTCCGATGGGATCGCCGGTGGTGAGCATTTCGAAGGCCTGCTTCTCGCTGACCGAACGGCGCAGGATCGCCATCACCATGGCCGGAATGAATCCGATCTTCACTTCGGGATAACCGAATTGCGCCGATTCGGCGGCCAGTATAACGTCGCAGGCGGTGGCCACTCCGCAGCCTCCCGCCAAGGCTCGTCCGCGAACCGCGGCCACCACCGGTTTCGGATGATGACGAATCGCCAGGAACAAATCCGCCAGCTCGCGAGCGGTGGCCAGATGATCGAGCACACCGGCGTCCGCGGACCGATCGAGCGCCGCGAGGTCGGCGCCGGAACAAAAATCCTGCCCTGCGCCGGTGAGCAGCACGACGCGGACTTCTTCATCCTCCGCCGCCAAGGCAAGAGTATCTTTCAGCGTGGCGATTAATTCGTCGTTCAACGCGTTGCGCTTTTCCGGACGATTGAGCGTGATTCGTGCGATCGCGCCATCGATGCTATAGAGAATCGACATCGATTTCCATCCGCAACAGAGCCGAGCTGTACGTTTTGCCTTGAGGATCGGCTTTCAGCGCCAGAGTCCCTCCACCGTCAAGACTTTCATGAAGAAGAAAGTTCAACGCGCCCAAGTTCGGCAGCTCAAACCGTTCTACCTTGCCCAAACAAACACCGGCGAAATGTTCTTTCACGCGCTCCGCCGTAACCTCACGCACCAAGATCGGATAATACTCGGGCTTGCGTGCGATCACGCCGACGTTCGCGGTGTCGCCTTTATCGCCGGAGCGCGCGTGCGCCAGTTCGATTAACTTTCGCTTGGCCATACAGTCACCTCCGGCGTTACTTCATGTTTGGGAATCAGGGCCGGCCAATACGCCACGATTTCCTCGACTCTCGGGCGGCCACCGCCGAGCCCGGCGACCACGGGAGGGCCGTTCAGAGCGAGCGGCGCGAGCTCTTTCGTGAATCGCTCGACGGCCGCGCGATTTTCTGAACGGACGCCGATTCGCATGACAACCTCGGCCAGTTTTGCAGCAATTTCGGGCGATGGCTCGGCGGCGGCGATGCCATGGCATGCATTCGCGCCCAGAAATTCGGTGCGCACCGCGTCGAACCGCAATCCCAGTCGCTCCAATCGCTGCCGCAAAATCCGATCCGCGGCGCGAGCTTTCTCGTACGCATCCGGCCACGCGTAGACCATCGACCCGATGGCTTTGAATCCCGCCGAATAGCTGATGGAAACCTTGTAAAACTCCGTCGCCGCGCGGCCGCGAATCCCGGAGAAGCGTACGCGATCCGGCCCCGCTTGATCCAGGTGAATGGTGGTGAAATCCGCCACGCAATCCGGCGTGATGTACTCGTGGGGATCGCCCATCTCGTAAAGCAACTGCTCCTTCACCGACGCGACCGTGATCCGTCCGCCCGTGCCTGCGTGCTTCGTGAGGCAGAAGGTGCCGTCGGGCTCGGCTTCCACGATGGGATAACCGACGTCTTCCAGATGCGGAATCGTCTGCCAGTCCACCTGGCAATTTCCGCCCGTCGATTGCGCGCCGCACTCGATGGTATGTCCCGCGATAGTGCCGGCGGAGAGCAGGTTCCAATCGTCGGCCTTCCAGCCAAATTCGTGAATCATGGGCGCGAGGGCGAGGCCAGTGTCGGTGACGCGACCGGTGATGACGATCTCCGCGCCCTTTGCCAACGCGTCCACCACGGGCCACGCGCCAAAGTAGACGTTCGCGCTTTGCACGCTGGCGCGAACGGCCGCCAGAGGCTCGCCCGTGTCCATACTCTTGAGCTCGATGCCGCGTGCCAGAAAGGAATCGAGCCGGTCCATAATGTCGTCGCCGGCAACGGTCGCGACGCTGATCGAGATTCCCTGGCGCTTCGCTGCCTCGAGCACCGCGTCCTTACAGGCAGTGGGATTCACGCCGCCGGCATTCGCGATGACACGAATACGCCGCTGCTTCAGGTCCGGCAAGACGCGGGCGATCATGTCGACAAAATCGCGAGCATACCCAGTCTTGGGATCGCGCGATCGCTGCTTTTGCAGGATCGACATGGTCACTTCGGCCAGATAATCGAGCGTCAAATAATCGATGGGCCCGCGACGCACCTGTTCTACGGGTGCTTCGAGCGAGTCTCCCCAAAACCCTTGTCCATTCGCTATACGGATCATGTTTGATATGCGCTAATCGCGCGATGCGCGTGCTGCGGGAGCTTTCACGTGGAGGCGAATCGCCTGGGGCGCGGCGTACGAATTTTGCTGGCCGGAACGGGTCTCGATGGCTCCTGACACATAGATGAGCTGGTCCACGGGTTCCGCATTCGGCAGCGCGTCAATGGTAAAGCTGCGCCGTGTTTCATCTTCGTTCAGGAGCACCCCGTTCAATCCGACATCGAGCACGCGCACGCGAGGAGGCAAATTGCGGACTTCCACGGGAACGCGTCCGCGAAAATCTCCGTGCCGCGCGATGGAGACAGTGATCTGCGCCGATCCGCCGGGCTCCAGCGTGATTTCCTTCGTCTCAGCAGTCATCAGAATATCGGCGCGAGGCATAAGAGAAATCAATTTCAAATGGTCTTCAGGATTCGCGAGACGTGCGACGGACGCGCCGGCGATGGACGCTTTGCCAATGGACTTGAGTGCGATGGCGCTATCGAGGCTGGCGTTCGGATCCGCACTCAGCGCGATAGTAGCCGAGACTTGGCCGGGAGCAATCACGCCACTCGAAGCATGCAAACCGGCGGGCAGATCGGCAAGCGAAACGTCGATAGGCCCGTCGAATCCGTCCATCCGGATCGCGGTGATCGTGAGGGGAATCGTCCCGCCCGCGGGCACGTTCGGATTTCGTGGATTCACAGCAAGCCTGAAATCGGGATGCGGATGGCGCGCGGTTAGCCGATAGGCGTAATTCTCGCCGCCGAGTCCTTGCACGTCGCGAATCGAGACGATATATTCTCCATCGGCGGGCGCCGTGAAGTGCAGCAGCGAATCCTTCCCATAGCCGGGACCGCCGTCGTCGTTGCGATAAAAGAGATGCGCGATGGGCAATCCGTTGGGCGAGAGCTTCGTGCCCGGAGGGTGAATCTGGACCTTGTAAACCGCCGAATCGATCGCGTGCGCCTCGGCGGTGGTGTCGAAAAAGGTCAGCCGCTGCCCGCCGAAAGCATCAAACACCACGTCGGAGTCGGGCGAGAGCGGCATCGCTTCCGTTCGAATAATCTCGCCGCCAGCCATGACGTAGTCGCCGACCTTGATTCCATCCCAGGCGGTGAGACGCAGGCCGCGGCCCGCCGAATCGTGGTCGCGAAGGGTGAGCGCAGTCTCCCAAACGGGTCGCGCGATCGCGCGCTCGATCGGCTGTCCTTTCGCGTCGAGAACTTCAAGGTACGAATCGAGATCGCTGCCTAGCCGCCGCGCGTTCACTTCGAAGACCAGCTGCTCGCCCTTAGACGCGTGAACGCGATAGCGATTCTCCGCGCCGCGCTTTTCGATCCGCCCATTCACGGTAACGGGCACAGCTATGGCGCCGCTTTGCGAAGCGACTTCAGGCTCCGCGCCTAACGCGATGCGCACGGTGTTAAAAGAATTCTCAGGCCGCAGGGTGAGCGTGTCCTCGGAATCGCGCGAGGGGGTTCCCTCCACCTTGAACTTCGCAGCCGTGTGAAAGCCTCGTGCAGTGAGCTCCATGTTTGAGCCAGCACGCACGCCAAGAGGGAACGCGCCCAGAACCAGCGGAAACTCTCCGGTGATAATGCGATAGAAATTTACCGCGCGTCCGCTGCGCTGATAATCTTCGACGCGAACGTAGTAGCTGCCGGTGTTCTTGAAACGGTGCGCGAACATGACTTGCTCGGAACCGCCGTTTTCGCCAAAGGTCGCGACCACGTTGAGATCCGCGTCCAGAATTGTCACCACCGGCTGCAATGCCGATCCGATCAACATCGCGCCGTTCAGGAAAGACAGTTCCTGTCCCGCCTTCACTTGAATTTTGAAATAATCGACGTCGCCGGGCTTCGAAATCGTACCCGCCAAAATAGCCGGCAGGAAAGTTTCGAAGGCATTCTCCGGCGTGTCGTTGGGCTCCTTATCGGGCGCTTCGCCGTAGTATGGCTCGATCAGAAATTTGCCTTCGGGGCTGGTGCCGAGCGGCGTCAACAAGCGAAAGCTTACTGGTCCGATCTCCGCGTCGGGCGATACATCCACTTCGATAGTCACCTGGTTGCGCGGTGGCAGAGGTCCCAAATCGACGGTCGATAAGGTACCGTTCGAGCCCAGGCGGATGTCGGACAGATCAGGCAGTTCCTTCACGCGGACGATCTTGCCCGTCACGCCCTTTTCGCTGAAATAGATGGCGCTGGCTTTGGCCAGGTTGAGGCCTTCCACGGTGATTTCAATGGTTGTCCCGCGGGCGATTCCGGTGGGGGAAACCGAGTTGAGGGTTGGCGGAGTGATGCGGCTCCCCGTCGGATGATCGGCCGCCATCAAAGAGGACACGGCAAACAGCGCGCCGATGCTATTTCGCAGCCAACACGTTCGCATGATCGACCTCATAAATCTCTAAAGCTCCATTAAACAGGCCTGCCGCCAGCGATTTTCCGTCGGGCGAAAATTCGAGGCCGAAAGCCCAGTCCGCTTGATTCGGAATCGCTCGCACCTCGACCAAGTCAGCGGCGCGAAACAATTTGATCGTCCGGTCCGCCGACGCGGAAGCAAGATATTTTCCATCGGGCGACCATGCCAGTTTCAAAATCGAGTCTTCGTGCGCGATAAGAATATTCTCAATCACGCCTTCTTTCTCGCCCAGCTTCCATACGCGAATCGTTTTATCGAGTCCGCCCGCCGCCACTCGTGATCCGTCGGGCGAAAGGGCAATCGTATTGACGCCGTCGGTGGGATCGGAGAGAGTGTAGATGCGCTCGCCCTTCGCCACGTCCCAAATCTTCACCGAGCGGTCCGCTGCGCCCGATACCAGCCGCTTTCCATCCGGGCTGAACGCCAGCGCGTAGATCGAATCCACGTGGTCGCGCAGCGTGCGGATTTCCTTGCCGCCCGCGACATCCCAAAGCTTGATCAGCTTGTCATAGCTGGCGGTAGCTACAGTCACGCCATCCGGTGAAAACGCGACCGCATAGATGCAGTCAGAATGCCCGGAAATCGTGGCCTCGACGGCCTTCGTGCTTACGTTCCAGATTTTTACTTCGCCTTTGCGAGCGGGCAGGCCACCGGCCGCGGCCAGGAGTCTGCCATCGCGGGAAAAAGCAACGGCGCGCACGGCTTCCGCGCTACCGGAGAGCGTCGCGACCGTCTGTTTGGTCTTCACGCTCACGAGGCGCGTCTCTTTGTATCCGCCCAACGCGATCGTCGCGCCGTCGGGAGCCCAGGCAAGTGAATAAATTTGACTCGCCGGTGAGGCGAGCGCCAACAGCCCGAGGAAATGCGCGGCGACTCTCATTAGTGATTAAACAGAAATTCTTTACTGGTGAGCATCGCCCACACCATGTCTTCCAAAGCCTGCCGATGCGCGTCGCGGCGAGCTTCTTCCGTGCCTTTTTCGAGACGCGTTTTCTCGAGCGCCTCCCGCATCGAATCCGCTTCCGCACTTGTTGGATAGCGGCTGTACGCCGAAAGATACATGTACTCCAGAATGCGCCGGTCCGAGAGCCCGAGCTTAAGGAAAAGCGCAATCGTCCCCTCGGTTGAACTGAGTTTCTTATTCAGCGTGTCGCCGTTGATCACGTGCAGCGCCTGCGTGATCGTCGGATCGGAGGCACGCTCCGCGGCATCGCATAATATCCGCGCGGGCCGCCCGAATGATGCTAAAAACTCTGATTTTACTTGCGTATCCGGCAATTGCAGAGCCCGCGTCCCGGCAGGATATCCAGAGAACGCCGTGGGAGCGCCCGTCACTTGCGACATCGCATCGAGAATCACTTCCGCACTCAGGCGGCGTATGATGTGCTTCGAATAATAGATGTTGTCCGATTGATTGGTCGCGTTCGCCTCGCTCGAAAGCTGATACAGGCTGGAATTCATGATGGTGCGGATCAGCCTTTGCACATCGTATCCGTGCTCGACGAAATCCCTGCTCAAGGCCGCCAGCAGCTCTTCGTTCGACGCGGGATTCGTGGCGCGAAGATCGTCCATCGGGTCCACCAGGCCGCGACCCATGAAATTTGCCCACACGCGATTGACGACCGTCCGCGAGAACATCGCATTCTCCGGGCTGGTCAGCCATTTTGCGAATACGATGCGCCGGTCCTCGGTGGAATCGAGTGAAATGCCGGCCGCATCCAGCGGCGCAGGCGGCAGCGGACGCGCCAGTTTCGGATAAAGCACGTCGCCCGAGACCTTCGCGAATATGATGTTGTCGCCGCCCATTCCGCCGTTCTTCACACCGACGCGGGCGAACAGATTCGCCATCTGGAAGTACTGCCTCTGAGTCCATTTTTCGAGCGGATGATTGTGGCATCGGGCGCAGGTGATGCGCTGTCCCAGAAATGCCTGCGTCGCATTTTCGCTTAGCTCGATGGGATCTTTGTGCAGCACGAAGTAGTTCAGCGCGCCGTTTTCGCGAGTGCTGCCGGAACTCAGGAAAATGCCCTTCGCGAATTTATCCCAGGGCTTGTTCTGCTTCACCGATTCCCGGATCCAGTCGTAGAAGGCCCACATCGCCGTGGAATTCAAGCGGCGGCTCGAAACCAGCAGCAGGTCCGACCATTTGTAGGACCAGTAATCGACGAACTCATCGCGCTGAATCAGGCGGTCCACCAGCTTCGCGCGCTTATCTGGAGCCTTGTCGGCGAGGAAATTCTCTACGTCTTCCGAGGTCGGCAACACGCCCATGGCGTCGAGATACGCGCGCCGCAAGAACTCGGCATCGTCGGCTACCTTGGACGGCGCAAGATGCAGGCTCTTCCATTTCGCCACCGCCAGATCGTCGATGAAGTTGCGGCGCGGATATTTGTCGTACGTATCGGCGCTGATCTCATTCGCGAACGGCACGGAAAGGCGCGAATACAAAACGCGGCTGGAGTAGTACAGCGTGATGGCGGCCTCGCCGGACCCATTCATTTTCACGCGACCCCAATCGTCCACCGTGGCCACGCCTTCGTTGCTGGAGCTGAACTTGACCCAGCGCGTCACGTCCTCGGAATGTCCGTCCGAATATCTCGCGCGCACGACGATTTGCTGCTCGGCTTCAGGCGCAAGGACGGCCGCCGCGGGAAAAACTTCCAGCCCGCGAATTTGCACATCGTTCGCCGTGGGAGGAGCCGCTCCCGCCGCGATCCATTCCTCGACCACCCGGTATTCCAGCGAATCCTTGGCGAACCGCTTGCCGCCGCCATGCGGAATCGCGAACGAAGGCTTGGCGACAATCAGGCTTGCCGCCGGATCTGTCAGCGAGACGCGTCGTCCCACCGATCCGCGCGTCAACGTGTCGTAATCCGCCTCCGGATCGTAGCCGCGCAGCGACAGCTTGAAGCCATTTTTCCCGGCCAGCGCGCCGTGGCATGCACCCTGATTGCAACCCATCTTGGTCATCACCGGGATGACGTGGTTGCGAAAACTCCAGGTGAAAGGGGCGTGCGAATCCTTCACGCGCACGGTGACCGCGGCGCTGATTCCTTTCGCGCGAGCCGTGATTTTCGCCTCGCCGTCGCCCACGGGACGCACCAAGCCATGCTCGTCAACAATGGCGATTTTTGGATCGGACGAAGACCACTCCGCAGTGCGCGTCCAGTCCTCTTGATGACCGGCGAGGGCGGCCTCGGCAACCATCTGCTGTCTCGCCTCGTGCCCGGTCAACTCCACCGTCGGCGGCAACACTACGAGTTTTTGCGCGAGTAAGGGGATCGCAAATAGAAACAGCAGCCTCACGCGAACAACTCCCGAACCGGCTCCACGCCGCGATCCACCAGTGGGATCGGCCGGCCTTGCGCGCCCGGCAGTTCCACGGCGAGGTCGATGCCGAGCCCTTTGTAAACGGTCGCGGCGATCTGCGCCGGCGTCACTGGACGATCCCTCGGCGCGCCCCCAATTTCGTCCGACGACCCAACCACCGTGCCGCCTTTCAAAGGTCCGCCGCCCATCAGCATGGTCCAGCATTGCGGCCAATGATCGCGCCCGCCGGCGGGATTGATTTTCGGCGTGCGCCCAAATTCGCCGGTTGCAACCACCATCGTGTTCGACAAAAGTCCTCTTTCGCTCAATTCTTCCAACAATGAAGAGTACGCCATATCGAACATCGGTCCCACCAGGTCGCGATAGCAACTTATTGGAGAGAAAGGCTTTGAGCCGTGAATATCCCACGTGATCTCGTCGAACACCGTCTCGAACATGTTGACGGTGACGAAGCGGACGCCCGCTTCGATCAGCCGGCGCGCCAGCAGGCAGCTCTGCCCGAAGCGGTTCATGCCGTATTTTTCGCGAATCTTTTCAGGTTCTCTATATAACTCAAAGGCCGCTCGCGCTTTGGCCGACGACATTAACGTGTACGCCTGATGGAAGGTCGAATCCAGCAGCCGCGCGTCTTGAGACGTCTCAAACTCGCTCACGGATTTGTCGACCATTTCGCGCCAGTTTTTGCGCCGGTCCACCCTGAGCGCCGTCAAATAATCCGGTGGCAGCATATCCGGAACGCGGAAATTTGGATCGGACGGATCGGCATTCAGGACAAATGGATCGAACCCTTTACCCAGATAACCTGCCGATTGCCCGTGCGGCATGTTGCCGCCGGTATTGCCGATCGGACGCGGCAGCAGCACGTGCGGTGGCACGTCGCCGTTCGGCCCTTTAAGCTTCGATAGAACGCACCCATAATGAGGATGCTCTACGCCGCCCTGGAACAAGCGGCCGGTCTGCATCATCTGGTGGCCGGTATCGTGAACCGCAGCCGCCGTGTGATACATGCTGCGGACCAGGGAGAACTTATCGGCATGCTTCGCCACGCGCGGAAAATTCTCGGAAATTTCGATGCCTGGAACGTTGGTTTTGATCGGCTTATAGGGCCCGCGAATTTCCACCGGAGCGTTCGGCTTCATGTCGAACGTATCGAGCTGCGAAGGTCCGCCGATCAGCATCAGCAGGATGCAGTTTGTATCGTTCGAAGGAGGAGTGGCTGCTTGTGCGCGGAGTGCGAACCAGTCCGTCAGACTCAGCCCTAGGGCCGCCAGCGACCCCGCGTGCAGAAAATCACGCCTTCTCAACCTGTCACAAAACTCGACCGGGCGATCGGCGTCCAGACGAAACATGGTTTTGCCTCCTGGCGATTCGATTCTATCACTTATCGAATGACGGTCACGTTTGAAAAGCCCTCCTCGGTCACGGGCGCCACCAGCCTTTCGGCCATTTTCCGGATTACATCCCCGGGAACGACCCGCTCCCTCCCTGTATTCCGCCGGATGCACTCATTCACCGGCACGTCGAAAAACACTGCCTCGATATCGGCGTCGAATAAATCCGCCAGCTTGATATACGGCCGGCGTTCATAGGGGGTAAGATTGGTCGCATCCACATATGTGACCGGACGATTTAACTCCAGCCGGTGCTTGAGCAAATCGCGCAAGACGCGAAACACGCGGGCGTGGATGGTCTGATTGTCAGCGTCGTCCATCAGCAATTCGCGTAGCGCGTCGCTCGATAACACGCCGTCTTTCCCGCGCGCCCAGGTCGATTTGCCGGACCCGGGCAATCCTACCAGCAGGACAATTCTCGGTCTGGATATACCCGTTGGCAATCGACCACTCTATCTAACAGGATGCTGAAAAAGGGATACTTGCCGCCGATGAACGCGGATAAAACCATTTCTCGGCAGGCTAACAGGCCTTCACGCTGGACCGATAAGGTACTGGGAACCTGTGATCTCACTAAAAAGACTTCTTGCTTTGGACGACGCTCCCGACAACCACGCGCGCCTGGCCTGGTTGATTCTGGAGGGTGTCGCGTGCCACGCTGTCGAGTCGGACCCCGCGGAGCGCGAGGCGTACCAAGTGTCGCTTCGCCAGATTGTCACGCGGATGGAGCAATCGACCACTTCTGCCGGGACGCTTGTGCTGGCCGGCGAAGCTATCAAGTCGATCGAAACCTACAACCGGGGCGTGCAGCGCGCCCTCGGCTCGCGGATGACGGAGCTGCAATCCATTGTTTCGTTGTTTACCCGCTCGATGCTGCAGGTCTCCAAGAGCAGCGTTTCGTCGGCGACCAAGCTTCGCAACCTGGGGCGCGAGATCGAAAAAACCTCGCAAACCGAGGACTTGCGAGTGCTCAAGAATCAGCTCGAACAATCGCTCGGAACCATCTGCGAGGAAGTTACCGAGCAGGAACATCGCAGCGAACAGATCAGCGCACAGCTGCGCGAGACCATGAGCCGTCCGGAGGCCGCCGCGATCCTATCGGAAGTGGTGGGCGACCTCGATCTGGTCACCGGCCTGCCCAATTTCCGCGCCGCCGACCGAGCCATCCGCACCGCCATTGCCGCAAACACCAGTACTTACGCGGTCCTCCTCTCTGTGGATCGCCTGGAGGTGATCAATAGCCGCTTCGGCTTCGCCGTGGGAGACCGTGTCCTGATGTCGTTCGGACAGCATCTGGCTCAGAAACTTTCAAAAGACGATCGGCTCTATCGCTGGCGGGGAACCGGGTTTCTGGCGCTCCTCGATCGCACAGGTCCTGAAATATCGATTCGCGCGGAAGTCGCTCGCATGATTTCCGCCCGCCTGGAGCTGGAGGTCGAGCTCGGAGGCCGGTCCGTGCTATTGCCTATCGCCGCTTCGTGGATGCTGACCAGCATCGCCGGATCGACTTACGAGAAAATCTCCCAAAAGCTCGACTCCTTTATTGCTGGCCAGACTAGCGGTTCGACAATTCACTAATGGCCTAGCCACTAGTAGCCAAACAGTTCGCGCCGTTAGGGTTTCCACGAAGTGCCCGTCAGCGTAACAGATCACTTGCGCACGGGGTCTAAGGCTGGTCCAAGTCCTTGATCGGGGAGGGCGCGTAGCCCAAAGCGGTCCGAAGACTATGGTCGGCATTCTCCAGGCAGGCGTCGATATCGGCCTTTTCGGGGAGCTTGGCTTGGTCCACCAGCTCCAGTGAATTCCGCGCCGATTGAATTTTCAGCACACTATCCGTAATTCTTTCGCGTTCCATGCTGGTCAAAGTATTCATTGCGACATAAACGAGCAGCGGTGTGCGTCCAGATGATGGAGATAGGCGTACTTCGCATCCTGCTTACTCTCCAGGGCGTCATGAATCAGGAGATCGAATCGACCCGCATCCGAATCCCCGTCCAAAATAGCGGTAAATTGCTGTTCGTGGAGTCTCAAGACCGCCTGCACGGCTTGGCCGAATTCATGCAGAAGATCCTTCGCCGTTTCGCAATAAATAACGCGTTCGGGTGGTGATCCGCTCAGTGGTTGTCTGCACTCTTTGGTCATGCCAACTGCTCGACCTCCACTTTTTCCTTTGCACGAGTCGGACCATTATCAGACGACCACATGCAACTGGTGAGAATCCAGTTGCGCGGCCGCCCAAATCGCGGTGCGGGCGCTGCCGCTCATCACAATGCATCCTGTTGAAGCGAGGCGCTTTCCGGGATTCGCGATTTCGTCGGCGTGGATGCCGAAGCCGGACCGGCCGAACATTTCGTTGGCCCGGTCGGGAGTTAACCACATCACATAAGGTCCATGGGTTGTTGTATTTACCGGAGGAATGATGGTGTAAATCCCCTGCGGAAGGGGACCCGTGTCGTGTACCGATTGAAGAGCGGGATTGTTGATCCCCAGTCCGTGTCCGGCATATCCTTTGCCAAGCAGAATTTCGCCGGCTGTTCGCATCTCGCCGCTGGTTTGAGAGTAGGTCAGCATGCCTACTTATTGCATTCGGGAGCGGTCGAAAATACCGATTGAAAGCGCTAAAGCAGTGCGCGGATTAGGAGATAACTCGCCGCACAAGTCGCGATACAGGCCAGCGCTCCAGCCGCCATCGCGGCTCCGCCGGCTTTTGCCAGGACCCGGATGTTCACTTCGAGACCCAGGGCGGCCATGGATAGGGTCAGCAGGATGTTCCCGGCTTCGGTGAGTGCGCCGGCGGAGGCGATGGAGGCTCCGTTCTGGAATTGCAGCACCGGTAGGAACCCCAGCGAATTAAGGGCGAATAAAGCTAGAAACCCCCACAAAAATGGCGGAATCAGGCGCGAATAGTGGACTTTCACGCGATCTTTCCTCGATCTTGCGTAGGAGAACGCCAGAATCAGCAGCAGCGGAGCCAACAGCGCCACGCGGACGAGTTTCACCAGAGTCGCCAAGCCGCCGGCTTTAGCGCTGAAGGCGAATCCAGCGGCGACGGCCTGCGGAACGGCGTGAATCGTAGTGCCCGCCCAGACTCCGTAGGATTGATCGTTCATTCCGAGCAGCCCTCCGGCGAAAGGGCTGACGAACATCAGTGCGAGGCCGAGGACGTTAATGGCGCCGACCGATAGCATCACGTCGCGATCCTCGGCGTCGATCAGAGGAGCCACCGCAATGATCGCGCTATTGCCGCAGATAGCGGTACCCGCGCCGATCAGCATACTGGCGCCGGGGCTGAGCTTCAACATGCGGCCGGCGATCATGGCGGAGGCGATCGCGGCGGACATAGTTACCACGATGATGACGAAGGCTCGCCACCCGACAGCGGTGGCGTTGGCGAAGCTGAGGCTGGCTCCGGTAAGGACGATGGTCAGCGGAATCGAACGGCGCACGGCGTCCTTCGCGCCGTAGAGAATCTTGATGCCGAGTGGCAGGAGATTCACCGCCAGGGCGCCGATCAGGATCGCGAGGATGGCGGCGCTGATGGGTCGGCGGTCGCCCACGCGAAAGGGAGGGAAGGGGAGATAGTGGATCGCGTAGGCGAGCGCGGCGACGGCGATCGAGGTCAGCCATCCCGGCCACAAGGGTTTCGGCGCGAGCTTGAGCCGCGGCTCGGGGGGACGGCGTTCGACAGCGGGAAGGTAGACACTTCCCTCCATCGATCCGAGGGAGGCAAGCGCTTCCTTGCTTAACTTGAAGCCGGTAGGCAATGTTTCAGTTTATCCGCTCCCTGACGGTCGCGGTGCCCCCGAAAATGCGATTGAGAACCGCATCGCATAGCACTGAACCGCCATGCGTCAGCATGCGGATAGACGCGAAGAAAAAGTAGTTGGCCGCCGATGAACGCTGATGAACGCCGATTGAAAACAAGTGGTCGTCAGCGGCTAACTACTGCGTGATGCCCGCTTTCTTCAAATCCCCCGCTTTGAAGATCGAAAAGGACGACGGTTCCAGGTGCTTTTTCAGCGCTGCCAGAACGTCGCCGGGCGTGAGTGCCGCGATCTTCGCGTCGATGGCGGCTTCCCGGGCCATGGTGCGATTGTGCTGCGCGTTGGAGGCCAGCGTGGCGGCCAGATTGCGGTCCTGCGAGCGGCCTACCTGCTGATCCTGAAAATAAGTTTTCTTCGCGGCGGCCAGCTCCTCTGCGGTGAAGCCCGCGGTCAGCATCTTCGCGATCTCGTCCTTGAAATCGGCCTCGACCTTCAGGATATTCTGCGGATTGCAGAACGCGTAAGTTAGAATTTGCGCAAATTTGTCGGACGCACCCGCCTGGAACTGAGTTCCTACGCCGTAGCTCAGACCGTCCTTCTGGCGAATGCGTAAATAGAGCCGGGATTCGCCTTCTCCGCCACCCAGAATCGTGTTGGCTAAAAAGAGCGCGGGATAGTCGGGATCGTCGTCGTCGACCGCGAGCGTGGCAATCGCCAGGAAGATGGCGTTGGCCTTATCGGGTGTTTCAATGGAGCGGTTGACCGTCTCGAGCTTGGTCCAATCGCGCTTCACCTGCGTGAAGGGCGCGGGACTCTTCCACGCGCCAAACAGCTCCGCGGCCAGCTTCTGGATCTCCGCGGCATCGAAATCGCCCACAATGGCGAGCTCGGCATTCGACGCGCCGTAGAAATCGGCGTAGAATTTCTTCACGTCGGCGAGCGTCAGTTTTTTGTAGTTGTCGATCTCCTCGTCGAACGTCGCGAAGCCGCGCGGGTCGCCTTTCGGATAGGGCGAGATGTGGCGGTTCATGTTGTTGATGGCTTGCGCTTGCGGCTCGGTGCGGCCGCTCTCAATGCTCGCGATGGCGGCTTGCCGGGCCTGCTCAAATTCGGTCTCGGGGAACACTGGCTCGCGCAAAACTTCGGCGGCCAGGCGCAGGGTATCGGGGAAACTGGCGCGAATGGTGTTGATGCCCAGCGTGGCGCGGGTGGGGCCGCCGCTCGCGCCCATTTGAGCTTTCAATTTGTCGAGAAGATCCTGAATCTGCTGCCTGGTGTGCTTGACGCTGCCCCGCATCAGCAGGGTTCCGGCCGATTGCGCGGCCACATTTTTGCCGGTCACGCTCTTCACGTCCCCGAAGTGCAGAATCAGCGACGCGCTTACGGTCCCGCCGCGAGTCTTCTTCGGCAACATGGCCAGTTTCATTCCATTGGGCAGCGTGACGCGAATGGTCCTCTTATCGATGTTCGCCGGCGACGGATCGAAAACTTCGCCCGCTTCGACCGCGGCGTTGCCCTTATAATCCTTGACTACGGCCGTGACATCGGGAGTCGTGGGGACCTCTGTCCGGTCCGGCGCGGCGGTGGGAATGAATCGGCCGATGGTCCGGTTTGAGGGTTTGAGATAGAGCTTTGCGACCCGCGCCACATCCTCCGGCGTCACTTTCTGGATGCGATCGCGAAACAGGAACTGGAGGCGCCAGTCGCCCATGGATTGCCATTCGCTCAGGTTGATGGCGATCTGCTGGGAATTGTTAAACGCCAATTCGATATTCTTCAGCAGGCGTCCTTTGGCGCGCTCCACTTCTTCCTTCGATGGAGGCTCCTTCACCACGCCGTCGATCACGCTGAGCATGGTTTTTTCGACGTCTTCGAGCGAGCCTTCCTTGCGAAGACGGGCGGTGAATTCAATCAGGCCTGGGTCGTGCAGATCGAAACTGTCCCCGGACGCGGCCACGGCTTTCTTGGTTTCGACCAATGCCTTATAGAGGCGGCCCGAAGGCGTTTCACCCAGGATCGCCGCGAGAACTTCCAGCGCCGCAGCGTCGGGATGCGATCCGGCGGCGGTGTGATACGCGATATCCACGGCCTGGACGTCGCCGGTGCGGCGCAGGACTACTTCGCGCTCGCCGTCCTGAGTGGGCTCTTCCGTGTAGGTGGGGATAATCTGGCGGGTGGGCTTCGGAATGGCTCCGAAAATCTCCTTGATCCAGGCCAGCGTCTTCGCTTCATCGAACTTTCCGGCCACTACCAGCGTCGCGTTATCGGGCTGGTAGTACATGTGATAGAAGGCCTGCAAACGGGGGATCGGCACATGTTCGATATCGCTGCGCGCGCCGATGGTGCTGCGTCCGTAACCGTGCCACAAATACGCGGTGGCCATCACACGCTCCTGCAGGATCGACGTGGGGCTGTTCTCGCCAATCTCGAATTCGTTGCGAACGACGGTCATTTCGCTGTCGAGATCCTGGCGGGAGACGCGTGAGTTGATCATGCGGTCGGCTTCCAGCTCCAGCCCGAAACGCAGATTCTCCTCGGTGGCGGGCATGGTTTCGAAGTAATTCGTACGGTCGTACCACGTGGAGCCGTTGAAGGTGGCGCCATGGGCGCGCAGGTCCGGAACCGGGTCCTTGCGCTTCTCCGTTCCCTTGAACAGCATGTGCTCCAGCAGATGCGCCATGCCCGATTCGCCATAGCCTTCGTGGCGGGAACCGACCATGTAGGTCATATTGACGGTGACTGTGGGCTTGGAATTGTCGGGGAAGAGAAGCACGTTCAACCCGTTATCGAGCTTATATTCCGTGATGCCTTCGACCGAAGCGACTTTGGTCTGGCCGAACGCGAGCGTGCCCAACAGGGCGGCCGTTCGAAGAATCCTCATGGAGACAAGGCTAGCATTGACGCGGTGGTGCATATATTTATTTGGACGTCAGGTTATATGAAGTGTCTCTTTCCTGGTATTTTTTCCGCCGCCTTTCGCAGGACTAGGTGAGAGGCTATATGAAACAGGTAAGTTCAAAACTGATGGTTACCGCCGCTATTCTGACGCTAGGCGCCACCGCGGCAAACGGGGAAGAATTCTTGATCGCGAAGGTTCCTTTCGATTTTCGAGCAGTCCGATCGAACCTGCCCGCCGGCCGGTATTCGATCGCCCCGGCCCTGGGTGGCAGGAATGTCACGGAAATACGCAACCTGGACACCGGAAAGACCGTGTTTCTCTCGTCCAAGCTCACGCGTGGCGACTCCGACGGAGAGGCCCGGCTGGTTTTCATGTGCGGGGGCAACGACGTCTGCTCGCTGGCCACGATGTGGCCGGAATCAGGCCCAGGCCTGGATATTCCTACTCCCGCACCGACGGGACGCCGCGAGACTATCAGCCGGATCCGTATTAAAGGAAAGTAAGTCTAGAACCGCTAAGCGCACCGTCAATATTGGCCGCCCTACAAAGCCCCATGCATCAGCTTGGGGCTATAAGGAGTTCGGCCATCGGGCAGTTTTTTGCTCGCCAGCAAATGTCGTACTACGGTGGTCCTGAGCCTCATAGAGCCCGGTCCAATCCATTAGGGGCCGGAGTTAACAAGCCCGGCCGCTCACGAATGCCGTAGTGTCTTCATATTTCTACCCTGCGCAGCCAACAGAGCCGCGACCACAGGGAGCGATCTCCGCCTCCCGTATCCTTTAGATCGCTCCCTGCGGTCGCGGCTCTGAAAAGGCGACGGGTTGAAGTTGGAGGGAGATTGGGCGATGTCGCGGATGAGAGAGTGATCCAAAATTGGGCATTTCAGAGGGCCGCTCAAGAATGCCGTAGTGTCTTCAGAGCCTGACAATTTTATCGGACACTTTGCCTTTCAGCGCGTTCCGCGTGTCGACGATCAGCTTCGCGCTGGCCACGATCTTGGTGTAGTCGAAACCTTTGTGATCGGTCACGATGACTACGCAATCGGCCTCAGCCGCTGCTTTTTCGGCGTCTACCGAATCCATGGCCGGGACCACTCCGTCGGCTCGCAGGCTGGCGACGAAGGGGTCGCTATAGCTGACCTTTGCGCCTCGCTTGCCCAACAAGTGGATGATATCGAGCGCCGGAGATTCGCGCACATCGTCGATATCGCGCTTATAAGCGACGCCCAGGACGTGGACTCGCGAGCCCTTGAGCGGCTTCGAATGATCGTTGAGGGCGTTCTGAATCTTATCCACTACAAAGTGCGGCATGGAGCCGTTGATGTAGCCGGCCAGCTCGATAAAACGCGCTTCGATGCCGGCCTGCTTGCTCTTCCATGACAGGTAGAACGGGTCGATGGGGATGCAATGGCCGCCCAGGCCCGGGCCGGGATAAAACGGCATGTATCCGAAAGGCTTAGTGGCCGCCGCGTCGATCACTTCCCACACGTTGATGTTCATCCGATCGCACATCAGCGCGATTTCATTCACCAGGCCGATATTGATCATGCGGAACGTGTTTTCGAGCAGCTTCACCATTTCGGCGACCCGCGTGGATCCCACCGGCACCACCGTATCCAGCGATTGCCGGTAGAACAGCGCGCCCACTTCGGTGCAGGCCGGTGTGATGCCGCCCACCACTTTGGGAATATTCTTGGTCTGATATTTTTCGTTGCCGGGATCGACGCGCTCCGGGGAAAAGCACAGGAAGAAGTGCTCGCCGACTTTCAGGTCGTCCCGTTCGAACATCGGCAGCATCAGCTCGTCGGTGGTGCCCGGATAGGTGGTGGATTCCAGAATCACCAACATCCCGGCGTGAAAATATTTGGCGATGGACTGGCATGAGCTGACGATGTAGCTCATATCCGGATCCTTGGTTTTTCGCAGCGGCGTGGGGACGCAGATGTTAATGGTGTCGAGACCGGCGACGGAGGCGAAATCGGTGGTGGCCTTGATCAAGCCCGCTTCGACCAGCGGCTTGAGCACGGAAGTGGGAATGTCCTGAATATAGGAGTCGCCGCGATTGAGGCTGTCCACTTTTGCCTGGTCGATATCGATGCCGACAACGGAAAATCCGGCATGCGCCAGTTCGACGGCCAGAGGCAAGCCCACATAGCCCAAGCCGACCACGCCGGTCTTGGCCGTACGGTTCTCGATCTTCTGGCGCAGTTGCGCTGAATGAGTCAAAATTCCTCCTGAAAAAACACCGCTCCCTTTGGTCACGGCTCGCTTTTAAGCATCCCAGTAAAACTCGCCGGACGCCACTATTTCGGCTGGACCTGCAAGAAGAATGTCCTCACCTTCCCATCGTAAATCGAGCGGCCCGGCCGGTGTCAGCACGCGAACCGGAGTGGTGACGAGCCCCCGGGCGAACGCGGCGGCGGCGGCTCCGGTCGAGCCTGTGCCGGAACTCATGGTCTCCCCAGCGCCGCGCTCGAAGAAGCGGACGTCGAGCGTGTGGCCGTCCACGGCGTGAATGAACGATACGTTGGTGCGGTTCGGGAATCGTGGATGACGTTCGATAGCCGCACCGAGTGTCCGCCAGTCGAGCTCGAAATCATTCACGAAGACGGCGCACTGCGGATTGCCGACGTTGAGGATGGTCGCGTCGCAATCGAGGACGGTCGTATGAAGCTCCTCGATCTTGGCCGCGCCCATGTTCATTTCGAAGGAGAATCGCCGCCCGTTGCGGTTCAACAGACGCAGGTGTTTCAGGCCCGCGCCGGTGACGATGTCTATATTGTCGGTTGCGATGCCGGCTTCGATGAGAAATGCGGCGGCGCACCGGGTTCCGTTGCCGGAGATTTCAGAGCGGCTGCCGTCGGAGTTCCACAGCTCAATGGCTCCGTTCGACCCGGCTTTGGAAACCAGCAGCCAGCCGTCGGCTCCGGCTCCCGTATAGCGGTCGCAGATGGCGACGGACGCGGAGGCAGCGTCGAATGCCGGCGGCAGTTTATCGCGCCAGGTCAGCAGAAAATCGTTCCGCGCGCCGTGGGCTTTGGTGAAAGGGATATTCATTTTGGTGGTTCCAGCGCCCGCACGACGCACACTTGACCCGCGTATTCCTCGCACAGAGGCGGCGGACGCAGACCGCCCCGATCCCGGTGATAGATCTCGATCACAGGCGCTCCTTTCACAATAATCCTGGCCACCAGTTCATAGTGCGGGCCGCGCTTATCTCCTCTGAGGATCGCAGTGGCAATGCGGTCACCGGAAAAGGCTAGCGCCCAGCGGGATTGGAGAAATAACTCGGGACGTTCGAGCGCCATATGATAGGCGGCTCCATTGCCGTCGTGCAGACTTTCGCGCAAAGGGATGCCGGCTTCGCGGAGCACTCCGGTCATGTCGCCGAATGGGAAGATGATGCCGTCGCCCGGGCGGTAATTCGCGGCCAGGAACGAGGAAGCCTGGCGCGTCCATTGGCGGCGGGTGGCGGAATTGACTTCGGACTCCTTCCAGCAGATCGATTCGGGATGGAGCGCCCAGGCAACAGCGGGAATCGCGGCGACCACCAGGGCCGCGGGCCAGCGCCACTTCTTCGGTATCAACATGGGGAGGGATCCGGCGCAGATCGCGATCAGAGGCAGCGCCGCCAGCGCGTAACGGGTGTTGTACCAGGAATGTGGATAGAGGGTCGGCACGAAGATCGGGGTGCCGGACGAGTGCATACTGAGCACGTAAAACACGGGCGAGAGAGCGAGCAGCAGCACGGGCCACCAGGCTCGCTTCCAGAGGGCCGCGAAAATCCCGGCGGCGGCGAGGATTAGCGCGGGCCAGCCGACTGCGAGTTGCACCGCGGTGGCATAATACTCCGTGGCTTTCGGCCAATCGTGGTCGCCGGGATAACGCGCCATCCCCTGCGCGAGCTGGCGTTGATAGATGCCCATGGCGGACCACTGGCCTCGATAGAATTCCAGCGCGTCGCCGTTGTAGAACCGGTTATGCGCGAGCCACGCGAGAGGCGCCAGCGATGCGAGGGCTCCGAACAGAATCGCGAGCCATTTGTTCTTCGCGACGATCAGGATGTAGAGCGCGGCAAAGGGAATCAGAAACCAGCCTTCATAGCGGGTCAGCGATGCAGCGTTCGATGCGGCGGCGGCCAGCAGGAGCGCCCAGATCGACTGGGAATCGCGAAACCACAGCGTCGCGAACAGCAAAGCGGCGGCTGAGGCAGCGAAGACGGGTTCAGTCATGGGCGCGCTCGACAGGTACAGCATGTTCGGATTCAGCAGAAATACCAACATGGCGGCGAACGCGGCGGCTTCGGAGTGGAAGGCTCGCTGCGCGGCGGCGAATATAAAAATCGCGGCGATCGCGAGGCAGGCGGCCGAGGGAATGGTCCCGGCGAAACCGGTTTGCCACCAGTTGGCGTGCATGACGAAGGGGATCAGCACAATGTGAATCAGCGGCAGCCAGCCGGTGCCGATCTGTTCCGGACCGGGAGTGCGGGAATCGAGAATACGGCGGGCGATATCGAAATGCGATTCCGCGTCGCCGTAATAAAGCACGTAGCCGTGGGCGAACGTCCAGCGCGCGGCAGCGATGGCAATGGCGGCTGCGATCACGACCGCGCGCCGAATACGAGCGCCCTAAAAATACGTGAATTGGCGAAATTCTTCGAAGCGGGCATCGATTTCGGCACGCGTGAGGGTTCGGAATCGCTCCACGCCAAAGCGTTCGCAGCAGAAGCTCCCCATCACGGAGCCATAGATCACGGCGCGGCTAAGCTCGCCCAATGTGACGTGTTCGGACTTCAGATCGAAACCTTGCTCGGATAAATAACCGATAAAGCCACCGGCAAAACAATCGCCCGCGCCGGTGGGGTCGAAGACATCTTCGAGCAGATAACCGGGGACTACGAAAAAGGAATCGCGGCGGAACAGCATGGCTCCGTATTCGCCGCGTTTAATGACCAGCGTGTGCGGACCCATACCGAGAATGGTCTGCGCGGCCTTGCGCAGGTTCGAATGGCCGGACAGCATTTTCGCTTCGCTATCGTTGATCAGCAGAAAGTCCCAGTTGCGGATGGTGGCGAGCAGCTCGTCGCGAAAATCGGCGATCCAGTAGTTCATGGTGTCGCCACCGGCCAGGCGCACGCCGTTCATCTGGCTGCGGACCGACGCCTGCAGGGCCGGCTGAATGTTCCCCAGCAGCAGGTAGGGCGCGGACTTGTAACTTGCGGGAAGTTTGGGGTTAAAATCGGCGAACACGTTCAGATCGGTCTGCAGCGTGGTGCGGTCGTTCATATCGTCGGAGTATTTTCCGGCCCAAAAGAACGTTTTCCCGGGTACGCGCTCGAGGCCCTCCAGGTCGATACCGTGACGAAGCAGAAGGTCCGTGTCTTCCTGCGCAAAATCGTCGCCCACCACGCCAACGATACTGGTTTTCGTGAAAAAGCTGGCTGATAGCGCGATGTAAGTAGCGGCTCCGCCAAGCATCCGGTCCACGCGACCGTGAGGGGTTTCGACGCCGTCATAGGCGACGGAACCAACGACTACAAGAGACATTTTCTTATTGTAGCTGGTGCACTGGCGCTGATACGGCTTTGGGTAGTGTCCCAAACGTGCGTTGAGACGCTGATGCGGCTCAGCACTTGGTCAAGGTGATGAAGCTATCGATGGCTTCTGGCGACTCTCCCGCTTGCCGAAGACTGCTGCGAACAAATTCCTCTGTAATCAAGTCAGCAAGCGGCACCGAGATGTAATGGGTTCCTCCAACCTTCCGCCAGAGGTCCGTTCTCTTTTGCCGATCCTTGTATGTGTAGTTGAGGGACCTGATCTTATTGATGTAGTTCTCTCTGCGGACCATTGGCCCCCACCATTGCCGGGAAGAAGGGTATGTCAAAGCGTACATCTTCTTGCTTTGTGGGCAGCGCTCCTATCAACTGCCAACCACGATCACGCAAGAATTGAGGAAGCTCGTTGGACTTCAGCAAGTCGCGCATAACGGCATCAAGGGTAAGACCAATATCTTCCATCAGATCTGCCCAAGTGTCGGCCTGAACTGTGAGCTTTAGGGGTTCGCAAACACCTATCCATGCGCCCTGTTTTGCAGGTGTAATATTCCATTGGACGTTAGCCTGGATTCGCACGAGTTGCATAGTGTTGTCTCTTCTTATCGATAGATCGACAGATGTGTCCGCTCACGTAAGCCCGTGTGGAAAGCAACGCATTCCTAGGTGCAACGCTATCTAGAGCTTAGCATGACGTCTCAAGGCGTCAGGTAGCGTCCTGTAAGCTCGCCCTTGCAATGCAGGCTGGCATCACGGATCGCGTTTGGGATATTACAGATTTGTTGTCCTAGTTCAGTCGAGTTGATAGAATCGCTCGCATGAAGACTGAGGATCAAATTGCCGCTCGCCTCGATCAATTACAACGTGAACAGAAAATGGCAGAACAGCAGCACTCTGCCAACAAGCGTGAAAAGGGCCTTAGCAGAAGTAATCTCGGAAAACCGCAAATTCACAAGCGCGAAGGCGAGATTTATGCCCTCCGATGGGTTTTGGAGAATAGCTGAAATTCTGCCGATCCTTTCGTCAACGCAGATTTGGGACACCACCCGGCTTAGACAAGGCCGATAAGATAGAAGAGTGATTTCGTTCTTGTGGTCCGCCAGCGCGCGCAGCTTGCCGGATCTGGTACTGCTCGGGGTGGTGCTGCTGGCTCAGGCGGCGGGGGTCGTCCTGCTTTTGCGCGGACGGCGGGGATGGGTCAGGCGGACGATTCTCGCATCGGGCGCGGTCTCCGGAATCGTCCTCATTGTGGGGTTCTTATTGATGTTTGCGCGGGTTTCCCGGTTTCTCCCGATCTGGACATCGACCTGGATCAGAGGCTCGGCGATGATTTGGGCGTTCCTTTCCATCCTCTGGGTGGGAGCATGGATCACGTGGCAAGCTTTGGCGAAAATCGTGAGACCTGAGCATTCGCCGGTACGAAGGAATTTCCTCCGCATTGCCGGTGCAGGCCTTTTTGCCGCGCCGGTGGCCGTGGTGGGATACGGAGTGTTTGTGCAGCGGCTGAACATCCGGTTGCGGGAACAAAAGATCCCGATCCCGGGCCTGGCGGAAGATCTGGACGGACTGCGCATCGTGCAACTGACCGACATCCATCTCAGCCCGTTCCTGAGCGAACGGGAGCTTGCCCATTGTGTCGCGATGGCGAATGAGACACATCCGCACCTGGCTCTGGTGACCGGCGATATGATCTCGGCCAGCCGCGATCCTCTCGAAGCGTGCCTCCGGCATCTTTCCGCATTGCAGGCCGAGGCGGGGATTTTCGGATGCCTTGGCAACCACGAGATCTACGCAGACGCTGAAGCTTACGCCACTATAGAGGGGGCGCGGCTGGGTATCCGCTACCTGCGGAAGGAAGCGGAGCGGCTTAAGTTTGGCGGCGCCACCATGAATCTGGCCGGGGTCGATTACCAGTTGTTTCACAAGCCGTATTTGAGGGGCGCGGAGAAGTTGGTTGAGCCCGGGATGTTCAATGTGCTGTTATCGCACAACCCCGACGTGTTTCCGGTGGCCGCGCGGCAGGGCTATGATTTGACGGTGGCCGGCCACACGCACGGCGGACAGGTAAGAGTAGAAATTCTGCGGGAGGACCTCAACATCGCGCGCTTTTTCACGCCCTACGTCGATGGCTTATATAACGAAGGCAACCGGTCCATTTTTGTCTCGCGGGGAATCGGAACCATTGGATTGCCGGCGCGGCTGGGCGCTCCTCCGGAGGTCGCGCTTCTGCGTCTGTGCCGTTCCTGATCGTTAGCGATATTCACGGGAATCGCGAGGCGCTGGAAGCGGTGCTGGCCGACGCTCGCGGGCAGTTCGAGCGAATCGTGTGCCTGGGCGACCTGGCAGGTTATGGCGCGGACCCCAACTTCGTGGTGGATTGGGCGCGCGCGAACGTCAGCGCCATCGTGCGCGGAAATCACGATAAGGTCTGCGCGGGCCTCGACTCGTTGTACTCCTACCGGCCGGCCGCGCGAGCCGCCGCGGAGTGGACTTTGAACATCCTCACACCGGAAAATCGCACGTATCTGGAAAGGCTCCCGCGCGGTCCTTTGCGATACGAAGGTTTCGATCTGGTGCACGGCTCGCCCCTGGACGAGGACGAGTACCTGATGACTATCGGCGACGTCGCGTCGATCCGCAACGAGCTGGATACTCATCTTTCCTTTTTCGGGCATACGCATCTGCAAGGCGGATTCCTGATTGCCCGCGCGGGCGTGAAAAAGATAGATCCCCGGCTGGTTCTGGATCTCGAAAGACAGTACAACTACCTGGTGAATCCAGGTTCGGTCGGCCAGCCTCGCGATGGCGATCCGCACGCCGGCTACGCGATCTACAGACCGAAAGAGCGGATCGTAGAATTTCGGCGGGCGGCTTACGACGCGGCGGCGGCGGCGGAGAAAATTCGCGCGGCGGGACTCCCCATCGCTCTCGCGTCCCGATTGCTTTCCGGGGTCTAATAAAAAATCCTTCACAGGCTGAAGCCTGTGCCACCCTCTGCTGATAAGTCAGGTGGCACAGACTTTAGTCTGTGTTTTAAGCTGCCATGCTTTCCTGCCTCCGAAAGCCGTACACTAAGGCAGAGAATGTCATCCACCGACGGCCGCGTGCCGTCGATCGCGCCGAAAGTGGTGGTCGCGACGACGGTAGCGCTTTCCTTTATTAGTTTCTGGCGCGGCGCTTCCATTGTTTTGAGCGACCTCGCATCCTCCGCCTTCTATGCCGGAGGCGCGGCGGAGCAGGCGATCGGCAAATCGGCTCCCTGGTTCGTGCTGGGCGTCATGCTGTTCAGCTTCGCGGTCCGCAGCGTGTACATGGAGAGCTGCAGCATGTTCGTGCGCGGCGGCGTGTACGTCGTGGTTCGGGACAGCATGGGGCCGATCCTGGCGAAAATCTCCGTCTCTGCGCTGGTTTTCGATTACATCCTTACTGGTCCGATCAGCGTGGTAACCGCGGGACAGTATCTGGGCGCGCTGCTGAACGAAATCAGCGAGTCGCTGCATTCCGGATTCCGTATCGACGTAAATACGTTCGCGGCCGCCGTGGCCGTGCTCATCACTATTTACTTCTGGTGGCAAAACATAAAGGGCGTACACGAATCCAGCGGAAAGGCGCTGCGGATCATGCAGATCACGACTGTGATGGTTGTGATCTTAATTGTCTGGTGCCCGCTGACGATTCTGCTCAAAGACCGGTGGCATAATCTTCCCCCGCCTCCTATCGCGTCCAACCTGAATTTTTCCTCGGATGCTCAAGGATGGTTCAAGGGCACTTTCTGGATTCAGATTCCGATGGTGGCCATCATCATCGCGTTCGGGCATTCGCTGCTATCGATGAGCGGCTTCGAAACGCTGGCCCAGGTTTATCGTGAGATCGCCTATCCCAAGCTGAAGAATCTCCGCATCACCGCCAACATCGTGTGCTGGTACGCCCTGATTTGCACGGGCGTGGTGACCATCTTCGCGGGCATGATCATCCCCGATGCGGAGAGGCCGAAATACTTCGCCAATCTCATCGGCGGGCTGGCGATGAATCTCAGTGGGCCGTATCTGCTGCGGCTGGGCTTTCATATTTTCGTAGTGGCCGTCGGCGGATTGATCCTTGCGGGCGCGGTGAACACCTCCATCATCGGCGCTAACGGAGTACTCAACCGGGTGGCGGAAGATGGCGTTCTTTTGCCTTGGTTCCGCAAACCGCACCCCAAGTTTGGAACTACGTCGCGCATTGTGAACCTGATCACGATCATGCAGCTCGCGACGATCATCGGCAGCAAGGGCGACATGACGATCCTGGCCGAGGCCTACGCTTTCGGCGTCGTGTGGAGCTTTTTCATGAAGGCTCTCGGCGTCACCGCACTGCGTTTCCAGCGGACCGACCAGGAATATAAGATGCCCCTGAACTTTCACGCTTTCGGGCGTGAGATTCCGGTCGGCTTAGCTCTCACGACGCTGGTGCTCGGCTTTGTTGCGATCGCGAACCTGTTCTCTAAACAGATTGCGACCAAGTACGGAGTCGCGTTCACCATCGCTTTCTTCATCATTTTCGAAGTCTCCGAGAAGATCAACCTGCGCCACAAGGACGGTGAAAAGAAGGGGTTGGAGCAGTTCAACCTGGAGCACCAGGCGCAGATCGACGCATCCAGCCTTCATGCCCGCCCTGGCTGCGTGCTGGTGGCCGTGCGCGACTACCATCGCATGGAGCACCTCAAGCGCGTTCTCGACAAGACCAACCTGCGGCGGCACGACATTGTCGTGATGACGGTGCGTCCGGTGTCGACCGGCGCGGGCGAATACGATCTGTCGGAGGCGCAGCTTTTCAGCGACTACGAAAAAGAGCTGTTCAGCCACGTGGTTGAAATGGCGGAGAAAGAAGGAAAACCGGTGGAGCTGCTCGTCGTTCCCGCCGTGAATCCTTTCGACGCGTTGGCGCAGGCAGCCAACGGATTAAAGGCCTCGCGCCTGGTGACCGGGGTGAGCGCGCGGATGGAATCGGATGAACTGGCGCGGCAGTTGGGTTTAGCCTGGGAATCGCTGCCCGAGCCGAGGCATCCGTTCTCGCTCGAAGTGATCAGTCCGGACCGGCCGTCGACCTATGTTAACCTGGGTCCTCATCCGCCGCGCATGTGGCCGGAAGATGTGGACCTGCTGCATGAAATCTGGCTCCGGCTGGCAGCCTCGGACGCGCTAGGCTCCCGCCTGCATCATCGCGATGTGGTGGGAGTGGCGCTGCGGCGGCTGCAAAAAGACCTGTCCAAGGACGGGCACGACGTGGTGATCACGGACATTCAGAAAGAGCTGCGGAAGAGCTAGTTTTCGCGTTTGCCCGCATGCTTACGCATGGCGGCTCAGTGCCGGAACGTTGTGATCGCTCCCTGCGGTCGCGGCTCTGAAAAGGCGACGGGTTGAAGTTCTGAACGTCCGCCCCGACCTGCCTTGAGCCGCCATGCGTAAGCATGCGGGCAGACGCGGACTTCCCTACGAGCTCTTCGCCTTCTTCTTCTTAACGGGCTCAGCCGCAACTTCCGGAGCCGGAGTTTCTTCCACCACCACCTCGGCGGGAGAGACCCCGGCCAGCACCGCTTCGTACAATTCTTTCTGCTTCAGCAACTCTTTCTTGGTCGGCGGGGCGATCTCATTGCGGAAGTCGTGATCGCTATAGCAGGTGCGGCATCGAACCTTGGCCGCCGCTCCGCTCATCAGAGAAACGATCGCATGGTTCGTCAACCGGCGGCATTTCACGCAATAATCATCGATAATATCGCCTAATCGCAAATCTCGCATACGACATAGGTGAGTATAACAACAATGCGCTAACCTGACCAGTTGTGCCATGATCTGGTGTTGGATCATTTTGACGCCCGCGAACGCAAGATTCTCAGCCGCCTGACCACGCCGGCCGCTATCCAGAGATTCCTCGACGACGAGATCGCGTACAACCTGGAGCCGGATGGCGACACTTGCCATTCCCCTCGCACGGTGCTGCGCCAGGGCGTCGCCCACTGCATGGAGGGCGCGATGCTGGCCGCCGCGGCGCTTAGAACGCTCGGGCACCAGCCCCTGTTGGTCGATCTCGAAGCGGTCCGCGATACCGACCATGTTCTGGCCGTCTACCGGTCCAACGGCAATTGGGGAGCGGTGGCGAAGTCCGACTATTCAGGCCTGCGATCGCGGGAGCCGGTTTATAAATCCATCCGCGAACTAGTGATGAGTTATTTCGAGCACTACTTCAATCCAGCCGGAGAGAAGACGTTGCGCGCGTATTCCAGGCCCGTCAATTTGCGCCAATTCGACGATCGCGAATGGATGACGTCCGAAGAGGATGTCTGGGAGGTGCCGAACTACCTCTGCGAAATCAAGCACACCGCTCTGGTGGACAAAACAACGCTACGGAAACTCGCGCCGATGGACAAAAGGCTGTATGCAGCAGGCCGCCTGGGGGGCCTGGCGGATTAGGAGCCCCATGCGTCAGCTTGGGGCTATTACGATTTCCGAGTGAGAGCCCCAAGCCGACGCATGGGGCTGATTTCCAACAAATCATGAAGTGGGGCAGGTTACCGACCTGCCCTCCGCACCCTGATATAGTCCGGTAATGTCCGAAACCGTCCTTCTGACCCAGGTGCGTGACCGCGTCGCCACGCTGACCCTGAATCGCCCCGACAAGCTCAACGCGGTGAACATCCAGTTGCTCGAAGAAGCCGGCGCCGTGTTGAAAAATTGGTCCCGCGACCCTGAAATCGGCGCCATCGTCGTAACTGGTTCGGGCCGAGCGTTCTGCGCCGGCGGCGACGTTTCCATGATGGCGGCCCCCGAAGACAACTCGACGCTGGAACAGAAAATCGACGGACTGCGCGACATGCAGGAGATTTCGTGGCTGCTCTACAGCAGTCCCAAAGTGACCATCGCTTCCGTGAACGGATTCGCGATGGGAGCAGGCCTTGGCATCGCCCTGGCTTGCGATCTGCGCATCGCCTCGAGCACGGCGAAGTTCGGCACCGCCTACGCCAAGGTCGGCTACGGAGGCGACTTCGGCACCACCTGGCTGCTCACGCATTACGCCGGCGCGCCGAAAGCCAAGGAGCTGTTTTTCCTGGCCGACGTTCTCGACGCGGCGGAAGCTCATCGCATAGGACTGGTCAATCGTGTGGTCGAGCCGGAGGCCCTGGCACCTGAGACCGCATCGATAGCCGCCCGTATCGCAGCGGGTCCCCTGACCAGCTATCGCTACATGAAAGCCAACGTAAACCTGGCCGCCGCCGTAGATTTCCGAACGCTGCTCGACCGCGAACCGGAGACCCATCTCCGCTGCGGCGAGACCTCCGACCACCGCGAAGGAGTCCGCGCGTTCTTAGACAAGCGGCCGCCGAAATTCACTGGCCGGTAGCATTCTAATGAAAAGACCGCTCCCGATGGTCGCGGTTCTGAAGGCCGAAGCATGCGATAGAGAACCGCGACGACCCGGAGCGGCCGCTAATGGCCCTACTGGCTACTGGCTCCTGGCTCCTGGCTACTCCTTCTCACTCTTCCCGTAAAACGGTCATCGGATCCACCCGCATAGCCCGCCGCGCCGGCAGATAACTGGCCGCCAGCGCCACTACGATGAACACCGCGCACGTGGCCGCATACGTGAATGGATCGCTCGCGCTGACATCGTACAGGAACCCTTCGATCAATCGCGTAGCCGCCGCCGAGCCTGCCAGACCCAACGCCAGCCCGACCGCCGTCAGTTTCAATCCCTGACTCAGCACCATGTTGCGCACCTCCGATGGATGCGCCCCCAGCGCAATGCGAATCCCCATTTCGCGCTTTCGTTCGGCCACTGAACACGCGATCACTCCATAAACTCCCAGCGACGCGAGAATCAGGGCCACCACCGAAAACACACTTAACAGCGCGCTGCGCAATCGCGACTGCGCTACCGAATCGTCCACTTGCTGCTGCATCGTGCGAACGTCGTGGACGGCCAGGTCCGGATCGACGGTCGCGATCGCGGCTCGAACGGCACTCATCACCTCGGCCGCGGTGCCCGCCGAGCGGACCACCAGAGTGGAGCCGGGAACGGTGGTCTGCGAATACGCGGTGAACAGTTCGCCGCGCGGCTCCTCCGCCATACTCAATTCCCGATAGCTGCCCACTACCCCGACAATCTCTCCGGTCCAGCCGGAGCCGACGTCCAAGGTCACCCGCTTGCCGAGCGCACCGTTCGGGAGGAACTGGCGCGCGAAAACGTCGTTGACGATCGCCACGCTGGGGGAATTCGCGCGGTCGGTCCGCTCGAAGAATCGTCCGGCGAGCAGGGGAATGCGCATAGCGCGGAAATAATCGGGCGATACCACGCGGTTATCGACGACGATTTTTGTGTCGTTCGAATGGACCGGCTGCGAATCCAGCCACAAGCCCGCCATTTGCTTCTCCTTCACCAAGGGCAGGAAGTTGGTGGTCCCGGCGCTCTCCACTCCGGGAGTTTGTTCCAGTTGCGCCAACATCCGCTCAAAGAACATTGCGCAGCCGGCTAAACCGCGATAGCGGACGTCGCTCAACGAGATCTGCATGGTGAGGACGTTGGCAGGGTCGTAGCCCGGGCGGACTTCGGCGAGATGGCGGAAACTGCGTGCCAGCAGTCCGGCGCACGTCAGCAGGATCACGCACAGCGCCACTTCCACCACCACCAGCGCGGATCGAAGCCGGCTGCCGCTTCGGCTTCCCGAACCGCTTCGTCCTCCCTCGGTCAGCACGCCGCGAAGGCCGACGCGCGACCCGCGCACCGCGGGAACGATGCCGAAAATCAAGGCCGTCGCCAGCGATAGAAAAAACGAAAATACGAGGACCCTTGCGTCCAAGTGGATTTCCTGCGCGCGCGGCAGCGCCCGGGGATCGAGTGCGATCAACAGGCGCACTCCGAAGACCGCTAAGGGGATACCGAGCACGATCCCCACGATCGCGAGCAAGCCGCTCTCAATGAGGAGCTGGCGGATCAGTTCGCCCCGGCTTGCGCCCACGGCGGCGCGCACCGCCATCTCCCGTACCCTGGCCGCTCCCCGCGCCAGCAGCAGACTCGCGACATTTGAGCATGCGATCATCAGAACGCATCCCACCGCGGCGGCGAAGATCCATAGCGTCCGCCGGAGCGAACCCAGTTCCTGATCGAGAAATGTCACCAGCTTCAGGCCATAGCCGCGATCTTCCGGAAAGCGCGAACCCAGACCGGCCGCGATGATGTTCATCTCGGCCTGCGCCTGCTCCGGCGGGACACCTGGCTTCAGACGGCCGCACGCCTGGACCCATCGCCATGTCCGCCCCGAGTTGTAGGGCGACTCCACGGGCAGCGGCGCCAACAAATCGTAATCGGCCGCCAGCGCAAAGTCGCGAGGCATCACGCCGGCAATCTCAAAGGAATTCCCGTCCATCAAGATCCGCCGCCCGGCGATATTCGGATCCCCGCCCAGGTGATTTTGCCAGAAAGAATAGCTGAAAACGGCCACCATTTCGAGCCCGGAATGATATTCTTCCGGAACAAACAGACGTCCGATCTGCGGATGCACGCCCAGACTACGTAAGAAATCCTGACTCACGCGGATGCCGGAAAGGCGCAGCGGCTCGCCCAGGCCGGTCACATTCCAGCTACCTTGGAACGCTCCTCCGAGGCTCGAGAAAAGCCTCGATTCGCGGCGGATTTCATCGATATCCGAAAAAAAAACGCCCCGCAGCCCTGCTCCGGACTGAGGCGGAACACTCCGGATCCATACCAGCCGGTCCGCATCGGGATACGGCAGCGGCGACAATACCAGCCGCTCGACCAGCGTGAAAATCGCGGTAGTCGCGCCCAGGCCCAAGGCAAGAACCAAAGCGGCTGCAAAACTGAACGCCGGCGTCCGCAATAACATGCGGAGGGCGAACTTAATATCCGAAATCAACCCCGGAATTATCGCACAGGTTTGCGAGCAGCGCACCGTTTACAGCAACTTGACAATTTCTTCGATGCTCATCGGCTTTACTTGCGCGACATCCCGGAGAATTCCATGAAGCGTCCCGGTCTTCAACGGATTGTGCAGAGGCACCGAAATCGTGTGGGCCGGAGGACCCTCGTTACACAACCGGACATGGCTGCCCCGTTGACGAATTGCCTTATAGCCGAGGCGGCCTAACACGGAGATAAGGCGGTCTCCAGTTACCCCGCGGGGCAGTTTCAAGCGGCTTCGACCGGAATCAATTCGTCCTTCACGTAGTGAAGCTGCACCAGACGCGGATGCACTTCTTCGTCTTCAAAGTGAAGGGATACGGCCTCCATAACATTGGCCCGAAGCTCATCCCAGGTCTCCGCTTCGGTGAAAATACTATGCCCCAGGGCGCGGGCATAATAGCCACCTTCGTCCGCGTCGCGAACTTCGAAGATCAACTCCATTTCCATAGAATACCCGAGCGCGCCGCTATAATGAGAATTCCCATGCCCGCCTCCGCCGTCGCCAAGTATGAACCCGTCATCGGACTCGAAGTTCACGTCCAACTCCACACCCGCACCAAGATTTTCTGCGGCTGCCCCACCAGCTTCGGCGCGCCCCCGAATACCAACGTCTGCCCCGTCTGCCTCGGACTCCCCGGAGCCCTCCCCGTATTGAGCCGCCATGCCGTCGAACTCGGTATCGAAGCATCGCTCGCGCTGCACTGCACCGTGAATCCCAAGTCCATTTTTGCCCGCAAGAACTATTTCTATCCGGACCTGCCCAAGGGCTATCAAATCTCCCAATACGACCAGCCGCTCGCCGAGCATGGGTATGTGGAAATTCAAGTAGAGGGCGTCAAAAAGCGCGTCGGCATCACCCGGGTACACATGGAAGACGACGCGGGCAAGAGCATTCACGACGGCTTCAAGGACTCCGATCGCTACACCTATGTCGACCTAAACCGCAGCGGTACTCCGTTAATCGAAATCGTCACTGAACCCGATATCCGCAGCTCGGAAGAAGCCTTCGCTTTCCTCACCGAGCTTAAACAAATCCTGCAGTACGTCGAAGTCTCCAGTTGCGATATGGAAAAGGGCCATCTCCGCTGCGATGCCAACGTCAGCGTCCGTCTGCGCGGCGCGGAAAAATTCGGCACCAAGGCCGAAGTTAAGAATCTCAACTCTTTCCGCTTTCTGAAAATGGCCCTCGACCACGAAATCGAGCGCCAGGTCGACCTTATCGAATCCGGAGGCCGCGTCACTCAGGAAACCCGCCTCTTCAACGTCGAAACCGGCGAAACCGTCTCCATGCGCAGCAAGGAAAACGCCCACGACTATCGCTATTTCCCCGAGCCCGACCTGGTCCCGTTACGTGTCAGCGAAGCGTGGATGGCCCGCATCCGCGCCAAAGTCCCGGAGCTGCCCTCGGTCCGCCGCCAGCGCTTCCTCGACGACTACGGACTCACCGAATACAACGCCGACGTGCTCACGGCTACGCGCGCCGCTAGCGATTATTTCGAAAACGTCGCCGCCGCTTCAGGCGACCCGCGCGCGGCCGCCAACTGGGTGATGGGCGACCTCGCGGCGTTGCTAAAGGAGAATAATAAGGAGATCACCGAATCTCCCGTCAGCGCCGAAAACCTGGCCGGATTGATCAAGCTGATCGCCCAGGGAAAGATCAGCGGCAAAATCGCCAAGGAGATTCTGCCTAAGATGTTTTCATCCGGCGACACCGCCGAAGCTATCGCCGAACGCGAGGGCCTGCAGCAGATCAGCGACACCGGCGCGCTCGAAAAAATCGTCGACGAAGTCCTCGCCGCCAATCCGAAACAGGTGGAGCAATATCGCGCCGGCAAGCAAACCGTGATAGGCTTCCTTGTCGGGCAAGTCATGAAAGCCAGCCGCGGCCAAGCCGACCCTGCGGCGGTGAATTCGCTGTTGAAAGGTAAACTGTGATCTGTGTTTCCGTGTTCTACCCCAACGGACCTGGCAAGCAGTTCGACCACGTCTACTATGATCAGAAGCACCGGCCCCTCGTGGTGGGCCGCCTCACCGCCCTGGGCATGACGCGCTATGAAACGGATCAGGGTCTCTCCGGCGTAGCCCCCGGCTCCCAACCGATCTACACTGCCATCGCACGGCTGTACTTCACCACCATCGCCGAATTCCAGCAATCCATGACCACCCACGGAGCCGAGCTACAAGGCGACATCCCCAACTTCACCAACATTCAGCCGCAGTTCCAAATCAGCGAAACGCTCTAGGTGCTGGGACCGCTCCCTGTGGTCACGGCTCGGTAGAACCTACCCGTCGCCTCTTCAGAGCCGCGACCGCAGGGAGCGATCTCCGGCCATTCGCCATGCAACTCACCGATGTTTATAAAGAAAGATGTCCAGGGGCTTGTGGCGCGCGCCTCCAGGCGTGCCGTGTCGAGATTCGTCTCGACATGTCCGGCCGTCGGCATGACTGCCGACGCGGCACGCCTGGAGGCGCGCGCCACAAAAGCGCTTATTACTTCGCCACCTCCGCCACCACCGGCGGAGGATCCGTGACATCCATCAACTCGACATCGAACACCAACTCCGCCTTCGGAGGAATCTTCCCCCGCCCCTTCTCCCCATATGCGAGCTGATAAGGAATGAACAGCCGCCTCTTCCCGCCGACCCTCATCCCTTCGAACCCCGCGTCCCAACCGGGGATCACCTTCCGCTTCCCCTGCTCGAACGACAGCGGCTTCTTTTCGCGCGACGAATCGAACTTCGTGCCGTCCAGCAGCCAGCCCGTGTAGTGGACGGAAAAAACCTTGCCCGCCTCCGCAACCTTCCCGGTCCCGATCGCGACGTCGATGTATCGCATCCGGTACTGCGTCTCGAATCTTGCCCGGAGCCGCTGGAATCGACGCCGCCAGCTTCTCCTTCTTCGCGCAGCCGGCCATCAGAATCGCTAGCGCGATCAAACAGTATTTCCCAGGAACGAACATTGTCCTCGCAACATACCACGTCCCGTCAGTCACTTGGGCTGGGCCCCCACGTGCAAACTAAGCTATTCTGGCTTCGTCTGACTATATGATCACCCTCCGCAATATCGAAAAGTACTTCGAACACGGTCCGACCAAGACCTTCGTGCTCCGCCGCATCAACGCCGAGATCAAGGAAGGCGAGTTCGTCTCCATCATGGGCCCGTCCGGCGCCGGCAAATCCACGCTGCTGCACCTGATCGGCATGCACGATTCCGCCTGGACCGGCGAGTACAGTTTCCTCGACCACCGCATCGACAAACTGAAGAAAAAGGACCGCGACGAGATCTACAAAAAGTATTTCGGCTTCGTGTTCCAGAGCTACCATCTGCTGGATTCGCTCACGGTCTACGAGAACCTCGACATTCCCTTGTCTTATCGCAACGTGAAAAAGTCCGACCGCGACGGCATCGTCTGCGATGTCCTGGACCGCTTTCAGATGGTCGGCAAAAAGGACCTGTTCCCGAACCAACTCTCCGGCGGCCAGCAGCAACTGGTAGCCATCGCCAGGGCCATCATCGCCAATCCCAAAGTGATTCTGGCCGACGAGCCCACCGGCAATCTGCATTCGAACCAGGCCAAAGAGATCATGGACGTATTCCAGAAACTGAACGAGTCCGGCACAACGATCATTCAGGTGACCCACTCCGAAGTAAACGCCGCCCGAGGCCACCGCATCATAAAAATCGTAGACGGCTGGATCGCGAACGATTGATGCCTGTTGGCAGCCGGGCGCTCACCTGTCTATCCGTGTCGCGATGTATTTCTGTTGACAGTTGAGGGAATTAGTAGATGTACTTCTCGACATCTATCCCAGCATCTTTATCCCGGATCAGATAGAAGCCGGAACGGAACGGAGCCAATAACGGGATCCCTTGAGACGATATTGTTTGTTGCCAAATCAGCTTGCCGGATTTGTCAATCTCAGCCATCACCTTCGTTATCTCCTCATGCGGGCTCGTCTGTGGACCCTCACCGATCACCACATGCCCACGCAGGGTGGAAATCAAGTGGTAAGTTCGGCCGCCCCACCCAACGAGGGGAGTTTCAACTTGACTCACTAGGTGCAGATCGGCATCGAGAGTCAGTAAATGGACCTTATTGTCTTTGCCGCCGACGCCCTCGGTGAACAGTAAGGTGCAACCACCATTGGAGTCGGCCGTGACATCGCCCTGCTTTGCCGCAATTCGCTTGGACCGGAGGACCTGCCCTGAAGCATCGAGCTTTTGTAGCAAAACATAAGCGCCCGCCTGAGAGGCGATGTAGATATCTCCGGAACCTCCCACGGAGACCGTGGGAAGCACGAGATTATTTGAAAAGGAGCGGCGCCACAAAACTTTGCCGCTTGAATCGACCTTCACGAGCGTAAGCGGTTTCTGATCGCCAGCGGCGATGAACTGGTTGGCGCCATCTCCGATCAAAGTGGGAAATTGGGGCCCTGCGTTAGCAATACGTATGGGATCGGCGAGACTATCTGGCCCAACCGGCACAAAAAAAGCGCCCTCAAAGGTCTGCTGCTTCCCACCCGAGGCCAAGCTCGCGAGAAGGCCAACACTCTGCCCGCTTGCGGCCGGAGACAGATAGGCGACCCACTCGATCGGCTTCAACGGAAGGTTCGGTTTGTAACTGGCGATAAACTTCCCTTCCGAATCAATCTTTGTTAGCAGGTTTCCCTGCCAGCCGGGGCTGGCACTGGTGATTAACCAAAGCGTCCCATGTTCGTCTGCCGTGCCAACGGGAATCAAACTGGTCTGAAGTGCGAAGTGTCGCCTCCACTCTGAGCTGTATGAATTTGCATTGGCTGAATCCTGTCCGGAAAGCCGACCGACGGACGCGACACAAACTATGCACAGGATGATACGACCCAACCGCCTCAGTCTGAGAAACGCCGCCATGACGTGGAGATTCTTTCTTTCTCTACGGGAGACGATCGCGATCGGCCCTTAACTCCGCTGACGTGAGCGAGAAACGCACCTTGCCGCGAAGTTTGAGCAGCTTCGCGGAGGCTCGCGCCGCGGTTTGACCGATCGCGCGGTCAGGGGCTCGTTTAGGGATCTTGCGAGGGGGCTTCACTACGCTTCAAAGATAACACTCACTGCGTCGGCGCATAATAGCCGCTGCGCCAATGGGCTGTGAGCTTTCCAAGCCCTTTGGGCGGGACCAGTTGAACCTGAATCGCGTGATACTTGCCGTCTTTTGAAGTATCCTTTGGCGCGTAGGAAAGAATGTAGCGGTTCCGAAGGTCGATGATGACTTTCTGGGCGAGGTCCGCCACATCCTTTCCTTCAATCTGAATGAGACGGCCTCCCGTGTGTTCCGCCAGGTGCTTCAACAGCGCGCCGTTATTATCTCCACTAAAATTGCCCGGGGACGGGCCGATGGCGTACAGCAGGGCGTCGGTTTCGCTGAGGGCGCTTTTAACTTCGGCCAGGCTGTAGCGGCTATGGTTTTCGCCTCCGTCGGAGATCAGAATCAGGGCCTTCTTGATCAGCGGGGACTTCCGGATCTCATTGGTGGCCAGGTACACGGCGTCGAAAAGGGCGGTCAGCCCTTTGGATTTCGTCATCATGATCTGATAATCGATGTTGGCGGCGTCCCGGCTGAGGGGTACGGCGAGCCTGGGTTTGCTTTCGAATTCCACGAGGAAAAATTGATCTTTTTCGTCCGCAGTCTTGAAAAACTCGCGGGCAGCCATCCGGTATCGGCCCATCGCTCCGCCGATGCTGCCGCTGACATCGAAGATGAATCCCACCGCCACCGGGTCGTCCTCCATGGCAAGCTGGACCACGGTCTGTTCGACCTTGTTATCGAAGACCCGGAAGTTCTCCTTCTCCATTCCGAGCACCGGACGCCCGAGATGGTCGGTGACGGTCAGGGGAACCAGGACCAGGCTGGTATCGACCTTTAGCTGAGCTTTGCGTTCCGCCGGCGGCGCTTTGGGGGCCGCGTGCTCGCGCGGTTCGATCGAGACCTGTTGGCCGTAAAGAGCCAGCAGAGCAAGCAGAACCGCGCTGGTGGTGGACCCGATGATTCGCCGCACATGCGCTCCGGCTGAATTATACTGCATCCAAAACGGAAACTGCCCGTTCGCGTCTACTATTGAGTTATGGGGTCAATATTCGTCCGATTTGGAATGGCAATTTCATTATTCTGCGGGCTTGCCGGCGCCCAGAAGATGTCCGGATTCGATGCCGGCGCGCTGGATAAAAGCGTGAGCCCATGCGTCAATTTTTATCAGTATGCGTGCGGCGGATGGCTGGCGGGGAATCCGGTGCCGGGCGATCAGTCTCGCTGGGGGCGTTTCGATGCGCTTCAGGAACGCAATCGGACGATTCTCCAGGGCATTCTCGAAGCGGCTTCCGGCAACAAGCCTACGCGAACGGTGATTGAGCAAAAGATCGGCGATTTTTACGCGTCCTGCATGGACACCAAGGCCATCGATCAGAAGGGGCTCGCGCCGATTCAGCCCGACCTCGATCGCATCAATACGATGGACGGGAAGCCCGCGATTACCAGCGTAGCGACCAGCCTTTACCGCCTGGGATCGAATCCTTTTTTCCGATTCTCTTCGGAGCCGGACGCGAAAAATTCCAGCGAGATCATCGCCGGCCTCGACCAGGGGGGCATTGGGCTTCCGGACCGCGATTATTATTTCCGCACCGACGACAAATCGGTCGAGATTCGTAAACAGTACGTAGCTCACCTCTTGAAGATGTTTGAGCTGCTGGGCGATTCCACGGAAGTGGCGGCCAAGCGAGCCGAAGCGGTCATGAAAATCGAGACGACGCTGGCCAAGGGGTCGCTCGATTCGGTCGCGAGGCGCGATCCGGCGGCGGTTTACCATCGCCTGACGGTGAAGGAGCTTATCTCCCTTTCGCCGGGATTCGATTGGGAAAAGTTCTTCGAAGGCGTGGGCGTTCCAGGCATTCAGAGCCTGGATGTTTCCGTTCCGCCATTCATCCGAGCCATGGAATCGGTGATTGTCCAGACCAGTCTCGACGACATTAAATCCTACCTGACCGCTACGCTGCTGACGGACCGCTCCATCATCCTGCCCTCGAAATTCCAGGAAGAAACATTCAATTTCTACGGCCACATCTTATCCGGCGCGAAAGAAATGCGCGCCCGCTGGAAGCGCTGCGCGGATCAGACCGATAACGCTCTGCCGGACGCGCTGGGGCAGCGATTCGTCGAAAAAACGCTGGGCGAAGAAGGGATGAAACGCACGCATGAGATGGTAGCGGCGCTCGAAAAGGCGCTGGGGAAGGATATTCAGGGCCTGGATTGGATGACGCCCAAGACCAAAGAGGCGGCCATGGTGAAGCTGCGCGCGATCATGAATAAGGTGGGCACCAAGGACCGCTGGCTGGATTACGCCAGCATCCACGTGGTTCGGGGAGACGCTTATGGCAATTACGCGCGCACCAATGAGTTCGAGCTGCACCGCCAACTCCAGAAGATCGGCAAGCCATTCGACCGCAGCGACTGGCAGATGAGCCAGCCCACCGTCAACGCTTATTACGATCCGCAGGAGAACGACATTAATTTCCCCGCCGGGATCCTGCAGCCGCCGTTCTACGACAACAAAATGGACGACGCCGTGAATTTCGGCGCGATCGGCGCGGTGATCGGCCATGAGCTGACGCACGGCTTCGACGATCAGGGCCGCCAGTTCGATGCGCAAGGAAATCTGCGCGACTGGTGGACCGACGCCGATGGGAAGGCATTCGAGCAGCGCGCCGATTGCCTGGTGAAGGAATATTCCAATTTCGTCGGGCCAGGCGACGCAAGGCTCAACGGCAAGCTGGAGCTGGGCGAAAATACAGCCGATAACGGCGGTCTACGCATCGCGTACATGGCATTGCTGGATACGCTCGACGGCAAACAGCCGCCCAAGCGCGACGGCCTGACCGCGGAGCAGCGATTCTTCCTCGGCTGGGGACAGGTGTGGTGCGAAAACATCACCGAGGAGAGCGCGCGCCTGCAGGCGCAGACGAATCCTCACGCGCTGAGCGAGTTTCGCGTGAATGGCGTGGTGTCGAATATGCCGGAGTTTCAGCAGGCATTCTCGTGCAAGATCGGGCAGCCAATGGTGCGGTATCCTGCGTGCCGGGTGTGGTAGATCGCTCAGGATTGGGGAAATCCTGAATGTTATGTGGCGTACACCTCCAGGCGTGCCGCATCGACAGTCGTGTCGATGTGTCTTTCCTGGCTCACGACCGTACGTCGACATGAATGTCGACGCTGCACGCGTGGACGCGCGCGCCACAGCTGCAAAGATAATATTCAATATGGGTGACGCACTACACTAATGGGGATGGCGAAAAATGTGCGGATCTCCGAGGTGGGCCTGCGCGGCATCGTCGGGTCTGGGCTCTCCGCGGAGCACGTCCTCGATTTCGCCTCCGCTTTCGGAACTTTTCTCGGACCCGGCGCCGTCATCGTCGGACGGGATCCGCGCGCCTCCAGTGTGATGCTGCGGGAAGGCGTGCTCGCCGGATTGCTCGCCTGCGGCCGCCAGGTGATCGACCTTGACCTGGTCTCGACTCCAGTCCTGCAACATGCGATCAGCCGCCATTCCGCCGCCGGAGGAATTTCCATCGGCGCGAGTCATAACGCCGCCGAATGGAACGCGCTGAAGTTTCTGGGCGCGGCCGGAACCTATCTCTCCACCGCCGAAGCAGGCGAGTTGCTCGACCTCTATCACCTGCGCCGTTTCTCCTTCGTCGACTGGAAAAGTATCGGCAAGCTGCGCGTCCAAGACGACGCTCTCGATCTCTATCTCGACGATCTGGCCGCCGCCTTCGATTTCCCCGCGCTGGCCCGCTACAAGATCGTGGTCGATTGCGCCAACGGCACGTCGTCGAAAATCCTGCGCCGCCTCAACGACCGCCACGGCTTTCGCTTCATCCTGATTAACGAGCGCATGGGCGCATTCGCGCATGAGCCCAACACTTCCGCCGCGACCGTCGCGCTGCAGCTCGCCCCGCTGATCGAGCCTGCCGGAGCCGACGCCGGATTCCTGTTCGATGTCGATTCCGACCGCGTCGCCATGGCCACGGAAAAAGGCGAGGCCGTTTCCGAAGAAATGATGCTGCCGCTGCTGGCCGACGATCTGCTGCCGCGCTCGCGCCGGAAAGCTGGTCATCACGAATCTCTCCACCACCGCGCTGGTCGAAGAAATCGCGCAGCGTCACGGGGGGACCGTCATTCGCGTCCCGGTCGGGCGTCAGGCGGCCACCGACGCGCTCGCGATGTATCGCCCCGACGAGATCGCGATCGCGGGCGAGGGCACCGGAGCCGTGATGATGCCCCGATTCCGGTTCGTGTACGACGGAATCGCGTCCATGCTTGCCGTGTTGTCGATGATGCATCAGCGGGACGCGCCGTTGTCGGAAATTCTCGCGGGATATCCAAGATATTCGATCTTAAAAGGTCAGATTCCGCTCCTGCCGCAGCGGATTCCGGCCTTATTCGCCCATCTGGAGCACCGCTACGCCGACGGCCGCGCCAATACGACCGACGGTTTGCGCGTCGATTGGCCGTCGAAATGGTTTCACGTTCGCGTCAGCCAGACGGAGCCGATCGTGCGCGTCATCTGCGAGCATCGCGGCGTCCCTCCGCGCATGTTGTTTCAGGAATTGATGGACCAGGTGCGCCAATATGCCGCGTGAGCATCTTCTCAAGATCGGCGTCTCCGGCATCCGAGGCGTCGTGGGGCCGTTCCTCACGCCGCAGCTCGCGCGCGCTTTCGCGCAGGCCTTCGGGACCTACGTCGGCGGCGGACGCGTCGTGGTTGGACGCGATACCCGCGCTACCGGTCCCATGCTGCAACACGCGGTGCAGTGCGGACTTCTGGCCGCCGGATGCGAGGTGATCGACGTCGGCGTGCTGCCGACTCCCACCATCCAGCTTTACACCGGAGCCATCGGCGCTCGCGGCGGGCTCGCGATCACGGCTTCCCACAATCCTCCGGAATATAATGCGTTGAAGTTATTTAACGCGAGTGGCCTGTTCTTCAATCACTACGAACGAGGCGAGCTGCTCGATATCTACCACCAGAGTTCCTTTCGCGAGGCCTGCGAAATCTGTCCGGTGATTTCAGAGTCCGCCGCGCCCATTCGCCGCCATTTTGATCGCGTTCTCGCTCAAGTGGACGTCGAGCGCATTCGTGCGCGCAGGTTCCGCGTCGCGCTCGATGCCGTGAATGGCGCGGGCGCGGTGATGACGCCGCAGTTTCTGCGCGACGAACTGGGTTGCGAGCTGCACGCCATCTCCATCGATCCCGAGCAGCCGTTTCCACGCATCGCCGAGCCGCGCCCGGATACGTTGATCGAGCTCTCAAAGCTGGTGATCGATCACCGCTGCGACATTGGATTCGGCCAGGACCCCGATGGCGACCGCTTGGCTGTGGCCGATGAAACGGGCCGGGTAATCGATAACGACGACGTTCTGGCGATCGCGGTCGATGCCGTGCTCGCAAGAGACTCGGGTCCGGTGGTCGTGAACCTGACCACGTCCATGGTGATCGACGATGTCGCCGCCGCGCACGGGTGCAAGGTGTCGCGAACTCCGGTCGGGGAGGCCAACGTGGTGGAAGGAATGCTCGCGTCGAAGGCCGTGATCGGCGGAGAAGGCGGCAATGGAGGAGTCATTTTTCCCGCCGTCCAATACTGCCGCGATAGTTATGCGGGCATGGCGCTGTGGCTCGACCGGCTCGCCGCCGCTTCCGAAACTGTCTCCCAGCTAGCCGCTGCATTGCCGCGTTATTACCGGCGGTCGGCGACCGTTACGCTGGAGCACGGATGGCTTGGAACCCTCATGCAGCGTCTCGCTGCCGAGTGGCCCGACGCGCACCTGGACCGGCGCGACGGACTCAAACTGATGCTCGATCAAAGCTGGGTCCACGCACGCGCCTCCAATACGGAGCCGATTCTCAGATTGTCGGTGGAGGCGAAAACCGAGGCGCGCGCCGAGGCGCTGTTTACTCGGGCGGAGGAGCTGCTTTCTCTTTCTGTTCCGAATCGGGCAAAATAAACGTCGTCTCCCCGGACTTTTGCAGCTTCAACTGCTTGCGTATTTCCATTTCCTGCTCGCTGCGGCTTTCCTGAAGGCGGAGGATGCGCTCCTTGCGGCGCTCGTTTTCACGCTTCAGATTGGCGTTCCGCTCTTCCAGCTCGCGAATCTCACGGCGCTTCTCGATCAGTGTTTGCAGGCCTTGCGGGCCGCGCAGAAACACCCATCCGTAAGCGCCGGCGAGAATCACCACCAGTACAATTCCAGCGCGACGCTTGGAGCCTTGAAAGAGGGCCTGAAGAAATGGTCCCAAGTAACGTTTATAACCTTTATCGGGAAAAATATCCAGTACGCGTGCTATTCTTCGTACTATTAAGCCGCGCGGAGGCGGCTCGGGGCCCATCCTTATTGGTGTGGTCCGCGACCGATTTGCGTCATGCCTGACGAACAGGAAGTCATAAAGCATCCGCCAAAATGCCCGAAATGCGGCTCGACGGACATTCGCCGCTCCAAAGGCGATGGATTTTACGCCCTGATTCAGAGAACTTTCGGCCGCTGGCCTTACCGCTGCCGCAGTTGCCGGCTGCGATTCTATCGCAGCGCCGAAGCCCCGGCGGACCTAGACCATCCGCACGAATAGGACCAGTGGTCTGTTCTCCTACCGAACCCCAACAGCCATGGAGGGGTCTGCTAACGAACCTGCCGATACAGGCTACTAGTTCGACGACTTCATGAACTGCGTGATATCGCTTTTCAACTTCTTGTGCGAAGGCACGTCGATGTAGAACATGTGGCCCGCGGTGTAATACTGAAACACCACATTCTTGCGGACGCTGGGATGCAAGCCCATGTGGCTGAAGGTATATTCGGCGGCGAAATACGGGGTCGCCATGTCGTAGTAGCCGCAGCCGACGAATACCTTCATGTGCGGATTCTTCGCGAACGCCGAGCGCAGGGAATCGGAGACGTCCACAAAGCGATTCTGGTTCTGCTGTCCGTAATCCCAGCCCAGAATGCCTCCGCCGAGGATCCAATAGGTCGCGTCGGTCTTATAGCCCAGGTCGGTGTGCACGTACTGATTGAACATGGCCGTATAAGGGGGGCGAATCGCCGTCATGCTGGGATCGAACTCCGCCATCTCCGATGTGCTCAGCGGCGCCGGACCGATCAGGCGGCTATCGAGTCTACCGGCCATCATCTTTGTATCGCGCAGCAGCTCCCGCAGATAGTGCATCAGCTCCATCCGGAGGTCTGAATTGTCCACGTATTTCTGATCGACGCCCGTCAGGCGCGCGACTTTCGCGACGATGGATTTGTAATCCGCATCGGTAAGCCGGTCGCCCTTGGCCAGCGCTTCGTTGTAGGCGCCCACCGCCAGCCGCTCGGCCTCTTTCAGCGTGATTTCCAGGCTTTTCTGCAACTCCGGAGCCAGTTTCTTGTGATAGAAAGCCGTTGCCGCGTAGCTCGGCAGGTACAACATGTAGGGCAGATCGTTGCCATGCGCGAACTGAATGGTTTCGAAGTTCAGGACGCTGGAGAGCAGGATCACGCCGTTGAATGCGATGCCGTTTTCAACCAGGTATCCCGAAAGTCCCGCGGCGCGCGTAGTGCCGTAGCTCTCGCCCGCCAGGTAGAGCGGCGAAGACCATCGTTCATTGCGGGTCAGGAACAGGCGGATGAACTCGCCCACGGATTCGATGTCGCCTTGCAGCCCGTTGAACTTCCGCTGCAGCGTCTGATTCTGAGCGCGGCTGTATCCGGTGCCGACCGGATCGACGAACACCAGATCGGTCTGATCGAGCCAGGTATTCTCGTTGTCGACCAGTTGATAAGGCGCGGCCGGCAGCGCCCCGTCGTCCATCATCTTGACGCGTTTTGGTCCGATGCACCCCATGTGCAGCCACACCGAAGCGGATCCGGGCCCTCCGTTAAACGCGACCATCAGCGGGCGCTTCGAAACATCGGTGGTTCCGTCCAGAACGTAGGATACATAGAACAGATTCGCTTCAATGTCGCCTCGCGCGTTCTTGATCGGCATCATGCCGGCGGTGGCGGTATAGCTGAGCGTCTTTCCGTTGGGGTGAATTTCATGCTTGGTGACGATCGGAGTCTCTTCGACCAGGGGCTTGTCCGCCACAGGCGGCGTGGCGGCGGGTGGAGTCGTTTGAGCCGCTCCCCTGCCTCCGCCCGGCGGCTGCGCAAGAACAAGGCCAGTAAGGATCGCAAGCGTTACAAGGGCTTTCATCAGGCCTAGGCTAACACGCTACTCGGGGCTGACCGCTCCCGATGGTCGCGGCTCTGTAAAACAGCACAACACAACAGAGCCGCGACCATCGGGAGCGGTCAAACTACGGGAGGAGTGTAAAGCAGCCCAACGGCGCAACACAACGTCAAACTACGGGTTCTGCGACACATCCGAATAAATCACCCCAGCCGGCGGGGTAAATTTGAACATCGATTCCGCAATCGGCGGGTTCTGCTTCTCCGCTGAAAACGCGAAATCCAGTTGCGACCCATCTTGCCCCTTCACGTTCAGCCAGCGAATCGTGAAATTCGGGTCCACCAGAAACGTGACTTCCGTGTACAGCAGCTTGTCCGATTTCGGAGTCGCCGTGATGAACGTGCTTGGCCCGTCCGGCTGCGTGCGAAACTCGCGAAAATCTTTTTCGAATTGCAACTTGCCCAACAGGAATGCCAGCGGAGCCTTCATGTCCTCGCTGCCCTTGAGGCTCGATTTCTCAAAGCGCTTCTCGTCCGGATAGTAGGAGTACGCAAATTTTCCGTCGGAGCCGAACATCTTGCCCACCGGCGTCGTATATTCCCAGCGCATGCGGCCTGGCTTGCGAAGATACAATTCGCCCTTTTCGGTCCGCTTACGACCCTTATTCGTGTACGTCTCCGCGAATGCGACTTCCAAGGTTTGCGTACGGTTGTACCGCTCCTCCACGCCTTTCAGCATACGGGCGAGGTCGTCGGCTGCGTACGCGCTAGGGGGCCAGGCGATCCATACTCCAGCTGCCATCGCGGCGCCGGCGATAACGTATGCGATCGTGGAGGCGGAATTTACCACCCTGCCAAAACTCGATCTCGTTAGGATGGACACGAAAACCTCCCCAGTTCTTAGGACGTGGTGGATCGCCCTTTGGATACTTTTCCTCAATCAACTTTAATTTCTTGAGCAGCACCTCGCGCGACGCGATTACCGCGCTTTGTTTCGAAATAGATGCACTGAAACGGCTCCCCAGAGCCCGGCTCTGGAAGTATCTTTCAGATTCTTCAGCGCTCACTTTCGTTACACGACCTGTGATCCGGATCTGCCGTTCCAGCGGCTGCCAGAAAAAAACCAGCGCGGCGTGCGGATTCCGCGCCAGCTCCCGACCCTTGCGGCTATCATAATTGGTGTAGAAAACGAACCCATCTTCATTGATCCCCTTGAGCAGGACCATCCGCGCCGAAGGCTTCCCGTCGCGCGTGGCCGTCGCCAAGGTCATCGCGGTTGGCTCTTTCAACTCCGCGCGCACGGCCGCGTCGAACCATTTTTTGAACAACCGGATGGGATCGGATTCCGCCAACTTCCAGTGTAAGCTGAAGGCATGAAGAAGACGGAAGAAGAGTGGAAGAAACAGCTTACGCCGGAGCAGTATCATGTCACCCGCCAGGCCGGGACCGAGCCCGCCTTCACCGGCAAGTACTGGGACATGCACGACGACGGCACCTATCATTGCGTGTGCTGCAACGCGAAACTGTTCAGCTCCGGAACCAAGTTCGAATCCGGCAGCGGGTGGCCCAGCTTCTATGCACCTATCGACAACAACAATCTGAAAATGATCGACGACACCACCCACGGCATGCGCCGCACCGAGGTCCAGTGCGCGCAATGCGGAGCTCACCTGGGTCACGTGTTCCCCGACGGTCCGAAACCCACCGGCCTGCGTTTCTGCATGAACTCGGCGTCGCTCGATTTTAAGAAGGAGCCAGAAGCCAGGAGCCAGGAGCCAGAATAGCGCCCGTGGAACTCTCGCCTGGTGGGTCGAACGCGTTTGACCTACTCTATTAATATGAGGTTTTATTATCTGCGTACTGGTGTGCTTGCGCTGGTGGTGGCCGCAGCCGCATCCGCACAGACTCCCGCGCCACCGGTGCTGGCCTTCGAGGTCGCCTCCGTCAAGCCCGCGGGGCCGCTCGATCCCGCCGCCATCCAGTCCGGCAAGATGCGCATCGGCATGAAGGTCGACGGAGCCATGGTCGATATCGGGAGCTTCGCCCTCAAGGATCTGATCCGCGTCGCCTACGATGTGAAGGATTATCAGATCTCCGGACCGGATTGGCTGAACAACGTGATGGGCGCGACGCGCTTCAACGTCCAGGCCACCCTGCCCGAGGGAGCCACCGAGAAGCAAGTGCCGCAGATGCTCCAGGCGCTGCTCGCCGACCGGTTCAAGCTGGTCGTCCATCGCGACTCCAAGGATCATTCGGTCTATGCCCTGGTGGTGGGGAAAGGCGGCGTGAAACTGAAGGAATCCGAGCCCGACGCCCCTCCTCCCGAAACCGCGCCCCAGCCCAAGAAGGGCGAAACGGTGATCGGCCAAGGTACCAGCCAGGTCCGCATCAGCGGCGATATGCAGAGTGGAAAAGGCATGGTGGTTAATGGCGGACCGCAAGGCCAGATGCGCATGTCCATGGCCGACGGAAAGATGCACATGGAAGCCGCCAAAATGAGTATGGCGATGCTCTCCGAATTTGCCTCCCGCTTCGTCGACCGTCCGGTGGTGGATATGACGGAGCTCAAAGGAAACTATCGAGTGACTCTCGATCTTTCGATGGACGACCTGAAAACCATGGCCAGAGCCGCCGGCGTCGGCATGGGCGGAGGCGACTCCGGCAAGACTCCGATCGAAGCTCCCTCCGACCCCTCGGGCTCGTCGATTTTCATGTCGCTCCAGCAGATGGGACTGAAACTGGAAGCCCGTAAGGCTCCCGTCACGCTCATCGTGATCGATCACCTGGAAAAAGCTCCAACGGAGAACTGACACCGTGACTTCAGAGCCGCGACCTGCGGGAGCGGTCCGATAGCGAAAGCTAAGACTTTGCCGCCGAGGCTGACCGCTCCCGATGGTCGCGGCTCTTTTGGAGCGGTTAGATTGTGGCGGCGCGCTAGAATAGTGAGCTTATGCTTCGTTCACTCGCGGCCCTGCTCGCCTGCGCCTTCTCCCTCTCCGCTCAGACCAAGTTCGAGTATTGGCCCGGAGCCTCTTACGATCCCACCGTCCCCACCCACAAAAAGGTCCTCGGCTACGAACCGGGGGATCACGTTTCTTCCCACTCGCAGATCATGCAGTACATGGACGCGCTCGCCGCGGCCACTCCCAACCGGATGAAGGTCTGGGAGTTCGCGAAAACGTGGGAAGGCCGCAAGCTGGTCTACGCCGCCATCGGTTCGGAAGCCAATATCAAGCGCCTGCCGCAGATTCAGGCCGACATCAAACGCCTCGCCGACCCCAGAAAAACCAGCGACGCCGATGCGAAACGAATCATGGGCAATCTCCCCGCCATCGTCTGGCTCGCCTACGGAGTCCATGGCAACGAAATCTCCTCGCCCGACGCCGCTCTGATGACCGCTTATCACCTGCTGGCTTCGCGCAACGACAAAATGGTCGAGGACATTCTGGCGAAGACCATCGTGATGATCCTGCCGCTCCAGAATCCCGACGGCCGGGAGCGTTTCGTCTTCAATTACGACGTCAACGCCGGCCTCGAGGCGGATCCTAATCCGCAAGCCGCGGAACATAGCGAACCGTGGCCCGGCGGCCGCACAAATCACTACTATTTCGATATGAATCGCGACTGGCTGGCCATGACCCAGCCCGAAATCCGCGGTCAGATTCACGCGTTGCAGGAATGGCTCCCGCTGGTCTACGTCGACCTCCACGAAATGGGCACCGAGGCCACCTATTACTTCGCGCCCGACGCCAATCCCATCAATCCTCATCTGACCAAGGCGCAGGAAGAAAATCAGAACTGGTTCGGCAAGAACAACGCCCGCTATTTCGATAAATTCGGCTTCAGCTACTTCACCAAGGAAACCTACGACGCCTTTTATCCCGGCTACGGAGCCAGTTGGCCCGCCTATTACGGCGGCATTTCGATGACCTATGAGAATGGTTCCACTCGCGGCCTGGTGGTGAAGAAAACCGACGAGACCATCGTCACTTTTCGCGAAACCGTCCGCCGCCACTTCATCACCTCCATCGCCACTTGCGAGACCACCGCGCAGCATCGCACCGAGCTGTTGGAGGAATTCTTCCGCTACCGCAAATCGGCGATTGAAGAAGGTTCGAAGGACCAAGTTCGCGAATACATTCTCGCGCGTAAAGGCGACGTGACCACGGTGGACAAGCTCGCGCAACTCCTGGTCGATCACGGCGTCGAAGTGAAGCGCGCCACGGCGGCATTTTCGAACGGCTCAAAGCCGTATCCCGCGGGCAGCTACGTCGTGTCGCTGGCCCAGCCGGCCAAGCGCCTGATCCGCGTGATGATGGACTCTCAAGTCTCGATGGCCGAGGAGTTTCTGAAAGCCGAGGAAGCCCGCCGCAAGCGCCGCCAGCCGTCGGAAATCTACGACGTCACTGCCTGGAGCCTCCCGCTGCAATACAACATCGAAGCCGCTACCGCCGGCACCGTCTCGGAAGGGAAATTTGAGCCCGTCGTGTTGGGCAACGCTCCGAAAGGCATCGTGAGCGGCAAAGCCGAAGTCGCTTACGTCATCCCGTGGGGCACCTCGGGCGCGGCGAAAATGCTCACGTCATTGCTTCATTCGAACTACAAAATCGTCAGCAACGACCGCCCTTTTACGCTCGATGGTAAGCGCTATGAGCTCGGCGCGCTGGTTCTGAAAGTGAAGGATAATCCGCCGTCGCTCGAACAGGACGTCCGCAAGCTAGCCGAATCCACCGGCGCCGACGTGAACGCGCACAACACCAGTTGGGCCGACGATGGACCCACCTTCGGCAGCAGCCACTTCAGCTCCGTACGCAAGCCTGCCGTCCTGATCGCGTGGGACCGTCCCGCCGCCGGAGGATCCGCCGGACAAGCCCGCTTTGTGATCGAGCGCCAGTTCGGATACCCGACGACCGTGATTCGAACCGAGCAGTTTGGCGCAGTGAACCTGGCTCCGTATCAGACCATCATTCTTCCCGATGGCGGTGCTTACGCCGCATCGCTGGGCGTCAACGGCGTGCGCCGCCTGAAGGAATGGGTACAGACGGGCGGAACCCTCGTAGCGATCGGCGGCGCAATTCAGTTTTTGGCCGCACCCGCCACGGGTCTCCTCTCGACCGCGGAAGAAAACGGTCTCAAGGAAGGCGCGGCTTCCGCTCCAGCGACTCCGGCCACAGGAGGCCGTGGCGGACGGGGAGGCGCTGCCACTGAGACTCCCGCGGCAGCCCCCGCCGGCGAAGGCGCGCACGTCGCCCCGAAGATTTTCGTGACTCCCGCCGATTTTGACCTCGCAACGCAGCCGGGCGACGAGCTTCCCGGCAGCCTGCATGGCGCCATCGCCAGAGTGAAGGTGGACCGCGAACATTGGATCACCGCCGGGGTCCCCGAAACCATCTACGCGCTGGTCAGCGGCCGCGGCATCTATCAGCCTCTCAAGATGGATAAAGGCTTCAACGCCGCCGTCTTCGCCGGACCCGACAACGTGCTGGCCAGCGGCTACATGTGGGACGAGTATCGCAAGCAGCTCGCATTTAAGCCGTTCGTCATGGTGGAGCGCAGCGGACGCGGCAACGTGATCGCCTTCACCGCCGACCCGAATTACAGGGCATATATGGATGGCCTGAACGTCCTGTTTCTGAACGCCGTATTTCGCGGCCCAGCACATAGCGGAGGCGGTCGCGGCGGAGGCCAGGAGTAAAGTTTTCACCTTAACCGCCGATCAACAAAAGAGGAGTAAATCTATCGTGGGACCGATGCAAGCCATTATTAGCAGCGTAATGACGATCTTCTTTTACGCCATCGTGATCGCAGCAGTGTGGAAGGTTTTTCAAGCCACGTCCGAATTGGCCGAAATCAAGAAGCTCTTAACGGATATCCGCCATAACACGTCAGCCGCAACGCCCACACCACTTGTCGTGTCCGCACCAAGTCCTCAACCGGTCGCACCCACTCTGGTACCGCTGGCTCCGATCGCCGTGGCGCCGCCCCCAGTGAACCCGATGCCTGCCGGACCAATTTCGCTGGAGGCCGCGGAAGCGCTGCTGCGCGAGGTAGCCGCCGAATCCGAGGCGTTGGAAAAATCCCAAGTCACCCGCTAACTCATTGATACCGCTCCCTGCGGTCACGGCTCAGTAGAGGCGTGCGCCTTCAAAAACAGCACCTGGATAATGTGCACTCTGGGTGACGCACTACACAGCGACCGAGCCGTGACCAGAGGGAGCGGTCCCACTTCGGGGAGGGCATTCTACCTCTTCAACGGATCCTCAACCCAAGGCGGAGTAGCCTCCATCAACCTCCCTAGCTCCGGCTCCAGCCGCTCCATTGCACACTTCATGTCCCACGCCACTTTGCGATAGCTGAAGTGTCCTTTCACCCCGCTCCGCAGCCGCGCGATATATTCCGCTTCCGCGAAGTCCATCTTGAACAGGAATCGCGACCGCGCCCCAAACGGCAGCAAATAATGAGACGCCGGAGCCGGCAAAGCCTTCATCGCAGCTAACGTTTCCGTCATCGCCGAATCGTACAAAGACCCGGCCCCACTCTCGACAATCGCTTCCGGCGTATCGTACCCCAACTGTCCCGAATAATCCTGCCGGTATTGCTGACATCGCCGGTGCCGGTGCATGTCGCGATACGCGCCGATATCCATCACGATGTCGAACGCATAAAGCCCGCCGCGAAAGCCGCGCAGCAAATCATCGCGACGTGTGCGCGACTTCAATGCCACATCGATCACTTCATTGCGCCGCGTCGCCGACCACGATCTCGCCAGCTCATACAATTCGCGAAATGGCCAGTCCGTCACCGGATAAAGCAGCGTCGCTGCGATCTCGGAGTGAGTGTCCGTGCATCGGATCAGGTCCATCGATTCCAGCCGTGCTGTCCCCGTCCAAGATGGCAGATTCTGCTTCGCCCAAGTCTGCAAATCGAGCCGCGATTGCGCCGCGTGCTCATCCGGATCCACGTGCCGAGCCAGCGTCGGAGCCACCGGCTCCATCGCGGACTTTTCATCCCACGGACACGCCGGCGGATTTGAACACGCGCATGCAATCTCATCCGCCAGCTCGCGAACCTCCGCATATTCCGACGCCTTCAACCGCCGGATCTGCCGCTCCAGCGTCCGGATACTGGTCACCTGCCCAACTCCCGTCGGGATCCCGAAGAACAGGACGTAGCGCGCCACGTCGAACGCCCGCGCCGTGATATTGCGGTCGTATGCATCCGGCTTCATCTCTTCCGGACGAGGCAGCTTTGCCGTCAGATGTTCTTTCGCCCGCCGGTGAATCTCGTGATAAGCGACAAGCATTTTTTCGGCGGCGGCTCCGTAAGCGGCACTCTCACTCTGGGAAAAACCGGGCGGTGTGACGAATCCGGACTTGGAAAAATCCTGATAGCGCGACGACCGGGCCTGCCCATCCCACAACTGCTCGTCTTCGATTTCCGTCGCCGCCAATTCCGACACGCCCTCGAAGCACAGCACTACATGCCCTAAATCGGCGATCGACGCATGCCCGTATTGGAAATAGAAACTCTCGAGAAATTTCGCCGAATCGTGCGTGCGCACCCATTCAATCGATTTCTGGATCGAATCGGGAGACCGGCTATATCGAGCCAGCGCATACGCGCTTTTTTCCGGAGGCATCGGCGCGACGGCCAGAACGCGGGGAGTTTTGGTGGGGTTCAAACGGTTATCATAGCGTTTCCCCATCATGAAAATCCGCATTCAAAAAACTTCACCCCGACGCCGCGCTTCCGGTCTATGCTCATGGACCCGAAGAAGACGCCGGCCTCGATCTCCGCGCCGTCGAATCGGTGGTGCTTTCGCCGGGTGTCGCGCAGGGCGTTCCCACGGGCATCGCCATCGAATTGCCCCCCGGTTATGAAGCGCAGGTTCGACCGCGCAGCGGAATGGCGCTGAAGCACTCGCTCACGGTCAATTTCGGCACCATCGATCCTGGCTATCGCGGCGAGATTCGCGTGATCATGTTCAATCTCGGGCCGCGCCGATTACAAGATCGAAAAAGGCGACCGCATCGCCCAATTGGTGGTCGCGAAATACGAAGCCATCGATTGGGAAGAAGGGGCGCTGGGCGAATCCGAACGCGGCGCCGGAGGCTTCGGCTCGTCAGGCCGTTGAAACAAAAAGGCCTGTGGTGGATCTACTCTGTAATGGTGAAAATGAAATTCGTGCTGCTGGCGGCGTTGCTCCTGGCTGCATCCTGTAACCGTTCTGGTACGGATACCAGCAAGACTCAACCGGCCCCACCCCCTCCGCCGCCCCCGATTAACGTTCCCGCCGATACCATGATCCAGGTTCGCTTGGATCAATCGCTTTCGACCGAGCGCAACCGGTCCGGAGACCATTTCAAAGCCGAGCTGGCCGCCCCGTTAGTGATCGACGGCCAGGAAGTGATTCCCCAAGGCGCGCCGGTGCAAGGCATCGTGACCAACTCCAAACCTTCCGGCCGGATGAAAGGCCGCGCCATCCTTGGCATCCGGGTGGAGTCCGTGGAGTATCGCGGCCAACCCGTGGCGATCCTGACCTCGCTCGACACCAAGGTCAGCGCCGCGCATAAGAAGCGCAACTGGGCCATTATTGGAGGCGGCGCGGGTGCTGGAGCGGGTATCGGAGCCCTCGCCGGAGGTGGCGTCGGTGCAGCCATCGGGGCGGGTGCGGGGGCGGGCGCTGGAGTCGTCGGCGCAGCCATCACCGGAAAGCGCCAAGTCTACATTCCCGCCGAGATGGTGTTTTCCTTTCGCTTGAAGGAACCCATTCAGCTTCCCCGCTGATTAGCGCAGCGCTAACTCAATGTAAGGAGGACTTCTCCGGTATGGGTTGTGTCGTAGCCCGCCAGCATCTCCAGCTTGCGGCGCAAAGCGGAGCGGTTTAGCAAGTCGAACAGCGCATCGACAGCGGGAAGCTTGGTGTACTGCTGGCGGACAACCAGGTCGTAGCGCTCGGTGGCGAGAGGGATGAAATGAAGGCCGAAGGCTCGCGCGGCGGACCGGGTGGCGATGCAGCAATCGGCTTCGTTCTGGCTGACGGCTTGCGCCGCCGGGAGGTGCCCGGCGACGATTCGGCTGTATCCGTTGACTATGTCAGCAGCGATGCCGGCGGCGCGTAAATGCTGGTCGAGAAGGTCACGGCTGCCGGCCCCGCGCTCGCGGTTCACAATGCGCACGTTTTTGCCGGCGAGATCTTCCACGCCTCGGATGGAACTGCCGGGCCGCGTCACCAGGCCTTGTTCCCAGATGGCGAAAGTCACTACTTTTACGCCACCGCGCGGAAAAATGTCTTTTATGGCGGCGAGATTGTACTCGCCGGTGGCCGCATCCTTAAGGTGAGTTCCCGCGATGTGCACTTTCCCCTGCTTCAGCCATAGCAAACCCTGCCTGCTGCTGGAGGGCGCGACCAGAACGTCCAGATGCTGGGCCAACAACGAAATTCCGGGATCGCAGCCGGCGATAAGCAGGCGTTTCCGATCCTCCACTTCGCCGGGAAACATTTGGGCCCTGGCGCCGTCCATTGCGATGGCATCCGCCTGGGGCAGCATCAGGCTCTGGGGAGCGGAGGAGACTCCCATCAGCTTATTGCCGACCCGGCACAATCCCACCGGCTGACCGGCACGGGCGGGCGTGATGAAATCGACCGGCACAGGCTTGGGCAGGGCAGCGGATTCGGCCTCCAGACTGAACAGCTCTTCGACGCGCACTTCGAGAATCCGGGCAAGCTGAAGCGCGACCGTTGTGTTGGGGACATAATCCCCGGCTTCGATGGCGTAGATGGTCTGGCGGGTGACCTGGGCAAGCTTGGCGAGGGCGGCGGCGGAAATGCCACGGCGCTCGCGAATTTCGTTCAGCCGGGTGCGGGTTTGCATCTATTTCCTCAGCCTGACGACGGTGATTTTCTCGAGCATACGGATGGAACGGGCGGGCTTTTTCTCCCGGGGCACGACCAGCCGAAAGGGTCCTTGAGTTTCAGATAGCGGGGCGCCGGCCTGCTTCAATATGTCGTATAAAAGGACGCCTTCATAGCTGGTTTCCTTGCCGTGGTCATTCAGAGTCACGCTGGTGCGCGGCAGTTTTGCGAGGTCGTCTCTGATAAGGGTGAGGGGTTTCGCAACATCGCCACCGATGGTCAAACTCTGGGCATTTAGCGTAGCGAAGAAAATCAGGGCCAATGCGAGCTTCATAGCACACATTGTAATTTAAAAATGACAACAGGATCGCTCCCTGTGGTCGCGGCTGTGCAAAAACGACAGGCATGGGCTTCGAGGAGACGCAAACGGGAATTGGGTGTACCGTGAAGAATTAATCACGGGAAAAGGGCAGGTCGGGGACCTGCCCCACTAGATTTATTGCAGGCCGACTTCAATCGCCGGCTTAGTCGCGGCTCGCTCGACTGGGCCGCGCGGATTTTTCGCAACATTGAAGTGAAGCGCCTTGCCCATGGCTCCCGATTCGAAGCTCTGTAGCGCGTACATGCCGTTCGAATCCACGAGAATCATCTTGGCGTTTTCAGTTTCCGGCTTGAGATCGTAGCCGGCGGCGAGGATGGAGACGTGTCCTTTATCGCCTGTAATGCGGATTCCCTTAGCGCCTTCTAAGGTCGAAACGGTGTAACTGCCAGGCTGTAACACGACGTTGCCAAAACGCGCTTCAAAGTCCAGCTTGAATGCGCCGCGGTAGCGCTGCGACTGCGCGCTTGCCTGCGACGCGAACGCGGCTGCCAACATCACGGCACTCATTGTCCACTTCATATTCAACATGAATAGTTCTCCTTCTTCAACTTCCGGTTCATTCCGAACCTTTCGGTATCGATCTTCGTCAATGAGAGAGACGAAACATTCAGCCGATCGCATCTCAGCAGGAGATCAATTTGTTATCAGGGCCTAAGTTGAAGACACGGGACGAGTTAAGCAGTGTTGTCATTTCCGTGCGGGTGCAGTTCGGCGTGTTCGAAGTCAACCTGCGGGAGCGGGAGCTGAGAAAGTTCGGACTGCGCGTTAAGCTGCAACAAAAGCCGTTTCAAATCCTCCATCGTTTGCTGGAAACTCCTGGCGAATTTGTCAGTAGAGAGGAACTGGCACGGGTCTTATGGCCCGATTTGCATGTGCTGGTCGACCGGAGCCTGAATACAGCCGTGAACGCGCTTCGACGCGCACTCGGCGATACCGGGAGAAACCCGCGGTTTATCGAATCCCGGCAGGGGTTGGGATATCGATTTATCGCTCAAGTCGAAAATATTCAGACAGGGGCACGCCGGCGAAGCACCGAGGCGCATCGGGATTATCTCAAGGGCCGATATTTTTCGAACAGGCTGACGCCCGAGGATCTCCACAAGAGCGTCGCTTACTTCGAATCGGCGCTTGCGCGGGATCCTGGCTATGCACTGGCCTATTCCGGTCTGGCCGATACATATACGCAGTTCGCGTTTCAGGGAATGCTTCCAGCTCAGGAGTCTTTTGTGCATGCGAAGAAGTTCGCCGAGGCCGCATTGCGAATCGACGACCGGTTAGCCGAGACCCACACTTCGATCGCCGGGGTGAAACGCTATTGCGACTGGGACTGGACGGGCGCTGAGGCCGCCTATCGTCGGGCGCTGGAGTTGAATTTCGACGACCCGCGCGCGCATCGCCAATATGCCGATTACCTTGCAACCATGGGGCGATCCGAGGAAGCTCTCAGAGAAATCAGCGCGGCACAAGAGTTGGATCCGCTTTCCTTGGTCATTAACATGGAGATGGCTTGGATTCTTTACATCGCGCGGGATTTCCAGGGAGCGGCCGAACAGTCCTGGAAGACTCTGGCGATGGAACCGCGGTTTGCGCCGGCCCAAAACACGCTTGGGCTCGCGTATCAGCAGCTGGGAATGACTGAGGAAGCGATCGTGGAGCTGGATAACGCACGCGCGTGTTCGGGACAGCATCCCGCGGCGCAGGCGGCGCTCGCGCATGCTCTCGCAATCGCCGGGAGACGAAACGAAGCCGAGCTATTACTGGAGCAACTCAAGAGAATGTCGGGCACGCGCAATGTGTCCCGGTATTGGCTCGCCATCGTAGATACCGCGCTTGGCGCATATGACGCGGCGTTCGAGTCGCTCGACGAAGCCTGCGAGAACCGCGAGCCATGGCTGGTCTGGCTGAAAGTGGAGCCGCGTTACGACTTGTTGCGGGAGGATGTCCGATTCGAGCGACTGCTGCGCCGGATCGGCTTAGCCTGATCAAAAATCCCCGCGACGCAACGAAGCCATCTTTACTATCCCCTCCATAACTGTCGGGGTTCTGTGTCGGCCATCCCCCTCTTCTACCGAACCCCGACAGTCATGGAGGGGTCACTAGCCACCTTGATTTTGAAGGAGTATGCTTGTGGACGCCAAAGTGGAGGAGCCTCAATGCTCTACAGTCTCATGACGGTGGTACTTTGCGTACCTTTGCTGGCGGATGATGTTTCCGATCGTGCCAAGCTGATGGGCAATTGGCAGCGACAAGACGATTCCGCCAAGGCGGCGACCGTTTGGTTATTTGAGATGAAGGGCGCTGCCCTTCACATAAGGGAATCTCTTGGAGATCAAAAGGTTTCCGAATGCGAGTGTCCCCCCAAAGGCTCGGATTGCGAAGGAACCGTCGAGGGGAAGAAGGCGAGCGTGAGCATGTATTACGATGGTCCGGCACTGGTGCAACTGATGACCAAAGGATCGGACGTAACGCGGCGGCGCTTCGCGGTTACGGGGCAGGGCGACACGATGGAGATCGAAGTAATGCCGATCGTGGGCGCCGACAAAGCGGACACGCTGCATCTGAAGCGAATCAAGCTTTCGACTAAGAATCAGTAATGGTCGAAAATCCTGAATGTTATGTGGCGCGCGCGTCCACGCGTGCTGCATCGACATTAGTGTCGATGTCTTTCCAGGCTCGCGGAAAAAGCTGGACGTCGACGCGGCACGCGTGGACGCGTGCGCCACACGCGGGAAAGATAATATTTCCGATGAAGGCATCAGCATTCCTGATCTTGTGCGCCGCAGCTTCGGTTTGCGGTGCGGACTTTCGGGCGGGTGTAGCGCGCGTGGAGATCACACCGCGCGAACCGATCTGGATGTCCGGATATGCCAGCCGGAATCACCCTTCGACCGGCGTCCGTCAAGCGCTCTGGGCGAAATCGCTCGCGCTCGAGAATGGTTCCGGCGGACCGGTAGTGATTGTGGCAACCGATCTGGTGGGGTTGCCGGCGGAAGTCGCCGATGAAGTGGCGGCGCGCGTTCACCGGCAATTCGGCATCGAGCGCTCCCGCCTTCTGCTGAATTCTTCACACACGCACTCGGGACCGGTGGTCTGGCCGGGCTTGGCAGCGATGTTCGACCTGCCGACCGGCGAAGAGGCGAAGTTGCACGCGTATGCCGCGCGCCTGGTGAACGATCTGGTCGCAGTGATCGGAAAGTCGATTGCGGACCTTTCGCCGGCGGTCCTTTCATACGGTTTCGGGGAAGCGGGGTTCGCGATGAACCGGCGGGAGCCTACGGCAAATGGAATCAAGATCGGCGTGAACCCGTCCGGCCCCACCGATCATCGGGTCCCTGTGCTCCTGGTGTCGGCACCCGACGGGAGAAAGCGCGCCATTCTGTTTGGCTACGCCTGTCATAACACGACATTGACCGGAGAGTTTTACGAACTGAGTGGCGACTACGCGGGAATGGCCACGGCAAAACTGGAAGCCGAATATCCGGGAGCCACAGCGTTGTTCGTGGAACTGTGCGCGGGCGATCAGAATCCGTATCCGCGAAACACCGTGGCACTGGCGGAGCAGCATGGCTCGGAACTTGCGGCGGCGGTGGACCGGGTTCTGAGCGGACCGATGGCCGGCCTCAAGGGTCCGGTGCGGACGTCCTATGTGGTCACGCGCCTAGCCTTTGCTCAGCAGCCTCGCTCCTTCTATCAAGCGGACCTCGATAACCCGAAATCGACTCCCGCCGCGCGCCATCGCGCGACTCAAATGCTTCGGGCGATGGATGCCGGCCATCCGGTTCGCGATACCGCGTACCCCGTGCAGGCCATCCGCTTTGGCAAGGGGCTGACTCTATTGGCGCTGGGCGGTGAAGTGGTGGTGAATTACGCGTTGCGCGCGCGTCGTGAATATCCAGGAGAGGCTTTGATCGTGGCGGGGTACTCAAATTCCGTCATGTGTTACATTCCATCGGAACGCGTCCTGGGCGAAGGCGGTTACGAGGTGAACGACAACATGGTCTACTACGGTCAACCGGGACCGTTCGCGGCGGGCGTGGAGAAGAGTGTGTTCGAGGCCATCCACCAGGCGATGAAAAAAGTGGGGCTATTTCAGACACCGCTAACTGCGGTCACGGCTCGCTAGACTGCGGCTGTGCTTGCGAGCCGTGACCAAAGGGAGCGGTGTTTTTTTTAAAGCCGCGGCAGTTTACTCAGAAGTTCTTGCGCTTCCTGCCGAACCTGCGGATTCGCGTCCTTGGCGGCTTGGGTCAGATGCTCGCGCGCGCCCGTCAGATCGTGCGTGGCGGCGAGCGCGGTGCCCAAACCAAGATGGGCGCTGCCGGAATCCGGTTTGAAGCGCAGAGCTTCGCGATACTGCGTCGTGGCCCGCCGCCAGTCGCCGCGCCGCGCGTAGAGATCGCCGAGAATCCCATGCGCGTCGGCGAACTCCGGCGAAAGTTTCAATGCCTCTTGTATCTGCTTCTCCGCTTCGTCAAAATGTCCGCGGCTGGCTAGCGCGGCGCCGTATCCGTAGCGGGCCACGGAATTGGCAGAGTTTAATTGAATAGCCAGGCGATATTGGCGCTCGGCCTCGTTCAGGTCCCCCTTGGCCGCCAGAGCGTTGCCGAGTCCGGCGTGGGCTTCAGAAAAATCAGGCTGGCTGCGAACGGCTTCCCGCAGCGACTCCTCGGCTTTATCGCGATCTCCTGTTTCGAGGAGCATGTTCCCCAGCGAGTTGCGAATCTCCGGCAGGTCCGGATCGAGACGGACCGCCTCCTCGACGGTGGACAAAGCATCAGCGGCACGCCCGAGTTCACGATATGCCAGCCCCAGTTCATGGAGCGTCGCGGCATCACGAGAGTCCATGGCGCGGGCCCGCTCCAGGATCGCGACGGCGCCCGGCAGATCGCCGGCCTTCGCCAACGCAGCGCCCAATCCGCGCATGGCCGCGAGAGACCTGGGGTCGCGCTCGAGCGCCGTCCGGTATTCCGCAATCGCCTCCTCTCGACGGTCCACGGCCAACAGCGCCTGGGCCAGGGCCATATAGAATTCGGGCCGCTTGGGCTGGTAGTTGCGCAATGCCAATTGAAGCTGCGGGATGCCGGCCGCGAGGTTGCTCTTCTGCGCCACTTGGGCGACGGCGATGTACAGGTCCCGATCGGCCGTTTCCGGGAGCGACGGCGGGTAACATAGAAGGACTTCGCCTCGATAAGATCCTTCGGTGTCGTGACGTTCCACGAGCGGCGCCAGCAAGTCCCGCGCGGGCTGAGGGCGCGCGATACGATGATCCGTCATGACCGCGTGCACCACATCGTCCGTGCGGCGTTTCGGCATGTGGCAGGCGATACAGTTGGCTTGGTCCGGATGCCGGCCGCTTTCGACCAGGGCTTGCAACTTTTGCTGATGGCACTTCCGGCACGCGGCCGTATACTGCGAAATCGCCTCCGCGCCGCGAGGAGCGCGATGCGGATTGTGGCACGTAGTACAGACCAGCGCGCTGCCGCTGTTTTGAAAGCACGCCGACTGCCGCAGTCGATAAGCCGCGCTGACGATTTCGAATTTGTCGTCGTGTCCAGTGCCCTTGGCGTAGTCGAAGTGAAGCAGAAACCCGCTTAGCGGCTCACCGGGACGAAAGGAAAACGTTCCGCGCTCATAGCGTTGGATGGAAGCCGGTAGCACGAAACTGGTGGTCTCCAGGTGGCATTGCATGCAGATTTCCAACTGGCGATCCGCGGCGAGGCGGGCCGGATTGAGAATCGCCTGCCGGACCTCCGCGGCCGGGCGGCGGCGTTCCACGGCCTCGACGTGTCCGCTTCCCGGTCCATGGCAGCGCTGGCAGTCGATTCCATTGGGGAGCGCCTCGGGATAGATGGGATCGGCGTCAGCGCGGTCCCCGGCGACGGTTGGATAGGCGTTGTGGCAGAAGAAGCAATCGTAGCCGATCTTTCGGCGGAAATCGAAATGGTCGGAACGATCGTAGCCAGGGCTCATGGCGAACGTGCCGGGCTTTTCGGGATGCGTGGAATCCGGATACCAGGTGACCGGCAGCTGTAACAGACGGTTCTGCGCAGTGCGATGGATATAGGTGCGTGCGTGATTGCCCGAGCCCATCGCGTAGTCGATCGCGGCCTCCACCACATTGGTTTCCTTGCCATTCGCGTCTTTCTGGAATCGCCGCTCAAAAAAGCGGTCGCCCCTGCGGGTCATCTGGTAGTAGCGATCTGATGGTCGGTGATAAAACGGGGCGGATTCCGCAAAGTGACCAGCCATGGTGGCCGGCGTGGCGGGATAGAAGGAACGTCCCATCCCGGTCTGCCGGTACGTTTCCCATTGCGATGGATGACAGGAAGCGCAGAGCTTGGGGTCGACGTAGCGGGACGCGGCGGACGGCTCCGGCTGGCGGTGTGAACATGATGCAGCGAAGATCAGCGGCAGGAGCCCGATCCGGTGGATGATCTTCATACTAGCTGAAGGTTAACTCAAGAAGAATATTAGCCGCCGATGAACGCCGATGAACACCGATAGAAAACAAAGTGGTCTTATCCGCCCTTGTCGGTGTTCATCAGCGGCTAATTATTGCCAATAGTTCCGATCCAGACTTCGGTACTGCACCGCCTCCGCCAGGTGCTTCGCGCTCACGCTTTCTGAGTGGTCCAAATCCGCCACTGTTCGCGCGACCTTCAAGATGCGGTCGTGCGCGCGAGCGGATAGACCCATCTTGCGAACTGCCATTTCGAGTGTCCTCTCGCCCGCATCGTCGAGCGCGCACAATTTACGCAGTTCGTGCACCGGGATGTTCGAGTTGTTAAACCCGCGCGTCTCTTGGATCGCGCGAGCCGCGGCTACGCGCCCGCGCATGTCACTCGAACTGGCCCCGCCGTCCTTGCTGCGCAGTTCCTGATACGGTACTGCGGGAACTTCGATGTGCAAATCGATCCGGTCGAGCAGCGGACCGCTGATTTTTCCCAGGTATCGCTGGATGATCCCGCCCGTGCATCTGCATTCGCGGGATGGATCGCCAAAATATCCGCATTGACACGGGTTCATCGCGGCGATCATCAAAAATCTGGCTGGGAACGTCAGCGTCATGTTGGCGCGCGCGATCGTCACCGCGCCCTCTTCGAGCGGTTGGCGCAATTGTTCCAGCACGTTGCGTGGGAACTCCGGCAGCTCGTCCAGGAACAGCACCCCGTTGTGCGCCAGGCTTACCTCTCCGGGCCGCGGAGTTCCCGATCCTCCACCGATCAAGCCCGCGTCCGACACCGAGTGATGCGGCGAGCGGAACGGCCGGTCTTCCAACAGCCCCACGCCTTTCGGCAGCGTTCCGGCGACACTGTGTACTTGGGTCGTCTCCAGCGCTTCAGGAAACGACAATGGCGGCAGGATGCCGGAAATTCTCTTCGCCAGCATCGTCTTGCCCGACCCGGGCGGCCCGACGAGAAGCAGGTTATGATTCCCGGCGGCGGCCACTTCGATCGCGCGCTTCGCCGTCGCCTGCCCGCGCACGTCCCGAAAGTCGAGTGCGTCCGCGCGATCCGCAGCCGGCAACTGCGCACTCCCGACGTACGGCTCGAACGCTTCCGGTTTGCGGAGGAACGCGACCACTTCGCACAGGTGCTTCATCCCGAACACGCGCACTCCCTCCGCGACCGCCGCCTCCGCCGCATTGTCGGCCGGGACCAGCAGATTTTTTATGCCTTTCCGGCGCGCGCACGCCGCGATCGAGAGGGCTCCGCGCACCGGCCGGATCGCCCCGTCGAGCGATAACTCGCCTACGAACAAGATGATCCTCCGCCGGTCCCACCACGCTCATCGCGCCCAGAATCCCGAGCGCCATCGGCAGGTCGAAACCTGCGCCTTCTTTTCTTATATTTGCAGGCGCAAGGTTGATGGTGACGCTCTTGCTGGGATACCCGAAGCCTGAGTTCATCAGCGCGCTCTTGATCCGCTCGCGACTTTCCCGGACTGCCGTGTCGGGCATCCCGACAATAATGAACTCGCGATTCGAGCTAGGGTACATGTCGACCTCGACGTCGATCAGGTGCGCGTCGATCCCAAAGATCGCGGCCGAGCGGGTGCGGAAGAGAGCCATCCTAACCCTAGTGGGCCGAATGTCCGATTAATCGCTCCAAATAAGAACGTGGCCCGGTACTTTGTTTAGACGAGGTAGTAGAAAGTTCTGCAAGGGTCGCAGACGGTTCGTTTGGAATCAATATCATAGTGATTGGCCCGTCGAGTGCTTGTCGTGAAGGCTTATTTACATTCTTTTCACGGAAGGACTCTTATTATTCATGTGGGGAAAAACCACGGAACGAGACGGCGCGGTTCTGGACGCGCCTCGGACACAGGGGACGCAGGAACGGACTCAGGCGGCAGTTGCGCCGGCTCCACAGACGTCGAAGACGACTGCCATCGGCAAGACCATGCGGCTGCGAGGGGAGATGTCCAGCGACGAAGAACTATACCTGGACGGTGACATCGAAGGCACTCTGGAAGTCCGGAATCGCCTGACGATCGGCCCCAACGGCAAGGTAAAGGCGAATGTAAAGGCGAGAGAGCTGGTGGTGAGAGGCTCCATTCAAGGAAATGTGGAAGCCGCGGAGCGGATCTTCATCATGACCGGCGCGAGCATTGTCGGAGACGTCAAAACGGCGGGCATCGTGATTGAAGACGGCGCGTATTTCAAAGGCGGCATTGACATTCTGGCCCCGGAAGTCAAAAAGACCGAAGCCGCTGCGAGTACGGCAGCCGTCGCGCCGGAGGTTGGAGCGCGAGCGGTCGGCCGGTAGAAGTTTTCAGCAGGCGTCGAGATGAGTCTCGACGCGGCACGCGTGGGCCCGTGCGCCACGGCAGCGAGTACGTTAGCGTGTCTCCACGTGCGGGCAGGATGCTAGGGTTTTTTTTCCGCGGTCGGGATATAGTTCGGTTCGACGAAGTGCTCCAGATCGCCGGTTCGCATATCGTAATTCCAGCCTATGCCGTGGACCTCGTTGTATCCCGGCTCGAGAGCGGGCTTGATCAGTTTCCGGGCCTGCTTCAGCCGAAACCACGGCAGGGCAGGGAAAATATGGTGCTCGGTATGGAGATTGAAGTTAAGCACCAGTAATTCGCTGAGAATCCCAGGATAACGGCACGAACGGGTGGTGGCTTGCTGCTCCCAAACGTACAGCCGCTGCTTGGGTGACTCAGGGTCGACGGTCGGCATATCCAGGTGATGGGGGAAGTTCACCAGCTCGACACCCACCAGATAGATCACCAGCGACGGCCATAACCGCGAAATCCAGGCCCAACCGGCGAATTCCGCCATCAGAGCATAACCGGCGGCCAGGAACAGGACCGAGATGAGCATGTGACGATTCTGGCGTTTCATGCCGCCATCCCGCCACTTGGTTAGCGGATACGACCAAAAAACTATGTGCTGAAGCAGGGCTCCGAACGGGATCCAGGACCGCCAGGTGAATCTGACAGCTACAGGAATGCGCTTGCGCGTTTTCATGCGCAAGATCTGCCTCATGGTAGGGTCTTTTTCGGGATTGCCGGTCCACGTATGGTGCTCGTGATGGATGTATCGCCAGGCGTAGAACGGCAAGAAACAGAACAGACTTGTGTAATGTCCGATGACGACGTTGACGATGTCCCGACGATGAATATTGCCGTGACCCGCTTCATGCAAGATAGCGAAGTTATGAAAGTAAAAAATGGCCAGCAGAGCCTGTCCGACCCAAAACGGCCAACCGTGCTGGACGACAAAAATCCCGTACAGAGCCGCGGCGGCAAGCCCCAGGTCGAACAGCAGCACACCCAGGGTTACCCCCAGAGCGTCGGAGAAGGACAATTGCTCCCGCCAAGCCAGGTACTGCGATTTCGTGAGCCCGGATTCCACGCTGGAGGATTCGCGGGGCGGCGGGTTTGTTACATTCGTGGACACTTAAACTCCGTCCTCAAGCCCCTCAATCGGGATGTAGTACAACACATCAATTATATCGTCCGAAATGCCCGAACGTTGTATAGTGACTAGTGGCCTGTCGCGGCTTGTAGGGCGGCCAATTTTGGCTGCAGCCGCGTTTCACGCGGCTCCTGGGTTGATCGAAAGGGCCCGCTCAAAGCGGGCTGCAGCCAAAATTGGCCGCCCTACAAGAAGTGCTATCAAATGCTCGGCGTACTAGCAACAGGCCACTAAGGTTCAAAGAAGGGGAGCGGCAGAATGACGCGCGGAATTGCCCTGCTCGGAGTCCTGGGCGTTTTAGGAGCATCCTTAGTGTTATCAAAGCGATCGGCGGTGGCCGCAGCCACGGCCCTCGCCCCCAGGTTTGAAGTGGACCTGACGTGGCCGAAGCCTCTGCCCAATCACTGGATTCTGGGAGCGGCCATCGGCGTCTCGACCGACGCCGAGGATCATGTCTGGATCATTCACCGGCCCAGCTCCCTTGAGCCAGGCGAAGTGCACGCGACCACCAATCCTCCCACGGCCCAATGCTGCGCTCCAGCGCCGCCGGTTCTGGAGTTCGATCAGTCGGGGAATCTCCTGCGGCATTGGGGCGGACCCGGCGAGGGCTATAATTGGCCCGTTTCCAACCACGGGATTACGATCGATTACAAAGGCAACGTGTGGATTGGTGGCAACAACAGGACAGCGGAAGCGGGCGCGCTGGACAACTCGGTGCTCAAGTTCACCCAGGATGGGAAGTTTCTGATGCAAATCGGCAAGCCTGGGCGGAGCAAGGGCAGCAACGACCTGGAAAACTTGAGGCAGCCGGCCAAGATGTTCGTCGATCCGAAGAGCAACGAGCTTTACGTCGCCGACGGCTACGGCAACCATCGAGTGATCGTGTTCGACGCCGATACTGGGACCTATAAACGGCACTGGGGAGCCTACGGGAACAAGCCGGACGACGAGAACGCCGGGGCGTATAAGCCAGGCAATCCACCGGCGAAGCAGTTTCGCAATCCCGTGCACTGCGCGGTGCTCTCCGATGACGGATTGCTGTATGTGTGCGATCGCGTCAACGATCGGATTCAGGTTTTCAAGCCCGAGGGGAGCTTTGTGAAAGAAGCGTTTTTCGAGACGAGCACGCTCGGGTCCGGATCCGCGTGGGACATCGCCTTTTCGCGGGATCCACAGCAAAAGTATCTCTATTTGGCCGACGGAGAAAACGAGAAGGTGCGCATCCTGGACCGGGCGTCGCTCGAAGTGCTGACCAGCTTCGGGGAAGGAGGACGCCAGCCGGGACAGTTCTACGGGGTGCATAGCATCGCCACCGATTCGAAGGGGAACATTTATACAACGGAAACCTATCGCGGCCAGCGCGTACAGAGATTCGTTTATAAAGGACTGGCGCCGGTTACTGCAAAAGACCAAGGCGTATTGTGGCCGAAGAGCCGGTGAAGAGGAGGCTTATGAGAATCGCGCGAAAGCTGATGCCAGGTATGGCGGCGGTCCTGTTTGTTTTGTGCGCTCAGGATACCAAGCCGAGCTGCAATCGCTGCTCTGCAACCTATATCGGCAATGACGAATTGCAGGCTTTTTTGCAGCGGGCGCCGGGGCGCATCGTGGCCAACGATGTGTCCGATCAACAGGTGCGGGCGGTGGACATTGGCAAGAGTCACGTGGATATCGGTGTTGTGTACCGGCGTCCGCTCACTGGCGAATCGCCTGTGGCCGAGCACGATTTAGTGAGCGAGGTTTATCACATCATCGACGGCTCCGCCACGCTGGTGACGGGGCCGGACATTCTGGACATGAAGCGGCGGCCGGCCAGCAACGAGAATGTCCGGATGTTAAATGGACCGGGCAGCAACGGCACATCCATTCGGAACGGGATGACAGTTCAACTCAAAGCGGGCGACGTGATTGTGATTCCCGCCGGGGTCGGGCATTGGTTTACAAAGATCGACGATCACATTCGGTATCTGATGGTGCGGATCGATCCTGACAAGGTGACTCCGCTCAAGGATGAAGCCGCGGCGAAGGCGGATCTCTCGCGGGGAAAGTAGCACGTGTCACTAACCTCGATGAGCGTGCGGGATAAACTGATTTAGACCAATGAAGAGCTATCGGAAAGAGCTGTGGTTCAATGTCCCGACACGGCGAGGGTTCGTGAACATCACTCCGCAGGTGGAGGCTTGCGTGGCGGAATCCGGCGTCCACGAAGGACTGGCGCTGGTCAACGCGATGCACATCACTGCGTCGGTATTCATCAACGACGATGAAAGCGGATTACACCAGGATTTCGAGAAATGGCTGGAAGCGCTGGCGCCGCACGAGCCGACGTCGCAGTACCTGCACAATCGGACCGGTGAAGACAATGCCGACGCGCATCTGAAACGGCAGGTGATGGGACGGGAAGTAGTGGTCGCCATTACCAAGGGAAAGCTCGACTTCGGCCCATGGGAGCAGATCTTCTATGGCGAATTCGACGGCCGGCGGAAAAAGCGGGCGCTGGTAAAGATCATCGGAGAATGAGAAACCTTTTCATCGAGATCGGAATCGGCTTGCTTAGTGTGAGCCTGCTTGCCCAGACAAAGCATGACCGAAATTGGCCCGCCTATGGAGGAGGACCAGCCGAGACCCGCTACTCCGACCTGAAGCAGATCAATAAATCCAACGTCGCCAAGCTCAAAATCGCCTGGACCTACGACACTGCCGACGGCGCGGGCGATCCTCAAACTCAACCCATCATGGTCGATGGGGTGCTCTTCGGTCTTACGCCAAAACACAAGCTAATCGCGCTGAACGCTGCCACTGGGAGTTTGAAGTGGCGATTCGATTCCGGTGTCCTCGGTCGTGGCGCGAACCGGTCCATCGTCTATTGGTCCTCGGGCGCCGACGCCAGGATTTTCGCGGCCGTCCAGAGTTTCATCTATGCGGTGGATGCGGGCACAGGCGAGGTAATTTCCAGTTTCGGTAAGGACGGCCGAATCGACCTGCGTCAGGACCTGGGTCGCGACCCGGAGAAACAATCGATTGTGGAGACGAGTCCTGGGATCATTTATAACGATTTGCTGATTGTCGGGGGTCGAACACCGGAGTCGCTGCCAGCGCCGCCGGGAGATATTCGAGCTTACGACGTCCGCACCGGCGCGCTTCGCTGGACGTTCCACACCGTCCCTCATCCCGGTGAGCCGGGCTACGAAACCTGGCCAAAGGATGCCTGGACCTATACTGGTGCCGCCAACAATTGGGCGAGCATGGCGCTCGACGAGAAGCGCGGAATCGTTTATGTGCCCACCGGCTCGGCGGCCAGCGATTTTTACGGCGCGGATCGGCTGGGCGACAATCTTTATGCGAATTGTCTGATCGCGCTGAACGCCGCAACCGGTGAGCGCGTCTGGCACTTCCAGGCTGTGAAGCATGACATCTGGGATCGCGACTTTCCTTCGCCGCCGACGTTGGTGACGGTCAAGCGCGACGGCAAAATGATCGATGCAGTCGCGCAGACCAGCAAGCAGGGGTGGGTATTTCTGTTCGATCGAACCAATGGGACGCTACTCTTCCCGGTCGAGCACAAAAAATATCCGGCCAGCACCGTTCCTGGCGAGGTGACGTCTGAAACTCAGTTGCTGCCGACGAAGCCCGCGCCGTTTGCACGTCAGATTCTGACCGAGGATATGCTCACCAACCGGACCCCAGCGATCCATCAGTGGGCGCTGGAGAAGTTTCAGTCGATCCGCAGCGGAGGCCAATTTGTGCCCTTCGGCGTTGGCCAGGAGACCGTGATTTTCCCTGGATTCGATGGCGGGGCCGAATGGGGCGGCTCGGCGTACGATCCTCAAACAGGACTTCTCTATGTAAATGCCAATGATGTCGCCTGGACCTCCAGTCTCGCCGAGGATAAAGGGGGAACTTCAGGGCGTCAACTCTACTTGACCAGCTGCGCCAATTGCCATGGCGAGAATCTTCAGGGCTCTCCGCCGCAGTTTCCCGCGCTCGCGAATCTCCGCGGGCAGCGCAGCCTTCCGCAGATTGTCGCGGTGATCAAGCAGGGTGGAGGACGGATGCCGGCGTTCCCGAATCTCAGCGCCGAAGCTACGGCGTCCATTGCGCAGTACATTCTCAGCGGAGAGAGCAAAGAACTGGAGCCTGCGGAGCCGTTGAAGGGGAATCAGAAATATCGCTTCACCGGGTATCACAAGTTCCTGGACCCGGACGGATACCCGGCCGTTGCGCCGCCCTGGGGAACCCTCAACGCAATCCATCTGAGTACCGGCAAGTATGCATGGAAGATTCCGCTGGGAGAATATCCCGAGCTCGCGGCGCAGGGCATGAAGAACACAGGGACGGAAAACTACGGAGGTCCCATCGTGACCGGCGGCGGCCTGGTATTCATCGCGGCGACCAACTATGACCGGAAGTTCCGTGCATTCGATAAGCTCACCGGCAAATTACTGTGGGAGCACACGCTTCCCATGTCCGGCAATGCGACGCCCATCACGTACGAAATAGCTGGCAAACAATACGTGGTGATTTATGCGACCGGCGGCAAATCGGGACGCTGGGGGCCGTCAGGGGGAACCTATATCGCATTCGCGCTGCCGGATAAATAGGAGCTTCGGAAATCTTGAATGTTATGTGGCGCGCGCCTCCAGGCGTGCCGTCTCGACATTCGTGTCGATGTGTCTTTCCAGGCTCACGAAAACAATAGCCGGACGTCGACACGAAAGTCGACGCGGCACGCGTGCGCCACGCAGAAAAGATAATATTCACTAGATCACCATGTTTACAGCCACTGCCGACCTGATTCTGCCCAGCACCACCACCGGATCCTTTCCACGCCCCCGCTGGTTCGACGTGAGCATGTGGGGGAGGCCGCTCGATACCTGCATGTTGGACGTTCGCTTCCGGGAAAAATTTCAGGATGCCATGGCGGTGTTGATTAACGACCAGGAGCGCGCCGGACTCGACATTTTGACGCATGGCGATCTGCATGTCGATGAGGATCTGGCTGGCCGGGCGTGGCATCACTACCCGCTCCAGCGCTGGGCCGGATTCGAGGGCGACCACTTGCAGCCCGAAGAGACCACGGCCCCGTGGCTCCACTATCCGCCCGGGACGCTCCTGAACGAGATTTACACCGGCTGGCGCTGGCCGCACGTGGTCGATAAGATCGAGCACCGGTCCCTCGATTACGCAAAACTGTGGCGGCTGGCGCAGGCGAGGACCCGCAAGCCGGTCAAGTTCGGGACCTGCTGCTCCCAGGTGATGGCCCTGTTTCTGGATATTCATACGCCGAAGTACAAAGACAAGCGGCAAGTGATCTGGGACATGGCCGAGGCGATGAACCAAGAGCTGCTCGCGCTGCGCGACGCCGGCTGCCGCTGCATCCAGATTGAGGAGCCGACATTCCACTTTATGGCGAATACCTACGGCAAGGGTCATGACGAAGTGAAATTCATGGTGGATGCCTTCAACCGCGAAGTGCAGGGGCTGGACGATGTCGAGCTCTGGATTCACACGTGTTGGGGCAATCCGAATATGCAGCGCGTGATGGAGGACACCAGCTACGCCAACTCCATCGAGATCTATCTGGAGCGATGCCGCGGCGACGTGTGGACCCTCGAGATGAAGGATCGTGGCCAAAAAGATCTGGAGTTGTTCGAGCCGTTCAAAAACGACTTGAAAAAGAAAATCTGCATTGGCGCCGTCAGCCATCGCGCACTGCAAGCCGATCGGCCGGAGGAGGTGGCCGGCGAGATTCGCAAGGCTTTGAAATACATCCCGGCTGAGAGCCTGATCGTATCGAGCGACTGCGGTTTCGGCCGGCAAGGCTGCAACCGTGAGATCGCCTTCTACAAAGCCAGCGCGATCGCGCAGGGCACGAACATCGTACGCAAGGAGCTTGGACTGCCCGTGACCTACGTGTCCGCGGCGGATCCCCAGCTACAGATCGACGTCGTTCCCGGACGGCCCAAGCGTCCATAAAAGATTCATCAGGCTTCGTGCGCCGCTTCAATCTTTGCGCGGCTTCGGAACATCACCGCGACAATCAGCAGAATCAGGAACGCCCCGGCCGCCGAACACAACCAGAACGTTTTCCAGTCGCGGACCGCGGCGTCACCCGCGCCGGTCGTAAAGAAATCCAGCGCGTTGCCGGAGATCAGCGATCCGGCGTACATGCCCACCCCATACGTGATGAACGTGATGAATCCCTGCGCCGCGCTCCGCAAGTGCACCGGCGCCTGCTGATCGGTGTACAACTGTCCCGTCATGAAGAAGAAGTCGTAGCAAATTCCGTGCAGCAGGATCGCCAGGTAGAACATCCAAACCAGGGGCCCCGCGTCGCCGAAGGCGAGCAGCGCATATCGGATCGCCCACGCCGCCAGGCCAATCAGGAGAATTCCCTTCACCGTCATCCGGCGCAGAACCCACGGCATCGCCAGCATCATGCCCACTTCCGATACTTGCCCGAGCGTCATCTTGCCCGCGGCGTTGACGACATGGACATCGTTCAGGTAATTGTTGGTGAACGAGAAATAGAATGTCAGCGGAATGCACGCGAGGACGGAGGCGATCGCGAAAACCAGGAAAGACTTGTCCTTCAGCATCACCAGCGCATCCAGCCCCAGCACCCGGCGAACGCTGAACGCTTCTCCTTTCGCCCCCGGCGGCGTGTGCGGCAGGAACAAACTGAACAAGCCCATCACGACTGACACGCACGACGCCAGCAGAAACGGAGTAGCCGATTTCTCGATGGCCATGGAACCGACCACCACCCCGATGGCGATCCAACCCAAAGTTCCAAAAACCCGGATAAGGGGGAAATCGCGGCCGGCATCCGCTACATGTTGCAGCGTGAGCGAATTGGTCAAAGCGATCGTGGGAAAGTAGCACAGACAGTACGCCAGCAGGAGTCCGTAAACCGACCCGAACGTCTGGGCGCTCGCGACGCGCCAAAGCAGAATCGCCCCGATGAAATGCAGCGCGGCGAGGACTCGTTCTGTGGAGAAGAAGCGGTCTGCCACCAGACCCACAAAAAATGGTGAGATCATCGACGCCAGCGCCGTGGTGCCGAAGATCGCTCCCGCCTGCGTGCCGCTAAAGTGCAGCGTATTCGTCAGGTACGTGCTGAGCGTGACGTACCATGCTCCCCAAATGACGTAGTTAAGAAACATCATCACGCTGAGGCGCGCCCGGATGGAAAAGGACATATTGAGAGTACTAACTTAACAGGCTGAACCGCCATGCGTAAGCATGCGGATAAATCCCTACCCGCAATAACCAACCGTCGCCACCGCCAGAATCTCCGCCAGCTTCTCCACCGATTCCAATTCCACCCACTCCACGTCCGCATGCGCGCCCGCGCCCGTGGCTCCGAACACGACGGTCTCCACACCCGCGGCCGCCAGCAGCGCCGCGTCCATCCACGGAGTATCCCCGATGTGCGCGGGTCGATGACCCAGCACCTGTTTCGCCGCCGCATCCACTGCTTTGACGATTTCCGCTCCCGGAGAAACCTCAAAAGGATCGCGCACAAAAAACGCCCTCACCGTAGCGTGAAAATCCCGATCCAATTCGGCAATTCTGTCCACAATCTCCTGAATCTCGCCGACCGCCTGAACCTCCGTCTCCCCCGGAATCGTGCGCCGCTCGATCTTCACCGTCGATTGCGCCGCGTACGTGCTGAGCCCCGACCCCCCGCTTAACATCGCCGCATGCAGCGACGGCGGACCCACCAGCGGATGCGGCGGCCTCGTTCGCAAATCCCGTTCCAACTTCGCGAGCTCGTAGAGGAATGCGCCCATTTTCATGTTCGCGTCGATGCCCAGATCGAACTTGCTCCCATGCGCCGCGCGCCCCGCGACGTCCACCTCGATCCATAGGTAGCCCTTGTGCGCCAGGCAAACGTTGAGCGCCGTCGGCTCCGTGACAATCGCTCCATCCACCTTCACATGCTCGATCAGATCGCTGGTCCCGAGGCTGCCGTACTCCTCATCGGCCACCGCCGCGACCACCACATCTCCCCGCAGTCGCACGCCGGAATCTACCAGCGCCTTCGCCGCCGCCATGCATGCCGCCAGGCTTCCCTTCATATCGAACGACCCGCGGCCATACACTTTTCCATCTCGGATCGCTCCCGAAAAAGGCTCCGCCATGCCCGCGACATCCACCGTATCGCAGTGGGCGTTCAACATCAGGCTGCGTCCGCCGCCAGATCCCGCCAGCCTCCCAGTGACGCTCAATCGCCCCGGCTGAGGTTCGAAGATCTCCGTCTTCAAACCGAACGGCTCCAGGGACCCCGCGATGAATCCCGCGATTTCCCTCTCCCCCGGCGCGCCCGGCACCAGCGTCGGATTCACGGAGTTAATCTGCACCAGCCGCACCAGCGTTTCGCGAATATACTCCCGATCGATCTTCATTCTGAAAGGATCGTACTAAAAGAGGCTGCGTGAAAAGTCACGCTTGACGTACCAACAGAACCGCGACTATCGGGAGCGGTCAGCAGAGTTTCACGCACACGCTAAAGTGAAGGAACCATGCGCTTGGTCCGAAACCCCTTCCGCGACCCCGAGCCATTTCCCACTCCCTCTCACGCCGCGCGCGAATTTCATCGGACCCTCCCCGGCTATGCGCCGACTCCTCTGGCCGGCTGCCAGCCGCTCGCCGATTCCCTGGGCCTCCGATCTCTTCACGTGAAGGACGAATCGCATCGCTTCGGCTTGCGCGCCTTCAAAGCCCTGGGCGCTTCGTTCGCCATGCACAGCGTCGCTCGCCCGGGCATGATTTTCAGCGCCGCCACCGCCGGTAATCATGGACGAGCAGTTGCCTGGTCCGCCCGCCGCCTCCATGGCGACGCGAAAATTTTCGTCCCCTCGATCACCGCCCCCTTCCGCATTGAGATCATCCGACGGGAAGGCGCCGAAGTTCGCGTGGTCGATGGTTCCTACGAAGACGCCGTCCGCCTGTGCGATGAGGAAAGCCGCGCCCACGGCTGGCACGTCATCTCGGACACCGGTTATCCCGGCTATATGGAAATCCCCAAGCGAGTGGTCGAGGGCTATCAAACTCTATTCCTGGAACTGGAAGAACAAACTCCCGTGCAACCCGACGCCATCCTTGTCCAAGCCGGAGTCGGCGGACTCCTCTGCGCGGCCGTCGAACATTTTCGCTCCCGCCCATCCAGCCCGCGTATTGTTTGCGTCGAGCCCGAAGCCGCCGACGGCCTGCTCGAATCCATCTCGATCGGAGAACCGTACGCGTCAAAAGGCGCGCAAAACTCCATCATGGCCGGCCTCAACTGCAGCGAAGTATCTTTGACCGCCTGGCCGACGATCCGCCGCGGAGTCGACTTGTTCCTCTCGATCGAGGACCGCCACGCCATCGAAGCCATGTCCCTCCTCAGCGGCGCCGGTATCGATTCCGGTGAATCAGGCGCAGCCGGGCTCGCCGGTCTGCTGGCGTTTCGCGAAAAGTTTCAAGGCTCCCGCGTCCTGCTGATCAACACCGAAGGTCACTGGACCTGAAACTGGTTCCGGGCCTCCCACGTTTGGTTGCCGATCTTGTCGCGCATCGTAATCACCATGGTGTACGATCCGTTGGGCAGATCCTTGTTCAGACCCAGGCTCAGCAGCCCCGGCACATAATGCTGCGGATAGAACGACTCGCTGGTTTCCTTCGCCGCCACCGGCTGGGAGAACATCGTCTCGCCGTTGGCCCGCAAAATCGCCAGCCCATACTCGACGTCGTACTTATTCTTGTCGCCGAATTTGTAGCCGGTGATGTCGAACCGCACCCACAAAGTGTCGCCCGCCCGATAGCTGGGATTGCGCATCGGCTTCTGGTCGTTTTCACTTTGCAGGAAGCGAACGTCGCGCGCGATCAGCGTATCACTGGACTCGATGCTATCTCCGCGGACTTTAAACTCCAGCGTCGAACTAGTCTCACCCGTCTCGTCCTTCACCGAAACCGTCGCATGATAAATCCCGCTCGGAGCCAGCGGAGGCACCACGAAACTGTCCGCGGCCCGCGGCGTCCAATCCTTGTCCTGCTCGAACAGCCGGGCCTCCACTCGACCCGACCGCTCTTTCTCAATCAGCACGCCTTTCGGATCGGTCGCGCGCACCGTCCACGTCAGCTTCATGCGCCGTTCTTCATCGCCCGCTTCGTTCTCGCTTTTATTAACCTGGTAGCCTTTCATCCGAAAGCTCCAGAAGATGGTCTCGCCGGGAAGAAACTCATGGCTCGCCGCCAGCGCCGGTCCGTCCTCGAACTGGCGCAACGCAAATTTCTCGATTTCCAGTTTTTCCGCTGCCGGTAGGCAGACGGCGCCTAACAGGATCAAACCCAGCAGCCGCACTGGACTACTGTTTGCCGGGCATCGGCGAGTCCACCGGAGGATCGGCGTCGATTTGCAGGGGAAGGTGCACATAGGCGTAATGTCCCGAAACAGCATCGCCGTCGGAAAGCCTTAAGCGATAGGAACCGAGAGGCACATCGAAAAGAATCCGGCCCTGTTGGGTCTGCGCCGGCTGAATCGTCCGCAGCATGCCGAACCAGTTGTCGACACCAGCGCCTTCTTGAATTTCCTCATAGATTTTCCCGTTCGACCCCTCCAGTTGAAGGAAGGGCACGGACACGTCGCTGCCGCCGCCGTTGGTGGCTGAAATCGTCACCAGCAAGAATCGGTTCTGCGGCACGCGGATCTGGAACATCTCCCCTAATTGACTTCGCCAGACTTTTTCGACGACATTGTAAGTGAGCGGACCGGCAGGTACATTTTCTCCCATCTGGAATTCGGCCCGCATCGCAACCGGGCTGCGACAGCCGTTCGCTAGTAAGGAGATAGCCAGTGCCGGCAGGAAGCGTCTGAACATGAGGGTCAATCCACAATCTATCTGGTATTCCGCGCAAAGGCAACTCTATTTCGCCATTTGTCTTTTTGTTTCAATCCCTCACGCTGTTGCCTTTCAATCGGAACACCCATTAAGCGGCCGGCGCATTGCCCCGGTGATGGGCGTCGGCGGCGCGGACTGGCTGAATCGCAGCGAACGCGAAGCGGAAGAGAACCCGGACGGCGCTCTAGACGCGATCGGCCTCAAGACCGGTATGGTCGTCGCCGATGTCGGCGCGGGAACCGGATTCATGACCTTGAAGATGGCTGTCCGAGTCGGCCCTTCGGGGAAAGTGTACGCCGAGGACGTTCAGCCCGAGATGCTGCGCCGTCTGCGAAAAAACGCGGCCGACGCGAAGCTCACAAATATTGAGACCGTGCTCGGCGGAGAAGCGGATCCCAAGCTCCCACCCAATTCGCTGGACCTCATCTTACTGGTGGACGTCTATCACGAATTTTCACAACCGCAGAAAATGTTGCACAAAATGTTCGATGCCTTGAAACCCGATGGCCGGCTGGTACTCCTCGAATACCGTAAAGAGGACCCGTCCATCCCTATCCGCCCGGAACACAAAATGAGCGTGCAGGAAGTGAAACTCGAAACCGAAGCCGAGGGCTTCCACCTCGACAAAGTGCTCGAGACGCTCCCCCGCCAGCACATTCTCATCCTGACGAAAGCCAAAGTGCAGTAGTTTTTACTGAATACGATAGTTCAGAACCTGAGTCCAAAGCCCCACGGCTTTGAGTACCCAGACGCACACAGCAATCACAACAACAACATTGAGAATAGTCTTAATGCTTCCCGCCATCGGAATGTAGCGGTTAATGAGCCAAAGCCCCATACCGACCACGATAAGTACCAGAACAATGTAAACCAGCGGCATCTCGTCCCTCCCCCCGGAAACAGTGCAATTCGCTTGCCATGCCCTGGTCACTCCTAATGAAACTTTCCCGCTGTGTGGCGCACGCGGCCACGCGTGCCGCGTCGACAGTCGTGTCGACGTTCGGCTTTTGTTTCTGTCAGCCTGGAAAGGCACATCGACACGAAAGTCGATGCGGCAAGCCTGGAGGCGTGCGCCACACAACATTCAGGGGATGCACTTCAGCGTGCAAATCTCCTCGCCTCTTCGAAGACCTCGCGCAGCATCTTTGCCGTTAGTTTGCCTGTCGAGGTGTTTTGCTGGCTCGGATGATAGGACGCGATGAGGATCGGTGAGAGCTTGTGAACTACTCCGTGGCCGAACACGCGGCGTTCCTTGATTACCGACAGGTACGTATCAAAAGCGATCCGCCCTAATGCGACGACCACTCGCACGTTTTTGAGCAGTTGGATTTCGCGTTCGAGATACGGACGGCAGTTCAGGAGCTCTTCGCGGGTTGGTTTATTATCGGGCGGCGCGCAGTGGGCCGATGCTGAAATGTACGCGCCTTTCAGAGTCAGGCCGTCGGCGCTCGAACTGCCGGTGGGCTGGGACGCGAAGCCAGTTTCGTAAAGGGCTCGGTAAAGAAACTCGCCGGATTTATCGCCCGTGAACATGCGGCCGGTGCGATTCGCTCCATGAGCTCCCGGAGCGAGGCCGAGGATAAACACGCGCGCGTCGGGATCTCCGAAAGAGGGCACCGGTTTGCCCCAGTAATCGTGATCGAGATAAGCGCGGCGTTTCACTTGCGCGACCTCGCGGCAATGGTCGCGGAGCCGGGGGCACAGGCCACAGGCTACGATTTCGCGTTGCAGGATCGCGAGTTCGTTCATAATAATACAGTCGCATGGGCGAAACCTTTACCGAGACGCAAGGACTCCTGTTCGCGGAAATGGACGCGAGGGCGCGCGAGGTCGTCGAGAAAAAGTTTCACGTGCGGCTGGACTCCACTCAATCGAGTGAGAATATTCAGGCGGCGTGGGAGGTTTATCAGAACGCCACCGTGAAGCTGATCAAGGCGATCGCGAGCGGTGTGAGTTTCGGGGAGCCCAAGGGATACGCCGCGACGGTGGCTCGCAACAGCTGCCGCGATTACTGGCGGGTGTACAATCCGGGCTGGGCGGATCTGAAAGGCCGGCTCAGCCGGTTCTTTCGCAAGCAGCCGGCGTGGGCTTTGTGGGAGACGCCGGAGCAGCTCGGCTGGATCTGCGGGCCGGCCAGTTGGAACGAGAAGGGTGTCGCGCCGGGGAACAAGATTAGCGCGCTGCTCGAAAAGCCGCGTAGTATCCGGTCCAGCGCGCTGCCCAAACGCGAAGTGGTGAGCGAACTCGATTCCACCGCCTGGGATTCGCTGCTCAAAGGGATTTTCGAATATCTGCACGGCCCTGTTCGGCTCGACGACCTGGTCTCGATTTGCGGAGTGCTGTTCGGGGTAAAGGGCGCCCGCGAAATGGCGTTCGAGGAGATGATGACCGACGAGGAAGGCCGCGCATGGGATCCTCCGGCCCCCGCTCCGAGACCCGATGTCGCGCTCGCGATTCGGGAGCAGCTCATCAAATTGTGGTCGGAGATCAAGACCATGCCGCGGCGATGGATTTTGCCGTTCCTGCTAAACCCTCCGGTGATGAAAGGCGGTTCTGCTAGAAAAGCTCGGAATCAGCCTGGCGAGGAACCGGAGAAGGCGGATCGAGGCGAGGTGGCGGTGTTTACCGCCAATGGAATCGCCACGGTGTCGGAAATCGAGGGCTTAATTGGGTTTACGCCCCCACAATACGCAGTTTTATGGCGGGAGTTGGACGTGCAAGGGAAGGGTGGACCGGCGCTGGAGGCGGTGAAGGAGCCCAAGCTGCGATTCGCGGTTATCTGGAATCTTTTGCCCCTCGAGGACGGGTTAATCGCGAAGATTATGGAGCTGGAGGGAGCCCAAAAGGTCATTAATTTGAGGATGGTAGCCAGAACCCACTTGGCCAAGGCGCTGATCGATTCGGGAATCCCCGAAAAAAGAGGGGGAGGCTACTAATATGGCGTCCAGGGTAGCGCCCTCAAACGGTGAAGGAAGGTAAGCTGCCATGCCGGATCATGTCCATCAAGACCAATTAAAGGCGTACCGGGACCGCAAGCTTTCCGTAGGTGAATTAGTCGCAGTGGATACACACTTGGGCGAATGCGAGCCGTGCCGGAAGGCGCTGGCTGCGCTCGCTACCGGAACCTCCGCGGTTTCAGTAATTTCGGGGATCGAAGAAGCTCGATTCCACCATTTGAGTTACGAGCAGATGGATGACTGGGTGGAGGATCGTCTCGACCAGGGCGGGCGGGAACTGGTCATGGCGCATATCGGCGGGTGCCCGGATTGTGCACGGCAACTCATTGCGTATCAAGAATATGCGCCGGCAATGGCAGAGCCCGTTCGCAGCGCGGCGTTGGCGCCTACGCAACCGGTCCGGCAACAAAAGCCGTCGTTCTGGTCGTTCCTGAAGCAGCCTCAGTATGCTTTGGGAATGGCTGCCTTGGTCGCATTCGTAATCATCGCGCCATGGAGCCGGCATTCGTCGCCTCCGCAGCCTGTGGGAGCGATTATCGCGCCGACGACCACGGCCTTGGAGTCTTCGGTTGCCTCGCAACGAAACGCGCAAGTCGATGAGGCGATGAGCGTTACTCAATTGGATACTTTGCCCGATTCGCTGCGCACGGGCGCCCGGGAAGTGGTCACATCGCCCGACCGGGTGGAGCGGCCGGCATCGCTCAAAGGACTGGAGCCGAACGGCGATACCACTCTCGAATACCCGTATTCGGAAGTGGTGGCGGAGACTCAGCCGGTGATGCGATGGAAGGCTTTTGGCAGTTCGTACACCGTGTCGCTCTACGACGCGCGGCAAAGCCTGATTTCCCGGCGCGGCAATCTGAAAGAGACGCACTGGACACCGTCGGGCGCTCTTGTTCGGGATCGGATTTACACGTGGGAAGTAGAATCTGCCGGTCAGAAACATCGCGGGACGTTCCGGGTGCTCGGCGAGGATCAGCTAAGAGAGTTGACGAAAGTCCGCGCGGAACATGGGAATTCGCACCTGGTAATGGGCGCGGTGAATGAACAGCTTGGATTGCTGACTGCGGCGCGTCAGGAGTTCGAGGCAATGGCCAAGAATAGCGCTCAGGCTCAGCAGGCGGAAAAGCTCTTGAGTCATATCGATGGGTTGAGAAAGTAGCGTTTAGGACAGGCGGTTTCGCCCGCCGTTCCAGGTTCGACCGGCTGCTAAGCGGCGGCGGCATGCGAACGCGAGAACCGCGAGGCTGGCTCCGATCAGGCTCCAGGTGCCCGGTTCAGGCGTCGTCTGGGAATTTAAGTTGAAGCCGATCGCGTCGAGTACGAAGATCTCCGCGCCGCCGTCATTTGAAATATCCGCGTTGGTCGACTGGCACGCCGAAGCATTCTGGACTCGCGCGGGAGAACAACCCGCCGCCCAGTCGCCGAAGTCTCCCGCGTTGGGAGAATTCAAATAGCTGGCGACATTCGTGGCGCCGCCATCGATCGAAAAGTACGCCGGCCCGCCGCTGGTGTTATTGAGAAAACTGAGCGTTGCAGGGGCGGAGTACCGGAACAGATCGGCTGCGGCCAAATAGGTGTTCAAATTGGAGTCCACGCATTGGTCGGCCGCCAGGGCGGTGTTATTCGGGTCTGTCCCGATGCAGGAAATGGTCCCTAGAATTTCGTCTGTTTCGTGCTCCGCGAGCATGAAAAAGTCCCAGCCGGCGCTGGTCGGGTCGCCGGGGGAAAGAGGGAAGTAAATCGGATTCGCGCTGGCGCCGAACGTGATGATGCCGTTGTAGCAGCCGCTGTCGCTAAGATTGCAAGAAGCACCGGTAGCGTCCATGCCGGCAGAAGCCGAGAACCCAAGAGCCGTTGCGAGAGCGCTGGTGATCGCAAGGTCGCGGTCGCCATAGAGGGAAGGTTCGGTGCCTGCCAGACTGTTTACGGCAGTCACGTCGTTGACGCCGGCTTCATGCCCTGCTAACGCGGTGAGATAGTCGGTATACGAAACGGAATTGAGGGCTGCGTTACTCCCGGCTAGTCCACTACCGGAAAAATCAACGTAGATTTTCGCCGTCGCATTGCTCAAAATGCTGCTATAAACCCCGGCGATGCTCGACCCATTCATGGCGTCGCAGGTTCCAACCGGGGCAAAGGCGTTAAACGAGGCGTCGCAGGTGTACGTGATGCCGGCACGGGCAGGCAGAGTCACGCCAAGCGCCGCGATCGTCAAAAACATTAATGGCCGCAATCCAGGATTCGTCATATTCAGTCACAGTATCGCTAGTCGTTCACGTCGACATGCTCCACGAAACAGCTCTTGAACGCCCGATCCAGCACGTCCTCGGTCAACGCCATGGGACGCCGCTCGAAATGGAGAATATCCACGGCGTGCGAAATGACGTCGCGCGGATGGCAGCGGCGGAATCGCTTTTCGCCCTGAATGTAGTGCTTCTGCACAAAGCTCGCCGCGAGGCCCGGAGGGCACAATATGTGCTTGTCCTTACAGTACCGCTCGAAAATATGGATAAACTCGGGCGCCCTCGGGCTGCGCAGGAACATCTTGTACTGGATGCGGCGCAGAAACGCTTCGTCGCCCAGTTGATCGGGACGCAAGTTGGTGGAAAAGATAAGAAATGCTTCAAAAGGCACGGTCATCTTGCCGCCTGCCTGAAATGTCAGATAGTCGACATGCTTTTCCATGGGCACGATCCAGCGGTTGAGCACTTCGGCCGGTGAAGCCTTCTGACGGCCAAAGTCATCGATCAGGTAGATGCCATTGTTCGCCTTGAGCTGGAAAGGAGCGTCGTACACCTTGGAGTGTTTGTTAAAGCTGAGGTCCAGCGCGTCCAGCGTCAACTCGCCTCCGGTGATGATGAAAGGGCGTTTGCAGCGGAACCAGCGGCCATCGTGTGGCTGGCTCTCCGACAACGCGGACAGCAGCGACGACTGGTCGTCGATCTTGTGGTGATAAATGGGATCGTACAGCTGAATGATGTTGCCCTGGCATTCGAGCGCGTAGGGCATATAGATGGGCTCGCTTTCCACGCGGAATAGCGACTCCGCCAGCGCCGTCTTTCCGTTTCCCGGCTGCCCGTAGATGAGGAAGGACTTATTTGAATTAACCGCAGGACCGATCTGCGCCAGAATATCGGCTTCCACCACAAGGTGCTGGAACGCGACACGCAAAAGGTCGGGACTCAGCCAGTTTTCCTTCAGACGCTGCCGGCGGACCATCTCGGTATATTGATACAGCGGCACGGGGGCGGGACCGGCATACTGGTTGTTTTCGAGAAACTCCCGCGCCAGGTTGCGGCCCGTGTCCGTCAACAGGAATACGCCGGACATATTCCCCATGCCGAGAGACTTTTTCACGCCGACGAAGTGCTGCCGTTTGAAGGTCTCCAGCGTTTCATCGATCACACTGAAGGGAAACCCGAGCAAACTGGCAATATCTCGGCCCACCAGCTCGCCCCGAAAGTATAGGTATTTAAGGATCAGGTGCTCGATGATGGAGGCCTGAATCCCTGTGTCTTCAAGAGATTCGGGAACGGGCGGCACGGCGGCCGCGACACCGGATTCCGGTGTTTCGATTAGATCGATCAGGGAACTGGAACTCACGGAATAGCCATCCTCCGAACAGAGAAAAAGTGCGGGTGATTCGCACTTAACTCTATATATCGGCCAAGAGTTCGCCTCACTTCATGCCTGTCGCAATTTCGGTACTACCCATCCTGCTTGTACTGTTACTCGCCGCACCCCCGGAGGTGCCGCTGGAGACGACGGAAATCGAGTTTGTGACAGCGGATTTACCTTGGGCTATCGCCGAAAAGGGATATGAGGCCCCTCCGCTCGAGGTACGGGTCAGCGGATCCTGTCCGATCGGAGGGGTTGGCTATGCCGTGGTGTCGGGCGCCTTGCCGCCCGGCATGCAGCTTTCCCGGCTGGGGTATTTCTCCGGCACGCCGCTTCGAACGGGCGAGTTCGTGTTCACGGTACGGGCGTCCAACGGGTGCGGCTGGACGGGGAAGAAATTCACTCTGGTGGTGACCGGAGCCCCTGTCATCAAAGCCACACCGGTGAAGATTTCTTTCGAGTGCAAGGCGGACGAAACTCCCGCCTCACAGCAGATACGGGTATCGGCTACCTGGCCTCAGTTGCGCTACCTTCTGACCATGACCAACGCCGCCTGGCTGACGGCAACGCCCGAGCACGGCGCAACGCCGCGCCACGGAGCGGGAATGGCCGACGATATCGTACATCTCAGCGTGAGCACGGTGGGGCTCAAGCCGGGTCGCTATTCGGCAACCATCACTGTGTCCTCGTGGCAGGCGTTAGAGCCGGTGCGGGTCGAAGTCGAGCTCAAAGTTAATTAGAGGAACGCTTGAACGGGAAGCCGTGCTTCTTCGGCGGAGTTTTCGCGGGGGTCGCGGCAGCCGCTGGAGCCGCGGGCTGGCTGGCCTGAGGCATCGCCATCATACGGATCAATTCCTCGCTCACCCCGGACTGCTTCAGTCCGACCAGCGCCTGCACGCTGATATCGAAATTCGTCCGCGAGCTGCGGATCAGTTGCAGGATAAACAACTCGTCGAAACCGGCTTTGGCCAACGTCACGACATTCTCGTTGGTCAGCGGCTGATGGGCCATTTGAGCAAGAGTAAACTGCTGGGCGGCGGCAGGAAGAATCGTCAGGAGAATAGCGATCAGAACACGCATACCCTATTCATATCGGCAGCGCGGGCGGATGGGAGAGGGCGGATTAATCCCAAGCCTGAAAGGCGGTTGGCAGGTCGGGAACATGCCCCACTGAACTGTCGCGGATCTGTCGGCTGCGCAAGGTAAAAATATGAAGACACTTCGGCTGTCGTGAGCGGCCGGCTTGCTAACACCGGCCGCTAGTGGATTGGACTGTCTCTTTCGATGCACGGCCCTCTGAAGTTCCCGGGTGCGGCAATCATAGAATATCCGCCCGTCCCGTAACATTATGGGATCGATCCCAAAGTCCCTCCGGCAAGCCGAAGGCTCAGGACCACCGTAATACGACATTTGCTGGCCAGCAAAAAACTGTCAAAGAAGCCCGATGGTCGAACTCCTTCTGGACCAAGAGTACTCCAAGGACGGAAGAATATTTCGCGCAGGGGCGCGGAGGTTGCAGATAAGAAATGAGATAACTAAAAGTTTGGTGCGGTGAACAGCCTAACTCAGCTCCTTCTTAGCAAGCCCCTTCCACTCGCGAACATACGCCCGCCGATGCTTGGGCATGGTATCCACGGCCTCGATACACTGCGTGAAGGCTGCGCGAGCCTCGTCGGCGCGCCCCAATCCCTTCAACGACCTGCCATACCAGTACAGCCCTTCCGGATCGTACGACCGACGCTGGGTATACTTATCCAGCGCCGCCGCTCCCTCTTCGAAACGCGACACTCCGACATACGACGCTCCCAACTCGCGCCACACTTCGCTCGAAGCCAGCTTGTCGTTCAACGCCGCCGCGGCCTTCAGGAATCGAATCGCATCGTCGAACCGCCCCTGCTCCCGTGCGATGCGGCCAAGCTGAAACTGCGCCTCCACCTCCGACGGATCGATCTCGATCGCCTTCTGAAACCGAGCGATGGCCTCCGTATACTGCCTCCGCTGCTGATAAACCAAGCCCAACTGGTAATGCGCATCCGCGTCACGCGGATTCGTCGTGGCGATCTCCATTTGCCGTTTCAAATGCTGCCGGGTCCGCAATCCGTCGCCTAGCGACGATACCTCCGATCCCAACATTCTCCACGCGTAAAACAGCACGAATGGCGACGCCAGGAAATACAGCGATCCTCCCACCACGCCAAACATTCCCGCCCCCACGATCGCAACCGCCGCGCCGCCGACCGTCAGTCCCACGGCCGACCCGAGCGTGGTGCCCAGCGCCGTCCGGATCGCGATTGCCGTCAGGACCAAAAACCACACGCCCGCCGCCGCATACACCGCCACCAGGTGAATCGAAATGCGCGTTCCGCTGGCAAAATAGACGCCGCCTTGCGCGATCGCCAGCACCAGGTACACCGCCGACCAGCACAGCAGCACGCACATCAGCAGCGATAAATAATCCTTGCGCATCAGGACCCCGAAGCTGCCGAATCCAGTCACCGCGCGCATCGCGATCACCGCCGGGATCAGCGCCACCGCGATCGCCCAGATGGCCGAAAAGAAGCTCGATGCATCGAAGGATCCGAACCGAGCCAGCGCGTCCCCCAGCCAAAGCGCCGGCGATGGCTGCTCCGCTTCGCCTTCCTGCTCTTTCAACGCTTTTTCGACCGAAGGGTCCACCGGCTGGTCCTTCGCCGCCTTGCGGAGCGCCGCCCGAGCCGCCGGAGTCTTCATCGCCGCCCTCGCCTCGGCCGACGTCAGCGCCCCCGCGTCCGACGTATGTAACACTACCGACACCAGCGCGGCCACCACCACGGCGAACCACAGCCGCCCCTGGTCCAGAATCCGGCTGATGGCCGCGACCGGGCGTATGTAAAGCAACAAAAGGGCTATGATGTTCTCGCCGACCATGGTTCTAGCCTATTAGAGCGTAAATCGGATGCGAGTGTGCCAAACTGAAGGTTCGTGCCAAGAAAAGTAAAGATTCGCTCCACCACCATTCTATGTGTGCGCCGCGACGGCAAAGTCGTGATGTGCGGCGATGGCCAGGTCACTCAGGGTTCTGAAGTGCTGAAGGCCTCCGCTAAGAAACTCCGGCGCCTGTATAACGGCAAAATCATCGCCGGATTCGCCGGAGCCACCGCCGACGCCTTCGCCCTTTTCGCGCGCTTCGAATCGAAGCTCGAACAGCATAACGGCAACCTGGCGCGTTCCGTGGTCGAGCTGGCGAAGGACTGGCGCACCGACCGCATGCTGCGCCATCTCGAAGCCCTGCTGCTGGTCGCCGACATTGGAGCCACGTACATCGTCAGCGGGACCGGCGACGTGATCGACCCGGACGACTCGGTCGCAGCGATCGGCTCCGGCGGCGTGTACGCCAAATCCGCAGCCACCGCGCTGTTTGAGAATACCAAGCTCTCCGCGCGCGAAATCGTCGAAAAAGCCATGACCATCGCCGGCAAGACATGCATCTATACGAATGACAACTTTGTGTTCGAGGAGCTTGGATAGTGGAATCGCCTACTACGGAGGTTCTCCGCTCCCTACGGTCACGGCTCGGTAGAGCGGAACGCCGTGACCGAGCCGTGACCAGAGGGAGCGGTGTTCAAAGCTTCCGCTATCTCCCAGAGACAGGATTCTAGATGGTAATTTACCTCCCTTCGCAGGCCGCCGACGATCTGCCCGTGCTCGATGAGCTGACTCCTCGCGAAATCGTCCGCGAGCTCGATAAATACGTCATCGGACAAGCCGATGCCAAGCGCGCCGTCGCCATCGCCCTCCGCAATCGCATCCGCCGCCAGAAGCTGGAACCCGAAATGGCCGAGGAGGTGATGCCCAAAAACATCCTCATGATCGGACCTACCGGCGTAGGTAAAACCGAACTTGCTCGCCGACTGGCCAAGCTCGCCAATTCGCCGTTTCTGAAGGTCGAAGCCAGCAAGTTCACCGAAGTAGGCTACGTCGGCCGCGACGTCGAATCCATGATTCGCGACCTGGTGGAAATCTCCATCGACATGGTTCGCGAAGAGCGTCTCAACGAAGTGGGCGAGCGCGCCGAGCGCAACGCCGAAGAGCGCCTGCTCGACCTGCTGATGCCCGTGCAGCCCGAGGCCACCGACAGCGCCGACCGCACCCGCGAGAAGCTCCGCGAGAAACTTCGCGCCGGCAAGCTGGACGACCGCATGGTCGAAATCGACGTCAAGGAGCGTGGACCGTCGTTCGAAGTCACCACCGCCACCGGCATCGAGGAAATGGACATCAACCTCAAGGATGTCCTGCCCGGCCTGTTCGGCGGACGCACACGCAAGCGCAAAATGCGGGTCGGCGAAGCGCTCGATTACCTGGTGCAGGAAGAAGAGCAGAAGCTGGTCGACATGGACCAGGTCACACGCGTCGCTATCGAACGGGTGGAGCGCAGCGGCATTATTTTCTTGGACGAGATCGACAAAATCGCCGGCCGCGAAGGAGGCCACGGCCCCGACGTCAGCCGCGAAGGCGTGCAGCGCGACATCCTACCCATCGTCGAAGGAACTACCGTCAACACCCGCTACGGCTTCGTCCGTACGGATCATATTCTGTTCATCGCCGCGGGCGCGTTCCACGTCGCCAAGCCCAGCGATCTGATTCCGGAGTTGCAAGGCCGCTTCCCCATACGAGTCGAGCTGAAGTCGCTCACGGAAGCCGATTTCATCCGTATATTGAAGGAGCCGAAAAACGCGCTCATCAAGCAGTATCAGGCGCTGCTGGATACCGAGGGCATCAAGCTGGTTTTCACCGAAGACGCCCTGAAAGAGATCGCTTCTTTCGCCGCGCAGGTCAATGAATCGACCGAGAACATCGGCGCGCGCCGCTTGCACACGATTCTGGAAAAACTGTTGGAAGATGTATCCTTCGACGGCCCGGATCTGAAAAAAAAGAACGTAAAAGTGGACGCCGTGTACGTCAGAAAACAGTTAGCCGATATCGTCAAAGATCAGGACCTGAGCCGCTACATTCTCTAAATGTGTTGGCCGCCGATGAACGCAGATAAACGCCGATTCCATTTTGTTCTTCTTCCGATCCGCGTTCATCAGCGTTTATCGGCGGCTATCTTAGTCTTTTTATTAGTTGTGCTTTCCGGCTGCGGCTACATCGGGCCCGTCCAGCCCCCTTTGCTCGACATTCCACAACCCGTCCTCGCCCTCAACGCGGGCGAATTCGGCGACAAAATCGTGGTCGAATTCACCCTTCCCGATCTCACCACCGAGGGCAACCCTGTCCGTAACCTGCGCTCTCTGGAAGTGCGAATCGGACCCACCGTCACGCCTTATTCGCCTGAATTGTGGGCGCAAACGGCGAAGCCGTACCCGATTCCGTCGGCAGCCCCGGGTGCGTTCACCAAGGAAATTCCAGTAGATGAGTGGCTCAACAAAGAGGTCCTCATCTCCGCGCGAGCCATCGGATCGAAAGGGCGACCCGCGCAATGGGCCACCGTGAAAGTCCTCACCATCCAGCCGCCTCTCGAAAAACCCTCCGCGCTGGTCGCTGAAAATGTCGAGCAGGGGGTCAAGCTCACCTGGAAGGGCTCCGCGCCAAAATTCCGCATCTTCCGCGCCGTGGCTGAAGCCGCACCGGAGCGCCTCAACGAATCCGATCGCCCCGAGTTCATCGACGACACCACTCAGTACGACAAGCAATACAAATACCTGGTCCAAGGAATCAGCGACGATTTTCACGGCAGCCTGGTTTCAGATCCAGCCGCCATCACGCCCGATGATAAATTCCCGCCCGCCGTTCCTGGAGCCTTGACCGCCATCCTGGGCGTCAGCACGGTGGAACTGGCCTGGACCCGCAACACCGAGCCCGACTTCAAAGGCTACAACGTCTACCGGTCCACCGACGGCGGCCCGCTGGTAAAAATCGCCGAGCTGGTAGTCGCCCCTACGTTCAGCGACAACAAAATCGAACCAGGGAAAAAGTATCGCTACGAAGTGTCAGCCGTGGATATGAAAGGCAACGAGAGTCCCCACAGTACTCCCGCGGAAGCTTCCAACCAGTAAGGAAGCGGCCGGCTGAGAGCCCGGCGGCAGGGCACGGCCCCGCCCGACAACTTTAGCGTCTGCGGAAATGTGGGGCAGGTTGTCTACCTGCGGACCGATTGTTTATCGGTCCATCCGGGCGCAGCCCGGACTACGCCAACTCCACCCCCACCGCCCCAGCCCGAGTCATCTCATCGTGCAGCTCCACCATCTCCCGCAACTCCTCATGCACCACGCCCGATCCTTTATCCAACAACTGGCAAGTCGCCTTCGACCTGCACGCCGTTTCATATTTCCTCTCCCAATTCGCAAACGCCTGCTCCGCGCCCAGGTCCACAAAAGGCCACCGCGCCGGCGGATGACCGATTCCGCATCGCCACGGCTTCGGAGTCAGCCGCGCCCGAAAACATTTCTGCGTCTGACATAGCTTGCGATACAGCGGGTCCGCGCCCATCGCCCCGAACACCTGCTCGCAGACCGGATCGGCCGGATCGAACACCGCATGGGTCGCCAGCAGCCGCACCCCTGCTTTGGTCCGGTAAATCCTCCAATTCCACCCCGAGTGGCTCTGCACCCACGCCTTCGCCTTGGCTACTACCGCCGCCGGATCCCCAGGCGCCTTCTTCCCGAACAGGGAGCCGAACAGTCTCTGCTTTTTCTCCAGCGGAAAATCGACATCGACAAACAGCCCGACCCCGGAGTTCAACACATGGCTTCCATAAGAATTGCGCGTGACCACCGTGTCTCGCGTCTCGCGCAGCACCGGTTCGCGCAGAGGGCGGTTGCCGTAACCATACCGCTCGTCCGGCATCTCATCCGCTTCGAACTTGGCCGCCAGCCGTTCCGCCGCCGCCTGTGCCGCGACCTTCGCGTCCTCCACACTGGCGTCAGACCAGCGCCAGACAGCGAAGCCCCCCGATTGTCCCCGCGCCCAAAACTTCGGGAAATTCATAGACGCAGTGTAATCGAATTCATAGCGGGCATTGTGGCGCGAGCTTCAGGTTGCAACGCCGGGTTCAGCCGGCGTGGCTCGACCCCTTCAAAAATGGTGCTATACTAGCGCGCTAAGCATTGCAATATTAACTTTTTAGGAATAGGGCGGCATTGCGTCAACGGGGATGCGCAGCCCGAAGGGAAGGTGATGCTTTGAACGATCTTCTCGTCATTCGCATCTTATTTATTGGCGTTCTCAGTAGTGCGGCCTTTTTTTTGAAGCCGTTCAATCTGCCTGCGCCGCTGGCCGCGGCCGTCGGAGCCGTGGCCGGCCTTGGCGTGGTTGTTTTTGAAATCCGCGTCAAGCAGGTGAGCCTCACCCGCTTGATGGGCGCAGCCGTGGGCAGCGTTCTGGGCATTTTTGGCGCATTCTTAATTTCACTCGTGCTGGGCAAAGCCATGCCGAACAGCAGTACCACGATTCCGTTTGTGGAAGTCGTACTGCTGGCCTGGATGACCTATTGCGGAGTCGTCGTCGGCGCGGCGAAAGGCGAGTCTCTCAATCTCGCCGCGTTCGGCGGGCTGTTCGGTGCGGAAAAAGTCACCCGGCAGGCGTTCAAGATCCTGGATACCAGCGTCATTATCGACGGCCGTATTGCCGATATCGTGGAAACCGGCTTCGTCGATGGAACGCTCGTCATCCCGCAGTTTGTACTGCGCGAATTGCAACTGGTGGCCGATTCGTCGGACTCCATGAAGCGCGCGCGGGGCCGCCGCGGACTCGACGTGCTGCAGCGCATTCAGAAGATGCCGCAGCTCAATATCCAGATCTTCGAAGACGATTTTCCCAACGTGCGCGAGGTCGATATGAAGCTGATCGAGCTCGCCAAAGTTTACGATTCCAAAATTGTCACCAACGACTTCAATCTGAATAAGGTCGCCCAGCTCCACGGCGTGGAGGTCCTGAATATCAACGATCTGGCCAACGCGTTGAAGCCTGTAGTGCTCCCCGGCGAGCTGATGCGCGTCTTCATTCTCAAGGAAGGCAAGGAATACAATCAGGGCGTCGCCTATCTGGATGATGGAACCATGGTGGTGGTGGACAACGCGCGTAAGATGATCTCCAAGACTATCGATGTAGCCGTCACCAGCGTGCTGCAGACCACCGCCGGCAAAATGATCTTCGGCCGCTTCGACGAACGCACGCATGCGGTTCACGAAAAAGATCGGCCCGCGCGCGAACCTGTAACCCCAGCCGCCGGTGCCGGGGCGTGACAACAGACTAAAGTCTGTTCCACCTATTATCAGCACCGGTGGCACAGGCTTCAGCCTGTGAAAGACCCGTGCCCGCATATAGTACGCTAAAATCAAACTTCGTTTATGAAAGTCTCCGTCATCCTCCCAGCCGCGGGGCTTGGTACGCGCATGGGGCGGGAGAAATCCGGCATCAGCCGCAAGCAGTTCATGCTGCTCGATGGCGCGCCGATCCTTATTCACACCATCCGCAAGTTCCTGCAATGCAACTCCGTCTCGGAAATTGTGGTTGCCCTGCGCGCCGAGGATCTCGATTGGGCCCGCGGCCTGGTCCTGCAGGAGCATCCCGTCAAACCCGTGCGATTTGTCGAAGGCGGCGAGAGCCGTCAGCAATCGGTCGAAAACGCACTGGCTACGCTCCCCGCCGATACCGAACTGGTCGCGGTGCATGACGCGGTGCGTCCTTTCATCGAGCCATCGCTGGTGGAGCAGGTGGTGGCCGAAGCCGCCCTCGCCGGCGCGGCGATCGTCGGTATTGTTCCGGTCGATACGGTGAAGCGCGTTCATAAAAACAAAATTCGCGCGACTCTTCCCCGGGAGCACCTGGTCCTGGCGCAAACTCCGCAAGTGTTCCGATTCGATCTCTTGAAAAGAGCCTTCGAGCTCGCCCGCGCCGACGGCTTTATCGGCACCGACGAATCGAGCCTGGTGGAGCGCCTGGAACAAGTGGAGGTCAGCGTGGTCCAGGGCAGCGACCGGAACCTGAAAATCACCAAGCCCACCGATATGGAACTGGCGCGCCTGTTTCTGGATGAGGAAACGGCCGGAAAGCCCGCTTGAGAATCGGGCAAGGCTGGGACACGCACCGCCTCATCGCCGGCCGGCCTTTGATTCTCGGCGGAGTGACCATTCCATCGGAGTTCGGACTCGACGGCCACTCCGACGCCGACATACTTTCGCACGCCATCACAGACGCATTGCTGGGCGCGGCGGCGCTGGGCGATATCGGCATGCATTTCCCCGACAACGATCCGCAATGGAAAAACGGCGACAGCAAGGAATTTCTGAAGTTCGCCGCGTGGACCGTTCGCGGGCACGGCTTCGAAATCGTGAATGTCGATACGACCGTGATTCTGGAGCGCCCCAAGCTAAAAGATTTTCGCCTCGATATCCGGGAGTCGCTTGCCAAGACCATGGGGGTCGAAGTCGACCAGGTGTCGGTGAAATTCAAGACCGCCGAGCGCGTCGGCCCAGTCGGAGAAGGCAAATCGGCGGAAGCGCAGGCGGTCGTTTTACTGTCAAATAAGGAGGACTAACTTGCCCGAGGTCTGTCTTCCCTCCAAATCCCTGTGCGCTTGGGCCGCATACGCCAGCTGATACTCGTGGTCCACGCGCAGGGCCAGCTTTTTCTCCGCAATCCATTGAAAAACATTGGCCGCACGCCACTCCAGCTCCTTTCGGTCTGAAATATAGTTTCCGAGCGAAGGCCGGGTGAAGAACAACGACCCTTTTTGGGTCAATAACAGCGGCTCAAACGGTGGAACTGCGCCCGACGACTGTCCGAACGACACCGCCATGCCGCGCGGCCGCACGCAGTCTAAACTCTCCAAAAGAGTCGCGTTGCCAACTGAATCGTACACCACATCGACGCCTCTTCCATCGGTCAAGCGCTTGGTTTCGGCCACAAAATCCTGCGTCGAATACAGAATGACTTCGTCGGCGCCGGCATCGCGAGCAATCTGCGCCTTCGCTTCGGAGCCCGCGGTGCCGATAACCCGAGCGCCTGCAAGCTTTGCCATCTGCACCAATAACCGCCCGGTGCCGCCCGCCGCGGCATGGATCAATGCCGTGTCGCCCTTCTTCAACGGGTAAGTGGAGTGAGTAAGATAATGGGCCGTCATGCCTTGCAGCATGGCCGCGGCGCCATCCCGAAATTCGACATCATCCGGCAATGCAACTAGATACGATTCCGGCACCAGTGCGTATTCCGCATACGAGCCGCGCGCCATGGCCCAGGCGACCCGGTCGCCTTTTTTGAACTGTGTCCCCGCCTCGACGGTGCCCGCGCCTTCGGAGCCGAGGATGGCTGGAAGCGGTAACTTATACAATCCGCTGCGATGATAGGTGTCGATAAAATTGACTCCCGACACCGCGACCTTGACCAGCGCATGGCCAGGAACCAATTCCGGCTTGGGCATGTCTCCATACTTGAGAACTTCGGGGCCGCCGGTTTGTTCAATGTAGATGGCTTTCATGGATCCTTCTTCGAAGATGAACCGCGCCTGCGTAGAGCAGCAAAAACCCAAGCGTTACGGGGAAGAATAGCAGACGGGCGATGGCGGGGACGGCGGCGGCTCCGGTGAGGCCGGCGCGGAACATCATGAAGTGCATGATCACCCGCCATTGGCCGATATCGGCCCAAAAGAAATCGCAGTTTTCATTGACCACGAAAAGCTTGGCGGGGACCTTGGCCGCGAGCCACCATTTCCACTTGGTCATGATGGGTTCGGCGGCGCAGATGATTCCGATGGCGGCGTAATCGCGGGACTTCAGAGTGGCGAGCAACTGGGCGCGGCTCGGCGGGTCGGTGTAATCGGTGACACGCGAAACCGTGCCGCGGAAGCCTTCCGGGACTCCGCCGAAGCAGGTGATCAGATCGATCTCGACCGCGTCTCCAAAGATTTGATAGAGCTTGGGGATCAGGGTATCGAACAAATGACGCGAGCCGCTCTCGACCAGCAGGATTCTTGGGAGCGGAGGGACGGCGCGGCGGAAGAAGTGGCGCAAGTGACGATTGTAGCGAAATTAAAATATCTTGACAATTGTTTAGATTTATCTAGGATAATTAGACGTCAATTACCCCACGTCTGACCTCTTCCGGACAAAATAATACATGGCCTATGTCCATTGGAAACAATTTCATGACGCTTGTAAGTAGACGTGTATTGCAAGAACTTTCACTCGCTGGGCGGCATTGCGGCTTTGTCGCTGCTGAAGCTGGGTGGCATTTCGCTTCGATCACCTGCCGTTGCCGCTGGGCCGCACGGGAATCTACCTGGTGCCGTTGTGCACTCTTATTGCGGGGATCATTGCGAGGGCGCCGGTGAGGTCCCTGATCTCCCATTGGATGAGGCGTATTTATCTGCCTGGCCTGCTATTTTCTGCTGTGTCTCCGGCTGACATATTTCAAGGAGTATGAATGGGACGCGGATGTTAAGGACGTCTATTCCGTGTTAGCCGGGCTCAACCACGAGTATGGCGTCAGGGACGTGGGAGTGGGGGGCATATACCTATCGCCGCTGAACTACTACCGAATACAGTCGAAAACGGAGACGTTCACAGAGTTTACTATGCTGGAGCACAATTCTCATGACGACAAGTCCATTTATGTGGTGCAGGGGTTGTATGAGCAGCAGTTTCTCGAACGGGAGAAGTTGTCGGTGATTTATCGGGGGAAGACTACGGACGTGGTGGTGGCGGTGAGGGCGGTTGGAATGATTCCGGCTCGGATGGTGGAGCGGTAGGGGGAGGGGTCAAAAAAAGACGGGCAGGTCGGGAACCTGCCCACTCACAGGCTGAAGCCTGGGCCACCTCTGCTGATAGCAGGTGGCACGGACTTTAGTCTGTGTGTATTAAATGAGAACGCGGGCAGGTCAGGGACCTGCCTCACTTAGACTAGGAACGGCGGCGGAGGAGGCCTAATGCCAGCAGGCCGGCGCCCATTAGCGATAGGGAAAGAGGCTCCGGTACAGCCTGGACGTTGCCGCCGCCTAAACTGGCAACGTTGCCGGTGTTGCCATTAGCGCCGGCGATATCCGCAGCAAAGAAATAGCCTCCGGTATTCCCGATAAAGTCCGCAATCGTGACTCCACTGGCGGAGGTGACCGTGAACGAAAGCGGGCCTGGGGGGTTAGTGTCCTTGCCACCCTGGCAACTGGTGCAGGTCACCGACTCCAGAAACGCGCCGAAGGCAGAAGCGCTATCCGGCGCCGGACCGATGCCAAAGCCAGTGGAAATGTTGCCGATGGTGATAGGGCCGACGACGTTGAACTCCAGTGCATCGCCTGCGCCGGAGCCGACGAAAAACTCATTGGGGGCCAATGTTTCGGTAACGGTAACCAGCGTGGCCGTGGTCTGGACCAGCGTGATGGTGCCGAAGGGCGGGGTGCCGCACGTGCCGGTGCAGGCGTCCTGAGTAAGTGTAAAAACTGTGGAAGCGTGGGCGGCCGGCAAGAGAGCCAGAGCACCGAACAGGGCTGATAAGCTGAATTTTGTCATGAAAGTTTCTCTTCGTCCTTTAATTTTTCGAAGTGAGATGAGATTAACGTCTGAACTAAGAGAAACCTATGAGCGATCCGTACCGGGCAGTACTGGAAGATCACTCCATCTAAGGTTTGGTGGGTACTAAAAAGCTAGAGGCGGGGAGGGCAGGCCGGGGGCCTGCCCCACTATGATGGAGCCTTGGGTTTGGGCGCTGGTGCGCGGGCCGGGGATCACAATACCGGTCAGGTTTAAGGGGTCGGCTAGCGCTACGTCGACCTCTTCACCCATATAGGTGGAACGGCGGACGGAGCGGAGCATATCGACGGCTTCGGGTCTGGCGAATTGTTCACCGACGAAGCCGGAAATGAAGCGGCCGCCGCGGATTTCGCCGCGGGCTTCCATTCTGCGATAGGTGACGAGCAGATCGCGCCAGGCTGGTGCCAGAGGCTCGCGGGAGAGGAGATCGCGGAAGACTACGCCCCAGCGGTCGAGGAGGACTTTCGCGAAGAACTCCACGTTTGTGGAGGTCGCGTCGGCCCGGTCTAATAGCGCCCAGCGTCCGGCGGAGTGGCGGGGGCGCTTCATGCGGCCGTTGCCTTCGCCGGCGCGGCGCTTGGGATCGAGAAGGGCTCGCAGGTTGTCGAAACCGTCGGCGGTGACCAGGCCGGCGGCTACCAGTTCCCAGAGAGCGTCCTCGACTTCGCTGGCTAGGCGGCCGCTGGTTTTCACCAGCTCGACGAAGAAGCATGCGCCGCGTTTCGTCAGCGCGTCGAAGACGTCGCGAGCGTGATGGGAGAGCGGCGTCTCGGCGCGGGGGGCGGCCAGCGAAGGAAAATCTTCGCGTCGGAAGATGGCGATGGGAGCGACGCGGGTGGGACGAACGCGCCTCGTGGGCGAATCGGGATCGAAGGCTTTGTGGGGCGAGAGGCGGCCCCAGGCGATTTCACCCGAGAGGCAGAGCTGGTCTAAGAACTCGGGATCGTAATCGACGATCCGGCGGGGGAGCACCGAGGTTTCCCAGGCGGCGGCGGGGATTTCGTAGCCTTGCAATTGCTTGAGGATGTGGAACAGTCCGTCGACGCCGTGGAGCTGGGTGCCTCGGGACATGTGCTGCCAGCGGCAGAGGAAGCGCATGAAGTCGGCGGCGGTGACGGGTTCGATTTCCTTGCGCAGGCGGCCGAGGGTGAGGCGATGGATGCGGGCTACTATGCGGCGGTGGCAGAATTGTGGCGGGGTCGGGAGCGTTTCGCCCGCTTCCTTACGGTTGCGGCTCAGGGGCGGGAGTGGTTGTGAAGGGGCGCCTAAAAGAGTCGCGACCTGCGGGAGCGGTTGGGCGGAGTTTTGGGCCGTAAGTCGCGGTTGTGAAGAGTCGATTAAAAGAGCCGCGACGTGCGGGAGCGGTTGGGACCAGGAGCCTCTTAGGATTTGGCCTTCGGCTTCTAAATGAGCTAACGCGATTTCTACTTCTACTGGGGGCAGGTTCAGGCGGGCGGCAAGCTCGGCGGTTGTGGTGGGGCCGATGGAGTCCATCCAGCCTCTCAGGATCGGCACGTAGTCTTCGGTCTTGTCTAAACGCTCTGTGGCGACCCAGTGGCCATTTACGGTGCTCGCGCGGCCCTTCGCATGAAGCTGATCGAAGAAGAATTGCCATTGCTCGACGGGCGGAAGAAGAATCAGGGTAAGCAACGCATCGTGGAGCTCATCCAGGTCGCGGACTACGGGCCAGGATTCCTCAGCTACCTGCGCGATGGCGGCTGGATCCAGTGCGCCCATCGCGTCGTCGGAGTTGAGAGTGCGGCGGATGATGACGGCTCGGGTGCGGCGTTCTTCGAGAGGCGCGTCGTCTAAGAACGCGTAGGGGTTCGCGTTGAGAATCTCGTGGCAGAAGGGCGAGGGCTCCGGCGTATCGATGGCGACGGTGCGGATGGTTCCAGCAGCAATGCGGTCCAGGATGGTGATGAGGCCTTTGAGGTCCATCGCTTCTTCGAGGCAGTTGGCGATGGTTTCGTTGACCAGGGGATGATCCGGGATGCGAATTTCTCCGGTCAGATTTTCGGCGCAGGCCACTTGATCGGGGAAGCAGGCGGCGAGCAGATCGTCGGCGCGCATGCGTTGGAGCTGAGGAGGAACCTTGGCTCCTCCGGCGAAGCGCAGGACGGCGAGGGCACGCTGGGCGTTCCATTTCCAGCGCGCGCCGAACAGCGGCGAATCGAGCATGGCTTGCGTGAGGACGTGCTCGACGGTGGGCGATTTGAGGAAATCGAACACCAGTTCAAGGGGGAAGGAGTGCTGATCGCTGAGCGAGAGAACGAGGCCGTTGTCGGTGGCGGCGGCTTGCAGTTCGAAGTTAAACGTACGGCAGAAACGTTTGCGAAGGGCGAGTCCCCAGGCGCGGTTGATGCGGGTGCCGAAGGGCGAATGGATGACGAGCTGCATGCCTCCGCCTTCATCGAAGAAACGCTCGGCTACGATTACGTCCTGGCTGGGGACTACGCCGAGAGATCGGACGCCGGCGCGGACGTATTCGACCGCTTGCTCGGAGCCGCGGCGGTCGAGGGAGCATTCGCGTTGGAGGAAGGAGATAGCGTCGGTTTCTATCCGCATGCTTACGCATGGCGGTTCACAGGGGTCGACGGCGTTTGCCCGCATGCTTACGCATGGCGGCTCAGTGGCTGACGCGCGGGCGGTGGCTACTAAGATATCTTCGCGCAGGCGGGCTACTTCGCGGGAGAGTTCTATGGTGCGGCCGGGGGCTTCGCCGTTCCAGAAGGGGATCGACGGCGGCATGCCTTTCGCATCTTCAACCCGGACGCGGCCGTTTTCTACTCTTTTGACTCTCCATGACGTGGTGCCGAGGAGAAAAATATCGCCGGTCTGGCTCTCGATGGCGAAATCTTCGTCGAGGGTGCCGACCATGGTGCCTTCGGGCTCGGCGATCACCTGGAATTGAGTGGTCTCGGGAATCGCGCCGCCGTTGGTGATGGCGATGAGGCGGGCGCCCCGGCGGCCCTTGATGACTCCGTTGACCTGGTCGCGATGCAGCATCGCGCCGCGGCGGCCGCGCATGGTGGCGATGCCTTCCGATAGAACTTCGATCACCGAGTCGAAGGATTTGCGGGTGAGATCGCGATAGGGATAGGCGGAGAGCACCATCTCGAACAGGTCGTTCTCTTTCCATTCGCCGGTGGCGGCAGTGGCTACCAACTGCTGCGCGAGGATATCGAGGGGGGCGCGGGGAATATCGATTTTGTCGAGGAATCCGGCGCGGATGGCTCGGACGAGGGCGGCGCATTCGATCAGTTCGTCGCGCGTAGTGCAGAAGAGGCGGCCTTTCGGCAGAGCGCCCACCCAGTGACCGGCGCGGCCAACACGCTGAAGAGCGGCGGCGATGGATCGGGGCGAGCCGACCTGGCAAACGAGGTCGACTGTGCCGATATCGATACCCAGTTCGAGAGAGGCGGTGGCGACGACGGCGCGGAGCTCGCCTCGCTTGAGACGCTGCTCGGCTTCCAGGCGAAGAGCACGCGAAAGGCTCCCATGGTGCGGAAGGACGGCGGTTTCGCCGAGGCGCTCGGCAAGGTGGTGCGCGACCTTTTCGGAGAGGCGGCGCGTGTTGACGAAAACCAGCGTGGTGCGGTGTTCGAGCGCGAGATTCGCCAGGCGGTCGTAGATGTCCTTCCACATCTCGTTGCTGGCGACGGAGCTGAGCTCATCGCGAGGGACTTCGACGGCCAGGTCCATGGCTCGGCGATGGCCGATCTGGACGATTTTCGGGTCGCGGCCGAGGAATTGCGCGACTTGCTCGATGGGGCTGACGGTGGCGGAGAGGCCGATCTTCTGCAGAGGTGCTTCGACGAGGGCTTCCAGGCGGGCGATCGACAGGGCAAGGTGCGAGCCGCGCTTGGATCCAGCGACGGCGTGGATTTCGTCCAGGATGAGGGTTTTCACGCGGCGCAGCATTTTGCGGCCGCCTTCGGAAGTGAGGAGGATGAACAGAGATTCGGGCGTCGTGACCAGAATGTGGGGCGCGTGCTTCATCATTTGCAGGCGCTCGGAGGCGGGCGTGTCGCCGGTGCGGACCGCGGTGCGGATCGGGGCGAGCAGGATTCCTTCCTGGGCGGCGAGGTCGGCTATGCCGGACAAGGGCACGTCAAGGTTCTTCTGGACGTCGTTCGAGAGGGCCTTCAGAGGGGAGACGTAGAGGATTTCAGTGTGGTTGTTGAGCTCGCCCGAGCGGGACTGGCGCACCAAGGAGTCTAAGGCGATCAAGAAGGCGGCCAGAGTCTTACCCGATCCGGTGGGGGCGGAGATCAGCACGTCGCGGCCGGCATGAATTTCGGGCCATCCGAGGAGCTGAGGCTCGGTCACGGTGGGGAAATGGTCCGTGAACCAGCGGCGGGTTAGATCGTCGAAGCGGGAGAGGGGCATCGGACTACCTTCATAGGGTAACTCTCATTTCAGGAAAGGGTTTGGCGGGCGGTTCGCGGGCTAGAGTATCCTAAAGTTCTTGAACAAAACGCCTTTCGATAACGAGTATCTGGTTCGGCTTCGTCAGGGCGACGCCGAAACGGAGAGGCATTTTGTTGTGCATTTCAGCAATGCGATCCGTATGTCGCTGCGGTACCGTCTGCGGTCGTGGCAGTTAATCGACGATATACGGCAGGAGACCTTCCTGAGGGTCCTGAATTTCCTGCGGTCAGACAAGACGATGGACCATCCGGAGAGGCTGGGGGCGTATGTACACTCGGTTTCAATCAACGTGATGATGGAGCTGCTGAGGGCGTCGACCAGGCATCCGGCGATGCCGGAGGATGCGCATCAGATGGTGGATGGCAGCATGAATCCAGAGGGCGAAGTGGTGACGCGGGAGCGGAAGGATATGGTGCTGGGGGTCCTCGAAGAGCTGCCGGAGAAGGATCGGCGCATATTGCGGGCGGTTTTCCTGGAAGATTGCGATAAAGACGAGGTTTGCCGGAGATTTGACGTAACCCGGGATTACTTGAGAGTACTGGTCCACCGGGCGAAGATCCGCTTTCGCGCCGCGCTGGATAAGAATCTGAATTGAATTTGGGCTGAGCCGATGAAACGGCAGGCTGTTTGGCGACACATTAAATAAGTGAGGCGGATGAAAGATGGATCATTCGGATGCGGAACAAATGAAGGCGGCTGAGCGGTACATGCTTGGCGACCTGACCGTGTCTGAGGTGGAGGAATACGAACGGCATTTCTTCGATTGTCCTCAGTGCTCGGAGGAGTTGAGGGTATTGACCATTTTTCAGGAGAATGCGCGCGCGGTTTTTCGCGAGCAGGATCTGTTGCCGAAGCCCATTATCGCGACCGTGCCGGAGAGCGCGGCGAGTTGGTGGAGCGGGTGGTTTTCGCCTCTTTTATCCCGCCAATGGGCAGTGGCGCTCGGAGCACTGCTCATTGGCATTTTCGGTGGATATGGAGCGCTCGGATGGCGCTACGGGGCGCAAGCGCTCTCGGCGTATCCTTTGTATGCGCAGGCGCGGGGCGATGAAACGATGGTATCGCCGACGGCCGGGTCGAAGTTTTTTACGATGTATTTCGACAAGACGTGGGAGGGGGAATACACTTCCTATTCCGCCGAGTTGCGAGATGCCTCGGGTGCGGTGAAGTTCACAGTTCCGATTCAAGCGGGCGCGGCGGGGGAAGCGATTCACGTACTGGTCCCAACGCATAAGCTGACCGCAGGTCATTACGTGCTGGTCCTTTCGGGCGGCGATAAAGCCGCAGAGCTGGCGCGCTTTCCATTCACGCTGCAATTCAAGTAAGCTAATTTCCTACACATGCCCCCCACGACTTTTCTCTATCACACAGAGGCGGTTGGAGCCTCGGGATTCATTTCGCTTCCGGTCGCCGACGCCATGCCCCTTCAGGCTTCGATCGCATCGGCCATCGGCGCGAGCTTCGGCAAGGCTCGCGTGGAGAATTTCAAACATCTGGATTACTTGTCGATCTGTTCGGTGGAAAGCCAGGTCGTAAGCAGTTATAGCGCGAAGGACAAGGCCCACGGGACGATGGCTACGGTGTTGATGGAGGGCCTGAGCACTCTCAACGTCGTTACATGCGATCGCTTCATGTCGCGGCTCACTTCGAAGCACGATGAGATTCGAAAGAAGGATGGAACGGTGGTTGGAACCGAGCCGGCGTCGTTCATGCTGCATGGAACCCATTTCGATGGCTTCCGCATCGGCGGACATGAAATCGATCTTAAGCTCGACGTTGGCCTGTTCAGCGAGCTGAGCACCTGGAAAAGTCTGACGGACGCATGGAAAATCAAGGCGGTCCGGAAAGAACTACAGGATCTGATGCTGCATCCGAAGGACGGGGAGGAGCTGCCGCTGCACCACGGAGTTTTCGCATGTTCGCTGGCGCACATTCCGGCCAAGCTTCCGCGCGGGTTGAAGCACGCCAAAGGGCAGGGCATTTACGTTCCCCATTTCGGGACCATCTATCCGGCGCACTACTACATGACTCCGACGTCGCGCAGACTGCGGATGCTCCATATCGATTTGGGATGCACGGTCGAAGGATGTAACGGCTTCGGTGATTCGGGCGCGAACGGCCAGCCATTGCCCGGCAGTCCTTAACGTCTGACAGATGCGCCCGCGCAGCATTGCCGTCGTCTTTCTGGTCCTTGCCGGCTGTGGCGTGTCTCCCGATGCTCATTATCAAAACGGCAAGAGCCTCCTCAAGCGGAGCAAGCCCGGCGAAGCAATGCGGGAGGCGGAGGCGGGCATGCGGGCTGAGCCGTCGTGGCGATTTCGCATCCTCAAGGCCGACATTCTCCTGGCCCAGTTCGAGGCCAGGGCAGCTAAGGAATTGCTCGCGTCCGCGGCGCCGCCTTCGGACCCGGAGTTGCTCGCCCGCCTCCGAATGGACCAAGGCTGGGTGGAAAACCTGGAGACCAACTATTCGGAGGCCGAGAAGTTGCTTGCCCAGGCCGCCAGCATCGCCGCGCCGCTGAGCCCTTCCACGCTCCAGCCCGTCATCGAAATGCGATTGGGAACCGTGCAGGGGCGGGAGGGGCGAATCGACCTGGCAGAGCGAGCCCTGCGCCACGTGATTGAGCTGTCCGTCGCCCAGCACGAATCCAGCCTGCAGGCAACAGCGATGACCAATTTGGGGTTCCTGTTCCTGAACACCTACCATTTGGAGGAGGCGATCTATTGGTTCGATAAGGCCAGCGCCTTGTTCCAGAAGGTTGGCCCTCCGGCGTCCTATTTCGTCACCGTCGGAAATCTCGGGTCGTGCTACCAGCGCCTGGGCGACGCCGATAAGGCGCTGGTGTATTTCGAGCAGGCGGAGATTCACGCCAGGCAGGTCGGCGATCGTTATGGCGAACAGCTCTGGATCGGCAACAGCGGCGACGTGCTCTCCGACCGCGGCGATTTCCAGCTCGCCATGGAAAAGTATAAACGAGCGCTGGAAATCGGCCGGCTGCGCGACAAAAATGAAAAGGACTTGAGGGGCTGGTGGTACTACAGTCTCGCCTCCACGTCGATCGAGCTGGGCGATTTCGACGCCGCGGACAAGTACAACCAGGATGCATTGCGCCTGCGGCAGGCCGTCGGCGATCATTCCGATTTTTATCCGCGCGTGAACGAAGCGCACATCGCGGCCGGCCGTAAAGAGCCGCGCGCCGAAGCGCTTTACCGCGGCCTGATCGCCGAATATCGCGAGGGAATGAATCCTGTCCAGATGCTGGAAGCAGAGGCCGGGTTCGCGGAGCTGCTCGCGAAAAAAGGGGAATTCGACCAAGCCGACGCGCAGTTCCGCGCCGCGTTGATCAATGTCGAGAGCCAGCGCACGACATTGGAAAGCGCGGAGAATCGCATGACATATTTCGCGAAGCTGATCCGCTTCTATGATCGCTACATCACTTTTCTGGTGGACCGGAAGCAGCCGGAGAGAGCGCTGGAAGTCGCCGAATCGAGCCGCGCGCGGGTGCTCGATGAACGGCTCGAGTCGAAGTCGGCACATGCGGCGGTTTCCGCGGGGCGGATGCGCGAACTGGCCCGTTCCTCGCACAGCGTGTTTCTCTCCTATTGGCTGGGCAAGAAGCGGTCGTTTCTATGGGACGTGTCAGCGGAGGGCATCTCGCTTCATGACTTGCCGCCGGAGAGCCAGATCGCGCCGCTGGTGGCGGGTTACCGCTCGTTTATCGAAAATTTGCGCGATCCTCTACAATCGGAATTTCCGGCGGGGCGCAAGCTTTCGGAAATGCTGTTGGGGCCGGTGCGGGCGCTGATCGGCTCCGCTAATCGAGTGGTGTTGGTGCCGGACCGCGCTCTGTACTCGCTCAATTTTGAAACGTTGCCGGATCCTGACAATCCGGCGAAATATCTGATCGAACGCGCGACTCTGGAGGTTGCTCCGTCGCTCAATATGTTGGCCGATGCGCGATCTCTGGCCGCTCTGAGCGGTTCCCTGCTGCTGATCGGCGATCCGGAGCAGGCCATTGAAGAGTATCCACGGCTTCCGTTCGCGGCGAACGAAGTGGAGCTGATTTCTAAGATGTTCCGGCCCGCGAATCAAACGGTTCTCGTGGGAGCGCGCGCGTATCCGGAAGCATATCGCGGGGCGCAGCCTGGACAATTTTCGTGGATCCATTTCGCGGCGCACGCGGCGGCGAATCAGAGAATCCCGCTGGATTCATCGTTGATCCTTTCGCGGCACGAGACGGCGTATCAGCTCACGGCGCGCGAGGTGATGAACGTTCCCCTGAACGCGAGGCTGGTGACGCTCTCCGCGTGCCGAAGCGCAGGGGCGAGAACGTTTTCGGGCGAAGGACAGGTCGGCCTCTCGTGGGCCTTTTTGCGAGCCGGAGCGCGTTCGGTGGTCGCTGGATTGTGGGACGTCACGGACCGTTCCACGGCGGCGCTGATGGCGGATTTTTACGATCAGCTGTCTCATGACGCGGCCCCGGTGGATGCGCTGCGGCACGCCAAATTGACGCTGCTGCGAGGTGGGAAGGCGTATCAGAAGCCTTTTTATTGGGGTCCGTTTCAGTTGTATATGGGGGCGATTTAGGGAGTAAATGACCGATTGTTCTTGTGGCGCGCGCCTCCAGGCGTGCCGCGTCGACAGTCGTGTCGACGTTGAGGGATTTGCCGCCATGCGCCCGCCAGCCATCGACAAGAATGTCGATGCGGCACGCCTGGAGGCGCGCGCCACAACCCTGGTTCTTCACAATGATCGGTCAGCGATCTCTTAATCCGGCTTGCCAATCTCCCAGTGATGCCCGAACGGATCGGCCACTCGTCCCAACCGCCATCCGTACTGATTGGCGACGGGCACGACCACGGTCGCTCCCGCGGCCACTGCACGGTCGAATGCGGCGTCGGGATTTTCGACGACCATCACCATTCGCACCGTGCCTCCGCCCAGAGTTTCAGGGCTGAAATTCCCATGCTCGGGCGATTCATCTGCAACCCAGAACGACGCGCCCGCGATAGACAACTGCGCGACCACCGATTCATGGTCGCCGTCGATACGAAACGCGACCTCTGCGCCGAATGCCGTTTGGTAAAACTCGATCGCCTTCACTCCCCTTCGTACGGAGAGCATCGGAGCAATGGAAACACTCATGAAAGCATTATGGCTTGCTGCGAACTTTCTGCGGCATGAATCCAATCGCGATACAAATCGCCATCAGTGCCCAGAAGGTCCAGAACAGGGGCGAAGCCGGGTTGTGAAAATCCGCGCGGTGCGGGTGCTCCACGGTATTGGCCGCCCAGTCCACCAGCAGCTTTGATCCGATCACCATCACCAGCAGGTAAGCCGACGTCTCGAAACGCGGGAAACGCTCCAGCAGCTTGATGAACATCGAGGCGGCGATGCGCATCAAAATGACGCCCAACATTCCGCCTGTGATCACCACCCAAAGCTTGGGATGCGGCCCCACCGTTCCCTCCGGCGCGCTGCCGACCAATGCGATCGCGGCCAGAATCGAATCGATGGCGAAGGCGATGTCGGTCACCTCGATCAACGCCACGGTGGTCCAGAATCCGCGCACCGGCGCGGTACTCGCGTCGTCAGCCGACTCGGGCGGTTCCGGCTTCTTCCGATATTCCGTGACGAAATGCTGCGCGGCGATCCAGACTAGATAAGCGCCCCCGATCAGCTTTACCACGCGCCATTGCAGCAGGTACTGGGCGGAGCCGATGGCGATGATGCGGAAAACCAGGGCGCCCACTAATCCATAGGTCAGCGCCTTCGCGTGCTGCTCCCTCGGAAGCCGCTTCGCGAGCAGCGCCAGCACCAGCGCGTTATCGATGGAGAGAATCCCTTCGAGCAGAACCAGCAGCGCAATGACACCAAGGTCCTGCGGATTGTAGGTTTGTCCGAACACGGAAAATTCAGTTCACGGTGGGCGCGTAATAGCCGTGCCGCGCGCGTACCACCAGGTCCTTCCGGTTCTTCACCATCACCTTGACCGCGTGATAGAGACCGTCTGCCTTGAACGGCTCCGGACGGAACAGCACATTATATTGATGCCGCAATTCATTGGCGATATTTTCAAAATCCTGCGCCATATCCTGCGCCTTGAACGGGAAAAACGCGAGGCCTCCGGTTTCCTGCGCGAAGTATTTCAGGATCTTGTCGCCCTCGCTCTCAATGCCCAGCTGATTGGTGGAAATGGAATAAATCACCACGTCGGCTTTGTGCGCCATTTCGAGCGCCTGCTCGCGCGTCCAGCGGCTTTGATTATCGTCGCCGTCCGATAGAATCACCATCGCGCGGCGATATTTGTGCATCGGTTGATCCTGCATCAGCTTGTCGCGGCAGGCGAAATAAATGGCATCGTACATCGCGGTTCCGCCGCCGGGACGCAGGCCGCGAATGGCGGTGGCCAGCTTATCCGAATCGTCGGTGAGGTCCGCCACCAGCTCCGCGCTCATATCGAAGCTGACCACAGTCGCCTTGTCCTGGCGGGGACGGATCGCCGTGTTGATAAAGTCGATCGCCGCTTCCTGCTGGAATTTGAAACGCTCGCGAATGCTGTTGCTGGTATCGATGAGGATCGCCAGGCGCAGCGGCAGATCGCTCTCCGACGTGAACTCGACAATCTCCTGCTGCTTCTTCGCCTCCAGAATTTCGAAGTCGCCCTTGGAGAGATTGTTTACGAAGCGGCCCTTTTTGTCCGAAACGGTGAACTGCAGGTTGACGCGCGTCACATCCACCGAAATGCGAGTCTGGTCGCTATTCTGCGCCACCAGCGTGACGGCTAACGCGAATACGACAGCAGGGTGTTTCATGCGGGGTTATCCAAGGAGATACCTAGATTATAGCCCCCAGCCACGTTGCTAGTTCTTTCGGCAGAGGAGCCTCCACGGTGACGCGCTCGCCCGTCGCCGGACTATCGAACCGGATCCGCCATGCATGAAGGAAAATCCGTTCCGCGATCTGCGCGCCGTACAGTTTATCGCCCGCCACCGGATGCCGGATGCTCGCCAGATGCGCGCGGATCTGGTGAGTCCGCCCCGTGCCGATGCGCACTTCGAGATAAGTGAACTTTTCGAATCGCCGGAGGACGCGATACTCCGTCAGCGCGTCGCGCCCGTGCTCCAGGCGAGCCGTCATGCGGGTCCGATGCACCGGATCGCGCGCGATCGGCTTGGTGATGCGTCCGGAATCCGCGTTCACGCGCCCTTCGACCAGCGCCAGGTACGTCTTCTCCGTCGTGCGTCCCGCGAATTGCGCCGCCAACGCGCGATGAGCTGAATCGGTCCGGGCGACCAGCATGACGCCGCTGGTTCCCTTATCCAACCGATGCACGATCCCAGGGCGCATTTCGCCCCCGACCTTCGAAAGGGTCTGAAAGTGATGCACCAGCCGATTCACGAGCGTTCCCGAAACCGCGCCCGCTCCCGCATGGACGACCAACCCCGCCGGCTTATTCACCGCGATCACGGACGCGTCTTCGTACAGAATCTCAATCGGCGCGTCTTCCGCTTCGGCCTTGAGTGGAGGCAGATCCGCCGGGCTCACCTCGATCCTCTCGCCGCCATGCAGCGTGGTCGACGGCTTAGCGGGCGCACCGTTGACAGTCACCAGGCCGTCTTTGATCCACGCTTGCAGACGCGATCGGCTATATCCGCTGAGACGAGCCTGCATGTAATGATCCAGGCGTTCGCCGGCATTCGCCGCTTCGGCGAGGAAGGAAAGGGCCACTCGTGTATTCTAAAGGGTAACGGAAAAATGATTCGAAGCGCTGTAGTTCCCGTCGCCGGACTCGGCACCCGGCTGCTGCCCGCCACCCGCTCGCAGCCCAAGGAAATGCTGCCGGTGGCGCGCAAGCCCGTGGTCGAATACGTGATCGACGAGCTGGCCGCCAACGGCATCGAGCAGATCCTGTTCGTCACCGGCCGCAACAAAACATCCATCGAGGACCACTTCGACCTCGGCGCCACCGAATCCGGCGCCGCGACCAAGTTTTTCTATACCCGTCAAGGCGCTCCCAAAGGCCTGGGCGACGCCGTTCTCGCGGGCGAGCACTTCGCCGGAGACGATCCTTTCGTCGTCGCCTTGGGCGATTCCATTCTCGGTCTGCACGCGCAATCCCGAGCCGTCTCGCGCATGATCGAGGTGTTCGAACAAAACGCCGCCGCCTGCGTCGTGGCCGTCGAAGAAGTTCCTCTCGCCGAGACTGGTCAGTACGGCATCGTGGCTCCGGCGGACTTCGAAAAGAACGCCGTGCGCGTGGCTCACCTGATAGAAAAGCCAGGCCCCGAAAAAGCTCCCAGCCGCCTCGCGATCGCCGGGCGCTACATCTTTTCGCCGCGCATTTTCGACGAGATTCGCCGCGTGGAACCCGACAAGCGGGGAGAAATTCAGCTCACCGACGCGATCGAACGCATGTGTACCGCCGGCCTGCGCGTCTACGCTGTCCAGTTGACGCCGGAGGAGCGCCGCTACGACGTCGGAAACTTCGCCAGCTACTTCGAAGCCTTCGTGGAATTCGCCCTCGCCGACCCGGTCCACGGCGAGGAGCTGATGGAAATGCTGCGCAAGAAGTTCGAAGTTGTGGTGACCACCACTCTAGGCACCAGCCGGCTCTAAGAAACCGCTCCCTGCGGTCACTGCTCGGTAGAGCACATCGCAGCTCCTACCGAGCCGCCATGCGCAGCATGCGGACAGCCGCTCATCTCCCCGAAAACAAAAACACCGCGACCTCCGACATCAGGTTCGGCACCATCGTCACCTCGCGATTCCCAGCCAGGAAAATCCGCCGCTCCACGTTCCAATTCTCTTTCGTCGCCAGCGCCTCGAAATCGAGCACCGTCAGGAAATGGATGTTCGGCGAGTTATACCAGTCGTAAGGAAACAGCTCCGTCTGCGGCGACCGGCCCGTCATCAGATGCGCCATGCGCACGCGCCAATGCCCGAAATTCGGGAACGCGACAATCCCCCGCTTGCCAATGCGAAGCATCCCTTTCAGCACGCCCAGCGGATCGCGCGTCTGCTGCAGCGTCTGGCTCAGGATCACGTAATCGAACGCCTGCTCCGGATAATCCGTCGAGGCTCGATTCCAGATCGCCTTGGTATACCGACACGCCATTCGCAATCGCCTTCTGTACGCTCGCGCCGGTCAGTTCCACGCCGCGTCCGTCGACTTTCTTGTTGTCGCGCAGCCACGCGAGAAGCTCGCCTTCGCCGCAGCCCAGATCCAGCACGCGCGTCCCCGGCTCGATCAGTTCGCTGATGATCGCATAATCGCGGCGTCCGAACACGTCAAGCATGGCTCTTATCCATGAGCCGCTACTCCGCGAAACGTACTCGCCAGAAATCCTCGCACCAACTCAGCCTGCTCCTTCACCTCGACCAGAAACGCATCGTGCCCGTAATCCGACGCCAGGTTGCAATACGCCACGTCGCAATTGCGGCTCCGCAACGCGCTGACGACTTCGAGCGATTGGTAGCTCGGATACAGCCAGTCCGACGTGAAGCTGATGACTAAGAACCGCGTCCGGACCTTCTCGAACAACGACGGCAAGGTCCCGCGCTGCGTCAGGTCGAACGAATCCATCGCCCGCGTGATGTACAAATACGAGTTCGCGTCGAACCTGTCGACGAACGTGCTGCCGCGATATTGCAGGTAGCTCTCGACTTCGAATTGATCCGGAGCCCGCAGCCTGCGCCCGAACTTTTCGCGCATGCTGGCATCGCTCATATAAGTGATGTGCCCCACCATCCGCGCCACCGACAATCCTCGCGCCGGAGGCTTCCGCCCGTAGTAATTTCCTTCGTTCCAATCGGGGTCCGCCATAATCGCCTGCCGCCCCACTTCGTTGAACGCGATCTGCTGCGCGCTGTGCCGGGCCGTCGTGGCAATCGGCAGCGCCGCCGCGACGCTGATCCGGATATGCCACCGCCCATTCGAGCGCCTGCATTCCTCCCATCGACCCGCCCGCCACTGCCAGCAGCTTCTTGATGCCCAACGAATCAATCAGCATCTTCTGCAGGCGCACAATGTCGGCCAGCGTGACCACCGGAAACGACATCGCCCACGGCTCACCCGTCTCAGGATTGATCGAAGAAGGCCCCGTCGTCCCGCGGCACCCGCCCAGAATATTCGAGCAAATGACGAAATGCTGATCTGTATCGAAGCCCTTGCCCGGCCCGATCATGCTGTTCCACCACCCGCCTTCGCCGGCGGCATGCGCATCGCCCGAAAACGCGTGCGTCACCAGGATCGCGTTGGATTTATCGGCATTCAGAGTGCCGTAAGTCTCATAGGCGACCTCCACCGGCGCAAGTGTCACGCCGCAATCGAGGTCGAGCTTTTCAAACGTGGAAGTAGCGGACTCCGAAACCATGAGGAATTATTTCAAGTTTAGCAGCACCCAATGATACCGTCGCCTTTTCAGAGCCGCGACCGTCAGGGAGCGGGCAACAGCTTTAAAACCCCGCAGGAGTAATCAAAAAACTCTCCGACCACTTACTCCCCGGCGCGACAATCTGCAGCGCGCCGTCCTTCCCCGCATGAGCCATATTAAACGCATTTGTCAGCGACGCCATCGGCTCAAAACAAACAAACGACCCGTTCTTTGGCGCATACACGATCGCCACCGGATACTTAGGCCCGAACTTGACCGCGACCCGCTGCTTCTTTCCTTCCAGCACCCACTCCGCCCCCGTCAGCCCCGTAAATACGTTGTCCAACACATGCCCCGCCAACGGATAAGGATTCTCAAACTCCAAGGGTTTCCGCTCGCCGGTCGGAACCAGCATGTCGGACAGCACCACGCTCTCGCGAGCCGCCAGGTGCACCTTCCAGTCATCCCGAGGCGAATCGCTCAACTGGAAATAGGGATGGTAACCAAGCGACAAAGGCATCGGCTCGCTAGACAGATTCTCCACCGTGGTCGCGACCTCCAACGACCCGCCATGCAGCCGGTGCGTCACCTCAATCGCATGCGCAAACGGAAACTGAGCCATCCAGTCCGGCTCCCTCCAAGGCTCCAGGCGCGAAGTGACCGAGGAGTTGTCGCTCTTCAAAACCTTCCATTGCGAAGCGTAAGAAGCCAGCCCATGAATCGGCAGATGATGCCCGTCGTACCGCACATTTCCGAGCCCTGCATTGAACACATACTTTTTCCCATTCGCGAAAAAAGCATCCCCGTCGATCCGGTTAGCCCAAGGCGAGAGCAAAGGCACGCCGCCCAGCCCAGGCTTCTTGCGCCAGGCATCCAGATCAGGAGCAGGCTTATACAAAATCTCCTGCCCCCGCACAGTCATCGAGTAAGCATTATTCCCGAAGTCGGTAGCAATGCTGACCACGGTCAAGTGCTCAGGATCAGTCAACCGTACGATGTCCGCCATTCTGACTCCTGACTCCTGACTTCTTCTTAACTAATCTCTTCGCTCCAGCCCTCAAGCACGCTCTTGATCTTACCCGTAAACTGATCCGCCAGCGCCCCGTCGATCAGCCGATGATCGAACGTCAGCGCCAGGTACGCGATGGACCGGATCGCGATCGCGTCGTCGATCACGACCGCAGCCTTCTCCACCGTCCCCACGCCCAGAATCGCCACCTGCGGCTGGTTGATCACCGGCGTCGCGAACACGCTGCCGAAGCTCCCGAAATTGGTGATGGAGAACGTACCGCCCTGCACCTCTTCCGGCCTCAGATGCCGCGACCGCGCCCGCGCCGCCAGGTCCGCCACTGAGCGCTGCAGTCCGATCACGCTCTTCTCATCCGCATTGCGAATCACCGGTACGATCAGCCCGTTTTCGAGCGCCACCGCGATCCCAAGATTGATGTCGCGATAGTAAATGATGTTGGTGCCATCGATCGAAGCGTTCAGAATCGGGAACTGCCGCAGCGCCACGCACGTCGCCTTCAGAACGAACGGCAGGAACGTCAGCGAGAATCCATACTGCGCCTGCACGTTGCCCTTGGCCTTGTCGCGAGCCTTGGAGACTTTCGTGAAGTCGACTTTGTGAACCGTAGTCACATGCGCCGAAGTCTGCTTGCTGAACACCATGTGCTTGGCGATACTCTGCCGCATCATGCTCATCGGCTCCACGCGAGTCCCCGGCGCTTCACCCACCCGCGGCGGCGAAGGAACCTCCACAGTCTGTGGAATCGTAGCGACGCTCTGCTGCTGCGGAGGAGGCGGAGGCGGAGCAGCCTGACTCACAGGAGCTGCCGCAGGTGCAGGAGGTGCAGCTGCAGCAGGTGGGGGTGGGACAGGCGCTTCCGCCTGTCGGGTTGGCGCGCTCTTCCCCGCCAGATAAGCATCCAGATCCTGCTTAGTAATCCGGTTCCCCGCGCCCGTCCCCTTCACCTGGCTCAAATCGATATTGTTCTCACGAGCCATCTTCCGCACCAGCGGCGAAAGCGGTCCCGCCGTCTCTTCGACCACGGTAGCCACAGGCTCCGGCGTTCCATCCGCTGCAGCAACAGGTGCAGGAGGAGGTGGTGCAGCTGGAGCTGGAGCAGCAGGTGCAGGAGGTGGGACAGGCGCTTCCGCCTGTCGCGCAGGAGCCGCCGGAGCAGCAGCCGGCGCGCTAGCCCCATCATTAATCCGAGCCACGACGGTGTTAATCCCCACCGTCTTGCCCTCTTCAATCAGTATTTCCGCGAGCACCCCGGCCACCGGCGACGGAATCTCCGTGTCCACTTTGTCGGTCGAGATTTCAAACAGCGGCTCATCGCGCCCCACCGTGTCCCCGGCCTTTTTCAGCCACTTGGTCAGCGTTCCTTCGACAATACTCTCCCCCATCTGGGGCATGACGACGTCAATCATAAGGTCTCCATCTGGCGTTCAAAAACGCGTCCAAAGTTCTGTATAAGTGCCGCGACCACTTCGCCGCGCTCGGCCCGGCACCCCAGGCTTCGCATTGACGTAACCGGTCGAGTTAAACCGCACGGTACGATGTACCGGAAATAATTCAAATCCGTATCCACATTGAGCGCGAACCCATGCGAAGTCACCCAGCGCGAGATGTGAACCCCGATCGCCGCGATTTTTCCTTCGCCGGTCCAAACGCCCGTAGCCCCCGCCTCGCGCCCTGCTGCAATCCCGAACGAGGCCAGCGAATCGATGATCACTTGTTCGATGGCCCGGACATAAGCATGCACATCGCGCTTCCATTCTCGCAAATCAAGAATCGGATAACCGACAATCTGCCCCGGCCCGTGATAAGTAACATCGCCGCCGCGATCCGTCTCGTAAAACGCGATCCCAGACCGCGCCAGCAACTCCGGCTCAGCCAGCAAATTCTCCCGATGCCCATTGCGCCCCATGGTGACCACATGAGGATGCTCGACGATGAGTAACTGATCGGAAATCTCTCCGTTCTTCCTCAACTCAACAAACTCGCACTGACGCTCGAAAGCCTCGGCGTACGGCAACAGCCCCAAGTCCCGAACCGTGGCCGTCTTGGTGGCGCGCGCCTCCAGGCGTGCCGCATCGACAGTCGTGTCGATGTACGGTGCGTGAACTTCAGGCATTAATCGCCTGTCCATACACCGCGTTAAACGCCTCGCCGACCGCCTCGTAAATCGTCGGATGCGCGTGAATCGCGTGAATCACCGTATCTACGGTAGCCTCCGCCTCCATCGCCAGCACCGCCTCGCCGATCAGCTCGAACGCCTCGGGCCCGATGATGTGGACGCCCAGGATCTCGCCGTGTTTCTCATCCGCTACGACCTTAACGAACCCGTCGTGCGACCCCATGATGCTAGCCTTGCTGTTCGCAGCAAAAGGAAACTTGCCGACCTTCACGGCATGCCCCGCCGCCCGAGCCTGCGCCTCCGTCAACCCGACGCTGCCGATTCCCGGCTCTGTGTACGTGCAACCCGGAATTCGCAACTTATTGATCGGTACCGCAGGCTTACCCGCGATGTGCGCCATCGCGACCATTCCCTCGGCCGTCGCGACATGAGCCAACTGCGGAGTCCCCGCCACGATATCGCCGATCGCGTAAACCCCAGGCTCGCCCGTGCGCTGCATCGAATCGACTTTCACAAATCCGCGATCCAGCTCGACTTTAGTGCCTTCCAGGCCCAGATTTTCCGTCACCGGCCGCCGGCCCACCGCGACCAGCAGCGCTTCGACTTCCTGCGTCTCCCGCTTGCCGTCCGCCAAGGCTACTTCGAACTTCACACCCGAATCCGTGACCTGCACATTCTCTACCCGCGCCCCTGTTTCGACTCGAATCCCCTGCTTCTTAAACAGCCGGGCGAGTTCCTTCGAGACGTCTTCATCCTCTACCGGCACAATGCGCGGCAGCATCTCGAACACTTGGACCTTGGTGCCGAACCGGTGGAAGCACGACGCAAACTCCACGCCCACCGCGCCCGCGCCCAGCACCGCCAGCGACTTGGGAACTTCCCGCAAATCAAGGATTTCGATGTTGGTCAGAATCCGCTTGGCATCGGGCTGCAACCCCTGCAGCATGCGCGCCGCCGACCCGGTCGCCAGCACGACGTTCTTGGTTTCAAGGACGTTCTTGGTCCCGTCCGGCGCAGTGACCTCAACCTTCCCAGGCCCGGCCAGCCGTCCGTGTCCCTTGATCCAGTCGACTTTGTTCTTCTTGAAGAGGAACTCGATGCCTTTGGAGTGTTTGCTGACGATCTTGTTTTTCCGGTCGCTCACCAGCGGGTAATCCAGGCGAGGATTCTCGCAATGAATACCCTCTTCTTCGGAGTGCACAAACCGGTCCCAAACATCGGCGGTGTGCAAAAGCGACTTGGTCGGAATGCACCCGACCAGCAGGCAAGTCCCGCCTAGTCTTGGGTCTTTCTCGACCAGCCCAACCTTCAATCCATACTGCCCGGCGCGAATCGCAGCCGAATACCCACCGGGACCACTCCCGATAACAATCACGTCGTAGGTCATTTTATTTTCAGTGTAGCATTTGGAACTAACGGTTCCTCGAAAATGAAGTCGTTACAGAAAGTGCAATATAGCGATCACGAACTGCTGCTGATGATGCTCGCGGGCGACGAGGACGCCTTTACTGCGCTCTATCGCCGCCGGCAGGCGCCAGTGTACCGGTTTGCCTTGCAGATGACCGGTAACGTGGTGATTGCCGAGGATGTTACGCAGGAAGTTTTCATGGCGCTGTTGTCCAAAGCTGCGAAATACGATGCCGCGCGGGGATCGCTGGCTTCGTTTTTATACGGGATCGCCCGCAATCTGGTGCTGCGGCGTCTCGAAAAGGACCGGTCGGCGGAAATTGAAGATTATGCCAGCACGGAAGATGTTCTCGAGGACCTGACCAGGCGCGAAAGCATTGAAAACGTTCGGCGTGCGGTGCTAAGTCTGCCGTTGGTCTATCGTGAAGCGGTCGTGCTTTGCGATATCAATGACACGAGTTATGAGGAGGCGGCGCAGGTGCTCGATTGTCCGATCGGCACGGTGCGGTCCAGGTTGAACAGGGGACGGTCCATGCTGGCGCAAAAACTGCGTCCGCTGGCCGTGAGGAGTACCGTGGTATGAACGAAGAAGACGTTTTGAATGCGTTACATGCGCTGGCTGAGAGCGACCGGGATCGGGAAGCTCCGGCGAGAGTGGAAGCACGGCTCAGAGCGGCATTCAGAAAACGGCACAAACGCCTTATCTGGCCCTATTTCGGTCTCGCTGCTTTGGCGGCGGCATTAGTGCTGTTTATCAACACCCGGCCTAAGCTTCAAACTATGGATATTGCAGTAGTTACGCCTCCCGTGGTTACCGTCCCGATGGCTCGGGTGGCGGTCAGCAAGCCGGTCCGCCGCAGGCCCGCGCCGAGGGAAGTAGTTACCGATTTTTTCCCTCTGATGGAGGACGCGCAACCATTTGAAAGAGGGGAACTTTTGCGAGTCAGCCTGCCGGCTTCCGCCATGCGGAGCGTAGGGCTGCCGGTGAGTGAGGATCGGCTGGCGGATACGATTGAGGCCGACGTCCTGGTGGGAGAAGAGGGGCTGGCGCGCGCTATCCGGTTCGTACGATACGTTAATTGATCTTAAAGGAGCTTAAAATGACAAAACTCGTGCTCTGCGGAGCCTTAATCAGCCTGATTCCGCTGTCCGCGCAGGATTCGGAGAAGGCGGCGGTCGAGAAAAAGATGGCCGAATTCAAAATGATGGCCGGCGGATTCGAAGTCCTGGGCGGCGAGATGATCAGCGGCAAGACCGTGAAGGGCGCGCCCTACTCGGCGCAAGCGGTGAACGAGTCGGTGCAAGCGCTGGCCGATGGAAACCGCATCACTCACAGCAATACTTCCATGCTCTATCGCGATAGCCAGGGTCGGGAGCGGCGCGAGGAATCCTCGGGCGGGACTGTGCGGTCGATTTTTATTTCCGATCCGGTGGAGTCCGTCAGTTATGCTCTGGAGCCGCGCAGCAAAATGGCGCACAAGAATACGATGCGCACTTTCACATTCAACTCCAATTCCGGCGCGATGAAAGCCGAGGATGAGGCAAAGATGAGAGCCGCAAAAACCGAGAACCGGACTGTGGTAGTTACTTCTGACGGCGGCGCTGGCGGGAATATCGGCTTCGTCACCACGCACGATTTCAGCACCTCCAAGGGCGATGTGAAAACGGAGAACCTTGGAATGCAGGTGATCGAGGGAGTATCGGCGGAGGGAACGCGCACGACCATGACTATTCCCGCTGGCCAGATCGGCAACGAACAACCCCTCGTCACGACGACTGAGCGCTGGTATTCGTCGGACCTGCAAACCGTTGTGATGACGAAACGCAGCGATCCACGCACCGGGACTACGACCTATAAATTGACCAACATCAATCGCAGCGAGCCGGCAGCCACGCTGTTTCAGGTTCCCTCCGATTACACGGTGGCGGAACCGGAGATGATGAGACGAACCCTGATTCACAAGGACGAGAATCAGTAGAATCATGCTCCGGACCTTGAGTCTGCTTGCGAGCGCCGGTATGATGTTCGCTCAGCCGGCGTTTGAAGTGGCGTCGGTGAAGCCGAATAGGCTCGATACCCGCGGGTTTATCGGCTTTGTCCCCGGCGGGAAAGGCTACCGAGGCTTTCAGGGCACCAGTGCCCGGCTTAGAATCCTCGTGATGCTGGCGTACGGCGTCTCGGACCGGCAGGTTTCCGGAGGGCCGGGCTGGGTGGACTCGGACGGATTCGATATCGATGCGAGGGCGGAGAAACCGACAAGCGGCGAGCAAGCTCGCTTGATGCTCCAAAACCTGCTTGCAGATCGGTTCCAGCTGAAAGTCCACAGGGAGACGAGAGAGGAGCCGGTATACGCGCTGTTTGTGGACAAAGATCCGCCCAAACTTGTTCCGCATGACGACGATGGCTCCGTTCCGGCGATCAAGATGGGCGGCAAGCCTGGCGAGAGGCTTTTTTCGAACCTCCCCATCTCACGTTTGGTGTTACTGCTGGAGGGCGAGACTGGACGCACGGTGTTGGACAAGACCGGTCTCGAGGGAAGCTACGATTTCAAGTTGGCATACACTTCGAATCTCACAAAGGGGTCGCGCGAAGACCCCGAGGCGCTGGGGCCGTCAATCTTCAAAGCGCTGCGGGAGCAGCTTGGGCTAATGCTGGAATCGCAGCGAGGTCCGTCGGAGTATTTAACCATCGAGCATGTGGAGAAACCGTCGGCGAATTAGTAAGCTGCGGGTCACACCACCTCTTTGCATGGCGAGAACAGCGAGAGAACGCCGGCCAAGAGCCGGCGGCAGGTCGGGGACCTGCCCCACCGGAACTGGCACCCACAATCGGCCGCAGGCCGCCAGCCTCCACCTTGCTCAGACTCTGCATGGCGGCTACAGCGCTTTCGAAATGACTGCGACGGATCTAATTCTCCGCCGGCGTTCGGTCGGCGTGATCCACTACTATCGTCTCTACTGGACCCTTGGTGGACACAAGTTTGAGTCCGAGTTGCTCCTGCAATGCGGTAAAGAGCGAGGGGAGCGCGTCGCCGTCGGGGGCCCAATCGAGCGTTATCTCATATGACCCGGGCAGGCCCGTTTTGTCCAGGACCAACCGCCCGGCCTCGCTAGTCAGAAACTCCGCAAAGCGCTCCATGGATCCTTTGGCGACCACATGCCACTGCGTCCGGCTCGAGTTGGTGGTGATGCCGGAGGCGGTTTCGGATTTCCCAAACTTAGGTCCGTTCCTGGCGACGGTCAGCGCGTATACTGGCAATTCTTTCGTCTCGCGATGAAGGGTTAGTTTGAAGCGGTCCGCCAGAAGAGCCTGCAGCATCAGCCGGACCTGCTCCGTCTCAGTGTAAGGTGGGAACTTCGCGACGATATCGAAGCGGTCGGTTTCGAGCCAGTCCGGCCCACTGATCTGATACTGCTGAACTTTATACGCTTGCCCTATCGCTTCCTTCAAACTGACGTTGGCGTAAGTCAATTTCCCCGTGCCAGTGTCCGTAGATATTCGGGTGTGGGTTCGCGGGCCGGACTGGGGTGGGGCGGGCTTGACCGTCGCTACCTCAAACTCGGGAGAGGCTTGCGAGTAAAGATGACTGGCGGCGAAACACGCAAAACTCGCGGTCAGGATGGTTCGCGGCATCGTGTCGGCTCCTCCTGGTTTTATTAAAGCAAGACGCGGGAAGGGGCTGAGGCGTGTAACGTTTGCAATCGCTCGTTGCTCGAAGGCTGACCGCTCCCGCTGGTCGCGGCTCTTTTGGGATGGCTCGCGGCTACTAGTGGCCCGTATCGGCGAGTTCGTTAGCATGACCCCTCCATGACTGTCGGGGTTCAGTATCGCGGGATTGGCCTCGCCTCAACGGCGACACCGAACCTCGGCAGTTATGGAGGGGATCGTAACGCCTCCCGAACTAAAATCTGTGCCAGGATTAGGATAGATGCGCTCGATTTTCCTCCTCTTTGTTTCCGCGACGTTCGCTTTCTCGCAAGCTAAAACCACTGTTTCCCTGGGTGAACTGAGCGCCTCTTTCGAATCGCTGGCCCAGCGCGTTCGTCCTTCGGTGGTTCAGATTTTCTCGACCGGCTACGCTTCCTCGGAAGACAGCGAGAGCACCAATACGTCCAGCCTGCTGTCGAAGCAGCGCAGCACCGGGTCCGGAGTGATTCTTTCGGAGGACGGATTCATCCTCACCAACAATCACGTGGTCCGCAACGCGCTGAAGATCGAAGTGAAATTGCACAATGAAAACCGCGCGGTCCACATGCCCGATTCGACGTTGATCGCGAAACTGATCGGCGTGGACCGGGAGGCGGACCTGGCGGTGATCAAGATCGAACGCAAGGGCCTGGCCAAGCTCATGCTGGGCGATTCTAGGAAACTGCGGCAGGGCCAGCTGGTGATGGCGTTCGGGAATCCGCTGGGGCTCGAAGGCTCGGTGAGCATGGGCATTGTCAGCTCCACCGCGCGGCAGTTGAAGCTGGACGATCCGATGACCTACGTGCAGACCGACGCGCCGATTAATCCCGGCAACAGCGGAGGCCCGCTGGTGGATTCCGAAGGGCGGGTGGTGGGAATCAACACGTTTATCCTGACGCAATCGGGCGGCAGCGAAGGGATCGGTTTCGCGGTGCCCAGCAATCTGGTCCGCAGCAGCTACGAGCAGATTATCAAGGACGGGCACGTGCACCGCGGGCAGATCGGAATCGTGGGCGCAGACCATTACTCCTGCGCTGGCGAAAGGTCTTTCGCTGCCGCAGGACTGGGGAGTGATCGCCGCCGATGTCCTGCCGGGGGGGCCGGCCGCTAAGGCGGGACTCAAGCCGGGCGATATCATCCTGACTGTGGGCGGGCCGCCAGATGGAAGACGCGCGCCAGTTGGAAAATCTGGTGTATCAGCAGTCGTTGTCGGCGATCGTCGATTTGACGGCGAAACGAGACGGCGTCGAGCTCAAATTCAGCGTCCCGGTGATCGAGCGCGACGACGATCCGCAGCGCTTCGCCGATCTGGTGAGTCCGGAAAAGAATCTCGTCCGCAGACTGGGCATTTTAGCCATCGAAATCACCGAGAAGCTGGCGGATATGCTGTCCGATCTGCGGCACGATTACGGCATCGTGGTGGCGGCGCGGGCGTTCGACGCCCCGGGAGCGGTGCTGGAACCGGGCGACGTGATTTACGAGATCAACAAGACGCCGACGGTCTCGATTGCCGCGCTGCGGGCGGCGCTTGATGCGATCAAGCCGGGGAGACGGCGGTGCTGCAGATTCAGAGGGGGACTAAGTTGAGGTACGTGGCGATCGACCTAGAGTAGCCAGTAGCCAGGAGCCAGTAGCCAGTAGGCGGAATGTAACCTAGCGGCGGCGGGGCGCGTTGGAATCTATATGAGATGGGTTGCCGGAGTTTTGATGGTCACCGCGCTGTGCGCGCAGCAGAAGAAGCGCGCGGAGCCCGCTCCGGCTGTGTTTCCGCTCGAAGCTTTGCGGGTGGAGGGGAACCAGAAGCTCACGGTGGCGAAAATCCTGGCTGTCGCTGGACTCAAAATCGGCGAACCGGTGATTCGCACCGATTTCGACCAGGCTCGCAAGAGGCTGATGGAGACCGGGGCATTCCAAAGCGTGGCCTACGAATTCAAGCCCAGCATGGATTCGAAGGGCGTCGACGGCGTGCTGCGGGTGATCGAGGTCGAATATTGGTTCCCGTACCGCTTCGAGGATCTGCCCGCTTCCGACGCGGACCTGCGCGCGATGCTACGCAAACAGGAGCTGATTCTGGACGACCGCATTCCGGCCACGAAAGAAGTCATCACGCGGTACACGGCGGCGATCGCGGAATTTCTAGGCGGCAAGGTGGAGGTGGTCGGCAAAGTGATGTCCGACGTGCCGGATCAGCCGAACATCGTTTTCCGTCCGCCTGGCGCGCGGCCGAACATCGCCGAGGTCCACTTCACCGGCAACGATGTGTTGCCGACGACCACGCTGGTGAATTCTTTAGCGCCCGTCGCGGTCGGCGTGCCGTACAGCGAGGCGACCATGAAGGAATTGCTGGACGCCAGTACGCGATCGCTTTATGAAGCGCGGGGCCGCGTGGGCGTGACGTTCCCGAAAATCGTAGTGGAAAAAGCGGCCAAGATCGACGGCGTGTCTGTGACCATCACGGTGAACGAAGGCGAATCGTACAATTTGGGATCGGTCAAGGTAACGGGCGTTCCGCCGGACGAGGCGGACGGAATTAAGAACATCGGTAAGTGGCGCGCGGGCGATATCGCGAACCTGGAAGAGGTGCGGGCGGGAGCCATCAAGATCGCGGACCGGCTGAAAAACAACGGCTATTTGCACGCCACGGCGAAAACGGATCGCACGATTCACGAACAGACGCACACTGTGGACGCGCTGATCACCGTTTCTCCGGGCGCGCAGTATCACATGGGCAAGCTGACGATTGAAGGGCTGGATATGCTGACCGAGCCCCAGATCCGCAAGGTCTGGAGCATGAAGATGGGCGAGCCTTTTCATCCCGATTATCCCGACCAATTCCTGAAGACTCTTCGCGCCGATGGAGTGTTCGACAACCTGGGCGAGACGCGCGCCGAGAAGACCAACAACGAGAAGACGAAGATCGTGGACGTGAAGCTGTACTTCGGGGCGGCGAAGGTAAAGGAGAAGACCGGCGTGCAGCTGCCGAGTGGTCGCGGCGGCTATCCCCGTTAGCAGGATGATGATAAAGTCTCTCACAGGCTGAAGCCTGTGCCACCCTGTGCTCGTAAATGGGTGATAGCAGGTGGCACAGACTTTAGTCTGTCTAATGGCTGAGACTTTTTCAGCATCCTGTTAAAGCAACATGTTGATGTCTCTCCGATGCCGAATGTTTCGCAGTTGCTCGATACGCTGGAAGCTTTCCACGGCCCGCAGACGCCATGCTGGCCGGTCGATCCGTATCATTTCCTGGTCTGGTGGCTCTGCGGTTATCCGGCGAGCGATGCTGCATGCGCCAAGGGCTGGGCATCGTTGCAGAGCAAGATCGGCGTCGATCCGGACGAGCTTCTTGCCGCGAATCCTGCGAAGATGGCGGCCGCGTTGAAACCCGGAGGCATGGTGCCGGAGCTGCGCGCCATGCGGTTGAAGGAGATTGCCGAAAGAGTCCAAAAAGAATTCGGCGGCGATCTATCGGGCGCGCTGCGCGCGTTGCCGATCGCGAAGGCTCGCACCGCGTTGAAGAAGTTTCCCAACATTGCCGATCCGGGCGCCGACCGCATCCTTTTGTTCGGAGGCTTTTCGCCAGTGGCTGCCGTCCCATCGAATTGTCCGCACGTGCTGGTGCGCATCGAACATGGGCGGGAGCGGGAGAATTACGGCGTCACTTACAAAGAAGCGCAAATGTCGATCGCGGCGGGGGTGCCGGCGAAATTCGATGCTCGCGCACGGGCGTACTTATTGCTGAAGTGTCACGGACAGACGATGTGCAAGCGGACGAATCCCAAGTGCGGAGAGTGTCCGGCGGCGGGTTCGTGCGCGTATGCGGCGGGGAAGACGCGCGGCAGAAGTTTGGGATGAGGACGGAGCGACCTGTCAGACTGAGGCGAGTTCTTCGAGCCGCCGGAGCACCAGGCTAATTCTCGCTTGACTAGCAGGATGATGAAAAAGTCTTGCACAGGCTGAGGCCTGTGCCACCATGTGCCTCGTCAATGGCTGATAGGTGGTTTAAATGAGCAATGGCTACCAAGGAGACCGCTTTCCCACGGCCCTTGAACGCCTCGAGATTCGTGGCGATTAAAAAAGGGGCGGTGGAACAATTCTATATTCGCGAATCGCGAATTGCGAATGCGATCGGTCGGTATCAACCCTTGTAGTCGACCTGGTGCTTGGCCACCGGCAGCAGCGCTCGCATGAATCCGTCTTCGATGTGAGACAGTCTCCGGCTCTCGTTGCGAAGGCGCTGCTTTATGATCCGCAGCGACTGCTGGGCTTTCTCTCCCGCTGCGATGGAAGCGGCAACGTCGGTGTACAAGGCTGTCGACCGCGCCGTCGAGTGCAGCGCGTCGAGCGCTTCCTGCCGCATTTCCCCGGCGGCTTGAAGTGCCTGCAGGTCCTGCATATCGGCGGCGGCGAGGATGCGGCGCGTCGTCTGTTCGAGCGTCATGCCACGTTCCCGGTGGATTTCCCGTACAAGGTCAGATAGAGGCCTTGCAGACTGGCGGTCAGGGTCTGTTGCTGCGATTCGTAGGCGGACTCCAGTGCGTCGGCCGCCTCGATCTGCTTGGCCAGACTCTTCTGCATGTTGATGATGTTCGCCGTCGTGGCGGCCATCTGGGCTTGGAGGTGCGTATCGGTGTTGGTGTCGCCAGCCACCTCGATTTGGATCAATCCGCTGATGGGATCGCTAATCTGGCCGAAGGTCTTCGAAAACCCGCCCAGGCCGGTGGAAGCGGATCCCACGTACTTCAGCGCATCGGTGACCTGGGTCGTGCTCATCGCGGCAACCCTGGTGGGATCGAAGGTCGCTGCTCCATTCGCGGAATTGAACGTGATGCCGAGGTCCGCGAGGCTCCTGATGCTTCCGCTGCTTCCCTGATACGAAGTCAACTGATGCATCACTTGCCGCAGCTGGCCGATCACCGGGTCGCCCAGTAGCGCGCCCGCGTTCGTGCCCTGCTGCGCCTGCACCGCCGCTGCCAGCGCGTTGTAATTGGTCACCAAATCCTGCAGGCTGGAGGAAAGCTGCGAGGAATCGCTGGCCAGAGTCAACGTCACCGGCGAATTGGATGCGCCCACGATGTTGAACGTCATCCCGGAGATCACGCTGTTCACCGTGTTGCTGGCCTGGGTGATCGGAATTCCGTTCAATTGAAAGACCGCGTCGGTCCCCGGAGTGGTGGCCGATACAATGTTGGTGCTCGCGCCCGTGGAAAGGTCGTTCAACTGCAGCGGGGCGGCCCCGGTGGCATTGGACTGGAGCGAAAGATAGTTCCCGCCGGCAGTGGTCAGAATGGAGGCCGTAACGCCCGCCCCCAGACCGTTGATCTGATTCATCAGACCCGCAAGATTGTTCTTGGTGAGCGTGAAATTGTAGGGCGTGCCGCCCACCATCAGTTGCATCTGGCCCGGGTTGGTCACCCCGGTGGTGATCGGCGTGGTGGCGGAATTCGCGTACCCGGTAAGCGATGTTTCGGAAGCGGCGGAGGCCGCGGAAGTAACGGAATTGATGGTATAGCTGGCAGCGCTCGTGGCCCCGGAATCGGAAGCGGTCACCGCCGCCGGATTGGAGCTGGTGGCGCTCAGCGCCTGACCCGCCGCGAGCGTGCCCAAGTTCTGCAGGCTCGCCGTAAGCGCGCTTACCGTGGCTCCCAGGGAACCTAGCGACGTTTTGTGACCGAGGATATAAGTATCCTGCGCCTGGAGTTGCGACAGGGGAATTTGAGCCACCTGCACCGCTCTATTAAGGATGTTCTGAAAGTCGGTGGCATACTGACCCGTCAGATTCATGATAATCGGAGTAATGGAGCTGCTCACAAGGCACTCATCGGCACCCCTGCATCAAAGTGTGAATAAGAATTTACCTATCTTCATCGTCATCTGGCTTGTGTTTCTCCTCCGTGGCGCGTTTTACTGCCAGTTGATTCCCTTGTGGGAAGGCTTCGACGAATGGGGCCATTACGCCTTTGTAGAGCACCTACGGCTACACTCCGGGTCATTGCCGCGCACCTCCGCCGGCGTTACAGAGGAGATCCGTCACTCCGTGCAATCGGCCGCACTGCGGCATGAAGCGGCGGACCCGCTCACTCTGTTCGAAGCCCAGCAGCCCCCTCTTTATTACTGGATCCTGTCGGTGCCGAACCGCGTGTGGATCAGCGCCCCCATCGCGACGCGTGTTTATCGCTTGCGCCTGTTCAGTATTTTCATTGCGTCGCTAGTGATTCCGTTCGCCTATCTCGCGGCGTTCGAGCTGTTCTATAGCCGCGCGATGGCATTGAGCGTGTGTGCCATGATCGCGGCTATGCCCGGCCTGATGATCGATATCTCGAGAATCGGCAACGAAAGCCTGTCCATTGCCCTGGCTTCGTGGATCGTCCTGATGCTGCTGAGGGAAAAAGCACCCGCCCTGGGTCTGGCGCTGGGCCTGGCCCTCCTTACCAAGGCCTATTTTCTGGTCTTCCTTCCAGTCCTGATCCTGCGCCGCCGCCTTTAGTCATTCGCCGCCGCCATCTGCATCGGAGGCTGGTGGTATTGGCGAAATCTTCTTCTGACCGGAACTCCGACCGGCGAAATCATGGACGTCTCCGCGGCCAAACTCGGGTTCGCCGCGAAGATCGCAGCTATCGGAAGAGTGCATTGGTTGGCCGTAATCGACACCGCACTCTGGACCCATATCTGGACCGGCGCCTGGAGCTTTCTCACCCTCCGAAGCTGGATGTATCGTGTGTTTGAAGGGATCTTCGCGCTACTCGCAATTATGGTCGTCTCAGCCCTCCTGAAACGTCCATGGGGACGATTTAAGGTCAAATTAGGGCTGTTATGCGCGATCGAAGCACTGTTTGCCGCGGGAATCTCTTATCAGACGGTTTCCATCTTCCTGGTCAAAAACATCTCCTTCGCTCCAGGCTGGTACTTCTATGCGTTGATCGTCCCGAGGCGCTTCTCATCGCTGCGGGTGCGCTGATTCTGGCAGGCCGCCAAAAAGTCCTTTGGGCGATGGGATTACTGATTGTGCTTTTCGCCGCGCTGGACGTGTATTCCGCGATCTTCGTCCTCGCGCGATATTATTATCGATTGTCCGCATGCTGACGCATGCGCGGCTCAGCTTGGCGTAAGCATGCGGGCAGACCCTAGACTTTCCGCAACTTCGTCACCCGACCCACTTCCACCCACTCCACCACGAAAATATTACCCGCGTGATCGAAACTAGCCCCGTGCGGAGCCACGAACTTCCCGGGTTTAAACGCCTCCCGAGCCATCGTGCGCGTCTTCCGCCACTCGCTCGCCGAATCGTCGCCCAGGTGCTCGATCACTTCGTTGTTCTTGTCGATCAGCGTGACGCGCGCCCCCAGATCAGGGATCACGAACACGCCTTTGCGCTCGCTGAAATGACACGGCTGATTCGTCCCGCCGACAAATTTCACGTGTTTCCCGTCCATCGTGAAATATTGCAGCCGCGCATTGCCGCGATCCGCCACCAACAGCAGCGGCTCCTTGCCGCGCAGGTCGACAGTGATTCCGTGCGGACAATCCAGCTGACCCGGCTTCCTTCCCTTTTCCGCCGAACGTGCGAATATACTCGCCCTTGCTGTTGTACTGATTGATATAGCTGGACCCGTAGCCGTCCCCGACGTAAATATCGCCGTTCGGCGCAATCGCCAGATTGGTGGGACTATATTTAATCTTCGCCGCGCCGTATTCCTTGGATTCCTGCGGATACTTGAGCGTAAACACTTCTTCGCCGGCCAGCGTCGTCTTCACGACCAGCGCGCGCTTGGTGTCGCACAGATACAGAAACTCCTCGCGACCTTCCTTGTGAATATGCAGCCCATGCGCGCCGCCCTCGAACGCCGCGCCCCAGCTCTTCACGAACTTCCCCTTGGCGTCGAACACGACCATGGTGTCGTGCTTCTCGCTGGTCTTGTTCACCGTGTGATGAATATAGATGTGCCCCTGCGAATCCTCGCAGACCCCGTGGGTGTTGCCGTATTTCAGGCCGGCAGGCAGCTCCCCCCAATCCGAAATCATCTCGTATTGATAGGCTCCGGAGCCCACAATCGGATTCTTCGAATCACTTTTTGACGCGGTTAATACAGCAGGCGCCATGGCCAACAATGTGCGACGGGTGATCATTTTGGTGGTTCCTCATCCTTCTTGACTAATACTGCGATCAGTTCCGGGTCGGACGCTTCCAGCACTTTCTTGGGCACGTAACAATATCCGTTATCGCCCCAATCCGAGCCCCACGAATTCTTGATGATATAAAAATTTCCGGTGTATCCCACCATCAGCATCGCATGGCGTCCGTGCTGTCCGCTGGGCGCCTCGGCCGCGTTGAACATTCCGTCCCGCCCGATGTCCGAAAACGACTGCCCGGTGTTCATCGATACATGCACCGGACACCCCGCGCTCAGCACCTTGCGCGCGTCCTCGAGCGAAATCGGCAGCGGAGTCGCGGGCAGCGTGTGTTTCCCCGCATCCGCCGCCAGCACCCGTTCGGACGTCACCGGCACCTCGCTCGAATCCGGCCACAACTCCTGGCGGCAGGTTCCCTGTTCGGTAAGCAACTTGCCCGGATCCGGTCCGCCCGTCGTGCCATCGCCGCCCGAATATGCATACTTAAAGTCCTGCGCGTCGCCCTGCATGCGCTGAAACTGGAGCATGGTGAAACTGGGCGACAGCCGCGGCGCGCTGCCCGTCTTGATGTTGGTCACCAGCTCCGTGGCGTGCGTCCAGGCGAATGCCGAGCAGCGCGAAGTCTGTCCCTGATCGCCGATCGGCGTCGCGAATTTTCGCAGGTCCACCGCGTCCTTCGGCTCGATCGCCGCGAACGCCGGCGGCAGAGGCTGCGGCGGAGCGATGTCGCCTTTCTGCGGCACGCTGACGTCCATGTTGCTGAAATCGACACCCGTGAAGCGAGCCATCAAGAGCGACAACGCCGCCGCCTCGATGAAACCGAACGCATGCAGACGGCCGTCGCGCTCGTAAAAATTGACCGTATCGGCGCTGCCCGGCACCACCGCGTTCAGCCCGCGCATGAAGCCCGGATCGGCGTACTCCTGATAGCCCTGCGTGGCGAGCTTGGTCGCCTGCGTGTCGCCGAAATACTGGTGATCGCCGAACAGGTTCTTCGCGGATTCGTCGTAATCGGATTCCGTCCAGGTGCCGTCGTCTTCCTGAAAATCGTCTTCCGAAGCATTGGGGAACGCCTCGGCCGAAGGCGCGGTGTCGTCGTCCAGCTCGACTAGATCGTCGGGATCGGAGAAGGATTCATTGACGTCGTCGTAATACTCGTCGTCGTTATTGTCGCCGCCGCCATCAGCGTCCGTCAGCTTCCGCGTCGTCGTCCTGCTGTTCGTCATCCTGAGCCTCATCGTCCTGAGCCTCGTCATCCTGCTGTTCATCATCCTCTTGCTGATCGTCGTCATCCTGCTGGTCGTCGTCATCTTGACCGTCGTAATCGTCGCCGCCGCCGTCACCCCCGCCATCGCCGTCGTCGTCTTCCAGCCAATACCGTCGATTTTCGTCAAGAGGATCCATCAGGAACATCGTACACCGCTCCCGCTACTGTAGGGCAGGCTGGCAGCCTGCGGCCGATTGGCAATCGGCCTGCGTTGTTTTCGAGAGTCTCGACGCCGCGAAGTTCTATCGCGCTGATCCCTTCCTGCCGATAAGTCGTATGGAGCATTATGCCGGTAGAGAAAAACCGTCGTCGCCACCGGCGCATTTCGTGGATCAATCCCATCCGCATCTCCTGGGAGGAACTCGGCGAGCCCCGCTACGCCCTCACGAAGTGTATCGATATCTCTGAAACCGGCCTGCGCATCGAATCGCCTCGCCCCATGCGCGCCGGCACCACTGTCCTGATCGCCTCGGAGCGGATCAGGTTCACCGGATCGGCCAAGGTGCGCAACATGGTCCGGAACGGCAGCAAGTACCTGGTGGGACTGCAATTCACCAAGGCCATCCTCGGCGACACCATTGCCGAGCTTGAGGGCCCGCCCATCGGCACCGTCCTTATAGAAAACTTCAATCGCATCGATCAAAAGGTTTGACTGGCCGCGCCTTAAGACTCTCCTATACTGGATTGTTTACCTATTGGAAAGTCTATGCTCCGCCACCTCTCCATCCCGTTTTTTCTGCTGACCGCTCTTGCCTCCGCCCAGCCAGCGTGATTTGGAGAAAAGACTCTCCGACCTGGACAAAGCCGCCAAGGCCGCCCAAAGCGCCGGCGATAACGCCTGGATGCTGGTCAGCGCCGCGCTGGTTCTGATGATGACCGGCCCCGGTCTCGCTCTGTTTTACGGCGGCCTGGTCCGGCGCAAGAACGTCCTCGCCACCATGATGCAGAGCTTCGTGCTGATGGCCCTCGTCACCGTGATCTGGGCGCTGGTCGGCTATAGCTTCGCGTTTGCCGAGGGCTCTCCGTTCCTCGGCGGCTTCAATTATCTGTTCCTGCACAACGTGGGCGCCGCGCCCAACGCCGATTACGCGGGCACCATTCCGCAATCCGACGTTCATGATCTATCAGTTGATGTTCGCCATCATCACGCCCGCGCTCATCTACCGGAGCGTTCGCCGAGCGCATGAAATTCTCCGCCATGCTGCTGTTCATGACGCTGTGGATGCTCATCGTGTACTTTCCGATGGCGCACATGGTGTGGGGCAAAGGCGGATTCCTCAACGCCACCCTGGGCGGAAAAATCCCGTGCTTCGATTTCGCGGGCGGCACCGTGGTGCACATCACCTCCGGCGTTTCGGCGCTGGTCTGCGCCCTCTATCTGGGGAAGCGCAAAGGATATCCCAATGAGCCGATGCGTCCGCACAGCATGGTGCTTTCGACCGTCGGCGCCTGCCTGCTGTGGGTCGGCTGGTTCGGATTCAACGCCGGATCGGCTCTCGCGGCATCCTCTTTGGCCACCAGCGCATTCGTTGCAACGCACTTCGCCGCCGCCGCCGCGGCACTGTCTTGGATGGTTGCCGAATGGGCGCACACCGGCAAGCCCAGCGTGCTCGGAGCGATCTCCGGCTCGGTCGCGGGACTCGTCGCCATCACTCCTGCCTCGGGATTCGTGAAGCCGATGCCGGCTCTGATCATCGGCGCTCGCCGCCGGCGTAGTCTGTTTCCTGATGGCGACCACCGTCAAAAAGATTTTCGGCTACGACGATTCGCTTGACGCCTTTGGCGTACACGGCGCGGGCGGAACGCTGGGCGCGCTGCTCACCGGCGTGTTCGCCACCAAAGAAATCAACGACGTGATGTCCGGCAAAGGCCTCGGCTGGGCGGATGGTAACGCGGCGCAAGTAGGCAACCAGGCCATCGGCGTGGCCATCGCGGCCGGTCTCGCGATTGTGGGCACGTTCATCATTCTGAAAATCTGCGACGCCATGATTGGCGTGCGCGTGTCTGCGGACGAGGAAATTGAAGGACTCGATCTGAGCATGCACGGCGAGGAAGGATATAATTTCGAGGCATAAAAGGACGGTCCTCATGTCTTACCGAGCCGGTGACCATAGGGAGCGTCAGGCTTCGGCCTATGCACAGAAAATAGGACGACATGAAGAAAATCGAAGCGATTATCCAACCTCATAAGCTCGAAGAAGTGAAGGAAGCTCTCAAAGCCATCGGCATCGACGGCATGACGATCACCGAGGTGCGCGGCCACGGCCGCCAGAAAGGTCACAAGGAAATCTATCGCGGCATGGAGTATCAGGTGGACCTGCTGCCGAAAATCAAGCTCGAAATGGTGATTCCCGGCGCCCGCTACGACGAAGTGATTAAGACGCTGGTAGCGTCGGCCCACACCGGCAAAATCGGCGACGGAAAAATCTTCGTCTACGACGTAGCGGAAGCCATCAGAATCCGCAACGACGACCGCGGCGAATCCGCATTGTAGAAAAAAAGTTGACCGCCGATGAACGCTGATAAACGCCGATGGAAAACAAGCAATCATATCGGCGTTCATCCGCGTTCATCGGCGGTCAACATACTTTTTCCTGACCACAGGAAGCAGAGCCTGTGACCCCCCTCACAATCGACGAATCCCTCGCCGCGCGCACCTCCGCCGTAGAGGCGCGAGTCCGTCAATCCTACTCCGCCACCCTGGAACTGAAATTCCCCTCCGCTCTCACCCTGATCGCCGTCGGAGGCTTTGGCCGCGGCGAATTGTTCCCTCACTCCGACGTCGATCTGCTCATCCTCATTGAATCGGACACGCAAGTTCCCGCCGTGAAGGAAACGCTGTCGCTCTTTCTCCAATCCCTGTGGGATTCCGGCCTGCGCCCCAGCCACTCCGTTCACACCGTGGCCGAGTGCGTCATCGAACACGAGCAGAACGCCGAGCTGACTATCAGCCTGCTGGATCGCCGTATACTATCCGGCGACCCCACGCTGTTCGACACTCTCGACCAGAAATTTCGAGCCTTTATTCAGAAGCGCGGCGAGGCTGTCGCCCGTCAGCTGGCCACGCTTGCCGTCGGCCGCCGGGCGAAATATCAGAACACTATTTATCACCTGGAGCCCAACGTCAAAGATACTCCCGGAGGCTTGCGCGACCTCCAAACCGTCCGCTGGCTGGCCACCTTGCATCCGCGTGATGTTGCCCGCGGTTTAGATGACGCGTTTCATTTCCTGAGCGCCATTCGCATTCGCCTGCACCAAGCCGCGGGCCGCGATCAAAACGTCCTCAGCTTCGATTTGCAGGAGGGTTTTGACGAGTCTCCAGCCGACCTCATGCGCGATTACTATCGCCAGGCCAGGCTGGTCGATCGCGCCGCACGTCATGCCATCGAGATGGTTTCGGAGCAGCCCGGCAGCCTCCTGGGACGTTTTCACGAATGGCGCTCGCGCCTGTCGACTCCGGAATTCAGCGTGGTGCGGGACCAGGTTCTGCTGCGGTCGAGCAACATTTTGCCGGCCGATCTCAGCCTGTTCCAGTTCGTGGCCCGCCACCAGTTGCGGCTGGCCCCCGATACGGTCGATCGCCTCAAGGGCTTCGTGCCCAAGGCCAATTGGTCCGATTGGAAAAAGCTTCTGTCCCTGCCGCATGCGTCTTATGGTCTGCGCGCCATGCAGGAGTGCGGCGCGCTGCCCGCGGTGTTGCCGGAGTGGCGCAATATCGAATGCCTGGTGGTTCGCGATTTTTATCATCGCTACACCGTGGACGAGCATACGCTGGTGGCTCTCGATCTGCTGGAGTCGATCAAGGACGGCCGGTTTGCTTCGCTTTTCGAGGAAATTCAGGACCAGAAGGAATTGCTGCGGTTCGCGCTGCTGGTGCACGATATCGGCAAGGGATCGGGGCGTGAGCATGTCGCCGAATCGCTGCGTATCGCGAAGATCGTGCTGGGGCGCTTGGGCGCTCCAGCAGCGGATTGCGCCGCAATTGAATTCCTGGTGACGAAACACCTTGCCCTCTCAAGCGTCATGACTTCGCGCGATTTGTCCGACGCATCCACCGCACGCCTTCTGACCGGCCAGGTGGAAACCATCGAGCGATTGAAGCTGCTCACCATGCTGACGTACGCGGACATCAGCGCCGTGAATCCGCAGGCCATGACGCCATGGCGCTTGGAGCAGCTCTGGCGTGCGTATTTGCTGGCCCACGAGGAACTGACGCGCGAATTGGGAACCGCTCGAATTCATGCTGAGCCCGGCGCGGATCCCGAACGCGCACACTTTCTCGAAGGCCTGCCCACGCGCTACCTGCGCACCCACAGTTCGGCTGAAATCGACGGACACCTCGCCCTCGCGCGCCGTCTCGAGTCCGCTCCGCTGGCCATTGAGATCGAGCATGAGCAGAGCACTTACCGCTTGACTCTGCTGACTCGGGATCGTCCCGCATTGTTCGCTCCTGTTGCCGGAGCGATCTCCAGTTTCGGATTGAACATTCTGAAAGCCGAGGCGTTTTCGAATGCGGGCGGCGTGGTCGTGGATACATTCATGTTTTCCGATCCGCACCGCACCCTGGAGCTGAATCCTCCCGAGGTCGATCGCCTCCGAGGCATCGTGCGCAAAGTAGTGGAAGGCAAACAGGACGCGACGAAATTGCTGCGAGGCCGTCCCAAACCTCTATTGCCGTCGCGCACCCGCTTGAAGCCCCGCGTGGCTTTTAATAACGAAGCCTCGGAAACCGCGACCCTGATCGAGATCGTGGCCGAGGATCGCCCGGGTTTGCTCTACGACCTGGCGCGCGCCATGAGCGAGCAGGGTTGTAACATCGAAGTCGTGCTGATCAACACGGAAGCGCACAAAGCGCTAGACGTTTTCTACGTGAGTAAAATCGGACGCGATGTCCAGGACCGGCTGAAAACCGCGTTGGTCGCCGCGTGTACTTCATCATGAGCACGCTCTATTTTGCACCTGAGCCGCCATGCGTAAGCATGCGGGCAGACGCCGACAAACCATGACCTACACCACCTGGTGGCTCTTCGTCGGCACCGAAACCGTCCTATGTCTGATTCCCGGCCCCGCCGTGCTCTTCGTCCTATCGAGCGCCCTCAAATCCGGCGCCAGGAAAAGCATCGCTTCGAACCTGGGAATCCTGGCGGCAAACGCCGTCTACTTCGCCCTCTCCGCCACCGGCATCGGCGCGATTCTGCTGTCGTCGAGACTGTTCCTGGCCGTGAAGTGGATCGGCGCGGCGTACTTGGTATTTCTCGGCTTCCGGCTCTTAATTGAACGTAACGAAGTTGTTAAGGCTCCCGAGAAGCCATTAAATGACCATCTGTTTTTCGACGGCTTTACCCTCCAAATCTCAAATCCAAAGGCGATTATCTTCTTTTCCGCCCTTCTTCCCCAATTCCTGAATCCGCACGCAGCCATCGTTCCGCAGATCGTCATTTTGGGCCTTAGTTCAGCGGTCATCGAGTTCTCGATTCTGCTCGGTTACGGCATCGCCGGCTCGGCTATCGCGCCACGCTATGCTAGGTGGACGAACCGCGTCGCCGGTGGGTTGTTGATCGGGGCGGGCGCGGGTCTCGCCTCGCGTTGATGGATCTCTTCAAGTTACTGAAAAAACACTGGGGTTATTCGCAGTTCCGCCCTAAACAAGAAGCGATCGTTCGAAGCATTCTAGAAGGACGCGACGTCGCTGCGATTATGCCCACGGGCGGTGGAAAATCGCTTTGTTATCAGCTTCCTGCCGCCGCGATGGACCGCGTGTGCGTAGTCGTCAGCCCGCTGATTGCGTTGATGCAGGATCAGGCCGCGCAGCTGCTCCAGGCCGGTATTCCGGCGGCTGTGCTCAATAGTTCCATAGATTTCGGCGCGCAGCGAGACATTATGCGGCAAGCCGAACGGGGTGAATTGCGTCTGCTGTATCTCTCGCCGGAACGCTTGATTCGCGACGATGCTTTGGAGTGGTTGAAGGGGGTCCCGCTGGGTTTTTTCGCGATCGACGAAGCGCACTGTATCTCCGAGTGGGGACACGAGTTCCGGCCCGAATACCGCAAATTGCGAGCTCTCCGCGACTGGTTTCCCGACATCCCCATCGCCGCGTTCACCGCCAGCGCCACGCGTCCGGTAAGGCATGACATTGTCGCCCAATTGGGGCTGCGGGATCCGGCGAAAATCGCGATGAGTTTTCATCGCCCGAACCTGCGCTATATCGTCAAAGAATGTGCCGCGCGGGAGCAGGACGGACGATTGAAAACGGCGCTGGAATGGTATACGGAAGGCAACGTGATCGTATACGCGCCAACTATCAAAGCCGTGGAAGCGACGGCGGTTGCACTGGAGCGCCAAGGGCTTCCCGTAGTCGCGTATCACGGGCAGATGGATAACAACTCGCGCCGCAGAAATCAGGAAGCCTGGATGACCGGTGAGAAAAGAGTGCTGGTAGGGACATTGGCATTCGGGTTGGGGATCAACAAGCCCGATGTGAGGGCGGTGATTCACCTGGCTTTGCCTAAGTCTCTGGAGCAGTATTACCAGGAGGCGGGGCGCGCCGGCCGTGATGGATTGCCTGCCGATTGCATCTTGTTGTGGCAGAAGAGAGATGCGGGTCTGTTGGTCCACTTTATTCAACTGCTGCAGGATGAAGCGGAGAAGCGGCGCGCGTGGGATCGCTATCACGTAATGCGCAGATTCGTCGAAGGCAAGGAATGCCGGCACCGGCAGATCTGCTTGTATTTCGGAGAAACCCCCAAATGGGTGCGCTGCGATGCGTGCGACATTTGCGGGGCGGAGCCGGAGTGGCTGCTCGAGGTTCCGGAGCCCGCGGCGGCATCTCCGCTGGCCGCGGCGGAGTCGAGGAAAGTCCATAAGAAACGGATGGTTGAGACTCTCACCGGCGATCCGGAGATGCGCGAGCGGCTGCGAGAATGGCGCCGCGTTTTGGCCAAGGAACTGTCGGTGCCCGCGTACGTAATTCTGCACGATTCGACCATCGACGCGATTTGCCGGCAAGTTCCGCGAACGATTTCGGAATTGATGGACGTGCAAGGGATCGGCGAGAAGAAAGCGGAGCGGTTTGGTAAAGCGATTTTAGGAGTCATCAAAGGCTAGAGACTCAACAGTTTGGCGGTTTCAAGCGCCGCAGGCAAGACGGGGCGCGGGTTACGATTTGCTCGTGAATGCCGCATTTTTATTTTTGACGCTGTTGCAGACCAGCACTGAGACTTGGGTGAATACGCCTCGTCCACTGCGAGTGGATAGCCAAGTTCTGGACGTACGCAACGCAGCGATTTATAAGAGCGCCGCGGCACAGTTGATCCGCGAGACCATCGGGATCGAGCCGCGGGATCTGACGTTTGTGATCCAGGTAGTCCGGTTCAGCGACGGCGCGGAGGTCGTGAAGCAGAACTGGTATGTCTATCATTCGGGGGCTTGGTCCGATGCTCAGTTTGAGACCCAGCGGCGGATTTATGGGCGCAAGCAGATCTGGTTTCTGTACATTCAACTGAACGCGCGTGCCGCTCTGACCACCACTTATGTGATCGAAACGAAGAAAAAATCGGCGGCCTATTTCGATCACTTGCAGCAGACGGCGGGGCTGTTCGGGGTGAGCGTCCCCACGGTAGGCGAGGTCCGGAACGTTTGGAATGCCAAGCTGGTGGACATTCCTTACGTGCCGTGTGATTTGGTGATTGAGGGCGTGACGTTCGACAACGAGGGGCTTTCGTGGGTGGACTTCAGCGCCGCGGTTCCATTGAAACAGCCTGGGGTGTTTGCGGTGGTGGATCTTTATGTTCGTCCGACGGATATCAAGGGACTCGGTTTCGGGAGCTGGCCCCATGCGGTAGAAGGAGTGCTGGTGGGGAGCCGGCCGCTTAAGAATATTCTGCTGGGAGTCGGATGGGGTCCGGTTTATGGAGGCGTGGTGGTGGGCGGGGGAACATACACTTACTCGTTCGGGATGAATATCTCAGCCAAGGCGGCGCTGAAAAAGTAGGAGCGGAATGTGAAAGACTATGTCCCATGACCAGTGCGATGAATACGCGCGTCGTCGAGTCCGGTGCGATGGTGGTGGAGATTTCGGGGAGGCTTCACTTGGGCAACTCTCTCAGCTCCATGGAAGCCTCGATCAAAGGGATGATCGCCGAGGGAAATCGCAAGATGATCGTCGACTTGGCGGAGCTGCAGTTTATCGACAGCGCCGGGGTGGGCATGCTGATCAGTTGTGGCGGCGAGATGGACCACGCGGGCGGGGCGTTTCGCGTTGCGGGGGCGCACGGGCCGGTAGCGAAGATTTTCGAAACGGTTCATATGGGGCGCATTGTGGAGCTGGATGAAGATGTGGAGACGGCGTGCAGGAGGCTGGCTGGTTGATGTCGGTTGCCCGACTCCCTTACGGTCGCGGCTCTTGCTGCGGAATTGAGAAGTTGCGGCGGAGTTGAGATATGCTTTTCTCATGCAACCTGAACAAGCGACTTTTTTGCTGCAAGGCATTTATCTTCCTGGGCTGACGAACGAGAGCCGTATCACTAAGAGAGTGATCGAGGCGATTCCGCTCGACAGGGGCGATTACCGGCCGGATGAGATCTCGAAGACCGCGATGGAGCTGGCGTGGCATATCGTGGCTGCGGAGATGCGGTTCCTCGATTCGGTGGCTGAGGGCGCGTTCGATCTCAGCCCGCGGCCGCGGCCGGAATCCGTCAAAAATTCGACGGATCTGGTGGTTTGGTACGACGACAATTTGGCGAAGCGGGTCGAGGCGCTGACGAAATTGTCCAACGAGCAACTGGCCAAGGTTATCGACTTCCGTGGCGTGATGCAGTTGCCGGCGGTGGCATTTCTGGGAGTGATGCTGCATCATTCGGTTCATCATCGGGGGCAGTTGTCGATGTATCTGCGTCCGATGGGGGCGAAGGTGCCTTCGATTTACGGAGAGAGCTATGACGCGGCGGAGACTCGGAAGGCTGCGCAGCAGACGGCTTAATTGCTAGAAGACGACAGGCGGAAGCGCCTGTCCCACCGTTCTAAAGGGCGCGGAGGGCCAGGTTCACGATTACCATTGCCACGGAGGCGGCGGGGATGATCAGCAGGGCTTTTTTTAGGCGCTTTGGGTCGCCGCCGGCTATGGTGCCGATGATGCGGGAGCTGACGGCGAGGCCGATCCAGCCGGAACTGATCACAATGCCCTGTGCGGTGGCCATCATGGAAGGGAAGCGGGCGGCTACGGTCGCGAGCATGGTGGGGAAGACGGGCGCCATCGCGACTCCGGCGAGGAACACGGCTACGCCCGCGGTGGCCGGGGTTTTCGTGTGGAGCATCCAGAAGGTGGTGGCGACCATCAGGATGGAAGATGTCAGCGTCACGGTATCAGGGGGGACGGTCCTTAGCACTTGCGAGAACACGACTCGGCCGATGAGCAAGCCTAGCGCGAATCCGAGAGAGAGAATATTCAGCGCGCGCGATTCGGGGATGCCTTGCGCGATCAAGTGCTGCACGAGCCAGTTCCAGGTGCCAACTTCGCAGGCCACGTAGAGAAATATAAACAGGGCGATCAGGACGAGGGAGGGCTTTCCCAGAACGGACCCGATCTCCGAGAAGACGAATGCGCGGGCGCCGGCGGGACCGGGCATGGGGGTCGCTACGTTCACTGCCAGAGCGATTGCGGTTAGCGCGGCTACCGTGTAGCACAGGCGAGTGGGGTTTCGATTCAGGAGATTCGCTGCGATGAAAGGAGTCACCAGGCCGCCGAGTCCGAAGAATAGATTCAGGAGATTGAGCGTGGTGGCGGGGTTGGAGAACTTGATATCGCTGGCGAGAGCGTTCGCGCCGGTGGCGACGCTACCGCCTCCGAGCCCAAGGAGGAACAGGTAGAGCACGATGCCGCGGAAGCCGGTCGACTTGGGTAGAAGGGGGAGCGTCAGGGTCAGCACGGCGAGTCCGAGGACCATGCCGAGTTTCTTGCCCTCTGCGTCGATGAGGGGGCCGACGCCGAAGGAGGCGATGATGAGTCCGATGGCTTGAGAGAGCGCGATGGTGCCGTTTTGTTTGGGGGTCAGGTGGAATTTCGCGGCGAGGTCGGGAAGGATCGTTCCCAACATTGATGCGGTCATGCCATAGACCAAGATCGCCAGGATCTCGGCGAGGATTAGCATTGTGGTGGATGGTAGCAAAAAAGTAATCTGGCGCGAGATTTGCGCGTCTGCCCGCATGCTTACGCATGGCGGTTCAATGAACGTTGGGATCGCTCCCTGCGGTTCTGAGGGTCTGCCAGCATGCTTACGCGTGGCGGTTTAATGGTGTCGGAGGCCGGAGGGGCCCCAATCGGCGGGAGCGGTGACTCGGTTGTGAAGTTCCTTGATTTGGAGGCGGGCTGTGGCGCCGGTTACTTCCACCAGGGTGAGGGCGAAGAACCAGCCGTCTTCGTATTTCTCAGTTCCTCGCAGGTGGCCTCCGGCGCTGGGCATGGACAGATAGGTGATGCCGTCGAAATTCGAGTGGACCATTTGATGAATGTGGCCGGAGACTACGTATTGCACTCCGTACTTTTTCGCGAGTTGATGGATGGTGGATTGCGGGTTCTTCAGCAGGACTTCGAGGATCCACGAGGGGCGGTGGGAGAACACGAATTTCAGGCGCTGCTTTTCGTGGGCGCGCAAATCGGATTCGAGCCAGGATAGCTCGGCTGGAGAAAATTGGTCGGTGCGGCTGTTATCGAGGATGGTGAAGTGGGCTTGGTCATGGTCGAAGCTGTAGTGGAGGGCGTGGCCGGAGTATTTTCGGTAGAGGGATTCAGAGAGATCGGACCAGATGTCGTGATTGCCGGCGGTCAGGTAGAGCGCGAGGCGCGGCGGGAAGATGCGCTGTACTTCGCGCCACTCACGGTCGGCGGTGGCGTCGTCGAGGCCCTGGATGGTGTCGCCGACGGTGATGACGAAGGCGGGATTTTCGGCGGCGGTTGCTTTCCAGACTTGTTCGTAGATGCCGGGCTGGGGTTCGCCGGTGCGGTCGCCCAGGATGACGAAGTGGAAGTCGGCGGCGAGGAGCGAACAGAGAAGAACGACGTGGGTGAACATGTCAGCGGGTCAGTTCGATTTTAAGGCGTTTGCGGACGTCGTTATCTACGTGAAGGGTGCCGTGATACTGGCGGATGGGGTGGATTTCGGTGCCTTCGAGGGTCGCGCTGGATTCGGGAACGGTGCTATCGCCGCCGTCGTCGTTGGTCATTTCGACTTTGGTGCAAATGCCGGAGGAGTTTCGTTCGACACGCACGCCCATGAGTGTTTTCAGGCCGTAGCCGAAGATGCAAATGGTGGGGACGGAGGCTTTATGTTTCAGCTCTGATCGAAACTGGGCGGCGTTTCGAAGATAGGGTGAGAATTGATCCGGCAGCCAACTGGGATCGCGCAGAAAATCAACGACGGCGCCGTGCTGGTCCTTGGCGCAGGGATATTCGGGCAGCAATTGATAGACGGACGGATAGGTGAGCAGCACTTCGCGGATGCGGGCACCGAGCAGGCCGAAAGGTAGTACAGCCGGGTCGATGGCAAGGTTGATGATCGACTTGGGGGCGCCGAAATGAGGACCGCCCAGCAGGATCATTCGCTCGACATGGTTTTCGCCGCCCAGTTGATCGACGTAATAGCGGCTGACCAGTGATCCCATGCTATGGGCGATCAACGTGACCGGTCCGGAAGTGGACCACTCATCGACAACCTTGGCCAACTGGCGCGCGCTGATGCGGACGTCCTGGCGGAAATCGTAGGCGAATTCGAAAAGGTCTTTGCCGACTTCGTAGCCTAAGGATTCGCACAGGTAGTTGATGAGGCGTCCGTATTGCTCCTGCTTGATGAGGTTGGGAACGATGACGACTTCATCGACCAGTCCGTTGGGGCGCAACTTCGAGTCCTCACTGAATTTCATCAAGTGAGGATTCTTGAAAATCTGACGGGCGTTGGGCCAGATTTTTTCACTGCCTAGAAACAGCTCCGAGCCCATGAAGCCGGGGATCACGATCACTGGCCGCTTGGGACGCTTGGCGCCGGCGCGTGGCTCCAGAACGGTTAGGTCCTGTTCGGAGAATCCGGCTTTGAATAGCAGGCGGAAGCCGCCGATGTGGATGGTGTCGCCGTCTTCCAGCCTGCGATCGGTGACTTTCTGGCCTCCGATAAAAGTGCCGTTGCCGCTGCCCAGGTCGTGAAGCATGAAGCCGTCGGCGGTCTGCTCGACGCGCGCATGGTGTCGGGAGACGCGCTGCGAATCGAGCACGATGGTATTGTCGTCGGTGCGGCCGATGGTGACTGCATCGCCTTCGAGGGGCACCTCCCAGGTGCGGGTGCGCGAATGAACCGCGAGGCGCGGGATGCGCGTCTCGCTCAGCTCCTTGGGGATGGCGGTCTCGGTGAGCATCGTTTCCAACTGCGCGTCGGTATCGATGGATGTGAGATCGGGATCGTCGGACACTTCACACGCGGCTTCATAACGAAGAGAAGTTGCGCCGACGGAAATGATGTCGCCAGAGCAGAGGCGCTCCCGCGTGACGACGGCTCCATTGAGCTTGGTCCCATTGGCCGAACCGAGGTCGACCACCCAGCATCCGTCGGGTCCACATTCAATGCGGGTGTGCGCGCGGGAGACCTTCGAATCCTGAAGAGCGATGTCGCTGGTGGCGGCGCGGCCGATCGATGCCTCCGTTTTCGAGAGGGCGTATTCACGCTTGTGCCCGCCGGGCAAAGTCGTGATGAGGGTGCCAAAGTTCTCCAAGGCGATCTGCGAATTATAATTCAGTTCGGGTATGCTGTGTATCTCATGACACCACTACTGTTCTTGCTGCTGGCCTTTCCGGCCGACGATCCCCGAGTGAAGATCGAGAACGACTCGGTGCGGGTATTAGATGTCACGGACGAGGTGCATCATCCTAGCGCGCTGCACCGGCACGAACTGAACCGGGTGATGATTTACCTCACGGGCGGCGACCTGAACGTCCGCTATCAGGATGGGAAGACGGACAAGCAGCACTGGAAAGCAGGGCAAGTGGCCTGGAGTCCCGCGGGCGGGATGCATATTAGTGAGAACGTAGGAACGGCGCCGCTTCATATTATTGAAGTCGAGCTGAAGAAGGCTGCGCCCGCGAAGCCTGTCAGGAAGAGTGAATTGGATCCGGTAAAGATCGATCCAAAGCACAACGTGCTGCTGTTCGAGAACGCGCAGGTGCGGGTTTTTCGCAGCACGCGGGAGGCGGGTGGGACGGAGATGATGCACGAGCACGCAGGCACGGGTCGCGTGGGGGTGTTTCTCACGGATCTTGACGGGACGGTGAAGCTGGCGGATGGGTCGAGTAGTGCGCTGCATGTTAAGGCGGGAGATGTATCGTGGAGCGGGCCGGTGACGCATGCGACTACGAATCTGGGGGCGGGTAGGCTTGAAATGATCGTGGTTGAGGTTTTCTAGTGGCTTGTTTTAAGAGCGCTTATCCGCATGCTTACGCATGGCGGTTCGGTTGGGGGCCGCGTGCCGCGCGGATCGAAAGAGATGAAGGCACGGAACGCCGGCTGAAGCCGACGCTGCAAGCTGAAGCTCGCGCCACACTCGAACACATCCACGGAGCGCCGGCTGAGAGCCGACGGCAGGACATGGTCCATCCCAAACCACGTATAAGGATGGGGTTCTAGTTGCCGCGGGATGACGATCCGACGGTTCGCGATACGGAGTCTGCCGAGACGGGGAGTTTCGTTCCGCCGGCTCCCGATCTTGCGCCCAGCATGGAGGGGCAGAGGTTCGGCGCGTACCAGGTGATTCGCGAAATCGGGCGCGGCGGAATGGGCGCCGTCTATCTAGCGGGACGCGCCGACGATCAGTTCAAGAAGCGCGTGGCGCTGAAAATCCTGCGCGCCGACGTGAATGCGCAGGAGGTCCTGAGCCGTTTCCGGCATGAACGGCAGATTTTGGCGTCGTTCGACCATCCCAACATCGCGGGTCTGCTGGACGGCGGCTCGACTCCGAACGGCGAGCCGTATTTCGTGATGGATTACGTCGAGGGTACGCCCATCGACCAGTATTGCGACAGCCACAGCCTCAGCGTGCCGGAGCGGATCACGCTGTTCCGGCAGGTTTGTTCCGCGGTGCAATATGTGCACCAGAATCTGATCGTCCATCGGGATTTGAAACCCAGCAACATCCTGGTGACCCCGCAGGGCGTGCCGAAGCTGCTGGATTTCGGGATCGCGAAAATCCTGAAGCCGGAGATGATGGCGACCATGGTGAACGCCACGCGCGCCGAGGATCGCGTGATGACCCCCGCTTACGCGAGTCCGGAGCAGGTGCGGGGCGAGCCGATCACGACGGCGAGCGATATCTACTCGCTGGGCGTGGTGCTGTACGAGTTATTCACGGGACGCCGGCCGTATCGCGTGAAGTCGGGAGCCGCGCACGAACTGGCTCGCGTGATCTGCGACGAGGAGCCGGACAAGCCGAGCGCTGCGATTACGAAGACGGATCGCGGCGCGGCGCAGAAAGCAGCCCGCGTGGAGGAGGTGAGCCGCAAGCGATCCACGGAGCCGGACCGTCTGGAGAGGCGGCTGCGAGGGGATCTGGACAACATTCTGCTGAAGGCGATGCGCAAGGAGCCGCAGCGCAGATACGCATCGGTGGAACAGTTTTCCGAGGATCTGCACCGGCATCTGGCGAATCTGCCGGTGTCGGCGCATGAAGATTCTTTTCGCTACCGCACGGAAAAGTTCGTCCGGCGGAATGTGGTGGTAGTGGCGACGGGAGCGATCGCCGTATTGTCACTGCTGGCTGGCTTGATCGTGACCACGATGGCGTTCCGGCAGGCCCGGACCGAACGCGCCCTCGCGGAGAGCCGTTTTGAGGACGTCCGGAACCTGGCCCACGCCTTTATTTTCGACGTGCACGATTCGATCCAGAATCTGGCGGGCTCGACACCGGCGCGCTCGCTGATCGCTACTACGGGCACCGAGTATCTGGACAGGCTGGCCAATGCGCCGATGAGCAATTCCGCGTTGAAGGATTCGCTGCAGCAGGAACTGGCGGAAGGATACGTGAAGATCGGCGACGTGGAAGGCAACCCATTCGTCTCGAACCTGGGCGATATCACGAAAGCACTGGAGAGCTATCGCAAGGCGTTGTCACTGGGGACCGCGCTGTTGGCTCGTAAACCGAAAGATCTCAGCGCGCTTCGAGAGGTGGCTCGCGTTCATCAGAAACTGGGCAGCGTGCTTCCGTTTGTGGGCAAGGGTCAGGAGGCACTCACCGAAACGAATGAAGCGGTGCGTCTGTATCAGCAGGTGCTGGCGGCGACGCCCGACGACCTGCAATCGAAGCTAGATCTCTCCGCCGCTTACGAGGCCCAGGGCGATGTCGTAGGCGGCGCGCAAGCTATCAATCTGGGACGCAAGGATGAAGCCGCGGTCGCTTATCAGCACGGGCTCGACATCCTGCCGGATGTTCCGCCAGGCCAGAAGCTGTGGGCCAGGACCTCTCGAGGGCGGATTCTCTTCCACATGAAACTGACCGATCTGACGGCGTACGGGAATCCGGCGGCGGCGCTGGTTACTTATCGCGAACAGTACGCAGCGGCGCAGGAAATTGAACGCGCGAATCCGACGGACATGTCCGCGCGGGCGTTGACGGCCATTCTGTTGGATAAGATTGCGACGACGCAGGGGCTGCTGGGGGATACGAAAGGGGCGCTCGAGAGTTATCGGCAGGGGATCGAGCCTGCGGAACAGGCGCTGCGTGCCGATCCCACGAACGGGAAAGCGCAATACAACCTGATGGTGGGTTACAAGAATCTGGGCGACCTATATTATTACCAGCTTCAAAACATGCCGGAGGCGTTGAAATGTTTTCGCCGCGCCGAGGAGCTGCTGGGCACGATGATCCAGGCCGATCCGAAAAATGTGGTGAATCGTCAAAGGCTGGCTGAGACTTTGAGCTATATCGCCAGCGCGGAATTGTCGACCGGCAAGCCAGTGGAGGCGAGGCGCGACGCACGGCGGTCGCTGGATATCGCGAAGGAGGTGGCCGATCTGCCGAACGCGAATCACGACCAGATTTATAACTACGCATGGCTGGCGGTGACGACGGATCCGGCGGATCTGCGCGACCCTAAGGGGGCGCTTCCATACGCCAAACGAGCCGCGGCTTTGCGCGAGGATGCGCTGAGCCTGCACTTGCTGGCGCAGGCTTACGCGGGCACGGGCGATTATCCTCACGCCGAAGAAGCGGAGGTAAAGGCGGTGGCGACCTATGCTCCCGTCAAGCCTGGAAGCCCGCTTCCAGTCCAGCAAAAAATGATGGTGGATTTTCTCCAGCAGATTCGCGCGCGGCTGAAAAAAGGCGAGCCGGGCAAGTAGCCTATCGTTCCAATGACAGAATGCCGATGAACCGGGAAATGCCGTCTGCCTCAAAAACTGCGAGTTCCCGAACGCGCCGCGACCGGTGGGCATTGATCGCGCTGGCATGCGGCGGACTGATTCTGTTGGGAGCAATGTCGCGTCCGCAGTGGCACGATGTGGCGCTCGGCCACACGGATTTTCTCAGCTTCTATGCTGGCGGACGCCTGGCGTTCTCGCCCGGGTTGTACGATCCCCAACAAGCGATGGCGGAGCAGTTACGCGCCGCGCAGGTGATGGGCGAAGGCACTTATTTTATCCGCATGCCGTGGTTCGCCGCGGCGATGTGGCCGCTGGCGCGACTGCCCTACATTCCCGCACAAGCGATCTGGCAGGTGCTGCTGATCGGCGGATTGGTGACGTTCGCAATCCTGTGGCCGCGGCCGTCCATCGCCTGGCGCGTCACACTGCTCTGCTATTCGCTGCCGGCGCTGATCTGTCTGCGAATGGGACAGGACGTGCCGTTACTGATCGCCTGCATGGCAGTGTCGCTGGCATTGTTTCGACGCGGGAAACCGCTGATTGCTGGACTGGTGCTGTCGCTGACGCTGGCCAAATTTCACTTGTTTCTCCCGCTGTTTCCGGCCGTGCTGCTGGCGCGCCGCTGGAGATTCGCCGCGGGGTTGTTCAGCGGAGCATCCATGTTGATCGGTGTCAGCTTCCTGATCAGCGGGCCGCAGTGGCCACAGCAGTTCCTGGCTGCCATTGGCGATCCTGCGGTGACGCCGAGAGTGGTGGTCACTCCGTCCTTCTATTACTCCATCCCGGGGTCAACCACTACGCGTATTTTGATCATCGCGGCGATCGGCACGGTGCTGATGTTCCTATATCTCCGTATGGCGCGCCAGAATGTCGAACTCCTGATTGCCGCCGCACCGGTCGTGATTCTGCCGTTGTTGCCGCACGCTGGGGCTTACGATTGCCTGCTGCTCGCTCCGCTTGCCATGATCGCTCTGGACGCGAGGTCCCGGGCGGCGAAGATTGCGGGCGGACTATTGCTCATCCCGATTCCTTATTTCATCGCCTGGAGTATTACTTCGTTGGCGATATTGATTCCGATTCTCGATGTTGTACTGCTGGCTGCCTGCTCGATGCCGTCGCTTGCCCGGGCCGGTTCACCAAATCGAGTGGACAGCGTAGTTTCGAATAGCGGGGTCGGCGGTGAGAATCGGCAGCTTCTCGATCTGGCTTTGGACGACTAACATTCGATCAAAAGGATCGCGGTGAAGCAACGGCAGCGACTCGACGGCCACCGCATGTCTTAGTTGAATCGGGAGAATCTCGATGCGATCGCGAGCGGCGCGATTCTCCACATATGTCGCCGCGTCCCCCGGGATCCGAAGCTTGCCAAGCTGCACTTTGATTGCAATCTCCCACGCGCTCGCCACGCTGAGGACCAGCGTGTTCGCCGGGTCCGCCATCACTCTAAGGGCTTTTCGCGATAACAACAGATTGCCCTCGTTCCACCAAAGGAACACCTGGGTGTCGAGCAGAACCCTCACTACCGGTACCAGTCGTCGAGGTCGCGCTTGGACATCGTATTGAAATCCTTTGCCATCCAGATTTTCCCTTTATCGATTCCAGGGGTTCGTTTTTTCGCGACAATTGATTGAATCGGCGCCAGTCGCGCAACGGGCTTACCAGCTCTCGCGATCACGATCTCCTCGCCCGCGTATACCCTGGCGAGGAGTTTCGAAAAGTGGGTCTTGGCTTGATGGATGTTGACAGTGTCAGCCATAGAATTAGGATAACTTAGTCTGTAGACTAAGTCTACATCCCGGCTGACGCCCGTTTTGGGCGTTTTCTCCTCTCGCGAAGAACAGGTGTTACAGGGAACGGTTCGAGAGCTATAATAGAGTTTCTCCCCCGCTGTACACGATGCCGAAATCCGCTCCTTTCGTTCATCTTCACTGTCACACCGATTATTCGCTGCTCGACGGCGCCTGCGAAATCTCGCAGCTGATGGATCTCGCCGAAGAACAGAAGATGCCGGCCATCGCGATGACCGATCACGGGAATCTGTTCGGCGCGGTGGAGTTCTACAATCACGCGAAGGACAAGGGAATTCATCCGATTATCGGCTGCGAAGTGTACGTTGCACAGCAGGGACACACGAATAAGAACGAAGCGAATCGTTACAACCACCTGGTGCTTTTGTGCGAGAACCAGGAAGGCTATCGCAACCTCACCAAACTGGTTTCGACCGGCTATCTCGATGGCTTTTATTACAAGCCTCGCATCGACAAAGACCTGCTCTCGCGCCATTCCAAGGGCCTGATCGCGCTCTCCGCTTGCCTGCGCGGCGATATCAATGAAACGCTGCTGGCCGATCGCTATGAAGACGCGCGGCGGCTGGCGTACGAATATACGGACTTGTTCGGGAAGAATAATTTCTTTCTCGAGTTGCAGGATCACGGCCTTGATCCGGATGCCAAGGTTTTGCCGCTGATCAATCGGCTATCGTCGGACACGGGCATTCCGCTGGTCGCCACCAACGATTCGCATTATTTGCGCAAGGACGACGCCCGCGCGCACGAGATCATGCTGTGCATTCAGACGGGCAAGACTATGTCCGACCCGAACCGGATGCGCTTCGACCAGCCGGCGTTTTATATCAAATCGCGCGAAGAAATGATGGCGCTGTTCCATGAGGTGGAGGACTCTGTCGACCGCACCTGGGACATCGCGCAGCGCTGCCATGTGAAGTTGTCGCCGGTGGAGGAGCCGTTCCCGAAATTCGGCGTGCCGCCGGAGCATACCATCGACAGCTTCTTCGAATACGTGGCGCGCCAAGGTTTCGAGAAGCGGCGTGTGCGGCTCGAATCGCTCCAGAAACAAGGCCGATTGAAGCACGATCTCGCCGAATATGCCGAGCGTCTGGATCGGGAAATTAAGACGATCCAGGAAATGAAGTTTTCCGGCTACTTTCTAATTGTCTGGGATTTCATTCGGTACGCGAAGACTCGCGGGATTCCTGTCGGTCCCGGTCGTGGATCGGCCGCGGGCAGCCTGGTCAGCTATGCGATGGAGATCACCGATATCGATCCGCTGGCCTACGGGCTGCTGTTCGAGCGCTTCCTGAATCCGGAGCGCATCAGCATGCCCGATATCGACATCGATTTCTGCACGCGCGGGCGCGGCGAGATTATTCAATACGTCACGGAAAAATACGGGCGAGAACAGGTCGCGCAGATTATTACGTTCGGCACCTTGGCCGCGCGCGCGGCGATCAAGGACGTGGGCCGCGCGCTGGATATCGGATTCGCGGACGTCGAAAGACTCACCAAGCTCATTCCGACTCAGCCGCTGAATATCAAGCTGAAGGAAGCGCGCAAGATCGAGCCGCAGATCGACGAGCTGGCGCGTAAAGATCCGCGTTTGAAAGAGGTTCTGGAAGTCGCGGAACGCCTGGAGGGCATGGCGCGTAACGCGTCGGTTCACGCGGCGGGTGTAGTGATTTCGCCCGTTCCACTTACCGACCTCATTCCTCTCTATAAGACGAACAAAGACGAAATTGTCACCCAGTACGATGGCGTGGTTCTCGAGAAGTTGTCATTGCTCAAGATGGATTTTCTTGGGCTGACGACGCTGACCATCATTGCCGACGCCATCAAGCTGATTCAGCGTCATCGCGGAGTAGACATCGTCATCGAAGACCTGCCGCTCGACGACAAGAAGACTTACGAAAGCGTTTTTCACAAGGCTTACACCAGCGGCGTATTTCAATTTGAATCGCCCGGCATGCGCGACATTTTGCGCCGCTATCAGCCGGATCGCCTGGAAGACCTGTGTGCGTTAAATGCGCTCTACCGGCCCGGCCCGATGGGCATGATTGACGACTTTGTAGACCGTAAGCACGGCCGCAAAGAGGTGGTTTACGACCTGCCGCAGATGAAGGAAATTCTGGAGGAGACCTACGGCGTGATGGTCTACCAGGAGCAGGTGATGCAGATCTCGAACCTCATCGCCGGCTACTCGCTGGGCGAAGCGGATCTGCTGCGCCGGGCGATGGGCAAGAAGAAGGTCGAAGAGATGGCCAAGCAGCGCGAACGTTTTGTGGCGGGTGCGCGCGAGAAGGGTCATCCGCCGAGGAAGGTCGAAAAGATCTTCGACCTGATGGAGAAATTCGCGGGTTATGGATTCAATAAATCACATTCCGCGGCTTATGCCTACCTCGCTTTCGTCACTGCTTATCTGAAGGCGCATTATCCGCTGGAGTTTATGTCCGCGCTGCTCACGTCGGAAACAGGCAACACGGCGAAGGTGGTCAAATACATCAGCGAATGCCGCGAGATGAACATTCGCGTTCTAGCGCCTGACGTGAATTCATCGGAATTCACGTTCACGCCCGTCCCCACCGGTCCAGAACCTGGCATTCGATTCGGACTCGGCGCGATCAAGAACGTCGGTTCGAATGCCGTCGATTCCATCGTCAAAGCGCGCACCGAGGGCGGCCCATTTGGATCGCTCTACGACTTTTGCGAGCGTGTCGACCTGGGCTCGGTGAATCGCCGCATGATTGAGAGCTTCATCAAGGCCGGCGCCATGGATTCCCTTGAAGGCTCGCGCGCGCAGTTGATGGCTGTGATCGATGGCGCCATGGAAACGGGCGCACGGGCGCAGAAAGATCGCGAGAGCGGTCAATCCGGCCTGTTCGCCAGCCTGATGGAGGAACAAGCCCCCTCCGACCATCCGTTGCCGAAAGTGCCGGATTGGACGAGTCAAGACAAGCTTTCTTCCGAGAAGGAAATTCTCGGATTCTATGTCAGCGGGCATCCTCTGGATCAGTTCATGGATAAAGTGAATGAGCTTGCGACCTATCGCTCGGGCAATCTGGAGGGGCTCGCGAAAGGCACGGAGGTCGCGCTTTGTGGAATCCTCACCGGAGTGCAGCGCAAGCGAAACAAGGAACAAAAGCTCTGGGCGTCCATGCAGCTTGAGGATCTGGAGGGCGCGATTGAAGCGATGGTTTTTACCACTCAGTATGAACGCCTCGAAAAATTGTTGATCGAAGATAAAGCCGTCCTGGTTCGCGGCCTGGTGTTGCCGGAAGAGAACGCGCCGCCGAAGATTTCCGTGCAGGATATCGTGCCTCTCGAAGTCGCGCGAATCAGCTTGCCGTCCCTGATCTCGATTCGCGTTCCGGTGAATGGATCGGGCGACGCGGACCGTGCAGGTGCTCTGCAAAAGCTGTTCACCAACAAACCGGGCGCGACTGAGGTGCGCCTGCGGCTCGAAAAGACCCGCGACTTTTCCGTGATTATGGATATCGCCACAAAGGTCCGCCCGGATAAAGAATTCTGCGCCGAGGTCAAGCGTATCTGCGGCTCGGAATGCATGGAAATACTCGCCAATTAAACGCCATGCGTCAGCGTGGGATCGGGCTTCTATCCGCTCCCTGACGGTCGCGGTTCAGGTATTCTGAACTGTAGCTTCTTATCATGCCCGACCCGCAGTCTCCCCCACCGACGAATCCCAGCTGGGAACGCGTACAGCTTGCGCGAAATCCGAAGCGTCCGCACGCGCTCGATTACATTCAGCGCATCTTTACGAATTTCCAGGAGCTGCACGGCGATCGAGCCTACGGTGACGACCATTCGATCGTAGCCGGCATGGCCTGGTTCGAGGGAAACCCGGTGATGATCGCCGGACAACAGAAGGGCCGCGACACCAAGCAGAAACTGTTTCGAAATTTCGGCATGCCGAAGCCCGAAGGCTATCGCAAAGCCATGCGCTTGATGGAAATGGCGGCGAAATTCTCGCGGCCGATTATTACGCTGCTCGATACGCCCGGCGCCTATCCCGGCATCGATGCCGAGGAGCGCGGCCAGGCCGAAGCGATCGCCCAAAATTTGCGCGAAATGTCTCGCCTAGGCGTGCCTGTGATCGTTGTCGTCATCGGCGAGGGCGGTAGCGGAGGCGCTCTGGCTCTGGGCGTCGGCAATCGAATTTATATGATGGAGAACGCCGTCTATAGCGTGATCTCTCCCGAAAGCTGCGCCGCGATTATCTATCGCGATTCCGGCAAAGCCGCGCTGGCGGCGGCCGCTTTAAAGATGACCGCGCCGGATCTCCTGGGCCTCGGCCTGATCGACGGAATTATCCCTGAGCCGGGCGAAGGCGCGCATACCGATCCCGACAACGCCGCGGACGCGCTGCGCCTGATGCTTCGCATCGGCCTGTCTGAGCTGACCGGGATGTCTGAGCAGCAGCTTATTGACGACCGTTACGATAAATTCCGCCGCATGGGATCGTTCTTCACGGAGCCAGTCGTCTGAAAAAGGCCGCGTTCATCGGAATCGTGTTCGTACTCCTCCTCCTCGGAGTCCTGTACTATTCCACGATCTCGCTTGCCGCGCATCGCGTGGAGGTCTGCATGGAATTCAAGGGCATGACCTCGTGCCGCACCGCTGCCGGTTCCACTGAACAGTTCGCTTTGCGCACCGCCACCACCAACGCCTGCGCCACTATCTCCTCCGGCGTCACCGATTCCATCGCGTGCGATCAGACGCCGCCCAAGAAAGTTACCTGGCTGAAGTAATCCATGATCCGTCGCACTCTAGCGCTTGTCCTGTTCGCGTTGAGCGTTCCGGCGCAGGATGTCCGGCCTCTCACCATTCTTCATTCCAACGATCTGCACGCGCATCTTCTTCCCGACCATAAAGGCATGGGCGGATTCGCGTACCTCGCCACCGCAGTCCGCCAGGAACGGGCCCGCAGCGCAGCCAGCATCTATCTCAACGCGGGCGATCTGGTGCAAGGCACTCCCGTGTCGACGCTTTTTAAGGGCCTTCCTATCTATCAGATCGCCAACCGCCTCGGCCTCGATGTCTCGACGCTGGGCAATCACGAATTCGATTACGGCTGGCAACGTATCCAGGACTTCATCAAAACCGCGAAATTCCCCGTCGTCTCCGCCAATGTCGCGAATGACAGCGGCGCTCTGCTTGCGGGGCGAGCCTACATCATCAAAACTGTTGGAGGCATCCGCGTCGCCGTTATCGGAGTTATGCTCGGGGATCTGGTCGGCAATCTCGCTACGGCCGATAAAGTGGGGCCTTGGCACATTCTTCCCGTCGTGGAAACGGTCAAGAAATATGCCGCGGAGCTGCGTGACAAGTCTGATCTCATCGTCGTCCTCGGCCACCTCCACAACGAGGAAGCGGATGCAATTTTGAGGGAGATTCCCGAAGTCTCAGTCGCGATCGTCGGCCACACTCACGAAGCCTACTCAAAATTGCACACCTTCGACGGACGCGTCGGAGCACTCGTCACGTCCTACGGAGTGGAGCTGGGCCGCCTCGACCTTCAAGTCGACCTGACCGCGCATAAACTAAAGTCCGCGGAGTGGAAAATTATTCCCGTCGATTCGAAAAAGCTAAAAGCCGACCCACGCGTCGCACGCGAAGTCGCCCGCTGGGAGGCGAAAGTGTCGAAACTTGTCGATGTGCCGATTGGCGAAGCCAAGCGCCGCCTCGAAAAGAAGGACCTGCAAACCCTGGTCGAACGAGCGATGTGCGAAGAAACCGGCAGCGATCTGGCTTGGGTGAATCTCGGCAACATACGCGACGTTGTTCCCGCCGGCCCGGTGTTGGCCCGCGCCATTTGGAACATCTTGCCGTTCGACAACGCCGTGGTGATCGGCAAATTCAAAGGCAGTCAGCTTCCGCCAAAGGTTCGCGAAGGACATACCATCGATCCTGATCGCGAATACACTTTTGCCACCACGGATTTCACCGCCGCCAATCAGGCCTCGCCAGCCCAACTCGGAGTCAGCGGCCTCGATTTCCCCAAAACCGCCGCCATGCAGCGCGACATGGTGATCGAGTGGATCAAGAAAAAGAAAATCCTCGACTAGCTACTTGGCCTTCCAAACACCCAGCAGCCGCCGCGTGAGGACAATCTCTCCCACCGTGTAAGCGTTGTGGTCCGCCATCAGCATAGCTTCGCGCAGGATCGTTTGCCCGTCGCCATGCGCAAGGTCCGCGAACAAATCGGTCGCTTTCTTCTCGACCAGTTTGCACATCGCATCGCGATCCGCCAAAACGTCCTTGATGCTCTTGTCCCAAGCTTTTGCATTCGGCGGCGCAGCGGTCTTCGGCCAATAGCCCTTGGGAAATTTCGGAGACTTATGCTTCGCGTTCCGGCTGAACTCCAAAATGTCCGCCTGCGCGATCCGCAGGTGCTCCACTAATTCCCACAGTGAATGCGCCGCGCCCTGCGGCACCTTGCCCCGAGCCGCCGCAGGGACATCCTTGACCGCATCTTCGAACGTCGCGTGCGCCCCGCTCTTCGCCAGCATATAAACGAGATGCTTTCGAAGCGATTTCAAGTGGGCCATAGTTAGTCCTCCGGTAAATAACTCGCAATCGCGATCCCCGCGGCGTCCGCGCGAGCCAGGATTTCGTCCCGGTCGATCAGCAGCGTACGCGTGGCGTCAATCGCCAGAGCCGTCGTCCCAGTCTCTCTCATTATGTCGATCGTCTGCGGACCCGCCACCGGCACGTCGAACAGCATGTGCTTCCGCAATTTCGATGCCTTCACTAATCGCAGCGGTTTCCCGTCCACCAGCGAGGCCGCGCGCCGCAGCATCGCGTCGGTCCCCTCCATCGCCTCCACGGCCACGCATGCCCGATCCGAAATCGCAACGCTCTGTCCGACGTCGATCCCCGCCAGCGTGCTCGCGATGCGGCGCCCGTATTCTACGTCGCGCGATTCGTCGGCCGTCAGTTTTCTCCGCGTTAACGTTCCTTCCGTTGCCAACAGATCCTTCAACAGCAGCGTCGAATCCACCAGTTCCACGCCTTCGTCATTCAACACCCGGGCGATCCCGCCGATTAGCCCTTCTGTGTTTTTCGTTTCGATATTGAGCAGCAGTTTCGCCAGCCGCCAGTCCGGCACGATCGACGAAAAAATCTTCGCGTGCTTCACCTGCCCGCACATCATCAGCCTGGTGATGCGCTCTTTGTGGCAGATATCGATCAGCTTGCCCAGCGCGCCCAGCGAGATCCAATAACACTTGAAAGCCAGCGTCTCGATCTCCGGCGAAGCTTCTTCCTTGATCCCGATTGCGACCACTTCGAGCCCCGCCTTGCGCGCGGCTTCTAGCGCGAGCACCGGGAATCGGCCATTGCCGGCGATCAGCCCGTAGCGCATGTTATTTGATGAAGCCGCGCTCGGAGGTGCGGATGAATTCGAGCAGCTCTTCCACTTCAACCGACGGCGGAATTTCTACCGCGATTCGCGCCAGCGCCTGCGAAGTGTTCAATCCCCCGCGGGTCAGCAGCCGAAATGCCTTGTGCAGCGCGTCAATCGCCTCCGCCGAAAAATCGCGCCGCTTCAGTCCCGTCGCATTTTCTCCGAACACCCGCGCCTCGCGATCGGTCACGGTGTTGGAAAACGGCAGCACGTCGCGCGTGATCACACTGTACCCGCCGATGATCGCATGCCGTCCGACCCTGCAAAATTGGTGGACGCCAGTAGACGCGCCGATCACCACCCAATCGCCCACCGTCACATGACCACCAAGTGTCGTGGCATTCGCCAGCACCGTCCGATCGCCGATGTGAACGTCATGCGCCACGTGAACGTACGCCATCAGCAGATTGTCGTTGCCTAACGACGTCAGCATGCCGCCGCCCTCAGTGCCGCGATGAATCGTCACGAACTCGCGAATCTTGTTGCGATGCCCGATCCGCGTCGAGCTGCGTTCGCCCCGATACTTCAGATCCTGCGGCGCCGCGCCCACGCTCGAATAAGGGAAGAACACGTTGTCCTCGCCTATCGCGAGCGGCCCTTCCATAAAAACATGGGCCATCAGTTTTGTTCGCGCGCCGATTTCCACGTCCGCCCCGACGACGCAGTACGGTCCGATCTCGGCCGTCGCCGCCACGCGTGCGCTTGGGTCGACGATTGCGGTCGAATGAATCGGCATTCGAGGAAAATCAGGCGCGATCCGTGCGATCCGCCAGCTTGCACATCATCTCCGCCTCAGCCACGATGACACCGTTGACGGTCGCGACGCCGTTCATTTTGGCGATGGTCGATTTGCGCCTGAGCACCTTCATTTCGATGCGCAGTTGATCGCCCGGCACGACCGGCTTGCGGAATTTCGCTTCATTCACGGCCGCCAGCAGCACCAGTTTGGTCTTGCGCTCGGGAATCGAATTCAGCACCAGAATCCCCGCCACCTGCGCCATCGCTTCGATGATCATCACCCCGGGCATCACGGGAAAATCCGGAAAATGTCCTGTAAAAAACGGTTCGTTGATCGTAACGTTCTTGATCCCGACGACTCGATCTTCCTCAAGTTCCTCGATACGATCCACCAGCAGCATCGGGTAACGGTGAGGAAGGATGTCCCAGATCTGCTGGATATCCATCACTGGCATGAATTTCCAAGTATACCAGTGGGGCAGGTTCCCGACCTGCCGCTTCTTTCCTACGCGATCACGCCCTTAGCCACCACTCCCGCCACGTCAGTCAACCGGAAATTCCGTCCGCTATAGAAATACGTCAACTGCTCATGCTTGAACCCCAGCAAATGCAGGATCGTCGCGTGCAGATCGTGCAGATGCATGCGATCCTGCTCCGCGTAATAGCCGAACTCGTCGGTCGAGCCATAGCTGAACCCCGCCTTCACGCCGCCGCCCGCCATCCACATGGTGTAGCCATACGGATTGTGGTCCCGCCCGTCGCCGCCCTGCATCACCGGCGTTCGCCCGAACTCACCGCCCCAGATCACCAGCGTATCTTTCAATAGATCGCGCGACTTCAAATCCTTCAGCAACCCCGCGATCGGCAGATCCACCTCGCGAGCATTGTGTGTATGCAGTCGGACGAGCTCGCTATGCTGATCCCATTTATAACTGTGCGAGCACTGCACGAATCGCACGCCGCGTTCCACTAGCCTCCGCGCCAGTAGACATTGCCAGCCGAAATCGCGCGTGTCCTCGTTATCCAGCCCGTACAATTTCTTCGTCGCGTCCGATTCCTTCGAAGTATCGAAAGCCTCCGGCGCCTCGGTCTGCATGCGGAAAGCCAGCTCGAACGCCTCGATTCGTGCATCTAGTTCTGTATCGTGTTCGCGTAGTGACGCGTGCTGCCGGTTCATCTTTTGCAGCATATCGAGCTCGTAACGCTGCTGCTCGGGCGACATGCCTTTTTGATTCAGGAATTCAATCGGCTCCTTCAATAGATCGTCCAGCTTCACGCCTGCATTGCCGATCGCGGTACCTTGATATGCGGCGGGCAGGAATCCGCTGCTCCAGTTCTTTGCGCCGCCGTGCGCCAGCGCCGGCTTGATCGTGATGAACCCGGGAAGATTCTGATTCTCACTCCCCAGCCCGTACACCACCCATGACCCCATCGACGGCCGCGTGAACGTGTTCGATCCGGTGTGCAGCTGCAGGCTCGCGCCGCCATGCGCCACGCTATCGCCCACCACGGACCGCACCAGGCACAAATCGTCGGCGCACTCGGCGACGTGCGGAAACAAGCTGCTGATCCACAGCCCGCTCTGGCCATGCTGCTTAAACTCCCAGGGCGACTTCATCAGGTTGCCCATGTTGCCTTCGGCGAACGTCAGCGGCCGCTTGAACGGCAGCGGCTTGTCGTGCCACTTTTCGAGCGATGGCTTGTAATCGAACGTGTCGATGCTCGAAGGCCCGCCGTGCATGAACAGAAAAATGACCCGCTTGGCCGTCCCCGGAAAATGCGGCTGCTTGGGCGTCATCGGATTGGTCGCCGCCGCTTGGATCATGGAGGTGAGCCCGACCGACCCGAACCCGCAAGATGTATAGCGAAGTATGTCGCGCCTCGAATAGAGCTTCATTGTTTTTTCGAGTCTGCCCGCATGCTGACGCATGGCGGCTCTGAGCCGCGACCGTCAGAGAGCGGGCAGGCGCTCCAGTTTGCCACAGTGCTAATCCACATAAATAAACTCATTCGACGACAGCAGAATCCGCGCCAGACTCTGCCACCCCGCTTTCTGGACATACCCCAGCGCATCATTCCGCTCCGAAGCAGTCGGCACTCGATCGAGAATCCTTTGATACAGCAAATCGATCTGTCCCCCGAACTGCGTCGCAAGCCCAGTTGCCCGATCGCTCACAAACGCCGAGTTCATCATGAACAGCGCCTGCGGAGCCGTATTCGTCAGCGAGCGCCCCTCGCAAGTCGTAGTCGCATCTCCAAAATCAAAAAGATTCAACAACGACGGTAGATTGGACCGGCGCAACGGCAGATAGACCGTACGACGTTTACTCGTTGAAGGATCGATACTCAGCCGCCCAGCGCTATTTTCTAAATCCGTGCCAAAACCCGATTGCAGCGTCCCGCCCATCGTCAAATCAAGCGAGCCATCGAGCGCCAGGATGGCATCCCGCACCTCTTCCACATCCAATCTCCGGCGCGAGAAATGCGACAACAGGCGGTTGCCCGGGTCCTGTTCCGCGGCCTCCGCTGAAATGTCGCTCGACATCTGATACGCTGCCGAAAGCATAATGCGGCGATGCAGCGCCTTCACAGACCAGCCGTCTTCAATAAAGCGCGCCGCCAGATAATCCAGCAGCTCCGGATGCGAAGGCTTCTCGCCGAGCAAGCCCCAATTGCTGGGCGTGCGAACCAGTCCCTCGCCGAAATGCCACTGCCACACGCGATTCACGAACACGCGCGCCGTGAGCGGATTCTTCGGACTGGCCAGCCATTCAGCCAGCTCCAGGCGTCCGCTGCCAGGGGGAAGCTCCGGCTGATCGTCGCCGGCCAGAATCGTCGGGAAGCGTCTCGTGACCGGATCGCCCGGCGCCGCCGGATTTCCCCGCACCAGCACGTGCTGAGCAACGGGTTTTCCTTCGGTCACCGCGCACGCCATCGGAGGCTGCTGCGGGCCGTCTTTTGCTCTGTCGTCTGCCTTCACGCGAAGCAAAGCCCAGCGAAGCTCAGTCTTCTCGGGGAAAAGCTTGACCATCTCGACATCGGGCAGCGCCAGCGGACCGTTCATCTTATCCAGCATCACCGCGCGCAGCAGCATCACATCGGCGTCTTTGAGCGGAGGCCGAGCCGGAAGCGACGTGCCATCGGTATAGTACGCCAGCACCGAATTCCACAGCTCCCCGCGCGCGATCCAATCCTTATACTGATCGTCGAACTCGTGCTGATAAGCGAACACCACTTCCTGCTCATTCGCAGCGGTCGCTTTATGCCAGCGCATCAGCAACGGGTTCGGATCCTTATCTGGCGTCAGGAATTTCGTCCACCGCCCCAGCACCAGTGGATCCAGGCCCGCTGCTTTCTCAGGATGCCGGGTCGCAATCATGTACTCGGCAATGCGCGAACGAAGCGGAGCTTGCCGGCGCTCGGTCTCGTCCTCCAGAATGACGTTGATTCGCCGCCGCATGTTGGCCAGCTTCGCTTGCTGCTCCATCCAGCGCAGCACTACGTCGGCCGGTGCCAGCGGCGCGTAGTAAATGTCGGAGACGCCCCCTTTGCCGATTTTCGAAAAAGCCTTGGTATTGGCGAAGATCGCCGCCAGCGAATAATAATCGGCCGTCGCGATGGGGTCGAACTTGTGGTCGTGGCAGCGCGCGCAAGCCACGGTCAGGCCCAAAATCCCGCGCGTCGTAGTATCGATCTGCTCGTCGATAAAGTCGTACAGCATCTTCGGCTTGTCCTGCTCGGCAATCAGGCGCGGGCCAATGGAAAGAAATCCCGTGGCCGTGATCCCGTCTACATTCACCTTCCCGTCGGGAGTTGGCATCAGGTCGCCGGCAATCTGTTCCATCACGAACTTGTTATAAGGCAGGTCGCGGTTGAACGCGCCGATCACGTAGTCGCGATAGCGCCATGCGTACGGATAGCGATGGTCTTCATCCGCGCCCGTCGAATCGGCATAACGCGCCACGTCCAGCCAGTGCCGTCCCCACTTTTCGCCATATCGAGGCGACGCCAGCAGCCGGTCCACGACCTTGGCGAAGGCCTCCGGCGATTTGTCCGCTATAAACGCGGCTATTTGGGCTTCGGTCGGAGGAAGGCCGGTCAGATCGAAGGTCGCGCGCCGAAGCAGAGCTAGCTTCGACGCAGGTTTGGCGGGCTTCAATCCTTTTTCATTGAGCTTCGCCAGTATCAGCGCGTCGATCGGAGAAGGGTCCGAAACAGCCGGATCCTTGATCGCTTTGAACGACCAGAAATTTCGCTGCCCCTGTGAGTAGGCTTTCTTCTTGGGCGTTTCCGGCCCTTGGGCGAACAGAATTGCAGCCGAAAGTATCGCAAGCAGCGGTTTCATAGCGCTTTGAGCCATCATACCAATCTGGTAAACTATAGGTTCCCTTATATGATGTCAGCAACACAACTGCGTCCGGGCATGGTGATCAAGTGGAACAAGGATTTGTTCTCGATCTTCAAGATGGAGCATCGCACTCCCGGCAACCTGCGCGGCTTCGTGCAGGTCAAGATGCGCAATTTCAAGACCGGCACCATGGTCGAGCACCGCTTCAGCTCGGAAGATAAAGTCGAGCGCGCGTCGCTCGAAGAGCACGAGATGGAATATCTGTACGACGACGGCGAGTTCTACTATTTCATGAACACCGAAACGTTCGAACAGATGCACTTAACCAAGGAACTGCTGGGCGACGCGACGTATTTCCTGATTCCGTCGATCAAGCTCGCGGTAGAGTTCTATGAAGGCAAGCCAGTGGGCGTGGAACTACCCCCGGCCGTCATCATGACAGTGATGGAAACCGAGCCCGGCATCAAGGGCGCGACCGTTTCGAATGTCACCAAACCCGCCAAACTGGAGACCGGCCTGGTAGTCCAAGTCCCCCCGTTCATCAACGAAGGCGAAAAAATCCGCGTCTCCACCGCTGAACAAACCTATCTAGAACGGGCCTAACTTACTAACTTCATTGGCCGCCAGTAATAGTCTAAGGAACTCTTCTGCTGTCTTGTGGGGCGGGCTATTGAGCCGGCAGCCTTCAGGCGGCTTCTTCGAGCGCTTTCACAATCTCATCCTCGTCCTCCGGAAACACAGTCCGCAGATCGATCACAGCCCTGCCATCCTCAATCCGCGCAACAATATTCTTCGCACGAAGCTTTTTCTCAATCTCCACAGCATCCCCAGAAACCGCAAGCAGCCAAGTCGGCAAAGTCTGATCCGGAGTCGACCCTCCACCCGCTACGCTCCGCCCCTCGATAATTTCCAGACCCGGAACCCTGTCACGCAGTTTTTCCGCACGAGCCCGGATCTCGTCCGCGCTCATCCGGAGCATTTTTAAGGCTGGAATCTGGTCGTATTTCCCAAAAACAAGGTTATTTAAGGTCTCCGCGAGCCCTTTAATGACCAACTTATCGACTCTCAAAGCTCTAAATAGCGGATTCTTGCGCGCCCGGGCGACCAGTTCGGCATCGCCGGTGAGGATTCCGGCCTGCTGCCCCCCCAGGAGCTTGTCTCCACTGAAAGACACCAGGTTCACTCCCGCGTCCAGGCTTTCCCGCACCAGTGGCTCCCGCATGCCAAAATCGACGATGCAGCCGCTCCCAAGGTCCTCATAAAGCGGTATGTTCCGTTCGTGCCCCAGCGCCGCGAGTTCCGAAAGACCCGGCTTCGCCGTAAACCCGGAAATATGGAAATTGCTGGGGTGAACTCGCAGGATCACGCGAGTTCGAGAATTAATTGCGGCTCGGTAATCATCCAGATGCGTGCGATTAGTAGTGCCGACCTCGCAAAGCACTGCACCCGAGGCTTTCATGATGTCCGGAATGCGAAACCCGTCGCCGATCTCGATCAACTCGCCCCGGCTGACGATCGCTTCGCCGCCCGCAGCCAGCTCGTTGAGCGCCAACAGCACCGCTGCGGCGTTATTATTCACCACGATACCGGGTTTACCCGTCAGCCTTTCGATCAACGGACTAGTGTGCGAATCGCGCTTGCCGCGGCGACCTTGGGCGAGATCGTATTCGAGATTCGAGTAGCCGTCAGCGCCCGGAGCCCGGCCGAGGTTGGTGTGCAGCACCACTCCGGTGGCATTGATGACTCGGCGCAACGATGGGGCTCGCAAATTTTCGATGTTGGTGCGGACTTGTTCCTCAATGTTGGTTGCAAGCGCCAAGTCCTTGCGCGCGTTGGCGATAACACGGCGCGTTTCCTCGACCAGCAGTGTGCGAGGCGCGTCAACATCTTTCAGCCGCTCGACAATCTCATCGACGGAGGGAAGGTCTCGAAGGGTCAAACGACAATCTTACTCTTCGCGCAGGGCCACCATCGGGTCGACTCCGGCGGCGCGGCGCGCGGGGATATAGCTGGCCGCGATAGCGACCATTGCCAAGGTGACGATTGCGAACGCTAATGTGGCGGGATCATAGGGTTTAAGCCCGAATAACATGGACGATGCGGTGCGCGCCGCCGCCAGCGCCAAGCCTACGCCAACAAACAAACCCATACCCAACAGCATGAACGCTTCGCGCAAAATCAGTCGCACAATACCCGCGCCGTCCGCGCCCAAGGCCATGCGGATGCCGATTTCATTGGTTCTTCTCGCCACCATATAGGAAATGACGCCGTAGAGCCCGATGATGGCCAGCACCGCGGCGAGCGCGCCGAAGAAGCCGGAGAGCGTGGCCATCAGGCGCTCGCGAAGCAGGCCGTCGAGGATTTGGGTTTTGAAGGGGTGAAACTCGATGTCGATATCGGGGCTGATTTCGGCGACACTGCGTTTCACGGCGGAGACCAGCGCGGAGAGGGGCAGGTCGGCGCGAATCAGAATGTTGGCGTACTGACTGGGGCGAGTGTCCTGGGTATCGGGAAAAAACGCGACCGGTTTGAAGTCTTCGCGAAGCTCATAGTATTTCGTGTTCTTAACCATGCCCACGATTTCGAAGACGGGAGGCGTTTCGCCTTTGTCGCCTTCGAACCCGAATGTCTTGCCGATGGGGTTGACGCCGCCAAAGTATTTCTTCGCGAACGCCTCATTCACAATCGCGACCTTCACGCCGTTGGCAACGTCATGAGTATCGAAATCGCGTCCGGCGACTAACGCGGTGGCGATGGTCGCGAAGTAACCGGGGGTCACGCGGTTCAGACTCGAGCCGCCCTTTTTCTTTCCGTCGATGACGATGGTCTGGTTCCAGCCGCTTCCGCTGAGAGGCGTAATGTTGTTATTCGCGGCGGAGACCACTCCGGGGATGGAATGGATCTTCTCGACGATCTGGCGGCGGTACTCGATGCGGCGGTCCTTGGGAATTTTGAGAGATTCGAAGCCAAGGTTGGTCACGAGAATTCCATCCTGCCGGAAACCGGCGTTGACAGACATCAGGTTGCGGAGGCTGCCGACGAATAACAGCGCGCCGACCAACAGGACCAGCGAAAGAGCCACTTGCGTGACGACTAAGATGCGCCGCAATCCGAAGCGCTCGCGGTTGGCGGTAAGGCCGCGTCCGCTGGCGCGCATGGCCGATGCAGGGGAGGATTTCGTCGCACGCAGCGCCGGCGCCAGCCCGAAAAGGATGCAAGTGAGCACGGCGAGGGCTGCGGTGAAGCCGAGTACGCGATAGTCGGGAGCCAGATCGAGAAACATGGTGTCGGACTGGGTGCTGATCATAGTGACCAGAACGCTGCTGAGGACGCGCGCGAGCAGGATTCCAAACAATGCGCCGCCGACCGCGAGCAGCAGGCTCTCCGAGAGAAGCTGGCGGATGAGGCGGGCGCGCGAGCCTCCGAGGGCGAGGCGAACGGCGATTTCCTTCTCGCGCCCCGAGGCTCGGGCCAGCATGAGATTCGCCAGGTTGGCGCAAGCGATGAGCAAAACCAGGCCCGCGATGGCGAGCAGCATCCAGAGGGGATTCGAATAGTCCGAGCGCAGTTCAGAAAAACCGTTTTCGGCGGAGACGGCTTTGAGTTTGTAAGCGAGATAGTATTTTGCGTCATCACTCTGGTATTTCGGAGGGAGTGTGGCTTCGAAAAGAGCGGGCGAGATGGCCTCCAATTGAGCGGTTGCCCGTTGCAGGGTCCAGCCCGGCTTCAGGCGTCCCATCATGGCCAGCCACCAGTCTGTACGGCCGTCCATGCGCGAGTTTTCACCGCGAATGATCGGGTCGGCACAGATCGGAATGGCAACATCGAAGGTGCGGCCTACTTCGATTCCAAAGAATTGAGGGGGAGTGACGCCGATGACACCAAAGGGATGGCCTTCGAGCGTGATTGATTTTTGCAAGGCGTCCGGGGAACCGCCGAATTCGCGACGCCAGAAAGAATCGCTGATCACCGCCGCTCCGGGGCATCCGCGGCGGTCGTCGGCGGCGCTAAGGAGCCGTCCGGCTTCGGGCTTTACTCCAAGGACGTCGAAGAAATCGCCGCTGACCCACAATACGTTCGCGTTGCGGATTTCGCCTCCGCGGGCGAGATTGAGCCGCTCCGGGCTCCAGGCGAAAATTCCGGAAAAGCCTTGCTGTTGGGCGCGAATCTGCTCCCACTGGGGATTGGTGGCGTGGGAATAACGGCTATTGAAACTCCCACTGGCGTGCTCGAAGTTTCCGATTCTGACGACGGCTAGCTGCTCGGGATGCTGGATGGGGAGACTGCGGAGGCGGACGGCGTCGAGCAGCTGGAAGATGGCGGTGTTGGCTCCGATTCCGAGGGCCAGGGAGAGTGTAGCGACCAGGGTGAAGCCGGGATTCATGAGCAGGAGGCGAAGGCCGTGGCGGGCGTCCTGAAGGAGGTTTTCCAGCATGGCTTCTTATGAGACGGTGGGATTGGGTTGCGGTTAGGAGGAACTGGCGAGCGGGCAGGTCGGGGACCTGCCCCACCGGGGAACAGACTAGGGACGGACGGCTTGGATCACCATGGCTTCGTAGTCGTTCATTTCGCGCCAGGCTTGATCCGGCGCCTTGTGCCTAGCTTCAATTCCCTGTAATTGGGGATCGTCGCTTTCGCCTGGGGGGAACTCGGCTATGGTTTTGAATCCCGCTTGCGCCAGGCGGTCCGACAGGGTGCGGGGGTCATAGATGTATTGATGTCCGAAGGACCGCAGCTCCATATTCAGGATCATGGCTTCGGGTACGGAACTCACGGGCCAGCCGTGAACCTGCAGTTTGCGTCGAAAGTAATTTTGCACTTCCGGGCTTTTGGGCTCCTGGAACGACTGGATGTACGTCAATAAATTTGGGGTGGCGAAACGAACTTTTCCGCCGGGGGCCAGGACCCGGTAGCACTCGCGCAGCATGACGAGGCCATCGTCGTAGCTAAGGTGCTCGATGACGTGCTCGCCGAAGACATATTGAATGGATCCGTCGGGTGTGGGAAAGGGCTTGGTGGCGTCCAGATAGACCTCTCCGGGTCCGGGGTCGATGTCGGTGTTGAGCCAGCCGGGATAATCGATGCGGCCAGCTCCGATTTGCAGCTTCCGAATGGGATGGGTTCGATTGTAATCGCGAAAGAGGCGGGGAGCGTTCAGAGATGCGATCCAGGTTCTGAATGCGGGTGCGCGAAGGGCTAGCAGCTGGCCGATCAGGATGCCGGAGATGACGAGGATGGATGTGGTGAGGATGGACTTTCGTTCGGCGGGTCCAAAGTTTGGCATGAGGACTTGGAGTCAGTCTATAGGAGTTGCGAACGGGCAGGTCGGGAACCTGCCCCACTAACGGAGGAGCGGGACGATTTTTTGGCGAGTGGATTCGGTCAGGGATTTGCGGTCGTGGAGGGTGAGGCCTTCGGTGGGGATGGGGTCGCCTATGTGGAGGGTTACGTGGCCCCGATGGAAAGTGGCGGTGTGCATGGCCAGGATTTCGTGAGTGCCCGAGATTGCTAACGGGACGATGGGGACTCCGGCTTTGATGGCGATGTAGGCGGCGCCGTCCTTGAAGGATTGCAGGATGCCATCGTGAGAGCGGCCTCCTTCGGGGAAGATCAGAAGGGAAATGTGACGGGTGCGAATGCTGTTGGCAGCGAGGGTCAACGTTTTGATGGCCGCTCGGGGATCGTGGCGCGGGACGGGGATGTGGCCGGCCTGGTCGAGGTGCGTGCCTAACAGGGGGATCTTGAAGAGTCCGTCCTTGGCCATGAAACGGAAGTCAGCGGGGATGTAAGTCAGGATAACGGGCGTATCCATGTAGCTGACGTGGTTTGAGGCGAAGACGTAGCTTGCGCCGGGTGTGAGCTTTTCGAGTCCTTCCACGGTGACGCGTACGCCGGTGATAGCGAGAAGGGAACGCGCCCAGATGCGGGAGGTCCGCATCATGAATCGGCCGGTGCGGTCGAAAAGGGATGCGGCCAGGCTGATCAGTCCGAAGAAACCGGTGGATAGAAAAATGAGCGGGGCTACGAAGACCACGCTCCAGAAAAAGGCCATGAGTGTTTATTGTACGAAAGCGCCCGCGCTTCGCCCACCAGGAAAAGCGAGCCCGTGATGACGATCAGGTCGTTTTCGGAGATTTCTTTACGGGCTTGCTGAAGGGCAGTCAGGATATCGGGCGCGATGGAGGCTCGATCCGTTAACTCGGCTAATGCCTCGGGGCGCAGGGCGCGCGCATTATTGGGGGCGGTGAGGATGACGCGGGAGGCTAACGGGAAGAGGATGCCCGCGATCTCGTCCACGGATTTGTCGCGCATGGCTCCGTAGATCAGCCAGATTTTACGGCCAGCGTAGAAGCGTTCGAGGTAGCGGGCCAGGGCGCGGGCGCCTGCGGGGTTGTGGGCTCCATCGAGAATGATGTCGGGGTTAGGGGAAATGTGTTCGAGGCGGCCGGGCCAGATGGCTTGTTCGATTCCTTGGGGGGGAACGCCTAGGGATTCGAGCGCCATGGCGGCTGCGATAGCGTTTTCCACTTGATGCTCGCCGGCCAGTGGGACATTGATGCCTGAGAAATGGGAGCCTCTGGCGGTCACGTGTAAATCGCGCACTTCGTATTCCTCCGTGCGCTTTACTGAGATGTGTAGCTCGGCGACGCGTCGATCGAGCACCTTTTTGGCTTCGGGACGCTGGCGGGCGAAGATTGCGGGGACCCCCTGTTTTAGGATGCCCGCTTTTTCTCCGGCGATGGCTTCGATGGTTCCTCCGAGGTAGGCCTCGTGGTCGAAATCGATGGGGGTGATGACGGTCAGGATGGGGTTGAGGACGTTGGTGGCGTCGAGGCGTCCGCCCAGGCCGGTTTCGATGACAGCAGTCTCGACGCGGAGCTCGCGGAATAGCCAAAAAGCCATGGCGGTGACGGTTTCGAAGTAAGTGGGATGGAAATCGAGATCGAGTTCAGTGGCGACTTTGTGCACGACATCGAAGGCCTGTTCGAACTGGCGAGGGGTCACGGGCATGCCGTCGATGACGATGCGCTCGGTGGGTTCGATTAAGTGGGGAGAAGTGAAGAGGCCAGTGCGGATACCAGCGGCGCGGAGTCCGGCGTCGATCATGGCACAGGTGGATCCTTTGCCGTTGGTACCGGCTACGTGGATGGATCGGAAAGAGTTCTGGGGGTTGTTTAGCGCGGCCAGGACGGCGTGGATGCGGTCCAGGCCTAGTTTGGCGGTCTTGATTTCGTTGCCCAGGGCGTAGAGGAAGCGCACTGAGTCGGGGTAGGTCATCATGCGGGCGGTATCTTATTATCCTCTGCCTCGCGGTCGAGCCCCGATGTGAATGACTTGTCCAGGAACAACGTTGCCTACGGCTTCCGCCAGATCTGACAAGACCGGTTGAAAGTCAATCAACCGGTTGCTCTTGACGTGAGCGATGATGAAGCCGAGATGGAAGTCACTCAGGTCGTGCTGGCGCTCCATGTTGCGATCGATGGTCACGAAGACATCGAAGCTCTTAGCGGCCACTCGCAAGAGTTCGCCGTCCTTGCTGCTGCGCCAACTGTCTCAGGAACGGTCTTCACCGTGTGTCCGGGAAGGGCGTGTTTGAGCCGCGCCGGCAGACATTCGTCTAAGAGGACACGCACTCGAGAATTCGCTCTTTCGCGAGTTCAATGAAACTTACCGCCTGAGCGCGAGTGACAGTTGGGAAGTCTTCCAGGAATTCCTCAATCGTCGATCCGCCCTCCCAGTGGTCGATCAGAGTTTGGATGGGTACGCGCGTTCCACGGAAACAGGGAGTGCCACTCATACGCTCCGGGTCGACCCAAACCACTTCATCGAGTGCGGTTTTTTGTTCCGGAGTCATGCTTTGAGTTTAACTGAACATCTCAGCTCCCGAAGGTCGCGGCCCGGTGGAGCGCTGAGCACGGCTGCGGCGGTAGAGGAACCAGCCTGAGAGGATGGCGGCGGCTGTGCCTAGGGCTAGTTTCCCCTCGAACAGCCAGAATTTGGTGACTTCGGGTGGCGGGACGATCGAGCAGGCGATGGCCATCAGGCTGACGGCGGTGCCGGCGATGGCGCTGAACCATTTCCGGGCTTTCCAGGCGCTGGCGAATATATATAGGTAGGGCAGGAATCCGACGATGACCGTGAGGTCCACGATAGTGCGGTAGGCGGTGCGAACGGTGTCGCCGGCCTGGCAGGCGATCAGTAGGACGGTGGCGACGATGCCGAGAGAGAGAATCGCTACGTGAGGGGTGTGCCAGCGCGGGTGGAGTTTCCCGAAAGCGGCGGGCAGGAGGTGGTCGACTCCGGCGGCGAAGGGCATGCGGGAGACGGAGGATCCGAGTCCGCCGAAGGCTCCGAGAACGTTCAGGGCGATGAAGAGAACGACCAGGGGAGCCAGCCAAGGTAGGCCGAGTTCGGCTCCGGCGGCGGCGCTGACCTGAGCCAATCCGTTCATCTCGTTAATTTTGGCCGGGGTCATGAGAACGAGTAGGGAGATTGTAGACGCCATGTAGAACATCGCGACGAAGGTGGAACTGAAGGCGGCGGCGCGGGGGATGGTGCGGAGAGGATTGCGAATCTCGGCGGCCATCATGCCGGCAGCCTCCATACCGGTCATGCCGAAGGCGATGGCGGCCCAGGAATTCATGGTGTCCCAGTTCCAGACGGGCCAGAAGGATTTGAGATTCATGGGGGTGGCGGATCCGTGGCGGGTTCCGAGAATTAAGGCGACCGTACAGAAGATCGCGCCGAGGATCCAGGGCATGGCTCCGCCGATGTTTTCGGTCCATTTGCCGATGTTGAGGCCGACAATGTTGGTGCCGAGGGCGGTCCACAGGAGGAGGAGAGAGCCTCCGATCATGTAATAGCGATTTTCGGCGAGGTGGGCGTAGTTGGGTCCGAGGGCGTAGACCGCGATGCCGAGGGCGAAGAGGGCTGCGCCGGGGATCAGGAAAGCGATGCCAAGCCAGTAGACCCAAAAGTTGAGGAATCCGGGCCAGGGTCCGAAATCGTGGCGGGCCCAGAGGTAGAGCCCACCGGCTCCGGGATATTTCGCGGAGAGAGCGGCGACCGCGATGGCGAGAGGGACGGCGAGCAGCAGGGCGGCGAGGAGCCAGAGAAGGATGGTCCCGGGTCCACCATGGGCGGCGACGGAGATCCAGCGGGGGCCGACCATGACAGCGATGAGGAAAAGGGTCAGATCGCGGAGGCCGAGTTCGCGGCGGAGGTGCGGCTGCGGCTCGTCAGACATGCATGAGGGTTATGGTAACTCAGGAGTTGAGGCTGAAGGCGGCGCGACACGTGCTGATGCAATGTATAGTCAAAGTATATACATTTATGACTACTCAACTTTCCAAGTGGGGCCACAGCTTGGCCCTTCGCGTTCCGAAAGCGGCGGCGAATAGTGCAGGGCTGCGCGAGGGAGACAAACTTAGCGTGACCGTGGAGCAGGAAGGGGTGCTTGTGATCCGCGCGGTGCGGCGGAAATACAGCCTCGACCAATTGGTGGCTGGAATTACGAAGAAGAATCGCCACGACGAGGTGGATTGGGGACGGCCTGCCGGCAAGGAAGTCTGGTAATGGCTGCCTATGTGCCGGACGCTGGCGATCTGGTCTGGCTCACTTTCGACCCCCAAGCGGGCCGCGAACAGGCGGGACGGCGTCCTGCATTGGTTATTTCTCCTGCCAGCTATAACCGCAAGAGCGGACTGGCGTTGTTATGCCCCGTGACGAGTCGTGTCAAGAAATATCCCTTCGAAGTATTGCTACAGCCGGGATTACCGGTTACCGGGGTTGTTTTGGCGGATCAGATAAAAAGCGTGGATTGGTCGGAGCGGCGGGCCGAGTTTATCGCCCCGACTGGAAGGGATTTTCTGGAAGAAGTGTTGAGACGGCTGGAGCCACTGTTGGCTTATTGATTCCTTCAGACTTTTTTTGCCATAGGTGCGTCTTTATGAACGGAGCCACATAGTTGATCTTCCGCGAGGTTGAAGATCGGGACCTGGTTGCGAAGGCGCGAAAGGGGAATGTGGAGGCTTATAACCTCCTTGTTTCCCGATGGGAGAAGCGCGTCTTTAACTATCTGCTGCGGCTGGTTTCGAATCGGGAAGATGCGATGGACGTCAGCCAGGACGTGTTTCTGAAGGCGTATCAGAGCCTGCCGAAGCTGGACGATCCGGAGCGGTTTGCATCCTGGTTGTTCCGGATTGCGCATAACGAGGCCTTTTCGATGCTGCGGCGGCGGAAGCCTGAAGGGGAGATGCCGCTAGAGAGGGGCATTCCGGCGCGCGGGTCGGAATTGCTGCCGATTGAGTTGTCGCTGGCGGTGGAAACGGCGCTGGGACGGCTCTCGGAAGAGCAGCGCGAAGCGGTTCTGTTGAAGGTTTATCAGGGATTCAAGTTCGAAGAAATGGCGGAGATCCTGAGTTGCCCGGTTTCCACAGTGAAATCGAGGCTCTATACGGCTCTGGACTTGCTGAAAACGACATTAGCTCCGACTGTGATGCGAGGTGAACGATGAATTGCGAACAATACGACTGGAAGGCTTACGCGCTGGGCGAATTGACGGCGAATGAACGCCGCGAGGCTGAGGCGCATGCTCCGACTTGCGAAGGCTGCCGTGGAGAACTGGCGCAGGTGCGGCTGACGATCGATACGCTGTCGGCTCTGCGGGAAGAAGAAGTGCCGCGGCGGATCGCGTTTGTGTCGGACAAGGTTTTTGAGCCGCGATGGTGGCAGACGTTTCTGCGGCCGTCTTTCGTGCTTGCGGCGGCTTTGGTGATTGGCTGCGGCGATTGTGATGCACGGGTATCTGATGCGTCCGGCGGCGCTGTTGACGAGGCTGAGATTCAGGCGCGGGTGAATCAGGCGGTGACGAGGGCGGTGGCCGATGTCGAGCAGCGCAATGCGGATTTGGATAGAAAGGTCACGACTTTATACGTCGCGACGACAGGGATTATAATATCAATGAAAAAATTTCGAGTTACCTCTCCTTGCTGTACCTTTTTGCGCTGTCGCCATTTATGCGGCGTCAGCGGCTACGCCGCGCGTGAGCGGAAATGTATTGAAAATCGTCGAGGTCAGCCTCGACGAACGGTTTAAGAGCCTTTGGGCGGATAATCCGTTCTCCATCATCCGCCCCACGCGCGGCCTTTATTTAGATGGCTACGGAGCCGTGTTCACGGTGGACGTGAGCCCGGTGCTCTCGACCACCTCGATGATGCATCCGACGGTGACCAAAGACGAGGTGGTGAAAGCTCACAAGGCGCGAATCGAGCGGATTGCGCAGCTGAAGCCGGCCATGCGGTTGGCGGTGGCGGATGCGGCGGCGTCGCTCGATCCGGTGCCGGCGGATGACTATATCACGATGGTCGTTTATCTGACGCACCATGAGTGGGAAGATGTCAGCGATACGCCGGGTCAGTTAACGCTGCGGGGGAAGAAGAAAGCGCTGCTCGATGCGAAGCGCGCGGGACGCTGCGGCGCTGACGCAAGCCGTGCAGATCACTGAGAATTAAGAATGCGTTTAGGCGAGATCCTCCTCGAACGAAAACTGATTACCAGCGAGGATCTGGATCGCGCTCTGGAATTGCAAAGGGAGCGCGGAGGCGAGAAGCTCGGGAAGATTCTGGTCGACCTGGGGTTCATCGCCATGCGCGACGTGCTGAGCGCGCTCTCTGAACAGTTACAAGTTCCGCTGCTCGTGATCGAAGGTCCTCCGGCAACGTCTCCCGAAACGGAGACGTTGTCGCCGAAATTCCTGCGGCAGTTTCGATGCCTTCCCGATGGTGCTGCACGATCACACCCTGACGCTGGCCATGGCCGATCCGCTGGATTTCGAGACGCGGTCGACGGTGGAAGCGTGCACGGGGCTCACGGTTCGCGCCGGGATTGCAAATGAGCAGGAGATTCTCGACGCGATCGACCGGTTCTACGGACCGAAGGAAGAGAGCGAAGCAGAGATCTCGACGCCAGGCAGCGATGCGGAGGACCTGGAACATCTTCGCGACATGGCGAGCGAGGCTCCGGTGATCCGGCTGGTGAACGCGATGGTGGCTCAAGCTGTCGAGAAGCGCGCGAGCGATATTCACATTGAGCCGTTCGAAAAAGAGTTCCGTGTGCGGTATCGCGTGGATGGCGTGCTGGTGAGTCAGGATTCTCCGCCGCGCGAAATGAAGGCGGCGATTATTTCCCGAGTGAAGCTGATGGCCAAACTCAACATCGCCGAGAGGCGGCTTCCTCAGGACGGCCGCATCAAAGTTAAAACTCTGGGGCGCGAAGTGGATCTTCGCGTTTCAACGCTGCCGACGCTCTATGGAGAGAGCGTGGTGATGCGCCTGCTCGACCGATCCGCAGGGGATTTTTACGATCTGGAGCGGCTGGGCTTCGATTCGCACATGCTGTCGCGGATGCATTACTACACGTCGCTGCCGCATGGAATTTTCCTGGTGACGGGGCCGACGGGTAGCGGCAAGTCAACAACGCTGTATTCGGCGCTGAAGCGAATCAATCAGAGCGACAAGAAAATCATCACGATCGAAGATCCGGTGGAGTATCAGATGGACGGGATCAACCAGATCCACGTGAATACTACCATCGGGCTTACATTCTCCTCGGGGCTGCGGCACATCGTTCGCCAGGATCCGGACGTGATCATGATCGGCGAAATTCGCGACCGCGAGACGGCGGATATCGCGATTCGCGCGGCGCTGACAGGACATTTTGTCTACTCGACGCTGCACACGAACGACGCGCCCAGCGCTATCACGCGTTTGGCCGACATGGGTGTCGAAAATTATCTGCTCACGTCGTCCTTAGTCGCGGTACTGGCGCAGCGTCTCGTGCGGATGATCTGCCAGGATTGCAAAGCTCCGGCGGGTACGGCGATTACTCCCGATGGGGATCTGATTGATGTATTTCGCGGTAAGGGTTGCGAGAATTGCTTTAACACCGGGTATCGCGGACGGATCGGAATTTTCGAATTAATGGAATTGAGTGAAGAACTTCGCGGGATCATCATGCGAAATGAAGACGCCACCAAGATCGCGGCGGCCGCACTTCGCAATGGGATGCGCAGTCTTCGTGACGACGGCTGGCTGAAGGTCCGCAACGGCGTCACAACCGCGGACGAAGTAGTCCGCGTGACGCAGGAGTTTTAAGCAGTGGCAACGGCGTTTTTCTTTCGAGCGGTCGCCTCCGATGGCAAGCTGCGCACCGGCACGATCACTGCCGAAACGGAAAAAAGCGTGGCCCAGGAGCTGAAGCGCCAAGGACTGATTCCGGTGTACGTCGGCTTCGACAAGAAGCAGGGCGCCGAGCTGAAGATGCCCTCGTTCGGGCGCAGCCATCGCAAGGATGTTCTCTTTTTCACGCAGGAATTGTCAACCCTTCTCAACGCGGGGGTTCCGCTCGATCGCGCCCTGGGAATCACGGCGGAGCTGACCGAAAAAGGAAATTTCCGGCCGATCGTGCTGGATGTGATGCGCGTCCTGAAGGGCGGCAAATCGTTCGCCGACAGCCTGGCGACGCATCCGCGGCATTTTTCCGAATTGTACGTGAACATGGTTCGCGCCGGAGAAGCGTCGGGGTCGCTCGGAACGATTTTCGAAAGGCTTTCCGAGTTTGAGCGGACGCGCGACGATCTGCGGGGCTATATCGTCAGCTCATTAATCTATCCGGCGCTGCTGACGCTGGTGGGACTGGGCTCGGTATTTGTGCTGCTCAATTTCGTGGTGCCGCGATTCGCCGCGATTTTCTCCGATCCACGAATGGTCATTCCGACGCCGACGCTGCTGCTGATTCAGACCAGCTACTATGTGCGGACATATTCATTGCCCGCGTTTGTAGTATTCGCGGCTCTGGTAATCGCGTTTCAGGTCTACATTCGCACCAATGTAGGACGGCTGTGGTGGGACACGCTGCGGCTGAAGACTCCGTTTTTAGGCGACGCGCTGCGGAAAGCGGAGACGGCTCGATTCGCGAGGGCGATGGCGACGTTGGTGGCGGCGAGCGTGCCGCTGGTGCAGTGCATCGGGATTTCGCGCGGCATTCTGAACAATCGAAGAATCTCCGGAACGCTGGAGCAGGTTTCGCAAGGAGTGAAGCGCGGCGAAGGGATCGCCGGGCCTCTGGCGAAGGCGGGCCAGTTTCCGCCGCTGGCGAGTCATCTGTTGGCGGTGGGCGAGGAAACCGGCAATCTGGACGCGATGTTCAACCGGATGGCGGATATTTATGACGCGGAGACGCGGACCGCGATTCGACGCTTTACGTCGTTGTTCGAGCCGCTGATTATCCTGGTGATGGGCATTCTCGTTGGCTCCCTGATTTTAAGCATGATGCTGGCGATCACGAGCATCAACGATGTGGCGATGTGATATGAACAACCCAAAAAGAAAATCTCAACGCGGTATCACGCTAATTGAAATGCTGGTGGTGGTGGTGATCATCGGGCTGTTTGTCGGCCTGGTCAGCGTCAACATGTTTAAGAAGGCGGACGACGCCAAACGCACCGCGGCGCGCGCCAACATCAGCACGTTTATGCAGGCTCTCGGCCTCTATAAACTCGACACAGGGACCTATCCGACCACCGAACAGGGCCTTCAAGCCCTGCGTGTGAAACCGGAGGACTCCCCACAATGGGCGGGTCCTTATTTGAAAGCGGATGTGCCGCTGGACCCATGGGGACGTCCGTATCTCTACAAATATCCGGGCGAGCATGGCGACGATCCCGACGTAATTTCGCTGGGCGCCGACGGGCAGCCGGGCGGAGAGGGGAACAATGCCGACATCCTCAGTTGGAGCAACACTAAATAGACAGCGCGGCATCACGCTCATCGAAATGTTGATCGTGATGGCGCTGATCGCGCTGGTGGCGGGGTTGGCCGCTCCATCGGTTTCGGCGGGGCTCGATACACTACGGCTGCGGTCGGCATCGGACTCGATTATCGGATTCATGAACGTCGCTCTGGCCCGGGCGGACACGCGGCAGCAAGCGGTGGAGATCCTGATTTCGCCGCTTGAGGGCAAGATTGCGGCGCGCAGTTCAGATGGTGGATTCACGAAGCTGCTGGAGATTGTGAGTCCGGTCAAAATTCTGTCGGTTCAACCGGCAGCGGCTGTAATGGAAGAACCCGGCCAGCCGCGGCGATTCCTGCTGTATCCGGGCGGTGCGATTCCAAGAATCGCGATCGAGATCGGCAATTCGCAGGGCCGCAAGCGTCTTGTCAGTATCGATCCGATCACGGGAGTCCCTCAGTCGACGGCGGGAGTGAAATGAGAAGTAAGCGCGGATTCACGTTGCTCGAAGTTCTCGTCGCGACCGCCATCATGGGAGTCGCCGTGGCTGGACTCCTGAATACGATTTCAGCGGCGGCGCGAAATGCCGCGCGCTTGACGCAGTACGATCGCGCGGTGCTGCTCGCCAAATCGAAGATGGACGAGATTTTGGCGGAGCCGAAGGCGCAACACAACGCCGCGATGAGCGGTCAATTCGATTCGAAGCAAACTGGAGGCGTTCCCTGCTCCTGGCGGGCGACCGTGACGTCTTTCGAAACGATTCCCGGAGCGGCGCCGGGTTACTGGGACGTCGATCGCATCGAGCTGTGGATCGATTGGACCGATGGCGCGGTGAAACACAGTTTTTCGCTCGAAGGATTCCGGCGGGGAATTATGCAGGATGGAGATATGCACTAGTGCTTCGATCGCCTGAAAACACTGGCACTGACCGCTCCCTTTGGTCACGGCTCGCTTTATGTACGCGCCGACAGCGAGCCGCGATCACAGGGAGCGGTCGGGCCATTTTTAAACATACGCAAAAAGGCTTCACACTGATCGAGCTGATGATCTCCATCACATTGGTCGCCGCACTTTCGACCGGGATGCTGATGGCGATGCGCACAAGCTTGCTGTCGCTCGAAAAAATAAACAGCCGGCTCCAGCTAAACCGGCGCGTGATGGGGATGCAGCATATCCTGACTCGTCAGATTGGCGGGCTGATGCCGGTGACCAGCGATTGCGCGGGCGCGCGCATTCCGATTTTCCGGGGCGAATCCGATTCGCTGCGGCTGGTGTCGAGCTACTCGATGGTGGAGGGAGCGCGCGGCTATCCGCAATTCGACGAATTTCGCGTGATCAAAGCAGCGGTCGGGTTTCAGTTGATCGTGTCGGAACATCAGTACACGGGTCCTTCGAGCACGGAACCGTTTTGCGGCGGGGCGGCGCTTCCTTCGTCGGTTGGCCCGGTCGCGATTGTGGTGGCGGACCGGCTGGCGTCGTGTTCATTTTCCTATCGCGAGCAGATTCCCGACCAGCCTCCGTCGGACAAGTGGCTGTCCTCGTGGGACAGGCAGGAACTGCCGGCGGCGATAAAGATCGAGATGATGCCGCTCGATTCGTCTCCGTCGCTGCTTCCGGTGATGAACGTGACCGTGCCGATCCGGATCACGCGACAAGTGAGGTCCTCGTATGAAGATGCGAGATAGACGAGGCAGCGCGCTGCTGACGGTGCTGTGGCTCTCGGCCGGATTGGCCGCGATCGCGTTTTCGGTGTCTTCTAGTGTCCGCGCGGAAACCGATCGCGTGGAGGCGGCTTCCAATGGTCTGCGGGCGTGGTATCTGGCGACCGGAGCGGTGGAGCGCGGCATCCAATGGATGGCGTGGGGCGAGGATTATCGCAATCCGGACGGCACTCCTCGTTTCTGGAAATACAACGCGCCACGCATGGATATGACGTTTCCCAGCGGCACGGCGGTGGTGGAGATGATTCCGGAATCGTCCAAGCTCAACGTGAACGCCGCGAGCGTCGAGGAGCTGACCAGGCTGATTACGTCGGTGAGCGGGGATCCCGGCAAGGCGCGCGAGATTGCGGCGGGTATTGTCGATTGGCGCGGCGGATCCCAGGGGTCTTCGCCAAACGACCAATTTTACTTCGGCATCGGTCCGACTTTTCGGGCCCGGCATGCGTCTTTTGAAGAGATAGAGGAAATACTATTCGTGCGCGGAATGACTCCCGAGCTGTTTTACGGAAATTTTGTCGCCGCCGGCGGGGGTGCTTTGTATGGCAGCGGAGGTTTGCGCGATTGCCTCTCGGTCTGGGGTTCCATGGGGCCATACGATGTCAATACGGTGAGTCCTTCGCTGATGGTGGCGATCGGCGTGCCGCCCGATGCCGCGGCGGCGATCGTCGCTCACAGGAGAACGCAGGCGTTCAAGGATCTGAATGACGTGAGGGCGCTGGGCGCTCCTACCGGACGTCTGGGCGTCGGTGGAAATTTCATCTGGACCCTGCGTGCGTCGGCGCGGCTGAAGAGGCCGGATGGGACGCCTTCGGAGGTGGTGCGAACAGCGTCGGCCACGGTGAAGCTGGTCGATCGCAAACGTTTCGAGGTTCCGGTGCACGTGCTGCGCTGGTATGACGATGCGTGGTCCGAATCCGCCATCACGCCGCCTGGGCCCTCGGATGCCGGTATGTCCTTGCCTCGACCATGATTCCAGTAAGCATCAGAAAATATTTGGCCTTCGGCACCGGCGTGGGCATCGAAATCACCGGTCCCCGCGGCGCGGAGACGCTGCGCATTTCGGCGGTCCGGGTGCGTCCCAATGGAGCGCGCGTGCTGGGAGGATTCTCCATCGAGAATGCAGCGCAGCAGCCCGCGGCGGAGTGGGGACAGATTTATTCGGCCTTCGTGAAGAAGCTCGGATTGAAACATATTGTCGCGACGGTTTTGTTGCCGCGTGAAGATGTGATTCTGCGTCAAGTGTCCGTTCCGGGCGTCTCCGATAAGGATCTGGCAGCCGCCATCGGGTTTCAGATGGACAGCCTGCATCCGTACGCCGAGGATGACGTCGTTTCAAGCTGGGCGCGATTGCCGGGCGCCTCCACCGTTCTGGTCGCGATGGCGCGCAAGGCGGCGCTCGATCGGTATAACGCCTGGTTCTCTGAAGCGGGGGTCAAGGTCGCGAATTTTACGTGCGCGCCGGCCGCCATTCATTCCGCGCGGCGCTTGTTCGCTTCCGCTCCGCTTCCGGCAGTGCTGGCGCTCGAAGAAGTAAACGGCCGCATGGAATTATATGGCGAAAGTCCGTCGCATCCGCTTTTCTCGGCGGTGTTCGACGCTACGCCGGAGCGGGCCGTCGCCCTGGCTTGCGCGGAATTGCGGCTCGATCCGTTGACGGAGACGCGCTCGTTTCACGCGCTGCTGGGCGCGGAGCCTCCTTTATCCTATGCGGCGGCATTGGTCGACGCGTGTCCTCATTTGTCGCTGGGCATCAATTTGCTGCCGGCTGAATTGCGCGCGTCGAACTCACGGGCTTTGTGGATCCCGACCGGCGTTGCCGCGGGACTCGCCCTGATGGCGGCCGCCGCGCTGGCGTCTTATCCCGCGATCGAGGATCGCCGGTATTTGAAGTCGCTCAATACCGAGATCGAGAAGGCCCGACCGCAGGCGCTGCGAGCCGCGCAGCTCGACAAGGACATCGAAACGGCGCGCCGGCGGACGTTGTGGCTCGACCAGGTGCGCATGCGCTCTAAGATGGATATCGATGTGATGGGGGAGATGACCCGAATATTGCCTCCCCCAATCTGGCTGAACACGCTCGAAATTTCACGCGGCCAGGTGACCGTCGCGGGAGAGACGGATCAGTCCGCGCCGTTGTTGAAGCAGATTGATGCGTCGCCCTTTTTTGAATCGTCTGAGTTTTCCATGCAGCCGATGCGCACCGCGACCGGTGAAATGTTCCGCATCAAAACGAATCGGGAGGCGGGGAAATGACGCTCTCTCCCGGGTTCCGGCGCGCCATGGCGTGGACGCTGGTGTCGGGCGTTCTTTCGCTCATCTGGTCGTACTGGCCGGCTTCCAGCCAGTCCACGGTTGCCGTCGCCGCCTCGGCCGATTCCGTCTCGATTGCCGAAAGGCAATTAGCCAAACTGCGCGAGGCGGCCGCGACCGTGCCGCAGAAACAGGAGACTCTGAAACAAGTTTCCGGCGATCTGGCATTGCGCGAAAAAGGAATTATCGTTGCCGACACGGCTCAGCAGGCGCAGGCGCAACTCATCCAGATCCTGCGAAAGCTGGGGCACGACGAGAATCCGCGCGTGGAGATGCGGTCCCAGGAAATCGGCGCCGTGCGCGCGTCGGGCGATGCCTACGGCGAGGTGTTCGTCACCGTGCAGATTGAATGCGGGATCGATCAACTGGTGAATATTCTGGTTGGTCTGGCCTCGCGGCCGGAGCTGATCGCTTCAAATGAACTGCGCGTTACCAGTTCGAATGCGAAAGACAAAACCATCGGAGTGCGGCTGACCGTCAGCGGCATCGTGCCTCGAAAACTGGTTCCGGGGAAGAAGGGTGCGGGCGCATCGTGAATCGTAAATTGATCGTTCTGAATCTCGTCCTCCTCGTGCTCGCGGGGTGGCTATTCTGGCTCCTGCGTTTGAAATGGGTGGAACTGCACATGCATGAGCATACGGTGCTGGCCTTGTCGCCTCAGGTGCGGAATCGGCTGCAGCCCCCGGTGCCCATCCCGTTACAGAAGCTGATAACCGCGGGTGAATATAACCAAGTCGCGCAGCAGACGCTGTTTAACAAGGATCGGAACCCCAATGTTCCTATCGAAGTTCCGCCGCCGCCTCCACCGCCGCCTCCTCCGCCACCCATGCCGCCACTGCCCGCTTACTACGGTTGGATGGCGATCGGCGACCCGGTGGTCATGCTCAAACTGCCGAAGGGCGAGCAGAAAAGATACCACGCCGGGGAGAAAGTCGGTCCCTTCCAGTTGGTGAGTTTCGACCGCGAGAAGCTGGTTTTCGAGTGGAACGGCCAGACCGTGGAACGCAAACTGGAAGAGTTAAAGGAAAAAGAAGCGCCGCCTTCGGAAAATGTCTCCAATCCTCCTGCGCCGGTCGCGCCCGTTGCGGGCAACTCGACCGTCCGGAAGCTGAGCGGACCATCCGTTGACGAACCGAAGGTTGACCCCAAAATCGGCGCCGACAATGGCGGCGGAATTCGAATGTGTGTGGCAGGAGATAAGTCGCCTGCCGGCACAGTCCTTGACGGGTACAAGAAGAAAATCACGACGAATATGTTTGGGGAAACGTGCATGTGGGAGAAGATCAATCCATGATGAATCGACGATTGCTTGCCGCGGCCCTCGGGTTTGCGGTGCTGGTGAACGCGCAGGCGCCTGCCGCTCAGCAGCCTCCGGCTCCGGCGGCCCCTGCGCCTCAAGCCCCCGCGCCCCAAGCCACAGCCCCGCAGACCGCGGAGCCGAAGCCGATTCCTCTGGGCAACATGAATCTCGAAAACGCCTCCCTCGTTGCGGTGATCGATCAGCTTGCCCGGCTGCTGAAGCTCAACGTGATTGTCGATCCCGCCGTCAAAGGCAGCGTCACCATCAACACCTACGGCGACGCTTCCAAGCTGGATGCGCGCAATATGCTCGAGATGATTCTGCGCATCAACAACGCCGGCCTGATTCCGGATGGCGATCTGTTTCGAGTCATCCCGCTCAAGTCCATCAAGAGTCTCCCCATGCGTCCGGAGATCAACCAGAAGAATATTCCGGAAGACGACCAGACGGTTCTCAACTTGATTTTTCTCAAGTACGTCAGCGTGGATGAGTTGATCAAGGTGATTGGCGAGTTTAAGGGTGAGAATTCGGAGATGATGGCCTACGCTCCGGCGAATTTGCTCATTTTGCTCGACAGCCGCAGGAATATGCGGCGCACCATGGATCTGATCGCACAGTTCGATAGCGATGCTTTCGTGAATCAGCGCGTGCGGTTGTATGAAATCAAGAATGTCAAGCCGAGTGATGTGGTGAAAGATCTTGACAATATTTTCAAGTCGATCTCGCTCGACAATAAAACGTCTACCGTGCGGTTCCTGCCCATCGATCGTATCAACACAATGATTGCGGTGGCGCCGAATCCGGGAGTGTTTGAAACCATCCTGGACTGGCTCGGCAAGCTGGACGTCCCCGTGAAGCTGACGGCGGGCACGGTCGAAATCAACGTCTACAAAGTGACTTACGGCAGGGCCGAGTGTCTCGAACAGGCGCTCAATCGGTTGTTTAATCCTGGTTACGCCGGCGGAGGCTACGGCGCGGGTCTGGGTGCCAACTCCTATGCGAACACCAACACCTACGCCAACAACGGATATGGCACCGGGTATGCGAATGGCGGCGGTAACGGCATTGCGGGAGGCGGGACCTACGGAAATACTTATGGTGGCGCCATTGGCACCAATGCGGGCGGCTACGGCAATCAGAACAGTTTTAACAGCGGATTCGGCGGCGCGGGAGGATGCAATGCGAATGGAATGGGCGGCGGCGGAGGCGCGGGTTATGGCAACGGATATAACAACGCGCAAGCCTACGGCTACCCTGCGTTCGGAGGCTATTCGGCGCAGACACCCGCTGCCAATGCGACCGGACTACCCGTAGGCTCGGCCGCAACGGCTACGGCTGCGGGCTCCACGGGTGGCGCGAGCGCGACGCCGCAGGTGATCCCTCCGCGGATCATCGCGAATCCGCTCGATAACAAATTAATCATTCAAGCCGATGCGCAGCAGTATCAGAACATTTTGAAGATCCTCAAGGAACTGGACGTGCCGCCGCGCCAGATCCTGCTGGAAGCGAAGATCTATTCGGTGACATTGTCGGACTCGTTCTCCAGCAATGTGACGGCGATGTTGAACCAGACGGCGACGAATGGAGGAATTCGCCAGTTCCTTGGTTCTTCCGTCGCGTCGGCTTCGAGTTCTCTTAATTTGAGCGCTGGTATGCTGGTGGGACAGAGCCGGCAGCTGCTATTGGCGCTCTCGGCGAACGAGAACCGCAGCTATACGAAACTTCTTTCAGAGCCCAGCCTGATTGCCACCGACAGCATTCCGGCCAGCATCAACGTAGGCACCCAGGTTCCCGTCACCACCGGTTCGACGGTGATTCCCTCCGGAGGCACAACGACCACTTCCTCCTCTTATTCCTCCCAAAACACCGGCGTCACGCTGCAGGTGAATGCGCGCGTCAATTCCAGCGGCGTCGTGACGTTGATCATCAATCAGGAAATCAGCAACGTGAGCGCGGCCACCACAAATGCCGCGACGCCGGCCTTCGATCAACAGGTGGTGCAAACGCAGATCACCATGATGGACGGCGATACCATCGCCATCGGCGGCCTCATCTCCGAGAAGTACGATAACCAAACCACCGGCATCCCCGGCCTGATCCGCATTCCATGGATCGGCGCATTGTTCGGCTCCAAATCGGTATCGAAGGAGCGGGATGAGCTGATCATGTTCTTCACGCCGCATGTGATCTTCGACGAAACCAATCTCATTGAGGCGAGCGACGAGCTCAAAGCCCGCGTCAAAAACCTCAAGCGGGATATCCGTCGTCTCTAGCATGCAAATGGCTGATAGCAGGTGGACTTGAGTCTGTAGTTTAAATGCAATCCACCAGCGCCAACTCGCGATTGTTTACAACCCGAATCTCAAACGCGGCCTTTCAGAAATTGGCGGCTACCCCACCATAGACGCCACCAATTGTCCCCTGCGGTACCAGCGATGCGACCCGGGCAGGCGGCTATCAGCCCGGGGGCACCTGGGATTTCCACGATTTCCACAGGTGAGGCCGCCATCGCCAATCAGGACAACTCGCTGAACACGAGATCCCAATCCGGCTTTTCGCGGAGCTTCTATCGTTATATATGGTACCGGCTTCAGGGGGGGCCGGATCATCGGGAGGGTTGAGTCCGGTGAAGGCAGCCAATGGGGCACTCCCGGTGGCAATGACGCCCGGCCCGACTCTTCCCCTTTATTTAAAACAAGAAACCTGATCGGCAATAGCCTTACAGTCGCCATTCAAGGACCGGAGGAAACGCTCTTCCAAGCTCCGCTCAAGTCCCCCAATTCTCCATTCAAGCATGGTTTGCGCCCATTCCCTGTTGATGCTTGACCTGGACTCGCGAGCCGTGCTCGAATAGGAGAACTCCAATGGGAGAACCAGGAGTAGGTTTCGGGGCGCAACTGCCACTTTATGCTTGACTTGATCGGGCTGAGAGTGGTATCAATGATTTGACTGCGTCCAGGGTTTAGAAGCAGTTTAGGCGGATTCATTGACCGTGAGTCCCGCGAGCACTAGAAATAAGAAGTCGAAACGAGAAGTCTTAAAGTAACGATGAGCTTAAGTGACAAAGTAGTCGAGCGGAGATCAGCCATAGTGAAGTTTTGCGGCTGGGAGGCTCGGTTCCCAAAGTTCTATAAAGCTGAGGGAATTGCAAATTGAGGCTCAGGTTGAAAAAAAGAACTTCCATCAATTCAATTCCAAAAATTCACAAGGAGAAGGAAATGGCAGATTTTCGCAAATGGTTATTCGCGCTTGCCGTAGTGGCTCTGCTCGCAGGGCTTACTGTCCCGGCTAGCGCTCAGTCAACGACGGTGTGTAGTGTTCAGTCGGCCACGAATTTGTTAGCACGTGCCGAGGGCTACACAGAGCAAGTTGGAGATGTTCTTTTGGCCTGTACCGGCGGTACGCCGACGGCTGCCGGCCAGCCCGTTCCTCAGATCAATATTCAGATCTTCCTGTCACAGAACGTGACCAGCAAGATCACGGCAGTGGTGGGCTCCAGCAGCACCGGTGCTACGGTGTTTCTTGAGGCCCTGTTGATCATCGATGAGCCGAACTCGACGCTGCACCCGAACACCAACCTCTTGAACTGCGGCTACAGCGCTGCTCTCGCTCCGGACCCCAGTCTTTCTGGTCCGGGCGTTTGTTCCATTAATGGCGTTGGCGGCGCACCCAGTGCGGACTTCACAGGTCTCAACCTTTCCGCCAACACGAGCACCACCTACAATGGAACGGCGGGTCACCCTAACGTTTTCCAGGGCCGCCAGGCGTTGAACAGCACCAACTCTGTCGTGTTCGCGGGCGTGCCTTTCGATCCGCCGGGCACGACCACCCGTTACCTGCGCATCACTAACGTTCGCGCCAACGCGAATGGCGCCGGTATCGCTCAGGCCAATCAGACTTCGTTGATCACGATGGGAATCTCCTCATCGGGTAACAACGTTCTGCAGCTCAGCATCGCCTCGCAGGCCGTTGCGACGGTCCTTAAGGGTCTGACCACAAGCACTGTCAAATCGGTTCTTGCCTTCGCCCAGTGCGTGGACTCGTTCAAGAGTCTGCTGACGGCAAGTCCGGTGCCGGCATTTGGTGCGGCTTTCACTCCGACACCGACCATCCGTTTCTCGGAAGGATTCAACAGCGCATGGAAAGTCAAGAACGTCGCGCACACCATCGCTAACGGTACCTATTCCGCTGTCGCCGGCCAAAATGCTTACTCGTACTCGACCTCGAATCCGACTTTCTACCCCTCGGACCTCGATCAGAACGTTCCTGGCGTAGCCTATAACTCGGAGAGCGTCTTTATGTTCCCGAACACTGGCGCGACGCTCCCGAATCCGAATCCTCCTCCGGGGTTCCAGACTGCGGGACCCGTGTTCGGCAGTGCCTATCCGTTCGCGAACGGCTCGGGCAATGGCAACACTGGTTTCTCGAGCGTTGGTATCGCCACTCAGGGCACGCGCTTGGCGGCCTCGTTGGCCAACATTCCGAATGGCCTCACGGTCTTCGTTTCGCCGGTCATCTTCCTGTATCGCCAAGGCACCACCTACGTCACGCCAAACGCCAACAGTGGCATAGCGACCGGTGTAATGGTTCTCACCAATACGGCCAGTGATGGTTCGGGCGCTTACAACCCGCCGTCGGGGGTCACCGCCGCCAGCCAGCCGATGCAGCCCGTGACCGTAACCAACGGTTCCGCAACGGTTGTCTACGAAATCCTCTTCACGGATGTGTACTCGCTTGAATACGCCGATGTTCCTTTCGTCGTGTCCTACGCTTCGGCGCTGGCGACCAATGCACCCATTGGCCTGCCGCAACCGAACGTGGTCGCGACCTGGTCCGCCGGTTTCGCGCCGTTCTACAGCACCTCGGCCGCGACACTTGCTTCTGCCAGCCTGCCGATTCCGCGCTTCGTCTTCACTGGCGCCGCCGCGAACCTGTTCGGCATCGTGAAGTGCTCCTGCAACCTGCTCTTCCCGTACGTGACGCAGGCTCCGGGTTATGACACCGGAATTGCTGTCGCGAACACAACGGCAGATCCTTACGGAACCACTAACCAATTTGGTTCGGTGCAGTTCTGGTATTACGGTTCGCTCGCTAACGGCGGAGCGGCTCCAGGCACGCAGTGTACCAACACCGCCAGCCCCGGTACCTGCCCCGGTACCACCACCGTTGGTGCTGGTCAGGTCCTCACCTATACGCTGTATAATGGCAGCGCTCAGTGGGGTCTTGATAATCGTGGCGCCGGCTTCACCGGCTACATGATCGCCCAGACTCAGTTCCAATACTGCCACGCGTTCGCCTTCATTGGCGGCCTCGGCGGCGGGCCGGCGGTCAACTCTTCGACCAACGGCCTCTCGGAAGGCTACCTTGCGCTCGTGCTTGACGGCGCAATCGGCCCACGCACCGGAGTCCTCAACGAGACTCTCGGCCAGTAGGTCATTTCAGTTGTAAGTCAAAAAGGGAGGAGCTTCGGCTCCTCCCTTTTCGTTTTTCCACCCCGCAATCCCGCAGACAAACATTTTGAAATTCCCCTGCTTTTGCTATTCTTAAGTACTTATGGGTATGGTACACTCCTTATTGTTCCTCCCGCGTCCAACTCGTAATCGAGAGGTCCCTTCATGTCTATTCGTAATTTGACCCTTGCGGTCGGTGTGTGTCTCGCCGCAGGCGTCGCATTCGGTCAGCCTGGCGTAGGCTATTTGTTCCAGCTACCCGGCCAGGGAAGCACCAATGCTCAGATCGTAGGCTATCCGTATGCCGCAAGTCCTTTGGCCCCCGGCGTCAACACGCTAGGCCCGAACGGAACTTATCAGATTCTTGCTAAGCCCGATGGCAGTGGATATTACGTTCTGGGCTCGACGCTCCAGATCGCAGGCCAGAATTTTACGACCTTCACCAGCGTGAACGGAATTGCCGCAACGCCGACGGCTGTAGCTGCATCCCCGGATGGAAACTATATCGTCGTCGGAGCCGGTAACGTCTACGTCCTTTCCGCATCCTCCAACCAGATCCTGTTGAACACGACTACCAACGGCACCGTCGTGGGCATCGCGGTGAGCCGGGACTCCAAATTTGCCTACGTATTGAGCAACGGACCGGGCGCGAGTTTTGTTACTCAGATCAACCTGCAAACTCGCACCAACTCCGGGTCGCCTCTCCAGCTTACGGGCAATTCGACATCTATTTCCTTCTCGCCCCTCAATCTGCTCTACGTCACAGCCACTAACAGAGTGTTCGAGATCGATCCCGCCACTTTCCAGGTTACGCCTAACGGAGTGATGACGCCCAATGCTACTCCAGGGCCGCTGCGTTATACCCCCGACGGCACCACGGCGTACTTCGTCAACCAGACTTCCAGCGTCACGGGCGGATCGATCCTTCAAATCACGCTCGCCACCCATTTTGTCTCCAGTTGGCCACCCTCTACCACTGGAAGCCCGACTCCGCTCGACGACGTCTTCGTCGCCGGCAATGGAAGAGTCTTCGCAGTCTCCTATTCAACGCAGACCCTGTACGACGTCGCCGTCTCGCCGCTGGGCTTGGCCCTCAGCTCGTTGAACACCATTTTTAATGCGCAGAGCGTCCTCGGCGTAGCGATCTCGAACGAGTTGCCATCGGCACTCTATCTCTATGCACTTGTAGCGACCAACGGCCAGAATAATATTTACCGCATTAATCTCTCGACCAACCAAATTAGTACCCAGGTCGGCGCCTCTATTTCGGGCGGTACAATGCAGTTTGTCGGAGTTCCTCCGCAATCCGGCGCGGGCTCCTTCATCCAATTCGGCGACAATCAAACGGTCGCCCAGGGTAAGACCTCTCTTCCGCTGATCGCCCGCGTCCTGGATCTCACCGGCCGACCGATCTTCAACCTGCCGGTGAATTTCACCACCGACCCAGCCAGCGGGGTCGTGATCAACACACCTTCTCCCACTACCAACGCCGACGGATATATTCAAACCACCGTCACAGCGCCCGCTGTCCAGGGGACCTATACCATCACGCTGTCGGCAGGCACTGCGAACACTACCTTCACTATTAACGTCCCAGGAACTGGAGGGTCCACCGGCGGCGGCGGAACTGGTGGTGTAACCCAGGTGTCCATCGTTTCAGGAGATGGTCAACTGGTCCAAGCCGGATTCACTACGAATCTCGGTGGGATCGGTGACGATCTTACTGTACTGGTCACCGATGTGAACGGAGTTCCCTTACCCGGAGTCATTGTCGACTTCGAGGTCACATCGGGAACTGGAAACGTCGTCACCTCGTTCAGCGGAGGGGAGGGCACGGGCAGCACCACCGACTCCAAAGGCCTGGCCAGATCTGCGTTTCACGCCGGAATTCCCGCTAACGGAACGGCCTTTGAAACCGACACCGTCGTCGCCAGCACACCCTATGGCTCGGTGAACTTCACCGAGATTTCATTCGCCAGCAATATTGTCGGAACTTTAAGAGGCGCAGACCCTCCCACAATCACCCTGCTGACCCCAACCATAGATACCAGCCGCACGATTACGGTCCCCCAGGGTGGGGTTGCGTCCAACGCGGTAACCGCACAAATCTTCGCTGGATCGGTCCCTTACAACAATTGCCCGAACGTGGGTCAGGGAACCAGCTGTCCCATTCCTGGTGTCTCCATCCGCATCGTCGATCCCAATAACAGTCCTGCTCAATCGCCTTACGCCAGCTGCAAGGGGTCCACGCTATCCGATCAAACGGGAACCGCCCACTGCAGCGTCGTCGCCACCTGCGGTAGTGGACTTGGCGTCTTCCCGGTTGCCTTTTTGATTGGAGACGACATTGCCTATAACGGAAATGTCGTGGTAACCCAAGGCACCGGTCAGTCGCTGTCGATCGCCTCCGGCAATAACCAAAATGGTTCCTCCGGCCAATCAATACAATTCCCGCTCGTGGCTACGGTAACCGATGGATGTGGAGGCCCTGTCACAGGAGCACAAGTCTCCTGGAAAGTGACACAAGGTTCGGCCACGCTATCCAACACTGTCGGGACCTCCGGCTCCAACGGACATGTCAGCACCAATCTCACCTTCGGCCCGGCCCCAGGCCCAGTACAGGTCACCGCGACTCTCGGCACCGCGGGCGTCGTCACCTTTACTTTGACCAATAACGTGGTCATCAGCTCCATGAACATCGTGAGTGGAAATAACCAAACCACCACGATAAACACCGCCTTCCCCTTGCCGCTCACCGTTCAGATCAAAGACTCGAATAACAATAACGTCAGCGGCGCCACGGTCACCTTCGCAGTTACCTCCGGGAATGGCACCGTAAATCCGGCCACAGCCACGACTGATTCTCAGGGGCGCGCCTCTACTACGGCCACCGCCGCACAGAGCGCCGGAATCCTTGTCGTTACCGCGTCGTACTCTACAGTGAGCGCGCCATTCTCGCTTACTGTTATCCCGCAGGGTCCCGTTGTGACGGCTGCCAGCTTCCAAAACGCCGCCAGCTTCCAGACCGGATTAGTGCCCTGCGGATTGGGAATAGCCACTGGCTCGGGCATTGCCCCCGGCATCACCGGGACAATCTCCGGCGCCAGCTTCTTCGGCCCGCTCCCCTTGGTGCTCAACGGCTTCTCGTTAAGCATAGGCGGAATTCCGGCGCCCATTTATCAGCTCAGCAACACCAACGGGAAGCAGCAGGTCACGTTCCAGACACCTTGCGAGGTGGCGCCCACTACGAATGCGACGGCCGTGCTTCAGATCAACGGCGCCAGCACGACGGTGACTGGTGTTCTCATCCTGCAAGCGCAGCCCGGCATCTTCTTCTACACCGGTTCGAACGGGAAGAACTATGGCCAGGTCATCAGCGCCGACGACGGAACCTACATCACCGCCTTGAATCCCGCCAAGCGCGGACACAATTACTACCTGGTCGCCACCGGCTTAGGTCAGGTGACGCCCCCGACGGCCACCGATAGCGTTGGCGTCAACGGCCAGGTAATCGCTAGCTCAATCATTGTTGGCGTATCCAACCTGGGCGTGCCGGTCTTCGCGCAGTTCTATCAGCCGGGCGAAGTCGGTATTTACATCGTCGGATTCACGATTCCCCCGAACAGTCCCACCGGAGCGGATCAACCCTTGGCGCTGGCCATCACCATCGGCGGCCAGCCCATCTTCGGCAACGCGGTCTTCCTACCCGCAGTGCAGTAGAACTTCATGGGGCCGGAGCGAAACTCCGGCCTCCTCTTAACTTCCAGGTTTACTGAGCAGCTGGAATATTTCCTGCAGCGTCGCTCTGTCGTCGGTTGTAAACTGACCCGACGCGTCCGTTGCCGCTTTTTCTAGATCGACTCGAACCACCGTCGGCCCCATCAGTCCGGTCTGCAACTGCTCGTTCGCCAGCAGATTCCGTAAAGGCATTGCCCGAGGCGCACGCGTATCCTCCAACCCGGTTGGCGCCGGCGTTGCCGGTACCCACACTGGCGCACCGGACGTCATGACAAATTGTCCCGGACTCCCCACACCCAGCGCATTCTTGCTCATCAACAGCAGACCCACATACTGCATCTGTCCGTTGTACAGGAAAAACCACATCCGCCGCGGCTCGTCCGAAGGATAGAGAATCGGCATCCACGCGTTCGCCGGATCGCCGTCCACCGCCTGATCCGTCAGCTGGGTTCCGCCGACCGCGGTCATCAGTTCCTGTGCGTCCGATTGAAGCGCCATGTAGGCCGCATTCATCACAATGCCGCCGCGTGTCGCGTTTGTGGGTGCCACCGAGTAGGGCGGATAAAAGACCTGCCCCGTAAGATTGACAGTGGTCGCTTCGCTCGACGGAATAACCATCTGCTGCAAAATCCAGTTGCCGCTGGAGTCCTGTCCCAGCAGTTTGTACACCGCGACATTGGATGCGTCGGACGTATCGGCGCTCGAATCGAACCAGCTTTTGGTGAGCCTCGTTGGATCCCATGCCGGTGGCTCCACTCCGAACGTCGCGCGATAGCTGGCGCGAGTGTACGTCTGAAACAAGGTTAGATACTGAACCGGAAACACCGCGGCATTCGGCTGCGGCTGGCTGACCGGTAAACTGATTGGCGTGCTCATCGAGAATTCCTCACGCCTCATCCTCGCCCCGCGGAACTCCCTGGTGCAGCGCCCGAAAACGCTAACTCGCTGCAATCGCGCGCGATATTTCCGCTAAGTTCACCCGTGACTGGTTTATGTGGCCGCCGGATCCACCTGCACCAACGGATTCAGAATCGTCCCAACGGCAAACGCGGTGGAGACGTGGATCGATCCCGGCGGCGGGGCCGCGGGGTTGTAGCTCACAGGTTCATACGGGTCGCTAATGCCTGGCCCGACAGGAACATTGCTCTGTCCGTAGGAAGGCACCCACGCGTAACCCTGGTTCTGCCGCACGGTCATCGTCATCTGCGGATCCCAGCCCCAAACCATGATTTGAGTGTCGATGGCATATCCCTGATTGGCCAGCTTCAACGCAAGCTTATCCTTCGTCTCGCCGTCCGGCATGTTCCGAAGCGCCTGCACCGCCGCCGGCTGCTGAGCCCAATAGGCATCGCCCTCTGAAACGGGTGCCGCAGCTACCGGAACCGGAATCGTCACTTTCGCAACCGGAGCCGAGCCTGCCACCGGCCCCATCCCCAACATCGTAGGAATCGCCGCCGCCGGAGCCGGCCTGGCAACAATTTGGCTACCGCCAGAAATTTGTCCCGCGGTCGGAGCCCCGCCCTTAGGCTGTTTGAGGTACCCCTCGGCCGCCGTACTCAATTGCTGCGCAAAGGAATTCGCCAATCTGACTGACTTTGCCGGGACGTGCGCAACAGCGCCCAAGGGACTCGCCGACTCCACCCTGTTATTCGAAGAAACCATGCCCGTATTGCCTCCCGCACCGATAGAAGCAACTTGATAGCCAGTCTTGATGTGCTTGACCGCCGCTGCCCTGACCGCGATCGCCTTTCGTCTTTATTAGCCCCATGCGTCAGCGTGGGGCTGGCACACGAGCGGTGGTGTGACCCGGCGCGCGGCGAAGCCCTAGAACTCGTGCGAGCCCCACGCTGACGCATGGGGCTATGTGATGAACGATGATGGTGGCGCGAGCTTCAGCTTGCAGCGTCGGCTTAAGCCGGCGTTCTCGCTACTTGGACGCGGTAAACGACACGTACACGGGAAATACCCTATTAAACGGCGCAGCGATCAGACGAAATTCGATACTGCCCTTCGGCTCCCAAATGTCCTTGCCGCTTTTCTTATCCGTCGGATCGTAGTGCAGCGTCAGGATCGCCTTGCCATGGCCCGGAACGTTCCTCTTGTCCAGCTTCGCTGTCAATCCCCGCACCACCGGCCCGTCCAGCGCAACCTCAAGCTCGCCGTCGGCGCCGTTGGTGAACACCACTTCGGTCGACGAAGGCTGATTCACATCCACGGTAACCATCGTCTTATCCACGCCCATCGTCTGCTGTTGAAGCACGGATAATCCCGCCGCCCGAATCGCCTCCGGGCTGGTGTCTTTCGGCTTCACGGCTGGCGTTTCCGTCTCCCCTGTTGCCGGCGGAGGATTCTTGCCTCCAAACGGAGTAATGCTATAGTCCGCCGGATCGAAAGTCCAGCACCACTTCCCGTTCTCAATCTTCCAGTGCGTGTCCTGCGGAACGTCCATCATCACCTTTTGACCCGCGATCAGCCGCTCCATCTTTCCTGAGACATTGACAACTGCCTTCTTGAAGTCGCCGTCATACATGATCTTGTTGATGGTGAAGGACTCGTACTTATACTTGGCGGCATTATAAAAATAGTCCTTCGTATCCTCGGCGACAAAAGGCTCCGCCTTGCGCGGCGAAAACGAATTCACCAGGAAATTCTCATAAAACGCGCTGACTCGCGCGCGCAATTCCTGGTCCACCTCAGGCGGGGCTTGCTGCCCAAACGTCAGAATCGGGAGGAACAGCAGGGAAAGGCGTGCAATCATGAAAATCGCTCCGTGAGATGTGGCTGGGAGACAGGGACTCGAACCCCGATACGCAGCTCCAGAGGCTGCAGTCTTACCATTAGACGATCTCCCAGAACTCTTCTTCATCATACTATGATCGACTGATGACGCGCCCTTTTGGTCCCGTTCTTTTTTTCGTCAAACTGCCTGAGCCTTAGCCAGCGGCGGAGGCACCAGTCCTTCCGTCACCAGGACCGTCCTGTCCACCCCCCGCATCAGCTCGCGTATCAATTTCATCGTGTCAGCGACGTCGAAATAAGCCGAGTGCACCGCCTGCGGATAATTCGCCACCGTCTCCGGCGTGAAGAACTGCGAACAATCCGCGTCCCACACATTGTCCGGAACATCGTAGTCATGGTCGAGCCCGCTGCGCCCCAGCCGCCGCTTGCCGAAATGTTTCAACCCCGCCGATAATCCCAGCACCGGATCCTTGCCGCTGTACAAAGCCGTCACCCGATAAGTGAGATTCGCAATCGCATCGCCGTCGGACACCTGCACCGTTTCGCCGCTCTTGAACAGATCGTTATCCACGTCCGCCGCGACCATCATCAGTTGATTGATCAGACTCATCAGCAGCGGCTGATTCTTGCGCGTCCATACCACCGCCATCGCCTTCTGCAGCAGGTAATTCCCCATGCTATGCGCGATGATCGAAATCTTCGCCTTGCACACATTGTTCGGATCCGCCGCCGTCGCCAATTGCTGCGCCCGCATGTACTCATAGAGCTCGGATAAAACGGTGGCCAAATCGTTGGCGCATGCCTGGGCATTCTCGCGATCGGGAATGTACCCCAGTACGTTGCCGAGCGACGGCCAATCGAACATCACGCACTCGCCCATCGAAGTAGGGCCCTTGAAAAGGGAATCGCAAATCCCCTGGTATCGCGCCGCCTCGTCCGGCCATTTGTTGTTGAATCCGTGCACAAAAAATGCGATGTGCCGCTGATCTTCATGGCTCTGGACGTTCACATCGATCTGCGGAAAGTTGCCGGCGGCCGCGATCAGCCTCAGCTTGAACACCGCACTCGTCACCCGGCTCCACTGCGCGGGATCGGTCGCAGGCCCGTTCTCCGACGTCCAAAACGTAAGCTCCCCCCGATCGTCGCCAAAATTCGCCGGAGTCTTCGGCCCATTAGCCGGCAAGCTCCGATCGCTGATCATCCAATACGCCATAGAGTTCTCCTCAGGATTCAGTGATTTGACCTAACCGAATCGTTTCGTGACGCCATCTGACTATTATCTTTCCCGCTGTGGCGCGCGTCCACGCGTGCCGCGTCGACAGTCGTGTCGACGTTCGATTCTGGGTAAGATACATCGACACTCTCGAAAACATAGTTGAGGTTATGTGGCAGGGCGTCAGGGTGACGGCGAAGCCGAGTTTGCGGAGTTGTCGGACGTAGCGTTTACGGCGGCGCTCCGCCGATGGTGGGTCGAGGATGCCTGGTTCGACATAGTCGGACCTTATCAGGGAGCACTTTCCAGATCACGCGCAGCAGCCGGTGGGCAATGGCCCAGATCGCTGATTTGGCTCCCAGGCGCGGCAACAGGGTTCGAAACTTTTGGTCGAAGATGCTGTCCTTGACTTTCACCGCGTTCCGGGACATACGCCGACCCACGATGCCAGTTTCTCCGGAGCCAGAAAGGCACTGGCTTCGGGTCCTACTTCCGCGATGATCTGCTGAGCCGCGACACGAGCAACCGGGTGGTGGCCTGTTGCCAGTTTTGCAGCGCGGTGATCATCTGCGTCTCCCGTTGCTCGATGTGAGTGGCGAGTTGTTCCCATTGCTCCAACAGCATCTTCAACAGCAGGCGCGAAGCGGGGTCCAACTGGCCGCGCAAGGCTTCGTGAAGCTGGGCCGTGGGCGTGGCGAGCCGCTGGTTGGCGAGGGCGGCCAACTCGGCCGGGTCGGCGATTCCGCGCACCATCGCCCACAGGATCGCGCGGCCGCTGACGCCCGGCAGATCGCTGATCACGCTCGATAGTTTGATGCGGCCTTCCTCCAGCAGACCTTCCATTTGATTGCGCAGGCGCGCCTGTTGCGTGGTCATGCGGGCGCGCATGCGCGTGATCGTGCGCCACTGCCGTTGCTCGCGGTCGGGCACGTAGCTCAGCGTCAGATCCTCGGCCAGCAAGCGGCGGACGATCCGGGTGGCATCCGCGAAGTCCGACTTGCGCCCGCGCGGGGGCCAGCGTCGAACGCGGTTGCGCCAGATGCAGGCGGAAGTGCCCTTCCAGCGCGATCCACACCGGCCGCCAGTACTGCGCCGTCGATTCCATGGCGGCCTTGGTCACCTGTTGTTGGCGCAGCCAGTCGGCCAGTTGCTCGAGTTCGCTATGGGTCGTGCCGAACTTCCGCTGGCGATACTCGATCTGCTGCTCGCGCAACTCGGCGTTCCCAGGGCAAACACGAGTACCGACTCTTACGCTCCAGTGTCGTCGGGACCTTGGCGCGCCCCTCACGCTCCCATTTTCATCGCAATCGGTGCGCCAACCGGGCGCATCCAAAACACGAATGTCGATGCGGCACGCGTGGAGGCGTGCGCCACGCACAAGTAAGCTGTCCCAGCGATTGTGTGAGGTAACGCCTGGTCACCATCGCTCGCGAGCCAGCCCCACGCTGACGCATGGGGCTAATAATAACGACGAATGAACAATAGCCCCATGCGTGAGCGTGGGGCTGGCACGAGTTCTTTGCACAGGTCTGCTAGGGGTTTCGCCGCTAACCGGCCGAATAGCGATAGCCGATGGTCTTGTAGACTGCAATCTCCCGCACGGAGGCGCCTTCCGCGTCCGCGCAGACGTCTCTCCAAGCCTTCTCGCGCGCGGCCAGAGTTGGAAAAGCAAACAAAACTCTGCCTCGATCTTCTTTCACAGCCCGAACGCCATGTCGATCCAGAGCGTCCCTCAATCCAGCCCAATCTGCCCCATAGTCCCGCAGTTCAAAGAACGGCGACGGCTCGACGCCACTCACGACCAGCTGATGAGGCATCACCTCCGCGGCGATCGCCTCCAAAACGAGCCTGTCGCGAGACAGACAAACGCCCGCAATCCCACCGAAAAACATGCGCCGGGTAATCACGCCCAATCCATCTTCGGGTGCATCTTGTGCCACTCCGTAGCTTGTTCGAACGCGTGAGCCACCCGCAGCGGCAGGCCTTCTTCATAAAGCCGACCGGTGAAAATCACGCTCTGCGGATTGTTCCCATTCAGGAACCCGCACGGCACCGCCACCTGTGGATGACCCGTCAGATTCGTAATCTGCAGCGTAGCCGTCCCGGTGGGAACTATCAGCACGTCCCACTTCTCCATGAACGCGTGAAAATTCTGTTGCAGCAGAGTCCGCTCGCGCATCGCGCGAATATACTCTACCGCCGGGATCATCCGCGCTGTTCGAAAACTGTTCGGCCAGTCCTGATTCGCTTGCCCGCTCAACTGGCTCACGCGCCCGTCGCGCGTAATATCGTCGAACGCCGCTGCTGCTTCCGCCGTCAATATGATTCCCAGCGGCTGCGCGTTCATCTGCGGCAGCTCGGTCGCTTCTACGTTGGCCCCCGCCTTCTTCAGCGCCTCGAACACGTCATCGAAGATCTTCTTCCGAGCCGCAATCGTTTCCGGATTCGCCTGCTGCCCGAATCCGCCCGTCCGCTCGAACTCGTTCTTCAAATAGCCGATCTTCAAACTTCCCAGCGGCGCCGCGGGGTTCCAATCGAACGGAGCGTCGATGGTCGTCACATCGTGCCCGTCGGGGCCGTACATCGCATTCAGCACCAGCGCGGTATCTTCCACCGACCTGCAAATGGGCCCGATTTTATCCATGGTCCAGCTCAGCCCCATCGCGCCGTAGCGGCTGACACGCCCATAAGTCGGCCTCAGCCCCGTCACGCCGCAGCGCGTGCTCGGACTCACGATCGATCCCAGCGTCTCGGTGCCGATTGAGAATCCCACCAGCCCCGCCGCCGTCGCCGAGGCCGATCCTGCCGAAGATCCGCTCGAACCCTGTTCAATGTTCCAGGGATTCTTCGTCACGCCTCCGAACCACTTGTCTCCCTGCGCGAGCGCACCCATCGATAACTTGGCCAGCAGCACCGCCCCCGCTTTTTCCAGCCGCTCGATCGCGGTACAAGTGTAGGCCGGCACCTGTTCCTGATAAGGCTCCGCGCCCCAGGTGGTCTTGATTCCCTTGGTGCCGAACAGGTCCTTGGCTCCATACGGAATCCCATGCAGCGGCCCGCGATACTTGCCCGCCGCGATTTCCTTATCGGCGCGCGCAGCCTGCTCCAGCGCCAGATCCTCGGTCATCGTGATCACGCACAGCAGCTTGGGCGAATACTTCTTGAGCCGCGCCAGATACATCTTCGTCAAGTCGGTCGACGTGATCTTGCGAGCCTTGACCAGCGCCGAAAGCTCAGTCACCGGCAGAAAGCACAGCTCCTCCGGATCTTTAAAGGAAGCGAGCTTCGTCACTCGCGTCGGGAGAAACTTCGATGCGCGAGGCTTAGGCTCCTTGCCCGGCAGCGACGGCCGAAAATGATACGCCGGCTCGGTATCGAGGGGCACCTCGATCTTGCGCAGCGACTCATATCCCGTCAGCGCGCGGTTAACCCCGGGCAACATCTGATCGCGCTGAGCGTCGGTAAAATCGAGCCCGATAATCTCGAGCGCGGCTTTCAGTTGATCTTTTGAAACCCGCTGTGGAACGTCGGGTCCCCTCTGGGCCTCCAGCCCGGCTTCGGAGGCAATCAAAGTAGCGATAGTAGGAGTAAGAGCAAGAAGAGTACGACGGGTAAACTCAGGCATGAATCCCAGGATACATATCTTGTAGGGCGGGCTGTCCGGCCTGCAGCCGCTTTTCAGGCGGCTCTTCTTTCCCATGACCTGGAATTCAGTAATATGTTCACGTGCGGCTCCTCATTCTCCTGGCGCCTTTTCTTTCAATCGCAGCTCTCTGCCTGGAGACAAGACTCCTCTTGCCTTCTGAGTTACGCTCACGCGTCCCGATGAATCAGATAACCGACTTCACAAAGTTCCCGCTTCGCGTGCGCACTTCCGAATTTCTGCTGACTTCTCGCGATGCAGGCCCGCCCTTCTTGCTTCAGGGTAAGGACAAGCGTGGGCGCATTTGGCAGGTGAGACTTCAAGATGCGTCCCGAGGCGCCTGGCGCAGCGAAATGAACGGTCGCAGAACTTATTATTTCGCCGGATACACGGGCGCTGCGGGAATGGGTCCCGCTACTTGGATACTGGCCCTGTCTTTTGATCAAATCGGCCAACCCGTTCCATTCTTTGTCGAAACTCACGGAGGCATCGAGGACATTCTAGACCTAGACGGAACCGGCCCGGAGCTTCTGGAACAGGATTATCAAGGCAATATCCGCGACGACCCAGGCTACTATGTGACAACGCTCTATCAGCAACGCGGCGTCTATTGGTATCGCTCGGATGGCCGCCATGGCGCCCATGATTTTCCGACATCAGAGGAATGGTCGGTTATGTGGAAGGATCAACTGGCCCTGCTGAAGACCCCTGCCGTTTTCAAACGGGCGGTGCATGATTCAAGCAACGATCCGGCTGGAGGCACTAAGACAAGGATCATTCGCGTCGGCGTATATGAAGACATTCACGTACGCGCGGAGTCAGGATGCAGCATTGTCACACCTTCGGTCATAGTATGGGACACACGAGCCGGTCGAACGATCGAGACGGAGGGATTGAAGCCAGCGCTCAAGACTCTGGCGGAGTCGCAGGCGAGTGTTGTTCTGACCGGCCTGTACCACTTGCATATTGAAACCGACTGCCACGCGTCAATCCTGTGGGCATCGACAGAGCGCTGAGCGTCACTTCCCTTTCCAACACGCCGCCCTCTTTCCCAGAAACGCCGCGATGCCCTCTTGGGCATCTTCGGCCATAGCGTTCTGCGACATCGTTTCCTTCGCATACTCATACGCGCCTGCCTGATCCAGATCGATCTGCCTGTAGAACGCTTGTTTCCCCAGCGCCACCGTGAACCCGCTGGCCGACGCGATTTGGCCCGCCAGCTTCCTCGTCTCCGATGCCAGGCCGGCCGCGGGGACCACTCGGTTCACCAAGCCCCACTCCGCCGCGGTCGCCGCATCGATTGCCCGGCCCGTCAGCAGCATTTCCATCGCCCGCTTTCGCCCGATCGCCCTCGTCAGCGCCACCATTGGTGTCGTGCAGAACAGCCCGATCTTTACCCCCGGAGTCGCGAACGTTGCCTCGGGGCTCGCCACCGCCAGATCGCAGGTGGCCACTAGTTGACACCCCGCCGCGGTCGCCGTCCCCTGTACTTGCGCGATCACTGGCTGCGGAATCGATTGCAACGTGGTCATCAGGACGGTGCACAAGTCGAAGACCCGGCGGTAATCGTCCAAGCTTTGTCCAGTCATTTCCCCCAGGTCGTGACCCGACGAAAATACCGTACCAGCCGCTTGCAGAATCACCACGCGCACGTCCGGTTTCGACGCGATGCCCTGCAGGCATGCGACCAATTCCTGCATCAAATCAAACGACAGTGCGTTGCGGCGCTCCGGACGTTGCAGCGTCACAACAGCAAGATGTCCCTCGAATGCCAGTCCCATTTCAGACATCAGCCGCGCCCTCTCGATCGATCTGCTGGTCTATTTCTCCGCCGCGGATTGCAGTTTTCGATAAGCCGCCCACCGCTTTTTCTGGGCTTCCGCCATTTTTTTTCTCACATCCGCACTCAGGCTCCTTTTCTTTCGAGGCTCCCCCGCTGCCACGATCGCATTCGTCGTTGTGGCGAGCCACGATGGCGGCCGCCCCCTCCGTTTTCCCGTCGCCGCTCGCGCGATCCGGTCCAGCGCGGCCAGCGCTTCATCAATAGCCGCTCGCTCCGCGCGAAGTTCGGCGATGACTTTTGTGAGTTCCATAACAATCTGATTGTAACGCTGAGCCGCCATGCGTCAGCATGCGGGCAAATGCGAAAGTCGGAGTACAATAAATAGCATCCATGAAGAAATTTCTAGGTACCCTCGCCCTTATGTCATCAGCCCTGTTCGGCGCCTCCAATGTGTACGAATTCACCATGAATTCCATCGACGGCAAACCCATGCCGCTTGCCGATTTCAAAGGCAAGGTCATGCTGATCGTCAACGTCGCCAGCAAGTGCGGATACACTCCGCAATACGAGGGCCTCGAAGCCGTGTACGAAAAATATCGCGGCCAGGGACTTGTCATCGTGGGCTTCCCCGCCAACAATTTCATGGCCCAGGAGCCGGGCACCAACGAGGAAATCAAGACCTTCTGCTCCACCAAGTACAACGTCAAATTTCCGCTCTATTCGAAGATCTCCGTCAAGGGCGAGGATAAAGCCCCCATCTACCAGTTCCTCACCGAAACCGGCGGCGACATCAAGTGGAATTTCACCAAATTCCTGATCGACCGCGACGGCAAGGTGATCGCCCGCTTCGAACCCGCCGTCAAGCCCGATTCGCCCGAAGTCACCTCCGCCATCGAAAAGGCCCTCAAGTAGCGCCGTGCCGAAAATCCTGGTGACCGGAGGAGCCGGCTATATCGGCTCCATCACCGCTCATCATCTTGTCAAACGCGGCTTCGAAGTCCTGGTGGTCGACGATCTATCCCGAGGGCATCGCCATTCCGTGCCCCCAGGTCTCCTCCACGAAATGCGCCTTCAGGATACGGACGCCCTCGCGAAATTGCTCGCAGGCGTCGATGCAGTGATGCACTTCGCCGCCTACATCGCCGTCGGCGAATCCACCCATAACCCCGAACTGTACTTCGCTAACAACGTCGGCGGATCGCTCTCGCTGTTCGAAGCCATGGCCCGCGCCAGCGTCAAGCGGCTGGTCTTCTCCTCTACCGCCGCCGTGTATGGCGAACCTCCTCGCTCGCCCATCCCCGAGGATTCTCCCTTCGCTCCCGTCAGCCCTTACGGCCAGTCGAAAGCCATCATCGAGCGCGTCCTCGGCGACCTCGATCGTTACCGGGGCCTGCGTAGCGTCGTCCTCCGCTATTTCAACGCCTGTGGAGCCGAGCCTGAAGCGAACCTGGGCGAAGAGCATTTCCCCGAAACCCACCTGATCCCGCTCCTATTTCAAGCCGCCGTCACGGGTCAGCCGGTCCAGATTTTTGGCGACGACTACCCCACACCCGACGGCACCTGCATTCGCGATTACATCCACGTCGGCGATTTAGCCGCGGCCCACTTGGCCGCGTTAGATCATCTGTTAGGCGGCGGCGCATCGAATCAGTTCAACGTCGGCACCGGCCAAGGACACACAGTATTAGAAGTGCTCCGAGCCGTGGAAGAAGTATCCGGCCGCAAAGTCCCCTACAAAATCGCCCCGCGCCGCGAAGGCGATTCTCCGTCGCTGGTAGCGAATTCCCAAAAGCTCCAGCAAACCCTTAATTGGAAACCCCAACGCAGCGACCTGACCCAAATCGTTCGCGACGCTTGGGATTTCTTCGTTCGGAACCATTGCTGAAAAATTCAAACACACCGCTCCCTATGGTCACGGCTCGGAAGCACAGCAGTCGACCGAGCCGTGACCATAGGGAGCGGTGTCTGAAATTGCCAGACTCACCGATGCACGTCCGGACTTCGTCCGGATGGACCGATTACCAATCGGTCCGCAGGCTGCCAGCCTGCACCACATGCGGTCAAATCTGACATAATTCCAGATCATGACCGAGCCAGGCCGCATCTTCGGCGTCTTCTACGAACCCGGAAAAGTATTCGCCGACGTCGCGGAGCGTCCCACCTGGATCGCGCCCGTCCTCCTCGGAATCCTGATCGCCCTGTCATTCAGCTATTCCATGAGCACCCGCGTGGGCTGGGAGCAAACCATCCGTCAGACCCTGGCGAAAAACGCGCGCACCGCGGAGCTGCCAGCCGATCAGAAAGAACAAGCGATCGCGCGCGGCGCCAAAGTTGCCGGAATCCTCGGATGGGTGGGCGCAATCGTCGGCCCGCCCCTGTTCATCCTGGTAGTAGCCGGCGTGCTCACCGGCCTGTTCAACGCCCTGCTGGGCACCGAGCTGAAATTCGTCCAAGCGTTCGCCATCTGCGCCTACGCATTCCTGATCCGAGGCGTTTACACCCTCATGATGATTCTGGTGATGTACCTGAAGCCTCCCGAGGAATTCGATATTCAGGTTAGCCCATTCAGCCCCGCCGCCTACATGAATCGCCTGGAAAACCCGAAATGGCTGATGGCGCTGGCCGGTTCGATGGAGTTGTTCACCATCTGGACAGTGATCGTACTGGCCCTGGGATTCTCGGTAGCCTCCAAAAAACTATCCTTCACAAAATCCCTCATCACAATCGCAATCCCATGGCTGTTGGTAGTAGTAGCCAGTATGATCCTGCAGTCATTTTGATAAGGCTTACTGGCTACTTCTTCCCCTAGTAGCCTCTATCGGCGAGTTCGTTAGCATACCCTTCCATTACTGTCGGGGTTCGGTAGGAGCATATATCGTGGAATGGCCTGGTCCTCAATGCCGACACCGAACCCCGACAGTTATGGAGGGGACAGTAATGTTTTCTCTGCAACGGGCCACTAGCGGCTAGCCGAAACATTAGAATGTCCTGGCTACTGGCTCCTTCTTAAAGCCTCCATCGGATCCACCAACGAAGCCCTCCGCGCCGGAAAGTAAGCCGCCGCCATCGCCACTACCGTCAGCATCGCCACCATCCCGGCGAATGTCGTAGGATCGCTCGCCGTCACTCCATATAACAGCGATCCCAACAACTGCGCCGTAGCCCACGCACCCACCGCTCCTACGAATACCCCGATCACCGCCAGCACCAGAGCCTGCCGCAGCACGCGCATCCTCACATGCTGCGCCGACGCTCCCAGCGCCATGCGAATCCCGATCTCCTGCGTCCTCTGGTTCACCGAATAAGAGATGACCCCATAAATCCCCAGCGACGCCAGTATCAACGCGATCCCTGCGAAGCCGCCCAGCAGCAGCACGATAAACCGCCTCGGCGAGACAGCTTTATCCACCAGCCTCTCTAGCGGCCGAAACTCATTGGCCGGCAGACTTGGGTTAATCGGCAGTAGCGCCGCTCTTACCGGCCCAGCCAGTGCCGCAGGCTCCGTTTTGGTGCGCACTACCAGATCCACCGACGAAAAATCGTTGGTCTGCCGCATGTCGAAATAGACTTCCAGCCCCGCCTCTTTTTCGAGCGCCAGGTGCCGGACATCGCCCACCACTCCGACCACCGTAATGTCGCCGCCATTCAGGATCTGCTTTCCGATGGGATCCTGCCCCGGCCACAATCTCTTGGCCAGCGATTCATTGACCAGCGCCACGGTCACTTTGCTGGTCCCATCGCGCTCCTCGAAATCGCGGCCGGCTTTTAAAGGAATTCCCATCGCGCGAATGTAGCCCTCGCTCACAATGCGCACAAACTCGCAGGGCCGCGTCCCGGGCGCGTAAGTCACTCCTTTCGCCGGAACGCACCAGGTGCGATTCCGCCCCAATGGCAGAGCGTCCGTCAATCCGACGGCGTCGACTCCGGGAACCTGTCCTGCTCGTCTCAAGACCTCGGTGAAATAGCCGTTGAACTGCTCCTGCGTCTTGTACGCGGGACCGGATCCACGCGCATGGTAGCCGCGCGCGCGGGCTGGAATCCCATGTCGACGTCCAACACCCGCACGAAGCTGCGGATCAGCAGCCCCGCGCCCACTAACAGCACGCACGCCATCGCGACCTCTCCCACCACCAGCGCGCTTCGAAGCAGGCCTTTGCCTTTTCCTTCGCTCGATCCGCGATTCGAATCTTTGAGCGACTCGTTCAGATCGCCCTTCGATTGCTGGAGCGCCGGCACGATTCCAAAAATCAATCCCGTCAGAATCGCGGTCAGCAAAGTGAACAGCATCGCCGACTGATCCACCGTGATGTAGCGAATCATGGGAATACTCAAATTCGGCGCGGCCGCGAATGCGCGCGTCGCGAGGATTGCGAGGACCAGCCCCAGCACGGCTCCGCAAAACGAGAGCACGATGCTCTCGGTCAGCATCTGCTGAATCAATCTCCACCGCCCCGCGCCCAGCGCAGTGCGCACGGCGATTTCCTTGCGGCGTCCCGAGGCCCTGGCGAGCAGCAAATTCGAAAGATTGGCGCACACAATCAGCATCACGACTCCGACGGCCGCGCCCAGCACAAGCAACGCCCGCCGCAGCCGCCCGCTCACCTGATCCTGCAACCCGGTGAGCTTAATTCCCCAGTTCTTGCCGTGTTCCGGATACTGGCGCTGCAAGTCCGTCACCAGGACACTCATCTCCGCCTGCGCGTTCTCGACCGAAACACCAGGTTTCAGTCGTCCGATAATCGCGAGCGTGTTCCCCCACCGGTCGGTCTCCGGAGCCAGCGGAAAATTCTCGTACAGATCGATCCGCGAGCTGGGCGAGAACATGGACGCAAAATTGAATTCGTGCGGGATTACGCCAATCACGGTGACCGGCTTGTCGTTCAGCAGAATCGCCTGGCCGACGATTTTCGGATCGGAGCCAAAACGCCGGGCCCACAGATCCTCGCTCAATAAGACCGCCGGCGTCCCATGCCATTTCGATTCGTCGTCGTTGAAAAACCGTCCTACTTTGGGCTGCACGCCCAGCAACTGGAAGAAATTCTGCGGTAACCCCGACGCTGCCCAATCGCTCCGGCTCTCCGCTCCCAGTCAATGTGGCGTCGCCCTCGCCGAAGAACGCAAAATAACCCGCCAGATCCTCGAAGGACTTGTTCGCTTTCTTGAGGTCGATTAAATTGGCCACCCGCGAAGTTTGCCCGGAGAGTCCACCGTCGGTAAACTTATTGGCCATCCAAACCAGCCTCGCCGGCTCCTTAAACGGCAGCGACCGGATCAGGAGGGTATTGAGAACGCTAAAAATAGCCGTATTCGACCCAATCCCGACGCCGAGAATCAAAATCGCAATGATCGCAAACGAAGCGTCGCGCCGCAGCGTTCGCACGGTGTATCGAAGATCCTGCCAGAGGTCATTGCCCATGAAAAGGTATACTCCGAATCGAGAGAAGAGTGTGCAATTTCTATCGTGACTCGAGAAGATCTCCAAAGGCTGGCCATGGTTCGATTGCGAGAAGCCAAACTGCTGCTCTCAGCCAGCGCACCAGATGGCGCTTACTACCTCGCTGGCTACGCTGCGGAATTTGCGCTCAAGGCGTGTGTAGCCAAACGGACGGAGCGACATGACTTCCCCGACAAAGTGCGCGCGAACAGGAGTTGGACGCACAACATTAAAGAGTTGATTAACGTCGCGGATCTCAAGGCTGCCCATGACGAAGCTATGAGACAATAGGAATTCTCGCGTCGCTGGGAGATCCTGACACAATGGAACGAGGAGAGTAGGTATAAGGCGAATTCTCTCCACGATGCCAAGGCTCTTATTGAAGCAATTGAGAATCGAAAACACGGCGTACTTCAATGGCTAAAAAGATATTGGTAGATGCTGATCTCAAGCTCGGCGAAAAGATCCTGGCCCTGCTCGACTCAGAGAAATTCCCGGTCTCTGTCGCTATTTGGATTCTAACTGAGCAAGATGGCGAGTGGAAACTCGTGATTGGCACGCCGCTCTACGAGAAGGCTGGGCCCCTCGAGGCGTACGGGAAACTTATCGCAGCATTGCGAAGGAACGACCCTGAATCGCGGGATTTCGACGATGTCCGCCTGATGAGCAATCGCGAGCCTTTCATCCGGGAACTTAGGCGCCTCTTCGGCAAGACAGCATCCGTCAAAGGAATGCGTCTCGGCGGTCACCACATCGGGGACGTTTGGCTGGACGACGCGATCGTTTATCGCATTAAATAGCTCTGCTTGCACGCTTTCTGGTTGTTCTGCGTCATATCAGTAGCTAGAAGTGCGCCATGGCGGAATGGACTCTAAAATACGCGGATGCCCGGGGGGCGATTCATCAGCAGGTGGCGGAGGCTACTTCTGAGAAGGAGCTTCGGGACCGCTTTTCGCAGCAGGGCTTTCTCATTTATTCCATCAAGCCGAGGTTTGAGGGAAAAGGGGTCAGTCTCCGGCCTACTCACCAGAAGATCAATATTGAGAAGTTTCTCATTTTCAATCAGCAGTTTGTCACTCTCATCCGCGCCGGCCTGCCGATCCTGAAGGCGCTCGATTTGCTGTCCGAGCGGCTCACGGATCCTAAACTTTCTAAACACATTAGCGGCGTTCGGGAGGAAATTCGCAACGGGGCGCTGCTGTCCGATGCTTTCGCCCGGCAAGGCGTTTTTCCTCCGATTTACGTCACCACGCGTGCTCGCCGGTGAGCGCAGCGGATCGTTGGGCGAGGTTCTGGAACGGTTTATTACCTATCAGAAACTGGCGCTATCGGTGCGGAAGAAGCTTTTGGTTTCTTTGCTTTACCCCGCCGTGCTGGTGTTCCTGGTCATCTGCCTGATCGTGTTCTTAGTCACTTACGTCGTCCCGAATTTCGCGGTGCTTTATGCCACGATGGACGCTCAGTTGCCGGCACCGACTCGCATTCTGATTGCGATCGGGACTACCGCGCGAAATTATGTTCTGCTGGGGTTTGCGGCTTTAGTTGCAATGATTTTCGGCTTTCGCTACTGGTCCCGCACGCCCTCGGGGGGCGAGCGGGTGGACCGCTTTTTGCTCAAGATTCCGGTGGCGGGCGAGGTTTGGTTGAAGTACCAGGTGGCGCAGTTTTCGCGGGTGCTGGGGACGCTGCTGATCGGCGGAATTCCCTTGCTCCAAGCTCTTGATACGGCGGCAGATTCGCTTGGCACCCAGGTCTTGAAAAAGGTGCTGGCCGATGCCGTGAAGCTGGTTCGCGAAGGGCAGGCGCTGTCGCAATCGCTGCGCAAAACCAAGATTTTCCCCAGCCTTTCGCTCGATATGATCGAAGTCGGCGAATCGACTGGCGCGTTGCCGCAAATGCTTACGAGTGTCGCTGAATTCTACGAAGAAGACGTCTCTAATTCCGTGACCGCGGCACTTAGCTTGATTGAACCCGTCATTATGATTGTGATGGGGATTTTTGTAGCTTTCGTATTGATTTCACTCTACTTGCCAATTTTCTCGTTGGCGGATTCGGTGCATACATAATGGCTACTGTCGACAAATTCATCCCTACCGATCCGTTGCAGGAGCAGGCCAAGGCTCGTGCTTTGGCCGAGCGCTATTATCACGAGTTTGTCGATCTGCGCGAGGTCCGGATCGATCACGATCTGTTTCATTCGGTGCCGGTCGACCTGATGTTCCGCTACAATTTCGTGCCCATTCAGGCGTATAACGGGTCGCTCGAAATCGCGCTGGCGGATCCGCGCAACCTCAATCTTATCGATGAGTTAGCGGTTCTGCTGGGCAAGAAACTGCGGGTGAAAGTCGCCACGCTTTCGCAGATTTCGGATCTCCTCAAAAAGACCGAACAGTCGCAGCGCGTGCTGGATGAAGTAACGGAAGGCTTTACGCTTGATGTGGTTGGCGATGAAGAGAATCAGGATGAGACGCTTTCGATCGATAAACTTGCGGCGACGGATTCCAACATCGCGCCGGTCATCAAGCTGGTGGACACTACTATTTTCAATGCGTTAGAGCGGCGGGCGAGCGATATTCACATTGAAACCCGGGACCAGGAAGTCGCGATCAAGTACCGCATTGACGGCGTTCTGCATTACGCCATGCCTCCTATCGCCAAGGATTGGCACTCGACTATCATTTCACGTATTAAAGTGATGAGCGAATTGGACATAGCCGAGCGCCGCATTCCTCAGGACGGGCGTTTTCGGGTGCGCTACAAGTCTCGTTTGATCGATTTTCGCGTCTCGATCATGCCGACCATTCACGGCGAGGACGCGGTGCTTCGCGTTCTGGATAAAGAGTCCATGAGCGAGAAGTTTTCAAAGCTCTCGCTGGACGTGGTGGGGTTTGCCGATGCGGATCTGGTGAAATTCCGGCGGTATATCAAGGAACCCTATGGGATGGTGTTGGTTACGGGTCCTACCGGGTCGGGGAAGACAACTACTTTGTACGCCGGTTTGAGCGAGATCAAGAACGACGAGGACAAGATTATTACGATCGAGGACCCGGTGGAGTATCAGATCAAAGGAATCACGCAGATTCCGGTCAATGAAAAGAAGGGTTTAACGTTTGCGCGTGGGTTGCGATCGATTCTGCGCCACGATCCGGATAAGATCATGGTGGGCGAAATTCGCGATCAGGAAACAGCGCAAATTGCTATTAACGCGGCACTTACTGGTCACCTGGTGTTCACGACCGTGCATGCCAACAATGTGCTGGACGTTTTAGGCCGATTCTTAAACATGGGTGTCGAGCCGTACAACTTCGTTTCCGCTCTTAACTGTATTTTGGCGCAGAGGTTAGTGCGCGTGATCTGTCCGCATTGCAAGAAACCGATGCATCAGACCGACGAATATTTGGTGGAGAGCGGATTGAACCCGGAGGAATGGCGAAACGTCACATTCTATGAGGGAACCGGATGTTTCGAATGCGGCGGAACTGGCTTCCGGGGACGCAGCGCGATCCATGAATTGTTGGACTTGAGCGAACGGATCCGAGAGATGATTCTGGACAAGCGGCCGGCGTCGGAAATCCGGCGGCAGGCGGCGGGCGAAGGGATGACGTTTCTGCGAGAGGCGGCGCTCGAGAAGGCGCGGACCGGCGTGACGACGCTGAAGGAGATCAATAAGGTCACCTTTATTGAGGCTTAAATGACGATCATTCAAACCATCTCGAGTTTCGTGAAGGACCCTCCGCCGGAGCATGCTTTCGAGATTTCGGAGGCGGGGATTTCCTACGCGCAGGGGACGCGGACCGGTTTTGAAAGATTCGAGCCGGGGACGATCACGGTGTCTCCAGCGGCCGACAATATTCTGCGGCCGGAGATTGTGGCGTCGATGATCGGGCACATTGCTCCGACGAATGGGGTGAGGAGGCGGAGGCCGGCGGCTTTGATTTTGCCGGATTACGCGGCGCGCGTGACGGTGCTGGATTTCGATTCGTTTCCGGCGGTGCCGGCGGAGCAGCTTTCGCTGGTGAAGTTCAGGATCAAGAAGACTGTTCCGTTCGATATTGAGTCGGCTGCGGTCAGTTATTTCGTTCAGCCGTCGCCGCTGAATAAACCGGGAAGTAAACGGGTCGAAGTGCTGGCGGTGACGATGGCGTTCGACATTGTGGCTCGGTACGAGGCGCTGTTTCGGGCGGCGGGGTTTCATCCGGGCGAGGTGACTACGTCTTCGCTGGCGGCGTTGAATTTATATCGCGGCGAGGGTGTGGCGGTGGTCGCGAAGTTGTCGGGACAGGTGTTGACGGTAACGGTTTTATCGGGCGGCACGATTAAGTTATTTCGGTGCGTGACGCTCGAGGGGACTGGGGATGAGGAAATTTTGGCGATTCTGCATCCTACGTTTGCTTATGTCGAGGACGAGCTGGCTTCTCCGGTTCGGAAATTGATTTTATGTGGGTTCCCGCATGGGGTTCCGGCGGACCTGCGGTGTGAGGTGGAGCCGTTGAGGAGCAAGGTGGGGACTCCGGGGGAGTTTAATGCGGGGTTGTTGGGGTGGATGGAAGCAGGTAGCCAGTAGCCAGGAGCCAGTGAAGAGAAGTAGCCAGTAGCCAGGAGCCAGTAGCCAGTAGAAAGGCAAGCTGCACGAAGAGGGTTTGAGATTTGCGGATTCCTATTAATCTTTCGACTGAGCCGTTTCGGCGGGACAGGCCGGTGCTGGTGGCTTCCAGTGCGCTGGCGGTGGTGTTGACGCTGATGCTGGGGGTTCTGGTTTATTTGATCTTGGCAGATCGGGCTCGGGTTAAGGATACTCGGGTGGCGGTGGGGCGGCTGGATAGCGAAGTGCGAAAGATTTCGGGGGAGCAGGCTAAGCTCGAGACTACTTTGCGGCAGCCGGCCAATGCGGAAGTTTTGCAGCGTAGCGTGTTGTTGAACAGGCTGATGGAAAGGAAGTCGATTAGCTGGACGAAGCTGTTCTCGGATTTGGAGGGCGTCATGCCGGCGGATGTGCGGTTGATTTCCGTGCGGCTGCCGCAGATTACTTCCACCAACGAAGTGGTGCTGGACGTTCAAGTGGGCGCGAAGGAGGCGGGGCCGGTGCTGGTGTTTTTTAACAGGCTGAATAAGTCTCCGCTGTTCGGGCCGGTGGATCCGAAGAGCAGACAGGCGCCGACGCAGCAGGAGCCGCTTTACAAGTTTCGATTTACGGTGAATTATGCTCAGAAGCTTTAAGGTCCAGGGGGCGGACACTAAGTTTGTGCTGCGGGTGGTGGTGGGAGTGTTACTTGCGGCGAACTTGATGGCGGCTGGGATTTTGTTGTTTCCTCCGGGGGGCTCGGCTGAGGATTTGGAGAAGCAGTTGGCTAGTTTGCAATCGCAGGCTACTACCAAGAGGGCTTTGCTCGAGAAGACCCGGCAGCATCTGGCGGCGGTGGAGCTGGGGCGGGCTGAGGGAGACGAGTTCTTGGGCGGCTATTTCCTGTCGCGCCGGGCTGCGCCGGAGATGTTGTTTACGGAACTGGGAAACGCGGCGGCGGGTTCGAAGATCGTTGGGAAAGACACTAGTATCGCGCTCGAGCCGATTGACGGCTCGGACAATTTGAGCATGATGTCGATCACTGCGACTTACGAGGGCACTTATGCGGACCTGCTGCATTTCGTGCATGAGCTCGACCGGTCGTCGAAGCTGGTGATTATCGAATCCTTGAATGCGGCTCCGCAGCAGGGAACGAATTTGTTGAGTGTGGCGCTGAAGCTGGATACGTTTGTGCGGGAAGACACGATATGAATCTGATCCCCGATAAAATTGGCGGGAATCGGAAGCAGATGGCCTGGCTGGGTGGGCTGCTGGTGCTGCTGGCGGTCGTGTATTTTGTGCAGAGGGAGCCTTCTTCGCCTACGGTGACGACTCCGACGACTGCGGTTGCCCCGCTTCGCGTCGGAACTCCGCTTTCGCGGGAGGCGCCGGAGGTTTCGTCGGGTCCTAAGCTGGCGACTCGCAGCGGGAAGAGGGCGGACGATTTTCGTCCTTCGATCAAGCTGCCAGAGGGGATGGATGTTACGAAGATCGATCCTACGCTGAGGACGGATCTGCTGGCGAAGCTGCAGAAGGTGCCGCTGGAGGGTGGGTCGCGGAGTATTTTCGATTATGGGCAGGCTCCGGTGCCTCCGCCGCCTCCGGTAGCGAAGATCAAGCCGGAAGAGATTGAGAAGCAGAAGAAGGAACAGGAGCGGCTGGCTGAGATCGCGAAGAATGCTCCTCCGGTGAAGCCTCCGCCACCGCCGATTCCTTTGAAGTTTTATGGGTATGCGAACCGGCAGAGCGGGCCGGCTCGACAGGCTTTTTTTCTGGATGGGGACGATATTCAGATTAAGGGCGAGAACGATGTGATTCGAGGGAAGTACAAGATTATCCGGATTGGAATAAACTCGGCTGTGGTGGAGGATTTGGCGAATCACGATCAGCAGACGCTGCCGTTGGTGGCGGAGTTGAATACATGAGGAAGGTACAGGCGAACAAGGCGGGTCACCAACCTGCCGCAGGCTGCCAGCCTGCACCACAGCGGAACGGGGAGCGGGGGTATGCGCTGCTGGTTGTGTTTTTGATGGCGGCGATGATTGCTATGTATTTGTACATGCAGTTGCCGCGGGTGGCTTTTGAGAGTGAACGGGACAAGGAACAGAGCCTGATCGATGCGGGGGAGCAGTATAAGCGGGCCATTCAGTTGTATGTGGCGGCGGTGAAGAAGTATCCGCAGAAGATCGAGGATCTGGAGAACACCAACAATAAACGATACCTGCGGAAGCGCTATATCGATCCGATGACGGGTAAAGATGAATGGCGGCTGGTGCATGTGAACGCGGCGGGGATTCTGACGGATTCGCTGGTGACGAAGCCGCCGACGGCGGACGGGAAGCCGGCGGACGGGAAGCCGGCGGACGGGGCGCTGGGGACCAACTCGATGACGTCCAGCGCGACTCCTCCTCCGGCGGGGACCGATTCGTCGACTGCTACCGGGATGAACAACCCGAACGATGTGAACGCGGCGGTGCGAAGGCGTCCGAGCGATGTGGTGGGTCAGGCTTACACGGGGGCGGCGACGGTGGATCCGAACGATCCGAAGACGTGGGCTCCGATCACGATTGCGCCAGTGCAGCCGACGGGAACGGCGAACGGGATGCCTCCTTCGGGCGCGGTGGGGTTCAACGGAGGGCTTCCGGGACAAGCGCCGGCGCAGGGGTTTCCGGGTCAGTTCCCGGGTCAAGCTCAGAACGGCGCGCCGAACGGTATGCCTGGCGTCCCCGGGGTCCCAGGTGCTCCTGGAGGGATTGGCGCGGGAGGTTTTCCGCTGCCGGGACAGCCGGGGTTTAATCCGACGCAAAACCAATTCAAGATCGATGGCAACGGACAACTGGTTCCGGTGACGCCGACGCAGACTGGGGCAGTGATTAATTCTCAGACCGGGGGGGTGCAGAATACTCCTGCGCCGGGGGGGGCCACCGGTCTTAACAGTGCGGGGAATGGCTTGGCGACTCAGAATGCGGCTACGGCGGCGATCAATAATATGCTGACGAATCCGAATCCGCAGGCGGGGGCGGCGGGGCTTGGGACTGCCGGGGGGATGGCGACGGGTGGACTTGCGGGGGTCGCGTCGATGCATAAGGGTCCGAGCATTAAGCTATACGGGGGACGGCAGAAGTATGAAGAGTGGGAGTTTGTTTTCTCGCTGAATAATCAGCAGCAGGGGGCTCCGAACGGGCAGAGGAATCCGTTGCAGGGGGGGCAGCCGGGGGCTGGTGGGGCTCCGGGAGCGGGTGGTGGACCGGGCTCGCCGCCGCCGCTGGGATCTAGCGCTGGGACGGGGAATCCTTAGAGATTTTGGGTCGCTGTCGCAAACGCAATATTAGCTTTCAACGGGCGTCGAGATGAGTCTCGACGCGGCACGCACGAGTGCGTACGCCACATCGGCGGACTGCTGGCAGGTCGGGGACCTGCCTCACTATTCGTTGCGGAGGGTTGATTGCGGGTCTACTGCTAGGGCTCTCTTAGTGGGGATTAGGCTTGCGGCCAGGGTGGCGATTCCGATGGATGAGGCTACTGCGATTAGGATTGCGGGGTCGGCGGGGGCTACTTGGTAGAAGAGGCTTTTTAGGGATTGATTCAGGGCTTGCGCCAAGGTGAGTCCTACTATCAGGCCTGCGCCTGCGGGCAGCAGGGATTCCTTCAGCACCAAGTCACGATGTTGGATCTCGTGGCGCCGAGGGCCATGCGGATTCCGATTTCCTTGCGACGGCGGGCTACGGCGAAGGAGATTACTCCGTACAATCCCACGGTCGCGAGCGCCAGCGCGAGTCCGGCGAATGCGCTGAGGACTCCTGCCGATTGTTTCTGCTGCCAGGTTACATCGTCGACGAATTGCGAGGCTTGACGTACTTCCGCGACAACTCCACCCAAATCGCGAACTGCTCCGTTGACGGCGCGAACCAGCGACAAGGGGTCGCCAAAGGTGCGCAGATCTACCTGCTGAGCGCGATCCGGTTCATCGCGCCAGGTGCGATAGAGGATCGCCGAAGGCTCGCTGAGCAGAACGTCGCGGGTATCGCCGCAGACGCCCACAATCTCGATCGATTCACCGCGGACTCGAATGACCTGGCCGATGGGATTCGCTCCACTCCAATATTTTCGCGCGAGGGATTCGCTGATGACCGCGCGACGAGCGTCGCCGGGCTCAAAGGCACGGCCTTGTCGAATCGGGATGCCGAGCGTAGTGAAATAGGATGGAGTGACGACGCGAAAGTCGGCCTTGGGCTCACTTAGTTGGCCCGGGATCTCAAATCGATCCTGCCGGTGCGCGCCGGTGAGCGGCTGGGAACTTGCGAGCGCGACAGCCTGAACGCCGGGAAGAGCGGCGAGCCGCGTTTGCAGTTCGCGGTAATAAACCTCGGCATGCGCGCGGTCCGTTGCACGCGGAACCGGCACGCGCAGAGTCAGGATGTGATCGAAACGAAAGCCAGGATCTATATGATTGATGCGCTCCATCGTTTTGAGGAGCAATCCCGCGCCGGCGAGCAGCGCGACTGAGAAAGCGATTTCCGCGGCAACGAGAATGGTCCGCATCGCACGCGAATCGATCGCGGCCGTGCCCTTTAATCCGGTGACGAGGTCGATGTGGCGCGCGGCGATCGCGGGAAAGATTCCGGCTATGATGCAGGCCAGCATTGACGCACCGATCGCAAAGAGAAGCGCGGGCAAATCGACCACCACGCGATCGAGGCTCGGGAGAAAACTGAACATGCTCGCGGGAAGCGATGCGACCATGATGCGCAGTCCCGCCCATGCGAGGATGGCGCCGATTCCGGCGGCGAAAACACTGAGCTTCAGGGATTCACCGATCAGCAATCGCATCAGCCGCCATGGACTCGCGCCGAGCGCCGCGCGAATCGCCATTTCCCGCTGCCTGCCCTGAGCCCGCACCAGCAGCAGCCCGGCGACATTCGCGGTCGCGATCAACAGCAGTAACGCCGCGGCTCCGGCAAGCACCAGGAAGCCGGGACGGACGTCCTCGGTTTGACTCTTCTCCCACAGAGTGACGAGCGAGGTCCAGTCCTTCTCACGCGGAAGGGCGCTGACGGCGCTGCGCGACTGTTCGAGAGTCACGCCATCGCGCAGGCGTGCGAGCACAGCGAGATTTCGCGCCTTGCGATCCTCGCTCATGGAGGCTCGCGGCAGCGGAACGAATACCTCAAATTCGCTGTAGTACAACCGGAAATCCGGCGGCATGACCCCGATGACTGTGTAGCGCTCCGTCTCCGGGGTGCGTGCGAAATCGAGCGCGATGGTGCGTCCCAAAATATTCGGGTCGGCGGCAAACCGGCGTTTCCAACAGCGGTCGCTCAGGATAACGACGCTGTCTTCTGCATCGCGAAAATCGCGGCCCCGCGCCGGCGAAACCCGGAGAGTTCGAAACAGATTCGGCGTCACCAGAGATCCCGCGATCTGTTCCGGCTGGTCGATCCCAGTGAGGAAAAAGAATCCGATGTCGAAGGCGGCCGCGTCCGAAAAAGCCGTCACCTTTCGATGGTCTTGAAACTCCGGCCAGGAAATGCCGCGGCCGCCCCTGGAATCCCGCGCTTCCACTACGACCAGCCGGTCCGCTTGTGGATACAAAAGCGGGTGCAGCAACATCGGATGGACGAAGCTGAAGATCGCCGTCGCGGCCCCGATCCCCAGGGCCAGAGTCACGATCGCTAGTGCATTCAGGTTCTTAGTGAACATGCGCGTCCCAAAAACGAACACCAAGCTGTAAAATATTGTACATGTTTTCAGTGGTTTAGCAAGGGCCAGGGGATTGCATTCATACTTCGCTACAATTTCACCAGATGACAAGAGAAGGCAGAGTTCTTATCGCCGACGATCAGCCGGACGTTCTGGAAGCGCTGCGGCTGCTGTTGAAGGGCGAGGGATTCGAGATCGAATCTGCGGCGTCGCCGATGGGGATTCTGGCGGCGCTCGAGACTCGCGACTTCGATGTCGTGCTGATGGACCTGAATTATACGCGCGATACGACGTCGGGGCAGGAGGGGCTCGACACGCTGATGCGGATCCAGGCGATCGACGGGAACGTTCCGGTGGTCGTGATGACGGCGTGGGGCAGCGTCGAACTGGCGGTGGAGGCGATGCGGCGCGGGGCTCGCGATTTTATCCAGAAGCCGTGGGATAACGCGCGGCTGATGACCATCGTGCGGACGCAGGTGGAGTTGTCGAACGCACTGCGTCGCGGGCAACGGCTGGAGGCGGAGAACAGGCTGCTGCGCACCGAGGGGCGGCCGGCGCTGATCGCGGAATCGGCGGCGATGCAGCCGGTGCTGCAATTGATCTCGCGGGTGGGTCCGTCGGATGCGAACGTGTTGATCACGGGCGAGCCGGGGACCGGGAAAGAAGTGGTGGCACGGACGCTGCACGCGGTGTCGCTGCGTCATAACCGTCCGATGGTGACGGTGAACGCGGGCGGGCTGGCCGAGGGGATTTTCGAGAGCGAGCTGTTCGGTCATGTGAAGGGCGCGTTTACCGACGCCAAGATGGACCGGGTGGGACGGTTCGAACTGGCGGACGGGGGTACGCTGTTTCTCGACGAGATCGCGAATGTGCCTCTCAATCTGCAAGCGAAAATGCTGCGGGTGTTGGAGATCGGGGAGATGGAGCGGGTGGGGTCGTCGAAGACGCGCAGGGTTGACGCGCGCGTGATTTCGGCGACGAACGCGATCCTCACCGAGGAAGTTTCGTCGGGGCGATTCCGGCAGGATCTGCTGTTCCGGCTGAATACGATCGAGATTCATCTGCCTCCGCTGCGCGAGAGGCGCGAGGATATTCCGGTGCTGGCAGCGCATTTTCTGGGCGTGCATGCGCGGCGGTATCGAAAAAATCTGCAGGGGTTCGATGCGGCGGCGATGCAGGGGCTGCTGGAGAATCCGTGGCAGGGCAACGTCCGCGAGCTGAATCACGTGATCGAGCGCGCGGTGCTGATGGCGCAGGATACGCAGGTGAAACAGGGCGATCTGGCGCTGCGATCGGGCGCGCAGGGGTCGCTGCGGTTGGAAGATATGAGTCTCGAAGAAGTCGAGGCGTTCCTGATCAAGAAGGCGCTGGCGCGATATAACGGCAACGTCAGCCACGCGGCCAATGCGCTGGGGCTGAGCCGGAGCGCGCTCTACCGGCGGCTGCAACGCTACGGGTTGTAAATAAGGGCTGCCGGTGGACTTCTCCAAATTCAAACCCGTCCATGAACAGAGGATGCTGCTGCTGGCGCTGGCCGCGGGGCTGCCTGCAGTGGTGACGGCGCTGGTCATGCTGTGGTGGACCGACGAGCACCAATCCAAGGTGCAGTGGACTTTGACTATCGTGATCCTGGGCGGATGGTGGGCTTGTGCGGCGGCGGTGAGGGACCGGGTCGCGTCGCCTCTGCGGACGCTGGCGAATCTGCTGGAAGCGATGCGGGAGGGCGATTACTCGATTCGCGCGACGGCGGCCAAGGGCGAAGACGCGTTGGGCGACGTCATGCAGCAGGTGAACGCGATGGGCACGACGCTGCGGGCGCAGAGGCTCGGCGCGCTGGAAGCGACTACGTTGCTGCGCAAGGTAATGGAAGAGATCGATGTCGCGATTTTCGCGTTCGACGGGGATCAGCATTTGAAGCTGGTGAACCGGGCGGGCGAAAGGCTGGTGGCGCAACCCGCGGAGCGGATCATGAACGCGAGCGCGGCCGCCCTCGACCTGGCAGAGTTCTTGGGCGGCGACGAAACGCAGAGCATTCAGAGGACGTTTCAATCGGGGCCGGGGCGCTGGCAGATTCACCGGTCCACCTTTCGCGAAGGAGGATTGCCGCATCAACTGCTGGTGGTGACGGACTTGACGCGCGCGCTACGCGAGGAAGAATTGCAGGCCTGGCAGAGGCTGGTGCGGGTGCTGGGGCACGAATTGAACAATTCGCTGGCGCCCATCAAATCGATTGCGGGCAGTCTTGAAACGCTGGTGAAACGCGATCCGCTGCCCAGCGACTGGCGGGAAGATACCAGCAGGGGACTCTCGATCATCGCGACGCGCAGCGAGGGGTTGAGCCGGTTCATGGGAGCCTATGCGCGCCTGGCGAAGCTGCCGCGCCCGCAAATGGCGGCGGTGGATGTCGGGGCGTGGATCCGCAACGTCGCGGGGCTGGAGCAGAGGGTCCAGACGGTATTGGTTCCCGGTCCGGAAGTGACGATGCGGGGGGATCGGGATCAACTGGATCAGCTGCTGATCAATTTATTGCGCAATGCGGTGGATGCGTCGCTTGAAACGGGCGGCGGAGTGACGATTTCGTGGTCCCGGATAGGGACGATGCTGGAAGTATTGATCGACGACGAAGGGCACGGGCTGTCCAACACGGCGAATCTATTTGTGCCGTTTTTCACTACGAAGCCGGGAGGGTCGGGCATTGGACTGGTGTTGAGCCGGCAGATTGCAGAGGCGCACGAAGGGTCGCTCGATTTGCGGAATCGGGTGGGTGCGCAGGGGTGCAGGGCGCGGCTGATTCTGCCTATCTAGTAGCTTGTATCAGCCAAACAGTTAACACCAGCAACAAAAAGCCGCCTGAAAGGGCGGCTGCAGCCAATATTGGCCGCCCTACAAGCGGCTCGACATGCTAATGTTTTGGCCAGATCATCCGCGTTAAAATAAATCTATTCCGGTAACATCCCGGCCAGCGGCGAGTCGGGGACCTGTTCTACTTTCACACTGAATGGCGCCTTATGTTTCCTTCGTTGTGCCGTTGTGCAACGACGATGCCGGGGATCTGCTAAAGCGGACGGTGAGGTTTGCGACGGCGCTGCTGGAGCAGTGCCGCCGGGACAAGATTCCTGCCGAATTGATCATCGTCGATTGGGATACTCCGGAGAACCGGCCCAAGTTGGCCAAAGCGCTTCGCAAGCCGGCGAAGGCGGGTCCGTGCGCGGTGCGCATTATCGAGGCTCCCGCGATGCACCGAAAGAACCGGATTGACCTGCCCCAGGCGATTGCAAAGAATGTAGGCATCCGCAGGGCTCGGGGACGGTTTGTCGTTTCTGCCGATATCGACCATCCGTTGTCCGCCCAGTTGATGGAGTTCATTGGCTGGCAACACAAGAGATTCGATGGACTCGAATGGAAGGACATCGCACCCAAGGACGGGAGCCTGATGCTGGGCGCCGGCTGGTTCTTGCTGGAACGGGATGGGTCGAAGCCGTTTCGCTGGTTCAATAACGACGCGGAGATCAGCATTCAGCCGTACAGCGATTCGGCCAGGGTGCTGGCGCTCGACATCGAGCCCGGCCCGGGGGTGAAGATGGGTACGACTACGCTCGACGTGCTCGATGAGGATGAATCGAAAGTCCTGTCGGTTCGACTGACGAAGCGTAGCGTCGTGAATATCCCGGTGCCGTCTCACAATGGATATCCCGTTCGCTTGCGATTGCGCGTTTCCGATACCGGGAACCGGTCATCGAGCGACACGCGGCAGTTGAATGCGCGGGTGCTGCGCTGCGGTCTGTACGAAGCGCCGATGATCGCGCGTTCGTGGAAGCTGCCGCAGAGGATCTGGTGGGTGCTTACGCGGAGCTCGGGCAGCAGCCTGCTACCCGAGCTAAAGCCTGTGGAGAAGTGGCCCGATACCGCTCATCTGACCGCCTGCGGGGACGTCACGATGCTTTCGCGGAAGGACTGGTTCGAGCGCCGGGGTTATCCGGAGTGCCATCAGAACCCGTCCGAGGAGTGGGGGCTGGGGACGAAAGGTCTGAAAGAAACTCTGCTGAAGGCAACGCCCATACGACCAAAACGCACGGCGCGCCAGATCGCGACGACCCTTATCCAGATGCCGTTTGTGTGGGCGTACCGATGCATTCCACGTCCGGCGCTGCCGCAGCCTGGAGCTTTCGTGAACTCGGCCGCGACGGAGGATCCCGCGCCTACGCTGGAAAATCCGCCGAAAATCTCCATCGTGACGCCCAGCTATCAGCAGGGTTGCTACCTCGAATGGACCATGCGAAGCGTGCTGGAGCAGGGGTATCCGAACCTGGAATACGTGGTGATGGATGGCGGGAGCACGGACGAGACGAAAGACATCCTGTCGCGATATAAGGATCGTCTCGCGTATTGCGAATCGTCGCCCGATAAAGGTCAGGCGGATGCAGTCGCGCGCGGATTCGAGCGCACCACGGGCGAGATCATGGCTTATCTGAATAGCGACGATCTGCTGGCCCCCGGCGCTCTTAATTTTGCGGCCCGGTATTTCGCCGCGCATCCGGAGGCTGACGCGATTTACAGCCATCGCGTGTTCGTCGACGAAGCGAACATTGTCACCAGATACTGGATACTACCTCCGCATCATTCGTGGATGATGAAGCGATGGGATTACATTCCGCAGGAAACGTGCTTTTGGCGGCGGCGGATCTATGAGAAAGCCGGCGGCATCGATCCGAGTTTTCACTTCGCGCTCGATTACGATCTATTCGTGCGATTCATGCAGCACGGACGCATGCAGCGGGTGAACCGTTTCCTGGGCGCGTTCCGGGAGCATCCATCGTCGAAAACGGTGCTTCAGGAAGGCGCCCACCCGGAGGTCGCGCGAGTCTACAAAGAGCGCGGCATCCGGGTAGCGGATTGGCAGCGGCTCCCGCAGCTTGCTCAGTTCGAGCTGCTGGACGTGCGGAGCAGGAGGTTCGCGGCGCGCGGAAAGGTATTGCCCGGCGCGCGACCTGGAATCGGATACGATTACGATCTGGTCTGGGGAGGACGCCTCAGCGGCCCTGGTAGTTCTTCTGGTAATAGCTCTGATATTCCCCCGATTTGACGCGCGCGATCCACTCGCTGTTCGCTTTATACCAATCGATGGTGGCCTGTAAGCCTTGTTCGAAGGGCATTTGCGCTTCCCAGCCGGTTTCGCGCATCAGCTTTTCGCTGGAGAGCGCATAGCGGCGGTCGTGACCGGGGCGATCCTTTACAGTGACCATCAGGCTGTCCGGCTTGCCCAGAATGCCGAGCATCATCTTCACCACTTCGACGTTGGCGAGCGAGCGGCTGCCTCCAATGTTGTAAACCTCGCCGGGGCGTCCGCGATCGATGGCGGCCAGGATGGCGCGGCAGTGATCGTCCACATAAAGCCAATCGCGCACCTGCATGCCATCGCCGTAGATGGGAAGAGACTGATCGGCGATCGCGTTCGAGATCATCAGCGGGATCAGCTTTTCGGGAAATTGATAAGGCCCGTAGTTATTCGATGCCCGTGTGACGGTGACTGGCAGTTTGTAGGTGATGAAGTAGGAGAGAGCCAGCAGATCGGAGCCGGCCTTGGACGCCGAATAAGGACTGCTGGCTCGCAAAGGATAGTGCTCGTCGGCTTCGTGCGGCGCGTCGATACTGCCGTAGACTTCGTCGGTGGAAACGTGCAGGAAGCGAGGCGTGTTGTTGAGACGCGCGGCTTCGAGCATCGTAAACGTACCGCGAAGATTGGTCTCGAACACGGGCGCGGGCGAGAGGATGCTGCGGTCGACGTGCGATTCGGCGGCGAAGTGGACGATGGCGTCGGGCTTCAGCTCGGCCACCAGATCGTTGACGAGCTTCGCGTCGCAGATATCGCCATGAACGAAGCGGTATCGCGAGGCATCGTTTATGAAGGGCGCGACGGGAAGAAGATTTTCGAGATTGCCGGCGTAGGTGAGCTTATCGAGATTCACCAACTGCGAGGCTCGGCCCGTACTGAGAGCGAGCCTGACGAAGGCGCTGCCGATGAATCCGGCGCCGCCTGTAACCAGGAGTTTCATCACTTGTGCTGGGTCTCCCAGTCGTATTGAATGGACGGATCGTTGTAGGCGATGCGGCCTTCATCGCGCGGATTGTAGAATCTGATTGGTGACGTAGACCAGCACGCCTGCGGCCTCGCCAACCACTTTGTAGCCATGGCCGACGCCGGGCGGAATCAGCAGCTGCCAGGGCCGCAGCGCGCCGACGTAGAGAGTATTCTTGAGCCCGAAGGTGGGCGACATCCGGCCGCAGATCGACCAGCGCGACCTGGAAGACGCCGGACATGGGACACCACAGGTCGGTCTGATGCTGGTGAAAATGAAATGCCTTGATGGTGCCGGGATAGCTGAGGGCGGAGGAGACCTGTGTGGTTTCGGGCGAGAAAGATGCGGCGAGGCCTTGCCCCATGCGCATCACTTCGAGGAAATAGCCGCGGTCGTCGGGCCAGAGATCGTAGGGCTGAACGCGGACGCCTTCAATCAGGTCGGCGGAATTCGCAGTGCGAATCACTTTGCCGATGCCTGGTTCACATTGGGGGGTCGAGATGCGGACGGGTCCCGCGACGGAAGTACTCATTCCTATCTAGGTTAACCGAACCGGTTATTCGGCCGTGAGAGTGATATTCCCGATGCCGCCCTTCACATCGAGATGAATGGTGACCGGCGAGTTTTCATGGGCTGCGTTAATCCAGTGTCCCCCGCGTTTTTCCAGGCCTCGGACGTCGATATTGCCGATGCCGCCCGCCGCGTTCGCCACGATGCCGACGCTAGCCGGCAGATGGACGACGGCTTGTCCGATGCCTCCGTGGATCTGCACGTTGTAATCGCGAGTGGGCTTGCCGCGGAGATCGAGCTCCACTTCGCCGACGCCCATATGCACTTCGACGCTGCGCAGGTTCAGGGTCCCCATGTTGAGGTGCGCCTCGCCCGCGCCGAGATGCGTCACCACATCGAGAGGAACCTTGTCGTTGAGGCGCAGGTTCCATTTGTACTTCGAATCGTGTCCGCCGTGGGAACTACCGGGCTGCTCGACCAGCAGCTCGCCTCGAAAACTGCTGGCTTCGTAGCGGACAATGGGCCTCCAGGAAGGGATGTTGTATTCGAAGTCGGCGTCCATCAGTTTGGAGGAGCCGCCGTCGACGCGCAGCTCTCCGGCGCCCATCTTGAGTTCGACGCGCGCCATTGTGGACTTATCAAGGTCGATGGATTTTTGGAAGTGTTCGACGGGGCCCGTATTTTCCACGTTGAAAGCGCATCCGCCCAGCACAAGAGTCACAGCAGCTACCAAAGCAGTTCGCATGTCAGATACCAGTACGCGATTCGCGGGGCGGATGTTCCCGCGAAGGAGGGTTATCGCAGCAACCCGCGTTCTCTCAGCCAGTTGGCGAGCAGGCCGCCCCAGGCCGATAGGCTCGCATCGGTGGGGGCCAAGCCGACGCCGTGAGGTCCATTCTGAAAAATGTGCAGTTCCGCCGGAACGCCGGCTTTGCGCAGAGCCATGTAAAAGCGGACGCTATTTTCGACGGGAACGGTGGCGTCCGCGGTGGTGTGGAACAAAAACGTAGGGGGCGTCTGCGGCGTGACGCGCAGGTCGTTCGACAAATCCTCGACCAGCTTCGGGTCGGGGGTCTTGCCCAGCAGATTCGTGCGCGATCCCACGTGGGCGAACTCGCCGAGCGAGATCACGGGGTAGGAGAGAATCGCGAAATCGGGGCGCGAGCCGGCGCGTTCGATAGGGTCGGCAGAGTTGGCGTCGCCCGAATCGAAATGGGTCGCGGCGGTAGATGCGAGATGGCCTCCGGCGGAGAATCCCCAGATGCCGATGCGGTCGGGCTGAATATGGAGAGACTCGGATCGGGTGCGAACTATGCGAATAGCGCGATGCGCGTCGTCGATCATCGCGGGGTGATGATACTTGGGGCCAAGGCGGTATTGCAGTACGAACGCCGAGATGCCGAGGCTGTTCAGCCATTTCGCGATCTGCACTCCTTCATGGTCCATGGCGAGGTGCTGGTAGCCTCCGCCAGGACACACGACGACCGCGGTGCCATTCGGGGATTTCGCGAGATACGGCGTGAGGGACGGTGTATCCTCGGCGGCGGTGCCCAGTGCGCCGGGCGCGCCGTTCGGCCACAAGGGTTCAGGCGCGGGCGTGGCGGGTGGTTGCGCGCTTGCGGCAATCGCGATGAGCACAAGGAGAGCGAGAAATTTCAGACGCGCCAAGTGTCGGCTCTCCAGTTTTGAACGGCTTCCTTGACCTGTTTTCGCTTCCAGTTGCCGGCCAAAGCTTTTTCGACGAGCCCCGGCAGTTCGGCGTCGCAAGCGAATCGCAGGCCGATCAGCTGATCGATGGTCAGTTCGCCGATGCGTGGGTGCATCGCGACGGGGAGCACGGACTGCAGGCGCAGGCGCTCTTCCAGGCGGATCAGGCGATCCTGTACCTTCAGCGAATAAATGCGGGTCTTGAACACCAGCACTACCAGCCAGAGGAGAGTGACCACGTACATGTACGCCATCGTGCCTGGATGTCTCACCGCTTCGACGATCGAAAGGATCAGCAGAATGAAACCCACCGGCGCCAAAAAGAAATGGAACGGCGGATCGAACATCGTGTGGTTCTTGAAAGATTGTGTGTCAGCCATTATTCGTTTACCCTCTGCGTAACTTATCGAGCGTATCATCTGGCAGCGGATTTCGCTTGAAGCAAATCCAGATACCCGTCGCCTTTTCAGAGCCGCGACCACAGGGTGCGATCTTTTGATCGGCCTCGCGAGTGGCCTGTCGCAGCATCCCCTCCATAACTGTCGGGGTTCGGTGTCGGCGGCATATGCTTCTACCGAACCCTCACAGTCATGGAGGGGACATGCTACTAGTGCATAATATAACCGTTCCTCAATACCGCACAAGAAACGAGATAGATCATGCCATCTTTAAACCGCCAGTTTGTCCTCGCGTCCCGGCCCCCGGGCATGCCTGAGGAGTCGAACTTCAAACTGATCGAAACTCCGATCCCGGATTTGAAAGACGGCGAATTTCTGGCGCGCGCGATGTATTTGTCGGTCGATCCGTACATGCGCGGCCGCATCAGCCAGGCGAAGAGCTACGCGGCGGGAGTCGAGATCGGCGGACTGATGGTGGCCGGCGGCGTGGCGCGCGTTGTGGAGTCGAAGAATCCTAATTTCGCGAAGGGCGATACTGTCGAAATCTACATGGGCTGGCAGGAATATGTGGTGTCGAACGGACGCGGAGTGCGCAAGCTGGACCCGGCGGCAGCGCCGGTATCGACCGCCCTCGGAGTATTGGGCGGCACGGGATTGACCGCCTATTTCGGATTGTTAGACGTGTGCAATCCCAAGCCGGGCGAGACGGTGGTGGTGTCGGGAGCGGCCGGAGCTGTCGGGTCCATCGTGGGGCAGATCGCGAAAATCAAAGGATGCCGCACAGTGGGAATCGCGGGCGGCGACGATAAGATCGAATGGATCCTGAAAGACTGCGGCTACGATGCAGCGTTCAATTACAAGACGACGGAAGACTACGGCGCGAAGCTGAAAGAACTTTGCCCGAAAGGCATCGACGTGTATTTTGATAACGTCGGCGGAACGATCACCGACGCCGTGTTTTTACAGATCAATGCGCACGCGCGCATGTCGATCTGCGGGCAGATTTCGCAATACAACAACGCGAAGCCGGAGATGGGTCCCCGCCTGCTGGGGATGCTGATCGTCGCGCGGGCGAAGGCGCAGGGGTTCCTTATCACGGATTATCTGCCGCGCTTCGGCGAGGCGCTGACGGAAATGTCAGGCTGGCTGCGCGAGGGCAAGCTGAAGTATCGGGAGGATATCGTCGAGGGGTTTGAGAATCTGCCGAAGGCGTTTATCGGGCTGTTTCATGGGGAGAATATCGGGAAGCGGATCGTGAAGGTTGTAGACTAAGATGACGGCCAGCGAATTGAAACGCTGGTTGAAGCAGCGTGGGTGTACTTTTGCCGAAGGCACGAATCATACGATCGTGTTTTTTCAGAATAAGCGTTCGGCAATGCCACGGCATCCATCGAAGGAGTTGAATCCGAACACGGTGCGGAGTATCTTGAAGAGACTCGGGATTGTGAAGGACCGTTAGTATGTATCAATACCCTGCACGATTTCAGCTCCACAGGCCTTCGGGGACCTACACCGTCACATTCCCAGACTTCGATTGGGGCGTGACACAAGGGGACGATCTTGAGGACGCGATGTTCATGGCTCGTGACCTTTTGAAGCTTTTTCTTGAGGATTGTATCGAACATCGCAAGGCACTTCCGAGGCCTTCAAAAAAAGGCAGGGGATATCGCACCGTGAGCTTACCTGCATTAGAGGAAGCTAAAGTTGTTCTTTACACCGCTGTCCGCGAGGCCGGTCTGCGAAATGCAGATCTTGCCCGCCGATTGCGTCAGCCTGTCGCTCATGTGGATCGGCTTTTAAATCTCCGTCGAAGATCGAAAATGGACGAGATTGAATCCGCGCTCGCCGCACTTGGCAAATCGATCAGCATCGAAGTCCGGAACGCGGCGTAATTTACTTCATCTGCCGCAGCCGCCACACTCCGCCGATCGTCACCAGGAACAGCACCGCCGCGCTACCGTAAAACAGGTTCACAATCCCGTAGCGGGTCGCCCAGCCCCCCGCGAAGACCATCGCGACTCCTTGCGCCAGTGCGATCAGCGACATCGAGCTCGAACTGACACGGCCCCGCATCTCCGGAGGCGTTTCCCCTTGTAGCAGTGCCGTAGCCGCCACCATGATGAAGGCGACCGAAACGCCGATTCCGAATGCTCCTGCCAGCGTGGCTACTGGAGTGCGCAGCGCGGCGAGCATCAGGATGAATGCGCCGACTCCGCCCAAGCCGAAGCTCACCATGTGCGCCGGGGCGCGGCCCTTCGCCATCTTCTGGACCAGCACCGCGCCGGCAATCGATCCCAGACCGATGAGTGATCCCAAGGCTCCGAACAGGTTCTTGCCGCCATGCAGAATGTCGCGCACATATACCGATAACAGCGCGCCGAAAGCGGCGATGGCGAACATGCCGGCCGTCATCGAGATAATCACAAACGAGTATGTAGGATGCGTGAAGATGAACTTCATTCCCTCGCCCAGATCGCGGAGTACGGCGCCCACTCCTCGCGTCGATGGAACCGCGGGTTTGTGATACGAAAGAGACATCAATATCGCCGCAGAGATGAAGAACGTCAGGCTGTCGGCGTAGTAACAACTCGCCTCCCCGAACCAGCCAACCAGCGCGCTGGCTGCCGCTGGACTGAAGATACGCACGAACTGCATGGTTTGCTGCATCAGTCCGCTGGCTGCCATCAGGCCTTCACGCTTAACCAGAATCGGAACTGTTACCGATTGCGCCGGCATGAAGAAACTCGACACCGTGCTGAGAGCGAAAAAGATGGCGTAAATCTGCCAGAGCTGCGATGTGAATGCGAGCAGGATGATCAGCACCCCGCGCGTCAGATCGCTGGCGATCATAGTGATACGGGGATTCCACCGGTCGACAAACACACCGGCGATGGGGCCGACCAGCGCCATGGGCGCGAGGAACGCGACCATCACGAACGTGACGTCTTCCGCCGTGCCGTGCATGCGGAACGTGATGGCGACCTGCACCGCGAACAACGCGACGAAGTCGCCAAAAATGCTGACCATCTGGCCGAGCCAGAGGCGGCGGAACTGCGGCTGGGCAAGGACCTGCCGCATGGTGAGCATTGCTGGGGGAGCCTGAGCGGCCATGTTCTATCTTATATGATTCACGGCGATTATTCGCGGCAGATTCCGCGCTTGCTGGAGCGGACAAACGCGACCAGGTGTTGCGTGTGCGCTGTCGGCGACTCTGTTTCAATGCGAGTGAGAGCGTCTTCCAGCTTGAGCCCGGATTTATATAGCAGCTTGTAGGCTAGCTTCAGAGCGCGAACTTCACCCGCGGTAAATCCCGCGCGCCGCAGACCGACTATGTTGAGACCCTTCGGCGCAACGTTGAAGTCCGAGTAGAGAAAATACGGAGGCACGTCCAGGTTGACCCGCGTATTGCCGCCGATCATCGCCAGCCGCCCGATCTTCGAGAACTGGTGAATCACCACGCCGCCCGAGATAAACGCCTGATCCTCCACCTCGACGTATCCTGCCACCAGTGCGCAGCTCGCGATCGTGGTGTGATCACCGATCTTGCAGTTATGCGCGATGTGGCCCGAGGTCATGATGTAATTCCCGTTGCCAATCGTCGTCTCGGACTCCGGCGCTGTGCCGCGCGAAATCGTGTAATGCTCGCGGATCTTATTCCCGTCGCCGATTTTCAGGTAGCTGCGCGCACCCGAGAAATTCTTATCGAGAGGATCCGTCCCCAGCACCGTTCCCGCTGAAATTTCGTTTCGCTCGCCCAACGTGGTCCAGCGCTTCACGAAAACGTACGGCTCCAGTCTTGTTTCGGCCCCGATGATCACGTCCTGCTCGACGATCGCGAACTCGCCGATCACGACGCGCGGTCCGATCACCGCGTCGGGATGAACGCGCGCCGTCGCGGCCACGACGGCGGAGGGATCAATTGGCATTCTCGAACAAACCCGCCGCGCCCTGGCCTCCGCCAATGCACATCGTCACCACTCCGTAGCGAGCCTTGCGCCGCGCCATCTCATTGGCGATGGTCCCCACCATGCGCGATCCGGTCATTCCGAACGGATGGCCGATGGCAATCGATCCGCCGTTGACGTTCAGAATCTCTTGCGGGAATCCCGAGCCGGTCGCGGCAATAAACCACCTGCACCGCGAACGCTTCGTTCAGCTCCCACAGATCGATATCGGACATTTTCAGCCCCTGCCGCTTCAGCAATTTCGGAATGGCGAACACCGGACCGATCCCCATCTCATCCGGCTCGCACCCGGCCACCGCGAATCCGCGAAACACCAGCTTGTACGGAATTCCCAGCGCGTCCGCCCGCTCTCTCGACATCAACAGCGTCGCCGACGCGCCATCGGACAACTGCGACGCATTCCCCGCCGTCACCGACCCCTCTCCGCTCGTCGGATCGAAGTGAGGCTTCAACGCTAGCAACCCTTCGAGCGTCGTGTCCGGACGATTGCACTCATCTCGATCGCATGTCGCCGGCTCCTCGCCGATCTTCTCGCCCGTCTTCTTGTCGAACAGCGCCTTGGTCGTCCGCATCGGCGCGATCTCGCCCGAGAAAAAGCATTCCTGCTGCGCCCGCGCCGTCCGCTTCTGGCTCTCCAGCGAATACTCGTCCTGAGCCAGCCGGCTTACCTTATAGCGCTTGGCAACCACCTCCGCCGTATCGCCCATCGCCATGTACAAGGCGGGCTTGTGCTCCTGAATCCAAGGATTCGGAGCATTATCGCGCGGCGTCATCGAGATGCTCTCCGTGCCTCCGCCGATGGCCGCATCCACACCTTCGTTAATGATCTGATGCGCCGCGATCGCGATCGCCTGCAGCCCAGATGAGCAGAATCGATTCACGGTGGTTCCGGCAACGGTGACCGGCAGCCCCGCCCGAATCGCGGCGATCCGAGCCACGTTCGATCCCTGCGGACCGTGCGGCTGAGCGCATCCCAGGATCACGTCCTCAATCTCCGCCGGATCCAGCTGCGGCGTTTTCTTCAGCACGTCCTGAATACAGTGCGCCGCAAGATCGTCCGGCCGAGTCATGTTAAAGGATCCGCGGAACGATTTTGCCAAGCCAGTCCGGGAGCTGGCGACGATGACAGCTTCACGCATGAGTTTCAGGATACCTTACGCGCTCATCAGAACCCAGAACAGCGCCATCCACAGCACTCCCAAAAAGTGCCAGTACAGCGTCGCGACGTCCACCAGTTCGCGCCGCTTCGATTTGCCGAGCACGACCACGAAGAGCACAACCAACCCGCCGATCAAATGGGCCGCGTGCAATCCGGTGAACAGGAAAAAGAATGAACTGTGCGGATTTTTCGCCAAAAAAGCTCCATGCTGCACTAACGACCGCCACGCCGTCAGCTGGCTGGCCAGGAACGCCGCGCCCAGCGACGCCGTGAGCAGCAGCCAGCGGGACCCGGCGCGGTCCCTGCCCTTGCGGAATAACTGGCGGGCGGTTTCGAACGTGCCGCTGCTTGCCAGGATCACCACGGTGCTGAGCCATAGTGTGCTGGGAATCGGCACGGGGTCCCAGAAGGGCGGCGTGCGTTTGCGCCAGTAATAGGCGATGACTAGCGAGATGAAGAATGCGGAGATCGAGACGCAGGTGAGGAAGAGGCCGAATCGATAGAGGCCGGGAGGGTTGGCGGGGTCGTTGAGCACGGAGGGGAGGACAACGACCTGGTCGGTGTTGCTGGCGCGGTCGCTGAGGAGGCGCGACATCCTAGTTCTATTTTACGCCGGTCCTGTTAGAGTGTGGTCGTACGAGTGTGTCCATGTTGCGTGTATCTCACCTTAACGCTCCGAAGTTTCGATGAAATAAGCCGCGAAATTACTCTGCGTCGGCTGGGATTCTCTAAACTTTAGGGAGTATTGTGAATCTGGAATGTCGAATCGTAACTGGAATGACCCGATGCCTATTCTGGCGCTCTTGCCCGTGGAGCTACTATTTTTTGGAGGTTACGTGATCGTATTTGGGGTGCACGCGCTGCCATTCTGTTTGCTGCTTGCTGGCGCCAATATGATTTGGGCATTCGGTAATCAGAGATACTGCCTGTGGAATGAGAACAACCATGTTCCGAAATGGCTTGGTCGAGTGGTCTTGGTTGGATTTGGAGGTCTCTGGGCGGCGGCCGGCATGCTGATTGGTAACCGCGATCCGTTTTTGATGATCTTCGGTAAATAGGTCGAAGGGCTTGGAAAGGCTGTAGAGTGGGCGAAGAGGGTACTCAGTCCCCGATGCTGCGCTTCGGATCTGCAACTACCCGATCACCGCCCGCGCGATCCGCTCCCGATGAAACGTCGCGTCCCCAAACGCCATCTCACTCGCCTTCGCCCGCCGGTAAAACAGGTGCGTGTCGTTCTCCCACGTGAACCCCATGCCGCCCTGCACCTGGACCGCGCGATTGCCCGTCTCGCGGCACGCATCGCTCGAATACGCCTTGGCGACGCTCACCGCAGTCGCCGCGTCGGCAGTTGCCCTCGGTCATCGTGTACGCCGCGTAATACGACGCCGACCGCGAGCTCTCGGTATAAAGCAGCATGTCCGCGCACTGATGCTGCACCGCCTGAAACTGTCCGATCGGTTTGCCGAACTGTTTGCGAGTCTTCGCATACTCGACCGCGATGTCGAGCATCCTCTGCATCCCGCCGGTCATCTCCGCGCACAATGCCACGGTAGCGACGTTCAGCCCGTGGTCGAGCGCCTTGCGCGCGGCGTCTCCCTTCGCCAAAAGCTCGGCCGCCGGATGATCGAACGTGACCTTATAAAGCCGCCGCGTCAGATCCATCGCAGGCATCGGAATCTTCTTCACCGCGTGGCTTTCAACCAGGTAAAGCGCCAGGTTATGAGCGTCGCGCGCAGCTACCACGATCAAATCTGCCGACTCGGCATCGGGAACGAATAACTTCTCTCCGGCCAGCGTGGGCATGGAAATCGCATCGGGATCCCAACTCGCGCTCGCCTCCAACAATGCCACGGTCGCTGTTTTCTCGCCGCTTGAGATCGCAGCCAGATGTTTGGTCGCGCCCGCCGCATCGAGGACCGCGCCCGCGAACAGGTTCGACAAAAACACGCCCGGCACCAGCGCTCGCCCCATCTCTTCAGCCAGCGCCGCGAGCTCTACGAATCCGAGCCCCATCCCGCCCGCTTCTTCTGGGAACACGACGCCCAAAAACCCTTGCTCCGCCATGCTGCGCCACAATTTCTTGTCGTGCGCCGTATCCGTTTCCATAATCCTGCGTACTTCCGACAACGGGCACTCCGCCGCAAAAAACTTCCTCGCGTTCGACTTCAATATCTGCTGCGATTCACTCAATCCGAATTGCATAAACTCCCCTCACCCCACACCACCGCGCTCCATCGAATAGCCACTGAGCCGCCATGCGTAAGCATGCGGGCAAACGGCGACACCCTAATAACTCTTTGGCAACCCCAGCACAAAATGCCCAATAATATTCCGCTGAATCTCCGACGTCCCCGCCTCAATCGTATTCCCCCGCGACCGCAAATATCCGTACGCCCACTGCCCTTCATCGAACGCATTCGGCGACCCATGCGCCAGCTGCCCGTAAGGACCCAGAATCTCCATCGCCACTTGTTGGAACCGTTGATTCAGCTCGCTCCAGAAAATCTTTTGGATCGACCCCTCCGGCCCCGGCACCCCCGTTTCATTGATGCGCGAGAACGCGCGCAGCTGGTTCAGCCGCATCACCTCAATCTCGGCGTAGCACTGCGCCAGCTTCTGCCGGATCACCGGATCCTCCGCCGCTGGCTTGCCGTTGCGATCGATCGTTTTCGCAATCTCCACCAGCCGGTTGAAGTTGCGCCGGTAATTCACTTGCAGAGCCGCGCCGAACGTGCCGCGCTCATGCATCAGCGTGCCCATCGCCACGCCCCAGCCTTCGTTCACCTTGCCCACGACGTTCGCCACAGGCACCCGCACATCGCGAAAAAATATCTCCCCGAACTCGCTCTCGCCGCTCATCTGCTTCAGCCCGCGAACTTCGACGCCAGGACTATGCATGTCCACTAACAGCACTGTCAGGCCCTTGTGTTTCGGCACCGTTGGGTCCGTGCGGACAATCAGCTCACACCAGTCCGCCGCCCATGCGTAACTGGTCCAGCACTTCTGTCCGTTGACCACAAAATGATCGCCATCCAGCACGCCCGCGGTCGAAAGAGCCGCCAGATCGCTGCCCGCATTCGGCTCTGAAAATCCTTGGCACCAGATTTCTTCGCGCCGACAACATTTTTGCGAGATAACGTTTTTTATGCTCCGGAGTACCGAAAGCGATAATGGTAGGTCCGATCAATCCCAGTGCGATCACATTGGCCATCGGAGGAGCCTCTGCCCGAGCCATCTCTTCGATAAAGATCACCTGCTCCATCACCGGAGCGCCGCGTCCCCCGAAATCCTTGGGCCACGAAATCCCCGCCCAGCCCGCGTCGTAGAGCTTACGCTGCCAGGCGCGCAGATACTCGAACCGCCCCAGCATGGATTCCTCTTCGTCGCGCCGTTTCACCCAGTCCCGCGGCACATTTTCGGCAAACCACGCACGCACTTCATCCCGGAACCGCAGCTCCTGCGGTGTCAGATTAAGATCCACCTGGATCCTCCCATGTGAGAGTGTATTAAACCACAGAGCCGCGACCGTCAGGGAGCGGGCAGACGCGATTACCCCTTCTTCCCGCCCGGCAGCCCCATCTTATCGATCTCGTTGAAGCTGACCCGCCGCTCCTGATCCGCGCACATGTTCGAAAACATCACGGCGATGGAATCGTGCAGCCCCACCTCAACGTCGGCGATGGGCTTCTTCCCGTCCTTGCAGCATTGCAGGAAGCCTTCGAGCTCGTTGTCCACCGGATTCCGATCCTCTTCCGGCGACATCACGCCTTTGCTGTACAGCCAGCGCCGCGCGAACTTCATTTCCTTGTCTAAAAAACCGTCGTTTTCTGCGATCTGATCTTTCGACAAGAGAATCGGCAGCGACTTCCCGGCCGCAACCGATACCATCGTCGCCCCGGCCTTGTGCTCTTTCTCCTTGCCGTCGGTCTTGGTCGTCTGCGGCTTCGGAGGCTCCGGAAACCACATGGCAGTCGCAGGATTTTTATCGTCGCCCACCGTGATATGGACCGCGCCCTCGGTGCCCATGATCAACTCGCCCATCTCGGTACGCGTGCCGTTAAGCAGAGGCAGGTGCGACGACGTGCAGATGCCGCTCCAGATCATTTTCTTGCCCTTCGGATGCTTAAAGATCAGCTCCAGATTGTCGAAAATATCGCGGCCATCGATAATCGTGCTGTTGTCGCCGACTCCGACCACAAAGTCCGGGGTACTGCCCAGCATCCAGTCCGCGATATCGATCTGGTGCGAAGCAAGTTCGGCCGCCGGGCCGCCCGAAAACTCGCGGAACAACCGCCAGTTGCCGGGATTGTTGCGCCCGCCCGGGTTTCATGGTCCAAGTGGAAGTGCGGCGGAAAACATCGTTGCGATGCCACTGCGCATACACGTGTTTCACGTCGCCCAGAATGCCCTTCGTCACCATGTCGTTCACGGCCTGATAAAACTTGCTGTAGCGCCTCTGCAACCCCACCTGCATCACCTGTTTCGGCCGCGAGGCGACCAGCGAACGCAGCGCGTGAACCTCTTCCGGCTTGAACACCAGGCTCTTTTCGCAGAACACATGCTTCCCCGCTTCGAGCGCATCCTTGGTCACGCGGAAATGCTCGTAAAGAGGCACCGCGATCAGCACCGCATCGACGTTCTTCGCCGCAAGCAGCTCGCGATGATCCTTAAATTTCTGCGGATTGGTCCCGATGACTCCCGCGGCCTTATCGGCATGCTCCGGGTCCAGATCGCACACCGCAACGCAGCGCCCGGCGTCGATTTTCGCCAGATGCCCCAGCAGATAAGTACCGCGGCTCCCAGTGCCGATGAACCCATACTGCACCTGTTCATTGGCGGCTTTGACCTTCTGAATAAACGGCCCAACAGCGGCAGACGCAGCGCCAGCCATCTTCACGACATCGCGGCGGGAAGGTTTAGAATCCATTTTCTTAAGGACGCTCCTTGAAACGATGAGTTTATCACTGTAGGGCGGGACTCTGCCGTTCTTCAGCGATCAAATACAATCGCCCTGCGCACACACGAACCCGAGGAAAAGTCCCGCGAAAGCATTGTCGAAAACAAAAACGAGATGATGAGCGCGCAAAATGCAGCCTGCCGATGTTCCGACGAAAAGCACAGGCAAACAAACGCGGAAGCCAGCCACACGACTGACAGCACAAGACAGAACGGCCATGACCCGGGAGGGGATATCGCAAGCCTAACGACTCCGAAATGAAGTGTCTAACTAACGGCGCTCGTGAGGCGAAAGGTTTGCGGGAATACTACAGTCATGCCGAGTTATTGCCATATCGCTCACTTTGGGTGACGGGTGATGTCGGTGATAACATAAGCATCCTCCGCGATTCGGAAATAGAAACGCCAGTCTCGGTTCACCCGAACCTGCCATTTGTCCTCCGCCTCGCTGTATTTCTTCGCGTGAAGAGACGGGTGCGCCAGGTTATGGAGCAAAAGCAGAGATTGCTTCTCAAACGCCTTTTGGATCGGCCCTGGCGCGTCGCGGTAAGCGCGCGTGAAGTGAGGGGTGAAGAGGAGCCTCATGGGCTGCGCAGACTAACGTTTTTTCTTCGGGCGAAGCTTTGCGGCCTCCCGGCGAAGGGACGCCACAAATTCCTTGTGAGTATCAAACGGACCGTAAACACGGCCTCGGCTGATGTCTTCGTCCGATTTCGCGAGACGCGCGTCCATCATACGGCGTTGCGCGGGCGTGTATTCGTCGTCGGCGGTCGGGAAATTCGAACGATCGATGACGAGCTGCGGTGTGATGAGAATCTTCCCGCCGACAGCTTTCACCTCAACAACGTCGCCATCAGCCAAGCCGACTGCGGACCGCACAATACGCGGAATGGTCATCTGCCCCTTCGACTGAACTTTGACGAGTGTACCCATAAGAACATCCGGAAATCCGGAATTTCCGTACTCTCCCACGATAACAGACTAAATGTTCGTCGGCTCGTTCGGCGCCGCTGAACCGCGACCGTCAGGGAGCGGATAGCGCTCACCTCTGCTTCCGATACCTCTGCGCCCCTCTCGCCGACATCTTCCGCAAAGCCCACCCCGGCATCGCCTTCATGAACATCACGATCAGCTTATACCGCCACCCCGGAATCACAAACAATTCCCCCGCATCGAACCCGTGTAGCGATTCACTCACCACGAAATCCGCCGTCATCCAGAGACTCCTCGGAATCGGACTCCGGTCCATCTTCAACACGTCGTGAAATTCCGAGAGCGTAAATCCCGGACACAGCGCCTGCACCTTCACCGGCGATTTCAGCACCTCCAACTCCGCAAATAACCCAGCCGTAAAAGCGTTCATCCAACCCTTGGTAGCACAGTAACTCACGCTCCCCGCCGTCGTCCCGAACGCTGCCACTGACGACACATTAATGACACCGCCCTCTCCCCTCGGCACCAGATTCTTCAGCGCCGCATGAGTCAGATGCATCGTGGCGAGAACATGCACCCGGTGCATTAGCATCTGCCCGTCGACCTCGTTGTCGGCGAAAAACCCCAACGTCCCGAACCCCGCGTTGTTCACCAGCAACGCTAAATTCGGTGCCGAACGAATACGCTCGGCAACGATGTCCCGATCCGCATCCACCGCCAGATCGGCCGCGAGAACATCGCCCGACACGTGATACGTCTCCGCCAATTCCGTCGCCAGCGACCGCAGCCGGTCTTCCCGCCGCGCGACCAGCAACAGGTCATACCCGCGCGCGGCCAGCTTCCTGGCGAACATCGCCCCGATGCCGCTCGACGCTCCCGTGACAACCGCCAGTTTTCTCTCAGCCATTTGCTTTCTCCACTTCGTCCATCCTGTGACCTCGCGCCGACCACTCCGCACCCGCCAGCACCAGCATCGATACCAGGAATCCGATCAGAATGAGCGTCACGGAATTCTTGAAGACGTTATATTCTTTATCCAGCTTCCGGTAAAATCCTGGCCACACCCATTTGTTGATGTGCTTCAGCACTTCGAGCAGCACTCCGATGACGACCGCTGCCGGGATCACCCGTTCCAGCGGAGGCTTGCCGTTCGGCAGATATCGATACACCAGAAACAGTACCAGCACCGTCACCGGCACCGCCGCCATCTTAAAAGTCAGCAGAGGAATCGCGGTAAACATCCAGTTGGGCATCCAGGACGTTTCGACGCCAGTGAGTCTCCGGAACGATTCCTGGCTGAACGCGGTCATCAGCAGGGAACTCAGAACCATGCCGCCGCAAATGAAAATCAAAGCCAGGCTGACCAGTTGATTGCGAAAGAAACTGCGGTTCTTCTGGATTCCCCAAACGTTGTTCAGCCCCACTTCCAGGGGCTCAAAAACTCCATTTGCGGTGAACAGCAGCAGGATCAGCGAGATGATCTCGATCTTTCCCTGCGGCGGAGGATTGTTGTGCAGAAAATTCCCCAGCGCGTCGGGGAAGAAATCGCCCAGCGCCAGATCGATCGCCGAGAGCGCCGTTTGACGGCTGAAGAACTTCGACGCGACCGCAGTGGCCACGATTAAAAAAGGATAGAACGACAACAATACATTGGCCGCCACGGAGAATGCATAGACGTGCACCTCCGTCTTCATCCAGTAGCGAAACGTCGGACGCAATGCGCGAAAGAATCCCGGCATCCCCTCAGGATTACACTATAGAAATGACAAAACCACGTTTCGGAGGATTCCTCGCAGTTTTCTTCCTCACTGCAGCGCTGGCATTAACGGGTGTCGCGCAAACCAAGACCACTCCGGCGAAAGCTACAAAAGCCGCCTTGGTCGATATCAATTCCGCAACCGCGGATCAACTGAAAGCCCTGCCGGGCATCGGCGACGCATACTCGGCCAAAATTATCGCGGGACGTCCGTACTCCGGCAAGGACGATCTGGTGAACAAAAAGATCATCCCCCAAGCCACCTACGACAAAATCAAGGACCAGATCATCGCTAAACAGCCATCGAAGAAGAAGTAAGTTGCGTATCGTTCTCGTCTCGACGTATGAGCTGGGCCATCAACCCTTCGGCCTCGCCTCGCCCAAGGCTTGGCTCGTGCGCGCGGGACACGAAGTCACTTCCGTAGACGTCTCCAAAATCCCTCTTTCTGAAAATCTAATAAATCAGGCCGACGCGGTCGCGTTTTCATTACCGATGCACACGGCTACGCGCCTGGCCGTTCCAGTGATCGAGCGCGTCAAGCGCCTCAATCCAAAGGCTAGAATCGCCTGCTACGGTCTCTACGCCCCCCTCAACGCAGAGATGCTAAAGGGTTTAGGGGTGGAGGCAGTTCTCGGAGGCGAGTTTGAACAGGCTTTGGTGAACTGGGCCGCCGGCGAATCTCAGCCGGAAATTTCGTTGGAGAAATTGGCTTTCCTCACGCCTGATCGTAGCGATCTCATTGATTCTTATTCCAAGATGAGCGGCAAAATCGTCGCTTACACCGAGGCGAGCCGGGGCTGTAAACATGTTTGCCGGCACTGCCCGATTGTCCCGGTTTATCAAGGCCAATTCCGCGTGGTGCAACGAGATATCGTGCTCGAGGACATTCGCCAGCAGCTTGCCCAGGGAGCGACCCACGTTACTTTTGGCGACCCTGATTTTTTCAACGGTCCGACTCACGCGATGAAGATCGTAGAGGCTCTTCCGGCTGTTACTTATGATGTGACGATTAAGATTGAGCATCTGCTAAAACATCGCGATCTACTGCGTAATCTGAAAGATACGGGTTGTCTGTTTATCACGACGGCGGTGGAATCGCTGGATGATTCAGTGCTCCAGAAGCTCCAAAAAAACCACACACGGCGAGATTTTTTTGAAGCTGTTTCTCTCACCCGCGAAGCTGGGCTGACTTTGCAGCCGACCTTTCTTGCATTTACGCCTTGGACGACCATGGAAAGCTATCGCGATCTGCTGCGGGTTTTGCGGGATCTCGACCTGGTGGAGAATGTTCCGAGCGTTCAGCTGGCGCTAAGGCTTTTAATTACTTCGAGTTCGCGGCTTTTGGAGTTGCCGGATATTGTGGTTGGGCAGTTTGATCGGAAGCTTCTGGTGTATCCCTGGAAGGGTGCGATCGACGAGTTTGCGGCTCGCATCTTCCGGATGGTGGATCGGCTACAGAAAAAAGGACTTAGCCGCGCGGAGATCTTTGCCGCTATCTGGGCGGAAGCGGGGGATGAACCGCTCACCGAGAATTTTCTTCTGATGCCGCGGACGGCGGTTCCGTTCCTGGACGAGCCCTGGTATTGTTGAGCGGAGCCTACCGAGGAGCAGGTTGCTCTTCTTTAAATGGTCTCGCGGACCCTAAGTGTGCGATGATGGGGCGTAGTTTATTTTCGGCTCTTTCGCATAGTCCGGTCCAACCGCCCTTGTCCGATCCTGCCCCGATTCACCGTTTGTAAATCCAAAGGAAGTTTTACCATGAAAAACATATTTGTAGGGAACCTCAGCTTCGGGGTTACCGAAGACGCTGTTCGTTCGTTGTTCGAACAGTACGGAGCCGTGGAGCGCGTCAGCATCGTGACCGACCGCGACACAGGCCGCGCCAAGGGATTCGGATTCGTCGAGATGACCGGCGATGCCGAAGCGGAGCGCGCTATCAGCTCCTTGAACGGCCAGGAGCTGGATGGACGGAACCTGACCATCAATGAAGCCCGGCCGAAGGAAGATCGCGGCGGCGGCGGTGGTTTCGGCGGCGGCAGGGGCAATGGAGCTCCTCGCGGCGGCGGCAAGCGCTGGTAGTCGGATAACCGGGCAGGAGGCGCCATTCGTTGGGGCCTCCTGCCCGAAAAGAAAACTATGGCAAAAGTTCACGAGTATATTCTGGTGGCGACGGATGGCACCTGCGGAGTTACGAAGTCGAACGGGCCGATCTGCTTTCAGCAATCGCGGCAGGAGGTCGGCGGGCACTTCGAATCGTTCGATCCCAAGCTGGGCGAAGGAATCACCGCGCAGATAAATGAAGATGGAGCGCAGCGGAACTTCAAACAGAACGCGGCGTTTGAGGGAGTCGCGGGCAATGTCCTGATTGGGCGGTCTCACGGAACTGAGATGTGGGGACTGACGACGGAGCAGCAGGAAGAGATCCGGGGCAAGATCAAGAGCGCGCGAACTTAGGGACGGAGTCGGGAACGCTTATCCGCATGCTTACGCATGGCGGTTCAGTGGCGGGATTAGCGCTGATCGGCGCGGCCGAAGATAATGACTTGCCCGCATGCCTCACCCAAACGTCGAAGCGAGGTTGGACAGGCGCTTTCGCCTGTCAGCGGTTTTTCCGCAGCCTCCTATGGCTGTTCGGCGTAGAATAGCGGTGATCCATCTGTGAGGGAATTATGTTCCAGCGTGTCGCTTCCGTTCTCTCAGTGTCGCGGCGGTTTTCCTGATTGCCGCTGATGGCCCGAAGTCACAAGACCTCTTCGTTCACGAGTGGGGGACGTTCACTTCCGTTGCGGGGGCGGACGGTTCTTCTATCGACTGGGATCGCTCGTGGTCTTCGTGGGGCGGATTGAACTCTTTACTCCCGCGACAGAGGCTGCGATAAAGACGGCAATCGCTAGCCGCGACGGCGCTACGATGAATCTTTACCGGCGTTTTTTGGATCCTTTGCTGGATAGGATCGGGCAGCATCCGGATGTTCCTGGCATGCCTGGGATTGTTGGGCCGGCGTTAGCGGCTCATTTTATTCAGAGGGCCGATTGCCATCGGCCGCTGGCTGCCAGCCTGCACCACAAGGGCGCCCGTTAAGTCATGGATCGCAAGGCGAAACTGCCTGCGCCACCGGTGGGACAGGCGCTTTCGCCTGTCGCGAGTTTTTCATCAAACTCCTAGAGCACCGAGGCGTTGTACGCACAATGGAGCAATTCCGGGTTTGAGCGAGTGGCCTGCGCCTGTCACCTCGGCCAAGTCCGTGCGGGCGGGGATAAGCGTTAGCGCGGCGCGCATTTCTTCCATAGTTCCGAAAGTGTCGCGGGTGCCGTGGACGAATAACGCGGGGGTCTGGATGGAACCGAAGTGACCGGTTCTTGGTGCTTGCGGTTTATGCGGCGGATGCAGGGGGTAGGACAGGAGGAGCAGCGCGTCGGCGACATTCGGCTCTTCGGCGGCTAGCATCGTCGCCTGGCGGCCGCCGTAGGAGTGGCCTCCGAGGAAGACTCGGCCCCCGGCTATTTCTCGCAGTGCTTCGACGGCGCGGCGTAAACCTTCGCGGTCGCGTTCGCCTTGTGCGGGGAACGGCGGGCCCTTCGGACGCTGCTGGCGGAAGGGAAGATCGCAGCGTAGCGTCACCACGCCGGCTTCCGCGAATGCCACGGCAACGGCCTTTAATAGAGTGGTGTCGCTGTTGCTACCGGCGCCGTGTGTGATGACCAGGCCGTCGCCGTTGGGATGTTCTGGTTCATGAAGAAATCCCCGAACCAGTTCACGCTCAAAATGTTTCAACGCAGATTTCTCCTTTGCCCCACACTGTCTGACGTCCGACGCCGGTGTAGGCGGCGATTTCCAGATACGGTATGAATTCCGTGAGGTCGCCTTCATACTCGGCGATGCCCGTGAATCCGCTGAGGGAGTGATGCTGGCCAGTGCTTCTACTGACGCGACCGGCATCGATCTGGTGAAGGTCGCAGCGCGTCATTCGGACCGCGCCGGCTCTTTCGCCCATCGCTCTGAAGTCGATCGCCAAGGGGCCGGAGCCGTAGAGCGCGCGCAGGGTACCGATGCGGTCGCGAATCCGCGAGAATAGTGGGCGAAACTCGGGACGGTCGGCGTTCTTGATCTCGGTTGGCGAAACGAAGTTCAGGCGCACTCGCTCGACTACGCGCGCCGGGGCGAGCGGGAGGCGCAGGATTTCGTCATGATCCATGGCGATCAGCTCGGCTCGCAGGCTCTCCCTTCCGAGTTCGGCAAAAGCTTCGCGGATGGCCGCCATTTCGGGATGATTTGTTTCAAACAAATTGAGGCCAATGTGAAAGCGAGCGAGCGCCGCTCCTTCCAGATGGCGAACGCGCAGCACCAAAGGCCTGGGCGGATCGTGGAGGCCGCTGGGGACTCCGGTGTCTCGAACCGGGGCGAAGAACCGCGCGTACACGGCGGGGTGGCGGCGGTAGAGGATCTTGCCGAATTGTCCTCTAAAGAGATTGGCGGTTTCGCCCGCGGGAAAATGGACCGGCGTTTGCGCCGCGAAGTGGAAGCGCAGTGCAAACAGATCGAAGGTGGATGTACCTTGAGAAGGCATGATCTCACTGGCCGACATTCAAGCCGCCCGCGCGCGCATTCGCGATAGCATTCTGTTCACTCCGGCACCGTATTCGGAAACCTTATCACGCCACGCGGACAACACGCTGTACCTGAAGATGGAAAATCTTCACATGACGGGTTCGTTCAAGGAGCGCGGAGCCCTGAATCGCATCCTGACGATGACCGATGACGAGCGGGCCCGAGGCGTGATCACCGCATCGGCAGGCAATCACGCGCAGGCGGTTGCCTACCACGCGTCGAAGCGAGGCATCCGTGTGCAGATCTGCATGCCGGTATTGACGCCTCTGGTGAAGGTGACGGCGACGCGCGGATACGGCGCCGAAGTGATTCTGTTCGGCAATAATTTCGACGAAGCCGTGGACGAAGCGCGGCGGCGATGCGATGCGGAAGGGCTGGTATTCCTGCACGCCTTCAACGACGACGCCGTGATCGCGGGCCAGGGAACCATCGGGCTCGAGCTGCTGGAGCAGGTGCCGGACCTGGAAGCCGTAGTGGTGCCGGTGGGCGGCGGCGGATTGATCGGCGGCATCGCCTGCGCGATCAAAGAGCAGCGACCCGAGGTGAAGATGGTGGGCGTCGAGACGGCGCGCGTTCCCTCGATGCAGGCGGCATTGTTGCAGCATCATCCGGTGCTGGTGCCTCCGGCGGCGACCATCGCCGATGGCATCGCAGTGCGGCAGGTGGGCGCGCTGACCTATCCTCTGTTCGCAAAGTACGTGGATGAAATCGTCACGGTGGAAGAAGAAGAGATCGCGATGGCGATTCTCTGGCTGCTGGAAAAAGAGAAGACGCTGGCAGAGGGCGCGGGCGCGGCCGGCATGGCGGCGATGTTGACCAAGAAGACTACTTTGCGCGGCAAGAAAGTAGTCGTGCTGATCTGCGGCGGCAATATCGACGTCACGCTGCTCTCGCGGATTATCGAGCGCGGCCTGGTGAAAGACGGACGCCTTGTTCGCCTGCGCGTTCCTCTGCCGGATCATCCGGGAGGACTGCAGAGGCTGACCAGCGTGGTCGCGCAGCAGCGCGCCAATGTGGTGACGGTGACGCACGACCGCGCCTATTTCGGAGTCCATCTAGGTGACACGATTATCGACATCACGATGGAGACCCGCGGCCCGGATCACATCGTCGAGCTGATGAACGAGCTTGCGAAGGCTGGTTACGAATTCGAGCGCGTGCAGTAGCAAAGCCATAAAGGTGGGTATCGCGTCTGCCCGCATGCTCACGCATGGCGGCTCAGCACCGACAAGGAGCCGCGACCATTAGGGAGCGGGCAGAGGCAAAAACCGCGCACACAGATTCGTTAGCGTTCGGGCCACTTGCGGGCGATCCTATAATAAAGAGATGTCCTTCCGCCTCGGAATCGACTATAAGCCTCGCGGCGATCAGGCGACGGCGATTGCATCGCTCCTCGACGGCCTGAAGCAGGGCGAACAGCACCAGGTGCTGCTGGGCGTCACCGGCTCCGGCAAGACGTTCACCATGGCCAAGGTGATCGAGCATACCGGGCCGGCCGGCGCTGATTCTGGCTCACAACAAAACTCTGGCGGCGCAGCTTTATCAGGAATTCAAGACATTTTTCCCGTCGAACGCGGTCGAATATTTCGTCAGCTATTACGATTACTACCAGCCCGAGGCGTACATTCCCTCGGGCGACGTGTACATCGAAAAAGAGGCGACCATCAATCAGGAGCTCGACAAGATGCGTCTTTCGGCGACGCGTTCGTTGTTCGAGCGGCGCGATTGCGTGATTGTCGCGAGCGTCAGTTGCATCTACGGCCTCGGATCGCCCGAAGCGTATTACGGCATGCTGCTGATGCTCGAAAAAGGGCAGCATATCGCGCGCGAGGAGATCACTTCGAAGCTGGTGAACATCCTTTATGAGCGCAACGATATCGATTTCAAGCGCGGGTCGTTTCGCGTGCGCGGCGATGTGATCGAACTGCATCCGACGTACGACGATTATGCGTATCGCATCAGCTTGTGGGGCGATGAGATTGAATCGCTGGAGCAGATCGATCCGTTGACGGGGCAGGTGAAGCAGACCTATCTGCGGCTGCCGATCTATCCGAAGTCGCATTACGTGATGCGGCCCGAAACGCGCGACGACGCTCTGCGCAGCATCGAGAACGAGCTGCACTGGTGGAAAGGCGAGCTGGATAAAGAGGGCAAGCGCATCGAGGCGCAGAGGCTGTGGCAGCGCACCATGTTCGATCTGGAGATGATCAAGCAGATCGGCTATTGCCACGGCATCGAAAATTATTCACGCCATTTTTCCGGGCGATTGCCGGGGCAGGCGCCGCCGACGCTGCTGGACTATCTTCCCCACGACGCGCTGATGTTCCTAGACGAGAGCCATCAGACGATTCCGCAATTGCAGGGCATGTATCACGGCGACCGGTCGCGCAAAGAGAACCTGGTGAAGTATGGATTTCGTTTGCCCAGCGCGCTGGATAACCGGCCGCTGACGTTCGAAGAGTTTGAGAATCGCGTGCACCAGGTGATGTATATTTCGGCGACGCCGGGGCCGTATGAGCTGACGAAGACCTCGGGCGCGGTGATCGAGCAGATCATTCGGCCAACGGGTCTGATCGATCCGGAGGTGGAAGTGCGGCCGATTCGCGGGCAGGTGGACAATCTGCTCCACGAGATCCGCCTGCGCGACCGAAAAAGACGAGCGAGTGCTGGTGACTACGCTCACCAAGCGCATGTCTGAGGATCTGGCGGAGCACTATACCGAAGCGGGCGTGAAGTGCGCGTATCTTCACTCGGAAGTATCGACGCTGGACCGCATTAAGATTTTGCGCGATTTGCGGCGGGGAACTTATGACGCGCTGATCGGGATCAATCTACTGCGCGAAGGGCTGGATCTGCCGGAGGTTTCGCTGGTGGCGATTCTGGATGCGGATAAAGAAGGGTTTTTGCGATCGGCGGGGTCGCTGATCCAGACCATGGGGCGCGCGGCGCGGCACCTAAACGGCCGGGCGATTCTGTACGGCGACGTGATGACGGCGTCGATGAAACGCGCGATCGACGAGACCACGCGGCGGCGCACGATTCAGAATGCGTACAACGAGGCGAACGGCATCACGCCGCAATCGATTATCAAGCCGATCGACATGATGCTGGTGAAGATCGCGGAGGCGGATTACGTCACGGTGCCGCTTGAATCGGACGAAGAAACGGCAGCGATTCCGCCGGAGCAGATGGATAAATATTTGGCGGAGCTCGAGGAGCGAATGCGGGAAGCGGCGCGGAAATTCGATTTCAAGGAAGCTGCCGTGGTTCGCGATCGCATTAAGGAACTGCGGGCAAAAGCGATGTTCAGCGACACAGCGGCAACATGAAGAGCGGCCCCATCATGGGACTCATCGGGGCGGGCGGCGTCAACCGATCGTTTCTGTCCAGAATGCCCGTGTTACTCGGGGGAATGGGTCCGGTGAAAGCAGCATCGTTTCGAGTGGCGCGGCGGATCGCCAACACGCTGCGCGCGGGCAAGGCTGTGAAGAGCTATGCGGCGCTGGCTCCGTGCCATTTAATTTGGATCGCTGTGCCGGATGCGGGTCTCGACCGTGTGTCGAAGGATCTGGCTGCGGCGACTCCACTGGCGGGGAAGGTCGCGGTGCTGTGCGGGTCCACGCAGGATAGCTTTTGGCCGAGTCCTCTGCTGGCAGGCGGAGCGCGCGTGGTGACGCTGAATTGCGTGGATGAATCCGGCGAACGATTATTTGTGGCCGAGGGCGATCCAGCGGCGATGCGGGAATTGCGCCGCGTCATTACCGCCGAGAAGCGCAAATTAATCGAGCTGCGGGCTGCGTCCAAGGCGCTTTATTTTTCCGGAGTTCACTTGGCGACGCATCTGCTGTTGCCGTGGATCGCAGCATCGGTGGAAAGCCTGCGCGATGCCGGATTGTCGCGAACGGAAGCGACAGCGGTCGCCAATGCGTTGGGGGCGCGTGCGCTTCGGGCTTACGCCAAAGCGGGTCCCAAGGCATGGAGTCCGGCGGCCGCGGAACGCTTGCGGCTCTCCATCAGCCGGGATCTGGATACGATTCGCGGAGTGGATCCACGGCTCGCCGGCCTGTACGCGGACGGGGTGCAACAGGCGCTTCGTTATTTTGAAGAAGGAAAGTAAGTCGCTCTGCACGCGGGCGATTTCGGCGACTGTCCAAGCTTGAAAAGGGCATCCGCGGGGCTGACGCGGTTCGTCGCCATCGTAGATTTCGGCGGTTACGCCGAGAGGAGCAAGCGACTCATCAACCTGGCCGAAGGCATTGAAACAAGCGTCGGCATAGGGACCCAGTAGCCACGGCCATACGGTGCCCTGATGATACGCGGCGTCGCGGTCGAGCGGCGAGCCCTGATAATGAGGCTTGTAGTCTGGGTCGCCGCGCTCGAGCGTCCGCAGCCCAACAGGGGTGAGAAGTTCGCGTTCGACGACACGCACAACCGCCTGCTGCTGCGGCAGTTCCAGCAATCCGTGCGGAAGGCTCACGGCGAACAGTTGGTTGGGGCGAAGTTTATCGACCGGCCCTTCCGGAGCGAGAACATCGAACAGGCAGTCCCGGCGTGGGTTCCAGAACTTCGCGCGAAAACTGCTCTCGACGCAGAGTTGCTTCTGCGCGAAAGTCGGTCTGATCGCCGAGCGACTCCGCCCATTCGGCTGCCAGTGTCAGCGCGCCGTGCCAGAGGGCATTGATCTCGACCGGTTTTCCGTTCCGCGGCGTAACGACCCAGTCGCCGATCTTGGCGTCCATCCAGGTCAATTGCGAACCGGGTTTGCCGGCGCTAAGCAGATGGTCTTCGGGATCGACCCCGATATCGTGATGGGTGCCGCGTCGATGCCAGGCGATGATTTCCTTCGCCGCGGGATAAAACGTTTTCCGCAGGAATGTTTGCGAACCGCCGGCGGCCAGCCAGTGGCGCATTGCCTGAAACATCCAGAGTGTGGCGTCAGCGGTGTTGTATTCCGGCGACTCGCCCGAGTCCGGAAAACGGTTGGGAATCAGCCCCTGATTCAGGCTGGCGAGAAATCCCTCGATGATCTCGCGCGCTTCCTCTAAGCGGCCGGGCACGATCAGCAATCCCGGAAGGCTGATCATCGTATCGCGGCCCCAATCGGTAAACCAGGGATAGCCGGCGATGATGGTCGGCTTGCCGTCGGCTCGCCTCACGGTGAAAGGATCCGTGCGCGGCGCTGGCTCGGCTATTTCGGCAGGTTCAATTCCCGCCAGCACCGGACACCACTGGTCCGGCGGCAAATCGAGCACGATCACGCCCGGAGTGTACAGATCCTCGCGAAAATCCAGCCCGCGTTCCAGCTCGGTCAGGTATTCGATGTTGTAATACCACTTCGCGTCGGCTTCGAACTGGCCGGCGTGCGTGAAAGTTAAGCAGCGGCAACGACCCGTATGGATCACAGTTCGCATGCCGCAGCGAATGGTAATCCCGATACGCGGTAAAAATGCGGACCCGAAGAGTCATTGCGTCATCGGCCCGGTAGCGGACCACTACGGCTTGCTTCCCCTGGATCAGATAAACCTGTTTTTCGAGACGCGTGCCGTCTAAATCGAAAGTCCAGGTCGCGCAGGGTGACGATTGAAACCCAATGAGGTGCTGGGTCGAAGGAGCGACCCCCGGATACTGGCAGCAGCCCAGCGCGTAGGTCCGCCCATCGATCGAGATTTCTTCCTCCACCCGCGACAGCAGGACGTAGCGCTCGACCGGCGGCTTTAACGTCGCGACCAGCAACGCGTGATAGCGGCGCGTATTCACGCCCGCGGCGGTCCCCATGGCGAACGCGCCAGTGCCGTTGGTTTCCAGCCACTCGATTTTAGAAAGTCCTGTGAAATCCATAACTTAGCGTTCCAACTTCGGGGACAGTCAGCTATGTTCCGAAGTGCCGGAATGCATCTGCATGCTCCCTGTCAGCGTTTGAATAGACTAAAAAGAGCGCGCGATGGTTGCTGCCTTACCCAATTCCCATTTCGTTGCGACGTAAGTTTAACAAACGACAGGATGCGAATTCGCACGAGGATGGAATCGTTCACTTCGTACCATAGCGGACTGTCCCCGAGGTGACCCGAGGTGACCCGAGGTGACGGCTATTTCTTAAGATCGCGGTGGGTTTCTTTTACGCGGTAGCCGGCCGCTGCCAGGCGTTTACGAATCTCGCTAGCGATCATGACGCTCCGGTGATGCCCTCCCGTGCAGCCGAATGAAATGGTCAGATAGCTCTTCCCCTCGCCGATGTAATGCGGCAGCAGATACACCAGCAGATCGGTGATGCGGGACATGAACTCGGCTGTCTGCGGGAACGACCGGATGTAGCGCGCGACGCCCGGATTCTTGCCGGTCAGCTGTTTGAAGGCCGGGATGTAATTCGGGTTCGGCAGAAACCGCACGTCGAACACCAGGTCGCTATCGGCTGGAACGCCGTGCCGGTATCCGAAGCTGTTCACGTGCACCAGAATTCCGGGCGACGCCTTCTGGCCGCGAAACAGGCCGTGGATGGTCTCCCGCAGTTCGTGAACGTTGAACTTCGTGGTGTTGATGATGGGATCGGCCAGAGCTCTAATCGGCGCCAGCCGTTCACGCTCACTGCGAATGCTGGCCGCGACGCTCTGTTCGGTCCCCAGCGGATGAGGGCGCCGCGTTTCACTGAAACGCCTGATCAGAGACGCATCGTCGGCTTCGAGAAACAGCAGCCGCGTGGGAATCTGCCGGCGGATTTTCTTGACCATCGCCGGAAGTCTCTCCAGCGCGAGTCCTTCGCGAATATCGACTACCAGCGCGGCTCGCCGCACATTGGGAGCTTCCTTGGTCAGCTCCGCGAATTTCGGGATCAGGTCAATCGGCAGATTGTCGACCGAGTAATATCCCAGATCCTCGAACGCCTTCAGCACCGTGCCCTTGCCCGACCCGCTTAAACCGGTAATGATGACGACTTCAGTTTGAGCGGCGGGCGCGGTGGCAGTCGGCTTGACCATCCTTCGAGTTTAGGAGAGTTTATGATTCGATGAGGTCGAAATGTCCGTCCCGCCGCCGGACCAGCACCGAGACGCATTGCTTCTCCGCGTCGCGGTAGACCATATAATCGCCGGTTTTGCCCATTTCGAGCAGCGCTTCTTCGAGCGTCATCGGCTTGCGCTGATCGTGATGATTCACTCGGAAAACTTTCTGCGCGAGCTTCGCGCTTCGCTGGCCATCACACCCACCAGTTCTCCCGCGCCATTCGCCGATTCCTTGCTGCCCGCCATGGACCGCCGCACCTTGGCGCGATGCTTCTCGCAATTCTTGACCACCTGCTGATCCAGCTTGTCGAGCGCGCCGTTCAACGCCGTGAACACATCGACTCCGGTATCGATGCTCACCAGCGGATGGCCGTAACACTGCATCGTGATCTCGGCTTTGTGCATGCGATTTTCCGAGGTCACCACGACGTGGGCCTCTTTTTCGCCTCGCTTCTCCAGCAATTTCGAAATTTTTGCGAATTTCGCGTCCAGCTTCTCCTGCAACTTGGGAGAAAGCTCCTTCTTGATGCCTCTATAGCTGACATTCATGGGGAAACCTCCGTCTAGATCCGTCTTGGAAATAGCCGCCCACAACAAGACTGCACTTCCGCGGGCTTTAGCTACGAACCCGTCTCTGATGCGTGGACGGGATGCGCATATCTTCGCGATATTTTGCGACGGTACGGCGAGTCACTTGAATTCCCTCCGCTTGCAGACGTTCCGTAATATGTTCGTCGGTAAGCGGATGGGCCGAGTCCTCCTCTTCGATCATTTTTTTGACGCGGCGCTTCAGGATCAGCAGCGGCAGCACGCCTCCGCTGGGCCCTTGCACCGCTTCCGAGAAGAAGTAACGCAGTTCGAAAACGCCCTGCGGCGTGTGCGCATATTTGCTGGATACCGCGCGGCTCACCGTCGAGGGATGCACGCCGATCTCCTCGGCAATTTCCTTGATCATCATCGGCTTCAGATAGTCGATGCCGTTTTCGAGAAATTCCATCTGGCGGCGCACCACGCTTTGGCAGACCCTCATGATGGTTTGCTTCCGCTGCTCGATATTCTTCATCAGTTGGATCGCGGAGGCGTAGCGTTCTTTCACATAATTTCGAACGTCTTTATTCGGCTCCTCGTTCCGGTCGAGCATCTTCCTATACTGCGAGCTCAGCCGCAACTGCGGAATATCGTCGTCATTCACCGTGATCAGGTAGTCTTCGCCGTCCTTGGAAATGTAAACGTCCGGCTCCACCACGCGGGCCCCTGCGCCGGAATAGCGCAGTCCCGGCCGCGGATCGAGGTGGCGAATCACGTCCACTGCGATTTGAATATGCTCGAGGGGCCGGTGCAGCACCCGCGCCAGCTCTTTAATCTGCCGCAGCTCCACCAGCTTCAGATGATCGTGGATAATCTGCCACGCCACGCCGCCCTTGCCGTTGCGGCTGTCGATTTGCAGCAGCAGGCATTCCCGAACGTCGGCGCATCCGACGCCCGCCGGGTCCAGGGTGTGGACCACCCTCAGCGCCTCGGCGACATCTTCCGGCTTGTGATTCTCCGACGCCGCGATTTCCTCCGGCGTGGCCATCAGGTAGCCGTTTTCGTTCAGATTGCCGATAATGCTCTCGGCCGCGTCGCGAACTTCTTCGGTCAGCGAGACCAGCGCCAGCTGCGAATGCAAATGGTCGCTCAACGTCACCGGCGACGAAAGGAATGTCTCGAAGGAAGGTTTTTCGACGTTCTCCGACGCCGGACTCTTGTAGCCAGGGTCCAGATAATCGTCGAAGTAGCTGCCGAAATCGATCTCGTCGAACGGGTCGGCCGCCTTAGTTTCCGCTCCATCGGGTGAGGCCGCGGGCTCCGCCGAAGGTTCCATGGTCGCGGGCTCGGGATTTCCCATGTTGGCCGCCTCGAAATCCCCTCGATCGGACTCCACCGGCTCCATCTCGGCGGCGGCGATGCGGCTGTTGTCCAAGATGGCCTGATCGGCCGGATCAGCCACCCGCTCGGCTTCGAGCAGCGGCCGCAGTTCGTCCGCAGTCAATTCCTCAGCGCCATCCAGAGACTCTTCCAGAACCGGGTTCTGAGCAACCTCGGCCGAGATCATCTCTTTCAGCTCCAGCCTGTTCAACTGGAGCAGGCTGACCATCTGGACCAGCCCGGGCGTGAGTATTTGCTTCTGCTGAACCCGAACCTGCAGTCGAGGAGAAAGCGAACTCATTCTAGTCTCAGTTTAACACCCGTTGAAATCCAATCCGCCGCGATTTTTCGTAGCACGCTTTAGAGAATTGTAGTCCACTGGGTATCACGATTGTGAATTACGTAGCACAAATCGCCGCATGCTTCTCGCGCCGCCCAGGAACCGGCCATTCCCGCCATAAAGATTCGATCACGGTGATCGCCCGCCGATCCCGCACGGTGGAAAACCCCGACCCGTCGCGACGCATTTTGGTCCGGCAGGAACTGCTGGATGCCAACCCCGGCCGCCCTGGCGTTCCCGTCTCCATTCCCGGACTGCCCGCCGAAACCGCTTCCGGAGGCATCAAAGCGCCCCAATATTTCGCACCCGGCGTCGCAGGCGACCATGGAGAGCCGATCGCCCAGTTCATCCAGCTTGGCAGCTACCTGGTTCCGAACAACCTGAGCGCCAACGCCCATGGGAACGGCTATGCCGATCCGAATATCCTGGTCCCGGCAGTCATTGAGAGCGTTTCCACCGACGGAGGAGCCTTCAATGTGCGCGAGGGCAATCATTCGGTGGACCTCTCGGCGGCTTACGGCCTCCGCTCCAGATTCGAGCCGTTCGCCATCCTGACCGGGGATCAGCGCGACGTCGATCTGTCGCTCGGCTGGAATTGGCTGGCCCTCGAAGCTGCATACGGCAACGGTTTTCTCGACCGCCTGGAGCACCGCCGGCAATATAAGGTGAACGCGGTCCGGACCTTCGATTTTGGCCGGAAGCACAAGCTCAGCCTGCTCTCTATCGGTTATTACGGAACCTCGATGATTCCGGGTCTGGTGCCGATCGGCGTCCCCAACCTCCAGGACACCATCGACCCTCGCCAGCGCGACCAGACCCATACCGGCGAGATCGCTCTGAATGAGGTTTGGACCTTGACGCCTGCCACCCAGATCCAGTTTTCAGGCTTCTTTCGCACCTACAATCTGTCGCTTTATTCCAACTTCGGCGATGGCCTGATCCGGCAAAGCGAATTTCGTACCGAGACCGGCACCAACATCTCATACATCCACAAATTCAACCGTCACGTTTCGCTGATGGGCGGCATGGACTATCTGCGGGAAGCCCCGCGGCGTCTCGATTTGGATCATTACAATGCCCGCTACGATCCAGTCTTCCAGCGAGTGACCGCGAACAACGTCACGCTCAACTTCGTGGCGCCTTTCGTCGCCCTCGACGGAGATATCAAGCCGTGGCTGCACTACAACCTCGGGTGGCGGCGCGATCAAATCGATTTCGACAATGTGAATCTCCTCAATCCCGCCGGCTCTTTTCACCGCTGGGTGGGCGTGAATTCGCCCAAAGGGACGCTATCGCTGCTCCCGCCCGCTGGATCGCGGCTTCCGACATTGGCATTCAGCTATGGGCAAGCTTTTTTCACGAACGATCCTCGTATTCAGGGCACGACTCCGGTAAGCCGCGCTCATGCGTATCAGATGGTTGCCAGCCGGACGATTCTGGGGACCGATGTCCGTGTCACTTTGTCGCACGTCACGCAGGAGCAGACGTTAGCCAAGATCGATGCCGACACTGGACTCCCGTACAATCAGGGTCCGAGCCGCAATCGCTCTGTGACCGTGTCCGCGCGCCACTACTTCCACGGAGGCATGCTGCAGGGATCGCTCTCAAAAGCCGACACGCGGGTGCCCGAGGCTCCGCGCCTGATTTTTGATTTTCTAGGCACGCTGGACCGCCTCCCGTGGCATTTGCATGCTCGCGGCGAGTTCGAAGAGGTCGGACAGAAACCCCTGGGCGACGGTTTTGTCAGCACTCCGGTGCGCGAATTTCGGGGGGCCCTCACGCGCTCCTTTCACGAAGGCAAACTGGAAGCCGGAGTCCACTTCCAAATCGCCAGCGGCTACAGCGGCCAGACCACCGAGATGATCGACATCGAAAGGGTCGTCGGGGTGTACATCCCGTCGTACGCCTCGATCTCTTTCAGCTACCACTTCGCCCGCCCCTAGTGGGGCAGGTCCCCGACCTGCCGCCATGAATGTTATGTGGCGCACGCCTCCAGGCGTGCCGCATCGACATTCGTGTCGATGTGTCTTTCCAGGCTTACGGAAACAGATCTCAACCCTTCGCCCGCGCCGCCGCCGCTGGGACAGGAGCCGCTGCGGGGGCTACTGGATGAGCCGCAGGCGCAGCTACGACCGCATCCTTAGTCAATCCAAGATGCTTCCGTAACTCCGTGTCGACCTTCTTTTTCACATCCGGATTGTCCTTCAAAAACTGGCGCGCATTTTCCCGGCCCTGACCGATCCGTTCACCTTTATATCCGTACCAGGAGCCGCTCTTTTCGATGATATTCTGCGCCGTTCCCAGGTCCAGCAGATCGCCTTCCTTGGAAATTCCCTCGCCGTAAATGATGTCGAATTCGGCCTCCCGGAAGGGCGGAGCCATCTTGTTCTTCACGATCTTGATCTTGGTCCGGTTGCCGGTGACAACTTCGCCGTCCTTGATGGCGGCGATGCGGCGGATGTCGGCGCGTACGCTCGAATAGAACTTGAGGGCCCGGCCGCCGGTAGTGGTTTCGGGGCTGCCGAACATCACGCCGATTTTTTCGCGGATCTGGTTGATGAAAATCAGGCAGGTATTCGATTTCGAAACGATGCCGGTCAGCTTGCGCATGGCTTGCGACATGAGGCGCGCATGAACGCCCATGAAGCTGTCGCCCATTTCACCGTCGAGCTCGGCTTTCGGCACCAGGGCGGCCACGGAATCGACCACCAGCACATCAATCGACCCGGACGTGATCAGCGCGTTAGTGATTTCGAGCGCCTGTTCCCCATAATCGGGCTGAGAGACGAGCAGATTATCGACGTCCACGCCCAGCTTGCGGGCGTAGGCGGGATCGAGCGCGTGCTCCACGTCGATAAACGCCGCCATGCCGCCGATCTTCTGGGCTTCGGCAACCACCTGCAGAGCGACGGTGGTCTTTCCCGACGATTCCGGACCGAAAATCTCCGTGATCCGCCCGCGCGGGAATCCGCCGATTCCCAGCGCGAAATCGATGGAAATCGAGCCGCTGGAGATAGATGGGACGGCTTCCACGGCTCGCGCGCCCAGGCGGATAATGGAGCCTTTGCCGAACTGCTTCTCGATCTGGGTGAGCGTGGCGCCGAGGGTTCGTGCGCGTTCTTTTTCATCGATCATCTGAGCTTCCTTCATGGGCGAATATAAAGAGAAACTACGATTATACCGCGAGCATGCTCCAAACACACGCACATTTTATAAGCCTTTTGTTTTAAACAATTAAGCCAGCCATTCGACGGTGGCGGAGACCAGCAGGGGCCCCAACTGGGACGAAGCTTCGCGCTCGACCGCCTGCAGCACCTGTTCGGCATGCGACTGGTCGGGAGAGACAGTGACGCAGGCGATCAAGCCGCGCTGCCAGAGGTCCTGATAATCGATCTCGGCGACGGCCACATTGAATTTCCCGCGCAACCGGTCCTTCAGGCTCTTTACGAAGTGCCGCTTGTCCTTGAGCGAGTGCGATTCGTCGAGCCGCAGCTCGAAAGTGATGACGCCGATGGACGGCATTTATTTTTTGCCTTCTGTGGCTGAGAAATATTGCCTAAACCATCGCCTCTTGCGCGACCCGCTCCGTCGCGAAGCACTCAAGCACATCGCCTTCTTTGACGTCGTTGAAGTTGGCCAGGGAAACGCCGCACTCGAAGCCCGCTTTCACTTCGCTCGCGTCGTTCTTGAAGCGCTTCAGTCCTTCGATCTTACCGGTGTGAACCAGTACGTTGTCGCGCAGCACCCGCACTTCGCCGTTGCGGACCAGTACGCCGTCCTGAACCACGCAGCCGGCCACCGCGCCGACCTTCGAGATACGGAACACGTTCTGTACCAGAGCGCGGCCCTTGAAGACCTCTTTGAATACCGGGTCCAGCATGCCGCTCATTGCCTTCTTGATCTGATCGGCCAGCTCATAAATGATCGAGTGGAGCCGGATATCGACCTTCTCCTGCTCCGCGACCGCCTGCGCGGTCCGATCCGGCCGGACGTTGAAGCCGACGATAATGGCGTTCGAGGCCGACGCGAGCAGCACGTCGGTTTCGGTGATCGCGCCGACACCCGCGCGCAAAACTCGAATGCGCACTTTATCAGTCGACAGTTTTTGCAGCGTGTCGGTGAGGACCTCGGCGGTGCCGCCCACATCCGTTTTCAGGATGATGTTGAGATCCTTGACCTCGCCTTCCTTGAGCTGATCGTGGAACTGATCCAGCGTCAGGCGCTTGTTCTTCGCCATCGCCACTTCGCGCGCTTTCGATTCGCGGTAAATGACGATCTGTTTGGCTTTCGCCGTGTCGGTGACCACCTGCATGGTGTCTCCAACCTCGGGCAGCGATTCCAGGCCCTGCACCTCGGCTGGCATAGAAGGGCCGACCTCGCGAGTGTTGTCCCCGCGATCGTCGACCATGGCGCGGACGCGGCCGAACACCGATCCGCAGATCATGTAGTCGCCGACCTTCAGCGTTCCGTTTCGGACCAGCACGGTCGCGACCGGACCACGGCCGCGATCGAGTTTCGCTTCGAGCACAGTGCCCATGGCGGGACGCGCCGGATTCGCCTTGAGATCCAGCATGTCCGCGACCAGCAGAATCATTTCCAGCAGCAGGTCGAGATTGGTCTTCGCCTTGGCCGAAACTTCCACCATGACGGTGTCGCCGCCCCAATCCTCAGCTAACAGTCCGCGATCCGACAGTTGTTGCTTGATCCGCTCCGGCGTCGCGCCCGGCTTGTCGATTTTGTTGATCGCGACAATGATCGGGACCTTCGCCGCCTTAGCGTGATCGATGGCTTCAAGCGTCTGCGGCATCACTCCGTCGTCGGCCGCCACCACCAGGATGACGATGTCCGTAACCTTGGATCCGCGCGCTCGCATACGAGTGAACGCTTCGTGACCGGGCGTGTCAATGAAGACGATTTTGCGCCCGTTTTTCTCGACGTGATAGGCGCCAATGTGCTGCGTAATGCCGCCCGCCTCATGGCTGGCGACATTGGAGAGACGGATAGCGTCCAGCAGGCTGGTTTTGCCGTGATCGACGTGACCCATGATCGTAACAATGGGAGGACGCCGCTCGCGGTCGAGATCCACTTCCGTGGTCTCAATCTCCTGCGTGGTCTCCTGCTCGTAACTGACTTTATTCGTGGAAGCGCCGAAATCGCGCGCCAGCTCTTCGGCCACCTTGACGTCCAGCGTCTGATTGATGGTCGCCGAAATTTTCTTGTCGAACAGCCGCTTGACCACCAGGTTGCCCTTGACGCCGAGCTTCTCCGAAAGCTCCTTCACGGTGATGCCTTCGGCGATGGTTACTTCGCGGTCGATCGGCGGCGGTTCAAACTGCTGCTCGCGGCGCGAGATGGGACCGCGCATCCGTCCTTCGTCCTGATCGCGGCGGCGATCGGCAGGCGTGCGCGTTCCGGGCTTGGTCGCATGACGGCGGCCGGGATCCGTCGGCAGTGTCGCCGGCTCCGCCCGCAAAGGCGAAGTTGGATGCATCGGCCGGCCACGTTGTCCGCCCGGACCACCCGGGCCTCCAGGACCGCGATTGTATCCGCCGGGACCGCCCGGACCTGCGGGTCCACGATTGTATCCGCCCCCTTGGTTATATCCACCAGGACTGGCAGGGCCGCCGGGACCGCGCATCAAGGGCTGTCCAGGCCGTACCGGACCCGTATAAATCGGACGCCCCGGAACCGGGCTCGCCGGACGCGTCGGCATACCCGGACGCGGCGGCGGAGGCGCCCCAGGAGTCGGCGGACGAGTACTCAGCCTCGCCACCATGTCGGGACGCGGAGGAACCACGGGCCGCGCTTGCGGCTGACCAGCCAGATTCGGCTTGGCCGGAGGTCGTAGCGGTTGCGAAGGCGATGCCTGGGTAGGCGCGCCGGGCCGCGCGGGCGGACGAGGCGCAGACGGAAGAGGCACACTGGGAGCGGATGGTCTGGGCGCTCCAGGCGTCATGCCCGGAGTCATGATAGACGGCGGAACTCTAGGCGCATCGCCCATTCCCGCAGGCATAGGCTGTCTCGGTCCCGACAAAATCTGACCTGGCCGCGGAGCCGGCACGGGTTTCGCCGGAATCGCCGTGCCTCTCGAAATTGGACTGCCCGGCCCTGGAGACTGCGGCGCCGCTGGCGGCGGTGGCATGGACGGAGCCACGCGAGGCAGCGAAGGCGCAGCATGCGGTAACGGCGCCGCATGCGGTAAAGGCATCGACGGAGGCGCAAAGGACTGACCGGTCGACAACGGCGGACGCAGCGGCGGCGCGAGGCGCACAGGCGGCGCTGGAGCCTCTTCCACGGGTTTCGCTTCCTGAGTTTCCCTGACGCTCTCGGCAGCCGGCGCTTCCACCTTCACAGCCGGTCTCGAAACAGGGTGAGTACGAACCGGTTCCGGCGCAGGCGCGCTCTCGGCCACACTTCTTTCGGGATGCGCGGCTTCAGACGCAGTACCGCCCCCGGGCTCACCGGTCACGCGTTTGCGGACCTGCAAAGCCACGTCGTCATCGAGCGAGCTGGAGTGCGTCTTCTTGTCGGCGATGCCCAGCTCTGCCAACGTCTCGAGGATCACGTTGGGCTTTACTTCGAGCTCGCGGGCCAGCTCATTGATACGAATTTTACTCATACGATAACGTTCCGCCGCCGCAAATGCCCTGACTTATGGGACTCGCGACGAACGAATTTTCACGAAAGTTCGGCTTCTCCTTTTGCGGAATCCGGGGAGGCAGCCGGCACTTCCGTGCTCTCTATCCTATCAGATTCATTTTCCAACGCTTTTGCGTTTGATGCTTCGACGGACGTTTCTGTTGCGGCTTCGGAAGCGGCTTCGGCCCCATTTTCAGCCGCGGCCGGCGTTTCCTGCTGATCTTCGTACTGGCCGTAATAACTCACCACGGCCGTCTGAATATTTTCGACCATCTCCGGCTCAATGCCCGGAATTTCTTCCAGTTGCTCCGGCGTCATCTCGCCCAGCTTCTCCACTGTCGCGACGCCCGCTGCCATCAGCTTTTCGGCCACCGTCTCGGTCATGCCGTGATCGATCAGAACGGTTACCGGAGCGCCCGGCACCACCAGCGCGGCCATCTGCGATTCCACTTCCTGCCGCTTCTCTTCCTCGCTCTTAATGTCGATGCGCCAGCCCAGCAGCTTGGCCGCGAGCCTGACGTTCTGGCCCTTCTTGCCGATGGCCAGCGAGAGCTGCGTATCGTCGACGATCACTTCCATGTGGCGTTCCACGGAATCGATAATCGACACCCGCGAAATTTTCGCCGGGCTTAACGCGTGCGTCGCGAAGCTCACCGGATCGTCGTTGAATTCGATGATGTCGATCTTTTCTCCGCGCAGTTCGCGGATGATCGATTGCACGCGCATCCCTTTCATGCCGACGCACGCGCCCACGCTATCCACGTCGCGGTCGCGGCTCGATACCGCGATCTTGGTCCGCTCGCCCGCCTCCCGCGCGCAGCCTTTGATCACCACCGTGTTGTCGTAGATTTCCGGCACTTCCTGTTCGAACAGCCGCATCACCAGCTCGGGCGCGGCTCGCGAAACCAGGACTCCCGCGTTCTTGCCCGCCTTTTCGACGCTCTTGATCACGCAGCGGATCCGGTCGCCTACGCTGAAGCTTTCGAGCTTGGACTGTTCTTTTTTTGGAATCCGCGCCTCGGTCTTGCCCAGGTCGGCCACCAGGTCCTGACCTTCGATGCGCTTCACGACGCACGTCACCAGCTCGCCCACCCGCCCCGAATACTCGGAGAAAATATTCTCGCGCTCGGCTTCCCGGACTTTTTGCAGAATCACCTGCTTCGCGGTCTGCGCCGAAATGCGGCCCAGCGCCTCGGTCGGCTTGGCGAAGCGGACTTCCGTGTCCATCTGCGCCTCGGGGTCCACCTTGCGCGCGGCGTCCAGCGTGATTTCCTTGTCGGCGTCCGCCACCTCGAGCACGACTTTCCGCACGCCAAAAATCTGAATGGCGCCGGTCTTTTCGTCGAACTCCGCCACCAGATCCTCAGTGGTATGGAAGTGCTTGCGCGCCGCCACCAGCATCGCGTCTTTCACCGCGTCCAGGATGACTTTTGGCTCGATGCCCTTCTCTTTGCTGAGAATCTCGATGGATTGAAAAATCGTTCCCATGCTCATATAAAATCGGTCTCGTTTTTTATCCGGAATTAAATTGCTACCACTCGAACTTGAGATTCGCCTTTTCCACCTGGTCGAGCGAAAACTGCACGCTCCGTCCAGGGGACGGTTCGAGCGTCAGAACGCCTTCGGCGAAGCTGGTCAGCTTGCCCATCCAGTGCTTCTGATTCTCCACCGGTTCACGCAAGGCGACCTTCACTTTCTTTCCCACAAAGCGCTCGAAATCGCGCGGCTTGGTGAGTTTGCGCTCCACTCCCGGCGAACTCACTTCGAGCGTGTAATGCGCCCCAGGAATCACGTCCTCGACGTCCAGTATGGTGCCCACATTGTGCGAAATCATCTCGCAATCCGCATGCGTGACCCCTTCGGGCTTGTCGATAAAAATACGCAGAACTCGAGCCGCCGCCGCCGCCCAGCAGCTGAACCTCGACCACTTCGAGGCCTTCGCTGGCGCCGACTCGTTCCGCTATTTCCTGCACTTTAGACGTGACATCCTCGCGATTCATCCGTATACCAATAAAAAAGTGGGCTTTCGCCCACTCCCTTCGCTCGACAGCTATCACTAGTATACATGACGTCCCAACGATTGGGGGCGTTTCGAAGGAAATCAGTGCTTGGTGCCGGCTGAACTGTAAAGTAACGCGACGCACAGAACAGTTATCACGATCGTGGCGAACGTCTGGAACAGGGCAGCCCAGTTCCAGAAGAGCTTCCAGGACCATTTTCGCGGAGCGGGGAGGCTGGATGAATAGACATCAGTAGTGCCTCTGATTACCGTTGTAGCAAGTCTTCGATAGTAGTCGGCGATATCCTTATCCTTCTGATTAGCAAGGCAAATCCCTTGCAACCAAAAAACTTGGACCAGCACGATAGCAGCTCCAAATTATTGCCCACCAATACCAAGGCGCCTCAATACAGTTTTCAAGAGAAACTTGGTTGCGAGCAGCAGCACAGCCCACATCCCTACAGTAATCTTCCATTCGTAGGCGCGACGAGTCTGAAAGCTGTTAAAGGCGAACTCAGCCTGCTTCATACACCCTTCGAACTGTTCTTTTGGCGTCATGAGCGGCAAAAATCGCATCCAGCGTCACCAAGCCCGCACGCTAAGTCCCAGCGCGATCAGGTCCCGTTGCGACCGCTGTGACCGTTCGATCCGTTCTTGAGTGAATCCAGCCAGCGGTCGAATTTTTGGTCGATGTGCTTTTGTTGCAACGCGAGATCCCTTATTTCGGATTGAAGCTCGCGATGGCCTTTTTGAAGGTCTTTTTGGCCCTTTTCAAGCCTCACGATTAACTTCATTCCCGTTAGCATCAGCTTCCGAAAGGCCTTTAGCTGCACTTCGGCTTTCTGCTGACTCGCGGTCACCGCCGCGAGGTTGTCCAAAATGAACTGCATCGTCCGATCTTGATTCATAACACTGTTAGTACAATGCTAACATGCGGTATTCTCCACCCCCTGTCTAAGTTCAGTCTCCTTTCCCGAATAAATGGTGGGGCGGGCATTTTTGCCGGCAGCCGGCTTCAGCCGGCTCTTCGTAGCTCTGCTATTCTGACCTTTCAGCCCAGTAGAAGGAGTCCTCCATGCCCGATCTCATCCCGTCGCGACTTCGTGAAATCCTCAGCCGCCCTCGCCGCCGCGCCTCAAATCCTGCGCGCCCAAAGTGCCAATGACAAAATCGCCATCGGCTGGATCGGGACCGGCAGCCGCGGCGACTACCTGATGCAGCGCATGTATGTCGATAACAAGAACGTCGCCCAGGTCGTCGCCGTCTGCGACGCCTATACCGGCAACCTGGCCCGCGCCAAGGATCGCGTCAGCACCCTGGGCGGCAACACCCCCAAAACCTACGCCGATTATAAGGATCTGCTCGCCGACAAATCCATCGACGTCGTCTTCATCTCCACCCCGGAGCATCTCCACTACCCCATGTTCATGGCCGCCATCGCGGCGGGCAAGAATATCTACGTCGAAAAACCGCTCGCCCACACCATCGAGCAGGGCTTCGAAATGGTCGCCGCCGCCAATAAGGCCGGCAAGGTAGTGCAGGTCGGAACCCAGAATCGCAGCAATTCTCTCTACATAAAGGCCAAGGAAATGGTCGCCCAGGGCATGATCGGCGACATTCATTACGTCCGCGCCTTCTGGTACCGCAATTCGCTCGAAGACAATCCCGCCTGGCGCTATAAAATCCCCGCCGATGCGAGCCCCGCGAACACCGACTGGGCGCGCTTCCTCGAAGGCGCTCCCGCCCACGACTTCGACCTACAGCGTTTCTATCAATGGCGCCTTTATTGGGATTATTCCGGCGGCATTTCCACCGATTTACTGGTCCACCAGACCGACATTACCAACTTCGTCTGCGGGAAAACGGTCCCGTCGACCTGCATGGCTTCCGGCGGCATCTACCGTTGGGTGACTAAGGACGACCGCGACGTCGCCGACACTCTCAGCGCCATTTACGAATACAACGATAAGTTTCATATCAACTACAGCTGTTATTTCGGCAACGACCATTTCGGTTACGGCGAACAATTCATGGGCAACGAAGGGACCATCGAGGTCCTCAACCGCCAGTTCCTCAATTTTTATCCCGAGAAATTCGGCGGCAAGCCGCCCGCGCAAGTGGCCGCCCGCACGGAGCTAAGCCTGGCGCTGCCCGGCAACGACAACAAAGCCGTGGAAGCGCACATCACCAATTTTCTCGATGCCGTTCGCGGCAAAGGTCAGGTAATCGCCCCGCCCAGTGTAGGACAACAGGCGGCAATTTCCGGTCATATGGCAACCCTTTCCTTCAAGGCCGGAAAGAAAATCGTCTGGGACGACGCGGCATCGAAGTATCATTTCGTTTAGTAGCCTGTCTTAGAATATCCCCTCCATGACTGTCGGGGTTCGGTAGTTTGTCCTCAACGCCGACACAGAACCCCGACAGTTATGGAGGGGTGAGACAGGCCACTAGAGTAAGCATCCCCGCACTTAAGTGATGGGGATAAGCCACTAATGAATTGACCGGAAAAGTTTACTAGTACTAAATAAATAATCAATCTGGTACTCGACAATTCGCGAAAATAGTGTACAATTCTGACCATCTAAGAGACACTACTTTTGCCCAAGTCCCGAAGTGCGGGCCCGCCGCCTGAATCGCCGCGGGACCCGGGCACCCGCCGTGTGTCTGCCGGGCGTGCCGCTCGCGCCATGCCGAAGGCCGACGAATTACGTCTGGCGAAGCTCTCCCTGGAACTATCGGATGAGCTGATTCTCTGGATGAATCCCGATGCGCGCCTGCTCTACGGAAATCCCGCCATCTGCCGCGCCCTCGGTTATTCGCCCGCGGAGCTTGCTTCGCTCCATGTGTGGGATGTCTCCCCCAGAACTCAGGAACACTGGCCGGCGCGATTCGCGGAAATCAAGCAAAACCTGACCGGCACCTTGACCCTCGAGCTTCATTCCCGCGACGCCGGAGTCGTTCCCGTACGGCTCCATGGGAAATACGTGAACGTGGAGCACGGAGAATATTTGATTTTCCACGGCCATCCTCTTCGCGATCGCGACCAAGCGGAAGCGCCCGGCCCGTTTGAAACCAGCATCGACGCCATATTCGTCGTCAATAACGGGCAAGTGACGGATTCCAAGCCCGGCCCCCGCGACCCGCAGCGCGAGAGCATTCGGCAGAACCTGGAAACGCTGTTGCGCGAACCCGGCACCATACACGACCGCATGGCCCGCGCCCTCGCAGGCGAGCAGGTGACCTTCAACTGGTACAGTCCGCGCCCCGATGGATCCCGCGCCCAGATGGAATGCACCCTCAGCCGTATCGAGATTGAAGGCCACGTGCGCCTGCTGGCTGTCGCCGTGGATATCACCGCGCGCCGGAAATCCGAACGCACCCTGGCCCAGCTCTCCGGCCGTCTTTTGCAGTTGCAGGATGAGGAGCGCCGCCGCATCGCGCGCGACCTTCATGACGCCACCGGCCAGCATCTCGGAGCATTACGAATCCACCTGTCCACCGTGCTGCCCTCCGCCGCCGACCTCGAGCCGCGCGCCCGCCGGGCCTTTGAGGAGAGCATCGCATTGACCGAAACCTGCATCCGCGAAATGCGCACTCTGTCCTACCTGCTGCACCCGCCTCTGCTCGACGAACTGGGGCTCGAGTCCGCACTCCGCGCTTATTCTGAAGGCTATTCCGAAAGGACCGGCATCCGCCTCGATCTGTCGCTCCCCGCGCAAATGCCGCGGCTGCCGCAAGCCGTGGAGATCGCGCTATTCCGCATCGTCCAGGAAGGATTGTCGAACATCCATCGGCACTCGGAAAGCGAGACCGCTCTCATCCGTCTCCAGCGATCGCGCGATTCCGTCGAGTTGGAAATCGCGGACCACGGCCGCGGTCTGCCGCCCGGCACCCTGGAACACGGGATTGCTTCCGCGTCCCGCATCGGCGTCGGAATCGCCGGCATGCATGAACGCGCCCGTCAGTTGGGCGGCCGTCTCACTATCGCCTCGCGCGAAACCGGCACCACCCTGCACGTCGTCCTGCCGGTTCTACAGCCGCAATAGCTTGATACTCCCGTTCGACGTCCCCAGATCCAGCAGCGGACCACCCTTGCCGATCGTCCCCTGTAGCCGGTGCTTCGGCCGCAGCTCGCCATGCAGCATCACGTCGAAATCGCACGTGATGGACGAATTCGAGTTGTGCGCATCCACCGTCGCGTCCGCCGTCGCAGGCAGCCGCACCGTGATCGACGAGTTCGATGTGCTGGCATGCACTTCCCGCGTCGTATCCATGGTCAGCTCGATATGCCCGTTGGAGCTCTCGACGCGCACCGGGCTGGTATCGCCGTCCCGCAGATGAGCCGTAATGCTGCCGTTCGAAGTCTTCGCCCCAAACCGCCCCTTGCGAACATCCGCCCGGATCGCCCCGTTCGAGCTGCGCAGCGTCGTATCTCCCGACATTTCGCTCACGTCGATCGACCCATTCGATGTCTGCACCTCCAGCGGACCCACCAGCATGGTGGCATGCACCGAGCCATTGGAAGTTCTTAAATGCGAGCTGCCCTCGATCGACTCCACCCGAATCGCGCCGTTGGAACTGACGATCCCTTCCAGCTCCGTACGCCTCGGAACATGAATCGTGTAGCGAGCCCCGGCATTCCCAAAACGGTCGATCGGAGGAACCGTGCGAATATTTACCGAATTCGCCGAAGGAGTAATCTCGATCTTCATCTCCTTGAGCCGGTATTCGGTATTGGCGTATTTCTGCCCGTCGATGTCGATGGTATTCTTATCCCACCCCGAAATCTCCACCGATCCGTTGAAGTTATCCAGCCGTAAGGTGCCGCCCGAGCTCAGCGGATAGCTGAAATGAAAATCCTCCCGGTAGCGTCCCGAGCTGCCGATGTTCCCCAGGTCGATTTCATCGCAGCCGGCCAGGAAAATCGCCATTAAAGGCAGAAAGATAGCGCGCATAAACCGCTCCTTGTCGGTAGTCTACGAGAATCCAGAGTCGAATGTTCCATAATAGAAAACGATGAAACTCTTACTCAGTCTATGCCTGCTCGCCGCCGTAGCCCTGGCCCAGTCCCCCACGACAGTCCTGCACATTATTAATGTGAAGTGGAAAGCCGAGGCCACCCCCGAACAGATCAAAGCCGCCGTCGACGCAGCCCACCAGTTGCCCGCGAAATTCCCCGGCATCAAGCGCGTCTGGACAAAAAACATCAAGTATCAAGGCCAGGAAGGCTATAAACAGGCCATCGTGATGGAGTTCGAATCCGAAGCCGCCCTGAAAAAATACGCCGACAGCCCCGCCCAGAAGTGGTGGTACGAGATCTACATGCCCATCCGCGAAGAAAGCCACACCCACGACATCACCAACTAAACCGTCGATGTTCTGCCGTCGACCCATTGCCGAACCCATTTACCGTCGCTTCTTCAGAGCCGCGACCACAGGGAGCGGTCACACCACGAAAGTAGCTTAACCCATGAAAACCGCAGCATTCCTCTTCCTCACCCTACTAGCCCCCGCCCAAGGCTTCCGCGAACCCGACCCCATCGCCTTCGACGACCACAAAGGCTACACCCAACTCTTCGACGGCGTCTCCCTAAAAGACTGGGTCGGCAACCCCGAAGTCTGGCGCGTCGAAAACGGAGCCATCGTCGGCGAATCCACCAAAGAAAAACCCTCCGGCAACAGCTACATCTCCTATCACGGCCTGGTCGCCAAAGACTTCGACCTCAAGTTTGAAATCAAAGTCGAATACGGCGGCGGCAGCGGCATCCAATATCGCAGCCAGACCGGCATCCCCTGGCGCCGCGCCCGCGAAGGTGAAAAATTCAACCTCGATTGGATGATGACCGGCCCCCAAGCCGACTACTGGTTCCCCGTCAACCCCAGAGCCTTCGTCTACACCGGCCAGTTCTATTCCGAAAACACCCCGCTGGGAATCCTGGCCTGGCGAGGCCAAGTAGTCCAAGGCCGAACCCTGGTAGGCAACATAGGCGACCGATCCGCATTAGGAGGCTACGTAAAGATCAACGATTGGAACCAATACCTCGTGATGACCCGGGGCGGCACCTTCCTTCACATCATCAACGGCCAACTAATGGCCGTCTACATCGACGACGACCCCGATTCCTCCAACAACAAATCCGGCATGGTAGGCATAGAAATAGAAGGCGCCCCCTGCAAAGTCTCCGTAAAAAACATCTGGCTAAAGAAAATCTCCTAACCGCGCCTCCCCTCTCACACTCCGTCGCCTTCAGAGCCGCGACTAGCAGGAGCGGTCAACCTCAACGGTTCCCCCGATCCTCCCAACACGCGCCCTCCTAACCAGCTCGGGTGGCGCAAGCTTCAGCTTGCACGACGGCTTCAGCCGGCGCTTCCTCCTCCGGGTCAATATAAATCACCCTCCATCCCAACCTGGCCCCGCGCTGCCTCCTCACTTCCAGCTCCAGCTCCAATAGCCTCTTCTCCATCGCTTTCACAACAACTTCCTCCCGCTCTCGTCCACCGCTTTTTCGAGCGCCTTCAACCTCGCCTCGAATGACCCCGCCTCCAGATTCCTCCTCTGGCTCTCCACTACCCTCGCCATCGACTCCCCTTCCTGCGCGCTCAAAACTCCCTCCGCCACCGCTCGCGCAATCGCTGCAATCGCGACAGCCAGACTCTCTCCCGAGTCGACCGCTGGCATCTCGAACCTGACATTCTCCGCTTTCGCCACCGGCAACAGCCTCTCCATGCACAACCGCATCGCGGTCGAATTCGATTTCAGCGCCTCCCGCTTGATCCTCTCGATAATTTTCTCCGCGTCGTTCTCCAGCACCTCCTGAAATTCCTTCCTCCGATTTCGCCTCCCCGGAGGCCTTCCTTTGCCGGTTTTATTACCCGGTCTAAACGGTCGTCCCATTCCCATATGCCTGATAACCCATCCCAAATGAAATAGATATAAATCCCATCCAACCCCAGCCGACGAAACTCGGTGCAACAATTCATCGTAGAGTTTCCCGAATACATGTTCTGGGATCTCCACTGCGGACTTAGCCGGATGAAAGGGGGAAAGCGTTGATTCGAGGAAATTTGGCTGGCGTTATCGGGGCGTTATTCTGGCGTTATTTTGCCACCGGAGGTGTAAACTATAACGATCCGTCAACTCTGGAGCACTACGTGACTAAACAACTTCTCCTCTCATTCGCGCTCATCTCCGAGGCCTTCGCGGCCACCCGGCTCCTCCGCACCCCCACCGTCAGCTCGACCCAGATCGCGTTCGCCTACGCCAACAACATCTGGACCGTCGACCGCACCGGAGGCTCCGCTCGCCGCGTCACCACCTTTCAAGGACCCACCACGAATCCCCATTTCTCCCCCGACGGGAAATGGATCGCCTTCAGTGGCGACTACGCCGGCAACACCGACGTCTACATCATTCCCTCGGAAGGCGGCGAGCCCAAGCGCCTCACCTTTCACCCCGGCGCAGACACCGTACAAGGCTGGACCCCCGACGGCAAGTCGATCCTCTTCGCCTCGGCCCGTGCCACCTCCGCGCCCAACGCCGCACCGCGTTTCTGGACCGTGCCAATCGACGGCGGCATCGAAACCGCGCTCCCGCTCCCTCGCGCTTATCAAGGAAAAATCTCCCCCGACGGCGCACACATCGCCTATCGCATGAACACTTCCTGGGACGAAGAGCGCCGCAATTATCGCGGAGGCCAGAACCGGCCCATCTGGATCGTCGACACCAAGAATTACGACCTCGTCTCCCCGCCGTGGACCGATTCCAAAGACATGGACCCCGCCTGGATCGGCGACACGGTCTTCTTCATCTCCGACCGCGACAGCGTCGCCAATATCTTTTCCTACGACTACAAATCGAAGAAGCTCGCGCAGATCACCCACTTCACGGACTTCGACGTAAAGACGCTCGACTCCGGCGCAGGCGCTTTGGTCTTCGAACAAGCCGGCTACGTTCACGAGCTCGATCCCAAAACCGGCCGGACGCACGTCGTCAACATCACCGCTACCGGCGATTTTCCCTGGATGATGCCCAGATGGGAAGACGTGACCAGTCGGATGACCTCGCTAGCTCTGTCCCCAACCGGCGCAAGGGTTCTCGTCGAAGCGCGCGGCGAAATCTTCACCATCCCCGCCGAAAAAGGCGACGTCCGCAATTTGAGCAAGTCCAGCGGCTCGGCTGAACGCGACCCCGCCTGGTCCCCCGACGGCAAATGGATTTCCTATTTCAGCGACAAATCCGGCGAGTACAAACTCGTCATCGAATCGCAAGACACCCTGACGCCCGTGCGATCGATCTCCCTTCCTCATCCGACCCATTACTACACGCCGTCATGGTCGCCCGATTCGAAAAAGCTCCTCTACACCGACACGAATCTGAAAGTCTGGGTCCTCGACATCGCCTCGGGCCAAACCAAAATCGTCGGCGACGATCCTTGGATGGTTCCCACCCGCACCATCAACCCCGTCTGGTCCCCCGATTCGAAATGGGTAGCGTATTCCAGCCGCCTGCGCTCCCTCTATCACGCCATTTTCATCAGCAACGTCGAAACCGGCGAAAAGAAGCAGATCACCGACGGCCTGGCCGATTCCGTCTGGCCCGCCTGGGACGCCAGCGGCAAATATCTTTGGTTTTTCGCCTCCACCGATTTCGGCCTCAAGTCGCAGTGGCTCGACATGACCTCCTACGATCACGACGAGAACTTCGGCCTCTACTTAGCAGTACTCAAGAAAGGCGAGCCGAGCCCCGTTCTTCCCGAGAGCGACGAAGATAAAGGCGTCGGCAACGCGCCCGCAACTGGCGCAGGCCGCGGAGGCCGTGGCGGAGCAGACAATGCCGATACCCCCGCTCCGAGAACCCCCCGCCCGCCCGTCACCGTGCAAATCGATTTCGACGGCCTGCAAAATCGCATCATCTCGATCCCCGGCGTCACGGAGCGGCAGTATTCGCAGCTCCGCGCCGGTGTGGCCGGAACAGTTTATTTCCTGGAAACCAATGCCCGCGCCGCCGGTGGTGGACGCGGCGGAGCAGGCGGAGGCAGCTCGCTGATCCGCTATCGCCTCAGTGAGCGCCGCGAGACTCCGTTCATGACCGGCGTTCAGGCCTACGACGTCAGCGCCGATGGCCACAAACTGGTCTATCGCGCCGCGGGGACCAGTGGTGGTGGGCGTGGACGCGGAGCCGCCGCCGATACACCCGCCGCTCCGTCGCTTTTCTTAGTCGATGCCGATCGCGTGGTGCCGGCCTCTGGAACAGGCCGTCTCAACGCAACCCTGCGCATGTACCTCGATCCCAAAGAGGAGTTCAAACAGATCTTCTACGAAGGCTGGCGCAATCAGCGCGACTATCTCTACGTCCCCAACATGCATGGAGCCGACTGGCCCCGCATGAAAGAAGTCTACGGCCAGCTTCTGCCGTACGCCATGCATCGCGCCGACCTCAATTACTTAATCGATATGATGGGCTCGGAAATTTCCATCGGCCACTCCTATGTGCGCGGAGGCGATATGCCCTCTGTTCCCGCATCCCGCGGAGGATTGCTCGGAGCCGACTTCACCATCGAAAACGGCCGCTACAAAATCGCCAAAATTTATCATACGGAGAGTTGGAATCCCGACCTTCACGCGCCGCTCGCCGCGCCCGGAGTAGATGTAGCTATTGGAGACTACATCGTCGCCATCAACGGCGAGGAACTCAAAACTCCCGACAGCATTTATCGCCTGCTCGACGGAACGGCGAACTTGCAAACCACGCTGAGCGTCAACAAGAGTCCATCGTTAGAAGGCGCGCGCCAGGTGATCGTCGTCCCCACCGCCAACGAACAAGGCCTCCGCACGCGAGCCTGGGTGGAAGAAAATCGTCGCAAGGTCGATCAGCTATCGGGCGGCAAGATCGCCTACGTCTATCTGCCCAACACCGGCCAGCCCGGCTACACCAGCTTCAATCGCTACTACTTCGCGCAGCAAGACAAGCAAGGCGTAGTCGTGGACGAGCGCTTCAACGGCGGAGGCTCCGCGGCGGATTACATCATCGACGTCCTGCAGCGCGATTTCGACGGCTACTTCAATAACGTCGCCGGCGACCGCTATCCCTTCACCAGCCCCGCCGCAGGAATCTGGGGACCGAAGGTCATGATCATTAATGAAATGGCGGGCTCCGGCGGAGACTTGATGCCCTGGATGTTCCATCACCGAAAAATCGGCACCCTGGTCGGCAAGCGAACCTGGGGCGGCCTCGTCCATACCGCCGACACGCCGCTATTCATAGACGGCGGCAGCATGATCGCGCCCCGAGGAGGCTTCTTCACAAGAGAAGGCAAATGGGCGGTCGAGAACGAAGGCATCCCTCCCGACATCGATGTCGAGAACTGGCCCAAAGACGTCATCGCCGGCCATGATCCGCAGCTAGAGCGAGCCGTCCAGGAAGCCCTCCGCATGCTCAAAGAAAAACCGGTCACAAGAATGGACAAAGAGCCCGCCCCGCCAACTTGGGGCCAGCGCAAACAACCCATGAAACCAACAGGAACGCAACAGTAAAATGGGCCACAGTGGGGCAGGTCCCCGACCTGCCTTCGTTTTCCTCTTCCTTTGGCTCATCACCACAGCCCGAGCCCAAGATCGTTTCGAAATCCACGTCTACGAATACGAACCGCTCTCCCTCCACGAGTACAGCCTGGAAGCGCACATCAACGTCCAGCCCAACATCCCCTTGTCGCATGTAACGCTAGAACCCACCTTCGGCATCTCCGAAAACTTTGCGCTAGGGTTCATGTTCCTCAATGCATCCACCGAATTCGCGGGCTGGCGAGTCCTCCCGCACTTCTACGCCCCCGAAAGTTGGCGACTCCCCTTCCGCCTCGGCTTCGTGGCAGAATTCTCATTTCAAAAAGCCCTCTATGAAGAGAACACACGCCGCGTAGAACTCCGCCCAATCCTGGACCGCGAATTCCAGCATTGGCAAATCGTATTCAACCCAGTGGTTGAACGAGCCCTCCACGGCCCTGGAACCCGGGACGGCTGGCGTTTCGAACCTGCGCTGCTTGTCCGCCTGAAGCGTAAAGTCTTCTCGCCCTCCGTCGAATACTACGGCGGCGAAGGTGAACAGGTATACCTGGGCGGCGATTGGCATGCAACCGACCTGTTCAGCGTCAATCTGGGAATCGGTTTCGGCGCAGGCCTGACGCTAAAATCGCGCCTCGAATGGGACTGGCACAAATAGGTAGAATGACTAACGTGAAAACCCTCATTTTTCTCCTCTCATTCACAGCTTTTGCCCAAACTGAATACGGCCCCGAAAAAGGAACTCTGATCATTGTCGGCGGAGGCAACCTGACCGGCACCGGCATCATGGAAACCTTCATCAACAAAGCCGGCGGAACCGGCGCGAAAATTGTGGTGGTTCCGACTGCCGGGGGGAACAAAGGACCGGACGGCAAGTGGATTGTGTACAAGGAAGAAGACGTCATCGCGCCGTGGAAAAAGCTGGGTGCTGAGAACGTCCGCATGCTGCACACCTACGATCCGAAAGTGGCCGATACGGAAGAGTTTGCCAGGATGCTGCGCGACGCAAACGGTGTCTGGTTCAACGGCGGGAGGCAATGGAATTGCGTCGATTCCTACATGAATACCTTGACCTACAAAGAATTTCACAAAGTGCTGGAGCGCGGCGGCGTGATCGGAGGCAGCTCGGCAGGTGCGACCATCCAAGGAGATTATCTGGTTCGGGGGGCGGTGGCGGGGTCCGAGATCATGATGACGCCGGAGCCGGAGCATGAACACGGGTTCAAATTCCTGCGCAAGAGCGCCATTGATCAGCACATCAACACCCGGCTGCGCTGGGACGATCTGATTCAGGTGATGAAAAAGTATCCCACTTTCCTCGGGATCGGACTTTCAGAGGGTACCGCGATTGTGGTCAATCAGGACCAGTTCGAGGTCATGGGAAAGTGGAAAGTCGCAATCCACGACAACACGCATCCAAGGCAGCCTTGGCAAAAACCGTACTTCGTGCTGTCGGCCGGGGATGTTTACAACATGAAAACCCGGACGGTGGAAAAATATGGAATCGGTAATCAGGCGCCGTTAACGGTCCATAAATGAGTCACTCGTATCGAATCGCAGTGACGGGGCTGAGTTGGGCGGCTCGGCGGGCTGGGAGCCAGCAGGCGAAGAGGCCAACGGAGGTCAGCAGAAGGCAGACTCCGGTCAAGACCACGGGATCGGACTTGGCAGCCATCAGCGGCAGACTGTTCATGAGGCGGGCGCCGGGAATTGCCGCAGCCAATCCGAGTGCGAGGCCGATGGCGAGTTGGCTCACGCCCCTGGAAATGATGAGCGAGAGAATATTGCTCGATGTGGCCCCGAGGGCCATGCGCACACCAATCTCCCGAGTGCGGCGGGCGGTGGCTTGCGCGATGACGGCGTATATTCCGACCGACGCGATCACCAGCGCGATGATCGCGAACACCAGGAACACCGTCCCGAAGACAGCCAGGAACCAGCGGTTGTGGGCAATGGCTCCGGTCAGCGTCCGCACTTCGGACAGAGGCAGATCCTGATCCATATTCTGTACCGTAGCGCGAACGGCGGACACAAACGACGAAGGATTTCCGGTGGTGCGAACGACCAGGAAAATCGACTCGAAGGATTCCTGACGATACGGGAGGAAAACCAGAGGTTCCGGCGAGGCTTCGTTGGGTTCCTGCACGATGTTGGAGGAGACGCCGACGACGGAGAGCCACTTGCCGGGTTGCTCCTTTTCAACAAAGCGAAAGCGGCGGGCAAGCGGATAGCGATCTGCAAACTGTTTGGTGACGATGGCGGAGTCCGTATCGGTGGCGTTGAAATCGCGGCCCGAGAGCAGAGGCAGATTGACGGTGGCGAAGTGGCCTGGGGATTGAACCAGGATCGACGCGGACTGCTTGTGCGAAGGATCCGGCAGAGGCGCGCCCTCAATTTCGATGTGACGGGAGAAGGCGGAAATGCCGGGCAGATCCGACGCGATCGACGCGTTCGCGACGCCGGGGAGTGCGCCGATTTGCGGCAGCAGTTGATCGTAGAAGCGCTGGCGCGATTCTGGCGTGGGGTAGCGATCTTTCGGAAGGCGGATGCGGGCAGTGAGAATGTTTTCCGCCGGAACGAAGGGATTGAGCGACTGATTCTCGAGGAAGCTATGCGCGAACATTCCGGCTCCGGTGAGCAGCACCAGCGTGAGAGCGAATTGAAGGACGACCAGAACGCTCGCGATTTTCCCGCCGTGCTGGCTGCCCGCGGTGCGGGTACCGTCCCGCAATGCGTTATTCAGATCGACGCGGGAAGACCGGAGGGCCGGAGCGAGTCCGAACAGCAAAGCGCTCAACAGGCACATGGCCGCGAAGTAGCCGAAGACGCGGTAATCCATGGTGAATTGGACCCAGTAGGGGCGGCCGATGTCGGAAGAGGCGAGGTCGAACTGGTAGACGCCGAAGTACGCGATGGCGAGACCGAGCACTCCGCCGAGCGTGCTGAGCAGGAGACTTTCGATGAGCAACTGGCGGATGATTTGCCATCGCGAGGCTCCCATGGCGGCGCGGATGGACATTTCGCGCTGGCGGCCGAGGGTGCGGCTGAGCATCATATTAGCGACGTTGGCGCAGGCGATCATGAGCACAAATCCGACGGCGGCCAGCATCAGGATGAACACGAGGCGTATGTTGCCTCCGTTGTATCGCTCCTGAAAAGTTTGCACCAGCGAGCCCACCTCCTTATTTTCCGGATGGTCGGCGGAGAGGCGGTGGGCGATAGCATCGAGGTCGGCGGAGGCTTTCGCGATGGGCGTGCCGGGTTTGAGAATGCCGAAGACTTGCAGGGAGCGATGCTGGCGGTTTTCAAGCTCCGGGGTGGGCGAAAGAGCCATCCACAAATCCTCATTTTCCGGAAATTTAAAATGCTCGGGCATGACGCCGATGATGGTGGCCGGTTTTTCATTGACGCGAATGGAGCGGCCGAGCACGGAGGGCGAGCCGGCGTAACGATCCTTCCAGACTCCGTAGCCGAGCAGGACGGCGGGCTCGGCTGAGGCGCGGTCGTCAGTGGGGAGGAAGCTCCGGCCGAGGACTGGCTGGATCTGGAGCATGGTGAAGATTCCGGGAGAGACCCGCGCCATGGTGTAAGACTGCGGCGGATTGCCGCGCTCGCTGAGGACGGCCCCGGAGCGGTCGGCGGCTTCGAGGGACTCGAAGGTCGATTGCTGGGCTCGGTAGTCGCGGAGATCGGGAAGGGAGATTTCCATGCGGCCGTTGTCGCCCCGGCGGTTGAGGTCCTGGCTCATAATGGCGACGAGCCGGTCGCCTCGGGGAACGGGGACGGGTTTGAAAAGCGCGGCGTTGACCAGGGTGAAGACCATAGTGTTGAGTCCGATGCCGAGTGCGAGGGTGGCCACGACGGCGGCGGAGAACCAGTGGTGAGAGAGGATCATGCGCAGAGCGAAGCGGAGGTCGTGGGTCATAAGAGAGTAGTACGGAGGGAGGGGGGGATTTGTTCGGGGTTTGGAAATGGGACATTGCGGCGGGCAGGTCGGGAACCTGCCCCACTGGGCACTACCAGTCTGAAAGGGAGTGGATGGCTTCTGATGGGAGGCCTGCGGCTTGGAGATAGAGGGCTATCTGGTCATGACCGACTTCGGTGTGGGAATGGTCCCATTCGCAGTTTTCACAGTGGGGAGCGCGTTCGGTTGAGGCGGGCGCGGGTCCGTTTGCAAAATGGGCGCGGGCTCTTTGATAGTCGCGCGAATTGAAACAGTCCGCTTCAGCCGGGAAGCTCGAGAACACCAGGTGAAGATCCGGCCGGGGGGCGCCGCAGCACGGCAGGATTCTCCCGTTGGCATCCATCACCATATTTTTGTACAACCAATTACAGGTATGCGCCGACTTCTTATCGGGCCGGCTTTCGTCATGGCAGTTACTTGCCCAACCCTGCTCGAACTGCAGCTCCACTTCATCCTTTTCAATGTCGGCAATCTTTGCGGCGAAATTTTCTTTTAAGGCGCTCTCGGGATCCGGGGTTAGTTCGTAGCTGATCGGGTGAACCTTGGAAACGCGTATTCCGGCCGCGTCCCAACTCACGTCGAATGGGGTTTCCACGACGAATTGATCCACGCCAAACTCCCGTGCTCTTTCGAGGGCAAGAGGAATCTCATGTTCATTGTGTTCGAAAGCAAGAAACTGCCACCGCAGAATCGGCGTCCGCTTGCCCAGCCGCTTTTTAGCATCGACCATTTTCCGGATATTTTCATAAGCCAGATCGATGCTGCCTTTTTGCCGGAATTGCTGATAGACCGGCTGGGTGGCTCCGTCGATCGACATATACATGAAGTCCAGACCGGAATCCACATACGCTTCGGCATCAAAGCGACGTACGGTGAGGTTGGTCGAGAGCACGGTCTGAATCAGGTAGGCTTTCGCGAGTCTGATAAATTCGGGCGTCTGCAGATTTGCGGTGGGCTCGCCGTAGTTGCAGAACATGATTTGAACGGCGCAGGCTCCAAATTGGCGGAGTAGCGATTCAAATCGATCCTTGCATAGCATGCCCTTCTGCCAGTCAAATAATTTCAGCGTTTTTGAATGCTCGGAGTGAACGCAGCCGGGGCACGCCAGATTGCAGCCGTTGGCGGGATCGACGATCAGTCCGAAGGGGCGTGAGTATAGATATTTGCTGCGGGCCTGAAAATGATACTTGGCGAGAAGGAGGTTCAGGATCTTAAGGGTCAGCGCCTTGGTTCCGGCCTGGGACTTGAGGTTGCCGCCGAGATGTTTTAGGAGCGGATCCCTGGCGGCATCGACCGCGGTGAGGATGTCAAGAATGGGAGAGTTTTGTCGGAGTCTCTGGTCAAGATTAAATGCAAGGTCCTCGACCAGGGAGGAAAGTAATGGAGGCGGCTTGGTGTTAAGGGTCATTTCTGTTCGCGCCGAATCCCCTGACTCGCGGCGGTTGACCGCTCCCGATGGTCGCGGCTCTGAAGGCGAGTTTGACACATTACGGGATGGTGCGGGTGTGGTTGAAGGTGTATTCGCCTAGCAGGCGCTCGGTGCCGGTTTCGTCGAAGGTCAGCAGGCGGGCGATCATTGTTTCGGAGGGCGCGGCTTTGGCGTAGGTGATGGATTGCTGGAAGGCTACGCTGCCCGCTGCGGAGCGGAAGGGGATATCGGGCATCCGCAGGCGTTCGACCCGATGTTCGTCACACAGGCTGAGATCGACGCGATGCGCCTCGGTGAGGTTCGCGGTCAGGCGGCCGATGAGAAGGTCGTCATCGAGGGTCACGGTGCACTCGATGCTGCCTCCTGAAGGGGGAGAGTATTCGCGGATACGCATGCCTTCGGCCGCGGCGCTTCTCAGAAATGAATCGCTGACCACCATGAGAAGGGAACCCTCCCGGGCGACGGTGCGGACTCCTTCGGCGAGCGCGATCACGTCGCTGAGACGGGCTCCGCAGGAGTCGCAGGCGAACAGGTGCTGTTCGACGGATTCCTCTTCGGACTGCGGCAGCGCGGCGAGCCAGTAGTCGGCGAGGACCGCCGCGTCGATGGGTTTCGCGCAGTTCATGCGGCGACTCCCATGCAGTCGCGGAGCTGATGAATGGCGCGGTGGCGGATGACGCGGACGTTCGATTCGGAGAGGCCGAGGAAGCCGGCGACGTCGGCTCCGGTCTGCTCATCGTAAAAAGTCATGACGATGACGGCGCGCTCGCGCTCCTTGAGATTTTGAACGCAGCGGGTGAGCTGTTCACGATCGAGTTGCGGCATCGAGGGCGGGACGGGGATCAGCAGATCCGGGCCGAACTGGTCGAGCAGGCGTTGTTTGCGCTGCGCGCCGCGGCGCAGGTCGAGCACCATCATGCGGCAGGTCCCGAGAACGAAAGAGGCAAGCTTCTCCGGGTCACGCAGGCGGCCGGCGCGAAGGGTTTCGAGTAATGTGATGAGCACCTGCTGGGTCAGATCGGCGGCGGCTTGTTCGTCCCGGAGGTGGCGAAGGCCGTAGAGACGGATGCGAGGGGCCATGCGGCGGAACAGCTCGGATTCGGCTTCACGCTCGTTTTCAGAGCCGATCTGGCGAACCAGTTCCGCGTCAGTGCATTCCAGTTCCATCAGGCCTATTTTATGTGTAACGGGAAGGCTGGTTGTTACACATCCGGGCGTCCGCTACAGAAAAGGAGAGAGGATGACCGCGCAACAGCTACAGCCGTACTTGAACACCAGAGAAGATTCGCCATTCCGGTTCCTGGGGATACCGACGGTGATGAGATCGACCGCTGAAACCACCGGGGGAGCATTCGGGCTGATGGAGCATTGGATGATACCTCCGGGATTTGCTTCGCCGTACCATGTGCATCACCAGGAAGATGAATCGTTCTACGTGCTCGAAGGGCAGATCGCATTCGTGTGCGATGGGAAATGGTCGACGGCGGGGCCGGGCACGTATGTTTTCGGGCCGCGCGAGATTCCTCATGGGTTCAAGGTGGTGGGGTCCACGCCGGCGAGGATGCTGCTGTTGTGCGCTCCGGGCGGGTTCGAACAGTTTGTTGTTGAGTTGGGCGTGCCGCTTGCCGATTCCTCGGCGCCGGACATGGCGAAGCTGATGGAAGTGGCGGCGAAATATAAAATCGACATTCTGGGGCCGCTGCCTGCTGGCGGAGATGAGGCGGCTCCCGTGGTCGATAACAAGGAGCTGAATCGGCGGTGGATCCAGGCATTCAACGAGCGGGACTGGCAGACGGAAGCGGCGGTGCGGAGTCCTGAGTTTCGGGCTCACATGTCCGGGGCGAAGGAGGCTCTGAATGGGGACGCATGGGCGGGATTCATGATGGCTTTTACCACTGCATTTCCGGACGCGCGGATCTCGGTGGACGAGTGCATCGCGGAGGGGAATAGTGTGGTGAGCCGGTGGACTTTGAAGGGGACTCATCGGGGGGAGTTTCAGGGGGTGGCTGCGACGGGGAGGTCGGTTTCGTTTACGGGGATTGAGGTTAATCGTGTGGCGGGCGGGAGGATCGAGGAGCATTGGGCTCAGTTTGATTTGGTGGGGTTGATGGGGCAGATTGGGGGGTAAGGGGTAGAGGAGGGCAGGTCGGGAACCTGCCCCACTTAGCGGCGAGTTTCAGAGTAGCTGCGACCACAGTTTGACTTGGTGGGGCTGATGGGGCGGGTCGGGAACCTGCCTCACATTTTTATTTTGAGAAGTAGCGGGTGGCGAAGGTTAGGAAGGTTGGCCAGTTGGGGGCGGGGGTGTGGCCGGCGCTGTGCTGGCGAAAGGAGATGTCGCCGTCGATCAATGTGGTCTCGATGGGCGGGAATTCGGTTGTGCCCATGTCTTTCTTACCAAGCAGGCGGTAGACGGGGCCAGCTGCGGCGGCGGCTTGGAACATTCCTTTGGCGTCGACCCAGCCGTCGCCCTTATCCGCGGCTCCGGCACTGATGAAGACGGGGCGGGGGGCGCAGAGGGCGACCAATTCATGGGAATCGACGGGGAGGTCGTTCCAGTTGAGAGGGCCGGCGTACTTGATGAAATTGCCGGCCATCCAGTGGTATTCGCCGGTGCCGGCTACGTTTTCCACGAGCTCGCCCCAGTTGCGGCGATGGATCTTCACGCCTCCTTCGCCGGAGGAGCTGACGAAGGCGATGGCGAAGCGCGGGTCGTAGGCCATGGCGACCGCGGTGGCTTTGCCGTAGCGGGAGTGGCCTTCGATGCCGACTCGGTGAGCGTCGACGTTGGGATCGGTTTCGAAATAATCGAGGGCGCGGCTGGCTCCCCAGGCCCAGGCGCGGAGGGCTCCCCAGTCGTCGAGTTTGCGGGGCTGGCCTTTGTTGCAGAGGCCGATGATGCCCTGGGTGAGACCGGCTCCGTTATCGGCCTGGATGCTGTTGGGGACAATGATCGCGTAGCCCCAGCCTTTCGCGAGAACCTGCTGCTGCCAGGTGGGGCCGGGCGGGGGAGTGAACGCCGGGCCTTTGCCAGCGCGGCCGGGAAAGGGGCCGATGAATCCGAACTCCATGATCACGGGGACCTTCCCTTTCGCGATCGCCGGAGTGGTGAGGACGAGCTGGATGTTGACGGTGATGTCGGGATCGGAAGAGTTGCCGACGTGGCCGGTTAGTTTTTTGACGACGATCGGGACGTCGCCGTTGGTTTCCTGAGTGGTGCTGGTGACTTCCCATTTCACGGAGGGAGTTACTTTAGGGACGCGGCCGTAGATTTCGCGATCGAAATCCTCGACGATTTCGGGGCGGCGCTTTTCCCACCACGTTTTGGCGTTGGCGACCTTTTTGCCGTTCTTGAGGACGAGAGGATCGGGGAGATCGGGATAAGGATTCGCTTTCGACTCGTCGTAGTTGGCGTAGTTGGGGGCCTCGGGGTGGCTGCCATCGGCTCCGCGGCGAATGGTGGTCATGTTGAGGAGTCCCATGAGGCGCTGGTGGTCCTGATCGGCGGTGAGGGTGACGGGGGGCTGGTAGGCGGATGCAGTTAGGGCGGCTAGGGATAGTAGCGCCAGGCGTCGACACGAGTGTCGACGCGGCACGCCTGGGGGCGTGCGCCACGATACAGGAACAAAGGCTGACGATTTCAAAAAGTCAGAAGGTTTCATGCCGGGACCTCCGGGATGACTCCGAAGTGCTTTTGAAGCACCAGGGCTACGGTTCCGCGCAGCCTGGCCATCCCATCTTCGTGGACTGGAATTAATTTGGGAGCGACGCCTCCGGAGAGGCCTTGCGCTTGCAATTCGGCTTGAATGACCGGGCCGAAACGGTGCCAGGAGCGGGTGAGATCGCCGATGATGACGATCTGTTCGGGATCGAGGCCGGCCACGATCATGCGCATGCCGCGGCCTAAGAAATGGGCCATGGTTTCGAGGGCTTTGACGGCGCGATGATCGCCCTGGTCGGCAAGGCTGAGCAGGTCCTGAAAATTCAGGCCGGCCTGGGCGCTGGATTCGAAATAATAACGCAGCGCGGCGCGGTTGGAGGCGAACACTTCCCAGCATCCTCGGCCGCCGCAACTGCACAGGGGGCCTTGGGGATCGAGCGGGACGTGTCCGAATTCTCCGGCCATTCCACTGAAGCCGCGGGCGAGACGGCCGTTGACCAGGATTCCCGCGCCGATTCCTTCAGACACGGTGACCACCACCAGATTGCGGCCCTCGATATGATCGAACCAAACGGCGGCCAGCACGCAGGCGTTGGCGGCGTTTTCCATTTCAACGTCGAAGCCGGTGGCTTTTTCCACGGCTTGGGCGATGTCGAAATCGGTCCATTTGAGGTTCGGCGCGAAGACCAGGCGGCCGGAGCCGGGTTCGACGCGACCGGGAAGGCTGATGCCGATGCCTTCCACTTTTTTCCCGCGGCAGGAGCGAAGGAGGCGCTGGATGCGTTCGATGACGCCATCGAGGGCAAGCTGCGGATTGGCGATGGTCGGCATCACTTCCTGAGAGGTGAATTTGCCGTTGACGTCGGCCAGGGCGACGGTGATTTGCAAGGGCCGGATGTCGACGCCGATGATGACACGCTCGTCGTTGAGACGGAGGAAGGTAGGCCGGCGGCCCCGGGGAAGACGTCCGGTGGGGCCTTCGAGCACCCAGTGGCCATCGATGAGGTCTTCCACGATGAGCGAAATGGTGCTGCGCTGGAGTCCGGAGATGCGGGCGAGGTCGGCGCGGGAGAGCGGCTGCCGGGTGCGGATGAGATTGAGGACGGCGCGCCGGTTGATGTCGCGAACTCCTTCGCTGGAGGCGACGTGAACTTTCCGGGTGTTTATTGCGCGCATATTAACCGCGTTCTTTCACTGCGGCTTGGCACAAATGAAGCCTTTTTATTAAGTTCAACTATACAACAATATCCAGGGAATTTCGACGTAGTCAAAGAAGGCGCGCTCCGAGCCATCGGGATATCGTGCAGGCGCGCCTGGAGCAGAGGCAGGTCGGGGACCTGCCCCACCTTAGGAATTTACTCCCGAGGCTAAGAAGCCTCCGTCTACTGCGATGCATTGTCCGGTGATGAAGCTCGCGCCGTCGGATGCGAGGAGAACGGCCGCGCCCACTAGCTCTTCGGGATTGCCGAAGCGGCGAATCGGGGTGCGGGTCAGCAATTCCTGGCCGCGCGTTGTGCCGGTAACGATGCCGCTGGTCATGTCGGTGGGGAAAATACCGGGCGCGATGGCGTTGACCGAAATGCCATCCTCTGCCCACTCGCAGGCGAGGCTCCTGGTGAGCGAGAGCAGCGCGGTTTTCGAGGCGCAGTAGGCGGCCACTTCATGGAAAGCGACGTACGATCCCAGCGACGCGATGTTGATGACGCGCCCCCTGCCGCTCGACGTCAATACACCGTAAAAAGACTGGCATGATCGTAATGCGCCGGTCGTATTGGTATCCAGAATCGAGGCCCACTGTTCCTCGCATAACTTGATCGTCGGCTGTTTGAACGTGAAGCCGGCGGCGTGGACTAGAATATCGACGCGTCCGAAGTGGTGCACCACGGTGTCGCGCAGGGCGTCGATCGACTGGCGGTCCCGAACGTCGGTCACGTGGCGCAGCGTGCGCCGGCCCGTCGCCTCAATCGCGGCGCACACTCTTTCGATGTGACCGGCGCGGCGGCCGGTGGGCACAACGTCGGCTCCCTGTTCCGCGAGTCCGATCGCGATGGCCCGTCCAATCCCGGAGGCGCCGCCGATGACCACGGCCACGCGATTCGAGAGATCGAGGCAGTGGGAAATCATTAGTATGGGATCTGGACCATACGATCGTCCTTCGGATCCGCCCAGCGATCGTTGGGCACGAGGGGAGTCCAGCCGGGGCGGCCGGGGTCCCGATCGTAGGGATATCCGCCCAGGCGTCGATACAGCTCGCTATACTCGTTCAATTTTTCGCGATTGAGTTTCACGCCCAAGCCGGGTTGGTCGGGAACGGCGATGGAGCCGTCCTTATATTCCATCAGGCCGCCTTCAATAATGTCGTCGGTCAGGTGATGATAGTGCGCGTCGGCCGCGAAGGAGAGATTCGGCAACACCGCGCCCAAGTGAAGCATCGTCGCGAGCTGAATCCCGAGCTCGCCGGAGGAGTGGACCGCGACTCCGAGCTGAAATGTTTCGCAGATGCCCGCGGCTTTGACGCAGGCGCGAATGCCTCCCCAAAACGTAGTATCCAGCAGGATCACGTCGACCGCGGTATTGAGAACGTTCGCGGCGAGCTGCTCGAAATTCACGACCACCGTATTGGTGGCCAGGGGGATCTGGACCATCTCCCGCGTGCGGCGCATGCCGTTCAATCCATACACGGGGTCTTCCAGATAATCGTTTCGCAAGCCCTCGATGGCGTGGCCAAAGCGGATCGCCTGCTCGGTGGAAAAGACTCCGTTGGGGTCGAAGCGGAGGGAGTCGGTCGGGAAGGCGGCGGCGATGGCTCGATAGACCTCCAGTTCGTAATCCGGCGGAAAAACGCCCGCTTTCAGCTTGTGAGTACGAAAGCCGAATTGTTTTTTCTGCTGAGTGGCGTATTCGACCATTTGATCGACGGTGCGGGTCTCGCCCGCGCCGGTCCGCGGATTCGGATAGCGAAAGAAACAATAGGACGCGAAGGAGACGCGGTCGCGAAGGCGTCCGCCAAGCAGGTCGCACACCGGCACTCCCCAAGCTTGGCCAAGCAGATCGAGGCAGGCGAATTCGAGTGCCGCGAGAACCTGCGTGCGGTTGTTATAGAGCGAAGCAGTGGGATTCGCGATGAGGAATCGCATTTCTTCGAGCCGCGCGGGGTCGTGTCCTACGAGATACGACTTCATGGCGCGAAAGACCGCTTCCGCAGATTCGCCTCCGCCGCCCATCTCTCCGAGGCCGATCAATCCGTTGTCGGCTTCCACTTCGATAATCGTGCGCACAAAGCGGCCCCAGTGGCAGCCATTGGCGTGGCGCAGCGGGGAATGGAGAGGAACTGTGACGGTGGTCGCGCGAATATCGGCGATTCGCATACTTAGTTGTATAGCACAACAATATGAGAGGAACGCTCGTGCCGACGAGGCGTACAGTTCAAATCACTAGACTAAGCACAGCCTACCGATGTCTGCCGTGCAGGTTCGATCGATGATAAACCTGCGTCGGACGCTCTTCTTCGCCGAACCAGCGGGCAATTCTGTGCCACAAGCCAGCAAGCCAGTTCAACATGGGCTGACTCCTTTGGAGGGAACGTATCACAAATAATCGCCGGCGTCACCCCCCCGCGCGTTTTCGAGTACGCTGTAGGAATTATGAAACTCCCCATATTCTTGGCTCTCTCGATCGGCATCGCTTCCGCGGCGGACTGCGATCGTCTGGCCGAAAAAGCGGCGGCGGCGGGAATCGTCTCGTCGCAGGTTGTCGAGGCGGGTGCGTTCATCGCGCCGTCCGGGCCCCAAGCGGCGATCTACAAGACCGCGCCGGCTTTTTGCCGTGTGCGGGGCGTGATAGCTCCGTCGGCGGATTCGCATATCGAATACGAGGTGTGGCTTCCGGTCGCAGGGTGGAACGGAAAATATCTGGGCGTCGGCAACGGCGGATTCGCGGGATCGATCGGCTACACGGCGCTCGCCGATGCGGTGGCGAACGGGTATGCCGCGTCGTCTACCGACACCGGTCATCAGGCGGGAGGGACGAACGGAGCCTGGGCCCTAGGGCATCACGAAAAGATGGTCGATTTCGGCTATCGGGCGATTCATGAGACGGCCCAGAAAACCAAGACGATCGTCGCGGCTTTTTACGGAGGCGCGCTGAAGCGCTCGTACTTCAGTAGTTGTTCGAATGGCGGCAGGCAGGCGCTGCTCGAGGCTCAGCGATATCCGGCGGATTACGACGGCATCATCGCCGGTGCGCCGGCAAACTACATCACTCATCATCTGGCGGGATTCGCGTGGAACGCGCAAGCGCTGACAGACGCGGGTTATATTCCGCCGGTCAAACTGAAACTGATCGAAACCGCGGCGCTGGACTCTTGCGATGCCAAAGACGGCTTGAAAGACGGAGTCATCGACGATCCCACCAAGTGCCACTTCGATCCGGCTGTGCTGGCGTGCAAGGGCGAGCCGTCCGATAGCTGCCTGACAGACGCGCAGGTCGCCGCGCTCAAGAAAATCTACGCCGGCCCGAAGAATTCCAAGGGCGAGCAGTTGTTTCCAGGCTACGAACCGGGCGGGGAAACGGGCCAGGGTGGATGGGGATCCTGGATCACCGGTTTTTCCGCGGGCAAAAGCATACAACTGGCCTTCGCTAATGGATTTTTCGCCGACATGATTTTTCAGGACGCCGCCTGGGATTATCGCAAGATGAATTTCGATGGAGATATGAAGGTGGTGGAGGATAAAGGCTCTCAAATCTTCAACGCCACCGATCCTGACATGAAGGCATTCAAGGATCGCGGCGGAAAACTGCTGCTGTATCACGGGTGGAGCGACGCGGCCATCGCGCCTGTCAACACCATCAATTATTACCAGAGCGTGGTGTCGAAAATGGGTCGCAAGCAGGCGGACGAGTTCGTCGAGTTGTTCATGGTTCCCGGCATGCAGCACTGCGGCGGAGGCCCTGGACCAGCCGATTTCGGCGCTATGTCGCCCGCGCCGTCCGATCCCGATCACAGCATGATCAAGGCGATGGAACAGTGGGTGGAGAAGGGCGCGGCGCCCGCCAGGATCATCGCCACGAAGTATAAAACCGATGGGAATCCGTCGAGCGGAGTAGCGCGCACGCGTCCTTTGTGCCCCTATCCGGCGGCGGCGAAGTATTCAGGGTCGGGCAGCACGGACGACGCGGCTAACTTCTCCTGTGTCGTGAAGTAGTGTCGTGCGTCACTCATAATGATTTATCTTGCCCGCGTGGCGCACGCGTCCACGCGTGCCGCGTCGACAGTCATGTCGACGTTCGGACACATCGACACGAATGTCGATGCGGCACGCCTGGAGGCGCGCGCCACATAACATTCAGGATTTCCGACGCTGACCTAGCATATCTTTCGAAACAGTTTGCCCGATTCCGGATCAAATCCGCATGAATCTGATATTGATCATTCTGCTCCTGCTCCTCCTGTTTGGCGGCGGAGGCGGGTATTACTATGGCGGTCCCGCAATCGGCGGCGGTATCGGCGGACTGGTTTTATTGATCCTGATCATCTGGCTGATTGCCGGACGCCGTTGACGTACCATTAAAGAACTTATGCCGACTGACGCAAAAAACAAGATGACCAGAGAGAAGTTTATCGACGCGCTCAATGAGGATCTGTCGCGTGAATATCAGGCCATCATAGCCTACGTGAATTATTCGCAAGTGCTCAAGGGCGCGGCGTACATGAATATCGCCGATGAGCTGGCGGTCCATGCCACGGAAGAACTGGAGCATGCGATCAAGATCGCAAACCATGTCGACTATCTGGGAGGCATGCCGTCGGTAACGCCCAAGCCCGTGAAGACGTCGGAAAAGGCCGAGGAAATGCTGAAATTCGACCTGGAGAATGAAAGGGTGACGATCGCCAATTACCGGCGCCGCGTCAAGCAAGCCGACGAGCTGAACGAGTTCGCAATTGCCGAAAGCATCCGGGAGATCCTGATGCAGGAACAGGATCACCTGATCTCACTGGCGACGGCTCTTGGCATTGACCCACCCGATGCAGGTATCGCCGATTGAACACCGCTCCCTTTGGTCACGGCTCGGAAGCACAGCCGCAGTCTAGCGAGCCGTGACCACAGGGAGCGGTGTCTGAAATTGGATTGTTGTTGGAGGCGCGGATCGGAGTCGAACCGACGAATAAAGGTTTTGCAGACCTCTGCCTTACCACTTGGCTACCGCGCCCTTCGAAGGCCTACTCCACTGATACCGCGCCAGGAGCGCAAAAGTCAACCGCTATCAGTTGGCTTCGCTTGTGGCGTACGCCTCCAGGCGTGCCGCGTCGGCAGTCATGCTGACGGGTCGGATATGTCGAAACGACTCTCGCACGGCACGCCTGGAGGCGCGCGCCACAAAAACAACGGTGGCTTTTTAATGGTTGTTCGGCTGCCCGATCGGTGAAGGAGCGCCTTTGGGTTGCGGACCTCCGCGTCTCCAGCCGCCTTCGGGACCGCCTGGTCTGCCTGGGCCGCCCCGCCTGTCCCGTTTCTTCAATTCTTTCCATTGCTCGTCGGTCAGTACCGTGCGGATCTTCAAATCCATCTGAGACGTCGCTCGAAATAAATCCGAGCGCGCCGCCGTCAGATGCTCGATGGCAACGTTCGCCTTGGATTGATCCACCGGGGATTCATCGAACACCCCTTGCAGCTCGGATTCGGCCTTATTCCAGGCCGCCCGCAGATCGAACACCTTCTTCGCGGATTCCTTGCAAATGGCCTTGATCTGGTTCTGTTGAGTTTCGCTCAGATTCAGATTTTCCACGGGTCTCATTTGCCGGCACACGCCGCCCAGCGGCATCTGCATCTGCGCCAGCAGCACGCCCGGTACCAACGCGGCAAAGAAAATCCACTTCAGCATGGCTACTGATCCTGTTCGAAGATGGCGTGAATCGGTTTCGCCGCCAGCGGTTCCATCGATTGCTCCATCGAGTATACATCGGAGAATAATTGCGCGTCGTCAATTTCCGGCTTCGCCACCTGATTCGTCGGAAGCCATGTGGAAACGCCCGCAACCACCAGGCAGGCCGCAGCCAGCGCCGGGACCCACTTCATCCGCGTTTGCGGACTCTCACCCATCCGCGCATAAATATTTCTGCGCTGAGCGGCCAAAAAATCGTGCGCCACGGGCAGAGACTCCGCAGCCATCGCCCGGCGCTCGCGCAGTTGTTCCAGCCGCGCAGAGCAGGACGCGCATTCATTAAGATGTTCGCTGGATGCCACTCCATAGAACTGGTCCACTAACTGGTCAGTCGTCAGATGGTTCTTCATTTGGTTGTCCCATCGTAAAGGTCGCGCAACTCCACGCGGAGTTTGGTCACCGCGCGAAACATGTGCGCCTTCACCGTTCCCACATCCAGGCCCAGAAGGTTGCCAATTTCCTCCAGGCTCATATCTTCATAATGCCGCAACGTAAACACCGTCCGCTGCCGGATCGACAGCTTTCCCATGGCCTCTGCCAGCCGCCGTCCGATCTCTCCGGCGAAGCATTTGTCTTCCGCCTCCGGATTCGGCGACGCCGTCATCGCCAGAATCGCCGCTTCATCCTCGGACGAAGGCCGCCGCCGCCAGAATTGCCACTTGCGCGACCGCAGCCGGTCGAGACAGGTATTCACCGCAATGCGAGTTACCCAACGCGCCGGATCGTCCAGTTCTTTGGCATCCTCGCGAATCAAGGCCTGATAAGCCTTCAGGAAAACATCCTGGGTGGCCGAATCCGCCTCGTCGCGATCTTGCAGGAAGCGCTGGCAAAGGCCGTAGATCCGCCTCTGCTCGGAAACCATCCAGGCTCCGAAGTCGCGCGCCAGTATCGATTCGGTCTGTTCGGCCAATAGAGGCTCGCAGCCATTAGCCCCATCATATCCTGTCCAACAGTAAGGACGACTCTATTTTATAACGGTTTACAGCTATTGCGCGCCGAACATAGCTACCGGCGTGGCGGCGAAGCCGTTGGATTCGCGGCCGTTACGGTGCCCCACGGTGACCTCGTCCAAAAACTTCGAGATCGCCAGACGATCGTCGTGCGGAGCCATCGGGGCGGCGATCGTCGGAGCCATGGAAGTTGTGGTCGCAATGGAAGCCGTCGCGAACACCGATTCCTTGGGCAGCTGATCCAGATCCGTGCCCTCTTCGACAATCATTTCGTGCTCGATCCAGTTCGACAGAGGAATGTTGCGGAAGAACAGCCTCTCCTGCATCACCATCGTCTTTTTCGAAGCCGTAAGCGACTTGCTTTCACGGGCATAGCTGCGCTCATCGACCCGGAAATCCTGCATGAATTCGTCCATCGCGATGCGCTTGGTGGCTTCTTCTGTAGCCTTGATCCGCTCTTCCATCGTGACCTTTTGCGACGTGATGGTAGCGCGGGCCTCGGCCAGCGATTCCCGCTCCTTCGCCAGTGCCACTTCCATCCGCGCCTGCATGATGTAGAACGACAAAAGCGCGCTCCCTCCAGCCACGAACACCGGGAGGAACATCCATAAAAACGCTTCCATGTGCATAAATAGTCAGAGCCTGCTGACAATCTATCGGGAGAGTATGGGAAGAAAGTTAGGGTAATAGGCGAAAAACCTTAGTTGTCCTAAGTTATCCGGCCTGAGACCCGTCCACTTTTGCGCCGCTCACCAGCGCAATCAACTGCTTGAAGTCGAAATGCCCCAGCGCCCGCAGAATGGCTCCGATTCGAAACCCAAGTCCCGCCATGAACCCGTAATACTTGCCGAGAAACGCCGCCGCGCCCCCCGCCCGATCCGCGGCCAGGATCCCTTTAGATGGCACCGGCGACGTATCCGGATGCCGGACCGCCGTAATCGAAGGATACAACCGTATCTTCTTCAATCCTCTTCGGATCTGCATCGCCAGATCGGCGTCGGCCCAGTATTGGCCAAAGCGCTCGTCGAAATAATTCATACCTTTGACGAACTGCTTGCGCACCAGCACTGCGTCGCGCCCCGGGTATTCGACGTTCACGACTTCCTGCCCCGGATCGATCGCGACCAACGGCATCTCGCCCTTGAACGAATCCGCCGCCGGCAATTTGTGTATCCGCGACGCCGGCTTGCCTTGCTCATCGAGCAGCAAAGGACATACCGCCGCCGCATCGGAATCCTCTTCCAGCTTGTCGGCCAGCTTCCGCACAGTATCCGGCGCCACATCGACATCGGGGGACAGGTAGAACATCAGGTCCCCCTTCGCCGTCCGTGTGCCGATATTCATGGCCTTGGTCGCCCCGAAGTTATGAGGCAGCCGCAGCGTCACGATGGAAGGAAACTCCGTGTCGAGCTGCGCGCTCCCATCGTCGCTGCCCAGGTCGACTACCAGAATCTCCAGCCGCTCGCGATCGGTGGACTTATCGAGCGCCGCCACCGCCCTGCGTAAAGGCTCAATCTGATTCAATACGACCAGAATCGCCGACACCCGTGGCCCTAAGGGCTCTTCAATACCAACATTCTCTGCCATGTGTGGATCAAATTAAGCTTAGCAGCTACCTGTGCCTTCCCACTCCCGGACGGTCGCGGCTCAGAGCTTCGTCATCCCACCATCATTACATCGAGCTTTGTGGCGTACGCTTCCAGGCGTGCCGTGTCGAGAGTCGTCTCGACATCTCCGGCCGTCGGCATGACTGCCGACGCGGCACGCCTGGAGGCGCGCGCCACGAAGCCAGAGTCAGGTTGTTCTTCAGGGGAGCCAGACGCAAACTAATTGGTCGGCACGACCTCATTCGCCTGCCCGTACCTCTCCAACCGGACATCCGCCCCGCCCGGTCCCAATACGAGCTTCCACGCCACCCGGTCCGGATACTGCCTGATCAATTCCTCGTCCCGATTGCCAAGATCGTGGGCGAACAGCAGCGCGCCCCGGTCGAGCGATGCTCCGTTATAAACCCATTCGCTCGCGTAATCCCAGCCGTCGCGATAACTGACAAACACCAGGTGCTGTCCGCCCCTGGCCTCCAGTTGCCGCACCAACCCGCCGCGAGCCGTGACGCGAGGACGCAAGCCCATGTAATGGAACATCAGCGGAGCGAACAGGATCATCAGCGCCGCGCTAAACGCCAACCCGCGAGCCGCTGTGGGCATTTCCGCCAGTGCCAGCCGATACCACAACCCACGCGCCGCCGCGACCAGCAGGATCACCGCGACCACCGTGAACGGAGCCGTGTAATGAAACTGAATCCACGCTTCAGGCAGCATCGCCCCCAGGCTCGCCGCAAATAACAGGACCAGCCACTTCTTCCGCCCCCTGACCCGAGCCCACGGGATCGCCACCACCAGCAGCGCGAATCCCATGAACGGCTGCAACAGGCAATGTCCAACGTAATATTCCACCTGTCCGTACAGCGCCTTCACCAGCGGCATCGCGCGGATCTCGCGGTAGCGTTTCAGTTCATAGGTGTGCGTGGTAGCAATCGTGACATTGTGATACTGCTTCCCCGGCGTCTCCGCCTGCATCAGAAATTTGGGAGCCAGATCGTACTGCTTCGCATACAACATGAACGGGAGTTCCGTCACGTGCCCCGTGGTGCGCAGGTTGTACCATCCGGCCACGAATCCTCCCGCCGCCAGGACCACAACGCTGGGAAGCAGAACCATGCGCGTCCACGCCCGCTTGTCGGTCGACCGCAAAAATTGATACGCCAGAATCGGGAGCACCACCAGGCACAACAAGCCGCCTTCATAAGGACGCGTGAAGTACAGGATCACAGCGCCCACCGCCAGGGTGACGTTCGCCGCTGCGGGTCTGCCGCGTAACAGGTGTCCCAGGCCGCCCACCACCAGCGCCCCTCCGCAAGCCGCTACCGCGCCGCCCCAATAGCTTTCCAGCCAGTACAGCCGCACGAAGAAGAACAGAATCGTCAACCCGCCCGCGATGAATGCCCACTGCGGAGGCAGCCATGCATCCGCCGCCCAACAAAAAAGGAACACCATTAAAGCGCAGCTCAGCACTGCTCCCCAGAACGGACGTCCGGTCAGCTTCTGCCCCACGGCCAGAAACGCCGCTTGTCCTGGAGGATATTTCGAGACGTACGCCGGCTGCACCAAAATGTGCGGCGATTCGAAAAACTCGGAATGCTCCAGCCCCGGATTCGAAACCCGCCCGTGTGCGAACGTGTCGGCCGCCAAGAGGTAACTGAACTCGTCCTGAATCACCGGCTCCGGGATCGGCAACACCGGAAGCAGCGCAATCCGTCCGGCGATCACGAACAGAGCGAGCCCCAGCCACACCATCCAGCGCCGCCCGGCGAATCGCAGCAGCTTCACCGGCAGCCGAAAGTCTCTGGATACGCTCACCCCCGTTTATCGGGAGAACCCCATGAACCCAATAGCTCGGTGGGGCTATCCGCTCCATAGCTGTCGGGGTTCGGTGTCGGCGTCGAGGACGAGGCCATTCTCCCACCGAACCCCGACAGTCATGGAGGGGACACTATACAGTCCACTGGTTTGCTGCCAGCAATTTTGTTACGATGCGTAGGGCGCGCAACGACAGAGAGCCGCCCCGAAAGGCGGCTGCAGGCTGAATAGCCCGCCCTACAAGACGCGGTCGCGGCTCTGAAAAGGCGACGAGTTTTTCACAACCATTCCAGCTGCCGCCGCTATTCCTGATTAACCACCTTAGGCCCGCCCTCCAACCCAAAAATCACCGGCCTGGTCTGCTTCAGGACCTCAATGTCGCGCCTGGGAAGATGCTGCGCCGCCTCCACCAGCACCGACAATTGCTCGCCCACAGGACCCGCAACAATCTGGCCTTCCGCCGGCGTTCTGACGTGCAGCTCCTTACCCTCCACGGTCGCCGCACCCAGCGAATTCCACTGCTCGACCGCCTTCGCACCCGGTGCTCCGTTGAATTCGAACGCCAGGTCGCTCGCCAGTTGGTCCCGCATCGAGACAGCCAGCGAGAATCGCTTCACGCCCGCATTCACCGCCTGCTGGCCGATGACCCGCGCCGACCCGATAGCCCAAAAATCACCGCTCGACTGCCGCTGCTCCGCCCACTGCGCCAGTTCGGAAGGAGGACTCTTTGCGGCCATCCTTTGCGCCGCTTGGTCCACCGCGTCGGTTGAGCCGTACAGCATCGCGGTCCCCGAAATCGGCGCGATCTTCATCCCCGGCTGCGGCGCAGGAAGCGTTGCGCCCGTCACATTGCCCATCAGCAAAACCACCATCTGGACGTCGCGCAGAGAGACCACGATCCGGTCGATCCCGGAAAGCCCCTCAAACATTTTCTTGACGTCCTTGGCGCCCAACTGCGCCACCAGCCCCCGAGCCAGAGGCGACCCGCCAAGCCCGCTAAAATTGAGACCAATAATGGCGTCCGCCGCGGGATCCGCAAAGCTCCAGTCGATCCCCGAAGGCGCCACCCCCTGCGGCGTCGAAGAGAACGAGCTGGTGGTATTCCCAGCCTTCGTAGGCTTCACCGCAAAATCGCGTCCCTGACAATAAGGAGCCCCCGGATTATTAAAACACCGATCCTGCCACGTGGACCGAGACGGCTTCTGCCCCCACACTGCCATCACACACAGCAACCCGAGTATAAAGGTCCTCATAGCTCAAGTCTGCGCGTTTCCGGAAGCACTGGAATCAGGCGTAACCCTGAACTTCCGCCGGCGGAAAACCTCAGTCAGGGTGAGACAGGCGCTTTCGCCTGTCGACTGTTTTTCAATCAACCTCCTACCCTGATCTTGCACGGTAACCGCAAATTGTGCCGCTCAATCTGTGCGATGGGAGCCGTTTTGCTGGCCTTTCATCTTTGGCTTCCGAACTGCCTCAGTGAAATCGAATTCAAGACTTAAGACCGAAGGATAAACATGAACAGACTATTTGAACGTTCGCCCGGCGCGAAGCGCGCTCACGCTCCAGCCGGACGAATCGAAGCAATCGGAATCCGCGCGAAACGGCCAAGGCGACTCAGCGCGTTTCTTCTCTGCACGGCGTTCGCTGTTTACCCAGCGTTTGCAGTAAAGCCGCCGCCCTCGACTCTCCAGCCGGTGAACCTCGGAGCGGCCGCGCCGTTCGCGGTCCTGGCAGGCACTGGGGTTACCAACGCCGGTAGCAGCCATACCGTTATTAATGGGAATCTTGGACTCTATCCCGCCGCAGGCACTGCCATCACGGGATTTTCCGGCGAGAACGCCGCCTCAAATTGTTGCGGGATCGTGAACGGAACCATAGACGACACCGGTCCTGGGGAACCGGGCCAGGAAACCGCGGCCGCAAAACACGCGGCAGCTTCGTTAGGCATCGCCATTGGTGACGCCAAAGGACGGGCATGCCCCGCGGGCCAGGCAATCCCATGCTTACTCCCAAGCGCGGAGTTGGGCGGGAAAACCTTCACCCCTGGAGTCTATAAATTCACGGGCGTCGCTACCTTGACTGGGGCGGTCACTCTGAGTGGCGATGGCGTCTATATCTTCCAGCTGGGCTCACTGACGGTAAACCCTGGCGGCACGGTGGTACTGGCTGGCGCCAAAGCTGCGAACGTCTTTTGGGTAGTCACCCAAGCTACGCTGAATTCGAGCGCCGCATTCGCGGGAACCATCTTGTCTACGACCAGCGTTACGTTTACCGCGGCAGCCGGCGGCACGGCGCTGACCGGCAGAGCGCTGGCGCAAACCGTCGTTTCATTCGCCGGCTCCGACACCGTTACGCTCCCTTAAACCACCGTGTTGTGGTGCAGGCTGGCAGCCTGCGGCCGATTGGCAATCGGCCTCTTACTCGTGGCCTCAGCGAGTTTGTTGGCATGACCCCTCCATTACTGCCGGGGTTCGGTAGAGAGAATATATCGTCCTCAACGCCGACACCGAACCCCGACAGTTATGGAGGGGTCAGTAGAGTGTTCTCTGCCACTAGAATCATTGCCGCCGCCACGCCTTCAAATCTGATCCCACGGGCTCACTCGAATAAGTCGCTTTGTTCGCCAAGGCGCGCCAGACGTGGAGTTTGGGTATCGCGTTTCCTGTAGATCAATAACAAGTCAGGGCTGAGATGACATTCGCGTATGGTCACGCATATTTGCAGGCAGAACCTCATCGCGTACCAATAGTGTGACGACCGAGGTCACCAGCGAATCGACATCTTTTCGGTGGCGTGGTGTTGCCTTGGCGCGTTTGTAGTCGCGTTTGAATTGAGACGAGCGTTCAATCGTCCGCATTCAAGTCCGCCATTAACGCACGCGTACTGGCGAACCGTCTGCCTTTGCCTGTCTCCAGCTCCGCGATCGCCTTGCGGGTTGTCGCATCGGGAGCTTTTAGCTCGAACGGCAGCCGCCGCTCATCCACGACACGGAGCATCAGCAGGCGGATTGCGTCCGAGATGGACAATCCCATGGCTGCCAGAGCATCCGAGGCGCGTTCCTTGGTGGCGCTGTCAATTCGAGCGCGAACATAGGTATCAGCGGTGCTCTTGGCGATCTTCTTCACGCTTCCATGTAGTCGCTTTGTGACTACAACTATTACTTCTTCGGCCGCCTAGCCTCAATCACCGGGATCAACGAATAAGCCGGCTCCGGAATCGTCTGCCTCGACCTCTGTGAAATCTCATCATTTAGACTCGACACAAAATGTTCGATCTCGCGCTGCATCTCCGCCATCCGCTCCCGCATGTTCAGGATGATCTCGACCCCTGCCAGGTTCACTCCCAGGTCGCGTGTCAGCTTTAGAATCACTTCCAGCCGTTCCAGATCCTGATCAGTGTAGAGGCGCGTGTTTCCTTCGCTCCGCGACGGCTTCAGCAGCCCTTCGCGCTCATACAGGCGCAGCGTCTGCGGGTGGATCTGATACTGCTCGGCCACGGCCGAGATCATATACGAGGCTTTGTTTCGCTTCGCCATACTACACCTTCGTCCAAATCTCGGCTCGCGGGTCTTCCGGATGCAGCGTCGCATATTCCCGCAGCAGTTCCTTGGTGCGTTCGTCCTGCACCACCGGAGCCTCCAGCGCGACCTCCACAATCTGATCGCCGCGCGTCCCGCTCCGCGAATTGTGCACGCCTTTTTCGCGCAGCCGGAACTTCTGGCCGTTCTTGGTCCCCTGCGGAATCTTCAGCAGCGCGCGGCCATCGATGGTCGGCACTTCGATCTTGGTCCCCAGCCCCGCTTCGTCGATGCGAACCGGCACCGTGATCTCGATATCGTCGCCCTCGCGCCGGAAGAGCGGATGCGGCTCCACGCGAATCGTGATATACAGGTCGCCCGAAGGCGCGCCATGCGTGCCGGAATTTCCTTTCCCCGCCACCCGCAACCGCGACCCCTGCTGCGCCCCCGGAGGAATACGCACTTCCACGGCTTCCGTCTTCACAATCAAACCGTCGCCGTTGCAGGTCGCGCACTTGTTTCGCAAACGGCCAGACCCGTCGCACCGGGGGCACGTCAAACTGAACTTCATCGCACCCGCCGTCTGCGTCACGTTACCCGTGCCGTTGCATTCAGGACAGACCGCGTTCGCCCCCGGGCGAGCGCCCGTGCCGTGGCAGGTAGCGCAGGTTTCCTGGCGTGAAACATTCAGCCGAACCTGTGTGCCTTTGATCGCCTGCCAGAAATCGATGCTCAAGCCGTATTCGAGGTCGGCTCCCTTTTCCGGGGGAGCCGAGCTGGCATCGGGCGCCTTGCCTCCGCCAAACCACTGGCTGAAAATGTCCTGGAAATTGGACGAGCCTTCCTGCGTCGTCCGCCGCCCGCCCGCGCCTTGAAAAGCCTCTGAAAAATCGAATCCTCCGAAGCCCATGTTCGGGCCGCGCCCTCCGCCGCCGGGAGAGCCGGTCTGCGGCATCCCGTTTTCCGAATAGAAGCCATACTGATCGTACATCTGCTTCTTTTTCGGCTCGCTCAGGACGTCGTAAGCCTCCTGGACGGTCTTGAAACGGTCTTCCGCCGCTTTATCGCCAGGGTTGAGATCGGGATGATGTTTGCGCGCCAGGCGCCGGTAAGCTTTGCGAATTTCATCCGCATTCGCCTCCCGGGACACACCAAGCGCTTTGTAATAATCGGCTGCCATACATTAATCCAAGGCGCGAGGCGCCAGACCGCCAGTTTGTCACGGACGCCTGGCGCCTAACGCCTTATTTCTTGTCTTCCACGTCGACGAACTCCGCGTCCACCACGTCGTCCTTTTTCTTCTCCCCAGCCGCGCCGGGTCCCGCGCCATCTTGCGGCGGAGCGCCGGTCGGAGGAGTCGATGACGTCTTGTACATCACTTCCGCCAGCTTGTGACTGGCCTGAGTCAGCGTATCCACGGCCTTGTTGATCTCTTCCACAGACCCGCCCTGCATGGTCTTGCGAGTCGATTCGAGCGCCTCTTCCACCTGCTTGGCATCGGTTTCGCCGATCTTGTCGCGGTGGTCTTTCAGCATCTTCTCCACCTGATACACCATGGAGTCGGCGCGGTTGCGGGCATCGATCTCGTCCTTGCGCTTACGGTCGTCGGCCGCATTCGCCTCGGCGTCCTTCGCCATCTTGTCCACTTCTTCCTTGCTCAGGCCCGAAGAGGAGGTGATGGTGATCTTCTGCTCGTTGTTCGTGGCTTTGTCCTTCGCCAGAACGTTGAGAATTCCGTTGGCGTCGATATCGAACGTCACGTCGATTTGCGGAATGCCGCGCGGAGCCGGCGGAATCCCAACCAACTGGAATACGCCCAGCATGCGGTTGTCGCGAGCCATTGCGCGCTCGCCCTGATACACCTTGATCTCGACCGAAGTCTGGCTGTCGGCCGCCGTCGAGAAGGTTTCACTCTTGCGCGTCGGGATGGTCGTGTTGCGCTCGATCAGCTTGGTGAACACCCCGCCCATCGTCTCGATCCCGAGCGACAGAGGCGTCACATCCAGCAGCAGAACATCCTTCACTTCGCCGCCCAGTACGCCGCCCTGCACCGCCGCGCCCACCGCGACCACTTCGTCCGGATTCACGCTGCGATTCGGGTCTTTGCCGAACAGGTTGCGGACGATCTCCTGCACTTTGGGAATGCGGGTCGAGCCGCCCACCAGAACCACTTCATCGATCTGCGAAGGCTGCATCCCCGCGTCGGCCAGAGCTTTCTTGCAAGGCTCGACAGAGCGATCCAGAATGTCCGCCACCATCTGCTCGAAACGGGCCCGAGTCAGCTTGATTGCCAGGTGTTTCGGACCAGTCGCGTCCGCGGTCAGGAAGGGCAGATTGATCTCGGTTTCGAGCAAAGTCGAGAGCTCGATCTTGGCCTTTTCCGCCGCCTCTTTCAGCCGCTGCAAGGCCATCTGGTCTTTCGAAACGTCGATGCCTTGCTCTTTCTTGAATTCGGTAATCAGCCAGTCGATAATGCGCTGGTCGATGTTGTCGCCACCCAGGTGAGTGTCGCCGTTGGTGGATTTCACCTCCACCACGCCATCGCCAACTTCAAGAATCGAAACGTCGAACGTGCCGCCGCCGAAATCGTAGACAGCGATGGTTTCATTCTTCTTGCGATCCAAGCCGTAAGCCAGCGCGGCCGCCGTCGGCTCGTTGATGATGCGGAGCACTTCCAGGCCGGCGATTTTGCCCGCGTCCTTGGTCGCCTGGCGCTGCGCGTCGTTGAAGTACGCCGGCACTGTGATGACTGCTTGGGTAACCTTTTCACCAAGATAGGACTCGGCGGCTTCCTTCAGCTTGCCCAGAATCATGGCCGAAATCTCGGGCGGCGAATACTTCTTGCCGCTGATTTCCACCCGCACGTCGTCGGTATCGCCCTTGACAACCTTATAGGGCATTAACTTCATCTCTTCCGCTACTTCGTCGAAGCGGCGGCCCATGAAGCGCTTGATCGAATAGACGGTGTTCTCCGCATTCGTAACTGCTTGACGTTTCGCCACTTGTCCGACGAGACGTTCGCCGCTCTTGGCGAATCCAACTACCGAAGGCGTGGTCCGGCCACCCTCCTGGTTCGGGATGACGACCGGTTGGCCGCCTTCCATGACAGAAACGACGGAATTCGTTGTGCCGAGGTCAATCCCAATGATCTTGCCCATAATTATTCCTCTCGAGTAACTTGAGGCTGCTATTAGCCTGTTTGTAGTATGCAATATTAGTGGGCTATTGTCAAGTTAGGTGGAAATGTACGTCTACTACTTGCAATATGTACATATTTGATCGTATCATGAGTTGTGCCCGTCAATATCACCCAATTCCGTCAAAAACTCTTTCAGCTAGCCGACCAAGCACTCAACGGCGAAACTATTGAATTCATTCACAAAGGCGTGGTTTTTAAGGTGGTCCCAGAGACCAGAAAATCCAAGCTTTCGCGAGTCACGCCAGAAAACATCTTCCCGCCCGGCGTCGATCCCGACAGCGAATACGATTCGACTGAGTTGCTCAAGGAAATGGAAGTCGAGTGGGAAAAAGACTGGTCTGAGATTTGAGCGCCTACCTCGATACGCAGATCGTCGTGTGGATTTCCGCCAAGCGGATGAAAAAATTGACCCGGGAGGCCTTGCGGACCATTGAATCCTCGGATCTGCTCATTTCCCCGATCATTCTTGTCGAGCTAGGCTATCTCTTTGAGATCAACCGGCTGGTGAAGTCGCCGCTGGCGATTCTCGACCAGCTTCAGAAGCAGATCGGCCTGAAAGTGAGCGACCATCCGTTCCCGGCGATCGCCAACGCCGCCCTGTTTGAAACCTGGACGAGAGACGCATTCGACCGCTTGATTGTGGCCCACGCACGCTCAGACGGCTATTCGGAACTGGTTAGTTCAGATGCGAAGATTCAGCAAAATTATTCCAAAACCATCTGGTAGTCCTCGTCCCCAGCGTTTGGGTTGGTCAGCCTAAAATGGAGAGAGGACGAAACACCGAGTTAGGTGCCATGGAATCTGCCCAACCCCTCGCCCTCGTGCAGTCAACGATCCATTCCGCTTTCTCTGGGGTTGTGCTCGGAAACGGCATCAGTATTCGACAGTCGGAGGTGATCGACCGCTATGGGAGCGGCTGCACAGACGAGGAGTTCAGAGCACTCCCGCGAAACGAAATAATCGATGATTGGGAGCGCGTTCCCGACGAAGAACTCGAACGTGCTTGCATTGGACATCTCGACCCAGAAGGTTTTCGCTACTACATCCCAGCCCTTTCGCTCAGCGTCCTTCGCAATTATGATGGTCTGTCAATGCGGGTCAACGGAACCATTCTCAGCCTCTATCCAAAAGAGCCGCTTTGGTCCCACCATATGCGAAGGTATGACCTGCTGAACCACAAGCAAAAGTTCGCGCTAGCGCTATTTCTCAGCCATTTGCCAAACTTGGTGGCGCTTGAAGATGAGGAGCCCAAGCAAGTCTCGCGAGCGCTCCGGAACTATTGGTGTCAGTTCCTCGAAAGCCCGAGTGGCACCTAACTCTTCCATCGAGACAGGACGCATCCCAAAACGCATTCTGACACTTTTGTAAAGCATTCTTAAGCTCCGTAACATGAATCCCCCGATGAACGTTTGTACATTCGAGAGCGCTGATCAAACAAGCAGCGGACAAAAACAAATCTAAAGGAAGACTGGAAAATGACTAAAAAAATGTTAGTAGCGGTAGCCTGCCTCGGCGCGGGGATGAGTTTTGGACAGACAATGGAGACCGTGAAAGTGACCTTTCCGTACGCGGCGAAAGTGGGCAACGTTTCGCTGCCCGCCGGCTCCTACTCGATTCGCGAGGTGATGGGTTCGGTGATTGAATTTACCTCCGACGCGCACAAGGGCGTCAACACATTCGTGAACGTGACGCCGATTGTCGCTCCGAATCAAAAAACCACGGAGCACACCAAAGTCGTTCTGCGGCACGACAGCAATGGGTATCAGATTCAGCAGATCTGGCTCGAAGGCCAGGACATAGGCTTCGAACTGAACACCGCGGGCGAGTAATTTTCAGCGGGCGATATCTTTCCAATCGCGCTCGTAGTAGCGCACCAATACCTGATCGTTCAAACGATTGACCTCGGCTTCGACCGGAGTCATATCGGCTGGGAAGTGGAAAAGTTCAGGGACCGTCGCGACCGTGAGAAACCGCAAGCCCTCGGGCAGATGGGTAGGCGGAGTCCAACTGTCACCGGCTATCGTGAACCCCCACTCCCCGAAGCTGGGGACATAGACGTGATAGGGCCACGTTTTGAAACCGGCTTGTGTTAATGTATCCACAATGCACCAGTAGGACTGGCGCGCGAACATAGGAGATGTGCTTTGGACCACAACAAGACCTCCTGGCGAAACGTGACGCTTCAGGAGCCGATAGAAGGCGCTGGTATAGAGTTTACCCAGCGAGTAGTTAGTCGGATCGGGGAAATCAACCACGACGAAATCCCAGGTTTCCCTTACGGAATCCAACCAGGGAAAGGCGTCCGCGTTGATGACTTTCACCCGCGGAGCTCGGAATGAATAGTCGTTGAGCGGCGCGAGCAACGGATGGTCGGTGAACAGCCTCGTCATCTCGGGATCGAGATCGACCAGCGTGATGCTTTCGAGGTTGGGATATTTCAGCAGCTCCCGCACGGCGAGACCGTCGCCTCCGCCCAGCACTAGCGCTCGCCGGGCGTTGGGCAGCGACGATAAGCCAGGATGCACCAGGGCCTCGTGGTAACGGTACTCGTCGCGCGAAGAAAACTGCAAGTGCGAGCTTAGAAAAAGCCGCAGGTCGTCTTTCCACTTCGTCACGACGATCCGCTGATAGCGCGTGTTGCGCTCGAAGATAATTTCGTCGGCGTAGAGCTGGTTGTCGGCAGTGGAGGAAATCCAGTTCGACGCGAACATGCCTCCGGTGAGCAGCAGCAGAACGGCGATGCAGGAGGCGCGGACTCGCCAGACGGAGTGCAACTGGTCTTTGAACAAAAAAGTCGACCAGAGCGCGACGGCGGCGTTGATGATGCCGAACAGGATCGCGGCGCGCACTAAGCCAAGTTTCGGGACCAGCCACAAAGGGAACGCGATCGAGGCGGCCAGCGCACCCAGATAATCGAACGTCAGGACGTGCGAGACCAGGTCGCCGAACTTGAAGCGTCCCTCCAGAATCCTCATCAGGAGTGGAATTTCGAGCCCGACCAGCGCCCCCACGGCGATCACCAGCAAATATAAGCACAGCCGGAAGCTGTGGGTGTAAGCGAAGGCCAGGAAAAGGGCCGACGAAGAAAATCCTCCGACCACGCCGACCAGCAGCTCAATCTGCACGAACCACGCTACGAGCGACCCTTTCAGATAGCGCGAAGCCGCGCTGCCCAGCCCCATCGCAAACAGATAGGTCCCGATGATGGTGGAGAATTGCAGGACGCTGTCGCCCAGCAGGTAGCTGGCAAGCGTCCCGGCGATCAGCTCATAGATGAGCCCGCAGGCCGAAATCAAAAGAACAGAGAGAAAAAGGACTACAGGCATTTCGTGTGGGGCAGGTCCCCGACCTGCCCGCCGGCTTCAGCCGGCAAGTGCTGTGGCGCGGGGCCATGCCCTGCGAATGACTTTTTCAGCATCCTGCTAATGCACCGCAGCGGCGATGATGATACACATTCCCAGCGAGATCGCGCCAATCAGAATCGCCAGCGCGATATTCTTGTCCTCGACGATCTCGCGCCACAAATGATACGGCGTCATCTTATCGAGAATCGCGAAGCAGAGAACGAAAATCACGATGCCGAGAATCGCGTAGATCGCGGCGTTGAGCAGATTGCCTGGGTGAAATTCAGCCATGGTTATTTTCCTCCGACGTAGCGCGAATACATTGCGTAGTGCGAACGGTAGGCGCCGGGATTGTCGCGAACCGTTTTGGGGACATTCTTAACCTGGTTGACGGTGGACATGGTCCAGCCGCGAAATTCGGCCCAGGTGGCAGTGGTCAGCATCATCATGCTGTAGATCAGGTAGCCAGCATAACGCATTGGTTAGCCTCCTCTAGAGGTTGGTGGATAGTCGCTGGTGGACCAACGACGGGTTTCAAAAGACGCCGCGCGGATGGTGGTGAAAATCGGAGGGATCAACAGCAGCAGAGCCGCCACCCAGAACCATCCGTACGTGGGCACATCATGACGCAGCAGGATTTCGTAATAGACCGATTTCTGAGTGCCGAGCCGCGTACGCTGCGGCGGTGTAAAAGGCGAAGTTTTTTGCGCCGGTGCGGACGTCTTGGCCGCGGGCGGTTCCGACCCTTCCATCTCCGGTTCAATGCGCAAATAATATCGGCCCGGGGGCACGTGAGGAATCACGGCACTGGACGAACGGCCACCCTCGCTCCACGATCCGTCGCTGTCCGAGCCAGTGTAATAGCTGACCTCGCGTCCGAAATCGTACGCGTCGCCAGTGCCTTCGTTGATCAGCGCCAGGTTGAAATACGCCCAGTCGTTGGCGAGATTAGTGTTGATATTCAGCTCCAGGTTGCTGGTGCGCCCTTTCAGCTCGAAAACTTTGGTGACGAACGACGGCTCCCCGCGATCGGCGACCGAATAATGGTAGTGCTCGTCGAAGACTGTATCGGCGCTGCTGAAGGTCGCGAACATGATCGCGATCATTATCAGACCCACCAGCATCAACGCGAAGACGCCCCAAGTACCGGCGACCTTTCCAGTGAAAGGCGAGGGCTGGTTGAGATAAACGCCCTGCGGTTTGGGAGCGCTGCCGGGGAGCGCGAAAGCCTTCCACAGATCGGCTCCCTGGGTGTATTCGCCCAGCGACCAGGTGACTTCCTCGTTCGTGGTCTCCGAGGAAAGCACCATCGGAGGATGGACGAAATCGTCGGCCAGCACTTCTTCGCCGACCTTCACGCGCCACGGAAATTCGCCCAGCACGAAGCTGGTAGTCGCCTGCGCGCCGGAGAAGTGCCTGTATAGGTTTCCTTGAAAAAAGACCGCGGGCCGGGATCCGACGGCGCGACGCTCTGGCAGCGACTCGACCGGCGTGACGAAATTCCAATGCCCTTGGTAGTTCGTCAGGTACCGGAATCCTTTATAAGGATTGAAGAGCAGATACTCTTCCCACTCGTAAGTGATGCCCTCGTCTTCGACGCTGCGAGTCTGGAAGCCGATAATTTCCCAAGTGCCCCCCGCGAATTTCCCGCGCTGACCCAGAGGAATGAGAGGAGTCCGGCGAGCCTGCGCGTCCTGCGCCTCCTGCACAATTTTCAGCAGTGGAGAAGACGCATCGAGGACGCTGAGGCAATGAGGGCAGACCACGGTGAGGGCGTGTCCAAAGCCGCGAAACTCGACCGGCGCACCGCAGTTGGGGCAGTACATCGCCTTGGCTTTGGCGATGGGAGGAGCTACGAGCGGGGAGGACATCTACGACCATCCCTCGAACTGCCGGACATTCTGCAACTGCAACGCCTCATAAGAGACCGACTTGCCGATGAACAGCATCGGTGCATCGGAGCTGTAGTCCAGCGAGGCGAAATCGTCCGCGCGCGTGCGCAGGTCGGCAAACCGCATGTGCGACTTGCCGTAGAACGGGAACGGCAGTTCGCCTTCGACCCCTTTGTACGATGCCGTCGTCACCACTGACACTTCAAAATCGATATTGGCGAAGTTGAAGTGCTGCCCGCGAAACACCTGGCTGGACGCGGGCAGCGCAATGCCCTGGACAAGGAACGAGACCGCGTATTGCAGTTGCGCGTCGGAGAGCCAGCCACTGACGCCATCCGAAAAAACGATGTGCCATTCGTTCCAGCCGCCTTGCTCGTATTCATAAATGATGCGGCCGATCACGTCGAACCGCTTGTTGTTATACGTTCCCGAAGTGAGCAGTTGAATCGGCGAAGGGTCCGGCGGCAGATCGGCTACCTTGCCGACGTTTTCGAGCGCGACGTCGGTGCGGACCAGGATGGAGTGGCAGAACGGGCAGACGGTTTGAATGGCGCTCGACCAGCGGAACGTGACCGGCGCTCCGCAACTGGGACAGTTCGTTAATGGCGAACTCATTCACTATACGGCCGGTCGAGGCGACGCACTTCAACCGACTTGGCTCCGAATTCCTGCCGGAGATGCGCGTCGAAATCCCAATCCGGACGCGGCCGGCAACAGAATACATTCAAACACAATGAGCGGTGCTCCGGGAAAGTGTGGCAGGCGATGTGCGATTCCTGCAGCAGCGCGAGCCCCGTGATGCCTCCACCGGGGAACTGGTGCCAGACGGTTTCCCCGATGGGATGCAGGTTCATTTCATGGATCAACCGTGCGAACAGCGCGCGCAGAGCATCAGGATCGGAAACAGAAGTTGCGTCGCACTGATGCGCCTCGACGATCCATTCACAGCCCGAAGTCAAAGTAAGTTTTTTCCCCTTTGCCTCAACCGCTTCGCGTGCTGGCCAGCCCCATGCGTCAGCGTGGGGCTTCTTCCGGGACCCGCCAGTGTGGGGCGCCTCCCTTAAGGTTGCGCAGTCCCACACTCAGGACAAAACTTCGCCACGCGCGCAATCGTCTTTCCGCAATTGAAACAAAACTTCGTCTCAGCACCAGCCACCGGCGCAGCACCCGCAGGAGGCGCTCCCGGAGCAGGAGCAGGAGCCGCCGGCGGAGCAGGAGGAGGCGTCTCGCCCGGCCGCAAAGCATTCCCCATGACATTCGCCATCGTAAGCCCCGCGCCCAGCCCCGCTCCGATCCCAGCGAGCCCGCCGCCTTCATTCGCCGCCGCGATCGGCAGAGAGTTCGCCACCTGGTATTGCGTGTACTTATTCATATCGCCCAGCATGTTCATGCCGACGCGAGTATCCAGCATCTTCTGCAGCTCTTCGGGCAGCGAAAGATTCTCCACCACGAAACTATCCAGCGTCAGCCCGAGGTCCGTGAACATCGGATTCAATCCCTCGGCGATCTTCTGGCCGAGCATCACCTGGTTCGCCGCCATATCGAGAAACGGCACGTTGCTCTGCGCGAACGCGTCCGTCATGCGGCCGATGATCGTGTTGCGCAGCTGGCCTTCAATGTCGGCGACATGATAGATCTCGCGCGTGCCGCTGATCTTGGTATGAAACGCCTTCGCGTCGCTGATGTGCCAGGAGTAAATTCCATAGCCGCGCAGCCGCACCATGCCGAAATCCTTGTCGCGAATCGTGATCGGCGTCGCGGTGCCCCAGCGCTGATTCGTCTGGATGCGGGTCGAGAAAAAATACACGTCGCTTTTGAACGGCGATTGGAATTTCTTGTCCCAATTCTGGAGATAAGTAAGGATCGGCAGCGTCTGCGTCGTCAGCTTGTACAGGCCGGGTCCAAAAATATCGGCGACCTTTCCTTCATTGACGAACGCCGCCATCTGCGATTCGCGAACGGTAAGACTGCCTCCGTTCTGAATCTCCATGTCCTGCATCGGATAGCGGTAGGCGAGAATGCCATCCTCCGATTCGGTCCACTGGATGACGTCTATCCACTGCTTTGCGATAAAGTCGCGAAGCGACATTCGATTGCCTCCGGTTCTGTTCATCTAATATAACGCCGAACCGGGGCGTGTTGTTCCGGTAAAGTAACCTTATGGCATGTGCGTTGTGGCTGATCCGGCACGGGGAAACGGCGTGGAGTCTTTCCGGTCAGCACACGTCATCCACCGATTTGGCGCTGACGGCCGAGGGCGAACGGAGGGCGGCGGCAGTGGGCAAGCTGCTGGCCGGCAAGAAGTTCGCCGCAGTCTTGACGAGTCCGATGGCGCGCGCGAGAGAGACTTGCCGCATCGCCGGATACGCCGAAGGAGCCATTGTCAGTAACGATCTGCGCGAGTGGAACTACGGCTCCTATGAGGGATTGACGACAGCGGACATCCAGAAAACCGCCCCCGGCTGGACCATCTGGACCGCCGCGCCCCCCGGAGGCGAGACCATCTACCAGGTGGCGGAGCGCGCTCAGCGAGTAATCCGCGAAGCTCCGGAAGGCGAGGTAGCCATTTTCGGACACGGCCACTTCCTCCGCGTGCTCGGCGCATGTTGGCTGGACGTAGCTCCGGAAATGGGCCGGTGCTTCGCGTTGTCCACCGGATCGATCAGCGTGCTAGGCTACGAGCGCGACTCCCGAGTAATTTTGGGTTGGAACAAAACGACCTAACCCCACGCGTCAGCGTGGGGCTACAGATACATAATAAAGATGTGGACCGACCCTGGCTATGGCCAAACCTCCTGAGCCTCGATGCACCCGTAGTAGCTCTACTCTGGCAGGTCCTATTCGCCCGCTGCTTCCACGCCCGCGTGGAACTGCTTCCATCCTTCCTGCTGGTGCTGGCCGTGTGGCTGATTTACGCGGCTGACCGCACGATCGATTCCTGGACGGAGACCCGTCTCTCGCCCAGGCACGAATTTTACCGCCGCCACTGGCGAGCGCTCTTGCCCGCATGGGTCGCGGCGCTAACGGTCGGCGCGGCACTGGCATGGACTCGACTGAGCGCCGAACTCCTATACAGCGGACTGGCGCTCGCCGGCGCGGTGCTGCTGTATTTCGCGCTGCTTCACATCGGAGTCTTGGTCCGCACGAAAGAGGCGGCCGTGGCGGTGTTGTTCGCCCTTGGGGCCACCGTATCGGCCTGGCCTAACGTGCGAACCTCCGCGGACGTGGAGTCGATCGTCCTGTTCTCCTGCCTGTGCTGGATCAATTGCGTGGCAATTGAGCACTGGGAGTCCGGCTCGCGTGGGCCCGTCGCGATGGCTGCAGGCGCGGTCGCTCTGGCTGCGGTGCTGCTCCTGTTCGTCGAGCGCCCCGTGATTGGCGGAGCCGTGACGGCCAGCGCGCTATGCTTTGTCCTCCTCGATCGCGTCCGCCCCAGATTTTCGAAAGACGCGCTGCGCGTGCTGGCGGACGTCGCACTGCTCAGTCCTCTATTCCTGTTGCCGGTGGCAGGCTTGCACGTTTGAACTGCGACCCCTTGGCTCGCTGGTATCGTTGGCTGGAATACGCCGCGTTCGGTGGAGCCCTGCGCCGCCGCCGCGAAGCGTTTTTGTTCGAGCTCGGTAATCCTCAAAAAGTACTCGTGCTAGGCGATGGCGACGGCCGCTTCCTCGAGCTTTTCGCAACGCTGTATCCCCGGGCGAACGTGGACGCGGTAGATTCCAGCGAGCGGATGATCGAGCTCGCCCGAGCCCGCGCGCCGCAGGCGAACTTCCACCTGGCCGATGCCCGCGAATTCAATTTCGAAGAACAATACGATTTAGCAGTCGCCCACTTTTTCTTCGATTGCTTTGAGCCAGAGGACCTGCGGGCGCTGCTAACGCGCATCCACGCGCAGACCTGGCTGGTGTCCGAGTTCCGAACCACAAGCTGGTCCTGGCCCATCATCCGAAGCCTCTATTTCTTCTTCCGCGTAACAACCGGCCTGCGAGTAACCTCACTCCCCGGCCATCAATCCCTGCTTTCCGCGCTAGGCTTTCGGTTGGCTAAAGAACAACCAGCGCTGCGAGGACTGATCGTCTCGGAGCTATGGTCAAAACAGTAGCCTCGCCATTCGCCCGCCCGCTCACCCAGTCGCGGCTCGGTTGGAGGCGCGTCGGTAGCGGGAAGACCGCTCCCGCTGGTCGCGGCTCTGAAGACGCGGCTGGGCGACGGATGGGCTTCTTCGCGAATATGACCGCTCCCTGCGGTCGCGGCTCGGTCGGAGGCGCGTCGGTTGCGAAAAGACCAATGGAGTTGTCCATTAGTCGGCGGATTGGCCTCGGTAGTTGTAGGCTTTCTCGACCAGGCTGGCGCGGTTGCGGGCGCGGATGCCCTCGTTGATTTGCGGCTCTGAAAAAACGAAGCCATGGGCCGCGGGGTCGAAGGGTTCTCCTTTGCACTCATACATCTCGACGACGTCGAGGAGGTTTTCTAACTGCTCCGCTTCCTGATCGCGGCGGGTTTTCTGGAGCTCGTTCAGTTTATCCACGGTGCGTTCGAATTGGCGCGACAGGCGCTGGCTGTGCATGCTCAGGTTGGACAGGGCTTTTGACTGACTTTCTAGCGACGCGGCGATGGCCAGGGCGTCCTCGATTCCTTCGCCTACCGCGGCGAGGTTCAGGAGATTGGTTTCCAGCGCGGCTACGCGGTTGAGGCGCCAGGAGGTGTCGGCCAGGGCTTGGACCAGGTGGGCTTCTATTGGTCCCTTGGGGTTGCATTCTTCAGTAAAGGAGTTGAGGTGGCGTTGGTAGGCTGCGAGATCCTCGGTGGGCATGACGATGACTTGGCCGGTGAGTCCGTGGCGGAGGGCGTTCATGGACGACGTCTTTTTTCCTTCGGCGGATTTGGGGCCGGTGGAGTGTTGTGCGTTTGCTTGATTGATGAAAGTTCGATTAGGAGTAGACATATATATGTCACGTTTATAGCTGGGGCGGGTTGGGAAAGGGTCGGGTGAAAGTGGGATGTGGTTGAAAGGGCGGGAGTTGGGGTGGGGGATTTTGGTGGGGATTGTATACGGCGACTTCGTTGGCAGACCCCTCCATGACTGTCGGCGTTCGGTGGGAGATGGCCTCAATAAGCGGTCGATGACGGGGGATGCGGCGTTTTGTGGCGGGGAAGGCCAAGCCGAGTTGGAAGGTCTACGACCTGCCGGGAAAACCGGGTCCACGCGGCGTCGGAGTGCATATCGGGGCAAGATGTCGTACGGGTTCTCCTTGTCAGGACTGCCGGCGGAGCCGCGACCACAGGGAGCGGTCATATTCGCGAAGAAGCCATCCCCTGCGTCTTCAGAGCCGCGACCGGCGGGAGCGGTCCCTTACAACAAATGATGCTTCGCCAGAAACGCCCGCGTAGCCATGTGAATCCTCGCCCGTTCCTCCGGCGTGAAATTCCCGTGCTTCCCTCCCGGAATCGTCACCAGCTCGTTCGGAACATCGGCCTTATCCAGCGCCGCTTTCAGGCGCACGGAGTGCGAATAAGGCACCGTCGGATCCGCGTCGCCTTGAATCATCAATATCGGAGGCAGACCCGGCCGCACGTATTCGAGCGGCGAGACGCGCTTGGCGATCGCTTCCTTATTCGCCATGCTGCCGAGCCATTGCACTGCGTAGGCCTTCTGATTCGGTCCGTCAAGAAGGTCGTTCACGTCGGTGATGCCGTACCAGTCCAGGATCGCGGCGACCTTCGGCAGATCTTGCGCGGGGCACTGCCGGTCGAGACCGGCGGATTGAGGAATCATCCCGGTGGTCAGCGCGAGATGGCCTCCCGCCGATTCGCCGGTGACCACCAATCTCGCCGGATCGATATTGTAATCGCGCGCGTGCGTGCCGATCCAGCGCAGAGCGCACAAACAATCCTCGACCGCGGCCGGCGCGGGAGAGATTCTTTCCAGCCGGTACTCGACGTTCACCACGTTCCAGCCCATCTCGAAATACGGAAACAGCGGCATCACCGAAGTTTCTTTCGAGCCTCCGGTCCAACCTCCGCCATGGATGTAAATGATAGTGGGCTGCGGACCCGTAGTGTCCTTTCGCTGATAGACGTCGAGCTTCGTCTCGTAATTGTTCTGCATGCCGTAAACGATGTTGGGCTTGACCTGGTAGCGGTTCTGCGCTTCGACCGCCCAGGTGGCCTTCTCGGAGAGCTGCGCAAACGCGGCGGCCGAGGACAGCATAAGCAACGTTGCTTTTCGCATGACCGACACGATATCAGACAATGGAGGTTCATGAAAGCCCTCGTCAAAAGCAAGCGCGAACCGGGATTATGGCTCGAAGACATTGAGGCTCCGAAGCCGGGTATGAACGACGTCCTGATCCGAGTCCGCCGCGCAGGAATCTGTGGAACGGACGTCCATATTTACAAGTGGGACGATTGGGCGCAGCGGACCATCCCCGTGCCCATGGCGATCGGGCACGAGTTTGTCGGCGAGGTGGTCGAAGCCGGATCGAACGTTGCCGATTTTCATCCGGGAGATATCGTGAGCGGCGAAGGTCACGTCGTGTGCGGACGATGCCGCAACTGTCTGGCGGGCCGCCGTCATCTCTGCGCGCATACGATGGGCGTCGGCGTGAATCGTCCCGGCGCGTTCGCCGAATATATCGTTCTGCCGATGACCAATATCTGGCGGCACGCGCCGTCGGTGGACCTGGATATTGCCGCGATTTTCGATCCTTTCGGCAACGCGGTTCACACGGCACTGTCTTTTCCAGTGCTGGGCGAAGACGTGCTCGTCACCGGCTGCGGACCCATCGGTTTGATGGCGGTGGCTGTGGCGAAGCATGCCGGCGCGCGTTTCGTGGTGGCGACCGATATGAATCCCTTCCGGCTCGCGCTGGCGAAGAAGCTGGGGGCCACCGTGGCGCTCGACGTTTCCAAGGGAACGCTCACAGAAGTGCAGCAGCAACTCGGAATGAAGGAGGGGTTCGACGTCGGACTCGAAATGTCGGGCAACGGGCAGGCCTTTCGCGACATGCTGGCCAACATGAGCCACGGCGCGAAGATCGCCATGCTCGGAATTCCCGACAAAGACATGTCGATCGACTGGCGCACGGTGGTGTTCAATATGCTCACGATCAAGGGCATTTATGGCCGGGAAATGTACGAGACCTGGTACAAGATGACGGTGATGCTGGAATCGGGACTCGATATCTCGCCCGTGATCACACACCGTTTTCACTACACCGAATTTGAGAAAGGATTTCAGGCGATGATCGGCGGGGATGCGGCGAAGGTGGTGCTGAGTTTTGAATAGCAGAGGCCCACTGCATGCGTCGAGAGGAGTCTCGACGCGGCACGCACGAGTGCGTGCGCCACGGCCCCACAAATCGATCGAGAAAAAGGATTAACATTCACTATGGACCGTCGCCACTTTTTCGGAATCTCTCTTCTCACTGCGTTTCAGGCCAGAGCGCAGGACGCAATCACCGCTGTCAACGGCCGCGCGGCGGATTCGGTCGCCCGCGACGAAGACTTCTGGTTCAACATCCGGCACGCTTTCACGGTGGATCGCAACATGATCAACCTCAATAACGGCGGCGTCTCCCCGGCTCCGAAAATCGTTATGGACACCGAGGTCCGGTACCTGGAGATGGAGAACCTCAACCCGTCTTATTACATGTGGAACGTGCTCGATCCCGGCGTTGAAACCGTCCGCCGCCGGCTGGCCCGCATGTTTGGCGTGGACCCCGAAGAGATCGCGATCACCCGCAACGCCAGTGAAGCGAATGAGATTATCCAGCTTGGCATGAAGCTGAAGGCCGGCGACGAAGTGATCACCACCAATCAGGATTATCCGCGCATGATCACCACCTGGCAGCAGCGCGAGCGCCGCGACGGCATCGTGCTGAAGCAGTTGAAGTGGCCCGCTGCCGCCGCCCAGCATGGAGTACCTGGTGAAGATGTTTGAAGACGCCATCACGCCGCGGACCAAGGTCATCCACATCTGCCACATCACCAACCGCACCGGCCAGATTTTCCCGGTGAAGCGCATTTGCCAGATGGCGCGGGCCCGCGGCATTGAGACCATCGTCGACGGCGCCCACGCCTTCGCCCAATTTCCCTTCACCCACGCGGAGCTGGATTGCGATTACTATGGCACGTCCCTGCACAAGTGGGTGCTGGCGCCCATCGGCACGGGCATGCTGTATGTTCGAAAGAACAAGATTCCAACCATCTGGCCGATGATGGCCGCGCCGGATTCCATGCAGGATAACATTCGCAAGTTCGAGGAGATCGGCACGCATCCCGCCTCGCAGCGCAACGCGATCACCGAAGCGATCAATTTTCACGAAAGCATTGGTCCGGAGCGCAAAGCCGAGCGCTTCCGCTATCTCCGCAAACGCTGGTCGAATCAGTTGCGGGAACTGCCGGGGGTGAAGATTCTGAACAGCGAGGATCCGGAGCAATCCTGCGCCATCGGGTTCATCAGTGTGGATAAGATCCCGGCGCCGGCGTTGTCGAAATATCTGTGGGACAAACACCGCATCTGGACGGTGGCCATCGTCACGCCCGGCGAATACCAGGGCCTGCGCATCACGCCCAACGTCTACACGACGCTGGAAGAGATCGATACGTTCACGGAAGTAATGACGAAGATCGTGAAGAGCGGCTCGGTACCGGCCTGATCAACGGCGAATCCGCTGCGAACTTGCTGCATCCAATCTGATATGGAGTGGTCGGACAAGGGAGTTCACGCGGCGTGGATCGGCCACAGCACGGTGCTGCTTCGCATCGATGGTTTCACCATCCTTACCGACCCCGTCTTCAGCACCCGGATCGGCATCGGCATCGGGCCGTTCGTCATTGGCATGAAACGTCTGGTTCAACCGGCCATGAGCATCAAAGATATCCCTGTGCCCGATCTGGTCCTGCTCTCCCACGCCCACATGGATCACTTCGATCTTCCTTCTCTGCGGAAGCTCGAAAGTCCGCGAACTACCGTGGTGACCGCGGCCGGGACCAGCGATCTTCTGCGCGCCGGCACGTATCGTTCGGTGGAGGAACTGCGTTGGGACGAAGCATGCCAAGTGGGTCCGGCGCGAATCCAGGCGTTTGAAGTGAGGCACTGGGGCGCGCGCATGCATTCGGACACGCATCGCGGCTACAACGGATATCTGATCGAATCCGGACGCTACCGGATCGTCTTCGGCGGCGACACCGCGTATGCTGACACGTTTCGCACGGTTCGAACATCGAAGCCGGTCGACCTTGCGATCATGCCGATCGGAGCCTACGATCCTTGGATCCGCGCCCACTGCACTCCGGAACAGGCATTGGCGATGGCCGATCAGGCGGGCGCCGATCTGATTCTCCCGGTTCATCATCAGACGTTCAGATTGAGTAGTGAACCGTTGAGGGAACCGATTGAGCGGCTGCTCGCGGCGATCGGTTCGGCGGGATACCGCGTCCCGATCCGCAACATCGGCGACGAAATGGCCTTCGCTTAAGCCTTTGGGGTAACCGCTCCCGATGGTCGCGGCTCTTTAGCGCGGTGAAACCGCTGGCGATATGATTTAAAACATGAAGCCAAAGAATACGATCTGCCTGTGGTTCGACAAAGACGCGCATGAGGCGGCGCGCTTTTACGCTGCCACTTTTCCGGATAGTAAGGTAACCTCCGTTCACACGGCTCCCAGCGACTATCCGGGCGGCAAGAAGGGCGATGCGTTGACGGTGCAGTTCACGGTCGCGGGCATTCCCTGTCTCGGACTCAACGGCGGGCCGACGTTCAAGCACTCCGAGGCGTTTTCCTTCCAGATCGCGACGGATAGTCAGGAAGAGACGGACCGCTACTGGAACGCGATCGTCGGCAATGGCGGCACGGAAAGCCAGTGCGGCTGGTGCAAGGACCGCTGGGGCATCTCCTGGCAGATCACTCCTCGGGCGCTGACGGATGCGCTGGCGGCGGGCGGCGGTGAGGCAAAGCGGGCGTTCGAGGCGATGATGACGATGAAGAACATCGACATCGCCGCTATCGAGGCGGCGCGGCGGGGGTGAGGGCGCGGGGTCGGGTCGACACAGGCCGTGCCCAGAGGGCGCCCACAATCGGCCGCAGGCTGCCAGCCTGCCCCACAACGGAGCGGGGGGCTGGGAAGACACATCGACACGAATGTCGATGCGGCACGCGTGGACGCGTGCGCCACGTAAAATTCAGCATGAAGACTACGATTCTGTTTCTCCTGGGGTGCCTTTCCTTACTGGGGGAACGGCCGAAGCTGATCATCGTGCTGGTCATCGATGGGCTCCGGCCCGATTCGATCACTCCAGCGACGATGCCGCAGTTGGATCGTCTGAAGAGCGGGGGCGTTTGGTACACGCATTCGCATTCGGTCTTCCCAACCGTCACTCGGGTCAACGCCACCAGCATCTCCACCGGCATGCTCCCCACGCATCATGGAATCGCCAGTAATTCGGTGTATCTTCCGGCGATCTCCAAGCGCGTACTCAGCAATAGCGATTATCGGAATCTGCTGAAGTTAGGCGAAGCGAATGGCGGCCGTGTGGTCGGGCCGAAATCCTTGCATGAATACTTGCAGGCGGCCTCCATCGACTATGTGGCGGTGAGTTCGGGATCCACGGGCAGCGCTCTGCTGCTCAATCCCACGGCGCCTTACGGGAACGGCCGGCTGATCAACGGGGGCTTTGAGAACGGCTCGCGGGTGGCGTTTCCGGATTCGCTCAACGCCGCGCTGCTCGGCAGGTTTGGGGCGGTGAAGGGCGGCGAGGACGGCGACCAGGCACTGCTGTGGATCGAACGGGTGCTGCGCGAATACGTGCTGGAGACGATGCATCCGCAAGTGATCGTGGATTGGATGGGGCGGTCCGATAGCGCGCAACACAGCTACGGGGTGGGATCTCCGGAGGCGTTGGCGGCGCTGCGGCTGATCGACGGACAGATTGGATTGCTGCTCGAGCGGTTGCGGCAACTGAATCTGGAGGACAAGACAGACATCATCGTCACCTGCGATCACGGATTCGACTATGAGCCGCAGGCGGACCTGCTGGGTCCGCTGCGCGATTCGGGGTTCGCGGACGACGTCGTGGTGGACAATGAGGGCGGATCCACGCTGCTCTATGTGAAGAACCACGATGCGGAAAAGATCTCGCAACTGGCGGCGAAGTTCCAGGCCAGCGGCACGACCAACGCGATTTTCGTTGCGGCGAAGCGGCCGGCGGCCGGCGGTTTTCCATGCTCTCCCGGCGCGGTGAAGGGCTTCGTAGCGGGAACTTTTGCGCTGGACCTGGCCGCCCAATGCATTCCGGCGCGCGGTCCGGACGTCATTATCACGCATCGCTGGAATGCGGAGCCGAACCCCTTCGGCGTGGCGGGAACGCAGTGGATTCCGGGAACGGCAGGGCAAGCGGCGCATAATGGCCATGGCGGGCTGAATCCATTTGTGACGCACTCCACGCTGCTGGCGGTGGGTCCGGATTTCGGGCAAGGTAAGGTGGTGGAGCTGCCCGCGGGCAATCAGGATATCGCGCCTACCATGCTTGCGCTGGAGGGATTGACGCTGCCTCAAACCCTGGATGGAAGGGTGCTTTCAGAGGCGTTCCGGAAGACTTCGAAGGCGCCCGTGAAGATGTCCTCGCGGCGCCTGCAGGTGTCGGCAGGGGATTTCTGCGCGGAAATCGAGGTATCGTACGCCGGCAGCAAGAGGTATCTGAATCAGGCGCGACGGTGTAATGAGAATGACAATTGATGCCGATTCTTATAGTGCTCCCGAGGCCTGCCAACAAGAAGCCGCCTAAAAGGCCTACAAGAGGAATCGACATGCTAAAGCGACAGGGACCGATGAGATTATCGTTGTACGCATCCGTGCTCCTGTTGCTGGGGTGCGGGGGGCCATCGTATTTTCTGGCCAGTTATGAACGCGACATCAGCAGTTCCACACGGGCTATCGAGACCGCTCGCGACGACGCCCACCGCGCGGCCGGGTACACAAAGCGGGGCAGCGCCTATTCGGAGAAGGCTCGCTATAGCCGGGCTTTCAACCTGATCTCACCCGATGAATACGCTCGCTTGTTCGGCCTGGCCATCAAGGATCATGAACAGGCCATCGCGCTCGATCCCGCTAGCGCCGAAGTTTATTTCGGCCGGGGGGTAGCCTATTACGACCGGGCCGTGCTGGAGGTGGTGGTGAATGGGGCGTTGGTGGGCAATAAGACCAATTGGAATCTTTGGTTCGACCCGGCCATCGCCGATTTCAGAAAGGCGACCGAGAAAGACCCCCGGCACCCTTTGGCATGGGACAGACTCGGTTTGAGCCATGAGACTATCGGCGAATTCGACCAGGCCATCAACGCCTACACGCAGGTGATGGCGCTGGATCCGCGATTGGGCAGGACCCGCTTGGGCGACGCCTACTGTGAGCGCGGCAATTTCAACCAGAAAGAGAACAAGAATGATGCCGCGATCGCGGATTATGAGAAATCCATCGACAGCGGCTCCACCGGCGACGGCTGCTCATGCGATCCGTACAATCCATTGTTCGGACTGTACACGGATGCCCGGCGATACGACCAGGGCTGGTTAGTTGTGCGGAAGGCGTGGAGTTACGGGAAGTGGGTCATGCCTGAGTTGCTGGAGAGATTGCGGAAGGAATCGGGACGCAAGAACTAGTAAGTGGTCGCGAACCCGTGACAGCCCCACGCTGACGCATGGGGCTACGCGCGATATCATGACTGCGATGCTGCGCCGTTCGTTCCTTGCCATTTCCGCTGCCGCGCCCTTTTGCACCGGGGAGTCCCGCTTCAGTGTCGCGCGTACTGTTGCCGAGTGGGCCTTCACGGCGGCTCGCCCTCACGCCTCGCCGGACGAAGTCGAACTGGACCTTGTGTTCAAAGGTCCCTCGGGTGAGCATCGCGTTCCGGCTTTCTGGGCGGGTGTAAACGAGTGGCGCGTGCGCTTTGCCGCTCCCGCGGCAGGACGCTATACCTACTCGACCATCTGCAGCGATCCGTCCGATAGCGGCCTGCACGCTCGCACCGGCACGCTGGACGCCGCTCCCTATGCAGGCGCCAACCCTCTCTTGCTCCATGGCGCACCGCGCGCCGCCACCGACAAGCGTCACTTCGCGCACGAGGATGGAACGCCTTTCTTCTGGCTCGCCGACACCTGGTGGATGGGTCTCTGTCAACGATTCCAATGGCCCGCCGATTTCCAGCAGCTCACCGCCGACCGCGCCGCCAAAGGCTTCACCGTGGTTCAGATCGTCGCCGGCCTCTACCCCGATATGCCCGCCTTCGATCCGCGCGGCGCAAACGAGACCGGTTTTCCGTGGGCAACCGACTACGGGCACATCAATCCCGCCTACTTCGACATGGCGGACCTCCGCATCCAGCATCTGGTGAGCCGGGGGATCGCTCCTTGTATCGTCGGGTGCTGGGGATACTTCCTGCCCTTTATGGGAGTCGCGAAAATGAAGCGTCATTGGCGGTACCTGGTCGCCCGCTGGGGCGCCTATCCGGTTGTCTGGTGTCTCGCCGGCGAGGGTACCATGCCCTACTATTTATCCACCACCAAGGAACGCGATGCCGAGGAGCAAAAGCAGGGCTGGACCGAACTTGCGCGATACGTCCGCTCTGTCGATCCTTATCATCGCCTGATCACCATTCACCCGAGCAGCAGCGCCCGCGATTGTGTTACCGATCCGTCCGTGCTCGACTTCGACATGCTGCAGACCGGTCATGGCGACCGCCAGAGCGCGCCCAATACCGTTCGCACACTCACTAAATCCTACGCCGTCGAGCCTCGGATGCCGGTGATCGACGGCGAGGTCTGCTACGAGGGCATTCTGGAAGCCAGCCGCGAGGAAGTACAGCGGTTCTGCTTCTGGGCGTGCATCCTGAGTGGGGCCGCCGGCCATACATATGGAGCCAATGGCATCTGGCAGGTGAACCGCCGCGACCAACCCTTTGGGCCTTCTCCCCACGGCCGATCCTGGGGCGACATTCCATGGGATGAGGCTGCGCGCCTGCCCGGCGCCGCCCACATCGCTCACTCGAAGGCGCTGCTGATGCGATACCCCTGGTGGCGGTTCGAGCCCCATCCGGAGTGGGTGGATCCCCACTGGGATGAAAAGAACTACTGGATGCCGTTCGCCGCCGGCATCCCTGGTGAAGTTCGAGTGATCTTCATCCCGACGCTCTGGAATCCGCCGCGGATCAAGGCGATGGAACCGGGTCCGTGGCGGGGCTTCTTCTTCGATCCTCGCACGGGCCGCGACATCCCGATTTCAGAGGTCGCCCCGGACGCGTCGGGCACATGGCAGTCTCCGATCCCGCCGGTGGTGGCCGATTGGGTTCTGGTGCTCGATCGGCGCAAGGTATAGGCGTCGGATCGGCGCTCAAGCGGTTCGGACGGAGTTATAACCCCTGGCGTAAGCCTGGGGATTGTATGAGGGAAACGGTCCACTGGAAGGTTGATGAAAAACCAATATTAGCCGCCGATGAACACGGATAAACGCAGATAAAACCAGTTTTCAATCGGCGTTCATTTGCGTTCATCGGCGGCTAACTTGATTTTTGAGATTTTCGACAGGCGAAAGCGCCTGTCCCACCCGGACTGCGCGTTGCTGAATTGGCGCGGTGGCGCGGGCGGTTTCGCCAGCGATTGCGAAGCCCCAGGCTTACGCCAAGGGCTATAATCCGGCGGGAAATGAGTGGACATGCGATTTGGCTGCGACTGGTAACTAAGTTGCCGGAGTTATGGCGTCGCTTCCCATTCACGCCGCAGGTTTGCCAGGTACTCGTGGCCCTTCGGGGTCGCGCGCCAGCGTTGCAGGCTGGGCTCTACTTCGAACAACGTGAAACACGGGAAGCCGTTGTCGACGGTCTTCTCCATCCACTCCTGCGCGTGAGCCGTATCTCCCAGCACCGAATACGCGCAGGCGATCATGAACGTGATGTGATGAAATTGGCCGAGGCCCTGAGGCTCCATGAGCGCGGCCTGGATCTCGGACTCCGCCAATCGCCGATTGTTCTGGCGTGCCGCGAGCAGCGCGCTTACGGAGTGCTTGAGTCCGGCCGAGCCTGCCCTGGGATCCTTAAAACCAGCACCGATGGACCGCGCCGCTTCGTCGAGGCGCCCCAGGTCAATCAGGGCCCACGCGAGATCGAACTCCCCGATCGGTAAGCCCACTTTGAGCGGTGTCCGGCTTCGCGTGTCGAGCGACAACTGAGGCTTGCCTTGAAACAGATACACTTCCGAGAACCGGGTGCTGGCGTGCGATTCGGCGGGATTGATCGCCTCGGCTTTGCGCAATTCCACCAACGCTTCGTCCAAGTGCCCGACATGAATCAGGACTCCCGCGATCTTGCCACCACGCGTCCTCCAGGTTCGGCCGCGCGGCGGCTGCCAGACGGAATTCAGTCAGCGCGGCGCGGTGCGGAAATCCGTGCGATGGCCGCCACAGCAATTGACCGCGCGCCAGGTGGGCTTCGGCGGAATCCGGGTCGAGCGCGAACGCCTTCTCGATGGCAGCGAACGCCCGCTCCTCTAATTGCCGGTCCTGCGGCGCATAAAAGAAGGACTTTTCGGCATACGCGCTCGCCAGGCTTGCCTGAATCAGCGCAAAATCCGGCGCGATCGCAGCGGCTTGTTCAAACAGCCCGATCGCTTCGTCCGCGTCTTGCGGGTCGTTAGGGCGGCCAAGGTGGTAGCTTCCGCGCAGATAGAGATCATAAGCTCGGGGGTCGAGTTTGCGCGTGTCGATCAACCGCGCGCGATCGGGGGCCGAAGCATGCACCTGGGCGGCAATATTCCGCTCGATCTCATTTTGTGTCGCCGGCAGGTCCACTGCCGCGCTGTCGTAGGTGTGGCTCCACAGATCCCGCCCGCCGCGCGCGTTCACCAGCCGCGTCCGGATCTGCACGCGATTGCCGGCTCGCGATACCGTCCCGTCCAACAGCACGTCGGCGTTCAGTTCTTTCGCGATTTCCGTCAGCGGCTTGTTCATCTCGCGATAGATCCGGGTCGCCGCCGGGGGAATCACGCGCAAGCCGTTCAAGCGTCCCAGGCCCGCCGCGAGCGCGTTGGTTAGCCCATCCGAGAAGTAATCCTGGCCCTTATCGCCAGTCCGATTCTCCAGGCCGAGGATTGCCAGCGAGTGGATCTCGGGAGACGCCGTGCGCTGAATCCAGCCGAAGATCGCGACGCTGATCAGAGCGCCCGCCGCGATTGGAACCCATCGCCAGGGGTTTGTGGCGGTCGCCTTTGCCAGTTCCCGCTCCAGCTCCGCGGCGGATTGCCACCGGCGTTCTGGATCTGACTCTAAACATCGGCTCACGATTGTTTCGAGCCGTCGCGAAGGCATGCGCTTCCGCTGCGACGAAGGTCGAACCCCAGTCAGCAGTTCATGAAGGACGCAACCGAACGAATAGATATCGGAGCGGGCGTCGGCCGGCTTACCCTCCCTTTGCTCGGGCGCCATGTAGGCCGGCGTTCCCATGATCATGCGGCTGGCGGTGATCGTTTCATCCTGCCCCGATTTCGCCAGTCCGAAATCCAGAACCTTGACGACGGATTTGGCGATCATGATGTTCGCCGGTTTCAAGTCGCGATGAACGATGCCCTTGGCGTGCGCCTCGGACAGCGCGGACACGATCTGCGAGGCGTAGGAGAGCGCTGTCTTCACTGGAAGAGGTCCGCTTTTGAGGCGGGCTGCGATGGTCTCGCCTTCCACCAGCTCCATCACCAGGTAATTCGGGCCAACGTCGTAAATCGTGCAGATATTGGGATGATTCAGCGACGAAATGGTACGCGCCTCGCGCTCGAACCGCTCGCTGAATCGTTGATCGACAATCTTGATGGCCACGGCGCGCCCAAGCCGAGTATCGACGGCGCGAAAAACCTCGCCCATGCCGCCTTCGCCGAGTTTGCCCTCCACCTGGTAAGGACCCAGGCGGGCGCCCGACTGCATCGCGGTCAGCGTCCGGGCGTCGAGGGTCGGCAGGCTTTCGTCTTGACGGGCGAGCAAGGATTCCACTTCGCTGCGCAATTCGGGATCCGCGTTGGCGAGCAGCGCCGCACGCTCTTGGGCGGTTGCCTCGCGAGCGGCATTGTAGAGGTCCTCGATTTGCCGTAGACGATCCGGGGTCATGGCTGGATATCAATCATGACACTATTTGGCCGCGTGTCATTTCAACCGCACGGGATTCTCGCGCCTGCCCGCATGCTTGCGCATGGCGGCTCAGCATGTCGACCATCAGGGAGCGGGCAGACTGGCAGAGTGCGAATATGTGCTAGCCCCACGCTGACGCATGGGGCTGGATAAGTGTTCATGCGCCGTAATTAGCCCCATGCGTCAGCGTGGGGTTGGCACGCGAGCGTAGTGCGACCCGGTCGCTCGGACCGCCGGATTACGACAGCTCCCTGGCCAGCCAGGCTCGGGCGAAGTCCCAATCGCGGCGGACGGTGCGGGGGGAAATCTGCAGGACCTCGACGATTTCCTCTTCCTGAAGGCCGCCGAAATAACGCAGCTCCACCACTTTGGCCTGTCGCGGAGCGACTTCGGCGAATGCCGCGAGCGCATCGTCCAGGGCCACGACCGACCGGTCCGGCTCCGGCGAGACGATGGCGGTTTCATCGAAATTTACGCGCTCCATGCCGCGCCCGCGTTTGTGGGTTGCGCGTGCGCGCGCGGCGTCCACCAGAATCCGCCGCATCATTTGCGCCGCGATCGCGAAGAATTGGGCCCGCTGCTGCCACTCGACTTTCGTTACATCCACCAGCCGTAGATAAACTTCGTGAACCAGGGCGGTGGTTTGCAGGGTATTATCCCGCCGTTCGCCCTTCATGTGGCGGCGAGCCATGCGGCGCAGCTCATCGTAAACCTGCTTGGACAACTGATCGAGCGCGGCCGGATCCCCCGCCGACCAGGCTTTCAGCAGATTGGTGATTTCCGCGTCCAAGAAAAAAGTATGACACCGATGGCCGCTTTCAGCTTGCGCTGCCGCCTGTACCGGCGACGGGAAATCATCCTGTCTGGAGGAAATATGAAATCGATATTGATTGCCGGCGCGAGTCTGTTAGCCTCGCTTGCCGTAGCGCAGAATGCGCATCCGACTTATTCGGTGGTGGACCTCGGCCCGCTGGGCGGGGCTCCTGGGACGCCTTACTTCATTGCCAGCAACGGGCTGATCGCCGGAGCGGCGGTTACAGCGAACAACCAGTCACACGCGACGGTGTGGTCCATGGGATTCAAGTTGGATCTGGCGACGCCGGGGCTCGGCGGTTTGAACAGCTTCGCCAGCGCGGTGAACGACAGAGGCCAAGTGGTGGGCGCAGCGGAAAACACCGTCGCCAACAGCGAGGATTTCTGTGGATTCAATGCTTATGGGGTCGCTAAATCGTCCACCGGGTGCCTGCCGTTCGTGTTCCAGAACGGGGTTATGACGAAACTGCCGACGCTGGGCGGGCCGAACGGCATCGCCAACTGGATCAACAACCGGAGCGAGGCCGTGGGATGGGCGGAGACCCTCAACAAGGATCCGAACCCTGCCTGCGGAGTGTTGCAGTTCCAGCCGGTGCTGTGGGGCAAGACGAGCACAACGACGTTGAAGACGTTTCCGGGCGATCCGGACGGGGTAGCGGCTTCAATCAACGACAATGGGCAAGTAGTCGGCGCGACGGGAACGTGCGGCGATTTCAATCCGAACAGCGGCCTTTACCTGGTGGAAAAGCACGCCATGCTTTGGGAAGGCGGCGCGGCGATCGACCTCGGCAACCTGGGCGGCGACGGACTAAATGGCGGACACCACGCGTGCGCCATCAACAACCGGGGCCAGGTGGTCGGCCATTCGGATCTGACGGGCGACACGACGTTTCACACATTCCTGTGGACCTGGGAAACGGGAATGAAAGACATCGGCACGCTGACGGGCGACTTCGCAAGCTCGGCGATCTCGATCAACGATCCGGGCGTAATCGTGGGAGGGTCGTTCGACTCGAATTTCAACCCTCGGGCGTTTGTGTGGGAGAGCGGAACGATGACGGATCTCAACGCCGTGCTGACGTCAAACCCGCAGAAATTGTACCTGCTGGTGGCTTACTCGATCAATGCGGGTGGAGAAATTGTGGGTTTCGCAGCCACTGCGAACGGCGATCTCCACGGGTTCCTGGCGATTCCGGATAGCGCGAAAAACTTCCTGCCGCTGGTCGAAAGGACTGTGAGCCCGGTGCCGCTTTCCGAAGATGCTCGAAAGACGGTCTTCCGGCGGATCGGCATTCGGGGAAAATAAAAATATTGGCCGGCGATATTTGTTTTTCAAGACCTTACTAGAGGACCTGTCTCAGCGAGTTCGTTAGCATATCCCCTCCATGACTGTCGGGGTTCGGTAGGACCGGACATGTACGGCCGGGGACATAGGTAACACTTTAGCCCGGCGACATGGGTGACACTTTTCGGAGAGGTGTTTGGTCGCCTTTGGTGAGTATAAACAGGATCGTCGGGCCTGTGGGAATGTGGGAATCGCCGTGGCGATTTCCAAGGGCGGTGGGAAGAGTGGAAATCCGCTGTTTGGATTTCCACGCTTTCCACCGCCCGTCATTTCCTCAGGCCTGTTGGGTCCGCAGCTGACGCGGCAACTGCCGATGAAAGCGGGGGCGGAAGGTGTCGAACCAGCCGATCACCAGCGGGCCGTACAACACTTCGTAGTAGCGATCGTCACTCGCCCGCAGCCCGAGATATTCATACGCGAAAGTCTCGCTGACAAACGTGCGCTGGCCGTTCCATCGCATCTCGCCCTTTTGTGAGATCCGCCGCACGTGGACGTCGGCGTCGTATTCCACCTCCGGCACGCGCCGCGGAAACGCCCGCAGGGAGCGCGCGTAGCAACTCGCCGGCGTCCGATAGTCGAGCGATTCATGCGGCCGCTCGTGGTTATAGATTTTCTGCCAAGCATGAAACGCGTCCTGTTGCCGACGCGGATTACGCTCCGGCGGGCGTAGCGTTTCCTGCTTGAGTGTGCGATGCATGCGCTCATGCCGGCCGTTGTCCTGCGGCGATGCGGGACGGCTTCGTTGGGCGACGATTCCTAACCGGACCCAGCGCATGGACAACCGGCTGAGGCCTCCCGGAGCCCGGCTGGCAAAGGGCGCGCCGTTATCGGTGTGAATCACGGCGGGCATTCCATATTCACGAAACGCTATGTCGAACAGCGCCTCCACATGCGCCCGATCGGTCTTGGCCGCGATCTGGCAGCACAGCAAATAGCGGCTGTGCGCGTCGGTGATGGTCAGCGGATCGCAGCGCGTGCCGTCGGCGGTCAGGAACCATCCCTTGAAATCGGCGCACCAGGTCTCATTGGCCTGGGCCACGGCGGCGAGGGGCGGCCCGTACAGCGGCGTCCGCACGCGACGCCTCCGCGGATGACTCAGCCCTTTGCTGCGCAGCAACTCCGCGATGGTGCTCGCCGCCGGGACCTTCTGATCGGGCACCGCCTGCGCCAGTTTCACCGCCAGCTTGCGCGGTCCCCAGCCCCAGCGCAGCCGCGCCTCGACGATCCGCGCAATCATCTCTTCGCTCAGCCGCTGCGGGCTCCGGTGCGGAGCGCGGCTCCGATCCCGCAACCCGCCGCTCCCTTCCACCTGATGACGATCCAGCCACTTGTAGATCGTCTTGCGCGACACCCCGTAGCTTTCGGCGAGCCAGACAATACTTTCTCCTTCGTCGTGTAACCGAATCAGTTCGACTCGTTGTTCCATTGTTCCGTCTTCCTTCCATGGCATCGCCTACCACCTTGGCGTGCTTTGCTAAGGTCGACCTGATCCACCCATCGTCAATGAACTGTCACCCATGTCCCCGGACTAAAGTGTCACCCATGTCCCCGGTCCGTACCGACACAGAACCCCGACAGTTATGGAGGGGTCAGCACTAATTTACAGCCATCGTCGCGCCGGTCTGCCCACCCGTGCCGATCACCACCGGCACCATCCCACCCGGAGCAACCGATGCCGGAATCAGCACGTTGAGCTGCACCACCCCATCCACTTCACCTGGCGCTGCCCCCGCGTAGCTGCGCAAAAAGATCCGGGCGCGCTGGTATGAGTCCATGGCCCAGGTGGAACTGCGAGCGATTATGTTTCGCAATGGCCGCGAGAGCGAGGCTCTCGCCGTTCATCGCAAAGCGGAGCAGACGCTTAGTGAGGCTTATCCAGCTCGCGCTGCCGAGGATCCCGGTAAGTTGGATTTCTGGTCCCACCTGCAGCGGGAAGTGGCGATTTCCGCCTGTATTGTTCGCTGGTATGCCGCATGCGGCGGACGCAAAACCAAGGCACGCTCGGCGAAATCGAGTGGGCGGCAGGAGATCGGGAACAGAGAATCCAGGAGGCGCTGGCCTTGGCCGAAAAGAATCTGCATGATGGGGCGTTTGCGGTGCAAAACGCCGGTCCGCTCTGGGTGGGCGGACCGGCCTTTGGGTTAGAAGTTGAAGCGGATGGACAGGACACCGTGGCGGGCTGGGATGGACGCTGAGGTGATCGTCCCGAAGGCGGCGTTGGTATTGACTCCGTTGGAGAAGTTCAAGGCCAGGTTCATGTTTGGGTTGTTGGGATTGAAGTGATTGAAGGCGTTGAAGGCTTCGAACTTCAGTTGAAGAACGCGGCCTTCGCCGAACACATGGAATTCCTTGTACAGGCTCAGGTCTATGTTCTCCACGCCCGGGCCGTAGGTCATGGTTGGCTGCGCATTGCCGATACCCAGCGAATTGACCGGGGGCAACGCGAAGCTTGACGCGGCGAACGGATACCAAAGGTTGGCCGGAGCGGTGGAGCCGACCGACGCGGGGGTTGTGCCGGCGGGAAGGAACAGCGGGCCGCTCTGCTGGCAGCGAAAAGGCAAGCCGCCGGTGGGAGTTCCCGTCCAGTAGCCGATAGGCGCGCCGTTCGCGGAACAGGTCACCGCCAGGGCCGATCCGTAGTAGAAGGTCGCAATGCCTTCGATGTGCCAGCCATCCGTCACCTGCTTGGCAAACGCATTGTTCCAGCGTTTTCCAGCACCAGGTACGGCGTAACCCCAGTTGATGTTGACCGCTTGCGGACGCGTTCCGGTGCCGTTGGTTTGATTGAGGCCCGCGACGTTCCGGAGCAGGTGGTCGGAAACCCACTGATTGCGGGCATAAGCGAGCGTTTTCGACCAAGTGTAGTTACTGCCGAAGTGGAAGCGCTGGCCGACGCGTTTGTTGAATTGCGCCTGTAGCGCGTCATATTGCGATTCGCCGTTCTGGGTGTAAAGCTGAATGCCTCCCCAGCCCGGATAGGCGCCGGCGAGCGCACGGAGCAGGTTCGTGTTGTAAAAGCCGCCGGTTCCGCCGTTGGCGCTGGTGGGATCGAGGAATTTCGCCACTGGCCCAGGCTGACCGTTATTGGCGGTCGGGGTCCAATCCGTCAAGGGAGCTACCGCGTTCAGGTCGATGTTGCCCTGGTTGAACTGGTGATGAGCGACGTTGCCGATGAAGGATACATCCATCACAAATCCTTTGCCGAGGTCGTGCTGGATTCCGAAGCTGAAGTCCAGTGTCTTCGGAGGCGCATAAGCAAGCGGTCCGCCTACCGTGGTTTGAGGCGTAAACACGAGCTGCGAGCCGGCCAGATTGTTGATGGTGGTATTGAGAATGATCGGAGCCAGGAAGTGGGGCGGCGTGGCGATCGGACCAATGCCGACGCCGGTTGCGCCGAGAGTATCGACACCGAAGGCGCGGCCGTAGAACACGCCGAAGCCGCCGCGAAGAGCGGTCTTGCCGTTTCCGAAGACATCGTAGGCGAAGCCGATGCGGGGCGAGACTTGCATCGCAGGCGTTTTGAAGTAGCTGCTGGAGTTCACGATACCGCTGAAGGGCGTGCCGGAATAGCTGGCGGGATCGAAGGTGCCTTGCTGCGAATAAGCATACTGCTTGCCGGTGATGGGATTGATGGACGCTTTATTGGCCGTAGGGCAACTGGCGGTGGAAGCAACTGCCACCGTGCAATAGGGATAGAGAAGCTGTCCCTGCGCCGACTTGGAGTACGCGGATCCCTGGAACATGCCGAGTTGCGCATTATTCGCCTCATAGAGCGCTCCGAGCCGTTGGAAGCGTGCGCCATAATCCAACGTGAAGCGGCGGCTGACTTTCCAGGTGTCCTGAATGAAGAACTCAGTCTGCTTGTAACGCGCGCGGTTGATCTGTTTGACGTTATCCTGACCGTATCCATAAACATTGCCAGTGAGCGCGTTGGAGAATGGATCGCCGGTATCGACGGGGTTGCCCAAGTCGGAACCGAAGTAATACGTTCCGGCCGTGTTGTACACCGAGTAGACGCTGACGTTGCGGGCGTCGTGCTCGAAATAGAAACCGCCCTTGATGCTGTGGCTGCCCTTGATCCAGGTAATGTTGTCGCTGAACGTGAGCAGGCTGTCGGTACCGTCGAACGGCCAGCGGCTATCGAAACCGAAGCTGGGAAGGTTCGGGATTCCAGTGGGCGCCGCCTGCGCCGTAAAGCCTGAGGGCAGGCCGAAATTGACATTCGGCAAAAGGTTCAGATAATTCGCCGACGACCCGAAGATGGTGGGCAGGGTGAGCTGCTGGCCATTGGATGTGAACGGAAGCTGGCTGGCTTTATAGGAGGTCGGGTCCGTGGGGACGTTCTGCTGGTGAGCCCGGTTCTGTCCGAACGTGATTTCGTTAATCAGGTTGGGACGGAAGGTGTGGACATAAGTGGTGGCCGCGCCGACCGACGGAATGAAGTAGCTGTGCGGGAACTGGCCCCAGCCATCGCCGGCCGACCCGAGAATCGCGCCGAAACCGGACTGCGCCTGATAATCCTGCAACAAGCGGACGAACAACGTGTCCTTGGTGGAGATGTTGTAATCGACGCGCAGGATGTTATCGCGGCGAGGATTGATCTGCGAAAGAACGTCAGTGAAATTGTACTGGTGCTGGCCCGTGGGATCGGTGGTATTCGGCAGCGGGAACAGGTTCAGCATCGCGCTGCCGATGGGGCTCAGGCGGTTGAGGGGAATCTTGTTACCCGGGAAGCAGCCAGCAGCGCCGGCGGTCGAGCACGTCGCTCCGGAGAGGGGATCGCGAATCAGGATCTGCGATCCGTTGGGGTTGACGCTTTGGGAGAAATCTCCGTTGCGCTCTAGAGTGGTGGGCATGGTGTATTTATTAAGCGAGGTGTTCACCGTGTTCCACACCTGATCCCAGGAATAGAAGAAAAACAGCCGGTTGTGATCCTTGTTAAACCGGACTTTCGGGATGATGACCGGCCCCCCGACGGTGCCGCCCGGATTCTCGTAGCGATACTTCGGTTTCTGAACGTTCAGCTGATTGTTGAACCACTCATTGGCGTTGAATTCCTCGTGGCGGTAGTAATAATACGCGCTGCCGTGGAACTGGCCGGTGCCGTTCTTGATGGAGATGTTCATCTGACCGCCGTTGCGGGCGCCATATTCGGCGGCATAGTTACCGGTGAGCAACCTGACTTCGCCGATGGCATCGACGCTGGGCGCCTGGTAAGTGCTGAGGCCGGGCGCACCGCTGTCCTGCGCGGCAATGCCGTCGAACGTGATCAGGACCTGCCCCTGCTGGCCGCCGTTAATAATGGCGGAGTTGCCGTTCCAACCGCGCTGATCGTACGTTCCCATATCGATGACGCCGGGCAGATCCTTGATGATGGCCTGGAAGTTGCGGCCCTTGATGGGAGTCTCCTTGATCTGGGCGAGGTTCACGTCCGTGGCATGGTCTGAGCTGTCGGTCTGGACGCGCGCCGCGGAAGCTTGCACCTCGACCGACGTGCTGACGTCGCCGATTTCGAGGCGGATGTTGTGAACGTCCACTTTCTCAAGAGTGCCGACGGTGATTCGGTTCTGGAGATAGGTCTTGAATCCTGGATGGGTGGCGCGAAGATTGTACTCGCCCGGGATGATATCGGCGAAGATGAACGATCCATTCGATGAGGTGGTGAACTCGCGGACCTGTTTCGATATTTCGTTGGTGATCTGGACGGTAGCCCCGGCGATGACGGCTCCGGCGGAATCGACCACGGTGCCAGTAATTTGCCCGGTCACGGTCTGGGCGTTAGCGATTGGCAGGAGTGCCAATAAAACCAGAACAACGGCGAGCGAGACGTTCTTCATGGACGGCCCCTTTTCACGTTTTAAACGTTTCAAGATTTGAGATTACAATGCGGGAGTGCCCCACTACTGACTCCCATTCTCAGAGAAGCTTACACCCAGCTTTAAATTTTGTAAAGATGTGAAACGATATTTTTTCGGGGGCCGATGCGGGAGGCTGGACTATTTTTTGGAAGTTTCAGCGTAGTCGGAGGCGCGCGTCGAAGCTATCTGGACCAGCTCGGGACGCGTCCATCGGGAGACCTCCGTATGGTCGGGAAGGACGCGGTTCACGAACCCTCCGGTAGCGATGGAGGCCTGGGCAAGATGCTTTATTTTCAAGGGTCCGGCGACTGTGAGGCCGCCGATCCAGTGGAGTCCCGCACTGATGGAGCAGCCGCACTGGCTGCAATCCGGATCGCCGCCAAACACGCATGGCTCGACCTTGGTTTGAAGATCGGCAGTGTAGTTCACGGACATCTTCGAGAACAGGCATTCGGAAGGATCTTTAGGCGGCTGGACGAATGCGTGAGCCATTCCCTCGGGCAGCATCAGCTTGGGAAAACGGCGGCTAAGGGAGGGAAGAATCGCGCCGAGCTGGAGTCGATCGTCAGGGGTAAGTCGCTCGGCGCTCGATTCGCCGCGCTGCGGAGAATAAACGCTGAACCAGATGCGGTTCACTTCGGGCCGGGCGCTCCAAAAGGCGAGGAACTGTGCCAGATAATCGGGCTGCTGGAGATGCTGGCGGACGATGGTGCAGTGGATATTGACGCGGCGTCCGGCGATATTTTTCAGGATGCGGTCGTAGGTGGCGGGATGGCGGCGGAGGTCGTGGTCGGGAGGCAGACCGTCGACTGAGACGGCGACCGTGATGCGGGGCAGAACCATCCAATCCGAGGGAATCGGAATCACGGCGCTGGTGACAATCATGGTGTGGGTGCCGCGGGCGCTAAGGACGGGGAGAACGCGGCTCAATTCGCGATGGCGGACGAGAGGCTCGCCTCCGACGAGCGAGACGTGCATGGGATCGTGGCGCTCGACCAGATGGAGGATGCCGCGGACCAGATCGTCGCTGCGGAAGTCGGAAAGATCGCGGAGTTGGGCTCCGCCGGCGAGGTGCGAATCGCCATAGGCATAGCATCCGGGGCAGCGCAAAGGGCATTCGCGAGTAATTTCGATCGAGAGCAGAGGGATTTTTCCACGCAGAATTTTCCCCCAGGATCCCAGTATGTGAAGTGGGTTCATACACGCGAACCGAGACTGTTCTGCCCTAGAGGATGCTACTTGAGGTGCTCAGGTTTCGGAAATTTACTTCTGCAGAACGATGAATAAAGATTGGCCGAACGGCGGTTTTATTAAGGCTTCGAGCCGTGAGGAGATGGGGACGATATAACGGTCGAAAAATGCGATTTGCGCTTCGGATTGCGCTTGCCGCTTGAGGATATGGGCGTTGATCCACCAGCCGAAAAATCCCACTGCGTTCAGATACCGGGAAGTCTTTACGCGGAGTCCGGCTTCCGTGGCGAGTCGCGCGATGGACGCGCGGGTATAGCGGCGGTGGTGGCCGAGGAGGTGGTCGATGGGGCCGTAGAGGCTCGGGAACGCGGGGACCAGCAGGATTACGATTCCACCGGGAGCGAGGACCGCCGACATGCGGCGCAGGGCTTCGCGATCGTCTTCAATGTGTTCGAGGACGTTAAGGCAGACACAGGAGTCGGCGTGGAACGGCTGCAAGTCGGGGAACGAAGGCGAGTTCAAATCGCAGGCGATGGCGCGCAAATTGGCTTGACCAGGAAAGCGCTGCTGAAGGCGGTCGATGCAACCGGGTTCGATATCCAGCGCGAGAACGGCTTCGCGGTCGAGCAACAGGCGGGTGAAATTGCCGATGCCGCATCCAATTTCGATGACGCGGCGGCCGAGCTCGCGAATGACCAGGCTGTGCTGCCAGGCGAAATAGTTGGTCGCCCTGGCCATCCGCTCCTGATCTTCGAGCGTGTAGCTGCTGAGGGCGGCAGGCATCTCAATGCCCTATAATACTCATTCCGCGATGTTCTATCTGTTCCGCCTGTTCTATTCGTTCCTTCCTCTGCACAATCCCATCGGGTTCGGGGCGGCCGATTTCGTTGAGATGGCCCTGGCATTGGCGCTGGTAGGGGGTGCGCTGGGATGGCAGAAGTGGGGCCGGGCGGCGAATCGACTCGCGGAGCGGACGATCTGGTGCGCGGTTATTCTGGCGGCGCTGCCGGTTGTGCTGCGGCTCGCCATGCTGCACACGTCTCCGATTCCGACTCCGTTGGGCGCCGACGATTTCAGCTATCTGCTATTGGGCGATACGCTGGCGCATTTCCGCCTGACGAATCCGACGCACCCCATGCACCGGTTTTTCGAGACGCTCTTCATCTTGCAGGAGCCGAGCTACAGTTCGATTTATCCATTAGGTCCGGGATTGGCGCTGGCATTCGGCCAGTTGGTTTTCAGGCAGCCGTGGGCGGGGATTGCCTTGTCGACTGCGGCGTTCACAGGGCTCTGTTATTGGATGCTACGCGGGTGGACCAAGCCCGCATGGGCGCTGCTCGGCGGGGTGTTGGCGGTGATTCAGTTTGGTCCGTTCAGCCATTGGATGAATACGTATTGGGGAGGCGCGCTGGCCGCCGCGGCGGGATGCCTGGTGTTCGGAGCGTTGCCGCGCCTGCGCGATCGCTGGCGGACGCGGGATGCGATTCTGCTGGGCGTCGGGCTGGCAATCCATGTGCTTACTCGTCCTTTCGAGTCGATCTTTCTGGCGTTGAGCGTGATTCTCTTTTTCGCGCCTCTCCTGCGCGTTCAGCTTGCGCCTGTGATGAAGGTTGCCGCGATCGCCGCGCTCGTGGTGCTGCCCGCGCTGGGACTCATCGCGCTTCACGACAAGCGGGTCACCGGAAGCTGGACCACTCTGCCGTACGCGCTCTGCCGGTATCAATATGGAGTGCCGTCTACCTTCACATTGCAGGAGAATCCGGTGCCCCATCGCGAGCTGACGCGCGAGCAGCGGACTTCCTACGAGGTGCAATCGCTCGTGCATGGCGAAGGGACCGATACTGCCGCGAGCTTCCTCGACCGGCTGACAACTCGCGTCCGATTCTACAGGTTTTTCTTTCTACCTCCGCTCTACCTGGCGCTGCCTGCCTTCTTCTGGAGCTTCCGCGACGCCCGCATGAGATACGTCTTCATCACGCTGCTCATCTTTTTTGTGGGAACCAATGTTTACGGGTATTTTTATGCTCACTACGTCGCGGGAGTAACTTGCCTGTTCCTACTGGTGACGGTGGTGGGCCTTGAAAATCTCAGCCGTCTGACCATTGCGAATCATCTTGTAGGTCCCGATGCCGTGCGCGTGATCCTGTTCCTGTGCGGGGCGCACTTCCTGTTTTGGCTCGGAGTGCAGTTAGCGAGCAATCAGGATTTCGCGAAGTATTTGGAACAGTATCAGACCTGGGACGAAGTGAATCACGGCGATCCCGATGGGCGAATCGGAGTCAACACGCAGCTCGCGCAAGCTCCGGGCAAACAACTGGTGTTCGTTCGTTACTGGCCCAAACATACCTTGACTGAGTGGGTCTACAACAGCGCCGATATCGACCGGCAAACCGTGGTGTTCGCGCGCGACTTGGGCGCAGCGGAAAATGAGCAGCTTCGCAGTTATTATCCGGATCGCGTTTCTTGGCTGCTGGAACCCGACGCACGGCCGCCGAAGCTGTCACCTTATCAGCAGCCGCAGATCCAATTGGAACAGCCACCCGCGGCGCAGACAGAGAATAAGTCGAAGGCCAGCCCCGCCAAGCGTCCGAAGCTGAAATTCGAGGAGGTCAAGTAATGCGCCTCCTCAGCTCATTCGATCCAATCAAGAATCCCATCGGCTTTGGCGCAAGCGACTTTATCGAAATTACAATCGCGATCCTATTGGTAGTGTTGGCCGTAGCCTGGCGACCATTCATCGCACCATTCGGCAGGCGACTCTCAGTCGAGACGCGGTGGTGCATGGCGGCGCTGGCGATTCTCCCGGTCGGATTGCGCCTGGTGCTCCTGGCGCGTCATCCTGTCCCGACGCCCGATATTTACGATGAGTTCGGACACCTCTTCGTCGCCGACACTCTACGCCATTTTCGGCTCGCGAATCCGGCACATACTCTGCATCAGTTTTTCGAGACGTTCTTTATACTGCAAGAGCCCACTTACAGTTCGATTTATCCCATCGGCCAGGGCGTGATGCTTGCCATCGGCCGGGCTTTCACCGGATATCCATGGGCCGGAATCTTGCTTTCGACAGCCTCGTTCGCCGCGCTCTGCTATTGGATGCTGCGAGCCTGGATAACTCCCGCATGGGCGCTGGCGGGAAGTATTCTCGCAGTGATCGAGTTCGGCCCGTTGAACCAGTGGATGAATGGTTATTGGGGCGGCGCGCTCGCGGCGGCGGCCGGCTGCCTGGTGTTCGGAGCGCTTCCGAGGCTGGTGGAACACGCCCGAACGCGCCATGCGCTGGCCCTGGGTGCGGGCTTGGCTATTCACCTTCTCACTCGTCCTTATGAATCGATCTTTCTAGCGATCGCCGTTCTCTTGTTTCTAATTCCGGCCGCGAAGCGGGTGGTCCCGACCATACCGATCGTTATCTTAGCCCTGATTCCAGCCGTTGGAATCACACTGCTTCAAAACAAGAGCGTCACCGGTCACTGGACCCAACTTCCTTATCAACTTAGTCAGTACCAATACGGTGTGCCAGCGGCTTTAACTTTTCAGCCCGATCCGGTGCCTCACCGTGAGCTGACTCCTCAACAGCAACTTGAATATAAATCGCAGATGTCATTTCGGCAAAGTGAAAATGAAACGGTTCAAAGTTATTTGCTTCGTCTGGAGTATCGGGTTCGCTATTATCGTTTTTTCTTCTTAGCGCCTCTGTTTCTGGCAATTCCCGCCTTTTGGTTCGCTGCGATCCGTGAGCCTCGGTATGGCTGGGTGTTGCTTACATTGTTATTGTTCGCCCTCGGTACTAACTTCTTTCCCGCGTTTCAGCTTCACTATCTTGGAGGAGTAACATGCTTGTTTATATTGATGAGTGTCGCGGGACTTCAACAGATTGGAGGATGGAGTCCCGAAGCTGCGCGTCTGATTCTGTTCTTATGCGCGATTCACTTTATCTTTTGGTATGGTCTTCACTTGATCGATACGGAAGACTATGCGCTGGCGATGATGCAATACGAGACTTGGGATGCCATCAACCACACCAATCCCGAGCGGCGCATTTATGTGAATCAGCAGCTCGCGGAGTTACCCGGGGAACTACTGGTATTCGTTCGCTACTCGCCTCGCCACATTTTCCAGGATGAATGGGTGTACAACGAAGCTTCTATAGGCTCGGCTCGCATCATCTGGGCTCGCGATCTGGGAGCGGATGAGAATAGCAAGCTTCGCTCGTTATATCCGGCGCGCACGATCCTCTTACTAGAGCCAGACGTCAGACCGCTGCCGCAATTGAGCGCCTATCTGCCCTAATAACCCCTGGCGTGACACCGTGGCGCACTCGACTCGTGCGTGCCGCGTCGAGACTCATCTCGACGCCCGTTGAAAAGTGTCGATGCGCCGCACTTAGAAATGGAACCGCAAAGCGAATTGCGCAACCCTCGGATCGTTGACCGCTGTCACTTGCCCAAAGGCGGCCGATGGACTCGACGGATACGCCCCTGCTCCAAACGACCCGTTCAACGTAAGATTATTACGATGATTGAGCACATTGAATGCCTCCGCCAGAGCTTCCATCCTTAAACGCTCCGTGATAAGAAAGGTTCGACTTAGCCTCATGCTCATGCTGAAGAAATCGTTACCTATACCGGTGTTCCGTCCAAGGTACGATCCGTTCACGATTGGCCGGCCGGCAGTGCCTTGGATGGAAGTAACACCCGACGTGATATTGAGCGGCAAGGGTGAGTAGTATTGCAGCATCCCACTCAACTGGAAACCCAGAGGCATGTGAATAGCGCCGTCGAAGACCAAGCGGTGGCGCTGGTCGTCGTCGGAGCGTCCGTAATCCCGCCAGATGTTGAAGTTGTCAATGGGCGCGCTGAAAAAGAATTCGCCGACGTTATCGAGAGCCTTTGAGTAGGTGTAGCTAACGCGATAGTTTCCCCAACGGACAGGGCGCTGAATGAACGAAATGTGTAACCCGTCATAGTGAGAATCGCCGAGCGACGAATACTGGCTGTTGTTCCCATACGCGGAATTGGGCCGGCACCCGTTGTTGGCTCCCACGGCCGCGCAGGCGGGCACGTTTTGATTGACGGATACGATAAGGTGAATTCCCCGGAGGTGCTCATATCCAACACTCAGCACACTGTTGCCAGGGAGTTGGTGTTCAATCTCAAAGCTTCCTTGCTCGGAGTAAGCGCTCTTCATATCCGGATTCATGGTGCTGAAATTCGCCAGGACGCCCGCGGGCAATCCGGCGGCTGGCAGGATATTCGGAAACACCGGCGCACCGGTTTGGGTGGGGGAGAGACTGACGCTCAGTTGGCTCTCACTATTAATCGTAGTAGTGTTTCCGCTGGATAGCAGTGCGTTGGCCAGCGGACGCAAGGGGATGCGGTCGTAGAAGATTCCATAACTCCCTCGCACCACCGTCTTGCGGGAAGCAAACGGAGCCCACGCAAAGCCGCCGCGCGGAGAGATATTACCCGTCTGGGTCGCGATTGTTTTAAGAAACTCCAGGTCGTAACGCACGCCGAGATTCAAAGTTAGCCGGGAGTTAACTTTCCACTCATCCTGAGCATAGAATCCAACATTAGGATTCGTCTGCGACACGACCGTGTTGCCAAAAGTCTGCGTATAGCCGGCGTTGTTGTATATTCCCTGCATGAAGTTCGCCAGCGATGAGAAGGTATACGCGCCTCGAATGGATCGGGGGAAAGTTATAGTGTCGTCGTTATATAAGTAGTCGACTCCCGCTCTCAGTGCGTGCGCGCCGGCCTGATGCGAAAGGTTGTCCGCGAGCTCATAGAGATTATTCTGGCGGCCGGTGGGGGAACCCGAAAGAGTGCCGAGCGAAGCGATGCCGGATATACTCACGGCAGGACCAACGGGATCGGTGGGCAACGCCAGCAAATTGCTGTGCGTGAACTGTCCGCGGGTCTCATTCACAGTTGCGGGCGAAACCGTCCATATGTTACTCGCGGCGATTGTCTGATCCGTGTTGGTTAGTCCTGCGGACGCGCTTGCGGCGCTCAATGCTCCGGCTCCGCGCGAGTTGTCGCTAGTTACATGGTAGAGACTGTAGCGAGCCAGGAATTGATCCTTCTGTTTGAACTGATGATCGAGCTTGCCGAGGAAATTCTCGTTGTGAACAGGATTGGGAAACAGGCCGGTGTAAATCATCTCGCCCGGGTAGCCGGTCGAGAGAAGGCGGGCGTTAATGGCTGCGACGTTCGCGGGCGCGATGGTGATGAGACCGGTTTGATTCAGATTCCTCTGCTCGAAGTTAGCAAAGTAAAACGTGCGGTCGCGAACGATCGGGCCGCCGAGGCTAGCGCCGAACTGAGTTTGAGTCGAGGGAAGCTTCGTATTCGAAAGTGGATTGGCCGCATTGAATCGCTGATTGCGGAAGTAACTATACAGGTCCCCGTGAAGAGTGTTAGTGCCGCTTTTGGTCACCATGTTGATATAGCCGCCCATCGCGCGTCCGAACTCCGCCTGGCCTCCCGAAGTGACCACTTGAAATTCCTGGACCACATCGAGGCCGTAGAAGATTCCACTGAGTCCCGCGGCATCGTCGTTCGCGGAAAGTCCGTCGACGATAAAGCTATTGGAGAAATTACGCTGGCTGCCGATGGATAATCCCTGGCCCGGCACCGCCGATGTTTCGGCGAACAACTGGTTCGATTGAGTATTTGTGGGAGAGACGCCCGGAACCAGCAGCGCGAGGTCGAGGAAATTCCGCCCGTTCAGCGGGAGATTACGCACCTCCGATTGCTGCACGGTACCCGCGATCTGAGTGCGCGCCGCTTCCAGCACCATCCCTTCCCCGCTCACTGTAACGTTGGTCTGGTTGGGCCCTACGGAGAGCGTCACCGGAAGGTCGAACGCCGCGCCGATGGTCAGCGTGACGGATCGCGTGACGTCGGCGAATCCTTGCTGATGAACAGTTATTTCATACGGGCCGAGCCTCAGATAGGGAAACCGAAACCTCCCGTCGCCATCCGTTTTGGCGATGCTCGTCAGGCTGGTATCGATTTGCCGCGCCGTCACCACCGCCCCTTGCACCACGGCTCCACTAGGATCGGTTACACGTCCGCCCGCGCTTGCGAAGTTAATGGTCTCCTGAGCCGAAATCAGACTAATAAAACAGAAAATAAAAACAATTCTATGAAGCATCATGGTGACTTCCGATCCTCAAGAAATGCAGAACGTCCGCGAAACCGCGAACGCTCACTTGGATTGGTTTAGGAGACCAGTGCGGGTGGTCCGCGCTTCTGGCGGGACCGGCTGAACGAGACCCGTTGCAGCGCTTTCGTCTGAGAGTGAACGGCCGGGTGACTTACGATCGACGCGAAAAAGATCTGCGATTGATTCAGCAGGATGGTGTTGGAAAACAGCGGCGCCGCGCTCGCGACCGGATACGACGGACACTTCGTGCGAGCCGACGCGCCGGGGGTTTGTTGGCTCCCAGCGTTCGCCATCCCGCAGTGATGTTTCCCTTCGCGGCGGCAGCAGGTGGGCAACTTGGTTTCGCTATCCGCGCGGACTGCGGGAACGATCAGCGGGAAGCCGAACAGGACCAGCAGCAATGTAGCGCACACGCGTTGCACGTACTTATCGTACACCGTCAGGCGTCACTTTTGATCGAACAACTCGCTCCGATCCACCCGCTCCCCTTTGAACATCACCATGGAAATCCGCTCAGTCACCGAAATGTCCTTGAGCGGATTCCCATCTATCAGCAACAAATTCGCCTGAAAACCCTTCCTGATCAGCCCCATCCGATCCGCCGCGCGAAGCATCTGCGCCCCATTGTAGGTCGCGGCCTGAAGCGCTACCGCCGCGGGAATCCCCGCTTCCACCCACAACTGCAATTCGCGATGAACGCCCGGCCCGTGGACGATTCCCGGATTGCCCGAATCCGTTCCCGTCACCAGCAGGACACCCGCGCGCATCGCGGCGAGAAGGTTCCGGTTCCCCATTTCCATCAGCATCGGATACTTGCGCATTCCGTCGCGCATTTTCTCGGCGTCCGGCGAACTGAAATATTTCTTGGTCGATTCCAGCAGCTTCTTCGGTCCCACCTGCTGCACCAGACTGCGGTCGAGCCCGTCCAGCTTGCCTTGTCCGATCGCGATAAAGGCCTCGATCACGTCGAGCGTCGGATCATAGGAGATGCCCGCCTGCTTCATCCTCGCGAACAGCGCCTCCGGAATCGCGTCGACCACCGATCCGTGCTCGATGCCGTTGACCCCGGCGTTGACCGCGTCTTCCACATCGTGAGCGTTCCCCGTATGGCAAACCACCGGAAGATTCGCCGCGCGCGCCGCGTCCGCCACCGCCTTCACCAGAGCGGGATCCATGCGAACGAAAGGCCGCGACGCCGAGCCCGCTTCGAGAATCACTTTGATTCCGTCCACGTGCCGGGCCGCGAGTTCTTCCACCATCTTCCTCGCTTCTTCCGGAGTCTTCGGAATCCGTACGAAACCGGCGTTGAACGCGGGGCGCGCAACCTCCGGAAGATTGGCGGCGTATTCCGTGCCATGCCCTCCCTCGGCCGTAAACAGCGGGCCCACCGCGAACAACTCCGCCCCAAGAACTTCGCCTGAGGAACTCTTCGCCCGAGCCTTGAGAACTTCGTCCAGTGAATCGCCGACGCTCTTCACGGCAGTGACGCCGCTATAGAGATACGCTGCCAGCTCCCGCGGGAAATTCTTGTCAGTCGTTCCATAGTCGGCCGCATTCTCGTAGACGCCGCCGGGCGCCCCGAGATGCACGTGCATATCGATGAGGCCGGGCATCAGTGTCTTGCCCGCCGCATCGATGGGATCTGCTTTCAGCGTCTTTGGATCCGGACCCGTGCCCGTGAAAATCTCGGCGATCTTGCCTTCCTTCACCAGCACCGCAGCCTGTTCGATGACGTTTCCGTCGCCCACGAACAGTCGCGCGTCGCGGATCAGGAACGTGTGGCTCCGCCGCATCTCCCGGGTCAGGATCTTACCCTTCTCCATGTTGCCCTTCGAATACGATTGCCAGGCCCCCGCCAGCAGGAACGGAGCCAGCACCACCACCAGCCAGGCTTTGGCCGACCCCTTCATCTCTTCTTCTTTTTCCCACCGGAACAACTTAACGGCCAGGAACATTCCCACCACCGCGGTGAGCAGCAGCGCTCCCGCGGCGCCCAGATTTTCGCGATTTTGCCAGATCGTTTCGTGCCCCTGCAAGATGCCGTTCAATCCCAGCGAAAGATACGTAGTGGGAATAAACTGCGACACCATTTGTAGCCAGTTCGGCATGATCGAGATCGGAAAAGTCGCGCCGCCCAGAAACAGCATCGGGAAATACAGCAGCTGGATGATGATCTGGCTCTCCTGCATGGAGTTTGCGACCGCGCCGATGATGCTGCCCATCGCCCGGAACGCGCACACGCCGATCAGCAGGAAAATGGCCAGGGATCCCGAATTTGTGGGAACCGGCATCCCGTATATGAAGTGCGCCAGCGACAGCATCAGCACCGTGACCGGAACGTAATGCACCAGCCCCACCACCATCTGCGAAATCAAGATCGGAGCCGCGGTGATCGGAGCTACTTTGAACCGCCGCAGAATATTCGCTTCCCGGTCCATCACCGTGCGCATCCCCGCGCCGAAAAAACCGGAGCCGAGAATGCCGATCGTCAGCACCATGGTCACAATCTGCACAATCGCGCCGCCCTGCTCGGCGTGCATGATGAACCCGAATATGAAAAAGAAAATCAGCGGGAACAAGTAGTTGAAGAACAGCACGGTGCGGTCGCGCATGGTCAGCGCCAGGCTGGTGCGGATGTATGTCAGATAGGGTTTCATCAGTCCCTCAGCTTCTTTCCGGTCAGCTCGATGAACACGTCTTCCAGCGTCGGCCGCTTCAAATGAATATCTTCGAGCTCGAGGCCGTTCTGGTCGATCCACTTCACCAGATCGGGCAGCGTGCGCGCCGGCCTCGCCGAATAAACGTTCAGCACCTTGCGATCCTCGCTCATCACGAACTTTTCGGCTTCCTCGAACTTCGGTACGTCCAGCGGCATCGGCTGCGCGGTGTGAATTTCCACGCGCGAAGTGCCCAGCGTCTTCGCTTGAATCTCGCGCGGCGTGCCCAGCGCGATGATCTGCCCCTGATCGACGATCGCCACCCGGTCGCACAACCGTTCGGCTTCTTCGATGTAGTGCGTCGTGATCAGAATGGTCCGCTTCGCATCGCGCAGCTCGCTGATCAAGCCGTGAATTTCCAGGCGCACCTGCGGATCCAGGCCGGTGGTCGGCTCGTCGAGAAATACCAGCTGCGGATCGTTGACCAGGGCGAGCGCCAGGGCCACACGCTGCTTCTGTCCACCCGAAAGCGTCTGGTACAAGGCGTTGCGCTTCTCTGAAAGCTGCAATCGGTCGATCAATTTGTCGATATCGGTGCTGCGCGAATAAAACGACGCGAACAGTGCCAGCGACTCGCGCACGGTGATCTTGTCCGGCAGATTGGTCGATTGCAGGCAGACCCCGATGCGATCCTTCAGTGCCTTGACCTCGACGCCCGGATCGCGTCCCAATACCGTCACATCGCCGGAGGTTCGCGGGCGCAGCCCTTCCAGGATCTCGACCGTGGTGGTTTTCCCGGCCCCGTTGGGACCCAGCAGTCCGAACACTTCGCCGGGCGCGACTTCGAAGTCGATCCCGCGCACGGCATGCACGTCTCCGTAGGACTTCTCGAGCCCTTTGACTGCGATGACTGGCTCCATTTTATTTGCCGACAGGCGGACCGGCCGCCAACACCTTGATCGACGCGCGGCAGAACGCCGGCAGATCCTCTGGTTTGCGCGAAGTTACCAGGTTCCCATCGACCACCACCTCGGAATCCTCGAAGATGGCGCCCGCGTTCACCACATCATCCTTGATCGCGAAAAAACTGGTGGCGTGCCTTCCCTTTAAAATGTCGGCTGAGCACAGCACCCAGGGTCCGTGGCAAATCGACGCGACCAGTTTGCCAGCGGCATTCATGTCCCGCACAAACTGAATCGCTTTAGGATGGCGGCGGATATGATCGGGCGCGTAGCCCCCCGGGATGACGACCCCATCGTAATCCCGCGTCTTCGCCTGATCGTAGGACAAACTGCTTTTCGCCGGATACCCCAGCTTGCTGGTATAAGTCTTCCCCGCCTCGGCCGCGATATAGGAAACCTCGACATGCGCTTCCTGCAGCCGGAAGTACGGATACCACACTTCCATTTCCTGATACAACGTATCGATCAGGATGGCAACCCTTTTCCCTTTAAGTTCCATGAACGCATTGTATCCTCCAGTGGAAGCCAAGGTGCGAAAAAACTAGGCGAACGGCCAGAATCGGAGGACGAATGGCGTTCCTTCTGGCTCCTGGCTACTTGGCTACTGGCTCCTCTTCCTGCTTGACGAAAACCTCCGCGCACGCTATCTTCAACGCAAGTAATGAAATATTCCCGCGCAGCATTCTGGCTACTGGCTACCGGCTCCTGGCTCCTTCTTCCCGCCGTCGACCTATCCATCACGCCCTCCGAGCGCTGGACCGAGAAAGCCGCCAATAAGTGGTACTCCAAGCAGCCCTGGCTCGTCGGCAGCAACTACATCACCTCCAACGCCATCAACCAGATTGAGATGTGGCAAGGCGACACTTTCGACCCCCCGCAGATCGACCGGGAGCTTGCCTGGGCCGAGTCCATCGGCATGAACACCATGCGCGTTTTCCTTCACGACCTGGTCTGGCAGCAGAACGCCAAAGGCTTCCAGCAGCGCATGGACGCGTTCCTGAAAATCGCCGCCAAGCACCACATCCGCCCGATTTTCGTCCTGTTCGACTCCTGCTGGGACCCCTTCCCCAAGCTCGGCGCGCAGCGTGAGCCCCGCCCCGGCGTCCACAACTCCGGCTGGGTGCAAAGCCCGGGCGCGAAATCGCTCCAGGACCCCAACGACCGCAGCCGTCTCGAGGCCTACGTAAAATCCATCTTCGCCACCTTTGGTAAGGATCCCCGCATTCTCGGCTGGGACATGTGGAATGAGCCCGACAATCTGAACGACAACAGCTACGGCCGCCAGGAGCCCGCCGAGAAACTGAAGGTGGTGCAGGAACTGCTGCCCAAAATTTTCCTGTGGGCCCGTACCAAGCACCCCACCCAGTTCCTGACGAGCGGCGTTTGGAAAGGCGATTGGACCAGCGATAAAACCCTGTCCCCTATCGAGCGCATCCAACTGGACGAGTCGGATGTGATCTCGTTCCACAACTACGGCATGCCCGAGGAATTCGAAAAACGCGTGGAATCCCTGAAGCGCTACAACCGCCCCATCTTCTGCACAGAATATATGGCCCGCCCCCAAGGCAGCACCTTCGAAAGCATTCTTCCGATCGCCAAAAAATACAAAGTAGCGGCCATCAACTGGGGCCTGGTAGCCGGAAAAACCCAGACCTATTTGCCCTGGGATTCCTGGCAGCACCCCTACACCGACCGCCAACCCGCCCTATGGTTCCACGAAGTATTCAAGGAAGACGGCAAACCCTACCGCCCGGAAGAAACCGACTTCATCCGCAAAATCACCCGATAATTTCTCTTCAGCCCAGTTGCCCAGCCGCTGTGGCGCGCGCCTCCAGGCGTGCCGCGTCGACAGTCGTGTCGATGTAAGCGCTAGACCAACGATACTCTTGCGCAAGCGAAACCAATCCCGCCTTAACAGGATTATTTTCGATATAAGCAGCAATTCTTAAACGTTCTTCCTCGTTCCGCACCCAATGATCGTACGATTCCTTTTGCCAAAACGGTTCCCCCGTTCGATCCAGCAGTCGATTCGCCTCCCGCGCCGTGTAGCCCTTCAAAGATTTCATTGACTTGCTAACGGACATCTTGGGAAGCAGCAGAACGTGAACGTGATTCGCCATAATCACGAAGTTCGCAAGGACATAGCGTCCCTCCTGGGCACCATAACGCAGTGAACAGACCACTAGTTCAGCAATCGCATCCTGACGCAAAAACATCGGTCCCGTGCGCGCGTTGTCTAGGATACGGTCCATCAGAACGAAGGCTTCTCCGGCCAGCCCTTTCGCCGCTGGAGGGGCTTGCGATGTTCGAAGCGCACCGTGAAGGTGCCAGGTTAAGAAGATCCAGCGGTCTTCAGGGTAAAAGTGAGGTAATCGGCGGGTGCCCACATTGAAAGAGTGGCTTGAGCTCACGAAAAATCTCCCGTCGACATGAAAGTCGACGCGGCACGCCTGGAGGCGTACGCCACAAATGCGCAATGAGCCTTGTGGGCTGTCTTGTGTCGTTCTGTCTTCTGTTTTCTGTCTCCTTTTCTTGTGTCTTCTGTGGCGCGCGCCTCCAGGCGTGCCGCGTCGACAGTCATGTCGACGTCCAGTCCTCAGACTACCTGCTCCACCCGCCCACGAAACGAAAACTTCCGATGCCCGATAAAGTTGTAAACAGCGTTAAACCCAGTCATCAGCGCCGCCGCCACATAAGGAGCCTTCTGATCGATAGAGGTCACATGCCTTACAGCAAACACCACGCAGGGCAAAGCCACGAATCCGATCGCAATGCTGCTCCCATAAACAGCCATGCACCGCAGCCACTCGTGAAGATAATTGCCCTTCGTCTTGAACACGAACTTCTTATACCCCATGAATGCCACGGAGATGTTCAGCACGCTCGATAGCAGTCCAGCCGGAAGATACCCGTACGTCGGCCAGCGAAGGCTTAGAAGATATGTGAACAGAACGAAGGTCCCGTATCCGAAACCAGTGTTCCAGACACCGACCAGAATGTAGCGGAAAAACTGCCCCGGCGGAATATGGGCTATCACGCGCCGGACAAATGGGTGATCGCTGAACTCTCGCATAGGTTACGTCGTGGACGCCCGCCAGGAAGCAAGCTGGCTGCTATTCCTTCACCACATAGGCAGTAGGAGTTAGGCACCAGGTGAATTTCTTGATGGCCACTTTCAAGGCCCGCGACCGGCAGAATTCGTCGAATGCGGCCGCTTCGCCGCCCCACGGCGGCAGTCCGTACTCGTCCATCACGATGACCCCACCTGGGACCACCAAGTCCCACAATTTTTCGAGCGCAAACAAAGTCGGCTCATACAGGTCCATATCGAGATGCAGCAATGAAATCCGCAGACCTGGCGTCTGCTCAAGGAAGCCCGGTAGCGTCTCTTGCACCCGCCCTTTGATCAACCTGCACCTTTCTCGCGCCAGGATGTTGTCACTGTTATACAGGTTCGCCAGACTGAAGACTTCGGCCTCCGAATCCGCCGCCGACCAACCGCCGCGCTGTTTGTCGCTCAAGACGTCGTCTTGCCCGTCTTTCTCAGAGAAGTCGGTCAATCCCTCAAACGAATCGAACCCGAATACCTTTCGACTAGTGTCCGTCGGGCAAAAAGTCTCCAGAAACTTGTGGAATGAGAAGAAACTGACGCCTCTCGAAACGCCAAGCTCGACTATGCTTCCCGGAAGGTCCAACGTTAATTTGAATAACTCGTAGTGGGCTAGAAACCGCGTCAACAAGATCCTTTTGGTGTACACCGGCCAATGCGCCAGAACGTGCAGCATGGAGTGCGGATGTTCCGTTAGAATCTTTTCCAATCCCTTCCAGAAAGCCTTGTCTCGGTCGGAGTGGATCCCGAAGAGTTGATTATCGGGCGCGTCTCCCGCCGTCTTCTGCCAAATCATTTCGACCTCTGCGCGTAACTCGATATCGACGCATTCACAACGCCAGGTTTGAATTGCTCCTGGCGGAACGCCTCGTCGTTCAAATCCGCATATCGTACCTGCAGCGTCCAGCGAGACCGATCCCTCGTCAGCACAGGAAGGCTCCGATGGAGAACATCAAACCGGAAAAATAGAACGTCGCCGGCATTCATGTCCATTGCTACTCTCGGAACGTCCGGCACCTCCTCGTCGATCAGAACAGCATCGGCGTATGAGCTATAACGGTCGCTAGTGCGCGTCTTGAGAATTCTGCCGCCCGTGGCATCTCGTGGCAGGAATTCCACGCCTCCGTTCTCGTCTTTCCGCACTGCCGTAAGCGGAATCCACGCAACGATAGCCGCTGGCGAACAAATCGAAAACCAATAATCCTGATGCCAGCCGAACAAGAATTTCTCCTCGCCTGAGGAATCGATGCGAAAATTCACATCGACGATAGCAGGCGCGCTCATGCCTAAAGACCGCAGGCCATCGAGGATTGTGCTGCACGCAGCCATGCGGTGGACAGATGGCAGCAATTTAGCGGCGTTGTACAGCAAAGACCCCATTCGCCGGTCGGTTGCCCTGAAATAGTTCCACGCCGAGTCAACATCCTGCTGCTGCGTTCCCGACAGCCTCTCGGCAAGTCCCACCATGTCGCGTTTGACATCACCGTAGAAATCGAGCCCAATCAGATTGCGGGAAATAGAATACCCGCCCCGTTCAAAGTCCGTTGCTGTTTGTTGAATAGAATCGACTTCGGAGCCGCGCATATTGATCCATCGGCGGAGCCTCGCATGAGCATGAGACCTGACCCGATTTACCCAACCTTTTCATCTTCTTGTGGGGGAGGTTCCCGCCCTGCCCTCCGCGCCTTACTGCACTCCAATCTCAACAAAATTACTCTTCACCCCGCCCGGCAGCTGCAACCACGCCGAAATGGTACCTGCCGGAGTGCTGGCCGGGATCGTGGCGGTCACCTGGTACAGCCCCACGCTCCCTGGACTCAGTCCCGAAAACCCGGGCGTAACCGAAAATGTGAAAAACGGCAGTCCAAAGTTCACCGTTACCGGCGCGATCACCTGAGCCAACGGAGTACCAGGCGCAGCTGCCCCGTCTGCCACCGCCGGGCTGGTCGGCCCCAGCCCTAGAGCCCAAAACACCAGCGTCTGCCCGGCCTTCGCGGGATGCGTCGCATCGATTACGTTGTACGACGTATCCGTCACCACTACGATCCCCGGAGCATACTGCGCCATGTTCACCGAAACCGTGTTGCCGGGCTGCCCGTCGCGCACCACTTGAACCGTCGCCAGCCCCAGGTACGTGCCCGCGCGCGCCTGAAACGCGATCTGCCCGAACGACGAATAATAGAGCGGCGTCGCCACCCCGTTCACCAGCACGCTTGCCCCTCCCAGGGTCGTGGGCAAAGGCGCGGAAGCGAAAACCGGCCCCTGGAGCGACAACTGTTCGCCCTTCACGATCATCACATCGCCCGGCGACCCCGTCGGGGAAAACGTGGCATTGTCGACAGCTCCCTGAAACTGAAGCACCGGCGGCCCCTGCGGCACAATCTCGAGATTCACCGGCACCTTCACCGGACAATTCGCGGCGCTACATTGAATGGTCACGAGACCGTCGGTGTAAGTCCCCGGCGCAAGCGACCCGGGGAAGACGCGGACAATCGCCAGCCCGCCGTAGTTAATCGCGCTCACGCCCGATCCGGACCCCGAAACCCCCGTCACCTGCAGCGTACCCATCCCGGAATTGGTCAGCGAGATATAGGGAAGAAACGGAAAGTTAGCCTCTGGCCCATTCTGCGCCAGGCGCACATTGATCTGATTGGTGGAGGGCACCGCAATCGGCAGGGTGGTCAGATGCATGGTCACAGGAACCGTTATTTCGAGATTGTTGCCGAAGGTGGCGCTGCCCGTATAAGTGCCCTCCGGCATGCTCGGCTGGGGCGCAAGCCGAATGGAATCGTAGTAGAGGATCGTCGAAATCGCACGCAGCGTCACCGACAGCCACTTGCCGCCATCGCTCGTGCTGACCTTCGAGGGGCAGCTGAAACAGAATCCTGCGTTCACGGGGATGTCGGTAGTCGATCCCGGCACGACATACCGGTCGATGGGTGGATACGAGGTTCCGCCAACCTGCAAGTTCACGATCAAGACTTGCGGCGAGTCGATCGCGTTCGGATCCGAAACAGTCACCCGAGCCGCGTAGGTTCCGGCCGCAAGACTCGCGGTACGGAAAGCAAACTGGATGGAATTCCCGGCCCCGATCGACACCGTCAGCCAGGTGATCTCCGAGGGAACGGAAACGCCAAGGGAAAGCGTCCCATCTCCCGCATTCGTCGCCTGCAGCGATACACCGGGCGGCGAAGCGCCGACAGCGGTCTGCACCGTCAATACGCTGGTCGGTAACCGCAACATGGGAGCCGCCGAAACAGCGGCCGCGGCCAGAATCAGGCACAGGCCAACCCTCATACAACCAAGCTTAGCTTACTCAAAAACACCGCTCCCTATGGTCACGGCTCGGAAGCACGGCTACCGCAGTCTACCGAGCCGTGACCGCAGGGAGCGGGAAACCAAGTTAGCGGCCGATGAACGCTGATTGAAAACAAATGGTCTTATCTGCGTTTATCTGTGTTCATCGGCGGCCAATATTGGAGGCGGTCCGTCTCAAATCTGCTGCACGCTCTCAAACAGGAACCACGTCCGCCGCTCCGTCTGATCGATCCAAACTTCAATCAGACTGGCGGTCCCGACATCGTTATGCCGCTCGCAGATTTCGTGCGTCGCACGCATGTACTCGGTCAGCTTCTTGTTATCGCTCATCAGCTCCGTCAACATCTCTCGCGGCACGACGAATTCCGCGCTGTTGTCCTTCAACCGCTGATACTTGGCGATCTCGGAAATCGAGTGCAGAGTGGTCCCGCCGATCTTCCGCGCCCGCTCCGCGATATCGTCCGTCATGGCGAAAATCTGGTCGCTTTGCTCGTCGAGCAGCAGGTGGTAATCGCGAAAATGCAACCCGCTCATGTGCCAGTGGAAGTTCTTCGTCTTCATGTACAGCCCGAATACATCCGCCAGCAGCTTGCGCAGCTCTTCGGAAATAGCCTCCACCGCATCGCGGCTGAGGTCCGTCGGTGTTTCTAAAGCGTCTACTTTCTGAATTGCTTTGCTCATGCCCGCTTAGATGACAGAACCAGGGCTGATGTTGCCTTAAATCCGCTGTACGCGCCGCAGCGTGTACAACTCGGGATTCACGGCCTTTTCTTTCAATTTCTTCCAGTTATCCTCGACGTGCAGCAGGCGCCCCGTGATGTGATTCGACTGCTCCGAAGCGAGAAACGCCGCCAGTTCCAGCTGTCGCTCCGGAGGAACTCCGCCGGTCAGCCTAACCTGTTGCGCATCATCGATTTCCCGCCATCCAGCCCGCTCCCCGGCAGCCAGAATCTGATCCGTCATGTGGGTATAACTCCCGCCGGGCGACATGCAGTTTATTTGCACGTTATGCTCGCTGACCTCCGCCGCCACGCTTTCGACAAAACGCACAAGTGCTGTCTTTGTAGCGGCATAGAGCGAAAAATTCGGCCTGCCCTCGCGCGCTCCTCCGCCCGTGATCACGATGATTTTCCCGCTCCGGCGCTCAATCATTTGCGGGAGCACCGCGCGGCAGCAATTCATCACGCCGGTCAGGTTGGTGTCGATGGTTTCCTGCCAGGATTTTGGGTTCGTTTCGACGAACGGGCCGATCGGTCCCTGGACCGCGGCGGCGCAGACCAGGACGTCGATGCCGCCTAAATCGATGCGCATCTGATGCATTACGGCGGTCATGCGCTCGTAGTCCCGGACGTCGGCCAGGATGCGCGAGGCGGAGCCGCCGGCGTGGCCTATTTCCAGGTGGCAAAGATCGATTTCGGCTTTGCTGCGGGCCAGCAGGCCCACCTTCGCTCCGCGCGTCGCGAAGCCGATGGCCAATCGTTTTCCGATTCCCCGGCCTGCACCGGTGACCAGCACGGACGCCGTTCTTGTGGAGTTCACTTCCTACACGTTACTGCATTGCGAGCAGATGCGGCGCAACCAGTCCCGCTTCGACGCGAATATCCACTATTTCGCCGTCGTCGAGCGGATATCGTCCGGCAATCCACGGCACGATTTGCTCGGTGCGGGCGAGGGCGACCTCGCGGGCGCCCTGAAACAGAACCAGGAATTCGGCGTAGCTCCAGCGGCAGAGCATATCCTGATGGCGGAACTGGGAGCCTAAACGCGCGGCCACCTGCTGGGCCACTTCATCGCGCACATCGCCAAAGAGCTCGAATACTACAATGACCGGCACTTCGCCGGCTTCCGCGCGCCGGGCGAGCTGGCGCTCCATCTCTCTGCGGTTCATCAGGCCGGTAAGCTTGTCCGTTACTTCGGCCTCTTTCAAGTGTTCGACCACGGAGGCCAGTTCGGCGCGCATCTGCGCGACCAGGGATTGCGTGTCCGTGGTCAGGCTTTCGACGCATCCCAACAATCCCGCGGCCTGCATCGACACGACATCGGCGAGCTGTTCCGGATCCGTCGGATACGACGCCGTTTCCATTTGGGCCGCGAACTGACGCAGGCGCGCGCTGTAGAAATCATGACGCTGAGCGAGGGACTTTACCACTGCCTCCAAGGATTCCGTCACCCTCCGCAATTCCTCGCCATGCAGCGAGATGTACCCGGCGGTGCGGGCCGAGTATTCCTTCAACTCGCGCTCGACGACGGCGGCGCTTTCGATCAAGGCTTCGGGCGTGGCGTCGAAACTCAGGCGGGCGCGGAGGCGGTTCAAGCGGTGGCGGTAGGGACCGCCGATTTCAGGACATGCGGCGCCGATGCAATCGGAGACCGCCAGCAGGGTCAGCAGATAGCTGCCGACGGTGGTGTGCAGAAGGGTGTGCTGGTCGGTATCTTTCGACTCCGCTTCCCCCGCTCGCGACGCTGTTGGCAATTGAGAGGGCATTTCCTGCTAATGAGCTATCGACCCGGAAGCAGGTTGCCAAGATGGGGGGAACACCTTAGGATTTTCCTTGCAGGAGGATACCGGCTAAGCGGTCGATGAGAGCAAGTGTGAACCCTCGTCTTCTTTGCTTCTTTCCCGTCGTTTTGCTGGCGCAGACGATTCCTGTCCCGACGCTGACGCCCGCGCCGGCGGCGTTATCGTTCGTGTGGCAGGCGGGCGGGGCGCTGCCGGCCGCGCAGGCGCTCTCGGTCAAGGGCGGGACCAGCAAGGCGGCCTTTACCGCCGCCATCGCACCAGTGGGGACGCCTTGGATGACAATTACTCCCAATGTCGGAACATTGCCCGCCGCGATGAGCGTGCTGGTGAACCCCAGCGGCCTGCCGATCGGGCTTTATAACGCAGTGATTCAGGTTTCGGCGGTGGGCTTTCCCAGTATGCTGAGCATTCCGGTGTCGCTGACGGTGGAGGCTCCTCCGCCGACGCTTGTGCTCAGCGGGACGACGCTGAGCTTCAGCACGCCAGTGAATCCGCCAGCGTCGCAGACGCTTACGCTGACGACTACAGGAGGTCCGGTGCCCTTTACCGCCAGCGGTGGGAGCGCTACATGGATGACCGTGACCCCATCGAGCGGCGTGGTGCTGCCCGGGTTTCCGTTAAGTCTGACCGTCGCCGTGAATAACACCGGGCTCGACCCGAATTCCACGGCTTACTCAGGCAAAATCACGATTGTCGCGACCGGCGTGCCGAGCGCCAACAAGACTCAGACTGTCGCTGTCTCCCTGCTGGTGAACGCGCTGACGCCGACAGTGACCGGGCTATGGCCGGCGGGGGCGATGGTGGGATCGGCGGGGCTGACCGTCACGATCACCGGAACGGGGTTTTATAAGGGCACCACGGCATTGGCGGCGGCCTCGCCCACGCCCTTGAAAACGACATTTGTGAACCCCACAACGCTGCTGGTAGTGCTGCCTTCGACCGACCTGGCGACGGCTGGGGGACTGAACATCATGGCGGTGAATCCAGCGCCTGGGGGCACTTCCGCGGCGGCAGTCTTCACCGTTTCGGCGACACCGGTGGTGCAGGCGATTGTGAGCGCGGCAAGCTACGGGACCGGCGCGGTTTCTCCGGGCGAGTTTGTGACCATGTTCGGCATCGGCATCGGGCCCGCGGCGCCGGCGGGAATGTCGATACAAAATGGGTACGCGGTTTTGGTCCTGCAAAGCGTATCGGTGGCCATCGACGGCAAGAATGCGGCCATGATTTATGTCAGCGCGAATCAGGTGACGGTACAGGTCCCGTACGATGCCTCGATCGGCCTGGCGAGAAACGTGGTGGTGAATAATAACGGCTCCGTCGCGCGAGGCACGGTGGACGTCGCAGCGCAGGCGCCGGGATTGTTCGCGCTCGATGGAAGCGGGCTGGGGCAGTGCGCGGCGCTGGTGTTCAGCATGAAGACCGCGACGTTTGCCGTGAATGGCCAGACGGCTCCGGCGCATGTGGGCGACATCATGGTGCTGTACATGACCGGCGAAGGGATTTACGATCTTACGGCGTCTCCGGCGACTGGGTACATTGTTCCGGCGAACCTGAGTCCGCTGCCGCAAGTGAGTCCGCTGCCGGCGGTGATGATCGGAGGAGTCGCGGCGACGGTGCAATATGCGGGTCCGGTGGTGGGAGGGTTACTGGGGCTGTTGCAGATCAATGCAGTGGTGCCGACGGGGACTACGTTGGGGAATTCGGTGCCGTTGTCGGTGACGGTCGGGGTGGGGTCGACGCAGGTGGGGGCTACGATCGTGGTGAAGTGAGGGGGGAATCAGATGGCCGCTGATGAACGCAGATGAACGCGGATGGCGCTCATTCTTGGCCGTAGGCTGCTACTTTGCGGCCGGTTTTGTCGATGTAGGTCTGCGGGTCGATGTAGCCGGTGACGGCCAGACCGTCGACGAAGGGCCACCAGGCGCGCACGCCTTTGACAGCTTCACTTCCTTGACGATCGATGTAAACACATTCCTCGCCGCAAACGGCCGCCAGACCATCCGAAAAATCCCACGCTTGAGTAAAACGTGGCGCGACGACGATGCTTCCCTTTCTGTCGATGAATCCCATACTCTTGCCAAGCGAGATTGCGATGCGCGCCAGGCCTTCGGAGAAACTTCCGGCGAATTCGTATGCAGCCGGGATTGCCAGTTTGCCCGTCTTGTCGATGAAGCCATAGGCGATGTTTTCGACCTGATTCCCAACTATGCGCGCGCTCGTTTCTACTGAGGCCAGGCCCTCGGAAAACGGCGCGGCTTGATTGAATCGCTGAGGGATTGCGAATTTTCCGGCGTGGTCGATGTAACCATACTTACTCTCCTTCGTTTCCTCGACGCGGACGGCGGCGAGGCCTTCTGAAAAATCTTGGGCAATGAAGAAGGTTGCGGCGATGACGAGTGCTCCGGTTTTGTCTATGAAGCCGAAATATCCACCGATGGGGAAACAGCAGGGCATGTCCCCGAGATCGTCTTCGGCGAGCCGGAACATATATTCCGGAGCGTTGGCACTTGTGTATTCTCCTCGGGTGTTCATGATTCTGTCCCAGAGATGGACGCGGGCCAATCCTTCGTGAAACTCGGCGGCGGCCTGGAATCTCGGCTCGATTTTCATCTGTCCGCTGATGTCGATGTATCCCCACCTACGGCTGATGCGGACAGGTGCTAGCTCTTCGAGAAAGTCACGAACATCGTCGAATTTGGGTGGGATAACAATTCTTCCTTTTTCGTCGACGTAGCCCCATTTATTGTCGATGAGCACTCCGGCGAGGCCATGGAAGAAATCTCTGGCGGCATCGAATTGAATCGGGATTACGGTCTTGCCAGTGCGGTCCATATAGCCCCACTTTTCGCCTTTTGTGGATTCGAAAGAGAGCGCCTGCGCCTTTTCGCTTTGATGGGTTGGGGATACTCTCCCCGACTACGAAGAGGGCTAGAAGGAACAACGCTAAGATGGCTCTGTATGCGGGCAAGACTCTTTCATCTTTTCATTTTTGGGAGCGTTCTGGCGTTCGAGCAGAACGACACCAAGGCTCCTGAAGGTCAGCGGGCGGCTTTGACGGTTAGCGCTAAGGGTGTGCAGATTTATTCCTGCGAGAAGGGTCAGTGGGTGTTTCAGGCTCCGGAGGCTACTTTGTTTGACTCCTCGGGGAAAGAGATTGGGACGCATTCGGAGGGGCCGGTTTGGACTTTTCGCGACGGGCGGCAAGTGAAGGGGCAGGTGGTGGCTAAGAGCGATGCTCCTGCGGCGGGCGATATTCCATGGCTGCTGCTGAAGGGGGTCGGGAGTTTTGAATATATACGCCGGTCGGAGACTCATGGGGGTGTGGCTCCGGCGGGTGGGTGCGAGGCGGGGAAGATGGAGCGGGTGGAGTATTCGGCTCGTTATACGTTTTATGCGGGTAAGTAGAAGAGGGCAGGTCGGGAACCTGCCCCACTGGCGGCAGCCAAACACTAGTATGTCGATCTTGTAGGGCGGCCAATATTGGCTGCAGCCGCATTTCAGGCGGCTCTTTCTTGATCGACAGGCGAAAGCGCCTGCCCCACCCGGACTGCAAGTTGCTGACTGCGATTTAGGACTACAAGCTCCTAGTTCATTCTTAGGACTACGCGGAAGCGGGCTTTGCCGCTGATCATTCTTTCGAAGGCTGCGGGGGCTTCGGTTAGGGGGAAAATCTCGATCATGGGGCGGATGCCGCTTAGGGCGGCCAGGCGCATGGCGTCTTCGGAATCGGCGGCGGTGCCGGAGGGCCAGCCTCTTACGTTACGGCGGGCCATGATGATTTGAATGGGAGACACTTCGATATTGTCGGGGCCGGCGCCCACTACCATCAGGGTGCCGTCGACCGACAGGCCGGCTACGAGAGGCGTCATCGATTTGGAGTCGGGGGCGGTGGCCAGGATGGTGGTTGCGCCACCGAGTTTTTGCAGGGCTTCCGCGGGGTTTCCGGCGTTGGTGTCGATGTAGTGGTGAGCGCCCAGTTTCGTGGCGAAGTCTTTTTTGTCTTCGCCGCGGCCTATCGCTACGGTTTCGAATCCCATTTTATTGGCGTACTGGATACCCAGGTGTCCTAAGCCGCCGAGGCCTTGGACGGCGACCAGGTCACCGGGACGGGCTCCGCTGTGGCGCAGAGCGTTGAAAGTAGTGATGCCGGCGCACAGGAGCGGGGCGGCTTCGGTGAAGCTGAGGGCGTCTGGGATCGCGGCCAGGCCCTGGGCGGAAGTGACCACGTAATCGGCGTAGCCTCCGTCATAGACTATGCCGGGGATTTGGGCGTTCTGACACGCTGCGAATTTTCCGCGGCGGCAGGGCTGACAGACGGTGCAATGGCCTCCGATCCAGCCAATGCCGACGCGCTGTCCTTTGGTCCAGTTGGCGACTCCTTCGCCTAGCGCGTCGACCACGCCGACGATTTCATGGCCGGGGACTCGGGGGTAGACAATACCGGGGAAAAGGCTCTCCTTGGTGATGACGTCGCTGTGGCAAATGCCGCAGGCTTCGACTTTCACGCGGACTTTTCCGGGGCCGGGCTGGGGGGTGGGGCGCTCGGCCAGTTCGATGGGGCCGTGGGCGGCGGTGACTTGGGCTACTCGCATGTTTCCCTTGATGTCAAAACCGGCGGTCACGTCGCAGGAATTTGAAATTGTCATGTTTCTTCAATGGGTTGGCTGGGGTGGACGGGAGGCAAGGCGGGAGGAGTGGGCGAAGATCGGGCATGAAGAAATATATTCGCGAGATGATAGCGGACCTGAAGAGGTCGAAAAAGAATCCGGTGGTGCCGGAGGATTTGTCGAATCAGGAGTTGTCGAAGGACCCGGAGGAGAAGGTGAAGCAGTTGGATTATCAGGCGCAGCAGAGTGAGCGGCGGCAGACTAATTCTTAGGTGTTTGTTCGTTTGCCCGCTCCCTGACGGTCGCGGCTCAGGTGGTCGGGAGTTATGCGGGAGAGTTACGCGGGAGAGTTACGCGGGGAGTTGTGCGGGGGAGTTACGCGGGGAACTGTGCGGGGGAGCTTTTGCCTAGTAGTACGGGGTGGCGGGCGCCGGTGGCTGAGGGGATGTTGGCGGGGCGGCGCTTGATGTGTTCGTGGGCGAGGATGGCGAAGGCGATGGCTTCTTTGGCGTCGGGGTCGATGCCGTGGGCGGCGGTGGTCTCAATCGAGAGGGCGGGGAGAAGTTCGCGGAGGCGGCGCATGATTTGACGGTTGTGGACGCCTCCGCCGGCGGCGATGACTTCCTTCATGCCGGGGAAGCGGCGGATGGCGGCGGCGATGGATTGCGCGGTGAATTCGGTGGCGGTGGCGATCAGGTCGTTGATGGCGATGCCAGTGGCGATCAGGCCGCTGGAGAACTCGTGGCCGAATTGTTCGCGGCCGGCGGACTTGGGCGGATCGAGGGCGAAATAGGGATCGGACATCATGGCTTGGAGGAGGCCGGCGTGAATTTTTCCAATACTCGCGATGCGGCCGTTGCGGTCGAAGCGCTGGCGGCCCTGCGTTTTGTGGGAGACCAGGGCGTCGATGACCATGTTGCCGGGGCCGGTATCGAACGCGATGATGCCGGTGGGCGCGGCGGCGGCGGGGATGGCGGTGATGTTGGCGATCCCGCCGATGTTGAGAGCCACGCGTCCGATGCGGCGGTGGCGGAAGAGGAGGTAATCGACGTAGGGGACGAGGGGGGCTCCTTTGCCTCCGGCGGCCATGTCGCGTTCGCGGAAATTGGAGATGGTGGGGATGCCGGTGCGTTCGGCTACGACGGCGGCTTCGCCGATCTGCAGAGTGCTCGAGACGCGGAGGCCCAGGTATTCGACGGGATGTCCTTCGTGGAAGATAGTCTGGCCGTGCATGCCGACGAGGTCGATGGATTTCAGGGGGACGCGGTGGCGGCGGGCGGCTTCGTGAATGGCGTCGGCGTAGAGGGCTCCGAGCAGGAAGTTGAGGCGGGAGATGGTGGCGGTGTGGGTGATGTTGTTGGAGACGGAGAGGAGCGCTTCGCGAACGGCTTTCGGGTAGGGGATGTGGTGGAAGGCTTTGCAGGCGATCTTTTTGCCGTGAATATCGACGATGGCTACGTCGATGCCGTCGAGGGAGGTGCCGGACATTAGGCCTGCGATTCTCATTGGGGATGACCGCTCCCGATGGTCGCGGCTCTGAAAAGGCGACGGGTATCAGTGGGCACCGCTCTCATGATTTCAGGTCTCGCTGGAGGTCGGAGAGGAGTTGCAGGGCTTCTATGGGGCGGAGTTCGTCGATTTTTACGTTGCGGATGCGGTCGGCTATGTCGTGGTTGATGGGTTCGAACAGGCGGATTTGGACGGGAGCGTTTTTGGGCACGAAATCTTCGTGATGGGCCAGGATCTGGCGGGCGCGCTCGATGACGGACATGGGGAGGGCGGCCAGGCGGGCGACCTCGATGCCGTAGCTTTTGTCGGCGGCTCCGGGTTCTACTTTGCGCAGGAAAAGAATCTGATCTTTCGATTCCTTGACGGAGACATGGAGATTTCGCACGCCTGGGAGAGTGTCGGCGAGCTCGGTGAGCTCGTGATAATGGGTGGCGAAGAGCGTTTTCGCGCGGATGTTTTTATGGATGTGCTCGACCACGGCCCAGGCGAGGGCGAGTCCGTCATAGGTGGAGGTGCCGCGTCCGATTTCGTCGAGCACGACGAGGCTGCGGGGGGTGGCGGTGTTGAGGATGACGGCGGTCTCGGTCATCTCGACCATGAAGGTGGAGCGGCCGCGGGCCAGGTTATCAGCGGCCCCGATTCTGGTGAAGACGCGGTCGACGATGGGGAGCAGGGCGGATTCGGCGGGGACGAAGGAACCCATTTGCGCGAGGATCGTGAGCAGCGCGGCCTGGCGGAGATAGGTGGACTTGCCGCCCATGTTGGGTCCGGTGATGACGGCGATGAACTCGGTATCGGGGTGGAAATAGAGGTCGTTGGGAATGAAGCGCTGGGCGTCTTTCTCGGCTAGCTTCTCGATGACGGGATGGCGTGCGGCTACGACGCGGAGCTCGCCGGCGTCGTTGAAACTGGGGCGGGTGTAGCGATTTTCGGCGGCTACTTCGGCCAGCGCGACGGTGACATCGAGGGCGGCGATGGAGGCGGCGGTCGATTTGATACGGGTGGCGTGGAAGGCGCAGAGGGCTCGGAGAGCCTCGAAGATTTCGCGCTCGATGAGGAGCATTTTTTCTTCGGCTTCGAGGATTTTTACTTCCAGCTCCTTGAGTTCAGGGGTGGTGAAGCGCTCGGCGTTGACCAGGGTTTGTTTGCGCTCGTAGTCAGGCGGGGCGAGGTGGAGATTCGCTTTGGAGATTTCGATGTAGTAGCCGAAGACGTTGTTGAAGCGGACTTTCAGCGACGTGATGTTGGTGCGGGTTCGCTCGCGGGTTTCGATTTGGGCTAAATAGGTTTTGCTGTTCTTAGAGATGTCGCGGAGCTCGTCGAGGCGGGGGTCGAAGCCGTCGCGGATGACACCCAGGTCGTTGAGATTCACGGGGGGCTCGTCGGCCAGGGCGGCCAGGACGGGATCGCGGACTTCGGGAATTTCGTCGATGTTCGAGATTTTGGTGGCTCTTGAGAGATGGGACGACTGCTAGCGATCTGGCTAACGCTGCCAGATCGCGAGGGCCCGCTGTCGAGAGAGCCAGCTTTGAGAGCAGGCGTTCGAGGTCGAGAATTTGGGCGAGATCTGCGGCGATGGCGCTGCGGAGGATTGGCTTCGCGTGAAGTTCGGCTACGGCGTCGAGTCGCTTGTTAATTTCGGAGGCGTCGATCGAGGGTGCCAGCATGCGGCGGCGAAGGAGGCGGCCGCCCATGCCTGTGCGGGTGCGGTCGAGAACGTGGAGGAGAGTCGATTCTTTGGATTCGCCGGCGAAAAGGGGGTCGCAGAGTTCGAGGTTGCGGACGGTAGTGGCATCGAGGACCAGGGCGTCGGCTCGGTTGTAGAATGCGGGGCGTTCCAGATGGTCGAGGGCGGCGCGCTGGGTTTCGCGGAGATAGTGGAGTAATGCCGCGGCGGCGCCGGTGGCTAAGGGGCGATTTTCGAGGCCGCAGCCATCGAGCGACAGGAGGTGGAAATGGTCGCACAGGCTGCGTGCAGCGTAGTCGGCGCCGAAGACCCAAGGTTCGATGTCGGTTTTCAGGCAGGGGATTTTCAGAGGCGAGCCGGTGGGGGCTAACGCTTCTTTGGTGTTGAGCGATTCGAGAGCAGAGGAGATTTCGGCAACGTCGATTTCGGTGGCGCGGAATTCGCCGGTGGAGACGTCTACGTGGGCGACGCCGGCTCTGGTCGTGTCGGCGAAGACCGCGGCGAGGTAGTTATTTTCGTGGGAGCGGAGAACTCCGGCGTTCATGGCGGTGCCGGGGGTAATAATTTTAGTGACTTCACGGCGGACTAGTTTTTTGCCGCCTCCGGCTTCTTCCATCTGGTCGCAGATGGCTACTCGGTAGCCTTTTTGGATCAGGCGGGCGATGTAGTTTTCGGACGCGTGGTAGGGGACGCCGCACATGGGGATGGGCTGGCCTTTTTCCTTGTTACGGGCCGTTAGCGTGATTTCGAGTTCGCGGGCGGCGGTGATGGCGTCGTCGAAGAAGAGTTCGTAGAAGTCGCCCAGACGGAAGAGGAGGAGGGCGTTGGGGACTTGCTGCTTGATGCCGTGGTACTGGCGCATCAAGGGGGTTTCAGAGGTCGGGGTCATTGGACTGCGTCGCGGTCGATCCAGCCGATCCACCCACCGCTGATGTTGCAACGGGAGTTCTTGATCACGCTCCTCTTTCCTGACTCGATGTTGAGGGTTTCCAAACTCTCAAAGTACCCGAAGGTTAGGAAGCAGCGCGCTTGTGAGGCCAAGAGCAAGAGGTTCTTTGAATCTCTAGACCACACAACCCGTCCATCCCCTGATGACCCGAGTCTCTTTCGTTTGGACGGGTTCTTGGCGTCGATTAAGATGATCTCGTGGTCGAGTGCGGCTGCAATCCACTGACCGTCCGGCGACCAGGCTACCTGTCCTTTCCAAGTAACGTCGTCGCGAGTAAGGCCCTTTAGCCCGAGAACGGCTTTCCCCGTGCCGCTCAATAAGTCGATCACGCACAGGTCCCCTCCGGTGTAACCCAGGACCTGGCGGCCGTCGGGTGATACTTCTCCGCCTCCGCCTCCACATTCGGGGAATGCTCCAGTATGCAATTTCCGGGGCGTTTCGGCATCCGGATCGATCTTAAACGTATCGTATTCGGTTCCTTGGGGCGTACTAGCTATACCAGAAACGAACAAAATGCCTGAAGATTGCAATGCGGTGAGGTGCCAAATCGAGCCGATTCCAGCTGTTCCGGGCACGATGCTTTGACGACGCGGTTTAAGCTCGATCTTCCTGACGCCATCACGGGAGGGAACGTAGAAAGCATTGCCGTCAGGGCCAAATGCGCCGATCGTCAGGCCGCCCAACAGTCCCTCAGGTAACGGAATTGCGATCTCGGGTCCCGTTGTAGGGAACAACGTTAGCTGAAGGCCATGATCCCCAGGGTGGATCCACGCGGCGTTGAAAGTTCGGGAGCCGGGGCTCAGCAATTGCTGTCCCCAACAAGCGGTCCCCCACATGAGAATCGCCGGGGTGATGCGGCGAAAGCATCGGTAGAAGAGCCGCGTCAACGCGGCTGGCAGGTCGGGAACCTGCCCCACTTGAGATTTAGGCGTAGATTCCTCGCAGTTTGATGGCGTAGGCTACTCGGTCTAGCGCGAGCATATAGGCGGCGGTGCGGTTGTTTACGCTATGTTTTTCGGCGTAGCCGACTACGTCCTGAAAGCTGTTGATCATGATTTCTTCCAGGCGGTCGTTCACCATTTGCTCATTCCAGAAATAGCCCTGCCGGTCCTGCACCCATTCGAAATAGGACACGGTCACGCCGCCGGCGTTGGCCAGGATATCGGGGATGACGAAGATGCCTTTTTCGGAGAGGATCGAATCGGCGACGTGAGTGGTAGGGCCGTTCGCCCCTTCGCACAGAATTTTCGTGCGCAGGCGGTGGGCGTTTTCAGAGGTGATCACGTTCTCTTTGGCGGCGGGCAAGAGGACGTCGGTCTCTAAGAACATCGCTTCGGTTTTGTCGATCGCGTCGCCGCCAGGGAACTCGGCAATAGATCCGGTTTCATTGCGATGCTTCATCAGGGCGGGAATGTCGAGGCCGTTGGCATTGTAGACGGCTCCATCATATTCAACGATGCAGACGACTTTGAAGCCGGCGCGGGACATCAGCTTCGCGGCCATGCCTCCGACGTTTCCGAATCCTTGAATGACAACTCGCGTGGACGCGCGTTCCAGGCCGAGCTTCCGCAGCGCCTGTTCGGTGACGATCATGCATCCGCGTCCGGTGGCTTCGGGACGGCCTTTCGATCCGCCGAGGTTGATGGGCTTGCCGGTGACGACAGCGGTTTGAGTGTGGCGGGCGTGCATGGAATAGGTGTCCATGATCCAGGCCATGGTCTGCTCATTGGTGTTCATGTCCGGCGCGGGGACGTCTTTTTCGGGTCCGATGAAGTCGAACAGCTCGGCGGTGTAGCGGCGGGTGATGCGCTCGATTTCAGAGGGCGAGAGGAGATTGGGGTCGCAGATGACTCCGCCTTTTCCGCCGCCGAAAGGCAGATTCGTGACAGCGCACTTCCAGGTCATCCAGGCGGCGAGGGCGCGAACTTCGTCGAGGCTGACATCGGGGGCGAAGCGGATGCCTCCTTTGGCGGGACCTCGAGCGATGGAGTGCTGGACGCGGTAGCCGGTGAAGACTTCGAGTCGCCCGTCGTCGAGCGCAATGGGAATATGAACGATGATTTCGCGGGACGGACTGCGGAGGACTTTCTGCATCCCTTCATCGAGGCCGAGGCGGGCGGCGGCTTCGTCGAAGCGCACTTCGGCTGAGATTTTGGGATTAAATTCGGATTCGAGGGCCGACGGCGTGGTCGCTTCGAGGATCATATTTGGTTGTGCTCCAAGATTTATTATCACGCAGAGAGGAAGGGGATTGACGCAAAGGCGCTAAGCAGGCGTCGAGATGAGTCTCGACGCGGCACGCACGAGTGCGTACGCCACGGGCGGGGTATCATAGGCGTTTCTATGGCACCTATTCCTCAGAATCAGCAGCGTGCGCTGGTGGAGCGCTTGATTAAGGCATGCGGAGGCGGATATTCGCCCGATGTGCGGCGGAAATACTATGTTTCGGGTCCGCAATGGGCGGCGGCTTACGAGGGGCATGCGCTGTTTCACGCTCCGACACGGGAGCCGGTGGGGTTCGAGAAAGTCATCGACGAGTACGCGAAGATCGGCATCGGGCATTGGACTACGCACGATACGGACGTGATTCCGACGGCGGGGCTGTTCAAGGACGAGCAGGAAGCGATCGTTGCGCGGATCAAGTCGTCGTTGAAGATCAACGGGCTCAAATGTTCGATGGTGACTACCGAGACGTTTCATCACGCGGTGTGGGCTGCCAGTCCGGCGGCGGAGGCTCCCGAAGTGAGGGCTTATGCGGCGCGGCGGCTTGAGAATACGGTGAAGATCGGGCATCAACTGGGGGCGGAGTTCGCGGTCTATTGGCCGGGGTCGCTGGGATATTTCGTGCAAGGCGCGGTGGAGGAGACGCAGACGCTGCGGTGGTATGCGGACGGGTTGAATGCGGCGTGCGATGCGGACATCAGGATCGCGAAAGAGTTCGGCCGGCCGACGCTGAAGCATTGCATGGAGGCGAAGCCGTTTGAGCCTCAAGCGGAGATCCTGCTGCCGACCAGCGACGCGATGCTGGCGTTTATTTCTTCCGGGCTGCTGACGCATCCGGAGATGGTGGGGCTGAATCCGGAGTATCTGCACGAGTTGATGTGGGGAGCGGCTCCGCGGGCGGCGCTCGCTCGGGCGCTGCTGTGCGGCAAGCTGTGGCATTTCGATATCAACGACGGGTACCGGCTGAAGCACGACGTGGATATCGCGGTAGGGCTGGTGAATCCGCTGGACTGGCTGAACGTGCTGGTGCTGTTGCGGAGCCACAAGTACTCGGGTCCATTCAATCTGGATTACAAGCCTCCGCGGACGACCAGCAATTGGGGCGTGTTCGCGCTGAGTTTCCCGACGGCGGTGGATCGGTTCATCACCTTGTGGGAGATGGCGGGGGATGTGATTTCGGATCCAGTGATATCGGAGGCGTCGGCGGCGCTGAGGGCGGGGGGTGGACCTGCCGATCCTTTGGATGCGGAGGCAATTGTAGCGGCTAACAAGGAGTTGCTCACTCTCCATGAATTGATTGCGCATCGGATGGTCCAGATATTGATTGGGGCGCATCGGGGGCGGGTTTACTCGGTGTAATTGTCGGCAGGTCGGGGACCTGCCCCACCGCCCGCATTCTTACGCATGGCGGTTCAATGTCACTCGAGGCGGCCTGAAGCTCGCCCCACCCGGATGTCCTCTTTTGGGGTCTTCCTTCGCTTTCTGAAATAGCGCATCACTTTGGGCGCGAATTTCAGTCACGGAGAGATGATAATGAAAGCACTAGTAATGCTATTTTGCGCACTGCCGCTGGCGCATGCGACCACCACCTTCCTGATCACGAGCGGCACGTTTGAAACGGGCACACTCGCTGGATGGACACCTACCTCCAGTGCGTTCTCGAACACCGCTGGGTCCTGCGACGATTCATTTGCCGCGCAGTCGACGGCGGCTGGTTGTGTCACGGGCACGGCTCCGGCATTTGGCGCATATGCGGCATACACAAGTACTGCATTCCCCGCCATCGCCAATGACGTCGGCGAATGGACGAATAACCTCTCGCAGAATTTCGTAGTTCCCTTGGCGCCGATCAACAGCGCGAACCTGTCGCTGGAATACTCGGCCACGTGGGGTGGATCCGGAACCTCCCGCGGCGTCGGTGTATTGGCGCAGTTCTACCAGGGCTCCACTTTCCTGACCAACACCTATTTCGTCAATGATCCCAGCGCCAGCGGGAGCGTAGGTTGGACCTTGTCGAACACGGACATCACGGCTCTGTTGTCCGCGCACGCGGGGCAGATTCTCACCTTGGAGTTGAGCGACTTCGCCTTTTACGACACACGAGGCGGCCCTGGAATCTCGGCTACTACCTTGAATGCGGGGTTCGATAATGTACAGATCGCGGTGGATAGCGGGGTGCCGGAGCCCGGCACGACGTTTCTGGCGGGAGGCGGATTGGCTTTGGTGGTGGTGTCGCGGCTGATTCGAAGGTGGGTCTAGCGGTGGTTTCCCGCGTCTGCCCGCTCCCTGACGGCCGCGGCTCAGTGGACTGCGCCGAGGTTTTCCAGGGGCCAGTAGACGAAGACGGCTTTGCCGTAGATGAATTTGCGAGGCACCCAGCCCCAACTCCGGCTATCGTTCGAGGAACTGCGATGATCGCCGAGCACGAAATACTGGTCTGGGGGAACCACTTTGGGACTCATCGGCATGCGGTCGCGATTGTATTCGGCCACGTAGGGCTCCGCTATCTGCATTCCGTTGACGACCACCGTGCCATCGACGATTTCGACGGTATCGCCGGGGACGCCGATAACGCGCTTGATGTAGGATTTCGACGTATCGCCCGGATAGAGAAACACCACGGTATCGCCACGGCCGATATCGGAGATGCCGAACCGGTAGACAAACTTATTGATGAAAATACGTTCATCGTTTTGAAGCGAGGGCATCATACTGGTGCCCTCGACTTTCACTGGCTGATAAAGGAAGAGGATGACGACGATGGCGATCAGGACGCTGAGGAAGAGGTCGCGGAACCAAGATAAAGTGGCACCGGCGGACGACCGGCCCTTGTCATGCGCCGGGACTTCACCGGTCTGATTGACGTCAGTCTCGTCCATCGTTTTCAAACATCTCTACTCAAAATTATAGACGAGCGAAACGGGAATTGGTTGCAGCCCGCTGCGGCGGCTATAATCATGTCATGTTCCAGATTACCCGCAGCGCCCCCGTCTACGACGTTGTCATTATCGGGTCGGGCGCGGGCGGCGGCACGGTTACCAAGGTCCTGGCGGATCTTGGGATTAGCGTGGCGCTGCTCGAGGCCGGTCCAAATCTCGTTCCGGCTAGGGATTTTAAAGAGCACAAATGGCCGTACGAATATCCGCACCGGGGATCCGGGGACGGCGGCGCGAGCTATTTCGGCCGCGGGCGCGCTTTTGGCTTCTTTTCCGCGCACGCCGGCGGGTGGCAATTGGATGGCGAACCTTATACCGTCGCCGAAGGGTCGAAGTGGAACTGGTTCCGGTCGCGGATTGTGGGTGGACGGACGAACCACTACGGGCGGATTTCGCTGCGCTACGCCGACTACGATTTAAAACCGTATTCGCGCGACGGGATCGGGACGGACTGGCCGATCTCCTATGAAGATATCGCTCCTTATTACGATAAGGCCGAAAGCTTCATCGGCGTAACGGGATCGAAGGAAGGAATCCGGAGCGCTCCGGATGGAATTTTTCAAGCGTGCCCGCCGCCTCGGGTGCATGAGGTCCTGATCAAGAAAGCGGCGGACAAGCTGAGCATTCCTTGCATTCCGAACCGGCTGGCGGTGATCACGCAAAAAACGAATGGGCGTGCCGCGTGCCACTACTGCGGCGAGTGCGGGCGCGGGTGCATTTCCGCGTCGAATTATTCGTCCAGCCAGGTGCAGGTGTTTCCGGCCATGGAGACCGGGAAAGTTACGCTGATCACGGACGCGATGGCGCGCGAGCTGATCACGAACGACGAAGGCAAGGTGACGGCGGTCTCGTACATCGATAAGAAGACTCGCACCGAGAAGCAGATCAAGTGCCGGACGGTGGTGGTGGCGGCGAGCTGCTGCGAGTCGACGCGATTGCTGCTGAATTCCAAGGGCAAGGGTCATGAGAACGGGCTGGGGAATTCGTCGGGCACGGTGGGTCAATATCTGACCGATAACACGGGATTCAGCCTGGGGGCGCGGATTCCGGCACTGGAAGGAATGCAGCGGCACGATTCCGATGGCATGGGCGGCGCGCATCTTTACATGCCTTGGTGGCTGTGGGATAAGAAGACCGATTTCCCGCGCGGGTATCACGTGGAGCTGGGCGGCGGATACGGCATGCCCGGCATCGGCAGTTTCGCCGGCGTGTGCGCGCAGCATGAGGGGTATGGGGATTCGCTGAAGAAGGCGATCTACGAAGATTTCGGCACGCACGTGGGGTTCGCCGGACGCGGCGAGATGATTCCTAATAAGGATACCTATTGCGAGATCGATCCCAACGTGGTGGATAAGTTCGGCATCCCGGTGCTGAAGTTCCACTTCAAATGGACGGACGCGGAGTACAAGCAGGTCGAACACATGGAGAAGACGTTTACCGATCTGATCGAGGCGATGGGCGGGACGGTAGTGCGTCGCAACCGTCCGGTGGAGGACAAGATCTCGACGGGCGGAGACATCATTCACGAGGTGGGTTCGGTGCGGATGGGCAACGATCCGAAGAGCGCTCCACTGAATAAATATTGCCAGTCGAACGACGTGAAGAATCTGTTCGTGGCAGATGCGGCGCCGTTCGTGACGAATCCGGACAAGAATCCGACGCTGACGATCGTGGCGCTGGCCTGGCGAACGGCGGAGTATCTGGCGGAAGAGATGCGAAAGGGGAACGTATAACGATGGCACTCTCAACGGCTGTTTCAAGGCGCAGCGTTCTTGCAAGGATCGCTACCGCGGCGATGGCGGGTCCGGTGGGACTGGAGGCCGCGCAGCACGTTCACGAGGCGGCAGCGGCTGCCGCTACAACGTCGGGCGGAACTTATAAGCCGAAAGCGCTGACGCCGCACGAATTCGAGACGCTGAAAACGCTGTGCGAGATTATCGTGCCGGGCGCATCGAAGGGCGGGTCGGCTGAGTTTATCGATCTGCTGTCCAGCCAGAATCCAGACATGTCGGCGATCTATACCGGAGGGATCGGTTGGCTCGATGAGGCGATGAAGCGCAACTATCGCGTGGATTTTCTCACGGCGAAGGCGGATCAGCGGACGGAAATGCTGGACAGGATCGCGTACCGCAAAAATCGGACGCCGGAGCTCGCGCCGGGGATCACGTTTTTCAATTGGGCTCGGCGCATGACGGTGGACGCGTACTACACCAGCGCGGCGGGGATTAAAGAGGTGGGCTTCCTCGGGAATCGCGGCATGAAGGAGTTCAAGGTGCCCCAGGAAGCGATCGACTACGCCGTGAAGAGGAGTCCGTTCGCCTAGTTTGCGCCTAACGTCTTTGACAGGACCCGCCGATTAATGCGATACTTGCCCGATTACGGCAAGTGGTGGGTTTTCTAAGATGAAGCACTTAGTGTTGGGGCTGACGTTCGCTGCGATTGCGCTTGCGCAGCATCCAAATGTGTCGGATTGCTTCAAAGTCCACGAGCTGCTTCGCGCGGACGAAGAACATTACTGGGCTACCTGGACCAACGCCTGCCCCTATACAATCGATTCGGTTTACGTGCTGGTAAAGTTCGCGGACCGCTCCGCGAAAGAGGTAGCGGACGGCGTGTGGAGCCTCCACTTTATCGCGCCCGGAGCACATCGGACGATGCGATTCTCCTCTCCGGGCAGGCTCGCCGATTTCGCGTCAGTGCATCAGCGGAAAATAACCGGCGACGTTTACGAAGCGTTCGGGAGACTCGCTCCGCCCGCTTTGTCGAACATCGAAATGACGGCAGTTTCGGCGTTCAAACAAGCTGTCGCCAAAGAGGGTGACTCGACGCCGCGGGTTATGCCGGTTTCGACGATCATCGGCGACGCCGGAGAGGCCGCTTATCAATTCCAACCCGCCGCCGAGAAAAGTCCGGCAATCCTGAACGAAGTTCTGGCGGCCACCGCCGTAGTCCAGGCGATTCCCGTCGCGTTGCCAGCTTTTGTGATCGGAGATCAAGGAGAAGCGTCCTTCCGGACCGATTTTCCAGATCCGTGGCGAGCGGTGCTGTCAGCCCAGGAATCGGCGGTGTCACCGGCTCCGAGGGGATCGTTTGTTAGGTTTGTTTCGGACGAGAAACCGATTTTTCAGTAGGTGGGCGACTCGTAGGTTTTGGAGAAGGGACAAGTCTTCTATAATCAATTCTTGCCTTTATCTTCCCGACCTGTCAAACCAAGGGCGGAAGCGGTCTAGCAGATCGCCTTCGAGCATTACGAAGGCGATTTGAATGTAACAAGCGCGTTGTTAGGATATGTTCCAGCGCGTCTTTTTTCCTTGTCCAATTTTACGTTTGCCACCGCGAGACCGCTGTCCGTTTCAAGGAGTTTGAGTGCTTTGCCCATGTGCTTTCTGAGGTACGCGGTTTCGTCCTGAACGTACTCTTCAACAGTGGCAATTTGCATCTGCGGCTTGCCGCCGAAATGTGTGGCCAAATCTTTGGCGAGACCAGCAGTAGGCGGTTCAGTAAACAGCACCTGCTGATCAGGATTAGTGGCATCGGAAAAGCTGAATTCTCCAAGCGGATCGACCTTCCACATCGATTCCTTCATCTTGACGTGGCCGAGAGGATTATTGGTAGCGAAAAACAGGTAGTACACAACACGATTATCTCGGTCTCGCATTTCGAAATAGCGAACGAATCGCGCCACTTTCTTGAGTTGACGCTGGTAAAGGCTTTTCAGCGCAGTTGCGCGGTCGCCGGTCCCGAAGGCGATATCTATAGCCTCTTCGGTTCCGAATGTTTCAACGATATGGGCTCGAACTCCGTCCTCCGGGTGGGTGAGCCATCGGTTGATCGAATCAACCATGAAGGTGATTAGCACTTCGCACTTATCTCGAAATAAAACGCGCTTGATCAGTTCATATGGAAGGCCAGAAAATCCGAATGGATCAATGAGAGCGAACGTGGGGGCGAAGCGGGTGCCGTCGCGGTCGCTAGCGTCGAGCGCAGCCTTGAACTTCTCAGCGAATGTCCCGCATTCCAGCTTAATGATGAAATTTCGCGGAATGGAGAGACGCCCAATTTCGGCTTCGAGTTGAGCAATCCTGTCTGGGCGCTCCTCAATGAACCAAAACTCCGGCGAGCCTGTGAGTACATCCACATGGCTGAATGCGGACTGCAGCGCGACGATCGGTGAACCAGGTTCACCATCGAGGTAACAGCCAGGTCCTGCAAAGCCATCAACATAAACAATTTTTCTGTTGTATTTGCCGAGAATCGGAAACCAGGCGTCGAGATACTTGCCGAGGATCTTGTGCTTCGCAGCCGTATGGGGCTCGAGTTTCCAAACCGTATCTGTGGGGACAGCCACGCCCATCCATTAAAACAAATACAATGATTCTTGTGGGAAACATAAGGAAGCAATATTGTTTCAGGATGACGGGGGGACGACGCCATGGCTAGCAACACACACATTGAGTGGACAGACGCTACATGGAACCCAGTTACGGGCTGCACGAAGATCAGTCCTGGCTGCAAGCATTGCTATGCAGAGCGTTTAGCTAAGCGCCTCAAGGCAATGGGACAAGCGAATTATTGCAATGGCTTCGAAGTAACACTGCAACCGCAAATGCTGGAATTGCCACTCCGCTGGAAAGCGCCGAAGCGCATTTTCGTAAACTCAATGAGTGACCTTTTTCATGATGAGGTACCTGACTCCTATATCATGCGGGTCTTTGACATTATGGTACGCGCGCACTGGCATCAGTATCAAGTCCTGACGAAGCGTTCCGAACGCGTACTGACGCTGAGCAAGAAATTGCCATGGGCGCCGCAGATTTGGATGGGCGTCAGCGTTGAGAACGAAAAGTACGCATTCCGAATCGATAATCTTCGTAAGACGGGCGCGCACATAAAATTCCTTTCACTTGAGCCGCTCCTAGGGCCACTGCATAAATTGAACGTGAAGGGCATAGACTGGGCAATTGTTGGCGGCGAATCGGGGCCGGGAGCAAGGCCAATGGATCCGTCGTGGGTAACAGATCTTAGGGATCAGTGCCTTAGAGCGGGCGTCCCCTTCTTTTTCAAGCAGTGGGGCGGTGTACAAAAGAGGAAAGCTGGCCGCGAGTTGGATGGTCGTACTTGGGATGAGATACCGACAAATCACGAGTTGGTGGTACTGTAACCTCAGTGGCGAATTTGGCTTATTGGGATGATTTGCTCGTGAAAATAAGGGGGAAATGGGGCAGACACACATCATAGCCGCTGATCGCCCGCGTGCCTCTTCGCGTCCTGAGCGTCAGATCAGGCTCCGTGGCATTCACCCAAAATTCAGGGAGTCAAAATGGGGCGGCTGATGGGATTTGAACCCATGACTTCCAGAATCACAATCTGGCGCTACTACCAGCTGAGCTACAGCCGCCGTAAGACTTTTATTTTATCACTTCAAGCCGGCCTTCTTCCATAATTCGTCCACGCGCTTGGAAACGTCCTGAGGCATCTTGATCACATCGGGCCAGGGGCGCGTAAATCCTTCCTCCGGCCACTTTTTCGTCGCGTCGATGCCCATCTTCGATCCGTAGTTCGCCAGACGGCTGGCGTGGTCGAGCGAATCGACCGGTCCCATCACGAACTGAATGTCGCGCTCCGGATCGATATTGTTTAGCGCTTTCCAGGCCACTTCGCTGACATTCTGCACGTTCACATCTTCATCGACCACGACAATGACCTTCGAAAACATCGCCTGACCGAGCCCCCAGATCGCGTGCATCACCTTGCGCGCGTGTCCTGGATACGACTTCCGGATGGCGATGAAGATCATGTTGTGAAAGATCCCCTCGGCGGGCATGCAGATGTCGCGGACCTCCGGCAGTTGCAGGCGCATCAGCGGGAGGAAGATCCTCTCGATGGCCTTGCCCATGTAAAAATCCTCCATCGGCGGCGGACCGACGATGGTGGTCGCGTAGATGGGATTCTTGCGGTGCGTGATGCAGGTGACGTGAAAGACCGGGTAATCGTCGTCGAGCGAATAGAAGCCGGTGTGGTCGCCGAAAGGGCCTTCGCGGCGGAGCTCGCCCAGCTCGACGTAGCCTTCGAGGACGATCTCGGCTTGCGCCGGCACCTCAATATCCACCGTTTCGCATTTCACCATCTCCACCGGTTTCGCGCGGAGAAAGCCCGCGATCATCATCTCATCGAGATCGGGCGGCAGGGGCAGAATCGCCGAGTACATGGTCGCCGGATCGGCCCCGATCGCGACGGCGACCTCCATTCGCTTGGTGGTGCCGGCAGCACGCAGGCGGCGGTAATGCTCGGCTCCCTGTTTATGAGTCTGCCAATGCATCCCGGTGGTTCGCGCATCGTAAATCTGCATCCGATAGCAGCCGCAGTTGCGCTTGCCCGTGTCCGGGTTTTTCGAAAAGACCATCGGCAACGTGATGTAACGGCCGCCGTCCTGCGGCCAGCATTTGAGGATCGGGAATTCGTCGAGTGAAAAATCGTCGCGGCGGATTACATCCTTGCACGGGCCTCCGGAAACGATTTTCGGAAAGAACGCGCCGATCTCGCCCAGCTTGGGGAGCATTTTCAGCTTGCCGATAATTCCTTCCGGCATTCGCATTTCGAGAAATTCGGAAATGCGCGCAGCCACTTCATCCACCGAGGAAACCTCGAGTGCAATCTCCATGCGGCGCATGCTGGCGAAGGCGTTGATCAACACGGGAACGCTGGAACCGGTTGGCTTTTCAAAGAGCAGCGCCGGGCCGCCGGACTTCACGCTGCGATCGGCGAATTCGGTAATCTCGAGCTCGGGAGAAACTTCAAACGGGATGCGCTTGAGCTCGCCCTGCTTTTCGAGCGCGCGCACAAAGTCTCTCAGGTCGGTGTAGGCCATAATCTAACTATGACAAACGTGGGGAGTGACGTAGGCACACATAGGACAGCATTCGTTTCAGGCGCCAGCCGCGGAATCGGCTTGGCGTGCGCGCGGGCGTTGGCGGAAACGGGGGTTCACGTGGTGCTCGCCGCTCGCGACGCTACGAAACTGCAGCTGGCATCGAGCGAGATTCCGAATTCGACCTGGGTGACTATCGATCTTTCGTCGGCCGATTCCATCAAGGAAGCGTTCGCAAAAGCGGGCAAAATCGACATTCTGGTAAATAACGCGGCCGTCACGAAGGACGGACTCGCTCTTCGGATGAAGAAAGACGATTGGGATACCGTGATCTCAACCAATCTGACCGGCGCTTTCTTGGCGACGCAACAGGTTCTGCAAGGGATGATGAAAACCCGTTGGGGCCGGATCATTAATATTTCGTCGGTGGTCGGCGAGTCGGGGAATCCGGGCCAGGCGAACTACGTCGCGTCGAAGGCCGGCCTGATCGGACTGACGAAATCGCTGGCGCAGGAGATGGCGAGCCGCAATATCACGGTCAATGCGGTAGCACCAGGATTTATCGAGACGGATATGACGGCCGTTCTTTCGCAGGAAGTGAAGGACAACATCATCGGCCACATTCCTCTCAAGCGATTCGGCCGCGCCGAAGACGTCGCCGCGGCGGTGCGCTTTTTAGCCAGCGAAGGCGCCGGCTATATCACGGGAGCGGTGTTGAACGTCAACGGCGGAATGTACATGTAATCGCGGCTCGCACATCATCGAGCAAGGTGGCGGAATCACCGCGAATAACCGTGCCCTGCGGACGCCAGCGCGCGAACATCCGTTCGCTGACGAATCCTTTAAAGATACTGATCAGCGGAATCCCGCACGCCGAGGCGACGTGCTGGCCCGCGGAATCGTAACCTACGTACAACTTGCTTCGTGCGATCTGCGAGGCGAATGGCGCGAAGGATCCTTCGTGCGTGCGCATGCCTGGAAGGACGGCTCGTTCGACGCGATCGCCTTCTTCCGGGCTGCCGCCTCTATCGACTAAAATCGATTTGCCCGTTTCGGCGAGCACATGGAGCAGCTCGCGCTCGAAATCGCCACCAATGCGTTTCGCGGGGTTCTCGCCGACGCCCAGGCTGACCGTAATGTGCGCCGGCGCGTCGTTTGAAGGAAGAGGCGCAATGAACGGGCGCGCATTCTCGACGCCGAAGACTTCCTGGGCCCATTTCGACGCCAGCGCGGGTAACGGGAGATCGCTGGAACCGCCGTAGCTGCGGCTTTCGAAGAAGAAATAGTCGCGCTCGTCGCAAATCGAAATGAGCCCGAGCTGCGTGAGACGGGAGTCTGGATCGATCACGATGCCGTCGTTGAAATAGAGACTCGCCGATGCTCGCAGGCGGTCCACTAATGCTCCGCTTCGTGCGTAAGGAGCGGGAAGATGGCTGATGCGCGAATCGGCTTCAAACATTTCATACGATTTCCGTGGCCCGACGAAAACGATCTCGGCGTCCGGATAGCGGCGCTTCGCGGCGTCGAGCAGCACGCTGGTTACCGCAACATCCGCACCGAGCGTGATTCGCGAGAGAACGTATACGCGATTGGCCGACGCCGGGGCTGCTTGCGGCTCCGGGTCCGTTCGCAAACGCGGAACTAGCTCCGGGCACACGCGCTCGATTACCTGACGGAAGAGACGCTCGTACATGCGGCAGAGTGCAGGCTCGAACAGATCACCAAGCCGCTCGACGACCGTTGACAGCAGCGCGCGTCCTTCGTCCTCGCTGATCGCGCGATCGAGCAAGTCGGACGGCCAACGCTCGCCGCGCAGGCAACAATCGAGGAGCTGCTGCGAAGACGTTACCACCGCGGCTCACGCTGACGGTGGGACAGGCGCTTTCGCCTGTCGTTTTTCTTACGCCACTATAAATACTTTCCAACCAGCAGCTCCAGCTTCTTGCGCGTCGCGTCCGGAATCGTCTTGCGGTCGGTAATCAGCGCGTGCGATAACGCCGACCCGCATTTGCACTCCCGCGCCTCCGGCATCGAACGCACCGCCGCCGCGACGACTTTCGCCGCGTTCTCGGCATTCTTCGTCAGATTGGCGATGATGTCGGTGACGGTGACGGCATCGTGGTCGGGATGCCAGCAATCATAATCCGTGACCATCGCGATGGTGACGTAACAGATCTCCGCTTCGCGCGCGAGCTTCGCTTCCTGCAGGTTGGTCATGCCGATGACGTCCATGCCCCAGCTGCGGTAAAGATTCGATTCAGCAAGCGTGGAAAATGCCGGACCCTCCATGCAAAGATAGGTGCCGCCCAGTTTCGCGGTAACTCCCGCGCTATCGGCAGCCGCGAACGCGACTCGCGATAGCTGCGGACAAATAGGATGGGAGAAGCCGATGTGCGCGACCAAGCCTTCGCCGAAGAACGTCGAGACACGGCCGCGCGTGCGGTCGACAAACTGATCGGGGATCACGAAGTCGAGCGGCTTGTGCTCCTCTTTCAACGACCCTACCGCGCTCAACGACAGAATGCGTTCGACGCCGAGAGCTTTGAATCCATAAATATTCGCTCGGAAATTCAGCTCCGAGGGCGACAAGCGATGGCCGCGGCCGTGACGCGCGAGAAACGCGACTTCCCTTCCCGCCAGCTTGCCAACGACATATGGATCCGACGGAGCGCCCCAAGGAGTTTCGATCGCACGCTCTTCCTGCGCTTCAAATCCGGGCATGGAATAGAGTCCGCTGCCGCCAATAATTCCGATAGTAGGTTTCATTCTTGTATTAATTCCAACAGCACTCCGCCGGTCGAAGACGGGTGCACGAATACGTACAGGTGACCGCCGGCGCCCGCGCGAGGCTCGTTCAACAAACGGGCGCCCGACGCGCGCAGCCGTTCGACGGCCGCATTCAGGTCTGGCACCTTCAGAGCGACGTGATGAAGCCCCTCGCCGCGCTTATCGAGAAATTTTCCAATCACGGAATCAGGTTCCGTCGGCTCCAATAACTCGATGCGAGGCTCGCCTACCGGAAGCATCGCTACGTTCACTTTCTCCTGCGCGACCGTCTCGCGGATCGCGACGTCCAGGCCCAGTTGGTCGCGGTAAAACTTGAGCGCGTCGTCCAGCGAGCGGACCGCGATGCCCAAATGGTCGATTTTAATGGTGTTCAAGCCAGTCATGCAGTATGGAGTAGGGATCGCGACGTTTCTCCGCCACCTCGCGACCCGCCTTTAAAAACTCTTCTTCCGGAATGCGGTCCAGCAGCCGTTCGCGAAGCATCTCGCGCAGCCGCTGGCTCCAGATTTCCGCGGTATGCAATTTCCCGGCGTTCTGCGCCTGGTATTCTCGCGCAGCCTGCAGCGCTTCCGTAATTCCCTTGCCATCGCTGGCCACCGTATGCACTATTTTCGGAGTCCAGCCGTCCGGGCGATGCGATAAACCAAGATAACTATTCAGCTCGCGCTCCAGCTTTTCCGCGCCCGGCAAATCGGATTTGTTGATGACGAACACGTCGGCGATCTCAATGATACCGGCTTTGATCGCCTGAACGTCGTCTCCCATGCCCGGCACCAGAACCACCATCGTAACGCCGGCCAGACGTGCGATCTCGACCTCATCTTGACCGACGCCCACCGTTTCGACGATCACGACATCCCGGCCCGCGGCGTCGAGCAGCATCGTCATTTCAGTCGTCGCGCGCGCCAATCCGCCGAGCCATCCGCGCGTGGCCATCGAACGGATGAAAACGCCTTCGTCGGCATGATGCTGCTGCATCCGGATTCGGTCACCCAGGAGCGCGCCGCCGGTGTAAGGACTCGACGGGTCCACGGCAAGGACGGCAACAGTTTTGCCCTCATCGCGCAGCGTGCGGACGATCTGATCGCAGAGCGTGCTCTTGCCCGCGCCAGGCGCGCCGGTCACACCCAGGATCATCGCGCGTCCCGTGCGCGGAAACAATTCACGGAGCAATGTTTCGGCCTCCGGGCGGCGATCTTCGATCCAGGTCGCAGCGCGAGCCAGTGCGCGGATATCTCCGCTGACAATTTTCTCGGCCGTCTTCATCTATAGATGGCTCTTCAGCAGCTGACGCGCAATCACCAGTTTCTGAATTTCGCTGGTCCCTTCGCCGATGGTGCACAGCTTGACGTCGCGATAGAATTTCTCGACGGGATAATCTTTGATGAACCCATAGCCGCCGTGAATCTGCAGCGCCTCGTTGGCTGCGCGCACGGCGGCCTCGGATGCATAAAGCTTCGCCATCGCCGATTCTTTATTGACGCTCGCGCCCGAGTCTTTCAACCATGCTGCGCGCAGCGTCAACAGGCGGGCGGCGTCGATCTCGGTCGCCATGTCGGCCAGTTTGTGCTGGATCGCCTGGAATTCCGAAATAAACCGGCTGAACTGTTTGCGCTGTTTCGAATATTTCAGCGCCGCCTCGTACGCCCCTTGCGCAAGCCCCACCGACAACGCCGCGATCGAGATTCGTCCGCCATCGAGAATCCGCAGACTGTCGACGAAGCCTTCGCCGCGCTTCCCGCACAACTGCGATGCGGGCAAACGGCAGTCGGTGAACAACACCTCGCCGGTCGGCGAACAGCGCATTCCGAGTTTGTTTTCCTTTTTCCCGACTCGAAAACCAGGCGCGCCTTTTTCCAGAATGAATGCCGAAATTCCATGTGCCGACGCACTCCGATCCGTCATCGCCATGGCCACGCAAACATCCGCCACCTGCGCATTCGTGGTGAACGTCTTGCCGCCATTCAGCACCCACGAGTCTCCATCGGGCACGGCCTTCGTGCGAGTGCCTCCTGCGTCTGAGCCTGCTTCCGGCTCCGTCAGGGACCAGCACCCGATCCACTCCCCGGAAGCGAGCTTCGGCACATAACGCTTCTTTTGCGCGTCGTCGCCGGCAAGATAAATATGATTGGTGCACAAAGAGACATGCGCCGCGACGCTCAGCGCGATCGACGGATCGACCCGCGCGATTTCCTCCATCACGATGGAATAATCGACGTAGCTGTAGCCCGCGCCGCCCAGGTCCTCGGGAAAAACCGCGCCCAGGACTCCCAGCGCCCCCAGTTTGCGGAACACATCGACAGGAAATTCCTGCGATTCGTCCCACTCCATCACATGAGGTTTAATTTCCGCTTCACAAAATTCGCGGATTGACTTGCGGAGGTGCTGCTGCTCTGGAGTGAATCCGAAATCCATCAGGCGAAGTCTTCTTTTTTGGGATCCCATCGCATGGTCCGGCCGAAGCGATAGCTGTCCACCGCCATCCGGCACGCGATCGACACGCGATAACCGAGGTCGAACGGACAGTTTGGTTCCTTCCCCGTCCGCACACAATCGAAGAAATTCAGCATGTGCTCGTGAGGAACCGCCTTGGCGTTGCCCGTCATCTCAGTTCCGGTAGGCGAGTTCATTTTTTGAGGCAGATAGCGAAGCTGCGTGGCGCGCTGGATGGTGCCGTTGTCGCCCAGCACATCTTCGCTGATGCCGAGCTGGTTGTTGCCGAATCCCGATGCCCAGGTGACCAGCATTTCTTCGGGCTGCTCCACCGAAACATTCATGGTGTCGGGAACTTCGCGGCCGTCTTTCCACAAGTAGATGCCGCCGTTCATGGTAACGGCCTTGGGAACCTGCAGCTTCAGCGCCTTGTACCAGAAACTCATCTGATGGCACATGTTCTCATACACGTTCCCGCCGGAATAATCGAAGAAAAAGCGCCAGTTCATGTAGCGATTCGGATCGAACTCGTGAGGAGGCGCATCGCCCTGGAACGATTTCCAAAGGATGTTCTCCGGATTCATGTCCGAAGTAATCCTCGCCGTCCGCGACCACTGCGGCTTCCCGTGCGGCGTGTTCCGGTACATGTGCATGTCGATCGCGGTGATCTTCCCCAGCCTTTGCGGATCGCCTAACCACTGCTGCGCATCGATCATGTGGCCGGACGAGCAGCTCTGATGGCCGATCTGCACCGTATGCTTCCCGCCGTCCTTCAGAAACGCCGCGCGCATCTTTTTGGCATGATCGACGGAAAATGCCATCGTCTTCTCTTGATAAACGTGCTTGCCGGCGCCGATCGACGCGCAAAAATGCTCGGCGTGGAGATGCTGCGGCGTCGCAATCACGACGGCGTCAATCGACTGGTCGTCAAGCAGGCGGTGATAATCGAGGTACGTCGCCGCCGTGGGCACCAGCCCTTTGGCGCGCTCTAGCTGCTTCGTATAAATGTCGCAGAATGCCACGACCTCGGCATTGGGACACAGCTTGATCCAATTGAACAAATCCGTCGCGCGATCGCCGAAGCCGATGAAACCGACGCGGATTCGCTCATTGGCGCCCAGCACCTGGGACGGCACCGCTGCCAGCGTGCCCGCGATTCCAGTCGCGAATTTGCCAAGAAAATGGCGGCGTGAATCCATAATATGAGTGTACCAAGTCGTCTGTCTCGACTATGTTAGTCTCTCGTTTAGGAGCGATTATGAAGCCCGTGCAAAGGGACGCGCCTCATCTTCTGGTAACCCTCGGCGGAGTGCTGATCGCCTTCGCATTGATCGTGATTGCGCTGAGAACCACTTGGCTCCCGCGCTCGACCATGATCATCATAGCGATCTCGTTCGCAGTCGTTTTCCGCTGGGTGAGCCGCTGGTCCGCGAAGGTCATGCGGGAGCGCCGTGAGCGGGAGCTCGAGCATCTGCGAAGCACACCGGTCCTCGGTTTGGACGATTGATCTGGCACTTGATAGCACTTCTTGTAGGGCGGCCAATTTTGGCTGCAGCCCGCTTTGAGCGGGCTCTTTTGAGTAGCGAAGGAGCCCAAATTGGCCGCCCTACAAGCCTTTCAGAGCCGCGACTAGCAGGAGCGGTCAGCGCCGGCGGTCAGGATCGACCAGAAGCCACGTCAGGGAGCCCGTCAGACAAAGCGCCGACGCGACCAGGAAGGACGCGGTCCAACCGAATTCCTTGGCGATCCAGGGCGTCAACGAAGAAGTCAGCGCCCCTCCGAATTGCGCGCCCATATTGATCACGCCGGACACCGAACCGGCGGAGCTCTTGCCGATATCCGCGCTGACAGACCAGAAGGAGCTTTGAGCGATGTACAGCGCGCCCGCCCCCGCAGCCAGCACAACGCTCGCGAGCCGGGCGCTTTCCACCTGAGTTCCGAGGGCGACGAACAAAGAGGCGAACGCGACGGCGATGGAGGCGAGACGGCACCGGCCGATTCTCTTGCCGTGCTTTTTCGTGATGGCGTCGCTGAGCCAACCTCCGAAGGTCGAACCGGCGGCCATGGCGAGGAACGGCAGCATACTGTAATACGAGCTCGACTTGAGGTCGAGACCGCGAACTTTGTTCAGATAGATAAAAAACCAGCTCAGAAAAATGTACGCCGTATAGCCAAAGCAGAAATAGCTGAAAGCAACCGCCAGAACGTCGCGATTGGAGAAAATGGCTCCCCAGTTGAGCTTGGCGGGCCCGAGTTTCGGGTCCTCCGGCGGCAGCCCGGCTTCAATATGAGCGAGCTCAGCCGCGGAGACCCATGGATGCTGGCGCGGGCGATCGCGCGCGATAAGGAACCAGACGGCCCCCGCGGCGAGTCCGATGGCAGCGCTGGCCCAGAACGACGCGCGCCAGCCGCCGTGCTCCAGAAAATAGACGATCAGACGAGGCGTGATGCCAGCTCCAAACCCGACCCCAGCGAAGATGATGCCGTTGGCGATCCCGCGCTCGGCGGACGGAATCCAGGCGGACACCACGCAGTTCGACGATGGATACACGACTGCTTCGCCGATACCCAGCGCGAATCGAATCGCGATCAGAGTCATCAGCAAGGCGGTTAACTGAACGGAAAGGAGCGTGATGAGAACCGTGAACAGGGCCCACCAGACTACGCCGACCGTGAGGACCAGCCGAGGGCCGAAGCGATCCGCGATGCGTCCGCCCGGTGCCTGGAAAAGTGCGTAGCCCAGGACGAAGGCGCTGAGGATGTAGCCAAGCTGGATATCGGTGAGATGAAATTCCTTCTCAATGGCACTGCCCGCGATGGAAAGATTGACGCGATCGAGATAAGCGATCGCGGAGACGACGAACATCCAGCCAATTAGAATCCAGCGGTACATGTCCTATGCAGTATAGCGGCATGCTCTAAATAAAAACGCGGCCCTGCATGTTTTGCAAGGCCGCGTCTTGTTACAATCCGGATCGCTAGGAATTAGCGACGGCCGCCGCCATGTGAGCCGCCACCGCCGCCACTACTGCGGGCGCCGCCGCCTCCACCACCGTAGCTGCGGGCCCCACCACCGCCACCGCTATAGGAACGCTGTGCGGGAGCCGAATAGCGTTGCGCCGGCGCCGAGTAACTGCGTGCCGCCGATCCACCGGCTGCCCCATAGGAGCGCTGCGCGGGAGCCGAGTAACTACGGGCTTGCGGCTGCGCCACCGAATTGCCCCGGTTGAAGGACTGGCTTGCTCCACCGCGATTGTACGACGGGCTCACGCCGCCTCGATTGTAGGAAGGGCTCGATGCTCCGCCGCGGTTGTACGATTGGCTGACTCCGCCGCGGTTATAGGACGGACTTGCGCCGCTGCGAACGCCCGCGCCGGAAGCTCCAGAGCGGAATCCGCTATTGGCTCCCGTGTAGGACCGACTGTATCCAGCCGCGCCGGTTGCGCGGGAAGCGCGCGAATAATCGTGGCTCCAAGCCCGGCTGCCGTTGAATCCGGCGCGATAACCACCGTAGCCTCCGCCGTAGCGATAACCGTAGTGATTAAAGAAGCCGCCGTTCACATACAGCCCGCGGCCGAACCAGTTAAATCCCCAGCCCCAGCCGCCCCAGCCACCCCAACCGCCGTAGAATCCGCCGATCGGGATACCGAAGCCCCATCCAAACCCGTAGGTCGGATAGAAGAGTCCAGGATAGTAACCATAAGCCGGCGCGCCCCAAATATAGGTCGGGTCGTAGGTCGGCACATAGATGATTTGTGGATCCGCCGGCTGAATGGCGATCACCGACTGGTCGCCCTGCGCCTGAGTCGTCACCACTTCCTGCGGCGTGGTGCGCAATTTGCCATTGGCCTGCGCCCTGGCGCGGAGCCGCTGCACGGCCGCCATCACATCGGCCTGCTGACCTAGAAATGCATTGCCCAGATCGGTGGTCCAGCGCACATCCTGATTCATGCGTGCCAGGACGTCGGGAAACGCGACTAGGGCTTGAACGCTAGGATCCCAATTCTGCTGCCGGGCCGCATCCATCAGCGCCGTGCCGGTCAGGCTGCGATTCTGCTGCAGCCACTGATTCGCCTCCACCACTTCCAGAGGATAAGTGGCCGCCACCAGAACCTGGCTCAATAATGGGTCAGGATAAAGGGCGAGCGGCGCTACCAAATTGTCCAATTGCTGCGGAGCAAGCGAAGTCCTCACCGCGGCTTGCTGTTCCGCAGGACCTTGTGCCTCCTGCGCCAGCGCTACTGTCGTGCCCAGGGGAACCAACAGCACACACGAGGCTGCCACCGTCCGGATCATCGACTGCAAAGTAGAGCGTTTCATCATTCGCCTTCTTTCTCTATCCACTATGTTAGATGGACGCCGTAACATAAAGGTAACGCAGCAATGTCCCTTATTATCATCATGATCCGATGAATCTTTTTACATTTATTGCGCCGGCCTCGGTTCCGGAGCGGTCTTAGGCTCCGGTTCTCCGCGATGACACGTATAGCAGGACACGCGCAGCTTACCCTCGGAAAAATTGCCGTTGATCTGCTGGGTCATTGTAATCATGTGGCGCGCGATATCCTTCTTAGGGTTTTCATCGCTGGCAAAATTTCCCTGCACATGACAAAAGACACACTGCACGCCAAGCCCGGCGGTGAATGTCCGCATGATCTGCCCCACTTCGGCACCCGTCGAAATTCCCTTCAGGACCTTCAGGTTCGTCGGAGGAGGCATCGGCCGCTTGCCTTTGTCCTGTTTTTCCTGCTTGTCTTGAGCGGCCAGGGGGAGAAACGCAAGGAGTGAAATTACAACCAAACGCATGGGGACCATGATAGCCTTTCACGAATGCGGAAAATCGGGCTTCGTGTCTTTCACGATCTCAAGGACTGACACCGGCAAGCGCTGGTAAATCCGTCGATAGATCTGAGCTCGAAGCGCAGCCGGCAGCGCATTGAACTGCGCGCTATAAATCATGTAGCTGAGCGGATATCGAAAGAGACGTGTTTGCAAATCGAAATCCCGCAGGGACCGGCCTTGCGCGTCCCTTGGCCCCTTTCGCGAGAACGTCTCGGTAAAGCTGGAGACACCTTGAATCGGCTCTTTCAGCGGAGCCTCGCCGGTGAACAGCATGTACGAGACTACTTCGTTCACGGCCGCTTCGACCAGCGCAGGTTTGCTCTTCATCCGCCACAGCCATCCGAGGCGCGTGATCAGGTTCGTCATCTGCGTCTGATGTTCAAACGTCATCAGCGCGACGATATCGCTGACCGGAGCGAGATATCCGTTGGCATTGAATTCCTTCACCAGACTCGGCAGGTTCTGCCGGCCGGAGTTCTCCAGCGCCCTGGGCTCCGCTGGATCCGGCGCTACGGAATTCGCGCGGTCAGGCTGCTCCCCGCGCAGCGCGTTCACGTACCAGCCTCCCCAGCGATCTTGAAACGGCGTGCGGTGGTCCGTGATAATCGCCCCGGAGCGATCGGGCAGTCCGCTCGAACCGGGATAAACCGATCCGACAAAGATTCCCGGCACACCGAGCGTCGCGGCGCCCTGATGACAGTGGAGGCACTCTTCGCGACGGGTGAAGCGAGGCCGCTCGCTCTTTCCTGTCCCCAGCGCGTAAAAGACAACTCCCTGCAGCGAATCGACCGCGGCCACTTCCATGACATCTCCGCCGCGCACGAACCCAACCGCGACATCGTCGCCAAAATAAATTGCCCGCGGATTTCGCGGAGATATTTTCTGCGATTGAAAGCTGGTCTTCGAAAATACCAATGCCTGCGAATCGACGTTCACGCCCAGATGCTTGAGCAAGCTCGGGAGGTATCCGGGACCGCCGTCTAAGAAGTCCAATTTCGCCTCGCCGCTCTCCAACCGGGTCTGAAGGCGCGACACCGGATCGTCGAAGGCGCCCAGCCCGTAATGAATTGCCGGATGATCTAAGCGCAAATTTTCGGCGTAGATCTGTGCATACGCGGTGGACGTTAAGGCAAAGGCAAAAATCAGCCATACCTTCATGCGATAGTTGACCCATCCCGCAGCCCCATGCGTCAGCTTGGGGCTATTGCGACCAAGCTGACGAGTCTGTGTGAAAACACCGGGGCTGACTGCTCTCGCTGGTCGCGGCTCTGAAAGGCCCGTTGATTCCGCTATTGTTAGTAACAGAGCCGCGGCCCGCAGGAGCGGTCCGGAGCAGTTTTCACACAGACTCTGACTCTTGGGGCTGACTTGCAAACACGCACCATCAGTTGGTTCCCGCCCTCGCGCCAGGCACATCCACTAAATAGGTCGCCTCTTTAAACCCGAGCGAAGTAGCGAATTTATCGAGCATATCCTTATCGGTCTGCTCGGCGACACTCAACGGACGATCGTAAATGTTCGCCTTGGCCGCCACTACGCATTGATCGGAACGGCAGTTGTGCGAGTTAGGAGCCCCCAGCTTCTCAAGCAGCGCCACGCTCTCCGGATGCGGTTGTCCGAATCGGGTCGGACCGTTCGCCATATCGGCAGCGGAGTCGCCGGCCTTGCTCTTTGCATCCACTTTCGCGCCCTTCGACACCAGGAAATTAATCATGTCGTTATCGCCCAGATAAGCCGCGCCGTGCAGCGCCGTGTAGCCGCGATTGTCCACCGCGTTCACGTCGTTCCCGAGCTCCACGCAATACTTCACCGCGTCGATCAACGGAACCGGCGCGTTGACGCTCCAGTTCGCCGCCCACCCGATGCCGGCCGCAGCCATCAGCGGCGTATCGCCGGACTTGATCGCGATCTTGGGATCCGCCTTGTGCTCCACCAGCAGCTTCATCGCGGCGGTATCGCTCGATTGCGCGGCGCGCCAGAACGCGGTCGCTCCGGCGGGGTCCACCCACGTATAGTCGTTGGTGAAGGATCGGAACCATAGTTTCTCGCCGACCTGCGCGTTCACGTTCGCGCCATGATCGAGCAGCGCTCTCATCAATTCCAGATAGGTGACCTTTTCCTGATCCGTAGTCGGCTGCGGGAACCATGCCTTGGGAGCCCATTGCACATCGATGGTCGCGTACAGCGCGGCGAGCCCGGCCACTGTGACCAGATTCGGATCGGCGCCGTGATCCAGCAGATATTTCGCAATGGTGAGATGGCCGTTGGCGATCGCCATCACCAGCGGGCTGAACTTGTCCCCGCCGCTTACCTGATTCACATCGGCGTGCGTCTTCGAGCCTTCCACCAGCGTCTTCACGGTTTCCGCGTGGCCTTCCCGAGCCGCGTACAGCAGCGCCGTCATGCCGCCCATGAAATCCGCGCCGACTTTTCTGGGCGCGCGCGCCGCCACATCGCCTGCCCTCGGGCGCGGCCTGGCGACCAGGTAAACCGACGTCTTCAGGCTGAGCGCGCGGCCCAGCGTATCCAGATCGGCTCGTTGCGCATCATTAGCCAGTTTCGCCGCGGCAACAGCCGCTTCTGCATCCATTACTTCCGGCGATTTCGCGGCCGCGCCGCCCCTGCCTCCCGCCCGATCCTCCACGACGTTTCCATCCTGATCGAAACGGACGCGTTCCAGTTTGCGCACAGTTGTCGCGATATTCGGATCGGCTCCATGCGCCAGCAACACCCCGACGACGGCATCGCGATTGAGAGCGGCCGCGAACATCAGCGCCGTCTGTCCGTGAACGGATTCCTTCGCATTGACGCTCGCACCGCGATCGAGCAACACTTTGACGGCCTCGGAACTGCCGGACGCGGCGGCCAGCATCAGCGCCGTGGTCCCGTTCGCCTTCACGGAATTCGCATCGGCGCCCGCTTTCAGCAGCACCTCGACGATCGCGGCATTTCCGTTGGTACAGGCCATGAACAGCGGCGTAATGGCGCCCTCACGGGTGGTCACCTTCACATTCGCACCCGGCGGCGAGCAGCATTTTCGCGATTTCCAGATCGTCGTTGAACGCGGCCCAGTGCAGCGCCGTGCTTCCGTCGCCCTGCGCCCCGTCTTTGTCAGCCCCCTGCTTCAGCAGCGACTGCACCGCAGTCCGGTCACCGCGCATGGCCGCCTCGGAAAGCCGAGCGTCGCTGGCGAGAGCGATGATCGACATCGTCAAAAAACCAATTAAAGTCCGCATTATCTGTCCTAGCTGGCTATTGGCTACTGGCTACTGCTCTGGCTCCTTCTTCAAATCGCAATCTCTCCCGTGCTGTCGCCAAACTTTTCGACGTTCACTCCCAGCTTGTGCAGCATCGTCAGCAGAACATTCGCCATCGGCGTTCCGTCCGCCGTCCTCACGTGCAGATTGCCCTTCAACTGCCCGTTCGCGTGACCCAGCCAGCACCAGCGGCACCCGCTTGTGATTGTGAACATTCGAATCGCCCATCGGACTGCCGTACATCACCATCGAATGATCCAGCAGATTCCCGTCGCCATCCGGAGTGTTCTTCAGCTTGTCCAGGAAGTACGGAAGCAGGCTGACGTGGTAGCGATTCAGCTTTGCGAATTCCGCGATCTTCGCAGGATTCTCGCCGTGATGCGAGCACGGATGGAAGGGCGTCTTCACGCCGCTCTCCGGCCACACGCGTCCGCTGACGTCGCGGCTCAGTTTGAACGCCGAAACGCGCGTGACGTCGGTCATGAATGCCAGCGCCTGCAGGTCGAACATCAGCCGGACATGCTCTTCGAACGAATCCGGAACCCCTAGCGGAGCCGCCGGCAGCGCGCGCGCTTCGCCGCTGGCATTGTATTTCTCGATCTTCTGAATCCGCCGTTCGATCTCGCGGACATCGTCGAGATAAGCGCTCAGCCGGTGGCGATCGGCCGGTCCCAAGTCCTTCTGTAAGCGCTTTACGTCCTGCGCGATCCAGTCGAGAATGCTGCGTGTTCACCTTGCCGCGCGCCAGGCGATCCTCGGGCGTGCCGCCTTCGCCGAAGAGATTCTCAAACGCCATGCGCGGGTCGAGCGTCATCGGCAGCGGCTCCGTCGGCGAGGCCCAGCTGATGGTATCCGCATACACGCACGCATAGCCGTAATCGCAGGCGCCGGAGGCGTCCACCATTTCGATGCAAAGCTGAATCGAAGGCAGCGGCGTGTCCTGCCCGAACTTCTGCGCGTACAACTGATCGATCGACGTGCCGACGAAATAATCCGATCCTTCGGTCATCTTCGGATGCGCGGCCGTCAGATACACCGCGCTCGAGCGGAAATGATCCGCGCCTTCTTCCGCGGCAGCCCACGCGGTGGCGGGATGCAGATCGGTATCGCTGACGATCGTGAGGTAATCGCGATAAGGCTCCAGCGGTTCCAGCGTCTGGCTCATCTCGAAATCGCGGCCGATCTTTCTCAGGCGACCAGTAATGCTTGTTCGTGCCCTCGCCCGTGCTTCCCGCCGAGCCGTGCACCATTTCGATGCAAGCCAGGCGCGTCGGCGGAGTCGCCGCCGTCTTTGCAGAGGCGTCTGCGCCGGCACCATCGAATCCAGCAGAGGCAGCGCCATCGTCACGCCCATCCCTCGGAGAACGCTGCGTCGGGAAAGATGCTTTTTCGTAAGGAACATTCGGTCTCCTAAGTTACTGCTGGCCGGCCGCGGCCTTTTCCGCTCTATTCATGACAATATCATCGGTGGCCCCGGGTATTTTCTCTTCGGCGCGCCGCATTTGGAACGGCGTGCTCTTCACGATGGCCAGCACCAAAGCCGAGAATCGATTGTTATTCCTGGCCGCTTCCTTCGCCATCGACCGCACCACCGGCATATCGGACGGTTCCACCACGCGGCCCAGCCCGTAAGCCAGCAGATTCTCCGCAAAAGTCCGGAGAAACACATCGGAGTGGCTCAGAATCGCCTGGCGCAGACTTGCCGGACCGTCGAGCTTGGCCCCATCGAACATCTTGCCCGCGGAATCGATGCGATAGCCGCTGTCATTGGTTCGCCAGACTCCCAACACATCGAAATTCTCGAGCGAGAAGCCGATCGGGATCCATCATCTTGTGACAGCCCGCACAAGCCGGATTCTTGCGATGCTCCTCCATGCGTTCGCGCACCGAAAGGGGCTTCGCCACATGACCGGTTCGGAGCTCGGCGTTCTCCGGCAGGGCCGGAACATCAGGCGGAGCCGGAGGAGGCGGCGTACCGAGCAACACTTCCATCACGTACTTTCCGCGCTGCACCGGCGAAGTTCGAATGGCCGTCGATGTCAGCGTCAGGATGCTGGCATGTCCCAGCAGCCCAAAGCGATTCGGATCGGTCAAGCGTCACCCGCCGGAAGCGGCTTCCCAGAATATTGGGGATCCCGTAATGCTTGGCCAGGCGCTCATTCACGAACGTGTAATTGGCCGTCAGCAGATCAGTAACATTGCGATCTTCGCGCACGATGCTGTCGAACAGCAGCTCGGTCTCGCGCCGCATCGAGTCCGCCAGCGTGCGGTCGAAATCGGGATATTCGAACAGATCCGGGCTCACGCCCTTGAGATTCTGCAAATGCAGCCACTGCCCCGCGAAATTCGTCGTCAATGCCGACGCGTGGGGATCGGCCAGCATCCGCCGGACCTGCTTTTCGAGCACCACCGGATCCTTCAGCTTCCCCTGGCTAGCGACGCGTAAGCAGTTGCTCGTCCGGAGCGCTGCTCCACAGAAAGTACGAGAGGCGCGAGGCAAGCTCCAGATCGCCGATCCGGAAATTCTTCCCCGGCACTGCGCTTGCCGGCGTCCGCTCAAATCGAAATACAAATTCCGGACTCGCGATCATCGCCTGAATCGCCGTCCGGATTCCGGAATCGAAGTTCCCGCCATTCCGGCCGCGCTGATAGAAACCCAGCAGACGCTTCCAGATCGTTCTCCGTCACCGGCCGCCGGTAAGCCTGACGCGCGAGCCCCGCGATAATCTTCTTGGCGCAAGGAATTTCATCGTCGCCCTCCGGCCGGCAGGTGAAAATCTTGCGGCGGCTGGGAGTGTCCGAAACACCCGAGGCAACCGTCGGACCGGTGATCGAAAGCTCATGCAGATGCGGCAGCGTGGTCATCCCCGGAACTGTTCCCGCGCTGACGTCCACCAGGCTCTGCTCCACCATCCGGTACTCATCTTCGATCGGTCCGTCGAACTTTTGCGGAAACGATGCCGAGATCCTCTGCGGACCCGCCCTCACCTTAATCGGAGGCGTCTTGATGCCGTCGTTGGCGAGGATCATGGCGGGATTAATGTCCAGCAGCGCCACCCGCTCGCCATTCACCGCGATCTCGATTTGCTGGCCCTTCCCCTGATTCAGGCCGAACAGAGGGCCGGTGGGCGAGTAATAGAATCCCACCTTGAAAACGTACTCGCCGTCGGCCGGAAAATCGTGCATCACCGAAAGTCCGCCGCGCGTTCCAAAGGGCGTGCCTTCCACATGACGCGTCTGCGACGTCACGCGCGAAATCGAATAAGTATGCGTCAGCGCCAGCGCCGCTGGATCGCCCACGGCTTCCCGGCTGATTTTCCCCGCCGCGCGAATATAGCCTTCCATCAATGCAGGCGAGATGGATAGGACATCCGCCATGTTGTCGAACCCGTGGCTCATGTCGTCGGTAGGAAGCAGCGTCGTCACATCCGGATCCACCGAGAGCAGATCGCGAATCGAATTCGCGTACTCGGTTCGATTCAGGCGGTGCAGAGCGGGACGCCCGGGATTCGGATGCAGAGCGGCGGCCTGATCGATGCTGTTTTCGAGGGACGCGGCGAATGCCTTCATGGCCGTCGCATCGGGACGAGGCAACCCCGCGGGAGGCATCAGCCCGGCTCGAACTTTGCGGATGACTTTCTCCGCTTGCTCGACATTCTGTTCGGGATGCGCCAGGTCCAGCTTGGTCCACGAAAAGTTCCCGGACTTCAGCTTGTCATTGTGGCAACCCAGGCAGTATTGATTGACCAAAGCCCGTGCCGGCGGAACCGTCGTTTGGGCGAATGAGGAGGCCACCGATACCGCCGCCAATCCCGTCCAAACGAACGCGCTTTTCATCAATTCTCCCCTCAGAAACAGCTTGGTTGCCAAGGAACGCCGACAGCAAACCCGCACTGAGTTTATCGACGCCCATCCCCGGAGTCAAGGGTACCGCACAGGACCCGGTATGGTAATACTTGAAACATTCAAGCTGTTCAAGGGAAAGGACCTAAATGGAACACATTATCGGAAAACTGCTCCACGATTTCGAGCAGGGACGGATGGACCGCCGCCAGTTGATTCGCAGTCTCGCCGTGGCGGCCGGCGCCGCGGGCGCGGCATCTCCCGCGGCTGCCGAGGGAAAGGGATTTCAGGCCGTTGCCGTGAATCACATCTCCTACGTGGTGGCCGATTACACCAAGACTCGCGATTTTTACGCCGACCTCCTTGGCATGAAGGTTTCTCATGACGACGGCAAGCAATGTTACATGTCGTTCGGCGACACTTTCCTGCTGCCGCGCAATGCCAGACCCGACGGTAAAACGCCGAATGTCAGCCACATCGCGTACACCATCGACGATTGGAATCAGAAGGCGGTCGAAGCTGAACTTGTCCGCCGCGGCCACAAGCCGCGCGTCGATACAGAGGATAGTTTCCACATCAAGGATCCCGACGGGTTCGATTTGCAGATCAGCGGCAAGAACATGAAGGCCTAGTGGGCCGTCCGCGAGTTTCCTTTACTGGGCGACATTTCCCGGATAGCCCCATGCGTCAGCTTGGGGCTTGTGCCGTAGATACCTCCCAACGCTAATCCCCTCCATGACTGTCGGGGTTCGGTGTTGAGGACGAGGCCACCCCCCTACCGAACCCCGACAGTCATGGAGGGGACGTACTAACGAACTGGCCGAGACAGGCCGCTAGAAGTCCAAGCATGTTATGCTCTCAAAAATGCATCGCATCATCACGTCATTTTGCCTGCTCACACTCTCCGCATTTGCCCAATCAAAAGTCGATTTTGAAATGATGACCTGGGTTGAAGTCAAGAAAGCGATGGAGCAGGGCAAGACCACCGCCCTGATCTATAACGGCGGCACCGAACAGCGCGGCCCCCAGAATGTAAACGGCGGACACACCCTCATGGGCCATGCCACCGTCATTGCCATCGCCGAAAAACTCGGTAACGCCATCGCCGCTCCTGTGATGCCGTTCTCAGTTAACAACGCGAATCCGGCGCAGCCCGGAACCATCGGCCTCACCGGTCCTCTATTCGCCGCCCTCAATGAACAGGTCGCCGAACAGATGATCAAGAACGGGTTCAAGAACGTCGTGCTCATGGGCGATCACGGCGGAGGACAGAAGGAAATGGGCGAGGTCGCCAAAAAGCTCGATGAAAAATACGCGCCGCAAGGCATCCGAGTCGTCTTTTGCGACGAGGTCTATAAGAAAGCGAATGGCGATTTCGATAAATGGCTGGCCGCACACGATTATCCCTCAAGCTCCCACGCCGGCATCCCGGATACGTCGGAAATGCTCTACCTCGGAGCCGACAAAGGCTGGGTACGCCCGGAACTCATCGCCACGGCGCTGGGGGATCCCATGCGCAAACAAGGCGAGGCCCGGGACCCCAACGCGAAGCGTGTCAACAACGGAATTCAAGGCGACGCCCGCCCCTCCACCGCCGCTCTAGGAAAACGCCTCTTAGACATGAAGGTAGAGGAAGCCGTGGACCAGATTCACCGGCTGTTAGCGAAATAAAGCAGATACGGGTCTTCGTCGAAAATCCTAAATGTTATGTGGCGCACGCCTCCAGGCGTGCCGCATCGACATTCTTGTCGATGTGTCTTTCCAAAAGCCCCACGTCTACACGACTGTCGACGCGGCACGCGTGGACGCGTGCGCCACGCGGTCGATTCGAATGATCGCTCCCTGTGGTCGCGGCTCTGAAAAGGCAAACAGCCCTAAACGTCGATCGCCACTACCTCATGATCGAGAATCGAAGGAATCGTCAGGCTCACCCTACCATTCCCCTCCCGAACCTGAACCGCCCGCCCACTCACCAGCAACTGTACCTTCCGAGCCTTCTTGCCCTCCGGCAGCCGCACGCCAACCTGCTGCGCGGGCGTCGGAATAAACTCGCGAATCGGCCCTTTCATCATCATCGGATTCGTCAGATTCACCAGGTGCACGGTCACCGAATCCTTCTGCCGCCAGATCGTCACATCGAGCGTCCCGGGACCCGTCACCACCACCGGCCTCGGCTCATTCGCGGCCCAGTCCACCGCATTGCGCAGCAGCTTCCAATGATCGACGCACAGCACCTCCCAGAACGTGCGGTCGATATCCCACGGAAAATAAACCACTCGCCCCTTGCCCAATTTCGCGTACGAAAACTTCCGGCATGTCGGTCTTCGCGACGCGCGGAAACACCTCTTCCATCGGCAGATCCGGATAAGACGGAATCAGCGTCAGCGGCGGATTCGCATAGCTCCGCGCTTCGTGTGAACCCGCGAGACTCCATTGATGATGCGCTCCGTCGCCGTCGAGCCCCGCGAGAATCGGATGCCGCTTCCCGGCCGCGTCGGCTTCGAGCCTCAGATACGAATTCTGCATCCGCGCATCGATCGCTGCCGTCGTAGGACGCACCGAAAAGATCCGCCAGCCCGAAATCCGCCCGCCGCACACCCCACTCGTCGTAGAGCGACGTCTCATACGTCGCGACGATGCTGCCGCCGCGCTGCACATACTCGCGAATCTGCTCGCATTGCGCATTCGAAAGCGCCGCGATATTCGGGAAGATCAGCACCTTGAACTGATCGACATGCTCCGCATCGAGCAAGCGCATCGTGCACCATCTCGAACGGAATGCGCGCCTCGATCAGCGCCTGGTAGTAGCCCAGCGTGTGATCCTCCACCTTCGCCCGCGCCCTGCTCCCCGCCGTAAAAATGCGCGGTCTGCTGCGAGATAGACCATCGCCACCCGCGCCAGCGGCGCTTCATTCCGCAGATACTTCTCGTTGCGATAATGCCAGCCGTAAAGCTCCTCCACCACCGGCAGCCAGCGCTTGTCGTACAGCGTGCCTCCGAATTTCGTGAACCACGGACGCAGATCGTTGGCGATTCCGTCGAGCGCCCACAGCCGGATCTCCGGCCCGCTCTGCACCGAATCCTTCCAGCGATACGGCTCCTCCGCGCCGACGCTGAAGATCCCGCCGATCGGCTTGCGGCCCATCGTCGCGCGGTATTCCTTGCCGTTCTTCCCGTTGGCCCACGGAGCGCGTCAGCCCGCTGCGCGCCTGCCGGTCGGCGAAAAGAATCGGACGCCAGTCTCGCCGACGGTCTTCATGTCCAGATCGCTCGACGCTCCGCCGCCCGCTGTTCGGAATATAGCGCGCGTCCGGATTGATCTTGCGAATCTCGTCATCCCACAGCTGCCACAGCTCGAACAATCGTCTGCTGCCGCCAGCCCATATGAGCCCGGCGCGCCGGATCCTGCGGATTGTTCGTGCGCGGCAAGTCCATCCCGCTGGCCGCTTTGAAATTCTCCTGGCAGTGCTCGCAGTAACACATGCCGGAGCCCGCCCAGCGGTTGCTGAAGATCCCATCGACCTTGTAGAGCGACACGATCTCCTTCGTCACCTCGGTCATGAACTCGAAGTTGTAAGGACCCAGCGCGCACGTCACCCACAACTCCGGCATCACCGGATGACGCCGCTTCTGGCCCTCGGCATCTACCGCGATCCAGTCCGGATGCGCGTCGTACACGTCCTGATGCACCGCATGCGGATCGGTGCGCGCCACCACCACCATGTTCAGCTTGCGGCAACCGGCTACCAGATCGCCGAACGCATCCGTATTCCCCAGCCACTTGCTGCGGTAGTGCAGCGGAATCTTGGTCGGATAGTACGCCACGCACCCGCCCGCGCTCAGACACGCCGCATCGGAGTGAGTGCGCTTGAAATAGTCGAGCCAGAACGCGAGATCGTACTTGCCCGGATCGTCTTCGACCAGCGTCAACTGCGCCCACCGCATCGGCCGGTCGAACCAAGGCTCCGGCGCGGCGGAAGCTACCTGTTCGAGGGCGGCTCCGGCCAGCGCGGCCCCCCACAAAAATTCACGTCGATTCGTGGACATGTCTTGTCTCGCTTTCAACCTATCCGCATGCTGACACCGCTCCCTTTGGTCACGGCTCGGAAGCACAGTCTTACCGAGCCGTGACCGCAGGGAGCGGTGTCTCAACTCTATAAGTATGCGTTTCATTATGTTACACTTCCAGCAGCGGACCCGGATCGCCAATGGATTCTTTGGAATTGGAGAAACTAAGACCCAGGCTGCGGTTCAGAGTCGCGCACGAACTCGGCTTCGCCTGTCCCGATATTGAGGACGTCGTCCAGGAAACCATCCGCCGGTATCTTGACTCCGCCGATCGCCTCCGGACTCCAGAATCCGCCGGGGCATACGCCAATGGCATATGCCGTAACGTGATCGCTGAATATCGCCGGCGTATGTTCCGCGATCTCCCTATGCCTGAGGTCGTCCCGGAGCCGCCCCAAAAGACTCTACCGGAACCCGAGTTGTTCGAGTTGCGCGACTCCATCGCCGCTGTGATGCGTGAACTTTCGGCCCGGGACCGCCAAATCTTACAACTCTTTTATCTCGAAGAGCGCCCCGTCTCGCAGATTCTGGACGTTACCCGCCTCGGAGAAGCCAACTTCCGGGTCGTCTTATGCCGGGCTAAGGAGAGATTTCGACAAATTTATCGCGACTCCTGCAATAACAGCCGCGCGCCTGTCACTAAGAAGGTAGAGACATGAGCTCGAAATATCACGACGAGGTTTTCCAGGCCCGCACGGCGACGGCATATCTGTCGCGCCGTCTGGACTCGGACGAGCAATCGGCCTTCGAAGACCACTACCTCGGCTGCGAGGACTGTTTCGAAGAACTGCGTGGAACCGAGCTCCTGCTGTTCGGCTTGGGCCAACCCGTTGTCGAGAAAACTCATAGCGATGGCATAGCCGTCATCCGGTTCGCCGGCGGCGCGCAACTGACCGGCGCTTCCTCGGAGTTAACGGAACTCGGCCGCCTGATGCAAGGCAATAGCGAAACCAAAGTCCTGATTGATCTAAGCCGCGTAAGCCGCATCGACAGCGCCGGACTGGGCATGTTGATGAACTGCTACACCCACGCCGTCCGCAACGCGGGAGTCCTCAAACTCCTTCACCCGAACAAACAAGTCCAACAAGTCCTCTCCATAACCCGCATAGATTCCGTAGTATCCAGCTTCGACGACGAAAATAAAGCCCTGGAAAGCTTCCGCTAGCCAGTGGGGCAGGTTCCCGACCTGCCCTTTCTGATACCGGCTGTTCAAGTTCTGGCACGATCTGCCCGAGGCCTTGCGCACAGGAAAGCCGCAGAACGAAGCCAAGCACGGCCAGAAAGGAATGTTCGAGGAGCTTTACGAAGAGCTGCCGCGACTCGAACAGTTCATGGGCGCGATGACCGGCCTCTCGCGCATCAACTTCGAGGCGTTCGCCGCGAAATTCGATTTTTCAAGGTTCAAGACGCTCTGCGACGTCGGCGGCGCGACCGGCCTGCTCTGCATAGAAGCCGCCAAGATGCATCCGCATCTGCAATGCACGTCGTTCGATCTGCCGCCGGTAGAGCCGATCGCGCAAAAAGCACATCGCGGCGGCCGGTCTGAGCGATCGCATCGGCACCGCCTCCGGCGATTTCTTCAAGGACCCGCTGCCCAAGGCGGACCTGATCACGATGGGCATGATTCTCCACGACTGGAATCTGGAGAAGAAGATGCACCTGATCCGCGCGGCCTACGATGCCCTGCCGCCAGGCGGCGCGCTGGTCGCGATCGAAGCGCTGATTGACGACGCGCGCCGCGAGAACGTCTTCGGCCTGCTCATGTCTCTGAACATGCTGATCGAATTCGGCGACGCGTTCGACTATTCCGGCGCCGACTTCCGCAAGTGGTGCGGGGAGGTCGGCTTCAAACGCTTCGAAGTGATTCATCTCGCCGGCGCGTCCAGCGCCGCGATCGCCTACAAATAAAACAGGGCAGATGAAAATTACCCGCCGCTCCGTCATCCTGGGCCGCCGCGTTCACCGCCGCCGCCCAACCCGCCAAGGCCCGAAATATTCTCTTCATCCTCAGTGACGACCATCGCTACGATGCCCTGGGGTTCATGAAGACCCAGCCTTTTCTCGAAACCCCCAACCTCGACCTGCTGGCTCGGGAAGGAGCCCATCTGCGCAACGCCTTCGTGACCACCGCTCTCTGCTCCCCCAGCCGAGCCTCTATTCTCACCGGCAAATACGCGCATCAACACAAGATCGTGGACAACAACACGGCCATCCCTCCCGGCACGCAATTCTTCCCGCAGTTGTTGCAGAAGGCCGGATACCAGACCGCGTTCTTCGGTAAATGGCACATGGGCAACGGAGGCGACCAGCCACAACCCGGCTTTCACAAATGGGTGAGCTTCCGGGGCCAAGGGCTCCTATCTTCCTGAAAAGAACGGACTGAATATCGATGGCAAACATGTGACGCAAAAGGGCTACATCACAGACGAACTCACCGATTACGCCCTGGACTGGCTTCAGCAGAGGCCCAAAGACCAGCCTTGGTTCATGTACCTCTCGCACAAAGCCGTGCATGCCCCATTCATCCCGGCCGATCGCCATAAAGGGAAATATAAGGATGCCGTCTTCACTCCTCCGCCCACCATGGAGGCCACCGGAGAGATGGCGCGCCACCGTCCCATGTGGGTGCAGAATCAGCGGGACAGCTGGCACGGCATCGACTTTGCATACTATCAAGGCCTCCCCATCGCCGACTACTATAAAACCTACGCCGAGACACTTCTTGCGGTAGATGAGTCGCTGGGCCGCGTCCTGGCGGAGTTGAAAAAGCGAGGCGAACTCGACTCTACTCTGATCGTCTACATGGGCGATAACGGATTCGCTTTCGGCGAACATGGTTTGATCGACAAGCGGACAGCCTACGAAGAATCCATGCGAGTCCCCATGCTCGCCCGCTGTCCGGAATTATTCAAAGGCGGACGCGTGGTGAAGGAAGTCGTGGCCAATATCGACATCATGCCCACCTTCTTGGCCGCCGCCGGTGTCGCCTCGCCGGAAGGGATTTCTGGAAAGAATTTCCTGCCGCTTCTCGAAGGGAAAACCATCCCGTGGCGCGACGGCCTGTTGTACGAATACTATTGGGAGCGCAACTTCCCCATGACCCCCACCATGCATGCGTTGCGCGGCGATCGGTACAAATACATTCACTATTATGGGATTTGGGACACCGACGAGTTGTACGACCTTCAGGAGGATCCATTGGAGGCCAATAATCTGATCTCCAGCCGCCCCGAAATCGTCAAGAAGATGAACACGCAACTATTTGATTTAATGCAGGATACGGGCGCGATGAGCATCCCTCTGTTTCGCGATTCCGGCGCCCAGAGCAACCTGCGCGGCGACCCCAAGACAGCCGTGTTCCCTCCTGAGCTGATCAAGAAGAAATAGGACTCATCATGGCCGACCTTCCCGCCCTTTGGCAAGAACATACCGATCACGAATTCGTGACTCGCGATACGGAGGCAACCCTGAAGACGATGGTGGACGACGCGTACGTCAATCACATTCCGGTGATGACGGGCGGACGCGGCAAGGAGGCTTTGCGGGCATTTTATTCGACCGATTTCATCCCGAAAATGCCCGCCGATACGGCGCTGACTCCGGTGTCGCGCACGGTGGGTGAGAATCAACTGGTGGACGAGATGATTTTTTCGTTCACGCACACCGAGGAAATGCCGTGGATGCTGCCGGGCGTCGCGCCTACGAATAAGTTCGTGAAGATACCACTGGTGGTGATCGTGAAATTTCGCGACGGCAAGCTGGCTCACGAGCATATCTATTGGGATCAGGCGTCAGTGCTGAAGCAGATCGGGCTGATTACGGACCCGACACTGCCGGTTTTCGGGGCGGAGACGGCGGACAAAGTGGTGAGTGGTTAGTCTGCGTCGGAAATCCTGAATGTTATGTGGCGCGCGCCTCCAGGCGTGCCGCATCGACATTTGTGTCGATGTGTCTTCCCGACAAAAACCGTGCGTCGACACGGCATGCGTGGACGCGTGCGCCACAGTCAACTAGCGATGGTGAAAGGGCAGGTGGCGTTTTATCCACTGGCCGAAATCCGGGCCGAATTCGGGCATCAGATTGGTCAGGCCCGCGCCCGCGACGTTGGTGCCCCAATTGGTGAGGGCATCGGATCTGGTTCTGCTTACCGGCGGATAATAAACGTTCGATAACGCTGCGCTCATGGCGCATCCGGTTACATTGGCCCAGTTAAACGAGGGATCGCCGGTGTCGGTTCTCGTGACTACTGCCCGGCTGATGGCGTAGCCGATGCGCGGCCACATTTTTCTGGAAGGGCCTTTTCTTAAGTAGCGGGTGTCCTCATGCAGCGCGGAGGCGAGCAGAAAGTCGGCGAAGAAATTCTGGCTGACGTCGTCTCCGACGGTAGCTCCGAGGCGCTTTGGAAAGGCTCCGTGCTTCCAGGGATGTTTTCCGTAAAGAGGAGCGGAACGGGTGAGTTGCGAGGCGGTCGCGTCCAGGCCGGCTGCGACCAGAGTGAAAGGGGTGATCGTTTCATCGACGAAGAAATTCCATTTTTCCTGGACGGAGGGCTGGACGACGACGTCTTGGGCGAAGGCTTGGTGGAGGCAGCAGAATAGCAGCCCGCACCAGCGCACCTTCGGAGGAAGCATGACTTTATTATGTTAGCGTTTGCCCGCTCCCTGACGGTCGCGGCTCTGGGGAAGAATGTCGGCTGAAGCCGACGCTGCAAGTGAAGCTCGCGCCGCAAGGCGCAGGCTAGCGGCGTTTGCGGAGGCGCTCCCATTTTAGTCTTAGGTTGTCTAATTCCAGGTACACAACGGGCGTGGTGTAGAGGGTCAGGAGCTGGCTTACGATCAGGCCGCCGATGATGGTGATTCCCAGGGGGCGGCGCAGCTCCGATCCTACGCCTATGCCCGAGGCCAACGGCACCGCGCCTAGCATGGCGGACATGGTGGTCATCAGAATCGGGCGGAAGCGGAGCTGGCAAGCCTTATAAATGGCGTCGCGGGGGCTCATGCCTTCGCCGCGCTCGGCGGCCAGGGCGAAATCGATCATCATGATGGCGTTCTTCTTCACGATGCCGATGAGCAGAATAATTCCGATCATCGCGATCAGGCTGAGATCGATCTTGAAGAGCAGCAGCGCGAGCAGCGCGCCGACGCCGGCGGACGGGAGCGTGGAAAGGATGGTGATGGGGTGGATGTAGCTTTCATACAGGACTCCCAGCACGATGTAGACGGTGGCTAGCGCGGCGGCGATTAAGAATGGTTCGCTGCTGAGGGAATCCTGATAAGCCTGGGCTGTGCCGGCGAAGGTGGTGTGAATCGTGGGAGGCAGGCCGATGTTGGCAGCGGACTGAGTGACGGCTTCGACCGCGTCTCCCAGCGCGACTCCGGGCGCCAAGTTGAACGAAATCGTCACAGCGGGGAACAGACCCTGGTGAGGAACCGACAAAGGCGCGGTAGCGGGTCCGAAGCGGGTGATGGCGTTCAGCGGAACCTGCTGGCCGCCCGGCGCACGGACATAGATTTCCTTCAAGAATTGCGGATCCTGCCAGAAGCGCGGCGCGGCCTCCATGATGACGTGATATTGATTCAGAGACGTGTACATGGTGGACACCTGGCGCTGGCCGAAGGCGTCGTACAGCGTGTTATCGATCAACTGCGGCGAAATGCTGAAGCGGGCGGCCGAATCGCGATCGTAAGTGACCACCGATTGCAGACCGTTGTTCTGCTGGTCGCTATTGGTGTCGGTGATGAGCGGAAGTTTGCGCAATGCTTCCAGCATCGGGCGGCCGAACTTGGTGAGGTCCTGGATATTGTCGCCGCGCATGGTGAATTGATAGAGCGCCGCTGACTGGCGTCCGCCGACGCGCACGTCCTGCGAGGCCTGGAGGATTAATGTCGCGCCGCGCACCCGGGCGAGCTGCGGCCGAAGCCGGCTGATGACGTCGTAAACCGACACTTTTCGCACTGCCAGAGGCTTCAACTGAATGTTCACGCGGCCCTGATTGATGGTGCCTCCGCCGCCGCCACTGCCTCCGGTGGATGCGGTCACCGTGTCGATGGCGGGATCGGCTTGCACGATTTGCACCATCTGAAGCAGCAGCCCTTGCATAGATTGGAACGACGTGTCCTGGTCCCCGAGGATGGTTCCCTGCATGCGGCCGTTGTCCTGTTGCGGGAAGAAGCCCTTCGGAACGCGAATGAACAGGTAGACGTTCAATCCGATGGTCGCGCCCAGTACCAGCAAAGTGATCACCGAGTGTTGCAGCACGCGATTCAGTGTCCGGGCGTACTGCTTCACAATCCAGTTGAACCCGCGCTCGCTGGTGCGGTACATCCAGCCGTGCTGGACATCCGCCTTGAGCAGATAGGCGCACATCATCGGCGTGGTGGTCAGCGACACCAACAGCGATACCGCGATGGCTACCGACAGCACCACCGAAAACTCGCGGAACAGCCGGCCGACGATGCCGCCCATCAGCAGGAGCGGAATAAATACAGCGACCAGAGAAATGCTGATGGTGAGAACCGTGAAGCCGATTTCTTCCGCGCCCTTCAAGGCCGCCGCGAAAGGTTTCATTCCTTCTTCCAGATATCGTGTGATGTTTTCGATGACGACGATCGCGTCGTCCACCACGAAGCCGGTGGAGATGGTGAGCGCCATCAGCGAAAGATTATCCAGGCTGTATCCGAACAGGTACATCACGCCGAAGGTGCCGATCAGGGAGACCGGGACCGCTACGCTGGGAATCAATGTGGTTCGAACGTTTCTCAAGAAGACGAACACCACCAGGATGACCAGCAGCACGGAGATGGCGAGGGTGATCTCCACATCGTGAACGGACGCGCGGATGGTGACCGTCTGATCCTGGGTTACGGTCAAGTTGATGGTCTGCGGAATAGCGGCTTTCAGTTGCGGCAGCGCGGCGCGTATCTGATCCACGGTGTCGATAATGTTGGCGCCGGGCTGGCGGTTGACCGTGACCAGCACGGAAGGCTTGCCGTTCGAATAACCTGCGTTGCGAAGATCCTCGACCGAATCGACCACGTCGCCGACGTCGGAAACGCGGACCGCGGAGCCGTTCCGATACGCGATGACGAGCGGAGCGTAATCCTTGGCCTTGAAAATCTGATCGCTGGAGCCGACTTCCCACATCCGGGCGCCCTCGGAAAAATGGCCCTTCGGAACGTTGGCATTGGCGGTGTTGAGGACGCTGCGCACGTCTTCGAGGCCGATGCCGTATTTATTCAGCGTCATGGGATTCAGCTCGACGCGAACGCTGGGCAGAGCGCTGCCATAGGTGAACACCTGTCCCACGCCTTTAATCTGCGAAAGCTTCTGGGCCATGATGGTGGAGGCTGCGTCGTACATCTGCCCTTTGCTGAGAATGTCGGAGGTGAGGGCGATTTGGAAAATCGGCGCGTCCGCGGGATTTATCTTGCGGTAGTTGGGATTGCTGGGCAGGTTGGCGGGCAGATAGCCGCGGGCGGCGGCGATGCCGGCTTGCACGTCGCGGGCGGCGGCGTTGATATCGCGATTCAGATCGAATTGCAGGGTAATGGAGCTGCCGCCGAGGCTGCTCGAAGAAGTCATCTCAGTGACCGCGGCGATGCGGCCGAATTGCCGTTCGAGAGGGGTGGCAACGGAGGAGGCCATCGTTTCCGGGCTGGCGCCGGGGAGGCTGGCGTTGACGGAAATGGTGGGGAAGTCCACTTGAGGGAGAGGAGAGACGGGGAGCTCGGTGTAGGCGACTCCTCCGGCAAGCGCGATGGCGACGGTGAGGAGTGTGGTGGCTACGGGGCGCTCGATGAAGGGCTTGGAGATGTTCATGAGGCCATCTCCACAAAGAGGGCAGGTCGGGAACCTGCCCCACAAGCTCCATTCTCCAGCCGATTGGTTTTGTGGCGCGCGCCTCCAGGCGTGCCGCGTCGGCAGTCATGCCGACGGCCGGACATGTCGAGACGACTCTCGACACGGCACGCCTGGAGGCGTACGCCACAAGCTACCGGAGCGGTGTCCATGAGTTTTTCGGCCATCCTTAGTCTCCGGCCGCGGGGGCGGGGGCGCGGCCGTGGCTATCGGCGGGGCTATCGGCGCGCTCTCCGCCGAAGCGGCGGGCCAGGCGGTCGAAGTAGAGATAAATCACCGGGGTCGTATAGAGGGTCAGGGCCTGGCTGAAAATCAGCCCGCCGACCATGGTGATGCCCAGCGGTTTGCGCAGCTCGGAGCCAACGCCGGTTCCGAGCGCGAGCGGAAGGCCGCCGAGCAGCGCCGCCATGGTGGTCATCATGATCGGTCGGAAGCGCAGCAGGCAGGCTTGAAAAATCGCCTCTTCGGGCTGCTTGCCGTGATGGCGTTCGGCATCGAGCGCGAAATCGATCATCATGATGCCGTTCTTCTTCACAATGCCGATCAGTAGAATGATGCCGATGAGGGCGATGACGCTGAAATCCTGGCGGCAGATGAACAGCGCGAGCAGCGCGCCGACGCCGGCCGAGGGCAGGGTGGAGAGAATCGTGATGGGATGGATGTAGCTCTCATACAGCACGCCCAGGACGATGTAGACGGTGACCAGCGCGGCGAGAATCAGCACCCATTCGTTGGCCAGAGAATTGATGAACGCGGCGGCGGTGCCCTGAAATGCCGTCTGAATACTGGCGGGCATGTTCAAGTCGTCTTTAATTTTGTTGATTTCGTTTACCGCGTCTCCGAGCGATGCATTGGCTGCCAGATTGAACGACAGCGTGACTACCGGGAACTGTCCCTGATGGTTCACCGTGATGGGGACGGAGATCATCTCGACATCGGTAAACGCGCTGAGGGGAACCTGATTCCCGTTGGCATAAAACACCTGCGACGATGGCGCCGCGCCCGATGAAGAAGTCGAGGCGGCCGTAGTTTGTCCCGCCGCGCCGGCGGCTACCGACGCGCTGGAGGGTCCGAAACCGGCGGTGGCGGTGGATCCGCCGGAAACGACTCCGGACCCGCCTGTCGAGCCGGAAGATCGAATGAACAGGTCGCGCAGGTCCTTAGGATTTTTGAGGAAACCCGGTTTCACTTCCAGCACCACGTGATACTGATTCAACTGGGTAAACATGGTCGACACCTGGCGCTGGCCATAGGCGTCGTAAAGCGTGTTGTCGATGGTGGTGGGAGTGATGCCGAGCCGGGCGGCGGTATCGCGATCGATGTTGAGGCGCGCGCGCAGGCCTCCGGTTTGCTGATCGGTGGCGACATCGCTGATGCCGGGAACCGCTTTCAGTTTCTCCACCATCCTCGGGACGAAGGAGTTCAACTCGTCGGCGTTGGGATCCTCCATTGTGTACTGGAACTGGGTGCGGCTGACCCGGTCTTCGACCGTCAGATCCTGCACCGGCTGCATATATAACGTGATGCCCTGGACCTGCGCGAGCGAGGACTGCAAACGGCGGATCACGTCGCTGGCATTCATTTTCCGCACGCTCAGGTCCTTGAGGTTGATCTGGATGCGGCCGGTGTTGAGCGTGGTGTTGGTGCCGTCAATGCCGATGAACGAGGAGAGGCTCTCGACGGCGGGATCCTGAAGAATCAATTTCCCCAGCGCCTGCTGGCGTTCCGACATGGCGGAGAAAGAAATGGTCTGCTCCGCTTCGGAGACGCCTTGAATGACGCCGGTGTCCTGAATGGGGAAGAAGCCTTTCGGGATCGCGAGGAATAAAAGTATAGTGGCGACCAGCGTGGCGACGGCTACCAGCAGCGTCATCGATTGATGTTTCAGGACCCACGTCAGGGTGCGGCCATAGAAGGCGATGATCGACTCGAAAGCTCTTTCGGAAGCGCGGAAGAAGCGGCCTTGCTGCGATTCCGGTTTGTGCTTGAGGATTTTCGCGCTCATCATCGGAGTCAGCGTGAGCGAGACGACCGCGGAGACCAGGATGGTCACGCTGAGGGTGACGGCGAACTCGCGGAACAGGCGGCCGACGATATCGCCCATGAACAGCAGAGGGATCAGGACGGCGATCAGCGAAACGGTGAGCGAGACGATAGTGAATCCAATTTGCTGGGAGCCTTTGAGCGCGGCTTCGAGCGGCTTCTCGCCCTCTTCGATATAGCGCGAGATGTTCTCGATCATGACGATGGCGTCGTCGACCACGAAGCCCGTCGAGATGGTCAGCGCCATCAGCGATAAATTGTTCAGGCTGTAGCCCAGCATGTACATCACGGCGAAGGTGCCGATCAGCGAGAGCGGAACCGCGACGCTGGGAATAATGGTCGCTGAGACGTTACGCAGGAAGACGAAGATCACCAGCACGACCAGGCCGACGGTCAGCATCAGCTCGAATTGGACGTCGTCGACCGAGGCGCGGATGGTATTGGTGCGATCGGTCAGAATGCGGACCTTCACGGACGATGGCAGAGAAGCCTGGAGGGACGGAAGGAGCGCCTTCACGCGGTCGACCACGGAAATGATGTTGGCGCCGGGCTGGCGCTGGATGTTGACGATCACGGCCGGCTGGTCGTCCATCCAGGCTGCCTGGCGGAGGTTTTCAATGTCGTCGGTGATATCGGCCACGTTGCTGAGGCGCACGGGAGCGCCGTTGCGATAGGCGACAATCAGCTTCGAATAATCGCCGCTCGAAAGCAGCTGGTCGTTGGCGCCAATCTGATAGGCCTGATGCAGACCGTCGAAATTTCCCTTGGCCTGATTCACGTTCGCCGCCGAGATGGCGGTTCGCAAATCTTCCAGGTTGAGGCCGTAGGACGCGAGCGCGGTGGGATTGGCCTGGATGCGCACGGCCGGCTTCTGTCCGCCGCTGATGCTGACGAGACCTACGCCGGGGAGCTGCGAAATTTTCGGCGCGAGACGCGTGTCGGCCAGATCCTCGACCGTGCGAAGAGGCATCGCTTCGGAGCCCAGGGCGAGGGTGAGAATCGGCGTATCGGCGGGATTTACTTTGGCGTAAATCGGCGGAGTGGGAAGATCGGCGGGCAGATAGGTGCCGGAGGCGTTGATCGATTGCTGCACCTCTTGCTCGGCGATATCGATGTTCAGGCTCAGACTGAATTCGAGCGTCAGCACGGAGCATCCATCGGAGCTGGTGGAGGTCATCTGCTGCAGGCCGGGGACCTGACCCAGTTGACGCTCAAGCGGCGCGGTCACCGAGGACGCCATGACATCGGGGCTCGCGCCGGGATAGAAGGTGATTACCTGAATGGTCGGGTAGTCGACTTCGGGCAGGGCGGATACCGGCAGCTGCTTATAGGCGACGCCGCCCACCAGCAGAATTCCCAGCATCAGCAGCGAGGTGGCGACCGGACGCAGAATAAAGATCCGCGAAGGGTTCACGATTTGCCCCTACCGGTCTTACCGCCAGTCTTGCCGCCGGTTTTGCCGCCTCCTTGACGCCCCCCGCCGCCACCTTGAGGAGCTTCGCCAGGCACTTGCGCATTCACCCGGCTGCCTTCCTGCAGGCGGTCGACTCCGACCATCACCAGCATGTCGCCGGGGTTGATTCCGGAGGTGACTTCGGTTTGATCGCCCTCGGTGACGCCGAGTGTGATCGGGCGCACGGTTACGGTTTGATCGGGCTTCACCAGCCATACATAAGTCGATTGCGTATTGCGCTGGATCACGGCGGTCGGGATCAGATCGACTCCGGTTTTCTGCTCGACCAGAAGGCGCGCGTTCACGAACTGGCTGGGGAACAGCTTACCGGCTTTGTTTTCGAAAATGGCTCGCAGCCTCAGCGTGCCGGTGGTGGGATCGATCTGATTGTCGATGGTATCGAGGTATCCCTGGCCCAGGCGATTCTTCAACTCGCGATCCCAGGCTTCGACCTGCAGGCGCGCTCCGCCGTGCATTTTGTCCTGGACCGGAGGAAGCTGATCCTCGGCGATAGTGAAGATGACGCTGATGGGATCCAACTGGGTGATCACCAGCAGGCCATTGGCGTCGCTCGCGTGAACGATGTTTCCGGGGTCCACCAGGCGAAGCCCGACGCGTCCGTTGATCGGCGAGGTGATGCGGCTGTAGGTCAGGTTCAGCTTCGCGCTGTCGATGTTGGCCTGATCGGTTTTGATGGTGCCTTCGTATTGCAACACCAGCGCCTCCTGGGTGGCGAACTGCTGCTGGGGAATGGCCTGCTGATTCAGCAGAACGCGGTAGCGATCCAGATCCACCTGGGCATTCTTCAGCAGCGCCTGATCGTGCAGCAGTTGCCCTTGCGCCTGGTCCAACTGCACCTGGTAAGGGCGGGGGTCGATTTGAGCCAGCAAATCTCCTTTTTGGACCAGCTGGCCTTCCTTGAAATTCACGTTCATCAGTTGGCCGTCCACGCGGCTTTTCACCGTCACGGTGAAGACCGGAGTCACCGCTCCCAGCCCGGTGTCATAAACGCCGATGCTGCCCTTTTGCGCACGCGCCGCAACCACAGGAGTGACGGCTGCGCCGCCTTTTTTACCTTTGCCCGCAGCCGGCGTCGACGAACCGGTGGATTGCAGCGCCTTGATTTTCGGCCACAGAAAATAAGTGGCAGCGGCCACCGCAATGAGCAGCGCCAGCCAAATCCAGCGCGCGGCGGAAGAGCGCGGGCGCTGCGCTTCAGTGGGCCGAGGTCCAGGCGGCGCTTCGGTCTGCAGGCTTTTCGGAGTCGTCTGACTCATCGTTCTCCTAAATTTTACTGATTTAAATGACGTTTTTTTCCGCTATGCAGGTTTCCCGTTCCCGACTGCTAAGTTCTATGCTATTCGGCGGTTAGCCTCTCATCCCTCACGTTTCCAAGAGGAAGTATGGCCAGAATGCTTTAGCATTTCAAGTGCCGAATTACGGGCGAACGAAAGAATGATCGGCGCCCGCAGTACCATCTTCTTCAATTCCTCCCAGTGTGGATATCCCGGATTGCACTCCGCGATGCGAAGATTGGGATCGTCCAGTTGGATCCGGCCGCCGCTCAGGCGATAGTACTCGACGAACCGCGCGCTTTCGCCCCACTGCGGAAATCCACCGTGTTTGAGCGTCTCCGCGCGCTCGAGGAGCCACCACTTTCCCCAGATCGCCCTGCAAAATCTGCACCGTTAACATGCCTCCGAGCGGAAACTGATCCCAGATTTGCACCCCGGGCTGCACAACGGGAAAACTCCCATTGGCGATACTCCTGTCCAGTGCCGTGCGGCATAAATTGCCCTTACAATCGATGTATGGCAATCAACTGGATTGCGGTGGTCCCGTTCACCATTGTTCACCTGGGTGCCGTCGCCGCGTTGTTCTTTTTCAGTTGGCCCGCCGTTTGGACCGCGATCGTTCTATACTGGGCGGCGCTGAGCCTGGGAATCGGAATGGGGTATCACCGATTGCTGACTCACCGCTCCTATACGGTGCCGAAAGGGGTGGAATATTTCCTCGCGGTATGCGGCACACTGGCGCTCGAAGGCGGACCGCTTTTCTGGGTCACCACGCATCGCATCCACCACCAGTTTTCCGATCGCCAAGGCGACCCGCACACGCCCAGAGACGGGCGGTGGTGGGCTCATATTACCTGGATGCTGGTGGGCCGCGCGACCAAGTGCAGCGCGGAGGACTGCCGGCGGTATTCGCCGGACTTGATGAAGGATCCGTTTCTAGTCTGGCTTTCCAGGAATAATGCGCTGCCGCTGCTGGTGCTTTCGGCGATGCTTCTGCGGGCCGGATTGCCTTTTTTCTTATGGGGAGTTTGTTTCCGCATTACCGCCAACCTTCACGCGACGTGGATGGTGAACTCGTTGACGCATTTCTGGGGGACCAGGCGGTTTGAGACGCGGGACGATTCGCGGAACAACTGGCTGGTCGCTCTGCTGAGCTTCGGGGAGGGCTGGCATAACAATCATCATGCGCATCCGACCTCGGCGCGACATGGGTTGGCTTGGTATGAAGTGGATATGAGCTGGCTGATGATCCGGTTTCTGCAAGCGATCAGGGTGGCGGAACGAGTCCGGGTGGCGCCGTTGCCTTAATCGTGTCTGAATCGTGGTCACTCGTGCCTTCAGCAGGCGTCGAGATGAGTCTCGACGCGGCACGCAGGAGTGCATGCGCCACGTGCGGCTCTCGCAGCATGTCGATCATTTTGTAGGGCGGCCAATATTGGCTGCAGCCGCCTTTCAGGCGGCTTTTTTGTGGATCATCTAAGCCAAAGGAAGGCCGCAGCCTGTTTGGCTGATACAGGCCACTACTTGGACAGATCCGCCAGCACGCCCTCATCCAGTTTCAGCGACGCCGCGGCTATGTTTTCTTCCAAGTGAGCTACGTTAGATGTCCCAGGAATCGGCAGCATCACGGGCGAGCGCCATAACAACCAGGCTAGGGCCAGTTGCGAGGGCGTGATTTTCAAATCTGCCGCTACGCGGTCGAGCTTGTTTAGCCGGCCCGCGGCCAGAGGGAACCAGGGGATGAAGGCGATGTTGGCGCGCCCGCAGTAGTCGACAACGCCGGCCGCAGCCTGATCGGCTACGCTGAATCTGTTTTGCACGCTGACGATCGGAACGATGCTGCGGGCATGTTCAAGCTCCACGACGCTGACCTCGGAGAGGCCGATGTGCTGGATTTTTCCTTGCGCCTGCAAATCCTTGAGGGCGCCCAACTGGTCAGACGCAGGTACGGCCGGATCGATACGGTGAAGCTGGAACAGCGGGATGCGATCGAGACGGAGACGGCGCAAGCTCCCTTCGCAGGCGGATTTCAAGTGCTTGGGATGACCGTTGGGCTTCCATTCATCGGGACCCGGACGAATCAGGCCCGCCTTGGTGGCGATGACCAGATCCATCGGATAAGGGTAGAGAGCTTCGGCGATGATGCGCTCGCTGACTTCGGGGCCGTAGGAATCGGCCGTATCGATGAAGTTAATTCCCAGCTCGAGAGCGCGCCGGAGAACCCGGATAGCCTCGGGGCGGTTGGACGGCTCGCCCCAGATTCCCTTTCCCGTAATCCTCATCGCGCCGAATCCAAGACGGTGAACCGGAAGATTGCCGTCGATGCGAACCTCACCCGCTTGCGCCGCGGGAAGTTGCGCCGCCGTGAATGTGTTGGTATTGGGCATGCATTTATGGATGCATCTTTCGTCGCCAAGGATACTCAGGAATTCGGCATGGGACAAACGGCGAAAGCTGCGCCCAGTCAAAAGCAAATCGTCGCCATTGAGCCGCGACCGTCAGGGAGTGGGCAGACGCTAAATCTCTGTTCCGCCATGCGTCAGCATGCGGATGTGCGTTCCGTCTGCCCGCTCCCTGACGGTCGCGGCTCAATTAACAGCAAATCGCGGCCCGCGCCACACAAAAGCGAGCTATTTCCTGAGGTTTTGCTAACATCGAGTTTCGATTCAATGAAGACCCTCCCGATACTCCTCGCCGCCAGTCTGCTTCCCGCACAACAGAATGACGCAGCGAAACGTGGACAGCAGCAGTACTCGAAATCCTGCGCATTCTGCCACGGCGCTAACGGCGATGGCGGTTCCGAAGGCCCCAGCCTGATCCGCTCCGCCCTTCTGCGCCACGATAACAAAGGCGACCTCATCGGACCCGTGATCCGCGAAGGGCGTCCGGAGAAAGGCATGCCTCGCGTCCCGCTCACAGCGGCGCAGATCGACGATACCGTCGCGTTTCTGCACGCGCAGCTCAAGCGGCTCGATAAAACCAGCCCCGGCAAACCCACGCGCGATCATTACACGCTCAGTCTTCTCCTGACAGGAAATGCCGACGAAGGCAAGCGCTATTTCAACGGCGCGGGAGGATGCGCGGCCTGCCATTCGGCCACTGGCGACCTCGCCGGCCTTCCCAAAAAGTTCGCACCGGCCGACCTGCAGACTCGCTTTTTGTATCCCGTCGGCAAAGCTCCCGCCGTGACCGTCACTCTCCCGTCCGGTACGCAAGTGAAGGGCACCCTTGTATTGATGGACGCGTTCTTCGTTTCCATGAAAGATAACGACGGATGGACCCACTCCTGGCCGCTCAACGCCGTGAAGGTCGACATCAAAGATCCTCTCGCTGCGCACAAGGCGCTGCTTCAGAAAATCACCAACGCCGAGATCCATCACCTGTTCGCGTATCTGGAGACGCTATGAAACTAGCGCTGCTGCTGCTGAGCGCGGCCCTGCTTCGCGCCCAGGGACTCGATCCCGCCGAGCTGCTGAAGCTCCCACCGCGAATTGGCCGACGTTCAATGGCGATTACAGCGGCCGCCGCTATAGCAGCCTTTCGCAGATCGACAGGAACAACGCCGGAACGCTGACCATGGCGTGGGCGTTCCAGTCGCACGCCGCGAATCTCAAAGGCACGCCGCTTGAAGTCAACGGCGTCGTCTATTTCTCCGCGCCCGATCACGTGTGGGCCATCGATGCCCGTACGGGCCGCCGCCTCTGGCACTATGAGCGGCCGTCGGAAGGCGACCACATCGCCTCGCGTGGCGTCGCGATGTACAAAAATCGACTCTACTTCGGCACGCCCGACGCGCATCTCATCTGCCTCGATGCCCGCACTGGTAAGGAGCTGTGGAACATCGTCGTCGCCGACGTAGCCTTCGGCTATTATCTGAGCGTCGCGCCGCTGGTGATTAAGGACCGCATCATCATCGGCACCTCCGGCGATTCGGCCGACGTCCCTCATTTTCTGGAGGCCTTGCAGCCCGAGACGGGCGAAGTCTTGTGGCGCTGGAACAGCATCCCCGCGCCCGGCGAGCCCGGCTCCGAGACCTGGCCCGATCAGGAGGCCATGAAGCATGGCGGCGGACCCATGTGGATCACCGGCACCTACGATCCCGATCTCAACCTGCTCTATTGGGGCACCGGGAACCCTCACCCGGTTCTCGCCGGTGGCGGACGGCGAGGCGACAACCTCTACACCTGCTCGATCGTCGCCGTGAATCCCGATACCGGCAAGCTGGTCTGGAGCTTCCAGCCTTCGCCTCACGATACGCACGATTGGGATGCCGTGGAAACGCCGGTGCTGTTCGATGCCGAGTTTGGCGGCAAGCCGCGCAAGCTGCTCGCGCAAGCCAGCCGCAATGGATATTTCTTCGTGCTGGATCGCTCGACCGGCGAACACCTGCTCACGAAGCGTTTTGTCGATACCGACTGGGCATCCGGAATCGACAACAAGGGCCGCCCGATTCCCGATCCCGCCATGGATCCTCAACCGGAGGGCGCGTTCGTGAAAAGTCCCGCCGATGGGTCCACCAACTGGATGGCACCCAGTTTCGATCCCGATACCGGCCTGTTTTATGTCAATGCCGAAGAAGGATCCAGCATGTGGTACCTGATGCTGGATGCCGATAAGAAGCCCGAGGGTCATCAGGCGGGCGCCACCAATTCGTTCTGGCCGAGAGCGCGCTTGCTGGCGCTCGATTATCGAACCGGCAATCCGAAGTGGGTCCGCGAAAGCGGGGAGGGCAGCGGATCGCCCGGCATCCTGACCACCGCCGGAGGAATTCTCTTCACCGGCGACGTCGCCGGCAGCCTCCTCGCCCTCGATGCCGCCACCGGACGCGTGCTGTGGCACGCCTATGGCGGTGGCAATTTCAACAGTTCCCCCATCACGTATCAACTCGACGGCCGCCAATACGTCCTGACCTGCGTCGACGGCACGGTTTACGCATGGAGCTTACCGGATACTCGCGTGGCAGCCCCACGCTGACGCATGGGGCTAATAATAACGACCAAGACATAGCCCCATGCGTCAGCGTGGGCTGCCACGAGTTAAGGCGCTGGCGGCGTCTCCGCGGGTGGCTCGCGCCGCTCGACGACCACCGTGCACTTCGTGACGATCCCGGCGATCGCGCCCACCGCCGCCAATACCGGCGCCGCCACCACCCCGATCGCAGCCAGAGTGACCGGAATCTCCACCAGCGTAACCCCTTGCTCGTTCTTAATGATGATGCGTTGAACGTTCCCCTCGTGGATGAGTTCTTTCACCTTTTCCACCAGGTTTGCGCCCATCACGTGGATTTCTTCGGCACATTTCTTGAAGTCCAAAATAGTCTCCCCTATCATCTACGCGCACGCGCCATACAACGTTCCGTTGAACAAATCTTTGATAGAATACAATCATGCCAGCCTAGCTCAGTTGGTAGAGCATCTCATTCGTAATGAGAGGGTCGCAGGTTCGATTCCTGTGGCTGGCTCCAGATCGAAAAGCCCTGGCCTTCGGACCGGGGCTTTTTCATTCTATAATCTCCCCGTGATCAAGATATTTCTTCTATTCGCCTCACTCGCCTCCGCCGCCGAACCCGGCTTCACCGATATCTTCGACGGCAAATCCCTCAACGGCTGGCGCTTCGTCGGCGCCCGCGGCTCCGGCTATTTCGTCGAGAACGGACTGCTAGTCTCCGCGCCGGACAGCCACGGCAACCTCTTCACGCAGGCTGAATACGCCAATTTCGTTCTGCGTTTCGAATTCAAGCTCACCGCCGGAGCCAACAACGGCATCGGCATCCGCGCGCCCTTGGAAGGCGACGCCGCCTACCAGGGCATGGAAATCCAGATCCTCGATCATAACGCCGACGTGTACAAAGGCAAGCTGCACCCCGCCCAATATCACGGATCTATTTACGATGTGTTCCCCGCCAAAACAGAATTTCTCAAGCCGGTCGGCGCATGGAATCAGGAGGAGATTTCAGCCATCGGCTCCCACGTGGTCGTCACGTTGAATGGAACCGTCATCGTCGATGCCGACCTCTCCACCGTCACCGATCCCGAGATCTTAGCCAAGCATCCCGGCCTGAAGCGCCCCTCCGGCCACATCGGCCTGCTAGCCCACGACTCCCGAGTAGAATTTCGTAACCTGAGAATCAAAACCGCCCCCTAGTCCCCTCCATAACTGTCGGGGTTCGGTTTCGGCGTTGACGACGAGGCCATCTCCGTACCGAACCCCGACAGTCATGGAGGGGTATGCTAAAACCCTCACCGCCCCGCAATCCTCCCCACAAACTCCCGAATCGCCTCGCCCGCCTGCGACGGAAACCGATGCTTCCCCGGCAGCATATGGAATTCGACATTCACCGCATGCGCCCGCAGCCGGTCCGGAAATCCCCTCGCCACCGCCTCCGGAAAAAACTCATCTTCCGACCTCGCAATATGCAGAATCGGAGCCTCCACCCGACTGTACTTGTCCTCTTCCCAATCCTTCGGCACCCCTCCGCACATCGCGATCACCCCACCCGCCGACTCCTCGGGATACGTCCCGATAAAGCGGTAATTCAACCCCACTGGCTGCGAAAAACCCATCAGCACCACCCGCTTCACCGGAATCTCGAACCTCGTCCTCAGCTCAGCCGAGATCGTCCGCACCATCGCGTGATGAAACTGAATGTTCTGCGCAGCGTGCCGGGTTGTGCCCCAGTTATACCCTACGTCGCTGCCAGGCAGAGGAGTGCCCAGCGGCCCTGTACCCACATAATATTGATTCGGCGCGCGCAGGCTCGCGATCACCGCTTGTCCCCCTAACGCCATTTTCGATAACCCCATCATTACCTCAGGGTTAGACCCATACCCGTGCATCGCGAGCACCAGCGGCGTGCGGTCGTAAACCGCCTCCGGCACATGCAGTAAGTATTCAGCTTCGAAAGGAACAGCGGCCAGATGGGGCACGTTTTCCTATCATATCCCCGACTCTCTGCCGATAGATATGGAGAGAGTGAAATAGTGAAACACGTGGCTGATGCCGAAGTATTCGACAAAAACGTGGCGTTGTCCCGCGTCGGCGGAGACGCCGAACTTCTAAAAGAGATCGCAATTCTCTTTCTCGACGATTACCCGAAATCGCTAGCCGAGCTTCGCGCCGCCGTAGAAACCGGTGACGCCCGGCGCCTGGAGCGTTCCGCCCACGGCCTGAAAGGCTCCGTTTCGAACTTCGGCGCACGCTCCGCAGTAGACGCCGCCCTCCAGTTGGAAATTATGGGCCGAGCCCAAACTTTGGTCCAAGTCGAGCAGGTGCTCCACACCCTGGAACTAGCCCTCGCAGCCCTCCGCCCCGAACTAGAGTCGCTTTAGTGGGGCAGGTCCCCGACTTGCCCTAGCGTTATAGGCACCGCCCGATCGCAAACCCGTCATATCCCTTGCTCCCCACCGTCTGAATCGCCGTCGCGCTCACCCGTGCCTCCGCCGCCAGCAGTTCATTGAAGCGTCGCACTCCATCGACGCTGGGGTCGCTGCTTTCATCGTCGATCACCGCCCCATCCCGCACCACGTTATCCGCCACAATCACGGTCCCGCGCCGCGATAACTTCAGAGCCCATCTTAGATACTCCGGATTATTCGGCTTGTCCGCGTCAATAAATATCAAATCGAACGGCGCTTCGGCCACAAGTCCAGGCAGAGTGTCGAGCGCCTTCCCCGTTCGCACGTCGACCGCATCGCCGAGCCCCGCACGAGTAATATTCGCTAGCGCGACCTCCGCATGCCGCGGATCCGCCTCCAGCGTAATCACCCGCGCCCCGGATCGAGCCAGCCAGATCGAGCTATACCCGCCCAGCGTCCCAATTTCCAGAATTTTCCGAGCCCCCTGAATCTGAGCCAGCAGCATCAGAAACTTCCCCTGATTGGGAGAGACCGCAATCGCCGGCATCCCCGCCGCCTCACAATCGCGCAGCGTTGCCTCCAGTACTGGATCGAAGGGCACAAACAAGTCATTTATATAATCATCAACCGCAGTCCACAGTTCCTGACTCATAAAAATAGTGCGTCACCCATAATGAATGTTATCTTTCCCGCGTGGCGCACGCGTCCACGCGTGCCGCGTCGACAGTCGTGTCGACGTTGGCTTCTGTTTCCATGAGCCTGGAAAAACCCATCGACACTAATGTCGATGCGGCACGCCTGGAGGCGTACGCCACATAGCATTCAGGATTTCCCACGCGGACCACTAGCTGACCAGTACTTCCAGGTACTCAGCGGCAGTGGTAGGCGTTGGAATCGGTTCCCCATCCTCTCGAAGCCCTGCTATGTGCATTTCGATGGCACGTTCCATGAGAGCCTTCGTTTCAGCGAGGTCGTCGCCCGCGGCGATACAGCTGTTCAACGTGCCTGCGGCGGCTTCCTTGGATGGATGTCCTGCGATGGTCACTCGTCCCCGCTTCACAGGATGTTTGTATTGCCGGTGGCTGCCTTCTTGCGACACCAGATGCCACCCATCCTTTTCCACCATCTTGAGGATGTCTCGATACTTCATAAGCAAGTATAGTTTAAGCACCGCCATCCGTTCCGATCCTGCTATCATCGAATTTACCCCTAGAATGACCAATACAGTCGCCACTGAAATCGTTTGCGCCCATAGTCCCGACTCCGATGACGCGTACATGTTCTACGCGCTCGCCACTAAAAAGATTCGCTCCACCCTGGTCCAGTTCCGTCACGTCCTCGACGACATTCAGACCCTGAATCAGAAGGCCCGCGTCGGGCGAATACGAGCTCACCGCCGTCTCCTATCACGCCTATCCGTTCATCGCCGACAAGTACAAGCTCATGGCCTCCGGTTCCAGCGTGGGCGACGGCTACGGGCCCATGGTCGTCTCCCTTCACCCCATGGCGGTCGAGGATTTGAAAGGCAAGCGCATCGCGATTCCCGGCAAGCTCACCACGGCCTATTTGACCTTGCGCCTGATGCAGCCGGATTTCGTCGCGGTCGAGGTTCCGTTCGATAAAATCCTCGACGCCGTTACCGATGGCCGCGCCGATGCCGGCCTGGTGATTCACGAAGCGCAGTTGACGTTTTCAAAAAGCGGATTTCACAACGTTGTCGATCTGGGCCGTTGGTGGAAGAATAAGTACGATCTGCCGCTGCCTTTGGGCGCGAACGTTTTGCGCCGCGATCTGTCTCCTGAAGTCGGCACCGAGTGCTGCCGCCTGATGCGCGAAAGTATTCAATACGCACTGGATCATCGCGAAGAATCGTTGAATTACGCGATGCAGTTTGCCCGCGATATGGATCCGTCCCTGGCGGAGAAATTCGTGGGTATGTATGTCAATCATTACACCGTGGATTGCGGGGAGCTGGTGCCTGTGGCGGCGCAGAAACTGCTCGACATGGGCTTCGAAGCCGGCATCATCCCGCACCGCGTGACGGTCGAGTTTGTTCGGTGAAACTAACCATCACTTTCGCGTTACTCGCGACCCTGGCGTTCGCCCAGCAGGATACTAAACAGCGTGCCCGCGCTGCCCGAGATCTGGGCAAACAGGGCGAAGACGCCATCCCGCAACTCCTTCCCTATGTGAATGATACCGATGTCAGCGTGCGGATCGAGGCGGTCAAGGCGCTGAATGACATCGGGGGGACCAAGTCGGTCGATATTTTGATCAAGTTGACTTCCGACCCCGACCCCGAAATCGAGATCCGCGCGACCGACGGCCTGGTGAACGCCTACATGCCCGGCTACCTCAAATCCGGCCTCAGCGGAACCTTGCAGCGAGCCGGAAACTCAATCAAGGCAAAGTTTAGCGATTCCAACGACCAGGTCATCGAGGCGTATGTGGAAGTCCGTCCCGAAGTGATCGCCGCGCTCGGCAAACTGGTGAAAACAGGCTCTGGAACCGATGCCCGAGCCAACGCGGCCCGGGCCATCGGCATTCTGCGCGGAAAAGCCGCCATTCCCGATTTGATCGAAGCCCTTCACTCCAAAGATGATGCAGTGATGTTTGAAGCGTTGAACGCCATCGAGAAGATTCGCGATCCATCTGCGGCGCCGCGCATTGCGTTCCTGCTGCGGGATCTGGAAGAAAAGATTCAAGTTGCGGCGCTGACCACCACCGGAATTCTCTTGAATCGCGAAGCCGAACCCGACGTTCAGTACGCCTTTCAACACGCCCGCAGCCCCAAAGTCCGGCGCGCCGCGCTCACGGCTTTGGCCATGCTGGGGTCTCCCGCCGATCACGCTATCTTCCTTGGAAATCTATCGGATAAAGACGACAACCTGCGCTCGGCAGCGGCCGAAGGGTTGGCTCGGATCAAGAATCCGATCGATCGGCCGACTCTCGAAACAACGTTTAAGAATGAACGCAAAATGGGCCCTCGCCTGGCGGCGGCTTTTGCGCTGGTTTCGCTGGGAAATCTCGATAACAGCGATTTCAGCCCCTTACGCTATCTTATTAACACGCTTAATGTGAAATCGTATCAGGGCGTCGCGTTGGCCTACATGACGGAATTGTCGCGGGACTTGAAAATCAGGCAGGCCGTGTATTCCATTCTGTCGCGTGCGACCCGGGACGAGAAAATACAGCTATGTACTGTGTTTGCAAGGTCTGGGGAGAAAGATACGCTTTCGTATCTCGAAACCTTGTCGGTGGATCCGGACCACGATGTGGCGCAGGAAGCCATCCGGAGCCTGCGTACACTTCGGGCTCGGCTCCAGTAAGTAGCTTGAAAGAAGCTACTTCGCTTTCTTCTGTTTCTGTTGGCCGACGCGGACTTTGAACTGCTTTGCCTGCGCTTCCTGATAGGCTTTCCAGTCAAAACGCTGGGCAGCTTCAGAAAGATAAGCATTCACGTCGACACTCTTCGGCAGAACCGCCATCAGGCTCGCGGTGGTGGTGCCATCCGGGCTGGTGATGCGATACCGCTTGACGTTGGGAATGGACATAACGACCCTTAGAATACCATATCCGGCCTTAAAAACGCGACGAACGCACGTTTTCCGCCAGCAGCTTTTCGACTTTAGCCTGGAACTCTTCCTTGGCTTTGGCGAATAATTCGCCGCTGCCGGAGCTGGGGAAGCCGGCGTGGGCTCCGCGCACCAAGCCATCGCGGCCGACGAAGAACGTGGTGGGCCAGGCGTTCCAGTTCACGGCTTGGGAGAGTTTGTCTTTAGCCTGCTCCCAATCGCCGCCCATGAGCATCGTGTAATCGATTCCGTATTTTTTCACGAAGGCGCGCAGGCGCACCGGATCCTTCAACTGGTCCTCTTCTTCGAACGAGAGTCCGACGATTTCGAGCCCCTGCGAATGATATTTCTTGTAGAGCGCCACGAGAAACGGAGCTTCATCGTGGCAGTTGGGGCACCAGCTGCCGGTGATGTTGATCAGAACGACTTTGCCGGCGAAGCGGGGATCTTCATTGGTCACCGGCTTACCATTGAGGTCGGGGAAAGCGAAGGTGAAGGGTTTGGTCGGGTCCTTAACACTGGTGTGTTTCGAAGGATCGGCGGGCTCGGGCAGGCCTTTCGCGCGAGCTTCAGTCGAAGGGATTGCGGTGAGCTTAGTTTTGCCGTTTTGCAAAATGTCGAGCGAGCCGTCAGCGAGTTTTTTCACTTCAAACACAGCGGGCCGGGCGCCGGAGAAGTGGCTTAAAGTGAACTTCCCATCCTTGAAAGTTCCTTGCAGCGCTCCCGTATCGCCGTCGATGCGAAGAATAGCCGCGGTGACTTCGGGGCCTGACTGGCGCACGTTGAAGAGCCACGCCGCTTCGCCCTTATCGCTCTGCACGGGAATCTCCCACAGGCCGGCGATCGATGGAACCTCCTCCGTGGTCAGAGTGGAAGGGGCGAATCGCTTGGCGTGAAACGGATAGACGGTTTTCGCGTCCCGACCCGCGCGGAAGTATTTCCCGTCGATGACGCCATCATGAACGGTCGCTTCGAGCCTCGAGGCGGTGTAATCCCAATGGATCAGCAATGCGCCGTTGCTGTAGGTACCGCTCGAAGAAGTAAACTTCGCGTCGCCGTTGAAGAAGGAAGCGGAGATCTTGGACCCGTCGCCGGAGATTTCAAAACGGAAGGGGACGTCCAAGTCTTTGAGGGTGACCGTCGCATCCCAAAGTCCGGCAAGGGATTGCCCTAGACCGAGTGGCAGGACAAGAAGCGCGGCGGAGGCGAGGAGTTTCATAGCTTACTAACTCGATGGGAATTGTAGCATATTGGATGCAAAATTGATCCCGAAACATAGCGATTTGGTGATAATCTGCATACGGGGCAACTCCGATGAAACGTATCGTGTTTCTCATTCTGGCTTTCGCTGCGATCCCGCTGTTGGCTTATAAGAAGAACTACCATTGGAATTCCGGAACCATACGAGTCCTGTCCGAAGATCAATGGTGCAGAGAGGGCCATCCGAAGAGTCCCGACCGCGGGACAGATGGCGCCGGAAGGCCGGTCGCGGGTTGGGACCTGGGAACTTGCGGCCCTCGAAGAAGCGACGCCACCGTAGAGTTACAGAACTCCGCCGGCCCTGCCGCAAACCCTACCACGCAGATGATCGAAATTGACGGGCCAGATAGGATCTATATCGTGCGGCGGACAGGGCTGGATGGAGGGGTGCGGATTCGTCCGGATTCCGCTGCCGAGTTCGCTGTGGATGGCAAACACTTGCTGCTTCGGTTTCAATGCGAAAAATTTGTGCGTGGGAGCCGGCAGACGCAGCCTGCGGAGGCTCGAACCGAAATTCTCGAGAGCCGGAAGCGGTAATTCGAAACCCGCGGTATCGCTGCACGATCCCCGCACTTACAGCTCGACAGGCGAAAGCGCCTGTCCCACCCGGACTGCAAGTTGGTGAATTGCTGTGGTGGGATAGGCGCTTTCGCCTGTCAAGTTTTTCATCAACCCTTCCGGTCCGCACGGTGCTGATTTGCCGCTGTGGCCTTCGCGGCGATTTTGTTGGCTGACCGCTCCCTGTGGTCGCGGCTCTGCAAAACCGACGCTTGGAGAGAGAGAGGTCGAGATTCGATCCCGCCAAGGGGAAAACCGCCCCGATGGTCGCGGCTCTGAAGCACGGACAGTGGTTAGTTCGACGTGTCGATAGGGCAGGTGCTATCGAGGAGCACGTTTTGCGCGATGGATGCTGGCTGTAGTAAGCTAGAGGTTCTGAGATTCTTCAGAAGAATCCACAAGAGGGAATCTGTATGTACGCAGTGATTGAAACAGGCGGGAAGCAGTATCGCGCCACTCCGGGCGAAATTCTGGAGATTGAGTCCGTCGAGGGCGAGATCGGCGCGGAAGTCGAGTTCAACAAAGTGTTGGGACTGTTCGACGGCGAATCCGTGAAGGTGGGCTCGGCTGTGGGCGGGGCGCTGGTGAAGGGCACGATCGTGGCTAATGGGCGCGGCGCGAAGACGATTGTCTTCAAGTTCAAGCGCAAGAAGCAGTATCGGCGCACGCAGGGGCATCGTCAGAATTTTACCCGCGTGAAGGTTAGCGAGATCGTATAATGGCACACAAAAAAGGATTAGGCAGTTCTAAAAACGGGCGTGATTCCAATGCGCAGCGGCTGGGCGTGAAGGCCTTTGGAGGCCAACTGGTGCCTGGCGGGTCCATCATCGTGCGGCAGCGCGGAACCAAGATCAAGCCGGGCGTCAACGTCGGGCTGGGTAAGGACGACACGCTGTTCGCGAAGATCACGGGCGTGATTGAGTTTCGGGATCGCGGACGGATGGGGAAGTTTGTGAATGTCCATCCGCATGTGGCGGACGCTCCGGCCGCGCAATAGTTAACGGCTTCTTTCACAGGCTGAAGCCTGTGCCACCCTCCATAGCCCCACGTCTGAGGTTTCCCGTTGTTCATTGATGAAGTAAAAATACTTGTGAAAGCCGGCGATGGCGGCAACGGGTGTCTGGCTTTTCGGCGGGAGAAGTTTGTCCCGCGGGGCGGCCCCAGTGGCGGCGACGGGGGACGCGGGGGCGACGTGGTTCTGGTGGCGAGTCCGCATCACAATACTCTCCTTCATTTTCGTTTTAATCCTGAACATAAGGCCGAGCGCGGACGCCATGGCGAGGGCAGCAATCGCAAGGGGCGTGACGGGGCGTCGGTGGATGTCGCGACCCCGATCGGCACGGTGGTTTATGACGCCGATTCGGGCGAAGTTCTGCACGATTTCACGGTGGCAGGAGACCGGTTCATTGTCGCGCATGGTGGGCGTGGAGGGCGCGGGAATGCCCGGTTTGCGACGGCGACGCACCAGGCTCCGACAGAGCACGAGGATGGCAAGCCGGGGGACGAACTGCGGCTGCGGCTGGAGCTGAAGCTGCTGGCCGATGTGGGGCTGGTGGGATTTCCGAACGCGGGGAAATCGACGCTGATTTCGAGGATTTCCGCGGCGCGGCCGAAGATCGCCGATTATCCGTTCACGACACTGGAGCCGAATCTGGGCGTGGTGAGCATGAGTACGGATCTTGCGACTCCGGCGACATTCGTGGTGGCCGATATTCCCGGGCTGATCGAAGGCGCGCACGAAGGTCACGGGCTGGGGATCCAGTTCCTGAGGCACGTGGAGCGGACGCGGCTGCTGGTGCACCTGGTGGATGTTTCGGAAGCGTCCGGGCGGGACCCGTTGAGCGATTTCGACATCGTGATGGGGGAGCTAAAGAGCTTTTCGGAATCGATGGCGGAGAAGCCCATGATCGTGGTGGCGACTAAGCTGGATGCGGCGCAGGATCCCAAGAGGATTAAGGCGCTGGAGAAGGTCGCGAAGAAGCGTGGGCTGCCGTTCATGAAGATTTCCAGCGTGACGGGCGAGGGGATCGACGCGCTGAAGAAGGCGATGTGGGACGCGGTGCAGGCGGCTCGGCCAGTGGAGGCTGAGGCAGAGCAGAGTCACGGAGGGCAGGTCGGGAACCTGCCCCACTCCTGAGGCCTCTACTCTGCTCCGTTGTGGTGCAGGCTGGCAGCCTGCGGCCGATTGGCAATCGGCCTGCGCTGGTCTCGAGAGTGGAGCAGGCAGGTCGGGGACCTGCCCCACCCTGAAACCTGGCGGGCTGGTTTATCATCCAAGCTGATCATGTCCATACGACCTGTAAAGCGGCTTATCAAATCGAAACCGACGATTGAGGGGGCGGGCGTGCATTTGCGGCGCGCGTTTGGATTCGGCAATACCTCCGATTTCGACCCGTTCCTGCTGCTGGACGATTTTCGCAACGACGTTCCCGAGGATTACCTGGCGGGGTTTCCGTGGCATCCTCACCGCGGAATCGAGACCATCACCTACGTGCTGGCCGGGACGGTGGAGCACGGCGACAGCCTGGGCAATCGCGGCGCGATTTCGCCCGGCGACGTTCAATGGATGACGGCCGGAAGCGGCATCATTCATCAGGAGATGCCCAAGGGTGACGCCGCCGGGCAGATGCATGGGTTCCAGTTGTGGGGGAACCTGCCGTCTTCGCTCAAGATGACGGCGCCGCGGTATCAGGAAGTGAAGTCGGCAGAGATTCCCGAGATTACGGACGACGATGGGACTCATGTGCGAATCGTGGCGGGGAATTTTTGGGGCAGGAGCGGTCCGGTGGATGGAGTGGCGGCGGAGCCGGTTTATCTGGACGTGTCGGTGGCGCCGGGGCGGCGGAAGAAGCTGCCGGTGGAGACGACTCGGCACGCGTTCGCGTATGTGTTCGCGGGCGGAGGGAAGTTCTGCAACGCGTCGGGTCCGCTTGCGGTGCCTACCGAAGGAGTGGGGTGGCTCGATATAGCTCCTCCGGCGGAAGCGGACAACCGATCGCTGGTGGTGTTCGACCGCGGCGATGAGGTGGAAGTGCAAGCGGGAGAGGATGGGATCCGGTTCCTGCTGGTTTCGGGGAAGCCGCTGGGCGAGCCGGTGGCCTGGTATGGGCCGATCGTGATGAACACGCAGGCGGAGTTGAAGGAAGCGTTCGACGAGCTGGATCGCGGGACGTTTTTGAAAGTTAAGTGAGCTTATGTGACTCGTGCAGGGGCGCCGTTCAGGGTGAGCGCGGTTCCGGATTCGGAGTTGGGCGTCCGGACGTAGGCCATGGCGACCAATTTTCCCAGGGCGGGAGAGAGAACGGCGGAGACGATTTCTCCGGCGTCTAAGTCGGCTAGTTTCAGTTTGGCGCCCAGGGGGGGAACTTCTGTGGAATCGACCTCGATCCGGCGCAGTACGCGGTGGATCTGGGCGCGGCTGCGGACTCGCTCGACGATTTCCTGGCCGAGATAGCAACCTTTACTGAAATGGACTGCCTGAAGTTGGCCGGTTTCCTGAACCAGAAAGCGCTCCGTAATTTCCTCGCCGTAGCGCGGGCGGCCGTTTTCGACGCGGACGATGGTGGCTTCCTCAAAGGTGGCGGCGATGGCTCCGGCCGCTTCGAGTTCGCGGATCAGACGCGGTTTGTCTTCGGGCGGCGTGAAGAAGAAAAATCCGGCGCTGCCGGTCGAGTCGACTCGTGCCACGATTCGCTCGCCCCAGGAGGCAGTGGAGTAGGAAGCGGCTGGAATAGGCGCGCCGAGTTTTTCGAGCATCGCCTGGGCTTCGGGACCTTCGATGGAAATGGTGGCGAGGCGATCGGTGTCGTCAGAGAGCGTGACGTCGTCGGCGATGATGTAGCGGTCCAGGTGTTCGTACAGTTTGTGGCGCGTCTCGGGCTCTGTATCCAGCAGAAAATAATCCTCAAAGCAGAACAGGTTCACGTCGGCCAGGATGCGGCCTTGGGCGTTGAGGAAAAATGCATAACAGCCGTCGCCCGGGTTGAGTTGCTGCACGTGATTGGTGGTCATGGCGTGCAGCAGCCGGGCGCGGTCTTCGCCGGCGACGCGAATTTTCCCGCGAGCGGATAGATCAAGCCAGGCAGCGTGCGTGCGCAGCGCTTCGTAGCCTTGGGTGGTGACGGCGGTACTCATATAGTTAGAGACAGCCAGCGCAGCCAGCCGGAGATGGCGATCACGATCGCTCCCGAGATTACGATTCCCGTCAATGTCCTGGTTTTTCCACGGTACAGAATTGTCGCGGCGAAGATGTGAAGCACGAGGAGGATCTTGATACCGAACCACATATGATAGTGCGGCGGAAACACTTGTTTGCTCAAGAAATTATAAGTTCCAGAGATCAGGATTCCACCGATAGCCGCGTATGCCATGGGCTTAAACCCTGGGGCCAGCTCGCCGACGGCGGCGCGGGCATAGAAGACGCCTCCGAGCAGCACCACGATCGAGACGAGGTGCAGCCAGCGCATGGCGACACTGAGAACAACGTCCATAATCCCAGTATATTTGAAGCATGATTCACGAGATTTTGCCGGTGGGCATGCTGCAATGCAATTGCTCGATTTTCGGCGATGAGCAGACGCGGGAGGCGATCGTGATCGATCCGGGCGACAACATCGACGGGATTCTCGAGATTCTCACGCGGCATGGGCTGAAGGTGAAGGCGATCGTGATTACCCATGCGCACATCGATCATATTGGAGGCGCGGCAAAACTGAAAGCGGCGACCGGCGCGCCCGTTCACATGAACTCGAGCGACCAGGATTTGTACGATCATCTCGACGTGCAGGCGTCCTGGCTGCAGATGAAGACGCCGGAGAGAACGTCGATCGATACCGAAGCCCGGGATGGCGATTCGCTGCAACTGGGGAGCAGCGTTTTTCACGTGCTGCATACGCCGGGGCACACGCAGGGCAGTATTTCTTTATGGATTCCGGCGGAGAATAAGGTGATCGCCGGGGATACTTTGTTTCGCGACAGCATCGGGCGCACCGATCTGCCGGGAGGAGACGGCCGCCAGATTCTGCGATCTATTCGCGACAAGCTGCTGACCCTGCCAGAAGACGCGGTGGTGGTGCCTGGGCACGGCGCCGCGACGACGATCGGCCGCGAAAGGGAGAGAAATCCTTTCTTAGACGGCTGCTGAAAAAGCAATTTCAGACACCGCTCCCTGCGGTCACGGCTCGGTAGGCGCGGCTGTGTTCCCGAGCCGTGACCAAAAGGGAGCGATGGGTTTGAGTTTTTCAGCAGTCTGTGGTGTCCTGCCGCCGGCGCTGAAGCTCAGCCATGACGCTCGCGACCAGTTCCTTGGCGTCGATGACGCATTTGCTGATGATCTGAATGTCCATGGCGGGCTTACCGGGTTGGCGGGCGCTCTGGCAATAGACTCCGTGCTGGCCAACCAGCACCAGTGCGTCGGTAAGCAGGTCGAGCGTCACGGCCAGCCGCCCTCGTTCGAGGCCCATGCGGAACTCATGCTCTTCGAGGGACTGCTTGCGATCCTGATAGACGGACATACCTCGATTCTCTCACTGCACGGTGAAGGTCCCCTGATAGACGAAGCCGGAATTGATGTTGGGTTCGTTGGTTTGGAGATAGATGCTCTTGAGGCCCGCGAAGGCCGGCTTGGCGAATTGCACTTGAATCGTAAATTGAAAGGCCGTTCCCGAAATGGCCCCGCTTGTGAAGCCGACCGCGCATTGGCTGTTTTGCATGGTCGTCGAAGAGCCGAGTCCTTTGGTAGTGAGCGTGGTATTGCCGGTGTTATCCCAAAGTCCGACGAGCGACGTCCTGCGGTCGTACACCAGGTAGCAGGCATTGGCAATATTCGTCGGCGCGCCAGTGGTGAACAGCATGGACAAGCCGGTGACGTTGACCTGCGAAGATGAGTCGCTGACGGTGAAGAGGAACGTCTGCAGCGTTCCCGCGCCGGCGTTCGGTGATGAGGAAATTACCGAGGGCGAGCCCCCGGTTGCGGTCCATGTGCCGACCGTAGTCCATCCCGAGCTGATGACTCCTTCGGCGGCAATCATATATATATTCTTGAGGCCGAAAAAGGTGGAATTGAAAGTCAGCTCCAGGGTGATGAGGACCTGCGTTCCGCTGACGATGACGGTGCTGTTGGCGGCGTTCATCGTACATTGGCTGTTGATGGCTATGCCGTTCGCCCCGGGAGCAAACGGCTGTTGTCCCTGAGCCGGATTGTCGTAGATGAGGGAAATGGTATTGGCGTTTCTGTCCCATTGCAGATAACACGCATTGGTCGTATTAAATGTCGAAGCGAACAGGATGGCGCCGAAGGAAAGGAAACTGGCTCCGCCCTGGTCCGTGAGGGTGAATGTGAAGCGCTCGGCGGGCCCGGATCCGGCGCTGGGAACCACTGAGGTCGCCAAGGGAACGCCCCCGTTGGCGGCTTGATAGATTCCGCGCTGCACCCAACCGGAGTTGAGCGCGCCCGCCGCGGAATACATGTATATGAACTTGCTCCCGCTGAAAGCTCCCTTGAACATTACCTGAATCGAAAAGATGATGGAGAGTCCGCTCTGCGCCGCGGAGGCGGAGGACACGATGCACTGGCTGTTCTGCAAAGAGGACGGCGAGTTCAGCGCCTGGGAGGTGGAATTCACACCGTTGTCCGCAGTGAGGGCGATCGTGTTGAGCGTGCGGTCGTAGACCAAATAGCAGGCGTTGGTGAAGGCTACCGAGGTGTTGAACAGTACTGACACCGCGGTTAGATTCTGGGCGTAGACCGTATCGGAATAGACGAAGGTAAAAACCTGCCCCGGGCCTAGACCTGCATTGGGAGAGACGGAATCGGCCGTCGGCTGTCCCAGAGGAATGGAAACGGTGTAGGTTCCCTCCGCCACCCACCCGGTATTCGAGTTCACGTCGGCCGCCAGGAGATAAAGCGTTTTTGACCCCGGAAACGGAGGCTGAAAGGTCACGTTGAAGGTGACGGTCAGAGTATTACCCGAAACGGTGGCTGAGCTGCCCGCGCCGCTGAGCGCGCACTGGCTGTTTTGAGCGCCGCTGCTGCCCGGAATGACCGTCGACAGGACTGCCGTACCGGCGTCGTTGTAAATCGAGAAAAGGTTGGTGGCAGGGCTGTAGCTGACATAACACCCGAATCCCGTGGATGCGCTGGCGTTCACCAGCAGGGCCGCGGACGTGATGGTCGATCCTCCGCCTGTATCGGCGTATTGCGCGGTGAACGTCTGCGTGGTTCCCGTGCCCGATGTAGGGGACACAGAGGTCACGGAAGCGGTGGTGGGCGGCAGAGCCGTGACGCCTAGCCGAAGGACCCATCCGGTGCTGGGGGCGGTAAGGGCGGACTGGATGGGAGTCGCGAGATGCAAATCCGTGGAACTGGTTTCCCCGGCCACGAAGACGTTGGCGTTGGAATCGAGAGCGATGGCATTCGCCGCGTCCGATCCGAAGCCGCCGTAAAACGTGGAGAAAAGCAGAGCATTGCCGGCAAAGTTCAGCTCGCTGATGAAACTGTCGTATAGGCCGTTGAAGGACGCTTGCACCGCGTTCGATTGGGGAAAATTCTGAGATGCAGTGTACCCGGCCACATAGGCATTTCCGGCGGCGCTGACTGCGATCCCGGCCGCCCAATCGTAGCTCAGGCCGCCCAAGTAGGTGCTGTATACGAGCGCCTGGCCAGTGCTGGTCATTTTCGTGATGAAGGCGCTCTGCGGACCCGCGATGGTCTTTTGGAACGCTCCGGATGTGACGGGAAAATCCGTGGATGCGGTAACCCCGGCGAGGTACGCGTTTCCGGAGGAATCGAGCGCGATGGCATTTACCTGCTCGGGCAACCCTCCGGTTCCGCCCAGATACGTGCTGAATGAGATCGTGCCCGCAGCGGCGATTTTGGTGACGAAAGCGTCTTGCGTTCCTCCAATGGCACCGTCGAGAGCCGACACGATCGGAAAGTTAGACGACGAGGTGCCTCCAGCCACAAAAATGTTGCCCCCCGAATCCACCGCGATTCCTCCGGCATGCTCATTTCCGGAGCCTCCCAGAAACGTGCTGAAAGTAATGGCTCCGGCGGAATTCAATTTGGTGATGAAGGCATCGGTGCCGCCGCCCAGAGTCGATTGAGTCGGGTTCAGTTTCGGGTAGTTAGACGATTGCGTGTCCCCGGCGATGTAGGCGTTGGAACTGGCATCGACGGCGATCGCGGTGCCGACCTCATACGTCGTCCCGCCCAGGTAGCCACTGTACAACAGCGTATTCCCTGTGGCGTTCAACTTGAGCGCGAATGCCGTGGTGCTCCCACCCAGCGCGCTCCGGTTCGATAGAACCAGCGGAAAATTAGAGGAACTGGTGGAGCCCGTGACGTAGGCCTGCCCCAGGCTGTCGACGGTGATGGCCGCGCCCTTATCGTCGGACTTGCCTCCAATGTAGGTGGCGTAGGTTATGGCAGTGCCGGTCGAATTCAGCTTCACGACAATGACATCCACACCTCCTTGATTCGCCGCCTGAACCGCGCCGGCGATAGGGAAATTGAGGGCTTCCGTCCATCCGGTCAGGTAGAGATTGGAACCAGCGTCGACCGCGACGCCGGTGATCGCCGAGATGCTGCTGCCGCCCAGATATGTGCAATAGGAAATGGTCGGATCGATCACCAACGGCTGAGTGGCGTCATAGGCGTCGATTTCAAAGCCGGCGGTATGCGGGTCGAGGATACGATAGCGGCCGGCGATTTTCACGCGTGTCGAGCCGATCTGCTGGTAGATTTCGGGTGCGGCTTCGGTGAAATCGCCGGCCATCAGGTTTCCTTCGGCGTCGATGGAAAGAGATTCGGAATACTGCAAGCGGATCAATCCCGGGTCCGCGCCCGCCTCCACCAGAAACTCCGATTTCACGTGGCGGCCCGTTCCGCCATAGGTCATATCGATGCCCGGATATAATGCCCGGTAGACGATTTTGGAATACGACGGAACGTCCGTCTTCCAGGCATGAGTGCCGAGGAAGAAATTGACCTTTCCCGCAAGTGGCTCCAGGCTCTCGATCACGGCGTTCGGGTTGGCTCCAACGAATCGGACGGTGACTTCCCGGCCGTGGACGCGAAAAATTGCCGCATCCGCGCGGAACCGGGCGGATAGATCCGGAGTCTGTACAATGTATCGAACCGACGAATCGGTTTGGACGGTATTGGGAAAAAAGAACAGCGGGAGGGAACGCTCCGGCTGTGCCGCCGCAAATCCGGGCACGGCGGCCAGGACCAGCGCGATCAGGATGCGCATTTATCTTCTAAATAGAAGTTCGGGCCGGGCGAAAAATTCTTAGGTCGTCGTGCTTTTTACAAAGGAGGAATCGTGTTCCATTTTGACTCGATCGGGAAGGACCTGCGGTTCGCCACTCGCTCCTTTGTGAAAAATCCAGGATTCTCCCTGGTCGCTATCTTGGCGTTAGCGTTGGGTATCGGAGCAAATTCCGCCATGTTCAGCGTGGTCGATGCAATTTTGCTTAAGCCTCTCCCTTATGCCAATCCGGCACAGCTTGTTTGGCTAACTCAGAATATTCCTATCTTCAAGTCGGAGATCGCGACCAGCATCGATTACTGGGAATGGCGCGAGCAGCGGCAGCTTTTTGAAGACGTGACGGCGTACAGCTCCGACGATTTCAACCTGGTGGGCGGCGATGAGCCGGAACGGGTCCGGGTGGCCGGTGTTACCGCAAATTTCTTCCGGACCTTCGGGGTGAACCCTTCGCTGGGGCGCGCCTTCACCGAGGACGAGGACAAGCCCGGCGGAGACAACACGGTGATCCTGTCCAACACGCTGTTTGCGCGGCGCTATGGGTCGAATCCGGGAATCCTAGGGAAACCCATCCAACTGGATGACAAGCCGTACACTGTAGTCGGCGTGATGCCCGCGGGCTTTCGCTTTCCGGGAAATGAGGAGATAACTCTGTTGCGGCCGGCGCAGTTGAGCCATGTCTCCATAAGGAGTGACGGCGGGATACCGATCGTCGCGGTGGTCGCGCGGATCAAGCCTGGAATTACCGCCGGACGCATCCGCTCGGAACTGCTACAGGTGAGGAAAGTGGATCCCAACGCGCCCAAAGACGTCGAGCTGAAGGTGGTTCCCCTGCATCAGCAAGTAGTCGGGGACAGGCGGACGGCGCTGCTGATTCTGTTCGGGGCGGTGGGACTGGTGCTGCTGATCGCCTGCGGGAATGTCGCGAATCTGCTGCTGGCTCGGGCAGCGGACCGGAGACGAGAGATCGCGCTGCGTGCGGCTTTGGGCGCGGCTCGCGGCCGGCTGATCCGCCAGCTTCTCACAGAGAGCCTGCTGCTGTCGCTGGCAGGAGCGGCGCTGGGGCTGCTTCTCGCCCGGTTCGCGATTCAAGCGGTGGTTCGGCTGGGCGGCACGCAGATTCCATTGATAGAGCACACCTCGATCAACCCCGTGGTGATCGGATTCACGGTCGGGGCGGCGCTGCTGACGGCGATTCTATTCGGTCTTGCGCCGGCGATGGCCGTTTCGAGGACCGACGTGATTGAGGCGCTCAAGCAGGGCGGACAAAGCACGACCGCGGCACAGGGGCAGCAGCGTTTCCGGGGATTCCTGGTGGCGGCGGAGATCGCGATCGCACTGGTGCTGCTGACTGGAGCCGGTCTGCTGATCAAGAGCCTCTGGATTATGGAGCGGCTCGATCCCGGCTTCCGGCCGGATCACGTGTTGAGCGTCGACATTAATCCGATTCCTTCGCGATACGAGAAAAAGGAGCGGCGGCTTTCGTTCTTCACGGACGTGATCGGGAGGGTTGCGGCCCTGCCGGGAGTGGAAGCCGCAGGTATATATAAGGACCGCTACATCGGCGGCGTGTTCCAGATTCCCGGCCGTCCGGCGGCTCCCAAGGGGCAAGGCCCGGTGGGAGAGATTTATCCGGTGAGTCCTGGAATTTTCCGAGCCCTGGGATTGCACTTGCTGCGCGGCCGGTTTGTCGACGAGCGCGATGGTCCGGACGCGCCGCTCGCCGTAGATATAAACGAGACGATGGCGAGGCGTCATTTCCCGGGCGAGGATCCGATCGGGCGGCAAATCAAATGGGGACGCTTGTTCACGATCGTCGGCGTGGTCGCGGACGCGTCCGATCAAGGACCGGTCGCACAGCCGGCCCCTCTGATGTATGAGCAGATCGCGCAGGCTAACTCCGTTCCGATGATGCACCTGGTGGTTCGCGCGCAGGGTGATCCCCTGGCAATCGCGGCGGCGGTGCGGGATCAGGTGCGCGCGGTCGATCGCGATCAGCCCATTTTCAATGTGAAGACCATGGAGCAGAAGCTCGCCCTGACCATCGCGCCGCAGCGATTCAGCATGATCCTGCTGGCATCTTTCGCGGGATTGGCGCTGATCCTCGCCATCGTGGGGATTTACGCGGTGATGTACTCGACGGTGGTGCAGAGGACCCACGAAATCGGGATTCGCATGGCGCTGGGCGCGGAGCGGAGCGATGTACTAAGAATGATTGCCGGCCAAGGCGCTAAGCTCGCGGTGCTGGGCTTGGTCATGGGGCTCGGTGGGGCGTGGGCTGCCACCAGGCTGTTGAAGAGCATGCTGTTCAACGTGAAGCCCACCGATCCGTGGACTTTCGCCGCCGTCGCGATCCTGTTGTTCGTGGTGGCGATGGCGGCCAGCCTGCTTCCCGCGAGAAGGGCGACTCGGGTGGACCCGATTGTTGCGCTGAGGGAGGAGTGACGCCGGCTTAAGCCGACGCTGCAAGCTGAAGCTCCCACCACGTCTAGAATAAGCGGTCCCAGAGATTTGCCAGCCCCACGCTGACGCATGGGGCTAATAACGAAGAACACATAGCCCCATGCGTCAGCGTGGGGCTGGCACGAGTTCTTTGCACAGCGTGTGCTAGAAGAACAGGCCGGAGATCGCTCCCTGCGGGCGCGGCTCTGAAAAAGCGACGGCTAGTGGCGATTCATTCTTAAATCAATCGGCGCCGCATGGCTTTCCAGTTCATGACGCCGGCCCACTCCGCGATGTATCTCGCCATCGACTCGGGATTCTTCCAAAGGCCGACAGGCAGGCTTTTGAGATAGCGGCTCACGGACGGCTGCAAGGGGTCGAAAAACTGATCGCGGGCATCGGCCCGGTAGCACAGATAGGCGTAGATCCAATGGAATGGGATGTAACCGCAATCCCGCTTCAGCACTTGAAAAGTTTCGCGAAACACTCCGTCGCGCTGGCCTAAGGTTTTATTCCCGCGATGCATCCGGGAGTCCGCCAGCACTCCTTCGATCCGCGCCATCGGGTAAACGCGTGTCATGCGCAGCCAGAACTCATAGTCGAAGGCCAGATGGAAGTCGGGATCCAGACCGCCGGTATTTTCAAAAGCTTCGCGATGAAGAAAGCTGGCCGGCTGGCAGATGAAGCACTCCCGTTCGAGCAGCGCGCGGTCGAAATCGCGCACCGGATAGGGTCCGATACGATCGCCGTGCTCGTCGATCCACCAGGCATCGCCATAAACGCCGGCCGCCTCCGGATTCTCCCGCATGCTCCGCACTGCGGCGGACACGGCATGAGGATGGTATAAATCGTCGGCGTTGAGAAACCCGAGAATCGCTCCTTTGCCTCGCGCGAATCCGCGATTCACGGCGTCCGCGGTGCCCCGGTCGGGCGCGGATTCCCAGTGCAGGGCGTGCCTGCCCCCGCGGCATTCGTACTGGGCCAGAATATCCAGCGTCCCGTCGGCGGAGCCGCCATCCATCACGATGTACTCAATGCGCGGATAATCCTGCTGAAGCACGCTCACAATCGCCTGCTCCAGGAACTGGTCGGCGTTCAGACACGGCGTGACAATGGTGACAAGCGGCGTGTCCACCTCCAATTCACGCACCCACGTAGCGGGCATACAAGCTCCGAGCTATGCCAACATCCGTGGTCCCCCTGATGATGGCTCGTCCGTCGGGGAAAATCATTATGTCATAGGAATCGAGCGTTACGCGCAGCGCGAACTCATTCGATCGCACGGCGGCGAACTGGCCCAAGCGCTGCGCCAGATCCTCCAGATCAATCGGGCGCGCGCGTTCGTGAATCTGCACCGCGTTGCGTCCGCACAGGCTGATGGGCGCTCGTTTCGATCCATCCAGATGAACGAATTCGCGCAGCCCGCAGCAGGGGCATTTCGGATCGCGCGCGGGCGGGGCGATCTGCCGGATCTCCCCGCTCCACAGATCGATCGTGGTCAGCCGCGCGATCATACTATCCCTTCCCCGCGCCAGAATCTTCATCGCGTCCGCCGTTTGCAAGGCCGCGATCGTGGCCGTCACCGGTCCCAAGACGCCCGCCGTCTCGCATGTCGGCTGAGCTCCCTGCGGAGGCTCGGGATAGACGCATTTCAGGCACGCGGATGCTCCCGGCAGAATCGCCAGCTTCAGCCCGTAGCTGGCCACCGCCGCGCCATAGATCCAGGGGATATTCTCACGCACCGAAAAATCGTTGATCAGGTACCGCGTCTCAAAGTTGTCGGTGGCGTCGAGAATCAAGTCGATGTTTTCGAGCAGGTCCGCTACGTTCGAAGGGGTCAAATCCGCCACCATCGGGTCCAGAGCGACCTCCGAATTGATCGCCGCCAATCGACGCGCGGCAGCCACCGCCTTGGGAGTCCCTTCATTAGCGTCTGCCTCGGAAAACAGGAACTGACGCTGCAAATTGCTCAACTCCACCAAATCGCGGTCGATCAGCCGCAACTGCCCGACGCCGGCACGCGTCAAAATTTCGGCTTGCACGGTTCCCAATGCGCCGCACCCGACGACCGCCACTTTGGAGGCGCCGAGGCGCGCTTGTCCTTCCTCGCCCCAGGGCGTAAAACGCACCTGCCGGGAGTAACGGGAATCGCTGGAGCGAATCATACTGAATGGAGACGCTATATTATTTCACCCTTTGATCTGATGGTAGCAGCCGAGATCGTTACAGCAAAGCGCGAAGCCCCAGCGCTATCATTGTGATTCGTGCATCCGCCGATGCTATTGATCCTCCCCGTCCTGATTGGCGTCGCGATCACACCTGTCGCCCGTGGGCAAAACGGTCCCCAGACCGGCGCGGAGCAGTCTCCGGTCGCGGCTGTGAATCAGCCGGCTGTTAGTCAACCTGCTGTTAATCAATATGAAGGACGCGTCATCGGCCGCATCGACTTCGATCCTCCCGATCAGCCGCTTCCGCGCGCTTTCCTGGACACCCTGCTGCCCATGCACGCGGGCGCTCCCTTGAAACTGACCGACGTACACATCGCCATCCAGAATTTGTACCAGACCGGCCGCTTTAGCAACATATCGATTAGCGCCGTCGACGAAGGCTCGACGCTGGTTCTCAACATTTCCACCGAACTTTCCTATTTCGTGGGACGCATCAGTATGAGCGGCGTCGCCGAACCGCCGAATCGCGGCCAGCTGACCACCGCCTCGAAACTCGAATTGGGAACCCCATTCGCCGATAACGACATGGAACAGGCCGTGCAGAATATGGTGGAGCGGATGCGCGCCAACGGGTTCCATAACGCAAAAATCGACTCCGCCGTGAATCGCGATCCGAAGACCGAAGAAGTGGATATTCACTTCGATATTCACTCCGGCGCCCGCGCACGATTCGACGGCGCCACACTTACCGGGAAGTTTACCAAGACGCCCCAGAGCATTATCCACGCCACGCATTGGCATCGGGGATTCCTATTCATCACATTTCCGGGTTGGAACTTCGCCACGGAAAGCCGCGTGAACACGGGCTTGTCCGATGTGCGCAAGGCCTTTCAGAAGGGCGATCATCTGGAGGCGCGCGTGACGCTCGAGAAGCTCGATTACCATGAGAAAACGAACACCATAACGCCCACCGTGGACATCGATCACGGCCCCATCGTGCAGGTGCGAACCTCGGGAGCCAAGGTCTCGCGCGGGAAGCTGAAACAACTGATTCCGGTGTATGAGGAGCGGACCGTCGACCGGACGCTGCTGGTGGAAGGACAGCGCAACCTGGTCGAATATTTCCAGTCCCAGGGTTATTTCGACGCCGCGGTGGATTTCAACGACGACCCGCCTTCGGGCGATGTGTACAGCATCAACTACAGCGTCGAGCGCAATCAGCGCTATAAACTGGCCAACATCGAAATTACGGGCAACAAGTTCTTCAATACCGCGATCCTGCGCGAACGTCTCTTTATCACGCCGGCCAGTTTCCCCCGATTCCGCTACGGCAGGTATTCGCAAAAGATGCTGGAGAGGGACAAGGAGATCATCCGGGACCTTTATCGCGCCAACGGTTATCGCGAAGTGGACGTGGCATCGAAGGTGGATTCGAACTATCGTGGGAGAAACGGAGAGCTCGGCGTGGTGCTGGAAGTAAAAGAAGGCCCGCTATGGTTCGTGGATAACCTGCAGTTCGAGGGCATCCCCGAGGGCGACATAAAATCCCTGAGCTCCACCCTGCAATCGACCGCGGGCGAGCCTTTCAGTGAAGCCAACATCGCCGCCGACCGCGATACCATTCTCACTTACTACTACAACAACGGCTATCCGGATGCGGCGTTCGATTGGACCCAGACTGCCGGCACGGCCGCCAATCGCGTCAACCTGAAGTACACCCTTCGTCCCGGCAAGCGGGTTTACGTCCGTAGCGTTCTGCTGCGGGGCCTCGAGACCACCAAGCAATCCCTTGCGAATAACCGGATTCGCGTGAATCCCGGTGATCCCCTCTCCCAGCAAAGCATCGCGGCTAGTCAGCAGAAGCTCTACGACCTGGGTATTTTTTCGAAGGTGCAGACAGCCATCCAAAATCCCGCCGGCGACGAAGACCAAAAATACGTGCTGTTCCAGGTGGACGAGGCGCGGCGCTATTCTTTCACGGTCGGGTTCGGGGCGCAGTTGGCGCGTATCGGAGGCGGACTCACCACGCTCGAGGACCCCGCCGGCAGCACCGGCTTCGCGCCGCGCATATCGGTCGGCATCAGCCGCCTGAACCTGTTCGGGCTGGGACAGACCTTGAGCCTCAACACCCTGGTTTCCACTATTGAGCAGCGCGCGGTTGTGACCTATCTGCTTCCCCAGTTCCTTGGACACGAAAAACTGGCGGTCACGTTCTCGGGCCTATTCGACAATGCCTTCGACATCCGCACATTCCATCAGCAGCGCGCCGAGGGATCGGTGCAGCTGGCGCAGCGCGTCTCGCGGCAGTACACGCTGCAATATCGATTCGCCATCCGCCACGTCATTATCTCCGACCTCCAGATCTCGCCCGAGCTCGTCCCGCTGCTCTCCCAGCCGGTACGGGTGGGAATTTACTCCATGAGCTTCATTCAGGACCGCCGCGACGATCCGGTAAACTCCCATCGGGGCATTTACAATACGGTGGACGTAGGCGTCGCTTTGCGCGCGTTCGCTTCGCAGACGGACTTCACGCGGCTGCTGTTCCGCAACGTAACTTATCATCCGATCGGGAAAGACATTGTGATCGCGCGCAGCCTCCAGTTCGGTTACATACAGCGGATCGGCGGACTGCCGGAAATCCCTCTCGGCGAGCGATGGTTCTCCGGCGGCGCTACCTCGGACCGGGCCTTTCCGGACAATCAGGCCGGTCCCCGCGACACCAAGACAGGGTTCCCTCTGGGCGGCAACGCGCTGCTGTTTCACTCGACCGAGGTACGCTTTCCCTTGATCGGCGACTATCTGGGCGGCGTAATATTCCACGATATGGGCAACGTGTACGACGATATTCGAGACATCAGCTTCCGTTTCCGGCAGCGAAACCTGCAGGACTTCGGCTATGCGGTTCAATCGGTTGGCTTTGGAATCCGCTACCATACGCCGATCGGGCCCATTCGCGCCGACTTCAGCTTTAGCCCCGACGCGCCGCGATTCTTCGGATTCAAGGGCACCTATGCTCAGTTAATTCAGAATCAAGGTGTCCTGACGAATCAGAAGATTAATCTGTTTCAGTTTCACTTCTCGCTGGGTCAAACATATTGATGACACGCTGCCTGCTATTCGCGCTCTTGCTGATGACCGGCCGGGCCGGAGTCCTGGACCGCATCGCGGTCACGGTCGGCAAACATGTGATTTCGGAGGGCGACGTGCTTTTTGAGCTTCGCGTGGGGGCGTTTCTCGATCAAAAACCGGCTGAGGTCAATCCCGAGCAGAAGCGCAAAGCGGCGGACCGCCTGGTGGATCAATACCTGCTGCTGCAGGAAGCCTCCACCAGCCGCCAGCAGTTGCCCACCGCCGCCGACGCTCAGCAGCTTCTGGATCAGGTGAAAGGTCAGTACTCGACCGAAACCGAATACCGCGCCGCCCTCGCGCGCTACGGAGTCACCGAAGTCCAGCTGGCCGAGCATCTCTTGAATGGAATTCGCGCGCTGCGTTTCACCGACCTGCGCTTCCGCCCGGAGGTCCAGCTGACCGACGAGGATCTGCACGAGTACTACGATTCGATGGCCCTCCAATGGCGCCGGACCACCCCTGCGCAAGTCCCGACATTCGAAGCGAGCCGCGATCAGATTGAAAAATTATTGACCGATCAGCGAGTGACCCAGGCGCTGGACCGCTGGCTGGGCACGACGCGCAGTGAAACTCAGATCCTCTACAAAGAGGAGGTTTTCAAATGATGAACACCGCTCCCTTTCGTCACGGCTCGGAAGGAAAGCGGCAGGTTATCTGCAATCTACCGAGCCGCGACCTTCAGGGAGCGGGCAGACGTCCAACATCCAATGGTCATATATAAATGAGAAAACTCGGACGAGTCCTGCTGCGCATCACGGCCGCCTTGCTGCTGCTAACGGCAGTCTGCGCCCTCACCGCCGTGCTCGTCTTCCGCAGCGGATGGTTCTACGAACTCGTCCATCGCCGCGCCGTCTTCGAGATAGAAAAAGCCACCGGTGGCCGCGTCGAGATTGGCAACTACACCTTCGACTGGAGGCGCCTCGAAATCAAGGTGGGGCCTGTCGTTCTGCACGGCAAAGAATCGGCCGGCGAGCCTCCCTTCGTGCGCGTCGCCTCCGCCACCGCCCGCCTGCGAATCGTCTCCATGATGGAGCGCAAGGTGGATCTGTCGTCCTTAAGCATCGAGCAGCCGCAGGTACGCATCGTTTTCTATCCCGACGGCACGAACAATATTCCCGATCCAGCCGTGCGTCATCCCGAAACTACCTGGGCCGAGGATCTGGTGCACCTCGCCGTCCGCCGCTACGAGGTCACCAACGGACTCTTCGAGTACGACGACCGCCAGATTCCCCTTAATTTTCGCGGCGAGGACCTGCTGGTCCACATGCGGCTCGAAACGCCGGGACGTTATCGCGGAGACGTCGAATCGACTCACGTGCGCGTCGTTGCCCCTGGCGCAGGGCTCCTTGAAGTGAGCGCGTCAGCTGCCTTCACACTCGACAATTCGACGATCGACGTGATGCGATTGCGGGTCTCGACGAAGGAATCGCGCGCCGATGCGGTGGGATCGCTCACCAACCTCCGCTGGCCTCGCGGGACCTTCACGGTCAAAGCGTCGGCGTCGGTGCGGGAAGCTGTCAGACTGTTCTCTATTCCGGTCGATCCCATAGGTTCCGCCACGTTCGATGGCAAACTGTACCTCTCCTTCGCGAAGCCGTTCGAATTTTCCATGAGCGGCCATGCCGCCGCGCGAGGCGTAGGCTACCATCAGGACCGCCTGAAGATCGAAAACGCCGGCCTGCGCGGCGATTTGACTCTGGGGCTCGACAACCTCACGCTCAAAAATGCCACCGCCACCGCCCTCGGCGCCACGGCGACCGGCCAGGCGGGTCTTTCACGCTGGCGCGATTTTCACGCCGAAGGCAATCTGCAAAATCTGAACATCCACGAAGCCGCGCATGTCCTGACGGACCGCGCGATCCCTTGGAACGGCACACTGGCCGGAGGCTTCGCGGTCGACGCGGTCGTCGGCAAACAACTCGCGAAATTTCAAGGCAATATCGGGATCTATCCCGCGTCCACTTCACCCATCGAAGGCCACCTCGACCTGAACTACAATCAGTCCGCCGCCACCCTCGCGCTCGGAAAATCGTACGTGAAAACCACCGCCACCCGCGTCGATTTTGAAGGCGTTCTTGGTCAGACACTGGCGATCCAGGCGCAATCCACTAATCTGGACGAGCTTCTCCCGGCCCTCGCCATGGCCAGTTCCGATGCTCCGAAGGAGCTCCCGCTTAAACTGAAAAACGGCCACGCCACGCTGATCGGCACGGTCAAAGGTCCTCTCGACGATCCTCATTTCACGGGCCAGGGCAGCGTCACTAACGGAATCGCGGACGGCCATCCCTTCGACAGCTTCACCGCCACCATCGACGCCACCCGGAAAGACCTTCGCCTCGGCGCGTTCACGGTCGCCCGCGGCGCAACCACACTCGACGGCCAAGCCGACATCTCTCCGCCCGATGAAAACGGTATCATCGACGCGAAATTCAATGTCCACAACGCGCAAATCCCCGAGCTGCTCAAAGAAGCAGGACTCAAATACGACGTAACCGGCTCCGGGTCAGCCACCATCCACCTCTTCGGACCCATCAAGAATCCTTCCGCCGACCTCACCGCGCAAGTAGACAAACTCGCCGCCTACGACGAACAGTTCGATCGCGCCACCGCTAAAATTCACTATGCCAACGGAGCCATCAACATCTCCAACGGCGACGCGACAACCGGCCCCGGCCATATCCATTTCGATGTCGATATCGACAAATCCGAAGCCGTTCGCTTCGACGTCAGCACCGAAAATCTCCCCGCTTCGCGCATCAAGGCGCTCGGCAAGCTGCCCATGAAACCCGACGGCATTCTCACCGCGAAGCTGAACGGAACTGGCCGCATTGTGAAGGATCAGTTTGAGCTCGCCTCCATCTCCGGCGACGCCTCCGGCCGCAATGTGACCCTCAATGGCGACGCCATCGGCGATTTCTCGCTCACCACCCAGACCCGCGGCACCGACCTGACCGCGCACGCCACCGCCACCGTCCGCGGCGCGAAAATCGAGGCCGACGGTGCCTGGAAGCTCGAAGGCGACGACCCCGGCTCCGTCACGATCAAGGCTCAGCGCGTCGATCTCGATACCGCCCATCGCGTCTACATGATCGGCGGCACCGACGAACAGAAAGACGAAGTGCTCCCCTTCGAAGGCTTCGTCGACGGCCGAGCCAAAGTCGCGATCGCTCTGCGCAACCCCCAAGCCTTCCGCGCCGAGCTCACCCTCGACCAGGTGCAAGTCAACCCCAGAAAATCCCAGGCGCTGAAACTCGGCGTCCAGCCGCAGGACGTCCAGCTTAAGAACACCAAGCCCGTCTCCATCATCGTGACCGCCAAGGAAGCTCGCATCCAATCCGCGCAGTTCGAAGCCCGCGATACCAACATCGAAGCTACCGGCGGCATTCCCTTCGACCCCCAGTCTCCCGCCGACCTAGCCATCAAAGGATCCGTCAACCTCGCGATTCTTCAGCTCTATAACGCCGACCTGCTCGCGCGCGGCAACGCTATCGTGCAAGCCACCGTCCGCGGTTCCCTCCGCGACCCCCAAATGAACGGCCGCATGGAACTGAAAAACGCGTCCCTCTATCTCGCCGATCTCCCCAACGGCATCGATAGCGCCAACGGCAGCATCGTCTTCGATCGCAATCGCGCCACCATCGAGAAGCTCTCCGCCGAAACCGGCGGCGGGAAAATTTTCTTCGCCGGCTTCGTCGAGCTGCGCGACATCCTCACCTACCGCCTGCAAGCCGAAGCCCAGCAGGTCCGCGTGCGCTATCCCGAAGACACCAGCAGCACCTTCAACGCCAAGCTTGCGCTCAACGGCACCTCCGACGCCAGCACTCTTTCCGGATCCATTACCCTCACGCGAGCCGCCTTCAACCCCCGCTCCGATCTAGGCGGACTGATCGCCCTCGCCGCTAAACCCGTGCCCGCCTCCGCCACACCCAACGAATATCTCCGAGGCATGCAGTTTGACGTTCGCATCGATAGCGGACCCAATTTTGAATTTCAAACCTCCCTCACCCGCGACGTCGAGGCCGAGATCGAGCTGCGCCTCCGCGGCACCCCCATCCGTCCCGTCCTGCTCGGCACCGTCTCCGTCAATCAGGGTGAAATTCAGGTGTTCGGCAACCGCTATACCGTCGACCGCGGCGACATCCGCTTCCTCAACCCCATCAAAATCGAGCCCACGTTCGATATGGACCTCGAAACCAAGGCCCGCGGCATCATCGTGAACATCAGCTTCTCCGGCACCCTTCAGAAACTCAACGTGAACTATAGTTCCGATCCGCCGCTGCAATCCCGCGAGATCGTTGCTCTCCTCGCCTCGGGCCGCGATCCCACCGGGTTGAACAGCAGCACCTCCCCGTCCCAATTGGCGGCGGCTTCTGGCAACAGTCTCGACACCGGCAGTGGGCTCCTGGGCCAGGCCCTCACCGCGCAGTTATCCAGCCGGATACAACGCTTCTTCGGCGCCAGCCGCGTAAAAATCGACCCGACCGTCACCGGCGTAGACAACCTGCCTCAAGCCCGCCTTACGCTCGAACAGCAAGTGACCAAGGAAATCACGCTCACCTATATCACCAACCTCAACCGCACCCAGGAGCAAGTGGTCCAGTTCGAGTGGGATTTCAGCGCCCACTGGTCGGCGATCGCCGTAAGGCAGGATAATGGTCTGTTTGGCATCGACTTCCAATTCCGCAAACGATTCAAGTAATCTCTTTGTGTGTAACCGTCCGTCGTGGCGTACGCACTCGTGCGTGCCGCGTCGAGACTCATCTCGACGCCATGGTCTCCTCGATGCCCAGCGAGCCGCGCCCCACCGAACCCCGACAGTCATGGAGGGGACTCACCTTAAATGAATAAAACCACCCTGGAACTCTCCCCCCAAGAAATGCGAGCCCTCGGCTACCGCGTAGTAGACCTCTTAACCGACCACTTCGAAAACCTCCCCAACAAACGAGTAGGCACCAAAGGCGACCCCGCCGTCCTCCGCCCCCACTTCCTAAAACCTCCCCCCGACCAACCCGTCCCTCCAGACGAAATTTTCGCCGCCCTTCAATCCGACGTGTTCAAGAACATGATGAACGTCGGCCATCCTCGCCACTTCGCCTTCGTCCCCGTCTGCAGCAACTTCGTCAGCGTGATGGCAGACACGCTAGCCACCGGCTTCAACGTCTTCAGCGGATCCTGGTTTGCGGGCTCCGCCTCCGTCGCCATCGAACTCGCCGTAATCGACTGGCTCCGCCAATGGTGCGGCCTCCCCGATACCGCTGGCGGACTCTTGGTCTCCGGAGGCTCGGTAGCCAACCTCACCGCCATCGTCGCCGCCCGCCACGCGAAACTCAACGACCTCCTCGAAGGCGCAGTCGCCTATTTCAGCGACCAAACCCACTCGTCCGTTGAACGCGCATTCCGCGTCGCCGGATTCCTCCCGTCGCAACTCCGCAAAATCCCTTGCGACGAAAATTTCCGTCTCCCGCTGAACGAGCTGGAAGCTCGTATCAAAGAGGATCGCGCCGCCGGCCTGCGCCCCTTCGCCATAGTCGCCAATGCCGGCACCACCAACACCGGAGCCATTGACCCTCTGCCCGAGATAGCCGCACTCTGCAAGACGAACGATATGTGGATGCACGTCGACGGAGCCTACGGAGCCGCCGCTGTCCTCTGCGACCGCGGCCACGAACTTCTTCAAGGACTGGAGCTAGCCGACTCGCTCTCTCTCGATCCCCACAAGTGGCTCTTCCAATCGATGGAATGCGGCTGCGTCCTCCTTCGCGACGCCGAAATCTTAAAGGCAACCTACCGCATCACCCCTGAGTATCTGGCGGACGTCCATCGCAATCTTGCCGAAGTCAGCCCTCTCGATTACGGCATCCAACTCACCCGATCCTTCCGCGCCCTCAAGCTCTGGATGTCCATCCAGTACTTCGGCCTGGACGCCTTCCGCACGGCCATCGCGCGTGGCTTCGAACTAGCCGAATTCGCCGAACAAAGACTCCGCGCCACGCCCGGCTGGGAAATCGTCACGCCCGCAACCATGGGCATCGTCACCTTCGATCGCCCTGGAACAGATCACCAAAAGCTCCACGCAGCGATCCTGGCCGATGGTTTCGCACTCGCCACCACCACGGTCCTGAAGGGCCGCACCGTCCTGCGCTTCTGCTGCATCAACCCGCGTACGACGGAAGACGATATCGAACAAACCATCCACCGCATCGACCAGCTATGCGCCTGTTGATCACCGGCCCTCCCGCGTCCGGCAAATCCCGAGCCGCCCTGGAAGTGTTTCTCGCCGACCCCTCTTCCACCCTGCTCACCCCCAGTTCCACCATGGCCGAGCACGTCGCCAACGAACTGGCCAGAGCCAACGTCCCCATCCGCCCCAACCGCATCCAGACCTTTGCGAAATTCATCGAGCCCTTCACGAATCTTGAGGAGGCGCCCGAATCCCTGGTCCATCTCCTGGTAGCCCAACAATACCCGGCAGAATTCCCCGGCTACCACCGAGCTCTAGTAGCGTTAGTGGGACAGGTTCCCGACCTGCCCTCCGCAAAAGAAATCGAACACCAACTGGAACTCCGCGGCACAGCCCTAAGAGAAAACCGCCTCTGCACAGTCCGCCCAATCCAAACCGGCCCCATAATCCTAGATGGATTCTTCACCTTCTCCCCCGCCGAACTGGACCTGATCGAAAAACTGCAATCCGTCACCGTCACGCTGCCCGACTGGCCAGGATCCGAATTCGCCAAACAACATCTTCTTACAGCCGGCTTCGAAGAACGCCATTTAGACCAACAACTCCGTCAGCACACAAAATCCGTATTCGCCGCCCTCTCCCAAGAACAGGAATGCGAACAAATCGCAGCCCGGATCCTCAAATACTCCGCCGCCGGCCGCGAATTTCGCGAAATGGGAATCATCCTGAGATCCCGCGACCCCTATGCCGCAGCGCTCGAAACCACGCTAGCCCGCTTCAGCATCCCCGCCAGATTCCACTTCACCGACTCACTCTCCGCCCATCCCGCCATCCAATACCTGTCCGGCCTGATCCGCCAAGCCGAGCTGTTAACGCTCCTCCGCATGCCCATCTCCGGCATCGGCGCAACCCCGGAAGGAGACGTCCTGGACTTCAAAATCCGCGAATCCCTCCCCGCCTCCGGGTGGTGGCGCGAGCTTCAGCTTGCAGCGTCGGCTTCAGCCGACGTCTTGCTTTCCGCTCTCAACGAACTAGACTCCTGGAAACGAGACCGCCGAACCCCCGCCGACTGGTCCGCGACCCTAAAAACCCTCCGCACCCTAATCCCACAACCCGAAATCACAGACCAGGCAACCCATCAACAATTACAAATCTGGCGTTCCACCCCAGCCGCGCTAGAAGCCTTCGATAAAGCACTAGACACCACCGCCCTGGCCCTCCCCGACGCCAAAATATCTCTAGCCCAATTCTGGCCGCATGCCGAAACCACACTCTCAATCGAGAAACTCCGCGTCCCAGACCGCCGCCGCAACGTAGTCAACATTCTGGACGTCTATGAAGCCCGTCAGTGGGAACTCCCCATCGCCTTCGTCTGCGGCTTAACCGAGCGCCACTTCCCCCAATACCACCGCGAAGATCCTCTCTTAAACGACGAAGCCCGCCGCCAAGCCGGCCTGCCCACCTCCGAGGACCGCCAGCAGGAAGAACATTTCCTCTTCCAACTGGCCACCACCCGAGCTACCGAAGAAACCATCCTCAGCTACGCCAGATACAACGACAAAGGCGACGCCCAACTCCGCTCCTTCTTCCTGCCTGAAGAAGGCGCCCCCGCAACCCCAATCCGCATCATCCCCCCAGTGGGGCATGTCCCCCACCTGCCCTCCCAAAACTCCATAGATCTCCGCAAACTCCACGCCAAGCTATCCCCCAGCTCGATAGAGTCCTTCCTCCAATGCCCCTTCCAATTCTTCGCGTCGAAGACCCTCAAACTCCGCCAGCGCCCCCCGAAACCCCGCGAGCGCCTGAACGCCCTTCTGCAAGGCAGCATCCTCCACAACGCATTAGCCGAGTACACGCGCACCCCCATGTTCGGAGCCTCCTGGCTAGATCGCGTCTTCGAAGACGAGTGCCGCAAAAACAACATCCCTCAGACCTACAGAAAAGAAGCGGTGCGCCTGGAACTCCTGCGCCACTTCGAAGCCTTTCTCTCAGATCGACCAGTGGCCACTCAAATGGCCCAGCCCGCACCGAAGAGAAATTCGAAATCCCCCTGACTCCCGAGCTCTCCATCCGAGGCCGCATCGACCGCCTCGACATCGGGCCAAATAACGAAGCGATCGTCATCGATTACAAATACAGCGCCGCCGCAAAGAATCAAGCAGCACCTCGACACCAGTCCAAGGCGGCCTCTATCTCCTAGCCGCCGAGCGCTATTTCAACCTTCACCCCGCCGGCGTATTCTTCTGCGGCCTCCGCCAATCCGTAACCTGGGACGGCTGGCACACCAACATCCCCGGCCTCGACCTGGGCGAAGCGAGAAAGGACTCTAACCGAACTCATAGAAGCAGCCCAACAAAAAGCCATCGAAACCTTCGAAACAATCGCCAGTGGCAACGTAGAAGTCCGCCCCACCGACCGCGACAAATGCCGCTACTGCGACTTCAACGACATCTGCCGCATAGAATCCCAAGTCCAAGTAGAGACCGCCAAATGACGCCTACTGGCTCCTGGCTCCTGGCTACTGGCTACTTCTTCCAATGACCCCCCACCAGCAATCCGCCGTCACCCGCACCAATCAGGACGTGTGCGTTGTAGCCGGCCCCGGCTCCGGCAAGACGCGAGTCCTCATCGAACGCTTCGCTTGGCTGGTAGAATTCCACCACATCAATCCCGCCCGCATCCTCGCCATCACCTTCACCGAAAAAGCCGCCACAGAAATCAAGGAACGCTTAATCGCCCGCTTCAAAGACACCCCCGAGCATCGCGAATCCATCGAACGCGCCTGGGTCTCCACCATCGACGGTTTCTGCGCCCGCCTCTTGCAGGAAAACGCCATCGCCGCCCGCATCGCCCCCGATTTCTCGGTGCTGGAACAGCCCAGCGCCATACGCCTCGCCCGCGACTCCGCCGAAGAATGCCTCGACCAACTTCTACGCGGAGCGTCCCAATGAGCTCCGCCGTCTATTCGAAGCCCTGGATCTGTCCACGACGACGACTACAACAGCCGCAAACCCGACCTCGCCGCGAGTCTTCTCGAAGTCTACGAATCCCTGCGAATTTCTGGCCGATCGCCCAATATGGACGAACTCCCTCCCGCGCAGCCATCCCCCGACCTCTGGCCCGAAGCCCGCGATCTCGCACAGCAGATCCTGGCGGACCGCTCTCCCGCCAAAAATCACACGCCGCAGTTGCGGGATTGGGCCGCAAACTTTCTGGCTCTTCCCGATTCCACCATCACGCGCAACCATTTCGAAGTAGCCAGCGGCCTTACCGCCCATTTGAACAAAATCGGAAAGGGCGCAGCCGTACCTCGCCGCCAAGCCACTGAAAGAAAAAATTCTCCCGGCCCTTTTGGCCCAGTGGATCGAACTCTGGAATGGCGACCTCCTAAATCTCCTCCGCGAAGCCGTTACCAGCATCGACCGCATCTATCGCGGAAAAAAGCGCGACCAGTCCGCCCTGGACTTCGCCGATCTCGAAGTAGAAGCCATTCGCCTCCTCGAATCCGACTACGCCATCCGCGCCAAAACCCGAGCCCGCTTCGATCAAATCCTGATGGACGAGTTGCAAGACACCAATCGCCTCCAATGGCGCTTGCTAAACCTCATCCGCACCCCCGATTCTTTTTTCGCCGTAGGCGACATCAATCAATCCATCTACGGCTTCCGCCACGCCGATCCCGACTGTGTTCGAAGAGTACCGCCGCGGCCTCGAAGCAGTCCGGTGCCAGTCATCGACGATCTCCGCGAAAACCACCGCAGCCGCCAGGCAATTCTCGACACCGTCTCGAAAGTCCTGGACGGTCAGCCAGGCATCGAGCCGCGCCCCCTGATCGCCGCTAAAACATTTCCACCGATTCTCGGACCCACCGTCGAACACTTAATAGGCGACCGCGAAGAAGTAGAAGCCTCGTTGGTTGCCGCAAGAATCCGCGAACTGGATTATGACTACAAAGACATCGCTATCCTGGTCCGTTCTCTCAACGCCCTCGACCCCTTCACCAAGGCTCTCGACCGCTTCGACATCCCCTACATCACCACCGGCGGCCGGACTTTTTTAGAAGCTCGCGAAATCCGCGATCTCCTCGCTTTCTTAGCGGCGCTGGTAAATCCCTTGGACGAAGTCGCGTTAGTAGGAGTCCTCCGCAGCCCGTTAATCGGCCTGAGCGATCAGGAAATCCTAGGCATGGGTAAAGAAGCCTGGCAGCAAATTTTCGCCGCGAAATTCGGCCATCTCAGAAAACTGGCCGGCTTCGTTTCTCCCGATCAACTGCTAGCCGACCATCTCGCCCGACCTGTCTCCCCGCGCCCGCGCCAATGTCGACAAATTATTCTCCTGGCTCCGCCGCGAGCACCGCAATCGGCCTCGTCCACTTGCGGAAATGCTCGACGACCTGGAGTTTCTGCGCGCCACCTATTCGGAAGCCGAAGCTCCTCCGCCGGAAGCGGGCAACGTGGTGCAGCTCATGTCGATCCACGCCGCCAAAGGGCTCGAATTCAAGGTAGTTTTCGTCAGCGCCCTTCAGCGCGGAGCCGACAAAACCTCCCCTGTCATCGCGTTTTCAAACGACGCCGGCCTAGGCGCGAAATGGCGCAATCCGGCCACCGGCCAATCGCAGCCCGATACCGCTTATATGGCCTTAAAAAAGGTGCGCAGAGAGCGTGAGGACGCCGAGGAGAATCGGCTGCTTTATGTCGCCATGACGCGGGCCGAGGAGCGGCTTTTCTTGACCTATACCCGAGGCCGCAACGCCCGTGGCTGGCAGAAGTTAGTGGACACAAACGCCGCCGCCGAGACGACCGTTATCTCCGCTCCGCCGCGCTCGAAAACCAGCCAGATCCCCACAGTCGAAATCGTCGAGCCGCCGGTCATTACCGGTCAGCACGATTCGACCGCGGCCGTTACTTCGGTGGCTTTGTTCGATCTGTGCCCGCGGAAGTACTTTCTAAGCAAATACATCGGGCTTGAATCCGAGCAGACCGGTACGGGAGCGATGTCCCTGGGCTTGGAAGTGCATAAAATTCTGGCCGGTGGAACCTCTAACTTGTTGGAAGCGCAGGAACTTGCCGAGCGTTTCCCGATGCCCGACCACGCCACCCGGATAGAACATGAGTTCGATTTCTTGTTTGCGCTGGAAAACGTCGTCCTTCGCGGGCAAATCGACCTTTGGTATGAGCAGGATGGCGAAATCGTCCTGGTGGACTATAAAACCGACCGCGAGGAGACGCCGGAAAATTACGCTCTCCAACTGCGGCTTTACGCGCTCGCGCTGCGAGCGCTATCTTGGGTCGGATTCCGGATCGCGCTGTGCTCTTCTATCTGCGTTCCGGGCGAGCAGTGGAGGTTTCGCTGACCATAAATGACCTTAATAACGCAGTTCAGGCGGTCAAAAATCTCTTATATGCCCAAAATACGATGCTGTTTCCACTACAGGAGGGAGACCACTGCCACCGCTGCGCGTTCTACCAAGGAGCGTGCCCGGCGGGGAGGATTTAGGCCTGCGCTTTGCGCGCCGCCATTTTCTTTTCGAGCGCTTTCCAGAGCCGCGCTTTCACGTTGTCCGGAATAGTTTGCGGTTCGACACCTTTATAGATCTGCAGCGTCTTCTTAGTAGTGTCGACGATCACGAAGCAATTTGGACATTCATTCACGTGCTTTTCCAAATGGCACTTCGTGGTGGGATCCGTGTTCGGATCCAGATAATCGTTCAGTTCCTGTAGGAACTGCTTACAGGTGAGCAAAGACGTCTTCCCCCTTCCGCCGGAACTGGCGGGTCAATTTTTCACGCAGCGCCAGACGGGCCCTTAACAGCCTGCTCTTCACCGCCGGAACCGAAATCCCCAGGGTTTCGGCGGTCTCCTCTGTGCTCAGTTCTTCGATGTCGCGCAACATGAAAACGGTGCGAAAATCAGGCTTTAAAGTTTGCACCGCCTCATCCAGAATGCCCTGCATCTCTTCGCGCGAATAGCGCTGTTCGGGATTGTCTTCCCAAACGGCGATCTCCCGCTGCACCGTTTCTTCGCCTGTTTCGACCGGCTCATCCAGTGAAACGGTGCGGTCGCCTTTCCGCTTGCGCAGCTTCATCAGAGCTTCGTTGACGGCGATGCGGACGATCCAGGTATAGAATTTCGAGTCGCCCTTGAAGCCGTCCAGATGCTCGTAGGCCTTTAGAAAGGCCTCCTGCAGCACGTCCTCGGCATCCTCATCGTTTTGCGTGATGTGCTTGGCCAGCCGGTAGATCTTGCGTTCGTAGTGATTGACCAGCTCGGTGAATGCCTGCGCGTCTCCAGCGCGGGCCTTTTCGACCAGGTCGGATTCGTCGAACGCGGCTGAGGAAGTGGGCGTCAAAGCGTCCTTATTATTCTACATGGCTGGTGGCACAGGCTTCAGCCTGTGATTCTCTTGTGGTGCAGGCTGGCAGCCTGCGGCCGATTGGCAATCGGCCCCGATGCCTACTCCGACCTCAGCGCAATCATAGGATCCACCTGCGTTGCCCTCCTCGCCGGCCCTAAACATGCCGCGATGGCTACCAGGGTCAATACCGCTGCGGCCACGATGAATGTTGACGAGTCAGTGGGGGCCACCTGGAACAGGACGCTAGTCAGGATGCGGCTGGTTGCCAGCGCGCCTGCCAGCCCCAGCAGCACGCCGATCAGGACCGGGCGCAGGCCGTCTCGCAGCACGGTTTGAACCACTCGGCCGGCATCCGCGCCCAGCGCCATTCTTATGCCGATTTCCTGAGTGCGTTGGGCGGTCGAGTGGGCTACCACCGCGAAAATTCCGATGGCGGCCAGGAACAGAGCCGCGGCTGCGAAGAAGGCTACGATGGCGGCTTCGAACCGCGGTTGGCCGGTGCTTTCTGAGATACGGTCTTCCATGGTCCGTACGTCATAGACAGGCATGTCGGGATCGACGGAATGGATAACGGCGGCGGCGGTGCGCGCCATGGACATGGGATCGCCGGCGGTACGAAGCGTCAGGGCGTCGGTGCCTTGAGGGAGGAAGATCTGGGGCTGCGTGGGCACATCGAGGGCTCTGTTTTTCACATCGCCGGCGACGCCTACGATGGTCATCCAGATGAAATCGCATTTTGTATCGCGGCACGGCGGAGGGACTCCGATCTGCTCGCCGACAGCGCCTCGCGGGAAAAATGTGCGCGCCAGAGTTTCATTGACGATGACATTCGCGGGATATTCTCCCGCAGTGTCGGCGGCCGTGAATACGCGGCCTGCGCGTAGCGGAATCTCGAATGTGCGGAAATAATCGAGGCCGACGAACATCAGTGCGGCGAACTGGTTCGCGGAGTCGTACGACTTACCTTTGATGCCGAAAGGATCGCCGGAACCGGCGTTGAGGCCGCCTCCTCTGACCGGGATGACTCCCACGGTTGCGCTGGTTACGCCTGGTAATGCGGCCAGCTTTTCCCGCAACGCGGAATAAATCGTCACGCGCTGCTGCCGGGTGGTTTCATGGGTCACGTCCGTGCGCATGGTGAGCAGGTGGGAGGGGTTGAATCCGGGGTCTACGTGAGTTAGCGCGCGAGAAGCTTTTGAGGAGCAGGCCGGCGCCGATCATCAGCATCACGGCAAGAGCAACCTCTGCAGTTACTAAAAATGACGCGGCGCGGCGGCTGCGCCGTGACCCGCCGCGAGTACCCCATGTCATGCGAGCGGAGGCGAATGCGGGAGCGAGTCCACACAGGAGGCAGACGAGGCATGAGATCGCGATCGTGAACGCAAGCGCCCGGCATCGATGCTGATTTTTGCGACGCCCGTGCCGATCTGCTGAAAGCTCCCATTCAGTGCGGTCTGCGCGGCGGGGCTCAGCCGCACCAGCAGCTTTACGGCCCACACAGCGGCGATGGAACCGAGAACGCCTCCTGTCAAGGCCAAGACTGCCGATTCCTTCATCCACTGCGCGATCAAACGGGCGGTGGTGGCTCCTAACGCGCGGCGGATGGCTGTTTCTTTTTCTCTCGAGACGGCGCGAACTAATAAAAGATTGGCGACGTTGACACAGGCAATCAGCAATACTGCGGCTACCGCGCAGAGCAGGATGAGAGTCGCGATGCGATACTCGCCCAGGAACTGCTCGCGGAAGGTGACTACCGTCACTCCGTAGCCGGCGTCTTCGCCGTGAGGACCCATGTAAGGATGCTCGGTCTCGTCCACGTGTTTGGCGGCGGCGCTCAACGCCGCTTGCGCAGCAGCCAGTGAAACGCCCGGGCGCAAGCGGGCGATCATTCTTGTGGCGTTGCCCCAGCTGAGACGCGTGTCGAGCGGAACGGGAATCCAGATGTCGATGCCTCCAGTGCGCAGGGTGAATTCGAAATCGGGGGACATGACGCCCACGATGCGGCGGCTGCGGTCGCCGAGGCTGATCGATTTGCCGAGGATCGACGAATCGCCGCCAAAGCGCCGCTGGAATAGCGAGTTGCTCAGGATGACCGCCGGGTCCGCGCCGGCGCGATAGTCCTCCAGTGTGAACAGCCGTCCGAGCACGGTTCGGGGCGCGAGCATTTGAAAAATTTCTTTGCTGACGGTCATGCAAGGGACGTTCTCCGTCCCGGGGGCGCCTGTAAGCATGGATCCAAACATATAAGCGCCGCCGGTCGAATCGAAGATGGTGTCGAGGCGGCGATACGCGTCGGCGGTGTGATATTCAGGGGAGCGGCGAGGGAGGTTGAACTTTACGAGTTTGTCCCAGACCATCACGAGGCGATCGGAGCTGGGATAAGGCAGCGGGCGGAGAAGGACAGCGTCGACCACGCTGAAGATCGCGGTGGTGGCTCCGATGCCGAGGGCAAGGGTGAGCACGGCGGCTGAGGTAAAGCCGGGGGAGCGCAGCATATCTAAGAAGTAGTCCCTTCAGTTGAACACGGCATAAATCGTCGGCGCTCCCATTCGCAGATCAATGGGAGAATCCAGATGGCTCTGGTGGCGCGAACTTTAGTTTGCAGCGTCGGCTTGAGCCGACGTTCGACCCCTCCATGACTGTCGGGGTTCGGCAGGAGATCGCGGAATGGCCTCCGATACCGAACCCCGACAGTCATGGAGGGGTCAGTTTGAGGCACAACAAAAATTACGAAACGAACCCAAGGAATGGGGCACCAAGACAGGACGATGTCCTTTCCGCTGTCCACTTTAGCGCTCGGAAACGAACCCAGGAAACTCATCATTCTTCCCTCAGAGCGATGAGCGGATCTACCTTTGTAGCTCGGCTTGCAGGGACCAGGCAGGCGGCTACTGCCACTGCGGTCAGCACCAGGGCGGCGATCAGGAAAGTTGTCGGGTCTGTCGCTCTGACGTTGAACAGGTTGGTCGCCAGGATGCGGCTTAGGGCCAGGGCTCCGGCCAGACCTAACAACACTCCTGCTAAGACGGGGCGCAAGCCATCGAACAGGATTGTTCGGACCACTCGTGGGCCATCGGCGCCCAGGGCCATTCTGATTCCGATTTCCTGGGTGCGCTGGGCGGTCGAATGCGCGACTACGCCAAAGATTCCGATAGCGGCTAAGAAGAGCGCGGCGGCGGCGAAGAAGGCTACGATCGCGGTCTCGAACCTGGGCTGGCCGATGCTTTCCGATACGCGGTCTTCCATGGTTTTTACGTCGAAGACGGGCATGTCAGGGTCCAGGGAACGTACTACGGCGGCTACTTCGCGCGTCAGGGGCAGCGGGTCGCCAACGGTACGGAGGGCGACGCTCGCTCCGGGGAAAGGGTACTGCGAGTGAGGGAGATATATCTGGGGCAAAGGGGCGCGGTCGAGCGTGAAGGTCTTCACATCGTTGGCGATGCCGATGATGGTGGACCATATGGGTTCGCAGTTGGATCCGGAGCAGGGCGCTGGGACGCCGATCTGCTGGCCCAAGGCTCCTTGCGGGAAGAAAGCTCGGGCCATTGTTTCGTTGACCAGGACCACGGCCGGAGAGTCCGGGCCGTCGGAGGCTTCGAACACCCGTCCTTCTCGCAGAGGGATCTGGAAGGTGCGGAAATAGTCGAGGCCGATGAGAGTCATGTTGGCGAACTGGCCGACTGGTCCGCTGGAGCCGTAGGGACGGCCCTTAATCTGGAATGGGTCGCCTCCACCGGCGTTGACATTCGGGCCGCGGACGGGGAGATAACCGAGCGTTGCGCCGGTCACGCCGGGGAGTGCGGCCAGTTTGTCGCGTAGGTCAGAATAGAAGGCTCGAGTGCGGACTTTCGAGAAGGGCACGGTAGCTGGGAATTGCACCTGCATCGTGAGCAGATGCTCCGGGTTGAATCCGGGGTTGACATGGCTGAGGCGGGAAAAACTTTTGAGCAGCAATCCCGCGCCGATCATCAGCATGACGGCGAGGGCGACTTCGATAGTGATTAGAGAAGATGCTGCGCGGCGGCTGCGGCGCGTGGCTCCGCGCGTGCCCCAGCTCAGCTTGGTTGACGCGAGCGCGGGGGCGAGGCCGAACAGGAAACAGACGATCGCCGAGACGACGACGGCGAAGGCCAATGCCCGTCCGTCGACCGAGATTTTGGCCATGCCGGGGAGCGCGGCGGGGCTCAGGCGGATGAGCAGCTCCACTCCCAACACGGCGGCCATCGAGCCGAGCGCTCCGCCTAACAACGCGAGTACGGCGGATTCCGTCATCCACTGGCCGATCAGACGCGCAGACGTTGCTCCGAGCGCGCGGCGCACGGTGGTTTCCTTTTCTCTCGCGACGGCGCGGACCAGCAGCAGATTCGCGACATTCACGCACGCGATCAGCAGAACCGCAGCGACGGCGCACAGCAAGATGAGCGTTACGGTGCGGAACTCTCCTAGAAGCTGATCGTGGAGAGAAATCACTTTCACGCGATAGCCGGCGTCTTCGCCATGAGGTCCAGTATACGGATGCAGGGTTTCATCGACGTGCTGCGCGGCGGCGGTGAGGGCGGATTGCGCGGCTTCGATGGAGACTCCGGGCTTGAGACGGGCGATCAGGCGGGTGGCGTTGCCCCAGCTTCTCGGAGTGTCTACGGATTTCGGAGTCCAGATGTCAGTGCCCGTTCCGCGCAGGCTGAAGTCGAAGGCGGGGGACATCACGCCCACGATGCGATGAGGGCGGCCGTCCAGCGTGATGGACTTGCTGAGGGCCGATGGATCGCCGGCGAAGCGGCGCAGAAAGAACGAGTGACTCAGGATAGCTACGGGCGCGGCGTTGGCGCGATATTCATCGTCCGAGAAGATGCGGCCCTGGGTTGTGCGCGGGGCGACCATCGCGAAGACGTCCTTGCTGACGAGCATGGCGGGGACGCGCTCGGCTCCTCCATCGCCTGTGAGGATGCGGTCGAGCGGGTAGATGCCGCCAGTGGAATCGAAGATGTTAGACAAGTTGCGATAGGCTTCGGAGGTGTCGGATCGGGGAGCCAGGCGGTCGAGGCCGAGTTTCTGGAGTTGGTCCCAGACCATGACGATGCGGCTCGAGTCGGGATAGGGGAGGGGACGGAGGAGGACAGCGTCGGCGACGCTGAAGATCGCGGTATTCGCGCCGATGCCTAGCGCTAGCGTCAGGATGGCGGCTAGCGCGAAGCCGGGGGAGCGGAAGAGGGAACGAATGGAGTAGCGAAGATCGTTTAGCATGGGGTACCTCGTTTGCCCGCTTCCTTACGGTCGCGGTTCATTGGGTCGCGCCAGGGAGGTGGTGGCGAGCATGCCTCCAAGGCCCATGGTTTCTACTGCTGTTGACGGGACGATGACCATTGCGCCTTTCTCCTTGATGGCTTCATATAGCATATTCATCGCGCGCAGATGAAGGGCGACGGGGTTGCCGGCATAGGTTTCGGCGGCTTGAGCGAACTTTACGGCGATCTGATTTTCGGCGTCGCCCAGGATGAGACGGGCTTGACGCTCGCGCTCGGCTTGCGCCTGGCGAGACATGGCGTCCTGCAAGGCTTGCGGGATCGTCACGTCGCGAATTTCCACCGACTGCACGGTGATGCCCCAGGGATTGGTCTTTTCATCGAGCAGCTTTTGTAACTGGCGGCCCATGGACTCGCGCTCGGTGATCATTTGGGCGAGCTCGTGGCGGCCGATCGATTCGCGGAGGGCGGTCTGGGCGCTGAGCGTGATGGCGTCGACGAAGTTCTGCACTTCGAGAATGGACTTCTCGGCGTTCCAGACGATCCAGAAAACGATCGCGTCTACATTCACCGGGACCGTGTCGCGAGTGAGCGTCGATTCGGCAGAAACGCTGGTGACGCGGACGCGCTGGTCGACCACCTGGCTGAGCGTATCGACCACCGGGATCATGAAGAACATGCCGGGCTCGCGCAGGCCGATGTAGCGTCCAAAGCGCAGCACCGCGACTTTCTCCCATTGCTTGACGACGCGGATCGCATATAAGAGGTAGAGGCCGATGAGGGCTCCGACGGCGGCGGGCGCCCAGTGTTGGGTCAGCACGGACCCGATTGCGCCGAGTGCGACGCAGATCACGAAGATTGTTACTCTGAGGCTGCTCATATTAGTTCCCCCGTTCCTTTAAAGCGTCTAGTATTTCGGCCAGCGTGAATCCTCCGGCGCCGGCGCGCGCGATCACTTCGTCGATGAGCTGGTCCAGGCGGCGGGTCCGCTCATCGTCGTCGATTTGAGGGCGCTGGGCGGCAATGAAGGTGCCGGTTCCTTGTTGTGTATCGAGCACGCCTCGGATTTCCAGCTCGCGATAGGCGCGCATGACGGTGTTCGGGTTAATAGCGAGATCGACCGCGACTTGGCGGACGGTAGGCAGTTGGTATCCCAGGGAAAGGCTCCCGGTGGCGATGCCAGCCTGCACCTGATCGATGAGCTGGCGGTAGACTGGCACGCCGCTGCCGTTATCGAGGCGGAATTTGAAAAGCGACTGAGTCATCACACTGCTAGTGTACTAGTGTGATAATACACTGTCAATGAAAATTCTTCCTGGCGTAATGGATTTTGGATTGGTTACAGGCGCATTTGTAAATAAATCTTGACTGAGAAGGTCGACGGCGTATAGTAAAGGCAGAAGTTGTTGGAAAGGGAAGATTATGTCCTTTGGAATCAATTATAAGAATCGATTATTGTTGGGTGGTGCCGCAGCGTTGCTCCTTATTGTCCCGGCGGTAGCTGGGGACGATGCTCCGGGCATGAAGGCATTTCGCAGCGGCGATTACAAGACGGCGGCTCGGGAATGGAGACCGTTAGCGGACAAGGGCGACGCCAACGCTCAGTGCAATCTCGGAATTCTTTATCAAAAAGGACTGGGAGTGGATAAGGATGCGTCGGAGGCATTCCGGCTGTTCCAGTTGTCCGCGGACAAGGGGAACGCACAGGCGCAGTATCAATTGGCGCAGATGTACGCCAAGGGCTGGGGAGTTCCGCAGAGTTACAGCGCTGCTTTATTGTGGACACAGAAGTCGGCGGCGGCGGGAGATCCGGATGGCGAGAATCGGATGGGCTGGCTATACGATGAAGGCTACGGAGTCCAGAAGGACGCCAAACAAGCTGCCTATTATTATCAGCTAGCGGCAGCGAAGGGTCACGCCGATGCGGCGTTTAGCCTGGGTGTGGCATACGAAAAAGGATCGGGCGTCCATAAGGACAACGCAGAGGCGGCGAAGTGGCTGAGACTGGCGGCGAAACAGGGGAATGCCAAGGCTCAGGCAGAGCTCGACGCGCTGCAAAATAGGGATCAGTTGGCGGGCAAGAAATAGAATCCTTGGCATCGAGGGCCCAACCTCTCTATGTGTCTCGTCTGCCCGCTTCCTGACGGTCGCGGCTCAGGACACTACTAGGTCAGTATGGGCGGATGAGTCGCGGCGTAAGTCTTGACAAAATATCACATTAGATATAGTCTAATTTATTGATGGATGCCGAGGCGATTAGACGGTCCTTGGAAGGCAGCGGATTGCGGTGCACTCCTCAGCGCTACGCCGTGATGGCATTCCTGATGGAACACCACTCGCATCCCACGGCTGCGGAAATCTTCGAAGGCGTAAATCGCGTCGACCCGCGCTCGTCCAGGGCTACCACTTATAACAATCTACGGGACTTAGTGAAGGCAGGTTTGGTGCGCGAAGTCGCCGTCGAGGGCCGGGCCGCGCGATTCGATGCGAAAGGTTTGCGGCATCACCACTTCATCTGCGACCGCTGCGGCAACGTTGAGGACATGGAGTGGTACGACGTGCCCAAGCCCACCTCACGAACCCTTGGTAAGCGGATTGTTCGCGAATGCGAACTCATTTTCCGGGGGCTCTGCGCTAAGTGTGCGCGGCGCGCTTCCGACTAATTTGACTAATTCGAAAGTAGAGGAATGTATGGAGAAACAATTTACCCCAGGAATGGGAGATCCAGCCCCGAATCAGCAGGAGCATATTCTGCCCACCGAAGCCAAGTGCCCATTCTCGGCCGGCGCTCGCGAACACACGCGCGCTGGAGGCCCGGGGAATGCGAACTGGTGGCCGAATCAGCTGAACCTGAAGATCCTGCATCAGAACTCCTCCCTGTCCGATCCCATGGACAAGGAGTTCAATTATGCGGAAGAATTCAAGAGCCTCGACTTGCAGGCCGTGATCAAGGATCTTCATGCCTTGATGACGTCATCGCAGGACTGGTGGCCCGCGGACTACGGCCATTACGGTCCGCTGTTCATCCGCATGGCGTGGCATAGCGCGGGCACGTACCGGATCGCCGATGGCCGAGGCGGCGCGGGTTCCGGGACGCAGCGCTTCGCTCCCCTCAACAGCTGGCCGGACAACGTGAGCCTCGACAAGGCACGCAGGCTGCTCTGGCCGATCAAACAAAAGTACGGCAGGAAAATCTCCTGGGCGGACCTGATGATCCTTACCGGCAACGTCGCACTGGAGTCGATGGGATTGAAGACCTTCGGTTTCGGCGGTGGGCGCGAGGACGTCTGGGAGCCGGAAGAAGACATTTACTGGGGGCCTGAGGGCACGTGGCTGGGAGACGAGCGCTATCGGGGCGACCGTGAGCTCGATAATCCTTTCGGCGCTGTTCAGATGGGACTGATTTACGTGAATCCGCAAGGGCCTAATGGCAAGCCGGATCCAGCCGCTGCGGCCAAGGATATCCGGGAGACCTTCGCTCGCATGGCGATGAATGACGAGGAGACGGTGGCGCTCATCGCAGGCGGACACACGTTCGGCAAAGCCCATGGCGCTGCCGATGCGGGCAAGTATTGCGGTCCGGAGCCCGAGGGCGCCGGCGTCGAAGAGCAAGGCTTCGGCTGGACGAACACTTTTGGCAGCGGCGCAGGCGCCGACGCGATCACCAGCGGATTGGAGGGCGCATGGACCACCAACCCGGTGAAGTGGGACAACAATTACTTCGATAACCTGTTCGGCTATGAATGGGATCTGACGAAGAGTCCCGCCGGAGCGCACCAATGGACTCCCAAGAACGGCGCCGCTGCGGGCACTGTTCCGGATGCCCACGATCCGAAGAAAAAGCACGCCCCGATGATGTTCACGACCGACCTGGCGCTGAAGACGGACCCCAGCTACGCAAAGATTTCGAAGCATTTTCATGAAAACCCGCAGGCATTCGCCGATGCGTTCGCCAAGGCCTGGTACAAGCTGACGCATCGCGACATGGGTCCTCATTCGCGGTATCTTGGCCCGCTGGTTCCCGCGGAGCCGCTGCTGTGGCAGGACCCCGTTCCGGCTGCGGATCATAAATTGATCGGGGAGCAGGATATCGCCGCTCTGAAGGCCAAGATCCTCGCATCGGGACTGTCCATCTCCGAACTGGTCACGACGGCCTGGGCCTCGGCGGCAACATTCCGCGGCAGCGACAAGCGCGGCGGAGCGAACGGGGCTCGCATTCGACTGGCGCCGCAAAAGGATTGGGAAGTGAATCAGCCAGCCGAACTGGCGAAGGTCCTATCGAAGCTGGAGGCGATCCAGAAGGAGTTCGGGAAAAAGGTTTCGCTCGCCGATCTGATCGTTCTGGGCGGATGCGCAGCCGTTGAGGAAGCTGCGAAGAAGGCTGGCCAAAACGTGAAGGTCCCGTTCTCGCCGGGGCGCACCGACGCTTCGCAGGAGCAGACCGACGTGCACTCGTTCGCAGTCTTAGAGCCGACCGCGGACGGGTTCCGGAATTACCTTCGGAACGGATACCAAACCCCGGCGGAGGAACTCGTGGATCGGGCGCAGCTGCTGACGCTGACCGCTCCCGAAATGACGGTTCTGGTCGGCGGCATGCGGGCGCTGGACGCAAACTTCGGGCAGTCCAAGCACGGTGTTTTCACCAAGCGACCCGGGACGTTAACGAACGATTTCTTCGTCAACCTGCTCGACATGAATACGAAGTGGTTGAAGTCCGACGAAGGCATCTTGGAAGGGCGCGACCGGAAGACTGGCGAACCAAAGTGGACGGGCACCGTGGTCGATCTCGTGTTCGGTTCCAACTCGCAGCTGCGGGCAATCGCGGAGGTCTATGGGAGCAGTGACGCGCAGGAGACGTTTGTGAAGGACTTCGTGGCTGCGTGGAGCAAGGTGATGAATCTGGATCGCTTCGACCTGGCCTGAGCTCGACCGCTGTCTAGCTGCTCTGTCGCAGAGACTTTACCCCTCCATGACTGTCGGGGTTCGGTGGCGGCGTTGACCTATGTACGGCCGGGGACATAGGTAACACTTTAGCCCGGCGACATGGGTGACACTTTTCGGAGAGGTGTTTGGTCGCCTTTGGTGAGTATAAACAGGATCGTCGGGCCTGTGGGAATGTGGGAATCGCCGTGGCGATTTCCAAGGGCGGTGGGAAGAGTGGAAATCCGCTGTTTGGATTTCCACGCTTTCCACCGCCCGTCATTTCCTCAGGCCTGTTGGGTCCGCAGCTGACGCGGCAACTGCCGATGAAAGCGGGGGCGGAAGGTGTCGAACCAGCCGATCACCAGCGGGCCGTACAACACTTCGTAGTAGCGATCGTCACTCGCCCGCAGCCCGAGATATTCATACGCGAAAGTCTCGCTGACAAACGTGCGCTGGCCGTTCCATCGCATCTCGCCCTTTTGTGAGATCCGCCGCACGTGGACGTCGGCGTCGTATTCCACCTCCGGCACGCGCCGCGGAAACGCCCGCAGGGAGCGCGCGTAGCAACTCGCCGGCGTCCGATAGTCGAGCGATTCATGCGGCCGCTCGTGGTTATAGATTTTCTGCCAAGCATGAAACGCGTCCTGTTGCCGACGCGGATTACGCTCCGGCGGGCGTAGCGTTTCCTGCTTGAGTGTGCGATGCATGCGCTCATGCCGGCCGTTGTCCTGCGGCGATGCGGGACGGCTTCGTTGGGCGACGATTCCTAACCGGACCCAGCGCATGGACAACCGGCTGAGGCCTCCCGGAGCCCGGCTGGCAAAGGGCGCGCCGTTATCGGTGTGAATCACGGCGGGCATTCCATATTCACGAAACGCTATGTCGAACAGCGCCTCCACATGCGCCCGATCGGTCTTGGCCGCGATCTGGCAGCACAGCAAATAGCGGCTGTGCGCGTCGGTGATGGTCAGCGGATCGCAGCGCGTGCCGTCGGCGGTCAGGAACCATCCCTTGAAATCGGCGCACCAGGTCTCATTGGCCTGGGCCACGGCGGCGAGGGGCGGCCCGTACAGCGGCGTCCGCACGCGACGCCTCCGCGGATGACTCAGCCCTTTGCTGCGCAGCAACTCCGCGATGGTGCTCGCCGCCGGGACCTTCTGATCGGGCACCGCCTGCGCCAGTTTCACCGCCAGCTTGCGCGGTCCCCAGCCCCAGCGCAGCCGCGCCTCGACGATCCGCGCAATCATCTCTTCGCTCAGCCGCTGCGGGCTCCGGTGCGGAGCGCGGCTCCGATCCCGCAACCCGCCGCTCCCTTCCACCTGATGACGATCCAGCCACTTGTAGATCGTCTTGCGCGACACCCCGTAGCTTTCGGCGAGCCAGACAATACTTTCTCCTTCGTCGTGTAACCGAATCAGTTCGACTCGTTGTTCCATTGTTCCGTCTTCCTTCCATGGCATCGCCTACCACCTTGGCGTGCTTTGCTAAGGTCGACCTGATCCACCCATCGTCAATGAACTGTCACCCATGTCCCCGGACTAAAGTGTCACCCATGTCCCCGGTCCGTACCCCTACCGAACCCCGACAGTCATGGAGGGGAGTATGCGAACGAACTCGCCGATACAGGGCACTAGCCCACGCTGACGCATGGGCCTGGGCGCCTAGCCCAATGCCCCAGAGTGACCGCTCCCGGTGGTCGCGGCTCTTTTTATGTTGATGAATCCGCAGGCGGGAGGAGTAAGCTGAAAAAGACTAGCTCTGGTAATCTGAAAGATTACCAATGAGCAATCTCCAAATCACGCTGCCGGACGGTAGTGTCCAAAGTCTCCCCGAAGGGTCGCGGCCGATCGATGCCGCGGCGAAGATCAGCCAGCGGCTGGCCGACGACGCCATCGTGGCGCGCGTAAACGGCGCTCTATGGGACCTGAATCGACCCTTTGAAGGGGACGCGTCGCTCCAGATTCTGACCACGAAGAATCCCGATGCATTGGAAGTGGTTCGCCATTCCACTGCGCATTTGCTGGCGGCCGCCGTGCTGGAACTGTTCCCCGAAACCAAGCTCGGCATCGGCCCTCCGATCGACACCGGATTTTATTACGACTTCGCGCGGCCGGATGCGTTCACGCCCGAAGATCTCGAGAAAATCGAAAAGAAAATGTGGGAGATCCAGGCTCGCGATCTTCCCTATAAGCGCAAATACACCGAGAAAAACGAAGGTCTGAAGCTGTACGCCGACCAGCCGATGAAGTGCGAGCTGATCACAGAACGTGCCGGCGAAATTTTCTCCGAGTACACGCTGGGGCCCGGATTCATTGACTTCTGCCGCGGTCCACATGTGCCGTCGACCAAGAAGCTGAAGGCTTTCAAGCTGCTCTCGATCGCCGGAGCTTATTGGAAGGGCGACGAAAAGAACGCGCAGCTGCAGCGGATCTACGGCACGGCGTTTTTCAACAAAAAAGAGCTGGATGAGTATCTGGCGCGGCTGGAGGAAGCCAAGAAACGCGACCATCGCAAGCTGGGGCAAGAACTAGACCTGTTCAGCATCCAGGAACTCGCGGGGCCCGGGTTGATTTTTTTCCATCCGAAGGGTGGACGCATCCGCGTGATTATCGAAGACTGGATGCGCGAGCAGTATTTGAAGCGAGGATACGCGCTGGTCTACACGCCTCACGTCATGCGCGCGGATTTGTGGAAGACGTCGGGTCACCTGGGTCACTACAAGGAAAATATGTTCGCCGGCATGGAGTTGGACGATGCCGAGTATCGTCTGAAGCCGATGAACTGCCCCGGCCACATCCTTATTTACGCCGACCGGCAGCATAGCTATCGCGAACTGCCTGTTCGACTGGGCGAGCTGGGCACCGTGTATCGCTACGAACGCAGCGGCGTGATGCACGGACTGTTGCGCGTGCGCGGATTTACGCAGGACGACGCGCACATTTTCTGCACTCCGGATCAGATTGAAGATGAGGTGGTGAGCTGCCTGGAATTCGCCATCGATGTGCTGAAGACGTTTGGCTTCGAACAGTATGAGGCGGAGCTTTCGACCTGGGACGGCGGCAAGAGCGGGAAGTACGACGGCACGCCGGAGCAGTGGGCGCTCGCTGAAAATGCGTTGAAGCGCGCGGTGGAGCGGTTGAATTTGAAGGTGGCGATCACGCCCGACGACGCGGCGTTCTACGGGCCGAAAATCGATATGAAGCTGCTGGACGCGCTGGGGCGCAAATGGCAGCTTTCGACCGTGCAGTTCGACTTCACGCTGCCGCAGCGATTTGGATTGGAGTATGTCGCCGAGGACGGCAAGAAGCATCAGCCGCTGATGGTGCATCGGGCGCTATACGGGTCGGTCGAGCGATTTTTTGGGATCTTGATCGAGCATTATGCGGGCGCGTTTCCGTTGTGGCTGGCTCCGGTGCAGACGGTGGTGATGCCGATTACGGACCGGCAGCTGGAATACGCGCAGAAGGTTCATGCACGCCTGGAAGCGGCGGGGCTGCGGTCGCATCTGGACGATCGAAAAGAGAAAGTGCAGCTTAAGATTCGTGACGCGCAGATGCAGAAGGTTCCGTACATGCTGGTGGTCGGCGATCGCGAGGCGGAGTCCGGCGCGGTGTCCGTGCGTCATCGCAAGCACGGCGATCTGGGCGCGAAGCCGCTGGAGCAGTTCGTGGTGGAAGTGAAGGAGTTAGTGGCGACCAAGAACGTCACGGAGTGAAGAAGAAGTAGCCAGCCAGTAGCCAGTATGCAGATTCGAAGGGCGGTGGCGAAGAGTATTCTCACCCGGACTTCCGGCTTCATCGCCGAGGCGGGATTTACTCACTCGCTCAGCCCGGCGCGGAACTGCACCTTCGGTTGCACTTATTGCTACGTGCCTACGATGGGCATCTACGGCGGACTCAAGGCCGAGGATTGGCAGAGGTGGGGGCAGTTCACGACTTATAAATCCAACGCTCCAGAATTATTGCTGCACGGGCTGCGGCCGTCGCAAAGCATTTATTGCTCGCCTCTGGTCGATCCTTATCAACCGGCGGAGGAGGCGGAGCAAATGATGCCACGCATTCTCAATGCGCTGCTTAAGTCTCCGCCGCGGGTGTTCACTATCCAGACTCGCGGGCCGCTGATTCTCCGCGACCTCGATCGTCTGCGCGCCTTGTCGCAAAGGACGACCTTGCGCGTCAGCTTTTCCATCACCACAGATCGGGAGGACATCCGGCGTCTCTACGAACCGCACTGTGCGAGCTTTGAGGATCGGCTCGAGGTGGTTCGCGCCTTGCGGGAGGCTGGGATCGAGACCTACGCGACGCTCGCCCCGCTGCTGCCCTGCGACCCCGATGTGCTGGCGCGCGCCGCGATCGACGCTTCGCAGCGCGACTTGATCGGCGATCCGCTGCATATCCGGTCGACCAAGCGCCATGGCGCAACGACGCGCGAGGCGGCGTTCAAGATCAGCGCCGCGCACCATCACGATGAATTTCTCGACGCGGCGGGCCAGGCAAGAGTGGTAGAACAAATTGACGCCTGCGCCCGCGAGGCCGGGTTCACGTTCACGACGGGTCCGCGCGGATTCGCGAGATTGGCCATATGAGTCTACTTTCCGAAATTCTGAACAAGACGCATTACGAACATTGGGCCGGCGAAGAACTGGCGTCCATCAATCCCGCCACCGGCCAGGAACTCGGGCGCGTCCGCCTGGCCGACGAAGAAGACTACGACGACGTGGTCTGGGAAGCCGCGAAAACGTTCGCCCGATGGCGCATGGAGCCCGCTCCGAAGCGCGGCGAAATCGTGCGCGAGATCGGCGAAGAGCTGCGCGCCGCCAAGGACGAACTGGGTTCCCTGGTGACGCTCGAAATGGGAAAGATTCTCGCCGAGGGCCGCGGCGAGGTGCAGGAGATGATCGACATCGCGACCTTCGCCGCCGGTCTTTCGCGACAGCTTTACGGATTGTCCATGCACAGCGAGCGCCCCGCCCACCGCATGTATGAGCAATGGCATCCGCTAGGCGTGGTGGGCGTGATCAGCGCGTTTAATTTTCCGGTCGCGGTGTGGAGCTGGAACGCTCTGTTGGCCATCGCGTGCGGCGATACGGTGGTCTGGAAGCCGTCGTTGAAAACGCCTCTGACCGCAATCGCCGTGCAGTCCATCGCCGACCGCGTGCTCCTGCGCCACGGCTGGAAGGGCGTGCTGAATCTGATCATCGGCAAGGACGACGTCGTAGGCGAGCGTTTGATTCAGGATCCTCGCATTCCACTGATCAGCGCGACCGGATCCACGCGCATGGGCCGCCATGTGGCGCAAGTGGTCGCGAAGCGGCTGGGCCGCACCTTGCTCGAACTGGGCGGCAACAACGGCGTGATCGTGATGGACGATGCGGATCCGGACCTGGTGGTGCGCGCCGTGTTGTTTGGCGCGGTGGGAACCGCGGGCCAGCGCTGCACGTCGATCAGAAGGCTCTTCTTGCAAAAAAACATCGCGCCGAAAATTACGGAGAAGCTGATCGCCGCCTACAAACAGGTCCGCGTCGGCGATCCCAGCGATCCTCAAACGCTGATGGGTCCGCTGATCGATACCGATGCCGTCGCGATCATGATGCGCGCGCTCGATGATATTCGCGATCAGGGTGGAGAAGTTCTGACCGGCGGCGAGCGCCTCAACACCGGCGATTGCTATGTCGAGCCGACCCTGGTCCGCTCGCATGAGCGCATGCCGATTGTGAAGGAAGAAATCTTCGCGCCGATTCTCCACCTGATCGAGTTCGAGCGCATCGGCGAGGCCATCCAGTGGCACAACAACGTCCCGCAAGGTTTGTCGTCGGCCATTTTCACCAACGACCTGATGTCGTCCGAAACGTTCCTGAGCGCGCTGGGCAGCGATTGCGGTATCGCGAACGTGAACATCGGCACCAGCGGCGCGGAGATCGGCGGCGCGTTCGGCGGCGAGAAGGAAACCGGCGGCGGTCGCGAATCCGGTAGCGATGCCTGGAAAGCGTACATGCGCCGTCAGACGGTGACGGTGAACTGGTCCGGCCAACTGCCGCTGGCGCAGGGGATCAAATTCGACGTGTAGCGGCTTTGCAGTTGTGGCGTACGCGCCCACGCGTGCCGCGTCGACACTCATGTCGACGATTGTGGAGCTTTTAACGGGCGTCGAGACGAGTCTCGACGCGGCACGCACGAATGCGTGCGCCACGGGAGCTATTGCTTCGCGGGCGCAGACTTATATTCCGCGCCCTTCTTCTCCGCTGCCTGACGCAGCAGCCCATCCACGATTGTGCGAATCCCTTTTTCACCCTGATTGAAAATCGGGTCGTTGCCCGCGTACTGGAATCGCACCTTCCCCTGCCAATCCACGAACAGCATAGTGGGCACTACCGGCTGCGCGGTGGCGTTCAGGTCAAGGAGCTTGATCGCGGGATCTCTGTCCAGGTGTCCCATCGGAAACGGGAAGCGATAGCGCTCCGCGTAGGGAACCGACACAACCGCGCTCTCGTCCAGCGAGACTGCGACCACTTGAAAACCGCGCGGCCCCATCTCGTTTTGCAGACGCGCCATGAACTGCATAGTCCCCAGGCACGAGTCGCAGGTGGTCAGCATCATCACCAGCAGCACCACCTTGCCGCGATATTCCGACATCTTGATGATCTTGCGGTCCGTGGTGCGGATGGGCACGTCGGCCACCAGGCGCGGCGTGTGCTGCGCGAACGATACAGTCATCAGGCAAAAAAATAGCAGGATGCGTCGAAAGCTCATAGGTTTTTTGTCGCGGGTACCTACTATCTTAATTGATTTTCAACTTCCTTGAGCCAGTCCGGCCGCTTCAAAACCTCGCGCGGGCGGCTGCCATCCGGAGGCCCGATGATCCCTTCGCGCTGCATCATATCCAGAATGCGCGCGGCGCGCCCGTAGCCCAGCCGCAAGCGCCTTTGCAGCGTCGAAGTGGACGCCTTACCCATTTCCAGCACCACTCGAACGGCATCCTGATAGACGGGATCCTCGCTGCCGTCGAACTCTTCATCCTCCGCGCCTTCTTCATCTTCGGCCGGAGGCGCCATCAGGAACGTCTTGTCGTAGTCGGGCTCAGCCTGCCTCTTCCAGAACTCCACTACCTCGTTGGTTTCCGCCTCACTCACATATGATCCGTGCACGCGGACCAGCCGCGACGACCCCGGCGGCAGGAACAGCATATCGCCGCGGCCCAGCAGATGCTCTGCGCCCATCACATCCAGCACCGTGCGGGAATCCACGCGCGTCGCCACCCGAAAGCTGATGCGCGACGGGAAATTCGCTTTGATCAAACCGGTGATCACGTCCACGCTGGGCCGCTGGGTCGCGAGCACGAGATGCATGCCGACCGCTCGCGCCATTTGCGCCAGGCGCGTGACGCTTTCTTCCACATTGGCTCGCTCCAGCATCATCAGGTCCGCCAGCTCGTCGATCAGAATCAGGACGTAAGGAATTTCTTCCAGCTCTTCGATCTCCGATTCATCCTCGAACAAGCTGCGCGGCTTGGCCTGAATCTGTCGGACCTTCTTATTGAACTGATCGATGTTGCGGACCCCTTGCGAAGCCAGCAGCTTTAACCGCCGCTCCATTTCGAGGACCGCGTTACGCAGCGCGTTGGTGGCCTTTTTCGGATCCGTGATCACCGGCGTCAGCAAGTGTGGAATGCCTTCGTAGAGCCCGAATTCCAGGCGTTTCGGATCCACCATGATCAGGCGAACCTGGTGCGGCGTCGCCTTGTACAGGATCGACATGATCAGCGAGTTGAGCATCACACTCTTCCCCGCCCCGGTCGATCCGGCGATCAGCAGGTGCGGCATGGTATCCAGCGCCGCGACCTTGATCCGTCCGTTGATGTCCTTCCCCAGCGCCACCGTCAGCGGCGATGTTGAGGTATGAAATTCGTCCGACTCCAGAATCTGGCGCAGGCTAATCACTTCGCGCTTGGAGTTCGGCACCTCGATGCCGACCGTGGGTTTGCCGGGAATCCGCTCGATCAGGATCGACTCGGCGTGCAGGCCGAGACACAAATCTTCCGTCAGCGTGGTGATGCGCGAATATTTCACGCCCGCCTCGGGCTTGAATTCGAACGTAGTGACCACCGGTCCCGGATTAATCTGCGTTACGGTCCCATGCACGTTGAATTCTTCGAACTTCGACTTGATGCGCCCGGCGATTTCCTTCAGCTCCTGGCTATCGAAGGCGCTGCGGGCGACCGGTTCCTGCAACAGGCTGGTGGGCGGTAGCCGGAAATCGGCGCGCTGTTTCCTCGGCGGAGCCTCCGGTTTCGACGACAACCGCGTGGGCGCCGCCGGTGGAATTTCCATCAACTGCGAAACCGGCGTCGGCTCCAGCATGTGGATCGGAATATCTTCGATAGCCACGGGTGTGGACGCAGCTTCTTCCCACGGCGCCCGTTCCAGCGGATCGACGATCGGCGGCGAATCATGCTGCTCTCTTGCTCTGCGAGCACGCGGATCGGCGGCCGCGCGCGGCGCCTCCATCTCTACTTCGGTTTCTCGCGTGGAGGCACGCTGAAGCGCCCTCTTTTCTGCGCGAGCCTTCGCCGCCATCGCACGCGACTCGCGCCACGCGCGGAATCGAGCCGCCATCGCGCTCAAGATATTCAGCGGCGTTCTGAACCAGCCCGGAAGCCTCGACATCTCGAAGCTGGATACCAGGTAGATGGCGATAATCCAGCACCCGGCGGTGAACAGCACCGCTCCGGTAAGGTTCATCGTAGAAACCAGATAGTCGGCCAGCACCAGGCCGATCAGCCCTCCGGCGGGAATCGCGCCGGCGATCGGCTGCCACGTGGGTACGAATCCAAACGCGGTACAGGTGGCTGCCAGGAACATGCCCGCGCCAAAGATCTTCGCCCACTGCGCTTCGATCGTAGCCGAGCGGATCCACATCCAGCCCAGCAGCAGAATCAACACGGGAACGCCGTACGCGCCCAGGCCCAGCGTTTGCAGGAAAAAGTCGGCGAAGAACGCGCCCACCCGTCCGGTGAGATTGACAGGCTTCGCCGCACCGGTAACCGTGTTCCACGAAGGGTCCAGCGGGTTGTACGACACGAGACCTATGAAAACAAAAAGTCCCGCGATAAGAAATACGAAAGCGACGGCTTCATTGAGCCGCGCGTGCCGCGTTGGTCCTAAATAATTCATCCGCCGCCAAAGCGGAAGAAAGCAAGAGCGATCACTATTATGCCAAATATAATGCGGTACGCGATGAACGCGGCAAAAGTGCGCCTCCGCAGGAACTCCAGAAAGAACTTAATCACGATGCAGCCGGTGATCGCGCTCACCGCCATTCCCACGATCATGGGCGTCCGCATATCGTGCGGAATGCCGCCCTGGTGCTTCGCCAGATCGTAAAATTTCTTCAGCGCTATGCCCGCCACGGTTGGAGTCAGCAGCAGAAACGAGAATCGCGCCGCCGCCTGCCGGTCGAGGTTGCGCACCAGCCCGGCGGACATGGTGATCCCGCTTCGGGAAACGCCCGGGATCAGTGCCAGCGCCTGCGCCAGGCCGATGATCGTCGCATCCGCCGGCGAGACATGCCCCAGATCCTTCTGTTTGCGTCCGACGCTCTCCGCCCACCACATCACCAGGCCGATCAGAATCGCCATCCCGCCGATGACGTAAAGATTTTCCCGCACCGCGCCTTCGATTTTCTTTTGGAACAGCAGTCCCGCGACGCCCGCGGGAATGGTGGCCAGCATCAGCAGCCACAACAATCCGCGATTGCGCTGTAACCCCGAATCGCCTCCGAACCGCATCCCAAGCCCCTGGCCGATGATCTGCATCCAGTCGCGAAAAAAATACAGGATCACCGCGGCCAGCGTGCCCACATGCAGCGCGATATCGAAGGCAAGCCCCTGATCCGGCCACCCCAGCAGCTTCGGAATCACGATCAAATGCGCGGTGCTGCTAATGGGCAGAAATTCGGTCAGGCCCTGGATAATACCCAGGACGATGGCTTGCACAAGAGGCATAAGTCGACTAGGTTACCGCATCTTAGTGGCGCGAGCTTCAGCTTGCAGCGTCGGCCTCCGTGGCGTCTTCCACTAATTTACCCCTCCATGACTGTCGGGGTTCGGTAGGGTCAACGCCCACATCGAACCCCGACAGTTATGGAGGGGTCAAGCAAGGCGTCCCTATTTCCTCTCGACGCATTTAGCATATAGATCCCGGAACACCCCCTCAGGATCGTACGCCGACCTCAACTCGTCATACCGCGCCTTATCGAACATCCTCCAAAACGTCTCCCTGTCGTAATAGGACGTCGAATACAACCCCTTCCTCCCCTCGAGCTCCGCCACTTTCCGCTCGATCATCCTGTTATAGTGACCGCTCTCCTGCGTCGTCGCCACGAAATCCCAGAACCCGAAGTTGACGTACAACTCATTCGGATTTAGCCCGCACAGATCCCACCTCTCACCGGAGTTTCTAAACGGACATACCCAAACCGGCGTAATAGCGATCTCCGCCCGCAGAAACTCCCAAAACTCCAGCGCGTTCCCGATCGGTATCTGGATGTCCTGAATCACCGACTCGAAGTTGGGCGAAGCCGCCATCAACTTCTGAGACAGCCTCATCACTTTCTGATACGTCCGTGAATTGAGCCCTTTCTCAGCGAAAAATCGGACCGCCGGCCGCTGCACGCCAAACTGTTTCGAGCACCAGAACCAGTCCGTATCCCAGCGCCAGATGTAGTCCTTCGAAGTCAGCCAGTCCTCCGCCTTCCGTTGAATGGACCGGTAATAGATGTCCATGTACGTGTAGTCGCTCAGCCTCGGAGCATCGTCTGAGAACGCCGCCTGGCTGATGCAGAACTCGTTCTCCCCGAAGATCACGCCGTCCAGAAAGTAGGCGCCGCCTGGCTCGCAGAGTCGCTCAAGGTACTCAAAGAACGAAGCGCCATCAGAAAATTTCGTATGCGTCAGATGGACGAATGGCTTAGCCGGTACCAGCAGGACCTTCAGCCGAAGCGCATATCCGAGTGTTCCATAAGAATTTGGAAATCCGAAGAACAGATCCTTGTTCGCGCAGCGCGAGCACGCAATCACCGACCCCCTGCCGGTCAGAATCTCCATGTCCTCTACCGTCTCATGCACGAGTCCGTACTTGAAGGAAGACGACTCGATCCCGAGCCCACTCACCGCGCCACCCACCGTAATAGTCTTCAACTGAGGTGCAACCGCCGGCAGCAAGCCGTAACGAAGCGTCTCATCGACCAGAGATTCGTAAGTGGTCATGCCTTCGACATCGGCGATCATGCGCTCCGGGTCCACGTGCAGCACATGATCGAAGGACCGCACGTCGAGTAGGTATCCCGCGGATCGCTCGCGGCTTCGAAATAAGTTGGACGTCGTTTTGCGAAGCCTGACCGTATTGCCGGAAGCCTTGGCCGCTTGAAATCCAGCGACAATGCCCGCCTTCCGCTGGTCGTACTCTGCGATTCGATCCATTTTCTTCTCTGCGGAAGACTCCGCTCCCTCTGGTCACGGCTCGGCAACCGCGCGTCCAGGCCGTAGCGAGCCGTGACCGCAGGGAGCGGTGCCCCGCCATGCGGTAAGAATATTGGCGGCCAATATTCTTTTTAGAATCCTATGCACGCCACGGAATCCTACCTCACCGACGTGTACCGGCCAATATCGCCCTTTGACAATACCAGCTGCCACAACTGCAGCTTCCTTGCCCGAAACGCCCCCGCGCAGCCCAGCAAATAGTACTTCCACATCCGATAAAACCGCGGGCCGTACTCATCCTCCAACTCCGGCCACGCCCGATCGAAATTTGCCCACCACGCCATCAGCGTCTTATCGTAATCCGGACCGAAATTGTGCCAATCCTCCACCACCCAGCGCCCCTCCATCGCCTTGCCCAACTGCGCCACCGACGGAATCATCCCGTTGGGGAAAATGTATTTATTGATCCACGCGTCGGTGCAGGTGTAGGACACGTTTCCTCCGATGGTGTGCAGAAGAAACAAACCTCCGGCCTTCAATTTTGTCTTGGCCAGTTCCAAAAACCCCGGATAATTCTTCAGACCGATGTGCTCGCAGAGGCCAATCGAAACGACCCGGTCGAACGCCCCTGGCTCGCGCGCCGCCTCGCGATAGTCGTTCTGTTTGAACCGCACCGGCAGCCCGACGCAAAGATCGCGCCCATAGGCCACCTGCTCCCGTGAAATGTTGTAGCTGACAACGTGGCAGCCGTATTCCGACGCCATGAAATGCGCCAGGCCTCCGAAACCGCCTCCCAGTTCGAGCACGGTCATTCCCTCTTGCAACTGGATCTTCCGGCAAATCAGGTGAAGTTTATTTTCCTGCGCCTGATCGAGCGTCGCCGCGTCTTTCCAGTATCCGCAGGTGTACTGCATGCGCCGGTCCAGCATCGCTTCGTAAATATCGTTGCCCAGATCGTAATGCTCGCGCGCCACCTCCGCGGCGAGCGATTTCGTCTGGCGATTGAAGATCCGCCCCTTCAGCGCCAGCAGGATGGTCCGCCATTCGCCGACCTTATATGCCAGGTCCGCGCCATGGACCCGCGCGCAAAATTCGTCCAGGGCTTCGGCGTCCCACCACCCGTCCATGTACGATTCGCCGGCAGCCAGGCTTCCGCCCGAGAGCAATCGCTGAGAGAACCGTTCGTCGTAGATTTGGGGATCCCAGGGCCGGCGGCCGCCGACCTCGATTCCAGCGACCGAGAGGATCTCCGCCACCGTCTTCGCCGCTGCGGACACACGAGGAGCCGCACCTTGCCACTCCGCCGTACCGCGGTGTGTTTGACCTTGAATGGACCCCATTACGGTTGCCCTCACTCCGGCCGGCCGGGATTGACACCCGGCTATCACAGAGAACCTCGAAGTTCGAGAATTGTTTCTTTAAATGATCCTAAAATCGTACCAGAATGGCCTGTCCGCTATCCCCTCCATAACTGTCGGGGTGCGGTGTCTCCTACCGAACCCCGACAGTCATTAAGGGGTATGCTAACGAATTCGCTGTTAGGCTAATACAAGCTACTAGAGCTCATGGACCGTAAAAGACAGAGATGGCTGACAGCGACGGCTGCATTGTTGGCGGTGCTGACGTTGTACTATTACACCGGCTCCTGGATCGCTGTTCTCCTGTTTTTCGCGGCGTTTGCGGCATTTGTCCTCTATCAGATGAAGGGTACAAGCAGGCCCCCATTGCACGCCTGTGTGCGGTGCGGGGCGGAGCTGAATCCCAACGCGCGCCGCTGCGATTCCTGCGGCAGCGCCAGTTGGACCGTCAAGATGTAAAAAGGCTGCAAAGATACCGTAGTTCTCTTTGGGTTGCGGGTTTCCGTCTTTATACTCGAACCAGAGAGATGAAATTCCATTTCGGTGAGATTGTCGAGAGGGCCGCGGGCGCGGCTCTTTTAACTGCGGCCTGCCCTGTGATCGCCGCGTCTGGCGCCGCTATTTTTCTGCTGTCCGGCCAATCGCCGTTTATCGCTCATCTGCGGGTGGGAGAAGGCGGACGCTTGTTCTGGATGTGGAAGCTGCGAACCATGTGGCCTCCGCGCAGCACTCCCAAAAGGGCCTGGGTGGAATATATCGTCGCGGAGCCGGCCAACGACCAAAAAGATCCTAAAGACAGCCGTGTGAGCAGCGCGTTTGCGAGGTTTATCCGGCGGCACTCGATCGACGAAATTCCTCAACTCTGGCATGTTGCCAGAGGTGAGATGTCTCTGGTCGGTCCCAGGCCGCTTACCCGGACGGAGTTGGCCCGGCACTATGGCGACAGGGCCACAGAGGTGTTGTCGGTGAAGCCTGGCGTGACGGGGATATGGCAGATCTGCGGCAGGAACACAGTTAAGTTCCCGGAGCGCGCGGCCATGGACCTGGAACTCGTGCACCGCCTCACGCCCTGGACGTACTTATCCATCCTCCTGCGGACGGTGCCCGCATTGTTTCACGGAAAAGGCGCCTGGTAAATAAAAAAGCACCGCTCCCCTTGCGATCGGGGAGCGGTGCGGGAAGGAAGGATTAGTTACCGACGGCCATCGTGGTGGTGGCCGGAGAGGTATGTCCGCCGACGCTAATCTGGATCGGCACTGCGCTGCCCGCGGCGACGTTGGGGATGATCACATTTAATTGATTCACACCCACAAATTGCGGAGCCAGCCCTGAGAATACGACCTGAGCCTGGATTCCGCCGATCATGACCTGAGGCGGAGTGAGCGTAGTCGCTAAAGTCGCTCCGGAAATATCTCCGTTGGAAGGCGTATGGTCGACAGCGCCCAATCCAGTCGCGTAAACGATCACCAGGGAGCCGGGTGCCGCCGGATGCGTGGTGAGTCCGGCGACGCTGTTAGCGGGCCAAGCCAGCGTCCCGTCGGGATAATTCACGACTACGCCCTGCGTACCCGCCGCAAAGACTCCCGGCGAAAATGGGCCGATGGTGACCGGCGTCGGATCGGAAGAGACGCCGTCATGCGACACCACGAAGCTGACGGTGGTGGTGATTCCAGGCGTGACTAAATCCCACGGCACCTGCGCGTTGATCTGCGAAGGATTGGCGCCGTCCGGTTGAACGTAGAGCATCGGGGCGTCGATCACGGTGGAGCCGTTGGTGAACTTGACGGTGACGCCGCCAAGCTGCGTCGAGAGGGGAATGGAAAGCGCGTTGGCCGTTTGCGACGACAGGCGCGATCCGAAGATCGAGAACAAAGAACCCGGCGCGAGCGGCGCCTGGAAACTCGCGGCATTGCCAACGCCGCCCGGAGTGATCACAGGGTTCTGCGCGGACGCCAGCGCAGCCGCAAAAACAATGGTGGAAAATGCCCAGGTTCGCATAGAAAAATTAGTCTCTGAGCCCACTATAGGGTGACAGGTGGGGAGGGGACAATGCCGGACTCGTAAAAGAATTGTGAATTCAAGGCCGGCTTAGGATTTTGTCGCAAGTCTCGGAGACTTCGGCGTCGTGTCCGCCGTTGAGTTCCAACGCGATAGAGGCTTCCTGGCGCGCTTCCCCGTGGCGGCCGGTAAGCTCCAGGAACTGGGCCAGAGTCCAGTGCGGCTTGAACCAGTTGGGGGCGCTTTTGATGGCATTGCGGAGTCCATTTTCGACCCCCGTGCGATCGTTGCGCAGAGCTGCGATGGTGGCGAAGTTGTACCAGGCGTTTTGGCGGTCTTCCGAGGATTCCGTGGCCCGGGTGGCCGCATCGGAGGCTTGTTGCGCGGCGGCCACGCTGGTGGGGAACGAGCGCGTACTGGCCGCGAGGCGGGTCATGGCCTGGGAATAGCGGAGGTCGGTATTGCCGGTGGGAGGCTCCCATTTCTGGACGGTTTTGTAGGCTTGTGCTGCGGCGAAGACATCACCCGATGCCGTCAGTTGCTCGGCGCGCGCCATGGCTCGGTCGGCTAACAGGAGGCGAGTGGCGAAAAGGATGAACACGATGGCGACGGCTGGCGCTGATAGAAGGTAAAGACTCCGCTCCCTGTGGTCGCGGCTCGCTGGAGCTGGCAGAGCGGTGGCGATGATGATGGCTATCAGCAGGTAGAAGTACAGTGCCGTGGGGACCGTTAGCACCATGAATTGCTGGCACACGATGGCTCCCGCTAGCGCGGCGGATAGGGCTTTGTTTTTTCTGGCTGCCCAGGCTGCGACGCCACACATCGCCAGCAGCGCGAGTACTCCGGGTATGCCTCGCGACGTCAGGGCGTCTAGAAACATGTTGTGCGGCGACTCGTGATAGAAGTCGGGATAAGCGTGCGCCAGGGCAACGGATTCGAAGGGCGGAAATTGAGCGGTGAAGGTTTCCGGGCCGGATCCTAGCACGGGATGCTGCATGGCCATGTGCAGGGAATCCTTCCACAGAAGCAGGCGCGCGCCGCCTCTGACGTCGTCGAGCGACCAATGGACTCGGGCGCGCAGCTTGGCTCCGGCGGGGGAAATATATAACGCGGCGAGGCAGGCTACTGCGGCTGCGAGTGTGAGGATTGCTTTGCGATTGATGCGCGGTCGGGCGATGATTGCTCCGACGACCAGGCCCAGGAGTGCGGATCTTGTGCCGCTGAGGATGATGGCGATTGCGGACAGGAGCGCGGTGATGCGGGCTAGCGGCAGGTCGGGGACCTGCCCCACCAGTGCCAGGAATGCCACGATAACCAACCAGTTGGCGAAGTAATCGGCATGGCCTAGCGTCCCGGGTGGGCGGACGATGGTGAAAGGGCCTTCTCCGGATTGATACGACTGCGGGACCAGGAAGGGATCCCATCCGAAATACTGGGCGATGCCGTAGATGGACGCGATGGCTCCGGCAACGACTGCCGCTTGCAGGACTCCGCGAATGCGCTGCGGATCTTCCACGAACCAGGCGGCTGCCATGAAGGCGAAAAGCAGGATGGCCGTTTCCGCGATCAGGCCGTCGCGCCGCCAACTACTTCCAGCCACGGAGAGCGCCCAGTTGGAAGACCATATCGTCGAGACTGCCAGCGACAGGAATTGGGCGCCCAGACAGGCGACGTAGAGCTTGCCGACGGTGCTTGCCCATAACATCCGGACCCCGTTTACAAGTTGTTTACAAAGTAACAACATAGCGGATTCACAGAATAGGAGAATCGCAATTTTGGGCGTAATATCGTAAGCGGAAAGAAGGCCCGGAGCCATGGCGAGGGGCACCAATGCCGTTATCAGGAGCAGCCAGAATTGCATACAGAGTATAAGTACGAACCTCGGCACGAGTCGGGGTACGGCGAATCGGAGAGGACCGCATTTGAGTATATCGACTACCTGCGCGCGCGTTGGCGGCTGATCCTCGCGGCGTGCCTGAGCGCCATCGTGCTGTCCGCGTCGGTAAGCATCCTGCTGGTTCCGAAACGCTACACGGCCACGGCTAGCATCGTGATCGAGCCTCCTGCCGGCAACGATGTGCGAACGTCCACGGCGGTGAGTCCGGTGTATCTGGAATCCCTGAGAACCTACGAGCGGTTCGCGGCCAGCGACACACTGTTCGCGGGCGCGGTGAAGCAATTCCATCTCGCGTCGGGCGATAACGTGCGGTCGATCGAATCCCTGAAGCAGCAGGTGTTGAAAGTAACGAAAATTCGCGACACGAAAATCCTCGAAATCAGCGTCACTTTGCCGGACCCGTTTCTGGCGCAGCAAGTGGTCCACTATGTGGCGGAGGAGACGGTGAAATTGAGTCGGGGCGAGAGCGCGGCGACGGATCGCGAGGTCATCGGCGAGGCGGAGCATCTGGCGGTAGAGTCTCAGGAGCGGCTGGAGCAGGCGCAGAGGGCTTCGGCGGCATACGCGGCGAAGGAGCCGGGCGGCGCGCTGCAGGCGCAGATCGAGGCCGACGTGGATCTGGCCGAGAAGGTTCAGCAATCGCTGTCCGACGTGCGGGGCGATATCGCCGAGGATCAGATGAAAGCGGAGTTCAAGCGCGAAGTCCCGGGGTTGCAGGCGCGTGCGGCGGAGCTGGAAAAGAGACTGGCTTCGCTTGAGAAAGACATCGTTGAGAAAAGTGCGCTGCAATCGCGAAGAGGAGCGGACAGGCAAAGGCTCGACATTGAAGTGAAGATGGCGCAAACGGCCAGCGAAAGCTCGGCCACGAGGCTGCGGGAGCTGCGCGCGACCGCCGGGACGCGCGGCGAGAGATTGCGCGTGATCGATCCGGGCATCGTGCCGCAGCGCCCGAGCTCTCCGAATACTCCGCTGAACGTGCTGGCAGCGCTGCTGCTGACGCTAGTCGGGCTGACGGCGTATCTGACGGTGGCGTTCTCCTACCGGGGGCGGCGCACCGAATGAACGTTGCGGTGCAACGACCGCGGGGACAGGTTGCGATCGGAGTAGCGGCAGGATTGTCCGCCGCGCTGATTGCGACGGTGTCCGGTGTCGCCATGAAAGCGGCGATATGCGTGCTGCTGGCGGCGATTCCCGCGCTGTGGTGGATGCTGCGGCAGCCGGGCAGGTGGCTGATCCCGTTCTTTGTTTCTGCACTGCTTCTGCCTCCGTTTCCCGTGGATATAGGCGACGCGGGTCCGCATGTGGCGCTGCTGTTTGCGGGGTGCGGGTTGCTGATCGGAGTGGTCCATCAGGTTTCGATGCGGATGAACCGGCTCGGCCTACTGTTCTGCGGACTGTTCGCGGCGATCGCGGCCAGTGTGGCGATGGCTGCGTTTTACTCCGGGTTTGCGATCGCGGCGGCCAGCATGGCTCGGGTAATGTTGTTTGGGATATCGGTGTATGTGTTTTTGTTTGTGAGCGGAGATACTAACGCTCATCCGCATGCTGACGCATGGCGGTTCAATTTGGTGCGGGTGTTGTTCTGGGCGGCGGCGGGGTCGGCTCTGTTTGCTTGTCTTGATTTCTACTTTCAGTTTCCGGCGCCCGGGGGATACGGGCCGCAGTTCATCTGGCTGGATTCCGGTGTCTTTCGGCGGGCGCAGGGAGTTTTCTATGAGGCCAGTACGCTGGGAAATTTGTGCGCATTCTTCCTGGTGATGATCGCGGTGGCGCTGTTTCGTCCGCGCGCGGAAAGGCCGTTTCCGGTGCTGGCGATGGTGGCCGGGGGAATCGCGCTCGCGTCGGCGCTGGTGTTGTCGTACTCGCGCGCATCGCTCTTGAACGTCGGCGTGGCGTTGACCGTTCTGCTGTGGATTGAGCGGAAACGGGTGCGGATGGGGCGATTCCTGGCGGCGACCGGGCTGGTGCTGGCGTCGGCCGGCGCGATTCTGTTCGGGTTGTTTCCGTTGTTCGCCCGGGCCTATTGGCTGCGAATCGCGGCTTCCTTTTCCTATTTTTTCGAATCGCCAAACGCGATTCTTTCGGGGCGGCTCAATAGCTGGACCATTCTGACGCAGTTCCTGATGGCGCATCCGTGGCATGCGATTTTCGGGATCGGCTACAAGACGCTGCCTTACTCCGATTTCATCGGGCAGACGGCGATCGCGGATAACACCTACCTCAGCATGCTGATCGAAACCGGGATCGCGGGGTTGTGCGCGTTGCTGTTCTGGAACGTCGCGGTGATTCGCGCGTCGTACCGGGCGGCGAACTCGGATGATGCGCAACGCTCGTTCTGCGGTACTTGGATGCTGTGCTTCTGGGCGGGGCAAGTGGTGCAGATGTTCTCCGCCGACTTGCTCACATATTGGCGGGTGTTGCCGGTTTATACCTGTGTGCTCGCGCTGGCGGTGCGGCGCAAGTGAACGTCCTTTTTCTGGATCAGTTCAGCGCATTGGGCGGCGCGCAGCAGTGCCTGCTCGATTTGCTTCCTGCGATTGAGGAGCGGGGTTGGAAGGCGCGGGCCGCGGTTCCTCCGGGCGGGCAGCTTGTAGGGCTGCTGCGCGCGAAGGGCGTGGAGGTCGAGGAAATCCGGTGCGGGCCGTACCGGTCGGGAAAGAAGTCGGCGGGGGATATTTTGAGGTTCGCAGCCGACACTCCGGCACTGGCGGCGAAGATTGCGGACCTGCTGGAGCGAGTCCCGACGGATTTGATTTACGTGAACGGTCCGCGGATGCTGATCCCTGCGGCGCTGGGGGCGCATGGGCGCGTGCCGATTCTGTTTCACGCACACCATGCGATCGCGCAGAGGAGCGCCGCTTACTTAGAGGGATTGGCTCTGAAACACTCGCGGGCGACGGTAGCGGCGTGCTGCGAAGCGGTGGCGCTCCCCTTACGGAAATGGGTAAAAGGCGAGAGGATTCACGTGATCCCAAATGGGACGCAGGACATGAGCCGCGACCATCAGGGAGCGGGCAGACGCGCAACCCCAAACGGGCGCGACGCGCGAATCGGCGTGATCGGCCGGATTTCTCCAGAGAAAGGTCAGGTGGAATTTCTACGGGCGGCCACCCTGCTGATCGCACGCGTGCCCGACGCGAAGTTCGTGATCTGTGGCGCTCCGCTGTTTGGGGATCGGAGCTACTATCTGGAAGTTTTGCGATTCGCGGCGCATTTGCCCGTGGAGTTTCTGGACTGGCAGGAAGACGTGGCGGCGGTGATGCGGGCGCTCGACGTGTTGGTGATTCCGTCGCGGCAGGAAGGGATGCCGCGGGTCCTGTTGGAGGCGTTTTCGGCAGGCGTTCCGGCGGTCGCGTTCCCGGTGGGCGGGATGACGGAAGTGATCGAGGACGGGGTCACGGGATTCCTGGCCTCGGGCGATCTGGCCACGACGCTCGAGGCCGTCTTGTCCGATCCGAAGCGGCTGGATGTCGTAGCGCGCAATGCGCGGCGGCAATGGGAGCGGCGGTACACGGTGGAGACGTATCGGACCGGGATCACGAATCTGATGGAGAAATGCGTCCGGCACTCAACGTCCGAAACAGCACTGCCGCGATCGCGCACACCAGAGCTGCGCCCGCCAGCACCGAAGGATAGCCAAAGCGCGTAATCATGACGCCCGACGCGCCCGCGGCGGCGGCTTGCGCTCCGAAGATCACCATCATGTTCAAGGCGGAGAGTCCGGCGCGCTGCGCGGCTGGCACGCTGTTCATCAAGAGAGCGAAGACTCCGGGTTCGCTCATGTATTGGAACATCATGTAGGCTCCGTAGCCGAGCGAAGCCGCGCCAGGACCTTCAAAGATCGCCAGCGCGGCGAGGGATAGGGCGGTGGCGAACTGCATGGTCGAGATGCCGCGCGCGAGTCCCAGGCTGCGAATCGCGATGGGCGCGGCCAGCATCGCGAATGCTTGCGCGAAATGGACGCCCGAGAAAAGGGCTCCGATGCGCTCGGTCGATAGACGTAGGTGGACGAAGAAGGCGCTGAAGAACGGATTGAAGGCGCCGGTCCCGAGATTCCACACGATAACAGCGGCGAAGAATCGCCAGAGCAGCGGGCTGGGTCGCGTGAATACGGGCCCGCGTTGCGGGGCGGCCTGGATTCTCAGGCGCGAGAGAGGCCATAGCGCCAGCAGCGCGGTCAGGCAGCCAAATAACAAGGATGCTCGATAGCCGTTGATGTTCGAGGCAAGCAGGTGCGAGAAACGGCCTGGCAGGAGGCCTCCGGCGAATCCTCCCAGGACTCCGATGCCGACGCCGGAGGAGAAGATGAGGCTGAATCCGAGGGCTCGATTCCGCTCAGTGGTGAGGCTGGCGACGGTGGGGGAAATGGCGACCCCCCAGGTGGATCCGATGAATCCGGCGAGAAAGGCTAACGCGACCAGGGCGGGCTCGAAGGTCACCGTGGCGCGGATTGCGGAGATAGAGGCGATGGCGGCGAAGGCTGCGAGCAAGGTCGGACGCAGACCGAAGCGGCGGATCGCAGCGGCTGCGGGGATGCATCCGGTAAGGCTGCCCGCGGTCATCACGCTGGAAATTAATCCCAGAAAATTTTCGCGGAAGCCGAGTTGGAGCAGATAGAGATTGTAGAGAAAGAAAAATACCATCAGCCCGAAGTTATAGAGCGCGGAGGCGAGAAAGAAGGTCCAGTACTGAGATTCGAGGCCGGCGAACCATTCGACCGCGGAGGTTGCGACTGCGGGCAGTGCCCGCAGGTGATGGGCGGCTCGCGAAGATGAATAGCGGAGCCAAGTCCATCGGCGGCGGAGTGCCAGGCGAAGGGTAACCTCACGATCTGGCACATGAACCGCATCGACGAGTCCCGGCAGCGATTCGGGAAGCAGGCGGCGGCGGAGCATCGACCATCGGGCGCGGGGCGACTCGATCAGGCTCCAGTGCAGCCAGAGTTCATCCTTATTAGGATGGACCAGTGTGCCTAGCGGCGAAAAGGCGCACAGTTCGAGCCAGCGGATGACCTCCGGGGCCAGCGACGCGATTTCTTGCGACGCCGCGGAGGAGAGGCGGCAATCGAACCAGCGCTGAGCGAGGCTGAAGCAGATGGCTTCGATGCGGCGCAGAGAAGGATCGTGCCAATCGAGCCAATTCGCCCAGAAGGAATCGTCATTCGCCGTGCGATCGAGCAGCGAGGCGAGTTCGTAAACATGAAATGCCTTTACATCTCCGCGGAGCAAGTGGCGCAGCAGATGGAGCGATGAATACGCCATCGCATCCACCGGATGGAGCGCGGTAAACGAGAGTTCCTCCAATCGGCGGCGTTCGCGACGATCCCAGAATTGGTCGAGACCGGCGGGGCCGAAGTGCTCCGTCTCCCGATTCCACAATTGAAAATGAAGCTCCAGCGAGATGGGAATTTCGGGGTCGAACAGATCGCCGCGCCATTGCCAGCCGGTCTTGCGAATCATGGTGGGCAGGTGGTCTACGCGGTCGTTGGTTCCGGGGAGAGGCTCATAGCGGAGATACCGTGCAGCGGCCAGCGCGTCGTCGAGATGCTCCCGCTGCATCAGCAGATCCATGTCATATTGCGGGCGCCAGCGCGGGTTTTGTACGAAACAAGGGCAGTGGGAGAAGCCTTTCAGCACCACAAATTCGATGCCGGCGCGGTCGAACTCGTCCGATACCTCGCTATACGCAATCTGAATGCGCTGCCAGCGCTCGGCGTTGCCGGCGAGGTTGCGATCTGTGCGAGCGCGCACGCTCTCCGGCAGCTGATCCCGGCAGCGGAGCGCAAGCGGCAGAGTGAACTGAGCGCGGTCACAAAAGCGGAGGGCCCGTTTCCAGTCCTCCTCTGAAAGCCTGGTGAGCGGATCGCAATCGGGTGACGAGAGCCGGAGCGCCGCTAAGGGCGCTCCTATGTAAGAAGGAAGCTCCAGGATCGATCGCGTCAGAAATCGTATCTTAATGCAAATTGCATTCGCCGCGGGGTGCCGGCGGAGAACGCTTTGCCGTAGAAAGGTCCGAAGTCCGGATAAGGTCCCGGGATGCCGATGTTCGGATGGTTCAGCGAATTGAACACTTCGCCGCGCACCTCCAGGGTTCGATGCTCGGACAGGTGGAAGCGGCGATGAAGGGCCAGATCGACGACGGCATTTCCCGGACCGGGCAGAATATCGCGGCCGGCATTGCCAAACGTGAAAGGCGCGGGAGCGGAGATCGCGGCCGGATTATAAAACGCATCCGCCGTGGGATTCGCAGCGAGCAGGCTTTGACCAGGCACAATGTTAGGTCGATTCGGCGTCCCTGAATTGGCGAAGTTCGTGGCGAAATAAACAGGGTTCAGCGGCGTGCCGGTCTGGAAGGTCAGATTCCCGCTGAACTGCCAGTCCTTCAGTACGGGGCGTAGCACCTGGGCGGGCGGAATCGAATAAACATAGCCCGCGCTGAACCGGTAGCGAACGTCGAAGAAAGAGAGGCCGCGCTCCAGGTGGAGATTTCGTTCGTCCTGCGCGCCCCAGCTTTCATATTGGCCCGGAATCAAATCGTCGGCGTCGTCGATGGACTTCGCCCACACGAAGCTCGCGAGAAATGCCAGGCGATTGGACATGCGCTTCTCACCCTTGAGCTGTAGCGAATGGTAGATGGAGTTGGCAAGATGCTGGCGTTGAAAAATCGTGCCGAGCTGAGGGAACGCCACCAGCGATTGATAGTCGCCAGGCCGCGGCGCAAGATTCGCGCCGATTTCTACTTGCGCAGGAGTGTTGAAGCGGCGGAATCGTCCCAGGTCGGTTCCCTTGGTGCCGACATACGCGATCTCCGTCACGATGTGACCGGGAGCTTCGTGCTGCAGGCTCGCCGACCATTGCTGAACGTACGGCGTGAGCGCGTTTTGGTCGAGTCCGAAGTAGCTGGGCAGTCCGGTGGAGCTGGATTGCGGAAAGCCATTCTCGAGCGTCAGCAAAGGCTTGAGACCGCCTGGCTGATTGATCTGGTTCAGCACTCCGTTGCGCAACAGATCGTAGGTTTCGACCGCCGTCTCGTTGCTGTAATAGATGCCGTAGCCGGCGCGGAAGATCGTGTTCGCGATCAGCCTGGCGGCGAGACCGACGCGCGGGGCGAAGTTCAAATAGCGGGGATTGACCGCGGTGCTCACATGTTCCAGACGAGGGGCGGCGGGTAGCGACGAGTAATCCAGATTCAGCAAACCGTCCGCGATCTTCGGTGTAGGGCGTGGTGTGTTCGTAGCGCAATCCCAGCGTGAGACTGATACGCGAGGTCACGCGATATTCGTCCTGCACGAAACCCGCGAAACTGTCTTGCCGCAGATAGGCCTGCGTGGTGCCAACATCGCGCTGCGTCTGCGAAGCGTCGCCTAACAGGAAGTCCGCGAAGGGATCGCCCGTGTTTGAAGGATTCGCGGGATCCTGCGTAAAGCTGCCGTTGAACACGTATTGACCGCGCACGAACTGGCTTTGCAGATAGGCCATGGTGAAGTGCGTGAATTGGAATCCGGCTTTCCACGTATGGCGGCCCTGAGTTCGCGAAACGCTGGACGCAAAGTAAGTCGTGTTGTCGCGTTGCGTCTGGGGCAAGGTGTCGGAATCCTGCACGGTGTCGTAGTTGGTCACGATCAGCGAAGGCAAACCGAAAGTGAACGGGTCGGTAGACGCGTTTTGAATCCCGAGGCTGGCCAGCACATTGCTTCCGAACGCGCTCTGCGGCAGATCGAAGACCCGCAGCCGGGTGAAAGACAGGTGCGTCTCGGCGATCCATTTCGATCCGGCGTAGGTGTGACCGAGAGCGATCTGCTGCGCGCGCAGCTTCTCAGAAGTAGGCCGCTCGGGGAATGATCCAGCCAGCAAAGAGCGGTCGTCGTTGATGGTGTAGCGCGCAAACAGACGATTGCTTTCGCCCCACGCTCGATCGATGCGCATGGAACCGGTGTCCTCATGATCCCGGTTGGGAGTGGCGTCCAGATAATCGCTCGCCGGATTCGCCGGATTATTCGGCAGCGGCTCATAGGTCGCGAGATAGTGCTGGATATTCGGATCGAGGCTGGTCAGCGGGATCGTGTTGTTCGGGAATGGCGACCGGAGGCCGGCCGCGTTCAGGCTGGCTGGATCGAAAATCTGCGCGCCGCCCGAGAAGTTGCCGCCACGGACGGCCGCGGTTGGCACAGAATGTTGCGTGGCATTCGCGGAACTGCCCCGCAAGCCTTCATAGGACGCGAAGAAAAACGTCTTGTTCGAACCGAGAGGACCGCCTAATGTGGCGCCGAACTGGTTCTGCCGGACGATCCCGCGCGGCAGGCCGGGAGTTTCGAAAAAGCCTTTAGCATCGGTCGCCTCGTTCTGAAAATATTCGAAGACATTGCCGTGAAACTCGCGGCTGCCGGATTTGGTAGCCACGTCGACCACGGCTCCGCCGCCTTGCGAGAACTCGGCTGGCGCAAGCGATGTCAGGCTGCGAAATTCCTGCACGGTCTCGAGCGGCGGCAGGATCGCAACGGCAAATGTATTGCGATCCGTGTTGTCTGCGCCGTCGATGACATACCGATTCTGCGTGGATCGCGCCCCGTTGACCGGAGGATTCAAAGCCACCGCGCCCCGGCTGGCCTGCTTGTCGTTGATGATATCGTGCACGAAACCGCCCAGTTGCCGGGGAATCGCGCCCGGACCGAGCGTCACCAGTTCGATGATGTTGCGGCTGGAGAGAGGCAGCGCCTCGACTACGGCAGAGCTGAGTTGATACCCCTCCGACGCCTCATCCGTCTGGAGCGGCGTGGCGTTGCCGGTCACCACCACCGAATCGTTCTCCGGGCCTGCGTGCATCGTGAAATCGAGCCGGGTTTTGCGATCCACCTCGATCAGGATGGAGGAAACGGTTACCTTGCGAAATCCGGCATGTTGCGCGATCACCGTGTATTCGCCGGGAAGCAGATCTTCGATGCGATAACCGCCGCGGCTATCGGTCATGGTCGAACGGGAAAAACCGGTGGCGCTGTTTTGCGCGGTGATGGAAATATTGGACAGCAGCTTGGTACTGTCGTCGGCAACATCGCCGATCAAGCTCCCGGAAGAGGCCTGGCTCCAGCAGTGAGCCGAAATGATAACAGTCAGAATGGCAATTCTCATGCGACCACCGCCAGTTGATCCAACAGTTGGATGGCGTCCGAAAGATCGGAATAGTGAAGCTCCCAAACCTCCGCTTTCAGCAGCCGCTTGTATGCCAGGCGTTGCGCCGCCTGAGCATCGGCGGGACCATAGGAGGCCACTCGCTCAAACCACGCCAGCGCGCCCGAGGTATTAAATCGATTCACTCGCGCGGCGGCCGATCGCGACCGGCGCAGGAAAACCACGTGGTCGATGGAGCACCCATTGGCGGTCGAAATGGGCAGCTCGGATGTCCGCACTTCCATTCCTATTCCGCCATTCGGCCGGACCGCAACGTTGTAGTTCTCCAGCTCCGGAAACAGAAACTTCGCGTCTTCCCGGAATCGGGCGCTGTGCGGATTGCCCACCGCGTAGCGATCCGCACCCTCCCGAAGCAGGAAGGTTCCGTCATCGCAGATAAAAGTCCAGCCACTGCGCGCGGCGGCGTAAGAAAGCGTGCTCTTTCCAGCGAAAGATTCACCGCACAAAGCGACCCCCACTCCATTCCGCGCGATCAACGCGCTGTGGATGGGGGCAAGATAGCGGGCGACCAGCATCGTCATCACGGACGATTCCAGAAAACGCAGCCGGAGAAAATCCGCATCGTCCGCCACCCGCTCGGTGACCCAGGCGACAGCGGATCCGCGGCTCAGATCGCAAATCGCATGATTATTGGCGTCCGAAACGATGGACATCAGATGTTGATGCGTCCGAAATACGGGCCGGAGGGGCAGCTGGTCGTCCTCGTGATCGGTCACCGTGATGGAAAGTTCTACCTTGGCTTCCGGATAGGTGAGCTCGAACATTCCCCAGCTCTCGCGCGCGGCCGCGATGACGGCCTCGGAATTGGAGACGAGCTCGAGCGGAAATCCAAGCGGGTAGAATGTCGCTCGCCTGGTCAGCGGGACGTCCTGAAGGAAGTGGTTATCCAGCTTAGGAAGAGTAGCAGTTTCGACTGGCATTCAATCTCAGACTAAGCGACGGCGGCTGCTCAAATCCAGCGTTTGACGCCCCCGATGGCCGGATTTTACAGCAAAAATACAACCCCGGCACAAGGTGTCCCGGAAGAGGAGCGATGATGCTTCTATGAGGGCGGCGATCGTACATTATTGGCTGCTGGACATGAGGGGCGGCGAGAAGGTTTTGGAAGCCTTATGCCGCCTGCTCCCCGACGCCGATATCTTCACGCTGTTCTACGATCCGGAGAGTGTCTCGGAGACCATCCGGTCGCATAGAGTAACTTCCTCGTTTTTGCAACCGTTACGCAGTTTTTATCGATCGGTATTGCCGCTGATGCCGATGGCGCTCGAAAATTTCGATTTGCGTGGATACGATTTGATCGTCAGCAGCGAATCGGGTCCGGCGAAAGGCGTGATCGTGCCGTCCGATGCGCGGCATGTGTGTTATTGCCACACGCCGATGCGATATATCTGGGAGCTGTACCCGGCGTATCGAAACGATTGGACACGTTCGCGGGTGAAGCGGGCCCTGATGACTCCGTTCGCGCACTATCTGCGGCTGTGGGATTATGCTTCGTCGGCCAGGGTGGATGAATTCGTCGCCAACAGCGAGAACGTGCGAAGGCGAATTTCGAAGACCTACCGGCGCGATGCCAAAGTGATCTTCCCGCCCGTGGCAGTCGAGACGTTTTACGCAAAACCTTCCGAGGATTATTACCTGATCGTCTCGGAGCTGGTGGCTTACAAAAGCCTGGATACGGCCGTGCGAGTCTTTTCACAATCGGGGCGCAGACTGAAAATTGCCGGCGACGGACCGGAGTTCGCGGCCTTGAAACGCCTGGCTGGTCCGAGCATCGAGTTCTGCGGGCGAGTCAGCGACCAGGAGCTTCGCGAATTGTACGCGCGTTGCCGGGCGTTCATCATGCCGGGCGAAGAAGACTTCGGCATCGCCGCAGTGGAAGCCCTGGCCAGCGGAAAACCGGTGATAGCTCTGGGACGTGGGGGAGCGCTCGAAACAGTGCCCTCGATCGGCGGCCTGCTGTACCGCGAGCGCACCGACGAAGGACTTCGCGCCGCGATCGAACGATGGGATTCGCTGGAAAAGGACATCGACCCGAAAGCCCTGCAGGCATGGGCGGGTAAGTTCTCCGAAGCCCATTTCGCGTCCAAGATGCGTGCCCTGCTGCTGCCGTCGGAGATTGCTCGATCAGCAGACGGCGGCTTTTTGTTGAAAAAATAGACACTTTCGAGCTCCATCGACGTCTGAACGTTTCAGAAAGCGAAACTGGTCGTTATGGAAACACTAATCAGCGATCTGAGACAAGCTTTCCGCATGCTCCGCCGCAGTCCGGGCTTCGCCGCGACGGCTATCTTGGCGGTAGCACTCGGGATCGGCGCAAATACAGCAATTTTTTCAGTCGTCAACACAGTGCTCTTGAAGCCCTTGCCGTTCCCGCACGCGGACCGCATCGTGCTGCTGATGAACAGCTCGCCGCAAGGAACGGGCTCGGCTGCGTCGGTTCCTAAGTTCAACATCTGGCGGGATCAGACTCAGGTGCTGGAAGCCGTCACCGCTTACGACACGGGCGGCCCAGGGGTGAATATCTCAGGCGGCGACCGGCCCGAGCAAGTGAAGGGCATCCACGTATCGCACGAGTTTTTCAATTTATTCGGAGCGCCCGTCGTCTTGGGCAGGACCTTCACCGCCGAAGAGGATCGTCCGCGCGGCGGCAATGTGGTGGTTCTCTCAAACGGGCTGTGGCATCGCCGGTTCGCGTCCGAGCCCGGGGCGATCGGCAAGACCCTTTCGCTGGGCAACGAGCCTTATACGATTATCGGGGTCATCGGCAGCGGCTTCAGTTTTGATCCCGCGCCGGATCTTTATCTGCCTTTTCAAGCTGATCCGAATAGCACGCAGCATGCGCACTATTTTCAGGTCGCGGGTCGTCTCAAGCCGGGCACCGACCTTAAGACCGCCAACGCCGCGCTCGGCTTGGCTGCCGAAGAGTTCCGACGCAAGTATCCGGCGGCGATTGGGCCGAAGAACACGTTCGCAGTAGAGCCAATGCAGCACATCGTGGTGAGAAACGTTCGCCCGGCGCTGCTTATTTTGCTGGGCGCGGTTGGATTTGTGCTGCTGATCGCATGCGCGAACGTGGCGAACTTGCAACTGGTGCGGGCGTCGGCGCGAGGGCGTGAAATCGCGATCCGCGCGGCCATCGGGGCAGGACGAGGACGGATCATTCGCCAGCTTTTAACAGAGAGCGTCGTGCTCTCGGTGATCGGCGGACTGCTGGGCCTCGTGATCGGCGTGTTCGGAGTGCGCGCGCTGCTGGCGGCGAATCCGGGAAATATTCCTCGGATCGGCCAGGATGGCTCGGCAGTTACACTCGACTGGCAAATATTCGGGTTCGCGCTGCTGCTCTCGCTGGTGACCGGAATCGTATTTGGGTTGATCCCGGCATTGCACGCATCGCGAGCCGACCTCAATATCACGCTGAAGGAAGCTGGATCGCGCGGCGGCGGCGGAGTGCGTCAGAACAAGGCGCGCAGCCTCCTCGTGGTCGTCGAGATGGCGCTCGCAATCGTATTGCTGGTCGGCGCCGGATTGCTGATCCGGACCTTTTCCGCATTGCACAAAGTCGCTCCTGGTTTCGATTCGCATAACGTGCTGACCATGCAAGTTTCGATGACCGGAGGCAAGTACGACCGCACGGCGGCGATCGCGGATCTGACGCATCAGACACAGGAGCGGATGGAGGCTCTGCCCGGAGTGGAGGCTGCCGCGGCCAGTAGTTATTTGCCGCTCGAAGGCGGCCTGGGCCTGGGTTTCGAAATCGAAGGGCGGCCTGCCGCAAGCGGATCGAACAGCGGTGGCGCTGGCTGGGCGTACGTGACCCCGCGATTCTTCGACGTTTTCAAAATCCCCGTAGTTCGCGGGCGTGTGTTCACGGATCGTGACAATGCCGCGGGCCCTGGAGTCGTCGTGATCAACGAAGCTTTTGCCAAGAAGTTTTGGCCGAACGCGGATCCCATCGGCCAGCGGATCATCATCGGCGCGGGCATGGGCGCGGCGTTCAGCGAAGGCGCGAGAGAAATTGTCGGCATCGTCGCCGACGCGCGCGACGGAGGATTGAACAGCACTCCGTTTCCGGAAATGTTCACTCCCATTCCGCAAGTGCGCGACGGCGTGATGGCGCTGAACAACAAGTTCATGCCGCTGAACTGGGTGGTCCGGACCAGAGTGCAGCCGCTCTCGCTTGCGACTCCCGTCCAGAAAATCTTCCAGGATATCGCCGACCTGCCGGTGTCTCAGGTCCGCAGCATGGACCAGGTGCTGGTGCAATCCATCGCTCGCGATCAGTTCAATACGCTGCTGCTGGGGGTGTTCGCTTTCATCGCGATCCTATTGGCGTCCATCGGTTTGTACGGGCTGATGGCGTATTCGGTGGAGCAGCGGACCGTCGAGTTTGGGATCAGGCTCGCGCTCGGCGCCGGCATTCCGGGGCTTCGCAACATGATTGTCGGGCAGGCGATGAAGCTCGCCATGGCTGGGATTTTAATCGGACTGGGCGCCGCGTTCGGCCTCACGCGTCTGATGGCGACTCTGCTCTACGACGTCAAACCGACAGACCCGTTGGTGTTCGGATCCGTTGCATTTCTATTGGCTTCCGTGGCCCTGCTGGCCAGTTACCTGCCCGCGCGCCGGGCTGTCAGGGTCGATCCGCTGATCGCCCTGCGTTACGAATAACGATCAAACCTTTTTTCGCGACTGCCGTCTGTGGACTCATGCGAACCCTGCTTCAGTCCGCTCTCTATTTAGCGCCGCTGGCGGCGCTCTATGCTCAGAACCCCAGCCTGACGCTGCCGCCGAGTGGCAATAACCAAAGGGCAACTGTCAGCCAGTCGATTGGACCCGTGAAAGTTAGCGTCGATTATTCCAGCCCGGCGGTTCATAGCACTGCGGGCGTAGACCGGCGCGGGCAGATTTGGGGCAAGCTTGTGCCCTATGGTCTGGCGCCGATCGGGGTCCCTAACGGAAAACCCGTGCCGTGGCGGGCCGGGGCCAACGTGAATACGATCTTTTCCACTTCGGACAACGTCATGGTGGAGGGCAAATTGTTGCCTGCCGGCACCTACGGATTGCATATGATCCCGGGACCGGACGAGTGGACCGTGATCTTCTCCAAAAACTCCGGCGCATGGGGCAGCTTCTTCTATGACGAAGCCGACGACGCCTTGCGCGTGACCGTCAAACCGCACAAACATGAATATCGCGAATGGCTGACCTACGATTTCCCGGTGCGCCGTCCCGACGAAGCCACCATGGAGCTGCAGTGGGAAGAACTGGCGATACCCATCGCCCTCAAGGCCAATGTGAATGACATTTATATCACCCGCCTGCGCCGCGAATTGACCAGCGGCCAAGGATTCGACTATAGAGCCTACATGTCCGCCGCGCAGTTCTGCGTCCAGTCGAACACCAATCTTGACCAGGGTATGCAGTGGGCCGAAGCCGCGATCAGTCTGCCCGGAATCGGGCAGGCGAATTTCGACACCTTGGGCACCAAAGCTCAATTGCAGGCCAAGATGGGCAAGAATTCCGAGGCGAAGGCGACCATGGAGACAGCGCTCAAACTTCCGGGGACTACGTCCTTACAAATTCACACCTACGGGCGCCAGTTGATGGCCATGCATAAGAATGCCGAAGCCCTGGAAGTGTTCAAATACAACGCCGATCGCAACGGCGACGCGTGGCCCGTACACGTAGGTCTGGCTCGCGGCTATTCGGCAGCGGGCGACATCCCGAAGGCGCTAGAACATGCCAAAAAAGCCCTGCCGCAAGCGACCGACGATCTGAACCGCAACAGCCTGCAATCGATGATCAAGACCCTTTCCGAAGGCAAGGCCATCGAGCAATAGCCCCATGCGTCAGCGTGGGGCTGCTAATTCCCCCGCGCCCGCCACCCGGAACCGCCGCCCCTAAATTGACCGTGAAATACGGCACCCCAGCATCCTGCATTAACTTATTGAGCTTCGGCACCTCGTCCCACAGCCGATTCACGTCCGTCACACCTATCTGGAGCTGAGCCGACGCCTCGCCCAGATCCGCCATCTGGCGCGCAGTCGGCGCAGCGGAATATCCGTCAATACTAGTCATCAGCCGAGCGATCTTCTGCGTAACCGGCGGAGGCACATAAGGTCCACCGGGCCCCGCGCCCCCGCCTCGACCCCCGCCCGCCGGGCTCTCAAACGCCGCGAGAATCGGCTTGACTCTCGCCGCCAGATCCTCAGCTGCTTTATTGACTGAATCGGGAACCGCGGGAGCATTCGGCTGCTTCCAGGCATCAGTCAGAGCAGTAAGCGCCGTATTAATCCCAACGATCCTCCTTCGGGCAGCGTCCGCATCGCGCGTCATGGTTGTCAGCGTTGTCAACGCGCGCCGCCGCTTCGCCCGATCGTCGTCCGAAAATTGCACCCGCGGATCGTCCTCCACCGTGAACGTCTTCGAATCCGTTTTGCTCGCCGCCGAAATCGTGACGACATAACTTCCCGGATCCACCAGCGCCCCGCGTCCCGGCCCTCCGAATCCGCCTCGACCTCCCCCACCGCCGCCGCCTCCGCCTTCTGCCCCGAACTCCGTAGTTAACTCGGCTCCTGCTGCCGCTGGAGTCGCTTCCGCCGCCGGTGCTCCGCCGCGTCCCCCGCCTCCACGTCCACCGCGGCCTCCGCCTGCCGTCGCTGTCGGAGTCTCCGGAGGCACGGGAGCGTCGAATCGCATGTCCCACGTAACGCGGTTGATCGACCCAGCTTCCGCTCGGGCATTGAGCTGGCGAATCTGCGTCCCCGTTTTATCCGCAATCGTGACCTTCACGGGCCCGGCGGACTTCGCAAAGTAATCGAGCATCAGTCCCGACGGGGCGTTGGGCGTATAGAACATCGCCGAGCCGATGAAGCCGCGATAGTTGGCCATCTTCCACTCGATCGCGGGACGCGAGTCGAACAGCTTCAGGTCCGTAGTCATCGTCTGGGAGTCGATCTGCTCCAGCGCGGAGATGTTATCCATGATCCAGATCGAGCGCCCATGCGTCGCCAGAATCAGGTCGTGCTCGCGCGGATGGATCTGGATATCGAACACCGGGACAGTAGGCAAACCATTCTTTATGCGAGTCCAGTGCGCTCCGCGATCGAACGTGACGAACATGCCGAACTCGGTGCCCGCGAACAGCAGATTGACGTTCACCGGATCCTCGCGAATGACGTGGACCGTTCCCGCATCCGGAGGAATGCCATTCGTGATCTTGGTGAAAGAATCGCCGTAATTCTTGGTCATCAGGATGTAGATGCCGTAATCCGCGCTGCGATGATTGTCGAACGTGACATACGCGGTGCCTTCCTCTTTATGCGACGGCTCGATGCGGCTGACGTACCCGCCTTTCGGCACGCCCTGCATGGTTCCGATCACGTTGGTCCAAGTCTTGCCTCCGTCGCGCGACATCTGCACGTTGCCGTCGTCCGTTCCCACCCACAGGACTCCCGCCTTTACCGGCGACTCCGCAATCGCCGTGATACACGGCCACGCGACCACGCCGTCATTTCTTGAAAGAGTATTTTGATCTACCACCTTCCCGAGAATCGTCTGCTTGTCGCGCTCCGCGCGCGTGGTCAGGTCTTCACCCAGCCGCTCCCACGTATCGCCGCGATCCATCGATTTGAACAGATGGTTGCCGCCGTAATAAATGGTCTTCGGATTGTGAGGCGAAAGCATCAGCGGCGAGTTCCATTGAAAGCGATACCGCGGCGCCTGATCGTTATCTTCCTGCGGCCGGATCGACTTCGCTTCGCTGGTCCGAAGATCGCGCCGCGAAAGATTGCCGTCCTGCGATTCGGCGTAAATGATATTCGGATCGCTAGGGTCGATGCGATTGTAGAAGCCGTCGCCGCCCTGCACCGTCATCCAATCTTCATTGCCGATCCCGAGCTGCTGTGTTGTCGAACTCGGTCCGCACCAGGAATAGTTGTCTTGCAGGCCGCCGCACACGTGATAGGGCTTCTGGAAATCGTATGAGACTTCATAAAATTGGGCCAGCGCGATGTTGTTCATGTGGCGCCAATTTCGTCCGCTGTCCTCGGTCACCCAGATGCCCCCGTCATTTCCAGACAGCATGTGATCGGAGTTGGCCGGATCGATCCAGATCGCGTGCACGTCGCTATGAACGCGCGCGAAACGCGTCTGAACGAAGTTCTTGCCCCCGTCCTCGGACATATATATGTTGACGCCGCCCAGCCAGATCTTCAGGTCGTTGTTCGGATCCACGCGGATCTGGCTGAAGTACGACGGCCGCGGATTCGTATCGCCCATCCGCGTCCAGCTCGCGCCTTTGTCTTCGGATCGATAAACTCCGCCCAGCGTCCGATGCTCCACCAGCGCGTAAACGATGTTCGTATTCCTGCGATAAATATCGAGCGCGCAACGCCCGATATCGCCGTTCGGGGGCAGCCCCTTGGTGAGCTTGGTCCAGTGCGCTCCGCTATCGGTGGAGCGATAGAGTCCTCCGCCCGGACCGCCGCCGTTATACCCGAACACGCTGCGCCGGTGCTGATACGCCGCCGCGTAGAGAATATTCGGACTCTGCGAATCGATCGCGATATCGGAGACTCCGGTATCGGCATCGATCGCCAGCGTCTGGCTCCAAGTCGCGCCGCCGTCCATGCTCCGAAAAACACCGCGCTCTTTGTTCGGCCCCCACAAATCGCCCAGAGCCGCAACATAAACGATGTTCGGATCGGTAGGATGCACGACGATGCGCCCGATATGGTGCGTCTCCTTGAGGCCGAGGTGGGTCCAAGAAGTCCCGCCGTCCATGGTCTTATAAACCCCATCGCCCCAAGACGAACTCTGCCGATTGTTCGCCTCCCCCGTGCCCACGTAAACGATCGACGGATTCGAAGGCGCAATCGCGATATCCCCAATCGACGGGTTCGGCTGATCCTCAAACAACGCCTGCCAGGTAATGCCTCCATTGACAGTCTTGAACAGCCCTCCGCCGGCGGCTCCCAGGTAAATGATGCGCGGGTCCGATTCGACCACCGCAACGTCGTCGATGCGCCCGCCCATGGTGGCCGGCCCGATGCTGCGGAACTTCAGATTTTTGAGAGCGGCTTCATAAGCGGGCTGCGCTAAAACGGCGGAAACGGACAGTGTGAGGGCGAGAAAAAGTATTCGTGAGTTCATTGCGTCGTCTCCAGATGAGGTACGTTATTTTACAGCAAAGCCGCGAAGCAACCAAATCCAGCTCGCGGCAACTCGGTTTGATCCCAAAATACCCTGCACCTGCCAGCAGCCTGTCGAGGATGAGGCCATCTCCTATCGAACCCCGACAGTCATGGAGGGGTATGGCAACGAAGTCGCCGATACACGCAGGTCGCGGCTCTGTCGGAGGAGCGTCGGGCGGCGGGTTGTGGTGGGGACTGGATGATTTTGGTTCATTTGCGGAAAGACCGCTCCCTGTGGTCGCGGCTCGCTCGGAGGCGCGTCGGTTGCGGTGGCGAAAAGACCGCTCCCGCTGGTCGCGGCTCTGAAGACGCGGCTGGGCGGCGGATGGCTTCTTCGCGAATAGGACCGCTCCCTGTGGTCGCGGCTCTGCCGGAGGCGCGGCGGTAGCGAAAAGACGTGGCACGAAAATGAGAGGAGCGGTCCATTAGGCGGCGGATTTGCCGCGGTAGAAGATGGCTTTACTGACCAAGCTTGCGCGGTTGCGGGCGCAGATGCCTGCGTTGATTTGCGGCTCTGAAAAAACGAAGCCATGGGCCACGTGGTCGAAGGCTTCTCCTTTACACTCATACATCTCGATGACGTCGAGAAGGTCTTCCATCTCCTGCTCTTCGCGATCGCGGCGGGTTTTCTGGAGGTCGTTAAGCTGCGCTACGGTACGTTCGAATTGACGCGACAGACGCTGGCTGTGCATGCTCAGGTTCGACAAGGCTTTCGCCTGGCTCTCCACGGCTGCGGCGATGGCCAAGGCGTCCTGGATTTGTTGGGGAGCGCCGATGAGGGGGCCGGATGTGGAGGCGAGACCAAGGGTCAGGACATTCGTTTCCAGAGCGGCCACCCGGTTGAGACGCCAGGAGGTATCGGCGAGGGCTTGGACCAGGTGAGCTTCGATTGGGCCTTGAGGGCTGCATTCGGTGGTGAACGATTCCAGGTGGCGCTGGTAGGCTTGGAGGTCCTCGGTGGGCATGACGACGATCTGGCCGGTGAGTCCGTGACGGAGGGCGTTTAGGGAGGATTTCCGTTTACCCTCGATGGACTTGGGGCCAGTGGAGTGTTGGGCGTTGGCGTGATTGATCTGGGCGCGGTTGATTTCGGCGCTGTGCGGTGTTTGATGTGCTGTCGACATGTTTGTCCTCGTGACGGTTGTAGCAGTGGGGGAGTGGTGAGGGAGCCGAGTGAAAGTGGGAGGTGGTTGAAAAGGGGGGAGTTGGGGGTCGGGCGGCGGAGGGGAATTTTTGTGGGGCGCCTCCGAGTATCCCGTATCGCCTTAATGAAGCGGGAAACCGAGCCGCAAGATCAAGGAGTATAAAATAACTCCATGTCATCCAGACTCTCTTTGCTGATGATGCTCTGCTGCGCCGCGTACGCGCAAAACGAAAAAGCGCCTCCCGCGGTCGTCGCCGGCATCCCTGTGAATTACGACGAGGCGCACGTTGGAACCTACACGCTTCCAGATCCGCTGGTGCCAGCCGATGGCAAACCTGTGCGCGATGCGAAGACCTGGACTGAGAAGCGCCGCCCTGAGATCGTCCGCCTGTTCGAAGAGAATCAGTATGGCCGCAGTCCCGGCCGTCCTGCTGGCATGACGTTCGAGGTGTTCGACAAAGGGACCTCCGCGTTCGACGGCAAGGCGACCCGGAAGCAGGTGACAGTTCACTTTTCGGCCGACCCCGCCGGTCCGAAAATGGACCTCCTGATGTATCTGCCCGCGAAGGCCGCGAAGCCAGTGCCCTTCCTGTTGAACCTGAGTTTTTCGGCAAACTCAAACACCGTGGACGATCCGGGCGTCCGCGTCGGCGAGGTGTGGGGACCCGATAAGAAGAAGGTCCCCGCGAATCAAGGCCGCAGATTCGGCAAGATCGACGTGGTTCGTTTGCTCGACGCGGGCTTCGGGTTTGGAACGATCTACTACGGCGACATCGATCCGGATTTCGCCGGCGGCTTGCCTCACGGCGTGCGCGCGCAGTTTCTGAAACCCGGCCAGACGGAGCCTGCCGCCGATGAATGGGGCGCGATCGCGGCCTGGGCCTGGGGGCTCAGCCGAGGTATGGATTACCTGGAAACCGACAAAGGAGTGGACGCGAAGCGGGTCGCTATTCTTGGAGTCTCGCGCCTCGGCAAGACCGTGATGTGGGCCGGCGCTCACGATACCCGATTCGCGATGGTGCTCGCGAGCTGCTCTGGCGAGGGCGGGGCAGCTTTGAGCCGGCGCAATTATGGCGAGACCATCGCGCACCTGACCGAGCCCACCCGTTATCCCTATCAGTTCTGCGCCAACTACGGAAAGTTCGCGCAACATGTGGACCAGCTCCCCGTCGATGCGAACATGCTGGTCGCGCTGATGGCGCCTCGCGTGGTGCTGCTTCAAACCGGCGATAAGGATTTCTGGTCGGACCCGAAGGGCGAGTTTCTGGCCGCCGTCGCCGCTGGACCCGTGTATCGACTGTTGGGGAAACAAGGACTGGATACCGACCAGATGCCGCCGGCCGGCACCGGCATCTTCCACACCATTGGCTACTTCATGCATGCCGGCGGCCACGGAACCATTCCGTCCGATTGGGATCAGTACCTGAAGTTTATGCAGATGCATCTCAAGCCATAGCCAATGTTTGAGTTCATCATGACACTGTTGTTGTTCCAGGCTCCGGAACAGCCCATCCCATTCAGCCACAAAGCCCACGCGGGCGACCTCAAACTCAAGTGCAAGATGTGTCATCCCGGTTCGGGAGAGACCATGCAGATCGCGAAGGCGTCCGTCTGTATGCAATGCCACTCCGCGATCAAAACCGACTCACCCGCCATTCAGAAACTGGCCGCGTACGCGAAGAGCGACCGGGAGATCCACTGGGCGCGGGTGTACGAAATTCCGAGCTATGTATACTTCAGTCACAAGTCTCATCTCGACTCCGGCAACACGTGTGAAGACTGCCATGGGCGTGTAGCGGAACGGGTTGAACTCGCGCGCGAAGGCGACATCTCGATGGGCGGCTGCATGACCTGCCACCGTCTGAAAAAGGTCAGCATCGACTGCACGTTTTGTCATGAGCAACGCTAATGATACCCGTCGCCTTTACAGAGCCGCGACCGCAGGGATGGCCCAAGCTGACGCATGGGGCTAAGCGCGGCGATCTCCGGCCAGTTCTTCGCGTCTATAAGCGCTAAACTAATCCCGTCAGTGCGCATTTACTTCCTTGTAGCGTTCTTAGCCTCCATCTGCCCCGCCGCCGACCTCGCCGAATCGGTGCAGACTCTCTTCACGACGAAGTGTCAGATGTGTCATAACGACCAGGCGAAGGCCGGCGGCCTCTCCCTCACCAACATCGAGAACATCCGCAAAGGCGGCAAGCGTGGTCCCGCCATTACCCCCGGCAGGCCGTCGGAAAGCGTCTTGTATCAGCTCATCTCCGGCGCGCAGCCCGCCATGCCGTTTCAAGGCCAGCCCCTCGATCGAGCGCAAATCGAAACCATTCGGCAGTGGATCGACCAAGGCGCGCCGTGGCCGCAGCCCGCGAAATGGTGGTCTCTGCGCCCATTGAATCGACCTCCCGTGCCGGATCTTCACGACCTATGGATCAGGACTCCCGTCGACGCATTCATACTCGCGAAACTGCGCGAGAAAGGACTCACTCCTTCTCCCGAAGCGGACCGACGCACCCTGATCCGCCGCCTGACTTACGACCTGCACGGACTGCCTCCTTCCGCTGAAGAAGTGGAAGCCTTCGCAGCCGACCGCTCCCCGAACGCCTATGAAAAACTGGTCGACAAGCTGCTCGCTTCTCCCCGTTACGGCGAGCGTTGGGGACGCCACTGGCTCGACGTCGCCCATTACGGCGAATCGCACGGCTACGACAAAGACAAGCCCCGCAGGAACGCCTGGCCCTATCGCGATTACGTGATTCGCGCCTTCAATGAAGATAAGCCGTACAAGCGTTTCATCGAGGAGCAGCTCGCCGGCGACGCATTATTCCCCGACGATCCCAATGCGACCGTCGCGCTGGGATTCATTGCCGCCGGGCCGTGGGATTATGTCGGCCAGGCCGAGCTTGCCGACGGCACCACCGACAAAAACATCACCCGCAATCTCGATCGCGACGATATGATCGCGCAGACCATGTCCGCCCTGGTCAGCACCACGGCGCACTGCGCACGCTGCCACGATCACAAGTTCGATCCCATCCGCCAGTCGGAGTATTACGCGCTGCAAGCCGTATTCGCCGGTATCGATCGCGCCGACCGCCCCTTCGACAGCGACCCCGCCGTGTTCCACACGCGCAACGAATTGCTGGCAAAAAAGCGCGTTCTCGCCGCCTCGCTTCGGCCTTTGGAAACGGAGGAGGCAGCCACCACCACGCCTGAAATCGCTGCGCTCGACAAACAAGTCGCCAAATACAAGGATGTCGATGCGACCGATCCCGCCAAGCGTCCTCCCGAGATTCAAAAGAAAATCGCCGACGCCGCCGTCCAGCGCAAAGCCCTGGTCAGAGCCGCCCTTGCGCCCGCCACCCGCGTCGAACTGGACCGCCTCCGCTCGGAAGTCGCCGCCGTCGACGGCGACCTCAAGTCTCTTCCGAAGCCCCAATGGGTCTACGCCGCCGCGAACTATTTCGAGCCTCAAGGCACCTTCCGCTTCGCCATCACCCCGCGTCCGGTGCATGTGCTGATGCGTGGAAGCGTGGATAATCCCGGGCCCATCGCGACCCCCGCCGCTTTATCCCTGGTCGAAGGGCTCAGCCCCGCCTTCCCCTCCGGACTCACCGCTCCCGAAGGCCAGCGCCGCGCCGATCTTGCGCGCTGGATCACCAACCCTGGCAACATGCTCGCCTGGCGATCCGTCGCCAATCGCGTCTGGCACTATCATTTTGGGACCGGCATCGTCGACTCGCCCAACGACTTCGGTCACATGGGCTCCCTTCCCACGCATCCCGAGCTGCTCGACTGGCTCGCCGTCGAGTTCCGCGATAGCGGCGGCTCCTTGAAGAAGCTCCACAAGCTGATCGTGATGAGTGCGACGTACCGCCAGTCTTCTTCAGGAAACAGCGCCAACGAATCGATCGATAACGATAATCGTTTCCTGTGGCGCGCCAACCGCCAGCGCCTCGATGCCGAATCCTTGCGCGACTCGATCCTCGCCGCCAGCGGCAAATTGGACCTCACGATGGGCGGCCCTTCCGTAGAGCAATTCTTCTTCAAGGACGATCACTCGCCGGTGTACGATTACTCCCGCTACGATCCCGACGCTCCCGGCAACTACCGCCGTAGCGTCTATCGCTTCATCGTGAGAAGCGTCCCCGACCCATTAATGGAGCGCTTCGATTGTCCCGACGTTTCGATGATCACGGCGAAGCGTACCATCACGATTACTGCCATTCAAGCCCTCGCGCTGCTCAACAATCCTTTTGTACTGAAGCAAGCCGAGCATCTGGCGGAGCGCGTCCAGCAATCGGGCGGCGATCCCATCGAGACTGCGTTTCGTTTCACGCTTCAGCGCCGGCCGGAGTTGCGGGAGCAAAAGACACTCTCCGCCTATCTGGCTCGTGAGGGCATGGTAAACCTGTGCCGCCTGATCCTGAACCTCAATGAATTTTTATTTGTGGACTAGCTATGCTCACTTTCTTCGCGAATGCCGCTAGACCCCTCCATAACTGTCGGGGTTCGGTGTTGGCGTTGAACAGTCATGGAGGGGAACCCGCCGCGACAGACCACTCGCGTTATCCCCTCCCGGTCGGAAACACTGAGACAGTCATGGAGGGTTATGCGAACGAACTCGCCGAGACAGACCACTCGCGTTATCCCCTCTTTGGGGACGATGGCCGAACTGACACCGAACCCCGACAGCCATGGAGGGGTTATACCTAACGAACCCGCCACGACAGGCCACTCACGTTATCCCCTCCCACCGAACCCCGACAGTCATGGAGGGGTTATGCTGACGACTAACATATGACTCGCAGAGATTTTCTTTGGACCTACGGCGGCGGACTTGGCGGACTCGCCCTCGCGCAGCTCCTGCTCGCGGATACTCCGCAAGCCCTGCATCATCCCGCGAAAGCGAAGCGCGTGGTGCAGCTATTCATGTCCGGCGCCGCCAGCCAGTGCGACACGTTCGACTACAAGCCTCTGCTCGTCCAGCGTAACGGCCAGAAATTCGATCCGGGCGGTAAAGTGGAGCTCTTCCAAAGCAGCCCCGGCGCGGTGATGGCCAGCCCTTGGGAATGGAAGCAGCGCGGCCAATCCGGGAAGTGGATCAGCAGCCTGACGCCGCATCTTGCGTCCTGCGCCGACGATCTGGCGTTCGTCCACTCCATGGTTTCGAAGTCGAACGTCCACGGACCCGCCACGTTCATGCAGAACACCGGCTTCGTGCTGCCCGGATTTCCTTCCATGGGCGCATGGGTTTCCTACGGCCTCGGCAGCATGAATCACGACCTGCCGACCTTCGTCGTCCTGCCCGATTCCCGCGGCTTCGCGCCCAACGGAGCCAGTAATTGGAGCGCCGGATTCCTGCCCGCCGCCAATCAAGGCACTATGATTCGGGCCAGCAGCGCCAATCCCATCTACGATCTCTTTGCTCCGAAGGCGGCCTCTTACATCACGCCGCAAAGCGAGACCGACGCTCTGAATACGCTCCACGAAATGAATCAGGACCACCTCGAATCGCGCACCGGCGATTCTCGTCTCGAAGCTCGCATCGCATCGTACGAGCTCGCGGCCAAGCTACAGCTCAGCGCTCCCGAAGTGATGGACCTTTCGAAGGAATCCGCCGCCACCCGCGCGCTCTATGGCATCGACAATCCCGTCACACAGGATTTCGGGCGCAACTGTCTGGTCGCGCGCCGCATGCTCGAACGCGGCGTCCGATTCGTGCAGGTCTGGAGCGGAGCCGACAACGGATTCCCGCGCCGCAATTGGGACAGCCATGAGGATCTGGCCAAGGATCACGGCGAAATGGCCGCCGGCATGGATCAGCCCGCCGCCGCGCTGATCAAGGATTTAAAATCGCGCGGGATGCTGGATGACACCATCGTCCACTGGGCCACTGAGTTCGGCCGCATGCCGTGCAGCCAGGGAAGCAAGGGCCGCGATCACAACCCATTCGCTTTCACTACGTTTTTCGCAGGTGGTGGATTTAAAGGCGGTTCCAGCTACGGCGCCAGCGATGAATGGTCCTTTAAGGTAGCGGACAAGCCGGCCTACTGCTATGATCTTCACGCAACTATGCTGCATCTTTTGGGAATCGATCATAAGCGACTGACGTATCGCCACAACGGAATCGACCGCCGCATCACCGACGTGTTCGGCGAAGTAATCCGGGAGATCATCGCCTGATGCGTCATCTGCTGTGGCTCGCGTTTCTCCCACCCCTGTCGGCGCAATTCGACTTATACGCATGCATGACCGTCACCAGGGAATACGTGGTCGGCGCAAAGCTTCCGCTCAGCGGATTGTTCCTCCAAGCCGCGTCAGGCTGGCAGCATGCGGGCTACAACCATCCGTTCATTTTCTCGCTCGATTACGATCCCGCCGATCCATCCACACTGTATCTGGCCGCCGGCAACGGGCTTATCCGCGCGTCTGAACACGGCGAAAAATGGAAGATCCTCACGGGCAGCGACGTCACCGAGCTGCGCGATGTCTCCATCGACCGCAATGGGACAATTTACTTTGCTTATAGCCACGGCATCCGCGTCAGCCACGATCATGGCGCTACGTGGGAAGAAATTGGCGGGGCGCTGCGTCGCAAATTCACTGAGGCCATCAGAGCCGATCGCACGAAGCCGGATACGGTAGTCGCCGGGGCTGAATCGGGCATCTTTCGCAGCGAAGACGGCGGTCGCACGTGGCGGATCGCCGGAGCGTCCGGCTTTCAGGTCACGCGCATCGAGCAGTCGCCACACGATGGATGCGAATGGGCCGCTACCACACAAATGGGCGGCGTGTTCCTTTCGCACGACTGCGCCAAAACTTTCGAGAACACCGGACGCATCGGCGTGGGAGCGACTCTTTATGACCTCGCCTTCGATTCCCTGAATCAGAAGCGCCTCGCAGTGGCCGGTTGGGGTCCCGGCGTCGCGATCTCCGACGACGGCGGCAAGACATGGCAGCGCCGCAACAACGGTCTGCCCATCCCCGAAGTGGTCGGCGTGATTTTCGACCCCGTCGTTGCTGGCCGCATGTACGCCGCTGTTCGCGACGACGGTCTCTATATCTCGAACGACACCGGCCGCACGTGGTCCCGCCAAGGCCTGGACGGAAGCGTTATCAACAGAATGAAATTCATCCCCACCGGAGCCGCCAAATGACTGTGTTTCAGTTTTTGTGGGGCGGGCTATTCAGCCGGCAGCCTGCTTTCAGCAGGCTTCTCTTTGGGCTACGGCCCGCGGCGTGTCTGCAATCAGCCTCTTCTAGTGGGGCAGGTTTTCGATTTGCCGCCGGCGCTCGAGAGCGTGTGAAAAAGTCACGCTTGACCGCTCCCGATGGTCGCGGTTCCAAAAGACCGGTTGATGCCGGATCGGTGATCAATAGAACCGCGAGCTACAGGAGTGCTCATGCCGAGTTTTCACACAGACTCGCTCGGCCGAGGTTCGCAATTCTCAGTCTTGTGCTAGGCTGCGCCGCCGTCCAAGCCGAGCCCCCATCCTTCGAACAACGCAAGCTAACCATGATCGACGCATACGCCCACTACAAGGGCCCCGGCGATTATGGCTACGCACAAATCGCATCCAAGCTCTGGCGTCATGAAGACCCCGCGTGGTGTTCCCAAAAGCTGGAGCAGCTTCTGGTCCAGCCCTCCGGCGACATGTTCTGGATGTTCCCGGTCACCTCGATCTCCTATCTCGATCAGGGCCAACTCACCGACTCCGCCAGGGAAAAGCTTCGCAAGGCATGGAAGTCCTACATGCCCTATCGCGGCGACACTGAGAATCATTTTCTGCTTTACTACACCTGTCTCTACCTGATGTCGCAGTTTTACCCGAACCAGTCCGGCGATTTCTGGTACACCGGCAAAACGTCGGAGGAAAACCTAGAAGAAGCGCGCCAGTGGATCGATTCGTGGGTCAAGCTGACGACCACACGCGGCCAGGGCGAATACGATTCTCCGCACTACATGGGTGTCTATTTGCTGCCTATGTCGTACCTCGCGGCCTGGGCCAAGGACCCCGCGATGAAGAAGCGCGCAGCTATGATGCTGGACTTGCTGATCGCCGATTATGCCGCTGAGAATCTCGACGGCCTCTTCGTCGGCGCGCACGCCAGAGTTTACGAATCGCAGTTAGTCGAGCCCGCCAACGGAGTCTCGGTCGATTTCGGCTGGCTCTGGTTCGGCGTCGGACACCCGCAGAAGGTGCCCGCCAACTATACGCTCTACTACGCGCTGGCCAGCGGATATGAGCCGCCGGAGGTGCTCAAACAAATCGGCACCGATCGCAGCCAGCCGTACACTCACTACGAACGCAAACGCACCCGCAATCGCTGGCGCTTTCATGACGACCTTCACGGACCCGTCTACAAGACCACTTACGTCCGCCGCGAATATGCCGTCGGCTCCGATCAGGGCGGAATCCTGCAGCCCATCCAGCAGCACTCCTGGGATGTGACTTGGGCCATGCCTGACGCCCGCGGAGTGCAGAACACGTTCTTCACCCTGCAGCCTTATTCATCGGTGAAGGAACTGCAAACGTACTTCGTGTTCAACCCCGATGGGGCCGCTGAGGGCGTCGTGAAATCGAAGAAGACTTACGATTCGCCCGATAAACTGCTGGGCGGCTCGCCGTTCGAAAAGATTGTTCAGGACCGCGATACGGTGATTGCGCTTTACGATATCGCCCCCGAGACTCGCTTCCCGCATGTCAACGGATTCTTTTCCAAGGACCTGACGGAAGTGGTGGAAGACAAATCCGGATGGATCTTCATGCGGGCCGGCGCGTCCACTTATATCGCCTGCCGCCCGCTTCAGCCTTATACATGGAAACCCATAGCAGGCGGCGGCCGGCGGCTCTTCAGCCCTTATTTAAAGAACGGCTTCGTGGTGCAGGTAGCCGCGGCGTCCGAATATCCAGACTTGGCGGCATTTGGAAGAGCTATCGTTTCATTACCCCTGGAGTTTCGGTTAGAGCCCACCCCTTTCGTGCACTTCCGTTCGCTGCGCGGCACAAACATCGACTTCACTTACGGAACCACTCCGCGCTTGAACGGTCAAGCGGTCGATTACGCAAGCTGGCCCCTTTTCGGCGGACCGTTCGTCGAATCGGAGGTCGATTCCCAGCAAATTATCCTAAAACACGGCACCCTGAAACGCACCTTGGATTTCAAAACTCTGACTGTGACCGACACACGATGAGGGCAGGTCGGGGACCTGCCCCACTAGCGCAGGTATTGATCGAACCACAAGACTTCGTTGTAGTACCGATGCACCATATCCCACGGGGGCCAACCGCCATGATAGTTTCCTGGATACCGTATGAACTTCGCCGGGACGTGCTGCTTTTGCAAAGCTCGATACATCTGCTCCGCCTGCTCGATTGGCACCCGCATATCCGCTTCGCCATGCACGAATAGCGTCGGGGTCTTCACGTTCAACGCATGAGTAATCGGTGAGAGCGCCCGCATCCGCTCGCTTGCCTCCGGATTCCACGCGGTGCCATAAAACTCGCTCTCTTTCGTGCGCGGAATATCCGCGGTCCCGTAGTCGCTGATCCAGTTTGAAATGCCCGCGCCGCTGACTGCCGCGACGAATCTGGTCGTCTGGGTGATGGTCCAATCCGTCAGGAATCCGCCGTACGAATAGCCCGTCACCGCCATGTGTTTTGAGTCGATAGGCGAGTGCGCCACAGCATAATCCACGCCCGCCATCACGTCCTGATAGTCCAGCTTGCCCCAGCCGCCCCAGGTCCCCCACAGAAATTTCTCGCCGTATCCGGTCGAGCCTCGCGGATTGGTATAGAGCACCGCATAGCCGTGCGCCGCCAGCCATTGAAACTCGAAGTCGAAATGGCTCCCGTAGGCTCCGTGAGGGCCGCCGTGAATACTCAGGATCAGCGGATAAGGCGCCTTGCCCGCACGTGGCAGCACGATCCAACCTTCCACTTTGGTGCCGTCCTTGCTCGGAAAGTGAATGCGCTCGGCGGTGCTCAGATCCACTTCGCTTACGAACTTCGCGTTGAAGTCGCTGAGGCGCGTCTCGCCGCTGCCATCGACCTTGGAGCAAAATGCTTCCGCCGGATGCGTCGGGTCCTGCGCCACATAAGCCATCTGCTCGAAGGATGCCGAAAAGCTGAATCCTCCCAGCGACCGCTCACCCTTCGTGATTTGCGCCGGCTTCCCGCCATTTGCAGGCATCCGGAACAGATGAGTATCGCCGCCCACCGCCGATCCGAACCAGATGGAGTCCGCTCTCCAAACCGGTGCATCGGGGATCAGGTCGAAATCAGGCGTCAGATTCTTCATCGCTCCGCCTTCGGCGGGCATACGATAGATATCCACCGCGGCGCCGTGATTCTGCCTGGATTGAATAATCGCGCTTAGCGACTGGCGGCGGCGGAACGCAAGATTCTTGCCGTCCGGGGACCACGCCGGCGAATCATATTCGAAACCATCGTCGGTCAGACGGTGAATCTTGCCTTCCAGATCCACCACCCACAGGTCCGCGCGCTCATACGAGAATTCGTCGCGTTGATGCAGGTCGGCGATCAGCGCAAGCGCTCCGCTATCGGGCCTCCAGGCAATCCCGCTCGCATTGACGCCGAGGTGTGTGAGCTGCTTGGGTGTGCCTCCCTCGCGGGCCACGATGTACAACTCCGAAGGAGGCGTTTTCTCAGGATTCCGAGGATCGGGAACGTAGCCTCGTCCATCGGCTCGATAGTTGACCCAGTCGTACATGCGTCCCTTAAAACGTTCGGCTAGCGTTTTTTCGAGCTCGGACGATTCATGCGCCTGCGCGGGCGGAGGCGTCCTTTTGAGAAACGCGATCCAGCGATTGTCGGGACTGAAAACGGTCGCGCCGCCGACGCCGGAAATCCGGAATGGCTCGCGATCTTTTGCGTCCATGTGTATGAACCACTCGTTCCCTTCGCCTTCGCCTCCCCCGCGGCCGCCACGGCCGCCCCGGCTGAAGGCGAGCAGCGTTCCATCGGGGCTCCATCGGGGATTGGAGGAATTAAGCTCGCCTGCCGTCAGCTTGACCGCTGACGCAGAGCCGTCCGAAGGCGCAATCCAGAGGTCGGTGTGACGTTGATTCTGTGTCTCGAGGATGGTCGATCGCGCGAACACCACCCACTTCCCATCCGGTGAAATTGCGGGTGTCGATGCGCCTTCGATGCGGTAATAATCCTCGAGCTGGATCGGCCTCCCGGCCTGGCAGATTCCGGCAAGCGCCAGCAATGCGAGCATTTTCATGGCGGAATTATAGCACTCCGAGGATTCCCTGACGCGATTTTCCTGGGCGAAGTATCGCTTGCTGTGCGCGCTTCGTGGGCTTGACCGCTCCCGCAGGTCGCGGTTCTGAAAACGCTGCTAAGTGGAGGAGTGGAAACGACAGGGATAGGCTTCGTCGGCGAGGCGTCAGGGGGCATGGCGAAGCACGGAACGCACGAGGAAGCAGTACCTAATCCACATCAGTCTAGGTACATTTCCTGAGACAGGCCATATTGACTTCTTACTCCCTGAACCTCATACTTGACCCTTGTGCGCCCGAGCAAGGTAGTCGGGGGAGTACCAAGATTTTAGGAGGATTCATATGTTTAACCGGGTTCCGGTTCTTCTGGGGCTGATTTTCACGCCGTTGTCAATGATTTACGCGCAGGGTTCATCCGGGGGAGTGAGGGTCATTGAACCGGGACAACCGCAGGTGGTCATTCATTCGACAGTCGGGGCGGCGGCTTCTGCCAACGCATCTCACGGGCGACCTGGCGGGGGCTCGAACAACCTGTCCTATCACGGCGGCATCGGCGGCATCGGCGTCGAGACGGCGCCCAAAGTCTACCTGGTGCTGTGGGGCGCGCAGTGGAACAACAACGATCCGAGCGGCGAGTCTGCCATTCTGCAGAATTTCTACAATGGGGTTGGCGGTAGCTCCTGGTTAAATAGCGTTACCCAGTATTGCCAAGGTGTGGCGAGCGGCACCATTTTCTGCAACGGCGCCGGTACGGCCGCCGGCAATCCGACAGGCATCCTCGCCGGCGTCTGGGCTGACAACGCAGCTTCTGCCCCATCGCGTCCGTCGCAAGCGCAGCTTGCTGCGGAAGCGGTCAGTGCCGCCGCGCACTTCGGCAACACGACCGCCGGCAGGAATGCGAGCGTGCAGTATGTGATCGCCACCGCGAGCGGAAACAACGCGAGCGGGTTCGGGACACAATACTGCGCGTGGCACAGCTCGACCAGTTCGTCCAACGGCAATATCGCCTACACGAACCTGCCTTACATTACGGACGCGGGCGCAAGCTGCGGTGCCAACTTCAACGGCCTGGGCGCAAACGCAGGGATCACCATTGTCGGCGGTCATGAGATGGCTGAGACAATCACCGATCAGTTCCCGAACGGCGGGTGGTTGGACTCAGGCGGCGAGGAGAACGGCGACAAGTGCGCTTGGATCGGGTCGGGCCAAGGAGCGTCGGCGAGCGTCACGTTTAAAAATGGCAGCAGTTTCCCGGTGCAGTCGTTGTGGAGCAACGCTTTCAACAGCGGCGCGGGCGGCTGCGTGCTGTCGTATCCCTAATTAAGTTCGGCGTTGAGCCTTTCCGCACGGAGAAACGGCATGGTTCCATCTGGAGCAGGTACGGACCTGAAGCCCCATGCGTCAGCTTGGGGCTATTACGATTTCCAGCGAGAGCCCCACGCGGACGCATGGGGCTAGTGTCCTGAATCTTAATATCGGCCCCGTCCAGCTGTGAAGTGGGGTGGATTCGGGGACGGGCTGCGCGGATGGACCGACAGACAATCGGTCCGCAGGTTGGCAACCTGCCCTACACCTGCCCAGCAATAGACAGCTATTTGCGCTCAAAGACCAGGGTGACTGGTTTGTGGTCGGCCTTTATTACGGTTGCGGTCATGGTTCCATCGGGGGCGAGTGTGTAGGATTCCGTGGTGACACTACCGGATTGGGTGGTGGTTACTTTCAGGGTGTCGTGATCCCAACGCGCTTTGCTTTTGAAGTCCTTACCGTCGTGAATCGTGGCGCTGTTCCGGCTATCGACCATGTCTCGATAGAAGAACGACTCATCGGCACCTTCGTACTTGAAATTGCGGGTGACGGTAATGTCGCCCTGGCGCTCGTTGATGGTGACTGTCCCGGTTTGGATGACGGGCTGGCCGGCGAATTCGCTCTTGGCTGGTACCAGTGTCCAAGTGCCGTTCAGGGCGTGGCTGGCGGCGAACGCCGGAAGCGCTAACAGGAATGTGGCAATAAGTGTCTTCATGGCACGTTATCAAGCACGTGCTGGGCCTTCCTCAAGTTATTGCTAATACAGGGTTACCGGGGAAAGGGCTCGGTAAATTAGTGGATTCGCCAGGCAGAAGGAGGAACCGGGCCGCTGTGGAAGAACGCCGCGGGGGGCATGACGCCGTCTTTCTTGAAGAAAATGCCGTCTTTCATGACGAAGCGGACGTCGCAGAGAGTGTCCAGATTTTCCAGCGGGTTGCCGGTTACGGTGATCAGGTCCGCGGGGAGGCCGACTTTGATGGGGCCTCGTTTGTCGTATAGCTCGCAAACCTTAAAACCGTTGATGGTCATGATTTTCAAGGATCTCCGGCGTGGGGATTTGGGCGGCTTGCCAGCTCTTCAGAAAATCGATCACTACTTGGCCGCGGTCCATGCCGGGGATGTAGTAATCGGCGTCAGTGGAGAACGCCATGTTGACGTGATTGGCATAGGCGTTTTTCATGCCTTCGGACTGGTTGCGCATTGCGCTCCACGATCACTTCGGCGCCGGATTGCACGCGATCCAGCACGGCGTGGAGGTCTCTCGCGAGTTCTGCTTCGGTCATGTGGACTTGCGCCATGTTCTTGATTATAGGATAACCACCTGGCGGCGCTGTCCCACGCGTCCGATGCGGACTTTGGTTGTGCCCTCGGGCATGCATTCAGTCTAACTGATGGTCAGAAGGCGTTTGCGCATAGCTTAGGGGAGTGGAGGGAGGGGTCGCTGTCCTGACGGATTGTCCGCTCCCTTCGGTCACGGCTCGGTAGAGCTAGAGACGTTATTGCGTGAGCACGTCGTCGGGGTCGGTCACTGTTTTTCGTTTGATCATGACGGAATCGCCGCGCATTTTCTTCAGAGCTGTCGCACAGTCAGATTCGGGATCATCTGGAAGTGGCGCACATTATCCGTGACAACCTCGAATCCGAGATTTAGAGCGGTCGCGCCGATCAGCAGATCTGCGAAAGGAAGCGTGATGCCTCGCTCGGCTTCCTGGCCGGTGAGCGGATGCACCATCACGGCAGCTCTAAGTTCCCGCACGAACACCTGGCGCCGCTGCCGTTGCTCTTCGAGCCTGGCGCGCTGGATGCCGTGCGTCAGCTCGACAATCGTTACGGCCGACAAACCCATTTCGGTCTCTCCGAAGGCGTTTTGCACTTGCTCCAGGATTTCGGATACGCTGTGTCCGCGCCGCTCCCCGGTGACAAGCGTGCTGGTATCGAGGATCAGTCCCACGAACGCGGATTCCAACGCTGCCGGTTGCGGACAATCTCCTCAACGTCGGCCGCAAAGTCAGGATCAAGGGCGACGACGTAGCCCCGTTCCTGCTCGCGCCGCTTCGCAATGGCGATACACTCCGAGAGCGTCCGGCCGGGCCCTTCGGGCGTCTTGATGATGGCGACCGGCCGGTGATCCTGCTCGATCACGACCTCGGCTCCCTGCTGGACTTTTCTCCAGCACGGCGTGGAGGTCCCGCGCCAGTTCGGCTTCGGTCATGTGGACTTGCGCCATGTTCTTGATTATAGGATAACCACCTGGCGGCGCTGCCCCACGCGTCCGATGCGGACTTTGGTTGTGCCCTCGGGCATGTATTCAGGCTAACTGGTGGTCAGAAAGCGTCCGTCGCATAGCTTACGGGAGTGGGGAAGGGGTCGCTGTCCCGGCTTTCTTGTGTCGCCCATCCTGGCGGCCAGCTCGTCGATGACCTGGCGCGGGTTCTGCCCGGCTCTTTCCGCGGCGACGATGACACTCGAATCCAGAACGACTCCCACGCCGATGAGTCCAGCGGCTCGCGGTGGCGGTCAACGAAATCTTTCACATCTTTGGCAAAGTCGGGATCGATGGTTGCCGTCGAGTGTTCCGCAAGCGCCGCGGCGATCTCCGACAACTTGCGCCGCCGAGGCTCGGCGGCCCGCAGGATGGCGACTGGTTGTGCATTGCGCTCCACAATCACTTCGGCGCCGGATTGCACGCGATCCAGCACGGCGTGGAGGTCTCTCGCCAGTTCGGCTTCGGTCATGTGGACTTGCGCCATGTTCTTGATTATAGGATAACTACCTGGCGGCGCTGCCCCACGCATCCGATCCGGACTTTGGTTGTGACGTCGGCCATGTGTTCAGTTTAGCGGATTGTGAGAAAGTGTTTGCGTACCGTGTAGATCATGAGTAGGACCCAGCGGAAAGGATGTGCTGTCCCGGCGTTCCCCTCATAGAAGGGCGGCGAACTCTTCGGTCGTGAATCCGGCCTGCTCGATGATGGATTTCAACGTTCCGCGTTTTAGATCTTTATTGTGCCAGGGCAGAGTGACGCGCAAGCCCGGCTTTTCGGGATGCTTCAAGATGTAATGGCTTCCGGTGGTGTGGTGAAGAAGGAATCCGGCGCGATTCAGTGCTCGGAACACATCTTTGGATTTGAGCGCGGGAAGGCGTCCGCTCACTAAGATTCAGGCACCAGCACGCGGATCTCTTCTTTGACTGTTTTATCGGAAGGGATCGGTAGATGGTCTTTTTGCAGACTCTCGATGTATCCGCGGATGGCGTCCCGGGCCATGGCGCGAGCCTCTTCGAGGGTGTCGCCTTCCGTCACCAGGCCGGGAAGCGCCGGGCACGTGACCACGAATCCGCCTTCTTCGGCGGGCTCAAATAGTACGGTGTAATTGTATTCCGCCATCGGCTCTTCTTCGATGATACAGGGGTTCGGCGGAGGAAGGGGTTACAGGCCCGCTCAACTCCACTTTATTATCCCGCTTTAGAGATATTGTCCGCTCCCTTCGGTCACGGCTCGGTAGAGTTAGAGACGCTATCGGCAAGTTACCGAGCCGCGACCACAGGGAGCGGTGCGTCCAAGGTCATGATGGAGTTGCGCGAGCGTCACGAACTTGCCTTGCTTCATCTCGCGCTCGGCCTTCTTCACGGCTGCGCCCTCCGCCGGCGTGAGCACGTCGTCGGGGTCGGTCACTGTTTTTCGTTTGATGACAACGGAATCGCCGCGCTGTGCGACCGCCACGAAATCACCTTCTCGCATGCTGAGGTTGTATAGAATCTCACGAGGGATAACCACTTGGCGACGCTGCCCCACGCGTCCGATCCGGAGTTTGGTTGTGACGTCGGCCATGCATAAGTCTAGGCGGATTGTCAGAAAGTATTTGGCGGACTCCCGTCCCAAGTCTAAAAAATCTGAGAAATTTCCGTAACTGCAGGTTTCCCCTCAGGCCCAGACGGCGGAGCAAGGGGTTACTGTCCCTCGTTTTCGCTCACCCAACTCGCCGACGAACTACTCGTCCAAGACATCACCGAACCCAGCGCCGTCCTCGGTCCACTTTCCGATGACGAACTTGAAGCCGCCTACGATTTCGTCCTCGAACATTTCGCCCTGGAGCTTCTGATCGGCGCTGACAACAACTCGGACTGGCACGATGGCAAACTCGTCATCGACGCCAACCACGGCCCCATCCATCTCCTGCAAACTGCGTTCTACGCTGTTCGCCTCGAAGGGCGGAGACGGAAGATAGCTAGTTGAAAAGTCGCAGAGAAACCTCCGTCTGTCCCCGGATTCCTCCCAGATTTCCCTCAAGAAACATAAAATCTGTCGATCAGCTTCTCCAACATCCGTCCCTGTTCGTTTGGAGAATAGTTCTCGTCGAAACCAGCTATTGCCAACTGTGTCGTCAAAACATCTCGAAATCGTTCGGCCTCGGCAAGACTCAGTTGAATGGTCGCCTTGTGATCTGGAGCGTTTCCGTGGGACCTCAGTAGAATAGTAAGTGATTCGTCAGATGAGACAAGTCGCTTTAGGGATTCCAACTCAGCCTCCGATAACCGGAACTCGTGTCGTTCTTCCATCATTTGCTGGCACCAGCACCCGACTTCGGGTTGACCGAGACCACCTTACCGCTCTGCGGATTGACTACGACACGAGCATCCTTGCCAGTGAAGACTTCAAATGGCCTCCCTTGTTGATCCACCCCTTTCACGATCTTTTGGGGATTCTTAAGCGCATCAAGTATGGCCTCCGGCCGAGTCCCCGCACGTTCCGCCGTATCGCCAACTACACGATCAATGCCGTGCGCAGTAAATCCTGTAACCCTCGTGCCGTTCTGAGCAACGATCCCTCCCTCTGCCTCAAGTGCTTTCGAGATCGCAGCCTCCTCCGGAGAGAGGGAGCCGCCCACAACGGCGCCAAGCGCTATGCCTTTTGTTTGTTCTATCAGCGCTTGCCGCAATGTTGGCGGGTTGGAACCTTCGCCAACCGCTGGAGGGTCTGCGAACGCACCCACAATACATCCAATCGGACCGAAAAGACAGCCAGCGATAGTCTTAAGAATTCCCTCTTGCTCGGCATTTAGCTTTTGCTGGCCAAACCCCGGCGCTGCGCAGTTAATGAGAGGCCCCTGGCAACCCTTCCCAGGGCGATTGTCGTCTGCTCGATCAGCTTCCTCTGCATCGTGTCCAGTTGGATCGTTATAGCGAAGTGGGTTATTGAGTCCGTAGCTGTAAAGATTCCAACTCTGCGGATTCGACGGACTCTGCCCGGCTAACGGTGAATCGGGACTCGTGAAGCGACCTTGTGCTGACGAAAAATATCGTGACTCAAACCAATCCAGCCCGGTCTCGCTATCTCGTTCTTTGGAGGTGAACTCTTGCGGCAGCCAGTCGTACGCGTGCGTCGCAGCTCGGTCACGCCCCCAAGCGTCAGACGTCCCACTTCCGACGAGACCGTACACGTGGGTGGCGCCGTCGTAGTTGTAACCGGGATTGAGTTGGGTGCGCACTTTACGGCGCCCCCGGACCCCCACCATCCGTTGCCGACCCCTCGGTCTCCTTCTTAATCCTCTTCAACTCCTTCTCCCGGTCGAGCACTGATGTTCCTTTGTTGATCCACTCTGGGGCGTCGTTGCTTTTTAGGTAGTAGCCGAACCAGTCTAGGATGCGGTGGTGGTAGTCGATTTGGTTGGCTTTGATCGCTAGCGAATGATTCTCGCCGGGGTACATCAGCATTACTACCTGCTTGCCGGCTCGGCGGGCGATGTTGTAGAACTCCAGCGTCTGGTGCCAGTCGGACGCGCCGTCTTTATCGGCGGTGGACATCAGCAGCGGGCCCTTCATTTTATTCACGCTGAAGACGGCGGAGTTGCGGATGTAGGCTTGCGGATCTTCCCACAGAGGGACCTCCATGCGCTCCTGCCCGACTTCCATGTGGCCGGTTTCGGGGACGCCGTTGTTCCAGTAGACTTCGCCGAAGTTGGAAATTAGGTCGGTGAGCGATCCGCCGACGGCTCCGGCGGCGAACAGGTCGGTCTGGGTCATGATGAAGGTGGAGCCGTAGCCTCCCCAGGAATGGCCGGTGATGCCCATGCGCTTGGCGTCGATCATGCCGGTGGCGACGGCGGCTTTGGTGGCGGCGACTGTGCATTCGAGGATCGACATGCCGGGGTCGCGGGGGCGGAACACGATGTCGGGCATCAGGACGAAGTAGCCTTTCGACGTCCAGATGGCTTCGCTGTAGGGCGAGCGCTCCGAGACCGGAAAGTAGCGGTGCAGGAAGTTGCTCTCGCGCTCGTATATATGGACCAGCATGGGATACTGCTTGCCGGGTTCGTAGTTGGCGGGGTAGAAGAGAGCTCCTTGCAGGCGCTCGCCTTTGGGGGATTTATATTCGATGAGCTGCGACTTGCCCCAGGCGTAGTTCGACTGGAACGGGTTGGTATCGCTGATCTGGCGAGGACTCTTCAAGTCCGATGACGCGGCGTAGTAATTGGGCGAGGCGTCGAAGGCCTCGGCGACGTAGGCGTAGGTGTCGGATTCCTTGGCTTTGATCAGACCGCGGGTGCCTTTGTCGAGCCACACGGCTTTTTCGACCGTGTCGCCTTTGAGGATTGCGTAGCCGGTTTTCTTGGTCCAGATGCCGTACATGCTTAGATAAGCGGGCTTGGAGAGATCGATAGCCTCGTCGTTACCTCCGCCGCCGCGACCTCCGCGTCCACCGCCGCCTTCGCTCTGGACCGCGACGTAGCGATAGCGGACCTGCTCGGCGCTACCGTTGGTTAGCTTGCGGGATTTCGAGCCGTCGGAGGAGAGCTCATAGAGGTCGGTGTCGTCGTAGACGATGACGCTCTTGTCATCTTTCGTCCATCCCGCGACGCCCCAGGAAGGTTTGTGTGCGGGCGTGTGGTCGTCCTCTTTATCGGTGAAGGTGACGCCCGCGGCCGGCTTGCTGATTTCGCGGGTGGCTCCGGTTTCAAGGTCGTAAATGGTATAGACGTTGTCTTTGAAGGCGAGCACGTAATGGCCGCCGGGGCTATGCCAGACCGGGGGAAGGATGCGTTTGGCGACCGGGGTGCGCGCGCCGGTCGAGAGATCTACTGTATATACGTCGTTGTAGCGGCGGCCGAACATGCCGTCGGTGTCGTAAGGGGTTTCATCGGTGGCGATGGCGATGGTTCCGTGGCGGGGGAAGGTCATCGTTTCCTTGACGTTGGTTCCAAGAGGCACGATTTTACCGGAGTCGATATTCCAGGCTGCGACGGCGTGGCGGTCGCGATCGCGAGTCAGGCGCAGCTTCTGCTCGGCGACCACGTTGACATCTTTGGCGTGCCAGACTTCGACGTTCGCGGGATCGCCAGGGACCTGGTCGGCTTTCTTGTCCCATTCGGCCAGGCCGACGTAAATCATTTTGCCGTCTTCGGACCACTGGGGGGCTCGGGAGGATACGACGCGCTGCGGGGCTGGCACGTCGGCCGTTTTCTTAGTTGCAAGATTCCGCCAGGCGAGAACGACGTGCGAATCGCCGTCATAGGCTTTGTCGCGCTTGGAGCGGAGCGCGGCTAGATCGGACGAATCCTTGCGCCAGGTGAGGTTGGAGAAGCTGGCATCGCCTGAATCGAGGACCTTCAGCGTGGAAGACGCGGCGTCGAAGAGCTGGATTCCGTTGCCGACGCGATTCTCGGCGCCGATGGTCATGGCAAGATTGGTGCCCTTGTCCTGCCACTTGAAATCGGTCACATCGCCGAAGGTGGTGTCGACGCCGGAGGCCAGGTCGCGCACTAATAAGGTGGTGCCGACGGCATCGGTCGCGCCGCCGCGTCCACCGCCGCCTCGTCCACCTCGGCCTGCTGCTGGAGTTGCTGCGGGAGTCGCGGCCGCTCGTGGGCCATAGCGGCGCATAGCTAAGAAAGCTCCCCGGTCGGAGAAGGCGAAGGCCGTGATGTCGTCGACGGTGGTCGCTGTGCCAGTGGACAAGTCCATCAGGCCGAGCTTATTTTGCGGCTTGCGCGCCGCCGGAGCTTTCTCCGCGTCGGATTCGGAGACGCCGATCGCGTAGGCCACCCAATTCGAATCCGAGGAAAACGCAGGGTCCATGGCGAGCTTTGCAATTTGCGTTTTGCCTCCGGCCGTGGACGAGATGCGAAGCTCGTAGGTCCCGTCGCTGCGGCGGATGGGATAGGCGAACCACTTGCCGTCGGGCGAGAAGACTCCGGTGCCGAGAGTTTCCCACTTGGCGTAGTCAGCGGTTGCGATGGGAGGTTTTGGCTGCGCGGCCAGAGGGAGGCAGAGGGCGAGGGCGAAAAGCAGGGAACGCATTTACAGATTGTAGTCCTGGCGGGGCACCCACCGCTGATCGCTTATGCGGACGTATGTCGGCTCCGTGCTGCAACGGAACCGCGAACGTCAGGGAGCGGATAGTCTAGCCTCCCACAACGAGGTCGTTAGACACGTTTGCGACCAGCGGGACTCCGTGGGCTAGGATACCGGCTTGGTTTTTGTCGCCCTGAGTCCGCACGCTGCCGACCAGTGTGACGTTCTGATTTTTCACGAGGATATGGATGGATTTTCCGGGTTGGAGTGCCAGGAGCAACGCGCGAAAGACGCCGGCGCGGATGTCATTTTCTACCAGGTCGCCGGGTAGAATTTGAAGCTGGTTATCTACGCTGGCGACGCCTGCGATATGCTTCACGGCCTTTTCGGCGGAAGACTTCAGATCCGGATTGACGACTTGGCCGAACAGGATCACCTTGTCGCCGTTGACGGTGTATTTGAGGTTGTCGAACACACCGTGGTTAGGAAGAGCTTCCAGTTGCCGGGTGACTTCATCGGTAAGCGGCTGCGCGGCGGCGAAAGCGGCCATCGCGAAAAACATCGTGCTGAACAATGTGGTTTTCATAACCACCTTCTGCTACTAACAACCCAGGATCGCGTCGTCAGTAACGTGGAATATTATTAATAATTGTTGCTCTGCTATCAGCGGACCGCTGGTGATCGCCTTGACGGAATGGAGGAGGACATCACGCTGGGGGACTACCCGTTGAGTGACACCGCCAATCGTCATCTCTAGGAGGTTGTCCCCGAGTTTCCTTGTCTGGCGACACTTCCCCAGCGAGCCCCATGCGTCAGCTTGGGGCTGTCACACAAAGTAGCCCCAAGCTGACGCATGGGGCTAGCCGACAGGCGAAAGCGCCTGTCCCATCGGCTATTTACCGACCACCAGGTCGTTCGTGACTCCAAAAGCTCCGGGAACCCCTTTGGCGGCGATGCCGGCGAGATTTTTGTCGGCCTCGTTGTCGACCACGCCGACCAGCGTAATATTCCCGTTCTTCACGATAATGTGAATCGGCGGCACCGCTCCCATCTGATATCGCTCCAGGCCAGGCTTCGAAAAGATCTGGCGATATGCTGCGCGGCGAATCCGGTCGTCGTTCGGCGAGAGCGGGAGCACCTCGATTTCATTGTCGACCCGCTCCACGCCTTCGATCTTCTTGACCACGTTCTCAGCGTCCGATTTGAGGGTCGGACGGACGACCTGGCCGAAAAGTGTGACTTTGGCGCCATCGACGCGATAGGCGAGATTGTCGAAAACGCCGTAATAAGGAAGCATCACCAGTTCATGACGAACTTCCTTGACCAACTTTTCCTGGCTGGGTTGGGCGGCGCAAAAGGCGGCAACGAATAGGAGCAAAGTAGTTTTCATGGAATCCCCTCCTTTCGAGGAGATACCTAGATGGGGAAAGTATATCCAAATTTCTTATTTACCTCTTTTGCAGAGTGTGATACGCTGGTAATGCCCGAGGGACCATCGTACTCGAGCCAAACCCCCACCAATGGAGTCGAAGACAACCGCCGAATGAGTTTTACCGTCTTTTTGGGCAACTTGCCCGTTTGGGTAACCGCGGACGATATCAAGGGCTGGCTCTCAGCCGAAAACCTGGTCGCAGATGCGATAAAGGTTATCCGCAATCCGGAAACACAGGAGTCCAAGGGATTCGCGTTCATTGAAGCGCCGAATACCGAGGAAATGAACTCCATTATCCGCCGCTTCGATCGGGCGCCGCTTGAGGACCGTCTGCTTCGGGCGAATCCCGCTCAGCCACCCAAGCCGAAGGGCGCCACTCGTCCAGGAGACCGGCCGGGTGATCGACCGGAACGTGGTCCGGAGCGGAGCTATCAGAGTCCCGCGCCCAGCCACACTGCGGCACAACCTCCTGTTTCTGCAACAGCTTCCAGCTCAAGTACGGCTGTCGCCACGGCGGCGGCTCCGGTGGCGGATCAGCGTCCTCCCCGGCGTGGCAAGCGTAGCGCAGGCGGAGCGAAGCGGACTGCTGGTGGTCCGCAGAGCGCGTTCGCGGAAGAGCTGGCTAAAGCGTTATAGTTTTGCGCATTTGCCCGCTGAGCCGCCATGCGTGAGCATGCGGGCGGACGTGAAGATGCCGGCTATCCGCTTCCCGCCTGTCGGCGTAATTCGTTGCTTTCCATCCGGAGCAGGGACACACTTTTAGCCCCATGCGTCAGCTTGTGGTTGGTGCGCGGTCATGGAAATAGCCCCAAGCTGACGCATGGGGCTAGGCCGAGGTTTTCGCTACCGGCGCCCCGTGAATCTCCTGCAAGCTCCACACCCTGATTGGGTCTCGCCGACGCGAGATGATCGCTTCGACGGCGGCTTTGGCACCGCTCATGGTGGTGATACAGGGCACCCGATAGGTCACCGCATTCTTGCGAATCGACTTTTCATCTGCAAACGCGTGCGCTCCGCTGGTGGCGGTGTAGATAATCAGATCGAGCGAGCCGGCTTTGAGCAAATCGACGGCATTCGGGCGGCCCTCATTCACTTTAAAGACGGTTTTGGAAGCGACTCCAGCCGCGCGGATGGCGGCGGCGGTGCCCCTGGTGGCGGTGATTTCGAAGCCCAGAGTGTTCAGACGCTTCGCCAGCGCGACGGCGACCAGTTTGTCGCGATCGTTCACGCTGATGAAGACCCGGCCTTTATCGGGCAAGGGCTGACCCGCGGCTAGCTGCGCCTTGGCGAAGGCTTCACCGAAGTTTTCGCCGACGCCCATGACTTCGCCGGTGGAACGCATCTCCGGGCCCAGAGTCGGGTCGACGCCGGGAAATTTGTTGAACGGAAACACAGGCGATTTCACGAAAAATTGCGGGACCTTGAGGACGCCCGTCTGATCCGTGAACTCGTCGATTTTCTTGCCGAGCATCAAACCCACCGCTATTTTCGGCAGCGCGACACCAGTGGCTTTGCTGACATACGGAGCCGTGCGTGAGGCTCGCGGGTTCACTTCCAGCACGTAGACCTTGCCTTCTTTCACGGCGTACTGCACGTTCATCAGGCCGATGACGTTGAGCGCGCGGGCCAGGCTCTCTGTGTATGAGCGGATCGTCGCGATGACCTGCGGTTCGAGCGACGTCGCCGGCAGCACGCAGCTCGAATCGCCCGAATGAATCCCGGCTTCTTCAATATGCTCCATGATGCCCGCGATCAGCACGCTGCCGTGCATATCGGCGAGCGCATCCACGTCCACCTCGGTGGCGTCTTCCAAAAAGCGGTCGATCAGAACAGGGCGGTCCTGCGAAAAGCCGATAGCTTCGTGCATGTAGCGGCGCACGGTATCTTCGTCGTAGGCGATGACCATGGCCCGCCCGCCGAGCACGTAACTTGGACGGACCAGCACCGGGAATCCGATGGATCGCGCGACGTTGCAGGCCTCTTCGGCGCTGGTTGCCGACCCGTTTTCAGGTGATGGAATTTTCAGGTCGTCGAGCAGCTTGCCGAAGCGCTTGCGGTCCTCGGCGAGGTCGATATTTTCGGGATCGGTCCCGATAATCGGCACGCCCGCAGCCTTCAGCGGCAACGCCAGCGTCAAAGGCGTCTGACCGCCGAACTGCACGATCACGCCGTCGGGCTTCTCGGTATCTACAATGTTTAGAACCTCTTCCAAAGTCAGAGGCTCGAAGTACAGACGGTCGCTGGTATCGTAATCCGTGGAAACTGTTTCCGGATTGCAATTGACCATGATCGACTCAATACCGAACTCCTGGAGGGCGAAGGACGCATGGCAGCAGCAGTAATCGAACTCGATGCCCTGCCCGATGCGGTTGGGGCCGGAGCCAAGAATCATGACTTTCTTGTTCTTGGTTGGGTTCGATTCGCATTCCGACTCGTAGCTCGAATACATGTACGGAGTGAAGCTTTCAAACTCCGCCGCGCAGGTATCCACGCGATTGAAAACCGCTGTCACGCCCAATTCCTTGCGTTTGGCACGCACTTCGAGCGGCTTCACGCCCCAGCCCCGGGCGAGCGTCGAATCGGAAAGGCCATCGCGCTTGGCGGTGAGCATATGCTCGCGCGTGACGGTCTCCAGCGACAGCCCGGCCATTTCTTTTTCGAGGTCCACTTGCTCGCGCACGTTGCGCAGGAACCACGGGTCGATAGAGGTGAAGGCATGAACCTGTTCTTCGGTGTAGCCTTTCTCAAAAGCGTAACGGATGTAGCCCAGGCGGTCCGGATTGGGGGTGATCAAGCGGGGCTCGATCAGTTCCTCTACGAACTTCGTTGCGCCGTCGGCCTTGCCGGTTTCGAGGCTGCGCATCCCCTTGCCCAGCGCCTGTTTGAACGTGCGGCCGATGGCCATCACTTCGCCGACGCTCTTCATTTGCGTGCCCAGCACGGGCTCCGCGCCAGGGAATTTTTCGAACTGCCAGCGGGGGATTTTTACGACCACGTAATCGATGGTCGGCTCAAAACAGGCCGGAGTTTTGCGCGTGATGTCGTTCTTGATTTCGTTGAGGTGATAGCCGACGGCGAGCTTCGCCGCGATCTTCGCGATCGGGAATCCGGTGGCCTTGGACGCCAGCGCGGAGCTGCGCGACACACGCGGGTTCATCTCGACGATCACCATGCGGCCCGTTGCCGGATCGATGGCGAACTGGACGTTCGATCCGCCGGTATCGACGCCGATTTCGCGCAGGCAGGCCAGCGCTGCGTCGCGCATCATCTGATATTCGCGATCAGTCAAGGTCTGCGCAGGAGCGATGGTGATGGAGTCGCCCGTGTGGACGCCCATAGGATCGAAATTCTCAATGGAGCATACGATAATCGCGTTGCCCGCGACGTCGCGCATCACTTCCAGCTCGTACTCTTTCCACCCGAGCACGCTTTGCTCGATCAGCGTTTCGTGAACGGGTGAGAGATCGAGGCCGCGTTCTAAAATCTCCTCGCATTCTTCACGGTGGTAGGCGATCCCGCCGCCGGTTCCGCCCATCGTGAAACTGGGACGCAGGATGACGGGATATCCGACTCGCGCGGCAAATTCCAGGCCTTTGTCGACGCTGTTGACCAGCTGCGAAACCGGCGTTTCGAGGCCGATTTTGCGCATCGCGTCCTTGAACAGAAGGCGGTCTTCTGCCTTCTTGATCGAATCGACTTTCGCGCCAATCAGCTCGACTCCGTACTTGTCCAAGATGCCCGCTTCGGCCAGTGCGATCGCCAGGTTCAATCCGGTCTGGCCGCCGACGGTGGAGAGCAGCGCATCGGGACGCTCGCGGCGAATGACTTCGGCGGCGAACTCGACGCTGAGCGGCTCGACATAAGTGCGGTTCGCGAGATCGGGGTCGGTCATGATCGTCGCGGGATTGGAATTGATCAGGACCACTTCGTAGCCATCGCTGCGCAGCGCCTTGCACGCCTGCGCGCCGGAGTAATCGAACTCGCAGGCCTGCCCGATGATGATCGGACCGGAGCCGACGATCAGGATGCGGTGGATATCGTTGCGTCGCGGCATCGGCTATTTTCCCGCTTCCATCAGCTTCACAAAATCATCGAACAGGTACAGCGAATCATGCGGTCCGGGGGCGGCCTCCGGATGGTATTGCACGCAGAATACGGGATGATTGCGGTGGCGGAAGCCTTCGAGCGTATCGTCGTTTAAATTGGTATGAGTGATTTCGATTTCGTTGAGATTGAGCGAGTCGGGATCGACCGCGAAGCCGTGATTGTGCGACGTGATCTCGACCTTGCCGGTAACGCTATTGAGCACCGGATGATTGCCGCCGCGATGCCCGAATTTCAGTTTGTAAGTCTTGCCGCCCAGCGCGAGGCCGAGGATCTGATGACCCAGGCAGATCCCGAAAATCGGCACATGGCCGACCAATTTCGCCACCTGTGCAGCGGGATATTCCAGAGGCTCGGGATCGCCGGGGCCGTTGGAGAGAAACACGCCATCGGGCTTGAGCGCGAGCACGTCGGCGGCGGAGGTTCCGGCGGGTACCACGGTCAGGCGGCAACCAACCTGGACCAGACGCCGCAGAATGTTTCGCTTCATGCCGAAGTCGTACGCGACCACGTGGAATCGCGACTCGGCGGGCTTGCCTGCGAGGTCGGATGGCGAGCACAGGTCGACTGCTTTGTCCCACTCGTAAATCGTCGGAGTCGTGACGCGAGTCGCCAGATCGAGGCCGGTCATCGAGGGTGAGTTCTTCGCACGGGCAACCAATTCGTCCTTGGTTCCGCCACGGGCTGAGAGCACGCCGCGCATCACGCCTCGGGAGCGGAGATGCCGGACGAGCGCTCGCGTATCGATGCCCGCGATGACCGGTACCTGGTTGCCGGTGAGAAACGTCTGTGCCGTTTCATCCGCGCGCCAGTTGCTGGACAGCGGAGAGAACTCGCGGACGACTAATCCTTCAATGTACGGCTTTACGGACTCATTATCTTCGTCGTTGGCGCCGTAATTGCCGATTTGCGGGTTGGTGAGAACGACGATCTGTCCGGCATACGAAGGGTCGGTGAAGATTTCCTGGTAGCCGGTGAGGGAGGTGTTGAAAACAACTTCTCCCGAGTGTTCAACGGGCGCACCAAAACTACTGCCCTCGAAGACCGTGCCGTCTTCCAAGGCGAGGACTGCTGTACTCAAGTGTGCTGATTCCTCCAGGCGTGGGGGTAACTTCTATTTCACCACAAAGAGGGGAGGAATGCTTGCCATTTATCACATAGTGCTCGGGCACTGTCATGTTGGTGGGGCAGGTTCCCGACCTGCCCGCTCCTACTTTCTTCGAAAAACAAGCGGAGTTCACCGCTCCCGTGAACGGCCGGAGATCGCTTCCTGCGGGCGCGGCTCTGAAACGGCGACGGGTATCGGTTGGACGGCGGGCAGGTCGGGAACCTGCCCCACATGTTTTTCGTTTGCGACCGCCACAGCCAGGTTTTTCAATTGCAATTGCGAAGGTTCAAGAGATGGTCTGGGGATATCCCACGAGCTTCTATCCCGCCGCCGTGCGCCGAAGCGGTAGCTGAGCACCAGCGCGATCATCTGCATCCCAAGCAGAAAGGCCTTCCATAGGTCGCCCGTGACTGAGGATTCTCCGACGCGGGCCCGATAATTTACCGGCACTTCAATGAAGGGAATGCTGTGCGAAACCACTTCCATCAGCAATTGCGGGCCGAAATGAGAACCGCCGATCGTTAAGTGCGGACGGATGCGTTTCAATGCCGAGCTATGAAACAGCCGGTAAGTGCACCCCATATCGCTGAGCATCGTAGTGTTGAACAGCAGCTCCGTCATTTTCGCGACCGCCCAATTTCCCCAGCGCAGAAAGCGCCCCATATTCGCGCCGTCCCAGATCATTTCGCGGCTGGTGCGGGTGCCGAACACTACGGGAACATCGTCGGAATAGGCGAGCAATTTGAGCAGATCGTGGCCGCTGAAGGTGCCATCGGGCTCGGCGAGAACCACCAGATCGGCATCGGTGTAGTCGATGCCGCAGAGCAACGCGTTACCGTAACCCTGTTTCTTTTCAAAGATTTCGATGGCTCCGGTACCGGCCACTTCTTCCGAGGTGCCGGTCGCGGCGTTGTTATTCACGACGATGATGTCGTCGACCAAACCGGTGGCGAAAAAATCCAGCGTGGCGGCGCGGATGGAGTCCTTTTCGTTGTACGTCGGAAAAATGACCGCTACTTTTTTGCCACGCCACATCGGCCGGAGAACTCCCTTGGGATTTATCGGCAGTTCCGGGGAAACTCTTCAGGGATTGGACGACTCGGCAATCACCAGAAACTGGCCGGCGAAAGGGCGAATGGGCAGAGACAGATACAGCTTCACCAGCCATTCGGCCGTGGGGATTCGCGATTTCATAGTGAACGGAGTGAAGCGCGGCTCCACGTGAAGCACTTTCCAGCCCATGGCGCGGACAAAATCGCAAAAGCCGTTGTCGGTGAAGATGGTGCGGTGGGTGTAGTCGTCGAAGTACCGGCGCTGCTCCAGCCGGAAATTCGGCTGTACGGCGATCAGGCGGCCGCCAGGGTGCAATACGCGCCGGGCCTGCGCCAGGATGGCCGCGCCTTCCTCAATGGTGAAGTGTTCGAAGAAATTGGAGGCGAAGACGGTGCCGAGGCTGGCGTCGGGAATGGGCCAGGGGTCGAGCACGGATTGGAACAACTGCTTGACCGAGGGATCCCAATGCTGGCCCAGCGCGGGGTTTTGATCAAGGGCCCACTTCGTGGCGGCGCGGATCTCACGGGTGAATTCGCCGTAGCCGGCGCCCAATTCGAGCAGACCTTCGTCGGCTGGGACCCATTTCTGGAGATAGCCTGCCAGAGCCCTCCAGACAGGGGCGCGCCGGGGATCGTGAGTGAACCGCACGTCGTGATATTCGGCTTGTGAGAGCCTCTCTGGTTTAGTCATGAGCGACCGGTTGATAGATGTAGATTCCGCCAAGATAGGGCCCGTTAATATGATCGACCAAATGGTAATGTTTCCTTAGCTCGGCCAAATGGACTTCTTGGAGGCGGGCGATTTCCAGGCTCGCATCGGGGATGGGATGGTCCACGTCTTCGTAGAGAATCACAAGCGGAAATGCCGCTGCTGCCAAGTCTCTGCGGACCGGTTCGGGGTCGATCCGGCCTGCGCTGACCAGCAGACCGTAAATTAACGGCTCGACGTCGAGCCGGCCGCGCGAGAGTGCAATCGGGTCCAGATCGACGGAAAAGATTTTGCCGTTGGCCTTGTTGAGGTAAGGATCGAGGGCGGCCATTTCGGCGCGAAACAGGTTCTCCTTCAGGTAACGTGCGATGGTGTCGGGAATCGCGATGCGGTAGTTCTGTACCATGAAAAGCACCACCAGGCCTTGCAAAAGCGTGACGTAGCTTCTGCTGTTGCGGAAAACCAAATCGAAAAGATTCAACTCCACCAGACCGGCGCAGGTGCAGACGATCAGCAGTAGAGTGGGCTCCAGTTGATAGTTGGAATCGGAGCCGACTTTCGAGGCGAGGGTGAGGAATAGGACCGCCGCAATCCCAAAATAAACCAGCAGCGGCGCGGACCGTCCGCGCACCATTCGAGGCAACGCGATGGCGAGTGCAACCACCAGCGAACCGGAGATCAGTCCGAAATAGGTGAGGTGCTGCGTCAATTTCTCCAGATCGAAAGGGTTGATGTTGGCCAATACTGTATTGGCGAAGAACCGTCCGCCTAGGGCCGTGTTGATCCCCAGCGCCACTGCCGCGATCGATCCACTGAGCGCGAAGCCGAATAACAGCGCCGTTTTGCGATTCCTGAACAGGAGAAGAATGAACATCGCGGCCGGAGCGGCGAGCATGGTTTGTTTGGTGAAAAAAGCCGCGGCGGCGAACAGTCCCGCCCACAGAAGCGTGTTCTCTCCGCGCACATAGTATCGGGAGAACTGATAAAAACCGGCCATCGACAGTGCGACCGCCAGCATATCCACCTGCGCGATCGTGCCCCAGTTCAACAACAGCGTACTGGACGCTGCAAGGAGCGCCGCGATCCAGGCCGCGTACCGGTTGCCGGTGTAGAGGAGGGCCAGGCGCCAGCACAGCGCAAAGGACGCGAGTAGCGCCGCGAGACTGATCAGGCGGCCTGTGAGAATCGCCGGCAACCCCGCGCGAATGCCGGCCGCCTCGAGAAAATAGAAAATCGGCATGTACGCGCAGACGGTGTATGGATAATCCTTCAAGCTGTAATACAGCGTGCCGTCGTGCTCCAGCATCGACGATTGCGCGGCCACCACGGATTCGGGCTGCGAAAATTCGTGCCGGGCCCGAAACATCGTGAATACATAACCCATCAGGAAGAGAATCGACAGCACCGAAAATACGCGGAGCGCTCCTCGAAACACACGCTCCCGGCGCGAGGGGACCTCGGTCATTTCGGCTGGAATCATATTCGGCGGAAGCAGAATGTTACCATGCGCGCCGCATTTATAGTTCGAGGAGATAGCCCTTTTTGCCGACGTTTTGGGCCCTAGTCGAACCCATTTGAATCACCGCTCCCTCCGCCTCATGAATATGTCCGCAGAAAAAATATTGAGGTTGATGTTGTTCGATAAACGCCCGTACTGACTGGCTGCCGGCGTGGAGCCCTTCCTTAATCCGATCGAGCGCGGTGTTCAGCGGCGGGCAATGGCAGATCAGCACCAGCGGCTTCAAATCCGCGAATTTGGCAAGACGTGTCGCGATTTCTTCCTCGGAATACTCGCCCGGCGTATCGAAAGGCGTCGGGCTGGAATATCCGAGCCCTGCGACATGGGTCGCGCCGATCTGCATGGTCTGCTCATGGAAATTCACGAATCCGAAATGGGCGCAAAGGCCTTCAATATCGCGCACGGATTCATGATTGCCGGGCAGCACAAACATGCCGTCCGCGCGTCTTTTCAGAGTCTCGCCCATCTTGTCGAGCCCCCGAGCCCAGTTCACCAGGTCGCCCGCCGCAAAGTAGTAGTCGGCGTCGATATCCATGAGCCTTTCCAAGGCCTTGGTGTCGTTATGAAGGTCGGAAAAGATCAGTGCGCGAGGCATCAGTTATCATAATAGGTGAAGTCTATCCGCATGCCCGAGTCCCCAAAACCCAGTATTAATAACTGGCTCGAAGAAGAGCTGTATCACCAGTATCTGCACGACCGGCAAACCGTCGATGCCGATTGGAAACAAGTATTTGAAACGGTTCCAGCCAACGGAACCGCGGTCGCGCTGGCCCCTCCCACAGCTTCCAAACCAGTAGCGCCTGTGCCGCCGATCGCGCCGGGCGACCAACTGGTCCCGCTTCGTGGACCCGCCCTCCGGATCGCCGAAAACATGACGGCGAGCCTCACCATGCCCGTCGCCAGCAGCCAGCGGGCGATGCCGGTCAAGGTGATCGATGAAAACCGGCGCCTGATCAACGAACGGCGCTCGGTTGCAGGTAAGAGCAAGATTTCTTATACACATATCGTCGCGTGGGCGATCGTCAAAGCGGTGGAAACGGTCCCCGCGCTGAATCAGGCTTATTCGGAGAATGGCGACGAGAGCTTTCGGATTACTCACCAGAATCTGAACCTTGGAATCGCGGTGGACGTGGCGGGCAAGGACGGCGCGCGATCGCTCAAAGTACCGTCGATCAAGGGCGCGCAAGCCATGGATTTTGCACAATTCCTGGCTTCGTTTGACGATTTAGTGGCTCGCGCGCGCACAAATAAGCTCACTGTGGCGGATTTCGAGGGCACAACGATCTCGCTCACCAATCCCGGTACGGTCGGGACCATGGGATCGACTCCGCGCCTCATGCCTGGGCAGGGCGCGATTATCGCCACCGGGGCCATCGATTATCCACCTGAATACCGGGGTGTTCCAGAGGACGTGCGCACCTCGCTGGGCCTCAGCAAGGTGATGACGGTAACCTGCACCTACGATCACCGGGTGATTCAGGGCGCGGAATCGGGTCTGTTCCTCGGTCGCCTGCAAGCGCTCCTCGAAGGAGAAGACGGGTTTTACGATTCGATTTTCGCGAGCCTCGGGATCCCGATGCGCGCCATGCGCTGGGAGCCGGACCAATCCGCCGCCCCGGTGATCAATGCCGATCCGATGAAGCAGGCGGCGGTTGCGCGCCTGATTCAAGCCTGGCGGGAGCGAGGGCACCTGGTAGCCGACCTCGATCCGTTGGGCGTGCCGCGCACTTCGCATCCCGACCTGGAGCCATCGACTCACGGGCTGACCATTTGGGACCTGGATCGCAGTTTCCACGCGGGATCGTTCGGCGTGATGACGCTGCGGGCGCTCATCGACAGACTGCGGCTGACCTACGCCGGCAAAATCGGCGTGCAGTGGATGCACATTGACAATACCGAGGAGCGCAACTGGCTGGAGCAGCGCATGGAGCCGACGTTGAACCAGTGGCCTCTGGAACCCGTGCTGAAGCGGCGCGTTTTGCAGGATGTGATCGGCGCGGAGAGCTTCGAAAATTTCCTCGACACGCGATTTAAGGGGCACAAGCGGTTCGGTCTCGAAGGCGGCGAATCGGCCATCGCGATTATCGAGGAGCTGCTGGATCGCGCCGCGAACGCGGGTGCGGCCGAGGTCGTGATCGGCATGGCGCATCGCGGAAGACTCGTCGTGTTAGCCAACATCGCGGGCAAGAGCATGGTGCAGCTTTTCGCCGAGTTCGAAGGCGACGACGATCCCGATTCCATTGAAGGCTCGGGTGACGTGAAATATCACCTGGGAGGCTCGCAGGAGCGCGTTCTGCCGTCGGGCAAGAAAATCAACGTCACGGTGGCGTTCAATCCCAGCCATCTGGAAGCGGTGAATCCGGTGGTGGAAGGCTATGCGCGCGCCGCGCAGGATCTGCTGAAGGACGCGAAACGCGACAAGGTGATTCCGCTGGTGATTCACGGCGACGCCGCGATGGCCGGGCAGGGGATTGTCGCCGAGGCCTTTAACTATTCTCAGATCGCCGGCTATTACACCGGCGGCACGATCCACCTGGTGATCAACAACCAGATCGGATTCACGACCAATGCCAGCGCGGCGCGTACGTCCACTTATTGTTCCGACGTCGCGCTGTCGGTGCAGGCGCCGGTGTTTCACGTCAACGGGGACGATCCGGAAGCGTGCGTGCGCGCGACGCAGATCGCCGGCGATTACCGGCAGCGTTTTCACAAGGACGTGGTCATCGACCTGATCTGCTATCGCAAGAACGGCCACAACGAAGGCGACGATCCCAGCTACACGCAGCCCGTGATGTATCGCAAGATCAAGGCCCAGAAACCCGTCGCCGCGATTTACGCCGAGCGTCTGGAGCAGGAAGGCCTGGTCACGCCGCAAGAAGTGACTGACTGGCACGAAGCTCAGAAGAAGCGCCTGTATGCGATTTACGACGAGTCGCAGCAGAACAAGGACGCGGTCGAGGTGCAAGTGGTATCGATGCCCGCCGAGTCCTCGTTAATCATGCAGCCCGCGACCGGGATCGAACGGTCGGTGGTAGATCGGGTGGTGAACGCCATGACCACGTTCCCGGCCGACTTCCATTTGCATCCGAAGCTCGCCGGCTTGATCGCCAAGAGACGGGCGGTGCTGGAGGGCGCTCCCGTGGATTGGGCGATGGCGGAGCTGCTGGCCTTCGGCAGCCTGGCGATGGAAGGCCATCCGGTGCGCCTCTCGGGACAGGATTCAGGCCGCGGCACCTTCAGCCAGCGCCACGCTGAATATCACGATTACGAATCGGACAAAGTGTTCACGCCGCTGTCGCAAGTGGGTCCGTTTGAGGTCTACAACAGTCCTCTCAGCGAATACGCGGTGATGGGTTTCGAGTATGGTTACAGCGCCGCGGACCTGAACGCGCTGGTGGCATGGGAAGCGCAATACGGCGATTTCTCGAATGGCGGCCAGATCATCACCGACCAGTTCATCTCCTCGGCGGAATCGAAGTGGAATCTGAACTCGGCGCTGGTGCTGCTGCTGCCTCACGGGCAGGAGGGCGGCGGTCCGGAGCATTCGAGCGCGCGCCTGGAACGGTTCCTCCAGCTTTCGGGCGAGTACAACATGCGCGTCGTCTATCTAACGACGCCCGCGCAGTATTTCCACGCGCTGCGGCGGCAATTGAAGAGTCCCGCGCGCAAGCCGCTCGTGGTGATGACGCCAAAGAGCCTGCTGCGGCATGCGAAAGTGATTTCGTCCATGGACGAGCTGCTGCGCGGCAGCGTGTTCCACCCCGTGCTGGCCGATGAAACCGTCGCCGATGCGTCGGCGGTGCGCCGGATCCTTGTGTGCTCGGGAAAGATTTACTACGAACTGCTGGCCGCCCGCGACGCCCGTAAGCTGACCGATACCGCGATCGTGCGCATGGAACAGTTATATCCGTGCCCCGAAAACGAGTTCAACGAAGTGTTGCGCCGCTATCCCGCGGCAAGCCAAGTGGTCTGGGTGCAGGAAGAACCTCGCAACATGGGCGCCTGGGGCTTCGTGCGAGGCTATATCCAGCCAGTGCTCGACCGGCAAGGACGCACGATTGGCTACGCAGGCCGTCCGGAAAGCGCTAGCCCGTCGCCGGGATCGCTGAAGCGCCACAATCAGGAACAGGCTCAACTAATCGAAGAAGCCTTCGCGCCGCCGACGGTGGAGCGGAGAAGGAATAAGCGGCTCATCCGAAGAATGCGCCGGCAGCAGGCCTGATGTCTTTGTGAAACGTCGCCAAAAACCGCTCGACAGAGCCGCGACCATCGGGAGCGGTCAGCCCGTGAGCGAGGGGGTTTTCGAAACATTTCCACTCATGCAACCCAATCAAGAGCTCGTCGATCGCTGGAGCGGCTCCGCTCCTTTCTGGGAAAAGCACCGCGAAGTCATCCGGCAGATGTTCGATCCGGTCACACAAGCTCTTATTGAAGATGGGCAAATTGGCAGCGGGCAGGCGGTGCTGGATATCGCTACGGGTCCTGGAGAGCCCGCGTTGACCATCGCCGCTTTGGTCGGACCGGAAGGTAAAGTCGTCGGGGTCGATCCGGTTCCAGGGATGGTCGCGGCCGCTCGGCGAACGGCAGACCAGCAGGGGTTTCAGAACGCACAATTCGAGGTCGCCTTTGCGGACCATTTGCCGTTCCCAGCCGCTGCATTCGATACCGTGGTCAGCCGCTTCGGCGTGATGTTCTTCCCATCTCCAGTCGACGGAGTTCGCGAGATGCTGAGAGTGCTCAAGCCGGGGCAGAAGCTGGCCCTGGCGGTCTGGCACTTCGCCGACAGAAATCCTTTTTTCAGCACGCTGTCGCGGGTCATCGAACCTTATGTCGATTCGTCGCCTCCGCCGGTCGATCAGGACCCATTCCGCTTTGCCAGTGCGGGAACGCTAAGGGGCGTTCTGCTCGAAGCCGGCGCGATTGCTCCATCCGAGCGCCTGCTGCAATTCAAGATAGAAGCACCAATTTCAATCGAAGACTTTTGGACGCTGCGGTGCGAGATGTCAGAGAAGCTTCGTGAAAATATCGCCAAGCTTTCCGGCGAGCAGTTGAGGGAAGTGAAGGAGAAGGCGCTCGAAGCTCTTCGTGCGTACTCGACCGGTCGTGGGATGAGCTTCCCGGCTGAGGTGATTATCGTCTGCGGAACCAAAGGGCGTGTCTGACGTACAGAAATCCTGTACAATCGAATCATGGCAGTCGAAACTACATACTCGAGACTGAGACAGGAACTCGCGTCCTTTCTCGATAGGGTTAGCGACGACCGCGAGGTCATTGTGGTCAAGCGTCGTAAGGGGAAAGATGTGGCCCTTATCGACGCTGCCGAGCTTTCGAGCCTGCTAGAAACGTCGCATCTTCTGCGCTCGCCCCGCAATGCCCAGCGGCTGATCCGCGCACTTCGCGATGCAGAGCGTGGAACTGGAAAGGGTCAAACGGTGGAATCTTTCCGCAAGGAAATCGGGCTTGGGCCGTCCCGCTGACCGCCGGGCTGTTTTTCATCCGGGGTTTCGGCGGGATCTTGTCTTCTGGATCGAGACCGATCGCAACACCGCGCTTCGAACGATGGACCTGGTGGAAGCCGTTATGCGAGATCCTTTCATTGGAATTGGGAAGCCGGAGCCACTGAAGAACGTGTTGGCAGGGGCTTGGTCGCGCCGCATCACGCGCGAGCACCGACTGGTTTACCGGGTGGGCGAATCGGAAATCGTTTTCTTGCAGGCGCGTTACCACTATTAGCGCCGCGACTTTCGGGAGGCCAGCTTTGTGGCGCGAGCTTCAGCTTGCAGCGCCGGCTTCAGCCGACGTATGAAGTACCAACTGATAGTCGTCGTCTTTTCAGAGCCGCGACCGCAGGGAGCGATCTCCGGAGCCGTCGGCGCTTATTCAAGCTCCGGCAAATCCCCGCGACCGATGAGTAGACGAATCGACCGAGCCTGCCCGGGGGCCCTCTCGATGAAACCGTGGACTTCCAGAGTAATCACCATCTGATGCACCGATGGCGGCGACACCTTGAAATATCTCTGCCTGTCTACTTCGGCGGGCGCGATTCCGTGAATCTTCGTGTAGTGGAAGATGAAGGCAAGATACTGCCCCTGTTTAGCGGTGAATGGCTTCTTCAATAATTAAAACGGAACGTCGTCCTCATCCACCCCGCCGCTCATCGGCGCTGCCTGAGCTGGAGCAGCCTGAGTCGCTCGACCCCGCGGCGCACTCCGCATCGGCTCCTGCTGCGAATACTCGTCGCCTCGACGGCTGAGCAGATCCACCGTCGCCTTTTCCGCCTAGCAGGATGACTTCGTCCGCCACTACTTCGGTGGCCCAGACCTTTTTGCCGTCCTTATCGTCGTAACTGCGCGTGTGGAGGCGGCCTTCGATGTAGACTTGGGTGCCCTTCAGCAAATAGGGCGCGACATTCTCGCCGCGCCAGAACACGACGTTCGACCAGTTGGTCTCTTCCTTCCAGTCGCCGGTCTGCTTGTCTTTCCAGCGCATGCTGGTGGCGACTGAAAATTTGACGATGGCGATTTGCGCGGCGGTATACGCCATCTCCGCATCCCGGCCCAAACGGCCGATCAGGATTACTTTATTCACACTACGGCTTGCCATGATATTTGCAATCTAACATACACCATCGCTCATGTCTGCACTGCCAGCCCAAATAATGCGTGCTCCAGCACGGAATCTGTAAACTCCGGCGACAATTTGCCATGCCCGATCAGCAGGCGGAAATAAATGGGCGCGTACAGCAGGTCCAGCGTTGTCTCGAAGTCTATATCTTTGCGTAGCTCCTTTTGGGCAACGGCTCGATCCAGCAACTGGCGGCCTTCTTCTCTACTCTTCAAAATGAAGTTATTCCGAAATGCCTTGGCGATTTCCGTTTCCGACTGCGCCGCCGCGATCATCGCCGCCACACTACGGCCGGTGCGCGTCGCGAAGACCTCCGCCACTTTCCTCAATTGCCCGCGCAGATCGGCGACCGCGCTGCTGGACGTTTTGAACGGCACGCGAGCCCGAGCCGATTCGAGAAACGCCTCCATCGCCACGGCGTAGCTGTTTTTCCAGGACCGGTAAATGGTCGGCTTGCTGACGCCTGCCCGCGCGGCGATCGCCTCGATGGTGACCGCCCCCAAGCCTCCCTCTTCCAGCAGCTTGCGAGCCGCCGCCAGTACCGCTTCCCGAGCCTCCGCGTTGCGAGGCCGTCCGCGCTTCCTTATTTTCTCGTCAGGCATATTGACAGTCCTCTTAAATTATATTACATTACGGTACGTAACGTAAATGGGAGGTTGTATGATTGTTGTTCCCTATTTGGCCGTCCGCGACGCAGCCCGCGCGATTGAGTTCTACCAAAAAGTGTTCGGAGCCACCGAGGCCTTCCGGTTGACCGACCCGTCCGGCAAGATCGGCCACGCCGAGATCCAGATAGGTCCGTCGAGAATCTTTTTAGCGGACGAATCGCCGGGCTTCGGCCATCTGAGTCCCGAGACCGTTGGCGGCTGTCCGGTGAAGTTCCACCTGTCCGTCGATAACGTGGACGAAGTGGTGCAACGCGCGGTGGACGCGGGCGCGATCCTGCTGCGTCCGGTCGCCGACCAGTTCTATGGCGAGCGCATGGGCATGGTTACCGACCCGTTCGGATTCAGTTGGTTTGTTTCGACCACTACCAGTGAGGTTTCGCCGGAGGAGATGCAGCACCGCTGGAGCGAAGCGTTTCAAGTCGAAAGATGAAAGGGTTTGTCGCGCGCCACGAGCTCGGTACTCAAAAAATCCCCAGCAAGCACTAATATGCCTGCGTTCCCCGCGTCCGGTGGAAGTGAAAGCGAGGAACCAGAAAATGAAAAACACGATTGAGAATAAGAAGTTTGGCATGACGCAGAAAGCGCGCAAGGCGGTCTGCTCCCTTTTCCTGGCCGGCGGACTCTTCGGAGGCCAGGCCCATGCGGCGGTAACCACCACGCCGTCCACCATTCCCAACCGTGTCGCCGCCGTGCGCGCCGAGATCAACAAACGGGTCGCCGACGCGAAAGACCTGGGAGGACTCGAAGCGGTCACCAAGCTTCCCTACGCGCAAGTCGAAGTCGCGTCGTGGCTGAACTGGGTGAACTGGTCGAACTGGAACAACTGGCGCAACTGGAACAACTGGTCGAACTGGCAGAACTGGCTGAATTTCTAATCAACCCAGCACGTAGTCGTCGCCACTCCCTGATGACCCAACCCGGTCGTCAGGGAGTTTGTGTTTTATGAGCACTTCAAGAAAAATTATCCGCTCTTACTAATGTGAGGGCACATTGGCCGCCCCGTAGAAGTGAAAGAGAGGAACACAAAATGACAAACGAAACTAAGAAATTTGCAATGACTCAAAGAGCGCGGAAGGCAGTCTGCTCTCTTTTCCTGGCCGGCGGACTTTTCGGCAGCCAGGCCCACGCGGCAGTGACGACCACGCCGTCCACCATTCCCAACCGCGTCGCCGCCGTGCGCGCCGAGATCAACAAGCGGGTCGCCGACGCGAAAGACCTGGGCGGCCTCGAGGCCGTCACCAAGCTGCCCTACGCGCAGGTAGAAGTCGCGTCGTGGCTGAACTGGGTGAACTGGTCCAACTGGAACAACTGGCGCAACTGGAACAACTGGTCGAACTGGCAGAACTGGCTCAACTTCTAGTGGCACAGAGAAGATCACCCCTCCATAACTGTCGGGGTTCGGTGCCGGGGTTGAGGCGAGGGCGGTATTCTCCGGGATATGCTAACGAACTCGCCGTGAAATCCGATACAAATTCGACGCCGTCCGAATCACCAAACTACCGCGAGCGATGGCCGGGGTCGACATGCACATCTCGTCCAACGAATTCTTCCCGACCAGCTTGTATTCCGGCCCCGCTTCCACCACAAAGGTGTCGCCGTCCTCGCTCAGCATAAAAATTTTGCCGTTCGCGGCCCAGGGCGATGCAGTAAACGCCCCCGCCGCCGGATCCAGCCGCTGCTTGCCGTAAATTTCCTTGCCGGTCGACGCTTCATGCGCCGTCAGAAATCCGCGATCCAGCAGCGTGTAGTAATAATCGCCATAAACCAGGGGCGACGGATTATAAGGACCCGCCTGCGGCAGATACCAGGCGATCCCGCTATTGCTGGTCTGGCCCGCGGCCAGCGTCACGTCGCCGCGCGCGCCAGGTTTCACGGCGTAAACAGGCCGCACCTGATCGCCGACGTAGCCTGAGGTCACGTATAAAAGTCCATGGCTCGCGAACGGAGTGGGAATCGAAATCGAGGACATTCCTCCGAACTCCCACAGCAGTTTGCCGTCCAGATCGTAGGAGCGAACGCGGCCCGTCCCCGGCGTGACGATCTCTTTTTTGCCGTCGTGCGTCCAAATATAAGGAGTGGCCCAATTGGTCTTCTCCTCGCGATCGACGCTCCAGATCACTTTGCCGGTCTTCGCGTCGAGCGCCTGCAAATAGGAATGATCGTCGTTGTCATTGACGATGTACAGCCGTCCCTTATCCAGAATCGGGGACGCCGCGGTGCCCCATCCGTACCGCGTGGCGACGGGCTTGGCCGTCTGCGACCACAGCAGCTTGCCCGAAAAATCGAAGCAGAACAGGCCCGACGTTGCCGAAGTACGCGTAGACGCGCTGGCCGTCGGTCACCGGAGTCTCCGACGCATAACTGTTTTTCAGATGCCTCGATACCGAGGGAACGCCGTGCTTGACTTCGCGCTCCCACACAATTTTCCCGGTCGCGAAATCCACCGCGTAGACCATCCAGCGATGCTCGTCCGTGGGAGCCTTGCGCTCGCCGCCGAAATACAGGCCTTTTTTCGGCTTCTCCACATCGGCGCTGGCGATCACGGTGGTGACGAAAATCCGGTCGCCCCATATAATGGGAGAGGACCATCCGACGCCGGGGATCGCGGTTTTCCACGCGACGTTCTCCGTGGCGGACCATTTGTCCGGCAAGGCAGGGTCGTCGGCCACGCCCGTCGATCCGGGGCCTCGAAATTGCGGCCACTGTTTAGCTTCGGGCAGATCCGCCGCCGGAAGCAGAATCGAAAACGCTAACGAGACGGTTACCAATCTGGCCATGCCCATCATTCTACCTGGACGCACGTGATAACATTTGATTCAATGCGGCGTTTGTGCGCCTTGCTATGCCTTTCGGCCATCGGGGTGGCTGACGACAACCGGTCTCTACCAGACCGTACGCGGCAGTATCTGATCGATCTGATCAAGATCGATTCCTCCAACCCGCCCGGAAATGAAACCGCGGTCGCCCAATATCTGAAGCAGGTGGCGGATTCGCACGCCATTTCGTGCGACCTGATCGGCAGCCGATCCCAAACGCGTCAGTTTCGTCGCCCGCCTCAAAGGCTCCGGTCACGGCAAGCCGCTGCTGCTGCTCGCTCATAGCGATGTGGTGCCGGTGGAGCGCTCCCAATGGACGATCGATCCGTTCGCCGGTGAAACGAAAAACGGATTCATCTACGGCCGCGGCGCGCTGGACGATAAATCGCTGCTGGCCGCCGACATCGCCGTGATGGTGGAAATCAAGCGCCGCAATATCAAGCTCGGTCGCGACGTCATCCTGCTCTCGGAGGCCGACGCGGAAGGCGGCTCCTCCGGCATTCAATGGGTGCTCGCGCACAAGTATCCGAACATCGATGCCGAGTTCGCGCTGAACGAAGGCGGATCCATTCTCGAAACCAAAGACGGCCCGAAAATCTTTGAAGTCCAGGTGACCGAAAAAATTCCCACTCGCCTGATTCTCACCGCGAAGGGCACTGCCGGCGACTCATCCATGCCGCGCGCGGACAATGCCATCGCGCACCTCACGCGCGCGCTGCAGAAATTGTCGGACGCCGAGCAGCCGGTAAAGCTGAATGCCACCACGCGCCGCTATTTGCGCGATATTTCCCGTATCGCCGAGTACGCCTGGCTGGCCCCTCTCGTCAGGAGCCTCGATAATCCCACGCCGGCCATTCAACAGGCGGCCGCCAATCAAATCCGCGCCAAAGATCCTGAACTGGATGCCATGCTGCGAACCACCGTCACCACCACCATGCTCAATGCCGGGACCAGGAACAACGTGATCCCCGGCAAGGCCGAGGCGCAGGTCGATGTCCGCAGACTCCCGAACGAGACGAAGGAAGAGGTCCTCGCGCGATTCCGCCAGACCATCAACGACCCCGCGGTGGAGATGGCCTTCGCGCCCGGTCCGCAGATCGCAGCAGTCGATGCGAGCCCGACGCAGACCCCGCTGTTTCAGGCGATGACCCGCGCCATTGGCCGCACCTATCCGCGCGACCCGATCGTTCCTTATATGTCGCGCGGCACCACCGACTCAAGTTTTCTGCGCGCGCATGGTATGCCGGTTTACGGCGTGCCGGTATTTGTCCGCGATCCCGGCGACGCGCGCATCCATGGAAACGACGAGCGCATTTCCCCAAAGAATCTGGAAGACGGCGTCGAGCTGCTGTGGCAAATCGTCCTGGAAATCGCCGGCGGCGGCTAATGACAGACACTGATTTTCTGAATGCCTTCGACGACACAACACTAGAGCCATTCCACCATCGCGATCATCTCAGGGTGACCTATCTCTATCTCCGCCGCTTTGGCGAACAGGCCACCCGCGAACGCCTGGGCCCCGCCATCCTCCGCTACGCCGCCGCAAGAAACGGGGCGGAGAAGTATCACGAAACGATCACCCTGGCCTGGATCTCGCTAGTCGCCCGAGCGTCAGCAAGCGTGCGGACCTTCGACGCGATGCTGGCCGCGCATCCCCATCTTCTCGACAAGAACTTGTTAGATCGTTACTATTCGCCCGCCGTGTTGCAGTCCCAAGAAGCCCGGAGCGCTGGGTAGACCCAGACCGGGAACCGTTGAACCGCCATGCGTCAGAAAAAGGAATATTGGCCGCCGATGAACACAGATGAACGCTGATAAGACCATTTGTTTTTCAATCGGCGTTCATCAGCGTTCATCGGCGGCCAATATTCCTTTTTCGGCAGCCATCGGACCTAATCGATAAACCCCTTCCAAGTCTTCCCCTTCCCATCCCGCAGCGTCACCGTCACGTTATCCGACACTCCCGATAACGTTCGCCCCTTCCCGTCGCGAAAACGATACACCACGGAGTTGTCCGGATTCCGCACGGCCGACCCCTGCCACACGTTGCCGTATTCGTCCTTCAGCTTGATGTAGTCGCCGTGGCCGTAGCCGAACACGCGGGTTTTCGTGCCCTCTTCCTCCAGGTGGAAAAATCCGCCCGGAATATGAGTGTGCCTTTTATGCCTGCCGTAAATCATGGATCTTGACTCCATGATCACCCAGTACCGCCGATTTTTCGATCAGGGATTGACCTTAGGCCGGATCACTTTGATCCCCAACGGAGCGTACACATTTTCCAGCTTCTGGAACATGCCGTCGTCCTCGAACGTTCCCGTAACGGCCCCGCCCGACCCAGAAAAATTCGACGTCGCACCCACTGACCGCGCCGCCTGAATCATCTCCACATTGCCCTTGCTGATGGCATAAATCTTCGCCCGCAAATCGAAATTCGCGTCGATCAATTTCCCTAAGCCCGCCACATCGCCCGCTATCAGCGCCTCCCGCCCGCGCGCCGCATAGTCCGCCCACTCTTCCATTGCGCCACGCACGTCCGCGTCGCCCGCATTCCAGCGCTCTCGGACGTTGGTGTGAAACACTTCGGTGCCTTCGCTCAAACTGGTTCGATACGCCAGGTAGACATTCGGCAGCAGCGAAGGATCCAGCCGCTCATACTCCCCATAGCCGCGCGCGTCCATCAGATTCTTCGCGAAATCCATGTACACCAGGCCCTCGTACACCTGGATCACCCGATCCTGGGGACCCGCCGGGACTCCCAACTCCTTGGTCTCTGTTTCGAGCGCCAACTTCGCCTGCACCGCCAGCGGAATCTCCACCGAGTAGTATTGGCACAGCGCCCGCAGCGCCGCCGTGATAATCGCGCTCGATCCACCCATGCCCAGCCGTAAGGGAATGGTCGACTCGTATTCAATCGTAAAATTGCGATTTGGCAGCTCGATCCCGTGCTCGCGGCAATAATCCATGAACCGCACGATCAGCGCTTGAATGATGCGGATACCGCCATAATATCCGCGCCAGCGCGTGCTGGCGTGAAGATCCTCCAGGCTCTCGAACACAGGCATATCGGCTTTCGATGCCGTGATCTCCAGCCGCGCGCTGGGGTACAACAGCACGCGCGCGCGAAAATTCCGCACTAGAAACGCGATCGTTTTTCCGAAATAGCCGTCGCTCGGGTTGCCCAGCAGGCCGGCTCGCGCATACGCGTAGGTCTCGATCATATCGCTATACTACTTTCACACGATGCGGGCTCTCTTGCAGCGCGTCACCACAGCGCGCGTCACCGTGGACAATGCGGTCACCGGCGAGATCGGCGCGGGACTCCTGGTGCTCCTCGGCGTCTCGAAACTCGATACCGAAGCCGACGCCGAATTCGTCGCGCAAAAAATCCTCAACCTGCGGATCTTTGAAGACGACGACGGCAAAATGAATCGCAGCATTTTGGAAACAGGCGGCGCAATGCTGGTCGTATCGCAATTCACTCTCTACGGCGATTGCCGCAAAGGCCGCCGCCCCAGTTTCGACGATGCCGCGCCCGCCGAACAGGCCCGCGCGCTGTACGAACACTTCGTCGCGGTTCGCCCGCCGCGCAAATCTTAAAGTCGAAACCGGAGTCTTTCAGGCCCATATGTCCGTTTCACTGGTGAACGACGGCCCCGTCACGCTACTCGTCGAAAGCCGCTAAGCTCAAAATAATGAGCGACCTCAGCCGCATCGGCGTAGCCATCGATTCCGATCTTCTCGCTAAATTCGATCTGCACATCCAGCAAAAAAGCTACCACAATCGTTCCGAGGCCTTTCGCGACCTGATCCGCGAAGCGCTCATCGAGAAGACCGCCGAGAAGCCGGACAGCCTTGTCGTCGGCACCCTGACGCTGGTCTACGATCATCACGTGCGCCAGTTGTCGGATCGCCTCACCGCCATGCAGCACGATCATTTTCACCTGGTTCTGTCCACACTTCACGTCCATCTCGATCACCACAACTGCCTGGAAGTCTTAATTTTGAAGGGCAAGGCCGCCGCGGTACAGAAAATGGCCGATGCGTTGATCTCGACCAAAGGCGTCATGCACGGACGCTTGACTATCACCTCCCCCGGGGCCGCATCGTGATCGTCGGCAGTGGAGTCGACCTGTGCGAAGTCGATCGCATCAAATCCGCTATCGCGCGCCACGGCCGGCGCTTTCTGGAACGTGTTTATACCGACCGCGAAATCGCCTATTCGGAGCGCAAAGCAAATCCCTATGAACGCTTCGCCGCCCGCTTCGCCGCCAAGGAAGCGGGCATGAAAGCCATCGGAACCGGTTGGCGGGGAGGCGTCAGATGGCGCGATTTCGAAGTAGCCAACCTCCCCTCCGGCCGTCCCACGCTCGCGTTCCACGGCAAAGCCGCCGAATATGCCCAAAAACTTGGCGTCCAAAACATATCGCTGTCCATCACACACACTTCAGTCCAGGCGATGGCGATAGTAATCCTGGAAAAATAATTTTCTCAACCGCTTTCCTTTGTGAGCTTTGCCACTTTCGGTGAACTCCGTTTTTTCTTTCTTCGCGTACCCTGTGAGCAGAAGGAGTTCGACCATCGGGCTTCTTTGACAGTTTTTTGCTGGCCAGCAAATGTCGTATTACGGTGGTCCTGAGCCTTCGGCTTGCCGGAGGGACTTTGGGATCGATCCCATAACGTTACGGGACGGGCGGATATTCTATGATTGCCGCACCCGGGAACTTCAGAGGGCTGTGTATCGAAAGAGACAGTCCAATCCACTAGCGGCCGGTGTTAGCAAGCCGGCCGCTCACGACAGCCGAAGTGTCTTTATATTTCAACCAGCCAACAGAGCCGAGGCGGTTTGTGGTTGCCCGCAAAACGGGGCGGGGCAGAGTGGGGCAGGTTCCCGACCTGCCAGCCTACCGGACAAACACCGCCCGAAATCGCCTCACCCGCGGTGATTCTTGATCGAAGTAATCCTCAAACGATTCCTCGCGCAGCCCCAGATCTGCAAACAAACACAAATCCCTTCGTGTGAGCGGCCACGGCATTTCTCCTTCGCTCTCCTGTTCGTCCCGAGCCCTCGCCAGCACCAGGACCATGCCGTTTTGCGAAACGAACCCAGCGACCCCGGAAATCGCCCGCGCCCGCAGCTCCGGTGGGAGCGATTGCAGCGTGTTCGATTCCAGAACAAAATCAAAACGGCCTCCCCATTCCGCCGGCGGCTTCAACAGGTCGGCCGCCTGGTAGTTCACTCGACTCTCCGGAAATCGCCTCCGGCACGCTTCAATCGCCGAGGATGAAATATCGAACCCAGTCGTCTCGAATCCCCAGGCGGCCAGTTGCTCGGCGTCGTCACCGTAGCCGCAGCCCACCACAAGCGCGGTTCTTCCAGCCGTTTCGACAGGCTCCTGCTGAAAATATTCCAGCAAACTGGGATTCACTCCCATATCCGCCCACGGAACCACCTGCCGGCCCTGTTCCTGTTCCCGGTAGAGCGCTTCAAACCACCCGGTAAAATCACCCGCGGCGCGAAACTGCGCGGCCAGCTCCCGCGCCCGGGCTCGATTCGGTTCGGCCATATTCGCGTTTTACCATACATTCGAATAATCGAATATACTAATGTTAAGTGACGAACGAACTGCGGCTCTTTAAAGCCCGAATCTTTCAAGGCCTCGCCCACCCCACCCGTGTCGCGATTGTCGAGGCTCTGGGCGAACGCGAGCTGGCCGCTGGCAAATTGATGGAAAAGTTGAATCTAGAACAGGCCAACGCCTCGCAGCACCTCGCCGTACTCCGCGCCCGTCAGGTCGTCGTCAGCCGCAAGGAAGGGAATCAGGTCTACTACTCGCTCCGCGATCCCGTTCTCAAACAGGTGCTGGCCTTGTTGCGCGATTATTTTTATTCCCATCTCTCGGAATCGGCCACCCTTCTGAAGGAAATCAAGAAGGACGGCAAAAAGAAGTGACCCCGATTCCCTGGGCCCGCTGGAAGCCTAAGCTGCTCGAAGTACTGCCCAGCTACTCGCGCGAAACGTTCCTGTCCGATCTGATCGCGGGACTCACGGTCGGCCTGGTCGCGTTGCCCCTCGCGATGGCCTTCGGCATTGCCTCCGGAGTCACTCCGCAAGCCGGAATCTACACGGCGATCCTGGGCGGCATGATCGTCTCCCTGCTCGGCGGATCGCGATTGCAAATCGCTGGACCCACCGGCGCATTCGTCGTGATCGTCGCCGCCATCGTCGCTAAATTTGGTCTTTCCGGATTGCTGATGGTCACCATGATGGCCGGAGTGATCCTCCTTTTCCTCGGCCTGACCGGACTAGGCGTCGCGGTCCGTTTCATCCCGCGGCCCATCATCATTGGATTCACCAACGGCATCGCGCTGCTCATCGCCTCGACGCAAATCAGGGACTTCCTCGGGATGAAAATGAAGGAAAATCCGAGCGAGTTTATCCAGCGCATCAAGGCCATCGCCACTCATCTCCACACCATCGACTGGCCGTCCTGCGGAATCGCCGTGGCCTCGATTTGCATCATTCTGGTCATCCCGAAGATTTGGGCGCGCGTCCCCGGATCGATTGTGGCGCTGCTCGCCGGCGCGCTCGCGGTCGCCCTGTTTCATCTGCCGGTCGAGACCATTGGGTCCAGGTTCGGAGGCCTTTCCGGCGGCCTCCCGCCGATCCACATCCCGTCTTTTAGAGCCGATCTGATTATTCCGCTGCTGCCCTCCGCGCTCACCGTGGCGATTCTGGCCGCGATTGAAAGCCTGCTCTCCGCCGTGGTGGCCGATGGCCTCAGCGGGGACCGTCACAACTCCAACGCGGAGCTCGTCGCGCAGGGAACGGCCAATATTCTGGTGCCTCTGATCGGCGGCATTCCCGTCACGGGCGCCATCGCGCGTACGGGCACCAATTACCGCTCCGGCGCGAAAACTCCGGTGGCCGGCATCATCCACTCGCTGACCTTGCTCGCGATCGTGCTGGTGCTGGCGCCGTTCGCGAAATACATCCCTTTGGCGACACTGGCCGCCGTGCTGTTTGTCGTCGCCTACAACATCGGCGAATGGCGCGAGATTCCTTCGATTCTCAGGCTTGATACCGCCGCGCGCTCTGTCTGGCTGATCACTTTCCTGCTAACTGTCATGGCCGACCTGACGGTTGCCGTCGAAGTCGGGATGGCGCTCGCGGCGTTGATGTATATCTACCACGTGTCCCAGACCACCACCGTCGCCATGGTCACACCCGATTACGTGGAAGAGGGCCGCACTCACATTTTGCAGGATAAAGTCGTGCCGCCCTATGTCACCATCCTGCGTATTCACGGACCGTTTTTGTTTGGAACCACCGATCAACTACGCGAAGAGACGGCGGAGCTTTCAAAATATGGCTCGGTCGTAATCGTGCGCCTTCGCAACATGACGGCTATCGATGCCACGGGTTTGCATGCGCTGGAAATGCTGAACGAGCGATTGAACAAATCCGGCCGCACCATGCTGCTGTGCGGCGCCCGCCGCCAGCCGGCGCAGCTCCTGAAGCGCGGCGATTTCGTCTCGCACGTGGGAAAAGAACATATTCTGCCGCACATCCAGGCGGCGTTGCAGCAGGCCGAACGCCTGCACGCCGAAAACTCAAAAACCGGGTTGGCCGCCGATGAACGCTGGTGAACGCCGATTGAAAACAAATGGTGCCGCCTCTCACTCATGGCCGCTCCGTCGACCCTGAGCCGCCACGCGTGAGCGTGCGGGCAAACGTGAGCATTCGCTACCGCAGACTGACCGCTCCCGATGGTCGCGGCTCTGAAGACAGTCGCCAAGGTTAGACTTATAGAGCGCGACATGCTGAATCGAATTGCAGGGAGCCTGCTGGCCGCCGCATTTGCATTTGCACAATCGCCGCGTGAATTCGAAGTCGCATCGGTCAGGCCCAACACGGCCAACGATCGTATCGTGACCATCGACGTCGGTCCCGGCGGCCGATTCACCTGCAGGGGCTACACGTTGGTCCTCCTGATGCAGAGGGCGTATGGAGTGATGGATTGGAATGTCTCCGGCGGACCAGGATGGATCCGCACGGATCGCTACGACATCGCCGCGAAGGCCGAGATTGCGGGGAACCTTACAGAGGAGCAGTTGAGGCCGATGCTCCAGCGCCTGCTCGCTGAGCGGTTCAAGCTTCGACTTCACATCGCGTGGGACAATGTGGCCGGGTACGCGCTTATAGTGGCGAAAGGCGGTCCGAAGCTGACGCCTTCGGCTGATCGCGAGGAACACTCGGACACGTTCCGGTTGAACCAAAACGGACTCAGCGGACAAGGAATCCCGATGAAAGACTTCGCCCGATATGTCGCAGGCAAGCTGGGTCTGATCGCCGTGGACATGACCGGACTAAAGGGCGTCTACGACTTTAAAGTTGACTGGAAGGAATCGACGGAAGCGGGTGTTGACCCTCGTGACGAATTTCGTGCAGTAGTGCTTTCTGCCATCGAGGAGAAGCTTGGATTGAAGCTCGTTCCTCAAAAGATCGCGGTACAAATGCTGGTGATCGATAGCGTCGAGAAGGCCTCGGAAAACTGATCACTCCTTCGGCGCGATGCCAAGGGCTTTCATTTTCCGATACAAGTGGCTCCGCTCCAACCCCAGCAGCTCCGCTGTGCGCGTGACGTTGCCTTTCGCTTCTTCGAGCTTCTTCAGAATGTAGTCGCGCTCCGCGGCCTCGCGAACTTCCTGCAGGCTGCCGAAGCGGTCCATCGGGCGATCGAAAACCGCGCGCCGTGCTCGATCTAAAGGAATATGGCGCGCGTCGATCCTGCACCTGCGGATTCATAATGACGATGCGCTCCATCAGGTTTCGCAGCTCGCGAACATTGCCTGGCCACGGATATTCTTCGAGCACCCGCAGAGCCTCCTCCGTCAACTCCTTCTGCTTGCGGCCGTACGCGGTGGTGAACTCTTTCAGGAAATAATCGGCCAGCAGCCGCACGTCTTCGATGCGCTCCCGCAGCGGTGGAACATGAAACGGGATCACGTTCAGCCGGTAAAAAAGATCCTCGCGAAAATTGCCGCGCTCGATCTCTTCTTCCAGATTCTTATTGGTCGACGCCACCACGCGCACGTCTACCTGGATCGATTCTGCCGCGCCCACCGGCTCGAAACGCTGCTCGTCGAGCGCCCGCAGAACCTTGGCCTGCGTCTTGAGCGACATGTCGCCCACCTCGTCCAGGAACAGCGTGCCGCCGTGCGCTTTTTCGAGCTTGCCGATTTTATCCTCGCTCGCGCCGCCGAAGCTGCCCCGGCGATGGCCGAACAGTTCGCTTTCGATCAACTCCTCGGGAATCGCGGCGCAGTTCACTTCGACAAAAGCTTCGGTCGAGCGGGCGCTGGCGGCGTGAATCGCATGCGCGACCACTTCCTTGCCGGTCCCGCTCTCGCCGAAAATCAGCACCCGCCCATTGGTCGCGGCCATCAATCGCAACTGCTGCCGCAGAGCCTTCATCGGTACGCTTTCGCCGATGATGTTCGACTTTGCTCCGCCGGATTCCTTGAGCTGCGCCAGTTCCAGCTCCAGCCGCCGCTGTTGCACCGCGTTGTTGAGCACGACGGTGACTTTCTCGATGGTCAGCGGCTTCTCAAGAAAATCGAACGCGCCGAGCTTAGTCGCCTTCACGGCCGTTTCAATGGTCCCGTGGCCGGAAATGATCACCACTTCCGGACGCTCCGCGAAAGGAATCTCCTGAATGCGCGCGAGCGTCTCCATGCCGTCGATGCCGGGCAGCCAGACGTCCAGCAGAATGGCGTCGTAGTTCTGACGCGCCAGTTCTTCCAGGCACTGTTCGCCCGTCTCGACCGCAGCGCACAGGAACCCTTCGTCGCCAAGGACGCCGAGCAGCGATTCGCGAATGCCAGGCTCGTCGTCCACGATCAGAACCCGTGGATTCTTCAAGCGTGGACCCCTTGACGAAGATATAGCCCCACGCTGACGCATGGGGCTGCGGACTTGCACGTGGCCCGTTGATTAGCCCCATGCGTCAGCGTGGGGCTGGCCCGCTCTGGAGTAAACTCGCCTGTCTCGGTCACGCGCGGACCTCTGTCTCGACCGAAACAGCGGCTGTCACTTCGACGTAGAACCGCGCGCCGGCCGGACGATTATCTTCCACGCGAATGCGCGCGTGATGCTCCGAAAGAATGTGGTTCACAATGGCGAGTCCCAGGCCCGTGCCGCGGCCTTTCGTCGAAAAGTACGGCAGGAACAGCTTCTCTTTATCGCCGGCGGAAATGCCGCAGCCGGTGTCGGCCACCAGCAGCTCCACCGTATCGGAAGCAGTCAACTGCGTCGCGACCAGAAGACGTTTCAGCAGGGAATCGCGCATCGCCTCCGCGGCGTTGTCCACCAGGTTGACGATCACGCGCTTGAACTGCTCCGGGTCCACTTCGATACTGGGCAGATTCGGCGCCAGCTCGATGCGCAGGTCGATTCCCACCAGCCGGTCGGCGAAAACATCGAGAGCGTTGCGCACGATTTCGTTCAGATCGCACGCCACCGGCTGCGCGGCGGGGAATCGCGAGAACTGCGAAAACTCGTCGGCCAGGTTCTTCACCGATTCCACTTCGCGCGAGATGGTGGTGGCGCAATCGCGAATGATGCGCTGCGTGTCCGCCGTAAAACTGCCGCGGTCGAGCAGCCGGGCGATTCGCTCCGCCGACAGCGCGATCGGCGTCAAAGGATTTTTCAGCTCATGCGCGATCCGGCGCGCAACCTCATGCCATGCGGCCGCCTTTTGTGCGCGCAGCAGTTCGCTGGTGTCTTCGAGAAGAACGACGAATCCGGTGGTGGCAGGCGGGCGCGCGGGCAGCGCGGAAACGGTCACCGCGAGGTGGAATACCTGCCGCGGCGATTCCAGATCGATCTGGCTGGCGGCGAGCCCGGTGCGGCGCGCGCGCTTCATCAGGTACTCGATCTCCGTCACGTCCTCGGCCGGAAAAAGATCGGCCAGGCGAACCGCCTGCTCAATCTGGCCGTCCTGAAACAAGCCATGGAGCGCCCGGTTGACGCGCTGGATGCGCCCGTCGGGCGAGAGCGAAATTACGCCGGTGGGGATACTTTCCAGAATGGCTTCCGTGAATCGCCGCCGGCTTTCGAGCTCGCGGGCGTTGGCCTCCAGCTCATGCATCATTTCGTTGAAGCCGCGCACCAGCGTCGCCAGCTCGTCCATCGCCTTCACGTCCACGCGATAGGAGAGGTTGCCCTTTCGCACCTCTCCCGCGGCGCCCAGCAGCGCCGAAATCGGTACGCTGATCTGGCGGGCCAGCATCAGCGCGATCCAGGTAGCGACAAAAAGAATGAACAGCGCGATCAGCAGAATGAACAACAAATAAAGCGTGCGGATATTTTTCTTGTTCGCGGCCAGCTGATTATATTCGCGGACGTAGCCCTCGATTTCGGCCTTCTTTTTTTCCAAATCGATCAGCGGATGGACCCGCACCACCACCATCCCGGCGTCGGCCAGCATCGCTCGCGCGGTTAGCAAATGGCCCGGTTCTTCCTGCGTGTCGCACACCGTGCGGGGACCGCTGGTCGATTCGATGCGCAGTTCGGCGATGCGATTTTCAATGCACAGCCTGGAAAAATCGGTATCCTCGGCTTCTACGCCCGGCATCAAAGATATCCAGTTGGCCAGCGCCTGCGCCCGATTCTGCACCTCGTCGCCCAGCGCGACCGAAGTATCCACCATGGTGAATTTGACCCCTTCGGCCGGGCGCGTAAACCATTTGTCGAGCGTCCTGTTTAATACCCCGTAGCTGAAGGAAACCAGAAACGCGACCGGCAAAAGGCTCAGCGCGAGCGCTCCCAGCATACAGTTTCGTTTTAATGCGGGAGCCTTCACGATCGCGCTGGCGTTCGAAATACAACTTGACGCCGTCGCGGAACAGCATGAACCCCAGCGTGACGGTCAGCAGGAAGATCAGCGTCGAAACAGCCCAAAAGACGACAGTTTGCGCGGTATCGGCCGGCTTGTATTCGCCAAAATCGAACGAAACCTGCCATTCGACAAGCGCGAGCAGAATGGCCAGCAGGACCAGACCCGAAGCAAAGAGGTACCGCTTGCGCATATTTTGATTATAGGAGCCGAAATCAGATAGTGAGACATCGCATCCAGGCGTGGTGGGCGCGCATCCGTCAAAATGAGGCGCAGCTTTCGTTGGTCCTGAGTCTGGTGATCGGCGCCGTGGTGGGTCTGGTGGTGGTCGCTTTCCTCGTACTCACCGGCCGGCTGGCGGAGCGGATGTACCCTCCGGGAGGCGCGGCGTGGCGACGCGTCCTGGTGCCGACGCTGGGATCGCTGGTCACAGGTTTTCTTTTATTCCGATATTTTCCCTTCGCGCGCGGCAGCGGGATTCCTCAAACCAAATACGCGCTGTTTGTCGAAGACGGCAAAATCACCATGCGCACCGTCGTGGGGAAATTCATCTGCTGCTGCACGGCGCTGGCCAGCGGAGTCTCGCTGGGACGCGAAGGACCGTCGGTGCAGGTGGGAGCGGGGATTGCGTCGGTGATCTCGCGGAGGCTGGGCGTCAGCCGGTCGCTGGTGAAATCGCAGCTGGTGTCTGGAAGTTCGGCGGCGCTGGCGGCGGCCTTCAATACTCCGATCGCGGCGGTGCTGTTCGCGCTAGAGGAAATCACCGGCGACTTACACGCGCCCGTCATCGGATCCGTGGTGCTCAGCTCCGCCACGGCGTGGATGGTGCTCCATCTTTTTCTGGGCGACGAGCCATTGTTTCACGTCTCGGGCTACAAGCTGGTGCACCCGGTGGAATTCGCAATCTACGCGGCCCTGGGCGTCTTTGGAGGACTGGTGTCCGTGGCGTTCGTCAAGCTGCTGCTGTGGCTGCGACTGAAATTCCGGCTCTGGCCGAAATGGACAGTGTGGTTCCAACCGGCCGTGGGAGGATTGACTACCGGTCTGATCGGCTGGTTCTATCCCGAGGTGATGGGCGCCGGTTATCACTATATAGACGGCGTGTTGAACGGCGGCGTAGTGGTGAAGACGTTATTCATACTCGCCGCGCTGAAACTGATTGCGACCGCGGTCTGCTATTCATCGGGCAATGCCGGAGGCATCTTTGGGCCCAGCCTGTTCATCGGCGCGATGGTGGGAGGAGCATTCGGCAGCGTGGTACACGGTCTGTTCCCCGCTTACACCGCCGGTCCGGGAGCGTACGCCCTCGTGGGAATGGGCGTTGCGTTCGCCGGAATCGTCCGCTCGCCTTTGACGTCCGTGATCATGATTTTCGAAATGACGCGCGACTATACCATCATCGTTCCGCTGATGATTTCGAACCTCATCGCGTTCTTTATTTCCTACGAACTGCAGCACGAGCCTGTTTATGAAGCCCTGGCCGGGCAGGACGGCGTCCATCTGCCCACCGCGGAAGCGCGCGCGCAACTGCTGCGTCTGCGGGTCAGCGATGCGATGTCGGAACCGGCCGAAATTTTTCCGCCGGGCACGCCGGTGTCGGACCTTTCGGATCATACCGAGCCGATCATTGTCGGCGATCACAGCGGATTTTGGGGGATTCTCGATCCCACGCATTTACCCGCTGAGGGCAGTCTGGGCGACGTTTTCCGCGGCATTCCGGAAGGCGACATGCCGCATGTCCACTCCGATCACAGTCTGGCCATCGCGCTGGACCGTATGGGATCCAGTAAGTTACGCGTTCTGCCCGTGGTCAGCCGCGCGAATGTACGGCAGCTGGTAGGGTTGGTCACGCTGGAGGCGATTCTCAACGCATATGGATTCAGCCTGCCGCCCCCGGTCAATTAGGACCATGCCGTAGTAGTATAGGAACAGTCGCTTGAGTTCGTGCTCGCGGAGAAGGCGAAGCTCCGACGAATAGAGAAGGGAGGCGAATCCCAAATGTGGAACCGCCGAAAAGATGAAGAATTCGCACCCAAGCCGGCATCGGCACCGCCGACCTCGTCCGCGCTTGCCAAGGAGGGAATCCCTATGTCTACACTTCCAGGACGCACCAACGAGCCTCATTTCGACACCCGCGGCGGATCGGCCGTGCTCGGCAAATCCGTGATCGTCAAAGGACAGATTTTCAGCCGGGAAGACCTGACGATCGACGGGGAAGTCGAGGGCACGGTGGAGCTCCAGGAGCACCGCCTGACGGTGGGCCCGAACGGCAAGGTTCTGGCCACCATTAAAGCGCGCGAGGTCGTCGTGCTGGGCACGATTCACGGCAACGTCGAGACCACCGACAAGATCGACATCCGCAAGGATGCCAAGCTGGTGGGCGACATCAAGACGGCCCGCGTCGTGATCGAGGATGGCGCGTTATTTCAAAGGCAATATCGATATCGTGCGGGCCGAAGTGCCAAAGCCGCAGCCGGCGCCGAAACCGCAGCCGGTGGCCTCCGCGACGGCTCCTCAGGCCGCCACCGGGACACACAGCGTAGCCGCCGCGGGAGGCGGAGATCTCAAACGTTAGTTCCGTCCATTTGGAGACACGTCACAGTCACGGGCTGGATCAGTTCTGCGCGTCTCTTGAAGAACGCCCCGGACTATCGATCCTCGATTTAGCGGGCGCCAGTCAGTCCACGGTGAGCTTCGTCACGAACTACGGGCATCGCCTGTATTCGGACGATTTTATCCATCAACTGGACGCGTCCTTCGGCGAAGGCGACTTCTACGACAACCAGACGAATCCGCGCAAGGTGGAGCGGTTTCTCGAGACCGCTCTCACTTTCAAAGACGAGTCTTTCGACGGAGCGCTGGTCTGGGATTCGCTGCAATTTCTCTCGGCGCCTCTGCTTCAGGTGGTGGTCGAGCGGCTGCATCGCATCCTGCGCCCCGGCTCCTGCATGCTGGCGTTTTTTCATTCGGAAGAAAAAATCGATACCATCCCGACTTATTCCTACCGCATCTCCGATCACCGCAATATCTCGCTGGTGGAGCGCGGACGCCGGAGGCCGGCGCAGTTCTTCAACAACCGCAGCCTGGAAAAACTGTTCCAGGATTTTCAGTCGGTGAAATTTTTCCTGACGCGCGATCATCTGCGCGAAGTCATCGTTCGACGTTAACAACCCATGTCCCTTGAAGACGATTTATACGACCAGCGCCTGAAGCGCACGGCCGAGATCGAGGCGTTGGGATTCCACGCCTACGGCCGGCGCTTCGATTTCACGCACACCGTCGCCGACATTCTTCGGGACTTTTCGGAGAAAAGCGCGGAAGACTTAAGTGACAAGCCGCAGGTCCGCATCGCCGCCCGCATTCAGACCATGCGCCGCATGGGCAAGGCTGGCTTCCTGCACCTGATGCAGGCCGGCCAGAAACTGCAAGTCTACATTCGCAAGGACGCCGTTTCGGAGGCGGAATACAAGCTGTACGAAATTCTCGATATCGGCGACATTATCGGCGTCGAGGGTTATCTTTTCCGCACCCGCACGGGCGAACTGAGCGTCCACGCTGAGAAGATCACGTTTCTTTCAAAAATCCTGCACGTGCTGCCGGAGAAATTCCACGGGCTGGAAGATGTCGAGGTCCGCTATCGCCAGAGGTATCTCGACCTGATCGCGAACCCCGATTCGCAGAAAGTTTTTGTGACGCGAGCGAAGATCATTTCTTCCCTGCGCCGCCAGTTGGAATCGCACGGCTTTATCGAAGTCGAGACGCCCATGATGCAGCCCCTTTATGGCGGCGCGACGGCTCGTCCTTTCGTCACGCATCACAACACGCTCGATATGGATCTATACCTCCGCATCGCGCCGGAGCTTTATTTGAAGCGCTTGATTGTCGGTGGTCTGGATCGCGTCTACGAAATCAACCGGAACTTCCGAAACGAAGGAATTTCGACCCATCACAATCCGGAGTTCACGATGCTCGAGTTCTATCAGGCCTACACCGATTACCAGGGCTTGATGGATTTGAGCGTGGAGCTGCTGAAGCAGACTGCTATCGACGCGACGGGGTCCGCCGTGGTCGAATATCAAGGCGAAAAGCTCGATTTCGGCAATGTAAGGCGCATGTCGATGCAGGAAGCGGTGGGCGATTCGTCGTTAAAAGGGCACTCCCTGGTCGAGAAATTTGAGCGCGAATTCGAAAGCACGCTGATCCAGCCGACGATTATTTACGACTATCCGGTGGAGGTGTCGCCGCTGTCGAAGAATAAGCCCACCGATCCGGCATTCGTGGAAAGATTCGAAATCTACGCCGCGGGCATGGAGTTAGGCAACGCCTACACCGAGTTGAACGACCCCCTGGAGCAGCGCCGCCGCTTCGAAATGCAGGTCCGCGACCGCGAAGCAGGCGATGAAGAAGCGCACCAGATGGACGAAGACTACATCCGAGCCATGTCTTACGGCATGCCGCCGACGGGAGGCGAAGGAATCGGGATCGACCGGCTGACGATGATTTTGACGGACAGCCGTTCCATCAGAGATGTAATTTTATTCCCGTTAATGAGGCCCGTGAAGAAGGAGCCAGGAGCCAGTAGCCAGGAGCCAGAATGACCGACGCTCTACTGGCTACTGGCTACTGGCTACTGGCTACTTGTTACTGTGTTTGAACTTTTCATCGCTCGCCGCTACCTCCGCGCTAAGCGCAAGCAGGTGGTGATCTCTGTCATCACGTTTATCTCCGTGCTCGGAGTCGCGGCGGGGGTGATGGCTCTGGTGATTGCGCTGGCCATTAATAACGGATTCAAGAATACCCTCGAACGAAATCTCCTCGGCGCTACTGCGCATGTCTCGATTCTCGAAAAGGCGCAGGGGGAAGGGATTGACGGGTGGGAGGAGCTGGCTCAAAGGTTGGCGAAGTTGCCGCATGTCGTTAGTGCGACTCCGGGTCTCTACGAGAGCGCGTATATGACAGGACCCGTCCAGAGCGAAGGCGTTGAGATCAAGGGTGTCAAAATCGCCCCGGGCACGGCGCTGCCGGACGCGCTAAAGCATCTGAAGGCTGGGTCGATCGAGGGCTTGAACGAAAGCGGTGACGATCTGCCCGGCGTCGTGCTCGGCTCGCGTCTTGCGCAAGCCATCGGCGCGGTGAATGGCAAGACCGTGAACATCATGGTTACCGATATGAACCCGTTCGGGCCCCAGGCGCGCTTTAAGATGGCGCGAGTCGCGGGCATATTTGAACTAGGTTTCTACGATATCGATAGCCACTGGGCGTATATGGCCCTTCCTGTGGAGCAAAAGTTGTTCCATCTCACCGATGTGGTCAGCAGCATCGACCTGATGCTGGACGATATTTATGCTGCCGATGAGGTTCAAAAAGCGGCGGAACCTATCATCGGGCCGAAGCTGGCTGCCAGCACCTGGAAGGAGCAGTACCACCAAATCCTGGGCGCTCTGAAGATGGAACGCATCGCCACCGCCATCACCATCGGCTTGATCCAGTTCGTGGCCGGGCTCAATATTCTCATCACGCTAGTCATGATGGTGATGGAGAAGCATCGCGACATTTCTATCCTTATGTCGATGGGAGCGCGAGCCTCGCAGATCCGGAATATTTTCGTGTTCGAAGGCGCGCTGATCGGCGCGTCCGGTACCAGCATCGGGTTGGTCGCTGGCTATACGCTTTGCTACTTCCTCGATCACTATAAACTGATCCCGCTCGATGAGCAGGTCTACGCGCTACCCTTCGTACCGTTCCATCCTCAGGCGTTCGACGGACTTTGGATCGCGGCGGCGGCCATGGCGGTCAGCCTGCTGGCGACGCTTTATCCGGCCCGTAACGCGACGAAGATCGCCCCCGTGGAAGCGTTACGATACGAGTAGTGCCCAGACTGATCGAAGCTCCCACCCGCGTTCCCGTCCCCATGGGGAAAATTCTCGACGAGTATATCGGCCGCGTCAACTCGGGCGATTCGCACGCCAGCATCGCCCACATGCGCAGCCCTGCCGGATGGTCTGAACCCGGCCAGCGGCCCGATTTCGAGGAGTTCACGCTGGTTTTATCGGGTGAAATGACGGTCGAGCACGAATCGGGCGTGATGCATGTAAAGGCCGGCCAGGCGATCGTCGCGAAGCCTGGCGAATGGGTCCGCTACAGCACTCCGAAGGGCGCCGAATACGTGGCGATCTGCTTGCCGGCGTTTTCGATCGACACCGTGCACAGGGATTCCTAAATGAAATTACGCCTCCACGCCGGATCGCTGCGCCTGCGCCTGAGCCGGGCAGAGGTCGCGAGTCTCCAGGAGACCGGCAAAGTAGAAGACACCATCGTCTTCGCGCCGGGACAGGAACTGCGCTATGCGATCGAAGCCGCCGACGCCGCGGAAGTGACCGCGACTTTGGACCACGCGAATATCCGGGTGATCCTTCCGCTGCCGGTCTCCAAGGAATGGACGGAAAGCGACCAAACCGGCATCGAAGCATCCACCGGCACGCTGCGGCTGCTTATCGAAAAAGATTTCCAGTGCCTGCATCGCGAGCCGGAGCCGGGGGAGGATTCGTTTCCTAATCCGCTGGCGTCTACTTGAGGGCTTCGAGGGTGGAGAGGAGGTCAGCAATGACCTTGTTCGATTGCGTTGTCGCGCTGCGCCGCGCGAAGTCGAGGAGAGTCTTGATGCGCTTCCAGTTCTCAGAATCGGTCTCGGGCGCGGAGACCTCGGCCTCGGCTTTACCCGAGTCGTGAATTCTTACGAAGCATTTGGCGCCGCTTTTGATCTGCGTTTCATAGCTAACGCCCACCGTTATCACGGACCGTCCGACAATAGTTAAGAAGGTATCCTTGGCGGCAGTCTCTTGCCAAACAACCTTATCCGCAAGCGTGAGGTCCGTGAGCTTATCGATCACTGCGTCAAACTGACCACCCAGAGCCATATCAAACTCCCGCCTTCTTTATGCCGACTTTTACTCTCTCAAGCACATCAACTTGACCAGATAGGATTCGATTGAAAGCTGCTGTATCCAGTTTACTCTGCTGTGGCGACGTTCTTGCACGTTCGATTTCGAGGATCATGACGCCAGACTAGTCAATTGCTCCTTGCACAAAGGCCCTCTGGGCTTCACTCTCAATTCCCGCTTGGCTCCGCACGAGATGACCCCTCAGGGTCGCATGCCGATCCAGCACAATATCCCAAACGATCTCCCAAGCCTGCGTCCGCTGCAATCGCATGATCTCCTCGATAATCGTGATGGCCGATGACAGCTCGGCGACCGTATCGAAGCGCGAAATCTGATCGCGCACTTCTTCGGCGGCGGTCTTCGCTCGCCATGCGAACCAGATGGCGAGCAGTGTCAGTGCCAAGCCGAACACGCTCGCAAGATCGCCCCAGTGTTTCTGGATGAAATCCATCGGACAAGCCTTCGCTATCCTAGCAGTAACAGATCCGAGCTCAGCAGGCTCTATGATTAGAGGTCACGTGTCCATGAAATCGTCGGCAATCGTTCTTCTTCTCACGGCAGGAAGCTGCTTCGCGCAGTCCGCCGTCACCGTCACCTCTGTCCAAAATGGCGCGAGTTTCACCAATCGCATTACGCCCGGCGCCTTCGCCACCATCAAAGGGACGAACTTCACTGCCGCCGCGCAGTCGTCGAACGTCGTGCCCGTACCTACCTCACTGGGAGGCGTCACCGTATCCATTGCCGGAACCCTGTGCCCCATTTATTACGTCAATCCCACGCAGATTAATTTTCTGGTGCCATGGAAGACCGCTATCGGGCCTTTTCCGCTCATCGTCACCGCGAACGGGCAGACCGTCGGACCCATAAACGTAATCATCACCGGCGAGGCTCCCGGGATTTTTCAATATGGAGCCAATCGCGCCGTCGCCCAGAATTTCAATGACAATTACAGCCTGAACAGCCCCACCGCTCCGGCCGCTGCCGGATCGACCCTGATCGTCTATGTCAACGGCATCGGCCAGGTGTCGAATACTCCCGCCGATGGCGCGTACTCTCTGGCCTCGCCGCTTTCCCAAGGGCTTTTCAATAACTCCGCGACCATCGGTGGAGTGCCCGCCGCAGTCTCGTTTATCGGGCTGACGCCGGGGCTGGTCGGGCTGGCGCAGGCGAATATCACGGTGCCTCCGCTGCCCTCCGGGGATTATCCGCTGATCCTGAACATCTCCGGTCTCCAAAGCACTTCGGCGTTGGTTTCGATCAAAGGTACCGGATCCACCCTGCCTCTGGTCTTCAATCCGCTGATTACGATAGGGGCCGTGACCACCCCGCAGCCGCCGCCGGTGCAGGGCGCGGCGCACACCTCCGCGAACGTCGTGGTTTCGGGCAACTACGCGTATCTGTGCGACGCCAACGGGATCGCCGTGATCGATGTGACGAACCCCGTCTCGCCCCAGGCGCTGTCCTTCTTCGGGCAGAATGATATGGCCGGCGCGGGCCAGGGTTGCGCGCTTTATCAAAACGTCCTGCTGGGCTTTACCAGCGGGCAAATGGACGTTTACAGCATTGCGGTGCCCGCCCAGCCGCAGAGGATTGGACAGAGCCAGTTCTTCGCAGGCAACACATTTATCTCCGGCACTTCGGCGTACGTTTCGACGCAATCGTATACCACCGACCCTATGTTTAGCGTGATCGGTCAAACGGGCGACTTCTACACCTACGATCTGACCAATCCGCTGCTGCCGAAGCTGGATGCGCAGCTGGTGCAGAATTTCTTCCAGCAGGGAAGCGCGAACACCTCGCCGCGCGAAGGGTTGACGGTGTTTAACAACCAGACCGCCATCGTGCTGGGAACGTCGGCGACGAACAACACCACCAATGGCCAGGCGTTGTGGACTACGATCGATGTGACCACGCCCACCAAGCCCGCGGTCCTGTCCCAGACTCAGATTCCCGGATCGAGCATCGCTTTGAATCTCGCCCTGCAGGGGACGCAGGCGCTGGTCGCCGGAAACACCGCGGGAGTGCAGAATCCTTTGCCCGCCGATCCAGCCACCGGCGCGCATGTCAACGCGTTCGCCGGGAATCTGACGCTGAACCTGATGGACTTCACAAATCCGCTGAGTCCTACGATCCTGAGTTCGCTCACGACTTCTTATCAATCGACCAGCGGTAACACGGTGACGTCGCTGGGCAAAGGATTTTACGCCATCACCATCGGGCCTCCGCTGACGGATTTGGATGGTCCTACGACGCTGGCGGTAGTGGATGCCAGGAAGCCGACGGCGATGGTCGTGTACCCGGAATTCGCGGTCGACAATCTGCAGGGGTTGTTCTTATTGAACGGGATGCTCTATACGGTGTCGAATGGCGGATTGACGATTTACTCAGTGACGCAGCCGTAGGCGGGAGAGAGAGTTCGCGAGTTCGAGGGTCGCGGCGCGCATTTCGGTGTCGATGGTGTCGAGTTCGGTGCAGGCGTATTTGTGACACCAAGTTGCCCACAATGCTATGGACATCCCTACCGCCGTCGGAATGATCGCCTGCGATAGATTCATCGTCACTGCCGCCATGCATGTGGATTTTTCTCCACCGCACCCGATGAATGAATTGATGATCCCGAACACGGTCCCAATCGACCCTACAAAAGTCGCACTCGATGCGATCGCTGCCAAACTAGCCCGCCCGCGTCCCATCTGCCGATGCAGCACCGCTGCCGCTCGCTCCGATGCTAGTTTGGCCGCTTCGATGTCTGCTCTCATGGGGCCTCCGCTCCCTATGGTCACGGCTCAGTCGGACGGATAATTGCTGCCTTTCCGAGCCGTGACCATAGGGAGCGGTTTTTCCGCCTGCGATTACAGACACCGCCTGTGCGTCGATGTTCCCACAGAGGCCGATTGAGAATCGGCCGCAGGCTGGCAGCCTGCGGCGGGTTGGTAACCCGCCTTACTTCGTGAACCTTGACCAATCCCGCACCTGCCCCGGCCTTCTATCCGACCCCTGGACCCCGAACATCCATCCTGGATACTCCGGCGCCAGCGCGCTTACTTTGTCGAGCTTTTCCTAATCTTCCGCCGACAGCTTCACGTCCGCCGCCGCCTGATTGTCTTCAACTGACCTGCCTTCTTCGCGCCGATAATTACGCTGGTTACTCCCGGCTGATGCAGCGCGATCTCCTGCATCGCCTCGATTATCTCCTAGGTTTTTCCAGATTCACCGGCGGGAATCCAAATTTGCTGTGCTGCGAATCTTCCGCCGAAACACCTCCGCGCGTGAACTTGCCCGGCGCGCATCGGCAGGTTCAGCTATCGGAGTCAACGCATCCGAATCAGCGCTGGAGTATGGATTTCGTGAGCAATCGACTAGCAGAGGGACGTTTCTGACGGCGGTGGCTCGGTAGACCGCGCGTGCCTATCTGCTACGCGGATCGGTCGCAGACCGGAGAGAAGGTGGTCGTGCAAATGGAGCGGCAGGTGGTTCTGCGCGGTGCACCCGAGTCGATCAGGACCGACAACGGCGGCGAGTTCTGGAAACATGGGCGTACAAAAAGTGGGGTGAAGCTCGATCTGATCCGGCCTGGCAAGCCGGTGGAAAACGGTTGCGTCGAAAGCTTCAACGGAGGGCTGCGCGACGAATGCCTGAACAGCGAGATTTTCTTCGATCTGGCCGATGCGCGGGAAAAACTCGAACGCTGGCGCCGCGACTACGATGAATCCGACCTCATAGCTCGCTCGATGACCGAACACCGACGGAGTTTGCCACGACAGTGGGGCAGGGGGTTTTCGCCCTCCCCAACGTCGATAAGGCAGGCCCACAACCCTGTGAAGGGTTCGCTACCGCCGGCCAAAAACCTCCCGCCCTTGACGGGGCTGCGCTCCCGCCTTCCGAATCTAATATGAGGGCGAAGGCCCCTCCCGCGTTTGCTTGCGAGGGTAGAGTGATACCGGATTCCCCTCGAGACCACCTGTCGCAGTTAGGTGCCACTTTTCACGCGGCGCCAATCACAAACCTGCAGCATATTTTGTGGGCATGGGATGATGAAAATTGCGTCCTTCGCCGCTCGTTGCCATATTTTTGATCGTCGCCGTCGATGTGCTGGGGTTGACGATCATGATCCCTTTGCTGCCGTTTTATGCGGAGAGGCTGGGGGCGACTCCGTTTCAGGTCGGATGGTTGATCGGCGCTTATGCGGCGTGCCAACTGGTGTCGGGGCCGCTGTTGGGCAGGATGTCGGATTCGACGGGCCGCAAGCCGCTGCTGCTAGTTAGCCAGGTAGGGACGTTCATTGGCTTCGTTATTACGGCTTTCGCGCCGAACCTGGTGGTTCTGTTTCTTGCGCGGATGATCGACGGGGCTACGGCGGGCAATTTGTCGCTGGCGCAGGCCTATATTTCGGACATCACCAAGCCTGAGGAGCGGGCGAAGTCTTTTGGGGTGATCGGGATCGCGTTTGGGATCGGATTCCTGATCGGGCCGGCAGTCTCGGGGATATTGGCAAAGTATGACTACCGATACCCGATCTTCGCCGCCGCGGGATTGTCGGCGTTGAGTATTCTGGCTACCGCGGTGTTGTTGCCGGAGGCGAAGCCGGCGCGGAATGAAGATGGACGGCGGCTATCGTTGATCGCCTGGGGCGAGTACTTGAAGTATTTTCGCCAACCCAGTCTGGCTGCGAGGCTGTGGCAGTTTCTTCTTTTCATTTTTGCGTTTTCGATGTTCATCTCGGGGTTCCCATTGTTCGCGGAACGGAGGCTCAGCTGGCACGGCGCTCCTTTTGGTCCGGAACAGATCGGGTACATCTATGCATGGGTAGGTTTCCTGGGAATCCTGACGCAAGGTCCGGCGTTGGGGAAACTGGTGAAGAAATTCGGCGAGGCTACGTTGAACCGGATCGGATTCGCCGCCTATGCCGTGGGCTTTGCGCTGCTGGCATTCAGTTACACAATTCCGCTACTGATCCTGGCCGCGACTGTGACTGCGTTTGGGGGATTCGTGAGGCCGACGCTGACCAGTTTGATCACGAAGGCGGCGCCGCGGTCCGAGACCGGGAGCGTGCTGGGGTTGCAGCAATCGCTGACGTCGGTGGCTCAGATTACGGCTCCGCCGTTTGCGGGATTCCTGATTCAGCATGGTGCGCTGACGACTTGGGGAATCGCGGCGTCGTTGATTACGGCTTTTGGGCTGATCCTCGCGTCAAGATTTGATAGCTCAGAAGCAGCATCCTAGGGACGTGGAAGCATCCTTTATAGTTGTTGCCTTTGGCGGTATTCGTTAAATCGCCTCGGCGGTCGCAGTAGCCGAACCATTCGCCGTGTTCGGGGTCGGAGAAATGGGTGAAAGCGTAGGCATCGACGCGTTCGAGCCAGGTGAGAAAGCGCTGGTCTGCCGTCAGGCTGTAAGCCAAGATAGTCGCGTAGATGGCTTCGGTATGAGGCCACCAGAGCTTCATGGTCGATTCGAGGGGCAGGGGCGGGAGGCCGGCGACGTCCATGAAATAGTAGAGGCCGCCGTATTGCTGGTCCCACCCGAATTCCAAGGCGCCTTCGATGGAGTCCAGTAGCAACGCTTGGGTTTTTTTATCCGGGTTGGCGTGGAGGAGAAACCAGGCGCACTCGATGGAATCGCCGGGGCAGAAGAGGCGGCCTTCCGGGGTCGCCGAGTCCGGTGGATATTCGAGAAAGATGCGCCGGGCGGGATCGTAGAAGGCCTTCGACGCTTCCAGGCACTCGCGGAGTATTTCGGGATAGCGAGGGTCGGGGTCGACGCTTGCGATTTCGGAGGCCATGGATACGGTGACCATCACGTCGGCCAGCGAGGGGAGTTGCGGGGGTCGGCCTAGCTGAGTGGGGTCTTTGATCCAGGTTCGGATTTTCCAGAATAAGGCGATGGCTTCTTCGCGCAACGCTGGGTCGTTGGCGGCTTTTGAGAATTCCAGCATGCCCAGCATCGCGAAGACGGCGGAGTAGGGCTTGCGTTGAAAAAATGATGGGCGGCCTTCGCGAGTGAGGCTGAAATAGTAGCGGCCGTGGTCATCGCGGGCGTGGGCGCGGAGGAAATCCAGAATGAGGCGGGCGGCATCCAGATATTCCGGGCGTGGTTCCAATTCGTTATAGAGTTTGGAGAACATCCAGACGGCGCGGCCCTGGAGCCACACGTATTTCCTGGAATCGTAAACGGCGCCTTCGCGGGTCAGGCAGGTGAAGTAGCCTCCGTGCCGGTGGTCGAGAGAGTGGCGGAGCCAGAAAGGGATTACGCGGTCCAGGAGTTCAGAGCGGTAGCGCGTGGCGTAGACGTCGAGTGGGGGCAATTGTTAACGGTATCACCGGGAAGAAAAAGGCGACGGGTCGCTTATTTTGAGAGCTTAGAGAGTCGGGCGGCCACGCGGTCGGGCATTTCGCGATCTTCCTGGCCCAGGCGGTCCTGATTACGGAGCTCCAGGCTCAGATCGTAGGCGTGCCGATACTCATCGCGGGCGGCGGACACGTTTTTTTGGTGGGCGTGCAGGTCGGCCATGGCTGCCACGGCGTGCATCATTTTTACTTTGTAGCGGCCGGAATCCGGATGCTTCGCCAGCAGGTTATCCCAGGTTGCGGTGGACCATTTGAGATCCTCGAGCGCCTCCTGATCCCGTTTGGACGCGGCCAGGCACATGCCGAGGAGATAGGCGCTCTCGGCCTGATCGTCGCGGCTGCGCTCGCTGCCGGGATTCTTTGCGATCAACCCGCTGGCCACGTCTAGGGCGGTACGCAAGGACTTTTCGGCGGCTGCGTAATTGGCCAGTTTCAGATAGGCGCGGCCGATCTGGCCGTTCAGAACCATAAGGTCGCGCCGGACCTCGAAGTTAGCAAGATCGGCGTCGAACAGGCGCTCGGAAATCACGAGTCCTTTGCGGCTCATCTCCAGCGAACCCTCATAGTCGCCAGTGTGCTCGAGCAGCGAACCCAGCCGCTGATAGACAGTGCTGACGTTGCGGAGGCCGACGGCATTGGACGGGTTCTCGGCGGCCAGGCTTTCGCAAATCGCAAGGGCGCGCTCGTAGGTTATGCGAGCCGCATCGTAGCGGCCTAGATTGGTGTCGTCGGGACTCCCGAGCGAGTCGCCGATGCTCACCAGATCCATGGAAAACTGCTGCTTGATCGCCTCATTGTCCGGATGCTCCGCGAGGAGTCCCTCGCGAATCTTGAGGACTTTTTGGTTCAGGTCGTAGAAGGCCTGCGCGTGGCCCTCCATCTTCTGACGATCGCCCGCGACGCGATAACTTCGCGCGAGGTCGGAGCGGACATCCAGGTTTTTCGGATTCTCGTCATAGAGCGTTTCCCGGATCTGGAGCGCCTGGCCGATATGAGCCTCGGCTGATTGCGGATCGGCGGTGCCGTCCAGCAGCTCGCCCAGCCGCATATGCGCCTCCGCCACGGCGAGCTTGGCGGCTACGCTATGGTCGCTCGAACTGGTCCCCTCGCGTAGCGCCAGTTCCTTGCGGGCGCTGGCGAGGGCGCCGTTGATGTCGCCCAAGTTGGGATAGCCGACGCGGTATTGTACCTCGCCGATTTTTTTGTAAGCTTCCGCCAGCTCCCTCTGGAGCGAGAGATCGTCTCCGGTTTCGTTCGCCAGTTTGTCGAGATACGTTTGCGCCCTCTCCACTATCAGCAGCCGCGCGGGAGTAGAACCGGGAAGGTCCCGAATCGCATCGCTGATTTCGAACAGGATGCTGTTGGCGAGAGCGCGAACATCGTTGAACCGCGCCTTGGTTCTCGCCTGCTCCCGCCGGGTGGAGATGATACCCCCGGCCAGGGTCGCGATGATCAGCACAACGGCCGCGACGCCGAGCTTATTCCGCTGGAGAAACTTGCCAGTGCGGTAGGAGAATGTGTCGCTGCGCGCGACTACCGGCAAACCGTCCATGTGTCGGCGGAGGTCTTCGCTGAACTGCTCGACCGAGACATAGCGGCGCATGGGATCTTTGCGCAGCGCCATCAAAACAATCCAATCGAGATCGCCGCGCAGGCGCTCCATGAAGCCGCCTCCAGGGATGACGATGCCCTTCAACGGAACGTGGAGGACCGTGCTGGGCCGCTCCGGCTCATGGTCGCAAATGGACTGGACCATATCCGGCAGCACTTTTTCAGCGGCTTCGAAGGGGCGATGTCCGGTGAGCAGCTCATACAGCACGACGCCGAGCGAATAAACATCGCTGGCAGTTGTGATGGTCCCTTTGCAGAGCTGCTCCGGGCTGGCATAGGCCGGAGTCATCGGCTGGGTGCCGAGCGTTTCCGGAGCCGGCTCGCCGAAGCCGGCAAGCAGGTTCTTGGCGATGCCGAAGTCCATCAATTTGACGACGCCTTCATCGGTCACCAGAATATTGGACGGCTTCAGATCGCGATGGACGATCAGAAAACGGTGCGCATATTGGACGGCGGCGCAGGCCTGGCGAAACAGTTCGAGGCGCTCGTTCAATCCTAGCTCGCGCAGGGCGCAATACTCATCGATGGGCCGCGCGTTGCGGACGTGCTCCATGACGATGTACGGCTCGCCCTCATCGGTGACTCCGCCATCGAGCAGGCGGCAGATGTTGGGATGCTCGAGGTTGGCCAGATATCTGGCGCTCATTCTGGAAGCGGCGAAATACCTGATCGCCTTCATGGCCGGGGCGCAACAGCTTGATGGCGACCTGCTTGCGATATTGCTGATCGGCGCGCGCGGCCAAATAGACCACCCCCATGCCGCCGCGGCCCAGCTCGCGTTCCACACGATAGGGACCGATCTGGCGGTCCTGAAAGAGGTGGGTGCTGCTGCGCTCTTTGGAGACAGCTACCTGGATCCCCGGGCGCGAAGAGATGGCGTCGTTGATGCCGAATCTCTCATCGTAAAGTTGGGACGCCAGGCGGCGGAGGCTCTCGTCGGGTCCGCAAGTCTCATCGAGAAATTTCTGACGGTCGGGATGCGCAAGGGTGGCGTGCTCATCCAATCTTGCTTTGATCTCGTCAAAGGGCAGCTTAGGCATGTTCCGGGCTGGAAATTCGGGTATCTAACGTACATCGGAAGATTCACGGAAGGCCTTTAGCTGCTTCATGGAGTAGTAGGGTAAGGCGTACGACTACAACCAAATCGGCACTTAGTACCTACACCCACATACTTTCGCTGTCGATCTTAGCCACTTTAAGGGGAATGTATTGAACCGCCTCACAGTTTTTGCCTGTGAATCACAACCGATCGTGCTGGAGGGACTGTCAAAGGTCCTCTCCGCCTGCGACGATCTGGACTATGTCGGAGCTGCCACCGGGCTGGCCGACTCGCTGGATGCACTGCGACGGCAACAGCCAAACATCATGCTGATCGGGCAAGCGGCGGGGCTGAAGGTGATATTCCAGTTCATCTCCGACGTACGAAGCACTTCTTCGTCGTGCCAGCCGGTTCTCTGGGTGAACGATCTGGCGGAAATCGATTGCTTCCGCGCGCTACAACTGGGCGCCCGGGGCATCCTGAAAAAGACGCTGCCGGTGGAATCGCTGGTGGAGTGCCTGCGGGCAGTGGGCCGGGGAGACGTGTGGATTGAGGGCACGTTATCCGATCAAGTAGTGGGCGCGCTGGATCGACGCTCGGCTCCGAGGCTGACCCCACGGGAAAAAGAGATCGTCCATCACGTCTGCGGCGGACTGAAGAACAAAGAAATCGCCGAAGCGCTACGGATTACAGCGGGAACGGTGAAAGTCCACCTGATGCACATTTTCGAAAAGACCGGGGTGAAGGATCGATTCGAACTGGCGGTGCACGGGCGGAGAATGCTCGGGATGGAGCATGCGGGGGAAGTGAGCCGGGCGGAGAGCAGGATGGCGGGTCAGCAGGGGAGCTAACGGGTTTTGATCGTCTGCCCGCTTCCTTACGGTCGCGGCTCAAGTGGGGCACATTAAAGCATATGTCGGTCACCGCGGGAAGCGGTGGCGGCTCCCACCGAGCGGACCTACAAACCCACGAAGCGTGAGCTTGCAGCGATTCGTAAGGGCGAAGCGGAGTTTGCTCGGGGTGAGTTTTTCACATTGACAGAATTCCTGCATGAAATAGACCTGAGTCGTCGAAAAGTCGGCGCTAGTGGCCTGTCTCAGCGAGGTCGTCAGCATACCCCTCCATGACTGTCGGGGTTCGGTAGGAGACGAGATCGCTCAACGCCCACACCGAACCCCGACAGGTATGGAGGGGATAGTAAACGTTGCTCTGAGGCCACTAGAACCGGTTCGCGCTAGACGCCTCTTGAAGTTCGACTAAGCACGTGTGCAAGGGCTGACCGCTCCCGCTGGTCGCGGCTCTGAAGACGATCAATAGCGGTTTTCATCGCAGCGGCTAAAGTACCGGGCCTTATCAGGCGAATAACTAGGTACGTGACTTCGCCTCAGACTATTGCTGCTCCACGGCCTCGGGGCTTTCGGATCGACCATCTGCTCCTTACCCGTTGGGGGCGGCTCTCGATTCCTTCCTTATCAGACCTCTACTTTGTCGCGGTGCTGGTGTGGGTTTGCATGAGCGGAGGGGCGGCTGGGTGGGAAGGACTGCTCGCCGATGCCGATGTCGGGTGGCATATCCGGACCGGGGAGTGGATTATCGCTCACCACGCGGTTCCGCATCACGACCTGTATTCCTTTTCGAAGCCCGATGCGCCCTGGTACGCCTGGGAATGGGGCAGCGATGTGATTTTCGGAGCGCTCCATCGCGCCGCGGGATTGAAGGGCGTGGTGCTGCTGGCCGGCGTGCTGATTTCCTTATTCGCCTGGACGCTGCTGCGGAGGATGGTGGGGCGGGACGTCCATTTGTTATGGGCGATGGTGGTCTCGCTGCTGGGCGTGGGCGCGGCGTCGATTCATTTTCTGGCGCGTCCTCATATGTTCACGCTGCTGTTCCTCTCGCTGTCGGTGTGGATGATCGACATCGACCGTAAAGAGTCGAGCGCGCAATCGGCAAAGCGGCTGTGGCTGCTGGTGCCTCTTACACTCGTCTGGACCAATCTGCATGGCGGATTCCTGGCGTTGATCGCGGTGCTCGGACTGACCGCGGTGGGGATCGCGATCGAGGCTTTTCTGGGACGCGGAGAATATCGCGATGCCGCGCGTTACCTGGCGCTGGCAGCGTCGTGCGCCGCCGTGTCGCTGGTGAATCCTTACGGATACAAATTGCATACCCACGTCGCGGAATATCTGCGTTCGGACTGGATTCGCAACACCATTCAGGAATTTCAATCGCCGGTGTTCCGGAACGAGAACATCCTGCAATTCGAAGCGCTAATGCTGATCGGGCTGATCGCGGCGGGTCTGCTGTTCCGGCGGCGGCGCGTGGTCGAAGGGCTGTGGATCGTGTACTTCGCGCACATGTCGCTCGGGAGCGTCCGGCACGTTCCGATTTTCGTAGCGGTTTGTGCGCCGGTGATAGCGGTGGAGGTTTCGGAATGGTGGCGGACGTGGACGGCGGGATCGAAGAAGTCGTCGTTGTTCGGAATCGTCAATTCGATGGCCGGGGAGCTGGCGTCTTCGTTTCAACGGGTGAGCGCGTGGCCGTTTCTGCTGGTGGGGACCTTAGTGGTGATGGGCGCTCCGATCAAGTGGCCGAAGGATTTTCCGTCCATCGTTTTTCCCACGAAAATAATTCACGAGCATAAGGACCAGATTCTCCAGGGGCGATTGCTGACCACGGACCAGTGGGGAGACTACCTGATTTACCTGGATCCTCAGCACAAGGTATACGTCGATGGGCGCAGCGATTTCTATGGTCCGGAGATCGGCAACCAATATCTGCGCATGACGGGCGGGCAATGGGACTGGCGCGAAATCCTGGAAAAGAATGGCTTTACCAGCGTGCTGTTGCCGTCGGAGACGCCGATTTGCCAGCTATTGAAAATGGATCCGGCATGGAGGGTGGAAGAGGACAGTGGTAAGGCGATCCTCTTAGTTCACCGATAGACCCTGGTACTCCATACGGGTATTTTCCTCCAGGAACCAAGGTTCTAGGGAATACGGTCGTTAGGGGCTATGAGCCTAATGAAAACCACCCACACCGCCGAAATAGTAATGGGAGCAAACGGATGAAGGTGGACAAGTCGGGTTCTGGGAAAACCGGGTCTGGCCGTGGCGGACGGGCTCCCGTAAGGATTTCTCCGATCCCGATGGAGTGGATGGATCCGATGAGCTGGCGTTTGCCATCGGGGAAGGCATTGGCTGAATTTGCTTTGCAGGCTGGCTTTTTGGCGCCGCTGATGATCGGGACGCCACGGTTGAAGAAGAAGAAAATATCGGCCCCGGCCGTGAATCCGGTGATTTTGGAAAAGAGCGTCAAGGAGGCGCCGGAACTTTCCGGCACCTTTCGAGAGCGACGTTCTTAAGGGACAGCATGACGATGCAGGTGTGGATCGCGGTTCTGGTGGGTCTGGCGGCGACGGTGGATGACCTCGCGCGGCGGCAGATCGCGAACTGGATTCCGGCGGCGGCATTGGCAGGCGGGTTCGGCTGGCAGATCGGGCAGGCAGGCTGGATGGGCGCGGTGCATGCCCTGGCCGGAGCAGCCGCGGGATTTGCGGTCTTTTTAGTTTTTTATCTGTTGGGCGGAATGGGCGGCGGCGACGTGAAGCTGATGGCGGGCTTTGGGGCGCTGCTGGGAACGGGGCGGTTGCTCGAAGCCGCGCTGTGGGCCGCGGGCGTGGGCGGAGTGTTTGCGCTGGGAGCGGTGGCGTATCAGTTCGTGCGCCGGCGTTTGATGTCCGGCAACCGGGTGGAGACGGCCGAGGAAAAGGAACGGGGGGAGTCGATCCCCTACGCGCCGGCGATAACGCTTGGCGTCTGGCTATCGCTGGTGCCTAAGGGCTAAGCGGAAGCGGAATGTTTCAGGCAGAGGGCAGAGGAGATTAATTTTATGGATCGCAGGTTTCTAACAGTATTGGGCGTCAGCCTGGTGTTCGCATTGGTGGTGTCGAGCGTGTTCTATCAGATGACCGCTCGCTCCAGCAACGTCAAGAAGGCCGAGGCGACGGACCAAAAGGACCTGGTAGTGGCCACCCGTCCGTTAGGCGTGGGCTGGATGATCAAACCGGCCGACGTGAAGCTGGTCAAGATGCCGAGCGACGGATTTCCCAAGGGAGCGTTCAGCAAGGTTGAGGATGTGCTGGACCGTCCCGTGGTCTCGAACGTTCTTCTGGATGAACCGATACTGGAAGGCCGCTTGGCGGCAAAGGGCAGCGGACTTGGCCTCGCCCCGACGATTCCCGTAGGTATGCGGGCGGTGACGGTGCGCGTGAACGACGTCGCCGGTGTGGCTGGATTCGTGCTGCCTGGTATGAAAGTGGACGTTCTGGTGACCGGGCACCCGCCGAACGGCGACGGCACGATGACCACCACCTGCCTGCAGAATATGCTGGTGCTCTCGGCTGGCCAGACGATGACACCGGATTCACGGGGCCAGACGATTCAGGCTCCGACGGTGACTTTGCTGGTAGATCCGGAACAGGCTGAGACACTGACGCTAGCCAACAGCGAAGGCCGCATCCAACTGGTGCTGCGCAATTCCAGCGATCAGACAATCGAAAAGACCAGCGGACGTTTTGTATCGGAATTGTACGGTACTCAGCGCAAAGCCGCGCCGGCAAAGGCGGAAGCGGCGCCCAAGCCGAGGCCAAGACCGGTCGAAATGGCGAAGGCGCCGGCTCCTCCGCCGGTTGCAGCTCCCGCCCCGCCTCCTCCGCCAGATCAGATCGTAGTGATCCGTGGAACCACGCGGACCGTGGAAGTGATGCCGACTCGCACGAACAACTAATGGATTCATAGGGGATAGACGACCATGACTAGCTTTTTCAATCGTATTGTTATCTGGAGTGCGACACTCGCGCTGGCCGCCAGCCTGAGCTTCGCGCAGAGCGCCGAGGAACTTCGCCTGACCATCGGCAAGAGCGTGGTGATCGACTATCCGTCGGACATCCGCCAGATCTCAACCAGTAATCCCGACATCCTGGACGCCAGTCCGGTGACGACGCGCGAGATCCTGCTGCATGGCAAAGGGCTGGGAAACGCCACCATGGTGGTCTGGAGCAAGTCCGGCCAGCGCACCTTCTATAACTGCACAGTGGATCTGAATCTGGACCCGTTGCGGCGCATGCTGAAGGAAACGTTCCCGATGGATGACATCCAGGTCCGCAGTACGCGCGACACGCTGGCGCTGAGCGGATCCGTCCGGAGCAAGGACGAAGGAGACCGAGCGGTGGCCGTGGCGGGATCTTTCGCCAAGACCGTCATCAATAACCTGGGCGTCAACGTCGGGCAGGCCGAGAAGCAGATCCTGCTGCGCGTGAAGTTCGCCGAACTGGATCGTGTGAAAGAAGTTAAATACGGCGTCAACCTGCTGGGCACGCCGGGGGGCACGATGACCGGATCGACGCCGGTCCCAGGGGTTGGTTTCACAGGCAGTGTTACGTCTCCGACCTCTAGCGGCGGAAGCAGCGGGACATTCAATATTGCCAATGCGTTAACCTTGTTCGCGTTCGATCCGAAGTTAAACATCGGCGCATTTCTGCAAGCCCTGGAAAGTCAATCGATCCTGCAGACGCTGGCCGAACCGAACCTGGTCACCACCAACGGCAAAGAAGCCTCGTTCCTGGTCGGCGGTGAATTCCCGGTTCCCGTGGTTCAAGGCGGCAGCGGCGCGGGTTCCGTGACCGTCCAGTTCCGCGAATTCGGTATTCGTTTGAAGTTCACCCCGGTTCTGACGGATCACAAGACCATCAAGATGCACCTCAATCAGGAAGTCTCGACACTCGATCCTTCGCACGGCGTCACCCTCAACGGCTTCGTGATTCCAGCTCTTTCGACGCGACGCGCCGAGACCGATGTCGAACTGGCGGAGGGGCAAAGCTTCGTGGTAGCAGGATTGGTGAACAACCAGGAAACCGATACTTTCACCAAGATTCCGATCCTCGGCAGCCTGCCGATCCTCGGCTATTTGTTCAAGACCAAGGACGAGGTCAAGAATCGCACTGACCTGGTCGTGCTGGTGACTCCTGAAATCACCGAGCCGCTAGGCCCGAACGATCCCAAGCCCTCGGTGTACCTGCCGAAAGACTTCCTGGTTCGCCTGGATCCGAAGGATTATGCTCAGCCGCAGACCAAATCGAGGAAGAAGTAGCACCTGCGTTTGATCAACAGGAAGAACCAGCACCATGAGTCCAAGGGGCCATAACGAAGCGGAGATTGCCGCCCTGCTGATCGCGCCCGACCGCGCGTTGGCTCAGGAGTTTCTGGCGACACTGCCGCAAACCCGGGCATTTCAGATCCTGGCGGATCTGAAGAGCTATCCGCCGCAGCAGACGCTGGAGATGCGCATCAAGCAGCTCAAGCCGAACATTGTGCTGCTGGATCTGTCTACCGATCTCGCCGCCTGCGGTAGAAGTGGTGAGAACCATCGCCGCGATGACGCCGCCGGTCCACGTGGTTGGCCTGCATACGCATAACGATTCGACCGCCATCCTGCAATCGCTGCGCGCGGGAGCGAGCGAGTTTCTCTTTGCGCCCTTCGAACTGGCGACGCAGCGGGAAGCCATCGCGCGTCTGCGGCGCCTGGTGCAGCCAGACGCGCCGACACAAACCGAAGCGGGACACGTGGTGGGCGTAGCCAGTTCAAAGCCGGGCTCGGGAGCGTCCACCGTCGCCACCCAAGCCGCATTCTCCCTGCAAAGGCTGACCGGAAAACGCATCCTTCTGGCCGACTTCGATCTTACCGGCGGCACGATCGGTTTTTATCTGAAGCTGAGCCACAACTACTCGCTGGTCGATGCGCTGCAGCATTCCGAACACATGGATCTGGCGCTGTGGAATTCCTTGACCGTGAATTATGGCGGCGTGGATATTCTCCCAGCGCCGGCCGCGCCTTATGCGGAAGCTATCGATGGCGCCCGACTGCGCGTCCTGATCGAACATGCGCGCAATCTTTACGACTGGGTGATCCTGGACCTGCCATCGATTTTCAATCGCACCAGCCTGATGGCGGTGTCCGAGTGCGAGCGCGCCTATCTGGTTTCGACCTCGGAACTGCCCAGCCTCCATCTGACGCGCAAGGCGCTGACACATGGTGGATCAGCTGGGGTTTCCAAAAGACCGGTTTCAGGTCCTGGTGAACCGGGTCGATAAGCGAGACGACATCGGCACCGCCGACATGGAAAAGCTGTTTGGGTGCCCCATTCACGCCAAACTACCGAACGATTATTTTTCGCTGCACCGCGTGGTGACGCTGGGACAACCGCTTGGTTCCGACGGCGAGCTGGGCAAGGCGATCGAGCAGGTGGCGGCCCGACTGAGCGGTTCTTTTGCGCCGCTGAAGAAGTCCGCGCAGCCGGCGCGCGAAATGAAACCGGCGTTTTCTCAGGCATGAAAGTATTGACGGATTCTTATGTTTTCATCGCTCGATAACGGCAACAAAAACACGCAGCAAGTCTCCTGGGAACAGAGACTGATGAAGAACGCGGGGAAGCCGAAAGGCACCCTCAAGCCGGAGTATCAGGAGCTGAAGTTCACGCTCCACCGCAAGCTGGTCGACAAGATCAACCTCGAGGCTCTGGCGACCATCGACAACCAGCGCGTGCGCGCCGAAGTGCGGCAGGCGGTGATCTCGCTGATCGACTCCGAGCCGACGCTGCTCAGCTCGCTTGAAAAACAGCAGATCAGCGACGAAGTACTCGACGAAGTCTTCGGACTGGGCCCGCTGGAGCCGCTGCTCCAGGATCCGGGCATCTCGGATATTCTGGTCAACACTTATAAACAGGTTTACATCGAGCGCAAGGGCTTGCTGGAACTGACCAACGTCGCCTTCCGCGACGATCAGCACCTGCTGCGCATCATCGACAAAATCGTCAGCCAGGTGGGCCGCCGCATCGACGAATCGACGCCGATGGTCGACGCCCGCCTGATGGACGGATCGCGCGTCAACGCCATCATTCCTCCGCTGGCCGTCGACGGGCCGCATGCTCTCCATCCGCCGTTTTTCGCAGGACAAACTGATGCCGCCGGACCTGGTGGATCGCAAGGCGCATGACCCCGGGCATGATGGAGCTGCTCGAAGCCTGCGTGAAAGCCAAGATGAACATCATCATCGCGGGCGGAACCGGCGCCGGGAAAACCACGCTGCTGAATGCCCTCTCGGCCTTCATCAATCCCAAGGAACGCATCGTCACCATCGAAGACGCGGCCGAATTGCAGTTGAAGCAGCCGCACGTCGTGCGTCTCGAAACTCGCCCGCCCAAACATGGAAGGCAACGGCGCGGTGCGGCAGCGCGAGCTGCTGGTGAACAGCCTGCGTATGCGTCCCGACCGCATCGTGGTCGGCGAGGTCCGCGGCGAAGAAGCGCTGGATATGTTGCAGGCGATGAATACCGGTCACGACGGATCGCTTGACCACCGTCCACGCCAACACGCCTCGCGACGCGGTATCGCGACTCGAAGTCATGGTGTCGCTGGCCAACGCGAATATGCAGCTGATGTCCATTCGCCAGCAGATCGCCGCCGCGGTGCACGTGCTGGTGCAGGCTTCGCGCTTGAGCGACGGCTCGCGCCGCGTGGTTTCTCTCACCGAGGTCACCGGCATGGAAGGCGAAGTCGTCACGCTGCAGGATTTGTTCGTGTTCGAAAAGCGCGGTCTCGATCCGGACGGCAAGGTGGTGGGACGTTTCGCCGCCACCGGAATCCGTCCCAAGTTTTACGAAAAACTGCTCAGCGCCGGCATCCGTCTGCGGCCGGATTTGTTCGACGAAGTTTTGGAAGTGTGATGAAAAGGGCGGGGGTATAGGTAATGAATTTCGTAATGGTTCTGGTCGCGATCTGGGCCGCCGCCATGGTGGCGTGGTTCGTGGTCTCCAAGTACGTCAAGTCGAGCGATCTCGATCGCATCAAGACCCGCCTGTCGGGCACGACGAAGGCCAAGAAATCGAAAAGCGGAAAGACGCCCGGCGAAGCCAGTGTCATGCAGGCGGAGAACGGCGAGAAGAATCGCCTGGCCCAAAAGATCGTCGACAGGTATCAGTTGGGTCCGAAGATCGCGATCTTTCTGGAGCAGGCCGGAATGCGCTGGGCTCCGGCCCGACTGGTGCATACCTGCCTGCTGGGCTTCATGGCCGGATTCATTGTCGGCTGGCTGCCGACGCAGTCGCTCCTCATGGCGATCGCACTGGGCGCGATCGCGTCCGGCGCCCCGGTTCTCTGGATCTATCGCAAGCGGAAGGCGCGGCTGCACCGGTTTGAAGAGATCTTTCCCGATGCGCTCGAATTCGTCTCCCGCTCCATGCGCGCCGGACATGCGTTCTCGGTGTCCCTCGAAATGATTCATCGCGAGTTTCAGGAGCCGGTCGCGGGCGAATTCCGGCGCACCTTCGAAGAGCACAACCTGGGATTGCCGATTGAAATCGCGCTGCAGAAACTAGCCACAGCGCGTGCCGTCGCTGGACGTACACTTTTTCGTTTCCGCCGTGCTGCTGCAAAAGCGCACCGGTGGTAATCTTGCCGAAATTCTGGACAAGCTCGCCTTCATCATCCGCGAGCGCTTCAAGCTGCGCGGCCGCATCCGCGCGGTCAGCGCGCATGGACGCATGACTGCCGCCGCGCTCAGCGCGATTCCGGCCGCGGTGGCCATCCTCATGTTTTATACCAATCCGGATTACGTCAAGTTCTTCTTCAAGGACGATACCGGCAACATCATGTTGGGCGCGGCCGTATTCCTGCAGCTGGTCGGCTATCTCATCATGAAAAAAATCGTCAACATCGAGGTCTAATTTCATGTCGATACTCATTGCATTTGTGATCTTCATCGCGGTGGTAGCCGGCGGCATGCTGGCCGGCATGAAGATGTACGTTCGCCCCAAGGAAGCGATGGAGCGCGTGGCCGGCGGAATCGATCCCACGGAGCAGATGCCCACGCATCCCAGTCTGGCCATTCATGAACTGATCAAACGGCTGGGCAATTTTATCCCGCAGTCTCCCAAAGACGTGACGGTGATGCAGCGGCGCCTGATCCGCGCCGGCATCCGCAATGAAAGCGCGTTGAAAATTCTGTACGGCGCCAAGGCTGTCTGCGGCATCGGTCTTCCGGTGATCATGGCGCTCGCGATATCGGCGAGCTCGGCCGATTCCAGCAACAAGATCGCCGGCGATTCTGGCCGCGGGCGCGGTGGGATTCTTCGGCCCCAACGAATATGTCCGCCGCATGGCGCAGCAAGCGGCAAAAGGAAATCGCCCGCGGCCTCGCCAACTCGCTCGACCTGCTGGTCGTTTGCGTCGAGAGCGGACTCGGTCTCGATCAGGCAATTCTTCAGGTTTCCAAGGAATTGGAGCATGCGCATCCGGAAATCAGCGAGGAGTTCGGGTTCGTCAACCTGGAGCTGAAGGCCGGCAAACGCCGCGTGGATGCCCTGCGCAACCTGGCGGAACGTACCGGGGTGGACGATCTAAAGAAATTGGTGGCGGTGCTCATTCAAGCCGACCGCTTCGGCACCGGCGTGGCGCAGAGCTTGCGCGCCCACTCCGACTTTATGCGCGTTCAGGCGCGCCAGATTGCCGAGGAGAAAGCCGCAAAGCTCGGCGTCAAGCTGATTTTCCCGATCTTTTTTTGCATTCTTCCGTCGCTTTTCGTGGTGACGGTCGGCCCGGTCGCGGTGAAGATTATGCGGGAACTGGTACCGATGATGAATAGCATCTAGTACTGGGCTAAAGGTTAGGACTAAACAAGCCGAATTTACTCTTGTCGGGAAAGGAGAAAAGACATGGACAGTTCAATGGTTCGAATCGTTTGTGCCGTACTGGCGATCGTGTTCCTCGGGATCATCGTGCTACGCCGCAAAAAGAACGTCGACGATTAAGTGGAATTTACCTGGGGGAAGGCGAGGCGTCGTGGGTTCGTCTTCCTCTCTAGTGATATCGCGGGAGCAAACCACGGGCAGGCGTAGGGTTGTAGCAGTTGCAAATAAGCATTAAGAGAGAACACATGGAGTTTACGTATGTTTCGTAAGCATTGGATTTCGGCGATAACGAGTGTCGCAATCATGACCGTGACGATGGCTATCACGGCGGGCTCCGCGCAAGCCGGGACCTTCGGGACAGTCGTAGCGATTGGCGGCGAAGCCGCCGATATTGCTCTCGATCCGACGCGGGGCGTTCTTTATATCGCCAACTTTACCGCCAACCGGATCGATGTGATGACGCTCTCCACCAGAACCATCCAGACATCGATCAACGTGCCGGCGCAGCCCAGCTCAATCTCGGTGTCGCCCGATGGACATTGGCTGCTGATCGCCAACTATGGCAATAACACGACCGGTTCCTCGACCAGCGGGCTGACGCTGGTGGACCTCACCAACGCCAATGCCAAGCAGACCTTCACGTTGAGCAACGCTCCGTTGGGTGTCGCGTTCGGCCTCGATAACAAGGCGCTGGTGGTCACGACGGGGGAATTCATCATTTTCGATCCGACGGTGGGGACCACTACCCTGCTCCGCACCATCGCGCAGGTAGCCACGCAGGCGATTCCGCAGCCCCCTGCTACCTTCCCGCCGAATTTCGCACAAGCCACCATGGCTATTTCGGGCGATGGACTGACCATTGCCGGCATGGGCGGCACCGACTCGGCGATCCTCGAATTTCGCTATAACGTAGCCACCCATGGCCTGGTTTCGGGCTTCGGCTCCGCCGCGCCTCCCGCGGGACCCCGCGCGGTGAGCCTCAGCCAGGACGGCAGTATGGGTACTTTCTTCTGGACCCTTCAGGACGCAAACTTCGGCACCCCGTCCCAGTTCGCGAATGCGGCGGGACTCTATAACGTTGGCAGTACGCTGATCGATTCCTCGCGCAATTTGATTTATGCGCAGATCCCGCTCTCCGGTACTCCCGCGCTGGTCAATACCTCGGCCCCGATTCTGAATATCGTCGATTCCGACAACCTTACCCTGAGAGATCAGATTCAGCTGCCGGAAAATCTCGCCGGCAAGAGCATTTTGTCGCCCGACAACAATACGATGTACTCGGTCTCCGATAGCGGCGTGATGATTCTGCCCGTGGGCAGCCTGGCTTCCTATCCACGCTTATCCGCTTCGACCGAGGACCTGGTGTTCCGCGGAAACTTCTGCAACCGCAACATCGCGACGCAGACCTTTACCATCACCGATCCAGGCGGAGGCCACACACCCTTTTCAATTTCCACCACGACCGCCGGAATCAGCATTTCTCCGTCGAGCGGCGTCACGCCCGCGAACGTCACGGTATCCGTCGACCCCAACGCGTTTTCCGCGCAAAAGGGAACGGTTGCCGCTTTCCTCAACATCACCTCGAGCGCAGCCATCGATCTGCCTTCCTCGGTTCGGGTGCTGATCAATTCGCAGGATCCTTCGCAGCGCGGAAGCTTCGTAAATGTCCCGGGCAAGGTGGTCGATCTTCTGGCCGACCCCAAGCGCAATGTTTATTACGTTCTCAGGCAGGACAAGAATCAGGTATTGGTCTACAACGGATCGAATAATACCTTGTCGGCCACGTTGCGTACCTGCACTACGCCCAAAGGCATGGCCATCACTTTCGATCAGCAGAACCTTCTGGTCGGCTGCGACAACTCGCATTATATGAGCGTGTTCGATCTCGACCTGCTAGTCGCGCAGTCTCCTATTTACGTCGCCGACTATGTGCAATCCGTGGCCGCCTCGGCCAACGCGATTCTCGTTCATGTGCGTCCGGCGGGCGGCGGTAATCCCGGTATCGGCCGCGTCGATATGCTGGCCCGCGTGGTCACCCAGCTTCCGAAATTGGGTGTTTACCAGAACAATCTGCCGCTCGATACGGTATTGACCGCTTCCTCGAACGGAGCCAACATTCTTATCGCGTCCGCCGATGGCTCGGTCATGCTGTACAACGCCAACGCCGATAGCTTCACTGCTTCGCGTAAGGATTTCAACGGACTGGGCGGCGCGTATGCGGCCTCGAATTTCAATCAGTTCGTGGTCGGCGCCAACATGCTGGACGCCTCGCTGGTTCCGAAGGGGACGATTTTGACCAATTCGACGAATCCGTCGGGATTCGCCTTCGTGAATCAGGCCGGTTACTACACTTCCGCGGCAAGCGTTTCGAGCCCCGGGATTATCGAGCAGATCAATCTCACCACCGGGAACGCGATCCAGCCCACAGCGATGGTGGAAGCCCCGATTCTCGGTTCGACTGGCGGCACCACGACTACTGCCACCGGATCCACGGCGCCTCCGAGTCCGACCGCCGCGTTCCAATCTTCGGTATGGACGCGCAGCCTGGCGCCTCTTCCGACGCAGACTTCGATCATCGCGCTTTCGACCTCGGGATTCACGGTGCTTCCGTGGAGCTATGCGGCCTCGGTGGCTCCCCCGCAGATCGCCGCGGTGGTGAGCGCAGCCGACAGCAAATCGGCGGCCGCTCCCGGCGGATTGATCACACTATACGGCTCGAATCTGAGCCCCACCAATCTGGCCACCAGCCAGATTCCCGTGCCGACCGCGCTGGCCAATAGCTGCATCACCGTCAACGGCCAGCCCATCCCGCTGATCTTCGTCTCTCCGGGGCAGATCAACGCGCAAATGCCTTTCCAGGCAGTGGGCGCGGAAACTGTCGTCGTCCATACGCCGGGCGGGACCAGCGATAACTTTAATCTGATCGTCCAGCCGACCGCGCCCGCCGTGTTTTTGAGCGGAGTAGCCGGACCGCAGACCAATCTGCCGACCGTCATACGGCTCGATAACGGATTGTTGGCCACCGATTCGAATCCTATCCACCGCAACGACGTGCTGGTGCTGTATGCCACCGGACTTGGCCAGACCAATCCCTCCGGGCTCACCGGCTACCCTGCTCCTGGCGATCCGCTCGCTAGTGCGCTGGCCGTTCCCACCGTACTACTGGGAGGCATGAATCTTCCGGTGCTGTACGCCGGACTGGCTCCGGGCGAAGTGGGTGTGTACCAGATCAACGTACAGGTCCCGGGCAACGTGCCGGTCGGCCTGGGGATGCCGCTGACCATTACTCAGGGCACGGGAACCGTAACCGTTAATATGCGCGTGATTCCGTAAACGCGATCTCAGAACAGGAAGAGGACACTATGAAAATCTTTCGAATGCTGCTAGTGTGTTCCGCGGTGCTCGCACCGGCGGCGATGGCTCAAAGATGGGAGTTCGGCGGCGGAGTCGGCGGCGGTTTCTACACCTCCGAAGACGTTACCTCGCCCGCGGGCTCGGCCTCGGCGAAGCTGAAAACCGGTCTCACCGGCAGCGTATGGCTCGGCAACAATTTCCAGGGCAAATGGGGTGGTGAGCTGCGCTACGACTACGGCATGAGCGATCTTTCCCTGAGCTCCGGCGGAACCAATGTTAGCTTCGGCGCGCACACCCAGCAGTTCCACTACGACCTGGTGTGGCATGCCACATCGTCTGAGGCCCGCATCCGCCCCTTCGTTTCGGCCGGCGCGGGAATCAAGCTCTATCAAGGCACCGGAGCCCAGGTGGCCTATCAGCCCCTCAGCAATTTCGCGCTGCTCAGCCAGCAGCAGGATCTCCGTCCGATGGCCAGCGCAGGCGTGGGCGTGAAAGTCCAACTGTCTCCCCACGTGCAATTGCGCCTCGATGTCCACGACTACCTGACGCCCTTCCCGAAGAACGTAATCACCCCGAACGTCGGCGCCAAAGTAGGCGGCTGGCTCCAGGAATTCGTCCCGATGGTCGGCATCAGCTACACAAATTAGTTTTCTAACGAAGGCGCAGGTTCTTCGCGAGCTCTGCGCCTTTGTTTTATTCTGGCTACTGGCTACTGGCTACTGGCTACTGGCTACTGGCTCCTTCTCTTTCACAATACTTTTACGTTCTGTAGAAACTTCCCCGGACTCCGCATGGTTATAGTGAGGTAGTGAAGCTCCTACGGCTGCTCCCAGCCGCCCTCTTCCTGACCGCCCTCTTGCCGGCCGCCGATTACGTCGGTAGCGACGCCTGTAAGACCTGTCACGCCCCCGTCTTCAACCAGTTCTTCCGCAATCCCCATTTCCGCAGCATCGCCAGCGGCAAGGAAGCCCCCGAAAATACCGGCTGCGAAAGCTGCCACGGACCCGGCAAAGCCCATATCGAAGCCAAAGGCGGCAAGGCCACTATCGTCGCCTTCTCCGAAATCGGACCCGAAAAGACCCTCGACGCCTGCCTGCGCTGCCACTCCCAGACGATCTCCCGAGCCAATATTCGCCGCAGCTCGCATACCCAGGAGGATGTGGTCTGCTCCAATTGCCACTCCATCCACAACTCTAAAACGCCGAAATTCCTCCTCGCGAAAAAGCAGACCGAGCTCTGTTACGGCTGCCATGTCCAGGTGAAGGCGCAGTTCTCCATGCCCTTCAAACATCGCGTCAACGAAGGCGTAGTCGAATGCACGGACTGCCACAATCCCCACGGCGCCGCCGCCCCCACCTGGAAGATGGCCGCCCGGCCCCGCATGGTCGATCAAAAGGAAGGCAACGAGGAGCCCTGCCTGAAATGCCACTCCGATAAACGCGGACCCTTCGTCTACGAACACGCCTCCCTGCGCGTCGACGGCTGCGAAACCTGCCACGCGCCGCACGGCTCCACCAACGCGAAGATGCTGAAGCGCCCCACCATCTTCACCGTCTGCCTCGAATGCCACAACGGCGCCGGCACCTTCGGCCGAGCCGCCAACGGCGTGGACCATCTCACCAACAACCACAACCTGGCCGACCCGCGCTATCAGAACTGCACCACCTGCCACGCGAAAATCCACGGGTCCAACGCCGACTTCTTTTTCTTCCGATGAGAACGCCTCCTCCTCATCCTCGCCACCTGCGCCGCGCTGGCCCAGCCTCCCGTGGCCCCAACCACGGAGCAGGCCGGCAACCCCCGCGGCGAAAACACCGGCGAGTACAACATTATTAATTCGTTCGAGCTCGGCTACCGCTACGCCACTCGTCGGCGGCAACGGAGGCATGTACGACGCGACCGTCAACTACGGCAACGGCATCCGCCTCCTGTCCAGTTCCCTCACTATCCAGTCCAAGGATGGCCACGGCCGCCTCTTCGATCACCTGGTCCTGACCACCCAGGGACTCGGCAACGACCCCTATCAGTCCGCGATCCTCCGCATCGAAAAGAATCGCCTGTATCGCTATGACATGTCGTGGCGCCTCACCCAATACGTCGATCCCGCCGCCACGGTCTCCTTCGGCGAGCACGCCATGAACACCCAGCGCACCATGCAGGACCACGATTTCACCCTGTTCCCGCAGCGCAATTATCAGCTCTTCCTCGGCTACTCCCGCAACCTCGAAACCGGACCCGCGCTCACCACCATCCAGCTCTTCAACAGCCAGGGCGACGAGTTTCCTCTCTTCGCCAACGTCCATCGCGAGGTCAATGAATATCGACTCGGCGGCGAAGTCCATTTCGGCGGCATGCGCGTCAATGTGATGCACGGCTGGGAAGACTATAAGGAAGACGCCCCGGAATCCCTACGCCGGTCCGGCGGGAAACAATCCCACCGATCGCAACGCGCTCACGTCGTTTCAATCGAACCAGGCTTATCACGGCACCAGTCCCTATTGGCGCGTCGGCCTGTTTCGCGAAGGCAAAAAGTATTGGGCCGTCAACGGCCGCTTCACCTACGTCGCCGGCAAGCGGGCCTTCGCCCTCGACGAACTTTCCGCGGGAACTGACCTCCGCGGCACTCCGACCCAGCTGCAAGTGGTCACTCTCGGCAACGCCGACCGCCCCGCGCTCACTGCCAATCTTACGGTCACGCTGTTTCCCGCCACCCACGTCGTCTTCACGAATCAAACGTCGTTCGCCAACATCCGCATGATCGGCGATTCTTACTTCACCCAGTTCAACAACGGCTTCCAGGCCAGCCCCGTTCTGCCCTTCGAATACCTTGGCATCCAGACCTTCGCCAACACCACAGACCTGATGTACCATGCCACCAAGTGGTTCAGTGTCCACGGCGGATTCGAATACTCCGACCGCCATATCAACTCGGTGCAAGGCCAAAGCAACCTGGGCGATCCCGCGCCCACTCAGCAATCCATCGAGCAGAGCAATCAGCTCAAAGCCGGGACGCTGGGCTTCCGCCTCAAGCCCATCAAGACCGTCACCATCAGTGTCGACGGCGAAGTCGGCCGCGAAAACAAACCCATCTATCCCATCAGCGACGGCAACTACCAGGCGTTTCGCGCGCGCATCGAATACAAGACCAAGCTGTTCCGCGCCGGCGTCTACGCCAAGTCGGATGTCAACGTGAACTCCAACGTCCTCACCAGTTACGCCTCGCACGGCCGCCAGGTGGGAGCCGACGGCTCCTGGGTCCCCCGCTCCTGGTTCTCCATCGACGCCAGCTATTCCAAGCTCCATCTCAATACCTTGGGTGGCATCGACTATTTCGCCCTCGGCCAGGACGTCTCGGGGGAAAGTTCCTATTACATCAGCAACATCCACACCGCTACGCTGGGCGCCCGCTTCGCTATTCTCAGACGAGCCGATTTCTACGCCGGATACAGCCACGTGCAGGATGTCGGCGACGGCCGGGCCACCCCTGTCGGAGCCGGGATCTATTCCGCCCTCCCCGCTTTCCAGGCCGCTCAGACGTTTCCCCTGCGTTATCTATCGCCTCAGGCCCGCCTGTCCATCCGGATTACCCCAAAAATTCGGTGGAACGCCGGATACCAGTATTACGGCTATCATCAACAATTTACGTTGGCCCAGGACTATCGCGCCCACACCGGATTTTCATCCCTATCGTTCTCGTTCTGATCAGCCGATGAAACGCGTGTGGATCTAAATGCAACGTCGGAAAACATCACCGCGCTGCTGGTAGTCTCGCTGGCTGTCCTGTCGATGATTTTTCTGATGAAGAAAAAGTACGACAGTAATCTTCCGTTGCTCTTCTACTTCATCGCCGTAGTCTTCACCAGCATGAGCGATAAGAGCGTTAACCCGTACCTGATGTTCATCGGCCTCGCCTTCGCCATGCTGCTGCGCTTTGAATTCATGAATCAGGGCTTCGCGAAAATAATAGCCTTCTTCGCCACCGCCTCCATGGGCCTGATCGTGTACGAGTTCCTCGACGAAGTCTTCGGCACCGGCCAAGCCCCGTTTTAGCGCTGTTCCTCTACGTCTGCCAGTCGCCCGTCGTCCCGCCAGTGCTTCGACTACCCTGAAGCCCCATGCGTTAGCTTGGGGCTATTACGATTTCCAATAAAAGCCCCAAGCTGACGCATGGGGCTGAATTGCCAACAAATTATCCGGTCGCAGCACCAGTCGCCTTTTCAGGCCAAAATAACTCAGAGGTAGCCCACATGAAACGCAGCGAATTCCTGACCCGCGTAGCTGGAGGAGCATTCGCCATCTCCGCCCCCGCCGACCCCGCGACCGACGGCCCCTTCGCCTCGACCGAAGTTGAAATCGAGCGCCCCCAACCCGGCAGGCCCCACGCCGGCAAAATCCTCGCCGCCATTCAACCCCACGCTGACGATATCCCCATCTTCGCCGCCGGCCTCGTCCTCAAACTCATCGACGAAGGCTATACCGGCTACCTGATCCGCACCACCAACGACGATCACACCGGCCCCGGCACCGTGGGCGAAGGCGTGCTGGCCAATGAGCGCGATAACTTCGCTGTCGCGAAAGCGCTCGGCCTGAAAAAGGTGTACGACCTCAACTACCGCAATCATATGTTGGACGGCGTTTCGCCTCTTGAACTTCGCATCCGCCTGATCTTCCTGTTCCGGCTCCTCAAAGTCGATACCGTCATCGGCTACGATCCGTGGGGCCACTACGAAGAAAATCCCGATCACTACGCTACCGCTTCCGCCGTGGAAGCCGCCTGCTGGATGTCCGGCAGCAGCAAGGATTATCCGGAACAATTCGACGCCGGACTCGCGGCCCACGGCGTCTCTGAGAAATACTACTTCGCCCGCGGTCCGCAATACGTCAACCGCGTAGTCGACACCACCGCCGTCATGGACCGCAAAATCGCCGTCAATCTCCTGAATACCGCCCAAGGCCCCGCCGGCCAGAACGGAGCCCAACTGCGCCGCCGCCTGATCGCCGAAGGCCTACGTCTCCCGCTGCTAGGCAGCGACGACGACACCGCCAATCGCGAATACACCCGCCAGTTCGTCCTCGATCGCGACGCCGAGACTGGCAAGAAATACAATCTCCCCTACGCCGAGCCCTACCACTACATCGGCCTTCCGCCCCAAAAGGTAGAAGAGTACATCCGCAAAAACGCGACCAAAATTTAAGAAGTCCACCCAGCCCACGACGCCCGTCATTCTGGCTACTGGCTACTGGCTACTGGCTACTGGCTACTGGCTGCTACCCCCAAGTCTTCCCCAACTCCTCCAACCCCGCCTTCCCCAAATCCTCCGGAGTCATCGCGATCCTGAACTTCACCTCCGCGTTAAACGTCAGAAACAGCGGCTCAGCCAGCCGCGGCACATCTGAAGGATCCTTCACATCCACAATCAGCACTCCTCCCCGGTGTCCGTCTCTCTCGCTGAAGTACGCCGCCTCCGGCTTGATCGCCTCCATGACCTTTCGGATCTTCTGCCCTGCCGACCCGTCCCGCACATAGCTGTTGAACGGCTCCAGCGGAAACTGTATCTCCATCATCATTCGCATGCGCTTTCTCCTCATTCGTCCAAACGGCTTAGCCGCCATCCGGCACTGGCCGGAAAACATACCACAAACCAGGCCCAACCCGCTCAGGTGACATTTTTTCACCCCCCTCGTCCAAATCACTGTGAGCGGCCAAAGTCAGCCTTCCTGAAACCCCCCGCCCGGCGCGGACATCTATTAGGATGGGAGTGTACGGTTATCTGGCTGGACTATGCCCGAGACTCCGAAATGAGGTTAAGAAAAAAACATGAAGCTGCTAGATAAAATGAGACAGCAAAAGCTATTGTCGACCACCCTGATGCTGTTCACCCTTTCGATTGGAATCGTGATCGGGACGCTGGTGAGCACGGGCGTGAACGCGGCCAAGGGACAAAGTATCGCTCCCGATGCGACGCCGCTGGTTGTGCCCGGCGCGGTCGAGACCGGGAATGAATTCTCGAAGCTGGCCAAGCGAATCAGCCCCAGCGTGGTGAATATCACCGCTGATTACACTCCCAAAGCGATGCAAACCACCCGCGTTCGCCCCCGCGTTCGCCCGGCGAATCCGGACGATCAGGAGGGCTCGGGAAATGACGACGGTTCCGCAGAATTGTTCAAGCGCTTCTTCGGGAACCAGGCCCCCGGTTTGCAGGTCCCGCAGGATGCCGGCAAGCGTGAGCAGTCCGGCACGGGTTTCATCGTCGATAAGAACGGCTACATTGTCACCAATAAGCACGTTGTATCGGACGACGAAGGTAATGCCGTCGATCACATCAAGGTGAAGATTCACGGCCAGGAAAACGAATATCGCGCCAAACTCATCGGCTTCGACCGTGAGACTGACGTCGCCGTTCTGAAGATCGACGCGCACCAGGCGCTTCAGCCCGTCACCATCGCCAACTCCGATGGAGTGCAGGTGGGCGACTGGGCGGTTGCTATTGGATCTCCGTTCGGGCTCCAGGAAACGGTCACGGCCGGAATCGTCAGCGCCATGAACCGTCCCAACATTGGCGACGGTCAGTTCCAGCGCTTCATCCAGACCGATGCCGCCATCAACCCTGGTAACAGCGGCGGACCGCTGCTCAATATCCGCGGCGAAGTCATCGGCGTCAACACCATGATCGCCACCCGCAGCGGCGGTTATGAAGGAATCGGTTTCGCGCTTCCCATGAACATGGTGGTGCGCGTTTATAACGACATCATCCGCGATGGTCATGTCACCCGCGGCTCTATCGGCGTCAAGTGGGATCCCAACACCAAGCTCGAAGCATTGAAAGCCATGGGCTTCGATCATGGCGTCATACTCAGCGACGTACCTAAAGGTGGTCCTGCCGACAAAGCCGGCGTGAAAGCCGACGACATCATCCTGGCGATCAACGGCAAGCCGATCAAAGACGGCGACGACCTGATGGGTCGCGTGGCCGATATGCCCGTTGGCACGCCGACCACTCTCACCGTGGATCGCGAAGGCAAGAAGATGGACATCAAGCTCGTGATACAGGACCGTATGAAGGTCTTTTCCGATGACGAGCGCGTGATGGGCAAACTCGATTTACCGCCTGCTGCCGTCGAGGATAAACCCGAAGTCAGCAAGCTGGTCCAGTTCGGAGTCCAGTTGCGCGCCCTGACAGACGAGGAAAAGGCTCTGACGGCCGACAAACACGGACTGTATGTAGCCCGTGTCGAGCCGAACTCCTTCGCCTCCGAAATCGGTATGCGGGAGCACGACATCATCACCGCCGTCGATCGCCAGCCGGTCAACTCGGTTGAGGATGTGAAGAAGGTGCAAGGGAAGCTGAAACCCGGCGATCCGGTAGCCTTCCGCGTGGTCCGGGCGATCCCGGTAGGATTGCGTGGCCGAGCCGCGGCCAATGGCCAGTCCACGGTAACAGTGCTCCTAAGCGGCACTCTGCCAGAGTAATTCCATCCGACAAGGGGCCAGGAGAGAAATCTCCTGGCCCTTTTTTGTTGTGTTGTAGGGCAAGCTGGCAGCCTGCGGCCGATTGGCAATCGGCCCGTCAGCTCTTCGCGAAATAAAGGGACGCCGCGCGCTCCATCTCGGATTTGGTCATAATCGGCCCTCGACCTTCGTAGCGCCCGATCGACAAGAGAATGTTGCAGATATCCGCGGGATAGCAGGCTCTCAGCTCGGTGCGTCCTTCACGCAGGCACAGTTTTCTCAGGAACTCGGCGCTATCCGGCTCAGCTTGGATGTTGCGACCGGCCACTACTCTGGTGAAGATCTGGTCGAAGCTGCCGGCGTCTACCGCTTCTACGAAAATCTTGTTGTGAATGCGGCGGAGGAAGGCTTCGTCAGCCAGGTCCGAAGGTTCAAGGTTGGTCGAGAAGACCACCATCAGCTCGAACGGGACCTGGAATTTTACGCCGTAACGCAGGGTCAGGTAATCGACGTGGCGATCGAGGGGGACAATCCACCGGTTCAACAGGTCGCGAGGCGACATCAGCTGGCGGCCAAAGTCGTCGATGATCAGGATGCCGTTGTTAGCCTTCATCTGTAAGGGCGCGGCGTAGATGCCCGACGATTCGTCGAGACGCAGCTCCAGCATGCTGGGAATCAATTCGCCGCCGACGATGATGCAGGGGCGTTTGCAAAGCAGCCAGCGCGGATCGATATCGGGGTCGTCGGATTCGATAGGTTGGTGGACCACCGGGTCGTACAAGCTGATGATCTGGTTATCGACCTCGACCGCGTAAGGGATCAGGACGGCATCCTTATACACGCGCAACATGCGCTCGGCTAGACTGGTTTTTCCGTTGCCGGTGGGGCCGTAGACGAAGATCGAATTCTGCGAAATGATGGCGGGGCCAAGCTGGTCGAGCATCCGATCCGTCACGATGAGGTCGTTAAAGGCGGCGCGGAGAATTTTTCGGTCGACCTGCACTTTGGCCGACTGCACTTTGGTCGCCGCGTGATAGTCGTTGAGGGAAACGGGGCAAGCTCCGGCGTATTGAGAGATCTGGAAGCGCTCGCTGGCCAGGTGCTTGCCGGCGGCCGAGAGCGTGAAGCTGAAATCGTTGCCGAGCATGCCCTTAATCTCGATCAACTGCTGGGACCGCATGTGCTTAAACACGAGGTCGACGACCCGGTGCGAGAGACGGAGGGACTTCGCGATGCCGCCGATGCTCGAGTAGCCTTCGATGAGCATGCGGCGGAGCATCAGGTCCAGAACGAGCGTTTCTGATATCCCTAACTCTTTGAAATCCTGAGGGATAGCTGGACTGAAGGCAGATCGGACGGTCGCGAAGGTAGCCATGGCGTGTGAGTGGTACGTTCCTTCCCAAGGGTCTATCGGCGGAAATCGACGGGCAGTTTAGGTTGCACGGACAGGGCTGGCGGGGCGTCAACCTTATAGTGCGGTTTCTCCAGACATTCGCCTTATTGTGCGTCGCCGCAGCAGTGTGCCCAGCTGACGATTTCGCGGAGAGACTCTTCAAGGCGGGGCAGAAAGCTGAGAAAGCGGGCGATAAGCTGCACGCATTCCTGCTGTATTCGCAAGCGGCGGCGCTGCAGCCGGCCAATAGCGAGTTCGCGATGCGCAAGACAGCGCTCCAGGCCGATGCGGCGCTATCGGCGAAGACTCGCGTGGATGTGCCTTCCCTGGTTGCGGACGTGGATTCGGAACCGGTCTCGGAGCGCGACATGCGGGACGCCCGTGCGGGACGGATGCCGCCGCGGCTAAAGACCACCGACGAGATCAAGAGTTTCGATTTCACGGGCGATCCGAAGACCGTGATTGAAAAAGTGCTGGCCGCCTACGGGCTGATGGTGGCGTTCGACGCGGACTACCAGGCGCCGACGCCGTTCCGGTTCCACTTGGTAGACGTGAGCTTCGAGGTCGCGATGCGAACGCTGGAGGCGGTGTCGAACTCGTTTCTGATTCCGGTCAATGAGCGGCTGGCGCTGGTGGCTCGGGACACAGCGCAGAAGCGCACGGAACTGGCTCCGGTAGTGGCGATTGCGATTCCGATTCCGGAGCGGATTTCCGTGCAGGAGGCGACGGAGGTAATGCAGGCGGTGCAGCAAACGCTCGAGATCCGCAAGTTCAGCATCGATCCGGTGAAGCGCGTGGTGTATCTGCGGGATCAGGCATCGAGGGTGACGGCGGCGCGGGCGATGTTCGCAAATCTGTCGCGGCTGCGGACGCAAGTGGAGCTGGACGTCGAGTTTCTGGAAGTCACGAAAAGCTCGTCGCTGGGCTACGGGCTGCAGCTGCCTACGTCCTCGGCGATCGTGAATTTTGGCAGCTTTTTGCATAATGTGCCGACTTCGGTATCGGGACTGACGCAATTTTTGACATTCGGCGGCGGGGCTTCGTTTTTCGGAATCGGAATCGCGAGCTCGGCGATATTGGCGACCTTCACCAAGTCGGATTCGGACATTATTTTGAAGGCCCAGATGGTCACGCTGGACGGGCAGGCGGCTACGCTGCAAATGGGCGAACACTATCCGATTGTGACGGCCAGTTATTCGGGAGGAAACGTCGGCACGGCGGGAAACTCCGCGTTGGCTGCGCCGCCGACGGTCAACTTCGAGGATCTGGGACTGACTTTGAAGGTGACGCCGTCGGTCCACGATCAGGGCGACGTGTCGCTGGAGATCAGTACCGAGTACAAGGTGCTGGGCGCGACGAATTCATCCGGCCAGCCGACGATTTCGAACCGCAAATACACGGGCAAGGTGCGCCTGAAGCTGGATGAATCGGCCATTGTCGCGGGATTGCTATCGACCACGGACGGCGATACGCGGTCGGGGATATTTGGGCTGGCAAGCATCCCGGGAATCGGGCGGCTGCTGCGCTCCAACACAGTCGATCACCGGTCGAGCGAAGTGTTGCTGGTGCTGCGACCGCGGTTGGTGGATTTGCCGCCCTGGGAGCTAGGGTCGGCTCCGATTTGGGTGGGGACGGAGACGAAGCCGCTGACTCTGTATTAAGAATATTAGCCGCGGATGAACGCTGATAAACGCGGATTGAAAACAAATAGTCTTATCCGCGTTCATCCGAGGCTAATATTCATTTTCCAGCCTGCACCAGAACCTCCCAATATTGTGCCGCGATGGAATCGACGGAGTGATGCGCGAGTATGTGCGCGGCTGCGTTGCGTCCGATTTGTGCTGCGGCTTCGCGATCGCTGGCTAGCCACGTGACGTAGCTGGCTAACAATTCCTCTTCGGCCGGTCCGGTTTCCACACGCAGGCATGCGTTATCTGGGAAGTGCGGGATTTCTTCTCCGCTCGAGAACACTACCGGCTTGCCAATACCCATCATGCGAATCGCAATGCCGGAAGTCTCGGCGGCGGTGGGATAGCGCAGGTTGACGCACAGATCGACTGCGGCTGCGTAGCTCCAGAAATCCTGCTCGTCGAGATAGCCAACGCGGAGGATGCGGGGGTCCGTAAGGCGTTCAGTGAGGGAACGCTCCAGATCCGACGATGCGAAGGAGCCGGCGACGAGAATCCGGACGTCGGCGCCGGAAGTCCAGACCGACTCGAGAGCACGAAGAACTACGGGAAGGCGCTTCGATTCGCGCTGATGGCCGAAGACTCCGATCAGAAGAGTTCTCGCGGCTAGTCCAAGATGGTTGCGGAATCGCAGAGTATCGACCAGCGCGGGTGTCTGCGGAGGCACGAAGAGGTGCGGGATTTCCACGATGCGGGCGCTGGGCGCATGGTTCCTGACGATCGCCGCGGCGGCTGGGTTGTGGACGATGACCGCGCGGGCCGTGGTCGCGATGCGCTTCAGCATGGGCCACGCGAAGTAGCGCGGGTCGGCGGCGGAACGGGCGCGATGCTTCCACAAATCCTCGGCCAGCGAGCGGGTCCACTCGCCATAGTTGAAGATGAATTCGTCGATATATTGTTGTCGAGTGAGGCGGCCCAGGAAGAAATGCTGCAGGACAGCGTCGTGCAGAACGACGACGCCTGGATGCGCAAGGGCCCGGTCGTAGATGGCTGCGTGCAGTTGGTTGTTGCCGATGTGATAGAGAGAGAAGTCGGCGTTGTTCGCGTCCACTTTCACTTCGCCATGTTGGCGCAAAGCATCTAATAGAGCTTCGGCATAATCCGCGACGCCGGTTTTGGCGGGGGGGAGGGGCGCGAAGTAGCCGACTGTCATTATTCCTTTCTGCGGGGACCGAACAAGGCGGTGCCGACGCGCACGTGCGTCGAACCCTCCTCGATAGCCGCTTCCAGATCGTGCGACATTCCCATGGACAACTTCGAGAGGCCGTGTTCGCGGGCGAGGGCGGCCAATTGGCGGAAATAAGGACGCGTCACCTCGGGATCGTCGCACCACGGAGGCATGGTCATCAGGCCGGTAAGGCGCAAATTGGAGCAGGTGCGGATTGCGGCGATCAGAGCGGTGAGGTCCGCCGGGGCCGCGCCTTCTTTCGATTCTTCGTGCGAAAGCTTGACCTCAATCATCACTTCGAGAGGCTTGTTTAACTGGTCCAGACGGCGCGCGAGTTTTTCGGAGTCGACGGTTTCGATCACTTGAAAAAGGTCGCCGGCGACTCGCGACTTATTCGATTGAAGATGTCCGATGAGATGAACTTCAATGCCGGCAAGGTCCGCGAGCGAGGGATGTTTTCGCTCGTATTCCTGGACGTAATTCTCGCCGAAGCAGCGCAGGCCAAGCTCGTATGCTTCACGGGTGACTTCGGCGGGGAATTTCTTGGTGACCGCGATCAACGTGATTTCTTCGCGCTTGCGGCCGGCTCGATTCGCAGCGTTTTGGATGCGCTCTTCCACTTGAGCGAGGCGTTCAGGCAACATGGCTGTTTCCAATGGGTCTGCCTCCAATGTAGACCGCCTGCGCCGATTGGACTCCGAAGAAATAAGCCAGTTCGCGATGGTCGGTGCAATCGTGAATGACGAAGTCGGCACGTTTGCTGGGTTCCAGCGAGCCGATTTCCGCGCCGCGCTGGAGGCTGTAGGCCGCGTTAATGGTGGTAGCGGTGATCGATTCTGCGGGCGTCATTTTCATCTGCGTGGAAGCGAGCGAGAGGATCATGGGAATCGAAGGCGTCGGCGAAGAGCCGGGATTAAAATCGGTCGCGAGCACCACGGCGAGCCCTGCATCTATCATCGCGCGAGCGTCGGGATAGCGCTTTAGGCCGAGCGCGTAGACCGATCCCGGCAGCAGCACAGGCTGGACCCCGGCACCGCGCATCGCCTCGATTCCAGCGGCTGTGGTGTGTTCGAGATGATCGGCCGTGACCGCGCCGAGCTCGGCCGCGAATTGCGCTCCTCCTGAATCCTGAAGCTGATCGACGTGCATGCGGAGCTTGAAGCCGTGATCTATCGCGGCGCGAAGAATGCGGCGCGAGTCTTCGACGGGAAAGACGTGCGGCTCGCAGAAGATGTCGCAAAACCCGGCCAGCTTGCGAGCCGCTGGAAGCATTTCGTGAATCACGAGGTTGATGTAGCCTTCGCGATTATCCTGGTACTCGTCGGGAATTTCGTGGGCTCCTAAAAACGTCGGGATGGCCCGGATCGGACTCAGGCGATGAATCACCCGCAGCAGCTTCAATTCGTCGTCCACTGTCAATCCGTAGCCGGATTTCGCTTCGATGGTGGTGGTTCCGCCGCGCAGGAACCACAATGCGTGTCGAGAAGCAGCGGCGAACAGCTCGGGCTCCGTTGCTGCACGCGTTTTGCGAACGGTGGATCGAATGCCTCCTCCGGCCGCGAAAATTTCCTGGTAGGTTGCGCCGCCGGCACGCTGCTCGAACTCGTCGGCTCGATCGCCGGCGAAGACGGGATGCGTATGTGCGTCCACAAAGCCGGGCATGACCACCTTGCCTCCGGCGTCGATAATTTCCGCGGGAAGATTCATCTCGCGGCGCGATCCGACCTGCGTGATGATGCCTTCGCGGACGATCATGGCGCCGTCGCGGATGATGCCGAGATCGCGCATTTCTTCGCGGATACGCGGGCGGGCTGGACCGGCCAGGGTCACGAGTTCGGAGCAGTTGACTACGGCGAACGTGGTCATTCAGAGGAGTCTCTCAAATCACTGTATCGAACCACGACCGTTAGAGTCTGTGAGGAAATTGCGGGTTGACCGCTCCCGCAGGTCGCGGTTCTGTTAATGACCGTCGGAGAATCACAATGCTTTGGAACCGCGACCATCGGGAGCGGTCAACTGTGACTTTTCGCCCGCGCTCGTTGGGCCGGTGACAATCACGGGCACTTATTCAGACATCGGCACGCGGATGCCCTGTTCTCGCGCGACTTGCTGGGCGCGTTCGTAGCCCGCGTCGGCGTGGCGGACGACGCCTGTGCCGGGATCCGTTGTGAGGACGCGCTCCAGGCGCCGCGCGCACTCCGGCGTCCCATCGGCGACCACCACCATGCCCGCGTGCTGCGAATAGCCGATGCCGACTCCGCCTCCGTTGTGAATGGACACCCACGACGCTCCGGCGGCCACGTTCACCATCGCGTTGAGCAGAGGCCAGTCGGCAATCGCGTCAGAGCCGTCGCGCATCGCTTCCGTCTCGCGATAGGGTGACGCGACCGAGCCGGCGTCGAGATGATCCCGGCCGATGACCACCGGCGCGGCGATCGTTCCTTTGCGCACCAGATCGTTCATGGTGACGCCGAATTCGGCGCGCTCGCCATAGCCCAGCCAGCAGATGCGCGCGGGCAAGCCCTGGAAATGGATCTTTTCCGACGCGAGCTTGATCCAGCGCTTCAGCGACTCGTTCTTCGGGAACAGATCGAGCGCCAGCTTATCGGTGACTGCGATGTCGTGCGGATCGCCCGACAGCGCGGCCCATCGATACGGTCCGCGACCTTCGCAGAAAAGTGGCCGAATATATTCGGGAACGAAGCCGGGGATGTCGTACGCATCGTCGACTCCGGCTTGCTTCGCGTAGTTGCGAAGATTGTTGCCGTAATCGAAGGTCACTGCGCCCATCCGCTTGAGTGACAGCATCGCGCGCACGTGCAGCGCCATGGCATCCATCGACCGGCGCACGTATTCATGCGGGTCCGAGCAACGCAGCGCCAAAGCTTCAGACAACGTCATCGTGTTTGGCACGTAGCCTTGCAACGGATCGTGCGCGCTGGTTTGATCGGTGAGAATGTCGGGAACCGCGCCGCGGCGGGCAAGCTCGGGAAGCACGTCGGCGCAATTTCCGACCAGGCCGACGGCCAGCGCGTCGCCTTTCCTTTGCGCGGCCGTCAGCGTCTCGAGAGCATCGTCGAGGCTGGAAGTCATCACGTCGCAATAGCCGGTTTCGATGCGCTTCTGTATCCGTTTTGGATCGACGTCGATGCCCAGGAAGCAGGCGCCGTTCATGGTCGCGGCCAGAGGCTGCGCGCCGCCCATTCCGCCCATTCCTCCGGAGACCACCAGCTTGCCTTTGAGCGATCCGCCGAAGTGACGATCGGCGGCGGCGGCGAACGTTTCGAAAGTCCCCTGCACGATTCCCTGGCTGCCGATGTAGATCCAGGAACCGGCGGTCATCTGACCATACATGGTGAGGCCGAGGCGTTCCAGCGCGTGAAATGTGTCCCAGTTGGACCAATGCCCGACCAGGTTCGCGTTGGCGATCAGGACGCGCGGCGAATCCTCGTGCGTGCGAAAGATTCCGACCGGTTTGCCGGAGGCGACCAGCAGCGTCTCGTCGTTTTCCAGCGATTCGAGCGAACGGACGATGGCATCGAAGCTCGCCCAGTCTCGCGCAGCCTGCCCGGTGCCCCCATAAACGATGAGGTCCTCGGGGCGCTCCGCAACATCGGGGTCGAGATTGTTCATCAGCATGCGCATCGCGCCTTCCTGGGGCCAGCCTTTGCATCGCATCGTGCGGCCACGGGGGGCACGGACTACTCTCGAATGAGCCATCGTTCTTAGTTTAGTGCCCCGGTGAGACAAGCGCTTTCACCCACCGCTCATGAGTTTTGCGTCTGCCGCCGATTAGGCGTATAGTTGATCGACGCGCCGGGGGCGGTGGTAGGACGGGGGGGCATTTGAGACCTGTGCAGTGCGCATTTCGAAAAGTGATTGCGCCGGTGGTGCTGTTGGCTGCATCTACCGGTCTTGCGCAGGACATCGCGCCCACCTACACGCTGCTCAGCCCGGATGCGCTGGCCGTTCCCTTTCAGCCCTATAAGTCCATTACGCTCAAGCAGAAGTACATTTACTCCATCGAGCAGATGTTCAGCGGGCCGCACCTGGCTGCGATTCTCATGCATGCGGCGATTCAACACGCGGAGGTCACTCCTCTCGCCTGGGGATCGAACGCACCCGCATTCGGCGTTCGCACCGCGTCCTTGTTCGGACGGAGCTTCCTGAGGGCCTCGATCGCGTCCGGGATCCGCGGAATCGATCACGAAGATCCACGGTATTTCTACTCGCACAAAAAGGGCAATTGGGACCGGACCAAGTATGCCTTGGTGCACACCTTCATCGTCCACAACGACAACGGTTCCATGATGCCCGCCTATAGCCGCTTTATCGGCGATTTCGGGATGCCTTTTCTCGCGCAGACATGGCGCCCGGGCGGCGTCAATGCTCCCGACGCGCTGCGCTCCGGCGCGCTCAGTATCGGCACCGGCATGGGCATGAGCATCGCGACCGAGTTTTGGCCCGATTTGAAGCACGCGTTCCACCTCGGTCCCGGGACTGCGGCGCTGGTATCGCCGGGCCACGTGCACTAAAGTCCTGGAAACAAAGCTCGTAGTTGCGTATCTATTTCAGCAGGAGCGCCGATGCCTTGCTTGCTACTGATATTCACGCTCGCATTCCCGCGAGTGGCGATTGTGCTGCTTTTCTTGTTATCGAATTTCCTGCAAAGAGCGTACAACTCGCTCCTCATCATCATCCTCGGCTTCATCTTCCTGCCGCTCACCACTATCGTCTATGCCTGGGTGGTGAACACACACCATCCCGTGGAAGGGATGTATCTGGTGGCGGTCATCGTTTCGGTACTCATCGACCTCGGATTGATCGGCCATGGAGCTCGCAGCAGCCGCAACGACTAAAATTACGAAACGAACCCAACGAAATCCGGATACCGACCCTCTCCTTCTTATTGGAGGATACGCCTTGAATCGCCAAGGAATGTGGACTGAAGGTCGCAAATCTTGGAAAGGAAAGGAGATAAATTATCGAAGGCCTAGGCGATCAGCTCGATCATCTCGCGGGGGTGTCGGATAGAGCCGGCGGCAGGTCGGGGACCTGCCCACCTGCCGCATGAACTACTATCTTATTGATGGACGGCATTCGTATTATTCGCGCGGGGGAGCTGGATACCAACACGCCGCAGACTCCTGGCATGAGCCGCGCCGCTGCGATCACGCATGCTTCCGCGGGCGCATCGAAGCTGTGGGCTGGGACCGTGGTTGTCCAGCCGAGCGTCCGGTCGGGGCCGCACCATCATGGCGAACTGGAGACCGTGTTGTATATCGTGAAGGGCCGGGCCCGCTTTCGTTGGGGCGACCAGCTGCAGTTCGTCGATGAAGCCGGACCCGGCGACTTCATTTATGTCCCGCCATTTGTGCCCCATCAGGAGATCAATGCGCAGCCCGATCAGCCGGTGGAAGCGGTGGTGGTGCGCAGCGGACAGGACCCCATTGTGATCAATCTCGACATCGAGAGTCCGGAGCCGCCGCTCAATCCCGCCCCCTCGTTTCACCCCACCCGCGGCAGCGTGAAGTAAAACGTCGAGCCCTCGCCCGGTGTGGATTCCAGCCAGATTCTCCCGCCAGTCCGCTCGACAATGCGCTGACAGACCGCTAATCCAATTCCGGTGCCTTCGTATTCCGCTCCATGCAGCCTTTTGAAGATACCGAAAATCTGCTTGGCGTACTGCGGCTCGATTCCCATTCCGTTATCCCGCACCGAAAACTGCCAGAACTTATCCGCCGGCCGGGCGTCGATCCAAACCTCCGGAACTTGGCCGCCGGAGTACTTCAGGGCGTTCCCAATCAGGTTCTGGAACAGCAAAACCAAGTGGACAGACGGAGCTTCCACCAAGGGCAGTTCCCCCATGTGGAATTGCGCGCCCGATTTTCGCACGGCTGCTTCCAGATTGCCTAACGCGGCTTCGAGCGCGGCGGAGGCATCGGAAATCTCACTGCGGGTCGCCGGCGCCGCGCTTACGCGGGAATACGCCATCAGATCCTGTAACAAACGCTCCATCCGCTGCGCGCCACTGACCGCGAAATCCACATAGGAACGACCCGTATCGTCCAGCAGACCGGTGTACTCCTCCTGCAATAATTGCGTGTACAGGGATATCATCCGCAACGGTTCCTGCAAATCGTGGCTCGCGGCATAGGCGAACTGTTCCAAATCGGCATTGCTGCGTTGCAACGCTTCGTTGGAGAGCCGTAAATCCGCTGCGTAGTTCATCTGGTCGTTAATGTCAGTGCACGCGCCCAGCCATCGTACGATCCGGTGATCGCGGCCGCGAACCGGCACTGCGCGGCAAATGAACCACCGGTAGCTCCCATCCGCGGCGCGCCGCAAGCGGGCCTGCGATTCGAACATCTTGCCCGACGCCATCGATTCGCGCCACCGCTCCATGTGCGGACCCGCATCCTCCGGATGGATCATCTCGTCCCAAAATGCCCGTTCGGAGGGCGATTCACCGGCTGGTCCCGTATACTCGCGCCACAAGGAATTGGCATATTCCAGGTTTCCATCGGGTTTCGACGACCACACCAGTTGCGGAAAAGCCGTTGCCAGGCCCTGAAACCGCTCGTCGCTTTCCCGCACTTCTTCCTGGCCCTGGCGGAGCGCGGTGATGTCGGTCAATGCCCCCACCCACTCCCGCACCGTGCCGTCTTCGTGAAAGAGGGGAACAGCGGTGGTGGACATCAGCCGGTATTGCCCGTCGTGACGCCGCATGCGAATCTCCGCGGTAAACTTTCTCGATTGGGCAAGGGATTGTTCCCATGCCTCCAGCAATGCCCGGTCGTCGGGATGGATCACTTTCCAGGCGCCGAACCCCTGGTATTCCTCAAAACTTTGTCCGCTGAACGCCGCCCAGCCCGGCTGTTCGCCCACCATTTCGCCTTTTGAGTTGCTGGTCCAAATGACGTCGCCCATGGCCTCGGCCGCAGCGCGAAAGCGTTCCTCGGAATGCCGCACGTGGAGCTCCGCACGGCGGCGGTCGGAAATGTCGGCGAAATACGCCGCGCGAAAGACCGGCTCGCCTGCGCCATTGCGAAACACAGTCATATCGGTGACGGCGTGGAACGAACCTCCATCCTTGCGTTTGTGAAGAACTTCGTAAACGGAGTGATCCTCGCTTTGTGCTTTCTCATAGCTCGACTCCCCGTCCACCAGCTCCGCGAAGGACTTGTCGCGAAGCTCGTCGGCATCGTACCCGTGCATGGCGGCGAAAGCCGAATTCACTTCGAGGATCGTCTTCCCGTCGTTCACCAGGACCGCCACTCCGAATCCAGCCTTCTGGAAAATGCGCTGCCACTTGTCGATCTGGATCTCCTGCGCGCGCCGTTTAGCGATGTCTCGGAACACCAGAACCACGCCCAGCAGTTGATTGTTGCGGTCCCGAATGGCCGCGCCGCTATCGTCGATGGGGATTTCCTGGCCCTGCTTGCCGATCAGAACGGTATGATTCGCGAGGGTGGCCGCCTCTCCAGTGCGCAGCACTTTGCCGACCGGGCTTTCCACGATCGCCCGGGTTTCCTCATTCACAATTTGAAAAATCGTGTCCACCGGCAGCCCTTCCGCCTCGTGGCGTTTCCATCCGGTGAGCTCCTCCGCAACGGTATTCATCAGCGTCACGCGGCCTTTTTCGTCGGACGCGATCACACCGTCGCCGATGCTCATCAGCGTGACCTCCAGTTTCTGCTTGGCCCGATCCAGGTCTTCGGCCAGTCGCTCCCGTGCCTTGATGCCGCGATCCACGGCCTGCTGCAGAAACACGGTTACCAATAGCAGCCCGATCAACCCGGTAATGGTCAGCCAAACGCTGCGAAAGGCAAAATTCTCAACCGCCTGGCGGTGTGTGGCCACTGAGTTTTCCGCCTCCGTGGTCATCGACTCTCCCAGCGTTCGAATCGAGTCCATCGTGAGCTTGCCTTGATGGGTGCGGACTTCTTCTATAGCCGCGTCGAAGCCCTGTTCGCGTCGAAGGGCGATCGTTTTTTTAAGCTCCGCCAGCTTGTCCCGCGCAAGACCGGCCAGAAGCTTGGCTTGGCCCGCCGCGGGTTGTTCCGCTCCCGCGGCCTTTGTCATTTGACCGATCAGGCCTGGAATTTCCGCATTGGCCTTCGTGAATGGCTCCAGATAGGAGTCCGAACCGGTGAGCAGGTATCCGCGCTGGCCCGTTTCCGCGTCCGTCAATCCTATGATCAGCTCGTTTGTCGCGTTCAGGAATTGCCGCGCATGGGTCCCTTGCGCCATGGTTTCCCGCACCTGGGTCCAATTCCAAAAGGAGGAGAAGCCCATCCCCGCTAAAATCAACACCACCAGGATGAGTAGCGGCCGATCGAGTCTTCCAGGTAACATGATTGAACTGTCTGACTCAATTGTATAGGCCCAAATGACTAGAACGCCGCCGGAAACCGAGCCTCGTGCCGATCTCGTTAATGAGATCCGGCGTTTTTTGCAGTCGGCCGTACACGACCTGCGCGCCACCCAGCGCCGGACGGGCGTTTCCGCCGAGCTTCTGGTGCAAGCCACCAGTGACCAGGATCGCGCCGAATGGGCCGCGCAAGTGGTGCAGGGGCTATCCAAATCCGAGGAATTGCTCACCGCCATCGGCAAGTATGCGACCGCGTTGGGTTCCTACTCGATCGCGCCATTCCCCGCCATCGTCGCGGTCCGCTTCGCTCTGGCGAACCTGGAGCGTGAGATTCAGGAAACCAACGCCACGATCACCATAGGCGATCTGCCGGAGATATCCGGGGACCGGGACCGGGTAGCGGAACTGTTCGAGCACCTGATTGGGAACTCCCTCAAGTTTCGCGGACCGGACGCCCCTTCCATTCAAATCGCTGCCCGCAGCGCGCCGGAAGGCTGGGTTTTCTCCGTCACTGACAATGGCGTCGGAATCCCCGCCAAGTACCACGACCGGTTGTTCGTGCCCTTCTATCGGCTCCACAGCGCGGACGTTCCCGGCGGGGGTCTGGGGCTGGCGATTTGCCGCAAAATTGCGGATGCTCACGGCGGGAGGATCTGGATTGATCATTGCCAGGAGCCCGGCGTTACAGTTTCTTTTACACTAGCGCCCTCCGATGGAGGCCAACGTGCTTGATTTTTTTCGTAATAAAGAGCTGAGTCAATCGTGACACATAATAAAACCCGGATCCTATTGGCGGAAGATAATGAGGGCGATGTATTCCTCGTCCGGCGGGCCCTTGAAAAGCAAGGACTTACATACGAATTGGTGGTAAAACACAACGGCGAGGAGGCGCTGGGCTGGCTCGAAAGCCACTCCGGCGAGGGAAACCGCGACACCGCGCCGCAGCTGATTCTGCTCGATCTGAATCTCCCCCGCGTTGACGGAGCGCAGGTTCTGTCGCACGTCCGTAAAAGTGACACGTTTTCCTGCACCCCTGTTATCGTCCTTACTTCTTCAGATTCTCCCAAGGATCGCCAAATGGCCCTGGACCTGGGAGCCAATATCTACTTCCGCAAACCGACGGATCTGGCATCCTTCATGGATCTTGGCAGGATTATCGCGGAGCTACTCAATATAGCCCCGCCGGAACAGTTGGACCGGCTCGCGAGCTGATCGCTCAACCCATCAACTGTTCCTTGCCGACCTGGAGTGCTACTCCGATACCTTCCGCTGTCGTCTTTGCTGCGCGCTTGGTCCGATCCAGCTTTTCCGTTACCACATCACGCAACTGAGCGCCTTCGCGCGCGACGTAGTCCTGACCCTCTCGCGCCGTGTCCGCCAGCATCTCGCGTGTCTTGATCCCCGACCTTGGAGCCATCAGTACGCCGGCGGCAATTCCCAGTCCAAGTCCATAGAAAAAGCATTTTGTTTCTTGCATAAGCCCTCGTCTAGAATCGAAGCAATCGATCCGCCAAAGGATGTTCCTTTTTGCTCAATTACGCTAAACTGGTGCTTGGTTACAAAGTTCTGGGCGTGATCGGGGCGAAGCCGCGTCTCAAGGCCCGGTTGGATTCTTGAAAATAGGAACTATCTAATATGGTGTCTCCGTCCGCGGCGGCGCGGGTCCTTGTGGTCGATGATGAACGGCAAGATCGCCAGTCGCTGGCGCAGATCATTACGGATCTCGGTTACGTCTGCGAGACCGCGGCGGACGGCGAAGAGGCGCTCGAAAAACAAAACGCCGCATCCTGCGACGTGATCATTTCCGACTTGATGATGCCGCGGATGGATGGGTTCGAATTGCTGCGCACACTGTTCGAACGCGGCGACCTGACCCCCGCCATTGTGCTGACCGGCGCCGGGAGCATCGATCAAGCCATCTCCATCGTCCACGACCTAAAGGCGTTCTGGTTCCTTCAGAAGCCGGCCAGCCCAGCGGTTCTGGCTACTCTGCTGGAACGGGCGATTCAGCATAAATCGCTGGTCAAGGAGACGGAGCGCCTCCACCGGCAGTTGAGCCAGCAAGGCTACCTGGCGGATCTGGTAGGCACGTCCCAGCCGATGCGGGAGATCTTCTCGCTGATTCAGCAGATCGCCCCCAGCTCCGCCTCGGTGTTGATCACCGGGGAAAGCGGAACCGGCAAGGAACTGGTGGCCAGCGCCATTCACAAGTTGAGTCCACGCGCCTCCCGGCCGTTCGTCGCCGTCAATTGCGCGGCACTGCCGGAATCTCTGATTGAGAGCGAATTGTTCGGACATGAGAAGGGCGCGTTTACCGGCGCGGTGGGACGTCGCGCAGGGTGCTTCGAGCAGGCCCATCAGGGGACGTTGTTTCTCGACGAAATCGGCGACATGCCGCTGGCTATGCAGCCCAGGCTGTTAAGGGCGCTCCAGGAAGCCACGATCCGGCGGCTGGGAGCGACCAGCGAGGTCTCGGTCGATGTCAGGGTGCTCGCCGCAACCAATAAATCTCTGCCGGAATTGATTCAGAGCAAACTATTCCGGGAGGACCTGTTTTACCGCCTGAATGTTTTCCAGATTCCTCTCCCGCCGCTGCGGGGCCGCAAGGACGACATTCTGCCTTTGGCCGACGCCATCATCCGCGATCTGAATCGCAAGCACGATTACCGCGTCACCGATGTGCATCCGTCCGCTTTGGCGCGACTAGAGGAGTATTCGTGGCCGGGCAACGTGCGCGAACTGCGAAACGTCCTGGAGAGATCCCTGATCGTCGCCCGCGAAGGCACTTTGCTTCCCGCCCATATGCCTCGATCGTTCGGCATGGAGGCTCCTAACCAAGCTGCACCCGAGGCCCCCCCGATCAGCGGGAACGCCATTTCCATGGAAGCCGGTCATCCGCTCAGCGAATTGGAAAAGGCTTACATACAGTTGACGTTAAAGAGCACCGGCAATAATAAGAAGCGGGCGGCTCAGATTCTGGGCATCAGTCTGCGGACGCTGCACAGCCGGGTGACCGAATTCGCCGCGGAGGATGACTTGAAGCAGGAAGGGGCGGCGGGATCGTAACGGACATTTAGCCGCTGAGAACGTGGATAAGGCCATTTTCAATCGGCGTCGATCTGCGTTTATCGGCGGCTATCTTCGTTTTTGAGTTGACCGCTCCCGATGGTCGCGGCTCTTTAAGAGGCTGAGAGTACGCTTAAACAAAAAAAGGACCGCGCCGGTCGAAACCGGCAGCGGTCCACAAAGAACAACACCCTTAAAACTATTCACCCTTTTTATAAGGGAAGCGGCCGAGCTCCTGATAGAGGGGGCCGGCGCTCTCCGGAGGCGTTACGTGACCCTCGAGGATTTCGCGTTGCGACACCGGGTGTCCGTAAACCTTCGCGTTATCGTCTTTGTCCGGGCGGAGCGTCGCGCCTTCGAGCGAGACTCCCGCAAACACTCCACGTGCCCGCGAATAGGACAGGATCTCGGCGTGCATCATCGCGTCTGTCCGGGCTTCCGCTGAACGTCCGACCGGGCCCGCCATTGCGCTGGCATCGCCGCCGATGGTGAACTTATCCTCGGTCAGCCTATCCATGCCTCTTTTGTTCATGACGATAAAGACCACGTCGGTCTCGCCCGCGCCGATCTGCAATCCGACGCTGCCGCCTTCAATCCGGACCGTCGCCGGGCCACTCCAGCCTCCCGCGGTCCGGCAGGTGACTACGCCTTTCCCGTATTTGGCGCCCACGATAAAGCCCGCCCGCTTCAAATTCGGGACGATGCCCACGCACATTGCCTTGCCGATCAAATCGTCCGGGATCGCCTTATCGCCCGCGCCCATGATCTCAGTCAATACGGTTGCGGATTCGCCGATTCGCTTGCTGACATCGTCCGCGGCGAATATCGGCGCGACCAAAAGTACACTCAGTAATGCTCGCTTCATAGTATTTCTCCCTTTGTCTCGTCGAATTGAAAATTTATGCGGCATCCCGAACTGCCCGGCTCGATGAATACCGATCCTGCAGTTGCGATGCTCTTTTTTCCAGCCGGGACCGCGTCGCGCGGCGCGCCCGCAGCAAACGAATGCGGATGGCCGTCTCGGTAACGCCTTGCGTCCTGGCGATCTCTTCTGTCGTGGCGCCGTACATCTGCTGTTCAAACAGCACTCGCTCCGATGGGCGGCAGAAATTGAGGATGCGGTGAACGTCGATCGCGGCCATATCGATGCCCTGCGGACTCACGATCTCGGGCAATTCCTCGGCCGGCGCTTCCCGCCGCATTACCCGTCGATAGGCATTCAGCGCGATAGTGTTCACCCAGGTGACCACCGTCGCCTCTTCCCGCAATTGGTGAAGACGTTCCCATCCTCTGACCCACGCGCCTTGCGCCACTTCCATCGCGTATTCCCGCTGCGCGCCTCGGGAGAGAAGAAAACGAACGGTGAGGTCAAACCCTCGTTGATAGGCGAGACCGTATTTTTCCCGTGTCATGCTTGACTCCATCCAATGCCGGATAACTTCATGGTTTTGCCAAGGCACTTCGGGTGCCAGACCCGTATGTTCTTCTAAAATAAAAGTTTCGTGGAGCGTGGCGCGAAATCGAAAGCAACTTTTACGCGGTCCTTGCAACCTTTGCAGCCCTAAATTCGCACGACTTGCTTTGTTTTCATCTTTATGAAGGGTGGCGCTCCGCTTGCACACTCTCAGGCATGAAACTCGACTTCGCGATTCCCCTCAGTATTATTCTGGCGATCTTATTTATAGGAACCGTGGGGGCCTTCCTGCTTTATGTTCCGGCGCTGACGGTGTTCACGGTAGTCACCATGATTCTCGGCTTGGGCCTGATGTTCGCCCTCGGTTTGCTTACCGGCACACGCTGGCGTAAGCTATCGCCCTTCTCGCACCGTTCCATGCAGGTCAGGCGCGATCTGTTTATCGTCAGGTAGACATCATGACCACCCTTACCAATTTCTTCAAGGAGTCCGAGTCTACGTTGGGAGTCTTTTATCCGAAGCATTACATCATCGCCACGTTTCCTACTTTTGCGGCTACCGAAGACGCCGCGCAAGTATTGCGCCGCGCCGGCTACCCGGATGATGAAGTGATTGCGATCCCTGGTTCCGAAATTCTCAAATATTTTGTAGAATTTCGCACCGATTCAGGACTCTGGGCCGGCGTCATGACCATGCTCTCGCGAGCCTTCGGAACGGAACAGGCGTTCGCCGATGCCGACGCCGATTTCGCACGCGAAGGCGCGGGATTCCTCGCGATTCACTGCCCCGATGAAGTACAAGCCAAGAAAATCCAAGCCATGGTAGAGCCGTTCGGACCCAAAGCGATGCACTGGTATGAAGCCGGTGGCGTGCGGTGCCTGGTCTAAAGAGATTGGGATCGCTCCCTCTGGTCGCGGCTCTGTTGGCTGCGCAGTGTTCGGGACTGAACGGGATGGGGGACGGAGACCGCTCCCTGTGGTCGCGGCTCGCTTGGCTGCTCTGACGGGATTGGATGGGCACACAAGCTGCTCAACTGAAACTCGTTTTAAAATTCACGAATCTTATATGTGAAGGAGTTTGCTTCATATGAAGACCTTATTTATTACCTCATTTGTTTTACTGGCAGGCTCGCTCGCTGCGCAGGAAACTCAACATTTTACGGCCAACATCGGCGGGGGATTCACACAGACTGTGGGAAACACCGGCCGCAATCTGGACAACGGCTGGAACATTCAGGGCGGAGTAGGTTATAACTTTAATCCCTACGTCGGCGCGATGATCCAGACCAATTTCAATTCACTGGGAATCAATTCGACGACGCTGAATAACATCGGATTTCCGGGCGGCGACGTGCACGTTTTCTCGGCTACGCTCGATCCTATCGTGCACCTGAATCCGCACGGCCACGTCGATTTTTACATCATCGGCGGGGGAGGACTGTATCATCGCTATCAGGAATTCACCGCGCCCAGCGTGACCACTGTGACCGGTTTCAATCCGTTCTTCGGATTCTTCGCCGCCAACGTTCCCACCACGGAAGTGCTGGCTTCTTCTTCGGTGAATAAACCGGGCGCGAACATCGGAGCCGGTGTGTCATTCGGAACCCGCTACCGCGCCAAGATTTACGCCGAAGCCCGCTATCACCACATCTTTATGTCGAATGGCCAGCGCATGGATTATGTGCCCGTCAGTTTCGGAGTCCGCTGGTAGCTTTTTGCTATTGCGCCGGGGCGTAGTATCCGCGCCGATACTGCGCCTTGAGCGCGGGCATACCGGGGGGAGGCGCCACATTCAATTTGATCGAACGATATTTGCCGTCCCGCTCCAGGCTGGTGGGCGAATATCCCAGCAGGTACTGGGTCCGCAGCTCATTGCCGATCCGCTCACTGATCTCCGGCAATTCGTTCAAATCGCCAATGGGATAATGCTTGCCGCCGCTCAGCTCCGCCAGTTCGTTCAGCAGCTTGGGCCCATTCACTTCCTCGGGCGTCCGCTTTTTGGGAGAATCGTCGAGATCGAAGATCCCCATGGCGTAAACCTGGACCTCTGATTCCATCAGCGCGCTCTTGATCTGTCCGACGGAATATCGGCTACAATTGTCTCCCCCATCCGAGACGATCACGATCGCTTTACGCGTATGGCTGGCCTTCTTCATCTGGACGAGCGCCATATGAATCGCGTCGAGAAGCGAAGTCCGGCCAACCGTTCGGGTATGAACAATGTGGCGGTACAATTCGTCTGAATCGGAGGTAAATGGAATCGCCAGGCGAGGCCGCTCATTGAACTCGACCAGGAAGAATTCATCCTCCGTGTTTGCGGTCTTGAAGAACGCCGCGGCGGCTTCGGATGACTTATGCAGCTTGTTGTGCATGCTCGCGCTCGCGTCGAATACCAGTCCGATCGAAATGGGCGCGTCGTCCTTCGAAAAGTGGGTAATGGTTTGCTCTACGTTATTCTCGAAGACTTGAAAATCTGTTTTGCTCAGGTCCGCGACCGAGACGCCCAATGGAGTCGTCACATGGACCGGAACCAGCACCAGGGAACTATCCACTCGCAAATGGGCCGGCCCAAGCTCCTCCGGATTGGGCTTGGCCGCCATGCGCATCGCGATCTCGACGCGATCGTCGGCTCCTCCGAACGAGCAAAACAAGAGGGCGAGCCCCCCGGCATAAAGCAAGTTGAAAGACATACGCGCCATTCGTTGAGTCTCCGGCGAGGAGTAAGTATATCACTTGGCGGACTCGACTTGGCGCGCGCTCCAGAATAGAAAGGAACCTTATGATGTCAGAACCCAAACCCAAGCTGCCGCCTGTGGATCCGCAGCCGAGAGACCCTTATCAGGACCCTTTCGGACCGGAGCCAGATGAGCCGGATCCGGACGTTATCGATCCCATGGAAGATCCTCTGCCTGCCTAGCCGGATGCTGAAAAAGGATATTTGCCGCCGATGAACACAGATGAACGCGGATAAGCAAAAAAGCTGGCCGTCGAGGATTCCCTGGCGGCCAGCCCTCCTTACATGACTCCGACTTCTATGCTTGTTCCATCTCTTCTTGTCCGACGTAGGACGCTGCCTCGAGAATATCCCCCGTCACTTCCGTCAACTTCGAATCGGCAGCCTTTTCCTCTTCAAGCGTCTTATCCAAAAGATCCGCCGCCTTGCTGTTTCCTAGCTTCTCCGCCCACGCTTTCGCCGTGCCATACGCCGAAATCTCGTAGTGCTCTACCTTTTGGGCCGCCGCGATGATTGCCAGATCGCTCAGCGAGCCTTCCTCCGCCGCTGCCTCTCCGCCTTCTTCGATCAATCCCCGAATGGCCTTGCACGCCTTGGCGCGAGGCTTCTCCCCGAACGCTTCGAAGACTTGCTCCAGCCGTTCCACGTGTTTCTTGGTTTGCTCCAAGTGGTCGCGGATGGCATCCCCCAACTCCTCGGAATCCGCAGCTTTGGCCATCTTCGGCAGCGCCCGGACCAGATTCTTCTCCGCGTCGTACAGATCCCGGAGATGATCCATGAGAACGTCATTTAGACTATTGAGTTTCATGATTGCCTCTTTTTTGGAATGAATGAATTAATGAACAACGAAAAAAGAGGCGGGAGTCTTTTGAACTCTCGCCTCTTCACTACTACCGATCGAACTTCGAATTTAGCGGGCGCGATTCGTGCGCAGCGCGAAGAATCCCGCCATCGACAGCAATCCCAGTAATCCCAGCAAAGGAGCCGAGGACGCCGTGTGCGGCAGTTCCGCCGGAGTCTCGACTGGGGCTGGCTCGGGAGCCGGCGCTGCTACGGCCGGTGTTTCTACCGGAGCTGCGGCCACCGGCTCGGGAGCCGGAGCGGGCGCTGCTGCGGCGGCCACTTCAGTCTGAGTGTAGGTTTTTTGGTCCAGCTCGGCTGATTTCCCGGTTTCGTCCGTCGTGCTGATAGGAGCGGTCTTATATTCTTCCGCGGACGCTGCCGTGGTCGTGGGCACCGCTACCTTAGCCGTTGCGGCGATCTGCGTCGAGAGGTTCTTCGGGTACACGAACTCCTGGCCGAAATTATCGCCAGGGTAGAACCAAGCCCTCATCGCGGCCGGTTGTCCTGCCGGAACTTCCCAGAAGGTGAACTTACTCTTACCGGTGGGCTGCAACCGGTAGTTCGGGATCGCCAGCACGGTCGTGATCAGGTGCATGCCGTCTTTGTCAAAAACCTGTACGATGTGCCGGTCCGATTGAGAATCCAGCAGTTTGAATGTGTATGTTCCGGCCTGCAAAGTGGCGTTGGGCAAGGTGATCGTCTCATTGACGGTCAGGATTGTCTTTTTGTCCCACTCGTCGGCCTTTGCCATGGGAGCCAGGCTCACCACCGCGGCTAAAGATGTTAAAGCGGCTACTCGTATTGAAGTCATCATTTCCTTTTTCTTCCTCCAAAAATAAACTCGGCTCTCACGTGTATGAAGGTAAGCAGATGGAATGCCAAACGTGTAAGTGATAACAAGTCCGTCCTTTGCTCTGAACAATTGACTTCGACCCAGAAATTGTTGCCGCACGCGTGCAAAGTTTACGCTCTGTGTCGATTGGCGGTAACGAATACCAGTAAAATGGGTCTAACAAACCAGCCATGAGGCATTCTTTAGCTGCGTCGCTGCTCCTTCTGCTGCCAACGGCAAATGACGGCCAATCGACAGCCGATAAGGAATTCAAACTGACGGCTCATGCTGAGCTGGTCTTATTGGATGCAAGTGTGCGCGAAGCAAAGGGTGGGTACGTCTCCGGCCTGAAGAAGGAAAATTTTCAGGTCTATGAGAACGGCAAGCTGCAAACGATCACCCAGTTCGGCAGCGACGATACGCCTATTACAGTCGGGTTGGTCCTGGACGATAGCCACAGCATGAAGCCTAAACGCGGCGAGGTGGTCACTTCCGCGTTGGCGTTTATCGATTCCAGCAATCCGCACGACGAGATGTTCGTGACCCATTTCAACGATCGCGTACGCCGCGGACTGCCCGCCGGGACTCCCTTCTCGGACAGCCCGGACGTGTTGCGCAAGGCTCTATGGAATAGCCCCGCCGAAGGGATGACCGCAATGTACGACGGCATACTGGACGCCTTGCATCAACTGGAGTCGGGTACGCAGGAAAAGAAATGTCTCATCGTGATCACCGATGGCGGCGATAACGCCAGTATTCATCGCATGAAGGACGTTGTGGACGCGGTGCAGCACACCCGGGCCATCATTTACACAGTCGGGCTGTTCGACGCTAACGATTCGGATTCGAACCCCGGCCTCCTCCGACGCCTCGCCGCCATTAGCGGCGGCATCGCCTACATCCCGCAGGACGTTTCGGAACTGGAAGCGATCTGCCGCGGGATAGCAAAAGATATTCGAAATCGCTACTCGATTGGATATGCCCCCGTCCGGACTAACGATAAGAGCGCCCTTCGAAACATAAAGGTCACCGCTACCGGTGACGCCAACCAGAAGTTCGTGGTCCACGCGAGAACCAGCTACTTGCTGCCAGAGCGCAAGTGAAAGTCACGGTCGTAGTGCCCCAGCCCCGCGCCCGCCGCGTCCTTCGAATGGTTCTCCTCCTCATCGGGTTGGTCTGCCTCGGCATCTACAGTTATTCCTACCTCTATAGAACCGCGTACCAGATCTACGAAGGCTGGCAGTTCGACCACGATAAGACCACCGAGCCGGTGGAGGAGAAATCCGTGGCTCTACCAGTTGTGCTTCCCGATCCGGATCGCGGAGTGCCGTCGTCGAAGCGCGAGTATCTGGGCATAGCCGGAGGCGTTGTCGGACGCATCTCCATTCCCCGCCTCCATATTTCCGCGATCGTGGAAGAAGGCATCGACGATATCACGCTTTCCCGCGCCGTCGGTCATATTCCCGGCACGCCCTTCCCAGGCGAAACCGGAAACGTCGGAATCGCCGGCCACCGCGATACCTTTTTCCGCGCACTAAAAGACCTGCAGCCGCACGACCGCATCGAAGTAACGACCAAATCAGGCCATTTTCAGTACAGTGTAGTATCGCTCCAGGTAGTCGAGCCGGATAACGTGGGCGTGCTGAAATCCTACGGCGGTCATTCGCTCACGATCGTGACGTGCTTCCCGTTCCAGTACATAGGAAGCGCGCCGCGACGGTTCATAGTCCACGCTATGTCGGACTGATTTTCTGAACAGGCGTCGAGATGAGTCTCGACGCGGCACGCACGAGTGCGTACGCCACGACAGACCATTAGGTCACCAATGTAGGCCCATCCACGCCAAACCGCTTCTTCATCTGGAGTAATCCCTCCGCCGCTTCCGCCAACGGGCTCAACGCCATCCCCAAATCTTCATCGATCGTTTCTTTCTGAAACCGCTCCAGATACAGCCGCACGGTAGCCCCTTCCGTACCCGTGCCCGACAATCTGCACACCACTCTAGACCCATCCCCGAATACGATTCGAATTCCGGCATGCTGCGTGTCGCTCTGATCCACGGGATCGCGATAACAAAAATCGTCGGCCTCGGCCACATGCATCCCGGACAGCGTCTGACCGCGCAGTAACGGCAACTTCGCCTGCAGCTCCGCGATCATCGCCGCCGCCCCAGCCGCCTCCAGCCGCTCGTAGTCGTGTCGCTGAAAGTAACTGCGCCCGAATCTTCTCCAATGGTCGTGAGCCACTTCCGCGACCGGCTTCTTCGTGAACGCCAGGATAGACAGCCAACACAGCGCCGCCCACAAGCCGTCTTTTTCCCTCACATGTCCGGACCCGGTCCCGAAACTCTCCTCCCCACACAGCGAGCAAAGACCCGCGTCCAGAAGATTGCCGAAGTATTTCCATCCCGTCGGAGTCTCATAGCATTTGATCCCTGCCGACGCAGCCACCCGGTCCACCGCCGTACTCGTCGGCAGCGATCGAGCCACGCCCGCGAGGCCGGCGCGATACCCAGGAATACATTGCGCTGCGTGTTCGGCAATCATTGCCAGAGAATCGCCCGGACTCACGAAGAAGTTCCGGCCCAGGATCATGTTCCGGTCGCCATCCGCATCGCATGCCGCGCCGAAATCGGGTCCGTCCGGCGTGCTTAACTGGGCTACGAAATCGGCCGCATATACGAGGTTAGGATCAGGATGGCCGCCGCCGAAATCCTCCAGAGGATTCCCGCGCATGACGATCGAGGAGTCTTTCGCGCCCAGGCTCCGCTCGAAAATGTGATGCGCGTACGGCCCCGTTGAGCCGTGCATGGCGTCGAACAGCATCCGGAACCCGCTTTTCAAATAGTCACTCAGCGCATCGAAGTCGAACAGCGATTGCATCAGAGTGGTGTAGTCTTCCAGAGGATCGAAGATCACGATTTTCGAGTCACCCAGGTTTAAGGTCCCCTCGCGATCGAGGTTGATATCGGGATGGTCCGTGGTCAAATAGCGATCGATCTTCAGGGTCCGCTGATAGATCTTCTCCGTCAACGCCTCCGGCGCGGGTCCGCCGTTGTGGGTGTTGTACTTGATCCCGAAATCCCCATCCGGGCCGCCCGGATTATGGCTGGCCGAAAGAATCAAGCCGCCCAGTGCAGACCGCTTCCGGATCACCGCCGACATCGCGGGCGTGGAAAGCACGCACCCGCACGCCACCATAATTGTGCCGAACCCATTGGCTGCGGCGATCCGCAAAATCGTCTGAATCGCGGTGCGGTTGTAATAGCGTCCGTCCCCTCCTACCACCAGCGTTTTCTCGCTGAGATCCTTGGCAATATCCTCGCGCAGCACATCGAAAATCGACTGTACGAAATTCTCCACATAGCGCGGCTGCGAAAATTGGCGGGTCTTTTTCCGTAAGCCCGACGTGCCGGGCCGTTGATCCTGAAAAGGGGTGGTGGGGATGGCGGTCATATTGGCTTCTCAAATGCTCTGAATATCGTCATGAGCAAAGTTCTTGGGGCGATCCTGATTGTACTCGGAATAGTAGGCATCGGGTGGGGAGGATTTACTTACACCACGCAGAAGAAAGTGATCGACCTCGGGCCCATCCAGGCCACGCGCGAGAAGCATCATGAGGTTCCGATTCCGCCGATTGCCGGTGCGGTTTCGTTGATTGCCGGCATCGCGATCCTGGCAACCGGGAAGCGGGCGTAGAACAGTTATCATCGGAAGCATGTTTCTCCGATGCTTCTTGCTAGCAATAGGACTGCCAATTGCCGGCCAACCGGTCTTCACCAACGTTTTCCCGCCCGAAGAATACGCCGTACGCAGGGCTGCGGTGATGGAAAAAATCGGCGATGGCGTCGCGATCCTGCAAGGGACCACGGAACGTCCCGGCGAGCAGCCCCTGCGCCAAAGCAACCAGTTCTTCTACGTTTGCGGAGTGGTGGAGCCACGCGTCATTCTATTCATCGACGGCCGCTCGAAAAAGACGACGCTTTTCCTGAATCCTCCTATCGAGCGCCGCGAAAAAATGATGTTCGGGCCGAGCGAAAAATGGCCCATCGAAACCCTTGCCCGCGAGGAGTTCGCGCAGTTCGTCTCTCAACTGGAAGGCCGCGCTATCTACACGCCCTTCCGTCCTGAAGTCCTGGGCAGCGCGTCATCCAGCGATACCATCGCGCTAGCCAAATCCACCAAATCCGACCCCTGGGACGGCCGCAGTTCGCGCGAAGAAGTGTTCGTTGAAAAGCTGAAGTCGGCCGCGCCGAAGTCGGAAATCAAGAATCTGGACCCGATCCTCGATGCCCTTCGCAGCATCAAGAGTCCGCGCGAAATCCAGATCCTTCGCGAGGCGACGAACATTACCGGACAGGCCATTATCGAAGCCATGCGCGACTCGAAACCCGGCATGTACGAGTATGAACTACAGGCCGATGCCGAGTTCGTATTCAAAAAACATGGCGCCTACGGGGCGGCGTATTTCGCCCTGATTGCCACCGGCGAGAACACATATTACTCGCACTATCACAAAGATACCGCTCAACTTCGCGACGGCGACCTGGTGCAATTCGATTACGCGCCGGACTACAAGAACTACTCCTCCGACGTGACTCGCGTTTTTCCCGCGAACGGAAAATTTACCGCCCGGCAGCGTGAATTCTACACGATTTATCTGCGCTTGTATCAGGCGCTGATGACGTCCATAAAGGTCCACGCAACCCCGGCCGACGTGATCAGGAACGCAGTGGTAAAGATGGACGCGATCATGGCTGCCTATCCATTCACCGATCCGAAAATCAAGGCCGCGGCGGTGAAGTTTGTCGAGCGGTACCGCACCAGTCGCGCCAATAGCCTGGGCCACAGCGTCGGCATGGAGGTCCACGATGTTCGCAATACGACGCCGACGCTCGAGCCCGGCCAGCTTTTCACCATCGAACCGGCGATGCAGATAGAAGAGGACGCATTTAGGCATCCGCCTTGAAGACATGCTCCTGATCACTCCGACCGGCTACGAAAATCTATCCGCCTTCGTGCCCATAGAAATCGCGGACATAGAAAAAACAATGGCTGAACTGGGGCTAAGCAAGCGGTCCGCCCACTGAACCGCCATGCGTAAGCATGCGGGCATGAGTTGGGATCGCTCCCTGTGGTCGCGGCTCTGAAAAGGCGACGCTTGGAGATCTGAGGGTGCCCGCCCCCACCTACCCGATTAGCGTATTAAACAGCAGCTTAAACGTGCCATACGTCTGCGCCCTGTGCTGAGTGCGGAACCCCACCACGATGACGCGTCCCTTGCCTACCCCCGCCGACACCATCGCGGCCTTCTTCGAAAGACTATGTTCTCCCCCGCTCGGGCGGCCTGCGCACACTCAAGGAAGATGTCGTCATCGGGATCAGCGCACGCCTCTATTGCTTCGGTCGGCCTGACCCAGAGGCTCTTTTCGCGAATAGCGTGAAGTCCCTGGGTGATCGTATCTTCATCGAGGCGGAGCCGTGGCCGGCGAATGACTTGCTCGTACTCGGCATAGACGCGCCCGCTGATACAAAGTTGAGTCGAGCTTTCGAGGGCGAGAGGTTGTAAGAGAGCTGAGACGATAATGTTCGTGTCGAGAACGACCCGGATCATTTGTCCGGATTAGCTTCCCGTCTGGCTCGGCGGGCGGTGGCAATCTCTGCGTCGATCTCGTCCATCGAAAGTTGATCCAGTCCGGATTCCTCGGTAGTTGCCCAGGATTTGCGCAACCATTCCGGCGCCAAGTCCTGCTCCAGAACCTGCAAGACATATTGCTCCGCCGAAGCGCCTCGCGCCGTGACATTGGCTTTTAAGACCTGCACGTCCTCGTCGGGAAGCTTGATCGTCAGATTCATAGCCTTCTTGTCTATGTTGGCGCGGTCGATTGGTCCCCACCTACTGACTCCCGGCTACTCTAGAAGCCTCAAACCTCTCCACCAAAAACGATCTCCCGACAATCTCCCGAGCCTCCTTCAAATCCTTCACCACCCCCGCCCCCATCGCCTGAATCAGCACGTTGCCGATCGCAGTCGCCTCCACCGGACCCGCAACTACTACGCGGCCGGTAATGTCCGCCGCAAGTTGATTGAGTAGACGGTTCTGCGCTCCCCCGCCCACGATGTGAATGATACGAATCTTCCGCCCCGTCAGTTTTTCGATGCTCGCCAGCACCTGCTTGTACCGTTCCGCGAGGCTCTCTAAGAATAACCCGCGTCACCTGACCCGGGTCGAGCGGCACTTCTTGCCCCGACGATTTGCAAAACTCCGCGATCCGCTGCGGCATGTGTCCTGGCTCCAGAAACGCGTCGGGATCGATCACGGCCGTCCGAGGCTTTGCCGCCGCCGCGCTCTCCATTAATTCTTCATATGTGAAGTTGTGACCCTCCAGCGCCCACGCCGCGCGGCATTCTTCCAACAGCCACATGCCCGCGATGTTCCGCAGGAACCTTATCTTGCCCCCAGCGCCGACTTCATTCGTGAAATTCTCGGCCAGCGTCGCCGCGTTGATCACAGGCTCATCGAGCTCGACGCCCATCAACGACCATGTTCCGCTGCTGATAAAACACCAGTCTTGACGGCTGTGCGCCGGCACCGCCACCACCGCATCGGCCGTGTCATGACCTCCGCTTGTATAAACCGGAACCTCGCCCAGCCCGCTGAATTCCGCGATGTCGGGCAGCAGCGGGCCGAGCAAAACGCCCGGATCCACAGGCTCCGCCAGAATCGACGCATCGAGCCCGAGCTTGGCCAGCATCTTCATCGCGAACGCGCCGGTTCGTGGATCGTAAAACTGAGACGTGCTGGCGATGGTCCGCTCGGCGCGCGCCACTCCGGTCAGCCAGTAGTTAAACAGGTCCGGCATGAACAGCAGCTTCTTCGCCACCCGCAGCGCGGGAGCGTCCGCCAGCTTCGCCGCATACCATTGATACAGCGAATTGATCTGCATGAACTGGATGCCGCTGGCCTCGAAGATCTCTTCCTTCGAGACCACCTGGAACGTCTTCTCCGGCACCCCCGTGTTGCGCGCGTCGCGATAGTGATGTGGATTATCCACCAGCGCCCCGTCCGCGCCCAGCAGAGCGAAATCGACTCCCCAGGTATCCACCCCAATCGCATCGATCTTCAATTTCCGCTCGCGTCCCGCAATCGCCAGCCCCCGCCGGATCTCGTGAAACAACCGCAGCGTGTCCCAATACAATCCAGTAGGAAGCTGCACCGGCGTGTTGGCAAAGCGATGCAGTTCCTCCAGCGTGAGTTCGCCCTGCTCCAGTTCCCCCAGCATCACCCGCCCGCTGGTTGCCCCAAGATCTACAGCCAGACACTTCATAAAAAATCACTCGCGTGGAGCGTCATTTGATCTCAACCACCACTTTCCCCACTCCGTCCGTGTAATTCTCCATCATGTCGAACGCCTTCGGCGTCTGCTCCAGCGGCAGCGTGTGAGTCAGCAGGGCCGTCGGCACCCGTCCGGATGACATCAGGTCTAGCGCTTCCTGCGCCCGATGATTGGAGCGCTTCAGCGTCTGCAGCCGCAGCTCCTTGAGCATCGCGGTGTGGATGTCGATCTTCGGATACAGTTCGCTCAGGATGCCGATCATCATCACCGTGCCTCCCGGGCGAGCCATGCGGATGGCGGCGTTGACGGTCTCGGGCGAGCCGGCGCACTCGAGAACCTTGTCCACCCCGCGGCCTTTGGTAGCATCCAGCACGGCGTCGACCAGCTTCTCTGTCGTCGTATCGATCGTCACGTCCGCACCCATCTGCTGTGCCAGCTTCAACCGGTAAGCCAGCTTATCGGCGATGAACACGCGGCTGGCGCCGGCGGCCTTGGCGGTAGCGGCGGCCAGCATTCCGATCGGTCCCGCTCCGGTGACGCAAACGGTATCGCCCAGGTGAATATCGACCAGCTCCAGCATATGCATCATCACCGCCAGCGGCTCGGCCAGGGTAGCTTTGGCAAAGTCGAACGCCTTGGGAAATCGGGTCGCGTTGCCGGCGGGAATCGTCACGTATTCGCGCAGCATTCCGTCCGCCTGGCAGCCGCCCATGAACACGCAGTGGATGCAGTTGTTGTGCTCGCCGCGCAGGCAATATTCGCAGTGGCCGCAGGTCAGGCTGGGCTCCACCACCACGCGGTCGCCGGTTTTGAATTGCTCGACGCCTTTGCCCACGGCGATCACTTCACCTGCAGGCTCATGCCCCGGCACGCGCGGATAATAGGCGGGAACCTCGCCGATGCGTCCGTCCAGATACCAGTGCAGATCGCTGCCGCAAATGCCGATAGCGCGAACCTTCACGGTAATTTCACCGTGTCCAGGGTCCCGCTCCTGCGGCATTTCACGTTCTTCTAGAGTGTGTTGAGCAACAAGTTGAATGGATCTCACGAATACGAGGATACTACTCCAGTCACGTGGGGCAAGCGGTTTCGCCTGCCCTGAATTCCTGGCCGCTCCATTGAAAGATCGGTTTTGTGGGGCGGGCAATTTTGCCGGCGGCCTGCTTCCAGCAGGCTTCTGTGGGGAACGAAGAAGCCGACTCAAAGTCGGCTGCCGGCTAAATAGCCGCCCCACATTGTTGTCCTTTCATCATTCTTGGTGGGCTTGGAGAAGACTGTTTTTACGCAGAGGCACCGAATTCGTCCAGGGAAACGGGATGAGGTTGATTGGCCAGCCTGCATCGAAAATTTAATCCGAGCCCGGGAATTGTCTTGAGGTGTTTGGGATCGCTCCCTACGGTCGCGGCTCTGAAACGGCGACGGGCTGTAATCTGAGGAATCGGAAATTGTATGATTTGGGCAGAATGTGGGTTTTGTTGGTTGTGATTCTTGGGCAGGCTTTGTGGGACCGGCATCCTACGTTGAGTTGGGAGGACTTCAAGGGGCGGGCGAACCGATTTGCCCGGGAGCCTTCGGCGGTGACCGATACGGGATTCAGGACGCAGCTTGTCTGTAGGGACGGGGTTCTCGACTTGAACGGCGGCGCAGAGTTTTATCCGAACTCGTCTTGGGTCAAGGCGGATCGGAAGTCGGGGACGTTATTAAAACACGAGCAGGGGCACTTCGATATCACGGAAGTGTATGCGCGAAAGATGAGGAAGGCGATTCGCGAGGCCCGGATTCCTTGCGATGACGAAGCTCGCGCGGATGCGGCGGGGAAGAAGATCCTGGCGGGACTGGATTTGGAGTGGGAGAGGGCGGAGAAGGGGTACGATTTGGAGACGAAGGATGGCACCGACACCGCGCGGCAGGCGGCGGCCTCTCAAAGGATCGCTCGGGAATTGGCGGAGTTGAGCCAATATCGGCGCTAACGAGAGCGCTTGGACGCAACCGAGCCAGACACCAACTTTTCCAATACCGTTTGGTCTACGTCGGCCAGCTTCTTGATGTAGAGGCATCCTTTGCCAGTGGTGTGTTTCCCTAATTTGGCGAGCAACGCTTCGACGTCTTCGGCTCCCCGCAATCCATAAAGCACAGTGGCGGCCTTGCGAGGCGAAAAGCCAACGACCGGCATGTCGCCCTCGCGTCCGCTGTCATAGACGTAGTGATAGCTGCCGAAGCCGATGATGGAGGGGCCCCACATTTTCGGCTTCTCGCCGGTGGCGCTTCGCATCAACTTCACGAGGGCCTTGGCGTCGGCGCGCGCCGCCGGGTCGGGAATTGCGTCTATGAACTCCGTGACACCCACAGTGGTGGGCTTGGTTTTGCTTTCCGCCATTTCATAAGGCTACCGCAAGAATTCCGAGAGAGTTACGCGGTGTTCGGCAGCATGCTCATGCTTGATCTTGATCGCGCCCACGAATCCCGTAGTTACTTCGGATCGGGTGATCGGGAACCGAGTGTGGCCGGAGGTGTCGAGACGAGTCTCGACACGGCACGCACGAGTGCGTACGCCACAAGGGGTTTATAATCTTTTGAAAGGCTCTTCTACATGAACACACTCCGCATGGCTCGGTACTCGCTGCTTTTTGTTCTTGCGCTGGCTGGTATCGCGCAAACATCTTCTACAAAACGGCCGCTGCATCATCGGGATTACGATCCTTGGAAAGCGATTCAGGGGCAGGTGCTTTCGCGCGATGGGAAAATTCTGGCCTATTCTTTGTTCCCGGAGGAAGGGGATGGGGAAATTGTGGTGCGCAACCTGACAACTGGGAAAGAATCGAGAGAGAGCGCGGGGTCGCTGCCGCCGGCTCCGGATACGCAGAACTTTGAGGCTCCGCCGGAGGCTGCGGGAGGCGGTCGGGGCGGTGTTCGGCTGGCGTTTACGGCGGACGGGAAGTTTCTGATCTCCACCGCATTTGCGAAGAAGGCGGAGACGGATCAGGCCAAGAAAGATAAGAAGAAGGCGGACGAGATGCCGAAGCCTAGCCTGGTGATTTTCGACGTCTCGGCGATGAGCGCGACGCGGATTGCAGACGTGGCTAGTTTTCAGGTTCCTGAGAATGGCGAGAGTCTGGTGGCTTATCTGAAAGGGGCGAAGGCCTCGGGCGGGGCGACTGCTCCGACGGAGAATCCGGCGGACTACCAGGGTCGCGGCGGACGCGGGGGCGGGCGCGGAGGGGCTCGGGGGAATAAGACCGGAGCCGAAATGGTGGTGCGCGATCTGCGCGTGCAGGCGGTGAAAGAGCGCACATTCGAGGACGTCACCGATTATTCGATGAGCAAGGACGGCAAGACGCTGGCTTACACGGTGGGCTCGAAGAAGGAAGAATCGAACGGGGCGTACGCGGTGGTGCCGGGGACGGATTCGGCTCCGGTGGCGCTGCTAGCGGGGAAGGGCCGGTATTCGAAGCTGACCTGGGATTTCGCGCAGAAGCAACTGGCGTTCTTGAGCGACAAGGACGATGCGGCGGCGAAACCTCCGAAATACAAGGTTTATTTGTGGGACCGGAAGGCGGGGGCCGCGACTGAGCTGGTATCGGAATCGATGCCGGGTTTCAAGTCGGGATATGCAATTTTCGAGCGGGGGACGGTGAATTTTTCGCGCGATGGGTCGCGGCTGTTCTTGAGCGCGGCTCCGGTGGGAACGGTGATGGCGGCCGAGAGCGATACGCCGATCAGCACCGCGACGCCGGGTCCGAATGAAGAGAAGGTGGTCGCGGATTTGTGGCGGTGGAACGACGATTACATTCAGCCTATGCAGAAGGTGCGGGCGGCGCAGGAGCGGGCGCGGTCGTATCGGGCGGTAGTGCATTTGGCGGACAAGAAGTTCGTGCAACTGGCGGATCCGACGATGATCGGGCTGACTCCGAACGATGACGGGCGGTATGCGATCGGCATGGACGATCGGGCATTGCGTCACATGGTGGATTACGACGGGACGTATAACGACGTGTACCTGGTGGATACGGTGACGGGGTCGCGGAAGCTGCTGGTGCAACAGATGAAGGGCGGCGGCGGTGGACGAGGCGGCGGAGGAGTACAGTTTTCGCCGGATGGAAAATATCTGCTGGCGTTTAAAGATAAGCACTGGTGGTCGATTCGGACGCCGGATGGCGAGATGAAGAATCTGACCGAGAAGACGGGTGGCAATTTCTTCAATGAAGAGCATGATACGCCGGACGCACCGCCGGCGTATGGCGCGGCAGGTTGGACCAAAGATGGCAAGTGGGCGCTGGTTTACGACGAGTACGATGTGTGGGGGCTGTCGGCGGACGGCGTGGCGATGAAGCGGCTGACGGACGGGCGTCCCTCGCACTTGCAATTTCGCGTGGTGCGGTTGGATGTGGGGGACGACGAAGAGGAGCGCGGGATCGATCCGGCGAAGCCTTTGCTGCTGCGCGCGGAGAATACCGAGACGCGGGATTCGGGATTTTATACGCTGGCGAGCATCGATAAAGGGACGCCGCAGAAGTTGTTGATGGGTCCGAAGAACTATCGGGCGCTGGGAAAGGCGAAGGACGCCGACGTGGTGATGGTAACGGCGACGACGTTCCACGATCAGCCGGACATTCAAATTACTGACTCGACGTTCCGGCAAATGAAGAAGGTGACGGACGCGAATCCTCAACAAGCGGGGATTTTGTGGGGCACGGGCGAGCTGATCAAGTATCACAACGACGACGGTGCGGAGCTGCAGGCTGCGGTGTATAAGCCGGAGAATTTCAATCCGGCGAAGAAGTATCCGATGATGATCTACATTTACGAGCGGCTGTCGCAGAACGTGAACACTTTCGTGCGGCCGACTCCGGGGACGTCGATCAACATTGCGTATTACGTAAGCAACGGGTATATCGTGCTGACTCCGGACATTATTTATACGACCGGGCATCCGGGGCAGAGCGCGCTGAAATGCGTACTGCCGGCGATCGAGGCGGTGGTGGCTCAGGGGTATGTAAATCGCAATTCGATCGGGATACAGGGGCATAGCTGGGGCGGGTATCAGACGGCGTACCTGCTGACGCAGACCAATATCTTCCACGCGGCCGAGGCGGGGGCGCCGGTTGTCGATATGATCAGCGCGTACAACGGGATTCGTTGGGGCACGGGGCTGCCGCGGCAATTCCAATATGAGAAGACGCAGAGCCGCATCGGAGGGACGCTGTGGGAGGAGCCGCTGCGATTCATCGAGAATTCTCCAGTGTTCCAGATGGATCGGGTCAAGACTCCGGTATTGATTTTGCAGAACGACGGCGACGATGCGGTGCCGTGGTATCAGGGGATCGAATTCTTTTTGTCACTGCGCAGATTGGGGAAAGAGGCGTACCTGTTCAACTACAATGGCGAGCCTCACGGGCTACGTCGGAGGCCGGATCAGAAAGATTACACGGTGCGGATGCAGGAGTTCTTCGATTATTTATTGAAGGACGCTCCGAAACCGGCTTGGATGGAGAAAGGAATTCCTTACATCGAGCGGGAGCAGGAGAAAGAGAAGCATAACGCCGTCTACGGCGAGGGCGGCGACGTTAAGAAGTAGTCACTTCTTGAACGCGGACGGAATCGGTGTCCCCGTCGCGCCCTGATAGTCGGCGGGGTTGAGCCCCATCAGCTTGATGATGGTGGGTGCGATGTCGCGCTGTTCGGCGGGGGTGGGGATTTCACCCGCGGAGGGCGTGTCCGGACCCATGATCGCCATCCAGATCTTGTCCGCGCCTTCCACTTTTCTTCCGTGGCCGGACCAGTCGGCGAGCGTCGATCCGCGGCCGTGGTCGGAAGTGACGATCAGGGTTGTCGAGTCGCGGTATTCGGGCATGCTTTGAATTTTGATCCAGAGCTTTTGCAGAAATTCGTCAGTGGCGTGGATCATATCGAGGACGCGGTCGTAGCGTTTGGCATGAGCCCAGTCGTCGGTCTCGTCGAAGGAGATGACCAGCATTCGCGGTTTCTGCTTCGCGAGATAGTCCAAGGCGAGATCAAATGTGAAGGAGTCATGGCGCGCTTCGTCCCAAGGGGTCGGAGTGACATGCTGGAGGCGGCTCAGTTCGGGCGAAGACGGCGAATCTTGATATCCAGCGTTGATAGAGACCGATCCGGGAGTATGCTCAGCGATGTAGTGGAAATGGTCCCAACTGGAGAAGAGAGCGACCTGCTCTGTCTTGAGTTTGAGTTTGGTCTTGAGAAACTCGAGGACGGTTTCGTTGGGCTGCTGGACGTCGATATTTCCTGTGATGACTTCGTCAGAGGCGCGGCCGGTGAGGATTTCGGAGTAGCCGGGATAGGAGACCCGGAAGGCATTGGTGACGCTAACGTTGTTCAGGACGACTCCGTTCATAGCGATGCCGCGCCAGAAAAAGGGCGCGAGATCTTCGCGCGTCGCAAATCGTTTGCGGCGCTGGTCGGCTTCCTTGTTGGAGGGGTCCATGGAGACCGACTTTTCGCGGGCGAGGAGAGGGTCGGTGCCGTGAAACAAGTCCTGCCAGCGGAGTCCGTCGGCGGTGACAAGGATGACGTTTCGAGTATCGGCGGCGGGGAGAATAGCGGGGAAGAGGGTCAAAAAGAGGGCAGCGAAATGCACACGGAGCATATTGGAATGGTACACTAGGGACGTTCCAGCGGAATTACGGCCAGGTAGCTCAGTTGGTAGAGCGCAGCCCTGAAAAGGCTGGCGTCGGCGGTTCGATTCCGTCCCTGGCCACCACATTCTAAAAGACTTACAGGCACTCAACTCCGGGTTTTGGTTCCAATTGGTTCCAAATTCCAGCCCGCCGGTACTGTCTCGTTGTGAGCTTCATTAGGCGGTTGATCACAGATGGTTGCTTCGCTTGTCCTAGTAGTGCGCCGAATGACTTACTATGGCTTGTGTTCATCCAAGCCCGAGTCTGCAAGTAGCAAGATCGGGGATCCCACCAGATGCGAATAAAGCGAAGTAAGCAAAGAAAGCAACCAAGTCCAGCCCGCTTCTCGGTCTCTTCGGCGCAAGGTTTTCTGTTGACGACTGAATTTCACAACTGATATTCATGGGGATGCAAGAAAAGGAGTCGTTGATGATCTCGGAACCGAAAGCACCGAGCATCGAGAACTGGCCGATCGAGCGGCTCGTGGAATATCCTCGCAACCCGCGCCAGAACGACAAGGCTGTGGATTGCATGTGCGCGTCGATCCGCGAGTTCGGTTTCAAAATCCCCTGCCTCGTTCGCAGCGACGGCGAGGTGGTGGACGGGCATTTGCGCCTCAAGGTCGCGCGCAAACTAGGTATCACCGAAATCCCTGTGATTCTGTGTGACGAGTGGACGCCGGCGCAGGTGAAGGCGTTCCGGCTGATGGTGAACCGATCGGTGACTTGGGCGGATTGGGATGAGGAGCTCCTGGCACTGGAACTTCAAGAGATGCAGGAAGCAGACTTTGACCTCAGCCTTACTGGATTCGATCCAGGCGAAATCGATGGTTTGCTCGCGCTTGAGGATGAGGAGAGAGCGAACGCAACGCCTCCGCTACCGGAATCACCTGTTTCTCGGCTGGGCGATCTATGGAGGCTCGGACCGCACAAAGTGCTGTGCGCAGATGCAACTTCGCCGGAAGCTGTCGCGCGTCTGCTCGGCGAGCGTAAGCCGCGGCTAATGGTGAGTGACCCGCCGTACGGCATCGAACTGGACAGCGAATGGGGACCGAGCGGGACTCAACGGCCACGGCCCGGCTGAGCCGAGTTACATGAAGAAGCGAACGAAGGGTCATTCGGAGACGACAATCTCCGGCGACACCCGCGGCGATTGGTCGAAGCATTCGCCCTGGTCCCCAGCCTCGAGGCGGCCTATGTCTGGCACGCTTCGAAGTTCACGCGCGAAGTGCTCGATGGATTGCTGAGGATCGGCTTTATTCACCATCAACAGATAATCTGGGACAAAGGCCGCACCGTCCTCACTAGAACGCTGTACTGGTTCCAACATGAACCATGTTGGTTTGTCAGAAAGAAGAACGCTCCGTGGTTCGGCAAGGCCGGCGAAAATTCCACCATCTGGAACTCCCCTTCACCAAAGTTCATCATGGGAGCCTCCGACGAGGAAAAGTGGGACCACCCGACTCAAAAGCCTGTCGAGCTGATGAGGCGGCCGATCCAGAATCACCTTCTTCGCGGTGAACTCGTCTACGATCCATTCCTCGGCTCCGGCACGACGCTGGCCGCGGCAGAGCTGAACGAGCGCGTCTGCTATGGCATCGAGCTCGATCCGAAGTACGTCGATGTCGTCGTACAGCGATGGCAGCAACTAACCGGCAAGCAGGCGACGCTCGAGGGTGACGGACGGAACTTCGACGAGATCGGTAAAGAGCGCCGGCTGGAGGCAGCGTGAATCAAGCGCTGCCGCGCGGAGATCGTGGCCATCCAGTCAGAGATTCTGGCGGGCAATCCCGATATACATGGGCTCTGCTTAGCTCTTTCGGATTGGGCAGCGGAGCTTCGGATTCTCACGAAGAGGTAAATCGGTATGCGAGAGAAACTGTCGCGGCGGTTGGTCCATCTGGAACAACTCCACGATGCGACGATGCGAGCCAAGGCCGAAGAGCCCCGGCCGGGCGGTGTGACGGCGGCACAGATCCTTCGCGAACGTCTCAGGCTTCGCGGTTTCGAGCCGACGGGCAACGAGAGCTTGGCAGAGACGCTCGCGCGAGCTTTCGGAATGAACAGCGAGGAACTGCGCCACCTCATGGCTGGGCCAGTGGAGGCGTTCAACGCAAAGCTGGATTCTCTGTAGAACGAGCAGCAGAACGAAAAACCCCGCCGGGCGGGGACCCAGCGGCGCGGTGTGAACGGAGCAGATTAGGCTTTTACGGAGTAGCTCCGCTCCCGTCCCCGCCCTTGGTGGACGTGACGGTCAGCCCCATCTTCTTGCCGACGGTCCCGGACAGGAAGCCCCGCAGGGAATGCGCCTGCCAGCCCGTGGCTTTGAGCAGCTCCTTGGCGGTCGCGGCCCCCGGTCGCTTCAGCATTTCCAGGATCGTGACAGTCTTGCTGCCCTCGCGTGCGTCGTTTCGTGCGCTTTTGGGCGCTTTCTTCTTCGGGGTGGCCTTCTTCCCCGCCATGGCCTTGCCGGGCGCAACGTTGGCGCGACGTGCGCCAGCGGTGGCCTTTTTGTGGTCTTCGTCTCGGTGGTGGCTACAGCAGCCATTTCTGTTGCTTCTGTGCTCGATTTCATATGTTCTCCTTGGCGGTGATTACCGCGTGACAACATCGATCACTCTGGTGGCGCTGGAAAGCAAGCGAAATCAACTGTGGCGAACGCTTGGCGATGGTGCCGGTGACCAGATGACCGCAGGTGACCGCAGATGACCGGACACGGCGCAAAATTCGGACGCAAAATGGAGGTGGCGATCGCGGCGCTGCTTGCGCGCCCGAGCATCGAGGATGCTGCCCGTGTCGCGGAAGTGGCAGAGAAGACGTTGCGGCGCTGGATGCGTGAACCGCAATTCCTCGCACAGTATCTCCAGGCCCGCAGGGACAGCGCCAGTCAGGCGATCGCACGATTACAGCAGGGAATGGGCGCCGCTGCGATAACGATGCTGAAGCTGATGACCGATCCCAACGTGCCAGCGGCGGTGCGGCTCCGGGCGGCCGAAGCCGTGTTTAGCTGCGGTATCAAAGGAATCGAGGTTGAAGATATCGAGGTGCGCCTCGCGGCGTTGGAGCAGGCCTCCGAGGCGAACAAGGATAAACGGAGGTGACCAGGAATCTCCCCAGGCGCTTGCAGGTGCTGGAGGCTCGACTTGCTGCCGTGGTAGTTAAGCAAGACAGGAGTGCGGCGGATATCCTCTGGGGCGACGGCGTCGCCACTTTGCGGCGGAAGGTCGGAACCCAGAGCCTGAGCGATCCGTGGAATACGTTGCCGATCCGCGCAGCCTGCCCCACGCATTCGTGGAGTCTCTCCAACGGCGGCGAAACCAGCTGGCCCGCGAAGGCGGCAGCTTCGAGCTAGAGCAGGACAACGGAAGATGAATTTCCAAAGGAGGCTCAAATCTCTGGAAGGGGCGCGGTCCCCCGTTGCTCAACAGGTGTTTCGAGTCGTCAGGCGCAGCGTTTGCGGCGAGCCGAACTTGGCGAAGTCTAGCTGTACTCGCCGGCTCGGGGCGAACGGACTGCTCATGGAAATGGTGAAAATCGATGGAACTATGAACGATGAGGACCTGGAACAGTTCATCCAAAGCTTTCCGATCGAACGGGTATGATGCGAGGTCAGGGTGCGTTCCTATGAACTCGCGGGTTATGGTCAGGAACATCCCGAGACGGTTGGCCTGGCTCGAACAGCAGAGGCCTTCCACTGAAGTCTACAAATATTGGCAGATCGTCACGATCGATTCCGCAGTGAACTTGGAGCACGGACCCGGCTGTCAATACCTCAGCGTGCCAAAGAACGGGTTCCGTCCGCACCATCAACAGAAAACACACAACCGGACCTCTGGAGTAGTGAGTATTTTCAAGCTTACCCGTCAACCGACCGGGACCTTGGTAGCATAGCGATGGATCATCGAGCGTTGTATCATCACTCGGTCACGAGCAGCGCTGGAAAGGAACAATCTGCCATTCAGCAATGAAGAGATTTCAACCCAGAGGCGATCGCCGTTTAGGAAAGCAGGATCGGCGGCAGCTTCACGTGCTTTACGAAGACGATGCCGTTGTAGTCCTCAATAAGCGGGCCAAACTGCTCGCGGTGCCCGCGGATGACTCCGATACTCCATCTGCGCTTTCTATTCTTTCGGCAGAACTGAGATCAAAGAGGCAACGCGCCTTTGTCGTACATCGCATCGATCGTCACACGTCTGGGATTCTGCTCTTCGCAAAAACCTGGCCAGATCGAGAAGCACTCGTACAACAGTTTATGCGACACACCCCGGTGCGGGAATATCTCGCGGCAGTTCGTGGTCATCTCCGCGTTAAAGAAGGGACTCTCGTTCACCACTTTCGGGAAGAAGGAATGTTTCAAAAGGTGACCACAGAATGCGACCCAAAATCGGCTCGCGCTGAACTCCGGTATTTCGTGGAACATCGCCTTAGGGGCGCATCCCTCGTCCGAGTCTCGCTGGTGACAGGATTACAAAATCAAATCCGCGTTCAGCTTTCAGCGATCGGCCACCCAGTCATTGGCGACAGAAAGTACAATCCATCAGAAAAGCTGGAACGGCGAATTACTCGCGTCGCTCTCCACGCGGCGCGTCTTCAGTTCATTCATCCACGTTCGGGAGAGAGCGTCTGCGTTGACTGCGAACCTCCTCCGGACTTTCAGTCTCTTCTTCAGGCATTAGGGTTCCCAATCCGCAGGCGTCGATGAAGCTCCCGCCATGCAATTCGCCTCTGCGGAGCCATTCCCGGACAGGCCGCCCCCTGGTGCCGGCGTCATAGGCGTCATGGAATTGATCCGAAATTCTTTGACTCCTGGTCCAGAAACGCCGTTGTGGGAAGCTAGCGATAATGCGCATTATCAGTTCAGAATGTTGGGACTTCCCTTAGCCTAAGTCCTAGCTTTGTACGAGTGGCGCGTCACTCGCCCGGGGGGGTCTTGCAGCCTCCCAAACGCCGGTTTCGGGCTAAGTTTTCCGCGCATGATTGACGATTCGGGACGAGGCTTGGGCTAGAATACTACCCATGAAGCTGAGCGCCATGCTCGTCGTATTGCTTGTTGTTTCCCCCACATGGGCGCAGGATTCCGCTGCGATGCGGTGGCGGTTCAGCGGGAGCAGCGGCCTCTTTTGGACACATTGAGGGAACTTGTCTCCATTGAGTCCGGATCGAGCGATTTTGATGGTGTCACTCGCATTGGTGATCGGATCTCCGAGCGGCTGCGCGCCCTAGGAGGCGAGGTAGAAAAGGTGCCTCCGGCAAGCGGTTACTTGCGCTTTCAAAATACTCCGGAACGCCTCGCAGACACTGTCGTCGCACGCTTTCGGGGAAAGGCGCCAAACGGATTTTGTTGCTCGCGCACATGGACACTGTCTACGCAAAAGGAATGCTCGCGAAGCAGCCCTTTCGTGTCGAGGGTGATCGAGCTTACGGGCTGGGAATTGGCGATGACAAACACGGGGTTGCTACCATCCTGCACGTTCTGTCAACGCTCAAGACCCTTGGATTTGACCAGTTCGGCTTAATCAGCGTGTTGGTGAGCCCGGACGAGGAGATCGGCTCCAACGCCGAACGAGACCTCATTACGTCTCTGGCGTCGAACCACGACCTGGTCCTCTCCTATGAAGGATCGCGTGTGCCCGGGGATGATATCCGGCTCGCTACCACGGGTGGGGAACTAGCGCTGCTCAAGGTGAAAGGGCGGGCCTCGCATGCGGGTGCTGCCCCCGAGCGAGGCCGGAACGCACTCTATGAGCTGTCATATCAAGTGCTGCAGATGCAGGACCTCTCGAACCCAGGCCGGTTGAAGTTGAACTGGACGGTGGCCAGCGCCGGGAGCGTTTCCAATACGATTCCCGAGGATGCCCGGGCAATCGGGGATATCCGGGCCGACGACATAGCGGACCTTGCCGGGCTGGAAGCCTCCATCCGTGAAAAGATTCTCAAGCACCTTATTCCGGATACCTCGGTGGATGTTCGCTTTGAGCGCATCTTTCCTCCGATGGCACTTCGCAAACAATCTTTGCCTATCGCCGAATATGCGCAGCGGATCTACGGCGAGGACGGAGGAAAGCTTGCCGTCGCCACAAAATCGCCCGGAGCGGGGACTGATGCCGGATTCGCTGCTCTTAAAACCGACGCGCCGATTCTGGAAGGGATGGGCTGCGCATGTACGGAGCGCATTCAAACGAAGACGAGTACGTTGTGATCTCATCCATCGAGCCCCGTCTGTATTTATCGACGCGCCTCATTATCGGCTTTTCTCTAGGGCGAACCGCCTCTAAGTAGTTCTAGGAAATTGGATGCCCTCTTCGTCCGGATCGTCGGCCACTCGGAGAATGGCCCTGAATGGCGGTCTGACAATCTACCGTTAATGTGAATTATCTGGCGGCTGCTTCTGTTTGGTGAACTTCCCACAACCGGACCTGAACGAAGCCGCAAGCGGCAGGGGGAGCCGTAGCATTATTGATGGGGGCGCGATAGACCAAAGAGCGAAAGGAGTTCGTTGGTATGACCCCACTATGCAAGCGAATGTTCGAAGAGCTGCAACTCCGCAACTACGCGGACTTTACTAGAGCGGTATTTGGCGAACGCCGGAAACAGACGAATATCTTGCTCTACTATACGAGTATCCGGAATCTTATGCCGCTCATTTTGACGGCGGGCCTGCTCGCCGCACAACCGGCAACAGAATTCAAGGTGCGATCGAACCTCATTTTTCTGCCGACTCGAGTGCAGACCAAGAAGGGTGAAACGATTTATGGACTGCGGCCGGAACAGTTCGTGGTCGAAGACAACGGCGTCCGCCAAACGGTCAACGTGGACCAGGATGCCGAGTTTTCCGGCTTGTCTTTGGTGGTTGCCATTGAATGCGGCAGGTCTGCGGCGCTTGAGTTTCCGAAGCTGAAGGGGCTCGGCGCGATGATTGATGGCATCGTCGGCTACGCACCGCATGAAGTCGCTATCGTCAGCTATGGCGTGGGTCCTTATATCCTGAGTGATTTCTCAAGCGGCAGTGATGCGGTTCGCAACGGCCTGACCAAGCTGAAGGATTGCCGCAGTAATGGCGCGGCCACGATCGACACGGTTCACTTCGCTATCAATATGCTGACGAGGCGCCATACCCGTTACCGGCGCGCAATTTTGTTGATCAGCGAAACACGCGACCACGGCAGCAAGGGAAAGCTCGATGAGGTGGTCGCGGAGTTGGGCATCACGGATACGGTCATTTACTCGTTGACGTTTTCGGCGGCACGTGATGAGGCGCTGCACGACCTCGCTCATAGCAACGACCCCTACAAGGACGATCCGCCAAAGCCTACGGGGTCTCCTCCCGATGTCGAGAAGCCTGCCACGCCTGCTGAGAGTATGTGGACCGAGAAGCGTCCGCTAATTGCGTGGCCGCCGGAATTTCTTTTGATCGCCAATGCGATAGAACGCAACGCGGCTGCGGAATTGGCGTCACTATCTGGTGGCGAGTACGCCAGCTTCGCGACGCAGAAGGGATTCGATGAGAGTCTGCAAAGGATTTCGAATCGGATTCACAACTATTATTTGTTGAGTTTCAAGCCGCCGTCGGATCAGGAGTGGGGACTCCATACGTTGAAAGTGCTCGTGCCTGATTATCCGGGTGCAGTGATTCGCACGCGGAAGAGTTATTGGGCGGGCATTCTCGATTCACGGTAGCTGGCTAATCCGACGTTGGATGAGTGCCTCATTGTGAGTTGAAGCCCGCGGCACACGCGGCGGCGGGCAGCCCCCAGCCAAGAACTCGTGCTGAATGGGTGTTGCCATGACTTCGGAGATTTCGCGCTATATTCATTCAACCGGATTTTGCCCAGTTCGTCCCCGCTGATAATGCTTCACATCTGGCGTTAGGACGAGTCCGGGCGCATCTTAAAGGGCTGCAAATCTGCGTCCCGTTACTCGTCACGTAGCGCCGATATCGGATCCACTCCCATTGCACGCCGGGCCGGCATCGCGCACGCGATCAGAGTGATCGCAGTCAGCAGCGCGGGCACCGCGACGAACGTGAGGGGATCCAGCGTTCGGACACCATAAAGCGAACCCGAAATAAATCGCGTCAAGGCCGCAGCCGCCACCAGCCCTGCGGCGAGCCCCATCATCACGATGCGCAAACCATCGCGCAGCACCAGTCGCTGAAGACCGGAGGCGGTCGCGCCTAATGCCAATCGGATTCCGAACTCTTTCACCCGCTGCGTGACCGCGAATGCCAGAACGCCGTACACGCCCAGCGCCGCCAGTGCCAGCGCGGCCACACCGAAAGCCGCAGCCAGTGCCGCACGGAACCGCGGCTGAACCATCGTTTGCGCCACGACCTCGTCGAGCGTTTGAATCCGCGTCAGCGCAAGATCTTTGTCCACCCGTCCGATCGCCGCCTGAACCGGCTTCGCGAGCGTCAGAGGGTCAGCCGCCGTCCGTACCGCCAGCGTCTCGGGCCAGAAATACCTGGACTGCGTATAGGGCACATAAATCTCCAGCGACTTCCCGTCGGTCGGCCCCTCCACCCGCACCTGGCGGATCACGACCCACCACCTGCCGCAGTTCATTCTGCACGTTGATCATCGCGCCCACAGGATTCCGGCCGTCGAAATACCTGCGAGCGAACTCCTCATTAATGATGCAGACCACCGTTGACTTCGCCGTATCGCGCTCGTTAAACGAGCGTCCGATCTTCACGCGGATACCCACCGCGTCGAAATAGTTCGGAGTCGCCAGTTGGAAGTGCGCGAATGGCCGCGCCGCACTCGGCACCGGCTTGCCCAAAATCTCAAACGTGTCGCCAAAGTTCCATCCATCGAGCGGCAGGTCGATGGTGAATCCGGCGGATATGACTCCGGGCACCTTTTCGATCTCTCGTTCCGCAGCATGAAAGAACTCAACCGCGCGCTCGTTCGTTGGATAGCTCGGTCTCGGCAGACTCAGCCGCAGCGTCAGGAACGTTGCCCGGCTCGTATCCGCGATCCACATGTTCCAGATGCAGCAGCGTGCGCGCCAGCAATCCGGCTCCCGCGAGCAACACCACCGCCAAGGCGATCTCCGCGCTTGCCAGCAAATTGCGCACGCCCCCCTTCGCGGTATGCGAGCGATCTCCGGCCCGCATTGCGTCGATCAGGTTCGCCGAGGAGCAACGCCAGGCCGGCGCCAATCCGAACAACAGGCCCGTGACCGCGGATGCCGCCACCGTGAACCAAACCACCCGCGCATCCAATTGCAGTGGAGTCGCCGCTGGAATTATGCCCGGAGGCAGCAGTCTCGGCGCCAGTTGCAACATCAGTTTCGCGAGCCATAAACCTAGCGCTCCGCCGGTCATCGCGAGCACGAAGCTTTCCGTCAGCAGCTGCGATACGATCCGGCCCCGGCTGGCTCCTAATGCCGCACGTACTGCGATTTCCCGCGCCCGGCCCGCGCCGCGCACCATCAGCAGATTCGCGACATTCACGCAGGAGAGCAGCAGCAGAAATCCCACCGCTCCCGAAAGTACAAGCGAAGTGGCGTGCAGATCGTCGCTCACCAGGTAGGATTGCAAAGAGTCGATCGTCACGCCCCAGCCGCCGTTCGTATCTGGGGCCAGCGCCGAGATGCGCGCGCCAATGACGTCCATATCAGCGCGAGCCTGCTCCAGCGAAACGCCGGCCTTCCTCCGCGCAATCACCCGAAGAATGTGCGATTTTCGCCGCTCCGGATCCGCGTCGAGCGCCAGCGTGGTCCAAACATCTGGATCCCCCAGCACGCGAAAGTGCGAAGGCATCACTCCGCAAATCCGGAAGGGCTTCCCGTCGAGCGTGATCGCCTTGCCAATCACGGCGCGATTCCCGGCGTAACGTTCCATCCACATCCGGGAGCTGATCAGAACCAGCGAGTCACGCTCTTCGGCTTCGGTAAACCATCGCCCCAGCATGGGTTGCACGCCCAGAACATCCAGATAGGATGCCGTGATCTTCTGCCCGTTCAGCCGCGCCGGAGCGCCCTCGCCCGTTAGCGCCGGACTACCCCACGTCATCGCACCCATGCTTTCGAAAGAGTGATTCTGCGTCCGCCAGTCGAAATAGGTCGGAGACGAAACGACGTTGCGGCCAGAGCCCGGCGGCCGCTCCGAAATCATCACCAAACAACCGGCATCCCGAAATGGCAATGGCCGTAACATCACCGCGTCCAATAGACTGAATATGCTGCTGGTAGAGCCGATTCCGGCCGCCAGCGCGAGCACCGCCGTCGCCGTAAACCCAGGCGATTTCCGCAGCCCTCGAACACAGTGAATGAGATCCCGCATGTGATGAATACCCGCCGTCCCTCTCCCGGTTACAAACCGCAGGCCCGGCAACTTCATCCAGATTCCAGAGGCCGCCGGCTATGCGCATCGCGCAGCTTATCTTCCGTCTGGAAGACGAGGATGCCACCGTCGCCGCACAGTCGTGGACGATAACGCTTGTTAACGGGTCCGCCAAGGTCCTAAAACGGACGTGCTGCGGGAATGATCGAAGAACTGAACCGACGGAGCTAGAAACTAGAACGCTACTTCGTGGACAAAGCTGCCGCCAAGAACCGGAGTTCGGACTCCACCTCGCCGGGATCGGCTACGGTATCCGCGATCTCCTGGCGAAAAAGTTCGCGATACCTTTTGCGAAGCCTGTGAATCGCTACTTTGAGCGCCCCTTCCGACGTGTTCATTTCCCTAGCCAGAGTGGCATAAGGCGCCTCGGACTTTCCGAGAAGGAACATCTTCAACCGTTCGAAATGTTCCGGGCGGCCGTGTTGCATGAACTCATTGCGCAATCTGTCCACTACCCGATCGAGAACCGAGAGCGCCCAGCGCCGTTCGAAGATCCGCTCCGGCGTCTCATCGTGCGCCGGCTCGCGCTGGTAGCGGTCTTCGCCTGACGCGAGTTCGAGCGGCAAAACCGCACCGCCGCCGCGTTTGTGCGCTCGCCGGCGGTCTTCTTCATCGGCCACGAAGAATTTCATTGAAGTCAAAATAAAGGACCGGAACCGGCCCTTTTCCGGGTCGGCGTGATCGAGATACCGGCCTTCCAAGACCCGGATGAAAAACTCCTGCGTGAGATCCTGCGCCTGGTCGGCCGGATATCCGCGCCGCCGGACATACGCGTATAACGGATACCAGTAGCCCTCGCACAGCGATATTAAAGCGGAACGAGCCTCCTTCCGCTGAGGATCGGCGGCGGCGACCACCAGCGTCCACCGCGTGGTCGGGAATTCGGATGATCCGGCCAGCGTCTGCCCCTTGGTGTTTTGCGACTCGTCGATCATGATTGTAAATCCTCATCTCCGCGATGGGCTAGGAGTTCCAACAATATCCATAAGGATTTCGGAGCCAAAGGTTACAGCTTTGCGTACTCTGCTTTGGCGCTCCTAAGGATCGGCACGTCGAGATCTGCGTCTTTCCAAAGTGCGAGGAAAGCCTCGTAGGCCGTTTTCGCCTTGATTTTGTCTCCCGACAAAGCGAACACTCTACCGAGTTGCAAGTGCGCCAGCGCGCCAATGGGGTCCAAGCCCACGATACCGCGATGATCGAGAATCTTTTGAAACTCGGCCGCCGCTTCTCCGTACTGGTGGGCGGCCACAAGGGCCTCGCCGCGCACATAGGCCGAGTGCAAGCCGCCGAGATAATGATGAGCGAAGTTGAGGCCATTCGCCGCCATTTCATATCGAAGAGCGATTTGCAACCGCTCCACGCTGTCTGCGGGCTTGCCGCGCTCCAGCGCGGCGGACGCACGTAGAACAGGCACATAGGTGAATTTCACAAAAGTATCTTCCGAGAAGCGCTTTTCTAAATCGCCGGCGAGCGCTTCTGATCGAGAAGTGTCACCCGAAAAAGCCAGGGCAAGGCCGGCGGCGTATTCGACCTCCCGGCCGTTGGAAAGTTCGAGTGCCGCGATGGCGCTCTTTTTCCCCTCGGCGCCATTTCCGGAAAGGGCTTCCCACACGGCTCGAGCGGCCTCGTAAGTCGCTGCCTCCTCGCGTGTTTCCTCCTGCAGGGCAAGATCTATGGCGCGGTTCGATGACCTACGGGCGTCCTTCAGGCGGCCGGAGCGAGCAAGAGCCAGAGCCTCCTGATGGGCCATCCAGTGTTCGGCACCGCGCTTGCCTCTGGCCAGAGCCACTACCCGATCCATCTGGTCCTTATCACCTTTTAAAACCGCGATCTTGTAACGGAACGCCAAAAGATTAGGGTTGTCTCCCCACTTGTGTTGGGAAGCTCGTTGAAGAATGCCCTCGGCTTCAGGGAAGCGGTCCAGAAAGGTATAGCTGAATGCAAGACTGCCATACCCTATGAAAATGTCCGGATGGGCCGCGATCGTTTTTTGCGCCATCTCGATCGCTCGTTCAAACCGACCCGTCCCACGAGTAGAAAGGCCTGCTAACAACTCTTGGGGATTGGGCGGTTCGCGGTCCCCGCCGCGAGGATAGGTCTGATACCACAATTCGAGGATTTGGTAGCGCCTTTTCCAGGTCCCCCGTCACCTGCCGGTGGTAAAGAACGTCGATAAAAAACCTCTCCCAGTCGCTGACTCGATCCCGCAGTTGCCAGGCTTTTATGGTGCTCTCAGTCGCCAACGATGACTCTCCAAGATTGCTGTAAGTGAGCCCCAAATTCGCCCAGGCCATCGCGAATTGTGGATCGATTTCGACAGCGCGGCGGTAAGAAGGTATGGGCGGCGCCGCAGGCCCGGCGGAAAGGCCCGCCTTGTGTCCGGTAGTGTAGACCTTGAGGGCTTCTAATGATGGTGTCGTGGCCTCCCACAGAGGCGTTGAATGCTTCTCGACGGTGGCCAGCGATTCGCCTACCCGGGTTCTGAACTTGCGGGCAATCTGGCTCAAAGTATTAAGGACATCCTCTCGCCTGGCCGCCTGTGCCTGCTCCTGGTCGAGGATATTACCGGTATTGCAGGTCTTCGCTTGCAAACCCAGAACATACTCGCTACCAAGGCTTCTAATCGAGCCATCGAGAATCGCGGCGCTCCCGGTTCGCTCGCAGATTTCCCGTGCGATTTCAGGAGTCAGGCGCGCATCTTTCGGCTGACCCATCAGAGCCAGGGTCTGCCGGACCTGTTGGTCCCCAATCAGACTGAGGTATGGCGATTGTTGAAGCTCCACGGACAGTCCCTGGCGAAGCGTGTCGTCGAACACCGGATCGCCGGTCTTGTTCTCGAAATCGGCGAGCACAATGGTGTCTTTCTCCGTCAGCTTGGGTCTCGATGTGAAATCGCGATGCGCAAACGACCAGGCAGTTACGGCGCTCAAACCGAGGAAGACTACTCCCGCCGCCGTGCCGAGGGCAGCCAGCCTGTGCCTGCGGAGAAACTTGCGCGTCCGGTAGAGCCTGCCCGGCGGTGAAGCCAGCACGGGACGGTGTTCGATGTGCCTCTGGATATCGGCGGCGAGGTCCGATACCGAGGCATAGCGGCGTTCACGGGTCTTCTCCAGCGCCTTCATCGTGATGGAGTTCAGGTCGCCGTCGACGAGGCGGCGCAGCGAAGCCAGGTCCGTCTGGCGGCGAGCGGCAATGTCGGTCGCCGCCGCGCCCATCGAAGTAAGCTTTCGCGATAGCGATGGCGCTTCGTCTTCGCGGATGATGCGCAGCATTTCCGCCAGTCCGGCGTTACGAAGGGTGGCGGTATCGAACGGTACAGCGCCGATCAGCAGCTCGTACAAAACGACACCGAGCGAATATACGTCGGAGGCCTCATCGATCACGCCCGTCATCGTGTCGGCCTGCTCGGGACTAGCGTATTCCGGTGTCCCGACGATCTGGCCGAACTGCGTGAGCAACGTGTTCTCCACGGCCCACTTATCGGTGGCCTTGGCAATGCCGAAGTCGATCACTTTAGGCATCGGCGTCCCATCCTGCTCGGTCACAAGCACATTGGACGGCTTCAGGTCGCGGTGGATCACACCCTTCTGATGCGCATGCTGAACCGCGCGGCAGACCGCGAGGAATAATGCGAGCCGCTCCCTGGTGGTCATCCGCCTGCGATCGCAATACTGGGTGATCGGCGCCCCTTCGATGTACTCCATCACAAAGTACGGGCGCCCTTTCGTGGTCGCGCCGGCATCGAAGATTTGGGCGATGTTCGGGTGGTCCATCATGGCGAGCGCCTGGCGTTCGTTGTGAAAGCGGGCCAGCACCTGGGCGGTGTCCATGCCGAGTTTCACAACTTTTAACGCGACGCACCGGCGAATGGGCTCGAGCTGTTCGGCCAGATAAACGGTGCCCATACCCCCTTCGCCTAGAGATCGAAGGATATGATAGCGGCCGAAGTCGTCCTCACCGCCTTCAGACGTTGCAGTATCGATGGTGCGCGTTCCGGATTCGTCCGCGCCTATCGAGCTCTCGAAGGCGCCCAGGATCAGACACTGCGGACACAGTCCTGAGGGATCACTGGAACCCAGTTCCGCATCGCACTGAGGGCAATTTGGCATTTAGGCGGGATTTGCACAACTAGTCTATACCTTTCGTCGAAAAGGCTGTAACTTCCAGTCCGCGATTCCTTATTCGTGTCAGGTGAGCCAAGACGGCCACCCGATTCGATCAAGCAAAGATCGATCAAACAGAAAAAGGGAGACGCATCATGAAACGCAGCACCATCGCAAAGATTTTCACAATCGCCGCAGTCGCCGCACTCGCTCTGGGAGTCGCGCCTTCGGCGAAGGCCCAGGGCAATAAAGGATGCAGTAGCGCCACCATGCTGGGCACCTTCGCCTACACCGTCACCGGATCCTTTGTCGCAGCGCCCGCCTCGCCGGGGCCGTACGCCGAGGTCGGTGCCCAAACCTTCGACGGGAACGGAGGCACCACCGTCAATGGAATGTCAAATACCAACGGCACCGCTGCGGCGACTTCAAGAACGGGCACATACACAGTGAACGCCGATTGTACCGGCACTTTCAGCATCGAGATTCGTCCTGGTATCTCGTCTCACTACTTCTTCGTAATCGCTAACGACGGGTCTGCATATCAAGCCGTCTGTCTGGATCCGGTCGCCGTCATCACCCGTATCGGAACGAGGCTTTATCCAGGAAGAGCTATTTGAACGCTTGATCCGTGCCGGACTCCGATCTTGAACAATCAGCTGGATCGAGAGGTGTGGGTTCTCATACCCGCACCTCGCGGATCACATTTTCGAACATCCTTGATAGTCGGCAAACCGGAAGTCATCGTGAAAGGAACTTTTCCAGCGAGCTGCCGATAATGTGCCATATCAGGGGGAAACAACAATCCCCATGCTTGGTTATCGAGGCAAGTTGCGTTTTGATCGTATACACTGAAAGGCCCCCTCCCACTCGAGCTGGCACTCAAAGCGGCCATTCAGCTGGCCGGAGCGCTGGAAGCGGCGCACCGGAAGTCGATCACGCATCGCAATCGGAAACCGGCGAACATTCTCTCGACCAAGTCCGGCGTCAAAGTCCTCGATTTCGGTCTCGCCAAATTCGAGGTTCTCAAAACCAAGGCTAGCGACGAAACGCAGACTCGCGCCCTCACCGAAGAAGGCTCCATCGTCGGAACCCTTCAATACATGGCACCGGAGCAGTTGCAGGGTAAGCCTACCGACGCCCGCTCCGACATTTTTTCATTCGGCTGCGTACTTTACGAAATCCTCACCGGCAAGCGGGCCTTCCGAGGTGACAACAAGGCCACGCTCATTGCCGCCATCATCGACCGCGAGCCCGAGCCTCTTACCGTACCTCATCCGATGCTGGAGCGCATCGTAAAAAAATGCCTCGCCAAGGATCCTGACGACCGTTGGCAGAGCGTGTCGGATCTGAAGAGTCAACTGGAGTGGGTCCTCGAAAGCCGCACCAGCAGCAATGAGATGCCCGCACCCGTTCTGAAGAAGCGAGGCGTGGCTCCAGCTTGGATTCTCGCCGGAGTCTTCGCCGTACTTTGCGCCGTCGTCCTCACCGCCTTCCGATTTATTATTTCCGCTCTGCCGCCATCGTCCGCTACGAAATCCCGCCGCCCGAAGAGACCTCCTGGGGCACCGTCGATTTCCCCAACATCTCTCCCGACGGGTCGCGAATCATCTTTGGCGCGACGAAAGCCGACGGCTCGCGCAGTCTATGGATCCGCCCGATGGACTCAGTCCATCCGCAGCCGATTCCGGGAACCGAAGGTGCCGCCCACGCGGCCTGGTCACCCGATGGGCGCTCGATCGTGGTTCCAACCCGTTCCGTCTTACTTAGGCTGAATTTGAACGGCAGTTCGCCCCAGACGCTGAGTTCCGTTAGCCCAAGTCCGATTATGCCGGCCTGGAGTCCGGCCGGAACCATTCTGTTCACGGGCCGTACTGGCCCATAAGAGCTTTATCAGATCCCCGCCTCCGGTGGAGAGGCTAAGCAGGCCATGGCGTCTGGCGGTACCCAATATTTTGTTCCCAGCTTCCTGCCCGATGGATCCCGCATCGCATACTCCTCCGCACGGAAGGCAGCGAATCAACGCGATCTTTTCTGGAAGGCCGCCGGCGGCACGGGCGCCGAAGAACTGGTGCTGGCGGACAGCGATGACAAGGCCGTGGAAGATTGGTCGCCAGATGGAAAATTCCTGTTCTATAGCCTCGCAAGTCACGATTTCTTCGCCTTGCCCGTCACTGGGGATCGCAAGCCGTTCCCCGTGTTGAAGGCCGAGTTCAGGCAGGACCACGGGCGCGTCTCTCCCGATGGCAACTGGATCGCCTATGTTGCGCGGGAGTCTGGAAGAGACGAAGTCTTCGTTCAGCACTTCCCGCCCTCTGGCGGCAAATGGCAGATCTCCAGCACCGGTGCCACCGAACCCTCCTGGCGTCGCGACGGCAAGGAACTTTACTTCGTGAGCGGCTCGAAATTCAAAGCCGTCGAAGTGAAACCCCCGGCACGAACTTCGAAGCGGGCATCCCCAAGGAACTCTTTGAAGTGCAGATCGACCCCACCACCCGCCGCAGCCGCTACGTGGCAGCGCCCGACGGCCGGCGCTTCCTGTTCGTTACGATCCCAAAACGCCTCGGCACCTTCGTCGTGGTCCAGAACTGGCAGTCCGCGCTTAGGCACTGACGTCGGCGGTCTGATAAATAGCGATTTGCAAATTAGCCGATAATGTCCGACATCAGGCTAGTTTTCACGAAATGTTTAGATTTGTCTCCGCCCACAACCGAGGCAGTCAAACGTTGGTCCTCGAATCATTTTGGTTTATGAATCACCGTATTGCCTCAGGATCATTTCGAGGCCCCGCTCCGGCGCGCGAGCATCGGGTGATCGGGATCGGCCGCCGAGAGGTAGTGGTGGATCTCTTGCTCGACGAGCGCGGCTTCTCCCGGCATGCCGGCCTCGCGGTATAGCTCCGCCAGTTTCCACCGGCACTGCGGCCAATTCCAGCCTAGGGCGAGGTCTACGATCGCCGGCCGGGTTTCGTCGCGCAGTTCGGCAATTGCCTCCCAAACCTTTCCCACCTCCTCCAGTGCGGTAGCCAGCGCCAGCTTGTAGCGCAGCGAAACCATGGTGGGACCAGCCGCGCCAGTTCCAACGGTGACCGTCTGGCGGAGCACGTCCAGAGCTTCCCGTGGGTGGCGTTCTTCGATAAGGAAGAGCGCGTGAAGAAGGTCAGGGGTTCCGGAGGATTTTGACCACCTCCGCGCGATGGCAGTCTCACCAAATGCTTCGGCGAAAAGCGGGTTCCGGCCAAGCAGCCCAGGCCCGCTTTCGAGAAACTCGAGTTGCTCCCGCCCTGTCCGGCGATCGCCGGCGGCCGCTGCTACCTCCAGAAAACACTCGCTACGAATCCGCAAATCGTTCACTTGGCCGCAAAGAGTCCTAGCGTCCCTAATCTTTCCGAGCGTGAGATTGGCATGCACCACGGGCAGTGTGTAACGATCTTCGGCTCGCGCCCGAACGAGGGAACTAACGCGGCTCACCTCCGCAGAGGAGCCTTTCACGTCACCCACGTACCACTGGTCACGGCCTATTTGCAGATCGAGAAGCGCACTCACATATCCCGCCCACCACTGGTCAAGTGTCCCGGAACTACGCAGACGCAGCAGTTCCTCCCGATACCGTTCCGCTTTTGGCTTGTCCGACATCTCGCGCCAGTAATACCAAACCTGGACGGCGAGAAACCTTCGCTGAATGTCATTCGGACGGAGTGTGAGGACTCGCTCGGCGGTCCGCGACCACTCATCCCACACTCGCAACCGTTCGTACGTCGCCATGAGGTTGGTGAGGCCCCAATAATCGTCCGGGTAAAGGCTTACCAACGCTTCGTATACTGAGCGCGCGCGTTGGTCATCATGGACATAACGTTGGAAATAGCTGCCAAGAATAAACAGTCTCTCGCGATCATTTACTCCCGGCGCAAGGCGGAAAGCCGCTTCATAGTGGGGCTTTGCGTCGGATTCCTGACCTAAATCCGAATAACAGTGCGCTGCATAAATATGAGCCAGGGCGAACTGAGAATCTTCCCGGAGCGCCTCCTCCAGCAGTTCGGCCGCGCGAACCCATTGGCGCTCGTTCACGCTCCGCATGGCTGTACTGAAGGCCCGAAGGGCACTTAAAGAAGAGGTCGTGGCCCGTTCGAGAGGTGCCGCTAGTTCTATGGCGCCGACCATCTGTTCACCCAGCTTCCGCCGCAGATCCTGGGAAAGGGAGCGGACCGCGTCGGGCAACTGCCCCTGCGCCGCTTCGCGATCGGAGACAGCAAGCGTTTCGCCGGTAGCGGGGCTCAGAACGCGAACGGTTACCAGATATTTCGAGCCGAATCTCTCGACTCGTCCAGCGAAGATCGCCTTGATCCCTCCGTCGCGGAGCGCCACCTGCCGGGCCAGCGATTCAGTGAGCTCTGCTGTCGGGCTCTGCCTCATGAGTCTTAATGCGTCGCCAATTCGCTCCTGCGGAGCCAAGTTCACATAGGCGGAGCGGCTCAACTCGCGAGCCAGGGCGTATTCGATGCTGCCGTCCAGCATCGCATCGCCCGTGCGATTCTCGAATGACGCGATGATCACCCAATCACGGCTCTGAAAATGCAAGCCGGTTTGCGTCTGCTTCCAGATGAACACCGCTGCAATGAGTGCAGCAGTAGCCGTCAGGATGATTCCCGAAGCGGCCTTGCCGCGAGACGCGGCCGACGATTGCGGCGACGGGGTAGGAGTCGTGATCTCCGGCGGTGTTGGCCCGGAGGTCCGCGAAGCTTCCAGATCGGATACGGCACTCAGGGCAGTCACCGGCGCGATGAACCTGTATCCTTCGCCGTAAACCGTCTGGATGTAGAGCGGTTTGTCCACTTCGTCGTTCAAGGCCCCCCGGAGTTTTTTAACTGCGGTCTTGATCCCCATCTCGAAATCGACGTGCGTCCCGTCCGGCCAGAGGACTTTCTGGAGATCCGTCCGACTGACGACGGCACCGGGGTCTTCCAAGAGACGCGCAAGGATCGTTGCGGCTTTAGGCTGTAGCTTGATCCGGTGACCGTGTTTAGTTAGCCGACCGCTCCTGGGCTCGAACTGAAATGGGCCGAAGGAAAGGCTCTCCGCTTGGATCACGCAGTATCCTCTCGAAAACTGAATCAGTATACTGCACCTGTCCTGGCGCGGCCCATCACTCTGGTCATCCATTCTTACTGGGGGGCCTTCACGATTAACTAATCATCTTTCATTTTCATCGGTTTGTGTGTTCCCCAAAAGTCACTCAGAGTCGCACAGCTTCGCTTCCAAAGAATCACTATTTACTGCTTGCTGCGGCTCCAGCCGGGCCCCATAGTCATTTCATCCGAACGGGAGGACGGTGAATTGGAACCCCATTTGTGGATTTTGTGCGGGATATCCTTGACCCTAGCGGGCGGCGCCTCACCGCAGGACGGGCGAGGTAGTGATTGCATTAAGCGGTTCCAGGCGGGCAGAACTGCGGCCGATACGGGCCGGTTCGGCGACGCTGAGAAGCTCTATTCCCAAGTGATTCCGGCCTGCGAGAAGAGCGGGCTGCCCGACCAGGAAGTTGCGGCTGCGCTCGCCAACTTCGCGCTCGCCAAGATGTTTCTGGGGAATCAAGCCGACGCGGCGGATCTGTTTCGTCGCGCCATCGTTCTGATGGAGCGCCAGCCGGACGCGCATACCAAGGAATTGATCACACTGTGGCATGCGTTAGGCAGTTCGCTCTACTATCAGCATCTTTACGCATTGGCCGATCACTCGTACAACCGAGCCCTCGGTCTGACGCGTTTAGCCCCACAAAAAGATCCGCTCATGCTGGCCGACCTGTTATTGAGTCTAGGGGCGGTCTACTCCGCGCAACGTCGATATTCGGATACGGAGACGGTCCTGGAACAGGCACGCGACATCCTGGAATCCAATGGAGGGGCGGATCCGGTAAGGAGAACCGGCTTACTGGTGAACTTGGGCGCGCTTTACCACGAAGAGCACCGCAGCGACGACGCGTTGGCCGCGTTCACGCAAGCTCTTCAAATGCTGGAGACGGGGGATGCAGGGGACGCGTTGATGACGGTGCACGTATTGAACAACCTGGCCATTGAGTACATGGATCGAAATAACTATAAGGCCGCCGGCGGTTTCCTTTCGCGGGCCGTGGACCTCGTAGAAAGCGGGACGCCCCTCTCCAAGTTCGATGTAGGCAAGGTCTTAGACAACTACCGGCTCTGCCTAAGAAGAACCGGAAGCCCCAAACAGGACCGCGATTTCGAACGCCGGAAACGGACGATCATGAGCGCGATACCGCCACAGGCGGCTGGTGGTGCTCTCACAATCGATGTGCACCAGCTTGGTCGCGCGAGGTAGCTCATCGTTGAGTTCGCGCCGTCGCCGCTAATTCTGTCGTAAACGGCCATGAAAGACCTGGCCGATAATGTTGCACAACAGTACGGCTCCTAAGTGTCGTAACCCGCCGCGTCGGAACACTCGGTTCGTCAAAACAAAGCCAACCGAATCGATCGTGAGGTGCGTCTGCTTTCTGCAACGCTGTGGCATCCTTGAAAATACAGGGCAAACATGAAAACCGGAGATTGCGCGCTATGCGGTCAGCTGCGGAACCTGCATGAAAGCCATTTCCTTCCGAAGGGGATTTACAGGCTCTTACGTGATTCGAACAGCAAGAACAACAATCCCGTGCTGATTTCGGCGCGGGTATCCACGCAAAAGTCTTACCAAATGACGCAGCCGCTCCTGTGCAGCGCTTGCGAACGCCGCTTCAGCGCGAACGGCGAGAGTTATGTGCTTCCGCTTCTGAAACAGCGGGGTAAGTTTCCGATGTACGGCCGGCTGAAGGTGGCTATTCCCTTGTACACAACTTCTGAGAACGCTGCTTTCACATGCCCGTCCGTGGGACTCGACGGCGAGAAGATCGCGTACTTCGGATTGAGTATACTCGGCGCGCTGCCGTGCGTCCCTGGCGGACTTTCGATGGCGAGCTGGTTTCCGTTCGATTGGAGCCTCAGTATCAGGAATCAATCCGGCGTTATCTGGTGGGAGAGACTCCATTTCCGTCCGACGTGGCGGCCATCGCTACTGTGGCGACGGATTTCGTCTCCCAGAATATTTGCTTGTTGCCGAACCGAATAACCGATAACACGATGTACATCGCCTACGGTCTGCTCACAAAGGGCCTCTACTATAGATTCGTCATGGGCGACAACCATCCACCAGCGATGCGCGAGATCTCTTGCGCGGGATCAGGCATCAATATGATATTCGCTAGGGATTGCAGCGAGAACTCATGGCCGGCGGTTGAAACCATGATGGCGACGAGCATCCCGAAGGGCGATCTGGCAGATATTGGAGCCAAGGCCTGTGAAAACGTGCGACGCTCTGGCTTGCCACGCGTCATAGACTTCCTGCCTGCGCGGATCAGCATAGACACGGGAATCGCGCTAGTAGACTTAGTACGATGAGCAAAGCTTTTCTTCGCCGTTATACAGACCTGCCGGGGCTTATTTATGTCCTGCGGGAGCGAAAAATCACCCTCCTTGATCCGCAGTCGTGTGACGACAGCAACGACTCGCATTACCTTACGTTATATAAACAGAAGAAGAGGCTTGGTTCGGTTCTCGCCCTGTGTTTTACGCAGGCCAGCGAGACCTACCACCGCTGGCGGGTGTTCGCGAACGGTGCAAGTGGAGTCTGCATCACATTCAACAGGACGGCGCTGGAAGCGGGACCGCGTCCTGGCGGTGGCTCTGGTGTGGATCGACCGGTGGACACCGCGCCAAAGTCGGTGGTCACCTCTATGGCCGGTTTTGCCGCGCGCCGCCCCCAACCTCCCGGCGGTCGAACGGCGATTCCAGCGGCTTTGAGATAGCTGGCTGCCGTTTCCCGGCGGATCCCGGTGACTCCCTGAATACGCCGCAGCGACCATCCCAGACGCCCCAGCGCTATGACTTGCTGTTTCTTTTCTTCGCTCAAGACATTGCCCACGATGACGGAGGGTAACCCTCCTGTCATAGTCAATGTCCTGGTTTCAGCTCCTTCGTTGGCCGGTTTTCAGATGATCTTCATTGGCCGGTTTTGGGTGATCCCCGAGGGACCACCTTCAGTGGGCCTTCCGCCGCCATGAGTTGCATTAGGCGTCGTCGCTGTATCCCGAGATATTCTTCTGCTAACGGAAAGACGACGGACTGGCGCAAACTCCCGTCGGGCATCTGAAGTAAAGTGATATCACCCTTGCGCGCGTGGCGCATCGACTTGCGGGTCAGTTGGGAGTAAGGGGGATATCGATTACGTCCGTCTGGCGAATTCGCCTCGAAGTCTGGACCGAGTCGGCCTCTAACCAACTCGGATCAAGAAGGATGTTTCTGCAAGTCGTCTTTAACCGGCTAGGGCTGTGCCCCACATCTATCTGTTCGCAAAAGACGCTCAAAGCGGCTCGGACCGTTTTGGACGCGATCCTCCGGCCATCTCATGCCCGCTGTCTTCATTACGAACCGTGGATTCACGATTCGAAGCCGAGCGTTTGCGATCAACGCCGCCGCTGCCGGCAGGTGATTTTGGCCGATTTGGTCGGGGCGATCTCAAGACGCAGTTCCAAGTCGGAACGCGTCGTTCACCCGCGCCGTCCTTCATGGACTACACCAATCCGAGTACTGCGGAAAGCCCGGGACCTTCTCTGAACAACCCCGCGGGGATCTCCACCCAAGAGGCGGTCACTACCGATGTCGGACGTTAATGGGCATTATCGGCATCGGCCACCTGAACATTACCTCCTGGGGAGCAAACTCATCAAGCTAATTCGTGGTCAGAAATTCGACGTGGCAAATCGTCATATATCGCCGATCAGGGTAGAATTGATCCATGCATCGTCTGCGTGTCCTCGTCTTACCTGCGGGGGGCGCATTTGCCCTCATGTGCTTCGCGGCCGTGACGACTTTTGAAATCGTCCCACTCGAAACTGTTTCTGAGACATCTTCCAACGCCAGCATCGGTGATCTCAACGCCGATGGCCACCCTGATATCGTCCTGATCAAAGGCCGGCACTGGCAACTTACAAGCAAGGTATTTTTAGGCGATGGAAAGGGCCACTTCGCCCCCGGCCCTCCGCTGCCAAGCAACGCCACAAAGAGCTATTCCGGTTCGCTCGCCGACATGACCAAAAGCGGACATTTGGATATTGTTTTGAGCAATGACGCGCCCGATCCGAAACTGGTCTTAGTCAACGACGGAAAGGGCCACTTCACGGTTGGCGGAACCTACGGCGATCCGAAATGGCCAACAAGGAATGCGGCAGTTGGAGATCTCAACGGTGACGGCTACCCAGATATCGCTGTCGCAAATCGTGGTACGACGTCCTACGTTTGCTACAACGACGGAAAGCTGCATTTCAAGTGCAACCCGCTGCGCGATACGCCGAGCGCGGCGAGCATCTTAGTCGTGGACATTGACGGCGACGGCTTAAACGATGTCATACTCCCATGCCGCGATGATTGCCAGAGCCGCGTGTTCTTCCACCGGAATTTGGCGGGCGAGGGCCGACCTTGGGGGCCCGCTAAGGCATCGATCCGCGCAATCGCCGTCGCCGATCTCAACGGCGACGGTCATCCCGACATCGCCGCGTGCCCGGAGAGGCTCGGCTGCTTTGTTTACTTCAATGACGGCAAAGGCAATTTCGGGTCCGGCATTCAGTTCCAGAAACCGGACGCGCTGCCGTACTCGATGATCTCCGCGGATCTCAATGGAGATGGCCGCCCGGATCTCATCGTAGGTTATGTCAATGCCCCTGGCGTAGTTTATTACAACGATGGAACCGGCAGGAACTTCGACTCGCATCCGTTCGGCGACGGAAAAGGTGCAATTTATGGAATGTCCAGCGGCGATCTCGATGGAGACGGGCGACTCGATTTAGTGGCCGCCCGGAGTGATGCGCCTTCTTTTATCCTTTTCAACCAAGGATCGAAGTAAAAAGATCCAGGATCTCGAACCCGTGCTTCAATGTCGAGCAGGTTTTTTCACTGCGATAACAAATACCTCGACGCGGTGCCTTGAGACCTGGTTGCGGCTGCAAGTCGGCTAGGGACCACCGATCTAGCGTTGGACCGCTGAAGAAATCTTCGCGATGTACAACCTTAACGGAGTGCACCCAAAAACCGTTTTTAGGCCAGGTTTCAGCGCGCTTCCCAATTGTGATTGCATTCACCCGCTTCGCTCGCGGCACGCGGTCCCGATCAGTTGCCGCAATACATCACGGTGAGTCTTTAGTTCTTCGATGCCAAGGCGAGTTTTATAAGCCCTTTCCCGCTTGTCGTACTCGATCCCCAGGCCACTCTCTTCGAGCTTGGCCTCCACCTCGCTCGATTGCTTGATCCGAATCGACACGGTGAGGGTGTTCTTGCCTGGGCGAAAGATGACGAAGTTCTGCGGCGCTTGCCCATCCTTGGCCATGCCGATGTAAAACTTGTTGTATTTCAATTCCAGGGCCGGATCGAACTCGTGAACGACTGTTAGCAGCTCATCGACCATCCCCAGCGTGGCCTTCGACCCCCGGCTCTCCCAATACCCCCGATCGGTCACTTCCTGAACCTCTTCATCCTCGTCAACAGCCCCGCGGACAAGCTCATCCATCACCGTCGTAAATACGAGCGTGACGTCGTCCTGGACTTTCAGCGCCTGCATCTGGATCGCAATCAGCGGAATCGTACCGTTGAAGAGGCTGATAACGTTCAGGAAGCGGCTGGTAATCTCCTCGGCTACCAGCACGGCGCAGTGCTCGTATTGCGGATAGCGCTTTCTTTCAATATCCCAATATTCAACGCTGCGGATGATGTGAGATTCGTCCGTCGAGCCGAGCTGGACCTCGACCAAGAGGTCTCCGAAATAACTAGCATTCGGGTGAGAACGCCTACTGGCTCCAAACACAAGCAACGCCGCACGCGAGGATGAACGCCTTATGTCTGTCGGATATTCCTGACTCAGCACAACGGATTCCGCTCCGCCGCCAGAATTGCTGGTGGTGATTACGGACTCGGAGTGCAGTCACGTTAGGGACGCGAATAGGTTCTCGTGACGGTCAGCACCTGGATCGGCAGGTTTTTGCCGCTGGGCCGGTGGACGCGAAGGTGTGCACCAGCTGCAAGGTGCGCTGATTTGGCTGCGTCTGTATCTTGGAAAAAGTTTTCACGACCTGATAACTGCTTTCATCATCTTCCTCCTCATCCCTGATTCAGGCCCAATGAGCTTCTCCGGCTCGCAGTGGCTGCTACGGTGCCGGGGTCAGGCCATGGCGGCGCATCATTTCGGCCATCTTGACTCGGTCCGGCGGGCCGCCGGCCGCCGCACAGATCATCTCGGCAGCCTCCCGAAAAAACTGTGGACCTATGGCCGCTGGCGTGATCACGCAGAGTGCCTTCACGTCCTGGGTTCCGTTATTATCGAACCTGTGGATCGCGCCTCGCGGAATGCACACCGCCTGGCCCGGCCCGACATCGACTTGTTTTCCGGCGATGGTCCAGGTCAACGTGCCCTCGATACCGTAGATCGTCTCCTCGTAATGGTCGTGGCTATGCGCTGGCCCCGGCAGGCGCTGCGCGCCAGGCACAGTCATTTCAAAGGCCGCGATCCTGCCGGCCGAGTTGTCCCCGGTGAGCAAGAAGCGTATCGTGAGCGGCCCTATACGGATGCTTTCCTCGGAAGGATTCACACGGAGGTCGATGGTTTGTTGGGTCATGTCGGATTCCACCGGTAAACTACGTTTACCATGCTAGAATAGTAAACGTAGTTTACGGAAAATGTCAATCCCCTTGTCGCCAAAAAGTTCACAGCTCAAAACCAAGGACATGCTCATCGGCGCTCTACTGCGTGTGCCTGCTCAAGCAATCCATCGCCGTATCGTTAAAGAGCTCAATACGGCGGGCTTTGACGAGTTGCGGCTGCCACATATCGCCGTTTTGCAGTTTCCCGGTCCGGATGGGGTGAGCCCAGGCACTCTGGCGGAGCGAGCGGGGATGAGCAAACAGGCCATGAACCAGTTGCTCCGAAGCCTCGAAGCTCTCGGTTATATCGTCCGATCCGACGCGCCGGGCGAAGGCCGCATGCGAATTGTCCGCTTTACGAAACGCGGGCGCGCCGCATACGCAAAAATACACGACATACTTCGCGACATCGAGCACGAATGGAGCGCTGAGCTTGGGTCCAAGCATTTCGCTCAGCTTAAAGAACTGCTATCCCGCGTCTGGGAGAGCTCGCTGATCCGCTAGCCGGCGGTTTTGTAACCGAAAGGGAACCGGATAAGTCCCGGATGACGCGCTACTCGTACGAAGCTCGCGTCTGGGTGACCCGGTCCAGGAGTCCCCATGAGGGAGTTTGAGCGGCGGCCAACTCGGATCCCCTTATCCACCATTATCGGCGGATTCCTCGATCGCCGTTCGGGTGGGGTTACTCCCGAAAACCGATTGGCGCAACTCCTCAGAGCAAGGATATGACTTTGCACACGGCCGCGGCGGTGTAGCAAACATTCCGTAACCAAGCTACGCTACTTCTCAGGCTTCATGAAAAACATGACTCCCTCTAAGGCCGCGTGCACAGTAATACTCTTGACGGCTATCCTCGGCGGGCAAGACAAAACCACTGACGAAAACGTCACCGCGCGGATCGATTCCTCGCTGACAGCAAACGGCTCTTTCCATGCGGACATCATGATTACCGGGTGGGGAGTCCGGAGCGAGCCGTATCGCGAGGCGTTTAGTAGCGGCAAGGCGGGAGCGGCCGCTCCCACGTTATTTGGCCAGTTTATGCAGAACCGGCGATTCCAATCGGCGCCGCAGATTATCGACGCCGACAACTCACAACGGCCGGTGCAAATTCGATTCCCGGTGCAAGAGGACGACCTGATCCTGCCGTTCCAGCGGCAAGCGCCGCTGGTGTTAGATTTTTTGCCGTTCCGCGTCACCGCCGCGGCCCAGCCCGACGGAAGCCTGCCTCTGGGCCCGCCTGGAAAACTCCGCGAAGAGATTGGGCTGACGATCCCGCCAGGTTTTGCCTTGCCGGTTGCTTCGCAATTTAGTGTGGAGCGTCCGATCGCCCGGTATCGCTCGGAATGGAAGATCGACGGCCGCAAGCTGACGATCGTGCGGGAATTGGAGTTCAAGCAGGAAAGCGTCAGAGGATCGGACAAGACAGAACTGGATTCGCTGTTCAACATGGTTCGCGAGGACCAGCAGCGACCTTTGACGTTACGGCGGATCGGCCGTCTCGATGCAAACGCCTGGATACCTTACATTCCCGCCGCTCAGCTCAGTGAATATGCTCGGCGAGCGTACCAGCAGAAGGAATATGACGCGGCCCGGTATTTGCTGGAGCGCGCCGTGCAAGTTAAGCCAGACGATCTGAACGCGTGGAGCAACCTGGGACGAGCGCTTGCCGCGCTCGAGGAATTGGAGAAGGCGCAACAAGCTTACGAACAGCAGATCGCAGTCAATCCAAAGGACCGGGTTGCCTACAATAATCTCGGCCTTGTGTTCGAACGCCAAGGGCGATGGGACAAGGCGGTCGAAAGTTTTCGAAAACAAATTGAGGTGCGTCCTGGCGATGCCGCCGCTGTCGGCAATCTTCCCCGGGCTCTTATGCAGACAGGACGATGGGCCGAAGCGGAACAAGCCGCCGTCGCGGCTGCGCGAGCCCAGCCGAGCAATTCGCAGCAGCGCATTAACGTAACGATTGCGCGAATCTGTCAAGAAAAGATTGCCGATCCGCGGCAAGAGATCGATGTGGCGCTGGGCGCAACTCCCACAGCGATTCTGTTAAACAACGTCGCCTATTATCTAGGCGAGTGTGGCAAGTTTGCAGATCTGGCCGAGGTGTACTCGCGGAGAGCGCTGGATCTGAGCGCATCTGCCGCGGCGGCCGCAGTCAATGGCCCGATTTCTGCCGCGATCACCGCTCAAAACTCTTTCAGCACCGACTTAGATACCCACGGATGGTTGCTTTTCAAACTCGGCGATCTCAAAAAATCCATCGATATGCTTCGCGCCTCTGCCTCATTGACGCCGCGTGGAGAGATCTATTCACATCTGGCGCAGGCGGAACTCAAGGCTGGCCACCGCGAGGAGGCGGCGGTTCACTGGCGAGAAGCCACCTTTCTGGAGCCGGGTCGCCTGGCTGCAGTTCCGCCCGAGATCGCGCCGTCCCTTAACTCCATCGCTCCGATTTCACCGGATCGCACTTGGTTTCCCCTCAAGTCCGATGTTGTGCTCTCATTTCCGGCCGGGGGGCCGTTTTACTTTTTTGTCGTAGCCGGTATCGATGGAAAGGTGACCTCGGTCCGCGAACTGGATGGCGAGGATCAGGGGAGCAGCGGCCTCGTTCACGCCATCCGCACGATCGCGTTTATGCCAGTTCAATGGGAGACTCGCCCCGTACCGACCGTTCACTTGCTGAAAGTTGTCAAGATGCCGGATGGTGGCGTTTCGGTGGGCCGGTCCATCGCGCCGGAGGCGGTGGCACTTGTCTCCGACCTCGCTCCGGCCGAGTTTGCGCCTCCATCGCCATCTCTTGCGCCAATTCCGAGCAGCGGCGACGTGTTTCGAATTGGCGGTGGCGTCACTCAGCCCAGGATCTTACAGAAAATCGAGCCCAGCTATGCCGAAGAGGCTCGCAGGGCCAAGCTTTGGGGGACTGTTGAGTTGAAAGTCGTCGTCGGCGCGGATGGCAAAGCGCGCGACATCCAGGTGGCGAAGTCGCTTGGTTTGGGTTTGGATGAGAAGGCGATTGAAGCAGTAACCGCCTGGGTGTTCCAGCCTGCGACAAAGACTGGGCAACCGGTGAACGTGTATGCGAGTATTGCCGTGACATTTCATTTACTAGACAAGGCTTCGAATCCGCCCGGTTGGCACCTGGGTCGGGGAACCTTCCAGACTCCGGAGGGCGCCTCCCGACCGGTGGTCGAAAAAATTCACGCGCCACAAATTGCGCGAGACGTGGCGGACGCAACCGCAACCGTTCGTTTCGAAGTGAACGAAAAAGGCGCGGCGACCAACTTCAACGTGGAGAAGGCATCGGACGAGGGATGGGCGCGCGACGTAACCGAAGCGTTGCGCGAATGGAGATTTGCGCCAGGGCGGAAAGATGGAGCGGCGCTGCCGGTTCCCGGCATAATGGAATTTGTTCGCGGTAACTAAGCACGCGATGCTGATCTTCGCATTACGACCCTTCAACCTTGCGTTCCAGGGAAGTTTTAGTCCAACCTCGGCCGGCGCGCCTTCTGTTTCCCAGCGTTCCAACCGCGAACGCAAGCATCGGCACTTCGACCATCGGACCCCGAACTATCGCACGCCTTGCGGATTTTAAACTCGTCAACGCTGTGAGACTGATATCGGGCATCATCGGCGAGTTGCGCCGTAGAGCCGGAAGCGAAATGGGTCGGGTCCCGTTGATTCAATGATGATGATGATCTAGTTTGAAGCAAGCAAGCACGAGCCATGGAGAAAAGTTCTCAAGGATAGGATTGGAATCAACGCACTTTTAGGACACTACCTGATTACGCGCCCGTCTGCGGCCGTTCGAGACTGACAGAACTTGCGTAATCACCCGTTCGATTGGAACATTGACGGTATGCTTTTCGACCAGCGACGCAAAGCGGGCCGGATACCTTCGGCCCTCCTTGCGTCCTATTCACTTAACGCGAAGTGATCACTTGGGGTGTTACATGGATCAGGGCGCCGGGATTGGCGTCTTCCAGCATCCACAGCGAACCATCGGGGCCTTGTTCCACATCGCGTATGCGCTTGCCGACAGCCCAGCGCTCGGCGGTCTTGGCTCCGCCTTTCCCGTCGAAGATGATGCGAACGAGCGACATGCTCGCCAGGCCGCTGACGAAGCCGCTGCCGTCCCATTGCGGGAAGGTCTTGGTGCCGTGGTAGAACATCAGGTTGCCCGGCGCGATCACCGGCACCCAATAAAGCACCGGCTTGGCAAACTCGAGCCGCGTGTCGGGATTGGGAATGGGCACCTGGTTATAGTTCATGCCATAGGAGACCACCGGCCAGCCGTAATTCTTGCCCTTCTCGATCAGATTCAGCTCGTCGCCGCCGCGCGGGCCGTGTTCGACCTCCCATAATTCGCCAGTGGGCGAAAATGCCAAGCCATACGGTGCGCGGAAGCCACTAGCCCAGGTCTCCGCCGGCGTCAGGTTGGGGCCGGGAAAGGTATAGGTGCTTATGACTTTCGCGGTCTTGGCAGCTTCGGTGTCTACTGGCGGGTCGATGAGAGGAATGCTAGCAGCCCCGGTTTTGCCGAAGTTGGGATTGCCGGGGGCGGGTTTGCCATCCAGCGTAAGTCGCAGGATCTTGCCTACGGGCTGATCCGGATCCTGGGCCGGGGTCATGCGCTGGCGGTCTCCAACCGTCATGTACAGATACTGGCCATCGGCCGAGAAAGCGATCTGTCCGCCGGCCTGGCCTCCCCTGCCCCTGGGCATCTGACGCCACAGCACGGTGAAATCATCCAGTCTAGGCACACGTCCGAGGTTCAGCTTGGCGCGGGCCAACGCTTGCCCCCCGCCATAGTCACCTGGCTCTATGTAAGTGATATAGATACTCTGGTCGGTGGCGTAATGGGGCGAGACGAAGACGCCCAGCATGCCGTTCTGGCCCTGCCAGTATACAGGGGGCGTGTTGGCCAACGCCGCGATCTTTTCTCCTTGCGCAGATACCAGCCAAATGGGGCCGATCTTTTCGGTCACCAACATGCGGCCATCCGGCAGGAAGGCTATCCTCCAAGGCAGCTCAAAGGTGGCTACCGTGGTCATATTAAAGGGCTGGGTGGCCTCGGGGTTCTGTTCGCCTATGTTGACTTGGCCCCAAGCCGTCGCCGCCCAGGTGAGAAGCAGCGCCTTTCTCGCCAATTTCATGTTCACTCTCCTTAACCAATTTTTAGAACGTAGTCCGGTATCCAAATCGATGACGGACGAGAAAAACACCCCTCGGCACTCAAGTTCCCAAAATCAAGCTAACGGCCGGCTGAACTGCATCCCGACCGATCAGAAGAAGGTGTTTATCCTCTATTATAGGGTGTACGGAGCATGACGAGACCGCGCGATCTCGATGAAGATTGGGCTTGTCTCTAGGCAACTCCGAGCACCTGGCGGAAGAGATGCGTAAATGAACAGCGAACGAGAGTTGAACAGACGAAGACTGCGAGGTGTGGCCAGTTCGTCTTGTCCCCCATTTCACTTTCCCGCGAATCTGTGGGGGGTAACCCTGGTGTTCACGGCCGTAGCCATGGCCCAACCAGCGCCCGAACAACCGCTTCCCTATAGTCACAAGCTCCACGCCGGCACTCTCCAGCTGAAGTGCAACCGATGTCACGTCAACGCCGATCCCGGTGACGCCATGGGTTTCCCCCCTGTAGCGACCTGCATGACCTGCCACACTTCCATCGCAGCGAATAAGCCGTCTATTCAAAAACTAGCAACCGCCGCTAAGAGTGGTCAAGACATCCCCTGGGTTCGCGTTTACCGCACGCCGCCTTGGGTTTGGTTCAGCCATCGCCCTCACCTCGCGGCCGGCAACAAATGCGAAGACTGCCACGGTCCAGTCGCCGAACGCGAGAAGATGGTTCGCGAAGGCGACATCAGCATGAATGGCTGCATGACCTGTCACCGCTCCAAGAAAGTGAGCACAGACTGCAGCTTCTGCCACGAACGTCCGTGATGAGCGCCTGATGTGGCGCATGATCGGCCGGTAGTCCAACTTGCCCACTAGGTCGTTGAGTTGCCACCTCATGGAAGTCGACATGCTAGGCTATTGCTCGCTAGAGGGAGGGCCTAGTGGAATCAGCACGAAATGCGCTTCGCCGGGGATCGGACCGCCGCACTGGAGCGACATTTGGACACGGTCGAGCCGTGTTGCTCATACTCACGATCTGCTCTCAGTCCGTAAGTCTGTTTGGCCAACAGGCGGCGAACGGCATTACGACCGTGAATCTCCCCTTCTTCGGCCCTGCGATTTTCGACGCAGCAGGAAATTCGTATAGCACCGGGGGCGGGACGGTAACGGCAGGGGCAGCGCAGACCCAGCCCGGTGGAGGGAGTTGTGTCCTTGTTGGTCGTTTTCCGATTCCCGGGCCGTGCACGGACGCGACCATCGTCAAGGCCGACGCTTCGGGCAACGTCATCTACGGCACTCTGCTGGGAGGGCCGACCGCGGACGCCGCCACGGCACTCGCGGTGGACCCCGCGGGCAACGTTTACGTGGCCGGCACCACCGGCGGTTCCTTTCCCACCACGGCCAACGCCGCGATCCCTACCAGCACAACTTCAACCGTCTTTGCAGCGAAGCTCAGCCCGGATGGCAGCCGCTTCCTCTACTCCACTTATCTTCCGGCCGCGGCCGTCACGGCACCGGCGATCGCGTTCGACGGCCAAGGGAATGCCTACATTGGCGGCAAGACCAACACGGGCCACGCCTATGTCGCCAAGCTCAGCGTGGATGGGTCGACTTTCGTTTATACCGTCACTCTCGCCGGAAGCGTGCAGGATTCGGCCAGAGCGATGATAGTGGACGCCAAAGGCAACGTAGTCGTCGTGGGCCAGACCAGTTCGCCGGACTTTCCGTCTACCGTTGGCGTGGTGCAAACGAAACTCGCGGGACCTCAAAACGCTTTCTTAGCCAAGCTGGATACCAGCGGGAATACGGTATTTTCGACCTACTTGGGTGGAAGCGGTACCGATGCGGCCACCGCCGTTCAATTGGATTCCACCGGGACCATTTACGTCGCCGGCGTGACCGCGTCCCTCGACTTTCCGACGACGCCGGGCAGCTTTGAGCCGGTTGCATTGGTGCCCCTGTGGAACAACTCGTCTCCGGGCGGCTTCATCGCCAGACTCACAGCGGACGGCACTGCGATCCTCTATTCCAGCTACGTCATGACCGAGGATAGCGGCCTGCTGCAAACCGGCGTCGCGTCGCTGCTGGTAACCGCATCGGGGGATGCCTACATTAGCGGGCTCAGCGGGGCCGGGTTCCCGACCACGGCATCCGCTCCACAGCCCTGCTTCGGCGGTCCTGTGGACGTCTTCGTAGCGCATCTCGATCCGAACGGCGCGTTGGCGGACGCAACCTATCTCCCGAACGGTAATCCAATTGGGGGCGCCAATTTCGCCCAGGGACTCGGCCTGGCCAGCAACGGATCGTTGCTCGTGGCATGGCATTCGTCAGGAGGCGTCGACGAGCTTTCGCACTTCACTTTTGCGGGTCCCGGCACGACCGCGACGGCCTGTTTATCCCCCGCCGTTCTCAACTCGGCGACGCTCAACGACGGTCCGGTCACGCCCGGAGAATTTGTCACTCTGACCGGACTTGGAATCGGCCCGGACACCGGTGCAGCCTATCAGCCCGACGCCCAGGGCCGCGCACCCCTGTCGCTCGCCGGGGTAAAGGTTTTGTTTAATGGCCAGCCCGCCCCATTGCTATATGTGCAGTCGCGGCAGGTCAACGTGCAAATGCCATTTGAGCTCACGGGGGCCACCGCAACCATCTCTCTTCAATACGGCAGCGCGGTCTTTGGTCCAGTTACCGTATCGCTGAGCCTCCTCGGCAGGCCGGGGCTTTTCCGGCTCCAGCCCGGCTACTCCACACAAGCGGCGGCCGTAAATCAGGACGGCACGGTGAACGGGCCCTTGAACCCGGCGCCGGCCGGTTCGGTGATCGCATTGTGGGGAACCGGCTTCGCCCCAATCAGCCCGGCGTGCCCAACGGGAGGACTAAACCCCAACGCCGCCGTCAGCCTCGCTCAGGACTTCGACGCATTCATCGACGCCGCGGGTTTGCCGGCCGTCATTACGTACGCCGGAAGCGCGCCCACCCTGCTATGCGGGGTCGTTCAGGTCAATATGCAGGTTCCAGCGAAATGGCTACCCGGCGTCTACCTGCTTGAGCCGTGGTCCCAAACGATTACAGCCATCACCAACACCGCTCAGGAGAGCTTCATCGGATCGAAGATTTACGTGAAATGAACAGCCAGCTTTTGAAAGGGGCGAGCAGCAACAAATGGCTGATACTGCCGTTCTTTCATTTAGACGATAAAGTATGTTAGCGTCTAACATTCCGGCGCTTCGGCTCCCTCCCAACGCCAGATGTTACTCATTAACGGCACCTTCTCGGGGGATCCATCCTACTCATGACGGAGAGCGACCATCGGATCGACCTGGGCGGCGCGGGGGAGATATCCGGCCAGTGCGGCTACCACGGTTAACAGGATAGCGGCCAACGCGAAGGTCGCCAGGTCACGGATAGCGATTCCGTAGAGCATGGATTGAAAATAGCGAGTGAGGCTGTAGGCGGCGGCAATGCCTGTCAATACGCCAAATAGCGTGAGCCAGCCGGTTTCGCCAAGGATCATTCGAACGATCCGGCCACGGTCGGCGCCTAGCGCCATTCTTATACCGATTTCTGCCGTTCTACACTCGACGGCGTAGGCTCGGACACTGAATAGTCCGATCGCGGCTAGTATAACCGCAAGCGCACCGAAGATCGCTGATAGGAAAGCGAAGAGACGATCTTGGCTCAAAAGGCCGTCAACGACCTGTTCCTCGGTTTTCATTTCAAAGATGGGGACATTGGGATCGATCGCGCGGCGGATCGCGCCGGCTGCGGAAGAGGGATTTCCGACAGTCCGCACTTCGACGGCAAAGACTACATAGTTCGCTGGGCTTTGCGGATAGCTCACGAAAAACGTTGGCGATATTGCGGTGCGAAGACCGTTGTACTTGCCGTCGGCAACAACGCCAGCAATTTCGTATTCCTGAGTCCTGGTGCGGAGATGCTTCCCGATCGGCGATTGATTTGGGAAGTAGGTACGAGCCAGCGTTTCGTTTACGATAGCGATTTTGGGAGCGCCGGCGCCGTCGCGATCTTCAATGCCGCGGCCGAGCAAGACGGAGAGGCCCATTGTCCCGAAGAAGCCAGGGGTTACAATGTCTACTGAGACTTTGTTTGAATCCGCGATGCCGTGCACCTCCAAGGCGACGCTACCGCCGGACCCTTGCAAGGGTACCGAGCGCGAAAGGGCTACGGATTCCACGCCCTGGATTTGCTGAAGGCGCAACAACGCCCGACGGGCGAAGTCAGCGTCCTGTTCGGCGGTGTAGCCCGCTGCGGCAGGCAGCAAGCGAAAGACTGTTAGGTTGTGGACATTCATTCCGAGGTCCATCGCGCGAAGGTTGTGCAACGTTCGGGTAAAGAGTCCGGCTCCGACGAGCGCGACCAGAGACAAAGCCAACTGGACCACGACCAAGACTTGTGCGAAGCCTGAGGAAACGGAATCGCGCCGGAGACCTGGCTGGACATCTACGCGAGTGGCGCGGATGGCGGGAGCAAGTCCGATGAGAACGCCAGTCAGCAGCGTAACTCCGGCGGTGAAGCCGAGCAGGCGAATGTCAGGGGTGGTATCGACGGTGAGATGCTGGAATCCCTTGACTAGAAGATCGCCGGCGCGATAGGCCAATAAGACTCCGAGTGACCCGCCGATCGCGGCCAACAGCAGACTCTCCGTGAGAAACTGACGGACTAGCCGGGTACCGGAAGCGCCGAGGGCGAGGCGCATGGAAGTTTCCTTTTCACGCGCCTGGGCGCGGGCTAGCAGGAGATTGGCAACGTTCGCGCATGGCTGCGAGGACCGATTCCGGGTGTGGACCCGTTATTCCAGCCAGTTCTCAACGCTCATCTCTGGCACGCAAGTCGTTGGCTTGGTCCTGCTCATCGCCTGGTTCGCGCACTTTATTCGATCTTAATTTTATACGTAGTGAAGGAAATCCCCAACCTCGGCCCGTCGCTCTGCCCGACAAAGATCACCAGCGACCCTTCTTCGTCGTCCATCGTTACGAAAGCCCCGCTGGGGAAATGCTTTTCGAAGTGCTTCCGCCGGGAAGTGGCCCTGACCAAATCCTCGATATCCTCGCCCGGAAGCGCCTGCTGCAAGAAGGATTTAGCGATGTCACGCGCATCCACCGTCCGCTTGATCGAGATCCGATTAGGAGCATCGTTCAACGTCATCGCCAGTAGTAAGGTGAGCATCATCATAGTCATATACGGCGCAACCATCGCGGCGGAATTAGTGAGGCTGGTATTCTAGAATTTCCATGCTAAGAGTGCGTTTTGCCCCGTCGCCGACCGGCTATCTTCACATCGGCAGCGCCCGGACCTTTATCTTCAACTGGTTGTACGCCCGCCACAACTCCGGCACCATGATCCTGCGCATCGACGACACCGATATCGAACGCAATACCCAGCAATCGCTCGATTCGATCTTCGAAGGACTGAAATGGCTCGACCTGGGTTGGGACGAATTCTACCGCCAAAGCGAGCGTCTTGAACTACATAGCCGCGCCGCCGAGGAAATCTTGGCCAAAGGACATGCTTATAAGGACGACGAAGGCGTGGTGCGATTCAAGGTGCCGCGCGACACTCGCAGCGAGGTTGCCTTCACCGACCTGGTTTACGGCCTGCAAACCAAGGCGACCGCCGATATCGAGGATTTCGCGCTGCTCCGATCCAACGGCGTCCCCACCTATCATCTGGCCTCCTGCGCCGACGACGCGGACCTGAAAATCAGCCATATTATCCGCGGCCAGGACCATCTCACCAACACTTTCAAGCACGTCCTGATTTTTGAGGCGCTGGGTGTCGAACCTCCCAAATTCGCACATCTGCCCCTGCTGATCGCACCCGATGGCTCGAAATTATCGAAGCGCAAGCACGGGCCGGTGGTCAGCGTCACCACCTATCGCGACGCAGGTTTTCTGGCGCAAAGCTTCGTGAACTTTTTGTGCCTGTTGGGGTGGTCGCCCAAGAACGATCGCGAGAAAATGTCGCGCCAGGAACTGACCGACGCGTTCACGCTCGAAGGCGTCAACAAGTCGAACGCCACTGTAAATTTCACTGGGGAGGACCCGTTCGATCCGAAGGCGCTTTGGCTAAACGCGGAGCATCTCAAGACCTTGCCTCTTGAAGAACTGGCTAAGGATCTGATTCCGTTTGCTAAGGCCGCCGGCTTTCATGTAGACGCCGCGAAGATGCTCGCAGTTGCTCCCCTGATTCAGGAGCGCATCAAGACTTTGAAGGACATTACAACCGTCGCCGACTTCTTTTTTGTCGATCAGTTGCCGCCCTACGATCCGGCGGAGCTGATTCCTCAAAAGGGCGATGCGGCGATGGCTCTCTTAGCGTTGGAGAAATCGCGCGAAGTGCTGGCAGCAGCGGAGTTCAATCACGACGTCCTGGATGCCGCCTTGCGAGCGGCCGCGGTCGAGTTGAAAATCAAGCCTGGGCAGATGTTCCAGCCGATCCGAGTGGCCGTCTGCGGACGGAAAAACTCGCCGCCATTGTTTGAGACGCTGGTAGTGCTGGGACGCGAAACGTCGGTGAAGAGGATTGAAGAAGCGCTGAAGATGCTGGTGTAATCGCGCCCTGTATGACCGTGCATTGTGTGACCGTGCCGTGTGTTACCGAGCCGCGACCACAGGGAGCGGATACCCTAAAGAGAACTAATTATGAGTACGCCTGAGAACGCTCCATCGAATTTTATCCACGACATCATCGTCCAGGATCTGGAGACCAATAAATATGGGGGCCGCGTGCATACGCGCTTTCCTCCCGAACCCAACGGATACCTCCATGTCGGGCACGCCAAGTCCATCGCGATCAACTTCGGATTCGCCAAGGAATTCGGCGGCAAGTGCAATCTTCGCTTTGACGACACCAACCCCACCAAGGAAGAGACCGAGTACGTCGATTCCATCATGGAAGACGTCCGCTGGCTGGGCGGCGAATGGGCCGGCGTCTATTACGCCTCCGATTATTTCGACCAGCTCTACGCCTGGGCGGTGCAGCTGATCAAGGCCGGCAAGGCCTTTGTCTGCGATCTCTCCCCCGACGAAGTTCGCAAACAGCGCGGCACGCTGACCGAGCCCGGCCAGGAGAGTCCTTATCGCAACCGGACCGTCGAAGAAAATCTCGACCTCTTCGAACGCATGCGCGCGGGCGAATTTCCCGATGCCGCGCGATCGCTGCGCGCGAAAATCGACATGGCGTCGGCGAACCTGAATCTGCGCGACCCCATCATGTACCGCATTTTGCACGCCGAGCATCATCGCACCGGCGATAAGTGGTGCATCTATCCGATGTACGATTTCGCGCACGGCGAATCGGATTCGATCGAGCGCATCACCCATTCCATCTGCACGCTGGAATTTGAAGACCACCGGCCGCTGTACGACTGGTACGTGGAGCAGTTGGGCATCTATCATCCGCAGCAAATCGAGTTCGACCGGCTGAACCTCACCTACACGCTGCTGAGCAAGCGCAAGCTGCTGCAACTGGTGCAGCAGGGCCTCGTAAGGGGGTGGGACGATCCGCGCATGCCCACGATTTCCGGCATGAGGCGGCGCGGGTACACTCCGGAATCGCTCCAGAATTTCGCACGCGGGCTGGGCGTTTCGAAGACCAATGGCACCACGGAGCTTTCCCTCCTCGAGTATTACGTTCGCGAGGATCTGAACAAGAAGGCGCTGCGCGTGATGGCAGTGCTCAAGCCCCTGAAGGTAGTGATCGACAATTACCCCGACGACCTAGTCGAGCAAATGGAAGCGGTGAATAATCCCGAGGATGCCTCCGCCGGTTCGCGCACGGTGCCATTTTCGAAAGTGCTGTATATCGAAGACGACGACTTCCGCGAAGTGCCGCCGCCCAAGTATTTCCGCCTGTCGCCGGGCAAAGAAGTCCGTTTGCGATACGGATACTTCATCACCTGCACCAGTGTCGTGAAGAATGAAAAAGGCGAAGTCGTCGAAGTGCATTGCACCTACGATCCGGCCACGCGCGGCGGCGATTCGCCCGATGGTCGCAAAGTGAAGTCGACCATTCATTGGGTCTCGGCCGAACACGCGATCGACGCAGAGGTCCGCGTTTACGACACGCTTTTCAACCGCGAGAATCCGAATGAAGTGGACGAGGGCCAGGAGTTCACGGCGAATCTGAATCCTAAATCTCTGGAAGTGGTGACTGGCAAGCTGGAGCCGAGTTTGGCCGGCGCTGCTCCGGGTAGCCGCTATCAGTTCGAGCGGCTGGGATATTTTTGCGCCGATAAGGACTCGACGCCCGGGAAGCCGGTCTTCAATCGCACCGTTGCGCTGCGCGATACGTGGGGCAAGATTGAGAAAAAATCAAAATGATCGTGCTCGGCTTGGGAGGATTGCTCAACGACCCAGCCTGCGCTCTGTTGAAGAACGGAGAGGTGCTGGCGGCGGTGGAAGAAGCAAAGTTGACGCGGGGGCAAAGGCCTGGTGGACTCCCGCACGCTGCCATTGAAGAGTGCCTGCGGCTCTCCAGCGCGACGCGGGATCAAGTGGACTGCGTGGCATTGGTGCGGCCAATCTCCAGCCGCCCCATCGCGCAAGGCCCCGGAGCGGAATTGCACCTCACCCTGCGCGAGCAGTTTCCGCACGCCGAAGTGGTGGTAGTGGAGCATCACATGGCGCACGCAGCCTCGGCTTTTTTCGCGTCGCCCTTTGAGGAAGCCGCCGTGCTGACGCTGGACCATGCCGGCGATTTTCGCTGCGGGGCCCGCTGGCGTGCGTCGGGAGGCCAGATCGAGCTGGAGAAAGAGTGGTCCTATCCCGATTCTCTGGGGCGTTTGTACGGGGCGGTGACGGAGCTGTTGGGATTTCGCGCGCGCGCCGACGAACATAAAGTGCAGTGGCTCTCGGCCTCGGGCGACGATCGTTTTGTTCCGTTGTTTCGCCAGATGGTTTCGGATTCCGCGAGGCTCGACGCCGCGTATTTCGATGGCAACCGGCTGTCGGCCGGCGGATTCAGCCGCAAGTTTTTCGACGCGCTCGGCCTGGCGGATGGCGCGAAGATTCCTCCGGTGCTGGCGTCGTCCATCGCGCGCGGATTGCAGAAGACGGTGGAAGAAACGGTGCTGGCGCTCGCGGGCGAAGGCGGGAATCTGTGCCTGGCGGGTGGGCTGTTCTTCAACGCGCTTCTCGTCGAATCCATCGAGCGTAGCGGACGCTGGAAAAACGTATTCGTGCAGGCCGCCGCAGGCAATGCGGGCACGGCGCTGGGCGCGGTTTACCACGTGTGGCACCAGTTGAAGAAGCGTCCTCGGCACGCCGGCGCGGGGACTCTGCTGCTGGGTCCGAGCTATGGAGTGGACGAAATCAAGCAGGTGCTGGAGAATTGCAAGCTCGGCTTCTCGTATCTGCGATCCATCGACGATGTGCTGGCGTCTGCGGTGAAGATGCTGGGCGAGCACAAAATTGTCGCGTGGATGCAGGGGCGGATGGAGTTTGGTCCGCGCGCGTTGGGGAATCGCAGCATTCTGGCGTCGCCTCTCGACCCGTATTCCACCGAAAACCTGAACATTTTTATCAAGCATCGCGAACCATTCCGCAAATTCGCCGCGTCGGTTCCAGCGGAGCTCGCCGCGGAGTATTTCGACGCGGGTCCGAATGCGCAATCGATCGCGACAGTAGGACGCGTGCGTGAAGCTCACAAAAACACCTTCGCGCCGGCAATTTTCGGCGAGGATATGGTCCGCGTGCACACAGTCTCCGAGCAGGAGAATCCACTGTTTCACCGCTTGCTGCATGAGGCAGGGAAGAGCTCTGGGCTGCCCGTGTTGTACAACACCAGCTTCAATTTGTTCGGCGACCCACTGGTCTCGACTCCCAGGGATGCGGTGCGAAGCTTCTACTCCTCAGGAATCGACGTGTTGTTCGTAGGGAATTTCATGTTGGAGAAGTAGTGGGGCAGGTCCCCGACCTGCCGCGTTTTCCGCTCTGCCCGTTTCTTCAGAGCCGCGACCATCGGGAGCGGTCAGCCCATGAGCCAAACTCCGGCCGGTAACGTTACAATTACAAAGAATGCAGCTTTCCGATATCTTCCTCGGCCTCGGCGAGGAAACTTTTCAGCAACTGATGCGCTCGGTTTCCATGGGGAAGCTGCGCACTTATCAGCTTTTCGATCGCGTTAAGACGCGCCTTCATCTCCACAAACTAAGTTCGGAGACGCTGCGCAAAGCCTCGCCCCGTTTGTTCGAACGCCTTAAGGAGACGCATGACGAGGATTACGCCACTGACCTGGCGCAAGCCGTGCTGGTGTCGCATCTGGACATGATCAAGGCCGTGCTCGATCATCTGGGCGTGCCCCATGAGGACGGATTCTTTCAGAAAGATGCCGACGTCTCCGGCTACCTCAAGGAAGGCTGGCAGCAGGACGTCTGGACCCGGTTCCAGGCGCAGTTTTCGCCCGCCGCGCTGCTATTCTATATCAATCACCTGGCCTGGGAAATCGCCAAAGCCGAGGCGGTCTTCGCTCCCGCAGCCGCATGAAAGAACTCTTCGAAGCCGTAAGAGCCGGAGATCTGCTCCGGGTCAAAGAACTGGTCGCCTCCGACCCGCAACTGGCCATCTTCGCCGCTGCCATCCTCGGCGACGTCGAGCAACTAACGGAGCTGTTGGCCGCCAATCGATCGCTCACGGGCCTGCTCTCCGAAGACGGCTGGACACCTCTTCACCTGGCAGCATTTTTCGGAAAAACCGACGCCGCGCGGTTGCTGCTGAATAAAGGCGCGCTGGTCAACGCGAGATCGACCAATCAGATGGCGAACATGCCGCTCCACGCCGCCGCCTCTGGCCGGCACGTTGAAGCGGTCAAGCTGCTGATCGAACACGGCGCGCCGGTCAATGCCCGTCAGCACGGCGGATGGGCGCCGTTGCACGCGGCCGCTCAGAATGGCGATCTCGAGATGGCCAAGGCCCTGGTAGCCGCAGGCGCCGAAGTAAACGTACGCGCCGACAATAACCAGATGCCTCTGGACCTAGCACTCAGCAAGGGCCAACAAGCGCTGGTCGATTATCTGGAATCGAACGGGGCCAAGCTTTGACAGGCTCGCAACCAACAGAGCCGCGACCGCAGGGAGCAATCCCTTGCTAGAAGAGAAAATTCAAGCCCTCCACTCGACCGCGCTAGAACAACTGAACTCCGCCACGACCCTCGAAGCCGTGGAAGCCATCCGCGTAGAGGCCCTGGGCCGCAAAGGTAAACTGGCCGACCTCAGCAAGGAGCTGGGCAAGCTCCCGCCCGATCAGCGCGGCCCTCAAGGCAAGGTGCTCAACGCCGCCAAGCAGGACTTGGAATCGAAGATCGATGCCCGCAAAGCAGCGTTGGAGTCAGCCGCTCTCGATAAGCGCCTCGAATCTGAATGGATGGACCTGACCACTCCCGCCCCAGGCATCCGCCCCGGAAGCTTGCATCCGGTGACGCTGGTCCAGCAGGAATTGGAGGAGCTTTTCCGGTCGCTGGGCTTCGCCGTGGTCGATGGGCCGGAGGTCGAAACCGAGCACTATAATTTCGACGCGCTCAACATCCCCGCCGATCATCCGGCGCGCGACATGCAGGATACGTTCTGGCTGAACGACGGGCGCTTGCTGCGCACCCACACGTCGCCGGTGCAGATTCGGGCGCTCGAAAAACTGGGTCCGCCGCTGAAGATGATCGCGCCCGGCCGCGTCTTTCGCAATGAAGAAGTCGATCCGTCGCATGAGCACACGTTCTATCAACTGGAAGGCATGATGGTGGATCGCGATGTGTCGGTCGCGCACCTGATCTACTTCATGAAGACTCTGCTGTCGGCCATCTTCCGGCGCGATGTCACGGTGCGTCTGCGCCCCGGTTTCTTTCCGTTCGTCGAGCCTGGATTCGAGCTGGATATTCAATGCCTGATCTGCGGAGGCCCCGGCTGCCCCGTGTGCAAATACTCAGGGTGGGTGGAGTTGTTGCCCTGCGGCCTGGTGCATCCCGCCGTGCTGCGCGCAGGCGGCGCGGATCCCGAAATATGGGGCGGCTTCGCGTTCGGCCTGGGCCTGACGCGCCTTGCAATGATGCGTTACGGGATCGACGATATCCGGCTCCTGAACAGCGGCGATCTGCGTTTCCTGCGTCAATTTTAACGACATGAAATTTTCGTATTCCTGGCTTCGAGAGATGGTCGAGGGTCTAACCGAGTCCCCAAAGGAACTCATGCGCCTAATCACGCTCAAAACCGCGGAGTGTGAAGGGCTAGAGGAAACCGGGGTGCTTTTAGCTCAAGCTTGCGAGGCGCGGGTGGTGACGGTCGAGGCCCTCGGCAAGAATGTGAAGGCCGTGGTTGCTACGGAAAGCTATGGAATTAAAACAGTTGTCTGCGGAGCGCCGAACTGCCGGCCGGGGTTGAAAACCATTTACGTTCCGCTGGGTAAGAAGGTCATCGAAGGTGTCGAAAGCGACGGCATGCTGGCCAGCGCCGCTGAACTGGGGATCAGCCGCGACCACGCAGGCATCGTCGAACTCGATGAAACGTTGAGACTTAAGCCCGACTGGGTGATTGAGGTCGACAACAAATCGCTGACCCATCGCCCCGATTTGTGGGGGCATTATGGCATGGCCCGCGAGGTCGCGGCGATCACCGGGAAGAAGCTGCTGGACCCAGTTCGCGAGGCGCTGACGGTCGACCCACAAATCAAGGTAAGTATCGAAGACTACAGCCTTTGTCCGCGCTATTCGGCACTGGTTTTTGAGAATGTGACCGTTCAGGAATCGCCTCTATGGCTGCAATATCGGCTGGAAGCCGTCGGGTTGAACCCCATCTCGAATATCGTGGACGTGACAAATTTCGTCATGGCGGAGCTGGCACAGCCCATGCACGCATTCGATGCCGACAAGTTGCGTGGCGGGCAAATCATTGTAAGAACAGCACATTCAGGCGAGACGCTGGCCGCGCTGAACGGCGAAACATACGAGCTCGATCCGTCGAATCTCGTCATCGCCGATCCCAACGGAGCGGTCGCGCTGGCGGGAATCATCGGTGGAGCAGAGAGCGCCATTTCGGCGACAACAACCCGCATAGTCCTTGAAAGCGCGTGCTTTAACGCGTCAAGCATCCGGAAAACCTCGTCCAAATTGCGGCTCCGGACGGACGCGTCGATGCGATTTGAGAAGGCGCAGGACCCGGCCACCACGGTCCGGGGATTGGCTCGGGCGCTCGAATTGTTGCAAGAAGTCTCGCCTGGAATCAGTCTGGTGGGTGGGTTGGCGGATGCGTATCAGCCCGCTAAAGAATTGAAACCAATCGCGTTGGATCTTGATTGGCTGAATCGGAAACTGGGTTGTGTAGTGCCTCCCGCCGAAGTGCGGCGAATACTGGAAGCTCTTGACTTTAAGGTAGATGAATCGTTCCGTGTGACCGTGCCGAGCTGGCGCGCCACCAAGGATGTCTCGATTAAAGAGGACTTGGTCGAGGAAGTCGGGCGGATGGTCGGGTACGACAACATCACGCCGGTCGCGCCGCTTTCGCCGGCCAAGGTTCCGCCGGGAAATCCAGAGCGCGCCTTCGATCATTTCGTTCGTGAAATGGCTGCTGCGCAAGGGTTTACCGAGGTCTACAACTACTCCTTCATCAGCGAAGAAGCGGCGCGCGCTTTTGGGTTTACGGAGCTGGTGAAGGTCGCGAATCCCATCGCCAGCGACCAGAACTACCTGCGGCCCAGTCTGTTACCGGGAATACTGAAAAACATCGCCGACAACGCGCGACACTTTGATTCGTTCCGATTCTTCGAGATTGGGAACGAGATTCATCCGGGCCATGAGACTCCTCATTTCGTGGCGGTGATTTTCGGTAAAGAAACCGGACTGCTGGAACTGACGAGACTTGCCGAGTGCCTTCTGCCCGGAGTGACGGCGCGGCCGGCGGCGGCGCGGTCCTTCGAGCATCCGCAGCGGGCGGCGCTGGTGGGCGAGGTCGGGAGATTATTCGAATTTCACCCTAAGATGGTCGAAAATGGGCGCGCGGCGGTGCTCGATCTGAATTTGAATTTGCTGAATCAGCCTCGGGAAGTCCGTTATCAGCCGCTGCGGCGATTCCCGGAAAGCGCGTTCGATCTTTCCTTCATCGTGCCGGAGCGTACTTTGATTGCGGACGTCCAGGCCGCGGTTCCGCGGCTGCCTGAGATTTTGTCGGTCGAGTTTCTGCGCGAGTTCGCTTTGCCGGATGCAAAACGCAGCTTGACGTATCGCATCACCCTGGGCGCGGCTGACCGGACGCTGACGTCGGAAGAAGTCAGTGCGATCAGAGAGCGTATTCTCTCCTCCGTCGGATTTCAATCAACGCTTTAACCTCTTCGAGCGTATCTCCTTGTGAGTGACCGAGGAGATTGGATTGGCGTTTTTCGAGCGGCTGGTGCGCATGCACGAACGCATGGTGCTGGGTGTCGCCTACCGGCTGCTGGGCCGGACCGAAGACGCGCAGGACGCGGCTCAGGAAGTTTTTCTCAAGCTCCTCAGGAAACATAAACAGATCGAGGGCGACCCGAAGCCTTGGCTCTATCGGGTGACGGTGAACGTCTGCAACGACTGGTACCGCAGAAGGATCGCCGTGGTCGAGCCTGATGAGGACACCGCGGATACGTCGACAGACGCGCTGACCGCGATCACGCTCGACGAACGGAAACGGCTTTTAATGGAGGCGCTCGAAACGCTCGGGGAGCGGGAGCGCGCCGCCATCGTGCTGCGGGATATCGAAGGGCATTCGACGTATGAGGTCGCGAAACTTCTCGGCGTGGAGGAAGTGACGGTGCGCAGCCAGATCAGCGTGGCGCGCGTGAAATTAGCGAAATACGTGAGGAAACACTCATGACCTGCCGGGAATGTGAAATCAAGCTTGGGATGAGGGAAGATGCCGCGGAGCACGTGGCATCATGCGACGAGTGCCGCTGGCTGGCCGGGGAGTTGCGGCTGAATGCGGTGGCGCTGAGTGACATGCGGGTTCGGACCAGAGTGCAATGGGAGTGGGTGCTGGCGGCCGCGGCGGCTGTCGTGATGGGGGTTGGGCTGTGGATGGGCGGGGCGAAGAAGGCGCCTGCGGCTGCGGGCAACATTGTTGAGAGGAGCGGAGCGCGCAACGAAAGCGATGAAAGCACGTGCGTTTGGGTCGCTAACTCTGCGTCGAGACGAGTCTCGACGCGGCACGCACGAGTGCGTACGCCACGACGGACGGGCGGACAGGAGCAGCCGCTCAAAGTGAAGATGTTCACGTCCGATCCGGACGTGGTGATTTATTGGATTGTCGATCGAAAGGAAACCTTCGAATGAAAATCATATGTGGACTGGCTGCGATTGCCATGTTGGCGAGCGCGCAGGAACCGGCCGCCAAGATAGACCGCAAATTGATTCAGCTCAAATATGTGGATGCGAGCCGGGTTCGCAACCTGGCGGGAGTCTTCGCCGGTGGGCGCGATTGGAGCGTCGAATCCGACGATCGCCTGCATTGGATCGCGGTACGGGGGCCAGCCGACATCGTTGCGAGCTTTGAAGAAGCAGTTAAGAAACTGGACGTGCCTCCGGCCAGTTTCGAATTGACGGTCTTTCTGATTTCGACATCCGGGCAAGGCGGCGACCAGTTGCCGGAGGCGCTCGCCTCCACCGCGAAACAGCTCCATAGCGTATTTGCGTATAAGGGCTATCAACTGATTGAATCGTTCGTGCTTCGCGGGCGCGACGGGAATCAGAACGGGAGCGCCGATGGCACTCTCAAAAATTCCACATACTCGTTCCACTACAACCGGGCTTCCGTGCTGGACGGCACTCCGAAAATGATCAGTCTTCAAAATGTGAATCTGCAGATTCGAATGCCGACGGGAGCAATGGACGAGAAAGGAAATGCCCGCTACAAAACCACGGGAGTCAGCACCGACGTCGATATCCGCGACGGCCAGAAAGTCGTCGTGGGGAAGTCAGACATGAACAGTGGGGACAGTCCGCTGATTCTGGTGGTGACGGCTAAGGTGGTGGAGTAGACGGCGATCCGCATGCTTACGCATCGTGGCTGAAGTCCTTATTCTGACTCCTGTCTTCTCGCTGGGCCAGCGTGAAATCAGCCGGCAGGGTAACCTGAAAAGGAGCAGTTCCACATGAGTCTCGAAATTTCACACAAAATTGAAGTCCTCCTCACTGACGAGGCCCGGAAGCGAGGGATTACCGTGGAAGCACTGCTCGAACGGCTAATGAATGAGCGCGCAGCGATAGCCAACGTTTCCGGCGCTGCCCCCGAATTGCCAGTCTGGCATCTAGGAAACGTGGGAGCCCTTCACCGGCGCGACATCTACGACGATGTCCGTTGAGCCGGGGATCATCGACGCGAATGTGTTGGTCTATGCGATGGACGCGGACGCTCCTCAACATGCCGCCTCTCGTGCACTGCTCGATGCTGCCCGTGATTCGTCTACAACGCTCTACGTGACCTCGCAGATACTCTGTGAGTTTTACTCCGTCGTGACCAATGCGCGGCGCGTTTCGAAGCCGCGGTCTCCAGAAGACGCCCTGCGCGCCATTTCCGGTTTGCTCGCGTTCGTTCATGTGCTTCCTATTCCAGCCCGCGCTGTCGAAGGTTGGTTAGACTTGCTCCGCCGTCATCCCGTCACAGGAGGAGCCGTATTCGACCTGCAAATCGTGGCGACCATGCATGCCAACGGGATTCAGCGAATCTACACCTTCAACACCGATGACTTTGTGGTATTTTCCGAGCTCGCGGTACTGACTCCGTAAGGCCCCGAACGTTAAAAACTTTTGGGCTTCGCCGCTGCGCCGACCGTTTGATTTCGAGAGAATACTTAGCTACGCGTGTGGCTGCGCTTCATGCGGTTGGCCCGGTACTGCTCGTAAGGAATACCTTTTTCCTTCCGCCGCGATTCGGAAACGAGGCCATCCCAAAAGTCCTCCCAGATGGCCCCGTGTTTCTTAAGTCGATCAGCACACCAACTTTGCGGCCCTTCTCGTCGGTGACAAATTGGATTCCGCTCATGGCTCCACCATCCTCATCCTGGCTACTGGCTACTGGCTACTTTCCTCCTCCACATCTCCACCAACACCACTCCGATCAAAATCAATCCAACGCATAACCCGATCCACAACCCCGGAGCCCCCATTCCATACTTGAAGCAAAGCACCGCGCCCAACGGCAGCCCGATCAACCAATACCCTGTGAAGTGACAAATCATCGGCGTCCGGGTATCTCCCGCGCCCCTCAGCGCGCCGGTCGCCACCACCTGTAGTCCGTCGAACAGTTGAAAAAACGCGGCGATTCTCAGCAACGCCAAGCTTGCCGCGATCACTTCCGCTTCCGGAGTAAACAGGCGCGCGATCCACTGGGGAAAAACGATCAGGCAAACCGCCGCGCAGGACATCATCGCCGCGCCCAATCCCAGCGCCATCCAACCCGCGCGAGCCATTCCTTCATGGTCCCCGCGCCCGATCGCATGCCCCACTCGTACCGCCGCCGCCGAGCTGATTCCCAGCGGCATCATGTACGTCATGCTCACAATCGTCAGCGTGATCTGATGCCCCGCCAGCTGCGTCGCGCTCACTCTCGCGATCAATAAGGTGGCGGTGGTGAACACGCCCCACTCGATCCCGATCTGCATGGCCGCCGGAAATCCCAGCCGCAGCAGTTCGCGAATCCTTCCGAACTCCGGTTTCCATGACAACCGCTCGATCAGCGGATCGTTTACCCGGATCACGATCACCAGCGCGCTGGCCATGAAGATCCGCGAAACACAGGTCGCCCATCCCGCGCCTTCCACGCCCATCCGCGGGAAACCAAGATTTCCAAATACAAATAGCCAGTTGCAGATAATGTTCACCACGTTCGCCACTAACAGCGTGATCATCACTGGCCTTACCAGGTTGATTGATTGCAGATAACGCCGCATCCCGAAATACAACAGCAACGGCGGAGCGCTCCAGTTGAGCGCTTTCAGATACGGCCTCGTCTGCCGCAACACTTCGGGATCGGTGCCCAGCAGTGCCAGCAGCGGACTCACCACCCAGACTGCAATCATCACGAGCGGAATCAGGATCAGCGACAACCACACGCCATTGATCAGGGAGTGGCGCACATCGTCGTGATCGCCTCCGCCATGAGCTTGCGCGACCAAGGTATCGAGCCCCAACAATAACCCGCTCGCGAAAATCGCGATGAAGTAAAACGTCACCGTGCCCAGGCTCACCGCCGCGATGGCGTCGGTGCTCACGCGGCCCACGAACATGGTGTCGACGACGCCCATCGCCATCCACCCGATCTCGGCAAACACCAGCGGCAGAGCCAGCCGGATCATAGGTGAGACTTCGGCGCGCAGGCCTGTTTTGATGGTCATCTACGGCCGTTTAAGGCTATGCTTATCGTACCGCGCATGTCGAAATCCATCCTGTTTCTTACAGTCCTGTTTCAGGCCTTCGCCCAGCAGCGATCCGTCTCCGACCCCGGCGTGATCACCACCCGGCAAGCCATCACGCCCGCCGGCCTCCAGTCGGTTTTTAACGGACGCGTGTACGGAGTCGCTTTCGGGAAAACGTCCAGCGAGCTCTGGGTCCTGCACGCCCGCGAGGTCAGTCTGGTCGACTGGCGCGCGAATAAAGTCCTGGCCCACATCGCTTTCGAAGGTGCAGCCGGACTCGGAGGCATCCGCTACGACGCCTCCGCCGACCGAGCCTTGATAAACATTGCAAATAAAGGGGTAGCCGAACTGTGGAGCGTGCGCCGCGACGGCTCCCACGACTCCTGGAAACTCGGGAGTAGTGCAAATTCAGGTGCTTTGGCCGTCACCGGCCGCATTGCGGCCATCCCTTTGATTCATGCGAACACGCTCGCGATTGCCGACCTTTCGAAAGGCACGGTCCGCAGCGTGAAGACTGAAATCGCTCCCTTCGGAGCAGCCATAAGCCATGACGATACAGTCGCTTACGTGAGCAATTGGGGCGGCCGCACACCCAAACCCGGCGACCTCACCGCGCCCACCGGCCATTCCCCCACAGCGGACAAAGTAGTCACCGACGAACGTGGAATTGCTTCTACTGGAACAGTTTCGCGTATTGACCTCATCATGGGCGCGGTCGAAAAATCGATCCCCGTCGGCTTGCATCCCACCGCGATTGTTTGGGATGAGCCTTCGGCCAGATTGTATGTGGCCAACGGGAATGAAGACTCGATTTCCGTGATCGACACCAATCAGAACAAAGTCGTCCAAACCTTTTGGTTGCAGCCATTTCGACGCAAAACACCGGGAGTCGCTCCGACCGCGCTGGCGATTTCCGACGGAAATCTTTACGTTGCCTGCGGCGGCATCAACGCGATTGCGGTTCTTGATTCCAAAGACGGAAAGCAGCGCGGTCTGATCCCAACCGCGTGGTATCCCAACAGTTTATCGATTTCGGAAGGCCACCTCGCGATCGGAACTTTGCTGGGAGTCGGCTCGGGTTGGCGCGACGACCCGAAGCATCGCTATGTTCATTCCAATCGGGGCTCAATTCACGTCATGCAGATTCCGGAGGTCAGCCAGCTTGCGTCGCTCACCAATGCGGTGATCGTCAATAATTTGATGGCTTTGCCGCCTTCAGACGAAAAGCCTCGCGCACGCGCGAAAGCGGTGCCGGTCCCGGAGCGCGCGGGCGAGCCTTCGACCATCGAGCACATCGTCTATATCGTTAAGGAAAATCGGACGTACGATCAGGTTCTAGGCGATCTCGGTAAAGGCAATGGTGATAAGTCGTTCGCAATCTATGGCGAAGCGGTGACGCCCAATCAGCATAAGCTGGCGCGCGAGTACGTGACGCTCGATAACTTCTATGCCGCCGGAGGCAACAGCGCGGACGGGCACCAGTGGCTCACGCAAGCCAATGAAACTGCGTACTGTTTATGGCCGGGCTATGAAGGCCGCAGCTATCCTTATGACGGCTCCGATCCGCTGGCGCCGGCGGCTGGTGGGTTCGTTTGGGAATCGGCGCTCCATCTGAAGAAAACCGTGCGTGTTTTTGGCGAGTACGCGGGCGAAACACCGACTCCTCGCGATGCGCGGGCGGAGATGCTAAAGCAATGGAAAGACGGCGCGGATTTCACCTCCAAATGGAACATCACGGCGCCCATCGCGCCCATGAACAAGATCCTGGCCAAGCAATTTCCCGGCCTATTCGACCAACATTCCCGATGTGGTGCGGGCGCAGATTTTCATCTCTGAATTGAACAAGATGGAGACGATGCCCAATCTCGTCATGCTGCAACTGCCTAGCAATCATACGCAAGGAACGGCATCGGGAGCATCGTCGGCCAAGGCTATGGTGGCGGATAACGATTACGCGGTCGGCCTGATCGTCGAGGCGCTGAGCCACAGCAAGTTTTGGAAAACAATGCAGATCTTCATCGTGGAAGACGACGCGCAAAACGGAGTCGATCACGTCGACGGGCATCGAACGGTGGCGCAGGCGATCGGTCCGTATGTGAAGCGAGGTGCGGTGGATTCCACGTTTTATTCGAACCCCGGAATGCTGAAAACAATCGAGTTGATTCTCGGTTTGCCGACTATGTCGTTGTTCGATCTGATCGCCGCGGACATGCGGGCAAGTTTTACGGAAAAGCCCGATTTTACGCCATTTTCCGCGGAATTGCCGAAACATGATTTGTTCGAATTGAATCCTCCATTAAAAGCGTTGCACGGAGCCGCGCGGAAGGACGCAGAGGCTTCTTTGAAGATGGAATTCGATTTACCCGATCGCGCGCCGGCAGGGAAGTTGAACCGGATTTTATGGGCCGACGCAAAAGGGTATCAGGTGAAGTATCCGAAGCTGATGCGGAGCATTTTCGCTCCGATGGCGATGGATGTGGATGACGACGACAGATAAAGAAAGAGGATCAAAATGAGCGATTCAACAGCAGCTGGTAAAGCGAGCGATACGATGTCGGTTGGAAAGAAGCTGGTGGAAATGTGTAAGGCAGGCAAGCACAAGGAAGCTATCGACAAGCTGTACGACCAGAAGATTGTCAGTATAGAGGCGGCGGCACCTCCCGGAGGGGCTCAGCGCACGGATGGGATGGAAGCGATCAAAGGGAAGAACACGTGGTGGGAACAGAATCACGAAGTTCATTCGTCACAGGTGGATGGTCCGTTTCCGCATGGCGACCGGTTCATTGTGCGGTTCAAATATGACGTGACGGCGAAGGCCGGGCCGATGGCCGGGAAGAGGTTCACGATGGATGAGGCTGGGCTTTATACCGTGAAGAATGGCAAGGTCGTGCAGGAGGAGTTTTTCTATTCGATGGGGTAGGGAAGAGGCAGGTCGGGGACCTGCCCCACATTATTATTTGAAAAGTTCGTTGATTGGGTTGTAGTAGTCGGGGCCTAGGGATTGCGGGACGTATTCGAAGCCTCTGTGGAAGGGGTCGTTGTAGCAGATGTTTGTCCAGTCGATTCCCATGGCGGAGTAGATGGTGGCTTCGATGTCTTCGGGGTTGACGGCGCGCTTTTGGGACCAGCCGAAGTCGGTGATGTTGGCTCCGGTCGCGTCGGTGGCGCCGATGATGCGGCCGCCTTGGACTCCTCCGCCGGCGAAGAAGGCGAATTGGTTCAGGTAGTGATCGCGGCCTAAGGCGGAGGTGAAGCCGGGGGTGCGGCCGAATTCTCCGAGCGCGACGATCAGGGTCGATTGAAGCAGACCGGCGCTTTGCAGATCGCCGATTAAGGCGGCTACCGCTGCGTCGAACTGATTGCCTAGCGAGTAGATATTGGTCTTGCCTTTATTCGAGGCGGTGCCGTAGATATCGACGTGCATATCCCAGCCGCCTACGGTGACTTGGATGAACCTTGTGCCTTGGCCCGCGGCTAGCGCCTGTTTAGCCACGATCAGGGAGTTGCCGAAGGAACTGCCGCCGTAACGGGTGCTGTCGGCGGCCGAGTAGGTGAACACGCTCTGCACCACCGGGTCGTACATCAGGCCTTGTCCGGAGGAGTAGAGGTTATTCATATCCTCGACCGGAACGCCTAGAGGAGAGTTCACGCGCAGGCTGTCGTCTTCGGCGTGCATCTGCGTGAACATTTCCTGCCAGCGCGATTGGCCGAAGGCGTTGGTGGTGTTGGGAAGTCCGGCGGTGGTGGGGTCGACCTTGAACGGCGCGTAGGTGGCGTCGAGATAGCCGGAACTGACGGCTCCATCGGAGTTCAGAGCGAGGAATGTGGGCAGGACGTGACCGGGCTGGCGCTGGGAAGCCTTCTCAAGAGCGACGATGCTGCCGATGTTGGGGGCGATGTTGCCTAGCGACGCGGCGGGGTTGCGGCCGATCTGCACCCAGGTCTGACCGAGGCTATGAACGAGGGCGTGGGCTTGCACGGAGCGGACGAGCGAGAACTGATTGGTCATGGCTCCGAGCTTGGGAAGGACTCCGGTGGGCCAGAGGATGCCGTTGACCATTTGCGGCGCGGAGGCGGCGGGAGTGACTCCGGGAGTGTTTTTGAAATCGAAGGTATCGACGTGGCTGGGGGCGCCGGCCATCAGAATGAAGATGACGTTGGTGGCCTTGTTGATGGTGGTCATGCCCTGATTGGTGCAGGTGCCCGCGGACTGCGCGTCGGCTTCCTTGGCGAGGAAGGATGCGGTGACGCCCGCGCCCATGAGTTGGAAGAAATTGCGGCGGGTCCAGTGGGGGCGGCGGAAGTAGGAGGGGCGCGCCACGGGGTTGGATGCCAGGATTTTTTTGATGTTGTTTTTGTTCATTGGGGGCCTGCTAGTATTTCGCGTTTGCCCGCATGCTTACGCATGGCGGCTCAGGGTTTCGGAATGACCGGGGGCTATTAGTGTGACCGCTCCCTGTGGTCGCGGCTCTGTTGACGTAGGCTGAAGCAGACGCTGCAAGCTGATGCTCGCGCCACAATTCACACAGAGGATGCCATAGTTTGTGATCATCGGGGCCTCCTAGTAATTGAAGATGAAGTCGACCTTGTTGTAGAGGGTCCACATCAGTTCTTGCATTTTCTGGGATCTTGTTCCGGTACCGAGGAACGTTTTGGCTGACGCCAGTTCTGTCGCCGACGGGTTGCGGGACAGGATCGTCATATAGAGAAGATTCGTGGCTGCGCCGTTATCGGTCTGCGCCAGGGCCTGGCCCATGAGGCCGGTGGCCGCTAGTTTATTCATTACTTGTCCGTCGTTCATCAGCGCAAGAGCCTGCTGGATGGCACCATCCTGCTTACGAGCCTGATCGTCGCGATTGCCGGGGAGGAAGGCGGCCAGCAGCGTGCTGGTTTCCCTGGCGGGTTCCGGATATTGCATGGCCCAGGCGGAAACAATTCCATTGTCGAAGGTGAACTTGTTGGCGATGTCGCTCGAGAGCGAGATGGAATCGGCGACTTCCTCTCCCCAGAGGCGGCGGACCAGTTTGCGGGCGAATAGAGGCTGCCAGGCTACGTTCCAGGCGGCGGGATCGTAGTCGGACGAAAGCTGATAGGCCTGGGAATTGACGATGGTTCGCATCAGGTGCTTTATGTCGTAGCCGCTGGAGATGAAATCCGATGTGAGCGCTTCGAGCAATTGCGGATTCGAGGGCTGCAGCGTCCAGGGCGCGGGCGGCGGATTGTTGGGATCGAGACGCGCGGGATCGAACTGATCCGGCGGATCGACGATGCCCATGCCGAAGAAATAGGCCCACATATAATTGACGGCGGCGCGCGCGAACTGGCGATCGGCCACCACGGCGGCGGCGATCGACTGGCGGTAGTTCATGCCGGAGAGCGCTCCCTGTGTGGAGAACGGATATTGCGGGGAGACTGTCTTGATGGTCCCGACGGGCTGGCGCGCAGGGCGGTTGCCTGTGGTGGTGTTAAGAGCGTAGTCGGTTTTAAAACCGTTATCGTCGGCGTACCAATAAGTGGGTCCGTTCTTGACTGTGGAATCGACGGCGGGGGCACGCAGGGCGACGTGCGAGAAGTACGACGACATGCCCCAGGCCTGCATACGGGTGAATCCGCCGGCCCACAGGCTGATGGTATCCAGGTGGCCGCGGCCGTTGTGGCACAGAAGGCAATTCATGTGGGAGATGCCGAGGAAAGTCTCAGCTACGGCGGCGGCTTCGCCGTCCCAGACGTCTTGATTGGGACCTCCGGTGACGCGCGATGTGACGATCCAGTTGAGTTCGCCCTGGGTGTAGTTATTGGTGCCCTGCGAGGCGATAAAGGCTTTGGCGATCTTGTCGTAACCGGTGTTGTTGGTGAGCGCGGTGCGGATGTAAGTGTTCAACCCGTCGCGTCCTCCGCTATAAAGGCGCGTGCCGCTGCTGGGGAAAACCGAGGCCGCCTTGAACTGATCGCCGAAATACATGGTCCATTTATCGAGCCACTGGGGCGAGGCGAAAAGCGTTTCGATGAGCGCGGCTCGCTTGGTAGGAGTGGTATCGGCCACGAAGCTCTGCACCGCGGCGGGGGTGGGGATGCGGCCGGTCATATCGAGCGTGATGCGGCGGATAAACTCGTAGTCGTTGGTCAGGCGCGCAGGCGTGACGTTCTGGGCCTTGAGAGCTCCGAAGATAAAGCCGTCAATGAGACTGGCGGTGGCGGTTTGGCCAGGAGAGAGGTGGTGGCCGCTGGGGCGTACGAGGGAAATGGCCGTGCCCAGCTCGGCCGCGCGGAGGGAGGCTACCTGGTCGGTGAGCTGTCCCAGGCGGAGGCTATGAAGCTGTTGATTGGCGTAACGCTCGCGCTGGGGGCCGAACATGGCGCAATCGGCATGCTGGGTGGTGGAGGCGGCTTCGGCGCGCTGGTTCTGAAGGTCGGACTGGGGTTCCTGGGCGCGGAGGGTGAGTAACCCGGCGGCGATCAGGCCCGTCGTTAGAGATGGGAATATAAAGACACGCTGCTTCATTGTTGAAAATGCCATGGGAGCGTTTTCCTCCGCTCTATCAGTCTGAAGGGTAAAACACCATTTTTCCAGGTTAGTTACCGCAGTAGGGTAATTTTCTTACTCTTTTACAATTAAACGGGGTTCACCGGGGGTATTCCCGGGGGGAAGCACCGCCTCTATCCGCATGCTTACGCATGGCGGTTCTGTGGGGGTGTACTGCGGCGGTCTGGGATGGACCGCCAGGCGGAAGGGAGTTCTATCCTTTGTTAGCACCGCTTCCTGCGGTCGCGGCTCGGTAGGGCTAGAGTGGACTGTTTTTCGGGTAACGAAATGAGACAATCGCTTTCTGGGCTCCTCTTGTAGGGCGGCCAATATTGGCTGCAGCCGCATTTCAGGCGGCTCTTTGTTGATCGCCGAAGCCTGCCCGAAGGCAGGCTGCAGCCAATATTGGCCGCCCTACAAAGCGGCAACGGTACTAACTGTTTCGCTGATACCAGTTGCCGTGCGGGACGCGGCGACGGTATTACTCAAAAAGGTCGGGGGAGAAGAGTTTTCGGCCGGCGATGGCGGCTTGGAAGGACCAGGCGGCCAGAACTAAGACGATAGCGACTACGAACATCGTACTTCCGAAATACCAGATCGACGGATTTAGCGTGATGGGCATGTTGCCGATCGCATCCGTGGTGAAGGCGGCGACCGCCAGCGTTACCAGGCCGTAGCGAACCAGCGCGATCGCTGCTATGGCGTAAACCGCCGCGATAACGGGAAGCGAGATCAGCGGGTGGGCGCTTCCCAGCGTCGAGAGCGCGGTCCAGAAGGCGACGAAGATGGCGGCGGCGAGCCATTTATTTCGCAGCAGGACGCGCAGGACAAAGAGCATAAAAAAGAACACCAGCGTAATGCGAACCGATCCAGACACCTGGGCGGTGCATGCCCCAAGAGTGGAGCGCATGCCAGAAAGATAGTCCGTGCCTCCAAACTGTGGCTCGCCGCCAACGGCCCGGACGACTGCGTCTTTGATAACTCCAAATAGAGTCCACAGCGTTCCCATGGCGACACCGAACAGCACATCACGTCCGACGGCGGGATCGCGAAGTTTGCCGTCGATGAGACGGCTCCAGGAAATAATCGAGTGCGGCCAATGGCGCCGCACATAGGGTTCGAGCGCCAAATAGACGATCCCGATCAGCGCGCCGTTGAAGAGAGACGTCGCCAGAGCCATCGCGAACTGCCCGAACATCTCGGCCTGCGCGGTAAAGTGTCCCCAGAAGAACCACAAGAGCATGTAGGCGCAGAAAAGCGTGACGCCCAGGCGCCAGGCCCCTCGCCGGTCGGCCTTGCCGCGCGCGATATTCCGCCACGCCAGCCAGGCCGGGATGATCAGGAGCATGATCCCCAGGACGAGCAGAAATATGGTTTGCGCGTGTTCGTTCGCCGTGGGCGTATGTTCGCTCGAAGGCTTCGTCCAGGGCCCCACCAATTTGAAAAAGACCGGCTTGCCGAGCCAGGATGCGGCTTCGATGCGCAGAGGAATCGACGTTCCGGGATAGAGTCCGGTCCAAGCGATGCGCTCATCGGCGGCGCGGGGAGGGGCCCAAACAGGCTCCGCTTTTTGGAACTGGGAAGGGTCGAGGTCGGCTAGTTTGAATACTTCATTCCAATCGGCGGGTGAAGCAAATCCACCCGCTGGGAGTATTCGCTCCGGAGCCGACTCGAAATAGATGAGCCGGGACTGATCGTCCAGTTTGAGGTACGTCATGCCGGGGACGTCGCGGGGCGGATCGTCTTCCTGAGCGATGGTGGGAGTCAGGATGTCGTTATGCCATGTTTCGGGAATCATGGCGCGCGGGCTTTCGCGATACCAAAACGACAGGATTCTGGGCCGATGGGCCAGGATGGCGGGGAAATCGGGCTTTGCGCCGGCGTTCTTTTCCTGGTAGCGAAGGCCGTCCTGTTCAAAAGTGAACCCGCTGACGAAGTCGGCTGGTTTGGCGGTATAACCCAAACGATCGAGCACAAAGCGCGCGCGGTGCCGCAATACTTCGGGCGTGGTGTCGGAGCCGGCCACTTCCAACACATTGTCTTTTGCGCCGAACAGGCAGGCGGCAAACGTTCCTACCAGCACGAGGGCGAGGCAGGCGATGGCGATGCGCGGCGACAATCCCGCATCGTCGCCCGCGGCGGCGACCATTTGCGGCGAAGGAGTTTCGCCGGCCGCGAGCGCGGCGGCAAGAGGATCGCCTCCGGGTAGGGCTGCAGCAACGGCCAGAGCCGAGGATGGACGCGCGGCAGCGTCACGCTCCATGCAGCGGAGAATCACGCGCTCGACTGCGGGGTCCATATCGCGAACCAAGGTTGAGGGGCTGGCCGGCGCGGTCTCGTTGCGAGTGCGGATCAGATCGGCGAGGGTACGCGCTTTCGAAAGGACGCTTGCCGGTGAAAATTTCATAGAGGACGAGGCCGAGCGAATAAATCTCGCTGCGGACGGTGACTTCCTTGCCGTCCAGCTGCTCCGGCGCCATGTAGGCGGGGGTGCCGTTGCGGACCTCGGCTCCTTCCACCTGGCCGGCCAGTGCGGCGAGTCCGAAATCGGTGATCAGCACTTGCCCGCAGGAATCGAGCATGATGTTGCCGGGCTTCAAGTCGCGATGCAGCACGCCTTTCTCGTGCGCGGCGGCGAGCCCGGCGCACAGCTTGCGGGCGATTTCGAGGGCCTTGGCTTCGGGCAGGCATCCGATGCGGCGCAGCAGGACGCCGAGATCCTCGCCATCGACGTACTCCATGGAGAGGAACAACTGGCCGTTGATCTCACCCAGATCGTAAACGCGGCAGACGTTGGGATGCGAAACCTGGCGCGCGATGCGGACCTCATTGCGGAAGCGGTCGAGAGACTGCGGATTATCGGTCGCCTCCGGCGGCAGGAATTTGAGCGCGACGGTCTGCCCCAGTACCAGATCGTCGGCGCGATAGACCTCGCCCATGCCTCCCTGGCCGAGTTTGGCGACGATGCGGTAGCGCTCGGCGAGCATAGCTCCGGGCAGGAAGCGGCTGTCGCTGGACGAGGTGGAAGAGGTGCTGCGTAACTTCGAGGTTTGCGAAGACGACGAACTCGAGGGGGTATTGGTCGCGACGGTCTGCGTCGCCATGGAATCGGGCTGAACGGGAGTGCCGCAGCACAGGCAGAAGCGGCTGTTTTCGGGAAGGTCGCTCGCGCATTTGCGGCACTTCGTCGTCTGCATTGGACTAATGTATCATTCGTAACCGGCGGCACAAGTTCCTCGACGCGGGGGGCGCGCATCGCCTGATGTATCATTCGAGACGATGCCTGCCGGATGGGAAGAGGCGCTCGCGAAGTGGCAAGCCGCTGGATTGATCGATGCGGACGCGGCGGCGCGGATCCGCGAATTTGAGGGGCGCGAGACGGGGTCGGCCGGACTGCGCTGGCCGGCAATCGCGGCGATTGCGTTCGGTGGCATCATGCTGGCGGCGGGAGTGCTGCTGTTCGTCTCCGCGCATTGGGAAGAGCTTGCGCCATCGACTCGATTCGCCATGGCGGTAGGGATGGTGGCGATTTTTCATGCCGCGGGGGCGTATGCGGCGACGCGAATGGAATCGCTCGCGACTGCGCTCCACGGCATCGGCACTGCATCGCTGGGGGCTGGGATCGCGCTTTCGGGGCAGATCTTCAACATGGCGGAGCACTGGCCGTCGGCGATCCTGATGTGGGCAGTAGGCGCGCTGATCGGATGGATTCTGCGGCGCGACTGGCTGCAATTGGCGTTCCTGGCGATTCTGACGCCGGCGTGGATCGGCGCGGAGTGGGTGGAAGGGCATCCAGCGCAGGAGCGCCTTGTAGTTCGGATTCTTTGCCAGGGAATGTTGCTGTTGGCGATCACTTATTTCAGTGCGGTGGAGAAGCGATGGCGTCCCTTGCTGTGGATTGGAGGGCTGACGCTGGTTCCCTGGACGGTGGCAGTTATTTTCAGCCGCGAAGCATGGTCCGGACGTGCGCCGGACGATAGCGGAGGATTTCTAGGATACGCTGCCGCGTACTGCCTGCCGCTCATGCTCGCGTTCCTGCTGCGGGGGAAACAGGCGTGGATCAACGGCGTCGCCGCGATCTGGGTGTTTGTCTTAAACCTTGCTGCGCGGGAATCGACCACTCCTTTCGTGTATTTTTGGTGCGGCGTCGGCGCGGCGGGATTGGTCGCATGGGGAATGTACGAGCGACGAGGCGAGCGCGTGAACCTGGGCATGGCGGCATTCGCGATCACTATTTTGTGCTTCTATTTTTCGTCCGTGATGGACAAACTGGGACGGTCGGCGAGCCTGATCGGATTGGGCGTGCTATTCCTGGCGGGCGGATGGGCCCTTGAGAAATTGCGGCGCAAGCTGGTGGCGCAAATGAGGGCAGCATGACGACGCTGACGAAGGGCCTGATCCTGTGCGGAGTGCAAACGGCGATGGTGCTCTCGATCGGCGGCAAGATGCTGCTGGACCGCGCGACTCTGCCGCGCATCTGGGTGCGCGTCGCGCCGTATGATCCCAATCTGCCGATTCGCGGAAGGTATGTGCGGTTATCAACGGACGCGGAGGCGCGCGGGTTCTCGAGCGGCGCGGTCTACGACCAGGCGCGGTACACAGTGGAGGACGGAAAGCTGGTGGCGCGCCCCGCATCGACGGACGGACTCGGCACGATCGTCACCAATGGCACTTCGGCGGTCCGGCTGGCGTACTTTATTCCGGAGCATGTTCCCGATCCCTCCCATAGGGCGCCGGACGAGGAGTTATGGGCGGAAGTGACAGTGCCGAAGCGGGGTCCTCCACGGCCGATACAGCTGGGAGTCAAAAAGAACGGTGTACTGACGCCGCTTCGAAGAAGTAGCCAGTAGCCAGTAGCCAGAATGCACGACGAGACGCGAAGGCGCAAGGGCAATGCTTCCGTTGTCGCACGGGGATGCGGCTACGGGTTGATTGTGGCTGCATTTCTGGAAACGCTCTGGATCAACGCATTCACGCTGGCTCAAATTGCGCGGGCGCGGACCAGTGTGCCGTGGATGGATGAATGGGCCATCGTTCAAGATCTTGCCCAGATCGATCGCGGCGGCGCGCTGTGGCCGATTCTATGGGCTCCCTATTGGGGAGAGAGGCAGGTGGTCACGCGGCTTTTGTGGATGGCCAATGCCTATTACTGCGGGTTGGGATCGCTCACGTGGCTGACGCTGCTATTCCAGTTTCTTAACATCGGAGTGTTCATCGCCATCGCGTGGCTTCTGCTCCGCGGGAAGCCCCTTGCGCCCTTCCTGGTGGCGTGCACCTTGATTTTGAACCTGCTGCTCTCGCCGTTCCAGATGTGGAATTTTGTGTGGAGTACTCAGACCATGTTCGTTCTGATCTTCCTGGCGGCGATGGGGTCTTTCGTTTGCCTCTCGATGGGTTACGCCTCAGTTGCGATCTTACTGGCGGCGCTTGCCACACTCACGATGCCGAACGGGCTTTTTCCTTGGCCCGTTCTGGTTCTACAGGCGGCCTATCTGAGACAGAGCCGGCGCACAATTGCGGTACTGGCGCTCATCGGCGCCATCGTCATCGGATTGTATCTGTGGCACTACACGTTGTCTGACATCGCGGCCGACAAGGGGATGGGCGTTGGCGGCATGCTGCGCCATCCGGTACAGGCATTGTTGCTTGTCGGCGTGGTCGTTTCCGGTCCGGTCGGATTCATCTCGAACGGTGCCGCCGCGGGTTTCGGCGTACTCGCGCTAGCCATCACCGGATACATCGCGGCCAGTGCGTTGCGGCTCGACGTGCCGGAGCGGCCGTGGTTGGCGGCACTGGTCGCGATGATCCTATTCATAGGGCTTAGTTCGCTGAGCATCGTCGCCGGCCGGCTGGATGCAAGGTTTCTGAGCAGCGATCCGATCTATTCGGTGCCGGCGCGTTATCCCACTATGGTCTGTGTCTTTTGGGCGTGCGTCGGACTGCTGGTGCTCTACAGTTGCTGGCGCACGCGGGTGCGGCCGGTGCTGCTGTGTGTCTACGCGACACCGTTTTTATATTTCATGTTCGCGACCACTCAGCGGCAGCTCATCATGGCTGAAGATTGGGCGGATGTCTTTCGCGGGACCGATGCGCTTGGCGCGGCATTCCTGTTGAACGTGCCGGACGAACAAATGCTCGCTCGTCTCTGGCCTGCACAGTCCGAGCGCGAGGAGAGGGTCGAATTCCTGCGGCGGCGGGGCTTGTCGATGTTTCACGAACCGCGAGCCGGCTGGATAGGGAAAAACGTCGCCGACCTATTCCCACCCGCGGATGCCGATCGCTGCATCGGCGCGGTCGAGAAGACAACCAGTCTCGGACAATTTGCGCGTGTGCAAGGATGGGCCTGGGACTTGCGGAGCGGTGAATCGCCAGATGATATTCTGTTGACGGATGCTGGAGGTCGCGTAATCGGCCTGGCGCGGTGCGGATTGCGCCACGGATATTTCCCGGGGCTCTTAATGGAGCCCGGACCGGTACCGCTCTCTCACGTGAAGTTCAGGCATAGCGAATGGCTCGGCTATGTTCGATTGGAGGCGAATGAGCCGAATCTCTATGGAGTGTTCGCGAAAAAGACGAAGATCTGCGCAATATCGACGCGCTAAGAATATGGGAGGGCTCCATGGGTGTCGATGTTTCCACTGAGATCGTGATCCAGCGTCCGCGCGAGGTTGTCGCGGAGTTTTGCTGCAACCCGGATAACACGCCCAAGTGGTATACCGACGTGAAGTCCATCGAATGGAGAACTCCTGGACCGCTGGCAGTGGGCGCGCAGATCGCGTTCCTGGCTGAATTTCTGGGCCGCCGCATGTCCTACACGTACGAAGTGGTCAAACTGGTGCCGGGCGAAAAGTTGGTCATGCGAACCATCAAGGGACCTTTTCCGCTCGAAACCCAGTACAAATGGGAATCGACCCGCGACGGCGGCACGTGGATGCGGCTGCGGAACAAGGGCAAACCCACCGGCTTTTCAGGACTGGCCGGTCCTTTTCTGGAAGCTGCGCTGCGTAGCGCCAACAGGGATTTCCTGGAGCGGTTGAAGCAGCTGCTGGAGGGGGAGTGAAGATCGCTCCCTGCGGTCGCGGCTCTGTCAGGCAGTCATGCCGGCGGCCGGACATGTCGAGACGACTCTCGACACGGCACGCCTGGAGGCGTACGCCACAACCCCCAGGCTTTGCGTGAATATCCTTTTGGCCTACGGCTGCTTCGGCGACTCCGCGATACTGCCGCCCAGACCGGCGTAGGTTTCCTTGATTTTCACGACCTTGGGGCCGGAGAAGGTCACGAACGTCACGCGGCCCGGGGGTTGGCCGTAGATCCAGTCTTCGAAATCGACACCGTCTTTGTTCTCGCGCGATTTCCGCAAGGGACGGCCGAGCGCCAGCAGTACCTGATCGCGATCCATGCCTTCGATCGGTTTCTTCTCCGCGATGGCCTGCTTCACTTCCGGCGGCAGCGTATCGGCGTAATTCTCCGTCGCACTGTGCTTTTCGAAGTCGAGCACCGGGGCGAGCATCTTTTTCACCTCGGAAGAAGTCAGCTCGCCGATGGCTTCTGGAAATTTCAGAACGATGTAGGTGCCGCCGGGAGAGTTTGCGTCGCTGCGGGAGATGGGCGCGGTGTTGCCCCCAATGCCCACCTGCACGTGATCTTTCCACGATCCGCTGCGCTTGATTCCGTGGTTGATCTCGAACAGAATGGCTTCTTTTTCGATGTCGAGGTGCGTAACCTGCACCAGATCGCCGATGCGCGCCGCGGGACCCAACTGCTTGCCCGCTTCCAGCCACTTGTCCTTATCGTAAGTGCCGTCGGAGTTGAATTCGAGTGGCTTCTTCGATCGCGGCAGAGGGGCTTTGACCGTGGCGTATTCGCTGAGAAGGCCTCGCAGCAGTTCCACGCGCTGATCGGCGGTGAGCTTCTTCTGATCGCCCCTTACGGAAGACAGCGACGCAACAGCGATGAAGGCCGCCAGGACTCGCGGAGAAATATTCGCCATGAACCACCTCTACACCGTCTCTACTCGGGACTCATACCCACTGTATACCGATGCAGCACGAAAAACAGCACGACCACAACTCCCGTCGTCAGCAGGCTGCCTTCCGGTCCATAAGCGCCTCCGCTAATAAGGTCGCTGGTTTTCCAGTGGAGCTCGTACCCGATCACTCCCATTGTAAACCCGCTCAAATTCGCGCCGAATAGGGGCAGGATCACATTCCATCCGAAATGGAGCCCGATGGGCAGCCACAGCGCGCCGGTGCGCAGGTATGCATAGCCGAACAGCACGCCCCACAGCATGGTATTGACGACGCCGAGCGCGTTCGAATGCTCATTCCCAATGTGCGCGAGACCGAACAGCACGGCTGCCGGGAGAATGGTGGCGAAGGCGCCGATCCGTCGGATCAACAACTGGAAGGCGTAGCCGTGGAACAGCATTTCCTCGCCGAATGCGCCGAACAACAGGACGAAGCAAACGAATGCCACGCTCGCCCAGATGTGTTCCGAGGCGGGCACCTTTTCAAAGTACGCCGCTCCGGCGGAGAGCGGGAGAAATAGGACGAGCAAAGCCGCGCCAGCACCGCACGCGAGCCCCAACAGAAATTCGCGGGATGACGTTTTGGCCCAGCCCAGGCCAAGCGCGGAGAGCTGCCCTCGTTCATAAATCCGGACGGTGATGGCGTTCGCCAGGCACGCGGCCGCGAATGTCGCCATGGTGGCGGTGATCATCCGGCTTCCCGTGACCCAGAACAGGAGGATCGCAAAGACGTTCAGCGCCAGCCACCCGATCAGAACGAACAGGCCGACGCGCAGGATCAGCCCGAGGAGGATGCTCTTTTTCGTTTCGGCGACGGGAGGGTCGGTCATCTTAGAGCGTAATCTTTATTCGATGCTTTTCGCATGGCGGTTCGGAGATTCACAGCCCGCTCGTTAGTATGCACGAAAGGACCGCTCCCGGTGGTCGCGGTTCTTCTGAGCGCCGGCGTATCACCAGGCAGACAGAACCGCGACCATCGGGAGCGGTCGCTTACAGGCGGAGGGAACATCCTTAATCGTTTGATACGCGGACTTGGACGCCGCGGCGCGCGACCTTCACGGGAAGCACGGTCGCGCCTTCGTTTTCGATCAACGAAGCTACCTGGGCGCGCGCATCGGGCTCCACCAGGAACAGGACACAGCCTCCTCCACCGGCTCCGCAGACTTTCGCGGCGAGCGCGCCTTTGCGGCGAGTAACCTGAATCATGCGGTCGATCAGCGGCGTGGAAATTCCGGGCGCGTTGGTTTTGCGATGCGACCATTCTTCACGAAGCAGGCGGGCGGCTTCCGTCCAGTCGTGCTTTTCGATTGCGTGGCGCATCGCGATAGCTATCGCAGCGATGGTGGCGAAGTTTTTGAAGACGCGCTTGTCGCCGTCGATGTGGCTCTTCGTCACCTCCCAGTTATTGATGCCGGAATTGCGCGGCTCGCCGGTGTAGGCGAGTACCACCCGCGCTTCCAACTCCTCCGGGGCGACGTCGAGAGCGATTCTTTGGATGCCCGCGCAGCCCAGCTCAATGGCGCTGACGCCTCCGTACATGGCTGGATAATAATCCTGGCAGCCGGTGGGCACGCGAATCAGGCGGGCTTCGATGTTCTGCGAGATTTCGCGCAGTTTTTCAATCGAGTAGCCGCTCTTCAGCCAGCGATTGAAAGCATTCGTGGTGGCGATGATCAGCGCGGACGATCCGGAAATCCCCGCGCCCGCCGGAGCTTCGGACCCTGTTTCGAGATGGAACCCTCCCTCAGGGCGGAAGAATCGGACGATTTCCGTGGCCAAAGGCAGCGCGTGTGTCTTCGCCGCGAGCAGGTGATCGAGCGAGTCGTATGCGGCGTCGCGATTCAGGTCCGTGGAGCGAAACGTGATCCTTCGCGCCGGAGCGCGGCTCAATGCGCGCGGACGTGTAGCGGTCGACGGCGAAGTTCACCGTAACAGCGCCTTCATGGAACAGATACAGAGGCCAGATGTCGAGCGTGCTGCCGGCAAGATCGACGCGGCACGGGGCTTGCGAGTAGATTTTCATTCGTTCCGAGCCGTGACCAAAGGGAGCGGACTTTTTCAGCATACCAATTCAGTAATTTTTAGCTCGCTCTTTGCGAGGACGCTGGGCGCGGCTCATGGCCTTCGCGCCCGCCAGCGACGGATCGGCGGAGGCGAGCTCGTCGGCGTGACGCAGGACTTTCGCGATAGCCGCCGCGATATCGTCCACGTCACGATCGTCCCCAATTAAGAGAAACTGCATCAGCCAGACAGCCTCGTCGTAGGCGGCGCGTTCGGAGACGGGGCAATGGACCTGGCGGTAATCGACGCCGCGCAATTGCGGGCTGATTTCGGGCGAGGAGCAGAACAGGTCGCTGCGATACACCGGTTCGTAGAAGCGTCCATCGCAAGGAATGCCTTCGGCCTCCAGCGCCGCGCAGAACAGATCGCGGCTGACACCTTGATTACCCGGGCGGTATTGGAACACGTAGCAATAATTTGTTTCGCGGGTTATGCCTGCTTGCGGAGGAAGAGGACGGATGCCATCGATTGAGGAGAGCGCTTCGCTGAGCCGCTTCGCGCTGCGGGCACGTTTCTGTGCCAACTCGGGGAGCATCGCCAGTTGGCCCAGCAGGATTGCGGACTGCCATTCCGTCATCCGGTAATTCGATCCGAGCACTTGCTGTTTGTACTCGTCGGTAAGACTCGCGCGGCCGCAGTTTACTTGCGATTGCAGGTGCTCAAAGTGGGCCAGGTTAGACGTCAGCACGATGCCGCCCTCGCCCGCCGTCATGAGTTTACTTTCCTGAAAGCTGAAGCACCCGAGATCGCCCATCGATCCTGCGCCTTGGCCCTGAAACTGCCCTCCGTGGGCGTGTGCGCAATCTTCAATGATCTTCAAATTGTGTTTTTTAGCCAGCGCGGTCAGCGCGTTCATGTCGGTGAAACGCATCGCAAGGTGGACCGGTATGACCGCGCGCGTACGCGGCGTAATGGCGCGTTCGGCGGACGCGATGTCCAGGCAATAGGTATCGGGATCGACGTCCGCGAATACAGGAACGCCTCCGGCGAACAGCACCGCGGTCGCGGTTCCATCCCAGGTATACGCGGGCACGATTACTTCATCGCCGAACCTGATTCCGGCGGCTTGCAGCGCAGCGAGCAAGGCAATCGTCCCGTTGGCGATACACAACGCGTACCGCGCGCCGTGCAGGTCCGCGAACTGCTGCGCAAACTCCTCGGCGTAGCGGCTGGGCACGGGAAAGCCGCCCCAGTGTCCGCTCGCGAGCACTTCCTGAAGCCGCGCGGCATCGGACGGAAGATACTGCGGCCAACGCGAAAAAGGGGCGCGTCGAACAGGCTCGCCGCCCAGAATCGATAGTTTGCTCATTGTTGGTTGAACTGAGTCGAGATGCGGAACGACTCGACCACATGGCCATCCTTCTTAACAGCGCGGCCCCGCAGATACTTCTTAACATCGGCCAGATCCTTGGGGTCCCAATCGGGCCGATATTTCTTAATCGACGGATCGAATTGGCTCACATGCGCGGCGGCGGCGGTCAGTTTGAGGTCCAGCACGTCATCGATATTGACCCAATAATTCGCGTCCTTCGGAGTCACGTAAAAGTAAGCTTCCACCGGCACCTGCCAGGGTTCCAGGCCGTCATGCAGCCGCTGACCCGGAAAATAAAGATGCCACTCGGCGGCACGAATCGCATCGATGGTGTTGTTGGCGGCCATGCGATGGTCGGTCTTGTGCCAGCGGACATATTCGGAGCCGGGGTCGATGGTCATCACAACCTCCGGACGGTAGGTGCGGATAATTTTGGTGACCTGCTCGACCAGATCCAGCGGATTCGCGTATTCCAGCATACCGTCGTGAAACTGGAGCCAGTGAATATTTTCTTTCGGGATGCCCAGAACCTTGCATGAATTCTCTTCCTCGGTTTTGCGGATCGCCGCCAGCCGCTCGCCGGTCATATCGGGATCGTAGGAGCCTTTATCGTCGTTGGTGTAAATCACGATGTGAATATTATTCTGCCGGCGCGCGAGCAGCGCCAGAGTGCCGGCGCAGCAGAACGTATCGTCGTCGGGATGAGGAGTGAACAGGAGAATCGTTTTCTTCTCCAGCTTTTCGAGTTGCACGGGCTGCGCAGTAGCGAGTGCGATGGAAAAAAGCAACGCAGATAAAGGAATCTTCATAAGGGTGTATAATATCGCTCACATTTTTTTGGAAACAATCGCGGCCCTGTTCGACTCTCACTCCTGATAGGGAGAATTCAATGTTACGAAAATTTCTGTTTACCGCGATGGCCGGTTCCATACTGGCGGTCAGCGCGATGGGCGAACAGGTAGTGGTTCGCATCGCTCCGCCTCGCGCACGGTACGAGGAGCGCGGCAGAGCGCCGCAGCGCGGCTACGTGTATCAGCGCGGATACCATCGCTGGGATGGAAACGCTCATGTGTGGACCCCTGGTGTATGGGTCGCGCCGCCGCAGCCCCGCCAGCGTTGGGTGGATCATCGCTGGGAACATCGCAACAACGGTTACGTGTTCGTCGAAGGCCACTGGCGATAGCCTGAGCTACGTCGGGCTCTTCAAGACATTTTAGAAAATATAGGAGATAAATGATACGTAAACTTGTGCTGACTTCTATCGCCGGCTGCATGCTTGCGATTGGCGCGATGGGCGCCGAGATCGTTGTGAAAGTCGCTCCGCCTAAGATGAGGGTGGAGAAACGTGCGGCGTCGCCCGGACAGGGTTACGTCTACACCAACGGATACCATCGCTGGGATGGAAATAAATATGAGTGGACGCCCGGCGAGTGGAAACAACCGCCGCACGAACATGCCAAGTGGGTGGACCACCGCTGGGAACACCGGAAAAATGGCTATGTGTACGTCGAAGGCCACTGGCAGTAAACTCTACTTTCAAAAAAGCTTCTTAAACGCCGCTCCGCCTCTCTCTGGGTGGGAGCGGCGTTTCGTTTTGCGTGCCCGCCTTTTTCGTGAAATACCTGAACAGTGTCAGGACTCTGAATTTTTAGAGGAGGCATTTTATGCTGCGGAAATTCATACTGACATCTGCTGCCGGCTGTATGCTGGCGGTGGGAACCATGGCTGCTGAGGTGGTGGTGAAAGTAGCACCGCCCGCGGCTGTCGTGGAGACAAGACCGGCCTCGCCTGGCGAAGGCTATGTTTACACCAACGGATACCACCGCTGGGACGGCGATAAATACGTGTGGGTCTCCGGTGAATGGAGAAAACCTCCACACTCCAACGCCAGATGGGTCGAGCACAAGTGGGAGCATCGGAAAAACGGATATGTGTTTGTCGAAGGACACTGGAAGTAAGCATTAGATCCGACAAATCAAGGACTTGGGCAGACACACCCTCCGTCTGCCCAACGCCCGAAACAATCGCTGTGTGTCGGGACTCTAAAATTTGGAGGGTGAAAAAATGTTCCGAAAACTTCTACTCACTTCAATGGCAGGGTGCATGCTGACCGTCGGCGCAATGGGCGCTGAAATCTTTGTCAGAGTCGCCCCGCCGCGTCCCGTTTACGAAAGGCGAGTCGTGTCCCCCGGACCCGGCTATGTATACGTCAAGGGATACCATCGCTGGGATGGAGGCGCCTATGTTTGGGTGCCTGGCGAATGGCGTCGCCCGCCGCATGAACGCGCCCGCTGGGTGGAGCACCGCTGGGTCCATCGCAACGGAGGCTATGTGTTCGTAGAAGGACACTGGCGTTAATTAGAACTCACAGCGCCGCTCCCGCTAAAATTGGCAGATGCCAGAATCGCGAGGAGCGGCGCGTCCCATCCTGTACGGCGCGACCATTTTCCTCAGCGCCTTCCTTCTTTTCCTGATTCAGCCTATCTTCGCGAAGCTGATTCTGCCTTGGTTCGGAGGCTCATCCGCTGTCTGGACCACCTGCCTCGTCTTCTTCCAAACCGCGCTGCTGGCCGGATATTTGTACGCCCATCTCCTGTCCAAACGGAGTGCGCGCAAGCAGCCCTTCATACACATCGGACTGCTCATCGTCGCGCTGTGCCTGCTGCCGGTAATGCCCGGCGAGCGTTGGAAGCCCTCTGGCGCAGGTGATCCGGCGTGGCAGATTTTAGCAATGCTTACGATGGTCCTCGGGCTGCCGTATTTTCTCCTCGCGGCCACCAGTCCCTTGCTCCAGAAATGGCTCGCGCGCGACGGCTCCCAGCCCTACCGTTTATTCGCGCTCTCGAACGTCGGCGCGTTGCTCGCACTGGCCGCTTACCCGCTGCTCATCGAGCCGCGGATCAGCACACGCTCGCAGGATCTCTGGTGGTCCTACGGATTCGCCGCGTTCGCGTTATTGTGCGGACTCGCGGCGTGGACCGGCCGTTCCCACACGTCAGCCGCGCTCGAAGTCGGACCCTCGGCTGTGCCTCCGCAAAGCACTCTCCCGTGGCTCGCCTTGTCCGCAGCCGGATCCATGATGCTGGTCTCCACCACCAACCAGCTCACTGAAAATGTAGCCGCGGTGCCCTTCCTATGGATCCTTCCGCTCGCCGTCTACCTACTCTCGTTCATCATTTGTTTCGAAAGCCCCCGCTGGTACCGGCGCGAAATATTTCTGCGCCTCCTGGCCATGGCGCTGGCATCTCTCGCCTACGCCCTGTATGACATTCAGGTCAGCGTGGCGATCGCCGTAGCGATTCCCCTGTTCACCGTGGGCCTGTTCATTGTCTGCATGTTCTGCCACGGCGAATTGAGCCGCCTCAAACCAGTCCCCTCGCGATTAACCACGTTTTACCTGATGATCGCGCTCGGCGGAGCCCTCGGAGCCATCCTCGCCGGCCTCCTCGCCCCGCGCGTCTTCACGGGCATTCACGAGTTTCCCGTATCGCTCCTCTTCGTCGCGGCGCTCGCGCTATGGGTGAACTGGCAGGAAGGGCATACGGCCCGATTGTTGTGGCTGACGGTATCCGTCGCGATGCTGGTGGCCCTCATCGCGGAGGTGCGCGGTTATCGCAAAGACGCGCTGTTCATGACCCGCAGTTTTTACGGATCCCTTCGCGTCGTCGAAACCATGCGCGGCGGTCAACAGGCCCGCATGCTCTTCCACGGCACCGTGCAACATGGAGCGCAATATGTGGATCCCGCGAAGCATCGGGAACCGACCATGTACTTCGGTCCGCAATCCGGCGCCGGACTCGCCTTGCAATTTTGTTGCGACGGCCCCCGGCGAGTCGGCATCATCGGCTTGGGCGCGGGCACGCTGGCCGCCTACGGCAAGCCGGGCGACACGTTTCGGTTCTACGAAATCAATCCACAGGTGATCGAGCTCGCGAAATCGCACTTTACGTTTTTGAGCGATTCGAAAGCCGCGATCACCATCGCCACCGGAGACGCGCGGCTGTCCTTGGAACGCGAAACCGCGCCGCCCTACGATATCTTCCTGGCCGACGCCTTTTCGGGCGACGCCATTCCCGTGCATCTTCTCACCAGGGAAGCCTTCGCGTTATACGTCCAGCATCTGAAGCCATCCGGCATTCTCGCCCTGCACGTGTCCAATCAATATTTGACGCTGGCCCCGGTAGTCGCGCAGCTCGCGTCCGCTTATGGATTGACCGCGCGATTGATCCACAGTCCCAAAGACGACGCGCATCTTTACGCGCAATCCGATTGGGTAGTGATGTCGCGCGATGCCCGATTCTTCGCGCATCCCGCCATTGCCAATGCCGCCACCATCATCGAGCCGCGTCCCGGCCTCCGCCTCTGGACCGACGATTACAACAATCTATTGCAAGTCTTCAGGTTTTGAATCGAGCATCAATCTCCACCTGGTACCCGCTCACCAGCCGGTTCGTTTCATTCGCCATCCCGACCACTGCCATCAGCTCCATGAACTGCGCATCCGTCATCCCCGCCTTGCGCGCTGCCGCCGTATGCGACGCGATGCAGTATCCGCACTGGTTCGACGTGCTCACCGCCAGGTAGACCATCTCCTTGGTCAGCGGATCCAGCGCGCCCGGCGCCATAATCTGTTTGATCGACTCCCACGTCCGCCGCAGAGTCGCCGGATCGTGCGCCATCGCCTTCCAGAAATTGTTGATGTAATCCGTCTGCCGCGTGGCCATAATGTCGTCGTAAACCGCGCGAACATCAGTCGGCGCGTCCGCATATTCAATCAGTCCTAAAGTAGCCATGCTCCTACTGTCGCAAAGTGGCAGGTTCCCGACCTACCCTCTTACCGCTGACTTGCCTCCCCCCGCTTCACCCGCTGATTAAACCCGCTCGATCCTCCCCGCGGCACGCTCAAGCATTGCCATTGATCCGCTTGCAGCTGTTTAGCCAGGAATACGATTTGCCCGCAGTGATACGAGTAATGTGCCACCTGCCTGTTAATAGCCTGCATCACCGAATGAGCCTCGCTGCGAATGGTGATCGTGCGCTTCAGGTCTGCATCGGTCAAAGGCTCCAGCGCCCGGAAGAGACAGTTCCAGTCCTCCTCCCACAGCTTGATCAGCGCGTCTCGCCCTACGGGCGGTTCCCGAAACTCTCCATCACGATTCCGATCGGGTTTCTCGCCATCGCTGGTCAGAAAATCCGTAAACCGCGACCTCATATTGCCCGCCATATGTTTCGCGATGACCGCGATCGAATTCATCTCGCCATCGAGGGTCGCGTAAAGCTGTTCGTCCGTGACCTGCGCCATCGCCCCGTCGGCCAGTTTTTTGTAATAGCGGAACAGCGTCAGCGAGTCCTCTATATAGGAAGTGGTAAATTGAAGCGCCATATTTTCACTCTACCGCCTCCCCCTTGTGATATGTTCTTACAGAGGTAATAACCGGAGGATTACTGTGATCGAACTCAAAGTCCGAAAATTCGGTAACTCGCTGGGAGTCGTCCTGCCAAAAGAAGTCATCGCCCATTTGCGTACCAAAGATGGGGGACCCTTGTTCCTGATCCAGGCCCCCGACGGCTGCTACCGGCTGACCCCCTACGATCCCTCCTTTGAAAAGAAAATGGCGAAGGCCGAAGATATCGTCAGCCGCTACCGAAACACCCTCCACGTTCTACCCCGATGACAGAGCCCCTGTGGATCTTCGAGGCCGAAGCCCGAACGCTGCATGACCGCCTGCTCGCTCTGCACAGCGGAGCAGTAGGCGTGCGCGACGAGGATGTTCTGGAGTCCGCCCTGGCCCGAGCCCAACAGATTTACTCCTATGCGTACACTCCCTCCGTCGTCGACATGGCAGCGGCTTATACCGCAGGCATCGTCCGCCGGCGACCCTTCATCGATGGAAACAACCGCACCGGCTTCCTGGTCGGCATCCTCTTTCTCGAACTAAACGGCTATATCTTCACAGCCACCGAAGAGGACGCGGCCCAAGCCGTCTTGAAACTCGCCGAAGGCAGGCTGGATGAGACCATGTACGCAACCTTCCTCCGAGCTAACACCCGACGCAAACCATCTTCCGATTAACTATTCGGTTAGGTAAGAGCCGGAGATTCGGACCGACCCGGGCCGCAACACCACGAAGTTGCCCGTGAGCCTGGCGCCAAACTCGCTCACAATCCGCAGGACAGACGCTGCCAGTCCACGTCGGGCGCTGGCCGGGAATCTGACGAGAATTACGCCTGGATTGTTGACATGCTGTACAAAGGCGAGCTAACCAAAGTCTTTATCTTCGGTAAGCAGGATGCGGCTTTCGGTGAAAGCGAGTTCCATCAATTGCTGGTCAATCGACCTATGTTGAAATTCGCTGACGGCTAGCACATCGTGGCCCGCGGAGCGTAAGGCTCTCACGATCGCGAAGTCGCAATTCTCGTCCGCGAGAAATCGCACTCAACCCCTACTCGGAACTCACACTCAATATCTCTTCGTGAGCAATCGTGGCGGCGGCATACTCTAGGCAGGCTTGAATATCATGCGTCGTCAGCCTCGGATAAGCATCCAGGAGGTCGTCGAACGTGGCTCCCTCAGCCAGCTTGCGCAACACAAGCTCGACTGGAATCCGTGTGTCGCGAACTACGGGCTTGCCTTGCATCACTGAAGGATTAATCTCGATTCGCCCGGCCATTCTCTATCCCACTACGATTGTAACAGTCCGCCACTCTCCTCACGCAATTTCCCCAGAGAACTCTTCCCCCGTCGCCCCACTACTTATTACCCCCAAGAGGGCAACAAATGGTAGGACTAATCCTCATCCTCCTCGCCGCGCTCGCCGCCGCCCAAACTCCTGACCCCGCCTACGCTCCCCTAGAAAAAGCCTACGCAGCCCTCCGAGCCAAGGACTACGACCGAGCGATCGCCGCCTTCGAACAAGCCGTCAAAATCGCCCCTGACCGGCCCGCCGTGCGCAAGGATCTGGCCTATACGCTCCTGAAAATCGGCGAAAACGAAGCCGCCTGCGACCAGTTTGCCGAGGCCATGCGTCTCGACCCTCGCGACGATCACGTCGCACTCGAATTCGCGTTCCTCTGTTACGAGACGAAACAACAAGCCCTGGCCCGCCGCATCTTCGACCGCATCCGTAATTCCGGCAATCAAACCGCCGCGGACGCCTTCGAGAATATAGACCGCCCCCTCCGCGAAGGCATCGCCCGCTGGACCAAGGCGCTCGAAATGTCGCCTGATAACTTCAGCGCCCACGAAGAACTCGCCCGCCTCGCCGAGCAGCGCGACGAACTTCCCCTCGCCGCGGAGCACTATCAAAAGGCCTGGAATCTCCGCCCGGACCGCCGGAATCTTCTCGTCGCGCTCGGCCGCGTCTTCACCCAAATGAATCGCGCGGATGAAGCGAACGCGGCCCTGCTCGCGGCTTCTCGTGGCACGGAGCCGCGCGTCGCGGAGGAAGCGCGAGAGCTGCTCCCCAAACGTTATCCATATGTATACGAGTTCCAACGCGCCCTTGCGCTCGATCCCCGCAATGTGGAGCTGCGCCGGGAGCTCGCCTATCTGCACATGGAAATGAAAAACCGCGCCGAGGCGGAAAAGGAATTTCGTACTGTCGTCGAAAGCGCTCCCAACGATCTGCAATCGGTCGCCCAGTTAGGACTCCTCCGCTGGACCAGGGGCGATGAAGAAGGCGCGCTCCCGTTATTGCAGCGAGTGCTCTCGAGCGGCGACCTCGCACTTGCCGAGCGCGTCCGCATCGCCATGAAGACTCCGCAAAATCTCCAACAAAGTGTGGAGCAGCCCAGGCCCGCCGGCTCCAATCAAGCCCGCCTGCTGGGCGAAAAAAGCCTGGAGAAAGGTTATCTGCAGGACGCCCTGAAGTACTTCCGCATTGCGCATGAAGACAGTCCGGAAGACTACGGAGTCATGCTCAAGCTCGGCTGGACCTACAACATGTTGAAGGACGACCGCCAAGCCGTCCAGTGGTTCGCCCTCGCTCGCGCCAGTCCCGATCCTGCAATCGCCCGCGAAGCCTCGCGCGCTTATCGCAATCTGCACCAGGATACGGCTCTTTTTCGCACCACCGTCTGGATCTTTCCCATTTATTCTTCGCGCTGGCGGGACCTGTTCGCCTACGCGCAAGCGAAAGTCGAGCTGCGTCTCAAGAATGCCTGGCTGCGTCCGTACCTTTCCACGCGCCTGGTAGGCGATTCCCGCGGCGCGGTCGAATTCGCCAACTACGGCCCCCAATACTTGAGCGAGCGCAGCGTAATTCTCGGCCTCGGCGTGGCTACTAAACCGATGTACGGCGCGACCGCGTGGTTCGAAGCCGGCGAGTCGTTGCGATTGAATCCCACCATAGCCGACACCGGCCGCCTCCTCCCCGATTATCGCGGCGGCGTGTCCTATATCAAAGGCTTTGGACACCTTTTAACGAAGGGTGCCCACGGCATCTTCGCCGAGACGAACGAGGACGGCATCTACGTCAGCCGCTTTCATAAAGACACTCTGCTCTACTCCCAGAATCGCGCCGGATACACTCTCCGCAACTCCCAGATCTACTGGAACGCCAACTCCACGGTCGATCTGCAAGGCCAGTATTGGGCCAATGCGGTAGAAACCGGCCCCGGGGTTCGATTCAAATTCGAAACCTCGCACGTGCCTCTTCTTTTCTCCATCAACCTTCTCCGCGGATCCTATCTCATCAATCAAGGAAACCCCCGCGGCCCCAACTACAACGACCTCAGAATCGGAGTCTGGTATGCATTCACTCATTAGTGGCGTGTCTCTGAGAAAACTTCACTATTCCCTCCATAACTGTCGGGGTTCGGTGTCGGCGCTGAGGACGATTCTCCGACCGAACCCCGACAGTCATGGAGGGGATATGCTAACGAACTGGCCCGCCGTGTGGGGCAGGCTGGCAGCCTGCGGCCGATTGGCAATCGGCCTCCTTGTTTTAATCCAATGCCTCTCCGCCTCCCCCACCCTCTCCTTCCACATCCTCGGCGACAACCCAGGCTCCTGGCGCTCCATCCTCACCTCCATCGGCCTCCGCGAAAACTCGGCAGCCGACCTCATCGTCATCCCCACCGGCGCCCAAGCCTCTATTCAAGACTGCCAGTCGCGAGTAGACCGCGGAGCGATCCTCATTATGGAAGGACAATCCCCCCTTGCCGAATCCTTCGGCTTCCGCCCGACCACCAAACCTCACATCATCGTGAACAGCGTAGAAGACGTCCGCGCCCCGAAGCTGCACATCGTCTGGGAAAAGCCCCTCGATCTCCCCATCTTCGAAATTCCCAAAGACGCTCGCGTGTTCGCAGCCGACCGATGGCAACGCGCCCCCCTCATGGCCGGTCTGAGGCGATCCAAAGGAGCCGTTCTCTGGATCGCAGCTTCTCCCGGTCCCTTGGGTTATGAGCGATTCCCTTACATCCCGCAAGCCCTCGCCGACCTCGGCCTCGAAGCCCCGTTTAGATCCGGTCGCCTTTGGGCCTTCTTCGATTCCGCCTATCGCTCCCGCGTGGACATCGATTACTTCGCCGAGAGATGGAAAGCTTCCGGCATTGGCGCGCTGCACATCGCCGCCTGGCATTATTGGGAGCGCGACCCGCAAGCCGACGAATATCTGCGCAAACTGATCGACGCCTGCCATCGCAACGGAATCGTGGTCTACGCGTGGCTGGAGCTCCCGCATGTCAGCGAGAAGTTCTGGGACCAGCATCCGGAGTGGCGTGAAAAAACCGCGCTGCTGCAAGATGCCCAGCTCGATTGGCGAAAACTCATGAATCTCACCAATCGCGCCGCTTTTGCCGAGGTTTCCAAAGGCGTCCGCGACCTGATCACCCGCTTCGATTGGGATGGCGTAAACCTGGCCGAGCTTTACTTTGAATCGCTGGAAGGTTTCGACAACCCCGCCCGCATGACCCCGATGAACGACGACGTGCGCACCGAATTTCGCGCTAAAAACGGTTTTGACCCCATCGAGCTTTTTCGCTCGATGAAGGTCGCACAAGGCTCCGCGCTCGCCGCTTTTATCGACTTCAGGGCCGATTTAGCCCGCCGTCAGCAGTCCGAATGGCTCACCCAAATCGATGACATCCGTAAAACCAAGCCCCATCTCGACCTCACTCTCACCCACGTGGACGATCGTTTCGACACCACCATGCGCGAAAAAATCGGCGCTGACGCTTCCCGCCTCCTTCCCATGCTGAGTTCTCATGACTTTACGTTCCTCATCGAGGACCCAGCCACCATCTGGAATCTGGGCCCGCAGCGCTACCCCCAAATCGCCGCGCGATACGCAGGCTTAACGGATCAACGTGACAAACTTGCGATCGACATCAACGTAGTCGAGCGCTATCAGGACGTCTACCCCACCAAACAACAAACCGGCACCGAGTTATTCGAACTGGTCCATACCGCCTCCGCATCATTTCCGAGGGTCGCTCTGTACTTCGAGAACTCCATTCTGTCGGCCGACTTAGCGCTTCTATCCGCCGCCGCATCGTCCGTCGACCGAGCCGAAATCGTGGGCGGGAAACTAGCTGTCGAATCCCGCCGAGGCACCGGCATCCCCTGGCAAGGACAGGCTTTAGTCGACGGGAGACCATGGCCGGTGTTGAACTCCAAAACCCTCTGGCTGCCGCGCGGTGCGCATTCCGTGGAGTCGAGCGCGAAACCTGTCCCATTAAAGATGCTCGACTTCAACGGCGAATTGAAGTCCGCCAAAGTGATTTCCGATGGAATCGAGTTCGCCTACCAAAGCAGCGCCCGCGCGCTGGCCACGCTCGAACATGCTCCCCGCAAACTGGAAATCGATGGCGCGCAAGTGAGTCCGGAGATGTCCGGAAATGTTCTAATGCTGCCCCGCGGGCAACATCTCGTTACGCTCGCGAACTAATGAAAGTAACAGCGTCCCTATACCAGACAGATGGATCGCGAACCAGACGATCAAAGTAATTAAGAAGGTCAGGTTCGCTCATTCCGCCAAATGCTGATCCTCCGAAATGACGTAGTTCGAAGCTTTCAGCAACAGAGCCATTCCTATGCCCAACCCGAAAACCTTGAGGGCCAACTCCGCGATCTGCACCTTGCGGCGCGCCAGCAATCGGAATAGGCTGAAAAACTGAACCACCAGTTGGGCGCATAACAGGATCATAATTGCCCAGTAGAATTCCAGCCAATTCGGCATGAGTTTCATCGGCATCGACTGCACATTGACCGCGCCGGCCCCAGCAGCAAATAGGGCCACGGAGGCGTAAGCACCATCCATAACGTTGCGACCTTCAAGACGAGGAAGGCGAAAATGCTACGCGCGTTCGGACCTTCTTCGAGATTCCCCTTGACCGCCGCCAGCTTCCTCGGATCCCAATTATCCAATAACTTCCCTTTGTTTCGATCCAAAATGATGAAGATCAAAGTCACGACGACGAACTGACTCAGCGGCGGGAAGAGAATCCACGTAAACGTAACTGGCTCGCCTAATTGGCGAGCGAGCATCGTTGCGCCCAGAATCACCATGTGATCGAGAAATTGATCTTGAGCACTGTTCTGTAAAACGGAAACAGCTCCGGTCCGATCAACTGGCGTCCGAAGGCGAGCCCGAGATTGCCATCGCTGTAGCGACCCGCGATGATGGTAGGATTTCCATGGTGCCGGAGAATCTCAGCCTGTTCGTCGTCCGTCAATAGACGACCCAGCTCCTCTGCCCGGTCCTCCATTTGGGCGAGAATATTTATCCGCAATTCCTCAAGGATGTCGTCGCGGCGCACCCTGGGCAGGCATCTTCCGACCGCCTGCAAATATCGATTCAACAGATTCATACTTTTGCCTCCTGGAAGATTCGTCGGAGCGAGTCATCCATCTTGCGCCATTCTTCTAAGAGATGTTTGAGCACCAGCCTGCCGTCTTTCGACAGCCGATAAAAACGCTTGTTGCGCTTGTCTTCCTCGCGCCATTCACTGGTCAGCAACCCTTGCGTTTCGAGTCGCCGCAGCAGCGGGTATAACGTACTTTCTTCCATCTCCAGCCCCTCGTCGGCCAGCGCCTTGCGCAGCGTGTAGCCGTAATGCTCTACTCTTAGTTGCGCCAGCACAGCCAACACCAGGCATCCGCGCCTCAATTCGAGCTTGAGATTTTCAAACGGACTTTCATTCATACTGTGCTATACACACTGTACGTCACACAGTAGTTGAAAGTCAAGAGAGTTGTGGGCCAGGTTGCCAACCTGCGGACCGATTGTCTATCGGTCCATCCGGGCGCAGCCCGGACTTAGTTAGCGAAAACCGCATGCTTAGATGATTGGCTTTGGTGGGATAGGCGCTTTCACCTGTCCGCGCTTTCCCGCCGTCTGGAAAAACGTCACTTCACATCAATCGCAAAAGGCATCAGCCGCATAATCCCGCCATGCGCCAGCGCCCGCACAGGTAGCCGACCCACGAACGGACGCATCAGCGTCTCCACCTGAGCCGTCTCATCCGACTTATTAAACAACACATCCCACACCGACCTCTTCGGCGGGTACGTGACTAGCGTAATCTTCTCGGACGATGAGATCTTCGCGCGATCCCTTACCATTTCGATCGCGCGATCCAGTCCGCCCAGTTCATCGACCAAGCCGTTCTGTTTCGCCTGCGCCCCCAGCCAGACCCGTCCCTGCGCCAACGGCTCCACCGTGTCGTAAGGCTTCTTGCGACCCGCCGCCACGCGATCCACGAAACCTTTATAGAACGTCTCGATTTCCCGCCGCAGCTTCGCCCGCTGCTCGTCGTCCAGCGGAGCGGTGGTCGAATCGATATCGGAAAAGCGCCCCCGCTTGAGCGTATACGTCGTAAGACCTACCTTATCGAACAGCCCTTTCAAGTTCACTTTGCCGAAAAATACGCCGATCGATCCCGTCAGCGTGTTCGGATACGCAATCACCGGATCGCCCGTCATCGCGATGAAGTATCCACCGGATGCAGCCAGATCGGACATGGAAATCACCACCGGCTTCTTGGCGCTCAACTGTTTTGCCTGATGCAGAATGTCGTCCGAAGCAATCCCGTCGCCGCCCGGCGAATCGATGCGCAGAATCACTCCCTTGATCGACGCGTCATTCTCCACCTGCCGCATCAGCTTCACCAAGCCGCTGGCCGTGATGCCGTCGTTGCCCACCGACTCGTTGGTGCCGCCGCGCGTAATCTCACCCTGCCCCACCAGGAACGCGATTTTAGTCTTGCCGTCGACCCCCGCGACTTCGATCTTCGCGTAATCCTTCTCTCCGATTCTCTTGATCGACCCCAGCTTCGCCGCGTCTTTCAATTTCCCGAACATCTCGTCTTCGAACACCAATTCATCCACCAGCCCGCCGTCCAGCGCGCTCTTGCCCACGAAAGGCCCATCGTCGATCAGCGTCCGCACCGCGTCCGGCTGCTTCTTGCGGCCCTCCGCGATCACCGCGATCAGATTGCCGTAAAACTGATCGAGAATCTGATTCTCCACCTCGAGCGTTTCCGGCGTCGGCGACGTGCGCGTGAACATATCCGGCGCGTCTTTATATTTGCCGACGTGCTCGAACTCCAGGCCGACACCAAGCTTGTCCAGCGTCCCTTTCACGAACATCAGCTCCGCGCGCAGACCCTTCACATCCAGCTCATCTTCGGGAGCCATGAACACCCGGTCCGCCGCCGTCGCTACGTAATATTCTTTCGTCCCCGCGCCGCGCAGAAACGCGTACACCGGCTTGCCCGTTTTCTTGAACGTGACGATCGACGCGCGCAGCTCCTCCAGCTTGGCCCATCCCACGCTCAATTCGCGCGGTTCCAGAACCAACGCCTTGATGCGCGAATCCGCCGCGGCCTTGCGCAGCAGCTGCCACGTCTCCACCACCGTCATCGGCTGCTGATCTTCCAGGAACGGGATCGGGATCGACACCTGCGGCTGCTCCGGCAATTCGCCTTCCAGGTGCAGCACCAGCATGGTTCCATCCGCCACCGTCAGCGGGCGATCGCCAAACCGCATCGCCACCGCTCCCGCGATCAGCACCACCAGGCCCGCGAATATTAGCCCAATCACAAACCCGAGCGCGAACTTCTTCATGCCGGTTTATACTCCACTCAGAATCGATTCGAACCGCCGATTGACTTCTTTCAGGTACTCCCCGTCTCCTCCGGACAACTCCACCGTCGCGGTGCCCTTGTAGCCAATGGACTCCAGGCGCGGCGTGGACCGCGTGCCAGTCGATCTGGCCGTCCTTCAACGCCACCCACGATGCGACGTTTTTCTCGAACTTGAAATCCTTGATGTGCAGCTTCACGATTCTCTTGCCCAGCACGCGGATCCAATCCTGCGGGTATCCGCTGATGGCCACGTTGCCGACATCGAAATACGCCTTGATCCACGGGCTTTCGAACGCATCGATGTAGCGTGCGAACTCCAGCGGGCTCAGCAGGAATTTATTCCACACTTCTTCGATCCCGATGACGACCTTCGCCTCCTGCGCTACGGGGATCAGCTTGCGGATCTGCCGTTGCGACCGCTCCCAAGCCTGCGCGTAACTGACATCGGCGTTGACGACAGCCGGGACCAGCAGCACCGTGTCCGCGCCCCACATTTTCGCGTTGGCGATACTGGTGCGCATTCCCTCCAGGCTCTTCTCCACCACCGCCGGATCGGGCGACGATAAAGGCGAGCTCCAGTGCGCCTGATTCATCACCGAATGAATCCGCAGCCCGCTCTTTTTCGACGCCCCCAGCATCTCCTCCGCCTTGGCCTGATCCGGCGTCGTCGGACACTCAATCTCCTCAAAGCCGGAATCTTTCGCCAGCTGAAATGCATCCATAGCGCTGAGCGATTTCGGCAGCATGTTGAACTCTACTGCCTTCTTAATCGGCAGCCGGCTTTCGCCCTTAAGAAACGGAACGAACGGCGCCGCCAAAGCAGCGCCCATGAGCATGCGTCTGGTCATGTTGCGATTTTACGACGTTTCTCAGGATGGACGTTTTAGCCAGCCTTCGCCTGCGGATGCTTTCGCGATTCCACCAGCCGGAGAACCGCCAGTTCGAACGGCCTCAGTTTATGCGACGGCGTCGCCTTTTCCGGAACGTTTTTAATAATTGAAAAAATAGTCTGGTCCAGATAGCTCTCGAAAACAGCCGGATGAATGTAATACTTTCGACAAGCGGCCGGCCGGTTACCCAGATGCTCCGCCGCCACCTTCACCGCGGCGACGATGTTCAGCTTTGCCTCAGTCTCACTGCTCGCCGGCCCTAACGCGACCAGTTCCCGAGCCGTCCGGCCCGTTCCATGCCAGGTACGAAAATCCTTCGCCGTGAAATTGTCCTGCGTAATTTCCCGCAGGTATTCGTTCACGTCGGTGGAGTCCACATCTATTGTTTCGCCTTCCTCCGTCTGATATTCAAACAGCTCCTGCCCCGGCAGATCCTGACACCGTTTGACAATTTTCGCCAGCCGCTTGTCGTGCAGCGTCACGTCATGCTGCTGGCGGCTCTTCCCTCGGAACCGCAAACGGATCCTGTCGCCCCGGACGTCCGCGTGGCGATTCAGCAGCGTGGTGAGTCCGAACGAATCGTTGCTCTTCGCATACTCTTCGTTGCCGATTCGAATACCGGTCTCGTCGAGAAGGCGCACCAGCGCGGCGATCACCTTCGCTTGCGGCAGCCCCGGCAGCGACAAGTGCTTCTTCACCTGCCCCCGAACTTTCGGAAGCGCGGCGCCAAACGCCTGCATGCGGTCGAATTTCTTTTCGTCCCGCACCGCGCGATACCGCGGATGATAGCGATACTGCTTTCGTCCCCGCGCATCGCGCCCCACCGCCTGAATGTGTCCATTCGCGAACGGACAAATCCAAACGTTCTCCCAGGCCGGAGGAATCACCAGGGACCGGATCCGATCGAGCGTCGCGCGGTCCTTCACCGGCTTGGAATCCGCGCCGATGTAGGAAAAACTCTTTCCATGACGCTTGCGGGAAATGCCCGGCCCATCGGCCGCCACGTAGCGGAGGTGGGCTTCCCTGGCGGAATCCATCGCGTCGGTGATCGGGACGGTTTGCGGCTGCACTCTCAAGTAGGAGTCGCGCGAACCGCGAATGTTTCGCGTCAGGCTTTCAATCGATAAACGCGGTGCGCATTCTCCCAAGCCATCTTGCGAAACGCCTGGGGCGACGCCGTGTTCTGAAGCAGCGTCAGAGTCTCCCGCGCCACGCACTTGCCCGCCAGCCTGCTCGCCGCCGGATTCCCCGCCTGCGAAATGCCTCCGCCCTTGCCGTCCGTGCAGGCGCAGTCGCTTCCGAAAATCAGCTTGTCTTCGTGGCGCTTGAGAAATCCGGCGGTAAACTCCGGATCGCGCGATAGAGCGTTGTTCCCTGAATTGGCCGACAGGTCCCCATACAGATTCGGATAGTCGCCCAGCAGTTTATCGGTGACCCCGCCGCGCTTGACGGGACCGCTGGGATACGCGACATCGTTCGCGTAATCCGCGCTGACGTTGGCCCAGAACGCGTCGGCGTGTCCGATGAAGCGCGTCCTCGGATACGCCTTCAGGATCGCCTCGAAATTTCGCCACCCGGTGGAGAACACGCCCTCGGTAGGCGCGTGCGGCACTTCCTGAAAATGAATCAGAATCGGCACATTCAAATCGGCGGCCAGCGTATACATGCGGCGCAGCTCGGGTCCCGCCGCTTCCACGTGAAATTTGATTTCGCCGAATCCGATCGCGCCGTTCTTGATCGCCTTGGTGAGCAGCGCCTCCGCCTCAGGCTTCGTGATATCGGTGCTGGCGAACCATCCCAGCAGCCGACCCGGATATTTTTCCTGGATCGCGGCGATCTGCTCCACCGAGCTTTCCCGAGCCAGCGCCATCGCGTTCGATACGCCGCACCCGTCCAGATGAGCGATGTTGTCCTCAGCCGTCCGGCGCAAGTGATGATGGCAGTCGACCACCGAGCCGCCCCAGAGATTCGCCTGCGCCCGAACGGCGGCAGCAGCCACCGCCCCAGCCACAAATTGTCTTCGAGTGACCAATCTCCCCCAACCTCCGCTCAACCCACCGCTCTCAACCTTCGCTCAACCTACTGCCCCCAACCTCCGCTCAACCCACCGCCCCCAACCTCCGCTCAACCTACTGCCCCCAACCTCCACCAACCTACCGCCTCAACCTCCGCCCCCTGAGCCGCGACCGTCAGGGAGCGGGCAAACGCACCCGATTACTTCGGTTCCCCCACAGTCCGCAAATAAGGCTTCACCGTTTTATACCCCGGAAATAGAGTCTTCGCCTCTTCGTCGGAAACCGCGCCCGTGATGATCACGTCGTCGCCCTTCTTCCAATTCACCGGCGTCGCGACTTTGTGTTTCGACGTCAGTTGCATCGAATCCAGTACCCGCAGAATCTCGTCGAAGTTGCGCCCCGTGGTCATCGGATAGCTCAGCATCAGCTTGATCTTCTTGTCCGGACCGATGATGAACACCGTGCGCACAGTGGCATTGTTAGCGGCCGTGCGGCCTTCCGAAGTCTCGCCCGCCTCGGCCGGCAGCATGTTATACAGCTTGGCGATTTTCAGTTCCGGATCGCCGATCATCGGGTAGTTAACCTTGTAGCCCTGCGTCTCCTCGATGTCCCCGGCCCATTTGCCGTGGCTCGACACCGGGTCGACGCTCAACCCGATCACCTTCGTGTTGCGCGACTTGAAGTCAGGCTCCAGCTTGGCCATGTAGCCCAGTTCGGTCGTGCAAACCGGCGTAAAATCCTTGGGATGCGAAAACAGAATCGCCCACCCATCGCCAATCCATTGATGGAAGTCAATCTCGCCCTGAGTAGTCTGCGCAGTAAAATTCGGCGCCTCGTCGTTAATTCGTAGTGACATAGATGTGTGATGAGATTGTACGCTTTTTGGATCCGCAGTGGGGCAGGTTCCCGACCTGCCCTCCGCCTTATCCTCTAAACCAAATACTTCCCCGCCTCGATCATCCGCGCGGCGATCTTCCTCCGCAGTCCGATCGTGTTCACCGGCTCATACTTCGTGAACCGCTTCAGCACCGCCAGATTCGTCCGCAGCGCGTCGCCCTCCGAACACGCCGCCAGCACCGTTTTCGCCGCCGATTCGATGGTATCCATCGCCTCGCGCGCAAACACTGAGACCATGTCCTTCGCATTCTCGGCGTTCCGACCGCCCCGGGCAATCTTTTCCGCCCGTAGCGTCGCCGACTCCAGCGCGTAAGCGTTCATCAGGATGTCCGTGATATTTGCCACCACTTCCTGCTGCTCCTCAAGAGCCGTCATGTACCTCTGGAAAGCCACGCCCAGCGCGAACAGTCCAATTTTTTTAGCGTTGGCGACCATATCTATTTCGCCGAGCTGCGGGCCCGCGAGAATCTCCGACTGTAGCGTCTTCACCGCCGCGACCAGCGGCAGAGTCCCCTTCTGCGCCCGTTTCAGCATCATCCCCGTGGCGAGCAGCCGGTTGATTTCGTTGGTCCCTTCGAAAATCCGGTTGATGCGCGAATCGCGATACGCGTGCTCACACGAATATTCCTGCGAAAACCCGTAGCCCCCGTGAATTTGCACGCATTCATCCACCACGTAATCCAGCGTCTCCGACGCGAACACTTTGATGAAGGAGCATTCCGTCGCAAATTCCTCCACCGCCTTCAATTGCTGATTGCCCGCATCCGGCGCATCCCAGGAGAAGCCCGCCAGTTGCGCCTCAATCGCGCCCACCACGCGATACGTCATGCTCTCGCTGGCAAACATCCGCACAGCCATCTCGGCAATCTTGTGCTGGATCATGCCGAATTCGCTGATCGATTTGCCGAACGCCTTGCGTTCTTTCGCGTACTGAATCGCGTCGGCCAGATCCGCGCGGCAGCCGCCATTGCGCGAACGGGCCGAGCTTCAACCGCCCCAGGTTCAAAATATTGAATGCGATGATGTGCCCGCGCCCGATTTCACCCAGCACATTCTCGACCGGCACTTTCACGTTGTCCAAAAAGACAGCCGTGGTCGAGCTGCCCTTGATCCCCATCTTCTTTTCTTCCGCGCCGGGCTTCACGCCGGGCCACGCCCGCTCTACTAAGAACGCCGTGAACTTCTCGCCGCCGACTTTCGCGAATACGGTATATAGGTCCGCAAAACCGCCGTTGGTGATCCACATTTTCTGCCCGTTGAGAACATAATGCGTCCCATCGGCCGATAGATCCGCGCGCGTCCGAGCCGCCAGCGCATCGGAGCCGGCCTGCGGCTCGCTCAAACAATACGCCGCGATCATTTCCGCAGTCGCGAGCTTCGGCAAATACTTTGCTTTCTGCGCTTCCGTGCCGAACAGCAGCAACGGCAGCGTGCCGATGCCGGTGTGCGCGCCATGCCACGCCGAATACGAGCCTTCGCGCGCCACCCCTTCGGCCACCACCATCATCGACGTCATGTCCATTTCCATGCCGCCGAATTTTTCCGGCAGGACCACCGCGGTCAGCCCCAGCTCACCGGATTTTTTAAGGATCTTCGCGCACAGCGCGTGGTCCTGATGACGAATGGCGTCGATGTGCGGGACCACTTCTTTCTGCCAGAACTCGTCTGTCGTTTTCGCGATGGCGCGATGTTCGTCGGTGAAATCTTCGGGCGTGAAAATTTCTTCGGGCGAGCTGCGCTCGATCAAAAACGCGCCGCCTTTGGTCTTCGGAATCGCAACTGTCGTGGTCGCCATGATTTACCTCTAATTCAGATTTTCAAAAATTCCCGCAGCGCCCTGCCCGCCGCCGATGCACATTGTTACCATGCCGTATTTTACGTTGCGCCGCTTCATTTCGCGCAAAATAGTCGCCGTCAGTTTCGCTCCGGTGCATCCTAAGGGATGCCCCAGCGCGATCGCGCCTCCGTTCACATTCAGCGTTTCCATGTTAAGTCCTACCTCGCGCGCCACTGCCAGAGCTTGAACGGCAAATGCCTCATTCAACTCGACTAATCCGATGTCATTCAGTGTCAACCCGGCTTGTTTCAGGGCCTTCGGAATCGCCACGATCGGACCGATGCCCATGATCTCCGGGGGCACTCCGCCGACTGCGAAACTGACGAATCGGGCCATCGGTTTCAGTCCCAACTCGCGGGCTTTTTTCTCGCTCATCACGATGGCGGCGGCTGCGCCGTCGCTGGTTTGGGAGGAATTTCCGGCGGTCACTGTACCTGCTACGTGGAAGACAGGACGGAGTTTAGCCAGTGCTTCGAGCGACGTATCGGCGCGCGGGCCTTCGTCTTTTTTGAACAGGCTCCGCTTGGTTTCTTTGGGCGACGTATTATCAACTTCCAGCGGTACGATCTCGTCATCGAAGCGGCCTTCGGCTTGCGCTTTCAACGCATTCTGATGGCTCCGATAGGAGAATTGGTCTTGATCTTCGCGGCTGACGTTGTATTTCCGGTACACTTCTTCGGCGGTAAGTCCCATACCCATATAGATTTGCGGGATGTTGTCGACCATCCATGGATTGGGCGCGAACTTATGGCCGGACATGGGGAGCAGGCTCATGGATTCGCTGCCTCCCGCGATGACGATGTCTGCGCCGCCCGAGCGGATCTTCTCGGCGGCCATCGCGATGGCTTGCAATCCCGATGAGCAGAAACGGTTTATCGTGACGCCGGGGACTGAATCGGGCAATCCGGCGCGCAGTGCGGCGACTCGGGCCATGTTCATCCCCGATTCGGCTTCGGGAGTAGCGCAGCCGAGGATCACGTCGTCGATTTCGGCTTTGTTTACTTGCGGATGGCGCTTTAGCAAATCGTCAAAAACGGCGGCGGCCATGTCGTCGGGGCGGGTGTATTTTAGCGTTCCACGGCCGGATTTTCCCACGGCTGTGCGCAGACAATCGATGATGACGGCTTCTTGCATGTGATTAATTCCTTAGGGGCTTTCCGGTCTTGAGCATGAACTGCATGCGTGCCTGGGTTTTGGGGTTTCCGCACAGGCTGAGGAAGGCTTCCCGTTCTAAATCTAGCAGATACTGCTCGCTGACCATTTGTTCGCCGGTCAGCCGGCCGCCGCTTAGTACGTTAGCGAGTTTTTCGGCGACGACTACATCATAGTCTGAGATGTAGCCGCCCTGGCGCAGGGTCCAGGCTCCTAACTTTAACATCGCAAAGGCACTTTCTCCGCCCACTTTAACGTCGGTTCGCGGGACGCCGGGCTGATAATCCTTTACCAACGACAGGGCGAGTTCCTTGGCATCCTCAATTAAGAGGTCTGGATTCATGGAAATGCGGTCGGATTTGGTGAGGAAGCCCAGTTGACGGGCTTCCTCCGCGCTGGAGGAGACTTTGGCCATCCCGATCAATTCAAAGGCTTTGCGCGCGTCCTGCAGGCGCAGGATCATTTCCTTGGTGCCGCCGGCTCCGGGGATCAGGCCGACGCCGACTTCTACCAGGCCGATATAGGTCTCGGCTGAAGCCTGTATCCTACTGCAATGCAAGGGAATTTCGCATCCGCCGCCCAGCGCCCGGGAGAACGGCGCGGCGACCACCGGCTTGGGCGCATATTTCAAAGCCATGTTGGCTTGCTGGAAGCGGTGGATGGCGGCGTTGATTTCGTCCCATTCGCCTTCCTGGGCTCCTAACAGAACCAGCATCAGATTCGCGCCGACGCTGAAGTTTTCGCCTTGATTGGCGATCACCATGGCGTCGAAGTTCTTCTCCAACTCGCTGATTCCGCTGTAGATCATGCCGACTTGATCTTCGCCCAGCGTATTCATCTTGCTGTGAAATTCCAGGCAGACTACGCCGTCGCCCAGGTCAATGAGGGAGGCGCCTGCGTTCGACTTTACGACGTTGCCGGCGCGCTTCAGATCGGACAGGGAGTTGCGTTCGTGGAGCGGTTTATAGCTGCTGGAGATGAAATCGAAGTATTGTTTACCCTTGGTCGACCATAAATACAGTGACTCGGCGCCTTGACTGTACATTCTATGTACAGGGGGTGGCAGTGAATGTCCATCCTTTTCGAGGCGCGCACAGACATTTCGAAATCCTAGAGCGTCCCAGAGCTCAAAAGGGCCCAATTTGTTAGCGTAGCCCCAGCGCATCGCGCGATCGATCTGGAAGATTTCGTCGGCGATTTCGGGGACGCGCTCGGCGGAATAGAGGAAGAGATCGCTGTAGAGCTTCCACAAAAATGTTCCGACGCGATCGGTTCCCGCTACCAGGGTGCGGAGGCGCTCGGGGAGATCCTCGATGTTTTTGGCGGCTTCGGCGGCGGGGAACTTTGGTTTAATCGCCGGGTGATATTCGAACGTGTGGAGGTCGATGGCGTGGATTTCTTTTTCCGTGCCGACGCGCTTGTAAAAACCCTGGCCGGATTTTTCGCCGAGCCAGCCGCGCTCGGTCATCTTGGTGTGGAATTCCGGCATGAGGAAGCGGTCGCGCCAGGGGTCGTCGGGGACGGCGTGATAAAGATTCGTGCCGACTGACGACCACACATCGAGGCCCACGATATCGAGCAGCCGGAAACTGCCGCTGTTGGGAAGCCCGATCAGAGGGCCGGTGATGAGGTCTACCTCTTCTACGGTGTAGTCGCCTTCGATGGCGATCTTCTGCACCGTCGCGCCGAAGAAGCTGCCGATGCGGTTGGCGATGAAATTGGGAGTGTCCTTACACGGGACAACGCCTTTGCCGAGGCGGCGCTCGCAGAAGGCGGACACGAAGTCCATCACTTCATGGGAGGTGTCGGGCAGAGGAATCAGCTCGACCAGATGCATGTAGCGGGGCGGGTTGAAAAAGTGGGTACCTAAGAAATGCTGGCGGAAGGCTTCCGAAAAGCCTTCCGCGATCTTGTGAAGCGGGATTCCGCTGGTGTTGGTCGAAACGACGGCTTGGGGCTGTCGCAGGGCCTCGACTTTCTTCCACAGGCCGCGCTTGATTTCAAGATTCTCGGCGACGGCTTCGATGATCCAGTCGCAATCGGCCACTTTTGCCAGGTCGTCTTCGAAGTTGCCGGGGGTGATGAGGGCGGCGGATTCATTGACAAAAAAACCGCCGGGGCGAAGTTTGGCCACGCTTTCGAGTCCTTTGAGAGCGGCGGCGTTGCGGTTGGGTTGATTGGGAAGAACGATGTCGAGCAAGACGGAGGGAATGCCTGCATTGGCAAAGTGGGCGGCGATCCGCGCGCCCATGGTGCCGGCTCCGAGGACGGCAACTTTATGAATGATTCGCATCTGTGAGGATTCTAGCGCAGTAGAGAAGTAGCCAGGAGCCAGGAGCCAGTAGCCAGTAGGCGGAGTGAGAATAGCACCATGCCTCAAGTCAACTATTTTGCTATTCCCGCTGATGCTCCGGAGAGGCGATTCGGTTTTACGAAGAAGTGTTTGGCCTGGCAATTCACGGTTGGATTGGAGGGTCGGGAGAAATATTGGTATGTGATGAGCGGGCAGGACGGGTCCGCGGCGGGAATATCCGGGCCAGCAGATTAGCGTAGGGATTCTGGTTCCGGGAGTGGATGCGTGTACGGATCTGGTGGAGAAATGTGGGGGCAAGACCCTGGTTCCGTAGGTGGCATTGCCAGGCGCGGCATGGTTTGCGGTGTGTCAGGATTCGGAGGGAAATTCGTTCGCGATTTTTCAGTCGGATGCCGGCGGGTTGATGGGGGGTGGCGCGAGCGTCCGCATGCTACGCATGGCGGCTCTGTTGGAGGGATCGGGCCCCACAGGGGCTGGTCATTGGCGTGCTCACCTGATGACTATGGCTAAACTCATTCTCCTGATTCTGATGTGCGCGATTGCTGGTGGGCAAACTCGCGATCCTCGGGTGGACGAATTGACTAAGGAGACGGCGCTGCTCAAGCGCAAAGTCGCGGATCAAGAGGACAGGATCGCACAGCTCGAAAAGGCCGTGAAGGCTTTGCAGTCGGCCGCTACGCCTATGCCGACGCCCATTCCTTCAGAGACGCCTCCCTGGCATAAGGCTTCCAATTGGACTCTCATAAAGAGCGGAATGTCGGAGGCGCAAGTTGTTGGAATCCTGGGACCTCCGACCAGCGTGGATGCTTCCATTGATAAGCGGATCTTGCTTTACACACCGGACCCGAATTCCACGTTGACGCTCAAAGGGAGCGTGACGTTGATCGACGACCGGGTAACCGCGATGGTGCCACCGGCATTTTAGCGGGCGGTAGCGCGGGGAAAACGTTAGGACCCCTCCATGACTGTCGGGGTTCGGTGTCAGGTCCTAGTGGGGCTTGTGGCGTGCCGCAAGTTGCTGCCCGGTAGAAACTTGGTGGAACAAATTTGTTATTTGCTCGTCCAATATAAGGAACGGAACAATATGACGGATTCAGAGTGGAAGAAGGGGAGCGCTGAGCTTCTTGTGTTGTCTTTGCTGGAAGACCAGCCTCGGCACGGCTACGACATTTCGAAGCTGATCCAGGTTCGATCGGGAGGGGCTCTGCGATTTCACGTTACCTCGCTGTATCCGCTGCTCCACCGGCTGGAGGAACAGGGCTCGATCGAGGGGCGGTGGGTGGAAAAGGCCGAGCAAAGAAGGCGGCGGTATTACAGCCTGACGGCGAAAGGTAAGCAAGTGCTTCGCTCGAAGGAGGAAAGCTGGAAGGAATTCGTCGCCGTTATCAGCCGCGTCACGGGGATCGAACATGCATAACTGGAAAAATATCGTCAGGGAACGGCTGCGATCACTGAGCCTGAATCCGGCCGCCGAATCGGACCTGACAGAGGAGATCGCTCAGCATTTGGAAGATCAATACCGCGAATTGCGGAGCGGGGGAGCGAGCGAACGGGAGGCTTATCACAGCGCTTTATCGGAGCTGGATGACATGTACCCGATGCGGACTGGTCTGGCAAGGAGTCAACAAATGGCGGACTATCAAGCGGTTCCCGGTGAAACGGGCCGAGGTAATTTATTGGAAGATCTTGGGAGAGACCTGCGATACGCGGCGCGTACGATGGGCAAGAGCCCGATGTTCGTCCTGCTGGTGGTTCTGACGCTCGCGCTCGGAATCGGCGCGAACACCACCGTATTCACAGTGATCAACACGTTGATCCTGAATCCTCTGCCGGTGGAGAATTCCAGCGAACTGGCTGCCGTTACCGCAGCCGACGCCGGCAACAAAGGAGGCGCGCCGAAGCCTATTTCCTACGCGGATCTGAAGGACTATCAGGCCAGGAACCAGGTATTCGACTCGCTGGCGGGCTATAGCTCGGCGCGCATTGTTACGTGGCAATCGGACGCCTCTTCGGCAAGGCTTTTTTGCGAGTTAGCGACGGGCAATTATTTTTCGACATTGGGTCTCAAGCCTGCCGCCGGGCGATTCTTCTTTCCTGAAGAGGACAGCGTCTCCCAAGCCCACGCAGTGGCGGTGATCAGCTACGGGACGTGGCAGGAACGCTTTGGCGGCGCGAGTGACATCGTGGGCAAGCGGCTGCAGATCAATCACGTGGTGCTGACTGTGGTGGGCGTGGGTCCGCGCCGATTCATCGGAGTGAACGCGATTTTCGGACCTGATATGTGGGTTCCAGCGGCGATGGCCGAAGAACTGCTGCCCAACGAAATGCGTGCCGCGCTCAGCGATCGCAATCGAGTGTTGTTCCAAGGCGTGGGGCGGATCAAGCCAGGCGTAAATCGTTCGCTGGCGCAAGCGAATATGGCGACCATTGCATCGGACCTGGCGCGCGAATACCCGGCTTCCAACGAAGGACACGCGATCAGGGTGCGGCCCATCAGCGATATAGTTTTCGGCAACTCCGGAAGCGGCGCGTCGCCCATTGTGTATGCGAGCGCGGGGCTTTTGGCGGTGGTCGGAATCGTCTTACTGATTGCGTGTTCGAATGTGGCGAACCTTCTGCTGGCTCGCGCGGCAGCCAGGCGCCAGGAGATGGCGGTTCGCTTGGCGCTGGGAGCGAGCCGGCAGCGGCTGATACGTCAACTTCTCACCGAGAGCGTGCTGCTCGGGATGATGAGCGGCGCCGTGGGATTCTCGATCGGTTACGCGGGCCTGCGACTTTTGTTCAGTTCGCTGCCCTCAGCGGCGAATTTCGCGGCGCCTAAATTCGATGCTAGCGTATTCGTCTTCGCGTTGCTTGTCTCGCTGGCAACGGGCGTTCTGTTCGGCATAATTCCTGCGTTGAAGGCAACGCGGGCGGAGACGGCGGAGACGCTGAAAGAGGAAGCCCGCACTGCTGGAAGAAGCAGAAAGGGCGTTACGCTCGGAAATGCTCTGCTGGTGGGCCAAGTGGCATTTTCATTTCTCCTGCTGGTGACGGCGGCGCTGTTCCTGCGAAGCATTCAGCACGCGTACGATATCGATCCCGGGTTCCAGACCGCGCACCTGGCGACCTTCATGACAAATCCCGGGCAGGCGGGTTATGGGAAGCCGCAAACCAAGGCGTTCTACAAGGACGCGAAAGAGCGCGTCGAGAGGCTGCCGGGAGTCGAGTCTGCTGCCTGGTCCTCGAACCTTCCGCTGTGGGGGAGAACCGAGAGCGGACTGCAAGTGGAGGGCTGGACGCAGCTGAGCGGGGCTGACAAAATCACTTCGATTGTAAGTACGGTGGACCTCAATTATTTTGGCACTGCCGGCGTGAAGATCGACCGGGGCCGCGAGTTTACCAATTTCGATCAGGAAACGTCGACTCCTGTTGCCATTGTGAACGAGAAGATGGCTCACGATTATTGGCCCGCCGGCGACGCGATCGGGAAACGCATTCAGCTTCCGGGAGACAAGCAAATGCGCCAAATTGTCGGAATTGCAAGAACGGCCAATTATTCCGCCTGGGCGGAGCCTCCTCAACTGTGTGTTTATGTTCCGCTCGAACAGAATTACTCGGATGGCATGACGTTGTACGTGCGGAGCCACGGAGATCCCAAAGACATCCTGATTCCCGTCGAGCGCGAGGTCCGCGCGGCAGGACCACAAATCCTGGTAAGCGGCATCCGAACCGGGCGGGAATTGGTGGATGGCGGATTGTTCCAGGCCAGAATGGGGGTCGTGCTGCTCACGGTGTTCGGACTATTGGCGCTGGGCCTCGCGAGCATCGGTCTGTACGGCATTCTGGCGTATTCCGTGAATCAGCGAAAACGAGAGATCGGACTGCGGATGGCGCTGGGCGCGGCGCAAGGCAGCGTATTGCGGCTGATTCTGAAGCAGGGCATGACGCTCGTATTGACCGGAGTGCTGATCGGATTGGCAGGGTCGCTACTCGCCGGACGTTTGTTGAGCAGAATGCTTTATGGCGTCAGTTCCAGCGATCCTTTGAGCGTGGCGACGGCGGCGGTGGTGTTGTTCGCGATCGGATTCATGGCGTGCTATCTTCCTGCGCGGTGGGCAAGCAGAGTGGATCCGTCAGTTGCGCTGCGGGAAGGGTGACCTTCGAATCCGGGGGGTCCGCTCCTTGTGGTCGCGGCTCGGCAGCTGTGGCGCGCGCGTCCACGCGTGCCGCGTCGACAGTCATGTCGACGTACGGGTTTTGCTTTCGGACACATCGACACGAATATCGATGCGGCACGCCTGGAGGCGTACGCCACATAACTATTTCGCAGGGGACTTCAATTTCTTCTGCTCCAGCTCCGCCAGCTTGGACTTGACCCAGATGACGTCGGGCCACTTGGCCTGAATCTTGCTGTACAGTTCATAGGCATTCGCGGGGAGGTCGGCCCGTTCGAGGACGACCGCCATGCCCACTAGCGGGGAAGGATCGTCGCTGTTCTGGGCGGCGGCCTTCTCGAACGGCGCCAGGTCCGCTAGGACACTCGCGGGCAGTCGATCGTGGGGAACGGCCTTCACTTCAGGAGTATCCAGATCGCGCGTTCGCATGGCTCCGTAGGACTGCTGACTGGCGACGGAGACGCGCAAAACGGCTGGGAGCATGCAGGAACCGGCGGGCTGCTGCGACGCGAGCTTCCCTTTCTTGATGCGCACCTGGGTGGGCTCAAACAACGCTTCCGCCTTCGGCGCCAGGGTCTGGCGGCTTTTGCCGGCGCAGAACAGGTACGATGCGGGGGCCGAACCCGTTTGAATGGAGTCGCCGCTAAACAAGAGATCGCTCGCTTTCGCGGCGACAGGACTGGTGGAGTTGGCGCGGACGATCCTGGCATCAGGGGCGGAAAGCAGAATGCCCACGGGGGTCTCGGGAGCATCCGCGAAGATGGCCAGTTGCCCAATGACCAAAGTGATTCCAAGCTTGAACGCATGTTGCGGCATTCTATTCCTCAATGACCTCCATCTTCTCATGGTGGGAAAGGAATGGGGGCAATAGCGAAGTAGCGGTGTAAATTTCGATGGGCTCGGACTGCCCTTTGACGGCGCAGGAGCCTAAGTGCGTCAACTGGAAAGAGTCGTCCAGGAAGATCTGGGTCGCCTGGCTCAACAGCAGTTTTGTTCGGTGCTCCTTATTCAAACTCTCCATCCGCGATGCCACATTCACGGTGTCGCCCAGGATGGCGTACTCCATCTTCTCCTGGGAGCCCACGTTGCCGATGACAGCCAATCCGGTGTGGATGCCGGCGCCGGTTTGGAATTGCGAAGGCGCCGTCACGATTTCGATGGCGCAGCGCACTGCTCGGGACGGGTGATCGCCCAGGTGCGCACCCTCCTCATCGGAAAACACAGCCAGGATTCCGTCGCCAATGAATTTATTCACATGGCCGCCATGTTTGACGATGATGGAAACCATCTGTTCCAGATACCGATTCAACAGAGTGACAACCTCGGAAGGATCTTTATCTTCGCAGAAGCTGGTGAATCCGCGGATGTCCGTAAACATGACCGTGACAAACTGACGTGTGCCGGAGAGGGCGATGGTGCTGGTTCTGTCCAGGCTGCGCGCAACGTTGTCGCCGACGAACATAGTAACCGCACGGCGGAAGTGATCGCGGCGGTGCTCGGCCGTGACAAAGCGGTAGACGATGGACACCAGCAGCGTCAGCAGCCAGCAGGCGGAGAGGTCCGACGCCGAAAGAATAGAGCCGGCGCGGAAAAGGAAATGCGAAGTGGCCAACGCGCACGCGAGGACGGCGATCGCGAGAGGCATCGCCAAGCTCGCCCGCAACCGGGAGGCCGCGCCAAACGTGGCGAACGCGATGGCGAGCAGAGCCAGCAAACCAAGCCACGCGGGAGCGGGAACAAGGTATTGTCCACTGAGCATCGTATTGATCGTGTTGGCGTGGATCTCCACTCCTGCCGTGGTCCATCTCAATCCCTTAAATCCGGTGTAGAACGGAGTCGGAAAACGGTCGTCGAAACTATCGAGGCCAATCATCACGATCTTGCCGGCAACCCAATCCTTAAGCTGCTTCGAGCGGCCGTCCCGGGTGGCTGCCACAAAATCCGCCAGCGAGATCCGCGGAAAGGTGCCGGGGGGACCGGCAAAATCGATCAGGATCTGACGATCGGCCGAAGTGCGGACGAGTTTCCCGTTGAGATGGAGCTGCCCACGCTCGAACACCGCCTCCTGATCCAGGAATTTCTCGGCGATCTTCAGCGAGAAACTACGCGCCAGGGGCGCTTCCGAGGACGGAGCTTCCAACAATTCCTGGCGGCGCACGAATTCGTCGGAATCCACGGTCAGGTTCGAGTATCCAAACAGTCCCAGAGCCGATGCGATCATGTTTACCGGAATGGGCCAGCTGTTCTGCTTGGCCAGAAGCCCCGGCACCATCCCGATCACAACGGGGACTTGAGCGGAGGCCACGGCGTCGGCCAGTATGGCGTCATTCCCGGGCGCCCATTTCTCCACGGGGATGCCAAAGGCGATATCCAGCGCCACGACTTTGGCTCCGCCGAGCTGCGCGCCGTGAATCACTTGCGCGTAGTAGGGATGCCAGAAGGCCTGCAGCTCAGGAAAGGTATCCAAAGCCTTGTCGTCGGCGACCACCAGGACGACGTTGCTGGTAGGGCGTTCGCCGCGCAGCACAAAATTGGCGTCGTAGGCTTTCTGCGAAAGCAACTGAAAGAAACGAGTCCGGCTTAACAGCACCGTGCCGGAAGCAACAGCGACGGTAACGATTCCCCAAATGAGACTGTGACTCCAGCGCGTGTTGAGCAAGGGAACAACCTTCCAACCAAGAGTAGTCTATAACAGGTGGAGCGAGGCGTTCCTGCTCATCGGAATGGGCCGATTGCCAATCGGCCGCAGGCTGCCAGCCTGCACCACAAGAGGCTTGATGCTGAAAAGTCTCAGCCGTCGTTGATTTAAAAACACAGACTAAAGTCTGTCCCACTTAGGCGAACGATTCTTTGATGACCTCGCCCGTGACGATGGTCGGCCGCTCGGAACGGCCGTTGTGGAGGAAGGTCACGTCCACATGGTTCAAGCCGAGCGCATGCAGGATGGTCGCGTGAATGTCGGTGACATGGGCGCGCTTATCGATCCCGCGGAGACCGATTTCGTCGGTGGTTCCGATGACCTGTCCGCCCTTGATGCCGCCGCCCGCCGCCCACATGGTGAAGCCCCACGGATTATGATCGCGCCCGTCGCCTTTTTCATTGAAGGGGGTCCGTCCGAACTCGCCTCCCCAGATGACCAGGGTGTCGTCCAGAAGACCTCGCGACTTGAGATCGGAAAGCAGCCCCGCGATTGGCTTGTCCGAAGAGCGGCACATCTTCGAATGATTGCCCTCCAGGTCGTTGTGGGCATCCCAGGCGCTGCCGCTGCCGTTGTACAGTTCGATGAAGCGGACGCCGCGCTCGACCAACCGGCGCGCCAGCAGGCAGTTGGTGCCGAACTTCGCGGTCGCCTCCTCATCCATGCCGTACAGTTTTTGGGTCGCTTCCGATTCCTTGGTCAGATCCACCGCTTCGGGACCAGCCGCCTGCATGCGATAGGCGAGCTCATACGCGTTGATGCGGGCTTCCAGTTCCGTATCATCGGACTTGTCCGCGTTGAAATGCTGATTGAGATGCTTCAACAGATCCAGGCGGCCGCGCTGCTGTTGCTTTCCAATGGTAGAGGGCGGAGCCAGATCGAGAATCGGATCGCCTTGATTGCGAAGCTGCGTCCCCTGATAAGTCGCGGGCAAAAATCCCGAACTCCAGTTCTTCGATCCGCCCAGAACCTCGCCTGCGTCGGTCAGCACCACGAAACTGGGGAGGTTCTGATTCGCCGACCCGAGGCCGTAGGTGACCCAAGCGCCGAGCGCGGGCCGGCCGGCGAGAATCGAGCAGGTATTCATCTGGCAGACCGAGCCGACGTGATTCAATCCGTCCGCCCAGCAGGCCCGGTAGACGGTCATATCGTCCACATGCTTGGCGATTTCTGGATACCAGTCCGATACCCAGATTCCGCTTTGCCCGTGCTGCTTCCAGGTCCGCTTGGCGGGCATCAGCGTATTCGACGCGGTCCCCATCGCCGTGATGGGGCGTCCGAACGACTCGGGCATCGGCTGACCCGCCAGTTTCTCAAGCGCAGGCTTCGGATCGAACAGATCGATGTGGCTCGGCCCGCCTTCCATGAAGCACCAGATCACGGATTTCGCGGTTGGCTTGAAATGAGGCTGCTTCGCACGCAGAGGATCGGGAACGTCAGCGGCCTTCAGTGCATCGTCGGCGAACATGGAAGCGAGCGCGAGCGCGCCCAGCCCGCTTCCCGCATTACAAAGGAAGTCGCGTCGAGAATGGGCGAGTCGTTTATGGCTCATGGCTGTTCCTCTGAAGCATCCGCATGCTGACGAATCCTCCCAACAGAGCCGCGACCAGCGGGAGCGGTTTTGGGCGACCTTTCACTCTGACGCATGGCGGTTCCGTAGCACGACTCAACCGCGACCGTCAGGGAGCGGATTGCGCTGTCGAATTGATTCGGATGGTCCACTAGTTTCGATACACAAATTCGTTGGAGTTCAGCAGCATCTGACAGAAATCCACCAGCGCCGCGGCTTGGATTTGATCGTATCCAGCAGGCATCGCGGCGGGCAGCGCCAACTTTTCGCCTGCTGTCACCCGCGCCGCAACCAATTGATGTTGCGTTTGAAAGAACGTTTGCACGGTATCCTTCTCGAAGCCGTCCGGATGACGCCCGTACGCGAGCCGGAACGCCTCGTCGATTTGTCCGTTCGCGTCGGCTCCGGCTTGGGCGATCAGACGGCCTGCGAACGCTTGTGCCCATTCGAGACTGACCTGGCCGTTCAGCATCGACATGGCCTGAGGAGCGGTGATGGTTTTGTTGCGCCGTCCGCACGATTCGTGAGTGTCCGGCATGTCGAACTCCTCAAGCATGGGATAACGCGCGTTCCGTTTCACGAAAACATAGACGCTGCGGCGATTGCGCTCTTCCGCAGCGGAAAGCGACCAACCGCCGCGAGGACGGCCTGCGCCCGCCGGCAACGCCGGGAAAATACTGGGTCCACCCATTTTGTCGTTCAACAATCCGGAGACGGAAAGCGCCGCGTCGCGGATCACTTCACCCTCCAGGCGCTCCCGCGGGAAACGCCACAACAGCTTGTCCCGCGGATCTTCCTTCCCGGCAGCCTGATCGAATTTCGACGACTGGCGGTAGGTCTTCGACATGACCATCAGCTTGTGCATCGACTTGATGTCCCAGCCGCCGCGCACGAACTCCGTCGCCAGCCAGTCCAGCAGTTCGGGATGCGATGGACGCCCACCCATGGCTCCAAAATCGCTGGGATCGGGCGTAATTCCCTGGCCGAAATGGTGGAGCCATATTCGATTCACCATCACGCGCGCAGTCAGCGGATTCTCAGGACTCGCAAGCCAGTTGGCCAGCGCCGTGCGGCGTCCCGTAGAACCTGCCAACGGAACGATTTTCGCCGCGCCGGGATCCAGAATCGACAGAAACCCCGGCTGCACTTCCTGTAGCGGCGCGTCGTAGGCTCCCACGTTGAGAACATGAGTCGCCGGTGCGCGATCGCCTAAATCCTTCATCCCGATTCCGACCGGCGCCTCACCTGGATCCAGATCCGCGAACTTCTTCAACTCCGCCAGCAGCGCTTGATAACGAGCCTTGTCGTCACCCTTCAGCGACTTCGCGGCGGTCTCGTCGTCGAAGATCAAATACGGCTGCGCTTTATGAGCCATCTGCCATTCCAGCGGATTGCGCTCGCCGGCCGGCTTCAGGATCGCGCCTTGAATCTCCACCGGATACTTGTCGAAATAATCCTTCCGCAGTGCCTCTTTCTTAGGAGCGAGCAACGTCGCAATCTGATCGCGCACCGGCTTGGTCTGCTGCTCCCAAACCGCTTTCTTGGCCTGATACCGGCTCAACTCCTCGGGCGAAATCATCGGGATCGCATCGTCGGCCGCGGTGTTGGCGAAGAACGCTTGCAGCCGGTAATAATCGGCATGCAGAATGGGATCGAACTTGTGCGTGTGGCAGCGGGCGCACCCATAGGTCATGCCCAGAAAAGTGGATCCTACGGTATCGGTGATGTCGTTCAAAATCTCCTGACGGCGCTGCCACAAATTACGAGCATTGCTTTCGTCAGGATATTGACGATTGAATCCGGTGGCCACCCGCGCCCACGGATCGTTGGGCCACAATTCATCGCCGGCGATCTGTTCCTTCACAAAGCGATCGTACGGCTTGTTCTGATTAAACGATTGAATCACGTAATCGCGATAGCGCCACGCGTTCGGGCGGGTCTCGTCGGCCTTGAACCCTTCACTTTCGGCGTACCGGGCGAGGTCCAGCCAGTGACGCGCCCAGCGCTCGCCATAGCGCGGAGAGGCAAGCAGCCTATCGACCACTTTCTCATACGCGTTGGGAGATTTGTCCGCGACAAAAGCGTCCACTTCCTCGGGCGTCGGAGGCAGGCCGATCAGATCCAGAGTCACTCGCCGTAACAGCGTGATTCGATCCGCGGCAGGCGATAGCGACAAGCCCTTGGCTTCCAGTTGTTGAGCGATGAACGCGTCGATCGGATTGGCAACCCAATCCTTATGTTTCACCGCGGGAGCCTGGGGATGCGCGACAGGTTGAAACGCCCAATATTTCCGCTGTGCGGGAGTAAACGGATCCTTGTCCGCCCCAAGGCAAATCATCGAAACCGCAATGAACGCAACGAAGCGCATGCCGCCTCTCCCTCATCATAGATAATGATGCAGTTTGCGGCCGGAAGCAAGGGGATGGGGTGTCGACAAGGCACACCGATAGCGATGAAAACCCTGGTCCGATGTGGTGCAGGCTGGCAGCCTGCGGCCGATTGTGGGCGCCCTCTGGGCACGGCCTGCGTTGTTTCGAGAGTGTCGATGCCTGGGAAGCTTTCAACAGGCGTCGAGACGAGTCTCGACGCGACACGCACGAGACGAGTGCGTGCGCCACTGTACGGCCGGGGACATAGGTAACACTTTAGCCCGGCGACATGGGTGACACTTTTCGGAGAGGTGTTTGGTCGCCTTTGGTGAGTATAAACAGGATCGTCGGGCCTGTGGGAATGTGGGAATCGCCGTGGCGATTTCCAAGGGCGGTGGGAAGAGTGGAAATCCGCTGTTTGGATTTCCACGCTTTCCACCGCCCGTCATTTCCTCAGGCCTGTTGGGTCCGCAGCTGACGCGGCAACTGCCGATGAAAGCGGGGGCGGAAGGTGTCGAACCAGCCGATCACCAGCGGGCCGTACAACACTTCGTAGTAGCGATCGTCACTCGCCCGCAGCCCGAGATATTCATACGCGAAAGTCTCGCTGACAAACGTGCGCTGGCCGTTCCATCGCATCTCGCCCTTTTGTGAGATCCGCCGCACGTGGACGTCGGCGTCGTATTCCACCTCCGGCACGCGCCGCGGAAACGCCCGCAGGGAGCGCGCGTAGCAACTCGCCGGCGTCCGATAGTCGAGCGATTCATGCGGCCGCTCGTGGTTATAGATTTTCTGCCAAGCATGAAACGCGTCCTGTTGCCGACGCGGATTACGCTCCGGCGGGCGTAGCGTTTCCTGCTTGAGTGTGCGATGCATGCGCTCATGCCGGCCGTTGTCCTGCGGCGATGCGGGACGGCTTCGTTGGGCGACGATTCCTAACCGGACCCAGCGCATGGACAACCGGCTGAGGCCTCCCGGAGCCCGGCTGGCAAAGGGCGCGCCGTTATCGGTGTGAATCACGGCGGGCATTCCATATTCACGAAACGCTATGTCGAACAGCGCCTCCACATGCGCCCGATCGGTCTTGGCCGCGATCTGGCAGCACAGCAAATAGCGGCTGTGCGCGTCGGTGATGGTCAGCGGATCGCAGCGCGTGCCGTCGGCGGTCAGGAACCATCCCTTGAAATCGGCGCACCAGGTCTCATTGGCCTGGGCCACGGCGGCGAGGGGCGGCCCGTACAGCGGCGTCCGCACGCGACGCCTCCGCGGATGACTCAGCCCTTTGCTGCGCAGCAACTCCGCGATGGTGCTCGCCGCCGGGACCTTCTGATCGGGCACCGCCTGCGCCAGTTTCACCGCCAGCTTGCGCGGTCCCCAGCCCCAGCGCAGCCGCGCCTCGACGATCCGCGCAATCATCTCTTCGCTCAGCCGCTGCGGGCTCCGGTGCGGAGCGCGGCTCCGATCCCGCAACCCGCCGCTCCCTTCCACCTGATGACGATCCAGCCACTTGTAGATCGTCTTGCGCGACACCCCGTAGCTTTCGGCGAGCCAGACAATACTTTCTCCTTCGTCGTGTAACCGAATCAGTTCGACTCGTTGTTCCATTGTTCCGTCTTCCTTCCATGGCATCGCCTACCACCTTGGCGTGCTTTGCTAAGGTCGACCTGATCCACCCATCGTCAATGAACTGTCACCCATGTCCCCGGACTAAAGTGTCACCCATGTCCCCGGTCCGTACCCCACGGTAACCCCTCCATGACTGTCGGGGTTCGGTAGGAGCGTGTATTGGCGATGGCCTAGTCCTCGACATGTGATCCCTCCATGACTGTCGGGGTTCGGTAGATGGGCTCGTCCTCGGTGGCTTGTGTCCCCTCCATCACTGTCGGGATTCGGTTAGGAGGATATATCGCGTCAACTCCTATGGAGGGGGCAGCAGAGTCGCCACTAGTCTCCTTACAAAATCAGCAGCTATTATAAAAGCTCATGACCCGCGCGCTATTCCTCCTGACCCTACCGCTGCTGGCCCAACCCCACACCAATTGGTCCGATTACAGCGGCGCACCGGACTCCGCCCAATACTCCGCCCTCACACAGATCAATCGCACCAACGTCGCTAAACTCGAACCAGTCTGGAGCTACTCTACTGGCGACAACAATAAGTACTTCTTCAATCCCTTGGTCGTCGACAACGTCATGTTCGTGCTCGCGAAAAGCAACTCCATCGTCGCGCTGGACGCCTCCACGGGAAAAGAAATCTGGACCCACGTCTCCGGTCCCGAAATCAAGATCATCACCAATCGCGGCCTCAACTATTGGGAGAGTAAGGATCGCTCCGACCGCCGTCTTCTGTTCGCGAGCAACCACATGCTGCGCGCCATCGACGCCCGCACCGGCAAGACCATCGAGTCGTTCGGAACCAACGGCGCAGTCGATCTCAAGGAAGGGCTCGACCGCGATCCCAAGACTCTTACGCTGGTCCAATCCATCACGCCCGGACGCATTTTCGAAGACACACTGATTCTCGGTTCGGCCACCAATCAAGGCTACGGCTCCGCCCCAGGAGACCTGCGAGCCTTCGACGTTCGCACCGGGAAAGTTGTCTGGACCTTCCACACCATTCCCCGCCCCGGCGAGTTCGGCTACGAGACCTGGCCCAAAGACGCGTGGAAAAAAGTAGGCGGCGCGAATGTCTGGAGCGAGTTGACGCTCGACGAATCCCGCGGCGTTCTTTACGCCCCGACCGCCAGCGCCAAATACAATTTCTGGGGCGTCGACCGCGCTGGCGCGAATCTGTTCGCCGATTGCCTGGTCGCTCTCGACGCCAGAACCGGCAAACGCCTCTGGCACTTTCAAATGGTGCATCACGATATCTGGGATTACGACGACCCGACCGCCCCCAAACTCCTGACGCTTCATCAAAACGGCAAGACCATCGACGCCGTCGCCCAAGTCAGCAAGCAAGGCTTCGTCTGGGTCTTCAACCGCATCACCGGCGAACCGCTCTGGCCCATCGAGGAGCGGCCGGTTCCCAAATCCGATATGCCCGGCGAAACCGCCTGGCCCACGCAGCCATTCCCCACTAAGCCTCCTCCATACGCCCGCCAGAAATTCACGGTCGATGATCTCAGCCCCTATCTTTCACCCGAGGATCGCTCCAAATTCCGCGATCAAATGCTAAGTGCGCGCAACGAAGGGCTTTTTACCCCTCCCGGCAAGCGTGACACCGTGCAGATGCCCGGCAACAATGGCGGAGCCAACTGGGGCGGCGCCGCCGTCGACCCTGCAAAAGGCACGCTCGTGGTCGTATCGAAAGATCTCCCGTCGATGCTGAAGCTCGCGCCCGATAAGAACGAGAACTATGTAAGCGGCTTCGGATTCATGATCGCGAGCGACGGCCTTTCTCCCATCAAACCGCCCTGGACCTCGCTGACTGCCTACGACCTGAACGAGGGCGTCATCAAATGGAAGATCGCATTAGGCGATGCCCCGGGCATAAAAGGCACCGGCACTCACTATCCCAAAGTGGGCCCCGTCATCACGGCCGGAGGGCTCCTTTTCACCGGCACGCGCGATAAGAAGGTGAGAGCGTTCGACGTCGAAACCGGCAAACAGCTCTGGGAATTCGAAGCCCCGGCCGCACTGGAAGGAATCCCCGCCGTCTATCAGCTAAACGGCCGCGAATATATAGTGTTCTGCGCCGCAGCCCAAGCGGGTTTGACGCCGGCGACGCAAAAGCCAATCCAAGGTTCCTATATAGCGTTCGCCTTGCCCAAGTAGTAAGAGCCGCGCATTCATGTGACGGGATTCCCTCTGGCGTGAGCCTTCCCACTTCGGGGACAGTCAGCTATGGTACGAAGTGACAAATTCAGCCAGCTAAGTCCTTTTGTTCTAATCTAGACCTTGCGGGATGGACGTGCAGCCAGGAGATGGCTTGCAGAGCAAATCGTGTGTTTGCAGTAGTTTAGCTTTCCTCAGGAATGTTACACCTCGCACCATAGCGGACTGTCCCCGAGGTTCATGCTACTATCGCGGACACTATGCGATTGCTGGCCCTTTCATTGTGTATCTCGTCCTTGTTTGGACAAACCAAGCCGCGTGCCCGCGACCTTGGGGTGCCGCTCGAAGGGACTCCCGGTCCTCTGAACGCGATCACTGATGTTGCGGGCATCGAGGTCGGCCATCGCACGATTATTGCTGGGGACGGAAAACTGGAGGTCGGCAAAGGGCCGGTTCGGACCGGCGTGACCGCGATCTGGCCGCGCGGCAAGCAATCTTCCGATCCCGTATTTGGCGGCTGGTTTTTGCAGAACGGCAACGGCGAGATGACTGGAACGCCGTGGCTGGAGGAATCCGGATTCGCCGACGGGCCGATTCTGATCACCAACACGCATAGCGTCGGTGTCGTGCGCGACAGTTTTCTGGGCTGGCTGGTGAAGAACAATCGCAAACCGGGAACAAATGCGTTCGACGGAGGGTTTTACACCTACCCGCTGGTCGCCGAGACTTACGACGGATATCTCAACGACGTGAATGGATTCCATGTGAAAGCCGCCGATGTCACTGCGGCGCTGGAGAGCGCGGCTCGCGGACCGGTGGCCGAGGGCAATGTCGGCGGAGGTACCGGCATGGTCTGCTACGGATTCAAAGGCGGGATCGGAACGTCGTCGCGCAAGCTGCCGCCTGCCCAGGGAGGTTACACGGTGGGCGTTCTGGTCCAATGCAACTGCGGAAGCCGCCGGCAATTGCGAATCGGAGGATTACCCGTGGGGACGGAATTGGCGCAGGACATGCCAGTGGCGAGTGTGCGCTCGCCGTATCGCGAAGACGTGGGGTCGATCATCATCGTGGTGGCGACGGACGCTCCACTGCTTGCTCACCAGACGAAGCGATTGGCGCGGCGCGCAACGCTGGGACTGGGGCGCACGGGTTCCATATCGGGTGATGGATCGGGCGATCTGTTCATTGCGTTCTCCACCGCGAACGCGGGCGCGGCGGGATCGAAGGACGTCGCGACCATCCAGATGCTTCCGAACGACAAACTGAATCCGGTGTTCGAGGCAGCAGTGCAGGCCACCGAGGAGGCGGTTATCAACGCGATGGTGGGCGCGGAAACCATGACCGGAGTCGACGGCCATAAAGTGTACGCGCTGCCGCACGACCGGCTGAGGGAGACCTTGAAGAAGTACAACCGCTTGGCGCGGTAATTTATTCGAGTTGCTTATGGAACCGAAGCACGCTCAGCCATAAGATGGTTACGCCGAATATTGCCAGCGCCACCATTTGAGGCCATAGCGTGCTGATTCCCGTCCCTTGCAGGAAGATCCCGCGAACAATTTCCATGAAATAACGCACCGGATTTATGTACGTCAGCACCTGCATGGACCACGGCATGTTTCGGATCGGAAATGAAAATCCGCTCAACATGAAAAACGGCTGAAAGAAAAGCGTGGTCGCCATCATGGCCTGCTGCTGGGTTCGCGAAACGGTGGAGATGAACAACCCGGCGCCCAGGCTGGTGAGCAAAAAGAGCAGCGTGCACACCACCAGCAACCCGAAATTTCCAGCGAATGGAATGTGAAAGATCAACAGCGACGCGCCGACTACCAGCAGCATGTCCCATAGTCCGACCAATACAAACGGCAGCGTCTTACCAAGAATCAATTCCGTGGGCCGGATCGGCGTCACCATCAACTGCTCCATGGTTCCGATCTCTTTTTCGCGCACGATGGCCATCGCCGTCAACGACAGCGTCACGAGGGTGATGATATTCACAACGACGCCCGGAATAAAATAATTTCTGCTCTTCAAATCTGGATTGAACCAGACGCGGCTGCGCGTGGTAATTTGCGGGACCGCGGGATGCATGGCTCCGCCCGATGCCATGGTTCCCGCAATCATTTTCGAGCGCTGCAGCTGCGTCATGACCTGACTTGAATAGCGCGCGATCGTCTGCGTGGCGTAGTTGGAAACGATCGAGGCGGTATTCGAATTGGTGCCGTCAAGCAGCACCTGGACGCTGGTGGTCCGGCCCCGTTCCACGTCGCGCGCGAACCCGGGCATCACACGGATCACAGCGTCCACCTCGGCGTGATCGAGGAGTTTTTGCATCTGTTTTTCGTTATCCGGCTCGGCGAGAATCAGGAAGCGGCCCGAGCCCTGGAACTCCGACAGCAGCTCCCGGCTGGCAGAACTGCGATCCTGATCCATCCACGCAATACGGACGTTGTTGACGTCCAGATTCACGGCGTAGCCGAAAATCAGCAGCTGGATAAGCGGAGGCATAAATAGCATCGCGCGCATCCGAGGGTCGCGAAGGGCCTGCAGCAGCTCCTTCCGAATGATCCGTCGCAAACGTTGCCGCATGTTACGCCACCTTCTTCCGCAACTGGCGCGTCGCCCAGAAAAACATCAAGGCTCCGTAAATTACCAGCAGCAGGAAATCAAACCAAATCAAGGAAAATGAAACGCCCTTCAGAAACAGGCCGTTCAGGATGTTGATGAAGTATCGCGCCGGAACGAACAGCGCGATCGCCTGAATGATCCTCGGCATATTCGAGATCGAGTAGATAAATCCCGAGAGTAGAAACGCCGGCAGGAATGACGTGAGCGTGCCCAGCTGGTAGGCCATCAGTTGGGTGCGATTCGCCGCCGATATCAGGATTCCGCACGCCAGCGCGCCAAACAGGAACACGCAGCTCGAAATCATCAGCGTCAAAATGTTTCCCTTGAACGGCACATCGAAGATGAACACGCCCACCAGCAGGCAGATCAACATATCGATCATGCCGAGCACGAAGTACGCGGATAATTTTCCCAACGCCATTTCCGACGGCCGCACCGGCGTCGACAGTAGCTGCTCCATTGTGCCGTTCTCCCATTCGCGCGCGATGGTCAGCGAGCTCAAATTCGCCACGATAATCATCAGGATCACGGCGATCAATCCCGGCACAATAAAATTGCGCGACACCAAGTCGGGGTTGTACCAGACGCGAATCCTTGTTTCGACGCCGCCCTGGATCACAGCTCCTGCGCGCTGCCGCTGGGCGTCGTTTTGGATCCTGCGAGCATAGCCAGCGACCAGTCCCTCCGCATATCCCAGCGCCGTGGTCGCGGTATTCGAATCGCTGCCATCGAGCAGCAACTGCACCTGCGCTTCCTTGCCCAACGCAATATTGCGAGAATAATCGTCCGGAATAATAACGCCGATCAACGCGCGCCGCGCATCGATCTCCCGCTCGATCGGGCGGTAGCTGTTCGTCTCGCCAATGATGTCGAAGTAGCGGGACCCCCGAAATTCGCGAACCAGGTCCTGACTCTGAGACGAATGGTCCAGGTCATAGATGATGGTCGGAATGCGGTCGACATCCAGACTCAGCGCGTAGCCGAAAATCAGGAGCATCGTCAGCGGCGTCACGATCGCGGCAGCCAAGCTGCGCGGATCTCGAAGGATGTGCAGCACCTCTTTGCGAGCCATCGCGCGCGTACGCCGGAAATTCATGCGGCCGCCTTTTCCTGGGCTTCGATGAGGCTGACGAAGACATCTTCCATCGACGGAGTGATGGCCTCCAGCTTCAAGATTTTGATGCCCGCGGCTTCCAGCGCCGCGCGAATCACCGCAGGTGCGTTTGCCTCGTCATCGACCTTAATATGCAGGCCGCCGCCGAATACCGCGATATCCAGAAGTCCGGGCTTGCCTTCCAGCGCCGTCATGCTGGGCAGCAGATCCGATGTCTCCAGATTCAACAGGTGCCCAACTCCGAGCGAAGTCTTCAACTCCGCCGGCGACCCCAGCGCGATGACGCGCCCTCCGTACATCAGCGCGATGCGATGGCAATACTCAGCCTCGTCCATGTAGTGCGTGGTCACAAAAATCGTGTGGCCGGCGGCTGATAGCTGATAGATCAATTCCCAAAAACTGCGCCGCGCGATTGGATCGACTCCGGAGGTCGGCTCGTCCAGGAACAAAATGGCCGGCTCATGTAAGATCGCGCAACCGAGCGCCAGCCGCTGTTTCCAGCCACCCGCCAGCAGACGGGTCATCATCTTACGCTTGTCTTCGAGGCCCGCCATTTTCAGGACGTACTCCTCGCGCTCGGCCAGCTTTTCGGGCGTAACACCGTAGACGCCGCCAAAAAACTCAATATTTTCCTCCACCGTCAGATCGTCGTAAAGAGAGAACTTCTGTGACATGTAGCCGATGTTTCGCTTGATGTCTTCGGATTGTGTGGCGACGTCGAATCCCGCCACGGTCGCCTTGCCCGAGGTCGGCGCCATCAGCCCGCACAGGATCCGGATCGTGGTGGATTTCCCCGCGCCGTTCGGTCCAAGAAATCCGAAAATTTCGCCCTGATTGACATCGATCGATACGCGGTCCACAGCGACAAAATCGCCAAAGCGCTTCGAAAGGTCGACCATATGGACTGCGGGCCCCTTCGATTCAGGCTGCACGCGCCGCCTCCTCTTTCCGAATCAGCGCGATGAATACATCTTCGAGCGATGGCTGAATCTGATGAAATTCGAATCCGGTAATCGACGCCAATTTCTCCACCGACGTGACGGCTGGATTCAAAAACAAATGTAGATCCGCGCCCGACGGCTCCACCGTGAGCACTCCCGGCTCCTTCGCGAGCCTCTCACGCAGTCCTCGATTGTCCCTCGATCGGATCTCGTAGCACGTCTCTTCCAGGCTCTTCCTGAGCGCCGCCGGAGTATCGCAGCGAATGATGCGTCCGTGATCGAGGAACGCCACGCGATTCGCCCGCTCGGCCTCGTCGAGATACGCAGTGCTGACGAATACGGTCAGTCCGCCGCGCACCAGATCGTAGAGAATCGCCCAAAAATCGCGGCGCGAAACGGGATCCACGCCATTCGTCGGTTCATCCAGAAACAGCACCCGAGGTTTGTGTAGCAGCGTGCACATCAACGCGAGCTTCTGTTTCATGCCGCCCGACAATTTCCCAGCCGGCCGTTCTTGAAAGGGCTCCATGCGTGTCATGCGCAGCAGCCTGGCATTTAGTTCATCGCGCTCGCGCCCCGTCACTCCGAACAGGTCGGCGTAGAACTGCATGTTCTCGGCCACGGTCAGATCGCTATACAGGCCGAATCTCTGCGCCATATATCCGATCTGATCCTTCACCGCATCCAGTTCTTTCGAAACGTCGTGGCCGGCGACAATCGCCTTTCCTTCCGTTGGATTCATCAGCCCGCACAGCATCCGCATGGTGGTCGTTTTGCCCGCGCCATCCGGCCCTACCAGCCCGAAAATCTCTCCTTCGGCGACCTCCAGATTCAAATGATCCACCGCGGTCAGCGCTCCAAACTTACGCGTCAGATTTTCGGTCTGAATAATCACAAGACAATCTCCGCGTCCACGGGCATGTTGTTCTTCAAGTCGTGGCTGGAATTGTCGACGTCCACTTTGATCCGGTACACCAGCTTCACGCGTTCTTCCTTGGTCTGGATCTGCTTCGGCGTAAACTCCGCCTCCGATGAAATATAGGAAACAGTGCCCCAGTAAATCTTCCCCTTGTACGAATCGGTGGTCAGCTTGACCTTCTGCCCCAGCTTCACGCGGCCGAGGTCCGTCTCATTGATGTACGCGCGCAGCCACGGGTGGTCCATATCGCCGATCGTCACGATCGTGGTTCCCGCCGCCACCACTTCGCCCGCCTCGGCGGACTTCACCAGCACCACTCCATCGATCGGAGTCGCGATCACCGTGTCGTCCAATTGCGATTGCGAGATCCCTTCCTGAGCCTTGGTGCGATTGATCTCCGACTCCCTCGCCAGAAGTTCCTGTTCTTTTCGCAATAGCTCCAGCCGGTTCGCCTCCGCCGTTTTTAGCCCCGCCTGGGCCCTTGCTACCGATGCTCGGCCGCCCGCGATCTCTTCTTTTCGCGGACCCTCTTTCACCATCGCGAGTTTTTCCTCCGCCTGATGAACCTGGGCCGTCGCGCTATCGAACTTCATGCGCGACTGATCGTACTGCTGCTTGGAAATATCCTCGTTCTTGTACAGGGTCTGCATTCGCCCCCAGTCCGACCGCGCGTACTCCAACTGTGCTCGCGCGTCGTTGGCCGCCGCCTCCGCCTGCTGAATATCCTGTTTGCGGCTGCCGTTCAGCAATTCGTCGAGCTTCGCCTGAGCCTCGCTCACCTCCGCGCGCCGCGCCGCAATGTCGCTTTCGAGGGTCGCTTTTTGAAACGCGATGGACGTCACCATCTGCCGGTAATTCGACTCCGCGCTGACCACCGCAGCCTGATCGCGCAAACGCTGCTGTTGAAGCTGCATCGGATCGAGGCGCGCGATGATGTCGTTCTTTTTCACCCACGCGCCCTCGCGGACGTTCAACTCCGTCATGCGCCCTGCGATCTTGAACGACAAATCCACCAGCGTCAGCTCGAGATTTCCAGAGACCAGGATGCGATTCCCGTCGGCCGCGTGCGCATCGCGCCACCACCAGTACCCTCCTCCGGCGGCCGCCAGCAATATGATGATGAGAAGTGTTTTCTTCATTGGTTTAGATACTCCGCGATGCTCCCGGTCGCCGTCGCCAGATCCAGACGAGCCAGGTTGTAGTTGTAAAGCGCGGCGATCTGATTGTCGCGGGCCCGGTCGAGCCTGGTTTGCGCGTCCGTCACCTCAATCGAATTCGCCACGCCGCCCTCGTATCGCCGACGCGCCTGCGCAAGCTCGTTCTCCGCTAACCCGAGCCCCTCGCGGGCCGTCTCCACCTGGCTGGCAGCCGACGCGATGCTATCGAGCGCGAGCCGCACCTCGAGGTCCACCTGCTGCTTCGCGTCGCGCGTCCGGATCTGCTCTTGCCGCAATTGCGATAAACCTTCGGCGCGCCGCGCATCCCTCCGGCCTCCGTCGAATACCGGAACCTTCAGGGAAATTCCATAGGTGCGCGTCGGAATGGCGCCGATAATTTCCTGGCCGATGGAACCGTAATTACCGAAGGCGCTGATCGACGGAAGCCGCTCTGCTTTCACCGATCCGTAGTTCAGCCGCGCGACTTCCTCGCGCTTCGCTTGCGCCTTCAATTCAGCCCGCTCGTTTCGCGCCTTTTCGAGCGCGGCCGCCATGGAACCCACATCCACCGGCTTGTACAGCAGCTTGTCGGTGAATTCGATGCGAGCGGCCAGGTCGAGTCCCATCGCCCTCTGCAGTTGCAGCACCGCTTTGCGTCGATCGTTCACGGCGACAATCAACTGCTGGCGGTCGTTCGCCAATTGCACCTGCGCGCGCGTGACTTCGATACCAGTCCCTGTGCCCGCCGTTTTCTGACGCTCGGCTAGTTTCAACAAAGCGTCCGACAATTCGACATTCGCCCGCTCCGTTTCCAGCTTCGCGTCCGCGCGCAGGCACGCCAGGTAAGCGCGAGCCACCGTATCGCTCACCTGATTGCGCGTCGTATCGGCATCCGCTTTCGTTGCGGATACCGTCACTTTGGACGACTGATACTTCTTGATCGAGCTGAAGTCGAACACCGATTGCTGAATCGTCGCGCGCGCATCGAACACTGTAAACGGGCCCGCGAGAGACGGAAGACTGAATCCCGGAACTTGAATGTTTAAGCCGAACGATCGCAAGTTGACCGTCTCGTTTTGCTCGCTCACCGACGTTTCAATATCCGGCAGGAACGCCGCCCGCGCTTGTGCCACACGAGTCTGCGCTTCTTCGACGGACTCCACGGCAAGAGCCACCCGCGGACTCCCCTCCGGGGCCAGCGCGATTTCCACTGCCCGCTTCAAACTCAATGGCAAAGTATCCTGGGCGCATGCCAGCGCCGTGCTCGCCGATATTAGAAAAATCCATCGCATGTTATTGCACCTCCGGCGCGCGAAATCCCGCTGCGGCAAATCTCACCAGCCGCGCGATCAGCAACTTCCGGTCGTCGAGATCCAGAACGCCCCCGAAAACATCGCGTAGGATTGGCGCTCGTGTCACCGTATGAGCCATCGCTCCGGCAGTGAAGTGCAGCCGCCATACGCGTTCTGGCGCGGAAAGCTCCGGCAGCGCAATCGCGATGGCATCGGCAAATCTCCGGCTTAGCGTGCCCATATGATGCTTCATCACGCGCTTCATGATTTCCGGCGACGCGAGGACGCGCGCCATGAGAGGGGCCAAGGGGTCGTAGTTCTGCTCCAGAATCGGGGCGACGAATGCCTCCAGGATCTGCTCGATCGTGGCCTCCGGGCCGGCCGCCTCCAGCATCGCGAGCCGCTTCTGATTCAGCGGTCCCGCTCCGCGCATGATGACCGCCTCGATCAGGCTTTCTTTCGATTGGAAGTGATAGTTGACCGCCGCCAGGTTCACGTCGGCTTCGGTGGTAATGTCGCGGAGCGAAGTCGCGTCGAACCCCTTCTCACCAAAGAGCTTCTCAGCTGCATCGAGGATTCGAGTCTTGGTATCCGCACGCCCATTCATACGTATGATTGAATCATACGTATGACCCATTCTTTTGTCAATACCTGAATTTTGCCGAAGGTATGATGAATAGCGATGCCCGAGTCCGCGACGCTCTTCCTTGCCCGCCAGATCGAGCGTCTTCGCCACTTGCCCCGAAAGCGCATTGTCTTCCCGGAAGGGGCTGATCCCCGGATCCAATCCGCTGCCGCTCGCCTGCGCGCCGAAGGCTTACTTGAGCCCGTTTTACTCGATGGGGACTCCGAAAACAGCAGTTACACCGATCTCTATTACTCCCGCCGCCGCGCCAAGGGCATCACGCAGATGGAAGCGGCTGCGGTCGCGCGCAGGCCTCTCTATCGGGCCGCGTTGATGGTGGCGTCGGGCGATGCCGATGGGGCCGTCGCCGGAGCCGTGAATACTACCGCGGAGACTGTTCGCGCGGCGATTCAGGTGATCGGCGCACGCCCCGGCATCCGCACACTTTCCGGCGTGTTTTTCGTCTGCGTCGAAGATCGCAATCAGGGTCACGAGGGTGTGCTCGCGTTCGCGGATTGCGCTCTCGTAGTCGACCCGTGCGCCGTTGAACTCGCCGAGATCGCCATCTCGACCGCCCATTCCACCAGGACAATCATGGGCGCCGAACCCAGAATCGCGTTGCTGTCTTTTTCCACCAAAGGCAGCGCCACGCACGCCCATGCCGACAAAATGATTGAAGCCATGCGCATCCTCCGCGAGCGCGCGCCCGACCTCAGTATCGATGGTGAGCTACAAGTGGACGCAGCGCTGGTCCCCTCGATTGGCGCTTCCAAATCGCCCGGATCTCCGGTCGCGGGGCGCGCCAACACTCTGATCTTTCCCAACCTTTCCAGCGCCAACATCGGATATAAATTGGTGGAGCGCCTGGGAGGCGCAGCCGCTTACGGGCCTTTCCTGCAAGGCTTGGCCAAGCCGATGAACGACCTCTCGCGAGGCTGCTCCGACGAAGATATCTACGCCGCCGCGATCGTCACCGCGCTACAAGCCGTATGAAGCTCATTTATCACGACGGGTACGATCTTAACCTCGGCGTTCACGTTTTTCCGTCGCAGAAATACCGTCTGATTCGCGACCGCCTGGCTGCCGAAGGTCACGAATTCGTGATTCCCGAGCCCGCTCCCGATGCGGATCTGCTGCTCGTCCACGGCCGCGGCTGGATCACTCGCCTGAAGCAGGGAACGCTGCACGAAGAAGAGCTCCTGCGCCTCGAAATCCCTTGGTCGCAGCAGATGGCCGACGCATTCTGCCTCGCCGCCGGAGGAACCACGCTCGCCGCCCGCTGCGCTCTCACCGAGGGCGCCGCGTTCAATATCGGCGGAGGATTTCACCATGCTTTTGCGAATCACGGCGAAGGATTCTGCGCCATTCACGACGTAGCGGTCGCGATTCGCAAGCTACAGCAGGAGAAGTTAATCCAGCGCGTGCTGGTCGTCGACGTCGATGTCCATCAAGGCAACGGCACCGCTGCGATTTTCTCGAGCGACGAGTCGGTGTTCACGCTTTCCGTCCACCAGCTGAATAACTATCCACATTACAAGCCGCCGTCGGACATCGATGTGAATTTAGAAGACGGCGTCGGCGACGAAGAATATCTCCAACTTCTCGACCAGGCAGTCGAGAAAGCGCTTAGCCGTTTCGAGCCCGATCTGCTGATGTACGTCGCCGGCGCAGACCCCTATCAAGAGGATCAACTGGGAGGCCTGGCTCTCACGATCGATGGATTGAAGGAGCGCGACCGCCTGGTTTTCAGCATCGCAAGGCATCGCAAGATCCCAATTTGCGTGACGCTGGCCGGTGGTTACGCCAGGCGAGTGGAAGATACCGTGACGATTCACGCTAATACGGCGAAGTGCCTGGCAGCTTGTATCGGACACTAAATCCCGTCCGTAACTTTTCGTCAAGGCGCCGCGAATAAGACACGCGGAGAGTAAATTTATGAAAAACAGCCTCGCAATATTTTTCGCGGCAGCCATGGCGATCACGGCGCCCGCATTCGCCCAGGACAAGATGACGCAGGACAAAATGGACAAGATGGACTCGAAAAAGTCCACGAAGAAAATGAAAAAGTCCGACAAAATGAAGTCCACGGACAAGATGGACAAAATGGACAAGACAACGAAGTAACGCTGTTTCCATGAAAAGCGGGCATTTGTCCGGCTTGGAAGCAGCCTATCTCGCGTCTGACGCTAGATTCCTGCCCGCTCGGAGGTCGTTGAAAAAGTCATTCGCAGGGCATGGCCCCGCGCCACTCAGTACGCATCTTGTTGATTTGCGATGTGGGGCGGGGCCATGCCCTGCCTAATAAGCGCTCGGATAGATTATTTCAACAACCTCCCAGTGCGGCGACCAAATGATTCCTCGCTGCGCAGGTTCGAAGCCACCTATTCAAGGGGTCGAAAGCACGTCCCCTCCTTGACAGTCGGGGTTCCGTGTCACTTCCGGCAAGCCCTATCGCGTCAACTCCTCTGCCGAAAAATAAAAGCCGTCAGCGCTCCCATCAGCCCACTTACAGGAATCACCGCGGTGTGCCACACCATCACGTGCGGGGCGCGAAAGTTCGGACAATGCAGCTCAAGCATCACCAGTCCCGCCAACCCCGCGAACGTCCCCGCCGCCAGCCCCGCAGACGCTGGATTCACTGCCAACCCACGGCGCAACACCAGCCAGCTTCCCACTCCTGTAGGGATCGCCGTGAGGAGTCCCGCCCGCAGGCATGGGTAGCCCTCGCGGATAAACGCCCCCATATCGTAATCGCGAAGCAACACCGCCTCGAGGCAAAGCCATCCCACCATGACCGCTACCAGCAGCATCGCCGGATTCATACGGCGGCCGCCCGGCGTCATCTCGCCGACGCTCATGATCGCCGCCAGACACGCAAAGATCCCCAGCACCGGGAAAATCGCGCCCGCCTCCGCGCCGGTCAACTTATGTAGCCCGTGCATCCCCAGCAGACCCGCAAAAGCGATCGCGAGAAACAACAAAATCGACAGCAGCCCCGCGGCCATCGTCCACGCGCTCGGCATCGGACGAACAGGCCGCAGCGACGCGCCGATCGACGCCGTCACGCGGACGAGCAGCTCCGGATCCACTTCCTGCGGACCCCGCTCGAAAATCTTGTCGATCTCGCTATCGTTCATGACCCAACTCTATTGAACCCCGCACTCGTCAGCAATTCCCGCAACTTCTCATAAGCCCGATGCGCCTTCTGCTTCACTGACCCGACACTCGACGCCGTCGCCCGCGCCACTTCTTCCAGCGACATGCCCGATATCTTCAACATCGCGATCACCTCGCGCTGGCTTTCCGGCAAACTGGCCAGCAGAGCCTCAATGTCCGGCCCGCGATCCCGCTCCGCTGCGACAACATCCGGCAGCCGCTCCACTTGCTGCTCCCGATCCTCCACCCTCCGCGCCTTGCGATACTGATCCACCCTGATGTGCCGCGCGATCGCATACAACCACGGCAGCACCGCATCGCCCGGACGGTACGTATGCCGCACCTGGTGGATTCGCAGCCACGTCTCCTGCAACAGATCGTCCGCATACCGGCGGCTGACGAACTGCACCATGAAGAACCGGTGCAGCGCCGGACTCAACCGGGTCACCAGCTCGCTCGCCGCACCCAAATCGCCCTGCTGATACCGAACCATCAGCGTTTCGAGTTCGGTGTCGGGAGGCATGGGAGAAAGCTCTCCCAATTATTACTGAGAAACCGCCGCGCATTATTGCAGCTCTTGCATGGCGGCGCCCAACACCGGTCCGCCCGATTCCGCGACGAACACGACCACCCGCATTCCATCCGTCTGCGCCGTCAACGGGATCCGCACGGTCTTTTCCAGTCCCGCCGATTTCGTCACCGTCCCGACTTTGCCCAGGCTCCTGACCACCGCCACGTGATTCAACGTGCGGCCCTTGTTCTCCCCGTTCCGCACGCTCGATTGATCGCGATCGTCGGCAATGGCCACCCACACATCACCCTTGCCCGAACCTAGCGCGCCGATCTGAATCGCGACCGTCGCCTCTTTGTCCTCTCGTTTCGCCGCCGTGATTTTCACCGTGGTCTTCGGACGAGCCGCCGCCTTCAGGACCGCAGCGTCAATCGCCTTCTCGTCGTGGGCGCTCACCTCGGCGCGTCCGTCGATCACCAATTGCGGCGTGTAGGTCTCTACAAACAGCGACCGCGCGTACATCCCCTGCCTCTGCGTAAACTGCGCCGACGAATAAGGATCCTTCCAGCCCAGCGAATTCCAATAATCGACATGCTCGCTCAGTACGATGATCTGCGCCCCCGCCACCGGTTGCATCTGGTCCAGCTTCATCAGCAGCGCGTCCGCCGGCGGACAACTGGAGCATCCTTCCGATGTAAACAACTCCGCCAGCACCGGCACTCGCGCATTCAACTCCGCGCCCTGTGCGATGCACACCAAAATCGAAGCGACCAAGACCTGTTTCATGCAACCCTCGCTAACTGTTTCGAATCCCAAATCCCAAAAGTTACGCCACGGAGTTAGACTCGTACCAATGCGTACGCTGCTCCTCTGCTCCATCCTCACTGCTGCCTCCGCCGCTGCCGCCGCACCCGAAATCCTGTGGGACAAGTACGGCGTGCCCCACATCTTCGCCTCAGACCGCGACTCCATGTTTTACGCCCACGGCTGGGCGCAAGCGCAGGCCCAAGGGAACCTGCTGCTTTTACTGTACGGCGAATCCCGAGGCCGCGCAGCCGAGTATTGGGGACCCACCCACCTTGCCCTCGACCGTTGGGTGCAACTCAACGAAGTGCCGGAGCGCGCCCAAGTCTGGTACGACGCCCAGGATCCGACCTTCCGCAAATATCTGGACGCCTTCGCCCGCGGCATCAACGACTACGCCAAGGCGCATCCCGATACCATCGCCGCCGAATACCGCGTCGTTCTGCCGGTCTCCGGCGTCGATGTGGTCGGCCACTCCCTCCGCGCCGTCCACTATATGTACATGGGCTCGATGGAGCGCATGCGCCGCGAAGTGAACGCCCACCTCCGCAGCCAGCAGCTCGCACGCACAGTCCTGCCCGAAATTCCCGAGATCACACCCGGTTCCAACACCTGGGCCGTCGGCCCCTCGCGCTCCGCCAGCTGGAAATCGATGCTGCTGATCAACCCCCATCTCGCCTGGGGCGACACTTTTTATCGCTATATGGAGGTCCATCTCGTCGGCCCCGGATACGACCTCTATGGCGCGCCGCAGATCGGTTTTCCCACGCCTGTCAACGGTTTCAACCGCCGCACTGGGTGGGGCCGCACCGTCAATACGATCGACACAGTCGACTTCTACCGCCTCACCGTAAAAGGCAATCAATACGAATACGACGGCGAGCTGCGCGCGTTCGAACATGCGTCAAAAACATTGAAGGTCAAGCAACCCGACGGTTCCTTCACCGAAGAACAGCTGGAGATCCGCCGCAGCATCCAAGGCCCCATCGTCTTCGACGAAAAGGGCGTCGTAGTTGCCATGCGCGTCGCCGGCCTCGACCGCCCCAAGATGCTGGAGCAGTGGTTCCGCATGGGCGAAGCGAAGAATCTGGAAGAGTTCAAGGCCGCCCTAAAAATGATGGCCGTCCCCATGTGGAATGCGAACTACGCCGACGCCGACGGGCACATCATGATGGTCTACGACGGCCTGGTCCCCAGGCGCTCCACCGGCGACGTGAAGTTCTGGGCCACCGTGGTTCCCGGCAACACCTCGAAAACCATGTGGACCGACTATCTGTCATTCGAGGAACTCCCCAAATCCATCGACCCGCCGTCCGGCTTCACCCAGAACGTGAATGAGCCGCCGTGGTTCATGACCATGCCCATGCTGGATGCATCCAAATATCCGGCATATTTATCGGGACCCGACATCGGGCCGTCTCTTTTCCGCGCCAAGCGTTCCTACCGGCTGCTCACGGAAATGCCCTCGCTCAGCTATCAGCAGTTTCGCGAGAACAAGCTGTCCACGCGCGTCGAAATGGCCGACGCGGTGCTACCCGATCTTCTGAAAGCCGCGGGCGACTCCGAAGCCGCGCGGGTCCTGGCCAAATGGGATCGATCGACGGAAACCACCAGCCGCGGTGCGGTCCTGTTCAAGTTATTCACCGACAAGTATCGCGTCGAGAACTTCCTGCGCGTGAAGTTCGATCCCCAACATCCCGTGGATTCCGCCTACGGCCTCGCCGATCCAGCCGCCGCGGTAGCAGCCCTCGCCGTGGCCGCCGAGGAATGCAAGAAAACCTACGGCTCTCTCGATATCGCCTGGGGAGAAGTGAATCGATACGCCAGCGGCGCCGCCGATACGCCCGGCGATGGAGGCTCCGGCCGCCTGGGAGTCTTCCGCACCATCGATTTCGCCAGGAAAGTGGGCAATCGAAACTACGCCAGCCACGGCGAAACCTTCGTCTGCGCGATTGAATTCGCCGAGAAACAAAACGCCCAATGTGCGCTAAGCTACGGCAATTTTTCGCAGCGCGGCTCCATCCACCTGGAAGATCAATTACCCCTCATGGTCGAAAAGAAGTTGCATCCTGTTTGGCGGGAGCGCAAAGAAATCGAAGCCAATTTAGAAAAACGCGAAGTCCCGCACTGAAATGGTCGCCCTCGAAAAGTGGGGACTCTCGATCCTGGCAATTATGCCGCTGCCCTCACATGGACAACCTCACCGGCTTTTATGCGCTGAATAACATCCACCAGCGTAGGGAACAGAGGAATGTAGTACTCCATTCGGTTCCTCTTGACGTGGACAATCACGATTCCGAACGCAATCTTTTTGAGATTGTGCTCGTATTCAAAACCCTTATCGATGGTGACCAGAACATCACACCGATCCTGAGCTTGGGCGATCAGCTTGGCATCCGGGAGAGTACGCCATTGGGCTTCAGCGACAGTTAAGACTTCATGATCGGGGAATGCCTGCCGTAGACGCGGGTTGACACATTCGTCTAGGAGGATACGCACTCGAGAAGTTGGGCTTTTGCCAGTTCGAGGAATTCAATCGCCTGCTCGCGGGAGACGGTGGAAAAATCCCGCACAAAGCTGTCGAGCGTATCGCCCTCTTCGATGTAGTCGAGCAGAGTTTGGACGGGAACACGCGTGCCGGTAAAGCAGGGCGTACCATGCATGATTTCGGCGGCAACAGAAACCACTCCCGCTAAGCTGGCTTTTTGTTCAGCAGTCACAATCCTAACGATAGGCCAGATCGGGCAATCACGCAAGTTGGAACACCAAGAAAAAGGCCGCCCGATACACCGGACGGCCCTCTTGTGAAAATATTTGCGGACCTCGCGGAAACGAGGAGGCCCTTACGGACGGTTGACGTTTTCAGCCTGCAGACCTTTCGGCCCCCGCTTTACCTCGAACTCAACCTCCGTGCCTTCCTCAAGCGTCCGGTATCCGGACATCTCGATGGCAGAGAAGTGGACAAACACGTCTTCGCCACTGGAGCGCTGGATAAATCCATAGCCCTTGGCGGCGTTAAACCATTTCACTACACCCTTTTCTCTCACTACTGAATTCTCCTCTTCAAACCGTTTTCGCACCAAAGTGCGCTCAAAACTTTGGTTATTTTCTCATGGAATATTCTTCCTCGCAACCGAGTTAAACCTCTGATGGAACTTCTAAGATCTCGACCGCGTAGTACACTCAAAGTCAACGAAAAGGAGTGAGATTCATGCATAAAAACCTGGCACTTTCCGTGCTCGCGATTTCCGTTCTTGCCGCCGTGCCCGCTGTGGCCGCCGATGGCGGAGCGCTTAACGATTCCGAGCGCGCCTTCCTCATTGAACAGATGGAAATGTCCAAGAAAGCCTTCCTCGCCAGCATCTCCGGCCTCAGTGAAGCACAGTGGAAATTCAAGCCCGCCCCCGCCGTCTGGAGCGTCGCCGAATGCGCCGAGCACATCGTGCTGGCTGAAGGATTCATATTCGAAGGTGCAATGAAAGTATTGCAATCCTCCGCGGTGCCCAGACCGGAGAAATCGAATTCCGAGGTGGATCGCCAGCTCGCCATGGGCGTCCAGGACCGCAGCCGCAAAGCCACCGCGCCGGAGCCCCTCGTTCCGTCGGGCAAGATCAACTCTCCAGCCGACGCAGCCAAAGCTTTCATCGAAAAGCGCGACAAGAATGAAGAATATGTGAAAACGACCTCAGACGAACTGCGAACCCACGTCGGGCCCGGCCCCGTCGGCCCGATGGACGCCTATCAATTCCTGGTCCTGATGGCGACTCACACGGCCCGCCATACGGCCCAAATAAAGGAAGTCCAAGCCAACCCGAACTATCCGTCAAAGTAGCTTCAGTGGGGCAGGTTCCCGACCTGCCCTCCCCCGCCTTAGTTATGATCGAATCGTGAGGAACCCCAAATGGATCGCCCCCATCGCGATCCTGGCAGTGGCAGCGCTTGCCCTGGTAATCGGATGGCGAATCAAACATAAACCACAGCCCTTAGTCCGCAAAGCCCGCGCCGGCCACGTCTCGACAATCTTCCAGGGACCCGAAATAACCCTCACGGGACGCCTCCAGGCCCGCACCACCGAGCAAGTCGACGCCCCCATCGCCGGCATCCTCGACGCATGGTTCGTCGAAGAGGGCCACGAGGTCTATGAGGACCAACTAGTCGGCCGCATCCGCAATGCCGACCTGGATGCCGCCGCTCAAACTGCGCAAGCCGCCCTCGACCGCGCCGAAGTGAGGATCGCTCAGCTCGATGCCCAGTCCACCAACATGCGCCTGGAAGAATCACGCACCGCCGCCGATCAAATCCGCGCCCGCAACGAGCTGGACCGGATCGAGAAAACCTATCAGCGGCAGAAGAACCTGATGGAAGCTGGCGCAATCGCCAGGCTGACCTTCGAGAAAACCGAAGCCGACTACAATTCCGCAAAAACCGAGGCCGCCACTCGCGACGCATCGGCCAAAGACGCCCAGGAGAAAGCCGCGACCCTCCAGCACGATTCCGAGGAAGCGAAGCGGACGCTTGCCGACCTCACAGCCGCCGTCGCCAAAGCGAAAGACGCAGTTGCCGAAGGCGACCTGCACTCTCCCGCCGACGGCATCGTCGTCACCCGTAACGTCCACCAAGGCGACAAAGTCGAAAAATCGGCCGGGTCGCTGCTCACCATCGCTACGGATCTGACCAAATTAGTCGTCTCGCTCACCCCCGATCCCTCAGTCCTGGCCCGAATCAAACCCGGCCAGCACGCCTTCGTGCGGTTATCGGACACCGAATGCCCAGGCGAAGTCAAAGAGGTCCGCGGCCCCGAAGTAATCGTGGAATTTACCAGTCCCACCCCCGTGACGCAGCTAGGAACCGCCGCACAAGTTAGAATTGTCTTTTAGCCTTTGCCACTCGTTCGCACGCACTCGAAAACGCCGCCATTGAGCCGCGACCGTCAGGGAGCGGGCAGACGCGCATTCCTTAAAGGACAACTACCGTGCAATTTCTCGAAGAAAGCCTGATCGAACTCATCACCCAAACCTCCACCAACCTCCCGCCCGACGTGCGCCAAGCTATGGGCATCGCGATCGGCGCGGAGACTCCCGGGACCCAGTCCTCTCAGGCCCTCACCATCATCGCGTCGAATATCGACATGGCCCAGGAAGATGTCGGCCCCATCTGCCAGGACACCGGCATGCCCACATTCTCGGTACACACGCCGGTGGGAGTTAGCCAAATCGCAATCAAGAAAGCGATCCGCAACGCCGTCGCTGAAGCAACCAAGCGCGGCAAGCTTCGCCCCAACTCCGTCGATTCCCTGACCGGCACAAACAGCGGCAACAATTTAGGCGTCGAAACCCCCGTCATTCACTTCGAGCAATGGGAAGAAGATGAGATCGAAGTCAAGTTGATCCTCAAAGGCGGCGGCTGCGAAAACAAGAATATCCAATATTCCGTCCCCTGCGAGCTGGAACACCTCGGCCGCGCCGACCGCAATCTCGAAGGCGTCCGAAAATGTATCCTCCACGCAGTCTGGCAAGCGCAAGGCCAAGGCTGCGCCCCGGGAGCCCTCGGCGTCTGCATCGGCAGCGACCGCGCCCACGGCTACGTCCTCGCGAAAGATCAATTGTTCCGCACCCTCGACGACACCAACCCCGTGCCGGAGCTCGCGAAGCTCGAAGCCGAAATCATGGAGGAGGCCAATCGCATCGGCGTCGGCGCGATGGGCTTCGGCGGCAAGGCCTCGCTGATCGGATGCAAAATCATGGCCGCGAATCGTCTCCCCGCGAGCTTCTTCGTCTCCGTCGCCTACGATTGCTGGGCCTACCGGCGCCTCGGCATCCGCATCGACGCATCCAGCGGAGCCATCACCCGCTGGCTTTACCGCGACCCTTCGCGCCCCGTCGAAAAAATGGCCCAGGGCGAAGGCTTCCCGCTCAGCGGCCGCGAAGTGGTGCTCCGCGCCCCCGTCACAGAAGAGCAGGTCCGGCTCCTGAGAGTCGGCGACGTAGTCCTGATCAGCGGGGAAGTCTTCACCGGACGCGACGCCGTGCACGCGCACCTGATGAAAAATCCTCCGCCTGTCGACCTCCACGGCGCGGTTCTCTATCACTGCGGCCCCGTTATGCTCAAGGAAGGCGATACCTGGACCGTCAAAGCCGCCGGCCCCACCACCAGCATCCGTGAAGAGCCCTATCAAGCCCGCGTGATTCGTGAATACGGAGTCCGCGCCGTCATCGGCAAAGGCGGCATGGGCAAGAAAACTCTCGACGCGTTGAAGGAATGCGGAGCCGTCTATCTCAACGGCATCGGCGGCGCTGCCCAGTATTACGCGCGCGCAATCGAGAAAGTCCTGGGCGTCTATTTAATGGAGTTCGGAGTCCCGGAAGCCATGTGGCATCTCCGCGTCAACAATTTCGTCGCCATCGTCACGATGGATGCCCACGGCAACAGCCTCCACGCCGACGTCGAAAAAGAAACCGGCGAGCGTCTCGCCGAATTACAGGTGAAGTAAGATGTCTTTCATGCGATACGCCGCTCTATTCGCGCTCGCCCTCTCCGCCCGGGGCGCCGATTTCTATCTGCACCCCAACGACACCGTCGTCTTCTACGGCGACAGCATCACCGACCAGCGCCTCTACACCACCTATGTCGAGACGTTCATCCTCACCCGTTATCCGAAGCTCCCCGTGCGCTTTGTCCACTCCGGCTGGGGAGGCGACCGCGTCACCGGCGGAGGCGGCGGCCCCATCGACGACCGCCTGAAGCGCGATGTTGTGACTTACAAGCCCACCGTCATGACCATCATGCTTGGCATGAACGACGGCCGCTATAAAGCCTTCGACGACGAAGTTTTCCGCGTCTACTCCGATGGCTATGAACACATCGTCAAGTCGATGAAAGACGCAACTCCCAACGTCCGCATCACCTTGATCAACCCTTCGCCCTACGACGACGTCACCCGCGCCCCGCTGTTCGACGGCGGCTACAACGCCGTGCTTCTAAAATACGGCGAATACCTCCGCGCCCTCGCCGAGCGCAATCACCTCGACTACGCCGACCTCAACACCCGCCTCGTCAAAACCCTCGATCGCGCCAACACCGCCGATCCCGCCAACGCCCAGAAAATTGTCCCCGACCGCGTCCACCCGCATCGCAGCGGTCACCTGATGATGGCCGCGTCTCTGCTTGAAGCCTGGGGAGCCACGCCGACCGTCACTACCGTGGAGATCGACGCCGCTTCATCCAAGGTCAAGTCGGTCAACACCACCGTCTCCGGCCTGGAATCCAAAGGCGCGCTCAGTTGGACTCAGAAGGACGAAGCCTTGCCCATGCCCGTCCCCATGAACGACCCGATCATGGCCCTCGCCGTCAAATCTTCCGACTTTATCGAAAAGTTCAACCGCGAAATCCTGCGCGTCACTGGCCTCGACTCACCCACCTACCAGCTGAAAATCAACGGCCGCCTCATCGGCGCATTCACTCGCGAAAACCTCGCCGCCGGAGTCAATCTCGCCGAGCTCGATACACCCATGTCCCAGCAAGCCGCGCAGGTCCACGACCTCACCATCAAGCGCGCCGATATTCACAATATCCGCTGGCGGCAAGTGCAGCTCCCTCTCCACAACCTGCTGCCCGCCCGAGCAGCAGCCGTCGAAGATAATCTCGACGCGCTCGATAACGATCTGGCCGCCATCCAGCGAGCTACGGCGCAGCCGGCGTCTTGCCTATACGAACTGACTCCGGTCCCTTAACCTCTACTCGCGTTAAATGCAGCGCGTAAGGAGTAATCTCAAACGGCATCTTCTCCCGCGCCGATAGCAGCGCGATGGGCCGCGTCTTCACCAGCACGATCTGGTTGTTCCACGGATTCACCTTCACCCGCGACCCCAGCGGCAGCGCCGCGATCTGTTCGATCTTTCCTTCTTCGAGCGCTGGCGCCGTCGCCGTAAACGCTTCCAGCCGCTTCAACGCCTCCACATTCGCGAACTGATTTCCCAGATTCGCCTGCAACAATCGCGGCAATGCCGGACCCCGGCTCGCCAGCTCTTTGAGGAACAGCCCCGCATTCGCCGTCTTCTGATAAGGCGACGCCTTCATGAGCTCGATCGTTTTCTTCCCGGCCTCCAGCATCTCCTCGGTCGAGCGCTGGAAGTGAAACTTCTGCAGCAGCTCCGCGTCGCTCAGCATCGTCTGGTTGTTGAACGCGAACTGCGTCTGCGTTCGATGCCCCAGCGCGATGTGCGACAGCTCGTCGGCGATCACCATCGCCAGGCTCGCCTCGTCCGGCAGCACGTCGATGAACCCCCTGCTGATCACGATTGTGTGCCCGATCGAAAATGTCTCGATCGGAGTCGTCAGCATCACCCGGCAATGCGCCTCCACGTTCAGCCCCGCCGATATGATCAGATTATTCACCACCGTATTCAGTACTTCGTCGACCGCCCCCGGCGGCGCCAGCAGCCCGCCCTTCTCCAGGCGCGCCAGCAAATTTTCCTCCGCCTGATGCTCCCACGACCTCTGACTTTCCAGTGGCGAAGTGTCCTTCGACGCCTCCTGATCCTTCACCGCCGACGCGCTCTCGATCAGAATGCTGGTCAGCTCCTCCAGCTTGTTCGCCGGAGCCGCCGCGTAATCCCAGATCCTCGTCTGCGCCTTGAACCGGGGCATTCCCGCCTTGCCCTCCTCGCCCGCCGCGCCTTCTTCTTCTACATAAATCTGCGCCGGAACCCACACCGCTTCGCCCACATTCACCCGCCAGCTGTCGAAGTGAAAATAGCGTTCCGGCGCGCCGCTCTTCGCTGCCTGCGCCTGCACGTATGTGCCGTTGAACCGGACGATCGAGTGGTCGCGATCCTCCACCCAGATCCTGCCCACAAACTTTCCCGGCTGCGCGCGGTTCCGTGGCGATACGTCGAACACCAGGCACCGGACCTCGCCCAAAAACTCGCGCCTGACATATTCGAAGTTGTACGTCTGCCGGTTGAAGTCCAGTAAATCGACCACCGCCATCTGTGCGAATCCCTTCGGCAGAAATGTCATCGCGTGATTTTTCCCCGGAGAATGAAACGGCAGCCATCCCATCATAGTCTTGGGCGGCGGCGCATCGGACCGCTCCACCAGCGTTTCATACCCCAGCGTCTCGCCCAGCCGGAACCGCCCAAGAAAATAATGATCCTTCTGCGGACGCGCATCCGCCTGCCCCGATTCAGGTACCTCTTGGATATACGTTTCGATAACGGGCGTCTGCTTTTTCGCGGAGTCGAGAAATGTTTTCTCCCGCTCCACGATCCGGTCCAGCAAACGATCCACCACTGTATTCGGAGCCTGCGCGAACAGCGCCGGCACGATCAGAGCGGCGAAGACAAATTTCTTCATTCTTTCCTTTATTGAGCAAGCTGAAATAGGATGTGTACCACCGCGTCGGAGTCCACTGCTCCGCCATCGCGCGTCGCCGGGCGAAAACGGATTCCCCTCGCGGCCGTCATCGCGGTTTCGTCCAGGCCGTAGCCCAGTCCGCGCATCACGCGCTCCACGCGCGCCTCTCCAGAAGCGCTGAATTGCATGGAGAGCAACACTTCGCCCTCGATTTTTTTTACGCGCGCTTCCTCGGTGTATGCCGGTCTTGGCTTCGACAAAATCTCCACCGGCGTGAACGCTGCCGCGGCCGTTCGTCTTTGAATCGCAACGCCTTTTTCGACCGTCGTGTCTCCAAACGCCCCTCTCGTCATCGATCCGCCTCCGGATCTCAACGAGGATGCCGAGGCATCGGAAAATCCGCCCGCCCGCGTAGTTGAATGAGCGGTGTGCACCGCGGCCACGTCTACCTGTGCCGAGTCGAACGATCCGAGCGATATTGGCAGAGCCCCATGCGCGACGCGCGTCGCCGGTGCCTCAGTGTTCTCAACCGGTTTCGGCGGAGCCGGCAACACCACCGGAGCCATTTCGCGGACCAGGACCGGAATTTCAGGAAGAACCACCATCGCCGGTGCCGGAATTACCTCCACAGCCGGAAGTGCCAGCTGCGCGCGAAGCACGGGACTCCGGTGCAGCTTAATAGCAGGCGCGAGATAAACCAGGTGCCGTTCAGCAACCGGAACGCGCGCGATGTGTTCCGAAAACCGAATCGCAAACATCAGCAGGAGCACTAGGCCATGCGCCACGATACTCACGGCAACCGGCCGCCGCGATAGCGAAGAATGAGTGAACTCGAACAAGTGACCTCTCTGCTACTTACTCCATCGACCAGCAGAGAGAAGTCACTACTAAGGATTATCCTGCCAGCTCCAGCACCTCGAAGTTAATTACCAGTCGCCTTTACAGAGCCGCGACCACAGGGAGCGGACAATTCCACATCAGCGAGCCGCGACCACAGGTTCACTTCGGGGACAGTCAGCTATGTTCCGAAGTCAATTTTGGCTGGTGACTCATGGCGGAGCGGGCCGAAAGAGTCTTTGTTTTCAGCTTTTTCGAATCGAGCCTCGGCATACCTCAGCGCGAAGATCTGGGATGAGGAGAGTAGAAGTGACTGTTTCCGCTCGGTTTATGCGTTCGATGTGAGTTTGACACTTCGTACCATAGCTGACTGTCCCCGAAGTTGCGGCCTGTTTATTCTTTCGACTCACTCGCCAATTTGCTCGCCAACGGACGATCCTGGCCTGCGTATTTGTTACCGACCTTGTTCCGATACGACACCGCGACCCGCGTGGAAAGCTGCTCGAACGTAAAGGAGCAGATTCGCATTCCTGGGTACAGAGCTACCGGCATCCGCCCCAGATTACTTAGCTCCAGCGTAGCTTTGCCGATCCAGCCGGGGTCGAACAGGCCCGCCGTGCCATGCACGATGATGCCGATTCTTCCGAGACTCGAACGGCCCTCCAGACGGCCAAGAACGTCGTCGTCCAGCTCCAATACCTCCTCGGTGATGGCCAAGGCGAATTCGTGAGGTTGGAGGATAAACGCCTCTCCGGGTGGCACCGTTATAGTGCGCATCAGGCCCTGGATCGCCGCCTTTTCGCGAATGTCGATGAGCGCGTGCTTGCTATGTTCGAACACGCTGAACTCGTGGCCTAGTCGGAAATCGACCGAGCAGCTTCCGAACTGCTCCGGCGGAAGCGGCGGCGTGATTTTAATTTTTCCTTCTGTGATGTAGCGTTTGATATCGATGTCGGATAAGACCATTTATTTGGTGTATTTCTCCATCCACGCCATGATGTGTTCGATCTTCTCAATGTAGTGGCTGTTGCGGCCGCGGATGCCGTGGAATTCGTCGGGGACGCGCACCAGGACCGACGGCACCTTCTGAGCCTTGAGCGCGAAGTACAGCTCCTCACTCTCGGCGATGGGGGTGCGCAAGTCGGCTTCGCCGGTGATGACCATGGTCGGCGTTTTGAAATTCTTGGCGTAATAGATGGGCGAGTGCTCCAGGAATTGCTGCGGCTGCTCCCAGGGGAATGCTTTCAGCCATAACGCCGAGTGCGTGTAGCCTCCGTCGGCCGTGCCTGCTTGCGTGATCCAGTTCGTCACGGGATACTGCGACACCGCGGCCGCGAAGCGATCCGTGTGGCCGATGATCCAGGCGGTTAACAAGCCTCCGCCGCTACCTCCGGTGACGCAGAGTTTCTTGGGGTCGATATACCCTTTGACGATCATCTGGTCGACGCCCTTCATCAGATCCGTATAATCGTCGCCCGGATATTTAGTGTGAATGATGTTGCCAAACTCCTCGCCATACCCGGTAGAGCCTCGGGGGTTCAGATAGAGCACGACATAGCCGCGCGCGGCCTGAATCTGCATCTCATGCTGGAAGCCGACGCCGTACATGGCGTGCGGGCCGCCGTGGATGTCTAAAATGAACGGATATTTTCTCGACGAGTCGAAGTTCGGGGGCTTAATGATCCAGCCTTGAATGTTCTTTCCGTCGAACGAATCGTAGGTCAGTTCTTCGAACGCTCCCAGTTGATATTGCGACATCAGGCTGTCGTTGGCGTGGGTCAGCTTGGTTGCGGGCCCTTGTTTATACGCGGGGAGCATGACGATGTCGCCAGGCTCAGTGGGTGTGGCACGGACGGTGGCGACCATCAGGTTGTTGGCGAGCGAGAATCCGTCGGTGGCGCCACCGCCCAGTTGCTGAAGGCCGCTGGTGATCGGCTTGACCTCACCCGATTCAGGGTCGGCTGAATAAAGTTGCGTATTGCCGTGGTCGTCGACCAGGAAATACAGCGTCTTGCCGTCCCAGGACCAATGCGGAGCGCGGACATCGCGGTCGAGCGAGGCGGTCAGATTTTTGGTGTTCTTGCCGTCGGCGTCCATCAGGTACAAGTGATTGACGGTGTAGCTTTGGAATTTCCAATCGTGACCCAGGTAGGCGATCTTCTTGCCGCCAGGCGATGGGACTGGATCCAGGTCGGGGCCTTTGCGAGTGGTTAGCTGCTTCACCGCGCCGTCATCCAGCGAATAGGCGTAAATATCTCCGCCTTCGAGAGAATATTCGGCGTCGGGGATGCGATTGGTAGACGTATAAATCCATTTGCCGTCGGCCGACCATGCGAATGCGGCGGAATGGTTGTAATCGCCGCTGGTCACCTGCTTAGCGGTTCCGCCGGTCGAGGGGATCGCGAAAATGTGAGTGTAACCAGGCTGAGTGAGTCCGACGCCGTTCTCGCGCCAGCGGAGCTTGGTGACGATGATCGGCGGGTCCGCCCACTTGGCTCCGGCGGGCTTTTCGGGCATCTTGGGATTCCAGTCGGCCTTGGCGGGGACGCGGGCTTCATAGCCGATCCATTTGCCGTCGGGGGACCACGTGATATTCGTCGGGGACTGCTGTGCGTCGGTGATTTGCGCTTCCTGGCCACTATCGAGCCAGCGGACGTGGATCTGCGTTTTGCCGCTGCGATTCGAAAGATACGCCAGGCGCGTGCCGTCCGGCGAGAGGCGCGGCTCGGTATCCTTGATATGCCCCGGTGGTGAGCGGGCGATCGTCCTTGCCGTCGCCCGAAACCATCCACAGGTTGGTGTAGCGCTGATCGGTCATTTTGTCCGACCAGTTGAGGACGTAAATCACGCTCTTCGCGTCCTTGGTGATTTGAGGATCGCTTACGGAGCGGAGGTCCCAGATGGTGTTCGTGTCGAGGCCGGATTTCGCGGCGAACGAGACGCTTAGAACGGTAAGAAAAGCTAGAAGACGCATATTCAGGACTCCTTACTTGATGTACTCGGCCCACAGTTTCGCTATGTCGGCCGACTTCGCGTCGCCGGGATGGACAATCACGCGGTACTTGAAATGGAGTTTTTCGCCAGGCTTGAGTGTCACGCTGCCGTCGGCGGATTTGTCGCCGAGCGAGGTGATCCCAAATGGATTGGCGGCAAACAGGCCATAGCCTCGCACATGCCAGCGGGCGCGTCGCGAATTTTTCGGATTGTCGAGAATCGTAATGCCGAGCTTCTCGCCGTTGATTTCGCCCGAGTAATCGCACCAGTCGGAAAGCTTGCCCCAGACCTCTTTTTCAGTGGTCTTGCCTTGCGCGTTGGTGATGAGTCCGGGAGGCCCCGGAATCGTCTCGTTGGGCTTGCCCTTGGTCTTGATCACTTTATCTTCCTGCAACTGCGGATCGATGCGAATGCCGAAGCAGCAGTCCTTGCCGTCGCCGAATTTGACGTCGGTGACGGCGGTCAGGTCGATCTCGAAATCGATGACACGGAGTTTTGGATCGTTGTGGACAGTCATCAGGCGGGATTCTGCGACGATTTTGGTGCCTTTAGGATCGATCCAATCGAAGGTCACCGGCAGACTCACTCGGCGATTGCCGGTCTTCGGAGTGCCCAACTTGTTCAACTTGATCAGTCCGGCGATGGGGTTTTTGTAGCTGAACTCGTTGTTCCAAAAATCGAAGCCATTGACGAGGTCGGGTCCAAACCAGACACCGCGCTGGTGTTGGTGGTCCATCGGTTCCAGGGCGGACGACTTCTCCATCGGCCAGTGGCGAGTGACGATGGTTCCTGAAGGAGCTCGCAAAGGATAAAGATAAGGCTTCATCGCTTCTTTGCTTTCCGCGACGAACTCGGCGTAGGGCTTGCCTCCGATTTCTATCTGGACCTTGTCAAATTGAGTGGCGATCGTGACCTGGGCGAGGGCGGCCGCCGCGCCGAGAGTGAGTGAAAAGAGCAACTTGGTCATCTTGATATGCAAGTACATCACAAATCGAGTCCGCGCCGCATCTGGTATTATGAGGGCAGGCGCGGTATTGCGCGCAGTATTTTAATAAAAGTGAGGGCACACGATGGGTCCGATTGGCGTGCAGGAAATGATCGCCATCTTCCTCGTCGCTCTCGTTCTGTTCGGGCCGAAGAAGCTTCCAGAACTGGGGCGGACGATCGCGAAGGCGATTACCGAGTTCCGTCGCGCCTCAAGCGATCTTAAAGCGACGTTTGAGCGCGAAATGCAGTCCCTGGAGCGGGAAACGGAGTCGATCAAAGACGTGATGCATCCGATTACGTCCGAGATCCAAAGCGCCACTAATTTCGATTATCCGTATTACGATTCGGGGTCTTATGGCTCCGATTCGTACGATTCCACCGCAACCAATCCTTCCACAGTAGGCGCTATAGAAGGTCCTAGCGCTGAATCACATGGGGCAATTGAAGCCGCTCCGCATCAGATTGAGGGCACGGTAGCTCGAACTGATGCAGCTCCGCATACGGATACCAAGGTCATTGACGTGGCCGTGGAACATCACGTGGAGACTCCGGCTTCGGAAGCGTCTCAGCACAAAAGTTAGGTAGCGCGTTTAGAAAGTAGAATGAGCGATACCCCAGGCGGAGACTCGCCCGAGCATCCGGATATTTATCCGGATGATCCGTATGGGGGAACGTTCAAGAAGGCAAATGTGAGCGAAGACAGCCCTATTGAGAATTGGTTCTCTCGCCTGTCCGGTGGGGGGAAGAAAGGTCTTCCCCCGGCGGGCGGCGGCCCAAAGGATCCAGATGACGAGGAAGACGATGGCATGCTGCGCATGTCGTTCCTCGATCACCTGGGAGAGCTGCGTTCGCGAATCATTCGGGCGCTGGTGGGCTTCGGCGTAATCTTTCTTGTTTGTCTGGTTTTTTCGAACCAGTTATGGCTGATCGTGCAGGCCCCGGCCGTCGAAGCGTTCAAGAGATTGGTAGTGCAGTCGCAGCAGGCCGATGAGGAGAAAGTCCAGGAAGTATGCAAACCCCCGGCCACGGAGGCGACATCCGCTCCCTGTGCGGAAGCTGTGAAAGTGGCGAAGACTCCGAAGGTCAGCGGAAGCCTGGTGGGAATCGATCCGATGGAGCAGTTTTCGATTCTCTGGATGTGGACCCCGCTTGTAGCGTCTCTGTTCGTGGGATCTCCATGGATTTTATACCAGATTTGGGCGTTCATCGCGCCCGGACTTTATAAGAGCGAGCGAAAGTGGGCCGTCCCCTTCGTATTGACGACGGCGGGCCTGTTTATCACGGGCGGCTTGTTCGCGTACTTTATCGCGTTCCGATTCGGACTGACATTCCTGCTGGGGCTGGGAGGCTTCGCGGGCATCAGGCCGATGATTTCGATCGACAAATATTTCGAGCTGTTTGTCGACGTCATGCTGGGCGTTTCGGCCGTTTTCGAAATGCCGATCATCATTTTCTTCCTGGTGCTGCTGCGTCTGGCGTCGCCGAAGTTCCTGATGGAGCATTCGCGCTACGCGATCCTGGCCATCGTCATCATCGCCGCGATCATCACGCCGACACCCGACGTATTCAACCTGATGTTGTTCGCGGTCCCCATGAGCCTGCTGTTTTTCGTCGGCGTATTCGCGGGCTACCTGCTGGTGCTGCATCGCGAAAAACGGAAGTTCCCCTGGAGCAAGGTGCTGCCGTACATTCTGGCGCTGCTGGTGATCCTGGCAATCGCGGGTTGGCTGCTGGTGACGAAGTATCACTATCATCTGGTGAAGCATTGGCCGTACTTGATGAAGTGACTATGAAGATGAGATCGCCAAGGGCGTTGCTAATCGACGCCGGAAGAGTCGTTCCGCTCAATTCCTGGGGCAGAGCGCGGACGCACACAGAGCGTGCCGACTCCCAGGATCAACCGGACTGAGAGAGAGTGCCTGGCACGTGGATGTGCACGCAACGGACTCGGTTATCATCTCGCGCAGCCAACTGAGCCGCGACCCTAGGGAGCGATCTCAAGGGCTTCTCGGTCGTCGCCAATATTGGCCGCCCCATTAGGTCCAGGTGAATCCACGCCCTTGCTTCGCCCCGTAGATACAGCTAAGTTGAAGGTATGGCCGTGGATCTCAAGCCGGAAACCGAAAAGCTGGTTCATGAAGAAATCCAGAAAGGACACTTCCAATCAGTGGATGAACTGATTACGGAAGGAGTCCACGCGTGGCGTGCTCAGCGTGGGATCGCGCCCTCCGCGGGTGAGCGGCGCAAGAGCCTTTTCGATCTGTTGACGCAGCCTCCCTTTGCAGGCTCAGATTTGGACCTGGAGCGGCAAAGGGACTATCCTCGGCCACTTGATCTGTGAGCAGCTTTCTCCTCGATACAAATGTCCTCTCGGAGTTTTCGCGAATAGGAGCCCCGGATCAACGAGTGACGCGGTGGCTGAAGTCCGTGGCGGAAGAATCGCTGTTTGCTAGTGTACTGACCGGCGCCGAGATCCGCCGAGGAATCGAACTGCTGCCTTTGGGGAAGCGCCGAACTCAACTGGAGCAGTGGCTTGACGATCTGCTGATTTCTTTCGAAGGGCGTCTTCTTCCGGTCACTCATGCCATCGGAAATCGATGGGCGCTTCTATCCGCGCAGGCACAGCGCAGAGGAATGCCCCTGGCGAACTTTGACGGGCTGATCGCCGCCACTGCCGTGGAGCATCATCTGACCCTGGTAACACGCAATGTAAAAGACTTCGCGAATTTCGGGGTAGAGATCCTGAATCCGTGGGAGTCGTAACTTCGGAAAGCTCACTCTCTCCCGCGCAGCTTACCGATCTCTCTTCGATCCCGCTTTGAAGGTTTTCCTTCCCTCAGAAATTCAAAATGCGGCATCGCTTTCCGCTCCTCCGCCGCCTTCTGCCGAGCCTGCTTACTCGCGTCCGTCTCCCGATAAAGCTTCTGCGCGACTGCCGCAGGGCCGCGCATCTCACTCAGCGCCAGCACTTCCACTTGAAAATCGCCGCTGTCGTTTTTTATTTGCAGCATGTCGCCGGCACGAACGTCGCGCGCGGGCTTCGCTTGTACGCCGTTCGACTCGATCCGGCCTAGATCGCACGCCCTGGACGCGATCGCGCGAGTCTTAAAAAATCTTGCCGCCCACAACCATTTGTCCATCCGTACCGTCGAACCTGTCATGCTCTTATTCTCGTATCATGAGCGAATGCGGTTCCTCCTGATTGCCCTCACGATCTTCGTCGCCCACGGCCAAACGTTCGATGCGGCCTCGATCAAGCCGGCGGCGATGCCAGGAGGCGGGCCCGGCGGTCGCGGCATGTTCCGGATGGGGCCGAGTGGGGGACCCGGCACCAGCGATCCGGGGCGGATTCGCTATCAGTTCATGAACCTGAAAACCCTCCTGATGAACGCCTACGACGTGAAGGGCTTTCAGATTTCCGGACCAAGCTGGCTGGACACTGAACGGTTCGACATACAGGCCACCATGCCTCCGGAGACCACCAAGGACCAGTTCCGCATCATGCTGCAAAACCTGCTCGCCGAGCGGTTCGGTGTGAAGATCCATCACGAGACCAAGGAACTGCCGATGTACTCGCTGGTGGTGGCGAAGAACGGGCCGAAGATGAAGGAGTCCGAGCCGCCTCCGCCCGATAGCGGTGAACCGCCAACTCCCGCTCCGCCGCCGCAGCCGGGTCCGCTCAAAATGGGTCCGGATGGGTTCCCAATCCTGCCGAACATGGGTGGGGGACGCGGCGGACTGTTCATGATGATAATGCCGAATCGGGCGCGGCTCATGGCGAAAGGCCAGACCATGAAAGACCTGGCGACGCGGCTCTCGGACACGTTGAGCAAGCCGGTTATCGACATGACGGAGCTGACTGCGAAATACGATTTCACGCTGACCTATTTGCCGGAGGGGAATTCAGGAATGCTGGGGCCGGTAATGATGCCGCCTCCAGGCGCGGGAGGAGGCGGGAGGGGACCGGTCGATACACCGGAAACAGAAACGCCTCCGACGATTTTCGCGGCCATCCAGTCGGAGCTGGGGCTCAAGCTGGAGCCGAAAAAGGGTCCCGTGGATTTGGTTGTCGTCGATCACATGGAGAAAGTCCCAACGGAGAATTAAAGGACTCCCATACCGGAAACATTCCAATAGTTGGTTTCCATCGGAGCAGCGACACATCCTGAAGCCCCCTGCGTCAGCTTGGGGCTATTACGATTTCCAGTGAAGCCCCAAGCTAACGCATGGGGCTAACTTGCCAACAAATCATCCGGTCGCAGCACTAGATTGACCTGTGGGGCGGGCAATATTGCCGGCATCCTGCTTCCAGCAGGCCTCTGGAGACTCAAAGTCCTCTGAACATCAAAAGGCCTCCGTCCGTCAATTGTTATACAAGTCCGCCCAATAATTTAAAGAACCAGGACAACCGCGACGATGCCGCGGCGTCTAACTATAAATCGACCCGGCTAACCAATGGAGGATGATAGCGAAATGAGCACATTCAATTTCTGGGAGCCATTCGCGCAGGACATCAAATACGCCTTCCGCAGCATGGCAGGCAGCAAATTGTTCACAGGAATGGCCGTCCTGTCGCTCGCGCTGGGTATCGGGGCAAATACGGCGATCTATAGTTTCATGGACGGCGTCATGCTCCGGGCGCTACCGGTCAGCCATTCCGAACAGTTGGTGATCCTCAACTGGCGGGCGAAATCGGACGCTCCCGTGGTCCACAGTCACTGGGGATCGAATTACGACGAGCCGGGAGGCGGCCAGACTAGCCCGAATTATCCATACCAGGCCTTCGAACTCCTGCGCGACCACAATGATGTGCTTTCGTCCCTCTTCGGCCACGTCGGCGGGGGACGCCTGAACCTGGTCATTGACGGGAGTGCCGAGCTGGCCGACGGGAAATATGTCACGGGCGGTTTTTTCTCGGGACTCGGCGTACCGCCCGCCGCCGGTCGCCTCATCGACCAGAATGACGATCGCTTCGGAGCCCCGGCCGTCGCCGTGATCACCGACGACTATTGGCACACCAGGTTCGGAGCCAGCCCTTCCGTCGTCGGCAAGCATATTCAGATCAACGGAATATCCTTCACAATCGCCGGCGTGACCGCTCCTGGGTTCTACGGCGTCTCTCCCGATAGCAAACCCAGCGTGTTCATCCCGATGGCGAACATCGGTCTCACCCGCCCCCAATCCGGCGGCCAGGACATGTTCCGCGAAGGCACCTATTACTGGATTGAGTTGATGGGACGCTTGAAACCCGGCGTCACCTTGCAGCAGGCGCAATCCCAACTTGCCGGCCCCTTCCACGGCTTTGTCGAAAGCACCGCGACCAAAGACCGGGAGCGGGCAGACCTTCCCACGCTCTGGCTGCAAGAGGGTGGTTCCGGCGTCGATTCCCTGCGCCGCCAATATTCCAAGCCTCTGTGGATTCTGATGGCCATGGTCGGGCTCATCCTGGCAGTTGCCTGTTTCAATATCGCGAACCTCCTGCTGGCCCGCGCAGCGAGCAGACGCCGCGAGATCGCTCTCCGGCTCAGTCTGGGAGCCGGCCGTTTCCGCATCATCCGTCAATTGCTGACCGAGAGCGTCGTTCTGGCCCTGCTGAGCGGCATCGCGGGCATTGGAGTCGCCGCCCTCTGCATTCGATTCCTTCTGCTGCTTCTGACCAATGGAAACGACAATTTTACCGTGGCGGTGCGCCTCGATTGGCGTGTGCTTTCATTCACGCTGCTCATCGCAGTCGTCAGCGGAATCTTCTTCGGACTAGCCCCAGCCCTTCAGTCCACTCGCGTCGACATCACACCCGCGCTCAAAGAAACCCGCGCTAGCGAGTCCCATGGAAAGGCCCGCCGCTTTGGCCTGCGCTTCGGGTTGAGCCAAATCCTGGTCGTCGCGCAGATTGGCATTTCTCTCCTTCTCGTCGTCGCGGCCGGTTTGTTCGTTCGCACCATCGCCAATCTCCATTCCGTGAATCTGGGCTTCAACGCCGAAAACATCCTGATCTTCACACTCGACGCCACCCAAGCCGGATACAAAGACGCGGCGCTCAAGGCGTTTTATCAGGACCTCGAACAGCGGTTCCAGGCGATTCCCGGGGTACGCAGCGCCACCTCGAGCGACCTGCCGATGGTCGGCGGCTGGGGCAGCAGCACTAGCATTACCGTGCCCGGCATCCCACAGCCCCCCGAGGGCCAGCGAGGTCCGAATACATCGTACGCCATGGTAGGCTCGACCTTTTTTGAAACCATGGAGATCCCCATCCTGGCCGGTCGGGCGATCGATAAGCGCGACGTGGATGGCGCTCCTGTCGCGGCGGTGGTGAGCCAGGTCTTCGCGGAGAAGTATTTCCACGGTCAGAATCCGGTGGGGCGCCATTTCGGCATGGGTGGAAAGACCAACGCGACGGACATCGAAATCGTCGGGATCGCGCGGACGGCCCGGTACAACTCTCTCAAGCGTGAAATTCCGCCGGTTACCTACATCTCCTGGATTCAGTCTCCGAAGGGGCGCCAGTTGCGGCAAATGTTCTTCGAGCTGCGCGCCACCGGCAATCCCCTGGCGCTCGCCAACACCGTCCGGCAGATCGTTCACCAGGTTGGACCGCAAGTCCCCGTCGCCGACATGACCACCCAATCGCGCCGCATCGACCAAACCATTTTGCAAGAACGCACGTTCGCGCAGCTCTGCGCCTGTTTCGGCGGCCTCGCCCTGTTGATGGCCTGCGTCGGACTCTACGGAACCATGGCCTACGCAGTCGCGCGTCGCACGGGAGAAATTGGAATCCGAATGGCCCTGGGCGCCACCCGCCGCCGCGTCGTCTGGATGATCCTGCGTGAAGTCGCGGCGCTCTCCGCGTTCGGTCTGCTGATCGGACTCGCAGCCGCCTACCAGACTACAGCCTTCCTGAAATCTTTCTTATTCGGCGTGAAGCCTAACGATCCGATGGCGATTGGCGCGTCGGTCGCAATCCTGATTGCATGCGCGCTCCTCGCCGGATACTTGCCGGCATTCCGAGCCTCCCGCATCGATCCAATGGAGGCCCTGCGAAATGAATGACCCTCACCGCACGGGATTTCCACTGCTATCCAGCATGTGATTGATCACAACAGATCCGAACGTGTCCCGCAAATAGAAATCGACTGAGTACCCTTCTTCAGTAAGCAGCCTGAGATCTTTCCTGACAGGCAGCGCACCCACCACAGTGCCGACGATCTTCTTCGTGCCTTCAGGACTCTCCTCGTAGATCTCGAGCTCATACTCCGCGATATCCACCAGCTCCGCTCCCAGGAACACATTGCCGATCCCAGTAATTTTGCGGACAGGTCGGAACGACATCGGTAGAAGAGTACACCCAACCCCCCCAAGTAGCAAGTAAGTGAGGCAGTAAGTGGGGCAGGTTCCCGACCTTCCTTCCTTGCACTTGCTAGTATTCCCCTATGCTCGCCCACCGTGTAGTCCCCATCCTGAATGTCTCCAATATTCGCGAAAGCTTCGCGTGGTTCGAAAAGCTCGGCTGGAAAAAAGGGTGGGACTGGGGCGATCCGCCCTCCTTCGGCGGAGTCTGCTCCGGTGACTGCGAAGACCTTCTTGTGCGAAAACGCTCAAGGTGGCCGTGGCAACCTTCGGGCCGGAGGGCGATGAAACCGCCGACAAAGGCGTGTGGATGTCGATCTGGATCGAAAATGTAGACGCCATCTACCAGCACTGCGTAGCCCAGGAACTTGAAGTCGCATGGCCTCCGACCAACATGCCGTGGGGTGTGCGCGAGATGCACGTGCGCCACCCCGATGGCCACGTTTTCCGCCTCAGCCAAGCTATCGAAGAGGGCCCTCGTTAAACCCACCACAACAATTAAGCAACTCGCAGTCCGGGTGGGACAGGCGCTTTCGCCTGTCGATTGTGGGGCAGAGCCATGCCCTGCCGTCGGCTCTCAGCCCGCGTCTACGCCTTCCTCCCTTCAGGTAGACTAGTCTCCTAAATGAACCGCCGACAATTCTTGATCGCCTCGAGCGCCCCACTGCTCGCTCAAACTCCCGCTCCCGCCCCCGACCTGGAATGGGTGGACGCCAAAAAGCTCACCGTCGAAGGACTAGGCTTCAAGGACGTGAAATCGCCATACGACCGCCTGCCGGAGCGCGCCGAAGGCGTCGTGCCGCCCCCGGTCTGGAACCTGAGCCGCGATTCGGCCGGCGCTCTGGTCCGCTTTACCGCCGCGGCCACGGAAATTCAGGCGCGCTGGACCATCACCAACAAGAATCTCGCCGGTGCGAACATCACGGCGATCGCCTCCAGCGGGCTGGACCTCTATGCCAGGACGGACGCCGGCAAATGGCGCTGGCTCGGCATCGGGCAGCCGAAGTTTCCCGATACCACCGCGGCGCTGGTCACAGGCATTCCCGCCACGGAGCGCGAGTTCATGGTCTATCTGCCCTTGCGCAATGGCGTGACGTCGTTGGAATTTGGGGTTCCTAAAGGGTGCACGATCAAGCCGGGTCCGGCGCGGCCGCCTGGGTCGAAGCCCATCGTATTTTATGGCACTTCCATCACGCACGGGATTGGCGCGTCGCGCGCGGGCATGACCCATGTGGCGATGCTCGGGCGCACTCTTAATCGCGAGGTGATCAACCTCGGCTTCTCCGGCAACGGGCGCATGGAACCGGAGGTGGTCAAGTTTGTGGCCGAGCTCGACCCCGCGGTCTTCGTATTGGATTGCCTGCCGAACATGAATGCGGCGCTGGTAACGGAGCGCATCGCGCCAGGCGTGAAACTGCTGCGCGAGGCTCACCCCAATACGCCGATTCTGCTGGTGGAGGATCGCAACATCCAGACCGGATTTCTAGTGGAAGCGCGCCGCACGGCAAATGAGGCCAACCACGCCGCCTTGCGCGAATCCTTCGCCGCGCTCAAAGCGGATAAGGTGGCTAACGTTTACTATCTCGAAGGCGCCAACCTGCTGGGCGATGACGGCGAGGGCACGGTGGACGGCTCGCACCCCACCGACCTGGGCTTCACAAGGCAGGCAGCCGAGTTCGAGCGCGTACTGCGCCCGATCCTGAAGTAGAGCCAGTGGGGCAGGTCCCCGACCTGCCTGCAACAAAAGCCCAACCAAACCCTTCGCGTAGTCGTCTAATGAAACCATGAACCGCCTATCTGCCGACTTTCGTTTCGCGTTCCGAAGCCTGCTTCGAGCCCCCGCATTCACCTTGATTGTCGTCCTGACCCTAGCCCTCGGAATCGGCGCTAACACCGCGATGTTCGGCGTTGCCGAGTCGGTCCTCTGGCGGCCAATGCCCTACGCCAACCCCGGCCGCCTGGTGCAGGTATGGGAGACGAATCCACTCAAACGCTGGACCGATGCTCCGGTTGCTCCGGCGAATTTTGCGGACTGGCAGAAACGCAACACCGTCTTCGATGAGTTGGCGGCCTATAATTCGTCAGATATGAAAGGAGCGTCCGGCTTCGACGTATTTCTCAGCGGCAGTGGTGAGCCGCAGCGGCTGAAAGCGATCGCTGCCACTGGGAACCTGTTTCGCGTGCTCGGCGTGAACCCGCAACTCGGCCGCACCTTCCGCGATGAGGAGACGTTCGAAGGGAAAAGCGCCGTCGCAATTCTAAGCTGGGAGCTATGGCAATCGGCATTCAGCGGCGATCCCAATATCGTCGGCCGGACCATTTCCATCAACGCGCGCAACCGCGAAGTCATCGGCGTGATGCCTCGCGATTTTTATTTCCCCAGCCGCGGCGTGCAAATCTGGATTCCACTTGGATTCACTCCCTCCACCTTCGTCAAGACCCGCCGGGCGCACAGTCTGCGCGTGGTGGCTCGCTTAAAACCGGGCGTGACGGTCGCACAGGCGCAAACGGAAATGACCATGATCGCCGGCCGGCTGGAACGGGAATATCCGGATACCAACACGAAAATGGGTGTAGGCTTGGGAGGCTTCCAGGAATGGTTCACCGGAGATGCCAAGGCCGGACTCCTGATGCTGCTGGGGGCGGTAGGATTCGTGCTGCTGATCGTCTGCGCCAACATTGCGAACCTGCAATTGGGAAGGGCTGCCGCCCGGATGCGGGAGATCGAAATACGAAAAGCTTTGGGCGCCACTCAGCGGCAGATTATTCAGCAACTGGGTGCGGAGAGCATGTTGCTCGGGATGCTCGGTGGAGCGGCCGGGTTGATGCTGGCGTTCGGAGCCAGACGCGTGCTCATTTCGCTCGCGCCACAATTGCCGGGCGCGGTTCCCATGCGGATGGACGCGTGGATTCTGACTTTTACGTTGTGCATCTCGATCATGGCGGCGCTGCTTTTTGGGATGGCGCCGGCCTATGCGGCGGCACGGGCGGGAACACTCAACGATCGTAGCCGGTCGGGCACCGGACAGAACCGCACGCTGCGCACGATCCTGGTGGCCTGTGAAGTTGCCCTCTCGGTCATGCTGGTAAGCGGAGCGGGCCTGCTGGTGAAAAGCCTGGTGCGGCTGGAGCGCGTTAGTCCCGGATTCCAAACCGATCATGCCCTCACCTTCTCGGTCAGCCTGCCCTTTGCACGCTACCCGAAGGACGAACAGCAGACGCAAACGCTACTGGAGATCGAGCGGCGATTGCGGGAGAACCCGCAAGTGGAAGTCGTGGGTTCCACATCTCTGCTGGCGCTCGGCGGCCAATGGTGGACCGGCGATGCGACCATCGAAGGGCGCGCGGTGGACGATTATGAACGCGAGTTGCGCCATAAGTCGGTGACTCCGGATTATTTTCGCGCGATGGGTACTCCGCTCATCGGCGGCCGTTTCCTCGAAGAGCAGGACGGACGTCCGAACGCTCCCGAGGTAACTCTGATCAATGAAACGCTGGCCAAAAAATATTTTCGCGGCGCGGATCCGGTCGGCAAACGGATCCGGTTCGGACGTCCCACTGACAAGGATCCCTGGGTCACCATAGTAGGCGTCGTGGGCGATGAGAAACAGGATGGCCTGGCCGCCGCGGTGCAGCCCGAAGTCTATTCGCCGCTGGCGAAGAATGCCACCACGGACATGACGTTTGTCCTCCGAAGCTCCGCCCCTCCGGAAGCGCTGACGGCGCTCGCCCGCCAAGTGGTGCGCGGCGTGGATAAAAATCTGGTCCTGACGGACGTGCGCACGCTGAACGACATTGTCTACGGATCGGTGAAAAACGAGCGCTTCCGCACCACGCTGCTGGCAGGCTTCGCCGGCGTCGCACTCTTGCTCGCGGCCATCGGAATTTATGGCGTGCTGGCGTACCTCGTGACGCAGCGGACGCGCGAGATCGGAATCAGAATGGCCATGGGCGCCCGGCCGGGCCAGGTGTTGAGGATGGTGTTCCGGCAAGGGATGACGCCGGTCTTGTTCGGGTTGGGAATCGGCCTGCTAGGTGGTCTGGCAGTGACCAACCTGATTCGTGCCCTGCTGTTCGGTGTGCAGGCGGACGACCCCGCCACTTACCTCGCGACCAGCGGAACTCTCACCCTGGTAGCGATGCTCGCGTGCTGGATTCCTTCGCTCCGTGCCACTCGCGTCGACCCGATGTCGGCGCTCCGCGATGAGTAAGGCGCAGGCTTAGATTCCCGCTGAGGCTGATGCACGCAGTGGCAGTCCCTGCGTGGCGAGCAATTCGAGCAACATCTCATGGATCGTATGGTCTAGAAGGTAGAACTGCTTTTCGTCTTCCTTCTCCAGAACAGCCATGGACTTCGAGACCAGCACCAGACAAAACTGTTGCTCTCCGCCGCTTAACTTCTCCGCCTCCACTCGCGCCATGCCGCGCAGCGTGGGTGTCAATTTATTCAGAAAGCCGCGCACGAAGATCTGCTTGTCCAGTCCATCGAGCGCAGCCGACGCAGCGATCCAGTTCTGCTCCCTTGACCCAAAAAAGTACGGACCCGATGCCAGTGCCAGCAGGAAGACAACGATGTCGATGAACGCAGCCAGCGCAAACGAGAAAGCGTGGCGAGCCGTAGGCGCCGTGAACAATCCCTGGAATGCAGTGAGCAGGTCTTCCTGGCCGGTCACCGAACGATCCACGAAGTCGGCGTATGCGGGAACCTGCGGGCGGTCGAACTTCTGGCCATGCAGCGCCTCCGCGACGTCGCTCCACGGCAGTCCGTCGGAGAGTTGCCGGAAGCCCCGCAATTGGCTGTCGGTCGGATCGAGAGGTCTCAGCCGTTCGCGAAACTCGACCATCTCGCGCTGTGCCGCCTGCAGACCTGCCGCCGGCTTGCGCGTGCGGGGATACTCGCGCTTATTGGATAAGATGGTGCGGTCGAGAGGACTTGAACCTCCACGGGATTGCTCCCGCTGCCACCTCAAGGCAGTGCGTCTGCCAATTCCGCCACGACCGCATGGTTACAACTAAATCAATTCAAAGAACTTACTTCTTCTTACCCTGGGGCGGCGGCGGAGGAGGAAGCTCCGGCGTCGCTTGCACTGGCATGGGAATCGTCTGCGTTGGCGATTTATCTCCATTCACCGACGGCGTTACCTGAATCGGCACAGTCGCACCCACCGGCGGCGGAGCATTGCTGGCCGGCTTCTGCGGCGTGGATTTCTTTTCAAAAATCGCCGGGACTGCCCCGCCACTGCGCGTCGCCATGATCGAAAGCGATAGCGACGTAATCATGAACAGCGCCGCCGCGATAGTGGTCGCCTTCGACAGCACCGTGGCCGAGCCTCTGGGGCCAAAAACCGTCTGCGAGCCCATCCCGCCGAACGCTCCGGCGAGGTCGGCTGCCTTGCCGCTTTGCAGCAGCACCACAACCACCAGGAACAAGCACACAATTACATGTATCGTTGTCAACAGGTAAATCATACGAAAATCCGCGAGGCTTTCTTCAAATAGTCTACCTCATTTGTACGCCGCCACGCCCGTCACTCTTTCGCCGAGGACCAGGGTATGAATATGGTCCGTCCCTTCGTACGTTTTCACCGTCTCCAGATTGCACAGGTGCCGCATGATCGGATACTCATCCATGATTCCGTTGGCGCCCAGCAAATCCCTGGATAGCCGCGCGCAATCCAATGCGACCCGCACATTATTCCGCTTCAGCATCGAAATGTGCGACGGCTCGATCTTCCCCTGGTCCTTCAACCGCCCGCAGTGCAGCGCCAGCAGCTGCGCGGTCGTGATCCCGGTGATCATATCCGCCAGCTTCTCCTGCACCAGTTGATGCGAGGCGATCGGCTTATCGTCGAACTGCTTCCGCAGCACCGAGTACGACCGCGCCGTCTCATAGCAATCCATCGCCGCGCCCAGCACGCCCCATCCGATCCCATAGCGAGCCTGTGTCAAACACCCCAGCGGACCCTTCAGTCCCTTTGCGCCCGGCAGCATCGAACTCTCTGAAACGCGGCAGTCGTTGAACGCCAGGCTCGCCGTCACCGACGCTCGCATCGACAATTTGCCATGCAGCTCCGATGATGAAAATCCCGCCGCGCCGCGCTCTATGAGAAACCCGCGAATGCCGTCTTCCGCCCGCGCCCACACCACCGCCACATCCGCGATCGACCCGTTTGTGATCCACGTCTTTTCGCCATTCAGGATCCAGTCCGACCCATCGCGCCGCGCCCGCGTCAGCATACCGGCAGGATTCGATCCAAACCCCGGCTCGGTCAGCCCGAAGCATCCGATCGCGTCCCCCGATTGCAGCCGCGGCAGCCACTTCTGTTTCTGTTCCTCGGTGCCATACGCATAAATCGGATACATCACCAGCGCGCCCTGCACACTGGCGAAGCTGCGAATCCCGGAGTCTCCGCGCTCCAGTTCCTGCATGATCAACCCGTACTCGACGTTGTTCATCCCGGCGCAGCCGTAGCCTTCCAGGTTCGCGCCGAAGAATCCAAGCTGCCCCATCTCGCCGATCAGTTCTTTGGGAAACCGGCCGTCCCGAAAGCAATCCCGAATCTGCGGGATCACGCGCTCATCGACAAACTGACGGGCCGTTTGCCGGACCATTTTTTCCTGCTCGTTCAACTGGGAATCGATCAGCAGGTAATCCACACCGGGAAATTTCGCCATGCAGGGTTTATTCTACCGCGCCTCAGTTTGGGATCTATCGCTGTCCACGGCCGGCTGACCGCTCCCGATGGTCGCGGCTCTGAAGATGCGCTTCGCGAATATGACCGCTCCCTGTGGTCGCGGCTCGCTCGGAGGCGCGTTGGTGGTGGTGGCGGTGGCGGAAAGACCGCTCCCGATGGTCGCGGTTCTGAAGACGCGGCTGGTTGAGTTGTCCATTAGGCGGCGGATTGGCCTCGGTAGTGGTAGGCTTTTGCGACCAGGCTTTCGCGGTTGCGGGCGCGGATGCCGGCGTTGATTTGCGGCTCTGAAAAAACGAAGCCATGGGCCGCGGGGTCGAAGGGTTCTCCTTTGCACTCATACATCTCGACGACGTCGAGGAGGTTTTCCAGCTGCTCCGCTTCCTGGTCGCGGCGGGTTTTCTGGAGCTCGTTCAGTTTATCCACGGTGCGTTCGAATTGGCGCGACAGACGCTGGCTGTGCATGCTCAGGTTGGACAGGGCTTTTGACTGACTTTCTAGAGACGCGGCGATGGCCAGGGCGTCCTCGATTCCTTCGCCGACGGCGGCTAGGTTCAGGAGATTCGTTTCCAGCGCGGCGACGCGGTTGAGGCGCCACGAAGTATCGGCCAGGGCTTGGACGAGATGGGCTTCGATGGGGCCTTTGGGGGTGCATTCTTCGGTGAAGGACTTGAGGTGGCGCTGGTAAGCCTGGAGGTCCTCGGTGGGCATGACGATGACTTGGCCGGTTAGTCCGTGGCGGAGGGCGTTCATGGAAGACTTCTTTTTTCCCTCGGCGGATTTGGGGCCGGTGGAGTGTTGGGCGTTTGCTTGGTTGATGAAAGTTCGATTAGGAGTAGACATATAATACGTCACGTTTATAGCAGTGGGGCTGAGGAGTGGGGTCGGGGTGAAAATGAGATGTGGTTGAAAACGGGGGAGTTAGGAGTGGGTGGAATTTTGGAATTGTTGGGATCGCTCCCTGCGGTCGCGGCTCTGCAAAGGCGACCGGTAATGGATTGTTCGTTTGCCCGCATGCTGACGCATGGCGGCTCAGCGAGGCGACTTGCGCCGAACCCCGACAGTCATGACCAGCCAGCAGTTATGGAGTGCAGGCTCCGCGCCTGCAGGATCCTTGGACGCCGCCGCGGACTGGGCGGGTTAGGGCGCTCCCGACTTTGATTCTTGACGATCGGGCCGCCGCATGGGCTCCTACGCCTGAGGGCCGCGCCGGCTTGAAGGATGTTCCTCCCGTTACGGGAACGCCGTACGGAACCTGGATCTGATTGATGTCCGCCGAATCGGTGACGATTTCGACGTACACGTTGTCTCCCGATGCCAGTCCGGTCTTCGGAACCTGCACGTTGATCTGGTACAGACCCGCGAGACCGGGGGCGAGGCCCGCGAACTGGATGTTGCCCTGGTTGCCGGTGGTGCCATTTCCAGGACCGTAGTCGTTAAAGTAAATGAACAGATTGCCCGCCGTATTCACATCGGCCAGGCTCAAGGTCGTCGCTGGTCCCAGTGCGCCATCATTTACCGTCGGCGTCACCGTGCCCAAACCTGTCAGGTAGAGCGAAATGTATTCTCCCGCCGTCGCCGGATTGTTCTTCGTGATCAGCTGCCCCGCCGAGCTTCCCGTCGCATGGAGCGCGCTCGCGTACCCGAGCCCGTTAGAATTCACCGAAAACGATCCCGGAGCCGTGTCGCTAAAGTACATCTGCACGATGTTCGATTTGGCTCCGCTGCTGGTCACCTGAATATTGGCGAACCCGGTTGTGTTCTGCGCCAGAGAGTACGGCACGATCACCGCCAACTGGGTGGGACTCACATAATAAATCGGACAGGGAATGCTATCGATGGTCACGGAAACGCCGGCCAGCTGGGTGGGAAACGGGATGCCGCCCGTCGTGGTCTGCGTCGCTCCCGAAGTAAAGCCGGTGCCGAATAAGGTGATGAGCTCGCCCGGAGCGAGGCTCGCCGTGATGGGCTGATAGCTGGCCGCATTCACTACTCCGATCGGGTTGATATACACGCCCGACCCGGAGAAATTCGCTGCATGCAGTCCAATCTGCAGCGAAAAGTTTCCACCGGTTCCGATGCTGACGAACGCCTGTCCGCCCACGCCGAACCCGTACTGATATCCGTTGAAGTCGACCGCCGACGTGCCGTCGGCGTTCACCGTGATCTGATCGTCGGTGCCGAAATCATACGCATAGTAGCCGGGGAAATTCAGGCGGGCATGTTCGATTCCGTCTCCTGCCGTGTTGCCCAAGTTGCTGAGCGATCCATAGAATGAATCCACGCCGGAGTTTACCGGTGAAACTTCCAACCCCGTGGTGAAGTACAGTCCTTTGGTGAGAGCGTTGTTTCCGCCCCCCGACAGCGCCTTCACGCCGAAGAAAATGTCATAGCCCGCCGCCGTCCATCCCAGAATGAAGTTGCCGTCCGCCGATTCGAACATCGTCTTCGGTCCCGTGAACAACGCGTTGGTGGAAGTCACACCGGTCGGCAAAGGAATCGTCAGCGTCCCCGTGCCGTCGGTCGCGAAAGTGTAGGTCGCGCCTGAAACCGACTGCGTCAACGTGGCAGCCGTCTGGTTGGAGGCCTGTCCCGTCATCGAAATCGCTGCGAATCCGCCTGATCCGTTGGCGCTCAGCTTAAACAGCGCGTTCTTCACCGCGGCGCTGTTTGCGCCCGCGAAATCCAGCAATGCAATCTGATAGGCCGACGTAAAGCTCGCATTGGTTGGACCCGTGGCGGCGACTGGTATGGCGACAAATATGTCGTTCAACACGAAGCCTTCCGCCTCCGCCTCCGTCGCGCTTCCCACGAACACGCCCTGCGAAACCGCGCCATATTCGAGGTCGTTGGTATCGAGCGGACTGGAATAAAGCGGATTGGACACGTACCCTGTTCCATTGGACCCGATCGCATATACCCCGGCCACGCTCAAAGCCACCGGCGCGCCGCTCGAAACCGTGTTATCGACGCTGGTCCCGGTGATCTGGTAATTTCCGTTCCCGTCAAACACGATTGTTCCGAACGACGCAGTCATTTGTGTTGGATTCCCGTTCGCATCCGTGTCCTGCACCGCGACGTGGCGGAAGCGGAAACTCCCCTTGAGCAGCCCGTTGCCGCTAACATCCTGCGTCTGTCCATATGCGGACAAGCCGAAAACCGCCAGCGCCGCCGCTTGAATTAGGAAAGTGTTTTGCCGTAAAGTCATGGATCCTCTGGATTTAGAATACATCTCCTGCCACAGCCTTGGTGCAGCCCCAACCTGTGAGATGAGAAACTCGGAACTTTCGTTCCTTTTTAATAAAAACCACGCACGCTTGAGCCTACTTCCCTGGCAATGCCGGAGGCAGCGCCGCTCCGTCCTGCGCCGCCAGCAAATCCGTCAGCAAGGTTCGAGCCCCATCCAGGAAAAGCGTCAACTTCGGCTTATTATCCAGAATCCGCTGCGTCTCCAGCAACTCGAACAGCGCATCCGCCACCTCCGGATCGCCGGAAATTTCCTTCAACGCCGTCCCGATCATATTTGGCCTCACCACCGCCGCCTTCGCGATCTCCACTGCCGCTTCTCTCTCCGCCGAACTGGTGATGATGCTCACCTGATTCGCTCCATCCTGCTTGATGGCCGACGTCACCTGCCGGAGCCGGTTCACCACTTTTTCCTCAATCTGCCTGATCATCCCCTGGTCCCGAAAATGCACTTTGCGCACGTACACCGACCCCAGTTGATACCCCCAGGCGCGCGACTTCTCCGATACCTCCGCCCGCACAGTCTGGCTCATTTGGTGGCGCGTCTCGAGCATCTGTTCGAGCGGCATATTGCTGAGGCACCGCACGGTCGCGTTGCTCACATTCGCCCGCAGCGACCCGCGCGGATCCGTATTCTTGAACAGGAACGACACCGGATCGCTGATCTGCATTTCGTACCAGATCCCGATTCCCATCGGCGCGCCTTCCTCAGAGTTGACAGGCTGGCTGCGCAAATATTCCTGGTCGAATCGCAGATCCAGCACGTAGCACTTGCCGAAGAAGTTCACCACGAATGCTTTCAGCCCCAGCACTGACGGCAGGAAATGCAAGCCCGGCTCGGAAATCATTCCCACTACTTTGCCGAATAACAGATACACCCGGCACGTCCGCTCTGTCACGATCGCGTACAGCCCAAAGAATCGAGCCAGCCCGAGGACGATGGCTTCCAAGAGCAGCATCCCAATGAAGGTCGCGCCCACTCCAATCACCAGGTCGATCATGACCGCGCCCCCAGGAAAATCTGCTGCGCCTTGCCCAGCAGGGCCAGCTTCACGTTTCTGATGTAAACCGCCAGCACGTTGGGCCCCTGCCTTTTCAGGTCGGCCAATTCCAGAGCCATCATGCGCAGCGGCTCCACTTCCGCCTGAGCCTTCAGGGTCTCGATCTCCACCGCCCGCCTGGATTGCACGATCTTCTGATCCGCGCCCGCATGCGCCAGACTGATGTCGCTCGATACCTGGTTATAAGCGGTGTTGATCGCCGCCAGCGCCGATTCCACTTCCGGCGGCGGATCGATTCCCGTAATCAGCGACGCATCGAACAGCACTCCATAGCGAGCCTGTGTCGATACGCATTCCTGATCCATATACTCATTCAGATCGCGCAGATTCTTTCGCAGATCGTTGATCGAAATCCCCATCACCGCCGAGCCTTTTTCAGGATCGCCCGCGCTCATGGGCAGCGGCTTGGCCTCGAAGCTCGCGATCTTCTGGCGCAGCACGGACACGAAGTACGCCATCACGTGGACCATGGGTTTCTTGATCCCGAACAGGAACGCGTACAGATTCGCTTCGCTCACGCGGTAGCGGATCTGCCCGGTCAATCCGGTGTTGAGCTGATCCTTAGTCACCGCCTCCAGCACGGCTCCGGAATTGTTCGCGTGCGGATCCTCCAGATCGACGGCCATGTTCATAGTGGTGGTGGCGATGGAGACTTTGTAGATCTTCTCCCACGGCATCCTGAAATAAGGACCACCCGGAGGAATCACCCGCACCTGAGGATAGATGTAGCGCTCCCGTTCGTCGGGCCGCAGCGCCTCGGCAATGGGATCGTCCAGCGTCGTCTTCCCGCCCGGCACGCGTTGGGCGCGGCCGAACACCGTCTTTACGGCCCGCTCATTTTGATCGACCGTGTAGATGCCGAGCAAAACGCAGCGGACTACAAACCACAAGCCCAATCCAAATAGAACACCGCTCAAGATAAGCATCCCCGACCTCCGAGAGGCCAGTATACTCGAACCTCTTATTGCAGAATAGAAATATCCGCGAGCAATTAACTACAATTCTGTGACGCTGTCTTGTGGGGCAGGTCCCCGACCTGCAGCCGGCTTTCAGGCGGCCTTCTAGCTCACGAGCTGTGAAAGCTCCGGGGGTTGACCGCCCCCGCTGGTCGCGGCTCTGTTGGTACGTATAATACCTGGGGGCCGGGAGACGCGATGCTACTCCACCACCCGCACACGAATCCTCGACCCCTCCGCGCCCCCTCGATAAACCCTTTCCGTTGCCTTCTGAAAATCACTGGCTTTCGCATTCGGGATATCCACAAACACTTGCGGATTCCGGTCCGTCAACGGAAACCAAGAGCTCTGGATCTGCACCATGATCCGGTGGCCGGTCCGAAACACATGGCAAATATCCGGCATCACGAACTCGATCCGCTCCTGCTTGCCCGGAACAAACGGCTCCGGCTTCTCAAAGCTGTTCCGAAACTTCCCACGAAACGGCTCCCCGCGCAGCATCTGCTGATACCCGCCCATGTGGATCCTCGCCGGATTCGGATCGGGATCCGGATAATCGCTGGGATACACATCGATCAGCTTGACCACGAAATCCGAATCCGTCCCGCTGGTTGAAACCCTTAATAAGGATTGAATCGGACCCGCGATCGTCACGTCTTTCTCCAGCGGCTCCGTCTGATACGTCAGGACATCCGTGCGCCTCGACGCGAATCGCTGGTCGTACGTCATGTAATCGCCCGGCATCCCCTGCCCGATCTCTCCAGTCACTGGAACAGGCTTCGAAGGATCGCTGACATACTCATCGTAGCCCGCTTCTCCAGGCGCGTTAAACGACAACGTCCCGCGGGGACCAAAGTACAGCGACCGCTCCACCGACTTCTGCGGAGGCCATTGATCGAACCGCGCCCACTCTCCGGTTCCCGTTTCAAACACCCACGCTTTGGGAACATTCCCGCTCGCGGAAGCTTTCAAACCGTCGCCCTTGTTTTTCAGGTTCGCCAGGAAGAACGGCAGCTCGATGTGCTCGCGATAAAACTCTCCGGTCTTCGATCCGAAGTTCACGTTGCCCAGCTTGTCCCCATCGCCGCCCGCCCAGCCTCCATGCCGCCACGGACCCATCACCAGCGTTTGCGGCGCCGCCGGCCCGGCCTTTTCGTTCGCATAGAAAAGTTTCAGCGGACCCGAAAGATCCTCCGCATCGAACCATCCGCCCACCCAAAGGACCGCCGGCGTGATGTTCTTCATGTGCGGCGCGAGGCCGCGCCCCTGCCAGAACGCATCGTAGTTGGGATGCTTCATCAGATCGTCCCAATAGATGTTCTCGTTATGGAAATAAAACTCATTGGCATTGGCCAGCGGCCCCATGCGCAGGTAAAAATCGTACTGATCTTCGGTCCCGTACTCGAACGGCGCCCCGCGCTTGGGCCGCTCCGGCTCTTTCCTTGGATGGAAGCCCGTGTAGAAACCGAAATTGGCAGCCAGGTAAAATGCGCCGTTGTGATAAGCATCGTCGCCGTTGCCCACGTCCCCCATGGGCGCCTGCGGCGAGACAGCTTTCATGGCTGGATGCGAATTGATCAGGGCGAACGCAGAATAAAAGCCCGGATACGAGATCCCCCACTGCCCCACGCGGCCGTTGTTATTCGGAACATTCTTCACCAGCCAGTCGACCGTGTCGTAAGTGTCGGTGCTTTCGTCGACCTCCTTGCCCTTGAGGTGAGCATTGTGAACCGGGACGTCGATGAACGTGCCCTCGGAGAGGTAGCGCCCGCGCGCGTCCTGGTAAGCGAAAATGAATCCTTCCTTGGTGAACAGTTCCGACGGACCCAGGATCGTCCGGTAATTATCGATCCCATACGGCGCGACAGAATAAGGAGTCCGCTGCATCAAGATGGGGTACTGCTGCGAGGTATCCTTCGGCACATAAACCGAAGTAAACAATTTCACGCCGTCGCGCATGGGGATCTTAAAATCGAACTTGGTGTAATGGGAGCGCGTATACTCCGCCTGCTGGCGGGCTTTATCCGCGGGCGCAGGCTGGGCAAAAACCGGGATCGCGATCAAGAAAAAAACAAATTTCCTCATTTTGGTTTCACCAATCTATCACTAGTCCTCTGTCTCTTTAGTGTCCCCTCCATAACTGTCGGGGTTCGGTGGCGTAGTGGGGCAGGTTCCCGACCTGCCGCTTGCCATAGACACCGGCGGCAGGTCGGGGACCTGCCCCACTCACGGCTCAAACACGATTCCCCGCACCAACCCATCCACCCCCGCCTGCCCAGCGGGAATAAAATCCACTTTCACGCTCTTCTTCTGCTCCCCGCAGGTCAGTTCCATCGTCGCTCCTATAACCTTGTTCGGATCGTCGATTAGAAAAACCTTCTTCCCCTCTGCCGTCTCCACCACCATCTTGGCCTTCGCCCCAGAGCAATCCAGGTTGACGAACGAGCCGGGGATCGTCATGTGAGCCGACCGCCGCTGCAATTTCGGAGGAGCGTCGTCTTTCTTTTCTACCGCCTCCGCGAGCATAGGCGCCGGACCCTTCTCGCGAGCGTCCAGATACTTCAGCAACTGCTCCGCCTGCGATTGATCTTCCGCCGACTTCGCGACTTTCGCCAGACTCTCCGCGCTCTTCCTCGCCTCGACCCAAAAACCCTTGTCCACCTGCGCGTGCGCCATAATCGTGTACAGCCGAGGAGCATCCGCCGGCGTCACCGTCTTTAACGCGCTCAACGTCGCGAGCGCCGCTTCCGGCTGCTGCGACGTCAATTGCACCCCGGCCAGTTCCAGCCGCACATCCACGCGCCCAGGCTCCTGCGCCGTCAATTCCGAAAGCACACGGATCGACTCCGGCTTGTTTCGCTGCCGCACCAGCCGCCCGTAATCCCACAGCATCGCCGGTTCTCTGAACCCCAGCGCGAATCCCTTTTCGAAATACTTCACCGCTTCGCCGGTATCTTTATCCTTCCATGCCAGGTACCCCAGCGCGACAAAAGGCTCTGGCCGCTTGGGGTCCTCCTTCGCCAGTTCCTCCATCAATCGCCGCGCTTCCAACTCCTTGCCCGGCCTGTTCATTAACTCCGCCAGCACCAGCTTCACGTCGAAAGGCGCGGCCGGCTCGGCCGGGATTTCATCGTTCACTTTCCCGAGCTTCATCGGAAACAGCGCCGCCCTGAACTGCGACCCGCGAAGGTACAACTGCAGCTCCTGATCCATCTGCTCCACCGTCTTGCCGTAGACCTTGCTCAGCGCCTCCTCGGTGGAGACTCCGGTGTTCATCAGGTCCAGAAACTTGGAGAACTGCGGACGGTAAGCGGTCGTCAGCAGCAGCATGTGCGTCAAAGCCCAGCCCTCGTTATATAAACTGCCCGCCTGATTTTTCTCGTTGTAGTACGGCGAATTATGATCCACCTTCACGATCACCGTCAGCGGCACCCACTTCTCCCGCTGCAGCGCCTGAAACCTTCCGGGAATGATCTCCCCGATCATCAACTTGTCGCCCGTCGGCCTCAGCGTAGAGTAGAGTTCCGCCATCCCTTCGTTAAGCCACGGAGGCAGTTTCAAACCGGCATGCTTCGCCACCAGGTGCACGTATTCATGAACCGCAACCGGAAAAATGTCGAAGCCGGTCTGACTGAGCACGATGTCGTCGGTGGTCGGCGTGCTGTGATAAAAAGCGGTCGCGAAATTATTCAGACGATAAGGCTCGTATTCCTTTTTCGAATTGAAAGCGACGATACGGACCGGCAGCGGCTTCCCCGGAATGCTGCCCATCATCACCTGCACAAAGAAACCGCGCACCTGCTCGAAGTACCGCAACGTCTCTCGCCCGCTCCGCTCGCTGGCGGTGGTGTACATCTCAAAATTCGGAGATTTCAGCTTGATCCACTTAGGCTCCGCAGCCGGCAGACTGAAACCGACCAAGCCGACCAGCGCCAATTTCCACCGGATCTCCATGTGGGTATAGTAAAACAGAAAGGTGGGACAGGCGCTTTCGCCTGTCGTCTGGACCACTCATAATAAATATTATTTCGCTAGTGTGGCGTGCGCGTCCACGCGTGCCGCGTCGACAGTCGTGTCGACGTTCGGCTTTTGTTTAAGTGAACCTGGAATGACACATCGACACGACTGTCGATGCGGCACGCCTGGAGGCGCGCGCCACATAACATTCAGGATTCCCGGCGCCGACACCGTGGGGCAGGTTTCCGACCTGCCCTCCCCATAAGAAGCGTATTATTGAGTTAAAGAATGCGGCGTCTAGCAATAGTCCTTACCTTGCCCCTTCCTCTTTTCGCGCAAGTGGACTTCGCCACCACCATTCACCCCATCCTGGTCACCCGCTGCGCCCCTTGCCACTCGGGACCGCAGCCTCAAGCCGGTTTCTCGGTGGAATCCCGGCAGGCGATTTTAAAGGCAATTACGCCCTCCAAGCCAAGTGAAAGTGAGCTTTTAAGACGGATTAAGGCCGGCGAAATGCCTCTCAACGGTCCCAAACTGACCGCCTCTCAAATCGCCAGTATCGAAAATTGGATCGCCGAGGGCGCGCTTTGGACTAACACCAATCCCACCGGCCTTTCGGAATGGGTCGCTCCGATCAAACCACGAATGCCGCTACTCCCGGCGAGTCCAGCGGCTAATCCAATTGATAGGTTCACCACCCGAAACACCGAAGTCCTGGACGATGCGTTGTTTATCCGCCGCGCTACGCTCGACCTCTGGGGGATGGTCCCTGCAGCCGACGCAACCAAGGCGTTTCTCGCAGACAAGAGTCCGGATAAACGCGAGCATTTAGTCGATTCCCTGCTATCGGATAAGAAGAAATACGCGGAACACTGGATCAGCTTCTGGAACGACTTGCTGCGGAACGACCAGGGGGTCAACTACGCCGGGACCAGAAAATCCATCACCCCCTGGCTGCTCGGGGCGCTCGAGAACAACATGCCCTTCAATGAGATGGCGGTCGCACTTCTCAATCCCGAAAAGCCTACCGATCCCGACGGCTTTCTGATCGGCGTCAACTGGCGCGGCGACATCAATGCTAGCCAGACTCCTTTCATGCAAGCCGCCCAGAACAGCGCGCAAGTCTTTCTGGGCGTGAATCTCAAGTGCGCGAGCTGCCACGACAGCTTCATCAACAAGTACAAGCTGAAGCAATCCTATGGTTTAGCGGCGATGTTCGCCGAGTCGAGCGACCTGGAACTGGTCCGCTGCGACGCCAAAACCGGCAAGCATACCGGTCCTGAATTCCTGTTTCCCGAGGTCGGCGTCAAGCCTGCCACCGATTCTCTGACAGACCGCAGAAAAGCCGCTGCCTTGTCGTTCACGAATCCCGAAAACGGCCGCTTTTCAAGGACTTTAGTGAATCGCTACTGGCAGCGCCTGTTCGGGCGCGGGATCGTCGCGAATGTCGACGACATGGACGCCCGGCCCGCGAATCCCGACCTTTTAGACTGGCTCGCATCCGATTTCTCCCAACATAACTATGACTTGAAGTACCTGATCCGCCTGATCATGACCTCGCGCAGTTATGGTTCTCCCGCTACTCACGAGAATCTGCGGCGGTTAACCGCAGAGCAATTCGCCGATTCGCTTTCAGAAATGACCGGCGAGTGGCGCGTTTCGCAAAGCGGGGAGAAGGCCAAATATGCGCGCGAATGGGAGCTGAAATCGACCCCCTTGACCCGCGCCATGGGCCGTCCGATTCGCGATCAAGTGTTTACCACGCGCGAAGATAGCGCCACCACGCTGCAAGCCCTGGAACTGGTCAACGGCGATACTCTGGCCATCATCCTGAAGCGCGGCGCGGCGCGATTGCTGGGCGAATTGCCGGATGCGCCGCAGAATCTCTTCGACAGCCGGCGGATGAATCAGGGGTCGAAGCCGCTTGATATCGATATCACCGGCGCGAAGCAACTCTGGCTTTATGTTGACGATGCCGGTTGCTACGACCCATCGCGAACGGTCGCCGGATGGCTCGATTTGAAGGCCGATGGCAAGCCTGTCGCGGATTTAGCGACGCTCTCGAAACCTGCCACCGGTTCGTTCATCACCGATAAGGTGAAACACGACGCGATTATTGCGCCGGTCGGCTCGTTGATTCTCTATCCTATTGAAGGACTGGGCTTAATGCGGCTGACTGGGTTCGTAGGCGTAGACGATGGCGCGCGCACCAGCGATATTAATCCCAACGTGCGGTTTTTCGTGTTCACGGAGAAGCCCGACCGGGAGCGCCTCCTCCGCGTTTCAGGCGATCCGCCGACTCCGCTCCCAAAGCCGTCGCGTGATCCTAAAGTATTGATAGATCAGTTGTTTTGGGAAGCGCTGTCGCGCGGGCCGAATCCGCGCGAAGCAGCGGTTGCGACGAAATTGCTGAGTAAAGCGAGAGGTCTGGAAGACCTGATCTGGAGTTTGATCATGCATCCGGAGTTTCAATATGTTCAATAGACGCCACTTCATGCAAGCATCGCTCGCGGCATTGGCGGGCGGGGAAGCGAGGCTGCTGGCTGGACCGAAGATCGAAGCTCGCGCCGATTCCGTCATTCTGCTATGGATGGCGGGGGGCATGGCACAGACGGAAACCTTTGATCCTAAGAAGTTTACGCCTTATGAAACGGGGCTCGCGTCGGACAAAGTGCTCAGCACATTCCCGAGCATCGATACGGTGGTCGACAATATCAAGATTTCGCAAGGGCTGGACAACATCGCTAAGATCATGGATCGAGGCACGTTAATCCGTTCGCATCGAGTCGGCGATCTGGGTTTTATTCTGCACTCGCGCCATCAATACCACTGGCACACGGGCTACGCTCCGCCGCAATCGGTGGCCGCGCCGCACATGGGGGCCGTCATTTCGCGGACGCTGGGACCGCGCAACCCCGACCTGCCAGCATTCGTGGACATTGGACAAAACATCGAAATCGGCGGCGAGAGCGACGGGCTGAAGGCGTTTCACACCGCCGGATTCCTGGGCAGCGAGCATGGGCCGTTCTTCATCACCGATCCTAAAGACGCAGCGTCTTCCACTCGGCCATCGGAGTATGTAGGCGCGACGCGGTTTGCTTCGCGCTATCAGGCTTACAAAGAATTGGTCGAAGCGAGCGGCTTTCATCAGGAAGGCTTGCGCCGCTCGGTCGATAACGCGCATCGATTACTGAATTCGCAGGCCGCGAAGGCTTTCGATCTCTCGCTGGAGCCGCAAAAGAGCTTCGACAAGTACAATACCGGGCGTTTCGGGCAGGGGTGTCTGCTGGCGCGGCGGCTGGTGGAGCAGGGCGCGCGATTCGTGGAAGTCACGTCGGAGTATATTCCTTTTCGCTACTGGGATACTCATGAAAACGGGCACACTCGGGCTGCGGGGATGAAGCAGGCGATCGATATGCCGATCTCGCAGCTGATCCGCGATCTGGAAGAACGTGGGCTGCTGAACCGCACGCTGGTGATTCTCGCCTCGGAGTTCGGACGCGACATGATTTGCGAGGGGAAGCCGGGGCAGGAAGTGAAGAACCAGGTGGATCAGCCGCCCATCATGACGGAGCCTAAACACTATGGCATGCATCGTCATTTCACGGAGGCTGGGAGCGTGCTGATGTTCGGGGGCGGGGTGAAGCGCGGGTTCCTGTATGGGAAGACGGCGGAGGAGAGGCCGTGCCGGATTTTGGAGAATCCTGTGACGATCGAGGATTTGCACGCTACGATTTATCACGCTTTGGGGATCGCGGCTGATACGGCGTATGAGGTGGAGAAGCGGCCGTTTTATGTTACTAAGGATGGGAAGGGTCGGGCGGTGATGCCGCTGTTTGGCTGACACACCGCTCCCGGTGGTCGCGGTTCTGAAAGGGCGACGGGTTTGGAGTTTTGTGGCATGGCGTGACGAGTGTCCGCTCCCTGTGGTCGCGGCTCTGAACGGGGTACACTGGACCTTCAGAGGTCCTGCCATGAAATCCAGTTTGTTCCTGCTACTCTGCGGAGTTGTCTCCGCGGCTCCCTCGCTTCATTTGCTGCACAAGCCGGTGATGAATAAGACCACGATTGTTTTCAATTATGCCGGCGATTTGTGGAGTGTCCCGCGCGAAGGCGGCGCTGCTACACGATTGACGGGGAGCAGCGGCACGGAGACGGAGGCGGCGATTTCTCCGGACGGCGCGACACTTGCCTTCACGGGTGAGTATGACGGCAACATCGACGTGTTCACCATGCCCATCACGGGCGGCACGCCGAAGCGCGTCACGTATCATCCCGATGGGGACCGCGTGGTGGGCTGGACGCCTGACGGGTCGCGCATTCTGTTCCGCTCCAATCGCGAAAGTTTTTCGCGCTTCACGCAGTTGTTTACGGTCGCGCCGTCTGGAGGCCTGCCGACGGTGCTGCCGCTGCCGATGGCGTGCACAGGCGCTTATTCGCCGGACGGCAAGCAGATGATTTATGCGCCGCTCGACGGCGGACAGTTCGCGCCGGGGTTCAACAATTTCGTGGCGTGGAAACGCTATCGCGGCGGCGAGGCGAGCTATCTGTGGCTGGTGAATCTGAGCGATCTGAGCACGGTGAAGGTGCCGCGCAAGGATTCGAACGACATCAATCCGATGTGGATCGGCGACAAGATTTATTTTCTTTCCGACCGCAACGGTCCGATGACTCTTTATCGCTGGGACCCGAAGAGCAAGGCTGAGCCGGTGGAGTTGATCGCGAATAAAGGAAAAGATATCGACGCGGCCAGCGCGGGGCCGGGAGGAATCGTTTACGAACAGTTCGGCAGGATCATGATCTACGATCTGGCGTCGAACAAATCGCATGAAGTGACCATCGATCTGGCGGCCGACTTGAGCGAGGTGCGTCCGCATTTCCAGAGCGTCTCGCGGGAAATCCGGGGAGCGAAGATTTCTCCCACGGGCGTGCGCGCGGTTTTCGAAGCGCATGGCGAGATCATCAGCGCGCCGGTGGAGAAGGGCGACATTCGCAATCTGACCAATACGCCGGGCGTCATGGAACGCACGCCTGCATGGTCGCCGGATGGGAAGACGATCGCCTATTTCTCGGACGAATCGGGCGAGTACGCGCTGCATATTAAAGCTCAGAACGGAGCGGAGGTGCCGAAGAAGATTCCGCTGGCCGGCAAGTCCGCATTCTATTTCGACCCTAAGTGGTCGCCCGATTCGAAGCACATCGCGTTCACCGACAATCAACTGAACTTGTGGGATGTGGACGTCGCTTCCTCGAAGCTGACCAATGTCGATGTCGATTACGCCTACGAATTGAATCGCGACTTTTCGTGGTCCGGCGATTCGAAGTGGATCACGTTCGTGCGCGTGCTGCCGAACCGTTTTCACGCCGTTTTCGTTTACTCGCTCGATACCGGCAAGAGCGACGCAGGTGACCGACGGATTGTCCGACTCGCGCAGCCCGGTTTTCGATCGCGACGGCCAGTACCTTTACTTCGCGGCGAGCACGAACTACGGCCCGACGACCAGCGGGCTGGATATGACCAGCGATGAGCACGAGGTGACGCGCAACATTTATATGATCGTGCTGCCGAACAATATTCCTTCGCCGCTGGCTCCGGAGAGCGATGAAGAGAAAGCCGGGGGTGCCCGGTGAAGAAGGCGGCGGACGCGGGGGACGCGGCGGGCGTGGAGGCGCGGCTGCGGCGGCGGAGCCTCCGAAGCCTGTGCGGATCGATTTCGACAAGATCCAGCAGCGCATTCTCGCGCTGCCTCTGCCCGCGCGCAGCTATCAATTGCTGGCCACTGGAAAGGCGGGAAGCCTTTATATCGTGGAAGCGGGTGCGGGCGGTGGACGCGGGGGCGGAGGCGGGGCGACGCTTTCGAAGTTCGATTTGAAAACGCGCAAGACGGATAAACTGGCCGATAATATCGCGGGGTTCGACCTGTCCGCGAACGGCGAGAAAATGCTGCTCCGCATGGGCGGCGGCGCTGGGGGACGCGGTGGACGCGGAGGTGCGCCGGCGGCGCCGCAGTATGTGATTGTCTCGGCGACGGCTCCGGTCAAGGCCGGCGAAGGCGCGCTGCGGCTCAACGATGTGGAGGTCAACGTGGATCCGATCGCCGAATGGAAGCAGATGTACCACGAGGTGTGGCGCATCGAACGCAGCTACTTCTACGACCCCGGGTTGCACGGCGTCAACTCCGCCGACGGCGAGAAAGAGTATGAAAAATATCTCGACAAGTTAGGCTCGCGCAGCGATCTGAATTACATTTTCCACGCGCTGCTGAGCGAGTTTACGGTGGGCCATCTGCGCGGCGGCGGAGGCACTATCCCCGACGTGAAGACCGTGCCCGGAGGCCTGCTGGGCGCGGATTACGAGATCGCGAACGGGCGGTATCGGTTCAAGAGAATCTTTACCGGCGAGAGCTGGAATCCGCAGTTGCGGGCGCCTCTGGCGCAGCCGGGTCTGAATGTTTCGAACGGCGAATATCTGCTGGCGGTGAACGGGATCGATCTGAGTAGTAAAGACGACGTTTCGCGGCTGCTGGAAGGGACGGCGGACAAGAGCGTGGTGTTGAAGATCGGCGCGGATGCGACCGGCGCGAACTCCCGGGAGATCACCGTAGTGCCGGTGGCGAGTGAGACTCAACTGCGGCACACGGCGTGGGTGGAGGACAATCGCCGCAAGGTGGACGAACTGAGCGGAGGCAAGCTGGCATATGTGTACATGCCGGACACAGGACAGGGCGGGCTAACCAGCTTCACCCGCTATTATTTCGCGCAGACCGAAAAGCACGGCGCGGTGATCGACGAACGATTCAATGGCGGCGGGCAGGTGGCCGACTACATTATCGAAGTGCTGAATCGTAAGTTGATGGGCTACTGGAGTCCGCGGTACGGCGCGATTTATCGCACGTCAGCGGCGTCCATCCTGGGGCCGAAGGTGATGATCACCAATGAATTCGCAGGGTCGGGCGGCGATGCCATGCCGTGGATGTTCAAATACACGAAGACCGGCACGGTGATCGGCAAGCGCACTTGGGGCGGCCTGGTGGGCGTTTCGCAGTATCCGGTGTTGATGGACGGAGGCAACGTGACGTCGCCCAACTTTGGATTTTTCAGTCCGCAAGGCGAGTGGGACGTCGAGAATCACGGAGTGGCTCCGGACATCGAAGTGGAACTGGATCCGAAGGCGGTGCATGACGGACACGATCCGCAGTTGGAGCGAGCGGTCGCGGTGGCGCTGGATCAGTTGAAGAAGAATCCTCCGCCGGAGCCGAAGCGGCCGGCGTATCCGAACTATCAGCGGCCGATCGGGGCAGGCGGCGGGGCGGGGAGCATGCGGGAGAAGCAGTAGCGGCTACCCTTGCACCTTCCTGTCGGCGGCGTTCCATTTCATCCGCTTTCCCTGGCGCAGCGAGAGGTTCGCCATTTGCACGACCAGTGCGGCCTGAAACCCTAAATAAATCGGGGCTGCGGGGGGCTTCCGTGTCCGCACGCACTCCAGAAAATTCGCGACGTGCAGGTCAGTGGCATAGCCGAAGCCTCGCGCCGATTTGCCGCTGGCCGCCGGAACCTCCTCGCTGCCTTCGGCGAAGACTTTATATTCTTCGCGGCTTACGTCCATTCGAGCACGGTCGCCGTCCAGTTGATTCAACTGGTCGTTCCTGGTCTGGTAATGCATGGCTGCATAGTTGATGGTGAACACACCCAGGAAATCCTCCGGATACTCGGCAATCACCGTGACGGATTCAGGCGTATCCACGCCGCGCACGTGCGGAGTTCCTGCTGAGGCGTTGACCGCCTTCGGATAGCTGGCGTTCATCAATAGATGGATGCCGTCGAATACGTGGGCTCCTTGATCCGCCACGATGCCGCCGGCGTAATCCGGATAGAGTCTCCAGTTCCGAAAACGGTTCGCGTCCAAATCGCGGCGTACGGCGGGTCCCTGCCACTGGTCCCAATCGAGGGGTCCATCGAGTTTCCTGGCGGGGCCTCCGTTGACGCTATTGTTCAGCCACCACGACCGGACCATGCGCACATTTCCCAGCGTTCCCGAGGCGACGATCTTCCGCGCGTCGAGATACAAATCGTAACTGCGCCGCTGCATCCCGACTTGAACGATGCTCTTCGATCGATTCGCCGCGTCCACCAATTCGACGCCCTGCTCCGGCGTCTGGCACAGAGGCTTCTCGACATAAATATCCTTGCCCGCGGACAAGGCGTCCAAAACCATTTGATGGTGCCAGTGTTCTGGAGTCGCGATGAGCACCGCCTGCACGGACTTGTCGTCCAGCAACTGTTTGTAGTTTCGATAGGCAGCTGGCCGATCGTTCGCGGCGACCGACAGAGCATGTTCCAAATTAGGTTCGTAAACGTCGCAGATTGCGCCGACCCTGACCGAGGGGTCCTTTTGAAAGACGGTCATCACGAAGGTCCCGCGGCTGCCGCTGCCGATCACGCCGAGCGAAATGCGATCGGAAGGGGCGGTCTGCGTCATAAATAAAGAGCTTCCGCCCGCCAGAATAAACGAACGCCTGTTCATTGCCATTTCGCGGACACGATATCACATCGCGTACGATAAAACTGCACGTATGCGTCACATCATTGTCGGCACGGCGGGGCATATCGATCATGGAAAAACCGCGCTGGTTAAGGCGCTGACCGGCGCGGACACCGATCGGTTGGCGGAGGAGAAGCGGCGCGGGATTTCCATCGATCTGGGTTTCGCGCATCTGGACGTCACACCCGAATTGCGTCTGGGGTTCATCGATGTGCCGGGGCATGAGCGGTTCGTGAAGAACATGCTGGCGGGCGCGAGCGGAATCGATGTGGTGCTGATGGTGATCGCGGCGGGGGAATCGATCATGCCGCAGACGCGGGAGCATTTCGAGATTTCGAGGCTGCTGGGACTGCGCCACGGCGTGATTGCCATGACGAAAGCGGACCTCGCCGACGCCGACACTTTGGAACTCACCCGGCTGGAGATTGAGGAGTTCGTGGCGGGATCGTTTCTCGAAGGCGCGCCTGTGGTTGCCGTCAGCTCCATTACGGGCGCGGGGATTGTCGAGCTGCGGGAGGCGCTTCGGAAGGCCGCGTCGAGCGCATCGATCAAGGACGCGTCGAGTTACTTCCGGCTGCCGATCGACCGGAGCTTTTCCATGCGGGGACACGGCTCCGTGGTCACGGGAACTCTGATTGCGGGGACGCTGAAGGTCGAGGACGAGGTCGAAATGTTTCCGGCGGGGAAACGGGCTCGCGTGCGCGGGCTGCAAATCCACGGTGCGGCATCGGATCGCGCATTGGCGGGCGAGCGCACGGCGGTCAACCTGGGCGGCGTCGATACGGCGGAGATTCAGCGCGGCATGGTGCTGGCGCCTCCGGGATTATTTCGGACGACAAGTTGCATCGACACGACGTTCGAACTGTTGCGCGGAGCGCGGCCGCTGAAACATCGCGCGCCGGTTCATTTTCACGCTGGGACGGCCGAGGTAGAGGCGGAGGCGAGGCTGCTGGCGTCACTCGAGCCAATGAAACCGGGGTCGCGGGCGCATGTGCGATTCCTGCTGCGCGAGCCGCTGCTGATTCTGCCGGGAGATCGCTTCATCGTGCGAATGTTTTCGCCGGTGGTCACGATCGGCGGAGGAGTGGTGCTGGACGCGGCGCCGCCGCAGCGGATCCGGCGGGCGAGCGATGGAGAAACGGCTCGACGCAATCGAAGCGGAGGACCTGGCGACGGTCGCGATTCGCGAGTCGGCTTATGGCCTGACGAATGCGGAGCTGGTGGCGCGGTGCGGCGTGCGTTTCGCGTCGGCATGGTATGAGAATAGCGATCGGCTGGCGCGATTTAAGACTACGTTTCGAGACGTTTTGGGTCGTTTTCACGCCGCGAAGCCGCTTTTAGCCGGGATGCCGAAGGAAGAATTGAGGAACGCCGCGCTTCCCGGATCTCCTGCGTTCCTGTTGGACGAACTGCTGGGACGGGTGCCGGAGATCGTGACCGAGGGCGACCTGGTGCGGCTGGCGTCGCCATCGAATTTCGCTGAAGACCGACGAATCCGCGGCGACCCAAAAGATCGAGAGCCTGTTCCGGGACGCGGGCTTGGCGGTCCCGTCCATGGCGGAGGTACTGGCCAAATCCGGAGTCGAGCCGCCGCGCGCGCGGTCACTATTCCAGATCCTGTTGCGCGAGCGGAAGCTGATCAAGATCAATGAAGAACTGGTTTTTCACGCTTCCGCGCTGGAGGCGCTGCGCGAGATTCTGGCGGCGCGGACCGGCACCAGGTTTTCGGTCATGGATTTCAAGACTTGGACCGGAATCTCCAGGAAATACGCAATTCCGCTGCTGGAATTTCTGGATCGCGAGCACGTCACGCGTCGCGAAGGGGACAGTAGAATCGTGCTTGACAATAGGCGAAGATAAGGCGAATATGGACAGGTGGCCGAACTTGTCGGGATCGCTCGCCTCGCTGCAGAAAGTGCGACGCTCGAATCGAAGCGGCGGGTGGAGTATTTCGAACTTCCGACGCGCAAATATCTGACGAAATGCAGCAACGATCGGATGCCCTTTCGGTGGACGATCAATCCTTATCGAGGCTGCGAGTTCGGATGCAAGTATTGTTACGCGCGCTATGCGCACGAATTCATGGAACTGCGCGATCCCATGGATTTTGAGCGGAAGATTTACGTCAAACATTTCGATGCGATCGCGTTCCGGGAGGAATTGCGGCATTTACCGGCCGGCGAGACTATCGCGATTGGAACGGCGACTGATCCTTATCAACCGGCGGAGCGGCGTTACGAACATACCCGGTCGATTCTCGAAGTATTTGCTGGCACTGCGGGGTATCGTGTGGGCATCACCACGAAGTCCGATCTGATTGCGCGCGACATCGATCTGCTCAAGGAAGTGATGCGCCGCCATTATCTTTCGATCCATATGACGGTAACGACGATGGATCGGGAACTGGCTCGGCTGATCGAGCCTTTGGCGCCGAGGCCCGACCTGCGGATCAACGCGGTGCGCAAGCTTTCGCGAGCCGGATTGCGGACGCGCGTTTCCTGTTCGCCTGTGATGCCGCTGATCAACGACACGGAAATATCGATCGATGCGGTGGCGCAGGCGGCGTCGCGGGCGGGTGCGAAGAATTTCTGGTGGAACGTTCTGTTCTTGAAGCCCTGTTCGAAACAGGTGTTCCTGCCGTTTGTGCAGGAGCAGTTTCCGGCGCTCGAAAGGCGGTACAAGGAGCGATATGGACGCGCGGCTTACCTTCGCGGCGCGTATCCCGACATGATTCGAGAGCGAGTTGAGCGGATTAAACGGCGGTATGGGCTGGATCGGTCGGATCCGCAGGAGGAGCCGGAATTGTGGCCTCGATCGGCGCAGATTGAATTATTCGCGGATGGGCTTTGAGCAGAAACGGGGAGATCGCTCCCGGCGGTCGCGGCTCTGAAAGGGTGACGGGTATTGGTTGCGATGATCGGTACGGAACAGAACGGAGTGGTGGGGAGGCGACGGGTATTGGTTGCGATGATCAAGCGACGTAATCTACTGGGACTTGGCCTTCTGGGAGCAGTTCGCCTTTTTCCAGGTGCCGGATTTTTGTGGTACTGCCCATGTCGGCCGTGCGCAGCGGCTCCGTGCGCTGATCGTCGTTGATCGAATTTATGAGCGCCTGCGCGGCCACCGCGTCAGTAGCGCGGATCAGCGCGGAACTGGGGCCGTCCTGACGATTGAAGTCGCCCGCCATCTGGTTAAGGTCGGCATAAATCTCGCTGGTGGTGGCGCTGGAATCGGAATCCATCGCGCCCACCACTTCCCAATCGCCTCGTCCGAAGTGGAGCCTCTTGCCAAGTTCCGCGTCGGGATAGCGCTTCTCGGGCCGTTGCGGACGATCGTGGTGAGCCCGACCGCGAGCATCAATCCGACCACGCCGCCCAGCAGCGAGAGCACACCTGCCTCGCCCAAAATCAGAAAGAGAATCGTGCCGGGCGTGTAGCCCAGCGTTTTCAGAATGCCGACTTCGCGGATACGTTCACGCACGGACATCGCCATGGTGTCCGCGGAAACCAGCAGCACGGTGAACGTGACCGCGGCGCAGATGCTCATCAGGAACATTTTCACGTTGCCAAGGAATGAGACGAATTGCAGGCCGAATGCCTGCTCCGATTCGGACTTGGTGGGCGCGGTCGAGTTGGCGAACATCTCGTCTATGGTCCTAGCCACCGATCCGACTTGATCGGCGCGCTCCGCCTGCACCTGGAACGCCCCAACCAGATCCTGACGTGCGTTGCCGGAGCCCAGCATCTCACGCAGGTAAATCTGACTGAAGAAGAGCGTCTCACTGGTGTTGGGGTCGCGAAAGATGCCGACCAGCGTCAGTTCCGGGTTGACTGGAAAAATATCGCCCGTAAGGAAGATTTTTTCGCCCACCTTCCAGTTCATCCGTTCGGCCAGGTCGGAGCTGGCGATGGCGCCGGTGCGCAGGCGCTCGAATGCCTTTTGCTGATCTTCGGGCATCGCGATCTCGGGGCGGACAGGGAAGAATTTGTCGGGCTCGATACAGAAGCGGGCGAAGAAATTCTTCCGGTCGCGCGCATCCTTATATGTACCGCCGAACCACTGCCAGACCATCGCCTCCCGCACGCCGGGCACCTGTCGGATTTTCGATTCGTAGCCGAGGGGCAGCGGCTGGCCGATCGAAACCTTGTGATGCACCACCAGCCGCAGTTCCTGGCCGGGGTTCGGCGGAGCGAGAAACAGTCCGCGATAGAGCGCGCCCAACACCCCCAAAAGGCATAGCGACATTCCGATGCTGATCGTCGTCAATGCGCTGCGCCTGCGGTTTCGCAGCGAGTTCTTGAACATCAGCGACAGGTAGCGGAACATGTCTTATATTCTAGAGGAGCGGACGCCGCCCCCTCCTTCCTGTATCGGCGAACGGCGATTTTCAATGGACGAACGGCGACGAAGAGCAGACGAAGAATTCATGAACCAGGCGCTGGAACTGGCGCGGGCGGCCGAGCTTTCGGGAGAGGTGCCGGTGGGCGCGGTGGTGGTCTTCAACGGCCAGGTGATCGGACGCGGGCGGAACCAGCCCGTGGAATCGAACGACCCGGTGGCTCACGCCGAGATCCTCGCGATGCGCGAAGCCGCTTCGGCAATCGGAAATTACCGGTTGGAGCGAACGACGCTCTATTCCACGTTGGAACCGTGCGTGATGTGCGCAGGCGCATTAATCGCGGCTCGAGTGGAAAGGCTGGTGTTCGGGGCGAGAGACTTGCGCTTCGGGGGCGTACGGAGCAAGTTCCGGGTTGCCGATTCGGAGCTGCTGAATCATCGGGTGGAAATCGTCGAAGGTCTGCTGGGGGCGGAGTGCGCGGAGCTGATGCAGCGTTTCTTCAGTTCGCGGCGCTAGCGTGGGGCAGGTCCCCGACCTGCCGCCGGGTGCGAAACTTCTTACTTCACTTCTTTAATACGAATATTCCGGAACATCACAATGGACGTGGTGTCGTGCAGCTGGAGCCCGATCGGCCCCTTCAAAGGACGGCCGGGTTCGCCTTTATATTCTGAGACCAGCGTGCCGTTTAGCTTCACCTTGATCATCGAATCGCGCACCTCGATGTCGAACGTATTCCAGTCGTCTTCATGCTGCGCGCCGGTCTTTGCTTTGTCGAAAAGGTACACGCTGCCGGTCGGATTCTCATCCTTATATCCGTTGGAAATCTGAATTTCATAACCGGAATGCGCTGGGGTTTTGTTCCTATCGGCCTGCGGGCCAACGATGCTGTGAATTGCGCGCGTCGTATCGCGGATCGAGACGCCGCTGTTGCCTCCGCGCCGGGTCCACCACTCGACGTGAAGGTCATATTGGCCAAACTCCCTCTTGGTGTAAAGCCACGATTGGTTCACCTCGAGCTTGCCCTCATATTTAATCGCAAGATCCCTTTGCCCCAGGAGGGTGCCGTCATGCATGACAGTCCAAAGGCCATCGCCTACGACCTCCCATCCGTCCAGATTTTTTCCGTTCAGAAGATTCTCTCCCGAAGCAGTCAAACCGGCGAACAGGACTAGGCAAACAAGGCCGCGCATTGCCGCAGTGTAACACGCGGACTTGTTTGTTTCGATCAAGCCGATAGCGGCATGGGGAACTGAAGGCGGAGCGGCAGCAGGGCCGCCGGGCTTGGCAAGATCATGGACTTGCGTAATTGCGGGAACCGGGACGGCCCGTTGAAATATTCATCCAAAGGAAACAACGGATATGGCTCTAATTCCCGGAATATGCGTCCGAGTTTTTGCTCAATCCGATAGACAGCATGGAAGAAATTTCCCCGGTCGATGTGTAATTGGCGGGAGCACAGTTTCCAGTCTGCGCCCAGCAAAAAGTGATAGCGGAACATTTTCTGTTCAAATTCGTCCAGGACGCGCTTGGAAATCAAGGTGAAATCGGCGATATATTCCTCGTCTTTTCTGCCCCATGTCGAGGGGCGGCTGCATCCGGCGTGGGGCTCAAGCGAGACCCGGCTCAAATAGCGTTCCTGCGTCACGCAGCGCAGGAATCGATCGTAACAGATGCGGAAAATCGAGCGTAATACGCAATTACAAGGCGCAACCGCGCCTTTTCGTGATAACCGCAATCCGCCTCCATGGCATTGCGTACAGTTGTGCCTGGCCAGCGCCAGCGTGTCCGAACGAGTCCAATCCATGTCCGTGTGTATCCTCTGTAGCGCCACCTTATCCAAGTGGCTTTAGAGGCATAGTACTCCCATGCTGGATTTAAGTCAATTCTTATTTATTTATTATCCTTTTATGTCGCGATAAATATCTAAGACTTGTTCCGCTGTATGATCCCAATGAAAGCGCCGCACTTGTTCCAGGCCGGCGGCGGAAAGCGCTTGGCTTCGTTCCCGATCGAGTAATACATCGCGAATTCCGCGAGCGATATCGAACACATTATCGGGGCTGACCAGCTCCGCCGCGTCGCCCACTGCTTCCACCAACGACGGGAGATTGGACGCGACCACCGGCGTTCCGCAAGCCATCGCTTCGAGCGGCGCGAGGCCGAATCCTTCATACAGCGAGGGGAAGGCAAATGCGCCGGCGGCGCGATAAAAAACGCGCAATGTTTCCATCGGCACGAAGCCCAGAAATCGAACGAAGTTTTCGACCCGGCTGGAGACCACGGCGCGCCGCACGCCGGGATATTTCGACAACTCATCGCCAATGATGACCAGCCGCAACTCGCGGAAATCCGGGTGATTTTCCAGCTCGCCGCGCAGCACGGCGAAGGCTTCTATCAGGCGCGGGATGTTCTTTTGAGGGCGAATGGCGCCGGCATAGAGGATGAATGGTTTGCGGATGGAATAGCGCTCCAGAATTTGGGCATCCTGTTCGTGGCCGTCGGCGTCCGCGGTGAATGCGGGGTCGGGCGCGCTATAGATCGTACTGATGCGGGAGGCGGGTACGTGCAGCACGGTTTCCACGTCCCGCCGAGTGGAGTTCGAGACGGCAATTACGCGCGCGGCGCGCAAGGCTCCCCGGCGAAACCGTTGCTCATGCATCCGGTTGCGGAAACTGCGGTGGGCGGGGAACAGCAGCGTACTCATATCGTGGATGGTCAGGACGTAAGGCTGCGGCATCCACCATGCTACGGAATTAAGAGGTATATGATACAAATCTCCTTGTAACGTCCGAAGAAATTGTGGAAATGCCATGTTATGCATGACTTCCGTATCCAGGTGGGGATAGATCGCGGTAGTGAAGTTGGATCCTAACTCATGGATCTCAGCAATATTATTTGAGGGAATTATCAGTGTATAACGATTTTTGTGCTCCAGGCGCGAAAGGCCTTGAACCAGATTCCGAATGTACGTACCGATGCCGAAGTCGCGGATGCGGCGGGCGTCGATGACGACATGCGGCATTCAAAAGGCGGGCTATTTCCCGCTCCGCCTCGCTGGATAGAGTGGAAACCGGCTGGTGAGCTCGCCCACTTTGCGACGAACTTCAGCGAGTGATTCCTCGCTCGCGATATGCTCCAGCACCTGCGCGATGAGGATTGCGACCTCTCGCATTTCGGGCTCTTTAAATCCACGAGTCGTTACTGCGGGACTACCAAAACGCATCCCGCTGGGATTTAAAGGCGGATTAACATCAAATGGAATAGTATTTTTATTCGCAGTAATGTAAGCGCGGTCGAGCGCAGCCTCCGCCTCCTTTCCCTTCACTCCTTTCGCGAACACGTCCACCAGCATCAGGTGAGTATCCGTGCCGCCCGATACCACCCGGAATCCGGCCTGGGCGAGCCCCGCCGCCAGAGCCTGTGCGTTCGCGACCACCTGTTTCTGATACGTGACGAACTCTGGCGTTGCCGCTTCCCGGAAGCACACCGCTTTGGCGGCGATGACGTGCATCAAGGGTCCGCCCTGCGTGCCTGGAAACACAGTCTGATCGATGGCCTTGCCGTATTTTTCTTTCGCCAGAATCATTCCCGCGCGAGGTCCGCGCAGCGTTTTATGCGTGGTCGACGTGACAATATCGGCGTAATCGCAGGGATTCGGATGCACTCCGGCGGCGACCAGCCCCGAAAAGTGCGCCATATCGACCAGGAAGATCGCGCCGACGGAATCGGCAATCTGGCGGAACCTTGCGAAATCGATGACCCGCGGATAGGCGCTGCCGCCCGCGATGATCATTTTCGGTTTATTTTCCTCCGCTAGGCGAGATAATTCGTCATAATCGATGCGTTCGTCGTCCTTTTTGACGCCATACGGCACGATTTTGTATGTCTTTCCCGAAAAATTCAAATGATGGCCGTGAGTCAGGTGGCCGCCGTGCGACAGATTCATCCCGAGCACGGTGTCGCCCGGATTGATCACCGCGGCATAAGCGGCCTGGTTCGCCTGCGAACCCGAATGTGGCTGAACGTTGACGTATTCGGCTCTGAACAGCTTCTTGGCGCGGTCCCGGGCCAGATTTTCGACCACGTCCGCGTGCTCGCAGCCGCCGTAATAGCGTCTGCCGGGATACCCTTCGGCGTACTTATTGGTGAACGTGCTGCCAGTGGCTTCGAGGATTGCCTCGGACGTAAAATTCTCGCTGGCGATCAACTCGAGGCGCGAATGCTGGCGCTCGGTTTCGTGGCGAATCGCCTCATAAATTTCAGGATCGGCTTGGGCTAGAGGCAGCGCCATAGTATCTTCGGTCACAGTCATAATTGTTTCTCCAGTTGGGAAATTTTCCCCACGCGGCGCGCATGCCGTCCGCCGTCGAACGGCGTTTCTAGGAATATTCGCACCATTTCGTTAGCCTGGGCAGGATCGGTGTAACGCGCGCCGATGGTAATAATATTCGCGTCGTTGTGCGCGCGCGTCAGGCGAACTTCGTCCGGGTTGAAGGCGATTGCGGCGCGAATCCCGTCCACTTTATTGGCGGCGATCGACATCCCGACGCCGGTGGAGCATACCAGAATGCCCCGTTCCGCAGCGCCTGAAACGACGTCGTGAGCGACCGCGCCGGCGTAATCCGGATAGTCGGTCGATGCCGCAGTGTCCGTGCCGACGTCCATCACCTCGTGCCCGGCTTGCCGCAGCGCGTCGCGGACCTGGTCCTTCAATGCGAAGCCAGCGTGATCTGCGCCAATCGCAATTTTCATGGGGAACTTTCACTCTAGCAGGGCGCGACGCCAGGGGCTAGCGACGGGCTAGTGGTTATCTTTGCCGCGTGGCGTACGCGTCCACGCGTGCCGCGTCGACATTCGTGTCGACGTCGGGTTTTTGCTTCCGTGAGCATGGAAGACACATCGACACGACAGTCGATGCGGCACGCCTGGAAGCGCGCGCCACATACCATTCAGGATTTCCGGCGCAGAACACCGTGCGGTGCCGACCGAACCTCGACCGTGAGGGATGGGATAACGCGGCAAGCCCCATGCGTCAGCTTGGGGCTATTATTTCTTTCAGTGAAGGCCCCAAGCTGACGCATGGGGCTGAATTGCAGATCACCCGGTCGCAGCAGTAGCTGCCTGAAGATCGGAATATCGTGAAGTAGGTACACCAGCATGCAGCCCCCGCGTCCTAAAGAGCATCTGATTTTGAGAATCACGCAATGGGGATTGCCGCTATTGGCGTTAGCCTGTTTCGCGCGCCTATGGTTGATGCCCCTCGCCTCCAGTTTCTGGGTGGATGAGATGGCGACCGTCTTTGTGGTGGAACACGGGGCCGACGACCCTTCGTTGAAAATTGCCCCGCAGGTTCCCCAGTCGATTTATTACCCGGTGCTTCGCGCGGCCGTGACGGGCCGATCTGAAATCGCGTACCGCCTGCCGTCGATCCTGTTCATGACCCTCGCGCTGTGGTTCGTCGGGCTGCTGGCGGCGCGCCTCATCCATCCCGACGCGTGGTGGTTCGCGATCTTCGCCTGCTTCGCGCTGAAAGGGATTAACTACGAAGCCGCCAATGCTCGCCCGTACGCGATGGGGATGTGCGTGGCAGCGGCAGGATTATTTTTCCTGGTTCGCTGGCTGGATACCGGAAATCTGTGGAACGCCGGTCTGTTTCTGATCCTGGCCGCTCTTTTGTGGCGAGTCCATCTGATCTTCTGGCCTTTTTACATTGTGTTCCTGCTCTACGCGCTGCTGCGTATGAAGGATGTGCCGTGGTGGCAACTCGCGGTCGTATTCGGACTGCTGGCCGCGCTGCTGATTCCGGTCGCTCTGCGCGCCGTCGAATTGAACGCCGACGCAAAGGCCCACGTTGTTATCGACCAGCCGAGTTGGCAGGATTTAGAGCGGTCGCTTCGGCTGCTGCTGGTGGCCGCGTCAGGCTTGGGGGCGTGGATCTGGTCGCGCATTGCCGGGCGTCGCGAGCCTTTCACGATTCCAGCCTCGGCCGTTGCCGTGATCCTTGCCTGGTGGCTCTGGCATCCCGTTGCGCTATTCGCGTTTTCGCGCATTTCGGGAAACAGCGTGTTCGTGCCTAGATACATCGTGCTTTCCCTTCCCGGAGCGGCTGCGGCGTCCACGCTTGCCGCGGCACTGTTTCTTCCAGCGAGATGCTGGAAACCGGCGGGATTGATTATGGGTCTCTCCGCCCTGATCTTCGTGGGAAACTGGACGCACTTCTGGCCCCCGCATCACAATTCGGATTGGCGCGCCGCCGCGGAGGCCGTGAACGAACTGCGGCTGCCGTCCTCCACACCAATAATTTGCCCGAGCCCGTTCATCGAAGCTCGCCCGCCCGCCTGGACGCCCGATTACAAAATGCCCGGCTTCCTCTACGCTCATCTGCTGGTGTATCCAGTGCATGGAAACGTTGTTTTGTTCCCCTTCGCCTCATCGCCCGAAGCGGAAGATTACGCTACCGCTCTGGTTCAAGGCGCACTTCCCGCGGCTGGTCAGTTCGTCATCTACGGCGGCAACGGCCAGGCGCATTTCTGGAGAGACCGGTTCGCGAAGCGGCCGGAGCTTGACGGGTGGACCCATCGTAGCCTGGGCCAGTTCGACGATGTGGACGCGATTCTGTTTACAGCGCCGCGGTAGGCCGAGGCAGGTCGGGAACCTGCCCCACTTTTTCAGAGCCGCGACCACCGGGAGCGGTCAGCCCACGAGGGAGGCAGGTCGGGAACCTGCCCCACTTTTTTCAGAGCCGCGACCACCTGGAGCGGTCAGCCCACGAGGGAGGCACTTCGGTAAACCTGCCCGACTACCCAACAGCCCAATCGCAGTCGGCTTTTCAGAACCGCGACCACCGGGAGCGGTCAGCCCACGGGGGAGGCAGGTCGGGGACCTGCCCCACTAGCCAACAGCACGATCGCGGTCAGCCCACGGTGTAGGCACTTCGAGGACCTGCCCACTGCCTAGCGCGGCGGCGGCTTCAGTTCATTCGTATTGAAGATCCGCAACTCCTCTCCCGGCGGAGCGACTTTCAACACCAGTGCCACGTGATACCGAGGCCCTTGAAAATACGACACACGAATTTCATGGACGCCGCGACTCAGCCGCGCTGCTCCCACGCGTTCCCGAGGCGCATGCTGTCCGTCGTTATCCACCACCAGTTCTCGATCGATGTAGAGGTTCGCTCCATCGTCGGCCGTCAGGGAGAAACCGTAATCGCCGGCGTTCTCAACCCAAAACCGGCCCGTATAGTCGATTGCGAACCATTCCACACGTTTGGTCACTCCGGGAAAACCTTCCCGGAAATCCTGCGGAGGGACGTTCAGGGACGTCGTATAAATCGTGCCCACCGGCTTCATCCTGCGAAAATTGGGCAGCTTTTTCGCATCGTGCCGCAGATTGTAGATGCGGCCTTCGAGGCCGGCGGGGATCACGACAGTCGTTCCAAAAGTGACCCTCGGCTCTTGAGGATCCTGCGCGAACAGCCGGACACCCACACCAAGCCTGCAATGCCGCGCGACATGTTTTTATGCCTCGATCGGAGGCCCCACGGAGCTACCTTCGACCACTTCTAAAAACGCCTGCGCGGCATGGCTGAGCGCTCGCTTCGCCGGATAAACCAGCCGGATCTTCCGGTCGACGATCATCTCTTTTACCTTGACCTCGCACAGAATCCCCTGCGTCAATTCCTCGCTGACGCACATGCGGGGCAGGAACGCGACCCCTTCATTGCGCTGCACCATCTTGCGGATAGCTTCGACGGTCGGCATCTCCAGGTCCATGTTCAGCGGGACCTTGTTGCGCTGAAATTCGCGAATCACCACGCCGCGATACGGTGAAACCACGTTATGCGCGATGAACGTCTCCATCCCCAGTTCCGCGATCGAAATCTCTCCACGCGCGGCAAAACGATGGCCTGGCGACGTGATGAACGCCAGGTGATCGGTGAAAATCACTTTCGCGATCAGCCGCTCGTCTTCCGGGTCGAAGGTCAGAATGCCCAACTCCAGGTCGCCGTCCAGCAATTCCCCCGGAATCTTGCTGGATAAACTGCGCCGGATTTGCACCTTGATTTTCGGATACCGCCGCCGGTACCGCTCAATATGGTCGAGCAAGTACAGCGTGGACGATTCGTTCGCGCCGATCGTCAGCCGCCCCGCCGACTTGTCCCGCAACTCGGCCAGCGCGTTTTCCAGATCGCCTTGCAGATTCTCAAATCGCCGTGCATATTCGAGCACGATCTTCCCGGCGTCGGTCAGCAGCAGATCCTTGGCCGACCGGTCGATCAGCTTCTCCCCAAGCTCGGTCTCAAGCCGCTGGATCGATAGGGATATCGCCGGCTGCGTGCGCAGCAGTTTTTCGGCCGCTCGCGAAAAGCTCTTCTCAGCCGCAACCGTCAAGAAGACGCGGAGTGGGTGCATCTCCATAAAAATCAATTATATAATGATTCGAACTTATCGCAAGAGGGAATACTATAAATTTGCTAAATCTTACAACGCGACGGATAATCTTTAGCAAGGCATAGATTATGGCTGTTACCAAAACCGACCGCGTTTACATCTTCGATACCACTCTTCGCGATGGCGAACAGTCTCCGGGCTGCAGCATGACCGTGCCGGAGAAGCTCCGGATGGCCGCCAAACTGGTGGAACTGGGCGTCGATATCCTGGAAGCCGGTTTCCCCATTGCCTCGGAGGGGGATTCCGAGGCGGTGGACGCGGTCAGCCGGGAATTTCCGTGGGCCCACGTGGCCGCGCTGGCGCGATCGAACAAACCCGACATCGAGGCCGCGATTCACGCCCTCAGAAACGCCAAGCGCCCCCGCATTCACACCTTTCTGGCTACCAGCGATATCCATCTGAAGTACAAACTGAAAAAGTCGCGCCAGCAGGTTTTGGATGAAGCGGTCGCAGCCGTAACTCTCGCCCGTCAGCATTGCGACGATGTCGAGTTTTCCGCCGAAGACGCCACCCGAACCGATTGGGATTACCTGGAGCAGATCTGCCGCGCGGTGGTCGCTGCGGGCGCGCGAACAGTGAACCTGCCCGATACCGTCGGCTACTCTGTTCCCGAGGAGTACGCGGCCCTGATCGGACGAATGGTGAAAGCGCTGGGCGATTCCGCCATCGTCAGCGTCCATTGTCACGACGACCTCGGGCTGGCCGCCGCTAATTCCCTGGCCGCCCTGCACGCAGGTGCGCGCCAGATCGAGTGCACCGTAAACGGCATCGGCGAACGAGCGGGCAACGCGTCGCTCGAAGAAGTTGTGATGGCGATGAAGACCCGCCCCGACCGCTTGCCGTTCGAAACGCGCATCGTCACCGAACAGCTTTACCCGGCCAGCCAACTGCTGGCATCGATCATCACCTTCGGCCCGCAGCCGAACAAAGCCATCGTGGGCGAGAACGCGTTCGCGCACGAAGCCGGCATCCATCAGGACGGCTATCTGAAAGAGCGCACCACCTACGAAATCATGGAGCCGCACAGCGTCGGCGTCCCCGAAACGAAGCTGGTGCTCGGCAAACATAGCGGCCGCCACGCCCTCGCGCAGCGCTGCGAAGTGTTGCTCGGAACGGCATTGAGCAAAACTCAGCTCGACACCATGTATCACCGCTTCACCGCGCTCGCGGATCGCAAGAAAGGCCTGACCAACCAGGAAATCGCCTCCCTGGCCCGCGAGGTGGTGGAAGAAACCAAAGCCACCGCCGTAGCCGCCGACTAAACACCGACTGAAGGCATGCCTCCATGAAGACCTGCCTTCTGGAGCGGTCAAGTTCGGCAGAGGCTGGAGACTGTGATTCACGGAGCTAATCGGCCGCTTAAAGGGCGCAACGACATCGATATTGACGAACTGAAATCTTGAACATTCAATGAACCTTAAAATCCTCCTCCTCCCCGGCGACGGAATCGGCGCCGAAGTAACCAGTGCGGCCGTCGAAGTCCTCCACGCCGTCGCGAAAAAATTCAACCATACCCTGACCTTTACGGAAGCCCTCATCGGCGGCATCGCGATCCACAAAACCGGCTCCCCTCTTCCCCAGGACACCATCGATAAAGCCCTGGCCGCCGATGCAACTCTGATGGGCGCCGTCGGACTTCCCGAGTTCGACAATGCCACTCCCGACAAGCGCCCCGAAAAAGGACTCCTCGGCATCCGTAAAGCACTGGGCGTCTTCGCCAACCTGCGCCCGGTCCGTACCTGGCCCGCTCTGGTCGAATCGAGCCCGCTCAAGAACCACCTGGTCGAAGGCACCGACATGATCATCGTCCGCGAGCTGACCGGCGGCCTCTACTACGGCGAACCGCGCGGCATCTTCGACGACTACGCGGTGAACACCATGCGCTATACGCGCCCCGAGATCGAGAGAGTGTCACGCAAGGCGTTCCAACTCGCCCGAGCCCGCCGCAAGAAGCTCACCAGCGTCGACAAGTCGAACGTCATCGAGAATTCGCAGCTCTGGCGCCGGGTAGTCATCGAGGTCGCGAAAGAATTCCCAGACGTCGAGCTGGATCATCTGCTGGTCGATAACTGCGCCATGCAGCTGGTGCTGAATCCCAAGCGCTTCGACATCATCCTCACCGAGAACATGTTCGGCGATATCCTGAGTGATGAAGGAGCCGTGCTCGCAGGATCTATCGGAATGCTGCCCTCGGCCTCGCTCGGCGAATCGAAGGGCTTGTATGAGCCGGTTCACGGATCGGCCCCCGATATCGCCGGCCAGAATAAGGCGAACCCGTTGGGAGCCATTGGATCTGCAGCCGCGATGCTCGAGTATACGTTTGGATTGATGAGCGAAGCCGCGGCCGTTAACGCCGCCATCGGCAAAGTTCTCGACGCCGGCACCGTGACCGCGGACCTGAAGCCCAAGGGCAAACCGGCCACCACGTCGGAAGTGGGAAAAGCAGTGAGCGAATCATTATGAGCAGCACGCCACGTACGATCGTCGAAAAAATCTGGGACAGCCATGTCGTCAGTCAGCAGCCCGGCGCGCCCGCGCTGATGTACGTCGACCTGCACCTGGTCCACGAAGTCACCTCGCCCCAGGCGTTCGACGGCCTGCGCAAGCGCGGTCTCAAAGTACGCCGACCCGATCTGACCATCGCTACGACCGATCATTCGACCCCCACCACGCCTCGCGGCCTCCCGATTCTCGATAAGATCGCGGCAACGCAAGTCGCTCAGCTCGAAACCAATTGCCGCGATTTCGGGATCCGCTGCTACGGCCTTTCGAGCGAGCAGCAGGGCATCGTCCACGTGATGGGTCCGGAGCAGGGCCTCACCCAGCCCGGCATGACCGTCGTTTGCGGCGATAGCCACACTGCCACTCACGGCGCGTTCGGAGCGCTGGCTTTCGGCATCGGCACCAGCGAGGTGGAGCACGTACTGGCGACGCAGTGCCTGTTGCAGCGCCCGTCGAAAACCTTTGAGGTGCGCGTCGATGGCGCTCTGAAACCCGGCATCACCGCCAAGGACATCATTCTCAACCTGCTTTCGAAAATCGGCATCGGCGGAGCCACCGGCTGCGTCATCGAATACTCCGGTTCGTCCATTCGCGCGCTATCGATGGAAGAGCGCATGACCGTCTGCAACATGTCGATCGAAGGCGGCGCGCGCGCAGGCCTCATCGCTCCCGACGACAAAACATATCAGTACGTCTCCGGCCGTCCCTTCGCTCCCAAGGGAGCCGATTTCGACGCCGCGGTCGCGAGGTGGAAGACGCTTCCGACCGACAACGGCGCCACGTACGACCGCGAAATCTCGATCGATGCGAACAGCTTGGAGCCGATGATTACTTTCGGCACCAACCCCGGCATGGGCATCGGAATCTCGGCCCTGGTGCCCGACCCCGGTGGCATCAGCGATCCCCTGGAGCGCGAAACCCTCAAAAAAGCTCTTCATTACATGGACCTGCCCGCCGGCAAATCGCTACTGGGCCATGCCGTCAACGTGGTATTCATCGGAAGCTGCACCAACTCGCGCATCTCAGACCTGCGCGCCGCCGCCGCGGTTTTCAAGGGCCGGAAAGTGAGCCCCAACGTGCGAGTACTGGTCGTCCCCGGCTCGCAGCAAGTGAAGGCGCAAGCCCAGGCCGAAGGACTCGACCAGATTTTCCGCGACGCCGGAGCCGACTGGCGCGAAGCCGGCTGCTCTATGTGTATCGCCATGAATGGAGACCAGTTACAGCCCGGCGAATACAGCGTCTCCACCAGCAATCGCAACTTCGAAGGCCGCCAAGGCAAGGGTGGACGGACATTCCTGGCCAGTCCTCTGACCGCCGCGGCCAGCGCGATCACTGGCGTTATAACAGACGTGAGGACGTTACTCTAAAATGCAAATCACCAGCAAAACCGTGGTTTTCCCAGTCGATAACATTGATACCGATCAAATCATCCCGGCTCGGTTCCTCAAGACAATTTCCAAAGCCGGCCTCGGCGATCAGCTATTTTACGACTGGCGCTACGACGCCTCGGGCGCGCCAAAGCCCGATTTTATCCTTAATACAGACGCTGCCAACGGCGCACAAATCCTGGTGGCGGGCGACAACTTCGGCTGCGGAAGTTCCCGCGAACATGCCCCTTGGGCCCTGACTCAGTTCGGATTTAAAGCCGTGGTCAGCACCTCATTCGCGGACATTTTCAAAGGTAACTCGATGAAAAATGGATTGTTACCCATAGTAGTGCCCGCCGATATCCACGCTGCGCTAATCAAATCCCCTGGCGCAACCGTGAAAATCGACCTGGCATCGCAAACGCTGACGCTGCCCGACGGTACGGCAGTAGAATTCCCCATCGACGCCTTCTCCAAGCACTGTCTGCTCGAAGGAGTGGACGAACTCGGCTACATTCTGAAACAGGACGCCGCTATTTCGGCCTATGAAGCAACCCGCGTCGGGTCGATCAACACCCTGTCGTAGAGCGAGGGCGCACCAGACCAATGCGCCCTCCAAGCAATCGCCTATTCCGGATAAACGTCAAGCACTTCGACGATCTCCAAAGATACCGGATCATAAACTACTGCATAACCATCGAGATAGCCGATTTCGAGACCGGTGGGTATCGCTGGGAATTCACGGTACACAGCTTCCGGAACTGGATGGATGCGGCCCTTCCAATCGCCCGGAAGGCGTCCGCCGACCACCAGTTTCGGCCGCTTCCCGACATCAATGCGGTCGTTCGCCCGGAAATTCGTCTTGTAATGTTCCCGGAGGCGCGACTGATCCCCCGCGCGGAAGTGATATTCTCTCTTTGCCTGTTGCGGTTGCGCGCGCTGTTCGGCATCCTGCTGGGGACGCGCGGCCAGATTCGGAGCGAGCGCAAGGCCAGCGCCAAGAGCTAGCGTAAGAAGGCCATATGTCTTCATATTTCATACCTCCGCCCGTGAGACTCGCGTTCGGAATACTTTGTTTCGGGACGGCTCCTTCGGAACACTGGTGCTTTCAGTCACTCGGCAAAATGGCATACTTAGCACGTCCTATGAGAAACCAAAAAGGGTGATTTCGCGGGTCTGGGGCGCTCATTTGGCGGAGGAGTAGCGGTAGGGGTGAGCTTGGAGGGCTAGTCGGTGGAGCGTTCTGGCTTGGAATCCGGCTTGGATTTCTTGGCCTGAAAAAACGAAGCCATGGGGGGTGGGGTCGAAGGGTTTTCCTGAGTACTCATGCATTTCTAGAATGTCGAGGAGTTGGTCGAGATCGGCTTGCTCTTGCGCGCGGCGGGTGGTTTGGAGGTCGCGGAGCTGGGCGGTGGTGCGCTCGAATTGGCGGGCGAGTCGCGCGCTGTGCATGCTGAGATTGGCTAACGCCTTGGACAGGCTCTCCGCGGATTCGGCTTCTTCGATGAGATTATTTTCGAGGGCGGCGACGCGGTTGAGGCGCCAGGAGAGGTCGGCGAGGGAGCGGACCAGATCGGACTCGGTGGCTCCTTTGGGGGTGTACTCGGCGGTGTAAGATTTCACGTGAAGCTGGTAGGCGTCGGGGTTCTCGGTGGGGAGGACGGATGTTTGGGCGCTCAGGCCGTGGCGAAGGGCGTTGCGGGAGGAGCGCTGCTTGCCCTCGGGGGACCGGGGTCCGGTGGAGTGCTGGGAATTGGCTACGTTAATTTCGGCTCGGGATGGTGTGGACATGATTACCTCTGTGAGAGAGATAACATAGGGTTCAGGATTTGGGTTGCGGTTGAGAGTGGGAAGTCGTTGATAATGGGGGAGTTGTCAGACGGTGAAGAAGCCGACTGAAAGTCGGCTGCAGGCTGGATAGCCCGCCCTACACACGATGCGAAGAATGGCTCATCGGTCGGGGGGCTAGCCGGGAGGGATGGATTAGGGACAATCTCGTACGTCCCAATGTTATCTTGAAGATGTTATCTCATTGAGGTCCGTGAGAAACTGTTGATGGAGTGGTTATGCGATTCGCACCATTGGCGCTGTTGTTTCTGCTCTTCTTCTCTTACCCGTGCTCGAACGGACAGACTTTGCCCGGGTCCGGGCCCGGCATCATAAAGACGACCTTGCCCGAGGGCGGGCCCGGCAACGCACCGATTGTTGTTGTGCACCCTGAAAGTGTCCCTCCGAATCCCGAGGCAAATCACAGACGGTTGCTAGCTGACCTTCAGGCGCTGCTCACCGAGGCCCACGCTCTTCAACATGAGCTGCAGTCTACACCTAGCGGTGCAGTGTCGGCGCAATCTCTGAAAAGATCACAGCAGATGGAGAGCCTTTCTAAGAAAATACGCAAGGAACTAAAGCTGAATTGAAAGAGTCGAAAGAGAGTCGAACGGAACAGCCTGACGTGACCCATTGCGAAATTCACTGAAAGCATCAGACTGCTCCGTCCCCTCGAAGACTTTCGGCGAATGTTGAGCAATTCGCGGCCGTGCTGTCCCCAGGTTTCCCGGATCGCCAGGTTGGAGAGCGGACGGATACGGCCGTCCACGCAAACGCTGGAGCGTCTTGCCACGGCCACCGGGACGCGGCTGAGGATCAGCTTCGAGCGACAGTTGAGCCCGTGCGCGGTTTGAGTCCGATTCGGGTGGAAGGAGTCGCTGTCCCGGATTTCCCGTTTCCCCCAAACACTGCCCGCAGGAAGGTGTCGACGAGCTCGGCTACATCCTGACCCGCAATCGCCCGCCTACGAATCAGCCCGTGTTGGGTCGATCAACAAGCTAGAGTAGGGCCCGCGTACAATGGAGGAGGATGGCGTTGCGTCTCTACATTGCGTATGGTGCGGTTTCGGATCAGACGACAGCCTTGCGCCTTCAGGCACTTGGAGCCGTAAACGGCCTCAACGTGTACGTGCCCCCTTCTTACACTCGGACGGATTTGCTGGCTTCGATGGATCCGCAGTCTGAAACTAACCTCCGCGCCGCGGACGTGGTACTCGGGATTGTAACGTCAGCCATGTCTGAGTCCTGCAGGCAGGAATTGAACACCGCCAAAACGCTCGGACGGAAAACGATTGTGATGGCAGAACCGTCGATCGCCTCCCAATTGGAACCGTTCTTCCCTGGCAGTATCCTCATGATTAATCCTGCGGAACCAGCCCAAGCGGAGTTGGGTATAGTCCAGTTCCTTAAGAAAACAGAACTGGAGCAAGGTGCGAAGACGGCGATCCTCGCATTGGGAACGCTCGCTCTGGGCCTGCTTCTGTTCGCTCCCCAGGATTGACGAGAAAGATCCACAAGAGACGACCTTGAAAAAGCCCGATGCGGTCATCGATGCTTCCTGCGTCATCGCCTTGGATGCGTTAGACCTGTTGCCCAAACTGACGTGGCTGTTTCATCGGCTTCTGCTTCCCAAAGCGGTGCGAGTAGAGTTGAAGCGCCGAAGGCGGACCAAAGACCGCCTCAGCGGATTGCAACGAGAGTATGCGGCGTTTCTGGTTCCCTGCGATAAATACGATCAGGGCGCCGTCGATATCCTCCTTATCGGGAGGGTACGACCTGGGAAGAAGGATCGCGGGGAAGCGGAGGCGGTGGTGCAAGCCGCAGCAGAAGGAGCCATCGTCATAATTGACGATAAGGGCGGGCGAAAGCTTGCGGAGCAATACTCACTGACATACCACGGCACTCTTTGGATCTTGGAGAGGTTACTGTTGCTCGGGCTAATAACTCCGAGTGTCCTTCGTCAGCAACTCGAACAACTCAAGCGCATTCAGAGCCGCTTCCCGATAAGAGCAGCAAACGAATTGTTGCAACGTCTCGATCAACAACCACTCTAGCCAAACAATTTTTCTTCGCCTACTTCTTGTGAATCAAAATACTCCCGTTGTACGTCACAAACTGCATCTCCGGCCCCCCGCCGTTGATCGTGCCGTACATCGCACGATCCAGGCGCACGCGGTACTTGCCGTTTGAGCTCCGGCTATCCTCCACTACCGGAGGCTTGCCGCCTGCGTTTAGCTTGATGTCGAAATCGCTCCAGATTTCGCCGTTGTTTGTCTTCATCATCACGTTGGCTTTCACGTCCGCAGGCAGCGTCACATCGACTTTCCCGTTGAAGGACGTGAAGCTCATCGCCTTGCCGGGGGAGACCTTGGTCAGCGACACCGTGACTTTGCCATTCGTAGTGTTAGCCAGCACCGACCCCGAGACGTCCGTGATTACGATGCTGCCGTTGGTATGGTTCGCATCGATCGAACCCGAGATATTCTCCACAGTGATCGCTCCGCCATTCACCGATCGCAGCACCAGCGAGGTCTGCGTCGGTACCTGAATGGTCACGTGCCCCGCGTTGTCGTTCCCGACCACGTTGATGACGTTATTCTCTTCCGTCACGTCGAGCCCCATGCTCATGTTGTCGATCCGGTGCATTCCCTCCGGAATGCCCGACGAACGCCTAGTGCGCGATGAGAGACGCCCACCGCCCGCCTCGATAATCGCGTCCTTGCCGTCGTAGCCCTTCACCGTCACGCTGCCGTTCTGCAGCGAAACCTTCAAGGTCTTCGCGCCCGAGGCATCTCGAAACGGCACCGTAATCCGGTCTGCCGAATCCTGCGCGGCCAGCATCACACCGGCGGCCGCAATTAAAATCATCTGTCTCAACATCTTATTTCTCCCGATTCTTAATCATCACGTTGCCATTCAGCGTTTCGAACACCAGTTCCGGCCCGCCCTGGCCGATGCGCACGCCGGTCATTCTCCGGCTGCTCCACACATACTTCCCGTTGCGATTCTCCGCCGTCGTCATCGCCGCCACCGGCAGCGCGGCCACATCGAAATCCGTGTACAACCCGCCATTCATCGTCTTCATCTTCACGTCCGCGTTCAATCCCGACCGGAACGATACATCCAGCGACCCGTTCACCGATTTGAACGACGTCGGCCCCTTCGGATTCCTCGCGTACAACACCGTCACTCCGCCATTCACCGTGTGAACCGTACCAGAGCCTTCCACATCCCTCATCTCGATCGGCCCGTTCACATTGCTGATCGTATAATCGCCCGAAGTGCCTTCGACCTTGATATGGGACTTGTTCACCGTCCGCAATTCCAGCTTCAGATCGCGCGGCACCCGAATCTTAAAGTCGTAAGCAAACTTGTAGACTTCGTAGCCGCGAAAGTTGATGGAATTCTCGGAGCAGTGGCAACGAAACGGTCCGTCCACCAGGAGGCGCACTAGCCCGCCTTCCTGCGTCGTACTCAAGCTGATCTCCTTCTTGGCCAGAGCCAGCCGGTCGGCCGAATCGCCGCTCAGGGTCTTTTCGATATCGATTTCCACCGAGCCGCCTGTACTCGCCGTGACCTCGATGAAGCCCGACACGTTATCGATCACCAGCTCGCGAACACCGGAAAACGACTTGTGTTCAGTGGTCTTTTCCTCGGCGGCACTCAAGCCAACCGCAAAGACGAGCCCTAGAATCGCGAATCTCATTGGAGTAACTTCCCGAGAGCCCACTTCGCTCTCTCCCGTACGCTCACGTCGACTGTCGTATCGGCGCTCAGCTTCTTCAACTCGGACGACGCGTCGGTTACTTTCAGATCAACTAACAGCTCGATCAGAGCGATCTGCACCAGCGGCGAAGTCTGCTTGGGAATCGATTGCACAATCGCCGTACGAGTCACAGGACTCGCGCCGAACGCGTGCAGCGCATCCACGGCCGCCATCCGGACATTCACGCTTTGATCGTTATTCACGGTTGTCAGCAGCGCCGACAAAACTTCGGTATCGGACGATTCCACCCGGTAAGCCCAGCTGACTCCGCGCAATCGCTCGCCCGCCGATTGCTGCTGCATTAACGACAACGCCACCATCTGCCTCATATTGCTAACCTCTCCACGCAATTGCGCCAACTCCGCGCCCGCCACCGGCGCCACTTCATGTTTCTCCGGACGGAGCTGATAGCCCACGCCCACACCCAACACCAGCAGCGCGAAACTGATCGCCATCTGCCAGGTCGGCTGCTTGGGCCACCACGCCGCCAGCTTCTCTTTGAACCCATTCTTGGGAGCCGATTCCAAACCATGCCGGAACGCCGCGAGCGAATCGTAGAACCGGTCCCGCACATTCGCGCCCGGCTGCGGCAGCGTATCCGGCAGCAGCGCCAGCCCGCGCCACAAGGATCCCAATCGCTCCGTCTCCGCCCTGCAGCCCTCGCAGGTCGAAAGGTGCGCCGCGAATGCCAGCTCCTGGGATTCAGTCAGGGACTGGCTCAAGTATTCGGGCAAAATAAGCTTTGTTTCGTCGCAATTCATGCCGTTTTTTCCCCACTTATGGTCAAATAAGCCTGTTCCAGCGCCCTCATGGCGCGATATACGCGGACTTTTACGGTTCCAACCTCGCATCCCAACACCGTAGCGAGCTCTTCGTACTTCATGCCCTGGAACCGGCTCAGCACCAGGATTTCCTTCTTATCCGCGGGCAGCCGTTCCAAAGCCTGCTTCAGCAGCCTGAGATCCTGACCGCGCACCGCCGATTCCTCGGGTCCCGGAGCGTCGCTCGCCGGCTCCGGCCTGCGTTCGGTAAACTCCTCAATCCCAATCACTTCGCCACGCCGCTTTTGCGCCTGATCGACGCTCGCGTTCCTGGCGATCTGGTACATCCAGGCCGTAAAGGACTGCTTGGCATCGTAACTGGCTCGATATCGCAGCATGCGAAAAAAGACGTCCTGCACCAAATCCTCAGACAATTCGCGATTCCGGTTCATCGACACGAAATAGCGGAACAAACCCTTGTGATGACGCTCAAATAGCACCGCGAGCTTCTGCACTTCGCCCGCGCCAACCGCCGCCATCAAACCGTTGTCCGTTGCGTTCACGTTCACAGGAGGATACCGTAAGACCAGGAGAAAGTTACACCTATCGTAATGATATGGCCCCTGCAGAACATCCCGTCGGAAGCAGCCTTGGCCGCATTGCCGGCGTTTCTTATGGAAGTGGCTTTCTATGCATCGCTTGCATCGGAACGGGTCCGCGCGCGCCTCGAACGCTTGGCCGCGCCGGTGTTCGCGACGCTGCTGACCCTAGCCGCGGTCGCGCCTTACTGCCTCGCGACCCTTGCTTTACACACGTTTAGCTGGCAGGCCTTAGGCTGGATCTCGCTGCTGGCCGCCGCCGTCTCTTTCTGGTATATCCTGCTTCCGAAAAAGCCCGCTGCCGACGTGCTTCTACTGGTCTTCATGGCGACCGTCTGGCTGGCCAAGTTGTTCTCGCTGTGGTATTTATGTCCGTACCCGAAGCTCTATCTGCCGGTGCTGGGACAACTGATGTGGTTCAGGACAGGGCTGTTCGCGATGCTCAGCATCCGCCGCGTGCAGGGGGTCGGCTTTGGATTCTGGCCGCGGGGGCGAGAGTGGAAAATCGGGGTGGTTCATTTCGTGATCTTCCTGCCGCTCGCCGCTGTGCTCGCTTGGGCGATCGGATTCGCCAGCCCGCGGATGCCTTCATTGGGGTGGGAGAAAACGTCGGTTCTGGCGATCGGTACCTTCTTCGCGACTTTATGGGTGCTCGCACTCGCTGAGGAGTTTTTCTTTCGAGGATTGTTGCAGCAGTGGTTGACTTCGTGGACTCGGAGCGAGTGGGTGGGGTTGTTAGCGGCGTCCTTGATTTTTGGTTCCGTCCACGTCTTTTATCGCGCGTTTCCTAATTGGAAACTCGCCGCGCTCGCTGCGCTCGCTGGCATTTGCTACGGACTGGCTTTCCGCCGCGCACGCAGCATTCGTGCCTCGATGGTGACGCACGCTCTGGTAGTCACTACTTGGAAAATCTTCTTCGCATAAAAAAGGGGCGAGCCCGAAGGCCCGCCCGATTTGATATTCCACGTTTGCCCGACTCCCTGACGGTCGCGGCTCATTGAGCAGCGTCAGCATGCGGGCAGTCGCAAATAACTAGAACGTGAACTTCGCTACCAGTTGCACTGCGCGTGAGTTGCTGGGAACGAAGTTGTTGTACTGCCCGAATGCCGAGTTGTTGGGCACCAGGAAATTGCGGCTGATGCCGTTTGTCTTGAAATACGATACGTCGGAAAGATAGCCGCCCGTGAACTGCGAATGGTTGAACAGGTTGAAGACCTGCGCCCCGATAATCAGGCGCGTTCGCTCCGTGAAGTCGATTCTCTTCGTCAGCGACGCATCGAAGTTGTTGGTTCGGCCCAGCGGGAACGAATTGCGGCCACCGTTGGAAAGCGCGCCCACTCCGGCGACTACATAGCGGGCATTAGCGTTGTTGGCTACATAGGCGACGATGCTCGGATCTCCGGCCGGCACCGCCTTGCCAGCGGAGTTCAGACCGGTGACGCCAGTGCCGGTTTTATCGACGCCCGCGGGGTTGATGATGGCCCGGTCCCCAGTCGCATCGTTGTTGAGATTGGCGTCGATGCCGTCCTGCACCGTGGCATACTCCGGCGATTGGAACGTGTACGTCATCGCGAAATTCCAGTTACCGACGACATTCTTCATCAGGTAGTTACGATTCTGGAACGGTCTGAAATCGTACACCGGCGTCAACGTAAGGCGATGACGGTGATCGAGGGCCGACGATGCCCATTCCGCCCGCATATTTTGGAAATCCTGGACCCTGCGCGGCGAAAGAATGGTCGAGAAGTTCGTCGCGGTCGAATCGTCGAAATTGTGGCTCCACGTATACGCGGCGATGTAGGAGAAGTTGTTCGAATAGCGCTTGGTCATCTGCATCGCCAAGCCGTTGTAGCGCGAGTTACCCCACGGATTGTAAGCGATCAGGGCATTCGCAAAGCCTGCGGTCGCATACTCGTTCCAAGGTTCGTTCGCTGTCCCTCCGGCGGGGATGGTGTTCTTGATTGTGCCCAGCGTCAGCGTGTTGGACGCCAACTGGGCCGAGGTAGGAGTGGTGAAGTACGTCGGAATGAACAGGGTTGGCGTAGTTTGATTCACCACGTTCAGGCGAGTCTGATTCCACAAATGGACGCCTTTGGTATAAACGTAACGCGCCTCAATCGTGTAGTCCTTATGCAGCAGCCGCTGCACGCCGATGGTTCCTGTCAGCGCATAAGGACGATGCTGATCGTACGTGTACGAAGCGATGGCCGCGCGCGCTTGCGCCTGGGTCGCCTGCGGCGGAAGGGCTCCGCTGATTCCGCCGTTGGCCAGGAAGTTGGTCACTGGAGCAGCCGAATTTACATCCACGGTGGTCTGATAAAACGCCGGGGACGAGTTCTGGTTCAGATTGATATAGCTGTTGTCGAACGACCGGGCGACACCGCCGCGAATGGACCACTTGCCGCCCTTGCCGGGAGCGTATGCGAAACCGAATCGTGGACCCCAGTTGTTCTTGTCCGCTTTCGGCTCGCGGAAATTCAGCACGCCCGGAATGTCGGCGATGGAGCTGTACTGCTGCGCCCGCGAACCGACCGGAACCGTGACGTATTCATAGCGAATGCCCAGATTCAGCGTCAAATGCGGAGTCACGCGCCAGTCGTCCTGGAAATATGCTGCGTGCTGCAAATTGCCGAACGGGACGCCGTTGGTCGCGCCCACGCTGCGCTCGCCGCTCGAAGGCGTGCCAAACGCGCTGCCGGTCGGCTGCTTGTCGATAAGGTATTCCTCAAGCGAAGTGTAATCGTAATCGCCTCGCACTCTCTGGACGAAGAATCCACTCAGGATCGTATCGACGATCGTATACCCGGCCTTAAACGTATGCCTGCCCCAGGTCTTCGTCAGGTTCTCCTGCAGCGAGGAAGCGTTGGAGATGTAGCCGGTGGGCGTATTCGGATCGGGACCAAGCTGCAGTTGCAGGTCGTCGTAGGAAATATTCGGGAACGCGTCCAGCCCCGGGAACTGATAGTTTCCCGCACCGATGTTCTGATTGGAGCGCGTATAAGAGATCCGGAATTCGTTCTCCATCGTGGGCGAGAAATTGTGGAATTCCGACATCGATCCGCTGTTGTTATTGATCGGATTGGGCTGGAAGAACACCGGCAAATTCGCGTTGGAGTCCAGGCCGGAGCTCTTGTCGTAAATGTAGCGCCCGCGCATCTGATCCTTGCTGCTCAGGTTGTAGTCCACCGCCACAATCACGTGATACGAGTTGTTGTAGTTCGGCGAAGCGAACGTCAGCAGGCCGAGCGGAATATCTACGCCCTTCACGGTCGTCGAAGGATTCGCCGGATCGACGCTGGATGCCACGGGAACATACTTTTCAAAAATGCCCAGGTTCGTCTTGCTCAGTCCGCTCATGCCGTTCAAGATCGAAATGCCGGCCGCGGTCGGCGCATCCACCGGACTTCCAGGGACCGATGCCTGCCCCAGCGGATTGTATTCAAAGTTTCCGTAGTAGAACAACTTGTCCTTGATGATCTTGCCGCCGATCCCCGCCCCGAGCCGATTCGAATCGAAGCGCGGATTCGACGTATTGCCCGCGACCACCAGCGAATAATCGATAGCATTCAGCTTGCGGTTCTGCATGTATTCGAAAATGGAGCCGTGAAGCTGGTTGGTTCCCGACTTCACGATGACGTTGAACACGCCGCCCGACGCTCCGCCGAACTCCGCGCTGAATTGATTCTGTTGAATATTGAATTCGGCGACCGCCTCATTCGATACGTACACCAACGGCCCGGTTTGATACCCGTCGTTGTTGTTCACGCCATCGATGTTGAAGCTGTTGTTCTCCGGACGCTGGCCCGCAATGCTTGGCCCGATCCCTTGCCCCACGCCGCCCGAGGACGCGACTCCCGCGCCCAGCAGGCTGAGGTTATAAATCCCGGCGCCATTGATCGTTTTAGAGATCGCAGCCGGTCCCAGGTCGGCGCTCCTGGAATCGTAAGTGGTCTGAAGCTGCGCGGTCGATGTATCGATCGTCGCGGCGGCGTCCTGCACTTCCACCGAGGTGGAAACCGCGCCCACCTGCAGCACCAGGTTCGCCGCGGTTGTGTGATTGAGTTGCAGCTCCAACCCGGCAAGCGTGGCCGCGCTGAATCCCTTGGAGGTTGCCGTAACGTCGTACCGGCCGACCGGCACGTTGTTAATCCGATACTCGCCCGAGTTCGATGCGACGGTAGTATACGTGACGCCCGTCGCCTTGTTTTTCGCGGTGACCGTAGCCGCGGGAACTGCCGCGCCGGTGCTGTCACTCACGGTTCCGACCAGAATGCTGTCCGCCGCCTGACCAAACAAAACGGTGGAAAAAAGATAAATCCCTGCCACGAAGCTCAGACCCCTTGGCATCTTTCTTGGAAAATTCATATGAACTCCAAACCAGATTGCTAAGATGGCCCAACTAGACCGTGAACGACGGTGAGCATCCCCACCGCTGTTCGCACCCTAAGTTTTTTGTTGCTGAAGCAGCACGAGTAGCATCAGATTAATCGCACTTTTACAATCTTGTCAATAGTTCATTTGCTCCATGGCATCGCCGAGAAAAGTGCCGATCCTAATTCCGGTTTTCATATCCAGCGGTTCCAAAAAAAATGGGCGAGCCCGAAGGCCCGCCCCATTTTCCAGAAACGATCACTGTTCTAAAACGTGATTTTCGCGCTTAACTGAATGAGCCGTGGTGCCGAATCAAATCCCAGAAAGTTTCCGTACGGACTAGTCGGAGTACCCGCCATGGATGTGATCTGACCGAACGTGGAATTGCCGAGTCCGCTATCCGGATTACTGAAATTGGGATGATTGAGAATGTTGAAAGCCTGTATGCCAGCTTTCATGGTGACTCTCTCCTTGATCCGGAACGAGCGGAAAAAGGTCATGTCCATATCGAAATAGCCGGGTCCGCGGAACTGGTTGCGGTTCTGCGTGGACCACGCCGCATACGAACTGAACGTCGCCGCGTTGGCATCGACGAACGCGCTCGCGTTCAGACAAGGCGTAGTGGCCGCAGCCGATCCGCAGCTACCCGGTTGAGCCATCGCCGCCGTCCCGCCAGGCGCATAACTCGCCAGGATTGTCCCCGAGTAATTCCCGAGCGCCGTGTTGTTATCCGAGATCGAGAACGGCAGGCCAGTGCGCCAGAACGTCTTACCGGCCCATTCCCATCCGCTGAACAACTGGTTCATGAACCTGTTGCCCATGTGAACCGTTGGCATGTACACCCAGTCCGCGCTGAAGTTATGGCGGATGTCGTAATCGGAGTTGCCATAATTCGAGGCCCGCAGGCTGGTCGGATTAATCTGCGTCAAGGTCGAATCGCCGGTGGTGAAAATTCCGCCGTTCGACGCTTCATCGAGATTATGCGACCACGTGTAGTTGAAGTGGGCCGTCAGCCCGTGCGAAAACTGCTTGCGCAAGGTAACCGTCAGTCCGTTATAGCTGGATACAGCGCCGCTTTGTACTTCGCTCACCACACCGTAATTGCCATCCGGTTGCGATGCCTTCACCCCAGGGACGCCTCCATAGATTTGGTAAAGATCGTACGCATTCGGCCACTGATTGGTATAAGGAATCCGGATGCCGTGGTTCCCCACATAGTTCGCCGACAACACCATGGACCTGCTCAACTGCCGCTGAATCTGGAAATTCCACTCGTAAAACGTGGGAGCGTGCATGGTCCCGACCAACGACGTAACCGCCGGTGCGGCGAATACCGATCCGAGGGCAGCCAACTGCTGCGAGATCTGCGTGAATGTTTTATTAATGCTGAAGGTGTTTTCAGATGCAGCAAGCGTCGCTGCGCCGCCCTTCGGACCCGGGTCGAACGGCAGGATGCCGGCCGCGGGCCGCACGCGAATCGCGACCGACGCCGGAGGATTGGCCAGCAGGTCGTCCACCAAGCCCGCCGCCAGAGGATCGTAGAAGATGCCGAATCCGCCGCTCACAACAGTCTTGTTGCCTTTACCGGGAGCCCAGCTAAACCCGAGGCGTGGAGACACGTTCACCGCGTCCACTCCCGAATAAGCCTGATGGAGGCCGGAGGCGATATCGCTGCTGTAAGGCACACTCCCCTGGCTGGCGCTGGTCACGCTGGCCAGGGAATTGAAAGGCCCCTGGAAATTCGCGAAGCAGTTGAATTGGCATACCGGATTCGAATTCCGCTCGAAGCGCAGCCCCAGCGTGATCTTCAAATTCGACTTCACATGCCAGTCGTCGTTGACGTACGCGCCCAATCCCCATAGCGCGATCGGAACATCGGTTGCGAAGTTCAACGCCCCCCGGTACTGATACGCCAGCCCATTGACAAAATTCTGCAGGCCGTTCGTGGTGTAGCCGAAATAAACCACCGGGGTGTTGAAGAAGAAGTTGTGATCGCTTACGTCATAGCGCCGGAAGTTGGCACCGAATTTCAGATCGTGCTTTCCGCGAATGATGGTAAAGTCATCCACGAACTGATACTGAGTGACGTTGCGGCCCTGCGGGAAGCTTCCGGCCGAAGCGTTGAGCCCGCTAAATGGAACCGAGCCGGAGGTCGCCACACCATAGGGCAGCGTGGAGCTGGCCAGCTCGGCATTTTGTGAAAACTGCGCCACATAATGGCTGAACGCGCCCAGGAACACGTTGGTCGAGGTGGGTCCGAAAATGTGCGTCTCGGAGAACTGATTATCGTAAGCCGGCTGCAGCGAGATCGCATCGAAGTTCGCGTTGACCGGGTTCAACGACGTCGGCTGAGTGCCGTGATCCAGCCTCCAGCGAAAATACGCGCTGTCTTTGCTGCTGATCGTGTAATCCACGCGGGCGCTCAGAATCCACTCCGAAGCCAGGGCCGTGGGCGTCGCGTTATATTTTGCGGCGCAAGGCGTCGTCGCCGCGTTGAATCCCGGCAGCGACAAGCCTGTGCACGAACTGCCGATGTTATAAGGAACCGCGCTCGCCGCACCGGGAGCGCCCGCCCACAACTGGAATAGCTTCTGATATTGCGTGAATTCCGCCGGCTGCGTGGCTTGCACATTGGCCAATACCGCATTGGCAAACGCCGGCGTCGGTAGAATCACTTGATCCACGTTGGGAAGCACGAAGCGCAGGCCCTCGTTGTTTACGAAGAAGAACATCTTGTTCTTGATGATCGGGCCGCCCACCGCTCCCGCCCATTGGTTCGCGTTGGAAAAGGGCTTCGGTTCGCCATAATAATTGTTGAACCAGTCGTTAGCGTTCATGGCGCGACCGTTCCATGAATAGCCCACGTTGCCGTGGAACGCATTGCTCCCGGAGCGGGTCACGTACTGGACCTGCGCGCCCGAAAAAGTCCCGAACTGGCCGCTATACGCGTTGCTCACCACCACTGCTTCCTGCAGCTCATTCGCGCCTAGCGTCAGATTGGTCGCGCCGGTGTTGTTGATGTTGAAGTACGGATCCATGTCGTTCTCGCCATTCACCGTGAACAGGTTCGAGGTGGCAGGCAGTCCGTTCACCATGAAATTGCCGTATCCGCCCATGTTGTTGACCACCACTCCGGGCGCCGTGAACGCGATATTCGTGATGTCGCCGCCGCCGCTGGGCAGGTTCTGAACCTCGGTCGGCGTAAAGCCCGTCGTATTGCTGGCCTCCGTGCTCAACAGCGGCGGAGCCTCGGTCACTTCCACGGTTTGCGATGATTGCCCGATTTTCAAAGTCAAATTCCCGGTGACTAACTGGCCCACCGAAACCACGAAGTTTTGCGCCACTGTTTCGAAGCCGCTTTTGCTGGCGGTAATCTTGTAGCGGTTCGGCTGCACCAGCGAGAAACGATAATAGCCCTGTTGATTCGTGGTCGTGGTCTGGGTCGCACCCGTATCGAGGCTGGTCAACTTAACCGTCGCGTCCGGAATCAGAGCGTTTGTTTGATCGGTGATAACGCCCGCGATGTCGCCGGTCGTTGACGATTGCGCCATGATTTGTGAACTGAAGAACGCACACAGCATGAGCAATGAGAATAAGGATAGAGATTTGCCAGGAAAATGGCAAAGAAACGAACGAGTATTCATTTTATACAACTCCCCAACAAAAGATTGTCAATAAAAAAAGACACAATCCCGCGAGCTTCGTGCCCCGCTTTTTATCGATTTTTTATCCCCAACAGTACAACGGAGTCGCGATGCCCCTTCGCGATCCGCTCAGCGCAATATGTTTGTTGCCGAAGCAACTTGATTACCTTCAGGTTATTCCCACTTTTGCGGTATTGTCAATACGACATTAGGATAGGATTTGCAATAAAACTGCGTCTCCCAAAAATTCAATTTCCCGCACTCCTGCTTCCAGATACCATACTTCGCCCGCCTTGGTGAATTGTCCGTCAAGCATGCCGGAACCCTCCAACACGCAGATGAACATTGGAGTATGCGAAGAAAGAATATGTTTCGAAAACTTCGACATGCACAACTTTGAGGTGGTGAAGTATGGAGAGGAAACCAGTACCCCTTCGGGGGTGCTTTGAGTGCGGGCGGAATGGGGACCTAAATGACTCACTTCCAGCCCTTTATCAAGGTGCAACTCGCGCGGCCTTCCGTAATCATAGAGACGAAATGTTATGTCGGAATGCTGCTGAATCTCACAAAGAGTCAGTCCGGCGCCTATGGCATGAACTATGCCGGATGGAATATAGAAGGTATCTCCAGCGGCTGCATCGAACCATTGGAGTAGATTTTCGATCTCCCCCGACAATGCCGCTTCCTTCAGTTGCCGAGGTGTGAGGGTTTCGCGAAAACCCGCGGCAATCTGCGCCCCAGGCTCGGCCCGCAGCACATGCCACATCTCGGTTTTTCCCGGAGAATCATGATGCTGCCGCGCGTATTCATCATCGGGATGAACCTGCACCGACAGTTTCTCGGTAGTAAACAGGAACTTGATTAATAGCGGAAGATTGTCAACACCCTCAAACCAAACCTCGCCAATCTTTGTGGGGAATTGGGGAAAAGGGGTTCAAGGTGAGTTGAACCCCATACTTTTTCCTTGAAACTAGGGGTAAGCCGGATCATTGATCGAATTCCGCCATACACGCTGACGTGATCAGATAAACCATCGATGCCGTCTTCGTCCGTTCCGTACCGAGCCGCGACCACAGGGAGCGGACACCCTATGACTAGACCCTCGCCGCGACAAACTTCGCCAGCCGGTCCAACCCCTTCTCCAGCTCCTTCATCGAAGTCGCATACGAAATCCGAATATGCTCGTTGGTCCCGAACGCCTCGCCCGGCACCACCGCCACGAACTCCTCTGCCAACAGCTTCTCCGCAAACTGCAGCGAATTCGTGATCCCGCCCTTATACGCCGCGCTGACATTGGGATACGCGTAAAACGCGCCCTGAGGCACCTGCGTCTTCACGCCCGGCATCGCGCGCAGCCTTGAAATCACGTAATCGCGCCGCTTTTTGTATTCCGCCAGCATTACGCCGACCGAATCCTGAGGCCCCTTCAAAGCCTCGAGCGCCGCCTTCTGTGCAATCGACGTAGGATTCGATGTCGAGTGCGATTGCAGCTTCGTGATCCCGTTCGCCACAGCCGCCGGACCCAGTACGAACCCGATGCGCCATCCGGTCATCGCATAAGTCTTCGACAGCGACCCGGCCACCACGATCGTATCCTTCATGCCCGGAATCGACGCCAGCGATACCGGCGCACTGTCATACAGAAAACGGTGGTAACACTCGTCGGTCAGAATCCAGATCCCGCGCTCCTTCGCCATCGCGACGATCTTTTCCAGTTCGCCCCAGGCAAACACCGCGCCGCTGGGATTCGAAGGCGAGTTGATCAGGATCATCTTCGTCTTCGGCGTGATCGCGCGCTCGATCATGGACGCGCGCAGATCGAAGCCTTCGCTCTCGATGGTGTCCACAAACACGCACGTCGCGCCGGCGTAATTCACGACGTCTTTATAGGTCACCCAATAGGGAACGGGGATGATCACTTCGTCGCCCGGTTCGACCAGCGCCTGCATCAGATTGAAAATGGCGTGCTTGCCGCCCACCGTGACCACGCACTCATTGGCCGCGTAGGAAGTGCCGTAGTCGGTCTTGTGGCGCTCGCAAATCGCGTTCTTCAGCTCCAGCGTGCCCGCGGCGTTGGTGTACTTGGTGAAGTTGAGATCGATCGCCTCTTTACCAGCGCGCTTGATATTGTCGGGAGTCGGAAAATCCGGCTCGCCGGCGCCAAAATCGACCACGTCCGCGCCTTCGCGACGAAGCTTTTCAGCGTCAGCCGCGACCTTCATCGTCGACGATACGCTGATCGTCGAAATTCTCTCTGCGAGGCCCTGCTTCTGTCTAACGGGTGCTGTTTGCATAAAGTCTTAGGTCTTCCGTCCAAATCTGGTTTTCAGCCGGGCTTCCACCGTCGGAGGCACCAGGCCCGCCACGTCGCCGCCTAACGAAACCACTTCTTTTACCAGGTGCGAGCTTAGAAACGAATAAGCCTCGCCCGCCATGAGAAACGCGGTTTCCAGCTCCGGCCGCAGGCGCCGGTTCATCAGCGCCATTTGCAGCTCGTATTCATAATCCGAAATCGCCCGGATGCCGCGCAAAATCAGATTCGCGCCGCGCTCCGCCGCATAATCCACCAGCAGGCCGTCGAACGATCCCACTTCCACGTTCCCGTAAGGCGCGACCACTTCCTGAACGATCTCCATCCGCTCTTCTACCGAGAAGAGCGCCTGCTTCGAATCGTTTCTCAATACAGCGACAATCAGCCGCTCCACCACCCGGCTGCCGCGTACAATCAGATCCAGATGCCCATTGGTAATCGGGTCGAACGAGCCTGGATAAATGGCAATAAGGTGCGACGGCGGCGTGGCCAGAGGGTCTCCTGCTAATCTTTAATTCTACCAGCCCGCATGGATTTTTTACACGGCTCCTCTGCCTTCGCCTCCGCGTTCGCCGCCGGAGCCATTAATTCCGTCGCCGGAGGCGGCACGCTGCTCTCCTTTCCCACGCTGATCTGGCTGGGACTCGATTCGGTAGCCGCCAACGCCACCAGCACCGTCGCCATTTGGCCGGGCTCGCTGGGCAGCATGTGGGGATATCGAAAAGAGCTCGCGTCGGCCGATCGGCGGATGCTGGCGCTGACGGCTCCCAGCTTGATCGGAGGCATCGCCGGGGCCCTGCTGCTTCGCTTTACGCCCCCGTCCCTGTTCGATGCCTTGGTGCCTTTTCTGATTCTGTTCGCAACGATCCTATTTATGGTTCAGGAAACCGTGCAGCGAATGTTCAAGCCCCAGATTCGTCACGATTCGGCGAAGTGGCTTACAGGCGCGGTCCTCTTTCAATTTCTCGTGTCGCTTTATGGGGGTTATTTCGGAGCCGGCATCGGTATCCTGATGCTCGCGGCGCTGAGTATTTTGGGGCTGACCGACATCCACCAGATGAACGGCCTCAAGAATTTTTTCGCCCTGTGCATTAACGGAGTCGCAGCGATGTATTTCATCTTCGCCCACATGGTTCAGTGGCCGTATGTGCTGATCATGGCGGCAGGCGCGATCGCCGGTGGAGTAGGCGGCGCGGGATTGGCTAGAAAGATGGGCCGAACAGCCGTCCGCAGAGTCGTAGTCGGAATCGGCTTCGCGATGTCGCTTTCTTTGTTCTTTAAGTGGGTCTTAAAGCGCTAAAAGGTGCTATCGCACCTGAGCAACGTTACCGTTCCGCTCGTGGCGTACGCACTCATGCGTGCCGCGTCGACGCTCCCGTCGACGCCTGCGAGATTCGCGTAACAGGCGTCGAGACGAGTCTCGACGCGGCACGCACGAGTGCGTGCGCCACGGCGTCTCTGCGACAAACAAAAGGCGAGGACTCCCGCCACTCCGAACAGTGCGCCAATCACGGGGATCAGGGAATGATGTTCCTGGCGGCGAATTGAAATGACAAGACAGGCGAGGTTGCCGAAGCACACCCAGGAAGAGAACGCAATCAGGAGTGGCGCGGCTATCCATCTAGACGTCGACACTACCTACTAGACGCGTATCGGGCGAGAATCGCCGAGTACCTCAAACGCGGTCCATCGCCAAAAACTCCTGAATATGCGGATGCGGGCAATTTTCCAGTTCCGATACCGGTCCAAAGAAAATAGCGCGCCCGTCAAACAGGAAAACCACCCGGTCGGCGACCTTGCGCATCAGGTCCAGATCGTGCGTCACTACGACACTGGTCAGGCGCAAATGAGTCTTCAGCCGCAGCATCAGGTTGCCCACATGGTCGCTCATAATCGGATCGACCATGGTAGTCGGCTCGTCATAAAGGATACATTCCGGCTGCGCCGCCAGCGCCCGCGCGATCGCCACCGCCCTTTTGTGTCCAGTCGATAAATCCGCCGGGTACACGTCGCGATAGTCGAGCAGATCAACCATCTGTAGCAGTCCTTTCACCACGTCGTCCTTGTTTTTCTCGTTATAGTCTTCTCGTAACTCCAAGGAAAATAAGATGTTTTCGCCCACCGTGAGCGAATCGAAAAGGGCCCCGGATTGAAAAACCATGGTCACTTTTTTGCGAATCCGCCGCCATTCCGCCTCGGATTCGTCGGTCATATCGGTGTACGCGACGTGGATTCGCCCGGCGTCGGGTTTGATGAAACCCATTATGTGGCCTAGACTTACAGACTTTCCCACACCGCTGCGGCCGATCACCGCCAGTGTCTCTCCGGCATCGACATGAAAATTGACGTCGACTAAAACCGGTCGATCGAACGTCTTACAGATATGCTCGAACTCAATGTAGTGAGAGTGTTGCGGGTTCACCGGGCGCTCCAGTCGGCGGGTGTGTTCATGTTGGGGAGCGGCGCTGGAATGGGCCAGCGGGAAGTCCGAAGGGTTGCGATAAAATCTTGCATTTTGAACAGTTTATGTTGGATCGCCGACTCCGCGGCGGCGAGCAGGCGGCGGTGGTAGACGGCGCACAGGGGGTCGAGTTTTCCGTTGAATTCCGGGACAATGCAATCGGCATCCGTCTCGTGAAGGAGCTGCTTCAGAAAGAACTCGGTCACATCCGGCATGTCGCAGGCAACGAGCAGGTTCCAGTCGGAATTTGTCATTTTGAGCGCGGTATAAAGGCCGCCGATGGGACCGCAATTTTCGACCGCATCGGGCACGACAGGCAGCCCCAAGTGGCCGTATTTGTCGACCGGTCCGATCAGGGTAACATTCCCAGTCACGCTGCGGACTTTGGCGGCGATTTCTTCGACCATGGTCGTATCGCCAAGAGGCAGCAGGGCTTTGTCGCGGCCCATGCGGCGGCTGGCTCCGCCGACCAGAACAAAACCCAAGGCAGTCATGAGATGATGTTACCAACGCCAGGACATATAGTGGAGTCAAACAAAAAGGTGTATATTTGTTCTCTGATGGCTTTTGCCATGCTGGCTGCCTCCCCCAGTCGCGCCGCCGATGCTGTGTCCGCGCCCGTGGTCCACAGGACCCAGGTGGTAAAGGCGGATCCGCGCACCGGGAAACTTGTTCGGAGCGTGGTGGTTTCCTCGCGGCCCGCGGTGGGAAAGATCACGATCGCGGCCGGCGCGAGCGGGAAAGATTTCAACGCCCTGGTCGATAAATCGGCGAAGGCGCACGACGTGGATCCGCTGCTGGTTCACTCCATCATCAAAGTCGAAAGCAACTACAACGCGAATGCCGTTTCGAACAAGGGCGCACAGGGGCTGATGCAGTTGACTCCATCGACCGCGCGGATGCTGGGCGTCAGCAACAGTTTCGATCCGCAGCAGAATATCGAAGCGGGCGTGAAGTATTTGAAGTACCTCAAGGATTTGTATAAAGACGACCGGCTGGCACTGGCCGCTTACAATGCGGGTCCTGGAGCCGTGGACAAGTACAAGTGGATTCCCCCGTATGCCGAGACGCAGAATTACGTTTACCAGGTAGGGAAGCGCTACGGCGAGGCGCGGCGCGCGGCGGATGCCGCCAAGGTTCCGGTGGCTGAAGTGAAGGCCGTTGAGGTGATCCCGACCGAGATCAAGCCCGCGGCGGTGGAGCAGTTTATCGACGAGAATGGCAGGCTGCATCTTAAGACGACGCAGTAGGTCGAGACTCGCTACGAGTTTCCTGCTTGCGGTCGTGGTGTCTTTTGCGACGGCCTCTTTTGGTGCGACCCCCAAAACTTCTTCTAAAGTCAGTTCCGTACGATTCTGGTCTTTGGGAGAGCTGACTCGCGTCGCGATCGATGTTTCCGCAGACTTCAAATTCAAGTCCGAGCGCTTGACCAATCCCGACCGGCTGTTTTTCGACATTGAGGGCGCGAAGCCGGAAATGATCGCAAAGGGCTTGCAGAAGATTGCGGTCGGCGACGGCATCCTGAAGCAGATTCGCATCGCGGAAACGCAGCCTGGCGTGACGCGCATCGTGCTCGACCTGGAATCGAAGGTGGAGTTCACGGCATCGCAGTTGACGAGTCCCGATCGACTGATGATTGAATTACACGGCAAGGGACGCCCGGCGCCTTCGGTGGTGGGCAAGGCGGCGGAAGTTTCGACGCCGATCGTCGCTCCGCCGGAAGTAAAGCATCCGATTGTGCGGGAAGATCGTCTTCCACCGGAACCCGTTGCATCCCCCGCCGCGGCGAAAAAGTTTGAGGCTCGCAAGTTTGAGCCGCCGCCGCATACGGAACTTGCGCGGGCGGAGACATCCGCGCCGCTTCCAGCGGACTTGATCCCGCCTCCTCCGATGGCCGTGATGGCGAAGGGTACGAAGACGGCGTCGAGCTCGCTTTCCGCGCTGAAGAGCGAGATGCCGCCACCACCTAGCGTTACTCCGGTCAGCAATGTTGGGCCTTTGGAGCTTAAGAAAACTACTCCTGGAGTGGCCGCGGAGCCTGCGAAGCGCAACGCCAACGGCGACCGGTCGCTGACGCGCGCGCTGGGTCTGAAGCTGGGCCGCGTGGTGATCGATCCGGGGCATGGGGGCAAAGATGTCGGCACGCACGGGCCTTCCGGGCTTTATGAAAAAGAGGTCGTGCTCGATGTCGGGCGCCGGCTGGGCGCGCTGATCGAGGACCGGCTGGGGAGCGAAGTGGTGTATACGCGCACCGACGATACCTTTATTCCCCTGGAGGCGAGGCCGCGGCTGGCCAACGACAGCAGGGCCGATCTGTTCCTTTCGATTCACGCCAACTCATCGCCGATTCGAACGGCGGCGGGCGTCGAAATGTACTATCTGAATTTCACGACGTCGAAGGCGGCGATGGATTTGGCGGCGCGCGAGAACGCGGGATCCTCCAGTACGATTCATGACTTGCGGGACCTGCTCCAGAAAATTGCGCTGCGGGATAAGATCGACGAGTCGCGCGAGTTTGCCGCGCGGCTGCAGACTTCGCTGAGCAGCCTGGAGAAGAAGGGGAACGTGGAGTCTAAGAATCGGGGGCTGAAGAAGGCTCCGTTCATCGTGCTGATCGGGGCGTCGATGCCTAGCGTGCTGGCGGAGATCGGGTTCCTGACCAATGCGGGCGATGAAGCGCTGCTGCGGAAGACGGAGTACCGGCAGAAGATCGCGGAGGCTCTGTATAAGGGCATCGCGAACTACGCGGAGACGTTGAGTCATTTCCAGGTTGCGCAGAAGCACGAGTAGCAGCCGGCTCAAATTCATTCCAAGGTCGGCGGAAGCTATTTTGCCACGACATTAAGCGGCCTGTCGCAAAGACAACATTATTATGCAGCCCGTGGCGCACGCGCCCACGCGTGCCGCATCGACACTCATGTCGATGCCTGTGGAGCTTTCAACAGGCGTCGAGATAAGTCTCGACGCGGCACGCACGAGTGCGTACGCCACATCGGAGCGAATGAGGTGAATCAGGGGCCGCCAGAGAGCAGGTCGGGGACCTGCTCCACTGTGACAAAATTTGTAGAGCATGGCGCGGATTCGATTGGTTTGTTGGAAGGACGAAGAGGCGGCGGAGCGGGCTCGCGGGCTCAAGAAGGCTGGGCTCGAGGTGGATGCTGCGCCGTTCAGCCCGGGTGGTGTCATTACGCGGCTGAAGGAGGATCCACCGGCTTTGATGTTGATCGACCTGGACCGGCTGCCGTCGCATGGGCGCGAGGTGGCGGTGATGATGCGGTCGAGCAAGTCGATGAGGCATCTGCCGATTGTGTTCGCGGGCGGGGCGGAGAAGAAAGTCGGGCGGATCAGGGCCGAGGTGCCGGATGCGGTTTTCACCGATTGGGGCAAAGCGGCGGAGGCTGTGAAGAAGGCGCTGAAGGAGGCTCCTGCCGTGTTCGCGAAGCCGGTGCCGCATATGCAGCGGTATGCTGGGTCGCCTTTGGCGAAGAAGCTGGACTTGAAGGCTGGGGTCAAGGCGGCGCTGATTGGAGCGGAAGAGGGGTTTGTCGAACTGCTGGGCGATTTGCCGGAGGGGGTCGAGCTGGGCACGCGGATCGGGCGGGATACGCGGCTAGTGCTGTGGTTTGTGCGGGCGTCGCATGAGATCGCGGCGGCGTTCGAACTCGCGAACGCGCGGATGCAGGATGGGTGCAGTGTCTGGATTATTTATCCCAAGAAGGCGGGGCGGCATCACGTGGATTTCAACCAGAACGATATTCGGCTGACGGGAATTGAGGCGGGGCTGGTGGATTATAAGATTTGCGCGGTGGATGCGGACTGGTCGGGGATGAAGTTCGCTCGGCGGAGGGCAGGTCGGGAACCTGCCCCACTTCTGCGGTAGACTCTATTTAATCGGCCAGGTTGCCGTTCCTGCCTTGTGGCTCGGATCGACTAGCTTGATGTCTCTTGGCCGCTTCCTTCTATTTCTAGCTACGCTTGCACCTGCGATCTATGCGCAGAAGCCGTCGTTTACGGTCGGCTGGAGCGTTTACGTCGGCTGGAATCCTTACTACTACATGCAGAAGTCGGGGATTCTCAAGAAGTGGGCGGACAAGTACGGCATCGCGATCAAAGTGCAGCGGTTCGATTACGCGCCTTCGCTGGACGCATTTGTCGCCAAGAATATCGACGCTTGCGCGATGACCAATATGGAGGCGCTGGACATGCCCGCGGCGGCGGGCGTGGATACGACGGCGATTATCGTCGGCGATTATTCGAATGGCAATGACGCGGTGATCACGCGGGGCGGCGTGACGCTCGCGCAGATTCCTGGCAGGCAGGTGCTGATTGTCGAGAAGACCGTTTCGCAATATCTGATCGAGCGCGGGATGGCGATGAACGGGCTCGATTCCAAGAAGGTGAAGTATCTCAATACTTCGGACTCCGATATTGCTTCTGCGTTTCTCACGAATCCGAGCAAGCAGGTTGTCGTGACCTGGAAGCCGATGGTTTCGCAGATCGCGAAAGCCAAGGACGCGAATATCGTTTTTAACTCGTCGCAAATTCCGGGGGAGATTCTGGATCTTCTCGTGGTGCGCACGGACGTGTTGAAGAAACCCGACGGCGAGAAATTCGCCAAGGCGATCACGGGCGCGTGGTATGAAGTGATGGTTCAGATGACGGGCGCGGCTGCGGACAAGGCGCTGACTGCGATTGCGGAAGGCTCGCAGGATACGCTCGCATCCTATAAAGAACAGCTTTCGACCACGCACATGTTTTATACGCCGCAGGCGGCGGTGGCGCAGACTACTTCTCCGGATTTGAAAAAGACGATGGACCTGGTGCGCAAGTTTTGTTTTTCGCACGGACTGTTGGGGGAGAAGACGGCTTCGGCGGACGATGTGGCGATTCAGTTTCCCGATGCGAGCGTGTTGGGAAAAGCGGATCGGGTGAGGCTGCGATTCAATCCGGCGTACATGCAAATGGCGGCGCAGGGGAAGCTATGAGTTTTTTCCGAATCGACGCCCAACCAGCCAGGCTGCCGGCCTGGGTGCTGTCCTGGTTTCTGTTCGCGGTGGGGATCACGGCTTATTTTTACGCGGCCGAGCAGAGGCATCATGAGAATCCGGACGACCGGGTGATGCCGACGGTCACGCAGATGGTGCGCGCGTTTCAGGATGCCGCTGTGAAACCTGCGGAAGGAACAGAAGCCCTGGAAGGGCCGGCGTGGGCGCGGGTTCGAGCGAGCATGCTGGCGACCGACACGCTGGCGACGGCTCGCCGATTCCTGATCAGCGTGGCGCTGTTGTTCCCGGCGGTTTTGTTGGGACTGCACATAGCGATGTTCCCTTACATGGGGGCGTTCTTTCTGCGGTTCTTTCAATTTTTCGACAAGATCGTCGCGCTGTCACTGCTGCCGATTTTGTTTATCGCGTTTGGAATCGACGAGTTGTCGAAGATCATGCTGATTGTGATCGGCGTGGCTCCGACGGTGATTTTGGATACGGTGAATCTGACGAAGAGCGTGCCTCGGGAGCAGATTGTGAAGGGTTTCACGTTGGGGGCGGGGGATTTCGCGATCACTTACCGGATCGTCCTAAAACAAATTTGGCCGCGGGTGTTGAACAGCATCCGGCTGAATCTGAAGGCGGTCATGTTGTTTCTGTTTGCGGGAGAAATGATCGCGTCGACCGACGGGTTGGCGTATCGCATCGCGCTGCTGCGGAGACATATGGGGATGGACACGATTCTTCCTTATGTACTGTGGGTGGCCCTGCTGCTGTTTGTTGTGGACTTGGGGATGAGCACGCTGAACAAGAAATTGCATCCCTGGTTTCAGGAGTGATTTCTCAAGAATGAGTATCGCAATCCAGAACGTGTCCGTCGAGTATGCGTCGCGGCGCATCTTGAATCAAATCGACATCGATATCGATGCGGGCGAGTTCGTGTCGATCGTGGGCGAGACGGGCTGCGGAAAATCCACGCTGCTGCGGTTGATTCTGGCCGAAGAGCATCCGACGGAGGGCCGGGTGTTGGTGCAGGGCCGGGAGCGAGCGAGGCCGGATCGGGATTGCGGGTATGTGCCGCAGAAGTATTCGCTGTTTCCCGATAAGACGGTGCTCGATAACGTCACGTTTGGATTGGAAGTGACTTCGCGCGGATTCGCGTGGGGGCGGAAGCTGCGCATATTTCGCGAAGAGGCGCTGCGGTATTTGCGGCATACAGGGTTGAGCGAAGCGGATGCGGGGAAGTATCCGCATCAGTTATCGGGAGGGATGCAGCAGAGGGTGGCGATTGCTCAGGCGTTGATCATGAAACCTCCGGTGCTGTTGATGGATGAGGCGTTCAGCGCGCTGGATCCGGGGACCCGGCGCGGCATGCAGAGGCTCATGAAAGAATTGTGGCGGGAGAGCGGGACGACCGTTGTGTTCGTCACGCACAATACCCGGGAGGCGGTGTGCCTGGGGACTCGGGTGATTGCGCTTGCGAAGGAAGAGGGGCTGGGGGCGTCGGTGGCGCTGGATTTGGAAGCGCCTCATTTGGATTTCGATTCGGATGAGGAGGAGTTGGGGGAACTGGTTGATAGGGTCGAGGCGGCTTCGGTGAGGGGAGCGGAGAGCAGGTCGGAAACCTGCTCCACTAAAGAGCTAGTGTAATGGCGGCGTGGCTGATGGCGGGCGGCGGTGATGCGTCGCCTGTTCGTAGGCATACGCCAGCTTGATCAGCAGGGGCTCGGACCAGGCTCGGCCATAGATGGTCATGCCGGCGGGGAGGGTGCCGCCGCGCGAGAATCCCATCGGGACGTTGATGGCGGGGAAGCCGGTGGTGGGCGAATAAAACTGGCTGTTGTCTCCGGCGGGCGTGTTCAGATCGCCGATCAGACGCGGGGGATTGCTCCACGTCGGGTAGACGAACGCGTCGAGCTTGAGGGCGTCCATAGTCTTCGAAACGGCGTCGCGGACCTGGTCGCGATAGGCGGCGTCGGCCTTGCAAGCGGGGGAGTCGGGACCATTTTCGGGGCCCAGGTCGGCTTGCTCCAGACGGCGCTGGGCGGAGGGATGGAAGCCTCCGGACTTGATGATGTCGGCGAGGGTTTTCACGGGCACGCGGTCGCCTTGCGTGGCTAAATAATGATTCATGTCGTACTTGAATCCCATGCAGGGGCCGGCTGCGCGGTCGCGGCGGATGGTGGCGATGCCTTCAATGACGGCGGGGTCTACGATTGTGGCTCCAGCTCGGCGCAGATCCTCGATGGCGGCCATGAAGATGGTCACGATTTCGGGGTCGGTCGATTCGCGCTCGTAGGCTTGGCGGAGGATGCCGATGGTCGCGCCGTGAAGGGCGTTGCGGTCGAGCGACTTGGAATAATCCTGCGGCAGATGCGCGGTGGCGGCGGAGGTGACGGGGTCGTTGGGGTCGGCGCCGACGATGACTTGAAAAACTTTTTCGGCGTCTTCTACGCTGCGGGCGATGGGTCCAGCGATATCGGCGAGAAGGCTGAGGGGAAGGACGCCGGCTCGACTGGTGAGTCCCATAGTGGAGCGGATTCCGACGAGAGCTTGGTGGGAAGACGGGCCGCGGATGGAGTTGCCGGTGTCGCTGCCAAGTCCGACAAGTCCGAGGCTGGCGGCGATGGCGGCGGCGGTGCCTCCACTGGATCCGGCGGTGACGCGATCGAGGGCGTAGGGATTTTTCGTGTAGCCGGGCAGGATGGAGCTGACAGTTTCATAGGGGCTGAAAGCCCATTCGGCCATGTTGGATTTGGCCAGGACGAGGGCGCCGGCGTCCTTGACGTGCTTCACTTGAAAAGCGTCCTTATCGGGAATGAATTTCGCGAGGGCGAGCGCGCCGTTGGTGGTCCGGAGGCCCTGGGTTTCGAAATTATCCTTGACGATCATCGGGACGCAGTGGAGAGGGCCGGTCAAGCCGGATTGTGCGAAGCGGCGGTCCAGATCGTCGGCCTGCTTTTCGACGTCGGGGTTGATCAGGACGATGGCGTTGATCGACGGGCCATTCTTATCGTAGGCGTCGATGCGCTTCAGGTACTGCGCGACGAGAGCGCGGCAGGTGAGTTTGCCGGCCTTCATCGCGTCGTGGACTTGAGAGATAGTAGCCTCCTCGACTTCGAACTGCGGTTGAGCGAAGAGAGGAATCGTTAGAAGGAAAAAGGCTGGGCGGATCACTGAATCAGGATACGTAAATCCTCGTCTGGGAAGCGTCGGCCCACTCGTTGACGGTCGCGGCTCTGAAGAGGCGACGGGTATTGAGTAAGCGGTTACGGAGCCGGCTTCAGCGCGTCGCACGGCGGAGGCGCGCCGCCAGACTGCGGATATGGTCGATCAGCTCCGGAGGCTCGAGTACTTCGAAGTCGACTCCCACGAGGGCCAGATGGATGGCGAGTACCGCCAGGGAATTCGCTCCGGTATGCAGCGAACACGTCTTCTTATCGATCGTTTCGAGGCGTCCGGCCGTGGGAGGGATCCTCGGCGCGATGTCCTCAATGGGAGCGTGCAGCACTACGCGAGCCCGATGGGCGTAGGGCGCGAAGGAGACCGAGCGCGAGACGTAGGCCGCGATATCCTTATCGGGCGGCTTGCGCGGAACGAAACGAGCGCCGATTGAAATCCGGGCCTCGATGCGGTCCACACGGAACGTCCGCCAGTCCTTGCGGGACGTATCCCACGCGACCAGGTACCAGCGCTGTCCGGTGTAAACCAGCCGATGCGGTTCCACTTCGCGCGCGGTGGACGCTCCTTCATGGCTGCGGTATCCGAAGCGAAGTCCATCGTTATCGCGGCAAGCCCCGGCGATGGTGGAGAGCATGCCGGCGTCCACCGAAGGCGCGTCATGAGCGATGGATACGATAAAGGATTTGAGTGCGGCCACGCGGCGGCGCAGGCGCGACGGGAGCACCTGTTCAAGCTTCAGCAGTGCGCGCACGGACGCTTCCTCGATGCCCGCTACCGTGCCGCTGGCCGCGGTTCGCAATCCAACCGCCACCGCCACGGCCTCCTCGTCATCTAGCAGCAGCGGAGGCAGCGTCGCGCCGGAGCCGAGTTGATAGCCTCCCGCAACGCCGGAAGTCGAGTGCACGGGATAACCGAGGCTGCGCAGGCGGTCGACATCGCGGCGCAGGGTCCTGGCGGTGATTTCGAGGCGCCCGGATAGCTCCGCTCCAGACCAATACCGGCGCGCCTGAAACAGCGATAGCAAGCGGAGCAGGCGGGCGGAGGTTCCAAGCATTTTTAAAGTCTCGCATTGATTGAGGACTGATTCTGTCCGCAATCCCTGATATCGTTCTCGTATGAAACTTACTGATTTGTTCCTGGGTGAATTGGAAACCGAAGCGGTGGGGACGCGGCGCGTTCTGGAGAATGTGCCGGCGGGACGCAACAGTTGGAAGCCTCACGAAAAATCGATGGAACTGGGTTACCTCGCCTCTCTGTGCGCGACCATGCCGGCGTGGATCGGGTTCATGGTGAACCGGGACGAACTGGACGTCCAGTCGGCCGACAGCGCCAAGTTCAGGCCGCAACCGTGGTCGACCGGAGCGGATCTGGTGCGCATGCTGGACGAGTCCGTGGCCGAGGCGCGGGCGGCGCTACTGGGCACAACCGAGGAGCACCTGATGACTCGGTGGCGATTCATGGTGGGAGGAAAGGTCGCGAGCGAGAATCCACGCTACGTGATGATTCGTGACGCGGTGTTCAATCACCTGGCGCATCATCGTGGGCAGTTGACTGTGTATCTCCGGCTGAACGAGGCGCTGGTGCCGGCGATTTACGGTCCGTCGGCGGATGAGAAGGGTTTTTGATTTCGGCGGGTTAGTATAAGTGTCGCCTTGTAGGGCGGCCAATTCTGGCTGCATGCGCCTTTCCAGGCGGCTTCCTTCGAGAAACCCAGACGCATCGTGCGTGGTTACGATATCGCCGAAACAGCCCACGTGAGCGAGGTTTTCCGCGCCTGCCCGCTCCCTAATGGCCGCGGCTCCGTGGGGGTGCTGAGCCGCCATGCGTGAGCATGGGGCAGAGTGCTTCCGCTTGAATAGTTGGTTTCGAACCTGACATTGACGAACGCTGAAGCCCTCTGCGTTAGCTTGGGGCTATTACTCTTCCAGTGAAAGCCCCAAGCTGACGCATGGGGCGAATTGCCAACAAATCATACGGTCGGAGACCACTAGGAGGTTGTTGGAAAACTCTCGGCAGGCGAAAGCGCCTGTTCGACCCGGACCTTCACCGCTCCTTCGGTCACGGCTCGGCAGGGAACTGCGAGGACTATATAATGTCGTTGATGGCCAAAGAACTTCCTGCGGCAGCGATGGAAGCCCTCATGCGAGGGCAAAAAATCGAGGCCATCAAGATCGTGCGGCAGGAACAGGGCGTCGGCCTCAAGGAAGCCAAGGATGCTGTGGAAGTCTACCTCGCATCCCGGCCGGACGTGGCGGGCCAGCTTCAAAGTGCGAACCTGGGAATCAAACGAGTGGTGCTGCTCGTGGTCCTGGTGGCGCTGGCGCTTTTTCTGTTCATGCTTTTCCGTCGAGCATGAGCCGGTTCGCAATTGACAATTCCCGCATTGTGGGATAACTTCATTGAGGCTTGAACCGTTTCAAGCGCCCATTCCACCGTGTTGCTGAAGGGAGATGTCATGCGCGTTCCTAGAGTTGTCTTTATCATTCCGGCCTTGCTTCTTGCGGCTGTCCTCTTAATGTCACAGCAGCCTCCGCCGGCCGGCGCACCTGGCACTCCCGGACCGGGTCGAGGCCGGGGCGGCGGCGGATTCCGTCAGCCCGATCCCATCGATTTCGCCGATCACACCGGCTGGATTTCCATGTTCGACGGGTCTACATTGGCCGGCTGGGATGGCGATAAGGCGTATTGGCACGTCGTCGACGGAGCCATCACGGTGGAGTCTACTTGCGAGAAACCTACCGGCACCATCTATCTGGTCTGGCAGGGCGGGGAAGCGGCGGATTTCGAGATGAAGCTCGAAATGAAGGGCGAAGGCGCGCGCGTGAATAGCGGCGTCCAATACCGGGGCGCGATTCAGGAGCCCCGTCCTCCTGGGGCAGGCCGTGGAGGCGGCGGACGCGGACCGCAAGGACCATGCGCCAGCGGACAGCCGCGCGGAACACCTCCCGATCAAGCGGGGCAGGCGAAGTGGAACATGCTGGGCGCGCAATTCGATTTCGACGGCCAGAATCGCTACAGCGGACAGTATTACGAACAGGCCACCGGCCGCGGCATCATCGCGTGGCGCGGACAAGTGGTGCGCACCGAGGAAGGGAAGCCGCCGCGGCTGCTGGCGATGCTCGGCGATAAGGACGAGCTCGGCGGATATGTCAAGGTCGAGGACTGGAATCAGCTTCACATCATCGCGCGCGGAACTCAGATGACCCACATCATCAATGGCCACATGATGTCGATCCTGATCGACGACGATCCCACTAAATTCCGCAAGACCGGCCTGATCGGATTCGAAATCGAAGGCACCGGCAAGATCAGCATCCGGAACGTCTGGCTGAAAAAGTTATAGTTGGAAGACTGAAAGCACTCATCAGACCCGTCGGACTGTTCCTGGCTTCGCTCGGCGGCGTAGGCGTATTGCTGTTGGGGATTCTCGACGGCTCCATACTTTTCGTCCCGCTGGGCATCGATTTCCTGGTGATGGTGCTGGCCGCCCGGCACCACAACGAATGGCCCTATTACGCGGTAATGGCTGCGATCGGTTCCGCTATGGGAGCCTTCACCACGGATTGGATCGGGCGCAAGAGCGGGGAACAGGGACTCGAGAGGCTGGTCTCCAAACGTCGTTTGCGGTTCATTCAAGGCCGCGTGCAATCGGGCTCGGGTGCTGCATTGGCGATCGCCTCGGTCGCCCCACCAGGATTTCCGTTCACACCCGTGGTGCTGGTGGCCGCGGCGCTGAAGTACCCGCGCGCCAAGCTGCTCGCGATCATCGGCGTGTGCCGATTCGTACGCTTCAGCGTGGAGGCATTACTCGCCATACGTTTTGGACCGAGAATCCTGAGAGTCGCGCAGACGCCCGTCTTTGAAGGCGCGATCGTAGCCGTAGTCGTCGTATCCGTCGTCGGAAGCGTCTTGGCAATCCGCTCCTGGCGGCGTCATTCGTAGCGTAGTGCGATCATCGGGTCGACGCTCAACGCACGACGCGCCGGAATCGCGCTGGCGACGGCGGCGATGACGATCAAGAATAGCGACAGGCCCAGGAACGTCGCCGGATCGTAGAACGGGACGCCGTAAAAAAAGTCGCTCGATCCGGGAAGCACCAGAGTCGAGTGGAGCAACGCTGACAGTCCCGCGGCGCCGGCGATTCCCAAGCCCAAGCCGCAAAATACCGGCCTGAGACCGCGCAAGACCACCGGGATCAGTACGTCGCGCGCCGTCGCCCCCAGCGCCACCCGCACGCCTATTTCCTTCACACGCTGGCTGACCAGATAGGACATGACGCCGTAAATCCCCACGCCGGCGAGCGCCAGCGCCAGAGCCGCGAGAATGGCCGCGAACATCGCGCTGATCTGCGCGAGGGACCGCTGGACCGCTACCGGACCCGCTTCCAGGTTCATCGTGGAAAGGCCCGCGAAAAGATTCGGCTCGACCGATCCCGCGGCCGCTCGCACGGCTGCGATGGCGCGGCGCCGGTCGCCTTCGGTCCGCACCAGCAATCCGATGTTTACGCCGCCAGGCTTGGTGGTCAGATACACATGCGACACATCGGTGCGCGACAGGCTGGCAAATCGAACGTCCTTCGCCACACCCACCACTTCAAACTCGGCCAGGCTGCCTCGCCAGTCCATATCCAGCTTGAAACGCTTGCCTATCGGATCTTGGCCGGGCCAGAAAATACGCGCGGCGGATTCGCTGACGATGGAAATACTCGCGCCTTGCTCGGCTTCCGCCTTCGTGAACTTCCGGCCGCGGACCAACGAAATGCCGAGTAAATCGAAATAAGTATCGGACGCGTAACTGGCCAGAGTGCGGTCGCGACGGCCGTCGATGAAAATGGGAGGCGTCCACGTGCCGAGCAGCGGAACCGAGCCCAGCGCGACGTTGTGCAGCTCAGGCAGGCTGCGCAACCGGTCGATCACCCGCTGCCTGACCGCACCGAAATCGCCATACAGGTAGTAGACGCTCTTGGTTTCGAAACCAGGGTCCGCCGTCTGAGCGCGAGCCAGGCCGCGGGTCAGTAAACCGGCGCTGATCAACAGGACCATCGACACGGTGACCTGCGTCGCGACCAGAAAGCTTCGCATCCGCGAACGGCTCCATCGGGCTCCAAACCCTCCCTCGTCTTTCAGGGCCGTTGTCAGATCCGGCCGGCTGAATTGAAGCGCGGGCGAGAGTCCGAACAGCAGACCGGCGATCAGCGACAAAAATATCGCGCAGCCGAGGACGCGCACATCCGGGCTCAGGTCGATTCCCACCACGATATCGGAGCTGATCCGCGCCTGAATAAATTGTTCCAATGCGACCCACAGCAGCTTGCTCGTCCAGATGGATAAGAAAAGTCCGCCGACGCCACCGAGCATCGAGAGCAGCAGACTTTCGGTGAGCAGCTGGCGAATCACGCGTCCCCGGCTCGCCCCCAACGCCAGGCGCACGCTGATTTCCCGTTGCCGGGCCGCGCCGCGAGCCAGCAGCATATTCGCGATGTTGACGCACCCGACGAGAAGCACCATCCCGACAAACAGCATGATTGCCCATGCCGCGGCCTGGAAGCGCGGGTCTTCGGTATTCCCGAGCAACGCCGTCGCCTGTAGCGTCACCGTAGTCGTCCGGTCCGTCTCCTTATATGTGCTGTCGAATTGCCGGATCAGCCCAGCCGTCTCCGCCTCCGCCCGCGCTAGAGTCGTCGAGTCCTTCAACCGCCCCAGCACCTGGAATTGAAAATCGGTTGGCGTATTCAACCAATCGCGGCCGGGCGCGATTTGCTGCTGCATGGATACGGGCACCCAGAAATCCGGAATCTGCGGCACCACGCCGGTGCCGCTGAACTCCTTCGCTGCCACGCCCACAACCGTGAACGCCACTCCATTCAATTTGATGATGCGCGCGGCAATCGATGGATCGCCGCGGAACCTGCGCTGCCAGAACGAGTGGCTGATCACCAGCACCGGATTCCCGCCCGGGGTCCGATCCTCCTCCGGCAAAAATGTGCGACCGACGATGGCGGGAACTCCCATATCCGCGAAATAATTCGCCGATACCAGCTGCCCTTGCAATTTCTCGACGCCGTCCGCCACCACCGGCAACTGCCAGCTGGTGACCACCAGGCCCGCAAACACGTCGTTGCGATCGCGGCAATAGATGTATTCCGGAAACGAGAACGCGTACTGGATGTCGCCACGGTTGCGTTCAAACCATCGCTCCAGGCGAACCACTTTGTTCGGATCCGCCACCGGGAGCGGCTTCAGCGCCACCGCATTGTAAGCCGTGAACACCGTCGTCACCACTCCGATTCCCAGCGTCAGCGTCAGCACTGCAATCAGCGTAAAACCGGGATTCGCCCACAGCATCCGAGCCGCATACTTCAGGTCCGCGAACAGCATCTCTATTTGCGGCAATCCGCGCGATTCCCTCTGGCTCTCCTTCAACTGCGTGATACTGCCTAAGCTTCGCAGCCCCGCGTGCCGGGCCTCGTCGGGAGTCATGCCTCGCCGGATATTCTCTTCGATCAGCATGTCGAGATGAGCGGTCACCTCGGCGTCAAAATCTTCGTCCAGAAACCGGCGCCGGAATGCGCCGGCCAGCTTTGAGAATAGAACCCGCATAGAATCAGTTCTCCGCTTCCAGCGCCAATAGGCGCGTCATGATGCCCGAAGTGCGCTCCCAACTCTTGGTCTCGGCGGCCAGGCTTTTCTGCCCGGCCCGCGTAATCGAATAAAACTTCGCCTTGCGATTATTTTCGGAAGCGCCCCATGCCGAGGAAATCCATCCCCTCTGCTGCAGCCGCAGCAGCGACGCGTAAATCGTCCCTTGATTCAGCTCGATCAGATTCGCACTGATCTGCTCGATGCGCCGCGCGAGTCCATAGCCATGCAGCGGACCCAGCACTGCCAGCGTCTTCAGAACCATGATGTCGAGCGTCCCGGGCAGAATCTCCTGTGGCATATCTACAGGAAGTATGCCGGACTTTCTGTGGCCTGTCAACAGGAGAGGGATCTGGCCGACAATAAAAAGATGAATCTTCGCTGGTCGATCCTGTTGCTCTCTGTATCGCTCGCATTCGCCGAATCCGCAGCCGGCCTTAAATGGACTGTGCCAGCCGGCTGGAAGGCGGAAAGCGGCACTCGTCCGATGCGCGTCGCGACCTACATCGTGGAATCGGCGGAGTGCGCGGTGTACTTCTTCGGCGAAGGTCAAGGCGGCGGTATTCAGGCGAATCTGGACCGCTGGAAGGGTCAGTTCCACAATCCAACCGATTCGAAAACGGGGAAACGGACCATCCACGGCTTGCCCGTGACCACCATCGACGTCACAGGCGACTACGCCGGCATGGGTGGCGGCGCGGCGAAGTCGGGTTACCGCATGCTAGGCGCAATCGTCGAAGGCCCCGGCGGCAACATATTTTTCAAATTCACGGGCCCCGCAAGAACCATCGCCGCGAACCAGCCAAAGTTCGAATTCCTCCTCAACTCGGTGTCCAAATAGCCGGATTTTGTGGGGCGGGCTATTTAGCCGGCAGCCGACTTTGAGTCGGCTTCTTCATTCCATACCGAAGCCTGCTGAAGCAAGCTGCCGGCAATATTGCCCGCCCCACGCGGCACCGCCCTTTAGAGCTGGATATACAACGCAAGGCATTCCCCACCCCGGTATATACTCAAATTCATGAGCAAATCCATCCTAATTTCAGCCCTGTTGCTGGCCTGCGCGGCACTATCCGTCGCCTGGAGCCCGCAAAGTCCCCCCGCGAAAACATCGGTCACCATCGCCGGCAAATCGATCACGATCAACTATTTCGCTCCCTCCGTTCGCGGACGTCAGATATTCGGCGAGGGTGGCCTGATCAGCAAGGACGGCACCTGGCCTGTCTGGCGCACCGGAGCCGACAACGCCACCGCCCTGCACACCGAAGCCGACCTCGATATCAACGGCCTCGCCGTGCCCAAGGGCGATTACACGGTCTTCACCCTGGTCAATGTCACTCCCTGGCAGCTCATCATCAATAAGCAGACCAAGCAGTGGGGCCTCACCTATAAGCAGGACATGGACCTCGGCCGCGTTCCCATGACCATGACCAAGCCCGCCGCGCCCATCGAAACTTTCAAGATCACGCTCTCCGCCGCCGGCGGCAACAAAGGCAAGCTCCAGTTGGAGTGGGAGAACGTGATTGCATCGGTTCCCTTCACGGTGAAATGATCCCGCGCCCTTCCGATTCGTTAAGCGAGGGCTTCTCCAACCCGGGTTTCTCAAAATGGACAGATGACTTCAACGAGATCCGTGGCCTCTTCTCCGAGATGCTCGAAGAGGAAGGCGACGCGGATCTCGCTTGCTTTTTACGATCCTGTTTCGACGAAAACTGCCGCGCGCCGGAGCTAGCCGAGCTGCCCGCCGAATATTGCCAGGCGCTCTCCATCGTCTTTCAGCTGCTCGATATCGTTGAGGAAAACACCGCCAACCAGGTCCGCCGCCGCGCCGAGGATCCCCGCCGTCAGGAAGGCGAGCCGGGCCTCTGGCTCTTTAACCTCGGCGATCTCCGCCAGCGTGGATTCTCCGAATCCGCGTTGCGCGAGGCGATGGAGCGCATCTCGGTCGAGCCCGTTCTCACCGCGCATCCGACGGAAGCCAAGCGCGCTACGGTGCTCGAACATCATCGCGCGATTTATCTCTTATTGGTCGAGCGCGACAACCGCCGCTTCACCGAAGTCGAAGCCGCCATCTTTCGCCGCCGCCTCAAGGCCGCCCTCGAACGCCTGTGGCGCACCGGTGAAATCCGCTCCGAGCGTCCGGAGGTCGAAAGCGAAGTGCAGGGCGTGCTGCATTACCTGCGCTGGGTGTTTCCCGATGTGGTCGAGCTGCTCGACCAGCGCTTTCAGCATTCCTGGTCGGCGGCGTTTGGAACCGATCCTCCAAATCTACCCAAGCTCAAATTCGGAAGCTGGGTCGGCGGCGATCGCGACGGGCATCCGCTGGTGACTCCCGAAGTAACGGCGCATACTCTGGTGCTGTTGCGGCAGGGCGCGCTGGCCATAGCGCGCGAGCGTTTGCGGCAGCTCGGAGCGCGCCTCAGCCTCGCCGAATCCGAAGTGCCCGTGCCTGCCATCCTGCGCGACCGGATCGTGCTTCTCAGCCACGTCCTCGGCAAAGAGATCGCGCAGAAAGCCATCGATCGTAATCCCCGCGAGCCCTGGCGTCAACTGGTCAACCTGATGCTCGCGCGCCTGGAACTAGCAGACAAACCCAGCGGCTATACGTCGGCCGCGGAATGGATCGAAGACTTTGAAGTCCTCGAAGCGTCGCTGCGTGAAGCAGGCGCGCGCAACGTCGCCGAAATGGACGTGCGGCCCGCCGTGGCGCAAGCTCGCGTCTTCGGATTCCATTTGGCCACGCTCGACGTCCGCCAGAACAGCCAGTATCACGACCGTGCGATGGCCGGTCTCCTGCGTGCCGCGGGTTTCGCGAAATACGATTTCCCTAATTGGAGCGAGCCGGAGAAACTCGAATTCCTCAATCGCGAACTGCAAACGCTGCGCCCCTTTGCCGGCCCCCACATGAATCTGGAGCCCGAAGCCGCGCATGTGACTGCGCTCTTCCGCAACTTGCGCTCGCATCTCACCGCGCACGGACCGGAGGGCCTTGGCCCCGTCATCGTCAGCATGACCCGCAGCGTCGCGGATCTTCTCGTCGTCTATTTGCTCGCCCGCGAAGGCGGGTTGCTGATCGAATCGGATGGCGGCTTAGCCTGCGAACTGGCGGTCGCGCCTCTCTTCGAAACCATCCGCGATCTGGAAAACAGCTCGGGAATTCTGGACGCGTTCCTGAGCCATCCCGTCTCCATGCGCCGCCCCGTGAACGATGTCGTAGTGATGCTCGGCTATAGCGACAGTAATAAGGACGGAGGCGTCCTCGCCAGTCAATGGAGCCTCCATCAGGCCGAACGCGATCTGACCGAGGTAGCCAAGAAACACGAGACACGCCTGACGTTCTTCCACGGCCGCGGAGGCACCGTCGGACGCGGAGCCGGTCCCACCCACGTTTTCCTCGAAGCCCTCCCGCAAGGGTCGTTGACCGGACGCATGCGCGTCACGGAGCAAGGCGAAGTAATCGCGCAAAAGTACGCCAACCGCGTCACCGCAACGTTCCAACTGGAGCGCCTCCTCGCCGGCGTCACCCGGACCACGTTGCTGCACAGCAAGCCGAATCCAGAGACGCCCGCGCTCGAAGCCATCTGGCCCAAAGTGGTCGACATCAGTTTCAAGACCTATCGCAAACTAGTCGAAACCGAAGGCTTCGTGACCTTCTTTCGCCAAGCCACGCCCATCGACGCCATCGAGCAAACCCAATTAGGCTCTCGCCCCTCTCGCCGCACCGGAGCCGGGACGCTAGACGATCTGCGCGCCATCCCGTGGGTGTTCAGTTGGAGCCAGGCACGATTTCACCTGCCCGGCTGGTACGGCGTCGGCACCGCGCTAAACTGGCTAAGGCGCGACCATCCTGAAGACTGGAACCGCCTTCGCGAACAGGTCCGCGTCTGGCCGTTCTTATCTTATTTACTCCACAACGCCGAAGCGAGCCTGATGATGGCCCACCCCGGCCTGATGCGAATGTACGCGTCCCTGGTCGAAGACGAAGCGCTCCGCATCAGCCTGTTCGACACAATCTTCGAGGAATACAAATTATCCGTATCGGTGATCGAAGAACTTTTCGGCGACTCCCCCACCCACCGCCGCCGCCTGGCCCAAGCGGTAGCCCTGCGCCGGAGCGCGCTAGATCAGCTTCATCACGAACAAGTCCGCCTGCTCCGATCCTGGCGGGCAGAACCCAAAGAAGGCACCCTCACGTCCTTGCTGCTGACAGTAAACGCCATAGGCATGGGCCAAAAAATGACCGGCTAGCAGTGCGTCACTCATAGTGAATACTATCTTTTCCCGCGTGGCGCACGCGTCCACGCGTGCCGCTCAGACTTTCGTGTCGACGTTCGGCTATTGTTTCCGTAAGCCCGGAAAGACCCTTCGACACGTCTGTCGATAGAGCATGCCCGGGGGCGTGCTCCACATAACATTCAGGATTTCCGACGCAGACCAATAGCTACTGAGGACGCATCCAGACGTCTTCGAGCAAATCCACCGACGACATCAGCGTCTGACTCCCCACCGTCAACCGGATCATGAAGGTCCCAGGCTCAAGCAGAGGCCCTTGCGGCGCAGCGTTTCCGAATCCGCCGCCACCGCCACCTCCGCCGCCCCCGCGACCACCGGCAGCAACAAACGGAACACCCCCACCTCCGCGACCACGGCCTCCCCCACCACCGCCGCGTCCGGCGTCAGGAGCAGCCGGAGCGGCCGCATCAGTCGCCGCCCGGCCACCGCGGCCACCACCAGCAGGCGCTGGCGGCGCGGGCCCGCGCATGTTCCACTGGAACCGATTCATTCCCTCTTTAATGTCGACATCAATGGTGCTCACCACTTTGTCGTTCTGAAGGAACTCGACTTTCCCCTTGCCCAGTTCGGACTTGGCCCACACACTGATCGCGGTTCCGCCTTGCGGATTCTGAGCCTTAAACTCCCGATTCGCCGCGTGACGCTGCGCCGAAGCATCGTTCTTCCATAGAATCGCCGGGCGCGGATCGAACAGCACCACATCCTTCGCGCCGGGTTTCAACTGCTCTAGCGGCGAAATATCGTCGGCGATCCAGATCGACCGCCCATGCGTTCCGATGATCAGATCGCGATCTCGCGGATGAATCAAAATATCGTCCACGCGCACGCTCGGCAGGTTGTTCATGAACTTCTTCCACTCCTTGCCGCCATCGAGCGTGACGTACAACCCAAATTCCGTACCCACGAACAGCAGGTTCGGATTGTCGTAGTCCTCGCGCAGTGCGTTCACTGTACCGTAGCTCGGCAGATTGCCCAACACGCTGGACCAAGTCTTGCCGTAGTCGGTCGTCTTGAACAAATACGCCTTCCAATCGTCGCAGCAGCGATGATTATCGAGCGCCACGTACGCCGTCGCCGGATCGAAGTGCGATGGCTCGATGCGCGCCGTTTGCACGTAGCCCTTCGGAGCGCCCGCCTTCACCACGTTCTCGAACACGTTGGTAAACGTCTCGCCTCCATCGCGGCTGATTTGCAGATTCCCGTCGTCCGTGCCGATCCAGATAATGCCCGGCTTTGAAGGCGATTCGCGTACCTGCGTAATCAGCGAGCTCGACGAATAGCCGTCATGCTTCTCCGCCATCGGCTTATCGCCCGCCACGTTCATGATCGGCATTTCCGGAGACCAGCGATTGACGTTCTTCGTCAGGTCCGTGGTGTTCATGCGCCACGTATCGCCGCGGTTGTTCGATTTGAAGAAGTACTGCGACGCCATGTAAACCACCGCCGGATTGTGCGGCGAAATTTCAAACGGCGCGTTCCAGTAAATGCGGAACGGATCGATATCGGGCGGAGCGTTGACCACGTTCGGAGTCCCCCCGCGCCCCCCGCCCCCGCGCCCGCCAGCCGCATTCGGATCGGGACCGCCGGCGACGATATCCGCGTTCGGCTCCCGCACCACTCCCACCGAAGGACTGTTCGCCCGTTGAATCTCATTCGCCGTCGCAGCCGTGCCACCGCCCCGCGCAGCCACCGTCGGCCGGATGCTCTTCTGCGTACCCGCCCGCAGATCGTGACGACTCATGGACCCGTCCTGCGACTCCGCGTACACGATCGCCCAGTCGTACGGATCCTGCCGCGTATAAAAACCGTCGCCGCCCGAAACCGTAAACCAGTCCGTATTCACTGGACCCGTAGTCGACCGCAGCGCGCTCGGTCCGCACCACGCATTGTTATCCTGCAAGCCTCCGCAAACCACATAAGGACGCCTCATGTCCGCCGAGACCTGGTAGAACTGGCCCACTGCGATGTCGTTGTGATAATCCCAGTTGAACCCGCCGTCGTTGCTGATGTCGAGCCCGCCGTCATGGCCCACCATCACGATGCGCGGGTCCGTCGGACTGATCCAGAACGCATGGTAATCGGTATGCGACCCCGTGATGGGATTCCACGTCTTGCCGCCATCGAGCGACATTTGGGCCGGCGTCCCGCCCACGAGAATTTTCTTGTCGTTCACCGGATCCACGCGAATCTGGCTGAAGTACGTGGGCCTCTGGTTCTGGTTGCTCATGTACGTCCAGGTCGCGCCGCCGTCCTCGGAGCGGAACACGCCGCTGCCGTCAGGATTCGGAGGAACGTTGCCGCGCCCGCGTCCACCTCCACCAGGCGCAGCTGCAGCATCGCCCGATTCCGCGGTCGCCGCGCCTCCGCCTTGCCCACCGCCGCGACCACCGCGAGGAGCCGGACCACCCTCAGCCGTCGTGCCTCCGCCCGTACCGCCGCTTGCGCCCGCTTCCACTTGCGCATAGACGATTTTCGGATTCGCTCTGAAGATCGATACTGCCATGCGTCCGTAAATTCCGTCCTTCGGTTTAGGCCAGCCCGGACCGTCGATCTTGGTCCACGTATCGCCGCCGTTGGTCGTCTTCCATAGCGCGCTACCCGGGCCCGCCGCCGTTGTATCCCCACCACGTGCGCCGACGCTGAAAGGACGCAGCGTAGAGGATCTTCGGGTTCGAAGGATCGATCGCCACATCCGTAAATCCGGTATCGGGATCGATGTACTTCGACTTCTTCCAGTTCTTCCCGCCGTCCACGGATTTATAGAGCCCGCGGTCTTCATTGGGTCCAAACAAATGTCCGTTGGCCGCAACGTAGACGATCTTCGCATCGGTAGGATCCACCACCACGCGTCCGATCGACTGCGTATTTCTCAAGCCCGAGATGCGCCCATGTTTTTCCGCCGTCCGTCGTTCCCCAAACTCCGTCGCCGATCGACGAACTCTGCCGGTTGTTCGGCTCGCCCGTGCCCACATAGACCACGTTCGGGTCGGATGGCGCAATCGCAATCGAGCCTATCGATTCGTTCGGCATATTGTCGAATTGCGAATGCCAGTACAGGCCGCCGTCGGTCGACTTCCACACGCCGCCTGTCGCGAAGCCGATGTACAGCAGCATCGGATCTTTTTCGGTGCCGACAATGTCGTCCAGCCGGCCCATCATGGTAGCGGGTCCGATGGAGCGGAACTCAAAACCCCGCAGCATCGGGTCGGTCGATTCATTGGGCTTAGTTCGTTCCTGCGCCCAGATCAGCGTTGCAAGACTAAGGCCGGTTGCAGTGATGATGAGGGATAAGGTCCAGGGGTTCTGCAATGGGCGAATTCGCATCGTACTCTTCTTCTCCTGTGCTAATAGCACATAATATACGACCAGCCGCAGCCGTTGGTTACTCTTCACCCCGTCTTCAGAGCCGCGACCGGCGGGAGCGGTCAGATAGCCCTCCCAGTTCACGATAAACTTTCTATTTACCTATGCGACGCTCCCTTATTCTCGCGATGAGTGTGTTTCTGGCCACCGCACCCGCCCAGAACCGCCTGAATTACCCGTTGGCCGCCCAGGACAGCGGGCATATCGCGCTCGGCTTGGCTCTGCGCAAGCTCAACGTGTCGGGAACATTTATGCAAACCGCGGCGCATCCCGACGATGAAACGAATCCTCTCTACGTCATGTTCACGCACGGCATGGGATTGCGCTCCATTGATGTCCAGACCACCCGCGGCGAAGGCGGGCAAAATGAAATCGGTCCGGAATTATTCGGCGATATGGGCGTGCTGCGCACCTCGGAGCTGATGTCGGTGCATCGCCTGGATGGCGCGGAGCAGTATTTCACGCGCGCCATCGATTACGGCTATTCTTTCGACCCGAAAGAAGTCATCGAAAAATGGGGCCGCCAGGAAATCGTCGGCGATTTCGTGCGCCTGATCCGCACCTTCCGCCCCGACGTCCTGTTGACTATGAACATGCAGCTCCGCGGCGGCGACCGCGCCCACGAAGCGACCACCGTTCTCACCCGCGAAGCCTATAAAGCGGCCGGCGACCCCGCAATGTATCCCGAGCAGTTGAAGCAAGGCCTCCGCCCCTGGCAGCCCCGGAAACTATATCTCAGCGCGGGCTTCGGTGGAGGCAGAGGCGGACCCGACGGTCGAGGCGGCCCTCCCCCGCCGCCACCCGACCCGTCAGTGAAACTCGCCACTATCAATACCGCGGTGTACGATCCCCTCCTCTGCCGCACGTACTCCGAAATCGGCACCGACGCCCGCAGCAGTCACAAATGTCAGGGCACCAACGGACTGCCGCCTCTGCCCGGAGCGCAAGGCGGTCGCGGAGGCGGCGGGCGCGGTTATCAATTGACAGAGACCACGATCGCGGGACAAATGGCGAAAACCGAGACGTCGCTGTTCGATGGCATCGATTTCAGTCTCGCCGCACTCGCGCAGTACGCCGGCAACAATCCTCCGGCCGACCTGAAGTCCGGACTAGCCGCAATTTCCGACGCCGCTGTGCAGGCGCAAAAAGCGTTCGACTCCGGTAACGATGCAGCCACCGCCGCGCCCGTCGAAGCCGGATTCGCCGCGGTAAAAGCTCTTCGCGCCCGTCTCGGCTCGATGGGTCTCTCCGATCAAGCGCGCTACGAAATCGACTTCCGTCTCAAAACCAAAGAACGCGACTATGAAGATGCCGTCCTGGCCGCTCACGGCCTGACCTTCGACGCCGTTGCAGACGACGGCCTTGTCATCGCGGGACAGCCCGTGAAATTATCGCTGCTGGCGATCAACCGCGGCCCGTCCGAAGTAAACGTCACCGGCGTGACCATTGCCGGATTCGATTCTACTGGAACGTGCAAAGCCGGCCCAGTCAAGAAGGACGCCATCTACACCTGCGCCGAAGACACGCGCATCCCGAAGGCCGCGAAACTGACCACCCCGTATTTTTTCGACCAGTATTGGAAGCATCCCGCCAATCACGCCATCAACATCTTTGAACCCGACGTCGAGTTCGGCGTTCCCTTCCGCCCCACGCCTTTTCGCGTGACCTTCCACATCAAGGCAGGTACCGCCGACGTCGCCCGCGAAATCCCTGTGCAATTCCGCTACGTGAAGGATATCTTCACCGGCGACAAGCGCATGGAATTGAACGTCGTGCCATCCTTCTCAGTCCGGATGACGCCGCCGCTCGCCGTGTTCCCCGCTAACGCGGCCGCGACGCAACGCGAAGTCCATGTGTCGGTGACCAACGGCGCCAAGACCGCCGCGAAAGTCAGCGTCGCCCTGGATCTCCCCACTGGATGGACCGCCACACCTCCCAGCGTCGCGCTCAGTTTCGACCATGAGGACGAGTCGCTCTCAGCCCGCTTCCAGTTGACCGCTCCCGCTCAAGTGAAAGCCGGCGAATACACCCTTCGCGCCATCGTCACCGGACCCGCCAACGAACGCTACACCACGGGCTACCAGGAAATCGAATATCCCCACATTCAGCGCCGCCAAGTCATCAAACCCGCCGAAACCACTCTCAAGGTAGTGGACGTGAAAATCATCCCCAACCTGACCGTCGGCTACATCAACGGAGTCGGCGATCAAGTCCCGCAAGCCATCGAACAGCTAGGCGCGAAGCTGTCCTTCATCGAGCAGGATGAACTAGCCTGGGGCGATCTTTCCAAGTACGACGTCATCATGACCGGCGTCCGCGCCTATGAGCGCCGAGCCGACCTGCGAGCCTACAACCACCGCCTTCTCGAATACGCCGAGCGCGGAGGCACCGTCATCGTCCAGTACAACAAGATGGAGTTCAACCGCGCCGATTACGGCCCTTTCCCCGCGAAGGTCAGCAACAACCGCGTCTCAGACGAACTGGTTCCCGTCAAAGTCCTGGTCCCCGGCCACCCTGCCTTCAGCTACCCCAACAAAATCGGCTCGTCCACATGGGACAACTGGGTGCAAGAGCGCGGCCTCTATTTCCTGGGCGAGAAGGACAAAAAATATGTCGACCTGGTCTCCATGGTCGATTCCTTCCCCGATAATCCCGGCGAGAAATTAGGCTCCTTCGTCGAAGGCAAAGTCGGCAAAGGCCGCTGGCTCTACCTCGGCCTGGGCCTCTGGCGCCAACTCCCCGCCGGAACCGACGGCGCCTACCAACTCTTAGCCAACCTGATCAGCCTGGGCAAAGCCCCCGACAATCACTGAGCCGCCATGCGTAAGCATGCGGGCAGGCGCTCAGATCGTATCTTGGATGCGCCCTCGACCCTGCCCCGTTGTGGTGCAGGCTGGCAGCCTGCGGCCGATTGGCAATCGGCCTGCGTTGTTTTCGAGAGTATCGACAAGTCCGGCCGTCAGCATGACTGTCGATGGAGGCGCGCCCCACAAAACCTCCCTCCTCACAACCCAAAAACATACAACACTCGCCCCGCCGCCACCGCGACGCACTGCTTCCCATCAATCCCAAAAGAAATCGGATTCGACGTAACCTGGCCGCCCGTCTGAAAATCCCACAAAGCCTTCCCACTCCCCGCATCCAACGCAAAAAAATTCCCCTCGTCCGACCCCGCAAACACCAGCCCGCCTCCCGTCGATAGCACCCCCGACCACGATGCCGTGGTCAGCGGGAACTCCCATCTCATCTTGCCCGTGGCCACTTCCAGCGCCCGGATCGCCCCATACTTCTCGCTATTCGGAATCTCCGCCTCGCCCCCGCCCGCGAAAAATGTCCCCGGCTTATAATCCGCTTCTCTCTTGAAATAGACCGAGCCCCGCTCCCTCACCGACACGTAAAACAAATTCGTCAGCGGACTATACGACGGGCTGAACCACACCGTCGCGCCATTCAAGTTCGGATACGCGATCGTTCCCGCCTCGCTAGGCTCCGTGTTCGGAATCACCATCGGCCGCCCCTTGTCGTCCAGCCCCTTCGCCCAAGTCTGCTTCGCGTAAGCCTTGGCCGTGATGAACTCCCCGCTCCCCCGATCCAGCACATAGAAGAACGCATTCCGATTCGCCACCGCCACCAGCTTCCGCTTCACGCCCCGCACTTCCGCCTCGAACAACACCGGCACGTGCGTCGAATCCCAGTCGTGCGAATCGTGCGGAGTAAATTGGAAATGCCACTTCAACGCCCCGGTGTCCCCATCGAGCGCCACCAGTGAGCACGTATACAAATTGTCCCCGGCCCGTGAATCCGCATTCCAATCCGGCCCCGGATTCCCGATGCCCCAATAAACAAGGTTCGCCTCCGGATCGTACGACCCCGTCACCCACGTCGATCCGCCGCCGGTCTTCCAGCTATCTTTGAACTGCCCGTCTTGAGGCCAAGTGTTCGCCCCCGGCTCGCCCGGCGCAGGCACCGTGTAGAATCGCCACGCCCGATTCCCCGTCGCCGCGTCGTACGCATCCACGAACCCGCGAATCCCCGCCTCGCCCCCGCTCACTCCCACCAAGACCTTCCCCTTGATGGCCAACGGCGCGAGCGTCATGCTATACCCCGGCTTGTAATCCTCCACCTTGGCCGACCACCGCTCCGCCCCACTTTTAATATCCAGCGCGACTAAAAAGCAATCGAGCGTCGCCACAAACAGTTGCCCATCCAGAATCGCCGGCCCCCGATTCACCCGACCAAATCCGATCGATTGATAATCCTTGGGGATAGCGCGCTTCCACGACCACAACTCGCGGCCCGTCCGGGCATCCAGCGCCGCCGCGGCGTTCGGAGCCGTGATATACATCACTCCATCCACCACAATTGGCGAGGTCTCCGTCCGCCCCAGCTCGAACTGATGCGCCCACTTCACCCGCATCCCCGATACGTTCGCCGGAGTAATCTGCGTCAGCGGCGAGAATCGATGCCCGCCGTAATTCCCGGAATAAGTCAGCCAGTTGGCCGGCTCCTTTTGCGCGTTCACGATCCGGTCATAAGGCACCTGCGCCATCGCGCCCATCGAAACCAGCCACCAAGCCCACTTCATAATTTCCCCTTGAGGCTTGCCAGATAAGCCACCAGATCGTCCAGCTCCGCAGCGCTCAACGACGCTTCATACGATGGCATCGGCGTCTCGTTACGAAGCCTTCTCAGCTCCTTCAGATCCGCCTTCGCAAAGCTGTAGAACTGCCCACGCAGATCCTTGATCTGGATGTTGAACGAATCTTCGTTCACGCGAATCCCCCGGATCGACTGGCCGTTTTGCGTCACCGCGACCACCAGCAGAAATTCTTCAGGAAGCAACGTGGCCGGCCGTAGAATCGCCTGCCGCAGATGCGCGCCGTTTCTCCGTATGCCAATCTCGGTCAGCTCCGGCCCGATTCCCTCGCCCTTGCCCGCAACCACGTGGCACACCGCGCATCCCTTGCTCTGGTAAACCAGTTGGCCCCGCCCCGCGTCCCCCGGAAGCACTTCCTGAGGCAGACTCCCCAGCGACCGCACGTACGCCACCACGGACCGCACCTCGCGCTCATTCAACTGCCACGCCCCCGGCATCTCCGGCTCGATCCCGTTCGAGATCACCTTCCCCAAATCCACATCGTCCTGAGCCTTCCCCAACTTCGCCCGATTGAGGCTGGGTCCACGCCCGCCCGTCCCCGTTTGTCCGTGGCACAGCGCGCACTGCGACTCAAATATCTTCTTCCCGGTAGGTAAATCCCCGCCCGCCTGCATCGCCAGCAACCCGATCAAAATCCATATCGACATAGCTCGCGCATCAGTATACACCCCGCACCGCCGTTCATTCTGGGGCAGTGGGGCAGGTTCCCGACCTGCCCGCCGCCTCTCCTGGGAAACGAAGCGACTTCATGGATTCAATACTCCGATGCGACCAGAGCCATAAATTTCCTAGTCCTTCCCCGCCGCCCGAACATCCCTCCCCGTCCTCACCAACACCACCGGATCGAACCCATACCTCCCCATCCCCTCCCCATAAATCGAAATCCCCTTCGTCCCTTCGATCCGGATCGTCAAATCCGTCACCCCTTTCGTAGCTGCAGCCGTCAGCCTCGTCACATACCCGTAACTCCCGTGATGAAACCCCGCCGCGCTCGACAGAAATCCCCTGATATCCGCCGGATCGTCCGGCACCCCCGCCTCGCCCGCATCCGCCCCAGCGATCACCACGTGGACCTTCCCCGGATATTTGTGGACATCCGTCTGCGGATAATCCACTGCCTTTTGCCTCCACGGCCAGTCGAGCTTCGCCGTCCCCGCGTGCGTCCCCATCTCCGCCACCAGCGAAAAACTCTCCGGACCCGCTGCCACCACCCAATCCGGCAGCGTCACCCGATAAGCCACCTCAGCCGGACCCGCAGCCCAAAGTTTCCCCGCGTGAATCTCGCTATCGGCTCCCCGTTCCCGTGTTTCGAGCGGCGAAAATCGCAGAGCTACCGTCTTCGAGTCGACCACCTCAATCCGTGGCGACTGTGCCGACCGCGTCGCGACGTTCACGAAATTCGCCGCGATCCGCTTGCCGTCCGCGTCGAGCAACTCCATCGCCAGCGCCCCTGTAAACGGCCGATTCCCCGGCACCCTCACCTCCAGCGGAGCCTGGTTCGTCACCCGCAGCAGCTCCCACTTCACCGACACCGTCTGCGGAGCAGTCGACACGGCCGATCCGAAATCGTCAGCTCCCGTCAGCCACCACCGCAGCTTGGCCTCGCCCGTCCGAGCCGAAAAGTGGCTCACAAACACCGGCAGCGTAAACACCGGCGTCTTCATCACCGGAGGCCCTTCGTACCCGACAAAGTCTTCCCCCTGTAAATCGCGAGTCGTCATCCCCGGCACAAACGCGTCATACCCAAAATCCTTCGCCGACCGGTCATAGTTGTAAAACCCGTTGTGCTCCCATTCGATATCGCTCAGCTCGGTATAAATGTAGCCCTGGATTTTCTCGTGCCGCCGCAGCTCGTTGGTCAGGAAGTGAAATCCCCATGACACATCCCGATCCCCATTGCCCGCGCCCACCGATCCATATTCGGAGTTGATCAGCGGCGCACTCCCCTGCGTCTTCCCGCTCACGAAATTGAAATTCGAACCCACGAACGTCTTCGCGACAACTTCCTCAATCGCCGCCTTCGCCCGCGCGTAATCGTCGATATAAAAATGCCACGAGTTAATATCGGACGCCACGTGATCCCGCTTGTCCGCCGAATTGTCTTCCACCAGCCGCGAAGGATCGAGCGCCTTCATCTCCTTCCAGACGCCCTCCACCCATTTCTGGGTGTCCGGATTCTGCGGATAAGCCGGCTGTGAATTCCGCATGTAAGACAGCCCCCAAGTCTCATTGAACGCGACCCACGCGAAGATCGAAGGATGATTCCGGTCGCGCGCGATCGTCGCCCGCATGGTCTCTTCCCACGCCGCTCGCTTCGCCGGATTCTGAAACGACGCGCTCGGCATGTCCTGCATGATCAGCATGCCCAATTTGTCCGCCCAGTAAAGCCTCCGCGGCTCATCGGCCTTGATGTGGATCCGCAAAAACTGAATCCCCGCCGCCTTCGCCAGCTCCATGTCATGCTTCAAAAACTCATCCGACGGCGCCGTGTAAATCCCCTTCGGATTAAACGATTGATCCAGCGCCCCGCGCCAATAAACCGGCTGCCCGTTCAGAAAAATCGATTCATGCTCGAGATTTCCGAACTTGCCGCGCGAAATCGTCCGCAGCCCGAAATAAGTCTTCACCCGATCCTCGCCCGCCTGCAAAGCGATGTCATAAAGACTCGGCGAATCGGGCGTCCATATCTTTGGATTCCTGATTTCGACCGCCCCACGCGCGTGGCCGTTTTCAAACTTAATCGGTATCGCGGTAATCCCGGCAATCCGCACCGGAGTGTCGAAATCGCCGGTCACATCGAAATCCGCAAACCACCTCTCCCCATCTCTCCTCGGCGTAATCGTAAAACTCTTGATGTAATGCTCCGGCCGAGCCTCCAGCCAAACCGTCTGCCAGATCCCGCTCGTGTACGTGTACCATCCCGGAGTCTGCTTCCCCACCGGCAATTCCTGATCCGTGTGATCCACCGCCCGAACCGTCACCGTCACGTTGTCGCCGGGCTTGGCCACCGAATCCAGATCGAACTCGAACGGCGAATATCCTCCGTGATGGACCCCGAGCTCCTTCCCATTCACCCAAACCGTAGCCTCTTCATCCACCGCATCGAAATGCAGCCACGCATGTTTGCCCTTCCACTCCGGAGGAATGCGAAACGTTCGCCGGTACCACCCGGTTGTCTCCCCCGTCTTCTTGCCGACCCCTGAAAGCTCGCTCTCCCAGCAAAACGGTACCGTGATCACTCCGCCGAATTTCTCATTGAATCCGAAATCCCACTTCCCGTTCAAGGTCATCCACTGCGACCTCTCGAAATCCGGACGAGGGTGCTCCGGCCGCTGCGCTAACAAGGCGCCGGCGGCGATAAAAAGCAGAACAATACGCATGATGCTATTCTGGCGCAGATTATGGTCCGGTCGATCAGCCTCGCTCTAGTTTTCCTACTCGCGATCCTGCTGACGCCGAGCCGCATCTTTCTCGACCCCGGAAATCTGACCGACATCCTTCGCCAAGTCTCCGTCACCGGCATCATCGCGCTGGCGATGACCTACGTAATCCTGACCGCCGGCATCGACCTCAGCGTCGGCAGCACCCTGGCCCTGGCAACATCTGTGGTAGCCATGGGCCTCACTCGTCCCAACGCCAACATCACGATCTCTATTTTGATGGCTCTGGCCGCCTCGGCCGCGCGTCGGAGCCGTGAACGGAACCTGCGTGGCGCTGCTCAAAGTCCAGCCCTTCGTGGTGACGCTGGCCACCATGATCGGTATCCGGGGCCTCGCAAAGTGGCTGACAGGAAACGCCAACATCGACATCGGCTTCGGCGCTGACGTAGCCGCCCGATTCGCTGAATCCTTCCGAACGAAGCCAGTCGTCATCGGGACCTGGGTAGTGCTGGCAGCCATTCTTGGGTTCGTTTTGCAACGGACAGTGTTCGGCCGCCACGTGCGAGCCGTAGGCGATAACGAAACCGCTGCGCTCTACGCCGGATTGCCGATTCGCAGCGTCAAGATCTGGGTCTACACCCTGGCAGGCCTCCTGTCAGGAGTTGCCGGAGTCTTGTACGCCGCTGAAAACCATCAGGGAAACCCAAACGCTGGAATAGCTTACGAACTGGACGCGATTGCCGCGGTGGTCATCGGAGGCACCCAGCTATCCGGCGGCAGCGGATCGATCAGCGGCACAATCATCGGCACCCTAACCATCGGCGTGCTGACAAACATGCTTAGATTGAACAACGTAGACAGCAACATCGAAATGATGCTAAAAGCCGTCATCATCGTGCTGGCAGTCACTATTTCACGAACACGCACCTAAAAGGGCCGCTACTGCCATTGCGAGGAGCCGCGGCGGCCCTTTGCCGGTACGGTGGCGGCTCGGAGGAAGCGCCACAGGTATTGAAGGATATTACACGATTTGCGGTACTGCGTTTTCCTATCTTTCGATATGCCGTTTGGCAGTACACTACTGTCGCGGTCGGGTCCGTGCCTATCGCGCTTCGGCTGTTGAGGACACAATCCACTCCGCCAAATCGCGGAATCGAACTGGTAGCACGGATCGCCGGGACCGGATGACTCGACGAAGCCACTGCCAAAGAACGGTCGTCTTGTCGAGGTACATGGCGACGGTTGGCACCTGTTCGACGTAGCGTGTCAAAGCTCCGCTAACCCCGGCCCAAAATATCACGCTATGGACGCTCCGCTCGATCGCCATCTCGAGGAAATGGCCGCGCAGGACTAGCGATAAAGACGCGTCAGGGTATTTTCGGTCGCTATTCATCTGAAAGAAGACAATCGCTCGACCGGTCTCATACCAGCCGCCGAGGATGCTTACGTAGCGCCCGCCCGCATCTTTCAATCCGACCAATAAAGGTCGTTCCGCAGCCGAGAGAACGTTCAAGGCGCGGGAAACGCCTTTCGCGCTGACGCCAATTCCTCCCTCCTCGAGTAGCTGCAAAGCTGCCTCTTTGAAATCGCTGAATGGGATGTCCGCAACAAAGGTGCGCGCGGCTCCATTGAGGCGGCGGTAGTACCGAAAATTCCGTCTGGTTCGGGAGCCAAGGCCTTGCAGAAACAACTCGTAGTTCCCAGGCAAACGTAAAACGCTGTGATGCGCCACAGGGGTTCGCGATAAGGCCAGGGAAGAAATTCCGCTCAGGGCGGAATACTCGTACCCGTTTTGTGGGGCGAGGAGGCGGAGCGCGCGTACGCCGGGTCTTTCAATCAGGGCTTGGATGCCTCTGCGCAGAACCATCTCGCGAAAAACCGGCTCCGCGATCACCATGGAGTTGAGCGTTGAATCGGCAAAAAGAATGCCGGTCAGAAAGCCCTTGAAGATCCTCTCTTTTGTATATACGATGCCAATGACCGTATCCGCCTGGCGGACAATCACGACCCGCGGAGCCCATATGTCTTCCTCAATGGCAGCTAGAAAAAACTTTGGAGTAGCCGTCGTCTCGCAACGTGCGAGTAAGTGGGAGGCGGAATGAGACAGACCCTCAATTTCGGCATGGTCCGAGAGAATGGTGGCGGAGATATTTTCCAACGAAACAATGAGCTCAGCGCACGCAGACACAAGGGCCTACCATTCGTTATGCCATCGTGGTATACAAACGGCGGTCGGCAAGACAAACGAAGATTCAGCTTGCCTCCCCAGTCCCGAAATCCGGATTCCGAACAAGTCGTAGTTCATCCAGCCGGATCGATACTACCAAAAGCAATAATACGTAGCCACTAGGCATATGCCTATGTCTGCTGGCGGCCTCAGCTTCACCGCTTCCTACTCGAGGGGCGTTCATGAAAGATCTTCTTGAACTCCACGGCGGCGCCATGGAAGAATCTGCGGCCGAAAACTCCGACGGCCAAGAGGCTCCCGAACACGGCAAGCGCCTCATAACTTTCGCGGCCCTCCCGTTCCCAATACACATCGCGCAGATTGAGCCAGAGGCTAAATTCGTCGAGGGTTAATGCCGCGGCGACTCCGTAGACCATGGAGGTTACTCGGCCGCCCCATCCAATTCCTGGCTCGATCAGCCAGGAATATCCCACTGAGATCAGCAGCAGAATACCCCAAACCAGATGGTGAATGTGGCGGCCGTGCATCGAAACGTCGTGGAAGGGGCCGATGTTGTGGTGAATTGCGAGCGTGATTGCCCGAACGACGACCGCCGTGGTGAAAAAACCGACCGACGCCAAGAAGAGCCGCTCCCGCCGGGATTCGGAAAATCTGTTCTTGTACACCGCCCGCAGCCTGCTCTGCGATACGATCGCGGCGAGCGTGCCGAGAATTGCGGTAATCAGGATGGGCAAAATCCAAAAACTTCGATGTGTCAAGAACATTGGTTTATTGTCGCTCCCTGAGGCTTTGGATGACCTTAAAATACCGCTCCCGCAGGTCGTGGCTCTGAAGACCGGCCAGACATGCATCATATACGGGCTAATCCTATAGAACCTCGACAGCGCTAAACTCCTGATTTCTCAACTATATAAAAAGGAGGAACCTCGTCTTGGCGCTCGAGCTTTTGGTGTTCTGCGTAGGAGGCCGGTTGGCTGCGCTCCCATTGGAAAACGTGGAGAAAATTGCGCCGATGGCGCAATTGGCCCGCCCGCCGGGTTTGCCCTCTCCGCTCGAAGGCATCCTCGATCTCGGCGGCACGGCGGTGCCTGTTCTGCGGCTTGATCGGCTGCTAGGTCTCCCGGTTCATGAACCTGGCCTGTACTCCATGCTGATTGTCTTGAAGGGGCTTGTTGCGTTGTTGGTCGAACGAGCCAGCGAGGTGCGATCCGTTTCCAGCGGTGAGTTGCTCCCGGTGGATGCGAAGGACTCGTTCAACGCGTGCGCGGAAGCTTCGTTTCTTTTGAGAGGCGAGACTGTTTCGCTGCTTTCGGCTCAGCGGATTCTGCTGGAAAAAGAGAGGCAGGCTCTTTCCGAGTTTCAGATGATTACTCAACATCGGGTCGAGGACTGGGGATCAATGGAGCTGTGATGGACTCGCACGAGGCCCTGATCGCCGATCCACTGTTTCCGCAATTGAAGGAGCACCTGATCGAATTAACCGGCCTGACCTACTATCTGGATAAAGATGCCGACCTGGCGCGCCGCCTGGGGCTCCGTGTATCGATCGCGGGCTTGCGGGACTGCGCCGCCTATCTCGCCATTTTGCGCGATCCTGTACGAGGTCCCTCCGAGTTGGACGCGCTCATCGCAGAACTCACTATTGGGGAGACCTATTTTTTTCGGCACCCGGAGCACTTCGACGCTCTCCGGACGAGGGTGCTCCCGGAGCTCCTATCGCGGAATCGTGCGGAGAATCCGCCCAGGCGGTCCCTGCGAATCTGGTGCGCAGGCTGCGCGGACGGACCGGAGCCATACTCCCTCGCGATTCTATTAAGGCGTGAGATGGCCCATCAGATCCTGGGATGGGACGTGACCATCCTCGGTACCGACATCAACCGGCACCGTCTGGCCAAAGCCCGCGAAGGCAGGTTTGAAGAGTGGGCTCTTCGCTCCACCCCGGACGCGATCAAGCGCGAGTGCTTCTTAAAGGAAGGGCGGTTCTGGACGATCGCGCCCGAATACAAAGAAGGGGTCTTTTTTCAATTTCACAATCTGGTGGAAAATTCCAGCCCGTCGCTACTCAACAAGCTCTCCGGCTTCGACTTAATCGTCTGCCGCAATGTGATGATCTATTTCGATTCGGATCTGATTCGAAGGATGATCGGCCAATTCTACGATTGTCTGGTTCCGGGCGGGTGGCTTGTGGTAGGGCCGGCCGAGCCGAACATGACCAGCTTTGCGTCGTTTCATACGGTCAATGCCCCCGGCGTCACTCTCTATCAGAGGCCGGACACCCCGCAAGGTCCGCACACTGCAGCCGAAATATTTGCGATGCCTCCGCTGCCAGCTGTGCCTGCGGTTCCGCAGCCAGCCCATTCGGCGCCGCCAACGCTAGCGAAAGTGCGTCACTTCGCCGATCGCGGAGCCTGGGAGAACGCCGCACAATGCTGTGAGGAACTGCTGGGAGAAGACAATCTCAAGGCCAACGTACATTTCTACCACGCGTTGGTATTGCAGCAGATGAGCAAGCACGTGGAAGCAGAAAGCTCGCTGCGGAGAGCTCTCTATCTGGATCGGCAATCTGTGCTCGCGCACTATTATCTGGGGTTGCTTCTCCAATCGAAAGGCGATCCCAGGCAAGCGGCCAGGTGCTTTGAAAACACTCTCAACCTGCTTCAGTCCCGGCACGATGCAGACAGCTTTCCCGATGCCGATGGCGTCACCGCCTCCGAACTCAAGAAATCGGCGGCGATGCATCTTGAGATTCTCCGGGCGCGAGCATGAAGCAAGCCAAGATCAACTGGAAGATGGTCCAGGACCGGCTGCGGGCGAGCGAGTTGGCGCTTCAAGCGGCCTCGACGACGGATCCGCTCCGGATGCAGGAGATTTACCGGCAGAGAGCGGTGCGGCTCGCAAGCGTCGAGATAAACCGCAAGCCCGCGGCTCCCGGGCTTTCCGCATTGGTCTTCCGGCTCGATCAGGAACGCTACGCGATCGAGATGAACGAACTGGCGGAGGTGCTCCAGTTCTCCCGTTGTGTGCCGGTGCCCGGAGCATCGCGCCAGTTCTTGGGCGTCATCAACCTGCGCGGCGAGCTTCGGGCAGTGCTCGATTTGGGGTACGTGCTCGCGCCGTCGGACAACAGAAGTAGCGAGAACGGATTTGTGCTGATATTGCGCCGTCCAGGGAAGGAAATCGGTTTGAAGGTCGATCACATCGAGGATCTCCGCCAAATCCAACTCGAGGAATTGACACTTTCCGTCCAGAGGACATATGGGAAAGGACTGGTCTCCGGTGGGCTGATGCTGCTGAACGTGGACGCGGTCCTGACGACTGCGTTTTCTAAAGAGGAGTCACGGATTACATGAGAGTGAATATGAAAATTGGGACTCGGATCCTGGCCGGCTATGGGCTCGCACTGGTGGTTGTCGGCGGGGTGGGAATCATGGCCTACCGCAGTACGAAGGAGCTGATCGACGGCGCCGATTGGGTAACCCACACCCACAAGGTCAAGGAGACGCTGGCGGCGCTTCTCACTTCTCTGACGGACGCCGAGACAGGCGAACGTGGGTTTCTGATCACCGGGGAAGAACGCTACCTGGAGCCGTATCAGGCTGCACTCACGGTGATTGATCGTCAAATGCGGGAGGTGCGGGAACTGACTGCGGACAACCGAGATCAACAAAAGAGACTCGACTCCCTTCAGCCACTGGTGACGGGCAAGCTTGCAAGCTTGGTAACAACCATCGCGTTGCGGCGGGAGCTGGGGGTGCGCGGGGCAGCGCAAGAGATCGCGAGCGGCAAGGGAAAAGCATCAATGGACGAAATCCGGAAGATGATCCAGTCGATGAACGAGGAGGAGACCGAGTTGCTGAGCCAGCGCGACCTGCGCGCGAAGGCAACGGCCAGCTTCGCAATGTCAGCCATAATCGTGGGTGGATTGCTGGTATTGGTCCTGGTCTCCACGGTTGGCGTACTCATTCAGCGCTCGATCACGCTTCCGCTGGCAGCGTTCATGCAATTTGTGAGTCGCGTGGGAGAGGGCGATCTGACGCATCAAGCGAAAATTTCGAATGCCGACGAGTTAGGGGAGCTGTCGCAGCATCTGGACCGGATGGTAACCGGACTGAAGGATGTCGCGACTCAAACGCGCTCTGCCACTGACAATCTCAATTCGGCCGCGCAAGAGATCCTGGCGTCCACTCAGCAACAAGCGGCCAGCACGGGTGAGCAGGCCGCAGCCATTCAACAAACCAGCACAACCATAGAGGAGGTGACGCAATCCGGCGTTCAAATTTCCGAGCGAGCCAAGCAAGTGGCCGCCTCCGCCGAGGCGACATCAGCCGCGAGCCGCGCTGGCCTCGAAGCGGTCAGTAATACGAATCGGACTATGTCGGCGATACAGGAACAGGCCGAAGCAGTGGCGAACAACATTGTCTCGTTAAGCGAAAGAACGCAAGCCGTCGGGGAAATCATTTCAACCGTGAACGATCTTGCAGAGCAATCTCATTTGCTGGCTCTGAATGCCGCGATCGAGGCGGCAGCGGCGGGAGAACACGGAAGGAGCTTCGCCGTAATTGCGAGCGAGGTGAAGAACCTGGCGGACCAATCGCGAGAGGCGACCGTTCAAGTACGGTCGATTCTGGGAGATATCCAAAAGGGTATTAACAGCTCCGTGATACTAACCGAGGAGGCGGTCAAGCGCGTGGAGTCCGGCAAACAGCAGGCGGACGTGGCCGATCGAACCATTCGCGACATGACCGAAAATATCCAACAAAGCGTGCAGGCATTCCAGCAGATTGTCGCGGGGGCGAATCAACAGCAAATCGGTTTCAAGCAGGTGATGCTAGCGGTGCGCGACATTGGACAAGCCAGCCAGCAGACAGCTTCGAGCACACAGCAGTTGGAGAGGGCGGCCGCTAATCTCACAGCGTTGGCGCAGCAGCTCCAGAAAGCCGTCGAGCGATACCGGGTCTGAGGAATGCCTCCTTCCAACGACTTTCGCCAAAAGCTACTAGCCACGTTCCAGATTGAGCATCGCGATCATGTGGAACAGATTCGCTCCCTTTTAGCGATGATCGAAAAAACCTCGGGACAGCCAGCCGGCGCGGAGCTGGACGAGGCATTCCGCCGGGCCCACAGCCTGAAAGGAGCGGCTCGTGCCGTGGACCTGCGCCCGGTGGAAGGGCTGGCGCATCGTTTGGAGACTTTGTTCTCGCGGGTACGCCAGGGCGAGCTGCCTTTCGATGGGAACGTGGCCGGCGTGGTCTCGCAGGCACTCGACGCAAGCGAAGATTGTGTCAGCGCACTCGGCGAGAATCGGGTTACGCCCGATTTCGGTCCGGCGCTCCATGCCATCGAACGGATCCTTGGTATGGAGCCTGATCGTCCAGGCCCGGAACCTACGGAGTCCACGCCGGTGTTTCAGCCGCTAGCAACGGTGCGGGTGACCATGCGGAATTTCGATGGACTACTGCGGTCGGCCGGAGGGCTGCTGGCCGAGAGCCAACGCCAAGGTCATGTGACCGCGCAACTCAACGGGATCGCTCGCAAGCTCTCGGAGATGGAGAAAGAAACCGAATACGTTCGCCGGTCCGCCTCGGCGTCGTTGCGGAAGGGAAGCCGCATCGGCGTTTTTCTCGACTCGATGGAATCGCAGACTCGCGCACTCGCAAGGCAGACGAGCGAGGTCCGCCGTCTGCACCAACGCAGTTCCTGGACCATGACCCGCCTGGGCAAACAGCTTCAGAACGATGTCTGGCGGGCGCGTATGGTGCCTGTCGACGGTTTGCTGGAAGGCTTTCGCAAGATGCTGAGAGACCTGGCGCGCGATGAATCGAAGAAGATCGATTTTCGCATCACCAACTCCGGTGTCCATGCCGACCGCCGCGTGCTCGACATGCTGAAGGACCCGCTCATGCACCTGCTGCGAAATGCGGTCAGCCATGGAATCGAACCGCCTCAGGAGCGAGTTGCGAATGCAAAGGCAATGGTGGGGCTGGTCGCCCTCAGCGTGGGCGCCGAAGGCCAGCGTCTCACCGTCACCATTGAGGATGATGGACGCGGCGTGGATCTTGCACGGGTGGCCGAGGTGGCAGTCCGGCAAGGAATTCTATCCGACGCGGATGCCTCCCGCTGCTCGCCAAGGGAACTGGGGCGAATCCTATTGAGACCAGGTTTTTCGACCTCGCGAGTGGTCACCGAGCTTTCCGGAAGAGGAATGGGGTTATCGGTGGTGCATGAAGCGGTCCGGCGGCTGCAAGGAAACATTGACATAGAAGCTCGGAATGGTTGCGGAACGGTTCTCCGTCTCTCCGTACCTCTATCGATTGCGACCGATCGGCTCTTGCTGGTGGGTTGTGGCGGCCAATCGTTTGCCGTGCCGATTCACAGCATTGAGCGCGTGTGTCGAATGAAGCTCCAGAGAGTCGATACAGTGGAGGGAAAACCAGTCGTTCTGCTCGATGGGCACCCTGTACCGCTGTTCAGTCTGCAGCATTTACTGAGTCTGGATCGTTCGCCCACGAGTTTCCAGCCAAGCGAATTTAAAGTGATCGTTCTGCGCACTAGCACTCAGAGAGCGGCGATTGTGGTCGATAAGTTTCTCTGGGAATGCGAAGCCGTGATTCAGGATCTGGGGCCCGCAGCACCGCACGACGGCAAAATCTCGGGCGGCATCGTACTCGAAGATGGAGGGATCGCGTTTGTTCTCAATTTGACGGAATTACTTGAGAGGCGGGAGCCCGAAGCGCCATCGTCGGCCTTCCTGCCTTCCAAACCGGTGCAGGAAAAAGCTCCTGCTTCGATTTTGGTGGTAGACGACTCAATCACTACAAGAACCCTTGAGAAAAGCATTTTGGAGGCAAACGGATTTCGTGTACAAGTCGCGGTCGACGGGCTGGAGGCGCTGGCCAAATTGCGCACCGAGAAGCCGGACCTGGTGATCACCGATGTTCAAATGCCCCGCATGGACGGATTCGCTCTTTTGGAGGCCATGAAAAAGGATTCGAGTTTGCTTCGGATTCCCGTAATTGTAGTGACCTCGCTCGATCGGCGGGAAGATCAGCAAAGGGGCCTCGAACTCGGCGCCGACGCTTACATCGTGAAGCGGACATTCGATCAGCGGGAGCTGCTCTCCGCTATCCGGCAGATTCTCTGAATGGGTGTGTATGAAAAGGATACGCGTTCTCATTGTCGAAGACTCCCAGGTGATCCGGGAGTTGCTCCAATACATCATCGAGCAGGATCCAAGACTCCAAGTGGTGGGCGCCGTGGACAGTGCCGAGGAAGCGCTGCGGATTCTCAGCCGCGTTTCCCCCGACGTCATTTCAATGGATATCCGCCTGCCGGGCATGAACGGCTTGGAAGCCACGCGGCGGATTATGTCCGAAAATCCGACTCCGATTGTGGTGATCTCGGCCAGCGTCGAATGCTCGGATTTGCAGATTACAATGAATGCATTGCAAGCGGGCGCGCTCACCGTGCTCGAAAAGCCGGCAGGCATAAACTCGGCCGATTACGACGCGCTTTCGAAGCATCTTTGCACTCAGCTCGCCATCATGAGCCAGGTAAAAGTCGTGCGGCGGAAAAGGTCCGCAAGGTCCGCTCCGCGCGCTGAGCCGCACCGCGCCCTTTCGCGGGATGACCATAGAATACTTGGGATCGTGAGCTCCACGGGCGGTCCCGCCGCCCTCGTGCAAGTCCTGGGCTCCCTGGGACCCGTATTTCGTCTGCCCATCGCGCTGGTGCAACACATCACCAGCAGTTTTCTGGAGGGCTTTGCCTCCTGGCTGGAAAAGGCTGGTGGATTTCCTGTCGTGATCGTGAAGGAGCGCACGCCCCTTCATCCTGGAACGATATATCTGGCAACTCGGGATCGTCACCTGCGGGTCTTGCCAGGATATGTTCAGGTTGACGCGGGTGATCCAGTCTGTGTTCAGAGGCCCTCTGGAACCGTGCTCTTCGATTCTATTGCGGACGCCTATCGTGGCCAGGCAATCGGAGTGCTCCTCACAGGAATGGGAGAGGACGGAGCCCAAGGGCTCCTACGGATTCGCAACCAGGGCGGCTACACGATTGCCGAGCATGAGTCGACTGCCGTCGTGTATGGAATGCCGGGAGAGGCGGTCAGGCTGGGCGGCGTTTGTGAATCCCTGCCGCTTCCAGAGATCGCTCCACGGATCCTCGATCTGACATTTCAGAAGAACGAGGTCGCGTGACCAGGCTGTCCTCCCCGATCCTGATTGTCGAGGACTCGGAAACACAAGCGTTCCAGTTACGTTATCTGCTGGAGGAAGAGGGCTGGGACGTTGTCCGCGCCGCCACGGCAGAGTCTGCGCTTGAAGAGCTCAACCGGCAGCGGCCGGCTTTGATTATTGCCGATTACCATTTGCCCGGAATCCAGGGAGATGAGTTGTGTCGCCGGGTACGAAGCAATGTGGACACCCGCGGAATCCCCATGATGATGCTCACCGGCGAGCAAGCACAGGGTCGCGAGTCGGCCGGACTCGACAGTGGCGCGGACGACTACGTCTCCAAATCCGTCGCGCCGGAGATTCTCCTGGCGCGCGTTCGCGCCCTGCTGCGTACTGCGGGCGAGCGTTCCTCAGGACATCGTGCTCACCTGCTGGCAATCGACGACAGCCCAACTTATCTGGAGTATCTGGACCAAGCGCTCAGGAGTGAAGGGTACGAAGTGGCCAAGGCGGCCGGGGGAAAGGCCGGGCTCGATTTAGTCATGAACGGAGCCTTTGACTGCGTCGTCGTGGATTTGCTGATGCCCGATCTCGATGGAATTGAGGTCTGCCGCCGCATCACCGATCTCGCGCGCGCGGAGGATCGCTCCATTTCGGTCGTCATGTTGACTTCCAGCGAAACCAGCGAAGATATGACCCGTGGATTGGAGGCGGGGGCTGACGACTTCGTGGGGAAGTCCAGCGGCGTGACTGTGTTGAAGGCCAGAATCCGGGCGCTGCTCCGCCGCAAGTTCTTTCAAGAGGAAAACCGGCGGATTCGCGAGAAAGGCGCGACGCTGGTTCAACTTTTGCAATCGGTGACGGTTGCAGCGAACAGTTCCTCCACCATTGAAAATGCAGCTCAGGTGTGTCTCGATCGGATGTGTTCCTACACCGCGTGGCCGGTAGGCCATCTTTATCTGCGTCCGAACAACTCGTCGGAAGAGCTGATTTCGACGGGGATTTGGCACGTCGAAGGAAATGGCCGGATGAGAGCGTTCCGCGAAGCCAGCGATCTCTGTCCCGCCGCGGCCGGAACCGGTTTGCCAGGCCGTGTTCTGGCTTCCGGTAAACCCGAGTGGATCGTCAATCTCGCCGACAAAGACCTCTTCGCAACGCGAGCACATGCAGCGGAACAAGCCGGACTCCGGTCGGGGTTTGCGTTCCCGCTAGTCGTGGCAGAGACGGTCATCGGAGTCCTGGAGTTTTTTTCCCCTCATGCGGTGGAACCAGATCAGGATCTCATGGCGATGATGGGACATATCGGATCGCAGCTTGGGCACGTAGTCATACGCCAGCGCGCGGAGGAAGACCTGCAGCGCGCAAAGGAGTCGGCGGAATCAGCCAATCGTGCCAAGAGCGAATTCCTGACTACCGTCAGTCATGAAATGCGAACCCCGATGAACGCCATTCTCGGGGTAGCCGATCTGCTCTCGGAGAGCTCGCTCCTTGAGAAGCAGCGAGAGTATGTTTGTATCCTTCAAAAGACCGGTGCCAATCTCCTTGATCTGATCAACAATATTCTGGACCTCTCTAAAGTAGAGTCCGGGCATTTCGAACTGGAAGCGATCGACTTCGATCTGCGCCCTCTGCTTGAAAAAATAATAGAGATGATGGACTCGCGGGCTCGGAACCATGGGTTGCAGCTCGTCCTTGAAGTGCTGCCGGGCGTCCCACTGGAACTGGTTGGGGATGAAAATCGTCTGCGCCAGATTCTCGTCAACCTTGTCGGAAACGCCCTAAAATTCACGGAGCGCGGCTCAGTTACGCTCCGCGTGGAACCGGACCCTGGGGGAGAGGCCGGTTGGCTGCGATTCAACGTCGTCGATACAGGAATCGGAATCGCAGCGGAGAAAATGGAAATGATTTTCGACCGTTTCACGCAAGCCGACTCCTCCATCACGCGCAAGTACGGCGGAACGGGTCTCGGATTGGCGATCAGCAGGGGACTGGTTGAACCGATGGGTGGCCGGATAGGTTGTACCAGTGAACCGGGTAAGGGAAGCACGTTCTTTCTTGCCGCGCCGTTCGGCGTCCGAAAGGAACTGGAAACCCGGGATGGAATCCCACCGGCCACGCTCTCGATTCGCCCCGCGAGCCCCCCCGGTACCCGCATCCTGATTGCGGAGGACTGCGCAGAGAATCTCTGGCTGATGGAGGCCTATCTCGACGGTTGCGGATTCGAAATTGATTTCGCGGAGAACGGCGAGATCGCGGTCGAAAAGGTTATGGATGGAAATCCCCAGCTTGTACTGATGGATCTGCAAATGCCAGTAATGGACGGCCTTGAGGCCACTCGAAGGATTCGCCAATGGGAAGCGCGAACTCATGCCGGGCCGGTACCCATCCTTGCGCTGACGGCGCACGCCGCCGGAGAGGGAGTCAGGACCAGCCTGGATGCCGGTTGTAACGAGCACCTTACCAAGCCGATCAATAAGGCGAACCTTCTGAATGCCATTTCTCGCCACGTCGTCGTTAGAATTGAAAGCGTTCCGCCTGAGCGATGAGGCGCGAAACCAAGGGATTTGGTGAGTCTTAGATTAGGGTAACGGGGGGCTCGAACCTGGATGGCGCACCGGCATCGAGAAGCAATTAGAGGTAAGTGTTGGAGCCTATGTGCGCGCGATTTGGTGGTCTGGCCAGAGGCAACTATTTTATCTGGCATGTTAGCGCAATGTTGGCGTGACGGAAGTTGGCGAGCCCGAAGTCCGGTTGGAGGACGGCCACACTCCCTCCAACACCGTTTCTGGCCAACTCCATTGAACGCCCGGCACCCCGGGCAGAAGAACTCCGATGCGCCTACAAGGTCTTGAGAAACGCGATCAGCGCCTGTTTGTCGTCCGTCGGCAGCTTCAGACCGAATGGGTGACCCAGGATCGGACCGGGGTCCGCGATGGTATCCTCGCCAGGGATTTCGGCTTCTTGCTGGCGTCCCTCAAGGTTCAGTCTGGTTGAGTTGTTATCCGGCCGAACCCGGAAGCACGGCGGCGCAGTTCGTCGAAGGAGTTTTCGAAGGGCATCACTTCGTGTCCACGACCACGCAAACCCATGGCGGCCGTCTAATTGAGCGGCCAGAGGCGGTCTCAACGTCGTGCGACTACACTGGGGAGACATGTCTGCTCTTCCTCAACAGATCGGCCCATATGAAATCACCGGAAAACTGGGAGAGGGAGGAATGGGTATTGTCTACAGCGCCAACGATACCCGGCTGAACCGGCCAGTTGCGCTCAAAATGATCCTTGATTCGGGCGATGACGAGGACAGCCGGAAACGTTTTCTGCGCGAGGCGCAGGCGGCCGCGCGCGTGACCCACCCCAATATCTGCCGCCTATACGACATCGGCGAGGTAGATGGCCGGCCATTCCTGGTGATGGAACTGCTCGAAGGGGAGTCGATGTCGGAGCGTTTGAGGCGTGGGCCGATGCCCCTTGCGGAAGCGCTGCAGGTTACACTGAGCGTGCTTTCGGCGCTGGCGTCGCTGCATCGGTCGTCGATCGTGCATCGGGATCTGAAGCCATCCAACGTGTTTCTGTCGACCCAGGGCGTGAAGCTGCTGGACTTCGGGCTCGCCAAACCGGTTCTGCCTTTCTCCGAAGAGGGGCATACACAGACCGAACTGACCGGGCATGGAGTGATCGCCGGGACACCTCGATACTCTTCGCCTGAGCAGGTGACCGGAAGACCGGTGGACGCACGATCGGATCTGTTCGCGGCTGCCGCGATTCTGTTCGAGCAGCTCGCGGGCAAACCGGCTTTTGCGGGTAACTCGGCGATGGAGATTTTTCACTCCGTGCTGTATGAAACGCCGCCGGCGCTCAGCGGATCGCAGGCCATTTCGGCCGTGGATCGCATCGTGCGGCGAGCGCTGGACAAGAATCCGGCGAACCGCTTCGCTGCAGCGGATGAAATGGCCGCGGAGCTGCGTGCCGTGATGCGTCTGGACGATTCGGGTACGCAGGTAGTGACTCGCGCTGCGAAGCGGCTGATCGTGCTTCCGTTTCGCGTGCTCCGTCCTGATTCGGAGACTGATTTTCTGGCGTTCAGTCTGCCGGACGCGATCGCGGCGTCGCTGGCCGGTTTGAGCTCGCTCGTGGTGCGGTCGAGCCTTGCGGCGGCTCGCTTCGCTGGGGCAGTCCTGGATTTGAGAGAGATCGCGAAAGAGGTCGACGTGGATACGGTGCTCACCGGGACTCTTCTCCGCGCCGGCACGCAGTTGCGTCTGACGACTCAATTGGTGGAGGCTCCCAGTGGCACGCTGATCTGGTCGAAGGCGTCGCAGGTGGAGCTGCGCGACATTTTTCAATTGCAGGACATGCTGGTGAGCGGCGTCGTCGAGTCGCTCGCGCTGCCCTTGACCGCGGGCGAGCGCCAGCAGCTTGCGCACGATGCGCCGGCCAGCGCGGCAGCGTACGATCTATATCTGCGTGCAAATGAAGCGGGCAAAGTTTTCAGCGGGCTTTCCGAGGCGATCGGTTTGTATGAGGAGTGTGTCGCGTTGGATCCCGGATACGCGCCCGCCTGGGCTCGTTTGGGGCGAGCGCGCTGGTTGGTCGGCAAGTTTTCAGAAGGATTGGCGGCGAAGCTGGTGGAAGGGCGCAGCGCCATCGAGCGGGCGCTGGAACTCAATCCCGATTTGCCGCTGGCGCATAATCTGTACACCAATATCCAGGTGGACCAGGGCCACGCTTTGGATGCGCTGAGGCGTCTGCTCAAGCGTCTGCGCGGTTCCAGGACTGATTCCGAGTTGTTTGCAGGTCTCACCCATGCGAGCCGGTACTGCGGTCTGCTGCAGGCGTCTCTCGAGGCGGATCGTCAGGCCCGGCGGCTCGATCCAAACATGCCGACTACCGTGCACCATACGTACTTCGCAATGGGCGACTACCAGGGCGCTTTGAACGTGGCTTCCAAGGATTTTGGCTATTTCACGCCGCTGAGGCTTGCGATGCTCGGGCGAGCGGAGGAAGCGATTGCGATGCTGAAGGAGAAAGAGGAGTCCGTGTCGGAGCGGATCGGCCGGGTGTTCATGACCTCTCTGCGGACTTTGCTGGAAGGGAATCGGGAAGCGAGTCTTCAAGCAAGTGATGAGTTGATCGATGGGGCATTCAGGGACCCGGAAGGGAAATATTACCTGGCGCGGCAGCTCGCCTTTCTAAGAGACGTCGGCCGCGCGACCCAAGTACTAGAGTCCACGGTCGATGGGGGCTACTACTGTTACCCCCAAATGGCCTCTGATCCGTGGCTCGATCCGATTCGTGGTGATGCCGGGTTCAAACGGATTTTGCGTAGAGCCCAGGTACTTCATCAGGAGGCGATCGAGGTCTTCAATGCCGAGGGTGGTCCTCCGCTGCTTGGTCAGGCGTAGACGCCGCGCAATCAACGCTGGAAGGTCCTGACTAACGGCGCGGCGACGACTCACGAAACGCCAAAACTCAACCCGCACCGAATTTCCGAGAAGAACAATGTATGATTTGGCCATGAAGGGACTCACCCTCTATCTGTTGCTGGCTGTCCAAGGCCTTTGCTTCGCCGCCGGCAGCGGCGCCCGGATCTTGATCGTAACTGACCTCGAAGGAGTGGGTGGCGTCAATAACGCAGACGAGCAACTGCTCCCCGGGCAACGCCGCTACGAGGAGTCCCGCCGCCTGCTCACCGGAGAAGTGAATGCCGCTGCTGAAGGAGCATTTTTAGCGGGTGCGAGCCAAGTCGTGATCTGGGATGGCCACGATGGCAGCCGCACACTCTCCATCGACCAGATCCATCCACGCACCCAACTCATTCAGGGCCGTCCGACCCCTCCCGACTATTACCTGAAATCCAAGCTTTACGATGGCATCATGTTCGTTGGCCAGCATGCGATGGCGGGCGCCCCAAACGGAGTCCTCGCGCATTCGCAAAGCTTCGCGGTCCAACGCATCACCCTCAACGGCAAGGCCGTCGGCGAGTTGGGCCAAGTCGCCGCAATTGCCGGACACTTCGACATTCCTGTCATTATGCTCGCCGGCGATCGCGCCGCCTGTGACGAGATGCGCGCCCTGCAGCCCAAGGCGGAAACCGTCGCCGTTAAAGACCTCGTTGGCAAGGCGTCAACGCTGAGCCTCAGCCACGGCGAGGCCTGCGGCCGGATCCGTCAAGCGGCCCGCGCCGCCGTCATGCGCGTCCATGAGTTCAAGCCGTGGAAAGTCGAAGCGCCCGTCGAGCTCAAGTTCGAGTTCAAGCCCGACGAAAAGCAGCCCGCCGGCCGAACCGTCGTCTACAATGGCGCAACTGTTCTCGAAGCTTATCAGGAGTGGCTTGGGAAGTAATGCGTACGATCACTGAGTACCCGCCTCCGATTCCTTGATCGCACCTTACCGAGCAAGAGCCTAACCGGCATAAGCTGCGTCCAAAAGCCGCCGCCGTCTCCGCAAGGTTCAGTCTGGTTGAGTTACAACCTCAAGCTTGAGTGCGTGCATCTGGCTGCCCCACTATTGAGTCTTACCCGAATTTGGCCCTGTGGGAACACTTCGGGCGTTCCTACCGAGCCCGTTACCATTCGCGATCATCTCAAACACTCCGTCAACCAGCCGCTCGATCACTTCATTCTCGAATAATTGAGGTTTTCCGTCCTCCTGCCAACCTCGCAGGATCCTCTCTGCTACGCCATCGATAACGCGATGCCGAATCCGGTTCAGGGGACCTAGGTCTGTGCTCTCTTCGCCCGGCCAGGATGCGAAGTATTCTTGCAGTTGCTTCTCCAGGTTTGCGGTGGTGTCGCCGGCTTGTTCCTGGACCTCGCCAGCACCTTCCAACAGCCGCGATTGCAATCCTCGAATTAAGATCCCCGTCCTCTCGGCAGCCTCGGTGATGGTTGGTTCCTGTTTTATCTTGCGCGATTGCACGTCACGCCTCCCTTCCGTTCAAGTCGAGTTTAGAAGCTCCGGTACGTATAGGATCATATTCCAGCTCTGATAAGATTGCAATACGATATGTATGGTCATGGAACAAATTGCCGCTATATATAGCGTTGCGCTTGACACAGTACTACGAAGCGTGTATGGTTTAGTTTCCGTTCAGTTGCTAACGTTATGGCTTCTTCGCAAATAACGGTGGCTTGGCCAACTTCTGGCGGGCAGCCGATAAGCTTTTGCTTTCCCGTCACCTGGACCTATCTAGCGCAGCCTGTGGGATCCTTCAAGGTTGAAGAAAAGCCAGCGTGTCGGTTAGCTCCCACGATATATCCAGAAATTCCCACGGAATCATTGAGTTGTGCCGTACGGGCACCTATTCCGAACGCACAGGAGTTCGTCGTCACACCCCCTTCCTCTGCCTCTTGGGAGATGGTGATTCCGAAGATGGCCCGCCCTGGCGCTCGCCCCTCGCTGGTCTCGCAGCCCCAGCCTGTCCTAGAACCGGTGAGTCCCGACGGTCCAGTCACTGTCGAAGTTCCGACGGAATCCAGGACGGACTTTGGCTTTCAAACGCTTAGAGGATTCGCACGGGAGCCCGGCGACGGTCTTTCACTCGGTACAAAACTCGCGCTCGCGACCTTACCGATTCTGCTGGTCGCTGGAATGGTGTTCTACACGACGTCCGGCCGGCAGAAGGCACCCTCCGTAGTAGAGAACGTGGAACTCGGCCCGGCTCTCCCGGTCGGCATTGCCGGGTGGATCGACAATTTTGCGCCTCGTGGGTCTCAATGGGGACCACGGATTTCCGTGCTTCGAGGGTCGCAGAAACTAACCGACTTCCGCATGCAGTTTCCAGGACAGATCGACAGTAAGGCTCTAGGTTTGGTGTTTCGGGCACAGGATCCCAAAAACTTCTACGTGATGAAGCTGGAGATTATTAAACCTATTCCGCTGTCGGCCGGGGTTTTGACCCATTTTGCGGTCATTAACGGCCAGGAGCAACCTCGCATTCACGTCCCTTTGTCGATGCCGCTTCGACCGAATACCGCGTACGCGGTTCGCTTGGATGCCGTTGGAAGCTCCTTCACCGCTTGGATTCAGGGCCAAAAGATCGATCAGTGGAACGACGCCCAGATACCCTCGGGCGGCGTCGGGCTCTATTCCGAACTGGGACAGCGCGGCACGCTCAAGGGGGATATTGCCGTTTTCACTCTGCCTGGGAAATCGCAATCGAGAAGGTGACGCATGCCCACTAGTACATCAGCCACCGCTCCTGCCAGCGCGATTAGTGACCGCGTTAAAGCGGCGCTTGCGTTGCACGCCAGCGGACACACCCGGGAAGCGCTCGATCGGCTCTCCGAGCCGGGCGACTTTTCGAAGGACGTGTATACGCTCCGCGGAGATCTTCAGCTCGAACTGGGCCAGCTCCATGAAGCAGTGGGCAGTTATTCCACGGTGATCGCCTTCGAGCGCCACAATATGTATGCGCATCATCGCCTGGCGCTTTGCCTTCGCCGGTTGGAGGGGTGGGATCAAGCGGCTGAGACTTTTCAAAAGCTCCTTTCTCACGACACCTATAGCGATCAGGCCCATATTGGGCTCGGCGATTGTCTGCTGCACTTGAAACGGCCGGAGGAGGCGCTAGCCTGTTTCGAAGCCTGTTGGTCGGAAGCGGCTCGTCTACCGGCGTTGTTCGGCAAAGCCGTTGCACTTCAGTTACTCCGCCGCTTCGATGAGGCGGAGGTCCTTTATGAACGGATCCTGGAACTCGAACCAAGATCTGAAGAGGCGCTTGGCAATCTGATCGCTATGAGTATGGAGGTTTTCGATCTATCTCGAGTACTCCGGTACGCGCTGCGCCTTTTAGATCTATCTCCGCAGTCCAAAGTTGCATTGCAAGCCCTCACACTTGTGGCCTTCGAGCGCCGCGACTACGAAACGGCGGCTGGTTACTTCGCCGACCTGATGGAGCTTACGCCCGAGGGAAGGTTCCCACGAAGCGACCAGGGTGGGGACGACATCGAGTATCGTCTGAGTTGGGAAGACGTAGAGCGCCTGTCCGCATCCCGGTGCATTCCCTCCGAGCATTATCGAAACGCCTAAATGAACATCAGGAGGTTCCAATGGCCCGCTTGCGAATCCGCATCGAACTGAGCAGGGGCGGCCTGGGAGTTCCACTCCACAAGGTCGCGAGCGTCATCAGCAAATCGCAGAAGTTCCTGGACTTGCTGGGCGAAGATGTCCACATCGACAGAAGCAAAGGCGAATGGCTGGGGTTCGACTTCGACCGTGAGAGTCTGAATTTCACCGCGGAATACGTCGGAGCCGTCACGGAGAAGCAAGTGGCAGCCTTCAATGCCGCTTTCGACGGCACCACCTCTCTTCGCCGGGATACCATCGCTCAGTTTGCCAGCATCACTGACGCGATTGGAGAGGATGAAATCATCGGCTTCGGTCTGTACCAAACCGACGAGAACGCCGAGCCGACCGAGTGGCGCTGCCTATCCCGCCGGGACGCGCTGCGCATCGCGGAAGGAATTCAACTTCTTCTCGAAGCGGAACAGGAGTCGCATCTGCCAGCCGCGCGGGACCCCGGTCTGGCAGCCCGTATTTTTGGGGACCGGCGCGAATGGACCGCGGAACAGGGCCACTGGTCCGATTCTGTGCGCGAGATCGAAAGGAGTCTGTCCGCGCGCATCCAGCGCGTGGAGAATCGGGTGGAACAGCATTCCGAGCTTATTCAGGATCTACGCGCCCACTCCGCGACTACCGAGACCAGCTTTCGGAACCTTCTCTCCACGGTGGAGAGCTTCTGCGACCAGGCTACCCGTAGGATCGAAAGAGTCTCCCCGCTTACGTTGCCGGCGTGGCCCGTGGAACCTCGGCCCAAACGGCCTCGAAGGTGGGTGGCAAGGGCATCTGCTTTGGCGGTGAGCGCATCACTAGTGGCTATCGTAGCGTGGCTTTGGCCAGCCCGTCCCGCCGCTTACACGAAGAAAGAGCCGCCCGCCGCGAGCATGACGCTCCCCAAACCCGAGCCGGCCGCGCCAGCTGCGCCGGTCGTTCGGAAGCCGGTCATGCGGATCGATCTGGCGGCGACTAACCCCACCTGGGTGTCGCTGGTCGACGAAGAAGGGAATAAATTGCTCAGTCAGTTGCTGGTCCCTGGCTCGCCTCGCTTTTTCGAGGTAGCAAAGGGCGCCACGCTTCGGGCTGGAAACGCGGGAGGACTCGTCCTCCATGTAAATGGCCGGTCATTTGGTCCTTTGGGCGCCATTGGTCAAGTACGTCAAATCCAAATTAAAGACGGCAAGATACTAGCCTCGCCCGAATAACGGAATATGGGCACGTTCCTCAACAAGCAGCTCACCAATCGGGGCAGAACGGAGAGGCACAGCGACGCTAAGTCAGTCTTCGACAAGTTTGCAGACCAGATCGACGCGTCCGTGAGTGTGTTCAATCGTCTGCACGGAGGCCAGGGACTACATTGTGAGCGGACACGTAACAGAATTGCTGTTTACAAAGTGCTGCATCCCGGTATTACCGTGGAACTCGAATTTGACGAGGCTGCTGGAATGGTCAGGATGAGCAGGAAAAAGGTGGAAGATCCTTTCTCCGGGCACGCCGGAGCCGTAGTAACTGACCTGTGGTACCCGGTTGATCGGAAGCGCCCAGTTTATCTCGACCGAGCTGATTATTCCAGACTGGCGGGGCAAGCCTTACGTCCCCTGATCGACGCCTTCGTGCAAATTGATTCATGAAGCGTGCGCGGTGATTCTGTTGACTCAAAGCCCCTAAAACTATATTTTGCCAAGATCTGGCATGACTCAATTGCGAACGTCATCGCAGATGCGCGCCAGTCTTTGGATCTCCCCGCTGAACATTGGTGTGCTCCAACGTCTCTGTTAGCGGATGACCTGTAATCTGATGAATCGAGTTGTTGGTTACACCTCGTTCGTCGCGGCGGCTTAAGAGTGCATTTCCAAAGGCACATCGGTGATAGTTGCGCCAAGAGACCGTACTCAATCGATTGCAATCATAGTCCGCCGTGGGATCATTCAACTTTGAGAAACTGCGCCCCTTTGGAGACGGGCGAAGCAGCGGTCATGTCGGCGAACTGGACCCAGTGGACTCTGGATCGAAAATCCCGAGGCATTCAGTCGCCGGAACATTTCATCGGCAACTCATCCGCATGTTAGCGAATGTTGACTCTGGGACCACCGTAGGAACGCTAAATGTGGAAAACAAAACGAAAAGTATGGCGGGGACGACGGGGCTCGAACCCGCGACCTCCGACGTGACAGGCCGGCGCTCTAACCAACTGAGCTACGTCCCCGCTGGGTGGTTCACTTCGGTCACTTCCTAAAATATCACAGCTACGGTCATGAAGTCGCGCTCATGCTGCGTTCATGGGGATTTAATATGCTCCCACAGAACTCCTGAAGCGCTGCGGGGCTTGTGCAATCAGAGGTATGAAGATCATGAAACGGACTTTGATGGCAGTGGTAATGATGGCGGGTATCGCCAGCGCGCAGAACGTCTACCAGCGCGAATACAATCAGCAGGGGCGCATCGCGCAAGGCGTGCGTTCCGGTGCGTTGACGCCAGGCGAGACCTCGCATCTGGAGCGGCAGGAAGCCGGAGTGCATCGCGAAATCGCGCGGGACCGGTTTTACAATGGCGGGCGCCTCACGGTCAGCGAGCGCGCTCGGGTGCAATGCCAGGATAACCACCTGAGCCGCGAAATTTATCGCGACAAGCATAACGGCTATCGCGGTTACTGAGCTGATCGCCCGCGGTAACATGGAAGGCAGTGAAAATTACTGCTATCGATACATTTATCGCGGGCAATCCCTGGAAAAACTGGCTGTTTGCGCGCGTTTCGACCGATGAAGGCATTCACGGCGTGGGCGAAGGGACGCTCAACTATTTCGGCCGCACCGTGGAAGCCGCGATTCATGAGCTTTCGCCGCTGATTATGGGCATGGACCCGTTTCAGGTGGAAATGATCAGCCAGAAGCTGATCCGCGACGTCTATTCGGAGGGCGCGCAAATCCACATGTGCGCCGTCTCGGCGATCGAGATCGCGCTGTGGGACATTATCGGCAAGGCGACCAATCAGCCCATCTATAACTTGTGGGGCGGCCGGTGCCACGAAAAGTTGCGGGCTTATGCCAATGGCTGGTATCGGGGTCCGCGCACTCCGGAGAGTTTCGCTGAGAAGGCGAAAATCGTCGCCGGGCGTGGCTACACTGCTATGAAGTTCGATCCGTTCGGCAGCAACTGGCGGATGCTTCCTCGCAACGAATTCGATCTAAGCCTAGACATCATTACCGCGGTTCGCGACGCTGTCGGTGCCAAGGTGGACTTGCTGATCGAAGGACATTGCCGCTTCAATGTGGCGACGGCCGTCGAGTTCGCGATGGCGATGCACCACCTGCGGCCTACCTGGTTCGAGGAGCCGGTGCCGCATACGAACATCATGGCGATGGTCGAGGTGGCCCGGCGTAGTCCGGTACCCATTGCGACTGGCGAAAGCCTTTCGAGCAAGCAGCAGTTCGCCGATCTATTGCAGCACAACGCCGTCAGCATTTTGCAGCCGGAGCCGTTGAACCTGGGCGGATTGTTCGCCACCCGCAAAATCGCCGATATGGTGGACGCGCACTACGGCATGATCGCTCCGCACAGCGCGCAGGGTCCGATCTGCTCGGCGGCATGCGTGCAATTGAATGCGTCGCTGACGAATTTTTTCATTCACGAGATTTTTGACGAGTTCAACGAACCCTGGGAGAAGCACATCGTCACACACCCGGTCGAGGTGGTCGACGGATATATCAAGGTTCCCGAGACGCCGGGGTTGGGGACGGATCTGAATCTTGAGGAGATCGCGAAGCACCCGTATCAGCAGGAGAATTCGCTGCCGCTGTTCAAGCAGGGGTGGGAGCGGCGGTCTACTAAGTAGCTTGCAGCCGCATTTCAGGTGGCTTTTTGTGGATCGCCGAAGGCCTGCCCAAAGGCAGGCCGCAGCCAATATTGGCCGCCCTACAACGCGGACCGGACTTGCTGTCCCAGCGATTCTGTTAGTGGCGCCGGGTCAGACCACCGCTCCGCTGCCAACTCCACGCTGACGCATGGGGCTAATAATAACGACGAATGAACACATAGCCCCATGCGTCAGCGTGGGGCCGACAGCGTCTGCTGGGGTTTATGGCTTAGGTCCTTTTTTGCGGCCGAACAGATTTATATTTCCTGTCTCATCCCTAAGCAAGCATGTGCCCATGTACTGCTGCCTGGATCGTGCTGCCACCAGATCGTGATAGACGAAGGCTCCCTTCACAAAGAAGTGGCAGACCGCCGCGCGCCGCGATAGCTGCATATTTCGCCGCGCCGATCCGCCATGCAGCAGGTTCGCATGCCAGATCAGGACATCGCCCTTGCGGGCATGGACATAATGGGGCTCCATCTTCTGGGTCTCGATCAGGTTCCTGATCGCCGGCTCATAACGCGCATGATAAGGCCCATAGCCCTCGCGCTTGAAATCTGACTCCGTGATCCCGACATCCTTGCTAAACAGATACGGCAATTTGTGACTGCCAGGATAGTAAACCAGGGGGCCGCAGTCGGGATGAATGTCTTCGAACGCGATCCAGGCGGCGGTGATGTAGCCGAGCGGATACGTCGTCATGTGGATGGAATCGGAATGGACGCCCTGCTGCGACCCTTTATGGCAGGCGATGGTCTGCAAGGGTTTCGGCTCATGGCTGGTGAGGAGCCGAATCCATTGGAGAAGTCCGGGATGTTTCAGGATCCGGCAGAACGCGGCGACCTTTTTGTGCGGGTTGAGAAACCGGCCGGGGTAAGGATCGTCTTCGGCCGCAGGTTCGGCAAGAAGCTTAACGCGGCCCCTTCGAATTGCGTCTTCATAGCCGGCCCACACAGTGTCGAGCGTCGACTCGTCAAACAGCTTCGGAATTACGATATAGCCATTTTCCGCCCAAAAACGACATTGTTCGGCCTGTTCGCGGGTGAGTTGGCCCGCCGCGGCTTTAGCTTCGACAGCATCGAGAGCGTCGGGTTGATCGAGCCAGGGATAGGGACCGGAGTATGGAAATGCTCCGCCCGGAAAGAGGGGAGCGTGGAGAGCTTGACGGATTGGTCGGCGATCCAGCGTGCCATCCTAACTCAAATCCTCCTTCAGAATAGCGCCAAAAGAGAAGCAGATTTTCTGCTATTCTATTTGTGGATGCGTTTTCTGCCTCCGCGTCAGCGGATGTTCTGCAAGGTTCCCCACCCCTGGTTTGCGCTGAAATCAAAATCCCTCGAATGAAGTCCAACGTACAGATTAGCCGTGGCATTGAGTCGCTGTTCGGAACTCGCGACGAAAATATTCGCCTCATCGAGGACGGACTGAAGGTTCGCACGCGTCTGCTCAACGACTCGCTGGAAATCGAGGGCGACGATCACGCCGTCGCGCGTGCGTCATCCATTCTTAACGATTACGCGGCACTGGTGAAAGAGGGCCACGTCTTTCACAACGGCGATCTGAACAGTTACCTGCGCGTCGTGACAGCGGATTCGGAAACCACATTGCGCGGATTGGTCGATAGCGGCAAGCAGCGCAGCTTCGGCAAAAAAATTGTCGCGCCGAAGACGATGACTCAGAGGCGTTACGTCGATGCGATTGAACGTAACGATCTGGTGTTCGGTATTGGTCCGGCGGGTACCGGCAAAACTTATTTGGCGGTAGCCATGGCGGTTTCGGCGCTGCTCTCAAAGCGCGTCACGCGCATTATTTTGACTCGACCGGCCGTAGAGGCGGGCGAGAAACTCGGATTCCTCCCCGGATCGCTGCAGGAGAAGGTGGATCCGTATCTGCGCCCCCTGTACGACGCGCTGTACGACATGCTCGATCCGGAAAAAGTGAAAATGCTGCTGGAGCGAAACACGATTGAAGTGGCTCCGCTGGCGTTCATGCGCGGCCGCACGCTGAGCGATGCGTTCATCATTATGGATGAGGCGCAGAACTCGACTCCGGAGCAGATGAAGATGGCTCTCACACGCCAGGGCTTCAATTCGAAGATGGTGGTGACGGGCGATACGACGCAGATCGATCTTCCTGGCGGTGTACGCAGCGGATTGATTGAAGTGACGGACATCCTGCGCGGCATCGAGGGAATCAGCTTTGTGCAGTTCGACGATAAAGATGTCGTCCGCCACAGTCTGGTCCAGAAAATCGTTCGTGCCTACGAACGATATAACGAGAAGATTGGCGCCAATCGCCAACTGTCCTTGAAGCTCTCCGATACTGCCGCCGAGTCCGCGGCAAATACAATAGACCAGCCCGCGCGCGGCGAAGCACCGGCCGCCTAAGGGCGATCATGTCTCCAGACGACCCTAGTTTGTTATTCCGTCACTCGTCGCGTCGCGTCCGGCGTACTCCCTTGCGCGATTTTTTGATCGAGCTCGTCAGCCGATTGGCGCGCGGCCGCGGTGTCACCTGCCTGATCACGACCGATGCGGAGTTGCGCCGCCTCAATCGGCAATTTCGGGGCGAAGACCACGCGACCGATGTGTTGTCGTTTCCGCCGGATGACATAGCGATTTCGCTCGATCGTGCGGCGGAGCAAGCCAAGGAATTGGGGCATTCTCTCGAAGAAGAACTTCGAATTTTGATGCTGCATGGCCTGTTGCATCTGCGCGGCATGGATCATGAAACCGATTCCGGTCAAATGCGGCGCGCGGAAACGCTATGGCGCAAACGGCTGGGGCTGCCGGCGGGTCTGATTGAGCGTGCAAAATGATTGCACTGCTCATCTTCCTCGACGCTCTGACGGCGATCTTAGTGATGCTGGTCACCTGCCTGCAGGTGCTCTATCTGGAATCGCTGCGCATCCGCGCGCGGGAGCTGCCGGCGCTGCAATTCTTCAAAGAAACGCTGGAAGCCAGGCTTGGAATCGAGACGGAGCGCGGCTCGCTGGCTTTCTCGCTAGTGAAGCACATCGGTCTGGCGATCATCGGATCCCTGACGATGGCAATTGCGCTTTCCGCGCAAAACGGCCTCGGTGAGTCGGTGGCGATCGCCTGCCTGGTTTCCGGATTCTACACGGTCATGGGAACTTATATCGTTCCTCAATTGTTCTATCGCAAGAGCACCGGACATCTGCTAGCGCCGCTAGTCCCGCTCTTTCGACTGGCTCTGCTGCTGGTAACGCCGTTGCTGTGGGCGTTGGAATTCCTGCAATCGCTCTTCGAGCTCGGCGATAAGCAAGCGCACGAGGAGCCTACGCGTCCCGAAGAACATATTGAGGCCTTGATTTCCGCAGGCGAGGAAGAGGGCATCATCGAGAAAGGCGATCGAGAGCTGATCCAATCCGTAGTGGCCTTCGGCGATAAAACGGGTCGTGAAGTGATGACGCCCCGCCCGCGCGTGGTGGCGATTCGCGAAGATGCGTCGCTCGAAGAATTGCGCCAGCTGGTGATCAACGAACAGTATTCGCGCATTCCCGCCTACGATGGAACCATCGATCAGATCACCGGATTCGTGCACGTCCGCGACATGTTCGAGCTCAATGACGAGCAGCGTGCGGCTCGCAAAGTGCGGGACATCATGCGGCCCATTCGCGCGGTTCCGGAATCGAAGCCGGTGAACGATCTGATGCGCGAAATGCAGGAAGAGGGCGCGCACATGGTCGTGGTGGTCGACGAATATGGCTCGACCGCGGGCATTGTCACCATGGAAGACATGGTGGAAGAGATCGTGGGCGAGATTCACGACGAGCATGAGCCGGACCGCGATTTTCGCCGCGATCCCGACGGCAGCTACGTAGTTAGCGGCAGCTTCGATCTGGGACGGCTGCGCGAATTGCTCGATTTTCATCCGCAGGACGACACCGAATCGACCACCGTAGGCGGGCTGATCACCGAATGGCTCGGCCACGTGCCCGAAGTAGGCGAACAGACGGAGCGCGAGGGGATCACAATCAAGGTGCTGGCGGCCAACCATCTTCGCGTGGATCAGGTGCGTGTGGCGAAAGCGGTTTCGAAATGAAGAGGGTCTATTGAAAAGCGGTTTTGTATCGATTCTGGGGCGGCCCAACGCGGGCAAGTCCACGCTGTTGAACGCGGTGCTGGGCCAGAAGCTCGCCATCGTCACGTCCAAGCCGCAGACTACGCGCACCTCGATTCAAGGCGTCGTGACCGCGGACGATTATCAGATTGTGTTCATGGACACGCCTGGAATTCACCGTTCCAACACCCTGATGAACAAGCGCATGATGGATACCGTGCGCGCGACCGCCTCCGCCGACGTAGTGTTGTTCCTGATCGACGTTCTGGAGCCGTTCCGGGAAGAAGACGCGGAGGCCATCGATCTGGTTAAAAAACTGGAATCTCCGGCCATCGCGGTGCTGAACAAAGTGGACAAGCTTCCGGACAAGACCAAGCTGCTGGCGCTGATCGAGCATCTTCGCGGACTGCACGAATTCGCCGAATTCATTCCCATTTCCGCGATGAAGGGCACGGGCGTCGATTCCCTGCTCAAGGAAATCGTCAAGCGGCTCCCCGAAGGGGAGGCGATGTTCCCCGAGGACCACCTGACAGACCAGCCATCGCGATTTCTCGCGGCCGAGATCCTACGCGAAAAAATCCTGCATCACACGCAGCAGGAAGTGCCGCACGCGGTGGCGGTGCTGGTCGATACCTGGGTGGAGACGCCGAAGATCCTGAAAATCGCCGCGACCATCTATGTCGAAAAACCAGGGCAGAAAGCGATCCTGATCGGCGCGGGCGGCGAGAGTCTGAAGAAAATCGGCACCCTCGCTCGCTACGAAATGGAAAAGGCCTTCGAGCGCAAGATCTTCCTCCAAACCTTCGTCAAGGTGAAAGCCAACTGGCGGCAGGACCCGGAGTTTCTCGCGGCCATCGATTGGCGCAGCATGACGGGTCGATAGGTATGTGGCAGGATTAGATATATGACGCGTGTTCTTTCTTTGCTTCTCGCGGCTCTTCTTATGGTCCCGGTGCTGATGGCGCAACCCCCGGCGCCCACGCCTGCACCCGTGAAACACACTGAAGACGACCGGATTTACGACGAAGTCCGCCGCAAGCTGGCCAACGACGTCGACGTGAAGGGCGCGGGATTCGATGTGGTAGTGAAAAGCGGCGTCGTGACGCTCAGCGGCAAAGTCCACACCGAGCGCGGCAAAGAGAAAGCCGAAAAGATCACCAAAAAAATAAAAGGCGTCACCAGCGTGCAGAACAACCTGACCGTGATGGAGAGCGAGAAGTAGTCCGCGTCACACAGATTGCGCATGATTTCTGGTGCGGTGGCTGTGGCGCACGCGTCCACGCGTGCCGCGTCGACAATCGTGTCGACGTCTGGTGCGGAGTAAGATCCGAACGTTTCAAATGACTTAGCTTGGTGGCGCTTGTCGCCATCGACACGACTGTCGATGCAGCACGCCTAGAGGCGCGCGCCACATAACCGGTTCGATTTGCGACGCAGTTAGTGCCGAAAATGTCGGACCCCCGTGAACACCATCGCCAATCCCAACCGATCCGCTGCCGCAATCACGTCCGCGTCCTTAACCGATCCTCCTGGCTGAATCACCGCGGTAATGCCGTGCTTCGCCGCTTCCTCCACACCATCTGGAAACGGGAAAAATGCATCGGACGCTAACACGGTTCCGGCCAGCGGCAGAATCGCCTTCATCGCACCCACCTTCACCGAATCCACGCGGCTCATCTGCCCGGCTCCCACGCTGACAGATTGTCCCGCGCGCGCGTAAACGATCGCATTCGACTTCACGTGCTTCGCAATCTTCCACCCGAATTCCAACGCCGACCATTCCTCGTCGGTCGGCGCACGCTTCGTCTTCACCTGCGCGTCCGACCGGTTCAGCCGATGAACATCGGGAGTCTGTACCAGATATCCTCCGGTAATCGACTTGACCACCGCCTCGGGCGCCGACGCCGTCACGCGTAGCAGCCGCAGATTCTTCTTCGCAGTGAGAATGTTCAGCGCGCCCTCCGAATACCCCGGCGCGGCAATCGCTTCAATGAAAGTCTTCGCAATCTCGGCCGCCGTTTCTGCGTCCACCTCGCGATTGAACGCCAGCACGCCTCCGTAAGCGGAGATGGGATCCGCTTCAAACGCGCGGCGATAACTCTCCGCCAGCGTCGACGCTTCGGCGCACCCGCACGGATTCGTATGCTTGATAATCGCGGATGTGGGCTCGTCGAATTCGCCGATCAAGTGCCACGCCGCGTCCAGATCCACCAGGTTGTTATAGGACAGCTCCTTGCCGTGCAACTGTTCCGCTCCCGCGATACCCGTTTTGCCGGTCGAGTACAATGCGGCCGCTTGATGAGGATTCTCGCCGTACCGCAGCGCGGCGGCGCGCGGCGCGCGAATATCCAACATCGCCGGCAAAGGCTCGTTCGTCGGCGGAATTTCGGAGAGCCGCGCCGATACCGCGCGATCGTAAGCGGCGGTGGTCGCGAACGCTTTCTTCGCCAGATTCCAGTGCGTCTCCCGCGAAAGCGACCCGTCGTTTGCCCGCAATTCCTCGATCAGCGACGCATAGTCGGACGACGAGGTCACCACCGCGACATCTTGATAATTCTTCGCCGCCGCACGGATCATCGTCGGCCCGCCAATGTCGATATTCTCAATCAACTCGGCCAGCGGCGCATCCGGATTCGCAGCGATCTTCTCGAACTCGTACAAATTGACACAAACCAGATCGATTTTCGGGATGCCGTGCGCCGCGATCGCGCTCATATGCTCAGCCCGGGACCTCATCGCAAGAATCCCGCCCGCGATTCTGGGATGAATGGTCTTCACGCGACCGTCGAGCATCTCGGGAAACTCAGTGACGCTCGCAACCTCGCGCAGCGGAGAAATAGCCGCGTCTTTGAGAATCCGGTAAGTCCCGCCAGTGGAAATGATCTCGACGCCCAACGCGGTCAATGCATGCGCAAATTCGACGATACCGGTCTTGTCCGTGACGCTCACCAGAGCGCGTTCAATGCGAGGCATGTTGATTTCTTTAGTTCCCGCGAGCTTTCGCCACTTCCGCCAGAAACAGCCGGGCGCGTTCTTCGAATACTTCGTAACGGCCTTCGCTGATCGTCTTCGCGTCGATCAGCTCCGCGCCCACCGCCACCGCCGCCGCGCCTGCCCTCAGAAAATCGGCCGTGTTTTCCAGGCTGACTCCGCCGGTCGGCACCATCTCGATCTGCGGCAGCGGAGCCTTCAACGCCTTGATATATTTCGCGCCGCCCAGCGCTCCGCACGGGAATACCTTGACGAAATCCGCGCCCGCTTCCCACGCCGTCACCACCTCGGTGGGCGTCAGCGCTCCGGGCATGATGATTTTCGAATAGCGCTTCGCCATCTCGATCGTTTTCAGGTTCAGCGCCGGCGTCACGAAAAATTCCGCGCCGGCCAACATGCAGATGCGCGCGGTCTCCGGATCGAGCACGGTGCCCGCGCCCAGCACCAGTTTGTCTCCGAAGGCATCGGCCAGCTTTTCAAGGGCTTTGATCGCGCCCGGCACGGTCATCGTGATCTCGGCCGCGCGGATTCCTCCCGCGTAAACGGCTTCAATCGCCCGCACCGCGCTCTCGGCGCTGGAAGTGCGCACAACAGGGACCACTCCAATTTCGATGATGGAGCGGAGAATGGCGTCTCTCTTCATTTTCTTTTAGTGTACCCTCAGAAGTTATGCGACTCGTAACTTTCCGCCATGGAGGCAATGGCGCAAGAGCAGGCGTCCTCGCCGGCAACAAGGTCACCGGCCTGGGTACAGACATGCTGCGCCTGATTTTTTCGGGAGCTATTCCAGCCCCGGCAGGCGAATCCTATGATCTGTCCACACTCACGCTGTTGGCTCCGATTCCCCGTCCGCCGAAGTTTATCTGCGTCGGTCTCAACTATCGCGATCACGCCATTGAATCGAACATGGCGATCCCGAAAGTCCCGACCATCTTCAACAAATTTCCCAACGTCGTCATCGGGCCCGGCGAAAACATCGTGCTTCCCCCGGAATCCGCGCAGCCCGATTACGAAGCGGAGTTCGCGGTGGTCATCGGACCCGGCGGCCGCCGCATTCCCGCTTCGAAAGCGATGGACCACGTGTTCGGCTACACCATCGTCAACGACGTCAGCGCGCGGGATCTGCAACTGGCCACCACCCAATGGCTGATGGGCAAGACATGCGACACCTTCGCGCCGATGGGTCCCGCCATCGTCACCAAGGATGAGATTGCAGATCCCCACGCGCTCGATATTTCGCTCGAAATCGGCGGCGAGGTGCTGCAAAAATCCAACACACGCGAGTTGATCTTCAAGATCCCGGAACTGATCGAATACATCTCCAGCGTCGTGACCCTTGAGCCGGGCGACATCATTTCCACCGGCACGCCCTCCGGTGTAGGCTTCGCGCGAAAGCCCCCGCGCTACCTCAAAGATGGCGACGAATGCATCGTCCGCGTCGAAGGCCTAGGCGAATTGCGCAACCCCGTAGTCGCCGAAAAATAGCCGTCGCCGTTACCGTGGCGCACGCACTCGTGCGTGCCGCGTCGAGACTCGTCTCGACGCCTGTTGAAAGCTCCCAGGCATCGACATGAGTGTAGATGCGGCACGCGTGGGCGCGTGCGCCACGAGATGCATAATAGTATTGCCTTTGCAGCAGGCCTGCTAGGAGCTCCCGATCAGGATTCCGGTAATCAGCACCAGGATGCCGCCCACGCCTACCTGGAACGCTGCCGTAAACCAAGGCGTGTCCATATATCGATGCCGGATGTAGCTGATAATCGCCAGCTCGATGGCGACCACAATACCAGCTACGCCCGTCGCAATCCGAAAATCGTGGATCAAATAGGGTAGCGTGTGGCCGATTCCACCGGCCGTGGTCATCAGGCCGGACGCCGTTCCGCGAATCCACGGACGTCCTCGCCCGGTCAGCGATCCGTCATCCGATAGCGCCTCCGCGAATCCCATCGAAATTCCCGCCCCCAACGATGCCGCGAGCCCCACCAGGAATGCGTCCCAGCTATTCTTCGTCGCGAAAGCCGCCGCGAACACCGGCGCCAGCGTGGATACGGAGCCGTCCATCAACCCGACCAACCCCGGCTGAATGATCTGCAACAGGAACAATTTCTCCGCGCCCGCATCTTCCGCCGCCCGGGAATGCTCGTCGAGGTGCTTCTCTTCCATCGATCCGGCGGTCCGCTGATGCTTGCGCTCCGCTTCCTCCAGATCTCCCAGAAGCTTGCGGGTCGATGCGTCGGTCACCTTGTCCAGCGCCTTGAGGTAAAACTGGCGCGTCTCCATCTCCATCAACTGCGCCTGTCTCCGCACGGCTTTGATTCCCAGTGGCCGCGTCAGCCATAGTGGCCTTCGGCGTACAAATCCCGATACATCGTCGCGGCGGATCAAAGGAATGTGATCGCCAAAACGCTGCTTGTATAGCTCAAACAGGCTGGCGCGATGCTCCGATTCCTCGGCCTGCATTTCCTCGAAAACTTTCGCCGTCGCCGGATATTCCGCCCGCAGCCCGTCGGCAAAGTCGCCGAAAATGCGAGCATCCTCCTCTTCCAGAGAAATCGCGAGGGCGAGAATTTCCCGGTCCGTCAGGTCCCTAAAACGCTTGGCCATTTCTACTCAGCATAAACGACTCGGACCAGCATGTCCCTGCTTTTTCGCCTTTTCAGAGCCGCGACCATCGGGAGCGGTCAGCCCAAGCTCGACCGCAGCCCCCCACCCCGTTCGCTAAAATAATCCACCAGTGACCCCCATAACTCTAGAAGGCAACCACGTCCGACTGGAGCCTCTCTCGGAATCCCATCACGAGCCTCTCTGCGCCATCGGTCTCGACCCCGAGCTCTGGAAATGGATCCCCACCCAGGTCCTCAACCCGGACCAGATGTTGCGCTACATCCGCACGGCCCTCTCGGAGCAGGAACGAGGAGTCTCCCTCCCCTTCGCCACCGTCCACCGCGCCTCCGGAAAAGTCATTGGCTCGACCAGGTACTTGAACATTGACGAGCCGAATAAGCGCCTCGAAATCGGCAGCACCTGGATCGCAAAACCCTGGCAGCGCACCGCCATCAACACCGAAGCCAAATACCTGATGATGCGCCACGCCTTCGCAGCCATCGGCTGCAATCGCGTCGAATGGAAAACCGATTCCCTCAACACCCAATCTCGCAACGCCATCCTCCGCCTCGGCGCGAAGCAGGAGGGGATTTTCCGCCAGCACATGGTCACTTGGAGCGGACGCCTCCGCGACACCGTCTACTTCAGCGTCATCGCCCCCGAGTGGCCCGATATAAAAACCGCTCTCGAGGCTAAAATTAAGGCTATGCCACAATAGAACGTTATGGCGAGCTTTCGCGTCCAAACCCCCCAGCGCACCTACGAAGCCATCGTCGAGCGCGGCGCGGTCCGGCGCATTCAGGATTTTCTTCCCCCAAAATGCGGGAAAGTTTTCGTAATCACCACCCGCGACGTTTGGGATCTGCACAGCGCCTGCTTCACGCAAATCCCTCATAACGTTATCTTTTTCCCCGGCGGCGAAACCAAGAAACGCATCTCCGAAGTAGAGGCGATGGCCGAGCAAATGCTGGCCGCCGGAGCCGACCGCTCGAGCGTCGTCGTGGCGTTTGGAGGCGGTATCGTCAACGATACAGGCGGTTTCCTAGCCGCAATTTTCATGCGCGGCATCCCCGTCATCCAGGTCCCGACCACGCTGCTTGCCCAGGTCGATGCCGCGGTAGGTGGAAAAACCGGCGTCAACTTGGTCTCAGGAAAGAACTTGCTAGGCAGTTTTCATCAACCCCTGGCGGTGTTGATCGACCCGGATGTTTTGCAGACTCTTCCCGAGCGTGAGTACCGCGCGGGTCTCTACGAAATCATCAAATGCGGCGTCATCCGTGACGCTAACCTATTTCGTTTGTTGGACGAAGAGATGGCAGGCGTGCTCGCCCAGAAGCCCGAAATCGTCGACAGCATCATTGCCGACGCAGTACGCATCAAGGCCGAAGTGGTGAGTGCGGACGAGCGCGAAGGCGGCCTCAGGCGGATCCTGAATTTCGGCCACACAGTTGGGCACGCCCTCGAAGCCGAGACCGGGTATTCGGGATTTCTTCACGGCGAAGCAGTAGCTTTTGGGATGCGTGTCGCGAACGCCCTGGCCAGTGTGAAAGACACGCCTGATATCGATCGGGTGATCGTCAAATATGGTCCGATTCCTTCCCTTAAAGGTATTTCCGCCAGTAACTTAGCGGCTAGACTCGTCACCGACAAGAAGACTATCCGAGGCAACGTCCATTTCGTGCTCCCGGTGAAAATCGGCGAAGTAAAAGTAGTCTCCGGCATCGACGATCGCTTAGTGCTCGATTCGATCGAGGCGGTTTTGCGTGGAGGATAAAGCAGTCTGGGTGCAAGGTATGTTCGGCCGCATCGCTGGCCGCTATGACCTTTTGAATCATCTGCTTTCCTTCAATCTCGATAAGCGCTGGCGCGCCCGCACCGTGAAACGGGTATCGGATATTTTGGCCCGCCCTGATGCGCAAGTGCTCGACCTGTGCTGTGGAACTGGCGATGTTTTACTTGCGCTGGAGGGTCACAGCGCCCGCGTCCTAGGGAGTGACTTCTGCCATCCGATGCTGCTGGAAGCACAGCGAAAGAGCAGCTTAAGCCCTTTGTTTGAAGCAGATGCGCTGGCACTCCCGCTGGCGGACCGTTCCCTCGATCTGATCACCTGCGCTTTCGGTTTTCGAAATCTCGCAAACTATGAAAAAGGCCTCGCCGAGTTGCTGCGGGTGCTGAAACCGGGTGGCGTGGCCGCGATTCTTGAGTTTTCCCATCCAACAAATCGAGCGTTTGGTGCGCTCTACGGCTTTTTTTCGACCCGCGTGCTGCCGTGGGTCGGAGGCATGATATCGGGCTCGCGGGATGCTTATTCGTACTTGCCCGAATCCATCAGAAAATTTCCCGGCGCAGAAGACCTCGCCGCGCAAATGAAAGCCTCCGGATTTCAACGAGTCGAGTTCGAACGGATGACCGGCGGTGCGGTAGCATTGCACCTGGGATACAAATGAAAGCCGCGTTACTCATTCTGTTAGCTGCACTCGCGTCTGCGCAGACAACGCTCGATTCCCGCGCCAGCGATCCGGTGAAGATGGGGTGGATGGTCGGGACGCCTCCGCCGTCGGACAAGACGATACGGGCGGCGGATGGGAGTTACTTTGAATTCCCAAAAACGCGCTGGGCGTTTTCGAATTACCAGCAGCTGTTTCCCACGCGGCTGGTGGCTCGCGGGACGACAATTAGCGTGTTGCCCAGGGCTGAGCGCTCCGATATCGACTCCGTCAAATTTCAGACGATGACTTGGGCGCAATCGCTCGATGCCAATTACACCGACGGCATTCTGATTCTGCATAAAGGTCAAATCGTATATGAGCGCTACTTCGGAGTGCTCAAGCCGGCTGGTGCGCACATCGCGTTTTCGGTGACCAAGTCGTTCGTCGCGACGATCGCGGCTTCGCTGATCGTCGTACCAATCATCCACCAAATAAACAAAAAACACACGCCGCACGCCGATCCCATCAGCGTCACGGACCTCAACCTCCGGCCCTGCCCCTCGTCCGCTGGAAGTCGAAACCCGGCGGAACGAAACCACACTTGCCGCGCCCGGCAATCGTGGCAGCGGCACACTTCGCCGCCCGCCGCACTTAGGATTCGCTCGACGCCCTTTCTGCGATGAGACCGGTGCACCCGGGTCGATCTGCAGCCCGCGCACCGCCTCTCGCCCGTCTTGTTTCGCGTGTTTATGAGGCTGCCTCCAGCCGCAGGTTGCGTATCCTGATCCGCCCTTCTGTCCGAGTCGTTCCCATCTCCCGCCGATAAATTAATCTGAGCTTGGCCAGCCCCTTGGTCCGCGGAAGTTCGAACACGCCCTCCCTCCATCCCGCACTCGGTTCGATCGCGGGACCCTCGCGATTGTCGAGAGACCAGTGAACTCCTCCTGGTGCCACATCGCCCGTCATGTAGGCGAATCGCAGGCGGAAAGGCCGGGGAATGAGACAAATCGTCTGTTCCACAAGCGCGCAGCTCTCCGGCTGCGATCCGGAAAAAGTAAAGATGAATTCCGTGGGCCTCCAGTTCTCCACCACGCCGTCCGGTTGATTCAGCCTCCAGTCAAAACCAAGATTTAACGGCGCGCGCGCCAGATCTCCATTGGTTAGAATTCTGCCCGCGGATGGGTCGATCCGGTTGAGTCCTGACGCCAGGTTCCACATCTCAATCGCGGCCTCCGCGTTCCCCGCCCGAAGCTGGCGATCGGCCAGATCCACCAGATGCGGATCGTTGGCTCTGTCCCCGCTCATCTCCCAAGCCACCAGCTGAGCCGCATCCAGCCGGTTTTCCCCAATCAGAAAGTTAAGATAAGCCGGCCCCAGCCGCCGCAAGTCGGCAAAGTGCGCCTCCAGCCGCCCAGGATCCGGTTCGAACTGATCCGCCAGCCGCAAGAGAGGCCAAAAATCGTCATAGGTCCGCGCCGCCGCCCGATCCGCCCATATCCAGAACAACGCGGCGTTCCCTCTGCGGAAGTAGAAATTGGTCAAGGTCCATGCCGGAAGGAACTGGTGATCCACGCGCGCCGCCTGTAGCAACGATTTTTCCGCCGCCTCCAAATCCCCGGACACTTCTTCCAACAATCCCTGCTCGATCAGCGCCTGGCTAGCGTGCGAATGAATCTCCGGATCAGCCATCCCCAGCCGGATCGCCGCCAGCCCCGCACAAGCGAACACAAGCGTCAGAACGATAGAGAAAATTCTACTCACAGCCTCATTATTCCCGAGTACTTCTACCGCATGAATAGTTGGTTTCCCATCCGGAGCAGCGACACAACCTGAAGCCCCATGCGTCAGCTTGGGGCTGTTACGATTTCCAGTGAAAGCTCCAAGCTGACGCATGGGACCTAACTTGCCAACAGATCATCCGGTCGCGGCACTAGTCGTTCTTGCAGAGCCGCGACCACAGGGAGCGGACAGCCCCGATTGAAACCACTTCCCTCCAAGCCGTCCTCGCGCAGCCGATTGCCAACCGAACTCACCATTCACGAAACCCCATTCTGTCGCAGCGGGTACGCTGGCTGACAGCCGGCCGCAGGGCACGGCCCCGCCCCACAAAACCCGCCGACCCCCTAAAAACTCATCGGCTGATCGTCCCCGATCCCTGCCCCGGCAACTTCCCCGCCGCCGCCAACCCCCCGAGCGTCGCTGCGGCCGCCACTCCGCCGATAATCGCGATCGTCGTCACCGAAATCGCCACGCCCCCCCCGCCTCCGCTGCCGGCCGCCGCCGTACCTGAGCTCCCCGCCGCGCCCTTCCCCAGATGCTTCACCGACGACACCCGTATGAACTGCGAGGCGTCCGTCACCGGCGAGGCCGTGGGATCCATCACGCCCGTCACTTCAATTCGGCTGCCCACTTCCTTCGATAACGCCGCCCCCGACAGTTCCACCGTCACATTGGTCGTCTCGTCCGTCAACAGATAGTGCCCGCCTGCCAGCCGCAGAGTGCCCGTGAGCACGGACGGCGCGCTGCCGGCTTGAGGCTCGAGCGAAAGCGACCGCCCTGAGCCAATGTTCGCCACCAGCACTCCTCGCGCGTTCAGAACCCGGAACGACCCCGCCAGCGCCGCCACTTCCACGCGTGTCCCGCCCGCGAGCACCACCCGCGCCGATGCGTTCCCTGTTTCCGGTTGAATCGTCAACCCTCGTGCCTCGAAGCGAAAGCTTTGCGCCTTTTCGAGACGCCCCTCGCCTTTTTCGAGAATCATGTGATCGCCGTAAAACTTGCCCTTCGAGTCGGCTCCCAACAGGACTTTGGCTCCGCTCGACAAATTCATCCGCGATGCCGCGCCCTTGGTCTCGACCGTGGCTCCTTCGAACAACGTCGCGTTGCCGGTCACCGATGCATTGTCCACTCGAAACGCGCCCTGTGCCACCACTGTTCCAATCACGGGAGTGGCGCCGGACGCTGTCAGCACCACCGACATGATCACCCCAACCACCGATTCCACCGTGTGTAGTCTCACAATTTTCTCCTTGCCTTTCTTTTAGTGGCGTGAGCGGCGCACTTCTCTCAGGTCGGATGCGGCCAACATCCCCATTACTATGAACACCCAAGCCGCTACTCCGAGCCGGGCGAAGGGGTAGTCCACCAGGGCGTGGAGGAAGCATCCCGCTACGCCGATTCCCCACCCGCTACGCCACCCCTTTCCTGCCGACCATATCGCTAACCCAAGCCAGAACATCGCCCACGGAATGCCGCCTTCCGCCGCCCATTCCAGCCAGTCGTTGTGCGCATGTTCCACCGATTGGCCCGCGTCAAACGTGGCATATTCCGGATATACCGTGGCGAATGTTCCCAATCCGAAGCCCCTCCACGGCCGCTTTGAAATCATCTGCAAACTCGACTGAGCGATTTCCCGCCGGGCGACAAACGGGTCGGGATCGCCGAACCTTCCGATCAGAACCCCCACGCCGGGCATCGCGCCAAACAGGATCGTCGCCAGAATAAGGCCCACCGCCATCCGCCGTGCCAGTGGCGCCTTGCGATGCATCCACAACAACGCACTCGCCTCCAACACCTGCAGGCATGCCCCCGCCCGCGATGCCGAAGCCAGTCCTGCCGCCAGCATGATCGCCGCCAGGAATAAATAGGGTGTCTTGCCCTCCCGCAGAGCGAACCACAAAGCCACCGGCATCGCCAGTTCCAGAAATTGCGCGAAGTTGTTGCGGCTGAGAAATGGCCCCCAAACATCGGGATAGGGGGCGTCGAAGAACCACAAGATCTTCCCCGGCGACGTGAAATATGCCAGTACGGAAGTCACCGCGACCACCGCTCCGAACCACGCAAATGCGCGCAGGAAAACAAAGCGCAAGCCGAAGGAACCGAACACCAGAAAGCTGATCCAAGATGTCGCCGCCAGAGCCGCGAATCGCAGCGAACTTTGTAAAGTTACCAGACGATCGACAGTCGCGCCCAAAGCGAGTTGAAAGAATCCCCACGCCAGAATCGCCGCCAGCGAAACTCCAAAGACAGCCGGCGGAGGCTTCCATCGCCAACTAGCGGCAAGTAAACAGACAACGGCCTCATAACCGTACTCGATCCGCGGCTCCCGGAACCCGATCGCGAGCGTTACTCCCATGGCTGCCAGGAATAGGACCACCCCGCTCGCGAGTTTTCCGTTCCCGCCGGCGGTACTTCCGATCCATAACGTACTCAAACGATTACAGTTGATCGGTGGTGCGAAAGGCCTTACTCTCATTCTTAGCCCGATATCCCTAGAGGTACGAGAAATCCCTTATGAGACCCATGATTCTGCTACTGATGGCCGGAGCCACCGCTTTTGCATCGGATTCGATCGAGCAATCGGCCATGAAGTCCTGGAAAATCAGTCTCGTGCCGCTGGTCGCCAGCCAAGCCCTTGACGCCTCCAGCTCGTACGGGATGCGCGAGCTAAATCCTTTGCTTGCCGGCTCGGACGGGGGATTCGGCATGAAGGCCGCTTCCATCAAACTAGGAGCCACCGGCGTCTTAGTGGGGGTCGAGTATCTGATCGTTAAAAAATACCCCCGGTCTGCGCGAGTCATCTCTAAACTCAACTGGACCACCGGAATCGTGACCACCGGCTTTGCCGTCCACAATTACGCAATCAAGTAAATCCTAAGCCACCACCACCCGGGCTTTGAACGCCCTCCGAAGCAAGAAACTGCTCGGATTGTAATCCGGCGCCAGCTCCTTGAGCGACAAGACCACCCCGGCCGCGTCTCTGGCCTCGGTCGATCGGCGCAGCTCTTCGAGACATCTCGAAACGGTTTCGCCGGCGGCTCCCGGCCCCGTGAAAATGCGGATTTTTGCGTGCCGGGTGGGAACGGTATCCTCCTCCATCCCATTGAGTTCTTCGTATAGTTTCTCGCCTGGACGGATGCCTGAAAACTCGATGCGGATATCGACGTCGGGCTTTAAACCGCTGAGCAGAATCAGGTTGCGAGCCAAGTCCTGAATCCGGACGGGCTCGCCCATGTCGAGCGCAAAGATTTCCCCTCGCTCGCCCATGGCCGCAGCCTGTAAAACGAGCTCGGCTGCTTCCTGTATCGTCATGAAAAAGCGGCGGATCTCAGGATGCGTCACTGTAACCGGCCCGCCTGCGGCGATTTGCCGTTTGAACAAGGGAATGACGCTGCCGTTCGATCCCAGCACATTTCCGAATCGGACGGCGCAAAAATTGGGCCCCGCAGCCAGGCAAATCAACTCCGCAAGCCGCTTGGTCGCGCCCATCACATTGGTGGAGCGGACGGCTTTGTCGGAGCTGACGAGAACGAAATCCTCCACCCCGGAAGCAGTGGCCGCACGGACCACGTTGCGGGTGCCAAATACATTATTTTCAACGGCTTCAAACAGGTGAGCCTCCATCATCGGCACGTGTTTGTAGGCCGCGGCGTGATACACCGAGGCGGGGCGGTGGTCGCGGAAAACCTCGTCCAGGCGGCGGCGATTTTGGATGCTGCCGATTTCCGGATAAAACGGGACGTCCGGAAATGCTTCGCGTAGCTCCTGATCGATTTGATAGAGCGCGGTTTCGGCATTATCGAAACCGACCAGCGCCAGGGGCGAGTAGCGGGCGATCTGGCGGCACAGCTCGCTGCCGATCGATCCGCCGGCGCCCGTGACCATCACCACGCGTCCGGTGAGGCGGGCGCGAATCAAGGCCGGGTCAAGACGCACCGGCGGCCGGCCCAGCAGGTCCTCCAGACGCACGTCGCGGATCTGGTCGACTAACACTTTGTGATCCATCAACTCGGCCAATGCGGGAATGCGCTTGGCACCGATCCCGGCGGCGCGGCACTGCTCGAGGATGACGGTTACCTCAGAGCCGGTGGCGTTAGGGAGCGCGATCAGCACCTCCTCGACGCGATGCTTACGCGCCACTTCGGCCAGGGTCTTGCTGCCTCCCAAAACCCGAGCGCCGTTCAGGCGGAGGTCGCGTTTCTGGGGATCGTCGTCGAGAAAGCCGGCGACTTCGTAGCCGAGCTGCGGGTTGGCGCGGATTTCCGAAAGCACTGTGACTCCCGCCTTCCCTGCGCCGTAAATGAGGATGCGGCGCGACGTGCCCACGCGGGTGTGGGCTTCGAAACCGACGCGCGCAATGCCTCGCGCCGCCACCATCAGGGTGAGGCACAATAGCAGATCCAGAATATGAATGGACCTCGGGAACCCGGAGCCGATGGTCATCCTCAAGACGATGGTGGCTGCCGCCGAGCCTGCCAGATTCGCGGCGGTGATGCGCGCCAAATCCTGAAAACCGAGATAACGCCAAGCCAGATCCCGCAGTCCAAATGCCCGGAACATGGAAAATTTCACCACCAGCAGCAGAGGCAGCGACTGGATCAGCATGCGCGAATACATCGCGTCCAGGGTGAATTCGAAACGCAACAAGAATGCCGCGCCGAGGGCCACTGCGGCGAGCGCGACTTGCGCGGCTTCGGAGACCAGGCGGCGATGTTTTAACAGAACTGCTTTCATGCGTGGGCGGCGGCTCCTTCGGGCGAATACCGCTCGACAATCGCGGAGGCGCCGGGCGGGGGCCAGGCTTCGAGAGGCATCCTGCGGCCGGCCATCGCTTTCAATTTTTCGCCGGCGTTCATGGAGTCGATCAGCAGTGTTAACGACCGCAGCGCGCGGGGGCGGGAGACCAGTGCGAGGGCCGTCAGCAGAAGAATGTGTAAGTCCCTCAGAAACGTCTGATTTTCGAGGTAAAGCAGGACGAGGCGGCTCTTCCAGGGACGGATGATCTGGTTATAGAGCAGATCGGGATCGGCGCTGCCGGCGAGTATTTCGCCTTCGTCGGCGAATGCGATAGAGGCGAGGTCGGTGATGCCGGGGCGGGCGCGCAGCATGGCGAGTTCTTGCTCCGAATAAAGATTGACGTCGGCGCGCACCTGCGGCCGTGGGCCTACCAGGCTCATGTCGCCGGTAAGCACATTCCAGAGCTGGGGAAGCTCATCGAGCTTCGTGTTGCGAAGCCATTTCCCGATGCGGGTGATGCGGGCGTCGCCGGTGGACGTGGAATTGACGCCCGATTTCCAGGCGTGGGGAATCATGGTGCGGAACTTCACCATGCGGAAGTCTCCGCCTCCGCGGGCGACGCGGTGGGCGAAGAAGAAGGGGTTCTTGCGGTCATCCAGCCAGATCGCGATGGCGATCGCCGCCAGCAGGGGCGAGAGGAGGGTGAGGGAGGTGAGCGCGATGAAGAAGTCGAAGGTTCGTTTCATAGGGATGCTCCGTTTTCAAGAAGCGGATTTCGGGGGGAAGGGAGGGCGGGGGAGGGCAGGTCGGGAACCTGCCCCACTGCGGTGAGATTTGTGGAATCTCATGCGGCGGCCTCGTGATGGGGTTTGCGGTGGAGGGTCTTTCGGGCGGCGGCGCAGATTTCGGGGGCTCCGGGGTAATATACGGACTCCTCGGTGCGGCTGGTGGGGGCGGGGCAATCCGGGAGGGTGACGCGCTCCACGGGTTCCGCCAGGTCGTGGAAGGCTTGTTCGAAAATCGACGCGGCGATCTCGGCTGAGGCTCCCGCCGTTCTCCAGCCCGGATCGGCCACCACTGCATGCCGGGTTTTGCGAACGCTTTGGAGCACCGTCTCCTGGTCCCAGGGTTTGAGACTGCGCAGATCGACGACTTCCGCGTCGATGCCTTGTTCAGAGAGCATCTCCGCCGCCTTTTCGCATTCGGCCGCCATCGAAGATATGCCGATGAGAGAAACGTCGCTTCCAGTCCGCCGGACGGCGGCGGTCCCGATGGGAACCCGATACATGATCTCCGGCACATCCCCCGACGCGCTGTACAGCCAGCGATCGTCAATATAAAGCACCGGGTTCGGATCCTCGATGGCCGCGATGAGCAGGCCCTTGGCATCGTAGGCGGTCGCGGGCATGACCACTTTCAGGCCGGGGATATGCATAAAGGTCGCGTGCAGAGCCTGCGAATGCTGGGCGCCTTGCTCCCCTCCGCGATTGATGACGGCGCGGATCACGAGCGGGACTCCGATGCGGCCTTGAAACAGATACGACCAGTTGGCGGCCTGATTGACGATGGGATCGACCGCCAGCAGCATGAAATCCATGCGCGGATGAAACACGATCGGCCTCATCCCGACTAACGCCGCGCCGACGGCCAGGCCGGTGGTGGCGTTTTCGGAGACCGGCGAATCGAGAATGCGGTCCCGCGAAAACTCGCGGTCCAGACCTTCGAGGCTCGCGCCCGCGTACCAGGGGCTCCAGAGTCCCTGGCCGATGACGAAGGCGCGGGGATCGCTCGCGAGAATCTGGGCGTGAGCTTCGCGTATCGCTTGGGCATAGTTCAGAAGGCGCATGCGGCTTCTCCAGGTTGGAAGGTTTGGAACACGTGATCGAACACACGTTCGGCCGGGGGCAGAGGAGCTTGCCGGGCGTTGTAGAGGGCGGCTTCGATTTCCCGGTGGACGCCGCTTTCGTCCAGCTCGCGGAGGCCGGTGAGACGGGCTGCGACGCGAGCGATGGGATCTTTTAAAAGCCATTCGCCGAGCTCGCCCGAGCGCTGCACTCCGACGTCGATATCGGAACTGGCTCCAACATGCCCTTTCCATCGAAACGTGCGGCACTCGAGAAACGAGGGTCCCGCGCCGCAGCGAGCGCGCACGACGGCCGCGCAGGCTGCCTGATAAACCGCTTCGACATCGTTGCCGTCGATCCTCTGTCCGGGGATGGAATGAAAATCGCCGGCGGTATCGAGGTTATCGGAGACGCGGCGATCGGTCCAGTGCATGTGGCTGGAGTAAAGATTGTTCTCACAGATGAAAATTACCGGCAGGCGGTACAGGGCGGCCATGTTCATAGCCTCGTGGACATGCCCTTCTTCGAGCGTCCCGTCGCCGAAAAAAGCCACGGCGACGTGCGGATCCTTGCGCAGTTTGTAGGCCATGCCTGCGCCGGTCGAGAGAGGGACTGTCCCCGCGACAATCGGAACCGTGCCGAAAATGCCCTGCTCCGGGGCAAGCAGATGCATGGAGCCTCCGCGCCCTCCGGAGCAGCCGGTCGTTTTACCGAGGATCTCAGCGAACATGGCGTCCAAGGGTCCACCCTTGGCGAGGTAGTGGCCGTGCGAGCGGTGGCCTCCCCAAATTGTGTCGGAGGGTTCGAGCGCGGCGCAGACGCCGGTGGCGATCGCTTCCTGGCCGATGTAGAGGTGGCAAGGGCAGCGGGCTTCGCCGGATTCGATCAGCGTGGCGATGGCTTCTTCCGCGCGGCGGATGCGGAGCATGGTGGTCCATTGGGTGTGCAGCCAGTCGGTTGTGGAGTGGGGATGGGTCACTATGGTCCTGGTTTACAGTTTGGTCGACGCCGTCAGAAGTGGGGCAGGTTCCCGACCTGCCCGCCGCCTCTCAGCCACAGAGCCGCGACCACAGGGAGCGGACACCAGTCGGGGTTGCGCCCGGATGGACCGAGTGGCAATCGGTCCGCACGTTGGGACTACGCCCTTCGGTAGAAGTGGTATATCGCGTTGCATACATGGGTTACTTCTTCATCCGTAATAGACATGTTCAAAGGAAGGAGTAAGATTTGCTCGAATATTTTCTCAGTCAACGGCAACTTTTTGGTGAACCCGAGCTTATCCCATTGGTGAACCGCCTTACCTCCCCAGGGGAGTAGTGTTCCAATTCCGGATTCATTGAGGTGGGCGCGGAGCCGATCGCGGCGCAGGGCTTCGATTTCGTAGTTCTGATAAATATCGAAATGGTCGGCGTCGTCATCGGGGCCGGGCGGGAGTTTTAGTTCTTCCAGGTTGTGGAGTTGCGCGCGGTAGAGGCGGGCAATGGCCCTGCGGCGCTCGATCACGGCCGGATATTCCTGGAGGCGCGCGTCGAGGATGGCGGCTTGCAGGTTGTCGAGCCGGGAGTTGAGCCCCCAGCTCACGATTTCACCATCGGCGCGGCGGCCGTGGTCGCGAAGCTGGAGCATGCGGTCAAACACGGCGTCGTCGTTGGTGATGACGGCTCCGCCGTCGCCCAGGCAGCCGAGGACCTTGGCCGGAAAGAAACTGATAGCGGCCGCCGCGCCGAACGTGCCCGCGCATTGGCCGCGGAATCTGGACCCCAGGGCTTGGGCGGCGTCTTCAACGATCGTGAGACCGTGGCGGTTGCCGATAACTTGGAGCGCCGCCATGTCCGCGGTGCGTCCGTTCAACTGCGTCGGAATGACGGCGCGCGTGCGCGGGGTGATGGCTGCTTCGACGGAGGAGGGGTCGATCAGATGATCCGGGCCGCATTCGACAGGGATGGGAACGGCTCCGGCAAAGTGAATGGCGGCGGCGGTGGCGACCATGGTGTGGGAACTGAAAATCACTTCTTGACCGGGACCGATGCCGGCGGCGCGAAGGGCGATGAGGAGTCCATCGGTGGCGTTGCCGACGCCCAGCGCGTGACGGGCGGTGAGGAACCGCGCGAGGTTTTGCTCGAATCGCGTGAGGTCCTGCTGCTGGATGAATGCTCCGCGCCGGCCGACATCGCGGAAAATCGCGACCAGAGCCTCTTCCTGTGCGGTGAATAGTTGGGGGTAGTCGAAGAACGGAATGGAGCGGGCGAGAGTGGGGGTCATGAGCCGACCTTTTTCGCTTCGGCATAGAGCGTGCGATAAGGGCTGAGGCGCATTTCGGGCGCGGCCGGGTGGATCGGTTCGGTCGAGTGGCGGCCCGGCTGAAGCTCCCGGGGGATTTGTATGAGCGAGCCGTAAAACAGGCGCTTCAAGAGGGCTTTACCGGACATTGTATGGGGGATCAGGTGAGCCGCCACCGCCACGCGCCGGACTACGGCGATCAAAAAATCGAGCGGGCCTCGCCGCTCGGCGAATCCGGCGCTGATGCGGGCGGAGAACCCGGCGCGGGTCAGCAGGTCCTGCAACTCGCGGGCGGAGAAGTAGCGGGTATGAAACGGGCTGGGGTTGAAGCCGGCCCATTCCCGGTTGACGGTCGAGATCAGCACGGTGCCCCCGGGGCGCAGGACCCGCAGGGCTTCGCGGAGGAACGCTTCGGCGTCGTGAAGGTAATAAATAGCCTCGAACAACAGCAGCAGGTCGAGCGAGGCGCGGGGGAACGGAAGATCGGACGCGTCGATGCGCGAGATGCGGATTTTTTCGCGGCCGGCATAGGTTGCCCGCGCGATGCGGCAGTTGACCGGATCGAGATCGCCGGCTTCTACCGAGCGCGCCATGCGAGCGATCCAGCCGAGCCCGAGCCCGGCTCCGCACGCGATTTCGGCTACATCCTTGCCGGCCGCGTGTCCCGCGGCCCAGGCGTAGCGCGTCGAGAGCATGGCCAGTTGGAGGCGGGTAGCGCCCTGCTCGGGCTGTTCGGTCACGGTGGAAAAATCAGGCGTCAGGATGGCTTGCATACTTGGGATTCCTTTCCGGAGGAGCGATTTTGAGGCGGGCAAGCTGGAGGCAACCCCAGGCGCTGCCGAGTCCGTAGGCCAGATGAAGACAGGCGAAGGTGACGGGCAGAAGCGCGAGACAGCTCCAACGGCGATGCGCGAGGGCGATGGCAGCGGAGAATCCGAGATTGGCGGTAGCATAGGCGGCCAGCACCGCGATCGACCAGGGAAAAGGAAGCGCGACCGAGGCGGTGAGCGCGGCGACGAAGACCAGGGGAATCAGATGCCGGGTGCGGACGGGAACGATTTCGCTGAGGCCGAAGGGGAGCACTGCCCAGACTCCGTTCGAGAAATTGTGGGTCACGAAAGAGGCGAGGTCGGCGCGGGCGTAGTAATCACAGACGATGGCGGGGTCGAGCAGGATGATCCTTCCGGCGCGGCGCAGGCGGAGATTGAATTCCATGTCCTGGCCGCGGACGAGTTTCTCGTTGAAGCCTCCGAAGCGGGTGAAGAGGCCGCGTTTCCAGGCGCCTCCGAAGACGGTATCGGCGGGGCGCGGGCCGGTATCGCCGGAATGCGTGCGAAACTGCGAATCGCCGACACCGAAACGGCTGCCGAGGGCGAGGACGATGGGGACGGAGAAGGGTCCTTCGGATTGCGGCAAAGTGTGGATTACTCCTCCAACATTGGCGGCGCCGGTAGTAGTGAGCAGGTCGACCGAGCGGCGGAGATAGTCGGGCGGCATGGCCGCGTGGGCGTCGAAGCGGACGATAATTTCTCCCCGGGATGCGGCGATAGCGCGATTGAGCGCGACGGGCGTGATCCGCTCGGGGTTATCAATGATCCGCAGCCGGGGATCGAACGCGGCGCGAAGATCGAGCAGGCGGCGAGTGCCATCGGTGCTCATTCCGTCGGCGGCGATCACTTCGAAGGGGCCAGAGTAGTCGGACGCCAGGATCGAATCGAGACAGCGTTCGATGAACGGGGCTTCATCGCGGCACGGAAGAATCACGGAGACGAACGGCGCGTCATTCATGAGCAGGCACCAGCACCCAGCCTCCGCGGGCGTCCCACTGGAGCTTCGCGCGGGCCTTTTTCGGGCGGCAGGCGAAGGCCAGCGTGCATATTGGAATGAGGAGCCCTTCGACGAAGAATCCTTTATAGCCTTCGGGCCCGGCGCGTATCAGGGGCGGCAGGCAGGCCACGAACAGCCACGGCGCGATGGTCGCGAACAGCCGGAATACCAGGCCCGAGGTGAGACGGATCCGCTGATGGGCGTTCAGGCAATAGGCCCACACGAGTCCGATGACCAGCGCTCCGATCGCTACTCCGGCATAGCCGAAATTGAGATACCAGCCGGTGGCGTGATGAATGGAATAACCCTGGTTCTGGATGGCTCCCACGCTATCGGCGTAATAGTTGTAAATGTCGGCGGGGCGGTCCGGCCAGAGGACGCGCGGCACCACCGAACAGGCCAGCGAATAGAGGCTGTATCCGAAGCGCGGCTCGGCTCCGGAGGTGAGCACGCCGTACAGCGAAAAATGAGCCGCGTAGGCTTCGTTGCTTGAGGTGACGAAGGACGCCACTTCAGTGGCCTCCTCGAGACGCTGATTCACGGCCTCGCGCATTTCCGAAATGGGCGTCCCGCGGAAGAAATCGATGGCGTAGAGGAACCACATGCCCGCCATCAGCAGCAGTCCGAGCTTCAGAAAGCTGGGCCGGCGCACCGACGCCAGATAAGCCAGCAGGCCGGTGAGCAGCGACACGAACACTTCGTTCTTATTCCCCAGTACGAACGTGAACGCTCCCATCGCGATAAAGAGCGCGATATATCCCGGCCAGGTATAGCGGCGGACGACATTCACGAAGAAGCGCGATCGGTTGCCGGCGACCAGCGTGGCGAATCCGATGGCCGGCGGCAGCATCGCCACGCGGTTCAGCACCTGATGCAGGGTGAACCACTCGTCGGTTTGGTGGCGGGTGTATAAATAGGCGGACGTGTTCAAGGCCCAGGCCTCGCTGAGCTTGTCCTTGATGAGGTACAGGCTGGCCAGGCCGGCCAGCGCCGCGATGATGAGAATCGGCTCATGCCGCATCACCAGCCGGGGGATTTCGATTCGCTGGTCGGGTTTGAGCGCGAGCAGCAGCGTCAACTGGATGACGATGAGAAACACGGAGTAGAGCGCGAGCGTCAACATATAGTCGTGGTCCAGGGAGACGGGGAAGAGCTTGTACTCCAGATACTGATACTGCTTCCCGGAAAACCCTCCGGTTTTGTCGATCACGATGTACCAGGCGCCGTACAGCGTCCAGTAGTACAGCGCGGCCATGCCCACCAGGAAACCCATGTCCCTGCGTTTTCGATAGAGCGCGACGGTGAGCGCGGCGATCACGGTGGTAGTCACGGCGAGGATCGCGAAGAAATCCATCAACTCACCGCCAGGCGCAGGTAGATTTTCTTCAACCGGGCGGCGATGTGGACGGCGGAAAACTCCGGCACCTTGACACTCCCGTTGCTGCGCCGGGGTGGTTCCACCATGTTCCTGACCGCCAGGGCAAGCACCGCGGCGTCGCGGGCGGCCACGGTCGAATGGCGGACATCTTTGAGGCGCTCGACCACGTCGCCCACCGCCACGCTCACTATGGGAAGATCGCAGGCCAAGGCTTCCTGCACCACCGTCGGCGATCCCTCCGAAGGGCTGGTATGGAGCAGGCAATCGGCGGCGTTCATCATGTCCGGCAGCAGCGCCGGACGCACGTTCCCATTCAGGATTTCGAGGCGCAGGCCGGGCACCGCTCGTTGGGCGCGCTCCATGGCCGCGAGCGCGAGGCCCAGCCCCTTGACCTGGCTGTCATGGCCGGCATTGAACAAGACGACCGTATCGCGGTCGTTCCATCCCAGCCGTTGGCGGGCCGCGGCTCGCGGCGCGGGATGAAAAACATCGGGGTCTACGCCGCTAGGCAGAATGGTCACGGCGCCGCGTCGCCACCAGAGATGGCTGCGCAGTTGGCGGCTGACGCAGATGATTTTCTGCGCCCGGAGCGCGGCTAGCTGCGAAAACAGCCGCCCACAGGAAGCGCGCAGCTTGGCCCTCCACCGGTACGAAGGAGGCGGCGGGTTGAGATCGCTGCCGCGGTACGTAATCACCAGCGGTAGAGATCCCGAAGCCAGGGCGGCGAATAAAGCCGTCACGGTCCCGTAATGGGCGTGGACGACAGCCGGACGAAGCCGCGCAAGATCGGCTCGAAACCGGCGAAACTCGGCGAACAGATGACGGGGAGAGGTTCGCGAGCCCAGATAAAACAGGTTGGCTTCAACTCCCGCGCGTGCCAGACTATGAGCCTGGCGGCGCACGAAAATCATCGAATTGCCCTGATCGCGGCCGGGGATCACAAACAAAACCCGCGGCATCACTACCGATAGTTGAATCTGGCCAGCCGCAGGCGGTGTAATCTGGCCAGCCGCAGGCGGTGTAATCTGGCCAGCCGCAGGCGGTGTAATCTGGCCAGCCGCAGGCGGTGTAATCTGGCCAGCCGCAGGCGGTGTAATCTGGCCGGCCGCAGGCGGTGTAATCTGGCCAGCCGCAGGCGGTGTAATGTGGATCGCATTCATCGGAAGCATGCCTCCCGCGCCGGCGGAATCGTGGCAAACAGGAACAACCGGAGCATTTTCGCCCACGCCAACGCGCTCGCCGGATGAGCCCGCAACAACTTGGCGTACGCTTTTCGCGCGCGCGAAAAATCCCCCGCCAGCATAATGTGATCGGCTTGTTTCAGCGAGGCTCGAAATGAATCCGCCCCCTCGCCAGCCTCGACCAGCGCGAGCGCCACGTCTTCTTTCTCCCGCCGCCTCCGCGCGGCTGCCAGCGTGTGGGCTGCGCGATGCGCGCGCGCCTGATCCACTGCCCTCCGCGCGCTGATCGAGCCCGAGCTAAAGCGGTAATGGTACAAGACCTCATCCAGATTCACGGCGCTCCCCTCCTCCGTCAGGCGCCACAGGAAGTCATAGTCCTCCGAACACAGAAACTGTTCCCGATAGCCTCCGATCGCGAGCGCGGTCCGGCGCCGGAACATAGTCGACCCGTGAACAAACGGATTGCCTCTCCACAGCGCCTCCGGCATTTCGGCCGCGGTATGCGGCAGGCGCAGCCGCCACAGCGGCTTGCCGTCGGAGGAGTGTCCATAAGTATCCGTGCCGGCCAGAGTAACTTCAGGATGCGCTTTAAAAAAAGCCACCTGACGCGCCAGCCTGCCGGGTTCGCTCCAATCGTCGGAATCGTGACGCGCCACAAACTCGCCTCGACCCAGCGTCAGTCCGCGATTGCTGGACCCCGCCACGCCGCGATGCGGCTCATGATAAACCCGGACGCGCGTGTCTTCCGTGGCCCAGAAATCGAGCTGCGCGCGCACGCCTTCGTCCCGACCGCCGTCATCGATTATCAAGAACTCAAAATCGCGGAACGTCTGCGAGAGCACGGAGCGGATGGCGGTTTCGAGCTGGTCGAGCGGCGAATCGTACACCGTCATCAGGACCGTCACGATCGGATCTACCACGTCGCCCTCCACTCGCGGGCCCAGCCGGCGAATGCTACCATCGACCACAGCCTTTGTCCCTTGAGATTCCTCTGCGGATCGCGTTCGAGCAACGGACAGGGAGTCAAATCGAGCGCCAGCTCCCGCAGAGGACCGTCGAGCCACCGATCCACCGGCGCGCCGAACCCTTGCTTCGGCCGTGTGAGCACTCCCGGCGGCAGGTCCTTCTCATAAGCGGCGCGCAGCAGGACTTTCCGGTCGCCCCCCTGCACCAATTCCGTCGCCGGCAGCGACTGCGCCCATTCGAGCAGGCGATGATCGAGAAACGGCGCGCGGCCTTCCATGGCGTTGGCGGCGAGTGCGATATCCATCTTGTATGCGAGATCGTTCGGCAGATACAGATGACGGTCCGACCACATCGCGCGCTTGAGCGCTGATACCGCGGTCGCCTCGGGAGCGGTGTATCCTTCGCGGCGCAGCAGCCACGAAAGGGAATTCCCCGCCCAATTGCCGTTGAGCAGCCTGGTTCTCTCGCCTTCGCGAAACGCCGCCTTCGACTCGACATACACATTCGTCGCGCCGTCGCCCAGCCCCAACGCCGCGGCCGCCGATTTGATCGCCTGCTTGGCCGCCACGCGCTCATAGTGCCGGTAGCCGCCAAACGCCTCGTCTCCGCCGTCCCCGTTCAGCACGACTTTATAGCGTCCTTCGAGCGCGTGGGCGAGCGCAAACGAAGGAATCGAGGAACTATCCGCGAATGGTTCGTCATAGTGCCACAGCAGACGTCTTCGCAGTACGTCGTGCGCCTGTATCCGCAAGACTTCGTGAGGCAGGCCCAGATGCGCGGCAACTTGAACCGCATGCGCCAGATCCTGGTGGCCTTCGCCCATATCTGCGGTAAAAGCGTGCAGCTTCGATCCTTGCCGCGCGCATTCGGCGGCAATCACGGAAGAGTCGACGCCGCCGCTCAGAAATATCGCCGCCGGCACATCTGACCGCAACCGGAGCCGCACCGCATCGGCAACGATCGACCGCAGGCGCTCCATGTATTCGGGCCTGGTTTTTTCCGCAGCCGGCGCGGCATGCTCCGGATGCCACCAGCGTTCGACTGTGGCTCGCCCGTCTTGGAATCGCAGCAGGTGACCCGGCTCCAGCTTGCGGCAGCCGCGAAAGATCCCGAGCGGCGCGGGAACGTATCCAAGCGCCAGATAGGCATCCACGGCCTGCGCATCGAGACGCCGGTCGTGAAACGCGTCCAGCGCCTTCAGTTCGCTGGCGAATGCGAGCGTGTCGAGATGATGAAAATAGACCAGCGGCTTCTCGCCGACGCGGTCCCTCGCCAAGATCAATTCTCGCGAATAGCTATCCCAAAGGGCGAAAGCGAACATCCCGATCGACCGCGCCAGCGTCTTTTCAACGCCCCACTGGACGCAAGCCCGGAGAAGCACTTCCGTGTCCGTCCCTGATTGGAAGGGTCCGGATAATTCCCGGCGCAATTCGATGTAGTTAAAAATCTCGCCGTTGAGCACGATGGTCCAGCGGCCATCGGACGACGTCATCGGCTGCGCGCCGGCGGCGCTCAGATCGAGAATCGCGAGCCGCCGCGCTCCCAACGCGGCATCGCACGATGGATCGGTGAAGATTCCTTCTCCGTCCGGGCCGCGGTGCAGTTGTATGTCGATCATGTGACGCACTTTTTCCGCCGCGCCAGGATCTCCGATGACACCCGCGATTCCGCACATGGCTAGAGGGGACTCACGCGCTGTCTCTGGTCCCGGAATTCCGGTTCCCGCCCCGCGCACCAGCGGCGGATGACGGCTGCGCCGGCCCGCTCGATCCACTGTGGCGTTCGACGTCCGGTGTCCTGCAGTATCCCGTGCCAGGCCGCGCACGCCGCGTCCACGTGACCACTTTTCAGCCGCACCCGCAAGGTGAGTGCCTGCCGGATCCGCATGTTCGCCCGCCATGCCGCCCGCCAGAACATCCTCGGCAGCCATTCAAAGTCCCGCTCGATCATGCCTTCCACGATTTCGAAACGTTCTCGTTGTATGAATGCGCTGCTTAGCCGAAGGCTCCAGTTGCCAGGATGCCTGCGGTTGAGAACGCCGTGCCGGGCAAGTGAGCCGACCGAGAATTTCTCGACCGCCCGCACGAACCAGTCGTCATCGGCGCACTGATAGCGGGCGTCGAACCGCCCTACTTGTTCCCAGACGCTCCGGCGCATCACAATGGTGGAGGGATGAAACGGCCAGTCGTGATAACGAATCAGGTAGGGCATCAGGCCGCTTCGCCTTAGGACTGCCGCGGGCCGTAGCCGGCGGGGCTCCTGGTGTTCGCCTTCCGCAGTCTCGATGGAATCGATAAACCCGGAGTGCACCAAACCAACCTCTGGATGAGCCTCTAGATACGCCTCCGATGCCTCCAGATGCCCGGGCAGGTAGCGGTCGTCGTCGGAACACCAGGCGATCAAGTCTCCCCGGGTCGCCGCGATAGCGGCATTCCAGTTCCCGACGCCGCCCGAATTTCGTTCCTGCCGCACCAGCCGCACGCGGGGATCGCCAGCCGCCAACTCTTCGATTGCGCCGGCGGTTCCGTCCGTGGAGGCGTCGTCGGAAACGATAATCTCCTCTGGCGCACGCGATTGCGCCAGCGCCGCCAGCACGGCCTCCCGTACCATCGGCGCCCGGTTGTAGGTTGCGATCACCACAGAAATCGTCATGCTCCATACCTCCTGATATACATTGCGAACCCAGCCGAGAATCCGGCCGCCAGCGCGATCCAAATTGCGGCTGTTGCGATCTGTACGGCCTCGCCGGACCAGGCACTTGCCGACGCCGCTGTCACCAGCGCCAGTCCAATGAGCCATGCCGAGAGACCGGCTGCTTCGAAACGGAATCCGTGTCGAGCCCGGGCGTAAAAAAAGCACAGAGCAAGGTACAGGGCGTAGGAAACCAGGAAGCCGGCGGCCGCGCCTTCGGCGGCGCTGAAAATGCGCGCCAGCAGCATCGCCGAGCCAAAGAAGGTAACGTGCGCCACCAGCTCGAGCACCAGGAAAACTCCCAAATCGCGCGTGGCGAGCATCGGCGCCGCCAGCACCCAGGAGCTCACTTTCAGGTAATCGCCCAGCAGCGTCCAGCGCAGCAGACCTGGAGACGCCCCGAAAGCATGGGAGTAAAGAACGCTGACGACCAGCGGCTTCAGCGCCGCGAGCGTCACGATCACCGGCACCGCGGTCAGGGTCGCCAGCATCAACATGCTGCGAATTTGAGCCGCTCGTTCGCTGGCACTCTTCGCCGCGGCGAGCGATGGAAGATAGTAAGTCTGCACGGAGCCGAGGATCAACGTCACCTGGCTCATACTGATGTTCCATGCCGCGTCGAACTGCCCCGTCATGGCGATTCCTTCGCGGCGCGTGATGAATCCTCGCACCGCCAGCAGGACCGCCGTCGCAATCAGTCCGCTGGTCAGCATCGCGCCGGACATCGCAAGAAATCCTCGGGCAGCGCCCAGGCTCCACCATCGGCCCGGTCCCTCAAACCATTCGCGCAGTGGATCCCGATGCCCTTGGAGCGCGGCCATCGCCCCTATTACGGCTGCAGCGGCCGGAATCGCGAGCAACAAGACCATCGCCAAAGGATGTCCGCCGCGGACAACCAGCGCGAGCGGCCAGGCAACCATAGCCGCCACCACCGGCGCGACCACCTGCAACATCGCCAGCTTGCCGATCTCCCTCAGTGAGTTTAGAATCGCGGTTAGAAACTGAAAGGCGCTCAACAGCAGAACGACGCCCGCGAGCCATGGCACCATCCGCTCGCTCGACGCGGGAAGCCTGCTCCATCGAGCGATTTCGTGGGGCGCGAACAGCATGGCCGCCGCGACCAGAAAAGAACCACCCGCGAACAAGAGAGTAACCGTCCGCAGAAATTCGCGGCGCTCGACCCCGTGGAGTGCGCTCGCGCCCTGCACCAGAGCCGTGCGGCCGTTCGCCGTCGCAGCCGTCACCGCGCCGTCGCGAAGCTGCTGCAGCGTTTGCAGCAAAGCGAGCGAGCCCGGACCCAGCAGCAGCGCGATGATCTTGGTCCCTAGCGCGCTCAGCAACCCGCTCGCGATCGACGCCCCGGCGGTTTGGCTCATCGCCGCGACCATCCCCCGCCACCGAGGTGGTTCCAGTGCTCGCTCTGCTGCCGCGATCATATTTTCTCCACCCACCAGTTGCCCAGCGCCATGTAACGCAGACCGCTGCGCACGAACACATCCACCGCGTCGCGCGCCCGGTACACGATCGGCTCGCCGTGCAGGTTGAACGACGTGTTGAGCAGAATCCCTTCCCCGGTTCGCGATTCGTATTCTTCGAGCAGGCGATGATAGTCGGCGTTATGCTCCTCGAAGACTTCGTGCGGGCGCGTCGAGAAGTCGTAAGGATGCTGCGCGGCCGCGAAGGAAGCCCGTTTCCCGGGTCGCGAACGGAATCCGAACATCATGTAAGGCGACCTCACCGGCTTCGGCTTTTCATAATAATCATTGGCGCGGCGGGCCAGCACCGACGGCGCGAACGGCATCCAGAAGTCGCGGTTTTTCACCATTTCATTGATCTCTCGCACGGCCGTAGGAGAGTCAGCGCGAGCCAGAATCGACCGGTTCCCCAGAGCGCGCGCGCCAAACTCGACCGCTCCTTTCGCCCGCGCCACTATTTTTCCTTGAGCCAATCTTTCCGCCGACACGGATTCGATATCGCCCCACCAATGAAACCGCAGACCGCGCGCACCGGCCAGCGCCTCTTCCGACTCCCCGTCGGTAATCGGTTCGCCATAATAAAGCGCGCCCAGCGGCTGAATGCGATCGCCCGCGCGCGCCGCCAGGTGACAGGCCGCGCCGATGCTGTTCGACTCATCGCCGCAGGACGGAAATACGTATAAGTCCTCGACCTCCGGAATCTCAAGTACCGCCAGATTCGCCTTTACGTTCATGAACACGCCGCCGGAACAGGCCACCTTGCGAATCCCCGTCGCCCGGATCGCGTTCGAGACCCACTTCACCAACATGTCTTCGATGAACTTCTGCGCTCCCGCTGCAATGGTGTCGAAGCGTTTTCCGTCCAGCCGTTTTTTGAGATAACCGTAAGCCGCGTACATCGACGGCACCCCCGCGCGGCGCTTCCATGCCAGGCCGTCGCCGGTGAACTCGAACAAACTCGAGAAATCACGCGCCGCCGATTCGATGCGGATTCCCGAGGACACGTAAGGCGCGAGCCCCATCACTTTGTACTCATGCTCCAGCGGAGCCATCCCCAGATAGCGCGTGACCAGCGCATACAGCCGCCCGATGGAGTCGTGTTCCGATACCGAAGCGATCCGCGAAAGCGTCCCGCCCTCCCCGATGCTGACCGTCGCGGACAGCCTGTCGCCCGAACCATCGCAAGTGAGAACGAGAACCTTTTCATCCCTCCAAGGAGCCGTATGGTAGGCCGCCGAAGCGTGCGCCAGATGGTGCTCTACCGCCTCGACCCGGTCTTTCGCAACGCCAATTCCGGCCAGCGCCTCCACCCTCCGGTCCGCTTTGTGTCGTTGATACGCGCGATCGACAAACGTCCCTTTAAACGGCTGCTTGCACCGGCCCACCAGATCGGACGAGCGTTCATAATCGCGTAAAATGGTCTCCCGCTGCCACTGGTTGTAGTTCATGTACATGCCCGTTGAGCGCGACCTGCGCGTTACCGCTCCCCGCCATCTGAAACGCGAGTTTGGCCGCTCCCGCCGGCGCGTCGCCCTGATTCTTGATCCGCGTGAGTCTCTCTTCCTGCAAAGCCAGTTCGATGCAGCCGTCCCGACCACCGCGACCGAGGCGTTGTGGCCGTCGTGAATGCCTACAAACACGCTCACGATGGCGCCTCTTCCTTCGGCGCGTAGTAGGAGCGATAGTAGCCGTAGTAGTAGTAGCTGTCGCTCAATTCCTTGTGAACTTCGTTGAGCACCAGCCCCACCACCTTCGCCCTCAGCCGATTCAAAGTCGCCAGCACGCTCGCCACCGCTTTGCGGCTGGTTTGCCCGGCCCGCGCGACTACAATGACCCCATCGACCGCCGTCGCCATTTGCAGCGGCTCCGCAAATCCCAGCAGGGGCGGCGCGTCCAGCACGACCAGATCGTAGTCGGACGAGGCTTCTTCCAGGATTTCCGACAACCCCCTCCCGATCAGATCCGAAGCCCGCCGCGACGGCGGTCCGGCGGCCAGAATATGGAGCTCTTCCAAACCCTCCACCTTGATCACCGCAGCTCTCCAGGAAATCTCGCCCAACAGCACGTTTGACAAGCCCACCATGCTGGGAAGGTTGAAATTGCGGTGGACGCTGGGCCGGCGCAGATCGCCGTCGATCAGCAGCGTCCGCTTGCCCTGCTCCGCATGAGCCGTCGCGAGGTTGGCCGCAGTCGTCGTCTTGCCCTCGCCCGGCGCGGCGCTCGTCACCAGCAGGGACCGGTATTGGCGGTCGAAACTCCCCAGCAAAATGGAATTCCGCAAAGACCGAATCGATTCGTGAAACCCCGTCAGATCCTGCTCTCCCTCAATCGCCATCCCGTTTTTGAAGCCCGCTCTGAAATTCGGCGATCCGGCCGAGTTGCGGTTCTTCATCAGGGGCAGGCTGCCGATCACCTCGGTGTGCAGCGTGCGGGCCACCTGTTCGGGATCGCGAATGGTCTTGTCGAGCAGGTCGCTGACCACCGCCGCGCCGATCGCCAGCATCGCGGAGAACAGGAATGCCAGCAGCACGTTCAGCTTGACGTCCGGGAAAACGGCATTCAGCGCCGGACGAGCCGGATCGGCAATGCGGATCGCACTGTTCTGGAAACCCGCGTTAATGCCCGCCTCTTTGATCTTGCGGACCAGCTCTTCATACAGATGCTTGTCGGCGTCCGCCTCACGCTTCAACGCCTGATATTCGAACGAACGCGCGTTCACATGGTCGAAATCGGCCTTGGCGTCGGCCACCGCCTGCTTCACTGCCGATTCGTGCCGCTCGCTTTCGCGGAATTCAATCGCGACCCTCTCCGCGACGTCTTTCACGGTCGATTCAATCGACGATTCCACCTCCCGGACTTTCGCTTCCGCTTTTCTATATTCCGGATGATTCGCCCCAAAGTGGCTTTTCACATCGACAAAGTGTTCCCGAGCTTCATTCCGATGCTCCACCAGCCGCCGCAGCCCGTCGCCTTGCACCGCCGCCAGCGCCGCCTCCATTGAGCCGCCCTTCACCGAATCGTTGGACGCCTCTTTCTTCAGCCGGTCGCTTTGCGCGTTGGTGTATTCCGTGTTCAGCTGCAGCAGGCGAGCCGATAGAATATTGGTCTTCTCCTCCGGATTGATGACGTTCAGCTCGCGCTCGAATCCCACCAGCGCCTGGCTGGAGCGCTCCATCTTCGCCCTCAGCTCCTCTATTTGCTTCTCCATGAACGTCGCCAGCGACGCGGAGCTGCGGATGCGGATGTTATAGGTGTGCTCCAGATAAGATTGCGCGATGGCGTTCGCGGCGTCCGCCGCCAGTTGCGGATCGTCCGAACGGTAGCTGATCAGCAGCAGGTATGTATTCGGAGGCCGCGTAACCTTCAACCGCCGCAGCGCCACCGGAGCGTCCCCCGCCCTGGGCAGCGTCGAGGTGGCCTCCGATTGATGCTCCAGTTCCCGCAGCTTGAAGCGCTGATCCACCGGCCGCAGCACGGAATCCGACTGCACCAGCTTGATCTGCGTAGCCAGATATTGATCGGAATCGTTCAGGACCATGCGCGCCGAGTCCTGCCCCACCACACCCGCGGGCGTCTGCCGGTCCACATCCACGGTCGCCGTCGATTCATAAATCGGAGTCAGCCGCGACGAAATGATGATCGTCCCGATGACCGCGGCGGCGATAAATCCGCCAATGCGCCAGCGATAGCGCTTCAGGATCCAGAGGTACTGCGATAGCGGAAGCTTGGTTTCTTCGGGTTCCTGGTCGGACGGATGATAGACGGACGGCGCATAGGCCGGCATCCGTCCCATCTCCACCAACATCGGCAACCGCTCCTGATCCTGCATCGATTCTCCTTAAGGAATTTTTGAACTACGGATGACTGTAAATAAGGACTCCCGACGCCGTCGACGACACAAAACCGATGGCGCGTTCGATAGTGGTCATCGTCACGCGAGCCGTCCGGTTGTCCGGGATATAGAAAATGTCGTTCGCCAGCAGGGGCACATCGGGAAGCTTGCGATCCAGAATCTTTCTAAGATCGATGGGAACTTCCTGTGGCGACGCCGCATCGCCATGCCGGTAAATAAACGCCTGCTTGGTGGCGAATGGCATCAGCCCCTCGGCCATCGCCAGAGCCTTCAGCACGGTCAATCCGAATCCATCTTCGATTCTGAACGCCCCGGGATGTTTTACGTTCCCCACCACGAAAACCCGCCCGATTTGAGGAACCCGCACGTCCTCTCCGCCTTCCAGCGTCACATTCAACGCCGGATCGGCCGCCTCGATCAACCCTTTCACCGGGATTCTCTCCACGCGCGGGACGCCACCCTCCGTCAAAGCCGGCCGGGTCACCAGGATTTCCGTCCCCGCGTCGGCCGATAGGCCCTGCGCGCGCGTCAACGCCTCCAGCAGAGTGGTTTTTCCCAAGGCTTGAAACGTCACCGGAACCTTTACCGCCCCGGCGACGCTGATGGGACGGCTATGATATTCCGCGATGGTCACGGTCACCACCGGATCCACCAGGATCTCCTCCGCACTCAACGCCGTTGCGATCTTTTCTTCCAGATCCGACGGCATCAGCCCTTTCGCTTCGACCTTTTGTTTCAGCATCGGCAAACGAAGAAACCCTTCGGCGCTGACCCTCACCGTCCTGGTCAGTTCAGGCGAGCCATAGACGGAGAGAGAGAGCAGATCGTTCGGTCCGATCTTCTGCGCGGGAAGATTCCCCGGCAGAGGCTGAGCCTCCTGGCCATGGATTATCCCGGCAATACCTATCAGCCAAATGATTCGTAGTCCCTGCACGCAAGGTTGTGCCGGGAAGGAAGGATTTGTCTCAGTCTCTTTCGCTGAACCGCCATGCGTAAGAGATTATTTGCCGCCGATGCCTTATCCGCGTTCATCGGTGTTCATCGGCGGCTAATATTTCTTTCTACCGCCAAATCTGATACCACTTGCGCGGCGCGGCCGTCCCAAAATCTCCTATTTGAACTAAGGGATCTCCGGTAAGCGTGGCCCCGGGGTTGGCGATGCACAGCGTATCCGCCAGCTCCTCACCGTAGTTCTCCTTCACCCACGTATGCACCTCATCGAGCCTCGGCGGACGATGCTCGCAATCGTGGGCATCGCTGGCCAGAAAATGTACCAGCCGCCGGTCGAGCAGGGTGCGCGCGAACTCCGCCGCGCGCCGCCCGAATCCGCCCAACAGGCTCCCTCCGGTCACCTGCACGCACGCCCCGCCCTGCACCCAGACGGCCATCTGATCCAGCCTTTGGCGCAGCAGCGAATTTCGCTCCGGATGCGTGATCACCGGAGTCATCCCCGCCTCACCCAGCCTCGCGAAAATCTCGGCCGTATTGTTGAAGATCAGCAAGTCGGAAAACTCTACCATCAGATAGCCGTGATGGTTGATGGTGTACTTCGCGGGATTCGCGATGGCGTCCTGGATATTGTCGTAGCTCAGATGAAAGTCGCACCCGGCATGCAGACGCAGAACGTTTCCGGAGGCCGCCGCCACCTCGGCCCGCCGAGCCTCGATGATTTCCGGATCGAAACGGTATTGCGGATTGGCGTGAGGCGTGGCCACCAGGTCGGTGGTGCCATGCTCGGCGGCCATGCGCACCATGGCCACGGATTCCTCCAGCGTCTGCGCGCCATCGTCCATGCCGTACAGCACGTGACTGTGAATATCGATCAAGTCTCGATTTTAGCGCCTAGCCGCCGATGGAATACATGGGCCTGGGAGGCGCAACAAATTGCGACGAATTGATCTCGTGCCCCAGCCATTTATCGTGCACCGATCCGGCCACCGCCGCGGCAATTTCGTCGTCCGGGGCGTTACGGCGAATCAGCGCGCGGATGTCCGTTTCCTCCACCGCGAACAGGCAGTAGCGAAGCTGCCCGTCGGATGTGATGCGCAGCCGGTTGCAGTTCAGGCAGAACGGACGGCTCACCGACGCGATGAATCCCACTCGTCCGATTCCGTCGGCGAACCGGTATTCCGTGGCCGGCGCGCGCGGATCCCGGTCGGGGATCACTTCGAGCGCACCGATTTCGCGCTCCAGCATCGCGATCATATCGTCGGCCAGCAGCACGCGCCCTTTCTCCCACAGCCCCTGCGAATCGAGCGGCATGAACTCGATGTAGCGAATCTCAATACCGCGTTCGCGTCCGAACCGCGCCATCGGCACGATATCGGGCTCGATCAGATTCTTCACCGCGACCACGTTGATCTTGATCGGACCGTACCCCAGCCGCCGGCACGTTTCGATCCCGTCCATCACGCGGTCGAAATCGTCGCGCCGCGTGATCTGCTTAAACCGTTCGCGATCCAGCGTATCGAGATGCACGTTGATCCGCCGCAGTCCCGCGTCGTACAGCTCCTGCGCCTGTTGCGCCAGCAGCACGCCGTTGGTCGTCAGCGCCAGGTCTTCGATGCCTGGGATCGCGGACAACTTCCGGATGAGAGTGGAAAGATTCTTGCGCAATAGCGGCTCGCCGCCGGTGACCCGCAGCTTGCGAACGCCCAGTTTGCGCGACGACAGTTACGAACCGCTCGATCTCCTCGAAGCTCAGCAGTTGTTCCCGAGGCTGAAACTTCACGTCGGTTTCCGGCATGCAGTAAAAGCACCGGATGTTGCAGCGATCCGTCACGCTGATGCGCAGGCTGTCGTGCACCCGCCCGAAGGTGTCTATGAGGGGCTTCACTTGACAGCCAGCATGCGCTCGATCGGCAGCCGCGCGCGGTCGATGATGTCCTGCGGCAGCTCCACGCGGGGCGCCAGATTCTTCAGCGCGTCGCGCAATTTTTCCAGCGTGTTCCGCCGCATATACGGACATTCGCTGCAATTGCAATTCTCGTTCGGCAGGAAATAGAACTTCTTCTCCGGCGCGAGCCTTTGGAGCGAATGCCCCACCCCGCTCTCGGTCATCACGATAAATTCCGGAGCGTCCTGATGCGCGCACCAGTCGATGATCGCCGAAGTGGACCCGATAAAATCCGCCATCGAGAGCACATCGCGCGGACATTCCGGATGCGCCGCCACCAGCGCCGAAGGATGCTCCACCCGGGCCGCCGCCAGCTTGCGCGCCGCGAACGTCGCATGGACGATACACGCGCCCTGCCAGATTTTCATGTTCTGGCGGCCGGTCTGCTCGCGAACATAATTGCCCAGGTTGATGTCGGGCAGAAACAGCACCGGCTGATCCGCCGGAATCGAGTTGACGATCTTCACCGCGTTGCGCGACGTGCACAGAATGTCGCTCTCCGCCTTCACCTCGACCGACGTATTGATGTACGAAACAATCGCGTAATCCGGATGCTGCTTCTTGAAAGCGCGAATCTGCTCCACCGGGCAGCTGTCGACCAGGCTGCATCCCGCGTCGCGGTCCGGCACGACGACGATGCGCTCCGGATTCAGCACCTTGGCCGTCTCCGCCATGAACCAGACGCCGCAAAACGCAATGACGTCGCCCGAAAACTCCTGCGCCTTGCGAGCCAGCTCCAGGCTATCGCCCACCGCATCCGCCAGGTCCTGAATCTCGGCATCCTGGTAATGATGCGCCAGGATCACAGCTTTCCGGGACACCTTCAGATCGGCAATTTCTTCGACGAGGGAATCGATGGCAATCATGGGAGGACCGCTATCTTTATTCTATCCCCAATGCACGGGAGTTCATATTCCCGCCCAGTGTGTCTTTCACACATCAGCTGACCGCTCCCTGTGGTCGCGGCTCTGTAGAGGCTGTGCGGGCGTGGATGGCTTGGCTGATCTGGGTTGGTGAAAAAACGAAGCCATCGTCGGAGGGGCGGTAGGTTTCTCCTTTGGACTCGTGCATTTCCATCTCCCGGCGGCCTTTCTGGAGGTCGCGGAGCTGCGCGACGGTTCGTTCGAATTGGCGCGAGAGGCGCTGGCTGTGGAGGCTGAGGTTGGCCATGGCTTTCGCCTGGTCGAGGAGGCCGTCCACAAGGTCCCTGGGGGTGTAAGCGATGCTGAGGAGATTGGATTCGAGCGCGGCGACGCGGTTGAGGCGCCAGGAAACGTCGGCCAGGGCCTGGACGAGATTTTCCTCGGTGGCGCCTTGGGGATGGTATTCGTCGTGGAAGGATTGCAGATGGGACCCATAGATTTCGCGGTCTTCGTCGGGCATGACGACGAGCTGGCCGGTGAGTCCGTGACGGAGGGCGTTTTGGGAAGAGCGGCGCTTGCCGGCTTCGGTTTTGGGTCCAGTGGAGTGCCGGGCGTTGGCTCGATTAATTTCTGCGCGGTTGATTTCTGCGCTGTGCGATGTTTGATGTGCTGTCGACATATTTGTCCTTCGTGACGTTTATAGCAGGGCGAGTGGGAGAGGGAGCCGGGTGAAAGTGGCAGGTGGTTGAAAAGGGGGGAGTTGGGAGTCGGAAGTTGGAGGGAATTGGGGGAGAAAATAGCGAGGAAATGGAAACACGCGGTTGCTGTCCCTCGTTTCTCTCACCTCGACCTAACCCGCAACCGCGCCAACACCGGATGACCGGAATCGGCTTCAGACAGATAGAGACGCATTTCGTTCTCCGTCCGTACCGCATCCGGCTCCCGCCCGGCTTTGCGATAAAGCTCGGCCAGCTTCACCCGGCAATCCGTCCAGTTCCAGTCGAACATCAGATTAGCCTCGCCGGGACGCGTAGCCGCGTCTAGTCTGACAATCGCCTCTTCGATCTTGCCCTGCTGCGCCATCGCACTGGCCCAATCCACAAGGGCAAATTTCAAAGCGTAGCCGTTGGAATCCGACAGGCCCGGCGAAATCTTGTCAATTGCGTCTTTCGGATGCCCCTCCGCCAGCAGGATCTGGCCATCCAGGGGCTGCCATCTGTTGTCATCCTCCTGCTCCCACTTCTTCGCGATAGCGATTTCCCCGGACCGCAAGGCGATCATCATGTCCGCGTATACAACCAGATCGGGCGGCTTGGTAAAGCGGAGTTGAGACAAAAGCTCCTTGCACATTTTTAGGTCCCCGCTCACGTAAGCCGTACGAAGAGAGCACTCCTGGCGCCATCGGAAATCATCCACATGGCCGCACAGGTTCTTTGCGGCAGTAAACCTTCCGAGCGTGAGGTTCGCGTATGCCAGCATGGACGTATACTTGTCGTCGGTTTGGATCATAGCATGGGCGCTGACTCGCGCAACTTCCTGTGCCGCCCCTTTTATATCCCCCGTCCTCCATCGATCGGTTGCATTCTCCAGGTCCAGGCGTGCAGCGAGTAGCGGCGGATGCAAGTCGTTTGGACGAAGCGCAAGCGCCCTCCTGAATGCATCATTTGCTTCCCTGACCCTTCCCGCCTCGGCATACATATTCGCGAGATTATTGACAGCCCAAAAATCGTCGGGATACAAGTTTGTCAAAGCCTCGTACGCCGCCAAGGCCTGCATATCGTCCCGATGGAAGCGTGAATAATAACTGCCTAGAATGAATAGCCTCTCGCGCTGGGATACACTGGATGCGAAGCGGTACGCAGCTTCAAAGTGAGGCGCTGCCATTTCCGCTTTCCCGATATTCACATAGCAGTGCGCAGCATAGATATGTGCCGAGGCAAATCCGGGATCTTCCCTGGTGGCCTCCTCTAGCAGCGCCGCCGCAGCATCCCACTTGGCCTCGTCTACGTTCCTCATCCCCAGGCTGAACGCCCGCAGCGCCGCCAGCGATGGCGTGGTCGCCTTTTCCAGACGCTCCGGCTGTGCCGGCCGCGGTTCACCCAGCCTCCTCCGGATTTCATCGGCGATCGCCTCCGCACCACCGGCGAGCTGGTCCCGGCTTCCTTCTTTCTTGAAGACCGCAACCCTCTCACCGTCCACCGGATTCACCACGCGCATCGTCAGCAGGTATTTCTGGCCGGCCTTTTCCACCCGCCCCGCCACTACCGCCTTGATCCCACCATCCCGAATTGCAACCTGCCGCGCGATGTCCTCATTCAGCACCGCATCGGGACTCTGCCGCATCAGCTTCAGCGCATCTCCCACTCGTTGCTTTGGCGCCACGTTCACATAGCGCGACAGGCTCAACTCCCGCTCCAGCGCATACTCGAGGCTCCCGTCCAGAACTTTCTCGCCGGTCAGGTTTTCGAACGCCGCAATCACCACCCAGTCCCGGTTCTGGAAGTGCAGCGGATTCATCGACGCGCCGCTCAGCAGAAATAGCGCCATCGTAATCGCCGCGGCCCAGCGAATGTAACCACGCCCGGCGCCTTGAGTCGCCGCCGCCAAAGCTGTCACCGGAGCAATAAACCGGTAGCCTTCGCCGTAAACAGTTTGAATGTAAACCGGGTCCTCGGAAACGTCCCCCAACGCGTCCCGGAGCTTCTTCATGGCGACTTTTATGCCCAGCTCGAAATCGACGTGAACTCCATTGGGCCACAGGCGCGCCCGAAGCTGCGCCCGGTTCACCACTTCGCCCGGCCTCTCCAGCAGGCAGGCGAGGATCGCCGCCGCCTTCCCCTGGAGCTTCACGTGCTCGCCTTGTTTGGCCAACCGGCCCGTATCCGGCTCGAACTCAAACGGGCCGAAAGTCAGTTTTCCCGTCTGCGCCATTTTATTAGGCAATCAGTATACACCGCTATTTTTGAAAAACTATACCTCACGCGACCGCCTGACAGAGCCGCGACCGAAGGAAGGGGAGTGTTTGCAGCAACCCGGCTGCCCGTTAACCGGATTCATCCCTTTGGTTAACCCTGCTCAACCCCCGGAATAACCATTTGGTTCTTACCTCGCCGCCGCGCCGCACCCGATAATCGTTTCCTCGCAACGCAAAGGAGACCGCCCATGTCCGCTCGATTTGTGTTTCTCTTGACGGTATTTGCCGCCGCGCAGACACCAGATTCCAGTTGGTCCCGTTGGAACAACGAGGGGCTTAGGCTCTCCCAGGTGCCTGACTATCCGGGCGCGGAACGAGCCTTTCGCTCCGCCCTGGCCGAAGCTGGCCGATTCGGCGAACAGGATCCTCGTTTCGCCGAAGCCTTATCGAACCTGTCCGTCGCCCGCCGGGAGCAGGGGGATCTGAATCAGGCGGAACAGCTCGCTAGGCGCGTCGTCGCAATCCGGGAGAGCTCCTCTGGTCCTGATACTCCAGACGTGGCTTGGGCTTTGAGCAACCTGGCTGCCGTTTTGCATGCCGGTGGCCGCGACGCCGAGGCAGAGCCGGTGCTGCGCCGCGCCCTCCATATCGCCGAAACGGCTGGCGACGACAAGCTCCTCGGACCCGTCCTCAACAGTCTGGCCCTCACGCTCATGGGCCTGCGAGAACCTGCTCGCGCCGAGCCGGTGCTCCGCCGCGCTCTCGCCATCTTTGAAAACTCCTACGGCGCAGATTCGCTTGCTGCCGCGAAGGCCGCCAACAACCTGGGCATGCTGTACCGGTCGAATCGGGAGTACTCCAAGGCCGAAACGGAGTTGCGTCACGCGCTGCTGCTGTGCGAAAAGAACGCCGGCCCGGACCACCCTTTGCTGGTAATCATCCTCAACAACTTGTTTAGCGTTTTGTCGGACCGAAAACGCATCGAGGAAGGCGAGCCCTTTCTGCGCCGCGCGCTGGCCATCTGTGAGAAGACAGGCACCGGCGCCCCGCGTCCTGCGGCCATCGACGCCAATCTGGCCAATCTCGAAGCGAGCCGCGGCAATTATCAAGCCTCCGCAAAGCTTCTCGCGTCTGTGATCGAGGTGCAAGAGCGAACCCTGGGTTCCCGGCACCCGGATGTGGCCATTTTGCTGGTTAGTTATTCGGGGGTCCTCCGCCGCTTGCACCAGAATGCGGAAGCCAGGAGTGCAGCCGCCCGCGCCAACGCGATCCTGAAGACCTTTCAAGGAAACCAGGGACGGTAACCCCTTCCTCCTGCGCCGCATCGACCAAACTAACTGGGGACAGCCCGCGTGTTTCCTGTTGTTCGGCAGAGTATCAACGCGCGTTGGCGCGCACGGGCTTCCGACTTCTCGCCCATCATGAGAAGGGCTGCGAGGGAAAGCGGTACCCCAAAAGAAATGCGCGGGCAGTCCACAGCTTTTAACGATCGTGTGAGCAGTGCGGCGCGGACCGCTCCCGGTGGTCGCGGCTCTTTTCGGCGGATGACCGAATTGGCCTGGACTAACGGCTCAACAGAGTGTGTCAGGCGCGGTTTTCATACCGACTCTGGCCTTCGAGCGGGCGAACCCGGATCTTCACTTCGACGCGGGAGCCTAGGCGGTTGAGCATCGACATCAGCCGGTCGGCTGTGAACCTGCCAAGGTCTGCGTTCCGAATGCGCGAGAAGTCGGCGGCGGCGAAGCCGGTTCGGGCATGGGCACCTCGCACGCTCAATTCATCGCGGTTGAGCGCTTTGATAATCTCGGCGGCCAGCAGAGCCTTCAACTGCTCAACGTCCGCGTCCTCGCGGCCGAGGTCGCGGAATACGTTCCCGCTGCCGCGCACCAGATCGAGTTTTTCGGTTTTCATCGGAGTGCCTCCTTCAATCTCTTCAGTCGATCCTTCACCAGATCGACATGGCGTCTCGGAGTCTTGATCCCCTCCTTCGATTTCTTCTGGAAGGCGTGGATAACCCAGACCTCGTCACCAAACTGCACCGCATAGACCACCCGGAATGCATCGCCGCGAAACGCGAGCGCGATTTCAAACACGCCAGAGCCGAGGCCGTGCAGTGGTTTCGCAATATCCGCCATGCCTCCATCGGCCGTGACCGTAAGCGCCGTGAGGAATATAGACTGAACGGCGTCCGGAAAGCCCTGGAAGTCATTAAGGGCCGGTTTGATCCATGAGATGGGCCGCGTTTTCCGGGTCTCGGCCATTGGCTATTTTGATGTTGTCAGTTGTGACAACACTTGTCAAGCCTCCGGGATTAAGGGAAACCAGGGACAGCGACCCCTTCCTTCGGACGCCGAGAAAATTAGAGTCGGCAAAGTTGGTTCGCGCAGGCGGAGTCGTTCAATGGTATGTGGAGTATACTGTGGAATAGAATCCACATATGGAAACGGTGCAAATCGTCCTCGATAAGGAACTCCTGGTGGCAACCGATCGCGCGGCGCGCCGGACGAAGCGGAATCGTTCCGCTCTGGTTCGGGATGCTCTTCGGGAACATCTACGCAAGCTGGAGATTCGGGCTCAAGAGGAGCGTGAGCGCGCAGGGTATGCGAAGCAACCGCAATCGGAAGCCGAAGTGCCGCGATGGGAACGCGAGGCAGTGTGGCCGCTGGAATAGCCCGGGGAGACATCCGTCTTTACCAGTTTGCTCCGCCGGATAAACGGAGGCCGGTGGTGGTGCTGACCCGCGACAGCTCGCTTGCTCTTTTGTCGAGCGCGACGGTGGCGCCCATTACATCGACCATGCGGGGCGTGATGTCAGAGGTCGCGCTGAATGAAGATGATGGGATGAAATCGCCTTGTGCCGTGAATCTGCACAACACCGTCACGGTGTCCCAGCATCGCCTGGGGAGGCGCGTGGCGCACTTGAGCACCGGACGGATGAATGAGATCTGCGCGGCATTATGCTTCTCGCTCGGTTGCGACTCTTAAACTCCTTCCTCTATGGTTGCCCCACTGGCTCCCGGTCCAAGTACTTCAGCAGCAAGTAGAAGAACAAGAAAATCCCGACCGCGATCAACACCATATGCCACGTGTGGGCCTTCACCCAGGCCTTCGAATTGTCCACCGTCCCCAGCTTCACTCCTAAATACGCCAGCGCCGAGTATCGCGCGATTCGGCCTACTGCCAGGACTCCCATGAATCTCCATCGCGGGACGCCCATTGCGCCTGCGCATGCCGCGAAGGCTTTGAAGGGGAGGAACGGGAGCGGCACCAGCGCTGGGATGAACACCGTCACCAATCCGTAGCGCTGAAACCAGATTCGGAATCTCGCGCCTCGCTCGGACGACGTGTATTTCCGCAGCAGCCTTTCGCCGCCGCGCCGCATCACGTCGAAAAACGCCGCTGTGCCGATCAGGGACCCGATTACCGCCATCGCAGCGCAGAATGCCGCATCGTCCGGCCGCGCGATCGCCATCCCCACCAGCAGCCAGTCCGTCCCGCCCGGATTGGGAATCCCAAGCGACTCCACTGTGGAAACGATCAGCACTCCCCAGGGGCCCAGCGCCTTGAGGATCTCCCAGAAATGACTCATGCCATCATTCCGTTCAGCTCCGCCTCATCGATAATTTTGATCCCCAATTCCTTCGCTTTATCGAGCTTCGATCCCGCCTCTTCGCCGGCCACCAGGTAGTTCGTTTTCTTGCTGACCGATTTCAAAACTTTGCCGCCCGCCTTTTCGATCCGGGCTTGCGCCTCTTCGCGGGTCAGGTTCGGAAGCGTGCCGGTCAATACAAACGTGAGGCCTTCGAGTTTTCCGGTGTGGCGCGTGATTTCGTACTTGAAATCGAAACCGACTTCGCGCAGGCGCTCGACGAGATCGCGATTCGCCTGATGATCGAAGAATTGCCGGATGCCGTGGGCGACTTTCGGGCCGACCTCTTCGCGCTTTCTTCAGCTCGTCTTCACCGGCGTTCATGATCCGGTCGAGGTCGCCGAAAGTTTCAGCCAGGATCTGGGCGGTGCGTTCGCCGACAAACGGGATTCCAAGCCCGTTAATCAGGCGATTTAAGGGTTGTTTGAGCGACGATTCCCGGTTTTTAAGGACGTTTAAGGCCGACTTAGCGCCCATCCGTTCGATCTTTACCAGGTCGTCCAGAGTCAACTTGTATAGATCGGCGACATTTTTCACCAGTCCGGAATCGACCAGATTGTTCACCAGCACTTCGCCTAATCCGTCGATGTCCATGACGCCGCGGGCCGCGAAGTGGAGTACCGATTCCTTGAGGCGCGCCGGGCAATTCGTGTTGATACAGCGGCTTATCGCTTCGCCTTCCACCCGGACTACCTCTTCGCCGCAATCCGGGCAGTTCTTGGGCATTACAAACGGGCGCCGATGCTCGCCTTCCTTAACGACGCGAACGACCTTGGGAATCACGTCGCCCGCGCGCTCCACCAGCACCGTATCGCCAATTTGCACGCCTAACCGGCCGATTTCATCTTCGTTGTGAAGCGTGGCTTTCGAAACCATCACGCCGCCGATGTTGACGGGCTTGAAGAAAGCAGTGGGAGTCACCGCGCCGGTGCGGCCGACGCTGACATTGATATCTTCCACAATCGTTTGACCTTGCCGCGCGGGAAATTTGAATGCGATGGCCCACCGGGGAGCCTTCGCGGTCCATCCCAGCTTGGTCTGCTGCGCGATGGAATCGACCTTCGCGACCACTCCGTCGATCTCGAGGGGCAGGGAATCCCGCTTTGTTTCCCAGTCTTTGCAGTATTCGACCAGTTCGTCGATTCCCGCGCATCGATGGCGATGGCTGCTTACTTTGAAGCCCATTTTATGCAGCGATTCCAGCGATTCCCATTGCGTGGGCAGCGGCGGAAACAGGAAATAGGCGTAAAAATCGAGCTGCCGGATGCTGTAATCGATGGGTCGAGCACCCGAGCGATCCGGCGGCGGCGTTTCTGGGGTTCGCAAAGCGAGGTAATTCAGCAAGATCGCGTTCCGCGTTGAGTTTTTCGAAGGCCTTCTTGTTGAACACCACCTCGCCGCGGACTTCGAACGTGCCTTTCGCCCTTAAAGGAACGGAGCGAATCGTTTTGGTGTTTTCGGTGACATCTTCGCCGACTGCGCCGTCGCCGCGCGTTACGGCTTGGGCGAAGGCGCCGTCGCGGTAATGCATGGCCAGCGACAATCCATCCAATTTCAATTCAGCGACATACGAGTAGGGCTCGTCGCCTAAAAGTCCCTTCACGCGGCGGTCGAAATCGCGCAGTTCGGCTTCATCGAGGGCGTTATCGAGGCTGAGCATGGCTCCGGAATGCGCCACTTTAACGAATCCTTCGCGAGGCTTGCCGCCGACCCGCTGGGTGGGCGATTCGGACGACGCGAATTCCGGATGAGCTTCCTCTAACGCCTTTAATTCCCGCATCATGGAATCGTATTCGGCGTCCGTGATCTCGGGGGCGTCGAGCACGTAATACAAATGCTCATGCCGCCGGAGTTCATCGCGCAACTGATCGATTCTTTGGGAGTTATACTGATGAGATCGCAACATATCAGCAGCCGGTACTCATTTATAATCCTGCGGCCGGCAAATTCCGACGCAACCCTGAGCGCACTTTACAACGTACCATTGACGCACTTGGTCGCGCGAGTCTGCACCCGCGGCTGATGGCCACCGACAGCGCGGGACACGCGACCGGGCTCGCGGCACTGGCGGTGCGCGATGGCGCGGACCTGATTCTGGTGCTGGGCGGCGATGGCACGGTCAACGAAGTGGTCAACGGGATGATCGGATCGAACGCGCATCTTGGCGTGCTGCCGGGCGGGACCGCGAACGTTCTGGCGATGGAACTGGGGCTCGGGTCCCGGCTGGAGCGGGCGATTGAACGGTTGTCACGTTGCTCCCCGAAGCGGGTCTCTTTGGGAAGACTATGCCAGCCTAACCGCGAGGCTCGTCATTTCCTGATGATGGCGGGCGCGGGATTCGATGCCCAGGTGGTGGTCGATTTGATTCCCGGGCTGAAGGTGAAAACGGGCAAGTTCGCGTATTGGGTGGCGGGATTTTCGCAGATCGTGAAGCGCGTGGGACAACTGGAAACGCGCATCAACGGCCGCACGTATTCATGCGGATTTACTTTGGCCTCGCGGGTCAGGAATTATGGGGGCGACCTGGAACTGGCGCGCGGGGCGTCGCTGCTGAGCCACGAATTTGAAACCGTGATGTTCGAGGGATCGAATCCGTTGCGCTACGCTCTTTACATGCTGGCGGTGTCGGTGAAACAGGTCCAGAAAATGCCTGGAGTCCATACCGTGCGATCGACGCGGATTGAACTGCTGGGCGACGCGCCGATTCAGGTCGACGGCGAATATATGGGGCGGACTCCGGCGACGATTGAGATCGTGCCGGACGCGCTCACGATTTTGATCCCAGAGTCGTATGGATAACGTCACGCATTCGCTGGTCGGGTTGATGCTTGCGCGCGTGTCGGGCCGGAGCGCCGCGATGATGGTGATCGCGGCGAATCTTCCCGACGTGGACATCGTTTCGTGGGCGGGCGGCACGCTGACGTATCTCGATATTCATCGCGGCATCGCGCACTCGCTGATCGCGGCTCCGGTGTGGGCTCTGATTCTCATCCTGTTATTTCGCGACCGGACTTGGCGGTCCTATTTAGTTTGCCTGATTGGGGTGTTCAGCCACCTGATGCTCGATTGGACCAATGTTTACGGCATCCGGATGCTGCTGCCGTTTTCGGGGAAATGGCTGCACCTCGATATTACGGATGTGGTCGATCCGTGGATTCTACTGGTGCTGCTGCTGGCCGTGGCTGCGCCGGGATTGGCCGGGCTGGTCGGGTCTGAGATCGGAGCGAAGAAGAGCTCGGGAGCCCAGCGAGGGTGGGCATGGGTGGCGCTGATTTTCCTGATCGGGTATGAGGGGGGACGATTCGCGGCGCATCAGCGGGCGCTGGCGGTGATGGGCGCGCGGCTGTACAACGGGAAGCAGGCGAATCGGCTGAGCGCGATGCCGAGCCGGTGGACTCCGTTCCAATGGCGGGGGGTGGCGGAGGGGGACGGCTACGTGGTGAACGTGCCGGTGGATTTAAACGGCGAGTTCGATCCGTCGGATGGGCGGATTGAGTATGCATCGCCTCCGAACGAAGCGGCGCTGAAGACCCGGCCTTTTGAGGTTTTCGCGCGGTTCGATCAGGTGCCGTTCTGGAAGAGTGAAAAGCTGGCGGACGGGGGCACGGAAGTACAGTTGATCGACCTGCGATTTGGTACGCCGGAGCGGCCGGGATTTGCGGCTACGGCGATGATCGATGGGTCGGGAGTGGTGAGGGAGTCGAGGTTCGGATTTGGGGCGCTGCCGGTGGGGAATAAGTAATCGAGCCAGTCACCCCTGTCTGACGCCAGGGGTTATAACCCCGTCAGTGCAGGGATTGGGCCAGCCGTAACTTTTGGGCGACTGGCAGCGAATGACATGCCGAGGTGACACTTTGAATTTCATTCGTGTAGCTACCATCGCGCTCGCGGCGATGTTGCCTATATTTGCCGCTCCGCCGATGATCGGCGAAAAGGCTCCGGATTTTGCCCTTTCAACCCCGGAGGGCAAGAGTATCAGGCTGTCGGAAATAAAGGGTCCGATAGTGCTGGTCGTGCTGCGCGGATACCCGGGCTATCAATGCCCTTATTGCAACCGCCAGGTTCAGGACTTCATTAAGAGCTCGCAGGCATTTGCCGAGGCCGGGACGCATGTGGTGATGATTTATCCCGGTCCGCCGCAGGATCTGGGAATGAAGGCAAGTGAGTTTCTGGCCGACAAGAAACTCCCGGGTAACTTCGACTTGTTGCTCGATCCGGGATACGAGTTCACGAACTTGTACGGACTCCGGTGGGATGCGGCGCACGAGACGGCTTATCCGTCGACTTTCTTAATCGATAAGCAGGGAGTTGTCTTTTTCAGCAAGATTGTGAAAGCGCATGGGGCTCGTGCCACGGCTGCTGAAGTTTTGGATGCGTTGCCGAAGAGGAAGCAGGGGCAATAACGGCCTGAAATGACTAGTGTCGACTCGCGGATTTGCCAGCCCGAGCGGGTTTTATAGACACAAAAAGGGCGCCGCGGGGCGCCCTTTGTTGTTACTACGACTCGCGGATTTAGAACCGGATCCGGATGTTGAAGGTCAACTGCCGGGGCGAGTTAATCTGACCGCCTGGGGGGCCATTCGGGTTGTTCGAGCCGATCATGCCCCAATCGCCCGGGTCACTGATGTCCAGGTACGGATCGCGCAGGATGACGTGATTGAAGACGTTGACGAACTGGAAGGACAACGTCGCAGCCACACGCTCCCGGAACAGGTTGATGTCCTTCGCCACGTTCAAATCCACATTCCAGCTCGACAGGCCGCGAATCTGCCCGCCCGATCCGCAACTGGTGTCGTAGCCCAGGATGCAAGGTCTGAACTCGTTGTAGACGGCACCCGGATTGGAGAACATGTTGATGCTGTTTCCGCCATTGTTGGCGTTGCCGTTAACGCCGGCTCCAGCTCCGGTGGTCGGGGCGTTGATGTTGTAAATCGCCGTGTTTCCGCCGGTGTACTTGGCGCCGAGGACTGCGCCGTCAAATGCGCTGCCGGTTTGCGTTTCCGCGAACGCCTCGTTGGCTTCGAAGGTCCCAATCTGTATTGGCGAGCCACTGATCGCAGTGAAGATCGGCGCGATCCTCCATCCGCCGAGCGCCTTCCCAACCACACCCTTCTGCGACCGGAAGAACGGCTCCGACCACAAGAATGTCTGGGTGTAGGTAAATTTTCTGTCCCAGGACTGCGGACCATACATCGATTGGCGCACGTTATAAGGGTTCAGAACCGTATACGTTGACGTCGCCTGACTCTGGTTGCCCGTGCCGAGCGAGCGCCCCCAGGTAAAGTTCGATAGCGTGGTCACGCCTTGCCAGTCCAGCGTCTTGAACTGAGTGTAAACCGCATTGTAGTTGGAAGAGCCGGAGCTGTCGTCTGCGTAGATGCCGGCTGCCTGACCCGAGGGGATCGCCGCGCTCTGGCTGCTGGGAATAGTCCGTCCCAGCGTCCAGGAAGAAGCGTTACTGAGCGCCGACCAGAACTGGAACACCTGCGTCTGGGTGATGAAGTTGTTCATGGTCGGGTTCTGAATCACAGCGTTCGTGCAACTCCCAAAGCCCTTGCAGAAGGAGGAATTGGCCCCACCCAGAGCAGCCTCGAAGAACGGCTGTACGGGAACAGTGCTGTTCGGGCTGGCGGGACAGGCCTGGGCCCCGCACATGGCGAGGTACGTAGACCGCAAAGGCTTGCGCGAAGCTCTGGCCGCCCAGAGTCATCATGGTGGGAACGGCATCGAGATCGCGCTGCATCCATTCGTGAGTGATGATGCGGCCGATGTAGCCGATTTCCATCAGCACCTTCGGCCTGAGTTCACGTTGGATGCTGACGTTGAAGTTGTAAGTCGCCGCCGGCCGGAAGCTGGGATCGAGAACCGAGGCCGCGCCCGCTGCCACCGAGCCGTTGGTGCCGGGATAGGAAGGCTGAGGAAGCGTCGTAGTCGGGGTCGGGATAGGCGCATTGAGACCATCGGTTCCGATGCGGAACGCAGTGGCCGGAGTGACGCCGCCGCTTCCAAGGCACTGGCCGGTTCTGGAAGCGCCGATGCAGGAAACCGGCTGGCCGAGACCCACTCCGAGCAGCGGAATCAGAACCAGGCCGACGCCGTTCAGGCGGCTGTAAATCTGGCCATAGCCACCGCGGATCACGGTCTTGCCGTCGCCCATCAGCTTCCCGAGGACGCCGTCAGCAATACTTCGGATTCCAGGCAGCCGCCACGCGGGGGCTGACACCGCCGTAGAACGGGATTGAAGGGATACTTGTGGCTCGCGCCCGAGACATTGGCGATGGTGGAAAAACCAATGATCGGGTTGTAAACCTGCCCCTGAAGCGCTTGGGAAGCCTTGGTTGCGAAATAGTTGGTGAAATTGATGGGAGCTCCGGAAGAATCGACCAACTCGACCTGCTTGCCGTTCTGTTCCGTCGGAGGCGTCTCTACCTGATAACCAAGACCATACGTTATCGTCAGCGTCGGCTTGATGTGCCAGGAATCGGTCGATGTAGAGGTTGTAGAACTGGATGGTGCTCTGGTCGAACATGGGCGTTCCTGCCGGATTCAACGTGAGCTGGGCACCGGAGCGCGTGAACAACTGTTGCGGCTGATTGACGATCCCGAGAACCTCTGAGTAATACTTGTTCCACGTGCTCACCTGACTGGTGGGAAGACCCACCGGTGTATAGGCGGCACCGATATGAAATACCGGAACCGTTCAGAATTTGGTACACCGGCGAGGTGTTGATACCCTGGCCGTTGTCGTTGCGCTCGTGATAGTCGTAAGTTCCGCCCATAGTTTCCGCCGAAAGAAATGACGTGATTGCCCATGATCTTGGTCAGGTCGTCCTTGTATTGCTGGTCATGACCGTCCCAGAATCGCTGGCGGGTGTTCTGATTGTTCACGTTGTAAGGGATCAGCGCGCTGGCGGTCTCACCGCCGATTTCAAGCGCTCCACCCAATCCGGGCAAGTTGCGGCGGTGCGGCCGACGATCCCCATTGCCACCAGATCTTGGTATAGCTGGCAAGGAAATTGTTGGTCAGCGTCGGGGCTGATGATGGTGGTCAATCCACCCACCAGGAATTCCGGCTTCTGCGGACGCGGAGCACGGGCTACCGGGACACCGAGTTTGTCCCCGGGCAGCGCGCCGCCGATATCGACCTGGTTGGTCGTCAACTGGGTGAGGCCGTAGTAGCGATAGCTGGACATCAGGCGCCATTTTTCGCCGAAGTCATGATCGACGCGCCCGACCAGGAACGCCGTTTTTTCCGGAAGGGATACCGAACCCTGGAATCCCTCAATATTATGCGCGTCACCGGTGGCAAGGTTATTCGGGGGAGGCATCTGATTATTCCAGATCTGCGAAACGAGGGCATTGGGACCGATCCCGCGCGGGTCGCAGGCTCCGCCGCCGCAGACCGCCGGTGCGATAGGCTGGCCGTTGTTCACCCCGGGTACGGTAACTGCGTTGTTGTTGAGGTTGTAGGGAACGTAAGTGCCGCCCTGATTGATTTGAATGACGCCTGCGCGAAGCGCGGCAGTGGGCACCGGCTTGTTGATAATCGTCGACTGCGGGAAGCGGAAGTATTCCATGCCGAAGAAGAAATACGTCTTGCCACCCCAGAACTTCGGCAGCAAGGGACCACCGACCGTATAGCCGAATCTGTTGTTGTGGGTGATCGAAATCGGCGTGTAGCCGAGGCTTCCGCTAGGCGTGTGGTTGGCGTCCCAGTTATTCGCACCACCAACGTCGCTGGAGGAGTACAAATAATAAACTGATCCGTGGATTTGGTTGGTGCCGCGCTTGGTTACGACGCTAACCTGCGCGCCTGAAGAACCGTTGAAGTCAGCCGTCTGTCCTGCCGTGGATACCTTGAATTCTTCAATCGTATCGGGAGGCGTCGGGAGCACGCCGCTCGGAGGGCTGCCCTGGGCGCCGAAGCCATTGCGGCCGTAGGCTCCCGTGTAATCCGTCATGCTGCCGTCCATGTCGTTGTTATTGTTGCCGCCATCGAGCTGGAAGGTATTCTGGTCGTACATCGCTCCGGCGACTTGTCCATTCGGCGAAACGCCCGGCTGATAGATCGCCAAGCTGGAGGCATCTGCGCCGAAGATCGGAAGATAGGTGAGGGACGGTCCGGAAACGGTGGTACCCACCGTAGCATTGACTGTCTGCAATTCAGCACCCGGCGCGGTGGTGACTTCGACCACGTTGGTCACCTGGCCGACTTCGAGAGTGGCATTGAGGGTCAGGATTTCCGAGACATTCACAGCTTGCCTGTTCACCCTGCGCGTGGAAAACCCGGTTTTCGTGAAAGTAATGTCGTACGTTCCCGGATTGACGTTGATAAAATTGAAGCGTCCGGCATCGTTGGTCTTTGTAGCGAGCGTGATGTTGGTGGACGGATCGGTCAGCTTGACATCGACTCCCGGCATGCTGGCGCCCTGCTGGTCGGTGACCAGTCCAGATATACTACCGGTGGAAGACTGAGCCAGGGCGGTAAGGCTGCTGAAAGATAGCAGCAGCGCGATGGCGAAAATAGAACTATAACTGCGTCGCGAGAGGTTCATTCGATTGCTCCCTTTCCCACACTTACGAGACTTGCCAAGCAACAAAAAATCGTGCCTGATGAGGTGGTGGAATGCGCGATGAGGCGCAAGTAGAGTAACCGGCTTTTCAGCCGCAATCGGACGCCAAAGTGCCCTTTTGCTACACGCTGCAAGGCGTAAAACGCCCGCAGCTCCACTTTCCCCAACAGAACAGTTGCCGGGGAGTATAACATCCTTAGCCAGGGTTGTAAATAGTTTTTCATTCACGCAGACGCAACATTTACAAGATTTTGCGGGCCAGGGCATGAGAAAATCCCGCGCGTCGCTCCACCTAGTAAGCGAAGGCCAGTCTGGAGGCTGAGAGTGAACAAACCGCACAGAGTACTGGTAGTGGAAGACGAGGGGCTGATCGCCCACGATATTTCCACGCGGCTGGAGGCGCTGGGCCATGAAGTGGTCGGCACGGTGAGCACGGCCGATGAGGCTCTGGACCTGGCGGCTGGGGCGGACATCGTCCTGATGGATATCCGCATCGACGGATCGGTGGACGGCATCGAGGCGGCGGGGCGGATCCGGGACCAATACCACTTGCCGGTGATTTTTCTCACTGCGCACGCGGACCGGTCGACGCTCGATCGGGCGAAGGTGACCGGCGCCTTCGGATACCTGGTAAAGCCGCTGGCGCCGGCGTCGCTTAATACCGCTATCGAGGTCGCGATTTACAAGCATCAGGTGGAGCGGAAACTGGAGCAGCGGGAGGCGTTACTGCGGACGACGCTGGGATCGGTGGCGGACGCGGTAGTGGTTACCGATCATTTGAGCCGGGTGCTGATGCTGAACGCAGCGGCGGAAAAGCTGTGCGGATGGACGCACGCGGAGGCCGAAGGGCAGCAGGTCCTGAGAGTGTTGGGACTGGTGGACGCCGAGTCGGGGGAGCCGGCGGAGGATCCGGTGCCGCTGGCGATTCTGAAGGACGCTCCGATGGCGCTCGACCGGACCTGGCAGTTGATTTCACGCAGCGGGCTCCAGATGATGATCGAGGGATCGACTGCGCCGGTGAAGGCGGGCGGCACGGTGCTGGGAACCGTGCTGACATTTCGCGACGTCAGCGCGCGGATGTGGGAGGAAAAACAGCTTCGGCAAGCCCAAAAAGTGGAAGCGGCGGGGCGGATGGCGGCCCGCGTTTCGAACGAATACTCCAGTCTGCTGGCGATTATCCGGACCCAGGCGGAGCACTTATTGCAGCAAATGGGTGAGTACGCGCCCACTCGCCGGGCGATCGAGGAGATTCAGGACTCGGCGGCGGCGGCCGAGGCGTTGACCCGACGCCTGACCCGCTTCGGCACCCGGCAGGAGGCGCAGGAGCCGGAAATCGTCAGCGTCAATGGGATGCTGCGGCGTATGTCGAAGCTGCTGGAGTCGGTGGCCGGCGCGCGGATCGCGCTGGCGATTCGTCCTTCCCCCACGGCGGGGAAAATCAAGGTGGATGCCGCCCAGATGGAGCAGGCCGTGATGAATCTGGTCCTGCACGCGTGCGCGCAGATGCCGGAGGGCGGGAAGCTCCTGATCGAAACTGGGAATGCGGACTTGCCGCGGTTCGACTCGGTGGCGAACTATGTGAGGTTGACGGTCGCGCACACGGGACTGGAGCCGGATCTCGAAAAATTATTCGAACCGTCGTCGGCGGCGGAGGACGGGCTGGCATTGGCGATGGTCCACGGCACGGTGACGGAGCACGGCGGATTCATCTCCGCACAGGCAGTCTCCGGAGGCTTCCGCTTCGAGGTGCTATTGCCGCGGACGGTGGAGGCGCTGCTGCCCGAGGGAAGCGTCGAAGCCGGGCATGTCCCCGCGGTCTTGCTGGTGGATTATCGGGAGCGGGTGCGCGCGCAGCTCCACAATTATTTCGAGGCGGAAGGCTATAACCTGCTGGAGGCGGTGGACGATCAGGAGGCGCTGGCGTTGAGCGAAGTGCATGAAGGATCGCTCGACCTGCTCGTCGCCGAGGCGGCGGATGCGGAGCGGATCCGCGCGGCGCTGCTGAAAAATCATCCCGGGCTGCGGGTGCTGCGGATAGTCGATCCAGGCAGCGCGAACCAGCGGGAGGCGGCGTACGACGAAATTCAGCGGCCCTTCACGCAGGCCGCGCTGCTTGAAAAGGCGTCGCAGCTTCTGAGTTCGCGGGCCGCGGCTACTTCTTCTTAGGCTTGGCAGGCCTCGGCGCGTTCGGATCCGGCGGCGCGAACACGCTATCCGTCAGGTCTTTATTGATCTTGACGGAGTCCGAAAAAATCTCGTAGACCTTGTCGCCGTTGTGCTCCCGCCGGATCTGGTGCGGCCATTGCACGCCATCGGCGTCGCGATAGCGGGCGAACGTGGTCACTTCGTCGTCCTGTTCCTTGGTGGCGGCGTTTTTTCGCTTGTAAATCTGCCGCACGGGAAGTTTCGTGGTCTGGTGAAACTGAACCCGCACCACGCGGTTCTCAGAATCGGTGATATTGACGATGTCCACCGGCAGATTCTCAATCACGTCGGAGCCTTGCGATTCGAAAATCATTCCCGGCTCGTTCAAACGCTGCCGGAAAATGTACAGCACATTGCGCAGAGTCGATTCGCGGTAGCGGTCGAAGCGGTCCTGCTCGATGGGCTTCGAGCCGCGCCAGCCGGTATCCCAGCCGCCGTTTTCGAGGAACAGCACCGAAGTATCTTCCGTCTTGCCGAAAACTTCCTTCTCGCGCTGGCCGAGATCTTCCCCCGACTTCGAAGGCGCGACGGCGAAGTAGCGGGTATAAATTTTGGCGATCGAGAGGCCGGAAATCTGTTCGTGATAAAACGAGTACGCGCGGCCGTATTCCGTGCGGTCCGTCATCGTCAGAAACGTGTTGCCGCCGAGCGCGGCCAGCGCATCGTCGACGATCTTTTTTCCGCGAATCTCGGATTGCGTGCGTACCGCCTGCCCATATGCGCAGGCGCCTGTAGATAAAAGAAAACTCCGCCGTGTCATTTTTTCGTTTCTGGTTTCTTGCTCAACTCTTCCGCGCGGATGCCCGTGTTGATCTTGATTTCAGAAATGGATGCTTCTCCCGATTTTTTCCCATTCTGCTCCATGATGGCTTTGAAGGGCAGCTTGACACCGTCCACATCGCGCCAGTCGGAATAGGTCTCCTTTACTTCTGACGGCTTGCCGTCCATCCCCGTTTCCTGATACGTCTCGCGCAGCGGCAATCCCGTCGCGTCGTCGAATTCCACCCGCACGCTGAGTCCGCTTTCACCCGAAATATCAACCGCGTTCGGGGCGATCGCGCTCACGGTGCGCGAAGCATTGCGGTCCGAGAGCATCAGGGTCTGCACTTCGCGGAAAGCCTCACCCTGCGCTTGTCTTAAAACTGGCGGAGGCATCGACATCACTCCTTGCGGCTGCGATATCCAGCCCGATTTGCCATCCGTGTAAGCAACAATTGTCATCACTCCAAACGACTGATCCTGCCGGATGGTGTTGGGCGCGACCCACCGCACCTGCTGTTTGATTTTCATTCCGCCGCCGCCCGAAGGATCCATGGCCATCTCCAGTGACGCGGACAGATCCTTAATACCCGCCAGCTTCTCCGTCCCGCCCATGGCCTGCTGCGCGCGCTTCAACATCGCGCGGCCGCGCTCGACCGACGCCGCATCCGCCTTCGGCGCCTCACTTTTCGCGTCGGATTTAGGCTCCGGAATCGTCAGGTCCAGCACATTCACCTTGCCCAGCGTTGAGAGCGGCTTTCCGAAATCCTTGGGATTTCCCACCGCCACGATCGCCAGATTCTCCGGCAGGAACCGCTCTTTCGCAACCCGCAGCACATCCGCCCGCGTCACAGCGGTAATCGCCTTCTGATACCGGAACAGAAAATCCTTGGGATAGCCGTAGTATTCGTAGCGCATCAAACGGTTGAGCGTTTTTGCCGGACTATCGAAGAAGAATACGAAGCTGTTCAACACACCCTGTTTCGCCTCGTCTAGCTCGCGCGCCGTCACCTCCGTCGAGCGGATCTTATCCAGCTCCACCCGGGCGGCGATGAGCGTCTCCGTAGTCGACTGGGATTTAGTGCTACCTCCGATGCGGAACGTTCCAGGATGATCCCAATTCGGAGACCACTGCGCGCTGATATCGTACGCATAGCCGAGCTTGGTGCGGATCTGCGACATCAAGCGGCTGGAAAAACCCTGGCCCAGAATATTCGCGGCGACTTGCAGTGCGGCATAATCCTTGTCGCGTAGCGTGCCGCCCAGTTCGCCGATCGCGAAGAAAGTCTGCGTCACGTCCGATTTCTCGGCGAAGTAAATGCCCGGCGCAGGCTTCGCCGTCACTTCCGGAAATTTGGGCACGGCTGGCTGCTCGACGGTCCAATCGGCAAACAGCTTTTCGAGCTTCTCCTTCATCTCCGGGATCTTGAAATCGCCATACACCGCGAACATGATGTTTTTTGGGAAATAGTAGCGGTGATAGAACCGGACCAGATCGTCGCGATGGATGTGGTTTAAGTCCTCATACTCCACCTGCCATCCGTAGGGCGTGGTGGGACCGTAAAGAATCCGGGCCAGCTCGCGATCCGGGATTCCGTTGGCATCGTCGTTCCTGCGCGCGATTCCGCTGCGGGTTTGGGAGATTCCCAACTCCAGTTTGTCCTCGCGAAATTCGGGCGCGGTCAGCACGTCTTTGAACACGCCCAGCACCGTGTCGCCATTCTCCTTCAGAGCGGAAAAACTCATGCTGGCGCTGGTTTCGTCCATGCTGGATTCGACCGATGCCGCCATGTTTTCCAGCTCCTCGTCGATCTGATCGCCGGTTTTTGACTTGGTTCCTCCGGAACGCAGCACCTGCGCCGTGAACTCCGAAAGCCCCTTTTTATCGGGCGGGTCGAACAAGTTTCCCGTGTGGATCATCGCGAGCCCGTGAATCAGCGGCAGCTCGTGATCCTCCAGCAGAAAGATCCGCATCCCGTTCGACAAAGTGAAGGTAGCCGGTTCTGGAATCTTCACCTGCCGCAGCGGCGGATATTTCAGGTCCTTATAGGAGGGTGCCGCCTGCTGCGCGAAGACGGCGCCGGTAACGCAAAGCGCGAGGAGTAGGTTTTTCATTTTGCGGCTCCCTCTGCCGGCGCTTGCGTATACGCCACCGTGCGCGTGTTCTGGATCAGATACTTCTGCGCCACCCGCTGAACATCGTCCGCGGTGATTTTGTTGTACTCCTCCAACTGAGTAAACAGTTTCCGCCAGTCTCCGAAATTCACGGAGTAGCTGCATAATTCCGAAGCCAGCCCGGAGTTGCTATCGAGCTTCCTGATCAGCGCCGCGCGCAGCTTGATTCTCACCCGATTGATGGTGCCGTCATCGACTTTGTCTTTCTTCACATGCTCAATGATGGAGTACAGAGCCTTCTCGTTCTCCTCCATCGTGTGGCCGGTGGACGGAATCACGTAGAACAAAAACAACGACGGATATTTGCCTGCCGGAAAAGTATCCTGGCTCCCCGCGCCCAGTGCGATCTTCTTGTCGCGCACCAGTTCCTTGTAGATCAGCCCGGTTCGGCCGCCGGAAAGAATGTCGCTCAACACGTCGAGCGCGGCGTCGTCCGGACTGTATTGCGAAGGCCGCTTGTAAGCGATTGCCAAAAACGGCTGCGCCGGGCTCTCCACCGCGACGCGCTTTTCACCTTCCTGTTTCGGCTCGACGGTGCGCACCATGGGAGGCAGCGGCGCGTTCGGAAGACGCCCGAAATATTTCTCCGCCATACGCTTAGCCTCAGCCGGATTCACGTCGCCCGCGATCCCTATGGTGATGTTTCCAGGCGTGTAATATTTCTTGTAAAAAAGCTCCGCTTCCGGCATGCGGAAGTTGTCGATATCGCTTCCCCACCCGCCCGGCATCACGCGGTAGGGATGCGCCGCGAACGCCGTCGCCAACAGGCTCTCCACCAGTTTGCCTTGCGGACTGGATTCAACGCGCATGCGCCGCTCCTCGCGAACCACGTCGCGCTCTTTGTAAAACTCGCGGAACACCGGGTGCAGGAAGCGTTCGGATTCCAGCAGGAACCACAGCTCCATGCGATTCTGCGGAAAGCTGTAGTAGTAGTTCGTCGAGTCCTCGCCGGTCCCGGCGTTCATGCCGACGCCGCCGTTCGATTCGACGATGCGGTCGTATTCGTTCTCTTCGACGAAGCTGTCAGCGGTGGCGATGGCGTCTTTCAGTTCCGCCTCAATCGCCTCGATCTTTTTCGGATCGGACCGGAACCCCTTACGCTTCTCCGCGTCGAGTTTGTCGTAGACGGTTTCGATATGATCGAGCGCGGCTTTCTCCTTCGGCCAGTTCTTGGTCCCGATGGTGGGCGTACCCTTGAACGCCATGTGCTCGAACATATGAGCGATCCCGGTCTCGCCGCCGGGGTCGTCCACGGAGCCGACGTTCACATAAGTGTGGAACGAAAGCACCGGCGCGTCATGCCGCTCAATAATCAGGAACCGCATCCCGTTGGGGAGCGTGAACTCAGTGACCTTCTTTTCAAATTCCTGTAAAGACTGGGCACAAAGGAGCCCGGGCAGAAGTGCAAGGAGACAAACCCTCATAGTATAAGGGTAACTCGTTGTTTGGCCAACCGCTCCCGATGGTCGCGGTCTTATTGGCTACGACAAGGCGATAGGCCTGTCGCCTCGCTTTGCAGGTTCGAATCCTGCCTCCTCAGGACTTTCATGAAGGCTGACCCGGTTCCGGAGGACGAGAATTTATTAGCTCTTGCGCTCTTTGAGAAGAAGCGTCACGAGAAAATTCTGCGCCTCATGTTCGTCCCGAATCTCACGCCAGCTTGCGAACGCCGCTTCGACGGACTCGATCTTTTCAAGCACATCCGTTCGGCTCCATTTTGCCGCGCCATCGTAGTCGGCAGAATGACGATGCTGAAGCATCAGAACGAAAGTGTTTGCGATGAGCTGGAGATGTTTGAGGACGTCGAAATTGCGGTTGTGCGGGGGATTGGTTTTGAAGTGATCTTGGAGGTCCTTGTTCTTGGCGGCACAAACCTTTCCCATCGGCCCATGGTCGAACATGCGGGCCAGAGTGTTTCGCTCAGCAGGGCGCTTCCAATTCTTGGCCGTCTCTGATGTCAGTAGATGAAATAGAGCGTAATATGCAGTGGATACCGCGCGTCGAAGGCTCGCCTGCTTGGGCCGCTTGGGCTCACGATTTGCAAGGTGGTGCGCTTGCTCCAGTAGATCGTTGGCGAACGGCATCTACTGTCGTTCCCAGAAAGGTTCCCGGAGCGTGGCCTGCTCTGATTTGCTTCGAAAGTTGAAATACGTCTGGAGCCCTAGTTCCTCGGCCTTGATCTCTTGCAGAACCTTGGCGATAATTCGTTGCGTGGTTTCGCGCAAACGGGTCGGGGCTGCTGCCGAATCGGAAATCACGATCCTAAAGAACAGCGAGATGTCGCCCTGCACGTCGTCGGCGAAGCTGTGCATGATACGGATTACATCGGGCGCGAGGGCGCGCTCGGCCCTCTGGACGCCCGCCCTGATTTTGCTCTGATCGACTAATCCGCGTGGAACTATCGGCACAAGGCCATTATCGCGCGGATCTGACGATGGTGTTATGATGCGCCAAAGATGCGAGATGCGCTCATTTTCGCCTTGATCGTGGCCGTTGGCGTCCTGGGGTGGATGGTTCACGCCCAAAATGCCACTCTGACCGACCAGCAGAAGCAGGTCCGTGAACTGGATGCGAAGATCGAGGCGAAAGCAAAATCCAGCGGTCTTGAGCTACAGTCGCAGTGCGCGAAGCAAGCGGCCATTGCGTTCAAGGAAAGCGGGTGGGAAAAAGAGCAGATGGCCGGTTACGAGAACCACTATAACGAGAAGCTCAACAAGTGCTTCGTAATCATGCAAAACACGGATGCCAAATCTTCACCGGGCCAGATCATCACATCGAGATATCTATCAGATGCGTTCGAAGGAAAGAATCTCGGCAACTATTTCTGGGAATCGGATCGTAAGAAGAAATATTGGGAAGTCGCGCCCTTCATGTGCGATGTGACGATCCCATCTGGGGAGAAGAAAACCTGCAAGTCTTCGGACGAGTTTGAGGAATTGCTCAAAGTCTACATGCAGTGAGATCTTGACCGTGGGGGCGTAGCACCACGACCTAGTACGCCGGTGCATCGCTAGCCGGAAACGACTCTTCCGACGCAATGTCTACCTTGTCGCGCACCGGCTCCAAGGATCGTTGGGGCTCCTTGGGCTTCAGCACCGCGGCGAGAATGGTTCCGACGCTCACTCCGAGCAGGAAACTCTTGACCGTCGTTTCAAGAACTCTGGATTCCATCATGCCAACACACTCCTCCAGGGGGTTTGTGCATTCGGAATTCCATCCGCATCCTATTGCAGCCACGTTGGTTCCGCCGGACCGCTGGCAGTTATTACTGTGCGTCCGGAATATCTTCCTCTGTCGTTTTTGCCGCCCGCGAGTTTGGTCAGTCCCCCAGGAACAGGCGGTGCTAAAGATTTTCGCGGGATAACTGGTCGCTAATCCGTGACATAGGAGTTTGAACCGCCCCGCCCCATAATACCTACCTCTGATACTCAACATCGGAGGAGGTCATTGGGAACTAGGACCTTGTTGAAAACCTCGACAGGCGAAAGCGCTGTCCCACCCGGACTGCAAGTTGTGTCTTTCCAACAAAAGCCGAACGTCGACACGACAGTCGACGCGGCACGCGTGGACGCGTGCGCCACGCGGGAAAGTTAATATTCGTTATGAGCGAAGCACTACAAAAATTACGAAACGAACCCAAGGAGGAGATCAGTACGCCGGGGAATCGCTCGCCGGAAAGGACTCCATCGAAGCCTCGTCAACGATGTCCCATTCCTCTTCTTCCTCGCGCCGCTTGGGGCTTGGTGCGAGCACGCTCGCAAGAAAGATGCCGATGCCCACACCGATCAGAAAACCCACGCTCCGCTTCATAGAAGCCTACTTGATATCCAGAATATCTTTCTCTTTCGCTTTTGCCGCTTGATCGATCTTGGCGATATGCGCGTCGGTGGTTTTCTGGACGTCGTCGAGCGCCCGGCGCTCCTCATCCTCGGAGATCAGCTTGTCCTTGAGCAGCTTTTTGAGATGCTCGTTGGCGTCGCGGCGGATCGTGCGCGCGGCTACCCGATGCTCCTCGGCCACGCCGTGCAGCTTCTTGACGATCTCCTTGCGGCGCTCCTCCGTCAGCGGCGGGACCGGAACGCGAATAATCTTCCCGTCGTTGGCCGGATTCAGGCCCATATCGGCGCTGCGAATCGCCTTCTCGATCACCGAGATCTGCGACACGTCCCACGGCTGGATCGTGATCAGAGACGGTTCCGGCACGTGCAGATTGGCCACCTGGTTGAGCGGCGTCGGGGTACCGTAATAATCCACCCGCAGACTGTCGAAAATCGCCACCGACGCGCGTCCCGTGCGGATCGCCGTCATTTCGTGCTGCAAGCCCGAAATCACTTTGTCCATGCGCGTTTTGGCATGGGCTTCCACGTCTTTCACGCTTTGAAATGCGTGGTTCGTCGCTGGTGCTGGTTGTTCTGGCTTCATATGCGTTCCTTAGTGGATGAGTGTCCCGATTGGCTCACCCATCGTCATCCGCATTATATTGCCACGGACGTTCAAATTGAAAACCACGATGGCCAGCTTGTTGTCGCGGCACATCGCCACCGCGGAAGCGTCCAGCACCCGCAGGTTTCTCGCGAGCACGTCGGAGTAGCTGATTTCCGCGAATCGCACTGCATCGGAGTTCTTCAACGGATCCTTGTCGTAAACGCCGTCGACCCGTGTGGCCTTCGCCACCACCTCGGCGTGAATCTCCAGACCTCGCAGCGTGGCCGCCGTATCGGTCGAGAAATATGGATTGGATGTTCCCGCCGCGAAAATCACGATGCGGCCTTTTTCCAGATGCCGGATCGCACGCCGCCGGATGTACGGCTCCGCCACCTCATGCATCTCGATCGCGGTCATGACTCGGGTCGGCGCGCCTTGTTTTTCGAGAGCGTCCTGCAGCGCGAGTGCGTTGATCACAGTGGCGAGCATCCCCATGTGGTCCGCCGACACGCGATCCATGTTCTGCGCCGCGGCCGCCACGCCCCGGAAAAAGTTCCCGCCGCCCACCACCAGGCCGATCTGCACGCCGGTGCGCGCGACCTCCGTCACTTCCTCCGCCAGCGCCGAAACACGGGCCGCGTCGATGCCGAAGGAGCCTTCGCCCGCCAGCACCTCGCCACTCAGTTTGAGGAGAATGCGTCCGTATTTCGCCACGGTTGCCGTTATTCCGCCGGTGCAGGAGCATCCACAGACGAATCGCCCACCTTGAACCGCACAAAGCGCGAGACCGAGATATTCTCGCCCAGCTTGGCGATTTTCGTTTTGATCACTTCGCCGATGGTGGTGGTATTTTCCTTGATGAAAGGCTGCTCGTACAAGCAGACTTCCTCAAAGTATTTGTTCATGCGGCCTTCGACGATCTTGTCGGCCATCTTCTCGGGCTTGCCTTCGTTGATGGCGCGGGCGCGCTGAATGTCGCGCTCCTTGGCCAGCGCGGCCTCGGTGACGTCTTCCTTGCGGACGAACTGCGGATCCGCCGCTGCCACCTGCATCGCCAGGTCTTTCACCAGCTCCTGAAAATCGTCCGTGCGAGCCACGAAATCGGACTCGCAATTCACCTCGATCAGCACGCCGAGCTGCGCGCCCGGATGAATATAGCTGCCGATCACACCCTGCTTGGTCGAGCGCGAAGACTTCTTGCCGGCCGACGCGATTCCCTGCTTGCGCAGCACCACTTCGGCTTCCGACAACTCCCCCTTCGCCTCGACGAGCGCCTTCTTGCACTCCATCATCCCCGCCCCGGTGCGCTCCCGGAGCTGTTTTACGAGCTGTGCACTGATTTCCATAATGTCCTCAATATTTTGATTGCCGCACGCACCACGGGCGCGACACCCGCGAGTGCGCGCTGCGGAACGAAACTACGAATTCCGGGTCGCCAGCTCTTCCGCGGCTTCCGCGGCCGGACCTTTGCGGGAAACCGAATTCGACGGCAGATCCTCTTCCGCCACCGGATTTTCCGACATCAGCTGCTCAGCGTACTTCGGATCGATGTACTGCGCGTATTCCGCGTCGTCCAGTGGCAGCACCTCGTCACCAACCGGCTTATCCGCTGCCGCCAGGTCGTGCTCGCTGACCAGTTGCCGGCCTTCGATCACCGCGTCCGAAATCTTGGTGGTGAACAGACGGATCGCCCGCAGCGCGTCATCGTTGCCGGGGATCACGTAATCCACCTTGTCCGGATCGCAATTGGTGTCGACCACCGCAACCACTGGAATGCCCAGCTTGCGCGCTTCCTCCACCGCGATGGCTTCTTTGTTCGAATCCACCACGAAGAGCAAGTCCGGCAAACCGTTCATGTCCTTGATGCCGCACAGGTTCTGGTTCAGGTGCTTGCGCTCCCGTTCCAGGCGCACAATTTCCTTCTTCTGGCGGCCTTCCCAGTTGTTTTCCGTCGCCATCGCGTCCAGCTCCTTCAATTTCTTGATGGATTTCTGAACCGTGGCCATATTGGTGAGCAGTCCGCCCAGCCAGCGCTGATTCACGTAATACATGTTGCAGCGCGTAGCCTCTTCGGCGATGGCTTCCTGCGCCTGGCGCTTGGTGCCCACGAACAACACCGTTTTGCCCGACGAAGCCATCTCCTGAACGTACCGCATCGCGTCTTTGAACAGCTTGAGCGTCTTCTGGAGATCGATGATATAGATCCCGTTACGTTCGCCAAAGATGTATTCTTTCATCTTGGGATTCCAGCGCTTGGTCTGGTGCCCGAAGTGAACGCCTGCTTCGAGCAATTCTTTCATGCTAATCGACGGCAAAAATGCCTCCATTACTCTTGGGAAAGAGTCTAGTAAGCCCGTGCTGCGGCCCAAAGCGGAATTTGCAGCGTGGGACGTGAATGACGAAGGGCGCATTTGCGAACATGCGCCCTAAAAACAACAGTGAGGCAGGTCCCCGACCTGCCCTTCGGAATCTTAGCGCTTCGAGAACTGGAACCGTTTGCGAGCGCCCTTTTGACCGTACTTCTTGCGCTCGTGCTGGCGCGCATCGCGCGTCAACATTCCCAGGTCCTTCAGCTTCGCGCGCAGCTCCGCGTTGAACTCAAGCAGCGCCCGCGCAATCCCGAGCTTCGCCGCACCGGCTTGCCCGTTCGGCCCGCCGCCCGCAGTGGTAATCAAAATATCGAACTTGTCGGCGGTCTCCGTCGCCAGCAACGGCTGCCGCACCACGGCGCGCGACTGCTCGCTGGGAAAATAATTTTCGAAGGTGCGGCCATTCACTGTGATGGTCCCCTTGCCCGACCGCAGAAACACTCTGGCCACAGCTCGTTTGCGGCGGCCCGTCCCCAAATGTTGTACCAACGCCATTCTTATATTTCTTCCTTAACCTATCGTCAGTTCGACTGGCTTCTGCGCCTGATGAGGGTGCTTCGGACCAGCGTAAACTTGCAGTTTCCGGTACATCTGCTTCCCCATCTTGGTTTTCGGAAGCATTCCCTGAATCGCCTCTTCAATCATCCGCGTCGGACGAGTTTCGCGAACCTTCTTCGCCTGCGTTTCCGTCAGCCCGCCCGGATACCCCGAGTGGCGCCGGTAAAGCTTCTGTTCTTCCTTGCGGCCCGTGAGCTTGACTTTCTCAGCGTTGACCACGACGACGTGATCGCCGGTATCGATAAACGGAGTGTAACTGGGCTTATGTTTGCCCATCAGCAGCAGAGCGGCTTTGCTAGCCACCCGCCCCAAAACAGCCTCCTCGGCATCGATCAAGTGCCAGTTGCGCTCGATCCCGGGGGCTGATGGAATTGCGGTTTTCATTTAGACAGACCTTTTCCGTGCGAGTTCTTAGACCTTCTCAGAGTACCGAATCGGGTGGGAGGGTGTCAAACGCGGGTAGTGCGCTAAAAAGTGCGTTGATAGGTAAATCCGCTGATCTGCATTAGCGAAGTGAATCTCCGATCTCGCTCCAGTACATTTGAAGAAGCCCTTCCGGGTCCACCATGTAAACGAAAAGGGACGTCTGCCCTGTTTCGGTGTTGATGCGGAAGATGCCACGCTCCTTAACCTGGGTGCCCTTCGTTTCAAAAACGTACTCGCCCGAAACGAGTTGGAATTTAGCTGGGACCTCTGCACTTGTCGTGGTGACGCTTGGCAACGCTGGCGGAACCTTGGTGCGAGCATAAATGACACCGAAGCAACCGCCCGCACAACCACCCACAACCAAGGCCGAAACGATGGGCAAGACGGTGACGGTGGTTCTCATGGGCGTGAGGATATCACGCCGGTTGGTGCGATATGAATCTCAGCGTTGGTCCGGCTATCGTGGAAGTCTTGGTACAGTGGAGCTAAGATTAACCAGGGAACACCATGTGCTCGCGTCTCTCAAAAGAGCTATCTCACAAGGTCGAATCCGACTTGGAGAAGTATGCCTCAAAGAAACATCGCCTCGACCCCGAGATCAAATTTCAGGAGATACTCGGAGGATTTCGCCTGTGGACAACCGAACCACGACCATCCCCAGCGTCCCCAAGAGTGCAGGAGACTATAGTTTTTTCGACAGGGCCGATCTTCGCTACTGTCCTGTGTGTTCACGCTGGGAGTAGGCGCGAATGGACAAGGCAGGTTCTCTTAAATTTTGACCCCGACGGTAGCCCCTATTTTACCTACGAAAACAATCGATGCGACACAGTGGCCGACCTCGCTCAGGAGTTGTTAACGCCATTGATCGATGTCAATTTCGCACCACCTGAGTGCTGAGTTGCCTTCCCTAAATCGTATCGAGCTGAACTCAGCCTACAAAGCTAAGGTCTGACGCCTTCCGTGCGCACGAATCAGGACATTCGTGTCAAGAAACAACTCTCAACCCACCGGCCTGTAGCCAGGCCGCACGGACCGCAGCGCTTCACTAATGATGGCGTCTTCTTCCTCGTCGCTCAGGGGTTGGCGATTGGCATCGATACGGGCGAAGTATTTATTCAGCTTCTCAATTGCCGCCTTTCGCTCCACGTCAGTTAGCAATGGTGACGGCGTAAACGCTTTGACGCTAACCGACTGGTTGTCGGCTACCGGACGACCCAGCAAGCTCTCGACTGTGAGCTTTTGTTCGGGCGAAAGATCCTTTACGCGGTGCCTCATAACGTGCCTCTCGTAGTTATTGTCGCAATTCTTTCGTCAGGATCGCCGGGAGCCAGTCAAACAACGGACGGAAGCGACGTCGAGATCGCTCTCAGGCGGCCTGGTGAGTGGGCTCGTGGTGCAGCCGCATTACTTGCTCTGCCTTCAGTGCGACCATTGCGTAGGTCACGCCATTGTGATCGCTGAATTCGACCTCGTAGACGCCCGGAGCCCAATTCTCAACGATCGTGCCAACCTGGCCGCGGACCAGCCCTTCCGCCGGCAGATCCTCGATCAGCGCTACTACTGAATGCATCTCCATTTCCGCCATGAGCAACCTTTCCTTATAGTACATAACAACTCGTCAACCGAGGAGATTCTTCTCCAATTCGCACGATCCACGTGCTGCGCAGCCTGACAGTTTTGCCCTCGCGGATCAGATCGAAGTCGACAATGTACCGGTCGCCATAAGTGCTCGCAATCCCTGACCGGGCCTCAGCGTTCCGGGCTGCAGTCAGAAGCGCATCCTTCAGTCTCTCTGCATCCTCTTGGCGAATTCCAACCGACGCAAACACCCTCGCCTTATTCCGGCCTCGTGGATGATCGGTGCTCAAGCAGTAATCGAGAAGCTTCCTGCCATCGACGATGGCGCGTTCGCCATTTGGCAGCTTCATACGTTGAAACCAAATTGGCTCAGTGAACTAACCTATCCAACGACCACTCCTTACCACTCCCCTGGAACTGAAACACCACTGGGGCATCGGGCGAGAACTTGCCCTTCCGCACACCCATCAGCGGTAGAGGTGCATTAAAACACGAATCGTTGATAATAATTCCGAGCTTCACGTCGGCCAGCTTTTTTCCGCCCTCCGTATCGCGGATCCTCGATACATCGGCGACTTGTACCCGGAAGGTTCCTGTCACCTGTGTATAAGGCACCGTGATATCCGGATCGCTGACGCGAACATCGTCGGTGAACTTCAGATTTCGGCCTTTTTGCAATAGCTTGGCGGTTACGCCGTTCGGAGCCTCCCACAGGTCGCTCTGAACGCCGCAATCCACTTGGCCCTGGGTCAGTGTCACCTGTTCACTCGAAAGATTCAGCGGCGCGGATTGCAGAATCCCCCCAAACGCGTCGCTGTCGAATCCTGAACCGCTGCTGCACCCAATCAGCCACACGGCAAGTATCGCGATGGAAACAACCAGTAATGTTACTCTCATGCAAAGATGCCTCAGATTAAGCGGCAACCCGTTGCGAAGTCAAGCCTTAGCCGCGAAGTAGAGCGAGAATAGGTAAAAATCCCCATCAATCTCGTGTTTTCGCGGCTGAAGCCGGCGCTGCAAGCTGAAGCTCGCGCCACAAAACCGGAGAGGCTACCGATCTCCCCACCCCGCCGCCTTGATCTGCACTTCCGTCGCGTGAGGATCGTATTTCTTCATCTGCTCCCGAATCTTATCCGCCGAGCCGAGCACCACGAAAGTCAAATCGCCGGTCTTGTAATATTTCCTGATCGTCGCATTCGCCTGATCGAGCGTGATCGCGTCGATGCGGCCGAAGTATCCGTCCACTTCATCGCGACCCAACCCGTACAACTCGATCTCGCCAATCAACGCCGCCAATTGATCGATGGTCTCCAGACGCCGGGTGGGATACAAACCTTTCACATACGCCTTCGCCGACGCCAACTGCTCGGCCGAAATGCCCTTTTCATTCAAGCGCTTCAGAACGTCTAGAGCCATGTCGATCGCTTGCGTGGTCGTATCCGTCTTGGTATACGTGCTGATCACGATCGCCCCCAGCAACCGATCCTCCTCCAATTGCGCGCTGGCTCCGTACGTCAATCCCGAATTTACCCGCAGCTCGTCGTTGAGCATCGAAGTGAACCGTCCGCCGAACAGCGTGTTGATGATGTCGAGACTGGTCCGGTCCGGACTCTTCTTGTCAATTCCCGGCTGCGCGATCTGGAAATAGGTCTGCGTCGCATCCGGTTTGTCGATCAGCAGCAGCTGTCCCCGCCGCGCCGGTCCGGCTGCGTTCGTCCAGGAATACGCCGTCCCCGCGGGCACCGCGCCGAACACCTGCGCGAGCTTCGTCTTCGCGGCCACGGGGTTGAAATCCCCCGTCACCACGATCAACATATTCTTGCCGCAATAAAACTTCGAGTGGTAATCCGCGATGTCCTTGCGTCCGATCCGGGTATACGTCATCTCATCCGGCGGATGTCCATAAGGATGCGCGCCGCCGAAAAACGCGGCCCGAAAATAGGAGTTGATCGAGGCTTGCGGATTATCCTTCGTCGCCTTCGCGGCGTCCACCCGCCGAGCCAGCTCCTTGCGAACTTCGCTCTCCGTGAACGCCGGATGCAGCACGGCGTCGGCCAGCAGGTCGAGCCCGGGATCGAAATCCTTGCTCAGGAACTCCGACGAAATAGAGGTAGCCGAGCCCAGTTGCCCGTCGAACGCCGCTTGAAAAGTGCCGCCCAGGAAATCCAACTCTTCGGCGAACTGTTCGGCGGAGCGCTTCGAAGTCCCACGCCGCAACAGGCTCGCGGTAACGTTCGCGAGCCCCGCCATTTCCCGAGGATCCGACTCCACGCCGCCTTTGACCAGGATTCGGAAATGCACCAACGGGACGCCCGTCCGCGGCATCATCGCAATCACGGCTCCGTTGGGCAGAGTCTCTTTCGTATATTGCGGAAGCTTCGCTTGCCCGAAAGCGCAGGCGGCAGCCAGAAGTAGAAGGACGGCTCTCATCACTTGCCTCCCTGCTTCTGCGGAGCATCCGGAATCAGCGTCGCCACCGTGCGATTCTTCTCAGTGAAATACTTCTTCGCCACGCGCTGAACATCGGCGGCGGTGACGGCTTCAAAGTCCTTGTCGATGGTAAACGCCTTCTGGTAATCGCCCAGCAGCACGTCGTAATGCCCCAGGAGACGAGCTCTTCCGGCGATCGTTTTCAACTGGCTGTAATGCTGCGTCAGAAGCTGATTCTTGGCTTTCTGCAACTCCCGCGCAGGAACTTCGGCCGTCTGCAGGCGCTCGAGCTCTTCATACAGAACCTTCTCGGTCCGCGCGGGGTCGACGCCGTTGCGAGGCTGAATCGTGAAAATCATCAACGTGGGATCGATGGAATCGCCCGCGCGGCCATTCACCGAAAGCGCCAGTGGCTCCTCGTCCACCATCCTCTTATAGAGGCGCGAGCTCTGCCCGGTGGATAAAACGGTCGACAAAAGATCCAGCGCAATCGCATCCGGATTCTTCGCCTCGGGCACGTGATACGCGATCATCTGGATCGGCAACTGCGCGGCTTTCTTCACCATCACGCGACGCTCGCCGAGCTGTTCCGGCTCCTTCGTTCGCACCGGCGGAGGCGGAGCGTGGCGGGGAATCGGCTCGATATACTTCTTCGCCAGCTCCATGACGCGAGCCACCGTCACGTCGCCGACCACGACCATCGTGCAGTTGTTGGGCGCATAGCCGACGGCGAAATAATCTTTCAAATCTTCCTGAGTCCAGGCTTCAATGTCGGACGGCCAACCGATCACGGGCCAATGATACGGATGCGCAATAAACGCCGCGGCCTGCAATTGTTCGTACAGAATTCCGAAGTTGCTGTTATCGACCGAGGTGCGCCGCTCCGAATACACCACGCCGCGCTCGGACGCGACCATTTTCGGATCGAAGGAGAGATCGCGAATACGGTCGCCTTCCATATCGAACATCAGCTCCAGAGCGCTGGACGGGAACCAGTCCGTGTAGGTGGTTAGATCCTCGCTGGTGGAGGCGTTGTTGTTGCCTCCGGCTTTTTCCATTTCGCGATCGAACTGTTTCGGCCCATATTTCTTGGCACCATTGAACATCATGTGTTCGAAAAAGTGCGAGATCCCGGTGATGCCGGGCCGCTCATTGCGCGAGCCGATTTTGTAGAAAAAATACATCGCGACGTTGGGGATGTTGTGGTCTTCCTGGATAATCACTTTCATCCCGTTGGCCAGGGTTGCGGTCTGGACGTTGGAGTTTTGGGCCGCCGCAAAAAGAGAAATATACAGGAAAGCCGTGAAGCATCGCATGGGCCTAAAATAGCAGATATGCGCATCTGCGGAGCTTTCGTCGTGCTCATTTCGGCGTTGTGCGCACAGGACCTGGAGTCTCTGCGCCGGGCGGCGGTCGCTCATCCGAATGAGGTCAACCCCCATCTCGACCTGGGAGCAGCGTTCATGGGCCAGTGGATTCCCGGGGGCGCCGTCGACGCCAAACGCAGCGACTGCCAACGCAGCGGAAATTGAATTCAGACGGGTGCTGGAGCTAGACCCGAATAACGCGACGGCGCTCGAGTCGCTGGCGGCCATGTCGTACAGCGAAGGCATGGCTTTCAGGAATGTGGCGAGCCTGGAGAAAATTCGCAAGCTGGATGAAGCGATGGCTTGGTACAAGCGCCTCGCTGCTGCGGATCCGGCGAGTAAGGTGGCGTATTACTCGATGGGTTGGTCGCCTGGGCGAAATGGTATCCCGCGTTGAAGAGGGCGCGAGCGGACCAACATTTGGCGCTCGGAGACCCGGGCCTCTGGCGAATCCCGTGCGACAAGACTTGAAGTCGCAATACCTTTCGGTGATCGAAGAAGGGATCTCGAACCTCGAACCAGCGCTGCAACTCGACCCGAACCGCTCCGACGCGATGGCGTATATGAATCTCCTGATTGGGGAGGCGCCGATTTGCGCGGTACGAGGGAAGCGTACGAGGCCGATGTTATTGTCGCGGACGAGTGGGATCACAAGGCCCTGGAGGCGAAGAAGAATTATCTCCAGTCGTATGCAGGGCCACCCCCGCTGCCTCCCCCTCCGGCGAGTCGCGCCTGCGCCGGGCCCCCGATTCCCAACCGGATTCGAGTGGGCGGCAATGTGCAGCAGGCGAATCTCGTTAAGAAGGTTACTCCGATCTATCCACCGCTCGCCAAGCAAGCGCTCGTCGAAGGGATCGTGCGATTCACGGTCACGATTGGGAGAGATGGCTCGACGTTGAACGAGCAGCTGATCAGCGGGCATCCTTTGCTTGTCGCGGCGGCGGTGGAGGCTCTGAAGCAGTGGATCTATAAGCCGACAATGCTCAACGGATGTCCGGTGGAAGTGATCACGCAAGTGGACATTGATTTTGCGTTGGCTCAGATGAATAACTAGCGTCTGCCCGCATGCTGACGCATGGCGGCTCAGCGGACTCGCTAGTGATCTGCGTCGAAAATCCTGAATATTATGTGGCGTGCGCCCCTAGGCGTGCCGCATCGACATTCGTGTCGATGTGTCTTTCCGGGCTCACGGAAACAATAGCCGAGCGTCGACACGACTGTCGACGCGGCACGCGTGGACGCGTGCGCCACGGCGGGAAAGATAATCTACATTACTGTTTCGTCATCACGCCGATCGAGCGGAGCCATTCTTTCGCTCGCGAAGGCCAGGTGGTTACAGTCTTCGAGGTGGGCCGCAACCCGTAGCCGTGGCCGCCCGATGCATACAGATGCATCTCGACCGGAACTTTCGCCTGCTTCAGCGCGGCGTAATAGCCGAGACTGTTCTCGACGTGGACTCCATCGTCTTCGGTCTGGACCAAGAACGTCGGCGGCGTGTCGCTCGTGATCTTCAACTCCGGCGACGTTTTGTCGCCCTGCATGAGATAGGCCGGGTAGATCAGTAGTGCGAAGTCGGGCCGGCTGCTGAGCTTGTCCGCCTCGTCGACCGGCGGATAAGTGCGACCTTCGACATTCGTGCTCACCGCCGCGGCCAGGTGTCCGCCCGCCGAGAATCCGAGGACGCCGATTTTCTTCGCATCGATTCCCCATTCGGCGGCATGATAGCGGACCATGCCGACGGCTCTCTGCGCATCCTGCAAAGGCGCCGTCCACTTCGGCTGACCGATTCGCGCGGGAACGCGATACTTCAACAACACTCCCGTCACGCCGATCGACTGGAGCCATTCGCAGACCTCGGAACCTTCGAGGTCCATGGTCAAAATGTTGTAGCCGCCTCCAGGAAATACGATGACGGCGGCTCCGGTGTCCTTGTCTTTCGCTGGACGATATAGTGTGATCTCGGGTGTGGTGACATTGCCCAACCGAATCAGACCGCGGCCACCGACGAGTGCGTCCTTGGCTGTCGTGGTGTCTTTCTCGGGTCCGATATCGCCGCGCTCGCCGGGGGCTCCGTGAGGCCAAAGCGGAATCGCGAGCAGTAATAGAAAGAAGTGCATTGTTCACCAGTTGAAGCGCAAGTCCACCCACGATCTGCGGGGTGCGCCGGGGGCAAAGAAGGTCACGCTCTGGAGCGGGAAGTCGCCGGTAGAATAGGCCGGGTACGGACGCGCGAGAAACGTGTCCTGTGCGGTAAAAGCGGTATGAGCGATTTGTGCGGCGGTGTCGTAGTGGCGATTGAAGAGGTTGTCCACCTGCACCGCCAACTGCAAATGACGCGTCAGATCGTAGTGAGCCTGGAAGTTGAACACAGCGTATCCGGGGGAGTAGCCGGGTCCGAGATAATATTTGCCGTCGGGCTGATACGCGTTATTTTCGTTGCCGCGCGCATAGGAGCTGGAATTCGCCACCATGCCGATATTGAGCACAAACTTCTTGGTGGCCTGCACGTCGAGGTAAGCCTTGCCGCTCTGCTTCGGGATAAGCGGGATCCGATTGCCGGGGTGAATCGTGATCACGCCGTCTAGCCCGGGCGTGCCCGCCAGCGCAGTGTCGCTGGTGTTGTTGGCTCCTCCATCCACCGTCTCGCTGCTTTGATAGGTGGCTGCGAGAAATGTGTAGTCGAGTCCAGCCGTGAAGCGCTGGATGCGGCCAACCACGCTGGCTTGGATTCCCTGGCGCTCCGTGCGGCCGAAATTCTTGAAGTAGCCTGAGCCGGTTTGCCGCGATGCGACGAACAGAATATCGTTGCGATTCTCCGCGCGGAATCCGTCTACGGACCAATGAATGTTCTGCTCGAGTTTTCCCCGCACTCCGGCTTCCCAGGTGGAAGTGACCACCTGCTTAAGCGGCGGATCGCTGGCCAGAGCGTTCGGGAGGCTGCATGGATTCGCCGGATCGGCGCAACCAAGCTCGATCGAGCTGGGCGCGCGGCTGCCTTGCGAATAATTCGCGAAAACAGTCAGCATCGTCGTCGGATTGTAAGTGACACCGGCCGACGGATTGAATCGCTGATACACATCGTTCGAATCGAGCGAGCCAGGTCCGCCGCCCGGAGTCAGGCGATCGGTGTTGTCGATGGTGCTGCGGTTATAGCGGCCCGACAGTGCCACGTTCCATTTGCCGAGCGTGAGTGTGTCGGCTGCGAAAAGGCTCCAATTGGGGGTGACGCCGTGCAGATTTACGCGCGAATCGATCCCGGTAGCCCCGTCCTGCCACGCCTGGACTCCAGTGATGGTGACATCGGGATTGAGATATCCGTATTGCGTATTCTGTGTGAACGTCACGGTGCCGCGGTCGATGGCAGCGCCGGCGATGAACTGGTTGTGCGCGCTTCTTTTTGTCATTTGGCCCGACAGACCGTAATCGTTTTGCACGTCTTTTCCGTAGAACGTGATTCCGTCGCAAAATGCATCGGGATTCGCGTGACGCAGCACTTGTGCGATGCAGCGCCATTTCGGAAAAGGTGTGTTGGATGCGTTCGCTCCGCTGGTGGGAAAGCCCGTGTAGCCCGCGGCGGTCAACGCGGCTTGATCAGCCGAGTTGGGTTGATAGACGCTCTGGTCGAGCGAATCGGCGTTCGCGTTGCCGTTAATTCCTTCCGTGCGAATGTTGCGGAACCACGCGTTGCCGGAAAAGCTCAACGTGCTGCTGAACGTGTGCCGGCCGATGAAGTTGAATGACGGCGACCGGTTGGACGTGGTATCGGGAATCGTGTAGACGCTTGAATAACTGCGCGCGAGCAATCGAAAATCCTGAATGCCATTGCCGGTAAGAGTGTTGTACGCGGAGGTGGTGGCCAGTGCCAGATCGGTCGCCGCGCTGCGCCATCCGAGGCGGATAAATGCTTGTCGAACATCCGAGGGCGAGTCGATTCGCCAGCCGGATTCGTGGAACGCGTTGGCTGCCAGAAACCAATTGAATCCGATCGCCTTGCCGCCTCCGTACGCGGCTTGTAGCGCCTTGCGCCCGCTGCTCCCGTAGGTGACCTGCGCACTCAACCCCGGACTGCTGACGCCGTCCTTCGTTTGAACCGATAGCGCGCCGCCCAGAGTGTTGAGCCCGAATAAAGGATCGGAGCCCGGCAGCAGCGTGACTGTCTCGATAGCATTCTTGGGAATCAGGTCCCAGCTCACCACGTCGCCAAAGGGCTGGTTTTGGCGCACCCCGTCCATATATACGGAAATTCCCTGCGGCGTGCCGAGCAGCGGAGATGCGGTATAGCCGCGATAATTCACGTCGGGCTGAAACGGGTTCGACTGCATTTCATTCACCTGCACGCCATTGAGACGGCGGTTCATGAAATCGGAAATATCGAGCGCTCCACTGTCCTTCATGTCGGCCTGGGTGGCGATCTGAACGGGCGATGGAATCTGATTGAGCGCGAGGTCGCTTCCGGGCAAAGGCGTGGCCGCGATCACATCCACGCGGTAAGCGACCGCGCTGAGCGCGAGAGTGACGCTGCGCGAGATGGGAGTCTCCGAGCGCACGTCGATCGCAATCGATTGCGTGGTGAATCCGCGTTTCGAAATCTCCAAATGATAGGTTCCGTAGGGGAGACTCGCGGCGGTGTACTGTCCATTGGTGTCCGTCCGGAAGCTGATGGAGGTGGGTCCGGTGAGCTTGCCAGCCGCGTCGATCGCGGCACCGGACGGGTCCTTCGCTTCGATGCGGATGGTTCCTGACGGAGCTTGCGCGAAGAGTAGGAAAGGGAGAAAAACGGCCGCGGCCCGCTGCACATTACAAGGTTACTTCAATCCCGAAACCGTCATATCGCGGTAACCTCTTAGATGATGAAGTGCATCGCTATGCTCGCTCTGGCGATTGCGGCGGAAGCTGCCGTTCCCGTTGTTGAGATGAAAACCGGAGTCGTGAAGTCCGAGACAGTTTCGCTGCCAGGTCTCACCACCCGAAATCAGTACAGTCTGCTGTATTCTCTGCGTTCCTTGCGCGAACTGACGGCGGAAACGCGGGTGGACGTAGAAGTGCGGCAGGGGACGGTAGTGCTCGCGAAGAAGACTCTTCATCTCGGCGATCCCGACTATTACACCCAGTTCCGGGTGTTTCAGGCTGGAACGGCCCATGTTGTGATTCGCGCGTCGCACGCTTCAGGTAACTATTTTCTTCAAGTCAATCGATGGCCATTGACTCCGTTAGTGAAGAGTGAACCCGATCATCGCTGGCAGGACGCAATGACGATCCCTCTCGGCAAAACGATTTTCGCTTCGGGCGACGACCAGGAATATATTCCTTTGCCGGGGACGCCTCGGAAGGCTCTCACGGAGCCTGCCGATTGGTACAAGTTCGAATTTTCATCGGACAAGCCGAAACTGGTGTTCTTTCAGATCGACTTAATGGAGCGGGATCAGATTCCGGTGGATGTGCGGGTGTACCGGCTCGTAAACGGAAAGGTCGAAGAATATTACGAAGGCGAGGATCCGGTCACGCTTCCTCATGAGGTCCAGGCGCTGCAGGGCAACAAGTTCACGCCGCGAATCTTGAAAGAGAAGGGCACCTACTATATTTCGGTGCGCGCGAGTCATCCGGAATACAAGCTGCGAACTCGCGTCTACGATGCGCCTCCGTATTCGGATCCACGAGTGGCGGTGCGCACGGGCGTCGATTACATTATGGCGGCGGGCGATTCGTGGCATGAGAATACGCCGAGACGCGGGGGAGTTCTCGATCGCGTGTCGAGCGTGCATCAGGAAACGTCGCTGTGCGTGGGTTGTCACGTGACGCACTTTCCGCTGCGAGCGCAGATGTACGCCACCCGCAACGGATATCCGGTTGTCATGCGTCAGCAGGTCCAGTTTTTGAGCGAGCGATTTTATAACAACCCGCGCCCGTTTTACGGCTTTGAGCAGGAAGGCGCCACGTGGGCTCGTATGATCTCGGCCCCCGCCAACGTGCTGGGGCGCATGTCGCACTTGATGAGTTTGTTCGAGCAGCAGATCTCAGGCGAGCCTCGCGCGGGCTATCACGAAGGCATCGCGAAGTATCTGGATCTCTATTACGCGGGTCGCGACAAGCTGCCGGGGGATGAAACGAATGGAAACACTCCGCTGGTGAGCGCCCATGAGGTCGCGTGGTACGCGTGGACCGAGACGAAAGACGCACGCCTGGGCGAGTTCATTGCCAAGGGCGAGGTCAAGAATATGATTGACCTTTGCTATCAAACGCTGGCGCTGGCAGATATTGATCGCGAGAAGTATCGCGAGCAAATCGCGAAAAACGCCGCACGGATTCTTTCGCTGCAAAGGCCCGATGGGCAATGGTCGATGCGTTTCGAGGGCAATCAGCCGGAAGTGGAGTTTCAGACGGGGCACGCGTTATGGGCATTGCAGGCCGCGCAGGTTCCCTTGACGAATCAGCAGGTGGCGAAGGCGATCGATTACCTGATGCGCCGCCAGCAGGACTTCGGCGGATGGATGGACCCTCTGCAATCCTTCGAAAATTTCCGAACGCCGTTTCGAGAGACGCAGATGGCGGTATTGGCGTTGAGCTCGTACTTTCCAATCGAGGGACGCGCGAAGGGATGGAATTCGCCGAAGATCGAGAAGTTGTCGAGCGATCCGGTGAACGTTGCTGGAGCAGTTGGATAAGGTGTGGGACGCGGCGAAGCCCGAGGTCGTCACGGAAATTCGAACTGCCGCAAAATCTCCTGATGCGCTGATTCGTCAGGGCGCCATCGAAGCGCTGGGAAGGCTCGGCCAGGCTTCGGACTACTTCGGTGACTCCAGTAAATTAGTGCAGCGAACTGCCGCTTGGGCAACGCGACAGTTCGCGAGCCGCCGAGGCTTGTACGACTGGACTCGTGCCATCAACTTCCCTGACGACCGCATGCGTTGGGCCGCCACGCGCGTCTTCTCCCAGCATTTTTCCAGTCTGGCGAGGCACCCACAACTTGCGGTCGATCTCGCGAAACTCGTCGACGATCCCGTCGTAACGATCCGCATGAACGCGATCAAAGGCCTCTGGCAGTTCTGGTTCTGGACTCCCGACTCACAAACGAAAACTCTTATCGAAGACATTCTGCTCGCAGCGATGGCTAAACCGCAATCAGACTGGGTCGCCGAAAATCTTCGCCACGCCGTTTACAATCTTGCCGACGAAAATATCCGATATCTCTATAACAACTGGGTACCTCTGATGGGCCGCGCCGAGGATCGCGAAAAAGCGATTCGTGGCCGGCTTGCAGTGGAGTCGAAGCTCGCGACCAAGTTCGCGGTCGTACTCGAGCAAGGTCCAGCAACACAAAAAAAGGAGCTGTTACGCGCGCTGACTCAACTCCCTCTCCGCCGCGGCGACATCTACGATCTCGAAGCCGACCTCGGCAAGAAAGCGCCTCCTGTCTACAACCGGATCGGCAACGATATCGAGCAGATCGCCTTCTTCGGCGAAAGCGCCGACCGGTTGGCGAAGGCTCTCGTGCCCCTTCTCGACTCGAAAGATCTTGAGATGCGGCAACTCGCAGAGGAGGCCGCCATCCTGGTGCGCGACGTGAAGCTTCCCGACGTAAACCGGATCTCCGGGCCATCCGGCGACCCGACTAGAATATTCATCGCCAAGGTCGAAGCGATGCCGGAAGCGGTCGAGGTCGCGCATGTGTTGAAGCCCCCGCCGCCGGTCGCCGCGAAGACCGCGTCAGGCGCTCCTCGAGCCCGAGTGAAGCTCGACGAGGCGTTCTTCCGAGGGTACGTGGAGCCGATTCTCCAGAAACGCGGCAAGGACGGCTACGCCTGCGTGCATTGCCACGCCAGCCACACGCTCTTCAATGCCACCTATGGAACGGTGATGAATGTCGTGGATACTTCCGATCCCGAAAGCAGCCTGATTCTGCGCAAGCCGACGTCGACTGCAGAGTCCGAAGGCGTGGCCGGCTCCAAGGATCTGGCCCATGGCGGTGGTGTGCGCTTCCTGAAGGACTCCCCGGAATACGTCACGATTTTGCAATGGATCAAGGGCGCGAAGGAGTAGAGGCCTCGGCCGACTTCGCATACCATCGCCGCGCCTGGTCGGCATCTTTCGGGACGCCCAGTCCTTGTTCGTACAACACCCCAAGGTTGAACATCGCGGACCGGTTGCCCATGTTCGCGGCGCTCCGATACCATTTGGCCGCCTCTTCGTAATCGACCGGCACACCTTGCCCTTTTTGAAACAGAGTCCCCAGGCTGTTCATCGCCTTATCGTTCTCGGCGTCGGCGGCTTTGTCGAACCAGATCTTCGCCTCGGCGTAATCGACCGGCACACCGGAGCCGTCGCGATACATCATGCCGACGTTGAACATCCCCTGGTCGTTGCCGCTGACCGCGCAATTTCGAAACCACTTCATCGCGAGATCGAAGCGCTGCGGGACTCCGCGGCCCGCGTAATACAGGCTCCCCAGGTTGCACATCGCCTGGCTATCGCCGCCCGCGGCGGCCTTGTGGAACCATGTAACCGCTTCATCGATCTTCACAGAAGTGCCCTGGCCGTCGCTATACATCAGGCCCAGGTGCATCATGGCCTCGACGTTGCCAAGATCGGCTGCCTCTTCAAACGCGCGCAGAGCCATGCCGTAATTCTTCGCGGCATACATCGTCATGGCCCGTTTGAAAATCGCCTCCCGGCCGGCGGGGGGATTGATGGCAAGCTGCTGCGGAGTCTGCTGCTGCGACTGCGCGAATGCGGAGCCGGCCAAAATCGAGAATAGGAACGCGAATCTCAAGGCCTTATCTAGGGACGCGGAACAGTCTTCGCCGGTTTCCACGCCCTTAACCATTCTCGCGCAACTTCGATGTCGTCCTGACCCAGTTCGTGACCCCCATTGTGCCAGTGCAGCGTGACATCGGCTCCCGCCGCCGTCAGGATATCCGACAACTGCATCGTGCCCGACGGAGGAATAATGGGATCCTGGCGGCCCGCAGCGAGCAAAACTTTGGCGCCGGTCAGATCAGGCGAAGATTCCGGAAGGAACGGCACCATGACTCGCAGCAAAACTCCTCCGGACAGCAATCCAGGATGAAGCAGCATCAGACCGGCGGCGATGTTGGCGCCGTTCGAGTATCCGGCAGCGATAATCTTCTCCGGGAACTGGTATTCCGTGCGCGCGTCCTCGATGAATTGCGCCAGCTCATGCGCCCGGAATTTCAAATCCTCGACGTCGAACACTCCTTCCGCGATACGCCGGAAAAACCTGGGCATTCCGCGCTCCAGCACCTTGCCGCGAGGACTCAGGATCGCCGCCCCGGGCATCAGCGCCTGACCCAGGGGGATCAAATCCTGCTCATCGCCGCCGGTCCCGTGAAGTAAGAGAAGCGTCGTCTGAGAATCCGCGTCGCTCGCCGGGAGGAAACGATGAACGAAATCCGTCGTCATACTTGTAACCTGAGGGGCGGCAGGACTGCCTCAAGCTCCGCTCGCCTGGGCTCCAGCCATGGAGGCAGCACCAGCTTCGAACCCAGCGTCTCGATCGTTTCATTGATCGCAAAGCCCGGAGGATCGGTCGCGATTTCAAACAGAATGCCGCCCGGTTCGCGGAAATAAATAGAATGAAAATATTCGCGATCCATCACCGGCGAAGTAGTGTAGCCCTGACGAGCCAGTTCAGCCAGCCATTCCAGTTGCTGCTGGTCGTCAGACGTTCGAAACGCGATGTGATGAACCGTGCCCACCAACACGGCCCCGCGCGGTTTTTGCGGGAGAGACAAGATATCGATCATGGTCCCCGCCTCGCCTGTACCGATCGCGTAGCGAAAGCGATTCCCCTCTTGCGCCGCGAGCTTGAATCCGAGCGTCCCGGTCAGCAGGTCGGCGGTCCGCTGATGATTCTCCTCAGAAAGAGTCGCGCTGTGAAAACCATGAATAGCCGACTCGATGGGAACAGGTCCGGCCTGATACGCCCGGTCGGCATTCACAGTGGCAGTGAACACCAGTTCCACCGTCAAGCCATCGGGATCGGAAAACGCGATCACCTTTTCGCCAAAACGATCCGGAGACTTGCTGAAGGCGATATTGTGGCTCGTCAGCCGGTCGACCCAGTAACCGAATGACGCAGCGGGAACCGCGAATGAGGTATGCGTCACCTGCCCGTTGCCATGCCGTCCTTTAGGAGCGTTCGGCCACGGAAAAAACGTGAGAATCGTGCCCGGATGGCCCACACCATCGCCGTAATACAGATGATAAGTGCCCGGATCGTCGAAGTTTACCGTCGGTTTTACCAGCCGCAGACCCAGCGTTCCCGCGTAAAAATTGAGGTTCGTCTGAGGATCGCCGGCGATGGCCGTGACGTGGTGAATCCCAAGAATTTCTTTGCTCATTTAGCTCAATTTAAGTCTATAGGAGACGTCAAGTGAGCCAACAAAAAGCGCAACAGCTTAGAAGTATAACTTCAGCGCGAACTGCAGAATCAGAGGATCGTAAGCCGCGGTAATCTGCCCAAACGTGGACGAACTGAGGCCGGTCGCCAACGTGCCGAAGCTCGCGCCAGCGGGCTGCCCGGAGGGAGCGAAAGCGCCCACGAAATTCGTCCCGCACGCCGCCGAAGCGATAGTTCGGAAGATTTGGCAGGGTGTAACTTCCCGTGGCATCCGACGTGGTCGTGTGCATCGCGTGTTTGTCGACTTCCGTCATAATCACCTGGGCGTTGACTATGGATGCGCCCGTGGGATCGGAAATCGTGCCGCTGACTTGCGCGACTGCGGTTACCTGGGCACCCGCAGTGATTTGCAAACCGATGAAAAGAACGGTCGAGGCAAGCAAGCATCCGCCCGCACGTCAACCGGGACGTGTGAAGCATAACGAACCCCCAGATAAAGGGCACGAATCTGAAACGGCTGTTGAAGATACTAAAGCGTTTCCAAAGATCTTGTTAAATAAATCTATTGGAGATCAGCCGCAAAACGCTCGAAACTAGTGCACGCGGCAGATAGCGCTACAGGGAGGAAATATCTTATTTAACTGCAAGAAACATATAATACTTATGAAAGAACTAGCAACCCGAGTCGATCATTCCGCCCTGGCATCGTCCAACCGAAATCGCTAAGTGCTCGCGATTTCGCATTGTGAAACGCCACCATATCCATACCCGTCGCCTTTTCAGAGCCGCGACCACAGGGAGCGATCTCCGCACTTCGCCCCTCGCCCATCCCCTTACTGAATCCACACCACCCCCGGCCCCACCACCTCGAACTTCTTCATCACGCCGGTATCGTGTCCGGGAATAATCAACCTCTCGCTCGCCGCAAGTCCCTTCATCCGATCCTGAGCCCTGAGATTCGATTCAGCATCCAGCGTCGCCGCAATCGGCACACGCTTCTCGAGATTCTCGTATAGATAAACGTTGTCGCTAGCCAGAATCACCACCCCCGCAGCCGTCTTCACGCCGATATATTGGGATTGATACGTGTGCTTTCCGCCCGTATAACAAATAATCCCCGGCAAAATCTCCTGCGCATCGCCATGCACCAATCCGACCTTGCCTTCGGTGTTGAGCTTCACCAGACCCAGCACATCCTCCGCATCGCCTGCCGCCGTGCGCCGGGATTGCCAGGCTTCGCCTGAATAGTATTCCAACTCTTCTCTCTGAATCCAAATTTTGGCTTTAGGAAACAAATCGAACCCATCGGCGTGATCCCAATGGATGTGACTGATAATGACGTCGGTAATGTCGTCCGCCTTCAGCCCCGCCTTTTCGATCGCGTCTGAAGGCTTCACGAACTCCGCAGGCTTCCATCGCTTTACGAACTTGTCGCGATAAAATCCGCAGTCGAACAGGATGTTCTTCCCGCCGCCCTTGATCAGCCACACGTACATCGCGATGTCCTGCTTGCGATCCTTATCGGCGCCCGCCACCAGCCCGGCGACCGAGAAATCTTTGATCGTCGCGTATCGAATTCCATAAATCTCGTAATTCTGAGCTGCCAGCGAGCCGGCGAATGCAGCGAACAACAAAAGTTTTCTCATGACGAAATCCCCGGAGCCTCGTGCCCCGTTTTCTGCACATATTCGACATACGAACCGGGATAAAAGTGCGGTTCAGCGCCCAATTCCAACACCCGCGACCCAAGCCCTCTTAAAAACGTGCGGTCGTGCGACACGAAAATCATCGTGCCTTGAAACTCCTTCAAAGCCTCCACCAGCATCTCCTTCGTGGCCAGATCCAGGTGATTGGTAGGCTCGTCGAGAACCAGGAAATTTGGCGGATCGTACAACATTCGAGCCATTGCCAAACGCGACTTCTCGCCTCCCGAAAGCGACCGGATCCTCTTGTCCACATCGTCGCCTGAAAACTGAAACGCCCCGGCCAGCGATCTGAGCGATCCGAGCCCATCCTGCGGAAAATCCCTCTGCAACTGCTCGATCACGGTCAAATCCGGGTCCAGAACATCCAGCGACTGCTGCGCAAAATATCCCATATTCAAGCTCGCGCCCAGCGTCACGCTGCCCGAATCCGGCTCGCTAGCCCCCGCGATCATCTTGAGCAGCGTCGTCTTGCCCGCCCCGTTCCGGCCCATCACCGCCCAACGCTCCCCACGCCGGATCGTCATGCTGAACCCGTCGTAAATCACACGCTTCCCGTACGCCTTATGCAGATCCTCGATGACCGCCACTTGGTCCCCGGACCGCGGCGGGACTCGGAAATCGAACCTCACCACGTGACGCTTTTTCGGAAGCTCGATCTTCTCAATTTTGTCCAGTGCCTTGATCCGGCTCTGCACTTGCGCCGCCTTGGCCGCGTGAGTCTTGAAACGGTCGATAAATCTCTGTTCCTTCGCCAGCATTGATTGCTGACGCGAAAACGCCGCCTGCTGATTCATCTCCCGAATCGCCCTCTCCCGCTCGTAAAAATCGTAATCCCCCGAATACGTGATGATTTCCCCGGAATCGATCTCCGCGATCTTCGTCACGATCCGGTTCATAAACTCGCGATCGTGCGACGTCATCAACAGCGCGCCTTCGTACGATTTTAGAAACTGCTCCAGCCAGATAATCGACTCGATATCCAGATGGTTCGTCGGCTCATCCATCAACAGAACTTGCGGACGCCCCAGCAGCACCCGCGCCAAGGCCACGCGCATTTTCCATCCGCCCGACAGAGCCCCGACATCGCCGTCGATCTGATCGTCCTGGAACCCGAGCCCGTGCAAAACCTCGCGCGCCTGGGCCTCCAGCGTGTACCCGCCCAGATGCTCGTACTCTTCTTGAACATGCCCGAACCGGTCGAGAATCTTATCCATCTCGTCCGCCCGCTCCGGATCCTCCATCGCCCTTTGCAGATCTTCCAGCTCATGATGCAGATCGCCCGCGCGTCCGCTGCCCGCAATCGCTTCGTCCAGCACGGACCGCCCCTTCATCTCTTCCACATCTTGCCGAAAATACCCGACGGTCATCTTCCTTGGAACGGAAACATCGCCCTCGTCCGGAGTCTCCTCGCCCACCACCATCCGAAACAACGTAGTCTTCCCCGACCCGTTCGGCCCCACCAGCCCCACCTTCTCGCCGGGGTTCAATTGAAACGAAGCCTCGACAAAAATCAACTGCTTCCCATACTGCTTATTGATATTCGAAAAATAAATCATTAGTGGGGCAGGTTCCCGACCTGCCGCGTTTCCTTATTCATCTCCTCCAACTGCTTCGTCAAAAACGCCATATCCCCAAACGGCTCCCCGCCGTTGCGAGCCCACCGAACCCGCCCCTTCTTATCGATCAAAATCGTCGAATGCAATTCCATCTCCTCAAAATCGTCGTAAGAATGAAACCGCCGCGCGTTCGCATATTTCTCATCCGACAACAGCTGCGCGGACAAATCCCCCAGCGACTTCAGCTTGCCCGCATTCTGCGCAGGAGGAGCGCTGCTCACCGCCAGCACCACCGTATCGAGCGAGTCCCATTCAGCCTTCTTCGCCCCCATATCGTGCAGCTGCTTCAAGCAATGAGCGCACTCCGCGCCCAGATAAAACACCAGCACGACGTTCTTCCCCTTGAACTGATCCAGCGTCACCTTCTTCCCCGATGCATCCGTGACATCGAGCGCCGGAGCCGGATAAGGGTCCCACCGATTCGGCCCAAACTTCTCGAGCGAAGTCCGCAAATAATTCCGCTGCTCACCCTGATACAAACCTGGCGACGAATCGTGAGGAGTCCCTTTCATCCCCGTCGCGACCGCCCGCGCCACAATCGCCAGCCCCTTGTCCGCATCCGCGGTGACAAATAGCAGCCGCCCCATCGCATCCTCCGCCTTCGCCTTCTCGCCCAGCGCCGCGTAAGCCCGCACCAGTCCCGAGAGCGAAAACAGATCGTTTTTGGTCAACTCCAGCCCTTTCTCGAACGCCGCGACCGCCAGCGCCGGACTCTTCGCCTTCAAATATTCTTCTCCCAGCGAGTTATACAAAGCCTCCGGATACGTCGGCGGATCCGCATACTGTCTCTGATTCTCAAACTCCTTCTGAGCCGCATCCGTCATGGCTTGCAGCCCTTCGAGCGTATCTCCCCGAGCCAGCAGATCCCGAGCCTTCAGCTCCACCGCCTCGATCTCGTAAATCCCGATGAGTTGCTTATTCTTTTCCAGATCGCCCTTCAACGCCGCATGAGCCGCGACACTCTTCTCCGCCTTCTCTAAATCCCCTTTGCCGAAATATGCCCGAGCCTCAAAATAACTCCGCTCCATTTTGTCCAGGAAAATATCGCGCCATGGAATATTTCCGTCTTTGAGCAACTCATCCCACCGCTCGAACTTCACATATTCCCGAGCCAGTGCCGCCATCCCATACGAATGCGTACTGTGCGGGGCATCGTCGTTCCACTTCGGATCCTGCGGCGCGTCGATCAACTGCCGAGCCCCGAACATCGCCAGCTCCACCATCCCCATCTGCTCCTGGATGTACGACAAATAGTTCCGGTTATGCCCGTAATTCCACTGGTTGAACGGAAACGTCAGGCGTCTCCTGCATGTACTGCTTCTCGCGCCGGGTCGCCGCGTCCATCGAAATCGCCGCCTCGTTCCACATCCCCACGATGCTGTATATATGACCCGGCATGTGCAGCGCATGCCCCACCCCCGTCACGATCTCGCCGTACCGCTTCGCGCTCCCGAGCGCCTGCTCCGGCTCGTGATAATCCCAGTTGTGGATCCGGTAATGATGCGCCCCCGGATGATCCGGCTGCTTCGCCAATATCTCGCGAATGATCAGCTCCGCCCCATATCGCGAATCCCCCAGCGTCTCAAACGCCAGCATCGCCCGAGCCTCCATGTCGTCCGGATACTTCACGCACAGCGTCTCCAGGATCTTCCTGCCCCGCTTTGCGTCCGGCTTGTCATGCATCGGATCCGGCAGCAGTTCCGCCGCCATCGCTTCGATATAAAGCTGCTCCCGCGCGCTCGCGTTCCCCTTGCGCTTCACCGCCTCGCGAATCATGTCCGCCGCCCGCTTCTGTCCACCTCCACCAATCAAATTCGCGCGAGCCAGCCCCCAATACGCCATCGCATTATCCGGCTCCAGCTTGAGGCACCATCGAAAAGACCGCTCGGCCTCATAATCCCAGAAGGAATGCAGCAGCTCATTCCCCTGATCGAACCACTTCTGCACCTCGGGATTCTTCGTAGTAATCGGAAAATGCGCAACCCCGAGCCCCTCCATCACCCAAGGCTTCTCCCGCGGCCCCGTATCGAACGCCTCGCCATAATGCGAATGCAAATCCGGCACCTGAAACGCGAGCGCCGCCAAGAGAAAATATGGGACCATGCCCTCCATTGTAGTTGTGGAGGCTTCTCTCTTCATCAAACAGTGCAAGCAATCAGCTCCCTGAGCCGCGACCGTAAGGAAGCGGGCAAACGCGCACTGTGATAAGTTGTCCCTCGTGACCCGCCGCGCTCTCCTCCTGACGGCCGCCTCCGCCACCAGAATCCTAGGCGCCAACGACCGCATCCGCATCGCCGCCATCGGCGTAGGAGGTCGCGGAGCCTACGACCTCGGCCTGGCCGCGAAAGCCGAAAACACCCAAGTAGTGGCCGTCGCCGACGTCTTCGCCCCACGTCTAGCCGAAATCAGAGAGAAACTCGCCCCCAAAGGCGCCGCCTTCAAAGACTACCGCGAGCTCTTAGACCGCAAAGACGTAGACGCCGTCATCATCGGCTCCCCCGACCATTGGCACGTGAGAATGATCCTCGACTCCGTAGCCGCCGGCAAAGAAGTGTACTGCGAAAAGCCCGTTACCCACTCGATGGAAGAAGGCGAAAAACTCCTCGCCGCCACCGCCGATTCGAAGCAAATCGTCCAAGTCGGCTATCAGCAGCGCAGTTGGCCCCATTACATCGCAGCCCGTGAACTCTTCGCTGGAGGCCGTCTCGGCGCGGTCCCACTAATTCAGACCTCCTGGTACCAGCGCTACAGCCACACCGTGAAACCCGCTCAATCCACCGACATCGATTGGAAAGCCTTCCTAGGCTCCGCGCCCGACCAGCCCTTCGATCCCCAGCGCCGAGCCAACTGGCGCTGGTTCTGGGATTTCGGCGGAGGCCATCTCACCGACCTCTTCAGCCACTGGGTCGACGTCATCCACTGGTACACCGGCGAATCGAACCCCGACGCCATCGCCGCCCTAGGCACCCGCGACGTCTTCCCCGAATACGAATGCCCCGATACCATCACCGCGACGTATCAATATCCAAAGGGGTACAACGTAGTCCACACCGGCTCGCTAGCGAGCTCCATCGAAGACGGCAACATCATCTTCCGAGGCCACGACGCGACGATGCGACTCAACCGCCAAGGCTACGCCATCTTCGACGAACGAGCGAACCGCGCCGGAGCCCTCCTGCCCGCCCCCGCCCTGGTAGTCGATTCCCAAAGAGACGGCACCATCGACCACATGCAAAACTTCCTGGACTGCATCCGTAGCCGCAAAACTCCAAACGCTCCGCTAGTCAGCTCCGTAGCCGCAGCCCGAGCCGCGCATTCTAGGCAACATCGCCTATCGCAAGAGGCCGACAGCATGATCGAAATCAAGAACAGGGATGGCGAAGTAATCCACCAATATCAGGGCGACAGCCTTGAGAACGCCCAATTGGTCGGCCTGTCCTTGCCCAGGGCCTGTTTCGATGATGCCTTCATGAAGGGCGCAAATCTCCAACGCGCTTTGCTCGACGGAGCCTGCTTTGAGCGCGTTGACCTAAGGGAAGCGAGTTTTAAATTGGCGTCTTTAGATGGAGCCAGTTTTGATTCAGCGTGTCTTGTCAAGGCCCACTTCGACTCTGCGTCAATGGAGGGCGCGATGTTAGACGACGCCGACCTGAGTGGCGCCTCGCTTAGCATGGCGGATCTGTACTGGTGCATGATGTTCAGAACGAATCTTGAAGGAGCAAATCTGGAGGGAGCCAACATGGCAGGCGGCAGTCTCAGACGCGCTATCTTTCGAGGTGCCAATCTGCGGCGTGTAAATTTCGGGAGAGACAATCTCGGTGGCAATGCGAAGTTAGAAGGCGCCGACTTGAGGGACGCGAACATTCAAGGAGCACATTTCGATGACGCGACATTCGATTCAGAGACGAAGTTTCCAGATGGTTTCGATCCCCTCGCAAACGGCATGAGGTTAGTCGAGATCGACCAATTCGTATGACCCGCCGAACCCTTTTACTAACCCCTTTTCTATCCGCAATCAGTGAGGCAGGTCCCCGACCTGCCATCCGCCTGGGCGGCCCAATCTTCCTAAAATCCGAAGACCCCGCCGAACTAGCGAAAGAGCACCGCCGCCTGGGCTACACCGCAGCCTACTGCCCCGCAGGCAACCCGCAAGAAATCCGCAAAGCCTTCGCTAAAGAAGATGTAGTAATCGCCGAAGTAGGAGCCTGGCGCAACCTCCTGGACCCAGACCCCAAGAAACGTAGCGACAACCTGAGTTACGTCGCAGAGCGCCTTCACCTGGCCGAAGAAGTAGCCGCGAGATGCTGCGTCGATATAGCCGGATCCTACAACCCCGACCTCTGGTACGGCCCCAACCCCAAGAATCTCTCGAAAGAATTCTTCGACGCCACGGTAGAAAACGTCAGAAAGCTAATCGACGGAGTAAAACCCAAACAAACCAAATTCTCCATTGAAATGATGCCCTGGAGCCTCCCCGACGGCCCCGACTCCTACGTAAAATTAATCCACGCAGTAGACCGAAAAGCCTTCGGAGTCCACCTGGACGTCTGCAACATCATCAACACCCCAGACCGCTACTACCGCAACGGGGAAGTGATCAAAGAGTGCTTCCAAAAACTCCGCCCCTGGATCCTCTCCAGCCACGCCAAAGACCTGTCATGGGAGACCAAAGGCGAATACAACGTCCACTTCCAGGAAACCATCCCCGGCCGAGGCCAAATCGACTACGCGACATATTTAAAAGAACTAACCACAGTAGACGCCCCGCTGATGCTGGAACACCTGAAGTCCCCAGAAGACTACGCCGAAGCCCGCACCTACATCCACCGTATAGCCGACCAATCCGCGGTAAAAATCCTGTCCTGAACCGCGACCCTCAGGGAGCGGGCAGACGAGCAATCTCATACCAAGTACTCCTCCCCCCCGCCTCCCCCCTCACCAGCACCCCCCGATCCACCAGATACTGCAAATCCCTCAAAGCCGTATCAGCCGAGCACTTCGCCATCTTCGCCCACTTCGCATTCGTCAACGGTCCTTCAATCCCCTCCACCACGCGATTCAGCATCTCCCGCTGCCGCTCATTCAGCGCAACCCCCGCCACCGATTCCCAGAACCGAGCCTTAGTCAAAACCCCCGCCAGCGAAGTCTGCGCCCCCTCGATCGCGCGGCCCAGGCAGCCGAGAAACCACTCCATCCAAAGCGAGACGTCCATCTTCCCCTTCTGCGTCCGCTCCAGAATGTCGTAGTAATCCTTCCGCTCCTGTCGGATCTGCGCGGACATACTGTAGAACCGCTGAAAACTATCTTCAGACTGAGCCAGCATCATGTCGGCAATCGCCCTGGCAATCCGCCCATTCCCGTCGTCGAATGGATGCACAGTCACAAACCACAGATGAGCCAACCCGGCCCGAATCACCAAATCCTCGTCACTCGCCAAGTTAAACCAAGCCAGGAACGCCGTCATGTCCTTGTTCACCCGCCCGGCCCGCGGAGCCTCATAATGAACGCGCTCGCGCCCAATCACCCCCGAGACCACCTGCATCGGACCAGTAGAATCTTTGCGCCATCCGCCCACCACGATCTTCGTCATCCCGCTTCGCCCAGTTGGAAACAAGGCCGCGTGCCACGAGAACAACCTGTCCTTCGTGAGCGGTTTTTCATAATGCCGGGTAGCGTCGAGCATCATCTCGACCACCCCCTCAACGTTCCGATCCGCCCTCTTCAGCGCCCCAATATCCATCCCCAGTCGGCGCGCAATGGACGACCGAACCTGCTCGGCATCCAACCGCTCCCCCTCAATCTCACTCGACTTGAGAACATCGTCAGTAAGCGTCTTGAGCACGGCCTCCTGCCTCAGTTGGAAGCCAAGCCCTTCCATGTGCCCAAGAAGCCGCCCCTGCCGATGCCGCACATCGGCAAGAAGGCCAGCAAGCTTAGCCTGATCCCAACGAAACCGAGGCCAATCGGAACGCTCGTGAATGTAGGTGGTCATTCGCCGCACATCCTGCGGCTATTGTAACATCGATTTACCGCACAATATGCGGCGAATAGGAAAGCTAATCACCGCATCAATCGAGGAGACTGATGCTGATCGTGCCCGTTGTGGGGCAGGTCCCCGACCTGCCGCCGGCTCTCAGCCGGCGTTCTTTGACCGAGTCTGGCATTAACCGCGGTGTCTTTGGATTTGCGATAACGCATACGGTCGTTCCAAGGGAACAACACCTCGGACTGACAGACGTTAGCTCGTGGCGTACGCACTCGTGCGTGCCGCGTCGAGACTTATCTCGACGCCCGATTAGCTGCTAAAAAGGCTCCCCCGCCAACGGCGCTAGCACCGGAGTCATCTTCCCCCACCCCTGATCCTTCGCCGACTTCATGTCCTTCATCAACTGCTCCGGCAAAGTCTTATTCAACGCCGGCCGCCCCGCCTGATTCGCCAGCACCCAGGCAACCGCCGAAATCGTCTTCGACACCATCACCATCTCTTTATAATCCAGCTTCTCCGGAGTATCCGTCGGACGATGATAATCCGGGTGCAGCCCCGTCGTGAAGAACACAATCGGAATCCCCATCTTCGCGAAGTTGTAGTGATCGCTGCGATAGAAAATGCGCTGCCCGTTCGGCTCCGGACCCAGATTGTCATGCTCCTTATCCGGCTTCGTCGCGTCGTAAAAATGGTTCAGCTTCAGCTTCTGATACCCGTCGTTCACCGTCTCGATGGTCTTCTCCAACTCGTCGCTCGAAATGTTCGGACCCACCAGCATGATCTCCCCCGGCTCGACCAGAACGTGCTGCTTATCCGAATCGCTATACCCCGGACCCTTGGTCCGCCCAATCATGTCGATATTCAAATTCGCGACCACCTTGCTCAAATCGACAAACGGAAACTGGTTGAAATACTGCGAGCCCCACAGCCCCTTCTCCTCGCCCGCATTCCATAAAAAGATGATCGACCGCTCCGGACGCATGTTCTTAGTCGCGCCCTCCGCATAAGACCGCGCCAGAGCCAGCAGCGCAGTCGAGCCCGATCCGTCGTCGTCCGCGCCGTTGTTCACGTTATGCCCGTCCGCCAGCGGAGCGCTCAGGCCGATGTGATCCAGATGCGCGCTGATCACCACGAATTCGTTCTTCTTCACCGGATCGCTGCCCTCGAGAATCCCAACCACGTTCTCCGCATGATTCGATTCGCTCTTTACCGCGACCTTCAAACTCAGCTTCTTCGCCGCGGTCAGTTCGAATGAATCCAGCTTCTCTTTCGAACCCGCTCCGTAAAAAATCTCAGACCCGTTTTTCTTCTCGCCCTGAAAAAGGTCGTTGGTCATCGCCAACCCGGCCGTAATCGAAGGCACCACTGGACAACCCGGAGTCACGCGAAACTTCGGCACCGTGTACGCCGGACCATTCAGTCCAGCCCCGCGCCCGCCGCCAGTCGCGTTCCCCGCTGCCGCGAGCTGCTGAAAACTCTGAATCGTGACTACAGCAACCGCGCCATTCTTAGCCGCGCCTTCTTCCGGCGTCATGAAGTCCATGCAAGCCTCGCCCAAAGGATTCGGAGCCCCGCGCCCGCCGCCGCGCCCGCCCGCCGCAGCCTGAGCTGCAAGCTCCGCAGGCAGTCCCGCGACCACAACGATCTTGCCCTTCACATCGATCCCGGCAAACGGATCCGATCTTCGTCTTGTTGATGATGTACCCGTTCCCGACGAACGCCAAATTTCCGCTGACTTCGAATGCGTCCAGCGGGGCAGTTCCGCGCCCACCGGCGGCCACCGACCAGTCCTTCCCGTATTCAAACTGAGCAGTCCGGGGCCCGCCGCCCCCGCGACCCCCTCGACCGCCGCCGCCCACGCCGGCCAGCGAAGCCTTGCTCTCGCCCGGAATCACGCTCTTGCTCACCAGCTCAAACGGCATCAGGTAAGGTTGCAGCGGACCATTCGTGCCCGTCGTGCTCCCGCCCGGCTTCAATCCCCACTCCGCAAGATGGCTGGCGACATACAGCGCCGCGGTATCGAACCCGCGCGAAGGCAGATTGCGCCCTTCCAATTGATCGGAGGCCAGGAAGTAGTCATAGATTTTCATCTCATTCTCCGTGATGGAGTCCGAGTTGCCATAACTGACCACCGGAGCCGTCTTGACCTTAGCCATCTTCGGCTTGTTCTGCGCATACATCACCACGGCAAAAACAAGTACAAATCCACTAAACACAGTTCGACGCATAACATATTAAGGCGAACCAAACGCTCAATAAGTTACCTTGCTTGAGCCCCCAACCCCTCTCTAGGAGCTTGTTGGCCGATTGAAAACAAATAATCTTATCTGCGTTTATCTGTGTTCATCGGCGGCTAATATTGGTTTTTTGGCAGCCTCCTATTGGCAGAGACCCCTCCATAACTGTCGGGGTTCGGTGTAGGCATTGTCTCCTACCGAACCCCGACAGTCATCGAGGGTTTATGCTAACGAACTCGCCGAGACAACCGCTAGGAGGGCGCTTGCTTTCCTGAGGGCGGGCAATTTAGCCTGCAGCCTGCTTTGAGCAGGCTTTTCCCTGACTGGCCGAAGCCACAGAAATGTGCTCGGATTGTAGGAGTGGATCTCAACGTAATCCTGCTCGCCGGTCCGAACGGAGCCGGCAAGAGCACAGCCGCCCCGGATCTTCTTCATGGCGCTCTCCATGTGGACGAATTCGTAAACGCCGACGTGATCGCCCGCGGGCTATCCGCCTTCAATCCGGAAGGAGCCGCCCTCGACGCCGGCCGAGTCATGTTGACGCGCCTCAAAGAACTCGCCGCCCAGCGAAAAAACATCGCCTTCGAATCGACGCTCGCCAGCCGAACTTTTGCCCCGTGGATTCGCGAGCTGAAAAAAACCGGCTATCGATTTCACCTCTTTTATTTCTGGCTGCCCACTCCGGAGACGTGCGTAAATCGCGTCCATCGGAGGAAAATATTGGGCGGACACACCGTGCCCGCGGAAACGGTTCATCGCCGCTATCACTCGGGACTGCGTAATTTCTTCGAGCTCTATGCGCCGATCGCCGTCAACTGGCAATTCTTCGACAACACAGACAAGCCACGAGTCCTGATCGCATCTGGCGGCGAGGGAATCGAAGAAAAGATCTTCAACGTCGACGTTTGGGCTAAACTGAGAGCGGAGTATCAACATGGCCCAAAACGGTAATGGCACAAAGACCATCACGGAAATTATTCGCGATGGCGTCACCGTCAACGAAGCCCTCGATAAAGCGTTCTATCGAGCGGTCCTCCTCCATCGCCAAGCCAACGTTCCGATGACGGTCACCGAGAACGGAAAAATGGTTGAAGTCGACGCCAAAGATATCCCGATTCCCGAACAATACGCCAACCTCGAACCTTTTCGCTACTGATTTTTTTGCCATTGCGATAAACTGAGTTTTCCGCAGCCAATGACGGGATCTCTCTTTCGCCGACTGCTTCTCCTGGCGGTCGCGCTCGTCGCGATCACGCTTTTCGTAATCGATCGCATCCTGGCCGGCACCGACGCGCGGGGAAAAGTGTTTGTCGTTGCCCTGTGTTCCTCGCTGTTAGCGCTTTTAGTCGCGTACTTCATTTCCCGCTCCCTCACCCGCCGCGTCAGCAAATTGAAGCAGGTCGCCGCCGGAATTCTGGACCGCCCGACGGACGATTCGGGCGACGATTTAGGCTCACTGGAACGTTCCATTGAAGGCGTATCGAAGGAGCTGCGCCGCCTGCTCGACCGCCTCCGTTTTGAGTCGGCGCGCCGCGAGGCGATTCTGTCGAGCATGGCCGAAGGCGTTCTCGCCGTCGATCCGGATTTGCGCGTCACCTTCTGCAACACAGCTTTCCTGAAAGCCATCGGATTCCGCGGCGCGTCGTTTGAAGGTCTTTCTTTACTGGAGCTTGTCCGCGACACCGGCCTCCATCAACTGCTGCGCGAAGTGTTGCTCACCGGCGAGTCTCAAAAACTGCGCTTCAGACTATCGGCCGCGTACGGCCGCACTTTTGAGGTGCAGGCGACTCCTTTGGCCATGCCCGCGGGCCGCGGCGCGATTGCGATTCTGCACGACATCACGGATCTGGAACGCCTGGAACAAGTCCGTAAGGACTTTGTTGCCAACGTTTCCCATGAATTACGAACTCCGCTCGCAGGCGTCATCGGCTACGCGGAAACGCTGCTCGATGGAGCCCTCGACGATCAAGCCAACAACCGCAAATTCGTGGAAATCATTCGCTCCAACGCCGTTCGCCTCAACAGTATCGCGGCCGATTTGCTGGTTCTTTCCGATCTGGAATCCGGCACCGACCCGGAGCCGGAAGTAATTGCCGTACAAGGAGTTCTGGAAGCCGCGTTGATCACGGTGCAAGCCGAGGCGCGTGCGCGCAGCGTCCTTTTAGTGAGCGAAGCCATCGAAAATGTGTCCGTGCGCGGCAGCCGCCTGCGCCTCGAACAGGCGATTCTGAATCTGCTGGCGAATGCCATCAAGTTCAACAAATCGGGCGGAGAAGTCCGTGTCAGCGCTACGGTTAATGGCGATCATCAAGTGGCCATCGTGATCGCGGACACCGGCGTAGGCATCCCTTCCCAGGACCTGCCGCGAATCTTCGAACGGTTTTACCGCATCGATAAAGCACGGTCGCGGCAAGTGGGCGGAACGGGGCTTGGTTTGTCTATTGTGAAACATGTGGTCGAGCGGATGAACGGGGCGATTGAGGTCGAAAGCCAGTTAGGGCGCGGCTCCGTTTTCACGCTCCGCCTGCCCTCCGTATGAGCGTCGATCCTGTTTGCGGGATGACCGTAAATCCTGAAAAATGTGCAGGTTCGCACGTGCACAAGGGTCAGGAATACTACTTCTGCGGCAAAGGTTGTCTGGCCAAATTCAGCGCGTCGCCGGACGCGTATTTAAAGCCCAAACCAGTCGAGATTATTCGGGGTGCGAAATATACCTGCCCGATGCATCCGGAAGTCGTTCGGGATCAGCCCGGTGCGTGTCCCAAGTGCGGCATGGCGCTGGAGCCGGTCACGGTTTCTCTCGACGACAAAAATCCTGAACTGGAAGACATGACGCGCCGATTCTGGATCGCAGCGGCGCTAACGGCTCCGTTGCTTGCTTTCATGATTTGGCCGGTGAACATCTGGGTGGAGTTTGCGCTAGCGACTCCAGTAGTTTTCTGGGCGGGGTGGCCAATTTTTGTACGGGCATGGGCATCTGTTGTACATCACAGCCTGAACATGTTCACGCTGATCGGGCTTGGAGTTACCGCAGCTTACATTTCCAGCGTCCTCCGGCTGGGCGCCACCTATTATGAACCGGCTGCCGTAATCGTGACGTTGGTTTTGCTGGGGCAGGTGCTGGAACTGCGAGCTCGGGGTCAGACTCAGAATGCTTTAAAGGCTCTTCTCGGACTTGCTCCGAAGACCGCGCGGCGCGTGGAACGCGATGGTTCTGAAGAGGATATCCCTCTTGAGCACGTCATGCCGGGGAATACGCTGCGGGTCCGTCCGGGTGAGAAAGTACCCGTCGACGGCAAGATTCTGAGCGGCGGGAGCGCCGTTGACGAGTCGTTGATGACCGGGGAGTCCATGCCGGTCGAGAAATCGGCCGGCGATCCGGTCACCGGCGGTACCATAAACAAAACAGGCAGCTTCCTGATGACGGCCGAGCGAGTTGGCAACGATACTTTGCTGGCTCAGATTGTCCGGATGGTGAGTGACGCGCAGCGGTCCAGAGCCCCGATCCAGCGGCTGGCCGACGTCGTAGCCGGTTGGTTTGTTCAGGCGGTGCTGCTAGTTGCTCTCGTGACTGCAGCAATCTGGGCGGTTTATTCGCCGGGCTCGGCCCTGTTGAACGCCGTCGCAGTGCTGATTATCGCTTGCCCCTGCGCGTTGGGACTGGCGACGCCCATGTCGATCATGGTCGGGACCGGCAGGGGGGCATCGGAAGGTGTTTTGGTCCGCAACGCGGAGGCTCTGGAAACACTTGAAAAGATAGACACTTTGGTGGTCGATAAGACCGGCACACTGACCGAAGGAAAGCCTCGACTGGCGACTCTGATCGGCGAACCGGAAATCTTGCGGCTGGCTGCGAGCCTCGAAATGGGCAGCGAGCATCCGCTGGCCAGCGCGATTGTCGAAGGGGCTGGCGAGCGAGGGTTGACGCTTTCGAAGCCGGAAGACTTTGAGTCGATGTCCGGGCTCGGGGTCGCCGGAACGGTCGAGGGACGCTCCGTTATCGTCGGGAATAAGGCCTTCATGGACCTGAAACAAGTTTCAGTGGATCCTTATTCACCTCTCCGGGAAAAAGGCGAGACGGCCATTTTTATCGCGGTTGATGGGGTGGCGGCGGGGTTGGTATCGGTGGCTGACCCGATCAAGGCCTCGGCTGTGGATGCGATCCGAAAACTGCGGGCCGAGAAGATCCGGATCGTGATGCTGACCGGGGATCATCGCGCCACGGCTGAGGCAGTGGCGAAACAGTTAGGCATCGACGAAGTGGAGGCGGAGGTTTTGCCGGCGGGGAAACGCGACGTGATCGAGCGCCTGCAAAAGCAGGGGCGCATGGTCGCGATGGCGGGCGATGGAGTGAACGACTCTCCGGCATTGGCGCAGGCGCAGGTGGGTATCGCGATGGGAACGGGCGCGGATGTCGCGATGGAGAGCGCGGGAATCACGCTGCTGCACGGGGATCTCAACGGGATTTTGCGGGCGCTGCGGTTGAGCCGGGCCACGATGAAGAATATCCGGCAGAATTTATTCTTCGCATTTATCTACAATTTGCTGGGAGTGCCGGTGGCCGCGGGGGCTCTGTATCCGGTATTCGGATGGTTGTTGAGTCCGATGATCGCGAGCGCGGCGATGACGTTCAGTTCAGTGTCGGTAATCGCGAATGCGCTGCGATTGCGACGGGTGCGGCTGTAATTCCAAGCGGCCCGCGGGTTGCCGGTCTGGCTGGCAGCGCATGGCGCCGCCCTATAACGTTCTCGGCATCTGCGATCTAGTCGGACAGGAATCATTATTCTCCGGATTTGGGAGGAAGGGGTTTTGCCGTCCCAGGTTTTTTGTCCCCTATGGTTTTCCTCTAGTTTCCCTGAAACCGAAGCTGTCCAATCTCACGAACGGCCCTGCCGGGCAATGTATACTTATCTGTAAAAGAGAATGCCTTTAAAGCGCGTTCCGCATCGTGTGTAACGGAGGATTCTTTGATACGACAGAAGATTATTGTACTCGGCATCGCGGCAACCCTGTTCGCCGGGCTCGAAGAAACTCAAGCGCAAACATCGAAGCGGGTACACCAGCATACCGTTTGGTTCACCAACGGACTGGCCAAAGTTCAACCGAACGCCTCGCCCGGCACGGCGACCTCCATCGCCATTTTCGCGGCGCGTAACGAGTTTGAGAGCTTCCAGGTACATGTCCAGGCCGGCTCCGCGCCCATCGCGCTCTCGGTCTCCGTAACCGACTTCGTCAATAACGCCGACGGCAGTAAAATCCCGTCAAACCCGAATGTCGCCGTCTTTCGGGAAGGTTACATCAATGTCACCACGCCGTCCGATCTGAATGGAATCACCGGCCAGGTACCGGACCCATTAATTCCCGTTCAGGACGCGTATTTCCATCAGGCGCGAAACGCCTTTCCGGTGACCGTTCCTTCCAGTCAAACCCGCAGCGCTTGGGTTGACGTCTTCGTTCCGGCATCGGCCGAAGCCGGATACTATACGGCGTCCGTAAACGTGATGGACGGAACGTCTCTGCTGTCAACGCTTCCGGTCCATCTCAAAGTCTGGAACTTCACGCTTCCATCCACCTCCACCCTAAAGAGCACTTTCGGTATGACCTTCGGTAGCCTTGGCTACTCGGCCTATGGCAGCTATGCCGGTTTCGCCAATTATCCTGGATCGGGCGGAGATGCCGCTACTGGTTTGGACCTGATTCACGCAGCCGTTGCCACTTTCTTCCTCGATCATCGGGTAACCCTCGCCCCGGTGGTTGCCCCCACCACGCCGGCAGGTCAGTGGAGTGGGTTCGATTCCATTTACGGACCCTTGCTTTTGGGCACGGAGCAAACCATTCTGCCCCATGCGCGCCAGACGTCCGAGCAATATCCAAATAACCTGCGTCCCGCCAATACCACCGATCTCTTGGACTGGACCTCGCATTTCGCCAGCCTGGGCGCGTCGAGTGGTTTGTTCGGATATCTGTGCGACGAACCTCCCGCCGGGTGCAGTTGGAACGACGTCTATAACTACGGAACCGCCGCCCACGCCGCGGCGCCCACGTTCCCTCTCCTGGTAACGACCAGCATCGCCTTAGCGACCCAGAATAATGTTCTCGATGAAATCGATATCCTCGCACCCGTGGTCGATCATGTCCAACCGATGAACGCGCCCAGCCAGCGGCCGGCCTACAACACTTGGCTGCAGCAGTCCGGCAAACAGCTCTGGTGGTACCAATCGTGCGATCAGCACGGAAGCTGTACCAACGGAACGCCCGGCCCCGCATCGTCAACATGGGCATCCTATATGGTGGACGCCTCGCCGGTCCGCAATCGTATTTTCCAGTGGCTCGCCTACCTTTATGGGATACAAGGCGAACTCTACTATGGGGTCGAAACCTGGGGAGACAATCCGTGGGACCATCTCTATTTCGCCGGCGGCAATGGCGACGGCGCACTCTACTATCCAGGAACGGTCGACAAGATTGGTGGAACTGTCCCCGTCCCTGTGGCCAGCATGCGGCTCAAACTCATTCGCGACGGTATGGAGGATTTTGAGTATCTGACCGCCCTCTCGCAATCCGGCCAATCGACTTTCGCAGCAAACGTTTCCAGCGGGTTCATCCAGAACGCTTACACATTTAACAACGATCCCGGCGCACTAAGTTCGGCCCGCACCGCAATGGGTGAGCAATTGCACCAGCTTTCGATCGACGTCACCAATCGAGTGTCCGTGACGGCAACTGCCTTGACCTACAGTCACTCCGGCAAGCTATTTACGGGAACCGTGACCGTCGCCAACATCGGTGCATCGACCATAGCCGCTCCTTTGCAACTGATGCTGAATGGAATCTCCTCCGGGGTGACTCTCACCAACGCCACCGGCACCACCATTGGAGGCTCTCCATTTATTACGTCGAATACATCACTTGCGGCAGGCGCCTCCGTGAAATTCACAGTGCAGTTCAGCGATTCGTCCAATACTCCTCCGACCTACACGCCGCAGGTTTTATCGGGCATTCTTTAGAGTTGGGAATAAAGGGGGGAAAGGGGCAGACGCATTTTTTGATTGAGAGTGTGTGCGGAGAGTCCGCTGCTAAATACGTCTGTCCTCTCTCCCACTCTTCCGCCTTTTCCCCTTTTAACGCGGCTGTTCCGTGAAGCTAGTTAGAGCCAGAACAATGATTCTCAGTATCTCCAATATAGTCTGAGCAGTAGTCAAGAATTCTCAAGATTTTGGAGGAAGGGTCGCTATCAGTCTCTGGGACGATGGCAATGCGTGGTCGTGGGGTCGGATTGGGCAGGGGCGTTTGCCCGGATGCTTACGCACGCCGGCTCAGGGGCCTGCATGGCGCCGCCCTACTGCGATATAGTCGGACAGCCACTCCGGATTTAGGAGGAAGGGGCCGCTGTCCCTTGGTTTCCTTGGTTTCTCCTTTGGTTTATGGAAGGACGGGTACCGTGGGACTTCATCTGAGGCTCTTTCTCATCGCGGCGGCGCTGCCCGTATCGGCGCAGGTTTTTGTCTACAAGGTTTCCGTACCGGCGATCGCCACCGGCGCGGTTCAGACGGGCGCGTTTTCGTTTCAGTTTTCGACACCCATCTTGTTTCTCACGTCGCCCTCCGCCCCGCCGGTGCATGTCCAACTACAGCCCGCCTTTTCCGTGACGGGAGTGCCGCAGCCCGGTTACGTGTTACAGGACGGCGTTCTGTCGGTCAACGGCCCCAGCGGCACTTTCTCTCTGGCGTTCCTAAACCCGGCTGGGAACACGCTGTTCGTTATCCTCAATTCCAACCCTCCTGCGATGTTCAATGCAGCTGGAACTTACGGCCTCTCCTCGGTTCCAACCCTTTCGACGTTGAGCACGACGGTTACAGGCGATACAGGGAGCGGGACGCTTACCATCACGGCCGGCCCGCCGGCACAGCCCACTCTGATCAAGAGCGCCGCATCGCTTTCGTTCCTTTATGTGCCTGGAATGGCGGTGCCCAGCGGGCAGATTTTTCTGTCGAGCAGCGGAGCGAGTCTGGCCTTCACGGTGTCGACCACGGGAGAGCCCTGGCTAAGCCTCGGCGCAAGCGGGGGAACAACACCGGCAGGCGTGCAGGTCGTCATTGTGCCGTACGCACTGCCGCCGGGCACTTATACCTCGACGATCCGGATCAGCACGCCGGGCGCGGCGAACCCGAACGACACGATCCCGGTGACGCTGACGGTTCTTTCGCCGCTGCCGCAAGGTCCATTTCTCACGCGAGTCTCTAATTCCGCCAGTTATTCGCCCGCCGGCGCGCCGAACGCCGGCATTGCGCAAGGCTCCTTGTTCGTCGCGTTCGGACATAACATGGGACCCGCGACGCTGGTGCAGTCCGGCTATCCGCTGACCACGAACCTCTCTGGGACGTCCGTCAGCGTGACGGTGGGATCCACAACCGTGGACGCTCTGATGGTCTACACGTCCCCTAATCAGATTGCCGCGATTCTTCCGTCGAAGACCCCTTCCGGATCGGGAACGGTTACCGTGTCCTACCAGGGAGCAGCTGGAAACCCAGTGCCAGTGAAGGTTACGGCCAGTTCGTTCGGCACCTATACAATAAGCAGCAACGGAGTCGGACCGGGCATTATCACGGGAGCCGACTATCTCGTGAAGTCCGCGGCATCGCCTGCAAGGCCGGGGGAAACGCTCATCTTGTGGGGAACGGGCCTGGGGCCGATCGCGGGAGATGAGTCGCAGCGTCCGCCGCCGGTGAATCAGTCCACGCCGACGGTATTCATCGGCAATCTTTCGGCCAAGGTCTTGTACGCCGGGCGATCGGGCTGCTGCGCGGGACTCGATCAAGTGAACCTGGTGGTGCCTCCTGGAATCGAGGGATGCTTCGTTCCAGTGGCGGTGCAGACCGGGACCGTGGTCGGCAACTTCACATCGCTGCCGATTGCGACCTCGGGTGCGTGTTCGGACTCAGTGGGCATCGCGCCGACATTACTGGCGACAGCCGAGGCCGGAAGCAACATCAAGCTGGGAGCGATTGCGGTGGGACCACTTCCCGTGCTTCAGTACTTCGGATTCCCGCTTTATCAAAGCGCGGCGCAGAGCCTTTCGACGAAGCTGGGCATGAACATCGCTCCGCAGGATCTGCGCAAGGTGGTGCGATCGCAGCCGGCGGAGCGGCGCGCGGTCATGGCTGAAATGCTCAAAAAGTACCGCCTGCGGACGCCCGCGCAATTGCGGCGGGTGCAAGCGGCGATCCGCGAGTTGGCGTCTGAAAACAACCAGGGAATCGCCGCGACGTTCCTCGGGTTGAGCAATCTACCGGCAGCGACGCCGCAGTTCGCTTCCATGTTTCCGACGCCGGGAACGTGCACGGTATTCCAGAGCCTCCCGACGACTGCTCACGATTCGGGACCGCTGTCGCGCGAACTCGATGCCGGTCCGCAATTGTCGCTATCGAGCCCATCCGGAACCCTGACGCTGACAAAAGCCGGCAACGGATCGTATCAAGTGCTGATCGGCTCGGGCGCGCAGGTTCCCATCGGATCGTATCGAGTGTCGGGGCCTGGCGGGAAAGACGTGAGCTCTTTTTCAGCGTCGCTCAATGTGAACAATACACTGCAGTGGCTGAACAAGTCCGTGATCAGCGCGGTCGACCGCACTCAAAACTTGACGATTACCTGGTCTGGCGGACCGCCGGCCGGGCACGTGATATTCGGAGGCTATGCGGACGTTCCGGACGGCGGCGTGTTCCTCTGCGTGGGCGATTCGCAAAAGGGGACGCTGACTGTGCCGAGCTACGTGCTGGCGGTGCTGCCCCAGACGAGCGCCTCGCGCGGCTATTTATTTCTCGGGACGCACCCATTCGAGAATACATTTATCGCGCCGGGCCTCGATGTTGGGTATTTCGCGAACTTCAGCACGGATTCGAGGACCGTGGAGTTTCGTTGATGAGAGAACTGAATCATGAACTGTTATGCTTACGAGCTGATCACTGGATATAAGGAGAAGCAGCGCGAACCAAATTCGCGTCGTTACCAATGTTGTCACCAATGAGGGTAAACTACAGTGCTTGTTTCTTGCTGGTGGGATTGTGCGTCGCCCAAGAAAGTGCCGTGGCGCAATCGAAGCCCCTGGAATTGAAGTGGAACGAACTGGCTTCCATGATCGTCGGCCACCACGTGGAAATTTCGCTGCCTGGAAATGGCACCGTCCGTGGCGAAGCGATTGCCGTGAGACAGGACACGCTGGTGATCGACGTGACGAAGTCGTCCGGCCCGAAAGCATACTCCGCAGGCAGCGCAGAAATTCCGCGGACCGACATCGGACTGATTAAACTGCGGCGAACGAGTGGCTCGTGGGGAAGAACCTTGGGCACAATTATCGGTGTTGTCGCCGGGCTTGGGGGCGGCGGCTATGCCGCGTCGCGGACCGATTCCGGTGGCGCCGCGGTCGGAATCGTAGTCGCGGTAACGTCGGCCACTGCCGTGGGTGGATACTATGCCGGTAGAAGTCTCGATAGGCGAGTGACCCTCATACGCATAGTGCCGTAGAAGAAGCGAGATCCCTTCCCCGCCTAGGACTTGTCTTTCACCGCAGCGCTCTTCTGCTCACCATGCCGCCGAGGGTGTCGGATCTCCGGCCAAAACTCGCGCACGACGTTCTGACCAGCGTCCACGCCCAGCGTGATTCCCGCAGAGCTGAACCCCGCGGCTATCGTGCGAGTGCTCGCGGGCTGCCACAATCGGGAGATTAATCCGCTTCCTACCGCGCCCGAAATTTCGCCGGCGTTCACGGTTCGCCCATGGTTGCCATTCGTCTTATGCGTCACCACCACGCCCATCAGGGCATATTTCATTCGAGGGCCAAAGCCTTGTTTACCCGACGGACGATAGCTCAGCTCCTCATGCAGCATCCGTGCGACCGGATACTGAATGCCCTTCTGTACGACGTGCTTCGCAAAACCCGACGCCAGCCGCTTCCCGAAACCAGCCCCGCCCTGGCCCCATTCTTTCGGCGTATTCGTACCCTCATTGATGGCCGCCCCGACTCCCACCATCGCGACGGGCTTGGGCCCAAGCTCATGTTTGACATATTGCTTGGGGGTCCGCTCGGTCGACTCGCTCGCAATCATCGCCGATTGCGCCCAAAGAGCAATGACTAAGGTTAAAGCGGTGGCGCGCATAAATTCCTCCACAGGAGACTCTGCATTCTCACCTCCAAAGGGTCGGCCCATTTGCCAACAACAAGTTAGCGAAGACAGCAAGATTTTCTTCCGGCAAAAAACACCCGATTGAAATCACACGTGCCTTCAGAACCGCGACCATCGGGAGCGGTCAGCCTATCGGATCTCCTTAGATTTGTGGTATCCCTAATCAAACCTCCAAGGAGAATCCATGAACTCAAAAAACGCAATTTTCGACCGGCGTGATTTTTTCAAGGGGACTGCTTCCGCAGCGGCGCTTCTCGCTGCGCCGGGACCGGCGGCGGCGGCTCCGCTAACGGAGAAAGAGAAACTCGAGCGGATTGCTTCGAACACCTGGCCGCTCCGCTACCTGTTCAAGAGCCGGATGGGATTCGGCGGCGGCGCGAAGAGCGAGGAGATGAAGAAGAAGTACGGCGAGATCACCTTGCTCGACTTTCCTCAATTCACCAAGGACACGTTCCCCGGCGTCACCCATATGGACCTATTTTCCGGGCTATTTGGTGATAAGTCCGACGACTCCATGTTTGTGCAGGTGCCCTTGATGAACGGTGTCGCCACGCGAACCTCTTACGAGTTCGATCCATCGAGCGCGGCCGGAAAGCGCTGGCTGGATCAGATGGCGGCGAAGATTTCAGCCGCGGGAACGCACTGCCAGCATATTTCGAACAACGCTCCGCGCGATATCTGCGACATGGACGCGGCGAAACGCAAGACGGGAGTTGAGATCGCTAAAAAATGGATCGATGGCGCGAAAACCCTAGGCGCGAAATCGATGCGCGTGAACAGCGGCGGCCCGCGGATCGCCCCGTCGGCCAGCGCGACCACCGATTATCCGAAAAACGACGAGCTGGCGAAGTATCTGAGCAACTGCATCGAGTCGTTTAAAGAGATGGCGGATCATGGCGGGAAAAACGGCGTGAAGGTGACGCTCGAAAACCATTGGGGACTGACCGCGAATCCCATGAACATCAGAATCATCGTCGACGAGGTGCATCATCCTTTTTGCGAGGCTTCTCCCGATTTTTGCAATTGGGAGCATGAGTACCTGATGTACAACGGCCTGAAGGATCTCGCCCCGTACGCCCATACGAACGTGCACGCGAAGTATTGGAACCGCTGGAAGGATAACGACGTGCGACGGTCGGTGAAGATCATGATGGACGCAGGATTTAAAGGCACATTCGCCTTGGAGTATGAGGACGGGCCGTGGGATGGAGTGGAGGGGTCGAAATATTTGTACAAGGAAGTGCTGGCGGCGCTGTAGCCCGGATACGATCGGGGAAGATTTGGGAGGAAGGTTGTTGATCCTGGTTTCCCGTCGCTGGGTTCCCGAAAATATACTCGCCGCGTTATGTGCTTTATTGCGCTTCGCCGTGTGCTGTTATAGAGCGGCACATCAGGCGGTAACCATTGATGAGGCTACAACCTATAACGAGTTCGCGAGCGGGAGTTGGCTTAAGCTGTTCGGGCGTTACGACGCAAATAATCACCTTTTGAATTCGATTTTGATTAAGATAACAGTCAGCTCCTCTCACTTAAGCCCCTTTACCCTTCGCCTCCCAAGTCTCCTCGCTGGTCTTGCAGTTACTCTGGGCATGTTTGGTCTATTAAAGAACGTAGAATCGCGGGCCTTTCGCTGGTCTGCCTTCGCGCTTTTCTGCCTTCATCCCGTCCTTTTCGACTTTTCGGTTGCCGCGCGCGGCTATAGTCTGAGCCTCGCATTTTTTGTTTGGGGATTGTATTTCGCTTGGGAGCGAAGATATTTAGCGGCCGGTGTCCTCCTCGGTTTGTCCGTGACCGCGAATATCGCGATTGTGTTTCCGGTACTTGCCCTATTCGTCGTCGCGCTCGCGTTCGAAAGGAGGGCCTTTTTACCACTCGTGGTCCCGGCTCTCTTTATCGGGTTCTCTCTGAACTACCCCTCTCTCAGCACCGCAAGTCGAGGTGATTTCTACATCGGCTTTCCGCATCTCCGCGATGCGGTCGTCGCTTTCGTCGTGTCGTCCTTGCATGCAGGTCGTCACAGCCTAATAGGAGAAGGCAATCATTCGGAGCCTATTGCCCTCTACGGACTGCCTCTCTTCGCTATCGTCGTAGCAGTGGCCTCTTTCCGGGCTAACAATCGCCGCAAGCTGATGCCGTTCTTAATTCTGTCGCTGACGTTCATTGGATTGGTCTTGGCGAATTGGCTCTTCGGCGTCAACTATCCCGCGGAACGGACATGCCTCTATTTTATGGTTCTTGGTCCGCTGTCGTGGGCCATCGCCGGCGATGTTTTAACGAACCGCTTTGCGCAAGTAATATGGATTTTGTCCGCGCTCGTGATCATTGCCCAATTCGGCTCCCAGCTACAAACAGGCTATTTTCAATTTTGGCGGAACGACGTACACGACAACGAGATCGCTCGCCTGATTCAGGAGGCGAGTGCCGGGAAGCCGGACAGCTCGGTAAGTGTCAGCACCACTTGGCTTCAACAGCCCTCGCTGGAATTTTATCGCCAGTGCTGGCACATCAACGCACTCAAACCGGTCCAACGCCTCGAGCCCACGCCTCTGGAAGGCTTCGACTTCTACGTGCTTAGCTGGGGCGATTTCAAATATGCCAAAGATTCCAAACGACGTATTCTTTTGCTCGACAAAGCTGTGCCCATCGTTCTGCTGGCAAGTAATTGATTAGCTGCATTCGGCTGGGTGCATCGTATTACGATACCTGATGCGGTATCACAAAGTTGAATGGCGTCATCCGACAATACGCTTCGGAAGATGCGCCAGAGCGCCACTGGTTGATGGAAGTCGCGGAGAAGAATGGCTTGGAATGGCGCCGGCCGGGCAGAGGCGGGAGCCACGCGATCTTCAGTGCGTCTGGCATTCGAGAAATCGTTTCCGTTCCCGCGAAGCGTCCCATCAAACCGGTCTACATCAAGCATTTCCTGGCGCCGAACACTCTATTTGAAATTGACGGAGCAGGCGAAGCGGGGAGGGCGTTAGTATCAACAGCCTGGTTACGGCAATGATTGCTGGGGCGATTGGTTCGCGGCGTCCGCGATCTCGGGACATACTTCGGTGATATTCAGTTGCGGAGACCCTGCCCCGGTCACAGGCTGACCGCTCCCGCTGGTCGCGGCTCCAAAGGCGGAGCACTTCCTGGCTGGTTTGGCGTCAAAATGTTGACATGTACCTCTTTCGAGCTTTAGCGGCATTCCTGATTCTTCTTGCGCAGGACGTGAAGGGGCCTCAGTTTGAGGTGGCTTCTATTAAGCCGGCTGCGCCGGATGCGCGGGGGATGTTTATCCGGCCTAGTCCCGGCGGGCGGGTCAACGTCACGAACATGACCCTGAAGGAGCTGATTGTGATTGCTTATCGCGTTCAGCCTTATCAGATTTCCGGCGGGCCGCCCTGGTTCGATTCGGCGCACTATGATATTGCGGCGAAGGCGGAAGATACGCCGAAACCGGGCGAGGTGCAGTTGATGATTCAGGCGCTGCTGGCGGACCGGTTTCAGCTTGTGATCCGGCGGGAGACCCGGGAGCTGCCGGTTTATGCGCTGGTGCTGGCCCGGAAGGACGGGAAGCTGGGGCCGAAAATGACGGAGGCCAAAGAGGGCGGGTGCACGCCTTTCGATCCGGCCAAGCCTCCGGGTCCGCCAACGCCGGGGCAGCCTAAGGGATGCGGACTGCAGTTCATGAGTCCCAGGTCCCTCACAGCGGTCAGCGTTCCGGTGGGTAACATTATTCCCATGCTGGCCCGGATGCTGGGGCGGACGGTGATCGACAAGACCGGGCTGACGGGAAAGTACGACATGAGCGCGGAGTGGGCTCCGGACGAATCGATGACAATGATGCTGCCGCCGGATGTACCTCGGCCGGCTTCGGACGGGTCGGGTCCGTCGATTTTCACGGCGCTGCAGGAGCAGTTGGGGCTCAAGCTGGAATCCCAGAAGGGGCCGGTGGAGGTATTGATCATTGAGAGGGCGGAGAAGCCGTCGGAGAATTGAGTTTGGTTTTCTCACCTGCCGCATGCTTACGCATGGCGGCTCAGTGGTGTCATTGAAATGTAACTTGATTGTCACGATGGGCTGATGATTGGGTTGCTATCGTTGTCGCTTGTGACGCCAGGTAGAAACGAAGATCTTCAGCTTGAAATCATAGATCGTCCCTCAGGAGCGCAGTTGATCAAACTGAGCGGACCACTTACTCTCCGTACATTATTCGAATTTCAGGAGACGGCGAGGCATCATGCTCACCGGCCGCTGATCGTAGATGCCGCGGGTGTTCCCTATATGGATTCGGCGGGTTTGGGGGCGCTGATCGGGATTTTCGCATCCTGCCAGCGCACGGGCCAGAAGTTCGCAATTTCCAGTGTTCCAGAGCGTGTGCAGGTGCTGTTCGAGATGACTGGTGTGAAGGGCATGCTACCTTGTTTCGCCTCGATCGAAGAAGCCGAGGCGGCTGTCATATCCGTGTAATGACTCGCCGCTAATCTAAGGGCTCGCAATTCAAAAGGAGTTTGGGATGAATAAACTGGCATGGGCGCTGGCTCTGGCATTGCCCTTGGCGATGGCGCAGAGTCCGGCGAATCCGGAGATTGAACAACTGAAGCAGATGCTGGCGGACCAGCAGCGTCAGATTGACGAATTGCGGCACCAGTTGGGGATGCCAAGGAACGCGCATCAGGGCATTGGCGAGGTGGCCAGTACCACGGCGATTCTGCCTCCGGCGCCCGCAGTTCCGGCGTTTGTTCCGACTCCGGTGTTGCCTCCTCCGCCTCAACAAACGACGGCGAGCGAATCGCCGCTGCAATTCAAACTGGGCGACGCGTACTTCACGCCGGTGGGATTCATGGATATGACGTCGGTGACGCGCTCGACCAATGCGGGATCGGGCATCGGAACCAACTTCGGCAGCATCCCGTACGGCAACACGCAAGCTGGGGCGCTGACCGAATCGCGATTCAGCCCGCAGAACTCGCGCATCGGTATGCGTATCGATGCGATGGTCAAGGACATGAAAGTCATGGGCTATTGGGAATCTGACTTTTTGGGGCAGCTTGGCAGCCCCTCCCAATGGCGGCCTGGCGGTCAGCAGCAATCCTTATGTGTTCCGGATGAGGCTGTACTGGGTGGATGTAATGAAGGGCAAGAATGAGTTTCTCGCGGGACAGTCCTGGAGCTTGATGACTCCGAACAGAAAAGGCGTTTCACCGCTGCCGGGCGACTTATTCTACTCGCAGAATATCGACGTGAATTACCAGTTGGGTCTGACGTGGGGCCGCATTCCTGGTTTCCGTTATGCGTACCACCCGAGCGATAAAGTCGCGATTGCGCTGGCCATCGAAAACTCCGAGCCGTATGTCGGCGGCGGCAACGGCGGCAGCGGCGCGGTGCTCCCCGCGGCAATCTCCACCACTGCGACAACCGGCAACATTGGCTCGGTGCTGGGCGGCCAGATCAATAACGGAAACAGCCAGATCGCCTCGGCGGCGCTGCATCCGGACATCATTGCCAAGGTGGCGTTTGATCCGACTAGAAAGTTCCACTTCGAAGTTTCGGGCGTCGAGATCACCAACAAGATTGCGTTCCCGATCACGGGCGGGTTTAATACGTTTAGCAAGGCGGGCGGTGGCGGATCGGTCAACCTGAGTTTCGACATCGCCCCGGGCGTCAAGATCCTGACGAATAACTTCTATAGCAACGGCGGCGGCCGGTACATCTTCGGCCAGGCGCCGGACTTCATCATCCGGTCGAATGGCAGCATATCGCTGGTGCATTCGGCATCGACGGTGACCGGACTGGAAGCGACGGTCGGAAAGACGCTGTTCTACGGCTACTATGGCGGGGTCTACATCGGCCGGAATATGGCGCTGGACGCCAACGGCACGACCAAGATCGGGTATGGCCCGATTGCGAACGACGGGCAGAACCGGGCGATCCAGGAAGCGACGTTCGGGACCAATACGACACTCGCGAAGAACGCCAAGTGGGGCGCGCTGAACCTGATGTTCCAATACTCGTATCTCCAACGGAATCCATGGCTTGTGACGGGTACGTCGCCGACGGACGCGCATGTTCACATGGGATTCGTGAACCTGCGGTACACGCTGCCGGGCGCGCCGCCGGCATTGAAATAACGAAACAAAATCGTCCGGCTGAGGCTCCGCTAGGGGTAGAGCCCCGGCCGGAAGATGACAGCAGTAATCGATTTGTAACAGAAGGTTGAGACAATCAAAGGGGTGGAGGATGACTCGAAATATTCTATGGGTGACAGTGGGTGTCGCTCTGCTGGCGGGGACTGGGCTGGCGCAGCAGGTATTGATTAATTGCGGAGGGGCGACGTTCCCGTATCCGATGTACTCCAAGTGGTTTGATTTGTACCACAAGAAGTTTCCAAACCTGGCATTCAACTATGCATCGATCGGATCGAGCGGGGGGATCAAGCAAGTGACCGAGGGCACGGTCGACTTCGGGGCGAGCGACGGTCCGATGACCGATGATCAAGTGAAGCAGTTCCGGGAGAAGCGCGGCTCGAACATCCTGCACTTTCCCACTGTGTTAGGCGCGGATGTGCCCACTTATAATGTCCCTGGAATTTCGGGACAGCTTAACTTTACTGGGGAAGCGCTGGTGGGAATTTTCTTCGGCAAGATCACCAAGTGGAACGATCCGGAGCTGGCGAAGGCGAATCCGGGAGTGAAATTGCCCGCTAATAATATTGTGGTGGTTCATCGCTCGGAGGGTAGCGGCACGACGTATGTTTGGGTGGACTATCTATCCAAGATCAGTCCGGAGTGGAAGCAAAAGGTGGGAGTTGCGGGATCGGTGAATTGGCCAGTCGGGCTGGGGGGCAAAGGTAACGAAGGAGTGTCCGGCCAAATCAAGCAGACGCCGAATTCGATTGGTTATGTGGAGCTGATTTACGCCGTCCAGAACAAGATGACGTACGGAAAAGTGAAGAACTCGGCGGGTGAATTCATGGACGCCAACCTGGCTAGCGTAACAGCGGCGGCGGCTAAAGCTTCCAGCACCATGCCTGACGATTTCCGGGTCTCGATCACCAACGCGGACGGCAAAGGTGTGTATCCAATCTCGAGCTTCACGTGGCTGCTGATTCCCGATAAGATCGCGGACCCGACGAAGAAGAAAGCCATCACGGATTTTCTGAAATGGATGCTGACGGACGGCCAGAACGAGACCGAAAAGTTAGATTACGCCAAATTACCTAAACCGGTTGTCGACAAAGAGATGAAGGCAATCGCAAAGATTCAATAGTTCCCCGTGAGCGCTACCACCACTACCGCGATCAAGGCCCGCCCTTCGGGGCGGGCACAATCATTTCAGCAGCGGCTTCGCGCGGGCGACGATCTGGCGTACCTGGTCACGCTCGCCGCGGCTGTCGCAGTTCTGGCGGTGACGGCGCTGTTGGTTTACGAACTGTACGCCCACTCCGCTCTTTCGCGGCACAAATTCGGCTGGTCGTTCCTGATTACCAAAACGTGGGACCCGGTCGCGGAGCAGTTCGGCGCACTGCCGTTTATATACGGGACGGTGGTGACTTCGGTGCTGGCTTTGCTGCTCGGGATTCCGCTGGGCGTCGGCGCGGCCATTTTTCTAGCCGAGTTGGCCCCCCCGAAAATTTCGTCCGGATTGACGTTTTTGATCGAGCTTCTGGCCGCGGTGCCGAGCGTGATTTTCGGCTTGCTGGGAGTTTTCGTCCTGATTCCCATTCTGCACAAGATTGAGGATCCGCTGCGTTCCGTTCTGGGATGGACGCCGTTGTTTCAAGGACCGTTTTACGGAGTGAGTCTGTTATCGGCGGGCGTGGTGCTGACGTTGATGATTATTCCGTTCATCATCTCGATTTCACGCGAAGTGATTCTCGCGGTACCCAATGACCAGCGCGAAGCGGCGCTGGCGCTAGGTGCAACGCGATGGGAGTCGACATGGGACGTGGTGGTTCCGTATGCCTACAAGGGGATCACCGGATCGATTTTTCTGTCGCTGGCGCGAGCGCTGGGCGAGACGATGGCGGTGACGATGGTGATCGGAAACGATCCTAAAATTGTGACCTCGTTATTCGCACCGGGCTACTCCATCGCGGCGATCATCGCCAATGAGTTCGCGGAAGCGCCCGGCGCGCTTTATACCAGCGCGTTGATTGAACTGGGCTTGGTGTTGTTCGCGCTGACCATCGTCATCAACGGCGCTGGCACGAATCCTGGTGGCGAGCACCACCGCCAAGGCGGGTACCTAGACATGGCGGCCCGTAAAATGTCGTTTCACCTTCTGCGCCGCAAAACAGTGAATGCGGTGATGCTCACGCTGACGGGGCTGTGCACGTTTATCGCGACGGGAACGCTGCTGTATATTCTTGGTTATCTGTTCATCCACGGCGGGAAGAACCTCAGTTGGGATTTCTTCACCAAGCTGCCGACGCCGGTGGGCGAAACGGGCGGCGGGATGGCGAATGCGATTCTGGGCAGCGCGAAGCTGCTGCTGCTGGCCACGGCGATCGGCGTTCCGATCGGGTTTTTGGGCGGCGTCTACCTGGCCGAATTCGGCGGCAATACGTTCGCGTACGTGGTGCGCTATGTAACGGATTTGCTGAACGGCGTGCCGTCCATCGTCATCGGGATTTTCGCGTACACGCTGGTCGTGCTTCCTCAGGGACATTTTTCGACCATGGCCGGCGGCTTGGCGCTGAGCATCATGATGATCCCCATCGCGATCCGCAGTTCGGAGGAATTTCTGCGCGCAGTGCCGCTGGCTTTGCGGGAAGGCGCGATGGCTTTGGGCGCGTCCAAATCGAAGGCGATTTTGACGGTGGTGATTCCGGCGGCCAAGAACGGCATCATGACGGGAATTATGCTGAATCTGGCGCGAGTGGCGGGCGAGACTGCGCCGTTGATATTCACCAGCTTGGGAAATCGCTTCTGGAGTCCCGGCTGGGAACAGCCCACGGCTTCCCTGCCGGTGATGATATATACTTACGCTCTCGGTCCTTACGAGGATTGGCACCAGCAGGCCTGGGCCGCTGGTTTCGTACTCTTAACTCTTATTCTTGCGGTGAACATTATTGCGCGGCTGATTCTTTCGCGGCAGGCGCACGTTTCAAGGTGACCTATGCAGGCTCCTATTCGACAACCATCTACTGAAATCAACATGCCTTCGCTGATTATGCCCACGCCGGTGCCCGAGGAAAACCGACCGCCCGGGGTGTCGGCGTCCAAGCTCAGCACCACGAATCTGGTGTTTTACTACGGGACCTTCAAGGCGCTGCACGGAATCTCGCTGCAGGTGTACGCGAATCGCGTGACGGCGTTTATCGGGCCATCGGGCTGCGGAAAATCGACGTTCCTCCGCACGCTGAACCGGATGAACGAGACGGTTCGCAACAGCCGCGTGGAAGGCGAAATCCAACTGGACGGCGAGAACATTTTCAACCTGGACGTTTCCGAGGTGCGGCGCCGGGTGGGCATGGTGTTCCAGAAGTCCAACCCGTTTCCCAAATCGATTTTCGAGAACGTGGCGTATGGGCCGCGCATCAATGGATATGAAAACCGCGCCGCGTTACGGGACCGCGTGGAGCAGAGCCTGCGGCGCGCCGCGCTGTGGGACGAAGTGAAGGACAAGCTGAATCAATCCGCGTACGGGCTTTCCGGAGGGCAGCAGCAGCGGTTGTGCATCGCGCGCGCGCTGGCGGTGAATCCGGAAGTGCTGCTGCTCGATGAGCCGTGTTCGGCGCTCGATCCCATCGCGACGGCGAAGATCGAGGATCTGATTTTCCAATTGAAGAACAGCTGCACCATCGTGATTGTGACGCACAACATGCAGCAGGCCGCACGCGTCGCGGATTTCACCGGGTTCTTCCTGATGGGGAAATTGATCGAGTTCGACAACACGACCAAGATTTTCAAGAATCCAGGGATGCGGGAAACGGAAGATTATGTGACCGGGCGGTTTGGTTGATGAGGAGCCTATACCATTGCGACACTTTGTCGAAGAACTAGACCAACTGAAAACCAAGCTGCTTGAGATGAGCTCGCTTGTAGAATCGGCGATTCAACGCAGCATCAGCGCGGTCATCCAAAAAGACCGCACGGCGGCCGACGAAGTGTTTCGCAACGAGACGCGCATCAACGCGATCGAAGTGGAGATCGATGAGTTCGCAATCAACCTGCTGGCGCTCCACCAGCCCATGGCGGCCGACCTCCGCCTGATCGTCGCGGCGCTGAAGATCAATACCGACCTGGAACGGATGGGCGACCTTTCGGTGAACATCGCCCAACGCGCGATGTCGTTAATCGAAGAGCCGGTGATCAAGCCTATGATCGACATTCCGCACATCGCGGGGCTGGTGCAATCGATGGTGCGGAAGAGCCTGGATGCGTTCGTGACGCGCGACGCGGACCTGGCGCGCAGCGTGCTGGCGTCGGACGACGCGGTGGACAGCCTGCGCACGGCATCCTATCACGAGCTGGTGAGTTTCATGGAGCGCGATCCGGAAAATATCAAGGCGGCGCTGGATCTGCTGGCGATCACGAGGAACCTGGAGCGGCTGGCTGATCACTCGACCAACATCGCGGAGGACGTGCTGTTCCTGGTGAAGGGAATCGACGTCCGTCATCACGCCGAAGCGCGGAGATGACGGGAATGTTTATCATTTTGTAATCAATCCGTAACTCACAGAACGTTACGATGGACGCAGTCATGAAGAAAATTGTATTAATCGAAGACGATTCCGATCTTTACTCCCTTATTCAATACAATCTGGAGAAGGAAGGGTTCACGATGGCCGGCGCGCAGACCGGAAAAGGCGCCATCGAACTGTGCCGGCGCGAGCGTCCGGACCTGATCATTCTGGATATCATGCTGCCCGATTCGGACGGCCTGGAGATTTGCCGGGCGATTCGAAATCACTCGGAGCTGGCTCCAGTGCCGGTGATTTTTCTCACGGCGCGGGCGTCCGAGACCGACCGCATCGTAGGGCTGGAATTGGGCGCGAACGACTACATCGTCAAACCGTTTTTCATTCGCGAGCTGATCGCGAGGATCAAGATCCATTTCCGCGGCCAGCCTCCGGTGACGAAGGTGTTGCGGTCGGGGGAACTGGAACTCGACCGGGCGCGATGCCGGGTGCATTTGAACGCGACCGAGGTCACGTTGACAGCGACGGAGTTCCGGCTGCTGGAGTTTTTGATGAGCCGGCCGGGAGTGGTGTTCAGCCGCGAGCAGCTTCTCGACGCGGTTTGGGGGCACGACCGGGCTGTTACGGATCGGACAGTGGACGTGTACATTCTGCGGCTGCGGCAGAAAATCGAGGCGGCCGAGGAGTCCACGTTCATTCGGAGCGTGCGCGGCTTTGGGTATAGCTTTAACGCTGAGGTGCCGCAGGAGCAGGTGCAGTAGAGGCTTCGAGGACTGATCTGCTAATACCCTTAATGCGGTAAGCTGAGTTGTAATGTATTTGCCCTCCGCTGTCACCAAACAATCGGAGATCGAGTCGGCGATTGACTATGTCGCTCAGCGGATCGCACCGGACGTCGTGCGAATCCGTTATGAGATAGGCGAGGACTGGAGCGGTCAGTGGGCAATCTTTTTTAAAGTCGTTCTCTCTGATGACGCTGCGAGGCGCCGCCTTCGCGATATTGCAACCAAGGTGGTCTGGGGCTTGGCAGGTCGCTTAGACTTCGCGAACATGGGCGTTTTTCCTTACCATAACTTCAGGAGCGTTTCCGAGCAAGAGGCGTTGCGGGAACCCGCTTGGGCGTAGATGCTTGCTGACGATTTACTTGAGGACGCCCGCCGCCTGGCGCGATAGGCGAATCCGAAGACAGAAAATCGTGCATGCGCCGCGCTGTCTCAACGGCATACTACGCGGTCTTTCATCTGCTAGTCGAAGACTTCGTTGAGCACTGGGAGTTTGAAGATCAGCGGGCGCGCCTGGGCCGAATGTTCAACCATCAAAAGATGAGGGATGCGGCCTTTAAGCCTCACGATAAGAACAACCCGAATGCCGTGGAAACAGCTTTAATCGATGTCATCACGGGATTCGGGCAGCTTCAGGGTGATCGTCATCGGGCCGATTACGATGTCGGATGGAGCATCGTGCGAACGGATGTAAACGACGCTATTACCCTCGCGGAGGCGACCTTCGAAAAATGGCGCTCGATTCGCGCGGAAGATGTTGCCCGGCATCATTTGCTCTCAATGTTTGGGGCACGGATCGAGAGGGTTCAATGAGCGCCCTCCGGTGCAAAGACTGAGTCTGGACCGCTACAATAGAAGGTAGGAGTCTCCTCCTACCTCATGCAAAACCTTCGCCAGCAACAACTTTACGACGCCCTTGCCTCGCGCATTCTTATCATCGATGGCGCGATGGGGACCATGTTGCAGGCTTACAATCCTACGCTCGACGACTTTCTCGGCCTGGAAAATTGCAGCGAGATTTTGAATCGGTCGCATCCGGAATGGATTGAGGCGATTCATCGCGCTTATCTAGACGCTGGCGCGGATATTATCGAAACCAATAGTTTTCAGGGTTCTCCGATTGTTCTGGCTGAGTTCGGGCGCGCTTCCGATACGCATGCGTTGAACGTGCTCGCGGCGCAGATTGCGCGCAAGGCGGCCGACGAGTTTACGACGGCCGCGAAGCCTCGATTTGTCGCGGGGTCCATGGGGCCGACCACGAAATCGATCACCCTGCGCGGCGACGTGACCATGGGCGAACTGAGCGATAGCTACTACGCCCAAGCGGCTGGGCTCATGGAGGGCGGCGCGGATCTGCTGTTGGTCGAGACGGCGTTCGACACTCGCAACATCAAAGCCGCGCTGCTGGCAATTCAGAAACTTGAGCGCGAGCTCGGCACAAAGATTCCGACGATGCTCTCCGGCACAGTCGAGCGCTGGGGCGCGATGCTGGCGGGGCAGCCGGTGGACGCACTGTATGCGTCGGTGGCGAATCACGACCTGTTGTCGATCGGTCTGAATTGCGCGACCGGTCCCGATTTGATGACGGACCACATCCGCACGCTGGCCGAGATGTCGACCACGCGGATTTCCTGTTATCCCAACGCGGGGCTGCCGAATGAAGAAGACAAGTATCTGGAGACGCCGGAGATGCTGGCGACGCAGCTCGATAAGTTTGTCGAGCACGGCTGGCTGAACATTGTCGGCGGATGCTGCGGCACCACGCCGGATCATATTCGAGCGATCGCGCAGATGGCGGAAGGACGCGCGCCACGGCAGGCTCCAGCGTCTTCGCATCGCGCTTACTATTCGGGAATCGAGCTGGTGGAAGCGGAGGATTCGAATCGTCCGCTGATCGTGGGCGAACGCACGAACGTGATCGGGTCGCGGCTGTTCAAGAGCATGATCGCCGACGAAAAGTGGGAAGAGGCGAGCGAGATTGCGCGCTGGCAGGTGAAGAACGGCGCGCATATTATCGACGTGTGCCTGCAATCGTCGGATCGCGAAGAGATCAAGGACGTGGCTCCGTTTTATTCGAAGCTGATGCCGAAAATCAAAGTGCCGGTGATGATCGACACCACCGATGCCGCCGCGATGGAGCAGGCGCTGACGTGGTGCCAGGGCAAGAGCATCATCAATTCGGTCAATTTGGAAGACGGCGAAGAGAAGTTCGAACGCGTTTGTCCGGTGGCGAAGGCGTACGGCGCGGCGCTGGTGGTCGGCACCATCGACGAAGACAAGCTGCAGGCGCAGGCGTTCACGCGAGAGCGCAAGCTGGCGGTGGCCGAACGGTCGGTCAAGCTGCTGACCGAAAAATACGGCATCGAGCCCGAGGACATCATCATCGATCCGCTGGTGTTTCCCTGCGCGACCGGCGATGAGAATTATATCGGCGGCGCGGTCGAGACGATTGAGGCGATCCGGCTGATCAAGGAAAAGATTCCTTTCGTCAAGACGATTCTAGGGGTATCGAATATCAGCTTCGGGCTGCCGGCGGAGGCGCGCGAAGTGGTCAATTCGGTGTTCCTCTATTATTCGACGAAGGCGGGCCTCGACCTGGCGATCGTGAATGCGCAGAAGCTGGAGCGGTTCGCGTCGATTCCTGTCGAAGAGCGGCGCCTGGCGGAGAGTCTGCTGTTCAATACGCCTCCGCCGCAGATTCACGCTCCGGAAGACTGGCGCGAGCAGTCGGCGGAGCAGCGCGCCAAGATAAACCAGTTTCACATCGCGGCAATCGCGGAGCATTTTCGCAAGGCGGGCAAAAAGGTCAAGAAAGTCGCGGCGGAATTGCCGTTGGACGAGCGGCTGGCGAACTACATTATCGAGGGCACGAAAGACGGCCTGATTGCCGATCTCGACCGCAAGCGCGCGGAGGGTATGGGCGCGCTGGCCATTATCAACGGGCCTCTGATGACGGGGATGACCGAGGTCGGGCGGCTTTTTAATAACAACGAGCTGATTGTGGCGGAAGTGCTTCAGTCGGCCGAGGCGATGAAGGCCGCCGTGAATCATCTCGAGCAGTTCATGGAGAAGAGCGAGTCTTCGACGCGCGGCAAGATCGTGCTCGCGACCGTGAAGGGCGACGTGCACGACATCGGCAAGAATCTGGTGGAGATTATTCTGTCGAACAACGGCTACCAGGTGATCAACCTCGGCATCAAGGTGCCGCCGGAGGATCTGATTCGCGCGTGGCGGGAACATAAGCCGGATGCGATCGGACTATCTGGACTTCTGGTGAAGAGCGCGCATCAGATGGTGACGACGGCCTCGGATTTCAAGGATCACGGCGTGGAGGTCCCGCTGCTCGTCGGCGGGGCGGCGCTTTCGGAGCGCTTTACGATTACGCGTATCGGTCCCGCGTATTCCTCGCCGACGTTTTATGCGAAGGACGCCATGACGGGGCTGAGCATCATGAACGAGCTGATGGATCCGGCGACGCGCGAGATCGCGATCAGCACGCACATTTTTACGACGGCGGGTCCCGCGCCGGTGGAGGCTCCGGCGGTGATCAATACGGCCACCACTCGCAGTCCGAAGGTTCACACCGATGTTCCGATTCCCGCCGCGCCTTATCTCGACCGGCGTGTGCGCGAAGTGCCGAACCTGACGGAGTTGTGGAGCTACATGAATCCGTACATGCTGTTCGGCCGGCATCTGGGGTTCAAGGGGAATTTCGAAAAACTTCTCGCCGACCGCGATCCCAAGGCGCTGGAGCTTTTCGCCGACGTCGAGCGCGTGAAGCAGGAAGCGGCGAAGTTTCTGAAGGTGCGCGCGGTGTGGCGGTTCTTCGAAGCGGAGCGCGATGGGAACTCGATTCATCTGTTTGAGCCGGGTTGTCCGAATCCTCTTCATACGTTCAAATTTGGGCGGCAGCCGAAATCCGACGGGCTGTGTCTCAGCGACTATATTCTCGATACCTTAGACGGCCGCCGCGATCACCTGGGGATGTTCGTGGTGACGGCGGGAGAAGGCGTGCGCGCGCGTTCGGAAGAGGCGAAAGATCGCGGCGAGTTTTTCCTGGCGCACGCGCTGCAGGCGCTGGCGATCGAGACCGCCGAAGGATGCGCGGAGTGGCTGCATCGCCGCATGAGGGAGGATTGGGGCTTCCCCGATTCGCCGACCATGACGATGCAGGAGCGCTTTACGTCGCGCTATCGCGGCAAACGCTATAGCTTCGGTTATCCGGCGTGCCCGAATCTGGACGATCAGCAAGGGATGTGGAAGCTGCTGAATCCCGATGAAATCGGAGTGCGGCTGACCGAGGGCATGATGATGGATCCGGAGGCCAGCGTCAGCGCGCTGGTGTTCCACCATCCCGATTGCGCCTATTTCACGGCGTCGGACACCGTGGAATCGCTCGCTAGTTAGTCGGCGCTGCCAGGATGCTGGGGAGAGACAGGGTCCGGTCCCCGTCGTATTGCAACGTTAGATTGATGTTGACCGCTCCAAACACGGGATGCACGGAGTTGATGGTGGCCGGCAGCTCGATGGATACCTGATAAATTCCTACTAGTCCCGGCGCAAGTCCCTGGTAGAAAATCCGGCTTGGCGGCTGCGCCGGATCGGAGACGAGCGTCAATGGGTTTGCCAACACGGAGAGAGGATTCGCGGGACCGGGTAAGCCATCGGCGACCGCGGGCGTCACGGGTCCCAGACCGGTGAAATAATACTGCACAATTTCGCCGGCGTGAGCTGGGCTGCCCGCCTGAACCAGTGCGCTGAAATCCTGATGAAAGGGACCCGACATAAGGGCTGGAGCAATCGCCTGAACCGTCCGATACACCGGCGGCTGAACAAACTGAGAAGTCGAGCCTGCGAGTTGTATGGTCACGTCTCCCGATGGCATTTCCCAAGGAATCTGAATCGCCACTTGGGTGCCCGCCGCAGATATCATGGGCGCCGGTTGGCCGTTCAACAACACCTGAGACCCGCCTAGAGTCGTGACGGGTTCCGTCGCGATCCTCGCTACTTCGCTCAGACCGGAGCCGTAGAGCAATACTTGCGAGCCGGGTGTAAAGGCTCCCAGGGACCCGCGAATCCAGGGGGTCCGGCCAACCAGTTGTGTGGTTGCTCCGGTCGCTGTCGCGATTTTGAGGAGTTGCCCGTCGCCGGTGACCACGTAGGCGATGGCCCCGTCGCCGGAGAATGCCACGACCGGTTGCACTCCGGAGGGATCTGAGGTGAGCTCTTTATAAAGGCTGCCGTCCGTGCGAATCAACGCAAATTGCTGCGGGTGCTTGTAAATTATTTCGAGCACCAGACTACCATCGTTGCTGATGCCGGCCAGGGATGAACCAACCGCGCTGGGCGTATAGAACGTCGTCCGTTTGCCGCTTGCCAGATTGAGCGCCTCGTTGGGACTGACGATCGTCGATCCGTCGTCGCTGATCATCGGACATGGAAGAGAACCCAGCGGGGTCTGCTGCAACCCGGAGGCGCTTTCGACGTTGATCGGCGCGACGTCGCCATTGAATATCGGGACTTGAAGCGCGATTCCGTTGGACGACACGCCGAGACATACGGTTTTGAACTGAATCGATGCGCCGGTCGCCATGTTGATCAGACTCACCGGAGCAACCACATCCCCGCCCATCGCGCACAATGCGTATTGTGCGTTCTTGCTGATCCCGCAAGGGTAGGGCAACGTCGAAGGGGAAATGCTTCCCGGGTAAAATAGCGTCGTCACGGAGGGGAGCAAGCGATAATCGCAATCCGCTAGGCAGTCGCCAACCGCTGTGTATCCGATAACACTTCCATTGCCGCTCACATAAGCGCCTACAAGGTGATAGTCGCTCGAGTCCGCAAGCGACCTTTGCGCGAACAAATGAAAACTCGTGCCGTCGTAGGAGAAGAGTTTTTGGTAGTTGTTCTCTCCCGTGGTTCCGGCCAGTTGAAACGTCGTCGAGATGTAGAGCTGGCCGCCCTTATCGTTGATCGCCAGGCTGGTGATCTGCGCGAATGCGGGAACAATACATAGAAGTGCTGATAAAAGGCGATGCATGATTCCTCATTGATTCGTCGTGGTCCATGCCGCCGGCAGAATTCCGTCCTGGGAATTCAGCGTCAGCAGAACCATTGTCTCTCCACCGGGCGGGAACAAGGGATTGTGCGCAATCACGGGCGGAAGCTGGACGGTTAATTGATAGATCCCAACAGTCCCTGGTGCAAGTCCCGCATAGAGTACCTGGAGCGGCGTGGTGCCGTACGAAACGGTGACGGGCGCAATCAGCCTCGGCAGGGGATTTGATGGCGAGAGCGCGCCGTCGGCCACCGGCACCGTCACCGCACCGAGTCCCGTGAGATAGAAATTCAAGATGTCGCCGGGCATGGCGGGGTGCATGGCATCGTTCAATTGGCTGAAATCCTGCGAGATGGCTCGATCAAAAACAGAGAAAGGCTGGATCTTTTGGATCTGTACCTGAGTCGGAGGTTTTACGAAGGCCGTTGGCGGCCGCACTACAGCGATCGTTTCATTTCCGGGCGCGACCTTCCATGGAATCTGGAACGAAATAGACGTCGGAGACACCGAGAGCAGTGGAACCGGCACTCCATTCATCGTTACTTGCGCGCCGCCAAGCGAAGCCGTACTCACCGGAAATTTCGCGGCGGAGACAGTTGCGTCGGCCAGTCCGGTCCCCTGAATCGAGCTGATCGATCCTGCCACCGCGGCGCCGTGCACCTGTTGAATCTGCGTCCCGCTGGTGATCAGTGTGGAGGCTCCGGTGTTGGTATCGAACTTTAGCAGCTTGCCGCTGGCGGTCACCACGAAAGCCGTCGATCCGTCTCCTGAGAGCACCGCCGGCACAAGAGCGGCGTTTCCGATGTCATCCGTAAGTTGCAGGAATCTGGTGCCGTCCGTATGAATGACGGCAACTTGGTGGGCGGTGAACGACTGGAGAGTAAACAGGACCACGCTTCCGTCGTTGCTGATGGACTGCGGATTCGCTCCCGCGGCCTGCGGGCTCGGAAAGGTAATCGTGGATTGAGAACCGGTGGCCACGTTATACACGCTGAGCGCGGTTCCCGACCTGGTCACGATGCGAGAGCCGTCGTCGCTGAGCAGAGCATTATCGCCCTGGAGGTTCAACGTGACAATCCCGGAGGCGCTCGCCAGCGCATTCCCGCACACGACATGTCCGTCGGAACTAGGCTTAGGAAGGTAGCCAGTGGCCTGTCCGCAGGGAAGGGAAATGGGGTTCCCGGTGCCGAACAGATTGATCAGCGAGTATTGCTCGTAGGTCACGCGTCCGCCGGTGATGCACACCGCGTACTGCGCGTTCTTGCTGAGCGAGCAGCCCCACGGAAGCTGCAGCGGCCAGATTCCGCCGTCGTATTGCAGAGTTGTCTGGTCCAGGCCAGCGTAATAACACGTCGGGACACCGGTGTTGCAATCGGCCACCCCCAGATAGCCAAAGACGCTGCCGTTGCCGCTGACGTAGGCCGAAATCAGGTTGTAGGGATTGCTCGAAGGCGTGCCGATCCCCGGAGCGATCGCAACTTTATCGGCCTGCGCGACGAAACGAATCCCGTTGCTGTCGTAGCGGAAAATCTTTGCGTATTGATTTTCATCGGTGGTCCCGCCGAGCTGAAGCGAAGTAGAAAAATAGAGCTGCTTGCCGTCGTCGGTGGTGGCAAGGCCCGTGAATTGTCCGAAGGCCGGAAGGATGATTAGGAAAAATAGAAAGGTGCGTTGCATGAAGTCTCTTAAAAGGATCTCCAAATCTCCTGACTCACGCCAGGGGTTACCCCAGTCCCACAAATATCAGCCCAACAGTTAGTACCGTTGCCGCCCTACAAGACCATTAATTCGGCAGCGCCCACACACTCAGGTCGATCCCATTGACAATCAGCGAAAACCGATTCGGTCCTCCCGGCAAAAAAGGATTCGTGCGATTGATTTTAGCCGGCAACTGGATGCTTACTTGATAAAGTCCGACCGTTCCCGGTGCGAGCCCGGCGTAGAGGATCTTCGCCGCGGCCTGTCCGGGATCGCTCGTCAGGGTCAATGGAGTGGTCGCGAGCGACAGCGGATTGGCGCCCGCCGACTTCCCGTCCGCCACGGCAGGCGACACGACGCCCAGCCCGGTGAAGTAGAAATTCACCACCTCGCCGCCTAACGCCGGGCTGGACGGGTTGATGAATCCGCTGAAATCCTGATGAATCGGCTGCGACTCCGCGACTGGATCAAACGCCTGAATCTGCAGCGGCCAGAGTTGTTGAAAAGCCGTGGGCACGGCGGGAATCGCTTGAAGAGTGGCGCCGCCCACCGTCGTCCCCCATGGAATCTGGAAATCCACCTCAGTCGCGGTAGACGAAATCACGCGTAGAGCAGCTCCGTTTAACGTAACCTGAGCGCTGGTCAGGCTGGACCCCATGAGACGGTTGAGGGACCCCGGCACGGGTGCCCCGTCGATCGAAGTGACGACGGGCTGGCTACCTGCGATCTCCTGGTTGGCGCCGGTTTGCGTGTCGATCTTGAACAATTTCCCGCTCGTCGTGGCAGCGTATGCGATCATGCCGTCGCCCGAGAGAGTCGCGGTTTGAATCCCGTCCGCGTCCAGTGTTAATTGCTTCGTCGATCCTGTTCTGGAGTTTACGAGGGCGAGCTGCGGCCGAACGCCGGCATAGATGATGGCCAGAATCCAGCGTGCGTCGTCACTGATCGTCACTAGCGAAGGTACGTACGTCGCTCCGTTGATCACTTGACCCGCGACCAGCGGCGTATCCGTTCGCGTCGCGACATTAAATATGGCAAGCGCCGTGTTGGTGACGTGAACGACGACCGATCCGTCGCCGCTGATCATGGGGCAGTTCTCCGTGCCGTACGGAGCGCCTGGCGGTATGAATCCGACATCTTGGACACCAGAAGCAGCGCTCCACAGGGTGAGCGAGTTAAAGCTGGACAGCAGCACCGAGCCGCTGGTGGTCATGAAATGCGGATTGCCCCAGCACAATGTGGCCAGTGGCGGACTCTGCTGTAACGAGAACAAGTCGATCAATACCGCGGGCGTCGCATTGCCCGGCGTCATTCTGGTCAGACACAACGCATATCGTCCGTCCGTGTTCACGTCGCACGCGTATGGCAGCACCAACGGGCCAAAAGCTCCCGCGAACTGGAAGGTCGTTTGCGCCGGAAGCACCCGCGCGTAGGTGCATCCAAGACAGTCCGCATATCCGACATAACCCATGACAGCGCCATTACCGCTGACGAAAGGAGCCTCCAGGGAGTAGTAATTCGAATCGAGGGCCGCCTGCCCCGCTGGGATGGAGGGTGGACTGAAGGTCGCCTTCGCCAAATGCGCGTAAAGGTAGAAGTGCGACCCCTCGTAGAAGAATATTTTTGGATCGGAGCTCGTATCCGTGCTTCCCGCCAACTGGAGCGTCGACGAAAAGTAGAGCCGGCTACCGTCCCTCGTCGTCGCAAGGCTCGAAAACTGCGCCATCGCGGGAATGGTCGAAAGGAAAATGAGAATGGCGCGCATGAACAGGAGTCTCCGGAAAAGAAGGGGCGCGGTACCTTTATAGTACATGCTCGATTGGTTGTTTTCCGATCCGCTTACGGTTGGCACGCCCGCGCCCGATTTCACGCTACCGGATCAGGATGGCAAACCAGTCGCGCTCGCGTCCCTGCGCGGGAAAAACGTAGTGCTGGTGTTCTATCCGCGCGATGAGACGTCCGGCTGCACCAAACAGCTATGCGAATTTCGCGATCGATGGACTGACGTGCAATCAAAAAACACGCTGGTGTTCGGCATCAACCCGCAAGACGCCGCCAGCCACACGAAATTCCGCGCGAATCACAAGTATCCTTTCCCCTTGCTTACGGACGAGGGACAGACGGTCGGCGAGCGATATCACGCCAAAGGTCTGATCGTGAAGCGGACAGTTTATCTGATCGGCCCCGACGGAATCATCCGTTTCGCCCAGCGCGGCATGCCCGATCCGTCTGAAGTGCTCGCAGCAGCAGTCTAACCGATGCCTTTTTGTGGCGCGAGCTTCAGCTTGCAGCGCCGGCTTCAGCCGACGTCTTTGACCGCGCGGTGTCGACGTTGAGGACGATGTATTCTCCTACCGAACCCCGACAGTCATGGAGGGGTATGCTACCGCTGATGCGCAGTCTGCCGATACCTCGCCGGCGTCAGCCCAATCTGCCTGCGAAACGTCGCCGAAAAATGGCTCTGGTCGGAGAATCCGCACGTCATCGCGATCTCCGCCAGCGGAGACTGCGTGGTCGATACCAGGTGGCACGCGTGCTCGATGCGCTTGCGGCGCAGGAACTCGCCTACCGTGGTCGAAAAATAACGCCGAAACTCGCGCGACAAGTGGACGCGATGCACGCCCGCGGCCGCCGCGATCTCCGCCAGGCTCACCTGCCGCAGGAAATTCGCTTCCAGATAATCGCGAGCGATATGCAGCCACCGGGGGATGATCGCCACGCGATCCGCGCCGGTGTGCCGCGCCCCTTCGGCCAGCATCTCCAGTAAGATTCCTTCGAGCGATACCAGCGCCAGCCCGTCGCCCTGCCGGAATTCGTGATGCAGCCGCTGCGCCAGCCACGTCGATGCGATGCCCTGAATGTCGCCCGGCTGGTCCAGCGCCTTGCTGTGCTCTTCCACCCGCCGCAGCGCCTCCGGCTCCACTTCGACGATCAGGCAATGCGTCCCTTCATCGAACACATTCGAGTGAACCTGTTCCGGCGGCAGATAGCGCAGCACGCGCGGCACGCACATGACGCTGCTCGAATTTCCGTACGATTCCGCGTACGGTCCCTCTAATACGTAGCTCAGCAGGGCGTGCTCGTGCCGGTGGCTGGTCAGTTCGAGCCCGGCCGGATAATGATTCTCCACCACTTGGAATCCGGGCACGCGGCGCATGGCTACCACGGTGCCGGACGTATCCGCGCAGGGACAGTTTTCTCGCCCGTGCATGTGAGGATAGGATTCGGTGTGGGCTGCTTTTGGATTCATGTATTTCCTGAGACGTACCGCTCTCACTTTATGATGCCAGCGGGTTGTAAAGTTCTTAACAGATGTTTGTAATTTATGATGAAACTTCACACCAATGCGATTGAAGATATTTTACCCGATTCTGGACACGGACACCGCTGCCCGTCGAGGGATTCCCTTGGTGGGGGCCGCCGCCGGCATCCTGGAAGCGGGCGCGGGCATCCTGCAGCTCCGCCATAAAGGATTCTTTTCAAGGGAGTTATTTCAGCAAGCCCGGGAAATCGCCGCGCTCTGCCGAGAGGCGGATGCGGCATTTGTGATCAATGACCGGCCCGATCTCGCCCGCTTGTTAGGCGCCGGAGTGCATCTTGGTCAGGACGATCTTTCTCCCACCGACGCCCGCCTGGTCCTGGGGCAGGACTCCTTCGTCGGCTTTTCCACCCACAACGAGGCTCAACTCCGCGTGGCAGCCAGCGAGCCGGCGGACTACCTCGCCCTCGGCCCGATTTTTGGCACTTCATCGAAGTCGAATCCCGATCCCACAGTCGGCCTCGACGGTCTTCGCCGCCTTCGCCCTTTGACCGCCCGCCCCCTGGTCGCGATCGGCGGCATCACGCGCGAAAACGCCCGCAGCGTGCTCGACGCGGGCGCGGATTCGGTGGCTGTGATCGGGGATTTGTTTCCGGAGGACGGCAATATTCGCGCCCGCGTCGAGGAGTGGCTCCGCCCTACCAACTGATAGCAGAAACATTTTTCCGCTCCCTACGGTCACGGCTCGGTCGAACTCAACCGAGCCGCGACCACAGGGAGCGGTTTCTCCGTCAAACATCTTCAATCCGCGCGCCGGACGTCCACCGTCCTCATCGACATCGCGAGCTGTGCATCCCGGCGGATCGCCGTCTCGGCATGGCTGGCGGGAACGAGTCTCCCCTTCCCATCCACCGGCCAGATCTCCGCTAGGAAACACTCATTGCCGTAGCAATGGAAGACCAGGCGTCCCGGCCGCACCGAGTCGAGTTTCGGGTATGCGCCGGCGATGAAGATTCGTTCTCCCTTCGAGTTGCTCAACACCGTCTGCATGTCGGACAACCCGTAGGAGCCGACCGTGTATTTGCCTTCCGGCAGCACTTTGTTGCCCACCTGAAATTCAAACGGGATCTTCGCTTCCAACTTGTACGTTTGGGCATGGAGGACGCTCCCGCTCACGCAAGCCGCGCCCAGTGCCAGAAACATTCGAATCATATTGGTTTTCATTTGGTTTTCTTCCCTTCTCCTGATTTCCGGAACCTTTTTGGCTTCCGAAGACGTCGCGCTTAAGGGCACTTGCGGAGCCAAAGACGCGTTGTTGAGCGCATACGACTTGCAGCTCATATGGCCCGATTTTCGAAGCAAAAGGCGGATTTCCGCTAACCAAAAGGTGAAATCGGCCCCAAAGGCATAGGTCTCACAGATTGCGCATTATCCAAGTGTTGTTTGTGGCGCACGCCTCCAGGCGTGCAGCGTCGACATTCGTGTCGACGTTTGCTGCGCGATATAAGATCCAGAGCTTGTCGCCATCGACACGACTGTCGACGCTGCACGCCTGGAGGCGCGCGCCACACAATTAGGACGCACTACACTAAAGAATCCGATGGAAGACTCCGCGGCCCGAATCCGGTCCCTTCTCCGCATCTCCACTTTGCTCCAATCGACGGGCGGGATGTATGCTACCCGAGGCACGCCCGCGGCCGCCGTATTTCAGCATCATCTTCTCGCGCTGATCTCAGAGGTTGTTCCCGCGGATGAAGGAACGCTTTTCCTGTACGAAGGCCGCGACGAAGGGACTCCCGCTCTCGTTCATCGCGTATTGCAAGCCAAAGCGCCGGTATTTGGCGATACCGAATTGGCCGTCCCTCTTTTTCTGCGGGAGCAGATCGCCGGAGTGATTTATCTCAAGCGAGCCGCATCCTTTGAGGAACCGGATTTCCAACTGGTCACCGCAATCTCTCAGATTGCATCGGTGGCCCTCGAAAACGCATTCCACCTGGAATGGCTGCACAGCGAGGTCAAGCGCCTCGAACAGGACCTGGAGCTCGAATCCGATCTGCTGGGCGATAGCGCGCAGATGCACGAACTACGCAGCCGCATCGCGCGCGTGGCGCCGTCCGACACCACCGTGCTCATCCTCGGAGAAAGCGGCACTGGAAAGGAGCTGGTCGCGCGCGCCGTTCACGCCAACAGTCCGCGGGCGTTGAAGCCGTTTATGGCGATCAGCTGCGCCGCGCTGCCGGAAAACCTGCTCGAAAGCGAATTGTTCGGCCATGAGAAAGGCGCCTTCACGGGCGCATTCGCCCAGAAAATCGGCAAGCTGGAAGCTGCCAAAGGCGGCACCGTGTTCTTAGACGAGATCGGCGAAATCCCATTGCCGATGCAGGCCAAACTCCTCCGCGTCCTTCAGCAGAGGGAGGTGGAGCGCGTCGGCGGCATGCGCGCCATCCCGCTCGACTTCCGCTTGATCGCGGCAACGAACCGCAATCTCGAAGAGGCCATTCGGGCCGGTTCGTTCCGCCAGGATCTTTTTTACCGCCTGAACGTCGTGACCCTCCACACCCCCGCTTTGCGCAGCCGGAGCGAGGATATTCTGCCGCTCGCCCAGCATTTCCTGGCGCGCTACGGCGAGAAGTGCGGCCGAAAGATCGTGGGCATCTCGCCCGAAGCGCGCACCCTGTTGCGGTCCTATGAATGGCCGGGAAACGTTCGCGAGCTGGAGAATGCCATGGAACGCGCAGTGGTCCTGGGATCGGCCGACATGATTCTGGCGGAGGATCTGCCGGAAACGCTAGCCGAATCGCATCCTCCCCCCGCCTGCGGTTTATTGCACGACGCGGTCAACGGAGCGAAAAGAGCCGTCGTGCAGCGCGCCTTTGAGCAGTCCAACCACGACCATGAAGAAGCCGCCCGCCTGCTGGGCGTCCATCCCAACTATCTCTATCGCCTGATCAAAAACATGGCCCTCCAGCCCGTCCTGCGCCGCCCCACAATTCCGAAAAGTTGACCCGACTTTCTCCCCTCTCCTCAACGACTTCCCGTTTTCACCCACCGCACTTCTGACGCGTCGCCCTTATCTTATAGGCAAGAGATCGGTCACAGCGTCGTATCCCGGTCCGCTACGAGAGTGCAAGTCTTCGAAGCTCTCCTCTCGCCAGTCTAATGTACGATGACCCACGCCGTTGTGGGACAAATAAACGGCACGGGGCGCCCTAAAAGGAACGTTTTCGTCTGTCCGCAAGCCGACGCATCGCTGAGCCGCGACCGTCAGGAAGCGGGCAGACGCGACATCTCCGCGTTTCCTCTTGACGTTCTCGTCCTTTCGTACTAATTTATTAGTATGCGATCGCCCAAGCCGACGTTGACCGAGCAGGAACTGGAAATCATGAAGGTAGTCTGGCAGTTGGACACGGCCACCGTGCGCCAGGTGTATGAGACGATGCTCGAGCATCGCAAGATCGCCTACACCACCGTCATGACCATGATGAATATCCTGGAGCAGAAGGGCTACCTCAAGAAACGCCAGGACGATCGTGCCTACGTCTACCGCCCAAGCCAGCCGCAAAAACAGGTGATCCGCTCCATGGTGCGCGAGTTCGTCAACCGCGTATTCAACGGATCGGCGGAGCCGCTGCTCGTGCATCTGGTGGAAGATCAACACCTCGACGCCAAGGATCTCGAAGAGATTCGCAAGACCATCAGAAAGGACGCCAAGTCATGACCGCGGCGCTGGTCCTCGACAACGTTCTGGCCTGGTCGGCGCAGGTCTCCGTGCTGGTCGCGGTCGCCGGGCTCGCAGCGATGACGCTTTCCCATCCGCGCGCCCGACTGATTTTCTGGCAGGGCGTCCTCGCGATTGCCTTGCTGCTGCCGGCCGTCGAACCCTGGCATCGGCCGGCGGCGGAAAACGCCGCCGCAGTCTCGATCGCGGCCAGCGCGGGGCCGGTCACGCCGATTTCCCATCCTCCGCTGCGCTACGCCTGGAAGAGACAGTATCTGCTCGCGATCATTGCGGCCGGCGCGGCATTGCGATTCCTCTGGATCGGAGCGGGGCTGCTTCGCTTGCGCCGCCATCGTCTCGACGCGCGCATGCTCACCATTCCGCCAGTGCCTTTTTCGAATCCTCGCGTGCGCTGGTTTGTCTCGACCACCGTGGGCGGGCCAGTGACGTTCGGATTTTTGAACCCCTCGATCCTGTTGCCCGCTCGCGTCGCCGAACTGCCTGACGATTTGCGGGAGGCCATCGCTCATCATGAGCTTGCCCACGTTCGCCGCCGCGACTGGCTGTTTGTTCTGTTCGAAGAAGCGATTCGTAGCGCTCTCTGGTTCCATCCCGCGCTGTGGTTCGTGCTGAGCCGCATTCAACTCGCGCGGGAGCAGGTGGTCGACGCCGAAGTGGTCGGCCTGACGTGCGATCGCGAACGTTATCTGGATGCGCTGGTCGCCGTAGCCGCGCAAAGACTTCTGCCGGATGTCGCTCCGGCGCCGCTTTTTTTGAAAAAACGCCAGCTCGCCGCGCGAGTGGCCGCCGTGTTGAAGGAGAACCCGATGTCGAAGCCCCGCATGTTCCTGAGTCTGACGACCGTCTGTTCGGCCGCGCTGATCGCGGTTCGCCTGGCGATCTGGATGTTTCCGTTGCAATCGCCCGCCCAGACGCCAACGGCCGAACGCGCGTCTTCGGCCGTCGTGGACGGTCCCGGCGTGGTAGTCGAACCGGGCGCGAAAATCCTTCATCGGTCACCAGTTTTCTTCCCGCACGGGGTGACCACCACTGGCTCAGTGACCGTGGAGAGCACCGTCAATCAGAAGGGCGAAGTCACTGACGCGCACGTGCTCAGCGGACCCGACGAACTGCGAAGCGCCGTCCTATCGAGCGTCCTCAACTGGCACTTCTCAACCGATGGAGGACTCCCGCCGACCGTCCAGAGCACCATCCGGTTCGTGACGGCGCCCCCTGTGCGGGCGTTGACCGGCAAAAGCGGAGGAACACCTTCCGGGGCGCGAACAGCGAGCTTGTACGTGAAATCGATTAACATCGTCGGGCTCTCGGACGAGCTGGCGGAGAAGGTCCGCGGACGCATTCCCGTCCACGTAGGCGACGCGTTCTCGAATGAAGATCTCGCGCGAGTACAAGCGGCCGTGAAAGAAGTCGATGAACATCTGATGGTCGGGACCAGGAACAATCCGCCCGATATAGCGCTGACCATTATGCTCGGGCCGTCTGGAATCATAGGAGGGGTGCCAGGAGGAATTATCGGCGGAGTCGCTGGAGGAGTCATCGGAGGAGCACCAGGCGTGCTTATTGAAGATACAGGGGCTCGCGCCACGGTTTCGGCTTCAGGAGACTACACGGGGACTACGATTCCGGCTCCCGCTGATGGTGTTCAAAGGGTCCGAGTGGGCGGAAACGTCCAGGCGGTGAACCTCACCCGAAAAGTGACTCCTGGTTATCCGGCGCTGGCCAAGCAGGCGCGTATTTCGGGAACCGTTCGCTTCACGGCGTTGATCGGTAAAGACGGAAACGTGGCCGCGTTACAAGTCGTGTCCGGCCATCCTTTGCTGGTACAGGCGGCCATGGAAGCGGTCCAGCAGTGGCAGTACAAGCCGACCCTGCTGAACGGCAATCCGGTGGAAGTGATCACTCAGATCGACGTGAACTTCACTCTTTCCGAGTAAGAACATTCCCAACTGAAAATGTTTTAGAAAAGATTTGACAAGCCGTTTTCGCCGACATATGATGATTGCATCACTGAAAAAGGAGGTGGTCCAGTCGAATGATATCTGGTAGTAATCACTCAACTCTAACTACGCGTGAGGTGGCCGACTCTTAGTCGTTCACGCTCTAACTGTTCAGGTTTCGTTCAGTGACGAGGCCGCTGCTCCTGTGGACCGGCCCTCTTACGCGAAAACGAGTCTGAAAATACCCAAAAAGCCCCGGGTCCGGCGATGATTCTCCGCCGTTCGGGGCTTTTTGCTGTCGAAATGCGCCGGCTGGCTGACGCCAGGGGTTATAACCCCCTCCCGTCAGGGCGGGGATTTAACGAGTGTGGTAAACTGAAGTTTCCAAGGACATCACTATCATGAAAGCCGGAATCCACCCCGCCTACGAAGAAATCACTGTGACCTGCGCTTGCGGGCACAAGTTCCAGACCCGTTCGGCTCACAAGGGCGATATGCGCGTCGAAATCTGCTCCAGCTGCCACCCGTTCTTTACGGGCAAGCAAAAGCTGATCGACACCGAAGGCCGCGTCGACCGTTTCCAGAAGAAGTATCAGAAGGTAAGGGACGCCGCGGAAGCCAAGAAAGTGGCGGACGACGCGAAGAAGAAAGCCCAGCCGGTCGGCGTAAAGTAAACTATCTAAATGCCGGGGCCGGGTCCCCGGCCGCCATTCTGTTTCTGCTGCGCTTCGCGCTCTTTCAGCATTTTCTCGTACTCGTCGCGTTGCTCAGGCGAGAGGACTGCGCGAACTTTGTCCCGCTGCGCGCTTTCGAGCGCATCCAATTCAGGCTTGTACCGTTCCCGTACTTCGTGAAACCGAGCCCGAGTCTCGTCGTAAATCGAATTGATTTTTGCGAACTGCTCGTCCGTCAGCTTCATCCGGGTTTGCATTTCGGCAAGCCTTTTTTTGCGGAGTTCTTCCGGTCTCGGAGTGGTCTTGGAGACAACCGTCGTGACAGCGTAAAGGGAATGACCGAACACTCCGAGAACCACGCCGCTCGCGAAAATCAGCCCAACGTAGAGCGCGATCGTCAGCCGGGACAGTTTCACCGAGATCCACCTGCCAGCATCTGAATATAGTCGGAAGAGTGCTCCGCCGACAGAGCTTCCAGATAGCTGGAAGTGCCGGCCGCGCTCTCCTGGAATTTAGGAATCAGCACGGCGCCGATGAGGAGGGTCAAGGCCACCGTCGCCATGACGCAGACCTGCGCCCAATGCCGGAACACCGATACGGTCGCGACGCGGCGCGCTTCAATGCGCTTCCACATGCCTGGCATGAAGTCCGCGCCCGGCTCAGGGTCGGGACACGCCGCTCGGTATTCCGCGAACAAGGCGTCGAGCTTTCGTTCCATGCGATCCATTCTATACCTCCAACCTACTCCGAGTCATCGGCCGTTCCGAAGCCGGCTTTAGAGACGGCTTCCTTATTTTCCTGGGCCCCGAACGCTTTCAACACCCGTTGCCGGGCCCGGAACAACCGGACTTTCAGGGCATTCTCATTAACCCGATAAATCTTCTCAAGTTCCTTTAACGACAGCCCTTCTACCTCTTTTAATGTCAGCAGAATCCGATCTTCCTCGGACACCTGCCCCAGAAGCGACTGCGCCAGCTCCCGCACTTTCGTACGGCGCTGTTCCTCATCGCGGCTTTTGGTTCCAGCCGCGGCATCGGCCAACATTACCTGCTGCTCGCTCAGGTCCGACATCCGGCTTTCCTGGCGCCGGCGCTGCCGCCTCAAATAGTCATACGCGGCATTGACCGTTAACCGGTACAGCCACGGCTCAAATACTTCCGGCGTCCTTAACTGGTCCAGCGAATAATACAGCCGCAGGAACACTTCCTGACCCACATCCTCGACATCCTCGGGCCTGCCGATGGTGCGGGAGATCGTCCCCAGAATCCGCTTCCGGTAAGCTTGAACGATCTGGTTGAAGGCAGCATCGTCGCCGCTTCGAGCCCGTTCGATGAGCTCGAATTCAACCAGCATGGCTACCGCCAGGCTTTAAATCCCAATCTGTCCAATGAAAAAGGCGCACCGGCTCACTGCTAGGTTACAACAAAAGGTACGATCAGACGACCCCTTTCGCACCTACTAAGGAGTTAGGCGGCCCCTGCCAAGCGGGTAATTTTGGTTATACCGTGAGGAGTAGGCCGTGCTTTACGGGCCGGCGGGAGTTCGTAAACCGAGTATCGCTCCAGACTCTGAATCAGATCGTCGAGAGCTGCCTTCCTGAGCCGGAGGTAAGCTAGCCGCGCCTGGATGGCACCAGTGGCTTCGGGGGAGAAGCTTGTCATAATGGATAACAAAAAATACAGTACTAGAACGTACTAAACAATACCCCCTTTTGGGGGTATGATCAGTTTTATCCAGTCCTACACATAAAATAAGTTGTTCAGAATGAAAGCATTATGGGACGTGCTAAAATGAAAAGTTCCATGGATTTTCTCGCAGGCCTGAACCCCCGCCAGCGCGAGGCGGTGGAGCACGCCGAAGGCCCCCTGCTTGTTCTTGCGGGAGCCGGAAGCGGCAAAACCCGCGTCATCACGCATCGAATCGCCCACTTAATGAGCGCCCACCAGGTGCCCGGCTGGGCGGTTCTGGCCGTCACGTTTACCAATAAGGCAGCGGGCGAAATGCGGGATCGGGTGCAGTCCCTGGTGTCGGATATTCGGTCCGACAGTCTGCCCTCGGTGGCCACATTTCATTCGTTTTGCGTCCGGTTGCTGCGGCGGGAAGGGGCTCCGCTGGCGCAGATCCGGCCCGGATTTACCAGCCAGTTCACGATTTACGACGATGACGACCAGATTAGCCTGTTGAAGGGGGTCTATAAATCGCTGGGACTGGACGACAAGTTCATGGCGTATCGCGCAGCGCTTTCCCGGATCAGCACTGCGAAAAGCATGAAGCAGACGGCGGAGGAGCTGGAACGCGAAGCGACGGATCCTGTCTCGAAGCGATTTGCGGTGGTCTATGAGCGCTACCAGGCCAAGCTGCGCGAATCGAATGCGCTGGATTTCGACGACTTGTTGCTGGAGGCGGTTCGCCTGCTGCAGCACGACGCTCCGACCCGCGAGAAGCTGAACCGGCGATATGAATTCCTGATGGTGGATGAGTATCAGGACACCAATCGCAGTCAGTACGAGCTGATGCGCCTACTCTCGGCGGATCGAGGCAACATCGCGGTGGTGGGCGATGAGGATCAATCGATCTACGGCTGGCGCGGCGCGAACATCCGCAACATTCTCGATTTCGAGCGCGATTTTCCCGGCGCGATGACGATTCGGCTGGAGCAGAATTACCGGTCGACCAAGAACATTCTGGAAGCAGCGAGCGCGGTGGTCGCGAATAATACCGAGCGCATCGGGAAATGGCTGTGGACCGAATCGGAGGCGGGCCAGAAGATTTCTTTGTACGAAGCTCCGGACGCGGAGAATGAAGCGCTGTGGATCGCGGACAAGGTGGAGGCGTCGCTTTCGCAAAATCCCAAGGACCGGGTGGCGATTCTTTATCGCACCAATTCGCAATCGCGCCAGATTGAAGAGGCGCTGCGCCGCTACGGACGAAAATACATCGTGGTGGGCGGATTCAGTTTCTACCAGCGAGCCGAGGTGAAAGACATCCTCGCGTACTTGAAAATCCTAGTGAGTCCTCAGGATTCCATCAGCCTGCTGCGGGTGATCAACACGCCGGCCCGAGGCATCGGCCGCACGACGATGGAGCAGGTGGAGCAGTACGCACTGCAACGCAATATGGCGCTGTGGTCGGCGCTCGGACAGATGCTGGAAGAACGCGTTTTCCCGGGTCGCGCCGAGGCCGCGCTCTCCGCGTTCCATCGCATGATTACCGAGCTCGCCGGGCAGGTCGATCAACGGCCCATTGCCGATTCGCTGCGCGACCTGATGGATCGCACCGGGTATCGCAAGATGCTGGAAGAGGAGAACACCGAGGAATCGAAGACACGCCTGGCGAACCTGGACGAGCTTCTGAACGCCGCAGTGGATGCGGGCGAGCGCGGGGAGACGATCCGGGATTTTCTCGATCACGCGGCGCTGGTGGCCGATGCCGATTCGAACGACGGCCGCTCGCCGGTGTCGCTGCTCACGATGCATAACGCCAAGGGACTGGAGTTTCCAGTTGTCTTCATCGCAGGCTTGGAAGAAGGGCTGTTCCCGCACAGCCGGTCGTTGAATACCGATAGTGCGATGGAAGAAGAGCGGCGCCTGTGTTACGTCGGCATGACTCGGGCTGAGAAGAAGCTGCACCTGACGTGGGCTCGGTACCGGCGGCGGTTCGGGGGAGGGCAGCCGGAGCCATCGATCCGGTCGCGATTCCTCAAAGAGGTTCCGCCGGGGTTGATGGAAAGCACGCGCGCGATGCATGCTGACATTCGGGGTCTGGACCTTTATGCGGAGCGCCATGAGGTCCGCGAAACGGCTCGCCGAAACCTTTATACTGGGAAGACTTACAATTCGGTTGAGAACATTAAACAGTTCTTTACCGAGAAGGGGATGCCGGTTCCGCAGGGGTTGGCGGCGGCTCAGCCGGCGGTGACACGACCGGTTCAAAGCGGGCCGGTTCAGGGTGGGCCAGTACAAGGCCCGCCGGTAAAGAAAGCAGCAAAGAAGTTTGGGCCAGGCTCAGTCATCGAGCATGCCAAGTACGGCCGCGGCACCGTGTTGCGGGTGGAAGGCGCGGGCGAAGACACCAAGGTAACGGTGAATTTTCCGTCCTACGGATTGAAGAAACTGATCGCGAAATATGCAGGAATAAAGATTGAATGAATACTAAGAAAATTACCGACAAAGACGAACGCAAGAAGCTGAAGCGCACTGCGCGTAAGAAGGCGGCTCCGAAAGCGAAGCGCGCCAACGATGTGGATCGCGGCTCGCAGAAGCGCAAAGTGAAGAAAGTCGTCAAGGGCCAGCGTAAGCGTTAACGACATAGCCCATGTCGGCTCTCTTTCGCACCAAGAGCATCGACGATCTGATCGCGTCTTCCGAGGAGCCAACAAGGCAGCTGAGGAAGACGCTCGGGCCGTGGAGTCTTGCGTTCCTGGGGGTCGGCGCGGTGATCGGCTCCGGTATTTTCACCGTCACCGGAACTGCCGCGGCGGGCAAGATCGAGAAGGTCGAGTCGTTGCTGCATGCGACGGTGCTCGACCTGATCACCTCCGGGGGCCATGCCGCGTCGACGATGGGGCGGCCGGGCGCGGGTCCAGCCATCACGATTTCATTTTTATTAGTGGCGGTCGCCTGCCTGTTGGCGGGTCTCTGCTACGCCGAACTGGCCTCGATGATTCCCATCGCGGGCAGCGCGTACACTTACGCCTACGCGATTCTGGGCGAGATTATCGCCTGGATCATCGGCTGGGATCTGATCCTCGAATACGCCGTGTCGAACATGTCAGTCGCGGTGGGATTTTCGGCGTATTTGCAGGATCTTTCAGATAACGTACTCGGATTCCATCTGCCGGCGGCGATCGCGTTTCCGATGTTTCCTGCGACGGGGCAGCCCGGAGGGGTGTTTAATATTCCTGCGCTGCTGATCACGATGGCGGTCACATGGGTACTTGTTCGCGGCGTAAAGGAAAGCGCCAACGCCAACACCGCGATGGTGATCATCAAGATCGCGGCGATTCTGTTCTTCTGCTTCGGCGCGGCGAGGGCGGTCAACACGCACAATTTTCATCCTTACGCGCCCAATGGATTCTCGGGCATCCTGACCGGCGCGTCGATCGTGTTCTTCACTTATATTGGCTTCGATTCCATCTCGACCGCGGCTGAAGAGTGTAAGCGTCCGCAGCGCGATCTGCCGTTCGGCATTATCGCGACGTTGATCATCTGCACGATTCTTTATGGTGGCGTCGCGATTGTTCTCACGGGTATCGCCAATTGGAAAACGCTGGATCCGGATTCGCCGGTGGCGGTCGCGTTGAAGACGCTGGGTTATAACCGGCTGCGGGTGATCGTCACGGCCGGGGCGCTCACGGGCATGATCTCGTCGCTGCTGGTTTATCAATACGGGCAGGCTCGTATCTGGTTCGCGATGTCGCGCGACAAACTGCTGCCGGGACTATTCTCGAAAGTCCATAGCGTATATCAGACACCGCATATCTCGACCTGGATCGCGGGATTTGTAGTCGGCGTGCCGGCGGGCTTGTGGGATATCGACACCTTCGCCGAGTTGTCGAACATCGGGACCTTGTTCGCGTTCGTCGTGGTGTCGGCGGGAGTGATCGTGCTAAGGAAGAAGCAGCCGGAGCGTCCGCGGAGTTTTCGGGTGCCATTTGTGCCGCTGGTGCCGATCCTTTCGATTGTGTGCTGCGTGATTCTGATGATGGGATTGCCGCTGCTGACGTGGATCCGGTTTTTCGTTTGGCTGGCGATTGGGATGGTGGTGTATTTTACGTATAGTCGGCATCATACGGCGGGGGCATAGGCGGCTACATTCGGCGGTATGCTTTGCTGCGATGCAGAACCCGGGAAACCTCAATGGCGTTCTTCTCCTGAGCTGGTTCAAATAACACTCGCCAGTCTCCAACGCGAAGACGGCAAGCCGTCAGAGGAGGTTTCAATGGCACCACGTCGCCCTCGCCTGTAGTGAGATAGCGATCGATTGCCGCGAAGACTGTTTGGGCAATCTCCCTGTCCAGTCCGCGCACATCAGCCTGCGCGCGAGAGGACCAAAATACGAAACGCTTCACTTATGACCGAAGTCGCGTAGAATTTCTTCATGCGGAATGCCTTCGCCTCGGGCAAATTCCGCCTTCGCCTCTTCCAGCGACGCGATCACTTCCGGATTTAGTTCTTCCTCTTCGAACGGCGCAGACCGCATGTCTTGCCAAAAGGGATCGACGAACGGTTCAAGGGCACGTTTCGCCGCAGGTACATCCGCGAGGGCCACGCGTTTCGCGAGTTCGACGAGTTCCTGTTGTTCGAGCGTCAGTTCCACACCTAGATTCTAACTCCGTCAGAAGCCCGAATCGTAGTCGTACCCGTTCTCTGCCCAGTAATCCTTCGGCCGCGCATCGCTAAACCCGATCTTGCCGATTCTCTTTAAATTCTTGATCCCATACTTCACGGGAATCAGCAGCCGCAGCGGGGCGCCGTGGCCTTTGGTCAGGGGCTGGCCGTTCATCTCATATGCGAGCAGCGTTTGAGGATGCATCGCGGAGGCGCGGTCGAGGCCGACGTAGTATTCTCCATCCGGGGTCTCCATCGCGACCCAGAGTTTCTGCGCCGCTCCCGCGGGTGCGTAGGCTGCGGCGAAGTCTGAGAATTTTGCGCCAGTCCATTTCATAATGTAATCCCAGCCTTCGATGCATTTGAACTGCGTGATCTGTTCCACTTTCGGCAAGGCTTTGATCTGGTCTAGGGAGACGGCGTTTCCGCCCTCGACTTCCAGTTTCCAATCGGCGGCGGGGTCGTCTTCGATTCCGATCATGCTGTTCACTCTCGCTTCGCCGATGTCGGAGGCGTCGAAGGTTTTTACCAGGCGAGTCTCGCTGAACAGGGCATGGGAGACGGCGTCGTCCACTTCTTCTGCGCGCCGCAACTGATGGGGGATGCCGTCATCGTCGGAGCCGTTGCGAATCCATGCCCAAGCGCCGAGGCCTGCTGCCGCTGCGATTCCTCCCGTCAGGAAACTACGCCTGGTGCGGCGGGAGATTTCCCGGTCAGTCATTTCCATCGACAACCTCGAATCCGGTAAGCATCGCGCGGAAGTTGTTCCAGCCGGCGCGAATCACCTGTGCGATGTGAACGACGAAGAAGCCGACGTAGCCGATGGTCAGCAGAAAATGTTCCATGCGCGCGGCGGCGTATCCGCCCAACATGGAAGTGAGCCAGCCGAACGTTACCGATTTCCAGATCGCCAGGCCGGTGATGAGCGATCCCAGGCCCATCAGGATGATGCTCGAATATGCGATCTTCTGCGCACCGTTGAATTTCTGACGCGGCAAAGGAGTTTTGCTCAAGCCCAGATCGTGCAGCACCACCTGGGTCGCCTCGCGGAGCGTGCTGCGATTCGGAACAAGGTAGCGCCACTCGCCCGAAATCAGCGTGTAAAGAACGTAGCAAACGCCGTTGATCGCGAACAACCACATGAATAGAAAATGCCACGCCATCCCCTCCGCCAGGCGCGCGCCAAAGCCGAAGGCGTCGTAAAAACTCTGCGGGAAGAAATGGATCAGAGTGGTGTCGCCCCACCCGACGCGATAGACGTCGTTGGCCCAATAGATGAGCATTCCGCTCCAGATCATGATCATGAGCAGCGGAAAGTTGATCCAGTGAAACCAGCGAATAGCGGCCGGGTGCTTCGGCTCGATTTGCTTCAAGGCGCGAGTTCCTTTCTATACACAGTAATCGAATTGGGAAGACGAAAAGTTACGGTCTGAGGGAGGGCAGGTCGGGAACCTGCCGCTAGGCTTCGCGCCGGCCGATGATTTCGCCCAGGGCCCGGAGTAGAGGAGGGATGGTCAGGCCTTGGACGAATACGGAAAATGCCACGACGACAAAGCTGATGGCGATCACCAGGTCGCGCTGGGGCACCGATTCCGGAAGCGCGAGGGCCAGGGCTAGGGCGAGCGCTCCACGCAATCCTCCCCAGAATAAGATGTGTTGGTGGCTTGACGATACTCGCAGGGAGGACCAATGAAAGATCGCGCAGCAGGGATAGACGGCGACTGCACGGCCCAGCGTCACCAGCGGAATCGCGATCATCGCCGGCACCCACACCGCGACAAAGTTCTGATGCGCCTCGCGGATACCGATCAGCAGGAACACAAACGAATTTGCCGCAAACGCGGCATATTCCCAGAATGACGCAACCGCCACTTTGCCGCGCTCTGAGATCACGCCCTCCGGTCCGAGATTACCGAGGATCAGCCCGGCGGCCAGAGTCGCTAGTACCCCGGAGAAGTGGAATCGCTCGGCCAGCAGGAAGGAGCCGTATGCGGCGACCGTGGTGAATGTGATTTCGACCAGGTGGTCTTCGGTCCGTCCCATGAGTAACAGCGCGGCCCCGGCGACAAGCGCTCCGCACACGATTCCGCCGCCCGCCGTGACCAGAAGACGCGTGGTCATTTCAAGAGGGCTGAGCGAGTGCCCGAGCACCAATTCGAGGACGACTGCGAATGCCACAGCCGCTGTCCCGTCGTTGAACAGGCTCTCGCTTTCGACCAGGATTAGCAATCGGCCGCGAACTCTTGCTTCTTTGAACGTCGCGAGCACAGCGACAGGATCGGTGGCGGCGATCAAGACTCCGAAAAGCAGCGAGCTTTGCCATTGCCATCCCGCGAGATAAAACATCCCAAGTCCAGTGACGCCGGCGGAGAGCGCGACGCCCAGGGTTGCCAGCAGCAGGATCACGCCCAGATCCCCGCGGAGGGCTTTCCACGGAATGGAAAGTGCGGCCTCGAAAATGAGGGGAGGCAGAAAAGCGTCGAATAGCAGTTCTTTCGTAAGCTCAACGCGCGGCGAAAGGCGCAGCAGCGTCAAGCCGATTCCCGCCGCGACCAAGCCGACGCTATAGGGGAGGCGCAAGCGCCGGCAGAGCATCGCCACAACCGCGGCGATCGAAAGGAGAAGAGCGCCGTTTGCGAACGTCAGTTCCATATCAGACCACGAAAGCGGAGGATGCGCCGACCCATTCCAGGTCGCGGTTGTGATCGACGCCCATCATCTTGCCGCGCCCCATGCGGATGATCGTTGTCACCGAGCGGAGGTCGTCCAGCCAGATATACATCAGCCGAATCTCAGCTTTGGTTGGGCCGTGCGGGGTCTCGATCAGCGAGGCGAAGTTGACGCGCTCCTGTAGGATGTATTGGTCAGGATCAGTCACGCGAGCGATCTCTTCGCGCGTCGGACCGATGACGACTCCCAGGCCTGCGAATGAGTACAGCGGCTTTAGAACCCAGTTCTCCAGATCGTCCGGAACGCCTGCGCTGAGGAATCGAGTCCGCGGAACCGAAGGATGTTTCAGGAAGGGGAGCGAAAACTTGCTGATGCGGAAATACCAGTTGGGATGCCCGGCCCATTCGACTTGCAGGTCGTCACGATAATCGAAGGGCAGCTTGATTTGCTTGCGCTGCAGCTCGTCGACGATCACGCGATTGTAGATGCGCTTGATTGGCACGCCATCGTGATAGAGCCGGTTGCCGCGTTTCTCTACTCTGGTGATGCATACGGTCTTTATGCCAAGCATCTTCTCGGTAAGTAAGAAATCGGGCAGAGTCTTCTGCTGCTGCGGATCGATTTCGAGCAGCACGACGTGTTGAGGGTCGTGATCGCCGAGCACCGCGCGCCGGAATTCCGCTTCGAAGGAAGGATCCAACGCGAGGTCCAGATCATAGGCTTGCTGATAAGTTTGCTGGAGGAACGGTTGATACGCGTAGAGCGAGGGGAACGCCTGAATCTCCACCAGCTTCGGCTCCAGCGAATCCGTTAACCCGAAATCGACCTGAATAAACAGCGGGCGCGCGTCCTCGTTCGGGACGCGATACTCCGCTGGAATCGTTACGTCGCTGCGCGTCAGATAATCCGGAGCCATCAACTGCTGTATCAGTTCGCGGCCGTCACGTTCCATGCGATCCACCAACGATCGCGGAAAGAAACAAGGCGTTTCGCAGTTGCGAAACTTGACGTGCGTGCCGCAGCCATCGTCGAGCATTTTCAAGAAGCGCTGATAACGCTCCGGCGTGTAGCGTTCGTTGAACTGGCGCCGCAGTTCGGGAATCATCTAAATCAAAAACTCGCCGGACCGCATGATCTGCCGGTCGTCCGCCCAGATGTCGAACTTGGTGCCGACTACATCGATATGAGTCGAGCAATCCCAATCAGCGCCGGTGTGCGCGCCGTAGGGATTACCAAACGCGATGTGGACGCCGGGGATTTTTTCATCCTGCAAAATATTGCCGATCACGCCGTGCAGGCCGATGTTGGTGCCGATGGCGAATTCGCCCACCCGGTCGCTATTCTCGTCAGTGTGCGTGTAGCGCCAGAATTCATCCTGCAATTCACGATTGGCGCAGGTCGCTTCCCGAAGACGGTTTTTCTCGATGTGAATCGTGAGCGGAGTCTGGCGCAGGTCGCCGTATTTCGCGCAGAGATAATCACCCACCACTCCGTCGATGACGAACACTCCGTTCACTTCGCCGGGCGTGGTAAAAACTTCGCCACCGGGAAGATTGCCCCACTTATTCTGACTGATGATCCCGCTGGTCTTGAGCCACTTGTAATTCGGGTTGAGGTCCGCCACGATATCCGTACCGGCGGCGGTGCGCGCACGAACTTTATGCGACGCCGTGGCGATGTCCCATACCTTCACGCTTAGCTCGTCCACTTTTTTGAAATCGGCGCGCATTCCTTCCAGCATGATGCGGCGCTCGATGTTGACCATGTGCGCGTGACGCATTTTGCGTCGGTTCACGACATCGGTCATCTGCATCCGCGTGCGCAATTCGTTTTTCTGCGCGACCACGGCGAAAATGCTGACGTGGCTGGTTTCCATGTCGTCGAGTACGGGCTGCGGCATATCTACGAGGGGCCTCTGGGCAATTTCTTCCAGTACGAACGTCGTGTATGGCGACCCGAGTGTGTCGAGCTCCGCCGCGATGCTGGCCGCGATTTCGAGACATGCTCTATCGGTGATCAGCGTCACTTTTTCTTCCGGCTGAATCCGCAGACACACATGCACCGCGTTATGCGCGCCGGGGGAGAATTCGGGATCGAACGGCGTTGCGATCAATGCGTCGCCCCCGCACCCGTGAAAACCGACGTTTCCGTCTCTTCAATGATGTAATCGACCACTTTTGTCAAATCTCCTGTTTCCTTAAAGACACGCAGTTGACGGTCCGCCCCATTTCCATTTTCGACGATCTTGCGAATGCCGTTAATAGCCTCGCGCGAGCCGAGCTCATCGAGAACGTCGTCCACGAAGGCGAGATATTCGTCCACCAGGTCGCGCATCGGAACCTCGATGCGGCGTCCGAAATCGATCAGCTTGCCATCGAGTCCATAGCGCGCGGCGCGCCACTTATTTTCCATGATCAGCGCGCGGCGGTACAAACGAAATCCCTGATTCGCCTCATGCAGCTTGTATAGTTTCGCCACGGTGGCCTGGATCAGCGCCGCAAGCGCGATCGTTTCATCGAGCCGCATCGGAATATCGCAGCACCGGAATTCGAGCGTGGTAAACGTCGGATGCGGCCGGATGTCCCACCAGATTTTCTTCGCGTTGTCGATGCAGTTGGTCTTCACCAGCAGGTCGACGAAGCTCTGATACTCGCCCCAGCTCGGGAAATAATCCGGAATGTTCGTGCGCGGAAATTTGTCGAACACTTTGCAGCGATACGATTTCAGGCCCATATCCATCCCCAGCCAGAAAGGCGAATTGGCCGAGAGCGCCAGCATGTGCGGGACGAAATAGCGAGCCGCGTTCATCAGGTGAATCGCCGTTTCGCGATCCTCCACGCCGATGTGCACGTGCAGACCGAAGATCAGATTGGCGCGCGCAACGGTCTTCATGTCCTCGACGATGGTGTAGTAGCGCTCGTCGGGATAGATCTCCTGCTTGCGCCAGTCGGCGAACGGATGCGTGCCGGCGGCAGCCAGCCGCAGACCGTTATCTCGCGCCAGCGTGATGATGGCTCCGCGCAACTGGCGAACCTCTTCACGCGCCTCCTGAATGTTGTTGCAAATTCCGGTGCCCACCTCGACCACGCTCTGATGCATCTCTGCCTTCACCGCTTCCTTGAGCTGCATCTTGCCTTTGGCGATGATCTCGGCGTCGATGTGCGAGCGCAGATCGCGCGTCACCGGATCGATGGTCTGATACTCTTCCTCGATGCCAATGGTGAAGCTGGGACGGCTCATGATAGGAATCTCGCCCAGCGCATCTCCACTTGTTTCGGCTCTGCTAGCGCCTCTTCAATCGCGAACTCCGCGACTGCGTCCACGATCCAATCGAAGTTCTCCTGGCCGACCGATTGCAGCTCGGCATCCGGGGCAGGATTCAGGAAATCGATTGCGTATGGTATGCCGTCTTCCACCGCGAATTCTACAGTGTTGAGATCGTAGCCCAGCGCGCGGCACAACTTCAGGCAATCGCCTTCCACGCGCCGGTACATGGCGGGATCGATCGCCGGCGCGTCCAACACATAACGATGCGCGTGCGGACGCCGCGGATCGTACTGCATGATGTGAACCTTCTGCTGGCCCACAACGTAGCAGCGAAAATAATCGGTGAAGTTCACCGCCTTCTGCAGCGTCATGCACAGATCGCCCGTTTCGTCGTACGCGGAAAACAGCTCGGCCGGGGTATCCACTTTATAAACACTCTTCCAGCCGCCGCCGCTGAACGGTTTCAGGAACGCGGGGAAGCCGATGTAATCGAAAATCTCCTCCCAGTTGAGCGGATAAATCAGGTTTCGCATCGATTGCGCGGTGGTCCCCGGCGGATGCGCTTTGTGCGGCAGCAGTACGGTGCGCGGAACGGCGACGCCGATCTTCGACGCCAGAGCGTAGTTGAAAAACTTGTCGTCCGCGCCCCACCAGAATGGATTATTAATGATTCTAGCGCCGCTCAGCGCGGCATTTTTGAGATACGCGCGGTAAAAGGCAATGTCGTGCGAAATGCGGTCCACGATCACGCGATAGCCCGAAGGCTCGGCCATTTTTATCCCACCGATATGGATGTGTTCGGCCAGGACGTCTTCCACTCGCATGGCGTTGATGCGGTCGACCAGTGCCGGAGGAAACGAGTTCTCCATTCCATAGATGACTCCGATTTTTCGCATGCTGCTCGAATGGTATCGCAGACGCGCGGAAAAACTCAAAGACTGGGTTGGCCGCCGATGAACGCCGATGAACGCCGATTGGAAACAAATGTCTGTAGTCGCACGTTGAGTCTATGTTCAGTCAGCGCTATAGAAACTTTTGGACCATGCGCAGCCACTCAGGCCAATCGTGCCCTGCGCCATCGCCCCAGATATCCAGCGTGTGCGGAATCCCTTTCGCGGACATAATCCCCGACAGCCGCTCATTCTCGGACCGGCAGATGTCCCTCTCGCCTGTCGCCAGCACGATCTTCATCCGGTTCACAGCCGGATCGTCGAGGTTCGGCAGAAAATCCGGAGGACAGTTGAAGTAGCAGTTGTCGTCGTAATAGCCGTCAAGGAACTGGTGGATATCGAACGCTCCACCCATGCTGATACATTGCGTCACGAGTTGCGGATGCTTCAGCGCGAAGTTCGCCGAATGATAGCCGCCGAAGCTGCACCCTGTGACGCCCAATTCGGGCGAGGAGTTGCGGGATCGCACGAACGGCACCAGTTCATTCACCAGGTAATTGTCGTATTGCACATGGCGCGCGGCGCGCAGCGCGGGATGAACCGCCTTGTTATACCAGCTCTCCGCGTCCACCGAATCGACGCAAAAGGCCTGAATCTGGCCGTTCTCATATTGATCGCCGATAATGCCGATCATGTTGCGATTCTCGTAGTCGAAGAATCGGCCCATCGAAGTGGGAAAAACGATGAACGGCGTGCCTCCGTGGCCGAAGACCAGCAACTCCATGTCTCGCCCCAGGCTGGTGCTGTACCACTTATGGTATTCGCGATTCATCGATCATCCGATCATAAACGAATCTCATAGCCTAACCCATCGTTTAGCTTTCGCCTCAAAGCGCGGCAGGGAGCCGGTGGGAACACTCGATACAGGTATGCGGAGCGAGAATGCATTCGTCAGCGCCGCTTCCAGGCGATGGATCGCGTCCGGTTCCTTCTCGACGTGAATGTGCAGTTCGGTCAACGCCCGCTCCGTCCGCACCTCCACTCGATATTCCGAAACCCCTTCGGAGCGGAGCACTTCTTCCACCGCGGTCGGATAAATATTGACGCCGCGGACCACCACCATGTCGTCGGTGCGCCCAAGGATTCCACCCTCGAGCGCGACGTCGCTGGTTCCGCAGGCGCAGACACCGCGAACCAGGTTTACGATGTCGCCCGTTCGATAGCGAATCAGCGGCGAGCCAATACGGCCTAAATTCGTAAGGATCAACTCACCGTCAATGACCTCGGCTATATAGGAGGACTCGATCACGTGCAGAACTCCGGGGCGCACCGGGCAGCCGTAGCTGACTGGTCCGGTTTCCGTCATGCCGTGATGATCCACCACTCGGGCACCGGGCCAAATCTTTTCAAGATGAGCGCGCGTCGCCGCGAGACTGCCGCCCGGCTCGCCCGCGACGATGATGCGCCGAATACTCGAAACGCTGAGATCGATTTTCTCCTCTACAGCGGCTTCGGCAAGGTGGATGGCATAGGTGGGCGTGCAGCACAGCACGGTCGCATGCGTCTCTAAAATCGTGCGCAGCCGTACGGCGGTCCGCATGCCTCCACCGGGAATCGCCAGCGCGCCCATCCGCGTGGCGGCTTCGAAAGCGGTCCAGAATCCAAGGAAGGGGCCGAAGGAAAATGCAAAAAAGATGTGATCCTTGGCCGCGACGCCCGCTGCTTGATAAACGCGGTCCCAATTGCCCAGCATCCAGTTCCAGCTCTCGGGAGTGTCGAGCCAGCGGAGGGGATGGCCGGAAGTTCCGCTGGTTTGGCAGAAGCGGGTGTACCGCTCCAAGGGAAACGTGAGATTCGTGCCGTAAGGAGGATTGGCTGCTTGATCGTCGATCAGTTCCTGCTTGGTCGTGAAGAAATCAACGCCGTTCGCGGCTTTGCGGGCGTAGAAACGATTGGTGGGAAGAATCTGATCCAGCAGCTTATCCAAGGAGGCGCTCATAGACGCCCTTCGCGAAGCGTGTGGCGCACGCCTCCAGGCGTGCCGTGTCGAGATTCGTCTCGACATCTCCAGCCGTCGGCACGATTGCCGACGCGGCACGCCCGGAGGCGCGCGCCACAAAAGCGGATGGAGAAATTCAGGCTGTTCTTCAGGCGAGCCTCACCCTTGCGCGGAAACCGCTTCTTCCTCAAGCAGCGGCGCTCCATGTTTCAAAGGCTCCGGCAGCTTTGCGTGTTTCGCCATACCGTCGTACATCGGCTTGAAGTCGTATGTCAGATTGCCGATCAGGCAATCGGTCACATCGCCCTTCATCGCCGGGAATTCCTTCAAATATCCGCGGAAGCTGAAGTTGTGATCGTAGAAAGCGTAGACCAGCGCCCGCATCGATTCGATGCTCTTGCACAGATCCTTGCCGTATTTCACAAACCGCTCAGCCGAATAATCGTTGTCCGTCAGGCAGGCGTCGGCGAAATTCGCGCCCATCTCGCCGCTGTACAGCGCCAGGAACACGCCGGATGAAAATACGGGATCGAGAAACGCGAAGGCGTCGCCGGTGAGGATCAGGCCTTTGGCGCCGCAGTGCCGGGACCGATACGAATACTCGCCCGTCACCCGATAAGGGCCGGTCTGCTCGCCGACCGCAAGGTGATCCTTGATCCAGACGTTCTGCTCGACCTGCTGATCGAAAATCTCCTTGAGGTCCTTGGAAGTTTTATATAGATAATCTTTTTCCGCTACCACGCCGACGCTGACAATGTCGTTCGCCAGCGGAATGTACCAGAACCAGCCTTTTTCCGGCACATACGCGACCGTGGTCGCCCCTTCGTCGTAGCCCGAATCGCGTTTCGCGCCCTTATAATAGGTCCACACCGCGATCTTATTTAAGAATGGATCGCGAATCTTCCAGCCGCTGCGGGAGACGAAAAACGCATCGCGGCCCGTCGCATCAATCGTGATCGGCGCGCGGAATTCCTGCATCGAACCATCCTTCGAAACAGCCTTCACGCCGACCACTGCGCCGTTTTCCCAGATGCCTTCGCGAACTGTAGTCTCTTCGTGAACCACCGCGCCTTTTTCGCGCGCGTTGTCGAGCATCAGCTGGTCGAACTCGCTGCGCAGCACCTGCCAGGTCTGCGCCGCCTCATGCTGCAGGTGCGTGTGAAAGTAAAACGGCACCGATGCGCGTCCGTCCGGGTTCACGAACTGGACACTATATTTCTTGGTGAATGCCGACTTCTTCATCTTTTCCAGCACACCGATGCGCTCCATGGTGAAGTAGCCATAGGGCAGCAGCGATTCGCCGATGTGATAGCGCGGGAACTTCTCTTTTTCCAGCAGGACGACTTTGCGCCCTTTGAGCGCCAGCGTCGCCGCGGCGGTGGAACCGGCAGGGCCCCCGCCGATCACGATTGCGTCATAGTTCATGTCGCTACTCAAGTTTCGTTCGCTCCTCGTGTCCGGTCTCCGGAAATAGCGGGGTCAGGGGAGGCACGCCGCCATCGGCCGGAGGAAGAATTTCTAAAACCTGCGCCAGCTTCCTGCCCGCGCTGTTGGCTAATACATTACGGCGCCCGAACAGCCGGATTGCGCCGCTGATTTCCAAAGCGCCGCTGATCTCGGAATCGGCCTCCACCTCGAAAAATGCATCGGGATGGCTGAAGTGCTGAATGCCCTGCGATTCCAGGATTGTGCCCAGTGGAAGCTTGCGCGCCAACACCATCTCGCGCGCTTCGGCGGGAAATTCGTCGAGATAAATCTTGATCGCGCCGAATACGACCGGCAGATGGTGATGTTCCGGCTTCAGCACGATCACGCGCGAAAACACCTCGTCCTCCAACTTGTATTTCAGCACGTGGAGAATCATCTTTCGGGCATAAGCCGCTTCGAGCGTCGGCGTCATATCCCGATCGTGAACCAGCAGCCGCCGGTAGGGCTCCGGCATCTCGCCGCCAATTACGGGGGTTGCGGAAGGAAGGCTGATTCCTTCATGCTCGTAAAACTCGTTGAGCGGATACAGAATATGTAAGCCTAAATTAGATGTAGTCTCGATGATGTCATGCATAGCGGGCCGTCCGGTGCTGCGGAAGGAAGAAGTCGTGTAGCAGCCGGTCGACCTGGAGCAGCCCGTCGCGATTGAGCAGCAGCTTGCCGTGGTCCGTCGCGAGCAGGCCGCGGTCTTTTAGATTCCGGAGAGGCTCCTCAAACCGCCGCTCGATATCGACACCGAACTTCTTCTGGAAATACGCGCTCTCCACGTGGCCGAGCTTCATTTGCAGGACAAACTCGCGAATCATGCGCTCTTCCGGATTGGGCGTCAGCGCGCGATAAAGAGGCAGTTCGCCGCGGTTGATCGCGGCCAGATACGGGTCCCAGTCGTGCTGATTCTGAAAATGCGTCCCGCCGACGTGCGAAAACGAAGCCACGCCCACGCCGATCAGATCCGCTCCGGCCCACAGCATGTCCCGATACAAAAACTTGGCCTTCGATGTTTTCTTCACCGCCGTGTACGCGCTCGCGATGGAATATCCGGCCTGCTCCAGCGCTGCGAATGCGTCCGCGACCCACCGGCGCTTGGTCTTCCAATCGGCTACCGGAGCCGTTGTCTGGCCCATGATCTTCATCTCTTTGAAGATCCCGGTGTTGTACGGCACTTCCATCTGGTAAATCGTCACCGAATCGGGATCCAGCGCGATGGTCTTCTGGATGCAATCCTGCCAGTTCTCTTCCGTCTCGCCCATCATGCCGGAGATCAGGTCGATATTAATCTGCGGAAACCCGATGGACCGCGCGTACTCATACGACCTGGCCACTTCCTTCGACCGGTGCGCCCGTCCGTTGATCTCCAGAATATGGTCGTCGAAATTCTCGATCCCCAGGCTGAGCCGCGTTACGCCCTGATCCTTAATCGTGCGAAGCTTCCCTTCGGTCAGCGTCCCGGGCTCGCATTCGAACGCCACTTCTTCCACTTCATCCCAGGGCAGCAGCCGCTTCATGGTATCGACGGTCGCCGTCAGCTGCTTCGACGATATATAGGATGGAGTCCCGCCGCCGAAATAAATGAACTTCGGCTTGCGCCCGCCTATGAAGCCCTTCTTCGAATAAATCTCCAGCTCTTTCATCGCCGCGTCCAGATAGCCTTCGATCTCGGCGGCGTTCTTGTCCGTGTAAACCTTGAAGTAACAGAAAGTGCAGCGCTTGCGGCAAAACGGAATGTGAAGATATACGCCGAGCGGCGTATCCGGCGCAGGGGGACGATCCAGGGCCGCGTACGCGTCGCCCAGGTTCGCCGCGCTCCAGAACGAATAAGGAGGATAGTTCGAGACGAAGTAATTCCCGACCGTTGTTTCTTCATCCAGAACCAGGTTTGAGGCCATATTAAGTAGACGCTTTCGATATGCCGAACGTCACAGTTTTAACAATGCCCGCAGCCGCTTCGTTTGCACCCGGCTGACCGGGATTTCGGTCTGCTTCTTGTCATCCATGCGCAACTGGAAGCTCGACTTGAACCACGGGATCACTTCTTTAATGCGGTGAATATTCACTAGATAGGACCGGTGCACGCGCCAGAACATATCCGAATCCAGGTTCGATTGCAGCTCCTCGATGGTCCGGTAGTTCGATTGCCCTTCCATCCCCGACGTCACCACCGTAATCAACCCGTCCTCAATGGTCGCGTACACCACATCCTGCGCATCGACGATGAAATTCCGCTGATTATTCTTCACCAGCAATTTTGTGCGTTGCAGCGACGGCTTCGGCGGAGGCAGCTCGGCCGGCGCAGCTTTCTGCCGCTCCGCGACCCCTTTGCGAGCCCTCTCCACCGCCTGCGCCAGCCGTTCTTTCTCCACCGGCTTCAATAAATAGTCCAGCGCCTCCCACTTGAATGCCTCTACCGCATACTGATCGTAAGCCGTCGCCATCACGAAATAAGGCAGCGGGATGCCCTTTTCGCGCAGTTTCCGCAGGACTCCCATGCCGTCCAGCCCCGGCATCTGTACGTCCAGGAAAACCAGGTCCGGCTCCAGATCCATGATCAACTGGACCGCCTCGATTCCATTCGACGCAGTAGCGATTACCTCCACGTCCGGGAACTCTCTCAATTGATACGAGAGTTCGTCCGACGCGAGCTTCTCATCGTCCACCACGATCGCCGAAATCGCGACAGAAATGGCCGCGGCAGTCGCGCGATTGGGCATAAAATGTTAGTATATCTTAAGCATTCCCACGTTTATAAGGGTGCTGAAGAAATCATGCCTACCGCTCCCTTTGGTCACGGCTCGGAACCAAGTGTTTGTCTACCGAGCCGTGACCACAGGGAGCGGTGCTGTACTCACAAGGAGTTCATGAGTTTTGTCCTCTGAACAGAACGTCAAGATTGCGCCCGCGGACGGGAAACTGGGTGTATTGATTCCCGGAATCGGCGCGGTTTCGACCACTTTCATCGCCGGTGTCGAAGCCATCAAGCGCGGCATGGCCGTTCCCGTCGGATCGCTCACGCAGCTGGCCACGATTCGCCTCGGCAAGCGTACCGATAATCGCTCCCCCAAGATCAAGGATTTCGTTCCCCTCGCCGGTCTCGAGGACCTGGTCTTCGGCGGATGGGATATTTACGAAGACACTGCCTACGAAGCCGCCGCCAACGCACGAGTCCTCGAAGCCCCTCAGCTCGAGAAACTGAAAGAGCCTCTCTCGGCCATCAAGCCGATGAAGGCCGTCTTCGATCAGGAATACGTCAAACGCATCAACGGCCCCAACGTCAAAGAGGCCGGCTCGAAGATGGACAAAGCGGAGATGCTGATGGACGACATCAGGAACTTCCAGGAGACCAACGGCGTCTCCCGCTCCGTCATGATCTGGTGCGGATCCACCGAGGTCTTCCACCGGCCCGCCGCCGTCCACCAGACTTTGAAGGACTTCGAATGCGGCCTGATGAAGAACGACCCTGAAATCGCGCCCAGCCAGATTTACGCCTACGCCGCGTTGAAGAGCGGCATCCCCTTCGCCAACGGCGCGCCGAATCTGACCACCGATATGCCCGCGCTGCTGGAACTTGCGCGTGACCGCAACATCCCCGTCTGCGGCAAGGATTTCAAAACCGGCCAGACCTTCATGAAGACGCTGATCGCGCCGGGCCTCAAAGCCCGCATGCTGGGCCTCAGCGGCTGGTTCTCGACCAACATTCTCGGCAATCGCGACGGCGAAGTGCTGGAAGATCCCGGTTCGTTCAAGAGCAAGGAAGAAACCAAGCTCAGCGTGCTCGACCAGATCCTGCAGCCGAAGCTGCACCCCGAGCTGTACAAGGATTTCTACCACGCCGTTCGCATCAACTACTATCCTCCGCGCGGCGACGCGAAAGAGGGTTGGGATAACATCGACATCTTCGGATGGCTCGGCTATCCGATGCAGATCAAGATCGATTTTCTGTGCCGCGATTCCATCCTGGCCGCGCCCCTGGTTCTGGATCTCGTTCTGTTCATGGACCTGGCGCAGCGCTCCGGCATGCGCGGCATTCAGGAATGGCTCTCGTTCTACTTCAAAGCCCCCATGCACGCGCCCGGCCTGTATCCCGAGCACGACATTTTCATCCAGCTGATGAAGTTGAAAAACACCCTCCGCTGGATGCGCGGCGAAGACCTGATCACGCACTTAGGCCAGGAGTATTACGACTGATCTCCTCTATCGATTCGACGACAAGTAAGATGTCTGCTCCCAAGTGCACTGCCGCCGCTGAACCGCCATGCGTAAGCATGCGGGCAGCCGGGAAAGTCCGCCACTAGCGCATGAATTGCCTTGTCATAGGTGGAACCAGGTTCATCGGCCGTCTCCTGGTTGCCGAGCTTCTCAAAGCCGATCATTCCGTAACGGTGCTGCATCGCCGTCCGCGTCACGATCTGGGCCGCCGCGTCAAAAATATCCAGGCCGATCGCAACGACGGTCAGGCGATGAAGCTCGCCCTGGCCGGCAAGAAATTCGACATAGTCTTCGATAACGTCTACGACTGGGAGCGCGGCACCACCGCCGGCCACGTGGAATCTTCCGTCCGCGCCCTCGGCGGAGCCAGCATCCATCGCTACATCTTTATGTCGAGCGTCGCCGCCTATGGCGACGGCCTCAATCATCACGAAGGCGACGCCCTCGCCCCCGACGACGCGCCCGAGCTCTATACTCGCAACAAAGCCATGAGCGAGCGCGCCCTCTTCCGCCTCCATCAACGAATCGGCCTGCCCGTGGTGACTCTGCGCCCGCCCTTCGTCTACGGCCCGGGCAACAATCTGTATCGCGAAGCCTTCTTCTGGGACCGCCTGCGCGCGAATCGTCCCATCATCCTCCCCGGCGACGGCCGCAGGCTAGCCCAGTTCATCTACGTAAAAGATCTGGTGAAGGCCTGCTTAAAAGTGATGGACGAACCGGCGGCAATCGGCCACGCCTTCAACATCGCCAATGCAAGACCGCTCTCGCAAGCCGAAGTGGTGGAAGCCTTCGCCAAAGTCTGCAAAAAGCCAGTGAAGTTCGTGCGCATCCCCCGCGAATACATCCTGCGCGCCGGCGGCCACCCCATGGGCCCGAAACTCTACTTCGGCAACTATGTGGACGTCCCACCAATCACGCAAGTCACCGCCAAAGCCCAGCGAGTCCTGAAATTCAAACCAATCGACTTCGCCACGGGATTGAAAGAAACCTACAAGTGGTATCTCCGCCACAACGTCTTCCCGAAGCCCGACTACGCGTTCGAAGACCAGTTGCTGGCCACGGCCCCAGTCCTGGTCCCGGCCAAAGTTTAGTGGGGCAGGTCCCCGACCTGCCCTCCGATTATTTCACCCGCACCGTCGCCGTATTCGAGTAGGCCGACACTGTAGTCCCGCTATACGCCTGCACGCGGTAGATCCAACTCCCCTTGCCCGGAGAATTCTTAAACGTCACTACATTGGCCGCCACCGTCCCGACGCGTGTAAAGCTGCTCGACCCCGAAGGCGCCCTCTCAATATAGAACCCCGTTTCGTTCGTAGAATTATCTTTCCAGTTCAGCGTAGCCGTCGTGCCGCTCCCCGACGCCGTCAAGTTCGACGGAGCGTTCACTACTACGCCCGAAGTGACCGTGACCGGCACCGAAGCCGTCCCCGTCGCCCCTGAATTATCCGTCACCGTGAGTACTGCCGAATAATTCCCGGCGCTCGTATAGGTATGCGAAGCCGAAGCCCCCGTAGCTATCCCGCCGTCCCCAAAAGCCCACGAGTACGACACAATCGAACCGTCCGGATCGCTCGAGCCCGCCGACGAGAACGTCACCGGCAGTGGAGCCACCCCCGACGTTGGATTGCCTGACGCCGTAGCATGCGGAGGCTGATTCCCGCTCGCCTTCGGAATCACCAGCAGCGTGACACTCTGCGCAGGAGCCGTCAGTGAAACGTTCGTCCCCGTATAAGCAAGGTCGGAAACTCTCGCAATCGTATTGGCGCTCGTTAGTTGATAAACCTGGGCCGTCCCCGTCCCCGTGAAATTTGCGAGCGGCAGCGTCACCGCGGTGGTCCCCGAAAGATACTTGCTGATCACCATCACGGTGAGCGCGCCATCGGACGTCCGCTGCGCCGCGAACGCCGCCACGTTATCCGCATTCGGCGCGCTGGCCGATACGCTTACGTCGCCGAATGCGCTCTTGTTTCCGTCGTAGTTTCGATACATCTTCATCGCCTTGTAAGTCGGCGTCGACGCATCCGGAGTCGTCCAGCGCGCGGCCATATCCAGCCCCTCGCGTCCGAAGATGCCAAAAATATCCGCCTGCGTAGTCGCCCCGTTGATGTACGCCTCCGCGCCCCAGTTGTACTCTGTAATCGCGATCGGCGTGCCCGCGTAATAGTAAGTGTTCGCCCAGCTCCGCAGCCGCGGAATCAGCATGACGTTCGTTCCGATCCAAGAGGTATCCACATAGTTCGGATCCCACAGCGATCGCGTCGACTTGTTCCGCAGCAGCTGCGTCGTCGTCGAAACGTCGTTTGAGAACTCGCCCCCCTGCGGATAATAGTGGACGCTGAACACGTCCAGCAAGTGCCGCCCGTCGGTTTTCAGCGCCGACAGCAGCCATGGCAGATAATCCTGACCGGCATGATTCGTCCGGTCCGGCAGTGAGCTCCACCCGTGCAGGCTGCCGTATTGCTGATCGTATCCGCTATAAAAATACCCGCTCCATCCCCACTCCTCCGGCCCCACGATCAGTGCGCCCGAGTCCACGGCTTTGATATGCGAAGCGTAATCGGTCATCGCCGTCAGCATCTGGTCCATCGTCTGCCCTGTAGGAGCCACGTCGCGATGCGTGGAAAACCAGATACTCGGCTCGTTGTCCAGAATGTAATAAGCCTGCCCGCCGTTCGCTGCCAGCCCCAGATTGCCCACGATGTGCTGAACCCATTGCTGCTGCATCGTGGAGCTATTCGCAACATCGGCATCCAGCGGATTGTTCCCCACGATGTTCTGCCCCGTGGACGCCAGGACCCCGTTCCCCGCATCCGGAAACCACTGCGAGTCGTTCCCAGTCTGCGCCCCGTACTTGGCCTGCGAAAAACTGGCGAGCTTCGACCGGTTCGAGCCCAGCGTCGCCACATATCCGATCATCGGCACGGTAATCAGAGCCTGCGCCCCACCCGCCCGGCTGTTGGCGATGAATGTATCCCCTCTCTCGCCCGCCACCGCGCTCGTATCGCCGATGCTTTCGAAATACCAGTCCGCCCCCCGGTTGTCCCCGTTCACCAGCCAGTTGTAGCGCGACGTGTTGTTGCCACCATACCGGTTCAAAGGCACATTCAGATCCAACAATTGCGTGGTTGTCCCGTACGCGACTCCATAAACATTGGGATTAATAGGATGCCGGTTCGCATTCACATCCACAGGAATAGAAACCGCGGGATTCTGAGCAAACGCGGCAATAGAAATAAGGAATAAAAGAGTCCGCATCCCTAAAGTATGAGCCTGCGCGCGGCCCCGGTCCAGCGTATATGTTCCTTAGAAGGTACTAAGGCAAGTGGGGCAGGTCCCCGACCTGCCGTCTTACCGAGCCGCCCGAACCAAAGCCAGCCGCGCCCGCAGAGCCTTCGGTAGAGAAACCTCAATCTCCGGAGTAATCAGCCGGGCCGAATCCAGGTCCTTCAAATGAAGCTGGTCCTTCATCCGAAAACTAGTAAGTTTCATCTTTACCAAGTCCGCGACCGGAGCCAACAAAATCCCCTCGTCCGTCCGAGTAGGTTCCGAGAACCCCGGCACGGCCTCTAAATAATCCGCGCGTACCTTCTCATTGACAAATACCATGTGCACAGCCGTGGTAGCCCGAGGCTTCTTCGCATCGACCAGCATGTCAATCCCAGCGACATGCCGGTACCGAAAACCAAATCTCGCCGCAGCCTCCGCGATGAGTTCTAACTGCTTCCTGTCAACAGCAATATCGACATCCTCAGTAGACCGCCCCCGCCCCGGCCGGCGCATAGAGACCTGAAAGAACACCGCAAGGCCACCCACGACCCTATACTCAATCCCCGCCGAGTCAAGCGCTGCATGAAGCCGCTTGATCCGCTCAAAGAGCTGATCCATATGAATATCGTAGGCGCGAGCAGTGATCATTCTCAGTTCTATTTTCACATGAGGACCTTTTCAGTGTTGTCGGAGCACTAAAAAGTGAAACTTCCACCGAGCAAGCTTAAGCCTTAAGCCGCCGTGCTTAAATGAACTGATGCCGAGCCTCCTCCGCCGCCTGGGACTGTTCGACGCTGTGATGCTCGTTATGGGAGGCATCGTCGGATCGGGCATCTTTATCAACCCGTACGTAGTCGCGCAACAAGTCCACACGCCTTTCCTAATCCTGGCCGCGTGGGCTGCCGGAGGAGCCGTCGCGCTTGCCGGAGCCTTCGTTTACGCCGAGCTCGCCGCGCGCCGGCCTCAAGTCGGAGGACAGTATGCATATTTGCGCGAGGCGTTCCATCCCTCGGTCGCGTTCGTCTATGGATGGGTCCTGCTGCTCGTCACGCAGACCGGAGGCATGGCCGCCGTATCGGTCACTTTCTCTCGATACTTTCTCGAAATCACGCATGCGCCTATATCTGAGGGCGCTGTCGCCGCTACCGCGCTTACGCTCCTTACAGTGGTGAATTGCTTCGGAGTCCGCGCCGGATCGACGGTTCAAAGCTCGCTGATGGTTCTGAAAATCGCCGCCATCGCGGTTCTCGTCGTGGCTGGCTTTTTCCTCATCAAGCCGGTCGCGCATCCATCCGCGCTCCTCGATCAACCCATGTCCATGAGCCTGCTCACCGCCTTCGGAGCCGCCATGACCCCGGTTCTGTTCGCCTATGGAGGCTGGCAGACATCCAGCTTCGTGGCAGGCGAAATGAAGGATCCATCGCGCGACCTTCCGCGAGCTCTGCTCATCGGCGTGATCGCCGTGATCATCCTATATATGTCCGTGACGTTTGTCTGCCTCCGCACGCTCGGCGCGGAGGGACTGGCCGCCACGAAAACTCCCGCATCGGCCGTGATGCGAGCCGCTCTGGGCGAGCGCGGAGCCACCTTCATCGCGCTCGGCATCGCGATCTCCACGCTCGGATTCCTAAGCCAGGGCATGCTTACCGCCCCACGCGTCTATTTCGCCATGGCCAAGGATGGATTGTTTTTCAAAAGCGTCGCGTGGCTCGATCCGCGCACTGCCGCACCCGTCGTCGCAGTCGCTCTGCAAGGAGTCGTTGCGGTCATCATCGCTCTGTCCGGGCGCTACGAGCAGATTCTCAATTACGTCATCTCGGTCGATTTCATTTCCTTCGGCATGACCGGCGTCGCCTTGCTGATCCTGCGCCGCCGCGAGCCCTTCTCGCAAGGCTTCCGCGCTCCTGGCCATCCCTTCACGACGCTCTTCTTCATCGTGTCGAGCTTCGCCGTAGTCATCAGCACCATCGCGAAATATCCGGCCAACAGCGCCATCGGACTGGCAATTCTCCTCACCGGCGTGCCAGTCTATTTTTTGTGGAGGAAGAACTGAGCACTCATTACATGCCGTGGGCCAAGCGCCACTCCCACGCAAAATATAATCTAGCCACCAGCGGCGTCGCGCACTGGAAGCTGCGGGATCTGCCGGTCAAGCTCGACGACCTGGAAATCAGCGGCCCCAGCTACTACGGATTCGAGCCTTTGCAGAACGCGCTTTCGAAACACTGCGGCGTTCCTGCCAACCGGATGGTCGCCGCGACCGGAACCTCGATGGCGAACTATCTGGCAATGGCCGCCGTGCTGAAACCGGGTGACGAGGTGCTGATCGAGCACCCGACATACGAGTTAATCGTCGATACGGCGCTCCAGATCGGAGCCAAAATAAGGCGATTTAAGCGCTCCCAGGACACGTTTTCGATCGATTTATCGTCAATCTCGCTAACGCCCGCAACGAAGCTGATTGTCGTCTCCAATCTCCATAATCCGACCAGCGCATTGACCGGCGAAGTCACCATGAAGGAGCTCGGCAGCCTCGGCGTCCGCGTGATGGTCGATGAAGTGTATCTCGATGCCGCTCTTGAGCGGGCTCCCCGCTCCGCCGCGCTGTTGGGCGATCAGTTTATCGTAACGTCAAGTCTAACCAAAGTTTACGGTCTGAGCGGCCTCCGCTGCGGATGGATTCTGGCCGAGCCGGCGCTCGCCGAACGAATCTGGCAACTCAATGATGTATTTGGAAATATTCCCGCCCACATGGCCGAATTGGCCAGCGTGATCGCCCTCGGCGAGCTGCCGCGCATCGCAAAAAATGTCCGCGCAAGACTCGACGTGAATCGCGCCGCACTGTGGAAATTCCTCGATTCCAGAGATGACCTGGAAGTTTTCAAGCCGCCGTTTGGGACAATTGTGTTTCCGCGCCTGAAGCGCGCGAGCGTCGATCAAATGTGCGATCTGTTGAGAACAAAGTATGAAACGACGGTGGTGCCGGGCCGATTTTTCGATATGCCGGACCATTTTCGAATCGGCATCGGCGGCGAACGGGAGCCGCTCGAAGAAGGGCTGCGGAGGCTTGGCCTCGCATTAAACGAACTATGATTCCTTTTCTAATACTGTGCGCGGATTTAGTGCTGCGCAACGGAAAAATCGTGACCATGGATCCGGCGAAACCGCAGGTGGAAGCCATCGCGATTACGGCCGGAAAGATTGTGGCTGTAGGCTCCAACGCGCAGATTGCGCGCGAGATCCAGCCGGCGACGAAGGTAATCGACTTGAATGGACACCTCGCGATCCCCGGATTCATCGAAGGCCACGGCCATTTCATGGGCGTCGGCGAATCGAAGATGATGCTGAATCTTCGCGACGCGAAAAACTGGGATCAAATCGTCGGAATGGTGGCCGCTGCGGCGAAGGAAGCGAAGCCCGGCGAATGGATTGTTGGCAGGGGCTGGCATCAGGAAAAATGGGACGCGAAGCCGCAGCCGAATGTCAATGGATTTCCGGTAAACGCCTCATTAAACGCGGTTTCCCCGAACAATCCGGTGCTGCTGGAACACGCCAGCGGGCACGCGGCGTTTGTGAATGATGCCGCGCTGAAAACCGCTAGGATTACGCGCGACACTCCGAATCCGCCGGGCGGGGACATTACTAAGGATGCGGCGGGCAATCCGATCGGACTGCTAAATGAGAGAGCGCAAGGACTTGTGAAAGTCGTGCGCGACGGGCAGGCGGAGAAGGCGATCGACTTGGCTGCCGAAGAATGTATTTCGAAAGGCATCACGTCGTTCCAGGATGCCGGCTCGCCGGTGGATGTCATCGATCGATTGAAGCGGCGCGCCGACGCGGGCACGCTTCCTCTGCGCATATATGTGATGCTGCGGGTGCCGAATTCGCAGATCACGCCGCAGATCAAAGTTATTGGATACGGCGACAATCATGTGACGGTGCGGGCGATTAAGAAACAGATCGATGGAGCGCTCGGATCGCGCGGGGCGTGGCTGTTGGAGCCTTACTCCGATCTGCCTTCGACCAGCGGTATGGCGACGGAGACTCCGGAAGAGATTGCGCGGACGGCGAAGGTCGCGCTCGACTACGGATATCAACTCTGCGTGCATGCCATCGGGGATCGTGCGAATCGGGAAGTCCTTAATGTTTATGAGAAGGCGCTGGCGGGGAAACGCGATTTGCGGTGGAGGATCGAGCATGCGCAGCATCTTGATCCGGCGGACATTCCTCGGTTCGCGCAGCTCGGAGTTTTCGCGGCGATGCAGGGGATTCATTGCACTTCCGACGCGCCGATGGTGCTGCCCCGACTGGGTCCGAAGAGGGCGGAGCAGGGGGCTTATGTTTGGCAGAGCCTCATGAAATCCGGAGCGCATGTGGGGAATGGAACGGATGCTCCGGTGGAGGATGTCAGCCCGATCGCATCGTTCTACGCAAGTGTCACGCGGCTGGCGAAGGATGGGAAGGTTTTCTATCCGGCACAGAAAATGTCGCGGATGGAGGCGCTGCGGTCTTATACGGTCGAGAATGCTTACGGGGCTTTTGAGGAGGGGTTGAAGGGAAAGCTGAAGGTCGGGATGTTGGGGGATGTGGCGGTGCTCTCGCAAGATATTTTGACTACGCCGGATTCGGAGATTCTGAAGACGGACGTGGAGTACACGATTGTGGGGGGGAAGGTTGTTTATCAGAAGGGGAGGGCAGGTCGGGAACCTGCCCCACTTCATGATTGAGCTGATTCGCGAGGCTGCGGAGTTTTTGCGGGGCAAGATTCGGCGCACGCCTGTGGAGTTTTCTCAAGGGCTTTCGGAATTGCTGGGGGTTCCGGTTTGGTTGAAGCTGGAGTCGCTGCAACTGACGGGGTCGTTCAAGATTCGCGGCGCTCTGTTTGCTATTTCCAAGGTGCAGGGCGACGTGATTACCTGCTCGGCGGGGAATCACGGGAAGGGCGTGGCTTATGCTTCGCGCGGGGCGATTATTTGTGTGCCTCGCTCTGTCGACCGGTCGAAGCTCGATGCGATGGTCGCGATGGGGGCTGACGTTCGGGTATCGGGGTTCGACGGGTACGACGAGACTCAGGATTGGGCGTTCGAGATGGCGGCGAAGGAAGGGCGGCATTTTCTTTCGGCGTTTGACGACGACAATGTGATGGCGGCGAACGGCGGAACAGTGGCAATGGAGGTGTTAGAGGACGCGCCGGCTGCTCGCGAGTTTATTTTGCCGGTGGGGGGCGGGGGATTGTCGGCGGGGTTTGCTGTTTGGGCGAAGCATTCCTTGCCGGACGCGAGGATCATCGGATGCCAGCATGTGTTGTCGCCGGCTTTACGGATGTCGCTCGATGCGGGGCATGCGATTACCCGGCTGCCTGCGGTGGAGACGATGGCGGGAGGGGTTGAGGGAGGAATTGGCGCTCGCACATTTCCAGTGTTGCGGCCGCTGGTGGATGGGGTTGCGCTGGTGAGCGAGGCCGAGATTCTGGAGGGCTTCCGTTGGATGATCGCGCATCATCAATATCTAATCGAACCGACGGCGGCAGTGACGATCGCGGCTTGTATCAGTGGGAAGATTCGGTGCACGGAGCCGGCAGTGGTAGTTGTGTCGGGACGCAATGTGAGCGCGGACACGGTAAAGAAGATCCTGTGCGCATCCTGAATGTCGATGAAATTCGTGGGCGGATTCGGGATGAGCAGGTGATCCTCGGGATGCGGGAGGCGCTGATTGCGCAGGCTCGCGGGGAGTGCTCGACGCCGATGCCGATGCATCTGGACATGGCCAATGGCGGCGAGGTTCATATCAAGTCGAGTTACCGGCGCGGCGGGAAATATTTCGTTCTAAAGATGGCTGCGAATGCGAACGGGATGATGATGCTTTGCTCGGCGGAGAATGGCGAGCCCGTCGCTTATTTGGCCGACGCGGGGCATCTGACGGACGTGCGGACGGCGGCGGTGGCAGCGATGGTGGCTCGGGAATTGGGGCGGCGCGATGCTTCGATTGGGATTTTGGGGACGGGGATTCAGGCGCGGCTAACGGCCCGATTTCATCGTCAGGTGTTGCCGTTAGAGCGGATATTTTTATGGGGGCGCGATGCGGAGAAGGCTCGGCTGTGCGCTGAGGAGATTGGCGCGACTGTTTTGAAAACGCCGGCGGATTTAGCGGCTGCGACGCGATTGATTGTGACTTGCACTGCTTCGCGGGAGCCTCTGTTGCTTGCGCGCGATATTCAGGTGGGCACTCATATCTCGGCGATCGGATCGGATTCGGTGGAGAAGCAGGAATTGGACCCGACAATCTTGCGTCAGACTGATTTGTTGCTGGTGGATTCGCGGGCGCAGTGCGAGAAGCTCGGGGAGTTGCAGCGTGCGCTGGATCAAAGCGCGAGGGCAGTCGAGATTGGCGAGTTTTGCGAGCGGCCGCGCGCGGCTGAGAGTTCGGTGGCGGATATGACCGGGCTTGGTGTGGAAGATCTTTATATTGCGGAGATGGTTTTAGATCGAGGAGAGAATCGTGAAGCTTGAAGTGTTTCAAATGGAACGGATGCAGTCGACTTGGGAGAACTTGGTCGAGTACGACATGAGCGAGAGCGGCGTGATGCCGCTTACGTTGCGCGAGCTGGTCGGGATGGGGTTCGATCTCGAGAGGTTTCTTGACGTGCCGCTGGGGTATAGCCAGTCGAATGGGACGCTGGCGCTGCGTGAAGCGTTGACCACGATTTATCCGGGGACGACCGTCGATAATTTTCAAGTGACCAATGGGACTTCCGAAGCCAATTACATGGCTGCGCTGAGCCAGTTGCGGGCAGGCGATGGGTTTGCGCTGGAGACTCCGAATTATATGCAGTTGTGGGGCGTGCCGCGAGGTTTGGGAGCGGAGACTCGAACCTTTAATTTAAGGCTCGATCAAGGCTGGGAGCCGGATTGGGAGGAGTTCGAGAAGGCCGTGGCGCCGGGGACGCGGATGGTCTATGTTTCGAATCCAAATAATCCTACGGGCGCGGTTTTATCGGATGCGGCGATGAAGAGGATTGTCGAGCGGTGCGATTCAGTGGGCGCTTACCTGATCGCAGATGAGGTTTACCTGGGGGCGGAAATTTCGGCTCCGCGCACGAAGAGTTTTTGGGGGATGAGTCCGCGCGTAATCGTAACCAGCGGGCTCTCGAAAGCCTACGGGATTCCTGGGGTGCGGATAGGATGGATTGTCGGTCCGAAGGAAATGATCGCGGAGTGTTGGACGCAGCACGATTACGTGACGATTTGTCCCAACAAAATGTCGGACGAGATTGCGCGGGTAGCGGTGATGAATCGCGATCGGTGTTATGCGCGGACTCGGGCGCTGTTGACTAAGAATCTGGAAATTGGCCGGGAATGGGTGGCTTCGTTTAACGGGTTTTTGGAGTGGCGGGAGCCTCAGGCGGGGGCCATTGCGCTGGTGAAGTATCACTCGGATATCGGGTCCGTGGAGTTGTGCGAGCGCATGCGGACCAGGCAAAGCACGCTGGTGGTGCCGGGGGCGTTCGTGCAGTTGGAAGGATATTTGCGGATCTGGCTGGGCGGGCGCGAGGAGTATTTGCGCGAGGGGTTGCGGAGAATCGGGGTAGAACTAAGAAGTAGCCAGTAGCCAGGAGCCAGTAGCCGGAAGAGGACGGGGAAGATATGCCTCTCACAGGGTCGTTGTGGAGTTTGTGGCTGTATGACGTGTGTGAGGAGATCGACCTTCAGACGCTGGGTGGGATTTTGGGGGCGGAGGCGCGGCGCGAGACTGGCGTTCGCCATCCGTCGCCGGAATATGTCCGATTCGAGCGGCCTCCGGTGGTGCAGCGCCTGGCGAGCGCCGAGTTACAGGGCGAGCTGAATTACTACGAATACGGCGTAGTGAGCATCAAGCTGGAGCTGCCGTTCGAGGCGGACTGGGAACAGCTCGCGGATTTATCGTGCCGGCGGATGGCGAATCCGGAATTGGAGGCGCAGGCGGCGGTCACGGTCCGGCGGTGTCTGGAGCGGGTGCGGGCGGCGCTGGTGAAGCCGTATGAAAACTGGCTGAGCGAAGACTACTACATCGTTCATGTGAAGGAGCCGACGGTCACGGCCGCGGAGTTGATAGAGGGGCATGGGAGCGAAATCGCCCGCATCGTGCGCGGGGAGCAGGCCGAGTTATCGCCGGAGGAAGTGGACGAGATTCTAGGGTCGCGGCTGTCGTATTATCCGGACGATTTGCTAGTGGTGGGGTGGACGGCGGCGTTTCTGCACGATACGGCGGAGGATGCGGTGCCGACCATCCAGCTGCTGGAATACGCCAACACGCAGCTGCTGGAGTTTCGTCATTACGACGCGGTGTTGAGCGAGCTGCTGGAGGGAGTGTATCGGTCGCTCGAGAAAAAGGGAGGCTTCTTCATGCGCTGGCGTCTGGCGTCCCAGGCTCAGCACTTGAATAAGATCAGGCTGGATATTCGGGAGCTGACGGAGCGGGTGGACACATCGATCAAGTTTCTGAGCGATATGTTTTCAGCTCGGCTGTACCGGCTGGCAGCGGCGAAGGTGGGGGTGGAGGATTATCGGCGGCTCGTTGACGGGAAGCTGCATACGGCGGGGGAATTGTACGAATTCATGATGGATCAGTTTCACCAGAGCCGGGCGTTTGTATTGGAAGTGATGGTGGTGATCATTCTGGTGATCGAGCTCGTGTTTCTGTTTCGGGGGAAAGGTTAGAATGGCAGCGGGTGAACCCAATGGACGCCTTGCTTGAGACGCTGGATGCGAAGTTGCGCGAGTGGAAGCCGGAGACGGCTGCACATGTGCGCGAGCGCGTATCGGAAATTATTAGTCTTGCCGACCAGGACATATTAGATTTGGTGCGTTCACGGTCGGTGGAGCAAGAGGTTCTGGACATTTTGGATGATTCCCCATCCCGGTTAGGTGTGGCTGGCGGATCTCGGTTTGACGGCGAAGACGCGAGCTGTGGTGATCGTTTCCAGGCATGATCCCGATCCGCCCCGAGCATTGGTCATCTATGTTCCGCTCACAACGCACAGCAGGCAGAGTCGATATGAAGTGCCGATTCCAAAGCTCGGATTTCTCAGCGCCGCTTCTGTAGCGAACGTGCAGGGAATTGCTTCCGTGCCGGTCGTTCGGTTGGAACGGAAGCTCGGGAAGTTGCCTGCGACGGTTGTCGAAGAAATCCTGAGCGCTCTCAGATTCGCACTTGATCTCTCCTGATTCGATGCGGTCGAAGACCTTACACTGGTGATCGGTGCGCATTTTCATTTCTGCGGGGGAGGCTTCGGGGGATCTGTACGCTTCGCGGGTGGTCGAGGCGATGCCGGAGGCGGAGTTTTTTGGGTGCGCGGGGCCCCGGATGCAGGCGGCGGGCGTCAGGGCGGTGGTGGATTCGCGCTCGATTGCGGTGGTCGGGCTGGTCGAAGTGGTGGCGCACATCCCGCGGATTTATGGGGAATTTCGCAAGCTAAAGCGGGCGATTGTGGCCCAGCGGCCGGATGTCGCGGTTTTGACGGACGCTCCGGATTTCAATTTGCGGCTGGCTAAATTCTTGAAGCGGGTCGGGGTGCCGGTGGTTTACCTGATTGCTCCCCAGGCTTGGGCGTGGAGGCAGGGGCGAGTGAAGACGCTGCGGGCGACGGTCGACCGTCTTCTCTGCATCTTCCCCTTTGAAGAGGAGTTTTTCAGGCTCCACGGGGTGGCCGCGACCTATATCGGGCATCCGCTGGCTCGGATCGTCAAGGCGTCGATGACTCGGGAGGAGTTTTGCGCGCGGGTCGGGGTTGCGGCGGACAAAAAGATCGTCGTGCTGCTCCCGGGGAGCAGGCACGGTGAGGTGGAACGGCATCTGGCCGGGCTTATGGATGCTGCGAAACGGCTCGATGGGCGCGGGCTTGTGTTTTTATTGGCACTCCCGGGCGGATTTGGCAACACTTTTTCGGAACGCATTTCGGGCTCGTCCATCCAAGTAATAGAAGGCTTAACCTGGGATGCGCTTGCCCACGCGGAGCTCGCGCTGGCGGCGAGCGGGACGGTGACCATCGAGGCGGCGCTGCTCGGCTGCCCGCTGGTGACCTTTTATAAGGTAAACGCGTTAAGTTGGATGTTGGGGCGGTGGCTGGTACGCGCGCCATTTCTGTCCATGGTGAACTTAGTGGCGGGGCGGAAGATCGCGACGGAGTTGATCCAGGGAGAGATGACGGGCGAGCGGATCGCGGCGGAGGCGGTCGGGTTGTTGGAAGATCCAGCGGCGATGGCAGCAATGCGGTCTGGATTGAAGGAAGTGGCGGGGAAGCTGGCGAGTGAGCGGGATCCGATGGAGATAGCGGCGGAATGGGTAGAGAAGGTCGTGCATGAAAAAGCTAGTCGTAATTAGTTGGGTGATCGCCGGGCTCGCCGGCGCGCAGGATCGGTCCTCCGATCGCGCCAGCCGGCAGCAGAAGATCGACGTGCAGAGTTACCTGATCGATGCGCAAGTGGATCCGCGCGCGCAGACTCTGAATGCGACGGTCCTGGTGAAGTTCATCCCGCTGGAAGATACGTCGTCGGTGACGTTCGAGCTGAATAACGCTCTGAACATTTCTAAAGTGGTCGACGAGGACGGGCGCCAGGTGCCTTCGTCGCGATTGCAGCAGGACATGAGCGTGCGGCTCAGCTTGCAAGGAACACTGAAGAAGGGCAAAGTCGCGGCGCTCACGTTTGTGTACGACGGGAAGCTGACGGGCGATGAGGAGTCGCCGGTGTTCGGGATCAAATTCGCGGCGATTCATCCGGAGGCATCGTACCTGATGTATCCTGCGCGCTGGTTTCCGGTGAACGATTATTCGACGGACCGGTTCAGCTCGGACCTAAAGGTCACGGTGCCGGACGGTTATCGCGTCGTGGCCAGCGGCAGCGATAGCAAGGAAACGGCGGCGGCGGGATCGGCGGCGTACCGGTTCAAGTACGAGCAATCGTCGTTCCCTGGCAGCTTCGCGGTGGTGCGCGGCGAAGGGCAAATGGTCGCGTCGGGCGGGATCAAGACGTACTTCTATTTGCGAACGGCGACGGATGTGGCGCAGGCGTATGGCGAGGAGATCGCCAAGGCTCTTTCGTTTTTCACCAGCATTTATGGGGTCCCGCCGAGGCTGAGTTTGATCGTGGTCGAGACCGAGGCAGGGGCCGCGAAGGGCTACTCGGCGCCAGGGATGCTGTTCCTTTCGCCCAGCGGGTTGAGCAAGCAAATCGATATCAAGCTGATTGCGAATCAGGTATCGCGGCAGTGGTTTGGGACGATGGTATCGCCGACCACCCGGAATCACATGTGGCTGGAGAACGGGATGGCGCGTTATTCCGAATTTCTCTACGCGGAGCATGTGAACGGACCGGGCGCGCTGGATACGGAAGTTCACAATGCGTATGTCGAGGCGCTGACCGTGGATCAGCCTCCGGTGATTCAGGCGGCTCGCCTGGAAGATTATTCGCCGGAATACTGGGCGGCGACTGGCGGCAAAGGCGCGGCGATTTTGCAGATGCTGCGCAACGTGATGGGCGACGATCAGTTCATGAAGGTGTTGAAGGAATATCCGGCGCGGTTTGCCTGGAAATCGGCGAATACGGACGATTTTCACAAGATTTGCGAGGAAGCTTACGGGCAGAGCTTGAACTGGTTTTTCCAGCAATGGGTGGAATCGAGCGGCGCGCCGGAATTCAAGATGGAGTACACCGTGTTCCGCACCCAAAAAGGCTTCCGAGTGATGGGCAAAATTTCGCAGGACCTCGATTTGTTCAGGATGCCGGTAACGCTGCGCGTGGAGACGGAAGGGAATCCGGAAGAAAAGACGATCGAAGTGGTTGGAACATCGTCGGAGTTTGTGGTCGAAACATACGGCAAGCCGAAGAACGTGATCCTGGATCCCAAGGGACTGGTGCTGCGATTTTCGACCAATGCCCGCGTGGCGGTGGCGATTCGCAAGGGCGAGCAGTTCGTGGAAGTGGGCGAGTACAACGAGGCCCTCAAGGAATATCAGAAGGCTCTCGATGTGGCCCGGAACAGCTCGCTGGCGCATTTCCGGATTGGGCAGGTGCATTTCCTGGAAGGCAACTGGTCGCCCGCGGCCAACGAGTTTCGCGAGGCGCTGAATGGCGATCTGGAGCCGAAGTGGACTGAGGTGTGGTCCCACATCAACCTGGGCAAGATTTTCGATGTCAGCGATCAAAGGGATCGCGCGTTGAACGAGTATCGCCAAGCGGCTCGCACGAAGGACAATACCCAGGGCGCGCTTGACGAGGCGGCGAAGTATACGGCGCAGAAGTACGAGAAGCAGAGGACGACGAACTGAGAAGAAGTAGCCAGGAGCCAGGAGCCAGTAGGGCTACGGCTTGAACAGGGCGTTGGCTTCGGCGAATGGTACCGAGCCTTCGATCATTTTGTCGAATGTGCCGGTGGCTTTCAACGCCTCTGCGACGCGGCGGGTGTGGCCCATGGCTGACCTCATCATGCCCGATCCTACGCTCACACGCGCTACGCCCAGCGCCTTTAATCGCGCGATGGACGGGGTACCGGCTACGGCTAGGATGTTGATCGGGAACTGCACCGCCTCGACACATTTCGCGATGAGATCCTCGCCAGTGATTCCTGGAATGAAGAGGCAATCCGCGCCGGCATCGCGATAGGCTTTTAAGCGATCGCAGGCGCGGGCGAAGCGCGTGGGCTCGTCGCCGATTTGCAGCAGGTAGAGATCCGTTCTGGCGTTGATCACAACCGGACCTGCTTTGCGAACGGCGGCGATCCTGCTCACCTGCTCGTCGATTGAGGCCAGAGACTCCGGGCCGTAGCCGAGGATGTCTTCCAGGTTGAGACCGACTGCGCCCGATTCCAGAAGCGCGGCGGCGGTTTCAGCGATGTCACCGTAGCCGCCTTCCAGGTCCGCGGTGACGGGGACGTCGACCGAACGGGCGATTCTGGCAACGGCCGCCAGCATTTCTTTACCTGGGATTTTTTGTCCGTCGGAATAGCCGAGTGAGAAAGAGACGCCCGCGCTAGTGGTCGCGATAGCGGGAAAGTCCAGTTCTTCGAAAATGCGCGCGCTGGCGCAGTCCCAGGCGTTGGGAAGGACCAGGACTTCGGGGCCGTGATGCAAGGCGCGTAGTCTTTCGGCTTTCGTCATGTTTCCCTTTTCGCGTCTGCCCGCATGCTAACGCATGGCGGCTCAGAGCCGCGACCGTCAGGGAGCGGGCAGACGTGACATCGTCGTGGCGTCAGTGCCCTTCCGATTCCAGATAGCGCTCCGCCTCTATCGCGGCCATGCAACCTGCGCCGGCGGCGGTTACGGCCTGTCTGTAGACCCGGTCCTGCACATCGCCCGCGTGGAACACACCCTTAATGTTGGTGCGGGCGCCACCTTTCGACAGGATGTACCCGTCAGGATCGAGATCGATCTGGCCCACAAACGGTTTCGTATTCGGGACATGGCCGATGGCGAGAAAAAAACCATCGACATCCTGATCCCAGGTCTCGCCTGTGGTCAGCGAGCGAAGCTTCACACCGGTGACTTCGTTCTTCTCGACGTCGTAGACGTCCTCGACCACGGTGCTCATCAGGAACTTGATCTTCTTATTGGCGCGCGCGCGGTCCAGCATGATTTTCGAGGCTCGGAATTCATCGCGCCGGTGCACCAGCGAAACCTCGGAGCCGAAGCGCGTCAGGAAATTCGCTTCCTCCATCGCGGTGTCTCCTCCGCCCACCACCATGATTTTACGATCGCGATAAAACGCACCGTCGCAGGTGGCGCAGGAACTGACGCCGTGGCCGATCAGTTTGTGCTCGTTCTTCAAGCCCAGCCATTTCGCCGATGCGCCAGAGGCGATGATCAAGGTACGAGTCTCAACCCATTCGCCGTCGATGTTCAGCCGGAACGGAGTGACTTTAAGATCGGCTTCGGCCACCGAGCCGTACATGTACTCGGCGCCGAACTCCTCGGCCTGGCGCTTCATGTTTTCCACCAGGTCGGGGCCGTTAATACCGCCGGGAAAACCGGGGAAATTCTCGACGGACGTGGTGAGAGAGAGTTGGCCTCCGGGTTCATGTCCGATGACGACCAAAGGCTTCAGGTTGGCACGGGCCGTATAGATCGCCGCAGTATTTCCGGCGCACCCGGAACCCAGAATGATGACGTTTCGCACACTTCATCGTAACAAGCAGGGCCTAACTTTCAAAAAGCACTGACAGGCGAAAGCGCCCGTCCCACCTGATCTCGAGCTGAACATCTGCTTGGTGGGACAGGCGCTTCCGCCTGTCGAGTTTTCTGTACTATGCCTTGGCGCGCCGCATTCGGATCAAGCCAAGCGCAAGCAAGCCCGCGCCCATCATTGCGATCGTCTGGGGCTCGGGCAGGCTCTGCGTGTTCCCACCGCCGCCCTCGGTTCCAATCATTTCCTGCATGCCGATGGCGTAGCGGCTACCGGCGGCTTGCGTCAAATCGTTGTCCCCAGCCACTGTGACTGTGGTGTAGATGCGAATCGTGCTCTCGAATTGCGCCAGAGTTCCTGCCAATGCGGCACCTGTTTCCCAGGTCTCCGCCTGCGTGATCCAGGTCCCGACGCCAGCGACGTTGCCAGAGGGGAAGTCGCCAGTCCCATTGGTGCTGAGCAGGGTCCAGATCGCATTCTGGATCTGCTCGTCCGACAGAGTTACGCCGGAGCCGAAATCGAATTGCGTGGTAAGCCACCCCGCCAGGACGTAGCGATCGAGTGCGTTTAGCGCGGGGCCGCTGGTGTAGAAACTGAAGCCGGCCGTCGGCGTCGTGCCATAGCGGGTGTTGGCGATATCAGCCAGACTATCGGGAGTGCTGATGTTCACAACGTCGGGCGATCCCGTGTCATTGCGGTAATCCACGCAGTAGATAATCAACTGGTTGAGTGGCGTATTCAGATAAGCGCTGAACTGGCCGCCCTCGTTAACATTTTGGATGTTGCCGATGTCAAAGAGAGTGTCGCCAAACGAGACGGCACTGAAAGCGAGCCACAGTAAGCCTCCGACGGCCGCTTTGGAAAACCAATTCATTCAAATTCTCCTTCTGATGCGAGGAGAATCTCATTTGAGATCGGGCGCACCAATGGCCCGGCGGTCCATCTAGTACTACTACAAAGCATAGGACTTGGGTCGGGCAGGAGCTAAAGGGAACCTTAGTATGAGCGGAGACAGTAAATATAATCAGTAACTTGCAGCGTTACTCGTGGTGAATGTTATGTGGCGCACGCCTCCAGGCGTGCCGCATCGACATTCATGTCGATGTTTCTTCGCGGCTCACGAAGCAAAAACCGAACGTCGACGCGACTGTCGACGCGGCACGCGTGGACGCGCGCGCCACACTCGTGGCCTGTCTCAGAGAAAACTTTACTATCCCCTCCATAACTGTCGGGGCCATCCCGCGATATATTCTCCTACCGAACCCCGACAGTCATGGAGGGGATATGCTAACGAACTCGCTGAGACAGGCCATTAGATTGCGGCTTCGCGGCCGGCTACGACCAAATCGAGACAATGCGATTCGCGAGAAACGCGCAGACATACGCCAGGCCCGTCATATAAGCGAACTGGACCGCCGGCCAAAACCATCCGCCGGTTTCGCGACGCACCACTGCGATGGTGGACATGCACTGCATGGCGAAGGCGAAGAAAACCAGTAGCGCGACCGCTCCGCCGATGGTCAGGTCGTGATGAAGCGCTGCCTGCAAGCCGACGGAATGTTCGGTTCCCTCGATGCCGTAAATGGTGCCAAGCGAACTGACCATGGTTTCCCGGGCAGCCAGCGACGTGATCAATCCGATGCCGATTTTCCAATTCAAGCCCAGTGGAGCGATGGCCGGTGCGATCCCATGGCCGATGGCTCCGGCGATGCTGTGCTCAATCGCGGGAGGTTTTCCGCCAGTTAAAGGCAGGTGGGCCAACACCCAGATGATGATGGCGACGGCCAGAATCACAGTGCCCGCTCGCTGCAAAAACACCTTGGAGCGATCGATCAGACGCAGGCTGAGGGAGCGCAGAGTGGGCCAGCGATACGGAGGCATTTCGAGGATGAACGAAGATCGGCTGCTCTTGAGGATGGTCGACTTCAGGAGACGGGCGGTAAGAATCGCGGCCACGAATCCGAGCACGTACAGGCCAAGCAGTGCTAGCACGCGAGCAAATCCGAACATCGGCTCTCTTGGGATGAAGGTTTCAATGACGAGAGTGTAGATTGGCAGGCGCGCCGAACAGGTCATAAGAGGGGCAATCAGAATAGTGGTGATGCGGTCGCGCTTGCTCTCAATGGTGCGCGTCGCCATGATGGCGGGAATAGCGCAGGCGTAGGCAGAGAGCAGGGGGATGAAGCTTTTCCCTTGCAGGCCAAATCGCGACATGGTGCGGTCTGCGATGAGCGCGGCGCGGGCCAGGTAGCCGGAATCCTCCAGAATTCCGATGAACAGAAACAACAGCAGGATCTGTGGCAAAAACTTGATGACCGATCCGACGCCGCTCCAGATTCCATCGACTACCAGGGATCGGAGGGCCTCGTTGGAAAGATGCGCGCCGATCCAGTTGCCGGAGGCTATGCGGAGATTATCCACCGCATTCATCACCGGATCAGCGCCGAAGAAAATCGTCCAGAACACACCAATGACGACTGCCAGAAACACCAGCGGGCCGGCGAGCGGATGAAGAAACAGAGCGTCCAGGCGGCGCGTCCACAAGGGAGGTGCCGGCGCGTGATAGCCAGTTTTATTTCCCACGCTGGTGGCCCAGGCGCGGCATTTCGGTATGTCCTGGATCACTGGCAGTTGAATCAGAGGGGCCTTGGGAGCGGCGCCGAGGGTGGCTCCACTGAGGAACTGGAAAATCTTTTCGACGCCAGTGCCCTTAGCCGCGCTGATTAACGCCACAGGAGAGCCGAGCTGCATGGCTAGTTCCGCGACGTTCAAGTCTCCGCCGCGGCTCTTCAGATCGTCGGCCATATTCAAGATCACCAGCGTCGGCAGTCCCAGGCTCAACACTGGCGCGGCGAGCACCAGGTGGCGGCTGAGATTGGTGGAATCGAGAATCAGCAAGACCGCATCCGGGCGCGGGATATCCTTCATCTGGCCGGATAAGACATCGTGGGTGACTCGCTCGTCCTCGGTGCGCGGGGTCAGGCTGTACACACCCGGCAGATCGACCACGAAAACGTCGCGGCCCGGTCCCAGCTTGACGCGGCCCATGCGGTGTTCCACCGTCACGCCGGGAAAATTAGCGACTTTCTGACGCAGGCCGGTCAGGCGGTTAAATAAGGTGGACTTGCCGGAGTTCGGCGGCCCAACGATGGCGACAATATGATGCCGTGGGGGCGCGCCTACCGGGGGCGGGAGGAGCGCAATCGTGTTTGCGGGGCAGCCGTGGCAATCGCCCATATATTCCTAACGGAGCAGCAGACGGCTAGCCGTTTCTCTGCGAAGCGCGACCTCAGACCCGTCCACGCGAAAGACTCGCGGATCGCCTCCCGGGGCGGCAAGGCCGCGGGTTACGGAATGGCCCGGGATAAAGCCCATTTCCATCAGCCGTTGGGCGTCGCCCTCGGGAAGATCCAGCTTTTCCAGCACGCCTACCTCGCCCGGCTTGAGTTCGGTAAGGTTTTTTGCGCCGCGCGTCTTCTTCGATGGACTTGGGGAGGATGTCTTTTTGAAACTCACTTGCAATTCCCTGCCTCAACGCTTGTTGTCCACTAACTGCTGTACGATAGCCGTTTGCAGTTAGGAGCTATTTCACTCATAAGCATACACCATCTTGGACCGAAATGGTCGTACTTTCGTTGAAGGGAGAAAATCGAGGTTCAGACGCAAAAAAGGCGGCGCTCAGTGGGGAGGCCGCCTTTTCAGGAGTAGTCGAAGGTGGGACTTAAGTCTGGCGCCGATAACGAAGGGCGCCAAGGCCTGCCAGCGCCAAGCCCATAAGGCCCAAAGTTGCGGGCTCTGGGGTAACGACGAATGAATCTTCAAAGAAGCCGTTTTGAAACTGACCCAAATAATCGCTACCATTGCTGTTTGTCACAATCACAGCATTCTGTATGAAGATGCTCGTGACTCCGGTGGGCAGCGCCAGAGTAATCGGAGAGTTGGGCGTACCCAGGGTAGTCGGTGCGCCAGGAACGCACGAGCTGTAGGCGCCGCCGCTGTAGCAGATGACAGCCGTGATGATGCCCCCACCCGCGCCAAGATCCTCGTACTGGATATAACCACCATTAATACAGCCGGCTATCGCTGAACCATTCAGGCAAAAGGACTCGGTTACAAAAGCAGTTGTACTCGCATTGGACACGTGAATAGCGATCATGTTGAGAGACAAACTTGAGATCTCAGCCGCCTGAGGGAGAGTGAAACCGCTCGCCGCCTGGTCCACGGAAACGAGGTAAGAGACCGTTGATTGGTCGCCTGGGGCACCGGCAGCAGGCCAGACTTTATTGGAAGGAGACGTGTCGCCAAGCAACACATCGATCGGTCCCGCGACCGTGCTTCCAGAGAAGGAGATAGGGATGGCGCTGCCCGTCGGGGCATTTGCGTTGCCCGCGTAAGTGAAGCTGCTAAATTGCTTGTCGACCTGTTCGCAACCAGCAGAGGCAGTACCTGGACTGACTAAGGCGCCTGCGCCACTGTTTCCCAAATTATATACGGTGGCGCCGCACGGAGCCAAACTCGCCAAGCTGACGCTCGCGGTCAAGCAGAGGAGAAGTCCGAGTTGAAGCGATCTCCAAGCTAGATTTCCCTTTCCAGATCCTTCCCCACTCTGTGGAGTGCCTGTAAATCTATCAGAACACACACTACTGACGGTCAAGTTGTTTTTCATTATCATCATTACTTATTTGCTGGAGTTAGAGTAGCCCAACAAGTCCCCCGACTAGGATTAATACTAGCATCGGAAAAATCCCAAGTCAAGTCGTTTCTTCAGTTAACGGGGAATTTCAACTGGAAAAAATCCCTTAGTACTACTGGTGAAAAATCCAGCCGTACTATGCCATTTCCCTTAGGCTCAAGTAACATCTTTGCCCCCGGCATGCGCCTGTAGTATGCTGAGAAACGAGTTTGTTAACAGTATCCTGGGAGGTTTATCACACCATGCTCGCCACGCTGCGCCGGTTGACCATCGCAATTCCGCTTAGTCTTGTGTTTTCTATCTCTTGCTGGGGGCAGACCACTGCCTTCGAAGGCCATGTAAAAGGGGAAGATGGAAAACCCCTTGTGGGTGTGAACGTTCATCTGGACCGGAAGGATATCAAGGGGAACTACGTTGTTAAGACGAAGAAGAAGGGCGACTATTATTATGGTGGCCTTCCAATAGGGGTCTACAAAATCTGGGTGGAAGTCGACGGTAAAGAGCGAGACGTGGTCGACAACGCCCACAGTGGGCTTGGCGATGCGAAGGTGATCGATTTTGACCTGAGCAAATCCGCTCACCAGAATGCCGACAAGCAGGCTGAAATCAGGAAGGCCATCGAATCTGGCGGGGAGCTCAGCAAAGAAGTGACCCGCGACATGACGCCTGAGCAGAAGGCGGCTCTCGAGAAGAAGATGAAGGACGCCGCAGCCGACATCGCAAAGCACAAAGCGCTGAACGACTCCTTCAACAACGGCAAGGCTGATCTCGACGCAGCGGCTGCGGAGAAGGACCCGACCGAGAAGGGCAAGAAATACGACACCGCAATCGAAAATCTCGAAAAAGCCAAGGCGCTGGATCCCGGTCAGAACGTTGTTTGGGGCAATTTGGCCGATGCTTACGCGGGTGCGGCGAAGCTCAAGACCGGCGCCGATCAACAGGCCCTGCTCGACAAGGGAGCTGAGAACTACAAAAAAGCCATCGAACTGAAGCCGGATGACGCGGCCTATCACAACAATTACGCGCTGCTGCTCGCGCAATCGAAGAAATCCGATGAAGCGCTGCTGGAACTGACCAAAGCCGCTCAACTGGATCCGCCCAACGCCGGTAAATATTACTTCAATGGTGGCGCTGTACTCGTCAACCTGGGCCAGAACGAGCCGGCGGGCGCTATGTTTAAGAAAGCCATCGAGGCTGACGCGAACTACGCCGACGCCCATTATCAATATGGCATCTATCTGATCGGGAAGGCGACCACCACACCCGACGGAAAAATCGTGCCGCCTCCAGGGACTAAGGAAGAGTTCGAGAAATATTTGGAGCTGAAACCGGATGGCGTAAATGCCGAAGCGTCGAAAGCGATGTTAACTTCGATGGGCGAAGTTTTGCAAACCGACTACAGCAAGCCAGGCGCGAAGAGGCCGACCACCACAAAGAAGAAGCCCTAACGGAGCGGCAATGACCCGCGCGGTCTCAACATGTTCCGGGCGATAGCTTACCTGATTGCCAGTGTGCTGGTAATCAGCTTGGTGCGCTCGATTATCGGGGTCATCATGAAGGGATTCGCCGATCTGTTTCAGTCGGGACAGGCTCAGTCCAACAATGGCGGACGAGTGCCCACTGTTCCCGTCGGCGGCGAATTGAAGAAAGATCCTGTATGCGGGACCTTCATCTCCACTGCCACGGCTATCCAGAAAAAGTCCGGCGGCGAGACTTATTATTTTTGCTCCGCCGAGTGCCGCGATAAGTTCAAGGGATGATCAGTTTTTGTTAGCGAGGAAACCAATCGTCCGCCTCGGACGCCGCGGGGGCTCCAGCATATCCCGAAGGGTAGTGAAGACGCCCCGGAGTTCGAGGTCGTGCTTGCCGACTTTGCCGGCCAGCTTTCCCAATTGCCGTGCGAGTACTTCGTGGGTCGCCAGCCTTTGGCGAATCCGGACGAAGGTGCGAACGACTTGGATGCTGGCCCGCACGGCGGAGGGACTTTTCAGGACGTTTGCCAAATGACCGCCCCGTGCTCCGTGAAGACGTAGGGAGCGTACTTGACGTTTTGGCCGCGCTTCAAGATCACAGTTTGTGATCTTGAAGGTAGATGATCCGCCGCATCTTTCGCGGTCAGGCGGAACATGAAATCCGGCGGGAAGCGATCCAGATTGCGTTTCACGGCCTGGTTTAAGGTTCGTGTCTCGACGCCGTAAAGCGTGGCTAGGTCCCGGTCGATCAAGACGCGTTGACCGCGGAACTCGACGATCCGCCGCTCGATAACATCGAGCGAAACGGACTCGGCTTTCTGGATTTTGGTGATTGGTTTAGCTGCCATAGTGCTTAAGTAGTGTGGGGGGAGGCAAATCCCTCTCACGTTCAAGATCACATTTTGTGATCTTGAACGCGGACCGACTAACCTAGAAGCATGAACCTTTCCGATCTCGCCGCCAAACTTTGCTGCGAACTGCGGGGCGATGGCTCGATCGAAATTACGGGTGTGGCGGGGATGGAGCAGGCGGGCCCGTCCGAAATCACGTCTCTTCACAATCCGAAATATGCGCCGAAACTGAAGCGCACCGCCGCCGCCGCGGTCCTGGTGAAAACATTCATCGAGGACGTCGCCGTGGCGCAGTTGATCTCGACGAATCCCTATCTTGATTTCGCCCGCGCGCTGGAATTGTTTTATCAGCCGCCTAAGCCCGCTCCCGGAATTCATCCCCTGGCCTACGTGGCGCCGACGGCGGTCATTGGCGAAAATCCGTCCATCGGACCCTTTGTATCAGTGGGAGCAAACGTCGTCATCGGACGCGATGCCGTTCTGCATCCTCATGTGGTGATCTACGAAGGGGCGCGCATCGGCGATCGGTTTCTGGCCCATTCGCACGCCGTCGTACGCGAGCATTGTACCGTCGGGGATCGCGTGATTCTGCAAAACAGCGCGGTCGTCGGCGGCGACGGATACGGGTTCGCGAAGCAGGCTGACGGCACGCACTACAAGATCGTGCAAAGCGGTGTTGCGGTGATTGAGGACGACGTCGAGATCCAGACGCTCACGTCTATCGACCGCGCCTCCATCGGCGAAACGCGCGTCAAACGCGGCGCGAAAATCGACAGCCTGGTCCAGGTCGGCCACGGATGCGTGGTGGGCGAGGACAATATCATCTGCTCGCAAACCGGTTTGGCCGGTTCCAGCATTCTCGGAAAAAATGTTTTACTCGCTGGCCAGGTCGGAATTTCCGGCCATCTCACCATTCACGACGACGCGGTGATTTACGCCCAGTCCGGCATCGGCGGCGATGTGGAAGCGGGAGCGGTGATGAGCGGCTCCCCGGCGTTCGAGGCGCGGGAATGGCTGCGCGCGATTACAGCATTTCCCAAACTGCCGGTCCTGCTGCGCGCGGTGCGACAATTAGAAAAACGGGTGGCCGAACTCGAAGCTGCTCCTGAAAAAAAATCCCATGCATGAAAGTCTCGACCGGTCCGCGCTGGCGTATCGCAATCAGCAGTTCCTGGACACGCCGGAAGCGCGCTCGCTGCGAATCCTGAGCGAGTACCTCTATCCGCTGTCTCATTTTCGCCAGCAGAAGATTCAGGATACGATCGTCTTCTTCGGGTCGGCCCGCCTGATGGAAATGGGTCCGCTGGGCCGTTACTACAACGAGGCGCGGGCGCTGGCGAAGCGCCTCACCAACTGGTCCGACAGTCTGCCCGATAGCGGGCGGCGATTTGTCGTGTGCACCGGCGGCGGACCGGGAATCATGGAGGCAGCCAACCGCGGCGCGCAGGATGCCGGAGGCAAAACTATCGGCCTCAACATCGGCTTGCCGTTCGAGCAGCGGCCGAATCCGTTCATCACGCCGGAGCTGAGCTTCGAATTCCACTACTTCTTCATGCGCAAATTCTGGTTCGCGTATCTGGCCAAAGCGCTGGTGGTCTTTCCCGGAGGATTCGGCACGCTCGACGAATTGACCGAGATCCTGACGCTGGCGCAGACCCAGAAACTCGAAAAAAAGATGACCGTGATCCTCTACGGCACCACGTTTTGGAAAGAGATTGTCAACTTCGACGCGCTGGTTCGCCATGGAATGATCGCTGAAAAAGATCTGGATTTGTTCTCTTTTGCCGACGATGTGGAGACCGCATTTTCTCTGCTCGAAGCCGGCCTGACGGAAAACTACATCAAACCGGACACGCAGGTGCCTGAGATCGCCAAGTCGAGGGTGTAACGGGCGTGCGCGCGAGCCTCCATACAATGATGCGGTGGATGGGACGCGCCGGAATTGCGTTTCTCTGTTTCATATTGCTGTTTTTCGCGACGAGCTATGTTGGTTCGCTCGGCGGAATGCGCATTCTGGCCGCCCTCGGCGTTTTTATCACCGGCCTGTGGCTTGCCACGCGTCTCTTGAGAAAGGCCGTGTGGCGGCTGCGCAACCGGTTGTACGTCACGTACGTATTTATCGCAGTAGTGCCCATCGTATTGATCGCGGCGCTGGCTTGGATGGGTGGGTATCTACTGATCAACCAGCTGGCCGTTTATCTGGTGACCAGTGAGTTGGATCGCCGCATCGACTCGCTCGACACGGCTGCAGAAAGTATCGTGCGCACCGCTCCCGCAGATCGTCCAATTGTGGTTCGGCGAATGACCGAACTGTTTTACAGCGAACACAATCCGGGCCTTGAAATACTGGTCCGCGAGGGCGGCAATACAATCCGTTATCCCGAGGATGGAGTTATGCCCCCTCCACGCATAGGATGGCGGGAAACGCGCGGCGTCCTTCTGCGTGACGGCCAGTATTACGCCTGGAGCCATCGCAAGACCAAGACCGGAGACGTAACGATTACCGCTCCCTTGACTGGAGAGCTGCTGACTGGGTTAGTGCCGAACCTGGGTGTAGTGGATTTTCTTGAATCCCGGGGCGGCCCAGCCATCCGCGCCTCGCGAAACCGCTCTCTACCGGCGCCGATGAATCGCTTCGATCGGGAAGTCTTGTGGTTCGCAAACATCCCGGCGGCAATGTGGGATAAGCCCGGTAAGGAAGCGGATGGGCCCATCATGGCGGTCCATTCGCGAATCTCGGCTGTGCTTTCGACGGTCTTCAACCGCAGCACTGACCCTGTGCAGCAGGTATTTCAATACGGATTGATCATTGTCGTTGTAGTTTTCCTGATCGTCGAAATTGTCGCAATGATTATCGGGATTTCAATGACGCGCACCATCACGGCCGCCGTCCATCGCCTCTATGAAGGAACGCAGAAAGTGATGGAGGGAAATTTCTCCCATCGCATCGAAGTGAAAGGCAAGGACCAGCTTGCCGATTTGAGCCAGTCGTTCAACCGCATGACGGAAAATCTGGAGCGTCTGCTGGTGGTCGCGAAAGAGAAGGAGCGCCTGCAATCCGAGGTCGAGATCGCGCGCGAAGTGCAAAGCCAGCTTTATCCTCGCGTGGTTCCGCAGACCCGCACGCTGCGCCTGACCGCGGTCTGCCATCCCGCCCGCATGTGTTCGGGCGATTACTACGATTACGAGATCATTCGCGATTCGCAGGTGGCTATCGCCATCGGCGACGTGGCCGGCAAAGGGATTTCCGCGGCTCTGTTGATGGCGACGCTGCAGAGTTCCTTGCGCTCGCAGTTGCAGAGCGCGCTCGAGATTGCGGCAACCGTGGGAAATGGTTCCAGCGTCCTGGCTCCTTTGGTATCGACGTCGCACCTGGTTTCGCGGCTCAATAATCAGCTCTATGCGTACACCTCGCCCGAGAAATACGCGACCTTTTGTTTCGGCGTTTTCGACGAACCGACGGGGATCTTCACGTACACCAACGCCGGCCACCTTCCGCCGCTGCTGGTGCGCGAAGGCGTGGCGGAACGCCTGGACGTGAACGGCACCGTCGTCGGCGCTTTCCCCTTCGCCAAGTACGACGAGAGCCACATCGAATTGAAATCGAGCGACCTTCTCGTTTGCTTCACCGACGGCATTACGGAGCCCGAGAACGAGTACGGAGAGATGTTCGGCGAAGACCGCCTGATCGATCTCATCGCGCGCAGCTCGCACCTTAATGACGAGCAGATCGTCGAGGTCGTGCTCGACAGCGTCCGCGAGTGGACGGCGACGGATGAGCTGCAAGACGACATGACGATCCTGCTTGCGCGACGCGTCTGAAAATTGGAGAAAATAAAAAAATGATGAGCAAACTGCTTCTTGGAATGAGTTTTGCCGCGCTCGCAGCGTTCGCGGCTGACGATGTGGTGACCGCGGTCGAGGGCACTGTTAAGAAGGTGGATTCCGGGACCAAGACCGTAGTGGTCGCGACGGCCGATGGAACCGAGCACACCGTGCACTTCGCGAAGAAAACCTCGGTTCATGGCTGGGACGCAACGGAACAGGGTGCGAAGGACGGCATGCATGGCGTGAAGGAAGGCAGCCACGTGGTGGTGCATTACACCGCGAAGGGCACCGAGAAAACCGCCGAGGAAGTGGATCGCATCGGCGAAGGCGGCCTGAAGACAACGGAAGGGACCGTGTCGAAAATCGATCGCGGCGCGAAAACCATCGCGGTAAAAACCGCGGACGGAGCGGAGGCCACTTACAAGGTTAGCGAGCACGCGGTGGTCGATGCGGGCAAGGATACCGGCAAGGCCGTGGAAAAAGCCAGCAAGGTGACGGTCTATTACACCGAAGAGGGCGGCAAGAAAGTCGCGCACTTCTTCAAGAGCAACTAGCGGCCCATCCCGGTCATTTCAACAGCGAGACTATCACGCTTGCCCGCATGCTTACGCATGGCGGCTCAATTGAGCCGCGACCGTAAGGGAGCGGGCAAGCTGAATTGACTGGCGTCGCGGGAGCGATCTCTCAAATCCCAGCCGACGCTAATTTCTGCCACGCAACTGGCCAGGTGTACCGATCGAGATACAGCGCCCGTCCCGCTTCCCCTATCACCCGTGCGCTCTCCGGATCGTCGAGAAGCCCCTGCACGGCTGCCGCAAACCCCGCAGGATCGCCGGCGAGTCGCAAGTGCTCCCCGTCCCGAGCCCGCAGTCCCTCCGCCCCAATCCTCGTCGACACCACCGCGCGCCGCGCGGCCCACGCCTCAAGAATTTTAAATCGAGTGCCGCTGCCGGACAGCAAAGGAACTACCGCGACGCGCGCCCTCGCAATCGAGGCCACAGCGTCATCCACCGGACCGATCACGTTGACGCGCGGATCGCCCTTCACCAGCCTTGAAACCGGTTCCGGATTGCGGCCGACCAGATTCCATGTCAGCTCCCGATTCCGCTCCCGCAGGATCGGCCAGATCGTCGAGGCGAACCACTTCACCGCTTCAATATTTGGGTGATATTCCAGATTCCCGCTGAACACGATGCAGTTTTCCGGTTCGACTTGCGGCGCCTCAATCAACGGCAGCGCGTTCGGGTACACCACCACGTTCGGATGATCGATTCGACCCCTGTCCTCCTCTGAAGTAGTGAGCACGATGTCAAACCGCGGAATCCACTCGCGCTCCAGCTTCCGGTAAGCGTCCGCAAATCGCCGGTGCAAAATCGCTTCCGCGCCCTTGGTTGCACGGGCGTGAGTAGCCGCCAGCTCGCTTTCGACGTTGTGCAGATCCAGCACCAGCACATCGCAATGCGGGCGAATCGCCGCCGCATACGGCGCGCACCAGAAATGCTCGATGACGGCGACGCGGTAACGGCGTCCCGTCAGCACCGGCGCGAGCTGTGCCTCAAATCCCGCGAATCGATCCACCAGGGGAGGCACTCCGCGCACCAACCTTCCGCTGTTTCTCCAGGCCCGCGCCGCGAAGCTTTTCGAGTGATGAGGCAGCGCGAAGGTCGCAACCGTGACTTCGTAGCGTGTCCGCAGATATTCCAGTAGCGACGCCGATCGCAATCCTCCGCCGCCAGCGCCTGGCCGTGGATCTTCGGGCGTCAGAAATAAGGCGCTATTTCCCAAACAGTCTCCGCGCGGCGTCATAGACTTCTCGTGTCCTCCGCGCCGTGATCGACCAGGAAAACAGTGCCGCGCGTGCCAGGGCTTGGTCGCGCATGACTGGTCTCGCGCGCATCGCCTCCGCCAGCGCCCGAACATCGGTCGCGTCTACCTGCACTGCCGCGCCGCCCGCTACTTCCATAATCGCTGGATCGCGTGACGTAATCACGGTAGCGCCGCACTGCATCGCTTCGAGCACGGGCAAGCCGAATCCTTCATATAGCGATGGATACACGCACGCTACCGCGCCGGAATAAAGATCCGGCAGATCCTCCTCGGGCACTGCGCCAAGTACGCGCAAACCCGGTTCCTCGGACACCGTAAAACCATCGCGTACACGGCCCGCGAGCACTAAATCGACGTCCTCCGTTCTGCGGACTTCCCTCCATGCTTCGATCAATCGCGTAATGTTTTTTCGCGGCTCCAACGTTCCGACGAATAGGAAATAAGGACGCATCGAGGGCGGCGTCTCCACGGGGCGAAAATGATCGGATGCCGCCTCCGGGATCGCCACCACTCGTTCGCCGGCAAGATTGAATCGGGCGATCGCCGCGCGCCGCACTGCCTCGCTAGGCGTAATGATCATGGTGGGAATGCCGGCCCGCAGCAGCACCGGCACCCGGCGCCGAACTCGCGGCGAGGCGTCGTCGAACATCCAAGGCGACAGATCGTGTAAAGTCATGACACTCGCACGCCGAGGTATATAAGGAACGGAGAAATCGGTCCCGTGAAACACTTCCACTCCGCGGCGTATCATCTCTCGGTCGAGGCCCCACAACCACCAGCGCCGCTCGGCGGCCGTGCGCGGGCCGTTCCCGATATGCAGATTCGCTCCCAGTCCCGCAGGCGGGTCGAATGGCCGATCCGACAGCAGCCAGTAGTGATCGCCCGGATAGTCTGCCGCCAGCGCCCTCGCCAGCTCCAGTGTGTATCGCCGGACGCCGCCAGTGGGAACGGTCAGCGGAGTGGCATCGAGAGCGGCTATCACAAGGTATACAAGGAAAGTGTAGGATAACTTACGTGGGCGATGAGAATCTGAATCCTCTTGAAGAACTGAAGCGCTTGGACCAGCAGGTCAGCCTGGTGGCCAGCCTCGAGGGCTTGAAGCCGATCTATTACCGTCTCGACGAAATCGCGAAGCAGTACGCCAACGATTTCGAAGTGCAGCTGGTGGTCGGCGATATCAAGCAGCATCTGGTGAATCGCGGCACCAAGCTGAAGGAGCAGGAATCAACCATTCCTCTGGCCCAGCAATCGCCGCCGCCTCCTCTTCCGCAAGGACCTCCGCCGATGCCTTCCGCTGCGCCGCCTCCCGTGCCGGTCCCGCGAAGCGAAGCCACGACCCAGGCGATTGAGTACTTGCCTCCGTCCCCTCCTCCGATCCCGAAGTCCCCTCCGGAGATGGCTCCCACTGTTCCGATCGCCACCGTGCCGCCGCCCATGCCAGCTCCTCCGTCGATGTCGCCCCCGCCACCGCCGGTGCAAGCGGCGCCTCCGCCCATGCCCTCCGGCCAATTCGCGCCCCCGCCTCCGATGCCGACCAGTGCGTTTCCGTCCACCGGACCGCAAGCGGTACCGCCGCATCCTCCCATTCCGCCGGTCGGCCCTCCGCCGGTCAGCGGGCAGATCCCGCCTCCTCCGCCCAAGCCTCCGCAGAAACCTGTCGCCTGGAAAAAAGCGCTGGTGTTCGGCGCGGTTCTAGGATTGATCGTCGCCCTCGGCGGGATCGCGTTCCTCGTCAACATGGCGCGCAAGCGCAACAAGCCAGTCGAGCCGCCGGTCACCGCCGGCATGGCCGTGCAGGTCAGCACGATGCCCCCCGGTGCAGCCATCAAGGTGAATGGAGAGGATAAATGCACCTCGCCCTGCTCCGTCTCTCTACCCGCCGGCGATTATCAGGTCACCGCATTCCTCGCCGGTTATGAGCCCGGAGCCAACGGCGTTACCGTGCCCGCCACCGGCACCGCGCCCTCCGTGAATCTTACTCTCGAAGCCTCCCCGCAGCCCCTCAGGATTCTGGCCGAAGGACTCGACGGCGGCCAAGTCACCCTCGACGATCAGCCCGCCGGAGTCGTGCAGGACGGCCAGTTCGTCATCGATAACGTGCGCCCCGGCCCGCATTCCGTGAAAATCACCGGCAAGGGAACAGAAGCCGCGTTAACCTTTGAAACCGCCGAGGCGAAAGCACCCAACGTCACCGGCACCACTGCCAAGGGTCTGCTCGCTATCGTCGTCGCGAGCTTCGGAAATACCGCCCGCCTTGCCAGCAGCGCCGGCCCCCTCAAGCTGACTCTTAACGGACAGCCGCAACCCGAAGCATCCCCCGCCGGAGTCGATCTGCAAGGCTTCCAGGCCGGCTCGGCCGAAATCGCCGTCGGCGAAGGACCTACTCAGAAAACCATGCAGGAGACGTTCGCCCCCGGTCCCTCGCTCACCGTGTTCCTGCGCTCGACCACCACCGGTCCCGCCCTGGGCGATATGGGAACGCTCATCGTCGTCACCGGCGAAGACGATGTCCGCGTATTCATCAACAATAAAGAACAGAAAAAGCACACCGTGCGCGGACAGCTCCGCGTCCCGACGCCGCCCGGCAAAGTGGCCGTGCGCATCTATAAGGATGGATTCACCACTCCTCCCACCCAGAACGTCGAAGTGGTGAAAGGCGCCGACGCGAAGGTCGAGTTCCAGCTTCAGCGAATCGACACCGGCGCCGCGAAACCGGCGCCCATCGCCCCGCCCCCCGCGCCGGTCGGCGGAGGCAATGGCACCGTGCACGTCACTCGCTCGCCCGGCGGCGCGACCATCACATATAAGCGCGATAACGAGGCCGCCTTCCACGAATTGCGCGGCAGCCAGATCGACCTGGCCCCGGGTAACTACGTCTTCGTCTCGAAGGCCCCCGGCTACAACGATCGCTCCCTCGGCGTCCAGGTGGCCGGAGGCGCGCAAGTCGTCGTCGACCTGACTCTCACCGCCGGCCGCGTCGTGGCCCCTCCGCCGAAAATGGGAGGCATGGCCGATTGGGAAGACCCCTCCGGCTGGACCCGCGACGGCGAAGCCTGGGTCCGTCACGGAGGCAATTTCGTCCCCTACAAGCCCCCCGCCAAGGGAACCTACACCTTCACCGTCCAGCTTCTCAAAGGCGGCAACATCTTCCGCGGAGGTCATATCCGCTGGTACGTCGATTACGTCGACGCCAAGAACTACGGTGTGTTCGAGATCGATAAGAAAACGTTCTGGGCCAAGGAAGTCACCAACGGCAAGAACAAGGATCGCGAAAAAACCCAGCATGGCCTGGAGAATCAGAAGACGTTCACCATTCAAGTGGATGTGAGTCCCGATCACGTAGTGCACCGCCTGAAAACCGGCGACACCTGGCTGACATTGGATTCCTGGACCGAACCCGGCCGCAACTTCTCAGACGGAAAATTCGGTTTCTACATCCCCGGCAACGACGAAATCGGCCTGACAGACTTCAAGTTCCAGCCGAAATGAGAGCCGCGACCATCGGGAGCGGTCACACGTCGGCTGTACGAAAAGTCGTGAGCGACCGGCGTGACTGTCTCTAGCCCTGGATTCCGAGCTTTCGATGCACAGCCCTCTGAAGTTCCCGGTCGCGGGAATCATAGCTATCCGCCCGACCCGTAACTTTATGGGATCGATCCCAAAGCCCCTCCGTCGACCGGCAAGCCGTCTGACGGGCTCCGTGAGGCTCAGGACCACCGTAATACGACATTTCCTGGCCAGGAAAAAACTGTCAAAGAAGCCCGATGGTCGAACTCCTTCTGATCACAGGGTACACGGGGAAACACAAAACACGGTCCACGCAAAAGTCGCAACGCTCGCAAAGGAAAAGGGATAAAAACCAAGAACACGATGGGATCGCTCGCTGCGGTCGCCGCTCAGCAAAGGCGGCGGGTAATAGATTGGGCCCGCATGCTGACGCATGGCGGCTCAGCTAAGGCGACGAAGCTTATCGATCTGTTCCCGCCACCGCCCCGCCTTCGCTTTACTCGACTCGGCAACGCCGCGCTTCGCGCGATCCGCCTCCGGACTTTCATAACTAGCCTTCTGGCGATGCCGCGCGGTAATCCGGTCGATCGACGGACGCATCCCGCATGTTGTTTTCTGCACCGGACCTAGATTCAGAATCGCCGGCTTGTCTCCCGCAAACCACGATTGCTGCCACCACTCCGCCCCCACCGGCTCGAACCACGTGAGGTATCCGCCAAACAAAATCTGCCTCGGACCCGTGAGATTCCCCATGAAACTGTACTGCACCCCGGCAGCCTGCACCGGATCGAAATACCGGGGCGTATAAAAATCCGAAACCTTCACGCCATTCACCTGATACCATTTCCCCGACACCGGATCCGACACTTCCACCAGGTACTCCACCCGCCCCTGGTCCGCACTCACCGACTGCCCGGCCATCCTCATATTGCCGAACGGATCCACCAGCATTTCCAGAATCTCGTGGCTCGCCGTCACCGACCAATCCAGGTCCGACGTAATCAGCGCCATCGGCTGACCGGTGTCGTCGCAATGCACGCCCGCCGCGTTTTGCCCGATATCGTCGCGAACCACTACCGGCCAGTATCCCGGCGGAACATCCTCCAGCGTGGCGAATGGATCGAGCGTTCCTTGCACATCCCAAAACTGTGTCAGGTCGCGCGCGATCTGCTTCTGAATGGCCGCGCTCACGCGGGTCAACTCCGGCAGAGCCACGTCGGCCGTCTCCGAAACCAGTGCCAGATGCGCGAGCGTCGCCATGCGATTACGGCTCGAACTTGATGCTGCTCACGGGATGGATTTCCCACGCCGTCTTCGGCTTCATCCCCGTCGGCCCCACCGCGGGTGGCACGTGATCCACGTCGAAGAACAGCGAGCCCGTGATCGTGACGGCAATCGGCGGGGTGTACTTGTCGTAACCCGACGCCGGCAGTCCGTCTCCATTGGCCGTGAAGAATGCCTTGAATTCGTTCCTGGCAGCCTTCAGGGCGGCGAATGATGCGGCCGTCGACGGCGGCAATGCGGACACCTCGACATTCATATAGCGCTTCGGCTTCGACGGATCGCGCCCCACCACGCAATGGAAATCGTTGTCGCTCTCCTTGCTTGACGCGTAGAGGAACGCGGTGACCGTAACCAAGCCCTCCTCCTCCGGCAGCCGCCCGGAATCCGGACCCTTGCTGATATTCTTCGCCCTCATCGTGGCATCGGGAATCAGCGAATCGAGCACGTCGCCCAGGTCGCTGAAGCTCTTCGTCGCGCCCGTGGCGATCGACAATTTCGCGGCCATCCGCGCGGACCCGTTGAAGCTATCGACATTCGGCGCAGCGCCGGGCGGGACGACGGGAATCGTGAACGGCTCATGGTCGTCCGCCTTGGCGATATGCGTTCGAGTGTAAGTCTTTCCGGAAGGCGAGCTGAGCGGGATCGCCGCCGCGATCGGATTGCGATGACAGGCATCGGCCAGGAAAAACAGCGCGACCAGGATCGTCAGTGGGAGCGGGAAACGTTTCAATTTCATAAACACTTCCTTTGACTAAATCTCGAATAGATTACCGCTATTAGTGTTTAATGTGCAATGAAAATCGAAATCGTTTCCGACGTATGGAAATAAATCCCCGCCCTGGCGGGACGGGGTTATAACCCGTGGCGTAAGCCTGGGGATTCCCGCAAATATCCGATCAACCCCGCCGGATCGTCGGTGATAATCCCATCCACCCCCGCCGCGATCAGTCCGGCCCATTCCTCCACCGTATTCGCCGTCCACGGAATCACTTGCAGCCCCGCACGGCGCGCCTCTCGAACCTCCGGCTCCGTCACCAGCAGGTACTGCGGCGCCACAATCTTTGTCCCCGCATCCTTCGCGATATCGACGAAGCTTCGTGCCGCGCCTTCCCATAGGGCCGCCAGCATGATGCCGGACGCCATGCGGCTCATCCGATGCAAAATGCCGAAGTCGAACGATTGGAAAATCACGCGCGATTCCATGGCATGCTCGCCAATCCGGTCCAGCACCAGCTCCGCGAAATCCCGCGGCGTGTGCTCGGATACTTTCGCCTCGATATTGAACAAGAACGTCCCCAGCCGGCCCAGCTTGAAAACGTCGTTGAGCGTCGGCAGCCCCGTCTCCGACGCCTTCAGCGTCCGGATAAAAGTGCCCGACGGCAAGTACGGATCGTGCGAAACCATCACTTGGTCGTCGCGCGATACGACTACGTCCAGCTCGATCGCGTCGACGCCCAGTGCAATCGCATATTCAAACGCCGCGATGGAATTCTCCGGGGCGTTCTCCGGCGCACCCACCCGCGCGCCGCGATGTCCGTGGACTTGAATCAATTCTGTTGCCGCCGGAAATCGCACTGGCAGCAGTCGCTGCAGCGCAGGCATTTCTCGCAGCAATGATTCGGGCACGCATCTTTGGTGCAGTGGACGCAAATCGCCGTCGAAGGCTCGCCACAGATGCTGCAAGTGAAGGTAATGGTGTCGGTCATAGTCGACATATTAAAGTTGATTTTTCTTCGGCGCGGCGGGCTTCGCGGGCGTCTGTTTGTTCAACGTGCCCCGGCACCGCTGCGCTTCTTTATCCGCGATATCGAACTCCTGCTCCTTGGTTACGGCCAGGTCCGTGATGTATTGCCGCAACTTGTCGCGATTGGCCGAATTTTCCATCGCCACCCCGATCAGCAGATCGCCTACCGCCGGGTTCTGGTAATTCCGGACGCCTTCCACCAGCGAATTCAGCCGCAGTTCTAAACTCTGCAGCCGGAAATAAGTATCCAGAGCCAGCGTCAGCCTCTCCGGCTGTTTCTCCAGCGCCTTCGCGGAATCGGTCAGAAATCCCAACTCATCCTCCGCGCCCTTCCATTGCGCGATATACGCGTCCGGAGCCCCTCTCGCCACCCACTCTTTGGGCGTCAACTGGTCCAGAATCGGCTTCAGCCGCGCAGCCTGCGAGGAGAGCGAAGCGATCATCGGCGTAGTGTTCCAAGGAGTCGCCACCCCCTCGGTCTGGGCAAACGAGAGAAGCGGAAAGAAGACCAGAACGATATGCTTCATAGCGTTTCCCCCAGTCTCTCACGTTCGCTAATGGTCTGCCTCGGAAATCCTGAATGGTATGTGGCGCGCGCCTCCAGGCGTGCCGCATCGACAGTCATGTCGATGTGTCTTTCCAGGCTCGCGGAAACAACTACCGAACGTCGACACGACTGTCGACGCGGCACGCGTGGACGCGTGCGCCACGCGGGAAAGATAATATTCATGCGGACGGAAGACAAATGGTCCTATCCGCGCTCATCGGTGTTCATCTGCGGCTAATACTCTCCGCTCGTTTTTCACTTTTCCCGCACCCGCTCTCCTGATAAGATAGTCCACACACCGCGGAGGCCATAGCGGCAGGAGACGATCAATGAAATGGTATTACGCCGATGCAGGACGGCAAGTAGGGCCCGTCGAGGACGCTCAGCTCGACGATTTGGTTCGATCGGGAGCCGTTCGCGACGACACCTTAGTCTGGCGTGAAGGACTCGCCAACTGGCAGCCGCATTCTCTCGCCCGCGGACCCGCCAAACCAATTCCCATTCCCGCCGCCGCCGTTCCCATCGCCGCCGAAACGCGCTTCTGCTCCGAATGCGGACGCCCTTCGCCGGCCCATGAAATGGTCACCATCGGCACCGCCACCGTGTGCGCGCAATGCAAGCCTCTCTATATGCAGCGCATGCGCGAAGGCGGGCAGCCCATCGGAGTGCGCCGCTACGCCGGCTTTTGGATTCGCTTCGTCGCCTTCGTGATCGACGCCATCATTATGGGTGTGGTTGGCACCATCCTGACGCTTCCTCTGCGCCTGCTGATGGTCGGCTCCACTGTCACCGCGGTGCAGAGCCAGGACCCGAGCGCGGTGCTCGCCGTGTTGCCCGCCATGATGGGCATGCTCGGCATCAGTATGCTGGTGAACATTGCGCTCGGCCTTGCCTATGAAGGGTACTTCGTCTCTAACAAAGGCGGCACCATCGGCAAGCTCGCTCTCGGACTCCAGATTATCCATCTCGATGGATCGCGCCTGACATTCACGCAGGCTATCGGTCGCTACTTCGCGAGAATCCTGAGCGCCATCATCCTGTACATCGGTTTCATCATGGCTGGTCTGGACCCCGAGAAGCGGGCGCTCCATGACCGCATCTGCAACACGCTGGTTATTTATTCGAAGTAATGAGGTTGAGTGCAACCGCCTGCGCCTTGTGCTCCAAGTCCATCCCGCAGGAGCTGTGGAACCGGGATCAGGATGCGCGATGCCCGTCTTGCCGTCATGGGATCATGGCGGCGGTTTTCCCCGCCATCGACCGGACCAGCGTCGGCGAAACTCCCGCGGCGCTCCAGGGCGAGGCGGAGGCGAGCTGCTTCTACCATCCGCAAAGCCGCGCTGCCAGGGTTTGCGAAGACTGCGGGCGTTTTCTATGCGCCCTGTGCGATCTCGAAGTCGATGGGCGCCATATCTGCCCGCGCTGTTTTAACACTCCGAAAAACATAGTCGAGCAGCGCCGCGTCATGTACGATAGCGTCGCTCTCACCATCGCGACCCTGCCCGCCCTGCTGTTCTGGCCAGCGTTAATCGGAGCCCCGTGGTCGCTGTTCATCGTAATCCGCCGCTGGAACGCCCCCGGCAGCCTTGTGCCGAGAACGAAAATCCGTTTCATCCTGGCCGCGATCTTTGCTCTGACCGAAATAGGCTTCGTGATTTTCTTCATCTACATGCTGACCCAAGTCAACCTAAGGGCCCCCCGCCGATGATCGGCACAGTGAGGCAGGTCCCCGACCTGCCCGCCCGCCTCCCCGATTCGACTTTGCGCCTTGTGGGGCAGGTTCCCGACCTGCCCGCCTCATTGATCCGGAACACATTGAGGGCAGGTCGGGGACCTGCCCCACTCCGCTAACATGCCCTCCACCTACACCAAACTCACCCCTCGCCACCGGAGCCTCGCCGGCTACACTCAACTCTGGCTCGCCCCCGATCACATCCTGCTGCTCACCTCCACCCGCATCGCCGAAGAGTACAAGCGCTTCGCCTTCGCCGACATTCAGTCGATCATGGTCACCCGTCAGTCCGCGCCCATCTTCCTTCAAATCGTCATGATCGCCGCCGCCCTCGCATGGACGGCTCTCTGGTTCACCGTCGACTCCTCATTCGCGAAATGGACATTTATAGTCACCGGCGCATTCGCACTTCTTTTGCCCATCCTGGATATCGCGCGCGGACCCCGCTGCAGCTGTTATCTCCACACCCGAGTTAGCGGCGAACGCCTGGCTCCGGTCTCCCGCATGAGCGACGCGTACAAATTTCTTGCCCTGGTTCGTCCCATGATCGAATCCGTGCAGGGATCTCTGGGCGCACAGACCGCAACTCCGGAACCCGAGGCGGCAGCGTCCGAGCCTCCCCCTCCCGCGCTGATCTCCAAGCCCGGATACATCCCGGAAATTCTGTTCGCGACATTTTTGATCAACGCCGTTTTCATCTGGGCCTCCATCCAATACCCCAAGGTTCCGGAGCTGCCCGGCGTCCTGATGAACACACTGTTCGCCGAGCTGCTTTTGATCGTAGTCGCCCTGCTGCGCCGCGCCGGCCGCGATAGCCGCGTCATTATATATGTTGTGGTCGCGCTCTCCATCGTTGGCGTCGGGTTCGATATCGCTACCATCGCCCGCGAGATTTTCGGCTGGTATATGACGATTCTCGATAAAGCCAAAGCCGGCGACAAGTCCATTACGTTGTTCTCCATCTTTCCGTCGGGCACGAGGCGAGCCGTGATCGCCTATTCCTGGCGAGCTGTAGCCGGAGCCTTCGGACTGGCCGCGGCCTTCTATGAGAGGCGCAAAACGTGAGCAGCCTCTTAGACCAGCGCTGCTTAAATCACTCCTTGCGCGAAGCCGCGGTGCAGTGTCCATCCTGCAAACGTTTCTTCTGCCGAGAATGCGTAACCGAGCACGCCGGCCGCATGATTTGTGTCACGTGCGTCGCTATCCTGGCTCACGGCGACAAGAAAACCGTCCGCACTACCCGCCTGCGCTGGACTGCCACCGCGGGGATCGGGATCATGATCGCTTGGCTGGTTTTCTACTACCTCGGCTTGACGCTGGCGCGCATCCCAAGCGAATTCCACGCATGAAAACCGACCGCACATCCATCGATATCCTGGAAGAAGCGGTCCGGCTCCTTCGGGCCGCGCCAATCGATGCTGCACTCACCTATCTGATAGGAGCCGTGCCGCTTACGTTAGGCTTCCTGTTTTTCCTGGCCGACATGAACCGCAGTCCTTACGCCTTCGAGCACTTGCCATGGGCATCGCTTGGCCTGGCGATTTCCTATGTTTGGAAAAACGCGTGGCAAGCCCTCTTCATGGCGAAACTCTATCATGTAGTCTCGCCGTCGGAGACCCGCGCGGCCAGTCCTTTTGAAGCGATCGTGATGCAGGCGACTTTGCAGCCGCTCGGCCTGATCGTTCCGCTTCCGTTGCCTTGGATTACGGCTTTCTTTCGCAATGTGGCTTTGTATTCCGCCCTCGGCCGGCCTGATGCTTTGGCGGCCGCCCGACGCCAATCCGTGTACGCTACGCGCCAGAATTGGGGAGTGCTGACGATCCTCGCACTGGGCGGCATCTTGCTGTTCTTAAACGTGTTAGTGACCATCCTGCTGCTGCCTCAATTGGGCCGCAGCCTGTTGGGAATTGAAGGAGATCTGGCAAGATTGGGCGGCGGCATCGTTAATCTGACGACGGTGGGGGTTGCGCTTGCGATTACCTGGCTCGTCCTCGATCCGCTGTTGGACGCGGTGTATGTGCTGCGTTGTTTCTATGGAGAATCGGTGGCTACCGGTGCCGATTTGCGGGCTGCTCTGAAGCGGGCAGCGGCCTTGGTTGCACTCGTCATTGTGATGATCACGGGCGCTCAAGCGCAGTCGATCGACGAGAAAAAACTGGACCAGGCCATCGATCAGGTGGTCCATCAGCGCGAGTTTACCTGGCGATCGCCCCGGCCCGCAGGAGCGGAGCCGCAAGGCAAATGGGTGGGCAGGTATCGCAGCTCGGTCAAGATGGTCGAGGATATTTGGGACTGGATCTGGGGCAAAATCAAGCAGTGGCTGAAGCAGGACGAGCCCGCGCGTGGAAGCGGTAAAGAGGCGGTGGTAAACAGGAAAGCCATGCTGGCGCTGATCGGAATCATCGTCGCGCTGATCACTGGCGGACTACTGCTGTTCTTCCTCAAGAAGAAACAGGCGCCGCCCATCACCGCAGTCGCGGTGCCGGCGACGGTCGTGAATCTGGCCGATGAGTCGCTTACCGCAGACCGGTTGCCGGAGAGCGAATGGCTCGCGCTGGCGGAAGAATGGATGGCTAAAGGAGACCATCGGCTGGCTCTGCGGGCGCTGTACCTGGCGGCGCTTAACTATCTAAGTGCACGGGAGTTAGTGTCCCTGCGGCGATGGAAAAGCGGGCTCGACTATCGCCGGGAACTGGCGCGCCGGGCCCGGTCGAAACCGGATGTGCCGCCCGCATTTTCTCGGGGCGTCGCGATTTTTGAGCAGGGATGGTATGGACTCCATCCGGTGGATCGAGCGATGGCGGAATCTTTAGCGAATGATTTCAATGAGATGAGAGCGAATGCGAAATAAGATCGCAGCGATTGTCATCGTTGCGGCACTGGCTTGGGGGCTGGAGCAGGTCGTGGTGTCTCCGCTCGAAACGGGCGCGGTTTATCCGGAATATTCATCGCTCCGAACCGACCCGATGGGCGCGATGGCGCTGTATGAGAGCCTTGGTAAAATACTTAAAGTAGACAGGTTATATAAGTCGCGCACGCGCAGCGATCCGGGTCCGGGGACCACGATTTTCGTGCTGGGCGTGGAACCGGTGGCTTGGGCGAAACTCAAGACGGAGACGCTGGAAGAATATGAGCATCTTACCCGGAATGGCGCACGTCTGGTGATTGCGTTTCTGCCGGTTACTAAACCCTGGGTTGATAAAGACAAGCGGCCGGTGGAGCAGCGCTGGGATATCCACTTCACTTACAAGGACTTGAAGGTAGGTCTGGAATTGCGCGGCGGTCCGAACTGGAAAACGTTCGACGGCGCCTGGGAGCGTCCGCTGGGGGCGGGGTCCGTGGTACTTCTAGCGGATAGTTATCCATTGAGCAATGAAGGACTTAGAGAAGAACACGAGGCTGCGTTGATCGTGAAACTGGTGGGGAATGCAACGGAAGTCGAATTCGATGAAAACCATTTTGGCGTGGTGGATACCGGCAGCATTGCTAAGTTGATGCGCAAGTATAACTTAGAAGGTGCGCTTGCGGTGCTTGCGCTGGTTGCCGGATTGTTTCTGTGGCGAAACGCTTCGAGTTTGCTGCCTTCGCAGGCGCCTCGCGCGGAACGGGCGGTTACGGGGCGGGATTCGCTCGAAGGCATGACGGTGCTGCTTCGAAGGGGCATTGCGGAGAAGGATCTGATCCGGATTTGCTACGAAGAGTGGAAAAAGACATCGCCGGAGAACACTCGGGCGGAACGCTTCGTGGACCATAAAAACGTTGTGGAAGGGTATCGGAAGATCGCGAAAGCGCTGGTGGAGAAAACATGACCGAAAGACTGGAACAACTGCATCAGACGCTGGAGCGGACGCGGACGGAAGTTTCGAAGGTGATTCTGGGCCAAGGCGCGGCGATCGACAGCGCGCTGACGGTGATCCTGACGCGGCAGCACGCGCTGATCGAAGGAGTGCCCGGAGTCGCGAAAACTTTGCTGGCGCGGACACTCGCGATGGTGTTGGGGTGCGAGTTCGCTCGCATTCAATTTACACCGGACCTGATGCCGGCCGACATCACCGGCACCAGCGTGTTCAATTTCGAGCGCAATGAGTTTCATCTGGTGCGCGGGCCGGTGTTCACTTCATTCCTGCTGGCCGATGAAATCAATCGGGCGCCGGCAAAGACGCAATCGGCGTTGTTGCAGGCGATGCAGGAGAGGGCGGTGACGATTGATCGCGACACGCACGCGCTGTCTCCGGATTTCACTGTGTTTGCGACGCAGAATCCGATTGAATACGAAGGCACGTATCCGCTGCCGGAGGCTCAGAAGGACCGGTTCCTATTGAAGATGCCGATGGCGGCTCCGGAGCGCGAGGACGAGATGGCGCTGGCGAAACGGATGTTGGGAGTGGATGCCCCGGAGGCATGTCTCGACCGGGGGGATGTGCGCGCGGTGCTGGGGCCGGGGGATCTGTCGAAGGCTCGGGAGGCGCTGGTGGATGTGGCGATGAGAGATGAGCTGGTGGCGTATATCGTCGACCTGGTGCGGCGGACGCGGACGCATGAGAGCGTGCTGGTGGGGGCGGGTCCGCGGGCGACTCAGGGATTAGTGGCGGCCAGCCGGGCACATGCGGCGATTGCGGGTCGGGATTTTGTGACTCCGGACGATGTGAAAGCGATGGCGATTCCGGTGCTGGATCACAGGCTGATTTTGCGGCCGGAGTTTGAGATTGAAGGGATGAGCGCGGCGGAGGCGGTGGAGAAGATTTTGGAGAGTGTGGGGGTGCCGGTTTGAAGAAGGAGCCAGTAGCCAGTAGCCAGGAGCCAGAATAAGAAAGAAGTCAGGAGTCAGAATAATTATGGTTCCTTCTTCACGGATGATTTGGGTGGTTGCCTTAGTCGGGTTTCCGGCGGCTACTTTGGCGGCTTTGTCGTCTTCGGCTCGGGTGGCGGCGGTGGTGTGTCTGGTGGTGGTGGCGGGGCTGATTCTTGGTGATGCTTCGAAGAAATCGCTGAGGGGGATCCGGGTGGAACTGCCTCGGCTGGTGCGGATGTTCAAGGACCGGCCTTCGGAGATTCTGATCCGGGTGCACAGTGTTTCGGCGGCGCGGGTTCGGATCGGGCTGGTGGTGCCGGAGGGAATTCATGCCGACTTCGAGGAGACCGAGGTGGATTCGCCGGCGGCGAGCTCGGAGTTCGCGTGGAAATGGACGGCACACCGGAGGGGGCTTTATCGGATCGACGCGGTTTATATCGAGGCGCTGTCGCGGTGGGGGATGTGGCAGGTGCGGCGCAAGGACGCGGCGGCGATGGAGGTTCGAGTGTATCCGAATCTGCGGCGCGACGACGATCTGAAGGCGCTGCGGCAAGGGGTGAGCGGAGCGCACGCGGTGCGGCAGGTGGGGCGCGGGCGGGAATTCGAAAAGCTGCGCGAGTACATGCCGGGGGACGGGCTGGACGAGATTCACTGGAAGGCTACGGCGCGGCGGGGGAGGCCGATTACCAAGGTTTTCCAGGTGGAGAGGACGCAGGAGGTTTACGTCATCATCGACCGGTCGCGATTGTCGGGGAGGCCGGTGGGCGAGGAGACGGTGCTGGAGCGTTCGATCTCGGCGGGGTTGATTGTGGGGTCGGCGGCGGAGAGGCGCGGGGACTTATTTGGCTTGGCGGCGTTTTCAGACCAGGTGGACGCGTTTGTACGGGCTCGGAATGGGAAAGCGCATTACGCGGCTTGCCGGGATGCGATTTACGAGCTGCATCCGAAAGGGGTCTCGCCGGATTTCGATGAGATCGCCACCTTCTTAAGGCTGCGGCTGCGGAGGCGGGCGCTGCTGCTGTTCCTGACGTCCCTGGACGACACGGTTTTAGCGGAGAATTTCGCGCGGGCGACGAAATTGCTGGCGCGGAGGCATTTGGTATTGGCTGGGATGCTGCGGCCGGCGGCGGCGAAACGGCTTTTTGAAAACGATGTGGAGTCGGTGGAGGATGTATATCGGGATCTAGCCGGGCATATTTCCTGGAAGAGACTAAAAGAGTTGGAGGCATCGCTCGCGCGCGGCGGCGTGCGGTTATCGGTGATCGATCCGAAGAGTTTTTCGAGTGGGTTGATTGGGATTTATGATTCAGTGAAGCAGAGGCAGTTGTTGTGAAGACGCAGATCGGGTTTCCGTGTGCGGTCCATTCCTTCAAAACTTGGAATTTACCGGTCGCTGGCAAGCTCTCGTAATTTTTTATGGGATAGACACAAAAGCGGAGCTTATATTTTAAATTGTTTTCGTTTTGACTTCGATTATCTTCCAGCGTACACTCCTAATCGAAAGCTGCGCATCGCTCGCTACGCGAGATGGGAAATAATCGGTAAAAAGTTAGGGTTTATTTATGCGGCGAAAATTCATGATTACGTTTGGAGTTACGGCGGCTGTTGGGCTAGGCTTGTTGGCGGTGAGGAATTTTACTTCCGCACATGCTCAGGAGCCTGATCGGCGTTCGCGATCTGTCGCGGAGAGAGTCCGTGAAGCTCGTGCAGCGTCGCTAAGTGAAATTATTTTGCCACACGTCATCCTTTGTGGCATCGGGGGATTTGAGGGCATCGCTGACGCGCTAACTAACTTTACGTTTGTAGAGGCTGTGCTGAAGGAAAAGCGAACAACAATCTCAGGTCCGGACGGAGATAGTCTTCAAACCTATCTCTGGTTCGAGGAAATACAGACCTTTGCGAGTCCACACATTCCGAACGGTTCCATGCCCGAACATGTGCCTCAGGACCTCCAAAATATTCCGAGTGCCGACTTCATTATTGGGGCGTCGGCCTCGGGCGAGATGGTGATCGATAACGTGAGAGTTAGAAGTGACAATGCGAACGATCTCGTAAGACGGTTGGTAGTGGGTCAAAAATACCTGATGTTCACCAGAATGAGTTCGCCGAAGTTCGGAAGCTTAATTTTCGATCTAGACGGGGTTTTTACTGTCGCTCCCGATGATTCTCTTCTCCCTCTCAACCCGCACGTTAATCTTATAGCTGAGGCGTTTGAGAAGGCTTCTGTCCATAGTGTTCATGATGCTCAGGCGATTGGCGTTAATCATGTGCACACTCCGCGGCTCCCCCGCCATCAGTAACGACGTATTATCACATCCGCTTCAGCTTAGACCTAATTGTCCCAGGAGCTATTCATGAAAAAATTGCTTCGTGTGCTATTGCTTTGCTCTTTGAGCACTATTTGTGGACACTCGCAGGCATGTCCTGGGTGTTTCTTTAACACCAGCGCGAGCGCCTTGGCCGGGCATGGCGCCGCTCCGGATAGCTCAGGAAGACGTGTGAGTGAGTCTGGGCTGCTCTTCCATTCCGATCTTGTCATCGGCAAATGTGCGAGATTTAGATGGCTGCCACATGATTCTTGATATTTCGCGATTTGTGGAGACGGAGAGGCCTCATTGGACGGCGCTCGAGAAGTCGCTGGAGTGGCTGGAGGGGAATCCTGAGGCTCGGCTGACGATTGGCGAGGTTGAGAATCTGCACGTCCTTTATCAGAGGGCGTCGGCGGATCTGGCTCGGGTGCCCGATGGGGAACTGCGGCGCTATCTGGAATGGCTGGTCAGCCGGGCTTACGCGGAGATTCACGAGAGCCGGGGGCGCAAGAAGTTCCGGCCCTGGCGGTGGCTGACGGAGGAGTATCCGCGCACGTTTCGCAGGCATTGGAAGGCGTTTCAACTGGCAACCGTTCTGACGATCGGTGGAGTAGCGTTTGGGGCGCTGGCGCTGCGGATCGACCCGGAGGCGAAGAGCGTCATCATGCCGTTCGAGGGGCTGCAGGGATCGCCTGCGGACCGGGTGGCCAAGGAGCGCGCGGATCAGGGCCGGCACATGGAGGGGCAGAAGAATAGATTCTCAGCCGAGCTGATGACGCACAACACGCAGGTGGCGCTCACCACCCTCGCTTTGGGGATGACGTTCGGGTTCGGGACCATCGTGCTGCTGTTTTATAACGGCGTGATTCTGGGGGCAGTGGCGTTCGACTATATTCACGCGGGTCAGACTGTGTTCCTGATGGGATGGCTGCTGCCGCATGGGGTGATCGAGATTCCCGCGATTCTGGTGGGCGGGCAGGCGGGACTGGTGATCGCCTACGCGCTGATCGGATGGGGGAGCCGGGTGTCGCGGGCGGAGAGGCTGCGGACGGTGTCGCGCGACGTGGTGACGCTGGCGGGCGGGGCGGCGATGATGCTGGTTTGGGCCGGCATCGTGGAATCGTTTCTCTCGCAGTATCATGAGCCGGTGATTTCCTATGGGACGAAAATAGCCTTCGGCGTGGTGGAGGCGGGGCTGCTGACGTTCTACCTGGCATTTTCGGGGCGGCGGGCGTGAATCAGAATTTGACGATCCGGACGCCGGAGGGAATCGAGTTCGCGCTGCCGCTGGCGGGGCCGGTGAGCCGGATGCTCGCGTTTCTGGTGGACCTTGGGGTGGTCATAACGATCGGGCAGACGGCGGAGAAGATTCTGGCTCCGCTGGGATTTCTGGGGCAGGATTTTTCGGAGGCGATCAAGGTTCTGGCTTACTTCGTGATTTCGCTGCTGTACATGGCTGTGGCGGAGTGGTTATGGCGGGGACAAACGGTCGGGAAGCGGCTGCTGCGGCTGCGAGTGGTGGATGCGGGCGGGCTGCGCCTCGAGGCGAGCCAGGTGATGGTCCGGAATCTGATGCGCTTCGTAGACGCGCTGCCGCTGTTTTATCTTTTAGGGGGCGCCACGTGCCTGATCAGCCGGCATCGGCAGCGATTAGGGGATCTGGCGGCGGGCACGGTGGTGATTCGTGCTCCGAAACAAACGCGGCCGGATCTGGATCAACTACTGGGGGGGAAGTTTAATTCCCTGGCGGAGATCAGGCATCTGGCGGCTCGGCTGCGGCAGAAGGTGACACCGGAGATGGGAGCCATTGCGCTGGAGGCTCTGCTGCGACGGGACGAGATCGAGCCGGAGGCGCGTCTGGCGCTGTTTCGAGAGATGGCGGAGCGATTTCGGGGGTTGGTGGAGTATCCGCCGGAGGTGGGGGAGCAGCTTTCCGACGAGCAGTATGTAAGGAATGTGGTGGAGATTCTATTTCGCGCACAGCGCGACGCTGGAGTAGCCAGGAGCCAGTAGCCAGAATGCGGTAACTTTCGTACTGGCCCCGGGTACGGGCTACCGGCTACTCTATTGCCATTGCAAGCTACAGTCGATTGTGGTGAAGTGGAGGGGTGATGAAACGCTGTAAAGTCCTGAAATACCTGCCTCTATTGGTTTTGTTGCTGGCTTCCTGCACACGCGATCCTAAGGTGCAGGCGCAACATCTATTGGAGAATGGCAATAAGTTTTTCGCCCGCGGGAAGTATCGCGAGGCGGCGCTGATGTATCGGAAGGCGCTCCAAAAAGACATGCGGTACGGCGAGGCTTACTATCGTTTGGGCCTGACGGACCTGAAGCTGGCCAGCTATGGCGAGGCGGTGAAGTGGCTCCGCCGCGCGGTGGAACTGCAGCCGAACAATACCGACGCGCTTACGAAGCTGGCGGATCTGTATTTGCTGGCCGCGACACAGAACCCGGCGCAGGGCAAACAGTTGCTGGACGAGGTAAAGGATTTGTCGGATAAGCTGTTGCAGCAGAATCCGGATTCGTTCGACGGGCACCGGCTGAAGGGACAGATAGCGCTGCTGGAGAAGGATCCCGCCACTGCCGTGACGGAGTTCGCCAAAGCTAATTCGGTGAAGCCTTATCAGACCGATCTGGTGCTGGTTTATTTTCAGGCGCTGGTGCTGAGCGACCGGTTCCCGGAGGCGGAAAAACTGGCGAATGAATTGATCGCAAAGGAAAAGACGTACTCTCCGATGTACGACCTACTGTACGTTCAGTACGCCAAGCGGAACAATGTCCCCGCAGCCGAGGCTCTGATGAAGCTGAAGGTGGCGAATAATCCAGATAATGCGCGGTACATGGTGCAATTGGCCGGACATTACTATTTCACCAACAAGAAGCCGGAGATGGAACTTGTGATAAAGCAGTTGAGCGATGAGAAGAAGTACCCCGAAGGGCATTTGCTGGCGGGCGATTTCTATTACCAGCGGCTCCGGGATGCCGATAGCGGGCGCGCGCAATACGAGGCGGGGATCAAGGCGTTTCCAAAGGACAAGGCCGTTTATCAGAAGAAGCTGGTGGAGTTGTACGCACAGACGGGAAAGAATCAGCAGGCAAACGATCTGCTGGCGGCTATCCTGAAGGACAATCCGAAAGACAACGATGCGATCGCGATGCGCGCGGCGTTGATGCTGACCACCGGAAATCGCGAACAGATTAACATGGCGGCGAACGATTTACAGGCCCTGGTGACAAAGTCTCCGCAGAATCATCAGTACCATTTCAACTTGGCGCGGGCGCTCATGGCCAAAGGCGACATCGAGGCGGCGCGGCTCCAACTGGAAGAAACCATCAAGCTGCGCAGCGACAACGTGGAGGCGCGAATCCTGCTGTCGAGAATTTACATCGCGAAGGGCGACGCGGCGAAGGCGCTGAAGGAAGCCGAGGACGTGCTCACGATCGACAAGAACAATCTACAGGCGCATTTGATCCGGTCCAGCGCGCTGCTGGGCATGGGCGATAAAGAGAAGGCGCGGGCGGAACTGGATCTGATCACGAGGGCGTATCCGCAGAACGCGGAGGCTCGCTACCAGGTGGGGTTCCTGGCGTATCAGGACAAGGACTTCAAGAAAGCCGAACAGATTTTCGGCGAAATGTACAAGGCGAATCCGAACGACACGCAGGGGACTGGCGGGAGTCACCGAATCGCTGGCGGCCGAGAATAAGATGGGCGAGGCGATCAAGGAAACGCAAGCGGCCGTACAGAGGGAGCCGCAGCGCAGGGATCTGAAGCTGGTACTGGCGAAGTATTACGTGCGAGCGGAGCGTTACGACGAAGCGATCGGGCTGTATCAGGAACTGGTACAGCAGGATCCGCGGTCGCCGGATTTGCTGTACCAGATGGCGGAGACGCAGCGGCGCAAGGGCGATTTGAATTCGGCGATGGATTCGTTCCGGCGGTGCAGCCAGGCGGCTCCTTCGGATACGACGTGCCTGCTGCAACTGGGACTGATTTTCGAGGGCACTGGAAAACGCGACCAGGCCAAGCCGATCTGGGAGCAGATCCTGAAGATCAAGCCGGATCAGGCGGTGGCGCTGAACAATCTGGCGTTTATCAAGGCGGAAGAGGGCGTGGATCTGGACCAGGCTTTAACGATGTCTCAAAGGGCGCGGCAGGCGATGCCCAACTCGCCCGAGGTTTCGGACACGCTGGGGTGGATCTACATCAAGAAAAACCTGAGCGAGGATGCAGTGCGGGTGTTCAAGGATCTGACGGCGAAAGTGCCTTCGAATCCGACGTTCCACTATCATTACGGCATGGCGCTGCTGCAAAAGGGCGACAAGCCGTCGGCGAAGAGAGAGTTCGAACTAGCGCTCGCGGACAAGCCCTCGACCAACGACGAAATGAAGATCCGAGAATTGCTGAACAAGATATAAGAGGCGGACCTGAGACAATCTCCGTCGTTCCCTTACATCGCACCGTTTGCGGTGTTCATGGGGTTGCTGGCGCTGCATTCGGGCCTGCCGCTGCCCGACCTCGCCGATCAGATTCTGCGCGTCACGGTGATGACCGCGGCGCTGTGCTTCGTTCTGTTGGGGCGCAACCGGCTGGTGGTCGATTTTCGCGTGCGGCACTGGGCGGCGACGCTCGCGATCGGCGTGGCCGTGTTCGTGGTGTGGATCGCGCCGGACGTGCTGATCAAAGGATACCGGCACTTCTGGTTGTTCGACAACGCGGTGGTGGGCAAAGCGGCAACCTCGCTGACTGCTCCAGCGATCACCAGCTGGACGGTGCTGGCGCTGCGGATGATTCGCGCAGTGATCATCGTGCCGATCGTAGAAGAGCTGTTCTGGCGCGCGTGGATGATGCGATGGCTGATCGATAATGATTTTCAAAAAGTTCCGCTGGGCAAATACGCGCCGCAGGCGTTCTGGATTGTGGCGCTGCTGTTCGCGTCGGAGCACGGATCCTATTGGGACGTCGGCCTGCTGGCGGGAATCATTTACAACTGGTGGATGGTGCGCACGAAGAGTCTGGGAGACCTGATTCTGGCGCACGCGCTAACCAATTTTATTCTGGGCGTCTACGTGATCGCCTACGGGAAGTGGGAATACTGGTTATGACGATGGAACAAGTGCGGCCTGGGGCGTCCGCGGCGAAGGCCAAGGTGGCATTCTTCGATTTCGACGGCACGCTGTCGCTGGTCCGCTCGGGATGGATGGACGTGATGGTCCCGATGATGGTGGAGATTCTCGGCGGACTGAAGACCGGCGAGACGGACGCGGACTTGAAGGCGGTGGTCGAGGACTTCGTATGGAGGCTGACCGGCAAGGAGACCATCTACCAGATGATCGAGTTTGCCGCTAATGTGGACAAGCGCGGCGGCCAGGCCTGGATCCGCTGGAATATAAGAAGATGTATCTGGATCTGCTCTGGGAGCGCATCCGGGGGCGCGTGGAGGAGCTGAAGAGCGGCCGCGTGTCGCCCGAGAAATACATGGTTCCGGGCACGCGGGCGCTGCTCGAAAGCTTGAAGGAACGCGGGCTGAAGATGTATCTGGCCAGCGGGACCGACGAAGCATACATGAAAGAAGAAGCGCGGCTGATCGACGTCGCGAAGTACTTCGACGGCGGCGTGTACGGGGCGCTGGACGACTATAAGAGTTTTTCGAAGAAGATTCTGGTGCACAGAATTCTTTCGAGCACCGACGTACGGGGCGGCGAGATTATCGGCTTCGGCGACGGGTATGTCGAGATCGAAGAAGTGAAGCTGGTGGGCGGCGTAGCGGTGGGCGTGGCGTCGACGGAACCGGATTGCATGGTGGTGGATGAGTGGAAGCGGCAGCGCCTGATTGGCGTCGGCGCGGATTATATTGTCCCGAATTATCTGTGCCATGACGAGTTGCTGGAGGCTCTGTTTCGGGAGACTCCGCTCCCTGCGGTCACGGCTCGGAAGGGCGGCTGATCGTTTTATCACAGGAGCGGAGTAGTTTGCGCAATCCAGACCGTACCGAGCCGTGACCAGAGGGAGCGGAGTAGTTTAGCAATGTCAAAGTATGAGATCTTCGATCGCGGGCGGCTGGAGATCAAGCCGCTGGGCGAGCGCCAGAACGATCTAGAGATCGGGCACTGGCTGAAGCTCGACGACGAGACGCCTCCTTTCGAGCACGCCGATCTGCCGGAGCTTGCGGCGAAGCTTCGCGCGGCGAAACAAAGGGGCGCGGCGCGGCTGATGTGCATGGGCGCGCACGTGCTGCGCTCGGGCGTGAACCGGCATTTGATCGACCTGATGGAGCGGGGACTCATTTCTCACATCGCGGTGAATGGCGCGGCGGCGATTCACGATTATGAGCTGGCTCGGATCGGCGCGACCACGGAGAGCGTGGCTCGATACGTGCGCAGCGGCGAGTTCGGGTTGTGGCGCGAAACGGGCGAGCTGAACGACTGGATCCTGGAGGCGGCTCGCGAAGGATACGGGCTGGGCGAAAATGTCGGCCGCAGGATCGCCGATAGCGATTATCCGTATCGCGAGTGGAGCGTGTTCGCGGCGGCCTATCAATTGTCGGTGCCAGTGACGGTGCATGTCGGGATCGGATACGACATTCTGCATGAGCATCCGAACTGCGATGGAGGCGCGGTGGGCGCCGCGAGTTATCACGACTTTCTGATTTTTGCGCGCGCCGTGGAGAAGCTGGAAGGCGGAGTATTGCTGAACTTCGGCTCGGCGATCATGGGTCCGGAAGTTTATCTGAAGGCTCTGGCGATGGCTCGCAACGTCGCGCATCAGGAGGGCCGCAGCATCGCGAAATTCACTACGGCGGTGTTCGATGTCGCGCCGATTCATGGGGATTTCCGGAGTGAGCTGCCGAAGTCCGATCCGGGATATTATTTTCGTCCGCACAAGACGATTCTGGTGCGCACGGTGAAGGACGGCGGGGAGAGTTTCTACTTTTGCGGAGAGCATAGAGCGACACTTCCCGCCTTGTGGCGGGAGCTGTCGCGGGAGCCAGTAGCCAGTAGCCAGTAGCCAGAATGAAAACCGCGGAGATTTTGCTTGCATTTCGGAAACAGCGGGTTTTGGTGGTGGGGGATGTTTGTCTGGACCGGTGGTGCCGGTATGATCCTCGCGAAGGGCTCCCATCGGCCGAAACCGGGCTGCCGCGGGTTGGAGTGGTATCGACCGAAGTGACGCCGGGGGCGGCGGGGACGATTGCGAATAATCTGGCGGCGCTGGGCGCGGGGCGCGTGGCGGTGCTGGGGCTGGTCGGCGAGGATGGATTTGGATTCGAGCTCGATCGGGCGCTGCGGGCGCGCGGGATCGATGAGGAGTTGCTGATCCGGTCCAGCGAGGTGCCGACGTTCACTTACACCAAGCTCATCAATGATGCGACGGACGAAGAAGACCTGCCTCGAATCGATTTTATTCATACCTGCGAGATTTCCCGGGAGTTGGAATCGCGGGTCGTCGATTCGCTGGAACGGGTGGCTCGGGATTTCGACGCGATCATTGTTTCCGATCAGGCTGAGACTGCCGCGGGTGGCGTGGTTACGGCTCGCATGCGGGAGGCGCTGACTTCGATCGCCCAGGATCGAATCGTGTGGGTGGATTCGCGAGTGCGGCCGGAACATTTTCGCGGCGTGATCTTGAAGCCGAACCGCGACGAGGCGGAGGCGGCTTCGATGCGGGCTCTGGGCCGGGTGGATTTCGCGGCGCTGCGGTCGCACACCGCCGCGCGGCTGCTGATTGTCACGAACGGGGCAGAGGGCGCGGAGGTGTTAGATTCGGACAAGAAGACGGTGGTTGCGGGCAGGGCAGTCGAGCGGCCGGTGGATATCTGCGGCGCGGGTGATAGTTTTTCGGCGGGTGGGGCGATGACCCTGGCGGTGACCGGGTCGGGGGTGGAGGCGGCCCGGTTCGGAAACCTGGTGGCATCGATCACGATCATGAAGAAGGGGACCGGGACGGCTTCTCCTGAAGAAATATTGGCCGCCGATGAACGCGGATGAACGCCGATAACAAAAACACGCTGGCGATCGATATTGGCGGCACTAAGTTTTCGGTCGGACTCTTTGAGGGCGAGCGGATGACTCAGCGTGAATCGCGGAGCTACCGATCGCGAGGGTGGCCCGGAATGGATGGTCGGGCAGATCGAATCGATCGTGTCGGACTGGAAATTCGAGCGGTGCGGGATCGGATTCGGCGGACCGGTCGACTTTTCCGCCCAGACCGTCACGCTTTCTACGCACGTCGGCGGATGGCAGGGGTTTCCACTGGTCGAACGGATCAGGCAGCGCTTCGGTGTTCCGGTGATGATGGACAACGACGCGAATGTCGGCGCTCTGGGCGAGGCGTTTTACGGGGCCGGGCGCGATGCGCGGCCGTTGTTCTACATGACTCTTTCCACCGGGATCGGCGGAGGCATCGTGCTGGAGGATTCGACCATCTATCGCGGCGCGGATTCCTACGCGGGCGAACTGGGCCACATCACGTTGAAACCAAGCGGTCCGGAATGTCTATGCGGATCCCACGGATGCTTCGAGCGTCTCTGCTGCGGGATGTGGCTGGAGCATGATTATGGAAGGAGCGCGAAGGAACTGATGCGCGACCCTGAATTCGTCGAGCGCTACGTGGTCGATCTGGCGCAGGGGTTGAAAGCCGCGGTGATGATTCTGAATCCGGCGCGCATCGTAATTGGCGGGGGAATTTCGAAGGCGGGGGACGCCCTGTTCGTGCCATTACGCGCGGAACTGCGGCGGCAGGTGACTGGTTGGTCGCGCGCGAGGCTGGACGTGGTTCCGGCCGGACTGGGCGACGATAGCGTGCTTTACGGGTGCCTGGCGCTTACTCGTCGGGTTTCTTAAACAGGCTGTCGAACGCCGCGCGAGCATCGCTGGCATTGCGGGGGGCCGCAATGTTCGGCAACGGGGCGGAGCTCCCATTCGAGTGTCCGTAGCCGTTCGACGCGGGCGGATGGGCCGCATCGCGCGCCACGGTAAAACGCGGCTTGAACAGCGTACACTCGTTGGCCTGATCCTTCACCGCGATCCGTACCGGTACCGGTTTCAGGCATTGGAAGCGGGTGGAGGGCTCAAAATACGAGCACTGCTTGCAGCAATGCAGAGCCGCGCCGCACTTCGGACATTTACCCTTGAAATCGATATCGGGCAGAAGCGTGGTGGAGCAATTGAAACATCGTGCCGCTGTCACCGACTGCACCATGCGCGGAAGCCGCGGTCCGGTTACATCGATGGGCGGGCGTGGACCCTGGGGTTTGGGGCGCTCGTCGCGCCGTTCGCCTTTATTTGAAAAATCACGGCTGCTCGAGTCCTGATAGCCGCTTTGACGGTACTTCCGTTCGCCTTCCATAAATTACATGTGCCTTATTAGCCTTCAATAAGGTGGATTGGGCTCACTCCTTTGATGAGTAGGTATACAACACTCGCTGGGATAGAATTCGGAATTTTTCGTTCGGGAGACAACGGGCTCAACCGGCTGGTAACGAGGGAAGTTGATAACCCGCGCAAAACGCCTAAACCACTATGTACCACGGATTTCGATAAGAATCCAGCGAAATCTTATTACCTGATCACTAATCGGCGCATTATTCACGAATCTTTAGGATTCACCTGCCCATTTGAGCAGGGCGTTACACGGCCGGTTTAACGGGTCGTCACAATGATTGGGGCTGACGCGCAACGCGTATCCCAAACGGCCAGTAGTAAACGGGGCAAAATCGCGGCCAAACATAAATACCGTTTCCTGTTGGCCGGTTGGCGCAAGGGTCAGCACCTGCGTATCCTCCAATTCACCATGGGCGCCCACCCGTCCGACCACCGCTTCGACGCGGACGTCCTCGGGCGTAAGGCCGGCCAGATCCAGCCCGGCGCGCATAGGCACGGAGGAACCGGCGGAAACGGTCTCGCCACCAATCCCGAAATCGACGAATTTGACGTTGGGCCACTTTTCCGTCACCGCGTGGTGCCACCGAACATGCTCCCTGGAGGAAGCGAAACGATCGCGGCAAACACGTTCATATCCTAGATGCGCGGGCTCGTATAATTGTGTCGAATATTCCATCACCATTCTTTGGCAATTGAAATTCGCGCTTACCGCTTTGAGCGACTGCTTCACGCGGCGCATCCATTCAACCGGCACACCCTGTTCGCGCCCTTCGTAATACATGGGCACGATTTCGTTTTCGAGGATCGAATAAATGCCGGCCGCATGGGCATCGTCACGGTCGACGGAATAAGGATCGCGGTCGCCGATCACCCAGCCGCCCGAACCCTCCGCCGCTTCGTCGAACCAGCCGTCCAGAATGCTCAGGTTCAGGTTGCCGTTGATGCCGGCCTTCATGCCGCTGGTTCCGCAGGCTTCTTCGCCGCGGCGCGGATTGTTCAGCCACACATCGACGCCCTGCACCATTTCGCGAGCCACTTGCAGGCTGTAGTCCTCGACGAATACGACATGCTTCGCGAGTTCGGGGTCCTGTGAATACTGGACGATTTCGCGGATGAGAGTCTTTCCCGGAATATCCAGCGGATGGGCCTTCCCGGCTATCAGAATCTGCACCGGCATGCGGGAATTGGTCAGAATCCGCTTCAGGCGGGCCAGATCACGGAACAGCAAAGCGGCGCGTTTATAGGTGGCAAAACGGCGGGCGAAGCCTATGGTCAACGCGTCGGGATCCAGCACTTCATGCATGCGCTTGATTTCGGATGCGGGCGCATTGCGCTCCGTGGCGCTGGTGGTGGCCCGCTCCCGGACGAAGGAGATCAGGCGGCGCTTGCGGCGGCGATGCGCTTCCCACAGCTCAGCCGAGGGAATCTCCGTGATCTGATCCCAGACGGAGGCTTCGGCGTGGCCTTCCCGCCAGTCAGGCTGTAGCGATTGATCGTAGATGCCCGCCAGGTCGCCGTTGATCCATGTGGGCAAGTGCACACCATTGGTGACTGATGTGATGGGCACTTCCCACACCGGGAGATTCGGCCACAGGCTCTGCCACATCTCCTGCGATACGTGCCGATGCAGGCGGCTGACGGCGTTGCGGTAAGCGGAGGTCTTGAAGGCGGCGATGGCCATCGAGAACGATTCCTGCGTGTCGCCCGGATTGCTGCGGCCCAGCGCGAGAAGCTGGTCGAAGGGAATGCCGGAGTCGCGGCAGTAATCCTGAAAATACTCGTACATAATGCCGGAGTTGAACAAGTCGATCCCGGCCGGCACGGAGGTATGGGTCGTGAAAACGTTGTTAGTGCGGGACGCGTCGAGCGCCTCCTCGAAACTCATCTGCTGGTCCGTCATCAGGCGGCGGATCCGCTCGATGGCGAGAAAGGCCGAGTGGCCTTCATTCATGTGATACACCGTGGGCCGGATGCCCAGCTCTTCGAGGGCGCGCAGCCCGCCGATGCCCAGAGCAATTTCCTGGCGCATGCGGTTGTGCAGATCGCCGCCGTACAACTGGGCGGTAATCATGCGATGCACGGGATCCGCGTTCTGGGGAATATTGCTATCCAGCAGGTACAGCTTCACGCGGCCGACGTCGATCCGCCAGACCTTGAGAAACACTTCGGTCCCGGCGAGCACTACGCTGACCAGCATTTCACGGCCGTCGCGCATCACCGGACTCACGGGCAGAGAATAGAAATCGTTGACCGGCGTCCGTTCCTTCTGCCACCCATCTGGGTCGATGGACTGGCTGAAGTATCCGTTCTGATACAGCAGGCCGACGCCGGTAAGCGGGAGGCTGGCGTCGCTCGAGGCTTTCAGATGATCGCCTGAAAGGACACCCAGGCCGCCCGAGTAAATCGGCATGCAATCGAGCAGTCCGTACTCCATCGAAAAATAGGCCACCATCATCCCCGAAGGCTTGGTCGAGGCTGCGGATAGATAAGCATCGTGATCCTCGCAGGCGCGCCGGTACAGGGCCAGATAGCGGGGGTCGGCGGCGGCGCGTTCGAGCGTGGCTTGCGAAACGCGGCCCAACATGACAATCGGGTTATGATTCGATGCCTTCCATACGACGGGATCCAGCCGGCGGAACAGGGAACGCAGCGAATGGTTCCAGCTCCAATGAAGGTTCAGCGCCAGATCCGACATGCGCAGCAGCGAAGGCGGAAGGGCCGGGCGGACTAGAAACTCTTTGAGTGGATGAATCTGAAAGGACATCTCAATGAAGGTTAGTCCTACAGAATAGCAGAGGATCGCGCTATGCTAAATCGCTGATGAATGGAAAAATCTTAATGAGTTGGGGCACGATTCTGGCGGCAGCCGCATTGCTCGGTTCGAGCTGCGGGGGGTCTAAGAAACCAATTGCGGTGGGCGCGAAAAGCACCACCATGGGCGCGATCCTTGGGGAGATCGTGGCGCAGCATCTGGAGCACCGTCTGGGACGCACCGTCCAGCGGCATCTGAGTCTTGGCGATACGCAGCTGGCATACCAGGCGCTGGTCAACGGCCAAGTCGGCCTCTATGCGGAGGAAGCCGGCACGCTGCAGGCCCAGATTCTGAAGGAGTCGGTCGCCACCGATGCCGCGAGCGCGCTCGAACGCGTCCGCAACGAGATGCGGCGGATTTCGCAACTGGAGATTCTGGATCCACTGGGCATCGACAACGCCTGGGCGGCGATTGTGCCCAAGGCGGTGAGCGACAAAATGGAAACATTGAGCGACGCCGCTAACGCCAAACCGGGATGGAAGCTGGGGATCACGCGCGATTTTAACGAGCGTACCGATGGCCTCGCGTCATTCAACCAATACCGGCTGCCGATGGGCGCTCTGACACGGGTGACGGACCCCGGGTCTTTGTACGCCGCTCTCGCCGCGGGCGAACTGACGATGGTCGTGGGGAATGTCACCGACGGCCCCCTGGCTCGTCACGACGACTGGAAAATCCTGCAGGACGATAAGAAGATTTTCCCCACTTACCAGACCTGCCTCTTAACGCGCGGGGATCTCCTCTCGAGCGATCCCAAGATTCAGATAGCGCTCGCGGAGCTGGCGGGCAAGTTTACAAATGATGCGATCCGTAAGCTGAACGCCCAGGTAGACGTCGATCACAAGCAGCCGGCGGATGCAGCGAAGGAATTTTTAGCGCAGGCAGGCTTGAAATAATTCTTAATGAACAAAACCAAACCGGGTTGCGTCCGTCTTAATAACCAAAGCAGCTAAAGCCTCCGTGCGGACCCTTTCCCCAACAACAACCCCGCACGGAGGCTTCCTTTTTTCTGTGAACTGGTTGACAGTGTATCGCTAATTCCAAAAGCGGTCAATAAGGACAATTCAATCCCGCATGCGGACACTTCGTCGCCAAAAATCGCTCCCGCCAAATCATGCGTTACCAACAGAGCCGCGACCCGCAGGAGCGGTCAGCCTCGGATCATCCGCTTGCGGGGATCAATCCCGAAATTCCACCGCCCTCGCCACGGTAATCGATTTATTTTCGAGCAGCTGCGCAAGCACTTCTTCGCCAACCGGCTCATCTGTCTTCACCACAGCGATCGCCTCAAGCACCCGGCCTTCCACCGCCGGCGAATGCTCACGCCCCAGCGAAAAATTAGCAATATTAATGTTATTTTTCCCCGTCACCGATCCGACATAGCCGATCACGCCCGGCACATCGGCGTTTCTCAGATACATAAGATGTCCTGTAAGAGGCGCCTCACACCGAATCCCATCGACGGACAGTAGTCGCGGGCGGTCCAGCACGAGCGCTCCCTCCACTTGCGTGACTCCTTCGTCGGTTTCCAGCTCCAGCTTGAGCGAATCGGCGTGACCCACCCGCTTGTCGTGCCGCTCCGCATACCCTAAGCCGCGCTCGGTGGCGATCTGCAGCGCATTTACCACGTTCGCTTTTCGATGCAGAGACCGGCTGAGCACCCCGGCCAGTCCGGCATTTCGAATCAGGTGCGTATTATCGCTCGCGACATTGCCGTGATAAATCAGGCGGACCATGCGCGGATTTCCGGTGGCGACATACGCCACGAAGGTCCCCAACCGTTCGGCCAACGCCGCGTATGGACCCACTGTCCGATACTGCTCAGTGGTCATTGCCGGGACGTTCACGGCATTCAGCGCGACGCCCTGGCGCAGATATTGGACGATCTGTTCCGCGATCCGGATGCCGACGGTTTCCTCGGCTTCCTCGGTAGCGCCGCCGATATGCGGCGTCGCGATCACCTGATCGAGCTTCAGCAGAGGTTCGCTCGAATCGGGCGGCTCGGTTTGAAATACGTCCAGCGCAGCACCGGCCACTTTACCCGATTCGATTGCCTTTCGCAGCGCCTCGCCGTCGATCAGTTCGCCGCGCGCGCAGTTGACGATCCGCACGCCTTTTTTCATCTTCGCGAACGCGGCCGCGTTCAGCAGCGCGAATGTTTCCAGTGTCAGCGCAACGTGCAGCGTGATGTAATCGCTTTGCGCGAACAACTCGCCCAAGGGCCTGAGGGTCGCTCCCAAATCGGCCGCGCTCTGCGAATTCACGTACGGATCGTTGGCGATGATCTTCATCTCGAACGCCCGCGCGCGCCGCACCACTTCCTGTCCGATACTGCCCAGGCCAACCACGCCTAGCGTCTTACCGCGCAATTCCGTGCCCACGTATTTGACCCGGCCCCAGTGCCCGCTCTTGGTCGAAGCCGCTGCTTGAGGGATGGACCGCGCCATCGCCAGCATCAGCCCGATCGTATGTTCGGCCACCGAAACCGCGTTGCCGCCGGGCGTGTTCATCACCAGGACGCCCGCGGCGGTGGCCGCTTCCACGTCGATATTTTCCGCGCCGGTGCCCGCCTTGCCGATCACTTTCAGATGCGGTGCGCCGGCGAGCAGCGCGGCATCCACCTTAATAGCGTTGCGAACAAGCAGCGCATCGGCGTCGGCGAGATGCTGCCGGAACTCCTCCGGATTCGAAACGATCACATTCCATCCAGGCTGAGGAGTCAACAATTCGACGCCCGCCGCAGGCATCGCTTCGGCGATCAGAATGTTCATTCTCAAATTAGTCATTAAGTAATTAGACGCTCGCCAGTTCCTTCTTGGTTATGCAATTCTCGGCATAAACACGCTGCACCGCGGCCACTCCGGCTCCTAATTTCACAGGTATGCCGTTTGCGTGAAGAATCATTTCCAGCTCCGCGATCACCGCGAAAAGATCCGCGACGTCGAAGTATCCAAGATGTGCTATTCGGAATATCTTGCCCTTCATCTCCCCTTGTCCATTGGCGATGATGGAGCCGAAGCGCTGGCGAAACTCTTTTACGATGACTCCCGAATCCAGTCCTTCCGGAGCCTTCACCGCGGTCACAGATGCGCTGGGATTCTCAGCGGCGAACAATTCCAGCCCCAAAACAGAACAAGCTTCCCGCGTGGCGCGCGCCAGCTGCTCCGCATTGTCGATCAGCTTCGCCATGCCGACGCTCTTGATGTATTGGAGCGATTCATTGAGAGCCAGCATCAGCGCCGTCGAGGCGGTCCACGCCGATTCGCCGCTCGCCGCATATTTCTTTTCCCGCTTGAGATTGAAGTAGTAGCGCGGCAGTCTCGCCGTCTCCATATGCGCCCACGCCTTAGGGCTGATGGAGAGAAACGCCAGCCCTGGCGGCACCATGAACGCTTTTTGCGATCCGCCGATAACGATGTCGAGCCCCCACCCATCAATATCGAGCGGCATCGTGCCCAACCCCGTAATCGCATCGACCACAAAGATCGCGCCCGTCTTCTTCACCGCCTCGCCCATCGCGCGAACGTCGTGCACTGCCCCGGTGGAGGTCTCGGATGCCTGCACGAACACGCCCTTGACGTTGGGATTCGCAGCCAGCGCCTGCGCGAGCGCCTCCGCCCGCACCGCTTTCCCATACGGAGCTTCGAGGACGATCACATCGAGCCCGAAGGCCCGCGTCATCTCCACCCACCGCTCGCCGAATTTTCCGGCGGTACAAACAATCACGCGGTCGCCCGCGGAAAAACAATTCGAGACCGACGCCTCCATCGCCCCGGTTCCCGAAGCCACCAGCACCAGCACGTCATGCGCGGTCCCCATCACCAGTTTCAGATCCGCGAGCACGGCCACAAAAATGTCGCGAAAATCCTGCGTGCGATGATGCATGTCCGCCCCCAGCATCGCCTGCAGCGCCTTAGGATAAATAGGCGTCGGGCCGGGAGTAAGCAGTCGTGTCTTCTTAATATGCATGGGCCGGATTCACTCTCAGAATAGCAAGAGAGTAGCCAGGAGCCAGAATCAAACCCTTGTTCTTCATTCTGGCTACTGGCTACTGGCTCCTGGCTACTCTAGAATGGAACCAATGCCCCTGCTCGATCAGATCCAAAAAGACATGATCGCCGCCATGAAGGGCCGCGAAGAAGCTCGTCTCGGCGCGCTTCGCATGATCAAGACCGCTCTCAAGAAGCATGAGATCGATTCCATGAAGCCGCTCGACGAGCCCACTGAGCTGCAGATCCTCAACACTCTGATCAAGCAGCGCAAGGAAGCGTCGGATATGTTCCGGAAGGGCAACCGGCCGGAACTGGCCGACAAGGAAGACGCCGAGCAAAAGTTGATCGAATCCTACATGCCGTCCGCGCCGACGGACGATGAGATGGATGCGGCAATCGCTGCCGCCATGTCGGAATCCGGCATCACATCGCTCAAACAGATGGGCGTCGTGATGAAGGCCGCGCAAGCCAAGCTCGCCGGCAAACGTGTCGACGGCAAAGCTCTCAGCGACCGTGTCCGCTCGAAGCTAGTCTAGTGCGTCGGTGTGGTGCAGGCTGGCAGCCTGCGGACCGATTGTCTATCGGTCCATCCGGGCGCAGCCCGGACTCCTTTGGCCTGAAGCAGACCCTTGACGCGGGCGTTCGCACGCGCTATAACAAATCGATTCATTTCATTCTGGTTTCAAAATGACTCCTGCCTTGGCCATTGATCCTCCCGCCGCAATCACTCCAGAAAACACGCTATCTTCCATCGCGCACGAAATCCGCCAGCCGCTGAGCGCCATCGAATCCATCGCCTACTATCTGTCCCTGGTTCTTCCCGGCGACGATCCCAGGCATCGCGAACAGCTCTCCCGCATTCAGCAGCTGGTGGAGCAATCCAACTGGATTCTATCGAACGGCCTCGGCCTGGCCGATTTGCGCCGGCCGCTGCCCCAAGGCGTGGATTTGGGGGAGCTGATCGCGCAGACCATTTCGGCGCGGCCCCCGTCGCTCGATCCGCCGGTGAGCTGCGAGTTCGCCCCCGGCCTGCCGCCGGTGCATCTCGATCCCGGCTTCGGGCGCGCGCTGATCGAGAATATTCTCGGCCTGTTCCGGCAAGTGGCAACCGATGCGCATCTCGTCCAACTGCGAACCTCGGCGTCGGCGAACGGTGTGGAGTTGGACGTGTCCACTTCCGCGCCCGGCTACCGTTCCCTCGCCAGCCTGCCTCCCGGATCTGCCATCAGTCTCGATTGCGCTCAGCGCATGGCGGCGATGCACGGTGGCTCCTGTTCCTGCTCCATCGATCCGGCGAGTGGGATTCGGGTCCGCGTGATGCTACCATGAAGTTTCCCCGACATGGCTGTTGTTGTTCCGGACATCCTCGCTCGCATTGTCGATCATAAACGCGCTGAACTGCGGAACACTTCGCACCGGCGCGCCGACCTTGGAGCGAAGGGCTGTGAATCGCAATGACGTTCGCAATTTCCGACGCGCGCTAATGGAACATAGGCCGGCCATTATCGCGGAAATCAAGAAGGCCTCGCCCAGCAAAGGCGTTTTGTCGGAGAACTTCGATCCCGCCGCTATTGCGCGGCTTTATTCTGCGGGAGGCGCGGCCGCGCTCAGCGTCCTCACCGATCGCGAATTTTTCCAGGGTTCCCTGGCGGATCTCGAAGCCGCGCGCGATTCGATCAGCGTGCCGGTACTGAGAAAAGACTTCACCATCGACGAATTCCATGTCGTCGAAGCCGCAGCCCACGGCGCCGACGTGATTCTGTTGATCGCAGCCGTGCTCGAAGAGGCGGACCTGCGAAAGTTCCGCGAACTGGCCGCGTCGTATCGACTGGCCGCGTTGGTGGAGGTTCACGACGAAGAAGAGCTCGACCGCTCGCTGGCGTCGGGCGCTGAAATCATCGGCGTCAACAACCGAAATCTCCATACCTTCGAGGTAACGCTGGAGACTTCGCTGCGTCTGGCGGAGAAGATTCCGTCCGGAATCCTCAAGGTCAGCGAAAGCGGCATCCATTCGTCGTCCGATATAAGACGTCTGCGCGGATTCAACGGATTCCTGGTCGGCGAACACCTGATGAAATCCCCGGACCCAACCGCAGCGCTGCGAGAGTTGCAGTCATGATGGTCAAGGTCTGCGGCATCACTCGAAGGCAGGACGCCGAAGCGGCAGCAGAAGCAGGCGCGTCGGCGATAGGTTTCATCTTCTATCCAAAAAGCCCCCGCTACGTAACGCCCTCGGCCGCAGCGGAGTTAGGCGAAGGCCTCGATATCCTGAAAGTCGGCGTGTTCGTCGACGAATCCCCCGGCGCGATTGAGTCGGTGATGCGAGCGGCAAATCTCGACGTCGCACAAATCTACGGCGGCGCAGCCCCCAAGAACACGCGAGTCTGGAAAGCCTTCCGCCCGACCCTTCCGTCTGCCATCACCCACGCGCTGACTCTCACCCATCCGTCTGCGCTCACCCACCCGCCGACGCTCACGCATCCGTCTGCCATCAACCAACCGCTGACTCTTACCAATCCGTCCGCCACTCTCACCAATCTGTCCACCACTCACACTCATCCGTCCGCCACTCTCACACATCCGTCAGCCCCTGAGCCGCGACCGTCAGGAAGCGGGCAAACGCCGATCACCCCGCCAGAAGAAGCCGCCGAAGCAATCCTCCTAGACGGCCCATCCAACGGGATCCCCTTCGACTGGACCCTCGCGCGCACGTACCAACAAAAAATCATCCTGGCCGGCGGCCTCGACGCCTCCAACGTAGCCGAAGCCATCCGCATCGCCCAACCCTGGGGCGTCGACGCGAGCTCCAAGCTCGAATCCGCGCCCGGCATCAAAGACCACGAAAAAGTGCGAGCCTTCGTCAGAGCCGCACAGGAAACCAAATGATCACCTCGCAACCCGATTCCACCGGACACTTCGGACCCTACGGTGGACGCTTCGTTCCCGAAGTCCTGATGACTCCGCTCGAAGAGCTGGAGCAAGCCTATCTCGCCGCACGCACCGATCCGTCGTTTCAAGCCGAGCTTACCGATCTACTCACCAACTTCGCCGGCCGCCCGACGCCTCTCTATTACGCCAAGCGCCTGACCGAGCAGCTCGGCGGCGCGAAAATCTACATCAAGCGCGAAGACCTGCTCCACACCGGCGCCCACAAAATTAACAACTGCCTGGGACAAGCGCTGCTCGCGCGCCGGATGGGCAAGAAGCGCATCATCGCCGAGACCGGCGCGGGCCAGCATGGAGTCGCCAGCGCCACGGTGTGCGCGCTGTTCGGCCTCGAGTGCATCGTCTACATGGGCGAAGAAGACATGCGCCGCCAGCGTTTAAATGTCTTCCGCATGCGCCTGCTGGGCGCGAAAGTCGTCTCCGTCACCAACGGTAGCCGCACTCTCAAAGATGCCGTCAGTGAAGCGCTGCGCGACTGGGTGACCAACGTCCACTCCACGTATTACCTGCTAGGCTCGGCGCTGGGCCCGCATCCGTATCCCGTCATGGTGCGCGATTTTCATCGCGTGATCGGCGAAGAGACCCGCGCCGAAATTCTTAAGCGCGAAGGCCGCCTGCCCGATTCGATTTTCGCCTGCGTCGGCGGAGGCTCCAACGCCATCGGCATGTTCCACTCCTTCATCGGCGACGAAAATGTGAAGCTGATCGGCGTAGAAGCCGGCGGCCGCAGCGACAAACTGGGCGAGCACGCCGCCAGATTCTCCGGCGGATCTCCCGGAGCCCTCCAAGGCGCCTACAGCTATCTGTTACAGGACGACGACGGCCAAGTCTCGCTGACCCATTCCATCTCCGCCGGCCTCGATTACGCGCTGGTCGGCCCCGAACACGCCTGGCTGCACGACCGTCATCGCGCCGAATATACTTCGTGTAGCGACACCAAGGCGCTAGCCGCCGCGCAGAGGCTAGCCCGCACCGAAGGAATCATCCCCGCCCTCGAATCCGCCCACGCGGTAGCCGAAGCCATCGAGCGCGCGCCGAAGGAGCTCGGAAAACTGTTCATCGTGAACCTTTCCGGCCGAGGCGACAAAGACACCGACATTTACCGCGAGAACCTACCGGAACTAGATGCCGCTTTTTAGAACCGCGACCATCGGGAGCGTTCAGCCCCGAGCGAACAGATAAAATGACGACCCGAATTCAAAAACTCTTCCATCGTCGCGCCGCCGAGAAGAAATCCGCGCTAGTCGCCTACCTCACTGCAGGCGATCCCACCCCCGAAGCAACCCCCGGCCTGGTCGCCGCGCTCGAACGCGGAGGCGCCGACCTCATCGAACTCGGCGTTCCCTTCTCCGACCCCATCGCCGACGGCCCCGTCATTCAACGAGGCTCCGATCGCGCACTCAAAGCCGGCACCACAGTCGCGAAGGTCCTCGCCATCGCGAAGAAGATCCGCGAGACCTCCGAAATTCCGCTGCTGCTGTTCACCTATCTGAACCCCGTCCTGCGCTACGGACTGGAAAATCTGGCTCGCGACGCGAAAGCCGCCGGCATCGACGGCTGCCTGCTCACCGACGTCAGCGTCGAAGAAGCCGAGGTCTACGTGAACGCCATGCGCGCCGCCGGACTCGACACGGTTTTCCTCGCCGCGCCCACCTCGACCCCTGAGCGCTTGCAGCTGGTCGCGAAATATTCCAGCGGATTCATCTATCTCGTCTCGCGCACCGGTGTCACCGGCGAGCGTGCCGACCTGTCCGACTCCCTGCAGGCCCCTGATCGACGCCACGCGCGCCATCAGCAAATTGCCGCTCGCCGCGGGCTTCGGAATTTCCACGCCCGACCAAGCCGGCAGCAGTCTCGAAAATCGCCGACGGAGTCGTGGTCGGTAGCGCGATCGTGCGCCTCATCGAACAAAACGCAGGCGAAGCGGGCTTGGAAAAATACGCAAGATCCTTGCGCGCGGGTATGGATCGATGACTCCCGAAGAGAAACGAGAAGGGCTGCGCGCCCTCGCCGAGTGCCGTAAACGCATCGACGAGATCGACGTGCTTCTGCTCGAGCTCCTCAACCAGCGCACCCGCGTAGTCGAGGCCATCGGCCAAGCGAAGGAAGCGCTGGACATGCCGATTTATGAGCCCAAGCGCGAAGAAGACGTCTTCCGCAACGTGACGGATCACAACAGCGGGCCGCTGACCACCGACGCGGTGAAAAGTATTTTCGAACGCATCATCGATGAAATGCGCACGCTACAGCGGATGCGCCGCCAAAAGAGAGAACAGGGAGAGAAAGAATGTTAGTGGTAATGCAGCAGGGGGCGACCGACCTCACTATTCAGGCCGTGATCGACCGCCTGGTAAGCATGGGCTTCACCGTCCACCGGTCCACCGGCGTGACGCACACGGTGCTGGGAGGCGTCGGCCCGGCCGACGATTTCGATCCCGCCGATTTTGAAGCCATGGACGGCGTCAAGGAATGCCATCGCATCGTTTCGCCCTACAAACTGGTCAGCAAGAATTTCAATCCGCAAGGGACGGTCGTCAAGATAGGCAAGGTCGAAATAGGCGGTCCCGCACGTGGTCTCGATGGCCGGACCGTGCAGCGTGGAGAGCCGCGAACAGATCGAAACCGTCGCCGACATCGTCGCCGATGCCGGTGCCCAGGTCATGCGCGGCGGCGCGTTCAAGCCTCGCTCGTCTCCTTACAGTTTCCAGGGCATGGGCGAAGAAGGCCTGAAAATCATGCGCGCCGCAGCCGACCGCCGCGGACTTCTCGTCGTCAGCGAAGTCATGGACCAGACCCAGATCGCGCTGCTCACGCAGTATTCCGACATCTTGCAAATCGGCGCGCGCAATATGCAGAATTTCAACCTGCTGCGCGAAATCGGCAAGACCCGCAAGCCGGTCCTCCTGAAACGAGGCATCGCCGCCACCATCGAAGAGCTGCTGCTCGCCGCCGAATACATCATGAGCGGCGGAAATTACGACGTCATTCTGTGCGAGCGCGGCATCCGCACCTTCGAGACCTACACGCGCAACACCATGGACATCGCCGCGATCCCGGTGGTGAAAAAATTGTCGCACCTGCCCATCGTGGGCGACCCCTCGCACGGCACAGGCCGCCGTGACATGGTGATCCCGATGGCCCGCGCCGCGGTCGCCGCCGGAGCCGATGGCCTGATCGTGGAAGTTCATCCCGATCCCGATAAAGCCGCCAGCGACGGCGCGCAAACCCTGACTCCCGGCCAGTTCGCCGACATGATGGACCAGGTCCGCAAGATCGCCACGGCGGTCGGCAGAACAGCGTGAATACCGTCGCCATCGTCGGTGTCGGCCTGATCGGCGGATCTTTCGCCCTGGCCCTCCGCGCCTCGGGATTCAAAGGGAAGATCATCGGCGTCAGCTCCCCCGAAGCCATCCGCGCCGCCCTCGACCTCGGCGTGATCGACGAGTCTCTCCCGCTCTCCGAAGCCGCCGCCCGTGCCGACCTCATTTACCTCTCGCGCCCTATTGAAGGCATCCTCGCTGTCCTCGACGAACTCGACGCCTACGTCAAGCCCGGCACCCTGATCACCGACGCCGGCAGCACCAAGTCCGCCATCTGCGCCCGCGCCGCCGAGAGAATCCACCGCGGCCGCTTCGTTGGCGGACACCCCATGGCCGGCAAGGAAGCACGGGGCGCAGCCGAGGCTGACGCTACTCTGTTCCGGGGCCGCCCCTACATCCTGACCTCCGCCTCCCCCGACCTTGAACAGATCGTCGCCGCCATCGGAGCCCGCCTGGTCATCCTCCCCGCCGATGAGCACGACCGCCTGGTCGCCTTGACCTCCCATCTCCCGCAGCTGATCTCGACCGCCCTGGCAGCATCCATCGGAACCGAGCCCTCCGCCGCCCGCGTAGCAGGACCCGCCGCCATGGACTTGACGCGCCTCGCCCTCAGCCCGTACGAAATCTGGCGCGATATCTTCGCCACCAACGCGTCGAATATCGACGCAGCCCTGGGCGTCTTTATCGCCAAGCTCGAATCCCTCCGCTCGGAACTGCGAAGTCCTAAAATCGAGCAAGAGTTCGACACCGCCGCTGCCGCCGCGCGTGCGGTGCGAGAAACGGGTCTGTAAGCTACCGCGGCTCTCGGCGAGCCAAAATCTGTCGGCGCAATGCTAACCGTCTTGGATCGTTCATCGTAAGGACGTGAACAGTCGTCCTTCCGGTTGCGGTTAGGCCATCGATGATCGCTCCCCTGGGAGCGAAATGTTCAGCCCATCGATCTCTCCGAGGGTGAAAGAGTGGCGCGACCTGCCCCGTCGAGGGATCCATTCCGGTTAGGTTTGGCCCCTTATGCAAGTTACAGCGATGGCAGGCCAAAGCCAGATTGTCGTCATGGTCGGCTCCGCCATGCTGTTTTGCAATGATATGTTCGACGTGATGGAGGATCGAACAATCGTCTTCATCCAGCAAGCAGTATTCGCAACAATTCGCAGCCCGTCGGCGGACGAGAACCCGCGTCGCGGATTTCATTTCTGGACTAGGTCCCGGAAAGCTGCCTGCGGGCCTTCAGTTTCAGAATCGAGAAAAAGTCCGCGCCGTTGATCAGCGCTTCATACTCTGTGCGCTCGTCGTCGCTGAGCAGTCCTTCATTGGCACGTTCGGCTAGACTATCCAGCTTTTCTTGAACGCCTGACGGAACGCGCAACGCGACCACTCGCCGTGCCGACTCCTCGTCCAGACACTGGCTGAGGGGGTCCAGTAACTCATCGAGAATCGTGGCGCTCATATTCCGACGTTATCACGAACGCCTTGTTTGTGTCCTGGATTTAGTACGCTACCTGTTTTCGTGATCTTTCTACCGTGAAAGCCCACCTGTGACCAGCCCGCACACATCACACGCCGTCAAATGATTGATAATCATAATGAAACCCAGTGGCACGCCACTTGCGTCTAAGGAAAGCACTTATGAAAAAGCTGTTGCTTGCGGCCTTCATCTGCGCACTACCGCTGGCAGGTTGCGACGTTCCCGGCACCGACGACGAGAAAGCCCTTCAGGAACTCAACGTCAACGCCAAGTACACCGTCGAAAGCGTGCAAGTCTCCGGTCAGAAGAACTGGCGCATCAGCGCCGCCCTCAAGTCCGAAGTCGACAAAATGGTCGGCTCCAAGCTCGATTACCCCGCGCTCGATCGCCTCGCCGACCGTATCAAGAAGGAGCTCCACGTCCCCTCCGTCTCGGTCAACGTCGGCAAAGGCACGGTGCCCGATCACGTCGTCGTGAACTTCGAGGTCCCGAAGGCCCACCAGCAGCCGCTGGAGCTCAACGTCGCGAAATTTCTCTACGATTCCAAGCTCGGCTGGAACGCCGAAGGAGCCGCATCCACCACCATCAAAGGCAACACCTTCACCTTCGCCATCGTCAGCGATAGCGACGCCATGATCGAGCGCTTCGCCGGCATCAAGGCCAAGTATGAGCGTAAGCACATCGGCTCGGATCGCGTCCGGCTGCGCTTTGAATTCGATAGTTTCCACGAGCAGTGGAACGCCTCCACCTTGGCTGCCTCCAATGTGACCGCCTCCGATCAAGCCGGCATCTATCGCTCCCGCCAGGCCTTCACTCCGGAGCTGACTTTCCTGATCGCGGCGCCCCTCGAACTCGACCTCGGTACCAGCTTTTCGCGCTTTCGGCCGGAGCAGCCTGGTGCGAAAACCGAATCCTCCAACGCGGTGGTCAGCACTCTGCGGTACCACCAGCGTTGGGGTTCGGCCGATTCCACCACCAGAAATCCTCACGACCAGGAAGTGAACGCCAGCTATTCGCTGCGCGCCGGGATCGCCGCTTTCGAGACCGATGCCGATTTCACGCGTCAGATGGCACAGGCCCGCTACCGCTTCCGCCACGATCATAATAGTGTGGAAGTCGGCTTCCTGGCCGGAGTCATTGGAGGCAACGCTCCTCTGTTCGAGAAGTTCGTCATGGGAAACGCTACCACCTTGCGCGGCTGGAATAAATTCGAACTCGACCCGCTGGGCGGCTCGCACATCGTGCATGGATCGATCGACTACGGCTATCGCTGGCTGCAGGTCTTCTACGACACGGGCGCGATTTGGGACAACGCGCAGGAAAAAGAGCAGAAGCAGTCAGTGGGTGTGGGATTGAAAGCCGCCGGGTTTAAGGCCGACGGATTCCAGCTTGCGGTCGCTTTCCCGATCCGCTCCGGACATATGGAACCTATCTTTTATGCAGGCTTGAATTTTTAAAGGATGCTCGTGAGGACCATCAAGACGTGGTGGTTGGTCGCGGCTTTTGTCTCCGGCTTCGGCCTGGCGATGTGGGCGGAGGACCTCGCTCTCAACTGGCGCAATAACTATCTGGAATTTTCCGCCACGCACTCCACTTCCTCACCGGCAAGCCGCTGGAGCGCCTCCACAACGGCGCGCAGGTCCCTTTCGATTTCAAAATCACCCTTTATTCCGGCTCCCGCAGCCATCTCTTCAATCAAATCGCCGAGCGCTTCCTGGTGAGTTACGATGTCTGGGGAGAGCAATTTTCGGTGGTAAAAACGCAATTGCCGCGAAAACAAATCGCCCATCTCGACGCCGTGGACGCCGAAGCATGGTGCCTCAAGCAAATGACCCTCGACTCCACGGGACTTTCCGAGACGGAAAAGCTGTGGGCTCGCGTCGAGGTGCGCGCGCAGGATATCAAAAGTTCGACTCCACTCTTCGGCCGCGACAATATTAGCAGAATCCGGCATCAATCTGAACGGTCTGATCGAACTCTTCAGCCACCCCCCCGCCTCCACCCAGCGAACCTGGACCCTGGACGCCGGCCCCTTGACTCTGGAAGAAGTAAAACGTGGCAGCCGTAGAGGCAGCTAAGGTGCTCGCCGGCTGCCAAGAGCCGCGACCGTCAGGGAGCGGGCGGATGATCAAGCCCTGTGGGGCAGGTTCCCGACCTGCCCTTTTGTAACCCCATGAACCGCCTCCGCACCCGCCTGATCCTGGTCTTCGTCCTAGCCACCATCCTGCCCCTCGGCCTGACCCTCTGGACCTCCCTCACCCTCCTCGAGCGCAGCCTCAAACTCGCCCCGCTCGCCGAGCTCGATGAAGTCTCGCACTCCCTCCAAAAAACCGGCCGCGAACTTTTTAAAGACTCCTGCGAGCTTCTCAAGCGCGATGCCGAATCCGGCGCCATCGCGCCCCAACACCTGCTCCCTTCGCAAGCCGAGTCCTTCTGGGACAGCCAGAAAAACGAGTGGTTCGAGCAAGCCGGCAATCAGGGCGACCGCCTCGATTACTACGTCCGCGGCAAGAATGAAGTGCTGGTCTATTCGCGACCCATGGGCATTCCCATGGAAGCAATCGCGCAACAATACGCGGGCGCGCGCGAGACCTTCGAGCGCTCCGCCGCCCGCGACCTGCGCGGTGGATTCAACAAGACGCTCCTGGCAGTCGCCGCGACCCTCTGGCTGGCCGCGCTCGCAGCCTTAATTTTTCTAGCTGCAAGAATCAGCCGGCCCGTCCGCCATCTGACTCAAGGGCTAGGCCGGGTAGCCGCCGGCGATCTGGGCGCGCGCGTCGAACCAGGAGGATCCGACGAAATCGGCGAAGCAGTAACCGCCTTCAATCATATGGCGGACCAGCTTCAGCAGGCGCGCGAACATCTCATCCACGTCACGCGTCTCGCAAGCTGGCAGGCATTGGCCCGCAAGATGGCGCACGAAGTGAAAAATTCCCTCACTCCGATCCGTTTAACGATGGAAGAGATCATCAGCCGCGGCCCCCACCAGGACGAGGCGTTCCTAAAGCAAGCCTCGCAAATCGTAGCCGACGAAGTGCAGACTCTGGAAAAACGCGTGCGCGCCTTCTCCCAATTCGCCGCCGAGCCGCCGGTCGAGCCCATCGAATTCGACGTCAACGCAATGGTGGAGGAGCGAGTGTCCTTCCTGAAATCCGCCCATCCCGACGTCATCTACAATATGACCCTGGCCCCCGGCAAACCCACCGCCCTGGCCGATCCCGACCTGATCAAGGGCGTGCTGACGAATCTATTAGAGAACGCCGCCGAAGCCGCCAGACCCGGCGGAGTAGTGCTGGCCCGCACAGCCTTGTCGGGAACAAAACTAAATATCGAAGTCCACGATTCCGGCCCCGGCCTAAGCCTGCAAGCCCGGTCGAGCCTGTTCGAACCCACGATAAGCTTCAAAAAAGGCGGCATGGGCCTAGGCCTCTCGATCGCCCGCCGCAGCGCCCTGCTATGCGGAGGCGACCTGCAAACCCTGGACGGAGAACTAGGCGGCGCAGCCTTCCGCGTAGTCCTGGTAACCCACCCCCAATGAAGAAGCGCACGCACCACAATGACAAACGTCCCTGTCGAAACTCGTCTGGACACAAAATTACCCGCCATTCGCCACTTAACTCGCCGTGCCCCTTGAGCCGCGACCGTCAGGAAGCGGGCAGACGATCACAACTCCGCGGCTGCCGCTTTTCGCCCCCATGTGGTGCAGGCTGGCAGCCTGCGGCCGATTGTCAATCGGCCCCTTCGCCCCAACACTAACCATCCAGGACTAAAATGCCTCAACGCCGAATCCTAATAGTAGATGACGAAGAAAACATCGGCCGCTCTCTCAAGCTGATCCTCGAGCGCGAAGGCTACGCCGTCACTGTCTGCCTCTCCGTCGGCGAAGCCCGCGCCCATCCTCATCGCCCCGACGCCTACCTGGTCGACGTCCGCCTCCCCGATGGCAGCGGCATCGACTTCGTCCGCTGGCTCCGCGCCAAAGATGTCGACGCGCCCATACTAATGATCTCCGGCCACGGCACCATCGCCGACGCCGTCGAAGCCGTTCGCGCCGGCGCATTCGATTTCTTGGAAAAGCCCCTGGGGCGCGACAAAGTACTCATCTCGCTCAAACACGCGCTCGATCAATCGAACCTCCGCGAAGAAAATCGCCGCCTGCGGGAAATCGCCGGATCCTCCAGAATGATCGGCTCCTGCCCCGCCTTCGAGCGCGTGCTCGATCAAGCCACCATGGCCGCCCGCAGCGACGCGCGGGTGCTGCTCACCGGAGAATCCGGCACCGGCAAGGAACTGCTCGCAGCGCATCTCCACGCCGAAAGCCCCTTTGCCAACGGACCGTTCGTCAAGGTAAACTGCGCCGCCATCCCCACCGAGCTCATCGAGAGCGAACTTTTCGGCCACGAAAAAGGAGCCTTCACCGGAGCCACAACCGCTCGCCGGGGCAAATTCGAACTGGCCGACGGCGGCACGCTCTTCTTGGACGAAGTAGGCGACCTGCACGCCGCCTCGCAAGCCAAGCTCCTCCGCGTTTTGCAGGAAGGCGAGTTCCACCGCGTCGGCGGCGAGCAGGCCATCAAGGTTTCCGTGCGCGTCATCTCCGCCACGAATCGCGATTTGCAGGAAATGGTGACCCAGCAAAAATTCCGCGAAGATCTCTACTATCGTTTGTGTGTCGTCCCCGTGCGAGTCCCCGCCCTGCGCGAGCGCCGCGAAGACATCGGCGCCCTCGCCGAATATTTCCTAGCCGATTTCTGCACCAGAAATAATTTCAAGCCCAAAATTTTCAATGGCGACGTAACGGAGACGCTCGAAGATCACCACTGGCCCGGCAACATCCGCGAACTGAGAAATACGGTCGAGCGCATGGCGATCCTGACCAAAGGAGACCTCCTGACAGCCGATTCGATTCCGGTAGAAATCCGCCTGGCGAGAGGCGCAGGAGCCCCCAAAGGAAACCTCCGCGAAGCCAAGGAATCCGCCGAGCGCGAACACATCCTCCGCGCCCTGGACGAAGCCAAATGGAACGTCTCCAGCGCCGCGAGAGCCCTGGGCATGGAACGAACCAACCTGCACAAACGCATCCGAGCCCTGGGCCTAGCCCGAGAAAGATGATAAAGATGATTAAGTGGGGCAGGTCCCCGACCTGCCCGCTAGCGCAGCATCCCAACCCCAATTTGCCCATGCAACCCCTGATCCGGCCGCGCAACATCTCCCCCTCCGAACCAGACCCTCACCCCGTCCGGGAGCACCTCAACCGTCGGATCGCACACCACCTCCCGGTCCCAATCCCGCTCGCCCTCGATCACCAGCGATTCCCTCACCCACCGAACGCCATCCGTTGATTTTGCAAGTCCAATCCGCCTCTTCTCGCCTCTCGCCCGCCCGGTGTAAAGCATCCAATACCATCCGCCGGACGACCACACCGCTGGCTCGCCTAAGCCGACCTCATCAAAGGCGCCGGAGGCGCCCAGCTCCATGATTGGGTTGGCGATCAGCTTCTCCCAAACAACCCCGTCCTGCGACTTCGCGACCCCCAGCCTCTGCCGACGCGCTCGATCCATTCCCAGGTAATACATATAGAGAACGCCGCCGCGCTCAATCACATACGGGTCGGCCACGCCAATCTCATCCCAGCTCCCGCGCGGGCCGGTTTTGAGAACGAGGTTCCTGTCGAGAGCAATCTGGACTGGAGAGCCCGTCTGATACCAATACAAAACGCGATCCCGAACGACAACCGCGGAGCCGTTTCCAGCATCGGGCCCCAGAATCTTCCCGCGTTTAGTCCAATGAATACCATCGCTTGACGCCGCGAGGCCAGTGTTCCAGCTAGTGCCGTCATAGCCGGAATAATAGTTCTGATATTCGCCGTGAAAGCGCACCACCGACGGATTCAATACATCGCCAGAATCCCAATCTCCGCGGGTAAGAACCGGCTCGGGCGAAGCCTTCCAATGGAACGGACCTTTCGGACCAGCCGCGTCGGGAGGAGGCAGAGTAAACTCGGCGTATTTTCCGCAGGAAGACAGCAGCAAAGCCAATAAAATGAGCGCACTGCGCGTCAAACCGGAATCCTGATCTGAAGGCTCGCGCCCTGACCGGGCTTCGATTCCAGTTGCAGTTCGCCTCCCAGCATCCGCACGCGCCGCTTGATGCTGACCGGGCCTAACCTCAATAGTTCCAGCTCTTCCAGGTTGAAGGACCCGCTAAACGGAAACCCTCCGCCGTTATCCTCGGCCGAAATTTCGAGCCTTTGCTCGCGTTTCATGATGGAGACCGCGAGCCGCGACGCACCCGAATGCTTTTGGATGTTCGTGAGTGTTTCCCTAACAATTTGAAGGAGTTCCAGTGAAACTTCCGTCTCCGCCGGATCGTGAAAATCACCCGCCAAAAAAGTCGCGGAGATCCCCGTCTCGCGCTGAAACTGCTCTACCATGCGGCTTAACGACGCGCTGAGGCTGACGCCATCGTCGGCCGGGCGCATGCTGCGGACGAATCCTCGCAGCTCGCTGACTTGCGTGCGGCATAAGTCCTGCAATTGCCGCAGTTCGCCCGCGGCAGCGTCGACATCGCGCGCCAGCAGTTTCTTGATAATCTCAAGCCGCATCTGGAAGCTGATGAAGCTTTGCAGCGGTCCGTCGTGAAAATCGTGAGCCATGCGTTCGCGCTCCGCCTCGCGGGCGCCCTGCGCCTGGCTGCGGATGATCACGTTATGCCGCAGAGTGCTGGACATGCGGCGGTCTATGTAGCGCTTATAGAGCGAGATAGCGGTGGCAACCACCCCCATTCCGAGCACCGTCCAGACCAGCGACATTTCCTCGGGAGGAGTGAGCAGCACCGATACCAGCAAAGTGATGCCGGAGACCGTCGCGACGCGCGTCACATCCTGCAAAAGTACCGCCGATGCAAATAGATACGCGCCGTCCAGCGCCGAGAGCCAGCCCGCTGGAGTGCTGCCGGTCCAGCCGCCGGGCGCAAGATAGGTCCAAAATCCGAAATAAGCGGTATCGATCACCAGGCCGACGTTGGTGCGAACGGTGGAATCGAAGCGAACCTCGAACATTGCCCCAATGGCGTAAACAAGATACGCGGCAAGCAGCGCGACGATCCACGTGAAATGCCAGCCCGTGGCGCGTCCATAAGCGGCCAGACACGCCGTGGCCAGCACCACGCGCGCGATGCGGAGGGCGAAACGCCCCCGGTAAGGAACCATAAGTTAGCGCCGATACAAATACAAACGGTGGCTGCGTCCTTCGCCGTCGTCGTCGATATCCTGGATTTTCTCGGGCTTCCAGGCCGAGAATTCAAAGTCGTGTGCCACGATGCGGGTGCCCTTTTTCAATTGCTTCTCTAATATCGGCGTAACTTTGTCGTTCGACATGGGCAGCAGATACACGGTGAGCAGGTCCGCGTCGGAATAATCCTGAAGCAGCAGGTCGCCGTGGATGATGCGGGCGTTGGCGGTGAGGCCGAGTTTGGCGATCTTGTCGGAGCTTTGCTTCCAAAGGCTGTCGTCAAATTCGACGCCGACGGCGTTGGCCTTGAATTTTCGGGCGGCCATGATGACGATGCGTCCGTCGCCGGAGCCGAGATCGTAGACTTTCTCCCCAGGCTTGGCTTCGCCGAAGCGAAGCATTTTTTCGACAATAATTTCGGGAGTCGGGTAGTAAGGAGCGAGTTTCTCGGTTTTATTCTGGGCTAGAAGGGTAAGCGCGAAAACAGAAGCGAAGAAAGGGCGCATTCAGGTTCAATATAGCCTAACTTGGGCGCGCGGACCAGCGTTGATCGATGTTCGCATATATGCGAACATGGAAGCGTGGCGAAAAAAGAGACCTCGTCTTCTACAAAGAAGGCGATGAGGTCCCAATCCTGACCTGGCTGAAAGGAGTTCCGCCCAAGGTGCAGGACAAATGCATTGCCTATCTTGCTCAGCTCGTCACGAATTACGGCGTCCGCTCGCTGATTTGCTGAGGGACGGCATTTATGAGTTGCGCCCGTCGTACCAAGGGGTCCATTACCGGATTTTGTATTTCTTCTCTGGAAGGGATGTCGTTGTGGTCGCGCATGGATTGAAGAAAGAAAGAGAAGTCCTGGCTGCCGAGATCAAGCGTGCAATCGAACGAAGGAGGAAGTTTGAGGCCGATCCGAAGGCACATACTTTTTTAAAGAAATGAATGCGAAAACCAAGAAACGATTTCGATCTGAAGCGCTCCAAACCGCCTACGAGGAGATCATCGGCGACGATCTGCGGCGGCAAGGCAACGTAGAACAGGAAATCATGAACGTGGAAGCGGCTCAACTGCTCTGCGACATGAGAACGAAGGCTGGACTCAGTCAGAGGGAACTGGCTAAACGCGTGGGCACGACGGCGTCCGTGATCTGCCGCCTTGAGGATGCCGATTACGAGGGTCATACTCTCGCAATGGTGCGCAGAATCGCCGCTGCGTTGGATCGGCGATTGGAGCTGCGGGCAGTTCCGAAGAACGCAGTTCCAGTTAAGTCCCGGACGCCGGCGAAGACGCATCGTTGATCTGGGCTACTGCTGAAAAAAGAGTATTAGCCGCCGATGAACGCAGATAAACGCGGATAAGACCATTTGTTTTTAATCGGCGTTCATCCGCGTTCATCGGCGGCTAATATTCTTTTTTGAGTTTTTCGGCAATCTCTTATGCATGGCGGTTCTTGGGGGGACCGCTCCTTGGTTTTGTGGGAAATGAATTGCGTTTATCCGCATGCTGACGCATAGCGGTTCGCGTTTGCCCGCATGCTTACGCATGGCGGCTCAAGGGGCTAGGGTTCGATGTAGATGCGGACGCGGTTGCTGGATTGGGGGCCTACTTCTAGGTACAGTTCGGCGGGGCCGTAGTTTACTATTTTGGGGATTTCTATTTCGATCAGATAGTAGCCGATGTACGGGGCTAGCACTGCTTTGGTTACTTCGACCGGCTGGCGGTCGAGATAGGCGTGAACGGTGGCGGCTACACGGGGTGGATTGTCTACGGGACCGGCCAGGCCCGTGGGCCAATCGGGTGTCACGCGGCCTAGTCCGGTGGCAAGAATCTGGATGTGTACGCGCGACCGGGCGGGGGTCATCGCGTCCAGCATGACTCCGGTTTCGGCGTCCAGCAGCATGGGTGATCCATCGCGGGCCACGAAGATCGCAGGGGCGGCGGTTTCGAGCGGCAGGGAGGGCAAGGTCATCTGGCGATCGCCCGAGGAGACGGCGAGGGAGATGCTGGAGCCGCGCGCTTCAAAAGGGATTTGGATTTGAGATTCGGTTTCGGTCGAGGCCAGCACGGCGAGCTGCAGGCTGCCGGCCTGGCCGGAGGTCACACGCGCGCCGGCGACACTGACCAGCGATCCGGGCGCCGCGGCTCGGGCCACAAAATCGGCTGCACTGACTACTCTGGGATCGCGGAAGCGGTGCGGAGCAAGCGTGGAGTATACGCCGTAGCCGTCGATTGCGGCCCATAGCTGATTGGCTCCGTCGTCGAGCTTGACATCGGCGGCGGGAGCTTCGGGGAGTCCGCCGAGCTGTGTCCAAGAAACGGCTCCGCCCAGTGTGGCGAGGTCGGCGGAGGCGTAAAAGACTCCGCGGGTGGTCGCGACGTAGACGGCTCCGCTGGATCGGTCGGCGGTGACGCCGCGCACGGCCACATCGGGAAGATTGCCGGTCATATCGTCCCATACCGTGCCGCCGTTGATGGTGCGCAGTACGTGGACGGCGGGATTTGACGATGCGCGCGGGCGCTCGCCCAACACCGCGATGGCGATTCGCGGATCGGTAGGATCGATCCAGAAGCGATTCACGATACCGCCTTCGGGCACAAGGTAAGCAGGAGGATACGAAGTGCCGCGATTGGTCGACGCCATCAACTGGCCGTCGAGCGAGCCGATGTAAACCACATCGCCCTTCCAGGCCAGGGAGGTCACCTTCAAACCCTTGGTGGCGGTCAGCGCCTGGCGCATACCGAATTCACTGGCGTAAGCGGTATTATCGGCGGGGAGCCACGCCTGCTTCTGTCCGGGCTGCCATTCAATGACGGTCGCATCGGGGAGGCCGAGCCGCGCGCCCTGCTCGCCCGAAGGAAGGCTGAGCAACTGGGCGGCCGGCAGATTGGGAAGGCCCTGGTTGAGACCGCTCCAGGATTTTCCACCGTCGACAGTGCGAAACACGCCGGAGGAGGAAGCCACGGTTGCCTCCTCGTCATTGGAGGGGGAGACCGCGAGGTCGCGCAGGTCGTTTCCGAGGATGGACCGATTGCGGAAGGCGGTCAGGTTATCCCAGCTTGCGCCGCCGTTTTCGGACGAATAGACAAACTTGGCGAAGGCGTAGACGCGGGGGGATCCGATTCTGGCTATTCGCGTTTGCGCATCCGGCTCCGGGAGCCGCCCGGTGACCGGGGGCGCGGGGGAGGCTGGGGGCGCGGTGGTAGCAGGCTGCCAGGTTTCAAAATCGGAGGACGAGAACGTTCGGCCGGAGGCAGTGCGGACCAGGAGTTGGGAGCCGTCGGGGGTGTACCAGACGCGATCTACGGGTCCGGTGGCGAGGCCGGCTAGAGATCGGTCGATCAGGGTGTTGCCGATGCGGCGCCAGGAGTCGGTTTTACCAACAGCCGTGGCTGCTGCTGGCGCAGCGGCTCCTTCCTGAGGAAGGGGAGATTGGGCTTGGAGGCTGATTGCGGTCAGGATGGTTGCGACCAAGGAAAAGCAGGCAGGTCGGGGACCTGCCCCACCTTGTGTGGCTGACGGGACACGGGCTGTGGCGGTTTTATACATCCGACCCATCCATTGTACCTTCTATCATCGGCGGTTCTCCTCAGAAACTACTGATTCCAGTGCCCCACGTTACAAATTTCTAATTTAGGCCGACTACTTGCTTGCAATTTTAGTGTTAGACTAAATCTTCGCTGCGGTTCCGTCGAAAGCGGAATAAGCAGGATGAGTGTATTCATGCCCGTTCGGAGACGCGCACTTACGGCCAAGTTGTCGCTGCTTTGGGCAGTTACAGCCGCATTGTGTCTGGCGCAGTTTCCCCCTCCTTCCGATTCCGGCCAGTACGCCGCTAAGGTTTTGACGATCTCAGGCCAGGTGTCGGTACTCAAAGATACAACCCTATTAGCGTTAACCGATGGCGCCACGGTGCAGGTGCAGCAGATGATTGTCACCGGACCGGACGGCCACGCGACGTTCCAGGTATCGGATGGCAGCACGTTCGAGGTCTATCCAAACACGCACCTGGTGTTCCGCAAGAACGCGTGGAACGTGAGAGATCTGATCGACCTTCTGGTGGGCAGGATCCGGGTGCATATCGAGCACCTGGGGAACGTGCCGAATCCGAATCGCGTGCTGACGCCGACGGCGGTGATCTCGGTGCGCGGGACCACGTTCGACGTGACGGTGGATGGAGACGACGAGACGACGGTGGTTGACGTGGAGGACGGGATGGTCGAAGTCCGCCACGCTCTGCTGCCTTCCGAGAACAAAAAGGTTCTGGGGCCGGGCGATTCGTTGAAGGTCTACAAGTCGGTGCCGATCGCGCAGAGCGGGCTCGACAAGGGACGATTCTGGCAGTGGGCGCTGAACGCGGTGCGGGATGCGGCGAATGTGGCTTCGATGCGGTCGACGCGCGGGGTGCTGGGAAGTTCCGGCGGCGGGTCGACGGGAGTGGGAGTGGGAGATACGGGGAAGGGAACGGCTCCGCCGCCTCCTCCTCCGCCACCACCTCCGCCTCCTCCGGTGCCGGGGCATCTGGTGGACCACTCAGACGTAGACTCGCCGGATGTGGCTACGACGCAGAAGCATCATAGCCTGGGTAGTGTGCTTCGCGGGACGGCGAAGTGGCTGGGTAAGATGGTGGGAATTTATCCGGTCGCGGTTGGGCCTATGTCGGCTCGGCCGATTTTCTAACTTCTATTTGCTACAGGATTGGGGCTGACCGCTCCCGATGGTCGCGGCTCTGAAGGATCACGGCTCGGCAGACTGCGGCTGTCCTTCTGAGCCGTGACCACAGGGAGCGGAGTGGTTACCAATAAAAAACCTCCCTTCCCGGTTATGGGAAGGGAGGCTGTTTGGTTCGGACCGAGATTACGGGGCCGCCGTTACGTGTGCGCGGCGGTTACGCTGCCAGCAGTCCTCGGTCTTATCGGTGCAGATGGGGCGCTCCTTGCCGTAGCTGACCAGACTCAGCTGCGCGGCGGGGATGCCCATGGAGACCAGGAATTCCTGCGCGGCGCGGGCCCGGCGATCGCCCAGGGCGAGGTTATATTCTTCGGAGCCGCGCTCATCGGCATTGCCTTCGACCAGTAGTTTCTGGTTGGGATAGTTGGCTAAGATGTCGCGAATGACGCCGACGTCGCTTTTGAGAACAGTTGAGGCATCCTCGCGAATGGTGGCTTTATCGTAGTCGAATAAAGCATCGTTCAGGCGCGCGAGTTTCTCGTTGAGGGTGGCGCGCTCTTGCGGGGTCATGACTGCGCCAGGGCCCGATGTCTGCGGGGTTTGTGCAGGAGCGGGGGCGGCCCGGCGATTCTGGAGCGGAGCTGCCGAAGCAGTTTGCGGGGCCGCCGCGACCGGCGTGGTATCTTTCGGCTTCTGGGCGACGGGCGCGGTGTGGTGACAGGCGGCCGTCGTGAGCAGCGTAGCCAACCCCAACAGGGCAAAAGTTGCGTGTTTCATAAATCCTCTTCTCGTTAGCAGTCTTATATACATTACACCTGACTTTGGCGGACAGTGGCAATCCCCTATGGACGGTATTTTGTGGGCGGGCGGGTCCTATAGACTGGACACAGTGGTGCGTTGCACGAAAACACGGGGAGGCAGGTCGGGAACCTGCCCCACTGGGCGCGATGCGGATTGAGCCTATTGCCGGGGGGCGGCGGCTGCTGCTGGCGGGGTTCGGCGGGTTGCTGGTCCTGATGATGGTGGCGGGGGCCGATGCGCTGCTGGTGCTGCGGCAGGTGCGGGCCAGCGACGCGCAGGTTCGCGACGTCTATGTACGCCGGAGCCGGGCGCTGGACCAGGTGCGCGCCGGGATTTATCAATCGGCAATCGTGATGCGCGATTTTCTGCTGGCGTCGGATCCGGATACCGCGGCCGATGAGAGAGCGAGCTGGGCGGGGATTCGCGAACGAACCGACAACGCGCTGAACGATGGCGCGGCGGCGCTGGATAAGGCCGAGGCGGGTCCCTACCGGAACCTGCAGGCCGAGGTGAGCGTGTACTGGAAGCTGCTCGATTTCATCACTCAGATGAGGGAGAAAGACATGCGCAGGCGGAGCGCGGAATATCTTTCGAGCGAGCTGGTGCGCCGGCGAACCGCGATGCTTGCACTGGTCGACCGGATCGATCAGATCAGTACGCGGCAGCTGCATGCAGGCGACGAGGCGCTGGATGCGGCGTTTCAAAACTTGCGGTTCCGGCTGATGGCGATGTTGGGGATCACCTTAGGTGTCGGGTTGCTTCTCGCCACGTTCACGATCCGCAGAACGCTGCATCTCGAAACGGAATTGCAGAAGCGGTATGAAGAGGGCGTGAGGGCTCGGGGGGAGCTGCAGGATCTTTCGGCGCGGCTGGTGTCGGCGCAGGAAGAAGAGCGGCGGGCGATTTCGAGGGAGCTGCATGACGAGGTGGGGCAATCGCTGTCGGCGCTGCTGATGGAGGCCGGGAATGCGGCGGCGCGCGTGCCGGAAGCGTCGGTAGACGTGCGGCGGCATGTGGAATCGATCAAGAAGCTGGCGGAGGCGAGTGTCAACGTGATTCGGAACATGACGCTGCTGCTCCGGCCGTCCATGCTGGACGACTTCGGGCTGGTGCCGGCGCTGGAGTGGCAGGCTCGGGAGGTTTCGAAGCGGACGGGGCTGCGGGTTCATGTGTCGGCAGAAGAAGGCGCGGGCGAGTTGCCGGATCAGTTGCGGACGTGCATTTATCGCGTGGTGCAGGAGGCTCTGCACAATTGCGCGCGGCATTCGCAGGCGCGAAGCGTGAAGGTGGTCGTGAGGCAGGAGGCGTATCGAATTTTATTGTCGGTGGAGGATGACGGGCACGGGTTCGATGCGGGGCGCGTGCGGGGGCTCGGACTGGTCGGGATGGAGGAGCGGGTGACGCATCTGGGCGGTGCATTCGAGGTGCGGTCGCGACCGGGGGCGGGCACGAGGGTGGCGGTGGAGCTGCCGCTTGCGAGCTGATGGCAATACGGATTCTATTGGCGGACGATCACACCGTGATGCGGAGCGGGCTGCGGCTGCTGCTGGAACGTCAGCCGAATCTGGAGGTCGTGGGCGAGGCGGCGGATGGGCGTCAGGCGGTGGAACTGGCGGCACAGGAGAAGCCGGACGTGGTGGTGATGGATATCGCGATGCCGCATCTGAATGGCGTCGAGGCTGCGCGGCAGATTGTGAATCGCGCGCCGCAGACGGCGGTGGTGATCCTGAGCATGCATAGCGATGAGAGCTACGTGATTCGGTCGTTAAAGGCGGGGGCGCGGGCGTATTTACTGAAGGATTCGGCGGAAGCGGATTTGATTGCGGCGATTCACGCAATTATGGACGGGAAGTCGTTTTTCAGTCCCTTGGTGCGGCGGATTTTGAAAGAAGACTACATGCATCAACTGGCGGAGATGGGCGCGGAGGATACATACGAGCTGCTGACCACGCGGGAGCGCGAGGTGCTGCAACTGGTCGCAGAGGGGAAGAGCAACAAGGAAGTCGCGAATCTGTTGAATTTGAGTTTGTATACGGTGGAGACGCATCGGACTCATATTCTGCAAAAGCTGAATATCCATAGCGTGCCGGAGTTGATTTTATACGCGGTGCGCAAGGGAATTATCAGCTAGGAGCTAGCTGAAGAACCCCAAAAATCATATTAGCCGCCGTGGCGCACGCGTCCACGCGTGCCGCGTCGACATTTGTGTCGACGTTTCCCTAAGCCTGGAAAAGCACATCGACACGACTGTCGATGCGGCACGCCTGGAGGCGTACGCCACATAACATTCAGGGTTCCGACGTAGACACTTAGCGGCGCGCGGAGCTGGAGGGCTTTACGAACAGCCCGACTGTCCCCGAGGAAGCCGGGCTGGTTTCGATTTTCGTGCCCGCGGGCAGATTAATCGGAGACATGTAGTAATAAGTCCGGTGAAATTCGGGTTTATATCGGTAGATCCACAACAGCGGCTCAATGGACGAATCGGGGCGCACCGCTACGATCTGCACGCTCGCGCCGGCTTTGAGATTCTTCGCCCGGATGGCCAGGACTTTGGAGTTCGCGGCTAGCCTCGCTCCGTCGGCCACGACCAATTCCGACGATCCTTTGGGCGCGGCAGGGTCCTGCCAGGCGGCCACTTTCGGAAGCGGCGGAAGATATTTGGGATCGCCCTTCGGGCGCGCCTCCTTCCACCCAACTGGAGATGGTTTCCAGTTCTTCCTGGGTCAAGCCGCGGTCGTCGCGAAATTCGCCGAAGCCTTTCACCGCTTCCCACGGAGGCATGCGGCGTTCCAGCACTTCTTCCTTGATCGCCTTCGCCCATGGCCGCGCTTCCTCGTAAGTCATCAGCGAGAATGACGAACCGCCTTCGCGATGACAGGTCGCGCAACGCTTGTAGACCAGGCGCGAGATCTCCTTGGTCCAGGTGATTTTGGTCGTGATGATATCGTGCGCCTGGGCGACGCTGAGCAGCAGGAACAGGCTACTGCATAGTCGTCGGCTGAGGCTTCGCATAAATCGTTTTGTTGGTGATCTTCGGACTTACGGCGACGTCGTAGAAGCCGACCAGCATTTCTTCCCAGCTCTGATCGCCCCACTTCACTTCTTTAGACGCATCGGGATTCGCGGGGTTATTGGGAGAATTATCCCACCATGCCGTGGCTTTCACTTTCATGCCGGGGGTGAGCTCGATGGGCTCGGCAAGCTTGTAGGAAAGCTGCCAGTTGAGGCTCCATTTGTCGACGCGCATGATGGTCTTGGTCTCGCCGTTGGGATAGATCAAGTCGTATTGGAAAGCTTTCCCGCGCAGATGCATATGCGGGAACACGCTGAGCATCGTCATCGGATTGATTACGGGGACCGTCGCTTCGGCGCGGAAATTTCCGTCGCCCGCGGGAATGGTGAAGCGGTTGTTGACGGCGGCGGTCGTGATGATGCGCTCTTTGGGCTCTCCAGGGGCATAGATCAGACCGATGCTGGTCTGATCCTTGGTGGCTTTCCCGCTCGAGGTGTAGTGCATCTGGATCACGAAATCGGTGCCCGCTCTGATCTGCTTGGCTTGGCCGGGTTTATATTCGTCGGGAACCATGCCCGGAGTGTAAACCGTGAGCACGTCGTTCTGCGCGCCCAGCACGTTGGCGAACCGGCTGCCCGCGTTAAGATTCTGCGGAACGTAGGGCATGCCGGGCTTGGCGTCGGCCATCCACTTGGAGCCGGGCTCACGGAGGTAGACCACTGCATGATGCACGACGGTGCGATCGGACGGGCGCACTTCGACGGCTTGAATCCATTTGTCTTCCGTGAGGCCGGATGGAACGACGAAGTAGGTATATTCGACCTCGCCCTTGGCGGGAACTTCATAAGGGGCCGGCATCTTGATCACGACGTCGGGCTTGGCGATGTTCCATCCTTCGATAAAGTGACGCGGCGCAGGAGCGTCGGACTTATTCGCCCTCCTTGGCGCCGGTGTCCACCCACTTGCTCAGAGTCTCGATTTCGGCAGGAGTGAGCGAGCGGTCGTTCGCGAACTTCGCGTAATGCGGATCGGCCGGCCAGGGCGGCATTTTCTTTTGGAGGACGTCGGCCTTGATCGCTTTGGCGTACGGCCGGACCTGTTGGTAGGTAAGCAGCGACATGGGCGCGATTTCGCCGGGACGATGGCATTCCTGGCAGTTTTTCTGAAGAATCGGCTCGACGTCTTTGTGAAAGGTCACGGGCGCGGCTAGCGCGGTGAGCGACACGAGTAGCGTTGGTATTGCTGGCTTCAACATAGTTGTTCGTCCCACGGAGCCGCGACCGTCAGGAAGCGGGCAGACGACGCACCTTATTCGACTGCGCCGGTTGTCTTGGCCTTCTTCGGACGCATCAGATCCATCGGGTTCTTATCGAACGGGATCGCCACATCGAAGAAGCCGATCATCATCTCATCCCAGCTCTGCTCGCCGAAATGAATTTCCTTTTTCGGATCGGGGTTGGCCGGATTGTTCGCCGAATTGTCGAAATGCGCGGTGCACTCGATGATCGTGCCCGCGGGCAGCTTCTTCGGCGTGTCCACGAAGTACGAAAGCTGCCAGCTGAAGCTGTAGTGAGGCACGCTGAGGATGGTTTCCTTGGTGCCGTCCGGATAAGTGATGCGGTAGTCGAAATCCTTGCCGCGCAGGTGCATGTGGGGCAACAGCATGACGAGTTCGGCTTCATCTTGAAGAACGAGCTTCGCGTCCACTCGGTAGTTGGCGTCGCCCGGAGGAATCGCGAACTTCGGATTAGCGACGGCCAGCGTAAAGATCCGCTGGGTCGGCTTCTCCTTCGAGAAGGTCACGCCCACGCGGCTCTTGTCCGAGCCCGGCTTGCCATCCGCGGTGTAGTGGAGCTGGAACACGATGTCGCTGCCCGCTTTGATCAGCTTGGCCTGACCGGGTTTCAGCATCGGAGCGACCATGCCCGGCGCGTAGCCGGCCAGGAATTCGCCCTGTCCGCCGCCGTCTTCGCCGCGTTTGCCATCGCGGGAGGGAACGAACGCCACGCCGATCGGCGCTTCCTTCAGCCATGGGTTACCCGGCTCGCGGATAAACGCGATGATGTGGTGCGTGTGCGCGCGGTCCGTGGGACGCGCTTCGGCGAACTGCACGTACTTATCTTCCGTCAGGCCGGAGTGCATCACCACATATTGATAATCGATGGTGCCGGACGTCGGCACGCTGACCGCGGTCGGAATCTCAAATACCTTGTCGGGCTGTCCGATCACCCAGCCGTCGGTGAAGGCGATAGGTTTGGGGGCATCCTTCGGATCGCCCGCCTTCGCGCCGCCATCGACCCAGGAAACCAGCGTCTGGATGTCGGCTGCCGCGAGGCTGCGGTCGTTCGAAAACTTGCCGTGCGCCGGATCGGCGAACCACGGCGGCATGGCCTTGGTGACGACGGCTTGCTTGATGGCCTTCGCGTAGGGACGCGTGCTCTCATAACTCATCAAGGACATCGGTCCGGGCTCGCCGGGACGGTGGCAACCCTGGCAGTTATTCTGAAGAACGGGCAGCGCGTCCTTATAAAACGTGACGTCCTTGGCCGGGGCGGCGAACGCTACGGCGGAAAAGGCGAGGCTGGCAAACACTTTTCGCGTCATCCTGTGTGACCCTCCAGTTGTGGTACTTCACCAATATACGATGGCTTCCCTTCCATTTCGTTCCGTCTCTTTTTGCCCATAAAATCAGGGAAATGGGGTCAAAAAGACGCCAAGATAACGCCTGACATGCACTTAACGGCGTTAAGGGGCCGTGAAATCGCTATTTGTAAATTTTTGTAAGCGGAATGCCGTCAATCTCTTGCCAAGCACAAGCAGAGCCTCCCTGGCCGATGCGAGGGACTGCGAAAACGCGCCAGCGCACGCGAGTAAGTCCTGTTAAATCAATGATCGCTGAGGTGCCACGGGTAGGAATCACGCGCACGGTTCCTTCGCGGTCGAAGATCCAGCCTTTGTCATCACTGGCATCCCATTCGACGACGTAGGACTCAGCGTTGTCGACTTCGTTCCAGGCGACGATGGCTCTGGCTCCTTCGATGGAGGCGGTCTTGGGCTCGGGAACGCTTACGGTGTTGGGATTGGCGAATGCCGGGCCGCCGTTTAAGCCGGTCTCAATCTCCCGCCGCCACGCGGCTTCGTTGGATTTGCCGGGAAAATAGGCCGTGACACGACCTTTACGGTCGATGACGACGAGGGTGGGGTCGGACTCGATCTCGAAACGATGGGCGAGGGCATCTTCGCGGGATGCGGAAGAGTGAAAGAATTGGACTCCGCGAGGGGAAAAATCCTTGGCCAGCTTCTCGGCGAGTTTATCCGTGGCCGGCGCAGTACTGAACACCAGCGCGACTACCTTGCCCGACAATTGATCGCGAGTCCAGGTTTTGCCGTCGCCATCTTTGATCTCGAAATCGGGCGAAGGGCGCTGGCGGAAATCATTGCCAGGAATTTGAAAGGACATCTGCTGCAGGTCCAGAGGCGGAGACGATCTTTTCACAAAATTGATCATGTGATCGAGGCGGCCCTGATCATAGGTCCAGATGGTGCGCGAAGCCTCAAGGAAAGCGGCGACGGTATCGCGATCGCCGGAATCGTAAAGATCCTGAGCGAGGGTCATGTTCGGCTGGATCGCCGGATTCCTCAGAGATGGCGGAGGCTTCACCGATGCCAGCAGGTGCTCTCGGGCTTCAGCTTCCTTACCTTTGGCAAGGGCGAGACGGCCGAGGACTGTGTGGCCGATGTGATAGTCATAGGTACTTTTGGTGGATGCGATCAGTGCCTGGGCGTCGCGCTCGGCCGCGGCGTCGTCGCTGGCGTCGAACTCGGCGAGAGCGATTTCGGGGCGCAGGCCGACCTTCGGATCTGGTAAAAGACTCGACGACTCTCGAATCAGGCGGAGTTTCTCCGTCGGATCGTTTGTGCGCTGTCCCCTCGTAAGGATCGTGTTCGAGAGTGCGATATTCCAAGCGTCCGAGGCCGGCGTAAGCGCGCGCGCACGGCGCAGCCACTTTTCGGCGAGGGTGAGCACATCGTCGTCGCCGAAGGACGCGGTGCCGGGGCGCGCGAGAAACTCGCCTGCGCCGCCAACCAGGTTCGCATCGGAGGAGGCTTCGATTTCCTTTAGCGCGTTCGCGGCTGTGGGTGTGGCGCGGCGGGCGGCGTTCGTCGTGTAGCGGGGGAAATTGTTGTCATCCAGGCCGGAGACGCCCACCATCAATGCCGCATCGAGAATCCCTCGCGCACGGGCCAGGTCCGGGTCGCCGGGATGTTCGCGCGAGGCGGCGGCGAGGATGGCGAAGCCCTGGGATGGATCGGACATTTTGAAAAATGCGGCGGCGTTGGCGATGGCTTTCGGTGTGGCTCCGGGTTTCGCGGCTTGATCCTTCCAGAGTTGAACGGCCCGGGAGAATCCTTCAGGATCGCCGAGCTTACCGCGCTGCCACAACTGAGTGAATGGTTCGTCGAAGAACTTGGACTCGGGTTGATGCGCGATCAGCCAGAGGATCAGCTCGCGGCGGTCGGCGCGGAGTTTCTCGGGCGCGAGAGCGGGATTGACAAGGGCCCGCTGAACGGCGGCACGGTCGTCGGGATGGTCGAGCAGTCGTTTTTCGACGCGCTCGATCTCGGTTTGAGCGAGGGCGGGAAATGCAACCAGAATAAAGGCTACGATAGATCGCATGTTGCGGCTTCTCACCTTTCTTCTAACACTGACGGTCGCCTATCCAGCATCGTTGGGCGATAAAATTTCGGCGACCACCGCCGATTTCAAAGGCACTGTCTCTATTTTTGCAAAGAATCTGGACACCGGTGCGACGTTCGCGCTGCGGCCGGACGACAAGGTGCGTACGGCGAGCACGATCAAGCTTCCGATTCTGTGCGCGACGTTTCAAGCGGTTAAAGAGGGCCGGCTGAAATGGACCAACCTGACGACTCTCAAGGCTGAGGATAAAGTGTCGGGATCGGGGATCATGGGCGAGTTTTCGGATGGCATGAAATTCCCGCTGGCCGACCTGTCGCACTTGATGATCGTACTCAGCGACAACACGGCAACCAACCTGGTGCTGGATAACGTAACCGCGGATTATGTGAACGACTACATGGACAAACTGGGGCTGAAGGGCACTCGGTCGATGAGGAAGGTCCGCGGGGATGGCCCGGATTTGAAGGAGCCGAGCGGATTCAGCAAGGCGGGGCTCGATCCGGCGAATAAGAAGTACGGGCTGGGGTCCACCACGCCGCGCGAGATGGTGACGCTGCTGGAGCGGATCGAAAAAGGCGAGATCGTCAGCCCGAAGGCATCGAAGGAGATCTTGAAAATCCTGAAGCGGCAGAGGGACAACAACGGGATCGCGAGGCGGATGGGGGAGACGGTGGTGGCCAATAAGGCCGGCGCGCTGGATCATCTGCGGAGCGACGTAGGGATTGTCTACGCGAAAGGCAACCGGATCGCGATGGCCATTACGTGCGAGGATGTTCCGAAGGTCGACTGGGGATCGGATAACGAAGGGCTGCTGTTGATCGCGAAGCTGGCGGAGATATTGGTGGCGGATTTAAGGTAAAGGAATTTCCGCGAACGTGGAATAGAAGGGGTGAGGAGAATCTATGGCAAGAATCACGCATTTTGAAATTCCGGCGAATGAACCCGAGAAGCTGGTGACGTTCTATGAGATGGTCTTTGACTGGAAGTTCAGTAAGTGGGGTGGGGAAGAGTACTGGCTGGCCTCCACTGGCGAGGAAGGGCCGGGCATTAACGGCGCAGTCATGAAGCGGAGACATCCGGAGCAGCCGCTGGTGAACTCGCTGACGGTGACGAACCTGGATGAATCGGTGGCGTCGGTATTGGCGAACGGCGGGTCGATGGCGGTGCCGAAGATGGCGGTCCCGGGCATCGGATGGCTGGCATACTGCAAAGATCCTGAGGGGACGATTTTCGGGATGATGCAGAACGATCCGTCGGCGAAATAGATCTGAATCCCCGCCCTTACGGGGCAGGGTTATTACCCCTCGGGTAAGAGTCTGTGTGAAAACACCAGCGCAGGAGCGGTCCGGAGCAGTTTTCACACAGACAGATAAGCCACGGAATTCGTGCGCTAACGGCCGGCGCGATAGAATTTGAGGCATGCTCCGGCGTTCCTTTCTAAAAACCGTTCCACTCGCCGCCACAGCTTTCGCCGCGCCACCTGACGATAGCGTTCCTATCAAACTCGGCTTCGACACCTATTCGCTTCGCGCCTTCAAGTGGAAGGCAATGCAGCTGCTCGATTTCGCCGCCGCGCAGAAGCTGGATACAATCCAGTTTTCGGCGCTGGCCGATTACGGCGGCCTGGACGCCGAGACTCTGCAAAAGGTGAAGGACCGCGCGGCGCAGTTGAACCTCTCGATTGACAGCGGGATGGGCTGCATCTGCGAAACCAGCCGCTCTTTTAACAAGAAGGGAAAGCCGGCGCGGGAGCAGCTATTGGAGGGCCTGCGCGTGGCTAACGCGGTTGGCGCGAAGGCCATGCGCTGCTTCCTGGGATCGAGCGAGGACCGCCTGGGTCCGGCGGGGATCGAGCCGCACATGGAAACCGTCATCAAGCTGTTTCGCAGCGTGAAGGCAGAGGCCATGGCCCTGGGCGTGAAGATCGCGCTCGAGAATCACTCCGGCGACATGCAGGCGCGGGAGTTGCGCACCGTGATTCTGGAGTCGGGCAAGGATTTCGTCGCGGCGTGCCTCGATACCGGCAATCCGATCTGGTGCGTGGAGGATCCGTTCGTCACGCTGGAGATTCTTGCGCCGTTCGCGGCCACGTCCCATGTTCGCGATTCCATCGTGTTCGAAACGCCGCGCGGCGCAGCCGGCCAATGGGTCGCGATGGGCGACGGCATCATCGATCTCCCACGCTTCGTGGCCGAGTTCCGCAGGCTCTGTCCGCAGTCGTCGATGCAACTGGAGATCATCACCGGCCGTCCTCCGCGGATGATGAACTATTTGGAACCCGATTTCTGGAAAGCATTTCCCAAGGCATCCGCGGCCGAGTTCGCGCGGTTCGTCGCGCTGGCCAAAAACGGTCATCCGTTCATGGGCGCGATGGTGGTGGAGGATGTGGCTGGTGCGAAGCTCGGTGTGATGGATGAGGCGCTGAAGGAGCAGCAGCGCGTGGACTTAGTGCGCAGTTTTGAATATTGCCGGAAAAAGCTGAACATCGGCGTCAATTGGCGGGGGTAAGCTATCTGCATTATAATGTTTATAGGTATGTCCACTTCCCTTAAGCTGACACGCATTGGCACATCGACCGGGGCCGTTCTTCCCAAGGAAATGCTCACCCGCATGAAGGTGGAGAGGGGAGACACTCTTTATGCCATCGAAACCGCCGAAGGCTATCTGATCACTCCCTACGATCCAGCGATTGACGAACAGCTCACCGCGGGCCGCGAGTTCATGAAGGACTATCGCGACACGTTCAAAGTGCTCGCCAAGTGAGTTCCACGCCTAAGTGGATCAGTAAGAAAGCCCTGCTTCTGTTGCATGAGGAGAGCCTCGCGGAGTTCGGAGGGGCTCGAGGGCTTCGAGACGAAGGATTGTTCGAATCCGCCCTGGCGCGCCCCCAAAATATCCACGCTTATCACCCCGCCACGCCATTTCCGGAACTCGCGGCCGCGTATGGCTTCGGGGTGGCCAAGAACCACGCATTTGTGGACGGCAACAAACGGGCAGCCTTCCTTTCAATGGGTCTATTTCTGTCCATTAACGGATGGCGGCTGATCGCGTCGCAGGTAGACGCGATCGAAACGGTTCTTGCGGTCGCGGGAGGCACCATGACGGAGGAAGCGTTGTCGGTTTGGATCCAGAAAAACATCGAGCCCCGATAGAAACAAAAAGCCTCCCGAGCCCGAAGGCTGGGAGGCTTTTTACGAAACGAACCCAAGCTAGTCGCCGAAGGAGCCGACTTCTTCTTCCTTTTTGACTTTGGGAGCAGCCGGGGCGATGGCGCTCAGCGGGACGATGCCGCCTTCGACGGGCTTTTCGCCGAGAACTGTCTCGCGATACAGCTTCATCATGCGCTCGTTCTCGGCTTTTTCCTTCATCTTCTCGTTGCGGGCGCGGAGTTTCTCTTCGCGTGCGGTCTTCGCGATGCCCTTGTCATCCAGATCGTGCTGGCGTTCGCGATTCACGTCGTCGGCGCGCAGGACCAGGGAGTGCTCGGCCGAGGGCAGGTTCACGGCCTTGCCGCCGGCGATGATTTCGTGGCGGCCCTTTTCCTCGTACCACTTGGTCAGGGTCGCGGTCATGTGCATTTTCTCGACGATGTTTCTCCAGCCGACGCCGGTGTTGTAGGCGCAGAAGGAAATTTCGCCTTCCTGCGTGGCGTAGGGGATGATGCACTGCTCGGTGCGGCGGAAATCGTAGTTGAACAGATCCTGGAACCACATTCCGGCGATGAACAGGAAGTTCCAGCGGTCGGCGCGGCGCTGTTCGATATCCTTCATCGTACGGTCGCCGGTGACCTTGCCATATTTCTTGCCGGTCATGCCGAAGCACTTGTCGAACTTAGCGATCAGGTCGCTCAGACGGAAGTGCGTGGGCGCTTCGTAAGGATTGTAATTGCGGAGCAGCGCGAGCGACACGCCGATCACCGAGAGGCGCTTGCCGCGAGCCGCGTCGTTGATGCTCGCCACGTCCTTGGCCAGTTGGTCGGCGTTCAGGAACGCGGTTACCGGGCGATATTCCTTGGTTTCTTTGTCGCACATCACAGCCATGCCGACGCCGCAGTTCGGATGGCATCCGCAGGAGAGCTGGCCCCAATCCGCGTTCGGTCCGTGGACCAGGTCCGCGAAGTCGGAGAAAGTGCTCATGAAGCTGATCGGGAACCAATCGCGAACAGGCTCGCCGAGACCGGTCTGATTCTTCACGTCGTGCGCCAGGTTGGCCAGCGTGTAGCGCTGGGCCATGCGGCGCTCGTCGGTGATCGCTTCATCGCGGCCTGTAAACGACACGGGCTGGAAGCTGAGGAACGGAATCTTCTTCGGATTGTCGAGCGCGAAGCGGACCACCGCTCCCACCTGCTCGTTATTCACGCCGTTGATCAGCGTGATGACCGGGACGATGTCGACACCGGCACTATAGAGGTTCTCAATCGCGCGGAGCTTTACATCGAACAGGTTACCGACCGCGCGGTGCGAATTGGCTTCGTTTCCGATTCCGTCGAACTGAAGATAGGCGTAACGGAGACCGGCTTCGGCGGCCTGCTTGGCAAATTCGGGTTTCTTGGCGAACTCGATCCCGTTGGTCGCGGCCTGTACGCTCTGGTAGCCGATCTTGCGGCAGTAGCGGACGGCATCCAGGAAGTACGGGGAGAGCGTCGGCTCGCCACCGGAGAACTGGACCGACAACTGGCGGCGCGGCTTGATGGTCAAGGCGTTGTCGAGCATCGTCTTGATTTCTTCCCAGCTCAGCTCGTGAACGAACCCAACCTGATTCGCGTCCATGAAGCACGGATCGCACATCATATTGCAACGATTGGTCAAATCGATCGTAAGGACTGATCCGCGGCCGTGGGTCACGGTCGAAGAACCGTGGTTGTGCAGCTTTTCGTCGTTGTGGGCGCGGATGTCGCGGCCCGGGAACACGTCTTCCAGGTGCTTGAAGAAGGCGGGATCGGTGGACATGACGTCTTCGAATTTCCCGTGGATGGGGCATTCCTTCGTCATGAGGATCTTGCCGTCGCGCTCGATGATTTTGGCCTTGATCTCGCCAGCCTTCTCATTCTTAAGGATTTCTACCGGCAGTTCACCGTTGATGATCTTGTTGCGGATGTCCGGGACGCACTTGGGGCACAGCGAATCGGTTTCGCGCGGCCAGCCCAGCTTGGGCTTCTGCTTTTCCCAGCTCTTCAGGAGCGGTTTATCCGACCACTTCGGCGTGAAAGACGCGTTGCGGTTGATGGAATTGAACTTATTGAAGAAAAACCATGCGGCGTTGGCACTCAGCGCAATTGCTTTTTCGACGTGCTTGATCGGCTTGGTCAAAGTGGCGATCTCCAGAGATAGATTGGGCTATAACCCTGTCTGGCAGTATAGTGGACCATTCCGGGTGAAGCTACATTAATGAAGCGAACTGTTCCCGGCTGCATTGGACGGCGATCATGGGACATTAAACGGTTTTCCTTTCCAACCTATTGCAGATTAACAAGATACAAGGATTGGGGAGAAGGTTAGTCCTTTGGCATAGAAGATGGTGTGGGGCGTTAGAATAACGCCCAGATAACGCCACAGGCTTCTTTGGAGGCCTGCAAACATTGGGGTCGAAGAAAAGTTTGACGCGAGATGACGCCTGGATAAGACCAGGGCTTTGTATGTTGGTTGTTAAACACATTGCGTAACAAGTATGCGCTGTCGGGTGGATAATAGCGGGTTTTGCTTGCTACATGTTGTTGATTCCAAAAACGTTGATTGTGCTGTTTTGGTGGCAAACGATCTCTCTCGGCGCTCGAATCCGAATGGTGGAGTTCTGCCAGCGGGTGTGTGGCAGCGATAAATGCACGAGTGGCCTGTCTCGGCGGCCCCTCTATGACTGTCGGGGTTCGGTAGGCTACGGCGGGGCAATTTGCTATCCTGAACGCTTCGCGCACTTTTGGTTTCCAAGGAGCGTTTTAAGAATGTCCTCGATCGATGTTCCGCTTCAAAACGGCGGTTTTGGCCGCACGTCGCGGAAAGATAACTGGTGGGTTGAGCCTCTGCTGGTTTTCCTTGGCTTCTCCACCTTCATCGTTTATTCCACCTGGGCGGCGATGCAGGGCGCCCATTACGAATTCGGGCCGTACCTCTCTCCTTTCTATTCACCGCTCCTGATGACCGAAAAGCCGGGCTGGTGGCCGGCGTTCATGCCGTTTTCGGCGGCGATGCTGATTCTGTGGGCTCCGGGCGGGTTCCGGTTTACCTGCTACTACTACCGGGGAGCGTATTACAAGGCATTCTGGGCCGATCCGCCGTCTTGCGCGGTGGGCGAGCCTCGGAAATCCTATTGGGGCGAGCGGTCGTTTCCGCTGATCATGCAGAACGTGCATCGATACTTCCTTTATTTGGCTTTGATTTTCATTCTGGTGTTGGCTTACGACGCGTTCAAAGCGACGAGGTTTGATGGGCACTTTGGAATCGGTGTCGGGACGCTGGTGATGATCATCAATCCGATTCTTTTGGGGAGCTACACGCTCGGGTGCCATTCGCTGCGGCATTTGGTGGGCGGGCGGGTTGACGAGATGTCGAAGTCTCCGGTTCGCAAGCAGGCTTATGACTGCGTGACCTGCTTGAATAAGAAGCACATGATGTGGGCTTGGTTTAGTCTGTTCTGGGTCGGGTTTACGGACGTTTATGTGCGGCTTTGCTCGATGGGTGTGATCACGGATTGGAGATTGATATGACCGTTTGGGCTGACCGCTCCCTATGGTCGCGGCTCGCTGGTTCGGATTCTAGTCAGTGGTTTGACGAGCCGCGAATACAGGGAGCGGATAACCGTGGCTGAATATCAGATTCACCAATTCGATGTACTGGTCGTGGGAGCGGGCGGGGCAGGGTTACGAGCAGCTATTGAGGCTTCGGCGGCGGGTGTGAAGGTCGGGGTGGTGACTAAATCGCTGCTTGGGAAGGCTCACACCGTGATGGCCGAAGGCGGGATGGCGGCGGCGATGGGCAACGTGGACGATCGGGACAATTGGCGGGTGCATTTTGCCGACACGATGCGCGGGGGGCAGTATTTGAACAATCCGCGCATGGCGGAGCTGCACGCCAAGGAAGCTCCGGCGCGGGTTCGCGAGCTCGAAGCCTGGGGAGCGGTGTTCGATCGCACCAAGGACGGACGTATTCTGCAGCGCAATTTCGGAGGGCATCGCTATCCGCGGCTGGCGCATGTGGGAGATCGGACAGGGCTCGAGATGATCCGCACGCTGCAGGATCACGGCATCCATCAGGGCATCGATTTCCACATGGAGATGACGATTCTGACGCTATTGAAAGACGGCGACCGGTGCGTCGGCGCGTTCGCCTACGATCGGGAGCGCGGGCGATTCCGGATCTTTCACGCGAAGGCGGTGATCCTGGCCACGGGGGGAATCGGGCGCGCGTTTTCGATCACTTCGAACAGTTGGGAATATACGGGCGACGGCCATTCGCTGGCGTATCATGCAGGCGCGGCTTTGATGGACATGGAGTTCGTTCAGTTCCATCCGACAGGCATGGTGTGGCCTCCCAGCGTCAAGGGAATTCTGGTGACGGAAGGGGTTCGCGGCGAAGGCGGCGTGCTGCGGAATAAAGACGGCAAGCGCTTTATGTTCGATGATATTCCGGCGAACTATAAATCCTCAACCGCGGACAACGAGGAAGAGGGCTGGCGCTATACGCAGGGCGATAAGACGGCTCGGCGTCCTCCTGAGCTGTTGACCCGCGACCACGTGGCGCGGTGCATCCGGCGCGAGGTGAAGGAAGGGCGGGGGAGTCCGCATGGCGGGGTGTTCCTGGATATTTCGTGGATCAAAGAAAAGCTTCCCAACGCGGCGGAGCATATTAAGAAGAAGCTGCCGAGCATGTATCACCAGTTCAAGCAGCTCGCCGACATTGACATAACGAAGGAGCCGATGGAGATTGGTCCGACGACGCATTACATGATGGGCGGCGTGGAGGTGGACGCGGAATCTCAGATGTCCAGCGTTCCAGGTTTGTTTGCGGCCGGGGAATGCGGGGCAGGGCTGCATGGAGCGAACCGGCTCGGTGGGAACTCTTTGTCGGACCTCGTGGTATTTGGGAAAAGGGCCGGCGAGTTTGCTGCGAAGTTCGCGAAAGAGCACGGAGCGGGTGCGATTGACCACGCGTTCGTGGAGAAAGTGGCGCAGAGCGCTCTGGGGCCGTTCGATCGCGGTGTCGCTGGCGAGAATCCATTCGCGGTGCAACATGAATTGCAGGAAATGATGCAGGACCTGGTGGGCATTGTGCGGGTGGAGGACGAGATGGAGAGCGCTCTCGGGGAAATCGCCAAGCTGAAGGCTCGGGCAGTAAAGGCGGGCATTTCGGGGAATCGCGAGTATAACGGCGGGTGGCACACGGCGCTCGATCTGGACAATCTACTGACGGTTTCCGAGATTATCACGCGGGCGGCGATCGAGCGTAAGGAGAGCCGGGGGGCGCATTTTAGAGATGATTTTCCGGATAAGAGTGAGGATTGGGGGAAGTACAACATACGGGTCACGAAGGGCACTAGGGGCGAGCCTAATGTCGAGAGGGTTCCGATTAAGGTGCTGAGCGAGGAGCAGAAGTTGGTGATTGAGGAGAATAAATGATCGGCGCGTGCGGTCGATGTTGTGGACTGGCCCGCTCCCTTACGGTCGCGGCTCAGGGGGGCGGCAGGCGTAGAAGGTTGGGGAAGAACGACGGGCGGAAGCGCCTGTCCCACCAACGCAAATCATCAACTGCGAGGTCAGATCGGACAGGCGCTTTCGCCTGTCAGCGTGTTTATCCGCAGGAGAACAGGTAAATGGCAACGGCTACGTTCAAAATCTGGCGTGGAGATGCGTCGGGTGGGGAGTTTAAAGAGTATAAGACCGAGGTCGAGGCCGGAATGGTGGTGCTGGACGCGGTACATCGCATTCAGGCTACGCAGGCCGGCGATATGGCCGTGCGCTGGAACTGCAAAGCCGGCAAGTGCGGATCCTGCTCGGCGGAAATCAACGGGCGGCCTCGGCTGATGTGCATGACGCGGTTGAGCGAGATCAATCTCGATGAGCCGGTCACGGTCGAGCCCATGCAGACGTTCCCCAAGATCAAAGATCTGGTGACGGACGTCTCGTGGAATTACCGGGTGAAAGAGCGCATCAAGAAATTCAATCCGAAGCCGGCACTGGCGGACGGCACGTGGCGGATGCAGCAGGCCGACATCGACCGGGTGCAGGAGTTCCGTAAGTGCATCGAGTGTTTCCTCTGCCAGGACGTCTGCCACGTGCTGCGCGACCACGATCTGCACGACGAGTTTATCGGGCCGCGGTTCCTGCTGTACAACGCGGCGCTGGAGATGAATCCGATGGACACCGAGAACCGGCTGGGGGATCTGAAGGACAGCGGGGGCATCGGATACTGCAACATCACCAAGTGCTGCACTAAGGTTTGTCCGGAAGAAATTAAGATTACGGATAACGCGATTATTCCTCTGAAGGAGCGCGTGGTGGATGAGTTTTACGATCCGCTGCGAAGATTGTTTCGGGTATTCAGCTAAAGGGATCGCGGAAGACCTCAAGGTTGACCGCTCCCGATGGTCGCGGCTCTGAAGCGTTTTTCGGCTATATTGGTCGCATGTTCGAGCTTAAGCCTATCTCGCCCGAAGCGGTGCCGGTCGCGCTCTCGAAAGTGGAGCGGTACCGGCTGTTGAACGAACCCTGGCAGGCGGAGAGCATCTGCCGCGACATTTTGCGCATCGATCCGGAGCACGAACAGGCTCTGGTCATGCTGCTGCTGGCTCTGACCGATCAGTTTGGCAAGGGCGTGACAGCGGGGCAGGCTCGCGAGGTGCTGGCGCGCATTAAGAACGGCTACGAAAAGGCATACTACGCCGGGATCGTCTGCGAACGTTGGGCGGACGCTTTGATCCGCCAAGGCGCCCCGGGAGTGGGTTTTATCGCGTACGAAAACCTGCGGGAAGCGATGACGCATTACGAGCGAGCCGAGGCGATTCGTCCCGAGGGAAACGACGATGCATTGCTGCGGTGGAACACCTGCGCCCGCATCCTGATGAGGAATCACGACCTGCGGCCGCGCGGCGAGGAAGTATTGGAACCGGCGCTGGACGATTGACCGCTCCTGATGGTCGCGGCTCTAAAGCTTTCGTCTTACCACTCTCTCAGCACAAATAGATCACGCAGGGCTATGGACCCAAGTTCCGGAATGACCGATGATTCTGATGAAGGAGTGTTAGCGTGCGGTTTCGCGACGATATCCTAAGAGGCGTACGATTGTTCGCGATTGCCTTTGCCGGGATATTGCTGTGCGTCGCAGCTTACCGGATGCTGCGCTCGCCGTTCGAGGCTCAAGGGCCGCAAAGTGGCTTGGTAGCACCAGATGCGCCTCCCCCGGCTCAGGAAACGGCGGCCGAGGCTGCTCCCGAAGAACCACATCCGTTAGTGGTCCCCCCTCCGCCTCCGGTGGGAGGAATCCCGCCGCCACCGCCTCCGGTACGCCGGGTGGTCCGTCCGCGACCTCAGGCTGTGACGAGTGCGCCGCCAGCCGTACGCGCAAATAGCGCTCCCACGCCATCGGGTAAAGAATTCGAATCGTCCGCACTGGGCGGAGTCCTGCCTGCCGCTCCGGGCGACCAACCATCGGACTCCACCCCGGTTGCGGGTAAAAAAGGGGTCGGCTACCAGAGTCTGCTCGAAGCCAATGCGAACCGCCTTCCCGAAAAACCCGTCGTGCAGGCTCCGGCCGACGAAGCTATGCCTGAGAAGCCGAAGGGGAACCGTTTTTTTAAGGCCGTCGGAAAGATCATCCACCCCGGCGCAAAGAAAGAAGCCGCCCCGTCAGCGCTGCAACCAAAGTAGCCTGAATAAGGAAGATCCCTCGATCGTTCTCTGTACAGCCTTCCGCAACCAGCCGCTGGCTCCCGGCGTGGACACCGTTGATTCCATGGCCAGCAACTGGCAGCCGCGCTTGGTTTCCTGCATCCGCTCGCGGGCCGACGCCATGGCTTTTTCAATCGATTCGCTGCGCACTTCGACGCCGCCCCAGCTTAACAGAATCTGGAACGATCCGAGTGAGCGGAGTTGGAAATCCCACAGCTGTTGGGCGATTTGGCTGAGACGCCTTTGGGCTGCCGCACCGCGCTCCTGTGGGCAAATCAGCAGGAATTCGTTCTGGCTGCTCTGCGCCGCGAAGTCTTGGGGGCCGATCAGGGATTGCACAAGTTTGCCGACCGATTCGGGCGGCGTTCCGCCAGATTTGCTGGAGGCATTGACGCCGATCGAAACCACCAATCCGCTGATCTGCTGGCGGTCCTGCACCAGCTTGCTAAGCACAAATCCATCCTGGAATCCGGCCGGCAGCGGAGCCTCGGCGGCCTGCGGTTTCGACGCGGCTTTAGGAGCCTGAGCGTTGCGGCTGAGGAGTGATCCCCAGTCCCTTTTCCCTCCCACTCTGGCAGCCGACACGGCGGCGACCTCCGGCATCGGTATTGATTCTCTAACTTTATCAACGGAAGCCGATCGGGGACGCTTGGCGGAGCCTGCTAATGCGGCTCCCCGCTCCATAGCCGCGAGTGCTTCGGAGTTAATAGGGCGCTTCTTCTCTTTTCCGAGGGCGGAAGACCCCTTCGTGGCGGCTAGCGCTGCCGGAGCGGGCTTGGCTATTTCATCAGCGCGCGGCACGATCTGACATGCCCGCCGCAGTTCTTCCTCGTGCCGGAGCTTGAGCTCGACGGTCAGTTTACGAAGTTCGTCGTTATTCCGTTTTAGAAAGTCGCAGATCAATGCCACCACCGCGGCGCCCGGGATCACCACCAGGCTGCCCAAGATTTGAAGCTGATGTTGTCCGAGTTGCATGGATCCTTGATTCTAGGAATCCCCGGCCCTTTCTCAAATAGCCATAAGCTCCCAAACTGGCTGGTACAGTGATCAAGGTAGTTTGGGGACTCCCGTACTGGGCTGAAACCGTACAATCGTTAGTAGAAATGTCTATCCTTCTTCTTTTCGCAAGCCTCGCGCAGGAGTTACCGGAGGGCCCCGGCAAGGAGGTTGTACTCAAGATCTGCCGCGATTGCCACGACCTGGACACGGTCACGATGGACAATCGGACGAAGGAAGGCTGGAAAAAGACGGTCGCGAAGATGGGAGACCGCGGGGCAGAGGGCACCGATGAACAGTTCGAGGCCGTCATTTCATATTTGACCAAGAACTTCGGAAGAACCAACGTGAATACCGCATCGGCCGAAGAAATCGCTGCCGGTACCGGCTTTTCGGCGAAAGAGGCGGAGGCGATCGTGAAATATCGCGCGAAAAATGGCGACTTCAAAGACTGGCGCGATCTGAAGAAAGTGGAGGGGCTCGATCCTGCCACGGTGGATGCGAAAAAGGACCACGTCGCTGTAAAGTAGCGCGCTACTTCACCGCCAGCCAAGCCAGGAAAAGTCCGTCGGGCTCCAGTTCTTCCCAGTAGGAAATGGGCCGGCTCGAAACCGCTTCGCAATGCCTCGAAAGGAGCTTTTCCAGTTCTCCCCGGGCAAACCAGCGCTCCCAGGCGGGGGTTTCGAGGCGGCCCCACGCCTTGATGTCCTTATCGATGATCGCGATGCGGCCACCGGGTTTGACGATCCGGCATAACTCTTCCACCGCTTTCGGGATGTCCACCGCGTGTTCGAGCGACTCCGTGGCGTAAGCGCCATCGCACGAGCCGGAGGAGAGCGGCAATTCCGTCATTGCGGCCGCGGTGCGATAGATTCCCGCGGGCACGTGAGCGAGCATCGCCTCGGCAATATCGATGCCGCAGATGCGAGCCGAGGGATAGCGTTCCTGAATCACGCGGGCGAATCGTCCCTTGCCGCAGCCGACGTCGGCCACGAGTTTGCCGGACAGATCGCCCATGTGTTCGAGGATCAGCTTGACGTGGAAGATGCGCGGATCGATGGTCGAGGGATAATGCTCCTCGCTCGAAGCGGCCTGGTTGAAAAATGCGCGAAGCTCGGCGGTTGAGGCTTCGCGCGGTTTGCGGAATTTATCGAAGAATTTCACTAGGTTTGCCTGCTTGCCCGCTCCCTGACGGTCGCGGTTCAGGCTTTGATAAAGAAGATCGGCAGGCCGGTCTTGTTTCCGTATGTCGGGCGATACCGTTCGGTGTTATACATCGTGCCGATGTCCACTCTGCGCGGACCCATCTTCGGGTCGGGAATCGGGACCATCTGATAGCAGCCGTTTACCAGCGCGGTCATCAGTCCGCTTTTCCCTTCGAGCACCGCGTCGAGGCCCATGGCTCCGAAGGCCGACGCCACCAGCTTGTCCACGAAATCCGGCTCGCCGCTGCGCAGATCGTACGTCAGATCGCTGACGATGCACTCTTCTCCGGTGCGATTGCGGACCTGTTCGCTCAGCGCCTCGCCGACACTGGCTTTTTTACGATGGCCGTAGGCGTCGGGTTCGCCGTATTCCTGCACCGTGTAGCCTTCCCATTCCGCTCCCTCGGAGATGACCAGCAGCGCATAGTTGCTGGGATTATTTCGCTTATCGGTCATGATGATCTCGATCAGTTTATCGAGATTGACCTTGAATTCCGGAATGCAGCAGCGGATCGAGCTAGCAAAGGCGGTGTACAGGGCGGTGTAACCGGCGTCGCGGCCGAACACGCGAAAAATCCCGACTCGTTCATGGGACCCTACGGTAGTCCGCTGCCGTTCAATCGCGCTGGTGGCGCGGGTAATGGCGGTCGAGAATCCGATGCAGTATTCCGTGTTGCGGACGTCGTTGTCCATCGTCTTCGGAATGGAAATCACCTTCATGCCAAGCTTGTCGAGACGGGCGGCGTAGCTCAGCGTATCGTCACCGCCGATGGCAATCAGATAGTCGAGCTGGAGCGTTTCGATGTTCTTGAGAACGCGGGCGCTCATGTCGAATGTTTGATTGGGTGCTTCACCGTTCTTCGGGAAACTTTCGTTGGCCAGAAAAGCCGGCAGCTTCTTCATTTTCGACGGATTCGTTCGGCTGGAGTGCAGAAAGGTGCCTCCGGTACGATCCACATTGCGGGTGATATCGCGGTTCAGCGGCAGAATATAGCGGCCCTTGCTGGCGGGATCGTCAAAGTTGACGTGAGTCAATCCCTCCCAGCCGCGGCGGATGCCGATGATTTCGCAATCGTTCTCCGTCCCGCGGTAAACCACCCCTTTGATGACTGAATTCAGGCCGGGAACGTCGCCGCCTCCGGTGAGGATTCCAATACGTTTCTTTGGCATAGAAACATCTATTGTACCTGCGTCTTGAAGGACCGCTCCCTGCGGTCACGGCTCGGTAAAACCGAAGGGAGCGATGTTCTCGATGTACGGTGAAGCAGGCGATTCTATCCGCATGCTGACAAGGCTGCAAAAACGAATTTTGGCCGCCGATGCACACGGATGAACGCGGATAAGACCACTTGTCTTCAATCGGCGTTCATCGGCGGCCAACCTGGTTTTTGAGTTGGCGCGGCGATGAGTTTTCCCTCCGATTTTTCATATTCCCGCCGATAACGCCTCTGTGAATCAACGACGGGAACCGCGGAGGGTCATCGCCGCTTGCGTGGAAGCTGCTTGGACCGACCTCGCTGGCGCTCCCCGGGTGGCGCGAGCGATGCTCGAAGACATCTCTACGAACGGCGCTAGCATTCGGACTCCAGCCCGGATCGAGGTGGGGTCGCGCGTCGAAATCCGATGGCTCAGCAGGCAGATCTCGGGCATGGTAGTTCACGGCCACCCCGATGGGATTGAGCATGTTTTCGGGATCAGGAAAGATCCCGGTCAGGAGCCTTGGCCGGTAGCAATGCGCCGCCAGACGAAGTAAACCGGGACCCCCGCGGCGATCAGGCCGAGACCTGCGAGCGAAGGACCGGGTGTCGTGATCAGCATGTTGCCCAGAAATAGGAGGGCGATGCCTAGAAACAAGATCGGCGTCACCGGATAACCCCACATCTTGTAAGGACGCGGCAGATCCGGCTGCGTGCGGCGCAGCACCATCACCCCCGCAATCATGAACGCGTACAGCAGCCACAGCGCGAACATCGCATAGACCACCAGCGTTTCATAGGATCCGGTGAGGATCAGTACGGCGGACCATACCGCCTGCGCCGCGATGGCGAAGCCAGGCGTTTGATAGCGCGGATGAATCTCCCCGAATCGGCGAAAGAACAGTCCGTCGCGGGCCTGGGCGAAATAAACGCGAGGCATGGTGAGAAAGCACCCGTTCAGCGTCCCGACGATCGACAGCAGGATGATGAGAGAAACCAAAGTTCCCCCCAGCGGGCCCATCACGCGTTCGGCGGTATCCGCCCCCACATGCTGGCTGGCGGCGATTTCGGGGATCGAAAGCACGCGCAGGTAAGCGATGTTCGCCAGCAAATAGACCGATATCACCACTGCCACGCCGATGCTCAACGCCAGCAGGATGTTCCGCACCGGATTTCGCACTTCGCCGGCAACGTAACAGATTTGCGCCCATCCGTCGTAGGAAAGCAGGCAGGAGATCAACGCGACTCCGAAGCTGCTCAACTTGATAGGCGCGGCAGCGGCGGGCGCGGCGGCTGCCGCATGACCGAAGAAAAATGCGCTGGCGACGATCACCAGAATCCCAATGAGCTTCGCGGAAGTGAACAGCTTCTGTACCAGCGCGCCCAGTGTGACTCCCCGATAGTTCACGATGGCGAAGACGGCAAGCGCGGCCAGGCTGATCAGCTTCGAGGCGACGGGTCCAAAAGGATGGAAGTACGAAACGTACAGCGTGAACACCACGCCCAGCCACGCCACCTGCGCCGTCCCCGCGACTAGAAAAATGGTCCATCCGCAGAGGAATCCCGCGAGCGGACCGAAGGCCTCGCGCAAGAAAACGTACATGCCTCCGGTGGCCGGCATCGCCGCGCCCAGTTCCGCGCATGCGAGCGCTCCGAAAAACGAAACGACGCCGGCGAAGATCCACACGCTCAGAATCGCGGGGGCGGACGTGAGGTTCTGCGCGATCAGGTTGGGGACTAAGAAGATTCCGCCGCCGATGATAATGCCGATGACGATCGCCAATGCGTCGAACAGTCCAAGCCTGCGGGGCAGCTCTGTTTTCAAAGAATCACCAGTGCTCGATTGTAGAATAAAAACTTGCAGCCCTTCGAGCCGTTTTTCAAGAACCCGCATCTTTCCACCCTGGCGGGCAATTTCTGGTCGCGTCCCAAGGTGGACCAACGGTGGCCGGTGGAGGCTGTCACTTATCGGACCGAACCCGAGGTCGAGGTGCTGGTCCACTCGCAGCGGCCCGACGGTCCTGCGCGCGCCGAGATTATTTTAGTCCACGGCCTCGAAGGATCGAGCGACGCCGGATACGCGCGCAGCATGTCGTACGCCGCTCTCGAAGCCGGCTACGCGACGCATCGATTCAATATGAGAAGCTGCGGGGGCACGGAGAACCTGGCTCTGTCGAATTATCATTCCGGCCAGACCAGCGACCTGCTGCACGTCGTCAAAGAGCGCCGTCGAAAGAGCGGTCTGCCGATGTTCTTGATCGGGTTTTCCCTCGGCGGCAACGTCGTGCTGAAGCTCACCGGCGAGCTCGGCGATCAGGCCCACGGATTGATCGCCGCCACCTGCGCGGTATCGACCCCCATCGATTTGAAGGCCTGTTCCATAGCGCTTGGCAAGCCTGAGAACATCATTTACGAGCGCCGATTCCTCAGCCGCCTGCGCGAGCGAATCCACCTGCGCCACCAGCAAGCGCCGGAGATTTATTCTTTGGAGCCCCTCAAGAGAATAAAGAAAATCTTCGATTTCGACGACTTGTACACCGGCCCGCTGTTCGGCTTCGGCAACGCCGACAACTATTATGAAACTCAATCCGCCGGCCGGTTCCTCGATAAAATTCGCGTCCCGACGCTGGTCGTGCAGGCCAAGGACGATCCCCTAATTCCTTTCTCGGTGTACAATCACCCGGCTTTTCGTGAAAATCCGTGTTTGAAATTGGTGGCGGTGGAGCACGGGGGACATCTTGGCTTTATCTCGCGCCACCGCCCGCGGTTCTGGCTCGATGGACTGGTTACCGGCTGGCTTGAGGCACAATAGAACATTGGAAATAATGAAACGTCTTTCTCTTTTATTCACGATCGCCGCCCTCGCGACCGCGCAGGATGCGACGAAGCTTGCGGAGGATCCAGCCGTAAAGGCGGCGCTCGACGCGGCGAAGCGCAACGAGCCGCACTTCATCGACGAGCAGACCCGGTTCTGCGAGATCGCAGCGCCTCCTTATAAAGAGGAAGCTCGGGGCCGGGAGTTTGAGAGGCTGTTCAAAGCGCTGGGACTCGAAAACGTACGGATCGATAAGGCCGGTAACGTGATCGGCGTGCGTCCAGGCGCTTCGCCGCATCCTAACCTGGTGTTCGCGGCGCATCTCGATACGGTGTTTCCGCCGGAAACCAATGTGAAGGTGACGCGTGAAGGCACAGTGCTGAAGGGTCCCGGCATCGGCGACGACTGCCGCGGTCTCGCCGTCATGCTCGGAGTGATCCAGGCATTGAAAGACGCGAACGTGAGGACTCCCGGGACCATCACATTCGTGGCCGATACAGGCGAAGAAGGGCTGGGCGACCTGCGCGGCACCAAGAATCTGTTCGCCGACAGCCTGAAGGGCCAGATCGATAAATTTATTTCGGTCGACGGCACCGGCCTCAGCATTACCAACATCGGCGTCGGCAGCTACCGTTATCGCGTCACCTTCAAAGGACCGGGCGGACACAGTTTCGGCGCGTTCGGCATGGCGAATCCCATTCAGGCGATGGGCCGCGCGATCGCCAAGATCGACGCGTTTGAGGTGCCTTCGAATCCGAAAACGACCTTCAACGTCGGTCGCGTCGGCGGAGGAACCTCGGTGAATGCCATCCCCTTCGAGGCCTGGATGGAGGTAGATATGCGCTCCTCCGACAAGTCCTCGCTCGAGGCCGTCCACACGAAATTCAATAACGCGGTGCGGGAGGCGGTGGACGAGGAGAACAAGCGCTGGAACGGGCGCGGCCCCGTCTCCGCGTCTTCGGAACTGGTAGGCTACAGGCCTGCCGGAGTCACGTCGGCCGATTCCGCGATCGTGATTACAGCGCTCGCCGTATCGAAAATTTTCGGCCACACCGGAAGGCTCGGCGAAGGCTCGACTGATTCGAATGTGCCGATGAACGTCGGAATTCCCGCCGTGACCATCGGAGGCGGAGGCATCGGGAAGGACGCCCATGCGTTGACAGAGTCGTTCGACACGAAGGATTCATGGTTGGGTACGCAGAGAGCATTGCTGCTGGCCGTAGCGCTGGCTCGGTAAAAGAGGATCTTCATGAAATGTCTGGTTGGATTCGTTTTCGTAGCTAGCGCGTTCGCGCAAACTCCGGCGGTGCCCCTGGCGCTCAAGGATCAAGCCTGGGGATATCTCACGGAGGCTTTGAAGGATAAAAATCCCGACACGAGATTGCAAGCGGTGCAGTCGATGGGGTTGATCGGCGTGCATGAGCCGTATGTCTCGACGCTCGAAGGCATGCTGGACGATAAGGACGTGCAGGTTCGCGTCGCGGCAGTGCAGAGCCTGGTCGATCTGAAGAATAAGCGCACGGTGCCGTCGCTCAAGAAAGCGCTGGCCGACCCCGTGCCCGAAGTCAGTTTCGCCGCCGCGAAAGCGCTCTATGGGTTGAAGGATCCCGATGGCGAAGACGCGCTCATGTCGGTCCTGGCACGGGAATTGAAGACGTCCTCGGGGTTCATCACCAAGCAGAAACGCGATGCGCTGCGCATGCTGCAAACGCCGCGGCCATTGATGATGTTTGCCATCAAGACCGGAGCAGGCCTGGCTCCGGTGCCCGGTCTCGGCGAAGGCATTTCCTCGCTGCAAGGGATTCTCGCGGATCCCAGCATGTCCGGCCGCGCAGCGACGGCGCTGCTGCTCGCATCCGACAAAGACCCGCGCGTGCAAGCGGCGCTGATTGATGCGCTCGAGGACAAGGAAGCCTCTGTTCGGGCTGCCGCCTGCCATTCGCTGGCGCTCCGCAACGATCGCAAGCTGGAGAAGGAACTGATCCCGCTGCTCGAAGACAAGAAAGCCTCAGTACGCCTGCGCGCCGCGGCCGGATGTCTGCGGTTGGAGTCGATTCCCGCCCCGCCGACGCGTAGTAAGGCGCCGGCTAAGACTGCGCCGGTCAAGTAAACAGGTGGCACAGGCTTTAGCCTGTGACCCCTGAGCCGCGACCGTCAGGAAGCGGGCAGACGCACAAAATGATACGATCGGTCCCGGCTCTGGAGCCGTCCATGACCATCTGGATAAAGCTGCCACTCTCCCTTCGAGCAATCCTATCCGGCCTCCTCATCGGCATGGTCGCGGCCAACGTGTGGCTCCTGTTTCTTTTGAATCTCGGAGTGCCCCTCGCCACGCCCGCGGAAGCGCTCTTTCTTGCGGCGTACATCTGGTGGGCGGCCGGCGGAGGCCCTCCCCGCCGTACCGCCGATGCGCGAGGCTCCGCATTTCGCCGCAACCCTCTGTCGTCCGCCCAGTGGTTCTTGGGCCTGATCGCGGCACTCGCTTTTGCCGCCACAGTCCATGCGTCGATCGTGGTGCTCTTCCGGCTGGTGCCTTTCCCTCTAGCGTCCTTCCGCCACGGTTACGATTTTTCCTTCATCCCCACTCAACCCCTCCGGTGGATTGCGGTAGTAATGTCGGCAGCCTCGGCGGGAATCTGTGAAGAGACCGGCTTCCGCGGATATATGCAGAGACCCATCGAGCAAAAGCACGGCCCGGCGATCGCGATCCTCACTTCCTCGTTCTTCTTCCTGATCCTGCACCTCTCGAAGGATTGGGCCACCATCGGCATGGTCCCGATCGTCTTCGGGGCGGGCGTGCTCCTGGGAATGCTCGCATGGTCCTCGCGATCACTGGTGTTCTGCATCATCGGCCACACCGTGATGGACATCGGCCTGTTCGCCTATTGGTGGACGGGTATCGCTGGAGACTTCACAGCCCGCCCCATCGGCGAGACCGGCGTCGACACAGCGTTCCTGATAGCGTGCGCCGCTTTAGTGATCTCACTTTCCCTGGTGCTCCTGTCGATCGCCAGGCTCAAAGCCTCTATCCCAACCGCGCTCGCTTGAAAGCCCGCATGACAGGCGAAAGCGCCTGTCCCACCAACCCCGTCTCTACTCCGCCCGAAGAGAATGCATCGGGTCCGCATCCGCCGCCCGCCGCGCTGGCAGATAACATGCCACCATCGTGGTGGTCAGCGCTAATAACCCGACCCCTGCAAACGTAACCGGGTCCGTACTGCTCACGCCGTAAAGCAGCGTTCCCAGCAACTTCGTCAATCCGGCCGCGCACACCAATCCGACGGCCGCACCGATGAGCGATAGCGTCAACCCCTGGCGCAGAATGAGGCGCAACAGATCCCGAGGCCGCGCCCCCAGAGCCATCCGCAAGCCGAATTCGTGCATCCTCTGGCTGACCGAATAGGAGATCACTCCATACATCCCGAGCGTGGCCAAAACCAAAGCCAGCAGCGCGAACAACCCGATTAAGAACAGCGCGAACCGCTGTCCGGCAAGCGCCGCTCCGGCAATCTGATCCATCAGGCGCAGATCCGCAACGGCCAGCTCCGGATCCAACTGCCGGACCGCAAGCCGGAACTGATTCGCCAGCATCGCCGTGTCCGCAGTGGTGCGCACCGCCACCAGCAGATTCCGTTCCTGCTGCTGCTGATGCGGCATCCAGAACGCCGGGCGGATGGAAGTGCTATCGGGTTGGTCCTTGACGTCGCTCACGATTCCGATAATTTGAATCCAATCCTTTTCCTTGGGTTGGTCGTTGAATGAGATTCTTTTCCCAATCGCGCTCTCCCCCGGCCAGTAGCGGTTGGCCATGGACTCGTTGACGATGATGAAGAACGGACCGTCCTCGCGTTCGTGCCCGTCGAAGAATCGTCCGGCGAGCAGAGGAATCCCGAGGGCCCGGAAGTAATTCGGCGTCGCGACGTGATAGCGCGCCGTGGTCTTTTTGTTGTACTCGGCGGAGCGGCCCTCCACGGTGTAGCCGTCCGCATTGCCGTCATAACCTGTCCAGGGCAGATCAGTTCCCGCGCCCACGTACTGGACGCCTGGAAGAGCTTCCAGCTTGGCGATCAGTTGCTGGTAAAACTGAATGCGCGTCGTGGTCTGGCGATAATGCTGAAAGGGCAGGGAAAGCGATGCGGTGAGGACTCTTTGCGGCTCAAACCCAGGATCGGCGCGCAGGAGGTTGACGAAGCTGTGCAGCATCAGCCCGGCCGCGATCAGCAGCACGCATGCGAGTCCGGTTTCTCCCACGATCAGGAAATTGCGAAGACGCAATTGCCGGCTGGCGCCCGTCGCGCTCCGTCCACTCTCACGCAAACTTTGCTGCAAATCCGTACGGGAGGCGGTGAGCGCGGGAACCAGTCCGAACAGCAGTCCTGTGATGATAGCGACGATCAGCGTGAACCCGAATACAACGGAGTCCAGCCGAATGGCCGAAACGCGCGGAAAATCGGCGGGAAGGAGAGCCACCAGCGCGCGGACTCCGCCAAGGGCAAGCAGCGTCCCCAGCACCGCGCCCGCCAGCGCGATCACCATGCTTTCGGTGAGCAGTTGACGGACAATGCGTCCCCTTGCCGCACCCAGCGCGGAGCGCACGGCGATCTCCCGGACCCGCGCGCTGGACCGCGCCAGCAGCAAATTCGCCGCGTTGACGCAGGCGATCAACAGCAGCAATCCGACCGCGCCCAGCAGCACCAGCAGCATCCGCTGGGAGCGCCCCACCATCTCTTTGTAGAGCGGGACCAGATAAACACGCCAACCTTTGCCAGTGTGCTCTTTTTTCAGCTGTTCCAGCATTCCGCTCATGTCGGCATTCGCCTGCTCCGGTGAAATGCCGGGCTTCAGGCGTCCGATGGTGTCCATAAAATGAGAGCCGCGATCTTTCGGCATCTGGTACAAGCTGTAAGGCGTCCACAAGTCCACGGTGTCGCCGTCCGCGACCGCTTGGAAATTATTCCCCGGATGTTGGGCGCCCGGCGCCATCACGCCGACAATCGTGAACGACTCGGTGTTGAGCGTGATCGTGCGGCCCAGAATGTCAGGGTCGGCTGAGAAACGCGCGCGCCACAAATGATCGCTGAGAATCGCGATCCGCCCGCGCTCAGCAAGTTCATCATCGTTAGTGAAGTCGCGGCCGCGAGCGGGTGTGAGGCCGAGAGTACCAAAATAACCCGCCGTAACGCTGAATCCCCGCAGCATTACCGGGTCGCCTCCAATTCCCGAAAGCTGCACGTCGTGGCGCGTCATTGCCGCCATGCTCTCAAAGGTGCGATTGCGCTCCCTGAAGTCGCGAAAATCGTTGGGATTGAGCGGAAATTTCGGCTGGGAGTCGCTGGCGAAATACGCGCGCACCAGGCGGTCGGGATGCGGATACGGGAGAGGCCGCAGCAGTACTCCCTGAATCACGCTGAAAATCGCGCTGTTCGCTCCGATGCTCAGGGCCAGCGTCAACACGATAATGACCGTGAATCCAGGAGTCCGCCCCAGCGTTCGGACCGCATAACGAAGATCGTTCCAGACATTTTCAATATGATTGGTGCGGCGCATATCGCGGCATTCCTCCTGAATTTGCGAATATCCTCCCAGGTCGCGCTGGGCGGCGGCGCGCGCGTCCCTGGGGGACATTCCATGGGTGATGTTTTCCTGGGTGAGCTGATCCAGATGAAACGAAAGCTCGCGATCAAGCTCCTGTTCCACGCGGGTTTTACCGAAGAGCGACCGGAGCCGCAACCTGATGATGTCGAGCAACCGGCTCATAGCGGCTCCATTCGGATCACCAGCCCTACGGCGTTTGAAAGCCGTTCCCATTGCGCGAGTTCTTTTTGCAATTGAACCCGCCCGGCCCGAGTTAAGGTGTAATACTTCGCATCCCGCCCGCCATCGGTCACCCGCCAGTCCGCGCGGATCCAGCCCTGCTGTTCCAGTCGATGCAAAGCCGGGTAGAGCGCGCCCTGGCTGACTTGCAGCACTTCATTCGAAACCTGCTGGATCCGTTTCGCAATGGCCCAACCGTGCTGCGGCTGAAGAGAAATAGTGTTCAGAATCAATAAATCCAGCGTGCCCTGGATCAGATCCGATGACTTGCTCATTTGGCGTGACCCCTAAGTAATCTACAACAGAGAATACTATAGTTGTGGGCCGCCGGTTACAAGAATTTTCTATTTGCCTTCGAGAACAAACGTGGGAGCCAGCCCCGTGAGCGTCGAAAAGCTCTGCGAGCCGACAATGCTCAGCCAACTTGAGCATCCGTGTACTTTGCCGTAGAACGAGTGCGGATGAACGTCCACCTGCATCTCCTTCATCATCAGGCTGCCGTACTGCATCAGCGGAAACACCACTCTCGCCGGATCCGCCACTTCCTGCACCACGTAAGGAGTCCGCATGGCCTGCCGCAAAGCTTTTTCCCACCCGATGTCGTCCGTATCTGAACCGCGGAATGAATGTTGATCGGGCGAATCGTCGTTGGGCTTGAGGATCAGCTTCGCCCGATGCTTCATCACAAAGTCCGGAAGGTCCACCGTGTGACCCTTGTGCGTAGTCTTCGCCGCCTGCACCAGCCGCGTCCAGGGAATGTGTTCCTTGATGGCCTTGCGCTCGATCGCCGGAAACTTCGCGGTCACCGCATCGTCCGTCAACAGATCGAAAATCGCCCGCTTCGCACCGACTTCCGCGCGAAAGCTATTCACCACGCAAACGGAGTGTTCCTTATAAGCCCGCACCATCGGATGCGACAAATCGAACCGCACCAAAAATTCCTGCAGCCGGATCCGCCGGTACAGAATATCGATCGTGAATTCTCCGCGTCGCAGTACCCCGTTGCGATACTCCAACTGATCGGGCGACACCACTTCCGCTGGATAACCTTCGCGCGTGAAAAAATCCGCCAGTTGCGCGTAATCCCCCGGACCGCCCGAAAATGGCTGCTTCAGCTCCGCAATCGCGATGCGAGGCTTTTTCTGCTTGCCCCCGAAATCCTTGTACGATTTCAGCAGCGCGCTCAGCAAAAACTTCGTCCCGCCCAACTTCTTCAGCTTATATTTTTTGCGAAATTCCTTCACTGGCGGCGCTTCATAATATAAATCCGCCAGCGTGTCCCCGTACAGCACCCCCGCCGGAGCATCCGCGTGATGATTCGAAAACTTCATCGCCCCATTATTCAGGACCGCGTCCAACTGCCCGGTAACGCCACAGTGTGAATATCCCGGATCCACTTGCGCCAGCATCCGCTCCGCCGGAAGTAGTTGAATCCTCGACAGCAGCGCCGGAGTCGACAGCGCTAGTTGCTCCACTCTCGAAATCGCCGACGATATAGTCTCCGCCGTCTTCGCCATCGCCGCGTAATCGCGCCCACTCAGAAAATGAGGCCGCAATACAGGCGAGATAGCCCGTCCGCCGAGCTTCGCGGCCTTCAACTGCTCCTGGAGCGCCTGCGCCCATCCAAGGTCAATATAAGGACCGCTCTCAATTAACTTGTGATAACGGGCGATTGCCTCGCCGACCTGAGTCATGTGTCTTATCGGTTAGTATCGCATGGCGAACCAACAGTTGAAAAGACAATCGATGCCCTAAATCCCATCTAACCAGTTGAAACCAGGGCATTTATCGAAAATAATTCAAGTTTACCGCTGATTCTGCTTTAAGACCTTTTTCCTCAATCGGATGGACTGAGGCGTCACTTCCACAAGTTCATCGTCCCGAATAAACTCGATCGCCTGTTCCAGATTCAAAAGCCGCGGCGGCACCAGCCGGATCGCCTCATCCGCGCTCGACGCCCGCATATTCGTCAGCTTCTTCTCTTTCACGATATTGACATCCAGGTCCGAATCCCGGGCATTCTCGCCAACGATCATCCCTTCATACACTTCCGTGCCCGGCGACACGAACATATCGCCGCGCTCTTGAAGGTTGAATAGCGCGTATCCAGTGGTTCTTCCCGCCCGATCCGCGATCAGTGACCCCGTCGGTCGCGACGGAATATCTCCCTGCCATTCGATATACCCATGGAACAGCGAGTTCATAATCGCAGTGCCCTTGGTATCCGTCAGCATTTCGCTCCGCAGGCCGATCAGCCCGCGCGACGGAATCTTAAACTCCAGCCGCACGCGCCCCGACCCGTGATTCACCATCTTTTCCATCTTGCCCTTGCGCGACCCGAGCTTCTCGATCACCACGCCGACAAAATTCTCCGGACAATCGATCACCAGCAGCTCTACCGGCTCGCTCACCACCCCGTCGATTTTCTTAGTCAAAATCTCCGGCTTGCCGACAGAAAGTTCGTACCCTTCGCGCCGCATCATCTCGATCAAAATCGCCAACTGCAGCTCGCCGCGGCCCATCACCTTAAATGCATCGGGCCCGCCCGCTTCTTCCACCTTGATCGATACGTTGGTCAGCAGCTCTTTGTCCAGCCGGTCGCGAATATTGCGCGACGTGACCAGCGATCCCTCGCGCCCCGAAAACGGCGAAGTATTAATCGCGATCGTCATCGCAATGGTCGGCTCGTCGATCTGGATATGCGGCAGCGGATCCGGATTCTCCGCACTGGTCACCGTCTCGCCGATTGTGATCCCTTCGACCCCCGCGATCGCTAGAATATCACCCGTGCGCCCCACCGTCTCGTCCACGCGCTTCAGCCCCTCGAACGAATACAGCTTCGTGATGCGAGTCTTGTGAAACGTCCCATCCAGCTTCGCGATCGCTACTTCATCGCCCAGATTTAGCGTCCCATTGAACACGCGCCCAATCGCGAGCCGGCCCAGGTAATCGCTGTAATCCAGATTCGCCACCAGCAATTGGAGGGTATTATCAGGATACCCGCTAGGCGGCGGAATATTTTTCAAGATCAATTCAAAGAGCGGCTGCAACGTCTCCGGTTCGCCCTCGACGTCCGGCTTAGTGAAGTCGGTCCGCGCGAATCCCTCTTTGCCGTTGGTGTAAATTACGGGGAAACTCAACTGATCTTCGGTAGCATCTAAATCGATAAAAAGGTCGTAGACCTCGTTCAGCACTTCCTGAATCCGGGCATCGGGCCGGTCGATCTTGTTAATAACCACAATCTGCGGCAAGTGCGCTTCCAGCGCCTTCATCAGAACGTAACGAGTCTGCGGCAGCGGACCCTCGCTGGCATCCACCAGCAGAATCACGCCATCGACAATCTTGAGCGCGCGTTCCACCTCGCCGCCAAAATCGCTATGGCCGGGCGTGTCGACGATGTTGATCTTGATGTCGTGATACCGGACACCTGTCGCCTTGGCAAGGATCGTGATGCCGCGTTCCCTTTCCAGATCGTTCGAGTCCATCACTCGTTCGGCGACCGCTTCATTCTTGCGAAAAATGCCGCTTTGACGGAGCATCGCGTCGACCAGCGTAGTCTTGCCGTGGTCGACGTGCGCAATAATGGCGACGTTGCGTATAGTTGTATTCTTATCGTGAGACATTCGGGTGTTATCTTTGAGTCGTGCCCAGGCGCGCAAGCGCGGCGCAACTCTACTATCATCTCATGCCTCAGCCTCCACAATCCGAACCGGACGAATTCGCTCCGCACAACGCGCTGCCGTCCGTCGTGATCGTCGGAAGGCCCAACGTAGGGAAATCGACCCTTTTTAATGCGATTTTGCGCCAGAGACGCTCGATTGTAGGCGACGAACCGGGCATCACGCGCGACCGCATCGCCGGCGCCGGGTCATATCGCGGACGGCCATTCGAGTTGATCGACACAGGCGGCATCATCACCGACGACACCGAGATGATCCCGCGTGAAATCCTGAAACAAGCGCGCGTGGCGCTGGAAGACGCGGCGCAAGTCATTTTCCTGATCGACGGCCGCTCAGAAATTACGGGCCCCGATCGCGACCTGGCCAAGATGCTGCGCAAGCTAGGCAAGCCGGTGTCTCTGGCGGTCAACAAGATCGACAGCCAGAAGCGTGAATCCCTGACCCACGAATTTCATTCGTTAGGCTTCGAACACCTCTTCCCCGTTTCCGCCGAGCATCACTTAGGTCTCGACGACCTGCTGGAGCACGTAACCGCGGCGTTCCCCATTGATGTAAAGCGCGCGACAAAGGCGGAACACCCGGTAGCCGAAACCACCGCCGCCGAACACGCCAAAGAGTCGCCCAAGATAAAGGTAGCCATCATCGGCCGCCCCAACGTCGGCAAATCGACGCTGTTAAACGCCCTAATCGGCAGTGAGCGTGCCATAGTTTCCCCAATCGCGGGAACAACGCGCGACGCTGTAGACGAAACGATAGTAGAAAACGGCACTGAATACGTCTTCATAGACACCGCCGGCATAAGACGCAAAGGCAAAACCAAGCTGATGGCGGAGAAGCTGAGCGTAGTCATGGCCAGACGCCACCTGCGCATGTGCAACGTAGCCCTGTTCGTGATCGACGCGAGTGAAGGAGTGCTGGCGCTGGACGCAACCATCGCCGGCTACGCCCACGAAGAAGGCCGAGCCATCGTCATCGCAGTCAACAAGTGGGACGTAACAAAAGAACGCGACCGCCGCAAGTTTTTAGAAGACCTCCACGACCGCCTGAAGTTCCTGGACTACGCTCCGGTAGTCCTGATCTCAGCGATGAAAAAACAAGGCACAAGAGGTCTGTTCGCCTTGATCAAAAAGGCTTATGACGCCGCCAACCAGCACATCAGCACTGGCGCGTTAAACCGTTTCGTAGCGGACTTGCAGTGGGAATACCGCATGAAAATCTTCTACATAACCCAAGGCAGCGTGCGCCCTCCGACGTTCATAGTCTTCACCGACAAAGCCGGCGACATGCATTTTTCCGCAGAGCGCTTCCTAATCAACCGCCTGCGGGAAAAATTCGGCTTCGAAGGCACGCCAATCGTATTGAAAACGAAGCGAAGATAATTTCTCTGCAGGACTGAAAGCATGTGGGACAGGCGCTTCCGCCTGCCGTCTTGTAGGGCAGGCTGGCAGCGTGCTGCCGATTGGCAACCGGCCTTCGTTTTCGCTGACTCGTTAGCGCCTTTGCGCCTTGGCGTGATATTTTTTTAGTAGCAATGCTGAAAGATGTTGTTTCCGTAATTCCTTCCGATCCGTACCGTCTGAAAATTCGCTTTGAGGATGGCGTGGAGGGCTCCGTCGCGTTGGATGAGCTCGTCTCGTTTGAAGGGATCTTTGCTTCATTGCGTGATTCGCTCGAATTTCGCAAAGTCGGTGTTCATCCGGAACTTGGTGTCGTCTGCTGGCCCAACGGCGCGGATCTCGACTCGGGCGTGACTCTACGCGCGCATCACTGGCGCGTCAGTCGGACGAAAAATGGCGGAGACTCGTTGATCTCGTCTCTTCCTCAACGACCTCTGCGTCTTATCGTGCATAATCCGCGCAAGCCGTCAAGCCCGCCAAAAAGGCAACTTTGCGTCTGCGAGGAAGGGGTTGCTGTTCCTAGTTTCTCTAGTTTCTTTCCCACTACGGGCGCGTATTTCGATAGCCGCAGCCTCCGTTGGGTGCGGGGCTCGCTTGCGCGATTCAATGGGATGCTGAGTCCGCGTTTAAAATACCTCAGCAGTTGGATCGTGAATTGAAGTGGCTTCGCACGGCCGCCGTACTGGCTGAGGGAAGATTGTTCGACGCAACCAGGCGCGTAGAAACGCGCGGAATCATCCCACTCAACAAACTCACCTTGGTGGGTACGGCAAAGTCCGGCTTCGACTATTTGCCCGCGCGGCCGGCCGGCGCAAGGCGGGTGATCGATGCACTGCCTTTGAACAATCCCGCGGATTACACCTTCGTCGACCTTGGTTCAGGCAAGGGGCGGGTCTTGTTCCTGGCGGCGGAATATCCATTCCGCCGAATTCTGGGTGTAGAGTTCGCGGTGGAACTTCACCACGCAGCTCAAAGAAATATCCAACGTTACCGTTACTTCAAGAGGCGATGTAAGAACATTGAATCGCTAAACATGGATGCTTCGGAATTTGAGTTCCCGAACGAGAATTTGGTGATTCATCTTTTTAATCCATTTGGCGCCGCGGTCATGGAGAAAGTGCTGGACAATCTGGCTGCGTCCCTTCGGCGAAATCCCCGGCATATCATCGTGACGCTGTTGTACCCCGAGTACGCATACGTGCTGCGTGGCATGGCCGAGCTGCGGCCCTATCGCCTTACAAGCCGCTACCATATTTATCAGACGGAGACCCATTGACGACACGCCCAAGCGCGAAGCAGCATCGAACAAAAAAGTCCGTAAACTGAATACCACAAATCAAATCAATATGGGATCATAACCACTTATGCGCCTGCTGCTCTCCTCCCTCGTCCTCTCCGCCTTCGCTCTCGCACAGCAAATGGACGACGACTTCGCCAAAACCATCAAGGACTGGACCACCAAGCCCGAATTCATGTCCCCCCTGGTCGACCACCTCCCCAAAGGCGGCGCAGTCCCTTCCCCCAAGGACGTCCTCGGCCACCATATCGGCGCTCCCAAAAAACTGACCTATTACGCCGACATCATCGGCTACTACCGCACTTTGGCTTCGAAGTCCCCGCGCGTGAAAGTCTTGGATATCGGCAAGACCGACGAAGGACGCGAATGCGTCGTAGTCTACATCGGCTCCGAAGACTTCATCAAGAACCTCGAAACCCACCGCCAATACCTGGCCCAGTTAGCCGACCCTAGAAAAATCAGCGAGTCCGACGCCCGCGATATCATCGCCAAAGCCAAGCCTATTTATCACGTCATGGGAGGTCTCCACAGCGCCGAAACCGGGCCCTCCGAGATGCTGATGGAGCTCGTCTACCGCCTCGCCACCGAGGAAACGCCGTTGATCAAAACCATTCGCGACAACGTCATTGTGTCCGTCACTCCCGTAGCCGAGCCCGATGGCCGCGACCGCTACGTCGACTGGTATTACAAATACAAAATTAACGAAGCCGGCGAAAACGATAGCATGGGCAACCCTCCCTACTGGGGCAAGTACATCTATCACGACAACAATCGCGACATTAATTATTCGCAGATGAGCTCCCAACGCCTCCTCACCTGGTATTTGCAGTGGCACCCGCCGATCATGCATGAGCTGCACGAATCGGAACCCTTCATGTACACTTTCAGCGGCCAGGCTCCGCAGAATCCCACGCTCGATCCCATCCTCTACGGCGAGCTCCCCTGGTTCTCCAACTTCGAGATGGAGCAGATGATCAAGTACGGCATGCCGGGCGTGTGGACCCACGCCTTCGTCGATATGTGGTCGCCCGGCTACCTGGGATTCATGTCGTCGAATCATAACGGCATGATGCGCATGTACGAAATCATGGGCAATGGCGGAGCGAACACCATGCACCGCAAAATCGCCCCAGGTGCCGACGGCGCAGGCGGGCGTGGAGGCGGCCGGGGCATGACCACGCGCGAATGGTATCGCCCGCTGCCTCCTTATCCCGAAGTCGATTGGTCGATGCGCAACAACACCAACTACGGCGAAACCGGCGTGCTGACCGCGCTCCAGTTGACCGCCGCCTTCCCGCAGATCATTCTCGAGAACTTTTATAAGAAGAGCCGCAACTCCATCGACGCCGGCAAGAAAGACGCAGTCCACGGCTACGTGATTCCCGTCGGGCAGGACCAGACTCGCGTCGCGTTCATCGTTAACACCCTGCGTTTTCAGGGCATCGAAGTAGGCCGCGCCAGGAGTGAAGTGAAGTTGACTGAAGGCACTTATCCCGCCGGCTCGTTCATCGTCAAGCGCGATCAACCTTACGGACGCCTCGCGAAGATCCTGCTCGAAAAACAGGATTTCCCGGACGCCAATCTCACCACGTACGACGACACCGGCTGGACCATGGGCCTCATGAGCCACTCGAAAGTCGTCGAGAGCATGGATAAAGCCGTGCTCGATGTGCCGACGGACTACATTGACAAATTCGAAGTACACGGCACGGTCGCAGGCAGCGCAGCGCCTGGCGGATTCGCCGTCATCGAAAACGGTTCGAACAATCTGGTGACGCTGCGTTATCGCTTAAAGGAAATCGGCGCGAAAGCTGTCGAGCAAGCTTTCAAATCAGGCGACCAGGATATTCCCGCCGGCTCGCTCATCTTTCCCGCGAGCTCGTACGACAAACTCAAGGCCGCGGTCGAACCTCTCGGTCTAAAGGCCGTCGCACTGGCCGCAGCGCCCACAGTTCCCATGCACGATGTCGATCTGCCGCGGCTGGCTATCTTCTCGACTTGGGGCAGCACGCAGGAAGTCGGCTGGGTCCGCTACGCCTTCGATAAATTCGAAGTTCCCTTCGACCTCATATATAAGGAGCGCGTCAAGCAAGGCAATCTGCGCGGCGCCTACGATGTGATCGTGATTCCGAATCAAGGCCGCGGCTCCAAAGGCCTGGTTTATGACATCGAATCGAAAGCCACGCCCATGCCCTACAAGAAATCCAACGATTTCAAAACCCTGGGCATGTACGGCGAATCGGACGACATCACCGGAGGCATGGGCCTCGAAGGCGTAGTCGAACTGCAGAAATTCGTCGAGCAAGGCGGCCTGATGATTACGCTAGGCACCGCCAGTTCCTTCCCCGCCGATTTCGGCATCACCCGCAAAGTCGAAGCCACCAGAACAACCCCGGCGTTCTATGCCCCCGGACCCATCGTGCAAGCCGAAATCATGCGCCCGGCTCATCCCGTGTTCTACGGCTACACCGAAAAAGAGCAGCCAGTGCGCTGGGCCAACGGTCCTTTATTAGCCGTGCCGACCGCCGATCGCGAATCTCAGGTCCTGATGCGTTTCCCCGGCGGCGATCAAGCTGTTCTCAGCGGCCTGATGAAGGGCGCGAACGAAATACGGGGCCGTCCCGCGATCCTCGATGTTCCGGTGGGGAAGGGGCAGGTGCTGATGTTCTCCACCAATCCGATCTACCGCTGGCAGAACTTCGGCGAGTTCAACATGCTGTTCAACGCCATCCTGCATTTCAACGATTTTAAGGTCAAATAATATCTTCGCCGTTTACGCATATACAAGTATGAGATTCGGATTGCTGTGGCTTGGTCAGCGGTAAGCCTTCCAGACGAGGACGGCTGCGCCGGCAAGGAAACCCAGGAGTGCCTGAAACTCCTGGTTTTTCATATAAATAGCCCATCGAAACCGCTTAGGGCTTGTTCCCCAACGAGGAATCAGTTTCGGCACACGCTGAGCATACATCTCATAGTCAGGAAACAGCTTCCGCAAATGCTGTTCCTCCAGTTCAACCACCGGCAGATAAATCAATAAGAAGACGGCTGCGAAAAGCACGCCCAATTCCCACCGCCGCGAAGCGACCACCAGTCCCGCTGCCGTTGCTAATGTCCCTAAATACAAAGGGTTGCGAACATGTGCGTACGGCCCTCCGTCGGCCAGCGTGGTGTTCTTTTCCAGGTGCCCAGCCGCCCAGGCCCGCAGGGCAAGCCCTAGAATCGAAATGGGAAGCCCAATTTCAAGCGACAAAAACGTTGGCGCGGAGAGCCACAAAAACGCTGCGACTAAAAGAAATCCCCCCGGAACCCGCAATTTCGCGACCCGGTCGGCGTAAGGTTTCGGAAAGCTCACAAAGCCTCTAAAACATCTTGCGGAGAGATGGCGCGCATGCTGTTGTGAGTTTCGCTATGCCGCTTGTAAGTGGTAGTAACATCGGGAGATCTCAACACTCGAATCGTGCCCCCATAGGGACCGTTGCGCGCTGGGTCGGTCGGCCCGAAAATCGCGACCCCGGGCTTCGATAAGGCGGCGGCCAAGTGCAGTGGCCCGCTATCCACGCCAACGACCGCCTGGGCTCGGCGCGTGGCATCAATCAGTCCTGCAATCCCAGACAGATGCACGTGCGCTCCGCGAATGGTCGAAAGAATTTCCACCGCGTCGGGCGGACCGTTCACAACCAGAGGAACATGGCTGGCAAGTTCTTGATAAAACTCGACCGGCCACTGTTTTGACCCCCAACCGGCGAGGGGACTGGTGAGGACGAAATTTCCTTCGGGCAAAGCTGCCTTCCGGAGAACCTTCGGGCACCGAAAATGTATGGAGCAGGCTGGATGCGCCGGCGGCGGCTACTAATTCCAGATTTCGATCGACTACATGAGGGGCTTGGGTTTCGACCCGCAAAGAATAGAAGAAGGCGGCGGCTTTTTCTCTGACTTGAGCGAATCCGGCCAGGCGGTCGGGCCGCGCGGCGGCGGCCACCAGGGCGGATTGAACCAGGCCTTGGAAGTCCACGGCGAGGTCGAAACGATGTTCGCGTAGTTTGCGGCGGGTGGCGAGGATGCCGCTCAGCGTTCGCTCAAAGGGGATGACCTCATCGACGAATGGATTTCCTTCGAGCAGAGGCGCCCAGCGGCTTCGGATCACCCAGGTGACGTGGCTGTGGGGGAAGCTATGTTTCAGGCTGGCCACGGCGGGGAGTGCATGGATTACGTCGCCCATCGAACTGAGGCGGACTACTAAGATTCGCATTTTTGGCGGGCGTGGACGTGTTGGAGCAGGGCTTCGAAGCGCTGCTTGTCTTCTTGTTCGAGATGGATTTGTGGAGTCAGCGAAGCGGTGAGTTCTGCTACGTAATCGACCGCGCGGAGTCCTGCTACCAGCTCGGCGCGGGCGGCGGCGGGGAGGATGGCGTTATCTGGCGTGGCGATTAGGACGAGAAGTTTTCTCCCGTCGGGCTTGAGAGCTGAGAGGCGCTCGGCATGGGATGCCACTAGCGGGTCGAAATAGCCGCTGATGATGGTCGCTCCTTGGGCTGCGATAGCTTCGGCTTGTGTGGCCGTGATGATTTTTTCGCGGGTGTCCATTAAGTGTGTCGCGGCTGCCCGCTCCCTTATGGTCGCGGCTCAGTGTGTATGTCAGTGTCTATTTCAGCAGGTTCAGGGCGACTTCCGCTACTCGATCCGATTCGACCCTGACCATGCAGCGGTGGTCGATGGGGCATTCGCGGAGCAGGCACGGACTGCAGTCGACCGGTTCGCGGACGATGCGCGCGCGCGGTCCTGTGGGGCCAGTGCCGACTTCATCGGTGGCTCCGAAGACGGTTACGGAGGGGACGCCCAGGGCAGAGGCGATGTGCATGGCCCCGGAATCGTTGGTCAGATAAACGCGGCAGGCGGCGGCCATCTCGATAAATTCGGCCAGCGATGTTTGGCCGGCAAAATTCTGTGCCGGCGCGGTGCAGGCTTGGGCGACGAATTCGCACAACTCGCGCTCGGAGGCGGATCCGAAGATGGCGACTTTGCCTCCGATCTGATTTGCGACCCGGCTGGCGGCGGAGGCGAAGCGGTCGGGGAGCCATTGTTTCGCGGTTCCAAAAGCGGCTCCGGGACTGACGCCGACGATCAGTTCGCCCAGTCCTAAAGAACGATAACGCGCGAGCCCGGCAATGCGCGCGGCGGGTGCGCCGTCGAGTTGAATGGATTCATTCGCGGGAAGCGTATCGAGAATGCCGGCGCGGTGGAGAAGCTCGAGATAGTAGAACCGCTCATGGGCTGGAATCTCGCCGGGCTTCGGTACAGGGATGGCGTTGGTGAGCAGAAGGCTGCGGCCGTCGCGGGCGTACCCGATGCGTTTGGGGATGCCGGCGGCGAAGGCCACTGCTGCGGCTTCAAACGCGTTCTGCAGGAGGATGGCGCAGTCGAAGGTCTCTTTGCGGAGGGCGCGTGCGGCTCGCCATTTGGCGGCGAGACTGGAGGGCGTGTAGGGAATGACGCGGTGGCAGAAGGGCTCGCGCCCGTAAAGATCGGCGACCCACGGCTTGGCGAGGATGGAGATTTCCGCATCGGGATATTTTTCGTGCAGAGCGCGGAGGGCGGGAATGGACATGACGGCGTCGCCCACCCAGTTGGTGGCGCGGACGAGGATCTTGCGATAGGACACTGGCTACTAGTTTAAGGCGTCGGAAGACCGCTCCCGATGGTCGCGGCTCTAAAAGCACCGCTCCCAATGGTCACGGCTCGGCAAATGCAAGCGAGCCGTGACCAAAGGGAGCGGTTTGAAAGCGGCTGGGAGGCGATTGAAGGAGGCTGGCAAATTGGGAAGGGAAGCCGATTGCAATAGGGCACCGATACGCCGGAGACCGCTCCCCGTGGTCGCGGCTCGCTGGGGTGTGTTCAATTTTGAACAGATTTGAAAGGCTGTGGCGGCTAGAATATTTTTGATTGCGCACCGGCCCCCTGTTTCCCTCTACCAAAGTACGCCACCTCTGCCGCTTCCTATGAAGACGATAGCGCAGCACTTTGACGAACACGATTTTCTGGGCAAAATCAGCGGAGGCAAGACCGTCCGGCAATACACTCCGAAGAAGGCGATTTTCTGTCAGGGCGATGCGGCCGATGCCATTTATTACATCGAGAAGGGCAAGGTTAAGGTCGGGGTAGTCTCGAAGCGAGGCAAGGAAGCGGTGGTGGGCATTTTGGGTCCGGGAGATTTCCTGGGTGAGGGATGCCTGGCGGGGCAGCAGCGGTTCATGGCGACAGCGACTCCGTTGACCGAATGCAAGGTGGTGCGGATCACGAAAGAGGCAACCATCCGGGCATTAGGTAAAGACTCCGCGTTTTCCGAGATCTTTTTAGCGTACCTGCTGATCCGCAATATCCGCATCCAGGAAGACCTGGTCGATCAACTCTTCAATTCCAGCGAGAAGAGACTGGCGCGAGTGCTGCTGCTGCTGGCCAACTATGGAAAAGAACAACAACCGGACCTGGTGATTGCGAAGATCAGCCAGGAGACGTTGGCGGAAATGATCGGCACGACTCGCTCCAGGGTCAGTTTTTTCATGAATAAGTTTCGAAAACTTGGGTTTATCAAGTACAACGGCACGCTGGAGGTACATAGCTCGTTGTTGAGCGTGGTACTACACGACTAGACTCATTTCCATTTAGGAAAATGATTTTCTTCTATTGATGAGCATTTTTGATCAGCTTCAAACAATGCTCTGCGGTTAAAATTCCTGGGAATACCATTCAAATCGGAGTGGGTAGTATTCCGCCCCAAATGATTTCCCTAGCCCTTTATTTTTTAAATTACTTGAGATAATTCCGGATAAAATGCCACTAGTCTCTACGCAAAGCGGTTATACGGATTATCGCCGAGTGGCACACTCGGGAGGTGCAAATGAAAGCTCAGACGGTTGAGGTAAAGGAATCGACGGGCAGAATTCTTTGTTGCACCATCTTTCGTCCTGGCGGACGCAAACTACTTGCTAAGGGGCACGTGTTGAGCGAAGAAGATGTGCGGCTGTTGGAAACCGAAGGATTGGGAAGCGTTTGGGTGACGGAGCTAGAGCCAGGCGAAGTCGGGGAAGACGATGCGGTAAGCCAAGCGGCGGCGGAGATGGGCTGCGGATGTCTGGAGATCCGTCTGGCGGCAGGGGGCCGGGCGAATCTGTTCGCCACAGAAGACTGCTGCGTTCTGGTGGACGAAGAATTACTGCGACAGATTAATTGTATTGCGAGTATTGTGATCGCGACGAATCTGAATTTCAGTTTCGCGCTGGCCGGGCAGCGGATCGCCACGGTGAAGAGCGCTCCTTTCGCGGTGCCGCAATCGCAACTGGAAGCGGTAATCAATATATTGCGGGAGCGGGGCCCGATTTTGCAGGCGCGGCCGATTCGCAACCCGGTGGTCGCGGTCCTTTATACCGATCCGGTACACGGCGATCGGGCGAAGCAACTGTTCGAAGGAATCATGCGCCAGCGGCTGGAGCATTTCGGGATCATGCCGGCGTTCATGTTGGCTACCCAGGAAGAAGAAAGCGCGGTGGCCCGAGGGCTGGAGCATTTGCTGCGGGCGAAGCCGGCGGCGATTCTGGTGGCTTCGACTACGGCGCCGGCGGGTCCCGACGATGTAATTGGCCGCGCGATGACGCGTATCGGCTGCCATTTGGAGCGGTTCCTGGCGCCGGTCGAGCCGGGCAACCTTTTCTTGCTTGGGTATAAAGAGGAGACGCCGATTGTCTCCGCACCAGGATGCTTTCGATCCGCCAAACCGAATGTCGTCGATCTGGTACTGCCTCCGATGCTGGCGAGATATCGCGTTTCGGGATGGGAAGTGGCTTGTTTGGGACATGGCGGATTATTAGGGTAACCTTTCGTTCCGTTTGGTCGTCGCTGTCTTTCAAGGCCGATTTCGATTCTTCAATTTCCTCCACTACCACAAGCAGATTCCTCCGAGCTGCTTGTGGGTGCTCCTCGCCGGGCGTTTAAACAACGCCCGGCTTTTTTTGGGTTTATTTGCGCGGACGGGCAGGTCGGGAACCTGCCCCACGACTGCACCACAAGCAGGCAAAGGTTTGGGGGTTCCGTATAGAATGAAGTTACTTCCTGTTCTTCAAGATGAAAATTACCGGCATTGAAGCTTATCTCCTCTCCTACCGGCTCCCGGAGCCTGTCAAGCTTACGTATTTCGGAGGCGAACGCACCATTCTTAAGCGCGATGCGATGCTGATTCGCGTATCCACCGATCAGGGGTTGTTCGGCTATGCGCCGGGTCAGGCAAGCGTCAAATCGAAGCAGACCATCGATCAACTGATTGCGCCGTTTCTTACCGGACGCACGCTGACCGATCCCGATGCGCTGCGGATCCTTTTTCAGCAGGGCGCGGGTGCCGACGCCGAGGTGAGCAAGGTCTATAGCGCCGTCGAGATCGCTCTGTACGACCTGGCGGGAAAGGCTCGCAATCTGCCCGTCAGCGAACTGATCGGCGGACGGGTACGGGACCGGATTCGCCTGTATGGCAGCTCCGGAATGTATCAATCGCCGGAAGGATACGCGGCGGAGGCCGTGCTGTGCCGCGACCTGGGATTCACGGCGTACAAGATGCGCCCTGGATCCGGGCCGGAAGCCGATCTGGAAGCGGTCCGGCTGATGCGGCAGGCGACGGGTCCCGATTTCGAAATCATGGTGGATGCGCACACGTGGTGGCGCATGGGCAACAAAAGCTACACTCAGGCGACGGTGGAGCGGCTGGCGAAGGCGATGTCGGAATATCGCATCCTATGGCTGGAAGAGCCGATGCAGCCGGACGATCACGATGCCTATGTCGATCTGAACGAAAAGGACCTGGTGCCGCTGGCGAGCGGAGAGCATGAGCCGAATGAGCTGCGGTATCTGGACCTGATCCAGTCCCAAGCCGTCGATTATGTGCAGATGGACATCGTGTGCCAAGGCGGATTTGCGACCGCGCGGCGGCTGTTTCCCGATATTGCACGGGCGGGTCTGCGGTTCGCGTTCCACAGTTGGGGCTCGTCGCTCGAGGTGCTGGCGGCGGCGCATTTAGGCGTCTGCTGGCCGGAGAGCGTGGTCGATTGGCTGGAGTATCCATGCTACTCGACGGACATGCAGAAGTTCATGTATCCATTCCCGCTGGCGGCGGAGATTTTGAAGACTCCGCTGACGATCGAGCACGGGAACCTGGTGGTGCCGACGGGGCCCGGCCTAGGTGTCGACATCGATGAGAGCGTGATCTGGCGGTATCCCTGGATTGACGGTCCTTGGTCGTTTTTCACCTTGACGTCGCCTCCAGGGACGTTTGCGGTGACGGCGGACCATAGCGTCAAGTGGGCGTGAGAAGAAAGTAGCCAGGAGCCAGTAGCCAGTAGCCGGAATGCAGGGAGAGCGGTAATTTTCACTGCTGCTTAGCCCCGCCGAAAACGCAACCCTAACAAATTGCAGGATATGCCGAATGGCCAAGTACTTGCAGTTCTTTTGTGGGGTGAAATATGCGTAAATCAATTTTTGTTATGTTTGCAGCTGCGGCTACGATCGGGACTCTCAGTGGTCAGGATATTCCGCGCCGCGCTCAGATTGGCCGTGGACCCGCGGGCGGCGGGCGAGAAGGCTGCCTGGTAAGCGTGGTTGTGGATGGAGCGGCTGAGGTAGAAATTCGCGGCGAGAGTGGCGTGCTGCGAAATCTATCCGGTGGAGCTCCCCAATGGCGGGACTTTGAGTGTTCCCGTCCGATGCCTCCGAATGCGCCGGGATTCAGATTCACGGCGGAGTCGGGGCGAGGGAGGCAGTCGCTTGTGCGCGGGCCTCGGGACGGCGGTCCGGTGGTGATTCGGATTGAGGATCACGAAGGCGGCGCCGGCGAGTACCGTTTTGAGTTGACCTGGGGCAGCGGCGGTCTGGGAGATTACCGGCGCGATCAAGGCGCTGTATATAATGACCCGCGGGATCGCAATGGCGATGGCATCGTGGATCGCCGGGAACAGGAGTACGCTCAGCAGCGAGACCGGTTTTTCCAGGGCGAAGGCTGGCGGCGGAATCTGTTCCAACGCGTCCGCGAGGATGTGGAGCACCTGGAGCGGTCGACGATTCCTTTTACCGGAGACCGGGCGCGGCTGATGCGGACGGTTAACGAACTGAACAGCCTGCAAGGGAAGCTCAGCCAAGGCCGCTACGATGAGCGGGAGCTGGACGACGTTATCAACGCTCTTGGCGCGGTGGTCGCCGAGAACCGGATGGGCCCTGGCGATCGGCAGATTCTTTCAGACGATTTGAATCGGCTGCGGGACTTCCGCGCGCGTCACGACGACTACGGCGCGCGATATCGCCCGTAAATAGGGCTAACCGGCTGAAAGCACTCTCCAGGGCAGTTTGCGGCTTGCGTATCCCGCCTTGCGTAGGTAGAATCGAGGAGTTGCCAAAGAATCCCTGGAGGGTGCATGTCCGTTGAGCAGAAGGTCAAGCAAATCATCGTCGAGCAATTGGGGGTGGATGAATCCCAAGTCGATCCCACCGCGAGCTTTGTCGATGACCTCGGCGCCGACTCGCTTGATATCGTCGAGCTGGTGATGGCGTTCGAGGAAGCGTTCGACCTCGACATTCCGGATGAGGACGCCGAGAAGATCGCTACCGTGAAGAATGCCATCGACTACATCGAGTCGAAGAAGAAAGCCTAGCGCGGCGAGTCCCCGGAGTGAGTTTACAACGACGAGTCGTAGTTACTGGAGTCGGGCTTCTGACTTCAGTTGGCATCGGCACCAAAACAGTCTGGGAGGCCATCAAGAGCGGGACGAACGGCATCGGGCCGATCACTGCGTTTGACGCCACTGATTTCAATTGCCGCATCGCCGGCGAGGTGAAGGGATTCAATCCCGGCGATTACATCGAGAAAAAAGAAATCAAGAAGATGGGGCGGTTTATTCAGTTCGCCATTGCGGCGTCTGAATTCGCGCTCGAAGGCGCGGGCCTGAAACCGGATCCCGAGACGGCGGAGCGCACCGGTGTTTACATCGGCAGCGGCATCGGCGGGTTCGAGGTGATCGAGCGGGAGCACAAGAATCTGCTCGAAAAGGGGCCGGGCCGCATCTCTCCGTTTTTTATTCCCGCAACCATTATTAATCTAGCGTCGGGCTACGTGTCGATACGGACGGGCGCGAAGGGTCCAAACTCGGCAACGGCCACGGCGTGTACCACCAGCGCTCACGCGGTGGGCGATTCGTTCCGATTGATCCAGCACGACGATGCCGACGTGATGATTTGCGGGGGCGCGGAAGCGTGCATTACTCCGCTGGGCGTCGGCGGATTCGCGGCGATGCGCGCGCTGTCGCAGCGCAATGACGATCCGGAGCATGCCTGCCGGCCGTGGGATGTGTCGCGCGACGGGTTCATCATCGGCGAAGGCGCGGGGATTCTGGTGCTCGAAGAGATGGAATATGCGAAGCGGCGCGGCGCTCCGATATTGGCGGAGGTAGTCGGCTACGGGATGTCAGGCGATGCGTTTCACATCACTTCGCCGGCCGAGGATGGCGACGGCGCGTATCGCGTGATGCGCAATTCGCTGCGCGACGCCAAGCTGGAGCCGCATCAGATCGATTACATCAACGCGCACGGAACGTCGACTCCGCTGGGCGATCGGATCGAGACGACCGCGATCAAACGCGTGTTCGGCGATCATGCTTACAAGGTGGCAGTGTCGTCGACCAAATCGATGACCGGTCATTTACTGGGCGGAGCGGGCGGACTGGAAGCGGGCATCACTGTGCTGTCGATTCGCGACCAGATTGCGCCGCCGACGGTGAATCTGGAGACTCCGGATCCGGAGTGCGACCTCGATTATGTGCCGAATCATGCGCGTCCGATGAAGATCGATTACGCGCTGACCAATTCGTTCGGATTTGGCGGAACGAACGGCTGCCTCATCTTCAAAAGGCCCGATTAGTGAACCAGCCCGGGAAAAGTCGGCAAAAACCGCTCCCGCAGGTCGCGGCTCTGAAAGGCCGTTGATTTCGCCGGTTAGTAACAGAGCCGCGACCAGCGGGAGCGGTCGCCGGAGTTTTCACACCTTGCCAGGAGTTATAACCCCGTCCGTGAGGGCATTGGATCCTGGACATGGAGACTAAATGAAAATCATCGTCGCGATCAAGCAGGTCCCCGTCCGCGACTCGCAGCTCCGCGTGGAGGCCGTCCGGACGCTGGATACAGGAAGCCGACCTGAGCTTCGAGATCAACGAGCCGGATGCTTATGCACTCGAAGAAGCGCTCCAGTTAAAGGAGAAGCACGGCGGAGAAGTGATCGCTCTGTGCGCGGGCCCGGCGCGCGCCGCGCAGACCATTCGCGAGGCGCTGGCCAAGGGCGCCGACCGGGCGATTCACATCGAGGAAGAGAATCTCAATACCTTGGACACGCTGGGCGTCGCGAAGCTGCTTGCGGGGGCGGTGAAGGCGGAGAATCCGGACTTGATTCTGACCGGTCTGCAATCGGACGACTTGGGTTACGGACAAACCGGCGTGGTGTTGGCCGAGCTGATGGGGATCGCGAGCTCGACGATCATCATGCAGGTGGAGGTCGACGGGACGAATCGATTCGCGTGAAGCGCGAGCTGGAAGACGGCTGGTTCCAGCACATCACCATGCCTCTGCCCGCCGTGCTGACGATTCAGAGCGGTATCAACAAACTGCGCTACGCGACCCTGATGGGGATCAAGAAGGCCAAGGCGAAAGAGATCAAGCGCGTGACGCTGGCGGAACTCGGCACGGCTGCGACGGCAACCGCGACGATCGATAAAATCTACGTGCCGCACAAGAGCAAGCAGACGCAGATTTTCGAGGGCGATGCGAAAACGGCGGCGGCGCAACTGGTCGAGAAGCTGAAGTTCGAGGTGCGGGTCATATGAGCGTCCTGGTCGTTCTCGAACAATCCGGCGGCAAGTGGAATCGCATGTCGTGGGAGACGCTGGTCGCCGGACAGCAACTGGCGGCGGAAATGTCCACCGAGCTTCATGCAGCAATTCCAGGCTCGGGCATCGGTGCGCTGGCGGCGGAGGCGGCGTACGCAAGAAGTGCGCGAAAGTCTACGCGGTCGAGCACGATCTGCTCAAAGACTACACGGCCGATGCGTATACGGCGGCGGTCGAAGGCGCTGATTCGCGCGACGAATCCCACGCTGGTGCTGTTCCCGCATACGTATCAGGTTCGCGATTTCGCGCCGAAGCTGGCCACGCGATTTTCGCAGGTGCTGATCAGCGACGTGATCGCGGTGCGCATCGAAAGCGGCTCGCCAGTGTTCGTGCGGCTGCTGTTCCAGGGGAAATTGAACGGCGACGTTCGAGTGTCGGGCGGAGGTCCATACTTCGCGTCGCTGCAGGCGGGATCGTTCAGGGCTGAGGCGCTGGAAGCAGGCTCGGCGCCGGTGGAGACATTTCGCTCCTTCGCTCGACGCCGCGGCGATCCGCCAGAAGCCCGAAGCTCCGTTCCGCGAGTCGGCACGCGCAGTGGATTTGACGACTGCCGAGATCATCGTCTCGGTGGGGCGCGGGATCAAGGAGAAGGAAAATATTCCCATCGTCGAGGAACTGGCCAAGGCTCTAGGCGCGGAGCTCGCGGCATCGCGTCCGATTTGCGACGCGGGTTGGCTGCCCATGGAGCGCCAGGTCGGGCAGTTCGGGGCAGACGGTGGCGCCGAAGGTGTACATGGCCGTCGGAATCTCCGGCGCGATCCAGCATCTCGTCGGGATGAAGGGCGCGAAGACGATTGTCGCGATCAATAAGGACGCCAATGCGCCGATCTTCGAAGTCGCCGATTACGGCATCGTCGGGGATTTGTTCGAAGTAGTGCCGGCGTTGGTTGAGGCAGTGAAGAAGGCTAAGGGGCAGGCGTAGCCCCATGCGTCAGCTTGGGGCTCTCGCTGCAATCGTAATAGCCCCAAGCTGACGCATGAGGCTTCAATTCAGGTTTTGCATCCGCGGAAAGGACCCGCGCACCAACTGCTGTTCCTCGGGTGAAAAATTCTGCTTCAGATCCTCACCCTGGAGAGCTGCTCTCCGCTCGCGTGGGGGCAGTGCGCGCAGCTCCTTAATCTTTTGCCGGACCGCTGCCTGACGCTCTTTGGGCAGGCTCTGCATCGCTTCCAGGCGCTGCTTGAATTTCTCCTGCTGCTCCGGCGAGAGCTTCTGATACCGGTCCAGGCGCTGCTCCATCGCCGCGCGCCGGCCTGGAGGCAGTTTCGCGAGTTCCTTCTCCTGTTCCTGCGGAGACATTTTCGAAAAACGGTCGAGTTCCTTCGCGGCATTCGGCGGCGGACGCTTGGGCGGAGCGGGAGGCTTGCGAGTGGCCACTGCGGCCTTCTTCGACTGCGCCGCCAGCGGAAAGATAGCTCCGCACACGAGCATTGCAGCGATCGCGACCCTGGCCACCATCCGCATCAGTTTACATCGAGCCAGCGGAGGCCTGCACCGGAGGCGTCAGAATATCGAAATCCTCCAGCGTCTGTTCCACCTGCTCAATGTCCACCTTGTCCGATCGAAGCTGAGGCTGCGCGACATGCTTGGCATCAGGCATGTCGGCATCCGGCATCCGGATAAATAGTCCGGCCGCCAGAACCACACACGCCGCCGCCAACGGTACGGCCGGACTTCCACAGTGCATAGGGAACCGGAGGATGAAGGATCCGGCCCAGCCACATCCGCCATGTGGGCGCGGCTTGCTCCTGTGCAATGCGCGCATAGAGCCGCGCATCGAAATTGACGGAGACCGGAACCGGAGTCCATGCTTCGAGTGCGCCCCACACTTCCTTTTGCGCCGCTACCAGACGCGAACAATCGGCGCACTGCTTCAGGTGAATCTCAAACTCTTCCGTCTGCAGCGGAGAGAGCGTGTGGGCGCAGTAGTCCAGCAGGATCTCCGCGTCCTCATTCTTTTTTGTCGGGCAATTCATGTTTCACTCCAACCAAAATTCGTTATCCGGCCATGTGCGCCAGCCGCGACCGCAGCGATTCATACGCGCGGAACAACAGCGACTTCACCGCCGACTCCGAACAATTCAACGCCCGGGCGATCTGAGCATACTCCAGCTCTTCGTACTTGTGCATCAGCACGGCCGCCCTCTGCTTTGCCGGCAGCGCTTCGATGGCCTGCCGTACTTCATTCATCTTCACTTCGTACAACATCTCCTGCTCGATGGTCGGCTGGCGATCCTGCACTTGACGGTCGATGCCATCCACCACTTGCTCGTCCAGGCTCTCCTGGCCCTTCTCTTTTTTCCCGTCGCGAACCCAGTTCAATGCCAGGTGTGTCGCGATCCGGAACAGCCATGTGGTGAATTTCGCCGTCGGTTCATAAGTCGCCCGGCTGCGATACACCCTCAGGAACACTTCCTGCGCCAACTCTTCCGATACGGACGGGTTCTGCACCATCCGGTAAAGGAAATGCACAACGGGTCCGCGATGGCGCTCCAGCAGCAGGCCGAAGCTGGTGTCGTCGCCCTCGCGCACCCGGAGCATCAACTCCGCATCCCGGTCGAGAGCTGCCACAGCCTCCATATCCTTCTTAACCCCCGGATTTGCCGAAGGTTGCGCTGGATTTAACGGCATAGTCTACTTGCTGTCCCCACTCCTGAAACCGCTCCCTATGGTCACGGCTCGGTAGGCTGCTGATGACATGCGGCTGCGCTTCCGAACCGTGACCGTAGGGAGCGGTGTTACCGCAGGGCGGTTCATTTCCCCATACTACATGGGAACCACCGTTTTACTCCCCTTTTAATGATCTCTCCATCAAATCGCGGAGAGCCTCCCGTGGGCTTTTTCCATGATGCAGAACGGCGTGCATCTGTTGAATGATCGGGAGATCCACCCCGAATTTCGCCCCTAGATCCACTGCAGCCGCGCAGGTTTCCACACCCTCCGCCACCATGGTCATGGACGCGGTCACATCTTCGGCTTTCCGCCCCTTTGCCAGTTCCAGTCCGACCTGCCGATTCCTGCTTAACTCTCCGCTACAGGTCAGTACCAGGTCTCCTAATCCGGCCAGTCCGGCCAGCGTTTTTGGCTGGCCGCCCATGGCTACCGCCAATCGGGTGATTTCCGCCAGCCCCCTGGTGATCAACGCAGCCTGGGAATTGTTGCCCAGCCCGAGTCCCTTGCAGACTCCGGCTCCGATCGCGATGACGTTCTTTAGCGCCGCTCCGACTTCGACGCCAATCGGGTCATGATTTGTATACAAGCGTAATGACGGTCCGGAAAAAGCGGCCTGCACGTCGGTTGCGACCTGCGTGTCCGTCGAGGCGACCACCACGGCGGCCGGCTCGCCCCGAGCCACTTCGCGGGCAAATGTCGGACCGGACAAGACCGCGATTTTCGGAGCCTTGGCCACCTCGGCAATCACCTGCGACATGCGCAACAAGGTGCCGTTCTCGATTCCTTTGGTGGCGCTGACGAACGTCATCCCGGGGTCGATATGAGGCAGCAGTTTGGTGTAAATATCGCGGGCGTGATGGGAAGGCATCACTCCCATGACAATGTCCGCGCGATGCACGGCGTTTCCGAGAGAGCCAGTCACTACGTCGACATTTTCCGGCAGCTTGAAACCGGCCAGGAAAGCATCGTTTTCACGCGTCACATCCATGCGAGCCGCCAGATCCTCTTCGTGGACCCACAATCGGACCCGCCTAAACCTCGGCGCAAGAACGATAGACAGTGCCGTGCCCCAACCTCCGGCCCCGATGATTGCAAGCGTCATTTCCTTTTCCAGCTAAAGCGATTTTCAGTTCCGGCGCGCAGGCGTTCCATGTTTGACTTGTGGCGGTAAACGATGAACGCTCCGGCGATCAAAGAAGCGATGAGAACCGGGGCGCGGGGATGCAGAATCAGCCACACTCCGAAAGGAAACGTCCCGGCGGCGAGAATGGAACCAGCCGAGATAGTCCTCGTTATTACAACTGTGATAACGAATAGAATCAGTACGGTAGCCAGGGGAAGGGGCGTTAAGTATAGGAATGCTCCGATAAAGCTCGCGACTGCTTTGCCGCCCTTGAACTTCAGAAAGACGGGAAAGGCGTGGCCGGCCATAACCGCCAGGGCCGCCAGGCTCATCCAGAGCGGGTCGTCATCGGTCATTTTCGCCGTGAGCCATACGGCGAAGAATCCTTTCGCGACATCCAGCAGCAGGGTCGCGACGCCGGCCGCGCGACCGGTGGTGCGAAGAACGTTGGTCGCGCCGATGTTGCCGCTGCCGGCCGAGCGAACGTCCTTGCCGGTGGTCAGACGGACCAGCACGTAGCCGAAGGGAATCCCTCCGATGAGATAGGCAATCGCAAGGGCAAGAAGTCCGGTCATGAATGGAAAGGGAACTCCGCGAGTTTGGAATATTTTCCGTTAAGGGATAGGTAGAGAAAAAACGAGGAGGCTTGGAAGGCTCCGAAATCCGGGTCGCCGGCGGCAGCGATGACGGCGTCAAGCCGAACAGAATCTTTGATTCTCGCGAGGGTCAGATGCGGCGAGTAGGCTCGCTCCTCGATTGGCACGCCGAGCGTCGCTACCGCCTGCTCGGTTGAATGGGCGAGCGCGGCCAGCTGAGAACACCGCTCCCTATGGTCACGGCTCGCTATTCCGGCCCAAAACACATGAGGACGGCGAAGACTCGGGAACCACCCGACCCCACGCACTGAAATGTCGATCGGGCTCGTCTGGTTTACGCCACGCAACGCTGTTTTCATGTCCTCGATCCGCGCCTCCGGCCACTCCCCGATGAATTTCGTGGTGATGTGGAGATTCTCCGTCGCCGTCCAGCGCAGCTTCGCCAACGGACGCAGGCGCGCCAGGAATTCGCCTAGTTTCTCCAGCATCTCCGCCGGCAGATCGATCGCGGTGAAAAGCCGCATGAGAATCCAGTGTAGCGGTATACTTACTTGCTGGGAATCACCTGATGAAAAAACTTCTTCCTCTCTTACTCACGCTCTCCATTTGCCTCTGGGCCGCCGATTTCTGGGCGTCGAAACCGTTCACCGACTGGAGCGAAAAAGACGTTCAGAAAATGGAAAACAACTCTCCCTGGTCGAAGCAGATATCGGTACAAGTCGGCGGCGGCAGTAGCAGCGGTGGCGGATCCGGAAAGGGACGCAGCAAAGGCGGTGGCGGCAGTGGCGGCGGAGAAATAGAGTCGATGGGCAGCGCTACCGGCGGCATGGGCGTAGGCGGCGGATCGCGTGGACAGGAAGCTCCCTCGGGCAGCGGCGGAGCCAGCCTGAATCTCACCGTCTCCTGGAGAACGGCTCTTCCCATCCGTCAGGCGGTGGCGAAGGAAAAGTTCGGCAAGGAGGCCGCAACTTCGCCCGAAGCGAAGAAGCTGATTGAGGAAGACCAGAAATACTACGCCATTCTGGTGACCGGCCTTCCTGTCAGATCCATCCGCAACGGCGAGAAGCTAAAGGAGATGTTGCTCAAGAACAGCAGCCTATCAGTGAAAGGCAAGGACCCCATTGCGCCCTCCGACGTTCAGGCCGGCACCAATGAACAGAAGACCCTGGTGTTGTTTCTGTTCCCGAAGACCACCGCTTTCGATATCGATGACAAGGATGTCGAGTTCTCCACTCAGTTCGGTCCGCTCAACGTGAAGCAGAAGTTTCATCTGAAGGACATGGTCTTCAACGGCAAGCTCGAGCTGTAAGTGAACCCGCCGCTTCCGCGCGCGTTTTATTTACGTCCGGCGGCGCAGGTCGCGCGCGAGCTGCTCGGAAAAACGCTGGCTTTCGAGGAAGTCTCGGGTCGTATCGTCGAGACGGAAGCGTATCTTGGCGCGGACGACGGCGCGGCGCATTCCGCCCGGGGCATCACGCCGCGAACCCAGGTCATTTTCGGTCCGCCTGGTCATGCCTACGTGTATTTTATCTACGGCATGTACGATTGCCTCAACATCGTCTGCGAGCCCGAAGGCATCGCCGGATGCGTTCTGATCCGCGCGCTGGAACCCTTAACCGGACTACACGAAATGCGCCAGCGCCGGCCCGCGGCGAAAAGGGACGAGGATCTCGCCAATGGTCCGGGGAAATTGACGCGAGCGCTCGGCATCAGGATCGCGCACAACGGCGTCGACGTGACGAAAGGTCCGATTACGATCCACCAGCCAAGTCAGGTTGAGAAATTCGAGGTCGCAAGGTCGGCTCGCATCGGGATCACGAAGTCAGTGGATCTGCCATTGCGATTTTTCATCGAAGGCAATCCATCGGTAAGCCGGAGGTAGAATTGTGGTGTGACCTTCGACGATTACAAAGTCGTGCTCTATCGAAACCAGCCGGATGGTTGGGTGGCGGAGATTCCCGCGATTCCCGGGTGTTACGCGTTGATGGATACGCGCGGAAGAAGCGCTTCGAGAGCTCGAGTCGGTGTTCGCGATGATAGCCGAGGAGCACCGCGAACGCGGCGAAGCACTCCGGCGATTTTGTTAGCGTCAGGGGTTATAACCTCGTCACGAAAGTGGGGGATCGTACAGCGATAGTGGCAAAGAGCCGGCGGCAGGTCGGGGACCTGCCCCACTTGAAAGAATGGCCGTGCCCATCGGCGGCAGGCTGCCATCGAAGAGTTCTGGCTACTGGCTACTCCCCTCTGCTACCCTCGAAATTCATGCTCAAACCGACCATTTTCCGCGAATACGACATCCGCGGCGTTGCAGAAACTGAACTGATCAGCCCCGACATCGTCCAGCTCGGCCGCGCGCTCGGCACGCTGCTGCAGCGAAAGAGCGGACGCCGCATCAATCTCGGACGCGATTGCCGTCTCAGCTCGCCTCGCTTGCATGACGCGCTCTTGCTGGGACTTCTCAGCTCCGGTTGCGACGTGACCGACATCGGCGTCGTGCCTACGCCTCTGCTCTATTTTTCGGCGGTGCATCTCAAAGCCGACGGAGCCGTCATGATCACCGGCAGCCACAATCCCGCCGAGTTTAACGGCTTCAAGACCGTCTGCGGTTCCGGCACGCTGCACGGCGAGACGATTCAGGAAGTCAGAAAGCTCATGGAATCCGGCGATTTCGAGACCGGCGAAGGCAGCCATAAATCGTTGGACGTTTCCGACGCCTATCTCGACGCCGTCGCGCCGCAGTTCCAGTTTTCGCGTCGCGTCAAAGTCGTGGCCGACGCCGGCAACGGCACTGCCGGCCCCCTGCTGCATCGCCTTCTGGAACGTTTGAACTGCGACGTAACGGAGCTGTTCTTCGATATGGACGGCCGCTTCCCGAATCATCATCCTGACCCGACCATGCCCGCCAATCTGAAGCATTTGCAGGACGCGGTGAAGGCCCAGCACGCCGACCTCGGCATCGCATTCGACGGCGACTCGGATCGCATCGGCGCGGTCGATGAAAATGGCGAAGTCATCTATGGCGACATGCTGCTGCTCATCTATGGCCGCGAAATTCTCACCCGCAAACCCGGCGCGACGTTCATCGGCGAAGTGAAATGCTCGCAGCTTCTGTATGACGAGCTAAAGCGCCTCGGCGGCAACCCGATCATGTATAAAACCGGACACTCCCTCATCAAAGCCAAGATGAAGGAGGAGCATGCCGAGCTCGCTGGCGAAATGTCCGGCCACATGTTCTTCGCCGACCGCTATTTCGGCTACGACGACGCGCTGTACGCCGCCTGCCGCCTGATGGAGATCGTCGCCCAAAGCGGAAAGCCCCTCTCCGCGCAGCTTGCGGGATTCCCGAAAATGGTTTCGACCCCCGAGATTCGCGTCGATTGTCCCGACGAGACCAAGTTTCAGGTGGTCGCGCGCGTCGCCGACCGAGTTCAAGAAGACCCACCAGGTCATCGACGTCGACGGTGTGCGCGTTCTATTCGGCGAAGGCTGGGGTCTGCTGCGCGCCTCCAATACCCAACCGGTGCTGGTGATGCGCTTCGAAGCTCCGAACGAAAAAATGCTCGAGAGCCACCGGCGGGAGGTCGAATCGGCTCTCGAGCATGCAAGAGGCTTGCAAGGATAGTTAATTCTTGAGAAGGAATACCCGAAGGCCGCCCTCCGAAACGGCCCTCTGTACACATCGAGAATGCCATAGGAAGTGCGGGATTCCAATACCTGAATCCAGTATTTTTCAGCGTCTTAGTACTATGGGTAGCCCTTACCAAATACTCCGGGTCGGGATATGGTACTTGGAATAGCCATCGGCAAAAACGGCGAGCCGCTTCCAAAAATGGAACTGCGGCTCGCCGTTTAGTGGACCGACCGGAATGGATTTAATGCTTCAACCGGCTACAGGCCGTGACCGCCCCGGTCGGGTCAATCGCGCTGTTGCCTTCTTCGATGCTGACAATTTTGCCATCCATATCGATTACAAACGTCGTCCGGTTGGCCAGGTACGATGTCTCGCCCAGCACGCCGTACTGCTTGGTCACTACCCGTTTGTAATCCGACAGCATCGGAAAAGTGGCGTTTAACTCTTTGGACCAATGATTTAACGTCGCCATGAAATCCGTGCTGATGGTTAAAACCTGCGTATCCGCTTCACTGAATTTGCCAATACCAGACTGGTAGGCGGTGAGTTCCTTCGTTCAACCACCGGTGAATGCCGCGGGAAAGAACGCCAGTACGACGTTTTTCTTTCCCCGGAAGTCAGAAAGCTTCACGGGTTTATTGTTGTTGTCGGGCAGAGTGAAATCCGGCGCTTCATCGCCCACTTTGAGGAACGTATGTTGCTGCGGAGCGCTTTGGGCTATCGACAATGCAGCCAGCCCGGCCGCCAGTAGAAATTGTTTCATTGGTCTCCTTTCGCGGCTCAGTGCCGCGTGAAACCATGATAACCGCTTCATAGGCTGAAGCCTGTGCCACCCTCTGCTCTCAAATGGCTGATAGCAGGTGACACAGACTTTAGTCTGTGTTTCAAATGTTTCAGCGTCCTGCTACGGAGTGGTCGCCGCAGCTTTCAGCGTCTCATCCACCACCAGTTGCTGGATCTGAAAACCGCGCTTTCGACCCGTCGACACCACTTCACCCTGATATTTCAGCTTGCCGTTCACCATGATATCCAGCGGACGATCCACCGGATAATCGAACGCCAGCGTATCGCCTTCCTTCAGGTCCAGCAGCGCCTCCACCCCCAGCTTCGGCCCTTGCAGCCGCGCATCCAGGTGGATCATCGCGGGTTTGATCAGCCGCAGCACGCGCTCCCGTTCTTCCTCCGTGGCGCGAGTCTTGCGAACGCTCCACTGCTGGTCGAATTTCTGGCGCAGCATCTTAATGATGATGGACGGGATCCCGATGTTCATCATCCCTGCCGTATCGCCGATGCGGACTTCCATGCTGATCGCCACCACCGCTTCGTTCGGCGCCAGGATCTGAAGCAGCTGCGGCTCCGTCTCGAAATTCTCAATCGCGAAGTCGATCGTCGTTACCGCGTGCCACGCCGTCCGCAGGTCGTGCAGCACGATGCGCAGCAGCCCTTCCATGATGCTCTGCTCGATCTCCGTGATCTCGCGATTGATCTTGGTGGCGACTTTCCCCGACCCGCCGAGCAGCATTTCCAGAATCGGAAACACTAGCGTCGGATTGATCTCCAGCACCGCGTTCCCGTCGAACGGCCGCATGCCCAGCGAGATCATGCAGGTGGGCGAAGGCAGGCACTGCGTGAACTCCATGAACGAAAGCTGCTCCACCGAAACCAGGTTTACCGCGACATAGGCGCGCAGGTAAGCCGACAAACTCGACGCCAGCCCCCGCGCGAAATTCTCATGCAGCAAGTGGATCGCGCGCAGCTGATCTTTGGCAATGCGGTCGGGACGCCGGAAATCGTAAACCTGAGCCTTCCTGCCCGGATCCTCGTCCCCCGTGTTCTCCCGCAGCTTCTTAAATACGTTGTCGATTTCTTCCTGAGAAAGTACCCGATCTAAGGACACGCTCTTCTATCGGCACTCCGCCGAGCACAATCCCCAAGGATTCTTCCGAGTGCGCCGTCTCCTCAAAAACCATACCTGTCGTTCTTACAGAGCCGCGACCGCAGGGAGTGATCTCCGGCAACGCTAAGCAGGCTTTTTCCAGTCCCTGGTACCCACCACCCGAGAGTTTACAGCCGACGGCGGTTTCGTCTTGCCAAAAAGCCGCAGCAGCGAATTGGCGAACCCGCCTTGCCCGGGCAAACGCTCGCCGCAGCTGTAACACTCAGTATCTTTCTTGGTAACCAGCCCGTTACAGGAGACGCATCGTTCCATGACTCATTAGAAACCAGCGCCCTCAAAAAATCGATAGAACCCGTGTACCAATTTCAGACTCCCACCTTCGTTTACGGGCCTGAGGGTTTCACCCGAGGCGCAAAAAACCCGCGTGGACCGACGTAATAGAAATTCGTGCCTGAAGGCTCTTAAACAGTAGGCTTCTTGACTGCGGTGGACTCCGTCCACGCCTTCTTCTGGTCTCGCGCGCCGTGGAAGATGTGGAGCACCAGAATTCCACCCCTGCGTGCGCGATAGTAAATTTCATATCGTTGTAAGGGAAACGAGCGCATTCCCTTGCCATAGCGCTCTTCTTTTCGCCCAATCTCGGGATGCGCCGCAATCACGATGATGCTCTCGATAATCTCGGTGAGCACGCGCTCGGCTACATCGAGGCTCGCTTTTTCAGCGACGTATCGCGCAATCTCGATCAGGTCGCGCTCGGCTCCTTCGCGAGGCGATAGGGTTTCACCCGCGCTTCTTCCGTCCGCCTGCTTGTTTGCTAACGTCCGCGACGATTTTCCTGCCGAGATTTCTCAGCCCCTTTTCGTCATAGTCGGTGTACTCGCCGCCACGCACCGCAGCCATCGAGGACTTGAGCCTCCGCGCGGTCTCCATCTGGTCCTCGGTATCGCCCGGCCGCGTACGCTCATAACTACGGAATGCCTCGCGCATCAGTTCGCTCATGCTGCGCTGTTCCTGCTCCGCTATGGCCAGCGCCCTCTCCAGCAAAGCCGGAGGGAAAGTTACCGATACCGTTTTGTAAGTGCGCATAAGAAGATGCTGTAGAATATTATAGGATATTGTCGGACAAGTGGGGCAGGTTCCCAACCTGCCCGCGTTACCATAGAACCAGTGGATCGATTTTGGGTAAAAAACTTCGGCTGCCGCGCCTCCCAGGCCGACGGAGCCGCCATCGAGGCCGGCCTGGCGGCGAGAGGTTTCTCCTCCGCAGCGACCGCCGCCGATGCGGGCCTGATCGTTCTCAATACCTGCACCGTCACCGCCACCGCCGACGACGAAGTGCGCCAGACCGTTCGCCGCATGCATCGCGATCATCCGCAAGCCCGCATTCTGGTCACCGGCTGTTACGCGCAGCGGGCTCCGCAGGAACTCGCGAGCATGGAAGGCGTCACCCTGGTGGTTGGCAACTCGCATAAAACGCACATCCCCGATCTTGTCTCAGTCCCGATGGATTACCACGGACAAATCGAAGTCGGCGACATTTTCGCGAGCCACGATTTTCTCTCCGCCCCCGTCGAAGACGCGGCCGGCGAACGCACGCGCCCCAATCTCAAGATTCAGGACGGCTGCAACAACCGCTGCTCCTTCTGCATCATCCCCTTCGTGCGAGGCCGCAGCCGCAGCGCTCCCGCGGAACAAGTGATCGCGCAGATCGGCGCGCTGGCAATGAAGTATCGCGAAGTCGTCCTGAGCGGCATCAATCTTGGCCGCTGGGGCCGAGACTTTCCCGGTCGACTCCGTCTTGCCGACCTCGTCCGCCGCCTGCTCAACGAAACGCCAGTCGAGCGCCTGCGGCTCAGCTCCGTCGAGCCCATGGATTTTTCAGACGATCTGCTCGCATTGATGGCGTGGTCTGATCGAATCGCGAAGCACGTCCACGCCCCACTGCAATCGGGTTCGGACACAGTGCTGCGCCGCATGCATCGCAAGTACCGCCCGCGTCATTACGCCGATCGCATCGCCAAGGCTCGCGCATTGATGCCCGATTGCGCCGTCGGAGCCGACGTCATGACCGGCTTTCCCGGCGAGACCGATGCCGAATTCGAAGACTCGCGAGCCTTCATCGAAAGCCTGCCATTCACCTACTTGCACGTCTTCACCTACTCCGAACGTCCCGGCACCCCAGCCGCCGATCTCAAGCAGGTACCAGCCCAAATCCGCAAGCATCGCACCCACGTCCTGCGCGACCTGGCCGCAAAAAAGAATCAGGAATTCCGCCGCTCCATGATTGGCCGAAAGCTTTCCGTAGTCACCCTAGAAGGCAACCGCGCCCTAAGCGAAAACTTTATCAAAGTGACCCTTGCGACGCCCCGCCCCGCAAATCAAATAGTGGAGACCTTCATCGCCGGCCTAACCCCCGACGGAGTCCACGAATCCGGCATGTTCCCCGTCCTGTAAAACTCAACCTCTACCGAGAGCTGGCCGCTGTGGTGCAGGCTGGCAGCCTGCGGCCGATTGTGGGTGCCCACTGGGCACGGCCTTCGCATTCTGGCTACTGGCTCCTGGCTCCTCCTCCTACATCGTCAACAGCGCCGCCATCAACTCAATCCCATCCCACAAATTCTGAATCCGCATATTCTCATTGAAACTGTGCTGATTGTTATCATGATTCGCAATCGGAACGGTAATCGTGCGCGTGCCCACCGCATGCTCGATCGCGTCGAGCGGCACGCTGCCGCCCATCGTGGGAACCTTCACTGCCGGACCTCGCGCGCTCTCGACAGCCCGAATCACTTCCTGAGAAATCGGCAGATCCATCGAAGTCCGGACCGCGTTATACCCGCCCTGTTTCGAAACAATCTTGACCACCCGCGCGTGTGCCGTGCGAACCTGCGGGCTCGGATCCGTATCGACCACGAAGTAGCCCAGCTTCCGAAAATGTTCGATGAACCGCTCCACGGTTTGTTTGTGATCCATCCCCTTAACCAACCGCATGTCGATGGTCGCCGTGGCGGTGGACGGAATCACGTTCGATGCCTGCGCGCCCACTCGCGCGCTGGCCATGCCGCGAATATTGAGTGACGGCTGTTGCAGCAATTCGATCAGCTTCTTCGGCTCGCCCTCGGTCGACCCCAGCCAAAGCTCCTTCTTCAGCTCCTCGTCGAAGTCCGGCGCTTCGGCGATGGCCCGCTTTTCGGTGGCGCTTAACGGCTCGATGTGGTCGTAAAAATGGTCAATTAAGACTCTTCCGGAGCTGTCTTTGAGCGTATTAAGGGCACTAACGAGCAGCCAGGCCGGGTTGGGAGCCCAATTTCCGTAATGGCCGCTATGCAACTCCCTCCGGGGACCATAGAAAGTGAGATCCACCTGCGCGATGCCGCGCGCGCCAAAGGCAATCAACGGGCGGCGAGTCTGGTGCACCGGACCGTCGCAGATCAGCCACACATCGCCCGAGAACAAGGCCTTATTGGCCTCCAGGATGTGCCCCAGATTGGGCGATCCAGCCTCCTCCTCGCCCTCAAACACGAATTTAATGTTTGACTTAGGCTTCGCACCCGAATCAAGTGCGGCGAGAATCGCAATCACCGGAGCCTTATCGTCGCCCGCAGATCGCGCGTAGATTCTCGATTCCGGATCGAATTTCGAATCGGGCAGCGCAACAGTTACGCCATCGCGCTGAAGCATCGGCGTAAAAGGAGGCGTAGCCCACTCCTTCGGATCCAAAGGTTGACCATCGTAATGTGCATAAAACACGATAGTTCTGGTAGCGCCCGGAGTCCGGATCTCGCCAAAAACCACCGGGTTCACATCCGGCGCCTCGACCAGTTTCGCCGCAATGCCGCGCTTCGCAAGCATCGCAACAATGAAGTCCGCGTTGCGCCGAATGTTGACTTGATCGGTAGCGATATTGGGAATGGCAAGTAATTGAAAATACTCGTCAATAATCGCCCGCTCATGAGTTTCGCGATATGCACGCGCGGCGAGCGATGCAGGATTGGTTTGGGCGATCAGCGGAAACGCGTAGAAGAGACACGCAAGCAGCCTCATGGTGCGGCGGGCCGTCGCTGGGATTTCAGGAAATCCAAGCGTGCCTCGATCCTTGCGAGTTGTGCGAACCATTCCGCCTCCGCCGGTGAAGGCACGTGGGGTTGATCAGGTGGATCTACATCATAACTGCGGAATGCCGCAATCATATTCGACTCAAAGCGCTTCAGCGCCTCAATCAATTCGCGAGTGACGTTTCCGTTCTCCATGACTCCACCTATATTACATCTCGCGGCGATTTTCCAGAGATTTTGAAATGGTCACTTCATCCGCGAATTCCAGGTCGCTGCCTACCGGGATTCCCATGGCGATGCGCGTCACTTTCAGCCCTAAAGGCTTCAAAAGACGAGACAAGTACACCGCGGTCGCTTCGCCTTCCACGGTTGGATTGGTGGCCAGAATGATTTCCTGCACGTCGCCTTTGGCGATGCGGTCCAGCAGACCCTTGATCTTCAGTTGTTCCGGCCCGATGCCGCGCAGCGGAGAAATGGCGCCGTGGAGAACGTGGTAAACTCCTTCGAATGTGCGAGTTGTCTCGATGGGCAGGACGTTATGTGGTTCTTCGACCACGCAAACCTGGGTACGGTCGCGATGCGGATCGCGGCAATAGGAACATAACTCGCCATCGCTTATGTTATTGCATTCATTGCAGATTCCGAGGTTGTCCTTCACATCGAGCATGGCTTGCGCCAGGCGCGCGGCGTCGTCGCGGGAATTGCGCAGCACGTAAAACGCGATTCTTTGGGCGGATTTCTGGCCGATGCCGGGCAGGCGGCGAAACTCCTCGATTAAGCGTTGGAGCGGCGCGGCGAAATCGGGCATTTACAGCAGCCCTGGAGGCAATCCCATTCCGCCGAGCATGCCGCCCATGATTTTCTGGCTGGATTCTTCCACTTTTTTCGTGGCTTCGTTGCAGGCGGCCATCACCAGGTCCTGGAGCATTTCCACGTCGCCGGCGACTTCGGGGTCGATCTTTACGCCCAGCACGTTCTTGTGCCCGTCCATTTTGACCGACACCATGCCTCCGCCGGCGGAGGCTTCGACGCGGATCAGCGCGATCTCCTCCTGCATCTTCTGCTGCATCTTCTGGGCCTGCTGCATCATGGCCTGCATGTTTCCTGGCATTTTCATAGGGGCCTCACGCGTCCTTTAAATTTCGCACGGTTCTCACCTGGCTGTCAGGAAACAACTCCTGGAAACGTTTGACTTCGGGATGTTCGAGAGCACGAGAAGATACTTCGTCGGCTTGCGGCGCGGCTGCCGGCGCGGCCTCGCGAGTAGTTTCCCCAATCTTAATGGTGACCTTCACGGGCTTGCCCAGCACTTTATGCACGATGGCCGTGAATTCGTTGCCTTTCAGGTTCATGGCGTAGAGCTTGGGGGTCGTGAAGACCAATTCCATCGCAGATTCGGCGAGCTCGGAATGCTCCAGGGCATCGGCTGAGTAGGTTTGTTTCGCTTCAAGGAGAGCCGCGTGGAGTTTTGACCTGGTGTCATTTCCGTTGCCTGGGGATGTGACCGCTCCCTGTGGTCGCGGCTCGGGCTGAGCTGTTGGGGGAGTATTACGGGCCGGAGCTCTGCCGACTCCCGCGATGGCTTCTTCAATCGACTGCAATTTACCGGCGTGGACCAGGCGCAATAATCCGAGTTCCAGGTGCAGCCTTGGCTGAAGCGAGCTTTGGAGGTCGCGGAACAGGTCGAGGGTCAGACGCAGATAGCGGGTCAGGTCTTCTTCGCTGAATTGCGACGCGACCTTGCCCAGGGTTTCCTGTTCGGGAGGCGATGCGGCTACGAGTTTCGTGACTCCGCGCGAGATTTTTACTACCAGCAAGTTACGGAAGTAGCGGGCCAGCTCGCGGGAAAAGTGCTGCAGGCTGCGGCCGTTGGCTTCAAGATCGGCAACGACGTCGAGCATCGCTTTGGAATCGGCGTCATTCAATGCCTGGGCGACAGCGCCCAGCGAATCGAGCGAGAACATTCCCAGCAAGCCTCGGACTTCCACCGCCTTTAGTTCGGTCCCGCAGCAGGCGATGGCTTGGTCAAGGGCCGAGAGGGAATCGCGGACGCTGCCTTCGCCGGCTTGGGCCAGGACGCTGAACGTCTCGGCATCGGCAGTGATGCCTTCCTGCTTGGCGATCCACTGCATGCGCTCGACCAGCTGCACGAAGTCGACGGAGCGGAAGCTGAACTGCTGGCAGCGGGAGACGATGGTCGCGGGGATTTTGTGAGACTCGGTGGTGCAGAGAATGAACACGACCCACTCGGGCGGCTCCTCCAGAGTCTTGAGAAGCGCGTTGAAAGCCTCGCTGGTGATCTGGTGAGCTTCATCGACGATGAACACTTTGTAGCGGTCGCGAGCCGGGCGGTAGCGGACATTTTCTCGCAGCTCGCGCATTTCGTTGATGCCGCGATTGGAGGCAGCGTCGATTTCAATCACGTCGGGCGCGCCGCCGCTGGCGGTTTCGAGACAACTGGCGCACACTCCGCAAGGATTCGCCGTCGGCCCCTGGATGCAGTTCAGGCAGCGGGCCATAATGCGAGCGACCGTGGTTTTTCCGGTGCCTCGCTGGCCGGAAAAGATATAGCCGTGAGCGATGCGGCGCTGGGCGATGGCGTTTTCGAGCGTGGTTTTGACGTGTTCCTGGCCGATGAGCTCCGCAAACGTCTGCGGCCGGTACTTGCGGGCGATGACCTGATACATGGGGGAATATGCCAAGCCCCGGGTGATCCGCGGCACACAGGTTAAACCGCTACCGTTGCTTCCTTCCGGACCTGGCGGGGTTTGCAGCCGCCCGTTGCACGAAGCCCGGAGCCTGACAATACACCAGTTTATCAGATGGGCGCGGCCCGTTCCGACACTGTTATTCTTGAGGAAGGAGATCGAGAGTAAATGGAAGTGAATTTCCCTCCGGAACTCGAAGCCAAGTTGACGCACTCGGCCGCCAAGCAAGGCCGGAATCCTGGCGAGCTGGTGCAAGATGTAGTCTCGCGTTATTTCGAGGAAGAAGCGCGCTTCATTGATGCTGTCACGCAGGGTGAGGCAGCGTTAAAGCGTGGGGAGTACCTGACGCATGAGCAGGTTGGCCAGCGCCTTCACCGGTTTCTGCGATCCTGATGGAAATCCGTTGGTCGCTTCCGGCTGCGGATGATTTGGAAGCGATCTGTGATCGGATCGAGACTGACGATCCGGAAGCTGCGCGGCGAGTCGCAACAAAGATCTATGAAGGATGTGCCCGCTTGAAGGATTTTCCTCAACTAGGACGGGCCAGCGTCCGGATGCCCGGGCGACGGGAGTTAGTGTTCGCGCCGCTGCCATACATCGCCGTCTATGAGGTTCTGGAACACGCGATTGAGATTTCGCGCATCTTCCACGGTGCACAGGATTGGTCGAGCTAGCAGATTGACCAATCGGAGCGCCACGTCCAGGGACGCGGCTTGACGCTCGAGAACGCCGGCTTAGAGCCGGCGGCAGGTCGGGGACCTGCCCCACACCGGCGGGATGGTTGTCCATCCACGTCTGGCTATACTGAAAGAGAACCGCGCCTCGTCTATTCAGACCCCAGGAGACCTCCATGTTCCGGTTCCTATTCCTTCTTCTCGCGATCCCACCTGTCGCATTCTGCCAGAATCTTCCTGCCCTTCAGTGGATTCAGCAATTGGACAATTCGGGCGCGGATGCGTTCTCCGGAATGGGCACGGACGCGCAGGGAAACGTCTATGTCGCGGGCAGCACGCTTTCGCCGAATCTCCCGTTGAAAGCGGCGGTGCAGAGCACCCTGGCTTCGGCCGGAGTCTACCGCATCGACGGAGCCGGTTCCGCCTACTCGCGCCTGGCCGTCAACTGGCTGCTGTCCTCCCTGGCGGCCGATCCCCGGAATCCCAACGTGTTTTATGCCGTGTCTTCCGGAGCTGGGGTGAAAAGCGTGGATGGCGGAAATACCTGGACAGCCCTCACGATTGCGAGCAAGCAGGTGGAGCAGTTCGTGGTCGATCCCTCGAACGATCAAAACGTATACGCGGCAGCGTTGGACCTGGGGGTTCTCAAGAGCGCCGATGGCGGCGTGACTTGGAATCCCATTAATAACGGGATAGCGGTAAGCTCCAACTCGCGGGTTTTTCGCCTCTGGATCGATCCCGCCTCTCCCAGCATCTTCGTCTACTTCAACTTTTCGCTGGCCCGCAGCTCGGATGGCGGCGCAAGCTGGCAGGTGGTGGGCCCTTCGGATAACGGATTCAATCTGTACTTCGAGACACCCGGTATCGTTTACCTTTCCACTTCTACCCACGGGATGCTCAAAAGCACCGACGGTGGTCAGACTTTTCAGGCCGTATCCATTCCCGTGACTTCGATTTTTGCCGATCCCAATCAGCCCGGCCGGCTGCTGGGCAATGGATCCGGCGGAATTTTCGAGAGCACAGACGACGGAGCCAACTGGACCCTGAGGCTCTCCATCTTCGGCGGCGGAATTGTCGCGGCCGACTGGGCCAATGGATTCCTGTATGCACAGGGTCCGACGTCTGGCATCGTTCAGATTTCGAGCGACCTGAAGACAGTCACGCCGGTCGGTCCGCCGGGCGCCTCGGCGCCAGGGCTGGTGATCGCGAACGGCCGCGTGTATGTTCCGAGCATCGGCGGGCGCAACACCTTCGTGATGAAGCTCGATGCGTCCGGCAACGTCGTCTACTCTACTTATTTCGGAGGCAGTGGGGACGACTCCCCGAGTGCGATGGCTGTGGACGCCGCCGGCAACGTCTACGTCACCGGTACTACCATCTCCTTGGATTTCCCAACCACCAAGGGAGCGTATTCAACATCGCCCGGGGGCGCGTTTTTGTTCAAACTAAAGCCGGACGGCTCCGTCGTCTACTCGACTTATTTTCCTGCGGGCAGTTCCACTCCCAACGGGCTCGCCGTCGATGGAGCAGGCTCCGCTTACCTTTCGGGGAGCACCTTCGGCGGCTTGCCCACCACTCCGGGCGCCTACAAAACAGTCTGCGGATGTACGACGGTCTCCACCGGGTTTAGCGCGAAGCCCGAACTGACCATCGTGTATTCCGACACATTTCTAACTAAATTCGATCCAGCCGGGTCGACGCTAGTGTTCTCGACCTACCTCGGCATCGAGAACTTCGCTTTGGGATCTGCCGTAGGCAAAGCACTTGCGCTGGGCTCCGACGGCAGCGCTTACGTCGTTTCGAACTCGGTCTATCACCTCAATGCGACAGGCTCCTCCCTGCTGGGATCGGGCGGGCCATCGATCGTGATTGAAGCGATAGCCCTAGCGGCGGACGGAGGCGTGTACCTGGCTGGCTCCACGAATGGGGCTCAGTTCCATCCCACGGCGGGAGCGTTCCAGACCACCGGACCTCCGCCGATTTTACCTTCGCAGGGCGGCGATATTGCGGCCATCGTGAAAATGGATGCGCAGCTTCAAAACACTCTCGCAGCAACGTATTTTGGCGGACCCTACGGCCCCGGCGTCAGCGCGCTCGCCATCGACGCGGCGGGAAATATTTATATTGCAGGAAGCAGCCAGCCGCGCGGCCTGCCCACCCGCACCCCTTTGTTTGAAGCCTTCGGACCTGCATCCGGCTTCTTGAGCGAACTCTCGGGCGATCTCTCCAAGCTGCTGTTCTCGACCTATCTGGGCGACACCGAAGCCTTCAGTATGCAAGGCATCGCGCTGGGATCGGCTGGCAGCGTGATCGCTGCCGGCACGGCGGGCTCCAGGAACGTCTGGGTGAACAGCCTGTTGTCGGCGCCGCCGCAGGAATTGCGAATCGACTCGGTCCTGAACGCCGCCAGCGTCCTGGACGGGCCTCTCTCCGCGGGCGAAACGATCCTCGTTCGCGGCGCGGGCTTCGGCAGCGACGCTCAACTCACTATCGGCGGCATGGCCGTTCCGGCGCTGTCGACCAGCTCGTCGCAAATCACTGCGGTGATTCCCGCGAATCTGCCGCTCACGCCGGCGGTGGTTCAGGTGCAATCGGGCGGAGCGCTTTCGAATCCAGTGCTGGCGCCGGTCGGCGCGGCCTCGCCCGGGATCTTTTCCGCCGACGGCAGCGGCTCCGGCCCAGGATACATTCTCAATCAGGACGGAACTTTGAATAGTCCGTCGAACCCGACGAAAATCGGCGACATGATCACGATTTACGCCACCGGCGTGGGTCCGGTGTCATTCACGGATGGGTACGCGGTAACCGGCTCGCCGGCGAATATCTTCGTGGACGGATTTTTCTCGTTTGGAGTCGCCGCAGTGATGGGACCGGTAGCGGGATTGCCGGGCAGCGTCTATCGCATCACGGTCTATGTCCCCAATCCGGTTTTAGCCAATCCCGATCTCAAGAATTTCGTGTTCCCGCCGCAGGTGGGCGTGATCATGAAGATGGCCGGGGCGAGCAGCCAGAACGGTCTATCGATCTCGATCGCGCAGTGAAGGCGCTGACAGGCGAAAGCGCCTGCCGTTTGGAGCTTGTCAACGAGTTTTTCCGCAGCATCATGGCGCGCCGCGTCGCTGCATCTGTTCCAACCCCTCCATGACTGTCGGGGTTCGGTAGGGAGTTCCGACAGTCATGGAGGGGGACACCGCAGAAACCTAATCACACCGCCGGAACGCGCCATAACCCATCGGCAATCCTTAACATAGAGGCTAGACTGCCGCTTCTTTCCGCCGCTCATACTCGATACTGGTGAGCGTGAAAGAGCGCCAAGCGAAAGCAGATAGGAAGTACAACAAAATTACGAAACGAACCCAAGGAATCCGGAAGGAAAAAGGAAGATGTCGTTACCGCCGTTCATCTTAGCAGTTGCAAACGAAAGAAAAACTCGGGTTCGAAGCCCCAAAGCGAACCCAAGGGCGAAACTACCGTGTGGCGCACGCATCCACGCGTGCCGCGTCGACAGTCGTATCGACGTTTGGTTTTTGTTTCCGTGAGCCTGGAGGCGTGCGCCACATATCACTCAGGATTTCCGATGCGGACCACTCTGATTTATGGTCGATTAAGGGTTCACACAGCGGGTATATGCTGCTTAAATCATGAGTTGGATTGTGCTTTTTGTTTCAATCGCCGCATTGCTGCCTGCCCAGGAGCAGAAATGCCGCATCGAGGGACAGGTTTTGAGTATGACCGGGATGCCCCTCAAAAAGGCCACTCTGCGACTGCAATCGATCGGACAGCCGAGCCAATCGACAACCCCAACCAATTACGCCGCGACCAGCGAGGGCGATGGGAAGTTCCTGTTCGAGGAAGTTGTGCCGGGCACCTATATCCTTTCCGCGCAGCGAACCGGCTACGTGAATCAGTCCTATGGCGGGAAATCCGGAAGCGGTACGACTCCGCTCAAGCTGGATGCGGGGCAGGTGATGAAAGATCTTGTCTTCAAACTGATTCCGCAGGGGATTATTTTCGGCAAAGTGGTGGACGACGACGGCGAGCCGCTGCCGGGCTTTTCCATACAAGCCTCGCGGTGGGTGTTTATGAACGGGAAGAAGCAGCTTCAGACGGCGGGCAACAGCAGTACCCAAGCCGATGGCACGTTCGTGTTGGGTGGGCTTCGCGCGGGGCGGTATTATCTGAGCGCCGATAGCCGCATGAACAACTCCTTCGGTGTGGAGCAGCCGGGGAGCAAAAAGCCGCAGGAATCCAATCTCAAGACCTACTTTCCCAACGCCGTGGATGCTGCGTCCGCCGCGCTGGTGGATGTCCCCGCGGGTGCGGAAGTCCGAGGCATTGAAATCCATGTCCGCCGGGGCCGGGTGTACCAGATTCGAGGGAGAATCGAGAGCGGAGCCGCGGCGCCCAGATACGCGAGCCTGATGCTGATCCCGAAGGGGCAGAGCACCACGTTCCTCGATCAAAGGCAATCCCAGGTGCAGGGAAAAGACGGGCTCTTTCAATTCCGGGATGTGCCTCCGGGAGCGTACATTCTCCAAAGCCAGTACGCGCAGATCGAGACCAAGGATCCGACCGGCGAGTTCACCAAGTCGACGCAACTGGTCGCGCGGCTGGAAGTCACTGTGGCCGATCAGAATATCGAGAATCTGGTGGTTCCGCTCACTACTGGGCCGGAGATCAAAGGGGTTTTCAAAACCGATGGAGTCGATCCGGCATCGCAAATACCGGGCCCAAAGGCTCCGCCCAACGTTGTGTTTCGCGGTGTTGACGATTCTTTGAACAGGAGCACTGCCTTTGGCCAGGCCAATGACGACGGCACTTTTCGAATGCAGGGAGTCCTTCCCGGGGTGGTGCGCGTGAGCGTATCCAACCTGCCTGAGAATACTTACGTCAAGGCGATTACCTTCGGGGGACAGGATGTCAATGGCAAGGACCTGGATCTGACTTCGAGCGGCGGCGGCGAGATGCAGGTCCTGCTCGCGCCCAACGCCGCCGAAGTGACGGGAACGGTGCGCGACGCGGATGGGAAAGGGCTGCCCAGCGCGATCGTACAGATCTGCGACAAGAACGGAGAGGTCCTCAGGACGGCGAACACGGACCAGAATGGGGCCTTCGATTTGAAAGGGCTCGCGCCGGGCGAATACAAGACATTTGCGTGGGAGGACCGTGGTGACGGCGTCATCTCCGATCCGGATTTTCGCAAGACCTTCGAGAGCAAAGCGACGGTGGTGAAGCTGGTCGAAAAATCGCACGAGAATATCGAGCCGGCGCTAATCACCAAGGATGCGATGGAGGTAGAGGCAGCGAAAATCCGGTGATCGAAGAAAGTGCGCGGCCTAGGACAACGTCCCGACGTGGGCGTTTGAGGAGGATTCCTGGGCCGCGGACAAAGTAAAGTGAAAAACAGTCCCAAAACCAGGGGGCATCTGCCGGTCAAGCAGCGCCGAGCAGCGCGTGATTGGGTGAGCCGGCCGACATCGCAAACATCTGCCCGTCGTGAAATTCACTCTTCGTTTCTGCGCGACGCTCAATGTCGAGGTGCTCCTCGGTGAGCGGCGACCCAGGCAAGCTAGCCATAAACACTACTATGGCTCGCCAGTGTGGGGCAGGGCCGTGCCCTGCCAAGTAAGGGTATTGTGGCGGGCGCCTCCAGGCGTGCTGCGTCGACAGTCGTGTCGACGTTCCGGCTGATCAGTGCTCCGTTCACGTGGAATAGTAACCTAGTGATGACTATGGCTCATCCCGAAAAAGCACTGTTCGAGGCTTTTGTTGTGTCGAGCAAGAAACAGCGCTCTGCCGAGTTACTTACTACGAAGGCGGGCCGCGACAAAATTCGCTGTGCGCTAGACCACTTCGACGACCTCGATCCTCGCTTCTGCAAAAAAGTGGCGCCTTCTGAGCAGAACGCAAAGGGCGTACTGCGAATTCTCAAACGTCTCGGCGCACCGGCTGTATGCTATGTGATGTCGTCAGGAAGCCAGCTAGACCGACGCGAAATGGACTTGGACGACGCACTGACCGAAATTATCGGTCGAGGAATGGGCACTTTTGTTTCCTGTGTCCCTGGCAAACTAGCGTACTTCGAAGGCGAAGAACCCTCGCGCCGTTACATCTGTCACCGGGATCGATAAGGCATCTCGACAGCGCCGCATCGCTTCGCGCAAAGGCAAGCGATCAACTCCTACTCCACCGTCACACTCTTCGCCAGATTCCTAGGCTGATCCACATCGCATCCCCTTCTCACCGCAATGTGATAAGCCAGCATCTGCAACGGGACCACCTCAAGAATCGGCAGCAGCAGATCGTGCGTGTTCCCAATCGGAATCACATAGTCCGCGACTTTCTTCACCTGCTCGTCGCCCTCGCAGCACACCGCCACCACGATCCCTTCGCGAGCCTTCACTTCCTGAATATTCGAAAGCGTCTTCTCATAGAGAATGTGGCTCAATTCATCGTGCGGATCTTGCGTCGCCAGCACAACCGTGGGCAGATTCCCGTCGATCAACGCGTTCGGTCCGTGCTTCATCTCGCCCGCCGGATACCCTTCCGCGTGGATGTAGGAAATCTCCTTCAGCTTCAGCGCGCCTTCGAGCGCGATCGGGAAATGGACTCCGCGGCCAAGATACAAAAAGTCCGACGCCCGGAACAGAGCCTTCGAAAGATCCTCGTAAATCGCGTCGCGCCGCAGCAGTTCCTCGAGCTGCGACGGGATGTGCAACAACTGCTTCACCAGTGCGTGCGACGTCTTCTCATCCAGCGTGTCGCGCGTCTGCCCCATGTACATGGCCACTAAAAACAACGCTGTCAACTGGCCCGTGAACGCCTTGGTCGACGCCACGCCGATCTCCGGACCCGCGTGTGTAATCAGAGTGCCCGCGGCCTCGCGCGTGATCATGGATCCGACGACATTGCAGATAGCCAGCGTCTTCGAGCCCTTGGTTTTTGCCTCGCGCTGCGCGGCTAAAGTATCCGCCGTCTCGCCCGATTGCGAAATCACGATGGTCAGCGAATCCGGCCTCACAATGGGATCGCGATACCGGAATTCGCTGCCGTAATCCACTTCCACGGGGATCCGCGCGAACCGCTCGATCATGAATTTTCCAGCCAGCGCCGCGTGCCAACTGGTGCCGCACGCGATAATGCGGACGCTCGAAAATGCCTTGAAATCCTTGATCGAGATATCCATCTCGTCCAGGAAAATACGGCCCGACTCCTGACCCACGCGCCCCAGCGTGGTGTCGCGCACGGCTCGCGGCTGCTCAAAAATCTCTTTGAGCATGAAGTGCTTGTAGCCGCCTTTTTCGGCCATGATCGGGTCCCACAAAATGTGCGAAACCTGCCGCTTCACCGGCTTCCCGTTGAAGTCCGTCAGATGGACGCCGTCCCTGGTCAGCACCGCCACGTCGCCGTCGGCCAGGAAGAACATGTCGCGCGTGTAGCTCAGCAGCGCCGGAACGTCGCTGGCCACGAAATACTCTCCGTCGCCTAACCCCACTACCACCGGCGGACCGGACCGCGCCGCCACAATCTTATTGGGGTCCTTGCGCGAAATCACGCTCAGCGCGAAGACTCCGGTCAGCTTGCGCACGGCATCGCGAACGGCATTTTCCAGGTTGCCGTCGTAATATTTCTCCACTAAGTGAGCAATGATCTCGGTGTCGGTCTCGGTAACGAAGCGGTGTCCCTCGTCCATCAACTGCTGTTTCAGCGTCAGGTAATTCTCGACGATGCCGTTATGCACCACCACGATATCGCCATGGCAATCGCGGTGCGGATGCGCATTCTCCTCGGTCGGCCGGCCATGGGTCGCCCAGCGTGTATGTCCAATCCCGTAGCTGCCTTCAATGGGACTCAGCTTCAGCGCGTCTTCCAAATTGCGCAGCTTTCCCTGGGCGCGACGCACCGTCAGGCACCCATTCTCCTCCAGCACCGCGATCCCCGCCGAATCGTACCCCCGATATTCCAGGCGCCGCAGCCCGTCGAGAATGATGGGCACGGCTTTCTTCGGACCTATGTAGCCTACAATTCCGCACATAAATGTTTAGTCGAAAAATTCCACTCGATAGTCTTCGATCACAGGATTCGAGAGCACGTCGCGCGCAATCGCATCCATTTCCTGTTTGGCCGCCTCGCGATCCGCACCGCCCTTCAGTTCGATATCGAAAAACTTCCCCTGCCGCACATCCGCAATGGAAGAGTGGCCGAGCCCGTTCAGCGCCCCCCGAATCGCCTGCCCCTGCGGATCCAGCACAGTCGTCTTGGGCGACACATACACGCGAGCCTTCATAAATCTATCGTAATCTACGCCGCTAACTTTAGCCCCGCAGTGGGGCAGGTTCCCGACCTGCCCTCTTTAATGTTCGGTCAACAACGTTATAGTAGTAGTCAGTTCTTGAGGAGGCCCTCTCATCGTCAAAGTCTCGGTTCTCGCGTCTTCGAGCGCCGGCAATTCCACGCTGGTCGCGACGGAGCGGACCCGTCTCTTAATCGACGCCGGCTTGTCCCGCAAGGAAACCTTTGAGCGTCTGCGAGCCAAGGGTTGCGAACCCGAATCGCTGACCGCCATCCTCATTACCCACGAGCATTCCGATCATATTAATGGTTTGCAAGTGATCGCCCGCAAGCTCCGGATCCCGGTCTATATTTCTCGCCTCACCGCTCCGGCGATACCGTGGGACGAAAATCCTCCGCACCTGGAATTGTTCCAAGCCGGGTCGAGCTTTACCATCGGCGATATCGACGTCACCAGCTTCACGGTCCCGCACGACGCCGTCGATCCCGTCGGATTCTCATTCCGCGCCGAAGGCATCAAGATTTCCATCGCCACCGATCTCGGCTATCTGCCCGATTCCGTCCGCCATCACCTGCGCGGCTCCGAGCTGCTGCTGCTCGAATCGAATCACGATGTGGAGATGTTGAAGGTGGGTCCTTATCCCTGGTCCATCAAGCAGCGCGTCATGGGGCGCAACGGACATTTGTCGAACGACGTAGCCTGCTCTTTCATCCGCGACGACCTGGATACCAGCACCTCCACGCTGATCCTGGGGCACATCAGCGAGAGCAACAATCACCCCGAAATCGTCCGCCTGTGCGCGTCCCAAGCCCTCCACGGCCGCGCCCTGTTCACCAAATTAGTGATCGCGCACCCCAAACAGCCTACGGAAACGTTCACGTATTAGCTGCTGACCCCTCCATGACTGTCGGGGTTCGGTGTTGGCATGGAGGACGAGGCGCGGGGCCATGCCCTGCCGCCGCTCACTGAGCCGCGACCGTCAGGGAGCGGGCAGACGCACCCAAGAACCGCGACCGTCAGGAAGCGGATAGACCGCTTCACGCTACGATAGTACTTTCACAGGAGACCATGATCGCTCGCTACACCCGCCCTGAAATGGGCCGCATCTTCGCCGACGAAAACCGCTTCGCCCAATGGCTGGAAGTAGAACTCGCCGCCGCCGAGGCTTTAGCCGAAACCGGTGAAGTTCCCAAAGACGCCGCCAAAGCCCTGCGAGCCCACGCCGCATTCGACGTAGCCCGCATCCACGAAATAGAATCCCGGGTCAAGCACGACGTCATCGCCTTCACCACCGCCGTAGCCGAAAAAATGGCCGCCGCCGGACAAGCCGATGCTTCCCGCTGGCTGCACTACGGCCTCACCTCGAACGATGTAGTCGATACCGCGCAAGCACTGGTGCTCCAGCAAGCCTCGGTTCTCCTTATTAAGGCGTCCAAGACTCTGGCAGTCTCCCTCGACCGGCGCGCGCACGAATTCAAACATACCGTGCAAATCGGCCGCACCCACGGTATTCACGCCGAGCCTATCACGTTTGGCCTGAAACTCGCGCTGTGGTACGACGAGATGCGGCGCAACATCACCCGTCTGTCCACCGCCGCGGAGGATTTGCGCGTGGGCAAGATTTCCGGAGCCGTCGGCACCTTTGGCCACATTGGACCGGAGGCGGAAGAGAAAATCTGCCAGCGCCTGTCATTGAAACCTGCCGCCATCGCCTCACAAGTGATTGCAAGGGATCGACATGCCGCGTGGGTCAACGCGCTTGCTATTCTGTGCGCCACGCTCGAAAAAATCGCTCTCGAAATTCGCCATCTCCAGCGCACCGAAGTCCGGGAGGCCGAAGAACCTTTCAGCGAAGGCCAAAAAGGCTCCTCGGCGATGCCTCACAAGCGAAATCCGGTCACGTCTGAGCAAATCTGCGGCCTGGCCCGCATCGTGCGCGCCAACGCGCAGGCAGGCATGGAAAGTATTGCCCTATGGCACGAGCGAGATATCTCCCACTCGTCGGTCGAGCGTGTCATACTCGCTGATTCGGCGATACTTACGGACTACCTCCTGGCGAAAACGCTTTGGCTGATCGACGGGATGCGCGTCTATCCGGAGCGCATGCAAAAGAACCTGGATTCGACCCATGGTCTGATCTTTTCAGGCCAGCTTTTGTTAGACTTAGCGGCCGCAGGCATGCTTCGCGAGGAGGCCTACGCGACGGTGCAAAAACACGCCATGCATGCCTGGGAAACCGAAGGCAATTTTCGCGCCGCTGTCGAAGGAGATGATAAAATCCTTTCTTATCTATCCCTTGCACAGATTAAGGAGGCGTTTTCGCTGGATCGCCACCTGGCCAACGTGGACCGGATCTTCGCCCGAGTGTTCGGTGAAAACGGGTTTTAGAATCAGCGAGTTGAACTGCCTGGAAAGGCATCTAGGAAAATCTCCGGGTCGAAAATCAGGTCTTCTGGGTTAAACTGGAATCCGGAAGTAGCTGATCTTGCCATATAAACCCCGGATCTTCGATTACGATTTGGCGCGGGTTTTGCTGGTTGACGACGACCCCACGTCGCGGTTGACTCTGCAGACCGTGTTGAAGGCCGGGGGCTATAATGTGGACTCCGCCGCCAGCGCCGCGGAGGCCGTGGGAAAGCTCGACGCAGGTGAATATGAGCTTGTTTTGAGCGACTTAGAGATGGAATCGCCGGACTCCGGGCTGAAGGTCATCTCGCATGCGCGCATGAAGGACTACAAGCCGGCTACTGCGCTTCTGACAACGTATCAAAACGCCCGTCCGGCCCCGACCCCGCACCAGAACTTCCTGCTGATCAAGCCCGAGGATATCCCTGAGTTGCTAAGTAAGGTCGCTTACCTGATCAGCGATCGCGCGACCCGCCGGATGGAGCGGGAACTGCGTTTGGCAGCCTCCTAGATCACCTTAAAAGTGGCTTCCAGTGCGTCCAGCGCGCCTGCGAAGAAGTGATCTTGCGCCTCGATTAAGTGAAGCTGTTTCGGCTCCGGCAGCGCTCCGACGATCGATTGGATCTGTTCTACCGACCCGAACTGGTCATGGGTGCTCTGAATAAACACCTTGGGCGTGGCGCAGGTATCGAGCGAGGCTTTATCCTTATAAGCAGCCGGAAATCCGACGGCAATCACGCGCTTCGCAATCCCGCAGCCGAGCCGCAGGGCGATTCTCGATCCAAATGAAAACCCGGCAACTGCGAACGGCAGGCTAGGGTAGCGTTTGCGCAAATAGTCGAGCGCGGCGCGGGCGTCCTCGAGTTCGCCCTCCCCATCGTCATAAACGCCTTCACTCAAATTCACGCCGCGATAGTTGACCCGGAGCACTACAGAGCCCGTGCCGCGCAAGCCGCGGGCGATGCGGTAGACGACTTTGTTGTGCATGGTCCCGCCGTGTTGCGGATGGGGATGGCAGACCAGCGCGGCTTCGATAGGGTCGATGTCTTCGGGTTCTTCGAGCAGCGCTTCCAGGCGTCCGGCGGGGCCCGGGAGGAAGAGGGATTCGATTTTACGCACTTATTCGATCTTAGCTTGGGGAAATTAGAAAAAACATTATTGGCCGCCGATGAATGCGGATGAACGCCGATAGCACTCTATTGCCCTGCGTTCTTGACGTCGTAGGTCTACGAACGCTTTAGAATCTGGTCGTATTTCTCGTGGGGCCCAATCCAAAACCAGTGGAAGACGTCACCTTTCCTGACGGCCAAGGCTCGATAGGAACCTGAAACTCGCACCGACCAGAAGGGTCCGACGGCTTTCAAACGTAGTGAGGGATGGAGAGGGTTGGCTTGGAACAGGACGTATTGCTTGTCGGCTTGACGCTGGATTTCGATTGGCAATTCGTCGTACCGCTGCCAAAATCGCAGGAACGTTCGCGACTCGAAACTCACCGGTGGGAATTGCGCCGGTCAGCAAAGCCCTCGTCCATCGGGCGAGTCTTGCCTTCGGCAATTTCCCTTTCCAAGTCGGCTAACAATGGAGCTCCCGGGCCGCCTGGGGCGAAATCGCGTTCGATTTGTTCGTCCCAGGATTTCCAGTCGCGTTCGCTTAACCAGGTTGCCAGGACCGTCTGCTGCTCCAGCGGGAGGCGCTCGATCGCTTCCTTGATAGCTTCCAAGGTCATATCTAATAGTAATATCTTTTAGTAATATCTTTGGCGTCCCTGCTCGGCACGTCGACGTCCGGGCTGCGCCCGGATGGACCGATTGACAATCGGTCCGCAGGCTGCCAGCCTGCCCCACAAGAACGGCAAAAAAAATGGTTCTGGGAAGGGTCTTGGGCGCGTCATACAGATGAGGTTGGATTTATGTACCACTTGCATATTCGCATTCACCGCTGGGTAGCGTGGTGGATTTGTTTGGGCGTGGTGTTCGGGGCGGTCGCGTTGATTAACATTCTGCTGCGCAATCTTACGCGGGCGCAGGAGGATGCCATTGTTGTGGTTGGCATCGTGCATTGGGTTCTGGGAGGGTTGGTATGCTGGACGCTGGGCAGCGTGAAGGTTGAGGTGCCGCCGCCGGTGAACAAGGAAGTTCCTCCGACCAAGGAAGAGAGGGAGTGGCATTCGGCTTCTGAGTTTATTTTGCCGGGAGGCAGAAAGAGTATCTTGCCGCCTCGGTATTAGCGCGTTTGCCCGCTCCCTGACGGTCGCGGCTCAGTCAGTTGGAGCGGTAGTTGATGAATTGCAGGTCCAGGCCGAAGTCGCCGGATTTTAGCAGGTGCATTACTTCCTGCAGTGTGTCGCGATCTTTGCCGGCTACCCGCAGCAGGTCGCCTTGGATGGAGACTTGGACTTTCTTCTTACTATCCTTCACGGCTTGCACGATTTTACGGGCTTTATCGGCATCGATGCCTTGTTGGAGCTTAATTTCCTGGCGGACGCTGGAGCCGGAGGCGGGGATTATTTTTCCGTATTCCAGGCCTCTTAACGACACTTTGCGCTTGATCAGCTTGCTCTCCAGGATTTCGATGGCCGCTTTCAACTTGAAGTCGTCGGCGCTGGCCATCAGGATTTTGTTGTCCTTCTCCACCAGCTCAATGGTGGTGTTGGAACCCTTCAGATCGTAGCGCTGCTGAATTTCCTTGAGCGCCTGCTGGATGGCGTTGGAGACTTCGGGCAGCTCGATTTTTGAAACGACGTCAAAACTGTTGTCAGGCATTTAGTGACCTAATGCTACCAAAACTTTTTCCGTGATTTCACGGATCAGGGCGGGGAGCGCGGCGTCGAGGGCCAGAGTTATGGCGGCTTCGATTCGTTCGGGATCGGGTGCGATGGGTTCCGGGGCCACGGCCGGGGCCGGGCTGGGGACGGGGGACGACTCGGCGATGGCTTCCGCGAACAGGCCTCTCGCCATCTGCGCTTCGGCGATTAGCGGGCGGATGGTCTGCATCACTACCGAGGCTTCGAAAGGCTTTTTGAGAATCGCATCGCAGCCGGCGCGGCGGGCTTCCGCTTCGTCGAACTGCTCCAGCAATCCCGCGGTGAGGATCACGCGGACGTGGCGATGGAGGGACTTGACGTGGCGGCACAGCTCGAAGCCGTTGCAGCCCGGGAGGAAAACGTCGGCGATCACCAGGTCGGGATCGACGTCGGCGAGGCGCAGGAGCGCTGTTTCGCCATTGGTGAGGCTGACTACTTCGAAGCCCTCTTCGCGCAGGATGCGCTCGCCCATGCGCTGGGCATGAGGGCTATCGTCAGCCAGCAGGATGATGCTCATTCCTGGCTGGCTGTGGTCTTTTGTCAGATCAGTCTTAGTGGTCTTCTTCTTTTTCTTTTTCGACTTGGGATCGACAGTGGTGGAGGTCTGGTCGGTCTTCGCGGCTGGCGCGGCGTCCGTTTTGGCTGCGTCAGGGGTGCTCGCATCCGTCTTTGCGGGCGCGGTTGGATCGGTCTTCAGCGTGGTGCGCGCATCGGGTTTGGTATCGAGCGCGGACGATCCGCCGGTTACCGGAGCGATGGTCACGTCGTTAATACCGGTCGTAGGAGCCGGGGCGGCTGCCAATGCGGCGGCGGCCGAGGGCACGCTCAACGGGACCGACTGCTTGGGATTGGTCATGGTCGGCATGCCGCTTTTGGCGGCCGCGCTGACATCCGGGCCGCGCTTCAGGAACTGGGTATTTTTAGAAACGAGACCCAGCCGGGTGCGATTCTCCATCTCATACTTCATGTGCGCCGCGGCCCGGGGATCGGCCTCCGGGATAGGCATTTCGAGCTCCGTGAGGCGCTTCTTCGCCGGGTCCACATAGGGGCTGAGAGGATAGTCGCGCACGATTTTCGTCAGCGCCTCGCCTTCTTTTTGACGAGCCGGTTTGCCCATTTTGCGCAAGGAGTCCGCATCCTGCCACAGCGCGAAATCGGCGCGGCTGTACAGCGGATACTGCTGGACCAGGCCGGTATAGCGGTTGTCGGCTGCCGAGTTGGCGCCCTTGTGGTGATAATAATCGCCGACCATCATCTCCGACGTGGCCAGGTCTTCCTGCACGTTGCGCAGCTTCTGTTCCGTCTCCGGGATGAACTTTGAGTTGGGGAACTGCGTGATGAGCTGCTTGCACTCGTACTCGGCGCGCAGGGCGTTGTTGGGATCGCGATCGGACTTCTCCATCAGGCCGATATGAATGTCGCAAATGCGCTTCTGCGATTCGGCGGCTTCCTCCATCGCGGGATAGAACAGGATGAAATCCTTGTATTCGGCCTCGGCCTGCGCCATGCCGTGCGTGCCGCCTTCGCGATACCAGCTATCGGCGATGGCGAGCTTGGCTTTGGCCAGATACTCGCTGGTGTCATAGGTATTGATCAGCGTATTGAGAGTGAGGCGCGCCAGCTCATAGCGGCCCTTCTCGATATCGCGAATCGACTTATCGAACAGAATTTTGTCGGGCTGCTGAGTGTCCTTGGTGATGGGGTTCTCGTACTTCTTGCGCTTGAACCCGCACGCGGAGGTGGCCAGCAAAGCGACACTCAATATCAGAGCGCTAGATCTTGAAAAACGAATCATAATAAAGAATCCTTACGACTATACCTTAATAGCTGACGCGTTTTGCGCCAGAGAGCGCATTTCCTCGAAAGCGGCCCGGGCGTTCACACTGTGAAAAATCGACGACCCGGCCACCACCCATTCGACGCCCGCATCCACTACTTCTACAACGTTTTTCGCGTCCACACCGCCATCGATTTCGATGGGAAAGTGCAATCCGCGTTCCCTTTTCCGCGCCACCAGCTGGCGAACCTTGTGCAGCGAATTAGGGATGAACTTCTGGCCGCCGAAGCCGGGGTTGACGCTCATCACGAGGACATAATCGGCGACGTCCAGCACCTCGTCGAGCATGGAAACCGGCGTGGACGGATTGATCACCACTCCGGCGCGCGCGCCTTCGCTCTGTATCATGCGCAGGGTGCGGTCGAGGTGGACGCAGGCTTCCTGATGGACGATACACTGATCCGCGCCGGCTTCAATGAAATAAGGCGCGTAGCGGTCGGGATCGGCGATCATCAGGTGGACGTCGAGGGTCATTTTCGTGACCTTGCGGAGCGACGCGACGACCGGCGGACCGAGGGTGAAGTTGGGCACGAAATGGCCGTCCATGACGTCGACGTGCAGCATGCGGCATCCGGCGGCTTCGAGGGGAGCGATTTCATCACCCAGGCGGGCAAAATCAGCCGCGAGGATGGATGGGAGGATTTCGACCATGACTTCTAAAATTACAGAGAGGGCGAGCCCCTATTATTCTAGCACCGCTCCCTTTGGTCACGGCTCGGAACGGAGGAGCGATGCGAGCGTTCAAACCGATTAAACCAATGTTATCACGGCTGCGAAAAAGCCATCTCCGGGGTCGCGGCCGGGCAGGCGCAGGTGATTTTCGGAGCGCAGGCGGAGGGACTGGACCACGTTCTGGTTCTCCTCGTTCTCGAGCGAACAGGTGGAGTAGACGATGCGGCCGCCTGGCTTCATGAAGCGGCGGGCCTGGTCGAGAATTTCACGCTGTCGGGCCGAGAAAATATTGGCGTCGCCGGGGTTGAGGCGCCATTTAATTTCGGGATTGCGGCCCAGGGTACCGGTGCCGGAGCAGGGGGCGTCGATCAGGATTCTGTCGAACTTCTTTGAAAAGGGAAGGCGCTGAGTGGCGTCGAGGACGACGCGCTGAGCGGTGGGTGGAACCTCTTCGAGGCGCTTCAAATAACGGTCGCAGGCGATGACGTGGCCGCCGGCTGCGATGGCTTGCGCGGTCTTATTTCCGGGGGCGGCGCACAGGTCGAGGACGGACATCCCTGGCTCGATGGCGAGCAGCGGCACGATGGTTTGTGCGCCGACGTCCTGCTGGCGGCCGGTCTCGGGGTTGATGTTCGCCTCCGGTTCCTCGAGCGCGGCGCGGGCGATTTTGTCCGTCATTTCCACGCCGAACTGCTTGTCCCAGCGGGCCAGCATCCAGGGCGGGAGACTTAGCTCGGTGGCGCGGTCGGGCCATTTGACGGGGTTGCGATGCACTTTGCGGAGCACGGCGTTGACAAATCCAGCAGCGGATTGCTTCGAGCCGAGCTTGATCAGCTCGACGCTCTCCATGACGGCGGCGTGAGGAGGGATGCGGTCCAGATAGCGGAGCTGGTAGATGCCCATGTGGAGGGCGATGCGAACTTCGAGATCGAGCTTGGGTTGCTTGCGTCCGGCGAAGAGTCCGATGAGAAAATCGAGCTGGCCCTGGTAGCGGAGGACGCCCATGACGATGGCTTCGGCGAGTCCGGCGTCACGCGTGTCGAGATTCACACTGTCGTGGCGGAGGAGGTCTGTGGCATAGCCGCCGTGATGGACCTTGGTGAGAATCCGGAATGCGAGGTCGCGGGCGGGGGAGATCACAGGATGGTGAAACCCGGTGCGCCTTTCAGGGCTTTGTCGAACGTGACGGTGTCGCGGCAGCCGGCGGCGGATGCGAGTTCGCCGATGAGGTAGTCGGGAAAATCGGCGCGGCCTTGGCGATAGCGATCGAGGGTGGCCACCATGAGCGATTCATGCTCAATCCGAAACAGGCCGTCTTCCAACAGGTTATCGACCACCTTCACGATGTCAGCCCGAGTCTGACGGAGACCGTTCTTGAGCACCCATACCAGTTCACACATCACTGGCGTCGAAATGAAAAGATATTCCCGGTTGCGGTGGCATTCGGCGAAGAGGCGCTCCACGGCTTCTGCTTGAATGGCGTCGTCGTTGGTAACGTAGCGAATGAGAACGTTTGTGTCGAGCGCCCTCATTCACCAAGCGCGCCGCGGGCAATCGCTTCGTCCATTTCTTCAAGGGTGATGGGGCGCCCTAGAGGAGACTTGATGATTCCCCGCAACGAACGGAAATCCGTATTGATCGCTTTCAAGGAAATCCTGCCGGAGCGATCCTTGATGAAATCCACGCGATCGCCGGGTTTCAATCCCATTTGGTCGCGGATTTCTTTAGGGATGGTGATCTGACCCTTTGATGTAACAGTACTTCGAGGCACGATGATTCCTTACTCCAAGTATATCTCCTTACTTGCTAGGGTGGTCCTTACTCGCCCACTCCCTGTTTCCCCGCGCTAACATCCATCTAATGAGACTGCTCGTCAAGTTCAGCTTGATCTTTGCTCTGGTGTTCGGAATCGGGGTCGCGATTATCGGCGCGCTCACCTACAAGATGCTGGAGGAAGGCGCGCATACTCAGGTCCTGGCGCAGGCTGAGCTGATGATGCAGGCCATGAGCTCGGTGCGCAAATATACTACGGTCCAGATCCTGCCGCTGCTGGCGCCGGAGGAGGCTCGGACTCATACGTTCCTGCCGCAAACGGTGCCGGGCTACGCAGCAACGGAAAACTTTAGCTACCTGCGGGCGGAATTCCCAGAGTACTCGTACAAGGAGGCAACGCTGAATCCGACCAATCCGCGGGATCGGGCGGTGGATTGGGAGGCGGATATCGTGATGGCGTTCCGCAATCAGCCGGCGCTCAAGAGAGTGAGCGGAGAGCGGGAATCGGCGACCGGCAAGTCACTATTTTTCGCGCAGCCGATCAAGGCCGTCGCCGCTTGCCTGGAGTGCCATAGTACGCCGGATGTGGCTCCTCCGGCGATGCTCGCGCGCTATGGATCTTCGAACGGATTCGGATGGAAGGAAGGCGAGACCATCGCGGCGCAGGTGATTTCGCTGCCGATGTCGGTGCCGATGGAGATTGCGCGCAGCGAATTTCGGACGGTACTGATTTACCTCGGGATTATTTTCCTGGGGAGCTTGATCGTGCTGAACACGGTCCTCTATGTCACCATCGCGAAGCCGGCGTCGCGACTGTCCGATATGGCGAATCGCATCAGCCTGGGCGAACTGGATGTTCCTGAGCTGCCGGTAAAAGGGGGCGATGAGATCGCGGATCTGGCGGGCGCGTTCAATCGTATGCGGCGGAGTCTGGTGGCGGCGATGAAGATGTTGGGTGATGGCGGGACATAGCGCTTAGCAGGATGATGAAAAGTCTTTCACAGGCTGAAGCCTGTGCCACCTTTTCCTCGTAAATAGCTGATAGCAGGTGGCACAGACTTTAGTCTGTGGTTTAAATGAACAATGGCTGAGACTCTTTCAGCATCCTGCTAGGGAATTCTAAACGCGGAGAGGAACGCATCGCGGTCTTTCTCGTCCACAATTTCCGCCGCCAGTGCTTCCCGCAGCGCCTCCACGGAATGAACCCGTTTAGCCGTTCTGGAAACCACCATCGCAGCGATCGGGCCTAGCGATGGAGCCAGTGCTTTTCGCGCGGCCTCGGTGATCTGTTCGTCAATCGGCGTTCCTTTTTGAAAGTCGGGCGCCGGCGGCGGGGTCTTGTGGGTTCCCGAGCTTACGCCCATCGATTTCAGGAATGCGATGCGGTCCTGCTCGTTCGGAATCTCCTCGGCCAGGGAGCGCGATAACGCTTCCATGGTGTGATGCCGCAAGGCGGCCTTCGCGACCAGGCTTTTCGCGATCGGCCCCAGCACGCGCGTCAGCCCCGATTCGACTTTTGCCAGATCCTTCGGATCGATCTGCGGCGCGTGCGGAGGAGCCGCTTGAGTCATCAATTCGGTCACCGCGTCGTCGCCGCCAAAAAATGCCTGGCGCCAGGCCGCTTGAAATTCCAGTGCCGTCTGGTAGCGATCCTCGGGCGTTTTCGCCAACGACTTAAGCACCACCACCGAAATCCCCAGCGGCACGGAACTGACAATCGATCCTGGCGACACCGGGATCTCCGACAAATGGGAATTCATGAGGGAGTATTCGCTGGTGCCCTGAAACGGCCTCCTGCCGGTCAACGCCTCATACACCGTGATGCCCAGCGAATAAATGTCCGATCGCTCGTCCAACGGCTTCGACAAGACTTGCTCGGGCGACATGTACGCCAGCGATCCGATGGCCATGCCGCTCTGCGTGATGCGCGTATCGCCCGCTACCGTGGCGATGCCGAAATCGGTGAGCTTCGGAGCGCCTCTCGGCGTCACGATAATATTTGACGGCTTGATGTCGCGATGAACGATGCCTTTGGCATGCGCGTGAGCCAGCGCGCCCAGAATATCGTCGGTGATGCGGAACACGTCGCCCAGCGGCAGGGATCCCGAATGGCGCAGCTTCGCGTCCAGGCTGACGCCCTCAATCAGCTCCATGATCATCAGGACGTTTTCGCCGGAGCGAAATGCCGTGCGAATGCCGGCGATGTGCGGATGATACAGGCTGGCCTGAATGCGAATCTCGCGCAAAAAACGATCCGCCACTTCGCCGTTCGTCTCCGCACCGGGGAGCACCACCTTCATTGCCTCTTCGCGATCGGTGAGAGTGTTGCGAACCCTGTAAACCGCGCCCATGCCGCCTTTGCCGAGGATGCCGAGGATCTGATAATCGCCGACCGTTTGTCCGATCTCGAATGTCATGGGTCTTGGATCACAATAACATCGAAGTGTATGATTGGTGTCCGAGGCCACCCTTGCAAGTCGACCCGGAATATCTGAAAAAACACTACGCATCACTCTCCGACGAAGCCCTCGAGGATGTGAATCGCGACGAACTGGTGGGAGCCGCGCAGAGGATTTACGACGAGGAACGATCGCAGCGGGATCTGCCCTCGCCAGTGGCGCGGAAGCAATCCGGCACTCCGCATGGCGAGGTGGCGGTTCGAAGCGAATCCGAGCCCGATTGGCTCGGCGAAGCGATTTGCGCCTGCAGTTTTGCGATGGCGCCGGGCCAAACCAGCGCCGACGGAGCGGAACAGGCGCGCGACGTTCTGGAAGCGGCGGGAGTTCCCGTGCATCTCGGCACTCATCGCCAGGACCCTCCCACGGCTGCGAGGTCGGAGATCCGCATCATGATCCCTTCCCGCTTTTCGCTCCATGCGGAAAGCGTACTTGATCACGAGATCTATAACGTCGAGATAGAAGACGCGTGGAAGACGCACCTTTCCATGCTTTCCGACGAGGAGTTCCGGGAGCTGGATTTCGACGCCCTCATCAGCGGCCTAAGCGACCGCCTGGAGCGCCTGCGCAGGGTCTACAAAGAAGAACTGGCCGCCCGGGACGGGGAATAGGAGATTGCTGAAAAACAGTGTTGGCCGCCGATGAACGCCGATTGAAAACGAATCGTCTCATCCGAATTCATGAGCAGCCAATATTCGTTTTTCAGCAGCATCTAAAGTCTGTGCCACCTCTAATTAGCAGCGCGCTCTTACCGAGCCGTGACCGCAGGGAGCGGAGTCTGAAAGCTCGCGCGTTGGCTCCCGATTTGAGCAATATCTTCCGAACCCACTAGTGCCCCGTATCGGCGAGTTCGTTAGCATAACCCCTCCATGACAGTCGGGGTTCGGTAGGAGCATATATCGCGGGATGGCATCGTCCTCAGCGGCGACACCGAACCCCGACAGTTATGGAGGGGAAGTAACGTTTTCTCTGAGACAGGCCACTGGGAGGTCGATGAAAAACTATCGACAGGCGAAAGCGCCTGTCCCACCCGGACTTCCTAATCCGCGATCCTCACCAATTCCCTCAGTAATGAGAATTTCGACTCCGGCCGCGGCGCCTCCGGCAGTCCGCTGAGCTTCTGCGCCAGCGCCCGGCAACTTTTCGCGAAGCGGCTCTCCGCCGCCACCAGGCGCGATTCCAGGATCGCGTTCTTTACCTGCTTATAGTCGTTCGGCAGCGTCGCAAACACCGGACAATCGAGAGCCTCTTCCACATCTTTTCTCGAAAGACCGCCGCTCTCCCAACGATTCAGCACCACGTGAATCCGGTCCTCCGAAATGCCGCAAGCCGCCAGTTCAGCCTTTCTCTGGACCGCCATTTTCAAGGACGGCACTTCCGGCGTGCAGACGATGCAGATCGCGCGCGCCGACTTCACCACCTCCGCCGTCGCCTCGTTCACCACTTCCGGCAAATCGACAAACACAAAGTCGTAAGGCTTCTGTGCGAAGCGCAGCAACAGATAATAGTCGGCCCACGTCGGTAGCGGACCGCGCTTCGCCGGATTCGCGGGAAGCAGATGAATCCCCGATACCCACACGGAGTGCTGCTGCCATTCCACCGGAGTCATCTCGCCCGCCTGCTGCAGAGCCTCCGCCAGGCCGGACCGGTTTTCAAGATTCAGCATGATCGAAAGGATTCCGGAGCGGCGGTCGCCTTCGATCAGCAGGACTTTCTTAGACTTGCTGCCCGCCAGCGCCCCGGCGACGTTCAGCGCGATGGTGGAACACCCGCCTCCCGCTTTCGCCGGCACAAACGCCACGATGTTCTGGTCCGTCACGGCGTGCCCGCGATGCAGTGCGTCGTAGGCAATCTTCTCCAGGTCGTAATGGGAAAATGGCTCCCGCAGCAGGTCGACGATTCCGGCATCTTCGAACGTGAGCTGCTCCGCGCGATTCCACATGGGCTTAAACCCGATCGGTATGCCGCGCAGCTTCGAGAGTTGAATCTGGTGCGCCAACGGAGCGGCGTCGCTCCAATGCTCCAGGTCCATAAGAATCAGTTCGGGATCGTGCATGCCCAGCAGCCGCATGCATTCATGCACGGAACGAAGCGGCGAGGCTTTGTAAACCAGGTTAAAAACGCCGGATTCCTGCAGCAGGCACTCGATGCCTTGGGCGGTGACCGGGTTCGAGGTCAGGAGCGCTACGTTCAGCAATGGAAGATTCCCCCGGAAGTTATTCGACAGGTCGGCCCGTTTCCTTGAATTCACCCCGTAAACCGCTGATGACAAAGGACGCTAATATGATGGAATACGTTCAAAAATGCTTGACAGACCTCCGCCTTCCGTGCGAAACGCACGGTCAAACGCGCCTCGAAGGAACTACCGGTTATCAGCACGGCTTGTGCCGGCGAATACTGGCGCTGGGGGTCGACGCGATCATCCATCGGATTCGCCCCCAATTTTAAAATCACGTGAAAATGCTGGCAAGCCACACTATGTGAGAAAGGCGTCACTGCTTCCGACGTAAGTCCGCATTCTTGAGAGATCCCCGCAAAGAACGCAGAATCGGTGTGCGCATTGGCCCTTTTGCCGCATCCTCGGGCCATTGAATAACGGGGCGCCGTTTGTGCGCCGCGCAGTCTCTGAGGAACAAGTTGATGAGGTTCCGATACGGCATCCCCAACTCAGCCGCCATCCTCTTGAACTAATCCACCGCCGCCGCATCCAGCCGAATCGTGACCTGCCGCTTCAGTTGCTTGGCGTAGGGATTCTTGCGGGACTTTGAAAAATCATATTCTTTTTTCATCGAAACACCGACATACTTCCTCGCTAAATTAACTCGTGCCTTGCGCCGGCATGAGGCAAACGATATTGCCCGCAGCATTGCTTTAGCAATACCACAAGCAAACCCGCAGAGACGTAAAGATCAGGGCCATCCGAAGTGCGTGCTCCCGGATAGCTGGAGGTAGGCTAATCTGGAATCAGCCAAGAACTGCACTCCTGGGAGGCAATGCTATATCGCGTGGACTTCAAATCCGAAGCGAAAACACTCCGTGGGCACACGCGTGATATTCTGATCGTCCAAAAGTGAAAATCGGCCGCGAGTCAACGGCCATAGACGGAGAAGTCAAAAGCGTGGCAAAGACTGGAAAAGCAAAGGCGACACATCGTCGTAAGAACATGAAGGCGCACAACGCTCTTGCTCCCTTCGACTGTGACGTGGCAATTTACAACTTTGACGTGGACACAGAGACTTTCGACCTTGGGAGATTTCATCTGGACACTGGGCTGCCTTCCGGCGATAAGTCCTGGTCCACCGTTTTCTATGCGCGCCAAGAACAGTCTGGATATCATGTTCATTTCGACGGAAGAGTAACTGGCAAGGAGGTAAGCCTGTCCTTGAAATACTATGGTCGTTCCGTCACCCGTCCGAGGGGGGATGGCCCCTTTGCCGAAACGACAATGGCGTGGCTCGGGTCTTTTTTCAAGAAGCCGAAGCAGCTGGCCTGGGTGTTTTGTCGTTTTTCCAAACCGAATCGAACGTGGAGGAGCAGGTTTAATTTGCCATTTAAGGTAACAATGAGCGGTTCCGCTGCCGAAGTAGTGATTGATGGGATTTCTCTAGATCTGCCCAAGAATCCGTTCGGGGCACAACACGGGTGGATAAACAAATTTAGCAAGGAGCTAGACACGGCTGTCGCATTGCAGCGCTCAATCGAGTTTTCCACCTTCGGAATTGAAGACGAGATTCCTAGGTACAATGAGGCAGTAAAGATGTTCGTTGAAGAAGTTATTGTGAGTCCTAATGTTTGAGACACGAAAAACTATTGGTTTGTTCGAGGTCACTACGTCAAACGATTCGCCGCACCGACACTCGCGAAGCGCGGAGCGGCGAGAAAGTTTTATCGATGAGTGGAGATCTAGGCACAAGCAGGCGGTTAATAGCTCGATCAATGATCTTCCTATGCGTGAGGTCTATCGTCGGGCCTTGGCGCAGTGCCCCTCGATATCGATGGATGCCCGGCGTCAGCAAGGGAAGCCTTGCATCGCTGGGACGCGGATCCCCGTACATTTGGTGCTTTGGGCCGTGGAGCAGAGTGGCTCAATTGCCGGTGCATTGAAGTCTTATCCTGATTTAAACGCGCAGCAGATCGAAGACGCGCTATACTTCGCTGAGACAATCCTGGGATCGCCGAATGTCATCACCGAAGCTGCGCTTACTGCTTGACGAGTCGATAACGAACCCGCTCGCAAAGGGAATCCTAAGACTGTCGAGATCTGCGGTCTACGTCAGAACAAATCCCCTCCTAAAGGGGAAAAAAGACGCAGAGATGGCCGAGGAAGCCAACCGGGGCAGACGGATCATTGTTGCAATCGATAGCGACTACAAAGGCATTGCAGTCCAGGCGGGGGTCATTAAGCTCAATTCCGACCGGACCGACGAAAATTGTCTGATACAGATTTTCCGGGCATTTTGGCGCCCTGGGCATCGAGGGGGAGGCCAAGAACCGGCGCACCTACTTGACGAACGATGGAATCAGAATTACAAACGGCAAGGAATTTAGGCATCTGTGGGAGAAGCATCCCTGTGCGCATCGCGGACTTAACCGATAGAGGCATTTACTGCTTCGCCGGGCCATACAACACCCGCCCCGGCCTCTCCGCCGTCAACTCCCCACCGACTATTACCGGCTTCCCGTTAATCACGACATCCTTGAATCCCACCGCATACTGATGCGGCTTCGCGAACTCCGCTTTATCTGCGACTGTCGCCGCGTCGAAAACTACTACATCCGCCTTCATTCCCGGACGCAGCAGCCCTCGGTCGTACATCTTTAGGCGAGCCGCCGGCAGTCCCGACATGCGATGCACGGCGTCTTCGAGCGTCAGCGTGTGCCGCTCGCGCACGTAACGCCCCAGCACGCGCGCGAATGTTCCATAACTGCGCGGATGCGGCGCGCCGACTCCGAATTGCGGGATTTCTCCGTCTGACCCGATCATCGTGAAAGGGTATTTCAGGATGCGCTCGACGTCCTCCTCCCCAATCGCGTGATACACCGCCGAGCATCCACCCGAGGTCTGGATCTCCAGCAGCGTCTCGGCCGCGGTTTCGAAGTTCACCGCGCGGCCCCGAGCCTTGGTAATGTCCGCGAGGCTCTTCCCAGCTAATGTCCTATCGAACCCACAGCTCGCCATCACGACATTCGCCGGATCACCAGCGCCACGGTCGTTCTTGATGTTATCGACCACCACGGCCTTGATGCGCGCGCGTTGCTCCCGTGCGTTCAGCCGCTCGACCAGCGCTTTCTGTCCGCCTTCTTGAGCCCACTGCGGAATCAGCGCGGCGGTCCCGGTGCTCGATGCTGTATAAGGATACGCGTCGATCGATACATCGACGCCGCGCGCGCGAGCCTGTTCCACCAGTTCGATCGTCTGCTTGCTCAATCCCCAGTTCGCGCCGCCGATGACTTTATGATGGGTCACCTGGGTCGGCATGTGGCCGTCCTCGCCGATGCGGATCGTTTCCTTGACGCTATCGAGGATGTGCGCCGATTCGTTGCGCATGTGCGAGATGTGCATCCCTCCCAGCTCGCCGGCAACCTTCGCAATTTCGATCACTTCGTCAGGAGGGGTGAAGTTGCCGGGAACGTAAAAAAGGCCCGTGGACATCCCAAACGCTCCGTCATGCATCGCCTGCCTCATGAGGACGCGCATCTTTTCGATCTCGTCAGGCGTGGCCGGCCGATTGACAAGCTGCATCACCTGCTGGCGGATCGAGCCCTGGCCGGCGAACGTGCCGAAGTTCGGAGCGGGATGCGCCTTGGCGACATCCGCCAGAAAAGGCGCAATCGGAATTGGAGAACTCCCGTCATTTCCCTCCAGCAGCGTCGTCACGCCCTGGCGGATGTAATTCTGGGCGGAAGGATCGATGAAAATGCCGCGGCGCGAGTGCGTGTGGATGTCGATGAAGCCCGGCGCGACCACCATGCCTTTGGCGTCCAGCGTCCGGGCCGCGGTTTTCGGATCGAACTTGCCGATGGCTGCGATACTGTCGCCTTTGATGGCGACGTCACCGTAAAACCACGAACCGCCGGTGCCGTCGACGATCTTGCCATTGGCAATCATAAGGTCGAACTGCTGGGCGCCCAAACATGGCGAAATTAGGGCGATTAAGGCGGCTTTACGAAGCATCTACTTGGTCAGTCTTTCCCGCAGCAGATCTTCTACGTCGCCCATCTTCTCGCCCAGGACGTTCAGCTTCTGCGCCAGTGCCTTAATTTCCGATTCCGCGCGCCGGTTGACATCGTAGTCCAGTTCGCCGCGGAGGCGGTCCTTAGTGTCCTGGCGATTCTGGCTCATCATGATGACCGGAGCCTGAATCGCAGCCAGCATCGAGAGGAATAAGTTCAACAGAATGAAGGGATAGGGGTCCCAGGCGGACTTACCCAAGCCGATGTTGATGCCGCTATAGACCACCAGGATCACGGCAAAAGTGATGATGAAAGCCCACGACCCGCCAAACTTGGCAACGGCGTCGGCGATGCGCTCGCCGGTAGTCATTTTCTCTTCGATCACTTCGTTCGGATTTCGTTGAGCGCGGACGCGGACCAGCTGCTGCGAGGCGTGAAACTGGCGTCCGAGTACTGTGAGCAAGTCCATGCCGGCGTGAGGCTTACGCTCCAGCAGAATGGTGATGTCCTTGCGGTCCACCTCCATGCAAACGGCCTCCTCGAGGGCGGTCGCATTGGTCTGATGCGGCGTTTTGTCGAGCATAGAGGCGAAGCCGAAAAACTCGCCCCGGGCCGGCTCGTCGACTACTACCTCCTGATGATCTTCGTCGACCGTGCTGACACGGACTTTTCCCGAAACCATCACGTAAGCCTGGCCGCCGGAATCTCCAATTTTATAGATGCGCTGGCGCGCGGCGAAGTTCTTCAGCTCGACCTGACTGGCCAGAATGGCCATCTCGTCGTCGTCAAGCAGCGCGAACAGGGGAATGTCTCGTAAGATTTCCGGATTGCAGGCCATGGGAGTCACCTCTCAAGACCAGCATTCTAGCATTCATGCCGATTTGACACACGCCTGTGTCAAAACGTCACGCGTTTTTGATTTGTCTTGCCTCGCCCTGACGCTCTTCGCTCGATTTGGGCGAAGATCCGATCATCTCGAAGAATAAGGAGATGATCAACAATCCGGCGATGGCTGCTCCGATAATCATATACGGCCCCCGATCTATCCTGCGTAATCTCTTAGCATTCCTGCTGCCAATTTATTTTGGCCCTGTAGTTCAGTGTGTCCAAACCGAATTACGTTTCTTTGGATGCGCCCGGATTCCAATTCGGTGCGTGCGGAACAGAAATTTTACGCGATCGGCAAGAACTGCATCGCGATACACTGAGGAAGATGTCACAACAATACTCCACCCCGCCCACGATGGCGATTGATCCGGCGAAAAAGTACACCGCGACGTTCACAACGTCGCGCGGCGAAATTGTTTGCGAGCTTCTCGTCAAGGACGCTCCGAAAACGGTGAACAATTTCGTGTTCCTCGCCAAAGAAAAGTTCTACGATGGTACGGTTTTTCATAGAGTACTACCGGATTTCATGATTCAAGGCGGCGATCCGACCGGCACAGGGCGCGGCGGCCCCGGCTATAAGTTCGAAGACGAGACCAAGGGCAACCCGCACAAGCACACTCCGGGGACACTTTCGATGGCCAACGCGGGTCCGAACACGAACGGCAGCCAGTTCTTCATCACTCACGTCGAGACGTCGTGGCTGGATGGGAAGCACACGGTGTTTGGGAAGGTCCTGAAGGGCAAAGACGTCGTCGATGCGGTGCAGCAGGGGGATAAGCTGGTGTCGGTGGTGGTGGAAGAGAAGTAGCCAGGAGCCAGTAGCCAGTAGAAACCACGCTGCGTAAACTATGGCTAAGCCTTCGCTCAGAGGCCGGTTGATTGAATTTGATCGGAAACCGATCGATCCATATGCGTTGCGTGGATTTGCTTTGGATTGGACGGACGATCTGACCCTGATGCAAGAGGTCAACACCGACAGGATGGAGCTGAATGGATATTCGGTCATTCGGAACGAAGATGTTCGCCGGTGGAGGCTCGAACCCAAGACTTTCATCGAGCGTGCGCTGAAGCTAAAAGGGGTAGCGCCAACTCCTCTTGACGGCGTGTCGCTCGCGAGTTGGCGAAATGTGCTCGAAACCGCTGGGCGACTCTTTCCTTTGGTTACTCTCCGCCGGGAGAAGATCAACCCCAGGGTCTGTTACATCGGCTGTGTTCGATCGATGACGGAGAAGGTTGTCACGCTGACGAAGATCGATCCGGACGCGCGCTGGGGCGACACGAAACGCTATCGATTTAGCGACCTTACGAAAGTCGATTTCGGCGGCGGGTATGAGGACGCTCTGGCGATGGTGGCTACCGATAACAAGAGAAAGCGCAAGTAGGCACGCTGCTATACTCACGTGGAATGCGGCGGTTTCCCCCTGCGGCGGCCATTCTTCATAAATAGATGGCCAGCACACAACCTGGTTGATGTTGTACCACTTTTGGTACACACTGGATTGAGACGTAATGAGCAAAGAACAAAACCCGGAAATGCCGGTCCGGTTTTACCGCACGGAGGCGGGCGGGTCCCCGGTGCTCGATTGGCTGCGCGGCCTCGACAAGGCCGACCGCCACGCTATCGGGCTCGACCTCATGCGAGTGCAGTTCGGCTGGCCGATCGGGAGGCCACTGGTGCGAAGCCTCAAGGATGGTCTGTGGGAAGTGCGCTCGACGCTTCCGAGCCAGCGGATAGCCCGGCTTATCCTGTGCTTTCACGCGGCTGTGCTCGTCGTGCTGCACGCCTTTATCAAGAAAACGCAGAAAACGCCCACGGATGACCTGGCCCTGGCGAAACGGAGAATGAAGGAGGTTACGAAATGAAAAAGCGCAACAAGCATATCGGCTCGTCACTGGAGGACTTCCTGAAAGAGGAAGGCATCCTCGAAGAAACCCGCGCGGTCGCGCTGAAAGAGACGCTGGCCTGGCAAGTTCAGCAAGCGATGAAGAAGGACAAAATCAGTAAAGTGGAGATGGCGCGGCGCATGAACACCAGCCGCGCGGCGCTGGATCGTCTTCTCGATCCTGGCAATGCCTCGGTAACGCTGCAAACCCTAACGCGCGCGGCCCACGCCATCGGCCGCGATCTGCGGATCGAGTTGGTATAGGGAAGGGAACAGGTTCTGAAAGCTGGGGACGGCCCGCATGTTTCGCTTTGGTGCTATCAAGATGAGTTCGGAAACTGCCGATAGCGGTTGAGTGGCAACGCCCGTCAACCGAACGAAAGAAATCCTCGCTTCAATAGGCGCATTCTTCGGAGCCGCGTTGGTATTTGAATGCTTGCGTTTCGTTGGCGTCGATGTTCGGCATGGGTTCCACACGTTCTGCAACTTCATTGGGGATCTTACTCTTGTTCAAATTGCCAGGGCTACCGGCGCTCTGATTTTGTGTGCTTGTGTCTTACTTTACGCAATCGTAATTTGCGTTGTAAAAAAGTCAAGACTAGATCAGGCCGGAATTGCCATCCTAACGGTAGGGTTATACGCGAGTGGCTACTATTGCTCCTACAATGTCGGCACCCATTCGAAATCCCTTGTAGATGCGAGGGTAGATGCACTATACAGTTGGATGGAAGTGGCGGTCTACTTTTCTGAGCACATGTATCGAACACGGGAGCTACCATTGAAAGTAGCAGTTGCAGAATTCAACAAAATGTTGAGACAAGCGAGACCGACCGAGCCGCCCAAACAACTTTAAGAATGAATGGCGGGACACCCACGATTTCCGATTCGTGCCTATTGTCTATTACTATTAGAGCGAGGGAATGCTAAATATGTCGACAGTGCAGTCGTCCGTTTACGTGACATGGGACCGCAATTGGGTTTCTTCTTTGTGTCCAGTGTGCCAACAGCAAATGGCGAGCGATCATGGCTGGTTGTTCACAGATAGGCCGGTATCATCGCCCCGGGATACTCGGCGACCGGTCGACGAGATCTACACTCACGAGGACCAAAGCAGAGAGGATTGCAGCGTCAGGAAGAGTTCGGCCGGCTGAGACGGAAAACCGGACCGGAAAACCGGACCGGAAAACCAGTCGCGGTAGGGACGCTCATCGCTGCGGAAACATGGGGACAGCCCGCGTGTTTCCTTGAGAAACTTCCATGCCCCCCTCTTTAATCTTGAGAGTTTCGCCAACTTTTTTGAACCATACCGCCAAGGCGCAGAGCGTAACAATCGACCCGAGCTATTCGATACCGGCGCTGACCACATTCCGTTTCCGGGCCGGGGAGACGAATATCTTACCGAGCCGCGATCCCGATCCCCACCAATCTTGGTCGCGCAACTCCATTCGGATCATATAAATAGCGATCTCAAACCTCACACTGGGCGTTAGAAGCTGGAATACTCATATCAGCAATGGCCTTAAGAATCTTAAGCTTCGAGCAGCTCGCCAGAACCCCCGGGCGTTATTCTGGCGTTAGTTTAACGCCAGAGGCAACCTCAAACGGCCGAAATTCACGATTCTGCGCGAGCCCGTATCCCAATGCGAGCGGCGTTGAACCGGACAGGTTATACTCACCTGGAATGCGGCGATGGTCTTTGGTTTGTCTGCTGTGCCTGGGCATTGTCATTGCGTATGTCGACCGGACTAACCTGTCCGTATCGCTGGCTTCGGCGGATTTTAAGGCGCTGTTTCATTTAACCGACAAGGATCGGGGGCTGCTGAACTCGGCATTTTTCTGGTCTTACGCGCTGCTGCAGATTCCGGCCGGCTTCATTGTCGACCGGTTCGGCGTCAAAAAGCCGCTGGCTATCGGGTTGTTCTGCTGGTGCGCGGTGAGCGCGGCTACGGCGGGGGCGACGTTTCTCTGGCAGTTGATCGCAATGCGGCTGTTGCTGGGGGTGTTTGAATCCGTCATCACGCCGGGGGCGATGCGGTGGATTCGCTACAACATTGAAGAGCAGAAGCGCGGGCTGGCCATGGGTGTGTTCATGTCGGGCTCGAAATACGGGCCGGCGGTGGGCGCTCCGCTGGCTGCGCTGCTGCTGAATCACTACGGCTGGCGGGTGATGTTCCTGGTTTTGGGGCTGGGCGGGCTGCTTTGGCTGATTCCCTGGCTGTCGCTGTCCAGGGACGATGACCGGGCGCTGGCGGCGGCCGAAGTGAGTGCGGGCGGGCCAAGCTTCGCATCGTTGTTTGCAACCCGCGTGATGTGGGGGACTCTCATCGGCACGTTCTGCTACAACTACTTCACTTATTTCTCGATGACGTGGCTGCCCGCTTATTTCGTGGAGCGGAGGCATCTTTCGCTCACTTCGATGGGGCTGTACACCATGGTCAGCTTCGGAGGGATGGCGACGGTCGCGATTGTGGCGGGGTTCGTGGCGGACTGGATGATCCGGCGCGGGGCGGACGCGGTGAGGACGCGGCGATGGTTCGTAATCGCGGGGTTCCTGGTGGCCTCGACCGAGGTGATTGGGGCGCTGTCGGATTCAAACGAAGTTGCGAAGATTTTCGCCATCGTGTCGCTGGCGGGGTTGGGGCTGGCGACGGGCAATTATTGGGCGCTGACGCAGACCTTGCTACCGGGAAGATCGATCGGGCGGATCGCGGGGGCGCAGAATACTGCGTCGAACGTGGCGGGGGCGGTGGCTCCTTTTTTGACGGGATGGTTGAAAGAGGCGACGGGTAGTTACGACGCTCCGATGAAGGCGATCTGGGTGTTCTTGATTATCGGGGTGGGGTGTTATTTGTTTTTGGTGAAGCCGGAGGAGGAAGGATCCCAGCCGTCGGCGAGGATGGCTGAGGCTGGGGCATGAAGCCCAGTGGGACGGCGGCCGGGGTCGTATATCGGATTTTGCGGATGGCAGGTCGGGGACCTGCCTCACTTACCAGGACAGCGCGAGTTTCACGAAAGTTCTCACGCAGACGCCGCTGGGGCCTTTGGCCATGAAGGGTTTGGCATCGTCGAGCCACGCTGTGCCGGCGATGTCGAGATGAACCCAGGGGGTTTCGTCTACGAATTCTCGGAGAAACCAGGCGGCGCTGATGGCTCCGCCCCAACGTCCGCCAATGTTCGCTAGGTCGGCGAAGGCGCTCTTCAGGAGTTCTTTGTATTCCTCGTCAAGAGGCATGTGCCACATTTTTTCGCCCTCGGCTTTGGCGGCGTTCATGACTTGGGCAAGGAAGTCTTCGTTGTTAGTGAAGGCTCCGATGTTGACGTGGCCCAGGGCGACTACGATGGCTCCGGTCAGGGTGGCCGCATCGACAAGGTGGGTGCAGCCGAGGCGCTTGGCGTAGGTAATGGCGTCGATCAGGATCAGGCGGCCTTCGGCGTCGGTGTTGAGGACCTCGATGGTTTTTCCATCAAGAGATTTCACGATGTCGCCGGGGCGCTGGGCGTTGCTCGATACCATATTCTCGACCGCGGGGACGAAGGCGGTGACGGGGATCGACGGTTTGAGTTGGGCGATGGCGCGCATGGCTCCGAGGACGGCTGCGCCGCCGGCCATGTCGTACTTCATTTTCTCCATGCCGTCGGCAGGCTTGATGGAGACTCCGCCGGTGTCGAAGGTGACACCTTTGCCGATCAGGGCAAGATGGTCGCTGGATTTGGGCGCGGTTTCGGGTTTATATCTAACAATGATGAGAGCAGGCGGAGCGGCGCTGCCTTGGGACACGCCCAAAAGCGAGCCCATGCCGAGCTGCATCATGCGGTCCTGGTCGAGGATTTCGCATTCCAGGCCGGACTCGGCGGCCATGGCTTTGGCTTTATCGGCCAGGACCATCGGGGTGAGGAGATTGGCGGGCTCATTGACGATTTCGCGGGTGAAGTTTTGAGACTCGCCCAGAATTTTGCCGCGCTCCAGTGATTTTTCGATTTCGGCTCCGTTGGCGGCGGCGACTACGTAGAAGGCAGTCAGGGATTTGGTATCGGTTTTGGTTTTGTGCTGGTCGGGCTCGAAGTTGCCGAGCAACGCTCCTTCGACGGCGGCTTCCGCGTCGCGACCTTCTAATAACCAGGCCAGGGATTTGACGCCCTTTTGTTTGAGGGTGCGGGCGGTGGATCCGGCGGCTCGGCGGAGGGAGGCGGAATCGAATTTATCTTTCTTGCCGCCGCCGACGACGACCAGGCGCTTGGACTTGATGCCTTGAGGTTGATGGAGGACGGCGAGCTCGCCTGATTTGCCGGTGAATTCACCGGAGGTTTTCAATTCGTCGAGCCAGGCTGTGGCGAACTTGAGGTCGGCGGGGGCGGTTTCCTCTTCAAAAAGCACGACGGCGATGGCATCGGCCTCGACCTGGGCCAGGGGTTGATAGAGAAGTTTGGTGTCCATATTATTCTTTCTGCTTGCGCCTCATGCCGGCGCGGGCTTCGGCGTCGGCTTCGCGTTCGCGCTCCGATTCCCGTTTGTCGTGCAGTTTTTTACCTTTACCGATGGCTAACTCAATTTTGATCAGACCGTTCTTGAGATAGAGCTTGGTGGGGACGACCGTCAGGCCGCGCTCGCGGATCTTTTCGTGGAGGTTGTCGATTTCCTTGCGGTGGAGCAGGAGTTTGCGGCGGCGGACCGGCTCGTGATTCATGATGTTGCCGTGCGAATACTGTCCGATATGGGTGTTGCAGAGCCAGGCTTCGTTTCCGGCGACTTCGGCGAAGGCGTCTTTTAGCTGGATTTTGCCGTCACGGGCGGCTTTGACCTCAGTGCCGGAGAGGACCAGGCCGGCCTCGATGCGGTCCGAGAGGTAGTAATTATGACCGGCGGACCGGTTATCGCTCAGGATTTTGATTTTCGATTCCACGTCAGGAACCCAAGTTGCGTCAATAGCTTGTGAGGCTCGAACTCACATTGTAGCACGAGCCCAGGGGACTTAATCCGGTAAGATGATGAACCGAAAACACTTACGCGTTGGCGGGCGGGTTCGAGCCGGCTTGGGCGCGTTACTGATCCTGGTGGCGGTCGGCACCCTGCTTCAAGCCAAGGACAAGGGCGATAAAGATTTCAAAGAGGCGAACGCGGCGTCGAGCCGTCAGGATTGGGACAAGGCGCTGGACCTTTATATGTCTGCGCTGGACAAGAATCCGAACAATCCGGCGTACCTGATCGGGATGCGGCGAGCGCGGTTTCAGGCGGGGCAGCTGCATGTCAATCGCGGGCAGAAGTTCCGTGGGGACGGCAAGGTGGATGAGGCGATGGCGGAATTTCAGAAGGCGCTGATCGCGGATCCATCGTCGGGCATCGCGATTCAGGAATTGAGACGGACGCAGGCGCTGCTGGAAGAAAAGAAGTCGGGGAAGCCCGTGAATCCGGGAGATGCGGGGCTGACACCGGCGGAAAGGGAGCGGCGGTCGTCCGATAGGAGAGTGGCGTCGATCGAGGCGCCTCCGGAGTTGAAACCGGTGGTCGCGGTGATTCCGCCGATCAAGATGAACAATCAGCCGCCCAAGGTGATGTACGAGACCATCGGGAAGATGGCGGGGATCAATGTGGTGTTCGATTCGCAGTATACGGCGCCGCAGCGCAATTCCAACGTGGATATCGCGACAGGCATGCCGATCGAGCAGGCGTTCGAGTATCTGGCGATGCTGACGCATACTTACTGGAAGCCGATTTCGGCGAACACGATTTTCGTCACCGAAGACAACGTCACAAAGCGGCGCGACTATGAAGACGAAGTGGTGAAGGTGTTCTACGTCACCAATGCGACGTCGGTGCAGGAGTTCCAGGAAATCGCGACGACGATTCGAACCGTGGCTGAAATTCGGCGCGTGTTCACGTATAACGCGCAGAAGGCGCTGATCGTGCGCGGGACCGCGGACCAGGTGGCGTTGACCGAGAAGCTGATTCACGATCTGGATAAGCCGAAGTCGGAGGTAGTGATCGACGTGATCGTGATGCAGGTGAATAGTCAGTACTCGCGCAGTCTGGCGGCGACGCTGGCATCGGGCGGGACCGCCGGATTGCAAAGCGCGATCACGTTTCTGCCCACCACGACCAATAACGGCACGACGACTACAACCACCGATCCTACGACGGGAGTCACGACTACATCGACGACACCTTCCACGACCGGCACCGGCACTAGTCCCAGCACGACGACCAGCGGATTGCTTCAGTTAAACCGGATCGGACATCTTTCGACGAGCGATTTTTCCACCTCATTGCCCGGCGCGATCTTAAACGCAGTGATGTCGGATGCGCGAACGAAGACTCTGAACAAACCGCAGTTGCGGGCCTCCGATGGGATGAAAGCGGAACTGATTATCGGCGAGCGCATTCCGTACGCCACCGGTAGTTTTTCATCGGGCGTTTCGGTGTCCAGCAGCGTCAGTCCGCTGGTATCGACGCAATTCAACTACGCCGATGTGGGCTTGAAGCTGAATCTGACTCCGCAGATTCACTCGGCGCAGGAAGTGACGCTGCATATCGAAGTCGAGGTATCGGCGGTCGATCAGTACGTCAATATCAGCGGCATTTCCCAACCGGTGATCGGGCAGACCAAGAATACGGCCGATATCCGGTTGAAGGAAGGGGAGATCAACATCCTGAGCAGCCTGAGTCAGAACTCGGATTCGAGCACGGTGGCCGGCTTGCCGGGATTGACAAATATTCCGATTTTGGGGCAGTTTTTGTTCGGGAGCTCCTCCAAGAACAAGTCCACCGGCGAGTTGATGATTGCGCTGATTCCTCATGTTATCCGCACGCCGGATTATACGGCGGAGAATCTGAAGGGGATTTACGTCGGCTCCGATCAGGTGGTGAAGTTGTATTACGCTCCGAAGTCGGCGCAGGCAGCGGCAGAGTCGAATCCGCCGGCGGCGGCGCCCCCGGCAACCGCGCCGCAGGTTCCTCCTGGCGTTCCCCAGGCAGCCGCTCCGGTGGTAGCTGCCCCGGTCGCGCCGGTGCCTGCGGCAGCACCAGGTCAAGCTCAAGTGCGATTCGCTCCGGCAGCGGTGGAGGCTGTCGCGGGCGGGCCGGTGTTAGTGAGCGTGCAGATCGACAATGCAGTGGATCTGTTCTCGGCGTCGCAAATACGTGTGAAGTACGATTCGTCGCTGCTGAAATTGAACGATGCGACGCCGGGCGAGTTGTTCACGCGGGACGGGGTCCGGATCACGTCGGTAAAAGATATTCGCAACGAGGTGGGCGAGGCTACGCTGACCGTGGCAAGGGCGCCGGGAAGCACGGGCGTTTCAGGATCGGGCTCGGTGCTGATGCTGAACTTTACGGCGATCGGGAAGGGAACGGGTACGATCACGCTGCCGGATTTCAACCTGAAGAATTCGCAGGTGCAGCCGCTGGCGGTGACTCCGGTCGAGCTTCCGGTGAAGGTAAATTAGAGGTATGAAGCGACGGCGCCAACGCGGATTTACTTTAGTCGAGCTGATCGTGTCTTTCACGATCATGGGATTGTTGTCGATGATGGCGGTGCCGCTGGCGGCCTACAAAGTGAAGCGCGACAAGGAACGCGAGCTGCGCTATGCGCTCCGCGAGATTCGCAAGGCGATTGACAACTATAAAGACGCGACGCTGGCGGGAAAAATCGAGGTCAAGCTGGGAACCGAGGGTTATCCGGAATCGCTGGAGATCCTGGTGCAGGGCGTGAAGCTGTCGCAATCGCCGGACGGCAAGACGATCAAGTTTCTGCGCCGCATTCCGAAGGATCCGATGACCGGGACCTTCGATTGGGGCAAGCGCAGCACGCAGGACGATCCGAAATCGCAAAGTTGGGGCGGACAGAATGTTTTTGACGTTTACTCAAAGAGCACGGAGCGCGCACGCGATGGTACGCCTTACGCAGAGTGGAATTAGTCCGAACCCGCGGCGGTCCGGCTATACCTTAATTGAGTTGATCATCGTGATGGCGATCATCTCGATTCTAATTTCGATCGCCGTTCCGCTATACCAGAAGACGATTCTGCGCGACGAAAGAGAGCCTGCTCAAGAACAACATCACCACGCTGCGGACGGTGATCGACGAGTATACGTTCGATAAGAAAAAGGCGCCCCAGCAGCTGCAGGATCTGGTGACCGCCGGTTATCTGCGAGCCGTGCCGCTCGACCCAATCACAGGCAACGACCAGTGGATCACGGTGATGGAGGACGCTTTGACGGCGGTGGATCAGACTGAGCCGGGCATCTGGGACGTGAGAAGCAGGTCCGATCAGAAGAGCCTGGAGGGGACCCCTTACTCAGAGTGGTGATTGGACGCCTCGGTTGATACACTGGGTTGATACACAGGAGAATGTAACGCCCTCCTTCAGATCCCCGGTCGTCTAATGGTAGGACAGCGGCCTTTGGAGCCGTGAATCGTGGTTCGAATCCATGCCGGGGAGCCAACGAATGAAATCAATGGTTTCGATGCGACGTCCCCGCATTTTGTACGGATTTTGTACAGAGGATTCGGTCGTACTCTCGTAACTCACTGAATATTCGATGCAGAATTGGTGAGCATGGATTTGAGACATGTAAATCCATGCCCCATCTGAGTTGCGTGGGCGCGAGAGTCGCGCCAGTCTGACGAGCTCGCGAATAACCGGTTCTACGATGGTCGCGGTCGAGCAATTCCCCGAATGTCACGATTCTCCAGAATCACGCCTCTCGCACCGTTTGTGGCCTCTTGGGTGATGACATCCACCATTGCTCTTGCCAGATCGTCGGCGGGGATGACGAGGTTCGGGAATAGTATACGAAACACTGGATAAACTGCGCGCAACAGGCGGTAGCTGAGGTTCGGTTCCTTGCGCGGCTCGACCGGGTAGATATAGGCGGGACGGAATAAATAAACTCGCCGGAATCCCAAGTCCAGAAGTACCTTCTCGGCCTGTCCCTTGTAGCGTGCAAAGGCCATCCGGCTTCGCCCGGTCTGGTCGGCGCCATTCCCGCTGAGGAAGGAAAACTCAGCGCTGGGGCTGCCGCGATGGAGAACGCCCGCAAACTCTACCGTGTAATCCACCGTTATTTTGCGGAGATCTTCATCTGACACAGCGCCCGTATAGGTGCCGAGGCAAAAGACCGCTGCGTCCTGGCCAGAAAGCACCTCGGCGAGCGCAGAGCAGTCCGCAAAGTCCTGATGCAGGATCTCGACGAGCTTGGGATGCGAAATGCCGAGTTTTTTCCGGCCAATCGAGGTGACATGTCCAACTGACGGATTGTCGAGCGCGTAGCGCAAAGCGTACCCGCCGACCATTCCCGTCGCACCCACGATTACGATGCGCTTCTGGCCCGCCGATGGAGAGCTCACGATAACGCTCGCTCTTCCATCCAATCGACGTAGAGCTTGCGCTCGGCGAACAGCCATGCACCGTTGGACTTCACGAACGTGTCGTCATAACGTAGCGAAGCGAGCATCAAGCGTCGCTTTTCTCCCTGGATGGTGACGTGATGGGCCAGCGTGTAAGCTTCTCCGGTGGCCCGGTCAGCCGAAAGCGTGAAGACGGTGCTTTGCCCGACGAAATGTGTTGTGGCAGCGTACTTGTTAAGGTCCGCAAAGACCGGCGCAAGCGCTTCGCGCGAATGCAGGTCCATCGACGGTGTCGGGTCTTTTGCATTCATGTAGACCACGAAATGTGTGTCCTCAGTGAAAAGGGACATTTGGCCCTTCGCGTCGCGACGGTCGGCGCAATGAGCGTAGGCCTCTACAAGCTCGCGTATCGCGAGCCGGTCAGCAGCCTCTTCTGCGGAAATCGCGGTGTGTTTGCTCATCAGCTTCTCTCCTATGAAAGTAGGTTACCTTCGTCGCTTGAAATGGATGTGCTCGCACTCATGACAGTCTCCGTCTCAAGCTCTCGCTTGGATGCCGCATTTGTTCTCCGAAGAAAAGGCCTAGAACTTGCCCTGCGCAGATGTCGCGAGAATCGCTTTCGGTTCGAGAAACGCCTCAATGCCGTAGGCGCCATATTCACGGCCCACCCCTGAGAACTTGAAACCTCCCCAAGGCGCCTGGTCATCGTCCGCCATGGTGTTAATTACGACGCGGCCAGCTTGGATTTGTGAGGCAACGCGCCGGGCGCGCTGGAGGTCGGTCCCCAGAACGGCAGCGTGAAGGCCATAGTTCGAGTCGTTGGCGATCCGGATGGCCTCGTCGTCGGAATCATAAACGATGACGGACAGCACGGGGCCGAAAATCTCCTCTCTCGCGATGGTCATGTTGTTCTTCACGTTGACGAAGACCGTCGGCTTCACATAGTAGCCATTCTCAAAGCCGCTGGGATGGCCTTCGCCGCCGACGAGCACCTCAGCTCCTTCTTCAATACCCTTGCGGATATACGACTGAATCTGATCGTACTGTTTCTGTGACACCATTGGCCCAATTGCGGTCTTGAGATCAGCCGGATCACCGACAGGAAAGCTCGCCATGGCTTTCACGATGGCCGCCTTGACTTGATCGAACCGGCTCTTCGGAACCAGGAGCCGCGTCCCTGCGGCACAGGCTTGGCCGCTGTTCATAAACGCCATGATCAGGGCCGACGGGATGGCTTGGTCGAGGTCGGCGTCGTCGAGCAAGACGGTGGGCGACTTGCCGCCCAATTCCAGCGTGACGCGCTTCATGGTTTCCGCTCCATCGCGCATGATCGACTTGCCGACGCCCACCGATCCTGTGAAAGAGATTTTGGCGACATCGGGATTACGCACGAGTTCGGCGCCGACGACGTTGCCGCGACCGGCAACGACATTCAAAAGGCCCTTCGGAAGGTCTGCCTTGTGCAAGGCCTCGATCAACACTTGGGTCTGGATGGAGCTCAGCTCGCTCGGCTTGATGACGACTGTGCAACCGGCGGCAACGGCCGAAGCGACCTTGAGGCAGATGAACAGCGTATTCGCGTTCCACGCCGTAATAAGGCCGGCGACTCCGACCGGCTCCAGGGTGACAGTTGTATCTCCCCAGCCGCGCGTGAGCGGCAAGTCCTGTAGTGCTTTTTCGGCTGCTTTAAAGGCGTTGACGCCCGACTCAACGATGATCCCGGCAAACCGCGCAACGCCACCATATTCGTCTATCATCGCCGCCGTGAGATCACCAATATGCGCGGAAGCCGCCTCGTGCATCCGGCGGAGAAGCTTGAGGCGCTCCTCTTTGGTCGATCGGCCATAACCGGAGAGTGCACGCTTCGCTGCGGCGATGGCGCGGCGTGTGTCCTCTTCGTCACCCAAAGTTACACGGCCTATCACCTCACGGTTGGTCGGCTTGATGATATCCATGACTTCCTTGCCGTGGGATTCGACGAAGGCGCCGTCAATGTAGTGTTTCGTAAAGATTTTCATCGCGTCTCTCCTTTAAGAATTTGAAACTGACTGATGGCGGCGCGTGTTTTGTCTCTCACTTGCGCTGGCCGTTTGTATATCATCTGCCCTTCTGATACAACGACGACCCGACGTTCGAAGTCGAGCCTTCCCGGAGTTTTCAGAATGTTGAAGACTGTAGAGCCATCCCGGGAAGAATCGACGTTGTAGAGTTCATGGCCGATTTTAGAAGCAGCCGGGGTTTAGGGTCCATTACATGTTTCTGGTATGCCGACGCTAAAGACGCCGAGGGCCTTGGCGGCATGAGAAGGATATCTGGCCTGAGCGGTCCACCGTCCGACAGAGACCCGTGACGCGTTGCACGGAAGTTTGCCGGCGATGCCGGGTGTCTGCCGCAAGAAATCACGCTACCAAAGGGCGGTAGCGAGGCCATTACGATTTCGATGATTCGGAATTCTCGCGGACATTTGGAGCAAGCCTAGCAGGAACATGTAATATCTCTTCCTGCCTCGCTTCAATACGATGATTCTCAGGTTATGAAATGGTGTTTTGTAATCAGCGCCACGCTCGCGAGCGCACGCCGTAGGCGCATATTTTCGGTATCCGTCTGTGATCTCGCTCACCTTGTCGATCGGACGGCAATTTGGTGTGCGGGCCCTTTTTGAAGCATGGAGGCAATCGTGACACAGAAACAGAAACGGCGCATTGCGGGTATTGTCGTCGTCGTGGTGCTCGGCGCCTTCTCGTTTTTCCTGGTGAGCCACGGGAAAACAACCGCGGGTGAGGCCGCCAGAGCGGCTCCGGAAGTCGAAGTTGCGAACGTCGAACAAAAAGACATTCCGGTTTATCGAGAATGGGTCGGAACGCTGGACGGGTTGGTGAATGCCGCAATCCGAGCTCAAGTCACCGGCTACCTGATGACCCAAAATTACGCCGAGGGGTCTTTCGTGAAGAAGGGACAACTCCTTTTCGAGATCGATCCCCGGTCCCTTCAGGCAGCCGCGGACCAGGCGCGAGGCCAATTGGCGCAGGCGAACGGCCAGTTAGCACAAGCTCAAGCGCAATTTGAGCAATCAAACGCGCAACTGGCGAGCTCTGAAGCTAATCAGCGAAAAGCGCAGTTCGATGAAGACCGCTACACGCCGCTCGCCAAACAGCACGCGGTTACTCAGCAGGATCTCGACAATGCCGTCCAAAACAACATGTCGGCGAAAGCGCAGATCAAGGTAGCCGCGGCTCAGGTCGAGGCCGCAAAGGCCCAGATCCAGGCTGCGAGCGCCGCGGTTGAAGCGGCGAAGGCCACCCTTGAGGCGGCGAACGTGAACCTCGGTTTTACGAAGCTGTCTGCGCCTATCGACGGCATCGCGGGTGAAGCTCAAATTCAGATCGGCAATCTTGTGAGCCCGGTAACGAGCGCTGTGACGACCGTTTCTACCCTTGATCCGATCAAGGTGACCTTTGCGATAAGCGAGCAGGAATACCTTAGGCTGACGAAGCAACGGAAGCCGACGGATCCTGTCCCCCCTCTCGAACTGATTCTTGCGGACGGAAGCGTCTATCCGCAGGAGGGAAAGTTTGCCTTTACCGGCCGTCAGGTCAATCAGACCACCGGTGCGATCCAGGTCACTGGTCTGTTCCCGAATCCGGGCAACGTTCTCCGCCCCGGACAGTACGGCAAAGTGCGCGTCGCGGTCGAAACCCTGCATGATGCAGTCCTGGTTCCGCAACAAGCCGTCTCCGAACTTCAGGGCAGCTACCAGGTCGCGACGGTGGATCAGGACGACAAAGTGGCCATACAGCCGATCCGCGTGGGCGAGCAAATCGGCTCGTCGTGGGTCGTCCAAGAGGGCGTAAAGCCGGGGCAAAGGGTGATCATCGAGGGAATTCAGAAGGTGTCGCCTGGAATGCGTGTAAGCCCGAAGATGGCGCACGCGATGGCGAAGGTCGCCGAATAACGAACAGAGTTCTCAAAGACAGGAAACGAACGTGTCGAATTTTTTCATCAACCGACCGATTGTTGCGATGGTTATCGCAATCTTGACCATGATCGTGGGAGCGGTAGCGATCGGAACCTTGCCGGTCTCGCAGTTTCCTAACATCGTTCCGCCGGAGATTCAGCTCACAGCAACCTATGTTGGCGCAGATGCGCGCACCCTGGAGCAGTCCGTTGCGACGCCGATCGAGCAGCAGATCAACGGCGTCGACAACATGAATTACATGTATTCGCTGAACGCCACGGGCAATTCCCAAACCACGGTTGTGGTTAACTTCGACGTCAAGACCGATCCCAACAACGACCTCATTCTTACCCAGTCCAGAGAGACGCAAGCGGCTTCACAGCTTCCCGCCGACGTAAACAACTATGGCGTGACTGTCCAAAAGTCCATGACAGCGCCGCTCATGCTAATCGCGTTGTATTCCCCGAACGGCTCTCGAAACGCGGAATTCCTCGCCAACTATGCATATATCAATCTCAACGACCCGATCGGACGCCTCCCGGGCGTGGGACACGCTCAAGTCTTTGGCGCCGGGCAGTATGCGATGAGGCTTTGGGTGAAGCCCGATCATCTTGCGAAGCTCGGCATTGCTGTGACGGATATTGTGGCTGCGATCCAGTCCCAAAATACCGTCAATCCTGCCGGCCAGGTCGGTGGCAACCCCGCGCCGCCGGACCAGAAATTTACCTACTCTGTACTCGCGCAAGGGCGCCTGACTTCGCCCGAAGAGTTTGGGAATATCGTCGTTCGCGAAGCTCCGGATGGCGGTCTCGTGCGGGTAAAGGATGTCGCCAGGGTGGAATTAGGCGCCCAGGACTACAGCATGGTGAGCCGTCTCAACGGTAAGCCCTCCGCCATCGTTGCCGTTTATCAACTGCCGGGTTCGAATGCCGTCCAGACGGCTGCTGCTGTGAGGACGCTGATGGAGGACATGAAAGCGCATCTACCCCCGGATGTGACGTACACAGTCGCGCTGGATCAGACCACCGCCGTTACGGAGGGCATGCGCGAAATCGTTCAGACCCTCCTGATCGCCGTCGGATTGGTGATCGTCGTGGTCTATCTCTTTCTCCAGGATTGGCGCTCGACGCTTATACCGTTATTGGCGGTGCCGGTTTCGCTCGTCGGCACCTTCGTCTTCTTTCCGCTTTTCGGGTTCTCCATCAATACGCTGTCGATGTTCGGATTGGTGCTGGCGATCGGCTTGGTGGTCGATGACGCCATCGTGGTCGTAGAGGGTGTTCAGCGGCACATTGAAAGCGGCTTGAGTGCGAAGGAAGCAGCGCGGAAAGCCATGGCCGAGCTTTCCGGCCCAGTCATCGGTATCGCTCTCGTTCTCTCGTCTGTTTTTATCCCGACAGCGTTCATTCCGGGGATTACAGGTAGGCTCTATCAGCAATTCGCCGTCACAATCGCCATCTCCGTGCTTTTGTCGGCTTTCAACGCGCTGACACTAAGCCCCGCGCTCGCCTCGCTCCTGCTTCGGCCGAAGCAAGAGAGCCAAGGGCTGTTGCAGAGATTCTTCGGTGGATTCAACCGGACCTTCGACCGGGCAACCGAAGGCTATACAAACTGGTCGGGCGTACTCGTGAAGAAGAGTGCCGTGACGCTCGTTCTGCTTGGGCTCGCTGGGCTGGCCGGGGTGTTCTTTGCCGGGAGAGTCCCGTCGAGCTTCCTGCCGGATGAAGATCAGGGATACCTCTATGTCAACATGCAGCTCCCGAATTCTGCCTCGCTTGAGCGGACTGCGGCTGCTGCAGCAGAGGTTGAGAAAGTCCTCGCCGATACGCCGGGCGTCCAATACACCACGAGCGTCATCGGCTTCAGCCTCTTGAGCTTCGTGCGGACGAGCTACAACGGTTTCTTCTTCGTCACCTTGAAACCTTGGGACGAACGGACGACAACGGCCGAACAGTTCCAGGAAATCAAGGCCCGCCTGAATGAACATCTCAGCAAACTACCCGGAGGCATCGTTTTCAGCTTTTCGCCCCCGGCCATTCCGGGCGTCGGGACGGCCGGAGGGTTCCAGTTTTTGCTCGAAGATCGCGCTGGCCGCGACGTTCAATTCCTGTCGGACAATCTGGACAAATTCATGGCAGCGGCGCAAAAGAGACCGGAAATTGGGATGATTTCCACGACCTTCTTACCTCACGTGCCTCAACGTTTCATCAGCGTCGATCGCGACAAGGCCCTGAAGCAGGGCGTCGCGGTGAATGACGTGTACCGGACCATCCAAGCCTATATGGGCGGTTTGTTCATCAACTACTTCAACGATTTCGGGCGTCAATGGCAGGTCTATGTCGAGGCAGAGGCGGCTTACAGGTCGAACGGCGACAACCTGGGGCAGTTCTACGTGCGTAATACGCAAGGCGAAATGGTGCCGCTGTCTGCGCTGGCGAACTTCGGGCCGCGTGAAGGTCCGGAATTTACGATGCGCTTCAACGAGTATCGTTCGGCCCAAATCAACGGGAGCGCGGCGGCGGGGTATAGCGCCGATCAGGCCACCGCCGCCTTGGAAGCAGTCTTCAAGGAGACCATGCCTCACGAGATGGGTTTCGACTACATGGGCATGTCCTATCAGGAACAGAAAGCCAGGGAAGGAGTACCCGCTTGGGTCGTCTTCTCGTTTTCGCTGGTTTTCGTCTTCCTCATCTTGTCGGCGCTCTATGAGAGCTGGACGTTGCCTTTCAGTGTCTTGCTAAGCACTCCCGTCGCGATCTTCGGCGCCTTTGCGGTTCTGTGGCTGCGCCGCTCCCTGCTCTCCATTGTTGAGCCGGCTTACATGATTCAGATCGAGGCCGATGTCTATTCGCAAATCGGTCTCGTGATGCTGATCGGGCTCGCGGCCAAGAACGCGATCCTGATCGTTGAATTCGCGAAGGACGAACACGAAAAGGGAAAGCCCCTGGCGGAAGCCGCTCTTGAAGGAGCAAGGCTTCGTCTCCGACCGATCTTGATGACTTCCTTTGCCTTCATTTTGGGATGCGTGCCTTTGTGGATTGCTTCCGGCGCCGGTTCCGTGTCGCGGCAGATCATGGGGACAACGGTAATCGGCGGGATGCTGGCGGCCAGCGCAATCGGTATCTTTTTCGTGCCGGCTATTTACTGCATCGTCGAGAGGTTCTCTTCCGCCGCGAGCGCGGAGCGGAGCGCACCGATGCTTCCGTCCGCGCAGCAAGGGGATTGAAGATGAAGCGCCAAGGAATTGCGATCTCGATTGGGCTGGTCCTTTTGACGGGTTGCACCGTTGGTCCGGATTTCCATCGGCCCGTCGTGCAGGTGCCGAAAACATTTCGCGCCGCGGAACCGCTGGCGGACTCGCAGGCGGCGTCTTTTGCCGATCTCAAATGGTGGGAAGTCTTTCGAGATGAACAGCTGCAAAGCCTGATTCGGAGAGCGCTCGAACAGAATTACGATCTTCGGGATGCGGTAACCCGCGTCGAAATGGCCCAAGCCAATTTAGGCATCACGCGGTCGGATCAGTTCCCTCAGATTAGCGCAAGCGGAGATGTAAACTTCACCCGGCTATCGAGAGATGGTGCATTTCCCCTGCCGCCGACGCTCGTGCCGTCGCAGAACAGAAACTGGGGGCAAGCGCAGCTCAATCTGCTGTCGTTTGAAGTCGATATCTGGGGCCGTTTGCGACGCGCGACAGAGGCGGCGCGCGCCAATCTCTTAAATGCGGAAGAAAACCGCAAAGCGGTTATCACCACGCTCGTCAGCAATGTTGCGACGCAATACTTCACGCTGCGCGAACTCGACGCCCAGCTGGATATCGCAAAGCAGACGCTCGCAACTCGGCAGGAGGCGCTGGATCTCACGGCCTCTCGCCGAAAGTACGGGATTGCAACGGACCTTGACGTGAAGCAGGCGGAACAGCTGGTGGATACGGCCAGCGTGACCGTTCCGAATCTGCAGCAACAGATCGAGCAGACCGAGAACCAGATTACGCTCCTGGTGGGAGAAAACCCCGGGGGGATTTCGCGCAACGGCAAGTTTGATGAAAACGCATTGCCGCCCGAGGTTCCGCCGGGGTTGCCGTCGGACCTGCTGGAGCGGCGACCCGATATCCGCGCCGCCGAGCAGAGCCTGGTTGCGGCGAATGCCGATATCGGGATCGTAAAAGCCGCTTACTTCCCGCGGCTAAGCCTGAGCGGCTTGCTCGGTGGGCAGAGCACGTCGCTCTCCGGCCTTTTCAGCGGACCGAACAGAGCTTGGAGTTTCGTTCCTGAGCTCAGCCAACCTGTCTTTACCGCTGGCCGGCTCGGCGCGAATGTGAAGCTCGCGAAAGCTCAAAGAGACAGTGCGGTCATCCAATACCAGAAGACGATTCAAATCGCGTTTACCGAAGTGTCCAACTCCCTGATCGCTCACCAGCGGGTGTGCGAAGCCAGAAAAAAGCAAGAGGCCCTGGTCACAGTGCTGGAAGATCGGAAGAAATTGGCCTATGCGCGATACCAGGGTGGCGTAGATACCCAGCTAAATGCGCTTGATGCCGATCGCGATCTGCTTCAAGCGAACCTGGACTTGCGGCAGATCAGGCTCAACGAACTGCTCAGTATCGTTCAACTGTATAAGGCGCTCGGCGGCGGCTGGAGGAGTTGACTTTTGGTGGTAACCACAGGAGTCCAGAGCGGCATCACAGGGTCGATTCTTCTCCGCTCGAACCCTGGTCTCGCGTCGGTATGGCGTGCGCTCCAAATGGTGTCGCGAACGGACGCGTCAGTCCTGATTCAAGGTGAAACTGGCACAGGCAAAGAGCTGGTGGCCCGGGCGCTCCACGATGAGAGCCACCGAAGCGACGGCCCTTATGTGGCGGTCAACTGCGCGGCGATACCCCCCGCTTTGCTGGAGAGCGAGTTGTTCGGGCATGAACGAGGAGCTTTCACAGGGGCGGTGCGGAGGACAGACGGCCGGTTTCAACAGGCTCATGGCGGCACATTGTTTCTAGATGAAATCTCGGAGCTTCCGTGTGAGCTGCAACCCAAGCTGCTGCGCGTTCTGCAGCAGAGGGAGTACGAGCGGTTGGGCAGCGGGCGTCCTGTGCAGGTCGATGTTCGCGTAATCTCAGCGTGTAACGAAGATCTGCACAAGATGGTCTCGGAGCGCCGGTTCCGTGCGGATCTGTTCTACCGATTGAACGTTTTTCCCATTTCGATACCGCCCTTAAGAGACCGGCGCGACGACATCCCGCTGCTGACCCAATATTTCCTGCGCAGGTTGGCGCCTAGAATGAACAAGGAAGTCTGTGAGATTGCTGAAGGAGTGATCGACCTGCTCAAGGAATATGACTGGCCAGGCAATGTTCGGGAGCTGGAAAACTGTATCGAGCGGGCCGTTATCCGATCATCCGGCCGGATGCTTGAGATTCCGATGGAGGAGTTAAGGCGGGTCTCCCGCTCGGGTTGCGCTTCTACGGAGACGCTCGCGGAGGCGGAGCGCAGCCTTATCATCGCCGCCCTGGAGCAGTCAAAAGGGATTGTATCCGGGCCGAACGGCGCCGCATTGCGCCTCGGATTGCCCCGAACGACCTTGATGTCGCGCATGCAAAGACTTGGAATCATGCAGCGAAAAACCGTGCTACACATTGCAGGAAGTACCGATTGATGAGGGATTTCAACGTAATGGCAGGCGTGCAGAATTCATGCCCGCTCGCGTGTTCGGGAGAAGGAGCTGGATTGAAAACTCTCGTGCTCACGTCAATCGACTTGCTAAGGCTCCGGTTTAGGCGTTATTTTCCGTCTACAATGTGGGCAATGTCGGAAGTTGAGTAGGGCGTTATGGAAGCGAAAAACGGAAGGGTCACAGAAGGCAGCCAAGCCGACGAGTTGCGGCAGGATCGACTCTGGTTTCTGGAGGCGATGGACAGGGTTAACCAAGCTATTCAGGACACCGACGACCTCCAACAGACGACCCAAGTACTCGATGCCGTGTTGTCCATTTTCGGATGCGACCGAGCCTGGATAGTGTATCCGTGTGATCCAGACAGCAAGACATCGCGAACGGTGGTGGAGCGTGCACGGGCCGAATTTGCTCAGGCTGTGCCTGTCGGTTTTGATGTACCGATGAACGCGGCTATGGCTAATGTGCACCGGCTCGTTGGCGCTTCGGAAGGTTCCGTGTGTTTCGGGACGGAACCCGACGAAGCGATCTCAGACTCGTCGGGCGCGGAGCGCCGTGGCGTCCGATCCGAACTGTGTGTAACTATCCTTCCGAAGCTCGGCAAGCCCTATATGCTGGGCCTGGACCAATTTACGCATGAGCGGAATTGGACCCAGCCGGAACGGACACTATTCGAAGCGATCGGTCAGCGAATCGCTGCGCTGCTTACAAACCTATCGTTGTCACGCGACCTGCAAGAGAACAAGGCAAGGCTTGAAGAGGCCCAACGCGTCGCACATGTGGGCTATTGGGATTGGAATCTTGAGACGGGTGAGGTCATCTGGTCTGACGAGGCCTATCGCATTTTTGGGTTCGAGCCGCAAGTACGGCCCATGGATATAACGACAGTGAGCGGATTGGTCCATCCTGATGACCGAGAGGCCCTCTACAGCGAAGTGGAGGTGGAAATTGCTGCCGGCGTGCATCCCGTCCATGAGCATCGGATCGTCCGTCCGAATGGAGAAGTGCGGACGGTGCACTCCGTCACTTCGAAACTTTGGAGCGCTCTGCCTGGTGAGGTGGGAAATGGAGCACCCGGAAAGCCAAGGCCCCACAGGCTGTTCGGTACAGTTCAAGACATAACGGAATTGAAGCAAGCGGAGGAAACCCGCCATGCCTTGTCCCGAGATTTGCAAGAAAGCAAAGAGTGGCTCGAAGAAGCGCAGCGCGTTGCTCACATCGGGTACTGGGTATGGGATCTTGAAACAAACCAGGTGATCTGGTCGGATGAAACATTTCGAATCTTTGGACTGGTGCCACAGGTAGGTTCGTTTGACATATCGAGATTAGAGGAAATGATTCATCCCGCTGATCGAGACGCTGTGTTTCGGACAGCCGAAGAGGCTATTCGCTCTGGGACGCGTGCCAACTCTGAACATCGGCTCGTTCGCCCAGATGGGGAAACACGCGTCGTTCATAGCTTGGGTGACGTGAAGAAAACCTCAGAAGGCCGAACCCAGATGTTCGGTACGACTCAGGACATCACTGATCGGAGACGTGTAGAGGAAGACCATCAGGCTCTATCAGCGGTCCTACAGAAAACCAACGCGAGGCTTGAAGAAGCTCAACGCGTCGCTCATGTAGGGTACTGGGAGTGGGATCTTGACACGAACCACCTGATCTGTTCGGACGAATACTACCAAATTCATGGACTGACCCCTAGGAACAGCCCAATTGAACTCTCGACGTTGACCGAGAGAATCCACCCCGACGATCGAGATACTGTACTCGCGATAGCAGACGACGCCATTCGTTCTGGAGCGCACGTTGATTGCGAACACCGCCTCCTTCTTCCCAACGGGGAAATACGTGTCGTTCATAGCCTGGCTGATTTGAAGAAGGACTCGTCTGGACGGACCTACCAAATGTTCGGTACGACTCAGGACATCACCGAGCGCAAGCGGGCGGAACAAGCCCTGCGGCTGAGCCAGTTCTACCTAAGCGAAGGCGAGCGCCTCGCTCACATGGGAAGCTGGGCATCCAAAGATCTAGGTACCCGTTGGTCCGATGATTTAGAGATCTATTGGTCTGACGAGGTCTACAAGATTTACGGCCTGGATCCGAAAAACGGACCGCCGAGCCTTGAGCAATTTTTGGCGGCCATCCACCCACAAGACCGCGCCTCCATGGCGGAAACACTCGCAACGATGCATGAGCAACATTCCGGTTGCGATTTCACGAAGCGAATAGTTCGGCCTGATGGGGAAATACGGTATATCCGTTGTGTGGGTATTCCCGTCGTTGAGAACGGAGTTTTTCAGGGATTTCACGGCACCACCATGGACGTTACAGCGCAGGAGCTTTTGACTCAGGAGTTACGACGGGAGCAAACGTACCTGGCGGAAGCGCAAAGCTTGGCTCACATCGGCAGTTGGGCGACTAATTTCACGACTGGGCAAATACATCACATTTCGGATGAGACCGCTCGCCTGCACGGCTTCGATCCAAAGGAAGGGCCTGTTCCATTGGAGCGGTATTACGACACCCTCCACCCAGATGACAAGCCGAATATACTGGCAGCGCTCACAGACGCGATTAGCTCCGGTGTTGATTATGACATTCAAGGGTTCCGGATATTTCGTCCCGATGGCACTGTCCGGTTTCTGCGTACGATAGGCCATCGCGACACGTCCGGAGAGCCAGGCGAGTACGTCGGCGTCACCATGGATATTACCGATCGAAAGCGTGCCGAGGAGGAACGCGAAAGACTGCACCAATTAGAGGCCGATCTCGCACACATCAACCGGATCAATATGATGGGAGAATTAGCCGCCGCGTTGGCGCATGAAGTCCAACAACCGATCGCTGCTTCGATCACGAGCGCAAATGCTCTTTCCCGATGGTTGGCGCATGATCCACCCGATTTAGACCGCGCACGCGCAGCCGCAGACAGGATCGCGCAGGACGGCAATCGGGCGGCCGACATCATTAAAAGCGTACGGTCGTTTTATAGAACTGGCAATACCGCCGAACGCAAAACGATAGATGTAAATGATGTCATCACCGAAATGACCGTTTTGCTCGGAAGCGAAGCATCTCGACACTCGATAACGATCCATGCCAAGCTGAATCCGGGCACGACGACCGTCCTGGCGGACCGGGTGCAACTCCAACAGGTGCTGATGAATTTAATGTTCAACGCAATCGAAGCAATGAAAGGCGCGGGCGGCGAACTGACCATCCGCTCTGGGGTGGGCTCCGAAGGGCATCTAATCATTTCTGTCGAGGATACCGGGGTGGGCTTGCCCTCGGAGGGCGTCGAGCTGATTTTTGATCCGTTTCACACGACCAAGCCTCAAGGTACGGGAATGGGGTTGACCATCACCCGTTCGATCATAGAGTCCTACGGCGGGCGTGTGTGGGCCACCAGCAACCAAGGGAGTGGTGCGACGTTCCACTTTACGCTACCCTGCCTTGGCGAGGCTAATGGATGAAGCCCGCCGCTGTTTCAACTGTGTACATCATCGACGATGACCGCGGCATGCGTCAGGCGGTACAGGATCTTGTGGAATCGGTCGGACTTCGTGCCGACTCTTTCGCCGACACGAAGGAGTTCTTGCGCGCGCAACGCAGTTCTGGACCGTGCTGCCTTGTGCTGGATGTGAGATTGCCCCAAATGAGTGGACTGGATTTTCAGAGCCAACTGACTGAGCTCGGTGTGGGAATTCCCATCATCTTCATCACCGCGCATGGGGACATTCCAATGTCCGTCAGGGCGCTGAAATCGGGCGCGGTGGAGTTCCTGACAAAGCCTTTTAGGGACCAGGATTTGTTAGACGCGATTCAGCAGGCGCTGAAACAAGACCTGGCCGCGCGGGAACATCAGGCGGAAGTGGACGATTTGCGTGGGCGCTATGAAGAGTTGACCGCCCGGGAACGAGAGGTCATGAGCCTTGTTGTCTCGGGAATGATCAATAAGCACATCGCTGCCAAAATAGGTGCCAGTGAAGCGACGGTAAAGATTCATCGAGGCAACGTTATGGAAAAGATGAGAGCCGAATCTTTAATCGATCTTGTCCGGATCGCCGACAAACTCAACCTTTCTCCCAAATAGCCACCGGGCCGTGATTGTGGGAAATGCGGTCCTGCCGTCTGCAACGGGGCAAGTCGTATTCAGCTACGACCAAAGTCGTAAATTATTGGACGCGAGCCTTATTGCGACGGCCATGTGTGAGGGCTACGTTCGGTTATGGGCCCAGAAGCACATGCACCTCTCGTAGCAATTCTCGACGACGACCAGTCGGTTCAGGCCGCACTGCAGGATCTGGTTGAATCTGAGCGCCTGCCCGTGGTCTGTTTTGACTCCGCCCACGATTTCCTCGAATCTGGAGCTCGATTCAAAGTCTCATGCCTGATTGCCGATATTCGGATGCCTGGTATGTCCGGCCTTGAATTGCAAGCGAAACTCAAAAATGCGGGAAGCTCGATACCGATCATCTTTATCACCGCTCTAGGAGATATTCCCATGGCCGTGCATGCCATGCGAGAGGGCGCCATCGACTTCTTAGCCAAGCCGATAAACGATGTTGACCTGCTCAAGTCGATCGAGAAAGCACTCCAACAGGATTGCGTGAACAGGCGAGAGTCGATCGAACGGGAGAGGTTCGCCTCTCGATATCGGACCTTAACGCCCCGCGAGCGAGAAGTTCTGAAGCTATTGGTTCGAGGTCTATTAAACAAGCAAGCCGGATTTGAGCTGGGCATAAAAGAGTACACAGTTCAAATTCACCGTTCAAACATAATGCGAAAGATGGAGGCTGGTTCTTTTGCCAGTCTGGTGTCGCTCGCCACAAAGTTCGCGAGCGAGCGGCTCGACGTGGAACAGGCAGGTGCATGAGCCACGCCATGCCAAAGAGCAGACTTGAAGGATTTAGCGACTGCATCATTGCTTTCGCGGTCACGTTGCTGATTTACGATTTTCACCTGCAGAACGTGGACGCGGACATTAGCAATCCGGGAATGATTCGCGCCCTTTTAGCTCTCGCGCCCCACTTCTTCATCTATGTGATCAGCTTTCTAAGTTGCACGGTGTGGTGGATGGGCCACCAGTTGTTGATACACGATCTGGACCGCGTCGATTCCAGGCTTGTTTGGCTGAACAGCATGTTCCTCATGTGGATAGCCATTCTTCCCTTTCCAACCGGACTTCTCGGTCAGCATCCGAAGCAACCCGTTGCAATCGCGCTTTATGGCAGCGTGTGTACGATTGCGTGCCTGTTCTTTATGGTTATGAGGTGGTACGCGTCTTTTCGCGGAGGCCTGATGAAAAAGGAAGTATCTGAGGCGAAGTTGCGCCGGGAGTGGCGGGTGTCGCGGCGTTTTCTTTTTCTCTACCTTGCCGCAACAGTTGTAGGGTTCTTTTACCCGGTTCTGGGTCTTGTTTCGTATGCCGCACTTCCGGCCTCCTATACGGCATTAAGGCTTTTCAGGCGAAACGAAAAGGCCATCCACGCAGGTACCTGACGGGGCCTTCACGAAGACGACCGCGATAGCCGGTCAGGTCTATGGCTTTGCTCTCAAGAGTACGATCGCGACCCCGTTCCATTGTGTGCGCCCCGACCCGTCCGGCGGACGGTCCTCCAGAAATACGGTTCCGAGGTTGTTGGAATCGAGATGATAGTGGCTCTGAAGGTAATCCCGAACCAGCATAGACCGAAGTCGTGAAACCGCGGCTCGGCCGCCTCCGTCATCGCCGTCTGAATAGCCTTCGATAATGATTGGGCTCTGAAAAAGCCTTCCTCCGTAGGCTGCGAGCGCGGAGTTGAGGACTGACTTGCCATGGGTCGTAAGCTCCTCCTGTCCATGGGCGCCCGTACGGAAAAGCTGGTCTGCGGACAACCAGGCGCGATCGTTGTTTTGCGCGGTGAAGAGAGGGTTCTTACGATAAGGATCCGGAGAGAGAGCCGCGAGGTTGTAGTAACCTCTCTTCCGGAAGAAACCGCGAAGAAGGAAGTTGTGCTTGAGGGCCTCGGTGTCGTCGGCCATGTTCGCCGCCGCTACATTCACGTTCGAGAGGGACTCCCGCAGGGTGACGGCAGCGGTCCGTCCTCCTTCGTCTGGCCCCGTGAAGTCAGTGACCGTCTGACGAATGTCCTTGGACGCCGCGTTGAGGTTCGTCGCTGTTTGCTTTACCTCTTTGAGGGTGTCGTCGACCTTTTGGGGAAGCCCCTTGGATTGGAGGTCGGACACGAGCGCGCCCGCGTTTGCAGCAGCGCCTTTCAGTTCGCTTGTCGCGCTTTGCGCGTTCGTCACCGCTTGACGAACCTGTTCCGCGATCGTCTCATCGCGTAGTAGCATGCCGGCAGTTCCCCGTCCTTGCTGGAGACCCGTAACCAACTCGTTGGCGTTCGAGACCGTCGTTTTAACTTCGTTCACCGTAGAGTTGAGATTGCCGCCGAGACTCGTAATTAAACCGTCTGCATTTGTCACCAGCTTGTTCGCATTGAGCACCGTGGTGTCGATGTTTTTAATGGTGCCCTTGGCTTGATCGAGAAGCGCTGAAATGTCGGTAGGCTCGATGCCCGAGAGGGTCGCGTCTGCGGCAGCGGGAGGCGCGTTCGGACTGCCCGCGCTGATTGCGACGAATCTATTGCCGACAACGCCTTCCGTCCCGATTGTGGCCACGGAATCGGTGCGCACCAGTCCGCGTAGTTTCTCGTTGATGCGGACTTTGACCTTGAATTTCGCAGGCGGAGAGTCCGGGATCTGCACCTCCAGCACCTGGCCCGCATCCATGCCGGCGACCTGAACCTTGGCTCCTTGGGCGATACCGGCAACATTGGAGAATTCCGTATAGAGTTCGATATGCCGTGCGAAGGCCTCGTGCCTGTTGCCAATCACGAAGAGACCTGTTGTGAACAAGGCGAGACCAGCGGTAACAAAGGTTCCGACCATTAGGGAACGATTCACGAGGGATAATCCTCCGTTATGAGTTTTCGAGCGGTTTCATGGCCGCTGTTTTCAACCTGGGCGGCGGTTCCGTAGGCGATCAAGTCTCCCTTGTCCAGTACCGCGAACTGGTCACCTACCCGACGCGCGCCGTGGACATCGTGCGTCACCACAAGAATTGTCATTCCTTTGTCGCGTTTCTGGCGGAGGAGCAACTCGTCGATTTCCGACGCCGTTATCCGGTCCAGGCCACTGCTCGGCTCGTCGGCCAGCAAAACTTTAGGCTCAAGGACCAGCGCTCGCGCAAGCCCGGCTCTCTTTCGCATCCCGCCTGAGAGATCGGAAGGCAGTTTGTTCTTGTCACCCGCCAATTCGACCTGACCAAGCACATCGTTGACAGCGAAGTCGATCTCTGCACGGGTCTTCGTGGTTAGCCTGGCCAGGGGAAGCGCGAGATTGTCGTAGAGGGTCGCCGAGTCGAAGAGGGCCGCGTCCTGGAAGAGGAAGCCCATTTTGCGGCGCACCTTCGAGAGTCCGGCCGGAGGGAGGCGGGTTATGTCGTCGCCGTCGACCCAGATGCTTCCCCGGTCGGGCTTCAACAGGGCCATCAGGAGTTTGAGCGTTACGCTTTTGCCGGTGCCGCTACGGCCCAAGATGCACAGCGCATGACCAACAGGCACCGAGAAGGAGACATTCTTCAGTACTTGGTGTGACCCGAACGCTTTGGAGACTTGATCGAAAACGACTGCCGGGGCCGGAGTTGTCGTCATAGGGCGTTCTCCGGGAAAGCGAAGAAGATGCATTTGACGAGGATCACATCGGCCACGATCACGAGAAGAGAGGACACAACCACGCTGTTGGTGGCCGCCCTGCCTACGCCTGCGGCTCCTTGGTTAGTCGTATATCCGAAGTACGACGAAACCGTGCCGATAATGAAACCGAATACCGCCGTCTTAAGCGTAGGCGCTATGAAGTTGGACCAATCCAGATCGGTAAATGCACGCCTGATGTAAAGGGCCGGCGGCATTCCGGACGCGGCGAATTCGGACAGGTAGCCGCCCATCAGGCCTGCGAAATCCATAAACAGAGTCAATAAAGGCAATGCCACGACGCACGCGACTACTCTGGGAACGACGAGAAATTTAAAGGAGTCGATCGATAGGGACTCGATCGCATCGATTTGCTCTGCCACCCGCATGTTGGCGAGCACAGCACCAATGCCCGAGCCGACACGGCCTGCGAGCAGAAGGCCCGCGACCAGAGGCCCAATCTCGACGAAGAAGGCAAGCGCCTGTACCGTGGGAATCATGGCGCTCGCGCCGAACATCACCAGCGTGCTGCGCGTATGAAAGGTCATTACCGTGCCGAGCGCGAAACCGGCGGGCACGACTAGCGGCAAGGACTTGTAACCGACCTCGGCAATCTGAGTTAGGATCTGGCTTGCTTCAAAAGGCTTGCGCAGTCCATCGACGATAATTCTGGCGCTGAAACAACTGACTTTGCCAACAAACTCGATTAGTTTGATCAATCGTCGTGCCTTTCGTCGCCGGCATGCGGGTTGTGCTACAAGTGCGAAGCCTGTCGTACGTTCGAGGGCCTCTCCTTTACTGAAAACCAGAACACACAGTTGTATTGGAAGTATGGCGATACCGGCGAGCACTCGTCTATAACAGGTTCATGTAGTACCGGGAGTCGGTCAGGACTGCTGATGAGCAATGTACCGTGCTGATTAACAGAAACATGGAATAGACATAACGACTGGCGGTTTATAACATCAACCGAGAACTGGCGCGAGGGATGAGACTTGGACTGCTAGCGTCCAGCCACCTCGCGCGGCTCTGGACGGGCCGTCGTCCGAAAGGATCTGACTGGATGAACACGATGGCATGTGCGCTTGATGTAGCCTTTCGCACCACGTTGCTTCTCACGGGCACCATAAATACGGCAGAAGAAGCCGTCATGCGCGGAATCGACGACTGTGAGGATTTGTCCCCGCGCGATCTTCTGATTAAAGCTGTCGAATCTGCGGTTCGGCTGCCAAAGGAATCGCAGAACCGCCACTGTGAAGTGGAGTATCTCCCCCCTGAGCTTCAGCGTCTCTTTATGTTGCAGCCGCTGCCACGGCGCTGCTTTGTTCTTCGAATTCTTGTGGGCCTCTCCTCGGAATTCTGTGCGGACCTTCTGGACATATCCGTCTGCGAATTCGAGGAAGCCCTGCAGGCGGCGTTTATCGAGCTCTGTTCAACGAAGGGCTAACGGATGCGGTACTCGTCGCTGTCTACAGCGAAGAGCCAGCCCGCTGGCGAGGCTGATCTCTTTATCCTCGGTGCTCTTAGTAGCGTCGACTGCGGGCCGTCCAATACATATTTTCAGCAGTCATGCGAAGAAATGCGGATTACCACGGTGGACGAAGGCCGCGGTCGGGAGGCTCTGAATACCGCTCAGCCAAGGAAATAGTTTTATGGAACGTGGCCGGGGCGCGGCAGCTCAGTAGACTCCCTTAGACCAGCGCACATCAAGGGGTCTCCTCGCGGAGTGCAGCCCATTTCAGCAGGGCATCAAGCGCCGGGCACAACTTCTGCCCCCATGGCGTAAGGCGATATTCAACTTTGGGTGGAACTTGAGGGTAGAGGGTGCGTTGGACAATTCCGTCGGCCTCCATCCGGCGAAGCTGCTGGATGAGCATCTTTTGGGAAATGGCCGGGATCGCACGTTCCAGGTCAGAAAAGCGCAGGACCTTGCCGCCGAACAGGTGAAACAGGATGACAAGCTTCCAGCGGCCTTCGAGGATTTTGAGTGCGTTCTCAACGCCCTGGGCAGCGGTGATCGGCGTCAGCTTTTCGGGCTTACTTTTTGGTCTGTACCTTACTTTCTCGTGCGTTCTTGTCATTTTGTAAGCTTAGCGCCATGCTGGAATCAGTGCAACGAAAAGGTGAATTCATGTCTCTGAACCTCCCCGCGCCCGTCGCAGCTTATATTGCCGTCGAAAACGGAGATGACGCCGCAGCTTTAGCCCATTGCTTCGCGGAGAATGCCGTCGTGCTGGACGAAGGCCGCACGATGAAGGGCCTGGCGGCCATCCAGCGATGGAAAACCGAAACCAAACAAAAGTATCACCACACGGTCGAGCCCCTTGCCTCTGTCCAGAAGGACGGCAAGACCATCGTTAAGGCTCGTCTGACCGGAGACTTCCCCGGTAGTCCCGTCGAGCTTCAGTTCGTTTTCGGGCTTGAGGGCGATAGAATTTCCTCGTTGGAGATCCGCCAATGAGTGGCCTCGAATTGAAAGGCCGCCGGGCGCTCGTCACGGGCGGCACGCAGGGTATCGGGCTGGCCGTCGTCACGCGACTGCGCGAGGAGGGTGTGAGGGTTCTCACTACTGCTCGAACAACTCCCGCCGAACAGCCGGACCCGGATCTCTTCGTCGCAGCGGACGTGGCTACCGCCGAGGGCTGCGTAGTCGTGGCCGATGCGGTTCATGAGCGGCTGGGCGGTGTGGACATTATTGTTCATGTCGTTGGCGGAACATCGGCGCCAGCGGGCGGTTTCGCGGTGCTCGACGATGAGCAATGGCAGCGAGCGCTAAACCAGAATCTTTTGTCGGCGGTCCGGCTCGACCGCGCTCTTTTGCCGGAGATGCTCGCTCAGGGGGAGGGCGTGATTATCCACATCACGTCCATCCAACGACAATTGCCGCTCCCCGACGCGACGATCGCGTACGCTGCGGCAAAGGCTGCGCTATCGAATTACAGCAAGGGTCTCTCGAAGGAAGTAAGCCCAAAGGGTATCCGCGTGGTCCGGGTCTCTCCTGGCTGGGTCGAAACGGAAGCGGCCGTCCGCCTGGTCACGGAGCTGGCAGAGAAGTCGGGCACGGATTACGAGAGTGCGCGCCAGGGTCTGATGAAATCCATCGGCGGCATACCGATCGGACGCCCGGCCAAGCCGAAAGAGGTGGCGGACCTTGTTGCTTTTGTGGCGTCCCCACTGGCTGGATCGATCACCGGCACGGAGTATGTCATTGACGGCGGCACCATTCCGACTGCCTAGGATGGGAGAGGAAGGCGCTGGGGAGACCTTTTAGGGTCACTGCCGGGAGTGCAAGAAAACCAAAGAAGGCAAAATTATGATCGACCACGTTATCCTCACAGTCAGTGATTTCGAGCGTTCAGTTGCTTTTTACGCCAAGGCCCTGAAGCCACTTGGGATCACAAACTTTACAGATTACGAAGGCCACGACGGACACCCCGATTTGAAGGGTTTCGGTGACGGCAAGAAAGCTTTCTTCTGGCTCAAAGAAGGAAAGCCCGATCCCAAAACGGTGCATGTCGGATTTGTAGCGAAGGACCATGCTGAGGTGGATGCATTCTACAGAGCGGCTGTGGACGCCGGAGGCAAGAGCAAGGAAGCGCCTCAAGCTCGTCTCGAATACTATCCGGGCTACTATGCGACATGGGTGCTCGATCCAGACGGCCACGATATCGAGGTCGTGCATAAAAGCTAAATTTAATTGTCATTTTCGAAATTGAGACAACGCAAAAAGAGGCCTGAATGGCCATTTCGCGTCCTGATCATCGGTGGCACGGGGCAGGTCGGAGCCGCGGTGGTGCGGGCGCTGGTTGCCCAGCCGTCCTGCGCTGAAGTGGTGATGGTCAATCGCAAGGCGATTCCTCTGACCGCTAACGATCGCTTGCGGCAGGTGATCTTGGATACGGCAGCTGCGCAGTTTCCCGCAGAAGTGACCAAGCTTGCACTGAGCATGGTGGCGCTAGGCGACCCTGTCTATGGGGCCTCCTCTGTTGGCGTCGGCAAAGGCAGCATGAAGTGGAGCGAGGAGGAATTGAGGGCCCTCGAAATTGGGGTTGTCGGTGGTTTTGCCCGTGGTTGCCATGCCGGAGGCGTTGCCCGGTTTGCGCTGCTCTCGGCAGTGGGAAGCACAGCGAAAAGCAGGTTTCGCTATGCGCGGGTCATGGGGTTAAAAGAAGAGGCGGTTCAAGGTATCGGCTTCAAAAGCCTAGCGATTTTCCGCCCCGGAATTATCGCAGGCAATGCTCACACGCCAGGCTATGCTGCTTGGTTGGGGCGTCTCATTCCGGGACCGTTTGGGACGATTGAGCAGGATGATATCGGGCGCGCTTTTGCCGCTGAATTCATCAGTAGCTCGGCCCCCAACGGCGTCGTGTATCTCGAAAATGCCGCGATGAAACAGAGGTCTCGCGGGCTTTCTTCGATTACGCAGCCATAGGCTGACCCTCCCTTAACGGCGAATGAGCATGTCGCTCCGTTTGGCATATTCTGCAAGAAGAGTGGCGTCTTTTGCTAGTTACTCCCGTGCGTTATTCGGCCAAAATGAAATTGTAGCCGGGTCCAGAGAGACTTAGGCGAAGTTGGGCAAAGATTGCTGAATGTCTTAGGGATAAACGCAAATGAACGAAAACGAAACCACAGCTCTGGTAAGAGCCTTTGATCGCGCCTACATCAACGGCAAGTTCGTCACACCCCATGGAACCCAGGTCGTTGATCTGGTCAACCCGACCAACAACACGGTTATCGGCAAGGTCACCATGGCGGATGAGATCGACACCCGACAGGCCATCGCCGCGGCCAAGGAGGCGTTCAATTCCTTTTCGCAAAGCAGCAAGGAATACCGCATGGACTGCTTGCAGCGGTTGCATGATGCCGTTGCCAAGCGAATGGATCAACTCGTTGACGCGACGGTTCTGGAATACGGCGCCCCGCAAGACCGCGCGAAGGGCTCCAACAACCTCGCGGCGAACATTTTCCTGCACTTTAAGAAAGTCCTCGAAGATTTCGATCTGGTCAAAACTGTCGGCACATCTAAGGTCGTCATGGAACCGGCGGGCGTGGTGGGCATATTTACGCCTTGGAATTCGAGCGCCGGTTCGATCGCAATCAAGGTGGCTCCGGCAATCGCTGCCGGTTGCACTGTTGTCATCAAGCCCAGCGAGATGAGCGCGATGCAAACGGAAGTGTTGATGGACGCTTTTCATGAAGCCGGTTTGCCTCCTGGCGTTATCAATTTCGTGACCGGCCTCGGTGAGGTCGTCGGGACGGAGCTGACGAAAAGTCCTGACATTCAAAAGATCGCGTTCACCGGTTCGACGCAGATCGGAAAACTGGTCGCGAAGAACTCCCTGGACACGATGAAGCGCTTGACGCTGGAACTCGGCGGCAAGTCGCCGAACATCATTCTGGACGACGCCGATTTCTCCACTGCGATTCCGATAGCTGTCGCAGCCTGTTACCTGAACAACGGTCAAGCCTGCATCGCGGCTTCGCGCCTGATCGTGCCGGAAGATCGGCTGGACGAAGTGAAGAGATTGACCAAAGCGGCCGTCGAAAGCATCAAAATGGGAGATCCCAGGAACAAGGATGTCACTCTCGGCCCATTGGCGAGCGTAAAGCAGTACAAGCGCGTTCAGGAACACATCAGGTCGGGCATCGAGGAAGGCGCGGAACTCGTTATCGGCGGCGAAGGTCATCCTTCCGGGCTTGAGGATGGGAATTTCGTGAAGCCCACCGTGTTCGCCAACGTTACTCGCGACATGCGGATCGCGAAGGAAGAGATCTTCGGACCGGTCTTGTCGATATTGACGTACAAGACGGAAGCTGAAGCCATTGAAATAGCCAACGACACGGAATTCGGGCTTATCGCTTACGTAAGCTCGGCCGGCGCGGAACGCGCAAACCGCGTGGCGCGCAAACTCACCGCCGGCAGGGTCCTGATCAATACAATAGGCCACGATCCGTTTGCTCCCTTCGGTGGGTTTAAACAATCGGGAATTGGTCGGGAAGGCGGGATCTTTGGGCTGCAGGAATACCTGGAACCAAAGGCGATCATCAGCTAACCGGAAGGATGTCCTGAAAGGCAATGTCAGTTGCAAGGCGAAATCAAGCAGTGAGGGAAAGATGACCGTAAAAGCACCAGACCGTTTCAAAGCCGCGAACGCCTTTTGGATAGGGGTCTCCAAGATCGGTCTAACTCCAGCAGCAGTGCTGAGCCAGGCGCGGGTGCCAGTGACGGTCTACGACGGCAAGAAGAACCTCGTGACCACAGCGCAGTTCTTCGCGCTTTGGCGTGCCGTCGGCGAGCTTTCCTCTGATCCCACCGCAGGCCTGAAAATTGCCACCCAGATCGACGTTGGACATCGGCCGCCGTCAACGATGGCGGCCTACTACGCCCGCGACTACCGCGACGCTCTCTCGCGCCTTGCTCGCTTCAAGCAACTGTGTACGCCCGAGGAACTGCAAATCAAAATCAGCAAGGACGAATGCTTAATAGAGCCCGTGTGGCAACACGCGCAGGAGGAAACGCCGCCCCTCTTGACGGACGCCGCCTTTGCGTCATTCGTTGAACTCGGTCGCCGTGGTACGGGGCATCCGGTGAATCCGAAAAAGGTGGAGCTCAAGCGCAAAGCAGAAGCGACCGGGGTCCACGAAGCTTATTTCAAATGCCCGGTCAAATTCGAAGCGCGCCGAAATATCCTCGTCCTCCACACGGCCGATCTCGACCGGCCGTTCCTCACCCACAATGCCGAGTTGCTTGAAATGTTGGACCCGCAACTCGACAAAGCCCTCGAAGAGCAACGTGCGCAGCGTTCGATCAGCGAGCAGGTGAAATGGATTCTTAAACGCCTGCTGGCCGGGGCCCGTCCTGACGTCTCGGCTGTGGCGCGCGAACTGGGCCTAAGCGACCGGACCTTGCAAAGGCGGATCGTCGATGACGGGTCGACTTTCCGGCAGTTGCTTCTGGAGGCGCGCCAGGAGCTGGCGCGCGAGTATCTCAACCGGCCGGATATCGATGTCGCAGAGGTTGCGTACCTGTTAGGCTACGAGGATTCCAATTCTTTCTATCGAGCTTTCCGGACGTGGGAGGGCACGACGCCCGCCCAGTTGAGGTCGGCGCTCAATCAATCAGATACCTGAAGCATTTGCGGACTCGATCAGCCATTCTCCTGTGTCTTCCCGTGTGGCTACAGCGAAAATTCCATAGGGTCCAGCGATATTGTGGACTCCCAGAAGCCAGATTGTTCTCGCAAACTTGTCTGCCAACTGCCGTCTTTGAAGAAGAATCTCTCATGGATGACTTTGAAAACCATTGGACCAGAATCGCGATTCGCGAAGTCGGGTCTACATTTCTTGGACAAGATTTCTGCGGCAGTGCTTGTTGGAACGATCGCCCACGTCGTCTTCAGCGAGGTCATCAGGCCGTGAGGCAAGATGTAACGGATGCCACTACTGGAGACTTCCAAGAAATATGAAATGGGACCATTGTAAGAACCCCAGCCGATCGAATAGTCCCTCGTAACGATGAATGTCGGCTTGCTGCGATCCTGATAAAGGAAGACCCGATCTAAACGAGCCGACTCCCGCCCGAGCCGCTCGGAATATAAGATCCGAAGCCGCTGATCAACGACGAGCAGAAGCGCCTCGTTAACGTCCTTTGCGGCAAAAACCAGGCGCTAGGATCAGGTTCAACGCTGAGAGTTTCGATACCCGAGTACGGATCTCTCTTGATATCACCGCGCAGGCCATCCAGACGCTCATCAACTAGAATCAATGCCCATCCATCGATTCCATTTGAGTAGGAGTTTAGGTCCAGAGCTTGAATGACCTTGTAACCGTCCAGGTCCAAGCCACCTACTTCGGCAAAGTCCCTGATGTTAAACGATGTGCCACGCGGCTCGCTGTGAGCGACCTTTGCGTTGAGTGAAGACGTTCGGCCAATTTGCTCGAAAGCCTGGCTTTCAGTTTGGGCTTTCCATTTCCGAAGCAAATCGGCCGTAAAACGCTTCGCATCGTTATCAACCAATTTCCCGCAGTTCTGACATAACCAGATCCCGTTCCCACCGGAAGCGCGGTTCTCGGGCGAAAGCGCTGCGTCGAAGCGAGGACCACCTGCCGATGCTGCTGTGATGTGGGCCGCTACGCCAACATTGATTGACCCTTCAGGTTCAAGCTGAGGTCCGCTGGTCGTCGCTCTACAATCAGGATTCGAGCAATGGTGATTTACCCGATTGGCCAACTGCTGCTTAACGCTTGCAGAGAAGTCATCTCGTGCCATAGGTCTTTCCAGTTATGCGCCCGGGAGCATGCCGTCTTGCTTCTGAGCGAGGTTATAGAAGAAGACCTTACCACGAAGCTAGACGTCCTGCCATTCCAATCCGCCGGGCAGATCGTGCGCAGAGTAATCGACCTGTAGGACGCGACGATGTCGAGGCTCGGAGGCGGCATCGGACGCATGAAGAATAGGCGTCGCGTAGAGCCAGATATCGCCGGCCTCGGCCAGGCATCGAACGACTTCACATCCCCGAACCACGTCAGGAATCTTCGCCGTGGAAATTCGGCCGTGTTTGTGTGAGCCCGAAGCGACTAGCAGCGGCGCGTTTGTTGTTGTCACGGCATCTAAATGAACGCGCACCGTGACCATACCCGCGAGCAGGTCGAATGGCGGCTCGACGTGCACCATGCCGCTCTTGGTGCTCCACGGGCCAAATCCTTCCACATCGACTCGCTGCCTGACTGAAATCGTGCGGTCCTGATGCCATCCCAAAGACCAGTTCTGCCCGACGCTTTTGTCGAAGAGTATGGCACGGACCGGAATGCACTCCGGACCAAGCACCGACGCCGGAATTTTACCCACCGAACCCTTCGGAAGGAGGTAGCGCCGCAGTTCCGGAATGCCGGTGAGCCGCACTCCAGCCAAGTCCCGCGGCTGGCTGGAAAGCACTCTCAAGGTCGCGCAATTCAGCGATCGACAGCGCGGCTTTGAAGAGTTGCGCGCCGTCCTTGTCAATCGAGCGTTCTTCGGCCGTTAGGATACATTCACTATAGGACATGGTCTGGCTCTGGCGATTTCTTCATGGGCAGTTTAGCGGGAAGAGAAAATTTTGTACACTTTTTGTACCGATAGCCTGCTTTTGAGGCCTTTGGTGACTTCTATTACTTTGTAGAATCAATAAGTTGCGGGACTTCAGAATCTTGTCAAGTTCGTGGTTCGAATCCATGCCGGGGAGCCAAATCTCTGAATTGCAACCAGACCCAAGGTTCTCTTTTTCTTTTCTAGAGCTTTCGCGGTTCGAACGGCACAGAATCTCAAGCGGTTCGAACAGGCGCAAAAGGCACCTGGGGCAAGATGTGCTAGAACGAAAAAGCACCCTACCAGAGGGTGATGTAATCAACTCCAATAGGTGCTCCATCGGATACCCGCCTGATAGCTTCCAACCCTGTCAAGCCCGAACATTGCCTATAGGGTTTCCCTTCCAAAAGGAGACCCGCTCTTTTTATTTCACAACCGAAAACGACCCTCTCGGGGGCTCCTGCTACCGGTAAGTCAATCTGGGCGCCGATCTACTTATCGACGACGCTTGTCATTGTGCTGCCAACTTGTGGTGCAGGCTGGCAGCCTGCGGCGGGTTGGCAACCCGCCTTTTCACTGCTTAATAATCGTACCGTCCCTCTTCCGGATTTCTCCCCACCCGCCATTCAACGTCTTCCGGCCGCCGTTTTCGCCGTATCCGAACGGATATTTCGCCGCCGCCTTCTCATCCACTTCGATGCCCCACCCCGGAGCCTCGTTCACATACCAATACCCGTCCTTCATAACCGGACAGCCTTGGAAAACCTCCTGCGAACGTTCGTTGAAAGGCGAATACTCCTGCACCCCAAAGTTCGGAGCCGTCACGTCGAGCGTAATCTGCGCCGCATGGCCGATCGGCGATACGTCCCCTGGCCCATGCCACGCGCTCCGCACGCCGAACTGTTCGGCGAATGCGATGATCTTGCGCGCCGGCGACAAGCCTCCACACTGAGAAACGTGAATGCGGATGAAATCGATCAGCCGCTCCGTAATCAGCGGCCGCCACTCGTGTGGACTGTTGAACAACTCGCCCATCGCCAGTTGCGTCGAGCATTGGTTGCGGATCATACGGAAATACGCGATGTCTTCGGGCGACAGCGCGTCTTCCATGAAGAACAATTTAAACTTCTCCGCGTCCTTGCAGAACTGCACGGCCTGGATCGGCGCAACGCGCTCATGCACGTCGTGCAGCAGCTCGATATCGTCGCCCAGAGCTTTGCGGCATTCTTCGAACAGCTTCAAAGCCCTCCTTATATAAGGACCCGATTCGAACACCGGCCCCGTCACCAGAGCCTTGATCGACGCATCACCGCTCCGCGATCCATAACCCGCCATGCCCGGCACGCCCACCTGAACGCGCACAAAGCGGAATCCCTGGTCGATGAACTTCTTCGCGCTCTCGATGGTCTGCGCGTAATCCGCGCCATCGGAGTGCCCGTAGCAATCCGCCGCCTCCCGCACTTTCCCGCCCAGCAGTTGATAGACCGGCAAATTCGCCTGCCGGCCCTTGATATCCCACAGCGCCTGGTCCACGCCGCTGATCGCGTTGTTCAAAACCGGCCCGTTGCGCCAATAGGAGCTGTTGTAATTCGCGTTCCAGATGTCTTCGATCCGGTCCGCCGGCTTGCCGATCAGAAACGGCTTCAGATATTTCTCGACCGCCGGCACCACCAGGTCGGCGCGCTGCGTGAAAGTCCCGCAGCCATAGCCGTAAAGCCCGTCCTGATCGGTGGTGATTTTCACCACCACTAGCCGCAATCCCGCGGGCGCGGTGGCAATCACGCTGACATCTTTAATCTTGGGCGAGGGCAATCCCCGCACCGCTTTGGCGACCTTTTCCTGCGCGGCGAGCTGCCGTTGAGCGAACGTCAGGGCTCCCGCTGAGAGTTTAAAAACATCGCGCCGATTCATCATGGTTCGCACGCTCCTGGTTTATCAATAAGAAAGCTACTATTTGCACAACTGTAATGTTTATGTATAATACCTCGCAAGGGGCCGTCCATGAAACGATTAGACTCCCGTAGAAGGTTTTTGCGGGGAGCGGCGGGCGTGACCGGTGCGACCATCTGGGGCGGCAACACCCTGGATGCGATGATGCAGCATACCAACACTGCATCGAAACCATCGGAATTGAAGATCACCGATCTGCGGGTCGCCACCCTGGCTCGCGCGCCGATGACGTGCCCTATCATCCGCATCGATACCAATCAAGGCATCTACGGATTGGGCGAAGTCCGCGACGGCGCGTCAAAGACCTACGCGTTAATGCTCAAGAGCCGCATTCTGGGCGAGAACCCTTGTAATATCGACAAAATTTTCCGCCGGATAAAGCAGTTCGGATTCCACGCCCGCCAGGGCGGAGGAGTTTGCGCCGTCGAAATGGCGCTGTGGGATCTGGCCGGCAAAGCCTACAACGTTCCCGTCTATCAAATGCTGGGCGGCAAGTTTCGCGATAAGATCCGCTGCTACGCCGACACCACCGAATCGGACGATCCCAAGGTCTACGGCGAGCGCCTCAAAAAGCGCAAGGAGCAGGGTTTCACCTGGCTCAAAATGGACCTGGGCGTCGATCTCGTGAAGGACGTCCCCGGCGCGCTCACCTATCCCGCAGGCGTGGAATTGACCATGGGCTCGCGCATGGAGCACATGTTCACCGGCATTGAGATTACCGAAAAAGGCGCCGAGCTGATGGCCAATTTCATGGGCGTCGTGCGCGAGCAGGTCGGCTGGAACATTCCTCTGTCCGCCGATCACTTCGGCCACATCGGGGTCCATTCGTGCATCCGCCTGGCCAAAGCGCTGGAGAAATACAATCCAGCGTGGCTCGAGGATATGATCCCCTGGCAGCGCACCGAGCAGCTCAAGGAAATCAAGGAGCATATCGGCGTGCCTCTGCTCACCGGCGAGGACATCTATCTTAAGGAAGGCTTCATCGAGCTCGCGAAAAATCACGCGGTCGATATTCTTCATCCCGATCTGGCGACATCCGGCGGCATTCTTGAAACCAAGAAAATCGGCGACGCGATTCAGGAATACGGAGTCCCCATGGCGATGCACTTCGCCGGCTCGCCCGTCTCCTGCATGGCCAACGTCCATTGCGCCGCCGCAACCGAAAACTTCCTTGTACTCGAAAACCACTCGGTGGACGTATCTTGGTGGAGCGACCTGGTCGACGGAGTCGAAAAGCCGATCGTCAATAAAGGTTATGTAACGGTGCCCGATAAACCGGGCCTGGGCGTCACGCTCAACGATGACGTGATGAAGCAGCATCTGCTCGAACCCGGGTATTTCGAGCCGACACCGCAGTGGGATAAAGAGAATGGCCGGGTCAACGACCGCCTGTTCTCCTAGGGGTTTTACCGCTTCCTATGGTCGCGGCTCGGTCCAATTTTCCGAGCCGTGACCATAGGGAGCGGATACATTTCGGGGTTTTTTCAGAGCCGCGACCACAGGGAGCGGTCAGTTTTAGGGGTTGCAGTAAAAGCAGGGTTTGAGAAGGGGGTAACCATGGAGTTCTCTCGTTTTTTCAAGGCCGCCCAGTGGGCGTGCCTCATCGCACTCCTCGCAGCGCTTGCATTCGGTCAATCCGAGCGCGGCACCATCACCGGCACCGTGCGCGACGCCACCGGAGCAGTCGTTCCCGCCGCCAGCATCACCATCACCAATGCTGCGACCAATGTGGCCATCCACGCCACCACCAACGACGCGGGTGAGTTCACGGTGCCCAACCTGCCGCCCGGCAGCTATACCGTTCGTGTGGAAAAACAAGGCTTCCGTCCTACCGAGGAAAAGGGCCTTGGCCTCGATGCGGCGCAAACCGTCCGCGCCGATCTTGCGATTCAGGTCGGTACCTCCACCCAGGCCGTCGAAGTCCAGGCGTCCGCGATTTCTCTGCAAACCGAGGACGCGAAGGCGAGCGTCACGCTGGAGAACAAGCTGGTCAACGACCTGCCTCTCGTCGTGAGCGGCACCGTTCGTACCCCATTCGATCTCGCCGCGCTCACGCCCGACGCCAAGAACCTCGGCGGCGATAACGGATTCTCCGTCGGCGGAGGCCAGATGGCATCCTACGGGACCACGCTCGACGGCGTTTCCGCCAACACGTCGCGCGCTCTCTCGAAAAGCTGGGTCGCTTCCAACTCTCCCTCGGTCGAAGCCATCGATCAGTTCACCGTCGATTCCAGCGGCTTCAAAGCCGAGTATGGACACGCCGGTGGAGGCGTCATGACCTTCGTATCCAAGTCCGGCAGCAACGGCTTCCACGGATCGGCCTACGAATTTATTCGCAACAACGATTTCGACGCGAATAACTTCTTCAGCAATGCCTCCAAGATCCCCATCTCTATCTATAAGCAGAACGACTTCGGCTTCACCGCCGGCGGACCCGTCTGGATTCCCAAGGTCTATCACGGCAAGGACAAGACGTTTTTCTTCTTCTCCTATGAGGGCTTCCGCAACCGCACCGGAGCCAACGGGACCACCTTTACCGTCCCCACCGCCGAGATGTACAACGGCGATTTCTCCAAATGGGTCACCTCCACCGGCACCCTGATTCCCATTTACAATCCCATCGGCCAGGTGACCAACTCCGACGGAACCATCACGCGCCAGGTTTTCCCCAACAACCAGGTTCCTAAAACGCTGTTCAGCGCCGCATCGCAGAAAGCCCTCGGCGTATTTCAGGCCGGCGGAGCCATCACGCCCAACAACGGCGCGACTCCGGGCACTGCCGCCTATATCTCCAACAACTACCTGGTCACCTCCGGAACCAGCGTATATCCCGTGAACAAGTACAGCATCAAGGGCGATCACGTCTTCAACCAGAAACACCGCATCTCCGGCTACTACGGCAACGATCGCGAGCATCAGACCCCCGGAGCCGATGGACCTCCCACGCTCCCCGGCAACTATTCCAACTACAACGATCTCACCCAGTACAGCGACGTTCTTCGCTTCAGTTGGACCTGGAGCATGAGCCCCACCAAGATCAATTACTTCTACGCGGGCGGCAACAACTGGCGTCAGGATCACAAGCCTCCGCAGGAATACATCGGCAACTGGCAGGGCAAGTTCTGCCTCCCCAACGTGCCGAACTGCAATGAGAATCTCGTCAACCTGTTCTCCGGCGGCACCGGCGACAACTACAGCACCTGGGGCGGCCAGGCAGACAACGGCTCCGAAAACACCGTCTACGCCTATAACGACGACTTCACCTGGATCCACGGCAAGCACACCCTCAAATTCGGTGGCATGTACCAACTGAATCACTACAACGGATTCGGCCGCCAGTGCGAAGCCGGATGCGTCGGCTTCAGCTATCAGGAAACCGGAGTCCCCGGCGGTTCCAACACTAACGCCGGCGGCAATGCGTTTGCTTCCTTCCTGCTTGGCTACGCCGATTCGGGACAGATTGACACCGTTCGTTTCATCGGCCAGCAGTTCCCGTATTTCGCCGGCTACTTCCAGGACGATTGGAAAATCAGCCCCAAGCTGACCATGAACATCGGTCTCCGCTGGGATGCCAATCTTCCGCCCACCGGACTCGCCAATCGCTGGACCGATTTCGGACCCACTACGCCTAACCCCGTCGGCGTCCCCGGCGCGGTACTGTTCTCCGGCGACTGCCAGGGATGCGTCGGCAGCCGCACCCTCGCCGACTTCTGGAACAAAGGTTACGGAGCCCACCTCGGACTCGCCTATTCATGGGATTCGAAGACTGTCATTCGCGCCTCCTACGCGCGCTCCTACGGCTCTCTCGTCTCGGTCAGCGGATCGACTCACAACAGCGGCTACACGTTGACCCAGACGTTCTCGTCCGCCAACGCCGGCCAAACGCCCACCTACACTGTCGATCAGGGAATGCCGCCATGGACCGCGCCTCCGTTCATCCATCCCGACGTTTCGAATGGCACCAGCGTCGCCTGGTTCCAGGGCAATGAAACCACTAAGCTGCCCTCGTACGACAATATTTACTTCTCGCTCGAACGCCAGCTCGGCGGCTCGATGGTCATTGAAGGAGCCTACAACGGCGTCCTGGGCGACCATCTGCAAGCCCAGTTGCTGCAGTACAACTCGCTCCCCGTCAGCACCCTTACCAGGTTCGGCACGGTCGCCCAAAGCACCACCGTTCTGAACAGCCTGGTCGGCTCCGCCACTGCGAACGCCGCCGGAGTCTTCGCGCCCTTCCCAAGCTTCAACACGCTCTGGGGATCGCGAGCTACCGTCGCGCAGGCCCTCCGCCCCTACCCGCAGTACACCATCATCGACACCTACGCCGGCCAGGGCGACCACAGCGGTCACTCCACCTATCACGCGTTCCTGTTGAAATTCCAGAAGCGCCTGTCTCATGGACTCACGCTCCAGACCTCGTACGTATTCTCGAAGATCCTTACCGATGCCGATACGGCATGGGGCGAAGGCTACGCCGCCGACCAGTTCAATCGCCGCCTGGAGAAATCCATCGGCCAGTTCGACGTCACACACGACTTCAAGTTCGCCGCCGTCTACGATCTTCCCTTCGGCAAGGGCCAGCCGTACCTCACCCATGGTCCCGGAGCCTGGGTGCTCGGCAACTGGCGCATCTCCAGCATTAACCTCTACGCCAGCGGGACTCCCGTCGCCATCAGCACGTCGTACAGCCTGCCGGTCTACGCGAGTGGCGCGGGCGGACGCGTCGCCCCGTACGTCACGTCCTACACCGGATGGCAGCCCAGTTACAGCGGCGGCTTCGATCCTGGTAAGGACAATTTCTTCGTCCCCTACGGCTCCGGCCCGTTCCCGACCCAAGGCTTGAACACCGCCTATAACGAAATCGGCAACGATACCCGCTACAATCCCAAGCTCCGCCTGTTCCCGAACCTGAACGAGAACATGTCTCTCACGCGCAGCTTCCCCATCCGCGAAAAAATGCACCTCGAGTTCCGCGCGGAAGCCTTCAACGTATTCAACCGAGTCCGCTTCGGCACCGGCAATACGCAGCTCCAAAGCTCCCAGTTCGGAGTCCTGGTAGGCGCGGGCAGCCAGATCAACACCCCCCGCAATATCCAGCTAGCCCTAAAGCTGTACTTCTAATTCCAACGTCGCCAGCCTGCCTCCATTCCGTCGTGGGGCAGGCTGGCAGCCTGCGGCCGATTGGCAATCGGCCCTCTTACCCCTCAACCCCCACCCCCACCAACCCTTCCGCCCTCGCCCTAACCCCCCGTAAATCCAACTTCCCCGTCCCCAGCGTCGGCAACGATTCCACAAAATAAACATTCTCCTTCTTGGGCACCCACAACTTCGGCAAATCCGTCGCATTCATCCGCACCCAAACCTCGTCTGCCGAAATCCCGTCCGACGTGTACATCAAAACCAGCCTCTCCCCCTTCTTCAAATCCGGCACCCCCACGACGACACAACCCTCATCTCCACAAACCGAATGAAACGCATCCTCGATCTTCAAATGAGGCACCATCTCCCCGCCGATCTTGCTAAACCGCGACAGCCGGTCCGTGATCCGCAAAAACCCCTCATCGTCCAGCACCGCAATGTCCCCGGTCCGATACCAATCGTCCTCGTGAGCGGGCCTTCCCAAATACCCCATCATCCGGTTAGCCCCCTTCACCATCAGGAGCCCTTCTTCATTCGCCCCCCGAAGCTCCAGAGTCTCCGGATCCACAATCCGCGCCGCCACTCCCGGCAAAGGATGCCCGACGGTCCCAAACTTATTCCCGACCTGCGTGTCTTTCCCCGCCTCGAAATTCGGCACATTCACCGCCACTACCGGAGCCATCTCCGTACACCCATATCCCTCCAGTAGCTCCACCCCGAAGGCTTCCTCGAACTGTTTCGCGATCGACTCCCGCAGCTTCTCCGCACCCACCAGCACGAATCTTAGCGACGCGAACTGCTCCTTGGTACACTTCCGTGCATACCCCGAACAAAACGTCGGCGTGGACAATAAGAACGTGCCACGATACTTCTCCACCAGCTCCCCAATCGCCTTCGCCTCGGTGGGATTCGGATGATACGCCGCCCCGCATCCAGAAACCACCGGAAGCCACACCGTCACGGTGAATCCGAAGGAATGAAAGAACGGCAGCACACCCACGATGCGATCTCGCGAGCCCAGCCAGAACACCTGCGACATCGCATCGATGTTCGCCAGAACGTTGTAATGCGACAGCATCACGCCCTTGGGGTTCCCGGTACTTCCACTAGAAAAAATCACCGTAGCCAGCGAATCCGGAGTCCGCCCCGCCCTTAACGCCCACTTAGGCGCAAACCGAGCCGTCAAAAACGCGAGCACCTTGCTCTGCGCCTTCAGCACATCCTCAATGAAAACCATCCCCGGCATAGCCTCAATTTTCGCCTTGGCCAAAAACACCCGCGAAGTAAGAATCGTGCGAATCCCACACTGCTCCACAGCCGATTCCATAGCCGCTCGCCCCGCCGTGAAATTCAAATTCACCGGAACCAGCCCCGCCATAGTAATCCCCAAATTAGCCAGCGCCCCACCCACCGAAGAAGGCAACAAAACCCCAATCATCCCCTCATCACACAGGCTGAAGCCTGTGCCACCAGGTGCTGTCTCTCCATCCCCCAGTGCCTTAGGGGTGGCACAAGCTTCAGCCTGTGTTTGTGAGGCAGGTCCCCGACCTGCCTTCTTCGCCCACTGACCTACCATCAAAGCCCCCATCAACGCCCTCGCATACGTCAATTCCCGACCAGTAGAATCCGCCATAGCAAAGGAAGACCAATTCTTCCGAGCCGTTTTTATAAACCGAAGGTGCAACAAATCCCTCTTCGATTTCCGATGCCCCACCGCCTCACTCCCTAACTCCGCAATCGCCTGCCGCACGCGATGCGCATCCGCCTCCATCGCAGGCATCGGTGAACCGAACGACACAGTCACCGGATAAGGCACTCTCTTCGGCCACTTCCAAAAAAACCTCCCGCCCTCGAAACTGAAAATGCTTCCCCACAACCGGTCCAGATGCACCGGGACCACCGGCACATCCAACCCATCGACAATCTTTTCGAGCCCCCTCTTGAACGGCAGCAAATTCCCAGTCCGCGAAATCGCTCCCTCCGCGAAAATGCACACCACGTGCCCCGCCTTCAACTGAGCCCGCGCGTCGTGAATCGACTTGACCATGTCCCGAGGCCCGCCCGTCCCGACCGGAATCGCCTTCGACAATTTGAAGAACCAGTGAAACGCCTTCATATCGTAGTAAGGCTTCCACACCATGAACCGCACGAATCGTTGCAGGCACGCGCCGATCAACATCCCGTCGACATGCGACATGTGGTTCGCGACCAGCAGCGCCGGCCCCCGCCGCGGGACGTTTTCCGTGCCCACGATTCGAATCCTGAAAATGGTGTGCGTCATGAACCACAGGAGGAATCGCACCAGGAATTCCGGAGCCAGCCGCACAATATAAATCGTCACCCCAATCGTCAGCGCCCCGGAAATCAGAATGATCGTCGCCGGCGACAAGTGCAGCTTGTCATGCAAGCTGTACAGCGCCGCCGAAGCCAGCAGCATCCCCAGCGTGTTGTAGAAATTATTGGTCGCAATCGCACGCCCCGTTTCACCAGCCCCGCTGCGCTGCTGCAGATAAGCGTTCAGAGGAACAATGAACAACCCGCTGGCGATTCCCAACACCGCCAGCGACAAAATGCTAAACACATACGAGCCCTTCGATAAATAGAGAGCCGCGCTCGAAAACGTCATCAGCGCCGACCCGAGCGGTACCAGCCCGATCTCGACCTTATCCCCCGACAATCGACCCGCGAGCATACTGCCAATCCCAATCCCCACGGCGAGACACCCCACCATCGCCGCGATATGCGTCTCATCCACCTTCAACACATCGCTGCCAAACACCACCAGGTCCGTCTGAAACAGCGCCCCCAAAAAGAAAAAATAAGAAATCCCAATCACTGTCAGCCACAGCGGCCGATCCTTCAACAAATGTCGTGTCCCCGTAATCACCTCGCCAAACGGATTCCATTGAAACTTTTCTCTTGCACCACTAGGTGCAACCCTAGTAATCCCCAAACTAGTCAAAAACCCCGCCACCGCGATTCCAACCATCAGATACCCCATATTCCAAGGTGCATCTTTCCACAATTTGAAAATGAGACCGCCCACCGCCGTCCCCATGATGATCGCGACAAACGTAGTCATCTCCAGCAGCGCATTGGCCCGAGTCAAATCCTTGTCCCCTGCAATCTCAGGAACAATTCCATACTTCGCCGGAGAGAAAATCGTCGAATGCAGCGCCATCAAAAACAGCACGATCAACATCAACCGCACGTCGGTAGAAAAGAACACCGCCACGCCCAGCGCCATCACCCCGATCTCGAAAACCTTCACCGCAATCAAAACCGAGCGCTTAGAAAACCGGTCCGCCAAGTACCCCGAGTAACCCGAGAACAACAAAAACGGAATTGAAAAAACTCCCAGCGCGATCGAAAGATACTCGCCGCCCTGTCCCGTCTGCGCCGCCACATAAACGGCGCGCAACGACACAATCATCTTGTACAGGTTGTCGTTCAGCGCCCCCAGAAACTGAGTCCACAAAAACGACTGAAATCCCCGATGCTTGAGTAATGTCTTCATAATCCCTCCCGAGAAAAAGCCATCACCGCCAGCCCGTGGCGCACGCACTCGTGCGTGCCGCGTCGAGACTCATCTCGACGCCTGTAAGTTGTCTTTTTCATTCATCCCGTCAAGTGCACAGCGATGGCCGATTTTTGGTGCACAGAATCAACAAATCCCGACCCTCTCAGGCGCCTCGTGTACATCCAATGTACCCACCTGTACAATGGATGTACATGCCCTTCCTGGATCCCTCCGAAAGAACCTTCCTGAAAGCCGTTTCCCAGTTCGCCTACTGCAACCCTTTCCTGCCCGAGCATACTGAATTTGAGCGCGCCGCGCTTGGCTCGGACTTCCTCGAAGGCGAGCCGGTCTGGAGCCAGCAAGTCAAAGATCCCGAGAAACCCCGCGAAAATATATGGCGTATCTTCAAGAAACTGGAGCCCTTGGCTAAGGAGTTGCGCCAGCGCCTGGCGCAGGGAGCGGACCCTCGCACAGAAGACCTAGTGTTGTATGAAGATGCCATTCTACACCTGCTCTATCAGCGCTACTATCCGAAGTTCTTTGCCGCGAGACCGTCCGTCACGCAATTTGCTTTCTTCCATGAATTCAACAAAGACTGGCAGTTCTACTTTCGAGTCAACGGCATAGAGTTTCCCTCCGGACTCGAGCCCCGCCGCATGTTCGCGTTCTTCCGCCAGCTTCAGCGCGCCTTTGAACAGATTTTCCGCGACATTATCGGCGCCTCGCTGCCCGCGGCGAGGCTTCGTGGAGCCATCTGGCAATCGATTTTTACCCACGATATGCGCCGGTATCGAAGGGTTCTTTTTGGCCGCATGGGCGAGTTCGCGACCCTTATTACAGGCCCGTCTGGAACCGGTAAAGAGCTGGCAGCAAGGGCGATAGCCCAATCGCGTTTCAGCCCTTTTCGCGAGCGCGATCTCAGCTTCGACGATGCTGAGGTCTTCTTCCCCATCAACATTTCGGCGCTGACTCCGACGCTGGTCGAAACCGAATTGTTCGGCCACCGGAAAGGCTCGTTCACAGGCGCAGTTTTGGACCGGAAAGGCTGGCTCGAAACGTGTCCAGCCGGGGGCTCGGTGTTTCTCGATGAGTTGGGCGAACTCGATCAATCCATTCAAGTTAAGCTGCTGCGCGTGATCGAAACCCGACGGTTTCATCCGGTGGGCGACACCGCCAGTTTGCCTTTCCACGGCAAACTGATCGCGGCCACGAATCGCGATCTGGCGACCAGCGGATTCAGGCAGGACTTGTACTATCGCCTCTGTTCCGACCAGATCGCAACGCCCTCACTGGCGGAGCAGTTAGCCGATTCTCCTGAGATACTTAGCGATCTCATCCTGCACATGGCCAGGCGCGTCGCGGGCGCGGAAGCTGAGGATCTGGCGGCCGATGTGGCGTCATGGATCAATGAAAATCTAGGCGACAAATACCCATGGCCGGGCAATTATCGCGAGCTGGATCAATGCGTAAAAAACGTCCTGATCCGCCGCGATTACCGGCCTTCGCGGGCGCCGGTTGCGAGTGCTATCGAACGGGTTCAAGACGACTTCCAGGCCGGCCGGCTGACCGCCGACGAATTGCTATCGCGCTACGCAACCATGGTCTATCGTCAAACGGGCAGCTATGAAGAAACCGCCCGCCGCATCGGCATCGACCGGCGGACTGTGAAAGCGAAAGTCGATCGAGATTTATTGGCAAAACTCTGAACTAAAAGCCGGTTCCCGTCGTCTAAGTTGCTATGAAATCAGCCCTCTTTGCGCTCGTTTCCTGCGTGGCCGTCGCGCAAACGTTCGATCAGGCGGATGTGCACGTGTCGAAGCCGGGAACGACGCGGCAGGGAGGCATGATTCCCGGCAGCGGCCGGATGGAATTCCGCGGATTCAGCCTGTCGGAGTTGATCCAGTTCGCCTACAACATCGACGATGACATGATTACCGGCGCTCCTAAGTGGCTGGGTTTCAGTCAGTTTGACGTTTTTGCGAAGGGCAAGCGCGGATCCTCGGATGAGACCATGAGGGCAATGCTAAGGGTGCTGCTGGCAGATCGGTTCAAGTTGGTTTTTCATTCAGTCGACAAACCGATGCCCGCTTTTGTGATGACCGTGGGAAAGAAAATGATGATGAAGGTGGCTCCGGAAGGTGAGGATTCAGACTGCCAGCCAAAGGGTGGCTTTGGCGAGGACGGCGTGCTCACGCTCGAATGCACCAACATAAGCATGCCCGTTTTCGCGGAACGATTTCATCGTTATGCAGGAGGCTATCTTACTCATCCGGTGGTCGATCAGACCGGACTAAAGGGCGGCTACGATTTCACGATCCGATGGACCGGTAAGCAGGTGCTGGATTCGAAACGCGAGGGCATTTCCTTTTTCGAGGCGGCGGAGAAGCAACTGGGCATCAAGATCACGGAAACGAAAGCTCCGCTGGCGGCAATGGCGATCGATAGCGTGAATGAAGCACCAACGCCGAACGCTCCGGGAGTCAAGGAAAATCTGCCGGTGGAGGCGACGGAGTTTGAGGTCGCGATGATCAAGAAAAGCGCTCCCGGCACGACGCAGAACGGGAATCCGTTCAAGCCAGGCGGCCGGATCGACATTCAAGGAATGTCGCTTAAGGACATTCTCCCCTTCATTTTCGATGTCGATAACAACCAGATGGTGGGAATCCCGAAATTCCTGGACGAAAAATACAACATCGTTGCCAAGGCGCCGGGGGATGTTGGCGTGGATGCGCTCAAGGTGATGCTTCGGGCGCTGATTATCGAGCAATTCAAGATTGAGATGCACAAGGAAGATCAGCCGGTGCCGGTTTGGGTGATGACGGTTTCGAAGAAGGGTTTGAAGATGGAGAAGGCAAGCGGCGCGGACAGCACGGGATGCAAGCCGGGCGGACTGGTGAACGATCTGATTCATTTTACCTGCAAGGGAACGACGCTGGCGCAGTTCGGGGAGCAATTCCACAGATACGCGGGCGGATACCTGGATCATGCGGTGGTGGATGAGACGGGGCTGACGGATCGGTACAACTTCGAGATCAGTTGGACGCCTAGGCAAAGGCTGCAGAGCGCTCCGGCAGCTGGCGCGGGAGGGGGCGCGGGGGTGGCGGCGGATCCGGGCGGGCTATCGTTTTTTGAGGCGGCGGACAGGCAGTTGGGGGTGAAGTTCGAGACGCAGAAGAGGCCGATGCAGGTGATTGTGATTGATAAGGCTAGTCCGCTGGTGGCGGAGCCGTAGGTTGTCGCGTCTGCCCGCTCCCTGACGGTCGCGGCTCTTTTAGTAACTGCTACAATCCGAGCCATGTGGGCGTTGTGGCTTTTGATGGTTTTGGGGGATTGGCCGCAGTTTCGCGGGCCTAATGCTGGTGGAGTGGCGGTGGATGCTGCGCCTCCGGTGAAGTTTGGGGCTCCTCTATGGAAGATTGCGCTGGCGGCGGGGCATTCTTCGCCGGTGGTTTCGGGGGGGCGGGTTTTTGTTACTTCCTTCGACAAGAAGCTGGAGTTGATTTGCGTTTCGGCTAAAGATGGCGCGATTTTGTGGAGGCGCGCGGCTCCGGCTTCGCAAATTGAAGAGACTCATGTGGTGAGCAATCCGGCTACTGCTTCGCCGGTGGTGGATGGGGAGCGCGTGTATGCCTATTTTTCGTCGTATGGCGTGATGGCGTTCCGTTACGACGGAGAGGCGCAGTGGTCCGCGGCGATTCCAATGCCCAAGACGCATCATGGCAGCGGGGCTTCGCCGATTCTGGTGGGCGACCTGCTGATTCTGAATCACGATGCGATGCAAGGCGGGTATTTGCTGGCGCTCGATCGTAAGACGGGGAAAGAAGTTTGGAAAACTGCGTACCAAGGGCGCATCGAGAGCTACTCGACTCCGATTGCTTGGCACGACCAATTGATTCTGCATCGGGCGGGGGTGATCGAGGCGTACAGGACCGCGGATGGGACTCGGGTGTGGTCGATGGCGGAAGGCACGTCCGGAGCTAGTACGCCGGTGGCTTCGGATGACGTTGTTTATGTCAGCAGCTGGAATAATTTGGGCGAGGAAGATTTAAGGCCTCCGCTGCCGGATTACGCAGAGATGCTGAAGAAGTACGACTCGAACGGCGACGGGAAGATTTCGGAGGCGGAGTTTCCGGATAAGTTGATGTTTACGGCTCGGCCGGGGTTGGAATCGATTCCTAATTCACAAAATTACGTGGCATTTCGATCGGTAGATCGGAATCGGGATGGTGTGATGCAGGAGGCGGAGTGGGAGGCTTTTCGGAATCGCGTGGGGACGATGGCTACCGATCATGGGCTACTGGCGATTCGCGCGTCGGGGGGGAAGGCGGAGGTGATCTGGAGGGAGAATAACTCCATTCCGGAGGTGCCTTCGCCGCTGTTGTACAAGGGGCGGTTATTTTTGATTCGCAATGGAGGGGTGGTCTCGTGCCTGGATGCTGGGAGCGGCAAGTTGATTTATCGGGCACGGGTGGGGGCGCCTGGGGCTTATTTTTCGTCGCCTGTGGCGGCAGCGGGGCGGGTTTATTTGGCGTCGTCGGAAGGTGTCGTTACGGTGATTTCGGCGGAGGGGGATGAATTGAAGGTGCTGGCGAGGAATTTGGTGGGGGAGGAGATGGTGGCTACTCCGGCGATTGTGGGTGGGGTGATTTATGTGCGGAGTGCTTTGGGGTTGTGGGCTTTTGGGGAGTGAAGAAAAGGGCAGGTCGGGAACCTGCCCCACTTAGTTAGAATTTGTAGCCGAAGCCGATGCTGGGTTCGGCGCGGTGGGTGATTCTGTCATTGCCGTTGAAGGCTGACAGGTCGTAGGTGGGCGAGTTGTAGACCAGGCCGCGGTATTGGGCTCGCAGGAAGATGTGGGAGCTAAGGCTGAAGTCGGCTCCGCCGCCGTATACGAAAGCGGCGCGGGCTTGCGTGTCGCCGCCAGTGAAATTTCTCGGGCTGAAGATCAGGCCGCCGGCTCCGGCTAACACGAACGGGGTGAAATGTTTCAGGGGCTTACGGAATACGTAGGCCGCCGAGACTTCGTTGGAGTTGGTCGGGATACCGAAGCCCGCATACTTTTCGGTGCTGTCGGTCCAGGCGTAATTGACTTCGACACCGTTGTTGTTATTGAAGAAGTAACGGTAGTTGGCGAGCACGCCTGCGGTGTTGGTGGCTTTCTGCTCGATTCCGTTCTGCCAGGTGCTTTTCACGAAGCTACCGACGGCTTGGACGGAGACTTCCTGTTTGGAATACTCGGGGGTCTGGGCTAGCGCGGATAGAGCGCCGGCGCAGAGGATTGCGATTAATTTGGTTCTCATGTCTTGAAAACTCCCTTTCGCTGGGGAGAGATGCATTTTGGGGGCCAGCGTTTTGCCCGCATGCTTACGCATGGCGGCTCAAGGGGCCGGTAAAGCGTGCGGTCATAGTGAGATGTGCGGGCGGCGGACGAAGCCCCAGGCTTACGCCAGGGGTTATTACAGGGGCTATTCAATGGTGCCAAGTGTCGCCGAGATGCTGGCGGTGGGCCGACTTTTCGGCAGGGCGTTATTTCGTCGCATCCAAAAAACGGCTGGGGACATCTAAGATAGACATATGGGGCTCGTCGCGGCAGGATATGGCGTTGTCGGGACGTCGATTAGCGCGCGCTATCGGGCGCTGATTCGCATTGCCCAGGCGATTCGGGGGCATCGCGATCCTCGGGAGCTGTTTCAACTGCTGACCAAGGAACTGCGCGGGGTGCTTCCTTTCGACGCGATTGTGCAGTTTGACGAAGCGGCTCGAAAAGTTCATTTCAATCATTGCGAGGATCATCCGCATCCGCATCCGAACTCGGTGCGGCTGGCTCCGGAAGATACCGTCGCATGGTGGGTGTATCAGAATCAGCAGGCGATGACCATCCGCGATTCGGAGCGCGAAGTGCGCTTTCCGGCGATGATGGAGGTGTTTAAAGCATTCGGCATCCGGTCCATGTGCGCCGTGCCGTTGACCACCGCGCATCGGCGGCTGGGAAGCCTGGCGATTGCGAGCGAGTATCCGGACAGCTATTCGGACGAAGACGTGCTGTTCTTTTCGCTGGTGGCGGATCAGATAGCGCTGGCGACGGACGACGCGCTGAATTTCGAAGCGTCGCAACGAAACGGGGAGCGGCTGAAGCTGCTGCTCGATTTATCGAATCGCGTGATGGCGAACCTGGAGCTGCCGCAACTGCTGAAAGAAATTTCGGCCAGCATACGGCAGGTGATGCAGTGCGACGGCGTGGCGGTGATTCTGCCGGAAAAGGGCGAGAAAACGTTCCGGTTGTACGCGCTCGATTTTCCAGAGAGCAAGTCGCCGGTGGACGACATGCCCGCGGTATCGGTGGAGGGCGCGTCGAGTCTGACGACCGTGTTTCAAACGGGAAAGCCGCTGAATCTTCGGTATACGGACATTGTGGACGACCAAATGGCGACGGCGGAGGGGATCCGCTCGATCTGTCATCTGCCGCTTGGCGGGGCGGAACAAGATGCTGGGCATACTGAGCCTGGGGCGGCTCGAGGACGTGCCGTTCTCAAGCGACGATGTCGAGTTCCTGGGGCAGGTGGCGACGCAGGTGGCGCTGGCGATCGAGAATGCGCTGGCGTACGGGCAGATCGCGGAGCTGAAAGACCGGCTGGCGCAGGAGAAGGTGTATCTCGAAGACGAGATTCGGAGCGAGCTGAAGTTCGAGGAAATCATCGGACAGAGCGCGGCGCTGCGGAGCGTGCTGAGCCAGATTGAGACGGTGGCTCCGACGGATTCGACGGTCCTGATATACGGGGACACGGGGACGGGCAAGGAGCTGGTGGCGAGGGCGCTGCACAACTTGAGCTCGCGCGGGAAGAACGCGTTTGTGAAGCTGAACTGCGCGGCGATCCCGACAGGGCTGCTGGAGAGCGAATTGTTCGGCCACGAGCGAGGGGCGTTTACAGGCGCGATTTCGCAGAGGATCGGGCGGTTCGAGCTGGCGCATAACGGGACTGTGTTCCTGGACGAGATCGGCGAGATACCGCTGGAATTGCAGCCCAAGCTGCTGCGGGTGCTGCAGGAGCGCGAGTTTGAGAGGCTGGGCGGGACCAAGACGATCCGGAGCGATGCGCGGCTGATTGCGGCTACGAATCGGGATCTCGGGGCGATGGTGGATGAACAGAAGTTCCGGCAGGATCTGTTCTACCGGCTGAACGTGTTTCCCATTCGCGTGCCGCCGCTGAAGGAGCGGACCGAGGATATTCCGCTGCTGGTGCGGCATTTCGTGCAGCAATTCAGCCGGCGGATGAATAAGCACATCGATTCGATTCCGTCGGAGACCATGAAGGCGCTGGTGCGGTACGAGTGGCCGGGAAACATTCGCGAGCTGCAGAACGTGATTGAACGGGCGGTGATTTTGTCGCCTGGGCCGGCGCTGCGGGTGTCGCTGGCGGACCTGAAATCGCGCGTGGAGCCAGCGTCGGCGAAGAGGATCGAGGCTCCGGCGGTGGCGGCTCTCGAGGCTGGCGGGAATATTCAGAGCGTGCTGGATGAGACGGAGCGGGCGCAGATTCTGAGGGCGCTGGATCAATCGAAGGGGATTGTATCGGGGGCGGAGGGCGCGGCGGCGCGACTGGGGATGAAGAGGTCGACGCTGCAATTTCGGATGCAGAGGTTGGGGATTCGGGTGTCGCGGACTTCTTCGCGGTAACGAGGCTGCACCACATGGGGTTGAGGATGGCTCCCTGCGGTCGCGGCTTTGTTTGACTTGGCCGATTACCAATCGGCCGCAGGCTGCCAACCTGCCCCACATGGAATTGCCGGGATTCTGGCACTGTGCCAATGGGCGGGCTTTTGACTTCGGCATCCGACACTGGCACTTCCTTCTTCTTCTAAATTTCACAATCACTTACGTGTTTGGCAGGCGGACTGCAATTAGCAAGATCAAAAGATGTTGCGAATTACCACCGGCGACACGAAGTGGATCCTGCAAGGGCAATTGGCGGGGCCATGGGCGGCGGAGCTGCGGTCGACTTGGGGCGCGGCGGCGAAATCGACGGCGTTCATTGTCGATTTGACGGGGGTGACGTTCGTCGATGAAGCAGGGGCGCTGGTGTTGTGCGAGATGAAGAGCGCCGGGGTGAAGTTCATCGCGAGCGGCGTGGACACCAAATTTCTACTGGACGATTTGGCGCGGAAGACGGCGCCTCCATTACGGCGGTGCTTGTCATTTTTGGCGGGTAAGGGGGAGAAGTGATCGAGAACTTTGAACAAAATTCTTCGGAGTTGTACCGGCTGGCGTTCCTGTTGACGGGCAACTCGGACCGGGGCGTGGAGGCGTTCAGCCGGGCGCTGGATTTCGACGAAGAGGAAAACCCGGTGTTCGGGGGATTCATGAACGCGTGGGCGCGCAAGCTTGTGGCGGTAGAGGCGCTGGGAACGATGGAGAAGGAGCTGCGGGCGTCGAAGCAGCGCGTGGCTCGCATGGCGGGCGACGAGACGGCGGGCAAAGCGGTGTGGAAAAGGCGCGCCGAAATCTCGCAGGAAGAGTTTGAAGAGGCTGTGATTGCGATTGACGCGTTTCCACGGTGCGCGATGCTGTTGACGATCTTCGAAGGGATGTCGGTGGAGGCGGCGGCAGTGCTGCTTCACGCGGATGAATCGTTGACGGCGGCCGCGCAGCGGATGGGGATCGTGCAATTGACCAGCAAATTGGCCGGTGGCGGCGGACGGGATCCGTTCCCGGGGTTGAGTCCGGTTCCGGTGTTGTCATTCAACTGAAGGGTAAATATGTCTGGACTGATTTTTTATATGCATGACGGACCGAGCACGTTCCGGTTCGAGTTATCGGGAAGTTTGGCCGGCGCCGAAGTGGCGAAGCTGGAGCAGGCTTGGCGGACGGCTCTGTCGACACTGGACGGGAAGACGCTGGCGGTGGATGTGACGTTCGTGAACTCAATGGATGAAAAGGGCAGAGAGTTGTTGACGCGATGGTGGCACGCGGGGGCGCGTTTCGTGGCGAACTCGCAGGGGTCGAGAGAGATCGTGGAGTCGATTACGGGGAGTCCGTATCAAGTGGATGCGGCGGTGGGTCCGACGTTCGAACCGCGGTTCGTGGCGGCTTCAATGAGGGCGGCGCTGGTGGCTTTGTTGTTGTCAGTGACGCTGCTGTTTCCTGTGACGGCTTCGGCTGCGGACGAGTCACCTGGGTCGAACGCAGTATTGGAGCGGTATAGCGCGGGGCTTACGGAGAAGGGCGGGTTGGACAGGATGCCGGCGTCGGTGGAAATTGAGGCGTCGGTACCGAAGCTCGAAAAGCAGGCGCACGTGGAGGCGATCCGGCGGTGGACGGAGGGGCAGCGCACGTATCAATTCGTCTCGGCCGAGGGCGACCGGTTCGTTCGCAACGAGATGATCGCGCGATATTTCGCGAGCGATACGGGGGCGGCTCCGATCACGAAACTGAATTACAAGTTCCGGTTCGCCGGTATGCAGGGGAATTCGTACGTATTTCAGATCACGCCGCGGAGGAAGCGGCAGGGAATGATCGCGGGCGAGGTGTGGATCGACAGCGCGACGGGCCTGGTGACGCATCTGGCGGGGAGGCTGGTGAAGAATCCGTCGATTGTGCTGCGGCATGTCGATATCCGGCAGGAGATGGAGATTCGCGGCGGAGCGATTTACGCCCGGGAAACGCATTTGAACATGGACACGCGGTTCACGGGGCGGGCGGAGCTGACGATTCGGGAGAAGGCGTATCGGGAATCGATTGCGGTGGCGGAGGTGACGGAAAATGTCACGCCGTAGTGTGGTGGCGGCGGTGTTGTTCGCGGGCCTTGCGGCGCGGGGGGCGGAGCTGAAGCAGGAGACACTGGACGCCTGGGACCGATATTTGCACGCGGCTCATGCGCAGATGGTGGATCGGGCGAAGAGTCATTTTCTTTGGATCGACGAGGCGGCGGACCGGGCAGGCCGCGTGCATGGAGGCGAAGTGGTGGTCTCGCCGATGGGGCGGGGGCCGCAGGCGGTGCCATCGGGACTGATCCATCACTGGATCGGCGCGGCGTTTATTCCGGGGGCGCGCGTGGACGACGTGGTCGGAGTGGTGCGGAATTACGAGCGCTATACGGAATATTACAAGCCGTCCATTATCGATGCGCGGACGCTGAGCCGGAAGGCGGAGGAGGATCGCTTTTCGGTAGTGGTGGTGGATAAGGCGATGTTCATGAAGAGGTCGCTCGATAGCGAATATGAATCGCGATTCACGCAGGTGGATGGGCGGCGGTGGTACAGCGTGGCGCAGACGACTCGGGTTCAGGAATTGGCGGACCGGCAGAGGATTCCGGAGGGCGAGGGCAGCGGGTATATCTGGAGGCTGTGCACGATCACGCGGTATGAAGAGCGCGACGGCGGGGTTTACATCGAGACGGAGGCGATGGCGTTGAGCCGCGCGATTCCGATGACGCTGCATTGGGTGGTGGATCCGATTGTGCGAAGGGTTTCGCGGTCGTCGCTGACGATGTCGTTGGAGCAGACTCGGGAGGCAGCGGGGCAGGCGGGGAGGCAGGCGGCTGCGCTAGCGGCGACGAGGCGGTTGAGGGCGTTGCGCGCATCGAATGATTAACCCGAACTTGCGGCCGAATAATCCGTAACTTGCGACGTTCCTGGCGTATCTAACATATCGGGCGTGGACGCCCAGGAAGAGTCGACCTTTTATGAATAGTTCGTTGCGGTATCTCGTGACGATTTTGGGGCTCGCGGCGTTTTCTGCGATCGGTCAGGACCAACCTGCGGCGAGCACCGATCAACCGGTGACACTTGCGCCGGAGCAACTGGAGAGCATGGTGGCTCCCATTGCTCTTTATCCGGACACGTTGCTGAGCCAGGTGCTGGTGGCGGCGACGTATCCTCTCGAAATCGTAGAGGCGGATCAGTGGCTGCAGCAGAACCCCGCGCTGACGGGTACGGCGCTGGTGGATGCGGCGAAGGCACAGAATTGGGATCCCAGCGTTCAGGCTCTGGTGCCCTTTAGGGACGTCATCAAGCGGTTGAATTCCGACATCCGGTGGACCACGGATCTGGGGAATGCTTTCTTAGCGCAGCAGGCCGATGTGATGAGTGCGGTGCAGCGCATGAGAGCTCGTGCCAAGGATTCGGGCAAGCTGACCGACACGCCGCAAGAGAAGGTCGTGGTCGAGAATCAGGACGGGCAGTCGGCCATCGAAATTCAACCGGTGGATCCGCAGGTGGTTTACGTACCCACTTACGATCCGGGATATTTCTGGGGCGCTCCTCCGCCTTTGTATCCGTGGCCCGGGCTTTATTATCCAGGGATCGGAGTTGGCTGGGGATGGGGCGGCGGAATTAATTTAGGGTTTTACTTCGGCGGCGGATGCTGCGGGTGGGGCGGCTGGGGATGGGGACCCGGCTGGTTCAACCACACGGTGATCGTAAACAACTCGTTTTTCCACCGCTACAATTACCGCGAGTTTCATGGCGCCGGCGAATTTCGCGGATCGGGTGTGTGGGCTCACGATCCAGGGCATCGGGGAGCGGTCCCGTATGCGAATCGCGCGGTGCAACAGCGATTCCAGGGCGGAGCGGGAGCCGGCGTGCGCGAAGCGGCGCGGCCGAGTCCAGGCGCGGTGCAATCCAACTTTTCGCGACCGAATATCAATGAGGCGCGGCCCAACAATCACAGCGCGTTCGGCGGGGTAGAGAATGGAAGCCGCGCGCGGCAGCAGAGCGACCACGGGGCTTCGAGCCTGGGTTCGCGGGCGGCTCCGGCACCGAGGGCGGCACCTCCATCGCGCGCGCCGAGCGGCGGGGGAAGCCGGCCATCAGGCGGCGGCAGCAGAGGACGAGGACGATAGGTCATGAAAATCTTGTTGCCACTCTTAGCAGCGATCACGCTCAGCGCCCAAGTGAAGACGTTCGATACGCCGGAGGCGGCCGCGCAAGCGGCGATTGCGGCGGCAGAGAAAAACGACGTCGCCACGCTTGATTCGATTTTCGGAAAGAGCAAGGGGATTCTCACGTCGGGGAATCCGAAGCAGGATGAGCAGGAGCGGGCGGAGTTTGCGCGCGTAGCTCGCTCGAAGCATCGGATTGAAAAAGATCCGATGAACCTGCATCGCGTGATTCTCGCGATCGGGGCGGAAGACTGGCCGTTTCCAGTGCCGATTGTCGAGAGGGACGGCAAGTGGAGTTTCGACCCGGTGCAGGGCGAGTTTGAAGTGCGGGCGCGGCGGATCGGCGCGAACGAGATCGACACGATCGACATGTGCGCGGGTTATGTGGAGGCGCAAAAAGAGTACGCGAAGGTCGATCACGACAAGGACGGGATTCTGGAATTCGCCGAGTTCCTGATGGCCACTCCGGGCAAAGAGGACGGGTTGTATTCGGAAGGCGAGGCACGGATTCCGGCGTTGTTCGCGGGGGCCGAGGTGCGCGCGGGAAAAGCGAAGGCGGCTCCTTTTCATGGCTACTACTTTCACGTGCTGACGGCGCAGGGGGGCGAGCGGAGCGGCGTGCATAACTACATGGTGAACAGGAAACACATGATGGGCGGGTTCGCGATGGTGGCGTGGCCGTCGGAATACGGCGTCACCGGGATTCACACGTTCATCGTGAATCAGGACGGGATCGTGTATGAGAAGGACCTGGGTAAGCCGGTATCAAATATGACGCCGCCGGTGACGCGCTTCGCGCCGGACAAGAGCTGGAAGCGCGTCGATGAATAGCGCGGCGGTTGTACTCAAAGCAAAAGAGAAAGAACTGCTTTCGAATATCGCCCGGCTGAAAGAGGAAGCTCGGGTGACGGGTGAGGCGGAGGTGCGGGATTCCTCCGACGACGCTTCGGCGACGCAGAGTTCGGCGGAGGCGCTGGAAGAAGTCACGATGGAATCGCGGACGCTCGAGCAGGTGCAGGACGCGCTGAAGCGGGTCGAAGACGGGACCTATGGCAAGTGCGTCGTATGCGGACGGGCGATCGGGGCGGCGCGGCTGGCGGCGATTCCTTGGACTCCTTATTGTTTGGAGGATCAGAAAAAGTAGCCAGGAGCCAGGAGCCAGTAGCCAGTAGGCGGAGCTTGGTGGTTTGCTCGTCTGCCCCCTTCCTTACGGTCGCGGATCAGGTGGCATGGCGGTGATATGATCGTCCACGATGAGATTTATCGTGGCGTTTTTGTTTTGTGCCTCCGTGGCCTGGACTGTTACCCGGCCGGATGAGATTCCGTTTGAGAAGCACACCATCGATTTGGGCGCCAGCGAGACGGCTGCTATCGCGGACATGAACGGCGACGGGAAGCTCGATATTGTTTCGGGCGAGAACTGGTACGAAGCGCCTGCGTGGACGCGGCACAAGTTTCGCACGCTGGGTTTTCAGGACAATTACGTCGACAATTTCAGCGATCTTCCGCTGGACGTCAATGGCGACGGGCACGTCGATATCGTGAGTGGCTCGTATTTCTCGCGCAAACTTTACTGGATGGAAAATCCCGGCAAGGGGAAAGTCGAATGGAAGGAACACGCGATCGATAGCGGCTTTCCGGTGGAATTCGCGTTCTTAGTTGACCTGGATAACGACGGCAAAGCGCGCGAGGTGCTGCCGGAATTCGATCGGGCCGAGGCGCCGCTGGCGTGGTATGAAGTCCAGAACGGGGCGTTCGTAAAACACATGGTGAGCCCGACCAGCTTCGGCCACGGGATCGGGGTCGGCGATGTGAACGGGGATGGGCGCAACGATATTCTGACGCCGAAGGGCTGGTTCGAAGCGCCGTCGGATGTGCGCGGCGGGGTATGGAAGTGGCATCCCGATTTCGAGCTGGGGTCAGTGGGTTTCATTTTTGTGCTCGACGTGAATGGCGACGGCCGGCCGGATATCGTGACCTCGATGGCTCATAACTACGGCATATTTTGGATGGAGCAGGGTGAAGGCGGGAAGTGGACCAAGCACATAATCGACGACAGCTGGTCGCAATCGCACGCCATGATGATGGCCGATCTGAACCATGACGGCAAGATGGATTTCATCACCGGCAAGCGTTTCATGGCGCACAACGGCAAGGATCCGGGCGAGCGCGAGCCGCTTGGGCTGTACTGGTATGAGTACACCAAGAGCGACGACGGCAAGAGTATCGTGTGGATCAAGCACGTGATCGACTACAGCACGCGCGCGGGCGGCGGGCTGCAAATCAATGTCGCGGATATCGATGGCGATGGCGACCTGGACATCGTCACCGGCGGCAAGAGCGGACTATTCCTTTTTGAAAACCTGACGAAGAAACATCGATGAAACTAATTGCTCCTCTTCTCTTTGGACTTGGCCTTTTGCAGGCGGATTCGCTGCTGGTGCTTTCGAAGGGCGATCTTACGCTCTCGATCGTCGATCCGGCGACGTTGAAGGTGATTGCGCGGATGCCGTCCGGGCCGGACCCCCATGAAGTTGTGGCGTCGAGCGACGGGAAGACCGCGTATATATCGAACTACGGCGGCGGCGCGTATAACACCATCACGGTGGTCGACCTGGTTGCCCAGAAGACGGTGGGGCCCATCGATTTGGGAGCCTTGCGCGGTCCGCACGGACTGATGTTTGTGGGAGGCAAAGTGTGGTTTACGGCGGAGGGGGCGAAGGTGGTGGGGAGTTACGATCCGGCGTCTCAGAAAGTCGACCTGGTCATCGGGACGGGGCAAAACCGGACGCACATGGTTTATGTGTTCGACGATCTGAAGCGGATTGTTACCTCGAATGTCAGTTCGGCGACGATGACGATCATCGACAAGACGACGGGCGGGGGGCGCGGGCGCGGGCCCACTAGCGATTGGGAGGAGACCATTGTTCCCGTCGGACGCGGGGCGGAGGGGTTCGATGTTGCTCCGGGCGGCAAGGAGTTATGGGCCGCGAACGCTCAGGATGGAACGATTTCGATTCTGGATTTGGGCGCGAAGAAGGTGACGGAGACGCTGAGCGCGAACGTCAATGGCGCGAATCGATTGAAGTTTACGCCGGATGGGAAGCTGGTGCTGGTATCGACTTTGAATGGTCCGGATTTATCGATCTTCGACGCCGGGACGCGGAAGCTGAAGAAGAAGATCGCGATTGGGAAGGGCGCGGCGGGGATTGAGATGCAGCCTGACGGGTCGCGGGCGTTTGTGGCGTGCACGCCGGATAGTTATGTGGTGGTGGTGGATTTGAAGTCGCTGGAGGCGGCGGGGCATCTGGATGCGGGGAAGAATCCGGATGGGATGGCTTGGGTTCGGGGGAGGTAGCGAAGACACCGCTCCCTTTGGTCACGGCTCGGAAACGGCGCGCGGCGGAGAGCAGGTCGGGGACCTGCTCCACTGGCACTAATTTTGCCAGCCGCCGCCTAGGGCTTTGTAGAGCTGCACTACGCTTAGGATTTCGTTGCGCTTTAGTTGGGCGAGGGTCAGCTCGGCTTGAAAAAGGTCGCGGTCGGAATCGAGGGCGTTTAGTTGGGTGTCGACGCCGCCGCGGTATCGCATATAGGAGAGCCGTTTGCGATCTTCCAGAGCTACGACCAGGGCTTGCTGATGAATACGGCTCTCGCGCTCGCGCTGATGGGCGATCAGGGCGTTCGATACTTCGACGAACGCGGTCTGGATAGCCTTCTCATATTGCGCCAGGGCGCTTTCTTTTTGGGCTTCGGCGAGTTTCACGTTCGATTTTAGTTTCCCGGCCGAGAAAATCGGCTGCGTGATTTGCGGCGTGAAGTTGTACACAGACTTCGGGCCGGCGAACAGGGTGGACAGCTGCGAGCTTTGGCCGCCGAGCGCCGCGGTGAGGCTGATTTGGGGGAAGTAGGCGGCTTTCGCGACTCCGATCTGGGCGTTGGCGGCGATCAGGTTTTGCTCGGCTGCGCGAATGTCGGGGCGGCGTTCGAGCAACGCGGAGGGCAGGCCGGCGGGGACATCGGGGGGGAATTCCTGATCGGTGAGAGTTTTTCCGCGCGCGACTGTGGCGGGGTTTTGGCCCAGCAGGAGCGAGATTTGATTTTCCGTCTGCTCGATTTGCTGTTGGAGAGACGGGATCGTCTCGGCGGCGGTTTCGACTAGTTGTTCGGCCTGACGCTGGTCGAGCAGGGTGGCTACGCCTCCGGTTTGCCGATCCTTGGTGAGTTGCAAAGAATCCCTGCGGGTGGCGAGCGTGCTGGTTGAGATATCGAGTTCGTAGTCCAGCTCACGAAGATTGAAATAGGCGGTGGCGACGTCGCTGACCAAGGTGGTGACGACGGCTTTGCGGTTCTCGTCAGCCGAAAGAAGATTAGCGCGCGCGGCTTCGGTCGCGCGGCGAAGGCGGCCCCAGAGGTCCAGCTCGAAAGACAAAAGATTCAGCGAGGCTTGGCCCCAGTTGCGATTCTGATTCTGGACGAAGCCGGCAGGCAGGGGAAAGGCACCGTCGCGAGAAAGACGCGTGAAATTCAGCTCGCCGCTGGCGCCCAATTGCGGAATCTGATTGGAACGAGTGACGCCGAGATTGGCGCGGGCCTGCTCGACACGAGCCACGGCGTCGCGAAGATCGTAATTCTGTGCGAGTCCGGTGCGGACGAGACGCTGGAGCTCGGGATCCTTGAAAACTTCGAACCATTTGAGGTCGGCGAGCGACGCGGCCTGATCGGGAGGCAACGGGTCGGGCGCGCGGAAGGTAGTGGGCGCTGGGACGTTGGGGCGCTCGTAATTCGGACCCACGGCGCAACCGGTGAGAGCGATGGTCAAGGCGGCGATGAGTGAACGATTCATGATTAGTCTCCCTGCGCGGGTTGCGGCAGAAGTCCGGGGATTTCCTTGTCGGCGCCGGAGAGTTTTTCGACGACGTAGAAAATCGCGGGGATGAAGAAGATTCCGATGGCGCTGGCGGCCATCATGCCTCCGATGACGGTGGTGCCCATGATCTGGCGGCCGACGGCTCCGGCGCCGGCGGCAGTCCAGAGGGGGACGCAGCCGAGGATGAATGCGAAGGACGTCATCAGAATGGGGCGGAGGCGAAGGCGCGCGCCTTCGAGAGCGGAATCGACCAGCGGCTTTCCTTTTTTCAATTCCGCGCGGGCGAATTCGACGATCAGAATCGCGTTTTTCGCAGCGAGTCCGATGAGCATCACGAGCCCGATTTGGGAGTAGACGTCGTTTTCGATTTGCACCATGTAGGCGGGCAGGAACCAGCCGAGGACGGTGCGGCGAAGCCACAGGATTCCAAAGGCTCCGAAGATCGCGATAGGCGTCGAGAGCAGGACGCTGAAGGGCAGCGACCAGCTTTCGTAGAGCGCGGCGAGAATCAGGAAAACGAACAGCAGAGAGAACGCGAAGATCACGGAGGACGACACGCCTTCCTGGGCTTTCTTTTCCTGGAAGGACATGCCCTGGTAGTCGTAGCCCATTTCGCGCGGCATCGTCTGGTCGAAAGTTTCCTCCAGCGCTTTCATGGCCTGAGCGGAACTATAGCCGGGCGCGGCGCCGCCGATGATTTGGGCGGATCGGTAGAGGTTATAGCGCATCGTAAATTCGGGGCCGGAGCGGGACTCGAATTTCGTTAGCGAAGATAGAGGCACCATGTTGCCGTCTTTGTTGCGGACGTAGAACTGGCCGAGGTTATCCATGTTCTTCCGGTAATCGCCTTCGGCTTCGACGTAGACCTGCCACTGTCGTCCGAAGCGATTGAAATAGTTGATGAAGACGCCGCCCATGTAGGCCTGGATGGTCTTGTAAACGTCGTTCAGGGGCACGCCTTGTTTCAGGACCTTGTCGCGGTCGACGTCGAGGAACTGCTGGGGGACCGCTGGCAGGAACGTGGTCAGCATGCCCGCGATTTCGGGACGTTTTCTAGCGGCTCCCATGAATTTGTCGAGGTTAGTCGCGAGGAATTCCACATCTTTTCCAGCCCGGTCTTCCAGGACGAAAGTGAATCCGCCGGAAGTACCGACTCCAGGAATTGCCGGCGGGGCGAAGCTGAGGGCGAATCCGTCGGGCATCTGGCTGAGCTCGCGATTCAGGCGCTGGACGATTTCCTGGTAGCGCTCCTCTTTGGTTTTGCGCTCGTCCCAGTCTTTGAGCGTCACGAAGAAGAATCCGTTGTAGGTGGTGCGGACGAAGCTCAGGAGGCTGAATCCAGCGACGGTGGTAGTGTATTGGACGCCAGGCATTTTCGCAAGAATCTGCTCGATCTTGTGGGCGGCCTGATCGGTGCGCTCGATGGATGCGGCGTTGGGGAGTTGGAGGTGGAGGAACATGTAGCCTTGATCCTCATCGGGAAGGAAGCTGGTGGGCAGCTTGCCGCTGAGGAACCAGGCTCCCGCGCCGAACGCGGCCAGCATCACGAAGGCGATAGCGCTTTTGCGGATCAGGGCTCCGGACCAGCGGACGTAGCCATTCGTGACGCGGCCGAAGACGCGATTGAAAGCGTCGAAGAACTTTCGCAGAAGGCCGCCGGAGGTGCGTTGCTCTTTCGGCTTGAGCAGCAGCGCGGACAGCGCGGGGCTGAGCGTGAGAGCATTGAACGCCGAGAGGATGATCGAGATCGCGATGGTGACGGCGAATTGCTGGTAGAGGCGTCCAGTGATGCCAGGGATGAACGCGGTCGGGACAAAGACGGCGGACAGCACGAGGGCGATACCGACTACAGGAGCCGTGATTTCCTCCATCGCTTTGAGCGCGGCGTCTTTGGGCGAAAGGCCTTCCTCAATGTGGCGCTCGACGGCTTCGACAACGACGATGGCGTCATCCACGACGAGTCCGATGGCCAGCACCAGCCCGAACAAGGACAGTGTGTTGATCGAGAATCCGAAAGCCGGGAAGAAGACGAAAGTTCCAATCAGGGAAACGGGCACTGCGAGGAGGGGAATCAGCGTCGCGCGCCAGCCTTGGAGGAAGATGTATACGACGAGCGTTACCAGGAGGATCGCGATGACGAGAGTCTTCACGATTTCTTTGATGCCCTGGCTGACGGACTTGGTCGTATCGAGGGCGACCACGTAGTTCATATCTTCGGGGAAGCGCTTTTTCACGTTTTCCATCAACTTCTTCACGCCCGCGGCGGCATCGACGGCGTTGCTGCCGGGCAGTTGATAGACGGCGATGATGGCGCTGGGATTGCCGTTGAGGCGGCCGAAGACAGTGTAATCCTGCGAGCCGAGTTCGACGCGGGCGACGTCTTTCACGCGCACGACTCCGCCGTTGGGATTTTCACGAACTATGATCTGTTCGAACTCTTCCGGCGAGGTGAGGCGGCCCTGGGCCCGGACCGAATAAGTGAATTCCTGGCCTTTGGGGACAGGAGCCGCGCCGATTTGTCCGGCGGGATTCACGGTGTTCTGAGTCTGAATCGCCGTAACGACATCGGGAACTGTGATGCCGAGTTTCGCTAACTGGTCCGGCTTCACCCACAGGCGCATGGCATACTGACCAGCTCCAAAAACCTGCACGCTGCCGACGCCGGGAACGCGGGTGAGCTGATCGTTGAGGTTGATAAATGCGTAGTTGGCCAGGAATTTCGCGTCGTAAGTGCCCTTGGGCGAATAAAGGCTGAGCACCATCATGGGCGCGGTGAGGGATTTCTGAACCGTGACGCCGTAGGCGGTGACATCGGTGGGAAGCTGCGAGGCGGCTTGCGTTTCACGGATCTGGGTGAGGATGAGATCGGTGTTGGGATCGGTCTTCACGTCGAAATCGACGATCATGGTCATCTGACCATTCGCGGCATTCAGCGAATACATGTAGTTCATGTTGTCGACGCCGCTCATCTGCTGTTCGATGGGAGTGGCGACGGACTGCTCCACGGTTTGCGCGTCGGCTCCGACGTAGCTGGCCTGAATCTGGACCTCGGGCGGCGCGATGGCGGGGAACTGGGCGATAGGCAGTGCGGCGATGGTGACCGCGCCCATGATGACAAGAAGCAACGAGATCACCATGGCCACGATGGGCCGGTTGATAAAGAATTTTGACATTTGTTAGTTCTTTCCGCCCGCGGGTTGAGGGACAACAGTGGATCCGGGGCCGACCTTTTGCACGCCTTCGGCGATGACGCGGTCTCCAGGCTTGAGTCCTTCGTCGATCACCCACAGTGTGCCGACGCGGTCGCCCGGTTTGACATTGGCGATGGACACTTTGTTCTGCGCGTCCACGACAGCGACCTGATAGTTGCCTTGCAGTTCAGTGACAGAACGCTGCGGGACCAGAAGGGCTCCCTGCCTGGTGCCGAGGACTGCGCGCACCTTTCCGTATTGCCCGGGGCGAAGAATATTTCCGGGATTCGGGAACAGCGCGGTCAATTGAATGGAGCCGGTGGCTTGATTTACCTCGCGGTCGGCGAAGAAGAAGCGCCCCTTTTTCCCATAAGTGGTGCCGTCGGAAAGGATCAGATCGAGGGGCAGCTTTGAGACCTCAATACCGGAATCGTGGGTGAATTTGAGATATTCCTGTTCACTGACCGTGAAGTTGGCGCGGATAGGGTCCAGCGTGGAGACGGTGGTGACGGCCGCGCTCGAAGCCGAAACCAAGGTGCCGACCTGGGATGCGGCGATGCCGGCTACTCCGTCTATCGGCGAAGTGAGTCGCGTGAATCCAAGGTTATATTGCGCCGTCTCCACCGCGGCCTTCGCCGCCTTCACTCCGGCTGTGGCGGCTTCGATTTGCGCTTGCGCGGTTTCGACGGCGGCCTGCGAGGCGCGCACCTGGGCGACGGCGGAAAGATTATTCTGCGTCGCGTTATCCAGGTCCTGCTGGGTTACGGCCTGTGCCTTGGCGAGCGGCGCATATTTTTCCACGTCGAGCTGGGTTCGGTGCTGATTCGCCTCCGAACTAGTAAGCTGAGCTCGAGCCTGCACCAACTGCGCCTTAGCCTGCGCTAGCTGACCGTTGGCAACGGCGAGTTGGCCTTCGGCCTGATCGACGGCGGCCTGAAAGGGGCGCGGGTCGATCTCAAATAGCAGTTGGCCTTTCTTGACGAAAGAGCCTTCCACGTAATTCTGCCGTAACAAATAGCCCGTGACTTGCGCTTTGATCGCAGCGTTGACGTAGCCGTCAAGTGTGCCGATCCATTCCCGATAAATGGGAATATCCTTTTGTTCAACGGTGACGACCTCGACCGGAGGCGGCGGGAATCCACCGGGCGACTTGGCCGTGGCGGAGCAAGCGGTGGTGAACAGGAACGCTGCGAGGACGACCAGGGCCGGCAACAGAACTAACTTTTGAGAAGGATTTTTCGTCATGTTAAGCTGCTCCTACAGATGCAAGCAGTTTGCCAAAGGACCAACTTCTAATAGAGATCGCGTAAGCTATTGGCGTTTCTAGGATGAAGTGTCGGACCGCCGACAGCGTGGCAGCCGAACGGTTGGTAAGATGCCAGGATTTGGGCATCCCGGCATGGCAATTGCCTCGCCCTACCAGTTCTTTTCCCAGACGCGCACGATGGGGTAGCGGCCGGAATCCTCGGGTTGATATTTGGATTGCTCAAACCACCACTGGAGGCGGGCGCGTGGGTCGGCGGCGAACTGGGGATCTGACGCTAGCTTCTGCTCGAACTGCTTTCGAAGCTCGGGCTGATCGGCCATCATGCGGCGGGCGATGGGTTCGGACAGATATTCGCCGACTGCGCCGCCCCGGCCACCACGTCCGCCGCCGAAGCCTCCCTCGAAGACGGAGTCGAGCAGTCCCCAGGAAGCGATAGAATCGGGGGCGTTCGGCTCCAGCATCGAGAGGATGAGACGAGCGCGGCGCTGCTTCATGGGGATCCAATACGATCCGGTGGGGATGAAGATCTTCTCTTTCACCATGCGCGGCTCAACGGTCAACATCACGTGACCTTCGCTGGCTTGCGCGGCGAATTTCGCGCTGGTGAAGCGATAGGTTTCGAAAACCTGATCAAGCGGCTTGGTGGTGCGCTCGATCTCGACGCCATGGGACTGCAGGAGGGCGGCGGCGGCACTGAACGCGGCTGGAATCAGGTATCCGAGAGGCATCTGGGCGGCGAGAGTGGTATCGATCTGATCGTGAATCACGGTCTGAATGTCGTCCAGCTCGCCGGTGTAACGAGTGACGCTGGCTCCGGTCACTTCACTCTTGAAGGGCGCGTTCTTCAGGGCGCGATAGACGATGGGGCGGCTTTTGTCGCTGACTTTTCCGGCGAGATAGACGGGCTCGGCGGAACGGTCGCCGGCGCGGGCTGACATTGCGCGGTCCGCTTCGCGAACAGATTTGCGGAGAGACTCAGGATCCGCGCAAATGATGTCGAAGGTGTGGCGCATGATGTCGTAATGGGCCCAGGCGCGGGTGCGGGCAGTCTTGAGGCTGTGCGATTCGACCAGCAGGGACGGGCGATTCTGCACGGCGGAATAGAGGTGCGAATAGCGGGGAGAGAAGACTTCCATGAAGAACTCGCGCTTGCCGGCGGAAGCGCGGAGAGCTCCATAGGGCGCGACCAGATGACCGTCGGCTGCCATTCGTTTGTCGAGCTCGGGAACGTACCGGTCGCGAACCCAGGCGCCCGCGGGCTCGGCTATGTCCTGATTGCGGGCCATGTCCCAGGTGACGTCGTACTGCATGTCGGACCCGTCGGTAACGTGATTGTCGATGAGAAAATCCGGCATCCATGAGTTGAAGACGCGCAGCCAGGCCTTCATTTCCGGAGTATCGGCCTTCATATAATCGCGATTCAGATTGAGGCGCTGGGCGTTGGCGCGGAGGCCTGTGGAGTTGGGTCCGTTCTGGCTGGGGCGATGGTAAGCGCTGAAATATTCGTGGCCGTCGACGTTGAAAACCGGAATGAAAATGAAGATGGCGTGGTCCAGCCAGGAAGCAAATTTCTTGCTGACCGTCATGTCGCGGATCAGCATCAGGGCCGTGTCTTTCCCCTCGATTTCGCCGGCGTGGATGCCGCTTTGGATCATGATGACGGCCCTGTTGGTCTTGACCGCGTCCGCGGGGGTGAACGCGCGATCCTTCGAAACGACCAGTGCGATGATGGAGCGGCCTTCGGGAGTTGTGCCGATATCCAGCACTTTCACGAGGGGCGAGGCGCTCGCAAGGCGGCGCGAAATCGCCACTGCTTCGGCGTAGGGAGCCGTTTCGTTCCAGCCGGTTTTCTCGCCGGTGGTCAGCAGGTTCGGCGGAGAATCCTTGGTGCTGGCAGTGAGGGCCGCGGCTTGTTTGGCTGCGGGCGGTTCCGATGCCGAGTGCGGAGCGATAGGGTCCTGCGCGAGCACGAGTGCGAGAAGGCACGGGTAAAGCATGAAGTGTATGTTAGCTTACGGGACATGCCACCAATCGACCGCTTTAGCGGCGAAACCCGTGTTAGCCCCACGCTGATGCATGGGGCTACTTGTTCATTCGTCGTTATCATGAGCCCCATGCGTCAGCGTGGGGCTGGCACGCGCCACGAACAATATCGGTCGGAAGCTTACTACCACAAAGAACCGCGACCATCGGGAGCGGTCGACTGCTAGCGGATCGCGTTGTCCAGAAGGACCGAAAACTGTTTGGACTTTTGCTCGACGCGATCTTTTAGGTCGGCCAGTTCGCGCTCCATGGAGCGGAGGCGGTCGGCCATGTGGAGACATGCGAGCACCGCCACGCGGTTGCCGTCGACGTTGCCCGCCCGAGTCGCGATGCTGTTCATCAGCTCATCAATCGAGTGGGCCAGCGCTTCGATTTCTCCCTCTTCGTCGGTGGCGGCAAGGGAATACGTCTGATTAAAGATGGTGACTCGCACCGTCTTGCGTTCGACGCCCATGGGCCCTCCTTAAAATCAGGAATCAGGATTCGTGCAACTGGTCCATCTGGCCGAGCAGCTTTTCGATGCGGGTGCGCACTGTTTTGCGTTCCCCTCGAAGCTCCTCCACCTCGTCCCGCAGCTTCTGCATTTCGGACAGAGCGGCGCCCGCGCCATTGCGGGCCGCGTCACGTTCGGCGATCGCCGCATCGCGTTCAGAGCGCAATTGCGCTACCAGTTCCACGGCGCGGTGGATCCGGTCTTCCAGATGCGCTAAAGAATCCGCTTCGGCAACGGACATGTTTTATGCAGCCTTAGTCGGTTCCGCCGGGGCGGTTTTACCAGAAGTCGGATGAGCCGCTTCGAGCGCGGCTTTCGCTTGAGTGGCCAACGCGGCGAATGCGGGCGCGTCGTTATAAGCCAGATCCGCCAGAATCTTGCGATTCAGGTCGATGCCGGCTTTCTTCATCCCGTCCATGAAGCGGCTGTAGGAAAGGTCGGCCAGTCGGGCGCCGGCGCCGATCCGGACGATCCACAGAGACCGGAAATCGCGCTTCTTCAGCTTGCGGCCGACGTATCCGTATTTGAGCGACTTTTCGACCGCTTCCTGCGCGGATCGATAAAGCTTGCTCTTGGTGAGAAAGAAGCCCTTAGCAAGGGCGAGTGTCTTTTTGCGGCTATTACGCCGCTTGGTACCACGTTTTACTCTCGGCACGTTTTTATCTCCTTATATAGCGGCGGATCAGGCACGTGCATGCGCACTGTCCACACGACGGGAAATCCAATCCCTACTTAGTAGGGCAGCATCCGCAGCATCTCAGCCTGATTCGTAGAATCGGCCACGACACTTTTTCCCAGGCGGCGCTTCCGCGAGCGCGACTTTGAAGTCAAAATATGGCGGGCAAAGGCGTGGTGGCGAACCACTTTGCCGGTCCCCGTCTTTTTGAACCGCTTGGACGCACCCTTATGGGTCTTCAACTTTGGCATAAATATCCTAGAGGATCGTCGCGGGTCTGCGACAACCTTTTTTAATGTACCACAGACTGCGTTTACGTGCATTTGCGGCGCGACGGACCGGAGTTTGAACGCCGTAGTAGCATAAGACCATGCCCGAGTATATTTGGAGGCCCGCAGAGGCTCTGTCCGACGTGGAAAGAGGTATAGACCTTGCTGCGATGCGCCCTCTATACGAAAATTGGCGGGCGTCGAAAAAGCGAATTCAGCAGTCAAGCCAGTCCCAACTCGCCGACTTTAATCAGCGACTAATTCGTCGGCTGAGCGTTGAGACCGGGATACTAGAGCGGTTGTATGATCTCGACCGGGGGACGACAGAGGCTTTGGTTGCACATGGCTTTGCGGAGGAACTGATCACTCGCTCCAACACAAACATCGAGCCCGCGCTCCTGATTGATCTTCTAAGAGATCAGGAGGCAGCCATTCAATTGGTAATAGATTGTGTAGGCAAACGGCGCGATCTCACCAAGGGTCTCATTCATGAGCTTCACGCGATCTTAACGAAGCACCAAGATACAACGACCGCAATCGATCAGTTTGGCACTCGTTTGGAAATTCCGCTATTGAAGGGCAAGTACAAAGAGCAGCCAAATAATCCCCGTCGTCCTGATGGCGCGATCCACGAATACTGTCCACCTGTTCATGTCGATAGTGAAATGAGCAATTTACTTGAATGGCTATCCAAGTATTCGAACGATGACCCGATCATCGTCGCTTCGTGGCTTCATCACCGGTTCACACAGATTCATCCATATCAGGACGGGAATGGGCGTGTGGCCCGCGCGCTGACAACAATGGTCCTCTTGCAGGCGGATTTGCTGCCACTCGTCCTTGATCGAGACCTAAGGGTGGAGTATATTGGCGCTCTTGAGTCTGCCGATCTCGGTGAGCTTGGTCCGTTAGCGACGATCTTTGCGCGACTCGAGCGCACCGCCATTCTTCAGGCCCTGAGCGTGGACGCTGACGCCGAGACTTCTCGCCACCGCACAGTGACCTCAGCGGTTATTAGCTCTCTCGCAGATAAGTTTGCCAAGCGGAAGGAACAAAAGCTTGCCGAACTCCGGCACGTAAACGCGATCGCACGAGAGCTCCGGGGCCAAGCGCAAATCTCCCTCGAAGCTTCCTTCAACGAAATAGAATCGACCGTTAACGACACGGGGCACACAGAATCCTTCGTCCACATAGGAGGATCAGATCGGGGAAATGCGCATTGGTACAAGTTTGAAGTGGTAACCTCTGCGAAGGAAGCAGGAAAGTTTGCAAATTTCTCCGAGGACCACTATTTCATCAAGGGATCGGTCCGTGCCGCAAGGGAAAGGCTGGTGTTTGTTCTATCTTTTCATCACGTTGGTCGTGAGCTAAGCGGGGTCATGGAAGCGACTGCGTTCTCGCGACTAGAATCATATGAGCACTCAGAAGATCGGGAATCAGTGGATGAAAAATTCTTTGTCTGTTCGATGGAGCCCTTCGTATTTACACACCAAACCGACGCAAATGAGATCCGGGACGCTTTCGCCCATTGGTTAGACCAAGCCCTGGCAGTCGCCGTGAAGGAATATGGGGATCGCCTTTAAAGAGCGAGCGGGCGAAATTGAACCTGAAATCCAGGGGCCGACTTTAGCGTCGTTTCCGCAGCGCGTCGCCAAAGGGCTTGCGGATGTCATTTGGAGGCGATCAATTCCCGGTATTGGCGTGCGGCTTTCTTTAGGGCTCTGTTTGGAGCGGGAGGGTCAAGAATCGCAGCGGCAATTTTCCGCTGGTCTTCGGCGGACACGCGGAAAATCCCGGTCTGCTCGGTCGCGGCCTCTTGCTTCATGACTCATTATGCGGCATTATGCCGTACGAACTATTGCCCGCCCTCCTCACCCCAAATGTATTTACTAAAAAACTCATAATTATGCTCGATCACCGCTCTCTGCTGCTTGGGCCTGTTAATCGGATGCCCGAATCCTTTATAGAAAATTAGCTTTACCGGCACTCCGCGATCCTTCAACGCCTGGTACAGCTCGTACGAATTCGGGGGAGGCACTCGCTTATCTTGATCGCCTTGCTGGATCAGGGTCGGAGTCTTGGCGCGATTCACATAGGTGATCGGCGAGGTTTTCTTGTAGATTTCAGGGTCGTCCCACGGCGTTGCTTTCAGATACTGGCGCGTGAAGGGGTGAATGTCAGTGTTGACGTAGTAGGTCACCCAATCGGAGATTCCGGCGCCGACCGAAACGGCCTTGAAGCGGTCGCTATAACAGGTGATGAAGGCTGAAATATATCCTCCTTCGCTCCAGCCCATCGAGGCGACACGGTCTTTATCCACGATGCCCTTTGCGATCAGATAGTCGACGCCGGAGATTACGTCGGCATAGTCGCCGACTCCGAGATTCCTCACGTTGAGTGCCCGGAACTTCGCTCCGTATCCGGCCGAGCCTCTGTAGTTCGGCTTCAGGATCAGCGCGCCCTTGGCGGCGAATTTCTCGACCGGGTAGTAGCGATCCGCGCTTAGGAGAGGCGTATCCACGCCGGTCGGGCCGCCGTGGATGACGACCATCAACGGATACTTGCGCGCAGGGTCATAGTCCGCGGGCTTGATGAGGATCCCTTCGATCGTCGCGCCATCGGACGATTTCCACTGCACTACCTCGCGGGTCGCGAGCTGAAAGTCCTTGTATTGAGCGCCCACGTCGGTCAGGGGTTTCACTACAAAATCTGAAGCGGAGGACGTGATTATTTCCGTAAAACGATTCGGAGCTGCGCCAGTTCCCGCGAGGACCTTATGATCTTTGGTGAACGACACCCCGCTTAAGTGATACCAATCCGGGCCGCTGATTCGATGGACCGCTTTGGTCGCTGGGTCCAGGCGGAATGCATGCGCGGCGGTCTTCTGCAGGGCGGTGAAGTAAATTCCATCGGGCGCCCAATCGATCAGGTTGGGATCTTCGTCGAAATCGCTGGTCAATACCCGGGGCGTTCCGCCATCCACCGGGACGGCCGCGATGTAGCGGTTGGCGAAGAAATAAAATTCCTGACCATTCGCGGTCTGATAGGCGATCTCTTTTCCGTCTGGAGACCATTTGGGGTTGCTGTTCGGACCGCCCGCCTCCATCAGCTTGCGCACATGTGAATCTGCCAGGTCGAGAATGTAAATCTGCTGCGTGCCATTCGAACCGAGGTCCGGATCGCGAGCGCCGGTGAAAGCGATCCGCGCGCCGTTGGGCGACCACGAGAAGCTCGATACGTTGAATTGCTCGCCCTTCGTCAACGCCTCCGGCTTGGGCAGCGACTTCAGGTCGTATGGCATGTCCGCGGGGACTTTGATGCGCCACAAGTGGTTCATCACGTAGTCGCCGCCGATGATGTCGAACTCTCCGTATTTGTCCTTGCGATCTTTTTTGGCTTTCGCGTCAGGGCCCGTGGAAGTGAACGCGATCCAGCTTCCGTCAGGGGACCAGGCCATCGACCCGACGCCGTTCTCTTCCGCCGTCAAAGCGACAGCCTCGCCTCCGGAGGGCGAGATCAAATAGATTTGACGCTTCCCGTCGCGATCCGACGTGAAAGCGAGACGCCGCGAGTTGGGGGACCACTGCGGACCGCTGGACGACTTTTTGCCACTCGTCAGGCGATAGCGGTCGCCGGTGGCCGTCACCGCGATCCAGATCTGAGTCTCGAAATCGTTGGAATCCCAATTTGCCTGGGTGACGACGTAGGCGACGTAGCGTCCATCGGGAGAAATCTCCGCGTTCGAGACCGATTGCATGCCTAGAGACTGATCGATGGTCGGAACGGTGACTGCACCGAATGCGGCTGCGCAAAACAGAAAATAGAAGCAAGTTCGCGGCATCCCGAAAGTATATCGCGACGAACGGCTTGACACGTTTCTCAAATCATACTATTCTTGATGGACAATGATACCAATAAGCCTCCCGTGCTGTCGTCGCCCTCGTTAACCCTTTCAGTTCAATCTATCAGGAGGCTTTTCGATGTCTAAATTGTTCTTGCTGCTCGCCTTGGCGCTTCCAGCGCTGGCCCAGACTATTACCGGAGTAGTGCACGATGCCACCGGTGCGGGATTGCCTGCCGCAGCCATCGCCATCCGAAACGTGGAAACCGGCACAACCCGCAACGTGATCGCCGATACTGAAGGGCGGTACGCAGCTCCGGCGCTCGCAATTGGACGGTACGAAGTAACCGCCGACCACACCGGCTTTGCGGCCGAAATCAGGACCGGAATTACTCTGGCAGTGGGGCAGGAGATCAACTTGGATTTCACGCTCCAGATTGGTGAATTGAAGCAGGCGGTCAAGGTGGAGGAATCGGCTACCCCCGTGAACTTGTCCACGCAACAGACCTCCGGGCTGGTGGGCGAGCGCCAGGTGAAAGATCTGCCGCTGAACGGCCGCAGCTACGATGGGCTGCTGGCGCTGAATCCGAGCATCGTGAATTATTCGAACGGCAGATCGGGCGGCGTCGGGACCTCGAATTCGGCGGTCGGGAACATGTTTGCGGTCTCCGGTCGGCGGCCGCAGGAAAACCTGTTTTTGCTGAACGGAATCGAGTACACCGGCGCATCCGCGATCAACGCCACGCCGGGAGGCACCAGCGGCCAGTTGCTGGGGGTCGACGCGGTGAGGGAGTTTAATGTGGTCACCGACGCGTACGGGGCGGAGTACGGCAAGAGGCCGGGCGCGCAGATCAGCATCGTCACAGCGTCGGGGACGAATAGCTTGCATGGCTCACTGTACGAATTCATCCGGAACAACGACCTCGACGCGCGCAATTTTTTCGATCAGGGTGCGATCCCCCAGTTCCAACGCAACAATTTCGGCGGTGCGCTTGGCGGCCCGATTCAGAAAGACAAGACGTTCGTATTTGGAAATTATGAAGGCTATCGCCAGCACCTGGGCCTAAGCGACGTCACGCTGGTACCGGATAACAACGCCCGCCTGGGATTTATCGGTTCCACGAACGTCGGCATCACGCCCGCAGCGAAGGCATTGCTCGCGCTCTGGCCGGTGCAAAATGGGCCGAGCCTAGGCAGCGGCATCGGCATCGCCTATAGCCATCCGCTGCAAACCGTGCGCGAGGATTTCGGGACGACGCGGCTGGATCACATCTTCTCTGAACACGACTCGCTGTTCGGCGTTTATACGGTGGACGATAGCGCCGATCAAACGCCCTCTGTGAATCCATTGAGTAGCGTGGTCGAGAGCCTGCGCGAACAGGTGGCCAGTATACAGGAGACGCACATTTTTTCCGCTTCGACGCTGAACACGGCTCGTTTCGGATTCTCGCGCGGCAGTTATTTCTTCACCGGCACGACTCCGGTTTCGCTGCCCGGCTGGGTGCAGGGAGCTCCGATCGGCGCGATCGTGATCGGCGGCGGCACGGCGTCGAATGCGGCTTCACAGATTAGCGGGGCAGGCACGAATGTCGGGAGCAATCAGTTGGCCGCGCGCAATCTGTTCACCTTTGAAGACCACGTCAATATCATTCGCGGCATTCATCGCATCGACGCGGGAATCTGGGTGCAGAGGATCCAAGCCAACGACGAGCTGGCGCAGAACCAGAACGGACAAGCATCCTTCAGCAGCCTGACCAGCTTCCTGCAAGGGACCATTGGCACGTTCACGGTGGTTCCGACGGCGACGCCGCTCGGCTGGCGGTCCACAGAGCTTGCCGGCTTCGTGCAGGACTCGATCAAGGTCCGTCCGAATCTGGAAGTGACCGTAGGTTTGCGCGTCGAGTCGACCAACGGCATGAACGAAGCGCACGGGCGCGCGTCGAATTACGTCTTCGATTCGAACGGCGTGATCGTCACGCAGCCGAACGTCGGCAGCAACGTATTCACGAAAAATAACGCTAAGTTTCTTCCAGAGCCTCGGATCGGCATCGCCTGGGATCCGTTCGGGCATCAGAAAACCGTGATCCACGCGGGCTTCGGACTTTATCATGCTCTGCTCGACAATCTGAGTTATCGCCTGGATCAGAACGGTCCGTTCAATACTACGGTGGCGATCAAGAATCTTCCTTTGGCGGGATTGAACATCGCTCCTGGCGCTGCTCTGCCCTCGGGCGCGCTGGTCTCGCCCAGCGGGATCCAGCCCGACGCGAAGACGCCCACCGTCGAATCCTACACGCTGCGCATCGAGCAGCAGCTTACCAAGGATCTGTCGCTCGCGGTGGGATATGTCGGATCGCGCGGCTATCACGAGGTGATTTCGATCGACGCGAACCTGCCGGTACCGACGCTGGTCAACGGCAGCATATTCTTTCCACCAGGTTCGCCGCTGGCGAATCCGAAGCTTGCGAATACAACCACGTGGTGGTCGAGCGGCGATAGCAATTACAATGCGCTGCAGGTGGATGTGAATCACCGGCTGGGTCACGGCTTCCAGATTCGAGGGGTTTACACCTACGCGAAAAGCCTGGACGACGGCACGGCGTGGAACAGCAGCGTCGGCGCGAATGCTCCAGGATTTGTGATGTATCCGGCGAATCCAAAAATCGACTGGGGCCTGTCCACCTACGACGTTCGCAATGCGGCGGTGATTCACGGGACTTACGAACTGCCATTTGGGCTCCGCGCCCGCGGCTGGCGTAAGAAGGCCGCCGATGGGTGGTCCGTCAGCGCGATTGAAACCCTGCAATCGGGAATTCCGTTCACGCCGCAGCTTGGATACAACCCGTCGAACGACGGCGACACTCGTAATCCAGTCCGGCCGCAATGGAATCCTTCGTTCACGGGTCCGGTGATTCTCGGCGGGCCGAATCAATATTTCAATCCGAACGCGTTTATCACGCCGGCGAACGGTACTTACGGCAACGTCGGCCGCGACACGCTGATCGGTCCCGGCATCGCCGGTCTCGATCTCTCCACGCTCAAGAAGACGCCGCTTTCAGACCGGGTCACGCTGCAGTTTCGCGCCGAGTTTTTCAACCTTCTGAATCGCGCGAACTTCGGGACACCTAATGCTGTGGTGTTCTCGTCGGCCACATCCGGAATTTCGCCCACGGCAGGCGTGATTACGGCGACGTCGACGAGTTCACGGCAGGTGCAGTTCGGGTTGAAGCTGATCTGGTGAGTGGGGCGGGCAATATTGCCGGCAGCCTGTATCGACGAGTTCGTTAGCATATCCCCTCCATGACTGTCGGGGTTCGGTAGGAGCACATATCGCGGGATCGACGCCGACACCGAACCCCGACAGTTATGGAGGGGTTAGTAAAGTTTTCGTCGGCTGCCGGCAAAATTCTCTTCTTACTTCACGTCCGCTGACGGTTTCGCGAACTTGCTGTCATCCACCGGCACGTTCGCTTTGGCTTCGTTGAGTTGAATCGTAAAGCGGCCGTTAGGACGGGAGAGAGTCCAGCGGAACGGAGTCTTTGCGCCGCCAATGTCGCGATAGTCGGCGTAATCGATTTGCACGGGCATGCGGCCCAGCGGATTCTCAGTGTAGCGGACTGTTCGCATCAACAACCCGGTGTTGGCGTCAAAGAAAAAGCGCACCGGAGGCACGCCCTGGCGGGTTCCGGTGAGGGAGACGACCGCGACATCTCCGATTTTGTCGGGACGGCCGGGACGCAGCTGCGTGAAGATTTCCTTCATGCGCAGGCCGAGGTAGAATTCCGAATCGAGCGCGGATCCCATCGCATCCGCCGCGGACATTTCACGCGCTGGACGTCCGGTGTTGCCCATCCAGCCGATTGTGCCGTCGTACGCCGTGAAACTGTCGCCATTCGCGCCGTGCGTGATCGTCACACGCTTGTTCGGAGCTTTGGTGAAGAGCTCTATGGGCGTTTCGGTGCCGGACGATGTGATGACGCCTTTCGCGACGCGGCTGGTGACCTTCTTCATGGCGTCCGGTCCGCCTAATGCAGCGACGTATTTCTCAATAATTGAATCGGCAGTGGGCGGCGTCGCGGGAGCCGGTGACGCGGGCTTGGCTTCAGCAGAGGCGGGCGCATCGGTTTCGATCACCGGCGGGATGGCCACGGGCCGTTCCGATCCGCGGTGGCAGGAGAAGCAGGTGACCTGCGTCTGGCCGTGGAAAGCATTTTTATTGATCATCATCTGCATGGCGATCATTTCGCGAGCAGTCTTCTTGGGTCGTTTATCGTCGGCCTCAGGCTTGCCGCCGACATGGCACACGTCGCATCGGACGCCTAGGGATGTTGAGATGAACTGCATCGCGGGCAACAACTGGTCTGCCGGGATGTCCTTGAGTTCGGTGACATTCTTATACGCCTGGCCGGCGGTTTTCACTTCCTGGCCAAACGCCGTAAATCCAATGGCAAACGTGGCGGCAAAGATGAAATTCCTCATATTAGGACCGAGGTTAACACATCAACGCGTGACAGACTCCCCCGTCTGACCCAGTGCTGTTTTCGATAGTGGCGGCACCTTGGTCTCGGGGTCGAGCGGCGGACGGCGTTTGTGCCACTCGGTAGCTTGCTGATAGGCATGGGCGAGCGCGAGTACATTGACCTCGCCCAAATTCGGACCGCTGATCTGCATGCCGACGGGCAGACCGGCTTTCGAAAATCCGCATGGGATCGTGATGGTCGGCAGGCCGTAGTCGTCCAGCGATCGGGTGTTGCCAGGCTCGGGATGGCGGGCGCGGACATTGGCGGCTCGGCTCAACTCGTCCTCTATGGTCCAGGGCAAGTGGCGGATCGTGGGCGTCACGAGAACGTCGATGTTTTGCTTCTGGAATACTTCGTCGTCCACGGTCCGGCGGACCAGCCGCAGTTGGCGCCATTCGCGAATGTAATCGACGGCGCGGGCTCCTCCGCCAAATCCTCCACCGCCTCCGCCCGCGGGTGGCGCGGTTTCAGAATTGACGAATCCGTTGCCCAGCGTTTCGCGATAGACTCCGCCTTCGCTATTGGCGCCCGTGCCCAGGATCGACGGCATTTCGACTTCGCGCGAGCCCTTGGTCAGTTTATTCAGCAGGGCAATCGCTTCGTCCATCGCACTGGCGACTTCATCGTCCAGGCCATCGTAGAACATGGGCGGAATGCCGATGCGGAATTCGGAGACCGGCGCGCCGATGGCTTTCGAATAATCGGGGACCGGGTAATCGATGGATTGGAGGTCGAGCAGATCGTAACCCGCGATCTGCTGCAAGACCAGCGCGGTGTCCTCGACCGTGCGCGCGATGGGTCCGCAATGATCCAGCGACCAGGTTAGCGGGACAATGCCTCGAATGCTGACGCGGCCATAGGTGGCCTTGAATCCAGTGACGCCGCACATGGCCGCCGGAGTGCGGATCGAGCCTCCGGTATCTGTGCCGAGGGCGGCGAAGCAATCGTCATTGGCGACTCCGGCCGCCGAGCCTCCGGAAGATCCGCCGGCGATGAGGGCCAGGTTCCAGGGGTTGCGGACGGGTCCAAAATAGCTGACGGCGGAAGTGGCTCCTCCTGCGAAGATGTGCATGTTCGCCTTGCCGACGATGATTGCGCCGGCGGCCAGCAGGCGGCTGGTCACGTAGGCATCCTGAGTGGGAACGTTGCCCGCCAGCGTCTTGCTGCCGGCAGTCGTGCGGGTGCCCGCGATATCGATATTGTCCTTGAGGCCGATCGGGATGCCGTGCAGAGGACTGCGGAATTTTCCCGCGGCCTGTTCTTTTTCGAGCAGCCTGGCTTGTGCCAGAGCCTGATCGCGCATGATCGTAATCCAGGCGTTCGTTTTGGAATTGTACGTTTTCATGCGAGCCAGGCAGGCTTCGGTGAGCTCGACTGGCGACACTTTTTTCGCTCGGATACGATCAGACGCCTGCTTCAGTGTCAGGGTTGAGAGATCCGTCGAAGGGTCTGCGGCGCGCGCGGCCGCGACTGCCCCCGCGCTGGCGATCAGGAAATCGCGGCGATTAACCACCGGTTTGCTCCGCTGCGGATTTCGAAAGAACGGGGACCTTCGTATCGGGCTGCAAAGGCGGCTGACGTTTGTGCCACTCAGTAGCTTCCTGATAAGCGTGGGCGAGCGCGAAGACATTCACCTCGCCGAAGCGCGGCCCGCTGATCTGCAGGCCGATCGGCATGCCGGCCTTGGAGAACCCGCAAGGCAGCGTGATCGTGGGTAGTCCGTATCCGTTGAAGGGGCGCGTATTTTCCTCCGGGTCGGAGCGGGGCGGAGTCGCTGTTGTCTCTGTGTTTGCTCCTGCTGCTGGCGTCGCAGGAGGCGTAGCTGCTGCGGGTGCTGCCGCGCCTCGTCCTCCGCCACCGCGTCCGCCGCCTCCCGCCGCTGGAGCCGGTGCGAGAACTTCTTCGATAGTCGGAATGACGTGGCGGGCTGTTGGAGCGATCAGGAAGTCTACGTTTTGCTTTTCAAAAATATCCGCATTAACAGTTCGGCGGATCAGTTGCAGCTCGCGCCAGCCCTTGATGTAATCGACCGCCTTAGTTGCGTCTGGGGCGGTCGGGAAAATGCGAGCGGTGCTGGGTTCGTAGCCTCCTCCGTTCACCCCGCGAAGATTCTCGTGATAGGCGGCTGCTTCGCCTGCAGCGCCTGCGCGAAGCAGTGAGGGAAGGCTGACGTCATGCGATCCCTTGGTGATTTTATTAAGTACGGCAATCGCCTCTTCGGAGGCGCGTGCGACTTCATCGTCGAGGTGATCGAAAAACTGAACGGGAATACCGACGCGGAACTGAGCAACCGATGCACCGATTCCGGCTGTATAGTTCTGGACCGGTTTATCGACGCTATCGATATCGATGTGATCGTAGCCCGCGATTTGCTGGAGAACGAGCGCCGCGTCTTCGACCGTCCGCGCGATGGGTCCGCAATGATCGAGCGACCAGGAAAATGGAATGATGCCGCGCAGGCTGACTCGTCCGTAAGTGGGCTTAAATCCGACCACGCCGCAATAGGCCGCGGGGATGCGAACGGATCCGCCGGTGTCCGTGCCCAGCGCCGCGAAGCAGTTGTTCATCGCGACCGCGGCGGCGGACCCGCCCGATGCGCCACCGGCCACTTTTTCCAGGTTCCAGGGATTGCGGACCGGCCCCCAGTAGCTGACCGCGGACGTCGCGCCCGCGTCGAACTCGTGCATATTACACTTGCCGATGATGACGGCGCCCGCGGCCTTGAGACGCCGCACGACTTCGGCGTCTTCCGAAGGCGAGCGATATTCGTAGACCGCGCTGGCAGCGGTAGTGCGGATGCCCGCGGTATCGATCGAATCCTTAATGCCGATGGGAATCCCATGCAGAGGGCTGCGGAAGTTGCCGGCAGCCTGCTCCTTTTCGAGTTCCTTAGCTTGCGCGATGGCTTTCTCGCGCATGATCGTTATCCAGGCGTTGATCTTCGGGTTATAGGTCTTGATGCGATCGAGACAGGCTTGAGTGAGCTCGACCGGCGAGACTTTCTTGGACCTGATTCGGCCCGAGGCTTGCTTGAGAGTCAGGGCCGATAAATCGTCCGATGTGTCCGCGAATGCCACTCGCGCCGCGACCGCCGCACCGAGGCCGGCGGCGAGCCACTCACGCCGGGAAGAGGATTCCATGTGCTGTTTTACCGCGTCGATGGGAGGCGTGTCAACGTGCTGTCGCGCTATACTATTGCCTCAAGTGTCCCCTCTGTGATGGTCGAGCACTGCACCGAGGGGACACCGCGGACCTCTCATGAAACAATTTCTTTTCCTCTCCCTCTACTGCGCCGCCGCTATAGCCGAACATTACGACCCGTCCGTCTTCGGCGCACTCCAATGGCGCAGCATCGGCCCGCAGCGCGGAGGACGATCCATCACCTCGGCCGGCAGCGCGTCGCGTCCCAACGAATATTATTTCGGCGCGGTCGGCGGCGGATTGTGGAAGACTACTGACGGTGGCACCACTTGGCGTCCGGTCACGGATGGACAGCTGGAGAGTTCATCGGTAGGCGCTGTGGCCGTCTCGGAATCCAATCCCGACGTAGTGTATATCGGGATGGGCGAAACAGAATTGCGCGGCAACATCATGCAGGGCGACGGCGTCTACAAGTCGACGGACGCGGGCAAGACTTGGAAAAATGTTGGACTGCGCGATACGCAGGCGATTTCGCGGATTCGCGTCGATCCGTCGAATCCGGATGTGGTTTACGTTTCGGCGCTGGGGCATCCTTACGCGGCGAACGCGGAGCGCGGCGTGTTCCGTTCGCGCGACGGCGGAAAGACCTGGCAGAAGGTTCTTTATAAAAACGATCGCGCCGGCGCGGTGGACCTGTGCTTCGATCCGCGCAACTCCAAGGTCCTGTACGCGGCGCTGTGGGATGTGTATCGCACTTCCTGGACGCTATCGAGCGGCGGCCCTTTGAGCGGTCTTTATAAATCGACCGACGGCGGCGATTCCTGGTCGGAGATCACGCGCAAGCCGGGACTACCCAACGGGATCATTGGCAAAATTGGCGTTGCGGTGGCCGGCGGCGATTCGAATCGCCTGTACGCGATGGTGGAAGCGGAGGATGGAGGACTGTTTCGATCCGAGGACGCGGGCGCGACCTGGGCGCGTGTCAGCGAGGACCGGCGCTTGCGGCAGAGGGCGTTCTATTACTCGCGCATTTACGGCGACCCCGTGTCTAAAGACACCGTCTATGTGATGAATACTTCGTTCTTCAAGTCCACGGACGGCGGGAAAACGTTCAAAGTGATTCGTACTCCGCATGGCGATAATCACGACCTGTGGATCTCCACGAACGATCCGAATCGCATGGTGAATTCGAATGACGGCGGAGCCAACGTGTCGATCAACGGCGGCGAAACCTGGACCGGCCAGCCTTTCCCGACGGCGCAAATGTATCACGTCGCCACCACGCGCGACGTCCCTTATCATGTGTGTGGAGCCCAGCAGGACAATTCCACTATTTGCATTTCGAGCGCGGCGGGCGGGCGCGGCGGCGGAGGCGGTGGTCGCGTCGGCGACGTCCAGTACTCGGCGGGCGGAGGCGAGAGTGGTTACATCGCGCCCCATCCCGTGAATCCAAATATTTTCTACGCTGGCTCTCAAGGTGCGTTGCTGACCAGGCTCGACCGCTCGACGGGACAGATGCGCGATGTGCAGGTTTATCCGCTGTTCTTCTCCGGAATGTCGGCGAGCCTCTTGAAGGAGCGCTGGCAGTGGACCTTCCCGATCGTTTTCTCGCCCCTCGATCCAAACGTGCTGTACACGTCGTCGCAGCACTTGTGGAAGACCACGAATGAAGGGCAGAGCTGGCAGATGATTAGTCCCGATCTGACGCGCGCCGATCCGAAGACGCTGGGCGATTCGGGCGGTCCTATCACGAAAGATCAGAACGGTCCTGAAATCTACGGCACGATTTTCACGATCGCGCCATCGAAGAGCGACGCCCAAACCATCTGGACAGGCTCCGACGACGGGCTCGTTTACATCACTCGCGACGGTGGGAAGAACTGGAAGAACATCACGCCGCCCGGGATTCCGGATTTCATTCGCATCAGTTTGATTGAAGCATCGCCTCACAAACCCGGTACCGCGTATGTCGCGGCGAAGCATTATCAGGCCGACGACCGCCGTCCTTACGCGTATCGTACCGACGACTACGGCGCCACGTGGACGAAGATCGTCAACGGGATTCCCGCAAACGATTTCTTTCAGGCAATTCGCGAAGATCCGAAACGCGCAGGCCTTCTGTACGCGGGAACAGAACATGGGATTTACGTTTCGTTCGACAATGGCGCGGAATGGCAATCGCTGCGGCTGAATCTGCCCGACACGCAGGTCGCGGATCTGGTGATCGAAGGAGACGACCTGGTGATCGGTACCCACGGACGCGCGTTCTACATCCTCGACGACATCACGCCTCTGCGGCAGCTCGCGACCGGCGTTCTTTCGGGCGCGGCCCACTTGTTCGCACCCCATTCAGTAGTGCGTTCGGTGAATCGCGCCGGCCTCGACTATTGGCTTGCGAAGGAAGCCGATACCGTGACCATCGATATTCTCGATTCGAAGGGCGCGGTCGTGCGGAGCTATGTCGGCTCGGCCGAAGAGGAGAAGAAGCGCGCGGCCGGTCGAGGTGGAAACGCCGCTGCTGACGAAGGCGGTGGGGATGAAGGCGGCGGCGGACGCGGAGGAGCGGTTCGGCCTCCTGCGCGCAAAGCTGGAGGCAACCGCTTCGTGTGGGACCTTCGTTATCCCGGCCCCAAAACGTTCGAAGGCATGATCTTCTGGGGAGCGTCAGCGGAAGCGGGTCCCACAGCCGCGCCGGGTCAGTACCAGGTGCGCCTGACCGCGAACGGTGTTTCGGAGACCCGCCCGTTGATCGTGTCGAAGGATCCTCGCTTGACCGCCGTCACCGACGCGGATCTGGCCGAACAGTTCAAGCTCGCGATGCAGGTCCGCGACAAAACGACCGAGGCGAATGAGATGGTAATTCGCATCCGCGAAATCAAGAAGAACATCGCAGACCGCGTGAAGAAGGATCCCAAGCTCGATGCGGCCGGCGAGCGCCTATCGACGAAACTGAGCGCGGTGGAGGAGGACCTCTATCAGGTTCGCAACCGCAGCAATCAGGATCCGTTGAATTTTCCCATCAAGCTAAACAACCAGATCGCAGCGCTGATGCGAGTCATTGAAACAGGCGACGCCAAGCCCACGGACCAAAGCTACGTAGTGTTCAAAGAACTAAACGAGCGTCTGGAAGCGATCCGCAAACAGTACGAGGAGATCCTAAAGTCGGACACCAACGGCTTCACCAAGTAGCGCGTCTTCCTGAGCCGCGACCGTCAGGGAGTCGGGCAAACGGGAAATACCCCCCTAATTCGTCAGCGACATCATCACCTTCTGCACATACTCAGCCGACCCCGTGAAAATCCCCACCGGCGGACGCCGATAAACCAGTATTTGCCGATACAGCGCGTCTTCCATATTCGCGTTGATCCCCCACCCCGCCAGGTAGCTGAGCTTCAGGTCCGCGTCCGCGTTCAGCGCGGCCCCGGCGGTCCAGGGAGCCAGGTCGGGGGCATTCCCTGCATAGGTCGAGAATAATTCCAGCAGCGAATTGACACCAATCTCGCGCAGCGACTCGCGCACCGGAGCATGATCGTCGCGATTGATCCGCTCCTGAGCTTCATCGATGTTTATTTTTAGCGGCTCCATCTGGCCCATGAAAACCATGTCGTAGCCAAGTCCGTTGCGGGTGTTCGCCCAGATCGTGCCATAAGGAAATGCAGCGAAAAAAGTCGCCAGTTCGCTCTTGATGGTCGGCTCGTCGGTTTCATAGAGCGGCACATAAAGCGTGAACATCCCGCCCGGATTGAGGTGGCTTTTCACGGAGTCGAAATACTCTTTCGAATAGAGCGCAGCGGTCCCTTTAATGAAGACGTCCAGCGGATCGGAGGCGATGATATCGAACTTCTCCGTGGTCGTCAGCAAGTAGTGGCGAGCGTCGTCGAACACGATGTGAGTCCGTGGATTAAGGGCAACGCGATAATCGGCATCGCCGAAGAATCGCGTGGATGCCGGCGGGATCAGCGGCTCAATCTCGCAGATGGTGATTTTTTGAATGCCTGGATAACGCGTGAAGGTGCCGGCCGAGACTCCCGCTCCGAAGCCAATTCCCAGTACGGACTTAGGATTCGGATGCAGCAGGGCCGGCAGGTGTCCCACCATCCGCTGCAATTTCATGTCGTAGATTTCCGTAGTAGCCTCGACGTGCCCGTTGACGTTGACGTAGATCGTGTTGTTGCCCCACTCCGTGATCGCGACCGAAGAGTTGATTCCTTCCGCGGCATAGAGGACCTTCGACAAATCATGGTTAAGAGCCATCCGCCGCCCATAGGCAATCAGTTCGCCGGGCACAGGCTCGACCGTGTAGGCCAAAAAGCCCGCGACGCCAATGCACGCGGCCAGCGCAACCATGCCAGTGAGCGAGCGCAGATACGGGAACAGTACGATCATTCCACCGGCGGCCGCTGCCATCAATAAGACACGCTCAGACTGCTGCGAGCCGATTCTCGGAATCAACACCAGGCTGACAACGAGCGCGCCAATGATTCCGCCCAAGCGTATTCGCCGCATAGATCGAAGCCCGCCGTGCGTCCGGAATCCTCCGCCTCGTCTCGCTGCTGCGGCGCAGGCCGAAGGGAAAACTCGCGCCCCAGAACAAAGCGGGCGGAAGAATCGCCAGCAGACAGCGCTTCAGGTCGAGATAATACATGTGCCATGGCTCGGGAGTGGTCAGCGCATCATCCTTCCAAAAAGGCAGGACGTCGACAATCATGTACGCGGCCCACGCGAACCCGAACAGCAGCAGGATCTGGCACCATCCGAGCGCCAACTGCGGTCGGACGCGCTTGATCAGCCACGATCCCGCGCCGCTTCCAAGTGCCAAGCCGACCAAAAAAACAGCGAGAATGATCGAGAAAACATAGACCGTCCCTAGCAGTAGCATGCTCAGCAACCGGGTCCATATAACCTCCGCGCCCAACGCAGTGGCGCCGGAGATCCCGATGGCGAGGAAGATCGGCCAGCGCGGCGTGTCCACCGCTTCCGTTCCCACTTCGAGGGCTTCTTCCGGAGCAGACGAAGCAGACATAACCGACGCCAGCAAAAAACTGACTCCGGCGACCACGACGTTAATGCCCGCTGCGAAATACGTCGCCGTCGGCATATCGTAAAGGCGAAGCAGGTAGAAACCCGCGAACAGGCATCCGATCACCGCGCCTGCCGTGTTGCCCGTGTACAAGTATCCCCACCAGGAAACGCCCCGTGCCCATCGGACGATCGACGGCAGCGACGCGCCCATCAGGATCGTCGCCGGCAGCATGCAGAGGGCCGCCAGAATCCCGCGCCAAAGCATTCCCGGCATCCCATGCTCGGCCCCCGCAATGTAGAGTCGATTGAGCGACGGCAAACTGACCTGCACCAGTACCGCGCACGCGGCGATGCCGAGTTCCAGCGCCGCATAGATTTTTAAAGGATGCTGCGCGAACCGCATGCGGGGAAACCAGACGCTGCCAATGCAGAGGCCCCCCATAAAGGTCGCAAGCAGGATTCCCAGCGATACCGAAGTCGACCCAATGGCGAGCTGCAGCAGTTGATACCACACCACTTCATAGATGAGCGCGCACATGCCGCTCGCTGAAAACAGGATTAAAAGGACGATGAGAGGGAAAATGCTACGCGTTTGGGCAGGTGCGGCGGTCAACAGGGTATCGTAGCACACCGTATTGAGGACCACTCGTGGTGCAGGCCAGCATGCGGCCGATTGGCAATCGGCTTGTTCGTTGCAGTGGGGCAGGTTCCCGACCTGCTGCCCGGCGTTCTCTGGTTGTTATCGAAAGTGTCGATTTCGCCGTGCGTCGGAGTTCGGTGTCAGTGCAGCGTATTCCTCGGCGTTCACACCGAACCCCGACAGTCATGGAGGGGACACCGGAAGCCACTAGTGGCCAGCCCCAGCGCGTTTTAAGCGAGCACAGGAATCAGTTCTTCTTAACCGGCTCCCGAAACGACCGCTCCACCATGTCTTTGACATCCGTCGATACCGGCTGATCCCTCCACAGCCAGCGCATCATATCGGGGAAAATCGCGCCGCCCATTTTCTGGCCGTGCTTATTCATGCCCCAGCTATAGTTGACGTCATAGCCCTTTTCAGTAAGCGCCTTCATCAGACGGACGTTTTGGAAAAACCAGTCGCGCTTTTCGTCGTACTCGCCATTCGCGCGAACGCCACGATTGTCGTTGCGCCCGTCTTGCAGATAGATGCGTATGGGCTTCTTATCGCTCTTGGCGACGATGTCGGCATAAGCATGACCGCCCCGCAGATTCACAAAGCTGCCGACGATGCTCAGCACCTTGTGAAATTCGTTAGGCCGTTCCCACGCGACGGTAAACGCCGCGATCGCGCCCGAACTGGCCCCGCCGATGCCGTGCCGCTCGGGATCCTTAGAGATGTTGTAGTCCTTGTAGAGCACCGGCATCAGTTCATCGACGATGACGCGCGCGTAGCGGTCGTCCAGCGTGTTGTACTCCGTGGGCCGGTTGGTAGTCCGATCGCCCCACTCAGCGAGCGTCGGCTCAGGCTGCTCCGGCGTGTGGCCGGGATTGATAAAGACGCCGATCATGACCGGAATTTCGCGCCGGTAGATCAGGTTGTCCATCACATTATTCGCGCGCACGTCGCCCGTGGGAGCCATGTAGGCTTGCCCGTCGTTAAAGATCATCAGGCTCGTCGGAACCGAAGCGTCATACTGCGCGGGAACGTACACCCAATAGGTGTGAAATGTTCCCGGGTAGGCTTTGCTGTCGATCTTGAAGGGTCCGCGAATCTCACCCTTAGGCACGCTGTCTTGCGGCATTGAGTCGGGGCCCAATTTGTAAAAAGCGTCAGGATTTGCGGCTTGAGGCGGTTGGGCGAAGGCGGAGAAAACGAAGAGGAATGGCAGGAGTTTCATACGCGTCGCCAAACATCATACAACGCGCTTGTGGATCCGGATTCGCCACTCTCGTTAGCCTGGGCCGTTGTGGGGCGGGCCGTGCCCTGCCGCCGGCCACTGAACCGCCATGCGTAAGCATGCGGGCAAAAGCATTCACCGAGCCGGCACCCCCAGGCCACTGACCCTGAAAATGAAAACCCGCGCCGATTTCTCAGCGCGGGCGATTGGGGTAAAACTGAGGCTTTATTTACGCTTTGCGCTTACGGGCGAAGAAGCCGAGTCCGACCAAGGCCGCGCCCATCAGGCCGAACGTTGCCGGCTCAGGTACGGCGCCCCCAACCGTCGCTACCGTACCGTTTACGGTCGTCGAAGCCGCGGGCGAAACCTGGTTGCCGATCGGATCGGAGTTGTCAGTCGTAAACGTGGTCGTCGACAAGCCGCCAGCCGCCTGGATCCCCTGTGGGCTCCAGGTGATAAGCCCGGTAGAGCCGGTCAGATTCGTACCGGTGTTGCTGACCGAGCCGGAGAATGTGCCCACTTCCGTTACAAAATCGCCGGTGGCCTGATCTTTCAGCTCCAGCGTTAGCGTGACCGTCGACAAATTGAACGTGACATTATTGTTGCCGCTGAGCGTCAAAAACAAGCTGCCCCACGCGGTATTGGTTCCCGAAGCCACCGGACCAAGAGGCTCTGACGGCGTAAACGTGAGCGTCAAAGTCCTTCCCCCGGAAACCACCTGAGTTGATACGCTCGATGTCGAAAATACCGACCCATCAAATGACGCATCCACCTCATAAAGGATCGTTGCGTGCGCAAGCCCTGCGCAGGCAAAGGACGCCATTACTAGCCAAACCTTCTTCATTAATAGTCCCCCGAAATTTCTGATTTGTCGTTTAACGACCTAGCAAGTCTACCAGGACGCCTAGTACCTCGTCAACCCGAATGGCTTACGGAAAAAGCCTTAGGTTCCAGCATATGTCGCGTTTAGAATAGGCGCTAGAATCTCTAGATGGTGCCCGATTTTCTAAATGCATCCAGCCTGGTATCCCTACAATGGTTCCAGCACGGCTTTGGTACGCGTATGATTCCATTGGGACTTGCCAAGCTCGTCACCGTGAAACAGATACATTCGGATCTAGTACTCCCCGCTTTGAATCCCGGGTGCGCTGGCGAAGGGGATGCTCTGGTCACTGACCGGGTTGGCCTCGGCATAAGCGTCCGGACGGCCGACTGCTACCCCATTCTGCTTGCCGACAACCGGAATCGGGCGGTCGCCGCGATCCACGCAGGCTGGCGTGGTACTAGTACTCATATCGCAAGGAAGACCCTGCAGAGAATGAACGCCGAGTTCGGCACTTCGCCTGACGACGTGCACGCCGCTATCGGTCCGGGCATCGGAGTCTGCTGTTATGAGGTAGGCGAAGAAGTCGCGCGCCGGTTCGGATTCGATGGCCGGACACACCTCGACCTCGCATCGGAAAATCGGAAGCAATTGGAAGCGGCGGGCGTTCCGCCCCAAAATATTGAAGCGCTCGGAGTCTGCACTTTTTGCGACGCCGAGCGCTTTTTTTCCTACCGCCGGGAGAAGGAGTCAGCGGGCAGGATGACTTCGTTTATCAGGATCCGGACAAAAACTAGGCCGCGCTGACCAGCATCTCGTCGAAGTTCTCCGACGCGTCGCCGGCCTGGTTGCGGTCGGCCATTTCCTGACACTGAATGCAGAACGGAGTCCACGGCACTGCTGCCAGGCGTTTCGGACTGATGTCCTCTTCGCAGTGCAGGCATACGCCGAAGGTCCCTTCGTCGATGCGGCGCAGAGCCGCCCGCACGTTGCGCAGCAGTTGCGATTCACGATCCAGATTGCGAATCGCGAGCTCGCGCTCCGCGGCATGCTGCACTTCGTCCAGGGCGTCCGGGCTCTTCTCGATAGCAATTCCCTCGCGATTCCGCACAAACGCGACTAGCTCTGCCTGCTTCGCCTCCAGGATATTTTTAAATTTGTTTAACTCACTCTTTGTCATGGCTGCCTCTTGTCTCTTCTTTGTTTTATTTTTTCGTTCGTTCTATTTTTTCGTTTGTCCGCGTCACATCCTTAGACGCGAGTCCAAGCAAAAAGGTTCAAGACTTCATCCCGTTTTGACGACGGTTTGCTCTTTTGGTTGCGAACCCTTCCATGCGAGAAGTGTCCGGTGTGGATCGTTAGCCGATTGGCCAACATACGCAGAGATCTTTTGACCAAGCCCCCGGCCTGTCCAAGCCGAGCGATCAAAAATGACCCCACATTCATCGAGCCTCCGCCCGATGCGATTTCTGCTCTCCAAAACTGCTTCGCACAGCATAACATAACGTTGCCGCTTCTTGCAAGCAATTAAACTGCCAATCTTTTCAGGCGTCCTTCCCGCCCGATTCTGGCCCGTATTCCGCCCTGGTACTTCGCGATACATCGTACTCATATCGGTTCCCGGCCCGGAAAGCATTACCCCACCGGAGTTTCCCGATGTGCATCGATGCCTTATACTGTCTGGGGAACCGGTAAAAATTCTCATTTCTTTCTCTTAGCTGTGAAGAATCTCGCCTCCACACTCACTCTTGCGTTTTCCTGCATCTTGGTGACCCTCGCCGGATGTGCTTTTATTCCTTACGCCGGCATCCAAATGGATGAAGCGCTATTTGCGGGTCCATATTACCAGCCTGCGTCAAGGGAATTCCGCCTCCGCGTGTTCCATCACGACATTCCCTTGATGGTTATGACCTATATTGGAACGCTAAAAACCGCCCTCTACATCCCTGTTATGGCGATTTTCCGGTCCGATTTTGGCGCCCATCCGCTCGCTGCAGCCTGGGCTTTCCGCCTCCCCATGGTCCTGGCCGGAGCTCTAACTGTCTGGGTTTTCTTTTACTTAACGAAACGGTCGGCCGGACGCCGGGCCGCCATCGTGGCCACCCTCCTGATGGCCTCCGACCCGACATTCCTCCTTACCAACACCTTCGACTGGGGTCCAGTTGCGCTCGAACATCTTTTGCTTGTGACTGGCTGTTTTTTTCTGGTCAAATACGCGCAAGAACGGTCTAAATGGGATCTCCCGCTAGGGTTTTTCTTCCTGGGCCTGGCCCTCTGGAACAAGGCCGTCTTCGTGTGGGCGCTGGCGGGCCTGACGTGCGCCACTTTGTCTATATTTCGACACGAACTGTCTAAAATGATCAACAGGCGCAGTCTGACCGCGGCAGCTGCCGGGTTTCTGCTCGGCTCGCTGCCCTTCGTGATTTACAACGTACACCGCCGAGCCGAGACTTTCCGCTCCACCGCTCACCTGGAGCCCCGGGCCGCCCCCGCCAAGTTCCTGCACGTTCGCAGCGCGCTCGGCGGCTACGGACTGTACGGCTATATTGTCGCGGAAGAGTACACTGACCTCCCGAAAGCGCCCGTTTCCCTGCGCGGCCGCGCAGCCGTTTTCATTCGCGACCATCTGGGCGAGCATCGCGGCGGAGGCATGGAGTGGGCGGCTCTTTTAGCGCTGCTCGCGGTGCCCCTTTGGTGGCGATCCCGTGCCGCCCGCTTCTGTCTTGTTTTCTGCGCAGTAGCCTGGTTCTTCATGGCTTCGACCCGCGATGCCGGTGCGTCCCTGCATCACACTGTGCTGCTCTGGCCCTTCCCGCAGCTATTTATCGCCATCGCGATCGCATCTATAAGGTGGAGATGGGCGGTGGCAGCCATCTGCCTGCTGCTGGTCGCCGGGAACCTGCTGGTGATCAACCAATATCTCGCGCAGTTTGAACGCAATGGCGCGGAGGGCCCCTTTAACGACGCGATTTACCCCCTCTCAGCCGCCATCCCGGAGGTCCCCGGCCAGACCGTCTTTCTGCTCGACTGGGGCATTCAGAATCCTCTGGAAGTTTTCCACGACGGCCACCTCAAAATGCGGAGCGGCAACGACGCTTTCATGACCGATTCGCCCAGCGATTGGGACATACAGGAACGGGCTCATATCTTCGCGGATCCAAACGCTTTATTCATCGACCATACCGAAAAACGCGAGAATTTCACCGGCGTCCGCAAGCGCTTCGATCAAGCCGCCTCCGCCGCCGGTTGCCACGAGGATTCCCTCCGCACCATTCCCGACTCCAATGGTCGCCCCGTTTTTGAAGTATTCCGCCTGGCCTGCGGCCGCTTTCCTTGAGTCGATCTGTCTCAATCGCGTGTCAAAGCTCCACAAATTACCCACCTCTTCCCTAACTAAGTCTTTTCCTATCATCGATCCACGGGAGGCCAGGGGCGTGCTATAAGGATAACGAATGAGAATTTCGTTCCATCTCCTGGCCAGTGTAGCCTTGCTCGCACCCGCGGGTGCAACTACGCTGCTGAAGATGTCCATGAACGATCTGATTGTCCAGTCCAGTTCCATTGTGCGGGCCCACGTTTCGGGGTCCAGAACAGGAACCGTTGGGCGGGATATCTATACCTATTATCAGTTGCAGGTTTCTGAAACCCTGAAGCACAGTGCGATTCTTCCGGCCGAAGTTGCCGTGCCGGGCGGAGTTTATGGCAATGTCCGTCAGATCGGCGTCGGATCGCCCTCCCTCGTCCAAGGCCAGGAATACGTGTTTTTTCTGTGGACCAGCCGCACCGGGATGACGCAGGTGATCGGACTTACCCAAGGGATGTTCAAGCTCACCCAGGACCCTTCGGGGAACACTGTTCTCAGTCGTCCCGCCATCACCGATCAGATGCTGGACAAATCGGGCAAGGAAGTGACCGATTCGGCCGTCACCATGAGGTGGACCGATCTTCGTGCCCTCGTCGTCAAGACTCTGCAAAAGCCGGCGGCGAAACAATGATGTTCCCGAGGCGGCTGCTGACTTTGGTCGCGGGTTTGACCGCGCTCTCTTCCGTCGCTTCGGGTTATTACCACTTCGTCTATTTCGTAGGCCGCGGCGCCCCGTTCAATCCCATCAGACTTCAGTTCGACCTGACGCAGCTCCCGAATAATACCGTCTCTTATTTCATCTCCGATCAAGGTCCTAACGTTTTCGTGCCGGGCGACACCTTCACGGCAGTCGTCAGTGAACTGCAGCTGGCCGCTCAGGCCTGGAATGGCATTCCCAGTTCGCAGATAAAGCTGGCTTACGGCGGATTCGAGAATTCGGCCACCTTGCAGTCGGCTCCGGGGATCGACGTGGTGTTCGACGACAACAACATTTCGCCCGGAATTCTGGCCCAGACCAAGGTCAGCACGTACGCGAACGTCGGCTTCATTAATAACAACACGCCCTTCCTGCCGATTCTGCGGTCGCGCATTCAGCTCCGCAAGGACCTGACGGTCACCATTCCACAACAGGCGAGCTTTTACGATAGTTCGTTCACCATCATGGTGCACGAGTTCGGCCACGCTCTGGGACTCCAGCACACCCTGACCTCGGCCGCGATGTCGACCTACATCACGCGGTCGACGACCAAGGCGATGCCGATTGCCGCCGACGACATCGCGGGAATCACCTTGCTCTATCCGACGCCGGGAGCCCTCTCCCTCACCGGCAGCCTCGCTGGCCAGATCACGCTGAACGGAGGCGGCGTGAACCTGGCCAGTGTGGTCGCGATTTCGCCGGCCACTGGAGTCGCGATCAGTTCCTTGACCAATCCCGACGGCAGCTACCGTATCGATGCGATTCCTCCCGGCGAATACCTGCTCTACGTTCATCCGCTGCCGCCCGCCGCTCCAGGCGAATCCGGGCCGGACGCGATCGTCCTTCCGCAGGACGCCGCGCAGAATCCTTTTCAGGCCAACACCGGTTTCGTCACCCAGTTCTTTCCCGGCACGCGCGATTGGACGCAAGCCGTGTCAGTGGGCGTCAGCGCCTCAAACACGGTGAGCAACGTCAACTTCAACGTGCAGGGCAGCGCCGGCCCGGCCGTCTACGGGATGCAGCTCTCCGGATTCATCAACAACGCGGTGGAAGCGAGTCCCATACTTTCCGCGAACGGCGCGTTCGGCATGGATTTCTATGCCCCCGGCACCACCACGAATAACAATCAGCTGGTTCCCGGACTGAACGTTTCCGCGATTGGGAATGCGGCGTCGGTTGTCCCGGGTTATACGAAATGGTACCAGCAGTATCAGGGATTGAGCTACGTCTCGCTGGGCGTCTACACCGCGCAGGTTCAATCGACGACGCCGGTAGCGCTGGCCGTGACAGTGAGTAACGATCTCTACGTACTGCCCGCGGCGTTCTACGTGGCCCCGTCCGGCGCTCCCACCATTTCCTCGATCAATCCGGGACCGAATGGAACGGTGACTGTGTCGGGCTCCAGTTTGTCGGGCGCCACGCGTTTTGTTTTTGACGGCACCGTGGCGGCCGCATCCGCGAATCCGGACGGATCGTTCACCCTCGCGGCCCCTCCCGCGCCGGGCTCCTACAGCGCGTCGATCGAGGCCCTCAATCCGGATGGACAGACCTCGGGGCAGGCGATTCCCACGGGCACGCCGCCGCAGTACGTGTACAGCTACGTCAACCCGGCGCAGATTTTCGTCAGCTCCACGCCGCTGCTGCCGGGAACCGATGCGTTAGTGCAGATCAACGGTCTTAATACGAATTTCAGCCCGGGCCAGACGCTGGTCGGGTTCGGTTCGAGCGACATCGTAGTCAAGCAGGTTTTCGTGCTCAACTCCGGTCTGCTCCAGGTCAACGTTTCAGTGAACCCCGGCGCGCCGCCCACCGCAGCCACCGTAACAGTCAGCACCGGCCTTCAGACCGCCACGGCGACGCTCGGGATGCAGATTGCGGCGGCGAATCCCAACCAGATCAGCATGCATGCGCCGGTTACCAATTTCTTCACTGGACTGGGTGGCGTTCCCGCAGGAGGGGTTGCCGCGATCAGCGTCAGCCCGATCCCTCAGAACCTAACCGGATGGACGCTCACAATCGGCAACCAGCAGGTGACGCCGGTCCTCAACAACGGCCAGCTTATTGTGACGCTTCCGGGCGGCCTGACACCCGGATATGTAACCGTGCAGCTGACTTCGCCGACCGGCGCCCTCATCCCGTCTATCGCGATGAAGATTGACGCGCCGCCACCTGTGATCGGTGGACCGTCGTCCATCCCGGTTCATCCGGGTGATCTTCTGACACTCGACGTCATGGGCCTTTCCGATGGCATCACCCCGGTCACCATTCCGAATATCTTCGTGATCCTGGGAGGCGTGAATGGACAAGGCGGCGTCACCCTTCCCGTCCTCCAACTGAACGACCCCATGGTTCAAGTCCAGATCCCGGCATCGACCCCCCTGGGGAGCATTTCCCTGGCAGTCGGCATCGGCACGCGCCTCTCGCAGCCGGTGGTCCTGAATATCCATAATTAGCTTGAAAAAGAAATATTAGCCGCCGATGAACTTGTTCAATCGGCGTTCATCGGCGGCTAATATTTCTTTTTCCGCAGCCTGATCAGCATGCGGACACGCACTACTCCCTTCCCTCATAATTAATAGGTTGGATCAATCGACCGAAGTCCGGACCAGCGCCGCCGCCGCTCACGGTATCGAGTTCGAATACATCGACATTTGGGGAAACACGCATCGGACGCCGGAAGACGTGATGGACGCGTTCCTCGCTTCCATGCCCCCGACGGACGACGTTCCCCGTCCCCTTCCCGCAACCATCGTAGTTCGCGAGCATGCCGACTCGCTCGCCTTACAGATCCCTGCGAATGAAACCGGCTCCATCAAACTCGAGATTCAGTGGGAAGGCGGAGACATCCAGCATCACTGGTTTTGGCTCCCCGAACTCGCGATCACAGACGACGGCGCGAAGCGTCTGCCGCTGCCGGCCAACCTGCGCCTCGGCTATCATCGCATCCGTATCTATCGCGTCCGTGAGCCTGAGCTGGAAGTGCTCGCCGAATCCCAATTCATCGTCTGCCCCTCACGCGCCCGTTCCTTCGAGGGCCGCGCCGCCGGAGTCGCGGTCAGCCTCTACGGTCTTCGTTCCTGCCGCGACTGGGGCTGCGGCGATTTCACCGACCTCCTCACCGCCATCGATTCCTTCGCGCGCGCCGGCGCGGCATTCATCGCGTTGAATCCGCTCCACGCCATCCCCAACCGGCAGCCGTACAATACCAGCCCGTACCTGCCGCAATGCTCCTTATATAGAAATTTTCTTTACCTCGATGTCGGGCGCACCGGCGCGCTGACCCTTACCGATTCCGAGCTTCGCGAAATCGAACTTCTCCGCGCCTCCGAGTTCGTCGAGTATGAACGCGTGGCTGCTTTAAAGCTGGCCGCGCTCGCACGCGTCTTCGCGGCCTTTCAGGCTTCAGGAGGATCACCGGATTTCCAACGCTACGTCGCTGAACAAGGCGCGCATCTGTACGACTTCGCCGTCTACTGCGCCCTCGATGAAGAAATCCATCGCCGCGATCCCAATATCTGGCTGTGGACCGATTGGCCCGAGCAATATCGCGACGCCCGCTCGCCCTCCGTAGCTGAGTTTGCCCGCGAACATCGCGATAAAGTTTTGTTCTTCGAATTCCTGCAGTGGCACATCGACCGCCAGTTGGCCGAGGCGCAAGCCCACGCGCTCAAGTCGGGCATGAAGATCGGCATTTACCACGACCTCGCCCTCGCCACCGATCGCTTTGGAGCCGACCTGTGGGCTAATGGCAGCTTCTATGTGAAGGGCGCGCGCGTCGGCTCGCCCCCCGACGATTTTTCGCCCAATGGCCAGGACTGGGCCTTTCCTCCTCCCGATCGCGACGCGCATCGCAACAACGGATACCAGCTTTTCGCGCAGTCCATTCGCAACAACGCCCGCCATGGCGGAGCCCTGCGCATCGATCACGTGATGCGCTTTTTCCGCCTCTATTGGATCCCCGACGGCATGCCCGCGACGCGCGGCGCGTACGTCCGAGATTACGCCGCGGATCTGCTCGGCGTCCTGGCGCTGGAAAGCATGCGCGAGAATTTCATCGCGATCGGAGAGGACCTGGGTACCGTCACGGAAGAAGTCCGCCGGTCGTTAGCCGAAACAGGTATCCTCAGCTACCGCCTGTTCTGGTTCGAACGCGATGGCGCGGGCAATTTCCGCCGCCCGGACGAGTATCCCGCGCACGCTGTTGTCTCCACCACCACTCACGATCTGCCCACGCTAGCCGGTTTCGCCTCCGGTCGCGACATCGAAGCCCGCCGCGCCGCCGGACTCATTGACGAAGACAGCTACCGCGCCCAGCACGCCGCCCGCGAAGACGAAAAAGGACGCCTCAACGCCATCCTGCTGGCCACCGGATTCACAGACGATCCCATCGGCTTCCTCCTCTCGACCCCCTGCGCCCTGGCCGTCGTCAATCAGGAAGATCTCACCGGCGAAACCGAGCAGCAAAACCTCCCCGGCAGCACCTGGCAATATCCCAACTGGAGGAGAAAAATGAAGATCCAGGTAGAAGAGTTTGGGACCATAGAATCCCGCCTCAAACAAGCCATCACAGCCAGCGGCCGATAAGCAACCGCTCTTCGGAGCCGCGACTAGCAGGAGCGGTTTTTCGCTGGTGTTTTCACCATTCACGAGTCCAAACTTTTATTTATGTCCTTTCCTCTCCACGACCTCTGCACCCCCGCGTGAGATATTTTTCCATCCTTCGCGTACCCTGTGATCAGAAGGAGTTCGACCATCGGGCTTCTTTGACAGTTTTTTCCAGGCCTGGAAATGTCGTATTACGGTGGTCCTGAGCCTCTGGAGCCCGTTAACGGCTTGCGTATACCAACTATAAGTATGGGTACGACGGAGGGACTTTGGGATCGATCCCATAAAGTTACGGGACGGGCGGATATTCTATGATTGCCGCACCCGGAAACTTCAGAGGGCTGTGCATCGAAAGCTCGGAATATCGGTACCCTTGAGGTCTGGTTCGTCAGCCACGATTGGATCCGGGACCCAGGGCCAGAGACAGTCCAATCCACTAGCGGCCGGTGTTATCAAGCCGGCCGCTCACGACAGCCGAAGTGTCTTTCGAAATATGAAACAATTCCCCAGCCGATCGCGTACGTTACAGACATGGACCGACTCCTCCAGGATCTCATCGTCACCTTTCGCCGCCTCCGCAGCAGTCCCGGATTCACCTTCGCTGCGATTCTGACGCTCGCTCTTGGCATCGGCGCCAACACCACGATTTTCTCGCTCGTCAACGCCATCGTATTCCGGTCCCTCGGGGTAGAACACCAGAATGAGCTGGCGTTCTTTAACATGCATACCGCGAAGGCCGAGTTTCCCGCGCTCTCTTACCCCGATTTTCAGGATTACCGCAAACGCAACACCGTCTTCACCGACATGTCGCTCTACCGCATCGCGCCCATGAACCTGAGCCGCGGGGGCGGCGAAAATTCCCGGCTCTGGGGCTATCTCGTCAGCGGAACTTATTTTCAAATGCTCGGCGTCAATGCGATCCGCGGCCGTGTCCTCAACCCCGATGACGACGTCAAACGCGGCGGCCATCCAGTCGCCGTGATCAGCTACAACTGCTGGCAGCGCCGCTTCGCGGGCGATCCCGATATCGCCGGCAAAAAAGTAAAAGTGAACGGCATGGACTTCATCATCCTCGGCGTAACGCCCGCCGGCTTCGTCGGTACCGAGCTCATTTTCACTCCCGAAATCTGGGTCCCCATCATGATGGTGAAGCAGATTGAAAATAACGATTGGATCGACGAGCGCCGCGACGGCAACGGCTTCGTCATCGGTCGCCTCAAGCCCGGCATTTCCATGAAGAGCGCTGAGCTGGCCATCAACTCCATCGCTACTCAGCTTGGCAAGGAATATCCCGACGCCGATGCCGGAGTCTCCATCGTGCTCTCGCCTCCTGGAATGGCGGGCACATATCTGCGCGGAGCCATCACCGGATTCTCAGCCGTATTAATGGTCGTCGCCGGCATGGTGTTGCTGATCGCCTGCGTAAATCTGGCCAGCCTGCTGCTCGCCCGCGCCGCCGACCGTAGAAAAGATACCGCGATCCGCCTCGCACTGGGCGCCAGCCGCGGCCAGCTTGTCCGCCAGCTTCTCACCGAGAGCGTCGTCCTCTCGATCGCCGGCGGCGCCGCTGGAATCCTGCTCGCGCTCTGGCTTACCGATCTGGTCAACGGGTGGACTCCGCCCATCGATGTCCCCGTGATCCCGCACGTCGTGATGGATCTGCGCGTGATGCTGTTCGCCGCCGCCGTTTCGATTTTCACCGGCCTGCTGTTCGGCCTGGTGCCCGCCATTCAATCCAGCCGCACGGGCCTTGCTGGAGCCATGCGCAACGACGCGCCTTCCGATAAATTGCGCCGCGTCAGCCTGCGCGACCTGCTCGTCTCGACTCAGGTCGCTCTTTCAGTCGTGCTGCTGATCGGCAGCGTGCTGGTCGTCCGCAGCTTGCAGCACGCCCTCAACCTGCATCTTGGATTCGAGCCGCGCCATGCCGCCGTTCTCTCCTTCGATCTCGGCCTGCAAGGCTACAACGAGGAACGCGGCCGCGATTTCAAGCGCAGGCTGTTGGACAGAATCGGTTCGATGCCCGGCATCGAGGCTGTCGGAATGGTCGACGGACTTCCGCTCACGCTGAACATTTCCAACAGCACCATCTATCTGGAAGGCAAGCCGGAGCCGCGCCCGGGTGACGCCCCGCTGGCCAATATGTACAGCATCACGCCCGGTTACCTGCGCGCCATGCAGACCAAGCTGGTCGCCGGCCGGGATCTCGACCAGCGCGATACGAAGGACTCACCGCTGGTTGTCCTGGTGAATGAAGCGTTCGCAAAGCAGCTTCTCCCCGGCCAGGATCCCGTCGGCCGGCGATTCCGCCACGGCACCACCGGCAAATGGCGTCAGATTATCGGAGTGGTCGAGGACGGAAAGTATCGCTCCCTCGGCGAAGCACCCTCGCCCACCGTGTTCCGGTCCATGGAGCAGAATGGCGAATTGAACGAGACGGTCATCGCGCGCTCGCCGATGGCGGAAGCGGAAACCGTCCGCATGATGCGCCGCGCGGTCACGGAGCTCGACCCGTCGCTGACCATCTTCGACGCCGGCAGCCTGACCAGCGAACTGGCGCTCGCCCTGTTCCCAGCACGTCTGGTAGCGGTAGTTCTCGCATCGTTCGGCCTGCTGGCGGTGGTGCTCGCAGCCACCGGAGTCTACGGAATCATGGCCTACGCAGTGTCGAGAAGAACCCGTGAAATCGGTATCCGCATGGCGCTCGGCGCAGCACCCGCGCAAGTCCTGCGAGTCGTGCTGGCGAGGACAGCCTTGTTGCTAGCAATAGGAACGGCCATAGGTTTGGCGATGGCCCTGGCCGCCGGAAAATTCTTCGGCCAGATCCTCTACGGCGTAAGCGCGCACGACCCGCTCACGTACCTCAGCGTAATGGCGATGATGGCGGTGGTAGCGTTTGCGGCGTGCTGGGTCCCGGCGCGCCGCGCAATCAAAGTGGACCCGCTGACGGCCCTTCGCACGGAGTGAGATAATCCCACACATGACACACGACCTGGTAACCACAGCCTTCACCTTCGACGGCTACAGAATCACAAGAAATCTAGGAATGGTCCGCGGCATCATCGTGCGATCGAGATCGATCTTCGGCACCATCGGCGCAGGCTTTCAAACAATCGTAGGCGGCAACATCACGCTGCTCTCGCAACTCTGTGAAAAAACCCGAGGCGACGCCTACGAACTAATGATCCAGCACGCGACGGAGATGGGAGCGAACGCGATCATCGGGTGTCGGTACGATGCGACGGAAGTGATGCAGGGAGTGACGGAAGTGCTGTGTTACGGGACTGCGGTGGTGGTCGAGAAGATTGTGTAATTGCCGACATCCTGATCTTATCTCCTAGCGGAAGCAGTCAGGGACGGGCGGAAGTCCTAGAAACGGCTCAGGGAACGGGAACAAAAATCTACTGTAGAATCGTTTGGACAAAGGAGAATGCTCTTGGCCAAATCGCTCCTGGGTGTGCTACTTACAGCTCTAATCTTAAGCTCCGCGGTTGCCCAGCAGAAAGCCGCACCTAGGAAGGCCCAGCCCAAGCCGGCGCAGTCTAAACCCGGAGCAATTTCAGGCCGCGTATTCGCGATCACCGGGAGCGGGGACCTCAAGCCCGCCCGGATGGCTAAGGTGTACGTACTGTATTTCCAATTCTTGAATGTCGCTCAGGCCACAGACCAGGATGCGGAAGAAGCCCGAAATTCGGTCGGGATGGCGTGGCTCAAGGAAAGTGGAAGGGCAGCGCAGCAGTACTTAGAGGAGCTCAAAAGCGATGGAGGCAGTTGGACGGACTCGATTTCGTGTCGTAAGCGGCTGCTGAGCTACGACAGGGCTCTAATGGAAACTCTCAAGTGGGGTGAAGTGGAAAACTTAACGGGCCAAATTCTAAGAGCGGACGCAGACGAAGAGGGAAATTTCAAAATAGGGACTGTGCGGCCAGGCAGGTATATTCTAGTTGTCCGCGGCCGAACTGGGCTCAACGACGCGCTTTGGTCGAAAGATGACATTGCGGTGGAATCCGGAGCTGAAACCGCTGTCAAGTTGGCATCGCCAGAACGGGCGTGTTTATCGATTCAGTGATGGGGCGTAAAGGTTCGCGAGGCTTCGACGCGCTCCAAAGTGTGAGCCCACCCATCGGTTAGCTGGTATGCCCGTTATAGATGATGGTCTCGATCCCCTCCCCGGCTGCACGGGCGGTCTGAATAGTTGTACGGACGCCCGCGATCCCCTCTTCAGACATTGGGACCTTGTGACCGCGAGCGCGGAGGTGGCGCACAACTTCTACATCGGAGACCGCGACGCCGACCGCGCGATAGGTTTCGGAATCATGACTGTCGAATGCGTAATTCCCGTAGACTACATCGAGCGTCTCGCTTTGAAAAGTCATATTGGCATTATAGCGCGCGTGCCTAGACAGCCAGTGTTTGCGCTGCTTGCACGACGGTGACACCGAATGGTAAGTCCTTGACTCTGACCTCCGGGTCAAGCGACCGAAGGCCGTTTTAGAATGTCCAGACAAAGTTCAATCGCTCTCGATTCGCTCCATCAAAATATCGAGCTATTTGGCCTGAGTGTGACAGCCATGTAGTTCGAGAACTGAGGCCACGTAGAGACCTTCGTCATCGCGCTCGATCACGACATGGAGGTCAAGTGTCATATTCCCACGGTTGACCGCTCCCGATCGTCGCGGTTCTTTAGCTGCCCAACGCATCACGCCTCTAAGAGAACCGCGACCGTCGGGAGCGGTCAAGCCTATGCCAACCACACCGCTATTCTGGCTACTCACGCCGCGACGATCACTCGCTGGACCCCGACGAATTCGATCTTGGCATCGGGCTCACCCTGAACCTCAAGGCACAGCTCGATGGCCTCTCGAATTCTTTCCATCAACACGTCGAGCGATTTGGCTTGTGTATGACACCCATGCAGTTCGGGAACCGACGCGACGTAGAAACCTTCCTCGTCGCGCTCGATCACGACATCAAAACTACGGCTCATACTCGATTATCCTCTAGAGATAAAAAACCGCTCCCTATGGTCACGGCTCGCTAGCTACAGAGCCGCGACCGCAGGGAGCGGTTAATTCAGAGGAAAAGGATCAGTCCTTCTCGATCATCACTTCCGTCGACTTGACGATCACGGTGACTTTGTCTCCTTTTTTGAGACCAAGCTGCTTAGCGCTGCGGCGCGTGATGACGCTTTCGATGTGGCTCTTCCCGATCTTGACGACCACGTGAGCCATGATATCGCCCAGTGTGACCTCGACGATTTTCCCTTCGAGCTGGTTCCGCGCTGAGATGGCCATGAGCTAAGGATGGCATAAAAGCCAGCCGCCAGACACTCCGACCTGATTTGGCCGGCGTCCCCATGAAAAACCGCTCCCTATGGTCACGGCTCGCTAGCTACTGAGCCGCGACCAGGGAGCGGTTAATTTTTGAGGTTGCCAGATCGCCGCTCCTGGCTACTTCTTCTAGCCTTTTGCCGCTTCTTCCTTCTTCAGCTTCTCGCGCTGCTCCTTCAGGATCGCCTTCCGGCTCAGCTTGATTTTGTTGCCTTCGAGCGCCAGAACCTTTACCAGAATCTGATCGCCTTCATTCAACTCATCGCGCACCTGCTTGATGCGGCTCTCGGAGATTTCGGAGATGTGCAGCAGCCCGTCGGTGCCCGGGAAAATCTCGACGAACGCGCCGAAATCGACGATCCGGACCACTTTGCCCAGGTACGTCTTGCCCACTTCCGCCACCGCGCAAATGTCGGTGACCATCTGGATGCGCCCGATCCGCCGCTGCGCCGTCGGAGGAGTAAATCTTCACGCTGCCATCGTCCTCGACGTCGATCTTGCAGCCGGTCTGCTCGACGATGCCGCGGATCACCTTGCCGCCCGGTCCGATCAGCTCGCGAATCTTGTCGGTCGGAATCTTCAGGCTGAAAATGCGCGGCGCGTAGGGCGACATCGTCGTCGCGAGGCGTCGCCGAGCACCGCGTTCATCTTGTCCAAGATATGCAGCCGGGCCTTGCGGGCCTGCTCCAGACGCTTCGGTCATGATGGCATGCGTCACGTTCGGGACCTTGATGTCCATCTGCAGCGCCGTGATGCCGTCTTTCGTGCCGGCGACCTTGAAATCCATGTCGCCGTAATGATCTTCCGCGCCCGCGATGTCGGTCAGAACCGCGTAATCCTTGCCTTCGAGCACCAGGCCCATCGCGATGCCCGCTACCGGAGCCGACAACGGCACACCGGCGTCCATCAGCGAAAGCGTCGCGCCGCAAACCGACGCCATCGAGCTCGATCCGTTCGATTCCATGATGTCGCTCACGATGCGCATCGTGTAGGGGAACGCTTTGTCGTCCGGAACCACCGCCGACAGCGCGCGTTCCGCCAGTGCTCCGTGGCCGATTTCGCGACGGCCCGCGCCGCGCATGAAGCCCGACTTCGCCGACGCTGAACGGCGGGAAATTGTAGTGCAGCATGAAGCGCTTCGAGGATTCGGTGGAATCCAGCAGCTCAATGCGCTGCTCGTCGTCCTTGGTGCCGAGCGTCGCCGTCACCAGCGCCTGCGTCTCGCCGCGCGTGAACAGCGACGATCCGTGCGTGCGCGGCAGAATGCCGACTTCGACTTCGATGTTGCGGACCTGGTCGAACTTGCGTCCATCCGGACGGCGGCGGTCCTTCAGCATCTCGTCGCGGAAGATCCGCTCCTTCAGCGCGTCGAAACACTTGCTCGCTTCCGGCTTCAGCTCGTCGGCGATCGGCTCGATGGCCTTCTTCTTGCACGCGTCGATGCGGCGGTAGCTGTCGATCTTTTCGTACTTCTCCGTGTTCATCGCGTCCTGCAGCTCGGTGCGCGACCGCGGCGGAGATCTGTTCGTAGATGTCCTTGTTCAGCTCCGGCGACTTGAACTCACGCTTGGTTTTGCCGACCTTCTTGACCAGCTCGCGGATCGCCGTGGCGATCTTCTTGCAGCAGTTGTGGCCGAACTCGATCGCGTCCAGGACTTCGGCTTCGGTCGCCTGATTCGCGCCCGATTCCACCATCACGATGCCGCCTTCGGTTCCGGCGACCACGATGTTGACCTTCGAGGCCTTGGTCTCTTCGTAGGTCGGATTGGCGACCAGTTTGCCGTCGACCATGCCGACGCGAATGCCGCCCAGCACGTGCTCGAACGGAATATCGGAGATCGCGAGCGACGCGCCGGCGCCGATAATGGCCAATGTCGACGGATCGCGGATCGGATCGGCCGAGAGCACCATGCCGATCACCTGGGTTTCGTGGGAATAGCCTTCCGGGAACAGCGGGCGGATCGGACGATCGATCAGGCGGCTGGTGAGCACTTCCTTTTCGGTGGGCCGTCCTTCGCGCTTAATAAAGCCGCCCGGGAAACGCCCGGCCGAGTAAGTGTACTCGCGATAGTCCACGGTGAGGGGGAAAAAGCTGGCGTTAACCTTGGGGTTCTCGGCGGTACAGGCGGTCACCAGGACCACCGACTCGCCCGAGCGGATAATCACCGCCCCATTGGCCTGTTTCGCCATCTTCCCGGTTTCGATCGTAATGATCCGTCCACCGAGGTCTACTTCAACGGAATGCAACATGTTTGAAATCTTCCTTTAATCAAAATCCGACCGCGACAGTCTTTGGACGCGGCCAGCCTGCTTGACTAAGTGGAGACTGGAGTGAGGTTCTGCGGGAGCCCGGTCACCTGAACCAGGATCGAGAATCGAAACCCGAATGGATTAGTGGCGGATGCCAAGGCTCGTAATCAGAGTCTTATAGCGCTCCGGACTACGGCTGCGGAGATAACCCAGCAGGCTACGGCGACGCTGCACCATCAACAGCAGACCTCTGCGTGAATGATGGTCTTTCTTGTGCGTTTTGAAATGCTCCGTAAGCTCGGCAATCCGTCGGCTCAGGATAGCAACCTGAACTTCTGGCGAGCCGGTGTCCGTCTTATGGACCCGGAACTTCGAAATAACATTTAATTTAGCTTCACCCGCCAGTGCCATTCGGAAAACGAAACTCCTCGTCTTTTCTTAATCGATTTGTACAGGATTAGGATAGCACAGAACGCAAGCGGTTAGGATTTGATGAATCCGCGGGTGGGTGGGATGCCGCGCCTGCTAGGTTTTTTCCCCACGCTCAAGAAGCCTGCGAGAAGCAGGCTGCCGGCAGAAGCCCGCCCCACAATGGGCCGCCAGGAACCGCGACCGTCAGGGAGCGGATCGGAAGTGTATACTTTAAGTAGGCACTCCGATGAAAGCCACAACGCTCGATCTGCGATACAAGATGAAGGATATTCTCCGCGCCATCGACCGTGGAGAGACGGTCACGGTGCTTTACCGCGGGAAGGAGAAGGCACGGCTCGTGCCTATTGAGGCAAAAGCGAAGGAACTGAAGCCTAGCGATCATCCATTTTGTGGAATGTGGAAAGATCGCGAGGATATGAAAGATCCGACGGCTTACATCCGCAAGATGAGAGACACCTCTCGACTCCGTGATCTTTGATTCTGACGTGCTCATTTGGTTCTCGCGCGGCGACCGTGACGCTATCGAACTGGTCAATTCCGAGGTTGATCGCGCGGTCTCGATTGTCACGGTAATAGAGATACTCCAAGGAGTCAAATCTAAGGCCGAAATGCGAACCACGAAGCAGTTTTTTCATCTGCTCGACTTTCGCATCCTGCATTTGAGCGAGTCGATCGGTCACATGGCTGCGGGTCTGATCGAGGAACACGCGCTCACGTGTGGTCTAAGACTCAACGATGCTCTAATCGCCGCAACCGCCCGCGAGGCTGGAGAGACTCTCGCGACCGGCAACATTCGCCATTTTCGTCCCATCGCCAATCTGGACCTGAAGCCGTTCCGCCCGCGTGCTTCCCGATAATGCTAGCCTGATTCTTTCATGACCGCCCCCGCGACTCCCCTGAGAAAAACTCCGCTCAATGCCACCCATCGACGCCATGGCGCCAAGATGGTCGATTTCGGAGGCTGGGACATGCCGGTGCAGTATTCCGGCCTGCTCGACGAGCATCGCACCGTGCGCACCGCGGTCGGACTGTTCGACGTCAGCCACATGGGCGAGATTGAAGTGCGCGGACCGGAGGCGTTTCAATCTGGTCAACTACGTCGCCACCAACGATGCGGCGTTGTTGAAGATCGGCCAGGCGCAGTACTCGGGACTGCTCTACGAACATGGCGGATTTGTCGACGACATTCTGGTCCACAAGGTCGCGGACGATCATTATTTCCTGTGCGTCAATGCGTCGAATCAGGATAAGGATTACGAACACATCGCTGGACACAACAAGTTCGATTGCACGGTCGAGAACGCGGGCGGCCGGTATGCGCAGATCGCGGTGCAGGGGCCGCGCGGGCTCGACACGCTGCAAAAGCTGACCGAAGTCGAGCTCGCGCCGATCGCGTACTATCACTTCAAAGACGGCGAGGTTTCCGGCACCCCGGCGCGGATCGCTCGCACTGGATATACGGGCGAGGACGGGTTTGAGATCTACATTGCGCCGGAGCAGGCGCCTCGCATTTGGGACGATCTGCTCGCCGCTGGAGAAGAGTTCGGCATCAAGCCGGCTGGCTTGGGCGCGCGAAACACTTTGCGCCTGGAGGCGAAGATGGCTCTGTACGGGCACGAGATTCATTCCACGATCAACCCGTGCGACGCCGATCTGGCATGGATCGTGAAGGTCAAAAAGGGCGATTTTGTCGGCCGCGAAGCGCTGATGAAAGCCAAACAAGGCGGGCTTAAAGCGCAAGCTGATCGGATTTGAGATGGTCGGACGCGGCATCGGCCGCGACGGATACGAAGTGCATGTGGACGGCACTCCGGCGGGTTGGGTGACCAGCGGAGGCCCCGCCCCGACGCTGAACAAGAACATCGGACTTTGTTATCTGCCGGTCGAACAAGCTGAAATCGGACGCACCATCCACGTGATGGTTCGCCAGCAGCCGGTCGAGGCGGTGATGGTCCAAACTCCTTTCTATAAGAGAGCAAAATGACTTATCCGGAAAACTTCCGCTTTACCAAAGAACATGAATGGGTGCTCGTCGAAGGCGATACCGGCACGATCGGTATCTCGTTCCACGCGCAAAAAGAATTGGGCGATATCGTTTACGTCGACCTGCCGAAGGTGGGCGCGACGGCCGAGAAGGGCAAGACGATCGGCTCGGTGGAATCGGTGAAGGCGGTCAGCGATATTTTCGCGCCGGTTTCCGGCGAGGTGACGGCGGTGAACGATCTGCTGACTACGTCGCCTGAGAAGCTGAACGAGGATCCGCACGGGGTGGCGTGGCTTTTTAAGGTGAAGCTGTCGGCTCCGGATGAGGTGAAGGAGTTGATGAGCGCGGCGGATTATGCGGCTTATGCGGGGGATGAATAGGAACATTTCGCGCAGAGACGCAGAGGACGCGAAGAACACCTACGAGCTGGTTATGACTCGCGAAGAGCTCGTTCGGCTTGCAGTCCTGTTGGCGATTTCTGACGACTATGAGGAGCCGGTGCACGTCTATCGAGGGTGTAAAGATCGCTCTCGGCCTTTGTGAACTCCAGGTAGCTCCAGAGGAGACCCAAGGGGCTCTCATCGATCTGACGGAGTCAGGCTTGGCGAAGGCTTATTATGTGGGTCGAGGGTCTGCTGAAGAACTGCAGGACCTTCCCCCATTCGATGGCTCACACGACTATTGGTTCTGGATCACGGAGGAGGGGCTTCGAACTCTTGCCGTTTGGCGCAAAGATTGGCCTCTCGACGACGAGGACCAGCCCATTCCGGGGTGGCCAGGACTCAGTGATTGATTTGCTCTGCGTTCTCTGCGTCTGTGCGTGAAATTTCTATTTCTCCGCGAACGCCTCAACGGGCGGACACGAGCACATCAGGTTGCGATCCCCGTACGGATTGTCGATCCGTCCGACGCTCGGCCAGAATTTCTTCGCTCGCACGAACGGCAGCGGATACGCCGCCTGGTGTCGCGAGTAGGGATGCGGCCAATCGTCCGCCGACACTGCTGCGGCGGTGTGCGGAGCGTTCTTCAGGACGTTGTTCTGCCGGTCCGCTTTGCCGTCGATCACGTCTTGAATCTCTGCGCGAATCGCGATCATTGCGTCGCAGAAGCGGTCTAGTTCGTCTTTCGATTCGCTCTCCGTCGGCTCGATCATCAGCGTCCCCGCGACGGGGAACGAGACCGTGGGCGCGTGGAATCCGTAGTCCATCAGGCGTTTCGCGACGTCGGTTTCATCGATGCCGCTTTGCGCCTTCAACTGGACGCAGATCGAAGATCATCTCGTGCGCTACGCGGCCGTTTTCGCGGGTGTAGAGAACCGGATAGTGGCCTTCCAGCCTGCGACTTGATGTAGTTCGCGTTGAGGATCGCGAAGCGTGTCGCGTCCGTCATTCCATCGCCGCCCAGCATTTTCATGTAGCCGTAGGAAATCAGCAGAATGCTGGCGCTCGACCAAGGGGCCGCCGCCAGGGCGTGAATCGGGTGCGTGCCGCCGGTCTTGATCACGGGATGGCTCGGCAGGAACGGCGCGAGATGCGCGGCGACTCCGATGGGGCCCATCCCGGGACCGCCGCCGCCGTGGGGAATTGCGAAGGTTTTGTGCAGATTGAGGTGGCAGACGTCCGCGCCGATGGCTGCGGGACTGGTCAGGCCGACTTGCGCGTTCATGTTCGCGCCATCCATATAAACCTGGCCGCCGTTGGCGTGGACGATGGCGCAGATGTCCTGAATGCTCTCTTCGAAAACGCCGTGCGTCGAGGGATACGTCACCATCAACGCCGACAGACTGGTCGCGATGCTGCTTCGGCTTTCGCTTTCAGATCGGCGACGTCGATATTGCCTTCACTGGTGCTGCGACAACCACCACGCGCATGCCGGCCATCACGGCGCTGGCCGGATTCGTGCCGTGGGCGGACGCGGGGATCAGCACCACATCGCGTTTCGCATCGCCGCGATCGTGATGATACGCGCGGATCACCATCAGGCCCGCGAACTCGCCTTGCGAGCCGGCGTTCGGCTGTAGCGAGACTGCCGCGAATCCTGTGATCTCGCACAGCGTCTGCTCGATTTCCTTGAAAATCTGTTGGTATCCCGCGGCCTGCTCGACCGGGCACGAACGGATGCAGTTTTCCGAACTCCGGCCAGGTGACCGGAAGCATCTCCGAGGCCGCGTTCAGCTTCATCGTGCAGGAGCCGAGAGGGATCATCGACGTATCCAGGCCGACGTCCTTTCTCTCCAGGCCGCGGATGTAGCGCATCATCTGCGTTTCCGAGTGGTGCGTGTTGAATACCGGGTGCGTCAGAAATTCGCTCGTGCGCGCGTAGACTTTCGGATACTCCGTGACCAGCCCAGCGCGGCGAAAAATCGATCAGGGCATCGGCGCCGGTGCCTTTGGCGAACACCTTCACGATCGCTTCCAAATCGCGCGGATGGGTGGCCTCGTCCAGCGCGACATTGATCGTGCCGTCGTCGCGATAACGGAAGTTGATGCGAGCTTCGACTGCGGCCTTGCGGATTTTTTCGATGGTCCCCGCGGGCGGCTCCAGCTTCAGCGTGTCGAAGAAAACTTCGTTGCGCTGGGCGACGCCGACTTTGGCCAGTTCGCGCTCCAGCAACTTGGCGAATCCGTGGACGCGCTGGGCGATGGCAGTCAGCCCTTTCGGTCCGTGATAGACCGCATAAAGGCCGGCGATGTTGGCCAGCAACGCCTGCGCGGTGCAGATATTCGAGGTCGCCTTCTCGCGCCTGATATGTTGTTCGCGAGTTTGCAGCGCCATGCGATACGCCGTGTTGCCGTGCACATCGACCGATACGCCGATGACACGTCCGGGCACTTGGCGCACGAATTTTTCGCGCGTGGCGAAGAACGCCGCGTGAGGTCCGCCGTATCCCAGAGGCACTCCGAAGCGCTGCGAATTTCCGAACACCACATCGGCGCCCATCTCGCCCGGGGGCTTCAGCAGCGTCAGACTCAGCAGGTCGGAGCCGACCGCGACCAGAACGCCCGCGCGCTGGGCATCGGCGATAAATCCGCTGAGATCGTGGACCAGGCCGGCTTCATCGGGCGTCTGGAGCAGCGCTCCGAAGGCTCCAGTAAGATCCGCGTTGCGCCAATCGCCGATCACCAGCTCGATTCCCAGCGGCTCGGCACGCGAGCGAAGAACCTCGATGGTTTGCGGGAAACAATGGTCGGCGACGAAGAATTTCTGCGTGCTCTTCGAGTGGACGCGATGCAGCAGCGTCATCGCTTCGGCGGCCGCGGTGGCTTCGTCTAGTAATGACGCGTTGGCGACCTCCATGCCTGTCAGATCGCGGACGACAGTTTGAAAATTGAGCAGGCTTTCGAGACGCCCCTGCGCCATCTCCGCCTGATAGGGCGTGTAGGGCGTGTACCAGCCGGGATTCTCCAGCACGTTGCGCAGGATGACGCTGGGCGTGATGCAATCGGAATAGCCGAGGCCCAAATACGACTTGAAAATTTCGTTTCGCGCGGCGAGCGAGCGCAATTCGCGCAGGAACTCATATTCGCTTAGGCCGGGCGCCACTTGAAGAGGCCGCGAAAGACGAATCCGCCGCGGAATCGCCTCCTCCATGAGCGCGTCCATGGACGCGGCTCCGGTGGCTTTCAACATCGCATCTCGTTCGGCGGGGTCAGGACCAATATGACGGGTGGAAAACGACTCGAAGTCAAAGATCATTCGATATTGTTATTTTAGGTCAACGTGTCAACTGCGCGCAGAAGTAAAGGGAAACGCCCGAAATTGCCGCCGATTTCGGAGGAGATGTCGCGCATCAGCGCGCTTCTTGCGGGGGAGCTTTCGAGCTGGCCCGGCGTGACTTTCCACCCCATGTTCGGACTCCAGGCTTTCTATCGGGAAGGGGTAGTGTTCGCGATGCTGCCGGTGAAGAGGGGGTTCGATAGTCCGAATGGGATCGCCTACAAACTGGCGACGGGAGGAGAGAGCAGGGAAGGCCTGAAGTGGAACACGTTTGAAGTGGAGTCGGATGAGGATGTAGGAAAGGCGTTGGGGGTTTTGGAGAAAGCTTATGCGGAGGCTGTGCCAAAATGAAGTTATGCCGATGACGATCCACCTCAAACCCGAGACCGAGGCCCTGATTCAGGAAGACCTTCAGCGCGGACCGTACCGCACGGTTGAGGAATTTGTCGAGCAGGCCGTGCGGATGCTGCATGAAGAGGAATCTCTTTGGGCCAGCGAAAAGCAAGAGATCCATGAGAAGATCGAGCGGGCGGTCGGTCAGTTCGAGCGTGGCGAGTACCTCACTCTCGAGGAAACGCGCGCGAAAATCCAGGAATACAAGGCGGCTTGGATAGCAGAGAATCGGCGTGGATGAGCAGGCCCTTGTTTCGGCGCAAGCTAGGCAAGATCTCATTGCGATTTGGGAGTTCATCGCTAGGGGTAGCATCGAGGCGGCCGATCGGGTGGAGACTGAGTTCTATGATACTTTCACTGCCTTGGCTAGGATGCCAGAACAAGGGTATGAGCGTACCGATTTGACGAAACGCCCGGTTCGGTTCTTTCCGCTGTACTCCTACCTGATCATATACCAGCCGGACGCACGCCCTGTTGAAATCATGGCTGTAGTCCATGGCAATAGGAATCTGAAGGGGCTACTAAGAGAAAGATCGCTCTAACCCCTATTGCCCGCCGTTTTTTTGATAATCCTTGATGACCTTGTTGACGTAGGTTTGCGTCTCCCGATACGGGGGCAGGCCGTTGTATTTGTCGACTGCTCCCGGTCCCGCGTTATACGCGGCCAGGGCCTTCACTACGTCGCCATCGTATTTCAGCAGCAGTTCGCGCAGCAGGCGGGTTCCGGCGTCGATGTTTTGTTCGGTATCGCGGGGATCGGCGTCCAGCGCTTTGGCGGTGCCGGGCATCAACTGCATGACTCCGATTGCGCCCTTGGGGGAAATTGCGTTTTGTTTCATCGCCGACTCGGCTTTGGCGACGCTCGCGACGAATGCCGGGGGCAGGGAATTGCGGATCGCGGCGTCGTGCACCAAGGACTTAGGGTCGGTCTTCTTCGGAACAGCTGGAACCACGGGCGCGGCGGCGACCACCACTGGAGCAGGCTCGGGAGCGACGTACTCCTCGGCTTCGAACGCTGTGACCGAGCTGGCCGGGACCTCGATCTGCCCTTCTTTAGTGAACAATTTGAGAGTCTCGCCATCGGTCTCATGCCGCTCGGCGTGAATGCGGAACCCGCTGGAGAGTACGGCGTATTCACCGGCGAAGGCGGGTAAGACGATTATGAGGGCGAAAAGGATTTTGCTTATCACGAATTTACAGTGCGTCAATAAATCTGACGACTCTCGAACCTCAAACGTGCAGGTCACTTTGAAGCATAAACGGGCGCAAGAGCGACCAGAGTCAGGCCTGCCAAGTATAGGACAATCATAACTAACATCAATAGTTTAACGCCCTGTGTGGATCCCTTGAACTCCTCCCATGCCAGCAAGCCCCACAATGCGGCCAGGACCGGGACTGCCTGCAGGAGTCCGGTGGTCAGCGCGGGGCCAGTGAGCGCAGCCGGCGGCGCGGCAGCGGCCACCAAGGCGGCCAGCAAGCCGACGGCCCACAGGAGTCCGCCAAATATACCCCAGAAATGTTGTTTCTTCGCTCCCTTGAAATAGTCCCGCACCTGCACCGGTTCGCCCAAAACTGGGAAGTTGATGAAGAACGGCACGTACAGCAGAGTGGAGAAGAACATCCCGATGCCGATCAGCGCCGCCAGGCCGTACGGGCCGACGCCACCCTCTCCTATACGGCTCATATCGACCAGCGGAAAAAAGAAGCCGAGGGCGATGCCGCTCAAGATGCTCAGAAGCATGCCGCGCGCCGCGATGGGAGTCCGGACCGGCAGTCTCGTGCGAGGATCGAGCACCGGACCCGCCTTGGTGGCCGCGGCCAGGGCGTCCACGTGAGAGCGGTAAGCAATGGCGTTGACCAGCATGGCAGCCAGCACCAGGACCAGGCCTCCAAACAGAAGAGCTGCGTTGTCGGCCAGCGGGTTACCGATAAAACTCGTGACCGACCTGACAATCAGAGCCATTCCGAAAGAGAGCGGAAACGCCACCGCCATTCCCGACAGCGAAATGCCCGCGACCAGTAACATATTCGCCAGATTCACCAGAACTCCGGCTGCCAAGGCGAACGCCATCTTGCGATAGCCGGCGATCATAAAGTTGTCGGAATACGACAATTCCTGAGCGTTCATGGTGCCCAGGGTGAAGGTGGCAATCAGGATACAGAGGGCCATCCCCAGGGCGAAGTCGTAATAAAAGAGCTCGAAGCGCCACTTGAAAACCAACCGCTGGGAATTCGCCCAGGAGCCCCAACAAACCAAGGCAAGGACAAGCAGAAGAAGACTGGCCAGCGATGACGCAGGTAGGATCATAAGAGTTTTGGGTTGTTGCTAAGGTTATCGTACTAAAGATTCGCCGTTTAGCAACCGAAAGAGATTATATATTACACCATGCGAAAAGGAGCGAAACGGTGAGAAAATTTTCGGTGCTGATCACCTTCGCACTGTACAGCATGGCTCTATCCAGTCTGCTGCCGGCGCAGCGTCCGAAACCCGTTTATGACCCGGAAACCAAGGAAGGGCTGCTGATCCAGCATATTCAGCAGGAGACCGATCCCTCGGAAAAGCTCCATTATATGGAGCAGTTCGCATTGCAATACCCTTCGAATCCTTCCATTGCCTGGGTCTACGATCAGCTTCAGCCGGCCTACATGAAGGAGAAAGCGTGGGACGAGGCGATGCGGATCGGGGAAAAGCGCGTCGCTCTGGAGCCGGGTAATTTGGATGCGGCGAAGCTGGCGCTCAAGGCCGCCGAAAGCAAAGGCAATCGCGAAGATATCGCGGCCTGGGCGGAAACGTCGTGGAAGCTGGCGTCGCAAGTGGCGGCGAAGGGCGGGCGGAATTCCGCCGATGCGGAACAGACTCAGCTATACGCCGAGTACAGTATCTTCGCGCTTGCGCAGCAAACGACCGAGCCGTCCGTGCGCCTGGCGATGCTGACGGGGCTGGCCGAGCGGAATCCGAAGAGTCCTTATGCGGAGAACATTCCGGCGGAGTGCTTCGTGATCTACCGGAAGCTGGGTCAAATGGACAAAGCGTTGGCGTTGGCGCAGAAAACGCTGGCCGGCGATCCGGATAACGTGGATATGCTGATGGCAGTCGCCGAATACCATTTCGGACATGAGGAGGCGCGCGAAAAGATCATCGCCAGCACGGTCCATGTGGTGGAGGCGTTGGGGAAGAAGGCTCGTCCGGAGAATCTTGGCGAAGAGGATTGGGCCAAAAAGAAGTCGCACATGCTGGGGATGGCGTATTACATGGGAGGAGTCTCCAGCAGTCTGGCCGGTCAGTACGGACGGGCCGACCAGATGCTACGGGCGGCGCTTCCGCTGATCGCGGGCGACGCGGTCCTGGAACCGACTGTGTTTTATCAGCTGGGCGTCGCGAACTATCACCTGGCGGACAAGGATCCGTCGCGCGCGAAGGAAGCCCTCTCGTACTGGCGGAGATGCGCGTCGATCAAGAGCAATTTTCAGGCGCAGGCCGTGAAGAATGCGGAGTCGGTACGGAACGAGTTTAATTTACCGTAGAGCAGGTGTCGGCGTTGAGACCGAACCCCGACAGTCATGGAGGGGTCTCTTAACGAACCGCCTAGCCCCATGCGTCAGCTTGGGGCTATTACGATTCCGCTGCAAGCCCCACGCTGACGCATGGGGCTAATATTTCGGCACGCTGGGATCCACCTGATCGCTCCAGGCTAAAATGCCGCCCTTCATGTTGCGGAGCTTCTTGAAGCCATTCTGCTTCAACAGGTCGATCGCCTTCCCGCTTCTCACTCCGCTCTTGCAGTGCGCGACCAGCTCGACCGACGGATCCAGCTCATTCAGGCGCTTCGGAAGCTCGCCCAATGGGATCAGCTTCGCGCCGGGGATGCTGCAGATCTGATATTCGTGCGGCTCCCGGACGTCGATGAATTGGAATTTCTCGCGGCGGTCGAGCTTGGCTTTCACTTCCACGGGAGTGATGTCGCTCGCAACCACTTCGGGCTCCGGCGCATGCGCGGGGATGCCGCAAAACTGCTGGTAATCGATCAGCTTGGTGATGGTCGGATGGTCGCCGCATACCGGGCATTCGGGATTCCGCCGCAGCTTCAGCTCGCGAAATTTCATCGCCAAAGCGTCGTATAGCATCAAGCGTCCGACCAGAGGCTCGCCGACTCCTAAGATGAGTTTCACTGCCTCGGTGGCTTGCACTAAGCCAATGATGCCGGGCAGGATTCCCAGTACGCCGCCTTCGGCACAGCTCGGAACGAGGCCGGGAGGAGGAGGCTCGGGATAAAGGCAGCGATAGCATGGGCCCCCTTCATAGGCGAATACGGTGGCCTGCCCTTCGAAGCGGAAAATCGACCCGTAGACGTTCGGCTTCTTCAGGATGACGCACGCGTCGTTGACCAGGTAGCGGGTCGGGAAATTGTCGGTTCCATCGACCACCATGTCGTAGGCGGACATGATGTCGAAGGCGTTCTCACTGGTCAGTGCGACGTCGTAGCGGTCGATCTGCACGTTGGGATTGATGTCCTTCATGCTCTCGGCGGCTGAGTCGAGCTTCTTGCGTCCCACGTCCTTGGTGCCGTGGATCACCTGGCGCTGCAGGTTGGTGAAATCGACCACATCGAAGTCGACGATACCGATACGCCCGACTCCGGCCGCGGCGAGATACAAGCCCAGCGGCGCCCCCAGCCCTCCGGCGCCGACCAGCAGCACTTTCGCGTTCTTGAGCTTGATCTGCCCGTCCATGCCGACCTCCGGCATGATCAGGTGGCGCGAGTAGCGCAGGATCTCGTCTTTCGAGAGCGAGGTCACGGGCGGCTCCATGACGTCCACATTTTCAGCAGCCACACTCCCGCCGGCGATGCTGGGAACGATGGACAGAGTATCCGCGGGGGCGACAGCCGTATCGTTCTTCTTGAGGTAGCGAATGTCTTCATCGTTCAGGTAGACGTTGACGAAGCTTCTTAGTTTTCCCTCGTCGTTGAAAATCTGCTTCTTGAGGTCGGGAAACGTCGTGGTCAGCGCGCTGAGCACTTCACCGACCGTGGCGCCTTCGAGCTCGACGGAATCTTGCTTGCCTGCGAACTGGCGCAGAGGCGTGGGGATCAGGACTTTGGCCATATCAAATCTTCTTTCTCAGCGGCGGTTTGGTCGGCGTTCGGCAGGAAGCTGTTGGCGTGGTCGAACTTTCCGCCCTTCACCGATAGTACGACGAACGAATACCAGGGGCACGAATTTTCCAGATCGGTTTTGGAAAAATACGCGTCGCAATCGGGATGCGAATGGAAGATGCCGATCAGGACCAGTCCCTGGGCGCGCGCTCTCTGTCGGCGGCGACCCAGGTCTGCGGGACGGATCTCATACCGGTCTTCCTGGCCGCCCTTGTATGCATTTTCGAGGCCCAGCGCACTGGTTACCAGCTTGGTCTCGCCCTCGATTTTACCCACCATCACGCCGCAGCATTCGTCGGGAAACGTGGACTGAGCGTGGTCGACCATGGTCTTCCACGCGTCCGGATTAATCTTGATCATTCCAGAATGGCTCGCTGAGATATTTGGTCGCGCCGTCGGCAAGGATGGTCACGACCAGACCGGTCCCGCCTTTTTCGACGATGCTTTTCGCCACGCGGGTGGCCGCGTAGACGTTCGCGCCGGACGACATGCCCACCAGCAGGCCTTCGTTCCGCCCGAGCCAGCGGGTCATCTTATAAGCATCTTCGGTTTCAATCCATAAGTTGTCGGCTGCGATCGTGGCGTCGTAAATACCTGGAACGATGGCGGTCGGCATGTGTTTCAGGCCTTCGAGGCCATGAAAACCGGACGAAGGCTGCGCCGAGATGCACTGTACTTCCGGCATGTCGCGCTTCAGGCGTTTGGAGGTGCCCATGAACGTCCCGCTGGTCCCCATGCAGGCTACAAAATGGGTGATTCCGCCCCCGGTCTGCTCCATCAACTCGACCGCGGTGCCGTCGAAATGGGCTTTCCAGTTGGCCGGATTGTTGTATTGGTCGGGATAAAAATAAGCGCTTGGGTTCGTTTCGTAAATTTCCCGGCACAGGCGGATGGCTCCGTCGGAGCTTTCGGCGGGGTCGGAAAAAACCATCTCCGCGCCGTAGGCCTTCAGGATCTGCTTGCGCTCATGCGAGGCGTTGGCGGGCAGGCAAAGCTTGATCTTATAGCCCCTGAGCGCGCCGATCATCGCATACGCGATGCCGGTGTTCCCGGAGGTCGCGTCGAGCAGGATCTTGTCTGGTGTCAGACGGCCGGAGCGCTCGCCGTCCAGGATCATATTGAGCCCCGCGCGGTCCTTCACCGATCCACCGGGATTGAAAAACTCAGCTTTAGCGTGAATTTCGACGCCCGGGAACTCCGCGTCGAGCTTTCGCAACCGGATCAGCGGCGTGTTGCCGATCTGGTCGAGCAGCGAGGACGCGGTCGTGGCGGCGATTTTCGGGAGAGCGGGAGCCATTCGAAACCTCTCAATTGTACCAATCTCTGTCAACATCAGGCAGAATCCAGGGACCTAACTGTTAGAGTCGATTGCAGCCGTTTGGATGCAACGGGATGCTATAAACGAGTTATGAACGCACCAGCTATTTCCCGCCGCAGCCTGTTCCTTGCAGGCGCAGGACTTGCCCTCGCAGCCGCTCCGCCGACCGCCGGCCAGATTGTCGACCGGATCAAGGCCAACGTCGGGGTCCCATGGCGCGCGGAAACTGTGGACAAAATCGTCGCCGGGACAGCGGACATCCCAGTGAAAGGCATCGCCACCACTATGATGGCGACGCTCGATGTGATCCAGCGCGCCGCCGCGGCAGGCAAGAACCTGGTGATCACGCATGAGCCGACGTTCTGGCTCCATCAGGACACGGTGACGGGGTTGGAACAGGATTCGACCTACCAGTTCAAAGCCGATTTCATTCGCAAGAACAACATGGCGGTGTTCCGGTTCCACGACCATTGGCACGCCCATAAGCCGGACGGAATCGCGACGGGGATGATGCGCGAACTGGGATGGGAGAAGTACGTCGATCCGCAGAATGTCAGGCGGTTTGCGTTTCCGGACGTGCCGCTGTCGCGATTCGCCAAGGAGATTCAGACCAAGCTCCAGATTCGGGCGATGCGCGTCGTGGGCGATCCCAATTTGAGGGTGAATAAGGTGGCGGTGAGCTGGGGAAACGTCAGCCGCGAGCCTGGGATCCCGATCCTTTCGCGCCCCGACGTGGACGTACTGATCTGCGGCGAGACGCGGGAATGGGAGCTGGTGGAATACGCGCAAGACGCCATCTCTGCGGGTCAGAAAAAGGGTCTTATCGTGATGGGGCACGTGGTTTCGGAGCAGGCGGGCATGAAGTATTGCGCGGAGTGGCTGAAGACGTTCATTTCAGATGTGCCGATTGAGTTTGTCGCGGCGGCGGAGCCGTTTTGGAGCCCAACGTCGGGCTAGAGTGACAGCCCCCGGACGAAAATCCAGACGGCACTTTCCGGGCAGCGCTTTCCCGCGTGGTAAGCTCTCGGTTACGATGAAGCTCCTTACGTGGGTCGCTGTTTTAGGACCGGCGATCACGCACGTAGTACTCGCACAGGACTCCGCGTCGATTGAAAAGGCGGCCACGAAGTACGTCGCCAGAGTGGCTTGGCGACGTCATTCTATCGTCTCCGGCAATTTTACATGCCGGGGCCGGAAGGAACAGGCGATCTTGGGCGTCAGCGAATCCGAGATCGTGATCGCCGTGTTTTTGAACGGTCTTGACACGCGGCCTGAAGTCTTGCGGTATTCGGGAAAGGCACGAAACCCGAAAACAGCGGAGCTAAAGATCGAGGACTTGGACTACGACCCCAAGGAGGTGATCGGCTCTGATCTAGACGGCTTCAGGCGATCAAAGGCATGCAAAGGGCTAAACTTTTCGGACGGTGAAAAGGACTCGGCGCATATCTACTGGAACCACAAATCGCATCGATTCGAGGATTGGACGCTCTGACGCCGTCTATGCCATCGCATAAACGGTAGGTTTCGGGACTGTTGGGTTATGGCGGCATTGTGACGACAAAATCAAGACGAGAGGTTTTGATGTGCTATCATCCAAGCGGCTTGGTGACAACATGATTCGCACGACCTTTAGCTTCGATGAAACGGACTATTGGCTAGCGAAGAAGTCCGCGAAAAGGCAAGGGATCTCGTTTGCCGAGTATGTTCGCCGGTCGATCAGGAAGAGCCTTGCGGTAAATAAAGGCTCCCAAAAGCCGAAGTCTTTCACAGGCTGAAGAGGCTGCTGAAAAACTCAAAACGAATATTGGCCGCCGATGAACGCTGATGGAAAACAAATGGTCTTAACCGCGTTCATCCGCGGCTAAGATTTGTTTTTCAGCATCCTGCTAGAGTTCGTTGGCGGAATCCCCTGGCTCACGCCAGGGGTTATAACCCCGTCACGTTAGTGCGGGGACTCGGCTATCAAGATATCGGGAGCGTTTAGTCGCCGAGCCGATCTAGGATCTCTTGCGGCACTTGGTTTTGAAGTCGCGGATGGGTCTCGATCAGTCGTTCGATATCGAGCAAATCCTTCCGACGCTTGCTGGCGCGGCGTTCCGGATCTTGGACGGCCCAGATTTTTCCTTTCAATACGTCGTCGATGGCAGCGACAGGGAGCCGTAAGCCGAGAATCTCACGCTCGCCGGAGCGCGATGGAAAGTCGAAATAGCGAGGGTCCGTCTGAATCTGAACACGAAGCTGCGAGCCTGGTTCGGACACGTTCAGGCTGTGTGGAAAGCGCTCGATCTTGTAGAGAGAGCCGAGCAATCGCTCGACTTCTTCCATCTGATCGACGGCGACTACTAAGTCGAGGTCAAGGCTGACGAGGGGTTCCGCGTACGCGTTGACGCCTTGACCGCCGATTACACAGTAGCGGATCTGGTGCTCCGCAAGCAGACTGATAAGGCCTTCGAGGAAGTTAGACTCGTCCATCGCCACCGCTTTCCAGAAGGCGAGGGCCTGCATGCGGCCCTAGCGAGCCGCGAGTAGGGCTCGCAGGTGACGGGCACGCTCCGGGGATCGGAGTTGACGTAGCGCCTTGGCTTCGATTTGGCGGATTCTTTCACGAGTTACGTCAAACTCCTGGCCGATTTCTTCCAGCGTATGCTCGCGCTCGCAGCCGATGCCGAAGCGGAGGCGGATGACTTTCTCTTCTTTTGGAGAGAGAGTTTTCAGGATGTTGGCGGTCTCGTCGCGGACGTTGGTGTCGATTACCGCGTCGACTGGGGAACCCACCCAGCGGTCTTCGATCAGATCGCCCAGGGCCGATTCGCCGTCGCGGCCGACCGGGGTTTCTAGCGACACGGGGTCGCGGGAGATCGTTTTCAGTTTTTGGACTTTCTCGACCGGAATATCCATCCGGCGACTGATTTCGTCGTTGGTCGGAGCGCGGCCGAGCTCTTTTTCCAGCTCGCGGGTGGCGCGCAGGAACTTGTTCATGCTCTCGTTCATGTGAACGGGAATGCGGATGGTGCGGGACTGGTCGGCGATGGCGCGGGTGATCGCCTGGCGAATCCACCACGTGGCGTAGGTCGAAAATTTGTAGCCGCGGCGATATTCGAACTTGTCCGCGGCGCGCATCAGGCCGATGTTGCCTTCCTGAATCAGGTCCAGCAGGTGCAGGCCGCGATTGACGTACTTTTTGGCGACCGACACAACCAGGCGAAGATTGGCTTCGACCAGGTCTTTCTTGGCTCGTTCCGCCTCGATTTCACCGTGGCGGATGACGGAAGTCGTGTGACGCAAATCGGGCAGGCCGGATCCGGCGGCTGTTTCCCGCTTGCGGATCTCCTTCTTCAGTTCGCGAGCCTTCGCTTGCGAAGTCGCGGTCGGACGGCGGTTTTCTACGTTGCGAAGTTCCTGGTCGAGGTGGACCAGTTCGTCCACTACCCGCTCGATTTCCTTGCCGAAAGCCTTCCACTGCGAGTTGTAGAAAGGAACCCGGCGGATGGCGATCGAAACTTCCACCCGCGAGCGGGCGCACTTGGCCACCCACTTCTTGCGAAGCTTCTTATTGCTGGCCGGAACCGTTTCCATCTTGTCGTAGTTCTGAACCAGCTTTTTGTGCGAAGAAACGATCTCAGCCAGCTTGTTCTTGACATCGTTGCGGCGCTTGGCGTATGCGGCGCTGTCTTCTTCGAGGTCGGCCCCCAGGTCGACAAATGCGTCTAAGTCCTCTGTTTCCTTGCGGATCTGTTCGCAGATCTCTACTGCGCGCAACTGGACCAACGCCGAACGGCTGATGGCCTTCTGCATCCGCAATTTGCCGCGTTCCATGCGACGGGCAAGATTCACTTCGCCTTCGCGGGTCAGCAGCGGAACGGCGCCCATTTCGCGCAGATAAACGCGAACCGGATCGTCGGTGTAAATAGACTCCTCGGGCGCATGCGAAGCTGGAAACTCTTCGCTGTCATGTGTTTCCTCGGGGTGAAAGAAATTTGCTTCCTCATCGAAAGGAAGCCCCAGAGGTTCGTGACTCTCGCCCGAAAATTGTTCCTCTAACTCGTCCACAGCCGTCACCTTCCCCACCCTCATGCTTCCTCTCCTTGCCGGCCCATAAGCAGCCTCATCGTCAACTTCAATTGCGTCGAAAAAGGGAAGCACTAAATTGGGGTTCTTCAAATAAATCTACCTACCGCCCGGGATCGGGCACGTAACCACTTGTTCTGCAAGGACTTATCGGACACGCGCAAACGCACACTTCGTCCACGGTCCCTCAAATGGCACAATCGAGTATAACAGGCTTCGTCCGCTAAGTTAAGTCCCTATTTCAAAAGATGTTCTCGGAAGCGATCGGTTACAGAAATAAAGAACCTTACCTCTAACTGCGCCGCTGGAGCAGGTCTTTCAGCTCCGCCACAAACGCTTCCACATCCTGGAAATCGCGGTAAACCGATGCAAACCTGACGTATGCAATCTTATCGAGCGCCACCAGCCGTTTCATGAGGAGTTCTCCTACCTCCGAAGTCGCCATCTCGCGGTCGGGGGTGTCGGAAAGCTTCGATTCCACCGCATCCACCACTTCCGCCAGCTTGGCCATCGGCACAGGCCTCTTTTCGCAGGCTTTCAACAGCCCTTCGAGCACCTTTTGGCGATCGAATTTTTCGCGCCTCCCATCTCTTTTGACGACCATGTAGGGGATTTCGTCACTGCGCTCGTAGGTGGTGAAGCGGCGCTCGCACTTCAGGCACTCGCGACGCCGCCGGATGACGTCGCCTTCCTTCGATTCGCGGGAATCGATTACGCGGTCCTGGCGATGGCTGCAGAATGGGCAGGTCACGTTGATTTCGTCGCCTCGCTTACGCTCCGGCTCCTTTTTCGCCAAGCTGACAGGCTAAAGCCTGTCCCACCTGCTTCGCAAGCTGCTGGGTGGGGTAGTTTGCTCTCTGCCTGTTGGGACAGTTTACCAGCCGCCTGGTTGGACAATTTTGATGCTTGGTGGGACAGGCTTCCGCCTGTCGTTCTCTGCCACTATACCCCAGCATCCGGCCCGCCATTTGGCACAGCTTCAATATGACGTAGATTACGCCAGTGAATGCCCTCACGGAAGGCCAGCACCAGCCCCAACGGCACAATCCCTACGAATGTGATGATCCAGAGCACTAAAGCGATTCCGCTGGCTGCTTCTAGCGTGACGCCGAAGAACTCGGTCAGGACTAAAACGGTCACGATCTGCATGCCTCCGCCTACACCCGGTATCTGAACAATACTGCCAAAACAGACGAATCCCAGCAAGATGACAATATCGGTGACCCCTAACGCCTGGGTGGCCGGAAATGCCTTGAAAACGCACCCGAACGACGCCGCGATCACGCACCATTCGACCACTGTATAGAACACCAGCAGGGCCACGCGGGCGCCGCTTCGCATGGATTCCATGCCTTCCCCGAACGATTGCAGGGCCCGGCCGATTTTCGCGGTCACCACTGCGGGTAAAAAAGACAAGCCGTCCATCAGGCGCTGCTGGACCCCTCCCCGAAATTGCCGTAATCCCAACAAAAGGGCGAAACAGGCCGCCCCGATCACTCCCGCCGTATAACCCCCCGCTTGGAGGGCGAGGCTGATTTTGGGCCCATGCTGAATCGCGCTGCGCGAGATTTGCGAAAGCGCCATCCCGAAGATCACCAGGACCATTAACAGGTCCAGCATCCGCTCCACCACCCAGGCGGCCACCTGGCTCGAGAAGGTCACACCCTCTTTTTTCGCGATCAGATAGGGACGAACCGGCTCGCCTGCGCGGCCGAATAAGACTACCGCCGTGAAGCCGATGGCGGTGGCCGAAAAGATCCGGGGAAGACTTGTATTCTTTTGTAAAGGCCGGAGCATCACTTCCCAGCGCAGGGTGCGTCCTACGTAGGTGGCCAGAATCAGCGCCATGGCGAGCGAGAGCCAGGACCAGTCGACGCCGGCCAGGGCTTTAGTGAACTCGTGCCAGTCGAATCCGGAGGTTCGCCAGCGGTAGATCACGAACGCGGCCATCCCCAGCGCCGCGGCAATTCCGAGTCCCGCTCCCACGTATTTCTTATTCAAAAGCTTACCGCCGACCCCGGATAAGTGAAACGTGGGCTAGAATGTAGATCGAACTTCTCATGATCGTTCTTCGTTCTCATTACAGGTACGCAATATTCTGGGTCGCGGAACGAAGAAACAATGGCAGCCATAGCCACAGTTGGTCAGATTAGCACGATAGGCACCCTGACGGGTTTGAGAAAAGCCCCGTGGGCTACATTTTTGGACGCGGACACCCAGTTAATCGAGCGGTGCCTGGGGGGCGAAGAGGCCGCCTGGGAGGATCTGATTAAGGTCCATACCCGGCGTGTGTACGCGATCTGCTACCGGTTTGTGGGATCCGACCAGGAAGCACAGGACCTGACGCAGGAAATCTTCCTGCGGGTATTCAGGTCTTTGCGGAGTTTCCGATCCGGAGAAGGCTCCTTTACCGTATGGTTGTCGAGGCTGAGCCGTAACCTGCTGATCGACCATTACCGCCGTACCAAGCTGGACCGGTCGACCGATTCGATTGAAGAGCAACTGCCGATGTTGGAAGAGAAGACGGCGATGTCGGCCCGGACCGACGGCCTGGTGGCCGGGCGGGAAGCCAGCGAACTGTTGCAGGCGGGTCTGCAGAAATTGTCCCCGGAGTTGCGCGAAACGGTAATCCTGCGCGATCTGGAGGAGTTAGAATATCGGGAAATCGCCCAGGTGTTAAACGTGCCTGAAGGAACCGTGAAATCCCGATTGAACCGGGGACGGGCCGAATTGGCTCGGGTCCTGCGGAGGAGAATGTGAGAAGAAGTAGCCAGGAGCCAGTAGCTAGTAGCCAGGAGAAAACCCTGGTCTGGTCGACTGAGGCTACTGTTGGTTTGGATCGCGGCCCTAGGGCCGCGAATGTTATATGAACTGCGCTGACGTCGAAATTCTGCTCGCCGACTATATGGACGGCACGCTCGCCGCGGACCAGAAATCCGCGCTGATGGGCCACTTGTCCACTTGCGCGGCTTGCGAGGAACTGGCCCGGGATGCGGCCGGGGCGGTGGCGTTCATGGAGAGGGCGTCTGAGGTAACTGCTCCACCCGAGTTGGTCACGCGCATTTTGTTCGAAGTTACCAGCGGGCCCAGCCGTGCGGCGGTGAAGCCGTCATGGGTGCGGAGAATTTTCGGGAACCGGCTGGGCGGACGGATTCTGGAGCCGGTATTACAACCCCGTTATGCGATGGGAATGGCGATGACGCTGCTTTCCTTCGCCATGCTGGGCAGGTTCACGGGATTCGAGGTGCGGCATCTGACGCTGGCCGATCTGGACCCGGTGAAGATCTGGACCTCGGCCGAGGATCGCGCATCGCGCACCTGGCAAAGGGGCGTGAAATATTACGAAAGTCTGCGATTGGTCTTTGAGATCGAATCGCGAGTGAAGGAGTGGAGCGACGAGGGCAGCGAGGCGAATCGTAAGCCTGCCGCGGACTCGGCGTCCAAATCAAAATGACACCCGAAGAACCTAAATCCGACGCGACACATCAATCACCCCAAATCGTCGGGTATTGCAGGGCGTGCGGCAAGCCGCTCGATGAAGTAAGCGTGCGAAACGCGCACGGAACTATTTATTGCGAGGAGCATATTCCCATGCAGCAAGCACAGACTGTACCCCCGATCCCGGCAGCGGCGCCCGAGTCACCGTACGCTTCACCCTATACCGCGCCGGTTCCTCCTCCCATCGCGAATCACGATGTGTCGCCCGGCCTCGCTTTCATTCTCGGACTGATTCCGGGCGTCGGCGCGATTTACAACGGGCAGTATGCGAAGGGCCTGGTGCATGTCATCATCATCGGGCTGACTATCAGCGTGCTGAGCAATAACGCGGCGCGTGGATTCGAGCCCCTGCTGGGATTGCTGCTCGGCGTCTTCTTTTTCTATATGGCGTTTGAGGCCTATCACACCGCGCGTCGCCGCCAGCAGGGCTTGGTGGTGGACGAATTTTCCAGCCTGTTCCCCATGCGCGGCGGCGCCACGAAATTCCCGGTAGCGCCCATTCTCCTGATCGTGCTGGGCGTGATTTTCCTGCTCAACAATCTGGACTACTTCCAGATCGAGCGCATCATCCGCTTCTGGCCGGTCCTGCTGATCTTCCTGGGCGTGTACATGTTGTATGCGCGCATGTCGAGCTCTTCTCAGACCAGCTCGCACACCAATGGAGACGTGCAATGAACCCCGCATTCCTGAGCGCTATCCGGGGCCCGGTGATGCTGATCACGCTGGGCGCGCTGCTCTCGATCGATCATTTCGGCTCGGTCGGCTTTGCCCGTACATGGCCGGTGCTGCTGATTGTCTTCGGGCTGTTTAAGTTGATGGAACGTTCTGGCGCTCGTAGTTCGTAATCTTAGTTAGGAAACGAAGTTAGGAAAACATGAAGCGTACTTCAGTCGTCGCGCCATTGCTGCTGATCGGTGTCGGAGTGCTGTTCCTGGCCCGGAACATGTACCCGGATCTGGCGCTCATCGATTATTTCGCCAAATACTGGCCGCTCCTGCTGATTTTGTGGGGCGTGCTGCGGCTGGCTGAAATTCTCTTCTGGGCGGCGACGGAAAAGGAGTTGCCTGCGCGAGGCATGAGCGGCGGCGAATGGATCCTGATCGTATTCCTGTGCATGATCGGCCTCAGCGTCCACACCGTTCGCGGGATGGAAGGGTGGTGGCCGCGCAGCGGGATCACCATGGGCGGGATCGATATGTTCGGCGAGAGCTTCGAGTATCCGATCGCCTCTGAAAAGGCCGTTTTGAAGACCCCGCGTGTGATCATTGAAAGCTTTCGCGGCAACGCGCGCATCACCGGCGTCGACGCGACCACCGTGAAGGTCAGCGGCCGCAAAACCATCCGCAGCATGGAGCAAAGCGGAGCCGACCGCGCTAATCAGGATTCGCCGTTCGAGATCACCGGGGATGCCAACGAAATCACCATCCGCACTAATCAGGACCGCGTTTCGGGCAACCATCGCGTCACCGCGGAGCTGGAAATCACCGTGCCCAAAGGCGCCACCATCGAAGCTCACGGCCGCACCGGCGACTTCGATGTGAGCGATGTCGCGGGCAACGTCGAGATCGTCTCCGATAACGCCGGCGTTCGCTTGCAGAACATCGGCGGCGAAGTGAAGATCGACACCCGCCGCAGCGACATCATCCGTGCCGTCAACGTCAAAGGCCTGGTCGATTTGAAAGGCCGCGGCCAGGACGTCGAGCTTCAGGACATCGACGGCCAGGTCACCATTGCGGGAACCTACTCCGGCGTCATTCAGTTCCGCAACATTTCAAAACCCCTGCGCTTCCAAGGTCAGCAGACCGATCTCAACATCGAAAAACTGCCCGGCCAGGTGCGGATGGCGCTGGGCGATTTCACGGCTACCAACCTGGTGGGTCCGATACGCCTGACCACGCGCTCGCGCGACGTCCACATCAGCGACTTCACCAATTCACTGGAAGTGTCGGTAGAGCGTGGCGACATCGAACTGCGTCCCGGCAAGCTGCCTATCGCCAAGATGGATGTGCATGCTCATTTCGGAGACGTGGAAGTATCGCTGCCGTCGCTCGCGAAATTCGATCTCACCGGCATCACCGCGCGCGGCGATACGTACACCGATTTCGGCGCCCCTTTGCACACGGAGCGCAACGGCAACGGAGGCTCCATCCGAGGCTCCTCCGGCGGCCCGGTGATCAATCTTCAAACCGAGCGCGGAAAAATGACGGTCCGCAAAGCCACTGCGGATGATAAGCCGTTCGCGCCCGAAGTCGAAGCTCCGCCTACCAGCGCGAATCCCGTAAAGCCTCTGCAAAAGGTCGAGCAGTAGCCTGTTTCGCGTGCCTCCGGTGGACCGGAAGGCCAAAAAACACGCTGATCAGGAAGAACAGCAACGACGAATTGCGGATCACTACTTTCATTGGAGAAGAATCCTCCGGGCTGCCAGCATATCACCATCGGCATGTCGCTGGTAAATCGTTAGGGTGTCGCTTGCTCGGGGCTGACCGCTCCCTGTGGTCGCGGCTCGGTAACAGCATGATCACAGGCTGAAGCCTGTGCCACCCTGTGCTCGTAAGGTGGCACAGACTTCAGTCTGTGTATTAGAGAGCAATGCCTGAGACTGCAAGGCACGATGCAACGGAGCCGTGAATACGGGGAGCGATCAGCGCGGAAAATCGGCCATTCCACGAATCTCCACTACGTGAGCCGCGTGCGATTCGGCGTGCCGCGCATTCCCGCATAGCCACTGATACGCGTCCATGGATCCCAAAACCGGATGCGGAGCGAAATGCTTCCGCAAATCGTCGGTCGTCGACCGCGCATATTCCAAGGTCCGTTCCCGCGCGGCTAAGAAGGCCGCCACTGTTTCCGCGAGCGACCCGAATCTAGCCGACGGCCTCAGCCGCTCCGGCGCATGATTGACGCCGCGAGGAATGGGAGTCGCACGAATTTTCTGCTCGCGAGCGCGCCGCTCCTCTTCAGTCTCCGCATACGGCGGAGTTTCGAGAGACTTCTTCACCAGCGCAACCAGCCCGTCGTCGGAGACCGCCAGATGCTCGATATATTCCAGGATCGACCACCGGTCCGCTGTGGGCCTCCACCGGGCTTGGGCTTCCGAGACTCCCTCGACCGCGTTCAGCACCGCCGTCCGGCTCCGCGCCAGCAAAGCCAGCGCGGTTTCGCGTTCTTTCTCCGTGAGCATTTATTTAGACGCGGGCTTCGGAGTCCAGAAATTCGGGTCCGCGGTAATGTACTCCTTCGGTGGATTGCTCATCTTCGGACTAACCGTGAACAGCGTCGTTTCGATCGAAGCGACGATATCCTGACCTAGCTTGTTATACCGTTCGTCGGGATTGATGGGGCCGGCTTCCAATGCCTTCAGCGATTCCGCCCCCGCGAGGACAATATACGTCCCCACCGGTGCGCCGCTAACAACGCCATAGACGATCAGCCGCTGCTTGGACCCGTTCTTCTCCGCCGAATCGTTGATGATTTTGCGCATCTCGGCGAAGTCCCTCCCGTGAAATGGGCGGATTCGCCAAGTGGCGGCCCTGACGTACCGATTCTTGGCGAGATTCGCGGGAACCGGGGTGTAGCTCAGACCCTTCTCATACCGCAGGATCATCGTCCGTGATATGGTGCGTAGCGCGCCGTCCGGCTCGTCCAGCTGTGCCAGCGTTGAACTCAACGGCTCGGCGGTGGTGATCTTGCGGGCCTCGTCTAACGCCTGATAGCTGTCATACCGGTCAACGAACCAAACCTCGCTGGGTCCCGTGATCGCATCCCAGGCGACGTAGCCGGGAGCCTTGGTTTTTGAGATCGCACGGGCATACGCCGCCTCGGTCTTTTCGTGCGCCGCCGACTTGCCTTCCTTAATATCCTCGCGGATCACGCGCAGATAGGTTGCAGGATCTTGTGCCCACACGAGCGATGCTCCTGTAACCGCCAGGCTCGCCAAAAAAACAGGCGCAATTCGTCTTTTCATGGATAGTCCACCCCAGGACCGCCCGCGAGTATATCAGGTGGGGCAGGTCCAGAGTTGCCCGGCTTCATACTAAACTCAAAGCATGCTGCGGCACTTCACCCTCGAATATTGGCTCGACGAAGGATGGTACGTCGGACGGCTGAAGGAAGCTCCTGGCGTTTTCAGCCAAGGCGAGACGCTTGGGGAGTTGGACGAAAACATTCGAGACGCATATCAACTCGTCACAGAGGACCTGCAGGTGCTTGCGCTGTCAGGAGCCAAAAATTGAGGGAAAGTATTTGAGCCGGCTGTGCCTGATCGTAACCACCGCCTTCTCCACATTAACCTTGGCTGGTTGCGTATACAGGCTCCACGTCCCTTTTCAGCCGGCGCAGCAGAGGCTTAAACTGCTCGTAAGATCTCCCGAACAATACAGTGTCCGCGTCTGGGATAAGGAATTTCCGGTCGGCGCTGACGGGAACGTATTGATTGAGTTCCCGTCAATCCACGGCTGTAGTGTCTACTTGTTCGATCGCATCCCGATTAGCCAGCCTGCGGATCCAATCAAATCGAAGTCCATCAAGGTGACCACCGCAGGGCGCACCGTGAAACATCTGTCCGGAATTGAGTTGTCGAAGCTGCCCGTCGACCGCTTTGGCGCGCATCTGCTGGAGATCGCAAGCAGACACTGACGCTAAGAGACCGCTCCCTTTGGTCACGGCTCGGTAGGTCGGTCAGCTTCTCCCATTGACTCCCTCAACTTCTTCCGCATACCATGACAACAGCGCGAGGGGCGCATCCAGTCCGCGGAAAGGGCTTTGCCCACCCACTTGAATTGTTGAAGGTCGCGAACCTTCTTTCAGCCTGATTTGTGCGGACTCCAGGCGTGCCTTGAAAGGAGATTCGTATGTTTCCCAATCCGCAAGACGCACTTCCTCTTCCGCCGAGGCCGAGCCTCGAACGATATCGGAAGTTGGCAAAATCGTTGGTTAAGGCCGCGAAATCGAACGCTATTGGCGAGTGGGCCGACCGCTGGATTCGGGCTGCCGCGAAGGCGTCCCGCCCGCAGGGCGTAGACCGCTGGATCAACCAGGTGGAGGAGTTCGCGCAACGCAAATTAACGGAGAAGCGCTCCCTGACCAATGCGCAATTCGTGATCGCTCGTTCGCACGGTTTCGAGAGCTGGCCGAAGTTCAGCAAGCATCTGGAAGCACTCGGCCAGAAGAGCTCGACCGCCTCCAGATTCGAAGCCGCGGCCGATGCCATCGTTACCGGAGATCTCGCTACGTTGAAGCGGCTGCTGCGCGAGGACCCGAAGCTGATTCACGCCAGATCGACACGCGAACACAATTCCACGCTGCTACACTATACGTCCGCGAACGGCGTCGAGGGCTACCGGCAAAAGACGCCCAAGAACATCGCCGAGATCGCGGGACTGCTGCTGGACGCTGGCGCTGAGATCGACGTAATATCAAACGTCTATGGAGGCGGATGTACCACGCTCGGCCTGGCGGCGACCAGCGTCCATCCGGAGCTTGCAGGGGTGCAGGAGCCTTTACTCCAGGTTCTGTTGGATCACGGCGCAAGAATGGACGGTCCCGCGATCGCGGGCAATCGGCAATCGCTTGTAAACGCCTCCATCGCCAATGGACGCCTGAAAGCCGCCGAGTATCTCGCCAACCGCGGCGCACGTCTCGATCTGGCTGGAGCAGCAGCGCTTGGCCGCCTCGACCTGGTAAAAAGCCTCTTCGATGAGAAACAACTCACAAACGCATTCCTCAACGCCTGCGGACATGGCCGCAATTCTGTCGTCGAGTACCTGCTTGAAAAGGGAGCCGATCTGGCGGCTCATCGCGGCGACGGACAGACCGCTCTCCACTGGGCTGCCATCGGCGGACATCCGGAGACGGTGAGGCTCCTGCTGCCTCACAACCCTCCGCTCGAGTTCACGAATGAGTACGGCGGCACGGTGCTGGGCCAGACCACATGGTCGGCCGCGCATGGCGGCGATCCGGACGTTTATATCGAAATCCTAGATGCGCTGGTAGCCGCCGGCGCGAAGGTTCCGGAACGTCATGTACCCGTCAACCCCCGCGTGGACGAGTGGCTGGCAAAGCACGGCAGCCGCGCGGAGCCCGCCTGGTATTGGTTCGGCGAAAAGCCGCGCAAGCCCCTCAAGAGGTGATCCCTACACCGCCGCTTCGACCAACTGCGGCTCCAATCCGTATACCGTCAACGGCTCATCGCGTCCCCGCACCATGATCGTCCCCATATTCCGGAATGCGAAGGAGCCCTTCGCTCCGTAATAAGTGTGCTCGCTGATCAGAATGTTGGTGCCCAGGTCCTTGGTCGCGGATTCTAGCCGGGACGCCACGTTGACCGTGTCTCCGATGGCCGTGTATTCCATCCGGCGAGACGATCCGATGGTGCCCACGATCGCCGGTCCCGAATGGATGCCCACGCCGATGCGGATTTGAATCCCCTCGGCCGACCATTTCTGTTCCAGCTTTTCCAGTTCCTGCTGCATCTCGATGGCCGCTTTCAGGGCGTTTTCTTCCTGATAAGCGTCGTTTTCAGGCGCGCCAAAGATGGCCATCAGGCCGTCTCCCATGAACTTGTCCAAGGTCCCGTGATTCCGGAAAATCACCTCGACCATCAACTCGAAATAGTCGTTCAGCAGCAGCACCACTTTTTCCGGCGCCATCCGCTCGGATATTTTCGAGAATCCGCGGATATCGGCGAACAGCACGCTGATCCTCCTGCGATCCCCGCGCAGCAAGGTCTCGGAGCCCGCCTTCAACATGGTGTCCATCACCTGTTGCGATACGTAGCGCGCGAATGCCGATTTCACGCGGTCCCGCTCCGCCAGCCCCTCCGCCATGTGGTTCACCGATTGAGCCACTTCCCCGAACTCGTCCCCCGATTTCACGTCCGCCCGCACCTGCAGGTCTCCCGCCGCAATGGAGTCGAGCGCGCGCTTCAATTCCATCAGCGGACTGCTGGCGCGGCTGCTGAGCCAGAACGCCACCGGAATCGACAGCGCCAGGGCCACGCCTAACGCCACCAGCCCAGCTTCCAGCAGCGGCCAGAGTTTGCCTTCCACCCATGCCGGATTGGACTGCACGATCACGGCGCCGACTACCTTGCCGCTGCGATCCCGCACTGGGGCGTGGGCCCGTAGGAAGCGGCCAAACTCATCGGTCGCGAAATTCTCTTCGGCTCCCGCCTGATCGAGCAGCATCGGAGCGCCCTGGGTGCGATACACCTCCCCCGCGTGCCCTCTGATCGACGGATCTTCCTCCGAATCCACCACCACCCGCATCATCCCGCCGGGCCTGTCCGCCCATACCGTGAATAGCCGCTGGACTTGCGTGTCCGTCCTCCGATTGGCGTCGCGCGCGTCCCGCAGGTTCTTTTGCAGCGCGGCATACGCCGGAGATGCGTCGTCCTTGGATTCCCGAACGGCCTTCAGTTGCTCGCCATCGGTGAGCGCTGCGGTAGTCATGGCGATCGAGAGCAGCTTCGCCCGGTATTCTTTATAAAAGTGCTGCCTAGCGAGGTAGCAGAGGCTTCCGGTAGACACCAGATTCGTCAACAAGGCGAGTCCGCCCAATGCCAACAGTTGTTTCCGGCGATAGGTCAATTTGGAAAATACCTCTTTATCTTATCGGCACAACGGAGTCGTTACTGTAAGGGTTCTTCGCCTTGTAGGGCGGCCAATTTTGGCTGCAGCCTGCTTTTGAGCAGGCTTTGGGAGCCGCCTGAAAGGCGGCTGCAGCCATAATTGGCCGCCCTACAAAGCGCCATTGCCCAGTGATCGACTTGTGGTGCAGGCTGGCAGCCTGCGGCCGATTGGCAATCGGCCCTTTTTTTCCGGTGGGGCAGGTTCCCGACCTGCCGCGGTTCTCGTACTGGCGCGAGCTTGCAGCGGTGGCAGTAAAGAGTGGGTCTCGTGGGCTAGCAAAGCCAAGATCGTCTCGCAGGTTCAGACCGCATCCCACGGGCTGAAGACCGTGACACCAAGACCGGCAAAATCCTTCACATTTCGCGTGACAACGACGAGCTCATGTTCAAGAGCCGTCGCTGCAATCATGCCATCTGCAGTGCCGAGAGGAGTCCCTCTTAGTTGGCATTGGCCATCAAGCGCGCACCAACGGTCGGCTATGGAGTGGGTGACTGGAAGAATTCGTCCACGAAACCTGGGTACGACGTCATCTTCTAACCACCGCTCTAAATCCGCCCGCCGCTTACCTGACTGGAGGAGAATAAATCCGCGGCGCAATTCGCCAATCGAGACGGCGCTCAAGTATAGCGATTGTTCTTCCTGAGCATAGACCCATTTTCCAACGCGCGGCTCTGGGCGAGATCGGATCAGCTCTGAGGGAACGTTGGTGTCGAGCAGAAAACCGCTCACGACAGGTCGACTGGGCGTCCGGTGGAAGGATTACGGCTGAAGTCCACGTCATCCGCCAGACCTCTCACCATCTCGAACACATCCTGCAAGCTCTTTCTGTGCGGGGCCGCCGGAAGATGCACTGCCTGTTCAAGCAAGCTCGCGGCATAGTCCTCGACAGGCTTTCCACTCGATGCCGCCAGCCGGGCGAGTTCGGCTTGAACCTCGGGCTTGATGTCAACGGTAATCGTCATAGAAACCCCTCTTCCAGCCTAACCCACCAGCACCACCCGCACATCCATCACATTCGTCCCGGTCGGCCCGGTCTTGATCAGCCCCGCGATCTTCTCGAAAAAATGAGAGGAGTCGTTGTTCGCAAGGAACGCCGGCGCGTCTATACCGGTCTCTCGCGCCCGCGCAACCGTCGAGGAATCCCCTATTGCTCCGGCCGCATCCGTCGGACCATCGGTGCCATCGGTCCCTGCGCTCAACACCGTTACCGGACCCGCCCCATCCAGCGCGATCGCTGCCGCCAGTACGAACTCCTGATTCCGGCCGCCCATCCCTGAACCTCGTATCGTTACCGTAGTCTCGCCGCCCGATAACACGCATGCCGGAGCTCGAAGCGGCCGGCCGCTCGCTAAGATTTCTTTCGCGATGGCCGCATGGACGCCGGCCACGTCGCGAGTCTCGCCCTCGATCCTCGTCGAAAGCACCATGGTTCTGTATCCCAAGGCCTTGGCCTGCCGGGACGCCGCGTCGATCGCCTGCCGATTGCTGCCGACGATTATGTTCTGCACCCGCGCGAATGCCGGATCGCCCGGCTTCGGAGTCTCGTGAAACTCCACGCTCTGCGCGATGCCGTATTTCTTGAGCACCGCGCGCGCATCTTCCACCGTCGCCCGATCCCCCACCGTCGGGCCGGACCCGATCACATCCAGATCGTCGCCGATCACGTCGGATAGGATCAGCGCGATAGTCGTCGCCGGATAAGCCAGCTTCGCAAGCTGCCCGCCCTTGAACGACGACAGATGCTTGCGCACCGTATTGATCTCATGTATATTGGCCCCGCTGGCCAACAGCTTCTTCGTCAGCTCCTGCTTTTCTGCAAGCGTCATCGGCGGAATCGGCGCGGGAGTCAGCGCTGACGCACCCCCGGAAATCACGCAAATCAGCAGATCCCGCGCCCCAGCCTCGCGCGCGATTTCCTCCATCCGGCGCGCGCCTTCGACGCCGCGCTCATCGGGAACAGGGTGTCCGCACTCCTGCTGATGAATCCGCCGCAGTTTCGAAGTATGTCCGTCCTTGACGTTGATCCATCCGCCAGCGATGCGTCTGCCCAGCAGCCTTTCAACGGCCCGAGCCATTGCCGCGCCGGCCTTACCCGCCCCAATCACTTGAATCCGATCGAACTTCGAAACGGAATATTTCCGCCGCCCGGCAATAATGTTCTGCCCGTCAAACTTCAGGTGGCGAAGAACCGCTTCTTGAGGATCAGCCGCAGCCAACGCCGCCCGAAAAATCTGAAGCGCATGTTTCCGCCGCGTAATCATCAAAACAACGGCAGCTCAAGAATCCGCCGAACCGTCGCTGCCGCGTCCTCTTCCGGAGCCTCCACCCGAAAATCGGCCAGCGCATAGCGCAGGCACCGGACCTCGAACAATCCGCGCAGCTTTTCAGGATCGCGCGCCAATGGCCGATGCGACTCCGCCGCCACTCGCTTCTCAATCAGATCGAAAGGAGCGTCCAGCCACACGGTGACTCCGTTGTTCGCGATCAATTCGAAATTCTCGTCGCGCATCAATGCCCCCCCGCCCAGCGCAATCACCTGCGGCCGCCCGGATTGCACTGCCCGCACCCGTTTGGCCAGCGCCGACGCCTCAATGGTGCGAAACATGGGCTCGCCCTGCGTGTCGAAAATTTCGCTGATGGTCGAACCGGCGCCGCTCTCGATTTCGTCGTCGAGATCGAAAAAACTCCACCCCAGTTCGTCCGCGAGCGCTCGCCCCACCGTCGATTTGCCGCAGCCCATGAACCCCACTAAATAGATCCCCGGCGTGCGTTTGAGCTTAAGAATCATGTTGTTCTGACAGCGCGTGCGCGCGAAAGTGATAATAGTAGCATGCAGCCGGGTTTGTTGCCTCTCTTTCCGCTCCAGGTGGTGCTTTTACCCGGCGCCGAACTTCCCCTTCACATTTTCGAGGACCGCTATAAAGAGATGATGGGCGAGGTCATTCGCGAACGCATGGAGTTCGGAGTGATCCTGGCCAACGAAAAAGGCATCGTCAATACCGGATGTACCGCCATGATCGATAAGGTGTTGCGCGAGTATCCCGACGGCCGCATGGACATTCTCGCGCGCGGCCGCAGGCGCTTTGAGCTGATGAACATCAACGACGAGCGGGCGTTTTTGCGCGGCTCGGTCGAGTTTTTCGACGACGAAGAAGATACGCCGGTCGCTCCCGAGATTCGCCAGCGCGCGATCGACGGCTATCAGGAGATGTCGAAGGAAAAAATCGACTTAGATCAGCCGCAATTGAGCTTTGCCCTGGCGCAGCCGGTATCCGATCTGAACTTCCGGCAGACCATGCTGACTTCGCGCAGCGAAGCCGACCGGATACGCCAACTTGCTGATTTCTTTCCCGCTCACAACATCCGGCAGCGGCGAATTCAGCACGTAAAAGAAGTCGCTCCGCGCAACGGCCACGGCCGGGGAGTCAGCGGAATCGAATGAGCTGGCTGGTGTTCGATGCGGACGATACGTTGTGGGAAAATAACATCTATTTCGAGCGCGCTTTCGACGATTTTTGCTCCTTTTTAGACCACTCCCGACTCACCCCGGCGCAGGTGCGCGAGGTGCTGAACGAGATCGAGCTGGTGAATGCAAAGCTGCATGGGTACGGTTCTAAAAACTTTGGACGCAATATGCAGCAGGCTTTTCAGCATCTGGCGGAGCGGGAAATTCGGGCGGACGATCTGGATCATGTGATGTCGCTGGCGGAGCGGATTCTGGAACAGCCGCTGGAAGTGATCGACGGAGTGGAGGAAACGCTCGCGGAACTCACGCAGCGTCATGAACTTACGTTGTTCACCAAAGGTCATCCCGATGAGCAGCGGATGAAGGTTGACCGCTCCGGGTTGGGCGGCTATTTCGCGCACACGGCCATCGTGAAGGAGAAGGATGCCCCGGCTTATCTACGACTTATCGAAGAGCGCGGCTTCGTTCCGCGGCAAACATGGATGATCGGCAATTCGCCGAAGTCGGATATCAACCCAGCGCTCGAAGCGGGGCTGAACGCAGTGCTGGTGCCGCATCCTCATACCTGGGTGTTGGAACATCAGGACTTGCACGACGCGGGCGAACGGCTCCGAATTATCGACAATTTTGGTCAATTAAGGGATCATTTCTAGCCGATAAGGAATGGATGATCGACTTTAGTGTGCCTCTTTCGGGGATGACGCGGGCTGAAACGAGCGTCAATCAGATCGCGGCGCGGGTCGCGCAGCCAGCTGACGACACGGTATCCCTGAGCGCCGATATGGTCGCGCTGATGCAGTCGCGGAATGACTTCGCGATCGATGTGAAGCTGGCTCAAACGGATGATCAGATGACGACGAGCGCGATCAGCCTGCTTGCGTAGCGTTCGGCTCGTGGGGCATCGCAAGGAGCGTGAAGCTCGCGCCACGAAGGACGGAACTTGTTATTTCAGGACTGTGCGGCTCGCGTAATCGAGGACAAACGACGGGAAGATGCCTAGGATTAGCGTGCCTATGGCGGAGGCGATTACTGCTACTTTTAGGGCGAAACCTACTGGCGGGAGGTTTTCGGCTGACTCGCCTGGTTCCTTCATGTACATGACAACCAGGATTTGCAGGTAGTAATAGGCGGCTACGGCGCTGTTCAGTAACCCGAGCACTGTCAGCCACAAGAGGTTTGCGTCTAACGCGGCTTTGAAGATGTAGAACTTGCCGAAGAAGCCGCCGGTCAAGGGGACTCCGATCAGGCTCAGCAGGAAGATGGTCATCATGGCGGCCATCATGGGTTGACGCTGGGCCAGGCCGGCGAAGTCTTCGATGGCGACGTATTTTTCGCCTTTGCGAGCGAAGTACGTCACGACGGCGAAGGCTCCGATGTTGGTCAGAGCATAGGCAGCCAGGTAGAACATCGCCGCGGCGGCTCCGGTATCGGAGTGCGCGGTCACGGCGACCAGCACGTACCCGGCGTGGGCGATGGAGCTGTAGGCCAGCATGCGCTTGATGTTCGATTGCTTCAATGCCGCGAAGTTTCCTACGCACATCGTTGCGAGAGCGCAACCCCACACGAAGGGCATCCAGCGGGCCTCGACGGGCCCGAAGGCGGTGAGGAAGACCCGGATCAGGATAGCGAACGCCGCGGCTTTCGGGCCTACCGACAGGAACGCGGAGACCGGGGCGGGCGCGCCTTGATAAACGTCGGGGGCCCAGACCTGGAACGGGACAGCGGAGATTTTGAAGCCCAGGCCGACGAAGATCAGTGCGGCGGCTACGCCGGCCAGAGCCAACGAATCGAAGCCCGGGGTTTCGATGGCGTGGCGGACCAGTTCCAGGTTGGTCGAGCCGGTGATGCCGTACACCCAAGATACCCCGTAGAGGAGAAACGCCGTGGCGAAGGATCCCAGCAGGAAATATTTGAGAGCCGATTCGTTGTTGCGAGTGTCGTCGCGCAGGTAGCCGGCCAGAATATAGCTGGCGATGGAAGAAATTTCGAGGCCGATGAAGATCATGATCAGCTCATTGGCGGTGACCATGATGCATTGGCCCATCACACTGAATAGCACGAGGGCGTAGAATTCTCCGCCGGGCATGTTTTCGCGGTGCAAGTATTCGGAACTGCTCAAGACGGCCAGGATGCCGATGCCGATGACCAGGACCCGGAAGAAGGTGCCGAAGGGGTCGATGATCAGCATGTCGTGGAAGGCGGTGCCTTGATCGGTTGTCGCGGCGGCGACCAGCGCGGCGGCCAGGCCTACGATCGACAGAGGGGCGAAGATGCTTTTTTTGTCGTCGCTCAGCACGGCTTCGAGGAACATGATCAGGATGCCGGTGAGGGTGAGAATGATTTCCGGCAGGAAGCGCATGTACTCGGCGTTGGTGGGCATCATGCTAGCGGGTCTCCTGCGGAACGGCGGGCAGGTCGGGAACCTGCCCCACTTTAGCGGCTACTGCCGGTTTTTGGGTTCCCTGGAGGATTACTGCGTTTTGCGTGGTGATGGCGGGCATGAAGGTTTGGGAGAAACTGCCCATCCAGAACATGAGTGCGAGCAGCGGAAGGATGACGGCCCATTCGCGGCCGGTCAGGTCCGTGATGTGATGAGTGACCGATTCAGATGCCTTGCCGAAGAAGATTCGCTGGTACAGCCACAGCATGTAGCACGCGGAGAGGATCACGCCCAGGGCGGCGGCTACGGCCCAGTTGAAGTTGGCTTGCGCGGCTCCCTGGAGGACCAGATATTCGCCGACGAAGTTGCTGAGCATCGGCAGGCCGATGGAGGCTAGCGTGGTGATCGAGAATACAACGGCCAGGTTCGGAGCGGGAGTCGCCACGCCTCCGTAGGCGGAGATTTCAAGCGAGTGGCGGCGCTCATACAAGAAGCCGACCAGCACGAAGAGCGCGCCGGTGGAGATTCCGTGAGCCAGCATTTGATAGACGGCTCCATCGAGGCCGGCCTGAGTGAAGGAAAAGATCCCTAGAACCACAAATCCCAAGTGGCTGACCGACGAATAGGCGACCAGCTTTTTCATGTTGGGCTGCACCATCGCGACTAACGCTCCGAAGATGATCCCAGTGATGGCGAGTGCGTTCACCCACGGCGCGGACTGATGGGCGGCGTTAGGGAACATCGGAACGCAGATCCGAAGGAGTCCGTAGGTGCCCATTTTCAGCATGACGGAGGCCAGCATCACGGATCCGGCAGTGGGTGCTTCGACGTGCGCGTCGGGCAGCCAGGTGTGGAGAGGGAACAACGGAACCTTGACGGCGAAGGCCACGAAGAATGCTAAGAAGAGCAGCAGTTCTTCGCGCGGGGTCAGCAGGAAGTGTCCGCTCGAGATGAGGTTTTTGATCGTCACGTAATCGAACGTGCCGGTCTGGTTGTACAGATAAATAATCGCGCCGAGCATCAGCACCGATCCGGCCATCGTGTACAGGAAAAACTTGACGGTGGCGTAGATGCGGCGGTCGTGGCCCCAGATCCCGATGAGGAAATACATGGGCACGAGCGCGACTTCCCAGAAGACGTAGAACAGGAACAGGTCGATGGAGATGAAGACGCCGATGAGGCCGAATTCCAGCAGGATCAGGAACGCGAAGTATTCCTTGACGCGATGCTCGATGTATTTCCATGACACGCCGACAGCGATGGGCGTCAGGAAGGTCGAGAGCAGCACCAGCCAAAGGCTGATGCCGTCGAGGCCGACGTGATAATGAATCGGCGGGAAATTGATCCAGGGTTTATTGGTCTCGAACGTGTAGCCGGTGGGATAGGCGAACCAATAGGGCGCGAGCAACGCCAGCGATCCGACGAAGACGGCTAGTGAAATGGCGAGCGCGGTCCAGCGGGTGACGTTCGGATTGTCCTTGGGCGTGAACAGCAGCGCGAGAAATCCGATGAGGGGCAGGAAGAGGACGATGTCGAGAGTGGTCACTTACATGACCCCCTTGAGGCCCATCACGATGACCACCAAGATCGCTCCGGCGACCACCCATCCGGCATAGCTTCTTATATAGCCTGACTGCGGCAGCCGCAGAATCGCTCCGATGTTGCGGGCGGTTTTACCGACTCCGTTGACGGTACCGTCGATGGCTCCGGCGTCGATGGCGCGCCAGAGGAGCGTGCGCGATCCGTCGATGGTAGGGTTGACGACGGCCGAATCGTAGGCTTCGTCGATGAAATATTTGTTGTAGAGCAAGGTGTAGACGGGGCGGAAGGCGTTGGCGATGGATTCGGGAAGGGCAGGCGCGAGGACGTAGAGAATGTAAGCTAGCGCGATACCTGACAAGCCCGCGACCATCGGAACCCACGCTACGTACGAGGGCATTGTTCCTTCGGACAAGGGGAACAGCGGCTCCAGGTATTTCGGGATGTTGATGAACCCGCCGCCGAGGCTGAGGGCGGCAAGGACGGCTAGAGGTCCCCACATGACGAAGGGCGATTCGTGGGGATGATGATGGCCGCGGTAATCGCCGAAGAAGGCCATGAAGAAGGCTCGGAAGACGTAGAAAGCGGTCATGGCGGCGGTGAATACGCCGACCCAGAAAATCCACGGGGCGTACTGGAAGGCGGATTCGAGAATCGCATCCTTACTATAGTGGCCCGACGTGAAAGGGAATCCAGCGATGGCGAGGCTCGCGCAGAGGAGCACGCCGCATGTGATCGGGATTTTCTTCGCGAGTCCGCCCATTTGCCGGAGGTCTTGTTCGCCGGAGAGGGCATGGATGACGCTGCCGGCTCCTAAAAAGAGCAGGGCCTTGAAGAAGGCGTGCGTCATGACGTGGAAGATTCCGGCGGAGAATGCACCCGTGCCGAGGCCGACGAACATGTAGCCGAGCTGCGAGACCGTCGAGTAGGCGAAGACCTTCTTAATGTCGTTCTGCACGAGGCCGATAGTGGCGGCGAAGAAGGCGGTCGAAATGCCGATGATGGCGACGAATTGCAGCGCCATCGGCGAGTGCAGGAAAATCGAAGAGCTGCGGGCGACCATGTAAACGCCGGCAGTGACCATTGTTGCGGCGTGGATCAGCGCGCTGACGGGAGTCGGACCGGCCATCGCGTCGGGGAGCCAGACGTACAAGGGGATCTGCGCGGATTTGCCGGTCGCGCCGACTAGAAGGAGCAGGGCGATCGCGGTGATCCAGCCGGGAGCGGCCTCGACGGGCAGCAGTTTGGCCTGCGAGAAGACTTTGCCGAAGTCGAGCGAACCGAAGTGGATCGCGATCAGGAAAATGGCTAGAGAGAATCCGAAGTCGCCGATACGGTTCACGATGAACGCCTTGTTGCCCGCGTCGGTGGCGAATTTTTCGGTGAAGTAAAATCCGATCAGCAAGTAGCTGCACAGGCCGACGCCTTCCCATCCGACGAATAGCAGCAGGAAGTTGGCGCCCAGCACCAGGGTCAGCATGAAAAACATGAACAGGTTCAGGTAGGCGAAGAAGCGGTAGTATCCGCCTTCATGCGACATGTAGCCGACCGCATATATATGGATAAGCGTGCCGATGCCGGTGACGATCATCAGCATGACGGCGGTAAGACGGTCGACGGCGAAATCGACGCTGATGTTGAGTGCGCCGGACTGGATCCAGGTGAAATAGTGCTCGAAGTGGGTCTCCTCGAGTCCACCAGAAAAGGCGCCAAGAGCGTTAAGCGATTTCAGGACCCATAAAAAAGCGAGCAGCACCGATCCGACGGCGATCGCGTTAATGACGGGTTTCGAGAAGCGCCGGCCGAAGAGGCCGTTGAGCGCGAAGCCCGCTAGAGGAAGTAAGGGAATGAGCCAGAGTTGCTGCATCGTTTAGTTCTTAAGCGAGCTGACCTCGTCGATTTCGAGTGTCTGGCGATTTTTGAAGATCGTCAGAATGATAGCCAGGCCGACCGCGGCTTCGGCGGCGGCGACGACCATCACGAAGAAACTGAAAATGTGTCCGTCGACCTGTTTGAACTTGTAGGAGAACGTCACGAAGCTGAGATTCACCGCGTTGAGCATCAGCTCGATGGACATAAATACGGTGATGATGTTGCGCCGGAATAGGAATCCGGCGACGCCCAAAGTAAATAAGATCGCGCTGAGGATCAGATACCAAGCCACCGGCACGCTTTGCGGGAGGGGAATTTCGGGCATGTTAATCGACCTCCTTGCGTGCCAGCACCACGGCTCCGATAATCGCGATGAGGATCAGGACGCTGGTGACTTCGAAGGGCAGCAGGTAGACCAGGAAGAGGCTGCGCCCGATTTCCTGCGGGTTGCCGTGGGTCATCGCTCCGAACTTTACGCCCTCGGTGACGGGGAGCATCCGGTTCGTGACAAAGGCGGCGACCCCGATGAAGGCGGCGAGCAGCGGAATGCCCGCGTAGGTCACCCAAAGGCGGCGGGGCTTCTTGCGCTCAGTCCCGGCGTTCAGCAGCATGATGACGAAGATGAACAGCACCATGATGGCTCCGGCGTACACGATGAGCTGCGCCATGGCGATGAATTCTCCGCCGAGCAGCAGGTAGATGAACGCGAGCGACGCCATGACGCCGACCAGCGACAGGGCGCTCGAAATCGGGTGCGTCTGGACCACCAGGTTGATGCCGCAGACTACGGCAATCGCGGCGAATAGCAGAAAAAGTATCGCGTCCATAGTTTATTTGGAGGTTAAGGCCACCATCAGGGCTGTGACGAAGAGGTTGACGATCGCGACCGGGAACATGACGGTCCAGGCGAAATTCATCAACTGATCGTAGCGGAAGCGCGGGAGAGTGCCGCGAATCCAGATGTAAATAAATAAAATGATGCTGACCTTCGCGAGGAACCAGAAGAGAGGGAGCAAGATGGTCGCGACGATGGGGATGAGGAAAATCGCGGCGATGCCGAGGAATACCACGCCAAACACCGGGAGCGTGAAGCGGTCGAAGGGGCGCGCGGGGTTCAGCGCGTGAGAGAAGCAGATGAGGCCGGCGATGGCGAAGATGAGGGTCGGGACGAATTTCGATCCGTATTCGGCGGGCCACAGCGGCTGCCAGCCGCCCAAGTATAGGAGCGCGGCGACGCAGGAAACAGTCACCATGTTGGCGTATTCGGCCATGAAGAACGCCGCGAATTTCATGCTGCCGTATTCAGTATGGAATCCGGCGACCAACTCGTTTTCAGCTTCGGGCAGATCAAAGGGGACGCGATTCGTTTCGGCGAAGGCGGCGACCAGGAAGATCAGGAAGCTGACGATTTGCGGGAAGGGTCCTTGAAAGATGCTCCAGCGGGGGATCACGCCGAGGATGAATCCGCCCTGCCCGTCGACCAGCTCGCGGAAGCTGAGTGAATTGAGCATCAGCAGAGGCGCGGCGATCGCCATCGCCATCGGGAGCTCGTAGCTGATCATCTGCGCGGAGCTTCGCAATCCGCCGATGAGCGAGTATTTGTTGTTCGATGCCCAGCCTGCGAGCGCGACTCCGTAGACTCCCATACCGGAGAGTCCGAGGATGAACAGGACGCCGATATTGAGGTCGGTGAGCTGCATGGGCGTCGAGAAGTTGCCGATTTTTGCTTCGGTACCGAACGGGATGACGGCGATAGAGATCAGCGCGAACATCACGGCGATGAAGGGCGCAAGGAAGTAGAAGAACTTGTTGACATGCGATGGAAGCATGTCCTCTTTAGTGAGCAGCTTGATGACGTCGGCGAGGGGTTGGAGGAGTCCATGAGGTCCGACGCGGCGTGGTCCGACGCGGAGTTGGATGTGCGCGAGGACCTTTCTCTCCACCCATTGAATATAGGCAAGAGCAGTCAACAAAACGAAAGCGACCAGGCCGGATTTGATTAAGCTAACAATGAAAAAATTCATTTGGAAGGAGTGGCACCGTACAAGCTGCCGGGCGATTCCATTACTTCGTTCAGAATTTTGGAGTATTTTGTCAGCGAGCCTGATGTAAATAAGGTGTCGCCCGCGGATCGGATGACCCCCGGCAGCGCAGCCACTCGGCCGTTCAGCGGAGCGGTCGCTACGGCGCCGAGGTCGAGGATGGTCTTCGAAACGTTGTAGCCGTGGACGTTCTTGCGGATCTCTTCGAAGACTTTTTCGGGCAGCCAGATGCCAAGGTCGAGCTTCATTTCCTTGGCGATCAGGCCCATGATTTCGAGGTCGGTCTTGGTGCCCATCACTTTCACTGCGTGCTTCAGCTTTTGCGCTTCGCCGCAGACGTTGGTGACGGTGCCGGATTTTTCATAGGCCGACGCGGCGGGCAGCACCAGGTCGGCGTGCTTCGCGGTTTCGGACATGAAGAGGTCTTGCACGACGACGAAGGACTTGGGCGACATGGTCGAATTTTTCAGAGGATTCGCGCCGACTACCCACAGGACATCAAGATCGGCGGCGAGCATCTGCTGAACCGACATGCCTCCGTTTTTCGGAACCACTCCCATGTCGAACGCGCCGCGCGAGTTGGAGTAGTCGACCAGGCAAACGTATTTGACCGGCACGCCGAGCGAATCGCCGAACGCGACCAATTTGCGAACGGCGTCGCCTTGAATCGCGTCGCCGAAGACGATAACCAGTTCGGATTCGGCTTTGAGTTTGTCGCGGAGCGATTCGACTCCGGCGATTTCGCCGCCCTTTTGCGACGCGCACGCTGGCGGCGGCTTGCTGATCTTCGCGTACCGGGCCGGCGGTGACCGCGTAGATGTGCGCGGCGTGATGACGGAAATTCGCGCGCGCCTGATAGGCGAGGAAAGGATGCTGCTGCGAAAGGTCTGCGCCGACTACCAGGATCGCTTTCGCGCTGTACAGGTCGGCGGTGGTCGCGAGCGCGTTGTTCTTGCCGGAAAGCGCGTCGAACAACGTCGCCAGATCGCCCGTGCGGTGATGATCGATATTCTCGGTCTTCAGTCCCTGGCGAGCCATCTTCGCCAGGAAGTAATTCTCTTCGTTCGTCGTGTGATTCGACCCGATCACACCAAAACTCTTCGCGGCGCTGAATTTCTTGGCGACGATCTCGAGCGCTTGCGCCCACGAAATAGGCTCATACTGATCGCCGCTGCGAAGCATGGGCGATTGCAGGCGGTCGGGATGCTCGACGAAATCGAACGCGTAGCGGCCTTTGACGCACAGGAACTCACCGTTGACGCCCGAACGGTCACGATTATTGCCGCGAATGATTTTGTCGTTGCGAACGCCCAGCGTCGTGCGGCAGCCGTCGGCGCAATGCGTGCAAATCGTCCCGACGTGATTCATTTCCCACGGCCGCGTCTGATAGCGATACGTTCCGCTGGTCAACGCGCCGACGGGACAGATGTCGATGCAGGCGCCGCACTCGTCGCATTCTAGGTGATCGTGATGGTTGGGAACGATCTCGGCGATGACTCCGCGATTGGAAACCCCAAGCGCCTTGACACCCATGCCTTCGTCGCAGGCGCGCACGCAGCGGTAGCAGAGAATGCAGCGCGGCGCGTCGAAATAAACCACCGGCGACCACTGCTTTTCCGGCGTATGAACCTTGCGCTCCGTAAACCGGCTCTCACCCGCGCCGTAGCGGAAAACCATGTCTTGCAGTTCGCACTCGCCGCCCTTGTCGCATACCGGACAATCCAGCGGATGATTGGTCAGCAGCAGCTCCAGCATGCCTTTGCGGGACTGCTTGACCACTTCCGATTCGGTGTGCACCACCATGCCTTCGGCCACTGGTAGCGTACAACCGACTTGCAGTTTCGGAGTCTTTTCGACCTCGACGAGACACATGCGGCAGGCGGCCTGAAGGGTTAGGCCTTCGTAATAACAGAACGAGGGAATTTCGATCCCGTTCTGCCGCGCGGCTTCGATCAGCAGCGTGCCTTTTTCAGCCGTAAGTTCACGGCCGTTCATCGTAAATTTGACCATCTCAGGCATTGTTCGTTATACCGCCACCAGATCGCGCGCCAGACGCTTCTCGAAATCATCCGCGAATTTCTCCACGATGGAAATCGTCGGCATCGCGGCTGCATCGCCAAGCGCGCAGAAGGTGCGGCCCAGCATGTTTTTCGACACTTCGCCCAGCAGAGCGATGTCTTCATGACGGCCGTGGCCGGCGTTGAACCGCTCTAGAATTTTCTTGAGCCACGTGGTGCCCTCGCGGCACGGAATGCACCAGCCGCAGCTTTCGTGGGCGTAAAATTTCATGATCCGGAGCGCGAACTTCACCATGTCCGTAGTCTCGTCGAGCACCACCATCCCGCCCGACCCCAGCATGCTGCCGACCTTCGCCAGACTGTCGTAATCCATCGGAATGTCGCATTCCTCGGCTCGGAGCAAAGGACAGGACGATCCGCCAGGGACCACCGCCTTGAGCTTCTTCCCGTTCGGAATGCCGCCGGCGATATCTTGGATCGCCTTCATCATCGGATAGCCCAGCGGCAATTCGTAGACGCCCGGCTTGTTCACGTGACCCGAAATACAGACCAGCCGTGTGCCACCGGCCTTCGGCACCCCCAGATCGGCGAACGCTTTTCCGCCGTTCTGGATGATGGCGGGAATCGCGCTGAAAGTCTCCACGTTGTTGAGCAGAGTTGGCATTGCCCACGCGCCCGCGACCGCCGGAAACGGAGGCTTCATGCGAGGAATGCCGCGCTTACCTTCGAGCGAATCCAGTAGCGCCGTTTCTTCTCCGCACTCGTAAGCGCCCGCGCCGGAATGCGTATAGAGGTCGAAATCCCAGCCGGTTCCCGCGATATTTTTGCCCAGATAACCCTTCGCGTACGCTTCGTCGAGCGCTCGATCGACCGCCTCAATCAAGTAGCGATACTCGCCGCGAATATAGATGTAGCCGACGTGCGCATCCACCACCAGGCTCGCGATCAGGATGCCCTCGATCATCTGGTGCGGATCGTATTCCATCAGCAGGCGATCCTTGCAGGTGCCGGGCTCGCTCTCATCCGCGTTGACCACGATCACGCGCGGTTTCGGCGACGTGTGAGGAACAAAACTCCATTTGAGACCCGTGGGAAATCCCGCGCCGCCGCGTCCGCGCAGCGAAGAGGCCTTCACCTCATCGAGAATCTGATCACGCGACATTTCCTTGGCTTTTTTGAACGCTACGTAGCCGTCGTTCGCCAAATACGTATCAAGGGATTCCGAATTTTCAAGCCCGAAGCGCCGGCTGACGATGCGGGTTTCGAGAGGGCTGGGCTCGTTGAAGAGTTTCTTCGGCATTAATGCGAATTCCTCAGATCGTCGATCAATTTATCTAACTGCGCCGGCGTGACGAAGTGATGAAAATCGTAGTTGATCTCGACCGCGGGCGCCCACGAGCACGCTCCCATGCACTCCACTTCCTCTAACGAAAACTGTCCGTCGGGAGTTACTTCTTTGTGGCCGACTCCGAGTTTTTTCTTGGCATGCTCGTACAATTCTTCGCCGCCGACCAGGAGGCAACTGATATTGGTGCAGACTTGGACGTGATATTTCCCCTGCGGCTTGCGATGCAGCATGGAATAATATCCGACCACCTCGTCCACCTGCAGTGGTTCGACGCCGCAGCGCAGGGCGATTTCAGCGATCAGTTCCGGCGTGACGGCTCCGGTTTCATCCTGTGCGTAAATCAGCATGGGAACCACGGCGCTGCGCGTTTTGCCGGCCGGGTACCGCTTCAGCATTTTGGCGAATCGATCTTCCAGTTGCGGCGAAAAGGTCACCGGTCCGTGTCTCCCAGTACAAAGTCCATGCTGCCCAGCGACGCGATGGAATCGGCGATCAGCGTATCCTTCAGCATCACGGGCAGGGCCATCAGATTGGCGAAGCTCGGGGTGCGCATGTGGACGCGATAAGGCTTCGCGGTGCCGTCGCTCACGATGTAATAGCCGATCTCTCCGCGCGGCGATTCGATACATTGGTACACTTCGCCGGCGGGAACGCGGAAGCCTTCGGTGACAATCTTGAAATGATAGATCAACGCTTCCATCTGCGTCTTCATTTTTTCGCGATCGGGCAAAACCACGTGCGGTGCGTCGGCCGCGTAAGCGCCGGATGGCATACCTTCCAGCGCCTGCGTGATGATCTTCGCGCTCTCGCGCATTTCCTGTAAGCGGACCCGATATCTCGCGTACACGTCGTTGCCGGTTTGCGTCGCGACGTCGAAGTTGAATTTGTCGTAGCTCGAATATGGGGCCGTCTTGCGGCAATCGAGCGGCAATCCGGCGCCGCGCAGCATGGGACCGGTCACGCCCAGGTCCAGCATGTCTTCCAGCGAAATATAGCCCACGCCCTTCGTGCGAATGCCCCAGATGGGATTCGAGTCGAGCAGGTTTTCGTACTCGTCGATCTTGGACGGGAATCCGCGAATGAACTTGCCCACCGATTTTTCCCAGCCGCGCGGAGGTTCGAGAGCCACGCCGCCAATGCGGATATAGCTGGTCATCATGCGCTGGCCGGAAAACTGCTCCAGAATGCGAAGAATTTCTTCACGCTCGCGGAAGCAGTAAAAGAAGATGCTCATCGCGCCGATATCCAGTGCGTGCGTGCCGAGCCAGACCAAGTGACTGTTCAGGCGCGAAAATTCGGTCATCATGACGCGCAGCCATTGCGCCCGCTCCGGAATTTCGATCTGCAGCAGCTTTTCGACGGTCAGGCAGTAAACCAGGTTGTTCGAAAGATTCGCCAGGTAATCGACGCGATCGGTAAGGGTCAGCGCCTTGGCCCAGGTCATGCGCTTCGCACTGCTTTTCGATGCCGGTGTGCAGGAATCCGATGTCGGGCGCGGCGGAGCGGATGGTCTCGCCTTCCAGCTCCAGCACAATGCGCAGCACTCCGTGGGTGGAAGGATGTTGCGGACCCATGTTCAGCGTCATGCGCCGTGGAGCGGATGGACTGGCCGGCTGCTCCTGCAGCGCTGGGATCGTTGCGTAGTTGTCTTCTAAAGACTTATTCATTGGGGTAGCTGTACTTGTAGCCGTGGACCGGATAATCTTTGCGCAGCGGATGTCCGTCCCAATCGATCGGCATTAAGATGCGAACCATGTTGGGGTGGTTGCGGAATGTAATGCCGAACAGATCGAACACCTCGCGCTCATGCCAGTCGGCGGAGCGCCAGACGCTGTAGACGGAATCGATTTCAGGGTTTTCGCCGGACACCTTGCATTTGATGCGCAGGCGCGCGTTCCGCTCTATTGAGTGCAGATGATAAACCACTTCGAAGCGAGGCTCGTTAGGATGCCAGTCGACGGCGGTCAGGCCGCTGAGCCGGACGTACTTCTCTTCGTCCTTAAAATAGCGGCACAAGGCGACAATCTGCGCCGGGTCTGCAATATGGGTAGTTTCGCCGAAAGCTTCCTTGGTCTCTAAAATCGCCGGATGGCTCATTTCTTGCCTCGCAAGTCCTGGGGCAGTTCGCCGGACCAATCGAGCACGCCCTTTTTGTAGACGTAGAAGTAGCCCACCAGCACCAGCGCCACGAAGATCAGCATCTCGAAGAATCCGAACATCTTCAGCTCGCGGAAAACCACGGCCCAGGGATAGAGGAACACTGCTTCAATGTCGAACAGGATGAAAATCATCCCGACCATGTAGAACTTGACGCTGAACCGCTCGCGGGCCGAGCCGGTCGGCGCCATGCCCGATTCGTAAGGCGTGTCCTTCAACGGACTCCGCGCCCGTTTTCCAAGAGCAGTGGACGCTCCAATCAATCCGGCGGCGACGGCAACCGCGATGCCAACCTGCACTAGAACAGGGAAGTAGATCTGCGAAGAGGTAAGTGTTTCTTGCATGTCTTCAGGGTCGATCGGGAATCAGCAGTAACTATTGAATATAATGAGTGCGGAAACATGGTGTCAACGTGACGCTCGAAACAAAGACAGTTGGGATTGTTCTAAATGGCGAGCCACGGAGGGTTCCGGAGGGCCTGAACGTAGCCGGATTGCTCAAATTTCTGGAGATTGACGGCGGCCGGGTGGCAGTGGAGCTGAATCGCGAGATTGTCCGTAAGAACGACTGGGAATCGGCGGAAGTGTCCGATGGAGCTCAGATCGAGGTAGTGTGGTTTGTGGGGGGTGGGTAATGGCGGTGGTCGAGACCGATACCAGCAGATCATCGAAGAACTGGATAAAGTTCCTCCCGAGAAGCTCCGCAACTTTCTGGAGTATGTCAAATTTGTCTCCCTGGATGCAGTAGCGCGCAGCCTTCTCGCCTGCCCTAAAGATGACGAGCCGCTGCGGGAAGACGCGTTGTCGCTGATTGCGGACGCTCTCAGCGAGCCTCGACCCGGGTTTCCGGATGAACAAATCCGTCAAGATCTTGGACTATGAGAGCGCTGGAATGGACGCTCCGAGCCACCGTGGCGTACGCACTCGTGCGTGCCGCGTCGAGACTCATCTCGACGCCCGTTGAAAGCTCCAGAGGCATCGACATGCGTGTCGATGCGGCACGCGTAGACGCGCGCGCCACATAACATTCAGGATTTCCGAAGCCTATCGCTAGGGCAGCTTCGCGGCCAGCACCTCGATCTTTTCGATCTTCGGGGCCTCCGCGAGAAGATCCGGCGCCTTCGCCATCAACGCCGCTGCGACTTGTCCGGACAGGTGAGCCTGCCGTCCTGCTTCATCCGGGAACGCGTCGAAAATTCCGAATGTCGACGGGCCCATCTGTATGGCGAACCAGGCGATCGTCGCCGGTTCTTGCTCGACGATTGCTAATCCGCCTCTAAGAAAGTTTGCGACGTCCTGCTCCCGGCCGGATTTTGCCTGCAGTTTGACGTATAACGCGACGCTGACCATGTCGTTAGGATGCTGCCGGGCCCGCCGCTGTTTCGCGGAAAGTAACCTAACCTGAACGCCCCGGTATCGTCTTCAACCCATGTTTCGAAGGATTCTCAAGCGCCCGGCATTCTTCCTCGCGGTGGTACTGACGCTGACGCTCGGCATCGGAGCGAACAGTGCGATTTTCTCCGTGATCGACGCGGTCCTTCTCAAGCCCCTGCCTTATCCGGCGAGCGACCGGCTGATGGCGCTGTACGAGGTGAACCGGCGAAACAAAGTCGAGCGCGGTCAAGTCGCGCCGGTGCGCGTCGAGGAGTGGAACCGCCTCTCGCGCAGCTTCTCGGGCATTGCCGGGGCGTACATTGAAAGCGTCGCTGAGATCTCCGGCTCGCTGCCGGAGCGGGTGGTGGTGGCGCGCGTTTCGGCCCGATTTTTCGGCGTGCTCGGCACGATCCCGCTGGCTGGCCGCGGCTTCACGCCGGAGGAAGATCATTTCCCCAATGCCGCCGTCATCAGCGAGCGTTTCTGGCATCGCCGGTTTAACGGGAGTCCCAGCGCCGTCGGCTATCGATTGCGGATCGGCACGTACAGCTACCCCATCGTGGGCATCGTCCCGGAATCGTTCGTCTTCCCGGAGTCCGACGTCGATGTCTGGACGCCGGCAGGCCTTCCCGACGTGGTGATGACCAATCGTCAAGCCAGATTCTATCAGACGGTCGGCCGGCTGCGCGAAGGGGTTTCGCCCGACGCCGCCAGAGCAGAACTCAACGGCGTGCAAGGTCAACTGGCATTGCAATTTCCCCAAACCGACGCCAACTGGACCGCCCTCGTCGAGCCTCTCAAAGAGGAGACCGTCGGGGGCGCGCGGCGCTCGCTCTGGATTCTCTACGGCGCGGTGTCGCTGGTGTTGCTGATCGCCTGCGCCAACGTGGCATGCCTGCTGCTGGCACAAGCGCGCCAGAGGCGCCGCGAAATCGCCATCCGATTCTCGCTCGGCGCGCGACGGTGGCAGCTCGTCCGCGAATTGCTGATCGAATCGTTCTGCCTGGCGCTTCCCGGCGCCGTCTGCGGACTCCTCCTCTCGATCGCCGGAGCACAGCTCCTTCGGCAATACTCTAAAGCGTTCCCGCGCTCCGACGAGATTCACCTGGACTGGCGAATCGTGGTTTTCACCCTGTCCCTCAGCCTGGTCACCACGATACTGTTCGGCCTCTTTCCCGCTTTCGAAGCCACCCGACAGGAAACGGGAGCTACTCTCGCCACCGGCTCCCGCACTCAGGTCGGGGGAACGGGACGCGCCCTGGGCACGCTGGTCAGCGCGCAAATCGCCCTCGCCATCGTGCTGCTGGTGGGCGCCGGACTTCTGATCCGTACGCTCTCCCGGATCGGCGACGCGCCCCTCGGATTCGAGCCTCAGAACGTCCTTTCGCTGCGCACCAGCGCCAGTTGGGGCGAGATGAACAACATCCCCCGCGTCCAGCAGCGTCTCTTCCGGACCCTCGAAGCCTTGCGCGCGATCCCCGGTGTCGAGTCCGCCGCCATCACGCTCGGCTTGCCGGCGCAGCCCAAGGAATATCCCGCGCAATTTACAGTCGTGGGCCGCGATTCGCAAGGCGAAAAGCTCTTCGCCGACCAGCAGTATGTCAGTCCGGATTACTTCCACGTGCTCGGCATCCCGATCCTCTCCGGAGCCACTTGCCGTGCCGTTTTCGACCAGAAAACTCCGCCTGTGATGTTGATCGACCGCACCTTCGCCGACCGCTTTTTTCCCGGTGAGAACCCGATCGGGCACTATCTGACGGCAGGCGACCCCACGCCGGTCGAAATCATCGGCGTGGTGGGTCCCGTACGCCAGCACGGTCCCGCGCGCGAACCCATCCCCACCATCTACGGTTGCGGAGTGTCCGGCTACAATCCCGACCCGAGGTTCATCGTCAAGTCCGCCGCCGATCCCCTCCTGCTTGCCGAGTCCGTGCGCCGGCAGATCCACTCCATCGAGCCGAATCGGGCCGTTTACGACCTGACCCGCCTCACCGACTATCTCTCTACCTCCCTTTCACCCCGAAAATTCCAAACCATCCTGTTGGGTCTGTTCGCCGGAACCGCGCTGCTGCTGGCAGTCATCGGCCTGTACAGCGTCATGACCTTTTTCGTCTCCGAGCGAACCCGCGAAATCGGACTGCGCGTGGCTCTCGGCGCGCGTCCCGGCCAGATTCTCAGCAGCGTCTTCCGCGTCGCGACCATGATGACCACGGCCGGCGTCGCGATCGGCCTGGTCGCATCCTCGCTGCTCACGCGCTCCATTCAGAGCCAGTTGTTCGGCGTCGGCGCGATCGATCCGCTCACATTCTGTGCGGTCCCGCTGTTGCTGGCCCTCGTGGCCGCCACCGCCGCCTGGGCCCCGGCGCGCCGCGCGATGAAGGTGGATCCGATGGAGGCACTGCGGCAGGAGTAGCCCCAGGCGTCAGCTTGGGGCTTCGTCACGGCCGATATAGCGCATGGGGCTGAAAACCGGCGGCAGGTCGGGGACCTGCCCCACCAAAATTACAAAACGAACCCACCGAATCCTCCATTTCCCTGAGATGAGAGTACACGGACGGGAGGCCGTCGCATTTCACTCGAAAGGGACAAAGCTATCAAAGGAAAGGAGATAGAACTACTCCGGCTGATGCAACTGGATCAAATTCCCGCAGGTATCCGAGAATACCGCCAGCGACACCGAACCCGCCTTCACCGGCCCGCTGGTGAACACCACTCCCAGCCCTTTTAACCGCGCATATTCTCCGTCGATGTCTCCGACCTCGAACGAAGCCATCGGGATGCCCTGCCGGAACATCGCCTCCTGAAAGGTTTTCCCGGCGGGATTGGCGTTTGGCTCCAGCGACAATTCCAGATCGTCGGGACCTTCGGGCGAAACCACGGTCAGCCACCGGTACTCGCCCATCGGAATTTCGTGCTTCTTCCGGAATCCCAGCACCTCGGTGTAAAACTTCAAGGCCTTGCTCTGGTCATCCACCATCAGACTGGTCAGCTTGATTCGCATGTCCGAATTCTAAAGGAACACGCAGCGGCTCCGCTTCTCGAAAATTGCGAAACGCCGCGGCAGGCAGGAAAGCCATCAAACTGAGGCACCCGGGAAACGGCGGGACCGCGCCCGGCACCAGGACCCGCGCCCGCTGCCGGTATTCCGATGGAGCCACGCCCACCCTCCGGAGGAATAAATCGCTAAAACTGCCCAGGCTCGACATGCCGACTTCCATGCAAACGTCGGTCACGGAATGGTTCCCCCGCGCCAGCAGGAGCTTGGCATGGTCCAGCCGCACCTGGATTCGAAACTGATGCGGCGTGAGCCCGAACACGGCCTCAAACTGGCGGATGAAATGAAAGTGCGACATCCCGGTGTCGCGCGCGATTTCCCTGACCAGCAGGGGTTGGTCCCGGTACTCGGAAAGCAAGTCCCGAGCCATGCATAGCCGCCGAAAAGCATCGCCTTGAAGGACCATGATCCTATAAAGAGTCTATGTGAAAAATAAAGAGTCTATGTGAAAAGGCGGTTCCATTGAAATACGCTCTTCAGAGCCGCGACCTGCGGGAGCGGTCTCAAGAAAGCGGCAGCAGACTCCGCAGCCGTTCGTTCCGCAGCCACAGCCCAAGCCAGATCAGCACGCCAAATATCACCGGGAACGCCAGTGAAAACCAATCCGCGCCGATCCGCACCTGGACCGCGACCGCGCCGCCCAGATAGCCGGTCGCCAACACTGCGCCCAGGATCGACGTGCGGGGAATCAGATAAAGCACGGTGCAGCAGAGCAGCGTAATCCCGATCCCGGTAATGGTGGGTTCCGGGAATCCCAACTTGGCCGTAGCCTCCATCACCGGAGCCGGTTTTACCAGCTTCATGACGCCGTCCACGAGCATGAATGCTGCCGCCAGCCAGCTGATGGCAAGTCCCGTCTTTGAATATGTCTCGATCGCCATAACCCGTTATACTAGCCAATATTCCAGTATGCACGCGCGAGGCCCTCTAGCCCTCGATCAGATGTCCGACGAGCAATTTTTGTCCCACCTTAGGGCTTGCACGCGGCAATACCTCCATTCGGTGGATGCATGGGAAGCCCAGTACCGGAAGCACTATCGCGTGCGATCTCCCACGAAGGGTAGCGCCGACCTGGAGCCTCTGCGTCAGGATTATTTAAAGGCGCGCAGGGATTTTGAGCCGTGCGTGCCCCGCGCTTGCCGGATGTGCAGGCGGCTCGGATTGAAGGAGCCGTGGCAGGCGATGCTCCACATCTCTCTGGGCAGCGAAACCCCTCAAACCGGCCCGACCACGGCCATTGGGAGATCGGAAAGAGCTCTCATCTCCCAGTGCCTGGCCGCTCTGGAAGCAGCCAGCAGTGCTCCCGCAGCTACCCCAGCAGCAGAGCGAGAGCGGTCGGGAGTTCTCCGACGACTGTACGACTTTTTCTTCTAAGTGGCGCGGGTCCCCGACCTGCCTGTCAAGCAGCATCCTCAATCGCGATTCTCACGCGCTTCCCCAGAACCGCAAACGCCCGTTCAATCCGATCGAGCCGCGAATCGTGCCTCAAATCGAGCAACCGGTCCACTTGCGGCTTGTGCCAGCCCAGCCTGCGAGCCAGTTCCGCCTTCCGCATATCCACTGCGGACATCTCCCGGTAAAGCGAAACCTTCGCCTCAGCGAGGGCGGGAAGAGTGACGAAATCCATACCCGGCTTGATTCGCGATGGTTCTGGAATCTCGTGGCGATCTGACATTAGGGAGATAAAAGCAGTCTCAAGCGCGTCCAGCGCGTTCCTGAGGCATTCTTCCCTGCTATCGGCGAACGTGTGGGCCATCGGGACATCGGGAAAATGAGCGAGATACGCTGCTCCTTCTTTTGTTATCAGGACTGGGTAACTAACCACGATCGTTTCCCTTCATTTCAGACCCGGATCTTTCTTGATACTATTCACCGTACCCACTGGCATCTCTTTCCTGCCGTGGTCCGGGAAAACCGATCGCCGGTTTCCGAGGCACACGATTTGATGACTCCCTTTGCCACGCTCGAAAGTGCATTCACGCTTCGTGAGCCACCTTCTGAGCTCGTTGCAAGTCACTTCCAATCGTAAACAGATCTGTTGCCTTTGTCAAGAATCGGGCCGCATTTTATGTTAGCGTCAAGTGATGGCGAAAGAGCACGAACTAGTACTCGCGGACGCCGCCCGGCACGTCGCGAATGCGATGCGTGACGAGAAAGGGATCGAGCCGTCTGTTTCAACGGCTCAGATCCGCGAGATGTTTAATCGTGAGCTAGCTTAGCCCACCGACGAGCCGACTGGTAGTTTTGTGAAAATGACCTAGTACGGGCGGCAAACTCGACACCCTATTGACACGCCCCCCCAGTCGAGTACAATCGTTAGGCAGTCCTGTTTTCGACCGAAACGGAAACTCCCCGTTATGTTTAAAGCCCGCAAGCCCCGCCCCGCCGCCGCGTCGTCCTACAAGACGCCTGAAAAAGCTCAGATTGAGGAACGGACGTACTCGTCCATCGAGGTTGCTCAGGTGGCGGAAGTCAGCCTCCGGCAGCTGCAATGGTGGGATGAGCGTAAGGTGGTGTCCCCGCGCCATGAGGGGCATCGGAGAGTCTATTACGCCGCCGAGGTGATCGAGATTACGGTCATTGCGGAGCTGCGCCGCAAAGGGTTCTCGCTCCAGAAAATCCGGCGTGTGCTCCGCTTCCTGCAAAAGGAAATGGGCAAGCGCCTGGCCGAGGTTTTGGCCGCCAACTCCGACCTGCACTTGGTGACGGACGGCAAGTCGATCTATTTAGAGGATCAGCACGACCGGATCATCGATATTCTGAAAAACGCCCGCCAACCAATGTTCCTGGTGTCGGTAAGCGATCAGGCTCGCCGGCTGACGGAAAATGAGCGCAAGCCGGCGCGCATGGAGCCTGGCACCGCGGCGCGGCGAGCGGCTCGGGTCGGGTAGGATTATCGCATTTGCCCGCTCCCTGACGGTCGCGGCTCAGGAGAATAGCGAGCCGCGACCACAGGGAGCGGTATGTCAGCAGAGTCGTCGGCACGACTGCCGACGCGGCACGCCTGGAGGCGCGCGCCACAAGCGCCGGTCGGCTACAGTCCCAGCTTGAAGTCATATATTCTGTGACTGATCCCCTCTCGCCGACGTCTACTCACCAGGACGCCTTTTGCGCGATATACTAAAAACGGAGGCCATCTTGAGGATGCCATCTAGCCGCCGCAGTTTCTTCGTCGTTCCCGCCTTTATAGCTCTGTGCTCGCTTTCCGCCGGCCTGTTTTTCAGCGGCGGGCATGTCAAAGCCGCCTCAACCAATAATGAGGAGCAGCTCAGCCAAAGCCTCAAGGCGTTCACCAAGGTCTACGATGTGGTCGAGGCGAATTTCGCCGATACCGTGAAGCCGGAAAAGGCCATCTACAAAGGCGCCATTCCAGGGATGCTGCGCACGCTCGATCCGCACTCCAATTTCTTCGATCCCAAGGATTATAAGGACCTCCGCACGGAGCAAAGCGGCCGTTATTCGGGCGTCGGCATGCTGGTGGGCGCGCGCAATGACCGGACCATCGTCCTCGCGCCGTTCGCCGGATATCCGGCCTACAAGGCTGGCCTGCGCGCCGGCGACGTGCTGCTCGAAATCGACGATAAGAAGACGGACGGCCTGAACACTACCGAGATCGCCGACCGCCTCAAAGGCACCAAGGGCACCCACGTTCAGATCAAGGTCCAGCGCGAAGGCAGCGAGCTGCCCATCACCTTCAACATCACCCGCGCTGAAATCGAGCGCTCCACGGTTCCAGATTGCTTCTTTATCAAACCCGGCATTGCCTATCTCGATATCACCCAGTTCGGCGAAAACACCAGCAAGGAAATGGAAGAGAAGCTGGCCAAGCTGCCCGAAAAAGACGTCAAGGGCCTGGTTCTCGACCTGCGCCAGAATCCCGGCGGGTTGCTGACCGAGGGGATCGACGTCGCCGGCCACTTCCTGAAGCGCGGTGAACTGGTCGTCAGCCATAGCGGCCGCGTGCAGCCCAAGAAGAATTTCACTGTCCGCCATGACGGCAAGGGCGTGGATTATCCGGTGGTGGTTCTGGTGAACCGCTACTCCGCCTCAGCCGCCGAGATCGTATCAGGAGCTTTGCAGGATCACGACCGCGCCTGGATCCTCGGCGAGACCACGTTCGGCAAGGGCTTGGTCCAAACCGTATTCCCGATGAGCGATAACACCGGGCTGGCGCTGACCACGATGCAGTACTATACGCCGAGCGGACGCTGGATCCAACGGCCGTACGCCAATCAGTCGTTCCTCGATTACTACTACCACACCAACCTCGATCAGAAGAACGCCAACGACGTGAAGATGACCGATAGCGGCCGTACGGTATACGGCGGCGGCGGAATCACTCCGGACGAAAAGTACGTGCCGGCCAAGCTGAATAAGTTCCAGATCGAGCTGATCCGCAAGTATGCGATGTTCAGTTTCTCCTCCAAGTGGTTTGGCGCGCGCGATACCAAGCTGCCCGCCGGCTGGTCGCCCGACGAGAAGCTGATCAACGAATTCCACGACTATCCTGATGAACGCCAAGGTGCCTTTCACCGAGATGGAATTCACCGAGAATCATCAGTGGATCAAGGACCAGCTGAAGCGCGAAATGTACATCACCGCGTTCAGCTACGAGGAATCGCAGCGCGTAGCCATCGAGCAGGATCCGGCGGTGCAGAAGGCTCTGGAAGCGTTACCGAAGGCCAAGGCGCTGCTTGAAAACGCGAAGAAGCAGATGGTGCAGCGCATGAACGTGCAGGAACGCGCCGTCGCCGCAGTCGCCCACTAAGCTCATCGATGGTGATGAAGACCGAGGTCTTGTGGCGTACGCCTCCAGGCGTGCCGTGTCGAGAGTCGTCTCGACATTTCCGGCCCGTCGGCATGACTGCCGACGCGGCACGCCTTGAGGCGCGCGCCACAAGACGGCCCTGCTAAAGTCAGGTTGTTCTTTCAACAGAGCCGACAGGCGATAACATAGTATCTTGACTCCTCAAATCACCGTCCTCGACGCAGGCGGCCAGTATTGTCACTTGATCGCGAGAAAAGTGCGCGACCTGGGCGTCTATGCTGAAGTCGCGCCGAGTGAGGCGCCCGTCTCCGCCCTGCGCGGCCGTAAAGGCATTATCATCTCCGGCGGACCGGCCAGCGTGTACGATCCCGCGAGTCCCACTATCGACCCGGAGTTATTGACGTTCGGCACTCCCGTGCTCGGCATCTGCTACGGCCAGCAGCTAATGGCGCACGCACTTGGCGGCCATGTGAAAAAGGGGGACCGGGGCGAGTATGGCCTGGCTCTTCTCGACATCACCAACGCCGATACGATCCTCAACGGCATCGAAGGGCGCCAGCAGGTCTGGATGAGCCATCGCGACGTGGTTTCTGCCGTCCCTGAGGATTTCGAAGTTCTCGCCAGCACCGAAACCTGTGCGATCGCCGCCATGTCGTCGCCCTCGCGACGCTTGTTTGCCGTCCAGTTTCATCCCGAGGTCGCCCACACCCCCTGCGGCCTGACGATTCTGAAAAACTTCCTCTTCGACGTCTGCCACTGCGAAAAAGATTGGGACCCGGCCGGCCAGGTGCAATCCGTCGAGGATCAGATCCGCGCTCAGGCGGGCGATCGCAACGTATTTTTCTTCGTCAGCGGAGGCGTCGATTCCACTGTCGCCTACACGCTGTGCCTCAAAGCGCTGGGACCGGACCGGGTGCACGGCACCTACGTCGATACCGGCCTGATGCGCGAAGGCGAGACTGAATTCGTCCGCGCGAATTTCGAAGCCATCGGGGCACAGTCGTTTCAGGTGGCCGATGCGAAGGCCGAATTTCTATCCGCGCTAGCCACGGCCACCGACCCGGAAGAGAAACGGCACATTATCGGCGAGCAGTTCGTGGACGTCCAGCAGCGCATCTTGGAAAGTGAACATTTCCTGGACGGAAAATGGATTCTCGGCCAAGGCACCATCTATCCCGACACCATCGAATCCGGGGGCAGCGCCAAAGCCGACCTGATCAAGACCCATCACAACCGGGTCGCCGGAATTCAGAAGCTCATCGACGAAGGCCGCATCATCGAGCCTCTCTCATCCTTTTATAAGGATGAAGTTCGCGCCATCGGCCGCCAGCTTGGCCTGGCTCCGGAGCTGCTGGACCGGCATCCGTTCCCCGGTCCCGGCCTCGCCATCCGCTGCCTCTGTTCGGAAACCTCGGGCATTCCTGAAAAAACGGCCGACGGCTATATCATTCCCGTCCGATCCGTCGGCGTTCAGGGCGATTCGCGGACCTATCGCTCGGTCCTGGCCATACAGGATTTTCCCGATACCGATGAAGAAGTGGCGCGGCTCATTAACAAGCTCGATGAGGTAAACCGGGTAGTGGTCGCCGTCTGGACCGCCGTGCCACTGGAAGAGATGAGAGTCTTCCGCGCCGGACTGATCGAAGATCGGCTCGATATCCTCCGCCGCGCCGACGCGATTGTACGAAAACGGACCCATGAGTCCGGATTCGACGCCTCAATCTGGCAAAATCCGGTCATTTTGATCCCGTGCGGAGCCGTAGACGACCATAATTCGGTCGTTCTGCGCCCTGTCGATTCGGTGGACGGAATGACCGCAAGCGCGGTCCGAATGCCCGCAGATCTGCTCCGCCGGCTGACGAACGAGCTTCGGGACATTAACGGTATCGCCGGTGTTTTCTATGACTTAACGAACAAACCACCGGGCACGATCGAGTGGGAGTAAGGCCTACTTTTTCCAGCCCAGCGCGCTGAGCGAATCTTCCAGGTACTTAAGTCCGTTTTCAAGCGTCTGCCGGTGCCGCGCATTGCTTGAAATCTCGATCTCCCTCATGACACGGACTCTTTGCAAGAGCAATCCGTCGCTTTTGCGCTCGATTTCCACTTGTTCAGGGGTGCGATTGGGCATGCGTACCTTCCTTAAGTCGTCTCGCGCCTCGACCTGGGATTCGACTGACTTGCTTTCCCAACCGCGCGCCATACTTTGAGTATAGCTTATTGCTTTTCGCTCGAAGGAGGTACCAGACCTTTGATGCGCAAGTAGGTGATCACGTTTCCGTAATGCTCGAAATCGTGGGCGACGTTGAAGTTCAGGATACCGCTCAAGCTGCGCTCGCCTTTGCCGAATTTCATCATTGTGGCGCCGGTAGCGTCAGTGAGGGAATCGTAGGCCGAATCGCAATAGGCGAAAGCTTTTTTCAGCTCGTCGACGAGAGCAGCCTTAGACGTGACGTCCTTTTCGATGGTGGTATCTTTCTTCTCGCCTTTCGCGGCGGAGCAGAAGAAATATTGGTCGTCTGCCAGGTGGCCAAGGATCGCGCCGTAATTCCGCACTTCGGGCGACGGCTTGAAGGAATAATTCGCCTCCGGCATCTTCTCGGCCGACTTGAGAATGTAACCCTTCACCGCGGTGTACAGACCCTTGGTCTCTTTGCTCATCGGATCCTGGGCCTGAACCAGACACACGCCGACGCGAACACAATTAGAATTTTCATCAAAAACCCCTTTCGACCGTTGGACGCCTCCTACGGCAAAACGTCACCAAGAAGAAGATAGCATTCGCGGATCATTTCCCATTCTTCTTCCGCGTGGATGACCAGAATTCTGGCATTTAGGAAAGAAAAGCGTTGGGCGACGATCTCCCGCAGCGGCGCGCAATTTTCGCCGACGCCGCCGGTGAACACGATCGCGTCGACGCCGCCGAGAACTCCGGCCATGCTGCCAATTTCCCGGCACAAGCGATGCGTGTAGATATCGAAGGCGAGTTTCGCGCGCGGATCTTGCGCTTGAAGAATGTCTCTCATGTCGCCCGAGATGCCGGAGACACCCAGCAGTCCCGATTCGCTATTGAGAATCCGGTCCAAGCGGTCCGCCGTGTAGCCTTTGTGCCGGATGAGATAAATCAGAATCGCCGGATCGAGCGAACCGGAGCGCGTCCCCATCATGAGACCTTCGAGCGGAGTGAATCCCATGGTGGTGTCGATGCTCTTGCCGTCGCGGATTGCGCACAGCGACGCTCCGTTGCCCAGGTGGCAGACGATCAGGCGCTTGGCTTCACTGCCGATGATTTCCGCTGCCCGGCGCGAAGAATACTGATGGCTGAGGCCGTGGAATCCATAGCGGCGAATACCTTGGTCGAGCCATTCATAAGGTCCCGGGTAAACATAAGCGGCGGGTTCGAGGGTCGCATGAAACGCCGTATCGAAGGCGGCGACTTGCGGGGCGTTGGCGAAGACGCGAGCCGCCACGTCGATGGTCTGAAGCTCAAACTTGTTATGCTCCGGTGCGATTTCGGCGCCGCCGGCGATGGCAGCGCGAACCTCGAGGGTGATCCTTGCGGTCTGGCGAAAACTACCGCCGTGCACGATGCGATGCACTACGGCGTCAACGGGTCCGGGCGCGGAGCGGAGCACGGATTCGAGATTGTCATGAGATTCGATGTGCGCGTGCCACACCGAGTCACTTGGTTCGGAGGCGGCGTGAGTGAGTTCGTCGAGGCGGCATTTGACGCTGCTGGAGCCTCCGTTGATGGCGAGGATTCTCATATCCGCTCCCTGACGGTCGCGGTTCCGGGGCTTGTGGCGCACGCCTCAGGCGTGCCGCGTCGGCAGTCATGCCGACGACCGGACATGTCGAGACGAATCTCGACACGGCACGCCTGGAGGCGCGCGCCACAAGCCTCTCGGAGGCTGCTGAAAAAGGAATTATAGCCGCTGATGAACCTAGATGAACGCGGATCAGAACATTTGTTTTCAATCGGCGTTCATCTGTGTTCATCGGCGGCCAAATGTGGTTTTTGGCTTTTCTCAAGCCGGCCATTTCCAGTTCTTGATCTCCGGCATGTCGTCGCCGTGCTCGGAGATGTAGATTTTGTGGTCGATCAGTTTGTTTCCCAGCACCTGTTTCAAGTGCCCGGCGGTGTTCTGGAGGCGAGGAACGCGGTCGAGAACGTCGCCTGCCAGGTGAAACCGATCGATATCGTTCATCACGGTCATGTCGAAAGGAGTAGTCGTCGTCCCTTCCTCTTTATATCCGCGGACGTGCAGATTGTCGTGATTTTTCCGCCGGTAGGTCAGCCGGTGAATCAGCCACGGGTAGCCGTGAAACGCGAATACGATGGGTTTGTCCGCAGTGAACAGGGCGTCGAAATCGCGGTCGCTGAGGCCGTGGGGATGCTCGCTTTGCGGCTCCAGCGTCATCAGATCCACCACGTTCACCACGCGAATACGGATATCCGGAATATTGGTCCGCAGAAAATCGACGGCGGCCAGCGTTTCGAGCGTCGGAATATCGCCGCAGCACGCCATCACTACATCGGGCTCGCCGCCTTGATCGCTACCCGCCCACTCCCAGATGCCGACGCCCGCCGTGCAATGTTTCACCGCCGCGTCCATATCTAGATACTGAAGCGCGGGCTGTTTTCCGGCGACAATCACGTTGACATAGTTGCGGCTGCGCAGACAATGATCGGCGACCGAGAGCAGGCAGTTCGCGTCGGGCGGAAAATAGACACGCACGATGCCGGCTTTTTTATTCACTACGACATCGACAAAGCCCGGGGTCCTGATGGCTGAAGCCGTTGTGATCCTGGCGCCATACGTGAGACGTCAGCAGATAGTTCAACGACGCGATGGGCCTGCGCCACGCCACCGATTGCGACTCCTTCAACCACTTCGCGTGCTGATTGAACATGGAATCGACAATGTGGATGAACGCTTCGTAGCAGCTAAAGAATCCGTGGCGGCCGGTGAGCAGATAGCCTTCGAGCCAGCCTTCGCACATGTGCTCACTGAGCACTTCCATGACGCGTCCGTCGGCGGAAACGTGATCGTCGAAAGGAAATGTCTCGGCGACCGACTCGCGGTCAGTCACTTCAAAGAGCGATCCGAGGCGGTTGGAGGCGGTCTCATCGGGTCCGAACACGCGCAGGTTCTTCGCATCGGCGTTGAGCGTCATGATGTCGCGCAGGAAACCTCCCAGCACGCGCGTCGCTTCGCCGACGCTTGCACAGGGCTTTGAAACTTTCACCGCATACTTTCGAAAATCGGGCATGCGAAGGTCCTTCAGCAGCAGGCCTCCGTTGGCGTGCGGATTCGCGCCCATGCGGCGTTCGCCCTTGGGCGCGAGTTCGGCCAGTTCCGGCACCAACCGGCCGCGGTCGTCAAACAATTCGTCGGGGCGATAGCTCTTCAGCCATTCTTCGAGAATCTTCAGATGCGCGGGGTTGGTTCGAACTTCGTCCAAAGGAACCTGGTGAGCGCGGAAGGTTCCTTCAATCTGGCAGCCGTCGACGACCTTGGGACCGGTCCATCCTTTAGGAGTGATCATCACGATCATCGGCCAGATGGGACGCTGCTTGAACCCGGTTTCGCGGGCCTCTTTCTGAATCGCGCGAATCTCGCGCGATGCACGTATCGAGCGTTTCGGCCATGGCCTGATGCATAGGATCCGGCTCATGTCCTTCCACGAAATAGGGGCGATAGCCGTAGCCCTTGAACAGTTCGATCAGTTCGTGGCGTGGAATGCGCGCGAGAACGGTCGGCCCCGCGATCTTGTAGCCGTTCAAATGCAGAATGGGAAGCACCGCGCCATCTCGTACGGGATTCAGAAATTTATTCGAGTGCCAACTGGTGGCGAGCGCGCCGGTTTCCGCTTCGCCATCGCCGACCACGCAGGCCGCGATCAGATCGGGGTTATCGAACACGGCTCCGTAGGCGTGGAGCAGGGAATAGCCGAGCTCGCCGCCTTCATTGATGGAGCCGGGAGTCTGCGACGCGGCGTGGCTTGGGATTCCGCCGGGGAAAGAAAATTGTTTGAACAGCCGCTTCATTCCCTCGGCGTCTTCGGTGATGTTGGGAAAGAACTCGCTGTAGGTTCCTTCGAGATACGTGTTGGCGACCATGCCTGGGCCGCCGTGGCCGGGGCCGCAGATGTAGATCATGTTCAGGTCGTCGCGCTTGATCACGCGATTCAAGTGAACATAAACGAAATTGAGACCCGGTGTGGTGCCCCAATGTCCCAGCAGGCGCGGCTTGATGTGCTCGACCTTCAGCGGCTCGGTGAGGAGCGGATTGTCGAACAGATAGATCTGGCCGATCGAGAGATAATTCGCGGCGCGCCAGTATGCGTCGATCTTTCGAAGCTCGTCACCTTGGAGGACTGCGGCCAGAGGCATAGGCGTTAGATACGGTTGGCTAAAAAAGGTTTCAACGCCGATCCACTCCCTGACGGTCGCGGTTCCTTAGCGCGGTTCGCTTGACGGAGGAACGACACCCTTTAGTCGCATGTACACGCAAATGTAACCGTAGAGCTCATTTGTGTGCGCTACCAAGGCATAGCCCGACGCGAGCTTCGAACGCGCGGGGCCGCGCCCTGCGGAGGCCATCGTCACCGCGTCCGCGTCAGTCATATTGTCGATCACGGCATCGCAGGTGGCAAACGTGTCTTTCAGTGCGGCGACCACATCGGCCTTCGATTTGAGAGTTTTTGCGTCGATCGTCTTCGGCTCGCCCTTCAAAGCGGAGCACGGTCCCATGCTCGAGGTGGCAATGTGCACGATTCGTTCCTTGAAGGACTGCATGTCCGGCATCGGTTTGAAGTCGTACTGATCTTCCGGCATCTTCTCGGCGGCCTTGATGAAGTTCGTCTTGACGCGCGTGTAGCTGCCTTTGAGCTCGGTCGAGAGCGGGTTGGCTGTCTGAGCGTGAAGTGCGCCCGTGAGCGTGGCGGCGAGTATCGTCATGGAATATCGGTTCATGGGTCTCCTTTGAGTGTGAACTTTATTCTAGCTCAGAGAGGAAAGTTTTCAGGCAAAGGTTAGCGCGCGCCAAGCAGCCCGTCGATACTCTTCAAATTCTGCCGCGCATACTTTGCTTCTTCCAGATCCGGATTCAAATCGAGCATCGTGCGGAAATGGTTCCCCGCGCTGGCGAGTGTTTCCAGGCTCGCCGACTGCTGCGCCTGGTGCATGTAACAAAGCGCAAGGGCGTAGTGCGTGTAGGGATCCTTCGGATCGTAGGCCAGCGATTTCTGGCAATACCCGACGGCCGTTTCGAAGTGAGACTGCTTGCGCTCCGCGTCGCATAGTCCGAAGTAGGCCAGACTGCGCATGTCGCGCCAAGTATCCGTCTGTGCGGCGCGCTTCTTTTTTCCGATGCCCGCGATATAGCCGAGCACGTAGTAATTCAGCTTCCCGGCTAGCTTGGTATCGAAGTCGCTGAGCTTGAGATACGACACATACTCATCGGTCGAATCCTGAAAGGCTCCGCTCATTCGCAGGCTGTCGGCAAGCCACAGGTGCGCTTCCGCGTTGGCAGGCGTGAGCTTGATTGCAGTACGAGCGGACTCGATCGCCTGAGGGTACGCTTCCTTTAATCGATACGCCTCCGCTTGCAGATAGAACGCCATCGCATTGCTGCTATCGCGCTGCGTGACCGTGTTCAACTGGCGGATGGCCTCATCGACCGCGCCGGTATCGAGCAACGTCCCCGCAAGGCTCACGCGCGCTTCCATGTAATCCGGATCGATCTCAATCGCCTTCCGGAACGCCGCTTGCGACTTCTGCTCGTCGAATAACGAGAGGTACGCGCGACCCTCATATAGGTACGCCTGGCTGAACTTCGGATCGATCGCGAGAGCCTTGTCGAAATGCTGGAGCGCCTTCTTATAGTTCTCAGCGAATCCTTTGTTGTAAAACTCGATGCCGTTATTCAGCTCGTCAAGCGCGGCCTTCGGGCGGCGGCGGGCGATCAGAATTTTCAGCGTCACCGTGGAATCGCGGCCCGGATAGACGATCTCCTCGCGAGGTCCGTCCGGTTCGTAACCCATCTTTACGCCTTGGACGGTGTGATTGCCGGCCTTCATGCCGGGAAGTTTGAGCGGCGTACCCTTATTAATGACGCCTTGGGAAACGCCGTCGACAAACACTTCCACGCCGTCCATGTTGGCTTCGAAAATCAGTGTCCCGTCCTTGGGCGCGGGAGCTTTCCCGGCGCGCAGTCCAGTCGGGCATATAGGCCAGAATCATGTTGGGATCGAAGCTGCCGCGGTCGGACGTGGGATTCTGCTGTCCCTTGGTCACCTCGCGAACATTGCGCCGCACGTATTCGGCAAGTTCGTCCGCCGTGACGATGCCGTCGCCCGATTCATCGGCCTCGCCTTCCAGTCCCTTGACGACGTAGTAAGTAAAGATGCCGTGGCCGTCGCCCCATTCTTTACTCTCAAACGATCTCTCGCGATCGCGGCTGGCCGTCAGCGAAAACATGGTGCGCGATAAATCGAGCAGGTTCTTATTCACCTGCGCGAGTTCCGCGTCGGGCGAAATGGCGCCGGAGTGGCATGAATCGGTCAGCAGGACCTTCCACTTCGCTTTTATTTTGGTCCCCGCGACCGCTCCCAAGCGTATCCATCGAATAGCCGCTGGCACTGATGTTCTGGGGATCGATATCGTACGGAGCGAGAAAGCCGTGCCCTGCATTGATGAATCCGTGACCGGCGAAATAAATCACCACGCGATCCGATTCCTTCGCGACAGAAGGCAGCCAGCCCTCGATCTCCTGTCTGATATTCGCGAGCGTTGCCTTGGCTCCGATCAGCCGATGCACGTTCTCGGCGCGAAAATTCCCGCCCTCCGGATTGATCAGCACCGAGTAGACGGACTCGGCATCGCGCTCGGCATAATCGAGCTGCGCCCTGGCCGGAAGATTTTTATACTTCGCGATGCCGATCACCAGCGCATAACCGCGCGGAATCGCGACGGAGGGCGCTTTGGCCCGATCCTCTTCATACTTCAAATCGCGCGTCTTCTCTTGCGCCGGCTGCTGCTGGGCGAGCGCGATCGACGTGAGACTAGCGATGAGCCAGACGAAGTTCATAGACGACAGGTCCTGTCAAGGGCGCGGGCGATGACACCACCGTCGCGCCTTTTTCCTGAATAAAGAGTAACTCGCGCGGCGTCGGTGCGGCGATTCCGTCCAGATTCTTCGGCAGCGCCTCGCCTTCTTTTACCGGCTTCACGCCGGCCGACGTATCCACGCAATCGCCTCGCGATTTGAAAATGGTATCGTCGCAGCGGGGCTTGAAAGTGAGCGGCAAATCCGGGTGCGGCGGAGGCGGCGGCAGCGCCCGATACTCATTCCCCAGCTTCACCGGACTGATCACCCAATACACCACGTCGTGACCCGGCGGGCCCGTCAATTTGAACCATCCCTGCACGGCCGGAACGACGTAATCCTTCTGCGCCACAATGCTGTTGTCGGCCCCGGTATCGGATCGCGGGAACAGCAGTTCATACGATCCGGACGTGCCGTGATTCATCACGTACAGGAATCCCGCGAACGTCGATGTCACGTGGAAGCGCAGCTTGTCGCCGGCCGAGAACACCAGCGCCGAATCGACCTTCTTCCAGCCCGACGCGTCCTGCTTCTCCACGGTCAGGCGGATCCTTTGAATGTCGTCCGCCCGCACCCAGGACGCCGCCGCTATCGCGAAAATGAAGAAGGTTCGCATGAGGTCCCTATTTACCGTGTTTCAACGATACGTCGACCACCAGCCTCGCGTCATCGGTGCGGCTGGGATCCACGACGTAAGTTGCCTTCTCGGTCTTCACTTCGCCCGAGGTCTGCTGCACGCTCATCTCATCGACCTTCTCGAACACCAGGTCGCGCGATTTCACTTCTTCCCGCAAACGATTCACCACATCGTTGCCGACGCTCGCCTTGGCCATCAACGTCCGGTCCGCCGCCGCGGACGCTCCGGTGATCGAATAGATCAGCTTGTCCAGATCCTCCTCGGGCTTGCGTGAAAGCACCAGGAAGAGTTTCTCCGTGCCCGACTGATCGTCGAATACGAACTGTCCTGTGTCGCCCGCCGGGATCTGTTGCGAGGATCCCCTCACGATTCGGTTGTTGCCGCCGTCGACGTCGGCCGATGGGAACAGCAGTCTCCAGTTGCCACTCGATCCCTGCATCACTACGTACAGATAACCAGTCGTATTCGCGTCAACATACAGCCGGATGCGATCGCCGGACCGGAACGTCGAATCGGAATCGACCTCGGCGAACTTGCCGGAGTTCAGCCGCTTCATCACGCTGTAGCGCATGCCGAGCGGAACATTGGCCACCGTTTGCATCGGCGTGGGTTCGTGCGTCCCATTTTTTGTGAGAGGAGGCCGGGCGGGCAGAACCTTTTTGACTGGTGGCGGTGTAGTCGCAGTTGTGGGCGCAGGGGTGCTCGGCTTTGCCGAAGTGTCCGGCGGGGGAGCGTAGAACAGCTCCCTGGCCTTCAGGCCGCTATCCTGCCCTAATACAGCTGGCCCCGCTGCGAACGATCCAAAAACCGCCATGACTATCAGTGGTTTCATAGTTACCTCTCTTCTCAGTCTATTCCGCGCGAACCGGATCAGTTTGGGCTCAACATATATCCCGGACGGGCGTACGTTCTGGCCCCCGGGACCGAAACCTCCACCGAAATCGTATGCCGCCCGGCGTCGGCCGAACTCGGCCGGTAGCTCAACATATATATACTGCGCAGCTCCACCCCCAGCGTCCCGATGGCGTTCTCCAATTCCTGTTGCTTGCGAAAGTGATGTCTGGCGCCTCCGGTCGCGGCGATCAGGGGCGACAAGGGGTCCGGCTTCACTTCTGCAGACAGTAAGGCATAAATCGACACATTTTCCCTGTCCGCTTCGCTTTCGAGGGCAGCCCAATTCGCCTCACTCCCATGATCGGACGGTTGCCCGATAAACAATAGGACCCGCGCCTGCGTCCGCGGACGCGCTTTCAGCATGGCGATCGCCTCGATCCCCGCGTCGATGGTGCGCGATTCGAGCCCTTTTACGGAAATGCCGCGAAACGCCAATCGCACGTCTCCCGATCCGAATGGCTTGAGGACCTTAATATCGTCGGCATAACCGATCACCGCCGCCCGACCGGTCGCGCCCACCAGGTGCGCTTCCATCACGCTGCCGACTTTGGCGATATACGAGGCAGCCGAGCGCGCATCGACGCTGGTCTGGATGGCGACCACCACCGAAACGGGCGGATCGTCGGTATCCAGGCTCACGTTCTGCGGAATCCCGTTGTCGAGGACCCGAAAATCACCCTTCTTGAGCCCCGGAATCAGCCGGTTGTCTTTCGAATAAACCAGGGTCGGTACCGCCACCAGGCGAACCGGAACTCGAATGACAGCCCCATCCTGCGCGATCAGAGCAACGAGGCTGACAGCAATTCCGTACCGCATGGGAACTCCCTCAATCATACTTCGACTTCGGCGACAGTCAGCTATGGTACGAAGTGAAGACCTCGTGACATCCGAAATGCCATCCTCATTGATTTATCAACCACATAGCTCAAGTCGAACGTTAGCTGGCTCTTACCGCTATAGCCTAAGTAGGTATAAAAAGAGCCAAATATGTGCAAAAACATTGGCCTCCCGCGTCGGACCGGCGATTCTTCACTTCGGAACATAGCTGACTGTCCCCGAAGTGGAAGTGCCATCAGCATGCGGGTAACGCGCTAAGCTAAAAATCCTACCTCTATCCTTCCTCCTCCTGGCCACCAACCTGCTCCTTCTCAGGCCATGATCCTGGACGCGTTGACAACACACATCGAACACTATATGGATCTGTTGAGCTCGCGCCAAAAACTTGCCGCCTCCAACATCGCCAATGTCGATACTCCCGGTTATCAGACTAAAGACATTGATTTTCAACAGGAATTCGCCGGTGCGATCAGCGGCCAGCAACCCCTCACCATCGAGGCCAAGGGACTTCCCGACAAGCCCGACGGCAACAATGTCAACGTCGACCGGGAAGCTCGCATGCTCGCCGAAAACGCGATGCGTTTCAATGTGGCTTCCGCTTTGCTACGCGGCCAGCTCAATACGGTAAGGGAAGCGATTCAAGGAGGATCCGGTTCATGAGTTTATTCGCCGCTCTTCAAGTCAGCGCCTCGGGCATGCAGGCCCAGCGCACGCGCGCCGAAATGCTGGTCGAAAACATGGCCAACGCCGAGACCACCCGCACTCCCGAAGGCGGTCCATATCGCCGCAAAGACGTGGTTTTCTCGAGCGAGCTTCAGGAATCTCCCTTTTCCGCCGTGTTTCAGAACGAACTAGCCACCGGCGTCACCGTGGCCGATATCACCCAGGACAACAGCGCTCCCGACATGCGCTATCTGCCCAGTCATCCCGATGCCAATTCGGAGGGCTACGTCGCATTTCCCAAAATGAACCCGGCCGAGGATATGGCGGATCTGCTCAATACCACCCGTTCGTATGAGGCCAACATCGCCGCCATGACTGCGGTGAAAGACATGATTACGCATTCGATCGATCTTTTGAGATAACTTATGGCCCCGATCATCCCCGGCAACATCTCGATCCCTTCGCTGCCGTCTATTGCCGGCTCGCCTTTCGCCTCTCCCACCGGCGGCGCAGCGTTCCATTCCGTCCTCACCGACGCGATTTCCACAGTGCAAAACTTCCAGGACAATGCCGGCGCGTCGGTCAACAAGTTCCTCTCCGGCGAGGGGGAAGAGCTGCACAAAGTCGCCCTCGCCACCCAGCAGGCGGACCTGTCGTTACAGCTTTTCATGCAGGTCCGTAATAAGGTCGTGACCGCCTACAACCAAGTCATGCAGATGCAGGTCTGACCTATGAAGAAACCGACTAATACTCGTCCCCCTTTCAGAGCCGCGACTACAGCGACCGATCTGCGGAACCCCGCCGCGCCCCCGCCAGTCAAACGGGTTGGGCTCAGAACCGCGACCCTGCGAATTGGCGCGGTAGGATTCTTGTCCGCGCTCATGCATATCCCCCAGCGTCCAGTCCTCTTTTTTGAATAGCGAATGAATCAACTCAAACAAATCTTCGATCGTCTCTCCTGGTCCCAGCGCATCTGGATCGCGGTCGCCATCGTCGCCGTGGTCGGCGGCCTGGCGTGGGTCAACCACTGGAACGACGAGCGGGATTTCAAGCCTCTGTTTACCGGACTCGCCGACGAGGACGCCGGCGCGCTGGTCGCCAAGCTTCATGAGGGCGGAGTCGAATACCGTTTGGCGAGCGGAGGCTCCACCATTCTGGTCCCTTCCGATAAAGTCGCCGAAGCGCGATTGCAGATGGCCTCCGCGGGACTCCCCAAGTCCGGCCGCATCGGCTTTGAGCTGTTCGACAAAGCCAACTTCGGGGCCAGCGAATTTACCGAACAAGTCAACTATCATCGCGCCATCGAAGGCGAGCTAGAACGCTCCGTGATGTCGCTCCGCGAGGTCGAAACCGCCCGCGTGCATCTCACGCTGGCCAAGGATTCTCTCTACTCGGAAGCCCGCCAGCCGGCGAAAGCCAGCGTGCTGGTGAAGCTCCGCCATGCCGCCGCGCTCTCGCCGCAGAACATAGCCGCGATCTGTCAGCTTACCGCCAGTGCGGTACCCGGACTGTCCTCGGATCAGGTGTCGCTCGTCGATACGAACGGCAACCTGCTGAATCGCCCGCGTCCCAATACACCCGGCGACGGCGCCGAGGCTTCCGAAGCGACACTCGATTATCGGAAATCGATCGAGCAGGGCATTCAGAACAAAATTGCTTCGACGCTCGAGCCGCTGCTCGGAACCGATCATTTCCGCATCGGTGTTTCGGCCGACGTCGATCTTACCAGCGGGGAGCAGAGTGAAGAGGTTTTCGATCCCGCGAAATCCGTCATGGTCACCTCGCAGCGCACCGAAGACGGGCCCGCGCTGGCTAGCGCTTCCGGTGTTCCCGGCACAGCCTCGAATCTGCCGCGACCCACCTCCAAAGCGTCCACCGGAGCCAGCAACTACTCGCGCCATACCGAAAACATCAGTTATCAAACCAGCCGTTTGGTGAAGCACACCAAGCTGCCGCAGGGCGGCGTCAAGAAGATATCGCTTTCCATTCTGGTGGATCATTCGCTGCGTTGGGACGGCGCGAAGCGTTTCGTCGAGCCACCTTCGGCGGAGAAGCTCAAGGTGATTCACGATCTGGTCGCGGCCGCCACGGGCCTCGATCCGGCGCGCGGCGATCAACTGGTCGTCAACTCATTTCCGTTCGAATCGACTCTGAACGCGGAGCCCGGCAATTCCGGATTGGTGGCGGCTCCACCCGCGCCCGGTAGCCCGCTTCCGCAGTGGCTGCAGAAGCTAATGGCCCAGAAGAATTTCGCCATCATCGCCGGCGTCGGCGCGGGAGCCATGCTGGCTCTCATGGTGGGGTTCCTTTTCGTAGTGACAAAAATGCGCAAGAAGAAACGTATGCAAGCCGAAGCCGCCGCCGCTGCGCTCGATGCCGCGACTCCGAGAGAGCCAACCGTTCAGGACGCGCAGAAAAATTTGGAGGCCCGCATGGCCGGCCAGGTCGGCGAGCAGGCCCGCAGGGACGCCGAGGCCATGCTACAGCTCAAGCTGCCGGCAGTCCAGACCAAGAAAACTGAAGTGATCAAGAAACACATTGCCGCGGAAACCAAGAAGGATCCGGTGGCCATGGCGCAGGTGGTCAGGAGCTGGCTCAATGGTGAAAACTAGCTCCACCGACGTGGAACGAATCTCCGGCCTGCGCAAGGCGGCCATCCTGATGGTCATGATCGGCGATGAAGCGTCCAGCGTCATCCTGCGCAATCTGGACGAAGATGAAGTGCAGGTGATCAGCCGCGAGATTGCGCGCGTGGGTTCGCTCACCGCCGAAGAAGCGGAAAGCGTTCTTGAAGAGTTCTACCAGATGGCCGTCGCGCACGATTATGTGGTGAAGGGCGGCATCGACTACGCGAAGAAAATTCTGATTGCCGCCTTCGGACCGGAACACGCCAAAAAAATGCTGGACCGGCTCATGAAAACGCTCGGCAACGAGACGCTCAGCTTCGACGCGCTGCAAAAAACCGATCCCGCTCAACTGGCCAAGTTCATTCATAGCGAGCATCCGCAAACCATCGCGCTGATTCTTTCGCATCTCAATCCGTCGCAAGCGGCCGGCCTGTTGTTTTCGCTTCCCGCCGAAATGCGGTCCGATGTCGCGCTCCGCATGGCCAGCCTGGACCAGATCTCTCCCGAAATTATTTCCAAGATCGCCGGCGTCATCGGCTCCAAACTCAAATCCCTGGGCGAGCTGAGCCGCGAATCCACCGGCGGCGTCCACGCGGTGGCGGAAATGTTCAATCGCCTGGATTCGAACAGCGCCAAGGAAATTCTCGAAAACATCGAACAGGTGAATCCCAATCTTGTCGAGACCATCCGCCACCTGATGTTCGTGTTCGAAGACCTGTTGCTGCTGGACGTCAATGCCGTGAAGGAGGTCCTTGCCAAGGTGGACCGCAAGATTCTCACTATGGCCCTCAAAGGAACCAGCGAGCAGATGAAGAATCACATGCTGCAAGCCATGAGCCAGCGCGGCGCGGAGATGCTGCGCGAGGATATGGACGCCCTCGGTCCCATCAAGATCAAGGAAGTCGAGGCGTCGCAGCAGCAGATCATCGCCGTGGTTCGGCAGCTCGAAACCGAGGGCATCATCAGTCTAAAGGGCACCGCCGGGGAGCAATATGTCCTCTAGAATTCTGCGGCCCGAAGACGGCGTCGAAGCATTTCCCATCGCCTGGCGCCCCGCGGGAGGGCAAAACGCGCAGGTGCACCGCGCCCGCCCCGCCGAATCCGTATCCGAAACGCGAGTGTCGGAAATTCAGCGGGAGGCAGAAGTCCGCGTCCGCACCGCGTACAACCAGGGACTCGCGGCCGGAGAAGCCGCCGCGCAATTGCGCTCGCAGCAGAAACTGGAGCCGGTCCTGGCCGGACTCAACACCATGATTGCGGAATTGGCCGGATTGCGGAAACGCGTGCGCGCCGAAGCCGAGGACGATGCCGTCAAACTGGCGCTGGCCGTCGCCCGCCGCGTGCTCTATCGCGAACTGGCCACCGATCCGGAAGCGATTCTCGGCCTGGTAAAAGCCGCGTTCGGCAAATTGAACGCTCGCGAAACTCTTCGCTTGCGGGTTGCTCCTTGCGATGCGGCCGTCATTCACGAGCATCGCGAAAGGTTGCAAATTCCACCGGCGCTGGAGATCGTGTCCGATGGATCGCTCACGCCCGGCAGCGCCATTTTCGAAACCTCGCGCGGCGAGCTAGACGCGTCGGTCGATACCCAGCTCGCCGAGATCGATCGCGGACTTACTGATGTCCTGAAACGACGAAAATGACCTTAAACGACCTTATTTCAGCCCTTCCCGACATGGAGACGATGCAGTGGGCGGGCCGCGTCCAGGAAATCGTCGGCCTGCTGATCGCCTCCGACGGACCCGCCGCCGCGGTGGGCGATTTTTGCGAGATTCGCAGCGCCCAAGGTCGAATGGTCCGCGCCCAAGTCGTCGGTTTCAGGAATAATCGTGTCCTGCTGATGCCGCTCGAAGAAACCGGCGGATTGCAGCCGGGCGATACCGTCATTGCGAGACCGGAAGCGGCGCGCGTCGAAGTGGGTCCGCAACTCCTGGGCCGCGTATTAGATGGCTTCGGCAAACCCATGGACGGCGGCCCCTCGATCGATCCGGAAGCTTTTTACGATTTATACGCGACACCTCCGGGTCCGCTGGAACGCGAGCATATTACAGAGCCCTTGGTCACCGGCGTTCGCGCGATCGACAGTTTATTGCCGTTTGGAAAAGGGCAGCGCATCGGAATTTTTGGCGGGTCGGGGGTCGGGAAAAGTACGTTATTGGGAGCGATGGCGCGCCAGAACTCGGCGGATGTCAGTGTGATAGCGCTGATAGGCGAGCGCAATCGCGAGGTCCGCGACTTTCTCGAAAATGAGTTGGGTGAAGAAGGCCGGAAGCGCAGCGTCGTGGTATGCGCGACTTCCGATATGCCCGCTCCGCTGCGAATTCGCGCCGGCTTTGTCGCGCTTGCGGTCGCGGAATATTTTCGCGACTGCGGAAAAAGCGTATTGCTTGTCATGGATAGCGTTACCCGGCTGGCTATGGCGCAGCGCGAAATCGGGCTCGCCGCGGGGGAGCCTCCTAGTCAGAAAGGCTATACGCCGAGCGTCTTCAACCTCCTGCCGAAAATCTTCGAGCGCGCCGGAAATTTCCCCAAGGGTTCGATTACCGGGTTCTTTACCGTGCTGGTCGAGGGCGACGATTTTAACGAGCCGATTTGCGACGCGGTGCGCGCGATCTTGGACGGGCATATTATTCTTTCGCGCGAGCTGGGGGCGATGGGGCACTATCCGGCGATCGATATCCTCAATTCGGTCAGCCGGTTGGCGAATAAAGTCTCGACGCCCGAACAAAGAGAAGCGGCGCGCAAGATTCGCGAGACATTGGCGTCGTATCAACAATCGGAAGACCTGATTAATTTAGGCGCGTACGCGGCGGGATCGAATGCGCGGCTCGATACCGCGATCCGTTTGCGGCCCAACCTGATGCAGTTTCTGAGGCAGCCTCCCGATGTGTCGGCGCCCATCGATGAGACGCTGAAAGAGCTCTACACCCTGGCGTCGCATACGTGAAAAAATTCAACTTCCCGCTCGCACGGGTGATGGAGTATCGGCGCATGCAGGCTCGGTTGGAAGAGATAAAGCTCGAAGGGCTTTACGCGGAACTACGAGCGATCGAGATGCGTGAAGTCGCGCTGATCCAAGAATGCATGGCGTGTGAGAAAGCACTGCGAGCAGCGACGTCGCTGACAGGGTTCGATCTGGAACTCTTCGACTCTTATCGCCAGGGTATGAAGGAAGAGCAGAAGCGCATGGATAAGGCTCGCGGCGAGTGCCGGAAGAAGATCGACGCGCAGTTGCAGGTATTGATCGTGAAACGCCGCGACGTCAAACTGCTGGAGCATTTGAAAGAACAGCGGTTCGAGAAATGGGAAAAAGAGATGTTCAAGCGGATCGACCAGGAGGCGGAAGAAGCATATCTGGCGAAGTGGAGTGGGGCAGGTCCCCGACCTGCCGCCGGCCCTTAAGCCGTCACACACCCATCACAGATTGTTTCTCTTTCCCTTTCCGCGACTTGCGAAGCTCCCACAACGGCTGTCTATCTTTCTTGCAGTACTCTCCAATCAGAAGGAGTCTCTCACCGGGGCTCTTTCGACAGTTTTTTGCTGCGCAGCAAATGTCGTATTACGGTGGTGCTGAGCCTCTGGAGATGGAGGCATTTTGGGATCGATCTCATGAAATCCGGTTGGGCACCGGATTCAGAGGGTTGTATCGGAAGCTTGGACTTGTTCCAATGCGAGCGGTCAGCTCGATCCATTGGCGGCCGGTTGATCTAAGGGTCAGCCGGTCGCGCACGATTTTTCGTAAGGCCGTAGTGCGCCGTCAGGCGGCGTCCTGGACGGATAGCTCCAGCCGCTTTTTAAGAGCGCGAAACGCCTGCTCAATTTGTTCCCACCGCGAGCCGTGAGCGAGATCGAGAAGGCGAATGTCGAGTACGGTTACGACGAATCCTTTGTCTTCGGGCGTGAAAAGTGCCGGGTAGGTGTGCATATTGATCAGGGCCACTTCCGGGCAGCATGTAAGATGCGACTAATTTCTATTACAGTCTCGCGAACGCGGTAGATCACTACAAATGGCAATCTTGGGATAGCTAGTTCGCGAGTGTTGGGCTTGCGGCCTCCGCGCCCTTTATGAGGCATCGTTCTCAGCGAATCGACGCTCTCGTATATCGCAAGCGCTGTCCTCCGGGCTCTGGCCGCGCCAAATTGATCTTCGGTGTAATCGCAGATGTGAGTGAAGTCGTCAACGGCCGGCTGCGTCCAGCGAACGATCATTAGCCGGGGTACCGGCGGTCAATCAGGTTGCGAACCGCGTCATGTTCGACAAAATCGCCGCGATCTGCAGCCGCCAAGCCTTTGTCGACCTGTTGCAGGAACCAGTCGTCATAGTCGACGAGCCGTTCTATCGCTTCCTCCGCCAGTGCAGCCGCATCGCGGCCCTGCTGCGAGGCGAGGCGCGACAGCTTGGCTTCCACATCGGGCTTGAGATGTACTTCCATGTCGTCAGTTTACCAGGATGAAGAAAACTCGACAGCAATGGACCCCCGATGGGAGACGCTGAAGAATGAAGACACCCATCGGAATTTGTGGATGGGGCGAAAAGATGAGGACAGACCGCTCTGTCCACCCGGCGAGGTAGAGTCGCTTGCTTGTGGCGTACGCCTCCAGGCGTGCCGCGTCGGCAGTCATGCCGACGGACGGAAATGTCGAGACGACTCTCGACACAGCACGCCTGGAGGCGCGCGCCACAAAAACCAGGCTGGCGAGGTGGCGCCTTGGGACAGAGTGGTTAATCCCCATTGTTTCGCAGACTTCGCCAATTCGAACTAAGCTGTTTTCGGCACAGCGTGGCGACAGCGGGGAGATGAGCCTGTCTGGCTTTCCTTCATGTGCGGTATCATCCGTCCCCCGGCTCCGTTCACGCCGCTCCTCAAACCCGTTGCTGAAAAACTTTATTCCCCTTTGAAACCCATGAACGGAATTTCTGGATATGCGGCTTCTTTAAGCAGGTCAGCCTTTTCGTTGATGGACCAACACTCTTTGTAGAGAGAACAGTAGACTATCTCTATTCGGACGCGGTGGAAGTTCTTGGTCAGATACTCAGTGAATTCCGGAGGGAGCCAGAACAGCTTTAATTCTGTTCCAACCGGATAAACAGTGCCGTTCGCATATGGCACAGCGAAATCGTAAGTCCCATGGGTAATATTGAGTGCCTTGAGAACTTCTACCCAGTTGTGCTTGTCAGCACCATCCACGGCAACAGAAAATCCCCTAATTTCTGCTGGACCTAGTCCGCGATTCGAGAGCTTCCAGCCTACTCCATCAGTCCTAAAACCGAACTCTAGCAGCATTCGCGGGGTCACGCCGAGTCTGTCATGCTCCCTGACTTTGTAGCCCTGATAGACCGAAAAGACTAGCGCGCACGCGGCGACGACCGCTGAGCTTGCGGCCCAAATATTCGGCTTACTGCTATTTTCTTTTTCGGGAGTTGCCATGTGGCGCGAGTGTATCAAATTTCGCGCGAAACGGCTGATCCTGAGATCTTGCCTCAGGGGAATGGAACCAGTGTCTCCGTTGGATGGAATAAAAGGGCCAGACGCGTTTTACTTACCTCGGCGAACTGCTCCTATTCTACCCACTCCACTACTGCTGGGGCGACCCCGCCCCCGCCGGCGCAACCACCGGAGCTTTAGTAATCTCCTTCGTCCGCTCCTCGATGTGATCTTTCATCTTCAGCAGCGGGACGCCTTCGATCAGCCACTTGGGCGGCTCTTTATCACTTAGGCGGTAGTCGAAGAATTCTTTCATGCGGACCGTGTAGTCCTTCATGTTTTCCGGCTTCCGCAAGCCGTGGTTTTCGCCTTTGTATTGGAGCATGACTACTGGCTTGCCCATGCGGCGGAGGGTGTTGAAGTATTCGATGCCCTGGGTCCAGTCGACAGCGCCGTCTTTGTCGTTGTGCAGGATGATCAGCGGAGTCGTCACGTTCTTCGCGTGATAGACCGGGCTGTTGCGGACGTAGGCTTCCATGTTGTCGCTGGGGCTGCCGGTGAAGCGGCCTTGGCTGCTTTCGAAGATGGGTTGGTTGGCGGTGCCGGTGTTCCAGTAGATCGCGTTATACATGGCGATCATGTCGGTGAGCGGCGCTCCGGCGATGGCGGCGGAGAACATTTTGGTTTGGGTTACCAGGAACGCCGTCTGATAGCCTCCCCAGGAATGGCCGTGGATGCCGACGTGTTTCGCGTCGACTACTCCGGTTGCGATGGCGGCTTTTACCGCGGGAATCACGCACCATACTGCCGACATGCCTGGGTCGTTCACTTTATACACGATGTCCGGAGTTAGAACCGCGTAGCCATTGCTGGTATAGGCGGCGATGTTGAAACCGTTGAACGTGGGCTGCGGATAGGCGTTGGTGGCCTGCGAGAGCTTCTCGTATATATAAGTGATGGTCGGATAGCTCTTGCCTTGTTCGTAATTGGCGGGCAGGTAAAGAGTGCCTTGCAGCTTGTCGCCTTTATCGCTGGTGTATTCGATGAGGCGTGAGCCTTTGGTCCACAGGAAGTCTTTCTGCTGCGGATTGGCGTCGGTGATTTGCGCGCCGTTCAAGCTATGTGATAGTTCGGGAAATCGCTGACGGTCTCACGGGTGTAGAGATAGACATCGGCGCGTTTGGCTTTGATCAGCGTGGTGTAACTCGCATCGTCCCAGGAGAGCATTTTCAACGGTTTATTGGGCTCGATCAGCGCGATGCCGGATTTCTTGGTCCACTCGCCGTAAGCGTTGAAGTACATCGGCTGGCTCAGGTCGATTCCTTTTTCATCGGGATCAAGGCGGTAGCGAATGCGATAGCGGATCTTATCCTTCTTGCCGTTGACGGTCAGATTGACGCCGGGGCCGCCATGGACAGGAGCTTTCCAGATGTCCCAGCCGTCGCTGAGCAGTACCGCGCTCGAATCCTTCGACCAGCCGATCGGGCGATGCGGAGGCTTCACTACGTTGTGATCGTCTTCCTGATCCCAGAAGACGCCGGGATCTGCTTGGTGATGTTCGTAACTCTGGCCCGTGGCCGCTTCGTAAGTGAAGTAGGCTCCATCCTCGTAATAAAGGATGTGCGATCCGTCGGGGACTGGCTTGCATCACATAGCGCGATTTGTTGATGGCGAGTTTGCGGGCGCCGGTCTTCAGATCGATGACATAGACGTCTTCAAAGCTCTGGCCGCTCAGGTGAGAATCCAGCTCGTAGTTGCGAATGTCGACACCGTACACGTACTTTGAATCGGGAGTCGCGTTGACTACGCGAACATCGTCATCGGCGAGGCGCATGAACTTCTGGTCGGCCACGCGATAGGCGCACAGGAAGCTGAAGTTCTTGTCCGCGTTTTCCTGCACCTGCTGCATTGGCTGCATGCGGGAATCTTTGTAGTGCCAGATGACCATGTCGGGAAGATCTGGAGTGTCGTCGGCGGGCTTAGGTTTCGCGTCAGGGTCGTCCGATTTGGCGTCGGCGCCTTTCTTTTTCGGACGCAGTTCGTGGATGCCGAAGGTTACTTCCGAAAGATCCGCCATCCACATCGGATTGCGATTCGGGCTGACGGACATTCCTTTGGGGAATGAAGCTTCCTTGGCGGGATCGAAGATGACCTTTTGGACTGCGCCGCCGGTTTTCTTGAACGCGACCACCGTGTACAGCTTGTCTTCCCACGCCTTGTCTTCGACGCCGCGCATGGTGGCCAGGCCTTCGCCGTTTTCGGACCAGGTGAGACCCTTGTAACTGGCTTTCGCGTTATCGAGAGGCATGACCATGCCGTTGGACATGTCGCGGACTTCGACGCCATTGCCGATTTTGTCCTGCGCGTCGATGATCCAGGCGAGGTAGTTGCCTTTCTTATCGAATGAGAAGTCGGAGACATTGCCGATGTTCAACTCATTTCCCGTCGCCATCTCATAAAGGATGAGGTCGGAGCCGGTGGGCTTGTCATCGGCGGGCGGCGCGCCCGGCGCAGGAGGAGTCGGCGGCGGAGCGGCGGGACCGGCGGGTGTCGGGGCGTAGCGGTGCATGGCGAGCATGGTTCCGCGCTCGCCTGAAAATGCGAAGCGGCGGACCTTTTCAAACTCGGTTTTCTTGCCGGTGGCGAGTTCCACCACGATGACGCGGCTCTGGATGGGTTTTTTCGTTTTCTTCAGCGTCTTCGCTTCCTTGGCGGTGGGATAAGCGAGGAACGCGGCGTACTTGCCGTCTTCGGAGATAGCGAGGTCGCGCGCCGCCAGGATCGGAACGGGCGGGCCGGCGGGTATCGCGGGCTGAGGGAGTTCGCCGATGGGGAAGTGCTGGTCCTTGCCGTCCTTGAGATTGCGGATGACGACTTCGCTGTTGCCTTCGGCGGGGGAGATGCGATAGGCGAACCAGTTGCCGTCGGGGGAGACGGATTGGGATTGAATGCGCTTCCAGGCGAGAATATCGTTGAGTTGAATCGGCCTCTGAGTTGTATCCGCGGGGGCGAGGGCGGCGGCGGATGCAAGGATGGCGAGCAGGCGGTAAAGCTTCATACGTTGGATCGTAACACTGAATCGAATTCCACGCAGAGGCACGGAGGTTCACAGAGCGAGGAGGATGGTATGATCGGAATGACTACTTTTGGTACTACCAAGTGGACATACCATGAAAACGGCCATCTCTATCGAATCGCCTCTTCTCGAAGAGGCTGACAGGACCGCCAGGAAACTGGGACTAAGTCGAAGCCGGCTGGTTTCTCTCGCCCTGAAGGACTATTTGCGGAACCGTCGGAACATCGAAATTGTCGACCAATTGAACCAGGTCTATGGCGAGCCGGATCGGGGCGGGGAACAGCCGTCGGGGGCGAAGACGAAAGCTAAATTCCGCTCGACGATTAAGGATCGCTGGTGAGCGATGTTCGCCAAGGGGACGTCTTCTGGATTGATTTTGGACCGTCCCATGGTTCGAGTCCGGCAGAACGGCATCCTTGCGTAGTGGTGCAAAGCGACGCCTTCAATGTAAGCATGATCTCGACTACGGTAGTGTGCCTGATCACCTCGAATTTACTCCGAGCGCGCGCTCCGGGCAACATCGCTCTGCGGAAGGGCGACGGGCATTTGCCGAAGGCAAGCGTGGTGAACGTGTCGCAGCTTTTGACGGTCGATAAGAGCGAACTCACGGAGAAGATCGGAAGGCTGCCGGCCGCGACGATCGATGCGATCAGAGGTGGGCTGGAGCTGTTGTTTAATCGGATTTAGGGCTTACACCCACCACGGCGCTGTCGGCTGATCCCTAATGACGATCTGGTTCAGGAAAGTGGCCGCCTTGGTCAGACCTTCGTCAGGAGACATGAGCGTATCCTCATGCTCGATCGAGAGCACGTAGTCGTAGCCGAACATGCGAAGCGTGGAGACAAACTCGCTCCACCAGGTGTAGGCGTGGCCGTAGCCGCAGGCGCGGAAGATCCAGGCGCGATTGCGCTCGTCGGTATATTTCTTGGTATCGAGCACTCCGGTCATGGGCAAATTGGCGTCGTAGATCTGAGTGTCCTTGGCGTGGACGTGGAAAATGGAGTCGCCCAACACGCGGATCGCTTTAATCGGATCGATGGCCTGCCAGAACATGTGGCTGGGATCGTAATTGCAGCCGATGTTTTTGCCGGCGATCTTGCGCAGCTTCAGCATGGTCTCCGGACTGTAGACGACGAAGCCGGGATGCATCTCGATGGCGACTTTCACGCCGTGATTTTCGGCGAACTTGGCGTGCTTGATCCAGTAGGGAATCACTTTCTTTTCCCACTGCCAGTCGAGAACGTCGAGATATTCGGTAGGCCACGGGCAGGTGACCCAATTCGGATACTTTGCCTTGTCGCTATCGCCGGGGCAGCCGGAAAAATCGACCACCACGGGCACTTCCAGCTTCTCCGCCAGGAGAATCGTCTTGCGGCTGGTCTCGGCGAACGCCTTGGCGACATCCCGATTCGGATGTAGAGGATTGCCGTGGGAGCTGAGCGCGCTGATGGTAAAACCGTTGTCCGCGAGCTTGGTTTTGAAGTCCTTCAAAGCTACGCGATCGTTCAACATCGACAGCTTGCAATGAGGATCGCCGGGATAGTTGCCGGTGCCCAGCTCCACTGTGGAGATGTTCAACGTTCGTAATTTCTCGAAGACCTTATCCAGGGGAAACTGCGACAACAGCGGGGTGAAACAGCCGATTCTCATATGGAAATGAGAATATCATAGAGGCGTGATTGCACGAGTCGCGGTGGAACATCGAAATTCCTACGCGTTGCGCTGCGAGGATGGGACGGAGATTTTCGCCACGCTCGCCGGCCGGCTGCGCTACGAGACGACGCGGCGAGAGGACCTTCCGGCCGTCGGAGACTTCGTCCGGCTGCGGGATACGGTGATCGAAGAAGTCCTGCCGCGGCGCACCATATTTCTGCGCAAAGCGGTGGGAGAAGCATCGGAGGCGCAGGTCATCGCCGCGAATATCGACACGGTGTTCGTCGTCACCGGGCTCGATGGCGATTTCAATTTGCGCAGGCTGGAGCGATACTTTCTGACCGCGCGTGCCAGCGGCGCGCAGTGCGCGATCGTGCTCAACAAAGCCGACCTTTGTGATGATCTTGACGCCCGCGTGCGGCAAGTCCGCGCGGTCGCCGCTGGGGCCGACGTGGTCACGATCAGTGCGCTGCATGGCGATGGGATCGATGCGTTGAGTCCATTTCTTATCCCGGGGGAGACGGTCGCTTTTGTCGGATCGTCGGGGGCGGGGAAGTCGACGCTGATCAATCGACTTCTCGGACGGGAGCGGCAAGCGACTGAATCCGTCCGCGAGGATGACAGCCGCGGCCGGCACACGACCACGCGTCGCGAGCTGCTGGAAACTCCGAGCGGTGCGCTGCTGATCGACACTCCAGGACTTCGGGAATTGCAGCCTTGGGCGGGCGAGGAGGATGTGGACGGGGCGTTTCCGGAGATCGAAGAACTGGCGGAGACGTGCCGTTACCGCGATTGCGCGCATGCGGGGGAAGAGGGATGCGCGGTGCAGGCGGCTATTGATGCAGGGTCGCTGGACTTCGACCGGTTTGCGAATTATCGAAAGATGAGGAAGGAAGCGGCCTATCTGGATCGGCAGTTGGATGTGCGTGCGCAGCTGGATTTGAAGGCTAAGTGGAAGAAGATTCACAAGGCGATGCGGAATGTGGATAAGAGAGCGTAGGGGGAAGGCAGGTCGATCGCCGGAGGGCAGGTCGGGAACCTGCCCCACTAAGTTCTGCGACCATCAGGGAGCGGGCAGACGACCACAGCCTTGCGGAGTATTGCTCTGCACGCCGAGCTTCGATAGATTTTCGCGTGCGTCGGACAGGCAGGGATCGCGATCCAGGGCGCGTTGAAACTCAGCGATCGCCGCGTCGCGCGACCCCAATGCTGCCAATGCGACGGCTCGATTGCTGATCGCGCGCGCGTCGCTCGGATTCAACGCGAGCGCCCGTCCAAACGCCGAAAGGGCATCGGCTGGCCGGCCGAGGGTCAGCAGCAGCCGTCCTCGCTCCGTGTCGATCAGTTCGTTGTCCGGGGCATCCTTCAATTCATCCAGCCCCTGTTGCGGCGGGAGGGCGCGAGCCAGCTGAATGCGCGGGCGCAAGGCGTCGGGCGCCAACCGGCTGGCTTCGGCCCACAACGCTTCCGGATTCGTCCAGAGGATCGAATAATGAATTGAAATCGCCATCAATCCGAGCACGATGGCGGCGATCGCCCGGCGATCGACGGACTCGAGCAGGATCCCGGCACAAGCGCAGAACGCAATCATCGGGATGTACATACGGCGGTCCGCGGCGAGATCCGATGCCGGCAGGATCGACGAGCTGGGCGCGAGCAGCAGCAGGCCCATCAGGAACCAGAATCTGCCGCGAAACGGGATCAGGCATAGACCGGCGAGCCCGCCCCAGGCCAGCAGTGCGACCCATAAGGGAGGCTGTGTGAGCGAAGGGTCGATTGAGAATCCCCAAGGGATCGCGAACAGCCGCAGGTATCGCCAGATGACGACGCCTTGCGAGGCGAGATAGGCGAAGGGCGAGATTCCTGCGTGGGCGCCGACGCCCGATCCTTGGATGGCGGCGCCCGCGAGCAGAGTGCGAACGCCGATGGCCAGGGCTGCGGCGAGCATCGCTATGAATGGGTATAGCCGCTCCCTGTGGTCGCGGCTCGGTTGCGGCAGCAGGATCAACATGAGCGGGAGCGCGGCGCATTCCTCTTTCGACAGCATCGCTACTGTGAACCATATTGCAGCCATCCAGAATCGGCCTGCTATCCAGCTTCTTATCGCGAGCAGGCTGAACAATGCGGCGAGCAGCGTTGCGCGCGCAAACACGTACGCGATTGGCTCCGTCATCATCGGATGGACCGCAAAGATCGCAGCGGCGATGAATCCCGCGCGGGCGCCGATCAGTTTGCGCAATCCATCGAAAACCAGCGCGACCACCGCCAGGTGCAGCAAAAGACCGACGACGTGCCAGGACACCGGCGATCTTCCGAATAGAGCGTCGTTCAGCCAGAATGTGAACTCCGTCAGCGGCCGCGTTTGCCGGAAGCAGTCGATCCATCGCGCGGGCAGCGCCACCGGGGAGTTGGAGAACAGTGCAAAATCGTCGAATTCAAAGGCCGCGAAGATGCATCCGCCGAAAGCCGCCAGCGCCGCGAACCACAGAAGGAATTTCTCGCGCAAATGTTATTATGTGGCTTGCCAAAGGCTATAGCCAAACCCAAAACCGCCGCCGAGCGTGCCGCGCGCGTCAAGAAAATTCTCGCCACGTTGGACAAAATGTATCCCGGCGTGACTTGCGCGCTGCATCATTCGAGTCCGTGGGAGCTACTCGTCGCCACCATTCTCTCCGCGCAATGTACCGACAAGCGTGTCAACATGGTGACCCCCGGGCTGTTTCGAAAATATCCAACCATTCAGGATTTCGCGAACGTCAGTCAGGATGAGTTGGCGCAGGAGATCAAGTCCACGGGCTTTTTCAACAACAAGGCGAGGTCGGTGATCGGAGCCGCGAAGAAGATCACGAGTGAGTTTGGCGGAGAGATTCCTCAGGACATCGACAAGCTGCTGACCGTTCCGGGAGCGGCGCGCAAGACCGCGAACGTCGTCCTGGGAACGGCCTTCGGCATCGCATCCGGAGTGGTGGTCGATACGCACGTGCAGCGTATCTCGCACCGGCTGGACCTGACGAAAGAAACCGAACCGGTGAAAATCGAGAGGGACCTGACGAAGATCATCCCGAAGGACAAGTGGATTCTTTTTTCCCACCAGATCATTCATCACGGGCGTGCGCTGTGCGTAGCGCGAAATCCGAAGTGCGTCGAATGCAAGCTGGAGCCGCTGTGTTACGCGAAGGATAAGACGGTTTAGTTGGTGTCTCACGACCGCTCGCGCTGGCAGCCCCACGCTGACGCATGGGGCTAATAATCACGACGAATGAACACACAGCCCCATGCGTCAGCGTGGGGCTGCCACGAGTTCTACGAAATGACCGGGCAGTGGCGCACGCGTCCACGTTCGAACCTGGAAAGGTACATCGACACGACTGTCGATGCCGCACGCCTGGAGGCGCGCGCCACATAACCGATGGGATTTAGCGCGGAGCTGGGTCGCCCGCCAGGTGCAAACCCTTGTGAATCGCGTAGAGGGCGAGTTCCAGACGGTCCGATACGCCCAGCTTGTCGAAGATGTTGTGCAGGTGGTTCTTCACCGTCTGCTCGCTGATGAACATCTTCTCCGCCATCTCTTTGTTCTTGTAGCCCTGCGCCACCAGCGCAACGATTTCGCGTTCGCGCGTCGATAACGGGCTGCGTTCGCGATTCTTGCCGCCGGAGGCCTGTCCGCCGCTGCCTTCCTGGCCGGTAGAGAACTGCCGCATGACCGCCGCAGTGGTGTGCGAATCGAGCCAGATTTCGCCCGAGTGCACCTTGCGAATGCTCTTCACGATCAGGTCCGGCGCCGTCTGCTTGAGCACGATGCCGCTGCAGCCGAGTTTCATCGCCTGCACAAATTCGTTCTTATCCTCGGACGCGGTGAGGACAATCACCCGGGTCCGCTTGTTGGTTTGCTGCAAAGCCTGTAGCGCCGACAGGCCGTCCAGATTGGGCATGCGCAGATCCAGCAGCAGGACATCGGGATCCAGCTCCTGCACCTTCTCTAGGACCTCCCGCCCGTCGCCGGCCTCTCCGACGATTTCGAAGTCGTCTTCCAAAAGCAGCAGTTTCTTCAACCCGTCGCGGACAATCGGATGGTCGTCGGCGATGACGATGCGGACCGTCGCCTTCTTCTTCTCCAGTCCCTCCGGATTGTCATTGATTGGCGCTACCATAATGTTGACAGTCTCCACGTTCGGTTACTCCGAACTCCATGCTAAAGGGTTCTAGTACTCTCTGCAATTGATAAGCCCCTAACGAACCGTCTAGAGATTGTACTTAATTCCTAAGTAAGGTAGCCTTAGTCCGGCGGGGTAGGTCCGCTCTATTCTATGTTGCGAATGCGGCTTGGCGCGCGAGTTTTGGTCATGCTCTCAGTAACTTGAAGCACCTGAAGGGCACTATCAATGGCATCCAGGGGACCTGGCGCGCTATAATCCCGCCATGACTCAGTCGTCCAACCCTCGCCGTGCTTTTTTGCGGGGCGCGCTTGCCGCCGGAGGACTCGGAGCTGCGGAGATTGCGCAGACTCAGACGGCGCAGGCGCAGGAGCGCGCCGCCGACATGGACTTTCTTCCGCGGTATGCGCGGGCTCAGAATTACAAGTCACTGAAACAGTCGAGCTTCGATCGGACTGGCGGCAATCGCGATTATTGGTCCATTCCCGCGGGCGGCGTGCAGGAAGTTTTTAGCGCGACCGGCCCCGGCGTGGTGACTCATATCTGGTTCACGATTGCCGCGCGCAGCGGCGATCATCTGAAGGAGCTGGTCCTGCGCGCTTACTGGGATGGCAACGATAAGCCGAGTGTCGAGACGCCCATCGGCGATTTCTTCGGCCTCAATCTTAACTCGTATCAGATCTACGAATCGGCCTATCTGGCCTGCTCGCCGGGAAAATCGCTCAACTGCTATTTCGCGATGCCCTATCGCCGGTCGGCGCGCATCACGGTTACCAATGAAGGCAAGCAGGATGTCGGTTCGTTCTATTCGAATATCGATTACATGACCGTTCCGCGCCTTCCCGCGGATGCGATGTACTTTCACGCGCAGTATCGCCAGGCGACGCCGAACATTCCGACTACCGGCGATGCGGCCAAGATCAATCTCGACGGGCGTCTCAATTATGTGTTCGCCGAGGCGCGCGGACGCGGCCACCTGATGGGCGTGACGCTCGGGGTCCTGCAAAATGCCGATCGCTGGTGGGGCGAGGGCGACGAGATGATTTTCATCGACGACGAGGCGAAGCCCTTGATCACCGGCACCGGGTCCGAAGATTACTTCCTGGGCAGTTGGGATTTCGGCGGACGCGACGGCGCGCAGCCGTTCGCGCATCGCATGTACGGCGCGCCGTTGATCGCCGCGGCGGAGCGTACCGGCGGCCGCTGGTGCTGCTATCGCTGGCATGGCGACAATCCCGTCACCTTCGATCGCTATTTGAAATACACCATCGAACACGGGCACGCTAACGATCGTGGCGATAATTTCTTCTCCGTAGGCTACTGGTATCAAGCCAGCGCCCTACACCGATTTTCCCGCGATGCCTCCGCTGGAGGCTCGTATCCCTAAAGTGAGGACCGCATGAAAAAGCTTCTCCCGTTGTTGATGCTCCCGATTTTCGCAGCCGATCCGGCCGGCGTGGTCGTTTGGAAGGCCAGCGCGCTCAAGGCCAAGGAAAAAGAACTCACCGGCAAGATGAGCGACAAGAAGGTCGCCAGCGAAACACTCGCAACTTTCGGCAACCATTTGACGATGCTCGCGCATCGCGAAGGCGATGGAGAGGTCGAGGTGCACGATAAGATGGCCGATGTGTTCTTCATCGAGTCAGGCGATGCCACGCTGATCGTCGGGGGCACGGTGGTCGGAGGGCATCCCACGACGCCGGGAGAGATTCGAGGTGCTTCGATTACCGGTGGTGAAAAGAAAATCCTCGGCGCGGGGGACGCGGTTCACATTCCCGCGAAGGTCCCGCATCAATTGATGGTGGCGAATGGAAAGAAGGTCACGTATTTTGTGGTGAAGGTGGAGGAGAAATAAGGGCGAGATCGGTCAGCGTGAAGTCGTTGCCTTTGTAAAGCAGTGGTTCGCCGGAGACCTTCGCCAGCCCGTAGGTAAAGCAATCGCCGAAGTTGAGCCCCGCTTTGTGCCGTCCCCTCCCGTATTTCCGAAAGGCATCGCGTGCAACGATGGCCTGTTCGACGGAGACTGGAACGACTTCAATTTTCATCCGAAGCACGAAGCGGTCCATTTCGGCAGCGGCTTCGTTGCCGTAATGGCGGCCGAGAACAATCGATGTCTCTACAAACGAAGCGGCGGACATATACGGTAATGCATCCTTGAGGATGCAAGCCGCAAACCAATCCGCCTCCGGCTCAGTGAAAAGAATTGCAACGGCCGCCGAACTATCGATCACCATTAATGCGGGAGACCAAATTCGTCGTATCCCAGAATCTCTTCCAGGGTACGATCATCCAGTACAGGAAGCTTTGCCAACCGTTCCTGAATCTCGCGAACAGCAGCACGCGCACTCGCAGGGTCGGGACGCGGCTCTCGCAGCAGCCGCTCGCGAATCGCCTCGACCATGGGGTCTCGCACCGTCCCGTCTGGAAGCTTTTCCGGAATCGTCTGACTCCGCTCAAGCTTTTCCCGAATCGCAGCCGCGATAGCGTCCTCGACGCTTTCGCCGGTCCGCTTCGCCAGTTCGCGGGCCAATTCCTCCACTGCAGGATGTTCAATGGTGAGCGCCATGGTGCCCTATCCACACGGTAACACGACTAGCAGTCGGTATCGGCCAAACAATTAGTATCGGTGCCATTTTGTAGCGCTGGCGGCGCATATCCCCTCCATGACTGTCGGGGTTGGGTAGGAGAGCCTGGTCCTCAACGCCGACACCGAACCCAGACAGTTATGGAGGGGTCAGGAGAAGCCGCCTGAAATGCGGCTGCAGCCAATATTGGCCGCCCTACAAGAGGAAGGCCGCTAATCGAAATCGAAATCCCGCTTCGGCGGCGGCTCGTCCGGATTCTCTTTCGCGATCTTCAGCATCTCGTCGAATTTCTTGCTCAGCACGTCGTGGTGGCTCTTGTGCTCCTTCACCGATTTATTAAAAATCTCCTCGCGCCGGCCCGGCTCCGCCTTCAGCTTCTTGACCGCGGCTTCCATGTCGGTGATGGTGGGAGGCTTGACGTGCTCCTTATGGCGGATCACGGCGGACGTCTCCGCGTCGATGTGCAGTTCGGCCTGGCAACAGGGGCATGTAATGACGATCAACTCGGCCATATCAGTGATATGGTATCAGGATGCTCTCTGAATTTAAGAAGTTCATCATGCGGGGCAACGTACTCGACCTCGCCATTGGTGTGATCATTGGAGCGTCGTTCGGGAAGATCGTCGCGTCGTTAGTGGGCGACGTTCTGATGCCCGTCATCGGGTTGGCTTTGGGGAAAGTCGACTTTTCAAATCTGTTTATCAACCTGGACCCGAGCAAGCCGGTCGACACGCTGGCGGCGGCGAAGGCGGCGAAGGTTCCGGTTATGGCTTACGGTGTCTTTCTGAACACGATCATTGAATTTCTGATCGTCGCGTTCGTGATTTTCCTGATCGTGAAGGCCGCCAATAAGGTGCAGGAGTCCCACTCCAGCCGCCGCGCCGACCACTAAGCCTTGTCCGGAATGCACCATGGAGATTCCGTTGGCCGCGAAGCGGTGCCCTCTTGCACCGCCGTCATTGCATAGGGCATAAAAAAAGCCCGCGACCGAAGTCACGGGCCTCTTTGACCGCGTCAGGGAGAAATGTTTAGTTGTTGCCGCCATCCGGGCGGCGCTTGAGCGTCGGCCGGTCGTCATCGGTGGAGGAGCCCTTGTCACCCGAGGACGTTCCCGATCCCGGCGCCTTCTTCAACTGCGGACGGTTCAGATCCTTGGTATCCGTCTTGCGGCGATTGTGGAACGCCATCAACCGGGCCTTCACGTCGTTGAACTCAGACGTGGTGACCACGTACTCCGGCCGCTCCTTCAGCATGCTCTGAATATTCTGCTGCGCCTTCACGATGCGTGCATCGGTCGGCGGATGCGTCGAGAAAACCTTGGAGATCGTGCCGGGCTTCTTCTTTTCCAGCGATTCTATCTTTTCGAAGAAGTCGACAAACGCGCCCGGATCGTAGCCGGTCTTATACATGTATTGCAGCCCGAGCATGTCGGCTTCGCCCTCGAATTCGCGCGAGAACGTGCAGGAACCCGACCGGAATCAGGACGCTGGCCGCTTGACGAATGCCATAGCCCGTCCAGCCGCCCAGGAAAATCAAAGGAATCGTGGAAAGCTGAGCGATCTGTCCGCGCGTGGCCTGCCGTGTACCGTGCCGCGCCGCGACGTGAGCGATTTCATGCGCCATGACACCGGCCAGCTCCGCTTCGGTATCCGCTTTCAGGATCAGGCCGGAGTTGACGAAGAAAAATCCGCCCGGCAGCGCGAATGCGTTGATGTCCTCGGTATCGATCACTTTGATGGTGAACGGAACCTTCGCGTCGGAGTTGCGCACCAGGTTTTGCCCGACCCGATTCACGTACTCCGCGATCATCGGATCGTCGATGATCTTAGCCTGCCGCTCCACTTCTTGCGCCAGTCCCTTGCCGATCCCGATTTCCTTTTCGAGCGAGTAGAAATTGACACCCTTGCCGACGTCGCGATCGCCGATCGCGTCAGGATCTTTCTTCTTGTCGTCCGCAAACGCGGAGGTGGCAAGGAGAGAAACAAGGAGGAGCAGAGCCGAATTGAGTCCAAGAAACCGCCGCATGAAGGACTCCTTTCACCTATTAGTATAAGCTTCTTTAATCTGGGACGTACGCACGCCCGTTTCGAGTACCGTTTTCTTCGAACTTCCCAACTGATCGCCCGGTTTTCGCAAGGTCGGAGGCTTGGGGCCGTTCGGCTGGGGTTTCGGGATCCAGTCCAGCGCCGCCAGCCGCGCCTTCATGTTGTTGAACTCAGAGGTCGTGACAATATATTCCGGCTGCGCTTTCAACAATTCCTCAATATTCTTCTGGACGTTTACCAGCCGGTCGTCCGACGCCGGATGGGTGGACGTCAGCCGCGCGAGTTTTCCGGGCTTGCGCTCTTCCAGGGAGAGAATCTTTTCGAAAATATCGACCATCCCCAGCGGGTCGTAGCCGGACTTATATAGATACTGGAGCCCCAGCAGGTCTGCCTCCGCCTCATTGCTGCGCTGCGCCCCTAGCAAGCCAAGCGGCGCCAGGATGCTGTCGGCTCCCCGGGCGCACAGCCCGCCCCAGCCGCCCAGAAAAATCAGCGGGATGGTGGCGATTTGCGACACTTGCGATTGGGTCGCCTGCCGGGTGCCATGACGGGCCGCCACGTGGCCGATTTCGTGCGCCATTGCCGCCGCCAGTTCGGCCTCGGTATCGGCGGTCCGCAACAACTCCGTCTGGACGTAAATGTACCCGCCCGGCAGGGTGATCGCGTTAGGATCGTCCCCTTCGATCACCTTCACCGTGAGCGGAATCCTGGTGTCCGAATGCCGCGCCAGATTCTGTCCCACCCGGTTGACGTATTCCGTGATTGTCTTGTCGGTAAGCAGCTTCGAATGCTTCTCGACTTCGAGGGCAAGCTGCTTGCCCAAAGCCATCTCCTTCTCAATCGAGTAGAAGTTGATGCCTTTCGAGACGTCGCGCGTGCCGATCTGGTCCGGATCCCTCTTTGCGTCTTGCCCAAAGGCAAGCGGAAGCAGGAGGGCGAGCAGATACACGCGTCGCATATATCTATAACGTAACATCGAATAGATGGGTTTCGACAACTTTGCCGCGCTGCGGGCGCAGTTTCCTGTAACAGAATCGCTAATTTATCTGAACCACGCCGCGGTCGCTCCTCTGGTCCGGCCGGCCGCCGAAGCGATGAAGCGGTTTTCCGACGACGGGATGCTGTACGGCTCGCTGCACTACCAGACCTGGCTCGATACCTATGAGGGAGTGCGCCGCGCCACGGCCCGCATGATAAACGCGACCCCCGAGGAGATCGCGCTCATGAAGAACACCTCGGAAGGGATCGCCACCATCGCCATGGGGCTCGACTGGCGTCCCGGCGACCGCATCGTCGCGTTTAAGGAGGAGTTTCCCGCCAACCAGTACCCCTGGCGCCGCCTGGAAGCGAGGGGCGTAAAAATAGATTGGTTGTCTGTGACCGACCCTCTCGACACCATCGAAACTGCGGCGAAAGGCGCCCGATTGCTGGCCATCAGCTTCGTCCAGTATCTGACCGGATACCGCGCCGATATCCAAGGTATCGGCGAAATCTGCCATCGCCACGGCGTCATCTATTTTGTCGACGCGATCCAGGGTCTGGGCGTGTTTCCGCTCGACGCCCGGGCTTGCCATATCGACGCGCTGGCGGCCGACGGCCATAAATGGCTGCTGGGGCCGGAAGGCTGCGCCATCCTATATATCTCGCGCGAGCTTCAGGAACAGGTCGAGCCGGTGGAATTCGGATGGACCAACGTCGCCGGCTACAACGATTATGGCGCCCGCGACATGGCCCTCCGGAAAGACGCCGGCCGATACGAATGCGGGACGTTGAACACCATCGGCTGCTTCGGCCTGCGAGCGTCGATGGAATTTCTGCTTGGGTTAGGCGCGGACCGGATGGGGCCGATGATTCAGGCCCTGGGAGACCGGATCGCCGATGGCGCGCGCCAAAAAGGCTATGAAATGCTGGGCGAGCGGACCCCAGCGACCGGTGCGGGCATCGTGAGTTTCCGCAAACCGGGCACCGAATCGACCACGGTAGTCGAGCAGCTCAAGCAGCACAAAATATCAGCCGCCGCCCGAGCCGGGTGGGTCCGCATGTCGCCGCATTTCTACATCACCGCCGAGGAAATCGATCAGGTGATCGAGTTCCTCCCCTAGCCCCACTTTGGACAGCCCCACGCTGACGCATGGGGCTATACCCGTGTCGCCGCGCCGCTTAGCCCCATGCGTAAGCGTGGGGCTGTCCAAAGGATAGAAATATCGTCAACTATTCATGCCGCCGGTAAACATACATCGCCATCCCCAGCGCATCCCCCAGCTTCGGAGCCGCCAAGCCGTTTGACGCCGCCGCACCAGATGTATGACACCCCAAACACCCCTCATTGCTAGCCCGTAGAGGCCGCATAGCGACGGTCCACTCCCCGCTCCTGATGTCGTATCCCTTACCTTCCCCAATCGTCTTCAGAGCCTCTTTCCCTTCGGAAAGCAGAACCGCGGTTTCCGGCAGCGCCGCATCTGGATTCCAGGTGACCGAGGCCGGCCCTTGCAGCCCAGCCCTCCCGATCCCGCTGGCCGACTCCGGCAGAGCCTGACGCCCCACCAGAAATACCACCACTTCCAGCCCTTTTTCCCTCATCTGCTCGACCAGAGCCCGCTCCGTTGGATTCTCGGGCACGAAGGTTCGCAGATTCCCATGGCGTCTGACTGGCGCAACCCGGGCCATGCCAAACGACTTGCGGTCCAGGAACCGGACCTGAATATATTCGTTCAGCCTGGTGATCTCGACCGGCTCGGCTGCCTTGATGATAAGAGGCGTCGCGGCGGACAGAATCGCGGTCAACGTCGCGGTTAACGTGAGGAGAGTGGCGGGTCCCATGCCTCTAATATGCTGCCAGGAACCTGAACCTTTCAGTCGCCGATAAACTTGTCGAACTCCCGCTTAGTCATCGGTGTGTCCCAACCTTTCTTAAAGCGGATCAGGCCCTTTGCACTCCCGAACGTTGGCTTGGTGAACTTATTCGTCGGTTCCTGCTTTTCAACAGTCGAGGCAGGTTTCGACGCTTGGGACTTCTTTGCTTTCACGATCCCGTTCTAACCATGCCCCAGATACATCAGCCAGCTCAACCCGAAAATCGCCGCGATGAAGCACGCGAAGCAGTATGCCGCATAGCGCACCCGCTCCCGATCCGTCTTCTTCGTGATAATTCCCAGCACTACCGACGTGAACAGCGCGAACAGAAGCGCCGCCTCGAAATGGGAAAGATTCATCTTGGGCATGATCGGTTAGTCCTTCTTGCCCGTGGCGATCTCGAACGCGTCCACCATCGCCAGTACGTTCAGCAGCCCCGCCGCCACCAGGAACTTGGTCCCGTAATCGTGCACGTGGCCGGCCACGTCCGGCTGGTTGTAGCCCAGCGAGATCGTCACGAAGTACAGCAGCCCGGACATCAGGTCCCCGATGAAGCCTCCGTAGTAAATCACGGTGGTCAGCAGATCGCCTGTCTGGCGCTCGAATAACATGCCACGCATCATCAGGCCCAGCAGGAACATAGCGGTCACCGACGCCGCGATCAGTCCTCCGCGCCCCGGCCGCTTCAGCAGGAAGTGCCCCCCGCCCGGAATCAGCCATGCCACCAGCACGGCCGGCAACCATTTGCCCACCGGAGGGGCTTGATCCATTGTTGTTTCTGCCACGTTTCTATTTTATCCGTTTCTTGAGCCGCGCGCCCAAATCGAGCCCCGGCGGCAGCGAAATCACCAGTGTGCCGCCCGCGTCCGTCTCTCGTTCCGTCAGCTCTTGATTGTCGATTTCCACATCGTAGGCCGCTTGCGGAGACAGTCCCAGTACGAACAACGCCTCGCCATCGGCCCGAAATTTGTATTCCGGATCCTTCCCGCTCATCAGCACCGCGTCCCCGATGTGGATGGCCGGAAAACTCGCGCCGGGCTTCAGCGTCTCGATATGCCCGTTTCGAAACAGTTGCAGGTGGCCGTCGAAAAAACCGATCCACGTCGCGTCCTCATCCCAGCTCGACCGCGCAAAAACATGCCCGGTCACCGCGTCGTGAAACACCAGGGGCATCTGGAAATAACTGAGTCCCGGTTGATAAGGATTCGCCCACATAAATTCATAGACCACGCCCAGAGCCCCGCGCATCAGGAACCGGTCCTGCATCAGCCAGCCCTGCAAATACTGACTGTCGGCAGCGTTGTTGTCGAAGGCCACCATGGCCAGCTCCGCGGCCCGCGAAAAGACGGCGTCGGTCAGGTCCGGCTCGCCGTCGCGGACGTAGACCGGAACGCGATACTCATTCTCGGCGGCCTCAAACGGGCTGGGATAGTGACCCACCAGGTGATCCGTCGGCAGCGTCGTGAAATACTCGTGCGCCGATTCCCGCAGGTCGATCTTCAGATTGTCGCGAATCGCATGCATCATTTCGTACAGTGCGTAAGTCTGTTCCCGCGGGATCGATTTCAGGTTCTTTACCACGCTGCCGCGCCACCATTCGACGACAATCCCCTTTAGCACCGCCGCGCCCTGATCCGGCAACCGGTCCGCCAGCGCGATCGCCGCCAGCGCCCGCGCGCTCTGCTTCCGCACGTCGGCCGAATTTTCCCCCGCCAGACCTTTTTCGAGCTTTGCCGCCACCTTGTCCGCCTGCGCTTTGGACATCAGCGCCGGGCACCAGTCAAAGATCAGAGCCAGTTGGCGGACGTCGGTATTTTTTTCGTCCACCGCCCATTCCACCGCCTTGCGTCCCGCCGCCTGATTCTTCGCCACCTGGTAATAGAGCGCCCATGCCAGCCCCGGCTCGGCCATCTGGGCTCCGCCCGACATCAACGTATCGAATTGGAGCCACCGCATCGATTGCCGGTCACGCTCCCGTTGCAGCAGCCTCAGACGCTGCTTGGTCAGCAGCAGGCGGGGCGAATCGGCGAAGACGTGGAAGTCCTCTTCGTAGGCGTCTTGAGCGTACCCCAGTGAGGTAAATAGGAGAACGGGCAGGAGAAACCGCACAGAAACCCAATTGTGTCACATGTTGTGTCACCCGGACACACCGCCCGGGGCCACAACACGCACCGGTTGCCCGCCGGGGCGTCCTAAGAGGCTGAAAAATTAGAGTGCAATGATTGGCCGGGAGCGTGCTATCTTAGTTCACGAATTGATGAAGTACCTTTGAAAACCTGCCCTCTGTTTGCAACAGGCGTGAACGGATGAAGCGAGTGGCTGATACTAGCGTGCTTGCGGGAGCCGGTGTTGAAGTTCAAAACCGCTCCTTCCTTCGTTTGGGCAAGTTGCAACAGAGGGGTTTTTTTGCCGGACTGATACGCTTTTTTGATTTTTAACGCTCTTCATGGATCATACGGTTTCGGGCCGGTCGGATTTCGGTCGAGGAACTTAAAGGACGCGGGCCTCGATTGAGGTTTGGGTCGGACAGATGCCAGGATCCTAGCCCGTCTTGGGCGGACCGCATCGGAAACGGGAGCCACCGTCACCTCGCAGCTCCGATTCCGATGCGGTTTTTTCTCCTACCCAGCGCACAAGAAGGTCCTGTGCGCAAAGTCGCTCCCGCTGAAATCCTGTATCCCACATAGGATACATTGTTTTTTTACAATTTCCTACTAGGGCAATCACTGTAGAAATTCCTTCGTAGTACCTGGGACTTTTCCGGTCCGACCCCCCGTCCTGTCCTATTGGTCCTAAGGCCCATTCGCAAGGCACACTATTCGTGCCATGCAGGACATCTACCTGGTAGTCCGCTTCACCCGCAACTGGATCCACTACGGCTTCCTGGCCCACATCGCGATCTGCGTCTCGATCGCGGCACTGGAGGGTGTGCTGGGGAAGTAGATTCCGCTAATATTAAGAAGAGCATGGATCTGACCATCCAAATTCCGGATGAGCTTGCCCGTGATCTGGCGGCGGCCGGTGGCGACCCGTCGCGGCGCGCGCTCGAAGGATTCCCGCTGGAAGAGTATAAGCGCGGGCGTCTAACAAAGCCTGCGTTACGCCAGATGCTCAGTTTTTCCACTCGCGACCAACTCGACGGATTCCTCAAGGCACACGCTGTGGTTGAGGTTTGCCAACAATCGCAGATCTCGCACATGAGCGTCAGGACTTGCGCAGCCTGGGATTCTGACCGCAGTGCGCGATGTGTTTTGTGAAATGTCCTTTTCATCAAGCCCAACCGGATTTGTCAATGACATTAGCAAAGCTTTGGATTCCGTCAGGCTGCGTTTACTTGGTCATGGACCCCCACCGCCGGTGCTGTATCATTACACCAAACGGTTTGAAACCGTCCTAAACATAGGCAACTCACGAGCCTTGTGGGCCACTTGTGCAGAGAACCTGACGGACACTACAGAAATTGGCTATGGGGCCCAAATTGTCCACGAGGAGGTTCAGCGAAAAATAAATTCTGGCGTTCCTGAATTCCCGCAAGTGGTGCTCGAAGGGCTCCAGAACGCGCTCGTTGACCGCAGAAAATGGACGTTTGTGGCCTGCTTCTGTGCTATGCATGACTCCGACTTCCATCAGGAGGAATACGGTAAATACTGCTTAGGATTCGATACGCGCTCGAGCCTGGTTCCGCAGCTCAGACCGCGAAGTCTAAACGCAGAAGTCCAGTATTATCGCGTGGTCTATAGCCAACGCGTGCAACGTGAAGCGATAAGACGGGCGATCAAATCAATAACCGACTCTGCGGTAAAGAATAGTTGTGGCGTGTTTCAGGGACCATGGAGTGCGTCAATTGCTCAATTCCATACGCGAAATTCCGCTCAGCTACTGATGGACCTTATCGTCTCTTTCAAAGCAGAAAACTTCCGTCGAGAGAAGGAGTGGCGCATTGTATGTCGCCCACATCTCGCGCCTAACAATTCCGCGCCTGACTTAGCTCAAGACAACTTCCAACATTTGATTAGAGAGAACCATGTTGAGCTACAAACTCCAGAGCCTTCGCGAGGCGAGGTGATTTGCGCGCACCCGAGGTCGGCGGTTCCCTTCAGCACGATCAATAGACCTGCCGGCTTTCGGTGTGATGATAATGAGCGGCGTCATGTGCTGCAAATGCTCGAAGAGAATGATCGCGTCGGCACGCTGCAGAGCGGTCTTCTGGTCGTCAGCAATTCGCGAGCGTAAACTATAGTCATTAGGCAAAAGGAGGCCGCGTATGGGCCCGTCTGTAAGGAATAGGTTATGGCCAATATTAATTCTAACCGTGCCCCCGGCGCTCCTCGCTCAGCAACCCAAGCAGTCGGCCGTGGAACGCGTCATGACGCAACTAGGTGACGCTCAGAAGGCGAAGGCGGTTCCAAAGTCAACGGCAACGGCAATCGGCGCACACAGACTCGGGGAGACGCTTGAAGGGTGGCTCGCCGCAGAGAAGTTCACCTACAGGGATGACGCGTGCGAGGCCCAAAAACAGAAAGAGAAGGGGTGGTGGAGCGATTTCGACCGTAGGGATGCCGTGATGAATCTGCCCGCGAGCGGGGAGCAAGAGGCTAAGCGCGTTGGCGAAGAATGCGAGAGACAAATGAGCAGCATCGCGCGTGGCGACGGTGAGCTCACCGTGGGCGGCGATTTCAAAGACAGGAACGGCAGAAAATTCATATGGGAGTTCGCCAACCACAAACTAACAAAGGTCTCGATTACGATTCCATCAAATGGCCTGTCGCAGCTCGAAGCGGACACGCTGCAGGAGATGGCATTTTTGACCGAAGCCTTCGGCGCGCCTACCCAGGCCAAAATGAGTTCTTACCAAAACGCATATGGGGCAAAATGGGACTGCCCAGAGGCGACATGGCTCATGCAGGATGGTACAACCATCTTCGCTTGGGAGAGCATAAGAAACACGGACGCGGGGCCGCGCAGGGGATTTAATATCGTGTTTTCTCAGAAAATCGAATCATCGCCGCCCAGGCCGAATCCATATCGCCCCTAGTCGCGCTGCGCGATTACCCAGCCACTCCGTGAACGGGGTCTTCCTCGGATGCCCCACGAGCGCGGCGCGCGACCGAAGGTGCAACAATAAGCTCATGGATCCTGACAAGAAGGAAAATCTGCCGCCGGCGGAAGACAATCCGTTCGAGAAGTATATTGGCGTGCTGCCTGCCTTCCCAGGAGGAATAGAAGAAATCAACGCCTGGGTTCGTAGCCTTCGCGACGACTACGAAGACTGAGTTGTGAGGCTGTGCCGGACCCTGCCAGCGAGCCCCTCAGCGAATCGTCCCGCCTTCCGATTCATATAATCCACCGATCCGACCGCAACGGAGTTTTCTTTATGCCTTCTTCTTGCCCTTTGCCGCCGCCTTTGACAAGCTCTGCTTCACTCTCAACTTCACAATCCTCCCGATCAACTCGTAAGGAATCGCCTGATCCAGGGGAAATTGCAAATTCCCCTTCGGCCCCGCGTAAACCGCGATCGCTTTCTCGATCTCCGCATCCCCCGATACCGGCGGAAACAGGCCGATATGCTTCTTGAAAGCCGCGAAGTAGATCAGGATGCCATTCTGCCGGAGCGCCGGCATGCGATAGCTGATGACTTCCTCCGCATTGGGAGCGTTCTTGCGCGCGGTCTTGCGGATCCTTTCCAGAATTGCCTGCACCTTCGGTGGAAACTCGTCAATGTAATCGTCGATCTTGGTCGGTGGTGGAGACGCACCCTTCATTAGTGAATCGTCCGCGTCTTCCGATTCATATAATCCACCAGCAAATACTGCCCCAGCGTGTAAGGGGTCGTGAAATAAGCCTTGCCCCGGCACAGCGCCGTCACCTTCTGGACAAAATTCACCAGCCCATAATCGCTTGCGAGCATGAATGTATTAATCAATATCCCCGCCCGCTTACACCGGCTGACCTCTTCGAGCGTCCTCGAAATGACTAGCGGATCCAACCCGAACGCATTCTTATAAATCCGCCCGTCCTCGAGCGTGAGCGCGCTTGGCTTCCCGTCGGTGATCATGATGATCTGCTTCATGTCCTTGCGCTCCTGCGCCAGCAGCCTCTGCGCCAGAATCAGCCCTTCCCGCGTGTTCGTATAGTAAGGACCCACCTGCGCCCGCGCCAGCTCCTCCATGCGCAGTTCCTCCGCCGAATCGTGGAACAGAACGCACCGGAGCGTGTCGCCCGGATACTGAGTGCGAATCAGATGCGCCAGCGCCAGCGCCACCTTCTTCGCGGGCGTGAACCGATCCTCGCCGTACAGAATCATGCTATGGCTGCAATCGAGCATCAGCACCGTCGCGCAGGAGCTCTGATACTCGCTCTGATGCACCTGCAAATCCTCGTATTCGAGATTCAGAGGCAGCTTCACGCCCTCCCTCTGCATCGCCGAAAACAGGGTCTGGCCGATATCGAGATTCATCGTGTCGCCGAACTCATACAGCTTCGTCGCGCCGCACGTCTCGACCCCCGTCGACAAGTCCCGCGTATCGTGAGCCCCGAAACTGGCATGTCCCAACGAGCCGAGAAGATCCTTCAAGCGTCTTGAAGCCGAGAAAATCGACGCTCTTGTCCGTGACCTTCACTTCGACCTTCGATTGCGCCTGGCCCCGGCCCCCTGACTGAGGCTCGGTCGTGATGTAGCCTTCGTCCACCAGCTTCTGCACCAGCTTGCTCAGCAACTGATCGAGCTGCTCCTCGGTCATCGATTCCAGTTGCTGCCGGACCTGCTCCGCCCTCTCCGGATCGAACATGTCTCCGCGCTCGATTGCCTGCTCCAGCGCGCGCTTCAGATCCTCCAGCGTCTTCGCGTTCATCTCGCTGAACTGGAAATAGGGATCGTTGAACCCGCTTTCGAGGAAAAAGTCGGCGAGCGCGCGCATCAGATCCTCGGCGCTCAGGCCCAGGTCTTCGCCCGTGTAGCGTCCATAGCGGACGGACTTCATTGGAAGTTCCTTTTCGCCGCCTTCTTCCGCTCGTCTTCAGGCGACTCCCTCTTTCGAGGCTCCGCCATGAACCCGACCTCTTCGTTTCGCGAAATCCGCCGGTGCGCGTACAGCCCTTCGAGAATAAATTCCGCCGCCGCCGCGCGCACCGCATCCGGCTCGCTAGCTCCCAATGCTAGCTTCCCGGTCTTCTCCATCAGATCCGGAATCGCGCTCAACTCCGCCACCATCGTCGCCGACGGCTGAGTCTCTTCCAGCTTCAATTGCCCGCCGTTTTCGAAAAAACGCACGATGGCATTCAGATTCTCGCCCTCGAAGTAGCTGGTGAACACCTTCCCGGTAGCCAGCCGGATCAGTTCCCGAGCCACCGTATCGCCGCCCTTCAGCTCGCCTTCATATTCGAGCTCCAGCTTCCCGGTGATCGACGGCAGCGCCGCATAAACGTCGAGCACCCGAGGCACGGCCAGCGACTCGCCCGCCACCAGCGCCCGGCGTTCGGAGTTGGACGCGACATTCTCCAGCACCGATATCGGCAGCCTCTGGCTGACGCCGCTCCGCTTATCCACCCGCTTGTCGTCGCGAGCCGAAAACGCCAGTTGCTCCACAATTTCGCGAATGTAATCCGGCACGGTCAACTCAATCGCCTGGTCCCGCGCGATCCAAGCCTCCTGGTCCGTAATCGCCAGCCCCTGCTCGATCGTGATCGGATAATGCGTGCGAATCTCGCTCCCGATGCGATCCTTAAGCGGCGTGATAATCTTCCCGCGCGCCGTATAATCCTCCGGATTCGCCGTGAACACCAGCAGCACGTCCAGCGGCAGCCTTACCGGATACCCTTTGATCTGCACGTCGCCTTCCTGCATGATGTTGAACAGCCCCACCTGGATCTTCCCCGCCAGGTCCGGCAGCTCATTGATCCCGAATATCCCGCGATTCGCCCGCGGCAGCAGCCCGTAGTGAACTGTCAGCTCGTCCGAAATATTCTGTCCGATGCGAGCCGCTTTAATCGGGTCGATATCGCCGATCATGTCCGCGATCGTCACATCGGGCGTCGCCAGTTTCTCCACGTACCGCTGCTCGCGCGAAAGCCACGCAAGCGGCGTCGCGTCGCCGTGCTCGCGCACCAGCTTCTTGCACGCGCCGCAAATCGGGTTGAACGGATTATCGCGAATCTCACACCCGCGAATATAAGGCGTGTGCTCGTCGAGCAGCGTCACCAGCATCCGGATCAGCTTGGTCTTCGCCTGCCCGCGCAGTCCCAGCAAAATAAAATTGTGCTTCGAAAGCACAGCGTTGATCACCTGCGGAACGACGGTTTCTTCATACCCGACGATCCCGGGAAACAAAGGCTCCTTCTTTTTCAGCTTGCAAATCAGGTTTTCGCGCAGTTCATCTTTTACCGTGCGAAGGGAGGAGCGTGTCTTCTTCAAAGACCCGATGGTCTCCGGAAGACCCGCGGAGGGGTGTTCCATATCCGCGATTGTAGCAATTTGTTATGCTCAGTCCTTCCGCATCCCATGCCGACCGAACTAGCAGAATTAGATTTCCGCCGCTTCTGGCAGCGCCTCCAGTCTATGGGGCTCAACGCCTATGAGGCCAGATCGTATCTCGTGCTCGTCGGCCACCCCAGATTCAAAGCCCTCGAACTAGCCGCCCGCGCCCACGTCCCGCGTCAGAAAATCTACGAAGTCCTCGACAGCCTGGTGGAAAAAGGATTCGCCCAGGTCATCCAGGAGAAAACGAAACTCTTCCTCGCCGTTCCCCCTGACGAAGCAATCCCCAGCTATATGAGCCGCCGCGCGCAAGCCCTGGAACACCAGCTAGCCGACCAGAATCAAGCCGCCGCCGGCATGGTCAAGGAGCTGATGAGCGCCTATTCCGAAGGCCAGGGCGGACGCGGCACGCTGGACTACCTGCGCATCGTGAACGACCCCGGTCAGGTCGCCAGCCAGTTCCGCAAAATGCTAACCGAGGCGCGTCATGAATACCTGGAATTCTCCCGCCCTCCTTACGCAGTGAACCCGCTGGACGCCGAATACGTGATCCAGGCCCGAGCCCGCGGCGTAATCTGCCGCCTGTTAGTCGAGCATGGCTGATGAGCATTTCCTGGCCGACTACCAAGCCGCCGGAGTAGAAGTACGCCAGATCGAAAAAGTCCCGATGAAACTGGCGCTACTGGATTCTCGCCAAGGCCTGATCGCGTTGCTGGACCCGGTCATCACCAAGCCGGCCTGGACCAGCGTAATCTTCGACCACCACGGCCTGGCCGAAGCCATGAAAGGCCTCTTCGAAGATTACTGGCGCCGCGCCACGTGAACCGTCATGCGTCAGCATGCGGATAAACGCGATCAGCCCGCCTCCGGCAACCGATACCGCCGCGGTACTTCCCTCGCAAACTCTTCCCAAACAGTAAACAACTCCGCCGACATCCCCACCTCCCGAGCCCCCATCACATTCTCGATTTTGTCGTCGATAAACAAAACCTCCTCCGGCGCTACCCCGAGCCCCCGGTAAGAGTGTTCGTAAATCGCCGCCTGAGGCTTGTAGAGCCCCAACTCGCACGACAACGTAGCATGATCGAAATGTTCCAGAAACCCCGGCGTCGCGCGCAAGCTGTCCGCGATCGGCTGCGGCAGATTCGACAAAATTCCGATCGTGTACCCACTAGCCCGCAGTTTCTCGATCCACGAAAACACCCGCGAGTCGTAATGTGTTCCAGAACCCAATCTCGTGCTGGACCATCTTCTCAATCAACGCATCGTCAAACTCAGTCGATGCCGCGGCCGCCACTCCGCGACCAATATTCCCGAGCCGGCATTCCCCCGTCATAAGGCAGCCGGTCCGCCCAAAATCGCCGGCAAGAACTGATCGACACTCAGCCCGCAATCCGCCGCCGCCCGAGCAATCTTCTCATCCGCCACCGGAAAACAAATCACGTTCCCAAAATCAAACACAACCGATTTGATCGTCATTTCTACAGAGACGCTACCGCCCGTGCGCCCCATCCGCCACCTGCGGCTCCCTCCGCGTGCGAATCTCCCGCACCGCGTAAATCCGCCGCCCCTGGCTCTCGAAATAGGTGCGCGTCAGCACTTCGCCCAGCAGCCCCGTGCAGAACAGAATCACGCCCGTCACCAGCGCCAGCGCCGCGAACACCATCAGCGGACCATGCTCCAGAATCAAATCGCGGCCCGTCAAGATTTTCTCGACCCCCAGCCCGAACAGGATCGCTCCGCCAAGCACCCCGTTCACCAGCCCCCACTTGCCGAAGAAATGCATCGGCCGCGTGAAATATTTCAGCAGGAACCAGATCGTGAAAATGTCGAACATGACGCGAAACGTCCGCCCCAGCCCGTAGTGCGACCCGCCCGCCGCCCGAGGCAGATTGCGAATCGGCACTTCGGCCACCCGAGCCCCATAGAACGCCGCCAGCGCCGGAATGAACCGGTGCAGCTCGCCATAAAGTTGACGTCTTTCAGAATCTCGGCGCGATAGGCCTTGAACGTCGTGCCGAAATCCCGCAGCTCCACGCCCGAAACCTTGGCCATCATCCAGTTCGCGATGCGCGAAGGAATCTTGCGCGTCACCGCATTATCGAGCCGGTTCTTCCGCCACCCGCTCGCGATGTCGTACCCTTCTTCGATCTTTTCGAGCAGCGCCGGAATATCTTCGGGAGCATGCTGCAAATCGCCGTCCAGCGAAATGATGATGTTGCCCTGCGCCTCGTCGAAACCCGCCGCCAGCGCCGCCGTCTGCCCAAAATTCCGCCGCAGCCGGATCACTTTCAGCCGGTGATCCGTCTCCACCAGATTGGCCAGCAGATCGAAACTCCGGTCGGTCGAAGCATCGTCCGTAAAAATAATTTCGTAAGGCTTCCGCAGTCTCTCCATCACCACCGTCAGGCGGTCGTACAGCGGCAGAATCGAAGGCTCTTCATTGTGAATCGGAACAACTACGGACAACATAAGTCACCTACTAGAATACCAGTCTCTTTTCTACTGGCTCCTGGCTCCTGGCTCCTGGCTACTTCTTCGGCGGCCCCTTCCCCGGCAGATTCTCCGGATTCTCATGCACCCTGGCCCGACACGCCGCCGTCATTCCCGACGCCAGCCCAACCGTCGAATCCCCATACTTATCCCGCATCTTATCCACCGCCGCCAGCGTCTTCCTCCATCGCTCCGTCTTCGATTCCTCGATCAACGAAGTCTGCCCCTCTCCGGATTCCAAAGACTGCGCATAAACCCCCAGCAGCCGGATCGCGCCTCCCGTCCAAGCCGCGTGAAACAATCCCCGAGCCGCCTCCGCCAGTTCCGCATCGATCTGCGTAGCATGATCCAAAGTCCGCGACCGCGTGAACGTAGAAAAATCCGAATACCGCAACTTGATCTGCACCGTCCGCGCGTACAGCGAATGATCCCGCAGCCGGCGCGCCACCATCTCCGAAAGCCTCACCAGCATCGCGTCGATCGCTTGCTGCCTCTTTCGTGTCCACGGAGAAACGTATTTTCATGACTGATCGACTTCGGATCGTCGCCCTCTCCCACCTCGCCGTCAAACCACCCGCCCGCGTCCTGCCCGCGCGATTTTCCCGCCAGCGCCAGCCCCCATTTCCCGAAACTGCGATTCGAGAAACGAGTCCTCCAGCCCCGCCAGATCCCCCACCTTCCGAATCCCGCACGCATGCAGATTCTTCTCCGTGACTTTCCCCACGCCTGGAATCTTCCGCACTTCCAAAGGCGCCAGAAACTGCGCCTCCCGCCCCGGAATAATCCACAAAACTCCGTTAGGCTTCGCCTGATCCGAAGCCACCTTCGCCACCATCCTCGACGCCGCAATCCCGATCGAGCAGTTCAAGTCGGTTTCACTCTTCACCAGCGCATGCAGCCGGTGAGCCGCCCGCAACGGAGGCCCATGCAGCCGCTCCGTCCCCGTCAAATCCAGGTATGCTTCGTCGATCGAAGCCATCTCCACCTGAGGCGAAAAACTTTGCAGGATTTTGTACACTCGCCCCGAGTAGTCCATGTACCGGTCGCGATGCCCATTCACAAAAATCGCCTGCGGACACAATTTATGCGCCGTCCGCAGCGGCATCGCCGAGTGCACGCCGAACTTCCGCGCCGCATACGATGCAGCCGATACCACGCCGCGCTCATGCGCCTGTCCGCCCACCACGACAGGCTTGCCTCGCAGCGAAGGATCGAACAGTTCTTCCACCGACACAAAAAACGCATCCATGTCGAGATGGAAATAGGTCCGCATCGCTCATAATAATCATATGTGGATTCTCACCCTGCTTCTTCTAGCCGTCTCCGTCGGCCAAATGGCCCCGGATTTCACGCTCCCTTCGCAAGACGGCTCGAAGATCAGCCTCCACGATTACCGCGGCAAATGGGTGGTGCTCTATTTCTATCCCAAAGACGGCACCAGCGGCTGCACGCTCGAAGCCCACAATTTCCAGCGCGACATCGCAAAATATCAACAGCTAAACGCCGAAATAGTAGGCGTCAGCGTAGACTCCGCCGATAGCCACAAAGACTTCTGCGCCAAACAAGGCCTGCACTTTAAACTCTTGGCGGATACCGACAAAAAAGTTTCAGAAGCCTACGATTCGCTGATGATGATCATCCACTATTCGTCGCGCAACACGTTCCTGATCTCCCCCGAAGGAAAAATCGCAAAGGTATGGACCGGAGTAAACCCCGCCAAACACAGCGAAGAAGTTTTGGCAGCGCTCTCGAGCCTCAAGAAGTAAATGGAACCGCGACCTGCGGGAGCGGTTCGCGTCCCCAAGCGGCGAAACAGATTTGTCGGACGGAATTCACGAAGTCTGGTCTCGCGAAACTGATTGCCGGCCGCCGAGACTGACGCGAGTCATAGGCGATAAAATACTTTATCGTCTAATAAAACAGCTTACTTCCGAGTAGCCAAAATTCATTCCCAATCTGACAGTCACGGCCATTTGGACGAAGGTTTCCGCAAAGCCGTGCCCAGCCGTCGGCGAACTCCGGGTTGATGGTCGGAGAGAAAGCCAATGGAAGAGGCGTCTCTCGGAGCTAGGAAGTGATGATTAAACGAGACTCTGTCCTCGCCTACCCTCAGTCCGCTGCCGATTTTCAAGTCCTTGGTTCCTCCGTACATCTAAAATTTGGTCCACGTCTCCGCTCTGCGCTCTGATCTCCAGAGCTTCGATGATCCAGCCACGCTTTCCGGTTGCGTACAGCCCTCGCCCGGAGGAAGACCTTGGGTTCGACTCCCTCGTGAAGAAAGACTTGTGTCCGAAAAGCGTACCCCTTCCCCGCCCTGTCATGGGCTTTCCCAGTGGTTTCTCGCGGCGAAGTCGCGTAGCGTTTTTTTGTAAGTACAATTGGGCATGCCATCGATTGAAGAATATTTGACAAACGCGCGCGCTCTTGCGCAAGAAATGGTAAATGCGTGGGGGATGCAAGTGCAGGTGGGTAACGCTGCTTCGTTGACCCCCGACTTTCTGGACATTTTTGAAAAGGCGTGTCGGTACCAACAGACAACGGGACCGGCTGATTTTTTTCGGTTGCGCAATGCACTCATGAGTGAAGAAGGGGCGGAGGCCGCGAACGCGGAAGAGACAGCGCGGCGCACATTCATAGAAGCCTATAAGCCCAGGGTGGAGAAACATATCCCTTAACCCCCCGCCTGTCATTTGGCCTTCTGGCAGGGAAATTCTTTTGTAATCAATGCGATTAGAAAAGAGACCGCAGGCATACTGCGATCATCGGGGAACACAGTTAGATCAGCCCCCATTTTCATTTTGACAGTGAGCTCCATAGCCGAGCCCGTGAGACCTTCAGGCAAGCAGATGGGCTTATCTTTCATCTCTTGGAATTTCCCGGTCTTATCCTGTACAGTTCCAGTTCCCATCTGAGCCCCCTCGAACACGCCCAAAATATAGAACCTGCATGCGGTCTTATCGCCCTCATCGGACGAGGTGCACAATTTATGTAAATCCCCGAGCGTCATTTGTGCGGCAGCGGCGCGGCCACAAAGGGCCATACCGAGCACGAAGATACAAGCCATATATTTCATGCGTCTCGACTCCTTTGACGTTGGATTGGGTGATTGTATCAGACTACCTCTCTGGGAACGAGTGGAACGGATGGTATCGGCGCGAATCGTGGCGCGACCGACGCACCAGGCCGGGCGGCTGTGCCGAGGTGGAAATTCCTTTCCAGTAGCCGCCCGTGTTTTCTCGCGTCGCACCGCGTCGAAAGTAGTTTCGCGCGATTCGACGGGTGATCCAGCAGAGTGACCAATCGGTTCAATCATGCCGAACCCATCACGGCGTGGACGTTCGGAGGGGCTTCTTGACCGCATTGAGAAGAATTTCGGCGCAGCCATCGACGTAAGTGAGCTCACCTCTCTTCGCATTCGCAAGTTCCTGAATTTCGGTCAAGAGCCGTCCGCGCTGCGCGGCGGTGATGGTGAACGCGACGGGCTTAGCATCGTCGCCGTCCCCTTCAAAGCGCATAATCCCGGTAGTACTCATCTTGGCTGCGAGCATCGAAATCTGAGCGACTTCCTTCTGCATCATCTTCACATTGGCGAGCAGTTTTGCGATCCCAACCTGATCGATGTCCTTGGCCTTCTGCGCCTTGTTGACCGATTCCATCAGCCCGATCAGCTTCGTGTTAATGTCCTGGGTGGTCGCGATCGCTATTAAGAATGAATCGACACTCTCGCGAATATGTTCATCCCGACCTCCCTTGTATGCTGTCAAGAGCGAGACCGCGCAGTTATAATCTTCGGAGACTGTCTCGGCAGTGGTGTAAAGCTCGACGCTTTTGTGAATCCGTTCTGGATCGCTCTCCGAAGGGAGCGGATGGAACTTCTGGGACTGAGCGAGCGCCTCCCGAATCCAGCGAAGCACCTTGATTTCGGTTCGGATATATGCGTACGGGTTGTTCGGCTCAGGATGCGTTTCCGGCACACATACTTGCCCGCGGCATTGCAGGGCGAGCAGGGCAGCGAGCAAAGAGACTGCTTTCATAGGCACCGCCTTTTCAGAAACTCTGCCAGGATCTTTCGATTAAATCACAAGACGCTGTGAACGCGGATTGGAACGCGCGGGCACGGAAGAATTGCCGCCTTCGGATGGGAGTTCTTCTCAGCGACGCTTCCGATCCGGCACTAAGTAAACTCTGGCTCACCCTACAGCCCCATGATGTGAAACCCTGCATCGACAAACAACACATCCCCGGTCACACCGCGCCCCAGATCGCTCCCTAAAAACACCGCCATATCCGCCACCTCCGCCGGATCGGTGTTTCTCTTCAAAGGAGCCTTCGACGACACCAGTTCCAGAATCTTCGAAAAATCCTTGATCCCCCGCGCCGACGTAGTCTTCACCGGACCCGCCGAAATCGCGTTCACTCGAATTTTCTTTTCGCCTAATTCGCTAGCCAAATACCGCACCGTCGCCTCGAGCCCCGCCTTCGCCACCCCCATCACGTTGTAATTGGTGAGCACTCGCGTCGACCCTAAATAGGTCAATGTCATCAGAGCGCCGCCCTCGGTCATCAGCGGAGCCGTCGCCCGAGCCACCGAAACCATTGAATACACGCTCACTTCCTGCGCCAACAAAAACCCGTCGCGAGAGGTTTCGACAAACGGACGGCTCAGATCTTCGCGATTCGCGAAGGCGATGCTGTGGACCACAATATCCAGGCGCCCCAGTTCCGTCAGCCGCGCCAAGTCCTCGGGCTTGGTCACGTCGCAATCGAAAATCTTCTCGACGCCGATCTCTGCTCCTAGTTCCTCAACGGTTTGCCGCAATCGCTCGCCTTGATAGGTGAGGATGACCGTCGCGCCTTCTCTCCGAAACGCCTGCGCGATCGCATAGGCGAGGCTCCACTTGTTCGCGACGCCCAGAATGAGCGCGGTTTTTCCTTCCAATAATTGAGGCATGAAACCATATTAGCCGCCGATGAACGCTGATGAACGCCGATTGAAAACAAATGGTCTTATCGGCGTTCATCTGTGTTCATCGGCGGCTAATATATTGTTTCACCTGAGCCGCGTCGCCTTACCGCCTGCTTCCTTGCTCCTCTGCGCTGCATCCATAAACGCGAAAATCTCCAGGGTATCCGCGTTCGAAACCGGAGGCTTTCCGGTCTCGAAAAACTTCACGATCTCGCGCACCAATCCTTCGTAATCGGTATGAGGTTTCGCCGGACTCACCTGCACTCCGTCCTTCCGATACACCACCGCTCCATACGTTCCATAAGGGCGTAGCGCGCGCACGGTGCCGAGCCGCCCGTCTTTCCATTTGCACGTAATTTCATCCGCGTCCGCGCCCGAAACTCTTGTGACTTCTTCACATCCCGGTCCCATCAGCGTGAATAAAATCTCGACCGGATGGATCGCGTACCACGACAAATCCAGTTGATGATGCTCTTCAAACGGGCCGGGCCCCCACGTCATCGCGCCGAGAATTCCCGGACCTTCGACCGACGAAACGATTTCGCTGTATCTCAAGCTGGACGCGCTGAACCATGGAACGTTCGCTGCCTTCGCGAGGCGATCAATCTCCCGCGCATCGGCCAGTGTGGACGCCAAAGGCTTGTCGATAAACACCGGTTTCTTCGCTCCGAGAGCCGCTTTGAGCTGCGGCAGGTGAGCGCGTCCGTCCACGCTCAACAGCAAAATCGCATCGACCTTGCCGGCCAGCGTAGGAATATCGTTCACGATCTCGACGCCCCATTTCGTGTGCAATTCGTCGGCGTATTTATCGACACGCGTGCGGCTGGATTCGACGTCGGCGCTGCCGCCTTTATACGCGGCGACGATTTTCGCGCCCGGGATCTTGCCTCCATTCAATAATGTGGCGAAGGCGCCGGCGTGCGATGTGTCGGTGCCGATGATGCCCAACTTCAAATCGGCCGCGAGCAGGAGCAGAGGAAGGATCATTATGTCGGGCATTGTACTATAAGCGTTGGATCTCTCCACGCCACTGATGTACGTGAAAGGCGTCGGCCCGGCTCGCGCGGCGATGCTCGAAGCAAAAGGGCTCAAAATCGTAGAGGATCTCCTTACCTATCCGCCGTTTCGGTATGAAGACCGCAGCAACGTAAAATCAATTCGCGATCTTGCGCCCGGTGAGATGGCGACGGTGCTGGCGGAAGTCCGGTCGACCAAAGTCTCCGGTTTTCAGCGCCGCAATCTGGGGCTGTTCCAAGCCACGTTCACCGACGCATCGCGCGGCGTGCTATCCGCGAAGTGGTTTCATGGCGCGTATTTGAACGATGTACTCGCGCCGGGGCAAAAGATTGCGCTATTTGGAAAAATCGAATTCGATTCCTACTCCGGCAGCCTGGCGATTATGCATCCGGAATTCGAAATTCTTTCGGATGAGGACGACGGGCTCCATACCGGCCGCATCGTTCCGATTTATACCGCGGTCGGAAAGGTATCGACGAGGATTTTCCGGACGCTGCTCGACCGCATTTTGAAAGGTGTCGACCCGATCCCCGATCCGCTGCCGCAACGAATTCAGCAGCAGCTGAAGCTGCCTGATTTGTGGAGCGCTCTCAAAGACCTGCATTTTCCTCCTCCCGATTCTGATTTGCGGCTGCTGAATAACTTCCGTTCCCCGGCGCAATTCCGGTTGATTTTCGAGGAGTTTTTCTGGCTCGAATGCGGCCTGGAATTAAAGCGCGCGAGGGCTCGGCTGGACCCCGGAATCGGGTTCGCGCTGAGCGACAAGGTGCGCGCTAAGATCCTGGAAATGCTGCCCTTTAAGCCAACCGGCGCGCAAAAACGGGTGCTGAAGGAAATTGCCCAAGACATGGCCGCGCCGCATCCCATGTATCGTTTGCTGCAAGGCGACGTCGGCAGCGGGAAGACGCTGGTGGCGGCAGAGGCGGCGATTATCGCGATCGAAAACGGCTTTCAGGCCGCGGTGCTGGCGCCGACGGAAATCCTTGCTACTCAACACTTTTTCTATTTCAAGAAGCTGTTTCAGAAGCTGGGTTACGTCACGATTTTGCTCACCGGTTCGAATACCCAGAAAGAGAAGGCGGGACTTCGTAAGCTGGCCGCGGCTGGTTTGGCGCACGTGATTTGCGGGACGCATGCGCTGCTGGAGGCAGGCGTTGAATTTAAGAAACTTGGGCTCGCGATTGTAGACGAGCAGCATCGATTTGGGGTCGAGCAGCGGCAGAAACTGATGGAAAAAGGTTCGCATCCGGATGTTCTCGTCATGACCGCGACTCCCATTCCTCGCACTTTGGCTTTAACGATTTACGGCGATCTGGACGTGAGCATTATCGACGAAATGCCTCCCGGGCGGAAGCCGATTATTACCAAAACTGTTCCGGACGCCAGGGTGGAGGAGGTATACAGTTTCCTCAAGAAACAAATAGACTTAGGCCGGCAGGCGTACGTGGTTTATCCGGTGATTGAGGAGTCCGAAACCCAGGCCATGAAGGCCGCGCAGAAGATGCATGAGCATCTTTCTACCATCGTGTTTCCGGGCCTCAGAGTCGGGCTGCTGCACGGGAAACTGCCCACCGACGCCAAGGAATCCGCGATGGAGAGGTTTCAGCGCGGCGAGACGCAAGTGCTTGTATCTACTACGGTTATCGAGGTCGGGGTGGATGTGCCGAATGCCACGGTGATGGTCATCGAGCAGGCGGAGCGGTTCGGATTGGCGCAGCTGCATCAGTTGCGGGGACGGGTCGGGCGGGGAGCGGAGCAGAGCTATTGCGTCCTGGTCACGGGCAAAACCAGCGAGGCGGGGCGGGAGCGGATTCGAACGCTAGTTGACTCAAACGACGGGTTTTATATCGCTGAGATGGACATGAAATTGAGGGGCCCGGGGGAGTTTTTCGGGACCCGCCAATCGGGGCTGCCGGCGTTTCAGATCGGCAATATTCTGCGTGATGCGGACGTGCTGGAAATCGCCCGCAATGAGGCGGCGGCGTTTGTGACGCATCCTCCATCGGAAGAGGAACTGCGGCGCGGCGTGCAGTTCATTCGGGACCACTGGCAGCGGCGGTATGGGTTGGTCTTGGTGGGTTAATGCGTGTAATCGGTGGGGAATTTCGAAGCCGGGTGCTGAAGAGTCTGCCAGGGCTCGATGTGCGGCCCACGCCGGACCGGATGAGAGAGTCCTTGTTCAGCATCCTTGCGCCTCGGATCTACGGGGCGGTTTTTCTGGACCTTTATGCGGGGACGGGGGCGGTGGGGATTGAGGCGTTGAGCCGGGGGGCGGAGAGGGCTATTTTTGTCGAGCAGAGTCATGCTGCGGTCGAGGTGATTCGGGGGAACTTGAAGAGTCTGGGGCTGGAGAATCGGGGGAAGGTTTGGCAGGGTCGGGCTTCGAGTGTGGTTCCGAAAATTGAACGGGCGGACATTGCGTTTCTGGATCCTCCTTATCCCTTAGAAGTCGAGTATGAGAAAGTGATGATGGCTTTGGCGGATGAGGCTCCATGGTTGGTGATTGCGCAGCATGCTTCACGGTTTGTGTTGAAAGAGAGTTATGGGGGATTGAAGAGGGGGAGAGTTTTGAAGCAGGGGGATAATTCGCTTAGTTTTTTTGAGGAGAGCTGAAGCGCGTGGCGCACGCGTCCACGCGTGCCGCGTCGACAGTCATGTCGACGTTCGGTCTTGATGAAAAGACACATCGACACAAATGTCGATGCGGCACGCGTGGACGCGTGCGCCACATAACACTCAGGATTTCCGAAGAGAGCAGGTCGGGAACCTGCTCCACCGCGTTAGCGGTAGCTATATCGCTAAACATTGGTATTTTTGTTGACGTAAGCGTTTAACGGATGTATACTTTCTCCCAGGTCTCAACGTCAGGAGGTCAGTATGCTTGCTCGTCTTATAGCGATTGCGGGATTGGTTTGTTTCGTGGCATTGGCCCAAACGCCGACTGCTTCGGTGAATGGCACGGTGGTGGATACATCCGGAGCGGTGGTGCCGGATGCGCGCGTCACGGTGGTCAACCAGGACACCAACGTCGCGGGCACCAAGGACACCGGCGCCGATGGGACTTTCACGATCATCAACCTGCTGCCGGGGAATTACGCGCTGACGGTGGAGAAGGGCGGGTTTAAGAAGCTTGCGCTGCCCGTCTTCAAGCTGGACGTGAATCAGACGCTGACGGAGAAGATCAAGCTGGAAGTGGGCTCCTCGAGTGAAACGGTTACGGTGAGCGCGGATTCCGTGGGCGTGATGGTGCAGCGGTCGAGCACCGAGCTCGGCACCACGATCAGCGAAGAAATGATGCATGAGCTGCCGCTCAACGGGCGCAATTTCACGGAGCTTCTGATCTTGCAGCCGGGCGTCAATCCGGTGAACACCGCGCAAGGCGGCAACGGGATCGGCAGTGCGGACGGAGGCAACATCGGTATCCCCGGCGCGGTGGTTTACCGGCCGTCGGTGAACGGCGCGGGCAACCGGTCCAACGCGTTTTACATGGACGGAATCATCAACACCGACAATCGCGGCGGAGGCTGGGCGATCCAGCCGATCGCGGACACCATTCAGGAATTCAAGGTCCAGTCGCACAACAACGACACGCAGTACGGGAACGTGCTGGGAGCGGTGGTGAACGTGGTGACCAAGTCGGGCGGCAACAAATTTCACGGCTCGGCGTGGGAATTCGCGCGCAGCCAGATTTTCGACGCCCGCAATCCGTTCACGGGATTCTGCTCGCCGGCGAGCTGCCAGGCGCAGGCCGCCAAACTGACCAGCCAGGTGAACGCGGGTACGCTGACGGCGGCGCAGGCGTCGGCTCAGCTTTCTGGGACGCCGGTGTCTCCTCTCGGCTACTTGCAGAATACTTACGGCGGCACGTTCGGCGGTCCGATTATCCGCAACAAGACATTCTTCTATTTCGCATACGAGGGATGGAGATTCGCGCAGCCGCAAAACACCTACGCGAACGTTCCGACTCCGGAAGAGCTGGCCGGCGATTTCAGCGGCACGGTGAGTCCGGAGCTGATCGGAACGGTGAACGCGACCAAGACCGCCATTACGCCGAGCCAGATCTTCAACCCGTTCGCCGAATCGGGCGCGAACTCGTCGGTGCCGTTCCGGTGCGACGGGTCGGGGAATCCGATGGCGCTGCAGACCCCGGGACTGGCGTTCGGACAGGCGGGTTACGGAGTGCAGGCGGCCGGCGGAACTCCGTGCAACAAGATTCCGGCGAGGCCTGATCGATCCAGAAACTGGCGTCGGTGATCGGGGCGTACACGGCGCCGCAGTTAAAGAATTGCGCGTTCACGCCCAACCTTACGTTCGCCGTGTTCAACTGCCTGGATGCGCGGCAGAAGACCGATAACGCGAACAACTACGACATCCGCATCGACCACCATTTCAGCGCCAAGGACACGGTGTTCGGACGGGCCTACATGATGTGGGATACCAGCACGGGAATCGTGGCGGGAACGACCTCGGTGTCGCCGAATCCGTATCACACGTGGAATATGGGCGGCGCGTGGGACCACATTTTTACGCCGAATCTGATCATGGAAGTCCGCGGCGGCTTGAATGCGCGCCCTGTAGTCGTGAACCAAACGAACCCGGCAGGCATCACTCCGGAGACGAGCGCCGGGTTTTCGAACCTCACCGCGACGTCGGGATTCTATCTGACGCCCTCGGGATATCCCAGCCCGATCGGCAACGTGGGTCCGGAGCATCGCGCGAATCCGGAGAGTAATTTCAACGCCGGCTTTACCTGGATCCATGGGAAGCACAATATCCGGTTCGGCGGCGAGTATCTGTACGAGAATCGCCTGGAAACCAACCAATACGAGCAGTTCAGCTCCAGCACGTCGCAGACCTGTCCGACCAATGCATCGGGACTATTCGCGTGCGGCAGCAATCAGGGGAACGCTCTGGCTTCGATGCTGCTGGGGTTGCCTTCGGCACTGACAGTGAACGTGCCGCAGTATGAGATCGTCCATGTGAAGATGGCTCCAGTCGGGTTTTTCATCCAGGACGAATGGCATGTGCGGCCCAGCCTGACGATCAGCGTCGGATTGCGCTACGACTACGATCCCGCGGTCAGCCTGATCAACGCCAATGGCGAGACCGTGAACGGGCTGAATCTGCCTGCCGGTCAATTCGTGATCGGAGCGCAATCGAGCGCGGCATATACACAAGGATGCGGATCGCCGCAGATGCCTCCGTGCGTTCCGGGCGGCTTGTCGAGCTCCAATCCCGCGTTCAACGTGACGGTGGGCGGGGTTACCTACAACACGCTGAACAACATCGTTTTTTCGAACAATCAACCGACGCTGAGAGCGATCAAGGATAACTTCGGTCCCCGGATCGGCATCGCGTGGCAGTTCCTGCCGAAGACCGTTCTGCGGACGGGTTATGGGATTTACTACGATCCGATCAGCTATCGCAGCCAATACGCGGAGAACACGCTGCAAGGGTCGATCTGGCCCTGGACGCGAGGTGTTTCGGACACGCTGAACACGGCTCCGATCGGGACGGCGGCGACTCCGACGATCGCGCCGATTTGCAACAGCGCGGCCAGTTGCGGCCCGTACGGCGGCTACGGAGTTTCCTCGGTAACCGGTCTCGCGGGGAGCAATCCTATCGTGGTGGCGCCAACGCCGTGGGGTTCTACATTCGGCGGATACACGAACGATCCGAACTACAGCGATCCCCGGTCGCAGCAGTGGAATCTGCAAATCGAACGTCAGATCGGCGGCGACGAGCATGGCCTCGGTAGGCTATGTGGGCAGCCATACGCAGCGCCTGGAGTGGTGCTGCAAGGCGAATTATCCGCAGGGTGGCCCGTTCTGCCAGAACAACCCGGCGGCGGGGTTCTTGTGTCCGCAGACTCCGCTGACCCCGGCGCAAATCAATCAGCAACAATTCATGCCGTTCGCCGCGCAAGGGTGGAATTACTCGGAATCCAACGGTTTTTCGACGTTCCACGCGCTGGAGGCGCAGTATCAGAGGCGATTCTCCGGGGGATTCCAGACCCTGGCGGCCTTCACGTGGGAGAAGTGCCTGGGCGATTCCAACGGCGATTTCAACGCCGAAAACGGGTCCGAGGCGGCGCCTTATCAATACTTCTTCAACTCGAAATTGTCGAAAGGGGTGTGCGCGTTTAACGTTCCATTCGTATTCAGCTGGAGCACGGTCTACGAGCTGCCGTTCGGGCGCGGCAAGAAATGGATGAGCCACGGATTCATGTCGCGCGTGCTGGGCAACTGGGAGACGAACTACAAATTCCTGGCGCGATCGGGGCAGGCATTCAATCCAAGCTGGGGCGGCGCGAGCAACGTGTGCACGCTGACCGTGACAGCGAATTGCGTGCCGACGTCGATTGCGGGAGTAGCGCCGACCAGCACCGATCCGGCGAATTTATCCAATGCGGGCGGGTCGATCACGGGGTACACGCGGCCAAGCCTGCTTTCAGGATGTAACCTCATCCCGGCTCAGCAGACGGTATCGCAGTGGTACAACCCGGCATGTTTCGTGAGTCCGTCGTCATTGGCGGTGAGTCCGGGGTATGGATTCGGGAACGCGCCGATCGGCAACATGCAGTCGATGCGATTGATCAATGTGGACGTGGTGCTGGTGAAGAATATCCCGATCGGCGAGACGAAGCGGTTGCAGTTCCGCGCGGAGGCGTTTAATGTGTTCAACCACATGGTGCTGGGTGTGCCGGGGACGTCGATTGCGCCGTCGTTTTCCAATGGAGCGGTGAGTTATGGGTCGGCCGGCGTGATTACGGGGATTGCGAATACGCCACGGGAGTTGCAGTTGGCGATGAAGTTTTTGTTCTGAGCGTTGGCCCGCTCCCTGACGGTCGCGGCTCCGGGGCGCGCTCTCTTAGTCGGCTGCCGGCTAAATAGCTCGCCCCACTCTGTGCGGGGTCTAGTGTAGTGCGTCACTGATAATGACCATTATCTTGCCCGCGTGGCGCACGCGTCCACGCGTGCCGCGTCGACAGTCGTGTCGACGTTCGGCCTTGATTCCGTGAGCATGGACAGACACATCGACAAGAATGTCGATGCGGCACGCCTGGAGGCGCGCGCCACATAACATTCAGGATTTCCCGCATACCATTAGTTGCGTAGGAGCAGGTCGAGGATCCGGCGCGCTGTGCTTTTATAAGGAGGCCGCAACAGGCTGAGAGGCGTCCAGCGGCCCTCGATAAACACGCCCTTCTTTTTCGAGAATATCTCGAAGCCGTGGATGCCGTGGTAGTGGCCCATGCCGCTGGGGCCGATGCCTCCGAAGGGGAGCCCGGTCTGGCCGACGTGGAAGAGGCAATCGTTCACGTTGACTCCTCCGGCGGTGGTTCGCGCGAGGACGTTGCTCACGCGGGAGCCGTTGGAGTCGAAATAGTAAAACGCCAGTGGATGAGGGCGCGCGTTGATGTACGCGATTGCTTCGTCTAGAGTCTCGTAGAGGACTACGGGCAGGATCGGGCCGAAGATCTCCTCGCGCATGATGGTCATGTCATCGCTGACGTTCGTCAGCAGAGTCGGTGGGAAGACGCCGTTTTTTTCTGTGCAGGTTTCGGCGGCGGGATTGATCGGGACGACTCGTGCGCCTTTGGATTGCGCGTCGTCTACAAGCCGCATGAGGGCGCGATAATGCGCCGCGTCGATGATATGGGTGTAGTCGGGATTGGCGACCAGGCTCGGGTACATCTTCGCAACGATCTGCGGGGCGATTCGCAAAAACTCCTCTTGACGTGTGCGCGGAAGCAGAAGGTAATCGGGGGCCACGCAGGTCTGTCCTGCGTTGTAGAGCTTGCCGGTGAGGATTCGCTCGGCCGCTCTTTGCAAAGGATAGTCGGGATGCACGAGCGCGGGACTCTTGCCGCCCAGCTCCAGCGTCACCGGCGTCAGATTCTCGGCGGCGGCTTTCATCACCAATTTTCCGACGCGAGCGGAGCCGGTATAAAGAAGATGATCGAACGGGAGGCCGGCGAACTCCTGTGCGACATCGACGCCGCCGGTGACGACGGCAACGTAGTCGGTTGGAAATGTCTTCGAGATGATTTGTTCGAGCAGTGCGGCAGTGCGAGGGGCGAGCTCGGACGGCTTGATCATGACGTGATTGCCGGCAGCGAGGGCCCCGACGGCTGGCGTGATGGTCAGGAACAGAGGGTAATTCCATGCGCCCAGGATTCCAACGACGCCTTTGGGCTGGGTTTCGATGCGCGCGCTGGCCGGCCAGAACTGCCAGCCGACCGGGACGGAACGCGGCTCCATCCACGCTTTCAAACGCTTGCGAGCCTCGCGAATCTCACCCAGCGTGGGGACCAGTTCGAGGGCTAAGGTCTCCTCGGCGGCACGTCCGCCATAATCTTCCGAGATGGCCCGGACGATATTCTCTTTGTGGTCGAGCAGGGCACGTTCGAGTGCTCCGAAGGGCGTCCATTCGAGCGCGGTATGAGGGAGTCGAACGGTGGAACGCGGATTGCTGGGCGGCGAACAAGTCGCGAGCAGGCACCATTACATTGTCGCTACAATGAAGGGCGATACGTCCAGCCCACGTAGGCTGAGATAAGAGGAAGTACTCTTTGAATCGCACTAATACGGAAGATCCGGCTTATTACCATAAAGTCGTAGATTGCCAATGGGCGTGCCCCGCCCACACCAACGTTCCCGAATACATCCGTCTGATCGCGCAAGGGCGTTTCACAGACGCCTACATGCTGAATCGCGAGTCGAACGTGTTCCCGGCCATCCTGGGGCGCACGTGCGATCGTCCTTGCGAACCGGCGTGCAGGCGCGGCCGGCTGGACGGCAAGCCCGTCGCCATCTGCCGGTTGAAGCGCGTAGCCGCGGACCATCGCGGAGAAATCACCGACCTGCTGCCGCCCATTCCTACGAAGAAGAACGGCAAACGGGTCGGCATCGTGGGCGCCGGTCCGGCGTCGCTCACGGTGGCGAACGATCTGATGCCGCATGGCTACGAGGTCGTGATTTTCGAACAGTATGAGAAGCCCGGTGGCCTGATGCGGACCAATATTCCCGCGTTTCGCCTACCGGCAAAAGTGCTGGACGATGAGACGCAGACCATCATTAATATGGGCGTCGATATTCGCTACAGCACTCCGGTGAAGAGCATGAGGGCGCTTCTCGCCGAGGGTTTCGACGCGGTTTTCGTCGGTAGCGGCGCGCCGCGTGGCAAGGAGTTGGATATTCCGGGCCGTCACGACACGGATCGTATACATATCGGCATCGACTGGCTGGAATCGATCTCGTTCGGGCACATCGATACGGTGGGCGAAAACGTTTTGATCATTGGCGTCGGAAATACGGCGATGGATTGCTGCCGGTCGTCTAAACGTATGGGTGCCAAGTCGGTGAAAGTGATGGCGCGGAGGCCCCGGGCTTACTTCAAGGCGTCACCGTGGGAACTCGATGACGCCGAGGAAGAAGACGTCGAGATCGTCATCAACCATGCGCCGAAGCGCTTCGTGATCGAGAACGGCAAGCTGACTGGAATGGAGTTTGAGCGGCTGGAATGGGATGCGAAGGCGAAGAACTCTAAGGTTCTGGACACCGTGTTTTTGCCTGCCGACGACGTGATTCTCGCTATCGGTCAGGAGAACGCGTTTCCATGGTTCGAGCGCGATCTAGGTGCGCAGTTCGACAAATGGGATCAACCGGTAGTCGACGAGACGACGATGATGTCGACTCTGCCCGGCGTTTTCTTCGGCGGCGATGCCGCGTTCGGGCCGAAGAACATTATCTGGGCTGTGGAACACGGCCACCAGGCAGCAATTTCGATCGATAATTACTGCCAGCAGGTGCCGGTGACGGAGCGTCCCAAGGCAGGCATGAATCTCATCAGCCAGAAAATGGGCCTGAGCGAGTGGAGCTATCACAACGACTACAACCCGGCATCGCGGCAGAAGATGTCGCACGTGGATCTGGCGGCGCGCTTCAAGACGCTCGATATCGAGGTCGAGCTAGGATTCGATCCGGAGCAGACCGCCCGCGAAGTGCAGCGTTGTTTGAACTGCGACGTAGAGACCGAGTTCGCCGCTGCGCGCTGCATCGAATGCGACGCCTGCATCGACATTTGTCCGCTGCAGTGTCTGACCATCACGCGCGATGGTACGGAAGAGGACCTGCGGACGCGGCTCTCTGCTCCGGCGAACAACATCACGCAGGATATCTTCGCGTCGGAGCCGCTTCCTCAAACCGGAAGACTCATGATCAAAGATGAAGATCTCTGCGTACATTGCGGCCTGTGCGCGGAACGCTGCCCCACGGCGGCCTGGGACATGCAACGATTCGAACTTGAAATTCCATATGCGGGGAGGGCAGCGGCATGCACCAGCTCCTACGTACCCGCGTAAACGACTTCGCGGTGAAGCTCGCGAATGTGAACGGCACCGGATCCGCCAGCGCCAACGGTTTGCTGATGCAGGCGATTTTCCGGATGGGCATTCCGGTGTCGGGGAAGAATCTGTTTCCGTCGAATATCCAGGGCCTGCCGACGTGGTATGAGATCCGTGTCAATAAGGATGGGCACACCGCACGGGCGCTCGATTACGACCTGATGGTCGCGATGAATTCGCAGACCTACGCTCGCGACGTGCACGAAGTTCGCGAGGGCGGCTACATTCTGTACGATTCTTCGTGGCCTCTCGATAAGAGCCTGATCCGCGACGACGTCACCTATCTCGGCGTGCCTCTGGCGCAGCTCTGCAACGATCATTTCAAGGATCCGCGCGAGCGCATTCTGATGAAAAACATCGCCTACGCAGGTGCGATGATCGCGGCGCTCGATGTGGATATGGCGATCGTCACGCAGCTGCTGGACGAGAAATTTTCGAAGAAGAAAGCGCTGCGCGAATCGAATCTGAAAGCTTTGAGTCTCGGCTACGATTACGCCAGGAAGCATTTTCAGTGTCCTCTCCCGTTCTCTTTGGAGAAGATGGACGAGAACTCCGACAAAATCCTGATCGATGGAAACACCGCGATCGCCTTGGGCTGCGTCTACGCGGGCGTGACGGTGGCGGCGTGGTATCCCATTACTCCGTCGACCTCCGTGATGGACGCGTTCCGCGGCTTCTGCGATCAATATAGGAAAGATCCCGAGACGGGGAAGAGCAACTGCCTGATCATCCAAGCCGAAGACGAACTCTCCGCGATCGGCATGGTGATCGGAGCCGCCTGGACCGGCGCGCGATCGTTCACCTCGACCTCGGGACCCGGAATTTCGTTGATGGGCGAGTTGCTCGGGCTCGCCTATTACGCGGAAATTCCCGCAGTGGTGATGGATATTCAGCGTGTCGGTCCCTCGACCGGCATGCCGACGCGCACGCAGCAGGGCGATATTATGTCCTGCGCTTACGCGTCGCACGGCGATACGAAACATATTCTGCTGTTCCCGTCGAATCCTGCTGAGTGCTTTGAATTCGCGGTCAAATCGTTCGATCTGGCGGAGCGCTTCCAGACGCCGGTTTTCCTGTTGTCCGATCTCGATATCGGCATGAACGACTGGGTTGTGCCGCGCCTCACCTGGGATGATGCATACAAGCCCGACCGAGGTCGAGTGCTCGATCTGGACCAGGTCGAAAAGCTGTCAAAGTTCCTCCGCTATACCGGCGAAGATGAGAATCACATCGCCGCCCGCACACTGCCGGGCGTCAGTTCAAAGGGCGCGTTCTTCACTCGCGGCTCCGGACACAACAGGTTCGGCGCGTACACGGAAATGCCGGATGAATACCAAGATGTCGTCGAGCGCCTGCTGCGCAAGCACAAGTCCGCCGCCAAGTTCGTTCCTCCGGCAGTGATCCAGCGGCGCGAGGGCGCGCGTGTCGGAATCGTCACCATCGGCGGCTGCGACCCGGCCGTGCGCGAGGCAATCGAGCTATTGCCACAACGCGGAATCGACGCGGATTACATGCGCATCCGCGGGTTTCCTTTCGGCGAAGAGGTGGAAGCTTTCTTGAACGAACACGACGTGAACTATATCGTCGAGCAGAATCGCGACGCGCAGCTCAAGTCGCTGCTGGTGCTCGAAACCGGCATTGCGAAGGACAAGCTGCGCAGCGTGCTCGCATTTGGCGGATTCCCGCTGAGCGCGAAAAATGTGATCGACGGAATATTAGAACAGGGAGTCAATTAGCGAATGCCATCCATCGCCAAACCGGTCGCCGTTCACCCGAGCCTGCAAAAGAATGCGCTCGGCCTGACTGTGCGCGACTACGAAGGGACGATGTCCACCTTGTGCGCGGGCTGCGGACACGATTCCGTCACCGCTGCCATCATTCGCGCGCTGTGGGAGCTTTCGACGCCTCCGCACATGCTCGCGAAAATGAGCGGCATCGGCTGCTCGTCCAAGACGCCCACTTATTTTGTCAGCGGCGCGCACGGATTTAACTCCGCCCACGGGCGCATGGCCGCCATCGCGACCGGCGCCAACGCCGCGAATCGCGAACTGACCTACGTCGGAATTTCGGGCGATGGCGATTCGCTGTCCATCGGACTCGGCCACCTGTGCCACGCCATCCGCCGCAATGTGAAGATGCTGTACATCATCGAGAATAACGGCGTGTACGGCCTGACCAAGGGACAGTTTTCCGCGTCCGCCGACGTGGGTTCGAAGAGCAAGCGCGGCGAGCCGAACCGGATGGCTCCCATCGACCCGGTGGCGTTGGGCCTCAGCCTCGGGGCGACGTTTATCGCCCGCAGCTTCTCGGGCGATAAGGAACAACTCGTGCCCATTCTCAAAGCCGGCCTCGCGCATCGCGGCTTCGCCATCGTGGACGTGATTTCGCCCTGTGTGACATTCAACGACCACGTTGGATCGACCAAGAGCTATTTGCATACGCGCAAGCACACCCGAAGGGTGACGGAGAGCGATTTTGTGCCTCCCGCGCAGGAGATTCTGGCGACTATCGGCCAGGCCGGAACCACCACCGTCACTATGCACGATGGCAGTGTGGTTCGTTTCACAGGTGTGCCGAAAGACTACGATCCTACCGATCGCCGGCGGGTTACGTCCTATTTGCAGGAACATCAAAGCGTTGGGGAAGTGGTCACCGGGCTGCTTTATCTCGACGAAAGCGTGCCCGATCTGCACGAAATGAGTAATTCGCCCTCGGAAGCATTGTCGAAGATCCCGTATGAAAAATTGTGTCCCGGCGCGGCGGAACTGGCGAAGTTGCAGGAAGACTATCGGTAGGATGACTGTTTATGAACGGCGACCGTCAGGGAGCGGATTGGGTTTGGTAGTAACTTGTAGAAGTGGAAAACGTCTAGTTTAAAGAGAGGTTCGGTCCAGTTGGCACTTACTGTCGGCGTATTGAAAGAGACTTATCCGGAGGAGCGCCGCGTTGCCCTGACCCCGAAAGTTTTCGACGTCCTCAACAAACTCGGCGCCGAAGTGTGGATCGAAACGTCCGCCGGCGCGGATGCGGGAATTCCCGACGCCGATTACGCGGCCAAAGGCGCTCACGTCGCCTCCGCGAATGAGGTTCGGGAGCAGGCGGCAATACTGCTGCATGTCCGCGTGCCTCAGCCTGACGGGTTGAACTCCAAAACTTCTATCGGCTTTTGCGATCCTCTGTCGAATCCCGACCTCGCGGCGAAATTCGCGGCCGAAGGGGCAACGCTTTTCTCCATGGAGTTGGTGCCGCGCATTTCGCGAGCCCAAAGCATGGATGCTCTGTCTTCCATGGCTTCGATCGCGGGATACAAGGCCGTGATTCTCGCCGCCTACACGCTGCCTCGCCTGTTTCCGATGATGACGACGGCGGCGGGCACCATCCCTCCGGCGCGCGTTCTAGTGATCGGCGCGGGCGTAGCCGGCTTGCAAGCTATCGCGACTTCCCGCCGCCTGGGCGCGGTCGTCAGCGGATTCGATGTGCGCTCCGCGGTGCGCGAACAGATCGAAAGCCTGGGTGCGAAGTTCGTGAATATCAATCTGGGCGGCGCGAAAGGCGAAGGCGAAGGCGGTTATGCCAAGGCTCTGGACGACAACGCCCTCCGTCTTCAGCGCGAACAGATGGCGACGTTTATGAGTGAGCAGGACGTCGTCATCACCACCGCAGCGATTCCCGGCAAGCGCGCGCCGATCCTGATTACGCGCGAGATGGTGCGGGCGATGTCGCCCGGCTCCGTGATTATCGACCTTGCAGCGGAGCGCGGCGGCAACTGCGAACTAACCAAATCCGACGAGACCGTTATCGAGAACGGCGTGACCATCCTCGGTCCGACAAATTTGCCCGGGACGGTTCCCTATCACGCGAGCCAGATGTACGCCCGCAACCTGGTGACGTTTCTGAAGCACTTGGTGAAAGATGGCAAGTTGAACATCGACGCGCTTCTTGAAACGAAGGATGAGATCACGCGCGAAACGCTGATCTCTTATAAAGGCGAGGTCGTGCATCCCAAGATTCAGGCGCTGCTCGGAGTCAACGTATGACCCCCGAAATCGAGATGAGCCTGTACGTGCTGATCCTGGCCGTTCCTCTGGGCTTGACGCTCGTACAGCGCGTTTCGCCTTTGCTGCACACGCCGCTGATGTCGCTGACCAACGCCATTTCCGCGATCTCCGTGGTGGGCGCGATTCTGGTCGCGGGCGCGGGCGGAGCGTCGAAGCTCAGCCAGATTTTGGGATGCGTGGCGGTGGTCGCCTCCACCATCAACATCGTCAGCGGATTCCTGATCACGGACCGCATGCTGAAGATGTTTCGGAAAAAAGATAAGTAATGGAACAGATCTGGCAAATCGCCTACATCTTTGCGGCGCTTTCTATTATTGGATCGATCAAGTGGCTGAGTTCACCAGCTACCGCTCGCCGCGGCGTGATGGCCGGACAGATCGGCATGCTGTTCGCGGTGGTCGGCACGCTGCTGCGGCATGAAGTAGTCGATTACGAGTGGATCCTCATCAGCATCTTTATCGGAGCCGCCATCGGAGCGCCGCTCGCCTACCTGATGCCGATGACCGCGGTGCCGCAGTTGACCGCGCTTTCGCACGCCTTCGGAGCGCTCGCCGCCGCGCTGGTCGGAACCGCCGAGTATTACAAAAACATCCCCACCGGATTCACCATGACCGCGCTGGTCATCGAAACCGTGCTCGGCTATCTCACTTTCACCGCCAGTATCATGGCGTTCGGAAAACTGCAGGAGCTCGTACCCACCCGGCCCATCACCTATAAAGGTCAGAACTTCGTCAACATCGCGCTGCTGATCTTCGCGGTATCGCTGGGCGTGTGGATGATCGTCGAGCCCGCGCCGTCCTGGGTGTTCCCGACCTTCACCGGCTTATCGCTTCTGTTCGGCGTCCTGCTGATCATCCCGATCGGCGGCGGCGACATGCCTACCGTGATCGCGCTGCTGAATTCTTACGCCGGCGCGGCCTGCGCGGCGATGGGATTCGCCCTTTCGAACCGCTTGCTGATCATCGCCGGGGCGCTCAACGCAGCGTCCGGATTCATTTTGTCGGTCATCATGTGCAAGGCCATGAACCGGTCCTTCCTGAACGTCCTGTTCGGAGCGTTCGGACAGGTGCAGGAAGGCGCATCGACGAAAATGTCGACCAAGCCGGTGCATTCGGCCACCGCCGAAGACGCCGCCGCGATCATGAGCGGCGCGCGCAAAATTATCGTGGTCCCCGGCTACGGCATGGCAGTGGCGCAGGCTCAGCACAAGCTGCGCGAACTGACCGACGCTCTGACCAAACGCGGCGTGGAAGTTCGATTCGCCATTCATCCGGTCGCCGGCCGCATGCCCGGCCACATGAACGTCCTGCTGGCCGAGGCCGATATTCCCTACGACAAAATGCACGAGATGGAAGAGATCAATCCCGATTTCGCGGAGGCGGATATCGCACTGGTCATCGGCGCGAATGACGTCGTGAATCCAGCCGCACGACATGACACGCTGAGTCCCATCTTCGGCATGCCGATTCTCGACGTCGATAAGGCGCACACAGTGATGGTGATCAAGCGCAGCATGAATCCCGGATTCGCGGGCATCGATAACGAGCTGTACTACATGGATCGCACGCTGATGCTGTTCGGCGACGCGAAAACGTTTGTCGCGGACATCGTAAAAGAATTGCCAGCACATTCATGATCTGGAGCGCCATCGGAGCCGCCCTCATGGCCCTCGGCGTCATGCTGGGAGCCTTCGGCGCACACGCCCTCAAAGACCGGCTGGACGCGTATTCGATGGACGTCTACCAGAAGGCCGTGTTCTATCATTTCGTCCACGCACTGGGAATCCTGATCGTCTCCGCGCTGTTCCGCGCGGGCGCATTGACGGCATCGGCTTGTACCATCGTCTGCGCCCTGCTAGTGAGCGGAATCGTTTTGTTCTCCGGCAGCCTCTACCTCCTGGCCTTGACCGGAGCGCGAGGACTCGGCGCCGTCACTCCTTTCGGAGGACTCGCGTTCATCGCCGCCTGGCTGGTCCTCGCTTATCGTCTGCTACGGGCGGGATCGCACTAACCGGCACCGCGACCACCGCGATTCCCCGCCGCCGCAACCCGTCGTGAAGACTTTGCCGCCTCGCCTGATCTTCCTTCGCCAGGTGCGCGGCGATCTCTTCGTCCGTCGCCATCCGATGGGACTTGGCATGTAACCGCTGCGCCGCCGCGGCCGCGCCCAACTGCGCCATGCTGCCTCCGGTCATTCCCCGCGTCGCATCTTCCATGCTCATCAGCCAGATGAACTCCGGCAGCGACCGCTCCAGTGCCCGCACTTCCTGCCAGTAAACTCTCAGGTCCCGCATTATTCTTCTCCCCGCAGCACGCGTGCGATTTCCTTGAATGCCGCGTTTTTCTGCTCGTCCGACATGCCTGGACGGATGTGCTCCATGTGAATCGCGCTCGTTTGCCGACGCTCTCCCACTTCGGCTGCCACCGACCTGCGGCAGCTCGTCGAGCCCTTCGCGATCCAGACTTTCCACTAATTCTTTAAACTTGCTCATTGGCTCTCCTTGTGTACGATTTTTCGATCTGGTCGGCGTTTTCAGACTGCTGCACCGCCAACTTCTTCAGCGCGCTCGCATGAGCCAGCAGCGCGCCGGCCACGCCTTTCGACATATCCACCGGCAGGACGATTTCTTCGCTCACCGCCTCGCGAAGCTGTCCCAGCACACGTTCCGCCCGCTCCTGCGCGATATTCTCCACCGCGCGGGCGCGCGTCAGCAGCTCGTGCGAATCCGCGCGCAGTTGCGCGATCTGCGCCAGCGGGATCAGATGCTCCACCAGCCGCTCCAGCGCACGGCCCGGTGTGCCGGTTGCGCATTTCGACCGCCGACCATTCGCCCAGGTCCCCGAAATCGGGCGCGCCCTTCGCCGCGGAATGGATGATCTTGTCCAGCGCATTTTGGGCGATGCCGGCCATTTCCGCGCTCGATTCGCGTGCATATTGATGCAACCCGCGCTCGGCTGTTTTCAACTTCTCCAGCCGCTCTCCGGCCGCGTGATGAGCCTCCGCCGCCGCGACCACCTCGGGACGCTCCTCGGCTTGCCGCAGAGATTCATCGAGACGCGCTTGCAGATCCTGTGAAAGCCGCTGTTCGTCCTCGGTCGCGACAAAATGCAGCGTCGGCGTTTCTTTGACGTGAAAATCCGACGGGTTTGGGATTCATGAATGTTAGCGCTCCTCTGCACGAAAGGTAGCGCGAACATCCAGCGAGGCAGTCCGGTTGAAACCGCCAAGTATCTGAAAACGTGGGTTTATTTCAGTTGCGAAATCTCGGTCATGATCGAACCGAGCGCCCTCCGGAACTCGATGGGTGAGCTTACGTTGAACACTTTCGGCGCGAGCGGCTTCAGCGTTCCCTCGAGCGAATCCTCCAGCACGGGATAGCGACGTGCATCACTCGGAATCGTCGAAGGGAGGCGGCCCACCGGAATGCCAGACACCGGCGCAGCCCTGCGCCCGGCCGGCACAGCTGGATAGAACCGGATGTAGAAAACATGGCTTCCCGGCTCGGGTTTCGCTTCGATCGGGTGCAGATCCTGCCCCTTGGGAAACGCCATCGGCCCGCTCAATACGATCAGCACTCGTGCCGGATCCGCCGAAAGCCCCAGCGGGACATCCCCGTTCGTTTCAGTTCCCTCCAGCCGCTTACGGACCTCGGAGACGAAAAATTGCGCGTTTTGCTCGTGATTCTCCAGCGCATGAACGTCGATCAGGTTCGGATTCGTTTCCCCCAACGCCGTGAGCAGACTGGTCCAATCGAGCGTGCGGACCTCCTCCTGCGCGAAGCTGACCTTCCGGCGCTCGATATCGAGCATCGTGACATTTAGCGATCCGCTGCTGACCTCCATCTGCGAAATCAGTTTCAGCGCCGGGATCAGCGTGCCCATGCTGCGGCGGGTTGCCTGACCCACACGGCCGCCGCTTGCCTCCGAGGGCGACTCGTTTACCAGCACTTCGATGCGAACCGGCCGCTCGGTCCGGACCGGCAGGTGAGCGCGTGACGTGATTTCCGGCATATACCAAACGTCGGGCCGCTCTCGCGACGTAATAAACTCCACCGGCGGTAAACCCTGCCAGAAACCAGTAAGCGGATCATGGACAACTTCCGGAACATGCAGCGTACTCTGCTTCAGGCTGTGCTCCTTCGTGTCAATGTCGTAGATCGCCGTAGCCACGCGATACTCGCCAGGATTCAGGAAGGCGCTGATGGTGACATTGATTGCCGCCAGGTCCGAGGGTTTCTGGGGTGTCGAAAAGTCCAACTGGCAATGGTTCTGATAAACATGTTGTTGCCGGTCGCGGATTTCAAGAAAAGCAACCATCCGTCCTTTCCCCGGCCGCTTCACGAATTCGGTTCCGTCAACTTCGACCAGAAACCGCGTCACCATGCGCTGGTGATTCGAAAGAACCGGCTGAAGCGTCCGCACGGACCACCTGAAGCGCGTCTGATCGCCTCCCTTCAGCCATTGCTCGAACGGAACGTTCTCGAAAACCCGATCGGGAATGCCCTGGCCGCTGGCCATCAGAGAGAGAAAGATCGCCGCGAGGTGGGGCAGGTTCCCGACCTGCCGACGGATGGCAGGTCGGGGACCTGCCTCACTTGTTCTGATCACCCGCAGCATCAAACGAATCATAGCGCGGAGTCGTATCCTATTGGTAATGCAAGAAGACCGGCCCATTACGCAGTTGCTTCACGCGGTCGCCGGGGGCGATAAGAACGCTCTGAATCACCTGATTCCGCTGGTCTACACCGAATTGCGAAAAATCGCCGACGGGCATCTGCGAAACGAGCGGCCGGGCCACACACTTCAGCCCACCGCACTGGTTCATGAAGCCTATGCCCGCCTGATCGAGCAAAAGCAGCCCGATTACCAGAATCGCGTTCATTTCCTTGCCGTTGCCGCGCAGGTGATGCGGCAAGTCCTGATCGATCACGCCCGTAAGAAATTTGCCGCCAAGCGCGGCGGTACCCGCCCCAAATATTCGCTGGATGAAGCCTGCGACTCGGCGGTGGAAAAGCCGTCTCTGATGATTGATCTCGACGACGCTCTCAAAGCCTTGGAAACTCATGACTTGCTGAAGGCCCGTCTCATTGAGATGCGGTTTTTCGGAGGACTGACGGCGGAGGAATCGGCCGAAGTGCTGAAAATCCCCGTCAACGATGTCCGCCGCGGCCTTCGCATCGCCCAGGCATGGTTGCAAAGGGAGCTCGACCGGTCCGCCGCCGGCCCGGCATAATTTTTTTTAGAATTTCCGCAAAAATCGCTTCCGTCTTGCGCATTACATATCAGGAGGCGGCAAATCTAGATGATCAAAACACAGATTCTCGGAGGATCGTGCCTTGCCGCCCCTAAATTTCTTCGTCCTGCGCGATAATTTGTAGCGATGCCCTCGCAATCCTGGGAGCAAATAGAGAGTATTTTTCTCGTCGCGGCCGATATCCCTCTCGACGAGCAAGACTCTTTCCTCGACGAAGCCTGCCGCGACAACGACGACCTGCGCCGCGAGGTCCAATCTCTGCTCGATTCCGACCGCAAAAGTGGTGAAAAAATCACCCGCGCCGTCGAAGATGAGGCCCAGGCCCTCTTTGGCCTGAGCCCGATCATCGGCTCCCGTCTCGGCTCCTACCGCGTCATTCGCGAAGTCGGGCGCGGCGGCATGGGCGCAGTCTATCTGGCCACTCGCGACGACGATCAATTTCAGAAAAAAGTGGCCATCAAGCTGGTCAAGCGCGGCATGGATACCTCTGAGGTCCTGCGCCGCTTCCAGCATGAACGCCAGATTCTGGCCGGTCTCGACCACGCCTACATCGCCCATCTTATCGATGCCGGCACCGCTCCCGACGGCCGTCCTTTTTTCGTCATGGAGTACGTCGAAGGCCAGACCATCGATGTGTACTGCCGCGACCATGCGCTCAACCTCGCCGCGCGATGCCGGCTGTTTCTGAAGGTGTGCGAAGCCGTTTCGCACGCTCATCGCAACCTGGTGGTTCATCGCGATCTGAAACCCGGCAACATCTTCGTCACGGCCGACGGAACACCTAAGCTGCTGGACTTTGGCGTGGCCAAACTGCTGACGCCGGATGCCGACCCGCATCTCACCGTCACCGGGATGCAGGCGCGCCTGATCACCCCTCAGTACGCCAGTCCGGAACAGGTGATGGGACGTCCGGTCAACACCGCTACCGATGTCTATTCGCTGGGCGCGGTGCTCTACGAACTGCTCACCGGATCGTGCGCCCAGCATCTGGATTCCACTTCGCCCGCGGAAATCGAACGCGTCATTTGTCTTCAGGAAGTTGCCGCGGCCAGCACGTCCACCCGTGCGGCGGGTCTCGAAAAGGATGAAATTCGCGGGGATATCGACAACATTGTGATGATGGCGATGCGCAAGGATACCTCCCGCCGCTATCAATCCGTCGACCAGTTGGCGGAGGATATTCAGCGCTTCCTGAATGGCCGTGCGATTTTCGCACGCAGGGACTCCATGTCCTACCGCGCGGGTAAGTTCGTTCGCCGCAATCGTTTGATGATCGCCGGCGCTGCCATCGTCGTGGCCAGTCTGGTGGGCGGAATCGTCATCGCCACGTCCCAGGCGCGCCGCGCCGAGCGCCGCCTGCGGCAGATGGTGGAGCTCGCGAATCGCTCGCTGTTCGATGTACATTCCGCCATTGAGCGGCTGCCGGGTGCCACCGACGCGCGCCGCGAAATTGTCAAGACGACTCTCGCATTCCTGGAAAATCTTTCCAAAGAAGCGGGCCGCGATGACGACTTAGCGCTCTCTTTAGCCGCCGCTTATCAGCGTCTTGCCGATCTTCAGGGTTACGCCCATAAGCCCAACCTGGGAGACATGAAAGGCGCCATCGCGAGTTACCTCAAGAGCGCCGATTTGCTGGAGCCGCTTCGCACCCGGCGTCCGAGGGATCCCGATGTCCTGCGCCAGGTGACCGAAACGTATCAACACATGGGCTCCGTGTACGACGAAATGGGCGATGTTCCGGCCATGGTGCGAGCCTTCGAGACCGCTCTTCCCGAAGCCCGCCTCAGCGCGATCATCCGGCCTGACGATGTCGAGTTCAATCAGGCAGAAGGGGCCTTCTACAACGACCTCGCCAAGGCCGTTCAATATACAAATCCCAAGCGGGCCAACGAATACGCGCGTGCCCACCTTGCGCTCATCCCGGGACTACTTCAGAGGTTTCCCGCCAGCGATGTGATCGCCGATGAGGCGGCAGTCGCCCACGCCACTATGTCTGCCCTGGTTTCGAGGAGCGGTGACCGACAAGAGGCTCTGAAGGAGGCGCGCTTGAGCGCCGCGATCCGCGAAGAAGTTTCCGCCCGCCATCCCAACGACGTATTTCGCCGGCGCCTGCTGATGATCGCATATGGCCACGTCGGCGATCACATCGGCTCACCGTTCATCACCACGGAGGGAGACCCCAAGGGAGCCAAGGTTTACTTCGACAAGTGCGTCGCAATCGCCCGCGGAATTGTCAGGGACGACCCGCAGGATCGTACCCGCCGCTACGACCTGGCCAACGCCTTGTTGCGACAGGGAGCCGTGGAAGTGGCCGAGGGCGAACCTGCCGATTCGCTGGCGGCCCTGCGCGAATCCGCCAGAATCCTGGAATCCCTCGGCGAGGAGGACGCGAGCGCGATACGCTACCAGCGTCCCTTGACCCTGGTCCATCAGTGCGCCGGCGTTCGGCTCCGTAAAATGGGCCGGCTGGATGAGGCGCTGGTCGAGCTGCGCCGCTCCATCGAAATCGCGGACGCTATCATGGTCACGCATCCCGGCGACGCTCCCGCATTGTCACAACTGATCGCCGATGAGCGCGAAGTGGGAGCCATTCTCGCCTCTCGCGGCGATGCCGCCGGCGCCATCGTCCATGCGGGACGGGGCCTGTCCCTCGCCCAGAAATACGCCAACGGCCCCGAAACCGGCCTGCGCAAAAGATACCTCGGCGACTCCTACTACGGACTCGCGTCCGTGAATCGCACGCTCCGCCAATGGCGGGAAGCTCACGAAAATGCGCAACAGGCCATTGCCACGTGGAACTCCCCCGAGGTGAAGGAAGTCAATCCCAAGCACCGGCAGGAAGCCGCCGCGATTCTAGCCGACTCCTCCGCGCATCTACCGGGTAAATAACAGTGGGGCAGGTCCCCGACCTGCCTACCGTCCGAGGGTTGACCGCTCCCGATGGTCGCGGCTCTGAAGTGGGGCAGGTTCCCGACCTGCCCTCCGTCCGTGGATTGACCGCTCCCTGTGGTCGCGGCTCTGAAGTGAACCGGCCGGAGATCGCTCCCTATGGTCGCGGCTCTGAAGTGAGCCTCCCGCATGATAGAATCGCCCGCATGAAGACTCTGGTCCTGTTCTTCGCCCTTGCGGCGCTCGCGCTCGCCGCCGATATCTCCGGCAAATGGTCCTTCGAAGTCGTGCTCGACGCCGGCAGCGGCAGTCCGACGTTCGAGTTCACCCAGTCCGGCGAAAATATCACCGGCATGTATCACGGCCAGTTCGGCGACGCCAAGGTGACCGGAACCGTGAAAGGCGACAAAGTCGAGTTCACCTTCGGCGGGGCCGCCGGAACCGTGAAATACTCCGGCGCATTGGACGGCGAGAAGAAAATGAAAGGCACCGTCGATTACGGCGAGGCCGGCAAAGGCACGTTTACCGCAACAAAGAACTGACCTGCGGTATCCAACGAGTGATGGAAACGCTCGAAACCACCTGCTGCGTCGTGGGCGGCGGACCCGCGGGCATCCTACTGGGTTATCTTCTGGCCCGCTCCGGTGTCGCTGTCACCGTGCTCGAAAAGCACAACGACTTTCTGAGGGATTTCCGAGGCGATACCGTTCATCCCTCCACTCTCGAAATCCTATACGAACTCGGACTCCTCGAAGATTTCCTGAAGCTTCCCCACCAGCGCCTGACCACGGTGGGAGGCGTCTTCGGCGACTTCGCTTTTCAGACCGCGAATCTGAGCCGCGTGCCGGCGCACTGCAAATTTGTCGCGCTGATGCCGCAGTGGGATTTTCTCAATTTCCTGTCGAAGAGGGCCCGCCGTTTCCCGACGTTCGAGCTGCTCATGCAGCATGAAGGGCTCGATCTCATTCGCGACCGCGGACGTATCGCCGGTGTCGTGGCGCGTACCCCGCAAGCCAACCTCGAAATTCGCGCAGACATCGTCGTCGCCTGCGATGGCCGCCACTCCATCATCCGCAAGGCTGCGCACCTCGAAGTCCGCGAGTTCGGCGTCCCCATCGACGTCCTCTGGTTCCGTATCAGCCGCAACCCGAACGACCCCGATCAACTGCTGGGAAACGTCAACTACGGCAAAGCCCTGATCCTTTTCAATCGCGGCGACTATTTCCAATCCGGACTGATCATCCGCAAAGGGTCCTTCGAGCAGATGAAGCGCAACGGCATCGAGGCCTTTCGCAACAGCATCGTCGAGATCGCTCCCTACCTTGCGGACCGTGTCCACGAACTACAGGACTGGGACCAGATCAAGCTTCTATCGGTCCAGATCAACCGCCTGCGCCAATGGCACCGGCCGGGATTGCTATGCATCGGCGACGCGGCCCACGCCATGTCCCCCGCCGGAGGAGTCGGAATTAATCTCGCCATCCAGGATGCCGTAGCGACAGCGAATCTGCTCGCAGTTCCACTGCTTGAAAAACGTGTCACCGACGCTTTGCTGGCCCGCGTCCAGACCCGCCGCGAGTTTCCCGCGCGCGTCACCCAATTCCTGCAGGTGAACGCGCACAAGGGATTCGAATACGTGTTTCAGCACACCGGCGCGATGAAGGCCCCTTGGCAGCTCAAAGCCGTGACCCGCATCCCCGGAATTCAACATGTAATCGGGCGCGTCGTCGGCATCAGCGTGCGGCCGGAGCATGTCCGCACACCCGCAGCCCGCGCCAGCGTCCTGAAAAGGATCGCCGTAGGCACGGGCGTCGCCGCCGCGATAGCCGTCAACATCGCCCGAATTCTGCGCCGGTGATGTGGCGTACGCACTCGTGCGTGCCGCGTCGAGACTCGTCTCGACGCAAAGTTAGCTTCCTACGCCGGCCGTATATTCTGATTCACCCGGAAAAGATTGGCCGGATCGTATTTCTTCTTAATGTCTGCCAGCCGATCGTAATTATCCCGATAGCTCGCCTTCACCCGCTCCTGCCCCTCTTCCATCATGAAGTTGATGTACGCTCCGCCCGCCGCATAAGGATGCAGGGCGTCGTAGTAGTCTTTGCACCACTTCGTGATCTTGTCGTTGTTCACCGGATCCGGATCCACGCCGACAATCACCTCCGCGAACAGAGCCTCGCGGAAGCTATACGCCGTATCGTTCTTGCCCACCCGCTGCGCCGCCCCGTTCACCGGATACAGGTGCATCGTGGAAAGCATCGTCGGAATCTTCGACCCATGCTCGACATGCTTCGCCACCGCGGCATCGCTCAGTTCCGTGAAATTGTCAGCCCGCCAATACATATTTATCCCCGAGGTAAACAGTGCATCGAACGCGCTCTGCACCACCGGAAATGGCGCCGGTCCGACTCCATGAAGCAGCGGGTGTCCCACTCCTATCATGGGCTTCAGCCGTTCCTCCAGCTTGTCGGCGGGACCGGTGTAGCACCACACGATGCCGCACACCATCTTCAAGTGGAGATGCTCCGGAAACATGGGCGCGGGCGGCACGACGAGGAACGCGAAAAAGCCATTCAAATCCTCGGGAGCCGTCTTAATGAAATCCCGATACGCCTTGAGGACCTCCGTCGCTTCCTCCAGCGGCCAGAACGTCGGACCGAAGTGAACCATCTTCACGGGGTGGAGCTTAAATTCGAAGGATGTGACCACTCCGAAATTTCCGCCACCGCCCCGTACCGCCCAGAACAGGTCGGTATTCTCGCTGGCGTTCGCCGTAACGAAACTCCCGTCGGCCAAAACCATGTCCACGGATAGTAGATTGTCGATGGTCAACCCGTATCGACGGGATAGGTAACCGATCCCTCCACCTAGAGTGAGCCCTGCCACTCCGGTCGACGCAATAAACCCGCAGGGCGTAGCCATCCCAAATGCGTGCGTCGCATGGTCGACGTCGCCCCACACGCATCCGGCCTCCACCCGGACCGTTTTCGCCGCCGGGTCCACCCGGATGCCTTTCATCCGTGAAAGGTCGATCACCAGGCCGTCGTCGACCATCCCCAGCCCGGCGCCATTATGGCCTCCCCCGCGGATGGCGATCAACAACCCGTTTTCCCGGCCATATGCCACCGCCGCCATCACGTCCGCGACGTCCACGCAGCGCGCGATCAGCCGCGGCCGCTTGTCGATCATTCCATTGAACACTTTGCGAGCTGTGTCGTAACCGGCGTCGGTGGGCTGAATCAACTCCCCCCGAAAAGCGCTCCGCAATTGATCCACAGTTTGTGCAGACATAGCATCCTCCCCGTCAAGTCCAAAAAATGGACGTCAGAGAGTATATCAATTCACTATGTCCGGGGCGGGCTCGTTCAGGTTTAGGGCCGCCGCTCTACGTGTCCACGGCCATCCCGCATTTCATTCCCTTGGAAATGCGCATGATCCACCCGCCTGGCCGGTTCCGCTCGCTCGCCGCGTCTGGGGAATTCGCCGCGATATCCGTGCTCCGGATGGAAACGGTTATCTACGTAACCTCGAAAATTCGCATGACCGTGGAACCACGGGCCGGCGCCGATGAAAACCCCGTCATAAAACCATTCCGGACCGTAGTAGCCGGCCGGAGCGCAATTATAGGGAGCCACATCATAGTATCCATAAGGACATTCCGGAGCGACCCCAATCGAGACGCCTACCTGAGCCTGGGCTTTCGGCATACTTGAGACCGCTAAGCCGATCCCGGCCACGGCAGTCAGAACGAAGGATGCAAATCCGCGCATAAATCACCTCATCCGTTAGAGCGGCCCTCTTTGAAAGTTGTTTCCCGACCCAACGCCCTATGCTGAAAGAAATAGAGGTGCTTCTTAGCAAAGGCTGTCGGTAGGAGCACGCCGGATGGCCTCGTCCTCAACGCCGACACCGAACCCCGACAGTTACGGAGGGGATAGTGGGGCAGGTCCCCGACCTGCCTAAAACAAGAACTTCAAAGCCAACTGCGTCCGCCGGGGATCCTGCGCCGACGTGATTTGCCCGAACGTCGGCGACCCCACAAAATTATCCGGCAAATTGAAATTCGTCCGGTTCAGCAAATTGAAAAACTCCGCCCTGAACTGGACGTTCAGCCGCTCCGCCACGCGCGTATTCTTGACCACAGAGAAGTTCACCGTCGCCAGCCCTGGTCCGTCCAGAATATTGCGGCCCGCGTTGCCGAACGTTCCGTAGGGCGCAACCGCAAACGCCGCGGTGTTGAACCATTTCGTCGCGCTCGGATTCGCAACGTGAGGATCGCCCACGACATTCGGCCGGTTGTTCGCGCCGTATCCCAGATTGCTAAACCCCGTGTTCGAATTGTCGTTGTCCGATAGCAGCGCCACGGTGAAAGGCGACCCTGTCTGGAACGTCAACACGCCGAAACTCTGCCATCCGCCCAGCCATCGATGGCCCGTAGCGATCGGCAGATCGTAAGCGTAGCTCAGCGTAAAGCGCTGCCGGATGTCGAAGTCGGACCGCCCCCGTTCGGCGCTCAGGTTATAGCTGTTCTGCGGGAAATTCGGATCGCCCGTCGTCGTGAAGAATCCGGACGCATCGTCAATCGACTTCGCATACGTGTACGACGCCAGCGCGGAAAGCCCCTTCGACAGCCGCTGCTCGAACCGGGCCTGCAAGACTGTGATAAATCGAATTGCCTTGCGATTCGATAATATCTACATCACCGAAAATCGGAATCGGCCGCAGATTGTTCGGATTCGTCGAAGGATGGGCCTGATTAATGTCCCTCGAATCGATCAGCCGCGTGCCCTTCGATCCCACATAAGCGAGCTCCGCCACGCGTGCCTTGCCCAACTGTTTTTGAATGCCGAAGTTCCATTGCTGGATGTACGGCGTCCGCAGCCCGCGCTGGAACGCGGTCGCCGACGATGGATAGAAGTACGGAAAATCGCTGGGGAAAGGATTCGAGAGCGTCAGGTTGTACAAATTCTGAATCGGATAATAAATGCTCAGGTTGTAGAAAGGCGGGCTGAAGTACAGCCCTTCTCCGGTCGCCAGCGACGACTGATCGTAATGAATCCCGTACGCCGCACGAACCACTGTGCCCCCGTGCCCGCCCGGCGACCACGCCAGTCCCACCTGCGGCGCGAAGTTGTTTCGATCCGCATCGTATCCCGCCCGCGGAAAACCGTTCAAGCCCACCGTCACGAGGTTTCCCGTCGCCGGGTTAAAAACGTTCGCCCGATTCGCCGCGTCCACCCCGGGCGAATTATATTCGTAGCGCATCCCCAGCGTCACCGTGAGATCTGGCCGCACTCTCCACGTATCGTTGATGAAGAAATCGTAGCTGTGCGTGCGAAGGTGCTCCGGGTTATTCATCGTCGCGCCCCCGGATTCGGTCGGAGCACCCAGCAGCAGTTCCTCCAGCGAATTGCCCAGCAGCAGCCCCGTGAAGTTGATGAATCCTCGCGACTGCACATCGCGATACGCATTCTGCTGCAAAATCCGCGAATCGAACCCAAACTTCACCAGGTGCCGGCCGTGAGTCCACGTCGTGTTGTCGCCGATCTGATACGTATTCGTCGTCCCGTGCTCCGGACTCGTGTATTCGTCGCCCAGCGGCGAGAACCCGTTGATCGAAATCAGGCTCAACCCCCAGTCGCGCGGATTATTCGAAAGCTCCGGCAGCCCCAGCTTGTGATTCACGCTCACACCTTGACCCTGCTGAAAGTCTCCGTTCGATACCCGGTTGAACCCCACCCGGAATTCATTCACCAGCGACGGCGTAAACGTGTGGGTCTCCCCCAAGGACGTATTCTGCGACCGGCTCGGAATCGTCAGCCCATAGTTAGGAACCGCCGAATATCCCACACCGCCGAACGGATCGAAGAACTGATCGTTCACAAAGCTGTAGCGGAAAAACAGATTGTCGGTCTTGGTCAGCGTGTGATCCAACCGCACGTCAAAATGATTCTGATCGTCCGTCCGCGAAGGCGACGACACGAAGTTCGCGCCCGCCACATTCCGATTCGGCAGCGGATACAGCGCCGCGATCGCGAGACCAATCGGACTCAAGTAGTAGCTAGGCAGAACCCCGCCCGGAATCTGCTGCCCTGTCAACGGATCGATCGTCGGCACCGCCGACTTCGAAAAATTCCCCACCCGCTCCAGCGCCGTCGGGACATTCGTCACCAACGTTTCGCCAGCCGAGAGCCGAGTCCCTTCGTAATCGGTGAAAAAGAACGTGCGATTTTTCTTGATCGGACCGCCCAGCGTCGCCCCAAACTGATTGCGCTGATACTTCGGCGCCGGCTGATCGGACGGCGCGAAATAATTCTTATCGTCCATCGCCCCGTTGCGGAAAAATTCGTAAGCCGTCCCGTGCAGCTGATTCCCGCCGCTGCGCGTGACCACGTTGATCTGCCCGCCGCCGTTCCTTCCGAAACTGGTGTCGTAGGTGGAAGTAGCAACTTCAAACTCGCGAATCGCATCGACGGGTGAAGTCACACTGACGCCGTTCAACTTAGGATCGCCGTTGTACGCCCCGTCGAGCAGAAAATTGTTGCTGTCCTCGCGCGACCCGTTGACGTTGATCGTAAACGCCCCGCGCACCGATCCTGCCGACCCCTGCGCCGGAGGCACAACGCCCGGCAGCAGCAGGCTCAGCTCATAAAAATTCCGACCATCCAGCGGCAGCCCGACGACCATGCGATTCTCGATGACCCCACCAAGCGCGGAGGAATCCTGGCGAACGAGCGCAGGCGCTGCCGTGACATCGACCGTGTCTGCACCACGCAGAGGAAGCACAATATCGATGCGAATCTCTTGATCCACTTCGAGCGTCACAATGTGTCCGTACTTGGCGAACCCTTGTGCGTCAGTCTCAATTCGATATTTTCCGGGCAGGAGCGCCGGGACGGAGAACTCGCCGTGCGAATCCGTCTTGACTGAGTGCTTCGCGCCCGTTTCTTCATTTAGGACAGTCACAGACACCGAAGGCATTGTGGCTTTCGCGGGATCCGTCACAACTCCACTAATGACGCCCCGCACCGTCTGCCCGTGCGCGACGATAATGACGACGAATAAAGCTATAGCAAGCCGAATTTTCACAAAGATCCTCAAGAGTTTGGGTATCCTCTAATATAGCGTGATCGACGTGGATTCCCGAAACCCGTTAGTAAAATGCTCCGCTCCCCGCGGTCACGGCTCAGAAACGCCGTTAAGATCGTCTCTTCCGAGCCGTGACCAGAGGGCGCGGTTTCTGACGAAATTTAAGTTACAATAAGGACTGAGCGATTCCACCCCCTATGGAAAGATTCTGGTTACACCGTTACGCCATCCTGCTCGCGGTGTGCACATTATTCCTCGTAGTCGCCGGCGCGTCGGTCACCAGCAAGGAAGCTGGCCTCTCCGTACCCGACTGGCCGCTGTCTTACGGCCAAGTCATGCCGCAGATGACCGGGGGGGTGTTTTTCGAGCATGGACACCGCATGGTAGCCACCGCCGTCGGCTTCATGACCATCATCCTAGCCGGTTGGCTTGCGATCTCCGAAACCCGTTCCTGGATGAAAAGGCTAGGCTTCGCCGCCCTGGGCGCAGTGATTTTCCAAGGCCTCCTAGGCGGCCTGACCGTAAAACTCTTGCTGCCGCCGGCCGTCAGCATCGCTCACGCGTGCCTCGCGCAGCTCTTCTTCTCGACCACCGTAGCCATCGCCGTTTTCACCTCAAAAAGCTGGATCGCCGGCCCCGAAATGGTCGAGGATCACGGCTGGCCCTCCCTCCGCAGCCTCGCGATCGTGACTCCCGCCATGGTGCTGGTGCAAATCGCCCTGGGAGCCGCCTTCCGCCACCGCGCCATCGGAGTCCTCCCGCACGTACTCTTTTCGGGGGTCGTGACCCTAGCCGTTCTCTTTATCGCGACCTTCGTAATGCACCAGTTCCCCGACCACCCTGCTCTCAGCGCCGCCGCAAAGGCTCTTCTCGGAGTCACTACCCTACAAGTAATGTTGGGAGTTGCCGCTTATTACACCCGATTGCAGGCCGCTCAGCAGCCTCTTGCCATGGTGCTGACCACCGTCGCCCACGTCGCAACCGGAGGTCTGACGCTGGCCTCGAGCGTTATCCTGTCCATCCAAATATTGCGCAACGTCCGGGCCCACGGGACGCTCCATGCTCATGAGGCGGTGACTTCTTAATGGGTCGTTATCTCGAACTGACCAAGCCGCGCATCACCTGCTTCATTCTGATGAGCACCGCCATCGGCTTCGTCTGCGGCATGAATGCGGGAGGTGCCTGGACCTGGCAAACCCTGCTCCACACGCTGGTCGGGACAGCGCTGATCGCCAGCGGCACCGCTGCCCTCAACCAATGGTACGAACGAGAGGCCGACGCTAAAATGGATCGCACCTCCGCCCGCCCCATCCCCTCCGGACGCGTGACAGGACCGCACGCCCTGATCTTCGGAATTCTTTTGTCCATCGCGGGATTCGCCGATCTCTGGCTGGGCGCGAACCTGCTCACCGCCATGCTCGGCCTCTTCACGCTGGCCAGCTATCTCTTCCTTTACACGCCGATGAAGCAGCGCTCCCCGCATTCGACCACCATCGGCGCGATCCCTGGCGCCATGCCTCCGCTCATCGGATTCGCGGCCGCCAGCGGCACGCTCAACTGGAACGCCTGGATTCTCTACGCCATCCTGTTCCTCTGGCAGTTCCCGCACTTTTACGCCATCGCCTGGATGTATCGCGCCGATTACGCCCGCGCCGGCATTCGCATGCTGCCCGTGGTCGAGCCGGACGGCGAATCCACCTCGCGCCTCATGCTGTGGTTCTCGCTCGCTCTGATCCCCATCAGCGTGCTGCCGAAATTCTTCGCCATGGCGGGCAATTTCTATCTCGCCGGAGCCCTCGTGCTCGGCCTTATTTATGTGTATGCCAGCCTGCGCTCGGTGATCGATTGCACCGTCCTTCGCGCCCGCCAGGTTCTGCTAGCCAGCGTCCTCTATCTACCGTTTTTATATGGCCTCCTGCTCCTGGATCGCGTTAGGTCTTAGCGTTCTTGCGCTCGCCGGCTGTACCGCCAACGCCGGCCTGCCGTCCTACGGCGTGGTCCCCGATTTCACGCTGACCGATCAATCCAACCAGCCTTTCGTCAGCGCGAACACCCTCCGGGGCAAAGTCTGGATCGCCGATTTCATCTTCACCAACTGCGCCGGCCCCTGCCCGCGCATGAGCGCGCAAATGCGGCAGGTTGACACGGCTTTGCGCAACGACATCAAGGATCTCCGCCTCGTCTCGCTCACTGTGGACCCCGCTCGCGACACACCCGACGTGCTCGCGAAGTATGCCGAGCGCTACCAAGCCGAGCCCGGCGTCTGGTATTTCCTCACCGGCCCACAGCCCGATCTTCACAAACTGGCCCGCTACGTCTTCATGCTGGGCGACGTGAATGGCGACCTGCAGCACTCCACCCGTTTTGTCCTGGTAGACCGTAAGTCGCGCGTGCGCGGCTACTATCTGACGTCCGAAGACGACGCGATCCCGCGCCTGATCGCCGACGCCAAACAGGTTTCCAAGGAGCGATTCTGACCGTTCACGATCTGCCCACCCTCAACGCGGTACTGAACGGAACCGCAGCCATTCTTCTCGCCATCGGCTTCGTTTTAATCAAAAACGGCAAGCGCGAAGCGCACCACCGAGTCATGCTCGCGGCCTTCTGCACCTCGATCCTGTTTCTGATCTCATACCTCACGTATCACGCGCAAATCGGATCGAAGCACTACACAGGTCCGATCCCAGCGGTCTATTTCACGATCCTCATCTCCCACACACTCCTGGCGGCGACCGTACCCGTGCTTGCCGTAATGACCCTCCGCCGAGCGCTGAAAGGCAACTTCGCAGGCCACCGCAAGCTAGCCAAATGGGCGTGGCCTATCTGGATGTACGTCAGCGTAACCGGAGTCGTGGTGTACCTGATGCTCTACCAGTTCTGACCACCGGCAGGTAGATAGTGGGGCAGGTTCCCGACCTGCCCGCCGCCTTTGAGGCGGCTGAATGCGTACACGCCGCCTCCCCCAAAAACGTCTATAATCTCAAATGGAGCGTTCCATGCGAACCGTCCTCTTATCCGCGCTCTTGACCACCTCGCTATTCGGGCAAAGAAACGCCGCCGTCCAAAGCCGACCGGCCATGGCCCCAGCGCCGCCGCCCAGAATGCGTGCAGCCCCTCCCGCAGGTCCACGACCTGCGCCACCGGTCGCCCGTCCTCCCTACAGCGCGCCGCGTTCGTATCAACCGCGCTCGATCATCGTTCCGTACCCGATCTTCATTGGCGGTGGCTATGGATACGGTCCTGGGCCGCTTGTAGATAATGGCTACGCGGCGCCGGCGCCGATCGGAATCGTGAACCCGGATTACCGGCCGGACGCAGTGAATCCCACCATAGTCGACTACTCCAACGTCGCTCTTCCGGAGCCCGCGAGAACGGATGAAAACGGCCTGCGAGATGACGAGCCAACTATTTTCCTGATCGCTCTGACGGATCACACAGTAGTAGCCGCAATCGCTTATTGGGTGGACGGAGATACCTTGAACTGGATCAGCCGCGACGCCAACCAGAACCACATGTCGCTATCCCTGGTAGACCGCGACTTTTCCAAACAGTTAAACGACGAGCGCCACGTAGAATTCAAACTCCCCGCCGTAAAATAGTCCGCCGGTGGCGCGAACTTCAGCTTGCAGCGTCGGCTAGAGCCGGCGTCTTTGCCTTTCTAGGAAGCTGTAGAAAAACAAATATTAGCCGCCGATGAACACGGATGAACGCCGATAAGGCCGTTTGTTTCTAATCGGCGTTCATCAGCGTTCATCGGCGGCCAAGCTCCTAGCAGTCGCAACAACTCCCGCAGTCGCAGCAATCCCCACAATCGCAGGAACTGCAACAACAATCTCCGCACCGGCTCCAAAACCCCTTGCCCTCCGGCGTGCCAGGCACCTCCGGAATCGGCGCGGTTGCGAACAGCGCTCCAAAGGCCATCAAATTCATCGTTAACCCCAAACACTGCCGCCACGATTCAGCCGACCTTATAGGATGGGGAGCCAGAAACGCCAGCACCGTAACCGAAGCCACCACCACCGCTCCCTTCAGCAGCCCCGCCCGCTCCCGCTCCTTCATCGACCGCGCAAATGCCAGGGCGTCTGCCCACTGTTGTCGCGCGGACTGCCGGCATGCGCCATGCATCACCCGGATCCGAATCCCGAGCCGTTCCTCGACATTCATCCTCAACCGAGCCGCAAAGCCCTCCGGCAAATCTTTCTCCAGCGATTCGACCATCGCCAAAATTTCGGCCCGCCCGTCGACTCCAGGGAACGCCAGTAGAGCATTAAACTCCCCCGACCGGGCATCGCGCCCCCGATCCTCCCATGCGTCGAGTACGTAAACCAAGTACCCAAACCTCCGCCCGATCGACGCTAGCGCCGTGTCCCCGAACCCAAAAACCATCTCCGTAGCCCGTGCAGTAGGCTCCGCGACATCCTCCAACGAAACCGCCCGCCGTTCGCGATCCTTCTGCGTAGCCAGCAGCCGCGTCAGCTCATCCAAGGGAAATCCCGTCCCCCGCAGCTCCTCCGCCGCTTTCCCGTAGGCAGGGGAAAAAAAGCGGCGCAGCGCCTTCCACATGTGACGCCCGGAATCCGCAATCTGATCTTCCATCTGAAAGTGCGCCAGAACCACCGCCACGGTCGCCGCGTACCTGAGCGCCGCTGGGTGGTCTTTTGGCATAGACAGGCAGTTAAACGATCGATGCGCAGGCGTCCATTCCGGATCGGCATCCCCCATCAACAGCTCGGCCAGAAAAACCAGGTCGTGATTCAGCAAAAACCGGGCTCTCTGCCCATACAACGCCCCGATGGTCTTGCAGGATCCGCAGTACGGCAGCCGCTCCGCCCGTTTCATGAGTCCGAACATTGGGGCAATTGTACCCTTTTTTCCCGTTCCGGCGAATTTAGGTGAATTTATTTGTTGCAGTTGCAGGTGGGTTTTGTGCTAATATGCTTAAAGCTTTTGAAAACTTGGCACTTCGCTTTGATCCTCACCGCTCAACACCTGTTTGCAGCCCCCTGTATCAATCGATTTTCCCAGCCTTTCCATTGCTAGTAGATTTAAGGAGAACATCATGAAAGAGACCGGAACGGTCAAGTGGTTTAACGCCGCAAAAGGATTTGGATTTCTCGCTCGCGAGAACGGCGAAGACGTGTTTGTGCACTTCTCGGCGATTGAGGCGACGGGATACCGTTCGCTCGACGAGGGCGCGCGCGTCCAATTCGTTGTCAAGCAGGGCCCGAAAGGGTTGCAGGCCGAACAAGTAAGTCTGGCCTAGATGTCAAAAACCTGCGGCGATACCGCCCGTTTCAACAGGCTGAGGAAGCAAAAGATTGCGTTGCGGCTCAAAACCCGCATGTTACGTGCAGAACTAAACGCAGCCGCGGCAGCCAAGCCTGTTAGCAGTAAATAACCAAAAAACAACATGTGTGCGGTAGCATGAAATATGCTCCGCACACAACGTCTGACAGCAATCATCGAACGCGAAGACGACGGCTACGTTGCGATCTGTCCCGACGTCGATGTATCCAGCCAGGGCGACACTATTGAAGAAGCCCGGGCGAATCTGGTAGAAGCCCTCACGTTGTTTTTCGAAGCAGCATCCCCCTCAAAGATAGACCGCCGGCTCCACTCCGAATTATTCGTCACCCAGGTCGAGGTTCCTGTTGGGTAAACTTCGCGTTCTCTATTCGACACTTTCCCTTCTACTCGGAATATCATTCTGGGGCTGCGGTCCCGGCACATCTACTAACGCCGATAATCGAGTTCTGAAGACGCCGTACTCAGCTCAGCGAAGGTTCACATCTGTCGAGAAAATGGCCGATGGTACGACACGGCATACTGAGTCTGGTGGAAGTGAAGCCCGCGACTCACTGGGGCGTGGATACAGTGCTGGCGAGCGTCATTGGACCTATCTGGACAACGGCAAGTCAGTGCTGAAGAGTGAAATGTTGTATCGGATCGACGATCCGGTTTCGAACACTGAGACAAGGTGGGACTCAAGTTCGAAAGAAGCGAAGGTGATCCATTGGTCTAGGACAAAAACGAACGAGGTTGCGGCCGGTTCACTCAGTGCGTTCCTGGCGGGTCCTGCCACTGTCATTGAGAAGTTAGGTGCTAAGACGTTGGAAGGCGTTGTCGCGGAAGGTACACGCAGCGCTTATACGACAGCAGCGGCGCAGGGCCAGATCGGCCAGTCGGTGAGCGTGGTGCACGAAAAGTGGTATTGCCCGGAACTCAAGATCGTGGTGCTCGAGACGAACGACGATCCGCATAGCGGAACTACTAGAAACGAGTTGGTGGGTATCGTCCGAGGAGAACCCGACGTCTCAAAATACCGCCCGCCCGCAGATTACGTTGTTCACGACATACGACAGTAAACTGCGCTGGACGGACGAGATAGCCCTAATTTTCTGCCGCCCGTCAGGGGAACCGTTTTGTTACTGTTCACTTCGGTCCTCAGTGCGTCAGCCGCTCCCCCGGGCCCGGGAATCTGGGGACAGCCCACGTGTTTCCGCTTCACTCCGTCAAGGCCGTTTCGCGGTCTTCACTTCGCGCCGCCTTCGAGCTTGTCAACCCGGCTCCGCAACTCGCCCAGCTCTTGAATGCGCTTGCCGAGCGATACGTCCACCTTTTCCGACCATGCGATCATGCGGTTCGTCCAGCGGGCACCCGTTTGCAGCAGTGCCGCTTGCCTGTCCATCCGGATCGCCTGCGCGTCGAAACGGCTTGCGACGCCTTCGATTTGCCGCTCCAGGCTTTCCTTCACTGAGGTCATCAACGTGACCATTCGTTCTTTCGTTGCGCCAAGCCGGGTTTCCATCCGCGATTCCATCGCGTCCAGATACTGTTTCAGTTCTTGGTCCATACTCCAACTACAGTCTACAGGAAATAATCTTTGACCTTGTCGAAAATGCCCTTCTCCTGAGGCTCATTTTCTACTGGCAGCAACTCTCGCAACTGCTCGAACAACTTCTTCTGCTCCCTGGTCAGCTTGGTCGGGACCTTCACGTCCAGATGCACATACAGATCGCCGCGCGCGCTCGAATTCAGTTGCGGCACGCCGAGGCCTTTCAGTCGCAGACGGCTGCCCGCCTGCGAGCCTTCCGGGACCTTCACGGTCTGCAACCCGTCGAATGTCAGAATATCGATCGAAGCACCCAGGGCGGCTTGCCCGATATTGATCGGAACCGTGCAATGCAGATCGCTTTCGTGCCGCTCGAAAATCGGGTGCTCGGCCACTTTCAGCACCACGTATAAATCGCCCGGCGGACCGCCGTTCGCACCCGGCTGCCCTTCCTGCGTCAGCCGCAGCTGCGTTCCGTTATCGACCCCCGCTGGAATGTTGACTTTCAGTTTGCGTTCGCGCCGCAGATAGCCTTCGCCGCGGCATTCTTTGCAGGGACGGCGAATAATCTGTCCGCGCCCGCTGCATTGCGTGCAGGTTCGCCTCACCGAAAGGAACGCCTGCTGATAAATCACCTCGCCGCGTCCGCGGCACATCGGACACGTGACCACGCCGTCCTCGGGCTCCGCGCCTTTGCCGCGGCAGCGTCCGCATTCTTCCAGACGAGGCACTTGAATATCCACCGACAGGCCGCGCATCGAATCTTCGAATCCGATTTCCAGGTCGTAGCGGACATCTTCGCCGCGCTGCGCCCGGTTGCGTTTCTGCTGCTGGCCGCCCGCGCGGCCGAACACGTCGCCGAATCCGAAAACGTCGCTCAGAATATCGCCCAGATCCGGGAATCCCGACGCATCGAATCCGCCGTTGCCCGACGCTGTCGGCACACCTTGATGGCCGAATCGATTGTACGCAGCGCGCTTCTGGGGGTCGCTGAGGACGCTATAAGCCTCGGCCGCTTCTTTGAATTTTTCCTCGGCCTCGTGGCTCCCCGGATTGCGGTCGGGATGAAATTGCATAGCCAGCCTGCGATACGCGGTCTTGATCACGCCGTCGTCGCACTCGCGTTCCACGCCTAAAATTTCGTAGTAGTCTCGTCTGGTCACGGAGCTCATTTCGCCTGCGGTTGGACCGCCACTTTCACCATCGCCGGCCTCAGCATCCGGCCCTTGAAATTGTAGCCGCGCTGGAATTCCTCAAGGACCGTATCGGGCGGCGTATCTTCCGTCTCCACCATATCCACTGCGTGATGAATGTGCGGATTGAAAACCTCGCCCTCCGATACAATCGGCTCCAGTCCCAATTTCTTGAGGCCGTCGTAAAACCGCTGGTAGATCAACTCCATGCCTTTGACGTATTCCTTGTCGGCCGATTCCACTTTGAGCGAGCGCTCGAAGTCGTCCAGCACCGGCAGCAGCGCGCGAACCGCTTCCATCGACGCGTATTCGTACAGTTCGCCGCGTTCGCGTTCCACGCGTTTCTTATAATTCTGAAACTCCGCCTGAGCCCGCAGCAGCCGGTCGTGCAGCTCCGCTTTTTCGCCAGCCAGCTGGTCCAGCTCCCTCTGCAACTCGCTCGGATCGGGTATTTCGGCGTCGGTTGTAGTCTGATCGCTCATCTGATTTTAAGGTAGCATTATGGTCAAATCAGGCGTTGTGGACGGTCGAAAATGGCGATTTAAGGCCGTTTAAGCATCGCGAAACGCCTGTCCAACGTGTTGTACGGCGGACATCACCCGGATATAGTTCATCCGCATCGGACCCAGAACCGCGATCACCGCCGAAACACCGCTCGCGAGCGTCACCGGCAGCCCGATCAGCGACAACTCACCCATGGACGGGTGCGTTTCGCTCAGTCCCACGTGAACGCCGATTTCGCCTGCCGGATTTTCCAGAAACCGGTCCAGCAATTCTAGAACGCGTTTCTTTTCTTCCAGCGTGCGGAACAGCTCGCGCATCTTTTCCTTGGTGAGGTGCAGATCGAGGCCGACCAAGTTGCTGGCGCCCTCCATATGGACCTCTGGCGCGGCCGGAAGATCCAGCAATCCCTTGGCATATAACACCGTTAATTTCCGCAAGATGGCGTCGTAAGTCGCGCTCGCGTGGCGCAGTCTCTGGGCCAGTTCGCTGCGCACGTCTTCGAGCGACCAGCCGGTGAAGTTGTGATTGATATAGTTGCGAATCGAATCGAGTTCCGACGCCGAAACCGGCTCTTCGAGTCCCACCACCCGGTTGCGCACCTGGCGGTCGCGTGTCACCACTACCATCAGCACGCGACGGTCGGGAAGGGCAATCAATTCAATACGATCCAGCGCCGGGTTGGTCTGCCGGATGGCCGCCGCCAGACCGACGCCATGGGTCATTTCAGTCAACATCCGCGAAGTGCGCTCGACCCGTTCTTCCACAGTATCCAGTCGGCCGAATTCGGAGCGCAGCCTCTCAATTTCGGCGACCGCAAGGCGGCGCAGGCTTAGGGATTCGACGTAGCTGCGGAACGCCTTTTCAGTGGGCACACGACCGGCCGAGGTATGAGGCTGGGAAAGATAGCCCTGCTCGTCGAGATCTGCCATGATGTTGCGAATCGAAGCGCCGCTCAGCCGCTGGTTTCCCGCCATTGCGCGCGAGGCTACCGGCTCTCCGGTATGGATGTAAGCTTCGACGATCTCGTGCAGGAGCTGCCTGCTACGCGGTGTCATCGAGATAGAATAACTCCTTTTTATATTCTACCGCGACTGGGCGGAACAAAAAAGGTGAGCCGGAACATCCGCACCGCGGAACGTGATGCGGGAGATAGCTCCGGAATTTTCGTCGGCGAAAATCGATCCGGCGTGGGTCTTTCCGTTGATCTGGAAGCTATAGTTATAGACCCCGAAGACTTTGCCGGCGATGGTACCCCAGTGGTCCCAGTGAAATTCGGTTTGGCTGGAAGGGGCGAACACGTCTTCAAGCAGCCGGCCGGTCTCGACGCTCGCAGGAGCACCGCGGCGCGCGCCGGAGAACTCGACCGTGATCGTCTTGGCACTGCCGGCCGAGGCTGACTGGGTGCAGGACAGGCGATCGAGACTGGTAGCGGCGAACTGCTTGATGTTATGAAGAGTCCGCTCTTGCCGGTCGGAGTCCGGAGGCCTAAGTCTCGGAGATTCCGCGTGCAGGCTGAGCGTACAGAAAAAGGCCAGGGATGAAGCGATACTGCGCATGGTTTTATTGTGGCATGGAAAGAGGCAGTATGATAAAAGTGTCTAGGTTGCCGCGATGAACCCCAAGGAAGCCCTTCACGAACTCGTCGACGAATTACACGAGGATCAGGCAGAGCTGGCCCGTATGTTGCTTGAGGACTTGTTGAGCGCTGCCGACCCTGGCGGGCCGCCGCTCGACGAAGAAACCCTGGCATCGCTCGACCGCGGCCTTGCCGATATCGCCGCAGGGCGCGTAAAACCACTGGACGAATATAAGCGCCAGCGCGGACTGTGAAATTTCGCGTCATTGTCTCTCACGAAGCCGAAAAGATTCTCGACCGGATTGATCGCCCCACAGAAAACCGCCTCCGTGCGCGGCTCGCTCAACTTGCGGAGGACCCGTTCGATCCAGGGCTTTCGGCGCCGCTCACCGAGCGTGCGGGCGTGCGGAAATCGCGCGTGGGAAGCTGGCGTATCTTGTTCACAGTGGACCGCGAGGCGATGATCGTCAATGTCGTTACGGTGGATACTCGTGGCCAAGTCTACAAACATTCATGACGAGGTCGGCAGCCAGCTACAGGCTTAGCGCCTCCCTCAACGCCGCCGATTGGCGGCGGGAGGCGGCTACTGTTTCGCCGCTCCTCAACGTGATCACCAGGTTTCCGGCCGGGCCCGTCTCTACTGCCTGCACCCATTTCAGATTGATGATTTGGGCTCGGCTGGTGCGGAAAAAGGTCGCGGGGTCGAGACGGGCTTCCAGCGCGGCTAGCGGTCTGGCGATTAACGGGCGCTCGCCTTTGAAACACACTCGCGTATAGTTGCCTTCCGATTCCAGTAGATAAATATCGGCGACCCTTACCAGCCAGCAGCGCTCGCCGTCGCGGACGAAGACTTGTTCCAGTCGCGGAGGAATTTTCGGCGGTCGAAGTTTTGCCACTGCCGCAGCTAGCCGGGCGGGAGCAATCGGCTTCAGCAAATAATCGAGTGCGCTCACTTCGAAGGCTTTGATCGCGTACTCGTCGTAGGCCGTCGTGAAAATGATCTGCGGAACATCGTCGAGCTTCGACAGCATCTCAAAGCCGGTCATCTCGGGCATCTGAATGTCCAGGAAAACGACATCAGGCGCGAGTTTCGGAATCAGATCTAATGCCTGCTCGCCATTCTGCGCCTCGGCCACGATTTCGATATCTGGGTGCGCGGCCAGCAGGCGCCGCAGTTCCTGCCGCGCGATACGCTCGTCGTCGACATTCAGAGCTTTCATGCGGGAATCGAGACCAGCGCGGCTACCGACGCGGCATTGCGATTTTCCAGCCGTAGACTGGCGCGGTCGCCGTACAGCAGCCTCAGGCGTTCGCGCGCGTTCTTTAGGCCGATCTGAGTTGCTCCTTCGCGGGGCGCCGATAACTGGCCGGAATTGACGATCTCCATGGCGAGAGCGCCGTTCTCGATCCACGCGCGGATCACGATTTCCCCGCCTTCCGTTCTGGCTCTGATGCCGTGCTTGAGGGCGTTCTCGACCAACGTCTGCACCAGCATCGAGGGAACCTGCGCGCGCGCTGCGGCGGCCTCGATTTCCATGCGCACACGTAAGCGGTCATCGAAGCGGATCGACTCGATGGCCAGATAATCGGCCACGATTTAGATCTCGCGTTCGAGCGCCACGGTGGAGGTTTTCTCCCGCTCCAGGTTATACCGCAGGATGTTGGCGAGGCGAGTGACCATATCCTGGGCCACTGCCGCGTCCTCCACGATCATGCCGCGAATCGTGTTGAGGCTGTTGAACAGGAAGAGCGGATTTACCTGCGTTTCGAGCGCGCGCAATTGGGCTACGCGCAGGTGCAGGCGCATTTCGACGGCGTTGCGGGCGGCGGTGATCGCAACATAGAACACCGTCCACAAGATGCACGTGTCTGCCAGGCTGACCGCCATCATGACGGTGTCGCCACGGCCCATTCGCGCTTCGCCGCCGAAGGCGAGGCCGACTGCGACTACCTATAGAGTCGAAATCAATCCGAACAGAATAGCGGCGCCCGCGAGCCTCGGCGCCGACCTCCTCAGGAGCAGACTGAGCCACTGGCGCTTGCGGATCTGTCCGCGAAGCAGGTGCGTCAGCAGCAAGATCCCAAGAAAAAAGATCGCGCAGGCGACCAGCAAGCTGGTTTTCCAACCCACCTGGCTCGCGGCGATGGACACGCCGATGGCGGTGTAGATTCCCCAGCCGATGATCTGGCAGAGCCAGTATGCGATGCTACGTCTGGTCATTTGGAAAGGAATCCGTCGAGCTGCGCGAAAAACCACTGCGGTTCATCGTACATGATGAAGTGGCACGAGGTATCCGTGATGCGCAGGTCGACGCCTTTCAGCTTGGCGTATTCGAGGCGGACATTCGCTTCGAGCGTCTTGCGATCGGTGTAGTCTTTGTAGGCGATCCAGGTGGCCAGCACCAGCGTGGGACTTTGGATGGAGGCGATATTGGCGCGGAGATCGCTGCCGTACATTTCGACCATGGCGTCGACGATGGCGGTGCGGTCCGAGGCGCGGCCCCAGGTCATGATGCGTTCGAAATCGGCCTCGCCGGTGACCATCGTACGGACCTGCGCACTGGAATCCTGTTGATTGGCGGTCATAAATTTTCGCGTCATCGCGGATTCGGATTTGGCGAGCTCCGGAGTCACTTCGGGGCGGAAGATGGCGGCGAGCGAAGGGTAGGCGTCGACGATGATGAGCTTGCCGGGAAGCTCGGGATACTTGCTGGCGAGGTCGAGCGCGAGGAAGCCTCCGAGGCTGTGCCCGACGATGACGGGATTGACCAGTTTCTTGTCGCGGATGTAAACGGCGAGCTGCTCCACGACCTTATCCAGCATGGGAGTAGGAATTCGAGGCACGCCGGCAAATCCCGCGAGCGTCAGGACGTGACACTCGTAGCGGTCCTGATAACGGGCGACTGTCGAATCCCACGTTTCACCGGAGGAGGCTAGGCCGGGGATCAGGATCATAGCCGGTCCATGGCCGGTTATTTTCACCTGGAAGGCACTCTCCGCAGACAACGCGGCGGGAAGCGCGAGAACAAAAGCAAGCAGTGAGTTTCTCATGCGCTCATCATGCGGGGTTTCGGTGCGGCTAATCGGCATAATTTGACGAACGGCGCGCGGGGGCGGTGAACGGCTGTTACAATGGACGAAATACATGAGAGCGATCGCCTGGTTGCTGCGCGTCTTCTGTTACTTGTTCCACACGATTTTGTCATTGGCGCTTCTGGCGTTGGGCGGATTGGCCGTTGCGGCCGGCGCCGAACACATGAAGATGGAGACGCTGCCCTGGCAGGGGACTCAGCTGAATAATTGGCTGATCGGCCTGGGAATCGCGGGCTTGCTGAGCGTGATTCTGGCGGTGTCGGGCAAGGTGCGGTTCCTGCTGGCTTTGTGGTCCGTCTATGTGTTGGGGATTCTTGTGAAGGGCGTGTTTCTGACGCCCAGCGTCACATTCGAGGGACAGAACGATTTTCGCAACTGGCTATGGCTGATCGGCGGCGCGGTGCTGGCGCTGTTGGGAAGTTTTAGTTTGCTGGGGAAGCGCCGGGTTTAAGATTGATCGCTCCCGACGCTCGCGGACTGCGGCGTTCAGAGCCGCGACCATCGGGAGCGGTCAGCCGTCGCGTTGAGTCCAGCTCTGAAAGAAGGCGGTCCACCGAGCCCGCAATCTCGACAATTGCTCGATTAAACACTTCCTCATTGGCTCGCGAAGGCTTGCGGTAGCCGCTGACTTTGCGTACGAACTGCAACGCGGCGGCTGAAACGTCGGCGGACGTGGTGGGAGGGTCGGCGCTTCTCAGCACCTTAATACTGCGGCACATAATTTGACTTTATCGTAGACTGTGGCCATGAATCGCAGAGCGTTCTTAGCAGGGGCGTTGGCAATCGCCGCGGAGGCGCAGTCGCCGGTGCCGATTATCGACACCCACATTCATTTGTTCGATCCGAGGCGTTCCGAAGGCGTGCCTTGGCCGCCGAAGGACAACGCCGTCCTGTACAAGCCCGCGCTGCCGGATCGCTACCGCAAGATCGCCTCGCCGCTGGGGGTGGTTGGCGCGATTGAGGTGGAGTGCAGCCCCTGGGTGGACGACAACCAGTGGGTGTTGGACGTCGCCGCCAAGGATTCGATCATTGTCGGGACGGTGGGGAATCTGGAGCCCGGCAAGCCGGAATTCCGCGGACTGCTCGACCGGTTTCATAAGAATCCTTTGTTCCGCGGGATCCGGTATGGGAATTTATGGGGTCGCGATCTTGGGGTTGAAATATCAAACCCGGAATTCGTCGCGGGGCTGAAGGCGCTGGCCGATGCGGGGCTGGTGCTAGATACGGCGAATCAAAACGCGGCTCTATTGGACGCAGTGGTGCGGGTGACGGACAAGGTGCCTGGGCTGCGAGTGGTGGTCGATCATCTGCCGCAGTTGAAGCCTCTGCCGGATCTGAAGGAGTTGGCGAAGAGGCCGCAGGTTTACGTCAAAGTGTCGGAAGTGTTGCGGCGGGAGAACGGGCGTGTGCCGGCATCGTTGGGATTTTACAAACACACGCTGGATGAGTTGTGGGGAATTTTCGGGGAGGACCGGCTGATCTATGGTAGCGACTGGCCGAATAGCGACCAGTGGGCTCCGTACGATGTCGAGTTGAACGTGGTCCGGCAATATTTCCGCGGCAAGGGGCGGGCGGCGGAAGAGAAATATTTCTGGAAGAATTCCGTGGAGGCGTATCAGTGGGTGAAGCGGGAGGCGGGTCAGCCGTCCTAAAAACACCGCTCCCTCTGGTCACGGCTCAGTAACTGACCGATAAAGCTCTACCGAGCCGTGACCGCAGGGAGAGGTGTTCACGTGAACGACGGAAATGACCGGCGCAGTCTACTAAACTACGATAGTGAATCTTGATTTGAGTGGACAGACCGGAATTGTCACCGGCGCCGCGACGGGCATCGGAGAGGCGATCGCGCATAGGCTGGCGGGCGCAGGCGCGACCATCGCCGTCGTGGATCTTGATCTCGCGGGCGCCGAGCGGGTGGCGAAGTCGATCGCCAATGGATCGTTCGCCGTGCGCGCCGACGTTGCGCATCCGGGCGAGGTTCAGGCTGCAGTCGAAGACGTGCTCCAGCGCACCGGCCGCATCGATATTCTGGTGAACAATGCGGGGATCGCGGGTCCGTCGGCTCCCATCTGGGAGCAGACCGATGAGATGTGGCAGCGGAATATCGCCATCAATCTGACCGGCGTGTTCAACTTTTGCCGCGCGGTGGTGCCGCACATGCGGAAGCGCGGATATGGCCGGATTGTGAACATCGCGTCGATTGCGGGCAAGGAAGGGAATCCGCGAATGGTGCCGTATTCGGCGACCAAGGCGGGGGTGATCGGGCTGACGAAATCGCTGGGGAAGGAAGTCGCGACCGAGGGGATTTGCGTGAACGCGGTGGCTCCGGCGGTGGTGCAGACGCAGATTCTCGATCAGTTGACGGCGGAGCAGGTGGCGTACATGACAGAGAAGATTCCCATGCGGCGCACGGGCAGGCCGAGGAGATCGCGGCGGTGGCGCATTTTCTGGCGAGTCCGGATTGCTCGTTCGTCACGGGGCAGTGTTATGACGCGAGCGGGGGAAGGGCGACGTATTGAAGAAGGCAGGTCGGGAACCTGCCTCACTAAAAGGAAAATTGAGAATGCAACTTGGAATATTCTTGCTGGCTGTAGGTTTCGCTTTTGCTGCGGTCGATCAAAAAGATGTGGAATATGGGAAACCGGGCGGCCACGCATTGCTGCTCGACCTGCATGTTCCGGATGGCGACGGGCCCTTTCCTGCCGCGATTCTGATTCATGGCGGAGGGTTTGACGAGGGGAGCAAGAGCACCAACGTCCGTCCTCTATTCGAGCCGCTGGCCAACGTGGGATTCGCCTGGTTCAGCATCGATTACCGGATGGCTCCGGAGTTTAAGTTTGTCGATACGAAGGAAGACGTCAGCGCTGCGATCCGCTGGGTGAAGGCCAATGCGAAGAAGTATCACGTCGACGTATCGAAGATCGCGATCATCGGCGAGTCGGCGGGCGGGCTTTTAGTGAACTATGCGGGGACGCACGAGACGCCCGACACCAAGATCGCGGCGGTGGTCGATTTCTATGGCCCGGTGGACTACGGCAAGCTCGTGCTGGCGCGCCGCGATCATCCGGAACGGTTCAACATGACGAGCATCAATCGGCACGCCAACAACGGCGGCGGTATGCATTTCTTCGGTGTGGATGTTCTCGACGAAGCAGGCCTCGCGAAACTGTGGTCGATGGCGCCGATCGCCGCGGTACACAAAGGGATGCCGCCATTTTTGTGCATCCACGGGACCAAGGACGATCAGGTGGCCTATGAACAGACGCCCGCGATGTGCGACGCGATGCACAAGGTGGGGGCGTCGTGCGAGATCGTCACCATCGAAGGCGGAGGCCATGGAATGTCGGGATGGAAAGCGCCGGAGATGCAGCACTGGAAGCCGGAAATGATCGCTTGGTTAAAGAAGACTCTGAACCACTGAGCCGCCATGCGTCAGCATGCGGGCAGACGAGCGAACCTCATTTGCCCGCATGCGGACGCGTGGTTCACTGACATGCAAAACTAGACTGAATGATTGCTGTCAGAGGTCTTCTTCTAATAGGTCTTGGGGCGGGCCTGATTCACGCCCAGGGCAGTTACGAGATTCAGGTTTATGGCTCCGAAACGGTCGCGCCCCACACCACGATGCTGGAGCTGCATAGCAACTTCACGTTCATGGGCGTCAAGTCGGTGGTCGACGGCATGTATCCCACTGAGCATCAACTGCACGAGACGGTCGAGATCACGCACGGGTTCACAGATTGGTTTGAGACGGGTTTTTACATTTTCACCAGCGCGGATTCGCGTGTCGGCTGGCAGTGGGTGGGGGATCATATTCGTCCGCGCGTCAGGGTTCCCGAAGAGTGGAAATGGCCGGTGGGCGTGAGCCTCTCGCTGGAGTTTGGCTATCAGCGCGCCGTCTACTCGCCCGACATCTGGACGCTGGAGATCCGGCCGATTGTCGATAAAACTTTGGGCAAGTGGTACCTGAGTTTCAATCCGACGGTGGACCGGTCGTTTCATGGGCCGTCGGTTTCCGCCGGGTTGGTATTTTCGCCGAACGTGAAGGTGGGCTATGACCTCACGAAAAAGGTGAACGCGGGATTCGAATACTACGGATCGCTGGGCCCGATCACCGGGTTCGATCCTCTGCGCGACCAGATGCAGCAGATTTTCGCGGTCACCGATTTGAATTTCAGCAAGGACTGGGAGTTTAACTTCGGCGTGGGCGTGGGCATGACGGGCGCGACGGATCATTTGATCGTGAAAATGATTATCGGGCGCCGCTTCGGCAAGAAGACCTGATGCTGCTCTGTCCGGTTCGCGAATGCCACCGGGCGCTGGCGCGCGAGGAGCGGCGAGTGGTCTGCGCGAACGGGCATTCGTTCGACGTGGCGCGCAGCGGATACATCAACCTGCTTCAGCCCCAGGACCGTCGTTCGAAACAGCCGGGCGATACCGCGGAAGCAGTGGCGGGACGCCGGCGGATGCACGATCTGGGTGTGACGGAGCCGCTGCTGCGCGCGGTCGGGAACATGGCCGGCGCGACCAGAGAAGACGTCGTTCTCGATGCGGGATGTGGCGACGGATTCTATCTCGGCAGCTTCGCGCGCGAGGCCGGATTCGACGGACATGGAATCGATATTTCCACCGCGGCGATCGATGCAGCGGCGCGGCGGTATCCGGAATGCGAGTGGATCGTGGCGAACGCCGACCGGTTTGTGCCGTATGCGGACCGATCGTTTTCACTGGTGTTGTCGATCACGGCGCGGATGAATTCCGGCGAGTTTAAACGAGTCTTGCGCGATGACGGCCGCTTGCTGATCGCGATCCCCGCGCCCGACGACTTGATCGAGCTGCGAGGAGCCGGGCGCGACCGGGTGGAGAGAACAGTCGATACATTTACGCACGAATTCCGGCTGGCCGATCAAAGGCGCGTCACGACTTCAGCGGAGCTCGACGCCAGCGCGATTCGGGACGTGTTGCATTCGATTTATCGGCCCATGCAGACGAAGGAGCCCGAAGCGATGCGAGTGACTCTCAGTCTCGACCTTTTATTGCTGAAACCCGCGTAACTTTTCCCGTCGATCGGCGTATCAAGGGCATGACAAATCTCTGGGGAGATCTGCGTTATGCCTTCCGCTCTCTGCGAAAAGCTCCTGTATTCACAGTGGTAGCGGTCTTATCGCTGGCCCTGGGAATCGGGGCGAATACCGCTATTTTCACCCTGCTCGACCAGATTTTGCTGCGATTGCTGCCCGTGAAGGACGCCAAGGAGCTTACGCTGCTCTCGATGCGAGGCCGGCATTATGGAAGCAATTGGGGCGGGAACGCGATTTCCTACCCGATGTATCGCGATTTTCGGGATCGCAATAACGTGTTCACCGGAATGTTCTGCCGCTTCAACCGCTTCGTCAGCCTCAACTTCAACGGCACTACGGAGCTGGTGCAGGCGGAACTGGTTTCGGGAACTTATTTCCCGGTGCTGGGTGTGGGCGCCGCGCTGGGCAGGACATTTAATCAGAATGACGACGGCACGCCGAGCGGGCATCCGCTGGCGGTTCTGGGCTACGACTTTTGGAAATCGAGATTCGCGGGAGATCCTCAGATCGTCGGAAAAGTCATCGTCATCAACGGAAACAACATGACGATCGTCGGCGTGGCGCAGGAAGGTTTTGACGGAGTCGAGCTGGGTAACGCGGCGAAAATCTTCGTTCCCATCATGATGGAGCCCGACCTGATGCCGCAGAACAAAGAGTTCCTCAAAGACCGGCGCACGCGATGGGTGAACGCGTTCGGACGTCTGAAACCAGGCGTGACGCAGGCTCAGGCCAAGGCAGCTTTACAACCGATTATGCACGCGATGCTGGAACAGGAAGTGCTGGAGCCGGCTTTCAGCAATGCATCGACCTTCACGCGGCAGGAATTCCTGAAGTGCACCATCGATGTGGTCCCGGGCTCGCAAGGGCGGTCGTATTTCCGCCAGCAGCTCTCGACTCCGCTGTGGGTTCTCATGGCGATCACCGGGACTGTGCTGCTGATCGCGTGCGCGAATCTGGCGAACCTTTTGCTGGCGCGCGCCACCGGCCGCTACAAGGAAATGGCGATTCGCCTGGCGATGGGGGCGGGGCGGGGACGAATCATTTCCCAACTGTTGACGGAGAGCCTGGTGCTGGCGTTCCTCGGTGGAATCGCCGGCATCCTGTTCGCGCTGTGGGCGGACCAACTGTTGATGGCGGCGTATCTGCCGTCGGACAGCGGCGGACTCAAGATCGGGACGACTCCCGATCTGCGGATTCTGCTGTTCACCATCGCGGTGACGATGCTTACTGGATTGCTCTTCGGATTAGCTCCGGCGATGCAGGCGACCAAGCCGGATGTCGCTCCGACGTTGAAGGATCAGGCGGGCGCGGTGGTCGGGGGAGGAAATTCGGTGCTCAGAAAGTCGCTGGTCGCCGCACAGGTGACTTTATCTTTACTGCTACTGATCGGCGCGGGGCTGTTCGTCAAAAGCTTGAGCAACCTCCGCTCTTTGGGACCTGGTTTTCCCGCCGAGCGCCTGATTGGCTTTCGAATCGATCCGACGTTGAACGGCTATACGGCGGAGCGCTCGAAGAATTTCTATCGTTCGCTCACTCAGTCCTTGGAAACGCTGCCGGGCGTGCAATCCGTGGGGCTCGCGTCCGTGCGAATTCTGGAAGGCAACGAGTGGGATAATTCCGCGATGGTGGAAGGATATACTCCGCCGAGCGCCGGCGCGCATCCCGAGCCGTACATGAATCAGATCAGCCCGAATTATTTTGCGACGATGGGCGTTCCAATTGTCGCGGGGCGCGATTTCACGGAGAAAGATACACAGCAGGTTCTCCACATGCCGGGCCGTCCGCCGCGCAACGAGGACTATTATGTGTCCGCGACCATCATCATCAATGAGACGTTCGCGAAGAAATATTTCGCGGGACGCAGCCCGATCGGCAGGCATATCGGGTTCGGGATCGATCCGGGGACCAAGCTCGACATGGAAATCATCGGGGTCGTGAAGGACATCAAATACACCAGCCTGCGCGATGAGATTCCGGAGCAGGCGTTCGTTCCATATCTCGCCGATAAATACATCAGCGGGATGACGGTGTACCTGCGGACGGCGATGGATCCGAATCAACTTTTTACCGCCGCGCGCGCCAAGGTCCACGATATGGATGCCGGAGTTCCGGTGTTTGCCATGCGAACCACCGAGGATCAGATCAGCAACTCGCTTTCGACGGAGCGGCTGATTGCGAGCCTTTCGGCGGTGTTCGGTTTCTTAGCCACGCTGCTGGCGACCATCGGGCTATACGGCGTGATGGCGTACACGGTGGCTAGGCGAACCCGCGAGATCGGGATCCGGATGGCGCTGGGCGCGGCGCAGAGCAGCGTAGTGTGGATGGTCATGAAAGAAGTATTTATCCTGGTGGGTCTGGGAGTCGGCGTCGGATTACCCGCGGCGCTGGCGCTGACGCGACTGGTGCGCAGCCAGCTTTTTGGGATCACACCGAACGATCCGTCGACCCTGGTGATGGCGGCGGTAGGCCTCGCAGTGATCGCGTGCGCGGCGGGATACATTCCGGCGATCAGAGCGAGCCGCGTGGATCCGATTCTGGCATTGCGGTACGAGTGACCGTTGGTGGCGCGAGCTTCAGCTTGCAGCGTCGGCTTCAGCCGGCGTCCGCTAATATGAAGGACTGTGCCCGAATCCCTAGACACCATCATCATCGGCGCCGGCCACAACGGCCTCGTCACCGCCGCCTACCTCGCTAAAGCCGGACGCAGCGTCTTAGTCCTCGAATCCCGAGACCTGGTCGGCGGCTGCGCCGTTACCGAAGAAGTCTGGCCCGGTTATAAAGTCTCCACCGCGTCTTACCTGTCCAGCCTCCTCCAGGAAAAAGTCGTCCGCGAGCTGGAGCTCGAAAAATTCGGCTACCGCGTCGACGCCAAGGATCCCGCCTTCTTCTCCCCCTTCCCCGACGGCCGCCACCTCTTCATGTGGCAGGACCGCGCCAAAACATTGGCCGAAATCGCCAAATTCTCCACCCGCGACGCCGAGGCTTATTCAAAGTACGAGGCCCATCTTGAACGGCTCGCCATCGTCGCCGAATCCGTTCTCTTCACCACGCCCCCCGATTTCCCTCCGCGCCGCCCCGCCGATTTTCTGGAATTCCTCAAGCTAGGCGGCAAACTGCGCGGCCTCTCCAGCGCCGAAATCGTTGGTCTCGTCAAAATTTTCACCCAAAGCGCCGCCGATTTCCTCGACCAGTGGTTCGAATCCGAGCAGCTCAAAGTCACCCTCGCCACCGACGGAGTTATCGGCGCCAACGGAGGCCCCCGCTCCCCCGGAACCGCCTACATCCTCCTGCACCACTGCATGGGCGGCGTCAACGGCCATCGCGGACTTTGGGGCTTCGTAAGAGGCGGGATGGGTGCAGTGTCGAACGCCATCGCCGACTCCGCCCGCGCCAAAGGCGTGAAGATCCGCACCCATGCCCCGGTCTCGAAAATCCTCGTCCGCCATGGCAAAGCCCACGGAGTCGTCCTCGAATCCGGCGAAGAAATCCACGCCAAAATCATCGCCAGCAATCTAGACCCTCGCCGCACCTTCCTCAAACTCACCGACCCCGCCGACCTCCCTGAAGACTTCCTCGAAGGCATTCGCAATTTCCGCTCCGAAGGCACGTCTCTGAAAATGAACCTCGCCCTAAGCGGCCTCCCCGAGTTCACCGCTTACCCCGGCTCACCGGGTCCCCAGCACCGCGCGACCATGCACATCTGCCCCTCGGTCGAATACATCGAGCGCGCATGGGACGACGCCAAGTACGGCAAGCCCTCCCAAAATCCCCTGATCGAGATGACCATCCCGACGATGTACGACCCCTCGCTCGCGCCCCCCGGCCGCCACATCATGGGAATCTTCCTCCAGTACGCGCCCTACACTCTTCGCGACACCAACTGGGACGACCTCCGCGAGCCGTACGCCGACCGCATCATCGACGTAATCGCCGAATACTGCCCCAACATCCGCGACATCGTTGTCGAGCGCCAGACGCTCACCCCCCTCGATCTCGAACGCCGCTTCGGCATCACCGGCGGCAATATTTTCCACGGCGAAATGAGCCTCGACCAGATGTTCGTCCTCCGCCCCGTCGCCGGTTGGGCGAAGTATAAGACCCCTATTAAGAACCTGTACTTGTGCGGTTCCGGAGCCCACCCGGGCGGAGGCGTAATGGGCGCCCCCGGCCACAATGCCGCCCAGGCGATCCTCAAGTAAGGCTGCCTGCCTTGCTCCCCTTAAATTTCCCCTGAGTCTGAATCCCGATCGGGCTTAAGGTTCCTAGGTGTGTCCTGTAGGGTTTGTCCCTGAAGGGAACGCCACCCATTACCGTGTACATTTGATTCATGTTCCACTGGATCTGTCCAGAATGCGGCCGTGAAATTCCTCCATCGGTAAAGGAATGTCAGGTCTGCGACCCCAATGCAATACTCGCGCCTACAGTGGAATTGCCAGTTTTCGTCCCCGTCGCCACAGCCCCAGTCGACCTAACCACGGCCGTCGCACCCCCTCCAGTCGTCGAAGCCGCGGCGCAGTCTGTCGTCGAACCAGTCTCAGTTGCCGACCCGGAACCGCGCGCCTCAGCAATCGGATATTCGTCAGCACCCCTCGCCCCCTCTCCAGGCGTCGTGGAACCCACTGCGCCATCCGTCGTTGAACCACTTCCCGGCGTCGACCTCCAACCGGAACCCCGCGCGTCAGCAATCGGATATTCGCCCGCACCCGTCGCCCCCGCCCCAGCCGTCGTCGAACCCGCTGCTCAACCTGTCGTTGAACCAGTCCTTGTCGTCGATACGAAACCCGCGCCAGCCCCCGCGCCCGAGCCCGTCGCCGCCGAGCCATCCGTAGTTGAACCCGTCCCGGTCGTGGACCTTAAACCGGAGCCAGATCCAGTAGTCATATCGGAGCCCATTGCCCCCGTCAAACCTATCATCGAAACCGCCCCTGTGGTGGATCTTAAACCGGAGCCAGAGCCAGCAGTCCGGCCGGAACCCGCCCCCACAGCCGATCCCGTCCTCGAAACCGCCGCGCTGGTGGATTCTAAAACCGTGGACCCTGATCCGTCGCCCGCGCCCGCAAGCGAGCCCGAACCCCTCGTCGAAGCCTCTCCGGCAGTGGAGCTGAAACAAGAAACCGAAATCCCGCCGACGCCCCTGTTGGCCGCCGCCGCCGAACCGCTCCTTCTCACAGCCCCTGTTCCGCCGGAACCAGGAGCTGAACAACAACTCATACTCCCGATCGCCGAGACCACTGCTCCCTTCCCCGTGCCGCAGTTTCAGGAGGTGCCGGACCCCCTGTTAGCCCTCGCCGAAGAAATTCGTGGTGCCCAAGCCGCCCGCGCCGCCGCGCTCTCCGCCCCTCCGGAATCCGCCGGGCTGCAAGAGTTGGCGCATGCGGTCGAGAGCCGGCAGCATCATCCCCCGCAGCCCGCCGCCCCGGTGGCCCCCGCGCAACAAGTTCCACAGAATACTCACGCCGCCGAAGCCACTGAGGCCGCGGCCGTTGCCGTGCTCGCTCCCCCGGTCCCCGAAACAATTCCCGAGCCCGTTTCCAATACAGCGCCCGAGCCGGTCAGCCTGGCCGCGCCTCCTCAGCCCGCGCCGCAGCCCGAAGCTTTGCTGCTCCCTCTGGCGCCCATGCAGAACTACCGGGCGGCTACCAGTAAATCGATCCTCCCCGTGCCGCCGCGTCCGCAGATCCTGGCGGCCGATTCCGGGCCCCGCATTACTCTCCCAGGTCCGACGCTTCCTCCCGAACTCACCCGTTTGCAGGACGCCAACGTCGTTACCGTCATCGGTGAGAAAACCGAAACCCGCGCCAAGGAAGCGCTCGGCCCCGCGCCCCGCTCCGGTGCCCCCGGCTGGCTGGTCACCATCGGAGTCATGGTCGTTCTGCTCGCCGCTGGTCTGACGGTGGTGTCGTATCTGTTGCCTCACACGGTCGCCGACGCGAAACCCGCTCCCACGCCGGCCGTCGCCGCCACCACGCCCGCCCCCAGCGGCCCGGTCAGTCCTCTGTCGAAATTCATCGAGGTCTCCGGCTTCCGCATCCTGAAGTCCGAAGTCCAGTACACCGTGGTCAATCACTCCGACGCCGACATCTCCGATGTGAATGTCTTCGTCACTCTCCGTAGCGTCAAACCCGGCCAACCCCCGGTGTGCCGCTTCTCCTTCAAGGTCCCGGCCCTGGGCCCCTTCGAGTCGAAGGAAATGTCGAGCCCCATCGAAAAGTCCACCAAACCCGTCGCCCTCCCCGACTGGCAAGACCTCCGCGCCGACATCCAAATCAGCCAATAGAAGGTTGCTGAAAAACTCGACAGGCGCTTTCGCCTGTCAGTGCGTTTTTCCGCCCTGAAGGTAATGTAGCGCACGCGTCCACGCGTGCCGCATCGACGTTCGCGTCGATGTATCTTCCCGGGCTCAAGGAAATTGGGCTGTACGAGAAGTCGTGACCTTGCGATCAACAATTCGAACCGAGTCTAAATTACGAAACGAACCCACCGGATCTGCATTTCTACCGAGACTCCTTCTGATTGGAGGGTACGCTAGGAAACACGGGGGTGGGTTTCACGAAAGTCGCAAAGTTCACAAAGGAAAGGAAATAAATCAGGGGCTGGGCGGCAATTGAACCTTGCGTCGAAAGGCCGTGCCCAAAGGGCGCCCACAATCGGCCGCAGGCTGCCAGCCTGTCCCACAACGCGAGTTGCTACTCTGAATCGAGTGCGCCGCAACATCGTATCGATGCCGATCCACAAGGCCACTGATTCCATCTCCCCAGCTCAGGACCTCTTAGCCGTCGAAGAACCGCTTGAAATCCGCGTCAACGGCCGTCCCCTCTCGATTACCATGCGCACTCCCGGCCACGACGCTGAACTGGCCGTTGGATTCCTCTTCACCGAAGGCATCCTCCAAACCCGCTCCGACGTCCTCGAAATCTCCTGCGACGAAAACCGAGTCACCCTGACTCTAGCCGACGGCATCGACCCCGGAGCCGCCAGAAACTTCTACACCACCTCCAGTTGCGGAGTCTGCGGCAAAGCCTCCATCGACTCTCTCCACCAGGCGGGATGCTCGATGCTCCCCCACGCGAGCGTTACCCGCGAAGTGATCCACAGCCTCCCCGACAAACTCCGAGCCGCCCAATCCGCGTTCGACCACACCGGAGGCCTCCACGGAGCAGCCCTCTTCGACCTCTCCGGGAACCTGGAAATAGTGCGCGAAGACGTAGGCCGCCACAACGCCGTGGACAAACTGATCGGCACAATTTTCTTGGAGGATCGCCTGCCCCTGTCCGACAAAATTCTGATGCTGAGCGGCCGCGCCAGTTTCGAGCTGGTGCAAAAAGCGGTGATGGCCGGAATCCCGATCGTGGCCGCCGTAGGCGCCCCCTCAAGTCTGGCCGTCCAAACCGCCCAGCGGTTCAACATGACCCTGCTAGGCTTCGTAAGAAACGCCCGCTTCAACATTTACAGCGGCCTCCCCCGCCTGGAATGAACAGTGGGGCAGGTTCCCGACCTGCCCAATCCTCCGAAAAACAGAAACAAACCACCAGACCACGGCTCTCATTTATGCGAGACGAATTCTGCCTGGAGGCATCATGAATCTGAATCAAAATGCCATACTCATCATCGTCGTCGTGGCCATTGTTCTGGTGATTTGCGTGGCCCTATGGATGTATCTTCGGAAAAGAAAAACCGAAACGCTCCGCTCCAAATTCGGTCCTGAGTACGACCGGGCGCTGGATGCGCATCGGGACCGCAGTCACGCCGAATCGGAACTTGAGGAACGAGCGAAACGCGTTGCCAAATTCGACATCAAACCCTTGGCGCCCGCCGATCAGACCGCGTATGCCAGCAAATGGCAACGCGAGCAGTCCTTGTTTGTGGACGATCCCCGCGCGGCCGTGAATCACGCCGACCTGCTGGTGCAGGACGTGATGCACAAGCGCGGCTACCCGGTGGGCGATTTCGACCAGAACGCCGCCGACCTTTCGGTGGATCATCCGCGTGTGGTCGAGAATTACCGGACCGCGCACGAGATCGCCCTGCGCGAGAAAAATGGCGCGGCGACCACCGAAGATTTACGCCAAGCCATGGTAAGTTACCGCGCTCTGTTCGAAGATTTGTTGGACGCAGTGCCCAGACCTGAGGAGGTACGGAAATGACACCGCAAGAGATCGTTGAGGAAACCGCCCCAGCTGCCCAGGAAACGAATCTGCCGCTGTTCGCGCAGAATGACGCGCAGGACTTCCGCGCCCGCTGGGATAAGATCCAGGCCGGCTTCGTCGACGAGCCGCGCAAATCGGTGGAACAAGCCGATGAACTGGTCGCCAGCGCCATCAAACGCCTGGCCGACGTCTTCGCCGGCGAGCGCCAAAAATTGGAATCGGAATGGGACAAGACCGATAACGTTTCCACCGAAGACCTGCGAGTAGCCCTGCGCCGCTACCGCTCGTTTTTCAACCGTATATTGGCAGTGTAGAATCGTCGGCGAGTTCGCCAAAATACCGCTCCCGCAGGTCGCGCGGCTCTGAAAACATACGTACCGACAGAGCCGCGACCAGCGGGAGCGGCCAGCCCCAGGATCAATTTAGGCGGTCCGATTCCTCTCCGCCTTATCCCCCGAAATCGCGGCCTGCGCCGCCGCCAGCCTCGCAATCGGCACCCGGTACGGCGAGCAGGAAACATAGTTCATCCCCACCCGGTAACAGAACTCTACCGAGCTCGGCTCTCCCCCATGCTCCCCGCAAATCCCGATCTCCAGATCCGGCCGCGTCTTCCTCCCGAGCTTGATTGCCATCTCGATGATCTTCCCGACGCCTTCCTGATCGATCGCCGCAAACGGATCGGCCGAGAAGATTTTCAGATTCTCGTACTCCCGCGAAAACTTCGTATAGTCGTCGCGCGAAAGACCCATGGTGGTCTGCGTCAGATCGTTGGTCCCGAAGCTGAAGAACTCCGCGAACTCGGCAACTTTATCGGCGGTAATCGCCGCCCGCGGAATCTCGATCATCGTGCCGACCATGTAAATCAGCCCCGGAATCCCCGCCTTCGCCAAAACTTCCTTGGCTACTTTATCGACGATGGCCTTCTGATTTTCGAGCTCCTTCGCGCTCCCGATCAGCGGAATCATTACTTCCGGCAGAACCTTGATGCCTTTCTTGGCAACCTGCGCGGCCGCCTCGAAAATGGCTCGCGCCTGCATTTCCGTGATCTCCGGATAAGTGATCCCCAGGCGGCATCCGCGATGTCCGAGCATCGGATTGAACTCATGCAGCTCTTCTACGCGATGCAACAGCTCCGGCAGCCTCTTTTTCAGTTCGCCCACCGGAATGCGATACTTCTCCGACATCTCCTTCTTGATCTTGATGTCGACATACGGCAGCCGCGTCAGATCCACCATCAGATCTTCGCGCTTCGGCAAAAACTCGTGCAGCGGAGGATCCAAGGTACGAATCACAACCGGGAATCCGTCCATCGCCTTAAACAATCCAGCAAAATCGGCCCGCTGCATCGGCAGCAGCTTCAACAAAGCTTTCTTGCGAGTCTTCTCATCGCGAGCAAGAATCATCGCCTGCACGTGAGGAATGCGGTCCTCCGCAAAGAACATGTGCTCCGTGCGGCACAATCCGATTCCCTCCGCTCCGAACAATCGCGCAGCCTTCGCATCGCGAGGAATATCGGCATTGGCGCGGACGCCAAACTTGCCGCGGAATTCGTCGGCCCAATGCATCAGCTTTCCGAAATATGATGAATTCGGATCGGGATCGTTGGTCGTAGCTTTGCCCAAATAAACGTTGGCCGTAGTGCCGTCGAGCGAAATCCAGTCGCCTTCCTTCACCGTCAGCGCCTTACCGCCAACAGTGGTCGTAAACTGTTTTCCGCGCTCCGAAATCTGCAGCGTACCCGCGCCCACTACGCAAGGCCGACCCATACCGCGCGCGACCACGGCCGCGTGGCTCGACTTGCCGCCGACGGCGGTGAGAATACCTTTCGCCACGTCCATGCCGTGAATATCGTCGGGTGTGGTCTCTTTGCGGACCAGGATCACGGGACCGTTTTTCGACAGCTCTACCGCGTCGTCCGCCGAGAACGCCGCGCGTCCCACTGCTGCTCCGGGCGAGGCTGCAATTCCATTGGCGACAAGCTTGAGCGTTTTCAGCGACGCCGCATCGAACACCGGATGCAGCAGTTGATCGAGCTGTTGCGGCTGCACCCGCAGCACGGCTTCTTTCTTGTCGATGAGACCTTCTTCCACCATCTCCACAGCCACGCGAACCGCGGCCGGGCCGGTGCGTTTTCCGTTGCGGGTTTGCAGCATGTACAGCTTGTTGTCTTCGATGGTGAACTCGAAGTCCTGCATGTCGCGATAGTGCTTTTCGAGGCTCGCCGTAATCTCGCGAAGTTGCTTATAAGCCTCAGGCATAATCTTTTCGAGATCGGTGATCGGCTCCGGCGTGCGGATGCCTGCGACCACGTCTTCGCCCTGCGCATTGACCAGAAATTCACCGTAAAAAGTGTTCTCGCCCGTCGCCGGATCGCGCGTGAACCCGACTCCGGTGGCCGACGTGTCGCCCAGGTTGCCGTACACCATGGCCTGCACGTTGGCCGCGGTGCCGATCTCGTCTGGAATCTTCTCCATGCGGCGATAATAGGAAGCCTTGGGATTCCACCAGGAGCGAAACACCGCATCACGCGCCATCGCCAGTTGCTCGTGCGCATCCTGCGGGAAGGGCTTTACTTTCTTGTAGTCGGCGATAATCGCCTTCAGATCGTCGGCCGACAAATCGGTATCGGATTTGACCTTCGCTTTGTGCTTGCGATGGTCGAAAATGTCATCGTACTTCTCCATCGGTACATCCAGCGCGACTTCGCCAAACATCTGAATAAAACGGCGATAAGAGTCGTACGCGAAGCGCGGATTGTTGGTCAGCCTGGCTAGGCCCTCGGTGGTTTCGTCGTTCAAACCCAGGTTAAGAATCGTGTTCATCATGCCGGGCATGGAAAACTTCGCGCCCGAGCGCACGCTGACCAGCAGAGGATTCTTGGGATCGCCCAGCTTCTTACCGATCTGCTTTTCGAGCTTGGTGAGCGCCTTCAAAACCTGGTCGTTGATCTCGGAGGGGACGGCGTTCTTGTTCTGGAAGTAGATGTTACATACTTCAGTCGAGATGGTGAATCCCGGAGGCACCGGCACGCCGGCCTTCGACATTTCAGCCAATCCGGCGCCCTTCCCGCCCAGAACATCTTTCATCTTCCCATCGCCGTCGGCTTTGCCACCGCCGAAGTTGTACACGTAGTTTTTCATTTTTGGTCTCCTGAAGTAACGATCTCCGAGAAGTCGGCGATCGTGGAAAACTTCCTTCGCAAATTGTGCAATAAATTCAGTCGCTTATTGCGGACTCTCTCATCTGGCACATTAACCATGACGTTATCGAAGAATCTGTCTACAAGTGGGCGTAGTACGGCGACACCTTCCAGCGGGCCCCAGATCTTCTCTTCAAGCCCGGACCATAGCTCCTTCTCCGGCCCTTCTTCAAGTTCATTGACCTTGAGCACACCGGGCGTGAAGTTCGCTTGTTTAAGAATGTTGTTGACGCGCTTAAAGCTGGCCGCGAGTGGCTCAAAATCGGGCGATGAACCGGAGTTCGGCAATCGTCTGCAGCCGGACCTCTACGTTCTCTAGCGTCCCGATTCCGATTGCCAGAACAGCATTGACTTCGTCGTATTTGAATCCCCGGATTTCGCGGAAATAATACTGGATGCGCTCGCGCATGAAATCGTTATCCATGAGCGAATTCAATGTATAAGGAAGTTTTCCTTCAACCAGAATCTTCACGATTCCCTGGGCCGCGCGGCGCAGCGCGAACGGGTCTTTCGAGCCCGTCGGCACCATGTCGATGCGGAAGAATTCGCGGAGATTGTCGAGCTTGTCGGCGATGGCCAGGATTTGCCCGGCCTTGGTCGCCGGGATCGAGTCCTCCATGCTGAGAGGTTTGTAGTGTTCGTAGATGGCTTTGGAAACCGCCTCGGGTTCGCCTTGATGTTTGGCGTACAAACCACCGACGATGCCTTGCAGGTCTGTGAATTCCTTGACCATTTCAGTGGTCAGGTCGGCTTTCGCGAGCAGGGCGGCGCGTTGGGCGTGTTCGTCGCCGCCGAGCTCTTTCACTAGCGCAACGACGCGGTTCGTTTTTTCGAGGTAGCTGCCCAGCTTGGCCTGGAATGTTACGTGTGAAAGATCTTCTACTCGGTCGGCAAGCTTCTTTTTTTGATCGACTTCCCAGAAAAACCTGGCGTCGTTGAAGCGGGCTTTGAGGACTCGCTCGTTGCCTCTTTTGACCAGGCCTTCGGGGTCGTCGGGAATGTTCATGACGGCCACAAAATGGGGGGCTAAGACACCGGGAGCGGTTTCTACGGCGAAGTATTTCTGGTGATGGCGCATCACCATGGTCAGGACTTCGGCGGGGAGTTCTAAATAGGCCGGGTCGAAGTCGCCTTTGATGGCGGCCGGGAATTCGGTGATGTAGGTGAGGGTTTCGACCAGGTCGGGATCGAGAGTTGCGCCGAGGGCTTTGGCCTCGGTTTCGATCTTGGCGCGCCGTTCCGCGGCGCCTAGGATGACCTTATTTGCCCTTAAGTTCGGCTCCAGGGAGGCATAATCGACTTTAATTTGGGCGCTGCCGAGGATCCGGTGGCCTCGGGAGATATCGCTGCTTCCTACGCCGGCGATTTCGAAGGGGATGATTTGGTCGCCTAGGAGGGCGACGATCCACCTTATAGGTCGGATGAATCTTGGGCCGCCTTTTGCGCCCCAATACATGGTCTTGGGCCACTGGATCGCGAGGATGCTTGTGGGTAGAGATTCGGCCAGCAGGTCGCGAACGGGACGGCCAGGGATTTTTTTTCTCAGCTCGTAGTAGTCGCCGGCTTTTTCCATCGCGGAGAAATCTACGCCTTGTTTTTTGGCGAATCCTAGCGCGGCTTTTTCACCGGCGGAGATGGGGGGGCCTTTTACCAGCTGTTCTTGATCGGGAGTGCGGTCGGGGAGGCCTTCCGCTCTCACGACCAGGCGGCGCGGCGTGGCGTCTACTTTTGGGGTGGCGCCGAAGAGGTCTAGCTTTGCTAGTTGCGATAGGGCTCCGGGGATCATCCAGTGGGGGATTTCTTCGGTGCCGATTTCTAGGAGGAAGTTCATGCAGGTCCTCCGCTCCCTGCGGTCACGGCTCGGTAAGGCTGGAGGGCAGGTCGGGAACCTGCCCCACTTGGCTGCCCTACTGTGATGTACAGTTTCGGTGGCACAGGCTTTAGCCTGTGAATTGGGCACGAGGTCATGCGGCCTCCTGTTGGGCGGCCCAGATTTTTGCTGTGCCTACTGCCAGGTCACGGACTCGTTTGATTACTGCTACGCGTTCCGTGACTGAGATCGCGCCTCTGGCGTCCAGGAGGTTGAACAGGTTGGAGCATTTCAGAACCTGATCGTAGGTGGGCAGGATCGGGAAGCGGTGTTTGTCGGGATACTTTTCGTATTGAGATAGAAGTTCTTTGCACTCGGACTCGTGCTCGGCAAAAAGGCGCCATAGGCGCTCTACGTTGGCCATTTCGAAGTTCCAAACTGAAAATTGGAGTTCGTCGGCCAGGCGGACGTCGCGGTATTTTACTCCGGGGGTCCATTCGATGTCGTAGACGCTGTCTACGTTTTGCAGGAACGCTACCAGGCGCTCTAATCCATATGTGATTTCGGCGGGCACCAGGTCCAGTTCGATGCCGCCGCATTGCTGGAAGTAGGTGAACTGGGTGATCTCCATGCCGTCCAGCATGACTTGCCAGCCGACTCCCCAGGCTCCTAATGTCGGGGCTTCCCAGTTGTCTTCTTCGAACTTGATGTCGTGTTTCTTGAGGTCGATGCCGATGGCTTCGAGACTCGCTAGGTATTGGTCGAGAACGTCGGCCGGGGATGGTTTGAGGATTACTTGCAGCTGCTGGTGTTTATACAGGCGATTCGGGTTGTCGCCGTAGCGGCCGTCGGCGGGGCGGCGGCTGGGTTGGACGTAGGCTACCCGGTACGGCTTGGGACCGAGCACGCGCAGGAAAGTTTCGGGGGCCATGGTGCCGGCGCCGACTTCTACGTCGTGCGGCTCCGTGATGATGGCGCCGCGGTCGGACCAGTAGCGTTTTAGTTTGAGGATTGTTTCTTGGTAGGAATCCATAAAGCAGGGCCCAGTTTACAGGGCCTCCAGAAGAGGGACGGTCAGGAAGCGGCGTTCTATGTGTTGTTCCATGGTGCGGACCAATCCTCGGCGCAGGTCTTGGGCTGTGGATTTGGTCCATTCGCGCGGAGTGAGAGCGGAAAGGGGCGTGCGAAACATTTCTCCTACGATTTCGGCGGTCTCGTCGCTGACTCTCAGGTCGGGGAGCACGCCGGTCAGGCGGACGGACCATAGGGTGAAATAGGCGGTGGCGCGCCAGATGTTTCCTTCGGCTCGCAGGTCCGCTAAGACGGCCATCAGCAACCGGAAGAATTTTTCGTTTGGCTCGTGCGGCGGCAACAATTGCTCGGCGACCTCAGTGAAATAATCAAGCGCTACACAACGCGCGTATTCGGATTGCAACGCAAACTGCGACTGAATCAGCTCGCAGCCGGAGAGATTGACCAGTTCGGCATTCTCACGCTGAAAATAGGCCATCCGGACGTGGGACAGCCGTTCCAAACCCGACCCGAACGGGCTTTTCGGCCGGCGAGCTCGCCGGGCGACACCGCGCAGTTTCCCCAGATCGCGCGTAAAAAAACTGACGATCAGATCCGATTCCCGGAAGGGGTACGTACGCAGGACGAACGTCTCGCTCATCCGCGCGGGCATAGGTTCGACGCAAAGTATTAGATTAGCAGAAAGTAGCCAGGAAGCAGAAAGAAGTAGCCAGGAGCCAGTAGCCAGAATGAAGGCAGGTCGGGGACCTGCCCCACGATTATTGGTTGCCTAGATATTCTACGTGGCAGTAGGTGCCTGTGCGGGTGTTGTAGGCCAGGTACCAGCCATCGTGGTCGGGATCGTCGTAGATCACTATATTGTCGCTGTCCCAGAGCCAATCGCCGCACAGGGCGAGGTCGACCGGAGCGATGCTCCAGTAGAAATTGTTGAACCAGAAACGGCTCGGTCCGCCACCGCTGAGACGCCATACGTGGCCTTTGCCGATGCCGCCGCTGAAGTGGCCGTGGGCCCAGGGGTGATCCAGGTGATAGCGGACGTCCGCACGGCCGGTATCGTGGCCCACCCATTTATCGCCTTTGGCTTCTACGTGGGGAGCGTTGGGATGTCCTTGGCGATCATTATAATGCGGCTGAGCGGGGGCGGGCGCGGGATGCTTGACGGGAGCGGGGCCGTGCGCCGGGATGTGGCCGCCTCCGACTTCGGGTCTGCCACCGTGTTGGTCACTTTTTTTCTGAGCCAGGACGGGAATGGTTAGCAGGAGCGATGCTGCGAATAGACCAATGATCTGTTTCACGTTAGCCTTTCTTACTTTGACTTGATGTCGTAGGACGTCAGGTTGTCTTGATCTCTTAGATACATACGACCGTCCGATATTACCAAGGGCGACCAGGAGGGCAGGGAGCCCTTCTTGAATTCGAATCGCGAGACCTCTTTATAAGCGGCGGGCGACGCTTCCATGAGTCCGACCACGCCATCTTCGCCGATCGCGTACAAGTGTTTCTCGGCATAAATCACCGAGCCCTTGCCAACGCTGCGATCCTTCCACAGCAGTTTGCCGGTCTTGAAATCCATGGCGCTGAGGAAGGCATTGGAGTAGCCGTAGAGCGTGCCATCGATCAGCACGGAGCTGGAATAGTGATTCATCATGTCGCGATTGAAATAGACTTCCTGCATGCCCTTCGGGTTGAGCTTGAGGAGGGCGCAGCCGGTGCCGTAGTTGGTGGATAGAAAGACAGATCCATCCTTGTAAATGGGCGTGGCAATGTTGGCTGTCCGGTTGGAGATCTTGTTGTAACGCCAGAGGATCTCGCCCGTCGCTTCCTGAGCGCCGAACGCCGATTCTCCGCTCAGGACGATCACCTGCTTGGAACCGTTGACGTCGGCCAGGATGGCGGAAGAGTAGCCGGCTTGATCGTCGCCGGTCTTCCACTGGACGTCGCCGGTGCGCTTGTCGAGGGAGACGAGGGAGGCTCCGCGGCCTCCGGGCATGACGATGACGCGGTCGCCATCGATGAGCGGGGATTCGCTATAGCCCCAGTGAGGAATGCTGCCGCCGAATTTGCGGACCGAATCGATCTGCCAGATAATCTTTCCGGTCGCGGCGTCGATACAGACGACGGTGCCTTCGCCGGTCATGGCGTAGAGCTTACCGTTGTCGAAGGTGGGAGTGCCTCGGGGGCCGCTGCCGCGGTCGTTTTCGAAGTTGCGGCTGGTGACGGTTTGCCAGAGCTTGTTGCCGGTTTTCGTGTCGATGGCGAGGACGAATTCCTCCTTGCCGCGCTGTCCCTGGGTGTACATTTTGCCGCCGACAATGGCGAAAGAGGAATAGCCTTCGCCGAGGCCGGTGGTTTTCCACATGACCTTGGGTCCTTCCTTGGGCCAGGCGGGGAGGAGTCCGGTTTCAGCGGAGATCCCGTCGCGACTGGGCCCGCGCCACTGCGGCCAGTCGGCGGCTAACGCGGTGAGGCTAATCAACGAGAAGATGGAAAGGCTCCGCATGAAGGAATCGTATCACGGGCCCGGATGGACCGATATACAATCGGTCCGCAGGTAGTGCGGCGAATCTTTAGCCCCATGCGTCAGCTTGGGGCTGTTTCGGTGTGACGTAGCCCCAAGCTGACGCATGAGGCTGTTAGAGGAAAAGTCGTTGGTAAAGGGAACTCGGTAGATTGCTGATAGCATGCGTGCTTCCGAGCCGTGACCAAAGGGAGCGGTGTTTTTGAGTCTAGCTGTGGCCGATGATGCTGTTGGCGGCTAGGATGAGGGCGACCAGGTTCCAGGCGACCAGGGCGGCGAAGAGGATATTCATGCGGCTGAGCAGCCTCTCGCGGCCGCCTCGCCAGCAATAAATACCGAGTCCGACGGCGAGGGCCTTCACGAGGAGCAGTCCGCCGAGCGGATTCGGCGAATAATGGAGGGCGGCCCTTACTAAGGGGTTTCCTTCACGGACACCGTGCAACAGAAAAGCCACAGTGGTCATGAAATCAAGGACTTGCAGGTACGAGTATTGCAAAAGTAGTTGATTCATCGCTCCCCGTTCCCGGGCATTTACACCTACAACTCTAAACGGAAAGCCTTAGCAAGTAAATAGACCGGGGAGCGTAGTACTTTCATAGAGGGCGGGCCATTGGCGGCATAGTACTAGTGGCCTGTTACTTCGCGGATTACGCGCAGGTAGTTGCCGCCCAGGATCTTCTTGATATCCGGCTCGGAGTAGCCGCGTTTCAGGAGGGCGGCTACCAGGGAGGGCATTTTGGAGATGTCGGCCAAGCCTTCGGGCGGGGAGGTGATGCCGTCGAAGTCGCTGCCGATGCCTACGTGGTCGATTCCGGCGACCTTTACGATATGGTCCACGTGATCGACTACGTCGGAGATGCTGGCGAGGCCGGTTTTCATGGCGGCCAGATCCTTGCGATATTCCTTGTCGGCGTAGTCGTCGAGCGCCTTTCCGGTCAGGTCGGGGGCGGAGGAATTGGACGTGATGGCGGCATGGAGGGCGGCTACGTCCTTTTGGCTGATGAATCCTTCACCGAAGTTGATGCCGATGACTCCGCCGTTTTTGGCCAGGGCGCGGAGCATGTCGTCGGTCACGTTGCGCGGGATGTCGGAAAGGGCGCGGCTCGAGGAGTGAGAAACGATCACCGGCTTGGTGCTGACGGCGATGGCGTCGTAGAAGGTCTTATCGGAGACGTGCGAGACGTCGACCAGCATGCCCAGGCGGTTCATTTCGCGGACCACATCCTTGCCGAACGGGGTAAGACCGTTGTGGGCGGGTTTGTCGGTGGAGGAATCGGCCCAGTTGTTGTTCTTGAAATGGGTCAGCGTCATGGCACGGATGCCCATGCGGTAGTACATGCGGAGGACGGCGAGGTCGTCGTCGATCTGGTGGCCGCCTTCGATTGCGAGGAAGGCGGCGATCTTCTTGGACTTGACGATGCGCTCGATGTCCGCGGCTCCGGTGGCGAGCTCGATCTGGTCGGGATGGGCGTCGAGAACGCTCTGCATGGCGTCGCGGAGGTCGAGTGTGCGGCGGACGGCTTCGGCTCCTTTGTAATAGACGGGAACCCAGAGGGCGAAGAAAGGCGCGTGGGTGCCGCCTTCGCGGAGGCGCGGGAAATCGACGTGACCGTTGGTAAGCCGTTTGGCGAGGTCGACGTGGTCGGTGAGGACGTGCTGAATCGTGTCGATGTGACTATCTATGCCAATGGCTTCGGCGGCGATGCGGCGGGCGCGCGCCATATCGTCCTGAGCAGGGAGAAGGCAGGCGGCGAGGGCTGGTAAGACGACGTAGCGGAAGCGCATCTGGATATTATGCGCTAAAGTTTCGGGGCTGGACGGTCGAAGACAGAAGTGTGAAAGATTCTTCAGCCGCAGTGCGCTTGCGGCAAACCCAGAATGCCGATGGCGGCTGGGGCTATTTTCCGGGCAAGCAATCGTGGCTGGAGCCGACATTCTACGCGGCGCTTGCGCTGGAGGGCGAACCGGCGGCGGATCGGGCCTGGAGCTTGCTGAAATCCTGGCAGAATCCGGACGGCGGGTGGCGTCCCGCGGCGGACGTGCAGGTCCCGACGTGGGGCACATCTTTGTGCGTGGCGCTGGCGCAATCGCGGGGCGAGTTTGGCGAACCTTTTCAAAAAGGGGTCGCATGGCTGTTGGGTTCGAAGGGAATCGAAGGGCCCTGGTGGCAGAAGATGCTGTTTCACACGGGACTGTTCGGGGCTCCGGACAGGAATCTCGACTTGAAGGGATGGCCGTGGAAGCCGGATACGGCGTCGTGGGTGGAACCGACGTCGCATGCACTGGTCGCATTGAAACAAGCGGCGCCGAAAGTATCGAGCGGCAAATTGCAGGAGCGGGTCCGCATCGGCGAAGCGCAATTGCTCGACGTACGGTGCAAAGACGGAGGATGGAATTACGGCAGCCATGCCGCGCTGCAAGTGGACCTGGTGGCGTTCCCGGAAACGACGGCGCTCGGGTTGATCGGCTTGCAAGGGCATCCGGACATGGGGAAATCGGTGGACCTGGCCATGCAGATGGCGGGCGAGACGACATCGCCGCTGGCTCGCGCGTGGCTGACCATCGCGCTGCGGCTGCATGAGGCGGAGGTGCCTGCGGCAGCCGGAGTCACCGCTACATCGCCCGAGACTATGATCGCGGCACTCTCGATCGTCGCCGAGGATAAAGTGCAGTTTTTCAGAACGGGAGCGGCAACATGAGCAACCCCATGAGCCCAAACCGCCGGGAATTTCTCGCCGTCGCGGGCGCCAGTGTGTTTGCCGGATTCGCCGGATTCGAGGGAGCCACGCCTGCGCGGAAGGCTCCGCAATCGTCGTCCGCGGTGTCGGTGATCAAGGCGAAATCTTATTCCGACGATCTGGTCAGCCGCATCCTCGAAGGCATCAAGCAATGCGGTCTCGACGCGCGCGGGCAGCGCGTGCTGCTGAAACCGAATCTGGTGGAGTTCGATCCTAAAACGTGCATCAATACGGACGTCAGCGTGGTGGCGGCGGCTCTCGAGGCGTTTCGTTCGCTGGGCGCGGCCGAGGTGAAGATCGGCGAAGGACCGGGGCATCGGCGCGATACCTACGCCATCGCTGAGATGACTCGCTATCGCAGCGAGATTCCGAAGTTCGACGCGCTGTTCACCGATCTGAATCGCGACGATGTGAGTCCGGTTCAAGGTTTTGCGGATCGCGGCGAGATTTATCTTCCGAATACGGCTCTGCGGGCGGATCTGATTGTGTCGCTGGCCAAAATGAAGACGCATCACTGGGCCGGGCGCGACGCTTTCCATGAAGAATTTCTTCGGCCTGGTGCCGGGATCGATTTACGGATGGCCGAAAAATGAGCTGCACCAGGTGGGCATCGACCGAGTCGATTGTCGAGTTGAACCGCATTTTCCGGCGGACGTTCGCGATTGTCGACGGGATCGTCGGGATGGAAGGGAACGGGCCGATTCAAGGGACTCCTAAGCAGGTGGGCGTGCTGGTGATGGGCAGCGATCTACCGGCGGTGGACGCGACATGCTGCCGCATTATGGGCATCGATCCCGCGAAAGTCGAATATCTCCACATGGCGGCGGATGGGGCGCTGGGGAATATCGAAGAGGCTCACATCGAGCAGCGTGGCGAAGGGATCCGGTCGGTGCGGGCGCAGTTTGAATTGATCGCGAATTTCAAAGAGCTACGGCTGGCTTAAGAAACAAAGACGGCAGGCCGGGGACCTGCCCCACTGGTATTCTGAAACTGCATGCGAAAACCTGTGATGGCCGGCAACTGGAAGATGTATAAGAGTGCCGCCGAGACGTCCTCCTTCTTTGAGAAATTTGCTCCCCTAGTCGCGAACGCGACACACGCCGAAGTCGTGATTTGTCCGACTTTCGTCAACATTCCCGCCGCCGTCGACGCCGCGCGATCCACCGCTATCGGCATCGGCGCGCAGGATGTTTTCTGGCTGAAGGAAGGCGCGTACACGGGCGAAGTTTCGGCTCCGATGCTGACGAGCGTCGGGTGCCGCTGGGTGATTATCGGCCATAGCGAGCGGCGTCAATACTTCGGGGAAACGGAAGAAACCGTGTTTAAGAAGACCGTTGCCGCGCTGGAGGCCGGGCTGAATCCTATTGTTTGCGTCGGCGAGCGATTGGAAGAGCGGGAGGCGGATGCCACAGAATCCGTCTGTGGCGCACAGTTTGCCGGAGGGCTGGGAGGGCTGACGGCGGAGCAGTTTGCGCGGGTCGTGATCGCGTATGAGCCGGTGTGGGCGATCGGCACGGGTAAGACCGCGACGCCCGAGATGGCTGCGGCGGCTCACAAGTTTATCCGCGGAGAAGTTCGCGGGAAGTTTGGAGGGGATGCCGCGGCGGCTTGCCGGATTCTTTATGGGGGCAGCGTCAAACCCGACAACGTAAAGGGGCTGATGGCTCAACCGGAGATTGATGGGGCGTTGGTGGGCGGGGCTAGTTTAGACTCTGGGTCTTTTGCGTCGATCGTGAATTTCTAAGGGTCTATCCGCATGCTTACGCATGGCGGCTTGCGGCTGATGCTGAACTATTGTTTTTCCAGCGGCACTTCGAAGTACAGATACTCTTTCCCGGTTGACGCGTCCGAGATGCCTGTCAGGTAGAGTTCGCGAACCTGGCTTATACTCGGTCTGAAAGTAGAAAAATCCAAAGACCTTTTCATCCAGCGGCAACAGCTTGGCCGTGAACGCCCGGCCTTCGATCTCCCACACATTCAGCGGACCCTTCTTCGCCCTCCTCGGAAACGGCAGAGGATTCGACCCTGGCATCGACGGAGGCTTGCCTGACCCGCCGATGAACGTCACATCGACCGCCGGGGTCGCGTCCACGTGTTTGCCGTCCGGCCCGATATAGTCGGCCGTCAAACTGAGCCGCAGGGCCTTGCCCGGTGCCGTTTTCCAAAATCACCAGCACCGGCAGCACGCCATACTTACTGGGATTCACTTTGCCGAACGCGGAGCGCATCTGCTCTTCGTGACGAAGGGAACCGCGGCGATGGTGATCTTTTCGGTAGTCTGACTGCCCTTGTAGGACGACGCCGGGCCGGGCGCAAAGCGCTCCTTGTCCTTGTCGTCGGCAGCCTGCGCCGCTATACTCAGAAGACCTATCCACACGCCTGAGAAAATCGCTACGCGTCTCATCTATTTCCTTTATCAGGTGCTGCAGCTCGCCCTCACTCCGGCGCTGGCCCTCTATCTACTGTACCGGGGAATGCGCGACCGCCGTTATTTCGCCGGTCTGCCGGAGCGTCTGGGGTTCCTTCCCTCCACCATTCAACCGACGGGTAGCGGAGCCATCTTGGTTTCACGCCGTCTCCGTGGGCGAGGTGTTTTCGTGCGTCGAGTTGATCCGCGCCATGCGCGCGGCGCATCCTGTCACGCGGATGTACGTTTCGACCACCACGCTCGCCGGCCGCGACACTGCGGCGCAAAAATTGGAAGGGCTTTCCGACGGAGTGTTCTTCGCGCCTCTCGATTACCGCTCCGCCGTGCGGCGCGTGCTTCGGCGGCTGCGGCCCGCGGCGGTGGTGGTGCTCGAGACCGAGATCTGGCCCAATTTGTATCGCGAATCGAAGCGCGCAGGAGCCTCGCTGATCGTCGTGAATGGCCGCATCTCCGACCGCGCACTGGGGCGCTACACCCGCTGGAGCTGGTTTTTCCGCCACGTGCTGAGCTTCGCCGATATGATCTTCGCGCAGAGTCCGGAGGACGAGCATCGCTTTGTAGCTGCCGGAGCGCGGCTCGATCATGTGTGCGTGGTTGGAAACCTGAAGTACGATTTCACGCCGCCTTCTGGAGGCATCGCGCCCACCATAGCGGAATTCCTTCGTCGATTGAAACAGGCGCAGCCTGGGCTGTTAAAGATTTGGATCGCGGCCAGCACCATGCCTCCCGCCGATTCGAACGATGTCGACGAGGACGATGAAGTGATTCGGGCTTTCTTGCAGATCGCGCCGACGCATCCCGGTCTGCTGCTCGCGCTCGCGCCGCGGCGTCCCGAGCGATTCGATGTGGTCGCCGAAAAGCTCAAGAAAGCCGGCGTTCCTTTCGTGCTCCGGACGAAGCTCCCGCCGCTCGAGCTGCCCGGGGTGATGCTGGTCGATTCCATCGGCGACCTGGCGGCGATGTTCGAATGCGCCGACGTGGTGTTCATGGGGGGTACGCTCGCGCGCCGCGGAGGCCACAACATTCTGGAGCCCGCGTACTTCGCGAAACCCGTGATCGTCGGCCCGCACATGGAAAATTTTGCGGCCATCGCCAAGGAGTTTCACGCCGCCGGAGCTTTGGAGCCGATCGAGAATGGCGCAGCGCTCGGCGCGGCCGTGTCGCGATTATTAGACGAGCCGACCACCATCGGAACGCGCGCCCGCGATCTGGCCATGTCCAAGCGCGGCGTGGTCGATCGCATCGCGCAAGAGGTCTGGACCGCCTATTCGAACGGCGTGCCCGATCCGCCGCGCACGCTGCCTGCGCGCGCCTTGTTCACGCCGCTGTCGTGGTGTTGGGCCGCGGGTCATCGCGCCAACTTCGCGCGGCAGCGGGCGCAGCGCCGCAGTCTATCGACTCCCGTGATCAGCATCGGCGGACTGACGATGGGAGGGTCCGGCAAGTCGCCTATGGTGGCTCATCTTGCGCATATCCTGGCCGAACGAGGCCGCAATCCGGCCATTCTGACGCGCGGCTATCACCGGAAATCGCACGACCGTATGGCGATTGTTCCGCGCGGCGAAACGGCCTCGATCGAGCTGACCGGCGATGAAGCGCAACTGTACGTCCGCGCCGGCGACGCGCATGTGGGCATTGGCGCAGACCGCTATGGCACCGGCCTCCGCATGGAAGAAACGCTCTCGCCGGATATTTTTCTGCTCGACGACGGGTTCCAACATATCCGGCTGGAGCGCGCTCATGACATTGTGATGATCGACGCGCTGGATCCTTTCGGCGGAGGCATGTTTCCGCTGGGCCGGCGGCGCGAGCCCTGTAAAGGTTTGGCCCGAGCCTCGGCCATCGTGGTCACGCGCGTCGAACCCGGGCAGGACATCGCGGGGCTGCGGCGCATGATCAGGGAGCTGAATCCTGAGGCGCCGATCTTCACCGCGCGCGTCGCTCCGCTGTCCTGGGTCGATTGGGAAACGAAATCGATTCGCCCGGCGGGAGCGGACGTGGGAAAGGTGGCGGCATTCTGCGGGCTCGGCAATCCGCGCGCGTTCTGGCGCACCCTCGAAGAAATGGGAATCGACGTCACATTCCGCTGGGCGTTCGGCGATCATCATCATTACAAGCCGGAGGAACTGGCGCTGCTATCGAAGCAAGCCGTGGAGTGCGGCGCTGAGACGCTGGTGACCACGGAAAAGGACACCATGAATTTTTGCGACCAGGCGGTGAAGATTGTCGCGCCACATAAACTGCAGTATTTGAAAATCGGAATCGAGATCGACAGGGAAGAGGAGTTTCTGCAGCAGATCTTATGAGGACGGCGATTTTTGGAGGGACTTTCGATCCTATTCACCGCGCGCATTTGATCGTGGCGCGCGAGGCGGCGGACGCATTTTCGCTGGATCGTGTGTTATTCATTCCGGCCGCGAATCCGCCGCATAAGGAAGCGGGCGCGGATTATGAGGATCGCTACAATATGGTGGAGCTGGCCTGCGCGGGCGAGCCTCGCTTCGTGCCGTCGCGATTAGAGGAAGGGCGGGCGAAAAGTTATTCCATCCACACCATCGAGCGGGTGAAAGCGCAGCCGGATGCGGGTGAAGTTTTCTTTGTCATCGGCTCCGATGCGTTCGCCGAAATTCGCTCCTGGCATCGATGGGAGGACGTAGTTCGCGAGACCGAATTCATTGTCGTGTCGCGACCAGGTCACACGTATTCGATTCCAGAGGGCGCGCGCGTGCATCGATTGGAGACTGTCGCACTGCCCGTCTCGTCGTCTGAAACTCGCCAAGCGCTGGCCCGAGGGGAGATTCCGGAGGAGTTGCCTGCGCCGGTGGCGGAGTACATCGTGCGGCACGGCCTGTATGGAGCCTGACGCCTGCATCCGGCGATATTCCCCAGCCCCATGCGTCAGCTTGGGGCTACATCACACCGAAATAGCCCCAAGCTGACGCATGGGGCTTGTTCGCGGACCGCCCACCAGTTCACTCGACCCCACAACCGTCGAACTTCTTCCAGTGGAAATGGAGGCGCTCAGGAGCACCCCTCCATGACTGTCGGGGTTCGGTAGGAGCGGCGATACCACTGTGTTTTCTACATCTCGTCAGCCGAGGGACCATAGATCGCCGGGACCGCGACCCCATTTAATCGCAGATACACCGTAAACTGGCCGCGATGATGTACCACGTGATTCATCATCATGCCTCGCAACGCGGCTGCGCGCGGAGCGTCGAAGATCTTCTTGGACTGGTAAATCAGGTGCCACGGCTGGCGCAGATGATCGTCCGTCGCGCCCACGATCGCCTCGCGGGCGGCGGCGACGTTTTTATCGAACAGCGCCAGAACCTCGGCGCGATTGTTCGCCACCGCGGGCTTGTACTCGCCTTTGTCGAGGTTCAAACCGTCGGTCCCGATAATCGCTATGGTGAACCCCGGCAGTTCCGCCAGATGAGTGGCCAATTGACCCATCGCCATCGACTTCTCGTGCGGCTTCCAGTCGAACTTTTCGTCGGGAACCCGCTCCAGTGCCCGCCGCGTGGATTTCATCTCGTTATCGAATTCCGGCAGCAGCACCTGGCTCATTGTCATGTGGATAAACCCCCCGGTCGATTGTATCGCAGAAGCATGGACCCTCTGCGTTAGAATATAGATTCACGTGCAACAAGTCGGGCGCTACCAAATTGTTGGGGAGCTGGGACGGGGCGCCATGGGCATCGTTTATGAGGCTCTGGATCCCGCCATCGGCCGTACCATCGCCATTAAAAGTATCCGTCTGGAAGACCTGACCGATACCGCCGAACGGGAGCGGCTGCGCGAACGCCTGGTGCGCGAAGCCCAGTCCGCGGGCATCCTCTCGCATCCTGGAATCGTGACGATTTACGACATCGCCGAAGAGAACGGCATGGCGTATATTTTCATGGAGTTCGTCAACGGGCCGCCGCTCGAAAAAATGCTGCTGCGGGAGCAGACGCCCGATGGGGAAACTATCCTCAGCATTTTTCGCCAGACCGCCGCTGCGCTCGATTACGCCCATAAGAAAGGGATCGTCCACCGCGATATCAAGCCCGCCAACATCATGATTCACGAGGACGGCACCGCCAAGGTCACCGACTTCGGTGTGGCGAAAATCGTGTCTCAACAGATGACCATCGCCGGCACCATGATGGGCACGCCCAGCTACATGTCGCCGGAGCAGGTGCAGGGCGCCGCCGTCAACGGGCGCGCCGACCAGTTTTCGCTGGCCGTGATCGCCTATGAAATCCTGACCGGCGAAAAGCCGTTTGTCGCCGAATATCTTCCCACGCTGCTGTTCAAAATCGTGCGCGAGGATCCTCTCCCCGCGCAGAGGCTGAATCCTACTCTGGGCCCGAAGGTCGATACGGTGCTGCGCAAGGCGCTCGCCAAGACTCCGGCGGATCGCTACGAAAATTGCGTCGAATTCATCAACGCCCTCGCCACTGCCTGCAACGCCACGCACGGCTGGATGCCTTTGCCTCGCGGCGCGAGCCTCAATATGCCCACCGTCGGATCGGGGGACGGCATGGGCGCGACTCTCGACGACAGGGGTACAGAAACGAAGCGGCCGACCGTCGAGAGCGCGATGCCACTGGAGTCCGATCAGAACGCCGTGACAGTGGCCGTGCCAGTTTCGAAGCCCTCTGTTCCCGACCAGGATGTAGCGATGCGTGCCGCGCCGCTCGAAGTTCCTCCGCCGTTCACCCCGCGCGCCCGCCGCGAGGTCGACGAACCGCATGTGATCCGTAATGTGATCCTCTCGGCCGCCAGCGTGGCGTTGGTGCTGATCGCCATGTTCATCGCCATACAGAAATACACCAAGCACCCGCCGCCGGCTGTCGCGCAGACCGATGCCGCGCCGAAGGAAGCCCTTCCGCCGCCGCCCGACACGTCCGCCGCGAAGCCCGACGAATCCAAAATACCCGGCCCGCCGCCCCCTGAACCAGTGGTGCCCCCCGCCGAGCCCATCGCCGCCAAATCCGAGCCTGTCCGCACCGCGCAGCAAAAGCCGTCGGGCGCGGTCGATTTTCAACTGACAACGTCGCCCGCCGACGCCACCGCGACCTTCGACGGCGATCCGGCCACTACCTGTAAAGCGCCCTGCACCATCGGGTTGGCCGCGGGACGGCACACCTTCGTCGTGAAGCACCCGGGCTTTAGGGAAGAACATCGCATCATTGAAGTACCGCGAGACTCCGGCATGATCGTGGACCTGGTGAAGCAGATGGGCTCGCTCAGCCTCATCACCAATCCGCCCGGCCTCACCGTGTTCATCGACGGCAAGGAGCAGCCCCAGAAAACTCCCGCCAACCTCAGCCTGATCGTCGGCTCGCATCGCGTGCAGGTGATGAAGGGCGCGGATAAACAGGAGTTCACCGTCGATATCCGCGACGGCCTCCTCAGCTCGAAATTCATCGAATGGACCCAATGACTTTTTCACGACGAAATTTCTTCACGCTCGCCGCTGGCGGCACGCTGCTCGCGCAGGAACGCGCCAAAGTCGGCATGAACGTCCTTTCCACGCGTCCCGAGGATCTGGAAATGCCGCTCTCCGGCTTCCGCGATTACATCACGCCAGTCGAGCATTTCTTCGTCCGCACCCACGTATACGTGCCGACGGTCAAGCTGAGCGAATGGAAGCTCACCGTCGACGGCGAGGTCGGCACGCCACTGACGTTGACCATGGACGAGCTGAAAAAGCTGCCTGCGGTGGAACTGATCGGAGTCGTGGAATGCGCCGGCAACGGGCGCGGGTTCGCCGAGCCTCCCGTACCCGGGTTGCAGTGGACCAATGGCAGCGTCGGCAATGCGATCTGGCGCGGTGTTCGCCTGGCCGACGTTCTGAAACGCGCCGGCATCAAGGATTCGGGGAAAGAAGTTCTCTTCAACGGCGCCGACGTGCCCATTGGCAAGATGCAGGATTTCCGCCGGTCCATTCCGGTGACCAAGGCCCTCGACCCCAATACGCTGCTCGCCTACGATATGAACGACAGCGCGCTCCCCGTGAAGCACGGCTTCCCTCTGCGCGTGGTCGCTTCCGGCTGGGCCAGCGATTCGTGGGTGAAATGGCTCACCAACATCACTGTGCTCGATAAGGAATTCGACGGCTTCTGGATGAAGAGCGCGTATCGCAAACCCGATCATCCGATTGCTCCGGGCTCCGCTATGGCGCCCGAAAAGATGGTCCCCGTAACCAGTCTGCGTGTGAAAAGCGTGATCTCATCGCCCGTCGATGGAGCCTCCGTGCGCCTGGGCGATTCCGTGACTGTGCAAGGCGTCGCCTGGTCCGGCGACAAAGGACCCGTCACTAAAGTGGACGTCTCTACCGACGGCGGACGGACGTGGAAACCCGCCGATCTCGATCCCCGCAAAACGCAATTCGGCTGGCGTCTCTGGGGATTCTCCTTCCGGCCCGATCGCGAGAGTTACTACAACGTCATGGCCCGCGCCACCGACGCCAGCGGCGAAACGCAGCCCTTCACCCAGGAATGGAATCCATCTGGTTACGGCTGGAACGTGGTGCAGCGCGTAGGCGTGAACGTGTCAGCGACTCCGCAGGCAGTCGCCGCTGTCGAGGAAAGGAGAGGCGGCGGTGATGTTCCCGATTCCTATAAAGAAGCCTGCCTGACCTGTCACCAAGACGACGTAATCCGCCAGCAGCGCCTGACCCGAGCCCAGTGGGATCGCGAACTCACCAAAATGAGCAACTGGGGAGCCCCGGTAACCCCGGAAAATCACGACGCGATCCTGAACTTCCTGGTCCAGCAATACGGTCCACGGCCGCGCTGATTTGCCTTTTCAGAGCCGCGACCGAAGGGAGCGATCTCCGTCCTACCCCACCCCCAGCTTCGTAAGTATCGTGCCGCCAATAGGATACAGATTGTACCGCAAGCGGGCTGACGCATTCGACTCCGTAGAAATCCAGCTCGCGGAATCGCTGCGGATACTCGTCGAGATTCGTATCTCCATGCTGCCAAAGGCTCATGGCGATAAATACGGTTTAGCGGGAATCGAACGACGAGCCGACGGGGCTCAGGCCGGAAAAGAAGTAAACCACAATGAGCAAACATAGGGCGATTTTGCGGTCTCGGGTCGGTTTTATGGTCATTCAGGGCTGACCGCTCCCTGTGGTCGCGGCTCTGAAGACGCGGCGACACGGGACGCGAGTTTCTATGCGATCCTCATTCATAAGACCCATGCGCTGCGCGCTGTTCCTCTTTCTTGCGGCATTCTGCCAGGCCGAAACGCTGGAACAGCGGCTCGACCGGCTGGTGGAAGCCGGCCCCGGAAAATACTTCGCCGGGATCGAGGTGTACTCGCTCGAAGCGAAGAAAATTCTGTTTAAATATAACGACGATTTTCTGTTGATGCCCGCGTCGAACATGAAGGTGCTGACCACGTCGCTAGCGCTGCTGCGGCTGGGCCCGGATTACCGCTTCATGACGCGCCTGGTGCGGGAGCCTTCGGGCGACGTGGTGCTGATCGGCAGCGGCGATCCTTCCATATCCGGCCGTGTTTATCCTTATACAAAGGACAGCGGCTCCGGGCCTCCGTTACGGGCGCTGGAAGAACTGGCGGATCGCGCGGTCGCCGCCGGGATCACACGAGTGGACGGCGACATCGTGGGCGACGACCGGCTTTATCCTTATGCGCCGTATCCGCCCAGTTGGACGCAGGACGACATCCTGCGCGACTACGGAGCGCCGGTGAGCGCGCTGACGCTGAACGACAACGTTATCGGGATCACCATTCAACCCGGAGCCGAGCCGGGAGATGCCGCGCAACTGTCGATTTCTCCGGCGATTGAATATTACGCGATCGACAATCGCATCGCGACGGTGGCAAAGGGCGGAGAAGCGCGCATCCGGATTTCGCGGGTGGAGAACTCACGGCAGTTGCTGGTGTGGGGCAGCATTCCGGCGGGACATCCCGCGATTGGAGAAACACTCGCGGTGAACGATCCGGCTTTATTCGCAGCGCAGGCTTTATACGACGCGCTGGCGCGGCGAGGGGTCGCGATTACGGGAAAAGCGGTGGCGCGGCACCGCTCGGTGGCGGACGATTACGATCCGGGGCCGTCGCTGGAACTGGCTACGCGGGTATCGCCTCCGCTGGTGCAGCTGCTGCAAGTAACGGACAAGACCAGCCAGAATCTGCACGCCGAGCTGATGCTGCGCGAAGTGGGCCGGGTTACGCGCTACATGGGCACGCGTGAAGCCGGCGTTGAAGAAATGGCGACGCTGTTCAAGGAATCCGGCGCCTCAGCGGGAGATGCGCGGGTGGAGGACGGCTCCGGTCTGGCGCGCAATGTAATGGTCACGCCGCGGCTGATGACGAAGGTCCTGACGCACCTGTTTAACTCGAAGTATCGCGAAGAATGGATTTCGCTGCTGCCGGTGGGGGGCGAAGACGGGACGCTGAAACACCGCCTCTGCTGTTCTGTCGATGCGGCCAATATTCACGCTAAGACGGGAACCCTGAGCCGCGCCATCGCTCTTTCCGGTTATGCGCAAAGCAAGACGCAGGGGTGGCTGGCGTTCTCGATTATCGTGAACAGTTTTTCCGCGCCCTCCGCCGACGTGCGCAAATGGATCGATAAAATAGCGTTACAGTTGACGGAGTAAAATCAGATGCCCATTTTTGAATACCTGTGCGACGGATGTGGAACGAAGTTCGAGAAGCTGGTGCGGCGCGCGGAGGACAGCACGCTGTGTCCGGCATGCGGGGATAGCCACGTCACTACGCAGTATTCGACGTTCGCGGCGCGGGGGCAAAAGGAGGCTGGGATGCCTTCATGCGCTTCGGGGATGTGCCAGAATCCGGGGGGTTGCGGGAGGAATTGACGAAGGGTCGCGGATGCCGATTGCCAATCGGCCGCAGGCTGCCAGCCTGCCCCACAAGTCCGGGCTGCGCCCGGATGGACCGATATACAATCGTCCGCAGGTAGGCAACCTGCTCCACCAGCGGCTGCTAGCCTGCAATACAGCAGAGTCGCGAGGACAGGGCCGTTGGGTGTCGGAGATCGCTCCCTGTGGTCGCGGCTCTGAAAAGGCGAAGGAGCGCTGGCGGGCTGGTTTACACTTTTAGGATTTTTTCGATCATCTCCGCCAGCATGGCTGGGAGGAAGGGTTTTTGGACGAAGCCGGTTCGTTTATTGGGGGGTTCGTAGGGGTAGCCGCTGGTGACTACGGCCCGCAGTTTGGGGGCGATGGCACGCATTTGATCGAGCATCTGGCCGCCGCTCATGCCGGGAAGGGTTAGATCGGTCAAGACCAGGGCGTAGCGCTGCGGGTCAGCCTCAAAGCACTTCAGGGCCTCGGCCGGAGTGAGGCACGGTTCCACCTCATAGCCGAGGCGCTCCAGGTATCGCTTTAACAGGTCCAGCAGCGGCGCCTCATCGTCCACTAGAAGTATGCGGACGGCGCCCATAGATTACCAAAGAGACAGAGGGACTTTTCCGGGGCTGTATACCAAGCCAAGGGAGGCGCGATAACCGAAATGTTTATAGACTAGCTCCTCAATGGCCTGATAGCGGTAATCGTAACGCCCGGTGACATGGAGCGAGCGCGGGAGCGTATAGGTGAACCCCGCGCCGGCGTAGCCGCTCCTATAGGGCTGGATCCCCTGTCCCAGCGAGTCGAGCGAGTTATATCCGCCGCTGATGGCGAGATTCGCCTTGCGAATGCCGGTGTAGCTGTAGGTGGCGGAGCCGACTTCGGTCCGCGACGTCAGATAGACGCCGTTACCGGGACCTACTGAGCGGCCATAGCTGAAGTTGAGGTTGGCGTTTTTGAATCTTCTGGCGAGTGAAACCGCTCCACTCGGATAAATATTCTCGCGGTAAAAAGCCTGAATCACGGTAGGCTGCCCCAGCAGGGCGGCGATCACAGGATCGAGCGCGACGCTCTGCAACCCTTTCACCTGGGCGTGGAACACGCCGCCGCGCAAAGTGAAGGCCCAGAACCGGCTAAAATTCGTACCAACGAAACCTTCTCCGAGATCGATATCCGCGGCGCCGAAGGCCCGGGGGAAATTAAAATGCTCCCGCGAGTAGGTGAATCCGACCGAAGAATTCTTATTGAGCTTGTGCTCGACGGTGCCGCGCACAGTATATCCTTCGACGCCGACCAATGCCGCCGACTGGCGCCAGACATCAAATCCCTCGCCGCTGACCGTGAAACTGGTGCGGGCCGTTTGCCGGAAGATCATATCCAGCCCGCCTTGCAAATAGTAGGACCGGCTATCGAATAGGAGCGTGGCGGGCACAACCTCCGTTTGGGTAGCGAGGGCAGGAACATTTCCAAGTCCACCGAGCGAGTTCGATACGATGCCGCCCATCACTCGTCCGGAGAACCCCAGGCGGCGCGATTCCTGCAAGGTATAACCGAGACTCAACGATTGATCGATGCCGTCGTAGGCGGATCCAGCGTTATAGGCGCGGAAGGCTCCGTGGTAGTCGAGGCCCAACTGCGCGGTCCGCCAGGAATGGGTGCCATATGCGCCGATGGAAGCTTCCACGCCATAAAGACCGCTAATAGTAACCAGGTTGCCTTTGGAATCGATGGCGAGGGGTTGGATGCTGGAATCGTAAATGCCGGTTACGCCCGCGTAGAAACGGAGGTCCACCTGCTGTCCGCTACGGTTGCCCACGCCATTGGCGCCGCTGCTGAGGATGGCGGGTCCCAGGTAACCTCCGCCGATTTGCGCCAGCGAGGTGGATGCGACGCAGCATGCAAGCGCCCACAATCGTTTTCTCAAGCTACTTGCCCCCGATTCGAGTGTTCGAACACCAAGTTTGAGTCTGACGTGTGGCGGTTGTTCGTGTCAAGCTGTGAAAGGAACCTGGCGCAAGCGGCATGTCTAATAGTGTGAGGTATTTACCTATGCGGAAACTAGTGTTTTTCCCGGTGATAGCGTGGAGCGTGACGGCCGGCTGGGCCGCCGACCTGCCCATTAAAGATGTCATTCTTTATAAACACGGAGTAGGGTTTTTCGAACGAGGCGGGAAGCTGGAGGCGGGCGATACGGCTCGGATCGATTTCAAGGCCGACGACATGAACGATGTGTTGAAGTCCTTGACGATTACGGATCGCAGCGGAGGGAAGATCAGCGGGGTCCGATACGATGCGAGCGAGCCGTTAGAAGAACGGCTGAAGAATTTTCCGTTTGCGGTGGGTACGGGGTCGACACTGGCTGTTTTTCTGGATCAGATGAAGGGCGCTCGGATCGAGCTGAAGCAGTATCGCGCCGGAGTGATTGAGGCCATGGAAGGCGTGATCGTGAGCGCGCGTGTGGCCAAGGCGGGCGAGAAAGAGGCGGACGTCGAGACGATCACGCTGCTGACGGATGCGGGCGAGCTGCGGACGTTCAGCCTGCCCGCGAACTCGATCAGGTTCGCCGATCCGAAATTGCAGGGGCTGTTGAAGGATTATCTTGCTGTGTTAAATGGTGCGCGGTCGAAGGACCGGAGGAGCGTGTACATCGATTCGATAGGCTCTGCGGCGCGGGATTTGGTGGCGAGCTACATGACTCCGTCGCCGGTATGGAAATCGAGCTACCGGCTGCTGTTTCCGCAGCAGGGGGAGCCGACGCTGGAGGGGTGGGCGATTGTGGACAATACGTCGGGGGATGACTGGAATAGTGTGAAGCTGTCGGTGATTTCGGGGCGGCCGATTTCGTTTATCACACAGTTGTATGCGCCGAAGTATGTGGAGAGGGAGGAGGCGGATTTGGAGGATAACGTCGCGGCGAAACCGAGGGTGTTTCAGGGGTCGATAACCGCCGGCGCCATTGGCGGCATGGTTGCTGCTGCGAAATCACCTCCTGCGCCGATGGCGAAATCGATGAATGGCGCCGCGGGGCTGGGTGGGCGCGAACGAGCGTCCTTTCGGGCGGAAGCCAGCGACCAGATTGTCTCTTTGAATTCCTCTATCTCGTCCACCGCCGAAGGCCGCGATGCCGGCGACCTCTTTGAATACAGCTTCTCCTCGCCCGTCACGGTGAAAAAAGGCGAATCCGCAATGCTGCCTTTCCTTCAACAGAAGCTCGGGGCGCGAAAATTGCTGATCTACGAGGAGAGCTTCGGCGTCAATCCGCAGAACGCTACGGAACTGACGAACTCGACCGGCAAGACGCTGGATGGTGGACCGATCACGGTTTACGACGGCGGCACGTACGCCGGCGAAGCGCTGGTCGAAACGGTGAAGGCGGGCGATAAAAGGCTGATCAGCTACGGGGTGGACCTGGGTACGCGCATCACGACAAAATTCGACTCGTCGAAGAATGTTGTGCGCGAGATTCACTATCGCCGCGGGATGCTGACGTCGAAATATGCGATGGAGGAATTGAAGACGTTCACGATCAAAAATGTCGATCCGAAGGCGAAGACGCTGATCATTGAACATCCGGAGCGGCCGGGATACAAATTGCTGGAACCGGAGAAGGCGACGGAGACGACGGCGAATGCGTACCGGTTCGAAGTGAAACTGGCGGCATCGGCGGCGGATACGTTCGTGCTACGCGAGGAACGGGTTTACGATCAGACGCAGGCGATTTCCAATATGACGCCCGACGTCATCGCGAGCTGGAGTCAGAACAAAGCGCTGAGCGCGGCGGGCCGGAAGCAACTGGAGCAGATCGCGGCGAAGAAGCGCGAGGTGGCTGCGAACGATGCGGCGATCAAGGCGGCCGATAGCAGCATCTCCGATTTGACGCAGGATCAGGGGCGCGTGCGTAGCAACATCCAGAGCCTCAATAGCGTCGCGGGGCAGCAGGACCTGGTGCAGCAATACGCGCGCCAACTGGCGGCGAATGAGACTAAGATGGCGGCGCTGCGCGATCAGCAGAGCGATCTGAAGCGCAAGAAGACTGCGCTAGAATCGGAACTCAATACCATGATGGAGACGATTGAGTTCTGAAGCTCGCGCTGATCGGTTACGGGAATGTGGGACGCGCTTTCGCGCTGTTATTGGAGTCGCAGCGGAAGGTTTTCCCGTTCCGCGTTGTGGCGATTCACACCTTGCGGCATGGCAGTGTGTTCGACCAGAGGGGACTGCCGGTGGAGCCGGAGTTCGGTCCGCGATGCGGATCGGTGGAAGAATTTCTGGATCGGGCGCGGCCCAATATCGCGGTGGAATTGACGACTCTGAATCCGGCGACTGGCGAGCCTGCCATTTCACACATTCGCGCGGCGTTCGCGAGGTCGATGCACGTGGTGACGGCGAATAAGGGTCCGATCGCGCACGCGTATTCCACGTTGATGGAAGAAGCGCGGCGCGCGGGCGTGGAGTTTCGATTCGAATCGACGGTGATGGATGGCGCGCCGGTGTTCAACCTGGTTCGCAACAATCTGCCGGGGTGCAGGATTCGGGGGTTTACGGGCGTGGTGAACTCGACCACCAACGTCGTGATCGAGGCGCTGCGCAAGGGTCGCACGCTGGCGGAGGGAATCGAAGACGCGCAGAAGATCGGGGTGGCGGAGGCGGACGCGAGCTACGATATCGACGGCTGGGACGCGGCGGCGAAGGCGGCGGCGCTGGCCAATGTGCTGCTGAATGCGAGGTTGACTCCGCTGGATGTGGATCGGCGAGGGATCGGGAGATTGACGCCGGAGAAGCTGGCGGAGCTGAAGAGTCAGGGCAAGACGGTGCGGCTGGTAGCTCGGGCTCGGGTGGTCGCGGATTCGGTGAAGCTGCGGGTACGCGCCGAGGTGCTGGACGAGACGGATATTCTGGCCAGCGTGCATGGCACTTCGAACCTGCTGCTGTTCGATACAGACCTGATGGGGACGGTGGGGACAGTCGAGATTGATCCGGGCGTGGAGCAGACGGCTTACGGGGTCTTTAGCGACCTGGTGGATATCGCCAAAACATTATGAAGCTAATGCGTTTTTTTCATGAAGGGCACTTGCGGACGGGGATCGTGCGCGAGGCGGAGGTCCTGCCGGTGGAGGGGGATCTGCTGGCGATCATTCAATCGGGCACGCTGCCGGAGGTTCCGGATTGCGAGGGGATTTCACTGGCCGAAGTGACGCCGCATTTGCCATATGACGTTCCGCCGAAGATCTGGTGCATCGGGCTGAACTACAAATCGCATGCCGAGGATATTAACGCGGTGCAGCCGGACGAACCGGGAAGTTTCATGAAGCCTGCGTCGTGCATGTTTCAACCGGGCGGGGAGATCGTGCTGCCGCCGCCGGAGGTTTCGAACGACGTCGATGCGGAGGGCGAGCTGGGCGTGATCATCGGGCGGCGGCGCAGATTTTTATCGCGCGAGGACACGCCTAGCGCGATTTTCGGATATACGACGACGCTTGATTTGACTGCGCTGGACGTGCTCGCGAAGAATCCTCGGTATTTGACGCGGGCGAAGAGTATCGACACGTTTTTCACGTTTGGTCCGGTGATCGTGACGGCGGACGAGGTGGAGGACGTCGGGTCGCTGGAGGTGATCACGGAACATAATGGCGGCGTGTGCTCGCGGGATTTCGTGAATCATATGCGGCACTCGCCGTATGAGCTGGTGCGGTTTCACAGCCAGTTCATGACGCTGTATCCAGGCGATCTGATCTCGACGGGGTGTCCAAAGGGGGCGCGGATTAAGGCGGGGGACCGGGTGGCGTGCAGAATCGATGGGGTGGGGCGGGTGGACGCTCGGGTTACAGGTACGTAGGGCATGCTTAGCAACAGAGCCGCGACCATCGGGAGCGGTGTCGAAGAACTTTCCATATCCTCGGCATTTTGGTTTTCCGCGTATGCCCGCTCCCTGATGGTCGCGGCTCCGTGTCGGTGCTGAGCCGCCATGCGTGAGCATGCGGGCAGACGAGAAAACTCTCGCTACGAACTCGCTGTGATCTTACTAAGGTTTGAAGCCGATGCCTTGCACGAGGATTCCTAGTTGTCGGCCGTCGCCGGGAACGGAAAAAGTCTTGTCGACAGCGAGGGTGACGGTGAGGCTCGGGGAGTCGCCGGGGATCGGGGCGGAAAGGGAGTAGGCTCCGGGGCCGGGGTAGGTTTGTTCGGCGACGGTCTTGCCATCGACCAGGAGTTTCACGGTGCGGGCGAGGGATTTCTCGTGAATTGAGAAGTCGGCGCGCAGGGGGCCGGGGGCTCGCTTCAGGAGAACGGTGGCTTCGGCTGCGGTCCAGCCATCGAGGGAGAGGCCGCGCAGGATTTGTTGCTGGTCGGCTGCGGTGACCCAGGAGAGGTCGGCTTTACGCTCCCCCACGATCCAAGCTCCCACGTTGTCGACGGCGGCATTAGAAACTTCGAATGGCCACAAACCGTGCGAGGCGACCGAGTAGGCGGACCGTTCATTCCTCGAAAATAACCGCAGAGGAATTCTCGGAACAATTATCAACTGGGCGATCGGCTGCCAGGATTCGGGGCGCGCGGGCATATCTCCATATCTCGATACGACAACATCCCCAACGGCAAATGTCTGACCCTTCGGTACTGCCAGCGCGCCTTCGGACTCCAGGTAGTAACGCAGACCCCAATCGTGATCCACCCAAACTCGCCGTTGGGCGGCTTCCGGTGCGAGTTGCTTTGCGAACTGGCGGTAGGCGTCCCAGGTTTGGTAATTGACTATTGTGAATCCGACGGAGAGGGCTATCTGTAAGGCGAAACCGACACCGATCATGCGCGGCGTGCAGCGATTCACTGCGAGAATGGCGAGCGGCGCGGCGATGGGCAAGAGGTAGCGGGCCGATCCGGCGAAGAAGACCACAAATGCGCCGGCGAAGAAGATCAGTACCCAGGCTTCCAGAAAACTCTTCTTGAGGCACGACGACAAGACTACGACGCCCAAGCCGAGCGAGGCCCAGAACATGGGATTCGGATCGTAGAACGCGCCGGCGGTCGCGGCGACTCCGCCGAGAATCCAGTGCCAGCGGTTTCCCCGGATCAGCAGCGGAGAGACGATCCAGGCGGAATGTACAATCAACGCCGCGGCATTCTTCACCTTTTGCGTCGCCAACTGCCAGCCGTATTTCTGCATGTAGTCCCACAGAACCACCGCCGGCATCGCTCCGCCGGTGATGCGTCCGTAGATTTGCCAAGCGCCGATCGCGATGGGGGCTGCGAAAATCACGCACCATGCCAGGGCGCTGCGGTTGTTTTTTTGCCAAAGAAAGTAGGCGAGAATCGGGACTATGAAGACGGCTTGATATGCATCTAGTGCCGCCATCGATGCGGCCAGCGCGGAGCCGAGCAAGGCTAGTCGCGAATCGTCCTCGACTCCTTTGACAAACCACGTTATTGCGAGCATCCAGAGGGCGAGGAAGGGCAGGTCCGATTCCAGGGAGTTTCCGTTCACTACGAATGCAGGGACGGCGATGAACAGGAGGGTCGCCAGGAGCGGCTTGTCTGTAAAGCGCCTGGCGAGCGAGAGCATAGCGAGCGCCGCCATCAACGAGAAGATCGAATAGGCCAAGTGAAACGGTACTTCGCGCACATCGCCACATGCCCACAGGAGCGCGCCTAGAATCCAGGAATTAAGCGGCGGATGCGAGTGGCCGCGCATCTCGACCAAGTCGCCTTGAAACAAATATTTCGCGTGATCCGGATGCAGAGGCTCGATTTGGGCGTGCTCCGCGCCGTACAAATAATAGAGATCGTCGCCCTGAATCGCCTGATTGAGAAACGGCAGGCGTAGAGCCAGCACGATCGCGGCGACGAGCAGGGCTTGTTTTACCACTCGACTGGCGATCCAGGTTTGAGCTCCCATACCTCGGTGCCTGGCAGGTCTTTAATCAGGTGGGCAAGTTGATATGGCCTGCCGATCAGAGGAGGAAAGGTTCCGAAGTGCAGAGGGATGACGCGCTTGACACTCAACATACGGCATGCCAGCGCTGCTTCGCGCGGACCCATCGTATAAAAATCGCCGATCGGTAGAAACGCCAGCTCGGGATGATACAGCCGCTCGATCAGCTGCATATCGGAAAAGACGTTGGTGTCGCCCGCGCAGTAAATCACGCGGCGATCCGGCAGGCGCACCACGTACCCAGCGGCTTCGCCTCCGTAAATGATTTTTCCATCGTCGAGAATCCCGCAGCTATGAACGGCGGTGGTCATCGTGACCGAAATCGGCCCCACTGTGGTCGTGCCGCCTTTATTCATGCCGATCGTGTTTTTCGCACCCTTCGATTCCAGCCAGTGGGCTGTCTCATAAATCGCCACGATCTGCGGTGAAAACTTCGCGGCCAACGGAAGCACGTCGTGAATATGATCGAAATGGCCGTGGGAAACCAGGATCACGTCCACTCGGTCGATAATGTGACCTGCGGGAAATGCGGGATTGCCATCGATCCAAGGGTCCACCAGAATGATTTCGCCGGTGGGGAGGCGCAGCTGATACGTTCCATGCCCGAGCCATGTAATTTCTATCATGATGTGATTTTAGTGTAAGTGGGGTGAAGCGTACTGTACGCGGCGAGGGTGAGGCTCACGGCTCTGAAAGGCGACTGCCGACACTAGTGGTCCGCGTCGGAAATCCTGAATGTTATGTGGCGTACGCCTCCAGGCGTGCCGCATCGACATTTGTGTCGATGTGTCTTTCCACGCCCGAACGTCGACACTACTGTCGACACGGCACGCGTGGACGCGTGCGCCACGCGCGAAAGATAATATTCGTTATGAGTGACGCACACTACCGGGATCGGGCGGGTAGTTGAATGCCGTCGCCGTATTTTGCGAAGCCTGGGATGGTCACGGGCAGGTGGCCGGTGATTGGGATCTCTCCGAACAGAGCCTTCACGGCCGACGCTTCCGAAGGAGTCGTGCTGCTGAATGTCGCCAGATAGGCCGCTGTTTTCGGGAACGCGCTCAACAAATAAGGATTGCCCATGGCGATGACGGCCACCGGCACAGGCCCTTCCGTAAGCTTCGCGATGAAGGGCGTCAATTCACCGGTGAGCCCGACGCTGCCTCGATTAGCAGCCACGGTGGCGAAGGCCGCGACTACGATGGCCGAACATTTCGATGTATCGCCCACGCTCGCCGCCAGTGAAGCGGCGTTCATAGACGCGTCCACAATCGCGATCTGCGATTTCGGCGAGAACCTGCGATAGGAATCGATCATGCGAGTGCCCGCGGTAGAGGCTCGCCGCTCTACCACGACGATCAGGCACGATTGCGCAGACGACGCCAATGGCAGCACGTCATGATCGTTGCGAACCAGGGTCACGGCGCGATCCGAGGCGAGCTGCGCATGCGCGGTATCCTCCTCGGAATCGAACGCATCGCTGATTTCATCGAGGTCCACCAGCTTCTTCTTCGTAATGCCGACGCGGATTTTCGCCTCGATCACGCGCATCACGCTTTCGTCTATGCGGGCGCGCTTCAGGCGGCCGTCTTCGATGGCGGCGACCACGGCGTGAATCACCGTCTCCGGATTCAGAGGCATCAGCAGCACGTCCGCGCCGGCCTGGAGCGCGCGCACGGAAGCTTCTCCTTGAGGAAACATTTTCGCGACGCCCTGCATGTCCATGGCGTCGGTCACGATGAGATTCCTGAACTTCAATTCGTCGCGCAGGATGCCGGTCAGTACTTTTGACGACACCGTGGCCGGTATTTCTTCGGGTTCCAGTGAGGGCACGGACACGTGCGCGGTCATAATGCTATCGACGCCGTGGGCGATGGCCGCGCGGAACGGCGTGAACTCCAGCGTTTCGAGCCGCTCCTTGTTGGCCGTCACTTTGGCCAGCGCCATGTGACTATCCGTATCGGTATCGCCATGCCCCGGAAAATGCTTGGCTGTCACCAGCACGCGATTCTTAGGGTCCGAGTGCGCGCCATCGATATACGCGCCGACATTTTGCGCCACAGCTTCGGCGTTCTCTCCGTAGCTGCGCGTGTTAATCACGGGATTTTCGGGATTATTATTCACATCGGCGACAGGGGCGAAGATCCAGTGGACTCCGATGGCCCGGGCCTCGCGCGCGGTGGCGAGCCCTTCATATTTCGCGCCTTCGAGGTCTCGACCCGCGCCGTAGGCCATGTTGTAAGGAAACTGCGCGGCACCGGTGACTCGCATGGATGCGCCGCGCTCGAAATCGGCGGCGATCACGAGCGGAGTCTTCGACATTTTCTGCATCTGGTTCAGGAACACCGCCAGTGCGTGAGGCTGGGCGTTCCGAATCGCGCCGTGATCGATGCGGTTGGCGACGATGAGGCCGCCGATGTGGAGATCGCGGACCCAGTGCCGGTACTTCTGATATTCAGCGGATTTAGTGGCCGGCGCCTCGCCATAGCAGGTGGCGATGATGAGCTGCGCCACGCGGTCGCGCAGGCTCATTGATTTCATGATCGATTGCGCCGCACGCTGCTCAGGCGTCAAGAGCGGCTTTTTCGTTTTGGGGACGGGCTTGGTGGCGGCGATGGCGGCGACGCTCAGCAAGATCGCCAGCGCGGCGCGAGGGAAACGCATAGATCAAGCATATCTTGTGGGTCATTGCGAGTTGACGCCGGCGGTTGCTGAAAAACTAATATTAGCCGCCGATGAACACAGATGAACGCCGATAACCATTTGTTTTAGATCGGCGTTCATCGGCGTTCATCGGCGGCTAACTTGGTTTTTGAGTTTTTCAACAAGCTGCTAGTGTCCTGTCTCTGAAGTTCATGTATCAAGTGGGGCGGACCCCCCTGGTCCGCGGCCGACGCCCCCGTCGGCCTCTTTGGGTGCATCGGTAGAGCCGGACCAGGGGGTCCGACGCGGAGGGCGTCCGCCCCACCTCGACTTATGTCTCCGACTTCAGAGACAGGACACTAGTGGCTTGTATCGGCGAGTTCGTTAGCATATCCCCTCCATGACTGTCGGGGTTCGGTAGGGAATAAATCGTGGCACAGCCTGGTCCTCAACACCAACACCGAACCCCGACAGTTATGGAGGGGATATTAATGTTTTCTCTGCGACGGGCCTCTAGTGAAGGACTGCGCTTGTGCCCGCATGCTTACGCATGGCGGCTCAGTGGCGGCAGGAGGGTCGGCGCTGGTGATCGACGGCGGCGGATTATGCGCCGGAGATGGCTTCGGATAGCCGTTCGAGTTTTTGGTGAAAGCTGGAGGGGTCCGCGCCTGAGGGGCGCTCGATTACTCCGGCGGTGGCCTGAACGGTGACTTTCTGGCCCAGGCCATTTTCCTGGACGGTATAGATCCCGGAGAGCTTGGTGGCGGCTTCACCGGAAAGAGCGATGGCGCGGGCGGCGGGCATATCCAGGATCGCGACAAACTGGTCGTTGGTCCAGCGGCCGATGACTCCTTCTTCTCCGGTCATGGTGCCGAAGCGGGTAATCAGGGCTTTGAGCGTGCCTTCCACGACGGTACGGGAATGCTGGGTATCCAGACGCTTCAAATTTCGCACCCACACGAGCAGCATACAGAACGGGCGGTTCTGGCGAAGCAGGTTTTCGAGATGGGTGTCGACTTTCTGGCGGTTCCAAGCTCCCGAAGCGCGGTCGGTATAGAGGGCCTTTCGCTCCTGTTCAATTTCCTGATGAAGCATGCGGATCTCATCCTGCAGCTGGGCGACGATCAACTGGTTGCCGCGCTGCATCTCGAGGACACTGGACTCGATACCATGAACGGCGGCGCCGATCCCGGTGCGGATTTGGTCGATGCCAATGTTGTCGGCCGCACGTTCGAGGCCGCGGAGCTGGGTGCTGACAGCCTGTTCGTGATTTTCGCCGTTCGAGGCGACGGTATCGGCGAAGATCTGCATGGCGGCGGTGGCATCCACAATCTCCTTGCGCATCTTCTTTAGCTGCTCGATGGATTTGTCGCGATACTCGCGCAGTTCACCTCGGAAAGACGATTGTGCGTCGCGGAGCTGATCGCCGGAAACGGCGGCGCGAGTCTGCTCTTCAATCGCCTTGAGGTGGGTCCGAAACTCGACGATCAACGCGGGATGAACCTCGACTGCATAGTGGGCTGAGGAATCGATTGCCAACGCGTAGCACTCCTGAAGAACGCTGGAGAATTCGTCGCTCTTTCGTCGTTCTTCCTCCAGACGATCTAAATCGGTCACCGACTTGCGGATTGAGATCAACGACTTGTACCCCCATTTGCCTCATCGTCCGATGTGGGGTTAGCTTGAATGAAAACTCATGCCGGCGAAGCTGACGACGCTTTGATCGTCGATATTCCATTGCTGGTAGCGCAACAGGCGTCCCCGGGCCTGAGGAACGGCTTTGAGGAAAGTGTAAATGGGAGCGGAGCCGCACCATTTCAGATCGTCGTGGTTTTGTTGCACCAGATCCCAAAAGCCGCGGGGGTCGCCGGATTCCATGCGATCCATGCGGGCGCGGTCGCGAAGGGCGACTTCCTCCATTTCGCCGCGCTCGGCCACGGCGGAGAAAGAGTCGCCATAGCGGCGGCCCATGTGGGCCATATCGATGCCGAGCACCCACAGGAGTTTGTCGCCTTCGCGGGCGGCAATTTCGCCGAGCGTGCCGAGCATGCGATTCACATGGTCGTTCGATTCGGGGAGTCCGCCGCGATAAATGCTGCTGGCGTAAGAGCCGCAGAGGATCGGGACGATGCGGATTTTGGGTCCGAAGAGATGTTGGAGGAAGACGACTTGAAATTCGATGGAGTGTTCGACGGCGTGGCAGTAATCCTCCATCGCGGCGGCGTCGCCCGATTTGGCGAGGATTTCATTGATGAGGGCGGTATCGGGAATGGTTTCACCGTAAGGGGTCGCGAAGGGTTTGCGGGTGAGGCCGAGACGATCGGGTTCGCCGTAGTGAGACGTGCCGAGGATGACGAACGTGCGATCGGCGTCGGAGGGGGAGAGGGCGGAATAGGCGGCGCGATAGGCGTCGACTCCGCCGAAAGGGCTGACGTGGGGGGCGGCTATGGCGATCGTTTTTGCGGAGGGCAGGTCGGGAACCTGCCCCACTGGGGGCAAGTATTCGTTGAAAGTGCGGATCAGTTCGGACCTTTCTTCGGGGTAGCCGGAGCCAGCGTGGGCAGGTTCACGGATGGGAGCTTCGGCGAAGGCCCGCTCGGCTTGTTCTTTGACGCGTAGGAAGGATTCGTCTTCGAGGAATCCGGCAGTGCTCAGAGTGTCGAGGAGGTGCTGCTCGATTTCGCTGACTTCGAGTTCGCCGGTGGCTCTTACGAGATACTCGCGGAGGTCGAGGCTGCTGTGCTCGCCGTCGAAGAACTCGAGGCAGGTGACGAGGCCGGGAGGGATGATGAGGGTCGCGTCCGAGTACTGAAAGGGGTCGCGAATGATGAGGCCCGGGCGGTCGGGGACGGGAGACGGGAGGAAGTCGAGATTGCGGAGGCGGGGGAGCACGGACTTCCCAGTTTAGACTGAAGTGTGTCCTCGATTTTTTCCCCTGGTGATGAGTATCGTTCGCGGTTGACGCGATGGAGCGAAAGGCTCGCGCGGGCGCAGCGTCTCTATAGTCAATTGGGAAATGCGAGGCTCGCGACAGGGATCGCGGCCGTGGTGGTGGCGGGATTCTCGATTGGTGTTTCGATGATCTCGCCCTGGTGGCTGGCTGCTCCGCTGGGGATTTTCGTGGGGTTGGCGATCGCGCTGGACCGGCTGGATCAGGAGAGGGAAGCGGCGACTCGCGGGGTGGCTTTTTACAATCGGGCCATCGGGCGGATCGAGGATCGGTGGATCGGCACGGGGAGTCAGGGCGAGCGGTTTCGGGATTCGAAACACGTTTACGCGGACGATCTGGATCTGTTCGGCCGGGGGTCGCTATTCGAATTGTTGTCCACGGCTCGGACCGGGGCGGGGGAAAGGACACTCGCGGAGTGGCTGCTTGGGTCGGGCGAGCGCGACGAGGTGGTGGCTCGGCAGGAAGCAGTGGGGGAGCTGCGTCCGCGCATCGATCTGCGCGAAGAGATCGCGCTGATGGGCGAGGATATTCGGGCGGCCGTGGATGCCCGGGTACTGGCGAAGTGGGGTGCGGAGCCGGCGGTGCATTTCTTTGCCGGAGCCCGGTTGATCGCACCGGCGCTGGCGGTGGCGGCGGTGGCGACGCTGGGAGCATTCTTTGCGCAGAAAATCACCGCGGCGCCGTTTCTGGTGGTAGTGCTGGCCGAGATGATCTTCAGCTTTGCGATCCGGCCGAAGGTGGGAGCGGTGACGGGGGCGGTGTCGGCTCCGGCACACGAGTTGCGGATGCTCGCGCTGCTGCTGGAACGCCTGGAGCGGGAGCCGTTCACATCGATGCGGCTAAAGAAGCTGGTGGAAGAGTTGCAGGTCGCGGGAACGACGGCATCGGAGCGTATCAACCGGCTGACGAGATTGACGGAGCTGCTGGATTCATCGGAAAACATGTTCTTCCGGCCTCTGGCGGCGATGCTGCTTTGGAATGCGCAGTTCGCGATGGCATTGGAAGCCTGGCGTACCGCTTATGGTCCTCGAATCGGACAATGGATCGCGGCGGTGGGGGAGTTCGAGGCGCTGTGCTCGCTGTCCACCTATGCGTTCGAGAGGCCGGATGCTACTCTTCCTCAGTTGGAATTGAATGGTCCGTTGTTTGATTCCGATTCGTTGCGGCATCCTTTGATTCCGGCAGCGGTTGCGATTGCAAATGACGTGCGGCTCGGGAACGGCGTTCGGCTGTGGATCGTCAGCGGATCGAACATGAGCGGCAAGAGTACGTTAATGCGGGCGGTGGGGCTCAATGCGGTGCTCGCATGGGCCGGCGCGCCGGTGGCGTGCGCGCGGCTGAGAATTTCGCCGCTGAGGATCGGGGCTTCGATGAGCACCCACGATTCGCTGGCAGATAACCGGTCGCGATTCTATGCGGAGATCAGCCGCCTGCGGGACGTCGTGGAACTGGCGCGGAGCGGGCATCCGACCTTGTTCCTGCTCGATGAATTGCTGAGCGGCACGAATTCGCATGACCGGCGGATTGGCGCGGAGGCTGTCGTGCGAGGACTGGTGGAGCGGGGGGCCATCGGATTGGTATCGACCCACGATCTGGCGCTGGCGGAGATTGCATCGACGCTCGACGGGCGGGCGGCAAATGTTCACTTTGAGGATCATCTGGAGGGCGGGGAGATCCGATTCGATTACCGTTTGCGGGAGGGCGTCGTCACGCGGAGCAACGCGCTGGAGTTGATGAGGGCGGTGGGGCTGCTGAAAGAGTAGCCAGGAGCCAGTAGAAGAGGATAATGGTCGGGTATGAGTGTTCTAATTACTGGGGCTAACGGCGGGTTGGGGACGTCCGTTTCGAAGGCATTTGCCGACACAGGGGCTACCGTGATCGGAGTGGCGCGCAGTTGGCCGGAGGCGGTTCCGTTTGTCACGATATCCGCCGATCTGACTACGGCCGAAGGGTGCGATGCCATGGTCGCCGAGGCGCTCAAGCATGGGCCGATTCAGGCGCTGGTTCACCTCCTGGGAGGATTCGGCGGCGGGCAGCCGATTGCGGAGACGAGCGACAAGACCTGGGACGGCATGATGACGCTGAATCTGCGCGCGGCGTTTTGCGTCATGCGGTCGGTGCTAAAGCCGATGACGGCGGCGAAGTATGGGCGGATCGTTGCCGTCGGATCGAGGGCGGCCCTGGAGCCGATGGCGAATTTCGCCGCTTACTCGGTTTCGAAGGCGGGACTGGTCGCGCTGGTCAAAAATGTCGCGGCGGAGACCAAGGATTTGGGGATAACGGCGAACGTCGTGCTACCCAGCGTGATCGATACGCCGCTCAATAGGAAAGCGATGCCGCAGGCCGATGTTTCGCGCTGGGTGCAGCCGGAGTCGATCGCGAAAACCTTGGTGTGGCTGGCATCCGAGGCGGCAGGGGATGTGAGTGGCGCAGTGGTTCCGATCTACGGGAGGGCTTAATGAAGAAGATGGATGACGCCGACGTTTCGGCAAAGGTGGCTGGCCTCGCGGGATGGTCCGTGAAGGACGGCAAGCTGCATCGCGAATATAAGTTCGCCGATTTTCCGCACGCGTTCGGGATGATGGCGACGGCCGCGCCCGCGATCGAGAAGATGGATCATCATCCGGAATGGTCGAACGTCTACAATCGCGTGACCGTGGATCTGTCGACGCACGATGCGGGCGGGATCACCCAGAAGGATTTCGATCTGGCGGCGCTGCTGGAAGGGATCGCCAAGAAGCTCGCATGAGATTTTTTTTGATAGTGACGTGGGCAGGCGTTTGTCTTGCGCAGGAGACGTTTTCAGGGTCGGCTTCCCTGGACGCGGTGGTCGATCAGGCGGTTCATGACGGATTGATTCCGGGAGCGGTGCTGATTGTCGGGCACGACGGAAAGATTCTGCATCGCAAAGCGTACGGAAACCGGGCGCTGGTTCCGAAGAGCGAGCCGATGACGCTCGATACGATTTTCGATCTGGCGTCGCTGACGAAGGTGGTCGCGACCACTTCCGGCGCAATGAAGATCTTCGAAGAAGGGAAGCTGCGGCTGGCGGAGAAAGTCACCGATTATCTGCCGGAGTTTCAGGGCGGCAAGAGCGATATCACGATTCGCGATCTGATGACTCATTTCTCGGGATTCAGGCCGGATTTCGACCTGGATCCACCGTTCAGCGGCTATGATGCCGGCATTCATCGGGCACTGATCGAGAAACCGCAGAATCCGCCGGGCGTGCGATTTGTCTACAGCGACACGAATTTCATCCTGATGGGCGAGATTGTGCATCGCAAGAGCGGAAAAACGCTGGATGAGTTTGTGCGGGAAGAAGTTTTCAAGCCTTTGGGAATGAACGATACCCAGTTCGACCCGCCCGCATCGGTGCAGGCGCGTGTCGCGCCCACTGAGGTCGACCCGAAAACGGGAGTCGCTTTTCGCGGTGTCGTGCACGACCCGCGGGCGCGGTCCATGGGCGGTGTCGCCGGGCACGCAGGACTGTTTTCGACGGCTGCGGATTTATCGCGATTCGCGGAAATGATGCTCGGGAAGGGGACTCGCGACGGCGTGCGGGTGTTTTCACCGCTGACGGTCGAGAAATTCACTTCACCCGAGACTCCGCCGGATCAGCCGGTGCTTCGTGGGCTGGGCTGGGATATCGATTCCTCCTATTCCTCAAATCGCGGAGAGCTGTTTCCGATCGGTTCGTATGGCCACACCGGATTCACCGGAACATCGATGTGGATCGATCCGTCCACCAACTCCTACGTGATCCTGCTGACGAACTTCGTCCATCCCAAAGCAGGCAAGAGCCTTACGGGCCTTCGTGCGCGGGTGGCGACCATCGCAGCAGCTGCGATTGGCACGGACGCGCCGGGCGTCAGTGTGGTTGGTTACAACGAAACGAATGTGGGCGCGGGCGTGCGGCGCATGATCGCTCCGAATCATCGTGTTCTGACTGGGCTGGATGTGCTTGAGCAGGAAAGGTTTGCGCCGTTGAAGGGCAAACGGGTCGGGTTGATTACGAATCACACGGGGATGGATGCGAACGGCCGCCGGAACGTAGATGCCATGAAGGATGCCGGCGTCCAGGTTACCGCGCTGTTCTCACCCGAGCACGGAATCACGGGTAAAGAAGACAAGCAGGACGTTGCCGATGCGAAAGACGCGGCCACGGGCCTGCCGGTCTGGAGCCTTCATTACAACGGCAACTACCGCCTGACTCCGGAGATGATGCGGGGCGTGGACACTTTGGTGTTCGACATTCAGGATGTCGGCGCGCGGTTTTATACGTATTCCTGCACCATGCTTTATGCGCTGGAAGCCGCTTCGAAAGCAGGACTGCCCTTCTATGTGCTGGACCGGCCGAATCCGGTGACGGGCACGCATATCGAGGGTCCACTGCTGGACGAAAATCTGAACAGCTTTGTCGGGTGTTACAACATGCCGATCCGGCACGGGTTGACCCTGGGCGAACTGGCGACGATGGCCAACGGGGAGCGCAAATTCAACGCCGATCTTCACATTATTAAGATGAAGAACTGGTCGCGCGGAGACTGGTTCGATTCGACGGGCCTGAGCTGGATCGATCCTTCGCCCAATATGCGCAGCGTAAACGGGGCCACCCTTTACTTCGGGCTAGCGATGCTGGAATACGCAAAGGGCTATTCGGTGGGACGCTGGACGGACGCGCCATTCGAGCAGATCGGGGCCGAATGGATTCATGGGACAGAACTGGCCCGGTTCCTGAATGAGCGGTCGATTCCGGGCGTGCGTGTGTATGCGACGCGCTTTACCCCCAGCGGTCCGCCGCTCAAAGACCGGCCGCTCGAAGGCGTTCGTTTCCTGGTCGTGAATCGGGAGCAGTTTTCCTCCGTGCGGCTAGGCTTGGAAGTTGCGTATGCGCTAGGAAAGTTATATCCGGGCAAACTCGACGTGGAGTCCTGCCGCAAACTGATTGGTAACAGAACAGTTATAGAATCGGTCAAATCGGGCGAGGATCCCCGGGCCATCGAGCAGCGCATTGAAGATGATTTGCGCGTGTTCAACGATCGCCGCCGCCCCTATCTGCTCTATTAGATCACAATTACGTCGTTAATCCACTTAACAACGTTCTGATCCTAAACAGCTGATATTTCAAGAACATCCGTGGGAAGCCTATTGACACCCCGTCTCCCGTTGAGTCACAATTGCCTAGTTTTGCTTTGAGAAACGACTGCTCGGTTCGCAGAAGGGGACTTTCAATGAAACGTGTAATGCAACTCTGTCCGTTGCTTGGCGTGGTCCTGTTGGCGATGGCTTGTGTTACCAGCCAGCCCACATACGCTCAAGCTCCCGTAGGGACGATCTCGGGTGTGGTCGCCGATGAGAGTGGAGCGGTCATCCCGAACGCCAGTATTAAGATTCGCAACAAGGCGACGGGGGCAGAGCGAGACCTGGTATCGAGCGCGGACGGCAGTTTCAGCGCCCCAGCCCTTCCAGCGGCGGTTTACGAAGTCCGCGTGGAAGTGAAGGGATTCCGCACGGTGATTCGCGAAGCGACGGTGGAGACTGGATTAACGACGACGGCCGACGTGCGGTTGCCGATCGGGCAAACCTCAGAGGTAGTGAACGTCGAAGCGGCGACGGCGCAAATCGAATATGAGAAGCACGCGATTGACGGAGTCGTCTCGCGTCAGCAGATTCAGGATCTTCCGCTCAACGGCCGAAGCTTTATGCAACTGGCGTCCATCGAGCCCGGCGTCACGGTGGGAACTGGCTCCACTTCGCAGTACAATGCGTTGGCAACGGTCTCGATTCTGGGCGGCTCCGCCGGATTCACAGCGATCAGCGTCGACGGCGGCGCCATTCGCGACACCATCGAAAACTCCGGTTCTGCCATGAATTTCTCTCAGGAAGTCGTGCAGGAGTTTCAAGTTTCGTCGGTGAACTTCGATCTTTCGACAGACATTACCAGCGTGGGTTCGGTTAACGTGGTCACGCGCAGCGGCGGGAACCAGTTTCATGGCTCCGGATACTACTATTTCCGCGATCACAACATGGCGGCGTATCCAAACCTGGTGCGCAGCGCGCTGAATCCCGATCCTTTTTTTGCTCGCCGCAATCCCGGATTCTGGATCGGTGGGCCAATAGTGAAGGATAAGCTGTTTTTCTTTTTCAACTACGAGTACATGAACCAGGTGCAGAGCTATAGCGTGGTTCCGAATCTGCCGTCAGTCGCGGGTCTTACGGGCAACTTTGGCAGTCCTTATGTCGGCAAAACGCTCAGTTTACGGCTGGATTACCGACTGAACTCCAAGACCAGCGTGTTCGCCCGCTACTCGCACGATGGGAACTCCGGCTTCGGCCCGAATGGCGGAGCGGTGTTGCCTTCCAGTTGGCTGAACAATGTGAACTGGAGCGACCAAAGCATCCTGGGTGTCACTACGGCGTTCAAACCGACTCTGGTAAACGATTTCCGGTTCAGCTATGCATTCTGGAGCAACCGCAACCTGTTCCCGGATAGTTCCAACTGCCCAGGTTGTCTGGGCCTGGGTGGTCCGCAGATCCAGTTTGCCGGCGTATCCAGCAACTTCCAGGTAGGCGACACGCAGAACGCTACACAGGGCCGCGATTTACGTCGGTTTACCTGGCAAGACAGCGCGACCTGGCAGAAGGGCTCCCATCGGATGAAGTTCGGCGGGTTGTGGGAATACGCGCCCGGCACCGGATTCTGGGGCTATTGCGACCCCTCTTGCGTGCAGGTATTCTCTCCGGAGTCTTTGGCTGGATATGGGCTAACACCCCTGCTCCCTTTGTTCTACCCGAACTTGCCGAAGACGATCAAGACCAATGCGGATTTATTGGCGCTGCCCTTCGCCGGATCGGCGGTAGGAATTGGCGATCCCAGCCAGCCTCCCCCGTATGGTATTGATAAGGCGAAGGTCAACGATCGCGCCCGCATTTATTTCCAGGATACGTGGAAGCTTACCCCGAAGTTTACCCTCAACTACGGCCTTTCCTGGGAGTATGAGAGCAATCTGTTTAATGAGGATCTGCCGAAGCCGGCCTACCTGGCTCCTCTGTACGGCAGCGATCTACGCGCCACGCAGGGACTGACCAATCATTTTTCTCCACTCGTGGGTTTTGCCTGGAACGTCGGACACGACAACAAAACCGTAATTCGCGGCGGCGCAGGCCACTACTACGAGACGCAGCAACTGTACAAGCGGCTGCAGGAGCGCTCTGAGATCGGGCCGGTCGGCAACGGACGGGTCCTCTATCCATACACGGGTTATACGAACGAATTTCCCGGAATCATTAACGTGGGGGTCACCGCTGCCGTCTACGCCGCCACTGGACAGCTGAATCCAGTGATTATCCCGGTGGGCGCTCCGCTCCCGGCCAGCGCGATCACGACCTTGACTCTCGGCCAATACGAACAAATCCAGGCGCACCAGACGCCGGCGATTGCCGCCAGCCTGTCGAAGCCCGTTCCCGGACTTACTCCTGTTCAGGTGGCAAAGTCGGGCGATGCGCTCTACCCGCTGAACTTTCCGGTACAGAATTCCTATCACATGTCGCTCGGCGTCCAGCGCGAACTGCGGCATGATCTGGTCCTGAACGTTGACTTCGTGCGCCGCGTCTTCCTCAACCTGGAGTACGGCGATTTGGATATGAACCGGTATAACCGGCGGATTAACGGCGTTCAAACACCGATCATTCCGATTTGTAAGGGCACGCAGGCCAGTGACCCTACGGCGCAGTGCTCGACCGGCGCGATCAACTTTTGGCAATCGGGTGCGCGCAGCACCTATACCGCGCTGTTGGTCAAAGCGGACAAGCGGTTCGCCCATCGCTATCAGTTCACGGCCTCTTACGCACTGCAAAGCCAGTATGGTTTGAACGGCATCGAAAACTACGACAACTTCGACTCCACTTGGGGTCCGCAGGGTTCGCGCCACATCCTGCACTTGGTCGCGACAGTGCAGCTGCCTTGGGGATTCTCCCTCGGCGGAGTCTCGGCGACGTCCAGCAAAGGCCCGATCATGCCGGTAGTCGGCGGAATCGATATCAGCGGCAGTGGAGCTGGATCAACGCCTCTGCCGGGGTTGTCCTACAATTGCCTGAACCGCGGCTGCGGTGTGAGCGATCTACAGGCCTCTGTGGCCACCTGGAATTCGACCTACGCCGGGAAGCTAGATGCCACCGGCAAGAAAATTCCCACCCTTACGTTACCTTCGAACTTCAACTTGGGGCGTACCTTCAACTCCCAGGATCTGCGTTTGACGAAGACCTTCACTTACCACGAGCGCTACAAGTTGGCCGTTTTTGCCGAGATGTTCAACATATTCAACTATGCGAACTATGGCGGCTACACTTTCGATCCCAGCTCCGCCGCGTTTGGCCAGCAGACGCAGCGGGTCACGCAGGTGTTCGGATCGGGCGGTCCCCGCGCCCTACAGATTGGCGGACGGATTTCTTTCTAGATCGATGCCCGCGTGCTGACGCATGGCGGCTCAGAGCCGCGACCGTAAGGAAGCGGGCAGATTCACGAAACAATTTTCATTCGCTTCGCGACCCGCGTGAGAATCTCGATGGCGCGTTCTAGAATTTCATGCGAATGCGTAGCCGTGACAATCGTTCGGACGCGAGCTTTTCCTTCCGCGACGGTCGGGAACCCGATACCGGTCGCGAACAGACCTTCCTCGAATAGGGCGCGGGAGAATGCGTGGGCCGTGGCTGCTTCGCCCACCATGATCGGAGTGATCGGCGTCTCGCTGGCGCCGGTCGAGAAGCCGTGCGCGCGTAAGCCTTCTTGAAAGAAACGGGTGTTGGCCCAAAGCTGCTCGATCCGCTCCGGTTCCTGTTCCATGATGTCGAATGCGGCCAGGCATGCCGCGGGCACCGCCGGCGGATGCGACGTAGAGAACAGAAACGGCCTGGCGCGATGAGAGAGAAAGTCGATCAGGTCGCGGCTTCCGCACACGTATCCGCCGAGAACTCCGACCGCTTTGGAAAGCGTTCCCACCTGCACGTCCACCCGCCCGTGAAGATGAAAATGATCCACCGTGCCCCGCCCGTTCCGGCCCAGGACGCCCGAGGAATGCGCGTCGTCGACCATCATGATCGCTCCCTGCCGCTCTGCTAACTCGGTCAGCCGGTCAAGCGGGCCGATATCTCCGTCCATGGAGAATACGCCGTCCGTGATCAGCAGTTTATGGCCGGGAACGCCTTCTAATGCGGCGAGTTTTTCCTCCGCATGCGCGACGTCGCGATGCCGGAATACGTGAATTTTCGCGCGCGAGAGGCGGCAGCCGTCGATGATGCTGGCGTGGTTCAGCTCGTCGGAAATGATGTGATCCTCCGGGCCGAGAATCGCGGAAACGGTCCCGGCATTGGCGGCGAATCCGGACTGAAAAACGACGCATGCCTCGACATTCTTGAAGGCGGCGATCCGGCGCTCCAGCTCGACGTGCAAACTCATGGTTCCGGAAATTGTTCGCACGGCGCCGGAGCCCGCTCCGTAGCGCCTGGTAGCGTCGATCGCCGCCTCTACCAGCTTGGGATGATTGGCGAGGCCCAGGTAATTGTTGGACGCGAGGTTGATGACTTCCTTGCCATCGAAGCGTGCGATGGGCTCGCAGGGCGATTCCAGTTCACGAAGGCGCTGAAAGGTGCCGGCTGCGCGCCAGCTTTCCAGTTGTTCAGTCAGGTATGCCAATGGTTTCGACATGGAAAACCCCAGGATAGAGCATTGGATAAAGCATTTGCTAAACTTCGGTCGAACGCAATGCAATCCATGGATACGCTCGATCCGCAGCACTTCATGACGGGCGAGTTTTTGTTTAACGACGTGAAAGCGTACTCCGCGCTGGGGGAGCACAGGACCGCCGGGAAAGTGGACCGCGATACTTCGGTGTGGCTTTCGAAACAGCTGGAGGCCTTCGGCTTCACATCGAAGGTGATCCCTTTTCGCGTGCGGCAGTTTCAATTCGATTCAGCGCGGCTCACCGCAAATGGCCGCTCGATTCCCTGTTTTCCCTTATGGCCGCCGCGTTCGACTGGTCCCGAGCCGCTCCGTTCGACGATCGCGCGCGGTTCAACGAAGGGCCGGATTGCGATCGCGCGTCTGCCGAAAGGGGGAGCCCTCACGCCGGCCCACATTGCGATCATTCGTCCTCTTATCGACGCCGGTGCGTCCGCGATCCTCGGCGTCACGCCGAGTGAATCGGGCGAGTTGGTGGCGCTAAACGTTGCTGCCAACGCTGAGCCGTGGCCTGTGCCGGTCCTCCTCGTCGGCCCCGCCGAAGAGATGAATCTGCGCGGTGCAATCGAGGTGTCCATTTCGATTCAGGGCCGCGACGAGCCTGCAGCCGAAGCGTTCGAAACAGTCGGTGAAATCGGGATGGGCAAGAGGCGCATCGTGATCTCGACGCCTTCGTCAGGTTGGTTCCATTGCGCCGGAGAACGCGGACCGGGAATTGCGATTTGGCTCGCTCTGGCGCGCTGGGCGAGTCATCGCGAATCAATCGCCCGCTTCACGTTCGTCGCGTCGTCCGGACACGAATTGGGTGAACAGGGAATGCACAACTACCTCGCCAAGCAAGCGCCGCGGCCCGATGCAGTGGACGTATGGCTGCACTTGGGCGCAAGCATCGCCGCGCGCGGCACCACCCGGCGCCTTATGACCAATCGTCGTGAGTGGCTGCCGCTATTAACCCGCAATTTTAAGAGTCTGGGCGATTTGAATCCTGAGGAGCCGGAGGAAATCCCGGGAGAGTTGGCGCAACTCGCGAAGCTCGGCTACCGCTGCTTCGGCATCGCCGGCGGCCATCCCCTGTTCCATTCGCCCGGCGATTTGCCGTTCACGACCAGCGCAGCGATGTTGGAACCGGTAGGGCAGGCGCTGCTGAGGACCATCGCCGATTTAGAGTCAAATCTCTAACAAATACGCGCGCGCAGCCATCTTCGTGAGTCGGCCGAGCGCGAATCCATACCACTGAAGCTGTCGCTCATATTGCGCACGGCGCTCGGTGACGTCGGCGTCGGTCTTGAAATCGACAATCACCCACTGGTCTTTTTCGACGAACGCCAGATCCAGTATTCCTTCCAGCACTCTTCCGTCGTCGAGCTTGTAAACCAGCGGATATTCACGATGACATCGCGACGCAATCCGGGCGCGAGCCAACAACGGATGGGCCAGCGCGGTCTCAACAGCCGCGATTGCCGCATCGCGCTCCTCGGCGGGCGAGCCCAGCAAGCGGGTATTCCAGTCGACGAGTTGCTCGATCAAACCTCGATTCGCCACCAGGGGAACATCCCGCATCACATTGTGTACCAGTGTTCCGAAACGCCGCCCCGCGGCCCTGCGCGCCGATTTTCCGGCCGCGACACTTTCGACAGGGACCGAATCCCCGGGAGGAGCATCCGGTGCCTGGCTGGCAATGAAGACTTGAGACTCCGGTTGCGAACCAGCGCCGATCACTCGGGCACGCGACGCCTGCCATTCGCGATACGCAGCCAGACTATCGCCGCCATCGTCGGCAAGGATCTCTTTCTGATGAAACCCAAGTCCCCCTTCGACGTTCAACTTGAGCTTCGATGGATCCCACCAAACCACCTCGTGTTCGCCCATGCTCCGGACGGATCAGCCGCCCCGGTTTCACTGAGAACTCGCCCTCGCGATCGTAATCGAGCGGCCGTTCGATCACGCTTGCTTGTCCGAATGGCGGACAACCAGGCGCAGGTTGGGATTTGCGCCAGTCGGCACGCGACGGATAAATGGCCTTGTTCAACGGACCCAGCCATCCGCCGCCAGGAAACGGCTCATCGCCGACCGCCGGAATCACCAGCAGATCCCGGGCGCGAGTGGCAGCGACATAAGCGACGCGGACGCCCTCCGCTTGTTCGCGAGCGCTCTCTTGCGGCTCGTGGTCGACCAGTTCGCGAGGCGCGCAACGCAGCAACCGGGTGGCGCAGAGCCGCCGCTCGCCATCGACATATTGATCGGGGTCCCGCGCCGCGATGTTCGCGGTCAGGTCGGCGAGAATCACCACCGGGAACTCGAGTCCCTTTGCTCCATGCACGGTCATCAGGCGAACGCCATCTGAGTCTTCTTCGAGGACGGGTGCTTCCGCGGCTTCCTCCTTCTCTGCCTGGGCGGCCAGTTCATCGACGAATCCTCGAAACGAAATGCCGCCCGACATTTCATACGTGCGCGCGAGATCGGCCACGCGCGCGACGTTTGCGAGAATCTGGTTGCCGCCCGGCCGCAGCACGAATCCCGCGTGAGCCCGAGTCGCTTCGAGCAGCGCGTTCACGGTTGCCGCGAACGACCTGCGGTTGCGCGCGCGATGCAATTCGGCCAGCAGCGTGAGAGCTTGGTCCACTGTCATCAAGTCCGGGTCCGTTGATTCGCCGCGCGGACGGAACGGATGTAAGTGGCCGCACTCGTGCCGGTAGCGCAGTAGCACTTCATCGCGAATCGCGAACAGGGAGCCCTTCAACGTCGCGAAAATACTTAGCTCGTCGTCCGGCCATTCGATCGCGGCGAGCCCTGCTCGTAACGTCTCCACCTCCTCGCGCCGGTGGAAGGATTTCGACCCTGCAAGTAGATGGGGCAATCCGCGCGCCTCCAGCGCTCGCGCATAGTCCCGCGTCAGATCCGACCCTGCCTGCGTGCGGCGGCGGAACAACACGGCGATGTCGCGCGCACGGAAGCCCCATTGGCTATCGTGAACGAGCCAGGAGATAAAGGCGGCGATGGCATCAGGCAAACACTTATTGACGGCTTCCTTCGCTAGGCGGGATTTGTAGGGGCGCGGAACCGGCAGCACAATCACGCTCGGACGCCCTTCCGGATCCGCGCGATGCTCTTCCAGCGGCGCCCAATCCGCCTGACCGCTGTCGACATCGCCGGTCATTTCCGTTTCAAACGCCGCATTGACGAATTGTTGGATGTTTCGCACCGACCGGAAACTTTGCGTCAGCTTCACGAATCCCACGCCGCGATCCCTCAGGTCGTCGCGTATCTTCCGGTACAGGACGATATCGGCGCGCCTGAATTTGTAAATCGATTGCTTTGGATCGCCCACCAGGAAGAGTTTTCCCGCCGCGGGAGTCACGCGCCGCCAGTCGGTTTCCCTGCGAATCGTCAGCGGCCAGCAGCAGAAGAATCTCGGCCTGTAAGGGATCGGTATCCTGAAACTCATCGATAAACAAATGCGTGAATCGCTTCTGCAGATATCCGCGCACTTCCGCATGCTCGCGAACCAGATCCCGCACGGCGATGAGCAAGTCCACAAAATCCAGCTTGCCTGCGCGCTGCTTCCGCTCGTTGTATTCGTCCACCAGAGAGCGCATTTCCTCGCGTAGTTCCACCGCCAGGTCCGCGTCCGCGCGACGCCGGAATTCCTCGATCCATCGCAGCAACTCGTCGCGGCGGAGAACCAGTTCTTCGCGTCCCACGCCTCCGCCATACTCGCCGGAACCTTTCTTGAGGTCGCGCCGCAAATCCCGCCCCAGCTTGAGTAACAGTCCTTCAAGCGCGTCATAATCGCGCGCTCCCGCGCCCTCCGCCTTTTCCATCCAGCCGGCCAGAGCACGCGCCGGAGCGAGCCCGCGATACAAATTATCGTTGACCCGCCGAGGCCGCGAGCTCATGTCCGCTAACTCCCGCGCCATGCGTATCAGCGTCTTCAGTTCTTCATCGCGGGAGAACGGATCGCGCGCCCAAGGCTCCGGATAATCGCGCCACTCGACCAGCTTTTTCCCGGCCCACTGCAACTGTTCGATGGGCGGTGAATCGTCCCATGAATCGCGCCACGCCAAACGGCCCAATGCGCGGCGCAGCCCAGGCGAAGATTCCGCCAGGCCTTTTTCGAGCCACGCGCGAAAAGACCGTTGATAGAGTCGATGGCTTTCCTGGTCGCTCAATTCCTCGAACGCCGGATCCACGCATGCCTCGACGGGACGCTCCCGCAGGATCTGCGCGCAGAAGGAGTGAATCGTGCCGATGGAGGCTTCCTCCAGTCGCTGGAGCGCATCTTCAAGCGCCGGGGCCTTGAGACGCTCCTTATCGAGCTCCTCTCTCAGGCGCAGCTTCAACTCGCCGGCTGCCTTGTGCGTGAAAGTCACCGCGGCGATCTTGTCGATGGTAGTCTTCCCCTGCGCCAGCACCGCGACGATCCGCCCGACGAGCGCGGTCGTCTTGCCCGTGCCAGCCGAGGCTTCGACGATGAGGCTTTCATCGAGCGAATGCTGGATGCGGTGGCGCGCAGTTTCGTCGGACTGCGCCTGGGTCGCCGGATTCACGCCATCCCCCGGATTTCGATCAACGGCTCCAGCCGTTCATCCTGGCGGTTCTTTTTAGAGAACCGCAGTTCTTCATACGGGCCGCACGCCGGGCGGTAGTCGCAGTGTCCGCAGGCATCCTTTTGCGGAGCGGGCGGCAGGAAACCTTGCGCGATGGAGCTGTCGATGTTGTGCAGCAGTTTGCCGAGGAAGCCGCGAGAACGGTCCGTAATCTGAATCTCCGCGTGCCGGTATTCGCCCTTCTGCGTGGCATAGAGCAGACGTCCGGACTCGACTTCCGCGTTGAGCAACTGCCGGGCGGCGAGGCCGTAGAGCAAAGGCTGTAAGAAAAGTCCGCCGCCCACAAACGCGGGAGGATTATCTGGAGATTTCCCCGTTTTGTGATCGGTCACCCGGAGCACGTTGCGCGTGGCATGACGCTCCACCAAGTCGATGGAGCCGCGCAGCCGCACGCCTTCGTCAAGGATCGCTTCGTGGACTGTACTCAACGCATCGCGGCCCGTCTGTGGACGAAGTCCAAAGGCAAATTCAAAATGTTCGGGAATCCAATCGTCGTCATTTACTGCGATATGTTGGAGCCAGCCGCGTAAGTCGGTTCGCAGATCCTCGATCTCCGTTTGCCACACACGGTCGATCGCCGGAGCGAGTTTATCCGCAAACTCGCCAGCGACGCTGTTGAGCACCCGGTCGGCAATCGAGAGCGAATCCGGAAGCCGGGCGCCCGTCACCGGTAAAAGCGCCGCCGCCTTCAGTTCACTTAGCAGACGGAACTGGACCGCGTGAAAGAGCGCGCCCCGGGTCAGCGGATCCATCTGTTCCAGCGGCTCCGGACTTTCGCGAGGTCTCAACCCAAGGATGCCATGAAGCGCAAATTGATACGGGCAAACCGCGAACCGTTGCAATGCCGAAGGCGACCAGGCGCGCGCGTTCAACCGGTGCCCGGCCAGTGCCGCGAGTGCACGCGCGTCCATCGTGATCAGGCCATCCGCTTCCCGCCATGTCTTGCTCTCCCAGCGATACCAGCGCGCCCGAAGCGATCGCGCCAGTGCGTCGTTCGCCTCCATCAGGTAATGCGCGCGGCCCGGCGCCGGATCGTCTACAGACCGCCGTAACGCTACCAGATCGTATTCCGCATCGTCGACCGCATCCGCCGCCTTCGCGGGCGCAGGCCAGTTGAGTCGCGCCGGCGCGGCGTCCCTCGTTTGCTCCTCGAACGTCTTTAACTCAGGCAGGCTGCCTTGAATTGCGCGCGGCAGTTCCAGCGCGTAGAACGAAGGGACGCGCGGACGCGCCTCGGCCACATCCATGCGCGGATAGGAGACCACCAGTTTCTCGTTCGCTGCGGCCACGGCGAGGTGCAGACGCATCCGCTCCTGATCCACTCGATGATGCCGCAGCAGCAGATTTTCGTCCGCGGCTCTTCGAAAAGCGTCGAGCAGCAAAGGATCCTCCAGCGCCTTCTGCGGAAACAGCCCCTCCGCCAAGCCCGGAAGAAACACCGCCGCAAAATCCTGCCCTCGCGATTCTTCGATCGAACAAACCAGTACGCGCCCGTAACGCCTGTCCGGCGGATCGCGGCGCAGGAACCCGAGCCGCTCGCCCAGCACTTCCGCCACTTCTTCCAGCGTCGCCGGCCCCACTTCGCCCATCGGCTCAAATTCCGCCAGAGCGCTTAAGACTGCCTCCGGATTTCGCAGCGCGCGCCGCGCCAGCCCCTCCAGCCGTTCCAGCCAGTCCTTCCAATGCAGACGAACACGAAGAGAATCTAATGTTTCAATCAAGGGAAGCGCGAATTGTTCGAATTGGCGAAGTTGCTCAAGCTGCCGTGAGAGATGCTTGCGCGACGTCTCGTCATCCTCGCGTTCGAGAGCGGCAATTCGCAGTTCCAGCTCGCGTTCCAGGCCGTGCAGTCGCCGTTCCCACCGATTGCGGCCTCCGATCACCGCCGCATCGACTAACAACTTCTCCCATGCTGAGGGAGCGGGCTTTTCGGGATGGTCGGTCTCGACCTTCTCTGTTGAAGCTGGCGAAAGCAGTTCGTCCTCAGCGCCTACCCACTCCGTTGAGTCAGCCTCCGCCGGCACTTGGCCCAACGAAAGATATTCCGCAAAGCGGGATGCTGGGCACTTCTCAGCCGCGCATGCCAGCAATGCCAGAAACGCCCGACCTCCTGGATCCGGACGCGCGCGTGCCACGGCTGAAATAGGCTGGTATGCCGGCGCGGCGCAGCGCGTCCTCGATCACCGGCTGATAGCGATCCGGGCTGCGCAGCAGGATCGCCATTTGATCGAACGCCAACCCTTGCTCCGCGAACTTCAGGATTCGGCGCGCGATCTCGACTGCTTCCAGCGCCTCGCCGGGAGCGGAAAATACGTCGAATGCGAGATCGGCAGGAGAATAGCCCGGAGGGGACACGCCGAACAAATACTTCTGTAAATGTTCGATAGAAGATTCGGGTGCGCCTCCATCCAGATCCTCCGCGGCGACCCCGAGAATATTCTCCAGCTCTTCGAACCCCGACGTGACCGCCGCTAGCACCGCCGGGGCTTGCCCGGAGACAAAGCGAAAAAACTCCCGGTGCGCGTGAGATTCCAGCGGCACATCCAGGAACAGGAGTGGCAGACCGAGCCAGCGATGCGACTTGGCATTCGAGGCCAACTCAAACACCCGTGATAAATCGGCGAGCGAACGCTCTTCCAGCTCCAGCGCATAGCGGGTCAATAGCCGTTCCAGATCCGCCCCCGGGGCGCCAGTACGCCCCAACGAGGACGGCGCCACGCGAGCCAGTCGCAATTCTCCAAGCGTCCTGGCCAGCGCCCTCGCGAATCCCGGCATCGCCGCGACCCCATCGAAATAAGTGAACGGACGCGATTCGCGCTCCGCATAGATCACCCGAGCCGCAATGGCTTCGACGCCAAGCGAGCTAAGGGGCGCCAACCCCCGAATGGCCATTTCCGGCCGGGCTAATTCGGCGGCAAATTGAACGAAGGTGGTTCGATGTAGTCCGGCAATTCCTTGACTCGCATGCGCTATCCCTTCCCCTGCCAAATAGGTAGGTGACACAAGGACCATTTCGGAATATGCCGAAATGCCGCCATTGATGACCTCAAAAAGCCGGCGATTGGATCTCGATTTAACAATGCGCCGCATGATTCTTAGTCTAATGGCTTACTCTCGCCTGCGACGCACAACATTCTGAAAAAATAAAAAAAGATTTATGTCAAACCGTAACCCGGCATGGGTAGTTTGCGTTTATACAGATAACTTAAATCCCCGTTACGACAGCGGGCGCTCTCACCCCTTTTCACCCATAGAAAGCGCCCGCTCTCCTTCCTAAGAAAGAAGCCTCTGCTCTAGAAATTGCCGTTCCACGTCGGAACAGGAGCATTCCAAGGCTTGTCTAAAATAAGCTCGCGCTTTTTCTTCCACGCCCAGTTCCCGCCATAAAGCACCCATCGCCGCATGCGCCAGATAATAGCGCTGAAGCGCAGGCTGGCTGGCGATCCGTTCGATCTCTTCGATGCCGGCGCGTGGTCCCTCCACCCGCGCGACCGCCACCGCCCGGTTGAGTGCGACCACCGGCGACGGTTTCAACTCATACAGCTGATCGTACATCCGCACAATATGCGCCCAGTCTGTTGACGAGGCATCCGGAGCCACCGCGTGCGCCGCGGCAATCCCTGCTTCCAGATGATACGGAGTAATCACCTGACCCGAGGCGGAGCGATCCAGCCATACTAATCCCTCATGAATGCGGCTTCGATCCCATTTCGCTCGATCCTGATTCCCGAACAAGAGCAACGCTCCCGATGGATCCAGCCGGGCGGCGAATCGCGACGATTGCAGCAGCAACAGCGCCATCAACGCGTGTGCCGCGGGCTGCGAGGTCACCCAATGTCCGGCGACCAGCCTCGCCATCCGAATCGACTCCTCGCAAAGATCTTCTCGCAAAGCCCCGTAGCCCTCGTTGAAAATCAGGTACAGCACCGACAGCACCGATTCCAGACGCTCCGGCAACTCCCGGTCTCCCGGCATTTCGAAGGTAAGGCCTTGTTCGCGGATCTGTTTTTTGGCTCGTACCAACCTCTGTGCGATGGCTGCCTCCTCCGCCAGAAAGGCCCTCGCGATTTCGCGCACTCCGAAGCCTCCTGCGAGCTTCAAGGTCAACGCGAGCCTCGATTCCGCCGCTAGCGAGGGATGCGAGCAGAGGAACAGCATGGCCACTTCGTCATCCTCGAACGGCTGCAACGGACCTTGCTCCGTGGGCTCCTGCGCCAATGCCCCCAGCTTGCCCGCGAGCGAAGTATCGCGCCTCAGCCGGTCGAGTGCGCGATTCTTCGCCACCTGGATCAGCCATGCCGGTGGATTGTCCGGCACGCCGTCGAACGGCCACACTTCGAGCGCCCGCAGCATCGCCTCCTGCACGACATCCTCCACCAGAGCCAGATTCTTGACTCCGATGATGCGCGTCAGCGTCGCGAGAATCCGCCCGGCCTCGCGGCGGAAAAGATGGTCGACAAGTTCAGGAACGTTCGAGTTTTTCAACTTCGCGAATCTCAATCGTGCCGAATTGGAGATGGGGGCAATCGCTCGCCAATTCCACGACCTGCTCAAAGCTATCGGCATCGAACGCGAAGTATCCGCCAAGAATTTCGCGCGTCTCGGCATACGGCCCGTCTGTTACGATCAGCTTCTCCCCGGATTGCTTCATAATGCGGCCCGATCCATCGCGCAACTTCTGGCCTTCGTGCTGATGCCCGCGCGCCGCCAGCGTTTCGCGCCAGTTCTTATACCGCCGTATGATTCCCTGGATGTCCTCCGGGCTCAGGCCCTTGAACACTTCCCGATCCGAACGAAGAAACAACATATATTGAGGCATTTACTTTTCCTTTCACTCGGTAGACGAAACCCGCACCCCAAAATCGACAGCCTCAATCGACGTAATCGAAAAGAACCGAGCTCAGGTACCGCTCGCCCGCATCTGGCAAAATGACCACCATCGTCTTGCCTTTCATCTCCGGTTCATGAGCGATCCGCGCCGCCGCGGCCACCGCCGCTCCACAGGAAATCCCGGACAGGATTCCTTCCTCCCGAGCCAGCCGGCGCGCCATTTCGATCGACTCGTCATCGCCCAGCCTGCTCAATCCGATCCACCATGGTGAGATCCAGCGTGCCGGGAATAAATCCCGCCCCGATCCCCTGAATCCCATGGGGACCCGGATGCAGTTCTTCTCCTGCCAGCGCTTGTGCGATCACGGGACTGCCCTCCGGCTCGACGCCAACCGAGATCAGCGGGTGTCGTTTTTCCAGCTTGAAGTATCGCGAAATCCCGGTAATCGTGCCGCCCGTTCCGATGCCCGCGACAAGAACGTCCACATTCCCCTGCGTGTCCTCAAAAATCTCCGGCCCAGTCGTCTTGAAATGGATCTCCGGATTCGCCGGATTCTGGAATTGCTGCAGCAGCACGAACCGGTCGGGATCGGATGCCACCATTTCTTCCGCTCTCTCAATCGACGCGCCCATCCCCAGCGCTCCGTCGGTCAGGATCAATTTCGCGCCCAGCGCCTTCAGGACCTTGCGCCGTTCGAGCGACATCGTCTCCGGCATCAGCAGCGTGATTTTATAGCCGCGCGCCGCCGCCACGAACGCCAGCGCGATCCCGGTATTTCCACTGGTCGGTTCGATCAGTTCCTTGCCGGGCTTCAGGATTCCGCGGCGCTCCGCGTCCCAGATCATCGACGCGCCGATGCGGCACTTCACGGAATATGCCGGATTCCGGCCCTCGATCTTCGCGAGCATCGTCACCGGCGCGCCGTCGATCACTCGGTTCAGGCGCACCAGCGGAGTACGGCCGATGCTGAAGGAATTGTCCGGATATACCATTAAATCTCCCAATTGGGCACGTAGCGAGTCTGCATTTCTTTCCACCGCCTGACCAGTTCCGCGAAGGTGGTCCGGTCGAGCACGCCGGATATCGCCAAATCGACCCGTTTCCAGATGTCGGTGAACGCGTCGGGCGTCGTGCGCTTCGTTTTCTTGCCTTCCTCGACGAATTTCAGAACCTCGCCGATAGTAATCTGATCGGCGGGCCGCGACAGGCGGTATCCACCCTCGGCTCCTCGCCGCGATTCGACGAAGCCACCCTGTTTCAGGCTCGCCAAAATCAATTCGAGAAATTTCTGCGGGATTTTCTGCCGCGCCGCGATGTCCGCGATCTTCACCGGTTCGCCCGTCGATTGCAGGGCGAGATCGAAGATCGCTTGTAAGGCGTATTCGCCTTTTACGGAGATATTCATCGTCGAGTCAAATTCCCGAACACTAACTTAGAGATTGTACTCGTTTACCGAGGGCGGGATGAATAGGCTTTCAGTGCGAGGCGTTCGCGAGTGCGGGCGAGCGCGCGCTGCTTGATTTGCGGCTCTGAAAAAACGAAGCCAAGGTCCGACGGGTCGAAGGCTTCTCCTTTGGACTCATACATGTTCATGATGTCGAGAAGGTTGTCCAACTCCTGCTCTTCCCGATCGCGGCGGGTTTGCTGGAGCTCGTGAAGCTTATCCACGGTCCGCTCGAATTGACGCGATAGACGCTGGCTGTGCATGCTCAAGTTCGACAAGGCTTTCGATTGGCTCTCAAGAGCCGCTGCAATGGACATGGCGTCCTGGATTTGTTGCGGGGCGCCGATGAGGGGACCGGCTTCAGAGGCGACGCCGAGGGTCAGGACATTGGTTTCGAGAGCGGCCACGCGATTGAGCCGCCAGGAAGTGTCGGCAAGGGCTTGGACCAGATGAGCCTCGGTTGGGCCTTGCGGACGATATTCGCCGGCGAAAGATTCGAGATGGCGCTGGTAGGCTTGAAGGTCCTCCGTGGGCATGACGACGATTTGGCCGGTGAGTCCGTGGCGGAGCGCGTTGAGGGAGGATTTCCTTTTACCCTCCACGGATTTGGGGCCGGTGGAGTGTTGGGCGTTGGCTTGATTAATCTGGGCGCGGTTGATTTCGGCGCCGTGCGATGTTTGATGTGCTGTCGACATATTTGTCCTCGTGACGTTTATAGCAGCGGGGAGTAGGGATGGAGATGAGTGGAAGTGGGAAGTGATTGAAAACGCAGGAGTTGGGGGTGGGTCTTTTGAAAGGAATGAGCGAGGGAAAGGTTAGTTGTTCTCTTTTTTATTAATCTCGGCGCGATCCCGCTCATACTTCCTAATAAAGCTTGTCGGATCGGAAGGCCATGGCCGCGACTTTGCGAGTCGATAGAATGACGAAACCCTAGTGTCATGAGTTAGAAGTTCGTTGCATTATTCCCGGGCTAGGTCTGGTGGCGCGAGCTTCAGCTTTGCAGCGCCGGCTTGAGCCGGCGAGTTCGTCCTTAGTTCAATCCAGCCGAACATCGGCTGAAGCCGATGCTGCAAGCTGAAGCTCGCGCCACCAAAACGTCCCTCGAGGAACTCGGGTCTGGAATAATGTAACGAACTTACAACTCAGGACACTAGTATCTGAGATTCTGCGGTTGAACGTCCGGATGTCCCATCCGAGGTATCGCAATTCGCGAACGCGTTTTTTCCAATCATCCTGATTGGCGACAAATTCAAGCGTGGCCGCGTCCACCGGCTCGCCCTTAAACGCTTTCAGGGTCTCGCTAAGCCTGACATGTACGCTCTTGTGGCCCATCACGCCGCGCATCCATTCTGCATCAATCGATTTGAAGTAGTTTTTCTTTCCGGCGTTACAGTCTTCGCAGATGGCCTCCAGATTTTCAGCCACTGTCTCCCCGCCCCACTCGCGGGGGATTTTGTGGTCGACCGATTCCGTGTTTCTCGATGGTCCTGCCGCATCTCCCGCACCTACCGTGCGCCGCGTGGAGTGCCTGTGCCCTTCTCTCGCCTTCCGCCCCCGGGCGACATCCCTGCTGCCCAATTAGCGATTGCAAACAAGTCGGCGTCTCGACCCTGAAGCAGAACGCCGAAGTACTTCACTCGCGGCACGGTTGTTTCGACGATCCCCTCGCGTTGAACGCCCCACGTGTGCTGACGCCAGAGGCCGTCGTCGCTGAGCGAGTATCCAGTTCCGATACCAACGATTTCACGCTCCCTCGAAGTCCAGATCTCCGCGACATTTCTGTGGCAGTCACTTTTCTCCATCGCTCTTCGCGCCACGGGCCCGGCCATAACAAAACCAGCATTAATAACCAGCGGCATAGTTGTATCAAGCCATGGAGGCGCAACTAGGTGCACGCCTCCAAGTACTAGCAGCAGCCGTCTCAGCAAAATAATGTCGGGCTGTTGCTTCACAGCTTCGCGAAAACGACGATCCAGAAGACTTTTCTGCTCTCTTGTCATGCGAAGATTCCTGGTGTCTGAGCTGCTGAACCGCGAGCAACGCGTGTCGGAACGCACCTCCACTCTGCCATCCGCCATCCCCTACGTGGCGCAATTCCAAGAATAGCCGGAAGGATCCGCATTGACAAGATGTTCTTTTAAGGAACACTCTTCGCCGGTCTCCTCTGCTACATAGGATGAGAATGGCGGTCAAGTCCAGGAAGCGGCCATCGCGAAACATAATCGGGGATAGGGTCAGAGAGGCCCGTCGCCGGTCCGATCCTCCGATGACTCAGGACCAATTGTCCGGGCGGTTGGCGAGTGAGGGTATCCAGCTAGATAGAGTTGCTTTGGCGAAAGTCGAAGGCGGCCTTCGCGCCGCATTCGATTTTGAAGTGAAGTCTCTTGCCAAAGTTCTGAATGTAGATGCCAACTGGTTATTGGGAATCGACGGGGGTTCCGTGCCGGCTGGGAATAGAACCACTCAGCGCAGCAAGGCCCGTTCATGACGTTTTCGGCCTCGGCGCACTTGCGGAGAGCCACCTCAAGGGCTAAATCGGATGTAGCGAACAAGCTTGTTAGCATGTTCCTCCACGACCTCAGCCGTAAGGTTTGTATTTCGTTAGAACTTAGCGTCGCGGACTTAAGATACGCCTTGGCTGCCGAAGCGACATTCGGGAGCAATTGCTGTTATTGTCAAACGCCACTGGAGAAGGATCGGACCTCTGTTGAACATCTCGAAGGAATGAATCGATTCCGTTTGGGGCTACATGTTCCGGGCAACGTAATTCTCGCGTGCAAGCGATGCAATGGAGAAAAACGTCGCGACGACCAACTAGTTCTGCTAACGTTGGCGGAGCATGGCTGGGAATCTTTTCTCTCACATGATTCGACCCGTTGTGAGGCGGGCTGCAATACCTGCCGATACTGGAAGTCGGTTTGGGCGGACTCAACGGAACGGTTCGAGCGCATGAAGGGCGCTCGCGTGAAGATCGCGGCCTTTCGCAGCCAGTATCCCGCGTCGCTGCAATGGAGTCGCTGCGCACAAACGTTGTTGAGACAGAGGGTAGACTTGCTTTATCGAGGTTGTCAGGAATTCGCAACAAGCCAAATCCGGAAGACCGTTGACGAAGCGTTCCTCAGTCTTAGCGAGGCTGTGGTGCAACCCGGCAGCGAGCTCAATTGTTAAGCCGCGTAAGCCGGCACGGATCATTCGGAACCGGATGGCCTTCTCGGTGGACTTGTTTCCTTGTGACCGGATCGAGGCCATATTACAAGATCGCTGCTCACGCGTGAGCAAGTCCATCAGGCTCGATTATAAACCGCGGCTGGAGCAGCTAAGGAACCGGAAAAAGAGGACAAAAGGGAACGGATTTATCGGCTCTTTCTACGAGCTTCGTGGGGAATTCGGACACGCCCCATTCCGGCAACTCTCCCGGATACTCCGCGTTCGAGTCAACAAACCCGCAGCTTCCGCTTCGCTTCAGTGTAAGAGCCTTCCGGATCGCATTCGTCCGGTGCTTGTGATCCGCGAAGTATAGTTCCAGCGCCTCCGCGATCACTGCCGAGAGTCCCTTCGCTCCTCGATTTGCGGCCAATTCGAGTATGCGCGCGCGATGCTCAGGCTTCATCTCAATAGTGGTTCGCATTGCTTCCTAGGATCGAATGCATGCACATGCACGTGCACATGCGTCCGTGCCTTGTGAGGCAGGTCCCCGACCTGCTATCGAGCGCTTACCCGAGTTAGGATGTAGACAAATGAATGCTCAGACGGTTCTGTTCCCGCTGCTTCTTTCCCTTCCGATAGCGGCCCAGGAGTGGAAGGACGCTTTGGCCGACCATCTGGCCGGCTCCTGGAAACTGGAAGGCACGGTGATGGGTAACAATGCGCACCACGACGTGCAAGTCGATTGGGTGCTGAATCACCAATTCCTGCGCATAGAGGAAAAGACGGCTGCTAGCGCACCCGCAACCGAGCGGAAATATGACTCCATCTGGTACCTCGGCTACGATCCGGTCAGCGAACGGTACGTGCTGCACCTGATGGATACCTTCGGAGCTCGATTCTCAGAGACCCTGGGCTATGGGATCCGCGAAGGGAACCAGATCAAGTTCGTCTTTGAATATCCTGACGGTCCGTTCCATAACACGTATCGTTGGAATCCCGGGGAAAACAGCTGGCAATGGCTCATGGAGCAGAAAAACAAAGACGGGAAGTGGGCTCCGTTCGCCGACCTGAGGCTAACCAAGGCAGATAGTCCGCGTCGGCGATAGCATCCTCTCCGAATTTAATTTGTTAGAAACGTCTCTTCCGAACGACTACCTTAAGTGTGGAAGGATCTGACTCGATCTCGACCGAAACCGCTAGCCCGGACAACTTATACCAGGATGCCGCGGACAAGTTCGGCGGCGCACTCGAAAGGCTTGCAACCGCCTACGAGGCTGACCCGGAGAAGCGCCGCGACCTGACCCAGGACATTCATTTTCAACTCTGGCGGAGCTTCCAGCGGTACGATGCCCGCTGCTCCCTGCGCACCTGGGTCTATCGCGTTGCCCACCTTGTTGCCGCCTCCCACGTCCTTCGGGAGCGCAGGATATTTTCAAAACTCGTGAGCCTGGAAGAACTCGAAATACTCCCCGATAACGATCAGGCCCAGTTTGCGGCGCCGGGCCAAATGGAAGTAGATCAGCGTAGGAATCTGGCGCGCCTATCGCAGTTGATTCAGAAACTCAAACCGCTCGACCGCCAAGTCATCATTTCCTATCTCGAAGATATGAACGCGGTAGCGATCGGAGAGATCACCGGGCTATCGCCTGCGAACGTGGCCATGAAAATACACCGCATCAAGAAAATTCTCGCCCGGCGATTTCACCAGGGAGGCAGCGACCATGCCGAGTGATTCCTCCAGTAACGACCCAAGATCAATTTGGCAAAACCAGCCAACGGAGCCATCTGCAATGACATTGGAAAAGATTCGACAGAAAACCCAGGAACTGCACGCAAAGACGCGCCGGGAGCTCATCAAGAGCATCGCCGGGCCGTTGCTCGTCGTCGGCATTTGTGGTTTCGCCATCCGGTTCCCCGATCCGGTGCTGCGCGCGTTACTCGCGTTCGCGATTGCCTGGAGCCTGACCGGACAGTATTTCCTCAATCGCGGAATGTGGTCCGCGCTGCTGCCGGGAGACGCGGCTTTCAGCAGCGGTCTCGAGTCTTACCGGCGGGAGGTTGAGCGGCGCCGTTTCCTTTTTTCGCGCAGCATGCTGTGGCATTTCGGCCCCGTCGTTTTCGCAATCGCAATCTTTATTGTGGTCATCGCCACTCTTGGGACTGAGAGGCGGGGAATGCTCCTCAAGGAAGCGCTCCTCAATATGATCCCCTTCCTGAGCCTGATCGTCATCTGGCTAGCGGCCATCTTCGTCATCAGGATGCGGCACCGGCGAGAACTCCAGCGAGAGATCGACGAACTAAACGAAATGGAGAAAGCGAACAAATGATAAGAAACGCACACAGCTGAGGTAGCGTCCTCCTGGCTCCTGGCTCCTGGCTCCTGGCTCCTGGCTCCTGGCTCCTGGCTACTCTGAGTGCAACGGCAACTCAATCGACACCAGCAACCCCGGCCCCGCATTCTTCGCCGTCATCGTCCCGTGATGCACGGTCACTGCCCGGTGTGCGATCGCCAGGCCGAGCCCCACTCCTCCGGTCGAAGAATCCCGCGATTCATCCACCCGGAAAAATGGTTTGAAGATCTTCGGCAGCTCCGCTTCCGGCACTCCTGGACCGTAGTCCCGCACGGAAATCTCCGCATCGTCGTGATCGGTGGCCAGCTTCACCTCCACAGGCGTTCCTTCGGGCGCATAGCGGATCGCGTTGCGCACGATGTTCTCCATCGCCCGCCGCAGCAGCTCCCGATCGCCGCGGAAGTGGAGCGACGCGGTTGCTTCCAGACTCACGCGGCACCCTCTCGCCTCCGCTTCCACCGCGCAGTCGTCTACCACTTCGCGTAAAAAATCGTCGAGCGGCAAATCGATCAGGTTTCTCGACGAAGGATCTCCCTCGGCTCGCGTCACCTGCAACAACGCTCCCACCAAGTCGGTCAGACGCCCGATTTCTTTCTTCAATCGCGCGGTTGCCGCGTTGCGATCCTCCGCTGTCCTGGAAAGCTCGGCCGCGAAGCTCAGGCGCGCCAGCGGGGTCCGCAATTCGTGCGAAATGTCCTGGAGCAGGCGGCGCTCCGCGGTCAATAGAGTTTCCAGACGCTCCGCCATCTCATCGAACGCGTTGGCCAGATTTCCGATTTCATCTCGACGGCGCGAGTTCACGCGGGCAGAGAGATCGCCGCGTCCGAACCGGTCCACCGTCCGCGCCAGTGCGCGCATCGGAGACGCGAGATTCACCGCCAGCAGCCAGCACAGCAGCGCGATCGCGACGAACACCAGCAGATAGTAAGGAAGAAAGTTCCACGGATCGTTGTTGATCGGTTGCAGCACCACCACCCATCGGTACGGCGTTACACGCGAAGCCGACGCGACCATCACGTGCTGCTCGCCGCGATGCCCGATTCCGGCTAGCATCCCAAACGGCCACGGCAGAGGCCGTGCCTGTTTTTGTGTCAGCCATGCGGACCGGTCCTCGCCTGACACCAGATCCTTCCCGGCAGAATCCGTCAGGTGATGTTCGATTTGAAAATGGCGGTCCACCTTTTCGATGTACGCCTTCAGCTTCGGCGGGCCGCCCGTTTCATAGGCCTCGCGCGCCTCCTGCATTTGCCACGTGGAGATTTTTTCGAACGGGCCGCCATGGCCGAACGAGCGCACCTGGGCCGCCGTCGAGATCACCGCGAATGCGACCAGCGAAAAGACCAGCGTGCCGAAGCACCACAACAAAACTTTGGTGTAGACGGATCTCATTCCGCTTTCCCCGTCGTAAACATATAGCCGACGCCGCGCACCGTGCGGATCGGCGTCATTTCGCCGCGCTCCAGTTTCTTGCGCAGATGACTGATGTGGACATCGAGCGAGCGTTCATATGGATTCGATTCCCTTTGATGCAGGACAGCGGTCAGTTCATCGCGCGAAACAATGCGTCCCGCCGATCTCGCCAGCAGGTCGAGAATATCGAACTCGATCGAAGTCACGTCGATTTGTTCCATGCCCGCCCACACTTCCCGCGATCGCTCATCGAGCGTCAGTCCATCAATCTCAAATGTCTGAGTCTTGCTTTGTTCAGTGGCGCCCGCTCGCCGCAACACTGCGCGAATGCGTGCCAACAGTTCGTCGGGACCAAACGGCTTCGGAAGATAATCGTCCGCGCCCGCATTCAGTCCCGCAATGCGATCGCGTTCTTCGGTGCGCGCGGTCAACATAATGACCGGTACGGAGCTGCGCCGCCGCAATTGCTTCAGCACTTCGAATCCATCGAGCACCGGCAGCATTCCGTCCAGAATGACCAGATCGAAGTTTCCTTCGAGGGCGCGAGACAGTCCCCGGCGTCCATCATGAGCCGCCTCCAGCGACAGTTCATGCTGCGAAAAAAAATCCGCCATCAGAGCGCAAAGCTCTGTGTCATCCTCCACCAGAAGGATTGATTTATCTGCCATCTATACTCTTTGTAACCTATTCAGCTTCGCGTACGTAGCCGTTTTACAAATCTTAACGGTGCCGAGCGCCTTGGCTGTCGTCTGATAGTAGTAATGAAAAGGTTATTCGCATTCCTGATTCTTTGCGCCGCGGCGTTCGGGCAGAAGGCGATTCTAGGCTCCATCACCTCGTTTAAAGCCGAAGACGCAGTGGTCGTCGTAAAGCCGGATAACACCGATGCGGTGAGCGTCAAACTCACTCCGGAGACCATATTTCAAAGGGTCGCGCCCGGCGAGCGCGATTTGAAAAAAGCCACGGCCATGAACATGACCGACATGGCGCTGGGTGATCGCGTTCTGGTGACCTTTAAGCCCGGCACTACAGCTGACGCGACACGCATTCTGGTAATGTCCGCCACCGATATCTCAAAGCGCAATGAAGCCGATCGTCAGGATTGGAATAAACGCGGCATCTCCGGCGTGGTGTCCGCGAAGACCCCAACCACCATTACGCTGAAAAAACGCGGCATGACCGGCGAAGTGATCATGACCGTGACCATCGACAATAAAACCGCCTATCGCCGCTATCACACCGACTCCGTGAAATTCGCCGACGCCAGCATCAGCAAACTGGACGAAGTAAACATCGGCGATCAACTCCGCGCCCGCGGTCTGAAAAGCGAGGACGGCCTGAAAGTAACCGCCGAAGAAATCGTCTTCGGGACCTTCATAACCAAAGCCGGCACCATCACCGCGATCAACGCCGACACCAAAGAACTGACGGTAACAGAGCTGGGAACCAACAAGCCCCTAACGATCAAGTTCACGGAAGATTCCCAAATCAAAAAGATGCCTCCCATGGCTGGCATGATGGGAGGCCGAGGCGGTCCGCCTCCCGCCGGTGGCGCACCGGCAGGCCCCGTGCGCGCCCCTGATATGGCGCAAATGTTAGAGCGCATGCCGGCCGCGAAGCTCGACGAGTTGAAGGCTGGGGAAAAGGTCGTGGTTTCCAGCACCAAGGGTGCGAAACCCGATGAAATTACGGCAATTATGCTACTGGGCAACGCGGACATGCTGATTCAGATGGCCACGGTTCCCAGCGGCCGAGGCGCGGCTTCTGGAGCAGGCGGCGCGCCAGGTATGGGCGGCGGGATGGGCATGGGTGGAGGTCTGCAAGGCCTCGATCTTCCGTCCATGATCATGAACTAACGAGACCTTAAATGACCAAAACTATTTCGATGTGTGCCCTTGTCGGGGCTTGTTTATCCATATTTGCGTACGCGCAGACCCCCGCGAGCCTTCGCGGCACCGTAACCGACCCGTCCGGCGCATTGGTTCCAGGGGCTTTAGTTCAACTCCGCGGCCAGGGCCCGGAGCAGCGTGCGACCACCAACGACAACGGCCAATATTCGTTTGCCGCATTGCGTCCGGGCGCATACACCATCCGCGTGATTGCAAAGGGGTTCACCGTCGGCCAGAAGCAAAATTTCGACATATCGTCCCCCCAGACGCTCGATATGCAGCTCACCATCGAAGCCGAATCGCAGGTGGTGAACGTCGAGGAAACGGCGGGTCAAGTGACCACCGATCCCGGTTCCAACGGTGACGCGCTGGTGCTCCATGCCAAAGAATTAGAAGCACTTAGCGACGATCCCGACGAGCTCGCCCAGCAGTTGCAGGCGATGGCGGGGCCGGCGTCCGGTCCCAATGGCGGCCAGATATATATAGATGGCTTCACCGGCGGCCAACTGCCCCCGAAATCGTCGATTCGCGAAATCCGCATCAATTCCAATCCGTACGCTCCGGAATTCGACCGACCGGGGTTTGGGCGCATTGAGATTCTCACTAAGCCTGGTACGGATTTGATTCGCGGGCAGGTGTTTTTTCAGTTCAACAATCAGGATTTCAATTCGCGCAGCGCGCTGTTTCAGCAGTCTTCGCTGCCTCCTTACAAACAGGTTTTTGAGGGCTTCAATATCAGCGGGCCGATCAAGAAAAACAAGGCTTCGTTCGGGCTCGATTTCGAGCGGCGCGACATCACGGAGAATGCCTTCATTCTGGCGACCACGCTCGACAGCAGCTTCAATCCTGTGACGATCAATCAAGGTGTGGTGACGCCGCAGACTCGCATGACGATTTCGCCGCGCATCGACTACATGATTAACGACAAGAACACCCTGGTCGCGCGGTATCAGAACACGCGCATCACCCAGGACGACAACGGTGTCGGCAGCTACAGTCTGCTTTCGCAGGCTTACAACACCACGAACCAGGAAAACACCCTGCAAATGACCGAGACGGCGGTGCTGAGCGCCAAGGCAATCAACGAAACGCGCTTTCAGTATCAGCACACCAGCTCGTCGAACACCGCGTCGAATACCACGCCGCAGATCAACGTCGCGGGATCGTTTGTCGATGGAGGCTCGCCGCTGGGCAATTCCGGCACGACGCAGAACAACTTTGAAGTGACGAACAACACGACCTACATCATGGGAGCGCACTCCATCAAGTGGGGCGCGCGCATCCGCGAAGCGTCGCTCACCAACACGTCGATGAACGACTTTAACGGCGCTTATACGTTCCTCGGCGGAACAGGTCCGCTGCTGGATGCCAACAATCAACCGATCGCCGGGACCAGCGAGCCGCTGACCGCGCTTCAGGTTTATCAGCGCACGCTGATCGGGCAGAAGGCGGGATTGAGCGACGCACAGATTCGCCTCCTCGGCGGCGGAGCGACGCAGTTTCAACTGGGGGCCGGAACGCCTACGCTGAACGTGAAGCAGTTCGACATCGGTCTCTATCTTAATGACGACTGGCGCGTGAAACCGAATCTGACGGTCAGTCTAGGCCTTCGTTACGAGAACCAGACCAACATCGGCGACTACGGAAATTTTGCGCCGCGCGTGGGAATCGCCTGGGGCATGGACGCGAAAGCAAACAAACCCGCGAAGACCGTGATGCGCGCCGGCTTCGGCATCTTCTACGACCGCATCGCGTTGAACTCGACGCTTAGTTCCGAGCTGTACAACGGCATCACGCAGCAGTCGTATTTCATTCAGAATCCGACGTTCTACCCGGTGATTCCGGCGATTAACACGCTCACCAAATCACCGCAGCAGTTGCAGGAACTGTACGCGGGAATCGTGGCACCGAGATCGTACCAGGGAAGCATCGGCGTGGACCGCACGATTAACAAATACGCGCGCATTACGGCGCAATACCAAATCAATCGCGGTGCGCATCTGACAAGGGCGGTGAATATAAATGCTCCGATCAATGGACTCTATCCGTTCGGCGATCCCACTTTGCGGGAGTTGACGGAAGCCAACGGGCTGAGCCGCACCAACCAGCTGATTCTTTCGCCGAACGTCAATTACAAGAAGTTCTTCCTGTTCGGTTTCTATTCCTATGCGCACGGCAAGGACGACAACGAAGGCTCGCCCGCGGATCCTTACAATTTGCACGCCGAGTGGGGTCCCTCGTCGTTCGCCGATGTGCGGCATCGCGCGGTGGTCGGGACCAACATTCCGCTGCCGTGGCAGATCAGCCTGAGCCCGTTTCTGATTATGAGCAGCGGGTCGCCGTACAACATCACGACCGGAATCGATTCGAACGGCGATGGCGTCGCGGCGGAGCGGCCGTCGCTGGCTCCGAATGTGGGTCTATCCAGCTGCACAGGCACCGGCTTCAAGTATGAGGCTGGCTATGGCTGCTTCAATCTGAATCCGGCGCCCGGCACGGCCATCATGAGGAACTACGGGCGCGGTCCGGCCAGCGAGACGCTGATGCTGCGTATCGCGCGGACCTGGGCTTTCAAAAACCGGGAGACGGCCGCGCAAGGGCCGCAAGGCGGCGGCATGGGCGGTCCCCCGATGGGAATGGGCGGAGGCGGCGGGCCTCGCGGCGGCGGCGGTCCTCCTCCGGGAGGCGGTGGTGGAGGCGGTCCGATGATGATGGGCGGAGGCGGCGGCGCGGCAGGGAAAAAGTACAGCCTGACGCTGAGCGTCCAGGCCTCGAACGCGCTGAATCACGCAAATTTCGCGGCTCCGGTAGGAAACCTTTCGTCCCCGTTTTTCGGCGAATCGACCAGCCTGGCCGGAGGATTTGGGCCTCCCGGCGGAGGGAGCGGAGGATCGGCTACGTATAACCGGAAAGTGACGCTGCAGATGAGGTTCACGTTCTAGTGGCTGTATCAGCCAAATCGTGGGCAAGTCGATCACTTGTAATGCCCTACAAGGCGACGCTCATGCTAATTGTTTGGCTGAGATAGACTCCGCTCCCTTTGGTCACGGCTCGGAAGCGAAGCATTCGGGGTAGTGAAGTGATGGTGGCTTGACGATAAGATGGAGTCATGACGATCGAGCTCAAGCCAGAACAGCAGCGGGTGGTTGACCTTGCGATTCAGTCTGGCGCTTACCACAGCTCTGATGAAGTAATTGCGACGGCGCTTGCGATGCTCGCTGAAGACATCGAGGATGGCGCGATATCAGAAGAGCGTAAACATGAACCACGCTATACGTTGGACGAGGTGGAAGCTGAATTGCGCGCGCTTGGCAAGTTGAGGTGACTGGATATCACGTCACGTTTGCCGCTTCTGCCAAGAAAGAGCTTACGTTGCTACCGTCCGACGTGGTTGTGCGCGTGGTTCTCAGAATTCGCGGCCTATCGTCAAACCCTCGTCCCTCCGGGAGCAAGAAGCTGCACGGTTATCGAGACCGATGGCGGATTCGCATCGGCAACTACCGCGTGGTGTACGCGATTGACGATGAAAGAAAAGTTGTGACATCTCACGGATCGCTCATCGAAAGGACGTGTATGGCAGATGATCGTAAGACAACCTTCGTGGATCCATGGGAGATCTAATCTCGATGGGTTTTGAAACAGTCGTCAGCGATATTGCAGATGTATTAAAAGTCATCGACGGATCGGGCGTTTCGTTCAAGCCTTCCAGCCCGGAGTTGGACCCTACGGTGAACCTCAGTTGGTGAAGCTGGTTGCAGAACATTTGGGTCGGTTGCCTAGTTACGAGTCGTTGGTTAGGACGGCGCGCACACCAGACCTTCTAATAGCTGGATCCTCGGCTTTGGAGGTCAAGATCGCTCGGCCTTATGGCGATAACGGAAGGTTGGCAGAAAATTGGAGCGTTAATCTCCTCCATCCATATCGCGGAAACACAAGCTTACTCGGAGATTGTCTTAAGCTTCACTCCCACGCTTGCCAAGAGCGGAAGGCAGTCCTTGCGATCGGGTACGAGCATGATCCGCCCCAGATTAGCCTCGAGCCTTTGGTGCGATCCTTCGAAACCATTGCCGCCAGCGTCTTGTCGATTCGACTCGGCGAAAGGGTGTCAGCAATGCGAACCGGTTTGGTCCACCCAGTTCATCAACGACTCGTCGTGATGGGCTGGACAGTCGATTAGGGGTGCGGCGGTTGTGGCAACGAGCAGTTGGCCAGCATGGTTCGGCTGCGGGGCGCTCGGAAGCAAAGGCGGCGGTGAGTGTGTGGCAAGATGCGCCGGCATTGGAATGGCTGAAATCGAAGGGCGAAGGGCATCTCACGCGGATCAACGACATCCTCACGAGGTTGATGGAGGCGGACCGGGGCGGTTTTAGTGGTCGTGCGGGAGTTTGAGCATTTGTCCGCATGCTGACGCATGGCGGTTCAGTGGAGGCCGGAAATGGCCTCGGATTGCACCTTGGGGATTAAATCAGCTAACCGCTTGTGGTCCTCCGCCAAGCAATTTTGGGGATGAGCCGGACCGGAGATCGCTCCCTCCGGTCGCGGCTCTGAAAAGGCGACGGCCATTGGTTTTTGCGTAAAAGATTTTACAAAAATTCCAGGGGATTTCCCTTTATACTGGCTGTGGTTGGGGGCAACTGAATTCATGGGGGCTTTGCATGCGATTCTGTTATCCCAAACATCTGCTCGCGATACTGGCGGTTGGCGTCATGCCCATCGTCGCGGGACCGATTGATTTTAACACCACACTTCTAGCGTCGAACCAGCCGGGTGTTGCGCCGGTTACCGATCCTGGCTTGGTCAACGCATGGGGCATCGTTTCCAGCCCGACCTCTCCGTTCTGGATCAGCGCCAATGGGGCCGGGACATCCGAGCTGTATAGCGGGGCGGGGGTTAAGCAGGGGCTGGTTGTAACCATCCCGGGAGTTGGGGGGAACGCCGGGACTCCGACGGGCGTTATTTTCAATGGTACGACGAATTTCAATGGCGATCTTTTCATATTCGCTACCGAGAGCGGCACGATTGCGGGGTGGCGCGGCGCGCTGGGTACAACTGCTGAACCTCTGGTCGACTCGACGGGGATCAACAGCGTATTCAAAGGAATAGCCATCGGAACCACGGCGCAAGGCACGTATCTGTATGCCGCCGATTTTCACAATGGGACCATCAACGTGACTCCGGGCACGGGCGCTCCCGCGCTTACGGGGAACTTCACAGATCCTAATCTTCCCAGCGGCTTCGCGCCGTTCAATATCCAGAATCTGGGCGGAGTGCTCTATGTGACGTACGCGAAGCAGGACGCGGCGAAACACGATGATGTGCCAGGCGCCGGGAACGGCTTTGTGGACGCCTACGATCTGAACGGCAATCTTATCGCTCGCGTGGCGTCGGCCGGCGCGTTGGATTCACCGTGGGGTCTGGCGATCGCTCCGTCGACCTTCGGCGATGTGGGAGGGGACTTGCTGGTCGGGAATTTCGGCGACGGCAAGATTAACGCTTACAACCTGACGACGCATACATTGGTCGAGACGCTGCAGGGCCCCAGCGGTAGTCCGATTGTCATTGACGGATTGTGGGGACTAACCTTCGGCAACGGCGTGAATGCAGGGCCGTTGAGCACTCTGTTCTTCACGGCTGGTCCCAATGGCGAGCAGGACGGGCTCTTTGGCGAGCTGACTACTCCGGAGCCGGGGACCTGGGGTCTTTTGGGGATCGGTCTGGTGATGCTCGGTGTGCGGCGCTTTAGGCCGGCGGCTTAGCAGTTTTTCACAGGCTGAATTTCAGACACCGCTCCCTGCGGTCACGGTTCGCCAGACTGCTGATACCATGCGGCTGTGCTTGCGAGCCGTGACCAAAGGGAGCGGTGTGTTTGAGTTTTCAGCACCCTGTGAAGCCCTGTGCCACCGCCGGCTATTAATGCAGGGCATGGCCCTGCGCCACATGGCCCCGAAAAAATAGAGTATTTTGGCCCGCTGGCGCGTCTAACAGACTGAGAAGCCGGATTCGGGGGCTTCTGATATCCTGTTAACAGAGGGCTTTCGCCTATGAATCGACGTTTTCAGTTCTCCGTGGTCGCCGTATCCACTTTTGTCGTCTCGCTGCTCCTGTTCGGGGCGGTTCGCGGACGGGGCGCTTCGACGGATCCTTACAACAACCTTGGCGTTTATAGCGAGGTTTTGGCGAAGATCAAGCTCGACTACGTCGAGGAACCGGACATGAAGGCGGTGACGCTCGGCGCAATTAACGGGATGCTAGAGTCGATCGATCCCTACGCCAGCTATCTGAACGCGGATCAGTACAAGCAGTACCTGAAGTCGAAGGATGTGAAGAAAGCCGACGTCGGGCTGATTCTTTCGAAGCGGTTTGGATATATGGGCGTGGTGGATGCGCTCCCTGGGTCTCCCGCGGCGAAAGCGGGGATGGGCACGGGCGACGTGATCGAATCGATTAACAATGTTTCGACGCGCGACATGCCGCTCGCGTTCGCGGACCTGCTGTTCCAAGGCGACGCGGGGACCACCATCGAAATGAGTGTGCTGCGGGCTCGCAAATCTGAGGCGCAGAAAGTGACTCTGACGCGTGCGGCGCTGGTTTATCCCGCCCTAGCTTCGAAGCTGGTGACGGATCAAGGTCCGGCTCCCATTGGGCTGATCCAGACGGCCACGCTGACACAGGGTCGGGTGAAGGAAATCGCGACTAAGATTGCTGAGTTGGAGAAGCAAGGCGCGAAAAAGTTCGTACTCGATCTGCGGCACTGCTCGACCGGCGCCGATGAAGACGGGATCGCTCTGGCGAACCTGTTCATCGACAAAGGGCTGATCGGTTACACGCAGGGGCAGAAGACGGCGCGTCAGGATTTCCAGGCCTCGGCTGGGAAAGCGATCACCAAGCTGCCGCTGGCAGTGCTGGTGAATCGGGGAACGGCTGGCGCGGCGGAAATCGCGGCGGCGGCGCTGCTCGATTCGAAGCGCGCGGATTTGGTGGGCGAGCGGACCTACGGCGACGCGGCAATTCGCAAGGCGATCCAGATGGACGACGGCAGCGCGGTGATTTTGTCGGTCGCGAAATACTATTCGCCGAATGGCACGGCGATCCAGGATAAGGGCGTCACACCGGGCACGGTGCAGGCCGAGATCGATCCAGCAGCGGCGAGCGAAGAGGAAGAGGAAAGCGATACGCCTCCAGCGGCCGCGGCGGCTCCAACGGCTCCGAAGGTCGGCGATCCGGTATTGTCGAAGGCGTACGAGATTTTGAAGAAATAATGCCAATTTACGAATACCGGTGTGAGAAGTGTGGGAAGGTCTTTGAGGTTCTACAGAGGTTTTCAGACGCTCCTTTGAAGATTCACGAAGCGTGCGGAGGAGAGGTAGAGAAGCTCATTTCCCAGTCCGCATTCCAGTTGAAGGGTAGCGGGTGGTATGCCACCGACTACGCGAAGAAGTCTTCCGTGACGCCGGCGGCGAAGAGCGAGGGCACGTCCGAATCGAAGACTGAAGGCAAGTCCGAATCCTCGTCCGACGCCAAGAGCGATTCGAAGACCGAATCGAAAACCGAGACTAAGACGGAATCGAAGCCGGCGGTAACTACGAGCAAGTCCGATTAGTGCAATCCCCGTCCTCAAGGACGGGGTTATAACCCCTGGCGTAAGCCTGGGGACCGGCCCACTAGAAGCCCCATGCGTCAGGTTGGGGCTGCTGCGAGTCTGTGTGAAACCTCAAGGGCTGACCGCTCCCGCTGGTCGCGGCTCTGTTTGGACGGTGGGTCTGCGTCGGAAATCCTGAATGTTATGTGGCGCGCGCCACATACTAGAAGATGCGGTCCTGTTTCTTTAGGGTTCCTATGGCCCCGATATTCGATACGGAGAATGCGAACTGGATCTCGCTTCTATCTGTGGTGCCGAACGCCAAACGCAGGTATCTGATGCTGAGTCCGCAGCAATCGGTGTTGCGGGTGGCTTGCACCTGCCAGTACGTCGGGCGCCCCAGTCTGAAATCGTAGGCGATATTACCCCCGTAATTCCAGCCGCGGCGGTTGGATTTTCCATACCGGACTCCGGCGTTCAACTGATCCGAGTTCGGGAACAGGATCGGGTTGGTACTGATCACGGTGTGCCCCAGGGACCAGAAAAGCTGGTCGATCCGCCCGTCGAGCGTCACGCTGCTGTTGACGATCTCGTGGCGCTCGAAATCGTAGTCGGTCCGCCATTCGAAGTTGACCTTCGATTGAATGCGCAGATCGCTGACAATCGGCGAATCGTGGCGGCGGCCGTCGAGAAACGCGAATCCGGTGAGATCGATCTCGCTCTGCAAAACGTTGCGGACGTTGGGCAGGATCGCGCCACCGAACGTCGGATCGAAATAACGGTCGTACCAAAGCTGCCACGACAGGAATTCCTTCACGGTCCCGTTCTTGTCCTTGGTCAGCAGCCGGTTGGTGAGGGAAAACTCCACCTGATTGGTATTCGAGAGCAGTTCGGTCTCATCGAAGCGGATCAGGCGGTTGAAATTGCCGATACCGCTGACGTCTTTATAGGTGATGCGCGGCTCGATGACGTGCTTTACCTTTTCGCCCAGCCACTTTGGAGAGTCGAAAATGCGCGCCAAGCGACGGCAGAATCAGGTCGACCGAGACGCTGCGTGAGCTGCGCAGGACATTCTGGCCATTGACCACCGGCGTGTTGTAAGGCTGGCCCTGTTCGAAGGCTCGACCCATAATACGTTTCGCGCACTCCGAACGTCGGAACCAGCTGAATATCCTTCCAGTGGAAGGCCGTGGTGATCTGCGGGCCGACGTCCAATCGGTTCACAAAATTGCGCGTTTGAAACTCCGCCTGGTTACGGTCCAGCAGGCCGGCGCTGGAATCGAACGACACCCAGAAGGGCCAGTCGAACACCTTGAGTTCATGCTCCCGCTGGGAGAACTCGACCGCCGGCAGCTTGCGGATTTCAATGGTGGTCTTTGCCACCGGGTCCAGAAAGTTGAGGTTGCGCTGCGCGACAATATCGAGACCGAAATCCTTCCACTGCCGTGTGACGAATCCGACGGAATGCGTTTCTCCATAAACGGCCTCGTTATACGATCCCGTGAACTGTTGCAGAAACGCGAGGGAAGTTAAGTAATTTACTTCGCCTCGAGCTTCCCACCCGGCGCCCAGATCGTACCTGGCCTTGAGTGTCAGGTGCAGGCCCTGATCGGAGGTACCTCCGGTGGTCGAATTGGTCTTGATTCCAAAAATGTTCACGTCGAAGTCGGAATTCGGCTTGAACTTGCCTCGAAATTCGGCGTTGTTGGCCAAACCCGCGCCCGTGTAATAGGTGCCTTCATAGGTGAGGTCGAAACTGCGGCTGATGGCCCAGTAGTAGCCGAGTCCAACCGTGTATCCGTGACTCGAACTCGTGCCGATTCCAGGGAGCAGAAGTCCGCTCCTGCGCGGCTGTTTCTTGAGCGATTTATAGAAATAGGGGGTATAGAAAATAGGCACGTGCTTCAGCACGAACCAGGAGTTGCGGGTGGTCGCGTGATTGCCGGGGACGACGGTGAAGCTGGGTCCTTTGAAGATCCACCAGGGGCCGGGCATGGTGCAATCGGTGAGAAAACCATGGTGGACGATGTAGGTATCGTCCTTCCTTTCCAGCCAGTCGCCTTCAAAATAAAAAGGATTCGTCGTGGTGTTCAGCCCGGGTCTGGCCTGAATCGTGGAGGCGGCGGAGCCTTTCACATTGTAGAAATCGCCGTTATCTTCGTCGAGATAATACTGCGCTTTATCGCAATCGAGCTTTTCGCCGCGGGCGTAGTATTCGAAGTGCACATGCCCGCGAGCCTCGACATAATTCGTGTCGGTGTTCCAGTCTAGTTGATCGGCCTTGATCTGCATGTCCGGCGTTTCTATGCGGACGTGCCCGCGCAGGTGGCGCCAGCTGCCGTCGACGTCCTGCTCATCCTGCGAAATGAAGACTTCCTTCGGATCGGTGGGCGCGTCAGGCCGGACCGGCAGGACTTTCTTATTCGGATCGGGGCTGATGGGTACTGCCTGAGGCGCGGGTGGGGGTAAAGCAGGACGGAAGATTTGAGCCTCTAAGTTGAAGACCAGCATAAACGAAAGGACTACGCGTACTGTATAAAGTTCGTGACAAATCGAGCCGAATATGGTACTAAGGATGGATATATGTCCGTGCGGATGCCCGGAGGACTTCGAAGGAAGGCTCAATCGAGCACCGTAACAGAGCGGCAATAGGCGAGTCAAGTTACACCGGGAGAACGATTAGCCATGCAGTGTCGATACTGCCAGAACTGGAACGAAGAAGACGAGAGGCGCTGCGTCCGCTGCGGCCGGCGGATGCACTTGTCGGCGGCGCGATCCGCTCCGGACGGCTATCCTCTTGCTCAGGCAGTAACGACGGCCACGGCGCCGGCGTTCGAAAGCTTTCCGGGTGGTCACCGTTGGCGGCGGTTCCCGCGGAGCGAGCCCCGGAAAGAACAAATTCTCAAGCATCGTTATTCCGTGACGCGGCCTACCGCGATGGCGTTGCGGGTCCGAAAGTAATTCCCATTCCGATGCTGACTCCTTCGCGGCCGGCGCTGCGAAACGAAGCGGCAACCCGCAGGGCTCGTCCGGCGGCGCAGCGTGCTCCGCGGCGCGGGCCCGATTCCCAGCAGTCGCTCGAATTCCATGGCGTTCCGATGAATGCTTCGGCGCTGGGCACGGAGGTCCACGCGGTTATTTATTGCGACGCGCCCGTGGCGCTGCCGGCGCACCGCATGATCGCGGCTGCGTTCGATGCCAGCATGGTGCTGATTGCGGTGGGCTTGTTCCTCGGGATCTTTTTCCTATCGGGCGGCATGCTGATGTTGTCCAAGGAGAATGCTCCGTTCTTGATTTCCGTTGCCGCGCTGCTGGCGCTGTTTTACCGGTTCCTGTGGGTGTTGGGGAACGGTGAAACGCCTGGCATGCGGTTCGCCGGGCTGCGCCTGGTGAATTTCGACGGCCGTACGCCCGATCGGGATCAGAGAGCCTTTCGGCAGGTTTCGAGCCTGTTGAGCTTCCTGTCGGCGGGACTTGGGTTGGTTTGGGCACTGGTCGACGAAGAGAGTCTTACCTGGCACGACCATATTTCGAAGACGTTCCCGACTCCGGGATAGTGAACCGGCCGGAGATCGCTCCCTGTGGTCGCGGCTCTGAAAACGCGACGGTTTGAAGTTGGAGGCACAAGAGGATGCAGTGTCTTCATATTTCGACCAGTCGCCTTTTCTGAACCGCGACCAGAGGGAGCGGTGTTATAAACCACCAGACTCAGGTTTTTTGCTCTTCCCACTTTAGTCGCGCCGATGGTAGGCTGAAGGTGTGAGTCGTCCGGTCGCTCGCTACACGCCTTCGCGCCGCTATTTTTCGCTGGCATTGATTGCCGCCGGCGGAGCTTTGCTCAGCGGCTGGACCGCGCTCCGCTGGACGCCGGCCTGGACCGCCGCTGCGGCCTTCGTACTCACAGCGGCCGCCATCCTCGTTTTCGCGCTCCGTCCGGCGATTGAGATTTTCGAGACGCATTTGGCCGTGGGCCGCAGAGCCGTCGCCTGGGGCGATATCCGTCGGCTGGATCAGACCGGTTGGAATGCTCCGCTCGCGGTCTATCTTACGCTTGCGGACGGACACCGTTTTCTGATTCTTTATCCGGGCGATCTGGATTCCTCCACCAGTCTGCTGCGCCATCTGCGCCGCTACTCGCGAGAGGCGCTGCTCGATGGCATTCCGTACCGCCAGTTCTGGGGTGAGGCCGCCGCTGAGCGAAAGCAAGTTGCTCCGCCTCCGCGCTACCCCCTGTTGCGTCCTGAGGACGAGGACGAAGTGGAGAAGATGTTTCAGAAGTTGAAGTCGGTGGGCCGCATCGACGGGCGCGGCACGGACGAGAAGTGACGACGTTTTTTCCGTGAAGCGAGTCGCACTGGTTCTGGCGGTCGTAATCATCTTCCTAGTGGCGTTTCACGTTGCGGTTCTGACTGCCCTTGGTAATTTTCTAGTGCAGGCGGGTCCTCCGCAAAAAGCCGACATCATCGTCGTGCTGGCGGGCGACGGGTTCGGTCACCGGATCGAAAAAGCCGCCGATTTGGTTAAGGAAGGCTGGGCCCCAAAGGTTCTGGTGAGCGGCCCGAATGGCAACTACGGCGGCTACGAGTGCGACTTGGCCATCCCCTTCGCGGTGAAGGCAGGCTATCCGGAATCCTACTTCCTTCACTTCGAGCACAGCGCTCGTTCGACCGAGGAAGAGACTCAAGCGATTACGGAAAAGCTGCGCGCCATGGGCGTGAAGAGGATCATTCTGGTGACCAGCAACTACCACACCCGCCGCGCGGGGAAAATTTTTCGCCACGCGGCGCCGGATTTGAATATTTTTGTGGTTGCCTCGCGGGATGAGTTTTTCTCGCCCGACCATTGGTGGCGTATCCGCGAAGCTCGTAAGACATTTCTGCTGGAATGGGCCAAGACAGTCGCGGAGTGGTAGGTTCTTCGAATGAAAGGCGTCGTTCAATTTCTGTGGCCCCACTTGCGGCATTACCGCCGCCAGTATGCGCTCGGTTTCGGCGCGCTGGCGGCCAAGGATATTCTGGGCGCGGCGATGCCTCTGACGATGCGCGCGGCGGTGGATGCGCTTACCGGGGACCGGTCGCTGCGGCTGCTGTTTGAGTTCTGCGGCCTGCTCGCGGGCATCTCCATCGCCAAAGGTGTTTTTCAATATTGGATGCGCGTCATTCTGATCGGCATCTCTCGCGATATTGAATACGATCTTCGCAACGATCTGTTTTCCCGCCTGGTGACTCTGGACGCCTCGTTTTACGGGCGCATGCGCACGGGCGACATTCTGGCGCGCGCCACAAACGACATGAATGCGGTGCGAATGATGCTGGGGCCGGGCGTGATGTATTGGTTCGAGACATCGCTGACGCTGGTGCTATCGGTCAGCGTGATGCTGTGGGTAGATTGGCCTCTCACGCTGGTGGCCTTGATTCCGGCGCCCTTTGTCAGCCTGGCCGTACTGGTCTTCGGACGCAAGATTCACGATCGCTTTGAGGCGATCCAGCAAATGTTCAGCGACATCAGCAGCCGCGTGCAGGAGAATCTGTCGGGCGTGCGGGTAGTTCGCGCGTATGTGCAGGAGCGCTCCGAACTGGCTCATTTCGAGACCTTGAATCAGGGCTACATCGGCGAGAATCTGCGCCTGGCGAAGATTTCGGGGTTGTTCAATCCTCTGTTGACGACGCTGGTGGGATTCTCATTCCTGTTGGTGTTGTGGTTCGGAGGCGTGCGGCTTTCCCAGCACAAAATCTCGCTGGGCAGTTTCGTGATGTTCAACACTTATATGGGCACGCTCGTCTGGCCCCTGATCGCGATGGGCTGGGTGGCGAACCTGATGGAGCGCGGACGGGCGTCCTTGGGGCGCGTGCGCGGATTGCTGGAGGAGCGTCCAAAGATCGCCGCACCCGAAAAGCTGCGCCCGATACCTTCACCGCTCAAAGGCGAGATCGAGTTCCGGAGCGTGAGCGTTCATTACGGCGATCGGCCGGCGCTCGAAAACGTCAACATGCGCATACCGGCGGGCATGACGGTGGCGATCGTCGGGCATACCGGCAGCGGAAAGAGCACGCTCGCTCACCTGGTGCCGAGGCTGCTCGATCCGAGTAGCGGCGTGGTGACCCTCGACGGCATCGATCTGCGCGAGTTTTCTCCGGAAGAAGTCCGGAGGCAGATCGGCTACGTTCCACAGGAGACGTTCCTGTTCAGCGCAACCCTGGGAGAGAATATCGCGTTCGGAGTAAAAGACGCGAGCGAGAGTGAAATTCGGCGCGCGGCTGCGATCGCCGGGCTCGCGCCCGATATCGAAGGATTTCCCGATGGCCTGAAGACGGTGGTCGGCGAGCGCGGGATTACTCTATCGGGCGGACAGAAGCAGCGAACGGCGATTGCCCGGGCGGTGCTGCGCAATCCGCGCATCCTGATTCTGGACGACGCCTTGGCCAGCGTCGATACGGCAACCGAGGAACGCATACTCTCCGAGCTTTCGAGCGTCATGCACGGGCGCACGACCATCCTGATTTCCCATCGCGTCTCGACCATTCGCAACGCCGACCGGATCGTCGTGATCGAGCATGGAGAAGTGGTGGCGGAAGGCTCGCACGCGGATCTGCTGGAAAGCGGCGGATACTACGCCGATTTGTACGAGAAGCAGTTGCTCGAGGAAGAACTGGAAGCAATCTAGTATCGGACTTTACTATCCCCTCCATAACTGTCGGGGTTCGGTGGCGGCGTTGAGTCCACTCTAGTGCTACGACCGGATGTTTTGTTAGCGATTCAGCCCCATGCGTCAGCTTGGGGCTTTCGGTGGAAATCGTAATAGCCCCAAGCTGGCGCATGGGGCTGAATCGCTGCTCAGGTGTAGGCCTGCCTTTGGGCAGGCCTTCCGCAATCCACAAAAAGCCGCCTGAAAGGCGGCTGCAGCCAATATTGGCCGCCCTACAATTGGGGGTCCAGAGAGTGATCAACATGCTAAGTTACCGCTAACACAAGTCATGGCGTCTTCACCGCAAACGCTTCCAACGTGCGCGCCGAGTAGACCAACGCGGCGCCGGCATTCACGGTGATTGCGACTCCCAGCGCCTCCACTACCTCCTCTTTGGTCGCGCCCTGCTTCGCCGCGGCGTCGGTATGGGTGGTGATGCATCCGTCGCAGCGAAGAGTTACGGCTACGGCGAGGGCGATCAATTCCCGTGTCTTGGCATCCAGATGGCCGGTCTTCGCGCCGGCGTCGCTCAGGATGCGATAACCGCGTGCGATGTCCGGGCTGGTTCGAGCAAGATCTCCAATGGTGGTGGTCAGTTGCTTTTGGTATTCGTTCCAATCGAGCATCATGGGCGAGGTCTCCTTCGCCCACGGTATCAAACCGATCGGGACGACGCTGCCGTGCTAGACTTCCGAATATATTTGCTTGTGGGGTTAAGATATTATGCGAATCGCGATCGCTCTCCTGCTCTCTTTTTGTTCCTACGCTGTCGCGCAGGTCACCGGCCGCATTACTGGATCCGTTTCCGACCCCGCGGGCGCCGTGGTGCCCAAGGCGACCGTAAACCTGCTGTTACATGGCGGAAAACGGCCGCTTCTAGCGACCAGCACCGGCAATAACGGGACGTTCGTAATCGACCAGATCAGGCCTGAAGTGTACGATTTGGTGGTCGAGAACGCCGGTTTTAGGTCATTCAAGGTCGAGAATATCAAGGTCGAGCCGAATCGAACGGTCGATTTGCCGGCAATTAAGCTGGAGCTGGCTTCCACCACCCAATCGATCGAGGTAACGGCGGGCTCGCAAACCGTGCAGACGTCGAGCACCGAAATCTCGACCACCATCACGACCGACCAGATTCGCAGGCTGCCTGTGGGCGATCGCAGTCCTTTGGGGTTTATCGCGACCCAGGCGGGGGTCGGCTCCGGTCAGTTTTCGACCAATATCAATGGAAGCCACGAATCGGCTAGCACCGTGACGCTGAACGGCGTCAATATCCAGGATAATTACCTGCGCGACAACGATTTAGACTTTACACCCAACCTCCTGCTGCTGGACCAGGTGCAGGAATTCACCATCACGACTTCGCTTTCGAGCGCTTCGGCCAGCGGCGGGTCTCAGGTCAGCTTCGTGACGCCTTCGGGCACGAATCAGTTTCACGGGTCGGCGTACTGGCAGAACCGGAACAATGCTTTCGCTGCGAACGACTTCTTCAGTAACAAGGACGGGATCGGCCTGCCGCGCCTCAATCTAAACAACGTGGGCGCCACACTTGGCGGTCCCATCCGGCGCGATAAGCTGTTTTTCTACCTGAACTACGAAGCCGTTCGCCTCCGGAATCAGACCAGCGAGGATGCGACCATCCTCACCTCGAGCGCCCGGCAGGGCATTTTCAAATACATCAATGCCGGCGGAGCGGTGCAGTCGGCCAATATCTACGGGATTACGGGTTTGCCTCCCGATCCGGCGATTGCGGCGCTGCTCGCGAACGTGCCGGGTCCCGACAAGATTAACAATTTCCGGGTAGGCGACAGTTCTCCGGGGCAGCTTCTGAATACCGCGGGATATGCCTATCTGGTGCGGTCGAACGACAATAAGAATCATTTCACCGGTACGGCCGACTACAATGTTTCGACGAAGAACGTCATCAGCGGGGCGTTCGCTTACAACAGCCATTATGTCGATCGCCCTGATGTCGCGGTGAACTACTCGACGATTCCCGCGGCGTATAACGACGATCATGTGAAGTTCGGTTCGCTTGCCTGGCGTTTCAGTCCGAATGGGACGCTCACCAATGAAGTGCGCGCTGGATTGAACTTCGCCCCGGCCTCCTTCAATTCGAATGAAAAGCCTCCGGCTTATCTCATCGGATCGACCGACTTCACTTCGCCGGTATCCGGCTTTCTTCCGCAAGGACGCAACACGCGGACGCGCGTAATTCAGGACAACGCCGTGTGGGCCCATGGGAAGCACGAAATCAAGTTCGGATATCAATACGATGGCGTCCGCATCCGGAGCTACGACTATTCCGGGACCGTGCCGAATTATTACGTCGGCATCGACTCGCCGGCGCAGCAGCATAACCTGCTCGGCTTCGGCGATCTGCCGGGAGTCTCCGCCTCAGATTTGAACAACGGCAATAATCTGCTGGCGTCGCTCGCGGGGCTGCTCGATAACGATTTCGTGATCTACAACATAACAAGCCGCACCTCCGGATATGTGCCCGGGGCGCCGTGGGTCAGAAACTATCAATACGATAACCACGCATTTTATGGCGAAGATACGTTCCGCCTCCGCAAGAACCTGACGCTCATCGCAGGAGTGAGGTGGGACTACTATTCTCCGGTGAACGAAGCCAATTCTCTAACGCTCCAGCCCATCGTAGGCGCGGGCGGCCCGGTGGCTGCGCTGCTCGATCCCAATGGCTCGCTCGGCTATTACGGCAACTCGCTGAGTCAGCCGCTCTATCACAAGGACCTGAACAATTTCGCCCCCAATGTCGGACTCGCCTGGGATGTTTTCGGCAATGGAAAAACGTCGGTGCGCGCCGGATACTCGATTCACTATGTGGACGATCAGATGGTGGAGGTCGCTGACGGATTTACTTACAATAACCCGGGCCTGCAGGCGTTTCCCTACGATCAAGGCCTGAGCGGCACCGTCAGCCATCCTCCCTCGATTTCGATTCCTCCCTTTCAGGTGCCCACCACCTATGCCAGCCAATATGCGCTGAATTCGACTGTCTATTATCTGTTGATGAATCCTAAACTGCGCACTCCGTACGATCAGCAGTACACGTTGTCGGTTCAGCGGGAATTGAAAGGAACCATCATTGAAGCGCGCTACGTCGGCAGCCACTCGGTGAAGCTGCTGCGCGGATTCGACGTCAATCAGGAGAACATCACCAGCAACGGATTCCTTTCAGACTTCTTAAAAGCCCAACAGAACGGGCTGCTCGCCCTTAAGCTCACTGGTGTTTACAATCCGGCGTACAGCCGTTCGCTCGCCGGCAGCCAGCCGCTGCTGGTCTTCAACAAGCTAAGCAGCGGAGGCTCCTTGAAGGACCCGTCCAATCAGACCCTCATCCAGAACGGGGAAGCCGCGGAGCTCGCCTACCAGTATCAGATTAATGGCGAGAACGGCAGCCTTAATTTCTTCCCGAATCCCAACGCGTTGAGCTCGGTGTATCTCGATAACTACAGCAATTCGACTTACAACTCGCTCCAAGTGGAAGCGCGCCGCCGATTGACCAAGGGCCTCCAATATCAAGTGAACTATTCGTATTCGCGATGGCTGAGCGACGTGGGCGGGCTCGACCAGCTGCGGTTCGAGCCGTTTCTCGACATCAACAACGGAAAGATCGAACGCGCTCGTCCGCCGTCCGATCTGACGCATCAGTTCAAAGCAAATTACGCTTACGATTTGCCGATGGGCGCGGGAAAGCTGATCCATTTACCCAACAAATGGAATCGGCTGATTGCGGGTTGGACGACCAGCGGCGTGCTGTACTGGGTGTCCGGGAATCCTTATTCTGTGTCGTCGACCTTGGGTACATGGCTGCGCGAAGATTTTTCGGGCGAGAATATGGCGAACACCTCGCTGACCCGGTCCAGTCTCGATAGCCTGTTGCAGCTTCGCATGACTGGCAACGGACCTTATTATGCGCCGTCGGCGGTGATCGGATCAGACGGGCGCGCAGTTGCTCCTCCCACGGAGTCCGCGGGATTCACGGGCCAAATCTTCACGAATCCGACGGCGGGGACTATCGGAGCTCTCGAGCGGCGGCAGTTCACTGGGCCGAGCGTGTTCAACATGGATGCGGCGCTGTTTAAGGACACTAAGGTGACCGAGCATTTACTGGTGCAGCTGCGGCTGGAGGCGCTGAATGTCTTCAACCACTCGGCATTCGCGGTATTCAGCAATAACTTCGTGATCAACTCTCAGCAGTTCGGTCAAGTGACGAACCAGGCGACGTCGCCGCGGCGGTTGCAGTTGGGGCTGCGGGTGCAATTCTGAGAATCAGACACTGGTGGCCTGTCTCAGAGACCCCTCCATAACTGTCGGGGTTCGGTGTCGGCGTTGAGGACAAGGCCATTCTCCATAATGCTAACGCCACTGGCCAGTCAGGCCGCGTCCTCCAAGGAAATAGTCAGGCGCTTTCCTAATCGAGAGAGTACATCTTCGATCCGGGAGAGTTTTGTTGCGTGCTTCGGATTAAGCAGCCTCCGAATTTCCTTTTCGTCCAGGCCCAGCTTTCGCGCGAGCTGCATGTTGGAAAGCCCCGTCTCCCTAATTGCCAGATACAGAGCAGCCTTCGCGGCCATCGGCGCAGGTAAAGTGATCGCCACCTGTTTGCGTCGCAGAGGCGACGGCTCTGGAATATCCAATCCATCGGCAATGCGGACCGCGATCGCTTCTTCCAGGCAGTCCACGGCTTGCGCCTGGGCGTCGGACCGGTCCTCCCCACCTGTAATTGCATCCGGCAGATCGGGAAACCGCACCGTGAAGCCCGCGGCCTCGGGCATCAGCATAGCTGGATAGACAAAACTTCTCATGTTCGTTACCTCAGGTCCTTCGTTGTGAGCCCCAGTTGTTTGAGCATTCCGTGAAGCATCCCAGTCTTCAACTCGCGTTTGAATTCTTGGACGATCGTGAATGCCGATCCGAAATACAACACGCCGTGGCTGCCTTTCCCGCGTATAGCTTCAAAGCGGACGCTTACATCGCGCTCCCGTCCCAATCGCCTGATCTTCTGAACGAACTCCCCGGCGCGCACTCATGATCGGACATATTTGTCCGAATAGCAAGAGACCAAACCGAGCTGGAACGAGGTTTCCGATATATTGGGAACAGATGCTTCGCGCAGTCCTTCCCCTGTCGATTCTTGCTTTGCCGCTGCTCGCTCAGCCCACCTGTCCCGCAATTCCTACATGGTCTCCCTGCGACCTGGTGTTCGACCTGGAGGCCACCGAGAAGCCCGACTCGGTGCAACTTCGTGCCGAGTTTCGCTCGCCTCGTCACAGGACGTATTTAATGTACGCGTTTCGTGACGGCGACCGGCGCTTTGTCATCCGCTTTTCGCCGACCGAACCCGGACCCTGGGATTACCGGTTCACCAGCAGCATCGCTCGATTTGACGGGAAGCTCGGGCAGTTCACCGCGAATGAATCGGATGCGCCGGGGTTTGTGAAAGTCGCGAATGTGCATCATTTTCAGACTGAAGATAACCGTCCGCACTTATGGATGGCCACCGCCATCGAAAAATTTCTGACGATGCCTCGCGCGGAGTTTGACGCCTTGGTCGCGGCTCGGGCGAAAGAGAAGTTTACTCATCTGCGCGTCACGCTCGATGCGGGAGCCGATCTTGTGGAAGCAGCTTCGCGAATACGTGCGATGAATGGCCAGGGGTTGACTTCCGACATCGGGTTTGCGCAACTGCCTGAAGACTGGAAGGAGCGTGAGCGTTACATCTCCGACGTCGCATCACGGTTCGCCGCGTTCAACATCACGTGGGCAGGATTTCCAGCGTATGAAAGTGTACCGCGCAGCCGGGCGATTCTGAAAGAAACCGGCGCGCTGCTGAAGAAGTTCGATCCCTACCAACACCCGCGCACTTCGATGGCGGAGGTTACATCGGCCCCTTTGCTCGCCGATGGATGGATGAACATCATCGGCTATGGGACGCCGGATGCGAACGTTGGAGGCGTAGAGCATCAGTTCTATCAGTCGCCCGCGCTGGCCACCGGGATCGCCAACACGCACGACCTGTGGAACGCCACCATGAACGGTCAATATCCTGCCGCGGGATCGGGCCAGTACATGACCGTGTGGCGCGAGTTCATGGCCGGCAACCGGTATTGGGATCTGGAGCCGTATTTCGGCGTCGATGGCGGACGCGGGCTGGCGCTCGATGGTGTGGAGTACATAATTTATGTGGAAAAGCCCGGACCCGTTGAGGTAACGCTGGAACACCATGGCTACGAAGTCGTGTGGATCGATCCCGCGAATGGCGAGCGCGTGAAACAGAAAGACTACCGCGGAGAGCGCTTTACGGGAGAGCCACCCAACGCTTCCCACGACTGGGTGCTGCACATTTCGCGCGAAGGGGAAAAGGCCGGGATGTTGAAGTCCTATAAGTTCGAAGCGCGAGCGGTTCCCGTGCAGGAAATTACTTTGGCAGGAGAGAAGCCGCTGTTTGATATTTCGGAGCCGGCGGAGAATGAAATTTCTCTGTCGCATCCGCCGCACCTGGTCCTGAAGGTCCGTAAGGAAACCCGCGCCACACGATTTCTGCTGGTCGAATGGACGGCGGAGGTATCGGCCGACGGCGAAGGCTATCGCGTGATCGGGACGGGCAGGGAAGGGACGTTGAAAGTGCCTCCGTCGATCGCGAAGAATCTTCCCGCAACGCTGAGTCTGCACGCCAATATCGTCAATGCGAACGGCAAGGCGTACATGATCGACCGGATTTTCAGAGTTGTCCCTTGAGGTTCGGAAAAACTCCGCTCCCTGCGGTCACGGCTCGGCAGCTGAATTTGCTATCAGCTATTTACCGAGACGCGACCATAGGTGGGACAGGCGCTTTCGCCTGTCGGCGCTTTTTTCCGCACGGTGCGCGGCCGGCAACTAAATGACTATCCTGTCGATCGATACCACCAGCGAACGCGGCAGTATCGCGATCACCCGGGATGACTTGGTGATTGAAGAAGTCGCGCTCGAACCCGGCGACCGCGTTGGCGACATGCTCTTCGGCGAAATTGATGCGCTGTTGACTCGCAATAATCTGACGCTCGGCGATATCGACGCATTCGCATCGGCATCCGGCCCCGGGACCTTTACCGGCGTTCGCGTCGGCCTGACAGCCGTGAAAGGCCTGGCCGAAGCCACGTCCCGCACAGTGATCGCTGTATCGAATCTGAAAGCCATGGCGTTTTTCGGCACCGCTGCCCTGCGCGCCCCCTGGATCGACGCGCGCCGCGGGGAGATTTATGGCGCGGTTTACAGCGCGGCCCTCGAACCGGTTCATGACGAAGTGGTGATCAAGCAAGACGCATGGCTGGCGTCGCTCCCTCCGGGCGCAGAGATTCTTTCGGAGCCGCGCATGTTAGCGGGTGCCATTGGAAGAATTGCCGCGCGCGAGTTCGCGACCGGCCGTGCCCTCGATCCCGCAGCCGTCGATGCAAACTACGTCAGGCGGTCGGATGCGGAGATGATGTGGAAAGACGCGATCTGACCGGAATCGAGCAGGCGTTCAACAATGCCGCCGCGATTCGGTCGAGCGGCAGCGTCTGATCCACGGCTCCGGCCCGAATCGCCTCCCGGGGCATCCCGAAAACGACACACGACGCCTCATCCTGCGCGATGTTGAAACAGCCCTCGTCTTTCATGCGCTTCATACCTTGCGCGCCGTCGTTGCCCATGCCCGTCAGCATCAGCCCCACGGCTTTCGCGCCCGCCGCCATCGCCACCGACGTGAATAATACGTCCACCGAAGGACGCTGATAGCAGACCGCCGGACCGTCCTTAACCCTGACGCGAAGCGCGCCGGCCGAGCGTTCGAGCAGCATGTGTAATCCACCGGGTGCGACCAGAGCGAGTCCGGGACGCGGGACATCGCCATCCGCCGCCTCGCGCACTTCCATGCGGCACAGTTTGTCGAGCCTCTGGGCGAAGGTTCGCGAAAACATGGCCGGAATATGTTGCGTAATCAGAATGGGAGGGAAGTCGGCCGGCAACTGCGTGAGGACCGCCGCGATCGCTTCCGTGCCGCCAGTCGATGCGCCGACCGCGATCAGCCGCGTCGAGTCGACCACGGAGCCGCTCGGATTATCAGGCACAATCGGCCGAACTGCCTCCCGCGCGATGGACCTTCGCAGGTTTGCTCGGGCTGCGGCGCGAATCCGCAGCGACAGCGTGGCACGCAGCTCGCCCACCGAATAAGGTCCGCTGGGTTTGGCGAGAACGTCCACCGCGCCGTTTTTCAGCCCCTCGAGCGCGATTTCCACCGACGATTGCGCCAGCGAGCTGATCAGGATCACCGGCATCGGCTGCGTCTGCATCAACTGCTTCAAAAAAGTGAGCCCGTCCATGCGCGGCATCTCGATATCGAGCGTCAGCACGTCGGGTTTCAGCCGCTTGATCTTCTCGAGCGCGACGATTGGGTCGGGAGCCGTTCCCACCACCTCAATGTCGGCTTCGGAAGCCAGCGTCTCCGAAAGGATTTTCCGCACGATGGCGGAATCGTCTATCACCAGGACCCTGATTTTACGGGTGTCCGCCATTTACTGGCTCCGGTCGAAATCCACGCGCAGGCAGACCGATAGAGTGCCCTGTTCGAGCAGAAAGGTCCGCCGCACGCCTTCCACCGCGGGTGCGAACTCGGCTGGGCGCGAGGTTTCCGGCGTCTCCAGGCTGAAATACTCTACCTGACCGAGGCTCGACAGCGCGGACCCGCACGTCATGTTGCAAAACTCCGCCATGACCTCGTCTTCCTGGATCGCCGTCACCTCGCATTCCTCAATTCCCAGAAACCCGGCCGTAAGCGAACGCGTAATCCCGGGAGCGGCGTCCACCTCGAAATCGCCCGACGGCTTCCCGCGAAAATGCAGCCGGGACGCTACCCGCTGGCAGCCGGTGCTTGAAACAGGATCTACCTCGTCTAATACGGGAGTGAAGAACATGGTTTCGAGGATGTGCTCGCTGCAGGAGCGCAGCAGCGCGCCTATCAATGTGTCCAATGCGTCCATGCTTTGAGCAGCCGCTTCACTCATGATTGACGCCCAGCACCCGGTCCAATTCGTCGCGCAATTGTTCCGGGCCGAACGGTTTTTGCAGATAGCCAACCGCGCCCAGCGACAACATTGTCTCGATTCGATTGGTGGTGGCGTCGGTCGAGATGACCACCACCGGCGTCGATTGGAACGGGCCGCCGTTGCGCATCCGGCGAACGAATGTTTCGCCGTCCATTACGGGCATGTTGATGTCGGTGAGCACTACGTCCACCGCGTTGACCTCCAGTTGCGCCAGTGCCTCCGCGCCGTTGGCCGCTTCGAAATACTGGCCCACCTCTATGCCGCTCAGCAAAACCACGCGGCGGATAAATGCGCGCATCGCGGCGGAGTCGTCTACGATCAAAATTCGAAGGGCCATGTCATGCTCCTTGGGCGATGCCAGTATTCGCTTTTCAATTCCTGATCCGCTCCGGCGGTGCGAACCCCAAACTTGCCGGTCCCGATTTCCAGGCGTATCGTGCGCGACCGCTGTCCGCCCACATCCTCACTCTGAGTGAGAAGTCCCGCCTTCCACAGCGCTTTTCGCACCGCGAGCTGATTTCGTTTGCCGATATTGAAGACTCCGCGATTGTCCATCACAGCGGAGCCTCCCGCCACCCACACGCGCAGCCGCGACTTCACGGCGCCCAATGCGAGACACCGGTTCAGCAGTGCGGCGACTCCGGTATCGGCGAACATGTGCGGATTCCTGGTGGCCTTATCCGCGTCCAGGCTCGAGTCCGGCAGCAGAATATGAAGCAGGCCGCCCACCGAGCAGGCCGGGTCGAACGCAGCAACCCCAACACAGGAGCCCAGTCCGTAAGCCACCAGCGTGGCGTCGCGATCCTTGGAGGTCTGGCACTCCGCGATGCCGACAGCGATCGACGTCACGGAGTCGCCCCCGGTTTGCGGTAAATCGCCGGCTGTATGTATTCGAGCGAGTGATGGACGCCCATCAGGCTCTCGGAATGCCCGATCATCAGGTAGCCCCCCGGCTCCAACACCTGCGAGAGACCCGCCACCACGCGCTCCTGCGTCGGCTTATCGAAATAGATCATCACATTGCGGCAAAAGACGATCGGGAACCTGCGATTGCCGCGCATCGGCTCGATCAGATTGAAGCGCTCGAAATCGATCATCCGCCGGACCTTTTGGCTGATCTGGTACGACCCAGGCTCCGTCCGCGTGAAATATTTCGCGATCAGCGCCGGAGGCATCGCGCCCAATCGCTCCGCCGTGTACATTCCTTGTTTCGCGACGGTCAGCGCGCGCGTCGAAATGTCGGTTGCGCGGATGCGCAGCGCTGGCTTCGGCGGCATGCCGAGCTGTTCCAGCAGTGTGATGGCGATGGAATAGGGCTCTTCGCCGGTCGAGCACGGCGCGCTCCAGAGATCGATCGAGGCGCGCTTCCGCAATGCCGGCAGTACGCGCTTGATCAGAAAATCGAAGTGTGAGGCCTCTCGCAAAAACGACGTGTGATTGGTGGAGAGAGCGTCGATCAATGCGATCAGGGATTCGCCGGTGCGGTCCGCCACCACCAGATCGTAATAAGCTTCGTAACTCGGCACTTTCAGCTCGCGCAGCTTTTTCCCCAGCCGCGCGGCCACCAGTTGGCGCTTCGCCTCGGTGAGGTTGAGCCCGAACTTGTCATACGCCAGGCGGCGGAATTTTTCGAACGCGGGAGCGCCCAGCAGCGGCGGATCGCCCATGGTTTTATCCACTAAGGCCTTATGCATTCGCGTGCTCCCGCAGAACTCCGCCCATATCCAGAATCAGGCCCACCCGGCCGTCCCCGAGAATCGCGCCTCCGGAAATTCCGGACACTTCGCGAAACATGTCGCCCAGGCTCTTAATCACCACTTCCTGCTTGCCCAGCAGTTCGTCCACCAGCAGGCAGAATCGCCGTCCCTGCGCCTCCGCGACCACCAACAGTGCCTCGCACGGATTTTGGCGCGCCCCCTTGATTGCGAAGCGCCGGTCCAGCCGCACGATGGGCAGCAGCTCGCCGCGCACCATCGCCATTTCCGCGCGGCCCTCCATGGTGAAAATCATTTCCGGAGTCGGCCGCATCATTTCGCGAACGGAATTGATCGGCATGATGTACCGTTCCGCGCCCACGCCGACGATCAACCCGTCGATAATCGCCAGTGTTAAAGGCAGGCGCAGCAGAAACGTCGTGCCGCGGCCCTTGGCCGATTGAATATCGATCCGCCCGCGCAGCCTCGTGATCTGGCGGCGCACCACGTCCATTCCCACGCCGCGCCCGCTGACATCGGTCACCACCGTCGCCGTGGAGAATCCCGGTTCGAAGACCAGGAAGAAAATCTCGCTCTCGCTCAGGTTCTGGCCCTCGTGCACCAGCCCCCTTTCGCGTGCTTTCTTCAGGATTCTCTCCCTGTTCAGCCCGCGTCCATCGTCGGTGATCTCGATCAGGATGTTGCCCGCCTGATACGACGCCGCCAGTCTCAGCGTCCCCACCGGCGTTTTTCCCGCCGCGATCCGTTCCTCCGCCGCTTCCAGACCGTGGTCCAGCGAATTGCGCACCATGTGCATCAGCGGATCCGTCAGCTGCTCGACGATCGTCTTATCCAGTTCCGTGTCTTCGCCCGAAAGCTGCAGGTCCACCTGCTTGCCGTTTTTTCTCGATAGGTCCCGCACCAGGCGCGTCATGCGGCCGAACAGCTGCGTGACAGGCGTCATGCGCATACTCATCGCCACGCGCTGCACCTCCGCCGTAATCCGCCCGAGCTGTTGCAGATTTCTTTGCAGCGGTCTGCTCTCCAGCGCGCCGATCTCAGGATTGTGCGTAATCAGCGACTGCGCGATTACCAGCTCCCCCACCATGTCCATCATGTAATCGAGCTTGCCCGCATCCACTCGGAGCGACGATGTAGATTCGCTGTCGTCCTTCGGTTTCTCTTCCCGCCTGCTGGCAGCCGGAGCCACCACCTTCCCATCCAGGACCGCGCGAACTCGTCCCAGCAATTCATCGAACGCTGGAGGAGGCACCGCCTTGCCAAGCAACCCTGCCTGAACCCCGGAGATCGCATTTTTCAAGTAGTCCGCGCTCTCCAGCACGACGTCGATGATGCCCGGCGTTATCAACAGGTCTTTGTTGCGGGCCCTGTCCAGCAAAGTTTCCACTTCGTGCGAGACCGCGCGGATGTCCCCCAAATCCAAGAATCCAGCCAGCCCCTTGATCGTGTGAAAACCGCGAAACGCCGCGTTCAGCGGTTCGGACGCCGTGGGATCCCGCTCTAGCGCCAACACCTGCGATTCGATGGTTGCCAGATGCTCCCGCGCTTCATTGACGAAGTCGCCAATCAGTTCCGGATCCTGCGCGATGGCATTTACCACTGGTGCCGAGGCGGATTCCAGCGCCCGGCGCAGGCTTTCGATTCCGCCCGTCACCACCCGCTCGAACTCCTCCACCGACCTTCTCGCCGCGCCTGTCGCCCGAGCCTTCAGCTCCGCAGCCGCGTCCGCCCCCGATGTGCGGCCCGCCTCCCGCGCGGCCTTTTCGATCGCTGCCAGGATTGCGAGCGTCTCCGGCGCATCGCCCCCGCCCACTACCATCCTCACGCTCAGCTCGTCGAGCTGCCTCGTGACATCTTCCACCATCATTGTGCCGTCGCATCCATCACCTGGTCGATATCGAGAAGGATTTTGACTTTGCCCTTCAGCTTGGCCAGTCCCATTACGTAAGGCACGTCGACTTCTTTGCCGAAGCTCGGCGTATCCTCGACATCGGCGCCAGACACCTGCACCACCTCCGCCACCCCGTCCACCACGATTCCCATCGGCACACCCGAGACTTGCACGACGATGATGCACGTGCGATGGGTATACTCCTTCGCCGGCATGGTGAATTTCAACCGCAGATCCACCACGGGAATTACCTTGCCTCGCAGGTTGATCACGCCCTTGACATGCGGCGGGGTCTGCGGGACCTGGGTAATGTCCTGCACCCTCATGATTTCGCGGACTTTCTCCACGTGAATGGCAAATTCTTCCTCGCCCAGATGAAAAACGAGGTATTTGCCCGCCCGTGGATCAGTCGCCATGATTTCTTAACGGCATTACCGAAAAGAACATGAGCCGCCATGCGTAAGCATGCGGGCAATCAGGGCACTATCACTCCTCCCGCAATGCGTCCATCGGATCCAGCCGCGAAGCTCGGTACGCTGGGGCATAGCTCGCAACCAGGCCGACCGCCGCCAGCGTGACGATCGCTCCGGCCACCGTGACCGGATCGTACGGCTTCAACCCGTACAGCATCGAAGTCGCTGCCCGCGCCGCCCATAGCGCGAGCCCCGTGCCCACCGCCAGTCCGATCGCCAGCAGCAGCGCGGCTTCCCGCAGGATCAGTTGAATCACGCTTCCCCGGCCAGCACCCAGCGCGACCCGCACCCCGATCTCGTTCCGCCTCCGCGCCACCATGTATGCAATCACGCCATACAGCCCCAGGACCGCAAGCAACCCGGCCAGCACTCCGAACGCTCCCGCGAGCGCCGCCATCAACCGGTCCCGCATCAGCGACTCCTTCAATTGAGTGCTCAGAATACTGAACTGAATGCCAATTCCCGGATGCACCTCGGCAATCGCCGCCGTCGCGGCCCGAAAAACTCCCGCCACCGGAGCACTCGTCCGCAGAACATACGTCGCATCCGGACCAGGAACGTCTTCCTGTGCGACGGGCAGAAAACTGATCGGCTGGAAATCTTCGCGAAGCTCGCCATACTTTGTATTGCGCACCAACCCGATCACTTGATAAAGCGCATCGGGTTCCCCCGCGCCGCCTTGGACGCGAAACGAGCGTCCCACCGGATTCTGGCCGCCGAAAACACGCTGCGCGAACACTTCGTTGACGATCGCCACTTTGGGAGCTCCCAGTCTGTCCCGATCGTCGAAATCGCGCCCGGCGAGAAACCCGGTTTCCATCGTCTTGAAGTATCCCGGACCGGCGCGGAGGAAGTTGGACTCTATATGAGCCGCCGACGGTCCTTCCGCCCACACGTTGCCGTCCCATCCGGCGCCGCTGACCGGAGTCCACCAGACTTGTGCCGCCGACGCCGCTCCAGTGCGCGTCTTCACCCGCTCCAGCAATTCGCGATAAATCTCCGGCAAGCGCTCCTTCGAATAGTGCGCCGGCTTCAGATCCAGAGTGACAGCGATAATTCCTTCCGGCCGGAATCCAGGTTGGATCTCCAACAATTTTTGGAGGCTGCGCACGAACAGGAACGCCCCCACCAGCAGCACCAGCGACAGCGCGATCTGCGCCACCACCAAACCCCGCCGCAAACTGAACCGTTCGCGACCCGAAGTAATTCCCCGTCCTCCCGTCCGCATCGCCGACGCCGGCGCGATATTGGCGGCCCGCACCGCCGGCGCCAGTCCGAACAGCAGACATGTCAGGATCGCGACGCCCGCCATAAAACCAAGTACGCGCAGATCCGGGCTCAGTCCCACGAACACCTGATGTCCCGGCGTCGAGAGAAACGCCACCAGCGCCCGGCTCAAACCCTGCGCCAGCAACGCTCCCAGCGCCGTGCCGAATACCGCCAGCAGCATGCTCTCCGAAAGCAGTTGCCCGATCAACCTGCCCCGCGACGCTCCAATCGCCTGCCGGATCGCAATCTCCCGTTCGCGAACGCTCGCGCGCGCCAGCAGCAGGTTCGCCAGATTTGCGCACGCGATCAGCAGAACCAGCCCCGTGGTGGCTAACAGCATCCATAGCGGATTCGCGTAATTCCGGCGCAGGCCCGATACGCCCGTGCCGCCCGGCGTGACGGTCAGCTTGTTCGCCAGGTAAAGCTTCGCATCGTCGGGCCGGTATTCAGGCGGCACCGATCCTTCCATGATGCCCGGGGCCAGCGTCTGAAGATGCGCATTCGCCCGCTCGATCGTCCACCCCGGCTTCAACCGGCCCATCGCCGACACCCACCACGCAACCCGGTTCGAGATCCTTCCCTTGCCGTCGTTCGAAAATAGCGGATCGGCGCACATCGGCACAGCCACGTCGTTCCGAACGCCCACTTCCACGCCGAAAAAGCTCGGCGGAGTCACCCCGACAATCGTCAATGGCCTGCCATCGAGGCGCACACTCCGCCCGATCGCGTCCGCGCTGCCGCCGAACTCACGCTCCCAAAACGAATAGCTGATCACCGCGCTCGGCGACCCGCAACCGGGCTGATCGTCCTCCCGAGACAGCGTCCGACCCAGCATCGCGGGCACTCCCAGCACGGAAAAGAAATCCCCGCTCACATACACACCCTCGGCGTAACGAGCCTCGCCGCCCTGCGCCAAGTTGAACCTGGTCGCGCTCCAAGCCATCGTTTGGCCGAACGCTTGCTGCCGCGAACGGATCAGCTCCCATTGCGGATATGTAAACCGGGCGCTTCGGGTCGAATACCACCCCGACCGCTTCGAGCCCTCAGCGAAATTGAGGTACGCCAGTTCCTGCGGCTTTTCGACCGGCAGCATCCGCAATCGAACCGCTTCAATCAGTTGAAAAATGGCGGTATTGGCTCCGATTCCCAGCGCCAGTGAGACCACCGAGACCAGCGTGAACGTCGGATTCAACCGAAGCTGCCGGAGCCCAAAGCGCAAGTCTTTAAGGATTCTGTCCATACAGGGTGATACTCCGCGCGACGCCTTCGGTTAACTGGTTGAGCGAAAATTCTTGATCTTGTCACGGGAGCGTGATATACACATCGCAGTGAAACCTTTACCCGACGGCGTCTCTGTTGTGATGCCGATGTTGGTCTGCCGCGACCCGTCTGCTGAAATCGAATTTTGCACCGCCACGTTTGGAGCCGTGGAACTGGTGCGCCGGCCCGGTCCGGACGGCAGCGTAGCCCACGCCGCGCTGACCATCGGCGGAGCGATGATCATGATCGAAGCGGAGTGGCCAACCCTCGCGAGCCGAGCCCCCCAGCCGGACGGCAGCTCCCCAGTCGTGATCTACGTCTATGTGGAAGACGTAGACTCCGTGATCGAGCGAGCAGTCGCCGCCGGAGCAAGAATTCTGCTCCCCGTGAAAAACCAGTTCTGGGGCGACCGCACCGCCCGTATCGTCGATCCCTCCGGCCACGTGTGGACCGTCTCGACCAGAATAGAAGAAACCTCCTCCGAGGAACGACAAGACAGGTGGTCAAACATCCTCAAGGGCTGAAGTCTCTCCCTGCTCCTCCGATGTGGGGCAGGCTGGCAGCTTGCGTGCCGGTTGCCAACCGGCGCTGACCCCCAACCCCAACACCGAACCCGACAGTCGTGGAGGGGTCCGACGAGATCCATGGTCCTTCGCGCCTTCCCCCCTACTCACCGAGTCAACGCATAAATAAACAACGCCACCCTCCTCGCCTGCGGACCCTGCGACAACAACTCAATCGTCTCCCCCGGCGCATGCCCTCCCGACCCAAATGCTCCCAGCCCCGAAATACTCGCCACATACGGCGCGACGAACGATAAATCGCCCGCCCCTCTGCGGCTGGGATCGAAAGGCTCCATCACGTCCGTCCCCAGCGCCCGATTGACCTTATTCAGTTCCTCTAACAGAGCCTTGTTCGCATCCGTGGCCGGCATCGACGGATAGCCTTCCTTAAACTCAATCTCCGCCGACGTCCCTTTCAAATGCTTTGCGGCAATCTCTTCCATCTTTTTGCGCACCCGTTCATACTGCTCGTCGGTCACCGTCCGGATGTCTCCCACCGCCTCCGCCATCGCCGGAATGATGTTCGATTTTCCCGTCGCGCCGCCGCTCGCAGTAGCAGCGTCGTAGGATGCCGTCGCGCCTCCCGTGATCAATCCCACGTTGTACGTCAAGTCGGGCTCCCGCAGCTCCTGCCGGAACGCCTCCAGTATCCGAGCCATCTCATAAATCGCCCCGAACCCCGACTCGCCGAAAATCCCTGCCGAGTGCCCCGTTTTTCCACTGACCTTCAGCACCCACGATCGCGAGCTCCGCCGAGCGATGCTAGCCATGTCATGCCCCGCCTGCCGCACCCCAGCTTCAAATTCGAGCGCCGCATCGCTCCGCTTCCCGGCTGCGATCAAATCGCGGCGCGAAATCGAGAGAGGCTCCCCAGCCTTCTCTTCATCTCCCGTCAGAAACACCGTAATGTTCGTTCCATCGAGCGCCCCAACACTATTGAGAGCCTTCAGCGAACTCACCATAATCGCGAGCCCGCCCTTCATGTCTTCCGACCCGGGAGCGACCGCGATATCGCCCTTCCGCTCAAACTTCTGGAACGGACTTCTGGGTTCAAACACCGTGTCCATATGCCCGATCAGCAGGACGCGTTTTCCATGCGACCCGGTCCGCTCGCAAACCAGGTGCCCCGCGCGATGCACTTCTTCCATCGGAATAAAGCGGCAGGCAAATCCCAGTGCCTCAAACCGGGGCCGCAGCACATCCGCGACTTTACGTACTCCAGCCGCGTTCAAAGTCCCGCTATTGATGTTTACGATCTGCTCCAGCAGCCGTAGCGAATCGTCCGCATCCGCATTCACCGCCGCCACAATCTTCTGTTGTTCCGTCGATAACGATTGCCCCGCCAGCGTCAATGCACAGCAAAAAACCGCCAGTCTCATTTCCCGTGCCTGCCCTTTCCCTTCGCGAAGCGCTCCGCGCCTTCTTTAGATTCTCCGCTATCGATCACCTGCATCCCCAACCGGAATTCATTCGCCGCCGGATCGTCGGATTCCCACTGCTCATAAACCGACAATCGATCGGACCGCATGCACTTCTGCGGATGCGCGGCGATCTCCTGCGCCAGATCGAAAGCCCCATCCAGCGCCAATCCAGGCTCGGTCAAGCGATTCGCCAACCCCATCCGCAGTGCCTCTTCGCCCGAAACTCCGCGGCCGGTCAGAATCATATCCATGGCCTGACTCTGCCCGATCAACCGGGGCAGCCGCACCGTTCCCAAATCGATCAGCGGGACCCCAAAACGCCGGCAAAATACCCCAAAAACCGCATTTCGAGCCGCCACCCGCAAATCGCACCAGATCGATAATTCCAGTCCGCCGGCCACCGCATATCCTTCCACCGCCGCGATCACCGGTTTCGATAAACGAAGCCGCGTAGGCCCCATCGGCCCGTCGCCTTCGGGGCTTAAATGGTTGTTAAACGCCTTTAAATCCGCGCCTGCGCAGAAGTTCCCGCCCTCCCCGGTCAGAATCGCCATATCGGAATTGGGGTCGGCGTCGAACTGCCGAAACGCGAACGCCAGCGCCTCCGCCGTGTCGCGATTCACGGCGTTGCGCACTTCAGGACGATGAATCGTTACGATGGTTATTCGGTCTTCGATACTAATGCGAACCATTTCTATACCTTACATCGAATTTGAAAACGTTCACGTCCAGCGCGAAAACACCATGGCTCTGCGTGGAATCAGCTTTTCCATCGCTGCCGGGGAACATGCGGCGATCCTTGGGCCTAACGGAAGTGGAAAATCGACTCTCATCAAAGTGATCACCCGGGAATGTTATCCCAGGCAACCCGGGGTGGTGCGGATTTGGGGGCGGGAGACTTGGGGATTGTTCGATTTGCGGGTGCTATTGGGCATTGTTACTAACGACTTAGTCGAAACATGCACCCGTCCTTATTCGGCGCTGGAAACGGCGCTGAGCGGATTTTTTGGGTCGATCGGGATCTGGCCGAATCATCATGTCACTCCGGAAATGGAGGCGAAAGCGCTGGACGCGCTGCGGTTTTTCGACGTGGAACACCTTGCGGATCATCCACTTACCGAAATGTCCTCAGGCGAAGTGCGGAAGGCGGTTCTTGCCCGCGCTCTGGTTCACGATCCCAAGGCTCTACTGCTCGATGAACCGACTAACTCGTTGGATATAAGGGCTCAACACGAGGTCAGGGAAGCCCTGCGGAAGCTGGCGCAGTCGGGGGTCGGCATTCTGCTGGTCACGCATAATCTCCCCGACATCGTCCCCGAGATCGGGCGGGTGATCGCGCTCAAGAACGGGGCTATCTTCTGCGATGGTCCCAAAAGCGAGGTCTTAAACGACCAGAGTATGTCGAAACTGTTCGACCACGATGTCTCAATCGACCATAGTCAGTCGGGGATGTACTGCTTCAAGTAGCGGTGAGCCATCTTCAGGCCAGTCTTGAAATCGTCGCTGAAGTCAGGGCCGGGTCGGTTGGGGGAGCCGTAGAACGGATCCTCGTGCTCGATACTCATGGCGCCCTGATATCCGGCTTGCTGGAGCACGCTGAAGAATCCGGGCCAGTCCATCGCACCTAAGCCAGGCAGCCGGAACGTCCACCATTGGGCTCGATTCGGAGGGTTGATGCCGGTTTTCTTGAGCACGTCCCAACGGATCTGCGTGTCCTTCAAATGGACGTCGTAAATCTTGTCGATGAAATCGCGGGCGCATTGGATGGGATCCATCATCTGCCAGACCAGGTGCGACGGATCGTATTGCAGACCGACATAGGGCGAATCGCCGAAGGCTTTGAAGAGCGCTTCGAAACCCACGGGACCCGTCGCGATGTTGGGTCCGCCGGCCCAGGGTTCCCAGAGAATGCGAACCTTCGCTGCTTCGCAGGCTTTGAAATATTTTTCGGTGTAGACGCGGACGATGTCGTCGATCTGTTGGGGGAAGCGCTTGGCTTCGTCCTTGCCGGAGCAGGTGCCGATGTAGGGAATGCCTAGTTTGCCGGCCAGCTCGATTTTCTTGACGAAGTAGTCGACTTCCTTGGCGTGCTTGTCGGGGTCGGGGGAGATGTGGTTTTGAGAAGATTGAATGGCGGAAAAATGCATGCCCGCATTTTTGATGGCTTCGGCCTTTTCCTCGGTGACGGAGCCTCCATCGAGGATCATGTTGGTGAAGCCTTCTTCTTTAGCGAACTGGACGTTGACTGGAGTGAAGGGGCCCAGGACTCCGAGACGGGGTTTCCATTCTTTGCGCTGCTGGGCGTGGACGGACGACGCGGCGGCAAGGGCGGTCAGGATTGTTCGTCTGGTCATGTTCGATTATCTCCTTTCCTTTGCGAACTTTGCGACTTTGTGTGAACCTTACCTGAGATTTCCTAGCGTACCCTGCAATCGGGAGGTATCCGGATTCGGTGGGTTCGTTTCGTAATTTTTGGTGATCAGTCGATCAGCACGTTGTGGGGCGGGCCGAGCCCTGCCGCCGGCTCATGGCACTCACGCATGGGCTACCGCCCGTTCGGGGGCAGCCCACTAGTGGCCCGTCCCCGTCATTTCAACAGCGAGACTATCACGTCTGCCCGCATGCTTACGCATGGCGGCTCATTGAGCCGCGACAGTCAGGGAGTGGGCAGACGCGAAACACGCTGTTGATATGCCTGGGACGGCCCACTAGTGGTCGCGGCCGGTTACCAGATCGGTCACGGAGTTTAGAGCTTTTTGGTACGGCGAGCTTGGGAACTCTCCGATGATGGCCCGGGCTTTTTCGGTGAACTCTTTGGCTCGCTCCTGGGCTCGCTCTATGCCGTGGTGCTTGTTGAGTAAATGGAGGATTTTGCCGAACGGGACTTGGTCGTAGTTGCCGTCGGCCAGGATGGTTTCTACGAGCTTGCGTTCCTCGGCGTCGGCGGTTTCGAGCGCGTAGATCAGGGGCAGCGTTACTTTGCCTTCGCGCAGGTCGTTGCCTACGGGCTTGCCTAGGATTTTTTCGCGGCTGGTGAAATCGAGGATGTCGTCGATCAGTTGGAAAGCTATGCCCAGGTTCCAGGCGTATTCGCCCAGACGGGCTTCGTCGGACTTCGCTGGCTCCGGCGACGATGGCTCCTAATCTCGCGCAGGCCGAGAAGAGGCTGGCGGTTTTGCGGTCGATCAGCTCCATGTAATCGGCTTCGGTGACAGCGATTTTGCCGATTCGTTCCAGTTGCAGCAGCTCGCCTTCGACCATCATTTGAGTGAGGCTGATCAGCAAGTCCAGGACGGGGAAGCTGCGCTCGCGGAGGGCGACTTGAAAGGCCTGCATGTAGAGCCAGTCGCCGGCGAGCACCGAAGTGTGGTTGCCCCAAACCACGTTGACAGAAGGGCGGCCGCGGCGGGTTTTGGCGATGTCGATCACGTCGTCGTGGACCAGCGTCGCGGTGTGGATCATTTCGACTACGGCGGCCATGCGGATGAGGGCGGGGCTGGAGTCGGCGAAGAGTTTGCCGCTGAGGAGGACCAGCATCGGGCGGAGACGTTTGCCGCCGCCGGATTGGAGGTATTGGCCGATGTAAGTGACGGCGTCGGTGGAGCTGATGGATTCGAGTCCGATTTCGCGCTCGACTTTGTCGAGGTCCTCGCGGACCAGGTCGAAGATTTCCAGCGCGGTAAGGGTTTGGCCTAGCTTGCCGAATGCCATGGGAATTTTGAGTGTAGCAAGGAGGGCAGGGGGTTTAACATTGTCAGTTGGCGGAGGGCAGGTCGGGAACCTGCCCCACCAGGCGGCGGAAGTTTTGGGTGGTTTGGTCGGCTATGGATTGTTCGGTGACGCCTCGGAGGGATGCTAGTTTGCGGACTGTCTCTAGCATGAAGGCGGGTTCGTTGCGTTTGCCGCGTTTGGGGACTGGAGCCAGATAGGGGGCATCGGTTTCTACCAGGATCCGGTCGGCGGGGGCTTGTGCTCGCGCTTTCTTGGATATCCAGGGCTTTGGGAAACGTTACTATTCCGCCGAAGCTTAGGTAGAAGCCCAGGTCCAGTGCTTGTTTCGCTTCGTTCGGGAGTGCCGGAGAAGCAGTGCATGATGCCGCCTATCGTGGGGTCCCAGTGGTCGCGGATCGCGGCTATGGTGTCGTCCCAGGCTTCTCTTGTGTGGATCACGATGGGCTTCTTCGCGTCAGCGGCGATTTGCATTTGCTGGCGGAAGACTTCGTGCTGCACCTCACGGGGAGAGAAGTCGTAGTGATAGTCCAGGCCGATTTCGCCTATCGCGATTACTTTGGGGTGCTGCGTCAGGGCTTCAGGCGATCCAGGGTTTCCGGCGTGGATTTCGCGGCGTCGTGCGGGTGGATGCCTACTGTGGCGTAGATGAATGGGTGTCGATCGGCCAGACGGATGCCTGCTTCCAGGTCTGGCGGTCCGTTGCCAGTGCCAATGGCTACCATCTGGGTGACGCCGGCGGCTAAAGCGTGCTCGATTACTTGCTCGCGGTCGGCGTCGAATTGATCGCTGTCGAGGTGGCAGTGGGAGTCTATCAGCATCAGAAAAATTACTTTAGTCTGGCGCCTACTGGGACATCTTCTAGAAAACTTACTAGTGCGGGGCTGCCTCCCTCTAAACTTGCGGCTACGATCATGCCTTGGGATTCTATGCCTCGCAATTTGCGCGGAGCCAGGTTGGCTACGATCGCTACTTTTCTCCCGACCAGCGCCTCGGGTTTGTAGGCCTCGGCGATGCCCGCCACGATGCTTCTGGGCTTCGCCTCTCCAATGTCGATGTGGAGGTGCAGCAGCTTGTCGGATTTGGGGACCGCGGCCGCGTCCAGGATGACGCCGACGCGCAGATCGACTTTCAGGAAGTCGTCGATGGTGATCGATGGCGTTTCCTCCGGCTTCGGTACCGTCTTGCCTAAGACGGCCTGCTGTCTCGCGTATTCTTCGATTTCGAGCTCCTTCATTTTCTCTATGGAGAGCTTGGGATCGGCTCGGGGGAAGACTCCGGCAACCGCGCCCAGGGCCTGTCCGGCGGGCAGGTGGCCCCAATGGAGATCCTTGGTGCGGACTTCGGTGATGGGGTGCGTGTAGCCCAGCTGCGTATAGATTTTTGCCGTGGATTCGGGGAGTACCGGGCCGAGCAGGCTCGTGATGATGCGCAGCGCTTCGGCCGCGGTGTAGAGAATCTGATTCAGGCGCTCCTCGCCGCCTTCCACCTTGGCTTGTTTCCAGGGGGCTTGCTCGACGATGTATTTATCGACTATGGCGATCAGGCTCCAGATGATTTCCAGGGCTTTGGAGAATTCGAATCTTTCGAAGGCTTCGAGCGCGGCGGAAGTTGCGGCGGTGGCGTCCTGGGCGATTCTTGGGTCGCCGCACTCGCACTTTGGGACGATGCCACCGCGGTATTGGTGGATCATCGACATTGTGCGGCTGGCCAGGTTACCCAAGCCATTGGCCAGATCGGAATTGTAGCGGCCGACCAGGGCGTCGTAGCTGAAGCTGCCGTCCTGGCCGAAGACTACTTCGCGCAGCAGGAAGTAGCGCAGGGCGTCGGTGCCCAGCACTTTGTGGATGGGCGTGGCGCGGACGATGTTGCCGCGGCTCTTGCTCATCTTGTCGTTCTCGAACAGCAGCCAGCCGTGAGCGAAGATGCGCTTCGGCAGAGGCAGGCCGGCGGCCATCAGGAAGGCGGGCCAATAGACGGCGTGGAAGCGGACGATTTCTTTTCCGATGAGATGGAGGTCGGCGGGCCAGAGGTCTTTGCCGTGGATTTTTTCGCCGTGGACGGCGCTCATATAGGTTGTGAGGGCGTCGAACCAGACGTAGAAGACGTGCTTGGGTTCGTCGGGAACCGGGATGCCCCATTTGACGGAGGTACGGGTGATGGAGAGGTCGGTCAGGCCGTTCTTGACGAACGCGATCACTTCATTGCGGCGCGATTCGGGGAGGATGAAATCGGGCTGCTCCTGGTAGAGTGTGAGGAGTTTTTCGGTGTATTGGGAGAGGCGGAAGTAGAAGTTCTCTTCGACCACGGTTTCAGTAGGCCGGCCGCAATCGGGGCACGGGTCGCCGGGCTTGGCGTCGTTGACGTAGGCGTTGTCGAAGATGCAGTATTGGCCGCGTGTACTCGCCTTTATAGACCTGGCCGCGCTCGCGGCAGCGGCGGAAGAGGTCCTGCACGCAGAGGGCGTGGCGGTCGCTGGTGGTGCGTTCGAAGCGGTCGATATTCAGGCCTAGGATCTGCCACTGCTGGCGGAACTCCTCGGAGATGGTGTCGGTATAGGCTCGCGGAGTTTTGCCTTGGGCGAGGGCGGCGCGCTCGACGTTGACGCCGTGCTCGTCGGTACCGGTGGCGAGGATGGCGTGGAAGCCCTGCATGTTTTTCAACGCCCGGATGGTATCGGCCGCAATGGTGGTGTAGGCGTGGCCGATGTGGGGGGCGGCGTTGGTGTAATAGATCGGAGTGGTGAGGTAGTATTTGTTCACGTTGACACTTCTATATTACAAGCGTGGGGCAGGTTCCCGACCTGCCGTCGCCGCTCAGGCGACTCTTTTTGTCAGAAGAAGGCAGGTCGGGAACCTGCCCCACGAGACGCGCTGTTGAGTATCTTCTTAGCGGGGCGTTACAAGGTTTTCAAATAGGCGGACTGGGCGGCGGATAGGATTTCTTGCAGCGGCGTGCCGGTGCTGGCGGCTATGGATCGGCAGTCTTCGTATTCGGGGGCGAAGTGGCCTTGGCCGGATACTTTTATGCGGATCGTGCCGTAGAGGGTCTCAACTTTCACGATGCGGCGCTCTTCTATGCGGCGTTCGGCGGTGTAGATTCGCAGGCCTAGGGTCGAGGTTTCGGCGAAGATGAGCTGCGCCAGAACCTCCTGGTCCTGCGGTTTTGCGATCACGCGGAGAAGGGAACCGGGGCGGTTCTTTTTCATTTGCAGAGGCGAGAGAGAGGCGTCTAGCGCTCCGGCTTCCATTAGTCTTTCGAGGGTGTAGCCGAGCACTTGCGGGCTGGAGTCGTCGATGTTGGCTTCGATGACGCTGACCGTCGTGGATTCGGGAGCGCCGGTGCGTTCGCCGATCAGGACGCGCAGGACATTGGCGGATTCCTTGAAATCACGGTCCCCTGCGCCGTGGCCGATGCTCTGGATGCGCATGGGGGGCATGACGCCGAAGGAGGTGGAGAGGGTCGCGGCGATGGCGGCTCCGGTGGGGGTGGTCAGTTCCATGGCGGGTCCGCGGGCGTAGATGGGTTTGCCGGCCAGGAGATTCGCGGTGGCGGGGGCGGGGATGGGGAGGACGCCATGCTCGGTCATGACGGTGCCGCTGCCGACGTTTATCGCCGAGGAGCAGACTTCGTCGATATTGAGGAGGTCGAGGGCGATGCAGGCTCCGACGATGTCGGCAATAGAATCGGCTGCGCCTACTTCGTGGAAGTGGACTTTTTCGAGAGAGACGCCGTGGACTTGGGACTCGGCTTCGCCCAGGCGTTGAAAGATGGCTGAGGCGTTTTGTTTGACTCTCGCGGGGATTTCGGCGCGGTCGATGAGGGTCAGGATGTGCGAGAGGTGGCGATGTTTTTGGGGCTCTTGGTTTAGATGGACTTTGAATTTAGATGCAGCTATGCCGCTGCGTTTGGTTTTTTCTACTTCGAAGGTGGCTCCGGTTTCCAGGGTTTTTAGCGCCTCAATTACGGCATCGGCGGGGGCTCCGGCGTCGATGAGAGCGCCTACGGTCATGTCGCCGCTGATGCCGGAGAAGGCGTCTAGGTAGCAGAGCAAATTCTATTATAGGGCGGGCAGGTCGGGAACCTGCCCCACTCGACCATTCTGGCTACTGGCTACTGGCTACTGCTCCTACACCTTCTCGGGCACTACGTACGGCTTGCGGTAGTTCCGGGTCAGCATTTTATTCGCTTCCTCGTCGCCGATGTATTTGCGGGTGGACTCGTCGAACTTCAGGGTTCGTTTGAGGCGATAGGCGGTGTTGGCCAAGTGGCAAAGGTCGGCGGAAGGGACTCCAATTTCTACGTCGGCGTGGAGGTCCTTGTAGTTGCGGGATTTCACAGCGGCAAGGAAATTGGCCATGTGCGGGCCGGTGTCGCCGGCTGGGCCCTTTTTCTCGTCCATGATTTTTTCCTGCTTTCCTTTGTAGACCTGGAAGCCGTCGTCGTCGACTGCCATCCAGCCATCGGTGCCGTAGAAGAGATTGCCGATGGTGTTGCCGCCGCGGATTTCGAGGCCTCCTTCGGGACCGGTGAGGCCGCCGCGAACTTCGAACATCAGCTCGGCGTCGCCGTAGTCGAAGGTCGCCATCTGGGTGTTGGGCGTTTCCTGATCGTCGTTGGGGGGGCAGTAGAACTTGCCGCCGGTGGAACTGACGGATTTCGGGAGGCCGCGACCGAGACCCCACCGGGCAATATCCATTTGATGAACGCCCTGGTTGCCGATGTCGCCGTTGCCGGTGTCCCAGAACCAGTGCCAGTTGTAGGCGAAGCGGAGCTCGTTAAAGGGACGCATGGGGGCGGGGCCGAGGAACTTGTCCCAATCGAGGCCGGCGGGGATGGGGGCGTCGTCCTTGTGGCCGATCGGGAGGCGGCGTTTGAAGCACAGGGCTTTGGCGAGGTAGACTTTGCCGATCACTCCATCGTGGAGCAGGCCCATGGCTTTGATTTTGTGTTCCATGGTGCGGCTTTGGGATCCGATCTGCACCATGCGGGCATACTTGCGGGCTGCGGCGATCATTTGCTGGCCTTCGAAGACGTTGTGGCAGGCGGGCTTCTCGATATAGACGTCTTTGCCGGCCTGGCAGGCCCAGATGGTGGCGAGGGCGTGCCAGTGATTTGGGACGGGCATGGAGACGGCTTGCACTTCTTTATCGTCGAAGACCTGGCGCATGTCGGCATAGCCCTTCGGCTTCTTGCCGGTGGCCTTTTCGACGCGCGCCTGACCGCGTTCGAGGGCTTCCTGGTTGACGTCGCACAGGGCGACGATGTTGGCTTCGGGTAGCTTGATGTACGCGTCCATGTGATCGCGGCCGCGTCCGCCCAGGCCGATGACGGCGACGTCGACCTTGTCATTCGCAGCGAATACAGGCCGGCTGGCGGCGACGGCCGCGGCAGTGGTGAAGGAGAAGAAAGTGCGTCTGGTGTGTTCGGCTGACATGGCGATACTCCCATAAAATGATACACCTCGCGTGTATTTCGAAACCTTGGAGGGTCGTCCAGCATCACTAAACAAGCGGGTCTGAGTGTCTTTACGGTATTCTCAAGGAAGTAAAATATGATGAATTTCTTCGGGCGGCCTTTGCGGACGTCGCTTATCTTGCCGATGGTTCTGCTGGCTGCGCGAGGGATCGCTCAGGAAACCGCGGCGGTTCCACCGGCTGCTACTCCTCCGGCGGCGGATCAGGCCAAGGCTGATCATGCCAAGACGGATGCGGAGGCTGCTCCCGATAAGCGTGTGTTAGGGGTCTTGCCGAACTACCGGACGGTGAATGAGACCGGCGTCTACACCGCGATCACTGCGAAACAGAAGTTGACTATCGCCAGCAAAGACTCCTTCGACTATCCGTTGGTGCTGCTGGGGGGCGCGTTCGCCGGCCTCAGCCAGTTGACGAATTCCGACCCTTCTTACGGGCAGGGCGTTGAGGGTTACGCGAAGCGGCTGGCGGCCAATTACGCCGACCAGGCGATGGGGAACATGATGACGGAGGGTTTTTTCCCGGTCCTGCTGCATGAGGATCCGCGCTACCGGCGGATTGGTCCGACGCGCGGGAGCGTCAGGTATCGGACGTGGTATGCGGCGACGCGCGTTTTCGTCACTCGCACGGATTCCGGGGGGACCCGGTTCAACTATTCGGAATGGCTCGGGAACGCGACGGGAGTCGCGATCTCGAACACCTATCATCCGGATGAGCGCAATTGGAGCGACAACACGACCAAACTGCTGACGCAGGTCGGGACGGACGCGATTTCCCAGGTGCTCAAGGAATTCTGGCCCGACATCAAGCAAAAGTTTTTCCATAAGAAGTCCGCCGCTTCCGATTAGGCACACGTGCGGATTCTCGTCGCCATTGCGGGAGTGAGCCTGTGCGCCAACGCGTGGGCGACCACGATTGTCGCGATCTGGACACCCGGCAAAATCGCGATCTCGGGCGACAGCATGCTGAACATGAACTGGACCGGAGAGAATGGCGTGCCTCGCCACAGAATCTCCAAGGATTGCAAGATCCGCCGATATGGATCGAACTACATTTCGGCGGCGGGCAATTATCATATCCAGACGGCGGGATTCGATGTTTGGGAGACTGCGCAGCACGCGTGTGGATTGTCCAACAGCGTTGATTCGTGCGCGGTGAAATTCAAGGCCGAGTTGCGAAGCGCATTGACACGCGTGGTCGGAGTGCATGACGTTCATCTCAGCGTGCTGGTGGCGGGGCTTCAGAACGGCGAGCCGGCGCTCGATCACATCACGTTCATCGGAACGCCGGACGGGCGGCTCAGCGTGAAATCGGAATCGTTCCGGCGCGGGAGGCAGAACTGGGGCCGGGTGATTCTGGGGGAGCGCGATGCGATCGACCGCTACGAGCGCCGCTCGGAATCGACCATGAGCGACAACATTCAGGAGCAAGCGTCATCGCTCGTGAGAATCGAAGCCCGGGCGCTGCCGCAGGAAGTGGGCGATCCCATTTCGACTTTGATTATCGACGTCGAGGGCGAGGAATGGATCAATCCGGGATGCTGCCCGGCATCGTGCTCGAAATGAGATAAGATGATCCGCAAAGGGGGCTTGATGATGAGACTGATCGTTGCCTCGATTCTTTGCCTAACGCCGGTGGTATTGTCCGCGCAGGAAAAACCTCGACTCGTGGATCCAAAGGCGATGTTTCCGCAGCTGGTCCCGATCCCCACGCTGGCGTCGCCCAATCTCTGGGATACGAAGAAACTTCAACTGATGCCGCCGGCATCTTTAGTGCGCAATTTTTCGGTGAACGAAGGCGTTTGTTCTGTTCCGCTGCTCGCGGCTCGCGCGGACGTGGTGGATCCTGGGATTGTAGTTACGCCGGGCGACTCGGCGGTGCCGATTCGTCGGGCGCGGGTTCCGGCGCCTGCTTGTAAGCAGTAAGGTCTCGGAGATTCTGATTTCTGATTTATAGGCCGATTGCCAATCGGCCGCAGGCTGCCAGCCTGCACCACAAGACGACAGGCGAAAGCGCCTGTCCCACCCGATTCACAGGCTGAAGCCTGTGCCACCTCTCATAGCTGATGGCACAGACTTTAGTCTGTGTTCTAGCACTATTGCGAGCTTACTGGGTTGCTGGCTCCTTTGGAGTTGGTCAGGGTTACTGTTACCGACACGATGCTGGTGGATTGGGTGCTTAGGGTGAAGGGCACAGTAAGGGTGAATTGGGTGCCGTAGGGGTTCGATTGGGCGGTGTTGTTCCACCAGGTGGTGAAGGGCGCGGCCAGTGGCACTGTTACGTCCTGCTGGGTTAGCGTGACGCCGGTGGCGGGGGCGAAGTGGAACAGGGCACTGGTCATATCGCGGGTGGAGGAGAAGCCCGTCACGGTCACTGTGACTCCTCCCGGACTTTGTGTGAGGGTGACGCCGTTGGGATTGATGAAAGGCACACCGGAAGTGTTCAAGATGGTCTTGGTTGTGGTTGCCACCGAGGAACCGCTAGCGGTGAGGCTTGTGGTGACGGTGATGGTGCCGGCCGTGGTGCCCGTCAGAACCGTGGGTGTCACGCCGGCGGGGAAAACGGGTGTGGTGCCGCAAGGGGGGACAGCGGGCGTGGTGCTGCAGGTGGGGATGGTGAAGCTGATGGAGCGGCCTCCCGAGGCGAATTGGATCAGCAGGTCGTCCACGCCGGTGGCCGGCGTCACCGACGGCGCGAAGGTGAGCGACAGCACTCCGGTCAGCGCGACTGGATAGGCGGAGCCGATCGAGACGGTGATTGGAAGTTGTTGGCTGAATCCAGAAGATGGGCCGGAGAGCGTGACGGTGACTGTGGGCGGCGGGGGATTGTTCGCAGTAAGGCTGAGCGGAACATCCAGCTTGGTACCGACGGAGTCGGTGACAGTGATGGTGAAGTTGCCGGACTCTGCGGCGGGCGCGGTGCCGCTGATGGTGCCAGCGCTAAAGGTGAAGCCAGCGGGAAGGCTGCCGAGGGTGAGCGCAAAGGTATAGGGCGAGACACCTCCGGCAGCAGTCAGCTTTTGCGAGTAGGCGCTACCGACGACTGCGGAAGGCAGAGTGGTCGGCGTTACGGTGAGCGGAGCGACTGCCGCGGACACGACGATCGATAATGCCTGCTGCGCGGTCAATTTATTCACATCGGAGACTTGCACCGTGAAGTTCGACGTCGCGGCGGCGGTGGGCGTCCCGGCGATCGCGCCGGAGGAGGCGTTGAGCGTCAGGCCCGCCGGAAGAGTGCCGGTGAGGATCGACCAGGTGTAGGGACTGGCTCCGCCGGTGGCCGCGAGCGTCTGCGAATACGCCGCCCCGACCGTTCCTTTGGAGAGCGAGGTTGTCGTGATGGAGACAGCGGGCACGGCGGTGACGACGATGCTGAGGGCCGCGGTTCCGGTCGCCTGGTTGGCATCAGTGGCTGTCACCGTGAAATTGGATGTCGCGGCCGTGGTCGGCGTACCGCTGATGACTGCGCCGTTGAGCGAGAGGCCGGCTGGGAGTGAGCCCGCAGTTACTGCCAGAGAGTACGGCGCAGTGCCGCCATTGGCGGTCAGGCTCTGCGAATACGCTGTGCCGATGCTTCCGGCGGGCAAGGACGACGGCGATATCGTGATGGTAACGGCTGCGCCTATCGTGATGGACAGATCCGCTGCGGCTGTGTTCGCCTGATTATCGGTAACCATCAAGGTAAACGGAAAGGCTCCGCCGGTGGTGGGGGTGCCGGAGATGCGGCCGAATACGCCGTCCAACGTGATACCTGGAGGCAGCGTGCCCTTGGTGACGGTCCAGCGATAAGGAGGCTGTCCGCCTCCGGCCTGGAGAGTTTGCAGGGGATAGGCGACTCCAATGCCGCCGTTGGGAAACGACGACGTGAGGATGCTGAGCGACAGGGCGACCGTGAGCCCTAAGCCTTTGAGGGCGGTCTGGCCGGCGCCATCGGTGATCTGGACGTTGATGGAAAACGTGCCGGCGGCGGTCGGGGTGCCGGAGAGGATTCCGGTTTTGGCGCCGATGGTGAGGCCGGCGGTCCCAGGGGATACCAAGGCCCATGTATAAGGCGGAGTGCCTCCAAAGCCAGTCAGCGTTGTTGAGTAGGGAGTGTTTTGAAACCCAACGGGGAGGGTGCTTTGCACGATGCCTACACCCGTGTCGACGATGGTGATGGAGAGATTCCCAACGACCGCCGTGGCGGCTTCATTACCGGCCGGCGGACTCAGAGTCACGGTAAACGTGAAACTGCCAAGGGCGGACGGAGTGCCAGAGATGCCTCCGCCGGTGCTGACGTTCAGGCCTGCAGGCAAGCCTCCGCCGCCGACAGACCAGGTCCAATTGTTGCAATTCGAGCACATCAACTGAGCGGAGTAGCCTTGACCGAGGATGCCGTTAGGGAGACTGGTAGTGGTGATGATGGCTCCGGGTGGGGAGATAGTGATAGAGAGGCTGGCTGATGCAACGACGCCGCCGTTGGCGCCGAACAGGGACGCTTGAAAGCTGAAGACACCGATGGAAGTGGGAGTGCCGGAGAGGCCTCCGGTCGATGCGTTCACACCGATGCCGGGCGGAAGGTTGGTGGCTCCCCACAAATCGCCGGCACAGTTGGAGCAGGTCAATTGCGCGGCGTAAGGCGAATTGATCAAGCCGGTGGGGAGCGTGGTGGTATTAATGGTCGGAACCGGTACAGGGACAATCGAAATGATGAGCATTGCCTGAGCCTGCTGGCCGGAAGAATCGTTGCCCTGCACCGTGAAGGCTGCTCCGCTGCCGCTGGTCACGGCGGTGGGAGTTCCACTAATCGTTCCGCCACTGCTGATCCCGAGCCCGGGCGGGAGACTGCCGGCGACAATCGAGAAAAAATAGGGCTGCAAACCGCCGGTGGCGGATATAGCTTGGCTATAGAAAGTCCCGACGATACCGCTTGGGAGGGACGTGGTGGTGATGCTGAACGGCGCGGCGCCAATGAAGATGGAGAGATCCTTGGACGTCGCCACGACACTATTAATGACCAAAGACACCGTGAAGCCATAGAAGCCGGAAGAGGTGGGAGTACCGCTGATAGCTCCGCTGCTGGCGTTCACGCCGAGGCCCGGAGGGAACCCGCTGGAGACGGACCAGGTATACCCGGCGCAACTGGAACAGGTGAGCGTCGCCGAATAGACAACACTCACGTTCCCGTTGGGCAGCGACGCTGTGTTGATAGTGGGAGGAGCGACTTGGGCCATTGCGATCGAAGAAAAGACGACGAAGGGAAGGAGAGTGCGGAGGGTTCTCATTGCCGGCCTCCTGCTTCAGAAAGAGCTGGGGGCACGATGAGGACCGCGCCGGTGGAGGCGTCGAAGAGTTTCAACTCGGTATGAGGGCCGCTGCGTGCGGCTCCGCTGCCAGTCAGTCGAAAGACAGGCCCGCCTAGGCCGTAGACGCCTTCAGGGGAACATCCACAATCGGAAATGGTGGCCGCGCCGCGGGCGATGCTGACGATTTTTCCGGCGCTATCGGCCAGGACGGCGGTGGAGTTGTCGAAGGAGATGGCCAGAGCTCGGGGGGATAACGATTGCGCGGAGTAATCGTAGAGGACGGAGGTCGTGGTGCTGCCGCCGACATCGGCGATGGAGGTGAGCCGGGACGCGGTGGCGAGCGCGAGATCGTGGCGATTATGGAAGAACGCCAGGGCGACTACGCCGGGATCGGTTTGGAGCGGGATCACTTCGGAGCTGGGTCCGAATGCATAGACACCGGCGGAGAAAATTGCGGCGACCCACTGGCCGTCGTCGCCGACGGCGATCGAGAGAGGAGAAGAGTTGAGAAACGACGCGTCGATGGTCCTGACGGAAGGAGAATCGGGGAGTCCGCTGATGGCTTGGAGTTGGCCGGTGGCGGGGAACCAGAGCGCGGCTGCGGCGCCGCCGGGGCTCATGGCGATCATATCCGGATCGGGCGATGCGCCCTTGACAGTGGCATTGCCGAGGCCGGGTTTGACGACCAGGACCTCCCCGGTATCGGCGGCGGTGGCGACCGCGAACTTCTGGCTGGGAGAAATAGCGATGTGGGAGAAGTCGCGGCCCGCATCGATCGCGGCGCCGATGGCTCCGGCGGCGGGCAATCCATACATGGAGCGCAGACGAGGACCATCGGGGAGGTAGCCGAGAAAGGGTCCGCCGACCTGGGCGAAGGCTGCGCCTGTTAAACCTGTTAAAAGAGTAGAAAGAATGAGAGTTCGCATTAGTGGGGGGCTCCTACGCTGGGAGTTCCCGCGGTGATACTGATTCCGGGCGGGATGGTGGCGCTACCGGAACTGCTGCCGCCACGCGTGGCGACGACGATGCCCGCGGCGGCTCCGGCTGCGATTCCGACGACGATGAGAACTTTGGCTGCGGTGGAAAGGCCGCCGACGCTGGCGCCGGCGATATTCATCTGACTGATGATCGCGCTGGCGGTGAGTCCGTTGGCGGAGGCGGTGACACGGATCTCCATTTTGCCGGTGATATGATTCGGGCGAATGCCGCGCGCGGCCGCGCGTCCCAGATTGTCTGTGGTGACGGTGAGGGTCTGGGATCCGTTGGCGAAGACGCCTCCGGGTCCGCTGGTGGGCAGAAAGAAGACCACCGCGGCTCCCGCGATGGGCTTGTGGTTTTCGTCCTCGACCTGCACGATGGGTTCGCGGTTGACGCGCTGCTTCACATTATTGAGTTGACCTTCGCCTTCTACGATGACAATGTTCAGCATGGGCGCCTGCGGAGTTTCATCGAGGGGACGCGCGCCAAACAGGTTCGTCAAGAGAAGGCAGCTTAAAAAAAAGGCGCTGCCCGGGGTTCGCTTCATTGCTCCTCCGAAGGACAAAGTACCACTAAGGATAGGTGAAGCGCTGGGGCCTACCGTTTCAAGAGTCCAGACTCCGCCGATGACAATGAGGAACGAAGTGGGAGGATTTTGTGGCGCGCGCCTCCAGGCATGCCGTGTCGAGAGTCCTCTCGACATGTCTGGCCGTCGGCATGACCGCAGACGCGGCACGCCTGGAAGCGTACGCCACAAAAGCGATCGGCCAAACCGGCTGCGAAAAAGCTGACAGGCGAAAGCGCTTGTCCCACCTGGCATCTAATGTGCTGTGGTGGAGTGGGCGCTTCCGCCTGCCGTTTGGTTCAGCAGCTTGTTTTTGGACTCCTCTGGTCGCGGGTCCGTCTGAGCCGTGACCGCAGGGAGTGGTCACTATTCGTGCCGCAGAGCGTCGATGGGATCCACACGCATGGCGCGGCGCGCCGGGATCAGGCATCCGAGGCCAGCGGCGGTGGCGAGAATCAGGGTGACGGTCGCGAAGGTAGCCGGATCGGAGGGAGAGACATCAATCAGCAGGGACTTGAGAACTTTGGTTACGGCGAGCGCGGCGGCGAGTCCGAGGACGAGTCCGATGACGAGCTGGGTCAGGCCCTGCGCAAACACAAGACGAAGGATATTTCCGTCGCGTGCGCCCAGGGCGATCCGGACGCCGATCTCCTGAGTGCGTTGGCTGACGGAGTGGGCGATGACGGCATAGAGTCCGACGGAGGCGAGGCCGAGGGCAATGGCTGCGAAGATGGCGAAGAGGGTGCCGAAGACCCGATAGGGCCAGTTGTTCTGCTCCAATTGCTCCTCCATGGTGCGGAGGCCCATGACCGGCAGATCGTTATCGATGGCTTGGACTTCGCGGCGGAAAGTCTGCTTCAGGGTCGACGGCGGCACGGTGGTTCGCGCTGCGACGAACGCGCTGGAGGGCATTTCCTGGCGCCAGGGAAGATAGATGGTCGGTTTGCGTTTCGCGCGCGACTCGCGATAATGCACGACATTGGGGACCACGCCGACGACGGTGAGCCATGGCTGCGCAACATCCTTCTTATACAGGCGGATGCGTTTGCCGAGCACATCCTGCCCGTGCCAGAACGTTTCGGCGCATTGGCGATTCACGATGACGGCGAGCGAGGCCGGCGTGCCGTCGGCGGTGGTGAAGTCGCGGCCGGCCAAAAACCGGTCGTCCATGACGCGGAAATAATCCGCGGTCGTAATCACCGCGTCGACGTTGGGACGGAGGCGGGTGTCAGGCTGCGGCTCGCCTTCGATTTCGTAAGGGAAGTCCCACGTTCCGGTGAGAGGGATGTTGGAGGTCACGGTGGAAATTTCCACGCCGGGCACGGTGTCGAGGCGGGTTTTCAGGCGCTCGAAGAATGCCAGTTTCTGATCGGCGTTCAGGTAGTTTGCGTTCGGCAGTTCGACCCGCATGGTGAGGATGTTGGTCGAATTGATGCCCAGGTCGGAGCGGTAGGCATTCATGAAACTGCGAATCATGAGGCCGGCGCCGGCGAGCAGCACCACGGCGAGCGCCATTTCGACCACGACGAGAAGTCCGGAGAGATATTTACCGCGTCCGCCGCCGCTCGAGCCCCGCCCGCCATCTTTGAGCGCGGTGTTGACGTCGAGTTTCGAGAGGCGCAGAGCCGGGGCGAGTCCGAACAGGAGTCCGGTGCCGATGGTGATCGCGGCGAGGTACAGCATCGCGCGTACGTCCATCGAGAAATCGAGCGACGGCGGTTTGCCGTTCGCGGAGACGACTGTGTCGAAGGTCCGGATTCCCCAGATGGCGAGGGGCACGGAAATGGCTCCGCCGGCGATAGAAAGGATCAGGCTTTCGACCAGGAGCTGGCGGATGACTCGCCATCGTCCCGCGCCGAGGGCCACGCGGATGGAGATTTCGCGCATGCGGCTGACGGCGCGCGCCAGTTGCAGATTCGCGACGTTGGCGCACGCGATGAGCAGCACGAATCCGACGGCGCCCAGCATGGCGAGAAAGACGATTCTGATCTCGCTTTCATTGCCGGCGAAGTACTCGTTATAGTCGATCACGCGCGCGCCGATGTCTTTATTCTCGATCGGATGTGCGGCGGCGAGACGCTGCGCGATGGTGCTCACCTCGGCGCTGGCGGTCTTGATGTTCGCGTTCGCGGCGATGTGTCCGAACACGGTAAAACGACGATTTTCGCGCTTCTCGTATTCGTCCTTAAGGATAAGAGGCTTCCAGACCTCGGTCTCGCGAGGGAAGTCCAGGCGGGCGGGCATCACGCCGATGATGGTGGTGGGCTCTTCATCGATGCGCACGGTCCGGCCGATGACGGAAAGGTCCTTGCCGTAGCGGTTTTCCCAGACCTTGTAGCTGAGGATCGCGACCGGCGGGGCGCCGGGTTGTTCGTCCGCGGGTTGGAAATCGCGCCCGGCGACGGGCTTTTGTCCGATGACCGAAAATGTGTTGGCCGTGACGCGGGCTCCGTGATAACCCTCGGGCGAAGCGGTGTGGTCGCTGATATTTGCGGAAACCTCGGTCGAGGCGCCGACCGCGTCAAACGATTTCACCTGCGCACGCAGATCGCGGAAATTGGGATAGGAGAAAGCGCGATTAGAGCGAGGCTTTGTGGCGTTGGTCGAGACGATGTAGAGGACCTGGTCGCTGTTGGCGAAGGGGAGATTCTTGAAGAGAATCGCGTTGGCGAGCGAGAATACCGTCGCATTGACGCCGATGCCGAGGGCGAGCGCGGTAACGGCGACAGCAGTGAATCCGGGATTTTTCGCGAGGGTGCGGGTGCCGAAGCGGACGTCTTCGAGAATGCTCATGTAGGGTGAGGACGGAGATTAGGGAGGATTTGTTCCCCGGCGTCGTCAGATTTTGTCGGGATGGATCGCTTCAATACCTGCGTAGCGGGTGAAGTCGCTGGTGTTGAAGGTCACGATCTGGCGGATATCGTATGCCTTCATCAGGGCAACGAGGCGCGCGTCGTGAACCTGGACTCCGCTGACGCGATGATCAATGACCAGTTCCTTCCAATTGGCGTAGGACGCTGGACTTTCGTGAAAAACCTCGAAGAATTCCTCCAGCTTGAACACTTCATCGCGAGTTTCCTCTATCGAGAATCCAAGCCCGTTATTGACCTCAGGGCGCCGTCGCGACGTTCCAGAATTCTGCGATGTTTTGGATAGAGACAACCAAAGGTTCCTCACGTTCCATCAGTATTGCAAGAACTCGGAGAGCTGAGGCGTTCATCGGATGATCCGGCTGCACGGAGCGGAGTAGTATATTTGTATCGATCAGGATCGCCATTTATGGACGATCCGGATAAAGAGCCGCTCGGCTGATAGCTTCATCCGAAAGCGGCTTCGTAGTGCGATGTCCCTTCGCCCATGCGACGAAGGCCTGCGATTTTTCCTTACCACTCCGCCGCGTTCCTGCTGCGAGGCTAGCCTCTCTTCTTACGAGATCTTTTAGATACGCGTCTAACGTGAGACCACGCTCTTGCGCCCGGGCGAGGAGGCCCTTCTCGACTTCCGGATCTAAGGTAAGAGTGATATTCATATACCGACTTCAACTACCAGCTTAGCGGACTGATCCGGGGAAAGTGCGTATGACTCGTTCGCAGACTTACGCAACCGTCCTGTCATCAATTCCCGGAGGGCTTTTCCACGTGGTCCACAACCAGAATTTCAAGCGCCGCCTTGCGCGCCTCCAATCTTAAGCCGAGTTGCTGCCGGACTGCGTCGAATACGCTGATCTCGCCGGGATCAATCGGATTGCGGTTGATCCTGGACTCGGGCGTCGCTTCGAGCTTGATGTCGTAGGCGCCGGCGAGTCCCGTCTGATCCAATACCGGTCGATTTACGCCAAAGTAGCCCTGGATTTCCCCAGCCAGCATTTCCATGGTGGCCTTCGATAGCGTGAGGTTCTGATTGCGCCCATTGACGCCATGCCGGCCGGCGAATTCCGCATCGGGAGCGCTCTCTTTGAACTTCGGACCGCCTTTCCCAACCAGGAGCGCGTACACGGGGAACTCCTTGACCCCGCGATGGACTCTGAGTTTGAAACGGTCGGCCAGGAGCATTTGCACCATTTGTCTGAACTCAGCCTTGGTGCGAAAATCGTCGCCTGGCGCCTTGGCCACAATGTCGAAGTAAGTCTCGTCGAGCGCGACAAGCGGCGCCGTGCGGGAAATCTGGTAGTTTTCCAGGTTGTACGCGTATATAAGGAGGTCCACCACCGTTACCGCTTCCATGCTCAGCCGTGGGCCGGAAGTGGAGACTTGGTTCAGTCGGGACATGTTGCCCTGATAGGTTCGGACCGAGGCGACTTCGAACGCGCGGATGGGCGGCGGGGATTGGGCGAGGAGGGCGGTTGACATCAGGACGATCGAGATTGCGGTATTGGTCGCTCGACTCATCTTTGTTTATATGAAGTATCGCGGATGGGCTCGATTCGCCGCCTAACTCAGCGGCAATTGTATCCTTGACGCTAATAGGCAACTCGCGGCTCCACTTCGCGGATGACCTGAGATACGCGGACTTATTCGAATGGTATTGCAACCTCGCTATAGCTGCCGGGCGCGGCTGAGTCAACCACAGCGGCGATGCGGTCAAGGTGCAATCGAACGCGCGACCACTTCGTGGTACCCGTCAAAACCACAATGGCAATCCTGCGGCGCGAAAGATTCTGCTGGTAACGAATTCCTTGATCTGTGGTGAACAATAGATCGACCGCCGCTTCTTCGGCAGCCTTCAACAGGGCTCCATTGGTCAGCCTGTCCCAGCCTCTCGCCTTGGCGGTAATGATAGTATGGCCTCTCAGTGCACGGCCAACGCCCCGAGGCGCTCCGTGGTCAAAGAGAATGAGCATCTACTGGCGCAGCGGCCGGTGCTGACGGTGGAACCTTGAGGCTCTGTGCGACAAATTCGAGTACCGCGGAGATCTGCTCTCGCGTCACATCGAATTGTTCCATTACTTCTTCCACACTCAAGTCCTCAAGATTTTCGATCACTGTGGCCACCGGCAAGCGGGTATCCCGAAACACCCACGCGCCGCTCACCCTGCCGGGAACGCTCTCTACCGCGGGGCATTGTGACCAATCGAGAACTGGCATCGTCGAAGGCTCCTAGCTCCAGAATACTACTGCAGATAGAACGCGTTCATGAAGAACTTATACGTCCCCTGCGACTGCCCTCTCCACTGCGGACGGAAGCCTAGCAGGACAATGTGGCCCTTCCCGTAATCGACATTCAGCGCTGCCGCTTTGCCTTGAATTTTCGCGGGGCCGATCAGGTAACCGCTCGCCAATGGATTGCGATCCTTCGGATAGCGCGCCAGCACCGAGCCTTTGAATTCGGGCTTGGTATCGAACGCGGGGCTGCGCTCGAACATGACGATGGGGTCGGGCAGCAAGCCGGCCGCTAGCGCGTTTTTCTGATCTTCCACGTGAATGCTGAGCAGGCAGCCGGAACAGAAGAAGTCTGTGCCGCTCACTCCCGTCAGCGCGTTCGTGACGGGCAGGTTGAATTGATCGACCGCGAACATGGAGGCGTTGTTGAACGTCACCAGCGTGCCTCCGTCATTGACGAAATCCTTGAGCGCGTCGACGCCTTCATCGCCGATGCCCCCGGCGTAGCGCTGCGGAGTGGAGCCAGGGCGCTGGCCGTCCATGATCTGGCGCGTCTGCGCGTCGGGAAGCACGATGACGTCGTACTTTTCGTGTAAACGGCCGGCCATGACGTCGGCGTTGTATAAGGATGTGAACGGGAACTGGTATTGTTCGAGAATCCAGCGGGTCCAGCCCTCGTCCATGTTGGCGGTCCAGGACCGGTAGAGCCCGATGCGAGCGGCTTTGACTTGCTTGCCTTCGCCCTTTCGCCGCCGCTGCTTTCAAGTGATTCGCCGCCAGGATCGAGTCGAGCTTGCCTTTGTCGATTCCGCCGGCCGAAATTTCGTCGCCCGCAAACGACACCGAGCCCTTCGCGGCCAGAATCTCGTTGACAGCGTGCAGGCTGGCGTTTTCCGCATGCGAGAACGGCGCGGTGTAGCCGACGATGGAACCATTCTTCACCGGCACCGGTTTCAGCGAATCCTTGAACTTCGCCGACGGAGGCGTCGTGACTGCGTGAACCTCGACGCCCATCTGATAAGGGAGCGTCCAGCCGGTCACGTCGTACGGCCGCTGCGAGAGCTGCGGATATTTCTGCGGCTCGAACAACTCCTTCACCAGTCCCGAGAACGGCTGATTCATCATGATTACCCACGCGTCGGGATCGGCCGACTGCTTCACTTCGATCCCTTGCAGCATCAGCTTCTCCAGCAACAGCGCCGCCGTGGGCGAGTCGTGCTGTTCGCGCGGAATGATATAGGCGTAGGGAGGATCTTTTTCGAACTGCTCAATCGTGTCGCGGGCCGCTTTGTATTTGTTGTAGACCATCTGCTCGCGATAATCCGCCGCCATGTCGAGCACGGCCATCGAGGCTCCGTACATATAACGGCACGCGTCGGCCAAGCGCCACCAGCCGCCTTTCCAAGGGCTCGAATAAAGCATTTCGGCGCGCAGAGTCTGCCGCTGGGTGGGGAAGTCGTCGACCGTGTAGAAGTGCGGAGTCGCGTAGCGATAGAGCGCCGTTTCCGTGAAGAACGACAGCGTGTGACGGAAGTTGCCGACGTTATCGAGATAGCCGGGATACCACACGTCGAACGATTCCTGATGCATGGAGCCGGGCATGCCGTGCTCGTCCAGATACGACGCGATGCTCATGCCGGTCAGGCTCAGCCAGCGCAGCATCAGCGGATGCATGTTGCTCGAAATCGGGTCCGCGAACGGAGGCAGATAAATTCGCCCCGGGAACGGAGCCGTCTGATGATGCGTGTAAAACACCAGCGGCTGCGTTTCGAGCGTGGCCTTCGTCACCACCTGGCTCTCGATCATGTTGAGCATGTAGCCGTCGCGATTGTTATCGTGTCCGACGTATTCCTGCCACAAATTCGGCAGCGGAGCGACCTCATACGGCGTGCCGACGTTCTGGCGGTACCAGTTCGCGACCATCGTCTGACCGTCGGGATTGATGGAGAACCACAGCTCCGTAATCACGTCTTCGCGGATGCGTTTGTACTCGGGCTCCTCGCTCGCCACCAGATCGTAGCCGAGCTGAATCGTGTGCTGAGCGTTGGCGACCTCCGTCGCGTGCAAGCCTCCGTCGATGTGGATGATGGCTTTCTGATCGTGCGCGAGCTTACGCGCCTCGGCATCGCTGACGCCGCGTGAAAGCGCCAGCCGCCGCGAGACCTCTTTATAGTGGTCGAGCTGCGCCAGGTTCTCGGGCGTCGAGATAAACGCCATGTACCAATCGCGGCCCTGCGTGGTTTTGCCCACCTGGACCAGCTTGATGCGCTTGCTCGACGCGGCCAGTTTCTTGAAATATCCCAGCGCGTCTTCGTAAGTGGCGAGATAAAAATCGTCGCCCGGCTTGTGTCCCAGCACGGATTCAGGCGTGGGAATCTGTGCGAAGCTTTTTGAGAAACAGCCCAGCATCGCGGTCAACATCAGTAACGATACGGCTCTCACTTTGACACCGCCATTTCGGATTGATCGGGCTCGGGATTGGGTGGCATTGCGGGCGGACTTCCTCCGCGACCACCTCGTCCGCCACCGCGTCCACCTTCGCGCGGAGCCTCTGTAGCAGCGGCAGGCAGCGCCGGCGCCATCGAATCGTTGTAGTACATCGCGTTGAACAGAAACTTATACGTCCCGTGCGATTGCCCGCGCCACTGCGGTACGGAACCCGATCAGAATCACGTGGCCTTTCCCCATCACCACGTCGAGCGCGGCCGGCTTGCCTTCGATCTTTTCGGCGCCGATCAGAAAGCCGCTACGCAGAGGATTGCGATTGCTGATGTAGCTGGCCAGCACGCTGCCGCGGAAGCCCGTCTGCGTTTCGAACACTTCGTTGCGCTCGAACAGAATGTCGGCTTGCGATGACAGCCCGGCGGTCACCGGATGCTCTTTCACGTCGACCCGCAAAATCGCGCCGGAGCAGAAAAACTCCTCCGACCTCAGGCCCGCAACGATGTTCTTCACCGGCAGGCTAAACCGGTCGATCGCGAACTGCGACGCGTTGCCCAGCGTGATCAGGGTCCCGCCCTGCTCCACAAATTCGCGCAGCGCCTCCACCCCTTCGTCGCCGATGCCGCCCGCGTATTGCCCCGGCACGCTGCCCGGCTGCATCCCGTCGACAATCTGGCGCATGGCCATTTCGGCGATCACGATGGAATCGAACTTCGACCGCAGATGGCCCGCCTGCACGTCCTGGTTGTGCATGACGGTGAACGGGAAATGGTACTGCTCCAGAATCCACTTGGTCCAGCCCTCATCGATGTTGCCGGCCCAGGGCTCATACATGCCAACCCGCAGCTTCTTCACCGCGAACGCCGCCGGCGTATCGTTCATCGATTTGGCATCGACGCCGTTATTCTTCAAAATCGCATCTGCTTTCGTCGCGTAAATCAGTCGAGTCCGATTTTCCAAAGCTAACCGTGCCGCCCGCGTTCAGGATATCGTTGACCGACTTCAACGCCGCATTGGAGTTGTGCGAAAACGCCAGCACCGGCCCCGCGCCATCGATCTTGCCGGTAATCGGCACGACACGGTCGATCTTCTTCAAAGCCGCGCGCGCCTCGCTGGAAACCGGCTCCACAACCATCACGGTCGTGACGCCCATCTGCATCGGCAGCGTCCACCCCGTCACGTCGTACGGAGTCTCGAACGAGCTGCCCGTCGGATTCGCCGCAGCACCCGGAGTCGTCGCTCCCGCCGCCCCGCGTCCACCCCCGCCCCGGCCTCCACCCGCTGCCGGAGCAGCCCCGGCTGTTACTGGTGCCGCTGCCGGCGTCGGCGCAGGTGTCGTGGCAGGAACTGCCGGCGTCGTTGCCGCAGTAGCCGGAGCCGCCCCCCGCCCTCCTCCACCCGCTCCCCGCCCTCCACCGGCCGCCGCGGGAGGACGCAAGTCCGGATACTTCTGCACCTCGAACAATTCCTTCACCAGCGACGCGAACGGCTGATCCATCAGCACCACCCAATCGCCCGCCTTGTACATGGACCCGTTCACTTTGAAGTCCCGCGCCGCCTGATGCACCTCGATTCCGTTGATCAGCAGCTTCTCCACTAAAATCGCCGCCGTCGGCAAATCGTGCTGATCCTGCGGAATCACGTACGCGTACGGCGGATCCGTCTCGAACCGCTTGATCACATCGCGGCCCGCCTGATAGCGGTTGTACAACAACTCCTCGCGACCCTTCGCCGCCGTGTCCAGCACCGCCATCGACGCCGCCAGCATATAATTCGTCGCGTCCCGCAAACGCCACCACCCGCCGCGCCATGGACTCGAGTAAAACACCTCCGCCTTCAAGTCCTGCTTGTCGCGCGGGAACTCGTCGATGGTGTAAAAGTGCGGCGTCGCGTAGCGATACAGCGCCGTCTCCGTCAGGAACGAAACCGTGTTGCGAAAGCTGTTCACGTGGTCGACAAAGCCCGGATACCAGTCGTCGAATCGGCCGCGATGCATCGCGCCCGGCATGTCATGCTCGTCCAGATACGCCGCCATCGACGTGCCGAATTTGTTCACCCATCGCCACATCAGCGGATGCGGATTCGCCGAAATCGGCTCGGCGAACGGAGGAATCCAGATTCGCGCCGGGAACGGTGCCGTCTGGTGATGGTTGTAAAACACCTGCGGATAATAATCCAGCACCGCTTTGGTGATGGTCTGCGACTCCACCATGTTGTTCATGTAGCCGTCGCGATTATTGTCGTGCCCGATGTATTCCTGCCACAGGCCAGGCACCGGGCTCACCTCAAACGACGTGCCCAGGTTGCTGCGATACCACTTCGCCACCTGATTCTGCCCGTCGGGATTGATCGAAAACCACAGCACCAGGATCACGTTGTCCAGAATCGCGGTAGTCTCCGCGTCGGTCTTCGTCACCAGGTTGTAGGCCAGTTGAATGGTGTGCTGCGCGCCCGCGACCTCCGTGGCATGCAGCCCGCCGTCGATGTGCACGATCGCCTTGCCGCTGCGAGCCAGCCCGCGCGCGTCGGCATCGCTCAACCCCTTCACCAGCGCGAGCCTTTTCGCCGTGTCCTTATATTTATCCAGCTCCGCCAGATTCTTAGAGGACGAAATCATCGCGACATACCAATCGCAGCCCGCGCGTCGTCTTGCCCACCCGCACCAACTTCAGCTTGTCGGTGGACGCCGCCAGCTTCTGGAAATACCCCAGCGATTCATCGTAAGTAGCCAGGTAAAAATCATCCCCCGGCTTGTGCCCCAGCACAGATTCCGGCGTAGGGATCTGCGCAAGAGCCGTGGAAAAGACGAGGTACGGCAGCAATCTCATAAGAGGGATAGGCTACCACGCCAAGCCCCGAAAACGTTAGTGACGCTGCGCTTCCATGCGGGTCAGGCGGTTGTCGATCTCGACGACTTTGCCCAGCAGCATGTCGAAACGCGTGTCCATTTTGCCTTCAAAATTTGTAATGCGATTTTCGAGGCTGCCGATTCGGCCGTCGATCCCGCCGATCCGTGAGTTGAGGTCGCTGATACGTGAATTGTTAACGAGAATCCCGATAAGCACGGTAATCACCGTCGGCACATTGGCAAGTGCTCCGACGAGAAGTGCGTTCTTGTCCATTCGTTTTGAGTATACCGCCCCTCATTGCTACCATCGAAAGTGCGGGCGCGTAGCTCAGGTGGATAGAGCATCAGCCTTCTAAGCTGAGGGTCGCAGGTTCGAGTCCTGCCGCGCCTACCATAAGCCCGTGTTAGCCTTAAGTCTTAAGTCTGCATCGCCGAATGCCTGACGAATCTCCCCACCACGCCCTTCCCCCTGCCCCTTTCGAAATCGCCGACCTCTACCGGATGCAGGTGCGGGAGCTCAGCGATTACGCCATGTTCACCCTCAATCCGCTAGGCATTCTTACATCCTGGAATGCCGGAGTGGAAAAGCTGCTGGGCTACTCCGAACAAGAGTGGATCGGTCAGCATGCCGGCATCATCTTCACACCCGCGGAAACGGCGCTGGAGGTATGTGAATCGGAGATGCGCAAGGCCGCGGAGACGGGCAGCGCGACCGACATCCGCTGGCACCGCCGCAAAGACGGTAGCGAGTTTTTCGCCAATGGCTTTATGAACTCGGTCCGTGACGATCGAGGCGACCTCATCGGCTATGCCAAGGCGATGAGCGATGAGACCGCGCGCAAGCAATTGCAGGATTCGTTGACCGAATCCAATAGCGCGCTGGAGCAATTCGCCTACGTCGCCAGTCACGATTTGCAGGAGCCGCTGCGGACCATGAGCGCCCACGCGCAAGTCCTGGCCGAGAATTTCCGGGGCAAGCTCGATGCCGATTCAGAGCGCTCTCTCACCCTCATTTCAAAGGCCGCCGCCCGCATGAGCGAGCTGGTGCGGGATTTGCTGGCCTACGCGCGCCTTGCCACGGAAGAAGAGCGTCCCTCCTCGGTCGCTCTCGATGAGGATTTTGAGGCGGCTCTCACGCATCTAGCGCAAGCCATCGAGGAAAGCGGCGCATGCATCACTCACGATCCCTTGCCCACCTTGGCCGTCGATCGCGGTCAAATTGTACGCCTGTTTCAGAACCTGGTGGGCAACGCCGTGAAATATCGAAAGCCCGATCAGCCCCCCAGAGTGCACGTCAGCGCGGAGCAAAACGAGGCCGAATGGATCATCTCCATCCGCGATAACGGGATCGGTTTCGATCCCAAGCACGCGAAGGTCATTTTCGCCCCGTTCAAGCGCTTGCACACGGACCAGGAATATCCCGGCTCCGGTGTCGGCCTGGCAATCTGCTGGCGTATCGTGAAAGCGCAAGGCGGCCGCATCTGGGCCGAATCGCAGCCGGGCGAGGGGACCACTATTTTCTTTACTCTTCCGGTCGAACCCGCGCAGCCCTTGAAACACACGCCGCCGATCGATACTCCCCGCCCGGACTGACGCCTGTGGTCCTCGCCACTGTGTGGCGCGCGCCTCCAGGCGTGCAGCGTCGACAGTCGTGCGACGTAGCCATCCCCTAATTCTCCGTGGCCTTCTCCGCCTTATCCACCACCAGGATCTGTACCGGCCCCTTTTGCGGATCCAGTTTCAGTCCCAACTGCTCCTGAATCGCCCCGAAAATCGACGTTCCCGATTCCGCCGCGACCACGTCCGCTCCCGGCTCCCTAGTCTGCAAATCGTCCGGAGTCCACTCGAGCTTGTAGTCATACACTCCCGCGAGCCCCGTCTGATCCACCACCACCCGACCCATCACCCAGGACAAAACTTCGACCAGCTCCGACAAAGGAGCCCTGTGACTGGTAATCAGCCTTCGCCCTCGAACCTCCAGATTCGGCGCGCCGTCCGCCTCCACTTCCTTCACCTTCGCGCCGCCTTTTCCCACCACCAGCAGGTACCGCGGCACCTGCTTCGTCTCCCAGTGAAACGCCACCTGGAATCGATCCGCCAGCAGAGGTTTCAGCATCTCCAGCAGCTCCCGCTCGGTCAGATTCTGATTTCCTTCGGCCTTAGCCACAATGTCGTAGCGGTCGCCGTCCATCCAGTTAGGCCCGCCCGAGATCTGAAAATCCTGTACATGATACGCCGAAGCCAGCAGCCTCTTCAGAGTGATGTTCTTGGCGTTCAGCCTCCCGCCCGCGCTCGGCGCAATAGAATACCCGCGAGTCCCCGGCGCAGCCGGCTTGATCGACGCCACCTCGAATGTCTGCCCAGACACAATCGCCGCAGCCATTAGAACTTGCAATATCATCATTGAGTGAACAGACGCCCCCGCCACAAATCCGTTTGGCGATCGCCCCCTTTCGACATGCAGTCCGCTGAGCCGCCATGCGTAAGCATGCGGGCAAATCGCCACTTCGTCGTCATCGTCTCCGCCGGAATCGCGGGAGGTTGCTCGAACAATCCGCCCATCCCGGCGTCCCGAGCCATCACGCAGCAACCTGCTTTTCCGGCACCCCTTCAATAGTTAGTACCCACGCCCCTGAACCGCGACCGTCAGGGAGCGGATAGCCGGCTCGTCATCGCGGGCAAACGTACGCCCAGATCACGCAATCAAGGCAGAGAAGCTGCCCTGTCAGCCCTCGCAAGCGCATCGTTGTCGTGCTGGACGACGCTGCACAAAATACCCCGGGCGCCAGCCGTGGCAGAAGCCCACAGGCACTCTTGAATGGAGCAGAGTATAATTGCATCGATTCGCTCAACGACAGCGCGATCACCGAAGCGGAGGCTCTTGAAGAAAATGGCGATAAAAGGCAGGATCGACTTGAAAAAGGCGGCATTCGTGCTTATTCTCATCGCCATGCCAACGGCCGTATTAGTGAACATTGCGCTCTCTCACCACACTTTTCTGGTGCTGTCGCATTACATGAAAGGCCGTGCGGGGAACTGTACCCTTCGTCAGTCCTTCGAGAGCGAAGGGCTCGCCCGATGGCAGAACCAGAATTTTCTGGATATCCGCGCCTCCAGCAAGGTGATCCGTTCCGACGGAAAGTATTCTCTGTGGAGCACGCCCGCCGGCGAATATTGGGTCCCCACCCTCAGCGTCGACGCTGTGATTTACGACCTCGGCGAGCAGCAGAGAAATATCTACGGATCTCGAATCCATCCTGGAGATGTTGTTTTGGATGCCGGCGCGAACGTCGGGGTCTTCACGCGCAAGGCGCTGGCGGCAGGTGCCGCAAAAGTGATCGCCATTGAACCCGGACCGGAAAACCTGGAATGTTTGCGCCGGAGTTTCGCCGCCGAAATTGCGGACGGCCGCGTTGTCCTCTATCCCAAAGGAGTGTGGGACAAAGACGATGTTCTGAGACTGAGCATCGATCCGGTCAACTCCGCGCGCGATAGTTTTGTGCGGCCCATCGAGAACGCGCAATTCATCTCGATTCCGTTGACCACCATCGACCACATGGTCGAAGAGCTTCACCTGGCGAAGGTGGACTTCATCAAGATGGATATCGAAGGCGCCGAAACCAAGGCCGTCGTCGGCGCAAAGAACACCATTGCCCGGTACCGGCCCCGCATGGCGCTCTGCATCTATCACGTGGAAGGAGACGATACCATGGTCCCGAAGCTGGTCCACGACGCTGTTCCCGACTATCATGTCAGCCAGACCTGCCTCTGCACCCTGGATCGAATTCAGCCCGAAGTAGCGTTCTTTTATTGACGGCCGGCCGTCACAGATCAAATTCACCGGTTTGTGATACTATCCTCGTTTTACAACTTCGTTTAAGGAATCTTTCTCCGATGAAAGTCTACGAAACGAGCGATATCCGGAACGTTGCCCTGGTTGGCCACGGGCACTCTGGCAAGACGGCCCTGACCGCGGCCCTTTTATTCACCTCGGGCGCTACTCCCAAACAAACCCGCCCCGATGAAGGAAACACGATTACGGATTTTGACGACGAGGAGATCGCCCGCAAAATCACGATTTCTTCCTCCGTCGCCGCCGTCGAATGGAAAGGGAAAAAGATCAATCTGATCGATACGCCCGGCTTCAACATCTTCATAAACGACACGCGCGGAACTTTAATTGCCGCCGATGCGGCACTTGTCGTGGTCGATGGAATCGCCGGCGTCGAAGTGCAGACCGAAAAGGTGTGGGCCTTTACCGACGAATTCGTCCTGCCGCGCGCCATCGTGATCAACAAACTCGATCGCGAGCGGTCCAGCTTTGACCGGACCCTTGAGAATGTGCAAGCGACTTTTGGGCGCACCGCGGTGCCGATTCAATTGCCGATCGGGTCGGAAAGGGAGTTCAAAGGCGTCGTCGACCTGGTCCGCATGAAGTCCTATGTAGGAGGCAAGGAAGGAGATATTCCCGCCGATCTGGCCGACGCGGCCAAGACGGCGCACGAAGCGTTGGTCGAAATGGTCGCCGAGGGCAACGATGCGCTGCTGGAAGAATTCTTCGCCGAAGGCACTCTTCCTGTTGATCATATTCTCGATGGGTTGCGCGAAGCGGTGCGTGTGCGGCGCATCTCTCCCGTGCTTTGCGCCTCGGCGACTCTGAACATCGGCAGCGATCACATCCTCTCGTTTATCAACGATCATTTCCCGAGTCCACTGGAATGCGGATCCTGGAAAGGCAAGACCGGCGAGCGCCCGATTAAGGATTCGGCTCCGGTTTCCGCGTTTGTTTTCAAGACGACAGCGGATGCCTTCGCGGGGCGTGTTTCCTATTTCAAAGTGATCTCGGGCGTTGTGAGAAACGACGCCCATCTGATGAACGCCCGCTCCAATGTCGACGAGCGGCTTGCCCATATCGGGGCGTTGTTCGGGAAGACGATTCAACCTGTAAATGAGCTACATGCAGGAGATATCGGCGGAGTGGCCAAACTGCGCGACACCTTGACCGGCGATACGCTGGCCGAGAAAACGGCCATGATCGAGTACCCGGAGGTTCGTTTACCTGAGCCTTCCATCGCCTATGCAATCGCGGCCAAAACGCGCAACGACGAAGACCGCATGGGTAACGCTATCCACAAGATTCTAGAGGAAGATAGGTCGCTGCGATTCTATCGCGATCCGCAAACCAAGGAATTCCTTCTTGCGGGTTGCGGGCAGCAGCACATCGAGATCATCGTGAGCCGTCTGAAGAAACGCTATGGTGTTGAGGTGGCGCTACATGCGCCGAAAATTCCATATCGCGAAACCATTCGTGGCCGCGCCGAGGTGCAAGGCCGCCACAAGAAACAAACCGGAGGCCACGGCCAGTTTGGAGATTGCTGGATTCGCTTGGAGCCTCTCGCGCGCGGCGGGAAATTCGAATTTGCCAACGAAGTTTTCGGCGGCGCGATTCCGAAGAACTTCATTCCTGCCATAGAGAAAGGCATCATAGAGACCGCCGCCCGTGGCTTTCTCGCCGGCTATCCCGTGGTCGATTTCAAGGTGGTTGTTTACGATGGGTCCTATCACGATGTGGATTCGTCCGAAATGTCGTTTAAGCTGGCGGCGCGCAAGGCGTTCCGGGCAGGGATGGAGGCGGCGAAGCCCTCCTTACTGGAGCCCATCATGAACGTAGAAGTGCAAGCTCCTGTTGAGTTTGCGGGCGATCTGATGGGCGACATGAACAGCCGCCGCGGACGCATTTCGGGCATGGACACCAAGGGCGGGACGCAGATTATCAAAGCCCAGGTGCCAATGTCTGAAATGCTCAATTATCTGAACGATTTAACGTCCATGACGCAAGGGCGCGGGTCGTTTTCGATGGAATTCGATCATTACGACTTCGTGCCCGGATTGCAGGCCGAAAAAATCATCGCGGCGGCCAAGGCCGCTCGAACGGGTGAAGAGGAAGAGGAAGAATAGCTCTTAATTCTTCATTTCTTGCAATCGGCCATTTAGCAGGGTATGCTACCCGCAGCTACTCAGAGGAGAGTAACCGGGATGATGAAAAACAACAAGAAGATGATGGTGTGTCTGGGCTCCGTGCTTCTCGTCGCGAGCTCGGCGTTTGTGTTCGCGGCTCCCTATCAGGACACTTCCACGACGAAGACCACGAAGGCGAAGAAGACGACTGCGACGACCGCTACCAAGGCCACGAAGGCGGCCAAGAGCGAGACGACAAAGAATGCGACCGATGCGCAGATCGCGGCGGCCAAATCGGCTGGTCAGGTTTGGGTGAATACTTCGACCAAGGTCTATCACGACAGCTCCAGCCAGTTTTATGGCGCGACCAAAGCGGGAAAATTCATGACCGAAAAAGACGCCATCGCGGCGGGGTATCACAAAGCCAAGAACGAGAAGTAATCGAACAGAGCCGCGACCACAGGGAGCGGATAGACGTACATGACCTACCTGATCAGCGTAGGCCCGGCGACGCTTCGCTCATCCCGTGTTCTTGCCGCTGTTGATGAGTGGAATTGCCAAAGAGGGTTGGCGCAAGGCGGCCCGGAGAGATCTCCGACTTATTTTGCGAACTCTTAGGCCGCTGTAACGTTTACCTTACTGGACGGTACTGTATTCGTGGGCCACTTTCTTAACGATATCCGCTACGCATTCCGAACTTTTCGCAAATCTCCCGTTTTTGTCGCGGTCGCGGTTCTTTCGGTGGCCCTTGGCATCGGGGCGAACACGGCGATTTTTACGCTGGTCGACCAGGTGCTGCTGCGCCTCTTGCCGGTGAAGGACCCCCAGCAACTGGTGCTCCTGTGGGCGCGCGGGCCTCATTATGGGAGCAACAACGGGCCGAACAAAATTTCCTATCCCATGTATTTGGATTTCCGCGACAAGAACGAGGTCTTTAGCGGGATGTTCTGCCGCACCGACACTACGTTCAGCTTGAACGTCGACGGGAAGACGGAGATGATTTCCGGGGAATTGGTTTCGGGCACGTATTTCCCTGTTTTAGGCGTAAGCCCGGCGCTGGGGCGCGTTTTGAATCCCACGGACGATGCGGCGGAAGGCGGAGCGCCGTACGCGGTGCTGAGCTACCGCTACTGGATCAGCCGGTTTGCCGGAGACCGCAACGTGATCGGCAAGAAACTGGTACTGAACGGCTATCCGTTTACAGTGGTCGGGGTGAGCCAGGCAGGATTCGATGGCACGGACCCGACCCGCTCGCCGCAGGTGCGCATTCCGGTCGTGATGAAGATGCAGATAGACCAACTGGGCTTCTACGACTTGAAGAATCGGCGCAACCGCTGGGTGAACGCTTACGGACGCATGAAGCCGGGCGTGACCATCGACAAGGCCAAGGCAAGTTTGCAGCCGCTGATGCATCAGATGCTCAACATGGAGGTGGAGGACAAAGCGTTCTCGAAGGCTGCGCCGGAGACGAAGCAGGCGTTCCTGCGGATGTGGCTCGACTTGCTGCCGGCATCGAAAGGGCGGTCATACCTGCGGGATCAGTTTTCCAATTCGCTGTTAGTGCTGATGGCGATTGTGGGGCTGGTGCTGCTGATCGCGTGCGCGAACGTGGCGAATCTGCTGATCGCGAGGGCGACGGCGCGGCAGAAAGAAATCGCCGTGCGGCTGGCGCTGGGGGCGAGCCGCGGGCAAATCATTTCGCAACTGCTGACCGAGAGCCTGATGCTATCGATCGCGGGCGGAGCGGCGGGGCTGCTGCTGGCGGTGTGGATCGACGAGTCGCTGGTGGGGTTTCTCCCGTCCGTCACGAATACGCTGGCGATTTCGGCGACGCCGGATTGGCGGATTCTGGGATTCAACATGGGGATCTCGCTGCTGACGGGAATTATTTTCGGTCTGGTTCCGGCGCTGCAGGCGACGCGGCCGGACCTGGCGCCGACGCTGAAAGATGAAGTGGGAGCGATCACCAGCACGGCGTCGATCGGACTGCGAAAATCGCTGGTAGTGGCGCAGGTGACGCTTTCGCTGCTGCTGCTGGTGGGCGCAGGGCTGTTCATCCGAAGCTTGAAAAACCTGAAAGGGCTGGACCCGGGGTTCAAGACGCGCAACCTGCTGACGTTCGCGATCGACCCGCCGCTGAACGGCTACAAGCCGGAACGGAGCCGCCAGATCCTGAGGCAGATCCATGAAAGCATGAATGCGCTGCCGGGCGTGGAAGTGGCCAGCATGGCGATTATGCCGGTGATGGAGGGAGACGAGTGGGACAGCTCGGTGACGGTGGATTCGTATGCCGCGAAGCCGACCGAAAATCTGGGGCCGCACATGAATTTCGTGTCGGTGGGATATTTCAAGTCGATGGATGTACCGATCTTGCAGGGCCGCGATTTTCGGCCCTCGGACCAGGGCAAAGACGCGCCCAAGGTGTGCATGATCAACGAGAAGTTCGCGAAGAAATATTTCCCGGAGGGGCGCGCGGTAGGGCACAGGGTCGGAATGGGCAGCGATCCGGGGACCAAGACGGACATCGAAGTGGTCGGGGTGTTTCGCGACATGAAGTACGAAGGGATGCGGGACGAGGTGCCCATCGAGTTGATCCGGCCGTACGAACAACTGGACTTCACGCTGGGCGTGTGGGTGTATATCCGGACGATCAGGGATCCCGAACAGACGTTCTCGGCGGCGCGCCACGCGGTGCAGCAGGTGGACGCGACTCTGCCGGTAGTCGACATGAAGACGCTCGAAAAACAAGTGGATAATTCGCTGGTCACAGAGCGCCTGGTGGCGACGCTATCGAGCGCGTTCGGAGTGCTGGCGACGCTGCTGGCGTCGATCGGATTGTATGGCGTGATGGCGTACACGGTGGCTCGGCGGACCCGGGAGATCGGGATCCGGATGGCGCTGGGAGCGGGGACGCGCACGGTCGTGTGGCTGGTCATGAAGGAAGTCCTTGTGCTGGTGGGCATCGGCATCGTGCTGGGCTTAGCCGCGTCGTGGGGGCTGACCAGGTACGTGCAGAAGCAACTGTACGGGATTCAGCCGAACGATTTAATGACGATTATCCTGGCGACCATCGGGATCGCGTGTGTGGCGCTGGCCGCGGGCTATGTTCCTGCAAGAAGGGCAACGCGAGTGGATCCGATCCGGGCGCTGCGCTGGGAGTAAGAATCGAATATTGGCCGCCGATGAACACAGATGAACGCCGATAAGACATTTGTTTTCAATCAGCGTTCATCGGCGGCCAACATTCGTTTTCCAGTCCGCATCGTCATTGGCCGGTCAGACGCTTGCATTCGCCGATTCCGGATGGGAACGCCGGAGACCGCCTGTTAGCATCGGTTTATGAAGCTGATATGGGTGTTCGCGGCAGCATCCTTTACTATTCTTGGGCAGAGTGTTCAGTTTGAAGTAGCGTCGATTCGGCCTTCGGCGCCCGCTGTCGAGCGAGTGAACGTCGGGGTCCATGTCGACGGGGCGCGCATTAGCTGCACATACCTTTCGTTGAAAGACTACATTCGCATGGCTTACAAGGTGAAGGATTACCAGATCTCGGGTCCGGACTGGGCCGCGGGTGAGCGGTTCGATATCGCCGCGACACTGCCGGTGGGGACGAAGGAGGATCAGGTGCCCGAAATGCTGAAGGCGCTGCTGGCTGATCGGTTCCAGATGAAACTCCATCGCGATACCAAGGATTTTCCAGTGTATGCGCTGGTGATTGGCAAGGGCGGCCTAAAGGTGAAGGAATCGGCGCCGGAAGCGGATAAGGGCGAGGAAGAGGGTCCGAAAGGCGCGGTGAATGTCAGCGGCAGCGGCGGACGGGGCGGCGTGAATATCAGCCTGGGCAAGGGCTCGTACTTCACGATGGCGGACAACAAGTTTGTCGTGAGGAAACTGACGATGGCCAGCTTCGCGGAGATGCTGGCGCGGTTCGAGGATCGGCCGGTGGTAGACATGACGGGCGCCGCCGGAAGCTACGACTTCGACCTGACGTTTACTCAGGAGGACTTCAACGCGATGATGATCCGATCGGCAATCACGGCGGGAGTGAACCTGCCTCCGGAGGCGCTGAAGGCGCTGCAATATTCATCGGGAGACTCGCTGCTGGGGGCGCTCGAAAAGGTGGGACTGAAGCTGGAGACGCGCAAGGCTCCGCTGGAGGTGCTGGTGATCGATCATGTATTGAGGGTTCCGACGGAGAATTGAAGGAGATCGAATTGATGCAGAGGATCGTCCTGCTTTTCGCAGCGGTTGCGTTATACGGTCAAACGAGCGACTCAAAGACTAGGCCGCCGGTTACCAAGGCTGACGTTCTGATCGCGCACCGGGCGGGTGAGATTCTCGACTCGCCCGCGAAGTGGAATCGAGCGGACAACAGAGTGTGCCCCGCGACGGCGAAGACATTCAGTCTCTATTGCGCTCTGGAAAAAGCTACCGATGAGGTCAGCGGCAAGTTCGAGCATCGTGGCGCTGCCATGCAGGAGGCTCGATTCGTAATCGAAGATCTGGTTCCCGATTGGAAGAAGTACGATCACCGCCTTATGGGTTTCAACAACGATCCCAAAACCACGTTCGCCGACATTCAAAAAGTTTTCCCGCTCTTGGAAGAGCGGATTGCTAAACGGCTGAAGGAACAGTCGCCGGCAGATAAAAAATAGCCTATCTAAGCGCGGTGATGGCTTCCTGATTCTTGGTTTCCACCGCGTGCTGAAACGCGATCCGCCCCCGCGAATCTTTCAATCCGCGCTTCGCGCCGTGATGGAGCAGCATCTTAATGTAGGCCGCGGGATTCTTGATGTACTGCGACGATTCCGCCGCGACCATCAAGGGCGTGATCTTGTTGGCGTCCGCGAGATTGACGTCCGCGCCGTGCTCCAACAGGACTCGCGCGGCGGCGGGACGGGCGAATTTAACGGCTACCATCAGCGGGGTCGAGCCGTCATTGGCCTGCTGATTGGGATTGGCGTGCTCGTCGAGCAAGGCGAGCATCGCGTTCGGCCGGCCCTCGCCCGCGGAACGATACAAGGCGCTGCGGCCTTGCGCATCGACTAAATCGGGACGGGCATGGGCGGAGAGCAGCAGCTTCACCATCCTCGCGGCCCCCTGTAATTCCTCGGTGCCTTCTGCCGCGACCATCAGGGGCGTGGTGCCGTCGGGAGCGGCTTCATTCACATTCGCTCCGCTGGCGATAAGGGATTTTACGGCGTCGAAATTCCCCGCGGCGACGGCGTTCATCAGAGGATGCGCGCCCGCTGTGGCCGCCGGCGGTTTCGCAGGCGCGGGCCTGGCTGGAGGAGGCGCGGACGGAGCGGCAGGTTTCTCCGCAGTGGGTTGACTGGGAGGAGGATCCGCTGCGACCGGCTTCGGGTCCGAGGGCGGAGTCGCAGGCGGTGTTGACGGTGTTGATGTAGACGGCTGCGGCTGCGCCTGAGGTGCAGGCGCGCAGCAGTTGGTGGTGTACCAATAGATCCCTCCGCCGATCAGTGTCAACACGAGAAGTCCCGCAATGATCGGGAGCGCGATCGGTGTTTTCCGCCGCACCGGCGCCTGAGGAGGAAATGTTGGTGCTGATACCGGAGCCGATGGTGGAGGCGTATAAATTGGCGTCGGCTCAGGTCTCGGCGGAGGCACGGGCGCGGCGACGGGCATCGCGGTCACTGGCCGGGGAGCAGACGCGGGTTCGATTTTGACGGTGGCGGCCTGCGTCGCGGAGGCTTTGCTGTTGGCAGCCGCGGTCAACTCCTGAATGAACTGTGCGCAATTCGGGTAACGATCGCGAGGGTGCTTGGCCAGCGCCCGGGCGAGGACGGCGCGAACGCCCGGCAACAGCGGATTGTCTCCGGGTATCGGTTCGAAAGGATCCCCGGTCACGATCTGATACATCAACGTGTGCGCGGTCTGCCCCTTGAAAGGCATCCGGCCGGTCAACATCAGGAAGGCGATGGTAGCCAGAGCGAACTGGTCGGAGCGGCCGTCGATTTGCGCGGCCTGGATCTGCTCCGGCGACATGTAGGCGGGCGAGCCCAGGCTGACTCCGGCGGCGGTCATGCTGGTTGCGCCGGCGGTCATCTTGGCAATGCCGAAATCGGCGATTTTTACGCACCCGTCCTCACGCACCAGGATATTCGCAGGCTTGATATCGCGATGCACGACCTTGCTTTTGTGGGCGTAATCGAGCGCGACGGCGATCTGGGCCAGGGCGTCGAGACACCATTCGCGGGTGGGCGGGGGAGTGGCCGAGAGAAGCTTTTCGAGCGAGGAGCCTTCGACGAACTCCATTACCACGAAGACATTGTTGCCTTCCTCGCCCAGCTGATGGACGGTGACGATGCCGGGATGGGAAATTTTTCCGGCGGTACTAGCTTCGCGGATCAGGCGCTGCCGAAGCTCGACGCCTTCCTGCGCAGTGGTGCCGGGATCGATGCGAATCACTTTAATCGCGACCGGCCGGTCGATGGCTTTATCGTGAGCGTGGTAGACCACGCCCATGGCGCCGCGGCCAAGCTCGCTCAGGATTTCATATCCGCCAATGCGTTCCGGGTTCATGGGGTCCAATCCATCGCTATTGATCATAACTCGCAATTAGGTAGGGCGCGACTGGAGTAGGCATATTAGTGGCGTCTGAAGAAAAAAGAGCACGCGATGCCACCTGATACCCGTCGCCTTTTCAGAGCCGTGACCGCAGGGAGCGATCTCCGGCCGTTTGAAGGAAGAACGGCAGGTCGGGAACCTGCCCACTTACTTCAGCAACGCTATCGCCGCCGCGTTCTTACTCTCCTCCGCCCGCTGCAGTGCAGTTCGCCCGCGACCGTCTTTGGCAATACGCTTAGCTCCATGCTCCAGCAACAATTTTATGAAGTCCGCCGGATCCTTGATATACGCCGATCCTTCCGCGGCAAACATCAGCGGCGTGGTATCGCTTGAATCGCCCAGATTCACGTTGGCTCCCCGCTCGAGCAGCAGCAGCGCCGCGCCTAGCTTCGCAAACATCACGGCTGCGATCAACGGGGTCGATTGGTCGTTCGACCGCAGGTTGGCATTCGCCTGATGGTCCAGCAGCAGCCGCATCGCATCTTCTTTCCCTTCGGCGGAGGCTCGATACAGGGCGCTGCGTCCGCGCGCGTCCACCGAATCGACCCGCGACCCGGCCGCCAGCAGAGCCTCCACCATCGGCGCATTGTTCGGCAGATAAGCGTTGCCCTCGGCTGCAATCATCAGCGGGAAGTTTCCCGATGAATCGGATGAGTCCACCTGCGCGTGCCGCTCGATCAGAAACTGGAGCACCGGCACTTTGCCAAACTCGACCGAATAATACAGCGGAGTCGCGCCATCGTAGGTTTTTCCGTTCGACCGCCGCGCCGTGGTCGAGCCGAACGCGCACGACGTCCAGCTTGCCTTCCTGGGTCGCGCGATGGAGCGCGGCGCGGCCCCGCGAATCCTCAGCTTCGAGGTTGGGACTCGCGGCCAGCAGCAACTCCACCAGCGGCAAATTCTCGGGCAAATATGCCGTGCCCTCGGACGCGACCATCAGCGGCGTGACGCCCTCATGATTCCCTTTATTGACGTTCGCGCCTTTGCCGAGCAGGGACTTGACGGCTTCCACCTTGCCGTAGGTAACGGCGGCCAACAACGGGGTCATTCCATCGCGACTCGCGGCGTTCACCGTTTCGGGCGACAGGAGCCTGTTCACATCGTCGATGCTGCCATCCGTGATCGCCTGGATCAGCGGCCTCTGGGTGGAAGACGACCGCGCGGGAGAGTTCGACCGGTACCAAAAGATTCCTCCGCCCAATAGCGCCAGCAGCAGAACACCAGCGGCAACCGCCAGAAGCATCCGATTCGTCTTGGCTTGTTTCGGCAGCCGCCCCATCTTTACGGTAGTCACCTGACCAGCGTGCGCCGCGACCTCCGCGGCCGCGATTAAATCCCGAATGAACGACTGGCAATCGGGAAAGCGATCCTCGGGTTCCTTCGCCAGTGCGCGAGCGAGGGCGGCGCGAACTCCCGGGGTGAGGGGAAGGTCGCCGGGTGACGCTTTTAAAGGATCGGCGGTCACGATCTGGTACATCAGCGTGTGCGCGGTATCGCCCTCAAACGGCAGGCGGCCGGAGAACATCTGAAACGCAAGGGTGCCCAAGGCGAACTGATCGGAGCGGCCATCGATCTGCGTGGCCTGGATCTGCTCTGGCGACATATAAGCGGGTGAGCCGACGCTCATTCCCGTCCCAGTCAAGCCCGAGGCCGCGCCGGCCGTCATCTAGTCGAGGCTCCAGCGGCGGTCCAGCAGAGGGTTGTTGGTAAGAAGAAGTTCGAGCGACGATCCTTCAACAAATTCCATGGCGACGAAAACGTTATCGCCATCCTCGCCCAGTTGGTATACGGTGACGATGCCCGGATGAGAGATCTTGCCGGCCATGCTCGCCTCGCGAATCAGGCGGTGCCGAAGTTGCGCGCCGGCTTCCGGAGTTGACCCGGGATCGACGCGGTTCACTTTAATAGCAACCGGGCGGTCGATTCCCTTGTCGTGCGCGTGATAGACCAACAAATATCAGGCGGCCTTGAACACAGATGAACGCGGAAAGACCTTTTGTTTTTAATCGGCGTTCATCAGCGTTCATCGGCGGCCAACCCGGTTTTAGTATAGTGTCAGCATGGACACCACCAGACGCGATTTTCTGCTGGGCGGCGTTGCCGCTACGACCGCTCTCTCCGCGGTTGCCGCTCCTACCAAACGCCTCCACTCGGATTGGGTGACGCTCGGCAAATCGAATGTGAAAGTCACGCGGCTCGCCTTCGGCACCGGCACCAGCAGCGGGCGTGTGCAGCGCGAGCTGGGACAGCCCGAGTTCACGCGTCTGGTTCGCCACGCCTACGATCACGGCATCCGATTCTTCGAAACTTCGGAGACCTATCACGGCATGGCGGAGATGCTCGCCATCGCGCTCAAGGGCCTGCCGCGCGATAGCTATCGCCTGATGACCAAGTACGGCACGCCGCCTACGGGCAATCCTGCAAACAAGATCGATTTGTTCCGCCAACAGTTGGGGACCGAGTACATCGACATCCTGCTGCTGCACTGCCTCCGTCCCCCCACCTGGGCCACTGATTATAAGGGCCTGCAAGATGGATTTTCAGAAGCCAAGGGCAAGAAAATTATTCTCAGCCACGGAGCTTCCATTCACGGGCTGCCCGCTCTAAGAACGATCCCTGGGAACGAGTTTCTCGACATCGCGATGATCCGCATGAATCATGCCGGCTCGCACATGGACACGCCGGAGATGCGCGATGTTGCCGCGGCCGGCAATGTAGACGAAGTGGTGGCCCACACGAAGAAAGTCCACGCACAGGGAATGGGCGTCATCAGCATGAAACTGTGCGGCGAAGGCAGCTTCACGCGCGCCGAGGATCGGGACGCCGCCATGAAGTTCGCCATGAACCTGGGCTGCGTCGATGCCGTGACCATCGGGTTCAAGAACACGGCGGAGATCGACGAAGCGATCGAGCGTATGAATCGCGTCATGAACGCTTAAGACACTTTAGTCAATCTGTTCTATTGATTGTCCAAAAATCAAGCGTATTCTAAGGTCGCTGGGGGGCGGCCGTCTACTACGTGGTACCACCGTGCTATCGAGTGGGTCCGTATCGGTCGCGCCCCCAGCGTACACCGATATTACGCGGATCCCGTGATTTTAGATCTGCGGCGGACCGCTGAATGTTTGAATCGAGATGCCTTAGAGGAGCAGCAAACTTTGGGACTAGTAAGCTGTCCCCGCGATTCCGTTAGTGGCGCGTAACGCCAGGTCACACCACTGCTCTCTTGCCAGCCCCACGCTGACGCATGGGGCTAATAATAACAACGAATGAACCCATAGCCCCATGCGTCAGCGAGGGGCTGGCAAGAGTTCTTTGCACGGCGTTTGATAAGGGGTTTCGCTGCTAACGAAATGACCGGGACAACCTCCTAGTGGAGTGCGTCTCACAGATTGCACACTAGCGGCAATTACTGATGTGCTTTTTCTTTGGCCAACCACTCGATGTATGCGGCTTCGGCGCGACCAACGGCAGCTTGGTAACCCGCCGGATCGACGAACGTGTCGGGGCTGTACGCTTGTCCAGGCTTCCATTTGTCATGCATCTGGTACTGCGAAGCGTGGGACGAAAGAAAAATATCGCATGAGAGCTTCTTCTGCTCCCGAAAAGTCAGCGCATAATCCTCCGATATTTGAGGATATTTCTTGTTCCCGATCAAGACCGTGCCGGGATTGATGGACCCCATATTCGCGATGAGAACCCTGTAGGTCTGGCCATTTTCGGCAATCGTGAGCCCGTAGCTGACGCTGCCGCGGGTATGGCCTGGATGCGAGTACGCGGTCAATTCGGTCCCTCCCAATGAGATCTTCTGCCCGTCCTTGATTCGTCCGTCGACCTTCACCGGAGCATATTTAAAGCCCGGACTGGTGAACAGATAATCGCTCTTGCCGCCGTCTTCGAGCACGGGAGCGTCGCCATCGGTCGCCAGCATCCTGGCTCCCGTCAGGCGCTTCATCTCCGCCATCCCAGCAACATGATCGGAATGGGCCTGCGTCGTCAGCAGGATTTTCGTGTCCTTCCATTTAAAGCCGAGCGACTCGATGCTCGACTGGATCATCGGAACCGATCCATCGACGCCCGTATTGATCAGGATGTTGCCTTCGGGCGTCGCGATCAGGAAGCAGGCGAGGTCGTACGTCCCGACGTAGTACACGTTTCCAATCACGCGGTGCGCGGGGAAAGGCCTGGTCCAGTCGGGGTTCTGCGCCCATACACATAAGGCTGTCGTAAGAATCAAGAGAGAGCGGATCATCTTCATCAGTTTAGCTTGGGATCAGTTTAGCTTGGACCGGGTCAGCCATAGCGTAGAAATCGCGAGGAGCAAAGACCCGAGACTCACGATCGAACCCGTCAGGAGCCAGGGGGAGCGGTAGCGAAACTCGACCGAATGTTCGCCTTTCGTCAGCGCGATGCATTGAAAAGCCTCATGGCAGCGTTGTATCGGTGTCTCCACGCTGTCGACGAATGCCCGCCAGCCTTCTGAGTATTGTTCCGACAATCGAAGATTTCCGCCGTCCGGCGAATGGATGCGAAAGGCCCGTTGTTCCGGCTCCCATGCCGTCTTCTCCGTTGTTCGGCGGTCATCCTGAGTTTCCCAGCCGAACGCTGGCTGTGCGCCGGCGAGCTCGAAGATCTTGTAATAGCTGTCGTTGGGCAGCATCAGATGATAGCGGCGATTGGCTAAGAGCTGCGGATAAAGCGGGCTGGCTTCAGCGGTCCAGAAATAGCGGACCCCCAACAGGCGCATCGCTGCCTCCCTTTCCGGTGCCAGGTCAAAGTTGCGGTTGCTGGTGAAGTGTCCAAGTCCCTCGATCAGTTTTTGGTACTGGACTGTTAGGAATGGATCGAACCCCTGAGGCGAGGTGAGGCCAGCGTGCCTCAAGCTCACTGGATCGGGACCGTAATCATCGCGCGCCATCCGGTACTCGGGATGCTCGCGAAGCTCCCTGTAGATCTGCTCATTGGTTCCAGGAATAACAGGCAAAGTATGGTCGATATCGAACGGCCCTGATGACGCGTTGAATCGCTTACTGGTCCCGAACGCCTTGTACTCGACGGCCGAGAGAAGGATCAGGGCGCCAGCCGAGATTTCTGCCATGCGTCCCTTCGACGTGGCGAAGATTGCGATCAACGCTCCACATAGGAGCGTAGCGATCAACGCGTCCAGGCCGGAGAGCCAGAGAATTGGAAGCGCCTGTTTTATCCATAACGTCATGAGGTGAATCGACCAGAGCGCTGTCAGGCAAATCATAGCCGTCGCAAGCCAGGCGGGCCAAGGTTTGCCCGCGTGCCGGAGCCCTGCGTCGAGTCCAATAGCCGCCAAAGGCGCGAGCGCCGCCGTAATTCCGCCGAGAAAATGCCAATCCGAGAAGACCCCGGAGAGGAAGGTGCCCTCCATTGCTGCTCCGGCCAAGCGGAAAGGATTCGTAAGGAACAGAAGTGAGACTGCGAGGACCGCGATCAGCGGGGCGGCGGATCGGAATCTTTTTCTATAGACCAGCAACAGCAATCCCGCAAATGCCGGCGCGCCGAGATACAAGTATTCTTTGCCGTGATTCTTCCCGATATCGGCAGTCATTGCGAAGTCATAATAATTCGGAGCGATGTACGAAATATAAAATGCGGGACTTTTTATGCCGCTGCTGGAGCCATATTTCACGTCGAGCGTTTTTGCTCGCGCCGCATCGAAAGCCGGCAGCAGTTGTACGGCGGCAAATAGTGAAGAAAGTGCTAGCGCCCCGACAACTCCAGCCGTCAATTTGACAGGTCGCGCCCGCGCGGCTGCGTATGCGATCATGCACAGCGCGAACACGACCCACATAGTGGGATACCCGGCCAGAATACACATCGCGAACGCGAGGGCCAGCTTCCACAAAGGCCTCCAGCGGCCGACCTCGGCGGCTTCGTCGATCGCCCAGAAGCCGAGTGGCATCCATGTATACGCGCCAACGATTCCTAAGTGCTGCAATTGAAGAAGCATATAACCGCTGAACGCGAAAATTCCGGCGCCCAACACCGAAGCCAGCCAGTGGAGCCGCCTTTGATGATGCAACCACAAGTAACACAGCAGGAAAGCAAGCCAGACATGGGCTAACACCAGATACTCCATCGCCTGATAAGTGAGCCTCTGATGATCCATACTGAAGGCGATCATGAGCAATTGCGGCGGATAGAAGAGCGCCGCCTGCACGTTCGCGATAAAACTCATGCCGCAATAGATGGTCGGGTCCCACTGAGGAAATCGACCATGCCGGATCGCCTGAAAGGCATAGTCTGCCAAAGGGTAATGATAGGCTTCCAAGTCGTAGGGAATGTGAACTTTTCGCCACACCGAGGTGTATTCGACAAAGAATATGGCGGTAAAAAGGAGAGAAAGGAGAGCGACAAGCCGCGTCAAGCGCATGATATCCGTTCAGTCTACCTTTTTGTAGGGGACGGACGGCTGAAAATGCTAAAATAGGATTAACGTGGGCCGCTTCGGAACGCGTTCCTCTAAGGAGCTAAAGCTTGGCAGATCCACAGGACCCGACCACTCCGCCCTCCGGCGGCCAATTGCCGCTTGGTGGTGACGGCGGTGGAAAAAACCTGATTCCGATCAATATCGAAGACGAGATGAAGCGGTCGTATCTCGATTACGCCATGAGCGTAATCATCGGCCGCGCTTTGCCCGACGTGCGAGATGGGTTGAAGCCCGTGCATCGGCGCATCCTCTTTGGAATGCATGAGTTGGGGCTGCATTACAACCGCCCGACCCGCAAGTGCGCCAAAATCGCCGGCGAAGTGCTGGGCAAGTATCACCCGCATGGCGACATCCCGGTTTACGACGCTTTGGTCCGCATGGCGCAGCCCTTTTCCCTTCGCTATCCGTTAGTTGACGGGCAGGGAAACTTCGGATCGGTGGATGGCGATCCGCCGGCGGCGATGCGATACACCGAGGCGCGCCTGTCGCGCATCGCGGCATCGCTGTTGGAGGATATCGACAAGGAAACGGTCGATTTCCGCCCCAATTACGACGAAAGCGAAGTCGAGCCCGAAGTACTTCCGGCCCGCGTTCCCAACCTGCTGATCAACGGCAGCGAAGGAATCGCCGTCGGCATGGCGAGCAAGATTCCCCCGCACAACCTCAATGAAATCATCGAGGCGTGCATCATGCTGTTGAATAATCCGGCGACGCCTTTGTCGAAGATTATCGAAGTGGTGCAAGGCCCCGATTTCCCCACCGGCGGCCTGATTCTGGGTCGCGAAGGGATCTACGATTACTTCACCAAGGGCCGTGGATCCATCAAGATCCGAGCCAAGGCGGCGACTGAAAAGTTCGGCAAGGATCGTGAAGCCATTGTCGTGACGGAGCTTCCTTACCAGGTAAACAAAGCCCGTCTGATCGAGTACGCGGCGGCGCTGGTAAACGACAAGAAGCTGGAAGGCATTTCCAACATCCGCGACGAGAGCGACCGCGACGGCATGCGCGTCGTGTTCGAATTGAAGCGCGATGAGCAGGCCGAGGTTGTGCTCAATAACCTCTACAAACAAACGCAGATGCAGATCAGCTTCGGCGTGATCATGCTGGCGATTGTGAACCAGCAGCCCAAGGAAATGGGCATCGTCGAGGTGATGAAGCGGTTCCTGGAGCATCGCTCCGACGTGGTCCGCCGCCGCACCGATTACCTGTTGCGGAAAGCTCGCGAGCGCGAGCATATTTTGTTGGGATTCCAGAGAGCGCTCAATAATCTGGACGCGGTGATCCAACTGATCCGCGATTCCAAGAGTCCGAAGGACGCGCGCGAGGCGCTGATGAATTTCATCACGCCGGCCGAAGCCAAGGAGTACGCCAAGCTGGTCGACGCCGGCCCATTGGGGCCGCGATTTACGGAGCGCCAGGCGCAGGCGATCATCGAACTGCAACTCCAACGCCTGACCGGCATGGAGCAGCAGAAAATTATCGACGAACTGGCGGAAATTCAGGTCAGAATCGGCGAATATCTGGAGATTTTAGGCTCCGAGAAGGTCTTGAAAGCTCTTATTATTAAGGAGCTTAGAGAGGTTCAGAAGGACTTCGGCGACGAGCGCCGGACGCAGATTATCGAGGACACGGGCGAGATCAAACTCGAAGATCTGGTCCAAATGGAAGACGTCGCGGTGACTGTCACCCGCGGCGGCTACCTCAAGCGGACCGCGGTCGATACCTATCGCCGCCAGACCCGCGGAGGCAAGGGTAGAATCGGGATGTCGACGCGCGCCGAGGACGTGGTGGAGCACCTGATCGTCGCGTCGACGCACGCTTATTTGCTGATTTTCACCAACAAGGGACGCGTCTATTGGTTGAAGATCTACAACATCCCCGACGCCACCACCATTGGGAAGGGCAAGCACGCGTCTGGTCTGATCGCTCTGCAACCCGACGAATCGGCCACCGCGTTTTTGCCGGTGAAAGAGTTCGTGCCGGGCAAGTTCATCGTGATGGTGACCAAGCAAGGCGTCATCAAGAAGTGCGAGCTCACTGAATTCGATAATCCAATGTCGCGCGGCATCATCGCGCTTGGCCTGGACGAAGGCGATGAGCTGCTTGCGGCGCGGCTGACTACCGGCGATGACTACATGTTCCTCGGCACGCACGAAGGAATGGCTTGCCGCTTCAAGGAAAGCGACGTTCGCCCGATGGGCCGTCCGGCGCGCGGTGTGCGCGGCATGGAGCTCGAAGAAGGCGATTACCTGGTGGGCGCGGAAGTGGTCCCGAAAGAGGGGCTGATGCTGTCGATCTCCGAAAACGGGTTCGGCAAGCGCACGCCGCTGGTCGATTACCGCCTGACGGCGCGCGGCCGCAAGGGCGTCATCAATATGAAGACGACTCCGCGGGTGGGCAAAGTGGTGGGGATTCTTTCGGTGAAGGAAGACTCCGAGCTGATGATCATCACCAAGCAGGGGCAGATCATCCGCATCGATTCCGGAGGCATCCGGCAAGCGGGGCGGTCAACGCAGGGTGTGAGGCTGGTGAACGTGGAAGCGGGCGATCAGGTGGCCGCGGCCAGTCTGATTCCGGATACCGTGGTACCGGAAGTGCCGGGGGACGGACAGGAAGATCTGCCGTTGCAGTAGATATACTGGACTTATGTTGCAAGCGCTGGTGAATCCGGCTGACATCGCTCGGAAGGAGGAGCGGCTTCTCGCCGCTTTGGGCGCGATGGAAAGTGTCATCGTCGCCTACTCGGGCGGTGCGGATTCGGCTTACCTGGCTTGGGCTGCGCATCGGGCATTAGGGGACCAGGCGGTCGCGATCACTGCCGACTCCGCGTCACTTCCCGATTCGCACAAGAGCGATGCCGAGGAGTTCGCGCGCGAGCAGGGGTTTCGCCACGAATACATCGCGACGTACGAATTCGATAATCCAGATTACTTGAAAAACGATCGCGACCGGTGTTTTCACTGCAAGGATGAACTTTTTACGCAGCTCGATAAGACGGCGCAGGAGCGGGGAATCGCGCATGTCATTTACGGGGTGAACGTCGATGATCTTGGAGATTATCGTCCGGGACAGCGCGCGGCGAAGATCCATCAGGTGAAGGCTCCGCTGGTCGACGCGGGACTCACGAAGGCGGAGATTCGCGAATTATCGAGGCGGGCGGGTTTGAAGACGTGGGACCGTCCTGCATCGGCGTGCTTGAGCTCGCGGATTCCGTATGGGACGCCGGTGACGATCGAGAACGTCAAGACGGTCGACCGGGGCGAGGATGCGATCCGGGCGCTCGGGTTCCGGCAGTTCCGGGTGCGGTTCCATGGCGACGTGGTGCGGATCGAGATTGCGCCGGAGGAGTTGGAGCGGGCTCTGACGGTGGAGATGTCGCGCGAGTTTACGGGGATTTTTAAGAAGCTCGGGTTTCATTACGTGACTCTGGATTTGGAAGGATATCGGCAGGGGTCGCTCAACGCTGTGTTGTAACGATGTTTGAGCAGACCGAACAGCCGAGCATCTTGCGGGGGATGATGCGGTTCGCGCCGTTGGAATTTGCCCTTTGTTCGGGTGCGCTTTTTCTGGCGTTTCCACTGATGGCGATAGAGTCGTTTGGCAAGGAGCCCCACTCGCATTTTTTTGGCGTCGGCATTGGGCTTGTCGTCGGCTTCGCGATGGGCTAGGCGATTTCACAATCGTCGGCTCGGCTCGCTATGTTGAACTGCTGGGCATTCCTACTCTCCGGTGGGTTTTCATCCTCGGCGTGTTGCAGGAATGGCTCCGGCCGCCTCCGATTTCAAGCGTCCCCTCGCATTATTTTTATTCGACTGGATACGTGGTGCGCAGATACTCTTCAACTGGAACGAGCACCGGAGCCTTCATGACCGTTATTCTACCTCTCCGCGCACCAGGTCTTCGTACGTCTCACGCTTACGGATGACGCGCCACGAGCGACCTTCAACCAGAACCTCCGCGGCTCGCGGACGGGCGTTGTAGTTGGAGGATTGCACGAAGCCGTAGGCTCCGGCTGTGCAGATTGCGATCATATCGCCGGGCATCACGGGCGGCAGTTCGCGCTCCTTCGCCAGGAAATCTCCGGTTTCGCAGACAGGGCCCACTACGTCTACCGTGGACCCGGGTGCGCTCGTCTCGCGCAAGGGAAGAATCTCGTGATAGGCGCTGTAGAGCGCGGGGCGGATCAGGTCGTTCATCGCCGCGTCGACGATCACGAAGTTCTTGTCGCCGGTGGTCTTGCGATAGAGGACTCGGGTGAGCAACACGCCCGCCGCGCCGACGATGGAGCGGCCGGGCTCGATCATGGCATGGAGGCCGCGGTCCTTTAATCGGACGCACATTTGCGCGATGAAGCTGCAAATGGCCGGCGTCTCGTCCTCCGGTTTGTAGGCCACGCCGAGGCCGCCGCCCAGGTCCGCGTGCCGGATATCGAAACCCTTGGAGCGCAGACGGTCGATCAGATGCAGCACGCGGTCGACTGCTTCCATCACGGGCTCGGTTTTCATCAATTGCGAGCCGATGTGGCAGCTGACGCCTTCGATGAGGAGATTCTCATGCTGCAACGCGCGTTCATAAACGGCCTCAGCTTCGGAAATATCGATGCCGAATTTATGCGCCAGGCGGCCGGTGGAGATGTAGGCGTGAGTGGCGGCGTCGACATCGGGATTGACGCGCATGGCGACTCTCGCTTGGATTCCGTGGCGATGGGCGAGCGCGTCGATCAGCGCCAGCTCGGGCTCCGATTCGCAATTGAAAACGTAGATGCCGGCTTTGAGCGCGGCGTCGATTTCTGGTGCGGTCTTGCCGACTCCGGAGAAGACGATCTTTTTAGGATCGCCCCCGGCTTTGAGAACTCGGAAGAGCTCGCCTCCGGAAACGATGTCGAAGCCGGCGCCGGCTTGGGCGAGGAGTTTCAGGATCGCCAGATTACCATTGGCTTTGACCGCGTAGCAGACGGTGTGGGGCTGGACTCCGAAGGCGGTATCGTAGGCACGGAAATTCTCGAGGATCGCTTGGGCGGAGTAGACGTAGCAGGGCGTGCCGGCGTGCGCGGCGACATCGGCGAGCTCGACGTTGTCGCAGAAGAGGGAACGGTCGCGATAGGCGATCGGGGTCATAGGTTATGAGTTCACAGGCTGAAGCCTGTGCCACCGGGACTGATTGAATGGAGGTGGCACAGACTTTAGTCTGTGTTTTAAAAGCGGGTGATGGCACATTAGTGGACCCTTATCACGACCACTGACTGGTCGTCGGTAATAGCGGTGTCGTCGCGAAACGTATCCAGGTCGGTGAAGATGGCGTCGGCCAGGGCTTTGGGAGAGTCGGCGCCGTGCTTCTTCAACAGGCGCGTGACCCGGCCTCGGGTGAAATCCTCTTCCTTGGCGTTCAGTTGATCCTCGACGCCGTCCGAGAAAAACAGCATCAGATCGCCCGATTCCGCGTGGTGAATCACTTCGTCGTATTCGCGATCCTCCAGCAGCCCGATCGGCACGCCTTCGGTCCGCGGCTTCAAAATCTCGCCATTGCGATAAATGAGAGGTGGCTCGGCTCCGGCGTTGCTGATAGTGAATTGGCGCAGCCGGGGCTCCCACAGCGCGAGAGTCAACGTGGCATATTGCGCGTCCACTTTACGTTCGAGCAAAGTTTCATTCAGGGACTTCATCAGCACCGCCGGACTGCGCTTGCGCGGCGCCAGAATCCGCAGCAGGCCGCTGACCAACGCTCCATAGAGTGCGGCCGCCGCGCCCTTGCCGCTCACATCGCCGAACGCGATGACGGCGTACTCGTCGCCATTTTCAAAAAAGTCGTACACGTCGCCGGAGATCTCGCGCGCGGGGCGCGAACGAATGGCGATCTCCAGTCCGTGAATCTCGGGCGCCTCTCTCGGCTGCAAGACATGCTGTAATTTGCGCGCTGCCTTCAGGTCCTGATCCATGCGCTGCTCGCGCAAGGCGATCTCTTCATAGAGGCGGGCGTTTTCCACTGAACTGGCGATCTGCGGAGCGAGCAGCGAGAGCGTGCGCTGGTGATCTTCGGTAAAGAAGGCGAGCCGTTCACTTTCGACGTCCAGCACGCCGACCACTCTATCCTGCACGATCAGCGGGGTTGCCAGCTCCGAGCGGACGTCGGCATGCGACTCGATATAGCGGGGATCGAGCGACGTATTCGTGACGCGGATCGCTTCCCGGTTCTCCGCGGCGCTGCCGGTGATGCCCTTCCCTAGCGGAATATTGTCGACCGTTACACGTTCGTCGAAACGTACGCTGAAGCGGCTTCGCAACAATCTTTTTTCCGGATCCACCAGATAAATGCTGAACGCATCGTAGTTGATCAACGTGCGAACGGTGGCCGCAATTTTGCTGAGCAACTCGTCCAGATCGAGGATCGAGCTGAACTCCTGGGACAAATGCGCGAGTGTCTTCAGAGTCCGGTTCTGGCGGTCCACTCTGCGATAGAGGCGTGCGTTATCGATCGAAAAAGCGACCCGCGCGCCGATGAGGCGCAGCATGGCTCGATCCTGTTCGGAATATGCTTTGACGCGCGTGGATTGCACGTCGATCACGCCAACCAGCTTGCCCCGCGCCATCATCGGCACGGCCAGTTCGCTACGGACGGCGTCGAGCGCATTCAAGTAGCGGCCGTCCTGACGGACGTCGTCCACCATCACCGGCATGCGGCTGGAGGCGGCGGCACCGGTGACGCCTTCGTCCAGTTTAATGATCAGACTCCGCACCACTTCTTCCCGATGGCCGATGGAATAACGGATGCTCAAGCCCTGTTGACGTTCGTTGTACAGAAGGATCGCGAACAGGTCGTAGGAGAGCACGTCCTTGACGATGGACGCGACGTTCGCCAGCAGCTTGTCCAGATCGAGCGTCTCCGATGTGACACGAGACACTTCGAGCAGGAAGTCGAGTAGCTCGACGCGCTCGCGGAACCGCACGGAGACTTTGCGGGGAGTGGCCATAATCGGCGTACTCAATATCCTCCCTGCCCCGCGGGTGTGGGCTCTGCGTTTCCTTGCGCCGCTTCCATGATCTTGACGCTGGCGCTCGCGCCGATCCGCGTGGCTCCGGCAGCCGCCATATTCTTCAAATCTTCCAACGTTCGAATACCTCCCGATGCCTTCACACCCATCTCTTCTCCCACCACCTGGCGCATCAGCGCCACATCGTGGACCGTCGCGCCGCCGGTGCTGAATCCGGTGGACGTTTTCACAAACTCCGCGCCCGCAACCTTGGACAAGGTGCTGCCAATGACCTTCTGATTGTCGTCCAACAGCGCGGTTTCGAGGATCACCTTGAGAATCGCGCCGCCTTTGTGGGCCGCCGCGGCGACCGCCTGGATATCCTGGCGCACGGCGTCGTAGTTTCCGCCCTTCAGCTCGCCGATGTTGATCACCATGTCGATCTCGGTGGCGCCGTGCTTCACCGCGTTTTCCGTCTCCGCGACCTTGCCGGCGGTGGCGGTCGCGCCCAGAGGGAAGCCGACCACGGTGCAAACCTTCACCGGCGATCCGGCCAGCTCGGCCGCGGCCAACGGCACCCAATAAGGATTGACGCAGACGCTGGCGAAGCTGTATTTACGCGCCTCGCAGCAGATCTTGCGGATATCGGCGGCGGTGGCGTCGGCCCGCAGCAAGGTGTGGTCGATCTGCAAGGCCAGCGACGAATCGATGCCCGCGAGCGGCTCGCATGCCGATACACGGCAGGCTCCGGCGGCGAAAATCTGCCCGTGATCCGCCTCCGGCGCCGGTTTCACGACGTTGTAACGCGCCAGAATCTCCTCGCCTATTTCAGCGACAAGCCTGTCTAACGCGTCTTGTTGGGAGGAGTCCACTTGAGGTTCGCCTTATCGATTTCCTTGATTTTGTCGACGCGCGCGGCGTGACGGCCGCCCCCGAATGGCGTCGAAAGCCAGGTGCGGAGCACATCTTCAGCCTGGGTAATACTCAGCAGACGGCCGCCCAGCGTCAGGACGTTGGCATCATTGTGTTCTCTGCTGTTTCTGGCGGTAGCTCTATCATAACACAGGGCTGCGCGGACATCCGGAAATTTATTGGCGACCATGGCGGAGCCGATTCCAGCGCCGTCAATAATGATTCCGCGGGCGGCCGCGCCGCTGGCCACAAGCTCCGCGACCTGGCGGGCGATATCGGGATAATCGGCAGGTTTGCTGTCGTGAACGCCGACGTCCCGAACGGTGAGGCCCAGCTCCTCAAACATCGGGAGGAGCTTCTGTTTCATCTCAAAACCGCCGTGATCGCTGCCGATGGCAACGGTGTCGGCGGGGGTGGCAGGGGCAGGCGATTCGCCCTTTTTCAGCTCGACGATGTTGACGCCGCGATCGCGGGCGAGGTCGCGGGCGGAGGGGGTGAGGATGGCGCCGGAGGGAACGCGCAGTTCACCACCGAGCGGGATATCGCGTTCGGTGATGACGGCGCGCATGCAGCTTCCATGATAATCGGATTGGACTTCACAGACTAAAGTCTGTGCCACCAATTAATAAACATGAAAAGAGCAAGCGATCTGTTAGCAGCACAAGGTGGCACAGGTTTCAGCCTGTGAAGTTTTACGCCGCAACGATCTTACGGACCCACTTGAGAATCTGAGGCAGAGCCGCCTCGGCGGCGCGCTCCCCTGCCTCGATCATCTGCTGCAGCGTGTCGGAGGAATCCCGCACTTTGGGAGCGATTACTACGTCCGACGACCGCCGCCAGTGGGATCCGTTGCGCTCCATCATGATCTGGAAGCTGCGCCGCACCACGCTCTGCATGTTCTGCGGGTCGAGTGTTTCAGCGGGCGAAGGCAGCACCACGCTGATCACATGCGTGGCCCCCATGCGCCGCAAAGGCGCGGCCGGAACGTCCATCGAGACCATGCCGTCCACCAGGCAATGATCCATATACCGGACCGGCGGGAAAATGCCGGGGTAGGCGCAACTGGCATGAATCGGCATCAGCACGTCGCCTCTTTCCTTGAAAATGACCGGAGCGCCCGCCGTCAGGTCGCTGGCGATGATGGCTAGCGGGATCCGCATCTCTTCAAAATGGACGCGCTTGAGAAGGCTCCGCAGGAAGTCGCCCATGGCGAAGGCCGTCAGGCTCGCGACGCTGGATAACCGCATGACCCGGGCCGCCATCTCGATTTCCAAGCTGGAGCACCCGGAGGCAAACGCCGCCGCCGCAATGGCTCCCGAACTGACGCCCGAAATCGAGTGAATCGGGATCCCTTCGCGTTCGAAGACCCGCAACACCCCGGCATGGGCGATCGCGCGGCCGAAACCGCCGCCCAGCGCGAGTCCGATGCGGATTTCGCGCCCGGAATCGCGGGAGGCCCGAATCCCGGGGCTCGCGCCATTCATCAAATTTGGAATAAACGCGTCTGAAGCAAGAGTGGCCATCGTGTTTCCGGCTGCTATATTAAGGATTCAACTGTGAAACTCCGATTCAGCGTCCGGTCCTTCTACTCTCTATCGACACCAAAACGTGATTTGCGTTTCGTGTTTTTGCCTGTTTTTCTTTGCGCAGTCTTACTTAGTCTTCACGCCCAAAGGAACATCTCGGGTGAGGTGGAGATCCGGCAGGCGCTGGAACGGTTGGACACGTTGGGCAGCGTGATGATGATTGGAGCCCATCCGGACGACGAAAATACCGCGCTTTTGGCCTATTTTTCGCGTGGATTGCACATGCGGACCGCTTATTTATCACTCACCCGGGGCGAGGGCGGCCAGAACCTGATCGGGAGCGAGCAGGGCGACGAGCTCGGTATCATCCGCACCCAGGAGCTGCTCGCGGCGCGCCGGATCGACGGAGGTGAACAATTTTTCACCCGGGCGATCGACTTCGGGTTCTCCAAAACGGCCGATGAAACCTTCACCAAGTGGCCTCGCGAGCAGGTACTGGGAGACGTAGTCTGGAATATACGGCGATTCCGTCCCGATGTGATCGTGCTGCGCTTTTCCGGCACGCCGCGGGACGGGCACGGGCACCATCAGGCGTCCGCAATCCTGGGTAGGGAGGCTTTTTCCGTGGCCGCCGACCCCTCCCGGTTCCCGGAACAATTGCAGTGGGTTCAACCGTGGCAGGCCAAGCGGCTGATGTGGAACACCTTCGCTTTTACCGCCGAGCAGGAGAAGGAAGAGGCCGCCATCAAGGACAAGTTGGCCGTCGATTTGGGTGAGTATTCGGCGGAGCTAGGCTATTCGTACGGCGAGATCGCCGGTATGAGCCGCAGCCAGCATCGGTCCCAGGGGATGGGCGCACCGGAGCGCAAGGGGTCCACCCGGAACTACCTGGTGACGCTATCGGGCGACCGGGCGACCAAAAGCGCGTTCGACGGGATCAATACTTCCTGGACGCGACTGCCCGGCGGAGCTGAGATCGCCCCGATCATCGAAAAGGCGCGCGACAGCTTTGCGGGCATTCACGGAGAAGCGCTGCTGCCTCTGCTGGTGGAGGCTCGCGCCAAGGTGGCCGGGATGAAGGATGCGCTCGCCGTTCGCAAGCTGCACGAAATCGACGAAACGATTGGATTGGTGTCGGGCCTGTGGCTGGATGCGGCCGCCGACAAGTTCGAGGCGACTCCCGGCGCGACAGTGAAGGTCTCCATCACCGCCTTGGCGCGCGTTCCCGTCCAGGCGACGCTGCTGGGGGTCCAGGTCACCGGCATGGAAGGAGTCCCGCGCCTCGACCTGGCTCCTGCAACGCTGGTCTACAATCAGCCGAGCTTGTACTCGCTGAGCGTCACCGTTCCTCAGAGCGAGCCCTATTCGCAGCCTTACTGGCTGGTGGAGCCGAAGGACGGCGCGATGTACCGTGTTCCCGATCCGCGCATGATCGGCAATCCGCAGAACGCTCCCGTTCTGGAGGCACACTTCCGCGTGAGAATCGCGGGCGCGGAGATCGATATCGCGCGTCCGGTGGAGCATCGCTATGTGGATCACGTGTACGGCGAACAGCTTCGGCCGCTCGCTATTGTGCCGCCGGTGGGCGTTACCATGCCGGAGCAGGCGCTCGTCTTCCCGTCCGGTGCCGCACGGAGGGTCGATGTCCTGGTCAAGGCAAATATCGCGAAAGCATCCGGCGATGTAAACCTGGAAGCTCCCTCGGGCTGGCACATCGATCCGGCGACGCGGCACTTCGACCTCGCGTCGATCGACGAGCAGACTACGGCCAGCTTCACCATCACTCCCCCTTCGGACGACGCGATGGGCGAGGTGCGCGCGATCGCGGCCGTCGGCGATCGCAGGATTTCATCCAGCACCGAAGTGATTCACTATCCGCACATTCCCGCGCAGACGCTGTTTCCCAGGTCCGATGCGAAACTCGTGCGCGCCAACATCCGTACTTTGGCCAAGAACATCGCCTATATCGCGGGCCCTGGCGACGAGGTCCCGGACGCGCTGCGGCAGATCGATATCGACGTGACAATTCTTGGGCCCGGCGATCTGGTTCGCGCGGATCTCTCCAGGTACGATGCCGTTGTCACAGGGGTTCGCGCCTTCAACACCCGTCCCGATCTGCGCGCCAACTGTCAGCGCCTGTTCGACTACGCGCAGAACGGAGGCACTCTTGTCGTCCAATACAACGTGCTTGAAGGCGGCCCGTTCGGAGGCAATCCGGCTCTGCTGGACCATATCGGCTCCCTACCCCATCAAGATCAGCCGCGACCGCGTCACCGTGGAAGACGCTCCCGTGACGTTCCCGAATCCGCAGAATCCGGTGCTTCACGTGCCGAATGAAATCACGCATCACGATTTCGACGGCTGGGTGCAGGAGCGCGGCCTCTACTTCGCCAATGAATGGGACCCGAAATATCAAAGCGTCCTCGAAACCCACGATCCCGGCGAGCAACCGATGCCAGGCGGCATGCTGTATACAAAATACGGAAAAGGCGTCTACATTTTCTCCGCCTATTCCTGGTTTCGCCAACTACCCGCCGGAGTCCCGGGCGCGTTCCGCATTTTTGCTAACATGCTGAGCGCGGCGAAAGCTCAATGACTTCCCTACTACTTCGTAGTGCAGACAGTGGGGCAGGTTCCCGACCTGCCGCCGGCTATAAGCCGGCTTTTTTCCGATAAATCTGTATGACGCCTGAAGAAATCAAAGACGAACCCCCTCCCGTCCTCGGCCGCTGGTCCCGCGTCTACGCCGTGATCCTCTGCGAGCTCGCGATCGTCATCTTCGCGTTCTATCTCTTCACTGTTCACTTCGCGCCATGAGACCTCTCGACTGGGTCGTCCTCGTCTCCTGGCTCGTCTTGCTCATCTCCTACGGTCTCTGGCGAGGCCGCGGCTCCGACACCGTCAACCAATTCCTGCTGGCGGGAAAGACCATGCCCTGGTACGCCATGGGCCTTTCCATCATGGCCACGCAAGCCGGAGCCATCACTTTCATCTCGACTCCCGGCCAAGCCTACGTCGATGGAATGCGCTTCGTGCAGGTCTATTTCGGGCTCCCCATCGCGATGGTGATCCTCTCGGCGACAGTTGTGCCGATTTTCCATCGCGCCAAAGTCTACACCGCATACGAATATCTTGAGCAGCGCTTCGACGCAAAAACGCGCGCCTTGGTATCGATGATCTTCCTGATCGAGCGAGGCCTGAGCGCAGGCATCGCCTTAGCCGCGCCCGGCATCGTGCTCAGCGCGATTCTCCATCTCCCCTTCATGTGGACCACCATCATCATGGGTTGCGTAGTGATCCTGTTCACCACGATGGGCGGCATCAAGGCCATCACCTGGGCTGACGTTCCGCAGATGATGGTGATTCTCGCGGCGCTCATTCTCGCTTTGTGCATCGCAATCCGCCTGCTGCCGCCCGACGTGTCGTTCCTTGATGCCGCACGGCTCGCGGGCGCCGCGGGCAAGCTCAACGCCGTCGTTCTGCGCTTCAATTGGGCGGATCGCTACAACCTGTGGAGCGGAGTCATCGGCGGAGCCTTCCTCGCCCTCGCCTATTTCGGCACCGATCAGAGCCAGGTGCAGCGTTACCTGACCGGAAAATCGATCGGCCAAAGCCGCCTCAGCCTGCTTTTTAACGCCATGGCAAAAGTCCCGATGCAGTTCTTCATCCTCTACATCGGTGCGATGGTCTTTGTGTTCTTTCTGTTCGATAAGCCGCCGCTGTTGTTCCATCCAGTGGAAATGGCGCGCGTCCAGCAAACACCCCAATACGCAGGAATCGCATCGCGTTACGACAGCGCCTTCGATCATCGCCGAGCCGCCGCCCTTGAATATAAAGACGCCGCCACTGAACCGACCCGCGCCGCCGCGCAACAGAAGTTCCTGGCCGCCCAGAAAGATCTCGACGGAACCCGTGCTGAAGCTCTCAAACTCTCCAAGGAAAACGACACCAACTATATTTTCCTGACCTTCGTCATGCGATACCTTCCCGCCGGCGTGGTCGGACTCGTACTGGCGGTAATCTTCACCGCGGCGATGTCATCCATCTCAGGCGAGATCAACTCGCTAGCCACGGTCACGGTAATCGACGTCTATAAGCGCCATCTTCACCCCGGCGCAACCGATCATCATTACCTGATCGCCTCCCGCGCAGCCACCGTATTCTGGGGAACGTTCGCCACGATCTTCGCGAGCTTCGCGTACAACTTCGGAGCCTTGATTGAAGCCGTTAACCAGGTGGGATCGCTATTCTACGGAGGCCTGCTAGGCGTCTTCGTTCTCGCATTCTTCGCCAAGAGAGTCGGCGGCACCGCCGCGTTTTACGGAGTCATCGCCGGGGAACTCGCGATCTTCGCCACAGCCAAATTCACGTCGATCAAATTCCTCTGGTACAACGTGATCGGATCGCTGGTAGTAATCGTGGTCGGCCTGGCGATTTCTGCGATGAAACACAAGGATCGCTGATACCCTATTACACATGAGACGCTTTACTCTCGCCCTCGATCGAGCGCTGCTGAAAGAGGCGAAGCGAGAACTCGGTTTGAGAATATATTCGGCAACAGTGAATACCGTCCTCAAGGAAGCAGTCAGGCGCCAGCGCGTCCGCAAGCTTGCGGACTTTGTGGGAAAGGTCGAATGGATCTGCGACCTATCTCAAATGCGTGGAGACCAGCCTGTCAAGCGTCAGGGCCGCAGGCGGAAGGTCAAACCTTCCTGATCTGCGAACTTGCGTCTCTGGGAGAATCCGTCGTTGGTCGCGACTCTGTTGTTTACTAATGTGGAATCAACCGGTCTTTCAGAGCCGCGACTAGCAGGAGCGGTCAGCACCGGTATTTTCACACAGACTCGTACAGGACGGACTACCCCGCTCACGAAGCAACCTCAGAAGCTCGTGCGCATCGTCGCGCCCAAATCGATCCGGACCCAAAGCCGCATCGACGATTATTTAAAGCTCGGCGTCCCCTATGTGTGGGTCTTCGATCCGTTCGACCGCCGAGTGTGGACTTATACGATCGGTGCAAACCAGGAAGTATTGGACGGAGTGCTCCGCACAGAGAATCCGTCTATCGAAGTCTCACTTACTGAGATCTTCGCCGGTCTCGACGTCAGCGGAGAATAGTGCACGTTCCAGTGGAAGAGTACCTGCGCACCACGTATCGCCCGGATGCGATTACGTGGACGGGGAGTTGCTGGAACGCAACGTTGGCGAACGCGATCATAGCGAGTTACAGCGCGAGTTTATTTTGTACTTAGGCACGCGCGCGAAACGATGGGGCATACACGTATTTCCAGAGCAGAGGGTTCAGGTTTCCGAACAGCGGTTTCGAATCCCGGACGTTTGCGTTGTCCTCGGGAAGGAGCCCGACGAACAAATCTTTCGCCAACCGCCTTTCATCTGCATCGAACTTCTTTCAAAAGACGACACTCTGAGAAGCATGCAGCGCCGCATTGACGATTATTTGAAGTTCGGCGTTCCTAACGTCTGGGTCGTGGATCCAGTGGACCGCCGCGCGTGGACCTATAGCATCGGTGCGAACCGGGAGGTAACCGACGGAATGCTCCGCACCGAGAATCCCTCTATCGAAGTCTCACTGACCGAAATCTTCGCCGGTCTCGACGACGCTCGGGCCTGAAACGGAAAACGTCCCCACGTACGAACTACGCTTCCCCGGATAGCTCCACGTCGTATTGAGACCTTTTCCGTGAAACGACTGCTCCACTGTATACGCAGCCATCGCGTGTTGGAGCTGCGTCAGCGGCTGATACCAGACCGCTTCGTTGTGGCAAATCTTGTCGGTCTCTTCGAGCGCCCGCGTCTCCACCTGCGCCAATTCGCCTGCCACCATCTTCGCCTGCCGTGAGTGCATATCGCCGCTCGAGAACGTGATCGGCCTCGCATCCGTGCGAACGATGTTCTTTAACAGGTCGCCGCCCATGTGCTTGGCAAACTGGCTGAGCGCGATGCGCTGCTCCGGGGTTGCGCGCTCATCGACAATCATGACAGCGCGTGCTCCTACCACGTCCGGATGCATGAAATCGCCCAGCGTGCTGTCCGAGTGCACGACGCCCATCACCGACAATCCGTCGAGCGGGACGCCCAGCCACGCGCCCTTATCGATCCTCCAGCCAAGCACCGCGAGGTTGCCGGTCAACTCCACTTCGGAGTTGGAAAAGCAAGGCCCGGTATAAATGTCAGCCGTCCGAGCCTCCACGTACTGGCCGTGAATGTCCGCAGCCACACCCAGTCCGGCAATCGAGAGAGCGAGAGCGAGCGTTTTCATAATCCTATTATCCAATGGCGAGCAGCTCAATTTCAAACACCAGAGTTGAGCCGCCTGGAATATCGGGCGGCATGCCGCGGTCGCCGTAGCCGATGCTGGCCGGACAAACCAGTTCTGCTTTGCCTCCAACCTTCATCTTTTGAACACCTTCGATCCAGCAGGGGATCATCCGGTTCAGCGGATATGTGAGGGGCTCGTTTTTCTTGTAGGAGCTATCGAATTCGGCACCGTTGACCAACGTGCCGCGGTAGTGGACCTTGACGGTATCGGTGGCCGTGGGCGAGGTGCCGGTGCCCGGGCGCAACTCCCGATAGATCAAGCCGCTAGCGGTCTTAGTCGCACCCGGAGCCGACGCAGCTTTCTCAAGATAGGCTCTGTTCGCTTCAGCGTCGGGGGGCGCCGGTGAAGAAGAGGAGCAGGAGACCAGCAGCACCGCAAAAAGCATCAGAAGAGGACGCATCGCCTATAGATTAGCGCAATTTTAAAGTCATTTATGGTCTAAAATTGCGCCTATGATCTGGGCGTTCGTTCCGTTTGCCGTGCGCGAGGGGCGGTTGGAGGGCTTCGACTTCGATACTCTCCAGACGAAACGGGAATTGGCGCAGGCCTTCCGCGAACTCGAGCTCGCCTGGATCTGGCAGCCCATCGTCGACACAAACGTGGACTCGATCATCGCGCAAGTGGGCAGGCGATCGATCGTCCTGAATCTGTGCGATGGAATCGAGGAGGCGGGAACTCCTGGGTTATGCGTGGTCACCGCTCTCGAACGGGCCGGAATTCCTTTTACTGGAGCCGATTCGCACTTCTACCAGATATCGACCTCGAAGCTGATCATGAAGGAAATGCTGATCGCGGCGGGGGGGCCGACTCCCGCTTTTGAAGCCTTGAAGGGGCCAGTTAACGGGATCTGTTCCCGGGTTGGCGCGCCGCTGCTAGTGAAGCCGGATGTCGGGGCGGCCAGCGCAGGAGTTTTCCTGCGGTCCAAGGTCAGTCGCGATGAGGATGTCGAGACTCTGCGGAATGAGCTGCTCAGTGCGACACTGCCGCAGTTTTGCGATGCCCGCGTATTTTTTGCCGAGCGCTTTATCGATGGCCCCGAGTTTACCGTCTTTGTGCTGGGCGACTGGAAGGATCCGGCGTCGGTGCGATGTCTGCCGGCGGTCGAACGGGTGTTCAATTCGAGCATCCCGGACGGCGAGAAATTTTTGACGTTCGAACACTACTGGGGTTTTTATCACGACGAGATGCCCGATGGGAAGCCGTTCTATGGCTATGCCTCCACGGGTTCCCAACTCGCTCCGGCGATCGAAGAGATTTCGCGGCATGCGTATGTGGCGGTTCACGGAAAAGGCTATGCGCGGGTGGATCTGCGGATGGACCGCGCGACCGGAGAGATCTTCGTGCTCGAAGTGAACGCCAACTGCGGACTTTCGGAAGACGACCAAACTTCGACCGGCTGCATCCTGAAACTGGCGGGCATGACTCTGGCCGGACTGCTGAGAACCATCCTTCGCGATGCTGGAGCGGCATTGTGAAAGTCTGCGTGCTTCAGCCCGACTATCGCGATTCGAAGGTCGATTACCGGCATTACGATCCGCCGCGAGACTTGTCCGCGCTCCTGCCGGACGACCAGGTAGATCACCTGTTTTTGCATAAATCGACTACGTACCGGCAACTGCGGGACGCGGCCAAAGCAGGCTACGATATTTTCGTCAATCTATGCGAAGGCTATCTCGATTGGGATGTGCCTTCGATCGACGTGATCTGGTCTTTGGATCGGCTGGACTTGCCCTACACCGGATCGTGCGCCCGCCTGTACGATCCGTCTAAGGAGCTGATGAAGTATGTGGCGCACACGCGGGGCGTGCGCTACCCGAGATTCGCTGAGGACAATATCGAGGCCGCGTTAACAACGCTTCAATTCCCGATGTTCGTGAAACCGGCTCATGCCGGAGATAGTCTGGGAGTCGATGCGGATTCGCTGTGCCGGACGCCGGAGCAGGTGCGCGCGAAGGCGCTCGCGATTCAACGGGAGTATAGCGGGGCGATGATCGAGGAGTTTATCGACGGGCGCGAGTTTACGGTTCTGGTGGCGGAGAATCCGGCGAACCGCTTCGAGCCGCTGACGTTTCAGCCGGTCGAGTTTTTGTTCCCACCGGGCGAATCGTTCAAGACCTATGGTCTGAAGGTTCAGTCGTATCATCCCGATTGCAATGTTCCGGTCGAGGATTCAGCTCTCGGGGAGCAGTTGCGGGCCGCCGCGCGCACCATGTTTCTCGGTTTTGAAGGCGAGGGGTATGCCCGGCTCGACTTCCGGATGGATGCGGCGGGGCTTTGGTTTCTGGACATTAACTTCGCGTGTTCGCTGTTCTATCCACCTGGATATGAGGGCTCCGCCGATTACATCCTTCGTCACGATCCTATCGGTCCCAGAGGATTCCTGCGTCACATTATCGAGGGAGGAATTGCGCGGCATCGGGCGAAGCGGCGGCGGTTTGTGCGCGGTGCAAACGGCATTTCCGGCTTCGGCATTTACGCGACCACGGACCTGAAACCGGGCGACATCGTGTTTCGCGGGGAGGAGAGGGCCGCGCGGCTGGTGACTCGCCGCCACGTTCTGGGAACATGGCCGGCGGACCAAATAGAGGTCTTTCGCCAATACGCGACGGGCGCGGGCGACGGAGTCTTTATCCTGTGGGATGAAGACCCGCGCGAATGGGCGCCGCAAAATCATTCGTGCAATCCGAACACTGCCTACAGCGGATTAAACGTGATCGCACTGCGCGATATTCGTTGCGGCGAGGAGTTGACGCTCGATTACGGCGGACTTGGAAATCCGGACGCCGCGTCATTTGCCTGTACTTGTGGTGCTGAGAACTGCCGGGGGACGATCGGGTTCTAGGTTCAGAGGTTGACCGTCCCGATGGTCGCGGCTCTGAAGGCCAGTATCGCCATATGTTATCCTTAGCTCAGATTGAGAAAGTGTAACTATCGTATTAACAATTGGTTACAGGTATTTGGCAGCCGTGTTGTTGACATTGTAGTTAACGTTGGTTATCTTTAAACAATTAACATTGGTTTAAGACGACGGATGACAAGAAACCAACAGCGCGGACGAGCCGGTCAGATCCTTATGATGCTGTCCTTCGGCGGGCTCGCCTGCGCCCAGACAGATCCCCCCGCATCCGAACCCGAACGCTGGAACCTCTTCTTCCAGGCGACTTCCATTGGCCAGTATCACGGCACGTTCCCTTCACCCTATTCAAGCCCATTTAGTCTTCAGAACTATCCGGAGCGCGATGTTTCTCTCACCACGACGCTGTTCTTTGCCTTGCGGTTGGACAAGAACACTACGTTCGTATTCGATCCGGAAATCGCCGGCGGCAAGGGGTTTAGCGGGGTAAATGGATTGGCGAATTCCTCGAACGGCGAGCTGCCTCGCGTCGCGTCGGCCACGCCGAAGCCGTACGTCGCGAGGTTGTACCTGACTCATGATTTTGGGTTTGGAAGCGAGATGGAGCCGGCGGAAAGCGACGAGAATCAACTGGGGGGCCAGCGCCCGATGAATCGCTATACGATCAGCGCGGGCCGCTTCACGTTGACGGACTTCTTCGACGACAACAAGTATTCGCACGATCCTCGGACCCAGTTCATGGGCTGGGGCGTGATGTTCAACGGCGCGTGGGATTATCCGGCCGACGTGCGCGGCTACACCTGGGGTTGGGTACATGAGATTCATACTCACAACTGGGGTTTCCGCTATGCCAGTGCCGCGATGCCGCGAGTGGCCAACGGGCTCCGGTTCGACCGCCGCATATTGGTAAATCGCGGCGACGTTTTCGAAGTGGAGCGGCGGTATGAGTGGAACAAGCACGCCGGCATCGTTCGCGTGACGCCTTATATGAATCATGCCAACGCCGGGAACTACGCGGATGCGATTCGGCAGGGCGAGCTGACGCATACGGCTCCCGATGTCACCGCGACACGGCGGAATGGAACGATCAAATACGGAGTCGGGCTCAATATGGAGCAGGAAATTGCGAAGGACCTCGGCGTTTTCGCGCGGCTGGGGTGGAATGACGGGAAGACGGAGAGCTTCGCGTTCACCGCCATCGACCGGCTGGCGACCGGAGGAATTTCGCTGGGCGGCTCGCGGTGGCACAGGCGCTTCGATACTGTGGCGACGGAGTTTACGGCGAGTGGGATCTCAGGGGTCCATAGGCAGTACCTGGAACTGGGCGGTCACGATTTTTTGATTGGCGACGGCCGGTTGGAGTATGCGCCGGAATCAATCTGGGAGTCGTATTACAGCGCGCGGCTGTTCCCGGGGTTTTTCGCGAGTTTGGATTTGCAGCACGTGTCGAATCCGGCCTACAACCAGCAGAGGGGGCCGGTGTGGATTCCCTCGCTGCGGCTGCATTTCGAGGTCGGGAGAAATACATTCCGGCGGTAGGGCGTCCGCATGCTGCGCATGGCGGTTCGGTTGCTGCGGAAAAACACACCGCTCCCTTTGGCCGCGGTTCGGAAGCACAGCCGCAAGGTTATCAGCAGTCTACCGAGCCGTGACTGCAGGGAGCGGTGAAAGACTTTTCTAATGCCGTTCGAGATGAGCGGCGATCTGGCGGTCGGCGTGGGCGCCTTCGGTGTCGCCCAGGTTTGCTTTGGCCAGGGCGCGGGCGCGATACATGTAGGGTGAATCGCGATTCTGGGCAATGGCGCGGTCGAAGTCTTCGAGAGCCTTCTGATGATCGCCCTGGGCATCGAGTATCTGGCCGCGCTGAAAAAACGCGTCCACCGTGGGACGGAGCGCGATCGACTTATTCAATTCCTCCAGCGCGTGGCGCTGATCGCGGCGCGCCAGATAGATCATTGCCATTCCGCTGTGCGAGTCGGCCAGTGTTGGATTCAGGTCGGAGGCGGCTTGAAAATCGGCGAGCGCGGCATCCAGTTCGCCCAGGGTCCAATGCGCATTGCCCCGTTCCAGATACGCGTCCGGAAGCTGCGGATAGATCGCCAAAGCCTGCGTGAAGTGGACGACGGCGTCGGGATATTTCCCGGGACTCATGAACTTCATTGCTTCCTTATATTCCTTGTCGGCCCGCTGCGGGGCGTCGGAGATGTAGTAAAAAACGCCTCCCGCGGCGGCCAGTATGAAGATGGAAGCCAACGTTACGATCACCAGCCGGCGCTGGCCTCGCTTGAGGGCTATAGTATTCGGCGCGCCCGGGCGGGGGTCCGCCGCCGGCAGTTTCACCGTGTTCCAAATACGATTGAACGCGGAGTCACTCATAATCAGCGTTTCATTATAGCAGCGGGCTTGAATTCGATTCGAGTGACGTCCATGCCGGCCGCGAAGTACTCGATGGCGATCGGAAGGGCCTGCTGGCCGCACTTGAGGGTGGCCGAGACTCCTTCGGCGTTCACCATCTCGACGGCGGTGGGATTTCGCACCGTCAACTCGACGGTCTTGCCTCCGGAGGCTGCAACCAGCAGGCGTACGGGAGTAGCGTCGCAGTCCACTCGCTTCAGGATCCCTTCCACTTTGGTGTCTCCTTTGCGATTCTGCCAGGACGGCGGGGTGACGACGGCAGGCTTTTTCACATGCGCTGCAGGAGACTCCGAGGAGAGCTGGGCGAGCGCGGCAGCCATATCTTCTTCCTGGGTTGTGGAGGCGATCTGCGCCGCGCGCCGCGCTGATTCGGATGCGCCGTGCCGGTCGCCCGACTTGGCCTGGGCGTATCCCAGCGCGTGCCAGTAAGAGAATCGCCGGGGCTTTGCCGCCACCGCACGCCGCAGATGCTCGACGGCGGCGGCCAGGTTGCCGCTATCGGTGGCGCGCACGCCGAGCAGGAAATGAGCTTCGGCAAAATTCGGGTCGACCGCGATGGCTTGCTCCAGTAGGGCATTGCCGTTCTGTAACGTGTTGTTCCGCAACATGGCCAGCTGGAAATAGATGCTGGCGTCCCGATAGCCCATGGCGAGGGCTCGCGCGAACTCTCGCTCCGCGTCAGTTTTGCGGCCCTGCGATAGCGCCAGCTCGCCCAATCCGGCCACAGCGGCGGGAGACTGCGGATTCTCTTTCCCGGCGCGGGTGAAGAGGTCGAATGCCAGGCTCCGGTGTTCCGTGCGCAACGCCAGATCGGCCAACGCGAGCGTCACCTCCACCGCAGTCATTTTTGTCGGCGAAGAGATTTTGAACTCCTCGGCCGGCGGAGCCGCCTCGGTTACGTCCTTCATGTTTCGCACATAGAGGCGCAAGGCTGCGACTGCGTCTTCCATCGATTTGCCGAACGCCTGGGAAAATGCTTCGTCCGGGTCGCGGCCTTCGGATACCAGCTTCGCGAACTCCGGCATGCCTCCGGCCCACGGCTTCTTGAGGCTCAGCATGTGGACCAGCGCCCAGCTTTCCGCATAGAAGATCCGGCCGTCTGAGGGATTCCCCAGCGCCAGGTCCTCCGCGCTCAGCCAGAGCTGCGTGGCCAGCAGATGGCGATGCGGCTCGATGATCTCGCCCACACGCATTTTTGCCGCATTGACCGCGAGGGTGGAGTAAAACTCCGGCACGCCTTCCTCCAGCCACGCGGGGAGCTTGGTGGAGGCGTGGGTCATCACCATGTGGAGATATTCGTGCGACGCGTTGCGTCTTAACGCCGTCGCTTGGTAGAGGACGATGAAATCCCGATCCTCGTCGTGCTGGTAAAAGCCGGCCGAGTTGGGGTCCGCTCGATATTTCTGGAATTCGGCCTCGGATGCGAAGAGAAAGACTCGCACCGGGGCAGCCGATTCCTCAAGATAGGATTCGCGAAAAATGCGGCGCAGCGTCTCGAAGCGGTTCAGGACCGCCCGTGCCGAGCCCGCGCTGCTATCGGTGAGAATTTCGACGGAAGGGGAGGAGATCCGGATCCATGTGGAGGCTGGAGCGTTCGCCACAGCGGTGAGCAACGCAATGACGCAGCCGATTACATTGCGCATCGTCCTAGCAGGATGCTGAAGAAGTCTCAGCCATTGCTCAATTAAAACACAGACTAAAGTCTGTGCCACCTGTTATCAGACGGTGGCACAGGCTTCAGCCTGTGAGGCGTAATGACCGCGACACGCCACCCTTTTACAATTGCGCGATTCGCCGCTGCACCAGCAGAAAATACAATCCCAGCAGCACCGTGAGCCCGCCCACGACCGAAATGGTTACCGGGGCAGTGTAAATCGGAATCAGCCGCCCGACGATCAGCATTCCGAAAGGCATGCCGCCGCGGAAGGCAACATTGTAAACGCTCATCACGCGGCCGCGCATGCTGTCCTCGGTGATCGCCTGGACCAGCGACGTAATGGACGCGAACACGGTAATCATGGCCGCACCGGCGAAAAAGATCATGATGCAGGAGAAGATCGCGTTGGTCGAGCGGGCGAACGCGATGCTCGCCACACCCAGCACGATCAGCATCAGCAGCGCGGTCCGGCCTTGATTTTTCGTCCTGGCCATCCCGGCCACGATCAGCGCGCCGCAAATGGATCCGACGCCCGAACAGCACAGCAAAGCCGTGAAGGTTTTCGGAGTGCCGTGCAGCACTTCCTTGGCAAACACCGGCAGAAAGGTGATCAGCGGAATCGCCAGCATGGTCATCAGGAAGGAGAGGAGAATCAACGGCATCATGCCTTCCTGTTGCCGGATGAAGCCGATACCTTGTTTCATGCTGGTGAGCATGGATTCGCCCGATTTGATCGGTATAAAGCCGGCATTGATGATGTACAGCGAAATGATGACGGCGACGAAGGAAACTCCGTTCAGGCCGAAGCACCAGGCCGCTCCGAGCGTAGTCAGCGTGATGCCTCCCAGGGCCGGTCCAATGACGCGCCCCACGTTGAACTGGATGGAGTTCAGCGCGATGGCGTTGGGTAGATTTTCTTTCGGGACCAGCGACGGAATCAGCGCGGAATACGCGGGTCCGCCGAAGCTTTGCGCGGAGCCGACGATGAACGACAACACCAGAATGTGCCAGACCCGTTCGACATGTAGGAAAGTGAGCGTCGCAAGCGTCAGCGCGGTGGTCATCTGCACGTACTGCGAGCCGAGCAGCATTTTACGGCGGTCGCTGCGATCAGCCATCACGCCGCCCAGCAGCGAAAAGAGCACGATCGGGATCTGGCCGAGAAATCCGTCCAGGCCGAGGTAGAAAGGGTCGTCCTTCGAGAGGTCGTAGACCAGCCACTGCTGCGCGACGGTCTGCATCCAGGTGCCGATGGTGGAGGTGCAGGCTCCGATCCACATCAACCGGAAGTCGCGATACTGAAATGCTTTGAAGACGCGCTGCAGCAAGGGTGGCCTGATCTCGCTACGGCAGCGGTTTTTCCCGCTTGATCAGGTGCACGAAATTGCCGTCGCAATCGGTGAAAAAAACCAGGCGGTTGCCTTGATTCACGTAAGGCTCGCCGGTGAAATGGACTCCTTGGGCCTTCAGAGCCGCGTGAGCCGCGTCGAAATCGGTAACCTCGATCGCCAGGTGGCGGATTCCTTCATCTCGCATTTTCTGCGCCGCGCGGGTCCCCTCTGATGGAATGATTTCCAGCATCGAACCATTCCCTGCGCGAACGAAATAATTGCCGTCGTATTCGAAATTAATGCGGAACCCCAGATGATCGACATACCATTGCGCCAGTTTCTTGGGGCTGGGCGAAGCAATGGCGGTGTGCTCTAGTCCAACAAACATATGGTTCAAGTTTACCCCGATCAGTACACTTCAAAACAAAAGACGCGGTTCCCGCTGCTTGGTGAGAGAGAATATTGACCCGGGTCCAATGTTTCCGACGCCTCCAGCTTGTACAGCCCGCGGTCGAGCCTGGTAACGGAAAGACGCAGCGCCTTGGTGGTTTTTCTCGATCCTCCGGAGACTTTTACTTCGCGATGGCCGTTCCTCACGTCCATGCGGTAGAGTTCGACGGAATCGGGTTTGATCGTCTCGCTGTCCAGAATGAAAATCGGCTCGGCCAGTGGCGTCCGCGCGGGCGAGCTGGTTCCGGGGAATGTGTAAACCGGGTCCTTCTTACTGCCCTCTTCTTTATTGTCGCCCACTTCGGTGGGCACCAGGTTGTCGGCATGGACAATGTAGATCATGTCCTTCTTCGGGGGCCGCGGCCCGTCGTATTTTTGAGCCCAAGCCAAGCCGCAAAATGCCAGAACGATCGCGTGCTTCCACATTTAATATTAGTTTAGCTCGGAAAAACTCAAAAACTGGTTGGCCGCCGATGAACGCAGATGAACGCCGAGTGAAAAAAATGGCCTTATCCGTGATCGTCGGCGGCTAATATTTCAGTCCAGCACGCGCACGAACTCCGCCACAATCCTGAACCGCTCTTCCTCCGGGTCCAGCATCCAGGCCTCAAACTCCGGATTCAGCGGCTCCAGCGTGATCTTTTCGTGCGACCATGTGCCGTCCTCGCGCTGCGTTTTTTCACTCGCATAACGCTTCACCGTGTAGCGATCGTTCGCTCCGCCGCCGAGGTGCTCAACCAGCACCAGGCGTCCTTGCCGGGATCCCGTTACTCCCTGCCGGAATACGCATAAACTGCCGTCGGCAATGCGAGGCTCCATCGAGTGCCCCACGATCCTGACCACAAAAAGCTCCGGTGTCAGCCGCAGATCGGAGGGCATTTCCTCCCATCCCTCCTCCGTGACTTCCTGATTCTCCAGAAATTTCCCGGCCGCCACCGCCAGCGAATAGCGGGGCAGATGCGTCACAAAAGGCCGCACCGTCGATTGCACGTTTTCCCGGTATAACCGCCCCAGCGCGCGCTCAAAATCTCCGACCACCACATCGCGCCGGTCCGTCACCAGCAAAGTGTTTGAGAGCGTATCTTCTAGATATCCCAGCAGTTGCTTGGCGCCCACTTCGTGAGCCTTCGCGAGCAGGTCGTATTCCAAGGCCGCAAGCACCTCGGCTTCTTCTGGAACGAACTCTTCCCAATCGCGGCGCAGCCGCACCCATAGCCGGTCGGTCGACGGATCTTCCAGCAGCACGCCGGCATTGATCCGGCCCGAGCCCGGTAATTCCAAGGTGAGAATCATATAGGACGCGTTCTGGGTTGTCAGGACGGACATTACAAGTAAAGCCAGCTTATCGGCAAAAGCTCGACTTTGAGGATTATACCGTCTATCGTGGCACAGGCTGCAGCCCGGAAACAGTCCCCACGTTAACGCCGGGGGTTATCACACCGATATCGCCGAAACGAGCAAAACTTAAAAGAGTATATTGGCCGCCGATGAACACTGATGAACGCCGACTGAAAACAAATGGTCTTATCGGCGTTCATCGGCGGCCAATATTTGTTTTTCAACAGCCCTACAAGAGGAGCCACTAGGGCGTATACGGGTAGTATCCCTTACGAGCCCGGACTGTCACATTCGGCAGCGCCACTTTCACTTCGATCTTGCGATATTGGCGAACCGAATCGGCGGGTATGTCGGGAATGTAACGCAGAATGTATTGCAAGGTGACCTCGCCGGCAACGCTGGCGATCGACCGGAAGATAGACGATGCGATCGCGGAGGCGTACCCGCCGCTTCCCACCGAGAGGGCATAGTTGCCGTCGTCGGATGGAGTCGAAAGGTATCCCGACACATCCTTATAAGGATTCACCAGCGGATATTCCACCCGCCCGCCGGTCTCTGCCGCCAGCTTTACCAGCGCCGAATCCCCCGTGGCTTCAAAGCCGTAGGCCGACGTGCTGATGCCATACACCGTGATCAGGTTGCGCTGCGCCAGCTCAATCACCTGATCGAGCGTCTTGCTGCTGGCGTTGTCGTTGCCGTCGCCGATCACCACCACCACGCGGCGCGGATCCACCGGCTCCCCGGCGATCAGACTGCGGCGCGTACACGACTGATAAATCGCGTCGTAGAGGGCCGACCCGCCGCCCGGCTTCAGCTTGCGGATCTTCTCCATGATCTTCTCGCCGTCGCTGGTGGTATCCACCATCAACTCCGCTTCGTTGCCATAGCCGATCAGGTAGCCGGCGAATTTCTTGTCGCCCGGGAGCAGCGTATTGGCCAGCTCGATTGCCGCGTCCTGATAATTCTTCCAGTGCGTGCGGCTGTTGTTGCTCAGGTCCATCAGGATCCCGACCACCACCGGCTGGGAGCGTTCCCGCGTGAAGTATTGAATGCTCTGAATCTTGCCTTGGTCGAGAATCTGAAAATCGCTCTGCACCAGATCCGATACAAACTTGCCCTTGTCGTCGGTCACGGTTACGGGAACGATGACTTCCTCGACGCCGCCCTTAAAAACAGGCGGCTGCTGCGCCGGCAGCGTGGGAGGCGGCTGCTGCGATTCGAGACACAACGCCGTGATGAGAAGACAAACGAAGACCCGCATGTGAGAACCTTAATCGCAATTATAGCGGAGTGTGGGGCGGGCAATATTGCCGGCAGCCTGCTTCCAGCAGGCTTCTGCGGGGAAGCCGACGTTGCCCCCACACTCAAGGCTGAATCGGCGCCAACATTCGTTCGATGGACGTCAACAGGTCGTTCACTTCATTCCATTTGGCCTGCTCGCTCAAAACCACCGAATTGGCCTCCGCTTCCCTGGCTCGCACTTGCTGGTCCAGCGTGCCCAGTTGCCCCAACTCCATCTTCATTGCCGATAGTTCCAAATCCATCTGCTTCCGGGCGTTTGGATCGACCGTTTGTGTCTGTTGCGCCTCCACCTGTTTGACACGATCGGCGGTTTCCGCCAGCTTTCTCTGCAGGTCGCCAGCTCTTTCGCGAGCATCCTGAAGCTGGCGATTGGCGTTCCGAACCCGCTCTTCCTGCAACTGCATCCGGGCCAGCGCGATCTGAACTTTAGGTCCAATCTGGTTGCTATGTTCCAGCGCAATTCGCAGGGCGTGAACTTCCTTGAGCAGTGTCTCGAGAGTCGCGTCCTGAGCCGCGGCAAATGACGACGTGAGCAATATAGCGAGCAGGGTTCTAAAGAGCATATTGGTCTCCTTCAGCAAAAACCAATTATCGCTCGCGGCGCCGTGCATCGCTCCCTCCATGACGGTCGTCCTCAACACCGACACCGAACCCCGACAGTTATGGAGGGGTCTCCGCGACAGATACTATTTTGTCTTCGTTGCCACCAGCATCGGGTCCGGATCATGCACCGTCAGCGTCGAATCCTTGAAGTGGATTCGCACCCCGCTGGCTCCCGCCGGATAGAATGCATGATCGCCTGTGTGGACCAGCCCGCGCGTGGTCGCTCCCGTCCGCGTAAACGACAGTTGACCCTTGTTGGCTTTGATCTCGATTTGTTCCGTGGGACCGCTCCCGAACGAGTAAATACCGGCTAACGCATTCGCATCCTCTTCCGACAGCGCAGCCGGCACAGGCGACCCTGCATCGCCCAGCGACTCCAAATACTGATACACTTCTTTCGCCGCCGGCCCCCCATTTTTCGCATGAGCCAGCAGACTGATGCTATGCGGACCCGCTAACCGCTGCACCCCCGGATGCGACGCGATGAGTCCTTTCACGATCTCCAGTTGACCCAGCATCGCCGCCGTGAACAGGGTGGGCCGGGCTCCCTTGCCGATCAGATATTCCGCGATCTCCCGGTTTCCGACGTGCGACGCCGCGTCGATGGCCGCTTCCCAGTCCCCGAAACCCCAGTCCCAGGACGCCTTCGCCAGCGCCGGATGCGCCCCCACCAGCTCTTTGACGCGCTTGACGTTTCCATGCGAGACGGTCACCATCTCCTTCACCAGTTCCGCCGGCTGCATGGGGAACGCGTCGGTCACGCTCACTTTTGCGGGAGCAGGCGCGGCGATCCCTCGCACCGTCGGAAGGCCAAGGCCCAAACCGGCGGCCCCGAGCCATCTACGTCGTGAAAGTCGTGAAGGTGAAATCGTCATGCAGCGATCATACGCGCGTTCCCGCGAATTCCGCGCATGAAAAAGATGTAAGGCGGCATCTCTTGCCGAATCAGCCTCTTTGGTCGGCCGGTGAGGCGCTCAGCTTGCGATAAAAGTTCGCGGCGATCTGTCTCGCCAGCTCCGCCTGCGCCTTCAAAGGATCGCTCGGATCGCATTCCAGCCTGGTTGCGGTCAAATGAGTCTGCTCCGGCAGCCGGATCAGGTGCGCCAGCACCCGTATCGACGCCGCGTCCTTCTGCACCTGCCCTAGCACGACGTAACGCGCCTTTAGAGTCTCGCCTATCGTCTTAACGTCGCGAAAGCTCCGCGGCTGGAGCAGAATCAGCGCGTTCCCGATCACCGCATAATGGCCGGCAGCGGCGCCCGTCATTTCGCCGACCAGCGTATCGGTCAGCCCTTCGGCGAAGCGGTCCAGCTCCGGATTTCCGGTCTGATTGTCGAACCGGGCGATTGCGATTCTCGGCAGCCCGCTCGACCACGGACGCATCCAGGCGAGCAGTCCTCCGGCCGCAACGCCGAGTGCTAGAGGCGCGGCCAGCATCCACCTTCGCGATCGTAGCGGTGGCGCGGCTTCATGTACGGGAGCGATAAACTGATACCCGCGCTTCGGCAGAGTCTTTATGAATCGCGGAGATTCCGCCGAATCACCCAGCGCGGACCGGATTTGCGCGACACAAAAGTTGAGCCCGCGGTCGAAATCGACAAAGGTGCCGCTGCCCCAAACCACTTCGCGCAGAGTCTCGCGCGTCACCACCTCGCCGGCATGGGACAGCAACACCGCCAGGACTTGCGCCGGCTGAGCCTGCAAGCGGACAGTCTGCCCGTCGCGCCGCAGCTCGCCGGTCTGCTGGTCGAAGTCGAAGATCCCAAAGCGAACGCGTTCCATGCCCGGTCCTTATTCAATTGGCCGCCGATGAACGCCGATTAAAAATAAATGGCCTTATCCGCGTTCATCTGTGTTCATCGGCGGCTAATATTTCTTACGGCTGTACCGCAAGCCTATCCAGTATCCGGTACCGACCCTCGTGCTCCGCCTTCCTCGCCCCCGTCTCGACGTCGATCTGGAGGAACTGAACCGCATCGCCGCTGTTCGCCGCCGGCCACTTCGGCAGGTCCGGTCCGTTCGGATTTCCGGTCTTAATAAAGTTCGCGAAGTATTGTTCCATCGACGACGAAACCCGGTAATCCTCCGGCGACCACCCGTACACTTTGTTGCCGTCCAGATTCCCCAGCGCGTACTCGATCTCGGCGGAATGCACGGCTCCGCGCGGCGTCGGACGAGGTGCGGCGGCCGGGCCGTCCGCTTTCACGACTCCCCCGGCAAGTCCCGCCGTCACATTCCCCATCTCCGGCTTCATGGCTGGACGGGGCCGGGAAAAGTAATACCTGTAGACTGGCTTACCGCCGGTCTTCCCTGCAAGATCGATCCATTTCCAGGTGCTGTAAGCGATAAACCGGTCACCCGCCAGCGCCGTGGCCACGTCGCGAGCTTCCTCGTTGCTCGCACTGGCATATTCTTTCGCCACCTCTGCGCCATGCTGGCTATACAGCCGGTTAATGGCCTTCTCCAGGTTCTCCGGAGTCGCGGGATCCTGTCCCAGCACGCCGCGGCCATTCGATTCTTCAGAATTCCAGCCGGCGAGCAGAGGAATATGCGCCTGCTTGCCCGCCGCGAAAATCGCGACTGGCGACTCCGGGAAAAAGTACCCGTCGATTACCGGGCTGAAGCGAGGCCCTCCGCGTTTTCCCGCCACTTCCAGAAGCTGATCGCCGGAAATTCCGCGCAGCGACGCTATGTCCGGCTTCCCGACGGTGGCCGCAAATTTCACGCCATCTTCTTCTCCCTTAGCGATGGGAACCGGCGCCAGCGCCCCGAGAATGGACCCGCTTTCGCCGATCGCCCCGGCGATCAGATCTTTGGAAAGCGGCGATGCCATTTGAGCGCTCACCGCGATCGATCCCGCCGATTCACCGGCAATCGTAACCCGGCCGGGATCGCCGCCAAACGCGGCAATGTTCCGATGCACCCACTGGAGCGCCGCGTTCTGATCGAAGAGCGCGTAGTTGCCGGAAACATGGTGGGGCGATTCCTTAGCGAGGTCGGGATGGGCGAGGAATCCAAAGACTCCCAGCCGGTAGTTCACCGTGACCGTTACAATGCCTTTTGCGGCCAGGCTCTCGCCATCGTAGCGAGGCTCCGAGCCGTCGCCGGCCATGAAGCCTCCACCGAAGAAATAGACCATCACGGGGAGTTTTTCGCTGCCCGATTTGGCCGGCGTCCAGACGTTCAGGTACAGGCAATCCTCGCTCATCCCATTGGAACGAAAGCCCATGTCCCCGAAGATCGGCTGCTGCATGCAGCGCGGGCCGAACGCCTTCGCATCGCGAACACCGTCCCAGGCGGCAGGAGGCTGAGGCTCCTTCCAGCGCAGGCTCCCGACCGGAGGCTGAGCGAAAGGAATACCTTTAAATTCCCGCACGCCGGATGCCTGGCGGCTGGCGCCTTCGAGGGTTCCGGAAGCGGTCTTGACCAAATCCTGCGCCGCGAAGGCCGGAAGAATGACGAGTGGGAGGAATAGAGAAGCTTTCATAGCACGCTATCATGCTACTTCATCGCTGGGCGATGATGTTCTTATATAGATCGCGATAGCACAGCAGGCACGGTTTGCTAAGGCGGCACAGAGGATTGCGATACGGACACCGCCCGCGGAAGCGCCTGGCCGCATAGATCGCGAAAAAGATCACCAGCACGATGGCGAACGCAGTAATGCTTTGAAGTGACAAGATCAGCCTAATTGGGGAAGAAGGGCTGAGTGCAACAAACGTTTCATACTCGCTTTGAGAAAGACGCGGCGCGTCGCGAAGCGTCCGGATCGCTAGCACCCCTCCATCACTGTCGGGGTTCGGTAGTAATATCGCGGGATGGCCGCCGATATCGAACCCCGACAGTCATGGAGGGGTACACACTAGGTGACGATCAAAAGGCGCCTCCAGCCTTCCACAAGGCGGATCGCTCACTATGGTCGCGGGTCTGAAAAGGCGAGGCGGCCGCGCACGTCCACAAAAAACGCAAACTTTTTCGGCGAGGCTGCGTACTAAGCTCTATGAAGCTCCGGTACATCCTTCGACGGCTGCTACGTACGCCTATGTTTACATTGATCGTAGTGGCGACACTCGCGATCGGCATCGGGGCGAATACCGCGATTTTTAGCGTGATTGACGGGATTTTGTTGAAGCCGCTGCCCTATCCAGCGTCCGAAAAACTGGTTTCGCTGGATCACAAGGCTCCGGGTTTAGATATCCCAGGCGGCGCGGGCATCGCCCCGTTTCTCTATTACATTTATCGCGAGCAAGGCCGCTCGTTCGAGGACATCGGGATGTGGAATAACAGCTCCGTCAGCGTGACTGGCCTCGCCGAGCCGGAGCAGGTCAAGGTCCTCGAAGTGACCGACGGTCTGCTGCCCTTGCTGCGAGTCCAGCCTTTCATCGGGCGGGTTTTTTCGCAAAAGGACGATTCGCCGGGAGCTCCGCAGACGGTAATGCTGACGTTCGGATACTGGAAGGCGCGGCTGGGCGGAGACGCGAAAGCGATCGGGCGAACGGTCACGATCGACGGAAAGCCGGTGGAAGTCATCGGGGTATTGCCGGAGAAATTCCAATTCCTCGACTCGCGAGTCTCGATGCTGCTGCCCATGCAAAGGGACCGGAGCAAAACGTTCCTGGGGCAATTCAGTTTTCAGGGGCTGGCGCGGCTAAAGCCCGGAGTTACCATCGACCAGGCGAACGCCGATACCGCGCGCATGGTCCCGATCGCCCTCGATGCGTTCCCGCCATTTCCGGGTGGCAGCAAGTCGATGTTTGTGGAGGCGCGGCTCGCTCCCGTCGTGAAGCCTCTGAAGAAGGAGGTGGTGGGCGATATCGGAAGCGTGCTGTGGGTCCTGATGGGGACCATCGGGATGGTGCTGTTGATCGCCTGCGCGAACGTCGCGAATCTATTGCTAGTGCGAGCGGACGGCCGCCGCCAGGAACTGGCGATTCGAGCGGCACTGGGCGCAGGCTGGGGTCAAATTGCGCGCGAACTGCTAATGGAAAGCGTGATATTCGGATTGCTGGGAGGCGCGGCCGGCTTGGCGTTGGCGGGCGGCGCGCTCAAACTGCTGGTGGCGATGGCCCCGGCAAATCTGCCTCGGATCGAGAATATTTCGATCGATGACACGGTGTTGTGGTTCACCCTGGCGGTGTCTCTGTTCTCGGGTTTGCTGTTCGGATTAATTCCGGTGTTGAAGTACGCGGGTCCGCAGCTCGCGCCCGCGCTACGGGCCGGCGGACGGACGCTGAGCCAGAGCAAAGAACGGCATCGCGCGCGAAACGTCCTGGTGGTGGTGCAAGTGGCGCTCGCGCTGGTGTTGCTGATCGCGTCCGGACTGATGATCCGGACATTTCAAACTTTAAAGCATGTGGAACCTGGATTTACCAAGCCGGAGCAGGTGCAAACACTCCGGATTTCGATCCCGCAAACGCAGGTAAAGGACGACGTGCAGGCCGTCCGCGCGGAGCAGGAAATTATCGACAAAATCGGCGCGATTCCAGGAGTCACATCGGTCGCAATCACGAGTCTCGTCCCCATGACGAACTCGGGATGGCACGACGGGATTTACGCAGAGGACCGGCCCAGCGAAGAAGGGAAGATGCCGAAGCTCCGGCTGTATAAATTCGCGTCGCCGGGGTTAATGAAGACCATGGGCACTCCTCTCATCGCGGGTCGCGATTTCACCTGGACCGACGTTTATGAGAAGCGTCATGTAGCGATGGTGTCGGAAAATCTGGCGCGCGAACTGTGGCGGGAGCCGGGGGCGGCGATCGGCAAACGAATTCGCGATGTCCTGAACGGAACCTGGCGGGAAGTGGTCGGGGTGGTGGGCGATGAGCGGGACGATGGCGTGAATCAGAAGGCCCCGACCATCGTGATTTGGCCGACTCTGATGGACAACTTCTCCGGCAACAAGTCGTTCGTGTGGCGCAATCTCGCCTATGTTGTTCGTAGCGGCAGAACCGGTTCCAGCGGGTTTCTGGGCGAAATCAGCCAGGCCGTGTGGAGCGTGAATCCAAATCTTCCGTTGGCCGATGTTCACACGCTGCAGGAAATCTACGACAAATCGTTGGCGCGCACCTCCTTCACGCTAGCGATGCTTGCAATTGCCGGCGCGATGGCGCTGCTGCTGGGAGTGGTGGGAATCTACGGCGTCATTTCTTATTCAGTACAGCAAAGGACGCGTGAGATTGGCATCCGGATGGCGCTGGGCGCGCGCAAGGAAGAATTGATGCGGATGTTCGTGGGCCAAGGCCTGCGCCTCGCGGTAATCGGAGTCGCGTGCGGACTGGTGGCGGCGGTAGGGCTGACGCGGCTGATGACGTCGCTGCTGTTCGAAGTAAATCCGACGGATCCCCTGACGTTCGGCCTGGTAGCGCTGGGCCTGGTCGCGGCAGCCGCGGTCGCAAGTTATTTACCGGCGTTGCGGGCAACAGGGGTCGATCCGCTGGAGGCGCTGAGGGCGGAGTGAAAGAAGAAGTAGCCAGGAGCCAGGAGCCAGTAGCCAGATTACCGAGCCGTGACCAAAGGGAGCGGTGTTCAACAGGTAAGCTAACTCCAACTGATATCGATAACCTGCCGGATGTAGAACGGGGAAACTTTGTGTTCGATGCGCGGGGTTGACCCTTTTACCGCGGCATCGACCAGGGCACGGAGCTCGCTCGGCGTGTAGGAACGCTTGATGGACGTCAATCCGTCGGCTGCATTGATGGGGTGCAGAAACGGACTCACAAAGCCACGGAATAACGCGAGCGGGATCCAGTGGCGAACCAGATCGAGCAGGATCAGGCGGCGGCACGATCGGGAGACGTTTCGGATCAGCGCGATGACGTCGGCTTCCTCCAGATGGTGAACCAGGCACACGGCCAGCGCGACATCGGCTGACGGCAAAGGATCGACCGCGGCGTTGGCCGTCAGGATCGGGACAGTCGCCGATGGAGGAGCGGGCCGGAGATCGACCCCAATGACATCGACGCCCAGTTCGCGGTGGATTTGTTCGAGCAACGCCCCTTGTCCGCATCCGAGATCCAGGATCGTGTGGATGGGCGTTCGACTTTTGCGCAGGCGATGGAAAACGGCCGCCGAGTTTCCCAGCAGACGCTGCGTGCGCGCGAGATCCTGGTAGGCCTGGGCCACCACTTCCTCGGGAAGCGAGGGATCTTCAAGCAACTCCGTGACGTCGGCGCGATCCATCCTCCAATTTTGACGCTTTTTGAGCGCTTAGGTATTACTAATCTAGTGCGTCACTCATCTTAAATATTATTTTCCCCGCGTGGCGCACGCGTCCACGCGTGCCGCGTCGACATTCGTGTCGACGTTCGCCTGGTTTTCGGAAGCCTGGAAAACACATCGACACGAATGTCGATGCTGCACGCCTGGAGGCGTGCGCCACATAACATTCAGGATTTCCGACGCAGGCTACTAGACCGGCCGATTCATGAGGAACGTCGCCGTGGATGCAAAGAATGCCTTCAGGGCCTCGTGGACACCCGGCGGCAAAGATGCCTCCTCCAACGCGCGATCCATCAGTTGAACCCAGCGGTCCCGGGCCGCACTTCCAATAGCAAACGGGGCATGGCGTATCCGCAGCCGGGGATGCCCGCGAGTTTCCAGATACCTGGACGGTCCGCCAAAACGGAACAGCAGGAAGTCGCGGAGGCGCTGCTCGGCTCCTTCGAAGTCATGTTGATGGTACAGGGGGCCCAGGATGTCATCGGCGGGAATCTGACGGTAAAATGCCGCCACCAGGCGCTCAAATCCTTCGGCGCCGATGACGGCGTAAATCTCTTGTTCTTCCATCCACTTTGATCGTAAACTTTTTTGCTAATCCCGGTGCCGGTTTGACGCTCGTTGAAAGTAGGAGGCGGTTATGAAACACAGATTGATGGCAGCGGTACTGATGATGATGTCTTTCGGAGCGGTTGCTCCGGCAGCGGTGGTCGTGGTTTCACGGCCCTATGTAGCGGTTCGAGTCGCTCCGGTGGTGGTATACCCCGCTCCGCGATATTATGCGGCTCCGGTCTATCCGGTTTACCGGACCTATGGATACCGGGTATACGGTGGCTATCGTTATAGTTACGCACCCCGTTATTACTCCCGTGGCTACGGATATCGCGGCTATCGCTGGTAGAAGTTAGCTAGACTATTCATCGCAGCACATCTTCCTGCTGGAGCTGGTTTTTCATCTTTGATGCAGAATCTGCGCGGGATGATTGTGCTAACTCGTTGGAACTGTTTAGGATAGCTCCGGCCTCCGACGTGCACATGGATTCATGGAGGAACCAATGTCTTTCACAATCTATCTGATCGGCTACATCATATTCATCATAGGATTGGCGGTGGGAGCCCATCTGCTGCACATGCCCCCTCGATGGATCGGTGTGGGCGTGCTGATTCTGGCCGGTCTTGGTATCCTCAGCGGAGTTGCGCGGACCCGGCAGCGGGATTCATCGAGCTAACTGTCGGAATACCGACGCTCTCTGACACGAAGTGTATTGATTTCATTGCCCCTTTCATAGCTGGTCGAGGAATTGCAAAGAGCACCGCATGAATAACATCACCACAAAAGACGGAACCTCCATCTATTACAAGGACTGGGGCTTGGGGCGCCCGATCGTTTTTTCACACGGCTGGCCGCTGAACGCGGACGCCTGGGACCCGCAGATGTTATTTCTGAGCCAGAACGGCTATCGCGTCATCGCCCACGACCGGAGGGGCCATGGGCGATCCGGCCAGCCTGGGAATGGCAATGAAATGGACACCTACGCGGACGATCTGGCAGCGTTAATGGACGCACTTGATGTGAAGAACGCCACCATGGTGGGTCATTCCACCGGAGGCGGCGAGGTGGCGCGATACCTTGGACGCCATGGAACGAAGCGGGTGGCGCAGGCCGTCCTGATCGGCGCAGTGCCGCCGCTGATGCTGAAGACGGAGAAAAATCCTGGCGGGCTGCCGCTGTCGGTGTTCGATGAGCTGCGGGCGGCCGTAAAAGCGGACCGGTCGCAATTCTTCAAGGACCTCTCAATGCCGTTCTATGGATACAACAAGCCCGGCGCCAAGATTTCAGAAGGGGTTCGCGGGTCGTTCTGGCAGCAGGGGATGTTGTGCTCCATCGTCGCGGCTTACGATTGCATCCACGAGTTTTCCGAGACCGACTTTACCGGGGACCTGAAGAAGATCGATGTGCCGACCTTGATTCTGCATGGAGACGCGGACCAGATCGTGCCGATTGGCGCATCGGCGATCCAGTCGTCGAAGATTGTTAAAAATTCCACGCTGAAGGTGTACCCGGGGGCTCCGCACGGGATGTGCACTACGCTGGCGGATCAAATAAATGCGGATCTGTTAGCGTTCGCCACGTTGGCATCGCGGAAGTCGGCTTAACAAAAATCGGCGTTCATCGGCGGCTAATATTCGTTTTTCCGCAGCTCTTACAGGCACCCGTGGGCGGGCTGTCCGCGAAGAATCTTTAGCGTTGGGAGGTATCGCTTTCTGGGGAAATGTCGCACGTAAGGGAAACTCGCGACAGCCCACTAATTGAGCTGCTGCGCCAGATTGCGACGCAGCGCCGAATCCAAAATCTCGTCGATCCGTACGTTGAATATAGCCGACACCCGCCTCTGTTGCTCGTTCACTTCGTGCTGCAGTCCGTTGACCTTTTGTTGCTCCTCGTTCACCCGAGCCTGTAGCTCGTTCACATGGGCCTGCTGGCGGTTGACGCTCTCCTGATCCACTGGTCCGCCCTTCTTCGCCTGCAGGTCGGCCAGCGCGGCGGACATCTTCTTGATCAGATCGTCATCGCCTTTGGCGGATTGGAGCCGGTTGATCATCTCCTGGCGCCGGTTCACTTGCCCCTGCTGCGAATTTACTTCGCCCTGGACGCGATTTACTTCGCCCTGTTGAACGTTGACGGCGCCCTGCTGAACATTTACGGCGCCCTGCTGCCGGTTGACTTCCCTCTGCGGCTCCATCGCTTGCCGCAGCTCGGCGAGAATGCCGGGGTCGGTCACGACGTACTCATGGCCGCCCTGGCGCAGCCAGACGAATTCCCGTCCGAATCGAGCTTTCAGGCTCTCTTCGTCCACGGGATCGCGCGAATCCCAGGATCCGGACCTGGAATCGTCGGAGAAAATCATGTAGCGCCGGAACCGCGGCGTGATGGTGGCCTTTGCTGGAGGAGGCGGCGGAGTGGTAGCCTGCGCCGCCTGCGCGGCCTGCTCGTGTGAATCCGGCGGGGGCGTGGAAGCTGTGGTGGAGATTGCAAGCTGCCTCGCCTGCGGGTGCGCGGTCGCGATCAAGAAAGCGAGCGGAGAGGCCAGCGCCAGAATCGCCGCCATGCTCCAACGGGTCATGCCCTTCGACAGCGAGGGCTCGTCCAAGATACGGTTGATTCGGTCGTCCGGGCGGCCGTAGCGCGCCATCGCGACGCCGTGCCAGTGGGGTCCGCGCATTCCGCGCTGCATGAAGTCGAGCAGTATTTCGGCGTACGACGCGCGATCGCAAGTGGCCAGGACCACCGCGTCGTCGCTGGCTTCTTCCGCGACCCTCACAATACGTCGATGCAAGAACCAGCTCAGGGGGCTGTACCACATCAAAGCCCGATGAATCGCCGAGAGCAGCTGTACCGCGGGATCGTGGCGGCGGATGTGGGAACGCTCATGCGCCAGTACCGCGTCCAGCTTGCCTGTGTCCAACTTATGGGCATCCCACTCACGCCAGTCCAAGGGAAGCAGAATAGCGGGTCGAACGATCCCTAACGTGACCGGCGCAGCCACGCGATCCGATTCGCGAATGTCGATTCCATCCGATTGGAGTCCAGTGGGCTGGCTGCTGCGCAGCAACCGTCGGCTGATTGCCAATCCCGCGGCCAGACGGAGTAGCAGCGTGCCGGCGACGACGAGATAGGCGATCACCGCGGCACGCGGCCAGTCGAAGGGCATCTCCTGCGTTCGGCCTTGCTCCGGTAAGGAAACGACAATCAGCGGCCCGGATTGCGCCGGTTGCATCACGGCTACGGGTATCTTCGGCAGCGCCGTAGAGAGCAGCGGAATCGCCAGGGAGCCGCAGAGCATGGCGGTCCACGCGGCCAACCGGATCGAGGAGTCCTTCACACGCAGGGCGTGCAGCAGCAGCGCTCCACTCAGAATCAGAATCGACGAGCGAATCGCCCATTCGGCGAGAAACTGTATCGTGATCATGCTTTCTTCTCCTTGCGCGATGCAATTTTGTCCGCGAGCCGCTGCAATTGCTTCGGCTCAAGCACCTGGTTGTCCACCAGGCCGACCAGTAATTCTTCGACCGATCCGCCGCAAAAACGGTCGATGAGCTGCTGCGCCGCCTGTACCGCGACGTTGCGGGGCGTCTCGAGCGCGGCATAGAGGAACGTGCGCCCGTCGAGTTTGTGAGTCACGTATTTCTTTTCCTCCAGGTTTCGCAGGATGGTGCGGATGGTGGAATCCTTCAGCGGACGCCGATTCGCCACCCCCTCGCGGCACATGTCCGCGGTGCAGTGCGGATGCGCCCAGACATAGTCCATAATGAGCTGCTCCAGAGGAGTGAGGCGTATGTTATTCATTCTAGCGTTATAAAATATAACAATGATCGATCTGGATGTCAAGGGGCTTTGCGAGCAGGCCAAACCGCCCGCGCCACCACAACAATTCAGCAAGTCCGGGGTGGGACAGGCGCTTTCGCCTGTCGAGAGCCTGGGGCCCCCAACCGAACCCCGACAGTCATGGAGGGGTATGTTAACGGGGTAATAACCCCGTCCCGTAAGGGCGGGGATTGACAGTTAGGCCAAAAAGTCGAAGAGGCTGGTTCTGGGGACTTGCTGGAACGACTGGAGTGCCGCTTGCTCCTGGGTCTGCGCCTGGGTCAGGTTGAGAATCGACTGCGTCTCGTCCGCGTCTTGCAATCCGCCGATCTGGGATTGCAACTGCGTCACCAGGGTAGCGGCGGCGGTGGTGGAGGCGGTGACTGAATTTTGAGCGGCGCCGTACATGGCAAGCTGGCTGTTCAAATAAGTTCCCACGCCTGAGAGAGCGCCGTTCGCGGTCGCAATCGACACATCGTCGTTGGTGTTGAGCGCGGCCATCATGTTGTTGATCGAGGTGAAAACGTTGGTCGTGGGATCGGTGGAATCGAAGATCTGCTGCGCGGTCAAGGCCACGGAAAAAGTGGTTCCATTCGGACCCTGAATCAGGCGCGTAGAGGACGCACCCTGGTAAGTGCTCACCGGATCGGGCTGGGAGGGATCGTAAGTATAAGGCCGCGTCTGATCGGTGTCTCCCGAGAAAATGTAGCGGCCGTTGACGGAGGTATTCGCGAGGCCGACCATTTGCTGTTCGATCGCCTGCAACTGTTGCGCGATCGCCGCGCGGCCGGATGCAGTCTGAGTGCTGGACGCGCCTTCCGCCGAGAGCGAAAGCACCTGGTCGTATAGCGAGGTGGCGCTCGAAACAGCCTGCTCGCCGGTATTGACTTCCGTCGCCACCTGGCCAAGGTTCGAGCTGATTTGCTGCGCGGCGTTCAGGTTCGCGCGAGCTTGCAGGAGGGTGGAGATCACGTCCGGTGCGTCCGAAACGACGTTCACTCTGAGTCCGGTCGAGAGCTCGGTTTGCGCCTGCGCCAGGTTGTCGGCGATGCGGTTTACGTTGTTCAGGAACGATTGCGTTAACGGTTTGAGTGTGGAAACCATCGAAATTCCTCTTTACGGCAACATATCCAGCGTCGCCTGCGTGATCGTATTCAAAGTCGAGACCATCTTCGCCACCGCCTGATAGGACTGCTGAAATTCCAGCAGCTTGGCCGCTTCGGCGTTGAGAGAGACTCCGCTTACCGCCGCCCTCTGGGCCTGGGCCTGCGTGACCAGACTCTGCTGTTCCGTCTTGTTCTGATTGGCAGTGGCGATATCGGAGCCGACCTGTTGACCGAGGTTCCCGAACGCCTGGGTGAATGTGAATCCGTTCACAGCGGCCGCGGTGGACAGCTGGGCGAGGGCCAGGGCGTTTCCATTGCCGCCCGGAGCGGAAGGCAGCGCCGCGGCAATCTGATCCGGCGTTATCCCCGACGAAACGGAGAGGGTATAGGCTGCATCCGCCGAGGTGTTGTAAGTGAACAGATTCGTCGCCGGAGGATTGCCGTTCTGGTCTACACCTTGCGAGAGCGCATTGTTCACCGTGTCGGCCAGAGTTTGGGCGAGGGTGTTCAATGAACTCATGTAGCCCGGCAGCGTCGTATTGTTTTCCTGAATCTGAGCGCCAAGCTGGCCTCCCGTGATTTGCGAGGTAATGTCTTTGCCCTGCGAATCGCGCAGAATGGTCTGCGGGGTGGAGAAATCGGTGGCAATCTGGAACGACTGGGGCCCCAGCACGAGCGGTGTTTGCCCCCCGAGATAAACATTAATCTGCCCGTCGGTATGGAGAACCGTGAAGTTCGCCACCTCGGAAAGATTTTCGAGGTCGGAGTGCACCTGCGCATCCAGGCCGGCATCGGCGGCCGCGCCCGGGCCTGCGGAGTAGTGTTGATTGATGGCCGCCAGATCCGCGGCAATCCGGTTGATAGTGGAAACGGAGTCGCCGGTTTCCTGCTCGACATTTTTCGACGTGGTCTGGAGGTTGAGCGCAGCCTGGTTGAACGACGTGGCCACGGCTTGCGCCTGTGTGATCACGTTCTGGCGCGCGACGGTCGAGTTCGGGCTGACGCTGAGCGATGAAAAGCTGTTGAAGAACGAGTTGAGCGATCCGGAAATGCCGGTGGCGGAACTCAGATCGAACAAGGACTGGAGCGGGGCCAAATCGGCCGATTGCTGTTCCGCCGATCCAAGCAACGTGGTCTGGGCGCGAACCGCTTGCTCCAGATACTCCGAACGTGTGCTGGCCATCGGCCCCGTGGACAGGCCGCCCCAAAGTTGCGCCGAAGGATTGAAGGAATCCGCCAGCAGCGTCACGTTCTGAGCGGCGTAGCCCGGCGTGTTCTGATTGCCGATGTTGTTCTGAATCGTCGCGAACTCCTGGTCGAAGACCTTCAGCGCGCGCGCGGAATTCAGAAGAGTGGTTAGGGTTCCCATAATATGTTCATCCGAGTAGTGCGAGTGTTCCTCCAGATTCGATCGACGGTTGCGGCTGACCTTCCTGGGTGTAGGCTGGACCCGCCCCGAGCATTTGAGCCCATCCCTGGCAGAAGGCCATGCCGTGCTCGATGAGTTTCGCGCTGATCCGCAAGTCGTTGCGGAGCATCTTCAGCTCATGGCGAACTTCGCGCGGAGCGGCCACGCCGTCCCGCAGCTCCTGCTCGACCGTCTGAAGGAACAGAGCGGCTTCTTCGAGACCGGGTAGCGCAGCGCCGATTTCCTCGGGCGAAGGACTCAATAATGCCAGCCGCAGCCGCTCGATCCGGTCGCGCGCTTGCTTAGTTTTCGAAAGCATCGTCGATGATCTTCGAGGCAGTCGCCCCGGTATCCACCTGGTACGACCCGCTGGCGTACGTCCGGGCCAGTGATTCGAGCTTGGCCTGCCGCTCCGGCGAATCCGCCGCCAGCGACCGCAAGCTCTTCACTAACTCGGATAGGTGAACATCATCGTTCGAAGAAGTTGTCGTCTGCGTGGAACCCGTGCGCGAGCTTTGCCCCGTTCGCCCGGTTTCCTGCGTCCCCGGCGTTCCGGCCGGGGTGAGAGAGTTTAGATTAGAGTCGTTTACTTTCATGTGGCCGCCAAGGGGGTTTGCCCCCTCTGAGTTACCTTATCGGCTACCCTGATCTATCTTTTACAGTTTCTTCCTCTTTTGAGGAACAAGTAAACCCTGTACCTTCTAACCATCGGGGATAAGGAATATCCCACGAGACAATTATCCCGCATCCATAAAGCAGTAACAGATCATGTGACAAATAATGTGATGGGCATCTTCGATCCGGCCCATGTGCTGTTCGGGAACCTGAATGTTAAGCTGCGCCATCGGGCCCAGGATGCCTCCGTCGCGCCCGGTCAGCGCCAGAGTTCGGCAGCCTAGGGAGTTGGCGTATTCCATGGCTCGAATCACGTTCGGGGAATTTCCCGATCCGCTGATCGCCATGTAGATGTCGCCGGAACCGGCAAAATTCTTCAACTGCTCGACGGCGGCGTCCTGATAATGAAGGTCGTTGGCGTAGGCAGTGAGGGTCGGCATGGAATCGTGCAGCGCCTGGATACGGAACCGGGTGGGTTTGCCGAGACTCGCGCCCTTCATCATGTCGCAGACAAAGTGGGACGCAGTGGCGGCGCTGCCACCGTTTCCAGCGACGAAAATCGCCTTTCCCTGGTCGCGGGCGTCGCGAAACCATTGAATCGCTTGACTTACTTTGCTTTCGTCTATGGTTTGGATGGTCTGGAGCAGATTCTCGCGATAACTGGCGGGAAAAGACATTGTCTCTCCCATTGTATACTGAAGCCTAAATGTCAGAACGCCGTTGGGGGGGCGATTATGCCTTTCTCTTCGAAAACCTCATCCTGAAGGACTTCCGGATTCGCTACCGGAACATGTCGCTGGGGATCCTATGGTCTCTCATCAACCCTTTAGTAATGATGGGCGTCCTGACATTTATCTTCGGCCGGGTATACGGAAGCGGAGCCGATCCGGCGAACAAGCCCTTTCCGGTTTTCATCTTGTGCGGTCTGGTGCCGTTTAACTTCTTCACCGGCGCGCTGTTATCGGGCGCGAATTCGATTGTGGAAAGCGCTGGGATGGTGAAGCGAGTGGTGGTGCCTCGGGAAATAGTGCCGATAGCGGCTGTGCTCTCCAACTGCGTGCATCTATTGATCCAAATCGCGCTGCTTTTATTGCTAACGGTCGCATTCGGACGGTCGCCCAACCGCTTTTGGCTGTGGCTGCCGGTGATCTGGGCGCTGTACATCGCCTTCGTGTGCGGACTCGCGCTGGGATCGAGCGCGATCAACGTATACGTTCGGGACACCCGCTACGTGCTGGAATCGTTCACGCTGGTGCTGTTCTGGCTGGTGCCGATTTTTTATTCATTTTCGATTATTTCGCCTAAATATGCCTGGATTTATGAATTTAATCCGGTAGCCGCGCTGGTCTTCGCCATGAGAAATATTCTCATGGACGGAGTTGCGCCGCCCATGTCCCTAGTCATGAACCTGACGGCGGCGGCTGCCTTCGCGCTCGCTCTCGGTATCCTGATTTTCCGGCGTTTGAAGCTCCGGTTCTACGAACATATCTGATGCCGACCGCCGTGCGATTCGATCGCGTCACGAAAACCTTTGTTCATCACACCGGCCAGATGCTGCTGCGCGAACGCCTGGTCGAAATGGTGAAGCCATCGCGGCGGACGCGCCTGGAGGCTCTGAAAGATGTTTCGTTCGAGCTGGCGCCGGGCGAATGCCTGGGCTTGGTTGGTCCGAATGGAGCGGGGAAGAGCACGATCCTGAGCCTGGCGACGGGTCTCTCTTTGCCGGACGAGGGGACGATTACGATTAATGGGCGCGTCACGGCTTTGCTCGAACTGGGCGCGGGATTTCACCCGGATCTGACCGGCGCCGAGAACGTACGCGTCAACGCGGCCATGATGGGCGTTACCCGCCGCCAGTTGGCGGAGCGATTTGAGGAGATCGTCGATTTCTCCGGCGTGCGCGAATTCATCAACGAGCCGCTGCGGGTTTATTCAGCCGGAATGTCGATGCGCCTGGCGTTCTCCGTGGCGGTCGCCGCCGACCCCGATGTGCTGCTGATCGACGAAGTAATCGGCGTAGGCGACCAGGCCTTCTACGCTCGCTGCCTGGAGAAGATCCTGAGCTTTCAGCGCGCCGGCAAAACAATTCTTCTCGCGTCGCATGCCACAAATCTGGTCATGCTGCTGTGCCAAAAAGCGTTGTGGATAGACCACGGCCGCATCGTGCTACAGGGCTCCGCCGAGGAAGTAGTCGCGGCGTATAAAGAGTCGGGAGCTTAGCTGTTAAATCCCCGCCCTTACGGGACGGGGTTAGTGCCGTTGCCGTTTTGTAGGGCGGCCAATATTGGCTGCGGCCTGACTTCGGGCAGGCCTTCGACGATCCACAAAAGCCGCCTGAAAGGCGGCTGCAGCCAATATTGGCCGCCCTACAAGCTGTTTTGGCTGGCTGAAAACACAGACTAAAGTCTGTGCCACCTGATATGGAGGGTGGCACAGGCTTCAGCCTGTGAAAGAGTTTTTCATCAGCCCACTAATGAACTGAGCTCCCGAGCTCATCAAAAATGACGATCTCCACGCGTCTGTTCCCTGCACGGCCATCCGGCGTGTCGTTGGAATTCCTGGGATCGTACGAGCTGTAGCTTGCCACGGAGAGGCGCGATTCGTCGATTCCGCCTTCGCGGCCCAGCAATTCCAGCAGGCGCAGGCTGCGCGCCGAGGCCAGTTCCCAATTGTTGCGAAAACGCCGGTTGTGAATCGGGATCGAATCCGCATGGCCAACCAGGCTGACCCTATTTGGTATCTCGCGGAGAATGCCGGCGATCTGCTGGATCGTAGAGCGAGCCTCGCTGCCGATTTCGTCGCCTCCGGAGCCGAACAATACAGTGAGCGGCAAACTGATCACGAGGCCGCGCGGTTCCCTTTTCAAATCGAGCCCCAGGGCCTCAAGCTTTCGCTGAGTATCCGAAACTGGCTGCTGTAACGGAGCAGCAACCTCCGGAGGTTTTTCCGGCGCCGGACGAGGCATGGCGCTCTGGGCCGCGGCGGCGATGAAAAAGATGAGCAGGATGGTGAGGACGTCCATGTAGCTGACCATCCATCGATCGCGGTTCGCGTCCGAGGCGCGAGGACGAAGCGCTCTCACGCGTTTCCTTCTCCGCGGCGTAGGAAGCAGTTCAACCGGTCGCGAAGGAGAGCGGGATGAATGCCGTCGAAGATACAGAGAATCCCTTCGGCGATCATCTCCTGGGTTTCAAACTGCTCCGCCACATGCGCTCGCATCCTCTGTGCGGCCGGCAGCAGGATCAGATTCGCGAGCGCCAAGCCGTAGATCGTGGAAACGAAGGCGGTACCCGTCCCGGAGGCAACGGAGGAGATGTTCGAGAATTGTTTCAATACATCCATCAGACCGACGACGGTGCCGAGGACGCCGATGGTGGGCGCGAATCCGCCGGCGACTTCAAAGGCTCGAGCCTCGGTTTCGCCCTGCCTCTCCTGCTGATGCGATTTGGTCTCCAGAATGGTCTGCAATTCGGCTCGATTCCGGCCGTCTACCGCCAGTTGCAGGGATTCGCGCAGGAAACGCTCACTGGCCTGGTCGATGAGCGGCTCGAGACCGAAGAGTCCTTTCTGGCGCATCGTTTTCGACAGAGTGACCAATTCTTCGATTAATAGCGGGCGGTTGTCCGGCCGTGCCCAAAGAAGGGCAATCGCACCCCGCACGGCTCGATAGAGCGCCTGGCGCGGAGTGGTGATCAGAGTCACGCCGAGCGTGCCTCCCAGAACGATCAGGACGCCTGTCGGCCGAAAGAAATATCCGATGCGGATTCCCGCGAAAGCGATGCCGGCGAAGACGGCTCCGAGGGCGACCGCGACTCCCGCGAGCATCCAGAGATCGATCTTGCGCGGTGCGGGCGGAGCGGGCACGGCTGGTTTGATTTCGTGAAGCGCATATGCGGTGGCGGGTGCAGTCACGCGGGCGTTTTATGCACGTCGCGGACCGTTCTTAAGTCAAGACGCATCAAGAGGAGAGCAGCGGCAGAGCCGCCAATTTTTTGGCGATGGCGATTATCTGGCGAGCCAGCCGCCATCGACCACCAGAATCGAACCGGTGACGTAATCGGAAGCGGCGGACGCCAAAAACACGGCAGCGCCCTTGAAATCGTCGGGCGCGCCCCAGCGATTGGCGGGAATGCGAGACAGAATCGCGGGAGCGCGATTCGGGTCGGCGCGGAGGGCGGAAGTATTATCGGTTTCCACGTAACCCGGCGCGATCGCGTTCACCTGCACGTTGCGCGCAGCCCACTCGTTGGCCAGCGCCTTGGTCAGTTGGCCGATTGCGCCCTTGCTCGCCGCATATCCGGGCACAGTTATGCCGCCCTGAAACGTGAGCAGGGACGCAGTGAAGATAATCTTGCCCGCGCCGCGCGCCAGCATGGCTTTCCCGATTTCGCGGCTGATGACAAATTGCGAATTGAGATTCGTTTCAATCACCTGATCCCAATATTCGTCGGGATGCTCGGCGGCGGGCTTGCGGAGGATGGTCCCGGCGTTGTTGACCAGAATATCGATCACCGGAACGTCGGCCTGCACTTGACGCAGGAACGCATATACCGACTCGCGATGGGCGAAGTCGCAGGCGTACCCGCGAAACTTACGGCCGAGTGCAGTCACCTCGCGCTCGATATCGCTGCCGCTCGCCTCCATGGATTTGCTGACGCCGATGATATCGGCTCCCGCCTCCGCCAAGGCGACGGCCATCGCCTTTCCGATCCCTCGCTTCGATCCAGTGACCAGCGCGGTTTTGCCATCGAGCTTGAACAGATCCAGCACGCTCATGCTTTTTCCTCGATCCGATAGGCCTCCGCGGCGGCGCCTCCGAAAATCATGGCCTTCTCCGCCGCCGAGAAGGTTTTCGTCGCCCGGCGCATCAGCTCCGCCCAGTCGTTATAAGTGGTCGCGGAGAGGCACACCGGCCAGTCCGACCCGAACATGATCCGCTTCGGGCCGAACGCCTCGATGGCAGTGTCGATATAAAAACGCAGCTGCGCTTCCGTCCAATGTTTGTGGTCCGCCTCCGTGACGACGCCCGAGACTTTACACCACAAGTTGGGACGCTTAGCGATCTCACGCAGATTGTCGCGCCATGGAAGCACCGCGCCCTCGCGAATGCCAGGTTTGGCGATGTGATCGAGGATAAAGCGCTGCTTGGGATGGCGATCCACAAACTGGATCGCATAAGGAAGGTGGCGGGCAAAAATCAAAATATCGTAGGCCAGCCCGTGCTTATCGAGCAACGAGACTCCCGCGTTGAAGTCCGCACGGAGAAGGTAGCGATCGTCAGCTTCGTCCTGCACGACGTGCCGCACCGCCTTGAGCTTTTTGCGCGCGGCGAATTTCTCGATGTCGGCCTCGACCGACGGCGAAGTGAGCGGGACCCATCCGACCACGCCCTTCAGGAATGGGTATTTTTCGGCAAATTGGAGAAGCCATTCGGTCTCGCCAATTGTTTGGCGAGCCTGCACGCTGACTGCGCCGTCGATTCCCGCTCCCTTGAGTTCCTTGTGAAGATCGTCGGGCAGAAAATCGCGGCGCAGTGCGCTATCGCCGATCCATCCATACTCCGCGTCCGAATATTTCCAGAAATGTTGATGTGAGTCGAGCTTAAGAGGCATGATCCTGATTCTCCGGCCGGCCCGATGGCCAGCTACGATTGTGAGCGGGCGCGACGAGTCGGCGAATTTCGGCGATCAGCGACGCATCCGCACTCGCGTTCGCGGCCGCGATGTTCTGGCGAACCTGTTCCACGGTCGACATGCCGGCCAGCGTAGTCGCAACATAAGGATGTTGCAAGCAGAACTGCAATGCCACGTCGCTCGCCCGGACGCCGCGCTGTGTGCAAAGTTGAACGACTCGTCGTCCCATTTCCTTTACCTCAGGCGGCGCTGGATGCCACGATGGCGGACCGCCGTCCGTGAGGATCCCCATATGCAGCGGCGAAGCGTTGATCAGACCGATGCCGTTGTGTTCAGCGAACGGAGTCAGCAGATCGTCCATGTCCGTGATCATCAGATTGTAGCGGCAATAGGAAAGAATCGCGTCCACTGGCGCGGCTTCCGCGACCTTGCGCAGCATGTTCAACTCCAATCCGGTGATCCCGATCCATCTGGCTTTTCCTTCGCGTTGCAGCGCCCGCATCGTCGGGATCGCCTCTTCGACAATCTGCCTAGGGTCGACAAACTCGATATCGTGGGCCAGAAAAACGTCGAGGTAATCGGTCCGCAGGCGCCGGAGGGATTCCTCGATACTCAAGCGGACCCGCGCGGCGCTGAAATCGAATTGTGCGACATCGTAGCGGCCACACTTTGTAGCGAGCACGACGTTGTCGCGGCGGCCTTCGAGAGCCGCACCGAGCCGGGTTTCCGCCAGCGTCCGGCCATAATAGGGTGCGACATCGAAGTAGTTGATGCCCAGGTCGATCGCGCAATGGACGGCGCGCTCCCCCTCGGCGGAATCGGTCTCCCCGAACTCGTTTCCCAGCGGCGAACCGCCGAAACCGAGCTTGGAGACTCGCAGGCCAGTATGGCCCAACGTGGCATATTGCATGTCCTTTTATGTGTAGCAGAAACGCCGCCGCCATCCGTGGCGTCTTTAAGGTGGATCATAGGCTACATATGACGAGACGCGAACTTTTGATGCTATCGCTTGCCGCGGCGCCGGCTTGGGCTTATGCGGCGGGCGAATTCTGGAACGCGAAGAAGCCCGAGGATTGGACGGACGACGAAATTCAAGAGCTGTTGACGAAATCCCCGTGGGCCAAGGAAGCGTCGGTCAGCGTATTCGGCGGCGCCGGGGGTTCGCTGATCAACCGTAATGGCGCGATGAACCGCTCGGGAGTCATGACTAGCACCGGCCGTCAGCGGACGAATACCACGCAAACCGCCCCCAGCGCGGATACTCCCGATCTTCGCTACAAAGCGCTGGTGCGTTGGGAATCGGCGCTACCGATCCGCGAAGCGCTCAAGAAAAAATCGACGGAAAGCGTGGCGGATTATTACATCCTCGCGCTGGTGGGAGATCTCGCGCTGGCGGATCCCGACGAGGACGAGGCCCAGCGGGCATCCCGGCTGGACATGATGAAACAGTACACCAAGCTCGACCGGCATGGCGGCGCGATCCCCCTTGCCAATATCGAGTCGGTGAAAAAGGTAGGAACGCTATTCTATTTTTCGCGAGCGGAGCCGATCAAAGACGGGCAGGTAACGTTTACGGCGAAGGTGGGGCCGGTCGAGGTGAAGTGCAAGTTCATCGTGAAAGAAATGATGTATCACGGCAAGCTTGAGCTATAACTAGTGTCCTTTCGACCCCTCCATAACTGTCGGGGTTCGGTGTCGCGTTGAGGACGAGGCCATCTTGCGATATTTTCCCACCGAACCCCGACAGTCATGGAGGGGTCATACTAAACCTAGCCCAAAACGACCAAGTCCGAAAACGGCCAGCCTTATCATTCTCATTGCTGCATAATCGAACCAGTGGAACTCACCCGCACAGTTTGCGACCGCGCCCGTCTCGCTCGCGACCCCCGATTCGACGGACGATTCTTCATCGCCGTCACGTCCACGCGGATCTACTGCCGTCCGGTCTGTCCAGCGCCGTCGCCGAAGCCGTCGAACATCGTTTACTATCCGTCCGCCGCGGCGGCTGCGGAGGCGGGATTCCGTCCCTGCCTGCGATGCCGCCCCGAAACGTCGCCCGGTACGCCGGCATGGCTCGGCACGTCGGTCAGCGTATCGCGCGGATTAAAACTCATCGCGGAAGGCGCACTCGATGAGAACAGCGTCGACGAATTGGCGGAGCGGCTCGGGCTCGGCTCGCGCCACCTTCGCCGGATGTTTCTCCAGCATCTGGGGGCCACGCCGATCGCGGTCGCCCAAACGCGGCGGGTACACTTCGCGAAGAAGTTGATCGATGAAACGGAGCTGCCCATGACGCAGGTGGCCATGGCGTCGGGATTCGGCAGCATCCGGCGTTTCAACGCGACATTCCAGAAATTGTACGGGCGCACGCCGGGCGATCTTCGGCAGGCGACGTCCCGTGAGCGGAGCGGTCAACAGGCGGGCGTCTACACGTTTCGATTGGGCTACCGGCCGCCCTACAACTGGGCGTCGATGATCGGATTCCTGGGACCGCGATCGATTCCCGGAGTCGAGGCGATCGCCATCGACGAGTATCGCCGCAGCATCTCGCTGGACGGCCTCACCGGCTTCATCTCCGTTCGCCCCGTGTTTCAGAAGCACTACCTGGAACTTCAAATCGAATTTCCCGAGCCCGCCGCGCTCTTCCGCATTGTCGAGCGCGTGCGCAACATCTTCGATCTGCGCGCCGACCCGGCCGACGTCGATGGACATTTGCGGCGCGATTCGCGGTTGAAGCCGCTGATTCAGGATGGCGCCGGCATGCGCGTTCCAGGATGTTGGGACGGCTTCGAAATCGCGGTGCGAGCCATCCTGGGGCAGCAGGTCAGCGTGAAAGGCGCCACCACCATGGCCGGCCGGCTGGTCGCCGAGTTTGGCGGGCAGCACGGCGATGCGCGGGTCTTTCCATCCGCCGAAGCGCTCGCGGACGCGGACCTGGCGCGTATCGGGCTCACCAGGCAACGCGCGCACTCGATTCGCGAAATGGCTTCCGCAGTCGCGCGCGGCGAGATTTCCTTCGACGCTTCTCTCGGCCTCGAACCGTTCGAGGAAAGGATCACAAAGCTGCCTGGAATCGGCCCCTGGACAGCGCAGTATATCGCCATGCGGACCGGCGAACCCGATGCCTTTCCATCGGGCGATCTCTATCTTCGAAGATTCACGAAAGAATCGGAGGCATGGCGTCCCTGGAGGGCCTATGCCGCGATGTACATCTGGCACGGAGACCCAAAATGAACTTACACATATCTCGACACACCCATCGGAACGCTGCTGATCGCAGGAGATGCCGAGGCAGTACGGCGCATCGATTTCCCCAAGAACGGCAAGGCGCGCACGCCAGGCGAGGACTGGACGGAATCGGCGCGCGGACCCGTCGGTCAGGCGGTGAAGCAGCTCCGCGAATATTTTGCCGGCAAGCGCGCCGACTTCGATCTACCGCTCGCGCCGGAAGGCACCGAGTTTCAGCGCAGCGTATGGCGCAATCTTCAAGACATTCCCTACGGGGAAACGATTTCGTACGGCGAGTTGGCAAAGCGCGTGGGAAATCCCAAAGCGTCGCGAGCCGTGGGCGCAGCGAACGGTCAGAATCCCATCCCGATCGTAATCCCGTGCCATCGGGTGATCGGCGCGAACGGCAAGCTGACCGGATTCGGGGGCGGGTTGCCGACGAAGGAAGCTCTGCTGGCTTTGGAAACAAGGCAACTCAACCTAGGGTCTTAAGAGCCGCGACCATCGGGAGCGGTCACTTTCAAACACCGCTCCCTGCGGTCACGGCTCGCCAGACGATAACATGCGGCTGTGGTTGCGAGCCGTGACCAAAGGGAGCGGTGCGTTTGAGTTTTCAGCAAACATCCCTAACCCGCGATCGGCCCTTCGCCCGCCGACAGCGCCATGATCATCGTTTCCTTCAATCGCTCCGCCGCCGCCACCGCGGATTGAAGGGCGATGCGGTACACGATGATCGCTACAATCCCGTCGAATGCCAGCACTCCGAAAAAAGCCCATTCGCTGTCGAATCCCCAGCGCGCAAGATATGCCAGACCCGCCGGGATCGATGCCACTGGATAAATGACGAACAGCATTGCTTGCACACGCCCCGCCGCGCCGGTCCGGAACGATGTGGCGGGATTCACGGCTCGCGCCTGATGGATCGATAGAATATTCCCCGCGCCTAACAGAAAAATTGTGAGTACCGCGGCCACGGAATACGCTTCGGCCAGACGCAGCGGATTCAGCGGCATGCCCAGACAGGCGCACACAATGGTCACGGACGAGATTTCGAGCAGGATGAAAAACACCGCGCTCAGGTTCTTTCCGATCAGGACGCGTGCGAAAGGTACCGGCGCCAGGAAATAGAACTGCGCCGCGGAGCGGTCGAATCCGAAGGAGTTCCAAAAGCACACCTCGCTAAGCAGCAGCAGGGAGTAGACACTCACCACGGTCAGATAGTTCGAACCCAGCACCGATTTTCCCAGCCCGCTTTTGCCTAGTGCGAGCGGAAGCCAGATCACCAGCCCGAACGTGAATCCCATCAGGAATACCAGCCGGAAGCGCGGCGAGCGCACCAGGAAGCGGATTTCCTTCTCGATCATCGCTGCCAGCGGATCGCGAAACAGGAGAGACGGGAGCCGGAAAAATTTCTCTACGATCCCGTCCGGCTTTAACGCCGTTATCTCGGTTGCCGACGCGGCCTCCGCGTCGAAAGACAACGAGATTCGAAACTGCCAGTAACCGAAGCTGCCGGCAGCCAGCGCCCACCCGAGCATGATCGCCAGAGATTGTTCCATCGCTTTGTGCTCGATAAGATTGGCGGTTGCCGACCAGGGCCAGCCGATCCACGCATCTCCCAACAGCCTGCTGAGGCCCCTGCCGCTCGATGGTCCGCGAAGTAACATCAGTTGCGGCAAGCCCGCGCAAATGACTAACAACAGAAACGCTACCTCGCGAATCCTCTTGTGAGCCAAAATACGCGCCACCAAGTCCCGCAACCCCACGGCTAGAAATAAATTGAAGAAGACGTAGGGCAGCAGCAGCAGCGCGGTCCACTTGGCGAGCGCCGGGTTCAAGAGCATCCCGACCGCCAGTCCCGATAAGAGGAGCAGCATTTCAACCGCGGACGTGACCCGCAGCATCACTTCGATCGAAAAAAGTTGCGACGAGGGGATCGGATAAACGTAAAGCTTTCGCAGTTCCAAAGATGCGCCTGTCGCGGCCATCAATAGCGGCACCACCTGCCAGTACAGGAACACCAACAGCAACCCGCCGGGCAGAATTGCTTTTACCGACGTGAGATTCAACGGATTCGCCGCCAGCCGCGCCGTGGCGATCGCGGCCAGCAGCCAGAAACCATACCATCCTATGCCGATGACCGCGCTCCAGGCCACGCCTCCGCGCGGATAGAAGTTGCGTAGCGTCCGCCACTGAGCCCAGAGGATTGCGCCCGCCTGATTCATCGGCTCACTACAGCCAGTCGAGCGTTTCCGTCATGCGGTCCACACCCACCGCCCGGACGAAAGCGTCTTCCAGTGTCTCGGATGCGCCGCGCAGCTCGTCCATCGAGCCCTCCACCACTACCTTTCCTTCGTTGATGATCGCCACGTGGTCGCACAGCCGCTCCACCACTTCGAGCACGTGAGAGGTGAGAAAGATCGTGGCGCCGTGCCGTACTTGTTCCAGCAGAATATCCTTCATCAGGCGCGCGCCGACGGCGTCCACGCCTTCAAACGGCTCGTCCATCAGGAACAGCTTCGGACGGTGGATCAGCGCAGCGGCCATCGCCACGCGCTTGCGCATTCCTTTGGAGTATTCGGCAATCAGTTTCTTTTGGCTGCCGTCGAGCTCGAAAAGTTCCAGCAATTCCAGCGACCGCACGCGCGCCATTTTCTGCTCCAGCCCGTACATGCGGCCCACGAACTCGACGAACTCGCCGCCGGTCAGATGATCGAACAGCAGGGATTCGTCGGGTACCAATCCGATCATTTGCTTGATCTCAAGCCCTTGTTCCGGCATCGCGAGGCCCAGCAGGCGGATGGTACCCGAGGTCGGGGGCGCAAGGCCCATCAGCATCTTGATAGTGGTGGTCTTGCCGGCGCCGTTGGGGCCCAGGAATCCAAAAAAGCTCCCCTGCGGAACTGTCAGGCTGAGTCCGTCGACGGCCGCCTTGTTCCCATAAACTTTTCGAAGATTCTGAACCTCGACGGCGGGAGGGATTTCGGGCATGCGCACCCTATATGGTAACGGACTGCTTTAGTAAGTGCAGCTTACCGGTTGATATGCCTGGTTGGTAGCCGCGGGCGTCGTCGGAGCCGACGCCGTCCATCCCTCGTGCAACGTGGTGAGGAGCCGCTCTACATCCGCCAGCGGAGCATCGATCTGCTTCGCATTCGCTTCCATCAACCGCGTCTGCATATAGGCGTAGAGATCGCGAAGAGGGCCGCTGATTTCCTCATATTGAGGATCGAGCGACCGCGAGAGCTCCCGCAGGATCTGCAAGACGCGCATGATCTGCCGCGAACGCTCTCGAATCTCGCCGGCTTTTAGGTGACGCCGGGCCCCGGCGGTTGCGTCGATCGCCCCGCGATAGAGCATGCAGACCAGCTTCACGGGGTCCGCGCTGAATACTTCAGTTTCCAGATACTTCGCGTAATTCGAATAAGCCATTGAGTAGTGTGCCGCTACCTTGTACTGCTCTCTTCGGCCATTCTCAGAACTTCTTCGTTGGGAATTTGCAGAACCACTTCGCCCGTTTTCTTGTTCACGACACGCGCCACGGCTATATGTGCCGCGCGGTCGATAATGAACGTGAGTTCGTTGTCCTGCCCGAACACTTCCGCCGCATTCACCACCTTTACGGCCTGAATCAGCGCTTTCTGTTCCGGGTTGAGAGGCTGTACCGGCTGAGATGCCGCGGTCGCGTGAGAAGCGAGATTGTTAATGGACGAAATGTTCATATCGCCGCCGAAAGAAGCTCATCGGCAGGCAGCGATCGGGTATTAAGCCAGATTGAGAACTTTTCCGATCGCGTTCGTGTCCAGCTCAATCTTCTTTTGCAGCATCGTGATGGCGTAAATCAACTGCTCCGGCCGGGGAGGGCAACCCGGGACATAAACGTCGATCGGAATCACCTGATTCACCGGCACCAGCGCGTAGTTCGAGAACACACCGGTCGAGGTCGCGCACGCGCCCATCGAGATCACCCACTTCGGCTCCGGCATCTGCTCGTACAGCCGGCGGATCACCGGAGCCATTTTATTGGACACCCGTCCCGCTATGATCATGAGGTCGCTTTGGCGGGGCGACCCGCGCATGACCTCGGCGCCAAACCGCGAAATATCGTAGCGCGAGCCGATCATCGACATCATCTCAATCGCGCAACAGGCCAGGCCGAAGCTCATCGGCCAGATCGAATTCTTACGCGCCCAGTTGATCGCCATGCTGACAGTGGTCGTGACGATCGACTCGCCATACTCGTCGGCGTCGGGTTCCTGGTCGACCCGCGCGAACAACTCCGGCGGCTGGCTTAATTGAAACTTAGTATCAGGTGCGTCCACAATCTGATTATCCCATGACAGCCGAACAACTTTTCCTGGCCCACTCCATCAACAAGCTGACCCAGATGACCGGATACATCGAAACCTGTGTCCTCCGCGTGGGGCAGGCTGGCAGCCTGCGGCGGGTTGGCAACCCGCGCACGAACTCGATCGCCAACCTGATCCTCCACCTGACCGGCAACGTCCGCCAATGGATCGGATCGAGCATCGGCGGCCAGCCCGATATCCGAAGTCGCGACCGCGAATTCGCAGATGCCACTATCGACACGCCCGAACTCTTGGCGAATCTCAGCCAAACCGTCAACGACGCGTTAGAGATTCTAAAAAATCTCCCACCCGATAAGCTAACCGATCTCGTCCAAACCCAGGACGGCGAGCGTTCCGCCCTCGAAGTGATCTATCAAGTAGTAGGCCACTTCCAGCAGCACACCGGCCAAATCATCTTCGCAACCAAGCTCCTGACTGGCGAAGATCTAAATTTTTATGCCCCGCCCAAAAAAAGTTCTTGACCCTGCCGTTACGTCAGGCCCGACTCTAATATCGGAAGGAAATATGACGTTGCAAGCGCAACAATTTGCCGAGCTGGCCGGCGTAACCGTCCGGACCCTGCATCATTACGATCGCCTGGGTCTGCTGCGGGCGCGCCGGACCGAATCGGGGTATCGCGTCTATCGCGAGTCCGATCTGGAGCGGCTGGAGCAGATCGTGGCGCTCAAATTCGTCGGACTTCCTTTGAAGCGGATCAAGACCCTGCTGGACCGCGACAACCTGGAACTGGCCGAAGCCCTGCCCCGGCAGCGCCTCGTGCTGGAAGCCAAGCGTAAGCTGATCGATCGCGCCATCCTGGCGATCAAGGACGCCGAACGCACGCTCGCCACCGGCCGGCGGCCCGACGCCGCGCTGCTCAAAAAAATCATAGAGGTGATTGAAATGCACGAAGATCCAAACTGGTCGGAAAAGTATTACAGCAAGGAGGCGCTCGAAAAACTGAAGGAGCGCCGGGAGCAGTGGACGCCGGAGCTGCAGGATAAGGCGACCAAGGACTGGAGCGAGCTCTACCGCGACGTTGAGGCCGCGCTCGGCGAAGATCCAGCCGGCCCGAAGGCGCAAGCCCTCGCCGGGCGCTGGGCCGCACTGATCCAGCAATTCACCGGCGGCGATCCTGATATCACCAAGGGCCTGAACGCGGTCTGGAAGGATCCCTCCGGTCTCCCCGCCTCGACGCAGCAGCAGATGAAGCCGTTCAGCGATCCGAGGATTCACGATTTTATTCACAAGGCGTTCGCGGCGGGAAAGAAAGGTGCGTGAGAAGAAGGCAGCGGTCCGAGCCGCTGCCTTTTCGTTCGCCGATCTGCTGTTCGTCGAGCTGTGGTTCGACGCCGATCTCAACCGCCTTGAGCTGCTTGTGCGTGTTTGCCTCTGACCCATTTTCCTCTCCTCGCTGCTAGCCCGTATCAGCCAAACAGTACCGTTGCCGCTTTGTAGGGCGGCCAATATTGGCTGCGGCCTGCCTTTGGGCAGGCCTTCGGCGATCAACAAAAAGCCGCCTGAAAGGCGGCTGCAGCCAATATTGGCCGCCCTACAAGAGGAGTCCGGAAAATGATCGACATGGTAATGTTTGGCGACCACTGGTACCCGAGAATTACGAGGTGTATTGATTCTCTATTACTTGATTGCCCATGGATTAAATCGTGCGCGCGGCGGTTATCGGTTTGGCTCGTATCCCGTCCGGGCTTGGTTCTCAAACACGGGCCTTGGGTTCGTTTCATGAGGGATGTTTCTGTGTTCTCAACAGCTTCCTGGGTTCGTTTCGTAATTTTATAGCGCCTTGGCCTGGCGGAGACGCCAGTAGTCAGGGGCGAAGTCTGGTTGCGAGCTCGGTTGAGTGGCCATGCCTATGGAATAGCATCCAGCGCGGAAGGGTTCGGGACGTGCGTGCGGCACGTGATGATATTACGGGGATTATGGGAGGAAGAAGCTTGTGAACGAGGCGCAGAGAGAGCCCCTGACGGGGGAGGGCCCGTCCTAGGGCGCGTCATGCAGAAGTAGGTGGAGTGAGCGGGATAGTTCAAAAGGGAAGTGGTCGTTGTCCCGAATTTCCGACCATGAGAATGCAGACGCGGAGACTCACCCGCTTGACGAGCCGCTTGTCAAAGAAATGGGATAACCATTGGGCGCGCTTTGCTTGCACTTCGCCTACTACAATTCTTGCCGCATCCATCGTACTAACCGCGTTACCCCTGCTATGCAGCGGGATCACGGACCGCGTGGGGGACATATCTGATTTGCTTTCATAGATGTTAAAGTGAGAGTTGCTGGAAGCCGATCTAGTTGGATAGACTCTAAGTCCAGCAGGAGGCCGAATGCCGACCATGACGAATCCTCCAATCTCCGACCCCCGCGCTATCGCGGAACTTGGTGAGAAAATTTATTCCGAGCGGTATCGGGCGCAATATGAGGCCGAGCATCTTGGGAAATTTGTTGCCATCAACGTTAAGACGGCCCATGCCACTTTGGGCAGCACGTCTGAAGAAGCCTTGGAGTCAGCCCGGACAGCGGACCCTAAGGGACTGTTTCATCTAATTCGAATTGGTTCAGCAGGGGCTTTTCGTGTAAGTTACACCCTCCATGCCGACAACAATAGGTTTCCTAGGTAAATCGGGCAGTCCCTGCATTAAGATCAAAATCTCCGGCATGTTCCCCGGAAGCGCTCAAGAATTCGAGGGAACGGTGGACACGGGCTTTACCGGCTTTATCTCAATGCCAACCATGAACGCCTTGCCGCTCGGGTTGGTCTTATGTGGGACTACTAGCGTTCAGTTCGCCGATGGCAGCACCGTAACGAGATTTACGGCGCTTGGTACCGTAGAAATGGCGACTGAATCCAAAACCGGAGTCATCATCCTAGAACCTTCTACTGCCACGATTCTAGTGGGCATGGAACTTTTAAACGCTTTCGAGAAAACCGTATTTATGCATCGGGGAGTGCTTTTCATCATGGATCAAGCGGAGGTTGATAAAACGATCCCGCCTCAGCAAATTGACGATCTTAAGGCAGCAGCGATCGCGGTGGATACACTCGCCGGCAAGGTACCCCCGGCATCGTAGCTCGACGATTGCCTTTTCTGGTTTTCCTTATCAACGCACTCTTAGGACACTACCCGTCCCTGGCAGGGCATGGCCCTGCCCCACTACACTGGTAACAGTCGCATGTCGTTCGAGTCTACCGACCCCGTTCCGCAAACCGTTCTCGCTCCCCCTATTCCTCCGCCCGACCCGGTCGAAACCACTTATCGCGAACTCGAGGCCCGTGTCCATGAGTTTCGGCCTAGTGAAGACCTTGCCCCGCTCGAAAAAGCCTTCCGCTTCGCCGCCGAGCGACATAAAGGTCAAAAGCGCGCGAATGGGCGAGCCTTACATGCTGCATCCTCTCCTGGTAACGCGCCAGCTTGCCGACATGCACATGGACATGGTTGCCCTTGAAACCGGGCTCCTGCACGACGTGGTCGAGGATACTTCGGCCACCGTCGAAGAGATTCGCAAGAATTTTGGCAGTGAGGTGGCTGCCTGCGTCGATGGCGTCACCAAGCTGAGCAAGGTCAACCTCGCTTCGCGCGAGGAACGGCAAGCTGAGAGCGTTCGCAAAATGCTGCTCGCCATGGTCAACGATATTCGGGTGATCGTGGTCAAGCTGGCCGACCGGCTGCACAACATGCGCACTCTCGGCCATCTCTCGCGCGAGCGTCAGGAGCGCATCGCGCAGGAGACGATGGAGATTTATGTGCCCATCGCGCACCGCCTCGGAATGGGTAAAATCCGCGGCGAGCTGGAGGACTTGGCGTTTCAATACCTGGAACCGGAAGCGTCGGAGACTCTGCTCAAGGAGTTCGAAGCCGCTCGAGCCTCCAATGAGACCTTCCTCCAAGAAATCAAACACACCGTCGAAGTCCTGCTCGCCCGCGAGGGAATCGTCGCCCGCGTCGATGGCCGCGTCAAACGAGCCTACTCCGTCTTCCAGAAACTTAAGCGGCAGAAAATCACGCTGGACCAGGTCTACGATCTGCTTGCCGTCCGCATTATTACGGATTCGGTGAAGAACTGCTACGCCGCCCTGGGCGTGATTCATAACGAGTGGCACCCTATCCCCGGCCGCATCAAGGATTTCATTGCGATCCCTCGCCCGAATCTGTACCAGTCCCTCCACACTTCGGTCATGGGGCCCGGCGGACGGCACTTCGAAGTCCAGATACGTACAGACGAAATGCACCGCATTGCCGAGGAAGGTATCGCCGCTCACTGGAAATACAAGGAAGGCCGCAAGGGCGCCGCCGAGGATGATCAGCGCGTGACGTGGCTCCGCCAACTGGTCGAGTGGCAGAGCGAAATGCGCGACCCCGGCGAGTTCATGTCCACTCTCAAAGTGGACTTGTACCCGGAGGAAGTCTACACCTTCACGCCCAAAGGCAAGGTGATTATTCTTCCACGCGACGCCACGCCGATCGATTTCGCTTACGCGATCCACTCCGACGTCGGCAACTCCTGCATTGGTGCCAAGGTCAACGGCCGCATCGTCCAACTCAAGTACGGACTGCGCAACGGCGATGTGGTGGAAATTCTCACGCAAGCGAACCACCTGCCGAGTAAAGACTGGCTCGCGCTGGTCAAGACTTCCAAAGCGCGCAACAAAATCAAGCACGTCATCAACACCACCGAGCGTGCAAAGGCAGTCGAAATCGGTGAAAAGTATCTGGAGCGCGAAGCCCGCCGCCTCGGCGTCGGCATGAAGGCCATCACCAAATCCCAACTGGAGGCCGTAGCCGCCGAATACGGCTATTCGAAAATTGAGGATCTTTCCGCCGCGCTCGGCTATGGAAAATATTCGCCCCGCCAGGTCCTACAAAAACTCGCGCCGGATCAGATCCCGATGGAGCCGCCGCCGGAGCCCGTCGCCGAGCCTTCGCGTCCGGCCACGCAACCCGCGCCGGGCGACAAGGATTTAGTCATCAAGGTAAAGGGAATCGACGACCTGCTGGTCTATCGCGCGAAGTGCTGCAACCCGATCAAAGGGGAAGCCATCGTCGGCTATGTCACACGCGGCAAGGGCATCGCCGTTCACTCGCTCAACTGCACGAATGTCCAGAACCTGATGTACGAAGTCGAGCGCAAGATCGACGTCGAATGGGCGCGCAGCACGTCGGACCCGTTCCCGGTCAAAATAACTGTGTTGACTGAAGACCGACCAGGCATGCTGAGCCAGCTTACGACTGCGCTGTTCACGGAGCAGACCAACATCCGGAGTCTCGAAACACGCGGCGACGACGTTCATCACACCGAAGGCGCCATCATCGACATGACTATCGAAGTGAAGGACAAAAAACAGCTCGAGCGCATCGTGACCGCCATTCGCCGCATCTCAGGTGTAAGAGATATTGAAAGAGTCAACCCGCAATAATGATCGATCCGGAACACATCGCCATTTCCAAATCCAAGGGCCTGAAAATCGATTGGAAAGACCAGCATCATAGCGAGTATTCACTCGCCTATCTGCGCGACGAATGCCCCTGCGCCACCTGCACTGGCGCGCACGGCACGGAGCCGCAGAAGACCAACTACAACACACCGGCGACTCCTTTCCAGATGTATAAGCCGGTGTTAAAAATGGTCAGCGTCGAAGAGGTGGGACACTATGCCATTCGGATCGCCTGGTCGGACGGCCATGGCTCCGGGATCTATTCTTTCGACCATTTACGGAAGATTTGCCCCTGCCCCGTGTGCCAGGCGGCCAGGTCCTGACAGTCGCGGGAGTTCGTGATAGGACCAGCCAATGACTCGTTTGACTCGTTCACAGTGGCTCGTTACAGTGGCATGCGCCGTCTTGGCTGTTCCAGTTTTTGCTCAGAAACAGGATGCGATTTGGTCACGCCTAGTGAGGCTGCGACCATTCTTGCTACCTCAGCAAGACGGGCGGCAACGTGAAGGATGAGCCCGGCGTGGGCGCCGACGCATATTTTGCCGTTCGCCCCCCTACCAGCCGGATTTATGCCACGAATAGGATCGAGTACGTCGACTCCGCGAAGGGCAAGGCTCCGGATGCCCTGATGGACCAGCTTCGGGCCGCTGCCGAGAAGGCGCTCAGCCGCCTCTGAGCCGGGTGGCTCAAAACCACCAATTGCGGTGATTTTCGGCCGATTTGCTGGCTCTTCCCCTGCCGTAGGCTACTGATTTTGCTCCCTTTCTATAGTTGGCGAAACGCGTGCAATGAGATTACCGTCCATCTGGATGAAGGTGATCGCACATGTACAAAAAAATACAAATAACCGCAACGACGCTCGCACTGGCAGCAGTACCCATTTTCGCGCAGGAACGGCCCACGGTTGAACAGGTGAGGCAGCAACTCGCCGACACCGCGCCGGCTCCGCCGCTTCCCGATGCGAGACCTTTCCCGACCCAACTCACGATTAGGGCCGGCACGTATATCACGGTCCGCCTCAATGAGATTCTTTCGTCCGACCGCAGCATGGTTGGCGACGCATTCACCGCCAGTCTGGCGAAGCCCATCGTGGTCGATGGCATCGTAGTCGCGCAGCGCGGCCAAAACGTGACCGGCCGCGTTACGGAAGCGAAAAAGGCCGGCCGCGTTGCAGGCACGTCGCGACTGGGTATTCAGTTGATCGAGCTCCCGGTCGTGGACGGTCAGCAACTCCCGGTTCAATCCGAGCTGATCACGCGTAACGGTTCGACTTCCACCGGCCGTGATGCCGGAGCTATTGCCGCCACTACTGGCGTCGGCGCTGCGATCGGAGCCGGTGTCAATGGAGGCGTAGGCGCCGGAGTCGGCGCTGGCGCAGGTTTGGTCGCAGGCCTCGCGGGAGTCCTGCTCACGCGCGGAAATCCAACCGTGATTTTCCCTGAAACGACGCTCACCTTCCGCGTCAATCAGGACATCACCCTCTCGACCGAGCGCGGCTCACAAGCCTTCCGCTATGTCGAGCCTGCCGATTACGAAACGGCTGCTCCGGCGTTGGTTCGCCGGCCGATGCCGCCTCGCCCGGCCTATGGCTACGCGCCAGGCTACTACCCGTACGGTTACGGCTATGGATACCCTTACTGGGGTCCGAGCATCTATTTTGGCTATGGCCGCGGTTTCGGTCGTCGCTGGTAACAAAAAGGCCGGCCTGGAACGTTTTGGTTCCGGCCGGCTCTCTTTCTCGCAGGCAGTCTCGCCTGCGATCCTCCGCTGTTAGTAAACGCGTGATTTGGAGGAAAAAGGGGTCAAGAAACTGGGAATTTTTTTCGCAGGTGATCCAATTTCGCTGCCGCCTCCCTGGAGTCGATTGATTTTTCAGCTAATTCCACGCCGTCCCGCAGATCTTTAGCGATCCCAGCCGCGACTAGTCCCGCTGCCGCATTCACGACCACGATATCCCGCATCGCCCCTGTTGCTCCACTCAAGATCTCGCGCGCGATCTCCGCGTTTCGCAACGCGTCGCCCCCCAGCAGTTGCTCTCCGAAGGCTCGTTTCACCCCGAAATCCGAAGGCATCCATAAATGCTTGACTACAGCGCCGGTCCGAATTTCATAAACATCCGTCGGACCCGTCGTCGTAATCTCGTCCAATCCGTCGTGCCCGTGCACGATGAACGAATGGTCCGTCCCCAACACCGCCAGCGCTTCCGCCATCAATTTGGCCGACTCCGGTGACGGAGCCCCGATCAGTTGCCTCCGCGCGCCCGCTGGATTCGCCAGCGGACCAATCAAGTTAAACACCGTCCTCAGCCGCAGCTCGCGTCTTACAGGAGCCGCATGTTTCATGGCCGGATGCAGATTCGGCGCGAACAGGAACCCGATCCCGATCTCGCGAATCGCCCAAGCCGCTTCCTCCGGCGTCATGGAGATTCGCACCCCCAGCGCTTCGAGAACGTCCGCGCTGCCCGTCTGGCTGGATGCCGACCGACCCCCGTGCTTCGCGACCCGCGCCCCCGCCCCCGCCATCACGAACGCCGCTACGGTGGAAATATTAAACGTCCCCGATAGATCGCCACCGGTTCCGCAAGTATCGATCAGCCCTTCTCCCGCGTCGACCGCGATCATGTGCTCGCGCAATGCCCGCGCGAATCCCGTCAACTCCGCGGCGGTCTCCCCCTTCATCTTGATCGCGACCGCGAATCCCGCGATCTGCGCAGCCGTCGCCTCGCCCTCCAGCAGCGCATTCATCGCCGCCTGGGCGTCTTCCGCCGAAAGATGCTCGCCCGCGGCAGCCCGATGCAGATAGGAAAGAAAGGAGGCCATGTTATATTGGGAATTCTCCAGCTTACCGAACAAATCATGAAGATTCACGAGTATCAGGCCAAGGCCCTGCTTGCGCGCCACGGAGTTCCTGTGCCGCGCGGCGAAGTGGCGAGCACTCCCGAAGAAGCCGAAGCGGTAGCGAAAAAACTAGGCGGCAGCGTCGTCGTCAAAGCCCAGATCCACGCCGGTGGGCGAGGCAAAGGCGGCGGAGTCAAGGTCGCCAAAGATGCCGCCGACGCCCGCGCCGTAGCCGAAAAAATCCTAGGCATGACGCTGATCACTCATCAGACCGGACCCGAAGGCCGCATCGTCAAGAAGGTCCTCATTGAAGAGACTCTTCCCATCGACCGTGAGCTCTACTTGGGCATCGTTCTCGATCGAGCCATCGGCAAAAACGTCTTCATGGCCTCTTCTGAGGGAGGCATGGATATTGAAGAGGTCGCCCACAAGACTCCCGAGCGCATCATTAAAGAGCCGCTTGAGCCCGGCATCGACCTCCTTCCGTTCCAAGCCCGTAAGCTCGCCTTCGCCATCGGAATTACCGGCCCCGCTGTGAACCTGGCCGCACAAGCGATGATCGCCCTCTCGAAAGCCGTCGAGGAATTCGACGCGTCGCTCGCCGAAATCAACCCCTTCATCCTGACCAAAGACAATAAGGTTTTCGCCCTCGACGCCAAGATGAACATCGACGACAACGCGATGTTCCGCCACAAGGATCTCGCCGACCTCCGCGACCTCAACGAAGAAGATCCGCTCGAAGTAGAGGCCTCGAAATTCGGGCTGAACTACATCAAGCTGGACGGCAGCGTCGCCTGCATGGTCAACGGAGCCGGACTCGCCATGGCCACCATGGACATCATTCAATACGCCGGCGGCACCGCGGCGAACTTCCTCGACGTCGGTGGCGGCGCCAACGCCGAACAGATCAAGAACGCCTTCCGCATTCTTCTCTCTGATAGCGCCGTGAAAGCCGTGCTGATCAATATCTTCGGCGGCATCCTACGTTGCGACACCCTGGCCACCGGAGTGGTCGCCGCCGCCCGCGAGCTCTCGATCAAAGTCCCCATCGTCGTCCGCATGGAAGGAACCAACGTAGAGCTGGGGCAAAAAATCCTGCTGGAATCTGGATTCAACTTTACAGTAGCCGACGGCATGCTCGACGCCGCGCAGAAAGTGGTAGGACTCGCCCGATGAGCGTCCTAGTCAACGAACAAACCCGCGTCCTGGTGCAAGGCTTCACCGGCAAAGAAGCCACCTTCCATGCCACTCAATCGCTAGCCTACGGCACCAAAGTAGTCGGCGGAGTGACCCCTGGCAAAGGCGGACAAACCCATCTCGACCTCCCCGTCTTCAACACCGTAGCCGACGGCGTGAAAGCCACGGGAGCCAACGCCAGCGTAATTTTCGTGCCCCCGCCTTTCGCCGCCGACGCCATCATGGAAGCAGCCGATTCCGGCGTCGCGCTGGTGGTCTGCATCACCGAAGGCATCCCGGCCGAGGACATGATCCGCGCCTGGGCTTATCTCAAAACCCGCACCTGGACCCGTCTCATCGGCCCCAATTGCCCCGGCATCATCAGCCCCGGCAAATGCAAAATCGGCATCATGCCCGCCCACATTCACAAGGCTGGAAACATCGGCGTAGTCTCCAGATCCGGTACCCTGACCTATGAAGCGGTCGGCCAGCTCACCAAGCTAGGTATCGGACAATCCACCTGCATCGGCATCGGAGGCGACCCGATCATCGGAACGTCCTTTACCGACGCGATCGCTCTGTTCAACGAAGATCCCGACACGCACGCCATCGTCATGATCGGCGAAATCGGAGGCACTGCCGAGGAGACCGCCGCCGCCTACATCAAGGCCAATGTGAAGAAGCCGGTAGTAGGATTCATCGCAGGACAAACCGCGCCTCCCGGGCGGCGCATGGGCCACGCTGGAGCCATCATCTCCGGCGGCAGCGGCAAAGCCGAAGACAAAATCGCGGCCATGAAAGACGCCGGCATCACCGTGTGCCCGACTCCCGCCACCATCGGCGAAACAATCAAAAAAATATGCAACTTACCTTCGCAATCATAAAACCAGACGCAGTAGCCGCCAACCAGGCCGGCGCGATTCTCGCCCACATCCAAAAGGCGGGCTTCCGCATAGCCGGAATGAAAATGAAGCGCCTCAGCCAGCTGGAAGCCGAGAGTTTCTACGCCATCCACAAAGAGCGGCCCTTCTACGGATCGCTAGTCAAGTTCATGACCGAGGGACCAGTGGTCGTGTTGGCGCTAGAAGCCGAGGAAGCCATCAAAATGTGGCGCGACACGATGGGAGCAACCAATCCCGCCAACGCCGCCGAAGGCACCATCCGAAAACTATTCGCGACGAGTATAGAACGCAACTGCGTCCACGGCAGTGACGCTCCGGAGACGGCAGCGGTAGAAATCCCGTTCTTCTTCGCCGCTTCGGAATTGCTTTAACCTGGAGCCCGCTAGTCAATTCGCCTAATTTTCGCGATTGACCGCTCCCGATGGTCGCGGTTCTATTAAACGGAATCAATGGCCTTTAGAACCGCGACCATCGGGAGCGGTCAGCAGACAGCTTACTCCAGTGAGCGCTCTCATTTCGTTACCGGAAACAGTCCCCAGGCTTACGCCAGGGGTTATAACCCCGTCCGTGAGGACGGGGATTGCGTGGTTCGCAGCGCGCTAACGAGATCGCGCTCTGTTTTTTCATCCCTTGCCGACCGGGGAAACCCGCAACTTCAGCCCCTCTACTGACACCACGCGCACCTGTCCCCCCTTCTCCACCGGCGCTTCCGACTCCGCGTTCCAATATTCTCCCTGCAAAAACACCGTTCCTGAAGGAGTCAAAGCCGTTCGAGCCTCCGCAATCTGATCGACCAGCGTATTGGTCCCCATCACCGCCTTATTCGCCCGCGCCCGAATCACCAGCGTGACCAGAAACATCGTGATCAGCGCGAATGGAATGCTCACCGAAAGCGCCGTAGACAAGTGGATTCGCATCTCGGGCGGACCATCGATCAGCAGCATCGCGCCCAGCACCATCGCGACGGTCCCGCCGATGCCTAAAACTCCATGTGAGGCAAACTTCGCCTCCAGCACGAATAACGACAAACCCAAAACCAGCAATGCCGCCCCAGCCCAATTAATAGGAAGCACCGTCAACGATGACAGCCCGAGCAGTGCCAGGATCCCTCCCGCCACTCCCGGGAAGATCAGCCCCGGTGCGGAGAACTCGGCGTAAATTCCCAGCGCGCCCAGCACCAGTAGAATGAACCCGATATTTGGATCCGCAATGGCCGCGACAATCCTCTCGCGCAAGGTAGGCTGATAATCCGCCACCTCCGCGCCACCCGTATGCAGCACTTCTTCCGCGCCGTTAAATCGCTTCACGGCCACGCCATCCAGAGCCGCGAGCAGTGCCCGTTCGTCCGCCGCGATCCGATCGATCAAGTGCTCGTCCAGAGCCTCTTTCTCGGTAAACGCTTTGGCTTCGCGCACCGTAGTCTCGGCCAACTCCACGTTGCGCCCGCGCTTCAGGACCAGGCTCCTCAGCCACGCCGAAGTGTCGTTCTCCACCTTCCGCCGCATCACCGCATCCATTTCGGAATTCAAGAGCACCGGAGACGACGCCCCCGTGTTGGTTCCCGGAGCCATCGCCGCGACGTCCGCGGCCTCCAGTAAAAAGAATCCCGCCGAAGCCGCGCGCCCTCCGCTGGGCGTGACGTAAGCGATCACCGGCACTCTCGATGCGACAATCTTAGCCGTGATCTGGCGGCTGGCCTCGACCAGGCCCCCCGGAGTATTCAGCCGCAATAATACCGCCGCCGCATTCTCCCGCGAAGCCTCGTCAATGGCATGCCCAATGATCTCGACGGTGACCGGGTGAATAATCCCGTCGACACTCACTGCAATTACGCGCTGCGCCCATGCGCACGCCGCCAACAGGAGCAAAAGCGTAATTCGCATGCCTTCAGAATACTGCCGATAGCCCCACGCTGACGCAGGGGGCTGGCATTGCGCGCAGCCCCCTGCGTCAGAGGCTGCTGAAAAAGCAATCTTAGACACCGCTCCCTGCGGTCACGGCTCGGTAGATAACATGCGGGTGTACTTCCGAGCCGTGACCAAAGGGAGCGGTGTGTTTGAGTTTTTCCGCAGCCTCGTCAGCTCGCCCGCTAGTCGTTCAGCACGATACTCAGCAGCGAGCTGTTCACTTCCAACTCGCCGTTGTACTCAATGAATCCCAGCTTCCTGAACTTGTTCATGAAGTGGCTCACACGGGACCGGGTGGTGCCCACCATTTCAGCCAGCGTTTCCTGGCTGATCTTCGCAATCACTTTGTCCGGTGTGCTTTCTTTCCCGAAGTTCGCCAGCAGGAGCAGGATTCGCGCCAGCCGCTTCTCGCTGGAGTTGAATAGCTGATCCACCAGGTCTTCCTGGATGCGAATGTTGCGTGCCAGCAGGAACGCCAGAAACAGTTCCGAAAACTCCGGATCGTCCCGCAGCGCGCGGATCGCCGACTCCTTTTCAAGCCGCACGACCGTGCCCTCCGATAACGGAACAGCATTCGCCATTCGCCGCGGTTCGCCCCCCAGGCAGCCCTCGCCCAGGAAATCCCCGGCGTCCAGAATCGCGACCACGGCTTCTTTCCCGCGCTTGGAGACCACCGTCAGCTTCACTTTGCCTTTCTCTATATAGAAAAGAGCGTCGGCTGGGTCACCTTGCAGAAAAATCGGTTTCTTGGGGCTGGACTTCAAAACCCGCTTGCCGCCATTTACCTTTGTCAGCAGGGTTCGCCCATCGAATAACTGGGCTTTAGTCTTCATCTTTTCGAGCCTCGTACCTGCTTAAATTCTACTCCTCAAACCCGCCCTTAGCCAGTGCTCACTTAAAACACAGACTAAAGTCTGTGCTACCTGACCAGCACATGGTGGCACAGGCTTCAGCCTGTGAAAGACAGTGGGGCAGGTCCCCGACCTGCCCGCCACTAGTGCTTCCGCACCACCGGAAACTGTGGAAAATCGGTGATCTGCGCCAGCCTCACTACCGGCATAGCCGGCGCATCCGGTTTCAGCCTCTTCAGCACCGCGATCTCATCGCACGCCTGAAACTTCGGACACCGCAAGCAATCTTTCCAAGCTTTCAACGGCAGCTCGCCCCGATCCACTTCCTCAAACCCCAATTTCGCGAAGAATCCCGCGACATACGTGAACGCAAACAGCGAATGCAGATCCTGCTCCCGAGCCTCCACCTCCAAAGCCTCCACCAACGCCCGGCCGATCCCTTTCTCTTTTAGCCCCGGATCCACCGCCAGGCTTCGCACCTCCCCCGACGTGGCGGTGTAGAAATGCAGCGCTCCGCATCCCACCAGTTTTCCGTCGTCGAACGCCACCAGAAAATCGCGGATATTCTCGGCCATTTCAAACTCGGTGCGAGGCAGCATGATGCCTTTCGCGGCATAAGCGTTAATCAGCTCCAACAGAGCCGCAATATCGGTCAACAGTGCTTTGCGAATTTCCAACATCAGACGATCCGAGTCCCGATCTTCGTTCCCGCCAGAATCTCCCCCACCACCCCGGCGCGAGCCCCCGGGGCAATCACGATCTCTCCCACCCCTGTCCGGAGTGCCGAGACCGCCGCTTCCAGCTTGGCCTGCATGCCGCCCGTGGCGACGCCAGTCTCGACCAACTTAGCCGCCTCCGCTGGCGTCAGCGATTCGAGCACCCGTCCATCGCCGTCTTTTACTCCATCCACATCGGTCAGGAAAATCAACTTGTCCGCGTCGAACGACGAAGCGCAGGCCACCGCCATCTGATCCGCATTGACGTTGTAAACCGCGCCCTTCGCGTCTCCCGCCACGCACGCGACCACCGGCAGGTAGCGAGCGCCCGTCAGCAGATGCAAGAGGGCCGCATCGGACCGCACAGGCTTGCCAACCGCCCCCAGTTCTACGGCCAGAGGCTCCGCGTCCACCAATCCTGAATCAAGCCCGGTCAGTCCCACTGCCCGAGCCCCGGCCGCGCGAAACGAACCCACCAATTCGGTATTCACCGTCCCCGCGAAGACCTTCAGCACCGCGTCGACCACCTCGGGCGTAGTCACCCGCATCCCGTTCACGAACCGGCTTTCGATCCCTCTTTCAGCCAGATACCGGGTCATCTGCTTGCCGCCCCCGTGCACCACGACAACCGCCCCCGCAATCGCGGCGATCTCTGCCGCCAGCCGAGCCCGCGAATCCGCCGCGTCTAGCAGCGTCCCACCGATCTTGATCAGCAGCTTCAAAGCAGACCCGTTGTTTCCGGGAAACCCAATGCCAGGTTCATATTCTGAACCGCCATTCCAGCCGCGCCCTTCACCAGGTTGTCGATCGCCGCAACCACCACCGCCCGCCCGGTCTTTTCATCCACCCGCACCGAGATGTCGCAGAAATTCGTCCGCTGCACCCCCCTCAAGTCGGGAAACTGACCCGGCGGGTAAATGCGCAAAAATGGCTCGTGAAGGTATCGGGAACGGTAGATTTCGGTCAACGTGAGGTCATTTAGCTGTGTCCGGAAGTAAATCGTCTCCAGAATCCCCCGCTCAATGGGCAGCAGTTGAGCCGTAAAGCTCAACTCGCCCTCCTCAAGCCCGGAAGTACGTAGGATTTCAGGTACATGCCGGTGGTCCAGCACCGAATACGCCGAGAAATTCTCCGTTACTTCGCAAAAACTGGTCTTTAAGGAAGGCTTTCGCCCGGCTCCGCTCACGCCGGATTTCGCGTCGCAAACAATCCCCGCCGAGCAGTCGATGACGCCCGCTTCCATCAGAGGGCGGATCGCGAGATTGGCCGCCGTAGGATAGCAACCAGGGTTAGAAATCAGTCGTTTACCGCTTATTGCGGACCGGTAAAACTCCGGCAGTCCATAAACCGCCTCGGCCAGCAATTCTGGCTGCGGATGCACCGTCTTGTACCACCGCTGGTAATTCTCGGCAGTCCCGAGCCGGAAAGCTCCGCTCAAATCAATCACTTTGGTGCCCGCCTGGAGCAGCGCGGGCGTCAGCTCGATGGATACTTCCGGAGGAGTAGCCAGGAAAACCAGCGGCATCCCGGCGCCGTCAGAAAACGGTAAGCGCCTGGGACCCGGACGGTTAGGCGGCACCTCGGCCTCCCGATGCTCCAGCAAAACGGGCTCGACCAAGGAATGCCTCGAAAGAATATGGACGAGATCAGCCCCGCTATAGCCGCTGAACCCGACGATGCCGACGGGGGTCATATGATTAACTATTCACTACTGTGAATAATTATACCATGCCCGCCGGGGCGTAGTGGTCCGTGGTTGTGTTGGTTGAATATTCAAAATGCGTTCGAGAGGAGTGCTTTATGGAGCATAGGTCCGCATTCATTTTGGTAGAGTGTGTGGCATGTCTAACGCCGTTCGTGTTCCAATTTGGAAGCGTTCTAGGCCGATCCTCAATGTACAGAAATTTGGTTCCTTCATTGAGAGCCCAATCACGTGGGGAGCCGTTGGGGTGCTCGTTGGCGCACTTGCGGTTGCTTTCTCGATGAAGGTGATTTTTTACACCGCAGGAGTAATATTCTTTGTAGCCATAGTAAGGGTGGGATTTTTCGAGGGGGCATGGTTCAAGAAGTGTTTGGGGAATCTCTTTCTAATGGGCGTCATGGGGGTGGTATTATACGCACTTTGGAAAGTCACACCAAAAATCAAGGAACCGGCCACGGCAGAAGAGATAGCTGCTGCCGTTATAAAAAGACAGCACGAAGATGTAAACCAAGTATCCGGAATCCCTCCGCACGTTGATTCAAAGAAAACCATAGAGTCAGGGAAGAAGACCGTACGGAAGACCACAAAACAACCAGCACAGGGGGAAACCACTGCTCCAACGCAACCAACCCCTCCACCGCAACAGGCCCACTTGATAGTCAGCCAGAAACAGGATATTTCTACCCGCGAGGATGCAGCATTCAAAACGATCGTGACTGTTCAGGCTACGACTGATTTCCCTACGCTAAAGATGCTTCTCAATTGTGATAAGCCTTTGACGGATGGACATGGCGGCCTTGCCGGTGTGATGATGATGACCTCACAGGGTATCGTGAAAGAGCACCCCAATGTCTACGTCTTCACCTATCAATCCGCAGCACCGCCGTTCGGGCCACAAAACCCTTTGATTCTCACGCTGTGGTCAAAGGAAGCCATTAAGTGCGAAGCGGCTACATTCTAGCTCAACGCAAGCAGACACTAGCCCCGGAGGCCTGATTTAGCGTGTCCGGCGGCGGAATGCGAAACTGCCTAGCGCGATCAAAGCAAACCCGGCCGTGGCCAAGGTGGCTGGTTCTGGAACTGCCTCACCCACACCGTTGTAGGTCGCGCCGTCGAATGCGAACGCGCCGCGGCCTGTGCCGCCATATGTGGCTAACAACGTGCCGATTCCCGTGGTCGGGTCGATTGAGATCGCCTCGGGTGCGTTGCCGGTCGGATTGCTAAATCCATACAGCACTCCGTCGTAATACGCCAGGCCGTAGACGTTCTTCACACCGAGATCCGTGCCCACCGCGGTCACCGCTCCGGTAGTCAAATCGACGGTCTCCAAAGTAGTGTATCCGTTCACGTTGATTTGCGCCGTGAGATAAAGCGTGCTCCCGACGAAAGCCAGGTCGCCTCCCGCTTGGTAAGCGGCATTGACGCCATTGGTGGCTCGCGTGGCCGTGCCGGTGGCGGTGTTGATCGTAAACAGGTTGGTCGTGGCGGCCCCGGCGGCATAAAGAACCCCGGCTGAATCAAAAGCCAAGGAATTAAACGATTGCCCCGTAGCCCCGATCAGTATCGCGTGACCGGTGATCGGATCGATCGAATATAGATTCGTGGTGGAATCGACTCCGTAGAGCAGGCCACCGAAGGCGGCAATGTCCGTCAGGGTTACGCCCTGGGCTCCGATCAGAGTCGTCACGCCGGTGGCGGGTACGATCGAATACAGGTTGCCATCATCGCCGGTGCCCAGGATGGTATCGGCGAATGTGGGTGTGGTCAGGCAAACTGCCACCATCGTGAGAATAAGTTTTTTCTTCATAAGCTTCCTCCGACCAAAACTCCGTGCCGTAACGCAGCGTTCTGGACTGGACTTGATCGTACCCAGCCGGAAAGTACGCGCCAAGGGCCGAAAGGTATATACCTTTGGTACTACTACTAAATTGTCTCTAAGGTGTTCCTAGTGGGCTGTCCGCGAGTTTCCTTTGCTGGCGACATTTTCCTAGACAGCCCCATGCGTTAGCTTGGGGCTATGTCACACAAAGTAGCCCCAAGCTGACGCATGGGGCTAACGCTAAAGATTCTTCGCGGACAGCCCACTAGAGTGGCCTTTATCGGCGAGTTCGCCGCTAGGAGCGCTGCTCGCTGACGGATCGCTCCGCCAGATCGCCTATGACCGGCAGTTTGTAGTCTTCATCCTGGCTGACTTTAATCAGCATGAAGACCCATGCCCCCAGGATGAGCACTTGCAGAAGCCGGGAGGTAACGCGGTGGAATGGCATGGCGAAAGCGAACGGCTCAATCACCCATTCCACAATCAGCCAGGCAACGAACACATACAGGCCTTGAAACGCATGGAAGCGGACGTGAGCATCGCGCCGGAACCGCTCGCTTGCCAGCACGACGATGGCGGCGATCCACCCGACCCAGGGGATATAGCAGAGCAGCGAAGCGTTGCGTCCGCTCATGCCGGAGATGGGGTCGGCTGTTTTACGGGGAGCTGCTCCCGCCCTGGCAGCACCCTTTTGTGGGGCTCCGCATCTGGCGCAGAACTGATCCGCGTCGCCCACCTTACTGCCGCATTGAACACAAAATGCCATTGCTGGAATGTAATACGATACTGTAACACTGAAGGTTCCAGGCACATGCTAGGATCGTCTCGTGCGCGCATTAATCTTCCTTCTTCTGTTCGCCGCGGCAGCCCAGGCCGCCAAAAATCTCGACATCTACTTCATCGATACGGAAGGCGGGCAGTCGACCCTGGTGGTCTCTCCTTCCGGCCAGGCAATGCTGATCGACACCGGTTATACCGGCTTCGGCGGACGGGACGCGAATCGCATTGCCACAGCCGCCAAGCTGGCGCACGTCAAGCGAATCAACGTGCTGTTCCTGACGCACCATCATCCGGACCACGCCGGCGGCGTGAAAAACCTGCTGGAAGTGATGCCGGTGGAATCGTTCTACGACCATGGCGGCAACGTCGAGAATAATAACAAGTATTCAGACGAATACACCAAGGCGATGGGTAACTCTCCGCACACCGTTTACAAGCCGGGGGACAAAATTCCGATCAAAGAGCTCGACATCACCGTAGTGGTGGCCGCGCAAAAGCATATCGAAACGAAGGGCGAGACGAATCCTTTCTGCGCCGGGCTGAAGCCGAAAGACGGCGAAACGGGAGAGAATCCGCAATCGGGAGGACTTGTCGTCGCGTTCGGGAAATTTCGCTTCGCCGACCTGGGCGACATCATTTATAACGAAGAGCTGGCGCTCCTGTGCCCGGAAAACCACGTCGGCAAGATCGACCTGCTGCTGACGCCGCATCACGCTACCCACGTGTCGCCGAAAGCCGACTACGCGATGGCCCCGCGCGTCATGGTGATGAACAATGGCCCCACGAAGGGCGGAAACAAGGACGCCTATAAGATGTGGCGCGAAATGCCCGGTCTAGAGGATCTGTGGCAGCTCCATTTCGCGATGGGAGGAGGGAAGGAAGGGAACTCCCCGGACACGTTTATCGCGAATATCGACGAGAAGTGCGAAGGAAAATTCCTGAAAGTGTCCGCGCACGAAGATGGGTCGTTTACGGTGTACAATTCGCGGAATAAGTACACGAAGACGTATGCCGGGAAATGAAGCCGAGCTGACATGACCATCTTGTGATTGGCTTCCGGTGTGGGGCAGGATGGTATCCTGCGGCCGATTGGCAATCGGCCTTCTTCGGGAATTTCCCGAGCGGGTTACCAACCCGCTGCAGGCTGCTAGCCTGCCCCACGCCGGACAAGCAAGGCGTTGTTTCGCGAATCATAGTCGCGCTAACCAGGCTCTATGTTACTTTTCGGGGCCTCCTTATCGTCTATGCTTCAACAAATATGAAACGCGCCGACATTCGCCTTCTCTCTGCATTTTTTCTGGCCGCTGCCGCGCTTCCGGCCCAATACAAAACGCCCAATCCGCAGGTGGCCAAGGTCGTCTCCGAGGTCTCCGACGAGAAGATCACCGAGATTCTCAAGAAGCTGGAATCGTTCGGCACGCGCAATATTCTATCCACCCAGGACAATCCCACGCGGGGTGTCGGCGCGGCTCGCAAGTGGATTTACGAACAGTTCCGCAGCTACAGCCCCAAGCTCGAGGTCAGTTTCGATCAATACAAACTTAAGAAGATCGAAGGCCGCGCCTCGCGAGTCCCCCGCGACGTGGATCTCTATAACGTAGTCGCGGTCCTGCCCGGCACCACGAATAAAGAGCAGCGGATTATCGTCAGCGGCCACTACGACACTATCGTGATGGGCCGCGCAACCGGCGCTCCCACGGCTCCCGGTGAAACTCCGCCGATGCGCGATCCCGATCTCGACGCTCCCGGAGTCACCGACGATGGCAGCGGCACGGCTTGCGTGATGGAGCTGGCACGCGTGCTCAGCCGCTACGAATTCGAGAAAACTCTGGTGTTCATCGCCTTCGCCGGCGAAGAAGAGGGATTGCTGGGCAGCTCCCTCTACGCCGAAAAAGCGCACGCGGCGAATCAGAAAATCGAAGCCGTGCTCAACAACGATATTATCGGCAGCGACGTCTCCGGCTCCGGCCGCATGGAGAACCGCCGCGTCAGCGTCTTCAGCGAAGACCCCGACGATTCTCCCTCGCGCGAGCTCGCCCGCTATATAAAGGATATCGGCGAGCGCTACCTGCCCGCGATGCACGTCGACACGATTTTCCGCGCCGACCGTTTCGGCCGTGGAGGCGATCACACGCCCTTTAACCAGGAAGGATTTTCGGCTGTCCGCCTGTCATCGCCGCAGGAAAATTTCGCCAACCAGCACACCGTGACCGATACGTTCGCGAATACCTCCGTTCCCTACATCGGCCTGGTGACGAAAATCAACGGAGCCGCCGCGGCCTCCCTGGCGTGGGCTCCCAAGGCTCCGATCACTTCCGAAATGACGGAGCGCAACGGCCAGAGAGTCCCCACTCTGCTGCTGACCCGCGGCAAGTCCCGCTACGACGCCGCGCTGAAATGGAAAAGCGAAACCCCGGAAGCGGATCTCGCGGGCTACGTCGTCGTCTCGCGGCCCACAACTTCTCCTTACTGGGAGCACGAAGTGTTCGTCGGCAAAGTGACCGAATACACGCTGGCCGACGTCTCCATCGACGAACTGGTTTTCGGCGTAAAGGCGATCGACAAGGACGGCAATGAGAGCATGGTCAGTCCCTACGTGCAGGCACCGCGCGCGAAGCGGAAGATTGAAGTTTATTAACTCGCATGTCATACCCACCCAACGCGGTGATTACTGAGTGTGGGAGTCAGTGAGTCTAAGGTGGATGAGCGAATGCCTGTATGCTCGACAGTGATTTCCCCGATTCCCCGTTTGCGATAAGTGAAATGATTCAGAGCCACAAGTCCCGTCCGAATTGCCCTCCACGAATTGGTCAGAGACGAGGCGCCAGAGTATTCTAGTTATTGCTTCTTTCTTCGTCCACGTACTTCATCTTCCTGGCAGCCATATTTTTCCTCTACTGGCCGTTATCGCGCGTCCGATCCCTCGCGCTCGGCGTCCTGCTATTCGCCAACTATTTTTTCTACGCCAAATGGGATCTGTGGTACCTCGCGCTGATTCCCATCGCTGGCACGCTCGATTACTTCTTCGGCCGAGGCCTCCAGTATTCGCAAAACAAAATCGCGCGCCGCATCTTGGTCGGCGCCAGTGTCTTGATGAATCTCGGCCTGCTGGCGTTTTTCAAGTACATGCCGTTCATCTTGGAAAACTATACGAAAGCCACCGGCAAGCCCGCGCCGGAGTGGCATTGGGCCCTTCCCGTCACGCTGTCCTTCTACGTTTTTCAGGCTCTGACCTACACCATCGATCTATATCGCCGCGACGCGAAAGGCACGAAAAGTTATCTCTCATACCTGGCCGCGGTTTCTTTTTTTCCCACCACGCTGGCCGGCCCCATCACGCGCGTTTCCGCTCTGATCGATCAGTTCGAGAAGCCTCGCAAACTGGAGCCGGCCGACGGCGGACGCGCCCTCTTCCTCATCGGCATGGGACTCACCAAGAAACTGCTGATCGCCGATTACCTCGCGGCCAACCTGGTCAATCGCGTGTTCGATTTTCCCGCGCTTTATTCCGGCTCCGAAGTGCTGATCGCGGTCTATGCGTACGCGCTGCAAATCTACTTCGACTTCTCCGGATACACCGATATCGCCATCGGCTCCGCCCTGCTGCTGGGTATCAAGCTGCCCCCGAATTTCAACGCCCCGTACGCCGCCGTCAACATCGCCGACTTCTGGCGGCGCTGGCACATCACGCTTTCCAACTGGCTGCGCGATTACCTCTACTTCTCGCTGCCCGGGCTCCGCTCGAAGTGGAAAATTTTCACCTACTGGAATCTATTCCTCACCATGGTGATCGGCGGATTGTGGCACGGAGCCAGTTGGACCTTCGTCATGTGGGGCGCGCTCCACGGCCTCGGCCTGGTGATTCACCGCGTCTGGCAGGTTTCGCGCAAGAACAAGAAAGCCGTCGGCTTCTGGAAATACTTCAACATTTTCTGGACCGTCCAATTCGTCTGCTTCGCCTGGATTTTCTTCCGCGCGGCGAACTGGGAAAATGTTTACGCGATCCTCTCGCGCATCGGCTCGCTCAGCTTTTCTCTAACGAACATCTCGCCGCCGCTGGGACTGATTATGATCATCGCGGTGCTGGCTCACTACTGCCCGAAAAACTGGTACGACTTCAGCCTGAACCTCTATGCGCGAGCCCCCTTCTACGTCCAGGCCGCAGTGCTCGCGCTGCTGGTAGTAGGTCTGCAATACGTAGCGCAAACCGGCGCGACGCCCTTCATCTACAATAAGTTCTAGCTGGAGCCACAGACTGAAGTCTGTGCCACCTTTGTCAACAAGCACCACATGGTGGCACAGGCTTCAGCCCGTGAACCTTCTCCTGATAAAATAAACCATGCCGATCAGGACGGGACTAGCCGTACTCACCTTCATCGCGCTCCTGCTGCTGCCGCAATACGTGCCGGCTCTGGAAAGATACAAAACCTTCGACCCCGCCATGATTCCGCTCGTCGTGGACCTTCCCGTGAAAGGTCCGCCGGTCGAGCCCGGCGTCGATCCCAACAATCAAGAGCTCCGCATCAAGCGCCTCGAAGCCACCGCGCCGAAAAATCTGATCGACCCCGCTCACGAGCTCGACCACTTTTACGAAGCCCTTCTCAAAGGCGGCACTACTCGCATTCTTCACTACGGCGATTCGCCCACCACCGGCGACCTGATCACCGCCGACGCCCGCGCCGCGCTTCAGAAACAGTTTGGCGACGCCGGCAGCGGATTCGCGCTGATCGCCCGCCCCTGGGCTTGGTACAACCATCGCGGCGTGGAGATGGAAGGTTCCGGCTGGGGCATCGATATCGCCGGCGCCACTGAAGTGAAGGACGGCATGCACGGACTGGGCGGCGCCAGCTTTCGAGGCACCCCCGGCGCCACCGCGCGCTTCAATCTCAAGAACTCGCACAACATCGTCGAGATCGCGTATCTCTCCCAACCCGACGGAGGCGATTTCACAGTCGAGGCCGACGGCTCCGCGCTGGGCACCGTCGAAACCGCCGCCGAATTGAAGGCCCCCGGCTTTTCATCGTTCAACATTCCCACCGGCGCGAAGAAGTTCGTCATTCGCGTCACGCGCGGCACCGTGCGCCTGTACGGAGCCGATTTCCGGCGCTCCGGTGGCGGCGTGGTCTATCACAGCCTCGGCGTCAATGGCGCGAATGTCACCCTGCTGTCGCGATCCTTCAGCGGTCCCCACTGGACCGCGGAGCTGCGCCATTACAAGCCGGACCTGGTCATCATCAACTACGGCACCAATGAAAGCGGCTATCCCAGCTTCGTCGAAGGCACCTGGGGTGGGGAGCTGAAGAACGCCGTGAAACGCGTGCAGGACGCGCTGCCCAATACATCCATCCTCTTGATGAGTCCCATGGATCGCGGCGAGCGCAAACACGACGGCAAGATCGACACCATCACCGCCATGCCCAGCCTCGTGAAAATAGAAGCCGGCATCGGACACGATATCGGTGTCGCGTTTTTCAATACGTTTCAGGCCATGGGCGGTCCCGGAACCATGGGCCGCTGGTATGCGTCGGAGCCACGACTGGTGGGCGCGGATTTCATTCATCCGATGCCCGCCGGCGCCAAGATCGTCGGTGAGTTGCTTTATACCGCCCTGCGCGATGGCTATAACGACTATAAACTGCGACAATTGAACAAGGCTTCTGTGCAGATAGCCTCTAAAGAATGATTTGGTTGACCAGAGTCGGATTTGCCGCACTCGTCGCCGTAGGTGTATGCCTCGGCGCGGCGGACCCCTCTCCCGTGAAAAAGCCCGCGCCTGCTACCAAATCGAAAAAGAAAAAATACCGTTCGAGCGTCGGCAAGCCGGCTCCCAAAACAGCCGCCTCGAAAAAAACTCCTCTCAAAACCGCGGCGAAAAAGCCTTCCACCGCTCCCGTCAAAACGGCCACGGCCCGACGCCGAGTCGCTCCCAGAGCGCCCAAAGTCAGCGCCGCTACTAGGATGGAAGCCAACCAGGGAGTGTTTCAAAAAGTCTCCACCGGCGCCACCATTCCAGTCGAAAACGCCGGGACCCTGATTCCTTTCTTTGAGCAGCTCTATCGTCATCAGAAGGGCGATATCCCGGGCCCCTTGCGCATCCTGCATTACGGCGATTCGCACACCGCCGCTGATGAATGGACCGGCGACCTGCGAACTCGTTTCCAGGAAAAATTCGGCGATGGTGGCAGCGGCTATTCTCTGATCGGCCGTCCTTATGCCGGATATCGCCGCTTCGACGTCCGCAGCGGATCCACGCGCGGCTGGCATACCGAAGGATTGGTCGGCAAGGCGCCCGGCGATGGGATTTATGGGCTCGGCGGCATCAGCATGTCCACGCGTTCGCCGCGCGAATCCGTTTACCTGCTCGCCGACGGTTCCCAATTCGAGCTTTTCTATCTCCAGCAGCCTAACGGTGGCGCGATTCAGATTTACGACAACGGCACGCCGGTCGAGCGCATCTCTACCGAAGGAACTCCCGCCCCCGGCTACTATCACTACGAAGGCGTCCCGGGCCAGCACAAGTTTGAAGTCGAAACGCTCGATAAGGCTCCAGTCCGCCTGTTCGGATGGGTGGCTGAAAACTCGCGCGGAGTAACGTATGAGGAACTCGGCATCAACGGCGCCCAGGCATCCATCCCTCTCAACTGGGACGAAGTGACGCTCCGCTCCAATATTGAGCGCCGCAATCCCGCCCTGATCGTCATCGCCTACGGAACCAACGAAGCCGGCCGCAAGGATTGGACCGTCGAATCCTACCGCGACATGTTCGTGCAAATGATCGCCCGCTTCCGCAAAGCCGCGCCCACCGCGACCATTCTCGTCATCGGTCCGCCCGACCGCTATATCCGGACCCGTACGAAGGGTTGGATCGTCATGGAGAATATCGATCTGATTGTCGAAGCGCAGCGCCAGGCCGCCACCTCCGCCGGTTGCGCCTTCTGGGATCTGCGCGCGAAAATGGGCGGGAAGGGCGCGATGAAGGAGTGGGTGATGGCAGGAATGGCGCAAGGCGATTACGTCCACTTCACCGGCGCAGGATACCGCATGATCGGCGACGCCGTCTTCCGCGACCTGATGGGCCAGTATGACCTCTTCCTGAAAGCCCGCGAAAGCGTAGCCGCCGCCGCAGCCGTCGAAGAAGCATGGCAGAAAAGGTAAGCACGGAGTTCTATTGCCCCCGCTGCCAGCAACCGGTGAGCGATCCCCTGGCCTGTGGCGACTGCGGCTCCCTGATCTGCCGCAAATGCGGCTCGCCCCTGGAAAAAATAGACGAACTGGGTATAGGCTAGAGCTCCGTTCCCTGCTAAAGCTCAGCAAAAACCCGCAGACTTCAACCGAGCCGCGACCACAGGGAGCGGACATACCCGCCACATCGCCAGCCTCTTGTAGGGCGCGCTATTTAGCCTGCAGCCTGCTTTTAGCAGGCTTCTTCCTCCTGACCTCCTGCACCTCCCACACCCCCGAACAACCCTCCTCCGGCGTAGCCTACGTGGGCCCCCTCACCATCAATCTTCGAAAAGATCTAGCCCAGAAATCCCCCACCGTAGCCGCCGTAAAACATGGCGATAAGCTCGACGTCATAGAATTGCGCCGCCGCTTCATCAAGGTCCGCACCGCGCAAGGCATCGAAGGCTGGACCGATTCCAACCTCTTATTAACAGACCAACAGATGGACGACCTCCGCCATCTTGCCGAACAAGCCTCCAAATTGGGCTCGCAAGGCAAAGCGACCCCCTTCGACGTCCTCAACATGCACAGCGCCCCCGCGCGCCAGTCTCCCAGCTTTTTTCAAATCGCCGAAGGTGAACCGGTCGAGGTCATCGGCCATCGCCTGACCCCTCACTCCGCTCCGCCCGAGCCGGTCCACGTCGCGGCCCCCGTGAAGCGCGCCCCGCCTTCTAAAAAATCCAAGGCCAAGGAAGCCCGCGCCGCGCAAGCTCCTCCCATGCCCGTTCCCCCGCCGCTTCCTCGCAACTGGCAGAGTCTTTCCAAACCCCGAGCCGCCGATCTCCCCAGCCATGCGCAGGCCGCCCTGCCCGCTGCCTCGCCGCAGTTCGACGATTGGAACCTGGTGCGAACCAAGGACGGCAAAGTCGGCTGGGTGCTGGCGCGTATGTTGACCATGGCGATTCCCGACGAAGTCGCGCAGTACGCCGAAGGCCATCGCATCACCGCGTATATGGCGCTCGGAGAAGTGAATTCCAAACACAACTGGCTCTGGACCACCGTGAGTTCCGGCCCTCATCCGTTCGAATTCGATAGCTTCCGCGTCTTCGTCTGGAGCGTCAAGCGCCATCACTATGAGACGGCGTTCATCGAGCGCAACGTGCAAGGCTTCTATCCCATCGAAGCCGCGCAAGAGGCGTTTTCAGTAGTGCTGCGGGAAAAAGACGGCAAACAATACAAGCGCACCTATGGCTTCAGCGGATACCACGTGCGCATGATTTCGAAGATCCCCTACGTCCCGCCCCCCGATCTTCCCGAGGTGAGGACAACAAGAAACTTCGATCCCCCTCCACCCCCCGCCCCGTCCCCGAGCACCTTCACCGACCTGCGAAAAAAATGGTTCGGCCGCTAGTGGGGCAGGTTTCCGACCTGCCCTTTTTTCTCTTTTACTCAGCCAAAACCCGATGCACAAACTGCACCGCCATCGATCCTTCCCCCACCGCAGCCGCCACCCTCTTCATGCTCCCCGCCCGAACATCCCCCACAGCGAACACCCCAGGAAGGCTAGTCTCCAACAAATAAGGACTCCTCCGCAGAGTCCATTTCGACCCCACATCGGCGCCCGTCTTGATAAATTTCTTCGCATCCAGTTCCACGCACCCATCCAGCCAAGCCGTGTTCGGACACGCTCCGGTCATCATGAACACATGCCGGACGGGACACTCCTTAGTCTCTCCCGTTTGCTTCGACTGCCACCGGATCTTTTCCAGATGATCTCCGCCCTCGAGCGCGACGATCTCGGTAAAAGGACAAAACGTAATCTCCTTGCAAGCCTCAATTCGTGAAATCAGGTACCGCGACATCGTCGATTCCAGCCCGGCCCCGCGCACCATCAGATAAACACGCCGCGCATGGGCCGACAGAAAGACTGCGGCCTGTCCCGCCGAATTGCCTCCGCCCACGATCGCGATCTCTTCATCGCCGCAAATCCTGGCCTCGACATTGGTCGCGCCGTAATAAACGCCAACCCCTTCAAACCGCGCCAGATTCGGCAAGTCCGGCTTCCGGTATTGCGCTCCCGCGGCTACAATCACCGTCCGCCCGCTGACCGATTTTCCGTCGTCCAGTTCCACCACGTACGGAGTCCGCTCGCACTTCAAAGCCTTCGCCGACCTCGCAACCGAAATTTGTGCACCGAATTTCTCCGCCTGCACAAATGCCCTGTTTGCAAGATCTTGGCCCGAAATACCGGTGGGGAAACCCAAGTAGTTCTCGATACGCGAGCTCGATCCCGCTTGGCCACCTGGCGCGTTGGTTTCGATGACCAGCACCTTCAGTCCCTCGGACGCGCCGTAAACTGCTGCGGCTAAACCACTTGGACCCGCGCCGACCACCATCAGGTCGTACACGCTCTGCTCATCGATCCCGGTGTTCAGCCCAAAGCACTCCGCGGCTTGCGCATTGGTGGGATTTCGCAACACTAACGTGCCGCGGCAGATCAGCACCGGAATATCGGCGACAGCGATGCCGAATTGGTCGAGCACCTCTTGCGTTTCCGGATCGCGCTCCACATCCAGGTACGTGTGCGGATGCCCGTTGCGGGACAGAAACCCTTGTAAACGCAGGGTATCCGCGGAATGGCTGGAACCGATGAGCACCGCGTCGCCCACGGAATTCTGGATCAAAAAAACCCTGCGCAGCATGTACGCGCGCAGGAAAATCTCGCTTAATTCGGCCTCGTCCTGAAGGATGCGCTGGAGGTTTTGACGAGTGATTTCAATCAGTTGGCTGTCTTCGCGCGCCTGGCAGCGGACAAAAGTGCGACGGCCGGAGAGCTGATTCACCTCACCGGTAAACATCCCCTTATCGAGGCGTCCGAGGACGTCTTTACCCAGAAATTCCAGGCTGCCTTCCAGAATCACGAAGATGCCGTGGCTCGCATCTCCCTGATCGAAAAGGATTTCCCCCGCTCGCACCGGCCGCTTCTCGCCGAACGCCATCAGTCTGGCGATTTGCTCCGGAGAGAGCACCGGGAACTTCGGATCTTGTTCTGCCATCAGCTATTCCATAACAATTTCATCGACATAGCACCACATCCAGTTTTCGCCCGGTTCGAGCGAGCGGACGATCGGGTGCTGGGTCGCATGAAAATGCTTGGTGGCGTGCTTGTTCTTCGACGAATCGCAGCAACCAACGTGGCCGCAAGTCATGCACAGGCGCAGATGGACCCAGTGGTCGCCCATCTTCAGGCATTCTTCACAGCCCTTGGTGTGAGGTTTCACGTCCTGAATCTGGTCCAGGTGCTTGCATTTGGGCATTATTCCTTCTTTTTCAAAGTCGCGTCGTTTTCGTGAATGAAGGTCTTAATATCGTCGGCCAGCCCCATCAGTTTTTCCCACTGCTCGCGATAAAGCGTCACCGGGAAGCGTCCCAGTCCGTACACGGAGAGTCCGCCTTTCTCGCTGACCTTTAGATACACCCTTCCGGTGGAAGGTTTCTTGAGAGCCGCATTTTCAGCGCGCAGCTTCTCGAGTTCCGCTTTGAGTTCTTCTTCGGATGCCATGACTCTCAGTGATAGCACACCTGTCAATTAGTTTGAAAACACGATCAGTGGGCACGCGGCACTGCCCTGGTCATTTCCAGATAACCTACGCCTTTGCGGGTGCCGGTGATCTCGATGGCGCCTTCCCAGTACGAAACAATGCCTTTGAGCTCCTGCTGAGGCAAGCGGGTCGAGAGCGTGACATCGATATTCAAGGACGGCACTCGCAGCTTCCATTCGATGGGATAGATGGTCCACTGCTTGCCTGGAATCGCGGTGAAGTCGCGATCGGTGAGAGCGGTGGTGCGGCCCTGCCTGTCGACATAAGTGCCCGCGGAAAAGCGATCGGCGCTGCCATCTTCGTGGCGCAGGCGGAAGAGCATCAGTTCGGTGCCGTCGTCGAATTGCAGGCTGAACCAATCCCAGCCGCTTTGGTCGGGAGCAAGCTGCTCGGTGAAAAATTCGTGGTCCATCCAGGAAAGGCCCGTCACCGCGAACTTCTTGCCATCGAGAACTATGGTTCCGTTCGTGATCAAGCGCGTGAACGAAATGTAGTGCGAGGCGTGGCCTTCGCCTTCAGACTTCTGGCTGACGCCATTCGCTCCGTGAATCACCGGCGGTTTTTCGGTGGTGAGAGACAGGTCGAAGGAAAACTTGTCGTCGACGGCGCGCAGTGTCTGCGATTTAAAATCGGGCTGCCACTGTGTTCCCCAATTGCCATTCCAGACTCGCCTCTGCGCCAGGTCCGATCCGGCGATGCCGGCTCCAGCGCGGTTGAGACGCTGGGTGTGGAGGAAGCGATTGCCATCGAGATCGCTGAGCGCGAGGTGCGCCATCCAGACGTCGCGCACATCCCAGACGCCGGCCGGCTCTTTGCTTCGGTCCACGCCTTCGCGGAAAAAAGTCAGCTCAAATCCGAAGTGCCGCCCGTCGGCGGTGCGAAGATTGCCGGTGTAATACCACCACTCGGTTTGAAAATCGGGATGGTTGAAATGATCGCGCGGGAATTCGTAGCGATAGCCGGGGAGGGCGACCCGATAGGGGGAGGTGGCGCCGAGGAGGCTGGAGAGGATAAGTGAGACGGTTACTTTCTTAGGGTTTCGCATGACTTAGTGACCGCTCCCGATGGTCGCGGGTCTAAAAAACGAGTTTGTGGCGCGCGCCACCAGGCGTGCCGTGTCGAGAGTCGTCTCGACATGTCCGTCGGCACGACTGCCGACGCGGCACGCCTGGAGGCGCGCGCCACAAAAGCGGACAGGCATTTCAAATGATCACTCCTCATGAATCACCTCAATCGGCACCAGTTGGGTGGCGATTCTGGCGGGGTACAAACCGGCCAGCACGGTTGCCGCATATACCACCGTCAGCGCGCCCACCAGCACTGCCACTGGCCAATGAAATTGGATGGTCCATCCGAAGGATTGTTTGTTGATAACGAAAATCAACAATAGCGACAGAAAAAAGCCTTGCGCCAGGCCCGCGACGTTCGCAAGCAAACCGAGCAGACCCGCTTCGAACAGAATTATTTTTCGAATCTGGCTCTGCGCGCCGCCCAAAAAACGCAGCAAACCAAATTCGCGGCGGCGGTCGATGACCAGCGCCAGCAGCGCTCCGCCCACGCCCATCACGGCGACGAAAACCGCGATCGCTTCGAGGGCGTACGTGATGGCGAAGGTGCGGTCGAAGATCATCATCGCCTGGGCCCGGATCGACCGGTTGGAAAATATCAGCAGCTTGTGGCCCTTGAGCGATTGCTCCACAGCTTGCCTGCCGTCTTCCAGTGACACTCCTGTTTTCAGGTATACCGCGATGTTCGAGACGCTGGTGTCAGGCAAGTACTTCAGCATCGTCGCGCGATCCATGATGATATAGCCGCGCTCATTCGAATAGTCGTAATAAATATCGGCGACGCGGAACGGAATCTCTCTCCGGCTGAGCGAGAGCGTCAGAGTGTCGCCTGGACGCATATGGTGCTTGTTGGCGAACGGCTCACTGACCATGACGGCATCGTGGCCGACCAACTGGCGGAATACTTCGAGCGGACTGGCTCCAGTGACCGAAGGGCGGTGGCGGAATGCTCCCGAAACGCGAACATCGGCCGCGCCCAGAGTGACCGGTAGTCCGTTATAGCTGATCTGATAAACGCGAAGAGTATCCACCGCTTCGACGACCGGCAGCCCCCGCAGCCGATCGACGATATCGGAGGGCATGAGGGGATTGCGGTCGGCTCCGGCAGGAACCGCGGGAGAAAGATAGAGGTCGGCTTGCAGCGTATCGTCCATCCATAGTGCGATGGTTTCGCGAAAGCTGCCGACCATGATCCCGACCGCGGTAAGCATCGCGATGGCGGTGGATAGCGCGCCGACTAGAACGGAGGTGCGGCGCAGCGATCCGGCCAGGCTGCGGGTGGCGAGCAGCGCCTCGACCCCAAAGATTTTTCGCAAGACGCCCGCGCTGGCATTGGAGATTCCGGAGACCAGCGCGGGAATCGCGAGCGACGATGCTCCGATCAAAAGCAGCGCGGCCAGGTAGCCGAACAAAGGCTTCCCTCCCACGGGCGCTTGCCGCGACGCGATCCAGGCACCCACCGCGAGCGACGCCGAGAGGATCAATCCGCGGGCGCGATGAAGCTGAACTTCATACTCGCGGCGGCCTCGCGCCATCGCCTCGACCGGCGCGACCTGTGATGCTTCGCGGGCGGGTGAGAATGCTGAGAGCAGCGACACGCCGAGTCCGATGGCGAGTGCCAGCAGCGCGGTTTGCCACGTCAGCGCGATGGGTCCGGGTCGGCTGCTGACGTATAACTGCGCGACGGTCAGCGCGACCAGTTTCACCGCTCCTTCGGCCATGAATCGTCCCAACGCGATGCCTCCGGCGGCTCCCAGCAATCCGAAGGCGACGGCTTCTCCGAGAAACGCCAGCAGCACCGCCGCCCGAGTTGCGCCAAGCGCGCGCAGGATGCCGATTTCAACGCGCCTGCGCACGACGGATACGGAGATGGTGTTGTAGATGAGGAACGCGCCGACGGTGAGCGCGATGTAGCTGAGGATGCGCAGATTCCAGCGGAATGCCTCCAACATTTTCTTGTTCTCTTCCGTGCGCGTGCCTTCGGGCGCGACGGTGACGCCTGCCGGAAGCGCGCGCCGCAGGATCTCCGACCAAGTTTCAGACGCGTCGGGAACCTGAACCAGGATGCGGTCGAGAGGGCCTGTGCGATGTAGCATGCGCGAGGCCTGCGAAAGGTCCATGACGAGAACGTCGCCCGAATTTTTCCCGAGAACGCCGCGCACTGTGACTTCTCGCTCAAGATCGTTGAGGATCAGCCGGACGCGGTCGCCAGCCTTGACGTGAAGATCGCTACCAGCCCAAACGGCGTCGTCATTCGTGAGCGAATCTGCCGCGTCTTTCGAAAACTTCAGGTCGGGCAGCGCTTCGGCAAGCAGGTCCACTCCCAGCAAAGGAACAGTGTGACCAGTGCTCGCGATCATCGCGTAATCTTCGATGCGCGGGTGAAGCTTCAGCGGGTAGGGCAGGGAGGCGAGGCGAGTGAGAACCTCCGGCGCGAGGCCTCCGGTGGCGGACACCTCGAAATCGCTATCGCCGGTGAGGGTTTCCATCGAGGAGCGAAACGATCCCGTGGCCGCGCCCCCCGCCAGCTCGATCGCGAGGACGGCCGCGACCCCCAGCGCGACCGCGATCACGGTGAGCAGCGTCCTGAGAGGTTCGTCGCGCAGCGGACGCAGAATCAGCCGGTAAAACAGCGTCACTGAATTCTTCCGTCACGCAGGCGAACGACGGTGTCGGCCATGGCCGCGGCTTCGGCGCTGTGGGTGGCCATCAGAATCGTGGTACCGGTTTCGCGCGCGACGCGGGCGAGCAGAGCGAGAATCAGATCGCTGGTGGTGGTATCGAGGTTGCCGGTCGGCTCGTCGGCCAGCAGCAGGCTGGGCGAATGGACCAAGGCCCGCGCGATCGCGACGCGCTGCATCTGGCCTCCGGAAAGCTGGAAAGGTTTGCGCGAAGCATACTCGCCCATATCGACCCATTTGAGCGCTTCGATGCCTTTCACGCGAGCGTCGGAGCGGCCCGCGAGCATCAGAGGCAGCTCGACATTCTCGATCACGGTGAGCGCGGGCAGCAGTTGAAAGGACTGAAAAATGAACCCGACTTTATCGCGGCGGAGCTTCGTCAGAGCCGCGTCGTTCAACGAAGAAGTCTCGACGCCATCGAGCGTGACGGTGCCGGCGGTAGGAAAATCCATCGCCCCGGCGAGATTGAGCAGCGTCGATTTGCCGCAGCCGCTACGTCCCACCAGCGCCACGAATTCGCCGCGCGAGGCTTCGAGCGAAACGTCGGTCAATGCTGCTACCGGGCGGCCCTCAGTGAAGTACTCCTTGGTGACGTGGTCCAGGCGGAAGAGACTCATCGAGGTGTTAATTGGATGTTCGCACGGGCCAAGGCAGGTCGGGAACCTGCCCCACTGACTATGTTAGGTTGAGATAAGAAATGCGATTTGTTTTTGTCCTATTTGCCGGGTGCCTGGTCGCGCAGGACCCGTCCACGGCCAGCGCCAGCGAAACCAGGGGTTTGCCCGCGCGGGCGACTCCCGGCGATTATCAGGCGCACGCCGATGCGGGCAAGGTGCAGATCGGCGCAGAGTTCTTTCAACACTCCGTGCCGACCCCGCAGATGATGCTAACGACCGAGGATTTTGTAGTGGTGGAGGCGGGATTGTTCGGGCCCGCCGGCACGAAGATAAAGTTATCGTTCGAAGATTTTTCGCTGCGCATCAACGCGAAGAAAAATCCGCAGCCCAGCGAGCCTTACGCGCTGATTTTCAAATCGCTGAAGGACCCCGAATGGGCGCCGCCCGAGGCGGTGGAAGAAAAAAAATCGAAGACCGGCATCAACACGGGCGGTGGGGGCAAGGATCCGGGTAGTTCGCTGCCTCCGATAGTCCACGTCCCCATCAAGCTGCAGCGCGATTGGGAACAGCGGGCGCGAAAATCGTCGTTCCCGGAAGGCGACCGCGACCTACCGCAGGCCGGCCTGCTGTACTTTCAATATCGCAACAAGGCATCGAGCATCCATTCACTGGAGCTGATTTACTCCGGCGCGGGTGGAAAAGCGACGCTGGTATTGACGCCCTAGGATTTAGTGGAGGCGGAACAAAAGTGATATGCTCACAAAAAACCATGTCACGTTTTCTTCTCGCCCTTATCGCCGCCGGCATGCTGCTGCCAGGCCAGATTTTCCAGCTCAGCCGCGAGCAGTTGATCGAGTATACGCCGAAGAATCCTTATGAGCGGTCCGCCGACGGACGCCCCAAGGTCCCCGACGCGCTGCTGAAAAAATTCGAGGCCATGAGCGCCGAGGAGATCTGGACCATCCTCGACCGGGTGCCGGGCTACAAGAATCAGTACGAAGGCCACTGGCACATTCTTCATCCGGAGAAGAAGCTGATCGGCCGCGCGTTCACCGCGCAATTCATGCCGCTGCGCGCCGATGTCAACGACGTGGTGGAGGCCAAAGCCAACAAGGAAGGCCGGCGCAACAGCAATCAGCGCGCCATCGACATGCTGGAAACCGGCGACGTGATGGTAGCTGATCTGTTCGGGAAGGAAGAAAACGGAACCTTCGTCGGCGACAATCTCGCAACATATATATATCAGGCCACCAAGACCGGCATGGTGATCGACGGAGCCATCCGCGATCTCGAAGGCATCTTCCCGATTCCGATGGGCGCGTACTTCCGGGGCGTGCATCCCACGCCCATTGGCCAGGTGATGCTCACCGGCGTCAACATCCCCATCCGCATCGGCAACGCAACGGTCATGCCCGGCGACGTAGTCTTCGGCGACCGCGAAGGAGTCTATTTCGTGCCCCCGCACCTGGTGGAACAGATCGTCAAGAACGCGGACGAATTGCACATCCATGACGAGTGGACGCAAATGATGTTCAAGACGGGCAAATATAAATCGAGCGAAATTTACTCGTCGCCCAAAGACCCCGAGTTAAAGCGTCAGTACGAAGAGTACAAAAAGAAAAGAATGGCGGAGATGAAGTAGGGCTGCCCACGCCCCTCCTACTCAGTTCCTATTGTGGTGCTTGTGGCTCCGTTGTGGAGCCGGCTGGCAGCCTGCGGCCGATTGGCAATTGGCCGGCGCTTGACCAGTTCAGGCGAAGCCACTAGCCCTGCCTTGACGGGATCCATGAGAATGTATCGCTCGATCCTCTGAATCTCAGCCTCATCTCGAACCACCCGATCATAGCTCTCATCCTGCCCAAACGCCTCGTCCGGTAATCCCCAGTATCCGATTGCCCTCCCGAGCTGTAAATCTCTTGAGTGACTTCATCAGCTGTGAAACTTCAACCCGGGGAGTCATCAGGAGATGCACATGATTCGCCATGACCACAAAACAATGAAGCTGATAGCTGGAAGGGTTCCGGGATCGAATGGCATCGACGACGATGCTCGCGATCTCAGGCTGGCGAAGGGCATAGGGAACCGGTTCGAGCATTGTCCAAGACGCGATCCATCGCTAAAAAAGCTTGTCCGGAACTATTGGCAGCTGCTGGTTACGCGCATGCTCTCCAGTCTTCTGTTCGGAGTGACGGCGACTGATCCAAGAACCTTCGCACTCGTATTCGCCTTGGTTGGCGCGGTGGCGCTCGCGGCCTGTTTCGTTCCTGGTTGGCGTGCGGCGAGAGTAGATCCGTTGGTGGCGCTTAGGCACGAATGACCCAAGACGGGAGGCCTTCAGAAGACTTCAGCTGGCTTCCGATAAATCCGCCACACATTGCGGATGGAAAACAGCCGCGTTATGCAGCATTATCGTAACGGCGCAGTTCCTGCGTAACGATGAAGAAGAAATCACGCGCGGCTGGCTTCCCTGCGTTGACAGAGTCACTCCGGTATTGCCGCAAGGTTGATTAGTTCAGCTCCGCGACAACGCGATCCAGCCACTGGTCCCCTGAGAGGCCGGAACCTTCGGCTTCCTCTACAATTGCTCCATCGCGAATGATCCAAGTGCGGGGGATGGACAAGTACGGCATCAGGTCTTCCGCGAAGTTTTTCGCGATCAGAACCGGGAACTTGTAACCGTTCTTTTCGATGAATGACTTTGCAAGCTCCGGGTTGTCGTCCGTGTTGAACGAGACCACCTGCACATTCGGGTGGTCCTTCAGACGATCGACGAGTTTAGCGAAGTAGGGCAACTCGTGCACGCAGGGAGCACACCAGGTGGCCCAGACCACGGCCAGCGTCGTTTTCGAGGTAAATCGATCGGGCCTCCATTCATTTCCGTCGAGATCCTTCAACGCGATCCGCGGAAGAGCGCGATGCGTCTGCACGAAAGCGAAGGTTGGCGAGTGATTATGCTCGTACTTCGGAATCGAATCGACCCATGCCTGCCATGCCTCATCCGAATGCCCCAAATCCTTCCACAACCGGCGCGATTTTACCAGCAGATCGGTGTTGGGTCTGTATGAGGCGAGCAGCGCTTCGCGATAATTCATCAAGGCACCCTCTCTCCGGCCTTCGTGTTCGTCGACCTCGCCTAGCCGCCTCCAGTAGGAGTAGTTCGCCTCCGCGTAGGAGATCAGCAGATTGTGCCCCAGATTCAAGTCCTGGACGCCCGGGGGATGCGGATGCGCTGCTAGAACCGCTGGCACCCCAGCGAGTACCGCTCGGGCCTTTTCCATCTGGCCGATCCTTTCGTAATACATCGAAAGTGTCACGACTGCGCCGACGTGCCAGGAGCAAAGATTCATGCGGTTCGCCTGCGTCATTTCCACGCTTGGCGAAAGGTCGATTTCGATCTCAGCCTCCGGATCGTCGAACTTCTTCAGCACTTCTTCGATTACGGGGGGTACGCGATCGAGTAGCACGCCCTGTTCGACACACCTGCGCGCTAACGAAGCAACGAACGTAAATCCCGAATAAGATTCCCCGGTTTTGGCGATCTTCAAAAGATCGTCGAGGGCTTTCGAAAGCTCCCCTGCTGGCGCATCCAGATCGATCAACGCATGCAACCGGTCGCTGTATCCGACGATGCTTTCGGGCGCCATCGCGATCCACTTTTCGGACTCCCTGAGGAAGTCTTCCGCGTAGGCTCGTTTTTCGTCCGGAGCAGCGTCCTCAGCAGGATGGGGATGCGCGCGCAGCCAATCATTCGACTGGCGCCCAACGTCCGGCTTCCGCGCGGGAGTCATCCCACTCACCAGCGCTGTGTCGCCGATCAGCCTCGCACCATCGGCAATGGTCGCATCCACACCGCCGATTTCGCGGAGCCGCTTCAAATCCGCCGCGACGCGCCGTTTCCCCGCGTCCCCATCGGCTTTCGGCAGAACCCGAAATTCCGCCGACCACAGCGTCGAATACAACCTCAAATCCCGCCGATCTTTCGTTGCTTCCAGCATCGTGCGCAGCCGCGCCGCGGCGGCAGGAAGCGCGTCATCGTCGAGCGCCGTCAAGTATTGATACGGCTCTATCCACGCACGACACACACGAGTGAGCGTATCGAAACTGGCGCGCAATTTCGCGCGATCCCGAAATGCCGTCGAGCGATAAATCTCGAGCAGTGAATAGTGCACCCACGGGTAATCGGGATTTGTTGCGAGAATGTCCCCATAAATCCGCAGCGCTTCCGGTGTGCTGAATCCTACCAAGCTCCGCCCATAAAGGTACTCACTATCAAGGTTGCCGGGATGAGCGTCGAATCGCCCCTTGTAGCGCTCGCGAATCGGGATGCGCTCGTAAACCGAGCCGTCCAGGAATAATCGGTTGATCCAGAAGTCATCCGGGTTGGACTTGGCCAGCTCGCCGAGAGCGACGTGGCGCTCATGAATACCATCCGGCAGCTTACGCAGGATTTCCGTAATCCGCCCAGGTGAATCGCACGGATCTGCCTTCGCCAGATAGGAGAAGGCGACGGTACAAAGGAAAAAAAACAACATTCGCGATCGCATCGCGGCCCTCCTCATGGAACACTGATGTGGGATCACAATCGAGCGTGCAATCTTCTAACCCGCTCAATTGCCAGTCTATCGGAGAATCAATTCCTTGTTCTGTTGTGACCTGATGTCATCATTATCGGCCACCTCCAGAAGGCACCCTCGGACCAAGTGCCTGGGTGAAGCTCGAGAAGTAGATAAATTTGGGTGATCGGATTCCCTAGTCAACAACCGCACCTTTCGCAACTTAAGGACGTAAAAAATCCAAGAGGACTATATCCGAACGCTCCTGCACTCGTTCGAGAACAACTTCCTTGCCATCGGAAGAGACATCGAAGTCACGAATGTCGAAATCGGGCGGGAGGTCGGTCAACTGCCGCTCGGCGGCCGTGTCCAAATTGACAACCCAGAGATTCTTGTGCTGAATATCTCCTCGCAGGAACATAAGCTTGCGGCCGCCGCCTACGAACGCTACGTGTCGAGCCCCACGTGTCATGGTTAGCGTTGGGAGTGGATGAGCTACTCCGTCGGCTGTCACAGCTTTCATGGAAAACGTGGTACCGATGTCCGGTCCAGAGTACACAACGAAGCTACCGTCGGGCGCCCACGCGGGATCAACCGAGTACTCTTTTAAAAAAGGAGTAACGGAGGGGCCATTGAGCGGCACCCGGAACAGGTGCGGCGAGCCGTGATCGTTCGCTGCCGATATGATCGATCGACCATCCGGCGACCATGCCGGAGAGCCTCGCAACTCGAGCGAATCGGCTACCACCCGAGCGTTGGTCCCGTCCGCATGCATCACATACAACAGTGTCTGTGAGTATCGACGGACCGAAAATGCAATTTGTCCGCCATCGGGAGAGATGCAGGGGCTGCCAATGATCTGCGCTCCTTCGCCACTCCACAGTTCTGTGTCCGCTCCGTTCGCCCGTTTCCAAATGCTCTCGTTCGCGCTGGCCAAAGAGACGAATATAAGATAATCCGGCCCTAGTCGGGGAGAAAACGTGTTCACCGGTGTCAGAGCCATTCGATCCGGCGGAGGAAGGTCGGAGCTTCGATCGCCGATCCGCATTCGCCAGAGCGTGCTCTTCGGGCTTGCGCGTGTTGCGACCAGACGCTTGCCGTCAACCGTAGCGGCCAGTGAAGTATAGCGGTCCGGACCAAAGGCGAGGCGGTGAGGAATGCGGCGCTCGACATCGATGCTGTACGGCCATGGTCCTGAACCGTCGGGATCGCTGGCAAGATACATCAACGTACGTTGATTCACGAACACTGGATGACTCACGCGGCCATTGTGCGACGTGATCCGCTCAAGCCCTCCGCCAGTCGGCTTAATGCGCCAGATGTCCAGTTTGTCAGGAAGCGCGCCGTATACGATGTAGATGAATTGATTGTCGGGCGCCCACAACGGAAAGTGGGAATGCAGTCCCTCTGGTGCGGTAAAGATTGGTTGCCGCGGATGAGTCGCGCCATCCGAAATGAAAAGGGGATCTCCTGCAGCAGGCGTATGGTAAGTGAGCCGCGAACCGTCGTGCGACCAATCGAACTCAGCCGCGCCTTCCAGATATGGCTTGGGCTGCCCGCCCAGCGTCGGCACCGCCCAGATGCCGATCTGCCCGCTTTGACCGGATGGCTTGCGAACCCAGAACGTCACCGAGTAGCCATCCGGCGAGAATCCCAGAACCCGGACGGCGGGATTGACGAGTTCGAGCCCGCTTCCGCGAGTCAGGTTGTGGAACTGTCCTGAACCGCGTTGTGTGACCCAGACATCAGGATGTCCATCGCGACTCGACAAAAATGCCACGAACTTGCCATCGCGTGACAATGCCGCCGCCTGCTCGGTTCCATCGAAGTCGGTCAAGGTTTGAAATGCGACTTCGCCAATGGGGTTTCGCCAGAATCGCTCCGTGTCTTGAATCCAGCGGAATGCGGCAATCGCCAATGCGATCGCTACCGCCGAAGCGACGATCCAGATGCTACGGCGTATCTTCTTCTTCGGCAGCATCGGCGTGGACACCGCCGCCTGCGGGCGGAAGGCCGGTGTGTATCCCCCCTTTGGCAGCTCGATGACGATCTCATCGTCTTTTCCTTCGCCTACGTAGTATTCAGCCAACCGGCCGCGAAGCCGGCCGGCTTCGGTCCGCACAATCGAATCCTGCGAAGGATCATGGTCCGGCCTGCGCCCAAACACCTCGACCGCGATTACGGACTCCTTGAGCTGGTTGCCGTGGCCGTCAAGATACCGCTCGGCGAGGAAGCGGAGGAATCGGCTCATTCGCTCATTCCGTAGGAAGCCGGGGCTCGCCAGGACCCGTTCTAACTGCCGGCGCGCAACCTCAGTATCTGTACGGCCGGTGGGCACGTATCGAGAATACATCTTGTTTTCATAGGTGTGCAAATGTATGAAACACGCATCATGCCTCTCCGAGCTTGATGTTTGGCCAAGTCGGGCTCATTGTGGTTGCCGGAATGGTTCGCAAACGATAATCCACAACAGGAGGAACAATGAGAAGAGTAACTTACATAGTGGGAGCTTGTGCGATGGCGATCGCACTGTTCAGGGTCGCGTCAGTGCAGGCCCATGCACAAGATCTCAGGCCCGTGCATTTTGGCGGCCTGATCCATGACTATTCGCCCTCAACGGTATCAGGCGGTCCATATGAAATGCGCGGCGAATGGACGCTGGACGTTGCGAGAGGGGGTACGGCCAATTTTTCAGCGGACATGGCCATGGAGACGTCCGATTATGGGGTCACTGGTGCCGCCCAGGTGGATCCGGCGAATCCGGCGACTCGGAGCCCTCACAGTCACCATATCAGCATGACAAACGTGACGGTCAGCTATGACACCAGCGTCTGCCCCGCCAACAACCCTCCGACCACCGTTTCCGGTCTCGTGGTCACCGGTACAGCCACGACCACGGGCAACGGCGGGCCAGCATCCTTTGAGTCTAAGGGTTCATCCACGCTCCAGGTCTGCATCATGGGAGGGTCGGAAGTCTCATTTTCAAACGTGACTCTGGTGTACTCCGGACCTGCAACCGGGCATTTCGGTGCGCAGCCGATCCACGGGGTCGTAAGAAGCGTGTCAACAAAGTGAGTTGTGAGCCGCCTGATGCGACTCGATTACGGCACCTCGCGCGGCGTCATCCCCGCTAATGGGAGGTACAACCGAAGTTCGGTGCGGATCAGTAATAAGACCGTTTTCAGAGAACCGGATCGCTTCACGCTCGAGGGTGTGAACGGCCAGGTTCTACGGCCTGATGTGGCGCACGATCGGTGGTCGGCGGGGCGGCGTAGAAACCGCGGCTCTGCGCATAATCCAGAGTTGCGAAGATATTAATTTAGATCTTTCGTGGCTCTTGTTAAGCGGGCCTGGTGTTTCCTTCCCCAATCACAGATCTTCTTGAGTACCGGCGCGAGCGTCATGCCGTATGGCGAAATCGAATAGCAGACGTGTGGCGGAACGCTCTTCTTGTCATGTCTCAGAAGGATTCCGTCCTCGACCATTTCATGCAGATGCCGGATCGGCATGCGCTCCGTTATCTCCGGGATGCTTCGCCTCAGCTCGCTAGTTCGCATCGGCCCGCCGACCAGCCGCCATAAGATCGTGCCTTTCCATCGCCCATCAATGACAGACAGCATCGAGTCGATCGGACAAGGGGAAACCTCTTTTTGGAAACCGCCATGGCTCCCTCTATTATCGTCCTGAAACTGACAAATTAGTCAGTACAAACTCTTGCGTCCCTGCCCACCCGGGCGAGTCAGTTAGCTAGGAGTGGAAGATGCACGTTCTGGACACCCGGTACTCGCGATGAGAAATAGCTGGCTGGAAGGCGCAAACCCGGTTCTGCTGATCCCGAAGAAGGCTTCCCGGCGGAACCTTGCTGACTATTTTGGCGTTTGCGCGATTTCCTGAACGCCTTCTCCCAATGCGTTGAGGATTCGAATCGGCCGGGATGAGTCGGCGTCCTCGGATTGTGAGCGTGGCAGTACGATCGCACGCGCGCCGTCATCCAGGTTGTAAATGTGGACGATTTGCGGGTGCGTGTCCTCAACATGAGTTATCGAGAAGCTAACAGGCTCCATAGGTTGATGCGCTCCGACTAGGCGGGCAATCGCAATGGCAAGTGCAGCGGTCACTAACAGACTGATCGGCGGCGGAGCGTGGTTTCGTTAGCGTGCATTTCAACAGGCATCACATGGCTAACCGACCCGACGAGCGAGATCGCCTATACCTGCAGGACCCAGATAATACCCATTACCGGCACTCACGCGGCCGGGCACTTCGCCGCAAGTCGTCCCAGGACTAGCAAACTGCCAGTATGGATCGCCTTCCGTAGACGGTTCATCGCCGGCTGGAGGCCCAATGCTAAAATAGCGAGAAGTTTTTTCGGAGCTGATACTTGAGGGAGGATAATCGTGGATAACTCCGTGACAATCCGGAACCGGCACACCGGAGAGATCCTGCGGCTGAGCCGAGTGCGCGACGCTCAGGGCCAAATCGTTTTGAACCTCGATGGAACCCTGCCGCCACGAGTGGGCGGCCCGCCTCTTCACGTGCATTTCCATGAACGGGAGGAGGGCCAGGTGAAAGCCGGAACACTCAGCGCCCAAGTCGGAAAAGAGAAGATAGTTGTGCCAGCCGGGGGGACCGCAGTTTTTGCCGCCGGCACTCGCCACAAATGGTGGAACGCGGGCGACGATCTCTTGGAGTTCAGCGGCCACGCAATTCCGGCGGTCGACTTGGATCGCTTCCTCCAAGGGGTGTTCGCGGTGCTCAACGCCAGCCCGAACGGCCGGCCATCGATCTTCTATTTAGCCCACGTGCTGTGGCGCCATCGCAACTCACAGTTGATTGCGACTCCGCCCCAAGCCATTCAGCGCATCGTTTTCCCTGTCATTCTGTTCATCGGGCGCGTCCTGGGCAAATACCGCGGATCGAGTTGGCCCGGTTCACCCGAATCGTGTCCCGGTGCGCCGCTTGTGGACGCTGCGAAAGTCTAGAGAGTGCGCTGCCGCGCCGCGCGAATGTTCAATAAAGGCGCCGTTCTTGGGGTAGGTTGGCAGGATAGCGCCAGGATGGTCGGACACTCGGAAGTTGGCCGACTTCAGGTTTAATCCTGCCTTCTCGCCTAGTGTTTACTGGATCGCCCCGGCGGACGCACTTTAACGGCTAACGCCCGAACCTCCGAAGTGCCCGTTAACAAGCATTATCGGCGACGGCGTTTGGCGGAAGGAAACCGCGGCGGACAGAGCGCCGAGATTTCACTTCAACGAGTTGGACGTTTTACCATCGCGGACAGGGTTGCGCGTTCGCGAGTCGACCGGATGACCTTGCTGCGCTGCGATAGTGGAATCCCTCCGGCGTCAGGCTCGACGTAGGCTGATTCAACGTACGCCCGCTGCCAGATTCCGCCTCATTCTCACCACCTCCTCCGGGTTGATCGCGAGGTGCGCGACCGCAACCCGTTGCCAGTCGCCCTTGTCCCAGTCCGCCCGCATCAGTCCCGTAAGGGAATGTCCGTTTGAGCCGAGCAGCACGTGTCCGATCTCATGCGCCATTGCGTGTCCCAGAATCCTTGCGACGGCGCGAAAGGCTTCGACGGGAAATCGCTTCTGATCTTTCGGCGCCTGGTTAATCACATATAAGTCATCACCAGATCCATGGGATATGCTATAAACACATCCCGAGTTTTGATCTTCGCCCTCCATCTAGGGCCTATATGGAACCAATAGATCTACTTTCGGTCGAGCCAGATTAGCGTGAGTATTCCAACCCACTGCAGATTTGGCGTTCTCTTGACCGCGCTGAGCGTCTCGCGCGGACAGCAAGCCCCGCAAGAGCCAGCTTCTGTAACGTTTCATGCGCAGACACGACTGGTACTTCTTTCCTTCCACGTTGCCCATGGCAAGAATTATATTACCGACTTGAAACCTTCCGACGTCTTATTGCTGGAAGACGGAAAACAGCGGGATTTCACGATTTTTGACGGTTCTTCTGTGCAAGGTCGGATGCCATTGGAACTCGTACTTTTGTTCGATGCCAACCCGCGGATTGAGTATTTTTGGGATCCGGCGGCTGTATTTCGTTTCATCCCGCATTGGGACGAAGGGATGTCGAAGGCGATTCTGGTGAAAGGAGGTGCGGACGTCAGGATCTCGGTCTACCACTGCGCCGATCGCAGGTTAGAGCGACTTTGCCCGGCGACAACTGATCCAAAGCAAATTCTCAGTGCATTCCGCCGGATACTGACGCCCGAATTACCGGTCCCCGGGCCTGGCAGCCCAGTGGTACCGCTGACTCTGCCCACAAGACGCGATCATGTCGACCCGGGTCCTTTCACCACCGACTATCTAACCAGTCCTTTTGTTTCGGCAGAATCTCGGGGTTGGCCATTGGAGGCCGCGATCGGTACATTGAAGAAAGTGACGGGAGCGCCGGATAAGGTGGCGCGGATGCTGGTTATGTTTTCCCAGGGAATCGGGGCGACGACGACTATTCCCGAGGATGTCGGCAATCAAGCTCTCGATCTGGGGATTCCGATTTATCCGATCGTGACAAATTACCAGAATCGCATTGACGCGCGTGTTCCGAGAAACCTTTTTCGAATGCGGCAATTTGCAGCTTTGGGAAAGATGACGGGAGGCCGCGCAATAGAGTGCACGGAGATGGATGCGGCAACGCTGAGCAAGGTTCTAGAGGGTGTCATTAGCGATGGGTTATCCCAATATGTGGTTGGATTCGTGCCGCCATCGCTGAGCGTGACCCCAAAGGAGCACAAGCTGGAAATCAAGCTGGCATCGAAATCGGGCAGAACCTTAGAAGGCGGCAAAAGAAGGGCGATCTACTGATCCCGACACGGTATTCGTCAGGTGATCGCGGTGATTGCCGCTGAGAGCGACGGGAGCTTCGATTTCACGCAGCTTCCCGCACGGGATTACGTTCGTTTGCAGTCGACCGTATTGACCTGGACTATGCAAACTCCGAAGCGCTGCGCCCCTACCTTGCCTCCGCTAGCCCCTTTCGCGTCGAACATCATCGCGTACACGCCGTAACGATTCGCCGGTTCTCGCCCACGCCAAGAAACGAATGATGAGTAAGATGGTCAGTCGGGAGTGCTTCACGTTTCGTCGCTAGGCGATCTTGCGTACGGCGCCCCGATACACGCGCTCGGCTCGCCATTGGCGGAGCGAATCCGGCGGGGCCAAAGTTGTGTTGGAGCGCGAAGCGCGAAGTAGGGCATGAGAACCGATTGCCGCGAACAGTCCAGCCAGTTCAGTCGTCCTTGAACTCTCCGAGCGCCTGCGCCAATCGCTCGTATGCGCCGAGACCTCCTCCGCGATGTTCGAACAATGTGCCCTGTACACTGCATCGGGCCTAATGGCTCGGAAGGAGTCCGGTAAACTTCTCGGTGCCGTTCGTTGTAAGCCGTCAAAGTGGTTCGTCAAGTGTAGCCGCATTCCATTCCAGCAGATGCCGGTCGGGATCGAAAAAATAGACTTGTGGGTAACCGGTGGGCGGGTGGGGCTTTATTACGATCTTGAGGGGGTGGTCGTCCGGGAGATCCTCGTGAAAGCCAGCGGCGTACAACTTTTTCAACGCGGTCCTGAAACTGCCAATACGGAGCGCGATGTGGGTTTCATAAATCTCCATCACTCTGGGCGCACGCCAAATCGGATCCGGGACGCACACGACGTGAAGTTCCTGGCCGCCCGCCAACTGGAACCAGGCGCCGGGGAAATCGAATTTGGGGCGCTGCATTTCCGGCAGTCCCAGGAAGCCGCCGTAGAAGGCGCGGGATTTCTCCAGGTCGGTGACGGTGACCTGAAGATGGTGGAAGGCGGTTTCCGAGGTGGTGGTCACAATTCTTGTACCCATATTTCTACTGGGAGAATCCCTTAGCGATCCACTTGGACCAATAAAAGGTCATCGGCACTTTACCCGTGTTGGTGATGCCATGCAGTGTGTTCCCGGCGCAATACATCATCGCACCAGGGCCAACCTTTGTGACCTTTCCGTCGCACTCAATCTCGCCAGTGCCTTCGCCGACGATCAGAAATTCTTCCTCGGGATGCTGATGAACCGGATGCGGACTCATCCCTGGTTCGAGAACACAGGCGCCCGCGGAAACGCCGCTCAACTGATCGGTGGGGCCGTTGTAATAAACGAAGACCTTCTGACCTTCGAGCGTAAGCGGCTCGACGGTCGCCATGTCGAGCACACCTTCGGGAAGTTTTTGAGAGAAAAACTCGGTTGAGACTGCACCGTCTAACAGAGGCATCCTTTCATTTTAATGCGTGATGTATATCGTTGTTTCGCGGGACCCTGGCCGGCAAGCCGCTTAAGGTTGACGCCGGCAGGTCCGTGTTGAACTCGAAGATTATTTGGACCACTGCCGTACACAAGATTGCCGGCAATCAAATAACTGCCGTGCAGCGAGACGAATCGGAAACTGACCGTTTTTCGACGTATACTCGTCCCTGTGCGATCCGTTCTATTTCCGTTCGCGGCGATTCTCTGCCTTACGCGCGCGGCATTTCCGCAGCCTGCATTTGAAGTCGCCACGATAAAACCGGTTGACACGACCAACGGCATCGTGGACGCAGGAATCAGGGTCTATCCCGGAGGCAGAATTGTCATTCATGCACTTTCGCTGAAGACTTTGATTGTGGCGGCCTATGATGCGGGCTACTGGCAGCTATCGGGCGGCGAGGACTGGATGGAGAAAGACGTTTACGATGTTGAGGCCAAACCTGCGGCGCAGTCGGGCGCATACAGTCTGCGGCATACCAGGTACGGGATCGGCGATGAACGCGTGCGCCAGATGCTGCAGACGCTACTGACTGAACGCTTTCAACTGAAGGTTCATCGCAAGACAAAGACAGGCCCCGTCTACCTGCTCGAAAGAAGCGGCAAGACGTTGCTGCTGCGCCCGACGAAGTACACGGAAGACCAGCCCGTGATGGGAGCGCCTGGTTTTTCCGGTGCGGTCGAACATGTCGGAGGCCACTGGTTCCTGTTCAACGCCTCCGTGCCGCAGTTAGCAAAGTTTGCGAGCGACTATGTGCTGCACAAGCCCGTAATCGATCAGACGGGGCTGGAGGGATCGTTCGATTACCGTGATCAGGATGTGAAGATTGGCCAGGAAAACGGCGACTTCGAAGGCTCGTTTACGCTTTTTATCCGGGATATTGGTTTGAAACTCACATCCTCAAAGGGACCGGTAGAGACTTTTGTGATTGAACACGCTGAGAAACCGTCAGCGAATTAGAGCTACTGAGGAATTCGCGCGTTTTGCCAGACCAGAAAGGTGGTTTCTAGATCTCTCCATACCGCAATCGGGCCCTGGCGCTTCTGGCAGGCGTGATCGCGTGCTTTAGTCGATTGACGTTTCGCCTCTATCGCCCTATGGGAAGGCTGCTGCCTGAGGACGTCATCGACGCGCGCGCCGATCCGGACCTACTCGCCGTATGTGGGCTCGCGCGCAGGGTGCCTTACGATGTAAAAAGGGGGTTTCTCCGGAGAAATGAGTCGAACTCGCCAATTTTTGCGGAGCTAGAAATCTTCTGCAAAGCTTATCTTCCCACCGGTTTACTGGCGGGGTGGCGTCTCTGGTGTACTTTCGCACCAACTGGGACAACTTTGCTAGTTTCGGAATTCTCCGTTTCAGTTGCATTCGGGACGCGAGCGGCAGACGCCGCGGAACTGGCGACGTCCAACTTGGGAAGACGACGATAAATTGGAAACAAAGACAAGTAGCGTTTCCTGCACCTCGTTCTGGCGATAGAGAATTCACCGGTTTTCACTCGGTGCTCCGCTCAGCTCGCTAATGGAGCACAAATTGGACCACGCCCTCTAGTCTCTTGGGCCACCCTTTCGCATCGGGGAACCAACCTGCTACCGAAGAATCGTTGAAAACGCCAACTTGATGAACCGTTTCAACGGGAGAGGGCTTCGCTCTACTTTGGCTTGCAAAATCGCACCTTGTAGAGACGAATAGAGAAAATGTGCAATCTCCTTGCAGTCAAACGTCCCAGGCAACTCACCGGATTTGACCGCCTCCTTCAGGCAGTAGACAACCGACTCGTGAATTTCTACATGCATCTCAGCCAACTTCGCGTGGATCATATCGCTGTGCGCGCCCACCTCTGCACTGAAATTGCCGATCAGGCACCCGTTGCGAAAGTCAGCCTGCTTGAGAAAGTCGAACTGAATATTAAACCACTGGCGAAGACGGTGGAGCGGCTTGAGCGAGTCGTTCCGGAGGGTTTTCGTGATGTTCTGCTGGACCATCGCAAAATAGCGTATGAGGAGTTCGAGGCAGAAGGCTTCCTTCGACTCGAAGTGGTTCGTGAATGATCCTTGCGGTACGCCCGCCGCGCGAACGATGTTGCGGACGGTGGCGCCGCAATATCCCTGTTCGAGCACGACGTTAAAGCCCTCGGTGAGTATTTTTTCACGAAGCGATGGTCTCGGCATGTTAACTCCGGCTGGTTTGCGACGCTGCCGTGGTGATGCGCATCGACAGCTCGCCACTACAGTTGTCCGTAATCAAACAATACACGTGTCCTTATTAAAAATCAAGTTCTCCCCACGGGCAAGCGTTATCTGGCAGGTCTTGACAGTCTGAATATGTACGTACGTAGTATATAAAATAAAGGAACTATCTCCACAACAAAAGGACGAGTCTCTGTGAAACTTTCTGGGAACACCATCCTCATTACGGGCGGCGCCTCCGGGATCGGTCGCGGTTTGGCCGAGGCGCTGCACCACCGCGAGAACCAGGTGATTATTGCAGGGCGGCGCAAAGACCGCCTTAGGGAAGTAGCCGAGGCAAACCCCGGAATGGCGTGGATCGAGTTAAATATCGAAGACCTCGCAAGCATTTCAGCCGTCGCCACGAAGCTGACAGCCGAGTACCCCAAGCTCAACGTGCTGATCAACAACGCCGGAATCATGAACACCGATGACGCGTCGACCACAATCGACGACAAGCTTTTGGTCTCAACGCTCGCCACGAATCTCATGGGGCCGATCCGGATGACCGGTGCGTTGATTGAACACTTGAAGGGGCAGACGGAAGCGACAGTGATTAATACGACATCGGTTCTTGGATTCGTTCCGTTGGCGGTTACGGCCGTATATTCGTCAACCAAGGTGGCAATGCATTCGTACACGATGTCCCTCCGGTACAAGCTCAAAGGCACGCCAGTCAGGGTTCTGGAGTTAGCGCCGCCGTGGGTGCAGACCGACCTGCTTGGCAGCAACTACGAACCCAGGGCAATGCCGCTTGCGGAGTTTATCGAGGAGACGATGCGAGTTCTCGAAACCGATGCCGACGAGGTGCTGGTGGAGCGGGCTAAGCCACTGCGGAACAACGCTGGACCCCACGAAGCCGCGCTTGTTAATCAGTTCAATGATGCGTTCTGAAGCAAAACAATGAGGTCAACATGGAAAGCAATAAAGAAGTCGCGTTGAAAGTGCTCAAGGGCGCGTTCATCGAGCGTGACGCTACAGTTGTGGATCGGTACTTCTCCCCTGACTACGTCCAACACAATCCAGTCATCCCAAGCGGATCGGCGGCGATCGCCAAGCTCATTCCGACCTTAAAGAACCTCTCCTATGAGATCGGCATGGTTGTCGCGGAGGGCGATCTGGTGATGGTTCACGGACGCTACGTGGGCTGGGGTCCGAAACCTCTTGTCGCCGTCGATATTTTCAAAGTGAAGAACGGCAAAGTCGTTGAGCATTGGGATGTCATGCAGGAGGAAGTGCCCTCCTCCGCAACTGCCAGCGGCAATCCGATGTTCACGCCTGCGTGAGAGACCCGAGGAGCCTGACTTTATGGAAAAGACGGCGCAGCAGAGGAACAAGGACATCGTGCTCGAAGCATTCGACACACTGTTCAACGAGCGGGACTATGCGAAAGCCGAGACGTTTTGGTCTCCGAAGTACATTCAGCACAGCGCGCACATCGAGCCGGGTCGCGAAGGACTCTTCACTCTAATCAAGAACATTCCCGCCACCCTGAAATACGAACCGGGCCTAATCGTTGCAGAGGGCGATTTTGTAATCCTCCATGGGCGATTCAGCGGTATGGGTCTGCCGGTGAACTGGATTGCGGCTGACATTCTACGGATCGAGAACGGCATCCTTGTCGAGCATTGGGATGTGATTCAGGACGAGGCGACCAAGGAGCAATCGAAGAGCAGGTTGCCGATGTTCGGTTCGTCTTTTCCCGTCTAGAGCCATGTCAGTCAAACCGGCAGAGATCCTCCTCTCACCCTACACGCTCGGCGATCTGAAGCTGAAGAATCGCATCGTGATGGCCCCACTCACCCGCACGCGAGCGGAGAACCGGGGAAAGGTTCCGAATGAATTAATGGCTGAGTATTACAGGCAGCGGGCGGGGGCGGGTTTGATCATTACCGAGGGCACTTTTGTAAGCGAACAGGGTCAGGGCTGGTTCGGAGCACCGGGGATCTACACTGAGGAACAACGCGCAGGCTGGGCACGAATTACAGATGCCGTTCACCGTGCCGGTGGGCTGATCTTTGTTCAGTTATGGCATCAGGGTTCCGTTTCTCATCGCTCCCTCTATGAAGATAGTCGGGCGCCGCTTGGGCCTTCGGCCGTCAATCCCGAGCAGTTGATCCATGTCAAGGGCGGCAGGGTGATGAGCGAACTTCCGCAGGAAATGAATCTTGAGGACATCCAGCAGGGAGTGAGGGAATTTCGGCATGCGGCACAGGTCGCACGAGACGCAGGCTTCGACGGCGTCCAGATTCAGGGTGGTCTTGTATACCTATTTCAGCAATTCCTGCACGAGATAACCAACCGGCAAACGGACCGGTATGGTGGACAGGTAGAGAATCGCGCCCGCATTCTTTTTGAGGTTTTAGAGGCGGTTCTCGAAGTCTGGCCGAGTAATCGCGTAGGGGTCAAAGCTGGGCCGATGATGAACGAGGTCGGAGCATTTCGCGCTACGGACGAGACGCTCAAGACCAGTTAGTTCGTTTACCGGAAAATAGCCGGGTACAAACTATCGCACATGCCGCTGATGCGGCAAATGGCGGACCTGTCGGGTACGCCGATTGAAAATATGAGTGGAGACACCGTTGCGCATCACTTCCGTCATCCTCTACCCCGGAACACTCATCCTTAATGTCGGTATTAACGCTAACCATGGCGCTCACCTCATCTCTGAAGGAGCGGGGGACCTTATCGCCTTCGGTCGAGATTTCATTGCCAATCCTGATCTTGTCGAACGCATACGCCTTGATGCGCCACTCAATGAGCCGCGACCGGAATATTTTTATGGCAACTCTGCAACGGGATATACGGACTATCCTAATCTGACTCAGAGCCATCTAACCTCCGAACGCACATGTGGGTTACGTAGCCTAGGCGACCACGCGCGTCCTGGGCCGTCCAAAACCTAAGCGAAAGTTAGGGATGTGCCTGGGGATTCACTTTTTAGAAGTGGTCCGCATCGACGCTTCCAGTCGCGCCACAGTCCGAAAAACTTCACTCCTGATCCTTGTCATCAATCGCGCGGAGAAGCCTTCGAAAAGTTGTGCGCCGAGATCGCAAACGGAACCGTCCTGGACCGTGCCCCAGCGTTATTTCCGCTTGGGCGTTCCAGCCGATGATGTAAAAGGTATCTGCGCCACGCCAGGCAGGTTCGCGATTTGCGTATAGTAAAAATCGGTCGGACCGGCGTTTTGAAGCCAGTTGTCAAGATTGAATCCGTTCCGAAAGCTGGTTCCGGTATTGCTTGAATAGGCGTACGAACCCAGCGCCTGAAACCGGTTCGAGAAGCGCTTCTCAACCCGTAACAGCAGGCCCTTGTAGGTCGCGCGCCCGGAGCTTCCGTCACGTTGATGGGCCCTAGCGAGCAGATCGCCCGCAGGTCTTTCGCTTGATTTCCGATGCATTCTGGAATGACCGGCGCGCCGCTGCCGTTGTAATGGTTCAGGTCGAGAGCGACTAAGCCTTCCCGGGCAGTGTGGACGAAGTGGCGGTAGGCAAAATCGGCGCTCGCCACAAAGTCTCGGGCGATCTGGCATTGCACGCCTACGCTGGCGTGCAGAGCCGAGGGACTCGGAAAATTGGCGGGATAAACTCCGTTGTTCGATCCGGAGAGCTGTTTCGCCACCTCAAGCGCTTGCACACCCGGAGCGGCATTTGAGAGATCATTGGCCACACCGGCTCGGATTGCCGGCAGCATCGCCACCATCAGCAGACATCACACGGATCCGGTGGTTGTTGTAGTCCGCAATAGAGAGGTTGGCCGTACGGTCCGCAGCCACTGCAGTTGGATACGACAACTGGGCCTTGTCACCCGGTCCGCCATCGCCCGAGAAGCCGGATATTCCGTCACCCGCGACCGTGGTGATGATTGCACTCGTGGAGACCTTGCGGATGCGATGGGCGAAGGAGTGAGCGAAAGAGAACATCGGATTCGTTTAGGCTCAAGGCTGCCCCGATCAAGAGATCCTACGCCGAATGCGCCGTTGAAGCGCAAGACGCAGTCTTTTCTTCCCGGTTGGTTTCGGACTGGAGGATTTATGGCAAATTGCTATCACTGCGGTGCGGAAACAGAAGACATCCCCGTCCGCATGGTCCCACAGAGCGAGAAACTGTCCATCCGCGAGCGGTAATACTTGTTCCTAATCAACGTCGTTGATGGTCATAGAATTCGAACCTGCACGGCCGCCGGTCCGACGAAGCCGGCAGCGTCACATGGTACAAGCCGCCCTCCCGCCGGAAAGGAACGGGACGGCCATTAATCCCCGCCCGCGCGCTCCCGCCGCCAGGCGGCCCCACTCCCACGGCGAGTTCTTGGGCCGAGCCGCCGGAGTAGGATCCCGCGATGCGGCCCTCACTCGTCCGGTACTCCAACATGCGATCGCGCCACACTAGCGTCTGTCCAAATCCGCGCCGCCAAAATTCGGCCGGCGCGGTGGGCGCAAGCACAACGGATCCGTCCAGCCGCAGGTCCACTCCCAGGACGAATCGCTGGACAATCCGGATCAGATTAGCGGGATATTCGCAGTACTTCTGCGCTCCGTAGCCGCCTTGCTCCCCATAACGCTCGCGCCAGTAGTAGCCGGTCTCCCGGCCAGCCCGGCATACCCGCTGGATCGATTCGATAAGACCGTCCGCATCACCCATCCGCGCCCGCGCCGCACATTCCAGATACCAGACCCGGCCCATGGATGCGATGTCCATTTTGTCCGGATAAGGAGACTCCCAGGCTTCGTAGGTGCCCGGTTCGGTAGCGATACCCGCCGGCATTCCGCCGTAATAAAACCCCATCTCCCGCCGCAGCGTCGGCCACAAAGCGGACACTTGTTCGGGAGTCGCCACGCCCCAGGCAAGAGCTGCCCAATTGGTATCCGTCAGGCCGTGCCGGTCGATCAACCCGTGCTCCGGATGCCAGTATTCCGCGAAGTGATCCTTCACCCAAAAAGTTTCTATGAAGTGACGCTCGATTCGGGCGCTGAGCCGACCGTATTTTTCAGCGGCCTTCGGATCGCCGGCCACGCGATTGAGCGCCGCGGCCCTCCGGAAAGCATCCACGGCATGCGGTTGCGCGACCCCGTCGCAATCGAGGCGCGCGGGTCTCTCCACGTAGTATCCACCGCCTTTGACGGCGCCTTCCGCGGTGGTCAATGACGCGAGAAAGTCCGCGGCGAGATTCACCGAAGCGATCTGCGCTGAAAGCCACTCCCGGTCGAAGGTGCACCGGAAAATGACGTCCGCGTTCTGAATATAGGTCGGGCCGGCCAAGGCCGCCAACGGATTCCCAGGCACCCAGTGCCGGTACAATCCTCCGTTCGCGTCCACCGGCGCGGTATAGCCGGCGGGTCCGATATTCTTGCCCGCATCGCGCGGCAGGATTGCGATGGGAAGGCTGCCGTCGTCGCGTTGAAAGCCGCGCACATAATCCCAGTTGCCCTTCGCGACCGCTGTCTGGCCCAACCAGAGCAGCGCGTCGGTCAACTGGTGACCGTCCAGCGACGGATACGTGTTCCCGTATCCAAAGCCATGGCCGTCGGCGCAAACGGAAAAGTATCCTGGGAAAATTTTCGGATTCACCGCGGCCAAAACATTTTGACTGGCTGCCTTTTCATACGCTTCCGAAATCAGGGGATCCGGTAGCGCGACTGCCGGGCTCGTTCCCGCTCGCGGGCTGGCGGCAGCCCCAAAGAGTGCCAATGCCGCGCCAGGCCGCAGCATGTCGCGGCGCGAGAGTCCTTCGACCGTCGAATGATGCATCTTAAGACACATGGTCCAGTATAGACAAGCATTTCGCTGGAATGACTTCGGTGGTTGACAGAGAATTAGATTTGGATGACACTGAGCGAGCACCAGTAGGTCTATTTCTGAAGCTGACCATCCACCTAGCGGCCTTTGTGGCCGCGGTCTCCCTCACGGACGCCGCGGAGCCAGACCGGTTCGTCCGCGGCGGCCTGACCATTCTCAACTTGATCTTGCCTGGGCCAGGGCATCCTCGCAACTCGGAAGGCTCGTTTGTCCCCCTTAAGGACGGGCGCATTCTATTCGCCTATTCCAAATTCACCTCGGGCGGGGACGACTCCGATCATGCTTACATTGCCGCTCGATACTCTCGCGACGGCGGACAGACATGGACCGGGGACTCGACCCTGCTGGAAAATGAGGCCGGTCTGAACGTCATGTCCGTCTCCCTATTGCGTTTGTCGGACGGCCGCATCGCGTTCTTCTATCTGCGTAAGGATGCGCCAGACCGTTGTGTTCCCTATGTGCGCTTCTCTTCGGACGAGACCCGAACATGGTCTTCGCCGCATCGCGTCATCGCCGAAGACGGCTACTTCGTCCTGAATAACGATCGGGTGGTCCAGCTCCGAAAGGGCCGTCTGGTTCTGCCGGTCGCTATCCACACGAATAAGGACCATAAATTAGTCTCGCGCGGGAGCGTGACCGCGTATCTCTCAGACGATGCGGGCCGCACCTGGCATCGTTCCGAGGTTGTTCTGGAGTGTCCGGCGCCCAGTCCCGAAGGCTTGCAGGAGCCCGGCGTGGTGGAACTCAACAACGGCCGCGTGATGATGTTCATCCGCACCCGCCTAGGCCGCCAATACGTATCGTATTCCGAGGACCAGGGCGAATCCTGGAGCGCCGTGGAACCCTCGAACATACTGTCGCCGCAATCTCCGGCCCTCATTAAGCGAATCCCCAAAACCGGCGATTTGATGCTGGTGTGGAACGACCATTCGAACGTCGATCCCTCCTTGCGCGCGGTTGACCAGCCTGGTCCCGGCCAAAAGGTGTGGTGGGGTACCCGAACACCCCTGACCGTCGCCATTTCTCACGACGAAGGGAGACATTGGGAAAAGGCCAAAAATATCGAAGACAACCCCGCCGGCAGGTACGCGTACCCGGCGCTCTTTTTCAATGGCGAGCATGTTTTGCTAGCCTACGCTGCCGGTGGCGAGGGTGCCGGGTCACTCGCACGGACCCGAATTGCATTGTTCGATCTGAAATGGCTCCTGAATTGATCCCTGACGCGGGAATTTCAAACGCGATGTTCGGGTGGCTGCCTGCCTCCTTCTGGCCTAAAGGCCGAAACGAGACGTTCGCCTGCGATTTATCGTCTAATGGAACCATGATACGGGCCCTCGCAACCATCTCCCTGGCAGCCGTCTTCGCGTTTTCGATCGCATTCGCCGCCGATCCCGAGTGGCCCTCCTTCCGCGGACCCTCCTCCAACCCCTCTGTCGCCAACTCCAATCTCCCCGAAAAATGGTCGAAGTCGGAAAATGTCGAATGGAAGACGGACATCCCCGGACTCGGCTGGTCTTCCCCGATCGTCAGCGGCAAGAACGTATTCCTCACGACCGTCACCACCGACGGCAAGGCCAAGCAGCCGCAAACCGGCGTTGATTATTCGAACGATTACGTTGCCGAGCTCCAGAAACAGGGCCTGAAAGGGAAGGAGTTGCTGGAGCGCCTCCAGGCGCGCGACAGCGAGCTTCCCAACGAAGTATCAGTGCATTATTGGCTCTATTCGCTCGATCTGGATTCAGGCAAAATCAACTGGAAGAGGGAGTTCTATGCCGGCCATCCGCCCGGCGGCCGGCATCGGAAGAACAGTTTCTGTTCGGAAACTCCCATCACGGACGGCAGGCGCGTGTATGTCTACGTCACCGGCCTCGGCCTCTTCGCGTACGACTTCGACGGGAAGAAACTCTGGAACACGCCTCTTGAAAGCTCGCCGACCATTCTCGATTTTGGCACGGCCTCCTCGCCCGCCCAGCTAGGCGACCTCGTGATCGTCGTCAATGACAATCAGAAGGAGGAGTTCATCGCTGCCTTCGATAAGAGCACGGGCAAGCAGGTCTGGCGCACGGATCGCAGTATCCATGTTCCCGGTTCCGACCGCCAGACCGGCTGGTCGACGCCTTACATCTGGAAAAACCAGAAGCGCACCGAGATCGTCACCATCGGTCCCGGAATCGCCATCAGCTACGACAGCGACGGGAAAGAACTTTGGCGAATCGGCGGTATGTCCGCGATGCCGATCCCGAGCCCCTTTGCTTACGACGGACTGCTGTACTTGAATGGCGGAACCAGCAAAGTGATCGCGGCGATCAGGCCGGGAGCATCCGGCGACCTCACTACTCCGGATGGCGCGAAACTGAACGAGTTCGTGGCATGGCTGCAGCCGAAGGCGGGAACCTATTTACCGACGGAACTCGCCTATGAGGGCGGCATCTATGTGCTGACGCACACCGGAATCCTGACGCGCTTCGACGCAAAAACCGGCGTCCAGACTTACAAGGCTCGCATCGGCACGGGCGGCGATTTCACGGCGTCGCCATGGGGCTACAACGGCGAGATTTTCTGCTTGAGCGAAGAGGGCACGACGTACGTGATCGCGGCCGGCGACAAATTCGAATTGCGCCATTCCAACGATCTGGACGAAATGGCGCTGGCGACCCCGGCCCTGGTCGGCGACCGCTTGCTCCTGCGTACCGAGAATCGTCTTTACTCAATCCGCAAGAAAAGCTGAGCGCGCCGGGTTTTTGTCGGTTGTGTGCGGCTCACGATCGTACTTTGACAGAGGGAGATGGCTGTTTCCATCACTGAATACCTGATGTTCGCCTAAGAGGGGCCGGAAGCGATCAGGGCCCGTTTTTCGACGCCTGTTTGGCACCTCTTTGGGTACCTTTTTTATGCTTACCAGATGGCACGATGCGATCCATGGTCTTCCTTGTCAAGCTAAATTCCGAACCTCGCAGACACCGTCAAATGCGTCTCCGAAGACCCGTTCGTCTGCGCGAAGTGGGGAGCCATTCGTTCGATTCGAACTTCTCTCCCCACTATTTAATAGCGACCCCGCTGGGATAAGCACTATTTGCCGTAGATAGCCGGTTCACGCAGGCCGAGGCGTCTTCTGTTGGCCGTAGCCGATGTCACCGGAGGCTGTAGGCGCCAAAGCGGCCAGAAGGGCTCTCCGTTGCCGAGGTCAGGCTTCCCCATTATTTAACGCGCGGTTTCGTAAAATGCCCGAACGGGGCGACCGCACGCATAAAGTCGGCTTCATGAATGCCGAAAGCCTTGTCCTCGCGATTCAAATTTCCCGCAGAGGACTTCGGGTCGCCGTCCGCACCACTTCTACGAGTAAGGCGTAATAAGTGGATACCACGCTAGCGTAGAATCGTTAGACACTCTATGTCTCTGGCTCCGGGCGCTCACTTGGGACCCTACGAGATCCTTGCGCCCCTTGGGGCCGGCGGGATGGGCGAGGTATACAAAGCCCGCGACACCCGCCTCGGTCGCGACGTCGCCATCAAGATCTCGAACGAAAGATTCAGCGACCGTTTCGAGCGCGAAGCCAAATCCATCGCCGCGCTGAACCATCCCAATATCTGCCAACTCTATGACGTCGGGCCCAATTACCTGGTCATGGAGCTGATTGACGGCAAATCGCCCAAGGGGCCCATGCCGCTCGCTCATGCGTTGAAGCTCGCTCACCAGATTGCCGCCGCGCTCGAAGCCGCGCACGAACGCGGCATCGTTCATCGCGATCTGAAGCCCGCGAATATCCTGATCACCTCCGGCGGCACGATCAAAGTTCTCGACTTCGGCCTGGCCAAAAATACCGAAGTGCCCGCGTCCGATCCCGAAAGATCGCCGACTATGACCGTTTCGCCGACAGGGGCCGGCATGATCCTCGGAACCGCGGCCTATATGGCCCCCGAACAGGCGCGCGGTAAGTCGGTCGATCGCCGCGCCGATATCTGGGCATTCGGCGTCGTGCTGTACGAAATGCTCACGGGCGACAGACTCTTCCACGGCGAGACCACCACCGATATCCTCGCGGCCGTGATGAAAGAAGAGCCGGATCTTAATCGCGTTCCGGCCGGGATTCGCCGCCTGCTACAGGCGTGCCTACGGAAAGACCTTAAGCGGCGGCTACAGGCGATTGGCGATTGGGCGCTATTACTTGACGACGCGCCTCCCGACCCGCCGCGCCCCAGCCGAACGCCCCTGGTGCTCGGCACCACGCTGGGCGCATGCGTGATACTGGCCGGCCTCGCGCTAGCGGCACTGTCCTGGCGAACCAAGCCTGCAGCGGAGGGCCCGTTCATGCGCTTCGACGTCGATCTGGGCAACGATATCTCTCTCGGCTCCGGCGCAGGCCCGTCGCTCGCCATTTCTCCCGACGGCGCCCGCCTGGCTTTCCTGGCGCGCGGCCCCGACAACCGGGATCATCTTGCGCTGCGGCTTCTGGGAAACTCCGCCGCGACCGTCCTCGCGGGAACCGATGGCGCGGCGAATCCGTTCTTTTCACCGGACGGCCGGTGGGTGGCCTTCTTCGCCGATCGCAAGCTCAAGAAGATTTCAGTGGAGGGCGGCGAACCGGTGACTTTGTGCGACGCTCCAAACCCGCGCGGCGGGGCATGGGGACCGGACGGCACCATTCTGTTCGCGCCTCTCACGCGAGCGGGGCTGCTCCGCGTGCCCAGCTCCGGCGGCGTCCCGCAACCGGTCACGCAGCTCGACGCGAGCAAGGGCGAAATCACGCACCGGCTGCCGCAGTTTCTGCCGGACGGCGACGCGTTCCTTTTTCTGACAAGGGGAGCTAACGACTCCTACGACGACTCCACAATCGTGGCACGATCTCTCAAGACCGGGAAGCAGTCGGTCCTGTTCAAAGGCGGCTACGCCCCGCACTACATGCCGACAGCGGCGGATTCGGGCCACTTTGTTTACATGCACGAAGGGACTCTGTTCGCCGCGCCGATGGACGCCAAACGGCTCAAGCTGACCGGACCCGCCGCGCCCGTGATCGAAGACGTTGCCGGTTGGCAGGGGAACGGTAATGGATTCGCCGAATTCGACGTGCGTACCGCGGGAACATTCGTCTATCTACGGGCAGACCTGAAAGAGACGATCTCGATCATCGACCGGTCCGGCTCCCGGCAAAAACTTGCGCTTCCGCCAGATCGCTATTTGAGTGTCAGGGTTTCTCCGGACGGAACGCGGCTGGCGGCGGCCGCCATGCCGGATCGCGCGAGCACCACCGTGTCCGTTTACGAACTGGCGTCGGGAGCGGCTTTTCGATTGGCATCGCTCAAGGGGCATGCCATCTCCTGGACTTGGACTCCGGACGGGAAGCACCTTGTGTTCTCGGTCGAAGCCGGTCCGTCAGGCCCCGGAGTTTATTGGATGCGCGCCGATGCTCCCAGCGACCCCGTGCGTTTACAGGAGGGAACCGGATGGATGCCGCACTCGTTCTCGCCCGACGGATCCAAACTCGCCTCCTGGCGCCGCTCTCCTCCTTACGGAATCTGGATTGTCCCGCTGGATCTCGCCGATGCGGAGCACCCCAAGGCTGGACCGCCACAGACACTTTTCCAGGACTCACTCGACGCGAGACTTCCCACGTTTTCTCCGGACGGCCGATGGATCGGTTACAGCCTGCTCGAACCCGGTGAAGTCAGGCAGGTCTTTGTTCAACCCTATCCGGGCCCGGGCGGAAGAATCCGCATTTCGCGGCAGGGCGGTGGCGGAATTTGGTGGTCTCACAGCAGCCACGAGTTGTTATTCCTTGAACCAACAGGACGGAGCTGGGCGGCGGAGTATAACGATTTGGCCGGTTCGTTTCGCGCGGAGGAGCCGAAGCCCTGGTCTCCCGCAACGCCTTCGATCACCGGCCAGATCGATTTCATGCCGGACGGGAAGCGTGTCATTTTCATGACCCCGGCCGACGAGAGGCCGCCAACCCACGCGACCTTTCTGCTTAATTTTTTCGACGAAGTCCAACGGCGCGCGCCCTCCGTGAAATGAAAGCCGGCGATAAACTCGGCCCCTACGAAATCGTCGAGCCGATCGGAGCCGGCGACTTAATTCTCGCCGCAGTCTGCTGTGCCGGTAGCGGAAACTGAGCGCTGAAACCGCCGCGCCGCCTGTCGAGCCGCCGTTCCATACGGATTCGTAGTCCCGCCGCACGCCAGATTGTGGGGGCTCAACGCCGGGAAATCGACATGATTTGCGCCTTTGGCTATGCCTGCGATCTGGTGGTGGTTTCGAACGCCGTGCGAAGGCAGAGCGATTCCTGGCGGAATTCCGGGAACGCCTGACGATATATTTTGCTGAAGTACTTGCGCGCCACACGTTCCATGCCAGCTCCGGCTAGTATGGGCATCAGTCCGCACACCGTGCGGCATACCAAAGCAATGCATCTTTCTCCAATCCGGCATTCCCTGGCGGCGCCTTCGCAGCCACCGAATTGAAACGCGTTAGTGCAAGCAGGATTGCGACCATCGAGCGCAGGCAGGTATCCGATCAAGTGGTGTTTCTTGTGTCCGGCCGGATGGACGCCGAGAACGCACCTCTGTTCGAACAGCAGTGTAAAGCCCTGCATTGCCGAAGGATTGAATGGTCTGGTCGTCGACTTGGGAGAACTGAAATACGTTAGCAGCATGGGACTCCGAAGTTTCGTCTCTGTCGCCAAGACGGTTCAGGACAAAGGCGGAGCACTCCGGATTTGCCGCATGCACGGTTTAGTCAAACAGGTCTTCGAAATCACCGGTCTCTTGGGCACCTTCGCGGTTTATGAATCGGTCAAGGCGGCGCTCATAGGAGCCTGAGGGGACAGCGTGCCGGGCGCCACTCGATCTGCAACGATGGAGGCCGACACCGCATATCTCCACGCCGCAACGGAGTTCATCCGGACTGGGCGCTGGAGGCGAGCCTGGCGGCTGAGACGTGATGCTCGGACTCTCGCCTCCTTGAACCACCCCAAAATCGACACCGCGCGAATCGGCAAGCTCTTTTCGTGTGTTGTGCCGACTCCAAGCAGAATCGATCCGACAACGTGTAGCCTTTTCTTGAGAGCGTGGTAGCACCCATTGGATTTGCGCCGGAAGGACTATGAGATGCGAAAAGGGTTTACGAGAAAACCAAAAGCGGACGAGCCCGCGACGCAAGGCAAGAACTACATCACGCCGAGCGGGCTGCAGCGCCTCAGAGATGAGCACCAGTTTCTGCTCCACAGGGAACGCCCGGCCGTGACGGAGGTGGTGGCGTGGGCCGCCAGTAACGGAGATCGTAGTGAAAACGCCGACTATCAGTACGGCAAGCGGCGGTTGCGCCAGATTGATGGGAGGATTCGCTTTCTCAGGAAGCGACTCGAAGCAGCGGAAGTGGTGGACCCGGAAACTCCGAGAACGGGGCTAGCGGCCACGAGGGCATTCTTCGGCGCAACCGTGCGCTATGCCAATGCCGTGGGAGTAGAGCGAGTGGTGAGCATCGTGGGCACCGACGAAGTAGATCTCGACCGTAACCACATCAGTTGGGTGTCGCCTCTGGGGCGCGCGTTGCTGAAGTCGGCGCCGGGCGACAGCGTTCTACTCCAAGCGCCGGGCGGTACGGAATACCTGGACGTGTTGGAAGTGGTTTACAAACGCATTTCAGTGGAACCGTTCCGTGAGCCGCCTGGATCCGAGTCCTCGTCAAAGGGACCTTCTCGCCGATCCATTCCAACTGACGAAGGTTAACGATGCTGCACACGCAAATTCGAGGTCATAAGCAGGTGGGGATTGTGAGCCAACTATAGGAAGATCGGTCTCGCAATTGTCCGACCTCAGTCAGAATTGCTCGCATGCAATGAGTAGTGTTCACCCAATCCGCGTTCGTATGCGAGGAGGTTTGCGGTTAATGGCCATCGGGCACTTCTCCGGCTTGCGCGTTATGGGTCAAAGTGCACCGATATACCGGATACGCCTTGATTCAGGAACCGTTGCCTTTCTGATTGGCTGCCCTCCGTGAATCTCCGTGTTCACTTCGGTCTATCTCGGCCCAGCCGGTAGATGCTCCTCGATATAGCGGGCGATCAGGCTGAATAGGTGCATTGTGGTCCCTCTGCCCTCAGAGATGGAGTGCGTCCGGTTCGGATACTCCATGAAGTCGAACTGCTTGCCTAATTCGATGAGACGGTTCAGCAGTTTTTGAGTGCCTTGGAAATGAACGTTATCGTCGCCGGAGCCATGCACGATCAGCAGTTTGCCCCGAAGACCTTCAGCGAAGTTGATGGCGGATCCTCTGCGATAACCCTCCGCATTTTCTTCAGGCAATCCCATGTAGCGCTCTTGGTAGATCGTGTCGTAGAGCTTCTGATCCGGAACCGGCGCGACGGCCACGCCGACGTGAAACAGGTCGGGAGAACGGAACATGAGATTCAAAGTATTGGTACCGCCGCCGCTCCAGCCCCACACACCCACCCGGGTGACATCGACGTAAGACCGTTGGCGGGCCAGCGCCAGTACCGATCCGGTCTGTTCCTGCGATAAGAGTACGCCCACCGCGCCATAAATCGGCTTCCGCCATGAGCGGCCTTTAGGGGCGGGAGTGCCCCGAGTGTCGAAGCTGGCGATCAGGTAGCCATCTTCGGCCAGTGCCCGGTGAAACAAACTTCGCTGTCCCATCCAGGCATCCACGACGGTGACGCTTGCCGGCTCTCCATAGACGTAGACCAGCAGAGGGTATTTCTTGGACGGGTCGAAAACGCGCGGCTTGAGGAGCCACCCGTCCACCGTCGTGCCATCGTCGAGCGTAAGTTGCAGGAACTCGACCGGCGGGTCCACAGATGACGCTGCATTGGCGCGCAAAACGGCATTGTCTTCGAGTATGCGAACGGACTTGTGGTCTGGCAGACTGACCAGATCGGTGACGGGCGGGCTGTCAAAACGCGAGTAAGTGTGAAAGGCCCACTGACAGTTCGGAGAGATGTCGTAAGAGTGCGTCCCAGGTTGATCGTCCGGGCTCATACGAACCGCTGGCCTCGAATGGTCCACGCCGGAGCGGTACAGATAACGCTGGGTGGCGTTCGCGGGGGAGGCCATGAAGTAGATCCAGCGGCTCTGCGGGTCTATGGCCTCAATGCTTATGATGTCCGCGGCTTCGGATGTGAGGGGGACGGGCTCCCCGCCATCGCGCGAGATGGAGTATGCATGACGCCATCCGTCGCGCTCGCTCAGCCAAAGAAAGCTCTTACCATGATTCAGCCAATCAAACCTGCCGGTATCTCTTCCCAGTTCCCCGTTCTCGGGCACGTCCACCCACGCTGCATCTTGATCCCGGAAGACGGCTTTCGCTGTTCCGGATCTGGGATCGGCGATGAAAACCGTCGCGGTGTTCTGCTGACGATTGAGCTGGCCGATCGCCAAGCCTACCCCGCTCTCCAGCCACTCCACGCGGAAGATGTAATGGTCCCGCGGATCGCCGGGAACCTGCATCCATCGCGGTGCGCCGCCTTCCGCTGCGATCACGCCTATGCGCACGGCGGAGTTTTTAGCACCAGCTTTGGGATAGGGAATGTTGACCACCTTCGGATACAGCGTGTCAGTATTGTTGATGAGCGCGAACCGCTCGACGCCGGTTAAATCGAACCGCCAGAAGGCGAGGCTCTGGCCGTCGGGCGCCCAGCGGAAGCCGTCGCGAACATTGAGTTCCTCCTCATATACCCAGTCGGAAGCGCCGTTAACCAGGGTGTCGGAGCCATCGGCGGTCAGCGCGCGAACTGCGCCTGTGGATAGGTCCTCGACATAGAGATTGTTCGCGCGGACATACGCCACGCGCGTGCCGTCGGGAGAGAACTTCGCGAAACTCAGGGAAGACGCCGGCGCATCGCCGCCTAGCTTCTTGAGAGCACCCGTCGAACGGTCAAGCACCCAGTAATCGCCCCGGGAATTCGTCCGCCAGACCTTGCGTGACTCCGTGTAAACCAGGAGGCGGTTCGCGTCTTTGTCCCAACGGTAATCCTCCACGGTGAGCGGCTTTCCGGCTTTTGGCGGCATGAGTAGCGTGTGCGAGACCAGGATCGAACGCTTGCCCGTGGCCGTATCGTACTCGACGATATCCTTCGCGCCCTCGGTGGAAGGGGCGTCCTCGACTGTGGTGAATGCCGTGCCACCGCGAATCCAGCGCGCAGGGCCGAACCGTTTTCCAGCAAAAGCGCGTGAATCGAATATCCGTTTCAATTGCTGATTCAGCTCGTCGGAACCGGCCAGGTGGGACGGCAAAACGCCGAGGACGGCAAACGCGATCACGATGGCGGCGCGACGTTTCATCGGAACATAATAACGCAACCCGTGCGAACGTGCTTTCCTTCGTCGCTTGCTCCGGGCCGTCCTGGAAGCACCTCCTAATATCGGGAAGGGGCAGAGTGGGCCGAGAGCTTTGGGGTGGGGAGTTTTCAACCGGCGAAGTGGGGAATTTTCATCCGGCGTTGAAAAACCGGGTTCAGTTTCCAGTGCGAAGGCGGGTAAAGAGCAAGTAAATACCAACCCTTTCGCGAGGGAAACCGTGGTCATTTTGCCGGGAGTGCAAATTGCACGTAAATCTTTACTTGCGTGGGCTGAGTATTACAATCATAATGCGGCGGAGCGAATTGCCAACTCTTTACGCTTTTGATTGCTTCTTCGTGAACCGCTCTGAGTCGATCCACGCGGAAGAGCCCGCGACTTGGAATCGCTGCACCCGCCGTGCGCCGGGGGTACGCGGTCTGAGTCGGCCAATCTACTGATTTCGCAAATCGGGTAGATTCCGGCGCAGCGTGGCGGGTGCGTCTATCTCCTGCCGCCCGAATCGCCAGCACCGTCGTCCTATTCGTACCGCAATGCGATCATTGGATCCACCGACGATGCCCGCCGCGCCGGAACGAACGCCGCCAATGCCGAGGTCGCCACCAACAGCAGCGTCGCAGCCGCGAAAAGCAGCGGGTTCTGCGAACTTCCTTGCGCCCATTTCGACAAGACCCCGCTCAGAAAGATGCTGAGCAAGACGCCGCACACCACGCCTCCGATGACGTCGCGCGCAGTCGATGCGAATACCAGCCTCAGCACCCCACGGGGCGTCGCGCCCAATGCCATCCGAATGCCGAATTCATTGGTCCTTTGAGCGACGCTATAGGAGACCACACTGAACAATCCTATGGCCGCGAGCACCAGCGCCAGCACGGAGAATCCAGTAAACAGCGCCGCCACCAGACGTCCGTAGGCGTATTCGTCTTCACCCTGAATCCACTGCTCCAAGTCGCGGATCTGACTGATTACCTGTTGATCGGGGTCGACGGCTTTCACTTCGGCGCGCACGCGATTGAGATTCGCGAGCGGTGTGGATCGCGTCCGCACCAGAATTTGCGTGAACATCCACATATGAGTTGTGAACGGCACAAAGATCGCCGGCTTGACGGGCCGGCTCAGACCGTCATCGCGAGCGTCGGCGACGACGCCGATGATCTGCATCCAGTTGTTGCTCTCCTTCGCCGATTGCGTGAAGGGAGGTTCGCTCTTAAGATCGGGGAGACGGATCTGTTTTCCTATCGCATCGCCCTGGGGAAAATATTGGCGCGCCGTGGTTTGATTGATCACCGCCAGGCGCGCGGCACGCACAATTTCCGCATCGTCCCAGAGGCGTCCCTGTAAAACCGGGATGCGCAGAGTCGAGAAGTAGCCGGGGCTGACGAAGTTGGTCCGCAATTGCTCCTTTTGGCCCGACGGGCGGCCGAAAATTTCAAACGTCATATCGGAGCCGTTCGAAGGCGGCGTCGCATTGGTTGAGATCCCCGCGGAGACCACTTCCGGCATCGCGGAAACCCGGTTTAACAACTGCATGAAATAGGCGGATCGATCCTCCCATGTTACATGCGAGTTCTGATGCACCGGAATCCCGACCGACATCGCATTATGCGGATCGTAGCCGAGTTCCGCGCGGACCAGGCGCACGAATCCGTTCATTGCGGCCGCCGCCGAAGTCAGCAGCAACAGCGTCAACGCGATCTGTCCGGCGACCAGCATGCTGTGGGTTCGTTTCCCGCGCCCGCCCCCCGTGGTTCGCCGCGAGCTCGATTGCATGAGCTGCGCCACCTCCGGCCGGGAAAACTCGAGAGCGGGAGCCAGTCCGAACAATACGCCAGTGACGATGGCGATCGCGACCGAGAACAGCAGCACCGGCAGATTTACGCTGATCACCGCTTCGTGCGGAAACGAAAATTCCGGAAGCAAGCGAACCAGCACCGGCACCGAACGATAAGCCAGCAGGACGCCTCCGATCGCTCCGGTGAGCGATAGCCCCAGGGCCTCGGTAAGAAGTTGGCGCTGAATTCGCCAGCGGCTGGCCCCGATCGCGCTCCGGATCGCCAGCTCGTGCTGCCGTGCCGTTCCGCGAGCCAGCAGCAGGATCGAAACATTGGCGCAACCGATCATTAAAAGGAGCCCGACCGCGCCTAACAGCAGATACAAAGGCGGGCCCAGACGCTCCATATAACGCTCCACCAGCCCGCGAATGTGGACGCGAAATTTCTTCGGGAAATGCGTCGGAGTGTCCTTGGCAAATTGCTCCAGCAGAGGTTGCAGTTCGGCGTTCGCGGCCGCCTGAGTCACTCCGGGCCGCAAGCGGATACGCGGTTGGAACGTGACCGTGGAATCATTCGTGAGCTTGAGCGGCAAATACACATCCGCGTCGCCGATTGTGAACCGAGAAGGCAGAACGCCCACGATGGTGTAATTCTTGTGCACAAGCTGCAGGTTGTGTCCCACCACGGTCGGATCGGAATTGAAGTGCCTCTGCCAAAAACGATAGTTCAGCACCACCACGGGCTGCGGATCCTGGCCATCCGGAGCGTCCGTGGGCAGAAGCGTGCGTCCCAATAGCGCGGGGACCCCGAAGTGAATCCCTGAATTCGCAGAGAGCTGGACGGACGGAACATCCTGGGGCAAATCCTCGTCCGTCGTGGTCAGATTCCAAGTCCCCCAACTCGCCGCCGCACTCTCGATGCAGCTTACTTGCCGCAGAGCGTTGAGTTGAGGGCCGGTAATTCCCACTCCGCGGCGATCGCCCTTTTCGTTCAGGATGGAGAGTTCGATCATGCGGTCGGCGCCCAGGTACGGATAGGGGTTCACCAGCAGACCGTAAATGACGCTGAAGACGGCCGTGGTTGCACCGATACCGAGTGTAAGAGAAAGGATGGCGGTCACCGCGAGCCCGGGACGCTTCCGCAGCTCGCGCAGTGAGAACACAAGATCTTGCAACATGTTCTATTTGATACCGCTCACGTCTTCTTTGGTTACATCTGGCTAAACCATACCGAAGCTGCCTAAGTTGCGCATGAGTAGTTGGGGTATGCGGAAGCCTAAGCGCGTGCCGGAGCGAAATCGTAGCGTGATCCCGCCCTCGGCTGCACCAGTTGAGCGGGGCCGAGGCCCGCGCCGTAGATGACCACGATCTCGCCGGGAGAAACCAGATTCGCGCGTTGGCTCGCGGCGTCTACCACGGCCCCAATCAGCAGTGAAAGACCCGCCGGGGATAGCACCCGGACCAGGGATTGGAAGTTTCGGCGACACAGCTGAGGACGCCGTAATCAGAATGCAGAAAGCCACGAAACGGGCGTCGAGATGGAAATCGATCCAGCCCGGTATCGTGTCCGGAAGTAGCGGGACGATTACCTGAAGCCCGAGGCGGCCGAACAGCACTCCGACGGCTCCTCCTATCGCCGCGAGTACGACATTTTCGGTCAGCAACTGATGGATGATCCGGCCGCGGGAGGCACCAATGGCGATCCGGATGCCGATTTCGTGAGAGCGCGACGACGCGCGCATCAGCACCAGGGCCGCGATATTCACGCAAGCGATGAGCAGCACCCCGCCGACCGCGACCAGCAGAATTTCGCTCGCCATGCGATAGTCGCCCAGATAGCGGGTGCGAATCGATGTGAGGAGCGGCGCCGTGATCTCGTTCACCTTTTGCCCCGTGGCGATCAACGACCGGTGGACGCGCAGCAGATCGGCCGAAGCCTGCTGCACGGTAAGGCCGCGCTTCAGGCGGCCGATGCCGTGCCCGCCCCAGCCGTGATTCAGGCCTTCCGACGCATTCGGCGCCAACGGCACCCAGATTTCAGCGCGATCCGGGAATATCGCTTCGCGCGGCAAGACACCGATGATTTTGTATGGCTCGTCATCGAGCATGATGAAACGGCCCAGGACATTTCGATCGCCGGAAAACAGACGCTGCCACAGATCATATCCGAGCATCGCAACCTTCTCGCCCTTGGGCCGGTCCTCATCCGGAAGAAAATTGCGGCCAAGGACCAGCTTGAGTCAGAGAACGTTCAACATGTCCCTGGTCACCTTCGCGCCTCGAACATGCTGCGCCGGGCCGAGTTTGGAGAGGTTGAAGTCCGGATTCTGGAAGAAAGCCATGGCGTCAAAAGTGCCGTTCTGGTCGTGCCAGGCCACGAAGTCGGGTGCGGCGATGCCGACGTAGTGCAGGTTCCACTTGGGTGCGGTCTCATCGAGATCGATCAGGCGTGAAGAATCGGGAAACGGCAGCGGCTTCAAAAACAGGGTGTTGAAGGTGCTGAAGATGGCAGCGTTGCCTGCGATTCCGAGTGCGAGCATGCCAATCACCATCAAGCTGAAGCCGGGCTTCGGAGAGTCGATGTCGAATTAGGAACGCGAAGTCAGCTTAACCCCGGAACCACATCGGCGCTGCCTCTTTGTGCGCGCAATGCAAAGCTATCACCGGCCAAGATAATACACATTATCGGTAGCTTCCAAGAATGCCGTTTAAGACCAATCACGGCAGCGGCCTTAGCTTCAGAGTGGCGCGCGATATGGAGGGTTCTGTCCATCGAACTCGATTTCAGTACACTTGTTTCAATCCGCTAATGCCACTTTCTCCAGCCGACAGACTCGGGCCGTATGAAATCCTGGCGCTCATCGGTGCCGGCGGCATGGGCGAAGTCTATCGCGCGCGCGACACCCGGCTCGGCCGCGAAGTTGCCATCAAAGTAGCGAACGAAAAGTTCTCCGAGCGATTCGAGCGCGAAGCTCGATCCATCGCGGCCCTGAACCATCGCAACATTTGCCACGTTTACGACGTCGGACCGAATTATCTGGTCCTGGAACTGATCGACGGTCAGCCCTTAGAAGGCCCGCTCCCCGCTGAAAAAGCACTGGATTATGCACGGCAAATCGCGGATGGTTTGCGGGCCGCCCACGACCGCGGAATCACTCATCGGGATCTCAAGCCAGCCAACATTCTTCTGACGAGCGGCGGAGGCATCAAGATTCTCGATTTCGGTTTAGCTAAAACTGCGGATGCTCATAAGGCGAATCCTGAGAGTTCACCGACGATTACGCTCTCGCAGACGCGCGCTGGAATGATCATAGGAACTGCGGCCTACATGGCTCCTGAACAGGCGCGAGGGAAGCCAGTGGATCATCGCGCCGATATCTGGGCGTTCGGTTGCGTTCTTTATGAAATGCTGACAGGAAAGGCAGCGTTCCAGGGTGAGACGATCGCGGATATTCTCGCGGCCGTCATGACCAAGGAACCGGACCTCTCCGCCGTGCCGCTCAAACTGAGGGGCGTTGTGAAGCGATGTCTCGAAAAAGATCCACAAAGACGACTACGTGATATCGGCGACCTGGACTTGCTGTTGCTTTACGACGAACGCTCGGCGGAGCCACGGCGTCGTTGGGGCGTGCCCGCGGCGGTGGGGTTGTGTCTCGCAATTTTGGCGTTAGGGCTTTTTCTGTGGATACGCCAGCCACCGGCGCCGCATGCGCCAGTCACTCGATTCGTGATCACGCTCGACACGAACGAGGAACTCACTGACTCGCCGGCGATCTCTTCCGATGGCCGTTTGATCGCCTATGCCAGTCACAAGGGCAGTGTGGATCCACACATCTACCTACGCAACCTCAGCGGGTTCGAAGCCCGCGAAGTGGCCGGGACCAGCGGAGGCTCGCAGCCATTCTTTTCGCCCGACGGGAGATGGCTGGGCTTCTTTGCACAGGGACAGCTTCAAAAGGTGGAAATTGGCGGCGGCGCCCCGATCAAGCTCGCGACGGCCACATTTCCGTTCGGCGGCACATTTCTGGAGGACGGGAGCATCGTCTACGTGCCCGATGAAACCTCCGGCCTGGTGATGATCCGTCCAGGCCGCGACGAGCCAGAATCGCTTACAAGACCGGACGGGGCTGAAAATGGCTACGAACACATTTGGCCGGAAGCGCTCCCGGGGGGAACTTATGTCCTGTTTTCAATCGGAGGAAAAAACAAGCGTGGAGTCGCCATCTACTCGCTGAAGACTCGCCAATGGCAGCTCATCGTTCCCGGCGTGAGCGCTGGAGCAGCGGGCGCGCAGTCGGGCTCGTCCGTGCGCGTTTTCGTGAACGACTTGAACACCAGCGTCAAGGCGGCTGTGTTGAATACCGAACATCCCACCGTCGTCACCGCGGACCGTACTGTCCTGGATAACGTGAATTATGAAGCGGGCGGCTGGAGACGGATGGCGCTTGCGGTATCGCGTTCCGGCTCGGCGGTCTATGTGGCGGGCGACCCGGGGAAAAGAACTCTGGTATGGGTCGACCGAACGGGACGCGTCGAGCCGGCCGCTGAAGTTCCCGGTGAATTTTCGCACGCGGTGCTCTCGCCCGATGGCCATAAGGTACTGGTGCAGATCGCTTCAGATCTGTGGGTTTATGAATTGGACACGGGCGCCCGGCGCCGTCTTACCTTCTATGGCAATACCGGTATGAACGCCTCGTCCCCGATGTGGAGCCGGGACGGATCGCGAGTCATCTATGCCGCGAACGAGGGCGTCGATTACGACATATTCTCACTTCCAGCCGATGGCTCGCGCCCTACGGAACGGTTGCTCAAGCGTCCTTTCAATCAATATCCGACATCCTTTACACCCGACGATACTCTGCTGTTCGGTGAAGGCTACCCGGACGGCGGCGAGGATCTGTACACGTTATCCCCTGATGGCAAAGTCGCGCCGGTACGAGTGACAAAGGCATTCAGCGAAGTGAACGCCGAGTTTTCGCCGGATGGACATCGGCTGGCCTACCAATCGGATGAATCGGGCAGAAATGAAGTCTACGTCGAAGACTACCCCGGCGGAGGACATCGCGTGGTGGTTTCGACCGAGGGAGGCACCATGCCAATGTGGTCCCGTGACGGCAAAGAACTGTTCTACGTCAGCGGGGAAGCTGTAATTGTGACGGCGGCGAAAACCGACGGCTCATTTGGATTCGGACGGAAATTGTTCGATCGGTCTCCTTTTAATTTCTTCTGGCACAGCTACGATCCTAGTCCCGATGGAAAGCGTCTGTTGATGGTTCGCTGGGATGTTGGCTCGATTCCACGGGAAATAAGGGTGATTCTCAACTGGGGCGAGGAACTGAATCGTCTGATGTCGGCGGGACAGCCATAATTTGGGATCTAGAAGGAGCATGTTGTCGTGAAGTCCGGTTCTGGGAAGTAAGAGTTCCGGCAATCTGAATCGATGTCGCGCGGAATCGATCGTGACGATCCGCCAATATTTGCATACGTCAGTCGAAGGCCTCTGCTGTTCGAGCCGCTCCAACCGTCGCGACATGCTCCTGGTTATAATCCGCGAGTTCATAGGAGCGCACCCTGACCGAGCGCCATGCGCGCGAGTGAGGCCGGATTCTCCTCGGCATACTTCATCACGGCCCGATATTCGGCAACTCTCGGGCGAAATTCGGCGCTCGATAACTGAGGGATTCTATGCCGCCATTCAGAGGTTGGCCGGGGGCCGTTCCGGTGCCGCCGCTGCCGGACGCAATTCTACTGGTCGCATCCGTGCCCAGCGACAGAGAGCGCGGAAGGTGCGTGCCCCGGTCAAGTCGTGGATCACGTCGTGCCACGCGTCTGCGGCGGACGCGACGATCCGAGCAACCAGCAGGGTGACAGAATCGCTCCAGGGAAGGCGCTTTTCATAACGCGCCCTTAACACGACATTCCCGGAAGTTTTCCTTTCTTCGCGGCCGCGAGCCCGCCCAGAATGATGTCAATTACCATCTCCTCGCCGATCGTCGAATTCACCATCAGGTGGAAAAGCTGGCGAGCCGGCCAGTCGATTCCGAAATGCTCCTTGATGAACATGGTCCGATCCGAATCGACGTTTTCGACCAGCTCCATCGCCTCCGCCTGGCTTCTGCCCTCGCCCCGCAGGCGTTGCACCTTGTCATCGAACGGCGCGTAGACGAAAGTGTGAAACGCGTTCTCGCAGGCATGCAGATAATAGGCCGCGCCGCGCCCGACGATCACCGCGTTGCCTTCGTCGGCCGCCTTCCTGACAAGCTGCTCGGTCACCTTTCGAATCCCTTCTGTATCGGCGATCTTCATCTTCGGCGCATTCAAGCTGCCTTCGAAGCTGCCTCGCATGAAGGATTTGAGCAGGCGGTAGTGCAGCGGATCGCGGCGCTCCTCCTGCTGCTCCACATGGCGGCGATCGCATTCGAGGTAGCGCGCAACTTCGTCAGTGATCGCTTGGTCCCACAGCTTCCACCCGAGTTTATCCGCCAGCCCTTGCGCGATCGCGGCTGCGCCGCTCCCGTACTCGCGTTCGATGGTCAGCACCTTGATCATAGATACTCCTACTCAAGCACGACCCGGCCCGGCGCGGGGTCGTTCTTGCGGATCAGAAACGAAAGCATGAACATGAGGCCGGCGGCGATCGCCAGGATCATGAACGTGTCGATATAGGCGAGTGTCTGCGCCTGAACGAGCACCTGGCCATAAGCGCGGCTCAGGGCTCCCGTCCGCGCATTTGGTACGGTCGCGCCGGAGTGAACCAGTTGCGCCGCCAGCCGGTTCACTTGATCGCGGAACGCAGGATCGTAATTCGTGGCGTGATAGGAAATGAGCGATTGATGCGACTGCGCCCGGCGCGCGAGCAGCGTCGTTACCCCCGATGTGCCCACGCTGCTTACGATGTTGCGCATGAAATTCACCATCCCCGAGACATTATTGCCTTTTTCCGGCGGAATGCCGATGTAGGCGGCAAACGAGATTGGAACGAACAGAAACCCCAGCCCGAATGCCTGAACGATCCGGAGGCGGCTAGCCGCGTTGAAGCTGATCAGCAGATCGAGCTGTTTGGTTGAGACGTACATGCCGATTCCCAGGCACAGCCATCCGAACGCAAGGGAAAGGGAGCAATAAGTCGGACGAGTGGGGTATTTATTCACGAGACATTAAACGACGGATGGGGACTCTCTTTTTATTGGCCCGACAAACAATGTCTGCGAAATGCGCGCCCGAGAACATCCAGGTTTTAACGTAGGGTCGCGAATTCCGCCTTCGCCTGTTGCAGGACCGGGATGCCGGGGTCGGCATCCTTCCAAAGCGTCAGGAAATCCTGATAGGCAGCCTTCGCCTTGGCCGTCTCTCCCATTAGGACGAACGCGCGGGCCAGTTTCAGGCGCGCGAGAGCGCCGATGGGATCGCTGACTACGACCCCACGGTGATCGAGGACCCGCTGGAATTCCCGTGCGGCTTCGGCGCCCCGGCCCGCCGCCAGGTATGTCTCGCCTCGCGCATAGATCGCGTAAAACGCACCAAAAAGCCCATTGGCCATGCTGCGCGGGCTCCCGAGCTCATAGGGGACGGCGGCCTCAAGCGATTCGAGAGCTGCCGCCGTGTCACCCTGGTGCAGGGCGAGGCGCGCGCGAAGAACCGGCCGATAGTGGAAGCGGACAGTCGAATCCTCGGGAAAGCGTCTTTCCAGGTCATCGGCGAGGGCGCGAGCCTGGGCTAAATCGCCGGAAGCAACGAGCGCGTAGGCCGCGCCATACTCGGTCTCGCGATCCCGGGAGAGCTGGAGCGCGGCTTTGGCCCGCTGCCTGGCTTCGGAAGCGTTCCCGAAGAGCGCCTCGCGCACGGCGGCTCCGGATTCCCACAGAGCGGCCCTCTGGCGCTGGTCCAATTGATTCGCGTGTTCTATCGCTCGACTCGTCGCGACCCTTGCCTGCCGCAGATGGCCGCTATATGCGAGTGCGAACGCCTCGCGCGCGGACATCCAGGTCTCTCCTCCTGAGCGCGCCCGAGCGCGTGCAACGGCACGCTCCATTCCAGTCTGATCACCTTGTAGGAAAGCGAGCTCGTAGGCGAGCATGATCAACTCGTCGATTTCCAGCCCTCGGCCGGCTGCCCGAGCGAGGACGTTCTCGGCTTCCGCCAGGCGATTGAGATACGAGTAGTTGACGGCCAGGTTGTAGTAACTCATGCCGAAATCCGGGTCGAGTTCCATGGCCTTCTGATCCTGCGCAATCTGTTTTTCGAATTGGCCGCTGGCCTTGTTGATGTACCCCGGCCCGTAGGCGCGCGGATCGCGAGGATAGGTTTGCGCCCAAGCCTCCCGGGCTTGGCGCGCCTCTTGCAGGTTTCCCGTCACCAGCACGTGATAACCGACGGTGATGAAAAACCTTTCCCGATCGCTCACACGATCCCGCAAGCTCCAGGCTTTACGGATGAATTCGGCCCCGCGATCGTTCTGTTCGAGATCCGCGTAGATGCGGCCGAGCGAAGCATGCGCCACGGCGAATTGGGGATCGATTTCCGTGGCTCGCTGGAAAAAGGGCAGAGCTGCCATCGCACCGCTCGAAGCCAACACGGTCAAGCCTTTGGTATACATCTGAAGGGCTTCGAGCGATGGCGTGGTCGCCTCGGCGAGCGGTGTATTGTGGCTCGCGATTGAAGGGAGGGATTCCCCGATCCGGGTCCTGAATGTGCCTGCCATGCGAGTGAGCGCGTTCAGAGCGTCCTCCTTTTTCGCGGCCTCGACCTGCTCCTGGTCGAGCACCTCTCCGGTCCGGCAATTCTCGGCGCTTAATGCCATCGTGTATTGGCTTCCGAAAGGTGTGATGGAGCCGACGAGAACTGCCGCACTTCCGGTGCGCTGGCAGATCTCTCGCGCGATCTCCGCCGTGAGCGGCGCGCCTGGCGGACGCCCCATAAGGCGTAAGGTACGCCGGATGCGCTCGTCGGAAACCAGGCTGAGAAAAGGCGACTGCGCAAGCTGAATGGCGAGCCCCTGGCGGAGCGTGCCGTCGAAAACCGGGTCTCCCGTTCTGTTGGTGAAGTCCGCCAGCACGATGGTGTCCTTGTCGTTGAGCTTGAGTGCGCGATGGAGATAAGCGTAGGCGCCGGCCGAAAGTGCGATAGCCGCCGCGGCCGGCGCGACCCAACGCCAAGGCGACCGGCCCTTGCGCAAACGCTCCAGGTCTGCCCGGATCTCCGACGCGTGCTGGTAGCGCCGTTCGCGATCGCTTTCCAGGCATTTGGCGATAATCAGTTGGAGCCCCGGGGTCACCGCCCCCGCAGCCATCTCCTGGAGCACCAGCCCGAACGAATACAGATCGGCGCGCGCATCGAGCGGCAGACCGCGAGCCTGCTCGGGCGCCATATAACGCGCCGTTCCCACCGCCATGCCGGGATGCGTGAGCGGATCGTCGGCAGGAAACTGCGCTAGGCCGAAATCCAGAATCTTGGAGTGTCCCGAGAGAGTAATAAAGATATTGGCGGGCTTGATGTCTCGATGCACGACCCCGGCGCCATGGGCGGCGTCCAGCGCATCGGCGATCTCGATGGCTCCCGGCAGCAGCACCTCCAGGGCGAGCGGACCGCCGGCCAGGCGCTCCTTTAAGGTGGCGCCTTCCAGGTACTCCATCACCAGAAACGGCCGTCCATCGTGCTCGCCGATATCGTAAATCGCGCAGACGTTGGGATGATTCAGAGCGGAAGCGGCGCGGGCCTCGCGCGTAAAACGCTGAAGTGCCTGTGGATCGTACGCAAAATCGTTGGACAGGAACTTCAGCGCGACGAAGCGCAGGAGCCGGATATCCTCGGCTTTATAGACAACTCCCATGCCTCCGCTACCCAGCTTTTCGACGATCCGGTAGTTCGAGATGACCTCCGGGAGCGAGGCTCGATCGTGGCGAGCCATGGCTTGGGCGGCCACCTCCATTGCGGGATTTTCCAGGAACGGAGCGGCCTCCGGATCCACGCTGAGCAGCGAGCGGACTTCACGCTCCAGAGCATCGTCGCCGGCGCAGGCGTTGTGCACGTAGGAGTCGCGCTCCCCGGCAGGGCGATCCAGCACGGACTGAAGGACGGCGTCAATCCGTTTCCAGCGGCTCGAGTCCATCGGCGATCTCCCCCCTCATTTCGCGGTAAAGCCAGAGCTTGGCGGTTCTCCAGTCGCGCTTTACCGTGACTGTCGAGATTTTGAGTACCTCGGCAGTTTCTTCCACGTTGAGTCCGCCGAAGAAGCGCATCTCGACCACCTGTACCTTGCGCGGGTCGATGCGCGCCAGCGCGAGCATGGCGAGATCGAGCGCTACCAGGTCGGTATCGCGGCCGATGCCAACGGAAGCGGCCTCGTCGAGAGAAACATGTGGCACATCGCCGCCGCGCTTCAGGTTGTGGCGCCGCGCGTGATCCACTAGTATACGCCGCATCAACTGCGCGGACACCGCGAAGAAGTGCGCGCGATTCTGCCAGCGCATGCTTTTGTAATCCACCAGGCGCATGTACGCTTCGTTCACGAGAGCTGTGGTCTGGAGACTGTGGCCCGTGCGCTCGCCCCTCATGTAGCGGCCCGCGAGCCGGTGAAGCTCGCCATAGACGATAGGAGTAAGTTTGTCGAGGGCGTCTGGGTCCCCATCGCTCCAGGCGCGGAGGAGCGTGCTTACGTCATCCATCCTTGTTCGTGAATTATACCCCGTGGGCATGATCCCGTTCGCCGGCAGAGTGCGCCTATCAGAAGTGGAGGTAAATATGAAATCAATTCTGACTTCGATTGCGGCGGCCACTCTGCTGGCCACCTTGGCTGTGGCCCAGCCGTATCACGGGCGCAGCCTGCCGTTCAAGCCTGGAGCCCGGGCATCCAATGCTCCGGCATTGCCGGGCAATCGTCTGCTTGTGTATGTAATCACGGTGGGCTTTGAATTTGGCGTCCTCGACCTGGCTAGCGGCGCATTTCTGCCGATCGGTCCAGCCTTGCCCGGGAGTGTGGGAGACGGGTTGATTCCCGGCCCGCGTACGTCCCTGCTGAGCCTCGCATTCGACGGCAACCTGGTCGCGATTGATCCGGCTACCGGCAAAACCTCCGTGGTTGGCCCCACCGGGTTAGGCGACTGTACGACACCAGCCTCGCCGTGCGGACCAAACGCGGCACTCTGGATCGGCAACTTCGATGGAGGGTATTATGCGACCGATTTCGCGCAGAATCTCTATTCCGTAAACCCCGACACCGGCGCGGCCAAACTGATCGGCCTCACCGGAATTCCGCCGCTCACGTTTGCCCCTTTCAGTCTGGATGCGGACGGGGTATCTTTCGATGTGTTCAGTGAGGCGCTTTTTAGCTCTCGCGGTAAGCTGTACGCGTATTTTTCTACTGTGGCGGTGAACTTTTCAGCCGGCACGTCCCGGGTCCTGACTCCAGGGGCCATTTACCAGATTGATCCAAAGACCGGGCACGCCACGTTCATCGCGCCCGTGAGTACCAACATGAGCACCATGGTCGATATGAACGGTACGGTTTACGGGTTCGATCCGTCGGCCGGTCAAGTGGTGACTCTGGACGTGACGACCGGCCAGACCAACCCCGTCAGTACCGTCGATCCCGCGGTGATGGTGGTGGCAGGAGCGGCGCCGGCCCGCCCGGTTCTGGCGTCCATCCAGTGAGGCGCCATTGATCGTCTTCCTGCCGCCTCGCCGGGGATCAGCGGCACCTTGATGGGGCCGGCGAATGCTGGACCTGTAATTGGCGGTTGATCCAGACGTGAATCGCAATCGAGCCGCCACCAGCCTTCAGCGTTCGCAGACGACCTATGTGATGTCACGGTGCGGTAACGTCACTTGATTTCAGCGACACGCGCGGCATCTAGGCCTACTCCCCCCGGCGGGACAAACTGGAGGACCGGCCCAAGGGACGCCACTGTCAGCGGGCGCTCCGCAACCGGGGCCATTTCCCCCGAACGCGGTTCCAAGAGTGCTGGCTGAGAAGCTGGTCAATGGGTCAGATGAAGCCTAAGGGTAGCGGTCGCATAGACCGGGACCGGTTCTCCGTCCTTGGTAGCCGGTTTGAACAGCCATTCCGAGATCGCCTTAATCGCGTTCTTGTCGAGACCGGGATCGAGGGGCTTCTCAACCCCAATGTCTTTGGCGCGACCGTCGGGGAAGATCACAAAGCTGAGTGTGACCGAGCCCTCGATTTTCGCTTTCATCGCTTCTTTAGTGTATTGCGGCTGAACCTTGTGGATAATCGTTGGCTTAGTGACGCCGGCATCGGTGATTTTGTAAATATGGTCGTACTGGGCGGCGAGCGGGAGAACAATCAAGATGGCCAGACCAGCGAGAGAAATTCGCGGCATTCAGGCCGATTCTACCAAGAAGGGTGGCGGTGTGTCGTCGAGCATCTCCATGAGGGGGTCCGGCATGAGCAGAATAACTCACGGAACGTTCCTCATAGCCGCCAATCACTTCGCCGCGCTGAACGGGCTCTTCCCGCTCGCGGCGTCGAAGGCCAGATGAAACGGCCGGATCGACTCCACCGCCAGGATCCCGTCCACCACCCCGGGATCGTGTTCGGCGATCGCCCGCACCTCCGCCTCGTCTCTCGCGTTGTACAGGATCAGTCCGCCTGAATCGTCCAGAAAGGGTCCAGCCAACTGCAGCACTCCCCTCGTCATCTGCTCCTGCAAGTACCGCCCGTGATTCCCCAGCGCCTGCTCCCCGGCCGGCTTGCCCGCCACCCACTTCGGCCCTCGCTTCAGCAGCACCACGTACTGCTTCGAAGGAGGCTGGCTCTGCGCCAAAGACCACCCCGCCACCGCCAAGGCAGCAACAATCGCTCCGACACGCACAATTCGGGAAAGCAACATCCCCTCACTTTAACTATTTCGGGACCGGCAACGAAAAACGGTAAACCTTGCATTGGCGTTCATCCCCCTTCACGATCCAGTACAATCGAAGCCTCACAAGGCATCTTTCAAAGTCGAAGCGGGAGTCCCCACGGCTGTGGACCGCATCTGACGAAGGAGAAAGAGTAAGGACCATGAACAGTTCAAGAAAACATTTTCGCTCTGGTCTCAAGTTGTACTTCGCAGCGGCCATCGTTTGGACTTCCAGCAATTCAAAGGCAGCGGACGTGTACGTCCCCTTCCGAGGCGAGAAAACCACCTGGCACGAGGGGTTCGAGCGCTATGACTTCATAATGGACGATGCCACTGGAGCGATCACGCCTATGACGGCCCCGGCGAGCGAGGTGACGAGCTTCGGAATCGACGAGAGTATAAAGGGCGGCAAGCGCCGCTGTGTCGTAGTCGTCCCCAAGAAGGCTGCTCCCGGCAATCCGTGGTCATGGCGCGGCTGCTATTGGAACCACCAGCCTCAATCCGAAGTCGAGTTACTGAGACGCGGTTTTCACATCGCCTATGTGGCGCCAGACCCAGGCAGGCAGGGCAAGGCGTGGGACGCCTGGTACAAGTTCATGACGGAAGACCACGGCCTGGCGAAGAAAGCGGCCTTCGTCGGGATGAGCAAGGGCGGAGTCAATGCATTCAACTGGGGTGGGGTCAACCCCGACAGGGTGGCCTGTATCTACAACGACAATCCGGCGGTCTACGACGAAGATTGGGCCAAGATCACGGAGCTGGCCAAGCATGACGTGCCCCTGCTGCACGTCGTCGGCACTGAGGACTTTGTGCTGCAGCGTCACACGATGGTGGTGGAGAACCTGTATCACCAGTTGGGCGGCTCCATCACCGTGATCATGAAGGAAGGCGTTGCGCATCACCCGCACAGTCTCATGGACCCGACGCCGATCGCGGACTGGATCGAGCAGCACATGCATCCGGTAGAGGCGAACCGGCCGGCATTCGCCGATTCAACATACACCAAGGCCCACTACTACAGCCTCGAGAATTCTCTCATCTACCTGAAGAAAGAGGATACTTACGCGACGGTGCGCGGACCGGGATACGTTCCCTCTTACGATCGTTACGACGGTCCGGGGACGGGTAACTTTCATTCGGAAGCGATGTCGATCGTGGTGCCGCAGAAACCGGCGCCCGGCAAGCCGTGGGTGTTCCATCCGAGCTTTCTCGATCGCGATTCGGCGGTGGATATGGCGCTACTGGCTAAGGGTTACTACATCGTGCTGCCGCCGATCTCCACGCCGGGGGCCGTTCAGAAGCAGTGGGATGACGTCTATCAGCGGATGGTCGACAACGGATTTGCGAAGAAGGTGGTGATGGAGGGGACCGGGGCGAAGGCGGGCGAGTCCTATGCTTGGGCCATCGCGAACCCGGACAAGGTCTCGGCGATTTACGCCCGGAATCCGCTCCTGCGAAGCCTGATGTCGAAAACGCCGCCGATCGATAATCTGGCGCCGCTGGCGAAGGCCCGCGTACCGATTCTGCACGACTGCGGGAGTCTCGACCCGTGGCTGAAGGACCAGACACGGGTGGCGGAGAAGCGGTACAAGGAACTCGGAGGGAAGATGACCGTGCTGGTGACCAAGGGCGAGGGTCACTTCCCGCTGTCGCGCAAGGATCCGAAGCCGGTGGTGGATTTCATCCTGAGCCACCAGCGGTAGATGAATTTAAGCATCCGGAACTCTCCGACGTTGAAAATCCGCAAAAGAACTGCACGGGTGACGAAACGAATGGCGGTGACGGGCTTCCGGGTGCTGATTCGGACCGTCGAGGGGACGCAGGTGGCAGGCCTTCGGAGGCGGGCCAGGTGCGCGGACTCGTGATTCGCGAAGTTGCGATCATCCTCAGGAGTCGACCCGGACTTGCGGCCCCGCGGCGGTGGGGACGCTGATCCGCTCGCAGCTCTATGGGTTGAAGTTCTGGGATCCGGCCGTCTATGCCTCGGCCGCCGCGCTTCTCTGGCTGATCGCATTGGTCGCGGCGTTCATCCCCGCGAGACGTGCGACGAACGTGGATCCGAAGATCGCCTTGCATTAGGAATAGCTTCTCATGCCTTGCCGTGCCGCCTCGCGCTGCTTGGGGGAGAAATTGCGCTGGTTGATCGCGGAAACTCGCATGCGACGCGTCCTTTCGGTGAGGCTGCGTAGCACAAAGCCGGGTGACCTGGAAGCAGTAGCCCTGAGCCGTAAAGCCAGTCGCAAATGGCTTCGGCAGAGGATTCGTTGGGATCAGTGGCAACCAGTTGTGGCAAGGGAACCGATCGCGCGAACGCCTCCGCGATTCTCTCTGCTACCGAGGGTGTGCCCGCGAAGGAGACGTTCGACATTACTGCCACCGCCAGTCCGCGTTCGGGGAACGTGAGAAGGGAGGCCACTTCTTCAACCCAAAAATGGCCATTGTGGCCAGCGGCCTGGACTTGGTGACCCGCCAGTGTCACGGCCTTAAGGTCCCAGCCTAGCCCGTAGCTCGTCTGTTCGCCCGACGTCAATCGCTGAGGCGCTTGCAGCATCTGAACCGTCTCCGGGCGCAGCAGCTTGCCACGGTTGATCGCCATGCCGAAGCGCACCAGGTCGGACGGTGTGGATAGAAACCCGTTGGATCCTGCGTGGCAGGAATAATCGTATTTGGGCAAGGGGGTCAGGCCATAGGTAGGATTCGCCGCGAATCTCGGATTGTACGCTGTCGCCGCGTCGGGCGGTGGGTCCGTCACCAATTCCTTGAAGGTGTCGGCCATGCCGAGCGGACGAAAAATTCTCTCCTTTAGAAATGTTAGAAACGGCGTGTCCGCGGCGGCTTCTACGACAGCGCTCAGAAGCACCCAGCCAAACGTCGAATCACGATATTGGGTTCCGGGCCGGAACAGCAGCGGTTCCTTCGCAAAGAGCGTCACTGCATCCGCCGGGCGCTCGCAGTGTCTGGAAGTCAAGACGCCATCGTCGGGGTCTTCCGTCTTAAAACCTGCCACCTGTCCCATCACTTGACGGATGGTCACAGGCCACTGTTTGTCCGGAAAATCCGGAACATACTTCTGAATCTCGTCATCCAGCTTCAACCGGCCTTCGTCCAACAGCAGACCAATTGCAGCCGAGGTGAATACAATGGAAGCGGTTCCGGTTCGAAACCGGTGACTGGGCGTAACGGGCGAGCCGCTCTTGATATCCGCAAACCCGAAACCCTCCGCCCACACGATCTCGCCATCGATACCGACGGCGATTGACAGCCCCGCCAGATTGTTCTCGGAGATGCTCGCGCGCACGATCTGGCGGGCCTGCTCCACGGCTCCGGCCCACTTTGCTAGAGGCGGAGATTTCATCACCGATGGAATCTTCTGGGAATCGGAGTGGACTTTCGTCGCTGTGACCCCCATGTACACGAACAGTCCCGGAATCCCCACTGCAATCAGTCCCGAACCCAGGAGGATCAGCGAAACCCATGTAGGAATCCGGCTCTTCGACATATTCCCTCGCTCGTATCTCTCACCTTTGTCCAGTTCGCCGACCATCCGCCTGGCGCCACTTCCCGAGTATCCCAATTTCGAAGATTGCCGGAGCGGCCGTCAAGGACGCCGCATGGACATTTCCGCGGCACCGAAGATTCGCAATCGTCAGTGAAACGTGAGGCGGGTCGCTTCCAGCTTGCCTTGGGCGAAACTTGCAAGGGCTGCGGGGATGCGGGTCGCCAGATCCATCTGGTTCGCCTCGACCTGGCTTTCCAGGTCCGCGCCCGGGAATCTGCGCAGACCCTCGAACTGGCCTGCCGGTAGTGGCCCGGTCCGTCCGCCAAACGGCGAGAGCACCACAACGTTCGCATAGCCCCTGGCGAGGTCGGCGTTTTCGGCGGAGCGCACGCCACCCGTTGATATAGCGCGTGCCGTTGATGGTGTGTGTGGGAACCACGCCAGGCAGCGCGGTGCCTGCGGTCACTGCGTCCACGAGGTCAACGCCGGAATCGCGGTCGAATGCAGCCCGCTCGCCGGTATGCGCGTTGAGTTGTGAAATTTGTTTCTGTCAAATGTCTGCAAGGTCCGGAATGGGTGTGGAATTGTCATGCTGGCGGCCAGTCCACTCCGCTGCACTGGGATGTCCATCGCCAGCGGTTTGACGGTTTTTGCGCCGGATTTGCGCAATGCCTGGTGAACGAGGACTCCAACCACGATGCGACTTACACTCATGTTGACTTCCGTACTTGGAATGTCGACCCTGTCTTCCGCCCAAGGGCTGATCACCGCGATTGCGGGCAACGGCTCGGTTAGCTCATCAGGCGACGGAGGCCCGGCCACTAGCGCGGGTATAGGGTTCCCAAAGGGCGTCGCGGTCGACGCCGCGGGCAACGTATTCATAGTAGATGCCCTCAACAACCGCGTCCGGAAGGTGGATTCATCGGGAACCATCACCACCGTGGCCGGTAACGGTTTTCCCTTGTTCTCCGGCGACGGCGGACCGGCGAAAAGCTCGGGCTTCTCGCTGGTTGGCACCGCGACCCATCAAGGTGTTGCGGTGGACAAGGCGGGAAACTTCTATTTCGTGGATTCTGGAGACAGCCGAATCCGCAAGGTCGACACGTCTGGAATCATTACGACATTCGCCGGCAGTGGGAGCCTCGGTAACGCTGGATTCTCCGGCGATGGAGGCCCCGCCATTAACGCGCAGCTTTCGGTTCCCTCCGGCGTCGCGTTCGATAGCGCCGGCAATCTATACATCGCGGATACAGGCAACGGACGCATCCGAAAGGTGGACACCTCGGGCATCATCACGACGGTAGCGGGCCGTGGGAATGGCTTTACCCTAGGAGATGGCGGGCCGGCCACGAGCGCCCAACTCGCGAATCCAAGCGACGTTGCGGTGGATAACGCGGGAAACATCTATATCGCTGATTTCGGCAACAGCGCAATCCGCAAGGTAAATCCGTCCGGAACCATCAGCTCTATCCTTCACGGCGGCTTCGGAAACTGCCAGCCCGGCAGCAAGCCCGCAGCGGCCGCGGACATAGGTTTCGGTGTGAGTCTGGCCGTCGACGGCGCAGGAAGCCTATACATCGGTGATGCATCCTCCCTCTGCGTCCACAAACTCGACACATCGGGCAATGTGACGACGTACGCGGGCGGAGGCTCTAACTTCACCGGCGACGGAATTCCGGCAACCACTATCGCCCTGGGCAAACCGGATGCTATCGCCGTGGATGCGGCTGGCAATCTATATATCGCCGACAGCAACCGCTTCAAGGTCTTCAAGGTTGCGGCAGGACCTGTCCCGACTCCGGTAGTGGCTTCGGCGCTGAACGCCGCATCCTTCGCGACGGGTCAGTCGCTGGTACAGGGCTCGCTAGCCTCAATATTTGGCACAGCGATGGCGCCTTCTACAGTGTCCGCAACCGCAATTCCATTGCCGCTTTCTCTTGGTGGCGTGTCCGTGACCATCGGAGGCGTCGCCGCACCGCTCATCTTTGTCTCCTCTGGACAAATCAATTTGCAGGTCCCCTGGACGCTCCAAAACGGGACGGTAGACATCGTAGTCACTGTTAACAGCACTGTTTCGGCCGCGTTTAAAGCCACCGTAGGCGGAGTATCGCCAGGAATTTTCTCGACGCAGTTCGGAGTGGGGACCGCGATCGCCATCAATCTGGACGGATCGCTGGCAGCACCGGCCGGCTCTATCCCCGGCATCGCCACGCGTCCTGCCCATGTCGGCGAGACCATCATCATATTAGGGACCGGTCTAGGTCTTGTGACACCTGCCATCACGACAGGCGCAGCGTCCTCCGATATTCTGCGCCGCACGATCATTACGCCGAGTGTGCTGATAGGAGGCGTCACAGCTCAAGTCACCTTCTCCGGTCTGTCGCCGCAGTTCGTCGGCGTGAATCAGCTCAACGTAGTTGTCCCGAATGTGCCTGCGGGAACGGTATCGCTTCAGATCGATGAAGCGGGTGTTCGCAGTACGGATAAAGTGAACATCGCCGTAGCTAATCCATAAAATCCAGTTGCGCAGAGTCGAGAAGTAGCCGAGGGTGACAAAGTTGGTCCGCAATTGCTCCTTCTGGCATTGGTTGAGATCCTACGGAGACCACTTCCGGCATCGTGGAAAACCGGTTTAACAACTGCACGAAATAGGCGGATCGATCTTCCGAGGAGACATGCGAGTTCTGATGCATCTTGCCGCTTGGATCGTTTATATCCAGAGGTTACAATCGCGCTTGGCGCGCGTCAACCGTAACATCGATTGCGTGGCCGCTGGGGCCCCGCAACCGGAAGCCCTGTCGCGGGAATCACGGCATCGAGACCCTTGCCGTCGATGTATTCCATCGCGATGAATACGCGGCCATTCTGCTCGCCGATGTCGTAAACCGTGACTGTGTTGGGATGATTCAAGCGCGAAGCCGCCCGCGCCTCCCGAATAAAGCGTGCCCTCCCGGTCAACGTGCCCCGGGGCTTTTCGCGATTTCCTTTTCTTGGCACCTGGAACGCGCTTAGACGCGATTTCCGAGATTTCCGCTATCGAGGGTCGGCGGAGGCTCGTCCGGCGCGCCGATTTTGGCGAGTGTAACACGTAAAAACTGATTCTGTGCGAGTTACCCAAAAAAATCTTTGATGTTTGGCAGATTTCGACCACCGGTTTTCGCTAAGGGGCTGAAGGCGAGAGTGCTCTGTGCTTTCAGCCAAATTTCAACATAAGGATAGTAGAAGATGAAAACCTCGACCGTTCCGTTCCGCCACGGCCTTCGATTAGGCGTCGCCGCCTCTTACCTGGCCTCCATCGCATTCGGCCAATATATATACGTAGTCAATGAGGATGGCGCCAGCGTCTCCGGATATGCAACTTCCGGCGGCACGCTCACGCCGTTGCCCGGATCGCCCTTCGCGACGGGGACGAATCCGCAAGCTCTGACAGTCGACCCGACCGGTCAGTTCCTTTATGTCACCAGCTACAACAACGGACCATCTCCGCCTATCAAATCAATTCAGTGTCCGGCGTTCTCGCCGTCATCGCGGGATCGCCTTTCGCCTCCGCATCGGGGACGATCGGTGTGACGGTCTCGCCGTCCGGGCAATTTCTCTATGCGGTCAATCAGGCGGCGTCGACCGTCTCCGGATACGCGATCACTCCGGGTTCCGGCGCACTCACGCCGGTTCCGGGATCCCCGTTCGCTGTGGGGAATCAACCCAGGAACCTGACCGTTGATCCGTCCAGTCGGGAGTTGCCGTCAATCCGGCGGGCACCTTCGTTTACGTGGCGAACGCCAATAGCAGCCAGGTCTCGGTGATCAACGCCGCCACCAACACCGTCACCGCCACAGTGCCGGTGGGCAGTAGTCCTTACTCATTGGGCAATTCATCGGTCCGGCCCCGCCGGTTCCCGCGACGCCCGCCCCAGCCATCGCGATTCTTCTGCTGATCGGCCTCCTGATGCTCTTCGTCTGGCGCAAACTCCAATCCCGCATCACTGCTGGCAGTGCTAGCTTATTCGTACCGCAACGCCTCCATCGGATCCGGTCCGTGCTCCATGGCCATCCACGCTAGCATCTATGCGTTCTCCCGGCCGATGCGCGGGAGCCAGCTCAAAAACGGACTGTTCAGCTATTTTCTTAGTGCCGTTCTAATTCCGAGTCAGCCAAGCCCGCGCGGTGACCCAGTCCCGATGAACGGTCGATTTAGAAATCCCGAGGGCCTCGGCGCTTTCCTCCACTGACAAGCCGGCAAAGAAGCGCAACTTAGCCAGCCCTTCCAGAGCGTCATCCAAGGCGATCGGCTCGAGACTGCGGCGTTGGGGAAAGTCGATCGCTACATTCAGAACCAACGTCGGAGCACCGACGCCTCGTTGGCTCCGCAGCAGGCCGAGGAACACAAAGCCCCCGAACGCCTCCAGGCTGAAAATCGTCGGGAGCGGACCGAGGTCCGTATCCGCGCTCAAGTGGATCGGTAGAAAGAAGGACGTAAAATAGCGGAACATCACGTACGGCTGAGTGATAAGGTACGAGTACGTCGACAATGCGCCCGGCGTGAAGCTCTTCGGTGTAACAGCCGATTGAAGCCAGGCGAAGGCGACGCTCAGCGCCAGCGCCGGGACCGACTTCCGAGTAGCTACTTTAAGACCTTCGGGCCGAAAACTCTTCCTCGAATAGGAACCCATACGCCAGCAGCAAGAATGGAAAGATCAACGTGGGCGCCTTACATAACAGCGCCACCATAACGGGCAAAAGATAGATGTAATATTTCCTCAGGTCGGGGAAGCGCGCGTAGACCACCAGGCCCGCAACCGCGCCACAGGTGGACATCAGGTCGGCGCGCTGGATGATGTAGTTCACCGTCTCGGCGATGGCTGGATGCAGCCCGTACCACGCCACGGCGAAGCAGGCTACCCAAGTATTGCCGCCGGCGCTTTCTGGATCGGGCCGCACCCGCTTCAGGATTCCCGCAAACAGCCAGTACATGAGCACTAGTTGCGCCAGGAACCACAAGAACGTCGAGAGATGAAACCAGAACGGCTTATACCCACCTCCGAGCCGGTAATCGATCGCCAGAGACAAAGTCACCAACGGTCTCCAGTTTCGGTTGGCGGGCAAAGCACTGGCCGTCGCGACGTCAGTGAAAAATCGAGGGAAATTGTCGAGGTCGCGAATGAAAACGTTATTGGAGACGCTATGTGCGTCGTCGAAGTGGAAAGAATTTTGAAAATGGTTGGAATACGTCAACGTGACGGCGCACAGCACCATCAACGCCCCGAGAATTGCAAGTTTCAAGCTGGACAGTGGTGGATAAGAGATTTTATCACGCGTGATCGCAGCAGACCTCAGGTAAGGAGGACGTCATTTGGGCGACGAAAGCAGAGGCCTCATCTCGCTCTCCTCATCCCACAAAAGGGTTTCGAAACCTCGACGGAAGCCTGCAGATCGCGGGTTGCGCGTTTCATGTTGTGTTTCACTAATGGAAGGCTTGAAGAAACAGCCAGAAATCATGCGCCCGCAAGCTGATTGCTGGCGCCACGAGTTCACGGATTCGGGACGTCGAGGCCTGCCTTGCGAAGGCCGTCGACGAGATGCTCGATCAGCTCCGGCCTGTGCCAGACTGCCAGGGCGTCGCGAACGACTAACGGGAAGTTAGGCATCAGGGTGAGCAATTCCTTCACTTCCTTTTGCGCCGCTTCGCGCTCGCCGATCTGGCCCATGGCAGCGGCCCGGGCGGCGAAGATCACCCAGTAGCCAGGCATGTTTACTTTCAGGGCGGCTTCGAGCGCGGCGCGGTACTCGCCTTTGCGGTAGGCGTCAACGAAGGCCAGTAAGTGGTGCCATCCGGCATGATGGGGATTGAGGCGCGCGGCGGATTCGGAAAGGGCGCAGCCGCGTTCCCAATCGCCGGAATAGGCGATGAGGTGGCCCATGAACGATATGATGGATCCGTCCATGCGGTTCAATTCGATAGTGCGTTCGGCTACGGGCCGAAAGGCGAGAATTTCCTTCCTCAGGAAGAGAGTGGCAGCCAGCGCGGCGTAGGCCAGATTATTGGACGGCGTGAGTTCTACGGAACGGTGCGCGGCGGCCAGAGCGCGTCCCAGCGGATCCGGCCCGCCCGGGAATCCGTAGAGGTACTCGTGACCGTAGATGACCGAAAGCGCGGACCAGCAGGCGCCATGGTCCGGCGCCTTGCGTACGGCGTTCTCCAAAACGCGTCGCACCTCGGCGTGCTCCTGCGGAGTATGGCGCTTGAAGTAGCTGAAGGTGCGCATCACCGCTTCGTGGGGGCTCAACTCGTCGGCGCTCTTGTGGCGGAGGGCCTCGGCCATGCTGTATGGCAGAACCCCGTCCTGATCGGCGACGGTGGAGACAATGCGCGAGGCAATGTCGTCTTGCAAAGCGAAGATCGCCTCGGGCTGGAAAATGCGCTCGTAGGTTTCTGCCCAGAGGTGCGCGCCGGATGCCGTATCCACCAGTTGCACCATGGCGCGAAGATGGGATCCGGCATGGTGCAGGCTTCCCTCCATGACATAACGTGCGCCCACTTGCCTGCCGGCGTCGAACGGATCGGCCGCCTCATGCGCGAATCGCGAGGTGGAGCTCGGGGCGATGACGCGCAAGTAGGAAAAACGGGAAAGACCGGTGAGGATCTCTTCGAACAGTCCTTCGGCAAGAGCCTGAAGATCGGCGTTGGAACCCTTGTATTTAAAGGGCAGCACGGCAACCCAGAAGCTTTCCTGCCCGGCGGGCGGAGCGCTTTTGCGGCTGGACGGAGTGGAGTCTACATGGAGATGGCGAGTCTCGCGCAGAGCTTCGGCGAGGAGCTGGGCGGATTGGATACGCTCGGCCAGGTTCTTCGCGAGGCATTGCTGGATCAGCGCGGCAAGATCGCCGGGCAGATCGGGACGGCGTTCGGTGACCGGCGGGGGATGGTCGCGCAAGATGGAGGCGGCGAGTTCGGCCTTGGTCGCGCCGCGAAACGGGCGGCGCCCGACAGACATTTCATGCAGAATGACGCCCAGCGAGAAAATGTCGGTGCGGTGATCGAGCGGGCGGCCTGAAATCTGTTCAGGCGACATATAGGGAGGCGTACCCACAACCATGCCGGTGTTGGTGTCCTCGATCAAGGTCTCGGTAATCTCGATGGGCGCGGACACGCGGAAGTGCTTGGCGAGGCCGAAGTCGACCACTTTCACGCGGCCGTCAGGGGTCACCATGATGTTGGCGGGCTTCAGATCGCGATGGACCAGGCCTTTCTCGTGCGCGGCGGCGAGCGCCTCGGCCAGCGCGAGCGCCATATCCAGAATACGCGGGACGGGGAAGCCATCCTTGGGGATCATGGCGCGCAGCGGCCGGCCCTCCACCAGTTCCATAGTCAGGAAGTGAATGCCGTCGGCCTCCTCGACCGAATAGAGCGTGACGATATGAGGGTGATTCAGCGCGGCTATGGCGCGCGCTTCCCGGCGGAAGCGGGCCAGACGGCCGGGATTCTGGGCCATATCCCGAGGGAGCACTTTGAGCGCGACGTCGCGGCGCAGCCTGGTATCAGTGGCGCGGTAAACCACCCCCATGCCTCCCGCGCCGAGCTGGGAGACGATCTCGTAATGCGCAATGGACGACGGCAGGCTCATCGCGGAGGATGAGGGCATGGTATCACCGCCGCGATTGGGCGTGAGCGATATCATGGCGGAAATATGCGTGTACCAGTTCCTCTCGCTCTCCTACTTGCCGCGGTATCTCTGCCTGCTCAGAAAACGAAAAAAGCGGGTACGCCTCCGCCTCCTGCGGTTGCAGTTCAGCACAACGACGAAGGCCAGGTGGTTACCATGGTCACCATCGCGAAGGGAAGGGGGTTGAAGAGATACACTTCCGGCGGTTGCGGCCGACCCATCCGTTAGGCCACTAGTACGTCTGATCCACAATCGCCTAGTCATTCTCGTCTATTGTCTTCCAATGCGATGGACCGTATACTCCGAATCGGCGTCCGGCTCGTGATGCCGAAAAATGAGTGAAATCGATTTCGAAGTTTCAAAGATGATTAAGCAGTCCGAGGTCGCGGCAGTTGTCCGCGCGCTTCGCAGTGGTTCCGCTCCAAGAATCGGACAAGTTGTCGATTACGACATCCTGAGCGCCAGGCCCTCGGAGAAGCCCTCTCGGCCCTACCGCGTCGCCGTGGAGCAATGGCACCTGGATGAGGCCCGGCGTATGTTGGGCATGTAATTTCGCGATTGATCCAGAAGGCAGCCGGACGGGGGTAGCCACATATAGAAAGACTTTTGTGGTCTCGCATATCACGAGCGACAAGCGCAAAAAAGGGGCACGGTTTCCATAGTCACCACTCGCTCTTCTGGCGTTAAGGCGCATTTGTCGGCTCGAAGGAGGGGCAGAATCGACAAGCGAAAATTGGCGCCGGATTGTCGGAAATGGCCCTCTAGTTTCCCAGTGGGCAGTTTCTCGACGGGGTCGACAACCACAGGAAGTCGACTAAGGCGTTCCGTTTTTTCAGGATCAGGTCAGCTTCTCGCCGCAGAGCGATCGCAACGGATTCGGCGACCGGCTCGTCCGGAGTCGCACCCGAACTGGCGTTATCTTCGCCTCGCGGCGACGCCCCACAACAACGACCACGGAATGAGCGATTTAACGTGCATCGGAGTGATCGCGAAGAACTGCACGATTTCGATTCGTGCAGTGCACATCACCACGAGCCGGATGGGCCGTCAGCATTCCACCGAATGTCTAGGACTTGAAAGTAAGCCCAGTACGATTATCCTAGCTCATCGAGCTGACTTGTGTCGGAGAATCGGAACCTAAAGGCTATTCCTCCCTTGGTGCTCACCCGCCTAACATCGACCAATGTCTTCCGTAATTCTGCATGCGCCACCGATCGCCTACCTTCTGGTCGTCGCGGGGTTGTCCCTTCTTGTCGCTGGCCTGGAGCGAATGAAGCGCCATGCGAGCCAGCGTACTCTCGCCTTGATGACCCACAAAAAACAGGAACTCGACATCGACGAAATCAAAATACGATTAACTGCTTTAGAGCGACCGAGCGACCAGCGAAGCCGCCAGAAGGCAACACAGTAGAGGTGTCTAGCCCGCGTACCGTCCACCCGGAGTACGACTGGCCGGCGGACGCGGAAGTATTTGATCCCTCCACCCGGACATATACCAGTTTCGGGAATACGGCGGCGCCCCCCGAGCTCTCGACCGCCACACTTCTCCCGGACGGTACCGTTGCGATCGCCGGCAGCCAGTTGCCCGGGGGCAGCGGTGACGCCACCGTGGAACTCTATGATGTGACCAGCGGAAAGTTTGCCGCCGGTGGGAGCATGCGATCAGGCCGCCATTCGCATACGGCTACGCTGCTGCCCGACGGCGCCGTCCTGATCGCAGGTGGCAACATTCGCTGGCCGGCCGCTACTCCCACCGCTGAAATCTATCATCCACTCACATCGAGGAGTGGACCTATGCTGCTCTCGATCTCCGGCGGACAGGGAGCGATTCTTCATCCAGGGGCATCTCGGGTGGTCTCCTCAGGTGATCCGGCGGTTTCCGGCGAGATCCTGGAAATTTACTGTACCGGCTTGATGGATGGCAGTGTCATCCCTCCACAGGTCGCGATAGGCGGCCGTATGGCCGAGGTCTTATGGTTCGGGAAGGAACGCTTGCCGTCAGGTGTGCGATGCCACACGGCGGGGACTGGGCAATTCGCAGCGCGACCGGGGGGCATGCAGGAAGCCGGTCTCGGCGGATGACTCGCGGATTCGTACGGGCGGAGTTTATGCCACAATTGGGGCTTGAACTTGCCAGTGGGCGAAGAAATGATCAGTTTACGCGACGAGGGAATCGAGAACTCGATGGCTAAGGGGCAGGCGTTGCTCGAAGCTGCGGTTCGGGTCGACCTGGCGGGCAAATCCGATCAGGCGGCCCATCTGTACGAGAACTTGGTCGGGGCGTTGTGGGTCAGCGAGCATGTAAGGGTTACGGCAGCTTATCACTTGGGTCATTGCAGAGTGCGCGAGAAAGACTGGCCAGGTGCGATCGGGGCACTGGAGCAGGCGGCCTCCGCAAACGAGGATGGCCCGGTTCGTCGAATGGCACGACTGGATCTGGCCGAGTTCCTCATGAAAACCGGTGCCGCGAAAGCTGCTCTCATCTGGTTTGAACGATTGCTTATTGAGTTCGAGCCGGACTCGATTTCACGGTTACATGTTGTGTTTCGAAACGCGGCGTGCCAATTGGCGGCGGACCAAAGGCCTTCCGAAACGATCAGTAATGAATTGCCGCCCTCAGGGGAACCGGTTCCGGAGGTAACGGCCGGTGCATGGTTCGAAGCGGCGTACGGCTTTGAAGCCGCAAACGATTTGGCGACGGCGGCGGACTGGTATGAGCGATTGCTGGATCGGCCGGGGCTTTCGGCGGTGCTGGAGGCGAACGCTCGGTTTCGATGCGGATTCGTCAGCGAGGCGCGTCTGGATTGGAAGAGAAGTCTGGAGCATTACGAGAGGTGTGTGAATGCGCCGCGCGTGTATCCATTGGCTCAGGATCTGGCGCGTTTGTATCTCGCGAATCTTCGTTATGCCTTTGAAGAATACGATGAGGCAGCGAGGCAGTATCGGGAATTGAAAATGACAGACGCTCTGAGCGCGGCCCAACAGGCGCAGGTTCGTTTGCGATACGGGCGCTGCCTGGTCAATATCGGCACTGCGGATGGAGATGAACGTGAGCTTGACGAGTGCCGGGAACTGTATCCGGAATCCGAAGCGAGCGTACAGGCGGACCTGCTGCTCGCGGACATCTACGGCGAGCGCGCGGATCTTCCAGCCGCGGTTGCCTGTTACCGCCGAGTCATCGAACATCCGTACGCAGAGCCGTCAGTCAAAGCGTTAGCCAGGATATGCGCTCTTTAATTGGGATCCCTATGAATTCAGCTTATACAGGGATTGCCGACCGGGAAAATCGGAAGTTGAGAGTCGGGATTCTATGCCTCGAAAACGCGCGCTGATCACCGGTATCACCGGACAAGATGGGTCCTATCTCGCGGAGTTGCTGATAGAAAAGGGCTACGAAGTTCATGGGATCGTGCGCCGTATCGCGCTGGAGGATCCAGACCACAGATTGGGGCGAATCCAGACGCTGCTCGATCAAGTGAAGTTGCACGTTGCGTCGCTTGAAAGCTATGCGAGCCTGCACACCGTGGTGGAGGAGGTCCAGCCAGAAGAATGTTACCACCTAGCCGCCCAGAGCTTCGTCACGTACGCTTTTGACGACGAGTTTTCCACACTGAATGCGAACATCAACGGTACTCACTACCTGCTGTCGGCGGTGAAACGCCTGGTTCCGAAATGCCGCTTTTACTTCGCAGGCTCGAGTGAGATGTTTGGCGCAGCTGAGGCGAGCCCCCAGAGTGAGACCACGCGTTTTCGACCTCGATCCGCGTACGGTATTAGCAAAGTGGCCGGTTTCGACCTGACGCGAAACTATCGCGATGCCTACGGGCTATGGGCCAGCAGTGGAATTCTGTTTAATCACGAATCGCCGCGGCGCGGCTACGAGTTTGTGACGAGGAAAATCACATCTGGAGTCGCAAAGATTGCCTTGGGGAAGGAGTCGAAGCTGCGCCTTGGAAATCTGGACGCGCGGCGCGACTGGGGTCACGCAGCCGAGTATGTTCAAGCGATGTGGTTGATGTTGCAACGCGACCAGCCGGACGATTACGTGATTGCGACCGGGACCTGCCATACGGTAGCGGAGTTTGTCGCTGCGGCGTTTGCCACGGTGGAGCTGGACTGGCGACAACACGTCGTGTCCGATGCCTCGCTCTATCGCACAGCGGAAATTCACCCATTGCGGGGCGACTCTAGCAAAGCGGAACAAGAGCTAGGCTGGCGGTCGAAGACCTCTTTCAGCGAACTAGTGAAAGAGATGATGACGGCGGATTTAAGCAGGCACGCAGCGAGGTCGACTGCTAAATCCCCCGACTAAGCACGATCCCCGATATTTCCGGCGCGGAACCGGAGGCGGGTGGTCCCGACTGGGGATGCGCACTCGGACAGATCTGTTGGACCCACACCGATTCCGGTGGCACTCAATTTAACTATTCGGAAATCGTCGGGAATGTGACGGTGGTCGCGATTTCTTCAGGTCGGCACTTCATTTAGCACGCCATTTTCGGTTTACGTCAGTCAATAGCAGCGGCACCGGATCCCCGACCGTTTTCATGGCGGACATCTGGAATTGCATTTTGACCAGCTTAGAAGCCGGAATCAAGCGATCTCGCATAGCCCCGGCGGCTGGCGCTCGGAAATTGCCGCTGACTGACCTGCCGTACTCGCCGTGGTCAACGCAGTCGGCGTGCAACGCCCCCACAGATTCTTACCCATATTGCCAGCGTAGGACAAGTCTGCGGCGAGAAGCGCGAATGGGGGTCGACCCCAATGGGCGGCACCTCGATTGGCGAGACCGCAGCCGAAGCTTTGAAAGCATGGCTGCCTTCACCAACACCGATCGCACTCTTACCGCCCTCGACCGGCCTGTTACCCTCTTTGCCCACGAAGTGACTCCGAACTTGTTCGATGTTGCGGGCGTTCAGGCTTTTCGCGGTCGCACCTTTCTTCCGGACGAGGGCCTGCAGGGCAAGGACGACGTGGCGCCGATCAGCTATGCGCTCTGGCGTTCGACATTCGGCGGCTCCGAATCCCTGGTCGGTCCGGCCGGCGTATCGCATGCCGAACAACGGCATCACCAGGCAGCCCGACCTCTTCTTGCCGGTCTCGTTTGAGAGACAGCGCATGGAGCGCGTCACCCGGTCGATGGTGATCATCGGCCGATTGCGCGAAGGCGTTTCCGTGGCCCAGGCGCATGCCGAAATTGCGGCGATCACCGCGCAGGTAGTGCGCGAGACTCTTTCCTGGAGCGAGGCGACAACGGAATCACACTGCTCGCCGCTCAATACAGCGACGGAAGCTTCGCGGGGAAGCGAGCACTCTTTGGCGCGGGGCGACATCGTGAGTATCTATCTCACAGGCCTCGGCCCCACCGCCCAAACATTCCCCGACGGGGGTCCAGGACAATTGGACGTGATATTCGCCTTCCAACTGGGTCATGTCCCTGACCGGACGGTCCGAATAGCCGGAGAGCGCTTCGGCGAACTTCTCCATACTGGCGCGTAGCATGCCAAACGATCGGCTGGGCGTGGGGACTCCGGCTCGGGCGTTGGCTTCCCGGGTCGCCGCCATTTTTGTCATACTCTCCCGCACTTGTTTCTGCAATGCTACCCGCCTCTCTTCTTCGCTGTCGTAATGCGGCAGGTCCTCCGCCGGTTGAAGTTTTGGACCAGCTTTCGCGATTTTTAATCGGTAAACGGGAGTATCCTTCACCTCCTTATGGAGACTCATCTGGAATCTCTCTGTCAGCAGTTTTTGGAGCATTAATCGCAACTGATCCTTGTTGCTATCCGGTGCTAATTTGGCTTCGATGGTGTAACGTTCTGAGCCGAGCCAGCCCGGCCCCCATCAGTGCCTCGTGGATGGTCCTGGCGTCCCATCGGACCAAGTGCCGGCCAAAACCATGAAGATGGTCACCCGCTCTTCCGGATCGTTCGCCGCTATCACAGGCGAGCCAGGCAGATTGGCTCCCCAGCTTTTCACGGCATCACCCGAAACGAAAAACATGAGATGGGGATGCCAGCTCATGTCGTCGTCGCTCAGGTACTGCTGCTTCGCCATCATGTAGCACATCGCTCCCGGATCCAGCGCGGGAAGTTCTCTCTTTTCCAATGCGGACGTAGTAGCCGCGAGGATCTGTGCTTTCGATTTTCCCGCCAGCACAAGGTTGGTTTTCTTCAGAAAGATGGGCAGAAACGTCCTGGAGGCTGCCGGATTGAAGCAATGCGGGGCGCGGACCTTAGGGTTCCAGAATTCTGGGTCATCGGTCGGCTTCGCCCAGGATCGCTCGACGATGCAGACGAAGCCATTCGAGCCCTTCACGGCAGTTGCGTAGCCATCCCGTCGCAGCACCATCACTTCGGCTGCATCCGAAATCGATGCCGGAGCGGAACTCCGGGCCAGCGCTATCTCAGCCTTCTCGTCCGGAATCAAATACTGGTCGAGAGGAGCCATGACCGGATAGGGAGCCTTCGCAGCTTGCGCTCGTGCACTGGCCGGCCAGAGGAAAAGAATCGGAATAGCGAATGCTAACGTTGTGATCCTGATATTGTTCTTCCGCATTTGATTCTCCGATGATCAATTTTTGAGTCGTTGGCCGTCAGGTGCGGCGCAATGCCTCACTGATGATGGTATCCGATTCGTCCTGACAAACGCGCTTGACTTCCCCGGCTTCGATGTCTGCCTCCCGGGATGAATACCGCGAATCGCCCTCCCGTCAGCGCGGCACCTTAACGCGCCCTGCTAGCCCAACCCCCCGGAACAACTCTGCGAGCCTAACCTCCAGGATGTGGGCGATCTGGCGGGCGGCGTTCACGGGGAGGTTGATCCGGCCGAGTTTGCTCATCAGGATAGCGACGAATCGCGTGGCGTCGAACGCCGCCAAGAATGAGAATCGCTACGACGTGCAATTGTTCACTTTAATACATACAATGATCTATGAATTAACGCACAACTGGTGTATTATTCCGCACGAGGATTTAGTTAATGATGCGAAGTGGATAGTAATCGCAGTCGGATTGTGGACGGGACTCTAAACTGTTCCCCTTCGGACGGGGGGCGCAGCCGTCGGCCGCGACCCTTCGGGTACCCTTCCTCAACGTCGGCCAAGCAGACGCGATCTACATGCTGAAAACCAAAAAGCGATGGGAACCACGGTGCGGTTAGAGTATTAGGGGACCGCCTTACTTTGCGAGTTCCGCCATCAACCAAGCCCTCGCCATTTTCCAATCGCGCATCACGCTTTGAGGTGAGATTTTAAGGACTTCCGCCGTTTCCTCGACGCTGAGTCCTCCAAAGAAACGAAGCTCAATGACTTTCGCCTTTCGCGGATCGATCTGCGCGAGCAACTCAAGCGCGTCATCGATGGCGACCAGCTCGCGGTCCCTGGACGTCGAAGCAATTTCCGGCACATCGTCGAGATTGAAACGCAACGCCGCTCCGCCTTTTTTCGCCGTCCCTTTGGCTCGGGCCCGGTCGACCAGAATTCGGCGCATCATGTTGGCGGACACCGCGAAAAAATGCGCCTTATCCTTCCAGTCCACATGATCCGCATCGACCAGCTTCAAAAACACCTCATGGACCAGGGCCGTTGGCTGCAAAGTGTTCCCGGAGTTCTCCTTCCGCATGAATCTGGCGGCCATACGGCGCAGTTCGATATAGACCTTGGGCGTGAGTTCGCCCAGCGCTCCCTGATCGCCGCCGCTCCAGGCTTTTAAGAGCTGTGTGACGGATGGTTCCATGAACCTTGAAGTCTAGCATCGTGCCTCCCAAATATCTTTTAGAGGCGTTGTAGTTCCCGGCGCCGATTCTCGCTTACCGGGTGAAGACAAGATTCACCGCCTTAAGGAGGCTCAACATGAACGCATTTGACTTTCGCGGCATCGCCACTTTCTCTGCTTTGGCTGCTTTCGGTTTGCTCGGAAATCCAGGGTCGGCTCTGGCGCAAGACACGCAAGGAGCCAAAACCCCCGTTGGCTCATGGCTTTATACGGTGACGATTCCCATGGACCAGAATCCAGCGAATAACGTCGTATTTCAGGGCGTCGAGACCTATATCCCAGGTGGAGGCTACATTGAAACCGATCAATTGTCGTTTTCGCCCTCTTTCGGACTATCGACTCCTTCGCACGGTGCCTGGGCGAATACGTCTCATTCTGGGTTCGCGATGACCTACCTAAACTTCAGTTACGACAAGACGGGTGCATCCCAGGGCATGGGGAAGGTTCGTCAACTGGCGACCTTGAGCGCGGATGGGCTCTCTTACAAAGGGGGCGGCGATTTTGTGTACTTGGATCCGAAAGGGAACATCGTGCTGGCCGGAACGTTTACGGTGATCGCGACGAGGATTCAAGCGCAGACGCCATCGCAGTTCACCGATGGGGCTCCCATCGCGCAACATCTGAAGAGCTTCGGAGAGTTTCGCCGCGTGAGCCCCTAAACTCCTTTGGCGGAAATCAAACCAGGTGAGCGCGGCGAGAGTCGCGCCCGCCTCTTTTTGCGTCTGGAGGTGCCAGGAAATGCGCTACCATTGAGCGGTTCCTTCCATGACTCCCGAACGCTGGCGGGCAATCGAGTCGGTTTTCCATTCCGCCCTTGAGCTTTCCGGCGATGACCGGGCCGCTCTCCTCCTCCAGTGCGATCCTGAGATTCGCGGTGCCGTGGAAGAATTGCTGGCGCAAGAAGGCTCGGCCGTGCTGGATCGGCCGGCGTGGGAGCATAGCGCCTCGTCGATCGAACTGCGTCCGACGGACCTGAAACCAGGAACCATACTGGGCCCCTATCAGATAGTAGCTACGATCGGCGCCGGCGGCATGGGGAAAGTCTACCGCGCCAAAGATACCCGGCTGAATCGCGACGTCGCCATAAAGTTTTCCGCCGCTCAGTTCAGCCAGCGATCTGAGCGTGAAGCCAAAACCATCGCTGCCCTGAATCATCCCAATATCTGTCAGATCTATGACGTTGGCCCCAACTATTTGGTCATGGAACTGGTGGAGGGAACCCCGATTGTTTCTCAGGAGCGGCCGCAGCCAATGTCCGCCACAGAGGCACTACGGCTGGCCGTGCAGATTGCCGCGGCGCTCGAAGCCGCTCACGGTAAGGGAATTATTCATCGCGATCTCAAACCGGCGAATATTCTGGTTGCCGCGGGTGTCGTCAAGCTGCTGGACTTTGGGCTCGCGAAACAAAATTTTTCCAGTTCCGTCATCGATCAAACCCAAACCCTAGGCCTCACACAGCCGGGCATCATCATGGGCACCCCGGCGTATATGTCGCCAGAGCAGGCCGAGGGTCATGCCGCCGACAAGCGATCCGACATTTTCTCCTTTGGAGCTGTCTTTTATGAGATGCTCGCCGGAAGACGGGCATTTTCGGGAAGCTCCGCTGCTGCGGTGATCGGCGCTGTTGTTCATAAGGAGCCGGATTCACTGAACGTATCGCCGGCTCTCGCGTCGATTGTTCGCAAGTGTCTCGCGAAATCGCCAGACGCACGATTCCAGACTGCAACCGAACTTCGAGTGGCCCTCGAAGCCGCCCCGACCAAAGCTTCTTTTAGCGTCAAGCCGCGCACGATCGCCGTCGTCGTCGGCTTGCTGGCCATCGCCGGTTTGGCGCTGTTCCTGTCCCTGAGAATCCTTGGAGGCGAAAATGAAATCGATTCCATCGCGGTCCTGCCGCTCGATATTAAGAGCAGCGATCCCGATGCGGAATATATTTCCGATGGAGTTACCGAAAGTATAAACAACAGTTTGGCGCGCCTGACAGGGCTAAAGGTTGTTCCGCACAGTGTTGCCCTGCGCTACAAAGGGAAGCCCACCGACATCCAGAAACTCGCGACGACGCTTGGCGTGCGAGCCGTATTGACCGGTCGTATTGTCCAACGGGGAGACGACCTTACGGTCGCCGTAGAGCTCGACGATATTGGCAACGGGAAACAGCTCTGGGGCGATCGCTACAATCGCAAGGTCGGGGATCTTCTGGCGATCCAAAATGACATATCGCGAGAAGTTTCTCAGCGGTTGCGCCCGCATCTTTCGACAGAGGACAAGCAGAAGCTTGCGAAGGGTTCGACTGGCAATTCCGAAGCCTATCAGTTCTACCTCAGAGGTAAATATCACACCAGTAAGTTCACCAAAGACGAGTTTCGAAAGGGAATCGACTATTTCAATCAGGCTCTGGCCAAGGATCCCAATTATGGGTTGGCATACGGCGGGCTCGCCTACTATTACATCCTTCAGGACGATTGGTATCTGCCTCCCTCGGAAGCGGCGCCACGCGCCAAAGCTGCGGCTCAGAAAGCTTTGGAAGTTGACGATTCGAATGCCGATGCCCATCTTGCGCTGGCGATGGAATCGCACTGGTATGAGTGGGACTGGGCCGCCGCGGAAAAGGAGTTCAAGCGCGCTCTTGAGTTGAGCCCAAAAAATGGAGATGCGTACGGACTTTATGCATGGTACCTCGCAGCGATGGCGCGGAACGAGGAGGCCGGTGCGACGGCAGCGCAAGGCCAGCGCGCCGACCCTCTCTCTCTGTTGGGAAATTTTGGACCCGGGTCGATTTCGGTCTTCACACACCAGTGGGACCGTGCGGTCGTACAGCTTCGCGCCGCCGTCGATCTCGACCCCAGTTACTGGCTTGACCATATCTTTCTGGGCCGGGCGTACGAACAACAGAACAAGCTGCCGCAGGCCATGGCCGCGTTTGAGGACGCACGTAAGCTGGATCAGGACCATGCTGAAATCTGGTCCGCCCTGGGACATGCTTATGCTGTTTCGGGAAGCAAGGCAGAAGCGCAGAAGGTTCTTGATCGGTTGCAAGATCCGTCGGTACTCAGCTACGTGGCACCCTACAATGTCGCGATCGTGTACGCGGGTTTAGGAAACCGGGACCAGACCTTTGCCTGGCTCGATCGAGCCTACAAGCAGCGCTCTTATTACTTGTCCGTGTACCTCACAACCGACGCACGTCTCGACAGTCTTCACGCCGATGAACGCTTTATCGACCTTCGGCGGCGCATCGGACTACCTCAATAACCTAAGCTGTCCGTTGGCTCTGCTGACCACAGGGTTGCCAAGATTGGACCTGAACGGCCTGACCGCCGGAGATGGATGTCTGCGATTCTACGCTCAAGCCCACCCACACGACCTCCTCTGGCCTCGCTCCCGATCGCTTTCGCCCCGCTGATTCGCTGCTCTCCTTCCTGGAAAGTCTGTGATCGTGCCGATACTTCGCACGGGAAACATTTCGAGATCCGCCAAGCAACACATGCGCCGCGCCGGTCACGCGGTAAGGTGACGGCTTTGCCCAGGCCCCGAGTTCGGCTCCACTTCCTTGAGCATTTCCACAAGGATGATCCGAGTGTATGTTTGGTCACTAGAGAGGAGCCGAGGAGATATGGCGCATTTAATGGCACGAGATCCCTCGGCACAGTTTGCGCAATTCCGCGCGGTGATCATGCGATCACATGAGGAACGAACCGGCTCGTGTTGGTGATGATGGGTGATTCCGATTCACGAACCCCGATCCCGCAGGAAGCGTTTTCTTCGTGACCGATCACCCAGCTTCCAACGACTTGATACAAATCACTGAAACGCCCGAGCGAAGCCAGTTCCTGGAACACGAATCCTTCGGCTCCGTAGTCCCCACTCGTCTCTACATCGAGGCCGGGCCGGTGAAGAGTTGTATTCGCGCCTTCGCGCCCCAGCAGCGGCTTTCTGACCCACGCAGTCATATTGCCTGCGGTATCAAAATGAGCCTCCAGGAGATTCGGATGGTTGGGATAGAGCTCCCAAAGAACAGGCAGGATGCCTTTGTTCGACAGCACCATCTTCCATGGAGGCTCAATCCAAAGTGTGCGATCCTGGCCCAAGTGCGTTCCAAACTCTTCTCGAACCATCCACTCCCATGGATATAGCTTGAAGACGGCTCCAAGCATTTGATCGTCCGGGCCCCGAAAATTAACACCATCCCACCCAATTTCATCGATGGGAAACATCGTTGCCGTGAGGCCTGCCTGCCGGGCCGTGTCCAGAAGATAGGCGACGGTCATGCCGTCTTCCGCGTCGTCTATCGAACAAAAATCAACGTGCTCACCTGGGAAATAGGGCCGCAATTGCCTCCATCGCGCGACTAGACGCTCATGGATCGAATTGAACTGATCGAGAGAGGGAAACAGATCCTGCAGCCAAAACCATTGAACGACCGCCGCTTCCAAAAGTGATGTTGGTGTGTCGGCATTATATTCGAGCAGCTTCGGAGGACTCGATCCGTCATAGGCGAGGTCAAAGCGTCCGTACAGAGACGGCGGTTCCGCCTCCCATGAACTTTCGATCAGCGGGACCGCACTTTCTGGAATGCCCATCTTTGAGTAGAGCTTGTTTTCGATGACATGCCGGGCCACATGAAGAGTCATTTCGGCAAGCTCATCGGTGCTGGATTCCAGAACATCCACTTCACTTGGTGTGATCTCATAGAACGCGGATTCGTTCCAATAAGCCTCCGGCCTGGGTGGAGTTGACGGTGTTTGAACGGCTGGTTCACCAGTGTGCCAGGTTAGACCGGCCGCCTCAACCTTCGCCTCCCAGTGGTCGCGCGGCGTCGAGGCGACGCGCCGCATTAGCTTCCGGCTCTCGATGCGGTGGCATGTGCACTCGCGGTGGCGCCGAAGCCGCCCCGGATGGGCGACGAGCGGCCCGGGCATGTTTCAGCGGGTGCTACGCTCACCACGCCCCCCTGTGAGACAAAGTCTCGATAGCGGTCGTAGTAATAAGGATAAGAATACTGGTAGCTCGTGGGGACTCGCGCGCTATGAGAGCAGTAGTATCCGCCCCGAACCGCTGCCTTACAGGCCCTGGAATTGAAAGTCGTCGTGTCGCAAGGATCGGCGCTCTGCTGCGCACCTGCTGTCGTTAACGCAGTCACCACACTGAGCGCGACTGAAGCCGACCTCTTCATTCATCAAGCAGAAACGTGATCAGTGTACAGCGACCACTTGGTGGCCGCAATTCAATTCTGATAGACGGTCCCGAATGTGCCGCGAACGGACACAAATAGCCGAATCGAGGCGCCGCTTTGTGAGAGCGAAATACAAATCAATGGGGCGGCGCGCGACGGGAATCTTCACGCTGGTCGAAAAGCTGAATCGCGCGGTCTTGCGAGGATGGCACATATTCCATCACCGCACCCTGCCGCCGCAGAGTTTCGACAAGTTTTTCGACGGGGATTGCCTGTACGGTACAGCCGCCGGAAATCGCGAGCCGCGCGGCAATTCCGGCCGCTTGTCCAAGGATCATGTACTGCGGCTCCATCCGAACTGAGGAGTACGCCACGTGGCTCGCTGAGAATGCGACGGGCACCAGGACGTTGGTCGCTTGGTCTCGTTTCGGCAGGATGATGCGGAAAGGAATCTGGTAGGGCTTGACTGCAACCTGCATGTCGCCCTCGTTGCGGGCGAATCCGTTTGCGTCGACGATGCGCTGCACGTTGTGGGAATCGCTGTTGTAAGACCCCATGCCGATCGGATCCGGCTTGGTCAGCTCGGTTTGCAGATCTTTCTGCACCATGACGTACTCGCCGATCAAGCGCCGGGATTCGCGGATATAAAGCTGGTTCGGCCAATGATCCGTGTCCCTGAATTCATCCTTCGCCAGGCCCCAATGGCTCATCTCCTGACGCAGAGCATCAGGAACGCGCGAGTCGTTCGCAAGGAAGTAAAACAGGCCTTGCATATAGAGGATGTGTTCCAGCCAGATTTCCGCGCGGCGCGCATAGGTGGCGTCGGGATAGTCCCAACTGCCGCCGAGGTAGTCGGTCGAAAACGCTCCCTGATTGTTGATGTCGGTCTTTCCGTTCATGATGCGATCGACTTTCAACACCGAATTGAGCACCGGCGCGCGACCCTCGCTCTTGACGCGCGCCGCCAGAAATCGGGCGAACAACTCGTAACGCTTCGGATCGTATCCGGGCGGCTTGGGGAAGGGAACTCGATTCTCCGGCACTTCCGAAAAGCACATACGGAAGTTATATGCCTGCACGGCTTTGTCGGCAGTTCCAGGAGCGGGCAGCTTGCTGGAGGAGATTTCGGGAAGCAACCTTCCCGTTTGATCCGCTGCCGGAACGTCCACCAGGAACTGATGCAGAGGCGTCCGGTCGCGCACGCCGGCGAGGGACTCCGCATATTGACTGCTGCCCTCTCTGCCGTAGGTATACGCGATTCCCGAGTGCGCCATGAGATCGCCCTCATAGCTGGCATCGATGAACACTTTGGCGGTGAAGGCGTCGTTTTTCTCGGTGATGATTTCAGAGACCCGCGTGCCGGATTTGTGCACGCCGCCGTGTTCCTGGAGCCGCTGCTGTTCGAAGACCGCGACTCCCACGTCTTTCAGCATTTCACGAAAAATGTCTTCGGCAACGTGAGGCTCGTGCAACCAGCCGATTCTGTGGCCGTGCTGCTCCACATGATAGTGCCGGCCGACGCGCAAGTAGAACTCCAGCGCGTATCCGCCAATGACTTCCTTCTTGCCGTAATCGGTCCAGCCGAGGCCTCCCGAAACCATTCCACCCAGGTGACGCCCGGGCTCTACCAGCGCAGTTTTAAGACCTTCGCGCGCCGAAGTGACAGCGGCGATAACGCCGCCGGCTGTTCCTCCGTAGACGACGACATCGAACGAGTGTGTTGCGGCCACGGTGATACAAGGCGCTGCGAGCAGCGCCGCTAGAATGCGTTTCATAAGTTTTACCAGAGGACCTTGAGAGCGACTTGGATGATGCGAGGCGAGTTCGCCTGGCTCGCGATGGTCCCGAACGAAGCGCTGCCGACCGAGGTGTTCGGGTTACCGAACACCACTTGGTTCAGAGCATTAAAGGACTCGGCGCGAAACTGCATTCTCAACCGTTCTCTTAGCGTGAAGGTTTTCATCAGCGACAGATCCAGGTTGCGATTGCCGGGTCCGCGAATGTCGCCTGTGAGGCGCGGAACGTTGCCCAACTGGAACGCGACGGGGATGCTGAACGCGCTGGCGTTCAAATATCCCGGGCCGCCGGAGATTCCGCCGAGGCGGTCGGAGATGCTTCCGCTGGTCAACGCTACGGGCTCAAGACTCGTAAAGTTCGGGCGCGATCCGGCGAAGGCCGGCGCTCCTGTGACTGAGAACGGCAGAGGCGATCCGCTTTGCACCGTCCCGATGGCGTTTAACTGCCAGCCGCCCGCGATCGCGTTCAGCCAGGGCTTCATGTTCGATCCGAACGACTTGCCTTTTCCGATGGGCAGCTCGTAATTCCCATTGACGACCAGGCGCTGCGGAATATCGGTGGCGAGCACGGATTTTTCGAGATGGCGATTGTAGTTAGTCTGATAGCCGGGCGTTCCGATGGCGTCCAGGAATCCCGTCACGTTGTTATTTACGTCGCCCAGGTTTTTCGAGTAGGTGTAAGCGAGCAGCATCGTCAATCCGTGGCTGTATCGCTTTTGAACGCTGACCTGCATGGCGTTGTAGAACGAGTTTCCTACCGACAAGGTCTCGCCGACAGAGGTGAATTGCGGGAACTGTCCGAGCAGAGCCTGGCGCTGCACGCTCGCTGCCGCCAGGGTGCCGGTCTTGATGATGCCGAAGAACGGATTCGGCACCAATGCGGTGAGATAGCTGACCTGAGTCTGGTCTCCCGGCGCTCCGAAATACTGGTAGGGCAGCGCGTTCGGATTGTAACCGACCGGTAGCTTCACGCTGTGGCTGCCCGCGTAAGCGACGGCCAGCAGGAACCCGGCAGGCAGTTCGCGCTGGATGCCGAGATTCCATTGCTGGTTATAAGGCTGCGGCTCCGCGGGCGTAAAGCCGCTCACACCGCTGCCGACCAGCGTCAAGGCTCCTAAGGACGATCCGGAGATGGGGATGGTGCCTGAAGGAAATGGATTGGAAATGGTGCCGACCGGCGTCACTCCGTCGATCGAGGACAAGAACGAGGTCCCGACCTGGAAACCGGCGTTGGTGGTCACACCATATCCACGCTGGCTGGTCGGCAGGAAAAAGATTCCGTATGCGCCGCGGACGACTGTCTTTGAGATCGGTTGATACGCAAACCCGACCCGCGGTCCTACGCTGTTGGTGGTCCCCCACAGTTGTCGAGGCTGACCGTTGACGCCCGAGAATCCGAGTCCGCCGGTGAGCGGCAAGCCGGTCTGCTGAGCAAGCGGAGTGGCAAGATTCGGATCGAACCACGACTGCCGGTCATAGCGTTCTACAAAGCCTGTATCAATGTCGTAGCGGACGCCGAGGTTCAGAGTAAGCTTCGGGGTTACGTGCCAGTCGTCCTGCAGGAAGAAGCCGTGATAGAACTGATGCCGCGCGAAGCTGGTCGAATAGGTAATCGACCCGCTTGCCGGCAGGCCCAACAGGAATGACGCGAAGGAATCGTAAGGCGCCTGGTTGCCGGCCACGCCCGCCAGCGGATTGACGCCGTTCGTGAAGCCGCTGGTATAGGAGAACGTTCCTCCACCGCCATCGAGTGAAATCTGATTATCGATGTACATGCGGCCGTCCCAACCGGCTTTGATGGTGTGGCTGCCGCGCACCCAGGAAAGAGTCGCGCCCAGCGCGTGGGTGTAGTGCGACCAGTTGCGAGTGCTGTCGTTGCCGATGCTGCGATAGGAACCGATCGACAGCAGCGGCGCGACCTTTTCGAGCTGCTGTGCTTCGAACGAAGCCGGAAAACCGAGCGTAGTCGAGTCGGTGCCGAGCGAGAACGGCAGCACCTGATTCCTTTGGAAAGCGAATCCATAGTGAACGTCCAGCACCGTGTGAGGCGTGATGGTCTTCACGTAGTCCAGAACAAACGTGTCGGCATCGATATTTTGTCCGTTACCCGTAATGCCGTTGGTCCAGTCGCCCGCGGTGTATTTGTCGCTCAGGATTCCGAAGCGCGCGAACAGGCGGCTGTTCGCGGTCAGTGTGTGATCCACGCGGGCGGTTCCCTGACCGTCGTTGGTGCTGATGGGCTGGATCCAGTTATAGTTGTTGACCACTCCGCTGATCGAGGGCTGCGGAAAATATCTCAGATAGTTCACCGCGATGGGGTTGATGCTGGTCGAAGGGATCAGATTGTTCGGAAACGGCGTGCGAATATATTGCCCGGCGACCGAGGGATTCGGCTTTGTCGTGGTGGGATCGTAAATCGGCCCGGGCGCCTCCGCCAGATTTCCCCCGCGGATGCTCGCCGGAGGCACGACCGAGTTGGTGTAGGCGTACTGCCGGACATAGGTTCCCTCCCAGCCTCCGAAAAAGAAGGTTCGATTCCTTCCTGAATAGAGCTTCGGGATCCAAATCGGACCGCCGATGGTGAAGCCCGCCAGGTTGTAGCGCAAAGGCGTCCGGAAGTCGTCGCGGCCAGGGATGGGACGCGTGCCGGAGCGGTTCGTGAAAAAGTTCGCGGCGTTGAGCTGATCGTTTTCAAGAAATTCGTAGGCGCTGCCGTGGATGCTGTTGCCCCCCGATTTGCTGATGATGTTGAGAATGCCGCCGCTGGTGCGTCCGAATTCGGCTGATGACGAGTTGGTTTGCACCTTGAATTCCTGCGTCACATCGACGGAGGGAATGATCGCCGGCTGGCCCTGGCAGCAGACCATGACCGGTACGCCGTCTAACAGAAGCTCGTTGCTTCCGGCGATGCCTCCGTCCGACATGAAGTTATTGGCGCCGGCCGCCTGCGCCGCAGCGCGTGTGGTGCCGAGTCCGACTCCGAACGATCCGCCGGGCAGCACGCCCGGACTGAGCGAGGCGAGCGCCATGGGATTCCGTCCGTTCAGCGGAAGGTCCGCGACCTGTTTACTGGAAATCACCTGGCCCAGAGAAGAGGTCTCACTCTCGATCAGCACGGAACTTTCATTGACCGTGACGTTCTCTGAAACCTGCCCAACCACCAGCTTCACGTCAATGCGCGCGGTCTGGTTCACTTCCAGTTGAAATTCCTGAGTGGACGTTTTAAATCCGGAAGACTCGACTGTCAACCGGTAGTCGCCCGGGGGGACCAGAGTGAAGGAATAGCTGCCGTTGTCGTCGCTCTTCGAAGCCGACATTGAGCTGGTATTGACGTTCGTGAGCCGGATGGAGGCAGCCGCCACGATCCCACCCACCGGATCGGTGATCAGGCCGGTGACCGTGCCGGTAGTCGATTGAGCAGAGGCAACTACTGCGGTTGCCGACGCGATCAGGAAGAGTAATTTAGCGCTTTTCAGGTGATCCACTTGGTCCTTTCCAAAACGAGACAAGATTGCGTCAATCTTGCTGCCGGATTCGAGGGACGTCAAGCGGTTCGCCGCGAATTAACATGTGAAGTGCTTTATTGTTACGGGCTTGTGAAGAATAACCATTCGGAGTAGACTAAAATTCGCCGAACCCTAATGCAATGAGTGGTCCTCGGATTTCCGGTGCAGGCACGCTCGAACCACTGGAGATTCGAGAACAAACCGAGCGGATCCTGGCGAGCCCGGCATTCCGGGAGTCCCCTATCCAGCAGCGTCTCTTCCGTTTCCTGATCGAAGAAACGCTCGCCGACCGGTGCAGCAGTTTGAAGGAATACACCATCGGGGAAGCGGTTTTTCAGAAGGGTTCAGACTTCGATCCGCGCACGGATTCCATCGTTCGCGTCCAGATGAGCGTATTGCGAAAGAAGCTGGCGACGTACTTTGAAACCGCCGGCGTTCTAGATCCCATTCGGGTGGAGATTCCACGCGGCCATTACATGCCTGTGCTCTCCGCGATTCCGCCGCCCGGTTTGCCGCAAATGGAACCGCCGCTCACATCTCCGAGGCCGGCGAAACGTCCTGGAGCGCCGGCAATGTGGGGAGCGGCGGGAGTTCTGTTAGGTGCGGTAGCAGCGCTCTTGGTTTTTCGTGCTCCTGCACCGAAGGCCTCGGTCAGCGATGCGCAAAGGGCGTCCATCGAATGGCGCGATCATCCGCTGTGGAAAGGGTTCATCGGACCCGATGCGAAAACTCGCCTGATCATCGGCGCGCCTCTGTTTATCGATCTCGGTGACGGCTTGCTGCTTCGCGACACGACGGTCAACCGGCCGGAGGATATTCCCGCCAGTGAACGGATCCGGCGTCTCAATGGGGACAGCCGCAGACCGTTGCCCATGGAAGTCTATACCGGATTGGGAGAGGCCGTCGGAATCAGCCTGCTGGGCCGGTTTTTCCGCGCTGCCGGGCAGGATCTGCCGCTGATCCGCAATCATCTCACCAAGTGGCAGGATCTGACGGATGGCAATGTCATTTTCCTTTCTTCGCTTCGCTTCCGTACCCTTGGCCAGGACCTGAAGCGGCCGTCGGACTTTGAGTTTGTCCCGATCTCCGGGGTGGGAACCGCCGTGCGCAATCTTCATCCTGAGCCAGGGGAAGAGTCCCTGTATCAGGTGTCGGTGACCCACGAAACGGGGTACGACTATGCACTGGTTCGCGTTTGGCCTGGAACACTCGCTGGGCGTCAGATTATGGCGGTCGGAGGATCGTACACCTGGGGCACCGAAGGTGCTGTCGTCTACATCACAGACCCGGAAAGCCTTCGTGTGCTGCGTACCAAGCTCAACAATAGCGGAGATGCCCAGTCCACGAGCTTGGAGATCCTGCTGCGCGTGCAAATTGAAGACGCTCAGGTGGTCTCGACAAACTACGTCACGCATCATTGGATGAAGTAGGCATCGTAACCAGGCTGAGTTGAAAACCGGAACTGCTTGCTGGACCAACTTCTCCCGCCATCGAGTAGAATCGGGCCAGACAGAGGAGGGGCATTGGGTGATTCTGCCTGCAGCATCCGAAAGGTTAGCAGTCAGATGCTCTTGCGGATGTAGGCGGCTCGGGCCTCCCGCACCAGCAGGCCGTGCAGCAGCTTCTTCGCGCCCTCGCACCCAGGCTCGTCTTCGATCTGCTGTGAGCCGGGAAGCGGGCATACGCGCTTTCCGATGTTAGTTTTTACTGTCGATCCGCTGTAGTACTCAACCAGTCGCGATTGATCGGTTTTGCATTCGATCTTACGCTCATCTTGTCGCCGCTAAGCCGCCTCACGCGATCGGCGGGTTTCCAGCTTCTTCTTGGCTGAATTCCCGCAGACTCGGGCGACAAGTTCGAGCGCCTGATCCGTGCGTACCTGACCACGGACCCGTTGTACGTTGCACGCTTCTCAGAGTCCTGGTTGTGGCGGGATTGGCCTGGTCGCAAGGGCAAGACTCAACCAGACTGAACCTTGCGGGGAGAGTCCCCTTCTGATCGGCTACACTTAGCTGGATCGCGCATATGCCGCTTTCTATAGGCGAAAAACTCGGTCCGTACGAAATCCTCGCTCAGATCGGCGCAGGAGGGATGGGCGAGGTGTGGAAGGCGCGCGACACGCGGTTGAACCGAATGGTCGCGGTCAAGCGGCTGGGCGCCGAGCACATGGCTCGGTTTGAGCAGGAAGCGCGCGCGATCGCGGCCCTCAATCACGCCAACATCTGCCAGATCCACGATCTCGGATCCGACTATCTGGTTATGGAGTTTGTAGAGGGCGAGCCGATCGCGGGTCCTATGGCCGCGGATCAGGCGGTGCGTCTGGCAATTCAAATCGCCGCCGCCCTCGAAGAGGCGCACTCCCACCGCATCCTGCATCGCGATCTCAAACCAGCCAATATTCTGGTGACCAGGAAAGGAGTTGCCAAGCTGCTCGATTTCGGACTCGCCAAGTCGATGAACGACGCGAACATGGACGCTACAAAGACGATGGACGGCATGGTGGTGGGCACTGCCGCCTACATGTCGCCCGAACAGGCGCAAGGCTATCCGCTCGATGAGCGCTCGGATATTTTCAGTTTCGGCGCGGTGTTGTACGAAGTCCTCTCGGGCGAGCGCGCCTTCCCCGGCGACACCATGGCTCGAGTAATGAGCGCGGTCCTGCGCGACAATCCGCCTCCGCTGCGCGTTCCGTCCGGCATCGACACAATCGTGAAACGCTGCCTGGCAAAGCAACCTTCCGAGCGATTCTCGAGCGCTGCTGAATTGCTCGCGGCTCTGGAGCAAAAAATCACCGTGAAGCCCAAGGAGGAAAGGCCTTCCATCGCCGTTCTGCCGTTTGCCAACATAAGCCGCGACCCCGATGACGAATACTTCAGCGACGGGCTGGCGGAGGAGATCCTGAACTTGCTGGCCCACGTACCCGGGCTCAAGGTCATCGCGCGTACCTCGTCGTTCGCGTTCAAGGGAAAAAACGAGGATATCCGCAAAATCGCCGAAGTACTCGGCGTGCGCACGATTCTCGAAGGCAGCGTGCGACGGTCCGGAAATCGCATCCGTGTCACGGCCCAGTTGATCGGCGCCGGGGATGGCTCGCATCTATGGTCGCAGCGCTTCGATCGCGAGATGACCGATGTGTTCGTACTTCAGGACGAAATCGCCGCCGCAATTGCTGCAGCGCTAAAGCTGAAGTTCACCGCCGAGGGCCGCCACACGCCAAGCCTCGCAGCGCACGAAGCGTATCTCAGGGGTCGCAGCCTGGAGAGTTCGTGGACTGTGGAGGCGCTCGGGCTTGCCAGAAAATGCTATGAGCAGGCGATCGAGATCGATCCCGAATACGCCGACCCGCATGCCGGTCTTGCCGCCTACTACGTATTGATGAATACTTTGGGAGCAATCCGCCCGGAGGAAGCGGTTCCTCCGGGGCGCGCCGCGTGCGAGAGGGCGCTGGAGATCGACCCATCCAACTCCCTGGCGCATGCGAGCCTCGCGGTGTTCGCACGCGCCTACGATCTCGACTGGGGAACCGCCGAGAGGCATCTTGAATTCGCGCTCGACGCCCCAGCGATTCCCGCCTTCGTTCACTACCTTGCCGGCCTGCACTACTATTGTTTAGGCCGTTTTCCGGAGGCGATCCGCCAAATGGAGTCGTCTGTGGAGAAAGATCCCCTGTTCGGCCTGTACCATACGGTTTTCGCCTTGATCCTGGTCTCGGCGGGATCCATAGAGCGCGCTTACTCTGAAGTCCACCGGGCCCTCGAGATCGATCCCAATTTCTGGCTGGCTCGCGGCGTGTTAGCGTGGATCCACGTCGCCGCCGGGAGAACTCAGGAGGCGATCCAAGCGAACGCGGAAACCGTGCGGCTGGCTCCATGGCCGGTTGCCGTGGGCGTGCGGGCCGGACTGTTGTACGAGACCGGCGACACGCAGGGCGCCGAGGAAATGATCGAGCGCCTGCGCCAGATGCCGGCCCACTCGGTTCCGCTGGGAATGCTCTACTATCGTCTTGTTCGCAAGGAACTAAGCGCGGCCGCGGAGTGTTACGAAAAACTCATCGAATTCCGACACCCGCAGGTGACGCTTTCGATTTACGATCCGTGGATGGCGCCCTTGCGCTCCAGCTACCACTGGCCCCGCCTCGCGCAATTGCTCAACCTTCCCGAGTCGGCATCTACTCACATCTAGTAAGATTCGACACGCCTAATGACTGCCGCAAACAAAGGAAGTTGCTCTTGACCGCACAGGGAGACTACACCCCCCGGACACGGCGAAGTCCGAGACCGCGACGATGGCGGCGGAAGACCGACATGATGACCCCAACATGATCGCGGAGGGATTTCCTCAGGCGGACAACTCAACCAGACTGAGCCTTGCGGGACGGGCGGCTATCCTAAACAAATACGGATGCTCTCTGATGGGGGCTGTCTATGAGTTGCGCTGACGTGCCAGATGTACGATATCGGAATTGGAGTCGTCAAATGGGAAGCGTACAAATCGAGCAGAAGAGCTATGAGATGCCCCCGAGAGAGGGGATCAGCATCGCGCATTTTCTCACCGTCGCCGACATCGAGCGATCGGCTCGCTACTACGAAAAGGTCTTCGGCGCTCGCATTCTGACCTTGGGTGACGGCAACGCGCCTGGATACCTTCAGCTTGCGAATATCTGGATGATTCTGAACGTTGGAGGCGGGCCGACCCCGGATAAGCAGACGGTAACGCTCAGCGTCCCCGATCGAGGTCGGTCCAGGCAGAGCATCCATTAACTCCAGTTCGTCGACCGAGCCCTCTGCTACGCGTCACTCACCAGCCGCGAAAGGGAGGTAATGGCGTTGGTCGTCTCTGGCTTGTTGAATAAACAGGTCGGTGCCGCGAGGCAACACGATGCGAAAGATGAAAGCCGATTCCCTCGCCGTCCTGGTGAATATGGCCCCGGCACTCCGCCGCGGCACTCCGCCTTGCATGTGAACCGAAAGCCTGATAACCTCGCCGACGCCCAGCCACACCAGCGGCATCCGCGACGATTAGGCCCACCGCCTAAGGAACCGAACGCACAGGTAGTGATCTGGGCCTTCTTCGAGCGACAGAGGCCATCAGTGGCTAGAAGGAATTGATCCGCGCAACCACTACTTGCTTTTCCCCCCGACCCCGTTTGCCGCTCGTTCGCAAGCGGAGAGAAACTCTCCAAGAGAGAACATATGACCTTGAGAGACCAGAACGCTAGAATCGCAGGGTTACGTCCGGCGACATTATGGCGTCGGACTGGACATTTTGACGCCGCAGGATAGGTCAGAGAAGCTCGCAAAGTGCGCGTTTATAAGAGCTTACCGGGGAGAAAGAGGCTTGGCATCGTGCTTGCATTAGGGTGCAGACATGCGGCACTTCATTCTGCGACATACCCGTCATCTCACACGATTCGCTGTAATATGGATTGCCTTGCTGGCGACGGTCTCCGCGTTTGCGGATAATTCCAAGATCTCGCCGGACCTTCTGCCGCTGATCCAGCAGAATCCCTCGGCCAGCGTCAACGTGATCGTACAGTACAATAGCCCTCCGCAAACATGCTCCAGTGGCGGACTATTAGGCGGGTTGCTCTGCACGGTCGTCAACATTGTTGGGGGCGTGGTTCATGTGGTTTTTAGCTTGCTCAACGCGGTGACGGCAACGGTTACCGGCGGGGATGTAATCAATCTGTCGAATCAATCCAATGTCTCCTACATTTCGCTCGACCGGCCGTTGACCGCGACGCTCGACTATTCGGCTGCCGCCGTCAACGCGCCGTACGCGTGGAGCAACGGACTGGACGGCAGCGGAGTAGGTATCGCGGTGATCGACAGCGGCATCTATTCTCATCCCGACCTCCGCTCGCGGATCGTGTACCGTCAAAGTTTCATCGGTGGTGTTCAGTCTGACGATTACGGCCATGGGACGCACGTCGCCGGTATTCTGGCCGGTAATGCAAGCGCATCGTCGCAGACGGGATCTTTTCGTCATCTGAAAGGCATTGCTCCGAATGCCAACCTGCTCGATCTCCGGGTGCTCGATAAGAACGGAATGAGCACCGATTCCGCGGTGATTTCAGCGCTCCAGCAGGCCGTGCAGCTCAAGAACAAATACAACATTCGTGTCATTAATCTGTCTCTTGGCCGCCCAATTTATGAGGGCTGCAAGCAAGATCCGCTGTGCCAGGCCGTGGAAGCGGCGTGGCGGAACGGGATTGTCGTGGTGGTAGCGGCGGGCAATCTGGGACGAAACGGTTACGCAACCGTCCTCGCTCCCGGCAACAGTCCGCATGCGATTACGGTGGGCGCCATGAAGACCATGGAGACCACTCCGCGGAGCGACGATCTGATTGCCAGCTATAGCTCGAGAGGACCGACTTACATCGATCTGACCGTGAAGCCCGACGTAGTTGCTCCGGGCAACACGGTCGTCTCGCTGCTGGCTCCTGGCTCGACGCTGGTAGCGGAATATCCGGGCAATGTCGTCGCGCCATCGTACTATACGACTTCCACGTCGGCCCCTACCGGCCAGTATTTCCAGTTGAGCGGCACCAGTATGGCGACGCCGGTAGTTTCCGGGGCCGTGGCTCTGCTCCTTCAAAAAGAGCCGGGGCTGAACCCCGATACGGTCAAGGCCCGGCTGATGAAGACGGCCTACAAGGCCTTCCCATTGGCCAGCACAGTCGTCGATCCCACAACCGGCGCGGTGTACGTGGACGCATACGATATCTTTACGGTGGGCGCGGGCTACATCGACATCGCCGCCGTGCTCAACGACTACGAGACAATCTCCGGCTCTGCGCTTTCGCCCAGCGTCTATTACAACTCGCTGCTGAGTACAGCGGTGCTGGTAAATCCAAGCGGTTCGTGCTGGAACAATGGCGCTTGGAGTACGACGAGCGTGTGGGGAACACAAGTCATTCAGCCGGGCGGCACCTCGGCTGCGTGGGGGAGTGCCGCGGCTTGGGGAAGCTCAGCGGCGTGGGGATCGTCGGCAGCCTGGGGATCGTCCGCGGCATGGGGCAGTTCGGCTGCCTGGGGAAGCAGCGTCAGCGGAAAGGGAGAAAAATAGTTTCCCGTCGAGCTTTCTTGCTCAGTATCGCTATCAATTGCGGCGCACACTGGAGCAAATGGCACAGTGCATGATCGCCGGAGGAAAGCCGCACGCCACGGAGAAGCCTGCCCTTAAACAGGTGGTTGTCCGCTACATGGCTATAAGAAGGCAAGACAAGAAAGCTTCGAAGATTGCCGAAGAGAACAAAAGATCGAGAGGAACCACGTCCAGCTTGGGAGAAACGACCGCTACAGGCAGTCGCCTGCTTCTCAAATCCTGAATGCTATGTGGCGTACGCCTCCAGGCGTGCCGCATCGACATTCGTGTCGATGTATCTTTCCGGGCCGTACGTCGACATGAGTGTCGACGCGGCACGCGTGGACGCGTGCGCAACAGCCGCAAAGATATTATTCATTACGAGTGACGGCCTCCAAACACGCGGGCGTAATTTCGGTTAGGGTGAAAGGGAAAGGCCCTTTCCAAAAGTGGCGCAACCAAAGGCAGCTCGCAGTATGGCTCCGGCGGGATGCCGCGTTCTGTATCACATCCCTGAAGAATTGACCGCGGGATCGTTGCGCCGGCTGGGCGAGGGGATCGGGAAAGTGGTCTATGCCTCCCCGCGCTGGGTGGTCGCGCGCGAGCGGTCCCCTTTAGAGATGGTCGCGCTGATCCTGCTGTGGAAGGGTCTGCGCAAGGTGGAATGGCTGCTGCCGGGAGCATGGGGTCGGCGGCTGCGCGACCGTCCTTCACGGCAGATCCGTTTTCTGCGGGTGATGGTGCAGGGGGCGATCCTGGTGTTCCCGAGGGCGCTGTGGTTCAGCACCCATATTCGCGACATTCTGCGCCTCTATCACAAGAGGAGCGTGCGAGGAGAACGGCTGGCGCAGGTTCATTTGACCGGGTCGGATCTGATTCCGGAACGCATCTCGTTTCCTCCGGCGCGGGTGAGGATCGGAGGATGGCCGGGCTGGCTAGTTGTCTCCGAGGCTAACGAGCGGGTGGAGACTACACTGCATCAGAAGATGATGCGGCTGGCGGAAGAAGACCGGTTTGCCGAGCTGGAACAATGGCTTGGCCGGCTACTCGAACGGCGTCAGGAGGGTTGGCGCTTGGGGCTTTTCTCGCTTGATGCGCATCTAAAAAATTTCGGCACGATCGGGGATCGGATTGTGCTGTTGGACACCGGTGGGCTCACGAATCGATGGATTGAGGTGGAGCAGCGGCTGGAGGCGGAGGAATCGATGGTAGCGCCGCACGTACGCCTGGGGCTCGGTCCGATGCTGGCGGATCATCCGGAGATCGCGCAGCGGTTCGACGAACGATGGAAGGCCACCATCAACCTGGCGGTGGTGAGCGAGTGCTGGGGCGGACGAAAGTAGAATTGCGAAAGTCATGTATTCTCCTACTGAACCCCGACAGTCATGGAGGGGTCTCCTACCGCGCAATCCCCGCTGGGGACCGTTTCGTCCACAACCCATCCCGTTGACCTCCATGTTGAAGTCTGATGTAATTATCGAGACTAAGGAGCCCACATGCGTCATCCATCTTCGATCAAAGTCCTTGCAGCGACCTGCCTTGCCGCAGCCCTCGCATTCAGTGCCGGTTTCCCCGGCAGCACCACCGGCAAAGTGAACCTCAAGTCCGCTGGAGCCCTGGCGTTCGGCAATGACGGAGTGCTTTTTATCGGCGATTCTCTGGGCGGCGCCGTCGTTGCGGTCGACACGCACGACACGAAGGCGGCCGTGAGAGCGGCCAGCATCGATATTAAAGGGATCAATGAGAAAGCCGCCGCGCTGCTGGGCACTACGCCGGATCAGATCCTGATCAACGACGTGAAGGTGAACCCGATTTCGAAGAACGTTTACCTTTCGATCTCGCGCGGCAAGGGTCCCGACGCGATCCCTGTGATCCTGCGAGTGGACGCGGCAGGAAAGCTCGCGGAGTTTTCTCTCGAGAATGTGCAATTCGCATCCGCAGCCCTGTCGGACGCCCCGGAGTCGAAGCCCGGCGTGCGCGGCGGCGATCCTCGAAACGATGCCATCACCGAGATCGCGTTCGTCAACGGACGCGTGCTGATAGCAGGCTTGTCGAACCAGGAGTTCGCTTCCGATCTGCGCTCGATTCCGTTCCCCTTCAAAGGCGAGGCGGTGGGCGCGGGAATCAAGATGTATCACGGGTCCCACGGACGTTATGAGACACAATCGCCGATTCGCACGTTCGTTGCCTACACCATCGGCAGTCAGCAATATCTGCTGGCGGCGTACACCTGCACACCGATCGTGAAGATTCCGGTGAGCGAATTGAAGCCCGGCGCGAAGGTGGAAGGGACCACGATCGCCGAGCTCGGCGCGGGCAACCGGCCGCTCGATCTCATCGCATACAGGAAGGATAATCACGACTATTTGCTGCTGGCCAACAGTGCACGCGGCGTGATGAAACTGGATGCGGCGAATCTGGAGCAGTATAAACCGATCGTCGCCCACACCGAGATCGCCGGCATTCCTTACACGACGCTCGCGGATATTAAGGGCGTGAAGCACCTGACTACGCTCGACGCGTCGAATGCGTTGATGCTGGTCGATAATGGCGGGTCGATGGATCTGCGCGCGATGCCGCTGCCGTAGCCGGATCATTTGCCTGACCGCTCCCGCTGGTCGCGGCTACGTATGATTTCAGAGCCGCGACCTGCGGGAGCGGTCTTTGGCGACTTTTCACAGCGATCAATGCGAACCCTAACGGCGGTGATGCTTCTTTCAGGAATTGCCGCCGCGGCGCAAATCTCTATCCAATTGGACGGCGCCGAGTTTCGTGTCATCGGCTGGACCGCCTCAGCCGAACCTGCGGAGGGATGGGCATCCATCTTCCCCGTTTACGCCGGCACTGGCGACGTTCCGCCTATGCTGGGGTCCTATTCAGTGAAAGACCATGTCCTCGCGTTTCATCCTCGCTTTCCGATGGCGGCGGGGGTGCGTTATCGCGCCGTATTCAAGACTGGCGCCGAGCCGGTCGAGGCTATCTTCAACGGTCCTCTGAGCGAGAAAAATCCGCTGACCAAGGTCGAGCGGATTTATCCGTCCGCCAGCACCCTGCCCAGCAACGCGCTTCGCCTGTACATCTTTTTTTCGGCGCCCATGAGCCGGGGCGAGGCCTGGACGCATATTCACTTGATCGATGCGGACTCGGCGCAACCGGTGGAGCTTCCTTTTTTGGAGCTCGATCAGGAGTTGTGGGACCAAAACAATCAGCGGCTCACGGTGCTCTTCGATCCCGGGCGCATCAAACGGGGACTGGTCCCGACCACGACCATCGGCCCCGCGGTGGTGGAGGGGAAACGCTACAAGCTGGTGATCGACCGGGAGTGGCATGACGCGCGCGGGGTGAGCCTGGTGGAAGGATTCGAGAAGTCCTTTCGCGGAGGTCCGTCCGATCGCGTTCCACCAGAACCGAAGAAGTGGCGCGTGACCCCGCCGAGGGCCGGCACGACAGAACCGCTGATCGTCGATTTTCCCAAACCCATGGACTACGTTCTACTGCAACGCATGATTGGCATTTTCGACGGACGCGGAGAAGTTGCCGGCAAGATCGTGATTGATCGCGACGAGACCCAATGGCGATTCACGCCTCGGGAGACCTGGAAGGCCGGAACTTATCGCATCTCAGCCGAAAATATTCTCGAAGACATTTCAGGGAACCACCTGGATCGTCCCTTCGACGTCGATGTTTTTGAAACGGTAACGAAGCACATTACCAGCAGCGTCGCATCGATCCCGTTCACGGTGCACTAACCGCTCCGAACAGAGCCGCGACCATCGGGAGCGGTCAGCTTGCGAGCTTTAATTCCCCTGCACCGTGAGGAACGCACCCGCAGGACTCTGCTCCGGCCCAATCTGAATCATCAGCGGCAGATTCCCGTTCGGTGTATTCGCGGGAACTTGAAAATTCAGTTGATAAAGACCCGGACTTCCAGGCGTGACGCCGACGTACAACACGCTCGCGGACGGAATGACGACGCCTCCCAGCGTGACCGTCACGGCCGCCGTGACCGACGCACCTTGCGACGCGAAAACACCCGCGGGCACGGCCGGATTGGTCGCGCCAAAGCCCGTCCCGTAGACCGTCACGTACTCGCCCGGTTGCGCCGGAGCGAATCCGCTTCCCGGAAACAGGCTGGCCGAAGCGATCCCCACGCCGGTGATCGAATCCGTCGCTGCCACCGGATTGACGCCGGTGCTGGTCTGGACGAAATAGAAAAACTCAGGCGTGGCGCTCTTCGTCGAGACAGTGACGGTGTTGCTGGTAAGCGAATTGGCGGTGCCGCAGCCGGAGATCACCTGGACGGCCGCGCTGCCCGACGAATCGAGTGCCGGGACCTGGAAGTTCACCTGCGTGCTGGATGCGCCAAACACCGGCGCGCTGTTTCCGCCCACCGTAACGCAAACACCTTGGAAATTCACGGGCACCTGGCCGTTCACCAAATCACTGGGTCCCACTTTCTGGAACACCGCATTGCTGCTGAAATTCGTGCCAAAAACGCTGGCGATTCCGCCCGCCGATAACGCTTGAACAGCGGGTACGCTGAGCGCCGCGCCCTCCACGCCGTCACTCGTGATCTGGGGTGGAGGCACGGTGACAATCGGTTGCGCGACGGTCAGGTTGAACGTCACGCTCGAAACTCCAGGAGCCGACGCGGTGATTTTGAGCGGGCCGACTGTCGTTCCAAGGATTACCTGGATCGTGGCGACGCCATCGCCGCCGGTCGTGGCGGTAGGCGTAAAGAAGGTCGCGCCTCCTAGAGCGGCGGTAAAGGTCACCGTCACACCGCCGACTGGCAGCGCCGACGCGTCCGAAACTTTCACCGCGATCGGCAGACTGGCTCCTGGCACGCCGGACTGCGCGTCACCCGCCGAGATGGTCATAGTAGCAGGCACCTGGACCGTTAACTTGCGGACCCGGTCGTTGAACTGATCGGTGAAGTAGATCGCACCGTTCTTGTCCACCGCTACGCGCGTCGGGTCGATGGACACTCCCAGGGCCGTGCCCGTTTCCGCATTGAACACCGATTTGCCAGTGCCGGCAATGGTGCTGATAATGCCGGTAGTGGCGCTGACCCGCCTCACAACGGAATTTCCGTTGTCGGCAATGTAAATGTTCCCCGCCGCATCCACCGCCATGCTCGTAGGAAACCGGAGTTGCGCGCTGGTGGCCGGGCCCCCGTCCCCTGAGTAGCCGGGCGATCCGATGCCGGCCACGGTGGTGATGGTCTTAGTGGCGAGGTTTATTTTTCGAATTCGGCAATTGATATAGTCCGCAACAAAGAGATTGCCGGCGCTGTCCATCGCCACATCGTTCGGATCCAACTGGGCGCTTTTCGCGGGACCGTTATCGCCGAGGAAAGCAAAATTTCCGTTGCCCGCGATGGTGGAGATATTCCCGTTCAGATCGATCATCCGGATCCGCGCGTTGCCGGAGTCGGCTATGTAAACATTGCCCGCGGCGTCAACGGCTACACCTGTCGGGTCGTTCAACCTGGCTTGATTGGCTTGCCCTCCGTCGCCTCCGAATCCGGTTGTTCCGTTACCCGCGGCCAGCGTGATCGCGCTTCCCAGCGGAATATGCATCACACGGTCGTTGGCTTGATCGGCGATGTAAACGCCTCCCAGCGGATCGAGCGCGAGTCCGCGAGGAAAGTACAGCTGCCCGGGATCGCTGCCGCGAATGCCGCTGCCGGCAGTGTTTGCAATCGTTCCAGAAGACGGCACCGTCCGCACGCGGCTATCCCCGGTGTCCGAAATGATGATCCCGCCTTTTCCATCCAGAACCAGCCCGTCCGGTTGGTTTAGAAACGCGGATGTTGCCGGAATACCGTCCAGGATAGAGGTCCCGGCAACCGTATTAATGATTCCGGCGCTGATTCTCCGCACGCGATAATTGCCGACGTCCGCCAGCAAAATATCGCCGTTGGGCGCTGTGTTCACATAACGGGGAACAGCGAATTTGGCGTTGATCGGAGCCCCACCATCGCCGCCAAAAGCCAGGGTGTCGCTTCCCGCTACGAATTGAATGGTCCCGTTGCTGGCGAGAACACGCCACAACTCGAAGACGCACAGAACCAGGAGATTCCCGTTGGGCTCCACGGCGGTCGAAAATGGGATCGCGAGGAATGCGGCGGTCGCGGGTCCGTTATTGCCGTCGAGAGCGGGCTCGCCGTAACCGAAGGCGCCGGTGCCGGCCACCGTGGCGATAATTCCGGTGCCCTGGTTAATCTTGCGAACCCGGTTGTTGTAGTAGTCGATGAAATAGACATTGGCCTGCGCGTCCACCGAAATACCGGTGGGGCCGTCGAGCGCGGCGGCGGTCGCCTGGCCATTGTCGCCCGAATTGCCGGGCGCGGCGATACCTCCAATGGTGTTGATCGTTCCATCGGTCGCCGAAACTTTACGCACCCGATTATTCAGGAAATCCGCGATATATATGTTGCCTGTGCTGTCGATCGCGATATCGTCCGGATCTAATCCTGCCTGAATTGCCGGCCCCTTATCGCCGGAATAGCGATAATCTCCGTTCCCCGCGACCGTGGTTATAGTTCCCGTCGCCAGCGCCAGCATTCTGACTCGATTATTGTTGTAATCCGCGATATAGAGATTGGCCCCCTTGGCGTCGAGCCGGAGGCCCTGCGGACTATCGAAAGTCGCCTTTGTGGCCGGCCCGCCATCGCCGCTGAATCCAGCCACGCCGGTCCCCGCAATGGTCGAAATTTTGCCGTCAGTGCCCACACGCCGCACGCGGTTGTCCAGCGAGTCCGCGAAATAAATATTTCCCGCCGCATCCTGCGCGACGCCGTACGGATAGCGAAGCGGCACAGTGGTGGCGGAATTTCCATCACCCAATCGGGAGGAGCCGGCCACCGTACTCACGACGTAAGACTGGGCGGAAGCAACCAGCACGAAGGAAAAAGAAATAATAGTTTTCATAAATTAGAAAGAAATAAGACCAAAATAGCTTAACAGAAACCGGGCCTTCATCGCGTCCGTTGTGGGGCAGGCTGGCAGCCTGGCTGGCAGCCTGCGGCCGATTGGCAATCGGCCTGCACATTTTCCGAGACGTGACCTTACGATCCACCTTGGAACCAAGTCTAAATTACGAAACAAACCCACCGGATCTGCATTACTACCCATCCTCCTTCTGATTGGAGGGTACGTCACGAAACGCCAGGGCGGGTTTCACAAAAGTCGCAAAGTTCGCAAAGGAAAGGAGATAAATCAGGGGGCAGGGCGGCAACAGAAACGAACTCGTGGCCTCGCCCCACGGAGCACTCCGCCGACGCTCGTGATACACTGATCGCTCATCCGAGGCCCACAATGCGCACCTTTACTCTCTCGATTCTCCTGATTGCGGCAGCCGCGTTTCTACCGGCCGCTCCGCCCGCCGTTCCCTCCTACCAGCGAGTTCTTGAGCCCGGCGTCGCCGCAGGAGGTCGTCGCGGCGCGGAAGGTGGACCGGATCGCCTGGGTGGATTACGCCGAAGGCAAGCGGAACGCCTACACTGCGGTGGCGCCTCTATTCGCGCCGGTGCGCCTGACCAATTTCCTGAAAGACGACGGCATCATGATGTCCGCGATTCGCATCTCGGACGACGGCAGCACCGTGGTATTCCTGCGCGGCGAGGCTCCCAACCGTTCGGGCTGGGCCGCCGAATCCCACGGCGGATCCCAATGGACCGGAACACGCCATCTGGGCCGCGCGCACCGCAGGCGGAGCTGCCTGGCGTGTCGTGGATGCGGCCAATCCCGAAATTGCGCCCGATGGCAGTTCGATTCTGTTCGTTAAGGACGGGCAGATTTTCCACGCGAAGCTCACTCCCGCGAAGCCGGCCTCCGAGGTCGATCGCGGCGAAAAGCCGTTCATCACGGAATGGGGCGTGCAGAGCGATCCGAAGTGGTCGCCCGACGGCAAGAAGATCGCCTGGGTCAGCACTCGCGTGGATCACAGCTTCATCATGGTGTACGACGTCGCGACGCGGTCGGTGAAATACATGTCGCCGAGCGTGGACTTCGACACGTCGCCCATGTGGACGGCCGATAGCAAGCACCTGATCTTCATGCGGCAGCCTGGATTGCCGTTCGGGCTGCAAACTCTTCAGACAGGCGCGGGCAGCGGCGCGAATTACGCAGCGCCTCCTCAAACCGCCGCGGCGGCGACCGGCGGCCGGGGGGGTGGACGCGGCGCGGCGGCGGCAGCACCTGGAAACGTGGAAACTCCGGTGAATAACGCTCCGGGAATCATGAAGGCGACGTTCAAGGGCGGCTACACCATCGCCTTCTACAAGGCCGATGTCATCACCGGCGATGCGCAGGAGATCTGGCACAATCAGGACAACGATAAGATCGCGGCCAACATTACCAATGTGCGCCTGGCGGGCGACTACGTGATCTTCCCGTTCATACCGCCCGGCGCAGGGGGCAGAGGTGGACGCGGCGGAAGAGCCGGAGCCGGCCGGGGCGCGGCGGCGGGTAGAGGAGCGTCCCAGATGAAGGAGCCGCCCAAGCCGGAAGCGCCGGTGGACGAGTGGGAACGCTACTACGCGTTGAACGTCATGGATGCGAGCGCGCGCCCTGTCCTGCTGACGACTACTGACGGACTGATTGAAAATCAAACATCCATCGTCGCTTTCAGCCGATGCGAAGACATTCTATTACTGCACGAACGCCAAGGATATTGAGCGGCGCCATATCTGGGCCGTCCCGGTACAAGGCGGAACGCCGGTGCAGATCACGACCGGTGAAGGCGTGGAAACATATCCCACTCCGCTCGCTTCCGGCAAGTACCTTGCGACACTCAGCGCGGATTGGAACATGCCGCAATCGGTCGGAGTGTGGAAGCTGGGTACTGAAGCGAAGCAGAAGATCGTCTTCCCCACGTCGATGCCAGGATTTCCGAAGGACGCGCACGTGAAGCCCGAGATCGTCATCACCAAGGCCGATGACGGGCTCGAAATTCACAATCAAATCTTCCTGCCGAAGGATTTGAAACCGGGCGAGCGGCGGCCTGCGATCGTCTTCGTGCACGGAGGACCCCCGCGGCAGATGATGCCCGCCTATCACTACATGCAGTTTTATCATTGGGCCTACGGGATCAATCAATGGCTCGCCAATCAGGGCTATATCGTGATGTCGATTAATTACCGGCTCGGCGTCGGCTACGGCCGGTCATTCCGGCAGATTGCCGATGGCGGAGCCAATGGCAACGCGAGTACAAAGACGTTCTGGCCGGCGGGAAGTACCTGCAAACCAGACCCGATGTGGATCCGAACCGAGTCGGGATCTGGGGACTGTCCTATGGAGGTTTACTAACGGCGGAGGCGTTGGCGCGCAACTCGGATATCTTCAAGGCGGGCGTCGATCTGGCGGGCGTGCATTTGGAGGGCAACTCGCTCGATCCGGAATCGGTCTCTTACAAGTCCTCGGCGATCAGCGCCATCGATGGCTGGAAGTCGCCTGTACTGCTGGTTCAAGGCGACGACGACCGCAACGTCTCCTTCCTGCAGACGGTCGGACTGGTCCAGCTGCTGCGCCAGCGCAATGTCTATTACGAACTGATCGTCTTTCCCGACGATGTGCACGAGTCGCTGCTGCATAGCCGGTGGCTGTACACGCTCGGCCGGATGGAGACGTTCCTGCACAAGTTCCTAGGGGAGTGGACCGCGGCGGGGAGCAACTAAACCCCCGTGGCGTACGCACTCTCGAAAATACTCTAATCAGATGCGGTAAGTTTTGAATCTAAAAAGGCCACGCACATCCAGGCCCAAGCGTGGGAACTCCGGGAGCATGCGTTTGAGCTTGCGCACCAGGGTACGCTCGTTGGGCCGAGCCCTTCTCCTGATAATCGATCTTGGCGATGCGGTGCGCCACCGCCCAAGCGGCGCCTTTGCCTTCCATGCGCGGTTTCAAGCGGGCAAACAGGGCAGATGGCGGCTGCCTTTGGCCGAGCGATGGCGGTAGTTGACCCCCGCCGATTCCTGACTGCCGGGACAGACTCCGACCCGCGACGCAAACTGTTCGGCGATGGGCCGCGTACAGATCCACACCCGGAATCTTGCTCAACCGATGCAGTGCCGCCAGGTGTTCCTTCATCGCCTCCGCCAAGGCCTGAATGATTTCTTCCACCTGCCGCCGCAACAGCCGGTAGACCGGATCCAACTGCCCTGCCAAGGCTTCCTTCAACTCCGCGTCCTTCTCGCGCTTGTCCCGCCAGCGCCTCGATGTCGGTCACTCCTTGGGCGATGAGTTCCAACATGGCCCAGCCGCTGACTCCGAACAGTTTGATGCCGCCTTGTTCCAGCAATCCTTCCACGTGATGTGGATCACGCCCAGTTTCTGGTCAGCCAACGCCACGCTCGCTGTTCGCAACCCGGAATGAAGCTCTGTTCCAGATCGCCCGAACTCCACCGGCCAAGCGTTGCGCGTCGCGAAAATCTTGAGCGGATGGGGCAAGTGCAACTGGAAGTGCGGCTCCAACCCGTACCCCGCAGCCGCAGCCAAGCCTTCAAATGCTGGATCTCCGCGTGGGTGGTTCCGAACTTCCGCTGCTCATTTCGGCTGGCTCTGCACCGGCGGATCACCACCGCCAGCATTTTCTTATGCACATCGATGCCGGCCATCGAACGATATACTGATTCCATGTTGGTCTCCTGGCGATCGCTTGCGGCAGAGGACCGGTCTCGTGATTGCAGTCGCCAGGACCCCTACTCATCATTTCGTTCCGCGGTCCCAGATCAAACGCTCGTACGGCTTCGCCATCTCCAGTGCGTGCGACAACCTCTACTGCCGCTCCGATCACAACCATTTTCATCACCATTGTTATGCGGAACGCAATGGGAACACTCCTGCGTGCCGCGTCGAGAATCGTCTCGACGCCTGAGCATTTGGGATGCGCCGCTCCGTTGTAGGGCAGGCTCGCGGTCTGCGGCCCGATTGGCAATCGGCCTTCTTTGTTGTCTTTGGCACAGGCCACTACGATTTCGAGCGACCCACCTCTCCCGTGTCCGCTCGCGTTGTAAAATCGGCTAGCCATGAAAAAAACATTCGCGCTCATTACACTTGCCGGTTTCCTCGTGTCGGCTCAAACGCCCGCCCGCGAGCGCATGGTGGTCGTGATCAGCCTGGACGGCTTTCCCGCATTCGCGCTGGATGACCCAAAGCTTCCGATTCCCACCCTTCGCCAGCTGATGCGAGATGGCGTGAGCGCGCGCATGACCACCGTCAATCCGACCGTCACATGGCCCAACCACACCGCCATGGTCTCCGGAGTCCGTTCGGATGAGCATGGATTGTTGGCCAACGGAACCATCTCACCAACCGGGGGGTGGCCCCCGGTAAAGGTCGAGCCGATGATCGATAAGGAAAAGATGGTGCATGTCCCAACGGTTTACGACGCCGCTTTCAAGGCCGGACTCACCACCGCGCAAGTGGATTGGGTCGCGGTCAATCGAGCGCCCACCATCACGTGGGCATTCAACGAATGGGCATCGGCCGATGGACCGGTCGAGAAGGAAATGATCCGCAGCGGGGCCCTGGCCGCTTCGGATCTCGATACCTTCACGAAATCGAATATCCTTTTCCGCGACCAGATTTGGAGCAGGGCCGCGGCCTTCTTGATTCGCGAACACAAACCCAACCTGCTGCTCGTGCATTTTCTCTCGCTCGATTCGACGCATCATACGTACGGCCCAGGCACACTGGCGGCGACATCCGCGATCGCTTTCTTAGACAGTTGCGTGGCGCGGGTGACCGACGCGATTCGTGCCGCCGGAATGGCGGACCGCTCCACCGTCATCATCGTGTCCGACCACGGCTTCAAGAAGTTCACCAAGCAGGTTCGTCCGTCGGTCGCCCTGGCAGCGGCGGGACTCGCGAAGAGCGTATATGTGCTGCCCGAAGGCGGTTCCGCCTACGTTTATTTCGACCAGGCCCATTCGGCGGAGCTTTCTCCAAAGGTGAGGAAAGCGCTCGATGGCATCGAGGGCATCGATCGGATTATCGGCCCCGCTGATTTTGGAGCGCTGGGATTGCCGCAACCGGACCGCGACCCGCAGATGTCCCAACTGCTGCTGACGGCGAAAGACGGGTACTCGTTTTCAGGCGCGGCCGGAGGCCCGGTCACATCCGAAGTCCTCCAGCAAGCGGGAAGTCATGGATATCTGGCATCGGACAAGGATATGGATGCAATCTTCATCGCGAGCGGATACGGCATACCACCCGGCGCCCAACTCGATAGGATCGCGAACATCGACGTCGCCTCCACGATCGCGAAGTTGTTAGGAGTAGCTTTGCCCGGCTCCCGAGGGACGCCGATTCCGCTGCGGTAACCGGCGCGGTGATCCGTTTGATATCAACCGTCGCAACTTTTGGGAAGATCGTCGAAGCGCCTGCCTCCCTAACTTCCGGCGCGCCGATCGCCAGGGGAACTCCTCCTTTAGCGAAAGCTTGCCGACACCCCGAGGGCCGGGAGACATCCCACTCTCGGGTTATTTTTCGAATTCAGCTAGGCCGTATAAGAGAAGGTCCCCCGACGTATGGCAAAAAGGCGAGGGCGAACAGGCGGCGAAGTTGAAACCCATCTGCCTCTTGATCACGCGAAGAAGCAAACATAATGAACTGACGCTACGTCATTAGAAATAGAGCTCTGACGTTAGAATTGCTTCACAAACCTTGCCAGGCGCGTCGATATGGATGGTATAAGCTGGTGATGGATATGCACCCGAAAGCAACCAGGCCGAAAAAGGACGCGACTCTAGTAGTGTCCGGTAGGGGACCGGTTCGCCTCCAGATAACCGTCTTAAGCAGCACGTCTGCGATGGTGGAAATCGGCGTTGACTACTCGCTCGCGCCGGTACCGAATTTTCACTACGATTCCGACTATTGTGACGTAGTTGAATCGCGCACAGGGGTTGTGCTCATTTTTGGGAAGCTTCGCACCGGTGAGAATGCTCTGCGAACCAAAATCGAGATAGAGTTTTCCGGAGAGAATTTTGCGAAGCTGGTCTGGGGTACCTCTAGACTTGTGCATGAAGCAGTGAGAAAACTGTCAAACGGGAAGAACCTGCAACCGGTGAACGGCCCGAAAGACACTGAGAAGGTTCAATGCTTCCGCGCCAACAATGTTTTCATGGCTGTTCTACCCAGCGAGGCAGTCCTCGATTTTTATTACATTTCGCCGGGGGACATTCACTTCGCACAAGCGAAAAAAAAGTCTGAGGTGGCGCTGGAGCCGGTCGTCAGAGTGCTGACAAGTACACCTATGCTTTACGAATTTCTAGAACAATGCAGACCCCTTGGCGAGAAATTCACGGCTATACTGGAAAAGGAGGAACAGTAACGATGAGCGCACAATCTAGCGCCCTGAGATGGGATGTGGGTGACGAGGTAGTCACAAGAGGCGCCGGCCGTGTGTTGCGGGAATTCGTAGCATCGACTGCTGTTAGCTTAGTTGTTTTTAGCTCATTGATGACTATCGAGACACGAGGAGCGGTAAGGGATTCTGTTTTCGTCTCGTCCCCTCTAGCAGTTGTCGAGACCTTGCGGATCCCGCGGAACGCTGCTCGTCAGGTCTCTCGAAGGGATGGGGCAGTTGATGGAACCGACACACACATCGGGATGTCTACCGCAAGGCTCGCCGAAGTTTTCCCTCGGCTTTTCGTGCCGTTAAACGGCGATGATGAGCCTGACGACCCTCCGTTCTTCTTGAGCTGAATTTTAAAAAAAGAAAATGGCTTCCGCTCGTGGCTGAAGATTTGTTTGAGCAGCCGACTGACGTGTTACGTCAGGGAGACGTCTTTCGAGCATTCCCGTTCTTTAGAGCAGAACCATCCTCACAGGGAGGGCAACTCCAAGCCGTAGAGGCAGCTCGCCCCCAGACCGCTATGCTCCTCAATCAAAGTTGTGACGTCGACAAACCGGCATACACGAGGCTGATTGTCGTACCCGTGATTCCGCTCTCGGTTCTCACCTCGGTCGAGCAAACCAATGTCCGCAAGAACAAGAACTTTTCGCGATTACACCTACCGCCCTACCGAGACCAGTTGCCCGAGAGCTTTGTGACGTTCCTTGAGCCAATGACGGTCGACAAGAAGTTTCTGCAGGATGCACCTCGTATTCTGTCATTGAGTGAGAAGGGACGGCGGGCGTTATATGGGCAGCACATTCGCTTCATAACCCGATGGAATTTGGCCGAAATTGTTTGCCCTGGCTGCGACTTCATATTCAGCCCAGCCGAGAGTCAGCCTGTCGTCAACGACTAAAGACGAGTGAAAGTACCACCCGCAATACCACCCGGCCGCTTCGGCGTTGGCGAGTAAGTCTTTTATTATGAATGGTGAGCGCGGTGGGAATCGAACCTACAACCTACTGATTAAGAGTCAGTTGCTCTGCCAATTGAGCTACGCGCCCGACCTGTGAACCAACTCCTCTATTCTACACACCCGTGCCGCCGCGGCACAACTATTTACACCAGCATCGTCGCGACATCCACATTCGATCGGTGCCCTTCAATCACCACGATGCCGCTATCGGTGACGTGATACAGCTTCTTGTCCTGCTCCAGGTCGTAGCCGATGACCGCATCCTCCGGCACGCGGACGTTCTTATCGAGAATCGCTCTCCGCACCTTGGCCCGCCGGCCGATATCGCAGTTGTCGAAGATGATCGAATCTTCCACCAGCGCCCCGGAATGCACGCGCACGCCGCGGCCGAGCACGCTTCCGCGCACCAGGCCTCCCGACAAAATCGTGCTCCCCGCGACAATCGAATCCAGCGCCTGCCCGCGCCGCCCTTCCTGATCGAAGATGAACTTCGCCGGCGCATCGGAATATCCGGCGGTTCTCAGCGGCCATTTGCGATTGTATAAATTCAGCGCCGGAGTCACCGCGCGCAAATCCATATTCGCTTCGTAATACGCGTCGATCGTTCCCACGTCGCGCCAGTACGGCTCCTGATTCGCCGGATCCCCCGCGATTCGATTGGTCCCGAAATCGTAAGCGAACATCTCCGTGCGCCCTACCAGCGCGGGCAAAATGTCGCGGCCGAAGTCGTGCGAACTCTCCGGATTCTGCGCGTCCGCGTACAACTCGCGCAGCAGCAGGTTGGTCGAGAAAATATAATTACCCATCGACGCGTAGACCCGATCGGAGTCGCCCGGCATGGTCGGCGCATCTGCCCGCTTTTCGTGGAATCCAATGATGCCTCCGTCCGGCGCCGTCTCGATCACGCCGAATTCGCTGGCCAGCTCCTTCTCCACCGGAATCGACGCGATGGTCACCTGGGCGCGCTTGTGCATGTGAAACTCCAGCATCTCGCGGATGTTCATCCTATATATATGGTCCGCGCCGAAGATCACCACGAAGTGCGGATCGGCCTGTTCGATCAGGTTGATGTTCTGATAAATCGCGTCGGCCGTGCCGCGATACCAGTCCTCGCCCGGCGACCGCATCTGCGCGGGCACCGGAATGATGAAGTGCTCCTTCAGCAGGCCGCTGGCCTCCCACCCTTCGCGCAGGTGCTGCAGCAGGCTTTGGCTCTTGAACTGGATCAATACGTACGTCGAATAGATCCCCGAGTTGATCAGATTACTCAGAACGAAATCGACGATGCGATAGCGTCCCCCGAACGGCACCGCTGGTTTGGCGCGTTCTTTCGTGAGCGGATACAGCCGGGTACCCTTGCCCCCAGCGAGCACAAATGCCAGCACGCGAACTTGCATGCGGCTATTGTGTCAAGTGCATCGGGCCAAAGGCAACTTATACCGCATAATATATCGAGTGGACCGCGACCAGACCCTCGGCCGGCTGCGCGAAAGGATTTTGCGCTACGCGGCATCTAAGTTACAGAAGGATTCGGCGGAGGATGTGGCGCAGGAGGTTCTCATGGTCCTGCACGAAAAATACGGCGCCGTCGAAGGCATCGAGGATCTGCTGCCTCTGTCGCTCGAAATTGCGCGCTTCAAGATCTGGGGCGCGCGCCGCAAATCGGTTCGACGGGGGGAGAATACGCAAGTTTCGGTGGACGATCTGCCGCTGGCCGCGCACGAGGCCGATCCGCTCGAGCAGACCGAGCGCCGCCAGCGCCTGGACAAACTGGAAGCGGCGCTGAAACAATTGGGCGACCGCTGCCGCGACCTGTTTCGTTTGAAACTGGAAGGATATTCGTTCCCGGAAATTCAAAAACGGCTCAAAGTCGAATCGATGAACACGCTGTACACTTGGGATTTTCGGTGCCGCAAGCAGCTGGCAGAGAAATTAAATGGCTAACGACGATATCAAAGATCTGATCGGCCGCTACGCCACCGGCTCGCTTACGGCCGACGAGCAGAAACGCCTGTTCGACGCCGCGCTCGACGATCAGGACGTATTCAACGAAATCGCGCAGGAGCAGGACGTCAAGCAACTGCTCGCCGAGCCCGGTGCGCGCGAGCGCTTGATCCACGCGCTCGAGCCGCCTCGCAAAACAGCGTGGATTTTCGGGGTCGCCGCGACCGCCGCGTTGACGGTACTGATTGCGGTCGTGCTGCTGCGTCCCGCGCCGAAGCCCCCGCAGGTGGCCGCAGTAAAACCCGCTCCCCAAGCGGCACAGTTGGCGCCGTCACCCGAAGCTGCGTCCTCCACCCCAACGCCGTTGGCGGATAAACCACAAAGCGCGCCAGAGCCCGTGAAGCAGAAGGCTCAAAAGGCCGCACCAGCCGCGCCAGCTGACGAGCCTGCACGAGACGCGAGCAAGGATGCCCAGCCCGTCGAAAAAACCGAGAAGAAGGCGGACAACAAGGTAGCCGAAAACAGAGCTGAGGACCGCAAGGAGCTGGATCAGGTAGCCGGCACGCCTCCGAAGGTCGCACCGGCGCCCTTGGTTTCTCCCGCGCCACTGACCTCTCCGGCACCGGCGACACCAACTCCGGCCCCTCCGCCTCCCGCCGCTCGGAGCGCCTCGGAGTCTTCCGCGCGAGTCGGGGAAGCGATGCACTCTCCGGTCCAGCAACTGCAGAGAAAGGCCAGCGGCCCCAGACAGCAGCAGGCCCAACAGACTACTCAGCAAAAATCCGCAGTGGCCGGCGGGTCCGTGTCCACGCTGGCCGCACTGCCACCCTTCGGCTTCCATTATTCAGTCGAGACCAAGGGCCACCTCGTCCTGATCCCAGCCGCCGACGGCTACCTGACCGTGAAATCCAATGACGGCTCTACCCTCTTTTCGCGCAAACGCGTAGCCACCGGCATCATCATCGATGTCGCTGTGCCAGACGGCGCGACGTCTGTATCCATCTCCTTCGCAGCCAGCGCGCTGCTGCAATCCACGCCAACCCCCGCTGTTCGCACCGAACCGGAAGGAACAGTGGAAGGCCCCAGCCGTGTGGCAGTCGAAATCAAGATCCAACCCTGACGTGTCCGGACGACAGGCGAAAGCGCCTGTCCCATCAAGGCTAATGCAAACCAACTATCGGACCCCGCGCCGCGCCAGAGTATACTGACACGATATGCGCATCGTTCTCCGCCTCCTGCTCGCGCTCCTGATGCTCTACGCCGCCATGGTGGCTGGACTCGCCTACGCTATGCGCCAACCGCCGGACACTTTTGGCGCGATCATGGCGAGGATGCCGATGCCGGCCTTCATCGTGCTCCCCTTCGAGCCGCTCTGGATGCGCGCCCGGGCGGGTCATTTGCAAGTCGGCGATGCCGCGCCCGATTTCACCCTCAAGACGCCGGATGGGTCCGCGGCCGTCCAACTCTCGAGCTTCCGCAACCAAAAACCGGTCGTCCTGGTATTCGGCAGCTACACTTGACCGCCTTTTCGCCGGGAGGTTCCCGCGCTCAACAGTCTTTACGAACAGTACAAAGAGCAAGTGCAATTCTACGTCGTCTATATACGGGAGGCGCATCCCAGCGACGCGTGGCAGATGGCCAGCAATGTCCGCGACCAGGTCATCTTCACCGATCCGAAGACCGCCGAGGAGCGCAGCAGCGTAGCGGAAAGCTGCGTCCGCAAACTGGGCATCAAGATCCCAGCGCTGGTGGATGGCGTCGGCGACGGAGTCGAGGCCGCCTACACGGGTTGGCCCGATCGCCTCTACCTGATCGGACGCGACGGCCAGGTGAAGTTCAAGAGCCCTCCCGGGCCCTTCGGCTTCCATCCCGCGGCGTTAGCAGACGCGCTGCGGTCCGCGCAATCCCCGTCCTCACGGACAGGGTTATAACCCCTGGCGTCAGCCTGGGGGTTGTCTCGGGTAACGAGTATGTCCGCATGCTACGCATGGCGGCTCTGTAAAACCAAAACGGATGTTACCGCGCTGGGGCGCAAGTCCGGCTGTACGAAAAGTCGTGCGCCACTGGCCGTCAACGGAACCAATTCAAAAAATACGAAACGAACCCAAGATACCCGAGAGACTCCTTCTGATGGGAGGATACGCCAGGAAGAGCCAAGGCGGATCTCACGTAAGTCGCAAAGGTCGCAAAGGCAAGGAGATAACTCGGGGTCTTAAGAGGCGATGACTGAAAGGAAAGACCGCTCCCGATGGTCGCGGTTCTGAAGAACCGACCATCGGGAGCGGTCAGTGTGTTTAGAAGTACAGGCGCAGACCCATGGTGATAATCCTGGGACCATATTGCGGGCCGGTGGCTCTTCCGAAGTTGGCGTTGCCTACCGTGCCGTTTACTCCGAAGTTGGTCCGGTTGAACGCGTTGAAAGCGTCGGCGCGGAACTGAAGCCGCAGCTTGGTGCCGTCGCCCGACGGCCATAAAGCGAGCTGCTTAATCAGCGCGATGTTGTCCGTGGTCACCGGGGGTTGCCGGAACTTGCTGTTGTACTGCGAGGACGTACCGAAGGCGAACTGCCCTGGAACGGAGAACGCACCGGCATTGAAGTACAGGCTGGCCGGATTGTTCGGATCGAGCGAAGTGCGGTCCTGGCCGGTCAGGATCGCGCCGCCATTCTGGTTACACATGCGGGCGTCGGTGAACAGCACGCCGTTGCCGAGCGTATTGGTACAAGTGAGCGCGATCAGCGCGCCACTGCGGTACTGGTGCGTGTCCGAGACGGTCCAGTTTCCGACCACCGCGTTCATCAGCCTGTTGGAACTGGTCAGGAATTTCTTACCGGTACCGAATGGCAGGTCATACGTGCTCAGGAAGTTGAACACATTCGGTTGATCGAAAGGAAGATACGACTTTCCCTGATTCAGGTTGTACATATCCTGCGGATACACCTGGTTTTGCGAGAAAATCTGGCGATAAGTGAGCAGACCCAGACTCTTCGACCGGACGTAGGACGCCGTGAACTGCCAGTTGCCCAAGCGGCGGGTCACCTTGGCGCTCGCCGAGTCATACCAGGTTTGACCTTGACCGCTGTTCCGAGACCAGACGTTCAGAAACTGCGGATAGGGGCGCAAGGACTGAGCGAGTGAGCCGGTGAAACTCGGATAAGGCAGCTTGGACAGGCCCGCTGAGACGACCGCCGGCGAGGTGATGCTCTGCGAGAGCAGAGAACCAAGATACAGAAATGCCGGATTGACCTGATTCAGATCCACGGTAGAGTTCAGGCCGTACCCTCGGTTGCCCTGATAATCGACTTCTACCAGGAACCTGGCGATTTCGCGCTGGATGTCGCCGTTGAAAGTGTAGATCTTGGGGGCCTTGCCGAACGTCGGTCCCATGTAATCGACGGCCAGGCCGTTTCCGGCGTTAGGCGTGAGGAACGGAGGCGGCTGATAACCCGCAGGCTTGGGAATTCCACCGTCCCACTGGAACGGCGCGTTGAGGCCATCCGACACCTGTGCGAACGATCCGTTTGCACCCAAGGTGCAGCCGCAGCCGCCATTGCTGGTCGCTTCATAGAAGATCCCAAATCCGCCGCGCAAAACCGTCTTCGGCGCGATTTGATAGGCGAATCCCATTCTTGGTCCCCAATCGGAGTGATCCGTCGGCCAGAACCTGGTGACGCCCAGGCGGTTGGGCCCGCTGCCAGCGAAGACATAGGCGCCAGGATAACCATTGGCGGCCGGATTCGGCTCGGTCAGCGAAACGGAACCCATAGTCGGCGCATACCAGTTGATGGGAACGTCATAGCGTAGTCCGAGGTTCAAAGTCAGCTTGTTGGTGATGCGCCAATTGTCCTGGAAATATCCGGCGTAATATTGATAGCGAATCACCGCATCCTGGACCGGCGTCGCGGCGGCGGTAACCGAGTCCGGCTGGCCGAGCAGGAAACTGGCGAAAGAATTCCCGGTGGTGCCGGTTGAACCGGCAAGGGCCGTTTCATTGCGGGCGAAGATGTAGTTTCCATTCGTTCCGGCCAAGTCGTGAGCCAGGGTTTCGAGGCGGCGCAAATCCCAACCCATCTTCAGCTCGTGCTTGCCTTTAATCCAGGTCAGGCCCTGGTTTATCTGAGTGGTGTAGTTATTCTGTCCGCCGTTGTTGACCTTGCCCTGTTGCATGCCCCACGCCGTATAGGCATCGGCGGCGGCGAATTGGATGACCGGCGTCGCGTCCGAATCCCCGGTGACTCCAGGGAAGCCGACTTTCGAAGCAAATCCGCTCTGCGCCGGCACGAACCAGATTTGTACGGTCCGCGAATAACCATAGGTGGTATGGAGCAACAAAGTCGGAGAGATCGTGAAATCATGATTGGCCCGGAAGACTCGCGGCTTCTGGTATTGACTTCCAAGCGCCGTTCCGAGTGGACCGGGGAAGTCCGAAAGGGCTGAGCTAAGCTGGCTGTCGATCGATTGGAAGTAGGACACGCGGTTCCGGGTGCTGAAGATGTGATCGATCTTGAAGGCCCACACATGATCCGTTACCTGGGTGGTGTTGACGAACGCGTGGTTGTTCGATAATGCCGCGCCTGTGGGAGCCGGAATGTACGGCAGGATGTTGGTCGATATTTTGCTGAACCGGTTGGTGGGAATGGTGTTATTCGGGAACGGTGTACGTGACGCCGAGCTCGGATCGTAAATCAGCTGCGGAATCTGGCTGAAGTTTCCCTGCGTCTCGAGCGTGGTTGGAACCGTGTTCACAATTGACGACGGCGCGACCGGCCGCAAGTCGTTGTCCTGGGAGAAATAGAAGAAAGTCTTGTTTCGGCCGTTATAGAGTTTGGGAATCCATACGGGACCGCCCACTCCGCCGCCGGTGTCGTTCCAGCGATCTTTCGGACGGAAACCCGGCTTGTTGGCGGGATTCTGATTGACGCTCCAACCGGCTGCCTCCCAGATATCGCGGCGCATGTTGTAGGCCCAGGTTCCGTGGTATTGATTGCCGCCGGACCGGGTGTTGAGAATCTCAATTCCGCCTCCGGTTCGGCCATATTCCGCGGTGTAGGTTCCCACAATCAGCTTGAACTCGCTGAACGATTCCGCCGACGGGGGATTGAAAGCCGTGCCGCCCGATTCGGGGATGACGTTGCTGGTGCCGTCGATCAGTTGTTCACGCGCGCGTCCCGTGGAACCGGCGATGCTGGTTTCCCCGCCGTTGTTGACGCCGGCCATGTAGCCCAGAAACGCGGAGGGACTCTGAAGGCCGCCCGTCCATAACGGGAGCGTCTGATACATACGGGGCGTAAGAGTCTGGCCCTTCTCGCTGGTTTCGGTGTCGAGGAGGCTCTGCTTCTCGCTAACCTCCACGCTCTGCTTGGTATCGCCTACTTCCAGGCCTAAATCGAGGCTCTGGCGCTGCGCAACGAAAATCTCGATCCCGGTGCGCACCAGCTTCTTAAACCCTTCTTTTTCGACCACGACCGTCCATACGCCGGGGACAAGATTGGGAAGCACGTACAGGCCCTGCTCGGAGGAGACCGTTTGAAGGGTCAGTCCAGCGGACTCGAGGGTCGCTTCCACTTTAGCGCCCGGGACGCCGGCGTTATGAGCGTCCACAACGGTGCCGGACAACGATCCGGTTTGCGACTGACCGAAGGCGAGAGCGGCGGCGAAAAGCACGACTGCGGGAACTTGCACACTTCGAATGAGACGTTTCAATTTCAACATAGAAATCTCCTTAAATCCTAAAGCTTGAGGGCTGGATTAGTGTCTCCCAGTTTTGTCCCGTTGTCAACGATTAGTAACATTTGTAAAGTATTGCAAATATTCGGAGTGGGTGGGGTGAGCAGAATTGCTCACAATGGAGTTGAGACACCGCTCCCTGCGGTCACGGCTCGGTAGACTGCTGATAACATGCGGCTGTGCTTCCGAGCCGTGACCAAAGGGAGCGGTTGGTTCGAGGCTGCGGAAAAGGCTGACTGTCCCACCAAGCAGCAAAGCAAATCATCAACTTTGAGGCTAGGTGGGACAGGCGCTTTCGCCTGTCGTTTTGTTAGACCTCGATCGTTACATCCTTATACTCATCGAACAGGCCGGGGTTGTGCATCTGCCAGGCGATGGGGCCGGTCTTGCCGGCCGCGGCATCCTTGAAATCCAGGACTTCCACGGCCTTGCTCCCGGGCGGCTGGGCTACGGCCATGCGCGCGGCACCCGTGGCGGCGTCCGCTACGATCTCGACCCGGCTCCAGGCGTGGGGTTCGAAGCGAGTCTTGGTCAGGGAGGTAAACTCCGGGCCGCCGTTGTTATTCATCCCGGGGCGGTAATCCCAGTGGCCGCCGTTGGGGACCTGGAACTGAATGCCGCCCAGCGCGTCGAGGGGCTGTTCGCCGGGCTGAGGTCGGGTGCAAAAGATCAGCAGGCAGGCCTGGTGGTCGGGATCGCCCGAAACGTGCCTCATGGTAAATGCCAGCCGGTAGCGGCTGAAATCCCGAGCGGTTTAGATGACGCCTCGCCCGGAGCCGGTGCTGGCCATTGCGCCGTCCTTGACCACCCAGCCGGCGGTGACGCTCCTGGCCAACTCCAAGGGATAGGCGTCTTCGAGCAGCAGCTTGTTCAGCCGCGCCAGGTGCTGGCCGCGGGGATTCTGTTTAAGCAGGCGATCGGTCTCGGGCCGCAGGACGGAATCCTTGAAACGTGCGGGGTCGTAGATGGACGGTCCCGAGAGAACCTGGTTCACGTCCTTGACTAGGGCGGAAAGGAGGGCCTTGGCGTTGGGATCCGATGGGGAATAGGAGGCCAGCCCGGTCTTCACCGAGTCCTCCAGCCGATCGCGCAGAAACACGGACACGGCGTCCTTACCGGCCGCCAGGCGCGCGGCAAACGCCGGGATATCGAGGATGCCGGCGCTCGCGAGTAAGGTCGTGCTGTTCTCAACCTGAATCCAGCCATCCAGCGTGCTACCATCAAACAGCGAAAGCGCGGAGGATTCGGCGCGCGCGCTTCCGAGACAGGCGGCTCCTGCGGCCAGTTTCATCCAGGTCCTGCGGCTTGAGGGTCGTATCAGCATATTCCCGCTTCGGAAAGCCTATCAGAGGGCTTCCTTTCCCGCAAAGGCAAAGTGAATCCAGATAGCGCCAGAAGGGGTTTCGTTACAAATTTTTTCTTTTCATTCTATGTCTTGCCAGCGCTTGGACTGTATGGTAGTACTGTATAGAACCGATGTACAGTATTACCTTTTTATATCCCTTTACAATCTTGTCCGAGCGGAGACGGGCAGGAAAGAAAGCATATTTCAAGAAATGAATCTCAGCGAAACTCCGTCCCGGAGATTCGTGCTTTTGGCTCCGTCTTCTGCTCGCGTTCCTGCCTCATTTCGCAGGACTGAAACTGATTGGACTGGCTACTGGAAGCTGCTTCATGAAATGCAGCGGCTCCGGGGCAAGGTCTATTTGAAAGACGGCGCCATTGACGAATCCTGCCTCATAGATGGGCGCCATCGATCTGAAGCTGACGTTTCGAGCTGGCATTTGCTGGTTATGAACGAACAGGACCGGATTTGTGGCTGCGCCCGGTTTCACGAGCATGATCAGCCAGGCGTACTCTCGGAACTGAACGTAGGCCGCTGCGCCCTTGCCAGGCAGCCCGAATGGAGTGGCACTCTAAAGGCCGCTTTGCGGGAGGAGCTAACGTTCTCCGCGGACGTCGGCCGCCCCTTTGTGGAACTGGGAGGATGGGCGCTGGGGGAGGAAATTCGCGGGACTACGGAAGCGCTGCGGGTGGCTCTTGGAACCTATGCGTTCTGGGAGATGCTCGGGGGCGCGGTGTGCATCAGCACCGTGACCCACCGCCATTGTTCCGCTTCGATCCTGCGGCGGATCGGAGGCCGTTCCCTGATGCACCAGGGGCAGGAAGTCCCGCCATACTACGATCCCCAATACAACTGCCGGATGGAGATCCTGAAGTTTTACTCCTGGGCTCCCAATCCGCGCTACCGCGTTTGGATAGATCGGCTGAGACAGGAATTGACACGGATCACCGTGGTCGCCCGGCACTCCCATGAGCAAGATTGGCCCTATGGGTACAAAATGTCCCATCCGATGGCGCAAGCTCAGACTGCCTAGGGGGTGCAACAATTGCGCTCGGTTTGCACGATTGGGGCAGAAATAGCCTGGAAGCGGAAAAAAACTCAGTCAGAAGATCATGTGCGGGGGGGTATAGACCTCGGGAAACCAGCGTGAGCCGGTTGAAATCTGTACCATGAATCCATAGCTATCCTGCTCGCAGGAAACGACTTGCGCAGAGATGCCATCTCCGACTGACTCGAGTGAAATAGAGGCGCCCGCCGGTATCGGGATGTTGGTCTGAATCAGCCCGCCCACATCCCATATTTCCAATAAGATGGCGCAGTCATGGACAGATCCATTCCCCACACCTACCTTGATTAGGTCGAGGCACTGTACGTGTTCGCCAGCCTGCAGTTGATGCATTCTGGCATGAATCTAAGCAATTCTGGATCCAAAAAAAAACGGCAGAGACCCAGGGGGACACCCCAGATCTCTGCCGTTATCAGTTTACTTATTCAGAGGAGATCTAGCGAACGCGACGAGGCCGGCGCGCCAGCGCGATGGCGATCAGGCCGCCGCCGAGCAGAAACATCGTGACCGAAGAGGGTTCCGGAACGATGCTAGTCAGGGTCGCCACGAAAGTGCCCGAGTAAGTGGTGGTGAGGGTAGACGTGGGATGGTTCTGGAAGTAAGTCTGAACCATCAGCGGTGTGATGATTGTGCCCAACGGCTCGTCCGGCAGCGAGGTAACGGTCTCGGAAAACACGCCGAACCAATTGGATACGGGAACCGTGCCGTCCGTCGCGGTACCGCCGACGGACAGGTCGACCTCAGTGCCGTTGGGGGTGGTCCTCAGAATGAGCGGCGACCCAGCGAAAACGGAGCAGGGAGAAGTCGCGCAAGCAACGTTCGATGAACCAGGGCCAATAGAGGCAAGGATGAAGTCCAGGCTGGGAATTCCCGCGAAGGACATAAAGTGGTCCAAGGGAAGCGACGCGGGTGGAAGGTTCATCAATGTCACCGCATCCCCGGCTGGGACCGGCGTGCCGCCATCGTAGGTTAGGTTCGTAGCGGCGTTTACGGTGGCGGTACCGTTCCAAACCAACGTGCTCACCCCGACGGTTACGGAGCCCCCATTCAACTGAAGCGAACCGACAACGCTTGCGGAAGCAGTCGGCATTACCAATAAAGAGCCCAAGCCTATGACGGCAGTGGCCAAAGCGGTGCGGAAGTTCTTGTTCACTGAATCTGTCCTCCAAAGTAGTTTTATTGCCCGGTCCAAAGAGACCTGATCTCATGTTCATTCTGGAAGTTGGGCGCGAATGGGGATGCGTGGAACATGCCGAGCCATGCACTAGTAAGATACCTATATCCAGTACTGGGGTTAGCCGGCATAGTTCCCTACGCTAGTGCTTAGCAGATTTACCCCTCTGAATTGCGATAAAGCCTTAGCGACTCTTAAGGTTAGGAAACCTAAAGGCAACTCCGAACTGAGTCGATTAGTGAGTGTAGGTTGAAATCGAACTCGAACCCCTGACTATCATGAAATTAGTACTAAAACCAGTTATTTCGTTCCAAAATAGGGGGCGGCGTTGAACCTCATCCCCTGTAGCCAGACAGATCGAGGCCACACCGTCGTGTTGGCGCCTGCGCATGCCTATGTTCCGGATGCTTTCAGAAAAATTGAGCGGGATCCCGCAATTCACACGATCTTGCTAAGTGGCGTACAGCGGCTACGGGGCCGGGTCTATCTGGAAGATGGGGCGATCCAGCGTTCCGACTTGACCTTCGACGGTCGATTCATCCAACCCATTGATAACATTGCATGGCATCTGGTCCGGCTGGACGCCGCGGGCGAGGTCTGCGGATGCGCCCGCTACATGTCGTATTCGGGACCGCTGCGCTTTTGCGAGACCGGGATCTCCCGGACCCCCCTGAGCCGGGACGTCGAATGGAGCGCCCGTTTACAGGTGGCGATTGAATCGGAAATCGAGCTCGCCGAAAGGCGGCAAGTGGACTATGTAGAAGTAGGCGGATGGGCGCTGGCGCCAGAAGTCCGGTGCAGCAGCGAAGCACTCAGAATTGCCCTTGGCACCTTCAGTATGGCGCGCCTGTTGGGGGGATGCATCGGTGTTACCACCGCGACCAGGCGGCACTGCTCGGCATCGATTCTGCGCCGGATCGGCGGGCAGCCGTTAACGGCCCAGGGAGACGAGATACCGCGCTATTTCGATCCGCGCTTCGATTGCGAGATGGAGATTCTGCGCTTCGATTCCGCGCGGCCGAATCCGCGATTCGAGCCGTGGATTCAGGAGCTGCAGAGCTATCTCTCAGACGTTTCCGTAGTCAGGGCTATGAGTTCCGTGGACCGAACCGTCGCGTGCGATTCGGTGATGACCGCGGCATAGCTAGAAGGTTCTTGAAAAACAAATATTAGCCGCCGATGAACACGGATAAGGCCATTTGTTTTCAATCGGCGTTCATCAGCGTTCATCGGCGGCAAACATATTTTTTGGAGTTTAATCTTTCCAGACTCTCGGAAATAAAAGCCCAACGTCGACGCGGCACGCGTGGACGCGTCGGGCAAGATAATATTCATTACACTATCCCCGCACTAAGCTGGACGAAACCCAATTCGTGCAGTATATTAGGCTTTGGCAGTCGGGGGCCATCTGAAACTTGGCCGCCGCATGTCTTTCCTGGGGGCCGATAGGAATGGGCTCCTATTTTGGACCTCCGGAAACACTTTCTCACGGACATACTGCGAAATGCTCGGCTGACATGCCGCCAGGGAGCATAGTCAATTTTGATCCGCCTGTCGAAGGTCTCAAAACACTACGAAAGGAAGCGCGGCGTCACCGCACTTCAGGTCATCGCGCGGCGCGAAGATTTGGGCCGAGAAGTCCCTAGCGGAGTCCCGCAGTGATCGTGAAATTGCGCGCTGCGCCCACACGACCTGCGAACATGATCCTGCTTCGCCTCTTGAGCTGGCAGTATGCGCGGAAACATCCGCTTCGCACCTTATTGACGACTGCCGGGATCGTTCTCGGCACCGCCGTGTTTGTGGGCATGCATACCGCGAATCAGAGTGTGCTGGCGGCGTTTCATCAGACGGTAAACCGGATCGCCGGGGGCACCCAGCTTCAGATCGGGGCGGGCGATACCGGGTTCGACGAATCGGTTCTCGAGCGGGTGCAGGCGGTCCCCGAGGTCAACATCGCGGTGCCGGTGATCGAGGCCTCGGCGAACACGGACCTTCCCGGGCAAGGAAGTCTCCTCATCCTGGGCGTCGATATGACGGGTGATCGCACGCTGCGCGATTACTCCATGGAATCCGCGGACGACGCCATGGTGGACGATCCGCTGGTGTTTCTCGCCCAACCGGATTCGATCATCGTCACGGATACCTTCGCCAAGCGGAATTCCCTGGCCCTCGACAGCAAACTGCCGATGCGCACGATGGAGGGAGAGAAGCAGTTCACCATTCGCGGCATCATGAAATCGGGAGGCTTGGCCAGCGCCTTTGGCGGCAACCTGGCCGTGATGGACATCTACGCCGCGCAAAAGGTTTTCGGACGCGGCAGTCACTTCGACCGCATCGACATCTCGGTGAAAGAAGGATCGACGGTGGAGGATGTGCAGCGCAAGCTGCAATCTCTGCTGGGACCGGGATTTCAAGTGGAATCGCCGTCGGCGCGGGGGGCGCAGTTCGAATCCCTAGCACGCGTCTATTCCGTCAGCGCCAATCTGACCAGCGCGTTCGCCCTGTTCATCGGGCTGTTCATCATCTTTAATACATTTTCGATCGCGGTGGCGCAGCGGCGGCGCGAAATCGGAGTGCTGCGGATGCTGGGCGCCACGCAGGGGCAGACTCGATCGATGTACCTGGGCGAAAGCGTCGTTATCGGATTCTTGGGCTCCTGCGCGGGAATCGTATTGGGTTTGTTGATCGCGAGAGCCATGGCGAGTTACATCGGGTCTTACCTCGGGGAAGTGTACGGTGTGGCGCAGAGCACGGACGAAATTACTGCGAATCCCATGCTGCTACTGCTGGCACTGGCGTTGGGCGTCGTCACCAGTCTGATCGCGGCGGTTATTCCGGCGCAAAATGCCGCTCGCATCGATCCCGTGCTGGCGCTCCAAAAAGGCACGGCACAAATGATTTCGGATGCCGAGAACCGGACGCGAAAGAGAATCGCGATGCTGTTGCTGGCGTTGGCCGTGGCCGGGATCGCGCTCCCTTGGGCGCCGGGCGCGGCGTATGTGGGGTTCGCATCGACCATCGTCGCGGCGCTGCTGCTGGCGCCCACATTTTCGCGCCTGTCGACCAGACTTTTTCGTCCGCTGCTGGGGGCACTTTTCCCGGTGGAAGGAGTCTTAGCAGCCGACAGCGTGCTTCAATCGCCGAGGCGAACGTCGGGCGCTTTGTCCGCTCTGATGCTCTCGCTCGCCCTCGTTGTCGCTCTGGGAGGAATGGCCCGGGCCAGCTTTCACGCCATCACGGACTGGCTGGATGTCGCCTTCAATCCGGATCTGTTTGTGACCACGTCGGAGCAGCTTACCTCCCGCAGTTTTCGTTTTCCGGGCGCTATGCGCGAGGATCTCGTAACGATTCCCGGAGTCGCGGAAGTGCAAAGCGCCCGCACGCCCCGCGTCATGGTGAACGGCAGTTCGGTGATGATCATCGCCATCGAAACCGAAATCTCGGGACGCCGCGTTCTGCTTCCTGCCGTGGCCGGAAAAAACGAAGAGATGTATAAGATTGCCGCTGCGGGCAAGGGCGTCATCGCGTCCGAGAGCTTCGCGCTGCTGCAACATGTAAAGCTCGGCGATATGCTGGAGATTCCTTCGCCGGCGGGAATTTTAGTAACGCCGGTGGTTGGCATCATCCGCGACTATTCAGATCAGCAGGGGAGCTTGTTGATGGACAAGACGCTCTATCGCGAGCTCTGGCACGACGATTCGGTGAACGTGTTCCGCCTTTATCTCGACCACCATGCCGACCCGGCCGTCGTGAAGACCGCGATCCTGGCAAAGTTGGGAGATCGCACTCGCCTGTTTGTACTGCAGAATCGCGAGCTGCGGGCCTATATCCTGAAAATCGCCAACCAGTGGTTCGGCATCGCCTACGTGCAAATCGCGGTCGCGGTTCTGGTGGCGATTCTGGGCATCGTGAATACACTGACGGTATCGATCAGCGACCGCCGGCGCGAGCTGGGCATCGTTCAGGCCATCGGTGGACTGCGGGGACAAATCCGGCGCATGATCTGGGTGGAAGCGATCCTGATCGGCGCCATCGGCCTCGCGCTCGGGCTGCTGGTGGGAGCGGGGGCATTATATTATGTTCGGGAAATCGGCGGACGGGATGTTGCGGGGATACGGCTGGCGTATGAGTATCCGTTCGGAATCGTCGCGCTGCTGATACCGGCTATCCTGGGCTCAGCGTTTCTTTCCGCGCTCGCGCCGGCGGAATCGGCGGTACGCGCAAGGTTGGTGGAGGCTCTCGAATATGAGTAAGCCGGCTATGAGTGATGTTCCGGGAGCTTTTGTGGCGCGCGCCGCAAGCTCGCGGAAAAGTTCAGGTCATTTTTCGGCGATCCTGCTGCTACTCCTCACATCGGCGCTCCACGCGCAAAGCGCTTTAGAGATCGCGCGCAAGGCGCAGGACAGAACTCTTACGCAATCGGAGCATTACACGGGCACCCTCCAGGTGTCTGACTCTAATCGAAAGATCACCGAAAAGCGCTGGACTTTCGACCGGCTGGGCTCCCACGGCAACAGCAAATCGATTCTCCGCTTCACGGCTCCTTCGGAAGTCAAGGGAGTAGCGCTGTTGATCGTCAACCATCCCGATCGCGCGTCCGATCAGTGGATGTGGACGCCGGCACTGGAACGGGACCGGCGGATCGCTCTCCAGGACCGCTCCGCGAGATTCTTCGGGACCGATTTCAGCTTTGAAGATCTCGAGGAAAGGGACGTCGAACAGTTCGATTACAAACTGCTGGCGGACGAGGAATGCGGAGGCGCCGCGTGCTGGAAGCTGGAATCGAGGCCGAAGCAAAAGAAAGCGTCGCAATACACTGTTTCCCAGTTGTGGATTCGCAAGGATAACTACGTCATCGTTCGCATCGACCATTTTAAAAAGGATAAACTCACGCGCCGCATCGACTATGGCGACGTCGAACAAATCCAGAATATCTGGACTCCCAAAACCCTTGACGTGGAGGACCCGGGCCGCAAGAGCCGGACCGTGATGAAGGTGGATAATATTCGGTATAACGCGCCTATGCAGGAATCGGACTTCACCATCGAGGCATTGCGTCATGCGCGCTGAAAAAATCCTCCCGTGGCTGATGCTTTGCGCCGGTCTTGACGCCCAGACGTTCAGCCAACGCGGCTTCGTTGAAGTCGATGCTTTCGGATTCCCCCAGACGGTCCCGAACGATGCCGGCCACTTCGTGGGAAATGCAAGTCTTCAATGGGAGACGAGCATTGCGCCGGTGCCGTGGTTGACGCTTACGGGAGGCATCCTGGCGCAGACTGATACTCATCGGGAAACCGAGAGAACGTTTCATTTCGACACCCAGGACCGCGGCCTGCTGCGTCCCGCTTTCGCTCTCCGGACTCTTAAGGTCACTCTTCACCGCGGACACGTTACGGTCGACCTCGGAAAGCAGTTCATCCGGTGGGGCAAAGCCGATATCTTGAACCCCACGGATCGTTTCGCTCCGCGCGACTACCTGAACGTCGTCGATAGCGGAGTTCTGGGTGTGCTCGGCGCTCGTTTCAACGCTGAGTTCCACGGCACATCTGTAGATCTGGTCTGGACGCCGCGCTTCACCCCGAGCCGAATTCCTCTGATTAATGAGCGTTGGGCGCTGCTGGCGCCAGACCTGCCTCCAAGAATTGAGAATGCGGCGACCGTGTTTCCCGGTGGAGGCGAATACGGAGCGCGGATCAACCACATTGGGCACGGCTATGAAATCTCCGCCAGCATCTTCGAGGGCTACAATCATCTGCCTCTGCTTGTTCCGATCGCCGATCCCGCATCTCAGACGCTCTATGTGCAGCGGTTCTATCCAAAAATTCGAACCTATGGGACCGACGCTGCCATTCCGCTTGGTAGCCTGGTCACTCTCAAGACCGAGGCGGCATTTTTCGACTCGCGCGAGACGTCCGTGAACGCGCCTCGCTCCGACAGCTATATTCTCTGGGTGGCTCAACTCGAACGGCAGATTCGGCAGTGGGTAATCGCCGCCGGATACGCCGGACAAACGGTCTTGGATTATCGCTATCCCAATTACTTCGACCCCGAGCGCGGATTGACCAAAACCATTCTTGCAAAGGCGGTTTACAATCTTGACGCGCCGACCAGTTTTTCGATCGAAACTGCCATTCGGCAAAACGGACAAGGGACCTGGACCACCGCCGAACTCTCGCGGCGGATCGACGATCATTGGCGTTTAATCGGGGGCATTACAGTAATCGCCGGGAATCGGAACGATTTCCTGGGTCAATACCATCGCAACTCGTTCGGAGTACTGCGAATCCGCTACAGCTTCTAGTGGCCTGTATCGGCGAGTTCGTTAGCATATCCCCTCCATGACTCTCGGGGTTCGGTAGGAGCATATATCGCGGGATGGACTCGTCCTCGACGTCAGTTATGAGGGGATAGTAAAGTTCTCTCTGCGACAGGCCACTAGTCCGTTGTGGGGCAGGCTGGCAGCCTGCGGCCGATTGCCAAAAGTCCTGTTTCCAGGAGAAAGTGATTAATAAACTGGTGGACCTGGACGGGTTCGAACCGTCGACCTCTTCCATGCCATGGAAGCGCGCTCCCAACTGCGCCACAGGCCCACGTGAAAGTACAAACTTAGTTTAACATACACTTTATTTATGGACCGCCAACAAGCGTGGGAAATTGTTTGTGAATTTGTGAAATCGGAAAGCCTGCGCAAGCACATGCTGGCGGTCGAAACCTGGTGGCCGCTTACGCCCACAAGTTCGGCGAGGACGAAGAGAAGTGGGCCGTCACCGCGCTACTGCACGATTTCGATTGGGAGATTCATCCCAATCTGCCCGACCATCCGACCAAGGGCGAGCCGATTCTGGCCGAGCGCGGCGTGAGCGAGGAAATTCGGCGGGCCATTCTTTCGCATGCCGATTTTACCGGGGTGCCGCGCGTTTCGCCGCTTGAAAAAACGCTGTTTGCATGCGATGAACTGGCCGGATTCCTGACCGCGTGCGCCTATGTGAAGCCGGGGCGCAGCATTCAGGAGGTGGATACAAAATCGGTTCGAAAAAAGCTCAAGGACAAAGCGTTCGCGCGCGCCGTGAATCGCGACGACATCATAAACGGAGCCGCTGAAATGGGAGTCGACCTCGATCAGCACATCGAATTCTGCATTCACGCCATGCAGGCGCGGGCAGCCGAGTTAGGTCTTGCGGGAACGGCCGCGACTACGGCTTAAGTTCGGCAATCAAGCCGTCGGGTTTTGTGGCGCGCGCCTTCAGGCGTGCCGCGTCGGCCGTCATGCCGACGGCCGGACATGTCGAGACGACTCTCGACACGGCACGCCTGGAGGCGGTACGCCACAAAAGTGCCTTTTAAGTCGGACCGTTCTAGGATTTTTGCGCCGCGAGCTGCGCCTTCCAATCTTCGAGAATCGACACCGTCGCCGTGGTCCCGACGCGCGCGCATCCCGCCTCCCGCACTTCCAGCACGTCGCCGATGGTCCGCACTCCTCCGCTCGCCTTGATCCTGGTTTTCTCCCCCAGCAGGCGTTTCATCAGCGCGATGTCCTCCAGCGAATACGGCAAGGGACCGAACGGCGTAGAGGTCCGCGCATAATCGACGCCCGTGCGCTTCGCGATCTTGCAGGCAATGGTCTTCAAATCCTCAGTCAGATACCCGTTTTCGAACGCGACCTTTAAAATCGCGCCCAGGTCGTGACACGCGTCGGCCATCTGTTGAAGCTCCACTTCTACATACTGGAACTGCCGCGAGATCATCTTGCCGAGATTGATCACCGTGTCGATTTCCGTGACGCCGCGCCGCACCAGATCGCGCGTCTCGTATAACTTCACCGACGTTGTGGAGCATCCATGCGGATAGCCGACCACGCTGGCCACGGCGACGCCGCTGCCGCGCATCCATTCCACCGCCAGGTCGGCATCGGACGGACGAACGGTTACGGCGGCGATCCGATACTGGCGGGCAATCTCGCAACAGGTGTGAACGTCGTCTTCGGACAGGTCGGGCCGCATCACCGAATGCTCGATCATCCGGGCGATGTCTTCGTAGGAAAGCGTTGGCTCGGCTGGTGCCGACATCGTTGGTCTTCTATTCTTTGCGCCGCGCCGGGCCTTCCATACCCAGCTCGCGCAGATGCTGGTGAGCCTCCCTGACGCGCGGACTGTCAGGGTAATTTTGAATGAAGGTCTTGAATTCCTTCGCCGCCGCCGTCTTCTGTTTGTTCTCCATCAGCGCGCTGGCCTTCATGTACTGGGCGTCCGCCGTCTTCGCGTTCTTGGGAAATTTCTCCAGCACCGCGTCGAACGCTTTCGCGGCGTTTTCATAGTCCTTGCCGCGATAATAAATCATTCCGATGTAATACTGCGCGCTGGGCGCATTCGCGCTCTGCGGATAATACCGCAGGTAATTCGCAAATTCTTCAATCGCGATATCGTCTTTTTTCCCGTTGTAATCCCCCAGCGCCGCCTGGTACGATAGCTCTGCCGACATGCCTGGCGGAGGAGTATCCGGAGCCTGCTGCGCGGTGCCTACGGATGCCGCCGCCGGCGGAGGCGCTGCCGTCTGAGTTGCGCTCAAAGTCCGAATCGCACTCGACATATCGGCGATCTTCGTGTCCATATCGTTCATCTGGCGGACCAGGCCCGCGACCGCCGCTTGTACCGACCGAACATCGCCCGACATCTCGTCGACCTTCGTGCCCAGCGTCGCTACCGGAGCCACCAGCTTGGTCCCCTGCTCGGTCATCCTTTGATCGACGTTGTGCTGCATCGATGCCATCGCCGTGGAGGTCTTATTCGACAAATCGATCGATTGCTGGACCAGCGCGGTGAGCGCCGCCATCTTCTCGTCGAGGCTCTTTTGCATTTGCTTCACATGCTCATCCATGGTGGCGATATCCCGCTGCATGGAGAGAATATCCTCTTTCTTCTGACCCAGCAAAATCGCCGGCGAAAGAACCATCGTGAATAGAAGTAATCGTGAAGCGTTCATCGAGACCTCCTCTTCCTTACTGTGCCGGCGCCAGATGGCCGCGCCGGTTTCTTTGATAGCAAGCTTCGTTTTCATCCGTGCAAGTCGGCTTCTCTTTGCCGAAGCTGATGGTCTTCAGCCGGTCTTCGGGCACGCCCAGCTGCACCAGAAATTCCTTCACCGCCAGCGCCCGGCGATCGCCCAGCGCCAGGTTGTATTCTTCCGATCCGCGCTCGTCGCAATGCCCTTCAATCACAATCGCAAATCCCGGATCCGACGCCAGAATGCGCTTGATCAGGTCCGCATCTTTGGTCAAAGTGTCGCGGCCGTCGGCGCGAATATCGTTCCTGTCGTAGTCGAAATAAACGTCCTGCCCTTCGCGGCCCAGCATCTCCGCGCCGGAAATCCTGGCGCCCCCCGATACCGGAGGCGGAGGAGCAGGCAGGCCGGTCGAAACCTCGATGGTCACCGATCGTGTATCCTGAGTGCCGCCGCTCTTCGCGGTCAACGTATAGGTGGTGGTTTGGCTGGGGAACACTTGCCGGCTGCCGTTCGCCGCCACCGCGCCCAGGCCCTGATCGAGCGAAATGTCGGTCGAATTCCCTACCGACCAGCGCAGCGTCGCGGATTGTCCTCTCTCGATCGAACGGGGCTCTCCCGTGAAGCTGTTAATGCGTACGGCCAAGGGCTCTGACGGAGGCGGCTCGGTCGTCCTGGTCGGCGCTGCCGTGGGTGGAGGTGGACTGGCCACCGGCTTCTTCTTTCCACATCCCGCGGCCGAGACCATCAGAGCCGCCACGAACACTGCTGCGACCCCTTGAGCCATCAGTGTTCTCGAAAGATTACGCATTGTCTTCCTTTCCCGTTTCATGTTCCCTTAGTTTATCCCGTTCGCCCATACCGCCTGGGTGTTATTTCCCTGCGTGGTCAATTGTTGAGAATGCGTGCCATCGGCGAGCATGCTGTAAATCTGCGTCGACCGCCCATGGGTTGATTGATAGACCAAGTGCGCGCCGTCCGGAGCCCACCACGGATGCTCGTTCCTGCCGGAATTCGATGTGAGCTGCGCAATTATCTTCCGGCTTGCCAGTTCCATGATAAAGATGTTGTACGCACCCGGCTCAAACCCTTTCGTCCAGGCAAAGGCGATCAGTTGTCCATTGGGATGCCAGGAGGGGTTTGCCACGTAACCCTCGCCGTTGGTGACCATTTCGACGCCGGAACCATCGATACTCATTTTCCACAGCTGTTCATGGCCGCTGCGTCCGGAAATGAAGAGTACTTCGGTTCCCGTCTTCGGATTCACGGTGGGTGAGACCTCAGAGGCGCGTACGTGCGAAACCTGATTCATGTTTCCGCCGTTGACGTCCGCGATACAAATATTCTCCCAGCCATTGAGACTGGCCGCGTACAGGATATGCTTTCCGTCTGGCGTGAATGCCGAGGTTTGGATGGTCGAGGTCACCGGATTATAGAAAGGCAGCTTCTTCGCTGTCTCAGTCGAATGAACCATGATCTGCCAGACGCCTTTGGTCAACGTAGTAAACGCGAACAACTTTCCGTCCGCCGAAACAGAAGGCTCCATCGCGATGCTTCCGTAGCTGGTCATCCGCTTCTGATTCGTTCCGTCGTAATCCATGGACCAGATTTCTTTATTGCCCGAGCGGTCGGACACGAAAAAGATTTTGGATCCCGCCAGGCTCTTCGTTCCGAACTGCTGCAAGATGTCGGCCGCGAAATCGCGAGCCACTTTCTTCGCCCCCTCGTCGTCCAGGGATCCGAAGTACAACTTGCCGATCAGTTGCGCGCTGGCCGCGTCCGGCTGTGTCACGTTGAAAAGGAACCCGCGCAGCATCAGACGCCCGTCCTGCACTGCGGTATATCCAAACGCCAGGTACGTGGCGTTCGTCGGCGGACCGGACCAATCCGTTAGCCAGGGACCATTTTTCACAGTACGGGGCGGATCGCCGCGGCGCGCTGCGGCAGCCGTGGTAGGAGGCTTAAAATCCTGCGGCTGCTGCGGCACTTCAAGCGGATAAAAGGTCTTGCCCACCAGCGTCAACGCGCCTGAGTTATTTAGTTCGTCCCACAATGTGGCATTGAACGCCGACATGAATTTCTGAGCGTCGCCGGCGCCCCGAAAATCGATGACGGCGACCCTGGGCTTGTCGTGCTCCTTGATAATCTCTCCGCCGATCCTCGTTTGCTGCGCGGCGACGAAGACCGAAGCCGCTCCCAGCAAGACCACCGACACCAGAACTATTTTGATTTTCATTTCTTCAACTCAAAATTGAATTCGCACTTCGCGGAGTTCCCATCGAACCCCGGGGGCAGCGGCGGGAACGTTACTCCTTCGATCGCTCTCCGCACCGACAAATCCAGCGAACGCACCCCGCTGCCTTTCAGGATCGCCAGATTGCGAATGCTCCCATCCTTCATCAAATCGAACGTCGCGATCACCGTCGGGCCCTGCGCCACCGTAACGTCGTCGGTCTTCCAGTTCCGCGCGATCAACGTCTGGATCTGCTGCGCATAAGCTCCGAACCTCGTCCCAAGCGTGGTATTCATCCCCAATCCCACGCGCCCCGACCCCGGCATCTGGCTGAACATCGGACTCGATACCGCCTGTGGAGTTCGGCTGGTCAACTGGTTGCTCTGGAGCTCCTCGATCGATTTGAAATGACGCTTGACGCTCTCTTCCTTCGCCTTGGTCTTCTTGTCTTGCTTGAGCTTCAGCTTGATCGCGTCGGGAGGAATCACTTCTTTCTGGACCTTCTCCACTTTATCCGGCGGAGCCTGCGGTGCTTCCGATTCGGTATCGTGCGCGACTGGGTTCGAGGGGCCGGAATGCGGCAGCGGAATCTTGTCCACCGCTTCTACGCCGACGCTCGCGCCGCCCGCATTCGGGTCGCCGAGATGCTCGCCCTGCGAGTTAATCCAGTTCAAGGCGATAAACCCGCCGATCAGCCCGCCATGCAGCAGAATCGCAAAGGCGATTGATCGCCCCTTGGGATCCGGTCTTGGCAGCACGCCCGCGGTCATCGCGCCTTCCTCTCCAGCGGCTTTAGCACGGCTTTGATTTCAAACCCCTTGAGCGCCGCCATTACATTCGCGACAATGTCCCATCTGACAGACTTATCAGCCGCTACATAGACGATCTTCTGGCCCTTAAATCGTTTCTCGATCTGCGCGGGAAGATCATGGATGTTGACTTTCATCTCGTTGAGGTGCAAAGTCAGGTCGCTCTCGATGGTCACCGTCGGATAGATATCGGGTGATTGTTCCGTGATGGCGACCTTGGGAACGTCGACCTTCAACCCGTAATCCATCACGTGCGCCGTCAGCATGAAAATGATCAGCAGCACCAGCACCACGTCCACCAGCGGAACGATGTTGATTTCGGAAAGCGTCCCGTTGGAGCCGCCATAGCGCCGCCGCCGCGATCCGCCACCTGATCCACCCATGGAGAACGCCATATATACAGTTTATTGCGGTTCCTCGAAATTCCTTTCCGTCATGTTCAGGAATTCCAGCGAAAAATCTTCCATCCGCGCGCCCATTTCCTTCACTGCGTTTCCGAAATAGTTGTAAAACACCGCCGCCGGAATCGCCGCGAACAGGCCCACGCCGGTGGTAATCAGCGCCGTCGCGATGCCCGGCGCAACCGTCATCATGCTGGTCGAGCCCGATACCGCCAGCTGTTGAAACGCGTCGATAATGCCCGCGACTGTCCCAAACAGGCCGATAAACGGCGAGACCGTCGCGATCGAGGCCAACCAGCTCATGCTCTGCTCCAGCCGGCTGATCTCCTCGCTCATGCCGATTTGCAAAGTCCGGTCCAGCGCCGCCTTGTTGCCGATGTGTCCGTGAGCCATCTGCCGGCATACTTCGCTATATCCGAAATCGAAGACCACCACCAGCGGCGCGGCCCGAAACTGCTCGCTGGCCGCCGCCACCGCATCCAGGCGCGTCGATTTGCGAAACGCCCGCAGGAATCGCAGATTCGCATTGCGAGCCCGCCGGAACGCGCTCCATTTCGAGAAAATGATGGTCCAGGAGGAGAGCGAACAAATCACCAGGATTCCCAGTACCGCTAAGGTCAGGGGCCCGGAGTTCTTCACCAGCTCCCAGAAGTTGACTTCCAGAAAGAGAGTTTGCACCCAATTTCATTGTAAAGGAAAACCCCTATCAAACAGAAGGGAAAAGAAATGTTTTATGCCCAACTCCCCAAAACCGCTGCGCCTTCAGCGCCGCAAGTGGGGCAGGTTCCCGACCTGCCCTCCGCTTGGCCGCACGATTCCCTTCGCTATAATCTGATCGAGTGCCCCCACAGTGATCGCCGAGCTCGCCGTCGAAAACTACGCCGTCATTGAGCGAGTCCGCGTTCGCTTCCACCGCGGCCTAAACCTGCTCACCGGCGAAACTGGCAGCGGTAAGTCCATCGTCGTCGACGCCCTCGGCCTCCTGTTCGGCGGACGCGCCTCCGCTGATATGATCCGCGCCGGAGCCGACCGCGCCCGGATCTCAGGAATCTTCGAAGTATCCGCGAACCCCGCCCTGACAAAACTCCTGGACGCCGCAGGCATCGAAATCGAAGACAACGAGATTCTCGTCGAGCGCGAAATCCTGGCCAACGGCAAGTCCCGAGCGTTCGTAGCCAGCCGTCCCGCGACTGGCGCGCTACTTCGCGACCTGGCCCCGCACCTGGGCGATATCCACGGCCAGCACGATCAGCAGCAGCTTTTCAAATCCGACGCCCAGCGCGAAATGCTGGACTCCTTCGCAGGCACAGACGACTCCATCGCCGGCCTCTACGACCGCTGGCGCAGAGCGACAGCGGAACTGGAAGAACTCGATCGCACGTCCCAGGAAAAACTCCGTCTGACCGACCTCTGGAGCTTCCAGCGCAACGAAATCGAAACTATTTCGCCTCTCCCCAACGAAGACCTGGAGCTGGAAAACGAGCGCCGCATTCTCCGCAACGTAGTCAAAATCGAGGAGTCCGCCAACGCCGCCTATGCGGCCCTATACGATGCCGAAGAGAGCGCCACTGCCCGATTGCAAGTCGTCCTGAAACGCCTCGATGAACTAGCCCGAATTGACGAAGGAGTCGCCGTGATCGCCGCGACTCTGAAGCCCGCCGTCTTCGCGGTCGAGGAAGCCGCCGACGCCCTGCGCCACTATCTGGGCAAACTGGAAGCCGATCCCGCGAGGCTCGATGAAGTAGAAACCCGCATGGCCGCCCTGGAAAAACTGAAACGCAAATATGGTTCGACCGTAGCCGACGTCCTGGCTTTCTTAGACGCCGTCCGCCGAGAATTAAGCGCCGTAGAATCCTCCAGCGACCGTCAGGCGTCCTTGCGCAAGGAAGTCGCCGATCTCGCCGCGTCGTACGAATCCGCCGCGAAAAAACTGACCGCCGCCCGAACGGCCGCCGCCAAGCGCCTGTCCAAAGCCGTGGAAACCGAGTTGGCCTCCCTGGCCATGGAGCGCACCAGAGTCGAAATCCGCGTAACTCCCGCCGCGTGGTCCGCACACGGAGCCGACTCCATTGAATTCCTGATGTCCGCCAACGCCGGTGAAGAGGCTAAGCCGCTGGACCGCATCGCCTCGGGCGGCGAACTGTCGCGCGTAGCGTTAGCCCTGAAAACCTGTGCTTCCAGAGCCGGGAAAGGAACTCCCCGCACCCTGGTCTTCGACGAAGTAGATGCCGGAGTAGGCGGCAGCGCCGCCGAAGCCGTGGGCCGCCGCTTGAAAAAACTCTCCGCCTCGAGCCAGATCCTCTGCGTAACCCACCTACCCCAAATCGCCGGTTTCGCCGACCATCATTACTACGTGGAAAAACACGAAGAGCGAGGCCGCACCCTGGCGTCGATAGTAGAACTCTCGCCCACCCAGCGAACCAAAGAAATCGGCAGAATGCTCTCCGGTGAACGAGTGACTGCGGAAGCACTGAAGCACGCCGAGCAGTTAATCAAGCACGCCGCCGAGTAAACTGGAGAGCGATGGAGACAATTACTGTAGAGTCCATTCCAATCGTGGTCGGTCGCGAAGAAGACGGCCGCTGGTGGGCCGACATCGAGGCGATGCCGGGTGTGATGGCCTACGGCGCTACCCGTGAATCGGCGATTTCAGTTGTGCGAGCCCTCGCTCTGCGAGTGGCCACCGATTGCATCGAACACGGCGAGGCTGCTCAGTCTCTCCAGCCGCAAAGCTAAGAGGATGTTCCGAAAGCAGTGGCCACGAATCTACGAGTTGTGGGATCTGATCGCCGATCCGAGTTCACCTGATGCCTACTTACCAGAAGAAGACGTTCTTCGTAGCTCTTCCCTGGCTCAAGAATTCTACGCGTCCCTAGAAAAAGAATTGCAAGGGCTCGATGAGGATCCGTGGAAGTCCCTTAGAAGCGAAGCGGCTCGATACCTCTCGGTAAAGGACAAGCGGAGGGATTGGCATCAGCTTTTCAACATCCTTAACCAAGCCTATGCGTATAACCATCTCCGAGCAATTGGATGTTCAAACATTCGATTCATTCCGCGGTCCAAAGCAAAAGGAGTCAAAACACCTGATCTTGAGGGATCTCAGGATGGAGTAAAGGTGGTTTGCGAGGTGAAGTCAATTGGCATCTCCGACAGCGAGATCGATGCACGACGAACCTTGGAAGCTCAGGACGAGGATTGCTTGGTGGGCGAGAGATTCTTCAAGCGGCTCACTTCGGCTATCACGGAGGCCAGAAGTCAGCTGCTTGCCTATGATCCAGCCAGAGAAGCTCGCCAGTTGGTCTACGTGTGCGCGCGTCTCGATTCTTGGCCCAGCGGATGCGACGAGCAGCAATACCAGCAGATCGACCGATATCTCTCAGACAATCCGACGCTTAGCGCGGGCGTCATTTTTCGCATCAATGGCAAAGTAATTAGAGACTAACCTCGCGGATGACCCGACGCAGTCCAGTTTTCCATCAAGCCGCCTGAAACGCCCGCCGAGCATACAAATGATCGAACAAATTCCCCTCATGCGGCTGATCCCACGAAATCTGCCCCGTCGGAATCGCCCCAAAATTCAGCCTCCCGACCAGATTCGAATTCAGCAGGCGCTGCCGGAATTCCGGATCATTAGTAATAGCCGTCACCACCAACGACGGACCCAGCACCTCCGGCAACCGAGCCTGTGGAACTTCTACTACACTCGCGAACGGGAACAAATATTCCCGATTCGCCAGCGGATGATCCACGTCGCACTCGACAATCGTCGGCAATAAATAGGTCGACCCGTCCCGCACCACGCACCTCTCCGCGCCGCGATACTTCACTGAAACATCACGCGCGCCGGGCGTAAAAAAGTCCCCATCGATCATCTTCGAAATTCGCGACGCCACTCCTCCATCGGCGAACGGCGACAACTCCGCTTCAGGATCGTCCGCCGCCCGAGGAACGATCTTCGCCAGTCGCTCCGCCAGCGCCTCCGCGATCTTCCCCGCGTGCCGAGGCGTCCACACACTCGACGCATTCACGCACGACCGCCCCGAGTTTGCCGCAATCGACGTCGCCATCACATCGATGTACTTCTCCCACTCATCCGCGCAATCTTCGCCGATGACCACCTTGCTGAAGCCCGGCCCATGCACCTCCACCCGAGGATCGTTGGCCCACATCTTGGTCGACCCCACGTCGCCGAAAACCATCCCGCGTCCGCACTGCCGCAGAATCTCCGCGCCCGCCCGCATGATCCGCCGGATAATAGCTGAACGCCGCCGGAGGCGCGCCCGCGCGGATCAGCGCTTGAATCAATCGATACGGAGTCCACGGCTCCGCGCTCCCCGGCTTCAACACCAGCGGAATCTTCAGCGCGAATGCCGGAGTCCACAGCGAATGCACGCCCGGAGAATTGCTGGGCAGCACGATCCCCAGCGATTCCGTCCTGGGAAAGAAACTCAACCCCGCGCCAAACCCGCGATCCAGCACTTCGTAAGGAATCCTGCGCGTCAGCCCCGCGATCACCTGCTCCATCTCCGCCAGCGCCGCGTGAATCTTTTTCATGTTGCGCCGAACCAACGCGTACGGCATCCCCGTAGTCGCCGAAAGCTGCACGACGTACTCGTCCGGACTCTGCGATGCGTCCCCCACCGGCAGCGTCTCATTCGAAAAAATGTCCGCCGCCCGCCTGCTGATGTCGATCAGTTCAGCCGTCGAATACTTCGCGAGCGCCTCCCGCGGAGTCTTCTGGTCCAGCAAATCCCGCCGGATCAATCCGACGTTCGCATGGCTCAGCTCGACAAACGTTTCCCTGGTCCGATGATGCGGAGTCTTGACAACATCCAGGCTGCGATACGGAACGCCCTTGCGGAGAATCGGCACATGAAGCATGCCCTCATTCTACCGACTCCTTCCGAATGCGGGGCAGGCTGGCAGCCTGCGGCCGATTGGCAATCGGCCTTGGAACTTCCCATCACCCGAGGTGTCCAATCCAACATGTCCATATCAACCGGCAAGCAAGCTGAAATCAACATCACCCCGCTGATCGACGTCCTCCTCGTCCTCCTGATCATCTTCATGGTGATCCTTCCGCAAAAGTCCACCGGCCTGGACGCCACCGTTCCTCAGCCTCCCTCCGACTCCTCGCAGCCGTCCTCCCCCGCGCGAAATCGTAGTGAGCGTCCATAAAGACCGCACCCTCGACATCAACACCGAGTCCGTCACCTGGGACACCCTCGCGGACCGCCTGAAACAAATCCTCGCCCGCCGCCCCGACGGAGTAATCTTCGTAGCCGGCGCCCCCACCCTGGACTTTCAAGACATCGCCCGCGTACTGGATGAAGCCAGAGGAGCCGGCATCCGCCGCATCGGCCTGATGCCGCGCAATCAATGATCTTGCTTCGCGTGCTATCCTCGAAAATCTGTGAAGCGTTGTCTAAGTCTGGTAGCAGCGTCGCTGTCCATCCTCTTTTCCCTCGCGCGCCCCGCCGTGGCCTGGAACGCCACTGGACACCGCCTCATCGCCGCCATCGCCTACGATCGCCTGACTCCGAAAGCCCGAGCCCGCGTCGATGCTCTCATCCGCCTGCACCCCGACTACGAAAAATTATTTCTGCACGACGTCGCCTCCACAGATCCCGCCGTCCGCGCCCGCGCCGCCTTCATCGCAGCCGCGGTCTGGCCCGATCAGATCAAGGGCGATCCCAGATTCTACGACGAGACCCGTCCCAACGCCTCGCCCACGCAGCTCCTTCCCGGCTTCCCCGATATGGCGCGTCACACCATCTGGCACTATTACGACACGCCTTACGCGCCGGACGGTGCCGAAGTCGAGCAACAGAAGCCTCCCCACGCCCTCTCCGAGCTGAACCGCATCATCCCGCTGATCGGAACGAAAGCCGACGTGCCCCCCACCAGCGCCTCGAATCCCGCTTATCTGCTCCCCTGGCTCGAACATATTGAAGGCGACGTCCATCAGCCCCTCCACTGCGTCAGCCGTTTCGTGAAATCGCAACCCAAGGGCGATGCCGGCGGCAATGGAGTCTTCATCGGAACCAGAAATCTCCACTCCCTGTGGGACGGCGCGGCTGGGCAGGATACGAGCGATGCCTACATCGCCAAGTACATCGCGGACGCCACCGCCGCGCATCCCGCTTCGCATCATCAGGTAAAGAAGCCCGAGAAATGGATCGCCGAAGGCTACCAACTCGCTATCGCGGAGGTCTACACTTTCGGGAACGAAACCGGGACCCGTGAAAAACCGCTTCCCTTGCCGCCTGGCTATGAAGCCAACGCTGCCAAAGTCGCCCAGCAGCGAATCGCCATCGCCGGTTACCGCCTCGCTGCCGTGCTGAACGAAAAATTAAAATGACCACCCGCGCCCGCGGACAGTGGATTCTCCTCGCTCTGCTGGTCGTCTCGGTCACCATCAATTACATCGACCGCGGCAATCTCTCCATCGCCGCCAGCCGCCTGTCCAGCGAATTGCAGCTCGACCCCGAAAAGATCGGGCTCCTGCTCTCCTCGTTTTTCTGGACCTACGCCGCCATGCAGATCGTCGCCGGCTGGCTGATCGATCGCTACTCCGTTTATTGGATCTTCGCCGCCGGATTTTTCATCTGGTCCGCCGCGACTGCCCTCACCGGATTCGCCGGCGGATTCGCCACCATCCTCGCATTGCGGCTCCTGCTCGGCATCGGCGAATCTGTCGCCTATCCGTCTTATTCGAAAATCATCGCCCAAGGTTTCCCCGAAAATCAGCGTGGACTCGCCAACGGTCTCATCGACGCCGGTTGCAAAGCCGGACCCGCTCTCGGCCTTTTGATCGGAGGCCTCATCATCAGCCGCTACGGCTGGCGTCCACTCTTTATCGGCATCGGCCTCATCAGTATGTTGTGGCTCGCGCCCTGGATCTGGGTCACTCTCCGAGCCCGGCGCCCGTCGTCTGAAGCGGTCATGCATTCCGGCCTCGAAGTCGGGCCCGGACTCATGGAAATCGCCGGCCAGCGCTCCGCCTGGGGAACATTTCTATGTTTGTTTTGCGGTAATTATGTTTGGTATTTCCTACTCACCTGGCTCCCCTGGTATTTAATTCGGGAGCGCCATTACTCGGAAGCTGCCATGGGCCGATTTGGCTCGATGGCGTTCTGGGCCGTTGGCCTTGCGTCGCTTCTGAGCGGGATGCTTTCCGACCGGCTGGTTCGCGGCGGAGGATCCCCGACCCTCGTTCGCAAAATGTTCGCCGTCGGGGGCCTTTCCGGAGCCATCGTCATCCTCGCCGTGCCGCTCGTGCAGAGCGAAAACCAATCCCTCGCTGTTTTGATTCTCGCCTGTATTTCCTTTGGTTGCTATAGTTCACACCCCTGGCTCATTTCACAGACGCTGGCCGGCCCCGCCGCCGCTGGACGATGGAGCGGAATGCAGAATGCCATCGGAAATCTGGGAGGCGTGGTATCTCCATGGCTTACCGGTCTGATTGTTCGCGACACCGGCCAGTTTGCCTATGCATTTGCAGTAGTTAGCCTGATGCTGGGGCTCGGCGCGGCATCTTATTTGTTTCTGGTAGGGCGCATTGAACCAATCGTCTGGCGGAGTACCGGTCCTTTATCGGTACCGAAAGTCGACACCGGATCGTAAAATTGCTGTACAGAGTTCCATTCGAGTGATAGGATGAAGTTGTCCAGTTGTGAAACCTTTCAAGGTTTCACGGCGTCTCTTTCTCTAGGGTGACGATCGCCGACTGCCCGGTGACTTGCCCAACAGTTCGGCGCGCTACGACCTCGCGGTAGTGGTGAGCCGGCCGGTGAGTATCTTCCTCCGAGTACTCACCGGCTTTTTTATTTCCCACTGCCATTTTACCAGCAGCCCCACGCTGACGCATGGGGCTAATGATAACGAATGAACACATAGCCCCATCCGTCAGCGTGGGGCTGCTAGGGGTTTCGCTCTCTAACGAAATGGCTGGGATAGCCTACTCCACCCCCACCTGCCGACCCGCCCCCTTCTGCGCATCCCTAAGCCCATTCACCGACCGCGCACTCCCCGGCAAATCCTCCAAACAACTCCGAAACGCCGCCTCAGCCGTGGACCTTTTTCCATGACGCAGCGCTACTTCCCCCAGAGCCTCCGCCACTGGCCGAGGATAATAAGCCGGCTCCGAATACCGCAGCTTCCTCTGCGCCTTCGATGCGCTCTCTAAAGTCTTCAGCCCCTTCCCGACCTTCCCCTCTGCCGCCAGTATGTGCCCCGACAACTCTTCGCGCGCCACCGTCAACTCCACCGGAGGCTTCCGCTTCACCACTTCCTCATATTGCCGCAGCGTCTCATCCATCAGACGGGCCTCTTCGTTCGCCTTCCCGGCGTTGCCCTTTGAAGCCCACGCCAGCCCCATCGCCCAATGCTGCCAAGCCTGCTCGCGCGGACGGTCATACACGACCAGCGAGTGCCCGTCGAGAATCTCATCCCAGTTCTCCGAAAGCACCATCGCCCGCATCAGCGCGAACCAGCCTTGCCGGTGCGCCGAAAAATTCCCGTCCACCTGCGCCAGCTCGCGGGGATTCTCCTTGAATTCCAGCAGCGACCGCGCCGCTTCTTTGGCTTGGTCGTACTTCCCGTCGAAGGCATACGCAGTCGAGAGGTAATGTACGTTGTGCCCATGATGCCCGCTGCCGTACAGCGAATCCGCATGAATGTACCCCAGCTCATTCACTGCCGCGTCGCCAAAAGATTTCTCCGCCTCGGCGAACTTGCCCGTCTGAGAATAAATATGACCCGGCATGTGCAGCGCGTGAGGAATATTCGTCACCAGTTGCGCGTACTTCTCGCAGCTTGGCCACGCGTCTTTCGCAAAAGTCGATCCTTCCCACCCGTGAATGATGTAGTGATGCACGCCCGGATGCTCCGGCGCTTCTTTCAGCAGCGCGCGCAAAATACCGACGGCTTCCATCGTCCCTTCGCGCGGAGTGTGCGACGGCAGCTCGTATCCGCGCATCAGGTGCAGCGCCAGAAACGTCTTCGCCTCCACTTCCTGCGGGTATTTCGCGATGATCGCGCGCAATCCCGCGATATACCCGTCGTTGGCGTCCACAGCGCTCGGAAGCCTCCGTGCCGCTATCGACACGATGTACATTTTTTCGACATCCGTCGCCTTCGCGCTCAGCGCCATCGCCTTTTCCGCCGCAGCCTTGGCCCGCGTCGGAGTGCTCCGCGCATCGTTCCCGTAAGCGATCTTCAGCCCCTCGATCTGAAACCGTGGCCGGTAATCGCCCGCCGAAATCATCGCCACGCCCCACCAAGGCATGGGAGCCTCCGGGTCAAGCTCAGCCGCCTGCAAAAAGCTTCTCTCCGCCTCCACCGCCCAGAACGAATGCAACTGCGCGAGCCCCTGATCGAAAAACTCCTGCGCCTTCGGATTCGAGGTAGTGATCGCCAGGTGCACCTTCCCCTGTCCCGTCATGATATGAGCCGGCAGCGCCGGAGCAGTCCCGGTAGGAGGCGGCACGCAAAGATCAGCCGTCTTCGTTTGCGCGAATGCCGCCATCGAAATCAAAGCGGAGATCAGAAGTTTCGACATGCAGATTATTCTACCAGGATGCCGAATATTAGCCGCCGATGAACGCAGATGAACGCCGATTGAAAACAAATTGGTCTTATCCGCGTTCATCTGTGTTCATCGGCGGCTAATATTTCTTTTTCAGCAGCCTGTCATTTCAGCGCATGCTCAATCAACGCCAGCAATTGATCCGGACGATACCCCGCTCCATCGATCTGCGCAACCAGAGTCCCGTCCCGCCCAATGATCGCCGTCGACACCGTGTGCGTGATCGAGCCTTCCTCGGGCCAATAAATCAATCCGAATTCCCCCGCCACTTCCTGGATCTGCTCCGGACTCCCCGTCAAAAATCTCCACGACTCCCGAGCCTGCCAGCGCCTCGCATAATCCGCCAACACCGCAGGCGTGTCGAACTGCGGATCGATGGTGATCGACAAAAACTCCACGTCGTGCACCCTCTTCGAAACGGACGCGAAATTGGCCGACAACCTGGGGCAGACGTCGGGCAATGGACAGCGCGTGTAAATAAAATCGACCACCACTACCTTGCCCAGAAAATCGGACAACTGAACAGTCTTCCCAGTATGGTCGATCAGCGAAAAAGTCGGTATTTTAACCCCGATTACGGGCTTGCGGGGAGCTGTCTTGGGCAAAACAGGATCAGCCAACCCCTCGCGAATCTGCACTCTTCGCACGATCGAAGCCCGTTTGCCGACCTCCAGATCAAACCCCACCCGCATCCCGGGAGTCAGTTTTTCCAACGCCACGCCTTTTCCCACTGCGAACGCCATCGTCATGGCTGGCATATAGTTTTCAATTGGCTTGTGGGCGACCACCATTTGCCGCTGTTCCGGCTTGGTTTCGACCACGATCCCCTCGACGTGAAAGCGCTGCGCCAGGAACAGTAAGAGCCAAAGTTTCACTCACTTCGACTGTACACCGGTGTGTGGATCGTGCGTCGAACAGGTATGGTTTCCCGTCGCGACTTGCTACTGTCCGCCGCCGCTTTTTTCCCCTTGCGGGCGCAAGAGAAACAGGAGAAGAGCGATACCAAATTCGCCGGCAGCGTCAATGTCGTGAACGTCCTGGCCAGCGTCCACAACAGCAAGGGTGAAGTGGTCAAAGACCTGAAACAGGACGACTTTTCCATCGAAGAAGAGGGCCGTCCGCAGGTCATCAAATATTTTTCCCGCGAAACCGACCTGCCCTTGACGCTGGGCCTGATGGTCGATACCAGCGGCAGTCAGCGTCGAGTGCTGGACAAAGAAAAATCCGCCACTTCGAAGTTCATCGACCAGGTGATCCGCGAAGACAAAGACCAGGCCTTTCTCATCAAATTCGACGCGGAAGCCGAGTTGATGCAAGACTTAACGCCTTCACGCCAGAAGCTGCAATCGGCTCTCCGCGATGTAGAAGGCGCCTCGCCCCGCCAATTGCAGCGCCGCGATCCGAATTCGTCCGGTGGAGGCCAGCGCCCTCGCGGAGGAACGGTGCTGTACGATTCGATTCTCCTCGCGTCCGATGAAGAAATGAAGAAGCAGAAAGGCCGCAAGGCGCTCATCCTTCTGACCGACGGCGACGATCGCGGCAGCCGCGTGGCGCTCACTGAATCGATCGAAGCCGCGCAGCGTACGGACACGATTGTTTACTCCATCTACTTCGTGGATCAGGAGCAAAGTACTCCCAGTTTCGGCGGCCCCGGCATGGGCCGGCGCGGCGGTGGAGGAGGCGGAGGACGAAGGCCGCAGCAGCAGATGTCGCGCGGAGATGGCAAGAAGATCCTGCAACGAATTTCAAAGGAAACAGGCGGGTCGTTCTTTGAAGTTTCCAAGAAGATGCCGATTGAAAAGATCTATGAGCAGATCGACCAAGAACTTCGCAGCCAGTACAGCCTGGGATACACGCCGGATAAATCAGACGGCTCGGGATTCCGGAAAATCAAAGTGACCGCGAAGGGTAAAGGTCTCGTAGTGCAGGCGCGCGACGGTTATTACGCGACCACTTGACGAAACCGCCCGCAGCAACTCGCAGTCCGGGTGGGACAGGCGCTTTCGCCTGTCGAGCGTTTTTCATCAACCTCTCATTGAGCCGCCATGCGTAAGCAAAAATTCATGGACATCGCGAAGGCTCTTTCAACTTGACTTTGTGAAGGCCACGCAGCACGTGTATTTTGGGGGGCGCGGACGGCTCGAAGATGCAGTTTGCGGTCGTTAAGTAGGTTGTGGGGCGGGCATTTTTGCCGGCAGCCTGCTTCAGCAGGCTTGTTTAAAGATTAAGAAGAAGCCGGCCTGAGGGCAGCGCCGGCAAAAATGCCCGCCCCACTTGTTTACACTCGGCCGAAGTATACGGTATAGCGGTGATCCAGAATGCGACTGAGGGGCAGGAGGGTGGTGTGATTCATTTCGAAGGTAAGCGGCTTGTCACTTTGCTTGATTGAGTCGTCAAAGTACGGGACGAATGTCGCCCCCGCTTTAGTGAGTTGCGGGATACTCGGACCGATAATCAAATCCGATGAAAGCCCTTTCGTACCCAGATCGGCCGCGAGCACGATGGGTCCGTAGAGAACCGCTTGGACCTTCGGATCGTCGGGCATCGATTCTATGCGGAGTTTCATCGGAAGCTCCATGTCGATGCGATCACCGGACTTCCACGTTCTTGACAGCGTCAAGTAACTGCCCGGGCTGGACGACGCATCGATTAATTTGCCATTGATCTTGATCGATCCGCCGGTGAGCCATTCGGGAATTCGCAGGTTCACTACTAGCTGCACAGGCTTGTCCACGGTGATGTGAAGCGTGGTGCTTTGGACGTCGGGGAATTTGGTTTCCTGCTTCAGGCGAAAACCTTTTTCCTGCCAGTTCAGATCCGAGGGGATGAACAGGTTCACGTAGACGCCGTGGTCGTCTTTCCAATAGATGCTGTCGTTGAGTTTCGAAAACTCTTCGATGCCAGTGCCGGTGCAGCACCAAAAAGATTTGTCTTCGAAATTGAAGGTCTTCCATGCGCCGGGGGTTAACGACAGATAGTATTGCGTGGCGCCGGTATCCGGGCGGATCGTGCCGAGACGGTGATTAAAAAGGGCTCGTTCGTAGTAGTCGAAGTAGCGCGGATTGCTGGTCCAATTGTAGAGCTGGCGCGTAAGCTTCATCATGTTGTAGGCGCAGCAGCATTCGGCGGTGGAGACGCTGCGGGTCAGCTCCGCTGCCAGCTGGCGCGGCTGCGTCAGCCAGCCTTCGCCGTTGCTGGTTCCTCCGGTGACGTAGGTGCGGGCGCTGACGACTTCGTACCAGAAATAATCGGCTACGTCGTGGAAGCGCATGTCGCCGCTCAGCTCATAACGGCGGGCCGCGCCGATCACTTGGGGAATATGCGTGTTGACGTGCAGGCCTCTCAGTTCGTCGCGGCGCGAGGCTAGGGGGTTGAAGAATACTTTCTTGGTGAAGCGGTCGCCGACTGTCGCCCAGCGGTCGTCGCCGGTGGCTCCGGCGAGATTGTAGAGCACCTCATTCATGCCGCCGTATTCGGTGTTGAGGATGTCCTGCATGTGGGGCTCGGGTTTTGACTTGGTATAGTCGTCGGCCCAATTGGACATGCCTTCGAGCACTTGCAACGCCTGTTTATTGCCCGTGAGCGCATACATATCGAACATACCGGCCATGATCTTGTGGACGGTGTAGAACGGAGCCCAGACATTCTTGCGGGCGTCCAGGCGGTCGAACCATTCGGTGGGGAAGGCGCTGAGGTAGCCGCTCTTGGCCTGGCACTTTGCTAGTTCGGAGACCATCTCGTCTCCTTTGGATTTGATCGCGTCGTCCCCGGTCGATGCGTGGCTGAGCGCGCACGCGGACAGGTAGTGGCCGGTGAAATGTCCTCGCAACTCGCCTTCGCGGCCCGGCGTGTATTGTTCCCAGCCGCCCAGGGGCGCGGCGGAGGAGGGGAGTCCGGCGTTGAGGCGGAAGTTGTGGATCAGGCGGTCGGCGGAGAGGCGGTCCATGTAGGCCCGGTTGGCGTGGGCAGCGTCCTCAAAGGGGGACGCGGTCAGGCGGACTTGGGTCATGGGGAAGGGTTTTATTTTTGGGGTTACCGGTTGGCGGGTGAACGATAGGGCGCCTTCGAAGGGTGGGATCTCGGGGAGGGTGCCTCGGCGCTGTGTGCTGGTGTTGGGGTTGGGAGCTTGTTGGGCTACGAGGAGCGGGGAGGACGCTAATATGGTCGAGAAAGTTCGGCGGGTGGGCGCTTTCATGTTTTTTAGTTTAGTGCGGATTTGAGGAGGCCGATTGCCAATCGGCCGCAGGCTGCCAGCCTGCACCACATGGAAGATAATCGGTTTATGGGTAAACTTTGGCTTGCTCTGATTGCGTGTGCTGTGGCGATGAATGCTGCGAAGTTGGTTTCTGGGGATTTTGGGAAGACTCGGGAGGGGGCGGCGGTTCGGATTTATACGCTCACTAATAAGAACGGCGTCGAGGCGACGATTACCAATTATGGCGGGCGGGTGGTTTCGCTCAAGGTGCCGGACAAGAAGGGCGTGATGGGCGATGTGGTGCTGGGGTTCGATTCGCTGGAAGGGTATTTGAATGAGAATCCTTATTTCGGGGCGCTGGTGGGGCGGTATGCGAATCGGATCGGGCATGCACAGTTCACGCTCAACGGCATGCTCTACAAAGTTCCGAAGAACGACGGGGAAAATGCGCTGCATGGCGGTTTGCGGGGGTTCGACAAGGTGGTGTGGACTCCGCGGGAGCTGCCGGATGGGGGGCTGGAGTTCACCTATTTAAGTAAAGACGGCGAGGAGGGGTATCCGGGCAACTGCAAGGTGACCGTGGTTTACCATCTGACCGACGATAACGAATTGAGAATCGACTACTCTGCGTCGACCGACAAAGCTACCGTCATCAATCTGACGAACCACTCCTATTTCAACTTGAAGGGCAGCGGGGACATTCTGGGTCATCTACTGACGTTGAACGCGGACCGGTTCACGCCGGTGGACGGAGGTTTGATTCCGACTGGCGAATTGAAGGCGGTGGCGGGGACTCCGTTCGATTTCCGGAAGTCTACGGCGATTGGCGAGCGGATCGATCAGGGCGATGAACAGTTGAAGCTTGGAAAAGGATACGACCATAACTGGGTGCTGAATAAGAAGGCGTTTGAGCTGAGTCTGGCGGCTCGGGTAGAGGATCCAGCAAGCGGGCGGGTGATGGAGGTTCGGACTACGGAGCCGGGGATTCAGTTTTACACGGGGAATTTTTTGGATGGGTCTATTAAAGGGAAAAAAGACATCGTGTATGCGCGCCGGTCGGCGTTGTGTTTAGAGACGCAACATTTCCCGGATTCGCCGAATAAGCCGAGGTTTCCGCCGGTGGTGTTGAAGGCGGGGGCGGAGTATCGGAGCACTACGGTTTATAAGTTTATGAGGTAGGAAGGCGGGCAGGTGAAACTTATTTTTTGTTTGATGGTGGCGCCGGTGTTTGCGCAGACTTTGCCGGCTAAGTGGGAAGAGCTGACGGCGGGGGATTTTCAGAAGGCGATTGCGAAGGCGCAGCAAACTTGCGTGCTGCCGTTCGGGATCATCGAGAAGCACGGGCCGCAGTTGCCGCTGGGGACGGATTTGCTGAATGTTCGGTACGTCGCGACGCATGCGGTGGAGCAGGAGTACGCGGTGGTGTTTCCGGAATATTATTTCGGACAGATTTTCGAGGCGAAGCATGAGCCGGGGACGATGGCTTATAGCGCGAAGCTGCAGCTCGAACTGCTGCAGGAGACTACGGATGAGATGGGCCGCAACGGGTGCAAGAAGATCGTCATTGTGAACGGCCACGGGGGGAATAATCACCTGTTGCCGTTTTTTGCGCAGGCGCAAATGGCGACCGCGCACGATTACGTTGTCTACATATTTTCGAGGGCTGCGTATCCGCCGGGGCGTCCGCAGATGAAGACGAAGACGGATAGTCACGCGGGCGAATCGGAGACGGCGCACACGATGATTTCGCGGCCGGACCTGGTGCATCAGGAGAGGTCGGGGGAGGAGTCCGGGGCGGATCGGAACCGGCTGGATCTGCCGGCGAGCGTGTACACCGGGATCTGGTGGTATGCGAAGTTTCCGGATCATTACGCGGGGGATGGGTCGGCAGCGACGAAGGAGTTGGGCGAGTTTGACATGAAGGCGTGGACGGCGAGCGTGGCAGATGCGTTGCGGGCGATTAAGGCGGATCAGGTGAGTCCGAGATTGCAGAGGGAATTTTTCGAGGGGTCGAAGGAACCGATGAAGACTCGCCAGTAAGTTGTAAAAGTATGTATTTGCGCGGTTTACGTCCATTTTATATGTTAAAATTGAGGTCATCAGGTTATGACCATCGACGAGCGCATTGAATTTCTGGTCAAAGTGCAAGAGAGCCACGAGGCGAATCTGAATCGCCTTTTTGAATTGCATGGCCAGACTGAGCAGGCGCTTGGGCGTTTCATATCGCGAACCGACGAGACGCTCAACACGATGGCACGGATCCTCGAAAACCATGAGCATCGGTTAAGTGATCTTGAAGGGGGCGCGCAGTGACGGCACGGGTTTCGATTGCAGTTTTTCTTTTTTCAGGTGCGGCGTTCGCCGCGAGTGTGCCGACGTTTACCAAGGACGTGGCGCCGATTCTTTATAACCGCTGCCTGGAGTGTCATCGTCCGGGCGAGGCGGGGCCGATGGCGTTTCGCACTTATCAGGAGACTCGTCCGTGGGCAAAGGCGATCAAGCAGGCGGTGGCGACGCATGACATGCCGCCATGGTATGCCGACACGACGATCAATCATTTCAAGAACGACCGGCATTTGACGGCCGCGGAGATCGCGACCATTACGTCGTGGGTAGACGGCGGCGCTCCCGAAGGCAAGGCGTCGGAGTTGCCGAAGCTGCCGGAGTTCACCGAGGGCTGGGTGATCGGGAAGCCGGACCTAGTGCTGACGCTGCCGAAGGAGTTCAAAATTCCGGCGACGGGCGTGGTGCAGTATCAATACTTCACGGTGGACCCGGGGTTCACCGAAGACACGTGGATTCAAGCGGCCGAGGTGCGGCCGACTCAGCGGGCGCAGGTGCATCATATATTGGTGTTCGCGCAGGATGGGAAGAAGAGGAATCCGCGGGGCGGGGAACAGTTCAGCGACATGCTGATCGGCTACGCGCCGGGTGTGCCAAGTCTGACCTGGGATCCGGACACGGCATTTCTGGTGAAGGCGGGATCGACACTGCTGTTGCAGGTTCACTATACGACGAACGGGAAAGAGGCGATCGACAAGTCGGTGGTGGGGTTGAAGATCCGGAAGGATAAACCCACGTATCGCGCGATTTGCGGGTCGGCCACTCAGTTCCGGCTGGACATTCCGCCGAATGAGCCGAACTATGAGACCAAGGCTACCTACACGTTCCGCGAGGATACGACGCTACTGGATTTGACTCCGCACATGCATTTGCGCGGGAAGGCGTTCAAGTACGTGCTGACTTATCCGGATGGAAAGAGCGAAGTGCTGCTCGACGTGCCTCACTACGATTTCAACTGGCAGTTGGCGTACGTGCTGGCGGAGCCGCGGACCGTCCCGGCGGGATCGAAGATGGATGTGACCGCTTGGTACGACAATTCTGCCAATAACAAGTACAATCCGGATCCGAGCCAGACGGTGCACTGGGGCGATCAGACGTTCCAGGAGATGATGATCGGATTCTTCAACTACAAGGTCCCGGTGGACCGGGCCGATCCTCCGAAGATCGAGCGGCCGACGCGCGGAGCGGCGCAGTAGATCGCAAAACCGGAGTTAGTTCGCGGGCTAGGACTGCTCGAAGCCACGGCGCTCAACATGAGCAACATGGTGGGGGTCGGGCCGTTCATCACCATTCCGCTTATCATCGCTGCGATGGGCGGTCCGCAATGCATGCTGGGGTGGGTGCTGGGCGCGGTGATCGCGCTGTGCGACGGCCTGGTATGGAGCGAACTGGCGGCGTCGATGCCTGCGACCGGCGGCACTTACGTCTACCTGCGCGAGGCGTTTCGTAAAACGCCGCTCGGGGGACTGCTCCCTTTCCTTTTTATCTGGCAATTCATTTTTAGCGGGCCGCTGGAGATTGCGTCGGGATACATCGGCTTCGCGCAATACGTCGGTTATTTCTGGCCGGGGATGGGGACGGGCGCGACGCGGGCGGTCAGCATGTCGGTGGGCGTGGTGGTGATCGTGCTGCTGTACCGGCGCGTGACCAGCATCGGGAAGCTGACGGTGGTGCTGTGGATCGGGATGCTGATCACGGTACTGTGGGTGATCTTCGCGGGGCTCACGCACTTCAACGCCAAGGTGGTCTTCGATTTTCCGCCCAATGCGTTTCGATTCTCGACCGGATTCGTGGCGGGTCTGGGGTCGGCTACGCTCATCGCGATTTACGATTTCATGGGGTATTACGACATCTGCTACGTCGGCGGAGAGGTGCGGAATCCGGGGCGGGTGATTCCGCGGTCGATCATTTATTCGGTGCTGGCGGTGGCCACGATTTATGCGCTGACGAATCTCGGCCTGATCGCAGTGGTCCCGTGGAGGGAGGCGGTGCATTCGAAGTTCATCGCGGCGGATTTCATGGGGAAGCTTTACGGGGCGCGGGCGGCGTCGGGCGTGACGGTGCTGGTGTTATGGACGGCGCTGGCGTCGGTGTTCGCGCTGCTGTTCGGGTATAGCCGGATTCCCTACGCCGCGGCGCTCAATGGGGACTTTTTCAAAGTATTCGGGCGGCTGCACGGCGGCGGATTTCCGCACATATCACTGCTGGTGATGGGCGGACTCTCCATCGTCGCGTGTTTATGGACGCTGGACGACGTGATCACGGCGCTGGTGACGTCGCGCATCGTGATCCAATTTATCGGACAGATTTTCGCGCTGGGTTATTTGCGGAAGACGCGGCCGGAGATGCCTCGGCCGTTCAAGATGTGGCTATATCCCGTGCCGGCTGCGATTGCGTTTGTGGGCTGGGCATTTTTGTTCTTCACATCGGGGTGGAAATTCGCCGGATTCGGACTGCTGACGCTGGTGGGCGGAGTTGGGGCATATTGGATCTGGACTCGAAATGACATCTCGGAAAATAGCGCGGATTGAGAATGACGAACTGATCGTCACGGTGACGGTGGAGGGCGGGCACATTGCGGAGATTATCGAGAAGAAATCAGGCGTAAATCCGCTGTGGGTGCCTCCGTGGCCTTCTATTGAGCCGTCCACTTATAGCGCGGCTACTCATCCTGAATACGGCAACGATGCGGAGAGCAAGCTGCTCTCAGGTATCCTGGGGCACAATCTTTGTCTCGATATTTTTGGTCCGCCGTCGGAGGCTGAATATGCGGCGGGGGTGACGGTGCACGGAGAAGCATCTGTCGTTCCCTATAAGATCGAGACTGCGGGGACGCGGATGATCGCGAGGACGCATCTGCCACTGGCGCAGTTGGATTTCGAGCGGGAGCTTGTGCTCGCGCCAAACGGGATCGTCGAGATTCGCGAGACCGTGACGAATCTGACGGCGATGGACCGGCCGCTGGCGTGGACGCAGCATGTGACGCTGGGGCCTCCGTTTCTGGAGGCAGGAGTCACCACGCTCCACATGGATGCCATCAAGTCGATGGTATTTCCCGGCGATTTTGGCGATGCCCAGCTATACGCGCCCGGTGCGATGTTCGACTGGCCGAGCGCTCCCAATAAGGATGGCTCGATCACGGATTTGAGCATTCAGTCGGAGGCGGCGCGCTCCGCCGGAGTAACGTGTCACGCCGTAGATCCGAATGCGGAGTACGTATCCTTCGAGGCGCGCAACCCGCGCCTGGGGCTTGCCGTTGGATATTGTTGGAATCCAGCCGATTTCCCCTGGATCTCGCTTTGGGAGGAGAATCGCAGCCGGACGTTCCCGCCGTGGAACGGCAACGCCATCACGCGCGGCGTGGAGTTCGGCGTATCGCCGTTCGCCGAGGGCCGGCGCGGAATGGTGCAGCGCGGATCATTGCTGGGAGTTCCGACGTATCGATGGCTGGGTGCGCGGGAAAGTGTGACCGTTGAATATCAGGCATACCTGCGCTTTGTCCCGGCCGGGTTCGCCGCTGATGAACGCTGATGAACGCCGATTTAAAACAAAATGGTCTTATCTGCGTTCATCGGTGTTCATCGGCGGCTAAAATTTCGTTTTTCATCCGTTCCACTTATTAGTAAGATGTAGTTCATTGGCGACGCTAACCAAATCGGCGGGAAATCAAACGAGCGTGTCCGCTCCGCCTGAGACATCCACGCGAAATCTGGCCGTCGATACCTATCGCGGCTTCGTCATGCTGCTGATGATGGCGGAGGTGTTGCAGCTTTCGCGGGTCGCTCGGGCGTATCCCACGAACTGGTTCTGGCACGTCTTCGCTTATCACCAGACTCACGTCGAGTGGGCCGGATGTTCGCTGCACGATACCATTCAGCCGGGCTTTTCGTTTCTAGTCGGGGTCGCGCTTCCTTACTCAATTGCCAGCAGGATGGCGAAGGGCGCTGCGTTTCCGAAAATGTTCTTGCATGCCCTGTGGCGGTCGCTGGTGTTGATCGCGCTGGGTATTTTTCTGCGCTCCATGCACAGTCCGCAGACGTATTTCACATTTGAAGATACTCTGACGCAGATCGGGCTCGGATATCCGTTTCTATTTTTGCTGGGATTTCGCCCGCCGCGATGGCAATGGATTGCGTTGGGAACGATTCTTTTCGGCTACTGGCTGGCGTGGGCGCTCTATCCGGTGGGACCGGATTTGGATCATTACTCCGGATTCCTGGCGCATTGGAATAAGAGCAGCAATTTCGGGAATACGTTCGATCAGTGGTTCCTCAATCTATTTCCTCGCGTCAAACCGTTTGTCGCGAACGGCGGAGGATATCTGACGCTCAGTTTTATTCCCACGCTGGGCACCATGATCTTAGGATTGGTTGCGGGCCGCTGGCTGAAGGAGGACGCGCCTCGCATCCCGATCAAGCGTTTCCTGCTCGCCGGGGCGATCTGTATCGCCGCGGGATTGCTCCTGCACTTTACCGGAATTTGCCCGATCGTGAAGCGCATTTGGACGCCGGCCTGGACGCTGTTCAGCGGGGGGCTCTGCTTTCTGTTTCTGGCGGCGTTCAGTTGGATCGTCGATGTTCGAGGCTACAGGAAATGGGCGTTCCCGCTGATTGTGATCGGGATGAACTCGATGGCGGCATATTTGATCGCCCATCTGTTTGAATCGTTCTTGGCGGACTCCTTCCGCATTCATTTGGGTGCGAACGCATTCCAAATCTTCGGTGCGGGGCATGAATCGTTGCTGCGCGGCGGCGCGATTTTATTGATCTTCTGGCTCATGCTCTTCTGGATGTATCGGCGCAAGATTTTCCTCCGCGTGTGAACCGATAATTAGAAGACATGAAAAACTACATGGAGTTGACAGGGAAGATTGCGCTGATCACGGGCGCGTCTTCGGGAATCGGCGCAGCGACCGCGGCAGTGTTCGCGGATCTGGGCGCGAAGGTAGCCATCGGTTATCACGGCAATCAGGCGGGCGCGGAGAAAGTGCGTGTGGAGATCGAGAAAGCGGGTGGCACCGCGATTGCGATCCGCGCCGACGTGCGCAAAGGCGCGGAAATTCGGACCTTGATCGAGACGGTGACGAAGCAACTTGGTCCGATCGATATTCTGGTGAATAACGCCGGTTCTCTGGTCGAGCGGCAGAGGATACTCGAAGTGACGGAGGAGCGTTGGAACGACATCATGGCGCTGAATCTGACCAGCGCAATGCTCTGTTCCCAGGCCGTCGCCGCGTCGATGATCGAACGGAAGAGCGGAACGATCATCAATATCGTTTCCATCGCCGGACGCAACGGCGGCGGTCCGGGCGCGGGCGCCTACGCCACGGCGAAGGGCGCACTGATCACGTTCACGAAATCGTTGGCGAAGGAGCTGGCTCCGCATGGGGTGCGCGTGAATGGTGTGTCGCCGGGGGTGATCGATACGCCGTTTCATGAAGTGTTTTCGACTCCTGAGATGATTCGCACTTTTGTCGCCGGAATTCCGCTGGGACGCACGGGAACGTCGCCCGAGTGCGCGACCGTGATCGCATTTCTCGCGTCGGGTGCGGCGGCGTATGTGGCGGGGGAGACAATTGAGGTGAACGGCGGCCAGTTGATGCTGTGATCATCACAGGCTGAAGCCTGTGCCACCTGTGGTGCGTGGTGGCACAGACTTTAGTCTGTGTTACAAACGCGCTGGCAGTACACTAGATCCCATGGTCCGATTCCTTCCCTTACTGCTTTCCGCTCTCGCCGGTGCGCAGTCCATCGACTGGCGCGCGATTAACGAAGAGACTTTGCGTCATTATCAGGCGCTCGTTCAGATCGACTCCACCGATCCTCCGGGCAACGAAACCAAGGTTGTCGAGTATGTGAAAAAGGTTCTCGATGCCGAGGGGATTCCGGTGATTGTGGCGGGCAAGGACCCTGCGCGCGCCAACCTCATCGCGCGGCTAAAGGGCAACGGATCGAAGAAGCCGCTGCTGGTGATGGGCCATACCGACACGGTCAAGGTCGACGCCGCGAAGTGGACGTTTCCGCCGTTCAGCGCCACGCGCAAAGACGGGTACATTTACGGCCGGGGCACCCTCGACGACAAGGACAATCTCACCGCGGGCATGATGACGATGGTGCTGCTGAAGCGGTTGAAGATCCCGCTGGACCGCGATGTGATCTTCGTCGCAGAGGCGGGCGAGGAGGGCGCTACGGGTTTCGGCATCGGCTACCTGGTAGATCAACACTGGAGCGATATCGAGGCCGAGATTTGTCTGGCCGAGGGAGGTCTCATCAGCCGTCGCGCGGGGCAGGTCCGTTACGCGCTGATCCAGACGGCGGAGAAACTGCCCCAGGGCATGAGGCTGGTGGCGAAGGGTCCGGCCGGACACGGCTCGCGTCCGCTGCGCTCGAGCGCGGTGGTGCATCTTACGCGCGCGGTGGAAAAGATCGCGATGTGGGATCCGCCGATGCGGTTCAACGACACGACTCGCTATTATTTCGAGAAAATCGGCACGGTGAGCACGCCCGAGGAAGCCGCACGATACAACGGGCTGTTCGATCCGGCGAAGGCTCCGGCGATTCGCGAATATCTGGCGGAGCATGAGCCGGGACATTATTCGATGCTGCATACGTCGATTTCGCCCAACATCATTACGGCGGGATATCAGATCAACGTGATTCCATCGGAGGCGCAGGCGACGCTGGATGTTCGCGCGCTGCCCGATGAAAACATGCCCGCGTTCATGGAGTTGATGCGCAAGGTGATCAACGATCCCCAAATTGAAGTGATCTCGGAGGCTCGCAACACGCGGCCCGTCGCTCCGCCGTCGCGCATCGATTCCGAGGCGTTTCATTTGATCGAAGCGGCGAATCAGAAAGTGTACAAGGTAGTCACGATTCCGCAGATGAGCACCGGCGCCACCGACATGGCGATGCTGCGCGCGAAGGGCGTGCAGTGCTACGGCATCGGTCCGATGGTGGATGAAGAGGACGCGCCAAAGGGGTTTGGGGCGCACAGCGATCAGGAGCGGCTGCTGGAGGACGCGCTGTATAAGTTTGTGCAGTTCAACTGGGAAGCAGTAACATCGATCGCAGCGAAGAAATGACCAGGTCTAACTCCGATAGATCGTTAGAGCCGCCACTATCGGGAGCGGTCGACGGAAGTCGCGGGTTCGGTCACCACTTTTTGTCGCGATATTGGTTCCAGTGAGTGACTAAGTTGCTTACAACGACGTGCCCCACTCGCCACGCGGCTTCGAGCGCGGGATAGTAGCCGGTGTATTGGCCGATTTTCGTTGCTGCCAGGCTTTCCGCAGGCGAATGCCCCGGTGGCGGCTGATCGAAATCGCTGGCGGTCCGCAGCACCAGCACGCGGTTGATATCGACGCGGCCGGCTCGCGCAAGAAACGTCAACGACTGCAGTGTGCCGGTATCTTCCATCGCCGTGGTGACGTAATTTCCCTTGCCATCGGTGTGATACTTCACCCAATCGTTCGCCCATTCGCTGAGTAGTTTGCCGTGCCAGAACGTGCTGGCGGACAGCGTGTCGCCCTTCAAGACGAAGGGAGGCCGGCGCGCGTTGGGCGAGGCGAACAACTCGCGCTCGATGCGCATCTTGTCGTCGTCGATGAGTTCGACGTGCTGCGTGAGCTGAAAAGCCCAGTCCACCAGCATTGGATTCAGACGATAGGATTCACCCGCGTTGGGCGTAACGCGAGGTTGTTCATAAGGCACCGATTTCCGTAGCGGCACGTAGCCGGTTTTCCAATCGGCGGGGATTTCTCGCGCGTCGATTTCGTGGGCGAGGTCGCCGTCCACAACGTACTCAGCCCACGCGGCGGATCCGAGCGTCGCGTCGGCAGGATCGACTCCCGCGATTCCCGCCACCAGCCAGTATGCCTTCGTCAAATCGAAACGCGGGTCGAGGCCCAGCGCCATGATGCTGGCCGCGGCCTTCGCGGTGCCCACCCCGGTCAGGATTCCCAGCACGCCGTCGGTGTTCATGCGCAGATCGTGATAGCCCTGAGGGAAGGGAATCACGCGATCGAGCTTTTCGCGCTCCACCCAATATTGATACTCGCCGGGCTGGTCGCCGGTGTCTGCGCCGCGCTCGAACATCGCGACGACCACCACTTTCACGGAGATTCGCTTCTCGGCCTGCGCGAAGACCGCGAAGAATGCGCAAAGCGCGAGAGTGTGGCGCATCCCAAGAATATTAGCGCATACTACGATTCATGGCTTCGGAAAAACTTTCGAGACGCGACTGGTTGACACAAGTTCCGGCGATTGCCGCTGCTTCGTCGGCACAGCTTGCCGGCGGCGAAAAGCCGAATATCATCGTCATCATCTCCGATCAGTTTCGCGGAGATTGCATCGGCGCGATGGGGCTGAATCCCATGGGGTTGACTCCGAATCTCGACCGGATGGCCGCGGAGGGCGTACTTTTTCGCAACGCATTTTGCAATCAGCCGGTCTGCGCCCCGGCGCGCGCCAGCATGTTTACAGGTCAGTATCCGAGCAAGCACGGCGTCTGGCACAACGGTCCAGGGTTGCGCGCGGATGCGGTCACGCTGGCGGCGACGTTGCATCAGGCGGGATATTCTACGAATTACATCGGCAAGTGGCATCTGATGCCCGCCGAGGGATTGCCTCGCGAGCAGGCGCGCGGCTGGGTCCCTCCGCAGCATCGCGGCGGGTTTTCCGATTTATGGGAAGCGGCGAACGAGCTCGAATTTACGTCGCATGCCTACGAAGGCGCGCTGTATGACAACGACGGCAAGCCCATAAATTTCTCCGGCCAGTATCGAACCGACTTCATGACAGATCGCGCGAATCGGTTTTTGCGATCCGCCAAGGGGCCATTCTTCCTGACGCTTTCCTACCTGGAAGTTCATCACCAAAATGACAGCGATACCTTCGATCCGCCGAAGGAATTTGCGCACCGCTATCCGAATCCGTTCATTCCGCCCGATCTGCGGCCGTTACCGGGCTCGTGGCCGAGCCAGCTCTCCGATTACTTTGCGTGTGTCGCGAAGATGGATGAAACAGTCGGTCAGATTCGGAAGACGCTCCGCGAGACGGGGCTCGACAAGAATACGATTGTTGCGTTTCTGAGCGATCATAGCTGCCACTTCAAGACGCGCAACGCCGAGTATAAGCGCAGTCCGCATGACAGCTCGATTCACATTCCTCTGGTCATGTGCGGTCCGGGATTCAACAAAGGTATGCAGATATCGGAGCTGATCAGTCAGGTGGATCTGATGCCGACACTGCTCGAAGCCGTGGGCATCGCGATTCCCGCGACGGTGCAAGGGCACAGCGTGCTTCCGCTGCTCGACCGCAAAACGGAAGGGTGGCGCAACGAAGTCTATTTCGAAATGACCGAGTTCGTCACCGGTCGCGGGTTGCGCACGCCCCAGTACACATACGCCGCGGCGGCTCCGAAAATGCCTGGATGGAAAGCGGTTCCCTCCGCGGATCGATACGTGGAATACGCGCATTACGATCTGTACGCCGATCCGTTTCAGCACGTCAATCTGGCGGGGCGCGCCACGCATAAAGAGGTGGCGGACCAGTTGCGAGGTCGTTTGTTAACGCGGATTCGGGAGGCGAGCGGCGCCGCGCCCACGATCGATCCGGCCTGGTTTCCGTATCCTTAAGAGTCCTTCACCACCGCATGCCCCCCAAACTCATTGCGCGTCACAGCCAGCAGCCGGTCGGCGAAATGTTCTTTGTCGTGGGTGGTGAACCGTTGATAGAGCGAAATGTTCATTACGGGAGTCGAGACCCCCAGGTCGATCGCTTCCTTCGCGGTCCAGCGGCCCTCGCCGGAATCGGCAACGTACGGAGCGATCCCGTCCAGCGTCGGATTCTTGCTCAGCGCGTCCGACATCAGGTCCAGCAGCCACGACCGCACGACGCTCCCGTAGCGCCAGATTTCCGTCACCTGGTGCAGGTCGATATGAAATTCTTCTTTCGCACGGATCAGGTCGAGTCCCTCGGCATATGACTGCATCAGCGCGTATTCTATGCCGTTGTGGATCATCTTGACGAAGTGGCCGGATCCGGCGGGGCCCACGTGTCCCCATCCCTGATTCGCCGCGGGCGCGAGCGCTTCGAAGATCGGGCTGAGTCTGGCGACGACGTCTTTCTCGCCGCCGATCATCAGGCTGTAGCCTTCTTTCAAGCCCCAGATTCCGCCGCTGGTTCCGGCGTCGATAAACCCGAAGCCTTGCGTCTTGAGCTGGGCCGCGCGCCGCTGCGAGTCTTTGTAATTGGAGTTGCCGCCATCGATGATCGTGTCGCCCTTCGACAGCAGCGGCGTCAGCTTGCCGATGGTCTGATCGACAGGATCGCCTGACGGAACCATCATCCATATCGCGCGCGGAGCAGCCAACTGCTTCACCATCGATTCCAGGGAATCCGCCGGCTTGGCGCCCTTCTGAGCGGCGCGAGCCACCGTGCTCGCATCCAGGTCGAACGCCACGATCTGATGACCGGCGCGCTGCCAGCGCTCGGTCATATATCCACCCATCTTGCCTAATCCGATGACTCCGAGTTCCATAGGCCTTTTGGATGCTCGCGGGTCGGCAGATGTTACCCGGCGCGCTTAAAATATTGCACTTCCCGCTCGTGCTTCACCGCCGCGGCGCGAGTGGAAAAGGTCCCCAGATTCTTGCGTTTGCCCAATTTAGCGTCTTTTTGACTCGAATAAAGCCGATATACACCGGACTTGAGTTTCCGTATCATGCGCGAAAACGAGCAAACGAATTGCCAATCCACCTCGCCCTCAACCGCCACCCAGCTTCACTCATTATGAATATTATCTTTCCCGCGTGGCGCACGCGTCCACGCGTGCCGCGTCGACATTAGTGTCGACGTTCGGCTCTTGTCGTTTCCGTGAGCCTGGAAGCACACATCGACACGACTGTCGATGCGGCACGCCTGGAGGCGTACGCCACATAACATTCAGGATTGTCTATCGGTCATCCTGCCTCTAAACCTTGCCCGGCAGCGGATGAACCCAAGGGCTCCGATACGGGCGCTGCAGCAGCCGGTTCGCCTCTTCGTCGCCCACCACGCGCTGCTGCGCCGAGTCCCAGGTCAATTCCCGGTTCAGCTTCATCGCCATATTGGCGAGTATGCAGCTGGCGGTCGAAATGTGCGCCTGCTCGATATCCGCAACCGGCTTCGAGCGCTTGTCGATGGCCGCCAGGAAATCCCGCATGTGCGCGCGAATCGCCGGGGCGACGTGCTTTTCCAGATCCTTTTCGGTCTTGTCCTCCGGATACTGCTCCAGCTCGTAGGTCACGTCTTTGTGAACTGCCTCGCCGCGCTCCGGAATGAAATCGTAGCCCATGACGCTCACCTTGAGCGTGCCTTTCTCGCCGTAGAACGTGGATCCCCACGGATATTTTGCGTCGTTCGCGGCGCCCCAGCTCCGCATATTCCAGTTGCATTGCAGGTCGCCATAGTCGAAGACCGCCGATTGCGTGTCGGGAATATTCGCCTTGCTCGCTTTGTCCACCAGGATTCCGCCGGTCGACGAAAATCGCTTGGGCCAGCCCAGCTCCATCATCCAGCGGACCATGTCAAACATGTGGATACACATGTCGCCCATAATTCCGTTGCCGTATTCCATGAACGCACGCCAGCTTCGCGGATGAACCAGCGAATTGTACGGCCGCATGGGCGCGGGACCGGTCCACATCTCGTAATTGAGGTTCGGCGGAGGCGCGCTGTCCGGAGGATTCGCTGTGGCGCGCATGTGGTAGTAGCAATACATGTCGACCGACGCGATCTTGCCCAGCAGGCCCGTCTTGATGAACCGGTCGCGCGCTTCAACCAGGTGAGGAGTGCTGCGGCGCTGCGTGCCGGCTTGCACCACGCGCCCGTATTTGCGAGCCGCGGCGACCATCGCCTGTCCTTCCACCACATCCACGCTGATCGGTTTTTGCACCCACACGTCGACTCCGGATTGCACGGCGGCGATCATCGGAAGCGCGTGCCAGTGGTCCGGCGTATCCACGATCACGATGTCCAGATCCTTCTGCCGCAGCATTTCGCGATAGTCGGAAAACAGGCGCGGCTTTTTCTTCGAAGCCTGCCGTGTGGAGACCAGGTCGGCCGCCTCAGACAGCATTTTGCTGTCCACGTCGCACATGGAAACCACTTCGATCGGCGAGACTTGCACCATGCGCAGCAGGTCGCTCTTGCCGTACCAGCCAGGGCCGATAATCCCGACCCGGCGTACTTTGTCGTCTGCAAATGCTATCGCGGAGCTGCCCGCTCCCAGGGCGAGGCCAGCTTTGAGGAGATCGCGGCGTGTCATATCCGACACGAGTCTATCACGTGTAATTCGCCTTATTTAGTACAATCGCGGTTTGCCACTACGAGTCAACAACGAACTGATCGAAGACGAGCTGATCCGCGACGAAATTCGCAACTTGCGTCTTCGCCTCGCTGAAGCCATGCCGCAGGAACACCCGTCGACCATCGAAGCGCGCGCCAAGGAATGGGCGCGGGATAACGTCATCGAAAGGGTCCTGCTCCGCCAGGCGGCGCTTGCCGATGCCGAGCCCGTGCCTCCGGAAGTCATCGAGAAAGCTGGAGGCAACGCAACCGAGGCCGAGTTGCAATTCCGCATCGAGCGCCTGGCTGTTCGCCATGCCGGAAGAATCGCTGCTCCACGCAATAAAGATGTGGTCGAGTACTATCGCCACCACCGCGATAACATGTCGATCCCGGAGGCCGTTCGCGCCGCGCACATTATTAAGAATGTCGATGAAAAGAATACGCAGGAAGACGCGTTGACGGCCATTCAGTCCGCGGAGGAACGCCTGAAGGCAGGCGAGGTCTTCGAGACGCTTGCGGATGAGGTTTCAGATTGTCCCGGCCGCGGCGGCGACCTGGGATGGTTTCCGCGCGGCGAGATGGTTCCCGAATTCGACGCCGTCGTGTTCGCGCTGAAGCCCGGCGAAGTCAGCCCCGTGTTCCGCACGCCTTTCGGCTTTCATATCGCGAAGGTCTACGAACACGTCGCGGAGCGCATGGCCACGTTCGAGGAAGCGCGGCCCCAGATTGAGCGGCACTTGATGACTGAGAAACATCAGAAAGCGCTGGAGCGCTTGTGCGATCATCTGCGAGCCCGCGCCAGCGTGGAGGAAGTTACGGTTTGAGACCCGAGTTCGAACTGTTCGCCGCGGCAGGTAGAACTCATCCTTGCTGTGTGCCCAGCAGGCATCGGGCGGCGCTCCTCACGCTGCCTGGAAATTCGCTGGAACGCGTCACCAGCGGTTCCGTGGAAGGCATGATCAAGCTCGATGGCGGCTCGTTTCTGATGGGCACCAACAGCACCGAAGGATTTCCCGCCGATGGCGAAGGTCCGGTGCGGGAGGTTGCGCTCGATCCGTTTTATATCGACGCCACGCCAGTGACCAATGCGCAGTTCGCCGAATTCACGCGTGCCACTGGCTATCGAACGGAGGCCGGGCGATTCGGATGGTCCTTCGTTTTTCAGGGACACATTTCGGAGGACCGCCGCGTTCGGCTGGTCGAAGATACGGTGCTCGCCGCGCCGTGGTGGTGCAAGGTTCCAGGTGCGACATGGGACCACCCCGAGGGCCCTGATTCAAGTGTCGCAGCGCGGGAAGAATATCCCGTCACGCACGTTTCCTGGAACGACGCCGCCGAATTCGCGCGATGGGCCGGCAAGCGCTTGCCCACCGAAGCGGAGTGGGAATTCGCGGCCCGCGGCGGGCTTGACCAGAAGCGTTTCCCATGGGGCGACGAGCTGACTCCCGGCGGCCGGCACCTCTGCAACATCTGGCAGGGCGAATTTCCAGTACGCGATCTAGCCGAGGACGGCTACGCCGGGACTTCCCCGGTCAAAGCTTTTCCCGCGAACGGCTACGGCTTGTATTCGGTCAGCGGAAACACTTGGGAATGGTGCGCGGATTGGTTTCATCCCACCTATCACCTGGTGGGCTCGCGAACGAATCCCATCGGTCCGCAGCAAGGCCGCGCCCGCGTCATGAAAGGAGGTTCGTACCTGTGCCACGAGTCCTACTGTAATCGCTACCGCGTAGCCGCGCGTACCTCGAACACCCCAGATAGCTCCACCGGCAACATCGGCTTCCGCTGCGTCCGCGACGTTGCCTCGTAACTCCGAACAATGGTCTTATCCGCGTTCATCCGTGTTCATCGGCGGCCAATATTCCTCTATCTCTTCACCCGCCCCGACCCACCACCCTTCATCAGATCCTCCACCTCGCCTCTAGTCAAACGGCAATAATCGCCCGGTATCGAATGCTTCAGGCACGACGCCGCCACAGCGAACTCCAGCGCTTCCTGATGCGACTCGTGGGTTTGCAACCCGAAAATCAGCCCGCCCCCAAAGGAATCGCCCGCACCCACCCGATCGACAATGTTCGTGATCTCGTAATACCGGCTTAAGTGAAAATGCTTACGGTCGTGCAAGCAGGCCGACCAGTTGTTGTGCGACGCGCTCTTTGACTCGCGCAAAGTGATCGCGATGATTTTCAATCCCGGAAATTTGGAGAGAACCGTCTCGGCCAACTTCTCGTAAGCCCCCCGATCCAGATGTCCGCTCTCGACATCCGCCGCGCCGTGGATTCCCAGCGCCAGTTGCACGTCTTCTTCATTGGCGATCCCGACGTCCACGTGTTGGAACAACTCCGGCATCACCTCGTGAGCCTTCTTGCCCCATTTCCAGAGATTCTTTCGATAGTTCAGGTCGCAGCTCACCGTCAGCCCGCCAGCCTTCGCCGCCACCACGCTCTCCATCGCCAGTTTGGCCGACGATTCGCTGATGGCCGGAGTGATTCCCGTGACGTGAAACCAGCCGGCGCCTTCGAACGCCTTCTCCCAGTCGATCGAGCCCGCTTTTGCCAGCGCGATCGCGGAGTCATTTCGATCGTAGGTGACCGCCGAGGGCCTCTGGTTCGCGCCCGATTCGACATAGTACACGCCCATTCGTCCCTCGCCTCGGACGATGTGCGACGTATCGACGCCCAGCCCCCTCAGCTCGCGAATGCAGGCATCGGCCGCCGGATGCTTGGCCGGCAGCACCGTCACATACCGCGCCGGCAGTCCGAATCCCGCCACCGCCACCGCGACATTCGCTTCCCCGCCGCCGAAAGTCGCCTGCAGTTCCGGCGACTGAAAAAACCGCTCCATGCGCGGAGGCGCCAGCCGCAGCATGATTTCTCCGAAAGTAACGACAAGTTTTGACATAATTCAAAGCAATGAGTCTACAGCGTCTGCCCGGTCCCTGACGGTCGCGGTTCCGTCACTGAGCTGCGACCGTCAGGGAGCGGGCAGACGCGAATGCCCATAGAATCTCTCCCAACCGATCCCTTCAAGCGTCGGCTCAAACGACTCAGGATATAAGATTTCCGCCAGAATCCGCAGCGATTCGGCCACCCGCGGCCCGGGGCGGTTCAAATATTGATTCCCGTCGGCCAAAAAAACCTGCGCCCGCAGCTTGCTCCAGTCGTGCCAGTGCATCTCGGCACGAGTCCGCTTCAAATCGTAGCCGCAGGGCATACAAACCACCACGTCTGGATCGGCCTCGACCAGATCCTCCCAGGTCATCCACGGCGAATGCTCCCCGGCAGTTCCGAACAGATTCTCCGCTCCCAGCATTTCCGTCAGCTCCGGAATCCAATTGCCGGCCGCCATCAGCGGCTCCGGCCATTCCACGTTGACCACCCGCGGCCTCCGTCCCGTTGCCCTCGCGATGCCCGCGATTTGGTCCATTTCGGTTCGAATCTGACTCACCAGCCGTTCCCCGCGCTCCTTGACGCCGCATGCGGCAGCCAACCTTGAGATATCGCGGTAAATATCGGCCAGCGAATTGGGCTCCAGCGCGACCACTTCAGGCCGGGTCGAAAATCGACCGCTCAAGGCCCTTTCGACGTCGCCTAGGCTGACCGCGCAAACCTTGCACTGCGTCTGGGTGACGATATGAGTGGGTTGGAGCCGCTCCAGCGTCTCGTCGAATACCCGGTAAACACTTTCCGCGGTAGCCAGGGTTTCTTTGACTCGCTGATCGATTTGCCGGCTGTCGCCGTGGACGTCGAAAACGGGGGTGGTGCAGACGGGAAGTGTAAGAATCCGCGGGGGATAGTCGCATTCATGCGAGCGCCCGACCTGGAAATCGCCCAAGCCCAGCGCGTCGACCATCTCGGTGGCGCTGGCGATCAGGGAGACGATTCGCATCCCCCTAATATAGCGTTTACTGCTTTCCCTGCTCCACCAGAAGCTGTTCTAGTTCCTGGACCTGGGGCTCGGATTCGCCTAGGGATGCGATATTCAGAAGACTCAATTGGAATTGGATTTCTTCGAGCATGTTCTCTTATATCGGTCTCGCGGGCAAACGTCGATAGGCGTATGGTACCCTTTCGATGGTAAAAGGCCTTATATGGTCAAATCGCATGCAACACAAACCCTTATTCGCCCTTATTTTCCTCTTATCTACCCTACTTTCCGCGCAAGATACGGATGACAATCGCCAGGCTGCCCGCTCGGAGTGGTTTTATGGCCAGCGGTCTTATCCCAACGGCACGATTCCCCCCGGTGCGCGGGTAAATGCCATCCGGGAAATCCAGCGGGTCGATCGAGTTGCCCGGACCCGCCGCCAGGCCAATCTCGCGCGCAGTCCGCTCGCGAATGCGGCCATCACCATGGATTCCGCCAACTGGACCCTGATCGGTCCGCAGCCCACCGATGCCGGATCTACCTATGTGACCGCCGGGCGGATCAACGCCATCGCTGTCGATCCGCGCAGCAACAACACCGTCTACATGGGCGCGTCGGAAGGCGGTGTGTGGAAAACCACCGATGCGGGAACTACCTGGACTCCGCTCACGGACGCCCAGGCTTCGCTCGCCAACGGCGCCATCGCGCTCGATCCGAACAATCCGGATATCGTTTATGTCGGCACGGGCGAGGAGGATTTCGCCCAAGACAGCTATTACGGCGCGGGCATTCTTAAATCGTTCGACGCCGGCGCGACCTGGACCAACTATACCGGGCCTTTTTTGCACGACTTTATCGGAGCCATCTCTGTCGCTCCGGACAGCAGCAGCATCCTGTGCGCCTCCAAGCAAGGAATCTGGCGATCGACCGATGGCGGCATTTCCTGGACCTCGGTATTGAGCGGCACGGCGACGTCCGTCGTTTTCGATCCTACCGATGCCACCCACGCCTACGCGGCGCTAGGCTACATCTACGGGGCCGCGACAAACGGCGTTTATAACTCCACCGACGGCGGCGTCACCTGGACCCGTCATAAATCCGGCACTGCCGCAGGGCTGCTGCCGACGGCCAACGTCGGACGGATCACCATCGCTCTCGCGCCTTCCGCTCCGTCCACCATGTACGTGCAGATTCAGAACTCGCTCGCGGGAACGGCCACCTTCGGCGCTCTGCTCGGGATTTATAAAACCGTCGACGGCGGAACCACCTGGAACAAGCTGAACATTCCGCTCAGCTCGCAGTGGGGCACCCAGCTTTGGTACGACAACCCGATCAGCGTGAGTCCCGTGGATTCGAATGTGGTCTGGGCGGGCGGACTTACCCCGTACCGGTCCACCGACGGCGGCTTGACCTGGACCATACCGGCGCAAGGCGGACCCAACGGCACCCTGCTCCACGTCGATGAGCACGTGCTCACCTTCACCCCCGATGGAAGCATGCTGTACATCGGGAACGACGGCGGGATGTACAGCACTACCGACATTACTTCGTCGCGGATCAACTGGAAACAGCTGAACAACACGCTCTCCATCACTCAGTTCTACCCGGGCATTTCCATCAGCCCGTCGGACCCGCAGGTCTCGCTCGCCGGGGCCCAGGATAACGGCGTGCAGCGTTTTGGCGGTTCTGAGAGTTGGAACAATGTGGCCTGCGGCGATGGCGGATTCACGGCCATCGATCCATCGAATCCGGCGCTAGCCTATGCGTCCTGCCAAAACATTTCCCTGCAAAGGACGCTCAATGTTTCGGGCACTACCTGGGTTCCGGCGTCGTACGGAATTCCCCAGAGTGCCACCACGCAGTTCATTTCGCCTTTCGTGATCGATCCTTCCAATCCGCAAGTTTTGTATTTCGGCACTCAAAATGTCTGGCGTTCGGACGATAGCGGCGGCTACTTTAGGCTCGCCTCTCAGAACCTCGCCGACAACGGGCTTACCGCTCTCGCCGTCGCGCCCTCCGATTCGAACACTCTCTACGCCGGTGGAGGCGGCAAATTCTGGGTTACCTCCAACGTCACCGACACCAGCCACGGCGTAGGCGGATCCTGGGTGAGCCGGAGCACCGGTCTGCCTAATCTTGCCCTCACGCACATTGCTATCGATCCAATAGACCCCGCCACGGCTTACGCGACGTTCTCCGGATTTCCGAGCACTGGAGGCCACATTTACAAGACCACCAACAGCGGCGCGAATTGGGCGAATGCCAGCGGCAACCTGGCCAACATCCCGGTGAACGACCTGGTGATCGACCCCGATCTGCCCTCGACGCTGTACATCGGGACCGATGCCGGCGTCCTGGTCTCGACCGACGATGGAGCCACCTGGTCCACGCTCGGCAACGGACTGCCCAACGTAGTGGTCACCTCCGTGACGCTGCAGCGCAAATCGCGAATCCTGCGCGCGGGCACCCACGGCCGCAGCGTCTGGGACATTCTGGTTCCGCTACCGGGAGCTTCGCAGCAGCCCTCGATCGATTCGATTTCTCCCACCGCGATGGACGCGCCCGGCGCGGATTTCACGCTCAGCGTCACCGGCTCCGGCTTCACGTCGTCGACAGTGGTGCGATGGAACGGCCAGAACCGCTCGACCACGTTTGTCGACGGCAGCCATCTGACTGCGGCGATTCCGGCTAGCGATACGGCACTGGTGGGACGGGCGTCGGTGCTGGCTCTCAACGCTTCGACCGGCGCAGGGGCCTCGAATTCCGTTGCCTTCAATATCGGACCGGGACCCGCCACAGTGTCGGCCGCGGCCGTCAGTGCCGCCAATCCGCAAGGAGGCGCGGTGCTCGGCCAACGCAGCATTTCATCTCTTTACGGAACGAACCTGTCGGCCAAGGCCGTGGCTGCGGATATCGCGCCGCCTCTGCCCTTCACGCTGGGCGGCACCACAATGACGATCGGAGGGAACGAGGTTCCGTTGTTCTATGTCTCGCCGACGCTGGTCAATTTCCAAGTGCCGTTCCTGTCCGTGTTTGGGCCGACCAAGGTTCCGCTGGTAATCACCCAGGGCACGCAGTCGACGTCGGTGACGGTAACACTCCAGCAGTACGCGCCCGCGTTGTTCACGACCAATGGAGGGGGCACGGGGCAAGCCTCGGCGCAAGTCGCGAACACTGCCTCGATCGCCGCGCCGGTGGGCGCATTCCCGGGGTCGCGGCCGATTCACATTGGCGAGTACCTGTCGATTTATTGCACCGGGATGGGCGATGTGAGCCCGCGGCCGGTATTAGGCTCCCCGTCGCCCACCAGTCCCCTTTCGCAGACGCTCACCACTCCGGACGTCACGATCGGCGGAGTGCAGGGAACGGTAATTTTCTCGGGTCTGGCCCCGGGGTTCGCGGGGCTTTATTTGATCAATGTGCGGATACCGGATGCAGCTCCCACCGGGGATGCGATCCCGATTGTGGCAAGTATCGGCGGTTTTACGTCGAACACAGCGACGATAGCCGTGGATGCGGCGCCGGCGGGATCTGACTAATAGCCCCATGCGTCAGCTTGGGGCCACCACCGAAATAGCCCCACGCTAACGCATGGGGCTCAACGCTCTGGACAGCCCTACAAGAGGAGTCCCGAAAATGGTCGACATGCTAATGTTCTGGCTGCGACACGCCACATAACGTTCAGGACTTCCGCGTCTATCCGCTCCCTTACCTTCGCGGTTCGTACCAACAGAGCCCCGACCACAGGGAGCGGTCAGCCCCAGAGGAAAGAGCCCCTTAGAGGGCTCAAGGAACTTGGTTGGGAAGGAAACAGGGGTTTTAATTTTGAGGGTAGGGGTGGGGAAAAACTTTGGAAGAGTTTTTGGAAGGAGCAACCGGGGTTCCTTGAGCACTCATCTTGTACGTCACGCCGCTAAATAGAGCAATCCCGGTGCCAAGCTCGCAACTTATTGATTTTCCGATTCGCCGTGCTCGTCGTTCCCATTACGGCATCCCAAGGCTGCAAGACTTACCGGCACGGGATGCGGTTTTACCGGCCGTATACCACCGCTACTTGTTGTTTTCGACCACGGGCAGGGCGCTGGGCGCTTTCGACACCCGGCCCTTCTTCGCTTCGTCGATTTCGATGTTATAAACGTCGAGCGCGCGGCCGGTGGCCACGTCGAGCTGTAGCTTGGCCTGAACGTATTGCGCTTCCGCCACCACCTCCGTGCCGCCCGCCGTCGACAAGTCGCGCTGTGCCTGAATGACGAGAAACGGTGTCGAAGCGCCGACAGCGAATTTCTTCTGCTCGGCATCCAGCGTCTGCTCTTGCAGGATGCGGCTCTTCACCGCCGCCGAATACTGGGCGCGCGCCTGCTGCATGGTGATCAGCGCGTTTTGCACGTCCACGTGGATCTGGTTGATCAGCCGCTGGACGCTCAACTCGCTCTGGCGCAGGTTTACCGCCGCCGCGGCATAATTTGCCTGGGCGGTGCGGTTGCGCAGCGGGATGCTCAACTGGACTCCCACCGAATAGTTCGGGAAATTACGGCTGAACAATTGCCCCAGCACGTTGCCGTAGCCTCCGATGAAGAACGGATTCTGGTTGGTCGCAAAAGGATGATCGCTGCCCGGGCTGGGCAGCAAGTTCGGATCGCCCGATAGACCGCTGTTGCGCACGTCGGCAAAGGCGCTCAAAGTGGGCAGCATCAGGTTGCGCGTGCCCGTCAACCCGATGCGCTGATTCTCGAGCTGGATGCGGCTCTGCTGCAATTCCGGCCGGTTGTCGAGCGCGCTGGCGAACAGGTCTTGAATCGGCTCCGCTTTATCGACCGAAGGGATCTGGATTTTGTCGGTGGGCACGATACGCGCGGCGACCAGGGCGGAATTGGAGAGGCCGTTCCGGCTGAGCGAATTCTTAAGGATGGTTTCCTGCTGGAGCACGGCAGTTTGCGAGCCCACCAGCGCTTGTTCGTCGGTGGCGACTTCAGCTTCAGCGCGAACAATTTCAATCGGCGCGAGCGTTCCAATATCCACCTGCTTTTTATTGTCGCTATAGAGTTTTTGCGCCAGCGCCAGCGCCTTGCTCTTCACCTCCACATCCTCGTTGGAGCTCACCAGCAGCCAGTAGGCCTGCACCACGGTCTGCACGGTGACAGTCACCTGCTGCTTGAACACCACGTCGGCCGCGCGCAGATTGTTCTTGGCCACACGAATGGTCCGGTTGTTGAACGCCAGGCCGAACCCCTGCAGCAGCGGCTGCGAAACCGTCAGATCCAGAAATGCGGTGGTCACGGGATTGAACAGATTCAGATAGGCGTTTTGTTGGGAGAACGTGTTGTTATAGCTGAGCGTGGCGGAGCCGCCGGTCACGAAATTTTCCTGAATATTGAAGTTCGCCAGCTTGTTGGTGGAGACCAGGGCCGTGGTGCCGGTGGTGACCGTGTTCTGCTGCGGCGAAGTGATGTGGCCCCATTGAATGGTGCTGTTGATGGTCGGGTCGAATCCGTTAGGGTTGGGGCTGATTCCACCGGTGCCTCCGGTGCTGAAATTGCCCAGGAAGCTCTGCACACCGGACGCGTTCAGGCCCGTGGCTCCGCCGGAGGTGGCGGTGGAAAAGCCTTGGGTCGAGCTGCCGGCCTGGGCCCGAAGCAAGTCCGCATCCGCCAGCGGAAACAGGTACCGCTCGACTTCGATATCGATGTTATTTTCGAGCGCCAGGGCGACGGCGTCCTGCAACGACAGATAAAGCTTGCCTCCGCGCAGCAGGGATTCGATGCGGGTGGTGTTCGAAACGTTCACGGGCGGCACATTCTTCGGGTCATACGGACGGGTGATGGAGGAATACCAGTGCGGCGATTCCATACCCATGGGTGCTTGCGACTTGGTGGTCTCCGGGACCTCGATTTTAGGGGCCTGTTGGGCAAAACCTTGCGTGGCGGTCAAGACGACACAGAAAGACGCAATGATGGACTGAACTTGTTTCATCTGTTCCTTACAAAACGGTAATTACGCGGCGATTGTTACAGGTTACCATTGCCAGCAGATTACGCTGTCTCGCGTGGAGGGCCGAGGGGAAACCGGTAAACTGCGGAAAACAACGGACGAGCGCCTTGTGGGGCGGGCAGGTCGGGAACCTGCCCCACTGCCCAATTTTGCGGGCAACCAACATCCTCTAACTTCAAACCGTCGCGGCTCTGTTGGCTGCGCAGGGTAAAAATATGAAGACACTTCGGCTGTCGTGAGCGGCCGACTTGCTAACACCGGCCGCTAGTGGATTGGACTGTCTCTTTCGATGCACAGCCCTCTGAAGTTCCCGGGTGCGGCAATCATAGAATATCCGCCCGTCCCGTAACTTTATGGGATCGATCCCAAAGTCCCTCCGGCAAGCCGTGAGGCTCAGGACCACCGTAGTACGACATTTCCAGGCCTGGAAAAAACTGTCAAAGAAGCCCGATGGTCGAACTCCTTCTGGGCTAAGTGTACGCTAGGGACGGAAGAACATTTCACGCAGAGGCGCGGAGGTCGCAGAGAAGAAAGAAGATAAATAAAAGTTTTGTGCTGTGAACGGTCAAACGTCACAAACCGTGTAGCGTCGCCTTTTCAGAGCCGCGACCGCAGGGAGCGATCTCAAGAAAAGCCGCCTGAAAAGGCGGCTGCAGGCTAAATAGCCCGCCCTACAACGTCTTCAGGCTGATTTTCCGCGGTTTATCCACAAGTCGATGATCAGCAGGCCCGCTCCGATGCTGATCGCGCTGTCGGCGGCGTTGAAGCTGGGGAATTCGTAGGTGCCGAAGAAGAATTGCAGAAAATCGGTGACCGTGCCGCGAAACAGGCGGTCCCACATGTTGCCGGTGGCGCCTCCGAATATGAGCGCCAGCGCGGTGGTCAGCAGGGGCGATTTTTTCACGCCCGTCCTGAACAGCATGCTCCCGATAATCGCCATCACGGCTAGCGACACGCCAACCAGGAAAACGCCACGCCACTGGCTGGGCGACTCCGATAGAAATCCGAACGCCGCGCCGGGATTCTCGGCGTGTACGATGTTGAAGAATCCGGCGATCACCGGTTTAGTATCCCAGGGCGAGAAATTTCGCTGGATGTAGATCTTGGTGATGCGATCGAGGATGACGACGCCGGCGATAATCGCGGCCGAACGAAGGCGCGGGTTCATTCGGGCGTTTCCACGATTCCCATTTCCGTGAGAGCGGCCCGGCACGGCGCGCACACCTGCGCTCCTTCCGCCGCGATGTATTTCCAGCAGCGCTCGCACTTCTCGCCGGTGGCTTTAAAGACGCAGTCGGAGGGGCCGAATTCGACCTGGGATACGACGAAGAGGGCGGGGAGGTCGGCGAAATATTCTTCGAGAACCGGCTCCGATTTCAGGGTGAGTCTTGCTTCGAGCGGAGCGCCGATCAACTTTTCCTGACGAGCCGTTTCCAGCATCTTGAGCACCCGCTCGCGAACAGCCATCAACTGATCCCACTTTTCGAGCTTCGCCGCGTCCAGCCCGCCGGCCAGCTCCTCGGGCTCCGGTAAATGAGCCAGGTGAACGCTATCGGGGGCTCCCACCGGACGAGCGGTGTACGACCAGACTTCCTCGGCCGTGAACGAAAGCAGAGGCGCAAGCAGCCTGGTCAGCGCGTAGTGAATCTTGTACATCGCCGTCTGTCCGCTGCGCCGCGCGTGACTTTGGGTCGCCGACGTATACAGCCGGTCGCGCAGGATTTCGAAATAGATCGAGCTGAGGTCGGCGGCGGCGAAATCGTACACTGCGCGATAGACCTTGTGGAATTCGAGCGTCGAGTAAGACAGCGCGGCATTTGCGCACCAGTTCCTCGGCCCGGCGCCAGGATCCAGCGGTCCAGCTCCAGCATTTCTTCCGGCGGAACGGAGTCGATCAGCGGGGTCGAAGTCGTACAGATTGCCGAGCAGATACTTGAACGTATTGCGTAGCTTGCGGTACGCCTCCACCAGCCGGTCGATGATGGTTTGCGACAGGCGCACGTCCTCGGTGAAATCGACCGACGCGGTCCACAGGCGCAGCAGCTCCGCGCCGTATTTCTTGATGAAGATTTCCGGCTCCACCGCGTTGCCCTTGGACTTGTGCATCGCGTGGCCATCGCCGTCGAGGGTCCAACCGGCAGTCGCCGACGCGCGATACGGGGAAGCGCCCTTCAACGCCACCGCGATCAGCAGCGAGCTTTGGAACCACCCGCGATACTGATCGCCTCCTTCCAGATACATGTCGGAGGGCCAGGGCAGTTTATTTTCGGGCGTCAGGACGGCCAGATGGCTGGCTCCGGAATCGAACCAGACGTCTAAGATGTCGCTTTCCTTTCGGAAAGCTCCGCCTCCGCATTTTGTGCATGCCACGCCGTCGCCGATCAGTTCCGCGGCGGACTTGGTGTACCAGACATCCGCGGTGTGCTCGCGGAACAGGTCGACCACGTGGTTCAGGATCTTGTGGTCGGTCAGCGGCTCGCTGCACGCTTCGCAATAAAACACCGTGATCGGCACGCCCCAGACGCGCTGCCGGGAGATGCACCAGTCGGGTCGCGTGGCGATCATGTTATGCATACGCTCTTCGCCGGAACTCGGTGTCCAGGAAACATTTTTCACCGCGGCCAGGGCGTTCGCGCGCAGGTCGTTCCGGTCCATCCCGACGAACCATTGCTCGGTGGCGCGGAAGATGGTCGGCTTGTGGCAGCGCCAGCAATGCGGATAGCTGTGGCTGATCACACGAGTCGCGGCCAGCGCGCCCGCGCCTTTCAGGATCTCGATGACGATCGGATTGCCTTCCCAAACCGTCTTGCCGAGAAGTTCCCGAGGCAGCTCTCCCGCCGCGCCTTCGGCCTGAAAGAATCGTCCGGCGGCATCGACGGGACAATAAACCGGCAGCCCGTTCGCGCGACCGACGACGTAATCCTCAGCGCCATGTCCGGGCGCTGTGTGGACCGCTCCCGTGCCTTGTTCGAGCGTGACGTGCTCGCCCAGAATGCCGAGGGAATCGCGATCCAGAAACGGGTGGCGGAAGATCGTCCCGTTGAGTTTGTCGCCCTGGAACGTGGCGAGCACCACCGGCTGCTGCCAGTCGCACGCCTCGGCCGTCTGATTGATCAAATCGTTCGCGACGATATAGACATCTCCATTGTTTTCAACCGCTGAGTAAGTAAACTTCGGGTGATAGCTGATGGCCAAATTGGCCGGGATCGTCCAAGGAGTGGTGGTCCAGATCAGCCCGAAAACCCGCTTGCCCGCCAGCGCCGGATCGATCTTCACCGGGTCCGACATCAGCGGAAAACGAACCCATATTGACGGGCTCGAATGGTTGTCATACTCGACCTCAGCCTCGGCCAGGGCGGTGCGGTCGTTGATGCACCAGTTGACCGGCTTAAGGCCTTTGTAGACGAAACCCTGGTCGAGAAAATCGACAAACGCTTGCGCGATGACGGCTTCATATTGCGGCGCTCATCGTCAGATAGGGATCTTCCCAGCGCCCGAGCACGCCCAGCCGTTTGAAATCGCTGCGCTGGAGGTCGACGTACTTTTCGGCGTACTTGCGGCACGCCGCGCGGATCTGGCTCTGCGTCATGCTCGCTTTTTTCGACCCCAGCTCGTTGTCGATTTTGTGCTCGATCGGCAAGCCGTGGCAGTCCCAGCCGGGGACGTAAGGAGAGTCGTAACCCTCCATTGTCTTCAGCTTGACGACAAAATCCTTGAGTATTTTGTTAAACGCCGTACCCAGGTGGATATTGCCGTTGGCATAGGGAGGCCCGTCGTGCAGAATGTAGGTCGGACGGCCCTTGCGGTCGGCGCGAATGCGCTCATAAAGGTCCGATTCATTCCATTGCGCGAGCAGTTTCGGCTCCAGGGCGCCGAGATTCGCCTTCATGGGGAAGTCGGTTCGGGGAAGATGGACTGTCTTCTTTAGCTCAGGGTAAGGCATCGGGTATTTACATCGTAACTGATTACAACGGTTCAGCGACACCTCGGGCCGAATGGTAATTTAAAAACCCGAATGGAATCAATAATCTGGATCAGGAGATCGAAAGGTGCAGTTTCCTGTTGACAGCAGATTAAGTTTAAATTAAGATTCTCTTTCCCTACTCCTCCGGGTTGGGGGAGAATATCGGGCGGAGACCAAGCGGGTCCAAAGGAGTGCGCGGTGCATCCGAGTTTAACGTTTCACATTGGTGAGAAGGTCGTTTATCCCAACCATGGGGTTGCGACCATAGAAAACATCAGCAGCCGGGCATTCGCCGGGCATTTCGAACGCTTCTATCTGCTAAAACTGACCTACACCAGCATGACGGTGATGGTGCCGTTTTCACACGTGGAAGACCTGCGCCTCCGTAAAGTGACGCGGAACGTCGAGGTGTCGCGGGTGATCAGTTTCCTCTCGGAAGGGCGCTGCCGGCGTCATCAGGATTGGAAAGACCGGTTCAAAGAGAATAGCGAGAAGATGCAGAACGGCAGCCTGCTAGCGGTGGCCGAGGTCATGAAGGGCCTGCTTCTGCTGCAGTTGGAAAAACCTCTGTCCTTCCGCGAGAAGAAAATGCTGGATCGCGCGCGGCACATGCTGATCACGGAGTTCTCGACATCGCGGGGGTTGAGTGAAGTGGATGCCGCGGATATGCTTGAGAAGGCTCTTAGTAAGGCGCAATTGAGGCTGCCTGAGCCGTTGTAACTGCCTGGTGGTCGGCCGCGCTTGCCCGACTCCATGACGGTCGCGGCTCCGAGATTTCTGAAAAAGCCCATCGACGAGCTTTCAACGGGCGTCGAGAGGAGTCTCGACGCGGCACGCAGGAGTGCGTGCGCCACCTAGAACATAATTGACGGGAGCCATGCGCCTGCGGGGTCGTTGTACAGGCCCGTGCTCATCAGCGTCATGGGCTGTATCACTTGCAGTCCGTTTGCCAGGCACCACTGGAAAAGAGCGCTATTGCGGGTGGGGATCAGGAATCCGGGCCCGCCAAAACTCTCGACAGACCCGATCATCGCCTGCAAATCCAGATTTGTTTCCGCCGTCGTGTGCCCAAAAAAGGCTAGCGCCGATGAATAACCGGTGACGATGCCGCCGCGCTCGACCACGATTGCCGTCCCGGCGTGAATCCCGTCCGCGAGTTCCAGCCCGCGGTCGAAGCCGTGCACCCGCTGGGCGAGAGCATTGCAACGGTCCAGATCTTCCAGACGCGCTGGCCGCACCGTGTATCCGGGCATCTCGCGCTGGCGGGTTCGCCCCTGCATGCAGGAGAGCGGTTCGCGGACCTCGAATCCGAGGCTGGCATATAAACAAAGCGACCGGTTGTGAAACGCGGCCTGCACTAGCCGCACTCCGGCTGCGCTGTGCTCGCGGGCGCGATCCATCACGGCCTCCATCAGCAGGCGGCCGGCGCCGCGATTCTGTTGATCGGGGTCGATGGTGATCGGTCCGACGCCCGACACCATGGAGCGTTCATCCAGGCAATTGCTGCCCACGATGCGCCCCGCCTTTTCGGCCACCACGCAGTAGCAACCAGGATGGGAAAACAGCGTCGAAAGAACTCCGATGGCGTGCTCCGGTTGGGGAAAATCAGGAGGGAAGCTGTGAGTTTTGTTCAGCGTCGTAAACGCCTGATAACAGATCCGCCCACAGGCGTCGGCATCTTGAAGTTTGGCGGCACGTAGGGTCAATTCCGGGGCAGGCGACATTGCTGCCTAGTTTACTCGTTCCTGCATCCGCTTGCCGGTCCGTTCCCGATCCACCAACTCGTCGAAAATCGCCAGCACTTGTTTGCGGAAGTGATAGACGCGATGGAATTTCTCGCGCACCTGCATTTCATTGCGATGGCGCTTCATCATCTTGTCCAGCAGCTTGCGGGGGACGTCGATATCCTTGCGCAGAGTCTCGGCGGAATGGCCGCGCAGGAACAGCCCATAAAACAGCGCCGCCTCCCTCTGCGGGGCTAAAGGGTCGATCTCTTCCTGGAAAGCCATCGCGTGACCCACAAAAAATGCAGTATAAACCGCCTATCGGCATTCCGCAAGGTACATAATAGGTTTTATGAAAGTACGCGTTATATCAACATTTCTTTTGGCGGCGGCAATGGCCTCGGCTGAAACCTTTTCGGGGACCGTAGTCGACGTGATGTGCAAGAACAAAGACCTAGCGGGACACACGCGATCGTGCGCGCTCGATTGCGCCAAAAGCGGATTCGGCGTGGTGCAGGCGGACGGCAAGTTTCTCAAGCTCGATGAGAGCGGAAATGCGCGGACGCTGGCGCTGCTCAAGAAGAGCTCGAAAGAGAAGGACTTGAAGGTAAAGGTCACGGGGACGCTGGATGGGGAAGTGATCAAGGTGCAGGCCGTGGAGTTGCTGCCGTAGCGAGCAAGCAGTGAAGCGCCTTCGTAAGGCACGAGGCTGCCGGAAAATTAGCCGCTGATGAACATAGATGAACGCGGATAAGACCATTTGTTTTCAATCGGCGTTCATCAGCGTTCATCGGCGGCCAACCCGGTTTTGAGTTTTTTCAGTCATCTTTTACGTGGCGGTTCAGCCGGCGGCACGGGCAGGTCGGGAACCTGCCCCACTCTGCGGAAAAAAGCGCTGAAAGGCGATAGCGCCTGTCCCACCTGGCCTCGAAGTCGATGATCTGCTTTGGTGGGGCTAGGAGTGGCCTGAGCGGCCAGGGTCGAGGTTTTCTTCCTTCGCGGTATGACTGGCGCGCCGCAGTCTGGCCCACGCGGGGAACAGCGGGGGATTCTCCAGCCAGGTGATCAGCCACAGGATATTTTCCTCTTTGCGGGTCCACCGGGCGTGATCTTTTGCCATGATCACCAGCTTTCTGACGGCGAGCTTGTGCGCGGCGTCCCCCGCTTCATATTCGGCCAGGAGAGCGAGCAGGCTCAATTCCAGCTCCCCTAGATTCGACTGCCGCACGCCGTCGACCATGGGCGCCAGGTGCGCTCCGGTATCGCGCAGCAGCCTTCGTAAATAGCTCTCCGTGATGGGCTCCAGCGCCTGAACCAGTTGCGCGAACTCTTCCTGGCCAATGACAGCAGGCTGATGCTGCGCCATCCATTCGGCCAGCTTATCCCGCTTTGTGCTTCGCATGACGGTAGGAGAGCACCGCCTTTTCATGGGCGGCGCGGGTTGCGGAAAACACGTGGCCGCCTCCTTCGGCCTTGGCCACGAAGAACAGATAATCTGTCGCGGCGGGATGAAGCGACGCCTCGAGCGATGCCGCTCCGGGATTGGCGATGGGTCCCGGGGGCGGACCGACGCGCTGATAGGTGTTGTACGGACTCTGGCTCAGCAGATCGGACTTGTGAATCACGCCGGTATACCGGTTGTCGAGCAGGGCGGCGTAAATCGTGGTGGGATCGCAATCGAGGCGCATGCCCTTCGCGATGCGATTTGAAAAAACGCCCGCGACAATCTTTCGCTCCTCGGCGACGCCGGTCTCTTTTTCCACCAGCGAAGCGATGGTGACCACGCGCAGCACGTCGGCCTCATGCGATGGATTGAGCTTCTTCCATCGCCGGCGAAACTCGCTGGTCATGATGTGGCACAAATCGACGGCCGTGGTCGAGTGTGACAAGCGATAGGTCGAGGGGAATAGGAACCCTTCGAGCGAGGGAGCATGCGGAGCTAGGTCGAGAATGGCAGCGGGATCGGCCGAAGCTTTCAAGAAATCGTCGTGAGAAATGGTTCCGGTCGTGGCCGCCGCGATCTTCGCGATATCGAAACGATTACTCCCCTCGGGGACGGTGAGATCGAAATAATAAATGTCCCCCCGGCGTAAACGGTCGCAGATGGTGAGGACGCTGGAGGGCTCGGCAAATCGATACTCGCCCGCTTGCAGCCGGGCCGATGGATTGAGAGAGCGAGCCAGCAGGAGCTGCCATTCGTACTGAATCACACCAGCTTTTTGGAGCGTGCGCGCGATGGCGGCGGTGCCCGAGCCTCGTTCGATGCGAACGAACGTTTCACCCGGGGGTTGGTAAGGGCGGCTGAGAGTCCAGACCGCGGCGGCGCCGGCGATCAGGCCGAGGGCGAAGAGAATCAGCGCGAGTCGGACGATTTTCTTCATGATCCGGAGATCGCTCCGGCGGTTGTGGCGTACGACTCCAGGCGTGCCGTGTCGAGATTCGTCTCGACATCTCCGTCCGTCGGCACGACTGCCGACGCGGCACGCCTGGAGGCGCGCGCCACAACTGCCTTCGAGGCTCTCATACTTCTCTGCTCTACCATTGGGCTCCCGAGTCCAGATAACTCTCAAGCAAAATCACCGCCGACAGCTTGTCGATTGCGCGGGCTCTCTTCTCGATCCCGATGCCGCTCGACCGCAGCACACGGTGTGCTTCGACCGTGGTCAGCCGCTCGTCCCAGTACTTCAGGGGGACGCCGGTGTGCTTCGCCAGCCGCTCGGCAAATTCATGGACATACGCCGTTTGCCGGCCTTCGTGTCCGCTCATATGAAGTGGATTCCCCATCAATAAAAGCGTTACCTCCCGTTCCGCGACCAGTTGCTGAAGGGCGGCCATATCTTCCCGGATATTGGTCCTTTGGAGGGTGGGGAGGCCCTGCGCAGTGATGCCCAGGGGATCGCTCAATGCCAATCCAATGCGCTTTTTACCCAAATCGAGGGCGAGAATCCGCCCTTTCCATGTATTTTTCTGGTCCTCCACGCGTCTGTTTAATTATAGTTATATAAAGGCCCTCGCTTTGCTGACTCCGGTGGTCACTACCGCTCGTAGACCCGCCTCCAGGGGCGTCGGAATCCTTGCGCTCGGGGTCGTGGTGGCGCTGCTTTATTACGGTCGCGTTTTTTTCATCACCGTGATCATCGCGGCGATTATTTCCTTCCTGCTGGACCCGGCTGTCCTGTTTTTCATGAGGTTGAAGATGCCCCGCGGCCTCGCTAGCTTCGTAGTGTGCAGCCTCGGCTTGATGTTTCTGTACCTGGCCGGACTGGGAATCTACACCGAAGGTCTGGCGATGCTGAACGACCTGCCCGCGTACGGCGAACGCATCAACGCCCTGGTGGACGGCGCCACAGGTCGAATGGACAATCTTGAAAAAGGCATGTACCGCAGCCTGATGCCCAAGCGTTTTCAGGAAGAGCAACAGGCCGAGCGCGACGCCGCCGCCAAGAACAATAACAACAAGAAGAAAAAGCCCGACCTGCCCGCGGTGCCCTCCATTCAGGAAGTGCGCGTGCGCCCCGAGCCGACCCCGCTGGTGAATTACGTCTACGTCTACCTGACCTCGTTTTACAGCGTGCTGCTGATGGCGAGCTTCGTCCCATTCCTGGTCTATTTCCAGTTGAGCTGGGGCGACCATATCCGCACTCGCGTGCTGTATCTATTCGAAGGCACCGATCGTCACGTGGCCGGACGCGCTCTGGCCAGCGTCGCGGAGATGGTGCGCGCGTACGTGGTCGGAAATTTTCTGCTCGGCGTCTTTCTCAGCGTTGCGAGCTCTATTCTATTCGCCAGCGTGAAGCTTCCTTACTGGCTGGTCGCGGGCCCGCTCAGCGGATTCCTCAGTCTGATCCCGTATATCGGCCTCCCCCTGGCGCTGATTCCTCCGCTGGTGGCCGCGCTGCCGATGTCCACGGGTCCCGAGCTTTACCTGTTCCTGTCCGCCAGCGTGGCGCTCCTGCACCTGTTCGCGCTAAACCTCCTATACCCGAAATTCGTGGGCGCGCGCGTGCATCTGAATCCACTGGTCGTGACTCTCGCTTTGATGTTCTGGGGCATGCTGTGGGGCGGCATCGGACTGGTGTTGGCGATCCCTCTCACCGCCGCGATCAAGGCGGTTTGTGATAACGTGTCAGGTTTGCAGGCCTACGGAAAATTGCTTGGCGACTAATTTCATGCCTTCAGAGACTCTGTGAGCAAACAGTTCTGGATGTTCCTGTTGATCGGCATTGCCATCGTCGCCATCGGCATTGGCGCTTTGTTCGTCGGCACCAAAGGGAATGTTCTCAAACTCAACGGCACCATTCTCAAAGTCCGCGTGATGCCGCTCTCGCCGGTCGCGTCTTTGGTGATCGTCGATTTTCGCGTGAGCGATCCATCCGACGTTCCCTGGGTGATGAAAGGCGCGACTCTCACACTGGAGCCCTCGTCGGGCGAGTCGCTCGACGGCATGACCGTCTCCAAGTCCGATATCGAAAATGTCTTCAAGTACAATCCGATTCTCGGGCCAAAATTCAACGACGTTTTAGGAATCAAGGACCGGATAGAGGCGCATCAGCGCATCGACCGCATGGTAGGGGCGCGCTTCGAAATCCCCGAGTCGCAGGCTGAGGACCGCAAGGCGATCCACCTTCACTTCGAAGAAATCGACGGCATCACGGCGGACTTTGCTGAGAAAAAGTGACTGCCGAAAAACGAAATATTGGCCGCCGATGAACACGGATGGACGCCGATAAGACCATTTTCTTCAATCCGCGTTCATCGGCGCTCATCAGGGGCCAACTCGGTTTTTGACTACCTTATCGGACAGCCCGGCGCCGACACCGCCAGATATTTCTCATCCGCCGTAAAGTCGTCGAACATCTTCCCGTATTCATCGATCGCGATAAACCTCACGCGGTCGGGATACACCTCGACGCCTAAAAACTCATACCTTCTCACCGACATCACCGCGCACTTATCGTTGCGTGGAAACGCCAGGTGACGCCCTCCGCCGCCCGAGATCATTTGCAGCATTCCATCCACCGGCTTCATCCGCGAATAAAAATGATTGTGCCCGCCAAACACGACCTGCACGTGGTTATCTTTCAAGCTCTTCGCGATCGCAGTCCGCAATTCCAAAGCCGGCGAATGCTGCCCTCGCACTGTGTAGAGCGGGTGATGCAGAAACACGAATTTCCATACCGCCTTCGAATTTCCCAGTTCCTCCCGCAGCCAATTCACCTGCGCATCGAACTTCTCGCCGTGCAATTCCGAATTGAGCGCGAAAAAATCCGCGAGAGGCTTGCCGCCCACCTTTAACGAATCCGGAGTCGAAAATTTGTAGTATCCATCCGGTCCCAGCATTCCGAACCGGGCCTTATCGTCGATCTCCCCCTGCGCGTGATTGGTCTGCATGTCGTGGTTCCCCACGGACGCGTGAAACACCACGCCCTTCTCCTGGAACCGTTTGTAATAGGTGTCGAACTTCTTCGGAAACAGCTTCGGGTCGCCCCCGTGCGTCAGCTCCGTGTTGCCATAAATGTTGTCGCCCAGCATGATCACGACGTCGAACGGATTCTTCTCGCGCCATTGCCACATCTGCTCCGCGACTCGTCCCTGCGCGGGCGAGGCTGACCCTGTATCGCCGATCGCGACAAATCGAAACGGGGTCTGTGCGGCCGCGAATGCGGTCAGGAAAAGGAACAGCCAACGGACATGCATGAAACAATTCCAGTCTAGCGTGTACGATGTTTAAATAGGGACGAACTCCAGCCCGCTGATCGGAAAATCGGTGCCCCGCAAGGAGGGCGCGCGCAAAGTCACCGGCCAGGCGCAGTATGTCGACGACCTGCAATTTCCCGGGATGCTCCACGGAGCCACTGTGCGCAATCCCGCCCGCCGCGGCAGAATTCGGAACATCGTTTTCGAGCCCGGCGTCCCGTGGGATGAGTTCACCATCGTTACCGCCAAGGACGTTCCCGGAAAGAACTACGTTGCTTTAATTCTGAACGACCAGCCTTTTCTCGCCGAGGAAATCAGCGCGCACGCGGAAGAGGCCGTGGTGCTGCTAGCCCATCCAGACCGCTATCTGGTGGAAGAGGCGCGCCGCCGCGTCCGCATCGAGGTCGATCCGCTTCCCTGCGTCGATTCCCTGGAGGAAGCGCTCGCGCAAAAGGAAATTATTTGGGGCGAGGACAATGTCCTGAAGTCGTATCTGATGAACAAAGGCGACGTCGATCGCGCATTTGCCGAGGCCGACCTGATCATCGAAGGCGAGTACGAGACGGGCGCGCAGGAACAGCTCTATATCGAGACCAATGGCATGATCGCCGTCGCGAATCCTCAGGACGGCGTCACGGTTTGGGGATCCATGCAGTGCCCTTATTACGTCCACAAGGCTCTGCTGCCGCTGTTCGGCCTGCCTCCCGAAAAAATCCGCGTCATCCAGATGGAAACCGGCGGAGGCTTCGGCGGCAAGGAAGAATATCCGTCGATGATCGCGGGCCACGCGGCTCTGCTTGCCTGGAAATCCGGCAAGCCGGTGAAGCTGATTTACGACCGCGCCGAAGATATGTCGGCCACCACCAAGCGCCACCCTTCGCGCACCCGTCATCGCACTGGCGTGACGCGCCACGGCAAGCTGGTTGCGATGGACATCGAGTTCGACATCGACGGCGGAGCTTACGCCACTCTCTCGGCCGTCGTCCTCTCGCGCGGCACGATTCACGCCGCCGGACCTTATTTCTGCCCCAATGTGCGCATCCGCAGCCGCGCGCTTGCAACGACGTATCCGCCTCACGGAGCCTTTCGCGGATTCGGCGCGCCGCAAAGTATTTTCGCTCTGGAACGCCAGATGAACAAGGTTGCCGCCGCCGTCGGCCTGCCGCCCGAGGAATTTCGCCGGCGCAATTTTCTGCATCAAGGCGAGACTACGGCAACCGGCCAGGTGATCCATGAAAAGGTCGATCTCGACGATCTCCTGTTCCGCGCGCTGGAGCTGTCGCATTACCATCATCATCGCGAGACGTTCGACCTCGCCAACCCGACAGGCAGATTGAAACGCGGCATCGGGTTCGCAACATTCATGCACGGCGCGGGTTTCACCGGCTCGGGCGAAGTGGCGCTCTCGAGCGTCGTCACGGTCGAAGCAACCAGCGAAGGCAGAGTGCGGATCCTCGCCGCGTCCACGGAAATCGGGCAGGGGACCAATACCATTTTTTCGCAGATCGCCGCCGACGCGCTGCAAATCGATTATTCGCTGATCGAGCTGGCGCAGCCGGACACCGCCACTGTTCCGAACAGCGGCCCTACTGTCGCGTCGCGCACTGTCATGGTAGTGGGCAAGCTGGTCGAAGCCGCATGCGTGGGCCTGAAGCAGATTCTCATTTCCAGCGGACTGCTTAGCGAGCCGTACAGTTCAGAAGACTTCGCCCACGCCGCCTCCGATTACGTCAGCCAGATCGGCCCCCTGCGCGCGTCGGGCGAATACAAGCCTCCGCCGAACGTTTTTTGGAACGACGAAACTTATCAAGGCGATGCTTACGGAGCGTACGCGTGGGCCGTCTACGTAGCGATGGTGACGGTCGATCCTGTCACGTACGAAGTCCGCATCGACGATTTCGTCGCCCTTCAGGAAGTTGGAAAAGTGATCCATCCGGTGCTCGCCATGGGCCAGATTGAAGGCGGCGTGGCGCAAGCGATCGGCCTCGCATTGTACGAGCGAGTCGTCTGGAACAACGGCCGCATGGCCAACGGCCAGATGACCAACTACATTATGCCTACGTCGGCCGACATTCCGCCGATTCGTGTGTTCTTCGCCGAAAATCCGTATGCTTACGGCCCGAGCGGCGCAAAAGGAATCGGTGAGCTTCCGATGGACGGCGTCGCTCCGGCGATCCTCAATGCCATCGAGCACGCTACGGGGGTGGCTTTCAATCAGATCCCCTTGGTGCCTGAATTAGTGATGGAGGGACTGCTTGCGCGGTGAGAAAGGGTGCTCCGCGTTTGCCCGCTCCTTGACGGTCGCGGCTCAGATGAATGATGGAGGGAATGCTTGCAAGATGCGATGTAGTCTGGAGTCCGGGTGGGACAGGCGCTTTCGCCTGTCGGCGCTGCGGGTGACCCATGCGTATTAAAGTCAACGGCATCGACCATTCCATCGACGCTCCACCCATGTCCCGCTTGCTCGACGTCCTCCGCGAGAACCTCCGCCTCACCGGCGTCAAAGAAGGCTGCGGAGAAGGCGAATGCGGAGCCTGCTCCGTGCTCATCGACGGCGAGCTCACCAACTCCTGCCTGGTCCCCATTCTGCAAGTCGACGGAGCGTCGATCACCACCATCGAAGGTGTAGCCCACACTGCCCTTCAGCAAGCCTTTCTGGAACACGGCGGAGCCCAATGCGGTATCTGCACCCCCGGCATGATTCTTGCCGCCATGTCGCTCCTGGAACAGCACCCCGACCCGACGCTGGAACAAATCAAGGAAGGCCTGGCCGGAAATCTCTGCCGGTGTACGGGCTACATGCGGATCTTCGAGGCCGTCCTGCAATCGGTGCAAAAGTGAGGTCGCACGTGCCATCGTACGAGCTGCTCGCCGCGCGCGACCTTCCCCACGCGTTGACGCTGCTTGCGGCAGGTTACCGCCCCATCGCCGGCGGCACCGACGTCATGGTGTTATTCGAATCTGGAAAGCTTGCTCACAAGAAATGGCAGAGCATTCGCAACATTCCCGAGCTCCGCTCCTTCGACGTGACCGACGACTACATCTTGCTAGGCGCGCTGACCACCTACACCGACGTTCGCCGCAGCGCTCTCCTTGCCGCTGAATTTCCTCTCATGATCCAAGCCGCCGCCGTCACCGGAGGGATCGCCACGCAGAATCGCGGGACCATCGGAGGCAACATCGTCAACGCGTCACCAGCTGCCGACACGCCTCCCGCGCTGCTGGTCTACGACGCCGAACTGGAACTGACGTCCGCGCGAGGCTCCCGCTGGCTCCCGTACACGCAATTTCACAAGGCGTATAAGGTGATGGATCTCGCGCCGGACGAATTGCTCACTCAAATCCGCCTCCCGCGCCGCTTCGCCGGCTGGAAGCATTTTTATCGCAAGGTGGGAACCCGCCGTGCGCAGGCAATCTCCAAAGTCTGTTTTGCCGGCCTGCGCCGAGGAGACGAAACCCGAGTCGCATTAGGCAGCGTAGCTCCCATCCCTCTGTTCCTCGAAAACATCGACGCGATCAGCCCCATAGACGACATCCGATCCACGGCTCGCTACCGCATGCAGGTAGTAAGAAATCTAATGGAAGAATTCCTGAGGCTTACATGATGGGCATTGTGGCGCGCGCCTCCAGGCGTGCCGCATCGACATTCGTGTCGATGGCCACCGCTGCAACATCCTCAACGTCGACAAGACAGTCGACGCGGCACGCCTGGAGGCGCGCGCCACAAAAAAGCGATGTCCAAATTGGTTCACGGAGCGATCAATGCTCCTAAAATCCCGCCGTGTAGTAATCAACGATGCACTCCGCCCCGCCGCCATTGAAATTCAGGACGGCGTCATCACCGCGATCTTGCCTTTCGATAGCGTTGACGCCCCCATCACCGAAGCTGCCATCCTGCCCGGCCTCGTCGACACCCACGTCCACATCAACGAACCCGGCCGCACCAATTGGGAAGGCTTCGAAACCGCTACCCGGGCCGCCGCCGCCGGAGGCGTCACCACCCTCATCGAGATGCCTCTCAACAGCATCCCCGCCACCACGACCGTCGCTGCCTATGAACAAAAACTTACCGCGGCCGCCGGCAAGCTGCACGTGAACACCGGATTCTGGGGAGGCGTCGTCCCAGGCAATGCAGCCGAGCTCGAACCACTCTGGCATGCCGGAGTCTTCGGCTTCAAATGCTTCCTGGTCCCTTCCGGCGTGGACGAATTCGCAAACGTCACCGAAGCCGATCTTCGTGAAGCGATGCCGATACTCGCCCGTTTAGGCGCTCCGTTATTAGTACACGCCGAAAGCCCCCAATATCTGCCGCAACGCCCTCCCGAATCCGAATGCGATGCCATCGCAATGATGATCCGCCTCGCGCGTGAAACCGGAGCCCGAGTCCACATCGTCCATCTCGCCGCCATCGAAGCCCTTCCGCTCATAGAAGCCGCCGGCCCGCAAATCACGGTAGAAACCTGCCCGCACTATGTCTTCTTCGACCCAGTGGGGCAGGTTCCCGACATGCCCTCTTCCAACCTCCTAAAATGCGCCCCGCCCATCCGCAAAGGCCTCCGCTCCGTCCTCCCGCGTATTGGCATGTTGGTCTCCGACCACTCTCCCTCGCCCCCAGAACTCAAATCGGGACCGTACGAAACAGCCTGGGGTGGCATCGCCTCTCTTGAGTTGGGCCTTTCCGTCATGGCAACCATCCACGACAATCTCGCCGACCTGGCAAAGTGGATGTCCGAAGCTCCCGCCGCGCTGGCGGGACTCACCCGCAAAGGCCGGATCGCCCCTGGCTACGACGCCGATCTGGTCTTCTTCGATCCCGAAGAAACCTGGACCGTCGACCCCGAAAAACTTCACCAGCGTCACAAAATCACCCCCTACGCCGGTCACCAGTTGCGAGGCCGCGTCGTCGCCACATACCTCCGGGGCGAGAAAATCTACGATCATGGTGAATTCAGTGGGGGGACATTCCCTGCCATAAAACGCGATGCCTGAATTCACAGATCTGGTCGACCTGGCCTCCGAACGCCTCGGCGGCACAGTGCTTTCCGCCACCGACGATTTCTTTGCGCCCAAAGAAAATCTACTCAAGCCCAGCGCTCCGGTCTTCATCCCCGGCAAATATGTCGACACCGGAAAATGGATGGACGGCTGGGAAACCCGCCGACATCGCGCTCCGGATCACGATTGGTGTCTGATCCGCCTCGGCGCTCCAGGCATCATCCGCGGGGTCGTCGTCGATACCGCGCATTTCACGGGAAATTTCCCGGAGAAATGTTCCCTGGAAGCCAGCGCGGACCAGGAATCGTGGACCGAGATTCTTCCGCCGTCCCCGCTCCGAGGCGGCGCGCAAAACCTTTTCGCCATCGACGATCCGCATCGCTACACGCATCTTCGGCTGCACATTTATCCCGATGGTGGAGTCGCCCGGCTGCGTGTCCATGGCGAAGTAGTGCCTGAGGCTCTGGACGATTTCCTCGATCTTGCGGCGGTCGAAAACGGCGGCAGCGTAGTCGAGGCCAGCGACATGTATTTCGGTTCGCGCCACAACCTGATTTTTCCCGGCCGCGCCACCGGCATGCACGATGGATGGGAAACCCGGCGCAGCCGCGGTGAGCATCACGATTGGTGCGTCGTCGAACTGGGCGCGTACGGAGTCATCAAGCGCGTGGAAGTCGACACGCTGCACTATAAAGGAAATTTCCCCGAAAGCTGCGAGCTGGAGACCGAAGGCGGCGTTGAGATCCTGCGCCGCACTCCTCTCCTGGGCCACAGCCTCCACGTCTTCGAAAAAGAGTTGATGCTGGCCGCCACCGGCCGGGTGCGCTTCCGCATTTTTCCCGATGGAGGCGTCAGCCGCCTGCGAATCTGGGGCGTCCCCACCGAAGAAGGCCGCGCCGCGCATCGACTCCGGCTGGTCAACTCCTGGACTCCGGCGGTGGCGCGTCAGAAATTTCATGAGTGCTGCGCGAGTCGCCGCTGGGCGGAGGATATGACCGCCTCGCGCCCTTTTCAATCGTGGGAAGAGGTGGAAGAAACAGGCGCCGACATCTGGCAGCGGAGCACCCGCGACGACATGTTCGAAGCCTTCGGCGCTCATCGAAAAATCGGCGATCACCACGGGGCGGAAGAACAGGCCGGCGTACGTAACGCGACGCCTGCAATTCTCGACGAATTGTCCACGCTAAATCAAAAATATACAGCTCGCTTCGGCCATATTTTTATTGTGTGCGCTTCGGGAAAAACCGCGGAAGAAATGCTGGAACTGCTGCGCCAGCGGGTCGGCAACGAATCCGAGGAAGAATTCGCGATTGCCGCCGAGCAGCAGCGGCTGATCACCCAGCTAAGATTAAGAAAACTATGATGATTACGACCCATATTTTGGATACCGCCAAAGGGCAGCCCGCGCCCTTGATTCCAGTGGAGTTAGACGTTTTCGTGACCGGCCACGGGTGGCGCGACGCGGGGCGCGGAGTTACCAATCCGGATGGCCGCATCTTAGATTTCGGCGAAGCGCCCGCGCCCGGTATCTACCGTCTTATGTATGACGTAGCGGTGTATATGCCGGAGGGTTTTTTCCCGACTATCGCGGTTACCTTCGAAGTGCGCGATCATAATGAGCACTATCATATTCCGCTGCTGCTAAGTCCTTTCGGATACACGACATACCGGGGTAGATGATGAAGATCGCCGAGAATCGCTACGGCAAAGCCAAGGTCCGCGTCGCCCGGAAAAGCGGTCATGATTTCTATGAGATGACGGTGGCGATTGCGCTCGAAGGCGATTTCGACGCGACTTACCGGGAGGGCGATAATTCGCTGGTGCTTCCGACCGACACCATGAAAAACACCGTGTACGCGCTGGCCGCCGATCCGGCGGTGGAGCAGCCGGAAAGCTTCGCATTGCTGCTCGCACGGCATTTTTTAAGTCGTCTAATGCATCTGGGGAGGGTAAAAATCGACATCTATAGTCATCTATGGTCTCGGAGCGGACCGTTTTCGTTCACGGCGGGCCCTCCGCACCGCCGGATCGCGAAACTCGACGCCTCGCGGGAAGGGGAGTCGCTTGAATCGGGGGTCGCCGGGTTCGTTCTGCTGAAAACCACCGGTTCGTCGTTTGAGGGCTTTTTGCGCGACGAGTATACGACGCTGCCGGAGGCTCCGGACAGGATTCTGGCGACATCGCTCGATGCGCTCTGGAAGGGCGAAGCTGATTGGGACGATGTGATGAAGACGATCACTGATACGTTCGGCGGGCACCAGAGCAAATCCGTGCAACATACTTTGTACGCGATCGGCGAGGCGGTGTTCCAGCAGTTTCCGGGTATCGAGCGGATCCGGCTGACGATGCCGAACAAGCACTATTTGCCGACGAAGCACGCCGACGTGTTCATCCCGACGGACGAGCCGCATGGGCTGATCGAAGCTGTCCTGACGCGATGACGCTTCGGGTCAAGGTGATTCCGCGCAGCGCGAAAACGGAAATCGTGGGTGAGATGGCGGACGGCACTCTGAAAATCAAGATCGCGGCGCCGCCCGAAAAGGGGAAGGCAAACGAGGAACTGATCCGATTTATGAGCGCCCATTTTGGAATGAAGCGCGTGGAGATTATCAGCGGGCACACGGCGGCGCTTAAGATGGTGCGGTTGCAGGAAGGGTCGTGAATGTATTATTATTCAGTCTGCTGAATAAGTATTCACCATGACTCATGCCATGCCCATGCCGTTCGCCAAACACCTGACGTCGGATCTCGATCTCACGCCGCAATCGCTGCGGGCGGTGCTCGACCTAGCGCATGAGGTGAAGAGATCGCCGGGCCGATTCGCGAAGACGCTGGCGGGGCGCTACCTGACTCTGCTGTTCGAAAAGCCGTCGCTGCGGACGCGGCTGACGTTTGAGCTCGCAATCAAGCAACTGGGAGGCGACGCTGTTTCGAGCATCGGACCGATTGGCGAGCGGGAGCCGGTCAAGGATGTCGCGCGTAACCTGGATCGGTGGACGCACGGGATTGTGGCGCGGGTGTTTTCTCACGGGACGATTGAGGAACTTGCGGCCTGGTCGAAGGTCCCGGTGATCAATGCGCTGAGCGATTTGTATCATCCATGCCAGGCGCTGGCCGACGTACAAACGCTGGAGGAGCGGTTCGAAACCGTCCAGGGATTGAAGCTGGCGTATGTCGGAGACGGCAATAATGTCGCGCATTCCCTGATGCTGACAGCGGGGCGGCTGGGGATGCACGTGGCGATTGCGGCTCCGGAGGGATATCAGCCAAATGCGGCGATTGTGGAGGAAGCGTCGAAGTTCGCGCAGATCACGATTACCAGCGATCCTTATGAGGCGGTGGCGGGGGCGAGCGCGGTTTACACGGATGTCTGGGCTAGCATGGGGCAGGAAAAAGAGGCAGCGGAGCGGGAGAGGATTTTTGCGCCTTATCAGGTGAATGAGGAGCTGTTTCAAAAGGCTCGGCCGGATGCGGTTTTTTTGCATTGCCTGCCGGCGAAGCGTGGGTTGGAAGTTACCGATGGGGTGATGGAGTCGGCGCGGTCGGTTATTTTCGATGAGGCGGAGAATCGGCTGCATGCGCAGAAGGCGTTGTTGATGATGTTGTTGGGGTAAATCTGCAGGCAGGTCGGGGACCTGCCCCACTGAAGGTAAAATTTAATAATAATGAGCAAACCTAAGAAAGTAGCGCTCGCTTATTCGGGCGGGCTGGATACATCGATCATCATTCCGTGGTTGAAGGAAAACTATGGCTGCGAAGTTGTTGCTGTGTGCGGCGATATCGGGCAGGGTGGGGATGAGCTGACGGGGCTTGAAGAGAAGGCTCGGAAAACTGGCGCGTCGGAAGTTTATGTGGCCGATATGCGCGAGGAATTCGTCGCGGAATATTTGTGGAAGATGGTGCGCGCGGGCGGCGAGTATGAGCACAAGTATCTGCTCGGCACGTCGATCGCGCGGCCGCTGCTCGCCAAGCGGCAGGTGGAAGTCGCACTGGCTACCGGGTGCGATGCGCTGGCGCATGGATGCACTGGGAAAGGCAACGACCAGGTTCGGTTTGAGCTGACGTACAAGGCTCTGGCGCCGCATCTTCCGGTGATCGCTCCGTGGCGCGAGTGGGACCTGGTCTCGCGCGAGGATTGCATTGAGTACGCGGCGAAACACCACGTGCCGATTGCGCAGACCACTACGAAGATCTATAGCCGCGACCGCAACATCTGGCACATTTCGCACGAAGGAGGCGAGCTCGAAGACCCGGCCAACGCGCCTTCGGACGGGATCTGGATGCTGACGAAGAGTCCCAAAGAGGCTCCGGATAAAGAGGTCGATGTGACCATCGGGTTCGAAAAGAGCATGCCGGTTTCGGTGAATGGAAGGCGGGCATCGTCGGCGGTTGCGCTGCTGGAAGAGTTAAACGCGATTGGCGCGGCGGCGGGAGTCGGACGCATCGATCTGGTCGAGAATCGCTTCGTCGGCATGAAGTCGCGCGGATGCTATGAGACGCCGGGCGGCACGCTGATCATGATGGCGCATCATGAACTGGAATCGCTGACGCTGGACAAGAGCATGGCGCATTATAAGGAAAAGCTGGCTCTGGATTACGCGGAGCTGGTTTATAACGGGCTGTGGTTCACGCCTCTGCGCGAATCGCTGGACGCGTTTTTCGAAAAGGCGGCGGAGACCACCACGGGCGAGGTCACGCTGCGCCTTTATAAAGGCGGGATTCAGCCGGTGAGCCGCAAGTCGCCGTATTCGCTCTATTCGCTGAACATCGCCAGCTTCACGATGGGCGCGGAGTATGACCAGAAGGATGCGCGCGGGTTCATCAATCTGATCGGGCTGCCGATTCAGGTGCGCGCATCTCTACAAAAAGCGCAAAAGAAATCGGTATGAAACTTTGGGGAGGGCGTTTCGAAGCGGGGCCGTCGGAGGTCTTCGAGCGCTTTTCCGGCTCGCTGCACTTCGATAAGCGGTTGATCGACGTGGATATTCGCGGGTCCATTGCGTATGCGAGCGCGCTGGAGCGGGTGGGCATTCTGACCAAAGAGGAACGCGACGAGCTGACGGTTGCGTTCCAGGCGATTCAGAAAGAGTCGGCCGATGCGGCGTTTTGGGACGGGGCTGACGACGAAGACGTACATACGCTGGTCATCCGCAAGCTGAAGGAACGCGCCGGGTCGCTGGCCGACAAGATCCATACCGGCCGCAGCCGGAACGATCAGGTGTCGCTCGATATCCGGCTGTGGCTGCGCGAAGAAATCGACGCCGCCGCGAAAGAATTGCTGGGCTTGATGTCGGCGCTGCTCGAGATGGCGAAGCGCGATCCGAAAGCGATTGTGCCGGGCTATACGCATACGCGGCGGGCGCAGCCGGTGCTGTGGCCACATTACTTGCTGGCTTATTTCGAAATGTTCGCGCGGGACCTGGAGCGTTTCAAGGAGACTCGCGCGCGGGTCGACGTGATGCCGCTGGGCAGCGGAGCGATGGCGGGGTCGGGCTTTCCGTTCGACCGGGAAGCGATCGCGAAGGATCTGAGTTTCGCGCAAATCACGAAAAATTCGATGGACGTTTCGGGGGATCGCGACTTCGCGCTCGATTTTCTGCACGCGGCGAATCTAACGATGCTGCATTTGAGCCGGCTGGCCGAGGATTGGATTCTTTACTCGGGCGAAGAGTACGGGTGGCTGGAACTGGGCGACGGAGTGACCAGCGGTTCGAGCATTATGCCGCAGAAGAAGAATCCGGATTCGCTGGAATTGATTCGAGGCAAATGCGGCGGCGTGTTTGGCGATTATTCGGCGCTGTTCCTGACCATGAAGGGACTGCCGATGACGTACAACCGCGACATGCAGGAAGACAAGCCGCGCATTTTCGATGCGGCGGATCAGTTGCGGGGGTCGCTCGAAATGGCTCGGGTGGTGGTGGAGACGACGCGGCTGAAACCGGGTCCTCCGGCGGCGGCGGTGGAAGATAGCTGGGCCGTGGCTACGGATCTGGCCGATGCGCTGGCGCGGAGCGGAGTGCCGTTTCACCAGGCGCACAAGCTGGTGGGACGATTGGTGCTGGAAAGCGTGCGCGATTGCGAAGAAGCCCTCCGATTGGACGGCCGTGAAGCTGGCGGAATTCGATCCGGCGTTCACGGCGGACATGGCTCGGTACTTGAAGCCGGCGGAAGGAATCGAGACGCGCGAGCTGCCGGGCGGCACGGGTCCGAAAGCGGTGGCGAAAGCGCTGGGGGATGCGGAAAGTCGCCTCACAGAAATGAGCAAATGAATAAGAGCTATCGCCAGGGACAGATTCTCAAACTGATCCGCTCTCATCATCCCCATACGCAGGAGGATCTGGCGAAGGCGCTGCGGGCGATCGGGATTCCGGCTACGCAGGTGACGTTGTCGCGCGATATTCGCGAGCTGGGGTTGGTGAAAACGTCGGAGGGTTATGCGCAGGGCGTGCCGGAGGCGGCGCAGAACGGTCCGGATGTGATCACGCTGGCTCGCGAGTTTGTGCAGGATATTCGCGTGGCGCAGAATCTGTTGGTGCTGCGGACGCCGGCGGGGCACGCGAATTCGGTGGCGGTGGCGCTGGATCAGGCGAATTGGCCGGAGATCACGGGCACGATTGCGGGGGACGATACGATTCTGGTGGTGGCTCCGGACGCGAAGACGGCGGAGGGGTTGCGGGCGAAGTTTTTGAAGGTGTTGAAGTAAGGAGGCAGGTCGGGAACCCCACTAGCACACTGCATCAGCCGGCTGACCGCTCCCGATGGTCGCGGCTCTGAACGCCCTGTGACTTAAACAGCCGCGACCATCGGGAGCGGTAGCTGAAATGGGGCGAGAAGAGGGCAGGTCGGGAACCTGCCCCACTACGGGACTGGGATTTTTTCGCCCCAGGCGGCTTGGTAGACTTCCATGTTTCCTTCGAAGTCGTGGCCGGCGCGGACGAAGACTCTTGTGTTGACTACCAGGGTGTTTTCGGAGGCTCGCACGCCTTCGCACCAATAGCGGGTATCGGGCCGAAGCACTAGCGTTTTCTCGCTGCCGTGGGTTCTTAACGTGACCGTGTTGGCCGCGCGGCGCACGACGATGCCGCCGAATAACAGGTCGCCGCGCGGAGCGAAGGACTCGGTGGCATTTGCGAAGCGGGCGAATCGCAAGCGCCTTGCCTCGACCACTTGCACGGTGCGGGCATAGCATGCGGTGGATCCGATCTGCCGGTCGGCTACCACTTCGACGGAATCTCCGGCGGCCAGACCCGCGGGCTCAAAGTAGGTATGCGCGTCGTACAAACAAGCGGAGACCGAGCCGCCGGCGTTGCGAACGGTCAGCTCGGTTGCGGTGCGCGTGACGATCGCGCCGCGCACGATACCGATGGGCATCGACGGCTGCGCGCCGGCCACAGCGCTCATCGCGAAAAACAGCAGCCAGCGCATGATTGGCCCATTATACAATCGGAAGTTGACGACATTTTTAGAAGACGCCGGGCGCTGGCTTCTGCGCTCCGGTATACGGTGGCCAGAGGGCGGCGTGGCGCGTTATTACCGGTCGGATCTGGGCGCCAACGTTCCGGTCTCCACCGAAATTACGGGGTACGCGGTGAGCGCGCTCTCCTATTTATACGCGATTACGGGAGAAGCGGATTATCGCGAGGCGGCGATGGGATCGGCTCGATTCCTGGCGGAGGATGCGTGGGATGCGGGGGCGCACACGTTTCCTTTCGAGATCGGATCGGAGCTCGCGTATTTTTTCGACGTGGGAATTATCACGCGCGGGCTGCTATCGACCCGGGCCGTGGAATTTCGCGAACGGGCGCGCGAGGGGGCCTTGTCGCTGGCATTCGATTTTATCGGCGACGGAGCATTTCATCCGGTAGTGACGCTGCCGGACAAACAGCCGCTCGCTTATGAATCGCGATGGTCGCGAAGTCCGGGGTGTTATCAGTTGAAGTCGGCGACGGCGTGGTTGGGTATCGGCGACGAGCATGCGGCGCGGATGTTCGAGGCGGCGCTCCGGGCGGCGCTGGCAACACATGGATCGTTCCTGCCGGGCGATGAGAATCTGGAGCGGGTGATGGACCGGCTGCATCCTTATCTATATTTTCTGGAGGCGCTGTTGTACGTAGCCGATCGCGCCGAATGCGCGGCTGTGCTGGCGTCCGGCATTGAGCGCGTGGCGGCGTTGCTGCGGGAGATTTCGCCGCGGTTCGAACGGTCCGACGTGTGCGCGCAGTTGTTGCGGGTGCGGCTGGTGGCGGGGCACTTGGGGGCAGTTTCGTTGGACGAAGAAGCGGCTGCGGAGGAGGCTGCTCGGCTGGCCGGTTATCAGGCGCGGTCTGAAGATGCAAGGCTGGCCGGGGGATTCTGGTTTGGACGGAGACGCGGGGAGATGCTTCCTTATATGAATCCGGTATCGACCACGTTTTCGCTGCAAGCGCTGGCGCTGTGGGAGCAGCATCGGGCGGGGGAGTGGCGATTTGAGTTGGGGCAGTTAATTTAGCGATCTGCGACCACATCTGCCCGCATGCTGACGCATGGCGGTTCAGTGTCGTCAATGAACCGCGACCGTCAGAGAGCGGATTGGCGGTGGCACAGAATTGCTAAAGTCTGCGGCCGTAGATCACGTAGTCGAGTCCGCCGAAGAATTGTTCGCGTACGGCTGCGGGTAGCTCGGCGAGCGACGGCATAGACTCGACCGCAGGAGAGAGGCGCTCGACTTCGAGGCGGCCGAAGCCGGATTCCTCCATATAAAATCCGAGCAGGCGCGGCGGGACCGGACGAGTGTGCGTCGGGTCGATATAAAAGTGGGTCGCGAAGATCGCGAGGCATTCGGGGTTCGGCGTTTCGACGATCGCGAGCGCGCCGGAACGGAGCTTTTTCGCCATCAGAGCGATCAGGCCGGGAAGGCGAAGCGGATCGATGTGCTCGACCACTTGCGCGCAGTAGATGCCGCCGAGGGATTGATCGGCGAGGGCATCGAGATAGGCGAAGAGGTCGGCTTTTTCGGCGTGCAGACCTTTGGAATGGCAGAGGGCGACGCACTCATCGCTTTGGTCGATGCCTGTTGCGGCGAGGCCGGCATCGCGCGCGGCTTCGAGAAATTCACCGCGTCCGCAGCCCAGGTCGAGGACGGGGGCGGAGCCGGCGAAGCGCAGGACGTAGTGACGCTGGCGGTCGCGAATATCTTCTTCGGGTCCGCGAAAACTCTCGGCGAATTTGAGCCAGTCGATCTCGATGGGTGTGGCGGCCGGGGCCGCGATCGCGGCGGTCTGAGGGGTTGCGGCGGCTTTCTGGCGGATGACTTTCAGCTCGTGATGAATGAGTTTTTCGTACTGGCGGCGGATCTCTTCCAGGTCGGCCCACATGCGCTTTTGAATCTCCAGCGCGCTGCGGTCTAGGGCGTCGGTGAAGGCGCGATGCTGCTGCATGTTGAGCTCGCGGAAATTTTGTTCCTGCAACGTGACGCGATGCTGGAAGGCGCCTTGCAGCTCGGAAACGGTACGCAGCAGGTGAATTTCGCTGTGCGAGCGTCGCTCCTCGAAGCCGATGCGCCAGTCGGACCAATGCTGGCGGATGTCTTTCCATTCCAGAGTTTCGCGAAGGATGTTGGCCACTTCATCTTTATGGTTCCGTTCAATTTCTTCGCGAAAGGCGCGATGATGGGAGGCGATGGCGGCGAGGGCGCGATTCGATTCGGCCAGCGCTTCGAGGGTCGCTTGAACGCACTGCATCGCGGCGCGATTGAACTCCACCTGTTCGCGGACGTGCCAGTCGAGCGCGCGGGCGATTTGCCTTTTGAACCACTGGACGATGGAGTTCTTGAGGCCCGGCGGGCGCGGGTTCACGGTGCCGATGGCGGCCACCTTGGCTTCGGCGGCATCGCGCGCGTGCATTAAAGGATGCAGGTCGGCGGCGGCGACGCCTTCGAGTCCCAGGCCGTTTTCGGGATGGCGCGAGCGTACGCGGTCGCGAACGGCCTGAATGGCCGCGGTCAACTCATCGTCATTCATTTTTTGCGCTTCCAGCTGGCGGTGATTTTCGTGAAGACGCCGCCGCGCGGAGTGAAATCGCCTACCAGTTCGACGGAAATGAGGCTTGGCCGCCTTGACGATATCGGCAAGCATGCGGTTCACCACGTTCTCCTGAAAAATTCCCAGGTTGCGATAGGCGAGCGTGTACATTTTGAGCGATTTCAGTTCCAGGCACAGCTTGTCGGGTACGTAGCGCAGCGTCAGCGTGCCATGGTCGGGGAGGCCGGTTTTCGGGCAGACGGAGGTGAACTCGGGCATCGTGATTTCGATTTGGTAGCCGGTTTCATATTGATTCGGCCACGTCTCGATTTCCGGCAACTCGGCCGCGACGCCGGAGGCCGCGTGATCGTCGGTGTATTGGCGTTTCACTGCTGGCTCTCCAAAGCGTGTTGTAGAGAGTCCGAGGAACTGGCCGACATCGGTGACGACTCCAACCGCTTGTCCTGTGCCGCGATCGCTGACCTTGGTTGCGACGGCGGGATTAATATCGACGCACACGATTTTCACCCAGCTGGGCAGCATGTTGCCCGTCGCGATCGAGTGCAGCATCGAACCCAGGCAAAGAACGAGTCCCGCGCCGCGTAACTGTTCGGCATAGGCGTCCTGGGCGAGATTCATGTCGGTGATGGTATCGGGCAGAGGACCGTCGTCACGCAGACTGCCGGCCAGAACGAACGGGACCTGCGCGCGCACGCATTCGTACATCACGCCGCGCGTGAGCCGTCCGCTCTCGACTGCTTTGGCGATGCTGCCCGCGTGATTGATGGCGTTGATGGCGCGCATGTGATTGCGATGGCCGTGCTCTTCCTGGCGTCCATCGGTCTGGCGCACGCCGAGCGAGGTGCCGAGCAGCGCGGCCTCGATATCGTGCACGCCCAGCGCGTTGCCCGCGAGCAGCGCCTGCACCCAGCCGTTCTTAATCAGCGATGCCAGCGCGGGTCCGCCGCCGGTATGAATCACCACCGGTCCGGCGACCACGACGATTTTCTGTCCGGCCACTCGCGCCGATTCCATCAGGGTGACGGTCTGGCGAACCGCGGTATCAAGCTGGCGCTCCGATGAAATGCCGTTGCTCATGAAAGCGAACGCGAGGCGATCGCGCTCCTTCGATTCCGGCAGCACGCGGATGCCGCGCATGCCGGTGACCACCTGGTCGCCCTTTTTCAAATCACGCAAACGGCGGCAGGAAGCGTGACCATCCCCAACCACGATCATCGCGTCCATGCGCTGATTCTCGACGTCCACCCATTCCGCGTTGTGGCGAATCTGGGTCCGATGGTTCGTCGTGGAATAGAAATCGGGCGGCGCGCAGCTATCCTTTTCCACCATTTCGAGCGTGGCATCGCCGGCATCGACCGGGGTGCAGCCGAGGGCGATCAGGTTCGAGAGCATCTGCTCCATATCGCCGGCCTGGGCCGTCTCTACCTTCATCCGCAGACGCGACGGCTCGGCGTTGGTCTTGCCGACGCTGAACTCTTCGACCTCAAATTTGCCGCTGTATTCCACCACCGTGTCGAAGATGCGCTCCATCAGGTGCGAATCGATCAGGTGGCCCTCGGCCTCGACGACTTCCTGGAACATGAAATTTCAGGATAGCAATGTTGAGAAATCTTCGACGCTCGAACGACTACATATTGTGCTGAAACTGATCGTCTGCCTTTTTGGGCTAGCCGCCGCCGCGCTGGGCCAAGCCCGGGCCGAATATATCGGCGGAACCGCGGACAAGCTGGCCGCCGGGGCGTCGGGCGCGATTGCCGTGGGCGATCAGCAGTACTTCGCCTTTTATTCGCATAAATCGAACGTCCGGGTGCCTTACAAGAACATCAATCTGCTGGAATACGGCCAGACCGTGGGTCGCCGGCTGGACCTGGCGATCATTATCTCACCAGCTTTTCTGCTGGTGAAAAAGCGGAAGCATTTCCTGACGGTCGGGTACTCGGATGAGGAAGGCAAACAGCAGGCGCTGGTGTTCCGCGTCGACAAAAACGGCATCCGCGCGATCCTGGCGAGCCTGGAAGCTCGGACCGGCCAGCGGGTGCAGTATCAGGATGAAGAGGCTAGAAAGGCAGGGCGGGGATGACGTTCTTTTTATTGCTACTCATGCTGGGCGACGACTTGTCGGATCAGCTTCCCAAGATCAAGCGCGTGTATGTCGACCGCCTGACGGGCGGCGAAACAGCGGCGCAGATGCGCGATCTGATCATCACTGCTCTGCAAAACTCCAAACTGTTCGTACTGACCGAAAATCAGGAGCGGGCCGACGCATTTATCCGCGGCGCGGCCGAGGATCTGATCTATACCGACCAGTTCAAGTCTTCTGAAAATGTGAGCATGCGGGCGAATTCAAGCGAGTCTGAGGGCGTGAGCGCGGATACCCGGTATAACGGCGCTGGCGGAGGTGTAAGCTCCCGGAGTGCGCGATCCATCGGCAGCGGAATCGGCGGAGGCGAATCGAGCGACGTGAAAGAGCGTAAGCACGAAGCCCTGGCGACGGTTCGATTGGTGAATAAGGACGGCGATGTACTGTGGTCAACCACGCAGGAAAGCGGTGGCGCAAAATTCCACGGCGCGAGTGCGGATGTGGCTGATAAGATCGCAAAGCAGTTGGTGGCGGAATTTGAAAGGGTGAGGAAAATGGGGGGGGAAGTGACGAAGTAGAACCGGTGATTCGAAGGCATCGGTTTCATAAGAGTAGGACCATGTACGATGAGCCGATGGCAGTTGACTGGAAGGGCACTCAGCAAAAAGCCTCGAACACCAGGCATTGGTCACGATGACCAAGGCGCGAATCCGCCAGGTGCTGTCACGCACAAGTTGGCAGCTCGTGACATTTTTAGGGAAGGCCGGCGGCGAATCTGTTGGTATCGTCAACCTCTTGGCCCAAGGATCACGGCAAACCCCTCTCGAACAGGATGATGAAAAGTCGATCACGGCTCGGAATCGGGGCCGCATGTTAACAGCCCGGCTACGGCTGCTTCTTCTTTTGTTGCTGCGAGCGGACGATGATCAGGTCGGCCGTCTCGCCCTCCTCGGTGGTGACGTAGCGGATGGTGACCCGGACCTTGGGCTTCAATTTACCCTCGCATTTGGTGTCTGGCGTGACGCGAAACACGCGTTTTTCGGTCTTCCCTAGCACGACGCGGGAAACAGTTATTTTTTCCGGCGTGGTCTCGATCACCGTGCCGGCGAAGAATGTTTCGGGCTTCGGCTCCTCGATTTTCTTCTCCGCAGGGTCCTGAGGACGCGCCATCAGGGAAAGTGGCGCCACGGTCAGCCATAGTGGAAGTATCCAGGAACCCAAGTCGCGCGGCACTGTCATTAGAATACTTGAACTCTGTCGTAGCTGCGGGCACTCGAAAATGAAGGTTATTTCACATTTTGGATCCGCATGCTGACGCATGGCGGTTCAGGGGCGTAGATTGTGGTTCCTGCCCGCATGCTTACGCGTGGAGGCTCAGGTGCTGCGGAAAAGGCAATTTGTTTTGAATCGGCGTTCATCAGCGTTCATCGGCGGCCAATATTCTTCTTGACGCATGGCGGTTCAAAGGACCAGGACGGGATGATAGAGGTGGGGCAGGCGGGCTTCGCCGATGGCGATCAGGTCGCCTTCGGCATTTAAGGCTTTGACGAATCGCGATCCGGTTTGGGGACGGAAGGGCGAGACGCGGAAGTCGCGCCCGTTGCGGATCTGGCCGGCTGTGATCGCGTCGACCATCTCGGCGGGAAACTCGGGTAGGAGTTGGGAGGCCGGCATCAGGGCCTCGGCCAGGCGGCCTTCCGAGGCGAGCTTCGCCAGTTGTTCCAGCGTTCGTGCGGCTTCGATCTTAAAGTCACCCGATGCGATTCGGCGCAGGTTTTTCAAATAGGCGCCACAGCCGAGGGCTTGGCCGGCATCGTGGGCGATGCTGCGCAAATAGGTTCCGGCCGAGCAATGCACGCGCACGGCCGCCTCACATCCTTCGATGTCAAGAACGGCCAGCTCATAAATGTTGACGGGGACGGCCTTGAGGTCCACGGGCTGCTGCTTCCGCACCAGCTCATACGCCGGCTTTCCGCCAATTTTCTTGGCCGAAACGGGAGGAGGCATTTGATCGAACTCGCCGCGGGAGCGATCGAGGGCCGCCTCGACCGTCGCGCGATCAAGCGTCACTGAGACCTCGGGCGAGGTCGGCTCGCCATCGGCATCGTAGGAATCGGTCGAATTGCCAAAATGAATGACGCCCTCGTAAATCTTGTCGTTGCGCGTGTAAAACTGGGCCAGACGGGTGGCGCGGCCGATCACCAGCGGCAGAACGCCGGTGGCCGAAGGGTCCAGGGTGCCCAGATGCCCGACTTTGCGCGTGCCGGCGAAGCGCCGCATCTTATTCACCACGTCGTGCGATGTCCAGCCGCGCGGCTTATCGACGATGATGACTCCGTCTAAATTAACTTCATCCACGCATTCAAGTTAACCGAACGGGGGAGCTGTCGTCTAATCGTCATGCGCTATGCCATTCGGGTTTTGCTCAAAGGACGAGGGGTGACGTTGATCGCGGTGCTCGCGTTGGCCCTGGGAATCGGCGCGAATACGGCGATTTTCTCGATTGTGAACGCTGTCCTGCTGCGGCCGCTGCCGTATCGCGAGCCCAACGGCCTGGTGACGGTGCTGGGCACGAACAGCAATCCGCTGGCGCCGGCCAACTTTCTCGACGTCCGGAAGCAGGCGCGCTCGTTCGAAAAAATGGCCGCGGCGGAAGGGTGGGGCGCGAGCCTGACCGGGCGCGAGGCGCCGGAGCAACTGACCGGCCTGCACATGAGCGAGGATATGTTTCCGATGTTGGGCGCCACGCCCATTCGTGGCCGCACCTTCGACGGCAACGATTTCGCGCCCGGGAAAAACCAGGTTGCGGTGATCGGCCATGCGCTGTGGCAGCGAAGCTTTGGCGGGTCAGACAATGCGATCGGACAAACAATCGTGCTGGATGGGGAGAGCTACACCGTGATCGGCGTGATGGCGCCCGACTTTTATTTCGCGCCGTTTTGGATCACGAAAGCGGAGATATTCGCTCCCATGGATCTGTCGAAAAAGACGAACGACCGCATCACGTCGTCGCTGCGCGTTTTTGCGCGCCTTGCGCCTGGAGTGTCCAGCGGCGCGGCGCAATCCGAGGTCGATCATATTGCCAGCGCGCTGGCGGCGGCCTATCCGGATACCAATAACAAAATGCGCCTGGTGGTGGAATCGCTGAACGAGAAAGCGGTGGGAAAGGTGAAGACCGCGCTCGAAGTGCTGCTGGGCGCAGTGGGAATGGTGCTGCTGATCGCTTGCGCGAACGTCGCGAACCTGGCGATGGCGCGAGCCACTGCGCGGCAGAAGGAAATCGCGGTCCGATTGTCTCTGGGCGCGCAGCGATGGAGCATCGCGCGTCAATTCCTGACGGAGAGCCTGCTGTTGTCGATGGCGGGCGGCGCGGCCGGATTGGTGTTGGCGGTGTGGTGCGTGCGTGGCTTGCGGACGATGCTCTATTCCCATATGACACGGTCTGGCGAGATTGGAATCGACGTACCCGTGCTGCTGTTCACGCTGGCGATTGCGGTGGTCACGGGGCTGGCATTCGGAATCGCACCGGCCTGGTCGGCATCGCGCGGCGATGTTAACGACGATTTGAAAGACGGCGCGCGAGGATCGTCGGCGGGCGGAGGAGGCATCCGGCGAACGCTGGTCGGGTCGGAGATCGCCATCGCACTGGTGCTGTTGATCGGCGCCGGCTTGTTAATGCGCAGCTTCGTGCGGCTGCGCGCCATCGATCCGGGGTTCGACGCGCATAACGTCCTGGCGATGACGGTTTCAGTAGCAGGCCGGCCGGAGTACGTCGGCACGGCGCGCGAGAACCTTTATAAAGCGATCATCGATCGGGTGGAGGCGGTGCCGGGCGTGCGCCAGGCGAGCATGACGAATCATCTTCCCATCGGCGGGGACGTGTGGAAACTGTGGCGCACGGTGGAGGGTCGGCCGATTCCGGAGCGAGGAGAAGAACGGTCCGCGGTTTATCGGGTGTCGCGGCCGAATTATTTCGCGACCATGCGCGTGCCTCTCGTAGCCGGTCGCGATTTCAACGATCACGACACCGCCAACGCGCCTCTAGTGGCGATCGTCAACGAGACGCTCACCCGGCGCGAATTTCCCGGGGAGAACCCTTTGGGGAAGCGGATTTCGCTGGGCGATCCGCGCGGCACGCTGAAATGGATGACCATCGTCGGCGTGGTGAAGGACGTCAAGCAGGGAAGCTGGGCCGATCCGGCGGACGACGAATTGTACCTTCCCTTTCAACAGAGCGGGAGCTTTTTTTTCAACGGCACCGGATCGCATATCGCCGGGATGACGCTGGTGGTCCGAACCAATATCGATGCCGAGACGCTGGCACAGGCCGTCAAAAACGCCGTCTGGAGCGTCGACCACAATCTGCCGGTTTCCCACGTCGATACGCTGGAAAAGACCATCGGGGATGCTACCTGGCAGTCGCGATTTTCCCTGCTGCTGATCGGGGTGTTCTCGGCTCTGGCACTTGTGCTGGCCATGATCGGGATCTACGGCGTGATGGCGTACGAAGTGGCGCAGCGCACGCATGAGATCGGGATTCGCATGGCGTTTGGGGCGGGACGCGGCGGCATCGCATCGTTAATCGCGAAACAGAGTTTGCCCGTCGCACTGCTCGGGATCGTAGCGGGGTTGGGTGCCGCCGCAGCACTGGCGCGGCTGATGCGCGGCATGCTTTATCAAATTGACCCGATCGATCCGGCCACGTTCGCGGGGGTCGCGGCGCTGGTGCTGATCGTCGCTACGGTCGCGGCGCTGATCCCGGCTCGCCGGGCGATGCGCGTGGATCCGATGATCGCACTCAGGCATGAGTGAGAAAGAAGGAGCCAGTAGCCAGGAGCCAGGAGCCAGGAGCCAGGAGCCAGTAGAAAACCTGGAGCCGACCTCCGCCTACTGGCTACTGGCTCCTGGCTGCTTCTTGCGTTACGCTGGAATTTAGTCTCTCCAGTGGAAGAAGAAGTCCTCGGTAAAGCTTACGACGGCCGCCTGATGCGGCGTCTGGTCCGGTATCTCAAACCGTATCGCGGACCCGTGGTCGTGTCTCTGTTTTTCCTGCTGCTGCAATCGATCGCGCAGGTCGCCGGACCTCTGCTGACCAAGCTGGCCATCGATCGTTACCTCGCCAAGCCCGACCATCCTGTGACCTCGCCGCTCGACCCGTGGCTCGCCTCGGACGTGTGGACGGGGCTTGCGCAAATCTCGGCGCTCTATCTCGCCTCACTGCTGATCGGCTTCCTCTGCGAGTTCGTCCAGACCTATCTGATGCAGCGCACCGGGCAACTTGCCATGTTCGATCTGCGGCGCGAATTGATGGAGCGACTGCAACAGCTCGACGTCGCCTACTACGACCGGAATCCGGTGGGCCGGCTGATCACGCGCGTCACGACCGACGTCGACGCGCTGAACGAGCTGTGGGCGTCGGGCCTCGTGACCATCCTGGGCGACGTGCTGGTGCTCAGCTTCGTGGTTATCGTAATGTTCCGCTTGAGCCCGGGCATGACCGGACTGCTGCTGGCGGTGCTCCCGGTTGTCGTACTGGTGACCGCCGTGTTCCGGCGCACGGTGCAGCAGAGCTATCGCCGCATCCGAGTGGCGGTGGCGCGGATTAATACGTATCTGCAGGAACACGTCAATGGGATGAGCGTGCTGCAACTGTTCAATCGCGAGCAGCGCAGCCGCGACGAATTCGCGGCCATCAATCGCGACCACATGGATGCGTTCAAGGATTCGATCCTCGCCTACGGCTGGTTCTATCCGACGGTGGAGTTCCTTGGGATGCTTTCGCTCGCCATGCTGCTGGGCTATGGGGGCTATCGAAATCGCCAAGGCGCTCTTTCGTTGGGCGTATTGGTAGCATTCTTCCAATATGGACTGCGATTTTTTCGTCCCATTCAGGACCTGAGCGAAAAGTACAACATCCTGCAATCGGCTATGGCGGCGAGCGAACGGGTGTTTAAACTGCTGGATACGCCCTCGCGGATTACGTCCCCTGCCGCGCCGCGCGCGTTTCCCGAGGGTCCGGTCGCCATTGAGTTCGATCACGTCTGGTTCGCCTACAAGAATGAGGACTGGGTGCTGCGCGATGTGAGTTTCCGCATCGAGCCGGGTGAGACGATCGCGGTCGTCGGCCACACCGGCGCGGGCAAGACGACGCTCACAAATCTGCTGCTGCGCTTCTACGATATTCAACGCGGAGCCATCCGGGTCATCGGGCGAGACGAGTCCGTGGAATTGCGTGAGCTGTCGCTCGACGATCTGCGGCGGCATTTTGGAGTCGTGCTGCAGGATCCGTATTTGTTCACCGGGACCGTGGATTCGAACATCCGTCTGGGCACGTCCTGGATCGGCCAGAATGCGGTGGAGGAAGCGTCGGCGCAGGTCAATCTTTTGGAATTTGTGGAGTCGCTGCCGGACAGATTCGAGCAGCCAGTGCGCGAGCGCGGCAACGGTTTTTCGACCGGACAAAAGCAGTTGATCAGCTTCGCACGCGCCCTGGCGCACAACCCGCGATTCCTGATTCTGGACGAAGCGACGTCGAGCGTCGACACGGAAACCGAGTTTCGCGTTAGGGACGCGCTGGCGAAGATGGTGGAGGGACGCACCTCGCTGGTGATCGCCCATCGCCTCTCCACCATTCAGCGCGCCGATCGTATTTTTGTCCTGCATAAAGGCCAGTTGCGCGAAAGCGGCACACATCAGGAGCTGCTCGCACTTCGCGATGGGATTTACCGCAAGCTGTACGAACTTCAATATAAGGATCAGGAGATTTATGGCAACGCCAATAGAGGACCTTCGTCATCCGATCGGCCAATTCTCGTTCCAACCGCCGAGCACAGTGGAGCAGCGTCAGACATGGATCGCTGAAATCGCCGACGGCGCCGGCCTATTTGCGAGCCGCCGTGGCGGGATTAAACGAGGAACAGCTAAATACGCCGTATCGCGAAGGCGGCTGGACCGTGCGTCAAGTGGTTCATCACGTTCCCGAGAGCCATATGAACGCGTACATCCGCTTCAAGCTCGCTCTCACTGAAACCGATCCGACCGTCAAACCGTACGACGAGGCGGCGTGGGCGGAGACGGCGGATGTTCGCGAGACGCCGATCGAGGTTTCGCTCGCACTGCTTGAAAATCTTCATGCTCGCTGGGTAATCCTGCTACGGTCGATGAGCGATGCCGATTTCAAGAAACAATTCGTACATCCGGAAATTGGAGTCGTATCGCTGGAGAAAAACCTCGCGCTCTATGCCTGGCACGGCAAGCACCACGTCGCGCACATCACCTCGCTTGCGCGAGCGCAAGCAATGGCGGTGAAGGCCCGCGCGAGGGAGCTCGGCATCGTCGTTGGAACCTTGCCCACGGGGCCTCTGAACGCCATCACCGACGTCGCGGGCGTCCGCGTGGGCCACGCTACCTTGAACCGCGGCGAGAATGTTCGTACCGGTGTCACCGCCATCCTGCCGCATTCCGGAAATCTGTTTCACGAGAAGGTTCCCGGAGCAGTGTTCGTCGGGAACGCGTTCGGGAAGCTAGTCGGATCGACCCAGGTGAACGAGCTCGGTGAGATCGAAACGCCGATCCTGCTCACATCCACGCTGAACGTTTTTCGGGTTGCCGATGCGTTGATCGACTACATGCTCTCGCTCGACGGCAACGCGCAGGTTCGTTCGATCAACCCTCTGGTGGGCGAGACCAACGACGGAGTGCTCAACGATGTTCAGGGCCGGCACTCTGGCCATAACGAGGTATTCGCCGCATTGCAGAGCGCCAAGTCCGGAGCGATTGAGGAAGGCTGCGTCGGCGCCGGGACCGGGACCATCGCATTTGGATGGAAGGGCGGCATCGGAACTTCATCGCGCAAGGCCGGCGATTACACCGTGGGCGTGTTGGTGCAATCGAACTTCGGTGGCCGGCTGACCATCCTCGGCGTGCCGATTGAACGGACGCGCACGATCGTCGCGTATGCTCCGCACGTAACAGCCGACGGATCGATCATGATGATCGTGGCGACCGACGCTCCTGTCGACGCTCGCAATCTGCACCGGCTGGGCGCGCGCACCATGATGGGACTCGGAAGAACGGGCGCAGCCGGATCGAACGGTTCAGGCGACTACGCGATCGCATTTACCACGTCGCGCAAGACCGATTTGCTGTCGAACGACGCGGTCTCAGCGCTGTTCCCTGCCGTGATCGAGGCCACTGAAGAAGCCATCTACAACTCCCTGTTTCGCGCCGAGACGACGACGGGAAATGGGCGCACGGTCGAGGCGCTGCCCGTGCAATCGACCGTCGAGACGCTGCGCAAGCACGGAATGATCAAGCAAAACTGACGACATACCGCGCTCCCGCCGCCAACTTTACCTGCACCGTCTCGCCCGGCGCGATCACTTGCTTCCCGCCGTTCACCACCACTCCGGAAATCCGCTGACCCTTGGGAGCGCGCACCCGGTGCTCGCGCGTTTGATCCGAACGGAGCACGACCTCCGCCGCGCGACCATCTTTCCAGGCGATGTCGACCGTAGCCGCGCCACGCGCGCGTAGCCCCTTTACTTCGCCTGTCGGCCACGCCTTCGGAAGCGCGGGCAGGATGTCGATCTCTCCCTCGTGGCTGTGCAGCAGCATCTCCGCCACCGCCGCTGTTCCTCCGAAATTTCCATCAATCTGGAATATCCACGATTTTCCCGCCGGATGCGTATCGAAAAGATTCGGGCCCGTGCTGTGCTCCAGCAACTTGCACAACGACTCATGCGCCATTTCGCCGTCGCACAAGCGAGCCCAGAAAGTTAATCGCCCACGCCCGGCTCCAACCGGTATACGCCCCGCCCGCAGCCAGCCTCCGCTCGAGCGAGACGCGCGACGCCTTCCAAAACTCGGGCATCCGCCGCGGCGTGAATTCGCTACCCGGATACAAAGGATACATATGAGACATGTGCCTCTGCCCCGGCGTCGATTCCTCGAAATCCTTCGACCATTCCTGAAGCTGACCGTGTTTACCCACTTGGTATTCGGGCAATCGGCTGCGCTTTTGCGACAGCTCCTCGCGAAATTCAGCATCGGTCCCCAGGATCTTCGATGCGTCGATACAATTCGCGAACAGCTCTCGCATCAGGGCGATGTCCATGGTGCACCCGGCGCTGGTTTGAGCGGGCTTGCCATCCGGGGCTCGAAAATCGTTCTCGGTGGAAAATGACGGACACGTAGTGAGCTTGCCGTTCTGATCGTCAATCAACCAGTCGACGCAGAACTCAGCCGCGCCCTTCATCATCGGATATGCACGCTCCAGAAAGCCCCTATCGCCGGTAAACAAATAGTGCTCCCAGAGATGCGCGCAGAACCACGGGCCGCTCATCTGCCAGTTCGCCCACGTCGGACTTCCCGCGCCATAATTTCCCACCGGCGCGGAGTGCCTCCACAGATCCACATTGTGGTGCGACACCCAGCCCGACGCGCCATAATTCTCTTTCGCCGTTTGAGCGCCGGTGACGCTGAGGCCCTCAATCAGGTCGAACAGCGGCTGGTGGCATTCGGAAAGATTACACGTCTCGGCGGGCCAATAATTCATTTGCACGTTGATGTTCGCGGTCCAGTTGGAACTCCACGGCGGACGCACCTGATCGTTCCAAATGCCCTGCAGATTCGCGGGCTGCGAACCAGGACGCGAACTCGCGATCAAGAGGTACCGTCCGTATTGAAAATACAGGGCGAGCAACGCCGGATCGTCCGGCTTGGCTTGAAATGCCCTCAGCCTTTCGTCGGTTGGCAAATCCGCACGTCCGCTCTTGCCAAGATCGATGGACACGCGCCGGAACAGCTTCTGATGATCGGCGACATGCTCCGCGCGAATCTGAGCGTAAGGCCTCTTCGCCTCCGCATCGAGCGCCGGCCGGCAATTCAGGGGGCCATCCGGCATTTGGTCATAGGAATGGTATCCGGTGGCTGCGGAGACAAATAGCGTCACCGCATCCGCGCCTTCGATGCGCAGGCTGCCACCGTCACCAGCCATTTTTCCGCCCTCCAGAACCGCTCTTATCCGGCACTCGAAGCGCATACCGCTGCCTTCCTCGTCGTCATAAACGATCGGATTCGCGGTTTGAAAATAGTTCGGATCGACATGAGCCGGAGCTTTGCCCGTCAAACGCAGGTCATCTCCGGAAATCTCGGAACGCGACCGGACAGGGCTATCGGCGCCTGCGGAAAAGCTCAGTTGTCCAGGCTTGTCGCAGGTCAGCCGAATAACCATCGCATTTGCCGGAGCGGAGCAAAACACTTCGCGCGTAAAAAACGCGCCTCCTGCCCGATAGGTGACGGTTGCGACACCCGCATCGAGATCGAGCTCTCTGCGATAGTCGGATACGTTTCCGGGAACATCGAATTTGAGAATTAGATTACCCAGCGGCTGGTACGACTGATTGTAAGGGCCCTGCATCTTCTTACAAAGCTCGTCCGCCTCATGATATTTTTCTTCCGCCACCAGCCGGCGAACCTCGGGGAGGACCTTCTTCGCGTTGCGGTTATTCCACGGCTTGGGCGAACCCGACCAGAACGTGTCCTCGTTCAGGGCCAGCCGTTCCGTCTCGACCCCGCCGAACACCATCGCGCCCAGGCGTCCGTTACCTACGGGCAGAGCGTCGGTCCAGATGGCCGCCGGTTGCCGATACCAGAGTTTCAGCTCGTTGGAACTCTCAGCGCCGAGGGCAATGGCGCCCGAAACTGCGGCGATGAATTCCCGCCGGGTTGCGTTTTTCACTGCCCGCTAGTTTACCGGAACGAGACGAATCGCGAGAGGGACGAGTTGGGTACCACATCGGCTACTTCGGGCGGACGGTTGCGCTTGCGGATATTCGTCACGATCCAGCGGATGCCTTCATATCCGCGCCAGTACACATTGTTGCGAATCACGTCGCTGCGCAGGCTCAGGATCTCGCGCCGCACGAATCGTTGGCCCATCTTGCCATGCACTGGAATCGTATCGAACTCCTCGGAATCGGTCGAGAACCGCGGCGTATCGCAGTCCCGCAGGCGGATGAAGGCCAGCTTTTTATCGGTGGTCATCAGGTCGCCGGTGCCGTTGCGGGTAACCTCCGGAATGCCGCTCCGTCCAGCCCAATCGAGGACCTCTACATAGGAGGTGAACGCCAGATCGTAGGCAATCTTATCGCGCTCCTGATCGATGTTTCCGTCGATCCGGTGCGTCATCGCCGCACCATGATGCATGTATGCAAAATCGATGTCGCGGGTGGCCGCGCCCGCCCAGACTTCCTGCCCGTCCCAAGTGTTCGCCTGTTTCCAAAGACGGATGTGGTGACGCTTCGACATATCGTTCAAGCCTTTTTGCCACGACATGTCAGCCTCGGTGCCGTCCAGGAGCAGCCGCGTCATGGGGAACGATTCGCTTCCCCGCTCCTCGATGAATGCTCTGACGCCGGAGAGCCGCGAATGCATGTTGCTGGGCGCCGCCTCCGACCATCCCGCCGCGTGGAACGCCGCGCTTATCTGATCCTTCGATCCGACCACCATCACGTTGATCAGGTCCGATGGCCGGTGGTTGCCTGGATCCGTCGTCCGGTTGGGCGTATTCGCCAGCATCTCGTCCAAGGTGTCGCGCTCCGCCTGTCCCAGTTTCCGGGGTGTGTCTTCCGGCTCGCGCTGCGCTCGCGCGGGTAGCGGCTCGGTCAGCGTCAAGGACAACTCGACGCCCGGTTTGAAATAAATCTCCGGCTCCGGAACCTGGATCACCAGGGTCTTGATCGCCCACACCGCCATTTCGGCGTGGATATTCATCATCAGCGCCATGCGGATGTACCCGCTGGCCCGGTACGCCACGCTGGACGTCATGCGCATGCCGTCGATATTGCCCTTTTTCTCGACCCGCTCCCGGCCGTTGTCGACCGCAATAACGCGCGCCGCCAGGGGAATCGTTTCGTCGTCGGGCAGGACCAGTTCGTTAAATTCGAGTGACAGCGATGCCGTCTCGTGCAGGATTCCGAACCCCACGCGCCGTACCGCTTTCACCTTGCCGGTCAAAATGCTTCCGGCAGGCAGCAACAATTCACCTCCGATGCGAACTGGTGCAATCAGTACGGCGCTGACAGGGGATCCGACTTTGCTGGCATAAGTGCCTACCGTACTGGTCAGCCTGATTTCAAGGCGAGTGCCGGCGGGCACTTCCCGGATCGTCAACAACCCGGCCGAACAGAGCAAGTAAGCCAACAAGCCCATAGCTGATCATAGGTCATTTGAGACCCGTTCCGCCCTCAAAATTTCTTAATGGAATTTTATTAACGGGAAGTCCAGCCACCGTCAATCACAATGTCGGATCCGGTAATGAACCCGGCCGCGTCCGAGCAGAGATATAGCGCCAGCTTCCCGATCTCGTCCGCCTTGCCCCACCGCCTCAGCGGAATGTTCGAGAGGAACTGCTTGTTGAGCTCCGGATTCTCCATCAGCGCGGTATTGATTTCCGTTGCGAACGGCCCGGGGCTGATCGCCACCACCGTGATTCCGTCGTCCGCCAATTCCTGCGCCAGCGCCCGCGTCACACCTAACATCGCCGCCTTGCTGGCCGAATACGCCGTACGGCCCGGTAGTGACACGTGGCTCATCATGGACGCCAGGTTGATGATTCGCCCATACCCGCGCCCCTTCATCATCGGAATGAAAGATCGCGAGACCAGGAATACCGACGTCAGATTCGTATCCAGCACGGTGTTCCATTCGTCCAGCGTGTACTCAGCCAGCGGCTTGCGGATATTCATCCCGGCATTATTAATCAGGATGTCGACCTGTCCGAACCGCTCTTTCACGCCCTGTTCCAGGGCCCGGACCTGTGCCTCGTCGGTCACGTCCGCCAGGAATACAGCCGATTCCGCGCCCGCGTTCGCAGCTTCCGCCGCGGTTTCGTCGAGCTTCGCCCGGTCCCGACCCACCAATGCCAGCTTCGCGCCCTCCGCGCCCAATTCGATCGCCATGGCCCGGCCCAAACCCCGGCTCGCACCTGTAACGACCGCAACCCGTCCTGCTAGTGATTTTGTCATCGCCACTAGTTTAATCAGTTGGGGAATCTGCGTGCGAACGTGGACAAGCCGATCTTGTCCACCACTTCCTTGGCCTTTACATAGGCGGCCGGATCCGGCAGCGGACCGATCAGCACGCGAAAGATCTTTTCATTGGGTCCGGGAGCGACAAACGCGGGCAATCCACGCTTCCGCAGCCCCTCGGCGAAGATGACCGACACGCCCTTTTCGACAGCGCCCATCTGGATGTAGATCGACCCACTCTTCGGATCGGCAAATAGGGGAGCTTCCACCACCGGCGCAGCCTCCTGGTTCAAAACGATGGGAGGAGGTTCAGGTTCCGGCGTGACCGCTGCGGCACGAACAGGAGGAGCCGGTTTGGGCAATACCGCCTTGCCCGCCAGGTAAGCCCCGGCGACGCAGACCATCAGGATCACCGTTCCGACGAATAACAGGCTCGCGATCTGCCGCCGGCCCAGGACGAATTCAAACTCCTCAGCCTCCGCAGCCGGAGCTTCCGCCACCGCCACCGGGTCCACGATCTGCAAAGGCGCCGGTGCCGGCTCCTTCTCTTCCGACCGGTGTTGAAGGTCCAAAATGCTGAACATCACCCGGTTCTATCGGCGGGCCTTAGATTTTACTTTAGTACCGGAGGGGCAAGCGTCACTGGCTGCGGAAAAGGCGATTGAGAACTGTTTTACCGAGCCGTGACCGCAGGGAGCGGACTAGATGTGGCCTAATGAGTCGTCTTCTTCTTAGCCGCAGCGGCCGGCGCAGCCACCGGCTTCTCCGGAATCCCGTGAAGCATCCGGGCGCGCGCCTCCATCTTGGCCGCGTCCGACTTCTTGTGCATCTTCTTCAATAGCGCCGTATACTGATCCAGCGTTTCGCCCAATTGCGGCGGCATCGGATCGCTGGGATTCAACACCGGCTTTCGCGCCGTAACGAAGCCCTTCTTGTCCAGCAACGCAATCGAGAGCTTGTAGAGCGATTCCGCTTCCGCATTGTGATCGCGGCTCGCCAGCAGCGCCGCCAATGAGTTCAGACTCGCCACCGTGTCCAGTTCCTTGGCCGATAACATCCCCCGGAACAGCGGCTCCGCGTCGTTCTGCCGGCCCTGCGCCGCGTAAATCTGGGCCACTGTGTTTAGCGTCGCCTGCGTATCGGCGCTGTTTTCTCCATGGACCTTGGTACGAATGTAGAGCGCGCGCTCGGAACAGTAGCTCGCCTCCGGATACCGTTTCTGTGCGAAATAGAGTTTTCCCAGATTATCCAGCGTACCAGTCACTTCTATCGTCGACGGTCCATACGCGCTCTCGCGAATGGACAGCGCACGCCGCCAGGCCGCCTCCGCGTCGCTCTGACGATGCATTTCGTCATACGAGCCGGCCAGCCCGTCGAGCGCAGGCAGCAGCTCCGCGCTGGTAACACCGGACGTCTTTTCGATGATCTTCGCCGCCCGGTCGAACATTGGCTCAGCCGCCGAAAATTGCTTCTGGATCAACAGCAGCTCGCCCACCGCAATCAGCTCCGGAGCCAGTTCCGCCGCTTCCGGACCCTTCACCTGTTCCACCGTCGCCACAGCCCGGCGTGCATATTTCTCCGCCGAGGGGTACTTTTCCAAAGCTTGCGAAATGCGGGTCAGCTTTTCGAGCGGACCCACAACCGCCAGATCCTGCTTCCCCTTCGCCGTCTCCATGATCTGCAGCGACCGTTCGTAATAGGAGGTCGCCAACTGATACTTCATCTGCGCAAAGCTAACCCGCCCCAAATCGTTCAGGTCGCTCGCCAGTTCCGGACTGTTCAACCCCAGCGCGTGTTCCCGCTCCTCCAGCAGCTTGACATAAAGTTTCTCGGCTTCTTCATAGCGGCTCTGCGCGCACAGCGTCTCCGCCGTATCCCGCCATTCCTTCGCCTGCTTTGCGTCAAACGGCCCGATGCCGCGGCTGGGTGTAATAATGTCGCCCGCCAAGCTAGGTAAACTCGGTTTGCTGTCCGCGTCCTTCCGCGCTTTCTGGGCTGTCGCCAGGTTGGTCGTAAGTAATAGAAAAAACGCGATCCTGAACAGGCTACCGCTGGCCGACACAAGTCTCATAAAAGGCTCATCGGCGGAACCGCGCGAACAGCGTAGGGTGGATTAAGAAAATGGTACCCCACCCCCAAAAGTACGTGGGGCAGGGCTATGCCCTGGCACGCGAGCGGTGATGTGACCCGGCGTGATGCGCTTACCAGTTGGCGCACACCTCCAGGCGTGCCGCTTAAGCCCCGAAACTACCTCTTGCGAAGCCGGATCTCCCCGCGATATGTCTCGATCCGCAGCGACGGCCCCCCGCCGTTCACCGATCCTTGAATGACGCTCTCCCCGCGCCGCCGGATCGTGTGCGTCATCACTGCGAAATCCGTATCGATCGTTCCGTGTCGCCCCAGATCGGACTGAAGATCGAACCTGCTGCTCCCGGGCAGCGATAACTCCGCCGTTCCGCGATACGTTTTAATGGTGCTATTCGCCGCAAACGACGCAAATTCGACATGAATCTCGCCCCGATGCGTATCCAGGCGCAGCGGACCAGCCAGTCCGCGAACATGGACCGTCCCCCGGTGCGTCGTGAGATCGAGCCCGCCTGCAAGTCCTGTCACTTCCGTGTCGGAACGATGGTCGCGAATCGCCAGCCGAGCCGTTCTTGGCATGCGGATCGTGTATCGTACTTCTGGGTTCGTTCCGTTATCGAAGGTGCAGCACCAGTTAAAATCCGGATAATACGTTTTGATGCGGACAGAATCCGCCGAAGAGTCGATCCGTACTTCGGTGCCGTCGAACCGACGCCGGTCCATGCTCGTTCCCGGCTCAGCCTCGATCCGGGCCTGGATCTCCACCTCCTGCCGGTCCCAGGTAGAGACCTTAATCGACCCCTTGTGCGTCTCGATCTCCACAGCTCCATTGGAATGAAGGGCAACAGTCTTATTGACGTCCTTAACATCCGCCGCCACCATCGGGACAGCCAACACTAAAATCGCAGCAAGTCTCATTCGGTCCGTCTCCTGTGATCATCTGTCTAAAGGAATACGGACGTTGGGGGAAAAGGTTTCCTCCGATTGACCTAAAACGGCAAATGATTTGCCGTTCGAGCTCAAGCCCTGCCTGCCAACAGCACACCGCTCCCTGTGGTCACGGCTCGGAAGCACAACCATGTTATCCGCAGTCTAGCGAGCCGTGACCGCAGGGAGCGGTGTCTTGCTTCGCCTTCAGAACCGCGACCATCGGGAGCGGTCAATCGCCAAGCCGCGCCTCAATTATCGCCAAAACTACGGATTCCGCGAACGCCGCGGCGCCGATAGCCCGGTGGGAGGAACCGGCTCCGAGGGAGAATACGCCGAGGAAACCCTTCCGTCTTCCAGCCGGATGACGGTAGCGGAACGGCCCCGATCCTTCGCGTAGATAAGCGTCTCAACTTTGTGCCCGCCAGCCGAAGTTACGGCGGACAGCGCCGGATCTCCATACTTCCCCGTGATCGAGTCCTCGTGCGCGCCGGTCGCGATCTGGTCGACCGCCGGAAATGGAGGCGGCGGGGGAGGCGGAATGGCCGGAACCGGCTCGGGTGCGGCCGGCACGGGGATCGGTTCGAGAACTGCGGCTTCTTCCACGACCGACGCAGCCGCTCTCCTGGGTTTCACGGCAGGGTTTGCGGTCACGGGTATAGCGGTGGCCTCCGGCTTTTGAACCTGCTCCGAGGGTGCATTCAAGCGCCTCGGAGGAGACTGTGCCGACCACCAAAAAGTCCCGCCGACTAAAGCTACGCAAATCGCGATCAATACCAACCCATCTTTCAGCATGGGTCCTCCTCCGCCCAGGCTCGATCAGACTCCTGGGAACAACTGGCAACAATGTATCACAAAAGTAATCCAGCACGGGCTGAGGGGGGCTGCGGAAAAAGCAATTTCAAACACCGCTCCCTGCGGTCACGGCTCGGTAGACTGCTGTTAGCGTGCGGCTGTGCTTTCCGAGCCGTGACCAAAGGGAGCGGTGTTCACGAGTCTTTCAGCACCCTGCTAGATAAACATCTCTTCATCGGCGGTGGCCTGCTCGGGACTCGGCCGGCCCGCGCGCATCAGGTGGCGGATCGCCGTTCGCACTCCCGTTGCCACGCCTTGAATCTCGCGCAGAGGAGCCATAATGCCGCCCTGCACTACCGCGACCGTATGCTGCGCCCGCGACATGGTATCGTCGATCACCATTTCGGCGTGCGCCAACTGCACATGAGCCCGGGTCGAGGCGTCTTCAAGCACGCTGTCGATGCGCGCGAGCTGGACTCGCGTCAGGTCGAGAATATCGCTGGCCTTGACCGTGATCTCATGGATCTGTTTGCGGCTCATATCGACCACCGCCGTGGAGCTTTCGACCAGCGTCTCCACTTTAGGCAGCAGGGATTCCACTTTCGGCAGCACACGCTTCACATTCGCCTCAGTCGCCTTCGCCGATTTGTAAATGCCAAACAACATGCCCGCCTGAATACAGAGAGCGATCGCGGAGACGGCGACGAAAACCGCGAGAATAATGAGCAGGGTTGTTTGCTGTTCCATGTTGAAATTGAGGCGCTCGGGTACCCGAACGCCTCAACCATCCCTAGACTCCAGGAGTGGTGGTTGCCTCCCGATAAGCCTGTTTACCGGCCTCGACCGCGGAGGCCAGGTTATCTTTGTGCTTCTGCACCGTTTGCTTGCTGCGTTCGAGCGCTTCGGCGGCCGTCTCTTTGAGATTGCCGGCCTGCTGCTTCACGTAGTCTCCGCTTTCTTCCGCTTTGGCGCGAAGAAATTCGCGCGTCTCCGCTCCCGATTTCGGCGCGAACAGCACCCCCGCCGCAACCCCCAGGCCAAGGCCCAGAAAAAAATACGACAGCTTGTTATCGTCTCCCATATATTCCGTCACTCCTTTCTTTACAATGGACTCGTGGCGCTAGTGATTGTTTCGTCCTGAATCACTCACAGCATAGCAAATGGTGCGGACTCCTAAACTACTCAACGCGAGCGGACTGATGGCATTCGCCGCGCAGGCGCTCTCCGCGCGTGCTCTGACGATTTCTGAGTTGCGGGAAAAACTGAAGCGCCGCGCCGCGGAGCCGGCCGACATCGACGACGTGCTGGCGCGACTGAAAGAATCGGGCTATTTGAACGACCAGCGTTTCGCCGAATCCTACGCCAGTTGGCGCCGCGACGATGGAGGCTTTGGAAAGACCCGAGTGCTGCGGGACCTGATGGCGCGAAGAGTGGCTCCAGCGGTCGCGAAGCAGGCCTCCGACAAAGCGTTCGAGGGCGCCGATGAGGTCGCGATGATCGAAAAGTTCCTGGCGCGCAAATATCGCGGCAAGGATTTAGGCGCGCTGCTCCAGGAAGAAAAACATTTGGCGTCCGCGTATCGAAAATTGCGGACATCGGGCTTCAGTACGGGTAACTCGGTCCGAGTGCTGAAACGCTACGCAGCGCAGGCGGAATTGCTGGAGGATTCGGACGAAGAGGCGTAACAGAGCCGCGACCTGCGGGAGCGGTCAGCCCATGACCTACCTACACAATCGCGCAAGGATTCGACAATTCGCCGATCTCGGCAACTCTGATCGTAACCACGTCTCCCGCGGCGAGCGCGGCATCTTCTTTCACGATGATCCCGGTCCCGGTCAAGACCACCGATCCCGCCGGCACCGGGTTGGAGCGCAAAAGATACTCCACCAGAGTCTCGAAAGTCCTTCCCAACCGTGAGATAGGAGTTGCACCGGCGAAAATTTCCGCGCCGCCGCGGCGGATGGCGCAAGCCATGTTGAGAGTCCGCGCGTCCGCGATCTCATCCACCGTCACCATCACGGGACCCAACGCGCAGCAGGCTGTATACGTTTTAGATTGAGGCAGATAGAGAGGGTTCTCCCGCTCGATATCCCACGCTGACACGTCGTTGGCCAGGGTATAGCCCAGAATCTTGCCCTTCCCCCCGAGAATCAAAGCCAACTCGGGCTCCGGCGCGGTGAACTTCGAATCGCTGCGGATCCCGATGGCCTGTCCGGGGCCGACGCAGACTCGCGAGGTGCCTTTGAAGAAAATCTCGGGGCGATCGGCTTTATACACATGAGCGTAAAAGCCTTCGCGGGTCCCGTGCTCGGCGTCGCGAAACGAAGCGCTGGTTTCATACGTGCAGCCGCAGCCCCAGACTTCGCGCGGCTGCAGAGGGATCAGCGGCTCCGCCAAAACAGACTGGCGGGTGGCCAATCTGGCGGCCAAATCAGGAAGCGTCTCGCCTTCTTTATCGGCCCGGCAGATCAGGTCTAAAAGAGTGTAATCGGGAATGGGGCGCGCGGCGGTGTCGTTAAAAATCGCGGCGGTAGTGGCGCCGTTCCACTTAATTTGTCCTAGTTGCATGGTCAGTATTTCAGGTAGATGGTCTTCCAGTCGCTGTAAAAATCCATGGCGGCGGGACCTTGTTCTTTCGGACCGAAGCTCGAATCTTTCGATCCGCCGAACGGGAGTTGATATTCGACTCCGGCGCTGGGAAGGTTCACGGTGAGCAGGCCGGCTTCGGCGCGCTGCACGAATTCGAAGACTCGCGAAATGTTCGACGTTTGAATCGACGACGACAGCCCGAACGGGATTTCGTTGGCGATTCGCATGGCGTCTTCAAAATCCTTGGCACGCATCACAGCGAGTACTGGTCCGAAAATCTCTTCCTGGGCGATGGTCATCTTCTCGGTGACGTCAGCGAAGATGGTCGGCTCGATGAAAAAGCCCTTATCGTAATCGCCGCCGGTCAAGCGATGGCCTCCGCATTTAGGCTTGCCCGCTTCTTTCTTGCCGATGGCGATGTACTTCAAATCGGTTTCGAGCTGCCCTTCATCGACCGCGGGTCCGATATCGATGCCGGCTTCGAGACCGTTGCCGACTTTTAGCTTCTTCGTGCGTTCGACCAATGCGCTTAAGAAACGGTCGTAGATGGCGTCCTCGACGATCACGCGGCTGGTCGCGGTGCATTTCTGGCCCGTGGAGAAGAACGCGGCGTTGACGGTGTTTTCCACCGCTTGTTCGAAGTTCGCGTCGGCCAGCACGATGGTCGGATTTTTTCCGCCCATTTCCAGTTGAATGCGCAAGCGGCGCTTGGAGGCTTCGGCGTGCAGCCATTCGCCGACTCCGCAGGATCCGGTGAAGGAGACTGCTTTCAAAGCCGGGGCCGCAACCAGCGATTTGCCGAGGGTTCCGCCCGATCCGGCGACGAAGTTCACGACGCCTTTGGGAATACCCGCTTCGCGGCACGCTTCCACGATGCGCCACGCGGAAAGAGGCGACACGGACGCGGGCTTGACGACGATGGTGTTGCCGCAGATCAGCGCGGGAGCCATCTTCCAGGCCGGGATCGCAATAGGGAAATTCCACGGTGTGATCAGTCCGACCACGCCCACTGGTTTACGCTGCGCCCACATGTGGACGCGGTCGCGCTCGGATGCGACGACGGGACCGGGCATGCGCGAGCCTTCTCCGGCAAAGTAGCGAAAAATATTGATCGCGCGACGGACCTCGCCTTTGGCTTCGGGAAGCGTTTTGCCTTCCTCGCGGGTCATTTCTTCGCCTAGCTGATCGAATTTGCGCTCCAGTCCGTCGGCAACTCGATAGAGGAGTGCGCCTCGCGCGGGCGCGGGCATGGCGCTCCAGGCTGGGAGGGCTCGGGAGGCGGCGTCCACGGCGTCAGCCATATCGGAGGCGGTGCCGGAGACGAATTCGCCTACCAGGTCTGACGTGTCGGCGGGGTTGCGATTCTCAAATGTCGAGCCGGCGACCCATTGGCCGTCGATGTAGTTGTGGAATGTCGGAGAGGGCATGGTTTCTGTTAAGTGCGAAGAGGGCAGGTCGGGAACCTGCCCCACTCTGCCACTTAGAATTTGACCTTGGGAGCCTGTTTAGACGCGGCGTCGGCCTGGAAATACGCGTCTTCGCGTTTGAAGCCCCATATGGAAGCGGCGATGCTTTTGGGGAACACCTCGATATCGGTGTTGTATTTTTGCACCGTCTCGTTGTACTTGCGGCGTTCCACCGCGATGCGGTTTTCGGTGCCGGACAGCTCGTCCTGAAGGCGCATGAAATTTTCGTTGGCCTTCAAGTTGGGATAATTCTCGACTACGACCAACAGGCGTGACAATGCGGAATCCAGTTTGGAGTTTGCCTCGATCTTTTCCTTCGGTGTTTGCGCTCCGCCGAGTGCCGCACGGGCGCTGGTGACGGAGTCGATGGCGGTCTCTTCGTGCTTGGCGAAGCCTTTTACGGTCTCGACCAGGTTTGGAATCAAATCCGCGCGGCGTTGCAGAACCACATCGACCTGACTCCAGGCGCCTTTGATGGCTTCGCGCTCCGTCACGAGTTCGTTCTTCGAACCGATCAGGCTGCCGCCCAGCACCAGGCCCACGACTACCAGCAGGCCGACTATCACTAATGCGATCAATCCTAATTTCATAGTTCTCCCCGTGTTCTAATGTCCCGTTGCGTGCTTTGCTTCCAGGCCGTCCACGAATTCGACCAGGCGGCGGATGCATTCCATGTATTGCGCGAACAGTTCGCCTGGATCGCCTGGGTCGATGCCTGATTTATCTTCCCGGATGTCTAAAAGAATGTTGAATGGGGTCACGTCCATTTCGAGCGTCACGCCCATTTGATGCACCACGGCGCGGCGATCCGATTGGTGATGACCCGCGACGATCAGCGCATGGCGCGCCAGCATACAGAAGGTCGAAACCGAATCCACGCACAGCGCGAACAGCTTTTCCGGATCCGACAACACACTGGCCGCCTGCTGTCTTAGACGAAATAACTTGGACCGAAGTTCGTGCTCGATTTGTGCGCGGTAATATTTCGAATCGACATGGACGTCCGCAATCACGTCCGGGCCGTACAGCATCTTACGGCGGTCCTTCAAGTCGTGATATTCGATGGGGAAGCAATCGGCGGAGTTGTGCACTTCCTCTTCGCTCATCAGCAGCGGCGAAGGGTGCTTGTGTTCCTTCCACCAGCCGAAGATGGGCTCGCTTTCGCCCAGCTCGCGCGGCGTGATTTGTTTGAGCACGCACAAAACGTTCAGGTCGGAAAATTTCGCGTGATGGTCAGACGACGCCCCGGAGCCATAGAGGATCACCGACAGCAGCCGGTCCTGATAGACGCGCTCTAGCTTTGTGACCAGTTCTTTGAGTTCGTCCATTTTGATTAAACCAATTAAATCACCAGTCGCTGGAAGATCCGCCGCCGCCGGAGTCTCCGCCGCCGAAGCCCCCAAATCCGCCGCCCCCACCGCCGCCGCTGGAGCCTCCGAATCCGCCGCCACCCCAACTGCCTCCGCCGCCGCGTCCCATCATGTTACCGAGGAACATACCGGTAAGGAAACCGGTGAAGCCTCCGCCTCCTCCTCCGCCGCCCAGCCGCCCGAGCATGGAGAGGACGAAAAAAATCCCGATGACGATCAGAAACCATGGAATCCTCGGAGCACGGCTGACTTGCGTCCTGGTGCGGACCCGCGGATCGACGGGAAGCGTCACGTTTTTCGATTTGGCGATCATCGCGCCAAACTGCTGCGCGGCTGCCAGCGCCGCGGGGCCGTAGGTACCCTGGCGCAATATAGGCCGGATGCCGCGCAGGATGGAGCCGGAATCAGCGTCGGTGATGACGGGTTCCAGGCCGTAGCCGATTTCCGCGCGGTCCTTATGGTCCTTGATCGCGAAAAGGATCAGAATGCCTTCGTCGTTCGGCTTTTTACCGACGCCCCACTGGTGATAAAGCTTATTGGCGACGTCCGCGATGTCGTTGCCATCGAGTGTGTCGATGGTGACGATAGCCATTTGGGCTCCGGTGGAGCGCTCCAGAATGCCGCAGTAGGCTTCGAGGCGCTGCGCGTTCGCGGCGTCCAGCGCGTGGGCGAAATCGTTCACGTAGCCGGTCGGCTTGAGCTTGGTGATGTCGAGCGCGAACGCTTGGGCGGCGAGGACGAGCGAAAGCAAGACAGGCGAAAGCGCCTGTCCCACCCGACAACTAGAGCTGTTGGCAGGCCCGCGCACGATCATATGGATCGCATGAGATCCTGGCGGCGGACTTTGAAACCTTCCAGGCGGCCAAGCATTGCGACGGCCATGTGCTTCGGGTCGAAAAACTGCTGCGCCAGTGCCAGGACTTCGTCGGCGGTAACCTTTTCGATCAATTCCAGCATCTCGCCCAGCGAGAAGAAGCGCTTGAAGTACAGCTCCTGACGCGCAAGGTTGCCCATGCGGCTGGACGTCGATTCCAGGCCTAGCACGTAGGAGCCCTTGAGGTGATCCTTGGCGCGGCGCAGCTCTTCCGGCGTCACTTTGTGCGCGGCGATTTCGCCCAGCTCATGCACCACCGATTCGATGACCTTGCCCGCGGTCTTTTGCGACGTGCCCGCATAGACCAGCATGCATCCCGCGTCGCGATACATGGTCAGTTCGGAATACACCGTGTAGGCAAGCCCCTGCTTTTCGCGAATATTCTGGAACAGGCGCGAGCTCATGCCGCCGCCCAGAATCGCGTTGAGGATGTAGCACGCGAATCGCTTCTCGTGAGGCATCGAAATCGAAGGCACGCCGAGGTACAGGTGCACCTGCTCCAGCGAATTCTTATTGCGGAACACGAGAGGCGCGTGGGGCTGCGGGATCGCACCAAGCGACCTGGTCTTGCGCGGCTTCAAATCCGCGAATTTCTCTTCCGCGAGCTTGACCAGCTTTTTGTGGCTCAAATTCCCGGCAGCCGTAATGAGGATATTCGACGGGCCGTAAAACTGTTTGTAGTATTTCTCGACCTTCTCGCGATCGAAGGTGCGAATGGTCTGCTTGGTGCCTAGAATCGGGCGTCCCAGCGCATGGCCTTTCCAGAAAGTGCTGGAGAAAATTTCGTGGATCAGGTATTCCGGATTGTCCACTTCCATCTTCAGCTCTTCGAGGATGACGCCCTTTTCCTTCTCGATATCGGCTTGCGCGAACAGCGGGTTGCGGACCAGATCGGAGACCACGTCGAAGGCTTCGGGCAAATGCTCGTCCAGAACTTTGACGTTGTAGCTGACCAGTTCCTTGGAGGTGAACGCGTCCAGGCCTCCGCCGATGGAATCGACCGAGCGGGCGATCTGTTCGGCCGAGCGGTTCTTGGTTCCCTTAAAAACCATGTGCTCGATAAAGTGCGTGAGGCCGCTCTCCTCGGGCGACTCTTCTCGGGAGCCGGTGCCGATCCAGATACCGACGGTGACGCTGCGGACATGGGCCATCTGCTCAGTAACCACGCGGACGCCGTTCGGCAGGACTGCTCGTTCGATGTCCCTGGATTTCTGTACGCGCTGCGTGGCCATGTAACTCCGAGTTTACCATGGTAAACTAGAGCCATGCCGCAAAGTATTGTAGGGATGGAACTTACGGACATCCAACAAGCTTTGGGGTCCACCGAACCGGCGTTCCGGGCGCGCCAGATTTATGAGGCGGTGTACCGGCAGCGGGTGACGGACATCGGAGCGATCTCCAATCTTCCCAAGCCGTTGCGCGCTCGACTGGGGTCCGATTTGCCATTAGGACTACCCGAAATCGACCGCCGATTCGACTCGACGGATGGAACGCGGCGATATCTTCTTAAGTTGGCCGACGGGAAAACCGTCGAGGCCGTCTGGATGCCGGAGGGCGAACGGTCCACTATCTGTATCTCCAGCCAGGTGGGATGTCCCGTCGATTGCAAATTCTGTCTGACCGCGCTGATGGGCCTGGAGAGACATTTGACGGCGGGGGAGATCGCGGGGCAGGTGCTGAGGGTCGCGGCTGATAATTCGCTGGAGGCCAATGCGGACCGGGTGAACATCGTCATGATGGGGCAGGGCGAGCCGCTGCTCAACCTGGCGAACGTGATCAAGGCGACGCGGCTGATGACGGATCCGGAGGGCATGGCGATTTCGCCCCGGCGGATTACGCTGTCGACCTCGGGGATCATTCCGAAGATCGATGAATTGGCGACGGAGCCCGTGCGGCCGAAGCTGGCGATTTCTCTGAACGCGTCGAATGAAGAGCAGCGGCGGCAGTTGATGCCGATCACGAAGAAGTATCACCTGGCCGAGCTGTTGGAGGCGTGCCGGCGATATCCCTTGCGGCCTTGGGAGAAGCTGACGTTCGAATACGTGATGCTGCGGGACGTGAATGATACGGACGCGGATGCGCGTCGGGTCGTGAAGCTGCTGGGGAACCTGAATGCGAAAGTCAATCTGATTGCGCTGAACCCAGGGCCGGGGATCCCGTTTTCGACGCCGCTGAAGGAGCGCGTGGAGTCGTTTCAGTCCATCGTGCGGAGGTCGGTACCTTGTTTCGTGAGGCGGCCGAGGGGCCTCGACGTGTATGCCGCGTGCGGGCAGCTGAAGAGGATGGAGACGGGGCTGGTGCAGGTCGGCTAGCGCTTTACTTTTTGGTAAAATGTAAAGCATGGCGGAAGTAACCATTTCTTCGAAGAACCAGATTGTGATTCCCGCGGAGGCTCGGAAGGCGCTGGGAGTTAAGGCAGGGGACAAGTTGCTCGTCTCCGTGCACGCCGGTGAGATGGTGGTGATGAAGAGGCCAGCGAAATATCATCTCGCCATCGAGGGGCTGATGCCTGGCGGCTACGGTCCGGATTACCTCAAGAAGGAGCGCAAGAGCTGGAGGTGACTCCGCTCCAGGCGTTCTTGCGCCGTCATCAACGCATCGCGCTGGACACCAATGTATTCATCTACTCATTGGAGAAAAATCCCAAGTACCTTGGGGTGACGAGAGAAGTTCTCCAATGGGTTGAGGAACCAGGCCATATGGCGGTCACCTCGACGATCACGATGACTGAAATTCTCGTCAAACCCTACCGTATGCTGGACGAAGAAGCGTTCAGCAGGTTTTATCGGCTGTTGGCAACTTATCCAAATCTTGAGTGGATACCGCCGGATCTCGAGGCAGCAGATATCGCCGCGCGTTTTCGCGCGGAATATCGCTTGAAAATGGCGGATGCGCTGCAAGCTGCCACGGCAGCACAGGCTGGAGCTACAGGGCTGGTCACGAACGATCCCGATTTTGAACGGGTACCAGCCTTCGAAACGCTCGTCCTCGATCGTCTACTTTGACGCCGCCGGCGCCGGGCTCCCTGTCTCGATGTAATTCTTCATCCGCGTGAACTGCTCCGCCGTCACCATGTCCACCGGAGCGGCCCAGCTAGTCATGCCCTTCGCCGAATACCCATTGACGCTGTACGTCATCTCGAATTTCGTGCCGCCGTCGGCAGGCGAGAACTTGATCACCATGCTGCCGGCCACAGCCACCGATTGCATCGGGCCGAGTCCTCCATTCAAAGTGACCGCCTTTCCAGGCACCAGATAAACAACTTCCAGATGGCGCACAAAACCGTTGTTCGGCAGCTTTTCGCAGAAGCAGCCGCCGGGACGATCTTCGATTCTCAGGTTTTTGGCGTCGCCCGAAAAGGTGTGCGTGGAATTCCACCAATCGCCGATGTTGTGAGTGAACTTGTTATAGACGTCCTCGGGCGAGGCCTTGATATTGAGGACGGTCTTGACGGTAAAGCCGCCAGCGGCCGAATCAACAACCTCGGCGTGCATGAAAGCTGTGAACACAAAAACTGCTGTGGTGAGTCTCATACCGATCCTTTAAACAACTCCTCAAAATCCTTTTTTGGGGGTGGCGCGAGCTTCAGCTTGCAGCGGCGGCTTCAGCCGGCGTCTCTGCTTACGGCCGAGGCCGCGGCGTTGCGTCGCCGTCGATCAGTTTCATGGCCCACTTGGTAGCTTCGCGGTACATAGCCTGGATATCGGGCCGGTCGTAGACCTCTTCGCGATGGCCGAACGTCGAGTAGAACACGCGTCCGTTGCCGTAGGTCTTGACCCACGCCACGGCGAAGTCCTTATCGGTGCGATGCACGTTCTTATTGCCCAGATCGATCTTGTTTTCGTCCAGCCGGGCCAGCACGCGGACCTTGTCGCGGGAGAATTCCTTGCTCGGCTGATAGATCTCGTCCATCATTGTGAACACTGCCGGAAACGCCTTCATAGCAGGGAAGTTGTGATCCTCAATGATGATCGGCGCCAGGAACTGTCCCCAGGGATGCTGGTCGAAATACGCGCCCATCATTTCGCCGTATTCCGGCCATTTGTACAACGTATCGATGGCCGAATGGCCTCCGATAATTCCCTTCCCGTCGTCGTGGACAAACGATAGCAGCGATGCTTTCTGTTCGTCGTCGAGCGGCAGCTCACCGGTGGTGTACAAATAAATCGCGTCGAAATAATCGAGATTTTTCGCGTTGCCGGCGGGGATTTTCTTCTTCGTGATCAGCTGGGTGTCGGTCCGGATATAGGTGTCCCAAAGACCCGTATCGTGCCCGATCTTCCACATGGTGGCGAGCCCGTTCGAGACGGAATCGTGCTGGAATCCGGCGACCGCGCCAATGGCCAGCAGCTTTTTCTTCCTGGGAGGCTGAGGAGCCTGCGCGAACGTCAGCGCGGCCAGAGCCGCAACAGCGAGTAGGTTTTGAAAGATCTTCATGGTTTCCAATCGGCTGTAAAAATGTTGAATTCGTAACGGCTGGTCGATTTGTAGCTGGACGCGAAGACGATTTTCGCGCCGTCCGGCGAAAATTCCGGGAACGACGTGAACACGCCGTAATCGGTCACTTGTTCCAGGCCGGTTCCATCCACATTAATAAGGTACAACTCAAAATCGCTGGAGTCGCACTTGTGCTTGTTCGAGCTGAACAGGATCTTCTTCCCATCCGGCGTGAAGGTGGGCGCGAAGCTGGCGCACCCGAAATTGGTGATCTGTTTGGCCCCCGTTCCGTCCGCGTTGCCGACGAACAGCTCCATCTTCATAGGCGCTGTGAGATTCTCTTTCAGCAGCTCCTTCGCCTTCGCGGATTTCTCCGGCGTATCGGGATGATGGGCGCGCCACACGATCTTTTTTCCATCGCGCGAGTACACCGCACCGCCGTCGTAGCCTTCCGTCTTCGTGATTCTCTTTTTCTGCGACCCATTCTCCCGCATGCTCCACAGATCGAGGTCGCCCGACGCGAGTGACGTGAAAATGATGTTCTTAGTCTTCCAGTTGACAGTGGCCTCGGCATCGTAGCCGGGCGCGGTGGTCAGTTTCTTCAGAATTTTCCCGGCGTCCGTGGCCAGGTAAATGTCGAACGTCGGATACACTGCCCACACATAACCCTTGCTCCGATCGGGACGAGCCGGACACGCATCGCCGCCTTCGTGTGTGGACGCATAAACGATCGTCTTGTTGTCGCCCAGAAAATATCCGCAGGTAGTGACGCCCTTGCCGGTCGACACCATCTTCAGATCCGACCCGTCGGCGGCATTCATCACATAGATCTGATCGCACTCATATTTGTCGCGAGTCGATTGAAAAATCAGGCGCTTCCCGTCGGGCGCCCAATACGCCTCGGCATTCTGCCCTCCGTGCGTAAGCTGATTCAAGTTCGCGACATGCTGCGCGGCGCAAACAACGGGCAGCAAAAACAGGAGCTTCATAGAAGGACCATTGTAAGCCGCCACTGCTCCGCGCGCTACCGAGCCGCGACTACAGGGAGCGGAGCCGAAGTATGTTAACCATTAAAAGATGAAGTTCGGCATCGACTTCGGGACCACTCGCATCGTCGTATCGGCCGCGGACCGCGGTAATTATCCGCTGGTTCCGTTCGAAACCGCCGACGGAGTTTTCGACTGGTTTCCGCCCCTGATCGCGATGAAAGGCGATCAGCGCCGCTTCGGCTGGGATGCCTACGCAACGCAGGAAGAGCCGGGCTGGACCATCGTCCGCTCGCTCAAGCGTTATCTGGAAGACGCGGGTCCGAAAACGCAGCTAGACCTGGGTGGGATGCTGGTTCCTCTGTCCGAGCTGCTGTCCGGACTGGTAGGAGGGCTGCGGCACGCGCTCGCCGCCCGCTTCGGCGAATCCGAGCCGCTCGAAATCGTGCTGGGCGTTCCGGCCAACGCCAACAGCAATCAGCGATTTCTAACCGTCGATGCGTTTCGCCGCGCCGGCTTCTCCGTTCTGGGCCTGCTCAACGAACCTTCCGCCGCCTCGATAGAATTCGGACATCGCCAGAAAACCGTGGGCCGGATTCTGGTCTACGACCTCGGCGGAGGCACCTGCGACGTTTCGCTGGTCGAGATCGCGGCGGGCACGCACACGGTGCTCGCCTCGGAGGGAATGCCACATCTCGGCGGCGATGACTTCGACCTCGTGCTCGCTGAAATGGCGATCGGCGAGGAAGCCCTTCTGAAGCTCGATCTGGCCGAACTCTTCCGCCTGGATGAGGAATGCCGGCGTCAAAAAGAAGCCCTGCATCCCAACTCGCGCAAGCTCGTGGTCGACCTCGATGTCGTCCGCGAAGGCATGGGCCAAGCCACCATCGCAGTCGCCGATTTTTACGACCGCTGCCGCCCCCTGCTCGCCGAATCTATGGAAGCCACAGCGCTGCTGGCCGAAGGAAACGAAATCGATGCTCTCTACGTGACGGGCGGAGGGAGCGAGCTGCCGTTAGTGTCGCGCGTTCTGCGCGAGGAATTCGGTCGCAAAGTGAAGCGCAGCGAGTACACCCGATCTGCTACCGCCATCGGTTTGGCGATTCAGGCCGACGCCGCCTCCGGCTACACCCTGCGCGAAATGTTCACCCGCAATTTCGGTGTATGGCGCGAAGGCGACGCGGGCCGGCGCATGATTTTCGATCCCATTTTCCCGCGCGGCACCCGTCTTCCCGGCGCCGCAGAGCCGCCGCTCACCGTGCGCCGGCGCTATCAGCCGGTCCATAATGTAGGCGATTTCCGCTACCTCGAAGCCAGCCACGTCGCCGACGACGCGCAGCCTTCAGGCGACATCACCGTCTGGGACGAGATCCACTTTCCCTTCGACCCCGCGCTCGCCGACGCGCGAAATTTCGAAACAGTGCCGGTCGAGTATTCGTGGCCCGCATCGCATCAGGAGATCGAGGAATCATACTCCTGCGACGCAGCCGGAGTGGTCACCGTGGCCATTCGCAACCTCACCTCGCATTACAGCCGCGAATTCCGGCTAGGCCGATGGAGCGGCAAAACCGCCGTAGTTTCGCCGAAGCGCAAGCGAGTCAAGAAAGCGGCACCTTGAAAGTTGCTCCGGACCGCTCCTGCCGGTCGCGGCTCTGTCGCTAACACTCGCGAAATCGACCGGCCTTTCAGAGCCGCGACCAGCAGGAGCGGTCGTGCTGGTGCTTTCTCAGCCGCGACTGAAGCTAAAATAAGAATCCATGAACATCGGAAAAGTTTACGATCTGGCCCAGCCCCTCTACGCCGGGATGCCCCATTTCCCGACGCATCCGCCTTTCTCCCGCACCCTCACCAAACTGCACGGCGAAATGGTACTCCCGAACGGCGCCAGCGCCACCGCGGAAATGATCACGCTGGGCGGACACGTCGGCACTCACATCGACGCTCTTTCCCATTTCTCGTGCGATGGAAAACTCCACGGCGGAGTCGCGCCGGTGCAATCCTACAGCGAAGGCGTGACCCCTTACGGAGTCGACACCATCGCCCCCATCTTCCGCCGGGCCGTGCTGTTCGACATCGCGCGCCTGGAAGGAGTGGAGGCCCTCCCGCTTGATTTTGTGGTGACCCCGCAGCACCTCGAAGCCTGCGGCGTCACTCCTTCCGAAGGAGGAATCGCACTGATCCGCACCGGCTGGGGCAATCTGTGGAACGATGCCCACCGCTTCATCACCGGAGGCAGCGGCGCCGCCCCGCGCGGTCCCGGCCCGAGAGTGGACGGCGCGAAATGGCTCAGTAAACATGGAATCTTCGCCGCCGGTAGCGATACAGTGGCGTTCGAATGCGTGCCCTCGCACATGGAAGTCCACGTCCACCTTTTGGTCGAGCGAGGCATCCACATCATCGAATGCCTAAACCTGGAATCCCTCGCCGCGGCCGGCGCGAAAGAATTTCAGTTCGTAGCATTGCCCCTAAAAATCCGCGGCGGCACCGGATCGCCGATTCGTCCTGTCGCCATCGCGGGTTAGATCTACAACGGCAGACGGCAGATTCGATTCATCCATTCCTCCGGCTTAGAGGCAAGGCAGATCAAAAGCAGAGCCTCAATCGCATCTGCCACGCTGGTTTTTTGGGAGATAAGAAACACGCCTGGGCTTTGCGAGTGTGTCAGGAACGCCCCAAAATACGAGGGCATCGTCTTCAGGTCATGAGTGACAAGAATTCTCTGGGCGCGCGCCGCAATTGCCAGAACCTGATCGTCTGGGACAGACTGCAATTGAGCCACATTCGCGTCCAAAAAATCGATTGACGGCTCCGCGCGGATCACACCGCTGACGATGGACTCGCGCAAACTGGCGTCCGCGAGTAATCTGATACTCACGATCGCTTTATGAGAAGTTCCTGGCGAGCTCGATTGAGCCTGGCGCGTAGCGAATCCGGCACAGGATGCTCCTGCGCGAAGGCATCCCACTCCTTTTCCGACTGGATCAGGTATTGATCGACGGCGCTCTTATTCGCCAGATAGTATGTAATCGCTCCGTAGATCTGTTCGAGACTCAGCGCCGGAAAATCTTGCCTGATCATCTCCGGCGATTCGCCGTCGCGAAACGCATACACTACCGATTCCAGCGTCACGCGCGAGCCCGCGACGTAATAGCCGCCGTTGCGCTGCTCGACGTAATCGCGTATCATCACTGTCTCAACATCAGTATACCGACAACCCTCGCCTACGGCACCTTCTCCGCCCGCGCCTTCCCCGACTTCAAATATCCGTAAAACCCCAGATCCTCGCCCGTCAACAGCTTGGTCGCGAACATGATCTGCCCCGTGTGCATCGAAAAATGTTCTACCACGTGGTAGATGGCCTCCAGCACAGTCACCTCATAATGCTTCTGGATCGTGCGCCGCTCGCTGAGCTTTTCATGCGGCAGCGCGGCCAGCACCGCGACCGCTTCCTCCACCGTCAACCGCAGCCTCACCAGAATATTTTCACCCGACTGCGCCTCGAACTCGCTGTCCCTGTCGCGCCGGTCCGGCGCTCCGCCCACTCCGCTGACGATCCACTGACGCACGTTGCCCGCCAGATGCAGCACCAGGTTGCCGACCGCATTTTCATTCGCCGCCCCGCGCGCCCACACCTGTTCCGGCGTCAGCCTCCCGACACAAATCTCGATGCGCTGATTCAACTGTGTCAACTTCTCGCACGAGAATCTTAGAAACTCTTCTTCGTTCGACATAACCCTATTCTGCCGCGACCGCCTCCTCCACGGGGGCCGCCGGACCCGCCGACAGCTTCATCCGCCATCCCGCCGCGAGCCCTGCCACCATCGCAGCCGCCGCGATGTTCAATGACGCTCGTACACCCACGCGTCGCGCCACTTCTCCCCACGCGCCGCTGCCCAACGCCAGCGAGCCTTGAAAGACGAGCAAATAAAACGCCAATGCCCGAGCCCGCATCCATTGCGGCGGCGTAGTTTGCGCGCACACGTTGAAGCTCGACATCACGGTGATCCAGGCGACTCCTCCAGCCAGCATCGCAGCAGCAGCCAGCGGCAGAGTTTTCAGCAGCGCGAGGCCCGTGGTCGCGATCGCGAACAACACCACGCCCGCCGCGACGATCCAATCCACTGAGAATCGCGACCGCACTGGCGCCAGAATCGCCGCGCCGATCACCGATCCCGCGCCCAGACATCCCAGCAGGATTCCGTATCCGAGCGAAGTGCTTTTCATCTCCTGGCTGGCCACCACCGGCAGCATCGCCCATAGCGCGCTTCCCGCCAGTGAGAACATTCCGGCGCGAATCAGGACCGCGTGAAACGCTCGCGCGCCGCGCACGTAGACCAGCCCTTCGCGCATCGCATCGCGAAATCGCGTGCCCGGCTCCTGCACCGCTGGAGCCGTTTCCTTCCAGCTCCACAACACGATAATCACGCCCAGAAATGAAACCGCATTCGCGATGAACACCGCGCCCGCCCCCGACGACGCCATCACGATGCCGCCCAGCGCAGGTCCCACCGCGCGCGCGATGTTGAATCCCACGGAGTTAAGCGCCACCGCCGCCGGCATTTCCACCCGAGGCACCAGTTCCGGAATCGCCGCCGCCCATGCCGGACCGTTCATTGCCGATCCCACTCCCAGCGCGAACGTCAACGTCAGCAGCCACCAAGGTCCCACACCACCGACAATCGCCAGCACGCCCAGCAGCGCCGCGACAGCCAACATCCACGATTGCGTGAAGATCAACAGCTTTCGCCGGTCCACCAAGTCCGCCATCACACCGGCGGGCAGCCCGAGCAGGAATACTGGAAGCGTGGTCGCGGTCTGCACCAGCGCGACGAGAAGCGGCGACGGAGCCAGCGTCGTCATCAGCCACGAAGCCCCCACCGTGTGCATCCACGTGCCGATGTTCGAAGCCACCGACGCGATCCACATCGCGCGAAACAGAGAATGTCTAAGAGGCGACCAAGCCCCCGCCCTCGCCATCCCTTTCAGTTTACGTTTTACGCGCACGCAGCACTAGTGGCCTGTACGTTGACTCTCGACTCTCTACCGAACCCCGACAGTCATGGAGGGGATGTGGTAACGATCAGCCGCGACAGGCCACGAGTGGACCGTTTGTCTCATTTCGTTACCGGAGATTATGCCAGGAGTTATAACCCCGTCCGTAAGCGCGGGGCTTACTATTCCAATCTCCGCACATTCAGGTAGTGCAGCAGCTTCACTTCGCGCCGCCCTTTGGTTACGGTATCCAGAATCAAGCCGCAAGCGAAAAGAACGATAGCCGAAACGGTCAGCCCGGTGGCCAGGATCGCGGTGGGAAAGCGCGGGACCAACCCAGTTTCGAGAAAGGTAACGAAGATCGGATACGCCAGAACCAGCGATCCCATGAGAAACAGCAGGCTGAGCAGCGCGAAGAACGTGAAGGGCTGTTCGTTCTTGAAGAGAGTGAAAATCGTCCACAGGATGCGAGTGCCGTCCGTGTACTTGTTCAGCTTGCTCGCGCCGCCGGGACGTTCCTTATACTCCGTATCCATCTCGGCGATCGGGAGCCTCAGCGTCAGGGCATGAACGGTGAGCTCAGTTTCGATCTCGAACCCGCGCGAGAAGCCCGGGAAGGACTTCACGAAGTCGCGGGAGAAGACTCGATAGCCGGAGAGAATATCGTGGAGACTGGTTCCGAACAGCATCGCCACCGCTTCGGTAAACATCCGATTGCCAATCTGGTGGCCGCGGCGATAAGCTCCGGCCGAGCTGGCGACGCGGCGGCCCACCAGCATGGCCAGTCGATGCTCTGAAACCATCGCGACCATCTGAGGAGCGATCGAGGCGTCGTAGGTGCCGTCGCCGTCGACCAGGATGTAGAACTCGGCCTCAACTTCGGCGAACATGCGGCGGACCACGGAGCCTTTTCCCTGCGCAGGCTCGTTCCGGACGATGGCTCCCGCCCCGGCTGCAATGTTTTTCGTCGAGTCCTTCGAATTGTTGTCGTAAACGTAAATGCTGGCCGTCGGAAGCGCGGAGCGAAAGGCCTCCACTACCGCGCCGATCGTGTGTTCCTCGTTGTGGCAGGGAATCAGAACGGCGATCTTCATTTGCGGAGCCTGTACAAGATGCAGAATTCCGTGCGCGCGATTTCAGTGTAATGCGAAAACCAGTCGGCCAGCGAGGCGGCGCCCGAGAGTGAGAGTGCCGGGTTGTACGGTCCCAGTCCATCGACGATCCACGTTGGCCTTGTGGTCATCAGCTCGCGGACATTGGGCGCGGTGAACTCCGGCGCAACCGATTCCGTCGAGAAAAGGTGGCGGTCCGCCAGCACGCCGGAGATCGGCTGACTTTCGAGGAATCGCGTGCCGGCAGGCAGACCGGAATCGACGAAGATGTCGGGACGGAAGCCCCAAACGAAAAGCGTATCGCCCGGATGAGCGAGGGCTCGGAGCTGCGCCGACGCCGCGCGGCTGTCGCGGTCCATGTTGAGATCGGTCATCGCGCCTCCGCGAGCCAGAGTCACGTAGGGTTTCCCGAAGCGGATCAAGGGGACTGTAAGCGACGCGCATAGGGACACCATCGCGATTATCAGCAGCCTACCGAGCCGTGACCGCAGGGAGCGGTGTTTTCCGCAGCCTCCTAAAATCGACCAGCCGCGCGACGCGGTGACGATCATGGGCGGGAGGAGCAAAAAGTAATAGCGCGGGAAGAATCGGAGGCCCAGGACGACTCCGGCGAGCGACAGCAAAATCCACCACGCGAGGCGAGACTCGCGGCGCACGGCAACGATCGCGCCAACCACCAGCGCTGCTTGGAACCCCATCCAGTTTGCTGTTCTTGTGAGCCCTTCCGCAACGGGATGTTCGACGAATGTGTGGGCGGCGTAGATGCGTCCCCATTGCCAGGCCTGCCGGTAATATTCGGATGCGGAGCCGTGGAGCCACATCCAGCAGAGGGCCACCGCGTTGGGCGCGGCGAATCCAATGACGAGCAGCGGCAGTTGCCTCCACTGCCACAAGCAGCAGGCTGCGAGAACAAAGATCGCCTTCGAGCTGCACAGCAGACCGATTCCGGCGGCGACGCCGCTGAGGAACGCCCGTCCTCGCCAGGCTAAATAAATGGCAGTGACGTGCGGCAGCACCAGCAGCATGTCTGAAGCGAGAGGGATGACGGCGGAGGGCAATCCGAAGGTAAGAAAGAATGCCGTGAACAACGCCGCGATGAGGCCTTCCGTTTCGCTCCATTTCGAGCGAGCGAATTGCCAAGCGACTCCCGCAATCGAGATCACATAGGCGGCTCCGGCCAGCCGCAGCGGTACTCCGGCGCGGGCTCCCCAAAGAAGATTCACCCACGCCACGAGAGCGGGTTTATCGAACCAGACATCGCGATAGAGAACTTTTCCGTGCGCCACTTGCATCGCGGCGGCGAGCGGCAAATTGTCGTCGGCCCATAAAACACCGGCGTGGCAGAGGCGCGCGGCAGTGACCACTGCGGCAAGCAGAAGAAAGACGAGGAGCCTTAGACCACCTGGGCGCATTGCTCCGAATATAGCGGATTATTCTTAGCGTGCCATTGACGGGCGACCCGGCAGTGCACGATCAGAAACCGGACGCACTGTTCGATGTCCTCGCGAACGTCGCGAAACGCGTCCATGTCGCCTGAGCTCGGGTCGCGGAGCACACGCTTGAGCACCATAGTGGAGGTGTCCGGCAGGCTGTATTCGCACAAGTTAACAATGAGGTCGAACTCATCCATTTTGAATGACGAGAGAAACTTGGTGGAGTAGCCAGTAGCGAGTGACACGCCCTTTTCCTGCATGACCATGCACGTTCGTCGCGAAACGTGGGCCGAAGGGCGGAGACCCGCGCTCTGGGCTTCCAGAACGTCGCTCCCATAGGTTCGCGCGAACGCTTCGGCCATCTGGCTGCGGCAGGAATTGCCGACGCAAACAAACAACACACGAGCGCGACGGTGCCGCAAAAGCCCGAATAGACTCACACCCTGAGGTTGCCCCGCAAGAAGGCTCGTCCGCAAGGGAGAAGAGTTCTATTTTTGGGAGGGTACGAAACCCCGGTCTGTACTAGTAAGCCCACCAACAGAGCCGCGACCAACGGGAGCGGTCACCCCCAGAGTTTTCACATAGACTCGTAAGGGCGGGGCCCTTCGGCGATCTGGTGCGTTGGTGACGACATCGCCAAGTAGCCCTTCCCGCTGGTCGGGCTCCAAAAGATTCTTTACGCGTTCAGACGGCTATGGCTCCTGCCATAGAGGAAGTAAACGACCAGCCCGACCAGCATCCAAATGAACGCCACCAGCTGTGTATAGGTATCCAGCGAAATGATCATCGTGATGCAAAATAATACGCCGAGGATGGGAACGAGCGGTACCAGCGGGGTCTTGAAGGGCCGCGCCTGACCCGGGTTTTTCACTCGCAGAATCCACACGCCGATGCACACCAGCACGAACGCGAACAGTGTGCCGATCGCGGTCAGATCGCCCAACAGATCGCCGGGAACGAAGGAAGAAAGCATCCCGACGAAACAGAAGACGATAATGTTCGCCTTATAAGGCGTGCGAAACTTCGGATGAATCTGGGCAAACAACTGCGGGAGCAATCCGTCGCACGCCATGGTGAAGAACACGCGGCTTCCGCCCATGAGCATCACCAGGATGACCGACGAAAAACCCGCCAAAATCGCGACAGTGACCAGGGTAGCGAGCCACTCGAACCCCGGCATATGATGCTGAATCGCATAAGCCACCGAGGCTTCCTTGCCCGCCATCAGAAATTCCGGATACGGTGCGACGCCGGTTAGCACCCATCCGAACAAAATGTAGAGCACCGTGCATACCGCAAGCGAGCCGAGAATTCCAATCGGCATATCGCGCCCGGGGTTGATCGTTTCCTGGGCCGCGGTCGAAACGGCGTCAAACCCGATAAACGCGAAAAAGACGATGCCAGCGCCGCGCAGCATGCCGCCCCAGCCATGTTGGAAGAATCCTAGATGACCCGGGATGCCTTCCGGAATGAAAAACGGCGTGTGATTTGCCGGACTGATAAAGCTCCAGCCGATGGCGATGAACGCCAGTACGATGCCGACTTTCACCGCGACAATAATGGCGTTGACGGTGGCCGATTCCGAAGTGCCTTTGATCAGCAGAAGAGTCAGAATCAGGACGATGAACAGCGCCGGGACGTTCATGATGCCGTGCGCCCCGCCGCCCATCTTATCCACTTCAAAAGGAGAGTGACACCAGGAATAAGGAATCGCGCCTCCCGCCAACTTATTCAAATATTCGCTCCATGCGATCGACACCGTGCCCGCGCCGAAAGCATATTCGAGCACCAGAGCCCAGCCGATCACCCATGCGACGAGTTCGCCCATGGTTGTGTAGGCGTAGGTGTAGGCGCTGCCGGCAATGGGGATCATCGAGGCAAACTCGGCGTAGCACAACCCTGCGAACAGGCATCCAATCGCAGCGAACACGAAGGAAAGGACAACCGCGGGACCCGCGGCTTCTCCTGAGGCTGCCGCCGTGCGGACAAAAAGGCCCGCGCCGATAATGGCCCCGATTCCCAGCGCGATCAGACCCCTTGCCGTCAGTGTGCGTTTCAAGCCGTCGGTAGGATCGCACGCTTGCGTGAGCAGCATCGCCAGAGGTTTGGTTCGAAAAAGGCTCATAGATTTTTAAGAGTGTAACAGAACCGTCGTCGCGGTTCTGTTGACATGTCTTTTGGAACCGCGACCCATCGGGAGCGGTCATCCGTTGACTTTTCACAAAGACTCGTCCGGCGGGGCAGTTTTAATGCAGCTCCACCGGCGAGCCATAAAGCGCGCGCCCAATCGTGCTGCCCACATTGACGGCGATATCGAACCACCCGATCATCATCTCATCCCAGCTCTGCGGACCCCAGAAAACGGTGGCCGCGGGATTCGGGTTGAACGGATTATTCGCGGAATTGTCAAACACCGCGCTGACGTCGATGCGGGTGCCGCGGGGCAGCGCCTTCGGTGTGTCCAGATAGTAATAAGGCTGCCAGTTGAAATCGTACTTAGGCACGTCGAGCAGGATTTCCGATTCGCCGCTAGGATAAACGGCGCGGAAAATCATCGATTTTCCACGCAGATGCATGTGGACGCGCATCCCGACCAGCTCCACGTTCTCCCGCATGGTCGTCGATGCCTCCAGCTTGTAATTCGCCTCACCGGGAGGGATTTGCAGCCAGTGTGCGGCCGCCTGCATCGCGACAATTTGCTGCGTGGGGGGCTTCTTCGAAAAGATCATCCCGATCTTCGTGCGATCGTGCGCCGGCTTCCCGTTGGTCGTGTAGTGCATCTGAAACACCAGGTACGACCCGGCCTTGATCAGTCGAGCCTGCCCCGGTTTCCAGAGCTGCGGAGCCATCCCCGGCGCGTATCCCGCCAGATATTCCTGTCCGCGGAAGCCGTTGCCGTTATCCGTCACGACAATGGCATGATGCACCACGCCGCGGTCGCTGGGACGAACCTCCACCATCTCCACCCACTTGTCTTCCGTGAAATGCGTCGGGACAGGGATGTACTGATAATTGATGACGCCCGTCGCGGGAACGGAAAACTCCTCCGGCATTTCGAACACGATATCCGGCTTCGGAATTCGCCATCCGTCCACCCACACGCGAGGCTTCGGCGCGTCCACAGGATTCCCCTCGGGCGCGCCCGCGTTGATCCAGGCGAGGATAGTGTCCTTTTCGCCATGCGCCAGCGACAGGTCGTTGGTGAATTTTCCATAGTGCGGATCGGCCTGCCAAGGAGGCATCTTGCCGGTAAGCAGCGCGCTGCGGATCGCCTTCGCCCACGGACGAATCTGGCTGTAATTCATGAACGCCATCGGCGCGGCTTCACCCGGACGATGACACGCCTGGCAGCGATTCTCGAAAATCGGCTCGACGTCTTTATGAAACGTGGGAGCGGGCGTGGCCCCATTCACGGAAACAAGCGTCATCAAAGAACTGCACGCAAGCAACGGAAGCGAACGGGTCACGGGCACCTCTGTTTAAATCATATCCGACTCGTTATCGTTCCGGGAAGCGGCCGGCGCGCGCCCAGTTCGCACAGCAGCGCCACCCCCGCCAGTGCCGCGGCAGTGTAAAACGCGGCCTGGTAGTTGTGGTACCGGTCATAAAGGACGCCGCCGATTCGCGGTCCGATGATCCCCGCCACGCCCCACGCCGTGAACAGAATTCCGTAGTTGACGCCGGCGTTTTTCGTGCCCCAGAAGTCCGACGCCGCCACACCGTTCACCGAAAGCTGCGTGCCATAGCACCAGTAGACGACGAACACTGCCGCATACAGCAGCGCCACGTTGCTGCCCGCGGCGTACAACGCCGGCATCGCGACGATGCAAATCCCGATCATCGTCCGCAGCACGTTAATGCGACCCAGCTTATCCGACATCCATCCCGAAAGTATCCGGCCCGAGGCGTTGCCGAACGCGCCCACCACCAGCGTCATGGTCGAAAGCGCCGCCGCCGCGATCCCGACGCTTTTCGCGAACGGCACCAACTGGCTGATCACCATCAGTCCCGCCGAGCACCCCAGCGCGTATCCAATCCACATCAGATAGAACGTCGGCGTGCGCAGCATTTCTCCCGGCGTGAAGTCGCGGTCCGAAGCCTTCTTGGCGGCCTCGGGCGGCCACCCAGCGGGACGATATCCCGCAGGAGGGTTCCGCAGCAGCAGCGCGCCCACGACCGTCATCACGAGAAAAATCGCGCCGAGAATCTGGAACGTCGCCGGCAGCCCATAAGCCGGAATCAACTTCAATTGCGCCAGCGGCCCAAAGATCGCCGACCCCGCGCCGTACCCGCCCACCGCCAATCCGACCGCGAGTCCGCGCCTATCCGGAAACCACTTGGCCATCACCGGAATCGGCGTGGCATACCCGAACCCATTCCCCAGCCCGCCGATGACTCCGAAGCAGACATACAGGTAGCCGAGACTCGTCGTATACGAGCACAAGTAGAATCCCAGGCTGACCAGAATCCCTCCGGCGAGCGAGCACGGAAGCGGTCCGATCTTATCCTGAATCCTCCCTGCCACCACGAAGCTGAGAGCGAACACGATCACCGCGATCGTGAACACCATGGAAGTTTCGGCCCGCTTCCATCCGAACCGCTGTTCGAGCGGAGCGACGAACACGCTCCACCCATACAGCGTCCCGAGCGCCAGGTTCATGAGCAGTCCACCCACCACGCGCCACCACCGATTGATCCCGTCCGATTGCATCCCTGCTATCGTACAGGGGTTATACCCCCCTCGTAAGGGCCGTGGCGTACGCACTCGTGCGTGCCGCGTCGAGACTCATCTCGACGCCTGTTTTGGGGCTTGATGGCCCATTGTTCAGCGCTCATCCTGCTCGCCAGCGACGCACCGCGATCCAACCAAACATAAAGACCAGCCCTGCCATCCCGAACGCACTCAGCACATGGCTGATCCGCAATTCCGCTCCCCCGTTATATTCCAGCCGCACGTCGCAAGCCCCATTGCACCCCGGTTGAAGCCACATCAAACCGAGCCCGTCACGCTTGATCTGCCGCGATAATCCATTGACCTTCGCATGCCATCCCGGATGATGCGTAACTTGGATAGACACCGCTTGCCCAGGCCCCGCTACGGTCCGGATGTGAATCCGGTTCGTGTCCTCCCATAGGAACTCCGCGTTCGGCAGCGATTCGTCGTCCAGAGCCGCCACATACTTTTCCACCTCCCCGGTGTCGCTCGCGGAAGCAGGACTTCGCCGAACTACGGCCGGCTCCGGAACAACGTGCGCCAACCCTGCCGTTCGCAGCGGTACGCGATAAATCGTGACGTCATCCTCGCTCCAAAGTACCGGCAAGCGTCCGTCGAATTTCGTAGGGTGCGCGTATCTTTTCCAATACTCCTGGCTCTTCGGACCCGAAACCGCGACCGCGCCCGCACCGAATGCCTTTAACCACGCGATGGACACGCGCGCATCGTCCTCCACCGTCTCGCCCCCGTTGTATATTCCCGCCACGGCGCGCTGTTGCACCGGATTGTAGGCGACGCTCCACGAACCACCGGCCAGTTGCTCGATGTCGGTGAACGCGTTGGCCCACTTCTCGATAGATCCGGGCATCATGACTCGTACACCGGGAAGATGATCGCGAGTCCAGATGGACGCACGATATTCAATCGTCTGCGTAATGTCGCTGGGCGCGAGCACGGCCTTGGCGAACTTGCGCTGCGCGACGATTTGTTCTCCCGCGAGAGCAACAACCAGAAGTAACAGGCACACTTTCAACGGACGTGGGATTCTCGCGACCAGCGGTCGTACTGCGAATACGACCAACAGCGCCAGCGAAAACTCCATCTCGCTTTTGTAGCGCTCCGGCTGTGGCAGGAATTGCCGGCCCAAATGAATCGCGAGGAACGGCACGCTGCACGTCAACCAGGCGAAGAGCGCGAAGAACTGCAATCGCCAATCCGAAGTCCAGCCTGGCAAAAAGCGCCATAACAACGCCCACCCCACAGCCACGATTGCGACCGCCGTGAACGATCCCATGGTCCACGTATTCCCCGAAGAATCGCTCACCGCGCGCATGTGGCTGAGGGAAAGGAACGGGGACGCAATCGCATAGGCGAACAGCCCGATCCCGGCCGTTGCCAGCAGGTTCCAGACGATCTCCCGCCGCCGCAGGACAAATAACAGACACAAACTTGCCATTGCGACGATGACCGGCCCAAAATCGCTGGCCAGTGCACAGATCGCGATCGATAAGGTTGCCGCGGCGTAGTACACCGGGTGCCGCCTCTCGATCGAGAGAGCAAGGAACACAATCACCAGCGGCAGCACGGCCAACGCAGCCATGTGCGGCGTTTCGTCCCAACAACTGATGATATAGAAGCGACGGGAGTCCCAAAAGTGCTGAAGCGAGAACTGAATATCGGGCACCAACAATTGCGATGGCGCGGTCAGCGAGTAAAATACAGCGGCTGCAAACGCGTACCCCGCCTCGCGCGTCAACCACCATGCCATTCCGAACAAAGTAATCGGAACCAGGCAATAGATAAACCCCGATACCGCTTGAAACGCGACGTCGTGAGGAATTCCCCGCACCGCCGCTGTCCATGCGCTCAAGGCCGGCACCAAGGGAGCGTAAATGAACTCGTGAGGCGCTCCGCCGTCCCAATAGCGCCACCATTGTGAATGAAACCAGCCCCTTCCGCCGAGCCGGCGAGCCATGGCAATCCAAAAGCCCTGCATGGAATTCATGCGCGGCGTGTACCGGAAAAACATCTCGCGGCAAACGTAGACGTTCATCCACAAAAGCATCGCGCCGTACGCCGCAACTCGGATCGACTGCTTCACCTGTATTCCCGACTTTCAAGTATAGTTGCGGAATCCCCGGCTCACGCGAGGGCTAAACCAACAGAGCCGCGACCGCAGGGAGCGATCTCTGAAAACGCGGCTTGACCGCTCCCTGTGGTCGCGGCTCGCTCGGAAGCGCGTTAGACGTCGTCATGCGGCGGATTGGCCGCGGTAGTTGTAGGCTTTCTCGACCAGGCTGGCGCGGTTGCGGGCGCGGATGCCCTCGTTGATTTGCGGCTCTGAAAAAACGAAGCCATGGGCCGCGGGGTCGAAGGGTTCTCCTTTGCACTCATACATCTCGACGACGTCGAGGAGGTTTTCTAACTCCTCCGCTTCCTGATCGCGGCGGGTTTTCTGGAGCTCATTCAGTTTATCCACGGTGCGCTCGAATTGGCGCGAGAGGCGCTGGCTGTGCATGCTCAGGTTGGACAGGGCTTTCGACTGACTTTCTAGCGACGCGGCGATGGCCAGGGCGTCCTCGATTCCTTCGCCCACCGCGGCGAGGTTCAGGAGATTGGTTTCCAACGCGGCTACGCGGTTGAGTCGCCACGAGGTATCGGCGAGGGCTTGGACCAGGTGAGCTTCGATGGGGCCTTGGGGGTTGCATTCTTCAGTAAAGGAGTTGAGGTGGCGTTGGTAGGCTGCGAGGTCCTCGGTGGGCATGACGATGACTTGGCCGGTGAGTCCGTGGCGGAGGGCGTTCATGGAGGACGTCTTTTTGCCCTCGGCGGATTTGGGGCCGGTCGAGTGTTGGGCGTTTGCTTGATTGATGAAAGTTCGATTAGGAGTCGACATATATATGTCACGTTTATAGCAGCGGGGCTGAGGAGTGGGGGTCGGGTGAAAGTGGGATGTGGTTGAAAAGGCGGGGAGTTGGGGTTGGTAGAATTTCGGAATTGTTGGGATCGCTCCCTGCGGTCGCGGCTCTGAAAAGGCGACGGGTAATGGATTGTTCGTTGCCCGCATGCTGACGCATGGCGGCTCAGCGAGGCGACTTCCTGCCTCATGGCAGAAAAGAGAGACCGTGATATCATCTCTGGAAACCTTGGCCATGCGTCCTCCCCCATCCGGCGGCATCAACTCCCTCGACGCCCTCTATGCGCAAGCGGCGGAGGCGGCTCGAACGGGGTCGCATGGATTTTCGTTCGCTACCCGCCTTTTTCCGCTCGACCTGCGCCGCGCCGCGCATGCTGTTTACTGGTTCTGTTACTACACCCGCAGGCTTGCCAGCCAGGCGGAGACTCCCGAGCAGGGCCGCGCCGATCTGGAGCGATGGGAGTCCATGGTCAAAGCCGGACTGCGCGGCGAGCTGGCCCGGCATCCGGTGCTGGATGTGTTTCTCGACACCCTCGATCATCGGGCCATTCCTCATGATCTGCCGCTCGAAATGATCGAAGGCGTGCGCATGGATCTCGATCAGACGCACTACGCCAGTTTTTCGCAGCTCATCCATCACTGCCATCGGTTCACTGGAACCGTCGCTCTGATGATGACCCACGTGGTGGGGTTTCGTGGCCCCGCGCTCGAGTACATGGCGGACCTGGGACTGGCCATTGAACTGACCGCGGTCCTGCGCGACGTCGGCGAACAACTGTCTCGCGGGCGCATTTATTTGCCCAATGAAGACATGGAAGCTTTCGGATACTCCGCCGCGGATCTGGAGAACCACGTCCGCAACGACGCCTTCCTGCTGCTGATGCGATTTCAGGCGAGCCGCGCGCGCAGTTATTATCAAAAAGCGGAGCCCGGCCTTCAACTTCTTGACTCGCGCGGACGCTTTGCCATGAAAACGGCTCACGACATCTACCGCAAGACGCTGCGGCACATCGAAGCGTCCGATTTCGACGTATTCCACCGCCGCCCGGCGGTTCCCGCGGTGGAGCGCGCCTGGATCACCGCCCGCACCATGGCCGGCCCCATCACGCGAAGCCTGTGGAGGGTCATGAGTGCTTAGCGAGTCGGGCCTTAGCCTGTGGGTCGCGCTGGGAATTTCTGTTTTGTTGGGAGTATTTTTCGTCCGAGCCCGCCTGAACTACCTGGGAATCCCTAAACTGCCCGCGGCCAGGAAAGGCGCGCCCCCGCCGGATTGCATGGTCGTCATACCGGCGCGCAATGAGGAAGCCACCATCGCCCGCGTAGTGAAGAGTTTCCCGCACGACACCGTGATCGTGGTCGACGACCATTCAAACGACGGCACCGCGGAGGTTGCGCGCCAAGCCGGCGCTGGTGTCCTGCCCGCGCCCGAGCTTCCCGCCCAGGCGCTCGGCAAGGCGAACGCATGCGCCGCCGGAGCCCGCGTCCTCGAATCGCGCTGGGTACTTTTCGCCGACGCCGATACCTGGTTCGACGAAGGATTTCTGGACGCCGCGGTCAGCTGCGCTCAGGCCAGCGGCCTGTCGTTCCTCTCCATTTATCTGGAGCCGGAATTCGAATCGCTTCGCCGAAAGCGTGCTGGTCCCATGCGCCGTGGCGCTGTATTTCTCGGGAGTCGCGCCCAGCGGCGACGCCACCGGGATCTTCAACGGACAATGCGTTCTGGTGCGGCGCGATGCCTACGATTTCATCGGCGGACATTCCGCCGTCATCACCAGCGTGATTGAAGACGTGAAGCTCGCCGCACTCGCGCGGCGCCATCGGCTGACCTTTGCCACCGCGCGATCGGGAGGCCTGGGGCATGTCCGCTTTCATCGCGATGGCTTGTGGAGCGGGTTTGAGCGTAACGCATTCCGCTTCGTGATGGTCAGCCCGTGGATCGGCCTCACGATTTTTACCGCGGCCTGCGTCGCGGCGCTCTGGCTGCCAGTGCTGATCTGGCTGATCATGGATAAGCACTGGCTCGCGGTGACTGCCTTTGCGGCCATGCCCTCGGCGCTGCTGGCCGTCTGGTACCGTAATCCCATGCGCGCGCTGCTGGCGCCTTTTGGAATCTACGGTATGTTCGCCATCATTTTGAACGGCTTGATCGCCGCGCTGACCGGGCGGCAGCTCGAATGGAAAGGGAGAGCGCTCTGACATGGCTGATATCGCCGTACTCGACGACGATGTTGATTTCCGGAACTACCTCGAAGATTTTCTCAAAGACGAGGGTGGTTTCACCGTGCGCGCTTTCGCCCATCCCACGGAATTTTTCGCCGCCTGCGAGGAACAGCTCCCGGAAATCGTATTGTTAGACATGAAAATGGGCGACGTCGGAGGCGACCGCGTAGTGGAACAACTGCTCACCCGCTGGCCCGGTGTCTGCGTCATCATCATCACCGGCTATCCCTCGCTCGAAGACATGCGCGCCACTTTCAAACTGAAGGTCTTCGATTACCTCGCCAAGCCCTTCACGCTGGTGCAACTCCGGCAGGTTTTGAAAAACGCCACCGAAGCCTTCGGACTCGGCCGCTCCCCTCAGGACCGCCTGCGCGAGCGGCTCGGCCACAGCATCAAAATGCTCCGGGTGGCGCGCGACTGGTCGTTAAAGGATCTGGCGCAACAGACAAAATTGAGCGTCTCCCAAATCAGCGCCATCGAACGCGGCACGAACATGCCCAGCATGGAGAGCCTGCTCGCGATCTCGAAAGCGTTCGAAAGAAAGCCGTCCGAAATTCTCGCTGGGATTGACTTTTGACATGAGACTCGTCCAGCTCGTCCATCCAACTGAAGGCCGCCGCGTCGCGCTGGTCGACAATCCCGTCTTGCGGCTGCTCGGAACCCATCGCTCCATTTACGCCTTCGCCCTGGCCGCGATCGAGACTGGCTGCCGCTTCCCGGAGCTGATCCTGAGCGACGTCTCCGACCTCTCTCTGGATTACGACGAGGTTTACGCGCTCGGTTCCGAGTGGACTTTTCTTCCGTCGTTCGATCATCCCGCCGAGCCTGCGCGCTGCCTGGTCTCCGGCACCGGCCTCACCCATCTCGCGAGCGCCGCGAATCGGGACGCCATGCACGCCGCCGCGGCCATCACCGATAGCATGCGCATGTATCAGCTCGGGGTCGAACGCGGCCGCCCCGCGCCCGGCGAGGCCGGCGCAGCTCCCGAATGGTTCTATAAAGGAAACGGCACCATCCTCCGCGGTCATGGCGCGCCCTTGACCATCCCGCATTTTGCCGGCGACGGCGGCGAGGAACCGGAGCTGGCCGCGGTCTACGTCATCGATCACACCGGTACACCGCGCCGACTCGGCATGACTCCGGCCAACGAGTTCTCCGATCACCAGATCGAGAAGCAGAATTATCTATACTTGGCGCACTCGAAGCTCCGCAACTGCGCCATCGGTCCGGAGCTGGTCATTGACCCTGACTTCTCGCTCGTGACCGGCACCGTGACCATCGAACGCGATGGCGATGTCCTCTGGACCAAAGAGATCTCCACCGGCGACCAGCGCATGTGTCACTCGCTATCGAACATCGAGCACCATCATTTCAAATACCAGCCGCACCGCATCCCCGGCGACGCCCATGTCCACTTTTTAGGAGCTGGCGCGTTCAGCTTCGGGGAAGGTATTGCACTAGAGGATGGCGACCAGGTGGCCATCGAATGGGCGAGCTACGGCCGTCCGCTGCGGAACCGGATTGATAGGGAGGGGTCTCGAGAGCAAATAGTAAACGTGGCGGCGATCTAGTGTCCTGTCAGACCCCTCCATGACTGTCGGGGTTCGGTAGGAGAATGTATCGCGGGATGGCCTCGTCCTATCTGACAGGGCACTAGCGCCGTGGCGCACGCGTCCACGCGTGCCGCGTCGACAGTCGTGTCGACGTTGAGCCGGGAAAGAGCCGACGGCAGGGCATGGCCCTGCCCCACAACCCGAAACAACGCAGGCCGTGCCCAGAGGGCGCCCACGCACCACAACGGCACAAGGGCGCATCCCAAACACGAATGTCGCCTAACCCCGCAGCGCGTTGACCACTGCGCCCACTACCGCTACCTCATCGCTTTTCGGCACCACCTCGAACACGTACCCTTGCAGCGAGCTCATCTTTACCATCTCCTGCACGCACCGGTTCAGCAGCCCGATGTTCACGAATCGCGCATTCAGCCCGGAGATGTAGAATTTCCCCGGACCGCTCATGTGGATGCTCGACGAGGTCGCCGCCGCCAGCGCCCGGTGCCACAGTAGCGCGAACTCCGCGCACCGCGGATCCTCGGCGTTCTTCGCCAGCTCGAAAACTTCCTCCGGCTCCATGTCGAGGAACCGCAGCCGCATGGCGCGATGGCCCATGATTCCTTCCAGGTGCCCGCGCCCTCCGCAGCCGCAGAATTTTTCGTTCGGATCGAGCGTCACCACTATGTGGCCGCCCTCCCACACGCCGCGGCGCGACCGGATACCGCCCGAAGCCGATCCCGTTGCCGAGCGTCCAGACGCGCACCAGTTGATCCAGCTTCCCGTGTTTCGCCGCGATCCCCGCCGCCACCACGTCCGCGTCGTTCGAGATGCCAACCTTCTCGCACTCGACTTTGCGCTCCGCCAGCGCGGCGCGGATGAACTGCTCCATCGGCGCGCCCTTCAACTGATGCAGATTGGGCGATTCCTCGATCACTCCGCTGCGGACGATCCCCGGAAACGCGAGGCCAAGCGCCTCGAGCGGCTCCCCTTCGGCCAGCGCCTTCACTTCATCCGCGATCCGCTTGACCAATTCTTCGACGGGCATCGCCTGCAGCAGATCCGCGCCGCTGCCTTCATTTGGATAGAACGAAATCTCACCCTGCACGGAGTGCCCTTCGACAATCCCCCATGCGATGTGTTCGCTAACGACAACTCCAATGCTTCGTGGCATATCTCCTTAGAACCTCGCGAGCTTGTTAATTCCGTTGAAGGCCGCGGCCTTGTAGCATTCCGCCAGCGTCGGATAGTTGAACACCGTATCGACAAAGTAATCCACCTTGCCCTTCAAAGTGAGCACCGCTTGTCCGATGTGCACCAGCTCGGTCGCGCCCTCTCCGATAATATGCACGCCCAGAACCTCTCTGGTTTCACGATGAAAAATAATCTTCAGCCGCCCGGTGGTGTCGCCGCGAATCTGTCCGCGCGCAATCTCGCGGTAGATACGCCACGCCCACTTCATAGGGCACGTCTTCTTCGGTTAGCTGCTCTTCCGTTTTTCCGATGAATGAAATTTCGGGAATCGTGTAAATCCCGTAAGGATAAGTTGCCGGATTCGAATGCGCCGGAATTCCGCAGGCATTCGCCGCCGCGATGCGGCCCTGCTCCATGGATACCGACGCCAGGCTCGGGAACCCGATCACGTCGCCCACCGCATAAATATGCGGCTGCTTGGTCACAAAATTTTCGTCCACCGGAATGCGCCCTCTCGAATCGGCCTCAATGCCGGCCGCCGCCAGATTCAAATCGTCCACATTGCCCTGCCGGCCCACCGCGTACAGCAGCGCGTCGCCGGATAGCTTTTTGTTGCTCTCCAGATTCGCGACCACGGAGCCGTCCGGCGCCGCCTCCACGCTCGACACGCCTTCGTTCAACCGCAGCGTCACCCGCTTGTCGCGCAGATGGTACGACAGCGCCTCCACCATCTCCGCATCGGCGAATTCCAGCAGCCGCGGACGCTTCTCGACCAGAATCACGCGGACTCCCAGGATGCAGAACATGCACGTGTACTCGACGCCGATCACGCCGCCGCCCACCACGATCAGCGTCTTCGGAATCTCCGGCATCTGCAGAATCTGGTCGCTGTTCAGGATGCGCTTCCCGTCGATGGGCACCTTTACCGACCCCGCCGGCTTGGTCCCGGTCGCGATCACGATCTTCGCCGCCTGATAATCGACGGACCCGCGCGAGTTCGACACCCGCAGCGTGTTCGGATCCACGAAGCTGGCGAGGCCGAACAGCATTTCGATGTTGTTGCGCGAAAGCTGCGCCTGCGTCACGTCGATCTCGGTCTTGATCACGTGTTGCACGCGGAAGGCAAGATCGGCCATGGTGATCTTGTCTTTCACGCGATAATTGGAGCCGTAAATATCCTGATAGTTATAGCCGGAAAGGTGCATCACGGCTTCGCGCATGGTTTTGCTGGGAATGGTTCCGGTGTTGACCGACGCGCCGCCGACCACCTCCGCCCGTTCGATCAGGGCGACGTGCTTCCCGCACTTCGCCGCCTGAATAGCCGCCCTTTGCCCGGCCGGCCCCGAGCCAATCACGATCATGTCGAAGGTTTGCATACCTACCGAAGCCAGTATAGAGATTTTGGAGGGATGCCTGCCTGTAACCGGGCCGCAAGTGGACCGCTCAACCGTGGCGCGCGTCTCCAGGCGTGCTGCGTCGACATCGTATCGACGACTTGGAACCACCCACTATATGCTTTTATGCAATTATGTATTTATGGATGTTGACGGGGAAAAAGTGATTGATACGGACGATATCCGCTGTGAGCATTGCGGAGAACGCTGCGAAGATGAGGACACGCTTGAAGTCTTTCATCGGGGTTGCAGACTGAAGGCTACCTATCCAGGCTGTTACGAAGCTGACGGGCCTCTGCTAATGTTTGACCCAGGAAAGATCGCAGCGTAGATGAAGAAGGGGAAATAATTATGCGCACAACAATTGATCTACCCGACACCCTCTTCCGCAAGGCAAAAGCCACGGCTGCCCTGCGCGGGTCGACCATGAAGGAACTCGTCGTGCGTGCGGTCGAGCGCGAAATATGTGGCAACGGCCAACCGAAGAAACCTACCCAACGTCGTGTGAAGCTGCCACTCATGCATTTAAAGAGTGGCCGAAAGCTCGATCTCACAACCTTCAATTTCGATGACCTACTTGCCTGACGTGAACGTGTGGATCGCCCTTGCTGTTGGCGAACATATTCACAACGCCGCAGCGCGTGAATGGCTCGACACCGTCGATGAGCGAGTCGTTTTTTGCCGGGTGACCCAGATGGGTTTGCTCGGCTTGCTGACTAATCAACACGTGATGGGGCCGGATATTCTCAATTCCACTCGCTCCTGGCGCATGTATGATGCATTCCTGACAGACAGCCGCATTTCCAGCGTTGACGAACCTCCAGGAATTGAGCATCATTGGCGCATCTCGACCGCTTACCATGTCGAGGGCACCAACTGGTGGACCGACACCTATCTCTACGCATTCGCAGCCGCCGCCGGGTTTACGCTGGTCACCTTCGACAAACAACTCGCCGCCCGCCGAAACGTTAGTTCCCGTCTGCTGAAATGATAGTCTCCAGAGTATGCCCTCCCGCCGAGATTTCCTGTACGCGGCCGCCGCACTGACTGCCGCACGCGCTTCCGCCGAAACGCCCAATCTGGAAGAAGCTACGCTCGCCGACCTCGGAACGGGCCTGACCGCCGGGCGATTCACCTCCGTCATCTTGGTCGAGCAATACAAATCGCGCATCGCCGACATCGACAAGAAAATCAACTCCGTCATCGAACTTAATCCGGACGCAGCCTCCATTGCCGCCGCGCTCGATCGCGAGCGCAAGGAAAAAGGGCCGCGCAGCCCCCTCCACGGCATCCCTATCCTTATTAAGGACAACATCGATACCGCCGACAAAATGATGACCACTGCCGGCTCGCTCTCGCTGGCGGGTACTCCAGCTCCCAAAGACGCCGCGCTGGTCACCCGCTTGCGCGACGCGGGCGCCGTCATCCTGGGCAAGACTAATTTGAGCGAATGGGCCAACTATCGCTCCAGCCATTCCACCAGCGGATGGAGCGGACGCGGAGGGCAGACGCGCAATCCTTATTGCCTGGACCGCAATCCTTCGGGATCGAGTTCCGGATCGGGAGCCGCGGTCGCCGCCAGCCTGTGCGCCGCGGCAGTGGGCACCGAAACCGATGGCAGCGTCGTCTCGCCGTCGTCGATGTGCGGACTCGTCGGGCATCAAGCCGACCATCGGTCTGATTCCCGGCGCGGGCATCGTGCCCATTTCGCATCGCCAGGATACCGCGGGTCCCATGGCTCGCACAGTCACCGACGCCGCGCTTTTATTGGGAGCGCTCGCGGGAGCCACCTATGGCCGCGCCCTCGATCCCAAGGGGCTCAAAGGCGCGCGCATCGGGGTCGCCCGGCAGCTTTTCGGCTTCAACGATCATGTCGAGAAGATGATGATCGACGTGCTCGGCGTACTGACCCAATTGGGCGCGGAACTGGTGGATCCGGTGAACATTCCGACGTTTTCCAAGCTCAGCGATATGGAGTCGGAGGCCATGTCCTACGAATTCAAAGCCGATTTGAACGCGTATCTGGCGGCGCGCGGCGGAGCCATGCTGACGCTGGCGGACGTGATCTCCTTCAACGAAAAAAATCGCGCCCGCGAGATGCCGTACTTCGAGCAGGACCTGTTCATCAAAGCTGAAGCTCGCGGCCCGCTGACATCGAAGCCGTATCGCGACCTGGAACCCAAATTAAGAAACGCCGCCAAGCAGGACGGCATCGACCGAGTGATGACGGAGCACAAGCTCGACGCGCTGGTCGCACCTACCGACTCGCCGGCCTGGCCGATCGACTACGTGCTAGGCGACCACCAAGTTTCAACGTCGTCCACTCCCGCGGCCATTGCGGGCTATCCGCACATCACTGTGCCCGCGGGGCAAGTCTACGGGCTGCCTGTGGGGCTCTCGTTCTTCGGGTCGCCTCGGACGGAGATCAAACTGATCCGCTATGCGTACGCGTTCGAGCAGGCTACCAGCGCTCGAAAAGCGCCGACGTATCTGCCGTCGGTGAAGTTGTAGCAGGAAGTATGTCCGGGCTGCGCCCGGATGGACCGATAGGCAATCGGTCCGCAGGTTGGCAACCTGCCCCACACACACCCACCCACCGCAGGGAGCGATCATCGTTTGCCCGCTTCCTTACGGTCGCGGTTCAAAAAGCAACTCCATGTAGACATTCGCGCGGGCATACGGCGAGGGCTTGATCTGATGCGCTGGCAAGTGCTGGAAACCCAGCGACTCGTACACATGAATTGCACTCTGCAGCTTATTGTTGGTCTCTAAATATAGCCGCCTCGCACCCATCGCGCGCGCATAGTCGATCACGTGAGCCAGCAGCTTCTTCCCGATTCCCAGCCCGCGATACTGCTCCGAAACCGTCATCTTGGCAACCTCAAACGAACCGTCTCCCATTGGCAGCAGCGCGCACGTGCCGATCGCGACCCCATCGCGGACCGCCATCACCAGCGCCCCTCCGGGCTCAAGGATGTTCGTGACCGGATCGTTCAACACTTCCCAGTCCTTTTCCTCCACCACAAAGTTGCTGGCAATCCAGGCTTGGTTCAGTTCGCGAAAAGCCGCTTCGTCTCCAGGGATAAATGGCCGGAATTCGACAGGCGTGAGCACTTCCATGCTTTAATCTAGACAAATTCGATCAAAACGTCCAATATATTGTTTATACCGATCAGGACGAATCTCATATGAATCTCCGTCACTTACGCTATTTCCTGGCCGTTGCAGAGGAGCTGCATTTCGGCCGCGCGGCCCGCCGGCTTCATATGGCGCAGCCGCCGCTGTCTCAGCAGATCCGCCGCCTGGAAGAAGAAATCGGGTATCCGCTTTTTGTCCGATCCTCGCGCTCCGTGAAACTCACGCCCGCGGGCCGGTCTCTGGTCGATCGTGCGCGCCGCACCTTGCACAAAGTGGACGAGGACCTGGAGGCCGTCCGCAGCGTCGCACGGGGCGAGGTGGGTGAGATCAACGTCGGGTTCGTGGGCTCCGCGATGCTCTCCCGGCTGCCTGCAATTCTGGGTGAATACCGGCGTCTCTATTCCCGCGTGCAGCTCCGCCTCAATGAGTCGCATACCAGCCAGCTGCTGGACTTGGTGCGAGATGGGTCGGTCGATGTGGCGCTCGCTCGCGATGCGGGCCGGGTGGAAGATGTTCACGTCGAGCGCGTGATGATGGAGCCGCTGATGGCCGTCGTTCCCAGGAATCATCCGCTGGCCAGGCTCAAGTCGATCCCCACTGCGCGTTTGAAAGACGAGCCCTTCGTCTTTTTTCCGCGCTCCGCCGGCAGCTTCGCGTGGGAGAACACGATTAAAGTATGCGAGCAGGCCGGGTTCCGGCCCAACATCGTGCAAGAAGCTCCGCAGTGGCTCACGGTGGTGCGGTTAGTGGGGGCGGGGCTGGGTGTGACGATATTCCCGGCATCGGTCGAGCAAATCCTGTCGCCCGACGTGGTCTGCCGCAAACTTTCTCCGGATGGCGGCGAAACCAGTATAGATCTGGTCTACCGTTTGGATAACGCCAGCCCGTTGGTCAGCGCGTTCTGCCAGCTAGTCAGGTCGTCGGAGTTAGATCGTTACCAAGCTCCAGAGGCGTCGAGAAGAGTCTCGACGCGGCACGCGTGGGCGCGTGCGCCACGAACTGCGTAAGGCGTAAGAAGGACGCTGGTGTTCAGCACCGTTGCCGCTTTGTAGGGCGTCCTCATCCCTGCGGGTGGGCGAGGGTGGCTGTGAAAAGGAACAGCAGTAATTTACGCATAGTTAGAGAGTTGGTGCGTGGAGCTCGTAGCCTTGCGGGGGTTCGCCGCCCAACAGGTAGCGGACGAAATAATCCCAGCGGCGGCGAACCATGTAGGGCTCGTTGCCGAATCCGTGGCCCCGATTGGGCAACAGCAGCAGGTCGAAATCCTTGTTGGCTTTGATCAGCTCGTTCACGACTAGAAGCGTGTTGTACGGCGGGACGTTGTTGTCCATAGTGCCGTGGGCTAGGAGCAGCTTGCCTTTCAGGTTCTTGGCGAAATTCTGATTGGCCTGGCTATCGTAGTTATCGCCGCCGCTCGATTTGCGCTCGAGCAGCCCTTGCCATTTTTCTCCCCAATCGTCTTCATATTCGCGGTTGTCGTGATTGCCGGCTTCGGAAATTCCGACTTTGAAGAAATCGGGATAGCGGAACATAGCTCCGGCTGCTGCGTAGCCACCGCCCGAGTGCCCGTAGATGCCTGCGCGGTTGATATCGATCCAGGGATACTTCTCCGCGAGCTGCTTCATGCCGGTTACTTGATCGGGCAGTGTGTTGTCGCCCATATCGCCGTAATAGGCTTCGTGAAATTTCTTCGAACGCCAGGGCGTGCCCATGCCGTCGATCTCGACCACGATGAATCCGAGTTCTGCGAGAGCCTGCGTGTCGCCTCGCACGGCCGCGAAGTTGCGGCTGCCCACGCTGCCGGTTTGTGGGCCGGGGTAGATGTGATTGATGATGGGATATTTTTTTGTGGGATCGAAGTTGGTGGGCTTGAACATCAGGCCGTAGATGTCGGTCTGGCCGTCGCGGGCTTTCACAGTGAAAGGAGTCGCAGGCTTCCAGCCGATCGCGACCAGTTTTGAGATATCGGCTTTCTCAAGAGCCACTATTTCTTTACCAGTGGTGTCGCGCAGCACGCTTACCGGAGGAACTTCGGGCGTGGAGAAAGTATCGACGAAATATTTCGCGTCGGGCGACAGCGTGACGTCGTGATTGCGCGTTCTCGGGCGTGAGAAGCACGGGGTGCTTTCCATCGAACCCGACACTATAAAGATGGATGTAATACGGATCGCGGCCCTTCTCGCGGCCGACCCCCAGGAACAGGACGGTGCGCGTTTTTTCGTCCACGTTGAGCAGCTGCGTAACGTTGCCTTCGCCGGTGGTGATGCGGTTCTTCAGCTTGCCGGTGGAGGCGTCGTACAGATACAAGTGGCCCCAGTTGTCGCGCTCGGAAAACCAGATGAATTCGTTGGTCGCGGCGAGATAGTGCCAATTCACGCGGCCGTTGCCGGATTCGAAAAACGTCTCGACATTCTCGGCGAATACTTCCCGAACCTCGCCGGTGGAGGCGTCGGCGATGCGTAGCTGCTCTTCACGATGGCCCCGGGAGGTGGAGACGAAGGCCAGGTGGCGGGAATCGTCGCTCCACTGCACGTCGGACCATTCGCCTCCGCGGCAGGCGATGTGGTCGCACAGGGTGGAACGATGCTGATCGGGACCCATTTTTAGGCGCGTAACCTTCTGAGAATCGATATCGATAATGACCCGCTCTATCATCGGGACATGAGGGTCGCCGGGGAGGGGGTATTTCCAGGCTCTGAGTTCCGGATGCCCGACCTTGGTGCTGACCAGGTACATTTCGCCGACTTCGCGCTGGTCCTGTTGGAAGGTCGCGATCTTTTTCGAATCGGGCGACCAGACCAGGATTGCGCGATCGCTCGCGGTCCATCCGGCGTTGTCGGTGGCGTAGCCGAAGTCCTTTACGCCGTCTTTGGTGAGTTGGGTTTCCTTGTTGGTGCCGGCTTCGCGGATCCACAGGTTGTGATTGCGGATGAAGGCGGTGTGTTTTTTGTCGGGCGACTGGTCGTCGTTTCTTGCAGGAGCTCCGCCACGACCGCCTCGGCCACGGCCTGCGCCGGTGGATGGGGCCGCGCCTTCGGAGACGCACTGGGCGCCTGCTACGTCGCATTTCCATTTTTTGGAGGCAGCGGTGAAGAGGATGGAGTCGCCGGAGAACTCGATTTCCTGGAAGGGGAGGCTATGAGGGCCGTAGACTGCGCCGGCTGCTTTTGAGAGTGCGGCGGCCAGTTTGGCGTGGTCGAAGGCTTGCGTGCGAGTGGCGCGGGCGGGGTTGACCAGGATGAATTCGGCTCCGCCTGGGATGGTGTTGCGGTACCAGAAACGGTCGGCACCTTGATCACCCCCGAGCCAGGTGGGGCGGACGGAGTTTTGGAACACCAGGTTGGTGGTGTTGTAGGTCATGAACTTTTCGGCGTGGGCGTAGTCGGCGGCGGTGAATACTCGCTGGGCTGGGAGGAGGGCGGGGATTAGGAAGAGGTATTTGTACATGGGTAATTCTTTACTTTACTGGTTGACGGCGTTTGCCCGCTCCCTGACGGTCGCGGCTCACGGGCAATGCGGAGGGCAGGTCGGGGACCTGCCCCACTCATTTCAACTGGCTGGATTCGGCGTTTCCGTACAGGATGCCGTTGAATAGTAATTTGAATGTGGCGTGGGGTTCGCCTCGGAAGGTTACTTCCGGGCCCATGATCAGGACTTTTCCTTCTCCTACTTTGGCCTCGGCGACCGCGGTTGCGCCGTCCAGGAGGTCTTGGCCCCAGGCCCAGCCGCTGTCCAGGGTTTCTTTGCCTACGAAACTCGCTACCGGTTTTACTCCGGCTCCGATATTGAAGACGGGGCTGTTGTCGAAGAACACTTCTACTATTTTCGGCATGCCGTAGGCTAGCGGGTTGGTGTTGTCGATCGTCGTGCGCATCAGGGAGCCGGGGATGTAAAATTTATCGCGTGGGAGGCCGGCAAGCGGATTTTTCAAGGGGACGCCTAAGAGCTCCGCCATGGTTGTCGAGCTGCCTACGGTGACTATAGACCCGCCCGATTCTACGAACTTCTTGATCTCGGGCATGGTCTTTTCTTCGGTGATTCTGCCGACGGAGGCTCGATATTCTTCGGGGACTGACTCTGGTGTGAGGGCTCCTCCGCGGCCGGCTCCACGGCCGGTGTTGCCTCGGCGCATGGCTCCATCGGCGAAAACGAGAACGTCGAATTTAGCGCGCAGGTTTCCGGCGTCGAGCGCGGTGGGATAGACGATTTCGAAGGGAAATTCGAACTGCTCGAACAGCCATCTGGTCCATCCGGAGGGCATCATGCCTCCATATTGATCGTAGAGGCCGATTCTCACGGGACGAATTTTGAAGGCGTCTCCGGATGGAGCTTTGGCTTCGGCGTGGATGGCGATGCCGAGCTCTTTCGCTCCCTTTTGGAGAATGGGGAGCACGGAGGGCGAAGCGGGAATCCAGATGGCACCGGTTCCAAGATTGGGCAGTTCCGATTTCAGCCAGTAGACGTCGGCATTGTTTTTCAGAAGACGATTGATCAGCACGAACGAGTTGTTGATGCGATGGCTGACGAGGTAGCCGACGGGATTCGAGGCGCCGATGATGGAGCCGGGGTCGGGTTGCTGCATGCCGGTCAATTTCGTGAATGGGCCGTCGAATCCTTCGAAGACGCGGTCGTATTCGACGCCCATCTGCATGGCCAGCGTCCAGCCAGCGATGTCGTAAGGAGGCACCGGAGGGCCGCCGGGATAGGCTGCGTCGTGCGGATGATCCTGCGGCTCGAACATTTCGCGGACCATGGGGCGGAAGGCCTGGTTGGACTTCACGACGTAACTGCCGGCGGGATATTTTTTGCTCGCGACTTCAAAAGAGGCGCTGGCTTTGAGCACTGTGAGGCCGTTCTTGAGCAGTGAGTTGACGAATTTCGTGGCGGTGGGGAAGTCCGGCTGATCGGACGCCATGATGTAGCCGCGCGGGTCGCGAAATTTGGGATCGTGGAGAACCTTTTCGTACAGCTCAGAGGGCACGGGCGCTTCGCCGCGTCCGCCGCCTGGGGCATCGCCTCCTGCCAAAGCGACCGCACCGCCACGGCCTCGACCTGATGCCGGAAGTTTCGCGGCGGCTTCACGAAGGGCGTCGATGCGCTTCGGAGTGATCGTCCAATTGTCGCGATTGCCGCGCTCGATGGAGTTCATGCCCATCCGCCAGAAGTTGTACAGCAAGGTCTCGCGATTCCTGGACGCGTAGTCAAGAATGGCGCGGTTGGTTTCCATCGAATAGTCGATGGACTGGCGGTAGTGCCACTCCTGCGGGGCGATGGGCAGGGGCAGATCGCTGATGTAGAGCTGCTTTTCGGGGATCAACGGAATCGACATGGGCGTGGGGCCGCCGATGATTTCGGTGATGATGGAGATCGAATTGTGATAAGTGCAGGTGTTGCGAATGCCTCCGTCCCACCAGCCGTCGTAGTTGGCCTGGGTGCGCATTCCGGATCCGCCTTTGCCCTGCGCGACCAGCCGCTCATGCATCGCCGTGCCGACGGCCTGAATGCCGAGCGTGACCAGCGCGTCCAGATTGTGATTGACGGGATCGCGCATCGGCGGAACGAAGACCACTTCGCCGGCGGGTCCCGACTGGTGGTGGTTATACATGATCTGCGGGTTCCACTCGATGAAAAGCTGGCGGTTCATGTTGGTGGTTTCCGCCATGTTGGAAGTGAGCGAGTCGCGGTTGTTATCGTGGCCGATATATTTCTCGTAGAGGCGGGGCAGGCCGTTGAGGGTGCGCTTCTTTTCGTCCTGCTCGCGCATGTACCAGTTGGCGACCAGCTCCTGTCCGTCGGGATTGGCGAGGACGCAAAGGATGATGTCGTCGTTGAGCAGGCGCATGGTCTCGGGGTCGGTGCGGCTGACCATCTGATAGACCATCTCCATGAGCTGCTGGGAGCCCACGGTTTCGGTGGCGTGAAGGCCTCCGTCGATCCAGACTACGGCTTTCGCTTCGCGGGTTAACGCGCGGGCGGACTCTTCATTCAGGCCTTCGGCATGGGCCAGGCGTTGGGAGATCTGGCGGTAGTGATCGAGATTTTTTATGTTTGCGGGCGAGGAGATGACGGCCATGTATTGATGGCGGCCTTCCGCGGTGAGGCCGATATCGACCAGCTTCATGCGGTCGGATTCGGAAGCTAATTTTTTCCACCAGGCTTCGAGCTGGGTGTAGCTGGCCATGTGGTAGTCGTCGCCGAGATTGAATCCCAGGGCTTGCTTGGGGGTGGTGATTTTTGGGGTTTGTGCTAGGAGGGCGGTGGATGTGAGGAGAAGGAAGAGAGCACGGTTCATAATTCCAACTACCTTACACGATTTGGCGGTCGGGCTGGAGTCTTCTCGTCTATCCGCATGCTTACGCATGGCGGTTCAGGCGGCTGCTCCCTGAAGAACAAGTTGAGCCTCGGTCCGCTTTTTGTGGCGCGCGCCTCCAGGCGTGCCGCGTCGGCAGTCGTGCCGACGTCCGTACAATCGAGACGAATCTCGACACGGCAAGCATGGAGGCGTACGCCACAAGGCAAGACAGGGTCCTTTGGCGACGCAATGTTAGGCTGACTCGTTTGCCCGCTTCCTGACGGTCGCGGCTCAATGGGGTTAGATCTCGGGATAGAATTCGAAAAACGCGTCCAGGGATTGCTCCAATTGGGCGCGGATTTCTTTTTCGCCGCCGTCGATCAGGTGCATTGTGACATGGGCGGTCTTGCCGCTCTTCAGCTTGATCTCCGCCTCGGCTACGCTTTCAATCTCGTCGGCGGGGAGCAGGCGCATGCCGTAGATCAGCGCGAGTTTCGCCATGATTACTGCTTGACGAGCACGAAGGTGAGGTCGAAATCACCTTGCGGACCGGAGATGCTCAAGGCCTGGGTGAGCGTCTTGCCGTCGTCCGAGAGCGAATACTTGTTGGTCAGCTTCATTTCCGCGCCGCCGAAGTTGGGGTTGCTGGTGATGACCAGGATTTTGCCATCCCACACGGCTTTGGTCTTCACGTCGCTGCCCATCATGCTGTTGGTTGTTTCTTTGCCGTCGGTCGAGTACTTCATCGTATCGGTCCGATCGCCCTGCGCTCCACTTTGGGTAGTGGTGATGGAGAGATCCGGATCTTTATGGTCGATTTTGGACGTCAACGATGTGGGCGGGGGAATGGGGCCGAACACGCTCTTATCGGCGTCCAACTTCCAATTGCCGGAAAAATCAGGTTTGTCGGCGGCCATGGCGATGCCGGCGGCGGCCGCGATCACGAACAGAGTGCTCATCAGCTTTTTCATGCTTGTCTCCCGAAGATTATTGCTTATCGAAAACCAGGGTCAGATCGACCTCGCCTTGCGGCACGATCAGATGGCTGTTTACCGTCAAAGTCTTGCCGTCCGCGGAGAGGTTCCAGACGTCGTGGAATTTAAGCTCGCCGCCTTGATATTCCCGGACGCTATCCACCACCAGCTTATCGCCGTCCCATTTTGCGGTGCCTTTGGAACCCTTATTTTCCGCAGGTTTACCGTCGGTGGTGTACTTCAGCTCTGTGGTGGCTTCGCCCTGGGCGCCCTTTTGATAGGTGGAAATCTGGAGCGAAGGGTCGTTGTGAGTGATGGTTCGCGTCATGGTGTCCGGTTGAGGGACCGGACCGTAATCGGACTTCGAGAGGTTCAACTTCCACGCGCCCGTAAAGTTGGCGGCGGCCTGCGCGTGGGCGGCGAGAAACGTCATAGCTAACACGGCAACGACGCTGAAACATTTTTTCATGATGAAGAGTCCTTGAGAAGTGTGATGCGCGAACTGCCTTAAAAGTATACCAAGGCTGAGGATTTTTTAGCCGTAAGGGGGCTTGACAAAGCTACGACTCTGATTAGAATAGGGATAATCTGCTTCTATGCCGGGTTGCGAACATAAACGTACTGAGCTGTTAATGCGCCGCGACGGGATCGACTATATGCGCTGCCTGGACTGCGATCAGGTCTTCGAGGCCGAAGATCTGGAGCAGCTTCCGGCTTTCGACGAAGACGCTATCGAAGAAGTAGCGCCTCGCCGGAAACGGGCGTCTTAATCATCCTGTTCCCCCACTTCGCTGCGAACGATAACTCCATCAGAAAATTGACGATCATGATGGGTGGCACCAGCGCCATCAGGGGTGTGAGCACCGCCGTCCACGGCTTCGCCCGCACCATCGACGCGCCGATCGACCAGACCGCCTTGGTCAGCTTCCAGGTATCCCCCGAGTCGCCTTGGGCGAGGCTGCGGCCATTTTTCAGTCCTTCGAGATAGGCGGCGGGAGTGGCTGCGCCGGGGACGCTGGTATAGGTCCGGCCCAGCGAGGCGAGGGTGTGGGCGTCGCTGCCGGCCGTCGCGATGAGGCCGGCGCGATCGGCAAACGCTGCAGCGTAGCGATTTGCGGTTTCCAGCATTTGGCCATTGCGGGTTTCCATTGCGGGGAAATTCTTGGCGAAATATTCAAAATCGGCATCTGTTCTGGGTCCTGTGAGGCCGGAAAAGAGGTGATTAATACTAAACAGGAGGCGTTTTTCGCGCAAATAAGCGACTAGACGGGGCAGATCGTCGCGGCGGAGCTGCAAATCGGCGTGATCCCGCTCTTCGATGCCGTAGACGCCCATGTGGAAGCCGGTGCCGTTGCCGGTGGTGCAACTGACTTCTTCGCTGAGGAAGAAATCGGGGTGGCGGCGGAGAGGCTCGACGGCGTCGATGGAATCGTGGTCGGTGACAGTGACCAGGTCCATGCCGCGGCGTTTCAGGGTTTCGTAGACTTCGAGCGGATCGTTATAGCTTTCGCGGCAGATGCGGTTCATGACCGGCACGGTACACATGCCAGAGTAGTGGGTGTGAACATGCAGGTCGCATTTCATGCCCCATTGTGGTCTGTGGATTGTTACAGAATGGCAGCGGCTTAAAAAACATTTGTTACATAATTTGTTTTTGAGTTCTTTTGGAAACGCGCGGGCCGCATGAGATGCTCAAAGGGTGTTATGGGGAACGCGTCTCAGAATGTTCCGCTGCGCATCGTGTCGATTGGCGGCGGCAACGGACTTTCCACACTTTTGCGCGGCTTAAAACGCTATGCGAAGGCAGGCGGAAGGGATTTTGGACATCACCGCGGTGGTGACCGTGACCGACGACGGAGGCAGTTCCGGCCGCTTGCGCCGCGATTTCGACGTGCTTCCGCCGGGGGACATTCGCAACTGCATGGTGGCGCTCTCCGAAGATGAAACTCTGTTGACCAGGCTGTTTCAATACCGTTTCTCGAACGGCCGCGGGCTGAAGGGGCACAGTTTCGGCAATCTGTTCTTAACCGCGATGACGCATCTGACCGGGGATTTCAATCATGCGGTGCGATTCTCGGCCGAAGTGCTGGCGGTGCTGGGGCACATCTATCCCTCGACCGCGGCGAATGTCGTGATCGAAGCGACGCTGGCCAACGGCCAGAAGGTGGCGGGGGAATCCCGCATCAGCCGTAGCCGTTCGCGGATCGAGAAGATCGAGATCCATCCGCGCCGTCCCAAGCCGCTCCCGGAAACGCTGGAGGCGATCGCGAACGCCGACTTGATCACGCTGGGCCCGGGATCGTTGTTTACCAGCGTGATTCCCAATTTGCTGGTGGACGGCATTCCGAAGGCAATTGCGGCCTCGCCGGCGATGAAGGCCTATTTCGTGAACCTGATGTCGCAGCCCGGCGAGACCACCAATTTTCGCGCCTCCGATCATGTGGCCGCGATTCATCGCCATACGAAAGCCCCGTTTTTGGACGCCTGCGTGGTGAACACGCACCCGATTCGCGGAAGAGTGCTGGATCGATACCAGGCCAACGCGGCGCGGCCGGTGGAAAACGACATCGAAAATCTGGAACGTATGGGGCTGAAGGTGATCGCGGCCGATCTACTCCGTATGTCCGGGAATCGAGTGCCGGAAAAGATCCGCCACGATAGCAGCGTGATCGGTGCGATCGCGTTCGATCTGGCCCGAAAAGGTTATAAAAGGAAAACGAAGAAAAAATGAATCACACGGTCGTTATTTTAGCCGCGGGACTGGGGACGCGGATGCGATCCAAATGCGCCAAGGTCCTGCATCGGGCGGGAGGTCTGTCGCTGGTGGAGCAGGTCGTGGCGGCGGCGCGCACGCTCACGCCGTACGGGCGAATTTTTGTGGTGACGGGGCATCAGGCGGAACTGGTGGAGGCCCTGCTGGCGCCGCTCGGCGTCGGATTCGCGCGGCAGCAGGGGCAAAACGGAACCGGCCACGCGCTGGCATCGTGCCGCGAGGTGGTTCCGCACGACGGCCTGCTGACGGTTCTTTATGGAGACACGCCGCTGCTCACCGCCGCGACGCTCGAACGTCTGCGCGATACGCAAACCGATTCCGATTCGGCCGCGACGCTGATCACCACCACGCTGGAAGATTCGACGGGCTACGGACGAATTCTGCAAAACCAAGCAGGCGATGTCACGGCGATTGTCGAGGAAAAGGCCTGCACGCCGGAGCAGCGCAAGATCAAGTTGATCAACTCCGGCATTTACTGTTTTCGCGCGGAACTGCTGTGGAAGCACATTGGCGAGATCGAACCGAATCCAGCGTCGGGCGAGTTGTATCTCACTGATATGGCAGAGATTCTGGCTCGCCACGGCCATCGCGTTCGGCCGATGCACGTGGACGACGCGACGGAGTTGCTGGGCATCAACACGCGGGTGGAGCTGGCCCATGCGGATCGCATCCTGCGAAATCGCAAGAATGAGGAATTGATGCTGGCCGGTGTGACTATCGAGCGGCCGGAGACCGTGACCATCGACATGTACGTGCGCGCCGGGACAGACACTATCATCGAGCCGTTCGCGCGTCTGCTGGGTGCAACCACGATCGGCGAGGACTGCCGAATTGGCGCTGGAGCGATTCTGGAAAACGCGGTTCTTTCGGATGGCGTGACCGTTGCGCCCTATACGTTGATCAACGATTCGCGGATCGACACGGCGGCACAGGTGGGTCCGTTCGCACGGCTGCGCATGGATGCGCATGTGGGACGCGACGCGCGAGTGGGAAATTTCGTGGAGCTGAAGAAGACTCATTTGGGCGATGGCGCGAAGAGCCAGCACCTGGCTTATTTAGGGCGATTCGGAGATCGGGGCGCGAACCAACATCGGGGCAGGGACCATTACGTGCAATTACGATGGAGAGAAAAAACACCGGACGACCATAGGCGCGGGGGCATTTGTGGGCAGTAACTCGACGCTGGTGGCTCCGATCGAGATCGGCGAAGGGAGTTACATCGGTGCGGGCAGCGTGATTACCGACGCGGTTCCTGCGGATGCGCTGGCTCTTGGCCGCGCGCGGCAGGTGGTGAAAACAGGGTGGGTGAAGAAGAAGTCTTGAGGGGCTGGGGCGGTGGGGGCAGGGCCTTGGCTCGGTTCTTCCATGACTTCCAGAACGCCGTTGATCGCTTCCCGGAGATTCTCGAGCAATTGCTCGACGGTATCTCGCCGGCACCTCGCCCCAAATCCGCCGGCCGGTGAACGCGCTCCTACCGACCGGTTGCAACGTCGCGGCTGACCCCACCGCTCCCTGCGGTCACGGCTCTGTCGGATTGCGCTTCGAGATTATAATAATCGTGAAATGAAGGCAGTCCTCTGCATCTTGTCGTTGGTTCCGTGCCTGGCTCAACAACCTCATGTGCCCGATCTCGACGCGCAGCGCGCCGCTATGAAGAAGCTGGAATTCCTGGTCGGGAAATGGGCCGGCGAGGCTCGCGCGCTCCGTGGGCCGGGCGAGATGGTTCCGATGATTCAGACGGAGGAAGCTCAATACAAGCTCGACGGGCTGGTCCTGATGATCGAAGGAGTCGGGCGGACGAAGGCGGACGGCAAGCTCGCCCAGCAGGCGTTAGGAGTCGTCTCCTACGACGACGAGACGAATACCTATCACATGCGGGCGTTTAACGACGGCCGTTTTTTGGAGACCGAAGTAAAGTTAGTCGAAAAGGGAATGGCGTGGGGCTTCACCTTGGGACAGTATCGAACCAAATCGGTCATGATGATCGATGAAAAAGGAGATTGGACGGAGCTGCACGAAATCGTGATTGGCTCGCAGCCGCCCAGGAAGCTGATGCAGCTAAAGGTCACACGGCAGCCATAGCTTCTCGTTTTCGAAGCCAGATGTAGCAATTGTTGCCGATGATTCCAGCCCTGGATGTCCGAAACAGTAACAGATCGATGTAGCGCATCGGAAATAATAGCCAGCCGACTACGCCGTGCGCTATGATTCGCCACGCGCGCCAGGGAAGGAGAAGCTTCACGTATTCCAGAAATACGATTAAGAGCGTTGCGGTCGGACCCGTACGCCATCCCTCCGCGACGATCTCGAATTCCTCGCCCGCCAGCCGCTTAAGCCCGTCCAGCGAAAAGCGGCGGTAATCGCGGGGGTACTCATGAAAGGGATGACAAAACGGGGTGACAAGGTGCAGATGCCCGCCTGGTGCTAACACGCGGCTAAGCTCCCGCATCGTTTGCACCGGATCTCGCACGTGCTCCAGAACGGCATCGCACTCGATGCATTGAAATACCCCCGCCGGAAACGGCAGGTGTTCAGCGTCGGCCGCTACGTCTACTCCGGGAAGCGCAAAGAGGTCCATGTTTATATAGCCATCAGGCTTTGCTCCACCCCCGCCCACGTATAGGTTCCAGTGTCCTAACGGAAAATCGAACGGTTCGGCCGGGTTGTGCACAAAAGGATCGGGCGGCTGAAGCATTCGATACAGTTGCGAGCGCCAATCGTGAGATTTTCGCCGTTTGTAGACCTCAAGCATCGGTGGCCGGCTCATCGTGACGAGTTCTCCCGGCTTAGTTCGTCCCCGAATACCGCTTGAAAATCTGCTGCATATTCTGTGAAAACGCCGACCGCGCCAGCACCATATTGCAGCCCGCTTCCTGAGCTTTCTGCTTCAGCTCGCCCTGCACATGGGAGACGAAACCCAGCAGGTTGATGCCCTTCAGCTCCGGCGTCGATTTCAGTTCGCCGATCAACCGCAGCGGGTCGATCGAAGCGCAATTTAAATCGATGACGATCACCGAAGGCTGCAACTTCGCGCGCTCGATCGCATCTATTTCACTTTTGACGAACTCGGCGGTCAGCCCCGCATGTTTGGCGGATTCATTGATCTTGACGGTAAAAAACAGGTCCTCGATCACAGCCAGGACTTTTTTCGGCATAAGTTTTGAAGTAATTTGAACGAAACAGAAAGGCGGAGTTAAACCCGATCTTAGCATGGTATGTTGAAGCCAGTGGCCTCCAATAATCCCTTTGCAGACCCGCTCCGTTTCGATCGCCGGGTGCCTGAATGCGCGCTTGTGATCTTCGGGGCGAACGGCGATCTCACCAAGCGAAAGCTTCTACCCGCGTTGTACCGGCTTGCGTATGAGCGGCGCCTGCCGGATTCGTTCGCGATCATCGGCAACTCGCGCACGCCGATGACCGACGAGGCGTTTCGCGAAAAAATGTTCGAATCGGTGAAGCAGTTCTTGGAGGATTCGCCCTTCGACGAGGAGCTGTGGACCAATTTCGCGCGCAATATTTTTTACATCGCGGGCGATTTGAACGACGCCAAACTTTACTCCGATCTGAAGGCCAAACTCGATGAGCTGAAGCGTCCCAACGTGCTCTACTATCTTTCGACGCAACCCAGCTATTACGGTCCCGTGGTGGAGGCGATCGGAGCGGCGGGCCTGGGGCGCAGCACGGAAAAAGGCTGGCATCGCGTGGTGATCGAGAAGCCGTTCGGCCACGACCTGGAAAGCGCGCGCGCCTTGAACGCCCGAGTCCATAGCGTGTTTCCCGAGGAAGCGGTGTACCGCATCGATCATTACCTGGGTAAGGAGACGGTGCAGAACATCATCGCCTTCCGCTTCGGCAACGGGATTTTCGAGCCGCTCTGGAATCGCCGCTACGTGAATCACGTGCAGATCACCGCCGCCGAATCGATCGGCGTCGAAGGACGCGGCGCCTATTATCAGGAAGCGGGCGCGCTCCGCGACATGATTCAGAATCACCTGCTGCAGGTGATGGCCACCGTCGCGATGGAGCCTCCCGCGGTCTTCGAGCCCGATGCCATGCGCGATGAGCGGGCCAAGCTGCTGCGATCAGTGAAGATCATGAAGCCCGACGAAGTGCATCTCTATTCCGTCGCCGGCCAGTATCGGGGATTTCGCGAAGAGAAAGGCGTGGACCCGAATTCGCAGACCAACACCTTCGCCGCCGCGACGTTCTTCGTGGATAACTGGCGCTGGGCCGGCGTTCCGTTCTATATTCGCAGCGGAAAAAAGATGCCCAAGCGCACCACCGATATCGCGATTCAATTCAACAGCGCGCCCCACACCTTATTCACGTCGGAAGACGGACGCCCGCCGCGTCCCAACCTGCTGATCCTTCGCATCCAGCCCGAAGAGGGCATTTCCTTGCGATTTTTGTCGAAATATCCCGGCGCAGGCATGCGGCTGCGCCCAGTGTCGATGGACTTCAACTATGGATCGAGCTTCGGTGAACGCTCGCCATCAGCCTACGAAACCCTGCTGATGGACGTCATGATCGGCGACGCGACGCTCTACACACGGCAGGATATGGTGGAGGCCAGCTGGCAGGCGGTCACCCCGATTCTCGACGCCTGGACCCAGCGCGTGTTCGATTTTCCGAATTACGATCCCGGCACCTGGGGTCCGGTCGAGAGCGACGCGATGCTCGCGCGCAACGGACATAAATGGAGGAATGGCTGATGCCCACCCTGATCGAGCCCGAGAAAATCCTCAAGGATCTGCGCAATTTATGGAGCGACCTCGGCCGCGACGCCGAGACCGCCGGAGGAGTCCTGCGCGCCTGCGGCATGACACTGGTGGTCGCAACCGAAGGCGCCTCCGAATGCGAGGAGCTTCGTCACACCCTCGGCGTGCTGATGCACAATCATCCCGCGCGCGCCATCGTTTTGCAGTTGAATCAGGACCCCGGCCTCGAAGCCAACGTGTTTTCGCAATGCTGGATGCCGTTCGGGAAGCACCAGCAGATTTGCGCCGAGGGCATCGAAATCACCGCTGGCGTGTCGGAAGTAAATCACGTCGCGCAACTGCTGCTTCCGCTGATCGTTTCCGATCTCCCTGCGGTCCTGTGGTGCCGCGGCTCTCGCGTTTTCTCCGACGACACCTTCGCGCCGCTGCTGCCCCTGGTCCAGAAAATCATCGTCGATAGCACCTCCGCCGCGGACCCCAAAGCCGCCATCGCCTCGATCCGCCGGCTGCGAAAAGACGGCCGGATGGTCGCCGACCTCGCGTGGACCAAGCTGACCGGCCTGCGCGAATTGATGGCCAGTCTGTTCGATGAAGGTATCGCGAAAGGGATCAAATCGGCGCAGGTTTTCTACGGCGGGGATGTGCCCTCGCCCAGCGCGATTTACTTCGCCGCCTGGATGGACCGCGCCTTGCCGGAGGCGACCGTAAATCTTAGCCACGGCGAAGGCCCTCGCGGACTGCGTTCGATTATTCTCTCCGGTGATACCGAGTTGAGCATCACGCGCCCCGATAAAACCACCCTCGAAGTCCGGTGCGGCGGCCGCCTCCGCAAATCGACCATGCTGCTGGTATCGGAAGAGACGCTGATGGGCGAGGAATTGTCCATCCTCGGCCCCGATCCAGTTTTCGACCGCGTGCTGTCCGAGTCCCCGCAGCCCTGAGGGAGCTTCGATCCATGAGCGATCTTCGAACGTTCCCCGATACCCGCGCCGCCGCCGAGCACTGCGCCGCCCAGATTCTCGCTTACTTGAGCGAAACTCCGCAGTCGACCTTGGCCATCTCCGGCGGGTCCTCCCCGCGCACCATGTTCGAAATTTTCGCGACCGCCTCTTTCGATTGGAATCGAGTCCATCTCTTCTGGGTGGATGAGCGCTGCGTCCCTCCCACCGACTCGCAGAGTAATTTCAAGCTGGCCAACGACACCTGGCTCGCGCCCTCGAAATTCCCCGCGTCCAATATCCATCGCGTGCAGACCGAGCGCGATCCCGAAGACGCCGCCGAGATTTACGCCGACGAATTGCGCCTCGTCTTCGGTGAAGGCGTTCCCGTGTTTGACGTGATCCATCGCGGCATGGGTCCCGACGCCCACACCGCCAGCCTGTTCCCAGGCGAGCCTCTTATCGACGATCGCACCGGCCTCGCGGGAGCGGTCTTCGTCGAGAAACTCAACTCCCATCGCGTCACGCTGCTTCCCGCCGTCCTGCTCGCCGCGAAGCATACTGTCATGCTCGTCACCGGAGCCGACAAAGCGCAGCCCCTCGCCGACGTGCTCTATGGACCCCACGACCCCAAAAAATTCCCCTGTCAGCTTGCCGAGCGCGACGGCGGCGAAGTCGCCTGGTTCCTCGATCAGGCCGCCGCGGCTAAACTACGAATATGATTCTTTCGCGCCGAGCGCTGCTGCCTGTGCTCGCCGCCATTCCGTTCCGCCGCCAGTCTCCGCCCGAAATCGTTCCTCTGCCGCCCAAGCCCAGGAAGACCCGCATCCTGCTCGGCGGAGACGTCATGCTCTCGCGCCACGTCGCACGCCTGGCCCGCGCCGCCCACGATCCGGCATCGCCTCTGCGCGATCTCGCGCCCGTGCTGCGCTCCGCCGATATCGCCTTCGTCAATCTGGAAGCCCCGTTTTCCGACCGCGGCCGTCTCATGGAACACGGCATGATTTTCAAAGCCGAGCCTGAAATGATCGCCGCCCTCCAGACCGCCGGCGTCGACCATCGTCTCCACCGCCAACAACCACGCGCGCGACTGCGGCGATTACGGCGTGGAATTTACTCTCGCCTGGCTGAACCAGCATGGCATCCTGGCCGTAGGTTCCGCGCCCACCGCCGACGCCGCGCATGATGGAATCATGGTCGAACGGAACGGCCTCCGCTTCGGATTCCTCGCCTACACTTTCGATCAGTCCAACGGCAATCATAAGGACCTCGACGCCCGCATCGCCGTCATGGACATCCCCATCATGCAGGCCGACGTTGCCCGCCTGCTTGAACACCGCGCCGACGTGGTCATCGTCTCCATGCACGCCGGCTCCGAGTATCAGCCCCGCCCGAATCCCCTGCAAATCGAGTTCGCCCACGCCGCCATCGACGCCGGCGCGCGCGTCGTCGCCGGTCATCATCCCCACGTCACCCAGCCGTGGGAGCGCCGCGCCGGCGGAGTGATTTTTTACTCCCTCGGCAACCTCGTCTTCGACCAGTTCCAGCGCGTCGAAACACAGCGCGGCGCCCTCGCGGAGGTGGTGTTTTCTGGCAAAACACTCGAGAGCGCCGCATTGCTCCCCGTCGACATCGTGCGAACCGTGCCTAGGCTAACCGCGGTGTCCGGAAAGCCCGTCGAGGCAGCCACCGCATTGCGATAAGTCCAGCCCCAATCAACAGGAGCGTCCCGACCTCGGGTGTGTCGGAGTTGCTTACGCCCGCTGTCGCGGCGTTGAAATCGCTAATTTGGACCGGGTTGCCGCCGCCGAGGGGTGAAATGGTGACAGTCCACGCGCCGGAAGGGCTGCTGTTAACGGCCCCAACAAAACCAGACGCTTCGCTTGTGGGGCAATACTGATCGATGCAGACCCCGCTGGGCACCAAGACCGTAAACTCCACGGCCGGCACTGTCGACGGAAGTGTAATGACAATCGCCTCGTGGTTATTTGAGGCGGTCGACAACGTGCCCCCGGATACGGACAGGTTGAATCCGTAAAAATCCGCGAAGCTCAATGTCGACGTTGGGTCATCGTAAATCGACCCCGAAAGGTTAGTGGCCACAAAGGTCTCCAGACCCTCGTATATGTAGGCATTGCTGAAGACGACGTTATTGAACGCGGCCTGATCGTTCGATCCGCAGCCGCTCCCGCAATACTCCACCAAGCTCGCCCGAGCCGGCAATCCAAGCGCCGCCAATGCCAGCACGGGAGCCAGAAATTTCTTATTGATCATCAAATCCCTCCTTGGGATACACCTCACCCGTGACAGGGGTGCGACCACCCCTAAACCTATGTGTTGATTTAGGATATTGTCGTTTTGTAACTTGTAGCCCGAGGAGCTTGATTATCTCTGAGTACCCGCCCAAGGATTATCCGTATTGCCACGGATGCCAGGCTATACTCGTTTTGCTTTTTCTTTGTAGCCCAGGTAATAGAGCACGCACCGATGCGCGTCAGCCTCTGTGCATGGCCACTGAACCGCGACCGTCAGGAAGCGGATGGGAGCGATGCATAAGCCACTGAGCCGCGACCGTAAGGAAGCGGGCAAACGATAAAATCTCCGACTACACCTTCGGCTTAGGCGCGGGTAACTCCCGAGCCGGACACACCGACTCAAACCCCGCCGTCCTATGCGACCCATCGCAAAACGGTTTGTTCTGCGACTGCCCGCAGCGGCACAATCCGATAGTGGTTCGCCCCGCCAGGTCGAACGGCTTCCCCTCCGCGTCGCAAATCGAAAACTCGCCCTCAATCTTAATGGAGCCGTTATTGTTAATGGTGACTTTCGCTGACATTCACTCACGATGCTAACATGCGGAATGAAAATGCAGCGTTTTTTCGCCCTCTTCCTCCTGGCCGCGACCCTTCCCGCAGCCGACCTGTTTTTCATTCAAATGTCCGACCCGCAATTCGGCATGTTCTCCGAAAATCGCGATTTCGTTCAGGAAACCATCAATTTCGAGAAAGCCATCGCCGTCGCCAACCAGCAGAAGCCCGCCTTCGTCGTGGTCTGTGGCGACCTCGTGAACCAGGCCGGCAACGCCGGCCAGATTGCCGAATACCAGCGCATCGCGGCCAAGCTCGACCGCGCCATTCCGCTGCATAATGTCGCTGGCAATCACGACGTTGGAAATGAGCCCACCCCCGAATCGCTGGCCGCGTATCGCAAGAAGTTCGGCCCCGATTACTACACCTTTCGCCACGGCGATTTTCTGGGGCTGGTGCTCAATTCCAGTCTCATCCAGCATCCCAAGGGCGCGCCCGCGGAGGCCGATAAGCAGTCGAAATGGCTGGAAGCGGAGCTCAAAAAAATCTCGCCCGGCCAACCTGTCGCCATTTTTCAGCACATCCCCTGGTTCCTCAAAAACGACGACGAACCCGACGACTACTTCAACATCCCTCTCGGCCCCCGCACCCTGTATTTGCAGTTGTTCGAACACTATCACGTGGAATACTCTTTCGCCGGCCACTACCACCGCAACTCGGCCGGCGAGTCCGTGAATTTTCACGTAACCACAACCGGCCCGGTCGGCAAACCCCTAGGCTCCGACCCCTCAGGCATCCGCATCGTGAAAGTCCACAACGGCAAAATGACTTCCACCTATCGTCCCCTGTAGGGCGCAATCGTTTCCTCCGGTGATAGCCCGGTTGTTTCTTTGTAGGGCGGCCAAGATTGGCTGCAGCCTCCTTTCAGGCGGCTTCCTTGGATCGCCTCAGAGCCTGCTCAAAAGCAGGCTACAGCCAAAATTGGCCGCCCTGCAAAGGCGCCGAGGTGATAACCACCCCGTCAAGTGCGGGGATCGTGCGGCGATAACGATAGGAGGTTGTTGACTAAATCGCAGGCGACACCGCCTGTGCCACCACAACAATTCAGCCACTTGCAGTCCGGGTGGGACAGGCGCTTTCGCCTGATTCCTAGTAAGCTTCCGGTCCTGCGAGCCACGCAAGCGGTGATGTGACCCGCGTGACACGACACTAACGAAGCCGTGTTCAGCTGCGAACGAGTTACTGTTTCGGGACCGATATAGTGATGTTTCGGTAGCGGATGACGCCATGATGATCGCCCTGCAGGAAGAAGGGACCGGGCTCGGCTTCATTGCTATCCAGTGCGCCGCCGGTGGGTCCGGGGATTTCGACATTGTCGTGATACATCTTGCCGTCGCGCAGGACGGTGACGCGGCGGCCGACGAAGGTGATGTCGAACGCTGTCCATTTGCCTAGTCCGTTTTCCGCGCCGGCGGGCGGCGGGTAGTGGCTATAAATTGCGCCCATTTCATGGGTTGGCTGCGTGCCGCCTTCGGTGCCGACCTGCACTTCATAACGGCCGCGCAGATAAATCCCGCTGTTGCCGCCCTCGGGACAGTTGACCTCGATGTGCAGCTTGAAGTCCTGGAATTTGGCGGTGGTTTTGAGATTGGCGGCGCCGGGACCGCGCTGGCCGGGCGTCTCCGGATTATCGTTCACCAGTTCGCCGTCGCGGGCAATCCATTTGTTGTTGGAGGCGTTGCCGATAGGCTCCCAGCCGGTGAGGTCCTTGCCGTTAAACAGCGGCTGCGGTTTGGACCACTCTTTAGGCATGGGACGGTCGAGTTTGGGTGCGCGGACACCGACGAGAGTGGGGCCGGCGGCGTCACCGCGCTTTTCGACGCCGGTTAGATTATCAGCGGAAGCGGATGTGAGTTCCCAGGTGACGGCGGGTCCTTTACCAGCGGGGGCTACACTGACGATGAGCTTGCCGGATTCGAAGCTGGCGCCCGCGATGGGACGCCACGCGCCTCCGCGAGGCTGCACGCGGCCTTCGATCTTCCCGTTGTTGCCAGTGAGTTCCATCCACTGAGGGTACGGGTTTCCGGTGGCGGGAGTAACAGTCATATCCCAACGGCCAAGAAATGGTTTAGCCTCTTGAGCGGGCAGGACTGCGGCGGCTAGGATCGACAACAGAAGTTTTCGCACTCGTATAAGTGTAACGCTGAAAAAAGGATATTGGCCGCCGATGAACGCGGATGAACGCGGATAGACAATTTATTTTCAATCGGCGTTATCAGCGTTCATCGGCGGCCAACCTCGCTGTGCTACGCTGACTTGAAACTCAGGACGCTTCCCCATAACTAACTTCCAGTGAAGATACTCGTCTTCTGTTTCTCTCTATCCGCCGCCGTTTGGGCACAGGACCCGATCCAGGTTCATGGTTATATCCAAGGCCGATTTACCGACCAGGAGGGCGTTTTAGACCGGCTGGAGATCCGGCGAGCCAGGCTGCTTGTTTTCGGAGATCCTTTTTCGCAGCTCTCTTATAACGTGCAAGTGGACGTTCTGAAAAAACCTTATCTATTGGATGCATCCTTGACGTGGAAGCCGGCGGACGTATTCCACGTCACGGCGGGTCAGTTCAAGATTCCCTTCAGCGGGGAGAGCCTCCTGGCCGATAACCTGGAAATCCCAATCGAGCGGGCCCGCGCCGTCAACTCGCTTGTGCCCGGTCGAGATACAGGCGTGCAGGCGCGCGATGTGGGTCTGCAGGTGTCGGGTAAATTAGAGCGGCCCCATCGGCCTTGGGTGGAATATGCGGGCGGAGTCTTTCGCGGCCAGACCTTGATCTACTCGCCGCTTGCGCACTTTCGCGCCACTGCCGCGCGGGTGATGCTGCATCCAATTCAAGGATTGGCCGTGGGTGTGGATTGGTATGGAAGCTTTTCCGTTCTCGGCGGACCCGTGAAGCGAAGAAGGGAAGCGGAGGGCAGCTACAAATGGAAATCGCTGACGCTTCAGTCGGAGCACATCTGGGCGCGCGACGGCCAATTGGAACATGGCGGCGGATACGCGCTCAGCGCGTGGCGTTTCGATAAACAGTGGGAAGGCATGACGCGCGTGGAATGGTTTAACTCCAATAGCTCCAAGCCGAATACCGGATCTTTCATCTACGAGGCCGGGGCCAACTACTATTACGGGAAGCACGTAAAGGTTCAGGCAAATGCAGGCGCGCGGAGCGACCAATCACCGGCCCGGACCACCGGTGTGTTTCTGACCCAGATCCAGCTTAGTTTCTAGTGGCCTGTCGCAGGCAGATCGTTACCAGACCCCTCCATTACTGTCGGGGTTCGGTACGGAACCCCGACAGTAATCGAGGGGACACCGGGTCACTGGTAAGCGTCAAATCCCCTGGCTCACGCCAGCGGTTATAAACCTTCGCCAGTCGCAAGCCAATGGGCGCATTCTGGACCCAATTCGGCCAGCGCTCTCGCCTCGTATTCGGCGGATTCCTCGGCCGTCAGAGTCTCTCGCCACCGGCCGTTCGTGCCCTTGTTGATGAAGGTCTTCGTGCCGCCGTTCCACAATGCTCCGTTCATGGGAACAATCTTTTCGCCGTGCTCCTTCATCCAGTCGAAGGTGCAGTGCTCGACGATGGTGTCCCACTTGGACTCGTCGATCGGGATCTCCAGAAATTTGGCGATCCGCCGCATCTCTTCGGGCATGTGTCGCTTCAACACGTCGAAGTGGACCATCAGCACGTTCGGAAGATTCCGGATCGCCCACCAGGTCCGCACGTTTTCCCACAGAGACCAGTATGGGTACCCGTCCCGATCCAACCAGTTATGCCAGTATTCGCGAATGTCCGCCGACGGGCGCGGCATCGGCGGTCCCACCCGGCCAGGGGCATTGTTCAGGGCATCGTACATAGCGTCGTTGCCCATGGAATGGTGGTTGTAGAGGCTCCACAAAACATCGCGGCCATCGCGGCCGATATAGATGTACTTGGCTTTGGGCGAGTAAACAAGGGCGTCGACCGGAAGATGAGTCTTTACGAAGCGGCGGTGGGTCTGCGCTTCGACGGCGGCCAGCTTAACTTCTTTAGGCGGAAGCCTGAAGTCGATCCAGGTGGACATGGCCTGCGTGTCCTGCTCGGTGCTGCCTGCGAACAGCAGCTGCGAGACGATCTGCTGCATCCAGGTTGTGCCGGATTTGGCATAGGTCGAGATGACGATGTCGTCATCCCGAAACTTAAAGTCGTTCCAGATCGTAGAATCAAGGTGCTGGTTGTGCATCTCCCTGGTCTTTTTGGGCCAAGCCAATTCCATCGAAATCCTCCCCGTTTGGATCAACCCATTACAACATCGTTGCACCCGGCCCGCAAGTACTGCGGTAGCGTTAAGATGAAAGGCGCGATATGACTATCAGGCTGATTTTGGGAGTGTTGACCATGGCAACTCTTTTCGCATCTCCAAAGGAGGTCTCCTTCCCAACCGGGGACGGCGGGGTGGTTCATGCCGATCTGTACGGGGCGGGGAACCGCGGCGTGGTACTGGCCCACGGCATGAAGTTCGATAAAGCGAGTTGGAAGGAGCAAGCAACCCAACTGGCGGCCGCCGGATTCCAGGTGGCGGCAATCGATTTTCGTGGATACGGCAAGTCCCACGGCGGTCCGAATTCTCAATCGCCGCGCGACTTGTATCTCGACGTGCTGGCAGCAGTCGATTACCTTCGCGGACACGGAGCGCAGACGGTCGCGGTGATCGGGGCGAGCATGGGTGGAGGCGCTTCGGCCAACGCCATCGTAAAAGGCGCGCCGGGGACAATCGATCGCCTCATCCTGTTGGCGCCGGTTCCGATTGAGAGCCCCGAACGAATCACGGTCCCGAAGCTGTATGCGTCGGCGCAGGGCGATCCGATCACGGTGCAGGTGAAGGAGCAATTCGCCAAAGCGCCGGAGCCCAAGGAGCTGTTGCTGCTGGATGGATCGGCGCATGCGCAAAACCTCTTCCCTACCGATCAGGGGGAGCGGCTGATGAAAGAAATCCTGCGGTTCCTGTCGGCTGCCAAGCCGGCGGCGTCGAGATAGTCGCCGCAACGGGCGCAGTTGGGCTGTACGAAGAGTCGTGCGCGATCGTCCCGCCCTGGGACCGATATCAAAAATACGAAACGAACCCACCGAATCGGGATAACCACCCCGGAACTTATGAGACTCCTTCTGATTGGAGGGTACGCTGGGAAACGCTAGGGCAGGTTTCACGCAAATACGAAAAACTCACAAAGGAAAGGAGATAGATTATCGCGGGAGGACGTCATGAAAGGGCGAACAAGACTAGTCTTTGTGAAGAGTCGCCAAAAAACCGCTCCCGAAGGTCGCAGCTCTGATTCAAGCCCATTGAAGTCCTACGAACCAACAGAGCCGCGACCAGCGGGAGCGGTCAGCCCCAGAGTTTTCACACAGACTCTGATGGTAACGAACTTGGCGGGAAGGGCACTCGGCAGGTCGGGAACCTGCCCCACCGGGAACGAACGGGCCGTGCCCAGAGGGCGCCCACAATCGGCCGCAGGCTACCAGCCTGCACCACGGCAGGTCGGGGACCTGCCCCACTAGCTAGTACGCCGTCAGGTCGCGGCCATTTACTACTGGGCCGGTGTAGGTACGGCGGATTTCTTTCTCCAGGTCTACTTCATCGTGGGGGCCGAAGTACAACTGGTGATACAGCACCAGGAGCTTGGGCTTTGCCTTGGAGGCCAGTTCGGCGAGTTGCACGGTTGAGGTGTGAAAGGTCGAATGATATTGGCCGCGGCGGGCTCCGAAGACCAGATCGAAGCGATCCTTCGAGTACACTTCGTGAACCAGAATGTCGCAGCCGTTACATGCTTCGACGATCGCGTCGGTGGGAGCGGTATCGCCCGAAATGACGATCGAACGGCCGGCAGCGTCGATCGCGTAACCAAAGGCATGAGGCCAGGAGCCATGAGGAACAGATATCGCTTTCACTGTTACGTTCGCGTCGTGGTAGACGCTACCGGCAGCGGAGATCTCATGAACGTTGACGGCCAAGGGCCGGAGGCTTTCGGCGCCCTCCGTGCGGACCGTGATGTCCGCGGAATACGCCTCTTTCAGATGCTCGGTCATCGCCGCTGTGCCTTCGGGACCGTAGACCTCGAGGGGTGGCCGGCGGCCTACCACCCACGGAGTGAGCATCAGATCCGGATATCCAAGCGTGTGGTCGGAGTGGAGGTGCGTGATGAACAGCCGGGTCAGGTTGGTCGCGTCGAGCGCGGCGATGCCGAACTTCTCGGCCGCGGCCTGGGCTCGCCGGACCACGCCGGGGCCGGCATCGAACAGGTAGGACTGGCCGTTTACAACGATTGCGACGCATGGGCCGGAACTGGAAGGATCCGGGATCGGAGTCCCCGAACCCAAGATGATCACCTTCGCGCGGTCGGCGGCTGAGCCGGAGGGCGCCATCATCGTAATTCCCCCAAATACAAAGAGAATACTCGAGAGTCGTTGTGGCACGGAGTGCACCTTTCGCGCTAGTGTAACAGGAAGCCGCTTAACATGGAGATCTGTCGATGAAATCGCCTCGTGGGCCGTTGCAGAGACCCCTCCATAACTGTCGGGGTTCGGTGTGGGCGTTGAACCCGACAGTCATGCCATCGCCTCGTGGCCTGTTGCAGAAACCCCTCCATAACTGCCGGGGTTCGGTGGGGGCGTTGGGGACGGGGCCCTACCGGGATACCTACCGAACCGGGACAGTCATGGAGTGGATATCCTCATGAAATCGCCGTCCGCCTCGACTCCTGCCGCTACGGCGCTGGTTGCCGACAGTCCCGACCCGGGCCGGTGGAAGTCGCTTGCGGTGATTCTGGCGGCGGCGTTTCTGGTCGCTCTCGATTTCTTCGTGGTAAACGTCTCCATCCCTTCCATCCGGGCCAATCTGCATGCGACGTTCGCCGAAATCCAATTGGTGATCGCGAGTTACGGGCTGACGTATTCGGTGCTCCTGATCTCGGGAGGCAGGCTGGGAGATATTTACGGGCGCAAGCGGATGTTCATGTGGGGCGTGACCTGTTTCACCGCGGCTTCCATGTTATGCGGTCTCGCGCCGTCGCCGGTGTTCCTGATTGCGGCTCGCGTGCTGCAGGGCATTTCTGCCTCGATGCTGTTTCCGCAGGTGCTGGCAATCATGCAGGTCACATTTCCGCAGAACGAGAGGGCGAAGGCGTTCGGATTGTTCGGCACGGTGATCGGGACGTCTTCGTTTTCAGGAAACGTGCTGGGCGGGCTCCTTGTGAGCGCGAACGTCTTCCATTTGAGCTGGAGGCCGATCTTCTTGATCAACCTTCCGGTCGGCGTGCTGACTGTGATCGCGGCGGCGAAGCTGGTGAAAGAATCCCGCTCGCCGAAAGCGCGCCGGCTCGATCTGGGCGGCGTTGCGATCATGACGACGGCGCTGATCCTGCTACTCTTTCCCTTGATTCAAGGACGCGAAGCCGGATGGCCCACCTGGTGCTTTGCGAGTCTCGCAGCGTTCCTGCCCATGATGTTCGTATTCGTCCAATACGAGAAGCGGGTGACCGCGCGGGGAGGCTCGCCGCTGGTGGAACTCGACCTGTTCCATGACCGCGCCTTCGTCATCGGCCTGTTCAGCGGAATGTGCTTCTTCAGTGGGGCGGCCTGCTTCTTCCTGATCTCCACCGTTTTTCTTCAGAACGGGCTGGGCTATTCGCCCAAAGAGGCTGGATTGACGTTCGCCTGGTTCGCGATCGCTTTCCTGGGGAGCTCACTCGCGTCGGTGCGGATACAGCCGAAGCTCGGCAGCCGGATTATCAACCTGGGAGCGGCGATGATGATCACGGGTCTCATCTCGCTGCTAGTGGTTACGGCGTGGCGGGGCGGCTCGCTCCGCGGTCTGGATCTGGCGCCGGTGCTGCTGATCTATGGCACAGGGCAGGGCTTTGTGATGCCGACGTTGATCAGTACGATCCTGATCAACATCAAAGGGCACGATGCGGGGTCGGCGTCGGGGGTGCTCAGCACCGTGCAACAGGCGTCGTTTGCAACCGGAGTGGCGGTGATCGGGACGGTGTTCTTCAGCGTGCTGGGAACGGAGCCGTCGACGGCGGCGTTCATTCACGCGCTGCGGGTCGCTTTGTCGGTGAATATTTGTCTGCTGATGGTGACGTTCACGTTGATCCTGCGGATACCTAGGTTTCCGGCGCGGGAAGGAGTGCGGTAATAGGCTTTTTGACCGCTCCCTGTGGTCGCGGCTCGCTTGCTGATCGTTCGTTCAAGTTACGTGCAGCCTGTGAGCTGCTAGCGAGCCGTGACCGTAGGGAGCGGTCAGTTAGCGAACGGGCGGTGTATACAAATCCATGACCCGGTTGCTGCGGTACACCGCCGCACCGGTCGTTTCCAAAGAGTAGATCACCTTTCCCGCAGGGGTGATCTCGATGGAGCGTGCACCGAAACCTACGTCAATTAACAATGCGCCTGTGTTGAAGTGGAAGTTGCCGTTGCTGAGGCGCTGGGCGGATCCTACGAACGGGGAATAAGCGCCCAGGTCCGCGCTCATGATGAGCTTGGCGGTGTGTGCCTTCTCGTCGATCTTCCAGTATTGTCCGCGTGTATGAGCCGTGGGATCCTTCTTCCAGCGGGTCTGGCCGTTATCGAGCAGGAGCAGCGTATCCGATCCCGGAGGCTCGAACGCAGCGTCATGCTCATAGGAGAACCATGGGAACTTCTCGGACGACTCGAGCTTCAGATCGCCGCCTTCGCCGAGCCGCCACAGAACCTTGCCGCTTCCTTTACCATCCTGGTAATCGACTTTGATCACCCAGTCCTGCTCCGGCAAGGACACGGTCAGGTTTCCATCGGCGCGGCTGTAGGACACGGCGTTGCCGTGCAGCCAGTCGTTCGCGGCCGGCGAGAGAAATACGGGAGAGCAACCGCCTCCTCCCACCGGGCCGTTGCATTTTTCATCGTTCAGGGCCTTTCGCGAAACATCCAGATGATCGAACGCGTTCCAGTGCCATTTCAACTGCAGATCCTCGTCCAGATCCAGCAGCAGCACGCCGATCACGTCGATCGGGTTTTCGGAACCTTGGGCGCCGTCGGGCATCATCCGTTCCAGGCTGGCGATGACGATGGTGTGGCCGTTCGGCAGGCGGACGGCGTCGTGATGAAAGCCGGGGACGCACTGGTGGCCGTTGGGCTTGCAAACGGAATGGAGGTCCCGGTCTTCCAGTTGTTCGGCTACCCGGCCGATGTTCGTCTCGCGGATGGTATTGCCGGCCAAATCCACTTCGCTCAACACCTGGAGGCGGCTGTTATGCTCACCGCCGGCACCGCTCAAGACCAGGAACCGGCCGCCGGGAAGCATGCGCGTGAGGGAGCGCTCATGGAGCGGCAGGTACCAGACCACATTGCCATTCAGATCGGTGGCCGTGGGACGCTGGTTCGGCATTTCGATGCTGTAAATCAGGAACGGCTCGGGAGAAGAGGCTTTGACATCGCGAGGAACCACGACGCTCATCGGGGCGACCAGGCCATCGGCAATTCCGGTGTGAAACGTGACCGACGATGCGGGCTTCACGGCGTCGCCCGTCAGAGTCTCTGCGTGCATTTCATAGTTCGAGTCGGCGAGCATGCCCGCTACATAGATATTGCTGGTGCGCGTGGAACAGGGCTCGATCCCGGTGCGAAACCACTCGCCGGAATCGCCCGCGCGGCGAAAGGCCACACGGAACCGGCTGCCTTGCGGACAGGCAGGAGCGCTGAAGAGGGCCACCAAGGGGTTCGCCGTGGGAGTTACGACAGGCTGCTGACCTTGGGCGCGCGCCACGATCTGGAACGGCAATTCACTGTCCGCGGTCATTTTCGTCGCGATGTTTTTCAGCGTGACCTTGACTCGCGCCTGATGCTCGAACAACTCGGGGCGCCAGTTGAAGTTCGGCTCCGAACTGAAATCGCGAACGACGCGGAATGGCGCGCCATCTACGCTGACGCTGTAACGGACTCGAAGCTTGGGAAACAGCTTAAAGGGATCGCCTTCTTCTTTGGCGACCGCCATCAATCCGATGACGGTTCCGACCGGCTGAGGAGAAACCAGAGCGGGGACGATCCGTACGGAAGGCGCGGACCAGCAGACCGGCAGACACACAGCGGCGGCAAGAAACATCAAGGTGGAGCGCATAAGGTTGAAGCTCAGTATGTCACACCGTTGTTGCTATGATGATCCGACCGGCCATGGAATTCATACTGGGGTTTTTGATCGCGTGCGCGGTGGGCCTGACCGGAGTGGGCGCGGGCAGCATCACGGCGCCCGTGCTGATCCTGTTCTTTCACCTGAAGCCGGCCATTGCGGTGGGAACCGCGCTGACCTTCTCATCGGCCATCAAGTTCGCGGTCCTGCCTCTTTACTTGAAGCGCAAGCAGGTGGATTTCCGTATCCTGGGGCTGCTCTGCCTGGGCGGCATTCCGGGAGTCCTGGTTGGCGTTCGCCTGCTGAGCCAGCTCGATACGAAGAGCCATGAGGGCGGGATTTTTTTGCTGCTGGGGACCACGATCTTTATCGTTTCCATGGGCAGTCTGTACAGGACCATCCGCAACCGGATGACCACCGCACACGCGGATCACGCGCGATGGCTCCCCCCGATCGCAGCGATTATCGGAGGAGAAGTGGGCTTTTCGTCGGCCGGCGCGGGTGCGCTCGGCGCTCTGGTGCTGCTGAACCTGACGACACTTACGGCGGCCCAGGTGGTGGGCACGGACATGGTTTTCGGCTTCACGGTCTCGACCATCGGCGGCGGTTTGCATGTTCTGGCGGGTCAGTACGACAAAGCGATTATGATCAAGCTGGTGGTGGGCGGAGTCGCGGGCGCGTTCACCGGCGCTTTGCTGTCGTCGATTATTCCGCCGCGTCCTCTGCGGCTGGCGCTTAGCGTGTGGTTGGGGATACTTGGGTTGCAGTTGTGTTGGAAGGCTTTGAGCTGAATTAGCTCTGCAGGATGATGAACATTTATTGGCCGCCGATGAACGCGGATGAACGCCGATAAGACCATTTGTTTTCAATCGGCGTTCATCAGCGTTCATCGGCGGCGAACTTGGTTTTTGAGTTTTTCACTATCACAGCCCTGCCTTGTGGCATACTTGCTATCCATGCGTCAGCTATCGGTAGTGCTTTTTGCATTCACGTGTTACGGAGCCGGGGCTCCGCTGGCCGTTCACCTGCATTCGACCTTGACTTCGCCCCAACCGGTCGGCGTCTCGATTGGGTTGTCGCCGCGGGTTGAGAATCCGGCGAGGGCGATGCATGTTTTCCGTTACTCAGTAAGCGTCGGCGGTGGACCTTTCCGGATCGTCCGGGACTTCAGCCAGCAGCCGGATTTTATCTGGGCCCCGGAATTGTATGAGCATGCGGCAACCATCCGCGTGACGGTCCGCAACAACGAAAGCAAGGCGACGGCCGAGGATGACCTGCGGTTCCAAGTCGTGTCGCGGATCAAGGGCAAGACCCCGGTGGTCACGCCTTCCGCGCACCCGTTGATCGCTCTGTTCAGCGCGCCTGGGTGTCCCGAAGGGAGTTCCTTCCGCGTTGCGTTTCACGCCGATGGCGAAGAGGCTACCATGCGGACGCCTGCCCAACCATGCCGCGGATCGATCAGCAACAATGTGTTGGTCGCCGGCATGCGAGCCGACACCGAGTACCGGATGCGTCCGGAGTGGACGACCGGCAGCAGCGTCAAATCCGGCGACTGGGCGCCGTTCCATACCGGGATGCTCGACGGGCGCACCGCTCCCGTGACGGTCACGGTGCCACGAGCCAACCCATCGCCTGTTTCCGAAGGCATTGTGATTTATGCCTCCGTGACCGTGGGCGGCGGAAAGGGCCCCTTCGCGACCGATCTGAAAGGCCGGGTGGTCTGGTATTCAACGTGGTCGGATTTCATGAGCCGCGTCCTTCCCGGCGGCCGGTTTCTGCTGATTGGCGAAGGAAGAAATTCCGCCAACAGCACCAAGGACGAACAGTGTCTGCGGGAAGTGGACCTGGCAGGAAATATCATCCGCGAAACCAACGCCGGCCGCGTGGCGGAACAACTGGAGAGCCGCGGCATCCATTCCGATTGCAAAATCGGCGGTAAGGAATGCGTATCGGGCTTTCACCACGAAGCGATTCGATTGCCCAACGGCCATACCTTGGTGATCGCCGGCTTCGAAAGAATGATGCCAGCAGGTACGCAGGGTGCGAAAGAGGCTGTCGATATCCTCGGCGACCTGGTTGTCGATCTGGACGAAGACTTCCAGGTAGCTGGCGTCTGGAACGAATTTGACCATCTGGATATCACTCGCAAGTCCGTGTTCGACGCCAAATGCAAGACGGGCGGAGGCGGATGTCCGCCGGTCCTGATCGCTCCCGAAGCGTATGGTTGGACCCACAGTAATTCGCTTAATTACATCCCGTCGACTGGGGATTTCCTGGTCTCTATTCCGGAGCAGGATTGGGTTGTGAAGGTGGATTGGAAGAACGGGAAGGGCAGCGGCAAGATTCTCTGGCGCCTGGGGAGGGGCGGGGATTTTAAAGTGGAATCCAAAGATCCAGGTCCGTGGTTTTCCTACGCCCATGACGTGGGGTTCGAGCCGGTTGGCTCTGAGAATTTGACCTTGATGGACGACAACCACTTGAACCACGGAAAAGACAACAAACTACAAAGCCGCGCGCAAATGTGGCAGCTCGACGAAAAGAACCTGAAAGCCACTCTCACTTATAACGCCGACCTGGGCGGATACTCGGTTTGCTGCGGAACGTTTCAGATTTTGAAGGATGGCGGGTACAACACCGTGACGGGTTTTCTCGATCTCGCGTCGCCCTATGCCAGGACCCTGGAGACGGATAAAGACGGCAAAACCGTTTTCGCAGTGGAACTGGAAGGGGTTATCGATTACCGGAGTTACCGGGTGGATGATATGTACTCGGCGCCGGTTAAGTAGCAGGAGGCAGAATCCGCTCCCTGACGGTCGCGGTTCCGCCGGAGTGAACCGCCATGCGTCAGCATGCGGATAGAGGTGAACGACTCGGAGGAACTTCATGAGATACTGGAACGCCATGCGCCACCAACTGGGATTGTTTCTCGTTTTCGCCGCCTTAGGTTGTAGTGCTCCGCTGACGGTTCGTCTCGTCCCCACTTTGCCGTCGCCGCAATCGGTGGGAACTCCCATCGGATGGTCGCCGCAGATCGAAAATCTGGCCAAGGGGACGCATGTGTTCCGCTATGAGGTGAGCGCCAACGGAGGGCCTTTCCACATCGTCCGCGACTTCAGCCAGCAGCGGGATTTCGCTTGGGCTCCCGCACTTTACGAGCATAAAGCGACCATCCGAGTCACGGCCCGGAACAACGACACTAAGGATACTGCCACGGCGGAGGCTCGATTTGAAATTGTGCCGCGCGCGAAAGGCGCCCCGGTGGTCGCCGCGACCTCGCATCCGCTGATTGCTCTTTTCAGTTCTCCTGCGTGTCCGGAAGGAAGCCAGTTCCGCGTCGCTTTTCACGCAGATGGAGAGGACGCTACCAGCAAAACACCAGCTCAGAGTTGCCGCGGCTCGATCACGAACAACGTCCTGGTTGCCGGCATGCGCGCCGATACTGAGTACAAATTGCGCCAGGAAATCATCAGCGGCGGTAAAGAGAAGCCGGGCAGTTGGCTGAGCTTCCGGACGGGGATCCTCGATGGCGAGCTCGCTCCTGCGGCGGTCACCACGCCGCGAGCCAGCGCGTCGACTGCGTCCGAACCTGTGATCATCTTCAGCGATGCGCCCGCGAAACGTCCGTTCGCCACGGATCTGGAAGGCCGCGTGATCTGGTATCTTCGCAATCCGGATTTTATGACCCGCGTTCTCCCCGGCGGCCACTTTCTGGTTCTTGCACTTGATGGACAGAACACGAACAACTCCATCCGCCGCTTTCAGGCGCTGCGCGAACTGGACCTGGCCGGGAACATTATCAAAGAGACGAACGTCGGCCGCGTCGCGGAGCAGCTGGAATCCCGCGGCATCCATTCGGACTGCAAGAAGGGCGGGACCGAGTGTCTCTCCGGTTTCCATCACGAAGCGATTGCCTTGCCGAACGGCCACTATCTGGCCGTCGCCGGACTGGAGCGCATGATGCCCGCCGGAACGCAGGGATCGAAGGAGCCGGTGGATGTTCTCGGCGACGTCATCGTGGAACTGGACGAGGATTTTCAGGTGCTCGGCATGTGGAATAACTTCGATCATCTCGACGTGAAGCGAGCTTCTCTCGAAGACTCCAAGTGCAGGGAAGGCGCCGGTGCGGGAGGATGCCCCTCGATCTTCCTCGCTGCGCAGGCCAACGGCTGGACGCACAGCAATGCGCTCAACTACGTTGCCTCCACGGGAGATTTTCTTGTGTCCATGCCGGAACAAAATTGGGTGATTAAGGTCGATTGGAAGAACGGCAAGGGCAGCGGAAAGGTCTTGTGGCGACTAGGGAAAGACGGCGATTTTACGGCGAAGTCTGACGATGCCTATCCCTGGTTCTCCTATCAGCATGACGTCGGCTTCGACCCGCCGGGCTCGGACATCATCACCATTTTCGATAACGGCCACGCGCGTTTCGAAAAGGACAAAACGGCGCAGACCCGCGGCCAGAGGTGGCAGCTGGACGAGAAGACTCTCACTGCAACCTTGCTCCAGAACGCAAAACTTCAGGTGTATTCGCCAGCGGTCGGGGCGGCGCAGACCCTGAAAAACGGCGGCTATAGTTTCAATGCCGGTTTCATTGACCCCACGGCGTCGCCTCACGGACGGGCGGTGGAAACCGATCGGGACGGCAAGGTCGTCTACGCGATCGACGTCTACGGCACCACTGTCTACCGGAGCTTCCGAGTGGACGATATGTACTCCGCGCCGGCCAAGACCCCGGTGAAATAGAGGATGGCATTGGTCGATTTGCATACACACACGGACCGCTCGGACGGGTCCACGCCGCCCGCCGATCTGGTGCGCCTGGCCGCGGCGGAGGGTCTGCGCGCGCTTGCCATCGCCGATCACGATACGCTGGCCGGCTATGACACCGCTTCTTCCATGGCCGCCGATTGCGGCGTCGAACTGGTTTGCGCGGTAGAGCTCAGCACGCGTCCATGTGAAAATCGAGAGCCCGGCAAACGCGAGCGATCGGTGCACGTCCTGGGCTACTGGCTAGCGTCGGCGCCGACGGCGGAGTTTCGCTGCTATCTCGAGACCCAGCAGGCCAGCCGCCGCAAACGCAATGTGGACCTGGTGGCGAAGCTCCAGCAATTGGGTGTTTCGATCACGCTCCAGGACGCGGAGGTCTACGGCCGCAATCAGGTGGGCCGGCCCCATTTCGCGCGCGTGCTGCTCGACAAAGGATACGTGTCCAATTTGCAGGAGGCCTTCGACGTCTATCTTGCCGACGAAGCCAGGGCCGCCGTGGACCGTGACGAGCCGACGCTGGAGGAAGGCATCCGGCGGATCAAGGACGGTGGAGGCGTCGCGACCCTCGCTCATCCGGTCCGGCTGCCGCAGCGCGGCCCCGATCTGGCGCGATTGGTGGAACATCTTTTAGACGCCGGCCTCGAAGGAATCGAGGTCTACCACAGCGAGCATTCTGCCGCGGATTCCGCAGAGTTTGCCGGAATCGCACGCCGCTTCGATCTGATACAGACCGGCGGGTCGGATTATCATGGAGATAACAAGCCCGAAATCCGATTGGGAAGCGGCATCAACGGCAACCTTTGTCTGAACTATCGTTTTCTTGAAGATATGCGGGATATGAGCTTGAGAAGGCGACAGAAAATCGGAACGGTATGACAGAAGGCTTAACACTGACTCACCTGCGAATGCTGGAGGCGGAGAGCATCCACATTCTGCGCGAAGTGGTGGCGGAGTTTCAGCGGCCGGTGATGCTGTACTCCATCGGCAAAGACTCCTCGGTGATGGTGCGTCTGGCGCAAAAGGCGTTTTCCCCCGGGAAGATTCCATTCTCGCTGCTGCACGTGGACACTACCTACAAATTCCGGGAAATGATTGAGTTTCGCGATCGGTTCTGCGCCGAGATCGGAGCCAAACTGATCGTGCACACGAATAAAGCGGCGATTGAGGCGGGCGCGAATCCGTGGGACCTGGGCACTTCGAAATGCTGCGGATTCCTGAAGACGCGCGCGCTGCTCGACGCGCTGGAGGCGGGCGAGTTCGATGCGGCGATTGGCGGAGCGCGCAGAGATGAAGAGAAATCGCGCGCGAAGGAGCGGGTGTATTCCTTCCGCGATCCGCACGGCCAGTGGGATCCGAAGAACCAGCGGCCAGAGCTTTGGAATCTCTATAACTCGCGGTTGAACCCGGGCGAGAGCATTCGTGTGTTCCCGCTCTCGAACTGGACCGAGTTGGATGTGTGGCAATACATTCACCTGGAGAACATTCCCATCGTTCCGCTCTATTTCGCCAAGGAGCGCGAGATGGTGGTGCGAAGGTCATCGCTGATCCCAGTCGAAAAGGACATTCCGCTACTGCCGGGAGAGCGGAAGGAGCTCGTCATGTGCAGGATGCGCTCACTCGGATGTAGTCCGTGCACGGGGGCAATTCGTTCTGAGGCCGATACGTTGCCCAAGATTATTGAGGAAATGATGTTGTTTCGACGCTCGGAGCGGGAGAACCGGGTGATCGACTTCGACCAGGAAGGTTCGATGGAGATCAAGAAGCGGGAAGGGTATTTCTAGTGGGACGTAGCAATCATATAGACAGCGGCATCGGCTTCCTTACGGTAGCGGTTCGGTCGGAGCGCGCCATGCGTCAGAGTCTGTATGAAAAGTCGCCAAAAACCGCTCCCGCAGGGCGCGGCTCTAATTCACCCCCAGTGAAATCCTGCGTACCAACAGAGCCGCGACCAGCGGGAGCGGTTAGCCCCGGACTTTTCACACGGCCTCGTCAGCATGCGGATAATAACAGCGGCAGGCCACTAGGATGACCCAACCCACCGAAACATTAAGCGGAATCGACCTCTTCCTGCGCCGGGAAGAAGAAAAGGACCTGCTCCGCTTCCTCACGTGCGGCAGCGTCGACGACGGGAAATCTACGCTGATCGGCCGGCTGCTGTACGACTCGAAGGGAGTGTACGAGGACCAGCTCCACGCCATCACCAAGGCTACGGTGAACGAAACGGCTGGGGTTATGGACTTCGCACTGCTCACCGACGGGTTGCGGGCAGAGCGCGAACAGGGCATCACGATCGACGTCGCGTACCGCTATTTCTCCACACCCAAGCGCAAGTTCATCATCGCCGATACGCCAGGCCACGAACAGTACACGCGCAACATGGCGACCGGCGCCTCGACCGCGAATCTGGCGATTGTGCTGATCGACGCGCGCAACGGAGTGCTTTCACAGTCCCGGCGTCATGCTTTCATCGCGTCGCTGCTCGGGATCCACCACGTGGTGGTCGCGGTGAACAAGATGGATCTGGTCGATTTCAGCGAGGAGGTATTCGACCGGATTTGCGCGGAATTCAGCAGTTTTGCCGCCCAACTGCAAATACCCGATCTGTATTTCATGCCGGTGAGCGCGCTGCTGGGAGACAACATCGTCACCAAGAGCGAAAATATGCCGTGGTTCGGCGGTTCCAGCCTGCTGCACCATTTGGAAACCGTGCATGTAGCGAGCGACCGGAATCTCTCCGAGATGCGCTTCCCAGTCCAACTGGTGCTGCGGCCCAATCAGGAGTTCCGCGGCTACGCGGGCCAGATGGCTTCGGGAGTACTCAAGCCGGGGGACCCCATTATGGTGCTGCCGTCAGGCCGTACTTCACGCGTGAAATCCATCGTCACACACGATGGCGAAGTGGCGCGGGCGTTTCCCCCGATGTCGGTGACGGTATGCCTCACGGATGAGGTGGATTTGAGCCGCGGCAATATGCTGGTGCCGCCCTCCCATCCACCGCACGTTACGCGGTGCATCGACGCCCGTCTGGTGTGGATGGGGAATCAGCCGCTGGATCTTCGCAAGCAGTACATCATCAAGCACACCACGCAGTCGGTGAAGGCCCAGGTTCGTTTCATCCGTTACCGGGTGAATGTGAATACTCTGGAGCGGCAACCCGCCTCGGAACTGAGCCTCAACGAGATCGGAACCGTGGTCATCGACACGCATTCCCCTTTGTTCGTCGACCAGTACCGCCGGAACCGTATTACGGGCAGCTTCGTAATGGTCGACCCGATCTCGAACGCGACAGTAGCCGCAGGTATGGTGACGGGACGCGATCCGAGAGCTGCCGATCCCACAATGCCGGAGGCGCCGGCGCTCGAGCCGAATCTCATTCCGGTGGCCGACCGCCAGAAGCGCATCGGGCACGCGGCGGTGTTGGTGTGGTTGAACGGCGGCGCCCATCTCGCTTATGCCGTGGAGAGTGAACTTTTTAAGCGTGGGTACCTGACACACGTGATCGCGGCCCAGACCGATGGAAGCGTGATGCTGGAGCTTGCGCGCAACATGACCACGGCCGGCCTCGTGACGATTTGCGCCGCCGATTTTCTGTATGAAGTGGAGCGCGAGCGTGCGGAGGCGCTGATGGATCCGGAGCAATTCGTGGATCTCGATGCTTCGCGCTTCGGCAGTCCGGAAGACGCGGCAAAGGCGGTAGCGGAGAAGCTGGCCGGAAGAGGTATCACGCCAGCGGAGCGTTGAGATTGGAGCGCAGTATGGAACCGGGTTGTACTTTGTGGTTCACAGGTATGTCGGGAAGCGGAAAGAGCTCTTTGTCGAGCATGGTCGCGGATAGATTACGCGCGAGAGGCGCCCGCGTCGAGCTGATCGACGGCGATATCGTCCGGACGCTTCTGTGCCGGGGTCTGGGCTTCGAAAAGGACGACCGGCAGGAAAACATTCGCCGGATAGGCTTCGTCTGCGAGCTGCTTTCGCGCAACGGGGTGATCGCCATCGCGGCAGCGATTTCTCCCTATCGCGCGTGCCGGGACGAGTTGCGGTCGCGGATCGAGAACTTCATCGAAATTCATATGTATTGCCCGCTGGACGTTCTGGTGGAGCGCGACGTCAAGGGACTGTACAAGAGAGCCTTGGCTGGGGAGATCCCGCACTTCACTGGTATCTCGGACCCTTATGAGCCTCCTCTGGCGCCGGAAATCACGATTGACTCTTCCAGGGAGAGTTTGGAAGAGAGTGTGGCGCCGATTTTGCGCGTCCTCGAAGAGCGGGGAATCATTGCGCCGCAAAGGGAGTCGGTACCTAGCGGGGCGGGCACCTCGTAGCTTTTTTTCGTGAGCCTCGAAAGACACATCGACACGAATGTCGATGCGGCACGCGTGGACGCGTGCGCCACATAACATTCAGGATTTCCGACGCAGACGGTATATTACGCGCGGCCGGAAAACTCTCGGGTTTCTGTGGTTATTTTTACTTTTTCGCCTTGTTTGATAAAGAGCGGAACACGAATCTTAAGCCCCGTCTCTAGCGTGGCCATCTTGGAGCCGCTTCCGCTCGATGTATCGCCACGTACGGCGGGCTCCGCTTCGGCGATCTCTAATTCGACAAACTGCGGCAACTGCAGCCCGATCGGATTGCCGTTGTACTTGTGCAGGTGGAGCAGCGCCCCCTCGACGAGAAGATCCAACGCGTTCCCGACAACTGCAGCGGGAAGGTTCAAAGTCTCGAAGCTGTCCTGATCCATGAAATAGGAGCCATCTCCGTCGCTATACAAATAGCTGACAGGAATCAACTGCAAATCCGGCTCTTTGAACCTGTCGCCCGCCTTGAACGTTTTATCCAGCACTGCGCTGGTCAGAAGGTTGCGCATCTTAAGCCGCACCAGGGTCTGCCCGCCGCGCGCGGTAGGCGTGCTTATTTCCGCGTCCATGCAGGCGAACGGAATGTTTTCAAACTCGAACAGAGTCTTGCGCTTGACGTTGATTGCCTCAATAAGAGTGGCCAATTGTAATGGGATCCTTCCTTCAAGTATAGATTTTGGAATAGGATATATGGGATGGACCAAGTCGTTCGCAGACGAATCACGAGGGTCGCCTTGACGGCGATCATGGCGATCGCGGTCGTGCCGCTGATGGCGCAGTCTTATCGCGCGCCGCGGGGGTCCGACGGGAAACCTAATCTCAATGGTATCTGGCAGGCGTTGAATGAAGCCAATTATGATATCGAGGGTCACATGGCGCGTCCGGCCATGGCGCTTGTCCCGGGGCACTCCACTCCGGTGCCGGCCGGTCCCGTGCTGGCGCTGGGCGCGGTCGGCGCAGTGCCGCCGAGCCTCGGCGTGGTGGAGGGCGGTGAGATCCCTTATAAACCAGAGGCGCTCGCGATCAAGAAACAGAACCAACAAGATTGGCTAAATCGGGATCCTGAAATTAGGTGCTATCTGCCAGGTGTGCCGCGCGCGACCTACATGCCGTACCCGTTTCAGATTCTCCAAAGCGCCAGTGCGCTGACATTGGTCTACGAATACGCCGGCGCCGTGCGGAATATCTATTTTAAGAATCCCGGTCCGGCTCCGGCCGATTCCTGGATGGGCCAGTCCGTCGGACACTGGGAGGGCGAGACCCTGGTGATCGACGTCACCGATATGAACGATCGGACCTGGTTCGACCGCTCCGGAAATTTTCATAGCGACAAGCTGCACGTGGTGGAGCGATATAGGCGCATCAGTCCGGATGTGATTTCGTACGAGGCGACGATGGAAGATCCGGAGGTGTTCACCCGCGCCTGGAAGATCAGCATGCCGCTCTATCGGCGCCTGGAAAAGAACGCGCAGCTGCTGGATTTCAAGTGCGTGGAGTTTGTCGAAGAACTGTTGTATGGCCCGTACCGGAAGCATCCGATCAGCAAGTAAAGGGGAAGTATGAATATGCGGAATAGATTCATCTCAGGGACGCGCGCAGCCGGAATGCTGTTGGTGTTAACGCTGGCGGCTTTCCCGATCAGCGCGCAGACGGCAAAGCCAGGCGGACCACGTACGCCCGACGGCCATCCGGATTTGCAGGGCACCTACGACCTCGCCACCATGACTCCGTTCGAGCGGCTGCCGGGCGATCCCCCGGTGCTGACCAAGGAACAGGCAGAAAAACTGCAGAAAGCAGAAGCGGATCGCAGGGCCGTCAACGCGACGAAGCTCGATCCGAATCGTCCGCGTTTGCAGCCGGGCGGCGATACAACTCCGGGAAAATCGTTCTTTGAAATTCTGGAAAAGGCGGGGGGCGGCGCCGTGGGCGGCTACGACCGCCTGTGGCTGAACCAAGGCACGGAATATATGATGGTCGATGGACAGATCCGAACGTCGATCGTGATCGATCCTCCGGATGGCCACGTGCCTCCGCCAAACGCGGCCGCCCAGAAGCGGCGTGGAACGGGGCGGGCGCTGCCGCAGTCCGATGCGGGCGAAAACCAGGACGTCAGATCCGCGCCGCGCGGCGAGTACGACGATCCGGAGCAGCGGCCGCTCGCGGAGCGCTGCCTGCTGGGATTCGGCTCTACGTCCGGGCCCCCGGCGCTGCCCGATTATTTCTACAACGATCTTCATCAGATCGTGCAGACGCCGGACTCGATCATGATCCTTACCGAAATGGTCCACGACGCGCGCATCGTGCGGATGAATGCCCAACATCTTCCCAAAAACATTCGCCGCTGGATGGGCGATTCGGTGGGCCATTGGGAAGGGGACACGCTAGTTATCGACACGACCAATTTCACAGACAAAACCCGGTTTCGTGGATCGACGGAGAACCTCCACGTCGTCGAACGTTTGAAGCGCCTTGATAATAAGACGCTGCTGTATCGCTTCACGGTGGACGATTCGAATACGTGGGATCGGCCCTGGACAGGCGAAATGGCCTGGCCGGCGACCAGCCAGCCGATCTACGAATATGCCTGCCACGAAGGTAACTACGCGCTCGGCGATGTGTTGCGAGGCGCTCGACATCAGGACGCCGAGGAGGCAGCAGCGAAAGCCAAAAAGTAGCCATGCGTAGTTGCTGGTGGATGCTGTCTTATAGGGAGCTCTAGTCCTTGATAGGTCTTTTCACTGAGAGTCAGAGGAAGTTTGGAGATTTTCATAATGTTTGCCTGTCTCCCTGTCGAAGAGAAGGACCAGTATGCGCCTGATTTCTCTTGGGCTACTTGTCGGCCTCAGCGTGGCTGGAGCGGAGACTCCAACAAATTGGAGCGCGAACCGTCCTCCCTGCGATCGGCACTCAGAGTTGCTGAAACAGGGACACATGGATCTGGGCGTACGAATCGCTACCACAAATCCTTTTCTTGCCGAACAGTTTCGGCGCGCCATGGATTCCTGGGCTAAAATCCTGGACCTGGACTGGCACGAAGACGACACTCAGAATTGTTCGATTCAGCTTTTCGATGGAGACCGCGAGCTGTTCCAACCTGTCCACGTGGCGGCAAGATCACAACTACCAGACCGGCACGATTTCCAGGGCTGGATTGCGTTCAATCCGTCGCAGACGCTCAGCGAGACTGAGCTGTACAGGATATCGGTGCACGAAATTGGGCATATGCTCGGGTTGCAACACAGCTCGAACGCGATATCCGTGATGTATTTTCTCGACCTGGAGGGTCTGGAATGGCTCGATCCCGCGGATCTGGCAGCGTTAGCAAGACATCACAGGCTCCGTATCGCGACACTCGACAAGGCGGTCGTGATCGGTGTTAATCCTCGGCCGGAACAATTACGGAAATAACCAGCAATAGGCGTCGAGATGAGTCTCGACGCGGCACGCTCGAGTGCTTGCGCCACGGTAGCGGGCCTTGACGATGGCGTTCGGCTGGTTCACTATAGGCGAGTAGGAGGGTGCGATGCAAACGGTCAAAACTTCCGAACCCAGGATTCAACTTGATGAGCCGGTGCTGTCTTTGCTTCGGCTGAAGGGCGCGGGCGTCTGGTCCATTTCGCCCGATTCAACCGTGTATGAAGCAATAGAACTGATGGCGGAGAAACGAATTGGAGCGTTAGTCGTACTTCACGAGGGCAGGCTTGAAGGGATCATCTCCGAGCGCGACTACGCCCGCAAGGTGATCCTCAAGAACAAGCATTCTCAGGAAACTCGTGTGAGAGAGATTATGACTACGCCGGTGCTTTTCATCCGGCCTGAGGGTTCCGTGAGCGAAGCAATGCGGATCATGACGGCTCGCCGGGTACGGCACTTACCGGTGGTGGAAGGCGATAGCGTCGTAGGGATTTTATCGATCGGCGATCTGGTGAATTGGATCATTGGATCCCACGAGCAGACCATCCACCAATTGCAGAGTTACATTACCGGCGCCTATCCAGGTTAGCGGCGTCACAAAGAGAATCCTCCGTCGACGGTGTGAATGGCGCCGGTCGTGAACGTGCTCTCGTCGGAGGCGAGGTACACGGCGAGTTCCGCGACTTCCTCGGGACTGCCGATCCGTCCCATGGCCTGGCGGGCCTCGAATTCCCGCCGCACATCCTCGACGGAGCGCCCCTGCTGCTTGGCGAGTTCGGAGATACGCGCGGTGAGCGAAGGGGAATCAATCGTCCCCGGGCAGATCGCATTGCAGCGGATACCGCGGCGGATGAAATCAGCGGCAACAGCCTTGGTCAGTCCGATGACGGCGGCCTTGCTCGCCCCGTAAACGTAGCGGTTAGGGATGCCGCGCACGGACGACGCGCCCGACGAAACGTTGACGATTGATCCTTTGCCTCGCTCCAGCATGCCCGGTAGGAACGCCTGGATCGTACGGTGCATCGATTTGACGTTCACGTCGAAGGAGAAGTCCCAGTCCGCCTCCGAGCAATCCAGGACCGTGCCGTGATGGACGTATCCGGCGCAATTGAAGAGTATGTCGACGGGTCCCATGCGATCTGAAAGCGTGCGGACTGCATCGGTGGAACGGACATCGAGCGCCAGTAGTTCGCCCGATAGTCCTTCGAGTTTCGCCGCGTCGAGATCAGTCGCGATGACACGGCAGCCTTCGCGGGCAAACGCTGCGGCGGTGGCGCGCCCGATACCGGCGCCGGCCGCGGTGATGAGTGCAGTCTTCCCAGTTAAGCGAGTCAAAGAACATGATACAAGTTCTCGAGTAGCCTCCGGCAGCGTGCCAACAAAACCGGGCGGATTCCTTGATCATTATGCGACCGTTATAATTGCGTAATGCGAAAGAGTCTGGTGCTTGCATTGTTTGTATCCATCTCGGTCGACGCGGTGGCGCAGCGCGGGCGGGCTCGCGATTCGAATGCGACTCCTATCGTGCTGAAGCCGGCGCGCGTGTTCGATGGCGAGGCGATGCATGAGGGCTGGGTGGTGGTGGTGAAGGGCGAGCGGATTCAAGCGGCGGGGCCGGCAGGCAGCATCGATGCAGCGGGAGCCACGGTGATCGATCTGAGCGGCGCGACGCTGATGCCGGGGATGGTCGAAGGGCACTCGCATATTCTGTTGCATGCGTATAACGAGACACCCTGGAACGATCAGGTGGCGCATGAAGGGCTGGCGCTGCGCGCGGCGCGGGCGGTGAATCATCTCCACTCGACCTTGATGGCAGGGTTCACAACGGTTCGCGATCTGGGAACCGAAGGTGCTGGATACGCCGATGTTGAAATGAAGCAGGCGGTGAATCAGGGGATCGTGCCGGGGCCGCGCGTGCTGGCATCGACCAAAGCGATTGTGGCGACGGGAAGTTATGCGCCGAAAGGATTCGCGCCGGAATGGCACGTGCCGCAAGGGGCCGAGGAAGCAGACGGCGTCGATTCGCTGATCCGCGTGGTCCGCGATCAGATCGGTCATGGCGCGGATTGGATTAAGTTGTATGGAGATTATCGGTGGGGACCTCATCCAGGATCGAGTCCGACGTTCTCGCTCGAAGAGATGAAGCTGGCGGTGGAGACCGCGAGGAACGCCGGAGTGCCGGTGGCGGTGCACACCAGCACGGCGGAAGGGATGCGGCGCGCGATCCTGGCGGGAGCGGAAACCATCGAGCACGGCAACGATGGCACGGCGGAAACGTGGAAGCTGATGGTGGAGCATCACGTGGCGCTGTGTCCAACACTGGCGGCTGGCGATGCGACGACCCAGTATTCGGGGTGGAAAAAAGGTCAGCCGGAGCCCCAGGGGTTAGTGCGGAAAAGGGCGAGTTTCAAAGCAGCGCTCGACGCCGGGGTCACGATTCTGAGCGGGAGCGACGTGGGAGTATTTCCGCACGGCGACAATGCCCGGGAGTTGGAGTTGATGGTCGACTACGGGATGCCGGTGGCGGAGGCACTGAAATCGGCGACCTCGGTAGCCGGGCGCGTGCTGCACATGGATATCGGGGTAGTGAAGCCAGGGATGCTGGCCGACCTGATCGCTGTCGATGGGAATCCGGTGAGCGATATTTCGGCGATCCGGAGAGTGAAGTTGGTGATGAAGGGCGGCGCGGTACAAAAATAGCTTAAGGCGTCGCCTTTATCCAATCCTCGTCCAGTTGTACATGTTTAATCGCCTTCCCTTCGGGAACAAAGTAGCTATAAGTGATGTGAATTGTTCCATTTTTTGCCTGAATTACCGAAGGATAGTGAAACTGGCTCGCGATCACTTTGTCAGGATCTCCATCCAGATGGCGGCGCCATTTCCAGGTAGCTCCTTCGTCATCGGATAGAGCGGCTACGAGTGAGTGACGCTGTCGCTCAAGGTCGTTATAAACCATAAGCCAGTTTCCATTACGGAGAACAATGGCTTCGAGACTGGTTCCGGGGTTCAGTATATCGGTGTCGACCGCGGTGGTCCAGGAGACTCCGTCATCTTTCGAATAGCTGACATGCGCTCGCTTCGGAGGCGGACCGTTATCGCGAAGGTAGGCTACCAAAGTACCGTCTTTCTTCCGGACCACCGATGGTTGGATACAGCCATAGCCTACGATAGGCTGGCTGGCGGTCCAGTTATAACCTCCGTCATCGCTGATTGCCATGATGCCGAAGGAATAACCGTCAGAGTACATCGGAACTAAGATACGTCCCGAAGGAAGCTGGACTGGATGGGTGCGAGTGAACCAACCCATTCGGGAGAAGTACATATCCTCGGCATGTTCGATGATTTTAGTCGCATACTCGCCAGGTCTGCCTTCCTTACCCTTATCTTTTTCAAATAAAGCGCGAGTTAGCACGCCGATATCTTTCGGAATTAGAATGATATTGTCCTGATGCTCCCATTTCGGTGGGCCGGAAGCTTGTTGATAGTCCGTTGAGATGCGATATTTCATCAGCGCACTTTCCCAGGTGTGAGCGACAATTACAGGCCATAGAAAGAATAAGCGCTGTCGTGAATCGATAAACATGGTGGGGTTCGTATCGGGAAACCCGGGGGTGTCCGCCATAGTGAAGCGTTCGCTCCATTTGCCGGTCTTCTGACTCCAGCGGGCGCCTTCGATTTTGACGTCGTCGGCGGTGCGCTCTCCGGAGCCGTGGAACCAGCAGACTAAAAGGTCGCCATTTGGTAACTCCACGACGGAGGAGGAGTGGTTATGCCACTTCTCTAAAGGAAAGATCAGCTCGCTCCTGAACAAGGGCGCCGATGAAGCCAAGGTCCACGCGAAAACTAGTGGAAGTGCAAGTCGGATAGGTGTTAACATTTTAGTAACTATGGCAACAGACCACATACTTAGTCTCCTGATAGCGGAGCGTGACAAACTTAACAAAGCTATCGCAGCTCTCGGTGGAGTGACCACTTCTGCAAGTCAGCCTTCCAAGAGCTCCGAAGCTTCCGCTCCCGCCGCACCGAAAAAGAGAAAAAAGCGGAAGGCACTCTCCGCTGCGCAGAAGAAAGCCCATTCTGATCGGATGAAGGCATTTTGGGCGGCTCGGCGTAAGAAAGCAGCGAAGAGTTAGTATCTACCGTTGAGCCCAATAGCCGGGGTGCCCCTTGTAAGTTTCATCCTCTAAGTTCGCCAGGACAACGCGGCGGACTTCGAGGATGTCTACCTCACCTTGTTTTTGGTAGAGGACCTTGCCGCCGGGAGCGATCACCATGGTGTAGGGTACTCCGGCCTCCCAGTGAGCATCGAACGCCGCTTGCATGCCATAAGTGTCTTCCGTCGCGAATTGAAGATTGCGGCTGGAAGCATGTTGAGCTTCGAGGGTTTTCATCACTCCGGCCTTTTCATCTGGTAAGTTTGTCGAGACCGTCACCAGATCGAAATCGCGGCGGCGAAACATTCGGTAGGTTGTTTCCAGGTCGGAGAATTCAGTCAGGCAGGGTCCGCACCAGGTGGCCCAGAAGTTAATCAGCAACACCTTGCTGGTGGGATTAGTGCGAAGCTTCTTGAGATCACCCGCGGTGACCATTTCCATTTTTACTGGCTCAGCTTCGTACTTCTTCGTCTCCTCCATCTGGCTGTCGATTTTCGATTTCCATTTCGTCGAACATCCGAAGGCTGGAGTATGCGCGACGGTCACAGGCTTTCCGGCCAGCAGCGCTTCTAACGCGTTCTTCGCGTCCTGGGATTTGACGAGCGATGCTCGCTGGCTGTCATCGACGCGGCCTTCATAGCGAAGCTTGCGGTCCTTGTCAAAGATAAATATGTGCGGAGTCGCTTTTGGCCCATAGGCTCGCGAGACGGATTGTGTCTCGCCGTCATTTAGGTAAGGGAAGTTGAAATGGCGATACTCGGCGCGGATCTTCATGTCGGCCATACTGTCGCTGACGTCGGTGTAGCCTAACTCGGAAAGACGGATGGCGAGCGGATCGTTCGGCTGGATTGCGACGAAAGCTACGCTCTTTGGCGGAGAAGTCGTCGACCAGCTTCTTGATGCGAGTCTCGTAGAGCTGTGCGGTGGGGCAGTGGTTGCAGGTGAAGACGATGGCGAGCAACTGGCTGTTCTTATACTCGGTCAGACTGTGGGTCTTGCCGTCGATCCCAGGGAGCGAAAAATCGGGAGCGGGGGAGCCGATGGCTAGCGTGGGATGTTCGTCCTCGGCGGCTCGAACAGTAAACGAAAGAAATACGAGCGTCGCCGCAAGGGCCAGCTTCCGATGAAACATGGGATTTCTCCTTCGACTACTAGTGTACGGAGAAAGTCGCCCTGCTGGCTATTGGGGCGCGGCGGGCACGTCGATAATCATCTCGTAAGTGGCGGTGTTCTTGGATCCCAAATCCTTCGCGAACACGTTTAAGAGGTAGCGTCCGGGTTGCAGCGGAAGCGATCTCTCATAGCTCTGAGGCGGATTGACCCCAACGAATTTCGCAAGATCCGTAGTGGAGTGCTTCACGCTCACAACGTCCTCAAACGGAGACAAGGGCCTCCGCGACACGGTGGCAAAGCGGCCGCGAATCTCCACCGTCGCGGTGGAAATATTGGCTTTGTCTTCAAAATGCAGATCCTTCGTGTCGAACTGAACAGTGACGACAGCCAACACAGCCGATGGTGTGAGGGGCGCGTAAGATACACTCACCTTGATCGGCAACTGATTGTACCTAGGTGATCCGACGGCGCCAAATGCTTCGAGATCCTTATAGTTGAGCTCTGCGGGCTTGGAGGGCGGAACCTCTTTCTCTTTGGGATCCATCGTCAAACGGTAGTCGCCGGTCATGGTTGTATCGACGAATTCCATCACCACGTTCTTGCCGATGCCATCGATGAATCGATACATCCATTGCTCGAACGGATAGGTGCTGGTCTGGCCGCCGCCTTGTTCCGGCGGTCGAATATATGTGCCTCCGGAGGGGTGAGACTCGATCTCGTCGGGAGGTCCATAGGTAATGTAGATCCGCCCCCGATCGGTTTTCCAGCCGGGAATCTTCGTGCCGAAGCGGTCGTTGGAATACGCGATGCGGCGGTAGTGCTCTTTCTTGAACTCATTCTCGGAATTGCCATTAGCAATGATTGGATATTCCCCCGCTGCCGCTTTAGGATACGAAGGGTCGCGCCGCGCCCAGAACTGCTTGATGAACTGATTGCGCTCCTCGTTGGTCTGAAGGCTCTTGAAGGCTTTGCGCTCCTCGTCGGTGATGATGTAGACCGCTTCCTCGTTGAGCCACTTCAGATAGGGAATCAGGGCGGGATCAGCCAGTGGAGCGCGATCGTTTTGAGCCAGCATCATTAAAGAAGAGCGGCCGTGCCGCGCGATTTCGATTCTCTCTGTCAGCTCTCGCAGTTGTTCCAAGGCTTTCGTCACTGCCGGCGAGTCTTGGGTCTGGATGTCGGCGACGGGCTGAGGCGACGGGACTGGAGATACCGGGCGCTCAGCCTCTGCTTGTGCGACCAGTTGAATCGCAGGTGGAGGAATCCCTGGTATCGCTGGCTTGATCACGGGAGAACTTCTGCTGAGGAGACTCCCAAGCGGCCAGCGCGACCGTGCAGGTCACAATCAAAATTCCGGCCGATAACATGGGAGCCACCATCGCTCGTGGACCCTCCGGCTGAGCCAGCAGCCGTCGAATGCGCTTCACTAAGTTGCCTCCTGTCGCGGCCATCGCCGCCTCACGCATGTTCACGCGATTCTCCGCCAGCGCGGCCAGCGCGGTCGCGTATTCGTGAGCGTCGCCGCTGGTCGCTACCACCAGGTCGTCGCAGCAGTTCTCTCGCTCCGCACGAATCACCGACGATATCCACCACGCCGCCGGATGGTAGAACAGCAAACCCTCCATCAGCGTCTGCATCAGGTTGACCAGATAGTCGGCGCGTCGGATGTGAGCCAGCTCGTGCAGCAGGATCGCTTCGATCTGACCCACAGGAAGTCCGTTCAGCAATCCCACCGGGATCAGAATTACAGGGCGCAAATGGCCGATCACCACAGGCACTTCCGCCAGGCACGATTCGAGCAGCGTCACCGGCCTGGTCATCTGCATACCGCGCGCGCAGACCATCGAGCCTCTGGACCCACTTGTCCGGCGCGCCGCAGACGCCGGTCCTGCGGAGCCTTCCCGCCGCGAGCCACGACGCCAGGCAGCGGATTTGGAACAGAAGAACTCCCGCCATCCACAGAGGAGCGAGCCATGGCAACAGATCCGATGCTTCCCATGGAATGCGGGTGCTAGTCGACAGGCAAGTCATCGACCGACGGGCGCGCCGCAAGCGGAAGAGGTCTTCGAGGCGAGGGACCGGCGATATCTCGCGGCATCAATCGGACGAATGTTACTCCGGAACCAGCTAGCAGCGCAAGCATCGCGACACACGCCGCGGCGTACCGGATGCGCGGCGATCTTGTGACTGGTCAACACGATCGCGAGTGCGAGTGCGATAGCCGCGCCTTCCCAAAGGGAGTGAAGCAGCGTCCATCCAAGAGCGGTCGCGGACGCACTCCCGACCCAGGTTTGAAGCGCTGTCATTTTGTCCTCTTTTCGTATTCTTCGATCAGCGCCCGCAACTCGGCCAACTCCTGTTTCGAGGCCTTGCGGGAGGAGAGCGCGCCCATCATCAGGCTCTTCGCGGATCCATTGAACGCGCGTTGCAGCATGTCGCCGGCCAGCTGTCTCTGGGTCCACTCGCGAGGCCGCGACGCCTCGTAAATGTGCGCGCGCTGATCCTCATTGCGCAAGACGAGCCCCTTTTCCGCCATCACCTGCATCTGCTTCAGCACCGTGGTGTATTGCGTAGGCCTGCGGCCGGCGATGGTCTCATGGACGTCGCGAACCGTGGTAGGTCCGCGACTCCAGAGCACGGTCAGGATTTCCAGTTCGGCTTCGGTCGGTCTGGGCGGGATGCTCCGTTGACATACGACGATGTTAATACGACGACCGTCGTATGTCAACAGGAATCGTTTAGTTGTAAGTCGCGTTGATGGAGAACGACACGCCGCCGAAAGCGATGCCGTAGTCAAGCCCGGATGCTGAGAACGACACAGGTGTCGACTCATTGGTGACTCCCAACGTACCACTGCCCGCCGGCATCGCCAACAGGACATAGGACGGTACCGTGAAGGACCCGGCACTCACAGGTGCATAACACGTAAAGCTGGCCGAGGCCGTGCTGGACGACGAAGTTCCACTAATGTATACGAACGATGCCGGAGCGCCGCCAGTCCAATTAATGGGCTGCCCGCTGGCGCGATTCACCGCGGTAATCGCGCTGGAATTCGTCCACACGAGCGGATTCGTATAGGAGACCGAAGTGGTGAAGGCGCCTACTTGCGTACCTCCACTCCCCTTGAACGTGAATGTTCCGCCGGAAGTTGGAAAGAACCCGGCCGGCAGCTGTGCGAAGGATTCACCCAGAACCCCCGGAAATGTGGCCAGCGTTAGCGGCGTCCCGGTAGGCCCGGTGACCGTGATCGTACCCGCATCCAAGGCGTTGAGGATAGGTGAGATGGTCGATCCTACCGCGGAGGTCGAGACTGTACAGCTCCCGATCGAGGTAAGCCCGGAGACATTCGACGAACCTGCCGATTGCACATTCTGAAAGGACGCAAACGCAGCTCCGAGCGTCTGACCCTGAGACGTACTTTGGATGATGAACGCACTGCCCGAGTTGTAGTTGGCCTTGCCCGTCAGCGTATTCAGCGTGGTTCCCGTAATGCCGGTCGCCGCATCGGAGCACACACCATTACCGATCGGCAGCGTTACTGTGTTACTGACAATCGCTGATGAGCCGCTCCCGCTTACCGCTACTACCGAAACGCCGCAGCCTGGCGTGACAGACGCTGGGATCGTCAGGTTGATCTGGTTCACTCCCGGATAAACGGAACGTCCGGCATACAGCGGAGTCGCTTGAATGCCGCCAACGTAAAACGTAGGCGGATTGGAGACCGCGTGCGGCGACGAGGTGTCCGTGGTATCGCTATCGCCCGTATTTCCCAGTCCTGAGCCCCAGAGCACAACAGTAGTTCCAGGCGGAATTGAGTTTGTGTAGTTGTAAAGAGCGCCCGTCACCGCGTTGGTCGCGACGCCAAGTCCGCTTCCTGTTCCATAGTACGTGTCGAGCCCGAGCGCGCTCGACACCACCGTGATTGGGGATGTCGCGGTCGCTCCGCTATAAGTGACCGTGAGGGTCCCTGTGCCAGCTGGCGTGTTGGAAGGAAGAACCGCCGCGAGTTGTGTGGCGATCGCGTAGTAAATGGCTGGCGTTGTGGTCACGCCGCCGACCGTGACCGAAATGCTCGCGCCGTTCCACGATGTTGGAATACCTGCGGAAGGATCGTTGAGCGTTGTAACAGTAGTTGCGCTCGCGAGGCCGGTACCCTTGATAATGAACAAAGCCCCCTGCGCGATGCCGTAGTTCGGCAAACCTGGAACCAGGTAGCTGTAATTGTTCTGGATCGCCGTAATCGTCGGACCGCCCCCTCCGCCGCCGGATCCTGCGCCTAATGCAGTGACCAGCAGTTTCGCGACATTGCCGCTATTGTCCTGCAGGCCGACCACTGATCCAACGATCAGGCCGGTGATGGGCGCTTTAGTGCCGAGCCCCGCAGCCAATCCCTGTTGCAGAAATGCCTGGGTCAGCGTGTTGTAGCCGGATGTTCCTGTGAGGCCCAGGGCCGACACATTCGCGGCCAGCGTCTTACCCGCTGGCGTAAGACTGGTTCCATCCCAGGAAAGGTCGCCTCCCGAACTTACTGCGGCGCCGGTCTCAAAATCCATCGATTGTCCGGGATTCAACGTCGCCGTCCCGGTCGTGCCGACGGCTGTAGTGTAGGTCGTGAACTGGAACGTTACGTTGGATGCCGCGAACGCCGCGACAGGTAAAGTGAATGCGAGCGCCACTAAGGCCGGGCGCTTCCATAGTTTTGACATAAGGGTTCCTCCTAAAATCGCAAACAACTGCACGCTAAGTATCGCAAGATCGTGGAGTCTTTTGGCTCACCGATCGTTTCAATTGGCTGCCGCCGCGAATCGCCGGAAGAAGCTGTTAGGATTCCACTTTGGCCGGTCCTTCGCATTGGCGACCTTAGTCCCTAAGTCGAGTAAAACACGGTTGAATTGGGCTGCCGCCGCCGTATCGACCGGCTGATTCAGGTCGTCCGAGGGCGCATGATAACGATTTTGCAGCCAGTTTTTCGCGGTGGTTTCCTCGGGGGATCCAGGCTCGTATCCGAATTTGAACGCGAGTGCCGGGACGCCCTGCCGGATAAAACTATACTGATCGGAGCGGATAAACAAGTTGCGGTCCGGCTCCTTGTCGGCCTGCACCACGATTCCGGCCTTCTGGCAGATCTCGCGAATATCGTCGCCCAGCGTCGATTCGGCCAGCCCCTGCACCTCTAGGTAGCGCAGCGGAAACAAGGGCAAGAACATATCCATGTTGATGTCGGCAACGATGTTTTGTTTCGGCACCGTCGGATTGACCGAAAAGTAGCGCGAGCCCAGGAGTCCCTTCTCCTCGCCGGTCACCGTGATAAAGATCACGCTCCGCTTCAGCTTGGTCTTCTGAGCTTTCAGCATGTTGGCGATCTCGATCAGGGACGCCACGCCCGAAGCGTCGTCCATCGCGCCGTTGTAAATCTTGTCTCCGTTAATAGGCTCGCCGACGCCGACATGATCCAGGTGCGCGCTAAACACGACGTATTCACTCTTCAACTTCGGATCGCTGCCGGGCAGCACACCCACCACGTTCTGCGATTCCGCTTGGGAATGCTTAATCGCGACCTTCGCGCGAAAGTTCAGATTTAGCGGAAACTTCGGCAGGGGCAGCCGGTTGCTCACCAGCTCCAGCAAGTCGGCAAGCGAAGTGCCGGAGTCGCTCAGGATCTTGTCGGCATGGGCGGGATTGATCCGCGCGGCGAACTGCAAGCCGTGAATTTCCTCAAACGCAGGGTCGGCGATGCTCATCGTCGGTGCGAATCGAGCCAGAGTCGCCCGGGACCAGGGAATGTCCATCGCCCGCGGATTCGGAATCTCGACATACCCAACCGCGCCGGCCTTCTCCATCGCCTTCCATCGCTCCGGACGCGACGAATAGTGCGCCCGCAGCGCGCTTGGAATATTCTCCGGACCGCCCGCCAGGTAGACAACGATCTTGCCCTTCAGATCGAGTCCGGCGAAGTCGTCGTAATTGGCTTCCGGAATCGCGAGCGCGTAACCCACAAAGACCGCGGGAGCGTCAATCGCCGGCGCAAGTCCATCGCGGACCATCAGCGTGGCGTCCTCACCGAGCTTGAGCGGCGTCGTCTTCCAGACACCCTTGACTTTCTTCGCGACCAGCAGGCTCGACTGCGGTTCATCGATTTGCGAAACGTTGAACTTCACGGCTTGCATGTAACCGGCGGTGCCGGCCGGCGCGAGCCCGGCGTTATCGAACTGCTCCGCCACATATAGCGCGGCGCGTTTATGACCTTCGCTGCCGGTGTTGCGGCCCTCCATCTTGTCGTCGGCCAGAACCTGAATATGGGACCACCAGCGCTGCCCCTCCTGCGCCAGATCGGCCGCGAATAAAGTGCATGCCAGCAGGAAAGGCAAAAGCTTCATAGTGCTGTCATTCTACCAATGGGACCACCAGTGGGGCGGGCTATTTAGCCAGCAGCCTCCTTCCAGCAGGCTTCTGCGAGGAAGCGGATAGACGCCCAAATTTACGACAATAGAAGTTCATGACCGAAGAAAAATTCCGCATAGGCCTCGTGCAGATGAGCTGCGACCTCGATCCTAACCTCAACCTCGCCAAAGCCGAGTGGAAAATCCGCGAGGCCGCCGCGCGCGGCGCTCAAATTGTCTGCCTTCAGGAATTGTTCCGATCGCAGTATTTTTGCCGCGAGGAAAATGCCGATTTATTCGCGCTCGCCGAGCACATCCCCGGACCGACGACCGACTTCCTCGGCAAACTTTCACGTGAACTGAAAATCGTGATCATCGCGTCCCTGTTCGAAAAGCGCGCCGCCGGTCTTTATCACAATACTGCCGCGATCCTCGGGACCGACGGCGAAATTCAGGGCTTGTATCGCAAGATGCACATCCCCGATGACCCTCTGTATTTTGAGAAATATTATTTCACTCCAGGCGACCTCGGCTTCACGAATTTCGACACGCCCTTCGGTCGCCTCGGCGTTCTGGTCTGCTGGGATCAGTGGTACCCGGAAGGCGCGCGCATCTCCGCGCTGGGCGGAGCGAACATTCTGTTCTACCCCACGGCCATCGGCTGGCATCCTTCGGAGAAAGCCCAGTATGGTGCAGCGCAACTGGATGCTTGGCGGACGATTCAGCGTTCCCACGCGATCGCCAATGGCATCTACGTCGCCGCCGTGAATCGCGTGGGCTATGAAGGTCCACCCGAACACGGCCTCGAATTCTGGGGATCCTCGTTCGTGGCCGACCCTTTTGGGCAGCTTATCGCCGATGCCTCCACCGATAAAGAAGAGATTCTCGTCGTCGAATGCGATCCACGACGCTCCGATGAAGTTCGCCGCAATTGGCCTTTCTTGCGCGACCGTCGCATCGACGCTTACGGTCCGATTGTCAACCGGTGGTTGGGCAAGTGACGGGGAAATGACTCCTCGCGATCGTAAGTTCCGCATGCCGGCCGAGTGGGAGCCGCATGAAGCTACCTGGCTCGCCTGGCCGCATGAGATATCCGACTGGCCCGGTAAGTTCGCGCCGATTCCCTGGCTATACGGCGAAATCGTCCGCCACCTGGCCCGCGTCGAACGTGTCCGCATTATTGTCGAGGACGCACCTGCGGAGCGCGCCGTGCGAAAAATTCTGAAAGCCTGCGCCGCCGATCTGGCCGCGGTCGATTTTTTTCACCACCCGACAAATAGGAGCTGGACCCGCGACTATTGCCCCCTCTTCGTGAAGACCAAGAACGACGTCGCCATCACTCATTGGCGATTCAACGGCTGGGCGAAATACGACAACTATCGAGCACGACTCCCAAGTCCCATCGTTCCTCGCTCGCGAACTCGAGATGGAGCGCTGGGCGCCGGACGTGGTTCTCGAAGGCGGCAGTATCGACGTGAATGGAGCGGGGAAACTGCTTACCACCGAAGAGTGCCTCCTTTCCGACGTGCAGGCCCGCAATCCAGGTCTTTCGCGGCGCGACTTGGAAATCGCGATGAAGAACTACCTCGGCGTCCAAGAAGTCATCTGGCTGGGGCGAGGAATTGCCGGCGACGATACACATGGCCACGTGGACGACCTGGCCCGCTTCACATCGAAAGATACAGTAGTCACCGTGATCGAGCCCGATAAGTCCGATGCGAATCACGAGCCGCTCAAAGAAAACCTCGCCCGGCTGCGTTCGCGAAAGGATCTCCGCATTGCCACGCTCCCGATGCCGGAACCGATTTACTTCGCCGGCCAGCGCCTCCCGGCAAGCTACGCGAATTTCTACATCGCCAACGGCATCGTGTTGGCCCCGGTATTCGGCGATCCCAACGACCGCGTCGCTCTGAACACGCTAGCGCGTCTCTTCCCCGACAGAAAGGTAATCGGAATCTATAGCCGGGACTTGGTGTTGGGCCTTGGCACGCTACACTGCATGACCCAGCAGCAGCCTTATTAACCGCTCGTGTGCCAGCGCCACGCTAACGCATGGGGCTAATAATAACCCTGAATGGACACATAGCCCCATGCGTCAGCGTGGGGCTGGCACGAGTTCATTGCATAGCGTCTGCTAGGAGTTTCGCTACCGAAATTACTGAACCGCCATGCGTAAGCATGCGGATACACATCAACATTCCGCCGTCGAAATAGCCTAGAAAATAAAGGAAAGCCCGCCCCGCAAAGCCCGAGGCGAGTTGGTCAACACCGCGCGCTGATCGTTCACGATCACCGGCAGATAGCCCTGCGCCAGCAGATTCCGAAGTTCCGCCGACGCCTCGAATCGCCCGAACGATCCGAACATGCCGGGCAACGCCGGCAGCGGCTGGCGGATGTAGATGTTCCACCCGGTCGCCTGATTCGATTGATCGGTGAGCGAAAGGTGCGTGGGCATCAAGGTGTGGAAGTCGGTCCATCCATAGCTCGTGATCACGCGTGTACCGGTCACCGGCAAGGTACGCGATATCCGAGCGGTTAACCACGTCCGCTGCACGGTGTGAATCGTGCCGCGGAGAGCCTCCGCGTCGGCTGTGCTGTTCATTCCCGCTAGCAGCGCCCCGCCGCGCCCAGCCGCCATCGCCACGTCAAAATGATCGCCCAGCGATTGCGTCACTGAAGCCGAATATCCGGTTCGCTGATAACGGCCGGCGTTAAAGATCTGACTGCTCGATCCCAGTTGCGTCATCAGGTCGCTCGCAGGGAGAAAGTCCGCCGGACCTGACAGCATGAAAGCCGCATTCGAGACCGCTTCGTGATAAATGCCGCCGGAATAAGTGCGGCTGCCGACCGCGTGCTGGTAGCTCGCCTCAAACGATTCCCGCCGCTCCACTCGCGCATGAGCATCGCTCAAGGAAACCCGCGGCGCCATCGCCAGCGCCGCCAAATCCTGGCTCAGCGTGTCCGGCGAATCGACATTCCTGGCCAGCAGTTGTTCCGGCTGAGTCCCGGAGCTGAACGCTACCCGTAGCGAGTTGTGCTCGCCCAAATCGTAAGTCGCCCGCGCGAATGGACTCACATAATTTAAATGATCCAGGAACGTGACCGACTCGTAGTTGAATCCGTACTCCAGGTGCACCCGGTCCATCAGATCCATGTGATCGAACATGCCCAGCGATGCCGTGCGCAGCACCGGACCAGAGTCTCCGCGTCCATCGGGCAGATACATCTGCCGCATCGACAAAGTGATCTCCGGATTGGAACCGAACTCGCTCGTTCTGGAATAGGTCGTGCGGAACCCTGCCGCCGGCAACCCGCCATTCGTCGCATAGCCCAGGTCCCCGCTGAACTGCAGCCGCGATTTCCCGTAGATCGATGTCGCCAGCGCGAACTGCGTGCCCAGGTCCTGCTGATTCAATCCGCTGAATGCGTCGCCGTCGCCCGCCGAGACTTTCAGGATTCCTTCCGTCTGGGAAAACATGTCCGAGAACGGCCGCGAGCTGCTGGTCTGTGAATTGCTGGTTTGAGAATTGGAAGACGCGGGCAAGAATCTCAATATCGGACGCGTCGACGGGGAAGCCCGCAGTACCCACTTCCAGTCGTCGCCCATCAGCGTCCCGTGGGCCGAAGAGGACACCAGGTCCACCGTGCTGAAAATCCCGGAAAGATTGATCTGGAGCAGGTTTTCCGTCCCCGCCGCCACCGAAATATTGCGCCGCAACGCGGGCACAAAGCTCGCCAGCGTCACACGAATGGAGTAAACATCGGGAGCCAGAGCCGCGAATCCGAAACGGCCCTGTTCGTTGGTCAGAACCTGCCGGACCAACTGGTCGTGACGGTCGTAAAGGAGCACCTTCGCGCCCATTTCCGCTACGCCCGCAACAGTTTTCACTTCGCCCAGGATGCTGCCGGAGAGAGCCAACGGGCCGCCCGCATGCGCCGCGGGCGCCAGACAGAACACACCTAACCAGATACTACTTGCCCAAATGTTTGTCCGCGAGTTCGTCCGAGCTACTGTCATGCCTGGCAAACGCCCTCTGGCCTGTCGGCTGCTACCCTACGTGCCTTAGTTTACCGTAAACGTGGCGGATTGCGTTAACGACTGATTCGGACTACGCAACTTGTCCGTCACCTTAATATTCAGTTTATACTGTCCCGGGTCGAGATCCGCCAGCGGCAGCAGTTTCTCGATCACCACCTGCGCGGCTCCCGCCTTGCAGATCCTTCACCGCTTCGCTGATAGTCGAACACTTTCTGGGCGGCGGCGTCCTTCGTCGCACCCACTTTCACGATCTCGTAATCGATCGTGCCGTCCGGCTTATGAGTTTTCTCATCGGCTTCGAAGTTATAAAGCTGCATGTAAATGCCCAACTTCTCGTTGCGGGTCGAACGTCGTCGCCAATGCGCGGGCGCACCTTCGACCCGCCGATCGACAAACGGGCCCGTTCCGATGCTCTTGGTCGGCACTTTTTCCAGCACGTCGGCCAGAATCAGCGAGCTCGCCGACAGGATATCGTCTTCCATGTGCGGTACGTGTGATCGACATTTCGTACGTTCCCGTATTGCCGCCCACCAGGTCCTTCGCCGCGATGTTCAGCCGGTACCGGCCCGGCTGCAGCGGAATCGTTTTCTGATAAATCTGATGCGGACTCGCCTCAATCAGCTTCTGCAGCATTTCCGATCGGCTGGGTCACCGACACCACGTCTTCAAACGGAGCCATGGGACTGCGCGCGATCGTCGAAATGCGTCCGTAAATGTTGATGGTCGCCGTCGACGTATTGTCTTTGTCCTTGAACTGCATGTCCTTCGTATCGAACTGAATCGTGATCTGCGTCAGCACCGAGGAGCCGGTGATCGGAATATAATCCACCAGCACCTTCATCGGAAGCAGGTTGTACTTGATGCTCGAACGTCACCATCGCTTCCAGATCCTTGTACTTAATGGCTGGCGGACGGAAAATCTTCGCGTACTGCTCCAGGCGCGTGAACTCGTTCATGCTCTCCGGCAGCGGCTGGCTTCCCGTGCCCAGGTGCGTGCCGTCCGTTCGCGTGAAAACGAGCCGTTTTGTCCGACAGCCCCATCTGTTCGGCCATCGTCAGACCGGCGCCCGGCACATACAACAGCGCGTCTTTTTCCGAAGGATCCATGGTCAGGCGGTATTCGCCCGACATCGTCGTATCCACGAATTCCAGAATGATGTTGGTGCCGATCCCCTCAATGTAGCGATAGCGCCACTGCTCGAACGGATAGGTCGAGGTGCTGCCGCCGCCCTCTTCATAAGGACGCTCGTAGGTGCCGCCCGAGGGATGCGATTCAATCTCGTCCGGCGGACCGTATTCAATATAGATCCGGCCGCGGTCCGTCTTCCATCCCGGAATGCCCGACGCGAAGCGGTCGTTGGCATATGCGATGCGGCGGTAATGCTCTTCGCGATATTCGTTCTCTTCCGTGTCCGGAGTCGGATCGCGCCGCAGCCAGAACTGCTCGATGAATTGCTGCCGCTCGTCGTCGGAGGCTAGCTGCTTGAACGCTTTTCGTTCTTCGTCCGTAATAATGTAGCCGACCTCTTCGTTCAGCCACTTCTTGTAAGGAGTCTCCAGCTCTTTCTTGAGCCGCGCCTCCTGCTTCTTGCGTTCCTTCTCCGTCATCGGCTTCGCGATCGTCTCGCGCTTCTGCGGCTGACTGCTGCTACCTTGTGACGAAGCCGGCGGATTCTGTGCTGCAAGAAACGTTCCGAGCGTGAAGTAGACGAGAACCTGCTGGCGCATAACCAAAACCACCTCCCCTGATTTTACTCTTGTTCGGGGGACGCTGACAATCCCCAACCGGTTTCACTTTAGTCCTGGACGAGCGAAAAAGGATCGGTTATGGTGTCAGTTAGGACTGAATCATGCGGTTTACTGTGCTCCTCAGTCTCGCGTGTGCCGCCACGGCACAGGTTTCGCGGCCAACCGCCCCTCTGATAACGCTCGCCACGGCCGGCCCCTATGATGTTCGCGGCAACCGGATCTTCGACGCGCACGATCGCGGATATCTCATTCGAGGCACCCGGCTTCCTGTTATCAACCTGAATCACACGCCCTCCGGTTTTGGACCCTTCTCCGCCACCACATTCATCACCATCCGCCAGCGGATGAACATGAACGCCGTGCGCCTCCCGCTTGACGCCCGCTTATTCGAGACCAGTGAGCCCTATCGCGCGCGCGTCACCCGGATCGTCGAGGAAGCCAACCGCTTCCAGCTCCTTGCAATCCTGGAAACTGCCGCCGATACGCCTTCCTTTTGGACCAGTTGCGCGGCAGTATTCAAATCGAACCCCAACGTATTTTTCGCCCTTTCGTCCGATTCAGCCAAGCCTTTGATCGACGCCATTCGCGCCACTGGCGCAGCCCAACCCATCATCGCTCCCGGACGAGAGCTCGATGCACCGAACATTATCCATGAGGTCCGCCCGACCTACTCCGCTTTGAAAATCGAACCCTCGTCTGTGCCCGTTCTGGTCAGCGGACTCGATCCGCATCTGGACAGCGCCGGCCAAGAATGCGCCGCCTTCCCCAGCGATCCTGGAGCAGCTTCTAAGCTACTCGCAGATCTCTTAGATGATCTCGACCGCCGCTCCATCTCCTGGACCATCTCTTCCTTGGAGCCCGGTAAATTGATCGACAACTACACCGGTTACGACTGGACCAAACTGGACAGCGGATGGACCTGCGGCGAGCCCTTGCGCGAAGCCGGCATCGCCATGATCGTTCTATCCCATCTTTGGAACGCCGATCCTCACGGACTGATCACCGTGAATCAACCCGCCGGAGGCTTGATCGTTGCCCGGGGCGCGAACGCCAGCGCCTACGGCCGTATTCTCGCGGACCGCGAGGTGATGGCGCCCAGCCATTTGCCGATGCCCGTGAAGCTAGGAAACATCTCGGTTCGCGTAACCGACTCGCGCGGCGTTGCCCGCCTCGCAGGCATAAACTGGACCGGAGGCGGCTGGTCCAGCCTGAATCTCGTCATTCCATCGAACGCCGCACCGGGCCCGGCCGAAGTCGCGGTCCTCCGCGCCAACGGTTCAAAGAGTGCCAGCCACATCATCGTCGCCGACGTGGCGCCCGGCCTTTGGACTATGACTTACGATGGCCGCGGACCCGTCATCGCGGAGGTAGAGCAGCGTTTCTCGAACGGCAAGGTCGCCCAATTCCAGGCTTCAGCCTGCTCCAAAGGCGATTGCCGCGCAATGCCGATTCCCCTCACGCCTCGCGCCTCGACGAGCGTCCGCGTATTTGGCACCGGTTTTCGCTTCGTAAGCTCCCGAGCCGCCCTTCACGCCATCATCGATCACATCGAAGTTCCCGTCGAAGCCTTCGGACCAACGCCGGTGCCGGGAAGGGATCAAATCACCGTAAAGATCCCCAACCAGCTGATCGCCCGCGGCGAAACCGACCTCTACATCACCGCCGACGGCGCGCTCTCGAACGTCGTGCGGATCAACTGCGGCGGATCCAGGCTCCCACCGGTAGGTGTGGACGGCGCGCAAGCGCAACTCGGCCGCTACCTCTTCTACGACAAACGTATGTCTGTGAACGGAGCCAGCTCCTGCGCCACCTGCCATCGCCAGGATCTGGCCTTCACGGACGGACGCGCCCAGGCCATCGGCGCGACCAACCAGTCACATCCGCGCGGTTCGATGAGCTTGGTCAACGTCGCGTATAACACCGCGTTCAATTGGACTGGCGACCCCGCCGTTCGCTCGCTGGAACAACAGGCCCTGAAGCCGATGCTTGGCACCGACCCCATAGAACTGGGATTGAACAAGGAAGCATTCCTGAAGCAGATCCGCACCGATTCCACCTACCGCCCGCTGTTCGCGAAAGCTTTTCCCAACCAGGCCGATCCGTTTACCCTCTCGAACGTCGCGCGAGCCATCGCCGCCTTCGAGCGGACCATCACGTCCTCCAACTCCCCGTACGACCGTTTTCACTTCGACGGCGACGAAACCGCGATCTCAGAGTCGGCCAAACGCGGAGAGATTCTCTTCTATCTGGACGGCGGTCCATCCTGTTTCCGCTGCCACAGTGGATTCAATTTCACCGACGGCGCATTGCACAACACAGGCCTGGCCAACGCAAAATTCAAGACCCCGACGCTGCGCAACATAGCCCTAACCGCCCCCTACATGCACGACGGCAGCATCGCAACTCTCGAAGAAGTCATCGACCACTACGCCGCCGGAGGCCGCGATCTCCCCGGCAAAGACAAACTCGTCCGCGGATTCAAAATCACTAAACAAAACCGCGCCGACCTGGTAGCATTCCTGAAAAGCCTGACCGACCCCAGTCTCCTAGAAGACCCCCGCTACGCCGACCCCTGGTAGCCAGCCCCACGCTGACGCATGGGGCTAATAACTTCACATGCGCACATTTACAGCCCCATGCGTCAGCGTGGGGCTACCACGTGTTTCTCGCCGCACCCATCCTACTGCACCACCCTCACCATCCCATCCAAATCCTTCCGCGAATAGTAACGCCCCCTCACAACCACCGCCTCAATCTTCTGCGTATTCCGAATATCCTGCAGCGGATCCGCATTCAGCAGCACCAGATCCGCCGCCTTCTTCGCCTCCACCGTCCCGAATTCATCCAGCTTGTTGAAATACCGCGCCGGATTCCGAGTCGCCGATTGCAGCGCCTCCATCGGCGTCAGACCCGACTCCGCCAGCAGCGCCAGCTCCTCATGCAACCCGAACCCCGGCAGCACCGGATTCCACCCGCTCGAATCCGTCCCCGCCAGAAACTCCACCCCCGCCTTACGCATGTCCCCGACCAATTTCTTGTAACGAGCCAGCAGCGCCACAATACGACCATGCAGCGCCTCATACTCCTCCGCCGACAAATCGCGCAGAAAAAATGTAGCGCGGGGATCCCACGATTCCGTCCATTGCCGGGGCACGAATCGCCTCCGCGGGTCATGGATAAACTCGTCGTCTTTTTCTTTCGCGAATCCCGAAAGAACCACCAGCGTCGGCGTCTGCCAAGTCCCGTTCTTCACAAATTTCGCGAACAGCTTGCCGGCGATCTCTTCGCTGTACGTGTCGAACAGCCCCTCGGTTTCGGGCCACGCCAGAGCGCGCAGCCGGGCCTCGCCCGAGATCTTCACGCTGGTCATCGTCGCCACCCGAGCCTCCCTCAGAGCCTCCGCGTTGGTCGAACAATCCAGCAGCATGTTGATCAGGTGCTCCTCGCTGCGCTGCCCCGCGTCCGACGCTTCCCCATTCGAGACCGCCTCCGGCACGTGCCCCGCGAACGGGATGCCGATCGCTCGCGCTTCCTCGGCCAGAGCGAAATAAGCGTCGCGCGGGATGCTGTTGTACACCTTCAGAAAATCGACGCCGCTCGCTGCGAGGCCCCGCGCCGCCGCCCGAGCCTGCGCCGCATTGGCCACCGCGAAAGCCCCCACCGGCGGCTGGATCATCAGTGGCCCGTCCAGGAATCCAGCGGCGAAAATGCGCGGCACCCCCGCGCGCATCCGCCACTCGCGAATGGTCCCCATCGGAATACCCGTGAACATTTCGCGCACGCCAGTAACGCCGTTCGCGATCAACAGTGGAAAGAAAACCTCGGGCGCGCTGATGTGGACGTGCATGTCCCACAGCCCCGGAATCAGAAATTTGCCGGTCCCGTCGACAATGTCCGCGCCCTTGGGCGCCTTGATCGACTTCTTAATCTCGGTGATCTGCCCCTTGTCGATCCCCACCGACATCCCGGGACGCGGCGCGGCCCCCGTAGCGTCGATCACAGTGACATTTTGAATAACGAGAGCCTGAGCGAAGCTAAGAGAAAGTTCTGAACAAAGCGAGAGGGTTAGAAAAAACAACTTCACGGCAGAAGTTTTAGGATCGCCGCCTCAATATCCTTCACCGGAGTCTCTCCCAGAAACGAGCGGACCCGCTTGCCGGAGCGGTCGTAAATGAACATCGCCGGGATCTCTCCCGACCACTTTGCGTCCACCGATTCGAAGAACTTGTCGTCGTCCGGTACTTTTTTCAAATAGAACGGCTCAGCTACCGCATTCTCCATCAGGACCTTGAGCGCCGCCTGTTCCTTCCCGGCCTCATCCGACGACACCGTCACAAAATCGAACCCTTTACTGCGTAGCCTTTCCGACATCTTCACCAGCTCCGGCATCTCCTTGCGGCAGGGGACGCACCACGTGGCCCAAAAATCGACCAGAACAATCTTGCCCTTATGTGTCGCCACCATCTTCGCGAACGAAGTCTGATCCACCGGCGTCAGCTTGGGAGCCGCCGCCAGAATCGCGCCCGCGAAACACAATGCCAGAGCCACCCGCATTACTTCTTCTCCGGCTTGTCGGCTTTTAGATTCTGAATGACAATTTTCCGGTTGTCGAAAATGCTGATCTTCTTCGGCCCGCTGGTCATCGACTTGTTCTTCGCCTCAACCTCGTAATCGTCGTCGATCTTGAGGCTTGAGAAATGATATTCGCCGTTCTCTTTCGAAATGTAAGACCGCATCTGCAACGTGCGAACATCTTTCAACTGCACCACCGCTCCCACCACGGGCTTATCCTCGTGATCGAACACCGTACCCTGCAGAATGCGCAGCGTGGCTTCCTCTTTTTTTTGCTTCTTGTCTTGAGCCGGTGCGCTCATCGCGAACGCGATCGCCATCGCAACCGCTGAAAACGCGCGTATTTGTAAGGTCATTTTTTGGTCTCCGGTTCAAGCGTGAACGTCAAATCGACCCGGTCTGCGCCCGTCACCGAAGCCTCTTTCTCTTCAGAGCGATAGCCCTTTGCCGACGCCTTCACGACGTATACCGCCTGCGCCGCGGGTACATGGAACGAAAACTCGCCTCGATAAGTAGTGGTCGCGGATGCCAGTTTCTTTTGTTTAGGATCGTCCTGGCGCACCAACGTGACGGTCGCCTCCGGTAGCGCGTACCCTGGAACCCGGAAAACGCTGCCGACGATCACGGTATCGTTCTCAGCCGCTTTCTTTTTGTCCCCCGCCGCCATCAAGACGGCGGAAAGGAGAAGAACGTTAATACTCTTCATCCTTTTCTTCTTCTTCCTCCGCCTCATCGTCGTCATCGTCGAAGTCGTCGTCATCGTCGTCTAAATCGTCGTCATCGTCTTCTTCTTTCTCCGATTTCAGCTCCAAAGGCGACACGCCGCTCACCGCTAAATTTGCGCCGCATTCCTCGCAGATGAGAGCATCGCCCTCGTCCAATTCTTCCTCGTCGACGTCAATCACTGCATCGCAAAGCGGGCAGTTGACCATCTCTGTTCCTCCTCCCAAAGCAAGTGCGCCCCGGCCTCAGTACATTCAAATCTAATATCTACCACGATCAGTGAATAAAAAGATGTTACACCGGCTGGGGATATTGCGCGGCGGCGGCCAGATCGGCGGGGGAGAGCGTGACCAGAACCTTTTCCATGTCCTCCCCCGATTCGATCATGCGCCGCAGGTGCGTCGCGGCGATTTTCAAACACCAGGGGTCTGTCAGCGGGTGGCCCGTTTCACGGCTCAGCGCAAGCAGATCCGGGTGGGGAAGCGCCAGCACGCGCTCCTGCCGCTCTTCGCCATCTGTCCAAACGGCGAATTTCACGTCTACCGTGTCGGCGTGGCGGATCGAAATGCCGGTCTGCAACCAGCGAAACTCCACGTGCCATCTCCGGCCAAATGGATCGGGGCCGGCTTCAAACCGGCGGGAATTATCGGGCATCGACTCCCAGACTACCAGATGGTCATTTGCGCCGCCGCATCGCCGCCAGCGTCAATAAGCCGCAGCCAATCAAGGCCAGCGCCGCCGGCTCTGGAGTTTCAGTCTCAACCGTCCCAGCGAAATCGACCGCGTGCCCGTTCGATACATCCAAGGACAGGATATTGTCGCCGTCCACCAGGTAAGGGTGCAGCTCGTCGAACGTGAAAGTATCCTTCTTAGTCGCCGCAATCAGCGAATGCCCGTTCAGAATCACCGAGCTATCGCCTTTGGCCCGGATCTCCAACTCGCCGCCTACGATCAGTCCGCTCAGAATGAACTGCGCAGTAAACGTGACATCGGAATTCCCCGCGGTCCCGTCCCAGATCCACAAAGAGCCGGCCAGAGGAGTCGGATGCAGCAAATCCACCGTCGCAAGACCCGAGTCATTGGTAGTAGTCAAAGCGTCGCTGCCAATGTAAACCGTACTCGCATTCAGGCTAAGCGTGGCGAGAAAGAGGAGTATCTTCACGCCGATTTAGTTCGAATCAACCCAGATTATTCTGCTAGGGAATATCCGAAACAGATAGTACCCAGCTAAGTCCAGTGGGGCAGGTTCCCGACCTGCCCGCCGTCACTCAGCCCGCAAAGCCTTCACCGGATCGATCCGAACCGCATGCACCACCGCCGGCAACGCCGCCACCAACGCCGCCCCCAAAATAGCGAGCCCCGGCACCATCAGCATCCCGACGTCCGTAGCCCGCACCTGGTAAAACAGCGTCTCCAAAAACCGCACCGCCCCCATCCCCAACCCGAGCCCAGCCACTGCCCCCACCAGCACCATCGCGAAAACATCCAGAGTCACCAGTCGTGTAATCCCGAAAGCCGGAGCCCCAATCGCCAGCCGGATCCCGATCTCCCGGCGCCTCTGCACCACCGAATAATCCAAAACGCCATACAGCCCCACTCCCGCCAGCACTAGCGCCACTACCGCGAAAAACAAAGCCAGCATCGCCAGCAGCCTCTCTCTAACAGTCTGAGCCTCAATGATTTCCTTCTGCGTCCGCAGATTGCTCACCCGGAACTCCGGCCGCGCCCGAGGCACCTCGCGCCGCAAAATCGAAGCCATCGCCAGCGGATTCGCGCTCTTCGTCCGCACAACAATGGTCGTCCCTCGAATCGCCTGCAGAGCCCCCTTCTCGTCGTTCCGCCGAAATGGAATGTATGCCACAGGCTTCTGCGTTTCTCGGATTCCGTTGTACCGTGAGTCCTTCACCAACCCCACAATCTGCATCGGAATCCGCCGCGGATATGTACGATAAAACGACTTGCCAATCGGATTCTCCCCGTTCAAATACGTCTTCACAAACGTCTCATTCACAATCACCGCTCCAGGATCGACATCGTCCTCCCGGAAATCCCGTCCGTCGAGCAGCGGTATCTTCATCGTCTCCAGCCACCCGGGCGAGACGTTCAGAAAAAATGTGAGCGGTCCGCTCGGAGTCTCTCCATGCAGGGAGATATTGTTGTTCGATTGCGTTCCGCTCATCAGGGGCCAGGAGCACAGCGCGACTCTTTCCACTCCCGCCAGCGCTCGCAGGTGCCCCACTACTTCGTCCCAAGCCGCAGGCGATTGCGCATGCGCCGTCACCGTGTCCAGGTCGAGAATCCGTTCCGCCGAAAATCCGGTCGGCTGCTGCGACAGTCGCTGAAACGTGGTGACGAACAGCCCTGCCACGAACAGCACCAGGAAGCAGAAAGCCACTTGGGCCGCGATCAGCGTATGCATCACTCGCCTCCGCGAGTGCGGGTCTTCCCCTCCTTTCAGCGCGCTCGCCGGCTTGACCGAGGATGCATTCAGAGCGGGCGCGAGTCCAAATAAGAACGTCACCCCGAGCGTCAGCGCGACTGCGAATCCCATCACCCGCCAGTCCGCCGGCAGCGCCAGCTGGGCTGGATTGTCCGCCGGATTAATGATCGAGACAACAAATGGCGCAGCCCACCACGCGAACAGCGCCCCGATTGCCGACGCCAGAAACGACACCCACGCGCTCTCGACCAAAACCAGTTGCACGAGCCGCCATCGCCCCGCGCCGATCGAAACCCGCAGCGCCATCTCTCTAGCCCGCGAAGCTGCCTGCGCAGTCATCAGATTCGCCACGTTCGCGGATGCAATCAGCAGCACCAGTCCCACCAGCGCGGCCAACGCCATCAAAGCCTGGCGGTAGTCTTTCTGCAAACCCGAAGCTCCAGCCGGTGCCGGTTCCATCGATACCACCTGGTTGAGATAGTTATCGATCTTTTGCTTGGGTAAGTCGTTGAACCCCTTCGACCGCTCCGTTTCGAATGCGCGCGACACCGCGGCCAGTTTCTGGCGCAGAGGCTCCACCGCCACCCCCTCCCGCACCAGCACCAAAATGCGCAGCCAACCTGCGTCTTTACGCAGGATGGTCGGATTCATCATCGTCGGCAGAAAGACATCGGTCACCGTGCCCGTCTCAGTTCCCGTGAACGCCTCCGGACCCACGCCGACGATCTGATAAATGTCGTTCCCCAACCGGAACGTTCGCCCGATTGCTTTCGGATCCCCGCTGAACCGCCGCTCCCAATAATCATGCGAAATCACCGCCACCGGATGCGCCCCTAGCGTCACATCGTCATTCGCCGTAAGCAGCCGTCCCGCCGCTGGATTCAGCCCCAACGCGTCGAACATCCACCCCGAAACGAATTGCAAATGAGCCTTCTCCATCTCCTCGTCGGACCGGTAAGTCAAGTCCCGCCGCTCCGCATACGAAACCGCGATCAGCTCCGCCTGCCCCTTTGCCGCCTCTCGCATGAGATAAAACACCGGCCCGGCCCACGATTCGTACGAACTCGCCTTTCCATCGAACCCGATTCCATGCCGCGACATAGCGTACAGCCGCTCGGGATGCGGCACCGGCAAAGGCCTGAACAGCAGCGCGTCGATCAGCCGGAACGCCGATGTGCAAGCCCCCATCGCCAGCGCCAGTGACAATATCGCCGCCGCCGAAGTAACTTTAGTCTTCCGCAGCCGCCGCAACCCAAACACCGCATCCGCCCGCAAAGAATCGACCCACGCAATCACTCGCACATCCCGAGTCTCCTCTCTCTTTCTCAAAACCGGCCCAAACGCCCGCCGAGCCTCCTCCGGATCGCGTCCAGCCTCAATTGCGTCCAAGATATGCGACTGCAACTCTTCGTCGATCTCGCTGTCCCCTCGAAACACATTTCCAATCCGCGACCAAAGTGACATGCCAACTCCCTCTAAAACTCAAACACACCGCTCCCTTTGGTCACGGCTCGGAAGCATCGCCGCAGGGAGCGGTGTCTGAAAAACCAATGTTAGCCGCCGATGAACACAGATAAACGCCGATAAGACCGTATGTTTTCAATCGGCGTTCATCGGCGGCTAACTTGGTTTTTGAGTTTTTCAACAACCTCCGAGTGGGGCAGGTTCCCGACCTGCCCTTCTAACGCCTAATCCGCCCTCAACGCCTTCACCGGATCGATCCGCACCGCATGCACCATCGCCGGCATCGCAGCCAGCATCGCCGCCCCGATAATCGCCGCCAGCGGCAGCCCCACCATCCCCAAATCCGTAGCCTTCACTCCATAAAGCAGAGTCTCCACATACCGCACCAACCCGAGCCCCGCTGCCAGCCCCGCCATCGCTCCCGCCCCGACCATCGCCAAAATGTCCACCGTAACTAACCGTGCGACTACCCCGGCCGACGCGCCGATCGCCATGCGAATCCCAATTTCCCTCCGCCTCTGCAATACCGAGTAGTCGAGCACGCCATACAGCCCGATCCCCGCCAGCAGCAGCGCGACCGATGCGAAAAACAAAGCCAGCATCGCCAGCAGCCTCTCGCGCACAGTCTGCCCGCGATTCAATTCCTCCTGCGTCCCCACGCTGCTGACCCGAAAATCGGACCGAGCCAGCGGCACCTCCGCCCGTAGCGTCTGCGCCAGCGCCAGCGGATTCGCGCTCGACGTACGCACGATCAGCGTCGCATTCCCAATCGGCCGCGGATCTCCCTTGGCGTCGATCTGATCGAAAGGAACGTAAGCCACCGGCAGAATCTCTTCCCGAATGCTGCGGTACGGAGCGTCGGCAACCACCCCCACAACTTCGTAGCGGCTCGCGGCTCCCGCAGGCCCCGATCCCCTCACGAACGTCTTCCCCACCGGATGATCGTTGTTGAAATACTGCTTGGCGAACGTCTCATTGACGATCGCCGCGCCCGGCGAAGTGTCCGTCGCCCGGAAATCTCGCCCGTCGATGAAACGGAGCCTCATCGTGTCCGTCCACCCCGGCGAAACGTTCAGGAAGAACGCCAACACCGGCCCCGGCGGCTCCCCATTCACCGATATGAAATTATTCATGGAATTGAGGCTGAAGACGGCCCAACCCGCCAGCGCGACCCGCTCCACTCCCGGAACCCCGCGCAAACGGTCTGCCACCTGATCCCACACCACGGGAGCCTGCGGCTTCGACGGAATCGTGTTCAACAGCAGCAGCCGGTCCGCAGAAAATCCCACCGGCCGATTCGACAGCCGCTCGAATGTCACGACAAACAGCCCCGCCATGAAGAGCACGAGAAAGCAAAATGCCACCTGCGCCGCGATCAATCCATTCATCAGCCGCCGCCGCGAATGAGGAGCTTCTCCACCCTTCAGCGCGCTCGCCGGCTTGACTCCCGAGGCTCGCAATGCCGGCGCCAATCCGAATAGCAACGTGACTGCGAGCGTCAGTGCGACGCCGAATCCCAACACGCGCCAGTCCGCCGGCAGCGCCAGCCGCACCGGAGTTCCCGGCGAGCTGATCCGGTCGATCACAAACGGCGCGGACCACCACGCGAACCACGCCCCAGCCGCCGCCGACAGAAATGCCAGCATCGCGCTCTCTACCATGACCAGTTGAATCAGCCGGCCGCGCCCCGCGCCAATCGACACCCTGAGCGCCATCTCCCGACCCCTTGCCGCTGCCTGAGCCGTCATCAGATTCGCGACATTCGCGCATGCGATCAGCAGCACCAGCGCCACCAGCACCCCCAGCGCGATCAGCGACCGCCGGTAATTATTCTGCAATCCCGACGACCCCGCCGCCGCCGGCTCCATCAACACCGTATCGTCCAGGAACTTGTTAATGCTCTGCTTGTTCACCGCGATGAAGCTCTTCGCTCGCTCCTCCTCAAACGCCCGTGAAATCGCGTTGAGCTTCGCCCGCAGCGGCTCTATCGCGACGCCCGGCTTCACCCGCGCCAATATGCGCAGCCATGTCTGATCCGACCGCAGCACCTTGGGCGTCATCATCGTCGGCACGAAAATATCGATCGCCGTACCCGGCTCCGTGCCCGTGAACGCCCTGTCCAGCACCCCGACGATCTCGAAAACGTCCGTGCCCATGCGAAGGGTCCGCCCGACCGCCTTCGGATCCCCTCCGAATCGACGCATCCAATAATCGTGCGAAATCACCGCATGAGGACTCGCCCCAACCTTAAGGTCGTCGTCCTCCGTCAACAGCCGCCCCACCGCCGGCCGCAGTCCGAACGACCCGAACATCCGTCCCGATACATATTGCAGCGTAGCCTTCTCCATTTCCTGATCCGATTTGTACGTCACGTCCACCGGTATCGAATACGCGATCGCCAGCAGTTCCGCCTGATCCTTCACCGCGTCCCTCATCAGCTTGAACGATGGATAGGGCCAGCTATCATACGTACGGAACGCAACTCCTTGACGGGAAAGCGCATAAAGTTGCTCGGGCGCTGTTACCGGCAACGGCCGCAGTAGCAGCGCGTCGATAATCCGGAACGCCGACGTGCACGACCCGATCGCCAGCCCCAGCGACAAAATCGCCGCCGCCGACGTGACTTTCCGTTTCCAGATCTGCCTCCACCCGAACACCGCATCCGCGCGCAGCGAATCCAGCCACGGAATCATCCGCACGTCCCTCGTTCGTTCTCTCTGAAGCAGCGCCGACCCGAACGCCCGCCGAGCTTCCTCGGGATCGCGCCCCTCCGCAATCGCATCCTCTATGTGTGCTTCCAGCTCCTCGTCAATCTCCCGATCCCCGAGAAACACGTTGGAAATCCGCGTCCACAATGACATATCAAACCGTCCTTAATACCCGATTCACCGCCGAAGTCACCGTCTGCCACCGCGACTCTTCCGCCGCCAGCTGCTTCCGCCCGCCCGCCGTCAGCTCATAAATCCGAGCGCGCCGCCCGCTGTCTTTCTTGATCCACTCCGACCGCACCCATCCCGCTTCTTCCATCCGATGCAGCGCCGGATACAGCGAGCCTTCTTCGGCCGACAACACGTCCCCCGACGAATCCTTAATGGCGGACATGATCGCGTACCCATGCAGCCGCGGCCTCCGCGACAATATTTTCAAAACCAGTAAATCGAGCGAGCCTTGCAGCGAGTCGAATTTGGACATATGTAGACTTCTGAGTATCAATACTCCGCCTCGCCGCGAAGGTTAGCCTAAAATGACAACAAAGATGAAAAACATATTGTCGGTCGAGTGGGGCAGGTTCCCGACCTGCCCTCTTCAGGTTTTGCTCCTAGCCCCATTGCTCTGCCGCGCCCAACCACCCGATCCTCGTATCGGGCAGATGCTCAACGAATTAGCCTCCGTCCATCCTTTCACCCAAGTTGCCATCTCCCCTGACGCGAAACATGTCGCCTGGATCGAAGAACAAATCGTAAATCGCATCGATACCGGCAAATCCGCCATCTACACACTCGACCTCAAACCCGGCGCGACTCCCGTCCGCGTCAGCGGAGCACCCGCGTCATCCGACCGCGAGCTATCCTGGTCCCCCGACAGCACGAAGCTCGCCTTCCTCTCCGACCGAGAGAAAAAAGGCCAGATGCAGCTTTATGTCATTGCGCCGGGCAAGCCCCGGAAACTGACCAACCTTACCGGCTATCTCACCGACCCACAATGGTCCAAGGACGGCGCTAAACTAGCCGTTCTGTTCGCCGAAAATGCCCCCAGCGGCGGCGGCCCCCTCGAAGCCGAGCCCGTCGAGACCGGCGTGATCGGCGGCGAAATCCACAACCAGCGTCTGACCATCATTGACGTGGCCTCCGGCGCCGTAAAACAGACCTCTCCGTCTGACATGAACATCTATGAGTACGACTGGTCCCCCGACGCGAGCCAGTTCGTAGTCAGCGCCGCACCGGGCCCTGGCGACAACAACTGGTGGATCGCGAAGCTCTACACGATGCCCGCGGCAACTGGCCAGCTAAAAGAAATCTTCAAGCCGGAAAGCCAAATCGCCCTCCCCCGTTGGTCGCCCGATGGCAAAACCGTCGCCTTCATCCAAGGCTTAATGTCCGACGAAGGCTTCACCGGCGGAGACGTCTTCACTATCCCCGCGCCCGGCGGCGAAGCTGTGAACCACACCCCGAATCGCAAAGCCTCCGTCAGTTCCTTGGCCTGGACCGCGCCGGGCAAAATGGTATTGACCGAAGTCGTCGGCGGAGGCACTGCCGTCACGACTCTCGAAATCCCCTCCAACCGCACCGAGCGTCTCTGGCAGGGCGGCGAAAGCCTCCACGCCGGAGGCAACGACGCCAATTTCTCGCTCTCCGCCGACGGCAAATCAGCCGGCGTGATCCGCGCCGACTGGCAGCATCCCCCCGAAATCTGGGCCGGCCAAATTGGCGATTGGAAGCAACTCACCCACAACAACGCCGCTCTCAAACCGCATTGGGGCGAAGTGAAAAATATCGAGTGGACCAGCGAAGGCGCGTCCGTCCAAGGCTGGCTGCTCTACCCCGCCGCGTTCGACCAAGCCAAAAAATATCCCATGGTCGTATCGATCCACGGTGGCCCCGCCGGCTTCAACGCGCAGCACTGGCCCGGCGACCGTTTCGATATGACGGTCCTATCCGCGCTAGGCTACTTCGTCTTCTTCCCCAACCCCCGAGGCAGCTATGGGCAAGGCGAGCGGTTCACCAGAGCCAACGTGAAAGACTTCGGCGCAGGCGACCTCCGCGACATCCTGGCCGGTGTCGATGCTGTGCTGAAAACCGCCCCTGTGGATCCCGCTCGTTTAGGCGTAGCCGGCTGGAGCTACGGAGGCTACATGACCATGTGGACGGTTACCCAAACGAACCGATTCAAAGCCGCGGTAGCCGGCGCTGGCATCGCGAACTATCAAAGCTACTACGGCCAAAACTCAATCGACCAGTGGATGATTCCCTACTTCGGCGCATCCGTCTACGACGACCCCGCTGTGTACGCCAAAGCCTCGCCGATCACGTTTATCAAGAACGCTAAAACCCCAACCCTGGTAGTAGTTGGCGAGCGCGACGGCGAATGTCCCGCACCGCAATCCTACGAATTCTGGCACGCCCTGAAAGCCCAAAACGTCCCCACCGAATTAGTAATCTACCCCGGTGAAGGCCACCGCTTCCGCGACAGCGCCCACAAACGCGACCTGATGGAGCGCACAGTAAACTGGCTAAACAAATATCTAGTGCCCTGATTCTGACTCCTGACTTCTGACTCCTGTCCCCATGCTCACCCGCCGAGCCGCCATCGCCGCCTTCTTCGCCAAACCAAACTTCCTCCCCCCTCCCAACTCCTGCGACTGCCACACTCACATCTTCGGCGACCCCAAAAAATTCCCATTCGTCCCCACGCGAGCCTACACGCCCCCACCAGCCCTCCCCCATGAAATGCAAGCCCTCCACCGCCGACTCCACATCGACCGGGTAGTAATCGTCACGCCCAGCGTCTACGGGACCGACAACTCCGCCACTCTTTATGGAATGAAAGCGAGAGGCGAATCCGCCAGAGGCGTAGCCGTCATAGACGACAAATCCGATCTGCATCATTTAGCCGCAGCCGGCATCCGAGGCATCCGCCTCAACTTGGTAACCGGAGTCGAAATCGATCCCCAAATCGCCCGCCGTCAGATCCAGCAAGCCATCGCCCGCATCACCCCTCACAACTGGCATCTGCAAATCTACACGAACGCCCCGCTGATCACCGCGATCAAGGACCTGGTGCAAGACTCGCCCATCCCGGTAGTGTTCGATCATTTCGGAGGCGCGCAAGTGTCTCTAGGGCTGAACCAACCCGGCTTCGCGGACCTGATCGACCTGCTCCACTCCGTAAAAGCCTACGTAAAAATCTCAGGAGCCTACCGCGCCGCCACCAACTACGCCGAAGTGATCCCCTTCGCGAAGGCCCTGATCGCAGCCAACCCCGACCGAGTCATCTGGGGCACCGACTGGCCCCACCCCAACACCCCACAAAAAATCGATGACGTAGTCCTCTTAAACCAACTCCCCCTGTGGTCCCCCGACCCCGAAATCCGCAAAAAGATCCTAGTAGAGACCCCCGCCCGCCTCTACAATTTCTAAGCGGGTGCTGAAAAACTCAAAAAGAATATTGGCCGCCGATGAACGCTGATGAACGCCGATTATAGACAATGGGCCTTATCCGCGTTCATCGGCGGCTAATACCTGTTTTTCAACAGCCTGCTAACGGTCTGCGTCGGAAATCCCGAGTGTTATGTGGCGCGCGCCTCCAGGCGTGCCGCATCGACATTCTTGTCGATGTGTCTTTCAAGGCTCACAAAAGCCGAACGTCGACACGACTGTCGACGCTGCACGCGTGGACGCGTGCGCCACATGGGAAAGGCAGGTTGCCAACCTGCGTCAATTGCCTGCCGGCCGCTCAACGGAGTCGATCACGTAAAACTCCACCGGACCCTTCTGAGCTTCCAGCTTCAACCCTAACTGCTGTTTCAGCGCATCGAAGATCGACGGACGCTCTAACACCTCCGGCGGTATGGTCTCTCTGTTGACTCCCGGAGGCAGATCCGGCAGGAACGCGAGCGTGAAGTCGTAATTCTTATCGAGCCCCGTCTTGTCGATCACCGGTCGCGCGTCATTCTGCAAGATCTGGCCCAGCCACCAGGCAAAATGCTGCATCGGAACTCGCGTTCCCGTGACCACGCCGCCCCTGCCCCCACCAATCGGAATATCGAAATTCTGCGGGCTCTCATTCACCTTCATCTTGATTCCGCCCTTGTCCACCATCAGCGCGTACACCGGACCTTCTTTGATTTCCTTGTGGAATTTCAACTTGAACTCATCCGCCAACAGGTTCTGAAACATCGTATGAAGATCGTCAATGTTATAAGAATGGTCCGCCTTCGCCTCGATATCCCACACGTCTGTGTTCAGCCAATCCGGCCCGCCCGAAATCTGCCGCATCGGAATTTTATACATGAGACTGATCATGAGCTTCACCGGAACGCCCTGCGCGCGATACTCCTGGCCACCAGGTAGGGGCTTAATGCCGCCTCCGCGCCCGCCCGGCTTCGAAGGCTTGACCGACGCCACTTCAAACGTCAATCGCGGCGTTTGCGAGTAGCAAAATCCCGCAACCATCAGTCCAACCGCAAGTCTCATAAAAATCCTCTAGCTTGTTGATAAACTCAAAAACCGGTTTGGCCGCCGATAAACGCTGATGAACGCCGATTGAAATGGTCTTATCCGCGTTCATCTGTGTTCATCGGCGGCCAATATTTCTTTTTCAAGCCCTCTTCACCAATTCCAACCCCTCCAACCGATACCGAAAATCCCCACCTAACTTCCCCCGACACCACCCTATCCCCAAATCCACCGCAGCCAACTCCCCGTTCCACCACTCCCCCGCGCCCCCCGAGGAATAAAACTGGCGACAAACCCCCAAGTGCCGAAGAAACCCCGCCGTCAAGCGGCCTTCATAATGAGCCAGCAGCCCTTCAACATCCCCCGCCGGCGAACCCCGAATCACCGCCGAAGCCAGAATAGCCTCGCGAACCGCGTGTGCCGTCCCATCCCCGCAGAGTGGATCGAACCCCATAGCCGCGCTCCCGCACGCGATCCATCCATCTCCTCCCAGCGGTGAAACAATCCGCGGCGAAGCAGGGAACCGCCCGCCCTCCTCCTCGACGCGAGCGATCTGCTCCCGAACCAGCATGCTCTTTTTCAGCAAGTCGTCCCCACCCACCGAAAGCAGCCACCCCGAAATCAAGAACAACCACCCGTCCTCCACCGCTTCAATCCAACACGCCTCCTCGGCTGTTTTCATTTCGACCTTGAACGTGGATGCCATCCGCGATCCAAAGCGATGCTCCGATGCCTCCGCCGGCAGAGGCGGAGCCGCGCAAATCGTCCAGTCGGCCTTCGCGATTTCCAGTCGAGCTCGAAGGCAGCGCAGCCAACAGAGCCTCTTCCGAAATCACCATCGCCGAATGCGAGAATTCCACCGGCGCTCCACCCCAAGCCACTACCCGTTTCGTAATCCTCGGCAGATCTCGAAGCAAATCGTTCCGCCCAAAAATGTCCCGAATAAGATTCTGCGCCGCGTCGCTCAACATAATGAGCGGCACCCGAGCCCGCGCCCCGACCTCCATCGAAACTCGAAACCCAGCCTGCGTCAGCAAATGACCGCAGCATCGAGCCGCCACCCCATCGCCCCGGATCAATACGGTCATTTAAGCAGGACGGTATCTGACGTCCAGTTGCGGGGTATCGAGCTTCTTGTGCCCCTCCACTTTGGACGTCAAACAGCTCTCAAGCATCCCGCTGACCAGCAGAGTCCGCTCGACGGGATAAGGCGCAACACCGCTCACGATCATCTTCTCAATCCCGCTGACCAGCCGAGCCGAATACGTCACATTCGGGACCGGCGACAGGAAAAACTGGGTCGAAATTATGTCCGCTTTGCCCCTTAGTTTGACGGCGATATTGAAATCAGTCAGCGCCCCGTTCAACATCATCATGGTGGCCTTCAATCCGTCGCGATACTCGATGAAGTACGCCGCCGGATTCTTCACGAGCTTGGGTAACTCGTTTGACGCCACCAGATCCTGCGTCCGGCCGTCGGTAACGGTTAACCCCTGCGGAGTATCGCTGCGCGACAGCGCGGAGGTCAGCATGGTCTTCGACCATCGCTTATCACTCCACACTGCATCGCCTTCAATCAATTGGACACTCTTGACGCCAGTCTCGCCGCCGCGCCGCCGCTCCACCATGCACTGCATGGCTTCGAGCGCGTGATAATCCATGGCATCGGACCCGCCGTTGCCCACCATCAGTACATCTTCGATCTCGCAGTTCAGCGGTAATTCCATATCAGGCAATCGCCAGGTGACTGGTAATGAAGAGCCTGCCAGCATCGGGAACTTCAGGCGGCGGGAAGTATCCCGCATCTTGAGAGCTTTCTCGAAGCTGTAAGACAGCGCTTTGTCGTTATAAACCGGCACCGAGCGCCCGTCCTCTTCAAAAACCTTGGCCACCTGTTCGAAAAACTCGTATCGGGGATAGAGCTTTTGTCCTTTTTCGTTGTCGGGATAGTCTCCGTGCTCGGCGATAATCAGGACGGCGTCGACCGCCAGCTTCGCCCCCCCGCAGCGCAGCGCTTGGGCGATGGTCGGATAGGTGGGAATGGTTCGAATCGAGGGCCCTTGATCCACGTAAAGCGACACGACTTCTACCAGCGGTTTATGCCATTCACCGTCTATCGGATAACCGATAATGAACCGGTCGCCGATGTGCTGCGCGTGCGTCAGGTACTTATAAACAGTGGCGATGATCGCGATGCGCTTGGGCGAAGTCTGGGCCATCGCGAGGGCCGAAGTAGCAAAAAAGTCGCGTCGTGTCATGTTCGTTGAAAGGTCGATTCGGCCGTGGGTTGATATTTGATATTCAGGTATGGGGTTTCGAGTTTCGTCCCTCCCGCAAAAAGGCTGTCGACACCGGCCGCGGTCAGGCCCGTTGTCAGCAAAGTGCGCTCCACCGGATACGAAGATTTCCCGGTGAGAAACATTTTTTCCATGTTGTTTACCAACGGGCTGAAGAAGTTGGCGAGGGTCGTGCGGCCGTCCGGCATGGGAAGATACATTTGCGTCGAAAAAATCTTCCCGTCCACCCTGGCCGCAAAGTTGAAATCGCGCACCAGTCCGCTCAGCAGCAGCATAGTGCACTTCAATCCGTCGTTGTGTTCATAACGATATGCGACAGGATTCTTCACCAATCGCGTCAGGTCGTCGGGGAAGTCGTTGTTGTAGCCTTCATGCGAAGGCGTGAGCGTATGGCTGCGGCACAGTGCGGCGGTCATGAGGTCATGCGGCCAGACCTTTTCTCTCATGGCTTTCCAACAGTTTTCGCCGCGATAAGCTTGTAGCCATTTCACGCCGGATTCGCCTCCAGGGCGGCGTTCCACCATACATTGCAGGGTCTCAAGGCCGTGAAAATCGTAGCTGTCGACACCGCCGTAACAGACGCATAGGGCTTCGGTTACGTGTCCGTTGCGGGGGAATTCGACCGAGGGAATGCGCCAGGTGACTGGCAGGCTGGATCCGGCGAGCACGGGAAATTTGAGTTCGTGGGAGCTGTCGTACATCTTCTTGGCCCACTCCCAATTCCACGAAAGATGCTTGTCGTTGAACACAGGCACGCTGCGGCCGCTGTCCCGAAAGACAGCGAGCATTTCTTCCCAGAATCGATAGCGCGGATATTGGACCTGGCCTTTGGGGGTTTTCGGATAGTCGCCGTGTTCGCCGACGATGACGACTCCGTCGACGGCCAGTTTGCCGGTGCCTAGGGTGAGTGTTTCGGCGATGGTGGGATAGATTTTCATCCCCGGAAATCTCGCGGCGCGGTCGCGGCTGAGATCGTCTTTGGGGACTTGATCCACGTACATCGACACAAGGTCCATCGGCGGATGATGGTGGGTTCCGTTCCAGCCGTAGCCTTCCAGGAACCGATCGACGATGTGCTGCGTGTGGGAATACTTGCGGTAGACGGTGGTGATGGCGGCGAGTTTCAAGGTGTTGACATTATAAAGCAGGAGCCAGTAGCCAGGAGCCAGTAGGCGGAATATACTCCTTGTGTGAACTGGCTGATCTTTACTCTCTTGTGCGCAGACCCTTTTATTTTCGACGGGCATGTTCATGCCATCGAACGGGAGTTTTATCATGGCGGGACTATTGGCGAGAAGCGCGCCGATGGGCAGTGGGATCTGGTGCGCGCCAAGGCGGGCGGAGTCGGGGCGATGTTTTTTTCGTTCTATGTCACCGAGGATTATTATCCGGGGCGCATGGAGACGAAACAGGCTCTGCGGATGATCGATAAGTGCATCGAGCAGATTCACGCCAACGACTCGGCGATTGAGATTGCGCTCAACGCGGATGACATTGCGCGGATTCGCAAGAGCGGGAAGATTGCGGCGGTGCTCGATATCGAGGGGAGTTTCGATCTGGACGGGGATCCGGCGGTGATGCGCGATTTCTATCGGCTGGGCCTCAGGTCGATGCAGCTATCGGCGCACAACTGGACTAGCAATTTTGCGGATTCCTGTTGTTCGGAGCCCAAGTGGAAGGGCTTGAACGACCGCGGGCGCGCGTGGATCAAAGAGGCGAACCGGCTGGGGATGGTGATCAATGTGTCGCATGCGTCGGATGAGGCGATTTCGCAGGCGATCGATTTGAGTACGGCGCCGGTGATTGCCACGCACCATGGATTGCGCGAGTTCAACGATATTCCGCGCAACATGCCGGAGTGGCTTCTGAAGAAGCTCGCTGCGCATGGAGGGGTGATCGGGTTTCAAATGGGGAACGAATTTCATAATCGGAAATTGTTTGAGTTTGTGACTAAGAAGGAGGGAAAGGCGTTCTGGAATACGGCTGATGTCAAGGGCGGGGGGGCCATTCTTGATGTGGATAAGCTGGTTGCGCCCCGGTTTCCGATGCTCGGGTATGAGGACGTCGAGGATTTGAAGTTTTCGGTGGACGATTGGGTGGCGGTGGTGGATCGCGCGATTCAGATTGTCGGCGAGGATCATGTGGCGCTGGGGACGGATTTCGACGGGGGTCCGACGCTGCCTCGGGGGATGAAGGATGTTGCGGATTTGCCTATGATCGGGGCGGCGATGCGGAGGAGGGGGTATTCGGAGGAGCGGATTCAGAAGTTTTTGGGGGGGAATTTGTTGCGGGTGTTTGGGGAGATTACAGGGGGACGGTGAAGAGGGCAGGTCAGGAACCTGCCCCACTGGGTTATTTTGTTAGGTCGATTACGGCGTAGGAGCTTAGTTCGGGGATGGAGAATTCGGTGGCTCCGGATTCCTGGGTCCAGTCGGCTAGATTTTGATCTGCGACGTTGTAGAGGTGGGCTTCGCCTTTTTTGTAGGCACCGGCTACTCTCACTCTCAGGCCTCGGACGGGGCGATTTGAGTAATTGATCAACGCCACGCGGGCTTTGTTGCCGGCGGCGGTGTAGCGGGCTACTACTACTTCGCTGCCGTAGATTCTTAGGGAGCGGTGATCGTCGCCCAGTTGGGAACGCACTTTGTGCGAGACCTCGCTTGGGTTGGTGTCGCTGGGAGCTACTTTCAGGTTGATTTTGAATTTGGGGTCGGGGGATTTTTCCAGTTGAAAGAGAAGATTCTGGCGGGTTAACAGATTGATGACTTCGCCGGTTTGGTCGGTGCCGTCGTCGATGACTCCGAAGTCGGCTACTGGCTTGAGGTCCTTGGATTCGGGAATCTTGCTCAGGAAATCCAGCATTTTTTCGAACGACTGCTTGCCGGCGGCGTCGGTGGAGATGAGCGCGTCGGCGTTGTAGGTGAAGGATTCGGCGGCTGCCAGCATGGCTGCGTCGCCGTTCGCTTGATAGTAAAACTGCTGATTGGGAGTGCGGATGAATCGCCAGCCGTTGCTATCGACCCAGGGGCTGCGGGTGGCGGAGGCTTCGTTGTTGCGCATTTGTACGCGGGGAGCGTTGAGTTTGATGGCTCCGGCGGGAGGCTCCGTCGTTAAGAGTCGCGGAAGAACGAAGAGAGTAGCCAGTAGCCACGGAATCATACCTCCAGGTCCTTTAGGTGGATTCGGGATTTATCGAATTCTCCTAGACCAAGTTTCGCGGCGAATTCTATGTGGCCGGGCTCTCTTAAGAATTGGCCGGTGCGCGGGTTCTTGTCGGTTTTGCGGTCGATATTTTTCATGGAGTGGTCGTAGATGGAGAGGGCTCCTTCGGCCAGGCGCTTTTGCTCGATGATATCGGCCAGGGTGTGGTCCATGGCGATGGGGTCGGTGCCGAACATCATAATTTTCGGGTAGTAGCGGAATTTTTTATCGACCGAGAAGGGGCCGCCATGCCAGACGCCTACGATGCCGTCCATGATGTTCAGCACGGTCTTGGAGCGCAAGGGCTCGACTGCGGCTAGCGTGCCGATGAACGACAAAGTGTTCGTCTTCTCGCGCATGTGGGAGCGGGCTACGTTCGAGAAATTTCCGTAGGCGATGTTTTTCAGGCAGCCGGTGACGCCGGAGGCTCGGTGGTCTTTTACGTTGGGGACGTTGACGATTTTGGTGAAGCGCTCTGAGACAAGGCGGACGAGGTTGGATCTTGTGTCGTCTTCGCCGAAGAAGTCGACTTCTACGTACGTTTTCGGGTCGTAACCGGCGATCGAGCCTCGGGGCGTTTCTATTGCAAGGATGTTTACGCCTTGGGGGACGTAGCGATCGTAGTGTACGGATTCGAGCTGATCTAAGAAGCGTTCGTAGATATAAATTTGGTTGGGTTTGATGCCTTGCTGCGTGAGGTTCTGGACGATCGCGCCGACTACTTCGGGGCGGGATTTTATGTCGGGGGCGCCGGAGCAGTTGACTTTGATGCCTACTACGTCTGAGGAGTTGAAGAAGGCGGACCAGGCATCTTTGTTGGTTTTTGCGCCGGTTAGTTGGGTCATGCCGTCGGCGATCATTTTCTCTACAACGGCTGGGTTAACTTTTTCAGAGGAGTCGTCGATGGCCGTGTTCGCGTGGACGCGCACTACTTGGCCTCGGTAGTGGCCGGGCATGCCTGGATTGGGGCTTGCGGGGTAGTGGGTCACGGTCTTATAAGTCGGGTTTTCGTTAGTGGCTGCTCGCAGGGCGGGGGCGGTGGCGGCTAGGGATAGGAAGGTTCGTCTGTCCATGGGTCTCTCTCCTTAAGTTTCTCTCGTCTGCCCGCTTCCTGACGGTCGCGGCTCTGAAGAGGGCAGGTCGGGAACCTGCCCCACTGGTCATGATCTTGTCAAAACATCGCGGAGGCGGCGGGCTACTATTTGGTCTTCGCCGGGTTCCAGCATCCAGACGCCTACTACTATCGTGTTCTCGTCGGTGGGGAGGCCGGCGCCTGGTTTGCGGCCGGTTTGGGGATTGAGTTCGATGCTGGGCGATCCTTTGCGCAACTCCGATGCTACTTCGCGCGGGCGGATTTTTATTTTTTGCGGGTCGCAACGCAAGAGAAGATGCGGGACGGCGTTGGCCGCTACGTTGGGGATTACGATTTTCGATTCGATGCCGGGGATTCTTACTTGAGCTGCGATGCGGTCGGCTCGCTTGCGGAACTCGGCTTCGAGGCCGGCGTCGGTTTGGGAGAGGAGCCAATCCACCGCCGCTATCATGCCGACGATTTGTTCTTTCGCGACTTTCATGCCGCGGCCTACGGCGTCGGAGTTGGGGCTGTTGTTGAGTGTCGCGGCGTCGATCAGATCTTTGCGGCCTAACAGCAAGCCGGCGTTTTGCGGGCCTCGGATGCCTTTTCCGCCGGAGAATGTGACCAGGTCGAAACCCATTTTCGTGTAGTTCCAGAGGTTCGAAATGGGAGGGACGTCGGCGGAGGCGTCGTTGAAGCAGGGGATGTTGTGCGAGTGCGCGATGCGGATCCAGTCTTCGCGGCTGATGCTGCCGTTTTCGGCGGCGTTGAAGAAATGGGTCATCACGGTGCGGTCTGTGAAGGCGGATTCGTATTCGGCGATCGTCTCGACTTCCACGAAGCTCGCTCCGCAGTTGCGGACGGCGTGGTCGTATTCGTAGCGGTGTCCTTTTTGAACGATGACTTCGGTTTTGAGTCCGGCCAGGTTGGTCGGGATGTTGTGGATGGCGGGCTTGTTGCCTAGCGTGATGCAGGCGGCGGTTCCCAGTGTCAGCGCCGCTGATGCACCGGAGGTGACCAGCGCGGCTTCGCAGTGGAGTTGTCGGGCTAAATATTCTCCGGCGGCTTTGTGTAGCTCGGCCAAGCGGACAGGATGTTTGGCGGCTTGTGCGACCGCGGCCTGGACGGACGGCGGCATGATGGAGGCTGTGAGCGCGGTGTAGGTGCCGGCGGCGTTGATTATCTTGGTAACGCCTAGTTTGTCGTAGTAATCGACGGGGGCTGGAGTCGAGCGAGAGCCTGCTTCGGCTACCGCTGTGGACGCCAGGAGGGCATTGGACAGAGATAGGAATTTTCGGCGGGGGATTTTCATGATTTGGCTCTTTCGCGTTTGCCCGCTCCCTGGCGGTCGCGGCTCAGGGACGCGGTGTGGATGGGAATGGCGCGGGATGACATTGTGATTTCTATGCTAATACTATTAGGCTGAAGCGACAAGATATGAAAACGCTGACCCCAATTATTATTCTATTTTCCTCGTATTGTTTTGCCCAACAATACGACCTGCTTTTACAAAACGGACACGTGATCGATGCCAAGAGCAAGATCAACGCGGTGCGCGACGTCGCGATCAAGGATGGGAAGATCGCGGCGGTGGAGGCTCACGTCGATCCGAAGACGGCGTTCAAGGTGGTCGATGTGAAGGGGCTGTACGTGACGCCGGGGCTGATCGATATTCACGCGCATGTTTACGCGGGGACGGGCGAGAGGGGATCGTACGCGGGGAACAACAGTCTCTATCCGGACGGCTACACGTTTCGCGTGGGCGTAACGACCGTGGCCGACGCGGGGTGTTCGGGGTGGAGGAATTTTGAGGACTTCAAGTCCCGGGTGATCGATACTTCGAAGACCCGGATTCTTGTGTTCCTGAATATTGTGGGTAACGGAATGCGCGGCGGGAAGTATGAGAATGATCTGGCCGACATGGAGGCGAAGCCGACGGCGGAGATGGCGCTGAAGTACAAGAACCTCGTCGTGGGGGTGAAGACGGCGCACTATACCGGTCCGGAATGGACTCCGGTGGAGCACGCGGTGGAGGCGGGAACGATCGCGAATATTCCGGTAATGGTGGACTTCGGGACGAATCGCAAAGAGCGGCCGATGAGCGAGCTGGTCACGAAAAAACTGCGTCCAGGCGATATTTACACACATTGCTTCTCGGGGCTGCGGGATGAGTTGGACGAGACGGGTCACGTGAATAAGGCGATGTGGGAGGCTCGGAAGCGCGGGGTGATTTTCGACGTGGGTCACGGTGGAGGAAGCTTCGCGTGGAGGATCGCGGTGCCGGCGATGAAAGAAGGATTTTTGCCCGATTCGATCTCGACCGACATCCACACCGGCAGCATGAACGCGGGCATGAAGGACATGTTGAACGTGATGAGCAAGTTCCTGGTGATGGGGATGCCGCTCGATGGAGTGATCGAGAGGTCGACCTGGAATCCGGCGAAGGAGATTCATCACGAGGAGCTGGGGAATTTATCGGTCGGGTCCATCGCGGATGTGGCGGTGCTGCGAGTGGAGCATGGGCAGTTCGGATATACCGATATGTACGGGGCTCGGCTGAAGGGGACGCAGAAGCTGTCGTGCGAGCTGACGTTAAAGGATGGGAAGGTCGTTTACGACACCAATGGGATTACGCGTCCGGACTGGACGACGCTGCCGAAGGGGTATTTGCGGCAGGGGGATGCGAAGTGGGATGCGGTGACTCCGGTGCCAGTGCGTCGGGGGGATGGGAAGCAGCCGCCGCCGTTATAGGGAATGCTAGGACATTTGTCCTATTATTCTATAGGACAAATGACTAATGACCAGATAATGGAATCATTATCTGATTACGCTAAGGGTTTATTTATCAGTTTAGTTAGACCAGGGGTTCGATGCGAGCGGCGGACAGGTCCGCGCACGCTTCAGTTGCAAACAGGTTACAATGATCCGACAACGGGCGGATTCAACGTTAGTCCGGAAAAGGGGCAATTATGAAATTACGTGTTACAGCACTACTGGGATTGGCTGCCGTACTCGCTTCGGTGCCTCTGCTAAGAGCGCAGGAAGTCACGGCGAGCATCACGGGCCGCATAACGGATCCTCAGGGGGCCGCGATTGTTGGCGCGAACGTCACCATGAAGGAAACCGATCGCGCCACCGACTGGCCGACGAAAACCAACAGCGAGGGAATTTACGTATTTCCCCGCCTGCCGGTTGGAAATTATGACTTGAAGGTGGAGGTTCCAGGCTTCAAGACGTCGGTGAAAGCCGGCATCCGGCTGGAAGTCAATTTGCACACGACGTTCGACGTCACGATGGCGGTGGGCGCCACCAGCGAAAGCGTTTCGGTGACGGGCGAAGCTCCGCTGCTGCAAACGGACAGCAACCAGGTGGGCGGCGTCATCGCGGCGGCGTCAATCGAAAATATTCCGCTGATCAGCCGTAATCCGGTAGCTTTGACATTGCTGAGCGCGGGTGTTACCACGTCCGACCCGGGCAGTTTCAACAGCGGGCAGCGATCCACTGGCGGCGGCCGGCCCTACGTGAACGGGAATCGCGAAGAAGCGAACAACTTCATGCTGGACGGGCTGGACAACAACTTCACGTCCGACAACCTGGTGGCCTATCAGCCGAATCCAGACGCCATCGAGGAGTTCCGGCTGATTACCAACAACGCGTCGGCCGAGTTCGGAAACTATCAGGGCGGCGTCATCAACGTCGTGATGAAATCCGGCACCAATCAATTTCACGGCAACGTGTTCGAGGATTTCCGCAACGACAAGCTGAACGCCAACAACTGGGGGAACAACTGGAATTTGCAGGCCAACGGGCAACCGACTCCGCGCCCTCCTCTGCGCTGGAACGAATTCGGTGCAACGTTTGGTGGTCCGATCAAGAAGAACAAGCTGTTCTTCTTCATGGACTATGAGGGTTTGCGCAAGCATATTCCTCCCACCATCAGCGGCACCGTTGTGATGCCGACCGCTTGGCGCAATGGCGACTTCTCCTCGCTGTTAGATCCGACCACCACGTCGAATGGCAAGGCGGTGCAGTTGTATAACCCCAAGTCGCTGAATACTGCCACTGGCCAGCGCGATCCGTTCCCGAACAATGTTATCCCGGTGGGCTTGCTGAGTCCGGCCGCGGTGAAACTGCTGAACAATGCATCGCTCTATCCCGCGCCTCAGATCAATACGATCAAGTCGAGCAACTACTTCTATGGCTCCTCGAGCCAGTTGAACATGGACCAGGGCGATCTTAAGTTCGATTATCGTCCGGAGGACAAAGACTATTTCAGCTTCCGTTTCTCCGATGGACGCCAGGATGTGCCGAGTATCAATACTTTTCCGCTGTTTTATAACTCCTTCAACACTTCGCCGTTCAAGAACGGAGTGATCAACTGGACGCGCACGGTTCGTCCAAATCTGATCAACGAAGCGCGTTTCGGCGTCAACTACATTCTGTTGAATAACGGCGGCGCGGATAAAGGACTGGGAGATATCGGTTTGGCCGCTGGAATCGCGGCGGCGGGTCCTGGCCTGCTTTCGCTCCAAGGCTTCGCTTATGCCTCGGCACTTGGAAATGCCAACATCGGCACGCAGCAATTGTTCGCCAATACGACGTTCCAGTTGACCGACAATATCAGCTGGATCAAGGGCAAGCACATCATCAAGATGGGCTTCGACGAGCAGCGCCGCTGGATCAACGTGTTCTACGCCGGCAACAACGGCCGCAGCGGGTTCATCGATTTCAACGGCCGCTTCACCGCACAAACCGCGACCAGCACCTCAGGAAGCCTCGGCGAGGCGGATTTCCTGTTAGGCATGCCAGATCAGTTGGGTAAAGGTCTCTCAAGCGGTACGTGGGGCCAACGCTCGTGGGTGACCGGCCTCTTTTTCACGGACGACTATCGCATCGCGAAGAATTTGACACTGAATCTCGGATTGCGATGGCAGTACAACACCCCTTGGGTGGAAGTCGAGGATCGCCAGTCGAACTTTGGTCTGATCACCGGCACGCTTTATCTGGCAGGTAAATCCGGCTGCCCGTACTCGGATTGCCGCGCGCTGTACAACGCTTATAAGAAGGACTTCCAGCCGCGCGTCGGTTTCGCGTACACTCCGTCGATCATGGGTAAAACCGTGGTTGTCCGCGGCGGCTACGGCATCTCATCCTACCTGGAAGGGACCGGAACCAACCTGAGAATGCCTCTGAATCCGCCGTTTGAGTCGGAATTCCAGACCTACTACAACACGCCGCAGTTCACGCTGCCGGGCTCGACGCTCGATCAGGGATTGTCCGCGCTGAATCCGAAAGACCCGTACGCCGGGGCGACGATTCGGTTGTGGGATCCGGGTGTGCGTCCCGCGGAATCGCAACAGTGGAACCTGTCCACCGAGTATCAATTCGCGGGGAACAACGTGCTGACGGTCGGTTACGTCGGCCAGCACAGCACGCACCTGATGGTGGCGATGCCTTATCTGCAGAATCTCATCGTGGGTGGCAAAGTGGTGCCGGGACCTTATCTCTCCGGCAACCCGACGCTGCGCGCCGAGATCTCTCAGATCTCCGGCACGTGCTCCTGCGCGAATCAGAAATACAACGCGCTGCAGGCGACGATGCGCAAACGCATGAGCAAGGGCTTCGAATACCAGGTAGCTTTTACGTATTCGAAGGGCATGTCCGATTCGATCGGTTACTACGGCCAGGGCGGCCAGGCAGGCAGCCAGTCCGCGTACATGCAGAACCTGTATGACCGCGTCTCGGAATGGAGCCCGACCTACTTCGACAACAAGTTCATGTTTGTTCCGTCAGCCGTCTATGAGCTGCCTTTCGGCAAGGGCCGAAGGTTCGCTTCGAACATGAACAGATTAGAGGAAGGAATCATCGGCGGCTGGAAATTGAGCGGCGTGTTGACCACGCATACCGGCTTCCCGCTGACCATCAAGGTGAGCGGCGATCCTTCGGGAACGGGCGCCCGCAGCTTCCGCGCTAATGTGGTGGGGACTCCGCACGATCAGCACTTGATCGGGCCCGGTGTTTCGTATCTCGACCTGAGCGCATACGCGGCACCGGCGCCGTTCACGTTCGGGAACTCAGGTCCCGGCGTTGTGCGCGGACCGGGTGAGGCTCGCTTCGACCTTTCGCTCGGAAAGCGCTTCGACATCACCGAGAGAAAGTACTTCGAGTTGCGGGCTGAGGCCTACAACTTCACCAACACGCCGATCTTCTCGAGCCCGTCGTCGCAGACGATCACGTCGGCAACGTTCGGACAGATCCGCGGCGCGCAGGGCGAGCGGAACGTCCAGATCGTGGCGAAGTTCTATTTCTAACGCGATCGAAGTAAAGGACGATATTCAAATTCCCTCGCAGGCTTCGGTCTGCGAGGGTGTTTTTTTTTGGGATCGACAACAACTGCCGGCTAGTACGACAGGTCAAAGATCATGGCGTCGAAAAAGCTCTTCTGCAGCGGCGTTCCATTCAAACTCGCTAGCGCCTGCCGCAGTGTTGCGGTGGTCGGAGAGTTCGCGGCTGCGGTGAGAGCATCTCGCACAGAGGCGAATTCAGGCAACTGCGCAACTTGAACAATCTCGGCTTTTAAGCTGGTGAAGCGATCAGCGGAGGGGTTGATTTTCGGACCGATAATATAACACTTCTTGGAGTTTGTAGGGAAGCGAAGCAGCTTATTGGTCTGTTCTACCACCCAAGGGGAAAGATCCTGGATGCGGGATTCTTCGGATCTCTCGCCCGGACCGGGGTCTGGCTTGAATCCCGTGGCGTATACAGTGATGAGGCCGGGCAGGCCGGGAGATTCAAGAACAAATGGGCCCGCTGACGAGCCAGGAATTAGTCTCCCGTTCTCGTCCACATCCTTGGCAAAACGGCTAAACCAGATTCCGATCAAGGAAGAGTCGGTAATATCGGTGACGCCAGGATCTGATGACTTCCCCTGGAACCTCCAGTAGGGTGGAGCAGACGTAGTGCCCAGTGGCCCGTTGAAGGCATTCATCGCGAAAAGCTGAATGGGCTGTGTCGCGCCTCGCCCGTTCTCGACCGACCAGGAATAGCGGATACCATTCGCAGATCGTTCATAGGCGAGCGAGAATTGCGGTTCCACATGGAGCTTACGCTGGACGCGCAGTTGCGCGTTGCGACTCGTGATAACCAAGTCTAAGGTGGCCGCGTCAATCGTAACTGCGTCGCCCGGCTCGGGCGCAGCTTCTGGAATTTTCCAGGGCTGAGGGTCGACGCTCGTTATTTTAATTTTGGGTCGTGGGGTGTCCTGCGCATCGACGAGGACCAAACCACAAAAAAAAGCTGTCGCTATGCTGAAGTGCATCATTGTAACCTCCCGTGTCTTCAATAAGAAAATCTAAGATGATAATGGTTGGAATACGATAGGATCGGACCGCCTCCGCTTCCTCCGTTCGCCGCGGCAATACTCAGGAATGTTTGATTGTACCCGCCGAGGTACTGGTACGGAATATCCGCGTTCACGCCCCACATGTGCTCGCCGTGTGGCGAGTTCCACCAAGTGCCATTGTATCTCGGACCGAGGTCGAACCTGCCACCCGAAGGCAGGCTCATGTCGTTAACACCCATTACTACACCAGTTGTCTGGCGAAATTGTGCTGCAATTTGCTGGGTTTCATAGACGGCGTTAAACGTCCCATACGGATTGCTTGGGTGCTCAGGCTGCACTCCTACAATCTGATAGTCCGAATAGGTCGGGAGGGCTTGCAAGTAAGGACTTTGAAGCACAACATAGATGGAAGCTGAGTCCTCGCCTACGTTTGTCGTAGCTGTGACTTGGTATTGGCCAGCGATCAAAGGAGCGTAGAACGTTGTCGACGCACATCCGTTCCCACCAGTATAGTTAAAGGTGGTGCTCAAGCTGCCATTTGGGCGGTTCCCGTCGTCGTGGCTGTGGCCGCCACTCCAGAAGAAGACGACGACCGACCACCAGACAGGCTGACCGTAATAGGGAGCTCCGTACTAGTCTGTAATGCAGCCGGTCACAACGACTGATCCCCCCGGATTTGTGGAGAAGTCCGCGAAAATAGGGCTAGTGAACCCCAGGATAAGCACTAATCCAGCAAAGAAGTTCATTGAAAAACCTCCACAACTCTATTTATGAACTGAGTATTGTGTGTCGCACGCAGCATTAAGATGCTGTCGGAAGAACTCTGTTACAAAAAACTCCAAAGGTTTTTCAGAAAACATCATTTCAACATTCTTGGTTCGATTGCGATGTAGCTCACGGACTTCGCCATTCGGGTTTGGGTAATTCAGAGAAATGCGGCTACCCAAGGCCGACCATTGCAAGCGCATTCTCCTGTATAAAGTCTCAGAATGCTGCGTTTATTTGCACTATCTAGAGGACAATTCGATGTCATATCGGCACGGTTGCCAATCGGCCGTATGCTGCCAACCTGCCCACGGAGAAAAACGGTAGGCCATTTGTCCTACGAGCGAAAGGGACCGTGGGGTAACCTCAGAGTCATGATCACGCGGAACTGGCGACGAGTATTTGGCGGGGAGTAGTCAGGCTCTGTTTCTGCCTCAGGCGTAGGTCATAAAATGGAGTTCCTGGCAGGTCCGCTGCACGGAAAGGTGCAAACGCGGGAGGTTGTGTTTCAAAGCGCGCATCGTTTTGAAGGCACGGTGCTAGAGTATGAGTTTCACGGCACAGTGGATGGAGATTCGATGACGGGGAAGGTCCGGATGGGGGAATACGGGACGGCGGAGTTTAGCGCGCGGCGGGGGTAGCCCACAGGCCAAAGCCTGTGCCACCTTATCATGAGACGAAGTTGGCGTTCCAGGAACCCGGTTGTATGGTGCCTTGTCGGAGCCACCACTCTGCATGCAGGGTCTCAAACGCGTGCCCTCTCTGAATATCAGAAACAGGATTGGGGAGTCGAGGACGGGCTTCCGCAGGGCAACGTGCGGACCATCGTGCAGGACAAAAGCGGCGTCCTGCTGATCGGAACCGGCGGCGGGATGGCGACGTTCGACGGGCTACGGTTCACGCCCCAGCGGGTGGACGCGAAGGACGCGGTCGCGAACGAGCCGGTGAACGCGCTGCTCTATTCCAAGTCGGGCGACCTCTGGATCGGCACGGACGGGCGAGGTGTGATCCACCGGAGCGCGCGCGGCTCCAAGAACGTGAGCGAAGACGCGGGACTCACCCAGGAACGTGTGCGGTCGATGCTGGAGGATCAGGACGGCGTCATCTGGGTGGGTACGCAGAACGGCGTAGAGAGGATTGTCGGCGACCGTGTAGAATGCCTCACCGCGCTGGGGCTGGTTCCGGGCGATATCACCGCGCCCTTCGGGCCGGACGGCAGCGGCGGAATGTTCATCGTCACGGTGAAAGGATTGTTTCACTGGAGCCAGGGAACGGCACGCGCAGTGGTGCTGCGTCATTCGGAATTGGGAATGGTGACGGCCGCATATTCGGATGCGAATGGGCGCGTGTGGATTGGGATGGATCGCGGGGTGCTGCGGCTGGTGAAGAACGCAGGAGTGTGGGAAGACGAGATTGTGGCGGGCGCGCACGGGCCGGTGGCGGCGCTGCTGGTCGACCGCGAAAAGAATTTGTGGATCGGCACGCGAGGGCAGGGAATCTGCCGCCTTTCGGCGCAGGGTGCCGTGACCCACTGGACCAACGAAGACGGGCTGGCCGACAATTTCATCCGGCGGCTGTTCGAGGATAACGAAGGCAATCTGTGGATCGGGATGCTGGGCGGCGGGTTGAGCCGGTGGCGGCGCGCGGCGCTGATTCCTTATGGCCAACCGGAAGGACTGCCGCAGAGTTTCGCGTCCACGGTGCTCAGCGACGCGCGCGGCGATTTGTGGCTCGGCACGTGGGGGCAAGGACTCTTCCGCATGCGGCAGGGGAAGCTGGAACGCGTGGCGCTGGCCGGGTCGCTGCGCCAATCGCCGATTCGAGCGCTGGCGGAGGATCGCCGCGGAGGAGTCTGGATCGGCACCTGGTATGACGGGCTGTATCATTTCGACGGCTCGCGGATGCGGAGATTTTTGACCGGAAGCGAATCCTTTTCAAACGCGATCAGTGCGCTGGTGGTCGACCGGAAAGGGAGTCTGTGGGTGGGCACCTATTCGGGGCTGCTGAAATACGAGGACGGTTTTCCGCATCCCGACAAAGGCCAGTTGCTGCTGCCGCAGAAGATGATTACCTGCGTGAAGGAAACGGAGTCGGGCGAGATTCTGGTGGGAACGCAACAGGGGCTATACGTAATTCAAGGCGCGTTCGTCACCGCGCTGACTACGAAGGACGGGCTTCGGAACGATGCGGTGATCTCGATCTCGATCGACGGCGCCGGCGCGGTTTGGGTGGGCACGAAAGCCGGCGGGGTCGACCGATTCGACGGGCACCAGATGATTCACACGCCTTCGGACGCGGGCTTGCCGCCATATCAGATTTATTCGGTGCTGGACGACGGCGACGGAATGTTGTGGATGGGATCGACGCGGGGTGTGCTGAAGGTTTCGCGCAACCAGCTTCATGAGTGGAGCGAAGGACGCAGGAAAACCGTCGATGTGGCGGTGTTAGGCAAGAGCGACGGAATGCGCAGCAGTGAATGCGGTGGACTCTCTCAGCCGCCTGCGGGGCGCGGGAAGGACGGCAGCCTGTGGTTCGCGACCGCCAAGGGTTTTGCGCACACGAACCCGTCGCAAGTGATCGATCCGCCTCCGCCGGCAACGCCCCATGTATCCGGGCTGACCATCGATCGCACGCCGGTGGCTTCGCTCGATCATATTGTGATTCCGCCGGGCAAGAGCGACGTCGATTTTCAATTCGATGCCGTGCGTCTGTCGGATCCGGCGCAATTGCAATTTCGCTGCAAGCTGGAAAGCTACGATGCGGACTGGACGGTGACGCGGGCTCGCCACATGTTGTATCGCAGGCTGCCTCCGGGCAAGTACCGGTTCGTGGTGAGCGTGCGGGATCATCAGGGGCCGTGGAGCGAGCAGGTGGCGTCGATCGAAGTGGAGCAGGATCCGCATTTCTATCAGCGCTGGTGGTTTTACGCGCTGCTGCTGGGAGTGGTCGCGGGATTGATCGCGATTGTGTTTCGCAGGCGCCTGGCGCAAGCTGAAGGGCGAGTCGCGTGGATCTTAGAAGAAAGAAATCGCATCGCGCGCGAATGGCACGACACGTTGATGGCGGATTTCGCGGCGATTTCGTGGCAACTGGAGGCGACCAAGAATCGCCTGGCGAGCGCGCCCAAGGAAGCGGCGTCGTCGCTCGAGCTGACGCGCACCATGGTGAAGCATTGTCAGACGGAGGCCCGGCGCATCATTTGGGATCTGCGTGGAGGCGAGGAACCAGTCGGGCTGCTGAGCGAGGAACTGAACAAGACGCTGTGCCTGATGGGTCCGCGCGCGGAGCTCGATACCAAGCTGCGCGTCGAAGGCGAGGAGCGCCGGCTGTCTCCGGTATGCGTGCATCACCTGGTCTGCATCGGGCAGGAGGCGGTGACCAACGCGCTGCGGCACGCGTCGCCACAGGCGGTCAACATCCAGGTGATCTATGGGATCGACCGCATTTCGATGACGGTGCGCGACGATGGCAGCGGGTTTCGTCCTCCCGATTCGCCGCAAGCGACGCCGGGACATTTCGGGCTCGCGGTGATGCACGAGCGCGCCAAGAAGCTGGGCGGCGATTTGCGGATTCACTCGGCTCCAGGCGCGGGGACCGAGGTTTGGGTGGATGTGCCGGCGTGACTCCGAAGCCTGTAAAAGTGTTGCTGGTGGAGGATCATTTCCTGGCGCGGGTGGCGCTGCGTTCGGTGCTGAATGGGCGTTTTGAGGTGTCCATCGCAGCGGAGGCCGAAAGCGGCGAGCAGGCTTTGGAGCTGTACGATGAAGTTCTGCCGGACGTGACGCTGATGGATCTGCGCCTGCCCGGCATCAACGGTTTCGAGACCATCGCCGCACTGCGCAAGCGGCATCGCGACGCGCGGATCGTGGTGCTGACCAATTACGAAGGCAGCGAAGACGTGTTTCGCGCGCTTCGCATGGGCGCGATGGCTTATCTCACAAAAGACGCGAGCGGCGACCAGGTGCTGGACGCGATTCTGACGGTTCACGGAGGCGTCCGCTATCTTCCGCGCACGGTTCGCGACCGTCTGGCCGAGCGAATTCCGGCGGCCGACCTGACCCCTCGCGAGCATCAGGTGCTGACGCTGATCACGCGCGGGAAAAGCAATCGCGATATCGCCACGGAGCTGAATATCGCGGAGAAAACGGTCCGGATTCATGTCAGCAGCGTTCTCGATAAGTTGAATGCCCGGGATCGGACCCAGGCGGCAATTTACGCGATTCAACAGGGAATTGTCCATCTGCCGTAACGTGTCGTGCCCGCCTCACAGTAACCGGGGCTCGCCCAATCTAGGACATTTGTCCTAGGTGTATGCTGGTCACCCGCCTGATGACAGGTGTATTAAAGTGTTATTAACTTAGGAACCCAGGGGAGGGCTCGATGTTAAAAAGCATGCGGCTTTTCGTGTATCTGATCGCCGGTTGTCTGCCGGTGGCGGCGCAGCTGGCGAATACCACGTCGCTGGTGGGGAATGTGATCGACTCCGCGGGCGCTCCGGTGCCTGACGCCACCATTACCGCCGTAAACACGGCAACGGGCGACACCTATGCCGCCAAGACCGGCGCCGATGGATCTTATCACGTGGAATTTCTGAAGATCGGCACCTACGCGATTACTGTCAAGCATGAGGGCTTCAGTACGATGACCACCACCGGCGTTCTGGTGGACATGAACCAGACGGTGCGAACGGATTTCAGCCTCAAGGTGGGCCAGGTATCGGAACGCGTCGAGGTGGTGGCCTCGAATCCGCCGATCGCGACTGATGAGGCCAGCATCAAGGAAGTCATCTCCAGCCAGGCGATCGCGGAGCTCCCTCTCAATGGCCGCGATGCCCTTCAACTCGCGCTGACGGCTCCCGGCGTGTTTCAAGGTCAGAAGGGCGCCAACGGAACGCCTCCCGGTGAGGATTTTATCGGCGCGGGGACACGCGAAATTCAGAACAGTATCTCCCTCGATGGAATTTCGATTGTCAACAACCTGATCACCACTGCTCCGTTCCATCCTTCAGTGGACGCGGTGCAGGAGCTGGAGGTGCAGTCGGGAACTTATTCGGCGCAGTACGGCGCTTACATGGGTGTTCACTTGAACGTCGTGACCAAGAGCGGCACCAATCAGCTTCACGGCGCGGTGTACGAATTCCTGCGCAACAGCGATCTGGACGCGCGAAACTTCTTCCTGGCACCCTCGGCGAAGAAGACGCCTCTGCATCAGAATCAGTTCGGGTTCGAAGTGGATTTGCCGGTGATCATTCCGAAGATCTACAACGGCAAGAATAAGACCTTCGTCATGATGAATTACGAAGGACGGCGCATCGTATCGCAGCTTGCAGGCACCGATAGCGTGTTGACCGCGGCGATGCGGAAGGGCGATTTTTCAGCGTATACGAAGGCGATTAACGATCCCCTGAATAGTGCGACGCCATTTCCGGGTAACCAGATTCCGACGCTCCGTCTGTCGGCTCAGGCGATCGCTTTGCTTCAATATATGCCGCTGCCGAACGCGCCGGGAATCAATAACGGCGTTACGAACAACCTGGTGACCAGCTTTCCCAGCAACGATAGTTTTAATTCGACCATCGGCCGCATCGACCATAATCTGACCAGCTCGGCGCGTGTGTTCTTTCGCTATGCCTGGCAGAACGAGGCCATTTTCTCGGGTAGCGTGAATCCCACGTCGGCCACGACGACTCCGGTGGAGACGAAGAACTGGGTGGTGGCTTATACGCAGACCATTTCGCCGACTTTGGTGAACGACATTCGCGTGGGCCGTCAATGGCTGGCGACGAATTCGCTCAACTACTGGTATGTGAACGGATTGGCGAATGCCGGCACGTCGCTGGGCATTCCAGGCTTCAACGGCGATACAAGGTTCGCGAATCCTGGGATTCCGAACGTCACGATCAGCAGCTTTGAAGGATTGGGCAACGCGGCCACCAACTGGTTCCAGCAGGACACCACGTGGCAGGGCACCGATTCGCTGACCTATATTCGCGGAAGACACACCATCATCGCCGGGGCGGAGCTGCGCAAGCTGATTACGGGCCGTTCCGCGGTGAACCAGCCGAATGGATTATTCACCTTCGACGGATCGATGACGGGCGGAGCCGCCGGCGGAGCCGCCGATTTTATGCTCGGCTTTCCGATCAACGACACGACTCCTGGTCCCGAGATATATAACAAGGTTGCGGCCTGGCGCGACGGTTTCTATGTTGTCGATAACTGGCAGGCCACCAAGCGGCTGACCTTCAACCTCGGGCTGCGTTACGAGCTGCCGACCGTCCCTTATACCGTCAACGGCTTTGCGTTAATCCTGAACCCTACACAAACCGCGATGATTCCGGCCAATCCTCCGCAGCCCGGCCTGAAGCTGATTAATCCGGTTCACAACGACTGGGCGCCCCGCTTCGGCATGGCGTACCGGCTGACGGATAAGACCGTCGTTCGCGCCGGTTTCGGAATTTACTTCAACCCGAACCAGATGAACACGTTCACGTTCCTCAGCAATAATCCTCCATTCAGCATCGTCACCACGTACAACGCATCGGCGGGGAATCCGACGCTGTCGCTCAACAACCCGACGCCTGGAACCGCCGTGGGCGCCGCTCCGCCGGCCAACACGATCGCAGTCATTTCTCCCAATCCCGATTTGCCTACGGCGCGGATGAATCAGTGGAGCTTCGACGTGCAGCAAGGCACCTGGAAGGATGCCGCGCTGGAAGTCGGATACCTCGGCTCCCATAGCGACCACCTCGACCGCAGCTATTTCAACAATTACCCGCTGCCTGGCCCGGGCGCTATCGCGGCACGCCGGCCCAACCAGTTGTTCGGCAACATCCGAATCATCCAAAACGATGAGATCGCGAACTATGAAGGTCTGAGTGTCACGGTGCGGCAGCGGATGCATCGCGGACTTACCATGCTAGCCTCCTACACTTGGTCCCATACGCTGGACGTGACCACGGATTCCAACGGCGGTGGTGCGCCGATGAATCCTTACAACTGGCGCGCGGATTACGGCAATTCGAACTGGGACATCCGGCATCGTTTCATCGCCAGCGTCTCTTACGACATTCCGTTTCTCAAGAGCTCGACGAACATGTTCGTGCGCAACGTCGTTGCCGGATGGCAGGCCAACAGCATCGTGACGCTGCAAGGCGGCGTGCCTTTCAACGTTGTCATTTCCACCGATGTGGCGAATACCAGCGCGGGCAGCCAGCGCCCGAACTTGGTCGGAACGCCCTCCGACAATTGCGGCGATGGCCATCTGACAAACTGCATCAGCACCTCCGCCTACGCTCTGCCGGCGGCTTTCACTTACGGCAACGAGGGAAGGAATCTCCTCCGGGGACCGGGCCTCTACAACGTGGACGCTTCGCTGTTCAAGAACTTCTCTCTGAAAGAGCGCCTCAAACTCCAGTTCCGCGGCGAGTTCTTTAACTTCTTCAATACCCCGTCGTTCAACAACCCGGGCGCGACCATCAATTTCAGCAATCTGACCACCTTCGGGAACATCACATCCACGAATCACCCGAACCGCCAGATCCAGTTCGGGTTGAAGTTGTTGTTCTAATGTAGTCTCACAATGAATATTGTCTTTCCCGTGTGGCGTACGCGTCCACGCGTGCCGCGATCGACATTTGTGTCGACGTTCGGCTTCTTTTACGTGACCTGCATCGAATGTCGATGCGGCACGCCTGGTGGCGCGCGTCACATAACATTCAGGATTTCCGACGCGGACCTCCGGACGCTCGCGTCAGCATGCGGGCAGACGCAAATCGCATCCGTTCGACCTGTATAGTATTCAAGAGGTCGAGTAATGCGCCTTCTTCTATTCTGTGTGTCGGTAGCTTCCGCGGCTGAGTATCGGGCCGGGGTCGCCCGCGTCGATATTACTCCGCCCGTCGGTCATGAGATGGGAGGATACGCGGCGCGCACGCATGGTTCGACGGGAGTCCACGACCCGCTCTACGCGACCGTGCTCGTGATCGAATCGGGTAACGAATCCATCGCTCTGGTCACGTGCGATCTTCGATCCTTCGTTTCCTCTCGTGTGGGCGAGCTCGCTACCAGGCGATTCGGAATCAAGACGACTTTGATCGACGTTTCACATACTCACTCCGGCCCTCTGACCTGGGAACTGCGCAGTCCCTGGTACGCGCAGGCCGAGGACAAAATGGTGGAAGCGATCGGCACCGCGAAGACCGCCATGTTTTCCGCCTCCCTCGCGATCTCGTCGGGAGAAATCTACCTGGGCCACAACCGCCGCAGGATTGTCGATCAAAAAGGCGCGATGTGGTGGCGCAACGCGGAGGCGCTGCCTTCTCATCCATTGGACCCTTCCGTGCACGCCCTCGTCATCAAGGACGATCAAGCGAAGACCCGCGCTGTCCTGGTAAATTATGCGTGCCATCCCTCAGTGCTCGGACCCGCGAATTATAGCTACTCGGCCGATTATCCGGGCGCGATGCGGCGAGCTATCGAAGCTCAAATCCCCGGCGCGACTGCCTTGTTCATTCAAGGCGGGGCGGGGGACATCAACCCTTATCGGGATAAGGAACCAGTCGCAACGCAGTTCGATGCGATGGAGGAAATGGGTCAAAAGCTGGGAAAATACGTCGTCTCGACTCTCGCGAAAGCGAAGCCCGTGACGGGCCCTCTGCGCGCGTATTCTGAAGTGCTCGACGTGAAGAGTCGCTGGCGTCCCGATGAGAAAATACCAGTGGGCTGGACCGCGGGCGCATTCGGCAATTCATTTTGCTTCGCCGCTCTGCCGGGCGAGCCGTTCGTCGAGTTCCAGCTCACTTTTCGCGAAAAGACGGAGTGCGCCCACACCATGCTATTCGGCTATTCGTACTCCGCCGGTGGCGTCTGGGCCGGATACATCCCCACGATTCTCGCGTCGGTTGAGGGCGGCTATGGCGCGGATTACAACACTACCGTCGCAGTGGGAACCGGCGAACAATTGATCGACCGCGCCGTAGTGAAACTCTTCGAGCTTCGCGGATTATTGAAAGAGCTGCCGGACACGAGGTACTGATGCGGATTCTCCTGCTGATCCTGGCGATGGCCGCGCCGCTTAACGCCGCGGTATTGCGAGCCGGCGTGGCCAAGGCGGACCTCGATCCTCCGTTGGGAATTCCGATGGCCGGCTACGGCGCCGCCCGATTTGCAAAAGGTACGCTCGATCCTTTGGAAGCTCGCGTTCTCACTCTCTCCGACGGCAGCCGCACCATCGCGTTCATCACTCTCGACCTGTGTTTCACGTTCGACGAAAAGTCCATGGATCAGATCCGCGCCGACGTTCATAGCACCGTGGATGAGGTGATCTTTCACGCATCGCATACCCATTCCGGCCCCACGTATACCGAAGCGCCGCAAGCCGTGCAGCATGCCGTACCGCGCATCGAGAGCGCGATTCGTGCCGCCGCCGAATCGATGGTTCCCGCCGCAATCGGTAACGGCTGGGGGCAAACCTACATCGGATTCAACCGCCGCTATATCGAGACCAACGGCGCCGTGCAGATGTTCTGGCGCAATGAGACGAAGGTGTCGACCACGTTTCCGGTCGATCCGACGCTGGGCGTGATTCGCATCGACCGCCGCGACGGCACTCCGTTGGCGATTCTCGTGAACTACGCCTGCCATCCCGTGGTTCTGGGGCCCGACAACTTCCACTACTCAGCGGATTACCCCGGCGAGATGCGGCGCATGATTGAACAGGAATTTGGCCAGGCCATGACGTTTTTCCTGCAAGGCGCGCCCGGCGATATTAATCCTTATTACGACAAGACTCCGCTGATCGAAGATGCCGTAAAGGTGATGAAGGAAACCGGACAGAAGCTCGGGCGCGAAGCCATCCGAGTCGCGCGATCGATTCAAGCGCGAGCGCCGGAGAATGCGAGCATCCAAACGAAGACTGTTGTGCTGACGGTGGCCAATCGCTGGAATCGCGAGAAGCTGGAAGCGGAGGTGAAGGCGCACTATCCGGAAACGTCGGGAATCGCGCGCCGGCTGCTGGCGCCAGAGATGCGGATGCCGGTGACGACCGTCGTGCTGAACCGCGACCTGGCCCTAGTCGGATTCCCCGGCGAGCCGTTCGTCGAATTCCAGATGCAATTGCGCGGGAAGAGTCCGCTGCCGAGTTCGTTCCTGCTCGGTTACACCAACGGATACTACGCCTATCTGCCCACAATTGCAGCCGCGGTGCGGGGCGGATACGGCGCGAACTCCAGCGTCAATCCCAGCGCAGTGGGCACCGGCGAACGTATGCTCAACACCGCGCTCATTTCTATTTACGAACTGCTCGGAATGCTGTCCGACAAACCGGGAGCCCCGCGCGAGTTTGTTCCCTAGAACAATGTGGGGCGGCCTATTTAGCCGGCAGCCTGCTTCAGCGGGCTTCTACTGCCCGCGGGTTAGCATGAGAGAACGCATATGCAAAAGTCCTTCACTCGCCGCCACTTTCTCGCGTTGCCCCTCGCGACCGCCCTGGCCCAAGCCCCAGTCCTGAAAATCACCGCAGTCGAAATATGGGAGCTGCGTGGGCATCGTGATGCCGTGCGCGGCGTCGATCAGCAGCATCAGGTGAACCCCCTCGACATCTATGAAGACCTCCGCCAAAAACCCTATCGCGACGGAAGCCCGAACACGGCTAACTCCCCCATCACGGCGCTATATCTGAAGATCGTGACCGATGGAGGGCTCGATGCTCTATACGGGCCGATCGATAAAGAGGTCGCCATCGTGGTCCATGAGCAACTGCGGACATTTCTGATCGGCAAGGATGGACTCGCGCAGGAAACGCTGTGGGACCAGATGTACCGCTCGAATCGCCATGCGCGGCGCGGGCATTTCCTGATGGCGATCAGCGCGGTGGACAATACGTTGTGGGATTTGCGCGGGCGTTACTTCAAGACGCCGGTGTATCGTCTGCTGGGTGGTCCGACGCGCAAATCCGTGGAGGCTTATGCCAGCTGCCTCGGTTATTCGCTGGAGTTCGATAAAGCGCAATCGCGCGCCGTGCAGATCAAGGGCGAGGGCTTTCGCTATCAGAAATGGTTTCTCGCATACGGCCCCGGCGACGGACCGGAGGACATGCGCAAGAACGTCGACCTGGTGCGCGTTCTCCGCGAGGCCGTCGGCGACGATGTGGAATTGATGTTCGACGTGTACAGCGGATGGGACCTCAGCTACACGCTCGAATGGGCCAAGCAAGTGGAGCGCTACCGCCCGCGTTGGATCGAAGAGGCGACGCAGGCCGAGAAGATCGATAGCTTCGCGCGATTGCACCAAGGCACCTCGATCCCCATCGCCTCGGGCGAACACATCCAAGGGCGTTGGGAAGTTTACGATTACCTAAAAGAAGGAGCGATCAGTGTAGTGCAGTGCGATCCGGAATGGTGCGGCGGAACGTCTGAGTTGATGAAGATCTGCACGCTGGCGTCGGTGTTCGACGTCCCCGTGATCCCGCATGGCCACAGCCTGCACGCCGCTCTGCACCTGATCGCAAGCCAATCGCCAGCCGTTTGTCCCCTAGCCGAATATCTAATCCTAAAGATGCGATCGTATTATCATTTCGAGAAACATGCGCCGGTGCCGGTGCGAGCGCACTTCACGCTAACCGACGCCCCCGGTTACGGAATCGAGCTGGACGACTCCAAAATCGAAACCCGCCAAAAACTGACTTGGGGCTAAGCCAGTATCTCGCTAACCACCCGCGCCGGATACTGATCCGTCAACCGTTCCTTCAATCCATTGCGATCGATGAACAGCTCGCGATTATTCAAGCCCAGCTGATGAAGAATGGTCGCGTGAAGATCGTGCACGCTCACCTTGTTTTCCGCGGCCTTGAAACCGATATCGTCGGTCGCGCCGTGAACCGTACCGCCCTTGGTGCCGCCGCCGGCCATCCATACGCTGAAGCCGTTCGGACCATGATCGCGCCCCGCCGATTTTACCGCGCCCTGCGAAATCGGCAACCGCCCGAACTCGCCTCCCCACACGACCAGCGTTGAGTCCAGCAGCCCGCGCTGCTTCAAATCCTTGAGCAGCGCCGCGACAGGTTTGTCGGTCTTGGTACAGGCGTACGTCAAGTCAGCATGAAGATTGCTGTGTGTATCGAAAATCTGGCTCTCGATATACAACTGCACGAATCGCACGCCCCGCTCGACCAGCCGCCGAGCCATCAGGCAGCGCTTGCCGTAAGACGCGGTTGCCGCGTCGTTCAATCCATACGCCTCGCGCGTCGCTTCCGATTCCTTCGTTAAATCCAACGCATCGGACGCCGCCATCTGCATGCGCGCGGCCAATTCGTAACTCGAAATTCGCGCATCCAGCTCCGGCTGATACTGGCGCTGAGCACGATGTATTTCGTCGAGCTTGTGCAGCAGGTTCCTCTCCGCTTCCATCAAAGGCGCGGGAATCTCGGGCCGAGGTTCCAGGTTCAATACCGGCGCCCCTTCCGTGCGAAAACGAGTGCCCTGATAAATCGGGGGCAGAAACGCCGACTGCCAGTTTGAGATCCCGTTAATCGGCAGCCCCTTCGGATCGTCCAGCACGACGTACGCGGGCAGATTCTGATTCTCAGTGCCCAATCCATACGCGACCCACGCGCCCAGCGACGGGCGGCTGGCAATCGTTCGACCTGTGTGCATCAGGAACAGCGCAGGCTCATGATTGGCGTGTTCGCCGTACATGGAGCGGATCAGCGCAATGTCATCCACGCATTCGGCCAGGTGCGGCAGCGCGTCGGAGATTTCGATACCGCTTTTTCCCCGAGGCTTAAATTCGAACGGCGATGGATAGAGCGTGCCCGCGTCTTTCCCGTTCGAAATGGCGAAGCTCAATTCACGGCTCGGCGCGGAGCCTGCCAGCCGCTTCAGCGTGGGCTTCGGATCGAACAGGTCCACCTGGCTTGGTCCGCCGTTCATAAACAGGTGGATCACCGATTTCGCTTTGGCGGGGAATTGCGGATTTTTCGGAGTCAGGTCGAATACCTGCGGGCCGGACGCGAACAGGTCGGAGCCCAGCAGCGACATCAGTGCCGCTCCGTGGACGCCGTCCACCACTCTCGAAAAGAAATCGCGCCGTGTAGGTTTCATTGATCGCCTAATCGATAAAGCTAAATTCCGCCGAGTTCAAAATCGCATGACAATAGTTCGCCACTGCGAGCCAATTCGCCGATTCCGTGCGCGGCGCAGCGTCGTGATCCGTCGCGAGCCTGGCCGGCCACTGCTTCTGAAAATCCTCTATCGCAGCGACGCCGATCTTGATCTCTTCCGCCGTCGGCCGCCGCGAGTAGGCGCGCAAATAAATCAGCTCGATCTGCTTTGACCGTACACCGTCCGATTCGTCGATCACACGGCCCGCCATGTAGCGAGCCAGATCCCAGGTCATCGAGCCATTCATCATGTGAAGCGCCTGCGTCGCCACATTCGACCGCCGCCGCTCGGTGCAATTGGGCGTCATGATCGGCTCGTCGAACGCGTCGAGCAGCGACATCGGGGTCTGCCTGCGGTGCAGAACGTAAAGGCTGCGCCGGAATCCGTCTTTGCCGGGCTTCACGATCACTTCCTTGTCCGGCGTGATCGTGACCGCCGTAGGTGCGCCGAAGGGCGCGGGATCCAGGCGGCTTGTTGCCGTCAGTAGCGAATCGTACAGCGTCTCCGCGTCCATGCGGCGGAGAGGCATCCGCGACACGAGAACATTATCCGGATCGGCCGCGGTCAACGCCGCGTCCACTTTCGAAGTCTGACGGTACGCTTCTGAAGTGACCATCAGCCGGTGCATCGCTTTCATGCTCCACCCGTTCGCCACGAATTCCGTAGCCAGCCAGTCGAGCAGTTCCTGATCCGACGGGGGCGCGCCGGAGTGGCCGAAATTCGATACCGTCGAAACGATGCCCCGTCCGAAATGCCTCATCCATATTTGATTGACCGCGACGCGCGCCGTCAGCGGATGATTGGGCTGCGTCAGCCAATTCGCCAGCGCCAAGCGCCGGCCCGTCGCGCCTTCAAACGGCGGCGTCACCTGATACGGCTTCAGCACGGAAGTTTGCAGAACGCTGGGAACGCCCGGATTCACCTCCTCGCCATAATCCACTGGGTCGCCGCGACGCAGCAAATACGAAACCGATTGCTCTGGATTGTCCGTCAGAATTCGCACATGCGGCTTAGTCTTCAGTTTCTCGCGCGCCGCGCCCAGATCGGTTTGAAGAGTCTTGACCGTGTTTTTGAGATCCGGAAACTTATCCAGAATGTCGTTATTCGAAATCTTCACGGCGCTCTCGTACTGCGTCGCCAGAGCCTTCTGGGCCACTGTCCGCTCCGATGGTTTCGCCAGTGCCGGCCGCCCGCACATCCGCGCGAACGTTCTCCGGCACGGCCGCCAGGCGCTCATCGAGAATCTGCGCCTTCATGGGCTCCGTAGCCTTATTGATCTGTTCCTGCAGCTTCGCGATTTGAGCTTCGAGCGGCGCGTTATGCGCGTCGATTTCCTTGCGCTCCGCTTCCAGCGCCAGGCTGACCTGCCGCTGATTCGGAGTCTTCCATTCGTACGGATTGTAAGCGGCCTGCAGAATGGCGCTGAGCCGGTAATAATCGCGCTGCGGAATCGGATCGTACTTATGGTTGTGGCATCGGGCGCATCCCACTGTAACGCCCATCACGGATGACGTCAGAATCTCCACTTCGTCGGCCAAAATATTCATCCGCTCATTGATCAGGCCGCGTTCATACGAATCGGTGGGGTCCGGCGCGGTGCGCAAAAAACCCGTGGCCGCGAGGCGGTCGATGGTCGCCTGATCGGTAACGCTCTTGGCCCTTTTCCAATCGTCGGCCATTTCGTCGCCTGCGATCTGCTCGGTGATGAACTGCGTATACGGCTTGTCGGCGTTCAAGGATCGAATCACATAGTCGCGATAACGCCACGCGTATGGACGCACGCCGTCATCCTGCCCGAAGCCTTCGGAATCCGAATATCCAGCCAGATCCAGCCAGTGTTGCCCCCATCTCTCTCCATAATGCGTCGAGGCGAGCAGCCGGTCCACCAGTTTTTCATAGGCATTGGGCGAGGCGTCCGCCAGGTAAGAATCGATCTCTGCTTTGGTCGGCAGCATCCCGATCAGGTCGAGATACACCCGCCGCATCAGCGTCAGTTTGTCCGCCTCGGGCGAAAACTTCAAACGCTTTTCTTCGAGTTTCCTTAAAAGAAAAGCATCGATCGGATTCCTCACCAGCGCCGCATTCTTCACCGCTGGAACGGCGGGCCGCACAGGCGGCTGGAACGACCAGAACGCTTTGTCCGACTCTTTCACCATCGCCACCGGAGTCTCCGCCTTCGGTCCCGGCGCGCCCGCGGCGATCCAGGCGTGAACTTTGGCCATCTCCGCGTCCGTCGGTAGCTCGATCGCGAGATCCTTGGCCATCTTGTCGGGAGGCATCGTGCCGTTCGCCATCCTTTTATATAGGAGGCTCTCTTCGGGCTTTCCCGGAACCAGCGCCGGACCCGACTTGCCGCCCTTCAACCGGCTCTCCAAAGTCCGCAGGTCGAGCCCGCCTTCCTTCGCGAGCCCTCCGTGACAGCGCACGCAGCGAGCTTGCAACACGGCCAGCGCCTCTCGTTCGGTAACGCGCTCAGTTACCTCCGCCGGCATTCGATCGATCCATCCGCGAATTTGATCGATCTCTGCGCCGGTCAGCTTGAGCTTGCCCGGGGGCATCTGGCCGGTCACTACCTTCGAAACGATCAGGCTTTTTTCGGCCGCGCCCGGCACCACGACCGGACCCGAAGCACCGCCTTTGAGGACGCCTTCCGCGGTACGCAGGTCGAGCTTCGCCTGCGGCGTCGCTCCATGGCAGGCGACGCACTTGGTCTTCAGCAGCGGGAAGGGGTCTTGACCGAGCGCCGCAAATCCACTAAACAGAAGGGTTATAAAGACATTTCGCATGGGCGCTAACTCGTGACTTTAGCACAGAAGGAGATTTTCTACGGCCTTTGCACGAGCTGCGACTTTAGTTTGTTGACCCAGGAAATCTGTTTGGCCGACAGCGCGGCGCCCTGCTGATCCAGAATCAGCCTCGCTTCGTCGTTGCGTTCCTCCGCCGCCAGTTCCAGCCACGCGATGGCCTGCACGAAATCGCGCTCTTCGCCGGTGGCGTTCTGTAACAGGAGCTTCGCCAACTGCACCTGGCATGGGCTTTCGCCGACCGCGGCGCATAGCCGGAAATTCTGGTGCGCTCGCTCCGGATCCTTCGGCACGCCGTAGCCGCTTAGGTACGCGACGCCGAGAAAAAACTGGGCTCGCCGGTTTCCTAAAACGGCGGCGTTCCGCACCAGCTCCAGACCTTTATCGGGGTCTTTTTGAAGCCTGCGTCCCTCCATCATCATGCGTCCGACGTCGAACATCGCGGAAGCATATCCTCGCTGCGCCGCCTCGAAAACCAGGTGCAGCGCAAGTTCCCGATCCTGAGGGAATCCGTCGCCCGCATCCACCAGCCTTCCATAGAGGTACATCGCCGGGACGTATTTTTGCAGCGCCAGCCTGCGCACGGTTTCGAGCGTCTCCGGGGTCTGCTGCTTTCGCTGGATTGCGTCCACGGCGAGGTTGAAGGAGTTGCGCCGGTCCTCCGCCGCCGGATCGAACCGCCGGTGGAAGATGCGGAATTTTACTTCCACGGTAGCGACGCTCTTCACCGGCTTCCCGCCTCGCAGTCCTGGCCGGAAGGTCCATTGGCGGACCGCGTCGACTGCGCGGTTGTCCAATCCGAAACCGATGGGACTCAGCACCGTAATATTGCCAGGCTTCCCGGTTTCATCGACGGACACTTCGATCAGAACGGTGCCCTGGATTCCGTTGGCGCGCGCCTCGCGAGTGTACCGGGGTTCGACGCGATGCACCACTCTGGGCGGAGAGACTTCCCCGGCGATGAGACAGCCGAGTTGCAGGCCGGCCACGATCAGGAGACACCGCACGATTTCATTCTAGTGTAGGACCGCTCCCGATGGTCGCGGCTCTTTAGGATACCGAGCCGCGACCACAGGGAGCGGTCACAAGAGCCGCTGCAGTATACTCATTTGTTCAAGGAGACCTGCATGCGGACGAAGCTTTCTCTGGTGATTCTTTTCGCGGTCGCGCTGGCGCAGGCCGGCACCAAGAAGATGACGGTCGAGGATTCCCTGGCCATCCATCGTGTGGCTGGGCCGAAGTTTTCTCCCGATGGCAACTGGATTCTCTATTCCGAAACCGAATGGGACCGCAAGAACGACCGCCAGGTCTCGCACATCTGGGTCGGGCGCGTCAGTGCGGGATCGCCGGTCAAGCTCACTACGGGCGAGAAGGGCGAAACGAGCCCGCAGTGGGCTCCCGACGGATCGCGCATTGCATTCCTGGCCGACCGCGGCGCAGCCGATTCGAAGAGCGGCAACCAGATCTGGCTCATCCGTCCGGACGGCGGCGAGGCGGAAAAGCTGACGACCGAAGAGACCGCGATCAGCGAGTTTCAATGGGCGCCAAACGGCAAGCGGATCGCGTTCATCACGGCTGATACGCCCAAAGACAAGGCGGATCGCGAGAAGCGCAAGAAGGACAAGTTCGACGCGATCCTGGTTGATGCCGACTACAACTACGCCCACATTTGGACCATCGATGTCGATGGAAAATCGAAGAAGCGCGTGACTGAGGGCGCATTTACCGTGACTGCGCCGCGTTGGTCGCCCGATTCGAAATCGATCGCTTACGTTCAATCCAGCATGGGGAAGCAGGAAAGCTCGTTCTTCGACCTTAACGCCGATCGCAACAGCGACATCTATGTGGTCGGCGCGGATGGCGGCGCTCCCAAACGGTTGACGTCGAATCCGGGTCCTGACTCCAGCCCGTCGTGGTCGCCCGATGGTTCGGAGATTGCGTACCTCAGCGCGATGGACCCGCGCTCGTGGGCGGAAAAGGTCGACGTGGTGGTGATTCCAGCAGCCGGTGGATCGCCCAAGAGTCTGACCAAGGATTTTCCGGATTCGGCGACCAGTCCGAAGTGGGCTCCCGATGGAAAAAGCGTGTTCTGGGATGCCGAAGAAGGCGTGCATCGCCATATTTTCCGCGTCCCTGTCTCGGGCGGAAAGATCGTTCACATTACCGAAGGGCAAATGATCTACGCGGATTTCGACGTCTCTCCGGATGGTTCGCGGATCGCCAGCACGGCCGACAATTCGATGAGCCCCGCCGATATCTGGGTCATTAACATCAGCGGAAGCGGGCGCACGCGCGTCTCCCATGCGAATCCCCAATTCGACGATTTCGCCGTCGCCAAGGGGGAAGCGGTGCATTGGAAGGGCCCCGATAATTTCGACGTGGAGGGATGGGTCACCTATCCGCTGGATTATCAGGCGGGGAAAAAAGTTCCGATGATTCTGAGCATCCATGGCGGTCCGTACGGCGCAAACACGGCTCGGTACGATGCGCGGGCGCAGATTTTCGCGGCGCATGGATACGCGGTGCTGGCTCCGAATCCACGGGGATCGACGGGCTATGGCTCGAAATTCGAGCAGGCCAATGTAGCCGACTGGGGCGGGAAAGACTTTGCGGACATCATGGCCGGCGTCGATTTCATGGTCGCCAAAGGCGTGGCAGATCCCGACAAACTTGTGGTGATGGGCGGCAGCTACGGAGGGTTCATGACGTTCTGGACCATTACGCAGACCAATCGTTTCAAAGCCGCCATCGGACACGCGGGAATCAGCGACTGGTACAGCTTTTACGGGCAGAGCGACATTCCTGGATTGATGGCGTATGGTTTTGCGGGCCAGCCGTGGAACGCCGCTGCGACGTATCGCAAATATTCTCCGATCACGTACATCGACAAAGTGAAAACGCCGATCATGATCACCCATGGCGAGCAGGACCGGCGCGTGGCTATCCAGCAGGCGGAGGAATACTATCGCGGTGTAAAAGGCAATGGCGTTGAGGCGATCTTCGTGCGTTATCCGCGCGAGGGCCACGGCATCACGGAGCCGAATCACCAGATCGACCTGGTAGGACGCCAGCTCGACTGGTTCGAGAAGCATTTGAATTAGTTCTGGATCATAAATATGTATCGGACGCGCGCCCTTTAGCCGCTGGCTTCAGTTCCCACGGCGGAACGCCAGTCGTTGACTGGCAGCAATCCAACGCTCACAGATCCCTCGGAGCTTTTACTAGTATTGCCCCAATCGATCGATCAGGCTCTCCGTCAGAAGAGCGCACTGACTCCTGCTTAGAAAATACATGATGGTTTACCCCACGAATGTGGGTGAAAACGGCAAGTTGTTGTAAAGCGACGACTTGCCGGACGATTTATCAGGAGTATAAAGGTTCGGCCGTTGGCAGCCGATAAGAACAATGAATCTTGAGTAGGTGATTGGAAATCTCGATCAAGGGATTTCTCTAAGCATTTCTCTAAGGTGAACCCCTGCATAAATTGATACTTTGATTCTATTGCTTGGCTAGGTCCGCGGGTCCAACCTTGTAACTGTGAAACACGTATTTGGAATCCGACCTAATGGCTCGAAAGCAGGCAGCACTCAGAAGGGCTACGTCCTGTTCGCGATGGCCCTGACGATCATCACCATTTGTGGGTTCGCCGGCCTGGTGATGGACGCTGGTTACAGCGAGTATGTGCGGCGCCAGGCGCAGGCGGCGGCGGATGCGGGCGCGAAAGCAGCCTCCCTGCAAGTCTTGGGCGGCGATTCGTCCGCCTATAGCACCGCCGCGGTACAAGATGTTACAAATAATGGTTTTACCGCAGGCGGGACCGCCGGAACCGCCGGCTACGTCACGGTAGCGGTGAACAAGCCGCCGAATTTTGGTTCTTACTCGGGAAACGCTTCTTACGTAGAGGTGATCGTTAGCAAGACCATCTCGAACAGCTTCATGTCGATTATGGGTTTCCCGACGACCACTGTCACCGCGCGTGCGGTAGGCGGCGGCGGTCCCGGGACCGGGTGCATCTACGTGATGGACCCGACATCGAAGCAAGGCGCTCTCACTGTGAGCGGGAGCGGTTCTTTGAATAGCTCTTGCGGCGTGGTGATCAATTCAACTAACTCCAAAGCGATGGTCAGCAGCGGCAGTGCCTGCATCACGGCCGGCTCCATCGAAATCACGGGGAGCTACAACAACAGCAGCAGTTGCGCTCTCACCCCTACACCGGATACTGGAGTGACAGCGTCGCCCGACCCGCTGGCCTCGGTGGTAGCGCCCACTGTAGGACCCTGTACTTTTACCGGTAAGGTGACGGCTACAAACGGGCAGACTTTGAGTCAAGGCACGTATTGTGGCGGGATCGTCGTCCCAGGTGGAATCACGGTACACTTCAACGCGGGCACCTACAACCTTGTGGGCGGCGGTCTCACTGTGAGCGGTGGCTCTTCGATCATCGGGAACGGCGGACTTACCTTTTACAACACCTACAACGCCACCTATTCCTACTCGCCGATCGTGATTAGCGGAGGCAGCTCCACCAATCTTTCCGCGCCGACATCGGGGGCGCTGGAGGGGATTCTCTTCTTTCAGGATCGAAGCATTTCCAACACGACATCGAACACCATTTCGGGAGGAAGCGGAGCGATCTTCAACGGCGCGCTTTATTTTCCAAGCACACCTCTGACGTATTCGGGCGGTAGTTCAACGCCGAGCAGCCCTTATACCATCATCGTCGCGTATGACCTGACGATTTCCGGCAGTAGCGCATTGGGTAACGACTATTCCGGGCTCACCGACGGCAACCCAATCAAGAACACTCCCATTGTCGCGGAGTAAGGAAGTAAAGATGTCCCCTCTTTATGCAAAATCCAACCGCGGGAAAAACCAGCGAGGTTCGGCGTTCGTCGAATTTGCGCTAGGTTCTGTGATCCTTATCCCGTTGACGTTCGGTATCGCGGATCTGGGCCGCGTTTTCTACGCGTCGATCGAGGTCGCCAACGCCGCCGCGGCGGGCGCGAATTACGGTTCCCGTGTTTCTGGGAATATGACCGATACGTCGGGCATCTCGGCCGCCGCCAAGGCGGAAGCCCCGGAGCTTACCACTCTGACGGTGACCTCCTCGAAGGTCTGTCAGGACAGCACCGCCGCCGTTATTTCCTGCACCACATCCGGCGCCTACCAATATGTGCAAGTAACGGCGTCGTATACATTCAACGTTTTCTTCAACTATCCAAAGATTCCTGGTTCGGTAGCGCTCTCCCGCACGGTCATGATGAGGGGCAGGTAAAACATGAAGACGAAACGAAACGTATCCCATCGTCGCAGACAGAATCAGGCGGGCAACGCCATGGTGGAAGGCGCGCTGATCATGATCACCTTCATGACGATGATTTTCGGCCTGATGGACTTCGGCCGCATGGTTTGGATGTATACCACGATTTCCCATGGCGCGCGGGAAGCAACTCGCTATGCGATGGTCCGCGGCACCGGCAGCGGCGCCAACCAGGCCACCACGAACCAGATTAAAGACATTGTGAAGAGCCGTTCCCCTGGGCTCGATTCGACGAACCTCACGACGACGGTGACGTTCACTCCGGGCCCAAACCCGGACCCGGGGAGCAGCGTCAAGGTCGCCGTGAGCTATAACTTCTATCCGATCGGGCCGTACATACCGGTGGGCCCGATCACGTTGAAGAGCACCTCGCAGATGGTGATCTATCAGTAGTTGCCGGAAAAATAATTGAAGAAGCATCTCTAGACGCCGGCTGAGAGCCCGGCGGCAGGGCGCGGCCCTGGCCCACAACGGCCAAGTTACCGGGCAGTAGACAACGAAGACTTTCGCCGGCAGCCGAGCGCGAGGAGACCCGCTCCGAGCAGGAAGTAAGTTGAGGGCTCAGGCACTGAAGAAAGCGTGGTCGTCCCATCTAAGAGCGCGTTGGAAAGAAGAGTCACTGAAGTTCCGCCGTAAATGATCTCACCGTTGAAGGTCCCGTCCAAATTGGAAGCGCCGCAGTTAGGGGCCGGGATGACGCCGTTGATCGTATCGCCGACGTGAGTGTTTAAGGTACAACCGGCACTAGTGAAGTTATAAATCACGTGGCTAAGGGTGTGCCGACCACATTGAGGGAGGCGGTGCCTACCAGAGCCAGATTGCCCCCGATATTGATGACGAAATAGTCGTTGGCGCCGCCGCTCAGGATCAAGTTGGCGTTGTTCATATTAATGTTGCCGGTGACGCCAACTACAGTCGTGCCGCCGTTCCCGGTGATGGTCGTCGCCGACGTAATGCTGCTGAACGTCTGATTGGCCACCAGGGCGGCGGCGTCTGACGATGCAGTCGTGGCGTCTGTATCCAGCGCCAACATGCTTTGAATGGTGGTCGAGCCGTTTATCGTGCCGGGGCCCGTGACTGTTGCCGCCGCGTCCTCGAAGACGTTCCCATTGATGGTGGAGGGGGCCATGACGTTGAGGGTTCCGCCAGAGGAAACTCCGACGTTGCCGTTGATGGTGACGGCGCTGAGGTCGATCAGGGTGTTCTGTAGCCCAAGGATCGCAAAATTGCCGGGTCCAGCTTGACCCAGGTCTGACCAAACTAGGCTCGCGGAGCAGGTGCTTGCGAAAGATGCTATAGAAATCAGTAAGATGCCTCCTTGGAGTCCCCTTCTATGCGGGGCGGAACTTCGGTTTTATTTAGTCATACACCAATAGTGGGCGAGGAATAAGAGGGCTCGTATCACCCTATGGTTCTTGTGGTACCGGGACCTAGTTTAGTCGGGGGAAGGTGAAGCCGCAAAGCGGAACTGGCGAAGAATGGGGCAGCAGCCCACTCGGGGAAACCCTGCGGTGTCCGCGCGGCGCAATAGGATGGAGTGCTTTCTCGGAGGGTAATGGCGGTCTAGGGACAGGACAGGCGAAAGCGCGTGTCACGCTGAAACAACTGGGACAATTACTAGTCGATGGACCACCCGCAGCCATGCTCGGCGATGTGACGCTGGAGCCCCCGGTGTGCCTGATCGGAGAAGCTTTTCGCCTGTTCGACCGCCCTCAAAAGCTCGGCATAATCATGAGTTGTAGCCAGGCCACGGCGATGTTCCAGCTCGCGGGCGGCGGCTGCGAAATATTCCCCTGACGCTTTTTCGTATTCGTTCATGAGGCGAGTCCGCTTTTCGCATGGCACACCACTCGCTCTGGCCGGAGTGCTCATCTGATGATAAGAGCGGGGAGCGCCGACGAGCGTTACGTTGTGCTGAACCGATCGTTTATTCCGAGAACATTACGTTCTGAATCGGATTGGACCCGCCGATCTGCGAATAATCCGTGTTGACGCTGGCTGTTCCATTGATCTTGATGTTGTAGCCAACCAGCATGGTATAGCCGGTAGTATCGGCAGACGAGGTGCCGCTGTTGCCTGCGTATTGCAGGTCGGTGGTGGGAAAGTAGACGATACCGTCGAACTGAGCAGTGCCAGAGCCGCCAATGGTGCTGCCGTTGTTGGCGGTCCATGATACCGTCGGGTCCTGGTAGAACAACAGGGCCTTGTAAGTGCCCGAAGTGGGGGCGGTGAGCGTGATGACGGTTCCGGTGCCGCCGCTGATGCTGATCCCGCCGTATTTGTTCGATTTATCGTACGTGTTGAAGAATGTCACACCGGTTCCAGAAACATTCACGCCGCTGGTGATACTCATGCCGCCGCCGACCAGAATGTAATTTCCTGGGGGACTGAATACCACACTGGTGGCCGATCCGTTTATGGTGATCCCGCCGCAGTACACACCGGGGGGAATGGTAGTTGTCCCCTTAGTGTTGACCGTGTAATTATTTTGATCGCATTTGCTATAGGTCGGAATCGAGTACTTATTGACGAGCGGATCGACGATGGGGACGCCCTGGCCTACGTTGGCGGGTCCACAATTACCTGAAGTGTTGGAATTGCTGTAGCTGCCGCCGTAGCTTACGGTGGGCGTCACCACACACCCGCCGCCGGTGACGCGAAAGTTCGAGTTGGAGAACACGCCGCAGGAAAACGAGGAATTGGTGGTGCCGTTGGCAAAGAATCCATTGTTCTGGTTGCTGGTGTCTTGATTGAGGGCGTACACGCAGCCGTTGCCGGTACTTCCGACGCCGGCCACCGCGCGAGCCGCTACCGTGACCGAGTCGAAGCGCAGAGCCCGCATAAACCAGGTTGGCTGCGGGTGAGTCACGATGACTTCCACATAATTGGCGTTCCCGCTTTCTGAACCGGACTGGGGTGGAGTATTTACCGTGACAGAGACGTTATCGGTGCCGTCGGTAAAGCCGTTCAATCCAGTGTCGTACTTCGCGGCCGCGGATTCGTTCCCGGTGTTCCGCAACTTTTCGAGTGCGCCGGCGTAAGCTCCCGCGTCCGCCGCGGTCTGCATGGTTCGCTTATGAAAGTACAGGTAGGAAGCGTCCAGGGACAATCCCATGAACGCCGTGATCACGAGGATGGTGAGCGCTCCGAGAACCAGGATGGATCCCCTTTCCAGATTCTGGGCGTTGCGACGTTGATTTCTGTTTTGCATGACGGATTCCTTAACCTCTACTGTGAAATGACCATGGCCGAACTGCTTTGCAAGGTGACGCTATTCTTGAGAATCAAGCCCGAGAAGGGGACGATTGCATAAGTCGCCAGAACTGTGACCTGGCTTCCCGGACCCTTTAACGTCGAACTCCAGGTAGTGTTGACATTGACCGAACTGGCATCGAGGCCGAGGGACCACTTACGCACCACGGTTTGTATGTCAGAGTTGATGGCGGTGGAACCGCTGGCGCCGCCATGGACGGTGGCGTAGCGGGCGCCTTCCCGGACGGCTCCGGCCAGGATGTTGTAGGACGCGATCATGCGGCCAAATTCCATAATGCCGTACATCACGAACATGAAGACCAGAAAGGAGAGCCCGAACTCGACAACCGCCTGCCCGCGTCGACTGCGGTTGCGCGCGAAGGAGGTGGTCTTCATTGGACCCTCATTTTGGCGGTTCGCGACAGCACGACCTGGGAAGGGACCCCGGGGCATTTGAAGAGGGTATTAAAGGTGTAGTTCGCGGTTACGGAGACATATCCATTTGGCGTTGCACCAGAACAGGTAGTAGAGCAGGATACCGTTCCCGAGGTGCCGGTGCAGGCGCAGAAATTGGTGGCGGTGGCCGTGACGTTGCCCGAGCCCAGGTCCGCTGCGTCGGTCAAGGCCGCCTGGACCATGCCCGCGGTATTGCCCGAGTTGCCGGGCGTCAGAGCGCCGAATTGTACTCCCGAGCGGGCTGCGTTGGCGACCTCGATGCCGGCGTAAACGACGCGGGCGAAGTCCATGGTCCCGCAGCACATCAAAAACAACATCGGAATAAGAATGCCGGCTTCGATCAGGCTACTGCCGCGCTGGCGGTCTCGAGTGTTCATTCGGTGTGACATATCCAACCTCTCGATGATGTTAGTCGGTGAGGTTAGCTCCCGAAATAGAGCGTCGGCACCAATTTGAATGGTCGGAGCGTAATGGATCTAAGGTTCCAAAACCAAAGCTCTTTTGTGGGCCACTCGATGGATCCGCGTACAAGAACCGGAATAAGAGACAACAGAGACTCGGTATGCCGCTGTACTAGTCCGAAATTGCCCACTCCCCCGGCTTGATCACCCGAGTCCTGGGCAGCAACCCTTTTCGAGCGAGCATTCCCATCCCCGCCAGAATCCCCGCGAACACCAGCAGCTTCACCACGTCCGATTCCCTTGATCGCGGCAGGACCTTCCAGAGCAGACCGAGCACCGGCTCAGCCGCCGACACTGCCCACACAGCTCCGTAAAAGTAGCGACGCTCCGTGCCTTCGCCCTGCGTCGAAGCTCGGACGCGAGGCAACAGTCCCGCCGCGCCTAAGATCCAAATCAAGATCGCGAGAGGAAAATACGCGTACTCATAAATCTGCCGCAGGCGCCAGACTCCCGTGGCGACTGCATAGCTTAAGCCCGTCAGATTCAGTACCGCGAAGCTGATCAGATCTCCCCAGGCCACGGTGTAGCAGATCCGCCGGTAAAGTGGATTCGGCTTGTCCTCGGTGAACCTCAATATATAAGGTCTGGGCTCGACCCCGGGCAGTTGTCCGAAAAGTCCAGAGACACCAGTGCCCAATAGGACTACGGCCAGCCAAAGTATCATGCGCCGGTCGAAGCCCTTTTCGAACAAATCGAACATCAGGGGGCCGGGGGCGAGGAAGAAGACGAAGATCCAGATGGGCCAGTGGGCGAAGCGATAATGGACTTTGTTGCGCGTGCGAAAGTGGGGCGCGGTCACGATTTTTTATACACCATGCTCTCTCCCACTGGTAAGCTGACACGGTCATTCTATTAGTCAGAAGGTTGCGGTCGGGTCTACCTGCCCCGCTTGACGCGATAATCCTCTACTGCCGGCATCCGGATTACGCGGCACATCTCGAAGAGCCGCGACCGTGCCCGTGCGCCGATCATCTCTCCCAGCGTCTTCCGATGCACTGCCACGCCACCCGCGCCGGTGTATTCAATCATCGCGCCCGTTACATCCGGATCGGGCAGGTTGCTGGTCGCAATCAGAGTCTTGCGGCTGTTGCAGCGGTCCGTGATGATGGACGTGACCGTGTCTTCCACCCATTCCGTCACCCTGTGCGCGCCCAGATCGTCGAGCAGCAATACCGGCGCGTCCAGCGCGACCCGGTAGGCTTCGCGATCGCTGGCTCCCGAGGTCGCATCGTAGCCGGAACGAATTCGGTCGAGCAAGTTTTGATAGTCGAAAAAGATCCCTTCGTGGCCTTTTTCGAGCAACGCACGCAGTGCCGCGACGGCCAGGTGCGTCTTCCCGGTGCCCGGCTCGCCAATCAACAACAGACCTGGACGGTCTACCGCGGGATATTCGCGCACGAAGCCCCTCACTTCAAGCAACACTTTGCCCAGGCTTGCACGCGCCAGCGGATTATCCTGCGGCAAGAAAAAATTGTCGAGCGACGCCTGCTGGTAATTCAGCGGGATACGCGAGTTCTCCTTGATCGCCAGGTTGCGCGTAGCATACGAGCACTCGCACCGCTCCGCGCCTGAAAGGCCGCCGCGCTCGACGATCTTCCAGCCGCTGCCTCCGCAGATCTTGCAGTTCGCGTCAGGCATGTTAGTACGAAGATACCGACAGCAGATTCCCGTCGGGATCCTTAAACCACGCGACTAAGGTGCCGCCGGGAGCCGTCCAGATGCCGAGTTCGTCCTGCTTGAAGAAGCCGAAAATTTCGAACTTGATTCCCGCCTTGGTCATTTCCGCCACCTTGGCCTTCATATCTTTGACTTCCCAACCGAGCACCGTGTATTTAGCCGGCGTCACTTCCTGGGCCAGCGCGACGCGCAGGTGGATGCCTCCGCAATCGAATACCAGGGCAAAGCCGTCCTCTGAAACCATTTTCAGCTCCAACGTGTCGCGATAAAAAGCGCGTGCCTTATCCGCGCTCGTCGTGCTGACAAACGCCATGATTTTTGCCGACGACAGCATATGAACCTCCTACTCGATCACAACCAGTATCTCGCCCGCGGCGACTGTCGCGCCGTCTTTGGTTCTGATCTCGACGACGGTGCCGGCCTTGGGCGACTTCATCTCATTCTGCATCTTCATCGCCTCCACCACAATCAAGCCCTGGCCCGCCTCAATCGCGTCGCCGGCCGACACCAGCAGCCGCACCACTTTGCCGGGCATCGGAGCGACGATGTGCTGCCGCCCTTCGGAGGCGCCGGAGGTCGAACGCGCCCGCAATTCGCGCGGATCGAAAATCTCGACTGAAAAGACGCGGTCGTTGACCTGGATGGTCCCAGGAGCCAGCACGGTCGCCTGATAACTGCGTCCGTCGATCAGAATCGAAAATACGCCGGGCCCGGAAGGTTCCATCGAGTAGTTTTTCGCGAGGCCGTGGTATTCGAATCGCGAGGATTCCAGCAATAATTCGCGCGAGCGGCCGTTCACGACAACATCGAGCTTCATTCCTGCCACTTCCATTTGCTCACTGTAATCGCCGGCGCCTTCTCGGACTTGGGCCTCGCGAGAGCGGCCACGATGGCAGCGACCGCTTCCATTTCCGTACAAGGATCAGGAGCGGGCTTGCGGCGCTCGAAGAATCCATCGAGAAACGCGGTCGAGAGTTCGCCCCGCTGCATCGCTTCATCGTTCAAAACGTCGGTGAAGAAGGCCAGATTCGTGCGAATTCCGCCTACTTTGTATTCCTGAAGCGCTCGTTTCAGGCGATTTAAGGCGGTCTCACGATCGGGTCCCCACACGGCTAGTTTGGCGAGCAGGGGGTCGTAGTCGAACGGGACGTTCCAGCCTTCGTAAACTCCTGAATCGAGACGGATTCCGGGTCCGGAAGGCTCTGCCAGGCGCGTGATTTTGCCGGGGAAGGGCAAGAAGTTGTTCTCCGGGTCCTCGGCGTAGACGCGGCACTCGATGGCGGCGCCGGTCCAGCGCACGTCCCCCTGCTGGATCGTCAGCGGTTCTCCGGAGGCGATTTTCAGTTGCCAGGCCACCAAATCGAGGCCGGTGACCAGCTCCGTCACAGGATGCTCCACCTGCAAACGGGTATTCATTTCAAGGAAATAGAAGTTGCGGTCGCGATCCACCAGGAATTCGATGGTACCCGCGTTGGCGTACCCCGCCGCGCGAGCCACCTTCACTGCCGCCGCGCCCATCCGGTCTCGTAATCCCGGATCGATAGCCATCAGCGGGGAAGGGCATTCCTCGATCACTTTTTGATGCCGGCGCTGGATGGAACATTCGCGCTCCCCCAGGTGAATCATGTGCCCGTGATGGTCGCCCAGCACCTGAATCTCGATGTGGCGGGGCTCCAACACGAGTTTTTCGAGGTAAACCTCGTCGTTGCGAAATGCATGGGCGGCTTCGCTGGACGCGTCGCGGATGGCGGATTCCAGATCCTCCTCGCGATCCACCCGGCGCATCCCTTTTCCGCCTCCGCCCGCCGCTGCTTTGAGCAGGACAGGATAGCCGAGAGATTGGGCCGTCGCACGAGCCTGTTCAATAGACCGGATCGCCGCCTCGGTTCCCGGCACCACAGGCGCCCCTGCGGCGATGGCGATCTGGCGGGCGGCGGTTTTCGAGCCCATTTTCTGGATGGCCTCGGCTGGAGGCCCTATGAATACGAGGCCGGCGTCTGTCACAGCCCGGGCAAAATCGGCGTTTTCACTTAGGAATCCGTAGCCGGGATGAATCGCTTCGGCGCCATGGCGAAGGGCGGCCTCGAATGATCTTGTCGGCGCGAAGATAACTCTCCGAGGAGGGCGCGGGACCAAGATGCGCGGCTTCGTCGGCCATCCGTACAGCCAGGGAGGCTCGATCGGCGTCGGAATAGACGGCGACGCTCGAGATATTCAGTTCACGAAGCCCGCGAATGAGGCGGACGGCGATTTCACCGCGATTGGCGATCAGGACCTTACGGAACACAAAGGACCGATTGTAGCAGGCTACGCCCGGAACGTAACAAGGGTCGCGCCCCAGCCTCCGGCTTCCGCGGGCGCGTCGCCAAAAGACGCGACCAAAGGGTCATGTTCTAGGACTTTTCTGACGATATTACGCTGTGCTCCAATGCCCTTACCATGTATGATCCTCACCGCCTTGAATCCGGCACGTCGTGCCTCGATCAAATATTCCTCCACGACGGGTTTTACGTCCCGCGGTGAAACGGTATGGAGGTCCAAAACATCCTCTATCGGTATGCGTATAGGGTCATTTTCGGCGGGATCATATTCCAAGATTAATACCTTGACTCGATGGTACACCTTAGAACTCTGACGACTTAGCGATCTAATACCTAGGCTTTCTTTACTTAGGGCGGTTCAATTTTGAGAGGTACCTGATAAAATCAGGTTGTTGAAATAGCCGAATGCTCTGCTTTCTGTGCGGTAAAAAAATCGGGCTCTTCAGGGCGCTGCTCGACCAGCAATACTGCTCGTCCGAGCATCGGAAAGAGGCTCGGCTGGCCTCCGCACAAGCGCTGCGCGAGGAAGATGAGCAAGAGCCGTGGTCGGTCGCGAAGAACAATAAGAAGAAGCCGCCGGGTAAGTCGTCCAGCTCACCGGGCCAGACGGCATCGATTTTCGCATTCCTGATGGTCGCCGCTTTACTGGTGGCGGCGTTGATGTTACCCGGACCTTCCGGCGGGGGACCGGCCTATCCTACAGTTACTTCGCTCGACCCCGGCACGAAGCGCGGACCGATGGAGCGGGCTGGCGACGCGGTTTCGAACCTGGTGCGCTCCCAGGCCCCGATCACTTTACACGACGATTTCACGAAGGGCTTAAAGGACTGGACCACCGTCGCGATGCGGAATGTCCCGAAGGTGGACGATCCCAAAGGGCTCTCGATGCCGGGGATCGTGCATCCCGGCAGCCTGCGCATCTGGAATCGCTCCACGGCGCTGCAGAATTATCAGATGGAATTCAAGGGCGAGCTCGAGAAAAAGAGCCTGAGCTGGGCCTTCCGCGCCTCGGACGCAAAGAATTACTACGCGACGAAAATCATGATCACGAAGCCAGGTCCGCTGCCGAACGCAGGGCTGGTCCGGTACGTCATGATGAACGGCCGCGAATGGGACCGGGTCCAATTGCCGATCCCGTTTACGCTGGAGCGGGGGGGCAACTATAAAGTACGCGTGAGCGTGCAGGACGACCGCTTTATCACGTACCTTAACGGCCAGGTGATCAGCTCCTGGAGCGACAAGCGGCTCCATCGGGGCGGCGTAGGGTTCTTCTCGGACGAGGACGATCCGCAGAAGGTAGATTGGGTGAGCCTGTCGGAGCGCGACAGTTTCCTCGGGAGAGTGCTTGCGCACTTCTCGTTCTTTGTGATGCCGGGCGCGCCGGTAGAATAGGTCCTTCCAGCCTGCACCACACCGGACGCTAAATCGTTAGCGTGGCGCATGCACTCGTGCGTGCCGCGTCGAGACTCGTCTCGACGCCTCGGCAATGCAAGCGAAATCGCGGCAGGTCGGGGACCTGCCCCACTTAGGATTTCGCGGCATGGACGGCCGGCTTGCTGCTTGCGGCTGGGAGGGTCAGTTTAAAAATCGCTCCGTGCTCCTGTTCGGATTCCAGCCAAATGCGGCCATTGTGCATCTCGACAATTCGTCTGCACAACGCCAGGCCGATTCCGGTGCCCGGGATACTTCGCCCATGGAGCCGCTTGAACGGCACGAATATCTGCTCGTGGTATTGCGGCGCGACACCGATGCCGTTGTCGCGTACCTGAATGGTCCATTCGGCTGGGGACGTTCGCTCCGCCGAAATCTCTATGGAAGGGGGAATATCGTCGCGCCGGTATTTGATGGCGTTGCTGATCAGATTTTGAAACAAATTGGCAAGCTGGGTAAAATCTCCATACACCAGGGGAAGCGGATTGACCACGATGCGCGCATCTGCCTCCCGAATACGCTCGCCCAGATTTTCGATCGCCCACCGGACTGCTCCATCCAACTCCACGTTGTCGCACTTGTCGCGTTGATCGCGGCCCACCTGAGAATAGATCAGAACATCGTTGATGAGAAGACGCATCCGCTCCGCGCCGCCCAGTACCTGGGTAAAATACATGGACTCTTCCGTTGAAAAGCGATCCCCCATCGAATTTTCGATCAGTTGCACGAAGGTCGTAATGGTGCGGAGCGGCTCCTGCAAATCATGGCTGGCGACGAAGGCGAATTGCTGCAGGTCGCCGTTCGACCGTCTTAATTCTTCGTTCAGGACCTCCAGTCGATCGTTGGCGCTCTTCAGAGCGAGGTTGGTCTTGGCCAGTTCGCGCTCCGCTTTCCGGGTTCTGAGCAGCGCCTGCACGGTCGCGATCAGGACGTCCGGGTCGATCGGCTCCGTCAAATACATGTCGGCGCCGCTATTGAGGGCGGCGGTGGCATGCGGGGCAGTCAAGGCGGATGCGGACATCTGGATGACCAGCAGCGAGGCGTTCTCCGGATTGGCTTTCAATTCCCGGCAGACCTCGATTCCATTCGCATCGGGCAGATGGACGTCGAGCAGAACCACGTCCGGATGGACCACTGAGATCGCCTCCACCGCTTGTTTTCCGGTGGCGGCATCGTGAACCTGGAACCCCGCTGTCTCCAGGATGCGGGTTCGCGCATACCGGGCCGGCTCATTATCGTCGACGTTCACGATGACTGCCGCTTCGCTCATTGGTTTACTATACCTTCTCCGAATCGTGGAATTCAGGCTCGTCCGCAAATAGATCTATATCGTTTAGAATCTGACGAATGGAGTCAAGCGCCTCCACCCGTCCCTCGCCGGCCTTCGGCAGCACCGCCGCATGCCTGCCCGCCAAACGCTCGTAGTCGCTTCTTGAGAGCGTTTTCGAGGTATGGATCACCACTGGAATGTTTTTCACGTCGTCTTCCGCTTTTAGCTCGTCCAGAACTTCGAACCCGGAGCAATGCGGCATCACCAGGTCCAGCAGGATGAGATCGGGTTTCTCAAAGCGCGCCCGTTCCGCACCTTCCCTTCCGTCTGACGATTCTATAACATGGCAGCCGGAGTTTCGAAACAGATGCCGCGCGATGTAACGGGACGCTTCTTCGTCGTCGATGATGAGGATGGTCTTCGCTCGTGAGGAGTCAGGGCTTTCCTCATTCACCGGCCGCACTGGCAGCTCCAGCGTGAAGGTGGATCCTGAGCCGACCGCACTCTCCACTGACAAGTTGCCACCTAACAAACCCGCCAGCCTTCGCGAGAGAGGCAATCCCAAGCCTGTGCCTCGCACACGACGCTGGATGGGACTTTCAATCTGTGAAAATTCCTGGAAAATCTTGTCGAGATGCTCCGGAGCCACGCCAATCCCTGTATCCGCGACTGTGAAGCACACGCTCCGGCCGTCGCGGCTCAAAGCGGCAGACACCCGCACTTCGCCATCTTCCGTGAACTTCAAAGCGTTCGAAATCAGATTCCGCAGAATCTGGCCTATTTTGCTCTCGTCCGTTTCGAGCGTTAACGTGGGCGGTGGCTCGTTGAAAATCAGCGCGACCGATTCCTTGGTGGCCAGGGGACGCATCAGAGCTCTGATCGCGCCGAATAACTGATGCACTTCCACCGTAGTTTTGCGGATCTCGGTCTTCCCGGCTTCCACCTTCGCCAGGTCCAGTAGATCGTTCACCATTTCGGCCAGTTCCTGAACCGCTTGTCGAATATAGCCGATTTGTTTTTCCTGCTCGGACGATAAATCGCCATCTGTACGCCGCAGAAGGAGCGCCGTCAGCGCCAGGACGGAATTGACCGGAGTCCGAAACTCATGGCTCACATGCGAGAGAAATCGCGATTTGAGCTCGTCGGCCCGTTGCAGCGCAGCCGCTTTTTCGTCCAGTTCCGCGTACAGCGCCACCACTCCGCGATTCGTTTCTTCCAGCTCCAGGTTGAGCCGCGCCAGGTCTTCCTGCCGGCGGTCGAGCTCCGCTTCGCGAAGCTGCACAAATTCCAAAGTCTGAAGAAGGTCCCGATTCTGGCGCTGAAGCTCGTCCAGCGCGCCGCGCGGCCGATCCGCTTGCAGCTGGCCGCCCAGTCTCCCCACGTCCGCCGAGGCTGACCGGCTTCGATCCTGGGATCGCCTTACCAAGCGAAACCCGAGTCCCCTCATTGGGTTTCGAATCGATGTGAAAGGAATCCATTAACCGGCGCGTGCCGGAGAGCCCGATTCCCATCCCCGTTCGCGATTCGTAGGCATCCGCAAGAATGGTATTCACGTCGCGAATTCCAGGTCCCTGGTCGCTGACGGTCACCCAAAGCATTTGGGGGCGCGATTTCAGGTCGATGGTGAAATCAACTTGCCCTTCGCGAGCGTACTGGTAAGCGTTCCGCGCCACTTCCGACACGGCCGTGGCAAGCCGGACCTGATCCTGCTGATGTAATCCCAGAATCGCGGCAATCTCCCGGGCTCGCTGCCGCGCCGCCACGATATCCATCTCCTCGCTGATTTGCAACGAGAGGAGCGTCGCATTCGAAGTGTCTGCCTTGGAGCGGATCATGGCCGGGCGGTCTTCACCACGACGACGCAGGCGTCGTCCCGATATCTCGAGGCATCGCGATAAAGGACGCCGGCGATCAGCGAGGGATGCAAATGGATCAGGCCCGGATAGTGATCCAGGTTCCAACTGGTGGTGATCCCGTCGGAGTGCATAATCAGGGTCCAGCGGGGTGGCAGATCGTAGCTGAATTCATGCAGCCTGCGGGCCTCATGCCCCGCCGTCCCATTGTGCGAAACCATCGACTGCACCCGCGGCCCCCCGGCAATCAGTCCACTGATATTCCCAATCCCTGCGTATTTTACCGTGAGCCCGGCAAGGTCGACTTGTGCGATCGCCACCGCCGCTCCCCGGGTTCCCCGCAGCCGGCGATGAACTTGATCGAGCGCGGCGACCGAAGTGCAATCCACATTCGCGCGGAAGGCGGCGATTGCCTCTTGGGACGCTTCGGCGGCGAGAATTCCATGTCCCAGGCCGTCGGCGACGATCAGCGACGCGGTGGTCTGATTCGCATGAATCGCCCAGCTATCGCCCGAAGTTTCCTCGCCTCGCACAGGAACGGAAATGGATCCAACCGAAAGGGTCGTCTCCGTCGGCATGCCTCCCGCCCAGATCCGGGAAACGAGGACGGTACCCTTATCGGGCTTCGAGTATGCGTCGAACTCATGGGATAAACGAACGATGGCGCCTAATCCCGTGCCGGAGCTGCCTGCGCTCGAGAAACCATCCTTGATGCATTGATCGATGTTGGACATTCCGGGTCCGCGGTCGATGGAGAGAAACTCAATACCAGCTCGCCCGCTTTCGGAGAGGCCCGCGATGTGAATCTCCCCCTGCGTCGCATGCTTCACCAGATTGGTGGCGATCTCAGTGGCTACCACCTCCGCATTCGCGCAAGCCGCATTGTCGAGGGCCTCTTTTTGGGCTATGGTGCTGGCGAATCGGCGCACTTCCGCCACCCGGCTCGGATCGTCGATGGGAAAACGCCAACTCACAGGTGAAAGATTTATTTCCACCGGGTGATCACCACCCGAGTGCCCTGGCCGGGCACCGATTCAATGGCGAACTCATGGGCCAGGCGTCTGGATCCGCCGAGCCCGAGCCCGAGGCCTGTCCCGCTGGTGTATCCATCCTGCATCGCGCGTTCGATATTAGGGATTCCCGGCCCCTGGTCCTCAAAGGTTAGACGCAGGCCGCGGCGCACTGTGTCGCGAATTATTTCCAAGCGGGCTACTCCGCCGCCGCCGTGGACGAACGTGTTTCGCCCCAGTTCGCTGGCCGCCGTTACGATTTTCGTCTGATCGACCAGGCTCAACCCTATTTCAACAGCGAGGGTGCGGACCGACTGGCGGACGGAAACCACATCGTCCTGGCTCGCGAGCGGGAGTTCCAGCTGTTTCTCAACTAGCACTTGGGGAGAATCCCGCTCCCTCCGGCAGCAGCATCGCCATCCCCCGCTCGATGTTCAACGCCGTGCGTATGCCGGGAAGGGACAGGCCAAGCTCCACCAGCGTGATCGCGACGGAAGGCTGCATCCCGACGACGACCGTCTCTGCGTCCAGAATCCGGGCCATGCCCGCGATATTGCCCAGCATGCGCCCGATAAAAGAATCGACCAGATCCAGCGCCGAAATATCGATCAGCACACCTCTCGCTCGATCCTTCACGATCCGGTCCGTCAGATCGTCCTGGAGGGTCATCGCCAGCCGGTCGTGCATATCCACCTGAATGCTGACCAGCAGCACCTGGCCCATCTTTAAAATCGGGATCCGCTCCATGAATTTGGCCTACACCTTTCCGACGGCAAGACTTTTCCGCTTCAAGGCAAGCTGCAGGGCGTCGGCCAGGGTCGCCTTGGTCAGGACGCCTCCGAGATCGACCCCCAGGTGAATGATGGTTTGGGCAATTTGTGGCCGAATCCCGCTGATGATGCAATCCGCGCCCATCAGGCGCGCCGCGGCGACTGTTTTGAGAAGATGCTGGGCGACTAAGGTATCCACCGTGGGAACGCCCGTGATGTCGATAATGGCAAGGTCCGCGCCTTTGGCGACAATGGCCTCCAGCAGGTTCTGCATCACGATCTGGGTCCGATTGCTATCCAGGGTGCCTATCAGCGGAAGCGCCAGGATCCCGGTCCACAATTCCACCACCGGGGTTGAAACCTCCAGCATCTCCTGCTGCTGGCGCGAGATCACTTCTTCGCGGCTTTTCAGGAAAACTTCGGTCGTGTAGAGACCCAGCTTGTCCAGCAGCTCCGTTCCTCGCCAGGTCAGACTGATCAGCACGTCCGAATCGTTCCCGTACTCCTGCCGCAGCCGGTTAAAAAGCGCCTGTTTAAAGGAAAATACGAAGATTGCAGTCTCGCTTGCAGAGAACCCTTGCACCGCCCTCTGCCGCGACAGCTCGCCCAGCAATTCGCGCATCCTGGCCCACTGGGGCTTGTTCAGGTCGGAAGTTTCCCCGATCTTCAACGCATCGCGCAGCGCCACCAGAAAATCGTGAGACTGGGTTCGCAATTGCGATTCGGAAACCCGCTCCCGCCCCGAGGCAAGCGACTCTTTCTGCAACTGGAGCCAGTCCGTCAACAGCTCATTCTCATGCCGCGCCAGGATTTCAGAGAGTAGATTCGTGGACAAGTGAAGTTCACCCTTTCTGTGAACTATGTTACGCGAGTATTGCGCGTCGACAAAAACCCATCGAAGCAGTCGAGTTCGCCTTATGCTACGATTCGTAATCGTATGTCGCAATCTAAAGCAGAGAAGGAAGCGGAATTCGCCGATCGCGATTTGTACTCAGGCTTGATCCGGCTCCACGTGCTTCATCACGCCGTGGAAGAACCGATATTTGGCTTGGGAATGATCGAGGAACTGGCGCGCCACGGATACCGCATCAGCGCAGGCAGTCTGTATCCCTTGCTCCAGGGTCTCGAGAAAAAAGGCTATCTTCGCTCCACTGAGAAGCGGAACGGGAAGTCCCTGCGGCGAGTGTACCGGGCGACGCCGCTCGGCCGGAAAGCTCTGACAGCATCGAAAAGCAAAGTGCGGGAGCTGTTCCATGAACTCATCGAAGGCGATTAGCGGAATCGGAGCGATGGTCGCGCTTGCGGGATCGTTGCGGGGGCAAGTGCTCCCAGTGGACCTGACGCTTCGCCAGGCTGTGGATAGCGCTTTGAAAAACTACCCGTCGATCCAGGTTTCCCAGGAGCAGATCAACGCGGCGGCAGCGGGAATTCAACTCGCGCGAACGGCCTACCTGCCGCGCGTAGACGTGCTCGCGCAGGCAAATCGGGCGACCAGAAATAACGTTTTTGGGCTGCTCTTGCCTCAGAATGTCATCCCTTCCATGTCCGGACCGGTTCTCGGCACGAACAATTTTGGAACTGCGTGGGGCAGCGCCATCGGAACGCTGGTCACCTGGGAGCCTTTCGATTTCGGCGCGCGCCGTGCGAGTGTGACTGCGGCCGCAGCGGCGCGAACCCGGTCCGAAGCCGCTCTCAAGCGAACTGAGTTCGACGTGACGGTAGCCGCCGCGGACGCGTACGTAACTTTGGTGGCGGCCCAGGAAACGGTCCGTACGGCGCAGGCTGGCGTAGACCGTGCGGGCGTGCTGTCCCGAACAATCGGCGCGCTTGTGAATGCCGAATTGCGCCCTGGCGCGGATGCATCGCGCGCGCAGGCGGAGCTCGCGGCTGCGCGTACACAACTGATTCAGGCTCAGCAAGCGGTGGAGGTGGCGCGCGCGAACCTCTCTCAGTTCGTGGGTCTGGAACCCGCGCAAATCAGGATTTCCGTCTCGAGGCTACTAACGTTGCCGCCGGAGCAGACGGTGGCTCCGCTGGATACCGCTGCTAATCCGCTCTCGATGGAGCAAAACGCGGCGGTCGAGCAAATGAAAACGCAACTTAGGATTCTCGAACGCTCCTACTTTCCCCGGTTCTACCTGCAAGGCTCCGCCTACGTTCGCGGGACTGGGGCCGAAGTTAACGGGGAACAATCTGGGAGGACTTAACGGCCTCGCCCCGACAACTCAGGATTACGCTCTTGGTTTTACGGTGACCTTTCCTGTGATGGACCGCGCATCGATCCAGGCAAGGGAAGCAGGGCTATCTGCGAATATCCGTGCGGAGACGGCCCGGTATCGGCAGATTGCTACCGATTTGAAGGCCCGATGGAATGTGGCCGTCGCGATTTTGGAGGGCGCCAGGAATGTGGCCGCAAACACGCCGGTGCAGGTCGCTGCGGCGCGCGCCGCCACCGATCAGGCCACGGCCCGCTATCAGTCGGGACTTGGGAATATCGATGCGGTTGCCGAAGCTCAGCGGCTGCTCACCCAGGCGGAGATCGATGATGCGCTGGCGCGCCTCGGCGTGTGGCGGGGATTGCTTGGCGTAGCTACCGCGGCGGGTGACCTTCAGCCGTTCCTAACCGAGGCCAGCCAATGATTGCGAGAGGTGAAAAATGCGCTTCGTCTTAGCGGCACTCAGCCGTCCGATCACGATCGTCGTCGCCCTCGTTGCTCTGACGCTGTTCGCTTTTCTTGCGGTGCTGCGGATGCCGGTCGACATCTTCCCGAAGGTGGGCGAGAACGCTATCTACGTGGCTCAGCCGTTCGGAGGAATGGATCCGGCGCAGATGGAAGGCTACCTTACTTACTACTACGAGTATCACTTCCTCTACATAACCGGCATCAATCGCGTCGAAAGCAAGAGCATTCAGGGCGCGTCTCTCATGAAGCTGATTTTTCACGAAGGCACCGACATGGCGCAGGCGATGGCGGAGACGGTCGGCTATGTGAACCGCGCCCGTGCCTTCATGCCGCCGGGAACTGTGCCGCCCTTCATCACGCGATTCGACGCGGGCAGCGTGGCGGTCGGTCAACTGGTTTTCAGCAGCGCGACGCGTACCCAGGGCGAGTTGCAGGATTTCGCACTCAACAGCGTGCGCCCCTTGTTCGCGACGCTGCCCGGCGTTTCCGCCCCGCCGCCCTTCGGCGGCAACCAGAGAACGATCGTCGTCACGCTTGATCCAGACAAGCTCCAGCAATATCAGATCTCGCCCCAGGAGGCGATCTCGGCCGTCAGCAAAGGCAACGCTGGTAATGCCTTCCGGCAATATGTGGACCGGGCAGACCAACCGCATTGCCAGGACGAACGCGGCACTTGGGGGCGATCTGTCGGAGCTGTTGAGCACTCCCATCCGGCCGGTGTCCGGCACCACGATTTATCTCCGGGATATCGGAACCATTGAGAACGGTACGGATATTATCACTGCCTACGCACATGTGAACGGCAAGAGAACCGTCTACATCCCCGTGACCAAGCGCGCCGATGCGTCTACGCTTGCCGTCATCAGCGCCGTGAAAGCGGCCATACCGGAGTTCAAAAAGGTGGTGCCGGATGATGTCGACGTAAGCCTTCAATTCGACCAATCGCCGTTCGTCACTAACTCTCTTCGCGGGCTGATCATCGAGGGATCGATCGGAGCGGCGCTGACTGGCTTGATGGTGCTCATCTTTCTGCGGGACTGGCGCAGCGCCTTGATTGTGATCATGAACATCCCGTTCGCGTTATTGAGCGCCGTCATTCTGCTGTGGGCTACGGGGCAGACGATCAACATCATGACGCTCGGGGGCCTGGCGCTCGCCGTCGGTGTTCTGGTGGATGAGGCAACCGTTGAGATCGAGAATATTCACACCCAGATGCTCCCCGGGGTTTCGCGAGCGCGCGCGGTGGTCGAAGCGTGCAGCCGGACCGCGATGGCGCGATTGCTTTCGATGTTCTGCATCCTCGCCGTATTCGTCCCATCTTTTTTCATGGTCGGAGTGAGCCGGCAGCTTTTCGTGCCGCTGTCGCTGGCTGTCGCCTTTTCGATGGTCGCTTCTTATCTGCTTTCCAGCAGCCTGGTGCCGGTATTCTCGACCTGGCTGATGCGGGAAGCGCGGCAGGGCGAAGAGCACGAGGGGATCTTCGGGCATCTGCGTTCCTTCTACGAGCGGTATCTGGGCCTCGTTCTACGATTTCGCTGGCCCCTGGTTCTCGTTTACCTCGTGGCGGCTTTCGCGCTTCTCGCAGTGCTGTTGCCGCGCATGGGGACCGAGTTGTTCCCGGATGCCAATGCTCCCCTATTGCGCGTGCGGCTTCGCGCGCCAGCGGGTACACGGATCGAGGAGACCGAGCGCCTGGTCCTGCGCGCGCTCAATGTCATTCAACAGGACGCGGGAAAGGACAACGTGCAAATCACCAGCGATTTCATGGGTGTGGTCCCCCCCAGCTATCCCGTCGATTTGATTCATTTGTTCACCAGCGGACCCCAGGAAGCGATCATACAGGTTGCTGTGAAGCCGGATACTCCGCGCGGCGAGACCCTTCGAGAGCGAATCAGATCGGACCTGCGGCGGGAGTTGCCCGCGTGCCAGGTTTCGTTTGAAGCAGCCGATATTGTCTCTCAGGTGATGAGCTTTGGCTCGCCCACTCCCATCGAAGTGGCGGTGCAAGGCGCCAGTCTCGCCAACGACTATGGATACGCCCAGAAGATTCAATCCCAATTGGCGAAACTGGATTTTCTGCGGGATCTGCAGTTCGCGCAGGAATACAACTACCCCACGCTGGACATCGACATCAACCGCGAACGCGCCGGGCAATTCGGGCTGACCATGGCGGACGTGGCGCGGTCAGTGGTACCCGCCACATCGTCGTCGCGTTTCATCGACCCGAATTACTGGCGCGACCCGAATTCGGGCAACGCGTTCCAGATTCAGGTGCAGATGCCCCAGAATCGGATGCAGAGCGTTGAAAGCATCGGCCGGCTCCCGATCATGCGGGACGGCCATCAGGACACCGAACTGACCAACGTCGCGCAGATGAAACTGGGGACGATGCCTGGGTTGATCGAACGCTTCAACGGCCAGCATATCGTTAGCCTGACCGCGAATATTCACGGAGTCACATTAGGAGAGGCCGCGCAAAAGCTGAATCAGGCGCTGGCCGGCGCCGGAGCTCCGCCCAAGGGCTCGAAAATCGTTATGAAAGGCGAGATTCCGCCGCTGGAGCAGACTATTTCCGGATTGCGGATCGGCCTGCTGCTGGCAGTTGTCGTGATCTTTCTGCTGCTCTCCGCGAATTTTCAATCGATGCGGCTGGCGCTCGCGATCGTGCTAACCGTTCCCGCGGTGCTGTGCGGAGTTCTCCTCATGCTGCGCTTAACGGGCACCACGCTGAACATTCAGTCGTTCATGGGCGCGATCATGGCGATCGGCATTGCCGTGGCGAACTCAATTTTGTTGATCACGTTCGCCGAGCGGTTCCGCCGCGAGAAGAAGCCGGTGATGGATGCCGCGCGCGATGGCGCCTCCAGCCGTCTGAGGGCGATTCTGATGACGGCCGCGGCCATGATTTTCGGCATGCTGCCGATGGCGATTGGCTTCGGCGAGGGTGGATCGCAGTCCGCGCCCCTGGGCCGCGCCGTCATCGGTGGTCTCATCGTGTCGACCTTTGCCACGCTGACCATTCTTCCCTCGATCTACGCCATTCTTCAGGGAAAGGCGTCCCTGACGTCTCCCTCACTGAATCCTATGGACCCCGCGAGCCGCTATTATGACGCACATTAGAACTTTCGTTTTCCCCGTGTATGTTCTTGGATTGCTCGCGCGTTCCAGTTGGGCGCAGGACCTGGTTCCCGTAGTGTCCAAGCCAGTGTCGCGAATCGTCGATTTGCCGGGCGAGTTTCTGCCGTTTCTAAGCGTCTCGCTTCACGCCAAGGTTCCGGGCTACGTGGATCGTGTCCTGGTAGACCGCGGCAGTACCGTCAGGAAAGGCGATTTACTGGTCGAAATGAGCGCTCCGGAAATGGCCGCCCAAATCGCGGAAGCGCAGTCGAAAGTGCAGGCAGCCGAGGCCGACCGCTTGCAAGCCGAAGCTCAGCTTGCGGCCTCGCAGAGTACGTATGATCGCACAAAACAGGCTTCTCAAACGCCCGGAGCGATCGCGGGGAACGAGCTTGTCCAGGCAGAAAGACAGGTGGATGCTGCCAAAGCGCTTGTGAATTCGCGCGGGCAAGCGAAGCGGGTAGCGGAATCCGCGGTCCTGGCGCTGCAGGATTTGCAGGGCTATCTGAAAATCACCGCGCCTTTCGACGGAGTGGTAACCGAACGCCTGATCCATCCGGGCGCCCTCGCGGGCCCAGGCAACGATCTAGCCCTTCTCTCGATCCAGCAGGTGTCGCATCTTCGCCTCGTTGTGCAGGTGCCGGAGGAAGATGTCAGCGGAATCGTGAGCGGGGCGAGCGTGGCCTTTCGAGTTCCCGCGTGGCCGGAACGAAACTACTCAGGAACGATTGCGCGCAGTTCTCACGCACTCGATCAGAAGACGCGCACAATGGCCATCGAGCTGGATGTGATGAATCGCGATGGATCGTTGGCTCCGGGCATGTATCCGGCAGTGAAATGGCCGGTGCGCCGCTCGCGGCCTTCGCTCTTCGTGCCGAGGACGAGCGTGGTCGCCACGACCGAGCGGACTTTCGTGATACGCAATCAGAGCGGCCAGGCGGAGTGGGTCGACGTCAAGAAAGGCGTGGCTGAGGGCGACCTTGTGGAAGTGCTCGGGAATCTGAAAGCCGGTGATATGGTCGTCCGGCGCGCGACGGATGAAATAAGGGAAGGCACACCCCTCCATACGACGGCAAAATCGAAGTAAGGCCTCAAAACTGACGCTCGGGTGGCGATATGACGGTTAGTCCTTCATGCCGAGTCGTTTCCGCAGATTCGTTTGGGCAGGTGCGTCCGCCCTGGCAGCCGTGGCGATTTTCCTCGTCCTCCGCCATTGGCGGGAGCCTGATTTGCGCGGCCGAACGTTTCGAATGGGATTCGAAGATTCCCGGCCTATCCAATTCGTCATGCCGGACGGCTCCGTGGAAGGCGCCAATATCGAAGTGGTGCGCGAGGCGGCCCGCCGCCGTGGAATAAATCTCATCTGGGTTTTTAGTCCCACCGGAGCGGAGCGGTCGCTCACCGCGGGCACGGTCGACCTATGGCCCATTTTTAGCGCGTGGCCCTGGCGCACGTCCCGTTTTTTTGTGACTCGGCCTTATGGATACGTCCTTTATTGGCTGGTAGTGGATCAAAACAGCAGCCTGACCAGCATCGGCCAAATGGTGAACCACACGGTCGCCATCAAGACATGGGGCACGGATGAAAACGCCGCGCGCTTGTTCCTGCCGCAGTCGCCGATGCGAAAATATGGCGGCATGGATGAAATCTTTCAAGCGGTTTGTTCCGGGAAAACCGATGCCGGTCTGATCTCCGAGCGGTTGGAGTACCACATTCCGGAGAACCAGACCGGCCCGTGCGCCGGTAAAAGAATGAGATACATTCCGGTTCCATCGCATTACGGCAACGCCGGATTGGCATCCAGGATCGGCGATCGCGAGGCCCGATTGGCGGCCGCCGCCATTCGCGAGGAAATCAGCGCCATGGCGCACGACGGCGCGATGACTGGTATCTATAGCCGGTGGTTTCACAAGTCGAATAACGATACCCGCGTTCTCGATCTGCTCTATGAGGCCAAACAGCGTAATTTGATGCTCACCGTCGCCATCGGAGCGCTGTTCCTGATTCTCGGCGTGATTTATTGGCAATATCGACGCAGCCGCGCTGCATGGAAGGTGGCCGACGAAGCATGCGCGCGCGCAATCGAGGCCACGGCCGCAAAGTCGGAATTTCTGGCGAATATGAGCCATGAGATTCGTACTCCCATGAACGGCGTCATCGGCATGACGGGCTTGCTGCTCGATACGGATCTGTCCGCGGAGCAAAGAGAGTACGCCGATACCGTGCGCCGGTCCGGAGAGGCGCTGATGACCGTGATCAACGACATTTTGGATTTCTCCAAGCTGGAGGCGGGCAAGGTTCACATGGAATCCCAGCCCTTCGACCTCCGGCAGCTCATCGAAGACGTGAACGAGCTGCTGGCGCCTCAATTGGATTCGCGCGACATCGACCTCATTCTGGAATATCCGGCCACCGTCTCCACGCGTTTCATTGGCGATGGCGGCCGCATCCGGCAGATCGTGACCAACCTCGTGGGCAATGCTCTCAAGTTTACGGAGCGAGGTCAGGTAGTGATCGTGGTGACTTGCCGCCTGAACAATACCGGCGACACAACCTTGCGGATTACCGTCTCCGACACCGGGCTGGGCATCCCTAAGGACAAGCTCGACCGGCTGTTTCAGAAATTCAGCCAGGTAGACAGTTCCACCACCCGACGATTTGGCGGTACCGGGCTTGGCCTGGCGATCTCAAAACAACTGGTGGATTTAATGGGCGGATCGATGGGCGTCGAAAGCCAGCCGGGGAAGGGATCGAAATTCTGGTTTGAAGTGCCCATGCTTCTCGATTCTCAGCCGCCTGCGGAGCCCGGAATGTTGGCCGGCCTGCGAGCGCTGATTGTCGACGACAACGAGGTAAATCGCCAGGTCCTGCGGGAGCAGCTTGCGTCGTGGGGAATGCCAAGTAAATGTCTGGAATCGGGGCTCGACGTAATCGCGGCGCTGTGCCAGGCGCGAGACGACGGGAATCCGTACCATTTTCTTCTGTTAGATTACAGAATGCCGGGGATGGATGGGGCCGCGGTTGCGGCGGCGGTGCGCGTGCTTCCGGATTTCGAGTCCCTTGCGACAATCATGTTGACGTCCATTTCCGATCGCATCGCGGTCGAGGCAGGCATGGTGGACTGTTGCCTGATTAAACCGGTAAGACAATCGCATTTACTGAATACGCTGATGGATGTCCGCGGCAAGAAGTTGAAAGCCGGCGAGTCCGCGAAATTTCTCGAAGTCGAGCGCGCGGAGTCGCCTCTTGTGGACTTTCCTCATGGCCCCCTGTGCGTCCTGGTCGCCGATGACAACCCCGTGAACCAGAGGGTTGCCGCGAGGCTGCTGGAGAAGCTCGGCATTCGAGCGGAGGTGGCGGCGAACGGATTGGAGGCTGTGCGGAAGCTCCGAACGCAGACCTACGACGCGGTATTTATGGATTGCCAGATGCCGGAAATGGACGGCTATGAGGCCACCCGCGAAATCCGCCGCACGGAGCAGCCGGGCCGCCACATTCCCATCATCGCGATGACGGCGGAAGCACTGACTGGCGCTCGTGAGCAGTGCCTGGAAGCCGGAATGGACGATTATCTGGCCAAGCCGGTTCGAATCGGGGAACTCTCCAAGGTGATTGAAAAATGGCTCCGTCGCCAAGATGAAGAGCGCCCTGAACTGGAGCCCGCGTCCGACCGAGCCGCCATGCGTAGCATGCGGACACACGCCGAGGGGCGGCGTTAACGGTCCGCAACTAGCGTCAGGATAGCCGCACTGGTCACCGCGACCCGGCCGGTGATGCAATGGTGCCCGGACCACGTCCCATCCTCATTCTGAAGTTTGAGAATCTTGGCCTTCATTTCGGAGTTCCACTTCACCCATTCTGGCCCGCCCGTACGCCGTAAACTGTCGCTAATGTTCAAGTAAGAGAAAAATTCCTCGCCGCCTATCGATCCAAACCCTTCGACAAACTTAGAATCGGAAAGCTGTCCAGTGATAGCCTTGATTTCGTCTTTGTTCTTAACGCGATCCGCATCAGTGCGGGAGAGTTGTTCGAGCTTTTGGGCCCCGGAGTAAAGGCTTACGCCGGCGGACCCTGCGGTCACCATTACCGCGGAGGAACTGCCGAGGTGGGTACCGTCCGTGCGGGTAAGCCCCGCGCTACGGCCGCCAACGCCGCCTCCGACTCCGGTCGCAACCATACTGAAGTGCTCCACCTTAGCCTGGACGGTAGGCGAAACGTCGACTCCTTTCTCCTTTGCAATGTATAAGCTGCGCGATGCCATGGAAGTTCCCAGGATCGGAGCCCAGCCGCCGGCGATGTTCCAGCTACCGTCTTTTAGTTGGTTCTTCTCAATCTTGGCGACGCATTTCTGGAGAGCTTTGCGGACGCGCGCGTTGGTTTGGGCGTCGGCCAGGGTGCCGTCGAGCTCGGCTAACAGCTTTGAGGTCAGGAATGTATCGATGTACGGACCCAGCTTCCGCTGAATCTGGGTACTGGTCACGTTCGTTACGGCGAGGCCGTCTTCCGGACTTTGCTCCACTCGCTGAAGGATAAAGTCCACCGCCTTCTGCACTTGTTCGCGATAAGCGCTGCCCGCGTGAAGAAGCGCTTCGGCCGCCACCGCGGTGTTGGCTACGTCGTTGCCATTTGATTCTAAGCGTTCGCCTTGGCGGACATACGATGTTTCACCGCCGTCCTGCCCCCAGCCGCCGTCTTTGCCTTGTACCGAAACCAGCCACTTGACTCCTTTGTCCACGGCGACGGTGACTGGGTCGCTGTTGCTGCCGGAAAAAGCTGTTTCAGCGTAGAACCCTACGGTCAGGGTGATTACGCCGGTTACGAGCGCGCGAATGCTGGTCAGCTTCATAGCGGCTGCTTGTGCACGGGTCATTCCAAATGGCATCGGCCAATGGCTTCTATGATTGCCATTCACGGGAGTGAACCTGGGCGGATACACTGTGATGGAGCGGCATCAGTACCAGGAGGTGCTTTATCTTTAACCGGCGGCAATTTCTATTGAGTGCGGCGGCCTCTGGGCTGGCCGCTACGCGGGGCGTGTCCATCGTCATTCCCGACTCCGCGAGTTGGGCTGCGGGCGAACTGGAGCGGAGTCTGGTTGCGGCCGGGGTGGCTGTTCAAAGGTGCACGCGCGTCGCGGATGCCAAGGCAGGCAATCTGCACATCTTAGCCGAGGATATTCCGGAAACTGTGAGCCTGGTGCCTGGGAATGGCGTGTTGCAGGCTCGCGGCAGATACGCTTTGCTGGAGCTCGCGGACCGGGTGCAGAACGGCGTGGATCTGGTTCCGCAAAAACCGGTGAACGAGCATCCAGCCAACGCGGTTCGCAGCATCACGCGCATGTTCACGAGCGACGTCGAGGACAAGCCCTGGTTCAACGATCGCGAGATGTGGCCGCAATACCTGAGCATGCTGGCGGCGAACCGGTTCAACCGGTTTAGCCTGGCGCTGGGGATCGGCTACGACTTTATCCGCCAGGTGACGGACGCGTATTTCCTGTTCGCTTACCCGTTTTTGCTCGATGTGCCCGGTTATCGCGTGCGGGTGCCGCAGTTGGCGGATGCGGAGCGCGACAGCAACCTGAAGATGCTGCAATTTATTTCCGAGCAGACAGTGGCTCGCGGAATGCAATTCCAGCTAGGCATCTGGATGCATGGTTATGAGTGGATCGATAGCCCGAAGGCGAGTTACACCATTGAAGGACTGACCAAGGAGACGCATGGTGCGTACTGCCGCGATGCGGTGCGCATGTTGTTGAAAGCTTGTCCCGCGATCAGCGGCGTTACGTTCCGGGTCCATGGAGAAAGCGGCGTCGAGGAAGGAAGCTACGACTTCTGGAGAGCCGTATTCGAGGGCGTGGCGACATGCGGGCGCAAGGTCGAGATCGACATGCATTCGAAGGGCATGGACGAAACCATGATGAAGGTCGGCATCGCCACCGGGCTGCCGCTGCGAATTTCGCCGAAGTTTTGGGCGGAGCATATGGGCATGCCCTACCATCAGGCGGATATTCGCGAGCAGGAGCAGCCGAAGGCGGGCAAGACAGAGACGGGACTGATGAAGTTCAGCACCGGGCCGCGCAGTTTCACTCGCTACGGTTATGCCGATCTACTGCGCGAGGACCGGCAGTGGAGCGTGATCCATCGAATCTGGTCCGGCACGCAGAGAGTGCTGCTGTGGGCGGATCCGCTGACAGCGGCAGCGTATTCGCGGGCGTTCAGTTTCTGCGAAAGCGATGGTGTGGAGATCATGGAGCCACTCTCGTTCAAAGGGCGGAGAGGATCTGGGATCGCAGGGGATCGATGCGGCTATGCGGATGCATCCTTAAAGCCGCGGTGGGATTGGGAGAAATATTTATACAACTATCGTGTTTGGGGACGGCTGCTCTACAATCCCCACTCGGATCCGGATGTATGGCAGCGGATGCTCAACAAGACCTTCGGACCGGCGTGGCCCGGAGTGGAAGGGGCGCTGGCCTACGCGAGCCGGATCCTCCCGATTATCACGACGGCGCACATGCCGTCTGCTGCGAACAATAATTACTGGCCGGAAATGTATTCGAACCAGTCCATGATCGATGGACAGCATCCACGTTCCTATTCGGACACGCCGGCGCCCAAGGTATTCGGCAACGTGAGCCCGCTCGATCCACAGTTGTTTTCGAGGATCAACGATTTTGCGGATGAGTTGCTGAAGGGCGAAACCAGTGGGAAATATTCACCGATCGAGGTGGCGCAGTGGATAGAGGACTACGCTGCGAAGGCTTTAAAGAGCTTGACGGAGGCGGATTCAGCCGCAACGGTCAAGGATCGCGCTGAGTACCGGCGGATCGCGGAAGACGTGCGCATCGAAGCCGGGTTGGGCAAGTTTTTCGGAACGAAGTTCCGGAGCGGCGTGCTCTACCGGATCTATGAGCGTACAGGTGATAGCAAGGCTCTCGAGGAAGCCCTGAAAACCTATCGCTCAGCACGAGACGCGTGGGCGGAGTTCGCGAATCGGGCGAAGGGTGTTTACGCGGCGGACGTCACGGTGGGAGAGCTACCGCAGTTGCGCGGGCATTGGATGGACCGGCTCGCGGCGATTGATGCCGATATTGCGTTGATGGAGAAGCAGGCGGCCCGCGCGAAGAGTGGCGAGTTTTCCGGCGTGGAGACTGCGATAAAGGCTGCGCTGGGACGGCCGGTGCGCACGGCTCTTACGTGCGAGCATCGGCCTGCGGCGAAGTTTCGGCCGGGGCAGCCGTTGGCGATCGAATTGACGGCGAACGGCGCGAAGGCGGTGCGGATGTACTATCGTCACGTGACTCAGGCGGAGCGGTGGCAGCCGGTGGAGATGCAGCTGCGCGGAGGACGGTATTACGCGGCGATTGCGGGAAGTTACACCGATTCGGTTTATCCGCTCGAATATTATTTTGAAGTGAAGCATGGAGAATCGGCGGGGCTGTATCCGGGGTTTCGAGAGGATTTGACGGGTCAGCCGTATTTTGTTGTGCGGCGAGGTTGAAATGAAGAGACGCACGTTTTTGACGGTTGCCGCGGCTGCTGCTATTCCATCTTTTGGGGCGGACCTTGACATTGAACTGTCTCCGGGAGACGCGGGGGCGTTGATTAATCCGCACTTGTACGGACACTTTATTGAGCATCTGGGCGGCGTGATTTACGACGGCGTCTGGGTGGGGCGCAATTCAAAGATTCCGAATATCGACGGCATTCGCAAGCAGTTTGTAGATGACATGAGGCGCATCGCGGCGCCCAATCTTCGATGGCCGGGCGGATGTTTTGCCGATGGATACCATTGGCGAGACGGCGTCGGGAAAACCCGGCCCCGCACTTATAATTACTGGCAACGCAGCATGCCTGCTGGAATGGATGCGACGGAGACCAACCAGTTCGGCACCGAGGAGTTTCTACATCTGTGCAAGTTGGTGGGAGCGGAGCCCTATCTGGCGGCCAACGTCGGCTCGGGCAGTCCGCGCGAGTTTCATGACTGGGTGTCGTACTGTAATGCTCCGGCAGGGACCGTGAGCTTGGCCGATGAGCGTGCGGCGAATGGCGTTCCCGATCCTTACAGGGTGCGGTATTGGGGCGTGGGGAACGAATCCTGGGGGTGCGGCGGCACGATGAAGCCGGAGGAGTACGCGACGCTCTATCGGAAATTCGTAACGCAGTTTCCCGCGTATACCGAGCCGTTCCTGGTGGCAACGGGTCCACGCGGGCATTCTGCGGACGGCGATATCGGGTGGACCACGGGCTTTTTCGGCGCGATGCGCGGCGCGCCGCCTCCGCACGGGTTTTCGGTTCACTATTACACCGATTTCCGGCCAACGAAAGTGAAGGCCGGCGATTTTACGGCGGCTGAGTGGTACGAGGTTTTTCTAAAAGGAACGCGGCTCGAAAAAGTGATGGAAGAGCACTGGCGGGAGATGGGGAAATTCGATCTGAGTCATCGCACCAAGCTGGTGGTGGACGAGTGGGGCGTATGGTATCCGCCGGGCTCGGAGATCGCCCCGGGTTACATTTTGAGCGAGACGATCACGCTGCGGGACGCGCTGCACACCAGCATGACGTTCGACACCTTTAATCGCCATGCGGATAAGATCGCGATGGCGAACGTGGCGCAGACGATCAACTGTATTCACTCGCTGTTTCTGGCTCGCGGGGCGGATTTTGTGAAGACGCCTGTCTATTATGTTTTCGAGCTGTACCGTGCGCACATGGGAGGGCGGCTGGTGCCGGTGAAGAATCCGTTCCCGCTGGTGACGGTCCCTTCGTTGGCGGGGAGCGGAAGTTTGCCGGCTATTTCGTGCTCGGCATCGGTCCGGGAGCAGCGGCTTACAGTGACGTTGACGAATCCTTCGCTCGATGTGAGTGTGCCGGTCCGGATCCGATTGACGGGCGGGTCGAAGGCGGCGGAGGCGCGGGCGCTGGTGTTGACTCACGCGGACATGAGAGGGACGAATAGTTTCGGCAAGCCGGAGGAGGTTGTGCCGGTGGCCCATCCGGTGAAGGTGGTGGGGGAGGGAATTGAGGTGTTGTTGCCGAAGCAATCGGTCAGCCGCGTGGATGTGCGGTTGGGGTGAGTGGAGCAGTTTAACGATAGTTTTTGTCGTCCACTTTGCTGATGTCGACGCCGGGATTCAGGACGCCCAATGCCACCACCGCGAAGGTGAAGACGCTGGTGCCGGGCTCCAGGTGGCCTCCGAAGGCGTTGTCCGGATTTGCCAGGGTGACGTGGGCGTGGATGCGTCCGTTGATGATGAAGCCGTTCATGCCAATCAGATCTGCGGGCGCGGTCGGGTCCTTCACGAAGATATTCTTCGACGGAAAGTCGCGGTTCGATACCTGGTGGACCTGATAGCCGCGCACGGAACCCATGGCCGAAAGGATCACGGCATTCCGGATCTTCTCCTGCTTTACCATTTTTTCGAACGCGGCCAGCAGGTCGACGCCGAACTTGAAGCGCAGGACGACCACGCGGTCGAAGCGTCCGCTCATGGCGTAAGCGTCCGGCACTTTGGGATCGGGAGACTTCAGATCGTCGGCCGGGTTGGGCGCTGGAACAACTTCTTCGCGCCGGGTCTGCTGCGCGGCGAGAAGCGTGGCGATGCATGCGATGAGGATTAGTTTTTTCATTTGGATTCCGACGCTGCAAAAATTATAAGTCCGAGAGCCGCGGCGATGGCGGTGTCTCTTGCCTCATGCCACGTGCTGTTCGACAGGAGCCAGGCGGCCAGCAGAATCGCGGCGGCCGCGATCGCGACTCCGCCGGGGACTTGCAGCGGCGCTCTGCCCGCGCGGCGCCGAAGAACGGGGAGCGCGGCACAGGTGGTCACATAAATCGTAATCCGCGCGATGGTGCTGATGGTCAGCGCGTAAATAAATGTCCCGGAGAGCGCCAGCGCGAGCATGATCGCGCCGGTAAATAAAATCGCAAAGTGTGGAGTGCGAAAACGCGGGTGCGTGGCGCCCAGGAATCGCGGCAGCTCACCGCGCTCCCCCATGGCGAAAGGGATGCGGGACGCCGAGAGAATCGTGATGTGCAGATTGCCAACGATGGAGACGACGATGCCGGCTGAGATGACGGACGCTCCCGCGCGGCCAAGGAAACGATTCGCGGCGTCGGCCAGAGGACGCTGGGATGCAGCCAAATCGGGAAGCGTGGCGATGCAGACGATCTGGATCAGCAGGTAGACGCAGGCGACCAGCGCGATCGCGGTCAACAGCGCGCGCGGAATATTACGCTGCGGATCGCGAATTTCTCCGGAGGGAATCACGGCCATTTCGAATCCGGTGAAGGCGTAAACCAACAGCAGGACCGAGGTGGAGAACTGGGCATAGCCCGGAGGTGGGAGCGAAGAGAATCGTCCCCAATCGGCGAAAAATAATCCCGCGGCGATGAACAGCGCCATGGGGATCAGCTTGCCGGCCGTGAAGAGATTGTTCGCACGGGCCGCATTGCGGACGCCCACGATATTGATTGCCACCAGCGTGACGGCGACAACGGAAATCAATAAATAGCGTCCGATGCCGGTGCCGAGCGCGGGCCAGAAGAAGGCGGTGTATCCCACCAGCAGATTACCGTTGGCGGCGAAAGCGCTCACGCGGGCGAGGTACATCAGCCATCCCGCTTCGAATCCAACGACCGGGCCGAAGGCTTCGCGGGCGTACAAATAAGGACCGCCGGTGTCGCTGAAGCGGCTGCCTACTTCGGCAAAGCAGATCACGATCAGCGATGCGAATACGGCGCACACCAGAAACGCGACGACGCTGAAGTTGCCGATCAGGCCGAAGATTTTCGCGGGCAGCCCGAAGATACCTGCACCGATGATGGCGTTGATGGTGACGGCGATCAGATCGAGCCGGGTGAGCGATCTGACGAGGCCGGGCTTCGGCATAAGGCTCTGATCGTAGCAAGAGAGGCAGGTCGGGAACCTGCCCCACTTGGGGAGTGTTGTATACTCCGATTCCATATGTCACGAATCGCGATTGCCTTTGTTTTTCTGCTGGCCCTGGCCGGCGCGCAACCTGTCGTTCCCGCGAGTTACTATCGGACCTTTTCGCACACCAACCCGGTGCTGCGCCGGATCAAGGCGGGCGAGGTGGTGAACACCCAGACAATCGATTCCAGTGGGCGCGATTTTCACGGCGAAGTGCGCCATCCGGAGTCCGGCAATCCCTTGACGGGTCCGTTCTATATCGAAGGCGCGGAGCCGGGCGATGCGATTCTGGTGCATCTGCGGCGCGTGAAACTGAATCGCGATTGGGGCTATTCCAGCTATCAGCTGGCTCCTTATTCGATGCTGCCGGAGTCTATCAGGGGCCTCTATTCGCCGAATTACAGGCCGGACGCGGCGATTGCGGGGCGGTCCAACCTGGTGCGCTGGGATATCGATCTGGCGCGGAATATCGTTCACCTGCGCGAGCCGAGGAGCGCCGTGAGCAAGATGGAATTTCCGGCGGTCCCGATGCTGGGGTGCATTGGCGTCGCGGCTCCGGGAGATTTCTCGCCGACGTCGGGACCCTCGGGCGCGTATGGAGGCAACATGGATTACAACCGGGTGCGCGAGGGCGCGACGGTGATCCTGCCGGTGTATCATGCGGGCGCGCTGCTGTATATGGGCGACGGGCACGCGCTGATGGGCGATGGCGAGCCGACCGGCAACGGGATCGAGACGTCGATGGATGTGGAATTCTCGGTGGATGTCGCGAAAAAGATGAGCCTGGATGGTCCGCGGCTGGAGGATGGCGAGTTTATCGTCAGCATCGGGTCGCAGCCGGAATTTGTCAGCAGCCTGAATCGGGGGCTGGAAATGGCGACGACGGATATGGTCAAGTGGCTGGCGAACGAGTACAAAATGGAGCCGTGGGCCGCGCATTTGCTGGTCGCTTTTCAAGGTCAGTACGACGTAGTTACGGTGGCCGGGTCCATGGCGCTGCGGATTCCCAAGAAATATTTGCCGCCGAAGTGACTAATTACTTTTCGAAGTCTGCCGATAGGTAAGGATGGACCGACGGATCGATTCACGCTACCCGGCGAGCCTGCAAGTAACGGTGACCGACATCGCGGCGCCAGATAGAGTCGCATCGGGGCTGCTGATGGATATTTCAGAATCGGGTGTGTGCGCAACGCTATCGCTGGCGCTGGCGCTGGGCGCGATCGTCAAGGCACAGGTCGGAGACTGCGTGTTGTTCGGGCACGTGACGTATTGTACCGAGGAGCAACCGTTTCGGACGGGGATCGAAGTAGTGCGAGTGCTGATCGGCGAGTCGGATATCGCCCGGCTGATGAATTCCATCCTCGCTGAGTCGATGCCGGCAACGCCCGGAGTGCTCGCGAACTAACCTTGCCGTTTGTAAAAGCTGGCGGTCAGGCTGCTGAGCGTGCGCGGGGTTTTTGCATGGGGCAAATTTTGAAGCAGGCTTTCCTTGTCGGCGGGGCTGCGGTCCTGGCCGAGTTTGAACTTGCCTTCCAGTAGTTCGATCTGCAGTTCGAATCCGATGATGCCACCCATCAGGCCGTACTTATAGGTGTCATCCAGCTTGGCGAAATCGTAACCTGTTCCTTCATACTTTTCGAATTTGGCGATCAGCCTGGCAAGCAGATCGTTCAATTCTTTCTTCCCTTCCACGGGTTGCAGTTTGCCGGTGGCGTGGACCACGGCAAAGTTCCAGGTGGGCACCACGTTGCCGGTTTTGGCATACCAAGTGGGCGAGATGTAGCCGTGCGGTCCATGGAAAACAACCACGCCGGTTTGCTTGCCGTCGAAGGTCGCGCTTTGCGGATTCTCGCGGGAGATGTGGCCGTGAATGGTTCCGAAAGCGCCCGCGATTCGGTCGAGCCAAACCGGAATGTGGGTGATGCGCAGAGTCGGCGAGACGGTGATCAAATCGACAAAAGCGAACTCTTCCATAAAGTCGTGAAGGAAACGGCGGTCGTCCACCAGTTGCGGTTTGGGGATGTACAGCGACTCGGATCCGTGCTGTTGGGCCCTCGCGGGAAGACCCCCCAAAGCGAGTCCAGCGAGGAGATCGCGGCGTTTCATGAGGGACTCCGGGATTACATAAACAGGTCGGAGACCACTTTACCCTTCACCAGCTCACGCGGCTGATTCAGGTGATTGCGAATCTCCATATCCGGATCGATGCCCAGCGCGAAGTAAATCGTCGCCAGCAAATCGTTGGGGTGCACCGGCTTCTCTTTGGGACTGGACGCCGTCGCGTCCGACTCGCCATACTGCATGCCGCGCGCAATCCCGGCTCCCGCCACGATGCCGCTGTAACAGTACGGCCAATGATCGCGCCCGTCAGGACTGTTGCTGTTCCCGCTGGTCGAGACGCCCATTCTGGGGCTGCGGCCGAATTCGCCGATCGCGACCACCAACGTTTCCTTCAGTAATCCGCGCTGGTCCATGTCTTCGAGCAACGCCGACAATGCCCGATCAAGCTTCGGGCAATGTAGATTCTTCAGCGGCGCAAAATTAGCGGCGTGCGTATCCCACGCGGTTTTTTCCGGATCGCCATTTGCCACCGACGGCCAATTCACCTGCACGAATTTCGTTCCCGCTTCAATCAGCCGGCGGGACATCAACACGCTCTGGCCAAAGGTGTGCATCCCGTAGCGCTCGCGCATCTGCGGCGTTTCCTTGGTCAGGTCCATGGCGTCGCGCGCCTTGCCGCTCAGCACCAGATCGTACGCTTTGCCGTAATATTCGTCGACCGCCGCTTTGTTGAGCGCCTTCTCCAGATCTGGCATCGACCCATTGATGCCTTTCAGCAGCTCGAAACGTTCTTTCAGCCGTTCGGGCGGAATATCTTTGCGCAGGGAAAGATCGTCCAGCGTCACTTTGCCAGCCGGGTCCTGATACATACGATACGGGTCGTAAGCTTTACCGAGGAATCCGGCCGCGCCGCCCTTGCCGATAATTCCCGATTCTTGAAGAGGCCGCGGCAGCTCGACGAAGGGCAGCATGGCATCCTTCATCGGCTTGAGTTTGCTGATATGACTTCCCGCAGTGGGAAAATCCGCGGCGTTGGGAGGCTCCAGCTGACCGGACGGCGAAACCTTGTCGGGCGGATAGCCCGTCAACATTTGATAAATGGCCGCCGTGTGATTGAACAGTCCGTTGGGCGTGTAGCTCATGGACCGGATCAGCGTCACCTTGTCCATGACCTGCGCCATCATCGGCATGTGCTCGCCGATCATTGTGCCGGGAATTTTGGTCTTGATGGGCTTGAACTCGCCGCGGATATTATCGGGCGCCTCCGGCTTGGGATCCCAGATGTCGATGTGACTCGGGCCTCCCTGCAGGAAAATCATGATCACGTTCTTGGCGTTGTTGAAGCCTCGCGCGCCGGCGAACTTGTTGGCGGTGTCTGCCGCCTTCGCTGCCTGCTGAGACAGAAAGAAGCCCGGCAGGTGCAGCCCGGCAAGCCCCAGTGAGCCGATCCTCAGCAACTCCCGCCGCGTGGGACCTTCACAGGTCTGTCCGGCGATTCGTCCAGGAATGTTCAGCACAGGCGCCTCGTTTCTATATGCCCAATTCTAATGCATCCGGTGAGGCAGGTCCCGGACCCGCCGACGCCGGATAAAACTCCGAAAACCAAAACGCCTCCGGAGTCGACCCGTGCTTCTGATAATGCTCCATCCGCTCCCGACCCTCAGCGACACTCGGGATATGACCCTCCGGCACCCACCACAAACAATAATGCGGCAGGTCGAGCTTCTGAAACCATTTCTGCCGGTCACGAAACACACTGAGATGCCGCGACCCATAAACATATTCTTTCAGCATCTCAATCGACTCCCACACCGACATATTCACCAGCATCGTCGGATCGTCATTGTAAGGCACATCGGTCGCATTGCCCGATTCCGATTGCAGCCGCCACACGAAGCCAGGACTCTGTTCCGCCAGCTTATTCACCGGCTCGAGCTGCGCCACAAATTCGGCGATGCGCGGGTCGTCGATAGGAGCTACCAACCTCCCAATATTGATTTGAGCAAGATGCATCACGTTAACCTCGGAAGCGTGGATCGCAATAATTTAACCAATGTATCGCGGACCCGCTCCCCGGTCTCCAGCACCTCTTCATGCACCAGCTTCTGCGGCAGAATTCCAGCCGCCGCGTTGGTCACGCACGAAATCGCGAGCACCTTCATCCCCATGTGATTCGCCACGATCGTTTCCGGCACCGTCGACATTCCCACCAAATCCGCGCCGATCGTCCGCATATAGCGAATTTCCGCCGGAGTTTCGTAGCTTGGCCCCGGCGTTGCCGCATAGACGCCTTCGGCGAGCACAATCCCCAACTCATGGCCAGCCGCCTTCGCGATCTCGCGATACTCTCGCGAATAAGCCTCGCTCATGTCGGGAAACCGCGGTCCCAGCGCATCGTCATTCGGACCCGTGAGCGGATTCGTCCCCAATAAATTGATGTGATCCGAAATCAACACCAGATCGCCCGGACGATATTTCTCATTGATCCCGCCGGCCGCGTTCGTCAGCACCAGGCTCTTCACGCCTCTCCGCGCCAGCTCGCGAATTCCGAACGTCACCTGATGCGCCGAGTAGCCTTCATAAAGGTGCGCACGCCCCGCCAGCACGATCACCGTCGTATCGCCGATTCGACCCTCGACCAACTTCCCCGCATGGCCGACCGCGGTAGATACAGGCCATCCCGAAATCGCCGAGTAAGGCGTCTCGACCACATCGTCCAGCGTTTCCGCGAACGCGCCCAACCCGCTGCCCAGCACGACCCCGATCACACCAGCATCCCCGCAATGCACGCTGACATGAAGTTCGCCATCGTCCCGCACGCCACCGCTTTCAGTCCCAGCCTGGCCAGATCTGATTTGCGCGAAGGCGCCAGCGCTCCGATCCCTCCCACCTGAATCGCCACCGAGCTCAAGTTCGCGAATCCGCACAACGCGTAAGTCGCGATCACGAACGACCGCGGATCGATGTTCGCCTTGATCGTTCCCAAATTAATAAACGCCACAAATTCATTCAGGATCAGCCGCGTCCCCAGCAGGTTCCCGATTGACGCGCAGTCGTTATACTTCACCCCTAACAGCCACGCGATCGGCGAGAAAAGTCGCCCCAAAATATCCTGCGCCGATGCCGGCACCCAGGCCAGATGATTCGTGTCGTGAATGCCCTTCAGGATTCCGTTCACCATCGCGATCAGTCCCACAAACGCGATCAGCATCGCGCCCACGTTGAGCGCCAGTTGCAGTCCGTCCGCCGCGCCTCGCGACGCCGCATCGATAATGTTAACGCCCGGTTTCTCCACCTCGATCTTGATCGACCCCAGCGTCTCCGGCACCTGCGTCTCCGGCACCAATATTTTCGCCAGCATCAGCGTCGCGGGAGCCGTCATGATCACCGCCGTCAACAGGTGCCGAATCTCGACCCCCGCGATAAGAACGTACGCCGCCATCGTGGCTCCCGATACGTGAGCCATCCCGCTGGCCATCACCGTGAACAATTCGCTCTGCGTCAGCCCCGCCAGGAACGGACGTATCGTCAGCGGAGCTTCCGTCTGTCCCATAAAAATGCTGGCCGCGACGTTGGTCGATTCCGCGCCGCTGGTGGCGAACACCCGCTGCATCACGACCGCCATGCCGCGCACGAAAATCTGCATCACGCCGAGGTAATAAAGGATCGCGAAGAACGACGCGATGAAGATGATAATCGGCAGCACCTGAAATGCGAAAATCACGCCGAACTGGTCGTTTTTCACGCCCAGCTTATCGCCGAACAAAAACTTGCTGCCCTCGACCGCATAGCCGAGCATGTGATTCACGCCATTGCTCGCGGCCTGAAAAACGTATCCGACATTCGTTCGCAGCACCAGAAACGCGAACCCGAATTGCAGCCCGAGTCCCCAAAAAAGCACCCGAGGCTTGATGGCGCTGCGATTCGTCGAGAACAAATAAGCGACCAGTACGATGACAACCAGGCCCAGCAGGCCCGTGAATCTTTCCATCGTGAAAGGTTATCAGATCCGCTACGGCTGCTTCTTCGGCGTCACGGGTTTCTTCTCGCCCGCGGCGGGTTGTTCCTTCAACTGATCCTCCGGAACCGGTCCCGAATCCTCGAACGTGATCGTCGTATCGGCGCCATACACCTGGTACAGCTTGAACTCCGCTTCGTTCTTCGAATCCCCGTGAATATGCTTCGAATCCAGCTCGTAGTGAAACGGCAGCGTATACACATGACCGGAAATGTCGGTCGACTTATAGTCCAGTGTCAACGATACATCCCGCACCGGAAAGTCCGAAGGAATCTCCACCGTCTTCAGCGTGATCCGCTCGATCTCCTTCGTCTCTTTGTCTGCATAAACCAGCCCCGTGTAAGCCGACGTGTATTGCTTCTTGGTCTCGTCATCGTACATCGAATATCCGTGATCCTTCTCGATCCGGTACGAAAACACGTACATGTACCGCCCCCGCAGCAATCCCCAATGATCCCAATCGAATTGAGCCTCGTCCTCCGGCGTAAATATGTTGTGCAGCATGCTGCCCCATTCGCCCGACGACCGCACCCCGCCGATCTGTTCATGACTGATATTGTGCACCGCCTGTCCGTTCATCATCTGAACCTTGTAATTCTCTTTATGCTCGTAGAAACTGATCTGCTCCTGAATCACGTCGCCAGCCGACCGATACCGCGGATTCTTAGGATCCAGATGCCTCCGCGTAATCTGCGCGCACAAAAAATTCGGCAGCTTCGCCGTGTAAGTCAGTGCGTATTCCCTCATTGACGCGATCACTTCCGCCTGCTCCATCGAATCCGGCGGAGGCTTTGGCGGCAGCTTCGCGGCCGGCGGCGGAGGTGGCGGAGCCGCGGTCAATCCCGCCGATTCCTCTTCCAATTTGCGCAGCGCCGCGATGGTCTTCGGACCCGCGCCGATCCCCTGCAAATCCTCGACCGTCTTATCTTCCAGCTTCTGCGTCATCTTGATTTTGCGTAGAAAATCCGCGGTCAGCCGGTCGTCGCCCTTCATCTTGACCTGCGACCTAACGAACGCCGTCACCTGATCGACGGTCATCGGCCTCTGCGCAAACAGCGCCAGTGCACCGGCAAACAATGTGGCAATAACTCTCATCTAAAAACCATCCTAAGTGATCCCAAACGCTTCTTGTAGGGCGGCCGATTTTGGCTGCAGCCGCGTTTGACGCGGCTGTTTCGTTGGTCCAAAGAGCCCGCTCAAAGCGGGCTGCAGCCAAAATTGGCCGCCCTACAAGGAGCGCCACCAAGTGGGGCAGGTTCCCGACCTGCCCTCTTACGGTTGCTTCTTCACCGGAGCCTTCGGCTCATCCTTCTTATCATCCTTCTTCTCAATATCGTCGACGCTCTCGTAAGTAATTTTCTCCTCGGTCGAGAACTTCCTATACAGATGATAGGAGATGACGTTCTTCACCAGATACCGCCCCTCCTTCGAATTCAGTTCCGATTTCAACGGCAGCAGAAATTCCTGATCGGAGATCTTCGCGTTGTCGTACACCAGGTCCTGCGTCACTTCCTGAATCGGAAAATCCATCGGCAGGTTCACGCACTCCATCTTGATGCGCATCACGTTCTTGGTCACCGCGTCGGCGTAAACCGACCCCCTGTACGCCGAAACCACGTGCCGGTCCGAAGGCCCGTGATAAATGTCGTAGCGCGACCTCTCCCTCGACACCTCGAACGAAAATACGTACGTGCGCCGCCCGTGCCAGGTCGTCCAGCGCTCCCACTCGAACCGAGCCTGAGTAGCCGGATTGAAAATGTCGTACAGCATGCTTCCGAATTCGCCCGACGAAGTCGCGCCGCCAAGTTTCTCGTGATCCAGGTTGGTCACTGCGGTCCCATTCCTCATGGTCACCACGTATTTTTCGCGATGCTCGAAAAAGCTGAGCTGTTCCTGAAGCGTGTCCGCCAGCCGCCAGTGCTCGCCCGTCCCGGTCGGATCCACGTTGCGTTTCGTCACCTGCGTGCAAAGAAAATTCGGCAGATTATTGCTGTAGTTGATGGCGTTGGCGCGAATCAAATCGAGGATCTCCGCCTGCTCCACCGAACTTGGCGGAGGCGGCTGCGGCGGAGGCGGAGGAGGCGCGGCATCGACCATCACAGGCGGCGGAGCCACAGCCAGGCTCGCCGATTCCTGACTCAATTTCCGCAGCGCTGCGGTGGTGCGAGGACCCGCGCCCAGCCCATGCAATTCCTCGACAGTCTTGTCGTCCAGGTGCTCCTTCATCTTCATCCGCTTGAGCAGATAATCCGCAACCAGCCGATCGTCCTGCTTCCGCTTGACCGAATCTCTAATGAAGCTGACCAGCTCAGCCACAGTGGTCGGACGCTGGCCAACGGCGAGAGCCATCACCGCCAAGAACGCCGCCACTCGCCACTTAGTCATAACTTAATCCGATGTGGTGCAGGCTGGCAGCCTGCGGCCGATTGGTAATCGGCCTCCTAATTAGACGTCCCCCTCTTCTTCCCCGGTTTCCCCGTAGTTGGCGCAACCGGTGCCGCCACCGGCTTTGGCGGCAACGCTCTCGAAATCGCCTCTAGCGCCAGCGGAGCCATAATCCGGTACCCCTTCGCATTCGGATGCAGTCCGTCGTCCCCCAGGTCTTCCTTCAACTGACCCGTCGCATCCACCATCGCCGCGTGATAGTTCAGGTACGTATGATGCCGGTTCGCGCAGAAGCTCTCGATCCACTCGTTCAAAGCCTTGATAAACACCGGAGGCCTCAGCGGAGTCCGCTCATTCGCCTTGTTTTCCGCCTTGTGATAATCGCTCACCGGCAGCACTGACGCGAAGATCACTTTGATTTTGTAGGTGTCGCACAGGTCGGCGATCATCAGCAGATTGTCCTCGATCCCCGTCAAAGGAATCCCTCGCGCCAGATCGTTGGTCCCGGCGAGAATCACCACCGCGGCCGGCCGCAGATTGATCACGTCTGCCTTCAGCCGCCCCAGCATTTCCGACGTGATCTGCCCGCTGATTCCTCGATTGACAAAACTTCGATCGGGAAAATATTCGTTCAGCCGCCACAAATCTGTAATGGAATCCCCAAAAAACACGATGCGAGGCTTCGCCGGATCGGGCGGAGCCAGCCTTCGATTCTCCTCCGCATAACGCTTCAAATTATCCCGATCCGGATTCGCCAGCCGCGCCTCTTTCGAATCGAGCAGCGCCCGAAAATGCGATTCGATCCGTGTCTCGTCCAATCGCAGCTCATCCAGCTGCTTTTGGGCCGTCTCAGGAAAAGGAAAAGGCTTCGGCACCGCATCCGACAAAGTCAAAAACGCGCGCACCGATTTCATCACCGCAAACACCGGCTGAGTAGTCCCCGGCTTGGCTTCCAAAACCGCGCAGCTCTGTTTAGCGCTCTCAATAATCGGCCCAGCAGCCCGCTGCAACTCAGGAACGGCAACCCCACCCGCATCCATCAACTGAATCGTCCGCGCGCACAACTGATTCATCCCCGCCGTATTCAACAGTGGATTCGTGTCCTGCCCAAACAACCCAGTACCAACAATCAAAATCAATGCCCCTATTCTGGCTCCTGGCTCCTGGCTCCTGGCTACTTTCGTGGCTGTACTGGCTACTGGCTCCTGGCTACTGGCTACTCTCTTCAAAGCTTCTCCTCCTTCAGCAAGTGGAGCGTCACCGTTCCCACTGGAAACGTCATGCGCAGCTGGATCTGCACCGGCAGCCGCCGCGCATCGTCGGTCAGCCATACAAAAACCCGCCCCTTGCGGCTATAAACCACGCCGTTCAGCAAAAACGTCTCGCAGCGAATCGTCTTGTAGGTCGAATTCGCCGTCTTGATTTCTTCCCGATCCTGCGCTTCCACTTTTACCTGCGCCGCGCGCCGACCGTCGCTCACCGGCATCTGCGCCGATTGTCCCGGATTCAAAGACAGCCCGCGCAAACTGATCAGCGCGCCCAGAACATCGTGTACGCAATTCGGAATGGCGACGTCGGAGGAGTGCAGCACGGCGTTTTTCAGAACGTCGCGCTCCAAAAAAACCGCTCGATTTCGAGTCCGGTCGAAGGTCACCCGCGTCTCGTGATGCCGCTTGCCTTCTTGCGAATCAAGCGTGGTGCTGGTCGCGCAAAACGGCTCGTCATAGGTGACTCCATACGCGTCGTCGATCTTGAACAGAGTCGAAACCAGCCCCGCCGATTCCAGCTTTACCCGCGCGTTGGTCTGGTGGGTATCGACCACCACCGACCCGGCATGGATCAGCCGCCATTCAATGTCATAAGTGAGCCGCTCGTTTTGCGCCTGTAGGCGAGCAGTGAGGAGGAGAGCCAGCGCGCCAGCAAAAACCCGCATTCAACTCCCATTGTAGACTGAAGTGGAGCAGGTCCCCGACCTGCTCTTCGTAACTCAACAATGCCCCGCATCCCCGGCCGCCATTTCGTAAAAAACCTCGTCACCGGCCGGGCGCTGGTCGCCCAACTGGTTCGCCGCGACTTTCAGCAGCGTTACGTCGGCTCCGTAGCAGGCTGGCTCTGGGGAGTCGTCCACCCCTTGGTGCAATTGGGCATCTGGTATTACATTTTCGTCAAATGCCTCGACCAGAGAATGCCACCGGGCTCCGTCACCGATAGTTACCTGATGTTCCTGTTCTGCGGCTTCCTCCCGTGGATGCTGTTCCAGGAGACAGTAACAAGGTCCGCCGCTTCCATGGTGGAAAACGCGAACCTGATCACAAAAACAGTCTTCCCGTCCGAAGTCCTGCCCGTCAGCGTCTTCCTGTCGTCGCTCATCCATCACCTGATCGGCTTGGCCCTCGCGATTATTTCAGTGCTGGCCATCGAAAAACATATCAGCGCCAAAGTATTCCTGCTGCCCGTCTACATGATCTTCGTAGGGATGCTGGGAGTCGGAGTAGCCTGGATCGTCTCCAGCCTCCACGTCTACCTGCGCGACACAGTGCAAATCCTAAGCGTGGTGATGACGCTGTGGTTCTGGATCACGCCCATCATGATCCTGGAATCCAAAGTCCCGCAGCGAGTGCGTTTCTTAGTCGCGTGGAACCCCATGTCCTGGGTGGTACGAGCCTATCGCGACCGCCTGCTGTCGTCCGCTTGGCCCCACTGGCAGGAGTTAGCGGTGCTGAGTGCATATTCCGTAGGAATCTTCGTCCTAGGCGGCCTATTCTTCCGCCACTTAAAACGAGGATTCGCCGACGTCCTATAGTTGGAGCTTGTGGCGCGCGCCTCCAGGCGTGCCGTGTCGAGAGTCGTCTCGACATGTCCTCCGTCGGCATGACTGCCGGCGGCGCGCGCTCCGATTACATTCCCCGGCGTCGCCTTTTCAGAGCCGCGACCGCAGGGAGCGATCTCCCGGCGCAGCCAGCGTCCCTAAAGAGCCGCGACCATCGGGAGCGGTCCCCGCCGATCCCTCCACAACCCCAACCCAACTGCGGCCGCCAGCCCCACAAACAACCCGACCCCTTCAATCACAGGACAATTAGGAGATGTCTGTATCGAAGCCAGAGTCGCCGGATCGAGCAATTCGAGAGTGACCCCGCCAGCCTGCGTCCGCGATTTATCGATCAACTGCGACCCAACGTCCGCCGTAACCTTCTGCGCGACATATCTGTCCCCGTAATCAAACCCAATCGTAACGCCAGGCCCGGGCGCCCCGGCCCTGAAGTGAAGATTCTCCATCAGCTTCTTCCGCCCGTCTCGATCACCGGGATAAAGCCCGAACCGCGCGATAATCGCGTCAAGATTTGCCGGCTCCATCACGGCAAAAACCAGATTGTCGATCCGGTCACAACCTTGTCCACTGCATCGAATAACCTCCATCGACGAATATTGCTCCGGCATCAGGTAAGCGACGCCCGCCCCCAGGATCAACCCGGCAAGCCCGAGTACTCCGCCAAGTTTCCACACCTTCAGCCCGTTGAACAAAGCAAACAAAGTACCCGCGAGAACGCCCACCACCAACCCCATGATCATATTCCGCGACGGCCGCGGGCCGGCAGGATAGACCGGAAGATTCGCGGGCGTCACCAGGGATCCAACGTTCGCGGCGACAAACAAGGCGGTGAGCCGCTGAGTCGTTCGTTGCGCTCGCTCCGCATCCGGCCCCCGGAAGGAAACGGAGCTGGAGAAGTTTTCAATTGGCATGTTCACCTGCCGAATCATAATGTCCCGAGTCTTCATTTCCTGGATGATGTCCTCCAGCGGCTGGCGCGCGCGCTCGGCGCGATAGAGATCTTCTTCAACGATCAGTTGCGTGAGGGAGGCTCTGCTTAAAACCTGTGCCGCCGCGGAATTCATTTTCGCGGGATCGACATATTTAAAGATGGCCTGCGACACATACCGCTTGGGAATCGTGACCGTATAGACTGCCGCCGCGGCCACTCCCACGACTCCGAACGCTGCGATCATCTTCCATGCTTTCCCGATTTTCAGTTGCATTTTCAGCGCGCCTCCTAACACATCGAAAAGTGTGCCCCAGGTGGGCGAAACGTCGTCCAAGAAGGCCAAAAACTCGTTTTTATACCGCTGTTGCCAGGATTTCGGATACAGCAAAATAAGAGCGTTTAAGGCTTTCCTCATGCGTGCTTGAGCCTCTTCAACGCCGTCTTCGCGACACTAAGCAGCGCCCCCGCCTCTTCCTCGAGCGACTTCCGACCCAGAGCTGTCAGCGTATAAGGCTGCCTGCGGTCCTCCGACGGCACCGGCGCGATCCACCCGTTTTCCTCCAGCCGCGTAATTGCCCCGTAAAGTGTTCCGGGACCGAGCTTTACTCCCGCAAACCGCTCGATATCCTCCATCATGGAATAGCCGTGCTTATCGCCTTCGGCGAGGCTGGCGAGCACCAGTAAGGATGGATCGTTATTACGTGTCACGTAGTAATCATACTACGAACATGCAATCCCCGTAAGAAAAAAATCGATATTTGTTTTCCACCGCGTGGCGATACGCTGCCAGCGCTAAATCCTTGCCCGCAAAGGCACAAACCAGGATCAACAAGCTCGATTGCGGCAGATGGAAATTAGTCAGCAGGGCTCCCGTGCGCCGGAACTTCGCTCCCGGATACAAAAATAATCGAGTAGTCGGAGAGCCCGGATCGCTCTCAATGGCGCGCACGCTGGTAGTGCCGACCGCGATCACCCGCTTGGCCCGATCCATGGCCTGAACGGCAGCCGGTGGGACGACAAACGACTCCTCGTGAAGTGTAATCTCTTCCACAACATCCCCATGCAAAGGCTGGAACGTCCCGAGCCCGACATGTAATGTAACCCGTGCAATATTAGGCATTTGCGACAGAATCTCGGGCGTAAAATGCAGCCCCGCAGTCGGAGCCGCTACCGATCCGCGATCCTGGGCGAAAACGGTCTGGTAGCGGGTCCGATCGAGCTCGGTATCGGGCCGACGGATGTACGGCGGCAGAGGGACATGTCCCACGCGCTCAAGCACTTCGAACAGATCTCCGCGAGGATGCAGATGGACAATGCGCTCGCCGAATTCGCCGCGCCCGAGAATTTCGGCGGTCAGATCGTCGGAGATGATGATCCGTTCGCCGGTGCGCATTTTCTTTCCGGGCCGGACCAGCGCATGCCACGTGTTTGCCGTAATTTGGCGCGTCAGAAAAATCTCGACCCGGCCGGTGCCATGTTCGCGCCGCCCATAGAGGCGCGAAGGAAAAACTCGCGAATCGTTGAGCACAAGGCAATCGCCTTCGTGCACATAGGAAGGAAAATCGCGAAACATGCGGTCTTCCCAGGTGCCGGTTTCGCGATCGACCACCAGCATCCGCGAGCCGTCGCGTTCGGCAAGTGGTTGCTGGGCAATCAGTTCTTCGGGTAGATTATAATCAAATTCATCAACACGCACTCCTCTAGGTTAATCCTCGGCATCGAATCTTCGTGCGACGAAACCGCGGCGGCGGTGGTGGAAGACGGCACCCGGATTCTTTCGAGCGTCGTGGCATCGCAAATGGACACGCACGCGCGATACGGCGGCGTCGTGCCGGAACTGGCTTCTCGCGAACATCTGCGCGCCATCGTGCCGATCGTGCGAATGGCTCTAGAGCAGGCCTCGAAAACTCTCGACGACATGGCCGCGGTCGCGGTGACTCAAGGGCCAGGGCTGATTGGGTCGCTGCTGGTGGGGATCACTTATGCCAAGGCTCTGTCGCTCGCAAAGAAGATTCCTCTGATTGCGGTGAATCATATTGAAGGGCATATTTATGCGGTGGCAAGTCAGAACGCGGTGGAGTTGCCGGCGCTGGCTCTGGTGGTCAGCGGGGGGCACACGCATCTTATATGAGGTGAGTGAAGATCATCGATACCGGCTGCTGGGAAAAACGCGGGACGATGCGGCGGGCGAGGCTTTCGATAAGGTCGGCAAGCTGCTGGGATTCGGATATCCGGGCGGGCCGGTGATCGATAAACTGGCTCCTTATGGGAATCCGGAGGCGGTGAAATTCACTACGCCCAAGATGAAAGGGAATACGCTCGATTTCAGTTTCAGCGGGATTAAGACTGCCGTACTGCGGTGGGTGGAGGCGCATGACATGGAGGCGGAAATCGCTGCGCGGCGTGCTAGTGGGGCGGTGACTGCGGAGGAATGGCTCGCGGTGACGCCTCGGGCGACGCTGGATCTGGTTGCGTCGTTTCAGAGCTCGGTGATTGATGAGTTGTTGCGGAGAGCGGAACGGTCGGCGGAGGAGATGGATGCGCGTAGCGTGATTATTTCAGGGGGGGTGGCTTGCAATGTGGGGTTGCAGGCTGCTTCGAAGAGGCGGCGGATGCGTGGGCCGGTTTATTTTCCTACGGCCGGGCTGGCTACGGACAATGCGGCGATGATTGCGGCGGCGGCGTTTCCTAAGCTGGAGCGGGGGGAGTTTGCGGGGTTTGATTTGAGGGCGCAGGCGAATCTGGCATTGGCGTAGACTTCGGCGTCTGCCCGCATGCTGACGCATGGCGGCTCCGGTGAACGAACAATCGGGCGCAGGCTGCCAGCCTGCACCACAAAGGACACAACTAGTAACAAGTGTCAGCAAACAGTCCGCTTTGTAGGGCGGCCAATATTGGCTGCGGCCTGCCTTCGGGCAGGCCTTTAACGATCCACAAAAAACCGCCTGAAAGGCGGCTGCAGCCAATATTGGCCGCCCTACAAGAGGAGATCGAGATGCTAATGTTTTGGCTGCTAGTAAATGTAAAGGAAACCCTTGCTGTTTAACAGAGCCCACAGCAGGTCTTGGGACCTTCGGGTTTGCGGGCCTGGCGACAAATATTTCAGGGCGGATTCGGCTTCTTGCTTGGTCGGCGGTCTCGATAGGGTCGACAGGTAGAGGTCGTCTACCATGGCGGCGTCGGTCAGGCCGGCTAGTACGTTTTTCGCGATTCGGCCTTTTGAATCGGCTACTGCGTCGGAGATGGTTGAGCCGTTTACCAGATTCAGGGCTTGCGGGAGGCTGAAGTCGGCTCGGCGCTCGCATTCGCACGAGGATTCGCGGGTGGGACGGCCGAACAGGTCCAGGAATCCGTCGGCTCCTACGTGCGGATCGGGGAGCTGCGATGCCGTGGTGTCTTCGGGGACTTCGGGGAAGTTCGGTCTGACGCCTGCCGCTTGGGTTACTGCGTCCATTAAGGGCTCAGCGCTGAGGCGGCGGGGGATGGCGTGGGAGAAGTTATCGCCATCCAGCGCGTTCCATTCGTTGGATTGGAAGCTCGCCTGATAGGTTCTGGACTTCACGATGACTCGCATCAGGTGCTGCAGGTCGAACTGATGATCGGTGAGATCTTTGGTCAAGCCTGTCAGCAACGCTGCGTTGACTGGCGGGTTGGATGCGCGGATGTCGTCTACCGGATCGATGATGCCGCGGCCCAGGAAGTAGCTCCAGACGCGGTTCGAGATAGCTTTGGCGAAAAATGGATTTTGTTTAGATACCAGCCAATCGGCGAAAGCATCGCGGCGTTTCTCATCGGAAGGGATCGTGATCGCCCCGGCGGACGCGACCAAAAACTGGGGCGCCATCACGCGATTGTCCTTGGGATGGTGCATTTCGTAGTCGGCGCGCTGATCGTAGACGATCTCTTCGCCGACTTCATAACCGGGGCGCAGTCCGACGGCGGAGAAGAAGGCGGCCATCTGGTAATACTGATTCTGGGTCCATCGCTCGAAGGGATGATCGTGACATTGGGCGCAGACCATGCGGACGCCGAGGAACACTTGCGTGGTCTTCTCCATGGTGGGCTTGGGCTCGCGCGTGGTGCGGAAATAGTTGGCTGCTGGAACGTCGTAGACGCTGCCCCGGCCGGTGAGCAGCTCGCGAACCATCTTGTCGTACGGCTTGTTTTGGGCGACGCTATCGTGAATCCATTCGCGAAACTCGAAGGTACCTTTTTCTCCCAGGAACTTTCTCGATGACTGCAACAGGTCGCCCCACTTCACGGTCCACCGGTCTGCGAATGCGGGGCTGCCGATGAGTTTGTCGATACGCTTATCGCGCTTGACCTTCGAGGGCGCGGGGTCGGCCAGGAACTCGCGAACATCGGCGGGCGTCGGGAGCTGGCCGATCAGATCGAGCGTGACGCGGCGCAGAAATTCTGCGTCGGTAGAGAGGCCGGAGGGTTGGATATGGAGTTTCTGAAGCTTGGCGTCAATTAACTGATCGACGTAGTTGTACTGCGGGAGGGGTTTCCATGCGAAGCCGGGCTTGGGATTCAGCACGGTGACAGGAATCGTCGCGTACTTGCCTTGATAGCGCACCAGCATGGTGGCTTCGCCGATTCGTTCCCCGGAGACCGCCGCTGCTGAGTCTACTTTGGCGACATCGGGAGTATTCGATTCAATGACTGCTTCATTGGTTACATCGCGCGTGAGACCGTCGTTGTAGCGGGCGACGACTTTCACGTTCATTTTCTCGCCGGGGCGAGGCATTGCGATTTCCGGCGGCACGACTTCGAGCGTGGCGACGTTATCCTTGGCGGGATCGCCGAAGGGAACGCCCTGAGCGATCCAGTTGAAAATCGTTTGATAGTAGGCTGAATTGCGTTCGAATCGCAATCCGCCGCCATGCGCTACCTGCTGCGTCGGCTTGGCGAGCATCAGGCTGCGGGCCGGGTCCGCGCGATTGAAGCGGCGGCCGGAGAGATCGTAGAGCAACGCTTCGTAGTCGAATTGGGGATCATAGCCGCGCAGAGAGAGCTTGAACCCGGCTTTGCCCTTGGCCGCGCCGTGGCAGGTCCCTGACGTGCAGCTCGCCTTATTAAGGATGGGAGCCACGTCGCGCAAGAAAGTCACCTGCTCGGCTGCGAGCGAAACAGCGGCGGTGGCGGCGAGTAGCAGAAGGTTGCGCATTTTAATTTTTCTCATCTCTTTTGCCTTCGGGCTCCGCGGGATCCATGGCGGGCACCGGGAACGCTACTAGCGGAGCGTAGACGTCCCGTCGTGTGCCACTTACCATCAGGCGGCCGTTGATGACCACGTTATAAAGCGCGGGCAGAGTATTGCGGGTGGACGTGACCAGAAACGTCCCGGTCTTTCGATCCTTGGGATCGATCGCCATTTCGATGACGCGGAGATCGTTGAAGTTGGGAACATCCACGTCCACGGTGTCGGGCCAGGTTTGCATGGCGTTGGTGGTCGACCAGGTCCAGCGGAACAAGAATTGATAACCGGCTTCTTTCTTCGTGGCGCTCAACAGTTTCAGCGTGAGCTCTGCCGGAGGCGGATCGGTTAACGAGACGGGCAAAGAATAACCAAGCCAAGCTCCGGTCAGCGGCCGCTGGCGATCGACGACGCCCTGGTCGGTTGCTCCCGTCACACCTATTGAGTAGCCGAAGCCGGTCGCTATACGCTCGATCGGTTTGCCTTGCTCGTCCGAGCCGATGGCGCGGAAGCTGAGTTCGCCGGCGGTGAGCTTCGCATCCGCAGCGGCAGTCAGCGTGAGAATCGCATTGCGGCTGGTGGCGCGATTATTGGGGTCGGCGACCTCGGCGGGAATATCGCCGCCGGCCACCGTCAGACCGGGCGGCAGGTCGACTGGTTCGATCCTCAGCAGGCCGTTGTAACCGCGACGGGCGACGTTCACGCTGACTAGCGCCGTGCCACCTGCGGGGATGTTCACAAACGGCGTATTGAGCGACGCTCGAAAATCCTGCGCGGCGCGATAGACCATCAGGCGGTAGCCATATTGGGGACCGCCCCGGCGTGCCAGATCCTCGACGGTGATCGAGACGTGGTGCAGGTTTTCCGGCACCTTGAACTGAAGGAAGGGATCGCCCAGAGTGCGGCTGCTGGCGGTCACGGCGGCGACATCCACGGGCAAGGGTCCATCACCGGCGGATGCGAGCTTTTTGCCTTTCTCATCCCAAAGCGTCAAGAGACCGGTGAGCTTGGAGGTCCCGAGCTCCCTGGCTTGCAGGTCGAAAAAGAATTCCTGGCCGGGTTCGACATTGAGTTCGTAGCGATCTATCTCAGCAGGTTTCGCAAGGCGTCCATTGACGGTGACCGGCAGAGTGAGAGGGCCTTCGACGGGCTCGCGGACTTCGGGAAAATCGCCGACGGCGAAGGGCAGCGGCAGGACCGGGGAATCGGGGACATTCACAAAGACGCGAGGCGTTTTCGCGGCGGAGAGATCGACGTTGACCTTAGCGCCGGAGAGGTCGACGTCCACTTTTTCGCCGCGACGGCCGCCGAGAGGAAACATTTCGGTAGGGTACGCGTAAGCGCCGGTTTTCAGACGGTAAAAGTTTTGGGTCTGGGTGGAAAAGCGCGCGTCGTGCACCTCGACGTAATAGAAGCCTTCTTTCGGAAACGTCAGATCCACGCGTGTGTCGAGGCTCAATAGCGGGTCGTCGTCGCTTTGCGCCAGCGTCTTTCCGGCGCCGTCCATTACGCGGATGAAGGGGTCGATGGCGGAACCGACGCGGCGCGCCTCCACTTCAAAAACACGGCGTTCGCCGGCTTTTACCTGAATGCGGTAGATGTCGCGCTCGGGGCCTTGCAGCGTCCCGTTCACGGTCACCGGAGTCGAAGGGAGGGCCTGGGCGCGCTCGATGGAATCGTTCTGATGAGGCTCGGCACCGGGCCGGCTTTCGTCCTCGGGGATCTCGGGGAATGCGCCGACGCTGAAGAGCAGGACGTTAGAGAGTCCATTCGGGCCTTTCACTCGGATGGTGTAGACGCCTACGGCCCAATCGCCCTTGGGCTCGACCAGGAAGCTCGCATTGCGGCTGGGCATGCCTTGCTTGGTGTTGCTGATCGGAGTGAAGGAGGCGGGAAGATTCGAGATTACACTGACGCCTTCGCCGAGATTCTGGCCGACGATGGTGAGGGAAAGTGGTCGGCCTCGTTGTGCGCCGCGGGGTTGGAGTTCGAGGATAGAAGGGGGCTCGGCGTGGAGGGTGAGAACCAGAAGGAATGCAGCTGCGACCGTTTTCATTGCGGTTTGCCTCCGGAGAGCGGCGCGGGAACGAAGGCTCGGATCAGAGCGCAATCGGATGTGTTGTAGATCCGGACTTTGCCGTCGAAACCGCCGGTGGCTAGTTTGGAGCTGTCGGGCGAAAATGCTACCGCGTAGATGCCGGCTTCGTGGCCTTTACATGACGCCTTTTTGTCGCCGGTCTCGGGGTCGTACAAATTCACGGAGGGGGCTGCGCCAGCAACTGCGATGCGCGTTCCGTCGGGCGACCAGTCCAGGGAGGTAATCACTCCGTCCTGGCGTTCGAGCTTGCGTACCAAGGTCGTGTCGTCGGCGATCTTCATGTTGCGCGGGCGGTCCAGCAGGTATATGTAGGGAATGCGCTCGACGCCGCCGATGACGACGATGTCCTTCTTCGGGTGGCGTGCAATGGCGCCTAGCTCGCCGCGCAGCAGGTTGACGTTTTCGAGGAACGTACCGGTAGCGGCGTCGACCAACTTGGCCGCGCGGTCTCCGCTGGCCGAAACGAATCGTTTAGAATCGATGCCGAAAACCGTGGCCAGCACCCAGTTCTCGTGATTGCTGATCTTGTAGAGCTCTTTGCCGGTGGCAGTCTCGATCATGTGAACGGAATTGTCGGTGCCGCCGACGGCGATTTTCGACGCGTCGGGAGATAGAGACGCACCGAAGACGGTATCGGCGGTGAGGCGCGCGGAGTGGAGCAGCTTACCGCTTTTCGGGTCCCAGATTTGCACCTCGCCAAACTGCGCGGGGGTGCCTCCGCCGGCGATCAGCAGCTTTCCATCGGGGCTGTAGGCGATGGAGAGGATGCGCTCCGCGGAGCCGGTCAGGCGGCGCAGAGGCGCAGTGCCGTCGACGCTGTGGATCAGGACCTCGCTGTTGCCGGAGACGGCGATTTCGGACCCATCGGGCGAGAAGCGGAGCGCAGTGATCACAGGCGGCTGAAGGTAGACGGGGGTGCGGAGCTCGGTGGTCTCCGGGAGAGAATCGTTTTTCGCGCCGTCGCGAATCCAGTCGCGGACGAGGGCGATTTCGGCGTCGGGCAAAGGAGCTTGCCCCAGCGGCATCCGCGGCTGCAGCGCGGCGGTCAGATAGCGGATGACGACGCTATCATCGGGACGCTCCGCCAGGAACGCGGGGCCGCGCTTGCCGCCTTTCGAGAATCCGTCGAAGGTGGTGAGATCGAGGTCTGACATTTTCGACGCCGGCTGATGGCAGCCCTGGCATTTCTTCTGCAGGATGGGTTGGATATCGCGGGAAAAGCTGGGGGCAGCGGCTGTGAGTGTCGCGGCCGTGGACAGAAGGATTACTAGCGTTTTCGCGGACATTCTCCATTGAGAAGTATAGTTCAAAAGATGCGGGATGCAGGGTGGGGTTTGATACACTTCGTGTTCGTGCGTGAACAACTTGTTGAGAATTTCGGGTCTATCCGCTCTCTGATGGTCGCGGTTCTGGCGACAACTTTGCTTGCCGCGTGCTCGCGAGACGGGTCGAACAAGACGCTTACGATCGCGGTGAACGCGGGGGTGGAGGGCAGCGCGCTGAAGGCGGCGGCGCGGGAGTGGGGGGAACTGCGGAAAACGCGCATCGAGGTGGTCGAGCTTCCTTACGCGAATCTGTTCGAGAAGGAATCGCTCGATCTGGCTAGCCGCACGGGAGCTTATGACGTGATCATGATGGACGATCCGTGGTTCCCAAAACTGGCGGCCGATGGCGGGCTGACGCCGCTGACGCGCGAGCCGGATGCGGATTTTCTGGCTAGCTGCCTGGCGGTTTGCCGGCGATCGGGGGAATATTTCGCACTGCCGTACGTGGGGAACTCGCAGTTGTTTTTCTATCGCAAGGATTTGTTTGAGAAGTACAAGCTTGGTCCGCCGCGGACGGTGGGATGACGTTCTGGCCGACGCGAAGATGATCGGCGCGGGCGAGAAGATGTTCGGCTATGTGATGCGCGCCGCGCCGGGAAACTCCGCGGTCACGGATTTCATGCCGCTGCTGTGGGCGTTCGGCGGGGATATTTTCGACGCGCAGGGCAAGCCGGCTCTGGAGAGCGCCGGAGGCGATTGACGCGCTGCGGTTCATGCTGGAGCTGGGGAAGATATCGCCGCCGGGCTATGCGGGGTTCAACGCGGCGGAGGTTTCGGCGCAACTGCTGCAAGGGACGGCGGCGATGAGCATCAACTGGCCGGCATGGATCGCGGCGATGGACGATCCGTCGAAGTCGAAGGTGCCGGGCAAGATCGAATTTGCGCCGATGCCGGCGGGTCGCAAGCCGGGAGTCGCGGAACTGGGGGCGTGGCTGGTCGCGGTGCCGGCGGCGTCGAGAAATCGCGAGGCGGCGTTCGATTTCATCTAGTGGGCGACGGAGGCGGCGCAGATGAAGCAGGCGGCCGTGCGCGGGAATCCTCCCACGCGGCGCAGCGTGTTTCAGGCGGCCGATCTGGTAACGAAGTTTCGGGCGTTTCCTGCACAGCTTGCCGCGCTCGAGAACGCTCGTCCGCGGCCGCGGACGGCGCAGTGGAACGAGATCGAGAATGCGTTCGGGGTCGCGCTGTCGCAGGCCAATTCGGGGGCGGCATCGCCGGAGGATGCGATGCGGCAGGCGAATCGCGAAATCGCGGCGATTCTTGAGCGGAGTAAATGACCCGGCGAATCCCTGGAGGCTTGGTGTGGGTCGCTCCGGCGATGCTGGTGCTGGCGGGGCTTTCGATTTATCCGCTGGTCTTCCTTATTAAGGTGAGCTTGACGGATGCCCACGGGTTCACGGTCGCGAATTACACGCGGCTGTTTGAGGATCGGCTGTTTCGAGTCGCCGCGGGGCAGACTTTGCTGTACGCAGCGGCGGCGCTTAACGCTGGAGTTTTTGCTCGGACTGGGGCTGGCGCTGCTGGTCGATTCGCTGGCGCGCGGACGGGCGTTGATCCGCGTGGGCCTGCTGGCGCCGATGCTGCTGCCTCCGGTGGTGGCGGCCGTGATCTGGAGGCTGATCTACAACCCGGAGTTCGGCGTGCTGAACGGCATGCTGCGGCAGATGGGATTCCACACGTCGGGCCTGACCTGGATCAGCGGGCGAACTACGGCGATGCTGTCGGTGATCTTCGTCGACGTGTGGGAGTGGACTCCGTTTCTGTTCCTGCTACTGACGGCGGGATTGCAGGCGATTCCCGCGGAGCCGATGGAAGCTGCACGCGTCGATGGAGCGAGTTACTGGCAGACGCTCCGCGATGTCGTCCTGCCGCTGCTGAAGCCCACCATCCTGCTGGCTCTGCTGCTCCGGGGGATGGACCTGCTGCGGATTTTCGACCAGATTTTCCTGCTGACGCAGGGTGGTCCAGGGTCGGCGACCGAAACCGTGAGCCTGTATATTTACCGCACGGCATTTCGATTTTCCAACTTCGGGTACGCGGCGGCGATGTCGTTTGTGGGGCTGGTGGTCACGATGCTGGCCGCGCGCGGCCTGATGCGCCTCATGAAGGTGTCATGAAAACGCTTGCCAAATACGCGGCGGCCTTTCTCGCGCTGGCTGGGGCTCTGGCGCCGATTTATTGGCTGATCACGATTTCTCTAAAGCGCGAGATCGATCAGTTCGCATCGCCGCCCGTATGGTTTGGCTTCACGCCGACGTTCCACCATTACGAGGCGATTTTCGGGCACGACGCGTTTGGGCGATACTTTCTCAATTCACTCGTTGTCTCGACTTGTTCCACCTTGATCGCGCTGATATTGGGGCTGCCCGCCGCGTATGGGCTGGCGCGATTCCGCTGGCCTCGGGATTGGGCTCGCGGCATCAGTTTCTGGATTCTTTCGAACCGGATGCTTCCGCCGATCGTCACGATCATCCCGCTGTTCCTGATGTTCCGCCAGGTCGGGTTGCTGAATTCGCTTGTCGGGCTCATCCTGCTCGACGTGGCGCTGAACCTGCCTTTCGTCATTTGGATGATGCGCGGATTCGTCGAGGAGCTGCCTCGGGAGATTGAAGAGGCGGCGATGCTCGATGGCGAATCGCGGCTGGGAGTGCTGCTGCGGATCGTGCTGCCACTGGTGCGCCCGGGGCTTGCCGCGACTGCCGTGTTCTGCCTGATCGTGGCTTGGAATGAGTTTCTCTTTGCCTTGATTCTTTCGCAGACAGAATCGGCGATGACGCTTCCGGTCGGAATCGCGTCGCATGTCACGCAGTACGAAATTCAGTGGGGTGCGATGAGCGCGGCGGGAGTAGTCGCGATGCTTCCGGTTCTCATTTTCGCGGGAGCCGCGCAGCGATATTTTGTCCGCGGACTTTCCCTCGGTGCGATCAAAGGCTGACCATGAGCTTGCGGGTGGAAAACATCGTCAAGCGCTTCGGCGCGAAACAGGCGCTGGGCGGCGTGACGCTCGAAGCGGACGCGGGGGAGTTCGTCGTGTTGCTGGGACCTTCGGGCTGCGGCAAATCCACCTTGCTGCGGATCATTGCCGGGTTGGAGGAGCCGGACGAGGGCGTGGTCACGCTGCAAGGCCGCGATATCACACGGCTCGATCCTCCCAAACGCGATGTAGCGATGGTGTTTCAGGGCTACGCGCTCTATCCTCACATGACGGTCGCCGAAAACATCGGATATCCGCTGCGGGTGCGGCGGCGGACTGCGTCTGAAATTTCGGAGGAGGTGGAGAGGATCGGCGCGCGGCTCGGGCTCACTCATTTATTGCGCAATCAGCCACGCCAGTTGTCGGGTGGGGAACGTCAGCGGGTCGCATTGGCCCGCGCGATCATCCGGCGGCCGCAGGCGTTCTTAATGGACGAGCCGCTCTCGAACCTCGACTCCCGTTTGCGCGTCGACATGCGCGCGGAGCTGAAACACCTGCAACACGAGCTCGCGGTGGTCACGCTTTATGTGACGCACGATCAGGTGGAGGCCATGACGCTGGCCAGCCGCATCGCGATTCTGAAGGACGGGCTGTTGCAGCAATACGCGACGCCATCGGAGGTTTACCGCCATCCGGCGAACCTGTTTGTGGCGGGTTTTGTGGGGAGCCCGGCGATGAACCTGATTCCCGGTGTCATTGAGTCGGGCGTCTTTCGCGCCGCTGGTTTATGCATCGATCCCGGCCCGGCCATGGGCTCGCGCCGCGAGGTGACGCTCGGCGTCCGGCCGGAAGAGATTGAATTCTCAGCCACCAGCCAGCCCGGTTGGAGTGCGGCTCGGGTGTGGGTGACCGAGGATATGGGCAATGAAACGCTGATCCGTCTGGAGATGAATGGCGCTCACGTCACCCTGCGCGCCCCCGCCGCCACGCGGGCCGATTTCGATAGCCCCGCGTGGTTCCGGATCCGGCAAGACCAGGTGCACTGGTTCGATTCTCGGTCGACGGAGGCGATTCGATGAAGGATTGCAAATTCTCGCGGTGTAAGATGAAGACATGAACCGTGTTGAAGAACTCGAAAAGGCGATTCAGCAACTCAGTCCGCAAGAGTTCTCGGAAATTGCCCGCTGGGTTGCCGATCGAGATCAGGAGCGTTGGGACGAGCAGATGGATCGCGATGCAGCATCGGGCAAACTCGACTTCGTTCGCCAAAAACATGATTAAGCCATTTGGATGTGGGGCGGGCTATTAAGCCGGCAGCCGCCCTCCTGGGCGGCTTGTCTGAGAATTTCCAGATGCAATGAGCACTCAATGATCAATGAGATATTACGAGAGGCGACTGCCTCACTTCGACGTCGTAGACACGCCCCTCTTCGTTACTTTTCGATTGTTTGATTGCCTGCCCGCGAACCGCGTCTTTCCTCCCGCCGCCCTGACCACAGGGAAGGCGTTTGTCGAAATGGATCAGATGTTAGACAGGGCCGAAACGGGGCCGAGGTACTTGGCGATCCCGGAGATCGCTACTCTGTTTGTCAAGGCACTCCGCGATGGGGAGAGCCGATTTAACCGGTATGAGCTCCACTCCTTCGTTGTTATGCCGAACCACGTGCATTTGCTTGTGACACCCAAGGTACCTTCTGCCAAGTGGCTCAGAACGTTAAAGGGATTTACCGCACATGAGGCGAACTTGATCCTTGGACGGACCGGCAATCCTTTCTGGCAGAGTGAAAGCTACGATCATCTAGTCCGGTCGGACGACGAGTTTGGTCGGATACGAAGATACATTGAAAACAATCCGGTGAAGGCCGGCTTGGTCTCAGCGCCAGAGGAGTTCGAGTGGTCAAGCGCTAGAGCCTGCTTGAAGCAGGCTGCCGGCTAAATAGCCCGCCCCACAAAATGCACTGAACGGGGTTACTGGAAGGCTAAAACGCCTCAACCAACTTCGCGTACGTAATCTCCAGATCCTCCGGGATCACCCGCGTCTCTCCAATCGTCGTCATGAAATTTGCGTCGCCCAGCCACCTGGGCAGCACGTGCATGTGGATGTGGCCTGCAATGCCCGCTCCCGCGCTTTCACCGATATTCAGGCCCATGTTGAAGCCGGACGGGTTGTAGACTTTTCTGAGCGCGGCCTCCGCGCGTTGCGCTAACAGCATCATCTCCTGCAACGCGGACGGTTCGGATTCCGATAGCAATGGCACGTGCGCGTACGGAGCGATCATCAGGTGACCGCTGGTGTAGGGATACGTATTCAGTAGCACGAAGTTCTTCTCCGCGCGGTGCAGAATATAGTTGCCTTTATCGTCGTTTAAGGCGATTTTGACGCAGAAAATGCACTCTTCCAGCCCCTTCTTGGACACATAACGATACCGCCAGGGGCTCCATAAACGGTCCATGCGTTTACATGGGCGTGCCGTCGGGAATGACCGCGTCCGGAGTGCGGCCGTCTTCGTTCACCAGGTCTTTCAGCTCCTTGGAGGGCTTGAAATATGGAATGCGCTTCGCCGGGACTTCCACGCGTGCGCCGGTCTTCGGATTGCGGCCCACCCGAGGCTGCCTCTGGCGCGTACGGAAGCTGCCGAAGCCGCGAATCTCGATTTTGTCGCCGGTGCGCAAGCTCTTCACCACGCTATCGAAAATCGCCTCGACGATAACCTCCGAATCCTTGCGCGTCATCTCTACCACGCGCGAAACTTCTTCGATCAATTCAGCCTTGGTCATTTTTATCGGCCTTCCCCTTTTCCGCGAATATTCATGGCTTCTTCGATGGTCATGGTCGCTGCGGCGGCCTGCCTTTGGTAGTCTTCGAGGCGCGTGCGCTCCTCGTCTTCGGCTACGGCCCGAAGGCTCAATCCGATCTTCTTTTCAGTTTCGTTCATTTTGATAATTTTAAAATCGTACTCATCGCCGATGGGCAAAACATTCTCGCCCGCTCCGGCCCGCTCCGGCATTACAGGGATCTCCGACTTGTGGCACAAGGCCTCCACTCCCGGCGCCAGTTCCACGAACATGCCGAAAGCCGCCGCGCGGCACACCCGGCCCCGTACCAGATCGCCGATTTCATGCGACCGGAAGAAGCCTTCCCACGCGTCGGGCTGTAACTGCTTGACACCTAATGAGAGCCGCCGATTAGGTGCATCGATACTTAAAATCACCGCCTGCATCATCTGCCCTTTTTTGAGCAGCTCAGAAGGATGCTTCACATGCTTGGTCCAGGAGAGGTCAGAAACATGGACCAAGCCATCGACGCCATCCTCAATTTCGAGGAACGCTCCAAAGTCGGTCAGCTTGCGCACGCGGCCCTCGACCACCGAGCCGATGGAATAGCGCTCACCCACCGTAGTCCAGGGATCGGCTTCCAGCTGTTTGATTCCCAGCGAGACGCGGCGGTCGCGGACTTTCACTTCGAGCACGACGGCTTCCACCTGATCGCCCGCCTTGACCACTTTGCTCGGATGTTTCATCCGCCGGCTCCAGGTCATTTCCGAGATGTGGATCAAACCTTCGACTCCCGGCTCGATTTCCACAAACGCGCCATAATCGGTGACACTCATCACGCGACCGACAATGCGGCTACCGGCGGGACAGCGGCTCGGCAAAGTCTCCCAGGGATCCGGCGTCAGTTGGCGGATGCCCAGCGAGATGCGCTCTTTATCCTTATCGAACTTAAGAATCTTGACGGTGATCTCGTCGCCGACATGCACCACTTCCGATGGGTGGTTCACGCGGCCGTGGGACATGTCGCTGACGTGCAGCAGGCCATCGATGCCGCCCAGGTCGACGAAAGCTCCATATTCGGTCAGGTTTTTCACCGTGCCGGTGACCACGCCGCCTTCGACGAGAACCTCGATCGCGGTGTGCTTGCGAGCCTTCAGCTCCTCTTCAATGGCGAGCTTGCGCGAGACGACGACATTGCCTCGGCGGCGATTGATCTTAAGAACCTTTACAGGAATATCCTGATTGAGAAACTGGTCGAGGTCGTGAATGGGCCGCAGATCGACCTGCGAACCAGGCATGAAAGCGGGCACGCCGACGTCCACCATCAGGCCGCCCTTGGTGCGCTCCGTGACGCGTCCGGACACCAGCAATTGGTCGCGCATCGCGCGCTCCAGATTGTCCCAAATGCGCAGCCTGCTTGCTTTTGAGAAGGACAGCAGCACGTAGCCTTCAGGCTGCTGAGAGGAGCGGTCGATCATCACGTCGATCGGGTCCCCGGCCTTATACGGCACTGTGCCATCCGGCTGCCGGACCTGCTCGATCGGCACGAGACCTTCGAGCTTATAACCGAAATCGACGATGACTTCCTGAGGAGTGATTTTTACGACGTGGCCTTGCAACAGCTCCCCTTCGGAGGGAGGCGCGAGATGACTATAGTCCTCAATAAGATGCTCGTAGTCTTCTTCGGTAGAGAAGTCTACGTCCATCGCTTGTTTATCCGCGCTGCTGGCCATGGCCCAGGACTCCGACGAACCCATCGAAACTATTGATACGTCAGTACTTCAGAACTATACCGGACCCCGGAGGGCTTGTCAACTTGGGCAAACGGGTGCAAATTCCCTCCGGTAAATCCATTCTACAATGCGAGCGCCGCCAGTGGTTTAGCGTTTCCTGCGATTTACCAGTAAACGCGGATTGAAAAAAATGGTCTTATCTGCGTTCATCGGTGTTTATCGGCGGCCAATATTCGTTTTCAGCGACCTACAGCATCCCCTTCACCCGCGCCAGGAACTGCGGATCCATCCAGTTAAACGCGTTGTCCGCCTTTTCCACCACCTTGCCGCTGCGGTCGATCACGTAGGTTTCCGGAAGCTGGAAGGTCCCGAAGCTGGAGCTGATCGCGGCCTCGGGGTCGCGGGCTGTGTCGTAGGTCAGATGCATGTCCGTGATGAACTTCTTATAGAGCTTCTCGTTCTTGTCGATGCTCACGCCCAGCACGACCACGCCTTGACTCTTATATTCCCGTGCAAATTCGTTCATCGACGGCAGCTCGTCCAGGCAGGTGGCGCACCAGGAGGCCCAGAAATTCAGGACCAGCACCTTTCCGCCGAAATCGGAGCGCGATACCGTTTTGCCCTGCTCCGTGACGATGGTGAAATCGGGCGCCGTGTCGCCCGCCTTGGTAATGTGCACTTCCAGCGTTGGATACACCACCCAAACCAGCCCCGCCGAGAGCAGCAGCATGGCCGCGATCAAAATGCGATCCAGAGAGAGTTTCACGCTATCATTTTAGAGGATCGCGGGCCTGCTTTGCCGCATCTAACAGGTTGGAGATGCTCCTCACCCGCAAAGCCGAATTCTCCGCGTCCCACATCTGCGCCAACCCCGCGTGGACGGAGCAGCGCAATCACGCGGTCTACGGCCCCAACGCCAATGCCAACGGCCACGGCCACAATTACGTCCTCGAAGTGACCATCGAAGGCGATCCCGACCCCGTCACCGGCATGGTGTTCGATCTGCGCGAGCTGAAAGAAATTCTCAACGAAGAAGTGGTCGAGCCCATGGATCACCGCTTCTTAAATCGCGAAGTTCCTCCCTTCGACCGCGTCGTCCCGACCACTGAAAATGTGGCGATCGAAATCTGGCGCCGCTTGGTGCCACGAATCGGCCGCGACGGCGTCAAACTGCGCAACGTACGCCTCTACGAAACCGGCGACCTGTTCGTGGACTACGGAGGAGCCACATGAAACTAACCCGCCGCTACCGCTTCTCCGCCTCCCACCGCCTGGACAGCCCTGCCATGACGCCGGCCGAGAACCGCAAGCTCTACGGAAAATGCAACAACCCCTACGGCCACGGCCACGACTATGTGCTGGACGTTACCGTAGCCGGATCGCCCGACGAATCGGGACAGATCATAGGCCGGGAAGCTTTGGACGCCCACGTCGCCGAGCGAATTCTGGCTCGCTTCGATCATCGAAATTTGAATACCGACATCGCCGAACTCACCGGCGTTGTCCCGACGACGGAGAGTCTGGCAGTGGCGATCGAAACTGCGCTGGCGCACGACTGGACGCTGCCGGCCCGGCTCGACCGCGTGCGCATCTCGGAGACGGAACGGAATATTTTTGAACTGGAAGCAAAATGAAAAACAAGGCCGTAGTAAAAGTCATGCCGCCGCAAGGCCCGAGTGTCGCCTCGCGGATGAAGGACGTGCTCGAAATGCTGGGTGAGGACCCTTCCCGCGAAGGCCTGGAGCGTACGCCCGAGCGGTACGAAAAGGCCATGCGGTACCTGACCAGCGGCTACAGCACCAATCTCGATGAGATCGTGAATAACGCGCTGTTCACGGTCAACGTGGATTCCATGGTGATCGTGAAAGACATCGAATTCTTCAGCATGTGCGAGCACCACATGCTGCCGTTCTTCGGCAAAATGCACGTGGCGTATTTACCGAAAAACAAGGTGATCGGCCTGAGCAAAATTCCCCGGATCATCGACATGTACGCCCGGCGCCTGCAATTGCAGGAGCGTTTGACGCAGCAGGTGGCCGAAGCGATGACCGAAGTAATCAGCCCCCGCGGCGTAGGCGTCTTGTGCGAGGCTCGCCACTTCTGCATGATGATGCGCGGAGTAGAGAAGCAGCACTCCGGCACAGTCACCAGCACCATGCTAGGCAGCTTCCGCACGAATAAATCGACGCGGGATGAATTCCTGTCCCTGGTAGGCCGCCCGGTCTGACGAACGTTTTTGACAGGCTGAAGCCTGTCCCACCAGGTGGCACAGACTTTAGTCTGTGTTTCGTGGCGCACACCACTGCGTGCCCTGCGGCAAGCCTCCTCCGAGGCGCACGCCACGAAATTCGTTTTAGAGCGATCTCCTAATTCTGACGCCTGACTCCTGGCTCCTGACTCCTTCTTAAATGCAGCTACTCCCCGCCACAGTAGTCTTCGCCACCGGCTGACCACTCACCGTAGGATCCGCCGGATGCGAATGATCCATCGCCCGTCCCCGCGGGTAGTACCGGAACGAGTAGCTCGCCAGCCACACATAATCCGCAAACGCCGCATCGCCATGCCCGCCCGTCAGCACGTCCGGCACGCTGCGAGTCCGGTCGCGATAGAACGCCTTCCCGATGCTGAACGAAAACACATTGCCCGCCCGCGCATACTGAAATCCCGGCTCGAATGAAATTGCAAATCCAGGCCGCCGGAACCCCAGGTTATCGCCCGGGAAAAGATTCCTGGCCGGCACGCCTTCCATGCGCGGTCCGAAGGTCAACGTCAGCCCCTTCACCTTCGAAATCGGTTTCGCGATCCCCGCTTCCATCAGGTATTGATCGCTGATGGCATTGAATTGCGTCATCGTCAAAGGATTCGCCGCCGCGCCCGTGCGGTTGACGTTATTGATGCTTTGATACATCGCTGTGTACACGCCGTTGAAGTACAACTGGCTCGACCCGACGTTCTTGAACGCCGACCACTGCAGTGGCATCCCCCACCCGCCTTGTCCCGGCTGAATCGAATAATCGACGATCTGCGTGTGCGGACCCTTCCCGTCAAACGCGTCCACATAATTGGACACATTGTCCTTCCCCGTCGGCGCAACCACTCCGATTCCCAGTTGAATGTTCCCCCGATTATTCTCTCTCGTGTCCCAGATCCAGCCGTTCAGCATGAACGACGAGTCGCCAATGCCCGACGACGTATACGTAATCGGCGAGTTGTGCGTATGCCGGCTCGCCAGCATCAGCGGGACATCCGCCGTCAGACTGAATCGTCGCGAGAGCTGGTAGGTCACCGCGAAATTTTGCAGATTCAGCTTGTTCATCACCTGGGTCCCTTGCTCGATACGGTAAGTCTGCTCCTGCGGCCCCACGAAATGCCGGAACGAGAACTGGTGCCGGAATCCGTCGCTGAATTGAAATTCACCCGGCTGCAGATACCCTCCGCTGCTCTCGGGCCCCCCGATTTCGCCATTCGAACGGGACACGATGCATCCCTGCCCGAATGCGCACATACCAGTGAGCGCGAGTAAGAAGAGCTTTAACATACTGGTTGGGCAATTCTAAGAGGGAACCCGTTCAGGAACAATAATCCGAATCTACTACCAGTGGGGCAGGTTCCCGACCTGCCCTCCGCTGTGCGATAACAACTGAGATGTGGAAACCAGTTCTCTTCCTCAGCCTCACCCTGCTGGCCGCGCCCCGGAAGCCGGCCGAATTAAACCTGACGGCCCTCGACGGCAAGAAAGTCCACCTGAAAGACTATCGAGGCAAAATCGTAGTCTTAAATTTCTGGGCCACCTGGTGCGGTCCCTGCAAGGAAGAAATGCCTATCTTCGTGGCCGTGGAAAAGGAGTGGTCCGCGAAAGGCATCGTGTTCATCGGCGCGTCCGTGGACGAACGCGCCTCGGAAAAGAAAATTCCCGATTTTCTCAAGACCTTCGACGTTGGTTTCCCGGTCTGGAAAGGCGCCACCCGCGACGATCTGGATCGATTGAAAATGGGCGAAGCCGTGCCCTGCACAGCATTCCTGGACGAAGAAGGCAACATCTTCGCGCGAGTCGAGGGCGAGATCAAAAAGTCGGACCTAATCGAGCGCCTCACCTGGATCACCGGCGACCGCAAAGGTCCAGCGCCCAAAGCCCTCCTGCGCAATCTTTAGCCGCCGATGAACGCTGATGAACGCAGATTGAACACAAATGGCCTTATCGGCGTTCATCCGTGTTCATCGGCGGCTAACATAATCCGTTAACGCCTCCGCATTGCAGCAAAATCGAATTTCCCCAGATAAACCGGCTTCACCACCGGCGTCGTGCGATTCATATTGAGCCCGTCAATGGGATATGGCGCCCCCGACAGCGTGGGAAATCCCCACACGTCGCCGGTCGACATATTGATCACCACTTTTCCGTCTCCCGGAACTCCTCCGCTCAAATTGCGGATCGGGCTGGTTCCCGGCTCGACGTAAAAGGTTGTGGCCGGCTCCATCTGTGCCTGTACCTGGACCGGCCGCATCGCCAGCGCCGCCAGCAGCAGCGCGATCGCGGTTAAGACAATTTTCGTGTACATATCCAACCCTGACGATCCTTCGCGGCAAGTGTGCAGTAGACTGACAATATGCGGAGCATTTTCCTTCTCACGCTGCTGGCGGCCGACGTCCAGGTGTTCCTGTTTGTCCGCACCGATTGCCCCATCACCAATCGCTATGCCCCGGAGATGCGCCGCATCGCCCAGGAATTTCAAGGGCGCCATGTGGCGTTTTATCTTGTATATCCCGATCCCAAAGAAAACAAGCGCGCCATCGAAAACCACATCGCCGAGTACCAGTTCCCGGGCACTCCCTTGCGCGACCCGGATCACAAGCTCGAAAAAAGAGCCCACGCCACCACCGCTCCCGAAGCTGCGGTTTTCGATCCCGCCGGAAACTTGAAATACCATGGCCGCGTCGATGACCTTTGGGTCTCGCCTGGAAAGTCGCGTCCTGCCGCCCAGATTCACGATTTGGAGGATGCCATCTCGGCCGTGCTGGCGGGTAAGCCCGTGGCCCATCCGGAAACTCGCGCCATCGGATGCTCACTCAAGGACTTGCGTTAATCCTGCTCGCGGCCGATTTCAATCATGACATCGCGCCGATTGTCTTCGAGCATTGCTCGCCTTGTCATCGACCCGAGGAAGCCGGGCCTTTTCCATTACTTAGCTACCAGGATGTAAAGAAACACGCGACCCAGATCGCCGACGTCACCCAGCGCCGCTTTATGCCTCCCTGGCTGCCCGAACCCGGCAATTTTGCGGACGAGCAGCGTTTAAGCGATCGGGAGATTCGGGCCATCGCCGATTGGGTCGCCGCTGGCTCGCCCGAGGACGAGGGCACGGTTGCGCCGCCCGATTTCACCGCCGGCTGGCAGCTCGGGCCGCCGGATCTGATCGTCGAAGCACCCCATTCCTATACACTTCCAGCGTCCGGCGGCGACGTCTACTTCAACTTTATCCTCCGTCCGAATCTGAAGGTCAGGCAGTATGTCCGCGCGATTGAAATTCGCCCGGGTGCCAAGAAACTTGTCCATCATGCCAATCTTTATGTCGATCGAGCCCGCTCCGCAGTCGAAGGCGAGGGCATGGACCCGGTGATTCAACGGACGGCGTTCGATTCGGACGATGGTCATTTCTTGTTCTGGAAGCCCGGTCTGATCCCCAAAGTGGAGGACTTTTCGTGGCCTCTTGATCCTGGCAACCAGTTGGTTTTAAATGTACATCTTCAGCCCAGCGGCAAGATTGAGCCGGTGCGGCCAACTGTCGGGTTGTATTTCACCGACAAGCCGCCACAGAAGTTTCCTCTACTGATTCAGTTGGAGCATGACGGCGCTCTGGATATCCCCCCGGGAGCCCGCGATTTCACGATAAGTGACGATTTCACTCTGCCGCGCGATTGCGAGGTGCTGGCGGTTTATCCGCATGCGCATTACTTGGGCCATGTGCTTGACGCATATGCTACTTTGCCGTCCGGCGAGCGAAAGCCGATTATCCGGATCCTGCATTGGGACCCCAACTGGCAGGGTGTCTATTACTATCGCGAGCCACTTTTTCTGCCCAAAGGCACCGTTCTTTCGATGCGATATCACTATGAAAACACAACGCAAAGGCGCGTGAAAGCGGGGAATCGGGCGACCGATGAAATGGGTCATTTGTGGCTGGAGGTCCTCACCGATCATAGACTGGAGCTACAGCAAGCTCTGTTAGTCCATCGGCTGGAGAAGTACCCTCACGATTTTGAGGCGCTTCTACACCTGGGGACGGTTATCTTGTCGAGACTGAATCCGGGCGGAGCGGTCCCAATTCTCGCGGAGGCGGTGAAGAGTGACCCAAAGAGTCCGGAGGCGCACAATTTCCTGGGTTCGGCGCTAGGCTCGCTGGGGCGTAACCGCGAGGCGATGGAACAGTTTCGCGTTGCGCTGGAGCTGCGGCCCGATTATTCCAACGCTCGTTTTAACTTTGGGAATGCACTGTTAAAAGCCGGGCGGGTGGACGAGGCGATTTTGGAGTATCGTAGGCTTTTAGAAAAGAATCCTGGGGACGAATTGACCAGGGACCGGCTGGAGAAGGCACTCCTGGATCGGCATTAACACCGCGCCCTACGGAACACCTTATTTTACCGAGCCGTGACCGCAGGGAGCGGTGTTTCTAGTGTTAGCAGAGACCCCTCCATGACTGTCGGGGTTCGGTAGGAGAATGCCGACAGTTATGGAGGGGTCCTCCTAGTGTGCGATCCGTTGACGGTCCGCCGGGGACAGGCCGGGATTTTCTTTGATGTCGTCGCGCTTGGTTAATTTTCTTCGATAGCGCGCGAAGTATTCCTGGATGTCGCCGCCGTATTGGAAGCTGTACATGATGTCGTCGAAATTCCTGGTGTGGCTCAGGCCCAGGGCGTGTCCGGTTTCGTGCAGGCAGGTCAGATAGACGATGGTATCGCGCAGCAGGGGATCGTTGATTCCCTCCGTGGCGATGCGGATATTTACTGTGTTGCCAACAACTTCGCCGAACAGGCCGGACGCGGGAGTCGCCCACACAACCTGGATTTGCGCGTCGGAACGCCCCTTAGATTCGACGAAATGCAGGCGCCCGCTCGATGCGGCTTCCCAGGAATCGAAGGCCCATCGCGCCAGCTGCGGATCGGTTTTGACGCATGCGGTCTCGGGATTCGTGCACGGCTCGATCCAATAGGAAGTGAGTTTAACGCTTAGTAGAAATAGCTTTATCATCAGCCAAAGCCTTTATCGTGGCTTCCAGTTCGGCGACCCGTTTGGAGAGGTCGTCCATAGCCTGCCCTTGGGGATCGGGGAGCTTGCCGTGTTCGAGCGTATCGAGATCGGCATTGGCGTCGCCGACTACCCGGCCGGGAACGCCGACGACGGTGGAACGATCGGGGACGGAACGCACGATGACGCTGCCGGCGCCTACTTTGACGTGGTCTCCGATCTTGATATTCCCCAGGATTTTCGCGCCTGTGCCGATCACTACTTCGTTCCCGATGGTGGGGTGGCGCTTGCCAGTGTCTTTTCCCGTTCCGCCCAGAGTGACGCCCTGGTACATGAGGACGTCGTCTCCGATTTCACTGGTTTCTCCGATGACGATGCCCATGCCGTGGTCGATGAAAAAGCGGCGTCCGATGCAAGCGCCGGGGTGAATTTCGATGCCGGTGAAGGTCCGGGAGAATTGCGAGATCACACGCGCGAAGGTGAACCAGCCTCGTTGGTAGACGCCGTGGGCGAGGCGGTGGATGAGCACGGCGTGGAAGCCGGGATAGCACAACACGATCTCCAGCACGCTGCGGGCGGCGGGGTCGCGTTTGAAGACGGTATCGATCTGCTCCCGGATGGTGGAGAACATTCTGTCTGAGTTATTATCGCGTTATTGGATGGGGGAATTTGCCGGGGGATTCTTGATTTAAGAGGCGGGCAGGTCGGGAACCTGTCCCACTGTGTATTAAACTGAACTGGTGCGGATCTTCGTCATCTCACTGTTTATCGTGCTGGCTGCTTGTTCTAGTCCTACTACCGATAATAAGCAGACCAAGAAAGCCGGGCCTCTCGAGCCTACTTCGGCGGTATCGACCAAGAAGCATCCGCTGGCCAAGTATATCGAGCTGGTGGGGTTCCGCTTGTCGGAGGCAGGGGGCGGGAAGTTGAAGGTCAAGTTTGCGGTGGTGAATCACTCCGAGGCCGATATCGGCGATCTGGGGGTGAGGGTGCGGTTGACAACCAGCTCGGCTAAGCCGGGCGATCCTCCTATCGGTGAATTCGACGTGAAAGTTCCCGCGCTGGGGCCGGAGGAGATTCAGGATGTGACGGCGATGGTTCCTACCAAGCTGCGCATTTATGAGCTGCCCGACTGGCAATTCCTGCGAGCTGAGTTTGAGATTATTTCGCCTGAACCATAGTCCGGCTTTCACGGAAGCAAACGTGCTGGTCTAAGAACATCTATGAGACATTTTATTGGTCTTACCCTATGCGCGGCGGCGCTTTATGCCACACCGCAGTTGCGACTTTCCACATCGACCATCGGTCCGCTGAACATCGCAGTGGGCCAGAATGGACCCGCGCAAAGCGTCCAGACCAGCAACATCGGGGATGGAACGCTGTCCCTGACTGCGACCTCGAATGTTCCCTGGATCACCGCGTCCATTGCCGGCGCCAATGTGCAAATCGCGCTGGCCACGTCCACGCTCGCCAAGGGGATAGTGACCGGGATTGTCACGGTATCGTCACCCAACGCCATCGATTCGCCGCAGACCATCGCGGTGACAGTCCAGATGGGAGGGGGCGTGCCGGATTCGCTCAACTTGTATCTGCCGCCGGGCGGGTCCGTGACCTCGACGTTCGTCGCGTCGAACACGTTGAACGCGAATGCATCTTCGCCGGGCGGGGGATTGACGTTGTCTGTGATCTCGACCGGCGGAACCAGTTTTTCCAGCGTAGCGACCTACCAGGTGACGGCCAACGCGCCGGTTGCGGTGACGCCGGAGACTTCCTACACGGCGAATATCAAGGTGACCAGCTCAGGGTTTACGCCGGATGTGAAGACGGTGCCGGTGACATTGAACGTCACGGCGCAACCGATTGCGGTCCTGCTGCCTTCGTCATTGCAATTCAATGTCGGGCAGGGCGCGGCGGCGGTGGCAAAATGGATTCAAATGCCGAACTTGGGGCAGGGAACGCTGTCGGTGACGGCGGCCACGGTATCGACCGGCGCGGCGTGGCTGACTACGTCGCTGGTGGGGACGACCGTGGTGGCTACAGGGGATCCCAAGGGACTTGCGCCCGGGACTTACACGGCGACGATTTCGATCGCGAGCAATGCGAAGAACGGTCCGTTTACGGTGCCGGTGGAGATGGACGTGATTGCCACGGCGCCTCCGTACAGTTATTACCGCGGAGTGGTGGATAACGCGTTGTATCAAGCAGGAACGGTTGCTCCGGGCGGATTGGTGTTAATTAGGGGCGAGCAGTTCACAACCGGAGCCGCAGTGAGTGCGACGACGCTGCCGCTGGGCACTTCGCTGGGGAATGCGACGGTCTATGTGAACGGAGTGGCGGCGCCGATTTACTATGCAGCCGCATCCCACGTGGTGAATATGGGCGGGCAGATCACGTTCCAGATGCCGTACAACACGCCCCCCGGTCAGGCGACCGTGCGGGTGGACCGGACCGACAACGGGACGGTTCAGACGGGGAACACGATCAGCGTGCCGGTGCAGGCGACAGTCCCGAGGCTGCTTCAATTTCCGTTCTTAGGGCAGGAATACGCCATCGCGACGTTCACCGATTTCACGACCTTCCCTGTTCCGACGACGGCGGGAGTGCCGAGCCGTCCGGCGATTGTCGGAGATACCTTGGTGTTCTACGCGCTCGGGCTTGGGCAAACAACTCCGCACGCTACCGAGGGGATTGCGGTGACCGGAACGCCCGGCGTCTCGAACTGCGTGATGGTGTTCGCGGAGAGCACGGTGCTGGGACCAAGCCTGACCGCCGCGCCCACCTATTGCGGGCTGACGCCGGGGCTGGTGGGGCTATACCAAGTAAATGTAGTGGTGCCGCCGGGGACTCCGAAAGGGAATGCGATTCCGGTGTATTTGTTCATTGGGAATGCGGTGAGTAATTCGGTTGTCATTGCGGTGAAGTAACGCACCGGAAACCCTGAACGCGAGGTGGCGTACGCGTCCACGCGTGCCGCATCGACATTCATGCCGATGTATCCGGGCTCAGAACGTCGACACGACTGTCGACGCAGCACGCCTGGAGGCGCGCGCCACCTCCGGCTCGGAGGGATTTGACTCCCCATGAAGCTCCGGATGTGGTGCAGGTTGCCAACCTACGGACCGATTGTTTATCGGTCCAGTTTCGACTGGCCGCGCCGCTACGGTTGACGATCTGCTGCTTTCCGTCTTTATCGATCAGCTTCATGGAAGTGGTTTGGCCTTTCGATCTCAACAACGCATAGGTCGGGTCCGATTCACCGGCGAGCATCAGTCCCGAACCTAGCTCCGAGGCATCGATTTTTACATTGGGGCGGCCTTTGGGAGCACCGTCTCGGCAAACCGGTTGTCCCATCCGGCATCTTGACGCTGGGATTCGCCGGGATCACGGTGATACTCGCGCGGATGCGTCCCTGATCGTCGACAATTTCGAGTCCGCGTCCACGGAGGACTGGTGCGATGGCTTGGGCATCTACGGCGCCCGGCTTGGCGAGCGAATATACCAGCAATGAGAGGTTGACGACGGTTAGAACGACGAGGAGCTGTTGGGTTTTCATAGGTTCTTCCTTGTGAAACGCCACGCTATCACATAAGTGGACTGCGTTTGCCCGCATGCTTACGCATGGCGGCTCAAGGGGCCAAGGATGTAGCGTGAGCTGAAGGACATTATCGCGCCTGCCCGCACGCTTACCGAGGCTGCTGAAAAGCAATTTCAGACACCGCTCCCTGCGGTCACGGCTCAGTAGACTGCTGATAACATGCGGCTGTGCTTCCGAGCCGTGACCAAAGGGAGCGGTGTGTTCGAGTTTTTCCGCAGCCTGTTTACCCATGGCGGTTCAGGGCGGGGAACCTATTAGAATGGGGAATGGAAATACGCATGCTAGCCGAGGGTGATGCTGCGGCCTGGTGGCGGTTGAGGCTCGAGTCGCTCAAGGCTGAACCGTTTGCGTTCGGGAAGGCCGTCGAAGAGCATCTGGCGACTCCGGTGGAAACCATCGCCGCGCGATTTCGCGGTTTTCACAATGGCAATTTTACACTGGGGGCGTTCGAAGGCGAACGTCTGCTGGGAATGGTCACCTTCATTCGCGAGACAGGAGTGAAGGATCGTCACAAGGGACGGATTTACGGGGTGTACGTGAGCTCGGCGGAGAGGGGCAAAGGCGTGGGGAAAGCGCTGCTGGGCGAGTTGCTGGAGAGAGCGAAGCAGGAGCAGGGGCTGGAGCAGATCCTTCTGGCAGTGGGGGCGACGCAGGAGGCCGCGAAGGAGTTGTACAAGTCTCTCGGGTTTCAAGCTTTTGGGACGGAGCCGAGGGCTTTAAAGGTGGGGGCGGAGTATGTGGACGAGGTCCATATGATTCTGTGGGTCCGGTAGAGTATTGCTATGACCGAACGGCTTTATTACAACGATTGTTATTTGCGGGAGTTTCAGGCGCGGATAGTGGAGGTGTCGGAGGACGGCCGGCGGGTGGCTCTGGACCGGACGGCTTTTTATCCGACTTCGGGCGGGCAGCCGTTTGATTTGGGGACTCTGGCGGGGGCCGCTGTTCTCGAAGTGTTGGAGGAAGAGGATCGGGTGGTGCATGCGGTCGATGCTCCGCTGGCGGTCGGAGAGGTGACAGGCGCGGTCGACTGGAGGCGGCGGTTCGATCACATGCAGCAGCATACGGGGCAGCATCTGCTGTCGGCGGTGTTTGAGGAATTGTACGGGATCGGTACGGTCAGTTTTCATCTGGGCGCGGAGGTTTCGACCATCGACGTGAGTGCGGCATCGCTGGACGCGGGGCAGATCGAGCGGGTGGAGGAACGATGTGCGGAGATCGTGGGCGAGGCGCGGCCAGTGACCATCACGTTCGAAGATGCGGCGGCGGATTTGGGGCTGCGCAAGGCTTCGGAGCGGACCGGGACGCTCAGGATTGTCTCGATCGAAGGGATGGATCGTAGCGCGTGCGGGGGGACTCACTTGCGGTCGACCGCCGAGATCGGGGCGATGCAGATCCGGAAGCTCGAAAAGATTCGCGCCACTACGCGGGTCGAGTTTGTGTGCGGGGGGCGGGCGCTGCGGGCGGCGCGCGAGGATTTCCGCCTGCTGACTGAGATTTCGCGGACCACTTCGGCTACGTTCGAGGACGCGCCGGCGTTCATTGCGGCGCAGATCGAGAAGGCCAAGACGCTGGAGAAGACTTGCCAGAGGCTCGGGACGGAGTTGGCGAAAAGAGAAGGCGCGGAACTGCATGCTTCGACTGCGGCGGGCGCGGACGGAATCCGGCGGGTGACGCTGAAGGGTCCGATCGACGATGCGGTGCGGGCGCGGGCGCAGGCTTTTGTCGCGCAAGGCAAGGCGGTGTTCCTGGCGGTGAGCGAGGATCCGGCGTCGGTGCTGCTGGCGGCGTCGGGCGACTCGGGAGTGCACGCGGGGAATCGCGTCAAAGAGGTGGTTTCGGCGGCCGGTGGACGAGGGGGAGGCAATCAGTCGGTGGGGCAGGGAAGCGTCCCGGCGGGGGCCTTGAAAGGAGTGGTCGAGGCGCTGACAGGCACCTAGACCCTTCCATAACTGTCGGGGTTCGCAATCCCGCGATATATGCCCCTACCGAACCCCGACAGTCATGGAGGGGATACAGGCAATTAGTTTCAAAGTTGACTCGCCATCGATTTCACCAGCTCCTCAGCATACGCGGCTCCCGCGGGAGTCTCTTCGTGCTTGAAGAATACGAACACATCGCGGCCGTCGGCGCGCAGGCGCTGGACCCTTTCGGCGATCTCGGCGCGCTCTTCGGGGGAGTAATCGTCCTTGCGCAAGCGGACGTATACGAAATTCGCCGTGATCACTTCCGGCACCTCGAATTTCTCCGATTCGGCTAAGCACACCGCGACGCCGTGCTTTTCGAGCATACCGTTCACTTCGTCGGTCAACCAGGTTTTGTTGCGAAACTCGAAGGCGTAGCGGATATCTTTGGGGAGCTTTTCGAGGAACGCGGCCAGCAAGGGCGGGTCGGCTTTGAAGTTCGGAGGCAGTTGGAATAGCACGGGACCCAGGCGGCGGGTGGCGCGCAAAGGGTCGATCGCGCGGAAGAAAAGCTCCGTGAATTCCGATTCGCGCAGTCTGAGAATGTGGGTGATCCGCATATGCGCTTTGCAGGCGAATGAGAAGCCTTCGGGCGTTGCGCCGACCCAGTTCTCCAGCGTCGAGGCTTTGGGCAACTGGCGGAAAGTGTAGTTGATCTCGACCGAATTGAGCCGCGCGGCGTAGTGCTTGAGGAAATCCTTCGCGGCTAGTTTTTGAGGGTAAAAATCCGGCTTCCAGCTGGGATACGCGAAACCCGACGTTCCTGCGTAAAGATGACTCATAGGTGTCACTGTACACTGAATAGATCGTGGCGGAAAAAATAGAAAAACCCAAGCGGAGCCAGTCGGAACGGTTCCGCGAGTTATGGCCTGATATCCGCGAGATGGTGATGCCGAGGCGCGGCATCCTGGCGGCGGGATTCGGGTTGATGATTATCAACCGGATCAGCGGACTGGTGCTGCCGGTATCCACCAAGCCGCTGGTCGATAAAGTGATCAACGGACACCAGTCGCAGTTGCTGGTGCCGATCGTGATGGGCGTGCTGGCTGCCACGCTGATCCAGGGCACGACGTCGTTCGGGCTCACGCAACTGCTCTCAAAGGCGGCGCAGCGGCTGATCGCGGAGCTGCGGCGAAAGGTGCAGGAGCACATCGGCCGCCTCTCGGTAAGTTATTACGACGCGAACAAGAGCGGAGCGCTGGTGTCGCGCATCATGAGCGATGTGGAAGGCGTGCGGAACCTGATCGGCACCGGTCTGGTCGACTTCGTGGGCGGGCTGATGACGGCGTTGATCGCCTTGGTGCTGCTGATGAGGATCAGCGCCCTGATGACGGGATTGACGGTGGCGTTCCTGGTGATGTTCTCGCTCACCTTGACCAAGGCGTTTGGCAAGATCCGGCCCATTTTTCGCGAGCGGGGGAAGATCAACGCCGAGGTGACCGGGCGGTTGACCGAATCGCTGGGCGGAGTGCGCGTGATCAAGGGTTATCATGCCGAGGAGCGCGAAGCCGTGGTATTCGCCGGCGGCGTGCAGAGGCTGCTGGACAACGTGATCAAGTCCCTGACGGCCATGTCGTTGATGGGCTTGTCCGCGACGGTATTGATGGGAATTGTGGGCGCGATCGTCATGTACGTCGGTTCGCGGGAAATCGCTTCGGGGCAAATGACGCTGGGAGACTTCATGTCATACACGGCGCTGCTGGCGTTTCTGATCGCTCCGGTGGTGCAAATCGTCAGCATCGGCACGCAGTTGACGGAGGCGTTCGCGGGATTGGAGCGGACGCGCGAAGTGCTGCGGGAGAGGCCGGAGGACCTGGATCCGAACCGGGTCGAGAAGCTCGGGACGGTGAATGGCGAAGTGGAGTTCGAGCACGTCGGGTTTTCCTACGACAAAGACAAACAGGTTCTGTTCGACGTAAGTTTTCGTTCGGAACCGGGGACCGTGACGGCGCTGGTGGGGTCCTCCGGATCGGGAAAATCGACCATCATTTCGTTGATCGCGGCGTTTCATGTGCCGGTCGAGGGACGGGTGACGGTGGATGGCGTGGATTTGTCCAAGGTGCGCCTCGAGACGTATCGCACGCAGTTGGGCGTAGTGCTGCAGGACACGTTTCTCTTCGACGGCACGATCGAGGAGAACATCGCGTTCGCACGGCCGTTCGCGACCAAAGAGCAGATCATGGAGGCATGCCGCATCGCGCGCGTGGACGAGTTTGCCGAGAATTTTGAGAAGAAATACGACACGATCGTGGGCGAGCGCGGCGTGAAACTATCGGGTGGGCAGCGACAAAGGGTGTCGATCGCACGGGCGATCCTGGCGGATCCGCGGATTCTGATTCTCGACGAAGCGACGTCCAGTTTGGACTCGGAGTCGGAGGCGCTCATTCAAGAAGGTTTGAAATACCTCATGAAGGGGCGCACGACGTTTGTGATCGCGCATCGGCTTTCGACAATTCGCAGAGCGGATCAGATTTTGGTGGTCGAAACGGGCAGGATTGTCGAGCGGGGAACGCACGAAACGCTGTTCGAACTGCACGGGCGGTACTGGGATCTTTACACACGGCAGCACGGCTTGGAAGCGAATCTGTTTCTGGCGCCGGGCGAAGGGGATACCGTGGAAGAGAGCGGACCGGCGAAGGAAGCGAAAGACGCGGGGATTAGCGAGGCGATGCGGATGTTGCGGTAGTCCCCAAAACACTGGCATGTCGATCACTTTCGGGGGTCGCTCTTGTAGGGCGGCCAATATTAGCTGCAGCCGCCTTTCAGGCGGCTTTTTATTGATCGCCGAAGGCCTGCCCGAAGGCAGGCCGCAGCCAATATTGGCCGCCCTACAAGGCGGCAATGGTACTAACTGATACAGGCGACTAACGGGCGTAGGTGCTGGTATGCGGGCTCGAAACTTCACCGGTGGACGAAATGTCTTCGGCTCCGGTATTTTTCAGCATCTCCTTGGCGCGGGTGATCTGGTTGGAAGTGTCGCAGTGCACCGACAGCAGAACGCCGCCGTCCTTTACGCGGCCTTCATAACGTTTGGCTTCGTATTCGGGAATACCGAGTCCGGCCAAAGCTCCGATGAGCCCGCCGGCCGCCCCGCCCGCACCGACTCCGGCTAGGGTCGCAACCAGCGGACCAGCCGCGATAAGGGGACCGATGCCCGGAATCGCCAGTGTGCCGATTCCGGCCAGGAGGCCCAAAGTGCCCCCAATAATCCCTCCCGTAGTGGCGCCGGCGGCAGTACCCTCCGGAGCCTTCGTTTTCTTCTCGTGCGCAAAGTCATGAGAACTCTGCGCGTCTGCGAGTAGCACGGAGATGTCATTATTTGCGAACCCCGACGACGTAAGTGTAGCGACCGCCCTCTCCGCTTGGGCGACAGTCTTATATATTCCGAATACCGCAGTATTTTTGCTGGCCATATAGGCCTCCTTCTGCAGGGTGGAGGCGGGCCAAAGGGGGTTTGTTTCCGGGATTTGATGGTATGAACATCCCGCCCATTTTCATTTTTTTACAGGGTGCCCGCGTGGCACTGCTCGTCCAGGGCCTAGTTCATCTAGTGCATGATGGACATACTTTTCCGAAGTCAGGCCAGTGGATGAACACGACTTAGGCCGGAGCATCGGTGTGCCTTCAGCGAAAAGGTCGGTCCAGGCATAAAATAGGCGCCCATTGATTTTCAAGTCCTTTGCTGAATCCTCGGATGCGTAGACCAAGTATTCCTTTCCTACCTCGAAGCCGAATCCTTGGCAATCCGTGCCCGGACTGAGGTCGTACAAGGTTACCGTTGGTGTCGGCGGTCCCTTCCAGATTCGATTGACGCGGATTGTGATGACAAAACGCCAGCGGACTCGAGCGTCGGGGTCGGGGTGATCGGGTAAACGCCTGGTTTCTATTACCGTTCCGCGGAAGACCCGCGCGGCATCGGCCATCTCCGTGCGCGCCGTTGTTGCCAGCGCGGAGACGCAGGTGCAAGCTGCTGCGTGTTCCATCGTTACCACGATCAAGAAGCAGAATGGAAGGGTTCGGATCATGCGGGTTTTCTGCGCCTGATGACATGTTAGCGGCTTGCGATGAGCGGCGCTGACGGCCTCGCGAGTCGCTACTCCATTTCGGTGGACGACCGAGAGGTACGATTGAGGTGTGAGAGAAAATCTCGAGCTTGATCCTGTAAGCGGTCTGGCGGTCTTTCGTTTGCCGGAGGATTCCCCCGAGATCACCTTGGAGCACGTGCAGAAGGTGCAGGAGGCACTGGATGATGAGGATGCGTTGAGGGCCTTTTGCATTGGGTCGTGACGACGATGTGTCGCTTTCCCTAAAACTTCGCTATAATCAAAATGTTCGTAGACTATGACCCGATGACCAGGAGACCATGGTGAAGCGTGCTGGCTCCGATGATTCCCTACGTTGTTCGTTCTGCCAAAAGAGTCAGGACGTTGTCGGGAAATTAATCTCCTCTCCCTCCGATTACCCTCGTGCCTACATTTGCGACGAGTGCATCGGCGTCTGCAACTCGATTCTGGAGGACGATCGGCATGAGCAGCAGTATGGGGCGCCGCATAAGCTTCCTAAACCGCTGGAATTAAAAGAGTATTTGGATCAGTACGTCATCGGACAGGATGCCACCAAGAAGAAGCTGGCGGTAGCGGTTTACAACCACTACAAGCGCATCCAGATGAACAAGCAGCGGACGGGCGAGGTGGAGCTTTCCAAGTCCAACATCCTGCTGATCGGCCCGACGGGGACCGGCAAGACGCTGCTGGCTCAGACGTTGGCGCGAATCCTGGACGTGCCGTTCGCCATCGTCGACGCCACGACTTTGACCGAGGCCGGGTACGTGGGCGAGGACGTCGAGAACATTATTCTGCGGCTGCTCCAGAACGCCGATTGGGACGTGCAGCGCTGCCAGTCCGGCATCATCTATATCGACGAAATCGACAAGATCGGCCGCAAGGACGAGAATCCGTCGATCACGCGCGACGTTTCGGGCGAGGGCGTGCAGCAGGCGCTGTTGAAGATCCTCGAAGGGACCATCGCAAATGTGCCTCCTCAGGGCGGGCGCAAGCATCCTCACCAGGAATTCACGCCGGTGGATACCACTAACATCCTGTTTATCTGCGGCGGGGCGTTTGTGGGGCTCGAAAAGACCATCCAGCGGCGCGTGGGTACGCGGACCATCGGATTCTCGAATCCGGACGACGCGGCGGAAGCCAAGGAGAAGGTCCGGCGCGGTGGATCGAGTGGCCGGCGCGATGTGAGCATGCTGGAGCAGGTTCAGCCGATGGACCTGATCAAGAGCGGCTTTATTCCGGAGTTTATCGGGCGTTTGCCAGTAGTTGCTGTCCTGGACGAGCTGAGCAAAGAAGCGCTGGTTCAGATCCTGACTAAACCTAAGAACGCAATCAGCCGACAGTATCAGAAGCTGTTCGAGTTCGAAAATGTTAGACTGAAGTTCAGCGATGACGCGTTGGAGGCGATCGCTCAGCTGGCCATGGAGCGCAAGGTTGGCGCGCGCGGCCTGCGAATGATCCTCGAAGACCTGATGCTGGATCTGATGTACTACCTGCCATCGTACAAAAAGGTCCGCGAGTTTTTGGTCACCAAGGAGATGGTGATGACGCAGAAGATCAATATTTCGTTGCTTGAGAAAGCTGGCTAAGGGGCCCGGGCCAGCAAAGCCCCGGCGCACCTTCCTTCAAGACCCCCTACTTCCCAACAAAATGCTCTCCTCGAAAGAAAAATCAGATACCCGCAAATTACCGATGATGCCCATACGGGACGTCGTGATTTTCCCGCACATGATGACGCCGTTCGTGGTGGGCCGCGAATCGAGCGTACGGGCGCTCGAAGAGGCGCTGGCCGGGGATAAGAAGATTTTTCTGGCCACGCAGCATGACGCGAGCGTGGATGAGCCGCGTCCGGACGAGATTTTCTCGGTAGGCACGCTGGCGAATATCGTGCAGAGCGTGAAGCAATCCGACGGAAACATCAAGGTCCTGGTGGAGGGCGTTGAGCGCGGGAAGATTCTTTCAGTCACAGAGGAAGAAGGATATTTCAAGGCGACGGTTAAAGTCTTTAATTTCAAGGTAGAAGCGGGTCCGCAACTGGACGCGCTGACGTCCCGTGTGACCGGATTATTCGAGCAGTATGCGAAGCTTAGCCAGAACGTGAACTACGACACCATGGTAGCGGCGATTCGCGGAGACGATCCGGGCAAACTGGCTGACACCGTAAGCGCGAATTTACAGCTCGCGATTGAAGAGAAGCAGGAACTGCTGGAGATTTTCGATCCCATCGACCGGCTGACGCGAATCGCGGAGATGCTCGATATCGAGATCGAGAAGCTGAATGTGGATCGCACGATTCAGGGCCGCGTGAAGCGCCAGATGGAGAAGGCGCAAAAAGAATACTATCTGAACGAAAAGATCAAGGCGATCCAGAAAGAGCTGGGCCGCGGCGAAAAGAGCGAGTTCGACGAGCTGAAGAAGAAGATCGAAACCGCGGGCATGACCAAGGACGCGCACGAGAAGGCCATGGCGGAATTAAAGCGCCTGGAAAATATGCCTCCGATGTCGGCCGAGTCGACCGTGTCGCGCAATTATCTCGACTGGCTGCTCGCTGTGCCGTGGAAGAAGAAATCGAAGGAAATCCGCGATCTTCCGCACGCGCAGGAAGTGCTCGAGAGCGACCACTACGGCCTCGAAAAGATCAAAGAACGCATTCTTGAGTTTCTCGCGGTGCGGCGGCTGGTGAAGGATCCGAAGGGTTCGATTTTGTGCTTTGTCGGGCCTCCGGGCGTCGGGAAAACGTCGCTGGGGATGTCGATCGCGAAGGCCACGGGGCGCAAATTTGTGCGTCTGTCCCTGGGCGGAGTGAGAGATGAAGCGGAGATTCGCGGCCACCGGCGCACTTACATCGGGGCGCTGCCGGGTCAGATTTTGCAGATGATGAAGAAGGCCGGGGTGCGCAACCCGGTTTTCATGCTCGACGAAATCGACAAGATGTCGACGGATTTCCGGGGCGACCCGTCGTCGGCGCTGCTCGAAGTATTGGATCCGGAACAGAATTTCATGTTCATGGATCACTATCTGGACGTCGAGTACGATTTGAGCCAGGTATTTTTCATCGCCACGGCGAACGTGATGCACACCATTCCGGCGGCGCTGATGGATCGCATGGAAGTGATCCGGCTGTCGGGTTATACCGAGCTCGAGAAGAAGGAAATCGCGAAGAAGTTTCTGGTGCCGAAGCAGTTGGCGGGTACCGGGCTTTCGGGCGACCAGATTCAGTTCGAAGATACCGGCATTGACGAACTGATTGGCCATTACACACGCGAGGCGGGCGTTCGCAACCTGGAGCGCGAAGTCAGCAATGTGTGCCGCAAGGTGGCTCGGTCGGTAGTGAACGCGCAGGGCGAGGCGTCCAAGCCGGGATCGAAGAAAAAGTTGGCGAAGACAGTTGTCAACGCGGCCAAGGTAATCGAGTTGCTTGGTCCGCAGCGGTTCCGCGATCAGGAGCGCGACAAGCAGAACGAAGTGGGCGCGACTACTGGTCTGGCATGGACCGAAGTAGGCGGATCGATCCTGACGACGGAAGCGGCGATCATGGAAGGCCGCGGCAAGCTGACGACGACGGGCAAGCTGGGCGACGTGATGCAGGAATCGGCGCAGGCGGCGATGAGCTATCTGCGAAGCCGGTCCCACGGCATGGGTTTGCCGCGCGATTTCTACCGCCACCTGGATATTCACTTGCATGTTCCGGAGGGAGCGATTCCGAAGGACGGGCCGTCGGCGGGCATTACCATCGCGACCAGCATCATCAGCGCGCTGACCAGTATTCCGGTGCGCGCGGATGTGGCGATGACCGGCGAGATTACGGTCCGCGGGCGGGTGCTGCCGATCGGCGGATTGAAGGAAAAGCTGATGGCGGCGCATCGCTACGGGATTCGCGAGGCGATTCTGCCCGCGGATAACGAGAAGGATCTTCCGGATATTCCGGAAGTGGTGCGAAACGACATGAAGCTCCACTTCGTCAAATCGATGGACGAAGTGTTGAAGATCGCATTGGAGCGCGAGATCGAGATGGCGGCGCTGCCCGGGATGTTGAGCGTAGCCGAGATCATCGCCCGTTCGCGGGAAGAAAAGGTAACGCACTAGGCGCAGGGCGCGCCTTGCGCCTGACTTCGTGCCACGGTTTATAATAAGTGCAGCCAGGCCGGATCAGTTTCCGCCGGAACCGGTATCGGGGGCTGTCGCTGAGGTTGCATTTCTGGGCCGCAGCAACGTTGGAAAATCCAGCCTGTTGAATGCGCTGATGGGGGTTGATGGGCTGGCTAAGACCAGCGCTCGGCCCGGCTGTACGCAGTTGATCAATTTCTATCAGATGGACGAAGGTCTCCGCTTCGCCGATCTGCCAGGGTATGGTTTCGCAAAAGTCCCCAAGGAAATAACGAACGAGTGGAAGCGGCTGATCGATCAGTATCTGACCGGGCGCGGTTCGCTTCGGCTGGCGGTGATCGTGCTGGACGCAAGGCGGGGATGGATGGAGAAGGATGTCGAGCTGCGGGACTGGCTCGAATGCCACGGGCGGCCATATCTGGTGGCTGCCACGAAAATGGACAAACTGAAGTCTCAGAGTGAACGGCATCATGGCCTGAAGGGCCTCCGCGAAGGATACGCGGGGGAGATCTTCGAATGCTCGGTCGTGACCGGCCGGGGAGTGAGGGAAATTTGGCAAGCGATATCGAAAATCAAGACCAGGCAGTGAACCCTGCCGGCGACGTGGACGTTGCGAAGGCGGAGACTCCGTCCAAGACTGAATCCACCAAGAATGACGTCCCGAAGAACGACGTGGTGAAAGCGGACGCTCCTCCTAAACGGACCAGGGCCGCCGCGGATAAGCATCACGCGGAAGCCAAGGAGCCAAAAGCGCCTTCGGCGGCTGCTCCGGTGGAGGCGGCTCCGGTGGCGGAGGTAAAGGCCGTGCCGCCTGCGCCCAGCTGCCCCCGTCGCGGAGACGAAGACGCTGATCACCGACGCGAACGGTCCGGAGGGAAAGACAGACGCGGCGCAGCCCGCTGGTCAGCAGTCTCCTAGTCAGCAGCCAGGTGCAACGCCTGCGCCGCAGGGCGCGCCCCAAGGAAGAATGTTCGATCAGCGCCGGCGCGCAGTGGGCAATCAGGGGCCGAAAACAGGCAACGCGCTCGACCTGGTGGAGCTCAAGGACATGAGCATCCAGAATCTCAATACGGTCGCCAAGGATTTCGGTGTGCAGGGATTCGCGGGACTGCGCAAACAGGAATTGATCTTCAAGATCCTGCAGGTGCAGGCCGAGAAGAGCGGGCTCATTTTTTCGGAAGGCGTGCTCGAATGCCTGCCTGACGGTTTCGGATTCCTGCGCGCGCCGGAATACAATTACCTGCCCGGACCGGACGACGTGTACGTCTCGCCGTCGCAGATACGCCGCTTCGATCTGCGCACCGGCGATACGGTCAGCGGGCAGATCCGGCCTCCGAAAGAAGGCGAGCGGTATTTCGCGCTCATCAAAGTAGACGCGATCAACTTCGAACCGCCGGAGGAAGCGCGCAACAAGATTTTCTTCGACAACCTGACGCCGCTCTATCCGCAGGCCCGCTTGAAGATGGAAACGGCGCGCGATAACTTCTCGGGCCGCGTGATGGACCTGTTGACGCCGATCGGCAAGGGACAGCGCGGGCTGATCGTCGCGGCGCCCCGCACCGGCAAAACCATGCTGTTGCAGGCGGTGGCGAACTCCATCACCACGAATCATCCGGAGGTTTCGCTGATCGTGCTGCTGATCGACGAGCGTCCGGAAGAAGTCACGGACATGCAGCGGTCGGTCAAGGGCGAAGTGATTTCGTCCACCTTCGACGAACCGGCTTCGCGGCACGTACAAGTCGCCGAGATGGTGATCGAAAAAGCGAAGCGGCTGGTGGAGCATAAGAAAGACGTCGTGATTCTGCTCGATTCGATCACGCGTCTGGCGCGCGCCTACAATACCGTGGTCCCGCCGTCGGGCAAAGTGCTCTCGGGCGGTGTCGATTCGAACGCGCTGCAACGCCCCAAGCGGTTCTTCGGCGCGGCGCGCAATATCGAAGAGGGCGGATCGCTGACCATCGTCGCCTCGGCGCTGGTGGATACCGGAAGCCGCATGGACGACGTTATTTTCGAAGAGTTCAAGGGCACCGGCAACATGGAAATCCATCTGGACCGGAAGCTGATGGACAAGCGCGTTTTCCCGGCGATCGACATTTCGAAGTCGGGTACGCGGAAAGAAGAATTGCTGCTGCCGAAGGAAGAATTGAACCGGGTGTGGGTGCTGCGCAAGGTGCTCAACAACCTGTCGCCGGTCGAGAGCATGGAGCTGTTGATCGATAAACTGTCAAAAACGCGCTCGAATGGCGAATTTTTGGCTGCGATGAGCGGTTAAACACAAATAAAAATCAACACTTTCCAGGGGTCGCGGCGTCTATAGTTGTTATGACGTCATGGCTGCGAACTGTTGCCATACTTGTGCTCGGATCCCTCTCGGTCGCTCGCGCCGACGACTTTCCTTTTTTTCCACAGCCCAGTTATTTCAAGAAGTATCTGGCCAGGCCCATGACGGGCGTCGAACTAGGACCGCCGGTGCGTCTCGAGGATTACGTGGTCGATTCCAAGCTGGAGCTGTCGGTCAAATCCTACTTGAATCTGGTGATGGCGAATAATCCCAATGTCAGCATTCAGAAGCTGACGGTGGCGGTCTCGGACGACGCGATTACGCGCGCGTTGGGAATATTCGATCCCACGGCGACGGCCAGTTTCACGACCACGCGATCGCTTTCCGGCACCACGTCCGCCGTGAGCGGGGGCACCACGATCAATTCGCTTTCGCAGCCGCTCAATTTTGGTGTGCAGCAGCTGCTGCCGAGCGGCGCCACCTATAACCTCAGTTACAGCGACTTCAAATCCTCCACCAGCAGCGATTTCGCCACCATCAATCCGAGCTATAGTTCGGCGCTCAACTTCAGTTTCTCCCAGCCGCTGCTGCGCGGCCGCGGGTCGTTCATCACCAGGCTTCCGATTACCATCGCACGCAGCCGCCTGCGCTCGGCCCAGTACACGTTTCAGGATCAATTGATCCAGATCGTACTTTCGGCTGAGCAGGCTTATTGGTCGGTGGTGGGCGCGCGCGAAAATGTGCGGGTCGCAGAGGAGTCGCTCAAGCTCGCCGACACGGCGTTGACGCGCGCGCGGAAAGAGCTGGAACTGGGTGCGTCCTCGCCGCTCGATATTTTTCAGCCGGAGCAAAGCTACGCGAACGCGCAGTTATCGCTGACGCAGGCTCGCTATTCGCTGGAACAAAACGAAAACGCGCTGCGGCTGCAGATGGGAGCGGATCTGGACCCGAAGTATCGCAGCATGCCGATTGTATTGACGGAAGCGGTGACGCCTCCTCCGGCCGCGGCCATCGATCGGGAGAAGCTGGTGGCGGAAGCGATCAGCAATCGCCAGGACTTGAAATCGACCCGCCAGTCCCTTGACGTAGACGATCTGCAAATCCGCCAGGCGAACGATCAGCTGCGCCCGAATCTGTCACTGACCGGGCAGTACGGGACGTCAGGCACTGGCGGTCCGCAATACATTCGGCAGGATGTGTTTGGAGGAGGCTCGCAGATCGTCACCGTGATGCCGGGAGGCGTGACGGACGCATTAGGCCAGATGTTTGGTTTCGGTCTGCCTACCTACGGATTCGGATTGACGCTGAGTCTGCCGCTGAAGAATCACGCCGCCGCGGCGAACTTGGCGGACGCGACGGTGGGCAAAAAACTGGACGCATTCCGATTGAGATCGGCGGAGCAGAGCGTCCGGCTGCAGGTGTTGAATGCGATCAGTAATCTCGAAAACAGCCGGGCCGGTGTGGAATTGGCGAAGACCGCCCGGGAGCTGGCGCAGAAGCGCGTGGACGCGGAGAATAAGAAATACGAGCTGGGCATCGACACCATCTTTTTCGTATTGACCGCGCAGACGGATCTGACGACTGCAGAATCGCAACTGGTGAATCAGACCATCAATTACCGCCTGAGTCAGCTCGCGCTCCTGCGAGCGCTGGGGACTCTTCTCGAGGAGAGAGGCATCGCGGTACAGTAAAGAAGGCACCGGGCGCGAAGCGTCAGGCGCTCTCTTCCATGGGCCGCATCCGCATCCTTTCAGACAACGTGGCCAACAAAATTGCCGCCGGTGAGGTGGTGGAGCGCCCGGCGAGCGTCGTCAAGGAATTGCTCGAAAACTCACTGGACGCGGGCGCGAACGAGTTTCGGCTCGATATCGAATCCGGCGGACGGCGGCTGATCCGGCTGGCCGACGACGGCAGCGGAATGATGAACGACGACGCGCTGCTCGCTTTCGAGCGCCACGCTACCAGCAAATTGTCGGACGTAAAGGATCTTCTCTCGATCTCGACTCTGGGCTTTCGTGGCGAGGCGCTGCCGTCGATTGCATCGGTGTCGCGGCTGCTGCTCGAGACCAAATCGCGCGAGGAACGGGTCGGGACCGTAGTTGAGATTGCGGGCGGTAAAATATTTCGTGTCGAGGAGATTGCGCATTCAGGCGGCACGACGATCACTGTGCGCGACCTATTTTTCAATGTGCCCGCGCGGAAGAAATTCTTGCGATCGGACCAGACAGAGATCGCCCACATCGCGTCATTAGTGACGCACTACAGCCTGGCGCATCCCTCGAAAAGCTTCACGCTTCGGCACAATAATACGGAACTGCTGAGCGTGACTCCGGTCGCGACCTTGCGCGAGCGCGTGTTTCAGGTGTTCGGCACGCTGGTGCTGGACGATCTATTCGATCTGGGCGACCATGCCCGCGATCTGAAAGTTCCCGTGGAGGACGACGAGCCCATCTCCCGGCGATTCCGTCTGCGCGGTTTCGTCAGCGCGCCCGGCGTGCAGAAGATGAATCGCAACTCGATTTATCTTTTCGTCAATGGCCGTCTGATTCGGGACCGGCTGATTCTTCATGCGATTTCAGCGGCGTATTTCAACCTGATGCCTCCGGCCTGCTATCCGTTCGCGCTGCTGTTTCTCGATTGCGACGCCGAGGAGGTGGATGTGAACGTCCATCCTTCGAAGACTGAGGTGCGGTTTCGCCATGGCTCGGTGGTGCATGATTTCGTGCGCGACACTATTCGCGAGCGCCTGATGGTGGAGCGTCCTGCGTCGAGGATTCCGATGCAGAGTCCTCCGCAAGCTGGAGCCGCGCTCCCTTATTCGGAGTTTACCCAGCGCGTCGAAAATATGAGCTTCGATTCGCTCGGGAGCGAGATGCTGAGCGAGATGCCTGCTGTCGGATTTTCGAGCGTCGGAATCCCGCCCGTAGCCGATCCGGCGACGCTGCCCGAGTTTACGCTGCACCGGCCGCCTTCTCCGCTGCCGCGCTTCGATTTCTCTGAGACGGCAAAAGCGCCTCCAGTTCCCGACACACACGGACCTTTGTTCGATGGCGCCGCGCTTCCGGATTTGCAGAGTCTCGATTCACTCACCGACCTCCGTCCGCTGGGGCAGATTCACGATAGCTTTATCATCGCGGCCGGACGCGATGGATTGTGGATTATCGATCAACACGTCGCGCATGAGCGCATTTTGTTCGAACAAGTATTGGCGGCGCGAGAAAGAGGTCATGCCGAAACGCAGCGGCTGCTGGTGCCGCTCGTAATCGGGTTGAGCGCGGCGCAGCAGATCGAGTACGCCCGTATCGCCGAGGAATTGGACGGACTCGGGTTTGAGACGGAACCCTTTGGGAGTCGCACGATCGCGGTAAAATCGGCGCCGGCTGGAATCGGGGCGGCGGATGTGGAACGCGTGCTCTTTGAGATCCTTGAAATAGCCGAAAGCGAGTTGAGAAAAGCGTCGCTCGACGATCTGCGGAGGTCGATGGCGGCGTCCATCGCCTGCCGCGCGGCGATCAAGATTAACATGCGTTTGGAGCCTGAAAAAATCGACTGGCTGCTGCGGGCTCTAGCCGCGACCTCCTGCCCGATGAGTTGTCCGCACGGCCGTCCCATTGCGCTGCGCTATTCTACTCGCGATATCCTTAAGAGTTTTCATCGGATCTGAAAATGGAGAAATATCTTCTCGTCATGGCCGGCGCGGCGGTGGGCGGCCTTGCACGCTTTCTACTCGCTACGGCGGTCAATGCCCGCTATCCGCAGCGGATTTGGTATGGCACGGTGCTGGTGAACATCACCGGATGTTTCCTGATCGGCGTGGTGATGACGTTTCTGATTCAGCGCAACGCGCATCCTAATTGGCGATTGCTGCTGGTGGTGGGCGTGCTCGGCGGCTACACCACATTCTCCAGCTTCACTTGGGAAACCTACGCCTTGGTGAAAGATGGCGAGTTCGGAAAAGGGCTCGCCAACGTCGCCATCAGCGTGCTCGCTGGATATCTCGCGCTATGGTGCGGTACGCTGCTCGCTAAACGATAGTGGAGGAAGTTTGCAACGCGTTTGTTTCCTGTTAAACGTCAAGCCGGATAAGTTGGAAGAGTACAAGGCAAGGCATCGCGAGGTGTGGCCGGAGATGATTCGCGCCCTTCGGGACTCCGGTTGGATGAATTATTCATTGTTCCTGCGGTCCGACGGATTGCTGGTGGGATACCTCGAAACTCCGGACTTTGAACACGCATTAGCGGAGATGAAGCGGCGCGATGTAAATCAACGCTGGCAGCGGGAAATGGCGCCTTTCTTTACATCGGACAAGGGCGGCGCCCCGGATGAGTCGATGATGCCGCTGGAGGAAGTATTTCATCTGGATGAGCTTTGACTTATCTGTAATTATCAGGAAGTTATAAATATAATCTGCTACTTGTCTTTTGTATATCTCTTGTGTCTACAATCGGTTACGGCAAATATCGCCTGCATAGAAATTATTGATTTGATCGTCCGGCATGTATGCCTTAAGCTTGGATTGTAAGTAAGTCAGAGAGCTTCAAAATCAAAAGCCCTGACAAATTCAGTCGTCCTCGCAGACGTCTTGTTTCCTCGTTTGCCGTTTAGCGCAATGCGTATGCGCGGGGAAAATGCGTCGCTAATTCCGGTAGTTGCCGTGTCGACGGCGTGCGGGGATTAGTCTATCTAGACACTCAAAAAAGGAACCTATTCACATGAAACTCTTGAAATCCACAGTACTCTTCGGCGGTCTGCTCGCTCTCGCGACGTCCTTGAGCGCCGAAACTGCAATCCTCAGTGTTCAAGTTCCGTTCTCCTTCGTGGCGGGCGGCAAGGTCATGCCGGCGGGCAATTACACCATTGAGCAGCCGTCTACCGGCGGCGTCCTCCTGATCCGCGGCAATCAGCCCAACTCGACCGCGATGGTCCTCTCGGTGAACGCCGGACCAACCAACCTCAATCATGCCGGAGTAACATTCAGCCGCCAAGGTTCCACCGTGGTGTTGTCGAACATCGATATCCCCGGGGGCGCCAGCTACTCGCTGTTGACACCAGGGCATAAGACGGTGGCCGCCGTGAAAGTGGCGCTCCCCGGCAAGTAAGTTTTCAGAGCATTTCAACGCGGTCCGGGTTATTCCCGGATCGCCTTTTCATTTTTGAACGGAGCCGTCCGCGGCCACAACCACTTCCGATTTCTTCAGTCCCTTCACAATCACAGCTTCATAGGTGACCGTCTGCCCCTTGGTCACCGACTCCACGCTCTTGATCTTGCCGCCGGCTGCCAGCTTTTCGAGCGCCGCCTTGGCCGCGGCCGGGATCGCATCGATCGCGACCAGTTCCTCCACGGAGACCAGGGCTCCGCTCAAGTCGATCAACAGATCTCGCGATTTGCCGTTCACTACGGTTTCCACCTCGTACATCGTTTTGCCTTTTTCGACTTCTTTTGAGAGGCCCTTAATCTGCGCGCCCTTCGTCTGCTCTTGCACCGTCTTTTGGACAGCGGGCGGCAAATCCTTCATTTTTACAGCGGACTCGCCGGCGAAGGCAGTTGCGAGGCTGAGGGCGGTGAGGCAGAATAAACGATTCATGTTGAATACACTACGCCGTAAAGCTGAAGTTCGCCTGAAGGATGTTAAACTGACAGTGCGCGCTCTCCGTGGCCGAATGGCGGAATTGGCAGACGCACCAGACTCAAAATCTGGCGTTCTTCACTGAACGTGTCGGTTCGACCCCGACTTCGGCCACCAACATCACCCGCTCCGCATCTCCTCCAACTCCTCTAACGTCCGAGGCCAGTCTTTCCCCAACAACCGGCTTAGTGCGCGATCCGCCAACAGCTTTCCTCCGGTCTGACACACCGGGCAATAATTCGTCTCGTTCGACGCGTAGCGAATCCGCTGGACCTTGGTGCCGCAGCGAGGGCAGGGCAGTCCGTAGCGGCCATGGACGGCCATCTCTTCGCGAAACGCCGTGACGTTTTCGGGAAACTTTGGACCCGTTTCTGCCCGCAAGCGTTCGGTCCAATCGATTAACGTGGCGAGCGTCGCGAGACGCAGCCGCTCTATTTGTTCCACGCTCATTTTCTGCGTCAAGAGAATGGGCGACAGTTCCGCGCAATGCAGAATCTCGTCCGAATATGCATTGCCGATGCCGCTGAACAGTCTTGGATCCGTCAGTGAGCGCTTCAACGTGTGGTTCGCGAACGTCAGCTGGGCCGCGAATTCAGCCGGTGTTGCGGAAAACACATCGATTCCGCCAGGATCAAGCGCCGCCAGCTCTCTCTCGCCCGCTACCACGTGCAGCGACGCCCTTTTTTGCGATCCCGCCTCGGTCAGCGTCAGCGTTCCTGAGTCGAACTCGAATGCGGCCAGCGTCCTTCGTCCGTCAGGCTTCACCTTCTTTGTCACCCAATGCAGACGTCCGGCGATCATCAGATGCAGCACCAGCCAGACATCGTTATCGAGCCCGATTGCGATTCGCTTGCCGATGCGGCGCACCGCGCGCACTTGGTGACCCTGTGCCGCTGTGGCGGACGGCTCGATGGAGCGCAGCAGAAACGGACTCGCAATCACCACCCGGTTCAGCGTTTGATCGAGGATGCGCTGCTCTAGCGCCTCAATATAAACAGTGATGTCCGGCAGCTCCGGCATTTACAGCTGCGGTTTGTCCGGTGAAACCGCTGCCGCGGGTTCGTTCTTCACGATCTTTCCGAACAGCTTGCCGCCGTGGCCGTCCTTGCCCGCGCTCCCCCACGTCCCCGCGTAGGCGCCGTTGTACATCACCACGCGAGCGGTGAACGATCCGAATCCCGGCACCGCGAAGTTGGTCAGCGAGATCACCGGGGTATCGCCCGCGAACTTCACCGGCAGCGGCATCGCGACCTTGAAATCCTTCTTGTTGTACTGAATCCGAGCCTCGAATTTCCAGGTGTCCTCCTTGACCTTGGTGACTCGCTCGATCACATACTTATCGTCGTGAAGTTCAGCCGAGTCGCCCTGCGTGAAGAATCCCACCAGCGTCACATTGTTCAGCGATTCCTGGAACTGCTTTTCCGCCGCGTTCAATTCGAGCGAAGGCGGAGCTGCGTCCTGGGCCCCTGCGAATGCAGTAAAGAGGAAGAAGATTGCAAGCTTCATCGATCCTCAGGCTATCAAATGTGCGGTATAAAAGTTCAATCATGAGAATTCTGGCAACTCTGGCTCTAATGGGCGTTTGCGCCTGCGCGGCGGGTAATCCTTACTTCACCGAACCGTCTTTAAGCCCCACCGGCCGCGAGATTGCATTCGTTTCCGGCGGCGATATCTGGGTGGCTCCGGCGGCAGGCGGCGACGCGCATATTCTGATCGCCCATCCGGCCGAAGAGTCCCGTCCTCTTTATTCGCCCGATGGATCGAAGCTGGCTTTCATCTCCACCCGCACCGGCGGCGGCGACATTTATATATTGACTCTCGCAACCGGCGAGTTGAAGCGTCTGACGTTCGACGATGGCATGGAGCAGCTCGACGCCTGGTCGCGCGACGGCAAGTGGATTTATTTCTCCACCGGATCGCACGATGTCGGCCGAAAGAACGACATTTACCGCGTCAGCGCCGAAGGCGGCACTCCCATGCCGGTGAGCGCCGATCGGTTCACCAACGAATTCCAGGCTGCGCCGGCGCCCGACGGATCGACCATCGCCTTTTCAGCGCGCGGGAATGGCGACCAGCAATGGTGGCGGCACGGCCACAGTCATCTGGACGAATCGGAAATCTGGCTGCGCAAGGAATCGGGTACTTACGAAAAACTGGTCGACCTGAATGGCCGCAATGTGTGGCCCATGTGGATGCCCGATGGCCATTCGCTCTACTTCATGTCGGACCGCGGCGGCGCGCAGAATATCTGGTCGCTCACGCTCGGCGCGAAGCCCAGGCAGATCACGAAATTCACCGACGGCCGGGTGCTCTGGCCCTCCATCAGCTACGACGGGAAGGCCGTCGTTTTCGAGCACGATTTCAAAATCTGGAAGCTGGACACCAAAACCGGTGAGGCGTTTCAGGTCCCGTTGAAACTGATGGGAATGGCCGCGAGCCCCGGCACGACCCACCTGACGCTCAACACATTTACCGATCTGGCCCTTTCGCCCGACTCCCGTAAAATCGCGCTAATCGCACACGGCGAGGTCTTTGCATCCAGTGCGAAGGACGGCGGGGAAGCGGCCCGTGTGACCCACACTCCCGGTCCCGAATCAGCCGTCTCCTGGTCGCCCGATTCCACGAAGGTGGTCTACGTGAGCCAGCGCAACGCGGTGAACCACGTTTTCCTCTACGACTTCGCCAAGCACACTGAAACTCAACTGACCAACGACCCTCTGCCCGATAACTCACCGCATTTTTCGCCCGATGGAAAAACCATCGCCTTCGTGCGGGAGCGCCGCGATCTGCGCGTCGTCGATCCCGAAACCAAGCAGGAAAAATCGCTGGTCGCGGGATCCATCGCCGGTGGATTCGCGGGCGGCGCATACGCATGGTCGCCCGATAGCAAGTGGCTCGCCTACGCCGCCGCGGGCGGCAACGGACTGCGCAATGTCTACGTCGTCGAAGCGAAAGGTGGACCCGCGCATCAGATCAGTTTCCTCGCCAACAGCAACGTAAACTCCCTCCGCTGGAGCCCCGACGGAACGTTCATCCTCTATGAAACCAGCCAGCGCACCGAGACTCCTCAGGTCGCCCGCATCAACCTGATTCCGCCGCCCCCGAAGTTCACCGAAGAACGCTTCGAGGATCTCTTCAAGCCTGAGCCTCCAGCCCGCGGCCGCGGGGGCGCGCCTGCTGAAAAAACACCTGTCAAGCCGGTGGAGATCGTCTTTGAAGGAATTCGCGAACGAATTTCCTTCCTGCCCATCGGCCTCTCGATCAACAACCTGACCATCAGTCCCGACGGAAAGTCGCTTCTATTCGGCGCGCAAGTCGGCGGTCAAACCAACCTCTATCTCTATTCCCTTGACGCGACGCCGACCGCTGGTCGTGGAGGCCGCGGCGGCGCCTCAGGTGGCGGAGCCCGTCAGCTAACCTCAACCTCCGGCGTGAAGTCCAACCCGCAATTCTCAAGCGACTCGAAGGAAGTCTTTTACCTCGAAGCCGGCCGCGTGCAATCGATCCCCGTCGATACCCGAGTCGCCCGCGCCGTCAACGTCACCGCCGAAATGGACGTCGACTTCGCCACCGAGAAAATGGCCGTCTTCGAACAAGCCTGGGCCGGCCAGCGCGACCAGTTTTACGATCCCAAGTATCACGGCAAGGATTGGAACGAGGTGCGCGCGCAATACACTCCGCTCGTCGAAGGCGCTCAGACCCCTGACGAACTCGTGCGTCTCCTCCGCATGATGGTCGGCGAGCTGAACTCCTCCCACTCGGGCGTCACCGCAGCGCCCACCCCCGGCGGACGCGGCGCAGTCACCGGACAACTCGGTCTCAGCTTCGATCGCGACGACGTACGAAAAAACCGGCAAGCTCAAAATCACGGAAGTGGTTCCGCAATCCCCCGCGGAGCTCGCGAAAATTAAGGTCGGCGAGGAACTGCGCGCCGTCGATGGAATCCCAATTGGCCCCCATATCAATCTCGATGAGCTGCTCCAGCACAAAGTCGACAAGCGCGTCACGCTCGACGTCGGCGGTCATGACGTGATCGTGCGCCCCGTCGCCTCGCTGGCCGAGCAGATCTATCGCAAATGGATCGAAGACAACCGCGCCTACGTCGCCAAGATCAGCAACGGCCGCCTCGGCTACGTCCACATTCGCGATATGTCGGAGCAGGCGCTCACCCAGCTCTACATCGATCTCGATGCCGAAAATCGCGCCCGCGACGGCGTGGTCATCGACATCCGCAACAACAACGGAGGCTTCGTCAACGCCTACGCGCTCGACGTCCTCACGCGCCGTCCCTATTTAACGATGACCGGCCGCGGCGCGCCTCCCGCTCCCGCGCGAACGCAACTCGGCCAGCGATCTCTCGAACTCCCGACGATCCTGGTCGTCAATCAGCATTCGCTCTCAGACGCCGAAGATTTCACCGAAGGCTACCGCACTTTGAAGCTCGGCAAAGTGGTGGGCGAACCCACCGCCGGTTGGATCATTTACACCGGCGCCATGGAGCTGATCGACGGCTCCAGCATGCGCACCCCCGGTACACTGGTCCAAGGCTCCGACGGCAAGAACATGGAAAACAATCCGCGCCCCGTGGACATAGCCGTCACACGCCCGATCGGCGAAAGCTACACCGGCAAAGACTCGCAGCTCGACGCGGCCGTGAAAGAACTGATTACTGAAATCGGACCCAAAAAATAATGCCCCTCCTGAGCACCAACTTCGGGACCAACTTCCAACTTCGGGGACAGTCAGCTATGGTGCGAAGTGGCAAAACATTCTCCGATAAGTCCTTATTTTCTGTCGGGAAGGTTCAGCGGGCCGGGATTCAATCTCGGTAAATCCGCCCAAATCTTACGGTAAGCATCGTTTTTTTAAAGATTTAGCGTCATATTCCGAATTCCGCACCTCGTACCATAGCGGACTGTCCCCCAAGTGCGCCCAGTAAATGAGGCCAGAATTCCCGGTAAGCATCGTCCTTTTAATGACTTAGCGTCATGTTCCGAATACTGCACTTCGTACCATAGCGGACTGTCCCCGAAGTGGGATAATCACAACTTATGCCCAAACATCGGATTTATATCGGGATTCTTGTCATTACACTGCTACTCGGGCAGAGTTCTCAGATCACCGCGCAGAAGAAGTTCGCGCTCACCATCGACAACATCATGCGTGGCCCCGAGCTTTATGGCAGTGAGCCGACCGCGCCGCGATGGGCCGAGGACGGGCAGCACCTCTATTTTCAATGGAAGCAGGCGAATGAGCCTCGTGTGAAGCCGAACGACACCTACGTCGTGAATCGCGACGGGTCCGGCTTGCGCAAGTTGAGCGAGGAAGAAACGAAGAATCTTCCTCCCGCGCTGGGCAACCGCACCAGGGATCGCAAGCGCATCGCATACGCGGAGAACGGAGATATTTTCGTCTACGATCTTGCCGCGGGAACCAAGCGGCAGATCACGAAGACGGCCGAGGTTGAAACCAATCCGCAATTCACGTTCGATGAAAAGCGCGTCACTTTCACGCGCGGCGGGAATCTCTATGCGATGTCGCTCGATACCGGGATGCTGGAGCAGTTGACGGACATTCGCGCGGCTGCGGCCGAAGGTGCTCCCGCGGCTCCCACAGCCAGCGGAAGGGGCGGCGGCGGTGGTCGAGGCGGTCGCGGGGGCGCGGCTCCAACGGCGGATGCGACTCCGCCGAAAGGCACGGATAACCAGGAATTTCTCAAGAAACAGGAGCTCGATTTGATCCTCGCGGTGAAGGAGCGCAAGGAGGCGCGCGAAGAGGCGGAAGCCAAGCGCAAGAAAAACGAACCCGCGCCGAGGAAGCCGTTTCAGTTGCAGACTCGCCAGACCGCTAGCCGGCTGGAGCTTTGTCCCGACGGTAAATCCGTCATCGCCATGGTGACCGAAGCAGCCAACGGCGTGAAGAACGAGAACGTGCCGAATTACATCACCGAGTCTGCGTACACGGAGGACATTAACGGGCGCTCGAATGTCGGCGAGACGCCCGCCAGGCAGCGTGCGGCAATTCTCGACGTAGCGACCGGCGAAGTGAAGTGGATCGACGCCGGGCTCGGCACGCGCGAGATTCAGTTGCAGGCCCCGGTTTGGAATGAAGCGGGCACGAAGGCGTTTCTGATCGCTCGCGCGGCGGATAACAAGGATCGCTGGATTCTGGCGCTCGATCCCGCGACCGGCAAGACCCGCACGTTGTTCACCGAGCATGACGACGCGTGGCTGGGCGGAGGTGGATTCGGCGCCGGCGGCGGCACAGCATGGCTGAAGAACAGCGACGAGATCTATTTTCTGTCTGAGAAAGACGGCTACTCGAACCTGTTCAAGGTGTCCTTCGACGGCGGCGATCCCAAACCGCTGGTGGCGGGAAAATTCGAAGTCAGCGGCGTGGAACTGTCACGCGACGGCAAGACGCTCTTCTTCACTTCCAGCGAGGTGAGCCCGTTCGATCGCCACTTTTACTCGATGAGCGTCGATGGCGGCGCGCGCAAGCAGCTCACCAAAGAGGCAGGGAACCACCGCGCCATTCTATCGCCCGACGAAACAGCGCTGGCCGAGATTTATTCGTACACGAACAAGCCGCCTGAGCTTTTTGTGAACGACAAGAAAGTCACGTCGTCGCCCTCGGCCGAGTTTTGGGATTACAAATGGCAGGATGTGCCCATCGTCGAGATCCCTGCGCGCGATGGTATTAAAGTACCAGCGCGTCTGTACAAGCCTGCGAATTTCAAGAAGGGCGGACCGGCTGTGATGTTCGTCCACGGCGCGGGATATTTGCAGAATGTGCACCACTGGTGGTCCTCCTATGAGCACGAGTACATGTTCAATCACTTCCTGATGGAGCATGGCTACCTGGTGATCGACATCGATTATCGCGGGTCGGCGGGTTACGGACGCGATTGGCGCACGGCGATTTATCGGCACATGGGCGGCAAGGATCTGGACGATCACGTGGATGCGGCGAAGTTTATCGTGTCGCAATACGGCGTGGATCCGAAGCGCATCGGCCTTTATGGAGGCAGTTACGGAGGCTTCATCACGCTGATGGCTCTGTTCACCGCTCCCGATACGTTCGCGGCCGGAGCGGCGCTGCGCCCGGTCACCGATTGGGCGCACTATAACCATGGTTACACTTCGAATATTCTCAATTTGCCGCAAAAAGACGACGAGGCGTACAGGAAATCGTCGCCGATTTATTTCGCCGGCGGACTCAAAGGCGCGCTGTTGATCTGCCACGGCATGGTCGATACGAATGTGTTCTTCCAGGACTCGGTCCGACTAGTACAAAGGCTGATCGAGTTACATAAGGAGAACTGGTCGATCGCGCCATATCCCGTCGAGGATCACGGATTCGTGCAGCCATCCAGCTGGGCAGACGAATATAAGCGAATATATTCTCTCTTCGAGACCAACTTAAAGCAAAAATGAGGCGAATGCCCGATGGTTCCCTTAGTGGATCGGGCCTACACTCGAATGATGCCAGCATGCAGGAACTGCGGGAACCGTGTCACCAAGAACGAAACGAAGTGTTTCACGTGCGAGGCTCCCGTGGAGCAAAAGCAAAGTACTCGCGAGGTTAATCTACAGCGTTTTCGCCAGGTGGTTTCGGTTTTGTTCATCGTGTGCATCCTGTTAACAATCGGGTCGCTGTTCACGGACGTCGGCCCCTCGTTCTGGAAATGCGCCGCGGCTACGGTGATTTTGCACTTCGTGAAGACGTCGGCCGTGCAGATGTCGGAATCTAAGGGTTCGTAAAACACAGACTAAAGTCTGTGCCACCTTCCGTCAGCAAATGGTGGCACAGGCTTCAGCCTGTGAGAGCGTTTCTCATCCCGCCTAGATCGCAGCGAGCTTCGTAATCTCACGGATCACTAAGTCCAACTCTTCATCTTTGGAATAAAAATGCGGAGCCACTCGTATTCCCGCACCCGGCCGATAATCCATCAGAAAATCGCGGCGGCCTAATTCCTGGACGATTTCGTAACCATTCGGAACATCGATGACCACAGTGCCTCCGCGCTGATTCGGATCGCGCGGTGAATTGACGCGAAACCCCGCTTCCTCCGCCAGTTCGATCAAGCGAGCCGTCTGACGCATGGACTTTGCGCGAATCGCAGGCACGCCGATTTCGCCGATAATTTCGTATCCCGACATGGCCGCATACATCGCCGGAATGTTCGGCGTGCCGTTCAGGAACCGATTGATACCGGGATCGTAATCGTGCTCCGGCGCAAACAGAAACGGCTGACGATGAGCGGCCCATCCAGTAGCGCGCGGCTCCAATTCCGGCCACAAATCGCGCCGGACATATAAGAACCCCGCGCCCGGACCGCCCAGCAGCCACTTCACCGAACCTCCGACCGCGAAATCGAGACCCAGCTCTCGAACGTCGACAGGCACGGTGCCCGCCGATTGATAGACGTCGGCGACAATTTTCGCCCCAACCTCATGTGCGCGGCGAGTAATGGCGGCCAAATCCTGCACAAAAGAGCTGCGAAACAATACATGCGACACCGAAACCAGCGCCGTTTGCTCGTCGATCGCCGCCAGCATCGCGTCTAGCTGAATCGTCATGCAATCCTGCGATGGGACCGTCACGATGCGGGCGCCCAAACGCTCATAGTTATACAAATTGGACGGAAAGTTCATGCTTTCCGACACGATCTTGTTGCGCCTCTTCGTCCAATCGAAGCACGAAAGCACGATCTGCTGGCAGATCGAAACATTCTGCTGCATGACGATTTCGCCTTCGCCCGCGCCGATGATTTTGCCGACCAGGTTGCCCACCGTGACCGGCATTTCCCACCAGCCTTCTTCCCATGCCCGGATGCTGCGCGTGTCCCACTCATCGGCGAACTGATTCAGCCGGTCGCGCGTGCGGCGAGGCATCGCGCCCAGCGAATGGCTGATCATGTACACCGTCCGATCGAGGATCGGGAATTCTTTTCTCCAAGTCAGCAGCGGGTCCATCAGGATCTCGCGCCGCCGCTGACGATCAGGATTTCGCCCGAGACGTAATCGGATAGAGATGAGCAGAAGAACAGGACGGGTCCGGCGGCTTCTTCGACGGTTCCAGCGCGGCCGAGAGGGCAGAGGTGCTTCACGGCGTCGATGGTGGATTGATGGATGCCGACCTTGATCTTTTTGCCCTTCACGTCGATTTCCGAGCCTTCGCCGAGCGGCTGGACCAGACGCGTCTCAATAAATCCAAATCCGACGGAGTTCACATTGACGTTGTACCGACCCCATTCCTTCGCCATGACCTTGGTCAGCCCATTGATCCCGCTCTTGCCCGACCCATACCCAGCCTGTCCCGCGATGCCGTCCACCCCCGAAACCGACGTGATGTTGACCACCTTCCGCATCACGCGCTTGCCCTCCGCGATCTCCTTCTTCGCCGCCTCGCGAATGTAAGTGGACGCCGCGCGCAGCACGCGGAACGGAGCCACCATGTGGATGTCGAGCATCGCCTGAAACTGTTCGTCGGTGGTCTTCTGAATCACGTTGTCCCAGGTGTAGCCGGCGTTGTTGACGATGATATCTACGGACCCGAATCCCGTCACCGTCGCGTTCACCAGCTTCTCCGGAAAATCGGGAGCCGTGATGTCGCCGGGCATCGCCTTCGCCGCACCGCCCTCTTTGTCGATCATCATTCCCGTCTCGAAAACTACGTCGCGGTCCAGGTCGTTCAACATCACCGATGCGCCCGCCGCTGCCAGCTTCAAAGCGACTGCTCGTCCAATCCCGCGGCCCGCGCCGGTAACGAGCGCCGTCTTTCCTTTAAGATCAATACCCATGCATCGTGTTTTAACACACCGGACGGCTGTGTTAGGATCAGGGCAAATGCGACTTCTCCTTTTGCCGCTCCTTTTTGCCGCCACGGCGCTGTTCGCTTCTGACTCGATCGGCAATTCAGCGGGTCTGCCGAACGCTCCCGTGACGCTCGAAGTTTTCAGCGATTTTCAATGCCCGCACTGCGCCCGCTTGCACTTCGGAGCGCTGAAACAGGCGCTGGGCGATTGCGTGGCTTCGGGCAAAGTGAAGATCGTATATCGCGATTTTCCCCTGCCGCAGCACCAGTTCGCCCGCAAAGCCGCGCAATACGCGGACGCCGCTGGACGCATCGGCCGCTATGAACGCATTTGCGACGCCCTGTTTCGCACCCAGGAAGATTGGGGCCGCACGGGAGACGTCGAAGGTACGGTAGCAAAAGAGCTCTCACCCGCCGAAATGGCGAAGCTGCGCAAAATCCTTTCGGATCCCAAGAGCATGGCTGAAATCAATCGCGACATCGATACCGACCTCTCGCTCGGCGCCAAAATACCTCTGGGCGAGACGCCGACCATGATTCTTACTGGCAACGGGAAGCGCTATCCCGTCGTAGGCGATGTCCGTTACGATCTGCTGAAGCAGTTGATCGATCGCATGATGATCAAGTAGATGCGCCGGGCGTTACTCATCGTCGCGCGACTGGCGCTGGCGGCGATCTTCCTATGGGCCGGAATCGCCAAACTGCGCGAGCCGTGGATGCTGTTCGCGATGCAACTCGACTCGATGCACATTTTCCCCGATGCCTCGATCACGTTCTTCGCCCGCACCATGCCATGGATTGAGGTAATGCTCGGCCTGTTACTGATCGCCGGAATCCAGATGCGCTACGTCGCATCAGCGGCCACAGCGCTATTGGCTGTGTTCTTCACCGTCGTGACGATTCTCTATCTGCGCGGCTTCCAAGGCGACTGCGGCTGCTTCGGTCCCGGCGAGCAATTGGGTCCGAAGACTCTCGTGCGAGATGCGATGTTGGTATTGTTGGCGATCTGGGTCACCTGGGAATCTGTGAGGCAGGTCCCCGACCTGCCGCCGGCTTCGTCCGACTGAGCAGCCATGCGAAGCATGCGGACCATTAGTATGAATAAGCAGGAACCCCGAAATGAAACTCTCCCTCTCACTGGTCTCCATTCTCGCGTTCTCATTGAACGCGCAAATCACCTCCACGCTCACCCACTCGACCGACGGCAGGGATGACATCAGGATTCGGAACAACTCCCCCATCAGTTTGGTAGCGTTTGTAGTGACGGCGAAGAAGGCGCCGGGGAGCCACGATGCGAGTAATGAGCCGACGGTGTTGTACTGGGATCCCCTTATCGATCTCAACGCGACACCGCTGGCGCCGAATGAAGAGCGCCTGGTGATGTCCCAGATGCTTGAGGACCGCTTCGGCAAACGCCATCGATTGCTCGACGAGCCGGTCGTCGCTGCCGGAATACTCGCCGACGGCACCACCGCCGGTGACGCGGCCCTGATCACCCTCCTCATGGTGCGCCGCTGCAATATGCTGCTCGCTGTCGAGATGGCGCTCGAAACCATCGCCGATGCCGGCAAACGCAACGTACCCAGAAAGCAATTGATCGATCAGTTCAGGAAGATGGCGGACTCAGTGAACCGTTGGTATCTTCCCCAGGAGCAAATGATTGGATACCGGCTCTATCAATCGATGATCGGAAAACTGACGGACCTGCCGGAGGCGGAGTTGGGAGTACCGTTCCCGCCCGATTCCTTTGTGGCGCAAGAGACCACCGCGTTGAGCAGGCAGCGCCTGGCACCGCTGAAATCACAGCCCAGCCTGGCCGAAGCATCTCGCTAAAGTCGATTGACGATCTTAAAGAGCCGCGACCATCGGGAGCGGTCAACCGCGAGAAATGGGTGATCCGTAACAGGGCACCAGCCCGGTATAACTCGTCGGCAATCATTCACATAAAGGTTGCAACCAACCCGCGCATTTGTCCGGGAGGGTACAGTTGCTACAATATGAATATTCGCCGCAGGCTGTCCTGTACATCAAGAATGGCAGGTCGGGAACCTGCCCCACAGCATGCCAACTTCTGAATCCTTAAAGTTTAAGTTCGGACTCTCGTTCGCCGATCTGTACCGCCGCGAAGGCCTGGTCCGCATCGATGCCGCGTTTGCCGATCATTTGAAGTCCACCGACTCCGCGCTGTTCAACCGCTTCGTGGACGCGCGTGCCAATTTCGCCACCGCTCCCCGCAAACAGCAGTCGGAGCTCATGGTCGATCTCGCCGCGCACGTCGAGGACTTCATCGGCGATCTCTTCACCATCTCCCCCGCGATCCGTGCATTGCAGGCCCGTCATGACGCGCTAGCCCCCGTCTATGCGCTCAAGCGCAAGTTCATCCAGAAGAAAGCCATCAGCGGTGTGACGCCGGAGAAGGCCTCGGCCATCAAGGGCCGCGCCTGCGCCATGGAGCTCGAAGCGCTCTTCAATGAGCCTCTCACCGAGGCGAGTTTCGTCGACCACGTATCGAATTGGCTCGATGACGAGCCGAATCATATTGCGCAGTTGGCGGTCGCCGCGCAATATGCAGCATGGGCTGCTCTTTCCCCCGCGGGCCGCGAAAAGCACGCCGGCGGAGTCCTGTTCAAGGTTCCGCACAAGCTCGACATGACGCACCTGATTCCGGTCGAGACCTTGATTTCCGGAGGCATCGCGCGTCTCGCGCTGCCTCAACATGACTGGCGTCATCGCGAGGGATTCAAGCTGACCGACGCCGGCATGAATCTCAACGCATCGCTCGATCAGGCGAATTATTGCATCAAGTGCCACAACCAGGAGAAGGATTCCTGCTCCACCGGCCTCAAGGAAAAAACCGGCGAGTACAAGAAGAGCTTCTTCGGCGTCACGCTCGCCGGCTGCCCTCTGGACGAAAAAATTTCCGAGATGAACCTCGTCAAACAGCGCGGTCATTCCGTCGGCGCGCTGGCGATCACGGCTGTCGACAATCCCATGTGCGCGGGCACCGGCCATCGCATCTGCAACGACTGCATGAAATCCTGCATCTTCCAGAAGCAGGACCCCGTGGACATTCCGCAAGTGGAAACGCGGGCTCTGAAAGACGTGCTCGAACTCCCCTGGGGCTTCGAGATTTACAGCCTGCTCACGCGCTGGAATCCTCTGAATTTCGCGCGTCCCGTGCCCAAGGAAGAATCGGGATACAAGGTTTTGGTCGTCGGCCTCGGCCCCGCCGGCTTCACGCTGTCGCATCATCTGATGAACGACGGCCACACCGTCGCAGGTGTCGATGGATTGAAAATCGAGCCTCTGCCGCCCGAAATTTCAGGCGTGACGCCGCATGGCGACCGCGTCCCCTTCCGTCCCATTCGCGACGTGAACGAGCTATACGAATCGCTGGACGACCGCGTCATGGCGGGTTTCGGCGGTGTGGCCGAGTACGGCATCACGGTTCGCTGGAACAAGAATTTCCTCAAGATTATCCGCCTCTTGCTCGAACGGCGCGAACAGTTCGGCATGTTCGGCGGCGTCCGCTTCGGCGGCACTATGACGGTCGAGAGCGCCTTCGAACTGGGCTTCGACCACGTCGCGCTCTGCGCGGGCGCGGGCCGTCCCACAGTGATTCCGATGAAAAATGGCTTGGCTCGCGGCGTTCGCCAGGCATCTGATTTTCTAATGGCGCTGCAACTGACAGGAGCGGCCAAAGACAGCTCGGTTGCCAATCTGCAAGTGCGTATGCCGATCGTGGTAATCGGCGGTGGCTTGACCGCCATCGATACGGCGACCGAATCGCTGGCGTACTACGTCGTGCAAGTGGAGAAATTCCTGACGCGTTACCAGGCTCTGGTTGCCGATATCGGCGAGCCCGCAGTTCGCGAGCGCTGGACCGCGGAGGAGACGGAGACCGCCGACGAGTTCCTCGCCCACGCCGAAGCCATTCGCGAAGAACGTTCCGCCGCGGCGCGGGAAGCACGGGAGCCTAAGCTGGTCGAAGTTCTGAATCAATGGGGCGGAGTGACCCTGGCGTACCGGCGGCGAATGATCGATTCGCCCAGTTACACGCTGAATCACGAAGAAGTAGCGCTTGCTCTTGAGGAAGGAATCCGATTCGCGGAATCCATGACGCCCGAAGAAGTCGAGGTCGATTCCTTCGGCCACGCCGCCGCGCTGATGCTGCGCAATGCCGAAGGCGAAATGGTGCGCATGCCCGCGCGGTCAATCCTGGTTGCCGCGGGAACGCAGCCCAACACGGTGCTGGGCCGCGAAGATCCGGACAACGTGTTTCTGGACGGCAAATGGTTCCGCGCGGTAGACGAAGAAGGCCACCCGGTGAAGCCCGAAAAGGTAGCGAAACCAGCCCAGGCGCGTGTCCTGATGTCGATCCGTCCCGATGGCCGCGGCATCAGTTTCTTCGGCGATCTGCATCCGTCGTTCGCAGGCAACGTCGTGAAAGCGATGGCCAGCGCCAAGCAGGGCTATCCAGTTGTCTCGCGCTTGCTGGCTCGCAAGGCTCCGACCGGTCTTCTGCCCGAATCGCTGCTGAGCCATTTAAACTCCGAACTTCGCGCCGTAGTCCACAAGGTCGATCGCCTGACGCCGACCATCGTCGAAGTCGTCGTGAAAGCGCCCATGGCGGCTCGCGCATTCCATCCGGGACAGTTTTATCGCTTGCAGAATTTCGAGACGCTGGCACCCAAGGCTGGCGGAACAACGCTCGCCATGGAAGGTCTGGCGCTGACCGGCGCAAAGGTCGACCGGGAACAGGGCTTGCTCTCCACTATCGTGCTCGAAATGGGCGGGTCGTCGGACTTGTGCGCTCTGCTTCAACCAGGCGAGCCGGTGATCCTGATGGGTCCAACCGGAACTCCCACCGAAACGCCGGCCAAGGAAACCGTTCTATTGATCGGCGGCGGCCTGGGTAACGCCGTGCTGTTCTCCATCGGTCAGGAGTTGCGCTCTAACGGTTCGCGAACAGTCTATTTCGCCGGATATAAAAAGATCATCGATCGGTATAAAGTTGAAGAGATCGAAAAAGCGGCGGACGTGGTGATTTGGTGCTGCGACGAGGCTCCGGGCTTCACGCCGGGCCGTGTACAGGATAAGGCCTTCGTCGGAAATATCGTCGAAGCGATTCTGGCGTACGGCCGGGGCGATCTGGAAGATCCGATCTCTCCGGCGTGCACGGAAATCTCGCTCCACTCAGTCGATCGCCTGGTAGTGATCGGCTCCGACGCGATGATGGGAGCAGTGGCCCGCGCCCGCCACACCATACTCGCGCCGTATCTGAAGCCCGATCACAAAGCCATCGGCAGCATCAACTCCCCGATGCAGTGCATGATGAAAGAAATCTGCGCCCAGTGCCTCCAGCAGCACAAAGATCCCATCACCGGCGAAGAAACCGTGGTCTTCTCGTGCTTCAACCAGGACCAGTCGCTGGATCTGGTCGACTGGTCCAACCTCCGCACCCGCCTCTCTCAAAATGGAGTGCAGGAAAAACTAACCAAACAGTGGATTGACCGTTGCCTGAAACAAATCGGAGCCCGGGAGTTGGTAGCCGCCACGTAACTCCGGCACACAGACTAAAGTCTGTTCCACCGCTACCTGGTGGCACAGGCTTCAGCCTGTGAAAGCCCGGTCAGGTCGCAACTTTCTGCTTTTCCAAATACCGCCCCCGAGCCTTCATAATCGCCTCGTGCGCCGCCTGCACGTCGCGCCAGCCTTGCAGTTTGACGTTCTTTCCTTCCAGCTCCTTATAAATCTGGAAGAAATGCTCAATCTCCCGCAACTGATGCCCGCGGACATCGCCGATATTATGGATCTCGTCGTACCGCGGATTCCTCATCGGCACCGCCAGCACCTTATAATCGGCTTCGGAATTGTCCACCATGTCGAGAATCCCCACCGGACGCACTTCGATCATGCAGCCCGTAAAACTGGGGTGGGTCATCAGGACCAAAATGTCGATCGGATCCCCGTCGTCTGCCACCGTTCCCGGCACGAAACCGTAGTCGCCGGGGTAGTGCATGGGCGAATATAGAGCGCGATCCAGGCGGAACACGCCCAGTTCAATATCGTACTCGCACTTGTTGCTGCCACCCTTCGCGATTTCGACGATCATGCGAACGGATTTGGGCGCGTACGGCCCTGGGTCGATGTCAGAAAGCTTCATAATATCAGTTACTTAGAGGATAACACTTACCTCAACAGGCAAGGCTGTTTGGGATCAAACTTCCACCCCGGAATCAAATACTGCATCGCCGTCGCATCGTCCCGAGCCCCCAGCCCCACCTCCTGATACAACCGGTGGGCGCGCTGCACCTCGTCCATATCCAACTTGATGCCCAGTCCGGGCGCGGTTGGCACCTCGATCCACCCATCGACAATCTGTAGCGGCCTGCGGGTCAGCCTCTCGCCATCCTGCCAGATCCAATGCGTGTCGATGGCCGTGACGCGGCCCGGCGCTGCCGCGGCCACATGCGTAAACATGGCCAGCGAAACATCGAAGTGGTTATTCGAATGCGACCCCCAGGTCAATCCCGAATCGCGGCACATCTGCGCCACGCGCACCGAGCCTTCCAGCGTCCAGAAATGCGGATCGGCCAGAGGAATATCCACCGATTGCAGCCGCATTGCGTGAGCCAGCTGCCGCCAGTCGGTCGCGACCATGTTGGTAGCGGTCGGAAGCCCTGTGGCCTGCCGGAACTCGGCCATGATTTCGCGCCCGGAGTATCCGTTTTCAGCGCCGCAAGGGTCCTCGGCGTAAGCCAGCACGTCATGCCGATCGCGGCACAAGCGGACCGCTTCGTCGAGCGACCACGCGCCATTCGGATCGAGCGTGATGCGCGCCTCCGGGAATCGCGCAGCCAGAGCCGATACCGCTTCCATTTCCTGGTCGCCTGAAAGAACGCCGCCTTTGAGTTTGAAGTCATGGAACCCGTAGCGCTTCTCAGCCGCCTCGGCCAACTGGACAATCGCCGAGGGCGTGAGTGCTTCCCTATCCCGCAGTTCCGACCAGTCATCTCCCGAGCCGCTGCGGTAAGGCAGATCGGTGCGCTTGGAATCGCCGATATAGAACAAATAGCCGAGCACCTGTACGCGCGAGCGTTGCTGCCCCTCGCCCAGCAGCGCTGCGACCGGCACGCCCAGGAACTGTCCCAGCAAATCGAGGAGCGCCGCTTCAATGGCCGTGACGACGTGGATCGTAGTGCGCAAATCGAACGTCTGATTCCCGCGCCCGCCGGCATCGCGACCCGCGAATTGGCGGCGCACCGTTTGCAGAATATTTCGATACTCGCCAATTGACCCCATTACCAGCGGACGAGCTTCTTCGAGCGTCCTGCGGATCGGTTCGCCGCCCGGCACCTCGCCGAGGCCGGTGTGGCCCGAGCTGTCCCGGATGATCACCAGGTTGCGCGTGAAATACGGAGCATGAGCGCCGCTGAGGTTCAGCAGCATGCTGTCGTGCCCGGCAACAGGGATTACTTCGAAGCTTTCGATGGTGGGAGTCACATTTAAGGCTTACCATGAAGGTCTGGTCGGCATCCTCATCGGCGTAATCGTACTCATCGTATACGGCTCCCTCTATCCGTGGGCATTTGAGGCCCGGCAGCTTGCCGCCAGTCCTTTGTACATCCTGCTCCATTCCTGGGAAGTCGGCCACGACCGCCGGTTTCTCTTCGATGTCGCTGTCAACATAGCCGTTTACGTGCCGCTCGGCGCGTCCGCTTACCTGGCGCTGTGGCGCTACCGGGTCCTGAAAATCCTGGCGCCGATCGCTATCGGATTGGTGCTGTCAGCCTCGATAGAAATGATCCAACTCTTTACGCCTCATAGGGTTTGCAGTGCAGTGGATCTGATGAACAACGCGATCGGCTCGGCTCTAGGGGTGATCGCGGGGATTGTCTTCAGCCGGATTGTGGATGTCCCGGCTACTTTTCAGGTTCGGGATCGAAATTCCGTGGGTTTGATATTTTGCTGGGTAGCCTTTTTGCTGTTTCCGCTGTTCCCGGTCCTTTGGCTTAGTGTATTGAGGGCGAAGCTTTCCGCGTTTCATGGGATCAGTCCGATCCCAACAATACTGAGCGCCGCCGAATGGTTTGCGGTCGGGCGGCTTGTGGACAGGCCTTTGGTCCTCTTGGGTTTGTTGTTGCTGATTCCAATTCAATTCGGAATCGTCAATCACGATCCGATGCCGGCTGATTTTCTCGGGGCGGCGATGGGAGCGCTGCTGTACTACTTCGTGCGTAAGCAGGCGGACCGGGTGGCGGCGATTGCGCTCTTAGCGGCAGTCACGCTGAGGGGGCTTGCGCCATTTCATCTCGAAGGGGTCCAAGACTTTTTGTGGATTCCGTTTGGAGGGATGCTGGCTGGCGAGTGGCAGAATTCTGTTCTGATTCTGCTCGGCAAGCTGTTTCAGTATGGAGCCTCGATTTGGCTGCTCCATCGCTCGGGGCTGAGCCTGGTGCGGGCCACCGCGATCACCACGGCGCTGCTGGCTTCGATCGAGGGATTGCAGACTCGCATCCCGGGACACGTTGCTGAAATTACGGATCCTCTGCTCGCGGTGCTGCTGGGTTTGGCGCTCTATTCGCAGCGCGGAGCGCCTAACACTCAGCCCCATGCGTCAGCTTGGGGCTTTCACTGGAAAAAGTAATACCCCCAGTCAAGCCGAGCACGGCCCGATCTTTTCCAGCGTGGCGCACGCGTGCCGCGTCGACAGTCGTGTCGACGTTCGTGAGGCTGGAAAGACACATCGACACTAATGTCGATGCGGCACGCCTGGAGGCGTGCGCCACATAACGTTCAGGATTTCCGTCGCAAGGGGTAGGGCAGTCGCATTACGGCTGAGTGTCTGCCCGCCCTGCGAGAATAACTTATGAGCAACATTGAACGCTGGCCCAGTTTGCCGCTAAGCGAATGGGAGGATACGTATCACACCCTTCATCTGTGGACCCAAATCGTCGGCAAGATCCGCATGGCGCTATCGCCACCGGTCAATCACTGGTGGCAGGTCAGCCTGTATGTCAACTCGCGCGGGTTGACGACGGGACCGGTGCCGTACGCGGCGGGTGTGTTTGAAATCCAGTTCGATTTCCTGAAACACGGGCTCCTGATCGGCACCAGTGAGGGGACCAGCACGTGGCGTCCTCTGACAGCAGAGCCGGTGGCCAGCTTCTACGGCGCGATTTCAGAATGCCTGACGTCGCTGGGCATCGAGGCCGAGATCAATCTCAAGCCGCAGGAGATGGCCGCGGCCGTTCCATTCGATCGCGACTTCGCTCACCGGTCTTACGACGCCGAATATGCGAATCGCTTTTGGCGTATCCTTCTTTCGACCGCCAAAGTGATGGAGCAGTTTCGCGCGCGATTCATTGGAAAATGCAGCCCGGTCCATTTCTTTTGGGGCAGTTTCGATTTGGCCTGCACCAGGTTTTCCGGGCGCCTGGCGCCGCCCCGCCGGGGGATCATCAGCGGTCCGGCATACTCACACGAAGTTTGCAGCGCTGGTTTTTGGCCGGGCGGCGGTGGCGTGGACGGTCCAGCGTATTATTCTTACACCATCCCGCAGCCTAGGGTCTTAAAGATGCGCGGGTGCGGCCTCAAGAAGCGAAATGGAACGCGCAGCTTTCGGAGTTCATTCTGATGTACGAGGACGTGCGACTGGCCGAATCGCCCGAGGGAGTCTTGCTCGAATTTCTGCAGAGTACTTATGACGCAGGTGCGGATCTTGCGAAATGGGACCGGGCTCGACTGGAGCGTTGATCCCTAGACTCGGGCCGATTGCCAATCGGCCGCAGGCTGCCAGCCTGCCCCACAAACACCTGGGGGCGAGACTTGGCTCTGGTAGCCTGGAAGCATTCGATGTTTGACGCTTGGCGAATCTGCGCTGTGCTGGCCCTGTTCGCCACAACCGCACGTGGCCAAACCGCCGGCTTCAACCGGGACATTCGCCCGATCCTATCCGATCACTGCTTGATGTGCCACGGACCGGACGCCGCGAATCGCCAGGCGAACCTGCGGCTTGATCTCCCGAACGGCACGCGCGGTCTCGAATCTGAAATTTTGCGTCGCATCGGGTCCACAGATGATGCCGAGCGCATGCCTCCCGCGGGCTCCGGCAAAACTCGGCTCAGCACACCTGAAATCGAACTCGTTCGCCGATGGCTCGGCCAAGGCGCGCCGTGGGAGCCGTTCTGGTCGTTCATTCCTCCGAAACGCCCTGCGCTCCCCGCGATTGAGAATGCATTTTGGCCCAAGAACTCCATCGACCACTTCATTCTGGCCCGTCTGGAACGCGAATCGCTGCGTCCTTCGCCAGAAGCTGAGAAGGCAATCCTGATCCGGCGCGTCTCGTTGGATCTTACCGGCCTTCCGCCATCGCCCGCCGAGGTGGAAGCTTTCCTGGCGGACAAATCGCCAAAAGCATATGAGACCGTGGTGGACAGGCTCCTCGCGTCGGCCCGTTACGGCGAGCGGATGGCATACCGCTGGATGGAAGCCGCTCGCTACGGCGACAGCAATGGATATCAGACCGATGGCGCGCGAGACATGTGGCGCTGGCGAGACTGGGTGATCGACGCCTTCAATCGCAACATGCCGTACGACCGCTTCACGGTCGAGCAGCTCGCGGGCGACCTGCTGCCGAATGCCACGCTCGACCAGCAAATCGCTTCGGGGTTCAATCGCAATCACCGCACTACCGGCGAAGGCGGAATCATCCCGGAAGAATATCGCGTGGAATATGTGGCGGATCGGGCGCAGACCACCGCCACGGTCTGGATGGGCCTAACCGTCGGATGCGCCCGCTGCCACGATCACAAGTACGATCCGATTTCTCAGAAAGACTTCTATCGCCTGTTCGCGTTCTTCAATCAGATCCCCAATGAGCGGGGTTTTGTGTGGAATTACGGGCCGGAATCGCCGTTCGTCAAAGCTCCGCTGCCCGACCAACAGAAGCGCCTCGCAGAACTTGACGCGCGCCTTCAAGCGCTGCGCCAGAACCTGCCGGATATTGGCCATGCGCCGCGCAACTGGAAACCGGCGGCGGACTGGACCGTGCGGCGAGACCTGGTCTTCGAGCAGCCGGCCAAGGGCAGCTACAACGGAGACGCCGCCGAGTTCGGCTACCTGCAGCCGTTCACTTTCTCCGCTTGGATCAAACCTACCTCGGAGGATGGAGCCATCCTCACACGTCTTGACGACTATATGGAAAGCCAGGGCCACGGCCTTTACCTGATAAACGGCAAAGCCCGCCTGCACGTCACGCATCGCTTCACCGATCTGGGCATACGGGTTGAAACCGTCGAGCCGGTGAAATTGAACCAATGGCAGCACGTCGTCGCCACTTATGACGGCAAGCGGCTCGCATCCGGCGTCCGGATCTACGTGGACGGGGAAGCGCGAGAGACAAAAATTTTGTTCGACCAGAACAACGAGCCTTTCCAGAAGAAGCACACCAATATTCGGGTCGGCGAAGGCGGAGGACTCAAATTCGACGGTGAGATTTCCGACGCCCGGATTTACAAGCGGGCTCTGTCGGCCGAGGAGAGCGCCGCGATCTCGGTCCGCGAACCTATCGCGAAACTCGCCGCCCTTCCGGAGCGCACGAGAACACAACAGGCCAAGCTGGACCTGGCTTTCTTCGACATCGCCGCGCCGCCAAAAATCAAGCAAGCGCTGGCCGGCGTCGCTACAGCGCAAGCCGAGCGCGACGCCTATTACGATTCCATCCCCACCGTGATGACGATGGCCGATGGAGCCAGTCGCGACACCTACCTGCTGAAGCGCGGAGCCTATGACGCGCCGGGTGAACGGGTCGCGGCGGGCGTTCCCGGGATTCTAGCCGCGAACAACGCACCTCATAATCGCCTCGAACTGGCGCGCTGGATCGCGGACCGTGCGAATCCGCTCACCGCGAGAGTTACGGTGAACCGGTTCTGGCAATCTTATTTTGGCGTTGGAATCGTGAAGACGGTGGATGATTTCGGCGCGCAGGGGGAGTTTCCGGCCAACCCGGAGTTGCTCGACTGGCTGGCTGTCGAACTCATGGAGAGCGGCTGGGACGTAAAAGCCATGCAGAAACTCATCGTCATGAGCGCCGCTTATCGCCAATCGTCTGCCGTAACGCCGGCGCTGCTGGCGAAAGACCCCGATAACCGCCTGATTGCCTGCGGACCCCGTCTGCGCCTCGGCCCCGAAGCGATTCGCGATCAGGCGCTGGCTGTCTCGGGACTTCTGGTCGAGAAACTGGGCGGCCCTTCCGTGAAACCGTATCAACCTGCTGGTTTGTGGCAGGAACTCGCGGGAGGAAAAGGCTATGAGCAATCGAAGGGCGAAGGACTCTATCGCCGCAGCCTGTATACGTGGTGGAAGCGAACCTCGCCGCCGCCGTACATGATGAATTTCGACTCCCCCAATCGGGAACAGTGCGCGGTATTCGAGAATCGAACCAATTCCCCGCTCCAGGCTCTCAATCTCATGAACGACGTCACCTTCCTCGAAGCGTCGCGCAAATTCGCCGAGCGCATTATTACGGAAGGCGGCGCGACACCCGACTCGCGAGTCGATTATGGCTACAAGCTGCTTCTCGCGCGAGCGCCTTCCCCGAAGCAGAAGCAGATCCTGCTGACGGCCCAGGCTCGCATGGCGAAGGACTTCGGCAACGACCCCATTGCCGCGAAACAATTCCTTCAACAAGGCGAATCGCCGATCGCTCAAGGCGCGGATCCAACCGAACTGGCCGCCTGGACCAGCATCGCGAGCCTTCTGCTTAATATGGATGAGGCCATCACCAAACAATGACGCGACGTTTCTTTTCTGGTCTCGCTTTGGCATCGCTCCTAAAAGGGGAGCGTCAGCAACAAGGGCTGCCCGGCCTGCCGCACTTCGCTCCCAAAGCGAAGCGAGTCATTTATCTGTTCCAGTCCGGGGGACCTTCGCAGATCGAACTTTTCGACCACAAGCCGCGTCTGCTCGACTTCCAGGGGCAGGACCTGCCCGAATCGATCCGTAACGGCCAACGCCTCACTGGGATGTCTGCTTCGCAGTCGACCTTCCCGGTGGTGCCGTCGAAATTCGGTATGGCGCAGCGCGGCCAGTCCGGCGCATGGGTGGGAGATCTGCTGCCGCACACCGCGAAAATCGCCGACCGCCTGACGTTCATCAAGGCGGTGAACACCGAAGAGATCAATCACGATCCCGCCGTCACTATGTGTCAGACCGGGTTCCGGCTCGGCGGCCGGCCAAGCATGGGCGCGTGGATTTCGTACGGTGTCGGAGCCGAAACCGAGGACCTGCCCGCTTTCTGCGTGATGATCTCGAACTCCGGCGGAGGCCAGCCGCTGTACGATCGCCTGTGGGGCAGCTCCTTTCTACCCAGCCGTTTTCAGGGCGTCAAATTTCGATCCGGCGCAGACCCGGTCCTTTACCTTTCGAACCCGCCCGGCCTCACCGCGAAACGCCGAAGGACTTTTCTCGACGCCCTCAGTGAGCTCAATAACACCTCGCTCGACGAATTTGGCGATCCCGAAATCAGCGCGCGCATCTCCCAGTATGAGATGGCGTTCCGCATGCAGGGCTCGGTGCCCGAACTCACGGATCTCTCGAAAGAACCCGCTCACACCTTCGAGCTCTATGGAGACGATGCGAAGAAGCCCGGCACCTTCGCCGCCAATTGCCTCCTCGCCCGCCGCCTGGCGGAGCGCGGAGTGCGATTCATTCAGCTTTACCATCGCGACTGGGACCACCACGGCGAGTTGCCCGAGAATCTGCCGAAGCGATGCAAGGATGTCGACCAGGCATCGGCCGCGCTCATCACAGACTTGGCGCAGCGAGGCATGCTCGACGACACGCTAGTCATCTGGGGCGGGGAATTCGGCCGCACGGTTTACTGCCAGGGACACCTCACGGCGACCGATTACGGCCGCGACCACCACGGCCGCTGCTTCACCGTGTGGTTGGCCGGCGGAGGCATGAAGCCCGGCGTCACCTACGGCGAAACCGACGACTACAGCTACAACATCGTGAAAGACCCGGTCCACGTGCATGATTTGCAAGCGACGATTTTGCACTGCCTGGGAATCGACCACAAACGCCTGACCTACCGCTTCCAAGGCCGGGATTTCCGCCTGACCGACGTGGGCGGAGAAATCGTCGAAAAAGTGCTCGCTTAGGGTGGCACAGGCTTCAGCCTGTGAAAAAACTCAAACCCTCCGCTCCCTTTGGTCACGGCTCGGAAGCACCGCCACCGGTCTTACCGAGCCGTGACCGTAGGGAGCGGAGCCTGCTAAGAAATAATCCCGTGATCGATTGCGTATTTTGTCAGCTCAGCCGTCGTGTGAAGATTCAACTTCTCCATGATGGAACTCTTGTGAAACTGAGCTGTCTTGACGGAGATGTTCAGGCTGCTGGCAATCTCTTTGGCTGACCGGCCCTCTGAAATCAGGCGCAGAACCTGCCGTTGCCGGTCTGTCAGCGGAGCGGAGCGCGGATGAAGGAAGGTGGAAAGTACGTCGCCCGCGATTTGCAGACTGACGTGAGAGTTTCCACTCAGCACGGTTCGCATGGCATGCACCAGTTCCGAAGCTGCCGACCGCTTTAACAGATATCCGCGCGCTCCAATGCCGAATGCTTCGCGCACAAACTCCGGAGTGGCATGGACGCTCACGAAAATTACCTTGCAGTTGGGCGCGATCGCCAATAGCTTCCGCGCCGCCTCGAGGCCGCTCATCTCTGGCATGGATACATCGATGAGCGCCACTTCCGGAGCGCGAAGCTCCACTGCCTTGAGCAGGTCGCTCCCGTTGCTGACGATCCCGAGGACGTCGAATTCCTTCTCGATGAGGCTCGCCATACCCTGTGCAACAAGGGTATGATCGTCCGCGATCAAGACAGTTGGTCGTACGGTGGTGGCGGCGGAAGCGGATGCGGATTGTTCCATGACGAAACGCTTGTTCGAGCTCTCCATGCTCTTGAAGGTTTCCTCCGCTGCCACGTATATGTGTTGAGCCCTGAAAAGGCCGCCGTATGCAAAGACAAGGTCGGGGGACTATGTACTTAACTTTCGATCAGCCTAATCAGGGCCGCAGCCTGAGATTACCCTCAAATAAATTTCATAACAACTGGGAATATGTCCAGTCCGTAACACCATGAGTCAGTCAACTACGATGAATGTGTAAAAGGTCGCGCTTACTTCGGTTCCCGCTCCGGGTCTGGAAGTGATGAAACAGCGCCCGCCGGCTCTTCTCACTCTCTCTTCAATAGAGGCAAGTCCGAGGCCCGCCGTTGTTTCGATCAGCGAAGGGTCGAAGCCGACGCCTTCGTCCTCCACCACAATCTCTATGCGGCGTGGAGATCCGCGCAAGGATACCTTGGCGTAGTTGGCCTTCGAATGTTTCGATATATTATGGAGCGCCTCTTGCACCACCCGATAAACACAAAGCGAGACGCTCGGGGACATTCGAGGACAGTTGTCGACCATAAAATCCGTTCGGATTCCCAGCTGACTGAAGTCGCGGCACAATGCCCTCAGCGCGACCGCCAATCCGAATTTCTCCAGCAGGACGGGGTAGAGCTGACAACAAACCCTGTGCACATCCCGATCCATCTCCCTGATTCGGTCCCGCACCGCGCTAATGCCTCTCGCGGTCTCCGGACACGGGCAGCGCTCCTCGATCTGGGTCAGATGGATTTCAAGCAGCGCCAGCCGCTGCCCCAGATCGTCGTGCAATTCCTGAGAGATCCGAAGCCGATCCTGCTCCAGCATTTCAATCAGGTTACCATGCACCGAGCCCTTGTCCGCTCGATTTGGAAGCATAGGCCTCCCTTTTCCGAAAATGTGTCCCGAAGCTAGACTTGACATACTGCCGCTACTCTCCTGATTGAGCGTTCCATTGCCCGAGAGACCTTGCAAGCCGTGTGCCAATTCTGCCAACGGCGCCAGCCCCTACTAGACTCTTTACCTTAGCGGACACTAGGCAAATTAACAGGAAACCTAGTGCGCAGTTATTGCCGATTCGTGCAGAATTTTCTCCTGTCCGGGCGGAGCAAACTCCATCGAATATCCCTGAGTTTATCTGTCCGTTTGGCGGTATCCTGCCTATAATGAACCACTTGCGAAAAACGGCTATAGCATGCCCCCGTCTGCCCGCCAAAATCTCCCAACGTCAAATTAAGGATGGAATCGAAACTGCAAAACGCTGACTCTACCGTTAACTTGGCCCACGGAGAACCCTGAGGGAGGAAATGCGCGTGAGTACTGTACCCGCTGTTAAAAGGACGCCGAAGAAAACCGAGACGAACGTCCTGCTCAAGACCCTGATCGCCTTCAAAAATGGCGATTTGACCGTTCGCATGCCCGTGGACCAGGAAGGCCTCGAAGGGAAAATCGCCGATACCCTCAACGAAATCATCGCGATGAACCAACGAATGGTGAGCGAATTCGACCGCATCAGCCGGGCGGTTGGAAAGGACGGCAAGATCAGCCAGCGCGCGTCCATCGGACAGGCCGCCGGCAGCTGGGCCGAGTGCATCGAATCCGTGAACGGCTTGATCGGCGATCTGGTCCAGCCCTCCACCGAAGTCGCCCGCGTGATCGGCGCCGTGGCCAAGGGCGATCTGTCGCAAACCATGTCGCTCGAAGTGGAAGACCGCCCCCTGCGCGGCGAATTCCTGCACACCGCTCGCGTCGTCAACACGATGGTCGAACAGCTGAACTCCTTCGCCTCCGAAGCCACCCGCGTCGCTCGCGAAGTGGGAACCGAAGGCAAGCTCGGCGGTCAGGCTGTGGTCACCGGCGTCGCTGGAACCTGGAAAGATCTGACGGAGAGCGTCAACTCCATGGCCAGCAACCTGACCAATCAGGTCCGTAACATCGCCGGCGTAACCACTGCCGTCGCGAAGGGCGACTTGACCACCAAAATCACCGTGGACGCCCGCGGCGAAATTCTGGAGCTGAAGAACACCATCAACACCATGGTCGACCAGTTAAGCTCCTTCGCCGCCGAAGTAACTCGCGTCGCGCGCGAAGTGGGCACTGAAGGTAAGTTAGGCGGCCAGGCTGAAGTGAAGGGAGTCGCCGGTGTGTGGAAGGATCTGACGGATTCCGTCAACTCCATGGCTGGCAACCTCACCAACCAGGTACGAAATATCGCTGAAGTTACCACCGCCGTAGCCAAAGGCGATCTCTCCACCCGCATCACTGTCGATGCCCGAGGCGAAATTCTGCAGCTTAAGAACACCATCAATACCATGGTCGACCAGTTAAGCTCCTTCGCCGCTGAAGTAACTCGCGTCGCCCGTGAAGTCGGTACCGAAGGCTTGTTAGGCGGCGAAGCGGATGTCCCCGGCGTCGGCGGTACCTGGAAAGATCTGACTGACTCGGTTAACTCCATGGCCGGCAACCTGACCGCCCAGGTCCGTAACATTGCCGAAGTAACCACCGCTGTCGCAAGAGGCGACCTTTCCCGCAAAATCACCGTCAGTGTGCGCGGCGAAATTCTGGAACTGAAAAACACCATCAACACCATGGTCGACCAGCTTAGCTCCTTCGCCTCCGAAGTCACGCGCGTGGCCCGCGAAGTGGGAACCGAAGGCAAGCTTGGAGGTCAGGCCGAAGTAGAAGGAGTCGCCGGAACCTGGCGGGATCTTACTGAGAGTGTCAACTCCATGGCAGGTAACCTGACCAATCAGGTTCGTAACATCGCGGGTGTCACTACGGCCGTAGCCAAAGGCGATCTCTCGACTAAGATTACCGTCGATGCGCGCGGCGAAATTCTGGAGCTGAAGAACACCATCAACACCATGGTCGATCAGCTTAACTCCTTCGCCTCCGAAGTAACTCGCGTCGCCCGCGAAGTGGGAACCGAAGGAAAACTTGGCGGCCAGGCGCAAGTGAAAGGCGTCGGCGGCGTGTGGAAGGATCTTACGGATTCCGTCAACTCCATGGGCGGCAATCTTACCGCGCAAGTCCGTAACATCGCTGAAGTCACGACGGCAGTCGCGAATGGCGATCTGTCGCGCAAAATCACAGTCGACGTGCGCGGTGAAATTCTGGAGCTGAAAAACACCATCAACACAATGGTGGATCAGCTTAACTCCTTCGCTTCCGAAGTCACTCGCGTCGCCCGCGAAGTGGGTACCGACGGTAAGCTCGGCGGCCAGGCGCAAGTGAAAGGCGTCGGCGGCGTGTGGAAGGATCTAACCGATTCCGTGAACTCCATGGCCGGAAACCTCACCGCGCAGGTCCGAAACATCGCCGAGGTCACTACCGCCGTCGCGAACGGTGACTTGTCGCGCAAAATCACCGTGGACGTCCGGGGCGAAATTCTGGAGCTTAAGAACACCATCAACATCATGGTGGACCAGTTAAACGCCTTCGCCGGAGAAGTAACGCGCGTCGCGCGCGAAGTGGGTACGGAAGGTAAGCTCGGTGGACAGGCCGTCGTGAAGGGAGTCGCCGGAACCTGGAAAGATTTGACCGACTCCGTAAATTCCATGGCCAGCAACCTTACTAATCAGGTGCGCAACATCGCCGAGGTGACCACCGCCGTGGCGACCGGCGATCTTTCGCGCAAAATCACAGTCGAAGTGCGCGGCGAAATTCTGGAGCTGAAGAACACCATCAACACCATGGTGGATCAGTTAAGCTCCTTCGCATCGGAAGTTACCCGCGTTGCCCGCGAAGTTGGTACTGAGGGTAAGCTTGGCGGACAGGCGGACGTCCACGGCGTGGCGGGAACGTGGAAGGATCTCACCGATTCGGTGAATTCGATGGCCAGCAACCTTACCAGTCAGGTGCGAAACATCGCGGAAGTGACCACCGCCGTCGCAAAAGGCGATCTGTCGCGCAAAATCACGGTCGATGTGCGCGGCGAAATCCTGGAGCTCAAGAACACCATCAATACCATGGTCGACCAGTTAAACGCCTTCGCCGGAGAAGTCACGCGCGTCGCCCGCGAAGTCGGCACCGAAGGTAAGTTAGGCGGACAAGCCGACGTGAAAGGTGTCGGCGGAGTTTGGAAAGACCTTACGGATAGTGTGAACTTCATGGGCGGCAACCTTACGTCGCAGGTCCGCAACATCGCGCAGGTAACCACTGCGGTAGCCAAAGGCGATCTTTCCACCAAAATCACGGTCGATGCGCGCGGCGAAATTCAGGAGCTGAAGAACACCATCAACACCATGGTCGATCAGTTGAACGGCTTCGCCTCTGAAGTCACTCGCATGGCGCGTGAAGTCGGTACCGAAGGGAAGCTCGGCGGCCAGGCCGATGTACGCGGAGTCGCCGGTACCTGGAAAGATTTGACCGACTCGGTCAATTACATGGCGAGTAACCTGACCAATCAGGTCCGTAACATCGCCGGAGTCACCACGGCCGTAGCACGCGGAGATTTAACTACCAAGATCACCGTGGATGCCCGAGGTGAAATTCTGGAATTGAAAAACACTATCAACATCATGGTGGATCAGCTCAGCTCTTTTGCGTCGGAAGTTACACGCGTGGCGCGCGAGGTCGGTACGGAAGGTAAACTTGGCGGCCAGGCGGAAGTGAAAGGCGTTGCCGGCACATGGAAGGATTTGACGGATAACGTCAACTTCATGGCCGGCAACTTAACTAACCAGGTCCGCAACATCGCCGAAGTTACCACCGCCGTGGCCAGAGGAGACTTATCGCGCAAAATCACGGTCGACGTGCGCGGCGAAATCCTGGAATTGAAGAACACCATCAACACCATGGTGGATCAGCTTAGCTCCTTCGCTTCGGAGGTCACTCGTGTGGCTCGCGAAGTGGGAACGGAAGGGAAGCTGGGTGGCCAGGCCGAAGTGCGCGGTGTCGCTGGCACTTGGAAGGATCTCACCGATAGCGTCAATTCCATGGCTGGTAACCTTACCGCTCAGGTCCGAAACATTGCGCAGGTTACCACTGCGGTTGCGAACGGAAACCTTTCGCGAAAAATTACGGTGGACGTGCAGGGCGAAATTCTGGAGCTGAAAGACACCATCAACACCATGGTGGATCAGCTTAACTCGTTTGCCAGCGAAGTAACTCGCGTGGCGCGCGAAGTGGGTACGGATGGCAAACTCGGTGGTCAGGCCGAAGTGAAAGGCGTCGCCGGCACCTGGAAAGATCTCACGGACAACGTGAACTTCATGGCTGCGAATCTCACCACTCAGGTACGCGGAATTGCGAAGGTAGTTACAGCCGTTGCGAACGGCGACTTGAAGCGCAAACTCATTCTCGAAACCAAGGGTGAGATTGCGGAGCTCGCCGACACTATTAACGGCATGATCGATACTCTTGCCACCTTCGCCGATCAGGTCACTACCGTGGCCCGCGAAGTGGGTTTTGAGGGTGCTCTCGGCGGCCAGGCCCGAGTGCCCGGCGCCGCCGGCATCTGGCGCGATCTTACGGATAACGTAAACCAGTTGGCCGCGAATCTCACCACCCAGGTCCGAGCCATCGCCGAAGTGGCAACCGCGGTGACAAAGGGCGATCTCACCCGGTCGATCGCGGTCGAAGCGTTAGGCGAAGTGGCGGCCCTCAAGGACAACATTAATGAAATGATTGTGAATCTTGCGGCCACCACCCGCAAGAACAACGAACAGGATTGGCTGAAAACCAACATCGCCAAGTTCACCGGAATGATGCAGGGTCAGCGCGACCTGCTGGCCGTCGCGCAGCTTCTTCTTTCAGAGTTGACGCCGCTGATCGGCGCACAGCATGGAACTTTCTATATCACCGATTCCGTCGATGAGACACCAGTTCTTAAGCTGATGGCTGGTTATGCGGTAGACGATTCGGATGGTGTGCCGAAGCTGCTTCGCATTGGTCAAGGCCTGGTCGGACAGTGTGCTCGTGAGAAGCAGCGTATTCTTTCAACGAGCGTTCCCGCCGGCTATATGAAAATCAACTCCAGTCTCGGCGCCGCATCCCCTGTCAGCATCGTGGTCTTGCCCGTGCTTTTCGAAGGCGACGTAAAAGCCGCCATCGAGCTGGCCTCTTTTGGCCAGTTTAGCGACGTCCACCTCGAGTTTCTCGACAAACTGACGCAATCCATCGGTATCGTCTTGAACACCATCGCCGCAACCATGCGGACTGAACAACTGTTGCAGCAAAGCCAGGCGCTGGCGGAGGAGTTACAGAGCCAGCAGCTTCAGTTGCAGACCACCAACGCAGAGTTAGAAGAAAAAGCACAACTGCTCGCGGAGCAAAAGACCGAGGTTGAAACCAAAAATCTTGAGGTCGAGCAGGCCAAGAAGGCGCTGGAAGAGAAGGCGGAGCAACTCGAGGTTACCTCAAAGTATAAGAGTGAATTCCTCGCCAACATGAGCCATGAGCTTCGCACCCCGCTCAACAACCTCTTGATTCTGGCTCGGATGCTATCCGAAAACAGCGATCGTAACCTGACTCCGAAGCAGGTGAAATTCGCCGAGACGATTCACACTTCCGGTACCGATCTTTTGGCGCTGATCAGCGACATTCTCGATCTCAGCAAGATCGAATCGGGCAAGATGGATGTGGAAATCGGCGGCGTGCGTTTTGTCGAATTGCAGGATTATTGCGCCAAGACCTTCCGTCACGTGGCCGATGGCAAAGGTTTGGACTTCAACATCGAAGTGGGAGAGTCGTTACATTCGGAAGTCATTCAAACCGATGCCAAGCGCCTCCAGCAGGTCCTGAAGAATCTGCTTTCGAACGCCCTCAAGTTTACGGAGCACGGCTCCGTGAAACTCAGTATCGATCAGGCGTCCAGCGGCTGGAGCTCTCATCATATGACCTTGTCGCGCGCCAAGTCGGTCATCGCTTTCTCGGTATCGGATACCGGCATCGGCATTCAAAGCGACAAGCAGCGCATCATTTTTGAGGCATTCCAGCAGGCCGATGGAACCACCAGCCGTAAATACGGCGGAACCGGCCTGGGCCTTTCCATCAGCCGTCAGCTCGCGCGGCTGCTGGGGGGCGAGATTCGATTGCAAAGTGTTCCGGGCGCGGGCAGCACCTTTACGCTGTACCTGCCCCAGACCTATATCGCCCACGCGCAATTGGCATGGAGCGAATCGCCGAAAACCACGCCTGTGCTTCTCGAAGAAGCCGCGGCATTGCACCCCGACCAGGAGGTGGATATCATCCTCGCGCCCTCGCCCGGCCCAGACCAGGAAATGGTGGAGGATTTGGTGCTCGACGACGATCGCACCATGATTCAACCCGGCGACTCGGTGCTGTTGATCGTCGAAGACGATCGTACCTTCGCCCGGATCCTGGTGGATCTCGCGCATGAGCGCGGCCTCAAAGCCCTTGTGGCCCTGCGTGGCAGCAGCGCGATGACGCTGGCGCGCGAGTTCCAGCCTGGAGCCATCACTCTGGATATCAATCTTCCCGACATGGTCGGCTGGACCATTCTCGACCGCCTGAAACACGATCCGCTGACGCGGCACATTCCCATTCATGTCATTTCCGGAGATGAGAATCGCAGGCGCGGCATGGCCCTCGGCGCCATGACCTATCTCGAAAAGGGAGTCAATGGCGATTCGCTGTCCGGCGCCTTTGAGGCCATCGAACAGTCCGCGCGAAAACGCGTGAAGAAGGTGGTGCTGGTCTGTGAGGCTCCCACCGGACCGGATTTGCTCCGGGACGCCCTCGAAGCTCCGGATTTAGAAATGGTCATTGCCGCGTCGCCCGCCGATGCGATCGCCTTGGTGCGGCAATCGGATGTCGATGGCGCGGTCATTGAGTTGGCCGGAAACAACACCGAACCGCTGAAACTGGCTGCTGATCTTCAGGCGGTTGTCGCGGCGTTGCCCATCATCCTATTGACGGTTCGCGATCTGACCGCCGGCGAAGAATTGCTCGTCCGGGAATTGAATCGCGGCGGTACTTTCAGGGTGGTCAAAACTCTGGAGAAGGCGCTCGATGAATCCGTGCTCCTGCTTCATCGTCCGGAAAGCGAGCTTCGTCCCGATCAGATTCGAGTGCTTGAGCGGCTCCGCCACAACGATCTGTCGCTCATCGGCAAAACCGTGCTGGTGGTCGATGACGACGTGCGCAATATTTTCGCGCTCACCAGTCTGCTGGAAGATCATCATCTCAATGTGATGCACGCGGAGAATGGTCGTGCCGCCATTGAATTATTGGAAAAAGCCCCTGAAATCGACGTTGTGCTGATGGATATCATGATGCCCGAAATGGACGGGTATGAGACTATGAAGGCGATTCGGCAGGACGCACGATTTAAGTCTCTTCCGATCATCGCTCTTACGGCGAAGGCCATGAAGGGCGACCGCGCCAAATGTATTGAGGCGGGCGCGTCCGATTATGTCACTAAACCCGTGGATCTAGATCAACTGTTCTCCGTGCTCCGGGTCTCCGTCAGTAAGGAAAATGCTGCTGCGGCCAGTCTGCAATAAAGTCTGCAATATTATAAGGGTGTCCCTATGCATGCGGCAGGATTGGCAATCCAGGAGACGACTTCGGTGACACGGGAAAAGATCCTGCTGGTGGATGACTCACCCGAAAATCTGATTTCTATTGGAGCCGTGCTCGAGGGATTAGGGCAGGAGGTGATCGCCGCCCGCTCCGGCAAAGAGGCATTGCGCCATCTGCTCGATCACGACTTCGCTCTCATCCTTCTGGATGTGAAAATGCCCGAAATGGACGGCTTTCAGACCGCGGAGCTGATCCGCGCCCGCAAGCGGTCTGTGCACACACCCATTTTGTTCCTGACCGCCTACAAAAGCGACGACCATCTGTTTCGGGGCTACGATATGGGCGCGGTGGACTTTCTGCTGAAGCCCATCGTTCCCGAGATTCTGCGGTCTAAAGTCAGTGTTTTCGTGGAGTTGAGCCGCCAGGCTGCGGTGCTTCGGCGTCAGACCGAGGTGCTTGCCAAAGCCGAGCTGAAGTTCCGTTCGCTGCTGGAAGCCGCGCCGGATGCTATCGTGATCAGCTCGGAAGAGGGCCGCATCAGCCTGGTCAATTCGCAGGCCGAAACTTTGTCCGGTTATACCCGCGATCAATTGATCGATCAGGATATCCGGTTGATTCTGCCGGACTGGGATGTCAATTCCCTGACCGAACATCGGGCCCGGCGCAAGAATGGCACAGAGTTTCCCGTCGAGATCACTCTCCGGCCACTGCAAACCGATGAAGGCTTGCTGATCATTTCGGCTATCCGGGACGTGACGGAGAGAAAGCGAGTCGAAAACGAAATTCGCGAATTGAACGCTTCTCTGGAGCGCCGGGTGGTGGAGCGTACCCGCGAACTGCAAGATTCTAATCACGCTCTTCGACAATCGAATGACGATTTGAATCAGTTCGCCTACGCCACCAGTCACGATTTGCAGGAGCCGCTGCGCATGGTGGTCTTGTATAGCCAGATGTTGCAGGAAAATCAGGGCGACGCGGATCATTTCATTTCAGTGATCGTAAACGGGGCGCTGCGACTGGAGAAGTTGTTGAAGGATCTGCTGGCCTATTCCCAGGCCGGATCGAAGTTGGCCCCCAGCGAGGAAGTCGATTGTAATGAGGTGATTAAGGAAGTAATTTTGAACCTGAAAGTCGCCATCGACGAGACTTCCGCCGTGGTGCTCTGGCAGGATTTGCCGCGCGTAGCGGCGGATCGGGTGCGGCTGGTCCAGCTGTTTCAGAATCTGATCGGAAATTCCATCAAATACCGGAGCGACGCTACCCCATGCGTCGAAGTCACCGCGGAACGCGTTGAAAATGAATGGGTTTTCGCGGTCCGGGACAACGGTATCGGGATCAAGCCGGAATACGCGGAGCTGATTTTCGGCGTATTCAAACGTCTCCATGGCGCGGCATATCCGGGAACGGGGATCGGCTTGGCGATTTGCCAGCGGATCGTCGAAATGCACGGCGGCCGGATCTGGGTGGAATCGAAGCCCGATTGCGGCTCGACGTTTTTCTTTACGCTGCCTTAACGCGCCGAAGCGGTCAGACCCTTGGGTAGGCTGGCCTGATCGAACCAATAGGAGACGATCTGGGCGGCCATGTCGAACACCTGTTGAAGGCCGAACGGCTTGCAAATATAAGAGTTAGCGCCGGCTGCATAGCAGCGCTCGATCTCGGCGGGATTACTCGAACCGGAGAGCACCACTACCGGAAATCGCCTCAATTCGGAATTGGCCTTCAAAAACTCCAAAACTTCGAATCCGCTGACCAACGGCAGGTTCAGATCGAGAAGAATAAGCTCCGGTGTCGAATCCATTGGAATCCCGTTCGAAAAATACCTGATGGCTTCTTCGCCGTCTTCTAGGACCATGGTCTGGATGGAAGGATCGCGGCGGGCGATCGCCGACTTAAGCATTTTGGAATCAGCCGGATTATCGTCGATGATCAGGATTTTTCGTGCCACGGGGTCTTTTGCGGAGCACTTCCAGCGCCATTCACTTAGGTATGGGCACGGAAAAGAAAAACGTCGATCCGACGCCCACCTCGGACTCCAGCCAGATTCTTCCTCCATGGCGATCGACGATGCGATGACAGGTGGCGAGGCCGATGCCTGTTCCGGGATATTCACGGCCATGCAATCTCTTGAAGACAGTGAAGATATGTTGATGAAACTTAGGGTCGATTCCCAATCCATTGTCTATGACCGAAACGACCCATTCATGGGGCGCCGCCCGGGCAGAAAGATGAATCTGGGGAGGCTCCCGGCGGCGATACTTGATGGCGTTTGAGATGAGATTCTGAAGCAACTGAAGCAGTTGAGTGGGGTCCATGAGGACCGTGGGCAGGGGATCAAAGGTGATGCGCGCGCCGGTTGATGTGATGGCCAGCTGTAAATTTGACATTGCCATCGCAAGAACTGCTTCCATATTAGTGGGAACGGGCGCAAGGACTGCGCGAGCGGTTTGCGCGTAATTCAGAAGATCGAGCACCATGTGCCGCATGCGATCCGTGGCGGAGGTAATGAATCCGATGATTTCATCCGCTTCCGAACCGAGTTTCCCCCCATACTCGATCTGCAAAAGCTCAACGTGATTGATGACAGTTCGCAGCGGCTCCTGCAAATCGTGAGAAGCGGCAAAGGCGAACTGCTGGAGATCGAGATTGGAGCGGCGAAGATCCTCTTCCACCTGGCGGCGCTGCGTCACGTCGCGAATATTGACCTGGATCAACGACTCGCCCTTCACGCGGTCCCGATTGGCGATCATTTCGACGATCAATTGCCTGCCGTCATGCGCCTCCAAGCGGACGGAGTCGAAATGGGTGACTTCCCGCTCCCGCGACTCGGGCACCAGCCTGCGCCCTTCCTCAGCTTTGCGGAAGGGTGGAATTTCCCAGAAGGGCAATCCGACGATTTCATGGCGGGAATATCGAGTGAGTTCAAGGAAAAAAGGATTGACGTCCAGAACTCTTCCAGTGCTGGCATTGACCACGATGAGGCCGTCCTTGGCGGATTCGAACAGCCGCCGGTAAAGAATCTCGGCAGCTTCCTTGCGCTCCGTGACATCTTCAATCGCCAGCAGCAGGCGGTGCGGGGAACGGTCCAGGCCCGCGATTCGCCGGGCGTTCAGGCGCATGGTTCGGCGGCCTATGTGCAAAAAGTCGTGTTCGATATCAAGGTCTCGAAACGCAACGTCCCGGATCAGCGCGTCATCCAGAAGAGTTCGCAGGCGCGGGATATTCCATTGGCCGTTGGCGACACTATTGATCCGCTGGCCGAGCGTTTCCTCGGGGCTCGCTTGAAAATCCTTGTAAAAGGCCGCCGTGGCGCGTTCAATGCGAAGCTCCGAATCCAGCACCAACAAGGGGTGCTGGACCGTTTCGACGATACCCTCTGCGAGATCCCGCGCGACTTTCGCAGCGTCGAGCGCACGGGTGAGGTCGTCGACATCGAAGAAACTGATGACGGCCCCATCGATGCGGTCGTCGGTGGTGCGGTAGGGCCGCACGAGCACCGAAAACCATCGGCCTTCGCGATTCTGAACCTTCTTTTCCTGCACGGCCAGGGTTTGAATCGCTTCCGTCAGCATGTTCCTCAGATCGGGTACGTCGACGGCGTAAAGCACGTCGGTGACGGAGCGCCCGAGATCGGAAGAATTCGCGTTCAAGAGACGCTCCGCCGCCGGAGTATAGCGTCTGATCTTGAAATCCATTCCAACCATGACAATAGGTATGTTCACGGCATGGAGCACATTGAGCAGATCGTTATTGGCAGCCGCGAGAGCCTGATTCCGGTTCTCCAACTCGTCGTTAACAGTTCTGAGCTCCTCGTTGGAGGATTGCAATTCCTCCTTCGCTGTTCGCAGCTCCTCATTACTGCTTTGCAGTTCTTCGTTGGAGGATTGAACCTCCTCATGGGCGGCGCGCAACTCTTCAATGCCGACCTCGTGCTGCTCCACTATTTTGCGCAGGTATTCACGGGTTTCATCCAACTCGCGGCGGGCCTGGGCGAGTTGATATTCAAGAACGTTCGATTGGTCCTCGGCCGCGGGAAGGCGAGGGCCGGAGGGCTGGGGTCCAGCGCCGTCCTCGAACAGGATGAGGTAGTAGCGGGCGTTTCCCTCGGAAATCGGAATGACTCGCAAATTGATTTCCCGGACCTCCGCGCCGCGCTCCAGGCGAATGCCGTTTTCCATGACCGGCTTCATGTGCTCGCCCGCCGAATCAATCGCCTTGCGCAGAGGAAACAGCAGACTTTGATGCGCGACACGAAGCAGATTCAGACTGGCCTCTCCGGTGGGAGGCTCGAGATAAAAACTGGTCTGCCCATGGAAATGGATGATTTGCAGGGATTCGTTGACCGTGACGCCGGGGGGCGCGTAGAGGTCGCGCAGAATGCGAGTGGCGCGAACCTCGACATCCACCATCGCGGCCGCTATGGTGAGGTGTTTCGGATGCCAGTCCGTTTCTACTCTTCCGGGGGCATTTGGTTTAGCGTCGGTTGGAAATGGACCCTTGGGGTCTGAGAGCGTCAAAGTAAAGCGGCTGGAACCGGGGACCTTGGAAAAAATCCGCTGTTCGTTTTCGACGATTGCAAAAAGGTCCGACCGGCTGCCGATCGTCTCGGCCGTGCCGAGCACGAGCAGGCCTTCCGGCTTGAGGCTGTAATGAAGCGCGGGCAGGACACGCTGCTGGGCGGCGGTATCCAGGTAAATCATCACGTTCCGGCAGCTCACCAGATCGAGTTGAGAAAACGGGGGATCGCGAATGAGGTCGTGCCGCGCGAAGACACACATTTCCCGGATGCTGTTTGAGATCCGATATCCGCTTTCGGTTCTGGTGAAAAATCTATTGAGCCGCGCCGCCGAGACATCGCTCTGAATGGCTTCCGGGAAGACTCCGGCACGAGCGCGGTCGATGGCGGTGTCACTGATGTCGGTACCGAAGACCTGAACGGGGGTGGATAGACTGGCGGCCTCTATGCATTCGGTGATGGCGATGGCGAGGGAGTAGTCTTCTTCGCCGGTGGCGCAGCCGGGAACCCAAATGCGAAAGGAAGCGTTTCGGTCGCGCTTCCTGAGTAAGTCCGAGCAGAGGCGGGAGATCGCTTCAAACGTGGCGGGCTCCCGAAAGAACTGAGTGACGCTGATCAAGATGTCCTGATAGAGGTTCTCCGGCTCCGCGGGATGGGTCTCGAGGTAGACCGCATAATCGCCGAGCTCGTCGCAGTTGTTGACCAGCATTCGGCGGGCGATGCGGCGGCGGATAGTGCTGGGTTTGTACTGGGTGAAATCGACACCGGATTGTTTTCGGAGCAGAAGTAGAATCCTGCGAATGTCATCTTGATCGGGCTGGGGCTGATCGGGCGCCGCCGAATCGGGGGATCGGACGGGGACATCGGCGCCGCTTAAATAAGGATGTTCGGCGATGCGCACAAGCTCCGCCGCGATCTCTGCGGGAGGCAGCACGAAGTCAGCCGCGCCGGTGGCAATGACGCTATGCGGCATGGTTCCATATTTCGCCGACGCCTCATCCTGGCAGATGGTGGTGCCGCCGGCGCATTTAATAGTCCGCATGCCCAGGGTGCCATCGGAGGAGCTGCCGGACAAAATGACGCCTATGGCGCGGCTGCCCTGATCCTTGGCGAGCGAGAAGAAAAACTGGTCGATGGGATAATACTGGTTTTCATCGGGGAGGCGGGGAGACAGCCGCAGTTTGCCGTCTTCCAGGGTAAGCACCGTATTGGGCGGGATCACATAAAAATGATCCGGCTGGACCGGCGATCCATCCTGAGCGCGAAGAACCGGCATGGCGGTGGCGCGAGAGAGTATCTCCGGCAAATGGCTTTCCTGGTGCGGCTCAAGGTGCTGGACCAGAATGAAAGCCATTCCCGTTTTCAGGGGCAGCGCGGAGAGCAGCGAGAGGCATGCTTCCATGCCCCCGGCGGATGCGCCGATGCCCACCACCGGGAAGCGAACCGGAGGCGCGGCTACTGCACCATTCGTGGGGTCGCTGGCCAACGGCGGGTCCTCGTCATAAATTGTACATGGAACGGGAAGATTTCGCGAAACTCAGAGCGCCCGGAAGGGTTCCAACGTTAGGTTGGACTACTTATGAAATTTAGGAATCGTACATGGCTCTAGCGAGGATTCTGGTAATCGAAGACAGTCTGCCCGAGGTCTTTCTGCTGCGCCACGCCTTCAAGGAATATGACGGCGAAGTGGAACTCGAAATCGTCGCGGATGGGGAGCGGGCCATCGAATTCGTCCGTGGGATGCGGAGTAATCCAACAGCAGAGCAGCCTTGCGTGATTTTGCTCGATCTTCATCTTCCAAAGCATGGAGGAGTGGAAATCTTAAGCCTGATTCGCGAGGAACCGAAGTTGAGAAATACCCGAGTAGTGGTGACAACGAATCTTGCCAGTCCGCTCGAAGAAAGGGAACTGAGAGGGATAGGGGCGGAGTGGCGGTTGAAGCCGAGAGGTCTGCCTGAGTACTCGGTTCTGGCGGGGGAAGTGATGGCTATTTGCAGAGGGTTTGAGGTGGCGGCGTAGGGGCTCGCGTGGCGAAAGGAATCTTGTGACCGTTCAGTCAGCCGGAACTCACACTTCGCGTTTGCCCGCATGCTTACGCATGGCGGCTCAGGGCACTAACAGGATGCTGAAAAATCACTCGCTGCCAAAATAAGCGCTTGGATAGACTTATCAGCAACCTGCTAGTGCAGTACGAAGGCAAAAAGTTGATCGTCGCCGACGGCTAGCAAATATTGATGACCGTCGAGCATGTAGGTCTCCGGCGCATTGCCAATCGAACCTATGCGGGAGTGCCAGATTGGTTTTCCGTTGGACGGATCGTACGCCACTACGTTCCCCGAGCCGTCGCCTCCAAACAGCAGCTTGCCGGCGGTCGTCAACAAGCCGGATGAACCGCCTGAGAGCATGTGCCGCCACGCGACCTTTCCCGTCTTATAATCCAAAGCGATGAGGGCGGACCCGAAGGAAATTCCGCCGCCGCCCAACGTCAGACCCATGATCTGGAAGCCTTCGAGCTGCTTCTCAAGATCGGGGCCTTCGCGCGCGCCCGAGTGGGTGCTCGGCATGGCCAGACCATAACGATCGAGCATCGCTCGATATTCCTTGGGGGTCAAGCCTCCAACGGTTGGCCAGCGCCCTATCGGACGCTCAGCACGTACTGATCTTGAAGGGGGGAATGGGAAAGAAGCAACGGCAAGCCATCGCGGAACAGCTTGCCTCAATTCCCGACGGAACCCCTCGTGTCCTTATCGCCACCGGAAGCTACATCGGCGAGGGCTTCGACGACTCGAGACTCGACACGCTCTTCCTCACAATGCCCATCTCGTGGCGCGGCACGCTCCAGCAATACGTCGGGCGATTGCATCGTATCCACGACGGAAAGAAGGTCGTGAGAGTGTTCGATTACGTCGACGCGCAGGTTCCGATGCTGGCGCGGATGTACGAGAAGCGGATAAAAGGATACCGAGCCATCGGATATGAAATAGAACCGATAGCGGAAAACGAAAAGAACTCCTAATCAGGTAGCCTTCGATCCATCACAATGCTCATCTTGCATTCGCGATCAGAGCGCAGCGTCTCTCGAGTGTTTTAGTGTAAAGGAAGATGAGCGTTGTCGTCGCTAAGATCCAAACGGTGGATGACATCTATCGGCTTGTCTGGACGGCAATCTCGGATAAGAAACCAATCGAGGCCACCTACGATGGACGCCGACGATTATTGTGTCCGCACCGATTGGGCCGGAACAGAGAAGGGCAGATAAGGGTGCTCTGCTATCAATACGGCGGTGGAAGCCAAAGCGGACTCCAAGTCTCCGACTCGCCGGCGAACTGGCGCTGCTTGGTACTCGAGAAGCTCGGTAAGGTCAAACTGCTCGACGAGGAATGGCGCACTGCGCCGAATCATTCGCGCCCGGCGTCCTGCGTGGTCGAAGCAGATATCGACGCAGAGGATTGAGCCTCAATCGTAAAACATCACAGGGCGCGCTCGAAACTCCCTTAATATCGCCTGATGTTGCTGTATTTGAAAAAATTGTGCCGCTGCTCCCGAACGGAATCGTCATTAGATCGGGATGGCGATGGTGCCTGGTAGTTGGTTGACGCAAGTTGCCGTCGCAAACTCTCATTCTCAGCTACAAGTTGTGCGATCCGCTTCTTCAAGGCGGCTACTTCTGCCCGTTCGGTGGAGCTGATATCGCCAGAAACTTTTGCGACTTTGTTGGACGGCTTAGCCCGTGAGGCTGACTCCCTTGTGCTTCCGCTGCTGCTAGCTTTCTTCTGCGCGCCCTCGTTCCGCGCCGCGAGCATTCGGGCTTTCAATTGGCAACAATTTACTTGACTCACCTTTCCTCCGGGCGTATAATTGAATTATGGAAACGGACAACATCAGCAATCACAGCGGTTTGATGGGAGCCATAAGGCACTACAGTAACCCTCAAACCTGCATCGACGAGGTTGCTGCCGTGAAATGGCCGAAGGGCGAAGCGGTATGCCCACGTTGCGGTAGCAAGAAAAATTCGTTCCTCAAAACACGGCTCATGTGGAAGTGCTTGGCCTGCAAGAAGCAGTACTCGGTTAAGGTCGGGACGATCTTCGAGGATTCTCCCGTTGGCCTTGATAAGTGGCTTTGCGCGATGTGGATGCTCGCGCAACTGCAAGAACGGCGTTAGCTCGCTACGAGATCGCCCGCGCCTTGAGGTAACGCAGAAGACGGCATGGTTCATGCTTCAGCGCATCCGCCACGCCATGCACACCGGGACGCATCAACAAGATGTCTGGCACCATCGAAGCCGACGAGACTTTCATCGGCGGTGCGGCCCGCTTCATGCACAAGCACAAGCGCGACGAAAAGATCCACGGTCGCGGTCCTGGCGGCAAGGCAGATCGTATTCGGTCTGCTTGAGCGCAAGACCGGGAAGGTCCGCGTGCAGCACGTTGAGACTCGCCGCAAGGATGAACTCACCGAGATCGTTCGCGAGCACGTCCGCAAAGGTTCTGAGGTAATGACCGATGAACTTCTGTCGTATGACGGACTGGACGCGGAGTACCGCCACAAGGTAATTAACCACGCTGAGAAGTACGTTGACGGGAACGTCCACACGAACCGCATGGAGAACTTCTGGTCGCTCCTGAAGCGCTCCATCAAGGGCACGTACGTTCGTGTTGAGCCGTTTCATTTCTTCAGATACCTTGACGAACAATCGTTCCGCTACAATGAGCGGCACGACACGGATGCAGAACGCTTCCAGAAAGTTCTCGGATCGGTCGCCGGGAAGCGTCTGACTTGGAATCACCTGACCAGTCAGGAGGTGGGGTAATGTCGGCAAACCCAAAACCAAACGAGAAGGTCGAGGAAGAAAGCAAGTTGGACATCAAGAAGACTCCAGAGTATCGAAAGTTCCGAAAGTTTCTTAAGACCGTCATCAAAGCACCGCCGATGAGGAAACCCGGCGCGCGATGATTCATAGAAGTTTTATCCTTTTGTGGATTGCGATAGCAGTTACAATGAGCGCGCAGATAATTCCGCCGAACAAAGATCTCTCTTCTATAGACAAATCGGAAATAGATTCCCTTAGCTCACGAGTGGAGCGCCTCCAGGATTCGAGCAGATTTTGGACTAGTTGGTATCTCAGGATGGTGTTCTTTGCCGTGTTGGTTACAGCGCTTACCTTTGTCGCGCAGTTCTTGGCGACAAAACGCGCTAACGAATTGGCTAATACCGAATCTTTACTGGGAGGGGCAAAAGCGCGCGCTTTAGCTGAGGAACTCAAAGATAAGGACTTGAAGATTGGTAGCCTGAAGGTTGAATCTGAACAATTAATTCTGGGAGTGGCTGAAGCAAAAGCGCGCACTAAGTTGGCAGAGGCAAAGATTGCTTCCGCTGAGGCAGCTTCTAAATCGGCAGTCGCACAGGTAGCAGCGGCAGATGCTCGGAGCGCAGAAGCGCAACGCGGAGCGGCAGAGGCGAGCGCAAAGGCGGAATCGTTTCGATCCGACATCGCCAAAGCGAATGAGTCGGCAGAGCAGGCGCGAGCCGAGACCGCATCAGCTAAGGCGGAGGTGGCTAAGGCCAATCTGGAAGTAGCCCGCCTGAAAATGCCACGCATATTAGGTGACCAGGATTCATTGACTTCCGAGATGGCCAAGTATAAGGGAACCGAATACACATTTTTTGGTGTTAGCCCTGATGATGACTCGATTATGCTCCTGCGTAATCTTGATAACATCCTACAAAAAGCTGGATGGACAAGGACTGTTTCTCCGGGCTTCCCAGGGCTTAACATATATGGAACAGACCCTAATAATTTCACGGTTCCCCAGGCTATCTTCGATGGCATTCGCATCCAAGTGGAATCCCCGGATGTGCCCGTGGATACCTCACTACCGCTCGACAAACTACCAGTAAGAATACAAACCGCAGTATCATTGAACCTAGCGATATTCGCTAGATTGTCTCCTCCAGAGGCGACCAGATTTCCGCGAGTGGTCAATATCCTAAAGGGGGAGTCAAAGTTAATCCACATCTCCATTGGTAGAAAAGTTGTCGCTCCTTGACAGGCCTTGATTGTGGTGCACCACAATAAGAGACACAGGGCCAGCCACAAGACCAGCCCCAGAGCGACGAATCCGGCCTGTCCACTAGACTCTAACCTCGAAACTGCGGGTGAGTCAAGTAAATTGTTGCCTTTCAATTCATCGCTACGGCCGTCTAAATCTTCCCTTCGCATGAGAGAGATTGTATCAGGCTGAGGTGGTCAGGTCGGTGGCGGCCTGCGGAGTTTCTGGTGTGATGGGCAGCGGCGGCTTGCATCACGATTATCGCTTGGAAAAGGAGGCCGCCTAGCGACGGATCACATTTTTGCGGACCACAGGCTTTATGAGGTGCGAGACCGTTTCCTTTTCGTCCTATGATCGGCGGTTTCGATGATATTAAGCAGCGCCATCCCCTTCTTGGGGGTGCAAACGGCTGAACACCATATACTCTGAAGGCCGTGAAGCGGTGATGGGGTCAAGTCCAGCTCAAAGTCGCTAAACCCCGTCGTAAGTTTTGTACCTTGGAGAGCAGTCAGTCCGTAATTGTTAGGCTTCTTGAGACCCTTCAGCCAGAGTCTTACCGCACCCTGGACGGAGTCCGTTCGAAACTGGGATGCGGAAGTAGTCCCTTCAAATCCCATGATTACGGTGAATAAGCGCTTAGCGTTGTCCGACTCTGGCATGATTCTCCGATGCCCTGAGGCGATCAATCGCCCGCCATAGGGCCTTAGGGGGATCTTCTCAGTCTCTCGATTCTTTCGTTATCAATGCCGAAAAGCGCACCTGCGCATAGCGCATAACATATTGTAAAACAAGGTTTGGTCGGGGCGGGGCGATTTGAACGCCCGACCCCCTGCGCCCAAGGCGGATAGCCATACTCTTTCTTGGCGACAACAAACCATTTATATTCATTAACTTAGAAGCATTCCATCTACACGCGGCAACCGAGTGTGTAGACGATATTGAGGATGGAGAAACCCTCAGATTCCACTCGTTTCAACAATCACTCAAAGTCGGCGGCGAACTCGACACGACAGTGGTCAATTCTGTAGCTGGCCGTTTCATTAGATTTCAACATCATTCAACGCCGAAACCGCCTGTTCTCTGACGACGATCATGACGAAGGGGGCTATACAATGATCCGTCTTATGCCTAACTTTGTCGATGTTTCGTGATCTCGGGAAAGGGAATAAACGCATCGCCTAGAGAATTTGCGGGTCGGTTGAAAGCCGAATTTTGCATAGTACTCGCTGAGAGGGCTCATCTTCGGCAATTCGATCCTAACGACTCCAGGCCGCCGCGAGTTGATCTCGACGAGCATCATAGACAGAAGCACTCCTCCGATGCCATGACTTCGCATGCTCCTCTTAACATAGTGAATTGGGAGCTGCCACATGCCTTTTGCACGTTCTGCCACCATCACCGCGATTGGAGTCCCGCGATAGACTGCAATCAGCACAGCTGCTTCGCCTCTTGACATCCCATCTGCGAATCGAGTCAACACCGCCAGCAACAGACTCCAGTAGGGTTCGTGGTATTCGAACAGCGACTCGCTGTGAGCGAAGGATTTCAATGTCATGAGTTCATGCCTATTCGTCGCAAATCTAAAACGCATGTTTCGAACGATTTCTTCATGCCATGCTCGCTCCAAATTGTCTGTCGCTCGAGCAACGTTGGAGGTAATGTCCGATTTATGTGAGTTGTTCACATGGCAAGCGAGCTCAGCACGGTGTAGACTGCACCACACCGACGGGGCGAGTCGCTCCGTCGAGCAACAGGTATGTGACCAGCTCATCGCGAGTGCTGCGAAGCCTATATACGCAAAGGCGATGGGCGGCCCTATTGTCGCCCACGCTACGGAGACCATAACGATCGAGGCGATCGCTGCGAATGGAAGGGCCAGATACTTCATAATGTTCACACTCCTACTCTTAAATTTTCGGGTTGTTGTTCGAACACTCACCTTGTTGTGCCCTGCTAAGACGACGTTAGCCCCCCGAATATCCTTTTAAAATCCTGCTAGTCCTTAGAGCGCAGGCGTCTCGACCGCCTCCTCGCCCATTTGGTCTGACTTCTCTTTCGGATCGTATTTTTCGCTTTCCGGAACGTCAGGCTGTTCTTCCGGTTGCCCATCTGAATAGCTCCGATAATACCCTGGGGAATTCCAATCCCGACCGATGGTTGGCTCATGAGATTGCTGAGGACAATCGCTTGGTCGCATGTAGGAGGAAGGTAGATTCTGGCTATCCGTTGCTGGCGTAAGCCCTCCCGAGCTAGCGCTAAAGGACTGAACCGCCTCCGATCGTTGAACAGCCAGCACAGTTACTTCGGGGCGTTGTTCAATTCCACTCAGTCCGTTGCGCTCGAGAGTTCCCGTAGATCGATGGGGTACACATACTTCACCCCTCGCATGCCGGGCCTCGAGGATTCGACTCGCCGTTGCTCCCCAATCGATTGATAACCGCCCAGCGGGGGAACGGGGGTGCGGTATGTTAATCGACGCCCAATCAAAATGTCGCCCGGCTGGAGAGTCGGGATGAGGCACGCCGATTGATGCCCAGTCAAAATGTCGCCCGGCGGGAGAATCAGGATGCAGCACTCGTACCTGATCTGTCTGGTGATTTCGCGATAAACGATGGTTTGCCATATTATTCCTTGAGACTAAAATTACTTGTCTGCCTTCCATACAACGTTCCACTGACGTTCACTGAGCTGCTCAGTTACCTCCGGCGCCATTTGGGTTTCCGAGGCAGTCCAAAAGCAAAGAGATGCTTGATTAACGATCACATAGAGAGAATGATTGCTCCGGCCACCTAAAGAGCACCCTTCGGAGGCCGAACAATGTGTTCGCCTAAAATATAATCTTTCCGGATCGCCACCAAGTGGAACGAACTCGACATATCTGTTCGGTACGATGATCAAGTATCCGGGCTGCTGCGGTCGCATGAAGTGTCGTCGAATCGCACTGACTATTGTGACCGGCGAGTTTTCGCTGCACGTTCCGATTTCGCCGTTCGAGGGTAAATCAGCAACTGGGGTAGAGTGGCCGTCCAGAGATTGACGGCTGCTTATATCGTGTCCATTTGTCACGGAGCTTTGGGCATAAATTGGTTTGTCACTCCGTTCAAGGTCCTTGTGTGCCCCGAAGGCGATCTCTGGCACTTTCGCGGTTAGAATTGAGCTAATCGGCGGATCGTGATCGCGTGTTGCTGCACTCCCAATCGCCTTGTGCGGCCGGCCGGGTTTCACCGCAAAATCTGGCTGTTGAGACCTCGAAATCGTAAGCCTCGCGCCCCCGCACTCCAGAGTCGCGGTGACGGTCTCCCCGGCGACAAGCGGGATTTGCTGAGGACCGGCGAACGACATCGAGAAACAGTCTTGAACCTCACCCATTGGCTCTCGGGTGAGCCCGGCCGGTATCTTATTGATTGGGCGATCGTCCTCCAGGATCTCCAATTGGGCGATAGTAGTCGAGGGTTTCGTATTCTGTGAAAGCACGCTGGACGCGCTGAACGTCATCACCAATAACAGGATCTCGTGCCCTTTCGTCGCCGACAGTTCCCTTTTTGACATCCACTGAACCGAATCTGCTCGTTTCCACGACATATGTTGCTCCTTTCAATACGGCTGGGCGATTCTTGCGGTTGTTGCAGACGTTGTCTCTCGCGCTCTGCTAGTTTTTATAAGCCCTGGCTGCCCAAGAGTCCAGAGAAAACGTTTCATTTCGAGTTCCATGGCGTCGCGCACGTTTCCACCTCAGTTTTCTGCCCCCTACAATAGAGAAGCCGACTTCACATTCGTGGAAGGTCGTTTATTCTTACCGGGATGTGAAGTCCGAAAGGTCGAAAAGATTTCCACGGATCGCGCCGGTGTGATAGATTAATTTTTCTCACCTTCAATGCCTGATGAACCGATTGACGTGCTGCTCGCGGACGTTCTGGCTTTGATCGAGGAACGTCTCGGTATTAAGATTGCAGTTCCTAACGCCGAGCCCGCTGGCTGGAAACACATTGAGCGGATACTTGAATCACAACCATGGGCAAATCGGCAAACATTAAAGAAGTTCATGATCGCCGCGGCAATGCTAGCCTGCTCAGGCCAAAAGCCTGAGGTCGGAGATAAAGAGGATCGTGCTTCGTTGCCCTCCAGATCGAAGGCCGAAATCGATCACAAGATCAATGAAGTCATGGGTTTGATCGAGAAAAGTTTTGGTATTGCGATTAAGACGAAATCTGAGTCCGCTGAATGGCAGCTTCTCCGTCGGATTTTGGCGTGGGAACCGTGGGCGGACAAGAAGAAATCGGACATGTTCCTGATCGCCACCGTGATCCTAGCTGCCGGGAACCACCTCGATCAGATTACTGGCGATTGGTTGAGTCTTTTGCTTTACGACAAAGAAAAACAGCATTATAGTGCGATAGCTATGCTCTCGGCACATGTCCGTGAGCTGCTAGATGACTTTTACCATCTGGAGGGATGCACAGAAGGACAGGTCATTGAGTTTAAAACGAGATCCTTGATACCCAAATTCAAAACATCAGAACGGAACTTGGAGTTCGGGAAAGATGTCGCGCAGGCGTGGATTAGGCGACAGGAAGCAAAGATCCAACAAAGCATCGACCTGAAGGGCCATGACATATTCACAGCGCGGGAGGAGGGACATGAAGGCGCGTGTTTGTTAATCTGCAGCGTAGTCCGAGTCCATGACCCAGACGGAGGTGGCGAGAAGAACATTTTGCTGATACCGAAGCGTTCTGAATCGGACCGTGAGGGTCTTGGGCGCACAGCAATACTGCTTTCATTGGCAGGCTTGGTTGTTCCCTACTGGCGATTGATGGATTGTTCGATCGATTCCCTACCAGCGGCGATATGCCCGCGCGTTTCCAAAAGATCTCCTGAAAAACGCCCATTGCTCGTCGCAGACAGAGCTTACCTGCTCATTTCCAGCGAGAGCGTTGAGGTGATTCCGATTCGAGGCGAGCCGATCGATTTTATGTGGGATTTCACTCGGCATCTCTACCGGTCCACACAAGTAGATTATATGCCTGGCAACCTTAACAACGCTAAAACTCGCCCTGACCTGCTTAAACTGTTTTCGCGCATGCGTTTTGATTCGGAGGTCTTTGGAAAGTACTCACCTCTGTGGAGGACCAGACAAGTAATAAATGAGATCGTTTTAGTGGAATTACGCTCAGGGAATTGCGATGACGTGAAGCAAACTGTTCTTTCACCCCATGCTTGGATATTTAACGTCTGCGAGGGCCTAAAATTCTCGGCTGAGCACCAAGCGCCCTTCTGGCGCGATCGAAACGCGGAATCACTTGCGTTTATAGAAACAGTTCAGGGATTGGGCAAACTGGACAAGGCCCCGAATGTGACGACCAATGTGCCGCTCAGGCAATTGACCATTCAGCACAAACGCGACGTTTTCTCCCAAGAGATGTTTTCGGATGCAGCCGAACTCCTAGCTAGTGGAAGAGATCGCTTGGGGCCGCCTGGCACTCGCGGCGTGAGCGCTCATAATAACGCTGTGATCGGCGCGCTTCAATCGGGCGATTGCGTCACCGTACTTGCTACTTCCGGCGCAAAATTAGTGGGAGACCGCGACTTTTGGAAAGTGTTGAAGGGGGGTATCGGCACTCTTAGCTTATTGCTTTTGGATCCCGAATGGCAAGAAGGGATCAGTTATCGGAACAACGCATATCGTGATTTGGGCGACCATTTTCTTCGTAAGGAAATTCGGGATTCCATAGAGACTGTCTTACGGTTACGCGAGGATCTGCATCTCGACAAACGTTTGAATATAGGCATCTATCAGGAAATCCCGCAGTGCAAGTTGGTTTATTTTAATGAAGAGCGTTTTCTGGTGGCCAGCTACCTTCCGGAGAGCCGAACAGATAGCCGCACGGTGTTCCAAGAGATAAGGCTTCAGGATCCCCTGTTTTGGGTCTTCAAGACCCATCTCACTTGTGTAGAAGCATTAACACGGTGGCTTTGAGAGGTTAATCGATGAGAAAAGAATATCTGAACAAATATTGGGTTTTGCTACATTGCTACGACGATCGACTTCAGTCCCTCTCGCAGTTATGCCAGCGAGTGACGCTCGAGGAAGGTCAGGATACGGCCACGATCTCGTCGATTTTGGCGAGCGAGGATATCAGGGAAAAATTCCTTCATGCTGATATCCTAGTTGGGCTATGCACCCGCATAAATAGTGCCGTTTCTCGCGAGTGTAAACAATTTGCTCAAGCGGGCAAGATAGTCCTCTTGTGCTTCGTCGGCAGACCACCGGCCGCTGACTGGGCGGACTTGAAAATGAGCATTGAGCACGGAGTGCCCGGAGCTTCCGCTTGGAGCGTACCTGGCACCGACGGAAGAAACTTCCTGGGAAGTTATCTCACCCGCCTGAACCGCGCAGCACGCCTACTCGATGCTGGCCAAGTGGATCAGGCCACAAATCCGTTTATCTCAAGGTTTGTGCGGCGTCTCAGCCGCTGGCAGATTCTTGAGGGCAGATTGGATCAAAATACAAAGCTCAAGCGGGCAGCGGCGGATTTTTTTCTGGATCTTTACCTGGAGCCGCTCGTGAAGGCGGGAATTAGAAGACTTTTTTTCGAGAGCGGATCGTCCATCGCATTTCTGGGAGAACGGTTTCTCGCCCGGCTTAACGAGGAATCGGTACAACTGCGCACGCTGAAACTAAAGATAGAAACGAACAACATCTTATGTTTCATGGAGTTCATAGAGGCAAAGAGCGTAGAACTGAAACTGTTTCCGGATGGGCCGCCCGAAACTAAATACGGCGCAACGTTCGGCTCCCTCGGATCTGTTCTGCCAGAACGTGGTCCACTGAGCAGCAAAGCGCGCGACGCTCTCGATGAGGTGAAGTCCAATTTTGCCCGTTATAAGGAGGATGGAATCATTTTGGGAGCGACATCGGGTATCGACCTTCGACCCAGACGTGCTCATCCTGGTCCTCATGTCGGTTCGTTTCAAAACATGTTGTTGAAGCGAGCCATCCTTGAATCTGGAGCACCTGCAGTGCTCTTCCTAGATGAGGATAAGCTTCCCTGCGAATTCATTCCTGGGAGGTGTTTTTCTGTGTGCGATAAGTCCTTTACCTGGAACAACGTATGTGATAGTGTGCCGCTCGCTCTGGTTTGCGCGTTTAGCAATGAGGAAAAGGGTCGACGAGTTCTGCCCGCCCTTGCCCGACTCGGCTTTGCCAAAGTTCTGCGCAGTCGCGCTAACGAGACTCCGTGGTGTATGATCGCCATGAATGGGCCGTTCGCAGCCACAGAGCTGGCAACCATGGCCTTAGCTGACTATCGCGCGTGACTTCACAAGAAACCGGATCGCCTCGGGTCCGCCTGCAGGTGAAGTGAAAAGTCTTTGTTTTTCAGTCTACCCGTGCTACCTAAGCATCATGCAGATCCGCCTTAGGCGCCGCGCGGTCGACTTGGCTTCGGTGGTGGCTGAAGCCAAACGTTCCCATTTTTCCCACGCACTTTGTAATATTGCCATCCGAGCAAAGGCTCTACTTTCGTTCCTTATTTGGGGCGGCTGCAGCGTCAATGGAATGACTGTTGCCTTATACCGCCTTAACCTTCCTTTTCACGAGATCCCAAAGCGGTTTAGAGGTGGAAATTCACAGAGAGGTGCTGCATGTCCCCGTTGACGAATTTAGATGTTTTGGAGAATCCTCAGTCTGTTCCTTCTAGAGGGTGGGGCGGGATGTACCATCGCGCGATGGCTCACCACTCCGTAATTGAGGAATACGGAGCGATTTCCACGCTGATCCTGCAAAACTACCCGGTGCGGCTGTTGGATGTAGGGGCAAGTGGACCGCCGCAGCGACCAGACGCCTTCCCCTCACCGATGCTGCAGAAGGCGTTAAGCTTGACAGGAGGTTTTGCTGCTTTGACGGTTAGACTCTGTGGCGGGTTCGGGAACGCACTCGATGCGAATCCGGAAGAACTCAACCTGGCAAAGAAATATGCCGATCAGGTTGTGACTCAGTCACTGCACGAATGTTTTTGGCGCATTGGGAGAATCCTTCCATCAGGGCACATCCTGTTAGTGGCGATGGGGGAGGGATCGACTGCCAAGATGGGCGAAGTCGGCGCCAGCCCAATGCTTGCGTTTCCGACGGTTTATGGAGAGCCGGAGTTGGCGCGTGATTCCGAGAACGTCCTAAAGCGAGCCATGGCGGGTAAGTGTTCTTGGGAGGAGGTGCAAGATCACCTGAAACGTCGCCGGGTATCGGTAATGAGCATGGTAGTGGATCCATTAGAAAACACCTCAAGATTTGCTCGGGGGTTGAGCGGCGCGTCGGTGGTGGTGCACTATTTTGATCGCATGATGCGACTTCGCGCCCCGGTTGAAGGCTACATGGGAGTGCTCGTGACTCCGGGTCGCGTGGCCCGCGCGGGCGATTTCAATTACCGGACCCCCCGGGCGCAGGTGCTCAATTTCATTCGAAAAGCATACCCCGCGATTCGCGCGCGGAACATCCACGTGTGGATGCTAGGTGGAAAGAAGCGGGCCAAACGGACTGCTTTTGTGCGTAATCAGTGGGAAACACTGGGCGCGCACCTGGTCGAACCAGATTGGCTGCTGCCCACCGGTCTACCCGCGTTCACCGAGTCGGGCAGCTATGCTCCATGTCGGACAGTGTCCGATTGGATTGACGAAACGGGCGAGTTGCATTGCTTTCTCGTGGACGGCTATTCAGGCAGCGCAGAAGCAATTCAAACCGGCACGTTAGATAAGGTCCGCGATCAGTTCACCTCCTTGTGCCAGTTCAGCCCAGATTTCCGTTTTGGAGCCGATCAGGAGGCGCAGATAATGCACCTCAATCCTGACCAGCCGAACTTCGAAACGGAACTGAAAGCGGTCGTAGACGGCATCACCCACGACGAAATCAAGGCACACGCCCAAACGTTGCGCATGGCAAGGCTTGCCAATCTCCCGCCGGCTCAGGAAGCGCTTCGTGCCAATGACTATTTCGAAGACGGCGAATACAAGGTGTTTGCAACGGATGCGGCGATTTCCACCGATAACTACACGGGGCGGCAAGGTGTCGAACTCGTCGACGCGGAGCGTCTGACGTATTGCGTGACCAACCGATTGGACGGACTTGACGGTGAGCGCGTCGAAAAGCTTTATTTCCGTCTCACGGGCTCGCTGGAAGAGTTCCGTCGGTCTTCCATGGGATTGTTAGAACAGGTCTGCAACGGAGAAGACTATCAGCACCGCGCCGCGCCACATTCGGACGCGGGACGAATCCGCCACGAACTGCAGATGATGTACTTCGAGGCTCTTAAGCCCCTCGAAGGTAGCGATGTTCGCGTGGATTTTGACCTGATTGATGACCGGGCTCTAACGCCGCAAAAGAAGGAAAAGCTGAAGTCTGTGCTCGAATGGAACATAAAGCATTTCCCGCAACATTATGGTTGGTTGGAGCTCGTAAGGTGAGCCATTCGGTAGAAGACAAACCCGGGCCAGCCTTCAGCCAAGAGTCCGCATTGGCGTGGCTCGATACCCAATCAGATAAAGTGCGCAGCCGGATCGCGATCCAGCCTGGAGAGGATATATTCTCGCCTGCGTGCAAAACGAGCGGCTGGTTGGCTGGTCCAGCCCTCTTCATATGCACGCTTGTGAGGATAGCATGCAAGAATGTTCTCCTGATTCCGAGTTCCGGTCTCATCTCCCGGCGCGAGGGCTGCGGGAGATCAGCCATTCTGCTGTCACTACTTAGAATGGTTCCGGACTACGGGCATTACTTGGGGTTTGATTTGGAATCGCTATCTGAACAGTTGTGGTTGAACGCACGACCTACGGTCAAAAGGCATTGTTCGCTCATCGCTGCTGATCGGGCGTATCTGGCCCTTGGCCCGAGAGGTCTAGCCGCGGCACCAATTCACGGAGAGCCCGTAGATTTTGCTTGGGACATCGCTCGAAATCTCTTTCGTTCGTTGCGGCTCGATTATTTTCCCGGCATGCATCGCGACCCTGCCTACCGTGCGCAGTTATTCCGCTTGTTTTTTCACCTGAGGCTCGATGAGTCAGCACTAGATTCCTATGCCTCCGATTGGCGGAATGCTCACAAGGTCGACAGGATTATCGTGCTTGAACTGACGGAGAGCGGGCGTGACGCCGTCGATTTGATCGAAATCGAACCGGACCGTCGATCGGATGAAATCAAGAGGGGCCTGAAATATACTGCTACGCATGGTTCGAGGTTTTGGCTTGCGCGGCGCGAGAAATCAAGAGAATTCATCGGGCGTCTTGAAGGTGAGGCGTCGCTTGCAGCGGTACCTTTAAGCAAGTTAGTAATTGAGCACCAGGGTCTTCTGCTTTCCCGCAAGATGTACACCGACGCCGCAGGAATTCTAAGCGCCTCGCCTGGACATCGACCTCGCGACGACGGGAAAGTCTACTGCGCCGTCATCAGGGCGATGACAGAGAGTTCAAATGCCACGGTCATAGCGACTCACCGTTGTGAAATGTTACGCGACCAAGACTTTTGGAAGGCCATTCGCTTGGCGAACTTCGCACGTGCGGCGACTTTGATCCTCCTTCCAGATCCTGACACTATCGGGCGCGCGTCCGAGCATGTAGTCAATGAGATGAGAGAGTCAATTCAACTCGTGCTACGAATGAGAAGTCTAGACTACGCCCTGCGGTTGGGTCTCTACAGGCATCGCCCGGGTTTCCAACTCGCGGTGCTCTGCGGAGCGCGCTTTTTCATCTCGCTGCGGGGTGCTTTAGAGGAACAGCCCGATTGCGGAGCATATTGTGGGCTTATTGCGCTGTTGGTGTCTGAAGCGAAGTGGCTTTGAGACACAGCAGCCGATTAATGTGCGTCTTGTCAAAGGTACAGCCATAGCCGCGCGACGGGTCGGGCCGGGAGGGGATTTACTTAAAGAAAGAAAGTAGCGCGCTTGCGATGTGTCTCCGTTTTTGGCATGATGCGTTTGACCTGAGCCCCAAAACTTCTGCCGGCGAAAATTGAGAAACTCCAAAAACGGAAGGGAGTTTTTCGATGAAAAAGACACGTTACAGCGAGGAGCAGATTATCGGCGCGCTGAAGCAGATGGAAGCGGGCCGGAAGGTGGCGGACCTAGCCCGGGAACTGGGTGTGAGCGAAGCGACGATCTACACCTGGAAGTCTAAGTTTGGCGGCCTGGAGGTGAGTGAGGCTCGGCGGCTCAAGGAACTGGAAGACGAGAACCGGCGGCTGAAGCACATGGTGGCCGACCTGAGCCTGGACAAAGAGGCGCTGAAATCGGTGATCCGAAAAAACGGCTGGAGCTCGTAGGCCAGAGAAGAAATGCGGCGCACGTCATCGCGGAGTTCGGCATGAGCGAGCGCCAAGCCTGCAAGCTGCTGGATCTGGATCGCACCAGTTATCGCTATCAGCCAAAGCCGGAACGCAACGCGGAGCTGCGCGCCGAGCTGATCGCGCTCGCCCGGCAGAAGCCACGCTATGGGTATCGGCGGTTGCACGTGTTGCTGGCGCGGCGCGGCTGGCTGGTGAATCACAAGCGGCTGTACCGGTTGTATCGCCAGGAGCATCTGGCTGTGCGGCGGTTGAGGCGCAAGCGGCTGTTGCGGCCGAGGGTGCCGATCGCGCAGTTGGAGCGGGCCAATCAGGAGTGGTCGATGGACTTCGTGATGGACGGATTGGCAACAGGCCGCGCGCTGCGTGTGCTGACGGTGGTCGATAGTTATACGCGCGAGTGTCTGGCGATAGAGGTCGATAGCTGCTTGTCGAGCCGGCGCGTGACGCGAGCGCTGGAATGGATCATCGAGCAGCGCGGCGCGCCTGAAGCACTTCGATGCGACAACGGGCCGGAGTTTACCAGCCGCCATACGCTGGCCTGGTGCGAGGAGCGCAAGATCGGGCTGATTCACATTCAGCCAGGACGGCCAATGCAGAACGGCCGCGTGGAGAGTTTCAACGGGCGCCTGCGGGATGAGTGCCTGAATGCCAACTGGTTCCAGACCATCGCGATTGCCAAGGAAAAGATCGAATCGTGGAGAGAGGAGTACAACGGTGAACGACCGCACAGCAGCTTGGGATACCTGACACCGCTGGAGTTTGCTCGTGGAACCCCTTCGCCGTCCTGATGGTTTGTATGGCCGGTGCTCAGTCTGTCAAGGCTAAACTTCGCTCGCTGCGCTCGGCCTTGACAGCCTTCCGCGCCGCCCATCGGAGCCTAAGATGACGGCGAAGGGGCAGAATGAAGTGGTATTTTGAAACCGAGTTTCTCAACTCCGTTTGGCGGAAGTCGTGGGGGCAGGTCACGTTTATCTGAATACCGAATCACCTGATTTCGGAGGAGAATTACAGCGCTCTGCGCTCTCCTGCAATCAGGACAGGGGACCGCCTTGTTTCGTCAAACCAGCGGAGTCCCAGAATGAATGGTTTACGGCCGCGCCATTGCGACCGTGGAAAGGCCGTCAATCAAAATTGTTAGATGTCGGTTACCACCAAGAGAACGAATCGGCGATCCGGTTTTGTCGATTTGTGGGCGTTTCAGAGGAAGTTCGTACCCGGGCACCTGTCGCAAAAACAGTGGTGCGTCTAGACGCCCTGTAGCTGTTCAAAACCACTAGTTTCAACAACTTGAAGTCTGCAAACCACTGATTCAATGGAAGACGCAAAACCGATCCACTGTGCCCAAGGCATCGTAGCGTCGAACTCCAAGTGCGCATTAACTCCATTCCTTTCTTTCTTTTGAGGACTCATCGTCTACATGCGAGAATCAGCATTGTAGTCAACATCGTAGCTGCTCGCCGCCATCAGGATCATCGGAGAACATTAGCTTTCCATCGTCGGCGATATAGGGGCGCACTCCCGCTTATTCGCTCAAGGAGTTGAGTCCTTTTCAGGATCGCCGTTCCCCAACACTGATTTCAGGTACACGGATGCCGCCCGAATCTTTCCCTGGGATTGCAGGACCTGCGCCATATAGACTTGCGGCGGATTCCAATTCGGCTTTAGCACCAGCGCCCGTGCAAGTTCGGTCTGCGCCTGCTGAAGGAGCCTGGCTCTGTTGTCAGCGGGGTTCGCAAGGGTCAGCGCAGCCTCGTAACTCAGATAGCCCAGCTTGGTGCAGGCGTCCGCTTGGAGCTCAGTCTGCGTAGGAACACTTAACTGCGACTGGAGGAGTGCGCTGCGCACAGCTTCCATTCTTTCGTGCGCAGTTTCTAACACGTTTAAGATTGACGCGCTGGTAGCGCGAAACGCTACTCGAGCTTCCACGAAATGGGTGAGGATACGTGCCTGAAAATCGAGCGGCTGACAATTTCGCTTTTCCTCGTGTTCTCCAGTGGCAAAGAAGTCGAGGAATGCATACTTGCTGGTCTTGGAAACGGAAGGCGGCTCCGGCAATTCTTTCAACAATTTCAATGCTCGGGTCAAGTCGGAAGTACCGCTTATGTCGTCGTCCCGCTTGGCATACACATGGGCGAGATTGAGCTGCGCGGCTCTGGAAAGCATCGGCGACAGTTTCATGACGCGCTCGAAAAGATTGGCGGCTTGGTTCAGTAGCGGCCACGGCCGGGGTGATGGAAGATCTAATTCGCGATCCACAATCGGGGTGGGGGCTCGGTCTTCTAGGGCTTTGGCGTAAACATTCTGGTTCATCATCGTTAGTACGAGCCCGAAGGAAAAAAGCGGAGCAGGGTCATTGGGATAATGTGTTGCGCAAAAGTTGAGATCCTCATAAGCGCGCGTCAGAGTCTCGCGAAGGAGGACCCGGTTCGGGGAATCTTTCTCCGATTCGTACCCGTAGTCGCGAAGTTCGCGTAGTCCGGCGATGAAGTGCCCGAAACAGTTCTCGTCAGTGAAATGCAGGGCGGCATCGGAGCCAGTTCCAGAATCAAGAGAAAACCATAGAATGCGTGCCGCGAGGTCGATGGCAACTTCGGCGACGTCGAAAGCGTTCCGCGCCCTTGACTTCACTGACCAGGTACCGCGTCCGAGCCATGCCCAACGAAGGGCTGCAAAGGCTTGCATCTCGCCGGCTCCCTGTTGTCCCAACGGATCTGGACAATATGCAAGATAGGTTTCAACGCGCCAACCGAAATAGCGGGTCAGCATAACGAAAAAAGCAAGCAGCTTGTTCACGTCGACGCCCTTGACCGTTGGGAATGCGTTACCCAAACTGGCTGAGAACTGCGAAGGCAAGCGAAACAGAGAGAGTGGCCCGGCGACGACACTTCGGACTCCGGAGTCGCCTAACAGAGCTTTCACCTCGTCCGTACGCTTGGAAAGGTGGAGTGCAAACAAAGTAATTTTCGCGTCATCGGTAAGATTCGTGGGCGCCGGAAGGTAGGCATTCCCCTTGAACCTAGGCACGAGGATGCCGCGCTCGCGACGTGCTAGGCGGGAATTGATGCGCTCAGTGACAGTAACCTTCATGACCAGCAACGCGAGAAGTGCCGCCAATATCGTGCCCCAGCGCCATGGATGTGCATGAACCCATCGCACTGGGGGAACAGGACCGCCCAATTGCCACCACCACGTTCGCATTTCGCTGCGAGCGGCCTCGAAACCTTGTGTTGCAGTCGCGCGAACACGCGAGTCCGTTGAAGTCATGGCACTGGCAAACTTGTTCGCCGCTTCATCCCATTGTTGGTCTTCGGCCGCTGCATGTGCTTGAGCTAGGATCGCATCGCCGTCGCTCGCTGCTTTCTGATCCAAGGGGACGTACCAGAATGGCTGAACGGAGAATACGCCGCTGAAGGTAACAGTGGCAAGAAGAAATCCTCTCGCCGTTCGGCCGGCGGGCGGCGGGAGGTTGATCAAACGCGGGGCCGCATTCTGGCCGCGAATCGTCAGGGGCGGGGCGATGAATGTCTTGCTGGCTACGGCTGGACGGGACGACCATGACGCCGCCCCTGGTCGTGCGTAGAGAGTGCGGTCGGAGGAATGCACGTGACCCGCAAAGATGCCGAGTACCTGGTTCCGCAGTGCGATACTCGACCAAACTTTCAGATTAGCGTCCTCGACCTTCCAGAGCGGGCGTTTTGTGTCCAGGTCAAGAAGGTCCGGAATATGAGTAAACACCAGAAAGGAGCCACTGTTGCTGTCGTCGCCTGGAAGTATCTTATTCAGCCTTGCAAACTCGGAAGTCGGTGCGCCCGGCAATTTAGAATCGCCTAAAAAAATCTTCCCGAAGCCGGCGCTGTTGAGCCCGACGATGCGAAACCCGTTCACGACATCGCGGGGGTTCTCCCTCGATGCATCGGTTTCGACGGTGTGCGTCAGGTCGAATATTCGATGTGGAAGCTTGTTCGCCAGATCCTGAATGAATTCGGCGTACCGGTGCAGGTCACGAATCTCGCCGTTACAAAGGTCTGCATCTCCCGGAAGCAAGAAGATTCTCGGAACGACGAGAGCGTCGAACTCTCGCTTCACCTCGGAGGTGGCGGAGTCAAGCGATACGGGCTCAATTGGACCTTCCCGTTCCTGCGGTGACGGGCACTTACAGGGTACCGGGTGCTGAGGATCGCTGCTTAATCGGACGTTTTCCAGACCCCAGTCGCCGGTCACGACGACGAAGTCGAGATGTTTCCCCTCGGCTACGATACGGTTGATTTCTAGTATTGCCCAATGAAGGGCCGCGCGGTTGTCGAGAGCCTCCTCGTAGACGTTGAGATGGTGAACGTTCCGACCGGCATCGAACAGGTGCGGATCGGTGATCTGCGCAAAGGTTGCATCCTGGGCCTCTGCGCAGAAGCGCGCGCCGAAGAAAATCGCTCCGAGAATTCGTGCTCGCATCTTGCGTCTTCCTATTTCTTCGACTCGAATACGAAGCCATAGAGAAATGTATGCGTGTATCCGAAAACCGGCGGGAGTGCGCCGCGAACAAAGCTGACGCGAAACGCGTAGGAGCCCTGCGACGTGTCAGCCACGTATATTTTTAGATCCGCCTGCGCATAGTACTGGTTACCCCTCGCAATGGCAAGTGCCTTCTTGGCAGTTGCATCGTATGCAGTTTCGTTCTCGAATAGATAACGGTCCACTGCTTTGCACTCCAGCATGATTTTTTTCGGGAAAGTATCGTCCGGGTGCGGAGCCTTCCAGAACAGACCGAATTCGGTGCCTGCTTTGTACCGAAGGATTGTATATTTTGGATTTGTTGGATCGTCGGATCGCAGGTTTTTCCCTGCCTCGATTCCTGCCGGAATCACGCGCCAGAAAAAATATCCGTTATGGCCAAGTTCTTTCGTGCGGGAGGCAATCTCAAGCGGGATATCCGCCACAGCGTTGGTTACGTTGAAGTTCATCGCCTGGGCCTCCAGTCGGCCTGCCGCATCCAAAGAGATCGCCAGCCAGAATCGTTTTCGCAGATCCGCCAACGCTGCAGCCATCTCCTGTTGGGACTTCGATTGAGCCGCTTTTATGACGTTCCGTGTCGCCGACGCCACGAACAGGTGTTGTTTGCGGAAAGTGACGCTGACATCGAACTCCTTCGGATCGGCGTTATCGGCAGAGCTCTTGATCAAGTTGGCCGATATCTTCAACGCGTTTCCGAGGCCCGGTAGAGTTCCGTTCAGATGGATCTCAGCGTTGCCCTGAGCGCCTTGACCGGAAGGATCCGCAACATTTATGCCGGTGAATATGTTCTTCTGATCAGCACTGTTTTCTGTTTTCGCGGCTTCCTGAAGCTTTGAGAACATTTGATCCTTAAAATCTTTTGCGGTCGAGATATCGCAGGACACCGTTACTGAGATTTCGGGTTTCCCGTAAACGACACCCAATTCTGCGGTCTTAACGCCAAGGTCTGGTTTCCAGCCGCCAGGCAGATCGTAGGCGAGCCCTCCGGCGACAGCAGCAAGGGAGTTAGATCCAAGCGGAACCCCATTCAAAGTCGTCTTTGTCACATCCCCCACCGGCGGGGCGGGCGACCAGACGACGTGTGCAACGGGTATGGCCTCCGCCGAAACACCTTGTTGCACGATATAGCACTCCGTCGGCTTCCCGATCGTTTGGGCGAAGACCCCGACAGATGTCAAGAGCAAAAGGCCTATGATTCGTCGATACATTTTGTCTCCTTTTAATTGGTAAGGCACTTGCCGGCGAAGTTCGCACTGTTGTCCAGCAGTGCTTCCAGTGCTCCCACGACGATGGGAATGGGTGTCGTGGCAGCGAGAGGAAACTGCGCTTGGTTGTTGACTGCAGCCTTGACGTCCGGTTCGGGGCAAAAACCTGCCAGTAGGGACCGGAACGCCGACATTTGAAATTCCTGAATGCCAAGGTCGGCAAACGATCCGTTCAACTTTGTCTGATCGTCGACTACCACGGTGCAGGAATCGCCATCTAGATGAGTCATCTGAATTTTGTTGGTGACTGCTGCCGTCGCCAGAACCGTGCGCACATTCGCAGCTCTTGCTCCACTAGCCATAAGCCTCCTATTTGTTGAGTGAAATGTCCCGTTAGCGGGTTTCATCATCAAAAAACGGAATGGAGCGTCACTTTCCTTTTTTATTTTTCTGGGAAAACATAAGACGATCACGCTGTATTCCTCAACAGAAAGGGAATTCGACGAAATGATCTGCTGGTAGCGATCATCTTTCATATTGGGATTTAAGGCTGCCTGGCCGCGACGTTTAGGGATTGGGGTATGTTTATTCGAGCAAATGGACAATTCGCCCACGCTCTGATGGTCAACTTAACTGGCGCCGGGAAATAAATTACCACAGTTTGCAACGGCTAGAGGGCGAGTATTCGACGGCAGGATGCCCCAGGGGCGAATTCCCGATCAAGGCGAAGATGCGCGCAGACCCGACGATACGAAAGGCTGCTTGAACAACCCGTCACCCTTGCAATCGGATCTAAGTAAGAATCGTGATGATCAGACTGATGCCTAAAATGACGCCTGCAAATCTGATCAGAGTATCGAGATAGTAAAGCGTTGAAGCCTCTGTGGGGCTTCAGAAACCTAGAACGGAATGCGCTTACATTTTCCTTCGAACCTTGTTGGGCGCGTCTGACAGCGGAGGGACGACAACAAAGGGTGGACCTACGCGACGGTTGGTCTAGTTACGGCAGCATGTCCGGTCGCTTAGTTCGACGTGATGACAAAACCAGCCCAGTAGAACGGCCCCGCGTTGGGCATTTTCAAGCGTATGTTGTTTTGCGCTTTCCGAAGGGCGGCAGCCGGAGAAAGTTTCTCTTTCAACAGGCCCTGGTAAAATTCAGAAATCAAGTCCCCAGAGACTTGGTCCTCCACATTCCAAAGAGTCGAGACTACCAGTTTCGCCCCTGCGTGCAAGAAGGCGTAAGAGAGCCCGACCGTACCTTCGCCGTCGACCTGCTCTCCGAGGCCGGAACTGCAGGCGCTGAGAACGACTAGATCCGGGTGGATGGAAAGACCGAAGATATCCCGGATCTTCAAGTAGCCGGGCGTCGGGTGTCCCTTTTCATCGACGAGAGAGAACACAATCCCAGAGAGTTCGGGGGATTTGGCATCTAGCAGGCCGTGAGTGGCGAAGTGCCAGATGGGGTATTGCGACAGATCGGGGCTCAACGCCAGTTCCAAGGTCGCTTTAAAACCCGTCGCTTTCAGCACTTTTGTCGACGGCGGGGCAGCCGCGGCAATCGCATCGGCTTCGCGTTGCGTGCCTGGCAGTCGGAGCAACTCCGCCGTTAGGCCGACGTCGCGCAAGGCTGTCTGCAATGGGGATAGAGCGGGGGCACTCTTCGTCGCGAACCGTTCGGTGACGCGAGCATCGTGCGCCGAGAACACGGGATCCGCCAGAATCGCCACGCCTCTGCTAGTCGAAAGCGAAGTGCGGGTTGCTGCACCTGCTCTGAAGACGCTAAGGGAGGGCGTGTACAGCACTTCGTACGCCGTGAGCAGTGGTGGCCCGTCCTGGCGATGGCAGCCATTGAGCGGGAGCGCGGCGAATGGAAGAGCCTGCAAGCTTCCATCTGCAATAACAATCATGCGGCCGTTCTGACTAGGATTAAGTCCGGCAAGCAGCATGCAGGATAAACTCGCGGACCGCCTCGGTAGGTCGCGATCCGCAGTCTTGATCCGGAGTTGATGGGCGGCAAATGGCTCATTCGCGCGATGCTGGCGCGCTGATGCAAATTCGCGCCATTCGTCAACGGCTTTGGTAATCGTTTTGCGGTTTGGTAACAAAAACGATTTAAGCCGACCATGCTCAATGCGCCAGAGGTAGCTCAGTTTTTCACCCAGCGAGTATTCGAGAATAACCGAGTCCGGCTGAACCTGGAGAAGCTCACTGGCAGTAAGCGGATGAACGTTTGCCTCCAGCGGCGAGAACCTCTCCGAGGCGAGCGTTTCCGCCTCGTCGAGCATTGTCGCCAGACGCCGAATCGCGGCCTCGTTGCGTTGGACCTCTCGCTGGTTTCGGCCTTGAACGATCAGGTTGAGCCTCGTTTCGTAGGCTTGATTCAGTGACGCACGCAAACGCAATACCTCAGGGGCCGCGCTGCGGTTCGACGAGAGTGTGGCAGCGCCTCCGCGCGTAATGAGCGCTTCGAGGAGTGTGCGCCCGCGCGCTGCCTCAGATTTTGCCAACGCATCCAGATCATAGCCATGAGTGGAATCGGCCGCATGCATCCGCATGAGAATTTCCACATAGAGGTCGTAGCATTTTCGGGCAGCAGCGAAGTAGGAAGTTCGCAGCTTGTCATCTTTTACCCGGAACCGTTGTGATTCGAAAATGCCGATCGCCTGATCCAGTTCAACTTCAGCCTCGCCCAGGCGACCGGTCTCGGTCTCGCATCGTGCGAGTTCGAAACGGGCTTCGACCGTTCCGGCGAGGTCTTCCGCGGTTTGACTCAACACGAGCGCACGATGGAACAGCTCGATCGCTTCGGCAAACGACCTGTCTTTGTATTTCAGAAGGCCGATTCTGACTACGGCCGACGCTTCACCCAGTGGATAATGCTCGTCGGCGCTGATCGCGGCGGATTGGGTGTAATAGGCGAGTGCCTGTTCGCCTTGGTTGCGGGACTCTGCAAGCATTCCGAGATGCCAGTCCGCCACGGCGACATTCGGGAGAGAGTGGAGATCGACCGCAAGCCGCTTGGCTTCCTGACAGTCTGCCTGCGCATCGTTGACGCGGTGAAGCTTCAACTCCGAGCTGCACATCAGCCCCAGAACAGCGTAGACGCCCCACGGATTGCCAATGCGGGCGAACAATCGTTTGGAGTCCCGGAAATATTGCAACGCATCCTGTAGGCGATGAACGGCCAAATAGTCCTGTCCGACACCTGTCAAGGCGTTAGCCTCCTGATACGCGGCGCCTACATCATGAAATAATTTCGCCATTCTGAGATGTCTGACAATAGCTGAGTAGGGGTCTCCCTTCATGCTCTCGGTGGAGGCAATGTCGCACATCTCACTAATTGCATCAATCCTTCTTCCTGTTTCTTGAAACAACTGGCTGGATCGGCGCAGATTCTCTATGGATTCGCCAAGGTGCCCCAGATCTCTTTCCAACCAGCCTTGCACTCCCAGAATTCGCGCCGCTGCCACGCGATTCCCAGCAGCCTCTGCGAACATGAGCGCGTGCTGGAGATCCGATCTCGCATCCCTCTGGCTCAGCAGGAAATTTGCAATCGCCTGATTGGCGAGCGCATTGGCCTCACCCGGAACATCCTGAATTCGACGGCTGATTTCGAGACTACGGTTTGCTAGCTGAAGCGCCGTCTCCCGCTGCCACAACTCCAGATGGAGTTCGGCTTTCGCGCTCTGGACGTACACCTGCTGGCGGGAATTGGGTTCAACGATCGCTTCGGCAGCGGAAAAAGCGCGAAGGGCGTCCGTATAGCGGCTCAACTGAAACCATACTTGGGCTTCCGCAGTCAAAGCCAAGGCCCGACCTTGCAGGCTCTGACCCTCTAGCCACAATGCAGCAGCCTGTTGATAGCCATAGATCGACTGTTTAAGCCCCGCCGCCGTGGGTTCAGCCCGCATTGCCTGAGCCTTGGCGAACGTTCGCTCTGCCTGCATGCAGGCAGTGAGTTGTCGCCCCTGCTTCACGCCAGGGTGGGATGAGACCGTTACAAAAACGCTAGATTCCAGCGCCTTGGGTACGGATATGGTTAGGTGATATTGTTTTTTAGACCTGACCGGAAAAGAAAAGAAGACAAGACCGGGGTAACCAGACCGAAGCGGTTCGATCTGCTGATCGCCGTCAGCGCTGACCCGGAACTCGAGCGAAGGCTCATCCTGCGAGAAAGTCAGATCGAATGACTCATTTCCTTCTGATTCCAGTGCGATCGTAGCGGCATGAGACGCATCGATTCGCAAAGACACCGTTTGGCCGATACCCAGGCTGGCGGGCGGCTCGACAGAGGCGGCGAACCATAGTGGTGAGAAGCCAAGCCATACGAGTGTCAGAACCCGACGAGTAGCCATCCGATGGTGCAGCATGTCAAGACCTCAAAGCCCTCCGCTGAAAATATAGTCGTGGTTCGCTATTCGTTGACGTTGGGGCCGCCTCCCGCGGGCTTTGTAACTCTGACTGTTGGAGTCGGGGTCACAGCCAACGTTGAGCCAGCCGGCCACCTAACTGTTACGTTCAACTCCGTGTCGCCAACGAGTCCGAACGACTCAACCGTCGCTCGAACAATGACACCCGACTCGCGTGAAGGTCCGTCCTCGAACACACGGCCTCCCGCCTCTTCGCCTCGGCTGGCGTCGCGGCCGACGGGTGGTATTTTGCCGACGGGCGGGATTTTACCCACCACCCTTGTTCTGCCCACTGGTTCTATGTGGCCCAGTCCTCCATGTACGATTTCGTCTTCAGAATCCGGCATCGCTGTCTCCTTCTCTGAATGAGTGCGCTCATTCGCCAAAATAGCTTTCAAAAAATTACCCCAACCGGTCTGTTGCGCGAACTTTGTCGCGGAATACCGCTGCGCCAAGTAGGCTTCCGATTGTTCCAGCTGATCGATGTGGATCTCGGGATACTGAATCCATGGAGGAAACCAGACCGATACTCCCCTCGAGAGGGAAATCTTCTTAGCGGTTCCTTTAGGAGCATAACCTTTCCCGACCACGTACTTACCCAGCAGAATGTTAACCCTACTGCAAGCTTCGCTCACGGCCGAGTCAGGAAGGTGAAACTGCAATAGCCGGCAAAAGCCTTCGAGGTCAATGAACCCGTCCTCATCATAGATTGGCGATTCATTCCGGGCTTCGTAAATCCGCTGTCGGTCACCCGAAGAGGTACTTGCTTGCGCGAGAGCCTTTGCAAGCGGAGCAATCGCCTTCCCCAACTCCTCACTGAGTTTTAAATCGACGCTTGAGAGCGTGGCCACGGGTTTCCCCTTCAACGCGTCGTTGTGGTCCACAAACCTGTCCACGATCAACTTTGACAGTTCGACGGGTGTCATTTCCGGCTCTTTGATCAAGTCTTGGAGAAAAAGCTCAAATGGCCAACCGTGGAACTGCATGCCGTATTGCGCACCGATGCCGTAGTCGGCGCATTGAACCATTTCGAACCACACCTCAAGCATAGCCATCTCACAAGAGTCAAAACCGAGAATGGCAAGGTTCTGGTCCTTGGGTAGCAATTTGCGACACTCAATTACCGCAGCGGCGATTTGACTGTTAAGCAAAACCGAAGCGCGAGCTGCGTCGATAATCGCCTTATAGTTGGTTCCTCCGTCGACGACCGCTTTGTCGATCGCCGCCTTCGGAGGTGCCCACGTAGAGTCACTGATTGCGGAGCTAAACCAAGCCATGGTGAACGCTCTGTCGCGAAACAGATCCAGGTGGTCTTCAGGCGGTACAGCTGACTTCCCATCCTCGATCGGAACATAATCGTCCAGCCCGTAGCCATGCCCCCACAGGATGAGCAGAAAATTGTCAGCCGGACACTCGGCACTGGCCCACTTGAAAAAATCAACGATGTTTCTTGGATTAGCTGAGTTAATATTTTCGTCCAGTTCGATCACAGGCATCGCGCCGGTTTTGCCGGCAGGATCGTTTTGGTCGGGAAATACGTATCGTCGTGTCGGAACGAGAGGTAAATCCACTTGAGCCGCTACGTAGACATGGGGACTCGATCCAACCTTCTTCATCTGGGCGATATCAAAAAGCGCCGCCTCTGCGAGCTTCTTAGGTTGCGCATCAGCCGCAATGTAAACTAGGACGCTCCATTTTTTCTTCATTCATTTCCCCGCTTTCACCGAATCAATCTGAACGAGTAGGCGATCGTTCTAGCGACGCCTTGAGTTACTTCCCTGACCTCAAACTGGTAATCGTCGCGTTTCATTTCTTTTGCCGGAATAATGACCGTCAACCGTCCCGCGTGCACATCCTGATCTGTCATCCTCAGGTCACGATTCCAAACGCTTTGGCGTCTGGAATTGAGCATATCGAGATGAAGATCTCCGAGTGGCGAGTCCACAAACATGAGCGTGACCGAGATCATCTTGTCTTCTGGGGAGAGTCTAATCTCTTTGAGAGAGTCCAAACCTCGAGTGAGGCCCGGCTCGAGAGTGATCGAACGGATCTGGGAGGTGTCTGGTGGCGGGGAGGGTGAGACCGATCTCCCGCCCAAGACGGCGACCACATGCGGTCCTGGCGAAACCCGGTTCCTTGGAAGCAGAAACAGAACTAAGCCGATCGCGGCAGCAGCGATCACCGCAGCGGCCGCTATGGCTATTCGCAACTGGGGGTGGCGGGAGGATAGCCGTATTGGGAGTTCCCGGCGCTTCGAAGCAAGGCGTGCTGCTACGTTCGTTTGCCAAACGGGCAGCGAGGAGTCGAGGCTCGCGATGAACTGAGACTCGGCGAGATCCTCCTCATCAGAAAGAAGTTGCACAGCTTCCCTCAATTGAGGTCCGCATCTCTCACAGTTCGCTGCGTGCGCACAAAACTGAGCCGCCACCGCAGGGTCCTCCGTTCCCGCAGCAACTGCCAGCCATTGGTCGGGATTTGGGCAATCGATTCGCACACCGCCTTGTTGGTCACTCATTAGTTAAGACGTCTCCGTGCGCGAAAAGCCTTCTGGTCGACAGTTGAATTTCTCACGAACGGCCAAAGTGAGCCGCCTAAGCAAGCTCTCAACCCCCTTAGGGCTCAGATTGAAAACCGACACTGCAGAAATCTCTTTGGCCGTAAGTCCTTGATTGTAGTAGAGCCAAAATATTGTGCGCGTCTGGACATCGACATCGAGCAGCCGATCGATCTCCCCGATCATGACGCTCTTCTCTAGCTTCACCCAGTCGGGATCGACAAGTTCCCAGAGTTTATCGCTGGCAGAAAGTGTCAGGGCATTTCCTCGTTTCTCGGCTCGCTTTTTTCTGAAATGGTCACGAGCTGTATTAGCTGCCAGCACCTTAATATAGGCCAACGCCGTGCTTTCATCATCCAAAGCGGATGACTCAGAGGTCCCGCCGCGCAACGCCTCAAGTTTTAGAAAGCAGTCCTGAACTAAATCGTCAACCTCATCGCCGCGAACCGATCCAGCATTGCTGGCCACTCGGTAGGCCACACGCGCGAAAACCGGCTGCAGGCGGCGGACAAGAGTTCCCCATAGCTCCTGGTCGTGCGCCTCGAGGCAACGCCTTAGGAGCACGTGGAGCGGGATCTCAAGTTTCTGGGGCTGCGAGTCCAGGCTTCACATATTAACAAAAAACGAGGCCGATTTACGTCTCCGCTGTATTACCATTAATTGAAAATCTTTTGGCGAGTTAACCATTCGCCTCGCCCAGCCGCGAGACCATTGGGCTTCAATTTCCTCGAGGGACACCAAAACGGCGCCTCCCTGAGCAGATTAGCTATCACGCCATTCTGAAGGCCGCGGTTCGCTGACGCGATTCTCGATTCAGCCGCTTAGCCGTGACTCGGAGGCTGCAGAGCCTCAATCCCCGATCCCATTATACGGCGTGAACTTGATGCATCCCCCGCACCGGTCGTCATCGAGAACGCAGCCTCACCTTCAGACGGTCACCTGCAATTAGGGCAGTGGACCGCCTCGTCTCGGCAAACCGTCGGCGTCCCAGAATGAATGGTTTACGGCCCAGCTTTTCCAGCTACAGAACAGCCGTTTATAAAAATTGTAGATGTCGATTACCACCCAAAGGACGAATCGGCGTTTCAGTTTTGTCGATTTTGGGGCGATTTGGAGGAAGTCTATGCCCGGTCACCTGTCGAAAAAGCAGGTGCGCGTGTAGATGCACTGTAGCTGGTCAAAACCACTGGTTTCAACAACTTGAAGTACACAAACCACTGATTCGAAGAGGGATGTGAAAACCGATCCACTGTGCCCAAGACATCGTAGCGTCGAACTCCAAATTCGCATTAACTCCATTCATTTCTTTCTTTTGAGGACGCATCGTCTACATACGAAAATCGGCATTGTAGTCAATATCGTAGCTGCTCGCTGCCACCAGGATCATCGGAGAACATTAGCTTTCCACACCCGGCGATATCAGCGCGCACTCCCGCTTATGCGCTCGACGAGTTGAGTCCTTTTCAGGAGCCTCCGCTCCCCAACTCTAATGTCAGGTACACGGATGCCTCCGCCATCTTTCCCTGGCTTGCAGGACCTGCGCCATATAGACTTGCGGCGGATTCCAATTCGGCTTTAGCACCAGCGCGCGTGGAAGTTCGGTGTGCGCCTGCTTAAGAAGCCTGGCTCGGTTGTCAGCTGGGTTCGCAAGGGTCAGCGCGGCCTCATAACTCAGATAGCCTGGCTTGGGGCAGGCGTCCGCTTGAAGCTCAGTCGTCGCCGGAATCTTAACCGCGGAGATCTCCTCGCAAGTAAACCAGCGAGCCTCTTCCTTATCGGTCCAGCCAAGAGCAACCGCGCCACCGGCGTGGTGCTCACGATGCTGCAGAAGCTTTGGGAACCACAATGGCATCTCTACCATGCGCCGGCGAAAGGCAACTACCCCGTCGTCCTCCGGCGCGACGAACGAAAAACCACGGAGTACGAACGACAAGAGTATCAGAGCGAGTCGCGAAGTGGGAAGTTCAAGTCCGGGACTACGGGACTTATCATCCGTGCTACCCATCCCAAACACCCCGCGCGGCTCGTGATGATCATGGCGGGACCACGAAGCCTTGCTACGGGTGCCGCATGCCGTGCCGCTGCGCGCTCTCCGCTGATCGCGCGCATTCAAGAACGCCTCCCCCAAAGGCATCAAGATCGCCGACAAACAACAAGCGTTCTGGGCACTCGTCAAAGGAAGAATGACGGACAAGCGGCGACTCCTCGACGTCGACGGCTTCACCATCCTCGAGCCCGCATCTTCAGCCCGAAGAAGCAGCGCCAAAGGAGTCCGCTTGGCGAGGGGGCAGACTTTTGCGGACCATAACGCACACACTCGAAGTATTTTGATCAGCGACGAAAATGCCGAGCTTTCAGTTTGGAGCCATCCGCTTCGGTGCGAGCGAACGCTGGGACAGAACGTTCAAGAACTTGTCGTGCTCGTCGCCGAATGCTTTCCCCAATATCGACAGCGCCCGAACCGAGATCTGCCTGCCTCCTCATACCAGCCTCGCCCCGCCTGTATGTAGGCACCTCACCAATCACAAAGATGTTTCCAAATCTAGAAGGCGCTTTTTGAAACTTGTCTGAAAGCCCTTCCTCCACACTCGTGATTCGGGACGAAGCACGTCCAAAGCATAACTCGCCGCGTCCGATACACGCGGACCAATGCTCACTAAAAACCAACCAACACTCTCGAAGTCGTCTATCAGGCGACTAATCGAATCGACAGTATTCACTACTTCAACGCGAGCAGCCACCACACAGCTAAGGTATCTGACGGTCGCATCCATGTCCCCCAGCAATGAAACTAACAGTCGCTCGGGGATCCGAAATGCCCTCATATTGTAAATCGCGTAGAGGCACCCCTGTTTCACACGTGGACTTTTCTCACGAAGAAGCTCAAGCAGCAGAGCACTCACCTTCTCGCCGCACGCCGCGATATAATGCGCGGCTGCCCAAAAGTCAGTATCGTCGCCAACAGATAACAACTCTCTCAACCATTCCGCTGTGACTTCCCGCTCGCCCGCGCGATCCAGCGCCTCTTTGAACCTAGTCTCTCTTTCTTCGCGATTGTTCCGACTGGCAAGTTGTCCCGCAGCCAGTCTTGAGGCAGTGCTATTGCCTTTGGCCACTAACTCTAAGGATCGTGTACTCAAGTGCAGCGCCTCGATGGCGCGCTCCTGATCTATGACACTCAATTCACTCAGACTCTGGTCCACCCATTCGCGCAATCGTTCGTCGGCATCTCTAATAATGCTCCACACGGCTTCCCTCGCCGCTCCTGAGAGCAACTCGTGCCTTAGAATCCTTCCAAACAGCTTTGGTGATCGGCCCTCGCGTAACCCAGCCTTTGCAAACACAGCAAGTTTGCCAGGAGTCGACAGCGCCGCCACAAGTAAAGTCGCAACGTCGGAGGAGTCATAGAAACTAAGGGCCTGCAGTGCTGGACCTCTGATTCCCAAGTCAGAATCCCCAGCTACTGCCAGCAGCAATCGCGCGGCACGCTCGTCACCGATCTCGCCGAGCGCGCCACAAGCAAGGGCGTGGATCTCTGCACTCTGATGTCTCAACAGTTGACTGATTGGTTCTGTCGCCTCTTGGCACGCCAAGCCGCCCAGCATTTCAAGTGCGGCCATCTGGGAGCGTTCATCTCCACGCTCAAGCGCACGTATCAGCGCGCGAGAATCAAGGACACTAATCGTCTCCGCGGCCTGCCGCCGCTGCAATGAATCACGATCTCGGAAATAGCCGAATAGCTCTTCGGCGATTCTGCTCTCAAACGTCGGCCCTAGCTCCGAACTCCTGTTGACCCACAAGGCGACTTCCATTCCGTGCCGCACAGCACTTAGTAGCAGCAAACACAACCCGTCCGAGTCAATATCCAGCGATGCATTCCAGGCACCGAATAGCTGAAGTCGATCGACGCCTACACGTATATCACGAAAGCGCCGCCAGGACCGCACCTCCCTTTCGAAAGCATCACTGACCTCTCGCTGCTTAATCTCATCTTTCGTCAACCATTGCCCTATCTCATATGTCAGATACTCATGGGCCAATTCAAATAACTGCTCATTTTCAATCGTGACGCTCCTTACCAATCGAGAACTGTCGCGCAAGCGTATCAATACTTGACTGACCAGTTCTTCCGGTAAGTGACATCTTCTCGCGACGTCACTTGACCGCAAAACGTCCTTAGTTCCGAGTGAAGTAACCATAGCCTTGAGGACACTCACTGCAGACCCTTTAGATGTTCCAAACCTAGTCAATTCACTGGATAATGACGCTGCCATAATTGCCCGCGCTCCGCCAAGACGCTCATAATCTGTATCTGAGATCAGCGTACCTTTCCTCTCCATGAACAATCGCGTACACACAAGCTGCATGTGTGGTCCCGATAAGGATGTTAACCCGATATCGTCTATGATTCTAGACGCGAGCGCCTCCGACACCTTCACACCTACGGCTGCGGCAGGCTTGACGATGGCATCCATGATGCCCTGATGGCTCATGGGCACCAGGCGGTATACGTTCTGTAACACACTCGGAAACATGTCGCGCGAATCTGCCAGGAAGGCCAAGTAATCGTCACGCAGGGAGATTACGAACCGCGCTTCAAGCGCCGGCCGTGTTGCGATCTGGCTAACCGCTGCGAATAGCTCCGTGCGGAGAGCTTCGCCCACTCTGGTGAATACCTCCTCCATTTGGTCAAGGACGATCACCGGTATCTTATTAACTCGCTCCCGCACTCCCGCAAGACATGTGCGCAGGTCGCGGGAGTGGCTGGATTGCGGAGACAACTCGAGGCTTCTAGTACACTCATCCACTATTGCCGCCAACGGATCATCACCGATCCGAACATAATAGCTTCGATGGTCTTCGGTTGTATTGATCACAGTCGCGGCGCCGGCAATCAATAGTGATGTTTTACCTATTCCGGATGGCCCAGTAACCACGGTCACGCGGTGGCTCAAAATGAGGTCCACTAGCGAGCCGGTGTCGGCCTCGCGACCAAAATAGAAGTCCTGGTCTGCCTCCGTGTAATAGTCAAGATACTTGTAGGGAGTTTCAGATCCATCGCGGGATGGGCGGACCGCGGCGCGAGACACCTCTTCCCTTCCTGTCACTCCGTGGCTTGTTATTGCGCGTAACACGCCAGCAATGGGGTTAATAATAACGGTGTACCCAGCAGCGTTCCATCGTTCCGCATCATGACCATTGATATCGCCGGTGACCAGCCAACCTGCCTGCCCACCGATCGGCACCGGCCTAAGTTTAATAAGGACATGCAGCAGTCGCTCATCGCTGGGATCGCAGCCGACCACCAGCAAAGGGAGGCGCGCGGCCATCGCGGCAGCATGAAGCCACATCGGCCGTCGCTCTATGGTTAAAAACTCGCGAGGACCTACCAAGAGGCTCGACCAATCTTCGATCAAACCACCAAGCGGAAGAAGATAGCGGCGTCCAGGGGGCAGCTGCTGTTGAGCCGGAGCGACAGTAACCCATGCGCTGTCATAGTATTCGAGAATCTTGCCGAGGCTAGAATCGGGCGTGAATGCGATCATCGTTCTCACGGGAAGACGTGCTAGCGTATGGAACAAGGGCCAGGTGTGAGCGCCGAAGCGTCCAATCCACCGATTGACAGCGGCTGGTGTTGCTCCGGCCATGATCGCAAGTGTGTCCGCGCCCGGTCCCTTGATGAAATCTGGATAACCAAAACCGATAATTGGTAACAGCGCGCCACTACGCGCACATTGGCGTAATTCGACGGGAACAGTAAGGTGATCGTGTACCATTGCCTAACCTATGCGCCCCCAGCGATAGTATTCGACTACTCGCTTCCAAAAGCCCGTCATCTCGGGGTTCGCATTGACGATTGGCAATATCACTTCTTGGAGATCTGGCATCAAAGCCCATAGAAGCCTTGCGAGACTTACCCGATTCTCATCGTCCAAGCACGCTCTTGAAATCAGTTCGATCAAGAACTCAGGTTTCTCGAGAAGCCACTGTGGGTTGGCACGTAACCTCAAGCCTCGTAGTAATATGTGTCTAGAAGTGGGCGACTCAAGTAACGTGACTTGTTCCCGAACTATCATTCCTGGCGACGCTGCTGCTACTAAAGCGGTAGCGGCACGTCGACGCCCTTCATCCTGCTCCAGCGCCGATTCTGCGAGCCACTTTCTAATGCATCCCAGCGCTGATTGTTCGTCCCAGCTGATTAGAGTTGAGCATGCCGCGAACGCCGTATCAGTGTCCTGAGACTGGCCAATGTGGGCGACTTCGGCCTCTACCTCGCTACTACTAGGTGGCGACTCTTCAAGATATGCAAGCAGGTGAATTAATCGCCGTCCCTGTAGGATTCGGAGTAGTAACGCGGTATCTGAACTCAAGCCACCCGCGATAGCCGCTTTAATGAACGTTTGTTGCGCGTCAATATCCAACTTCGACGCTTCCCCTTGCGATGCAAACACCTCGATGATACGGAGCCTCATCGCCGGTGTCAGCAACGCGGGCCGGTGCTTCTGCGAACCAAGGACGGCCCCTGCGGCTATTGCGAGGAGTCTCCAATGAGTGGCCTTGAGGTCGGGCCGGCTCCGCCTGCCCAAGCGGCGAAGCACCCGAGGAAGAAACCGTGCAATAAGTTCTAAAAATGTTCCTAAATGTGTAGTCCGCAAGCCCAGACAGAAGCTCGCAAGTGTCTCAAACATAGGGGTTGACGACGAACTACGTTCCAACAGGCATTCGGCTAGTTTCCCATCTGCTTCTGGCTGCATTAATAAGAGATCCGCGACCCAGCCCTCCATTCGGGGATCGCCTAGGAGGGCCACAAGGGGCGAATCGGCTTGCCGTCCGATCTTACGAGTGGGCCCCGCGCTCGGATTAATCGCGAAGAACAGTCGGAGGATAAACTCACATTTACCCTCCGGAGTACCTGCTTCCCAGAGTGCCTCCGTGTGGTTCAATATTCCTCTAACCACGGTATTGGCACGGCGCTCCTCAAGCGGTCGCGTGGATTGGAACAATATCTGAACACAACCCGAAGCCGATTCGTGTAAACCAAGATCCAGGGCTGCCTCCACAATGTCTTCGCTTCCAGTGCGTATCACACTGGCAACAAGTTGACACGCTGTCAGTGGGAACTTCGTTGTTGAGAGCTCTTCGAGAAATGTGGTCGCTTCACCGCGAAGGATGTCTTCTAGCTTTTTAGGATCGTTTCCAGCAGCATTCCAGAATAGCCAGGAATATCGTTCGTCGAGACTGACGCCTTGGAGCCTCGCCTGCCATGAAGGTGGAAAGCTTCCGCAAGTAGCATAAGATTCGGTAAGTACACGCGTGGCGTCATGACTGAAGTGTAATGTGTGTGCGTACTTGGTGATTATTGCAAGTCGATCATTTGGAATCTGGTAGTCAAGCAAGTGTAAAAAGGCGGTAACTTCCTGTTGCAGAATCTCCTGAGCCTGCCTTATCAACGCCTCGGTGGCATCCATCCAATCCGCGATCGCTGGGGCAAGGCACTCGTGCGATAGCTCAAATCGTACAGGGCTTCCGAGGACCTCCCGCACCAGACGCTGGTGATGAATCAAATCGAAAAGGGTATCAGCTACAAGTGGTTTCGCCAGCTCGCATCGTTCAGCAATTTCGGACAATAGTAACAGGTCCTTCGTCTGCTCCGACGTGACGAGTGTCCGCAGTACAAGCTTAGAAGTGTCCTTCAGTCTCGGAGGAAGTTGCTCCAGAACCGTGTCGAGATGAAGGCGGAGGATGTCGGCTGCACTGCCCAGATCGCGGTACGCCTTGAGGGTAAACTTACCTGTGCCCCGAGTGGACTCGTAAAGCCGGTAGCATACGATCTGAAGATGGGCTGGAAGAATAGTGTCCGGCGAAAGATCATCCAAGAGCGACTCAACCATCTCTCTCTCAACGGTGATACCGGCCTCAGCTGCTGGCTTAATGACCGCTTCTCTAGCGCCCTCGCGAGATAGCTCGTGCACCCTATACACTGCTGAAGTCAAGCCCCATACATCGACACCGTATTCGCTCAGATTTGCCAAATAATCTTCGCGCAAAACAAAAACAAAGGAGACCCCAAGCCAAGCATCGGCGAGGCATCTGCCAACTTCGCTGAAGAATTCCTTCAAAACGCCCGGAGCGCACTTTAGGAGAGCCTCCTCAAGCTGGTCAACAAAGATAATCTGATGGCGACCATCGCGGTGCCGGAAAGAAAGTAGATCCCGATATAGATTTGGGGCGTCCGGCTCGTTAAGGTCTAATCCCAGATGTGCTGCGACGGCTTTCACGATAGCGACGTGAGGAAGGGGCCCGCATCTTGTGTAGATTGGCACACGCTTTCGGTCCGCGTCAAAGGCGGGTGCAACGGCCGCCTTGATGAGAGAAGTCTTGCCAACACCTGATCTACCACAAACAACTACGAGTCGATTGGGCGCTGCGGTTATCTCGGCACATAGCCGTTGAATATCCTCTTCCCGTCCAAAAAACAGTTGGCGGTCCTCCGGCTCATAATAGTCGAGATATTTGTACGGCGAACGATTTCGCGGGGACGGACTATGGGTCTTCGCAGCACAAAGTGGTGCAGTACTGCCGACTGCGGAAGCAAGACGATCGAGCAAGCTTGAAACGCTAGTGTTCAGAGCTGTGCAGTTGGGAAGCCAAGATGGCGGCGGAGATCCACCGATGAGATAAGAGTCACAGAGTGAGGTCGGGATGTGACTCGTCGCTGCGATGTACAGCGATTGAAGGTTTAGATCAGCGAGATCACAATTTATCAGCAAACAGACGTTAGTCGCCAGGCTATGTCGAAGTCCACGCCCAAGATGCTCTATGCGCCGCAAGAGATGTTGGTGATCAGAGAAGGTCAGAATCAGGCCTTCTCCGGTCAAGCCGCTGCCGCCCAAGAGATACAACTCGCAACTCGGAACTGACATACGCAGCCGAGAAAGATCCTGATCGTTTATAAGCCTATCGACAGACGACAGGTTCATCAAGGTATGCTCAAGACGGGGATCAGGGTAAAGGCTAACGACGGTCGTAATCGGTAACGAGGCGAGGGTTCTATAGACCGCGGAGTCGGAGATTCCATGTGCCTGGAGAAAAGATTGCGCCTCCCTTACGAGGCCCTCGCGGCCGAGGTCGCGCTCCAGAACACTGCCAGCGAGTAGGAGATCTGAGGTACCTAGTCCCGCTTTCGCGGAGAGGTGAGCAGCAAGAGATTGTTTCGAAGGAGCAGATATGGGATCTAGGCTATCCCCAATAATACACGTTACGGAGCGGCGAGCTAGTGCTTCAACCAATTCCGCAGGTAGTCCGTGGTGACGAAGAAGGTTGATTTTCGGCGCAGTAGCAATGTCCGGTAGTTTGGTGGGAACCGAGGTAATTACCAGGGGCCACATATTCTGTGTTCTTGCGGTATGTATATCAAGGAGAAAGCCATAGGTTGCGCGGCCGAGGCGTTCGCGGGTAATCTGTTCCGCGCGGGACGGGTTGAGCCCTTTGATTAACGCATCGGGATCAAAAAAATGGATCTGCTCACTGGCAGTAGCACTTCGAAGAGTTGTCAGATCCTCAATGAGTAAGGGGTTCAGAACATCGTCATCGTTAGTACGTATACCAGGAATGACATGCCAATTCTGGCCGTCTGAGGAGACTCCAAGTACGACTGCTAGCCTGCCGATGTGCTCAATCGCTGAACAGAGGTACAGGGCGAGGTCTACGCAAGTGGCCTGTCCCTCTGCCAGAATGTGAGAGGGCAACCTGACCCGCTGAGACATTGAACACGGAGCAGGCTCCCATGCGTACGATGGCTCGCGACTTCGCGCCAATTGTAGGTAAAGTGCGTTTGCTGCGGCTATCGGCGACATTTCTGGAAAACCTAGGCGCGCTTCTGGATACCCGAAGCGATCCTTCGCACATCGGACGAGTTCGTTGACTTCTGGTGAGAATGGTCTGACCAATGTCGCCATCGCCCTAGCGGCACTCAGATCTGGGGGCAGTGCAGTTGGAGGAAATACTCTAACGTAGCGGCGGAATGCCAAATCGTCGTTAATCAAGAGTTCGATGAAAGATGGCGCTGGTGTGTGTCGATTCAGTTCGTGAGGAGCAATGTTGATCGGAGGGGCCGGAGGACATTTTACGACGATTGTCCCGTCCGGTTCAGGTATCGGTGGCAACTCAATCGGCCACGGGTCGACAAGTCCCGGAATTCTGAGAGTCACCTCTGGCAGTCCTCCTTTGCGCAGAAATCCCCGCTTACTGCGAAGGATCAAGCTCCTCAGGATTGGCTCCAATCCTGCGTGAATTAGAACTGGATAAAGATCGCTCGCGTGTTCGCAGATGACGTCCCAATTCTTCACGGGTCGCTCACTCATCTGGAAGGGAGAGAGGTCGCCCGGATAGTATCAGAACGTGATCCCAGAGCCGCTGTGTTGTTTATTTGCCGCCACAGCCTCCCCATCAGAGTGCGAACCGTATTCGGATGAGTTTCGGGAAAGCCCTGCCTTGATGGTTGGTAGCTGGCGCAACACATTGCATCCTCCTCGCCATTCTACATCGGAAGGCCCGGATGCGGTGGCAGTCGGATGCCCTTGAACTTTGGAAAAGGCGCACAATGGATTTGACAATAATGCCGTGGGATGAATCTGACCTGCCCCCACGACTTCCGCCAAACGGCGTTGAGAACCTCAAGTTCCCCAGCATTGCGGTATAATCGCGTGTTTGGAAACTAGTGGCACAATATTCGAGGCAATGGTTCTCGGCTTGCGTCGCCACTTAGATGTGTCTTCGGGCCCTCCCAGATTCCGGGGTGGAGACACGAACCAATCCGCGCTTCGCACGGCGAAGGCGCGTGAAATCGCACAAGATCTCTTGGCGGAGGCGTTGCAGAATGGCTTCCCGATCAACGAGATACGATTTGAAGCGAGACCTGTCAGCGAGGGAAGTTCTGCCGAGATCGTCGCTAGGATCCGAATGGCTTTGCGTTTCATCTTCAAGGTGGATTCGACGCAAAAGTTGGTACATGAAGCTCAGACAATTCAGCGGATTCGGTCGGATCTCCATTTGCCACAAACCTTCAGAGATCGCTTTCCGCGAGTATACGCGTTGAGGCATCAGGCCACCCCTTACGCATATCTGATGGAGGAGTTTGCGGCAGAGGATGGGTTCCGTAGCCTGGCGCAGGAATTATTCGATTCACGACTCGTTGACGAAGCGCTCGAGATTCAAGGACGTTATCTTCTCAAGGAAGTGTTGGCGGCAATGCTCGAAGGTTATAGCAACTCCGTGAACAGGCGAAAGCGCATTACCCTCTGGGGAGAAGAGTACCTCGGAAGGATTGACGACCGCCTTAAGGCGGCGGCTGAGATTAGCCCATGTTTCGAGGCACGGCCGGTCATTGTCAACGGCAAATCCCTTCGCGCATGGTCTGAGTACTTACGGATGTTCGAAGACAATCGGCACAAGATTGACGCTCTAGCGCCGCCGTTCACAACCGTAGTCATTGGCGATCCAAATCCTGAAAATGTCCTGCTCCGATACCTAACCGGTGTTGACCTGTCGACAAGTGTTGATGTTAGGTTCATTGATCCGAAGGATTGGGGCGAAGGCGACTACGTGTTTGATCTTGCAAAGCTTGCCCATTATATTCACGCTACTGGTCCTACGGAACGGCTTCCAGGAAAGCAGGTTTCTTGGCAACTTACTGACAAAGGGTCATTGATCATCGATTACACTCTACCCCGTGGCGTCTGGATTGAGAATCTCACGAATCTGGTTCGCGAAAACGTTATAACGATCGGAGGCGTTCTTGGCGACACTTCTCGCGCAAAACTCCGTTTCGATCTCGCAATGAGTGCGAACCTTCTTGGACTGCCGCTCAATCGGTGGAGCAAAAAGAACCTTCGAGACGAGGCACTTGTGCTTTACGCGGAAGGCCTCCTATGGTTGGAGAAATTCTCCATAGGGCTTGCCGCTATTTAAGAGTTTTGCATTTTGCAGAGCGCCAGGACCCTCGACTCACGCTGGGCCACCGCTTTGTAACGTATGTTGACAGCTTAGAGGATCTAGTCGATGGTTGCGATCCCCCGGGAGTGGTTCGCACATAGTCGTTCGGCGATCTGAAAAGCTCGTCAGACCACTCCAATGACAAGTCTTCCTCTGGAATCGCTGCCGGTCGCCTGCAATTAGGGCAGTGGACCGCCTTGTGTCGGCAAACCGGCGGCGTCTCAGAATGAATGGCTTACGGCCCGGCCCTTGCGACCGTGGAAGGGCCGCTTATCAAAATTGTAGATGTCGATTGCCACCAAAAGGGCGAATCAGCGTTTCAGTTTTGTCGATTTTGGGGCGATTTGGAGGAAGTCTATGCCCGATCACCCGTCGAAAAAGCAGGTGCGCGTGTACATGCACTGTAGCTGGTCAAAACCACTGGTTTCAACAACTTGAAGTCCACAAGTCGCTGATTCGATGAAGGATGCGAAAACCGATCCACTGTGCCCAAGGCATCGAGACAGTGAATTCTGGACGCGCCCTTAAGTTTCTTCGTATCTTTCATTTGTGTACAGATCGTCTACTCGTAAAAATCGGCACTGTAGTCGAAATCGTAGCTGTTCTATTCATCTGAGAACTTCCGATTGCAAATAACCTCCATGTGTTCCGTGTGAGAACATTAGCACCGGAAGCGCATGCGGCGCTCACCCTTCTCTTGCCTCCAATCATTAAGAGCCTGCCTATTACCTTCAAAGGCGACGTTCTCTGGTAGGCTATCGAAGCGAAAAAAGACCGCTCTGCTTGCATCATCGCCTGGTCGCAAGGTTCCATTTGCAACAGTAGTTTCGTAAACAACCAGAAGCATGTCAGCTCGCGGGTCATCTCGGAAAGTAAATAGTCCCCTCGGGATTTCGCTCAGCTGAATAACCAAACCCGTCTCTTCTTTTGTTTCGCGAATTGCACATTCCTGCGGCGTCTCACAATATTCCACATAACCGGCTGGTAACGTCCACCATCCCTCATATGGCGGGTTCTTTCGCTCGACCAACAATACCTCGTCGTTCTGAATCACCAATACGGCCGAACCGAGCTTTGGATTGTGAAAATACAAATGCCCCCGAGCGCATTGACGATGCAGTCCCTGATTCACTGGAACAAGTTGAGCCCCGCACTTGGAGCAAAGAGGTGCCTCCTCGATGAGTAGCTGTTCCCGAATGTTATCAATTAACCGATCCACTTCTGAACGACGCACGGGCCGATTCGTTCGCTGCCAGATATAACGGGCTCGCTCCGCATGGTACAGGGCATCTTGAAATTGACCCTTGCGACTGAGCACAATACCGCGAGATTGCTGATACTCGGCAAACATCTCCCAGTCGTCCAAAAGATCAGCAAGTGGCCCCCGCAGCACATCATCCAGCACGACGATTCCTTGCTCAATCGCGCCCTTGGTGGACATAAGTCGTGCCTGGGCGCATTTCGACAATACCACGCCTCGTTTGTCGCGACCACCCATTGCATTCTTGACGCGCAGCGAACGCTCCTGGTGATCAAGCGCCTCGTCGACGCGACCTTGTTGCTCGTACCACTTCCCCAATTTCTCGAATGAGATTCCAATCCCAAAAAGATCACCTCGCTTTTGCTTCAGTTCGAGCGAGAGCTCCAATTGTTGAAAGGCCGTGGCGCTGTCTGCCTTTCCTAACTTGGCCAATCCTAGGAGCGCCTCGCCGACCTTGTGCATCGCCTGCGCCTTCTGAAACTCATCATTCATGCTTGTGAACATGAGTGATGCTCTCGAAAACAGAGGTTGCGCCGCTTCATACCGATCCTGTTCAAGGGCGATCTTGCCGAGACCCATTAGGGACTGAGCCACGATGCGCTCTCCTTCTTTTAAAGAGGTTTCGCCGTACCCTTCCGCGAGCTCGCAGGCCCTGTCAAATAGAGCCGCCGCCCGCTTCCAGTCGCGATCCGACTCGATAGAATAGCGAGCGTTGTAACCACAACGAAGGCAGATCAAGGCCGTCTCCAGCGGGGCGGCGTGATCCAGCGCGATTTGCAAGGCTTGATTGTGCAATGGGGCGGCAATTGAATATTTTCCTTCAACGTCGTCCAATGCCCCCAACTCAGATAAAACCAAGGCCAACCACCTATACGCATCGCGATTCTGTTTGTCGGCCAACGGTGCAACTTCGTCCCGGGTACGTTCGTATTCCTGGCGGGCCTCCGCCCATCGGCCCGTTTCCTGAAGATCTCGTCCTGCGAGGAGGCGAATTCGAGCTAAGGTCAGTCTCTGTTGGTTTTCGTCCGAGTACATAACAGACACAGCCTCTGACAACGCCGTGCGAAAACGCCTGTCGATCAACCACAGTATTCCTGCCACGTCGGTTCGTTCCGAACGCAGAAAGCTCGCAAGCAGTTGACCAGAAACAAGTACAGTTGTCTTTCGAGATGGGGATCGAGATTGTAGCAAGCATCGCCCACCAAGCAACGGTGTGTGACGGGCAAGGCTGGTCAAGATCTCGTCGGGTTTACTGTCTATGCCACACAGAAACTCCAAAGGCTCGTGCCATCGATCATCATTGGCTAACTCAGCAATATCGGCTCGGTTCATGGAAATGGGGGACAACCGCGGGTCACCATCGAGGAGAGACACGAGAAACTCCGCAGCAAGATAATCACGAAATGTCTGATGTGCGAAGCTCAGATGCTCGGCTTCATCCAAACGCAGCAGTCCGCTAGCGAGTAGTTCCTCGTATGCGGAAGATGTCGATCCTTCTCCCGTTAGGCGTAGTGTCCCGAGCGTTTCGGTTCGGCGTGCCTGACTCATCCAGAAAGCTCCTTCTGTTACCAGTCGATGGGCGAGACTTGCCAGGATCAGTCGTTTCGCACCAATGGCTTCCTCGTCCAAGCACACCGGCCGGGAGTGTTTCTCGTCCTCAAATTGCAGTCGGCGGCGGATAAAAAGGCTGTAAAGCTCCCCTCGGGTCAGGTTCGGTTCCAACTGTCCCTCCGCAATGGTGGCGACTAGTTCCAGGTTCACGGGAGTCCGGGCCAACTCCTGAAGCTGGCGGCTCAAGCTTGAATAGACTGCCACTCGCGCCAAATCTCCGGTCTGGCCAAGACGCCGGTCTAAGTGATCACTAACTGCCTGTTCTGAAAGATCTTCGAGCAATAAGGTGTCCAACTGGACCTTTTGGAGAATCGGAGTTTCTTCAAAGTCCCTTTTCCTACACGTGATGATTAGTTTCTGATTCCCGTTCTGCAGAAGTTCGAATAAAGCATTCACACATCGAGGTCGGAACTGATCGGAGACTTCGTTGAGGCCATCAGCGAGGATACAAAACCGTATAGCATTTGACTCGAAGGACTTGCGGATTAATTCTGCGGTCCAGCCGTGGCCGCCTCGGGGCTGAATGAAATCAGTCATCACGTCCCATATAGTATTGTCATGGCGAAATCTCCCGAGTTCGCAGAAAACGGGAATTGGAGCGCCGTCTTGTGCGCCAAGCGCCAAGTCCCGTTGTATCCTTTCAAGAATCGTTGTCTTTCCCGAGCCAGGCTTTCCAAGGAGTAGGGAGTGGGTCTGACTCGGATCTAATAACACGGGAAGGACTGGAAAAGACTTACTGACGCTACGCTGGTCCATATCGTAGCGCCTCGCGCGCAATGACAATGTTCGCGTTTCGTAGGAGGAAGCATTTTCTGGAATAAACTCCGAATCATCCCACCTTGAAAATCTCTTTTCCGAAGCAAGACAAGCGAGATACCCCTGGAGATCCGACCGCGACATCGTCGGAGAAGCAATTGGGCCAGCTACGTCGGCAGTGGTTAGCGGAATTCGACGGAATTCTGGCTTGACAATCCGATTGAAATCCACGTTGAGCAACCTGGCGAGCGCATCGATCGTTTCGGAGCTTACCATCTGGCCCCGTTCTGCCTTGTAAATCACGCCCGTTCCCAAATGCAGATTGAGTTCTGAGGCTTTAGCGGCGAGCAGCTTTCGCGACAGGCCGGCATCCTCCCTCAGCTTCTTAATTAGTTCGGACTCGGGTAGTACAGAGGTCCTCGGCATGATTCACGAAATATCATGCATCGTGAGAGGAGCGTAAGAATCGCATCATATTGTTTCCGGTCCGAAGTCCGTTTATTCTTCAGGTGATCGGGCTTTCAGGATAAAAAGTCCGGCTTCGGACGAACGAACAGTAAAGCCCTGAACCGAAATGAATCAGGTTCAGGGCTTGAAGCAGCGCACATCATCGTGCGTATCTGCCATGTTTGTTCCTCCGTTGAGGATTGGGAGTCGGACCGAGAGGCGCAGTGTATCAGACGGCGCCTAGCGGCGATGAGTACGCATCCACCACTATCCAACCCCCGCGGCAACAGCCCTCCGAAGCTATCGCCGGGATTGGTTCTAGTGTGCCGGAGTTCCTACGAGCGTCGCGATTAGGCGCACCTCATCTTCGACTCTATAAGTTATAGCAAATACAACTACTTGTCAAGGGGAGAGGTGTGCGTTTTATGAAAACAACGGAAAATCGCGAGAACAAGCCAGATTCTGACGGAGCTTCTGGTTCCTATCACGCCCATATCGTGGAACCCACTCCCGTGGAGAGGGAGCTTGCAATTCCCCGGTTCTCGGCGCCTACGAAACCCAAGCAATCGCACAGCGAGCCAAACGTCCCGGGACTTCGAGACATCGTCGTATCGTTGCGTCAGATCGCCAACATGATCGATGCGATGTTGACTGCAGAGAACCAGGTGTCGAACCTTCTTCGTTTTGAGCGGCGTGAGGGAAGTTGGCAAGATGCCATGGATTCGGGAGAAGCAGAAGAGCGAGGACAAGGTGCGGCAACCAACCAAGAGAAATAGTTGGTTGATTTTGAGAGCCGTCGCTGCACGGAGCCCAGAGAGATGTCGGTGAACACGTCCGGCGGATCTGAAAGACGGCGGCTATTCCCTCACAATCAGCGTTCTACCCGAATCAAAAAAGAGAGACATGTAAAACCTGACCATCAGCGCGTGAATAAGGATGCGATTTATGTACGATAACAACAAATTGGAAGAAGACGATCAGGATGAGAGTGCATATTATGGATACTGGCGCGACATTGCGGGCAATTTGAAGCCCAGAGGAACATTTGTCCGGAATGGGCGCGTTGTGCCGTGCCCGCCATTCGACATGACTGAGCCAGAACTAACGTCAACCGAGAATCAAGAGGTCATTGAAAAAGAACTCTCAGCCTCATACCTCGAAATCGAAGATGCCGCGTTCTTCGGCCTCAACCAGGAGGAGCGGCATATCGCCCGACTCGCAATGGTGCAGCAAAAAGCCAATGGTGAAATCGGACAAATTATGGGCGTAAGTCGGTCAGCAATCTCCCAACGCCTCCGCAACATCGCAAGGAAAAATCAAGCCGTACGAATGTGGTGGCGGCGAAAGAAGAAGACCAATCAACACGTATAGGGTGCGCCCCTCCCAAATGAAGTAGAAATTTGGGAGTGCGACGTCGCGTCGTTCCTTCAGATGCTTGCTGATGACGGTTTGGTTTCCGACAATAAAGACCGCATGGCCGAGCATTTTCAGCGGCGGAATTTGTACGCCAGTCATCGCGGGTTTTAATTTACTTCCAGTCGCTGCGGATTCTTAGGATGCACATGAATGCCTCTCTGATTTCCTTCAAAGAAAAGCTTGAAACACCTCGCCGACGATTGACGAACCGCGTCGGCACTTCCACGAATGTCACACCCTTTCGAAACAGCTGATAGGAGATCTCCGACAGAACGATGTACCCTTGCTCCTTGATTCTCAGAATATCTAGTTGTTCCAGAGCACGCCTACCATAGACTCTAAAGCCGTTCGTATAATCGGAAATGCCGATCCGCAAGATAGCATTCGCGTAAATATTGGCGCACTTGCTAAATGCTTTGCGACTTAGAGGCCAGCCTTCAATTGTGCTTTCTTTTAAGTATCGCGAGCCAATAACAAGGGTGTTATCATCTGACGCCGCGAGCAGGGACGCAAACTCTCGGGGATCATGAGAAAAGTCAGCGTCCATTTCGGCAATTCGTTCATACGACGACGCAAGAGCAAATTTGAACCCGTCGAGAACGGCTGATCCACGTCCGCCTTTGTGTGGCCGCTTTATCAAAAATAGGCGAGACTCCGAAACCTGCCTAGACCTGACAAGATCAGCGGTATTGTCGACACCGTCATCCACAACGAGTACGTCGGCATTCTTCGACTCCGACAACAGCGCGTCAACGAGCCTTAGGATGTTCTCGCTCTCGTTATAGGTCGGAATGATAATCAGTGTTTTAGAACTTTGGCCTTTCGGCATTGGACACCACGAGCGGGTCACATACAGCCTTTCAACCCCCTCTTAACTGAACTTATCGATCTAATCCGCGTTTTCTTCCATTCTAGTTATTTTACGAGGCCTACGTAAACAAACGCAAAACCCACTTCCAGACGGTGCGCGTGTTCGCAGACCGAGTTGACGCGTACTCCAAACTCGGATTGTCCGCACCACATCAGCGGACGAACTGGATTGCGACCATGTTGCTCTCTGACCATCCCATCCAGGGCCAGGTTTTGTGACTGGAGCTGAACGTGCAGGTGTTCAAACGGGCTAAATACCATAGGTCCAGTAGAGGCCATAGCTCATTGCGATGTCCGGATTCGAGATTTCACGAACGCAATTTGTGCGCTCCTCCCGGCGGACAGGTTCCTCACATAGTGTCACGACTTCAGATCGATCGGTTGTACGGTACACGAGTGACGATGGAGCGGTGTCGAACGTGACGCGAAGAATAGCCCTTTCACACCTCGATGCTCCCTTCTTGACCAGCATGTCGCTCAACTGAGGCTTCGCTTTGCGAAATCGTCTTACATAGGTGAACACGCATTCCTGGCCAGTTCTCAACGGCCTGTCAAAACGAAAGAAACGCTCCTTCGCTCTTGGGTGACCTGCAGCCAGTTCTTCGAGGATCACTTCTCCCTCTTCAACTTCATCCTCCAGTGAGCCAGGCAACAAGTCGTCGATGCGAAAAGAAGTGCCGACACCAACGAGGTCATCGACTGTGGCAACTACGGTTAAGCGCTTTCTGGACGTCCAACGTGTTCCGGCATCCGAAATCTCGGCAGCCAAGTCCATCCGCTTGTAGTAGAACCCGTGCCTTGCCTCATGCGCCGCTGTATGTAGGCCCAATAGTGAGGCAATTCTGTCCGCCACGGCGCCCAGACCAAGAGTTGTGTGAAGAGCGACCTTATCAGCCAATGCAGCCGAATAAGTTCTCACGGAGTGCACATCCACTTCGTGCCAGATAGGCAACACCACCTTTTGGCCCTCGGCGAGCTCGCGAGTCACCAAGCCATCGAGTTCACGTTGCGGCCAACCTTTTGCGAAAAAATGCGGCGACAGCAACACTATGCCGTACCTCGACTTCGATAGGCCATCATCGATTGACCGTCGCAAAGAGTCCCCAACCGTTAGCACGAGATCGTCGCGCCAGACACGAACGCCGCGGGCTTTGAGTGCCCAAGTCAATTCATCAACTATGCGGCGGTCCTCGCTCGCATAGGACAAGAAGACGTCGAAATGATGGTTCTGCATGATCACGGTCCGCCTTGTCGAACGGTGGTTCCCCCTTGACCGACGTCGTGATTAATCACGGGATGTCTAGACCGTTTGGAACTAGGCTCCCCGCTGCGTCGGCTGTAGTGCCTGCTGCGCAGGGCCTCCAACCCACATTCGTAAAGCGCAAGTCTCGGTTGTATGCGCCGCAGTGGCAGGCGATGTTCCAAGATCAACGGGTCCATACAGGTCGGGCCTCCAAATGACGTAGCCGATAGGATAGTACCTTAAACGCGGCTGGCTTGTCAGTTCCTCGTGTCAACTCCTCGTGCCAACGGCTCCGGGGCTGAGCCCAAGTGTGTAGCCTGGGAAGAGCTGAACATGTCGATCCTCTGGACGGATCGCCGCCGCGATTACTCCTGTAAAGTCGCATTCACATCAACGAGAACGTCGAGCAAGTTCTGGCACTCCGATTCCGGGGGACACCAAATCAGGAACCCAAACTTGCTGTGGCCTCCCGGGGTGCCACCCAAGTTTTCCATCTTAGCCGTGCGGGGCGCCGATTGCGACCACGTTGGTCTCTGAGCATTTCACCTGGGGCCACCCGCATAACTAGAGGAAATCCGGAGATTGGCGGTCTGTCCATAAATGAAAGTTCAAAGGGCTCCGCTCCATACCTGTAAGATGGTTAGTCATGGGCGATTCACCGGAAACCACGCGATTCTCTGGGAAAGTGCACGAGCCTAACGGACCTTGCTGGTACAGGGATAACGGCTCGGAGACAGTCTTTGTCTTCGTTCACGGCTTCAAATCAGACAACCAAGGGTGCTGGCTGAATGAAGTCTCACAGACATTTTGGCCCGATTTGGCGTCAATCGATTCCGACCTTAACAATCCGGCAATATTTCTTGGTGGGTTTCCTACTGATTTTGAATCAACCTCCTTCGGCATTCGTGACGCGGCTGAAATGTTGTTTGGGGGTTTGCAGAACACTACGAAGGGAAGAAGAGCCGCTCTTACCTGCTCGAGGTTTGTCTTCATCTGCCACAGTACCGGAGGACTGGTAGTCCCCCGCATGCTCGTTGCCCATGCTGAAGCATTTCGCGAGAAAACCGTTGGACTATTGATGGTGGCGGTACCGTCAATGGGTTCGCCGTTGGCTTCAGTTGCGAATCGTCTTTTGTCTTTTTTGAGAAATAGAATGCTCGATGAACTCGGGGAAAACAGCCGGTTTGCTGAAGACCTCGACTACGATTTTCGAGTCCTTTTACAGGGCGAGCGCAGTTTCCATAATCTCTACGGGTTAGAAGGCTACGAGCATTACTCTCTCTTTCGTGATCGAGTACCTCGCCCGCTGCGATACCTTTTCCCCGAAATATTAAAAGTAGTCCATCGTCACAGCACTAGTCGCTACTTTGCGAAACCACGACTCTTGTACGGAACTGATCACTGGTCAGCGGCAAAGCCGGCCGATGCGAGACACCCGTCGCACAAGATGCTGAACGAGTTGATACAGCTTATTGAACGCGGGAAGTCGCCAGCGCTGCAATTGGAAGACCGTCGAGTTTCTCCGATGCCATCCAACAGGTTCTATTTTGGGTCTAGACAGCATAGATTCGTTGGCAGGCAAGCTGAAATGGAAAGTCTGGCAAGTTTTCTCGCAAGCGAGGGGGATTTCAGCTGGTGGCTTTTGCTTGGCACCGCGGGTTCAGGCAAGAGTCGACTAGCACTCGAAGCCCGCCTCTCGCACGAAGGCGAGTGGGCAACCGGCTTCTGGGGCAAGAAATGTCCCGACATCGAATTCTGGAGAAGTTGGCAGCCCGAGAAGCCGACATTCATCGTTATTGACTATCTTCCAGGAAGAGAGGAGTCGGTACACCTCATGCTCTTAGCCCTATCGAGCCGCCGGGAAACAATACGCCAACGGATTCGAATCTTGCTCATTGAGCGAGAACTAGGAGACGCTGTTGAGAAAGTGATGGGCATAGGCGGAGATCGCGCCATAGTCCAGTCGAAGCGATTCCGAGAGGAACCGTTATTTCTGGGCAAACTGAGCGACACAAACCTGATGGCAATTGCATCTGATTCAGCGACCAAGGCTGGGCGCACAAGTGCGGGGACGACAATTATTGATGACCTCAATAGTGCCGATGCGGCGACCCCTCTCCTGGCGGCCTTAGTTGGCGAGGGTAATTGGCGTCCTGGAGCGAGTAGGGAAGAGTTCCTGCGCGATTATATCTACCGCGAAGAGCAGTCCCGCTGGAATCCAGCGAAAGTAAACGATAGTGATAAGAACCTCTGTGCGTTGGCCACCATGGTCAACGGTATCGATGTCGAGTTGCTGGCTGTGTGTCAGCGCGATGGAATTGATCTACCAACAACAAGGGACTACCATTCCGAACGATTAGCCGCAATGACGGGATTCGCCGCTACGGATGAAGTGCACCCCCTCAGCCCTCACCTGATCGGTGAATTCTTCGTCCTGGAGCGATTGACCTCGCTTAACAAGATCGCACGGAGCACTCTGCTGCGATTGATGTGGTGCGACTTTCCTGGCAGCCACCTATTCGTGTATAGATGCCGACAAGACTTTCCTCAACATAAGATGATTCCGCTGATCAGCGAGGCGCCAAGTTCCTCGACGGAATTAGCCCTTGGGCATTCTTCTCTTATGCTCTTCCATGACTTTCTAAAGAGTGCGATGAAAAAGGAATCCCGGGCTAGGGCTAACGAACTTCTTGCGGCGTTGGATCGTGTAAACGGAAAACGACCGACGACGTTACCTTCTGACAAACTTCGGCATAATCAGCGGGCGCAGGCTCATTTGTATTGGGCTGGATGCGAAGCAGCGGAAGGGCGTCCCGAAGCCGCCGTCCAAAGGGTCAAAGACTCTGTCGGACACGATCTCGATGACATCCCTAAAACGAAATGGGCGCTCGAACTAGTTTTTCTGATACCTCTCGGTGAATTGCTCCAAAAACTTGTGGCGACGTACTCTGAGCAACACCGATACGCTGATAGCGACAAGGCCTTTCAATCATTGCTTTTCATGGCCGAACGGAGCACTGTTTTGGAACCGGTCGTATGCCTTACGGCGTGCGCAATTCATGCAGCCGATGCCCTAGAGAATAAGGGGCAGGGGAAGGATGTATTGCAGCGATACGAAAGACTGCAACGAATTGAAGCGAGTGTTCATAAAAAGGAATGGCTATTCCGCCCACCTGAAGTGAGCGTCACAAGGGAATGCCATAGTCGATTGAATTTGGCCGTGGCGGTTGCTGCGAAGTCTGTGGTGGCTCTCTCGGCAAAAGATGATTCTCTCCGAAAAGCGGCAGCAGAAGTGCTCGAAGAACTGAGGCGTCGAACCGATGAGGACTCGTACTATGAACAAACCGCCTCAGTGTACGTTCAATCCCTAATCATTTCCGACCCCGAATTACGAACGCTCGCAGCATGCGAGGTTCCGCAGCGGCGGATCACAATCTCAAAACCTTTGTCTGAGCTAACGAAGGTGCTAAAGGACCGGCCTAAAGCATCCAATAAATTTCATGAACTGATTGCTTCAACTGCTTGTCTGGCAGGGTCTGCAGTCGCGTTTTTGGAAAACGATTTACAAAACGCTATTGAGTCTTGGTTCATCGCGACCATTGCCCTCAAGGATGCCGTATGTTTGGATCCGAGGATATACCCAGAATCCATTTGGGCGGCAGCCACGTTGGACCTATTGAGAAGAATGCTGTCGGCAAACATGAGGAGCGAGTTCCTTCAAGTCTCTGAAGCTTATTGGAAAGCGATGGCACAAGTCCTGGAGAACAAAGGGGTTTTCAATGAGTGTATGATGGTTATTATAACCCTTCACGCCGAGTATGCCGCTCGGCTTGAGGGCGAAGGTGATCCATCGTTTGCGAAGAAAGCAACAGATGCGCTCGAAACAATGGCAGCATTGTCAATAAAAAGAGCCTCCTCTGAGCCTTCTTCAGGCGGAGTTGCCAGTCCTTCCCTTACGGAGAACGGGGGAGTCCTGGCGCACGTTGCTTGCCCCCGGTGTCATCTCTCGCCAAAATCCAGCGACCTCTGGGGCTGCACCTGCGGCAACCGATGGAAAACGTTCGACACGCGCGGACTCTGCCCCGCATGCAGCTATCAATGGAAAGAGACCGCATGCCTCATGTGCGGTGAATCGTCGCCGCATGCCGATTGGTACGTCGGGCGACCCTAACGGCACAGCGTTTAAGAGCCGTATCGACGGTTTGTTGGCTAGCCGAATGGCCACTTTTCCAGGTGGACGTTTTTAAGTCCCCACTCCTACATCCACTTCATAGCCTATTCGGCGGCGAGTTTATTTGCGGCTGTTGGTGACGCGCTCGGACCATACACCTCGGACATCCAGAAAAGGGTTGACACGTCATCACCGGCACCATCTGCTGTGCCCTCCCGGTGGGCCGCGCAAGTTTTCCATCTTAGCCGGGGGGCGCGGGATTGCGACCACGTTGCTCTGATATCGTGCCCGGCTGGTGGCCGTTGATAAATCACATCGTTTCTTCTACACGGCTCCTGTGATCTGCAGCCCAGCGGAGGGAACCCGAAACTCTATCAAGAATAGCTTGCGTCTCGCCATTTATCGCCAAGTTTGGCTGCGGGCGCCATGGAGCCGAGTTCTGCAATAAAGCGGGTCGTGATCGTCTTTGCGTTCCCGTATCCCGATCTACCCACCTGTGCGCCAATCTGGAAGGCTAGGCTGATGTCAATCTTTATGAAAGACGAGAGAATCAGTATTTCCGTCGGCCGCGTGATCGCCACATAGAACAATCTGCGCTGCTCCCTCAGCGTTTCGGCTTGTTCTGCAGGAGTCTCCTCTCTGTCCTCGGCGGGAAGGAGGCCTTGGATGCAGCCGCTTACGATCACGATTTTGGACGTGAGGCCCTTCGACTTCTGCAGGCTCATGATTCTGACGTAATCGATATCTTCAGGCATTTCGGGTTGCGTAATCAAGGAGCGGAGTTCGTCAAGAATTCTCGACGGTAGCATACCTTCCTCCACAATGCGCATGGCGGCGTCTCGCAGTATTTTGGTTGACGACTGTCCATCTGGGAATACGTCGTTTACCAACGGTTCTCCGGTCAGCCCGCTCAACGGCGTGAGGGCTCTCACTAGCTCCGCGTACCGTTTTTGAAGATGAGTTGTTCCCGCGATAATCAGCGCGCCGAGGCGCTGCTGTTCCAAAACTTCACGTGGAGACGCACCTGAACTCTCGCAGTGCGCGCGCAGCTTTGCGTATTCACCAGCGAGCCACGTTGAGCTTCCGTATCCCAACCAGAATCTAAGCGCGACTCTGTCCATGGGATCAACCAATAGCGACAAGAGCGCGAACGAGCGCTGGGCCACATCATCTTCCAAGGCTTCCTCGTGATAAAAACTGTGCGCTGACACTCCTTGGCTCACCAATGCGTCGCGGATTTTGTACGCGATCAGCCGCCGCGGAGTCAATATTAAAATGTCCCGGGCGGAATAGCCACGTTCGGTAGTCAGACGGTGAACATAATCCGCGATGCCCTTCGCCTCCTCGGCGATGGAACTCCACTGGACGATGTGCACCTCGCCCTCGGGGTTACCGGGCATGGGTAGCAACCGCGGCGTACTGCCAACGGGGTGGTTGTTCATTATAAGATTGTTCGCGATCGTTACAACCCGAGTCGGGCAGCGTCGGCATTCGTCGAGATCGGCGTCTTCGGTGGGCGGGTGTGCCGGACCAAATTCAATGATGCCTGCTGGGTGGGCGTGGCGGAATCCATAAATGGATTGATTCTCGTCGCCGATGACCATCGCACTTCCCGAGATCAAGAGATCGAGGAGCCCTTGGTCGGCCTTATTCAAATCCTGATATTCATCGACGATGACGTGATCAAACGCTGCGAGTTCCTCGGCGGCCGGGTTGTTCCTCAAATAATTCAGCGTCTCAGGAACCACCTCACCGATGAACATGGTCCTGTGAAAGGTAAGCCAAGAGATCAGCCGATTGTGGAATTCTTTGTCATTCGAGTCGAGTGGCCAACCAGGGTCGTCAGACTGAAGCCGAGCCCATGCTGCTTCAAAGGCGAGAATACGTTTGGTGTCTTTGCGCTTGCCTTCTAATTTGATGTCAGCTAGCAGAGGGGCGGCTTCGAATTGAAACACCTTGCTTTTCTGAAATGTCACGAGCGGGCGCGCCACCCGGCCCGAAAATTCTAAAACCTCGTTTTTCTTAAGTAGCCGAAGGCAGAAGGAATGTAGAGTTCGTGCGTCAATATCTTCGCAACCTGTGATTCCCAGGGCGCCTAACTCGCCAACAAGCCCTTTCGCGGCTACCCGTGTGAACGTTACCGCGAGAATGCGCTCCGGATTTATTCCCTCCTCAAGCAGGCGCGCAATCCTTCGCTTCATAGCGAAGCTCTTGCCAGTTCCTGGACCAGCCATAATACGGAGGTATTTTGTATTGGCCCCCGCGATTGCAAGAGCCTTGCCAGAAAGGCCATTGTTCCAAGTCATATTTTCAGTCATTAATAATAATGCCCACATAAAGTATAGGGATTTATAGGGAGTTCGGGAAGCCCAAAACCGCCTCACGATAGCAGCCTATTTCTCAGTCCTGGCCAGATCTTCCCTCGGCATTCATTTAAGAAATGGATCTGCCAGACGAATCGCCACGTAGCGCCCTGAGATTCAGAAACGGGTGTACTCAACCTTGTTGAACTTGTTGAAAAGAAGAGGTGCGGCTCGGGTAACACTGGCCGCGAGCGCGTGTTTACTCCTCACGCCGTTCTGCTTCAATCTTAGATCGCGTAAAGACTTGCAGCAAAGCGCGGTCCGGATCGGTGGCGTGCCGAATTTCGCGAACAACAACTTCGCTCTTGTGCTCGCCGGGTTTTAGGTCAGCGGCGCTCAGAATCCGCTGCAATAGCACTTCGCTATTTCCAAACAGAAAGCGCTGCGAATTCCTTGCCATCCAACCGTTGATCTTTCTAACCTCGGATCCGTTAGCAGACTGATATTTTACCTGCGTCCCGGCATCACCCATCTGCAGACAAAGGGTGGCAGTCAAGGGCACATATTTGATCGCTCCTTCGCTACGAATGCCGACGCCACCCAGCGAGGGATCATGCCCTGGGGCAGGAAGGATGACGAAGGGATGGTCCGACACGATGAAATGTCTGCCCTCCGGCGCGACCAAAAACGTCCAGTCGAGCTCACGCAAATGCCGTGAAATCGTTAATCCCGTTTCGCACATCAGGACCAACAGGTGTCCACGTTCCGGACCCAATTCGTACTGTTCACTCGTAAACATCGCCACGATTTCATCCGCTTCCATTCCTAATTCCGTTCCCGTCTCCCGCTCGTAGCTTCGCTTGCGCTCCTCAACGTATTCCTTTGACAGGTATGGATTCGTTTTGTTCAGCACGCCGGTGTATGCTTGTTCTATCTCATCGATACCAGTCGGAGTGCGAACTTTCAAATATCCAACAAACTGCGCTACCTGATCCAGTTCTGAATCGCTCACGTTTTGCCGATCGGCGAGTTTTCGCAAAACTGGTCTGATTGGCGTGTCAATCAAGCGGAACAGATCGTTTTCGATGCCCCTGTTGGTGGTGCCGTCAACCCCAGTGAACGCATAGAGATCGTTCTCAAAGGCAACGACCTTCGGCGTGGACATGTTAATGCGACCCGTTTTGCGATCGAACATCCAAATATTACCTGCGTCATTCACGAAGCCGCTGAGGAAAGCTTGCGAGAGATAGTGATGAGCTTGTACACGCAACTCACCTCAGTTTAATCACATCGAACAGGAGGACGCGAATGCCAGACGACTGCGCAGTCGCATTTCAAACAACTAGCCAGACGGCGTGGACGAACGTCGGCTGGATTTGGTGCCCAGAATTGGAACATCTTGGTGGAGGAAGGACTTTTGGCACCTCGTCCGGGAGGACCTCAACGCATTTTTCGCCCAGCGTAAGAACGCCGCCCCCAGGAGATTTCCCCATGCCCAACCCATCCGGGCACGCATGCCTGGTAGCGGAGGCAAATTGTCAGGATCGCAATCCAGCGCTCCCCGTAGTCGAGATGGAATGTATCTGGTACCTGGGGCTCGCGCCGCCCCGAGGAACGCTAGTCCTCATACGGTGTAAAATTTGACGGAGGTGGCCTGGGGATGACGGAACGGGAAATGGAAGATCTTCTGTGGGAACACGCCGAACTCCTACTCAAGGAACCCCTTAAGCCGTATCAACGCCAGCAGTCCTCTGGTGTGAGCCGCGCGGATCTCGTGCTTGTCGATTCCCTCGGCAGACTGCTGGTTATCGAGGTCAAAAAGGGTGTACTCCCGCGTGGAGCGATTCCTCAAGCGATGGACCACTTCGGCAGTATAAAATCTCAGAACCCCGACAAAATTGTCGAAGCGATGGTCGTAGCAAACCAAATTCCTACTGAGCGAAAAGCCACACTGGAGAATTATCACATTGATTGGCGCGAGATTTCAGAGCGGCGCTTTCGCGAGGTCGCTGCCGATAAGGGTTACATCTTCCGATCCGAGCAAATGCAGCAACCCGAGATCACGCCGCCCCCCAGCTCAACACCGTCACCGATCCGCAGTCAACCAGCCGGAGCACCGAACCCCGCCAACGGATGGGTCAAAGTCGTCTGGAAGGACGACTGCAAAGACGCCAGGAGAAAAGGAGACGAGGCGTTCCGACTTTACGGCGAATACTTGAACCCCGGCGATATCATAGGCAAGATTCTTTCCCACCTGAGCGACCAACAAACGCATTCCGTGCATGAAATATCTGCCGCCGTCGGAGGATCCGCGTCCATCAAGGAGAGGATCAAGCACGTGGCTCACCGTGGCAATTGCTTCCATGTGTGGGAAATCCACCGCTCTCCAGATTGGGAGTATGTTCGCCTGACTCGACTCAAGGCAAGTGGCAGAACCGAGCACTGAGCCGCTAAGAATGAACAACGATGCCACGAACCAAACGACAGTGAGCAGGGAGTCACGGAGGTTGTCCGCAGGGCACAGCCAAAGTTGACGAAGTCGCCAACTTTTCCCTACTTTCCTACTTTATGAATTGCTGCTATGCTCTTTTCGGGTGACAAAAAGTGTCTTCGATTCCGGCCTTTCCGAAACACCAATGAGCCGAGTCACTCAAAAAGGTTTTGAGCGCTGTTTTTGTTGTTGGTTAGCGTGACGATGTACTCGCCGATACTATCGGCAACAACCGAGCGAAGAGCCGTTGCCAAGTTCGATGTACGTCCCGTCTCGGGCTACCAATGCCTTTTTGGCACATTCGACAAATTTTCCCTACTCGACAGAATTTTTGCCCGCAGTTTATGCGGGTTTTTTAATGGCCGGACTCTTCGTAGCGGCGCGGTTGTCCACAACCCTGCGGGGATTCGAACCGAGAGCCAGTTTTCCGCATGGTCTTGCGGATCGGTTCACGCGGTTTGACCTACACACCTTCAGTGTGTATACTGCCTATGTAATCATTAACGACCATCTTTATGAGCAAGCGCATCAACGTCATCTTGCCCGAGAGTACTGTGAAGGTCTTGGACCGGGTCGCTGCAAAGGGCAACCGTAGCCAGTTTATCTCCCAGGCGGTTTTGCACTATGTGCACAGCGTCGGCAAGCAGAGCCTGAGGGAACAGCTCAAGACCGGCTACCAAGCCAATGCGGAGGAGAACCTCAAGATTGCCCTGGAATGGTTTCCGCTTGAGGAAGAAGCATGGCAAAAAGCCCCAGCCGCTCGCAAGGCCAAAAAGTAACGACCATCCACCGCGGCGAGATTTATCTGGTTTCCTTTGACCCGACTGTGGGCCATGAAATCAGAAAGACGCGACCCGCTCTGGTCATCCAGAACGACATCGGCAACCGCTACAGCCCCCTGACCATCGTTGCGGCGATCACGTCCAAGGTCTCGGCTGTTCTGTATCCGGTTGAGGTCATCGTCCAGCCCTCCAAAGCCAACGGCCTGGAAGCCCTTTCGGCGATCCGGCTGGACCAGATACGAACCGTGGACAAGCTCAGGGTTATAAAACGGCTCGGGGCGATTGACCCCGCAACCATGCGGAAGGTGGATGAGGCCATCCAAATCAGTTTGGGATTGGTGGAAGTTTAAACGCCCATGACCATTCACTCCCTTATTCCAGACGCAAAGGGACTCCTCGCGCTAGAACCGGAAGAACTTGCCGGGGTCGTTTTGCAATATCTTAATTCGTTGCCACCGAACGCGGCCGAATTGAATCGTTACAACTTCAGCCTGCCGCACACCGTTCAAGAATTCCCGCACGAATACCACAAAGAACTCAGCCGTGCGCTGATGGAGGCTTGGGTGTGGCTGGAGCGAGAGGGGTTGGTCGCCCCTGATCCGGGCCAAAGCGGTGGAGATTGGATGTTCATCACCAGGCGCGGTCGGCTTATGAAAGGAGCGTCCGATCTGGCTGCATATCGAAAAGCCAATCTCTTGCCGAAGGCGCTGCTCCACCCGTCTCTTGCGACGAAGGTTTATGCCGCCTTCCTGCGCGGCGAATATGACACGGCGACGTTTCAGGCCTTTCGGGAAGTTGAAGTTGCCGTACGAGCCGCAGGTAAATTTGCGCCAACGGATCTCGGCGTCGACCTGATGGACAGGGCGTTACATAAAACCAACGGCCCGTTGACGGATCCCTCAGTCCCGGAGAGCGAACGGGAGGCAATGCGGCTACTTTTCCGGGGCGCCATCGGCGTTTACAAGAATTCAACCAGTCACAGGCACGTCCCGATGACCGATCCCGGGGAAGCGGTCGAAGTCCTGATGCTCGCAAGCCATCTTTTGCGAATCGTTGATACCAGATCAAAAGAAACAGCATATGATCCAAAAAGCAATTGAGCAAATCGCACAAGGAGATTTGGAAGCACTCGTTACGAATGGGGTCCCAGAGAGTAAAACTATCGACTACAAGCAGGTAATGCCTGGATTGACTGATGCCGATAAAAAAGAGTTCCTGGCGGACGTCTCGTCGTTTGCCAACACGGCAGGTGGCGACCTCATTTTTGGTATCACGGAATCTCAGGGCCTTCCGTCTGGGATTCCAGGAGTCTCCGGCGATCTCGACTTAGAGCTCCGTCGGCTGGACAGTATTATCAGCGCTGGAATCGATCCACGGATACGGTATTCCTCCAGAATTGTCGAGTGCGGCTCCGAGAAGGTCGCAATTCTCAGGATTGAGCGCAGCTGGACGCCGCCGCATCGCGTCGTATTCAAAGGCCACGACAAATTTTACGGACGCAATTCGGCTGGCAAATACCCTCTTGATGTGACAGAACTTAGGTCAGCATTCACATTGGCATCTTCGTTGACCGATCGAATTGCTGCATTCCGCACGGATCGCATTATCGCGTTGTCTAACAACGATACGCCGATCCCATTTACGCCCGAAGCCAAGATAATACTTCACTGCATCCCGGTCGAATCATTTTCGACACAGACCGACTATAACGTCCTTCAATATTTCCACGATCCACCTCGACTTAGGCCTATCTATTTTTCCGGATGGGATAGGCGCATCAATCTCGAGGGGGTCATTAGTTTTAGCGGGAATACCCTCTCCACCTCCTATACGCAACTTTACCGAACTGGCATAATTGAGGCAGTCACAGGCGCTTTGCTGCAACAGCAGCGCGGAGACCGAGTGCTCATTCCGAGCGTCGCCTACGAGCGAGAGATTCTAAAGTACCTCGCAGATTGCTTCCGCATTTTTCGGGAGATTGGTGTTTCTGCACCCGTTCTGATCGCATTGACGCTGACCGGCGTAAAGGGCTTCGAAATGGGGGTAGGCGACTTCGGGTGGGATAGCGGAAACAAGATTACATCCGATACTCTACTGTTGCCCGGAACCCTTGTCGAAGATTTAGCAACCCCAGTTACGACGATTCTCAAGCCAACTTTTGACCTTGTTTGGAACGCATGCGGCTATCCAGTTTCCAAGAATTTCGACGAGAATGGCCAATGGGTCAATCGTCAGTGAGGCGTCGCGCCAATTTTATCATTAACAAAATCGCTTCCTTCAATTTTGGAACGAAGTAGGTTTGAGACTCGGGCCTACTTTTCCAGCCCCGGCCAGCTCTTCCCCTCGGCCTTCAGCCGGGAGTGGATCTGCCAGATGATGGCCACGTAGCGTCTGAGATTGGCTCGGGCGATACGCAGCTCATCATCGGACATATGGGGATAGACCCTGCGAATGTCATCCAAATTGTTTTCGTCTCGGACCATCGCCGAAGCGTAGGCGAAAGGCAGGATGTTGGCAAGGGCTCAGGCAGCGTAGGGAAAATTTGCCGGGACTGCGAACATTTCGTTCTTGCTGTGGATGATCTGTGTCAGAGTCTTCAATAATCGCCTCGAAGTTCGATGTATGTCCCGTCTCGGGCTACCATCTTGCTTTTCAAATCGATTTGCGATCGCATCAAAGGGGGAATTCAGCGAAACTTCCAGAGATTTTCCGTCGAGTAGCCTGTTCGAGGTTACCGTATCGACCAAGTCGCGTTTTTCCGACGCGGTTCCAGAATTGTACGCAGAGTATGCGGAATCTGCCCGTTCGAGGATTTGTTGCAACTCGTCGGCTTCGCTGCGTTTTCCTCCTTGCCATTCATTCAATGTATCTTCAAGTTGACGGCGCTCCACCAGGAGCGCTGTTTTGCGTTGCTCGAATGTATCCTTGTCGATTAGCCGGTCAATATAGGCATCGGTCAGGCGGGTAAGGCGGTCCTCGAGCTGTTTGATCTGAAGCTCAAGGCTCGCGACCATTTCTTCCTGGCGCTGGATGGCATCCGATCGAAGGCTGGCAAGTTCCTGAGAACAGAATTGTTGTTCATCGGAACGCATCCGAAGGGTCATGAATCGCGATAGGATGGCGTGCTCAGCTGCTTCCTCCCGGATCGTGGTAGTTGGGCAGCCGGACACTTGGCAACGGTAATAGACATACGTCTTGTGGGTTTCGCCGATGAGAGTGTTGGAGCAACTCTTACACACCAGCCGCCGCCGGAACAGAAAATCGTGTTTCTGCACACGGGTGTTCGTCCGGCCGTGAAGAATGTCTTGAACACGATCAAAGAGAGCCGTGGAAATCAGCGGCTCGTGCGCGCCGGTGAACGTCTGGCCCGTCTTTTCGATGTGAATCAGCCCCATGTAGAAACGATTGTTCAGAAGCTTGGACAGGCCGTTTCGGGTGATCGGTTTACCGCTGCGTCCCCGGAGTCCGATCCGTTCGGCTTCCGCCAGGAGTTGGGGAAAGCTGAATCTCGCGGTGCTGTAAAGATCAAACAGTTGTTTGACCAGCGGCGCGGTCTTCGAATCCGGCTCCTTGGGCTTGCCGCCGCCGATGTTGAGATATCCGACCGGTGCCGGCATCGGTAGCAGACCCTGTTTGAGGCGCCCGTAAAATCCCTTTTTGGTCTCCTCGCGCAGATTGCGGATGTAATCGGAAGCAACGACGGCTTGAATATCAGCGGACAAACGGCCTCCGCGAGAACTAAGGTCTAGGGACTCGTTCGCGAACTGGACTTCAACGCCCTGGTCGATCAACTCGCCGAGGTCGGCCCAGTCCTTGAGGTTTCTGGCGCTTCGGTCGATCTTGTGGATGATGACACCACGCACCTGACCCTTTCGGAGTTCTTTCAACATCCTGCCGAAAACCGGTCGCCCGCGCTTCGCCGCCGTTTCCTGTTCCTCAAACCATTGCGTGACGTCGAGGTTGCTTCGCTGCGCGTGACGGGAGATGGCCTCCCTCTGCTCGTGCAGCGATACGCCCTCACCTTGCCGGGCCGTGGAAACCCGGATATAGCCAAAGAATTGATTCATGGTTGTGTAGCGTTAGGGTTAATGTTTATTTTGAGGAATTCGACCTTTCGGTCAGAATGTTAGAGGATGTTCGCCGACCAGTCAAATCGGTTTTCCCCAGGCTACTTCCCTTCAGGCCGGGCCATGATTTGCCCTCGGCCCTGAGGCGTTCGTGGATTCGCCAAATGACCTCTACGTAACGCTTGAGGTTCTGCTCCGCCGCGCCGAGCTGCGTTTCATTCATCTCGGGGTAGAGATCACGGATTGTGAGGTGGCGCTGTTCTTTCATAGCGTTGGCAGCCTACCTGCAAATCGGCGGTCTGAAAAGTAGGGAAAAGTTGCCGGATTCGCCAATCTGGTGAACGGCAGCTTTCCCTTCTTTACAAGACTTCCGAACAGCGCCATAATCCCCGGATGTTGCCCGAAATACTCGTCGAATTGGTTGCAGAGTTGGTCCGCACCCTTCTTGTCGAAGAGGTATCAGACCGTGTCCGCGCAGTGCGACCCAGGCGCCGATTGCGCGGAATGAACGAAGTCCATCGGCACCTCCGCGCCGCGACTCGCAGTCGTCTCCTCAAACGGCTAACTGGGTTGTGAAAGCGGCGTTGCCGCCGATCCGCCATCATGGATCTGTAATGAACTGTTTTGCGTTGCCGCGTCAGGGATGAGCGAATAAGGAAGTAGCCACCACAAGCCGCCACATCGCGGGGTGGCCGGCCATTAAGGGGGCGTTTCACAACTTCAGTACAATCACTCCATGGATATTCAGGTGGGCCAGCTCGAAGTGATCCTCTATATTCCGATCCAATGTTCAAAGCATCCTTGGGACCTAAGTGTGCGATCCGTAATGGAATGCCCGTATTACTTATGTCTCAAGAACGGAGACAGATCCATTTATGACACGTATATGGATCTATGGTCGAAACGAGATCCCGACGTGAAGAGAAACCGCCCATACGATCATTTCATGAGGCAAGTGGACGGCATACTACGAGACGGGGGCTACAGAAGCGATAAGGCAGGTACAGAGCCGATGAGAATCTACCAAGGGACGAGATGGCTACTGGATGGCCATCATCGAGCCGCGATCATTTGCGCTCTGTTCGCGCCCACGACCGTAGTTCCCGTACAGGAATTTGAGGAGGGACTCCCACAGGACCTCGATCAATGCAAGAATCCTTGTCAAGACTAGCGCGAAGCTGCGTCACGAACGTTACCGTCTAGCAATTGCTCCGTCTGAAGGGCATGAGGTCTAGGCCGTATGTCCGCTCATTCCGGCGTGAAGGCGATTACTCCCGGGAACCGCCGGTCACGTCCGAACGCCCTTCGGTGGCTCGCGCATCGCTAAATGATGAGACGGCGACTTCTCGGGAGTAATCTCATCTCGGGCTCGCAAGAGCAATAGATCCAGTAGTTTTAGAGTTCGTTCAATCTAGTCTTACGCCGATCTCCGTCAGGCTGGCACGCGTCTTGTCGATGCCCTCGTTCAAAAGATCAAACATCCGTCCTGCGGCGTTGCGCGCTTCGCTGGGCACCTCGATGTCGTCCGCAAGAGACACTTCAAAGGATCCATCCAGCGCTGCTGCTTCTGCGCTCTCAAGTAGATTTGTAACTTCCTTCGGTAAAGTAGAGCCAAGTCGCTGATTGATATCTTTGAGGGATTTTGCGTGCTTGTCTAAATCCAGAGCAATATCCTCGAGCGCTTCGTCCCACTCCATGTCAGGGTGCCGCTTAGGTGGCGATATGCGATGTCGCAATGCCCACATTTCTTGAAGGGCCTTTAGTCGCTGACTGACGATCACGGTTTGCATACTGCCCTGACTGGACGTCGGCGCTGCTGTGCTCGCGAACATCTGGGGATAATGGCGGGCAAGCTCCGTTGGATCGCGGGACAGAAAAAAAGCGATGTCGTCCCAAAACCAAATACCAACACGGAACTTGCCTTGACGGGATCGGCGGTCTGACAGTATGTTTATTTGCTTATGGATCTTTGCATCCCGCGGAAATGTAACCGCAAAAATGAATGATTCCAACGCGGGAGTGTACTTCTCAGCCTTGGCGATCTCCGCTTGAATCTCCGCCAGACTGATTGTATCGACGTTCTTGCACTGCGCGCCAGTCCGTCGGCTCATGTAATCCTCAAACACATTATCGACGCCCCACTGTGCTTGGCCTTGCCGGCCAAATCGCTGAGAAGGGGTGACCGGCTGGAGCGAGTTAATTGCAGACACAACAATGTCCTCGAATTCGTCCCAACTCTTGGGAACGGGCAACTTAACTTGTGTAAGCGTCGGCATATTGAACTTATCCTTTCATGCACCTCGGGTCGTATATCCGAACAACCAACAGCAGTAGGTAGGGGTTCCGATGGGCGTCGCCTGTTACCAGTGTCGGGACCGCTATTGCATGCACGATCATACGCCCGCGACGAGGAGCAGCCAATTCTGCGAACACCTCAGTTTTGTCTCTAAAAACGCCGTTCACGGAAATCACGCGAGCGTGTAAACTGATTCCAAAGGCGTTGAACGAAAGCCGCTCCGCCAGGCATATCGCGAATTCGTCGGATCCCGTCATCATCTCAATTCCACGACCCGCAGCGTCTCCTCAAGAGGTTATCCACAGAACTGAGGCGATAATCCCCTGTTCCGCAAACTTTTCCCTACTATACGAAATTCCCCCAACTGCTACAGTGACTCAACAAGGAGGCCTATGAATCAAAACAGAGAAGAAAAACAAAATCGATTAGATATTTACCGAAGGAGGATGAGGTTTAGCCAGCGGCACGTAGCGCACCTGCTGGGACACAAGAATTCTTCCGCGTGGTCTAACTATGAACGCGGGGGCCGCCTGCCTTCGTTGGCGAACGCTCTCCGCCTCGGGATCATTTTGAGAATTCCCGTGGAATTCCTATTTTACTCGCTTCATGACGAACTTCGCCATCAAATTCGGTCCGAGGAGGAGCGAATCGCGGAGCCGACGCAACCAACCCTGTTTTAGAATTAACCCTCCCGCTTTTATGACCAATATTCTCGATCAAGTGGCGCGAAGTTCCGCCCAGCGCCAGTTTGGTCGGTTCCTGCCCTCGTCCACCCGGGAATTTCTCGCGCTGCGGCTGGCGCAGCATCTAGGCGAGGCATCGAGTGCCCAGCATTATTCCGATCTCGCAGAGCAGTATTCCGAGGGCCAGCTCCTTATGGCATACCGGCGCGCGATAATGAGCCACCACGAACTCGCCCGGCGCTTTCACATGGAGCTCGAACCGCTCAGGACGCGAAAATATAGCACAGAGAGCCGGGGTCGATTAGCCGCGTTTCGCATTGATCGGCGGGCAGTGGCGGTCGCGATCTTAAGCGGTGACCACTTGCAACATACCGATGGGCTCCAACTTTCATCGGCACCGGATAAGGCACTCGCCAGTGCGGTCAGTTTCATCACGCGGCGGGTCATGGAAAGGTTTGATTTCGAATCCGCCGCCTTCGAGATCATTCCCAACGGCCACGAAGTGCAACGCTCGATACTCCATCAGGCCACGCTTCAAGCCTTGGGCGCGAAGGCGATTGGAATTCTCGAGACCTCAAAGGCCGATCTTTTTCGAGCTTTCGGCAACCCGCCGGCCGAATCCCGGAAAGAACTGCAAAAAATCATGTCGCGAATCTACCCCGCGCTCGACTCAGAGCCGGGTCGTCCGTGGATTCACGACGCGGCGGCACTCGGCCTCTACGCCCAGACCGAACGCCTTTTCAACAGCATTAATCAAACGCTCCTATGATTGGCCCTCTCCCATACATCGGCGGCAAAAATCGCCTAGCCAAGAAAATCATTTCGATGCTTCCGGAACATACGACATACGTCGAGACCTTCGCGGGCGGCGCGCAGGTTCTATTTCACAAACAGCCATCGAACGTCGAAGTTCTGAACGATCTCGACTACGATATCGTGAATTTCTTCCGGGTCTGTCAATGGCATTACGAGGAGTTTGTTCGCTATTTGCGCTTCTGTCTAGCAAGTCGTTCGCTGCATGAGCTGCACTTGGCGACCAATCCCGCGACGCTGACGGACATCCAGCGTGCTGGTCGATTCTTCTATCTGCAAAAGAACTCGTTCGGTGGGTTGATCCTGAAACAGAAGTTCCACTATGGCGTCACGCAGCCATCGAACTATAACCCGGTGAGAATTCCCGAAATCATCGAGCAGGTGCATAAGAGGCTGCAGCGTGTGCAGATTGAATCACTGCCTTACGACAAGGTGCTTGAAAAATACGACCGGCCGACCACGGTCTTCTATCTGGATCCGCCTTACTGGGAACGAAAGTTATACAAGTTCAATTTTACCGTCGCGGATTTCCAGAATCTCGAACAGCGATTGAGAGCGATCAAAGGCAAATGGATTCTGTCCTTGGATGACCGCCCGGAGGTCCGGGAATTGTTTGCGAACTTCAGGCTGGAACCGGTTGAACTCACTTATACGGCGAAACGAAATACGAAAACGCTTCACAAAGAATTGTTGATCCTCAACTTCGATCCCCAAGCCGAGACCATCTCCTAACCCATTCCCATCGAAATCCGGTTCCCCGCGTCGCGCAGCAGTTGGCGTCGTTGCCGTCACAAGCGAAGGCTACCTTACACCACATCGCCACAATTAACCACGTAAGAACATGTTTGAAAATCTCATCGCGTCATTGTGGAACAGGATAGCTTCCGGAGGACACATTCGTGAGCTCGGAGCCCGCCTCGACCTGGGTTTTCAAGTCGTCGATGGCGAGGTGCAGCGGTCGCGAGCATATCTGTTGGATTCGAAGCGTTGCGAGCACGCGGCGATTCTAGGAAAAACAGGGCAGGGGAAGTCGTTCTTTCTCCGACATCTGGCCAGTCAGGACATACAGAATCGGCGTGGCTTCGTTTTCTTTGATCTGCATGGCGACACGATGCCGTTTCTGCTTCGCCGCGTTGCAGCTGAAGAGCGGCGAAGAGGTGCAGACCTGAGTGACCGGTTGGTTGTGATCGAACCTGCCGATGCCGAGTTCTCGATTGGGCTTAATGTACTCGAAGCGCAAGACGGTCAGCGAAATTACGTCCAGCTCGCCGAGTTTGCTCAGATCTTAAAGGCCCGGTGGCATCTAGATTCGTTTGGGCCACGGACCGAGGAACTGCTGCGCAATGCCCTACATGTACTTGCCGACAACAACCTGACGCTGCTCGAACTTGCGCCACTGCTATCAGTGCGGCGTTTCGCGCGGCTTGTCTCAACCGGGTTCAGAACACCGAGGTTGTGAGCTATTTCCGGACTCGTTTCGATACGCGGAGCGAAGCGATGCAGGGTGTTTACCGCGACGCCATCCTTAACAAGATCTCGGGGTTTACCACCGACCAGCGGTTCCGGCACATTCTCGGCCAGCAGCGTTCGACCTTTTCACTGCTCGACGCCATGGACCGCGGCCGGTGGGTGATTCTGAATCTGGACAAAGGTCGACTGGGTGAACAGGCCTCGACGTTGGGCAGCTTGCTGCTGACCAAACTGAAGAACGCGCTGTTCGCCCGCAGGCGCCGGCAGTTGTTCACGCTGTACTGTGACGAAATTCAGAATCTGGTCGCCTACGATGCCGGGCTCGACACGCTTCTCTCCGAGGCCCGCAAGTTCGGAATCTCCGTCGTGAGCGCCAATCAATTCCTGGAACAGTATCCGCCGCAGATGCGTGCGGCAATCATGGCGGTTGGCACGCATATCTTTTTTCAGCTTTCCTCGACCGACGCCGACAAGATGTCCTCGGCGCTCGACGGCGGAAAACGCCTCGCTGAAGTTCTGAAGAATCTTCCCAAGCGCCACATGGTCGTCAAAAGCGGTTCCCACCGCCATCAGGAAGTGCTGGTGCCGAATGTCGTCGATTCCGACGCTGACTACTCCGATCTCTATAACCGCTGCCGAGCGCGATGGGCGAGACGGCGCACAGACATCGAAGCCGAGATCCGCCAGCGTCATCAGCAGGCGAATCGCACGACTGAGGAGGAACTCAATGACTGGGAATAAACGAACGGGACTCGTACTCCAGGATCGCGACCGTCATCTGCTCTCCGAACTCGGCGTGATGCGGATCATCGATCGCGAGACGGCCAAAGTGGTCGCCCGGTTTCGGTTCAACGACACAGGTCAAGTTTGCGCTTGCTGGAGCTGACTCGGGCTGGACTCCTGCGGCGTTTCTTCGTTGGCACGATCGCATCAGGCCGCAAAGCCATTTACACGCTGTCGCCCAAGGGCGCGGACCTCGTAAACGCAACATTCGGCGGAATCCATCGGCCCGCCGGAACGGCTCGTTGTCGGCGATGCCTTTGTCGAGCACCAGATGGGCATCAATGAAATCTATCTTGCCCTGAAGTACCGCACGATTCCGCTCACGCGTACTCGCCTATCACGCTGGCATACTTTCCGCCAGCCAATCTCTGAGGCAATCAAACTAACCCCCGACGGCTATTTCGAAGTCGTCATGAGCGACAACGATTCGGGCCATGTTCCTCGAGGTCGATCTCGGAACCGAGGCGCTAAAAGTCTGGCAGCAGAAGACTGCATCCTACTTGCAACTCGCACTCTCCGGCGAATTTCTAAAGAAGTTCCGCCAGCCGCAGTTCCGCGTGCTAGTTGTCGCAAACTCCGAACGGCGGCTCGCAAACATCCGCGGCGCGATTTCCAAATCTACCGACAAGATTTTCTGGTTCACGACCTTCGAAAGACATTCATCGCGATGGCATCTGGTCTCCGGTCTGGCTCCGGCCTACTGGCGATCAGCGCCAGTCGCTCCTGTAAGGAACTCTCATGCGCTATTGCAACCAATGTCACCGAATCACCCCCGGCGAGCCGCTGTTCTGCAACTTCTGCGGACGTTCCTACGACTTCAAGCTCTGCCCGCACGGCATCCGAATCCACGCAACGCCGAAATCTGCAGCCAGTGCGGCTCCCGCGAACTCTCAACTCCGCATCCGCACGTTCCGCTTTGGCTCGCGGTCCTCATCAAGATCCTGGCCACTGCTACCCGGCCTGCTCCTCGTCGCGGTCAGCGTCTTGTTCCTGTTCGGCGTGCTGCATGCGCTGCTTCAGAGCCAGCAGCTGATGTTCCAGGCTGTCATTGCCGGCCTGATGCTCTGCTTCCTCTGGTATCTGTACTCTGCAGCTTCCGCACTTCCTCCGACGATTCATTTCCAAATTATTTACCCGTTCCAAACGAGACGATCATGGACATTAAACTTCCAAATTCACGAATAGAGAAAAGCTCCGCTTCCGCACCGAAGGCCGGGGTCCGCAAAATGCGCAAACCCGCGCGTTTACGAGGCTTTTCGGCCCCTTCCGGGCGGGCAGCGCTGCCCGCCCCATTGCCCGCCCCAACCAGGGCCGTTTTCGCGCGAACAGGGGGCAATCGTTCGGCCTCCCCGGCCCAGACCCCGGCGTGTACGACGCCGAACTCGGCGCGCCCACTCTCGATCCGCGAGGTCGCCGAACTGATCGGCTGCTTCGCCCTGGACCGTAAGACAGACCCTCATTCCCCGAGGGCTTCCGCACTTCCGGTTCACGGCCAGCGGCAGATTGATCTTCTACACGAGATCAGGTTGTCCGCTGGATCGAAAACCAACAACAAGGAGGAAAAACAACAAAGTGAGCCTGTTCAAACGCGGCGACGTGTGGTGGTCGTATTTCTACGAAGACGGAATCCGCCACCAGTATTCAACCGGCACTTCCAACCGCAGGCAGGCCGAAACCATCGAAGCCAAGCTCAAGGAGGAAGTCAACAACCAGCGTTTCCAGATCGTCGAAGCCGATCCGAACATGACGTTCGGCGAACTCGCCGCACGGTTCATCGCCAGCGGCAGCGTCCGCCCGCATCATCATCTATCACCTGAAGTTCCTGCTGCCGTTCTTCTCGGACATTCCGGTGCTGCGGCTAACCAAGTCGCTGGCCGAGGAATTCCGGCGGGCACGCAAGAACCTACAATCCGTCCATCAAGGACGCGACCATCAACCGGGACTTGAGTGTGCTTCGGCACATTCTCTACTGGGCGGTCGACGAGCAGTTGCTCGCTGCACAATCCGCTCGCCCGCATGAAGATGGCCCGCGAGCGGCGCACCCGACGGCAGGTGCTGAGCGTCGCCGAGGAGCAATTGCTTCTCGGCACCGCGAAGGATCACCTCCGCACGATGATCATCGCCGCTCTCGATACCGGCATGCGGCGCGGCGAGATCACCAGCCAGCGGTGGGAGGACATCGATTTCTCCCGCAAGCTGCTGTTCGTCACGCGCTCGAAGACGCCCGAAGGGGAGTCGCGCGAGATTCCGCTGACCGAGCGGTTCCATGAGCTGCTGCTTGAGAACCGCAAGGACGACGGCCTGATCGTCGAGCTACAAGGGCAAGCCAGTCCGCATCGTCAAGCGCACGTGGAAGACCGCGCTCAAAAACGCAAAGCTTCGCCACGTCCGTTTCCACGATCTCCGCCACACGTTCAATACCCGCCTGATGGAGGCCGGCGTCCTGCAGGAAATTCGCATGGCGCTCATGGGCCATTCCGCAGGCTCGAAAGTTCACGCGACCTACACCCACATCGAGCTTCCCGGTGAAGCGCGAAGCGATCCGGAAGCTCGAGCGATGGGTGCAAGACCAACGTTCAGCAACCAACAGGAGAGACACGATGCCAGTACCGAAACTGACCGATCCGAAAGCGGGTCATCCGCCAGCCGAAGCGAAACCGGATGCCCGCAAACCGTGGAAGAAGAAATCGCCCGTTGAGGTGGTCCTGGAGCAAGCCGACAAGCTGAAGGCCGAGATCGCCGAGATGGAGGAGGAGCTGAAAGCCAAGCGCAAGCAGCTCCAGAAGTTCGAAGAAGCCAAGAAGATCTTCGAGGCGATCTAGCGCCATGAAGCTGCTCGACGATGAGCTGCGCGCGCGTTTGCCGCCGCTCTACGCGCAGGAAGCGGAAGCGGAGCCAATGGTTTACGCCAAGTTCTTCATGCCCGGCACCGGCTGGACCTGGTACGTGACCGAGGGCAGCGAGCAGGAAGACGACTTTCTGTTCTTTGGCTTCGTCGTCGGCCTGGAAAGCGAGTTCGGCTACTTTCTGCTTTCCGAGCTCGAATCGGTTCGCAACCGGTTGGGCCTCCACGTGGAACGCGATTTGAGCTTCACCGAAGGCAAGCTCACCGATGTTGTGCCCGCGCCCGATTCATAACGGCGGGGGCAACGGAGTGCATGAGGTGCGCGGTTCGCCGCGTCCGATGCGCACCGAAACTTTGAGACCAAGAATTATTCCTTGGTCTCTTTTTCGAGGTGCCTTACACCACCTCGCTTTAATGTTTGTAGCGGGAGAGAAGTCGGCTCCCAAGTTCAAATGAAAAGGAGAAATCGTTATGAAGAAACTATCTGTCGTTGTGGCCGGAACCGGCCAGATTCGCGACGTGGAGATTCAACCGGCACCACGGCCGGCGATGTTCTCCACCAACTGAACTTGCGGGACTACTTGCTGACCAAGGGACCGAATGAGCCCTTCTTCGCCGCCGCCGAGTCGATCTACGACAAGGTCAAGGACGGCGAGAAGATCTTCGCTCCACCAAAGCCGAGGTCGGCATCAGCGGTATGCGCGTAAAGGACCTCTGGTACCCGGCCTGCTCCCGCATCGCTTCGCGAGACACTTTCGCGAGTGATGCGGGGGCAGGGCCCCGCCATCATCGTCCAGCGCCGCCAGATTCCGTACTGGCAGGAACGCGGCTGGACTCACCAGAGCAATACCTACACCGGCAACTACCAAACGCCCTACGGGGCGTTTCAGGGCTGGATCGAACAGGAGCGCTCCGGCCGACATCAATTTCTATCTTCACAACCCGTCCGACGAAATCCGCAGCCACAGCCATTGGACCTGCTTCCAGCATCGCGGCAACGACTGGTACCTGGTCCACATGGGCAGAGCAACCCAAGGACGTCAGCTCGGGAATTATCACCATCGAAAGACTGATTACAGAGGCATACCAACAATGAAAACAACTCATCTTGAAGACAAACGAGCCGACTCTGTTGAACGAAGCGCGAGAAACTGCTTGACCGCTTTCAGCGAGGCCGCTCGCAGCCGGAAAAAGCACCTTCGCGCGTCTGCGACTGAGATTCACCAGACCAACGACTTCCTGGAGAGCCTGGAGCGGATTGCGGCCGAGAACGACTCCGAAGCCGCGACACGGGCGCCCGCCGCTACGCGGTCAGCTCGTTGTTCCTGCACGAGAGCTTCAAGAAGCTGACCGCCGACCAGGACGAGCAGTTCTTCTTCATCACCGGCTCGGAGGTCGAGGGCGTCATCGTGCTCGACCAGTGGGCCGAATTTGCCCACCAGAAGCGCTCGCTACTGGGCGTAACGGCCGACATCCCTCGACCCACAACCTGCTGATCAAGCTGGAACAGTTCGGCCACAAGCTCCTGGCCCACTTTCACAGCCACCCCGGCAAGGGCGCCGACGCAACCGCGTCCATCCGGGACCGATGAGAACTTCCAGAAGCGCCTGGAAAGCGCCGGTCACCTGGCAGTGATGGCCATCTTCAGCCGGGACGGCTTTGTGCGCTTCGTCCGGCTGGATCAGAACTTCGAAATCGAAATCTACGGGGAAGGAGTGGAAAATCATGCGCCCGGCATTTACCGTCTCACAAACATCGATTAGGTTGCGCGGGAGTGCAATCCCGGGCGCCGAGGACCGGCAGAGAAGAATTCCAGGCTTTGACCAGGAGGTCTTCTCAAAGAGTCGTGTGCTGTGCATCGGCGCGGGCGGGATCATTTCGCAGATCGCGCCCACGCTGGTGCGCAAGGGGATCGGCGGGATCACGCTGCTCGACGACGATGTTGTCGAAATCAGCAATCTCAACCGCCAGCGGTTCTATATAAAGGATGTCGGCAAGAACAAGGCGCTGGCGCTGGCCGAGAATCTTCTGCCGGAGTGCATCGCCGCGACAGAGATTCGCGGCATTCCGTTCCGGCTTGAGGAAGCGATTGCACGCGACATCGATCTGTCGTGCGATGTCGCGATCTGCGGCGTGGACAACAATCCGGCGCGAGTTGCTGCGAGCCGGTATTTTCGCGCCAGGCGGATTCCGGTGATCTTCACCGCTGTCAGCCTGAACGGCGATCACGGCTACGTCTTCGTGCAGGACAAAACCGGGCCGTGCATCGCCTGCCTGTTCCCGGACATGGTCAACGACGACCGCTACCCGTGTCCGGGAACACCCGCCATCGCCGACATCCTGCAGGCCGTCGGGTCGCTGGCGGTCTATGCCGTCGACACGCTCCTGATGAAACGCCCGCGCGCTTGGAACTATCGCAGCGTCAGTCTATCGGATTGTGTGCTCGATGGCGGCTCGATGATACCGGCACGTGCTAGTTGTCCCTTGCATGAATATTGATCAAATCCAGATCGGTTTTCGGTATCGCAAGGATCTCGGCGACCTGCGTTCGCTTGCCGACAGCATCGGCGAAGTCGGTTTGCTGCACCCGGTTGTCGTCACCCTCGAAGGTCGGCTGATTGCCGGACAGCGGCGGCTGGAGGCCTGCCGGTCGCTCGGCTGGACCGAGATTCCGGTGACTGTCGTGGATCTCCTTCAGGCCGCCCGCGGCGAGGCGCACGAGAACTTCGTCCGCAAGGATCTGCTGCCCAGCGAGATCGTCGCGCTGAAACGCGCCATCGAGCCACTGGAGCGCCGCGAGGCCCGCGAGCGGCAGGGCATCCGGGCGGACCTCTGTCATCCGGCCACAGTGGCCGAATGTCAGGGGCCCTCCCGCGACAAGATCGCCCGCTACCTCGGCGTTGGCAGAACGACCATCGACCGGGCCGAGGCTGTAGTCGAGGCGGCCGAGGAGGACCCAGAAGAATACGGCTATCTCGTCGAGCAGATGGACCGCAGCGGCAAGGTTGCCGGCGCCTTCCGGCGGCTGGAGGTTCTGAGGCAAGCAAAGGAACTGGACACCGCAGCCGCCAGAGCTGCCGACCGGTCCATTTCAGGTGATCGTGGCCGACCCGCCATGGCGTTACGAATCCGGCAACAGTCTGCCCTATCCTACGATGGACATCGAGGAAATCAAGGCGATGCCAGTGGCGGAAATCGCGGACGAGAACGCCATCTTGTGGCTGTGGACCACGAACGCCCACCTCCGCGTCGCCTTTGATGTCGTCGAGGCCTGGGGTTTCGAGTACAGAACTGTTCTGACTTGGGTAAAGGACCGGATGGGTACCGGCGAGTGGCTGCGCGGACAGACGGAGCATTGCATGTTGGCGATTCGTGGCAAGCCGGTGTTCCTGCACGGAAGTCACACGACCGTTGTTGAGGCCGCGCGTCGCGAACACTCGCGGAAGCCAGAGGAATTCTACGCTCTGGTGGAGGAAACCAGCCCGGGCAGCAAAGTGGAAATATTTGCGCGGCAACAACGAGTGGGTTGGCAAGGTTTCGGCGATCAGACTCAGTTCTTTTCCGGCTAAGATGCACGTTGAGACGGGATGGCGGAATCGTCGGACGCGGTGTTACTATGGCGTCACATGGCAACAGAAGATATCCTCAAGTTACTGACTGCAGAGCGAGACAAGCTGAACGCTGCCATCAAGGCTCTCGGCGGTGGGGGCGACGGCGGATGGGTGAGCTCTGGCGAACCGAGGGCAAAACGCAAGGTCAGTGCAGCGGCTCGGCGTAGGATGGCGGCTGCACAGAAAAAACGCTGGGCGGCTCTGAAGGCACTGGCCAAATAATAAATCGTTGCCTCCCACCTCCTTCAGTCGAGCTGGAATTCTTCGAGATGTGTTTCGAGACGGAAACTCGCCTCTCTTGAACCACTTGGCGCGTCTTTCTGTCCTGTATGAGGATTTTCGCGTGGAGTTTTCGGCGCTGGATTCCGAGCGGACCGCGCTGAAAGACCCAAACCATTCGCCATACTCGTTCGTTTACTTCATGCGCCGATCACTATCCACCCTGGTTGAATTCAACAGTTGCATCTCACAAATCCTCGCCTCACCGGAATTCAAGAGCGTCAAGAAGAGCATCGGAAAGCAAGACTGGGAGTTCATCGAGGATGCGAATCGGTATTTTCAAACCAATTTCGGTCGGCTTAAGGAACTGCGCAACGCGGTAGGTGGACATGTGTTGCAAACAGGAGTGGAATTCGCGACATCGTCGTTCCCACCGAGCTTGGCGGGAATTGCAAGTTGGGTTTCGCCGGATTCGAAACACGTTGGCGTGTTGTCACTTGAGCTTCCGTTCGCCGGACAAATCATTGCGGGCGCGATTGCCAGCGCTCTTCCGAATGGCGCGGATGTTGAGGCAGAGCTACGGTCTGCGGTTGGTATCATTTTCGATAGTTATCCGAAGGTACAGGGAGCAACCTACGCTTTCGTGCATCACTTTTTATGGCCGAAGTTTGGCCGTTAATCGCCACCACAGTTCTTGAGACGGCAACGGCTGCTGCTGTGACGCCGTTTTTCCAAACCCAATAACACCCGATAGTCAGGGATTCACCCTATTCCTTGGCTGGAGTGAAACGCCGAATCTGAGGGTGAGGACATCTGTGTGTTCACATTCTTGCGCACCTCGTTAGCGATACTCGCCCTCTGCTGCGTGACTGAAGCACAGACTTTTCGACGTGTATTGAGCGTTAGCGACACTCGGTACACGGCGAGGGCTGGCGAGCGCGTCGAGATATCGTCTGATGTCGAGTCGGTGAAATTCGCGCGATCAGCAAAGACCCGAGCGGCTAGAGCGTCCGGGCATATGATCCGCAATTTCGCGGTTGGGTTGAATGTGGAGGGCGATGGGGTCCTTATCGGCGTTCCTTTCTCCACCCAACCAGGTGAGTATTCGGTTGACGTGTCTTTTGCCAATGATACTGGCGAGGAACGTACTGCGACAGTCCAGCTAACAGTCGAGCCATTCGCAGTCGCTGCTGTTGCCTCATCTTCATCGCCGCCCGTGGTCTTGCTGGATGGATTTCAACTTTCAGCGGTCAGCTCGTGTCCGATGGCTCCCAATTCGACATTGACGTTTGGAAACCTTCAAAGTTATCTCGGCGGCTCCCCGAATTTCGCGCAGGTGTACTTCTTTGAGAACTGTACGGAATGCCCGAATTGTTCCATCGAACAACTCGGGGCGGAGCTTGGGACGTTCCTTAATTTACTCCCCTACGCGCAGGTGGATGTCGTGGCTCACAGCATGGGCGGCTTGATAGTCAGGTCGTATCTCTCGGGAAAACAGGTAACATCGGGCTCTTTCAGCCCTCCCCAGATACAGAAAATCAGGAAAGCAGTTTTTATCGGAACGCCGCACTTCGGGTCGTTTCAGGCGGACTCGTTGAGCGCGAATATCTTCTTGGGCGCGGGCGTCCAGACCAAAGAGTTAAAGCGTGCCAGCTCGTTCGTATGGGATTTGGCTACGTGGAATCAATTTGGCGAGGATCTGCGGGGCGTGGATGCGCTCTCGGTAATAGGGAGCGGTGGAACGTCACAGCAGAGTGACGGAGTGGTTGGGCTCACCAGCGGATCGCTGGATTTTGTTCAGTTAGGACGCACGAGGGTCGTCCCAGGCTATTGCCACATCCCGCTTAGCGCGAGGATCGAATCCGGCTTTCTCGGCTGTGCCGGTCCTGGCATTGCATACGTTGATACCGGGAATCACCCTGCATATCAAGCGGTGTCGTCATTTCTCTCTGGTGGGAGCACTTGGCAGATTGTTGAGAACGCTCCATTGCAAGACCCTTACCTGTCCAAGTACGGCGGCATGCTCGTTGCCGATGTCAATTCGTCCGATCAATTCGTCGCTGGTCTCTCAGGCGTTACATGGGGGAACGTTGCCCTGACAAACGGCGCTGCATCGGGAGAACTGTTCTACAGCGATTTTGTCAGCGGAACTGCTACTTTCAACTTCGGAACCGGGACTTGCGGACCATATACTAAAGTGCCCGGAGTTTATTCCACGGTCCGGTGCAAGTTCGGTCCATCCGTTTATTCGGTGGGTCCGCTTCTTCCGGTGGTGGGTCGAGTGGTGCAGGCCGGAACGACAATTACCATCAGCGGGGCGGGATTCGGTGCGACACAATGTGGGACCTGCCGAGTCACAGCCGCGAATCCGGGCTCCACTTCCCTTGCAGTTTCATCGTGGAGCGATACTTCAATTCGGGTATTTCTCCCCGCAAGCTATGGTGTCGGCATTGCAACCATCGGTGTCACCGCCGCGAGTGGTTCCGAGGCGATCAACATTTTTGCCGGCACCGCTGCGGTTCCGCCCGTCATCGCACTCTCGACTTCAAATCTGAGCTTTGCATTTGCGGTTGGCGGCGCGGCGCCCTCCAACCAGACTGTCGTCGTGACCAATACTGGCGGCGGTAGTCTGTCGTATACGGTAACGTCGAACGCAACGTGGCTTAACGCCTCTGCCTCGAGCGGCACAATTACGGTTTCGGTAAATCCCTCCGGGCTCACCGCGAACACCTATCAGGGCTCCATCACTGTTGCCGCTGCCGGTGCATCGAATACCCCGCAGACCATCTCGGTCGCTCTCGCGGTGACGGGAACTATCACACCTGGAATAATTGTTAGCAGCATCACACACTCAGGGACGGGTCTTCAGGGGCCCATAGCTCCTGGCGAACTGTTTACGATCAAGGGAGCGAACCTCGGGCCTGCAACTAGCACAGGCTTTTCGGTGAATAACGGAACGGTAGGCGGATTACTGGCCGGAACTCAGGTGATGGTCGGTACTCTTGTGGCGCCCATCCTGTACACCTCGGCCACGCAGATCAACGCGATCGCGCCGTACGAAATCGCAGGTCAGTCGCAGGTGACGATACAGGTGCAATATCAGGGCGCGTCTTCTGCAAGCCAGGCGGTGCAGGTCATCCCGGCTTCGCCCGGAGCGTTTACTCTCAATTCCGCAGGTACGGGCCCGGTCGTAGCCGCGAATCAGGACTACTCGATAAACGGCCCCAACAATCCAGCCGTGAAGGGGTCTTATGTCACGATTTACTTCACTGGCGGGGGACAGACCAATGCTGCAGGGGTGACAGGTTCAGTCACCGGTTCCGTCCTCAAGTGGCTGACGCAGCCGATTTCCGTGACTGTGGGGAATCAACCCGCAATTGTCGGTTTCGACGGCTCTGCTCCCACCTTCGTGGATGGTGTGGACCAACTCAACATCCAGCTCAGTCCAAATACACCCTCTGGAGCGCAGCCAGTCATTATCACCATCGGTGGAATCTCCAGCCCGTCATCCGTCACACTCGCGGTTCAGTAAGTCGCCGAGGCGGCGACCGGCGAATGGCTGCGCGGACAACCTGAGCACTGCCTGCTGGCGACTCGCGGCAAACCGGCGTTCATTCGAGCCGGTTCTTATTGAACGAGCCCTTTGGGCTTAGGCGACTTGCGAACACTCGTCTTCTTCGACGCGGGCGCTGATCTGGCCTTCTTCGCGGCTTTATTCGCGACCGTCTTGGCTGCGACAACAGGCAAGGCGGGTGCCGGTGCTGGGGCAGCTACGGCAGGCGCAGGAACTACTGGCGCAGCTGGCCATGCGGCCTTTGGGATTTTCGAAAGCCCTGGTCGTTGTAAATATGCAGAGTAGCGTTGTTGTAAGCGAGTTAGGTAGGGCGGCAGTAGTCTCCCGATCCTATTGGGGATCCAGTCACCGGACGCTTCAACGATGAGCTCCGCGAACTGAAACGACACGGTCGCGCCGCCCGTCATGCCAAACACCACTGATTCCGTATCGGACTCAGACATGAGTCCGTACTTGCCACTGAGCCGCTCCAATACCTTGTTATTGGTAACCTTGGACCCTTTCAGCAGATATGCTTTGATCTCCGCTTGCACTTCCCCTTCGCGAGCGATGCAGTCACAATCGGGCCGGATATTCACGTAGTAACTGCCGCCTTTCTTAAAGACGTCCCCGGGTGCCACCGCGTCACCATGCAAACGGATCTTCGGAAGGAATCGTTCTCCCTCCAACACCCGCAGTACTGCGTCGTGATGTTTGCTTTCGTCAGCTTCGAGCGCCTTGAACGAGGCGTCGAAAGGGCTGAGATCAAAATCGAATGGTGTCATTCGCGAGAGCAAGTTGCGGGCGATGAGACTGCCCAATTCCGCCGATGGAGAAACGCCGTCGGACTTATACGTGTTCCAGAGCACGAGCGGCCATTGGACGCTCTTGCCGTAGAAATCCAAGAATAACTCGTTCTTCGCCGAAGAATACGCGCGCTCCCATCGCTTCAGCACGTACACCGATGGAGCGTCCTTCATCCAGGTGGCCAGGACTTCAAACACTCCGGCGTCACGAACGTCAGCTTTCCTCTTGACGAGAATGTGGGACGGGTCGTCAGCATTCCGGAGTTCCGCATGCGGCTTGAGCAGCGCCTCAACCTCGGCCACATCTTCATTCGTAAAGATGAACACCGGAGCTACGCAGACCTTTTGGATCTTCTTGAGGAAATCGATTGCCCTTTCGGCATTCTGGCGTACCAAGGCGGGCGGCGCGGCTGCAACTGGTTCCCCCTCGGCTCCGCGCAACGACTTGCCGTAGAGATTCCAATCCAGGATGAAGAACGACACCTCGCGGAGGTTGGCCATACTCGCAGCTTCCGGCAGCTGCGACATCGACACCACGTGGCACCCGGCGGCTTCGATCTGGGTCTTGAGCTCATGGATGCCGGCTCCGACGTCCTCGATCTCGTCATCGATGAGCACCGCGATTCCGTGGAACAAAGACGGGTCGGGCATCTATTCCTCCGCTTGCACGAATGAGACTACGAAGTTTGCACCGCTGAGCAACTTGTGGCGCTTGAGGTCCGCGAGTTCAATTGCGTAATCGTGCTTGTCGAGCAGTTGTCGCGCGATGTACAACCCCAAGCCCCGGCCCTCTTCGCCCTTGCCTGAGTAGAACGGCTCGAAGATGAAGGGCGCATCGTCGGACTTCACGCCCGGTCCGTTGTCAGCGAAGATCAGCATGTGTTCCTCGCTGTCCAAGAGAACGTCGATCTGTCGTTTGCCTGAGGGCTTGGATTGCAGCCAATACAGGGAGTTATCGAAGAGGTTCAGGAAGAGCTGCAGCAGTACCGCATCGGTGGTCTTCGCGATCAAGGGAGATGATCCCTTTTCAAGAATGCGGAACTTCACGCCTTCGCGCGTGAGGGATGTTGCGAAGAGCCGCTCGACTTTTTCCAGGATCTCCTTCACGCGGACGTCTTTGCGCCGCTGCTTCGTTGACTTGAAGAGTTGCTGGATATCCTTGAGTTGCGTTTCCACGAAGGAGAGCATGCCGCGCAGCGAGATGAGTTCTCGACCCACGAGGTCTTTGGAGAGCGTGCCGGGCTTTTGCGTCTCGCTAATGAGGCTATCGAGCGCCATCAGGCCGCGATGCATGACCGCCATGATGTCGTGCGATGCAGTCTCTACCGATAGGCCAACACCTGCGAGGCTTTCCGTGGTCTCCGCACGCTGGATGAGATAGCTGCGCTCCTGGACATATAGTTTGGCGGCCTGCGCCAGCGCCGTTTGCGCAGGCTTGTTATTCCCGAGCTTCGCTGCTACGACATCGAGCGCCGCCTTGACTTGCTCCTTCTTGACGATCTGGACATCCTTGCTCTTCTTCTGTTTCGCGAGGTACTGACCGTACGGCTTCTTCCTTACCCAGGCTAGGAATATCTGGAGCAGGTGGATGAAGTCGCCCGTCGCGTCACCGATATCGATTAAGCCTTCGCGGTTCGTCTTGTCGCGGAGCTTCGGGTTCCCCTTCTGGGTGATGTTCACAAACCCGACCACCTGATCGTTGCTCAGGAACCAGCCCGCGGCAATCTTACCTCGGTACGCGTCGATCTGGAGCCAGTCATCATCCGGATCACCATAGGGGTAGACACGAATTTTGTCCCGGTACAGATAAATCCGGTGCGCTTTGAGGATCTTGCGATCCTCGCTGTTCAGGAAGTGCCGGGAGTTCGGGTCTCGGTCGAAATCGAAGACGTAGAAGCCGAACGTGAAGGACCCGCACTTCGTGCCTCTCGCGCGGAGCTCTTCGCCCTTTTGTCCATAGAAGTCCCGGAAGATCTTCATCCCGCTGATATCAGGATCGGTCAAAGGTAGCTCAACTGGACGATCATTCAGGTTGAACTTGAACGCTTCCTTTGACTGGTCGTACGACCCATCCGTTATCCGCAAGACTGCGTCCTGCTTGATCAGCCGCCGTAACTTCGACAGGTACTCGTTGGAGAACGGATGAAAGACGTCGTCCTTGTAGATCAAGACGTCGAAGTCCGGAGCCGTACGCTTGGCGATTGGCTTCTCTTCCTCATCGTCAGAGTCGTCGAAGATGGACTGCAACCGAATCAGGTCGTCATAGACATCGTTGACTTTTTTCAGTGTCCAGGAACCGCGAAGGTTCGTGATCTCGATGCGGGTTCCTTGCGGCTTTCGCTGGAGCCGTCGTGTACCGAGGATTATCTCTCCTTCGCGGATGATCTTGGCTTTCGCCGTCGTGGAGAAACTGAGTTCGATATCTTTGAGGAAGAGTACCTTGTCTTTGTTGTTCTCCTTGAGGAAGTCGTCGTCGTACTGCGACAGATCTAGGCCGAGCGTGTATTCGCTCTGCAGCCCTGCGGGTCTGCTGACAATGGAGACAGTCTTCCCGAGTTTGAGGATCGCGAATCGACCGATGCCCTTTTCGCCTTGGATCTTGCGCCCCTTAGCGGTCGCATCTTTGGTTTCTTTGCCGATCTTCTTGATCGGTGTCGCCGGACTCACCCAATGCTCCGTGAGCACTTGGCGCGTCATACCTATTCCGTCGTCCTCAATGATGATCTTCGACCGGGGAGTAATCTGGAACTGTTTCCCGAACCCCGCGAACGTGACCCTCACCCAGTCCGCGTCGGCATCATACGCGTTCTTGATGATCTCGACGAGCGCGACCCGCTCATTCGTGATGAGCTGATCGCCCAACATCGTGAGCAGCCGGGCATAGGGCTTGAAATTAAGAGTCTCGCTCATTTCGCTGCTATCAGCACGAATTCTTCGCCGTACACATGACGTCCGTCCCCGCTGCTGGAAAACTTGCCGGTCGCGCTCCGGTAGGGCGTGAGAATCTTGCCGGACATCTTCCTCTTTGCGGCACGAACGCTGGAAAACCCGCCACGCAAAAGAGACTCCGCGAGGTGCGCGGCGTTGTCGATACGCACTCCTTTGTATTCGGTGTTGCCGATGACAAACAGGGCCAGGCCGTTCTTTCGGATCAATCCGTGGCATCGTGCTGCTACTGCTTGCATGTCCAGGAAGTAATTCGCGGCTGCGCGGGCGATGGCTTTGTCTTGGTCGAACAAGCCGAAGACAATCTGGCTGCCGACGGTGTTGAGTCGTTTGATTTCGCGGTTGAAATCCAGGTCGTGCTGCGCGCTCCCGATCGACCCGTTGCGTAGGTCCCGATAGTCGCTCGCGTAGCCGAGCCAGAGGGATGAGAGCTGATGAAGGTCTGCGTACTCGTAGGACGTGACGTAGGGTGGGCTCGTGATGAGTATATCGATGTCACCGGGAGCGTTGCTCAGCTTCAGGAAGTCCTCGGTCAGGATACAGACGTCGCTCTTGCTGGTGGCGGAGGATTGCCTGAACGCGCTCTTCATCATCTCGAACTGCGTGATGAATGTCGCCCATGGGTCCACTGGCTTCTTGACAGGATCGACCTGTGGTTTTATCGATTTCGTCAGCCATCGTGACGTCGCTTTGAGGATGTTGGAGAAGGCGCAATGGAAGAATGAACAATACCGGCTCTGTGCTGGGACCGCGTAGTTAATCGCGTTGAGCAGTTTTGCCAGGGCGCGGAATTGCTCGTCCGAATACCAATAGTTCAGTCGTGAAATCGCAGTTGCCGGGAGGTCCAATTTGGCGCTGGCACGACGGACCTTCGCTTGTATGCCAGCGAAGTATTCGTCGAGCCGCTCTTCTGCGAACGTCCCGCTCTTGGTGCGGGCGATCAGCGTGGCGACCGGGTTGATGTCGCAGCCCCAGAAATCAATGCCTTCGCGTCGCGCTTCGTACGCCACCGTCCCACAGCCACAGAAAATATCTCCTGCACGACGAACCTTAATCCCTTCCGATTGAGCGAATTGCAACGCTTTGGTTGGAATGAACGCTGGGAACTTCGCAGGATACGCGTGGATGCGATGGAGCCTCAACTCTGCGGAACGGCCTGAACGCCAGTACAGGTTTTCCTTCAACCCGTGGAGGCTGGCGCGCGACACAGCGTCCGCGTTCTTGAGTTCCAGATAGTGTCCCGTCAATGCGCTCAGCCTTGCCTCCTCGTCCTCTTCTGCACAAATCGGGTAAATCCTTGCGGGACTGTAGGATGAACGTCTCGCATCCATTGCGTATGATACAGCAGTTGGCGCAACCCCTGCACTCAGTACAGAGAGAGTCTTCCACTCTCCTCCACCGCCGCTGCGATGTCTTGGAGCCATTCATGTTCCATCAGGCCGGGTAAGCGCGCGAATTCGCAGACGACCGTCGATGCCGCACCGGTGTTCCTCACTTCGCCTGAGAAAATCTCGGCGCTCAGCAGCCGCGCTAGGGCGCAACTCCGGCATGACCTTGCTCCAAGCTTCGTGGCCAGTCCGGACAGCGGTGCGGCGCTACTCCGGCTATCGCGCATGGGGTCAAATCGATAGTGGTTTTTAAAAGACTGGCTGGAGCGGTTCCGGCCAAGCCACCCGCCGAATGGCCGTGTCCGCAAACCCTTCGTGGCGCGATGCAGGCTCACGACGGCTTGCAGTGCCGCGATCAAGCAGGGTTGTTGCTCGAATCACCTTGGAGGATTCGCGCGGCGGGACGTCGATTACCAGCGCGGAGCGCTGGCCAACTCCTGCGGCAGTTGCTGCGGCTGTTGCCTGCTGTGCCATGGTAGGAAATTCGCTCAACACCAGCGGCCCCGAAGCATGGATGCGCGCCGTAATCCTGGGCAGGAAAAGGCCATGCCCACCGACTTCATAACTCGACTCACCTTCTTGTGTTGCGTAAAGCACGGTTGACTTAGCTCCAGGGAGTTTAATGGGAAATGTTCGGCAGCCATCCAAGAGGAAAATGACATCCCGGCCATATTCGCGCTCGATTTCGATCAGTGAAGGTAAAGAAATTGAGCCCGCCCGATTGGCCTCTAGACTTTTCTCATCAAAATATGCATCTTGAGGCACCAGATAAAAGACTCCGTCGATCTCGAATCCATGACCTGCGTAGATAAGAATGAGCGTTTGGCCCGGCTTCATGCGTTTCAGAGTTGCGGTGTACGCGATAACAATGTTTGTTCGGTTTGGCGGCGCTGCGCGTCCGATAATCGTGATTTGGCTCGACGGAATACACATTTTTATTGCAAGCGCAGCGACCAGATCACGGACTTCCTTCTCGGAGCTTTCAAACCCCCCGGTCCGCATATAAGAATCAACTCCGATTCCCAGGAGGTGTACCTTTTGTCCAGCGGTTGTTTGCGATCCCGAACATGATTCTCCTGCGGAGGCCAAAGTGGCCGAGATTGCGAGGACGGTTAGACAGTAGAAAGTCATGATTGCGGCTCCTCTTGATGGTTTTTGCGTTCCGCCGCTCGATCGGGCGGACAAGGAAACGTTTTATGTTCGGTAAAGAGAATTTTGATTCGCGTGCCGGGTCTCAGTCTGACAGGGCTAGTGATGGTCCGAAAAAACGCGCGGCGCGACTGCCGAACGAGTCCTCCGCTCACTGAGACACCGACGGCCAGGACGGATGCGATCTCGGCTCCGAGGTTTTCAAAGGCAGAACCGGAGACGACAATCTCCCTTATATCGATCCGGACATCATGAAAGGCGGCCAAACTGGCGCTTAGCACGACCATTGCGCCAGCCGGAATGACGCGGTCACCGTCGGGGGATACGACGTCGAACATCACCCGAGCCTGGACAGGTAATCCGCGCTCAGCTAGCGCTTCCGCGTCGAGAGCATCTACAAGCGTCAGGGTGGCTGTTGTTCCCGCGGCGACATGGCAGTCTGCGGCGACCAGGGGCAGGGATGCAGCGACCAGGATCTTGAAAAACCTGCCAAGCAGCGCTATCCTGGAGATCTGCATGAGCCACAGTATATACCACCTTATGCCATATTGCTAGGGTCTTTATGCCGCTACACGGTATAGCGCCTATATCTCTACTTGCAATATAGAAGTCAATGAGGTATTATCGTACCCTGGTAACATTATGAAAGGAGAAGCAATGGAGGACAATGAAGAAAACGCAGAGCGCATTTACACTCCAGCGGAGATCTGCCGAATGTTCGGCGTTTCCAGGACTACCCTGTTTCGCTGGGAACGAAATGGTGAGATACCCGCAGTTTGGAGAGATTCCCACAGCGAGCGATTTTACACTACTGCGCATCTCCGGCAAATTGGGCAGCGTACTTTAAGGGATCGTTATGACCACGCTCACTGGGCATCCGATCCCTCAGAGTTGGCGGCGGCCCACACCGCGATGATGGTCTTCAAACTTCGCGTTCGGGATGAGACCGGTGTTCCCGAATTGGAAGAGTATATGCCAAGTCTGACCGATGATGATATCCATACGGTGATCGATACCGCCCTGAAGACGTACCGTCCGGGAGAGCCGGCGTTCCTCCGAATCCTTAAAGCTGTAACGTCTTACTTATCCTCTCCGGAGGACTACTGTGGCGCAATCGCTAAGTAGCGATTTCTCAGAGATACTTCCGCGTCATGGTGCCCTGAGCCGCGTCATGACCAAGCTTTTTAGGCTGACGACGGGGCTGCCGGCGATCCTTTACATCGCGACGCGCGACGATATCAACGCCGATCAAGTGGAATGGGCCAGAAACTTTACCGGCCATTGCAAGCGAATGATGGAATTGGCTCCGGAGAAGTGCCAATCCTGCCATAAGAGGAGAGCGCTAAAAGCGATTGAGAGCGGATCCATCCAATTGAGTCGATGTCACGCCGGGTTATGGAATCAGGCTGTTCCCATCGTTATCGACGGGACGCGTCAAGCTGTTATTCTTTACGGTCAGATGCGGCGCGAATCGGATCCGCAGAGCGCGGAGACCGCCGCGCTTCGAGCGCAAGGCCTCGCCGATCTGAATCTGAGGGCTCAGGACCTAGATGCGATCCAGATCCTTTATCAATCAGTCGGAGTGATTCCAGAGACCCATCTGGAGGCGCTGAACGCCACGCTGCAGGAATTGTCGGACGCAATCACATCCGAGGATGAGCGGGTGCAACAGTCCATCTTGAGAGTTGTACATGATATCAACACGCGAATGCAGGCAGTTCTAGCTCACGCGGAAAATATGCAGGATACCGGGCTGCAGCCAGCCGAGGTCCGATTCATGGCGAAGGAACTATTGAATCAAACCGTCGCGCTCGACGCCACGGTTCAAACGCTCGGAGACTTCATGGCTGAGTACTCTTTCGAAGACACTGCCATCGAGCCGCTGCTGACGCGCGCCTGCGATGTCTATCTTGCAGAAGCAAATCGACTTGGGATCAAGATTCGGTTGCAGGTAAGCAACTCACCTTGGCGGCCGCTTCAACTGTCCAAACCTCATATGCAGCACGCCCTCTTCAATCTGGTTCACAACGCCGTCAAGTACTCATTTCGCGCCGCAGTCGGTGCAGATCGGTTCGTCCAGATTGAATCCCGGCACACCTCTAACGGCGTTACGATTGTGATTTCCAACTACGGAATCGGAATTCTTCCGGAAGAATACGATCGAATCTTCGAGGATGGATATCAAGGTAAACTTACCAAGCATGAAAACCGAACCGGCTCAGGCAGGGGTTTGAGCTTCGTAAAAAATGTTATTGGGAAGCATGGGGGGACCGTGACTGTTGAGAGTATCCCCAAGCCTTCTGATCGAGCGCAACGGCCGCACGTGAATCGTTTTACGATTTGCCTACCGCACTCGGATGCTAAATGAGGACTTGCGCATGACACGTACCATTCGAATCGCTTGGGTTGAAGATGATACGTCCATTATCCAGCCGGTCGTGTTTCGTCTGGAGCGCGCCGGATATCAAATTGACCGTTATCCTTCCTACGCTGAGGCTATTCTGGCGAAGGACGTAATCCTTGCAAGCGACCTGATCCTTTTGGACATTATCATTCCAAATGGCGATGCGCAGGCAAGAGCAACACCCTATCTAGGACTCGAACTCGTCGAGGTTTTATACGCGGTTGCGACGGACCGCGGTTCGATTTTTCCCTCGGTCCTAATTCTCTCAGCCGTTTCGAGGGAGCAAGTGGTGCGCGATTTCAAAAACAAATTCGCGGGTAAATTCAACATCTCTCACCTCAAGAAACCGGTTTTGCCGTCTACTCTAAAAGAGCGCGTGGACCAGTTGCTTGAATCAGACCACCGGTGAGCCGGTGAAATTGCCTAGCGAAAGCTGCTGAAATCGCCTAAAGCCTAAACTCGGATGTAGGCAATTTTGTAGCTGTTCGAAACCTCCAAGCCCTCCAAAACGCCACAAACCGCAACAGGTGCGCTAGTCCGGGCAAAACCGGACATAGTAAATAAAGCACTTGTTTTCAATTGGTCGGGGCGGGGCGATTTGAACGCCCGACCCCCTGCGCCCAAGGCAGGTGCGCTACCAGGCTGCGCTACGCCCCGACATGGAGTTCGAAACTCTTGAACTCACTCTTTCAATCGTAGCATTGTCCAACTGATTTGCAGCGCGTGGCGAGGAACCCTGTGGCTGAGTCGAGGTCGGTGTCGGCGATCAGTAATCCTTCTTTACCGTATGGCTGGTAGCTCAGCAGCGTTCCATCGGGCCGCACTACCGCCGACGTGGTCTGCGAGCCGGCGCTGGCGCAGTTCACGGTTGCGAAATAGCAAGTGTTTTCGGCGGCGCGGCAAAGGGCGGCCTTCTCATGGAACGAGTTTTGGGGATCGGCGAAACTTGACGGCGCGTAGCTGCCGGGACCGGCTTCGTGGAAATGCGGATGGAACACGATTTGTGCGCCGTGTTTCGCGGACCAGCGGACCGTTTCCGGGTAGCGCCAGCCCTCGTGACAAATCGCGATGCCGAAAGTCAGCTTGCCGGTTCGGAAAATTCTCCTTCCGGATCCGGGCCGATAGGTGCCCTCCTCGGAGGGGTCGATTTGGACTTTGTCTTGGAAACCGGCGATGGTTCCATCTTCCTGAACGACCAGCGCGGTGGCTACCAGGGCGCCATCCGCGAAGCGTTCGGTGCCGAGCACCACGGCGACGTTGGCCTTCTCCGCGGCAGCTGCAATACGAGACCAGGCGCGGTCCAGGAATGCCGGGTCCGGCGGAGGGACCGTCTTACCCATTAACCGGTAGCCGGGAACGTAGCACTCCGGGAAACAGATGATGCCGGCGCGCTCGGCGGAGGCTTGCGCGATGGCTTGTTCAGCCAACAGGACAGACTCGTTGGGAGTCGCGGGGAACCGGAGGTTCGCCAGGGCGATGCGAAACGGGGTCATTCGGAAATTCTAGCTGAACGGGTGGTTTTGTCGCGTTGGCCCGCACACTTACACAGGGCGGCTCAGGTGAGCCGACTCGGAGAACTTTGACCCGCGGCTAATAGGAGCGACAGGCGAAAGCGCCTGTCTCACTCGGACCGCACGTTGCTGAATTTTTGTGGTAGCGCCTTTTCGTGGCTTGCGTCGGAAATTCTGAATGTTGTGTGGCGCGCGCGTCCACGCGTGGCGCATCGACATTCATGTCGATGTGTCTTTCCAGGCTGACGGAAATAAAAGCCAAACGTCGACACGACTGTCGACGCGGCACGCGTGGACGCGTGCGCCACAGCGGGAAAGGATAATATTCGTTATCAGTGATGCACTACACTCTAGTCGGTGAGCTCCAGTTGATCCCAGTATTGCTCGATGGCGATCGCCACTAACTGGGCGCGGGAGCGAGCTCCCGTTTTCGCGAACAGCTGTTGCACGAAGGACTTTACGGAATGTTCCGATACGGCCATGTGATCGGCAATTTCTTTGTTCGATAAACCTTCGCACACCCGCCGCAATACTCTGCTCTCTCGCGCGGTCAAGGCTCTGCGGATTCCTTGTCCTCCCTGTTGCAGAGTTGCGCGGATGCTGGCGAGATCCGGTTTGGAATCGTCTGTCACGACGACGCGAACGCGATCGACCAGACTGGGCAGAGGTTCGCTCTTCAGGAAAATCCCGGAGCAGCCTCGGTTGAGCAGCCAGGCGGCCTCCCGGTCGCTGACTCCTGCCGTGACCACCAGGGTCTTGCCGCGATAGCCGGCCGTTTTCGCACGGCTTACAAAGGAACCGCCTTGTTCCGTACCCAGATTGATATCCAGTAGGACCACATCCACCGCATTCGCGGCCACCAACGAGAGCGCCTGGTCGACGGTGGCGCATTCGCCGACGATGGTGAAGTCAGGCTCGGCGGAAAGGGTTTTAGCCAGCGCCCCGCGCAGGAGGGCATGATCCTCCACGATGACGATTCGAATGGGAGCAGGCGTCGGTTCAGGCATTGGCTGAGATTTCCACATTGGCCTCTGGCAGTTCGATCAGAAAGTAGCTTTCGGCCCCCTGGTTCAGGTATTGCAATTCGCCGCCGAAAGTCCGGATGATGGCGCGGGAGATACACAGCCCCAGTCCGGTTGCCGTCGCGCCTGTCTGAAAAGGCTGGAACAGGAGTTCGGGAGTCGAGATGCCGGGACCGTTGTCCGAAAATCGGACCAGGACAGACTCGCCGAGTTGATAAGCGATCACCGAAATGCTGCGGTCCCGGCGCAAACGCAGGGCCCGGATGCTGTTATGGGTGAGGTTCAAAAGCACTTGCAGGAGCCCGGAAGGATCGGCTCTGACACGAGGCAGATTGTCAGCCACCTCCCATATCAATTGAACACCCGCGTCTTCCGCTTCCGATCCGACGATGATGTTGAGCTCCCGCAGCAGAGCGTTCACGTCCACGCCCACCAGCATCTGACTGGCGCTGGCCGGCACTTCCGCCGAAGACAACTTGCGCATCGCTTGGATGAGTTGTCCCAGCGCTTCGAAATCCTCATTTCCAGCGACTCCGAAGGACTTGCCGATGTTCTGGTGCAGCGCGTCGGCCGCGGCCGCGATGTTACGGATTTCGTGAGAGACAGCGGCGGCGATCACGCGGGAACTCATCAGTAATTGCCGCAGGCCCATTTCTTCGCGATCGCGCAGATAGTCGGATGCATCGGCGATGACCGCGGCAATCTGGAGTCCCTCCGCGGTCTGGTAGCTGGACAACCACATCTGGGCGAAGAAGGTGGCTCCGTCGCTGCGCCGGCCGTTGCCTTCCACCATGGTTCCCGCCAGGCGGAGGATCCGGTTCGACGTCATCAGCTCGCCCAGAACCGGAAAATAATTTGCGATCGAATCGCCGGCGATGGGCGCGTCCAACCGCAGCAGACGCTTGGCGGTGCTGTTGGTCATCTTGATTCTGCCATCGGGAGCAATGGTAATAATCGCGGCGGGGCTGCTTTCGATCAGGGCCCTCGCTTCCTGTTCGGCCCGTTCGCGCAAGTCGCTCTCCCGTTGGAGCCGCTGTGCGCTCGCGGCCTGATTCCGGCCGTTCTGAACGATCTCGACGATGAACCAGCCGAGCCCGCTGAACGCGATCAGCCCCAGCGCAAATCTCAGCGCAGATTCACCGCGCGAGGCCGGGACGCTAAACGTTTCCATCAGGACCGCCGCCACCAGAGCGCAGGCGAATACCTGCAGGCGATTGAGCAGCACTGCCCCGATCGCGATCGGAATCACGAACAGGATGCCGAGTGAAAGTTCGCGAAACACAAGCGAATCGGCGAAGGCAATCAGGAACCCCAGGCACAGGCATCCCCTCAACACCGTGCTCCGGTTCGCCGACTCAATCCATCCAATCACATAACGCACGGGCCAGGTTCCACTCCCGAATTATTATACGCGGAAAAGAAGTACGTACCCCTCAAAAGATAGATTGTTTTCATACTTTCAAGGTGTTTTACTGGGAGTCGAGCAAATCGCTTTCACGATCGGGATGGAGCCGGAACGGAGACTGGCGGAGGGACGGTTCGCTTACGAAAAATAAGTCGCAGTGGCTGCCGGTGACCTGTTTGGGAGCCGGATAAGCGATGCGCGAGAGTTCTCAGTACTAACCTCCGATAGTACGAGAAAAAAGGCGGTGCGGGCTACGGCGTGCACCGCTTTTCTTTTTTTGCGGACGAGAGTACCCGTCGAACTGACCGGTCCCGATGGTCGCGGCTGTAAAGACGTTTGATATAACGCCGTCAGAAATGTATGACATAATTGGGGCAAGTTGGGTAGGAACATGAAGTATTCTGCGCTAGTTCTTCTCCTTGCAAATCTGCTCACGGCTCAGACGGGCGGGATGAGTGGGACGCCGACTACGGGCAGCGGCGGGCAAACCAGCGTCCAGGCGAACCCCAATCTTGGCGCGGCGAGCGATAGCTCCCGGCCCATCTATATCTCCGGCAAAGTTGTGATGCAGGATGGGGCGGTCGTTTCACAGATCAACATCGAGCGAGTCTGCGGCGGAATCGGGAAGACGGTCGCATACACCGATTCGAAGGGGCATTTCAGTTTTCAATGGGGCGATCGGAACCTGATCGTCACGGACGCTTCCGACGCGGGCTCCGGCCGCAAGGGCGCGAACTCCGCTGGATACGGGAGCGCTCAATCCGCCGGCGGGGCGAACGCGCTGGCTACCGATCCGTTCGGGAGCCGCATGATGAATTGCGAATTGCGCGCGAGCGCGGCGGGGTTCACTTCGGACACCGTCAACCTGTTCAATCGCAGATCGGCCGATAATCCGGATGTTGGCATCATTGTGCTCCATCGCATGGCAGGAGTCGAGGGATCGTCGATCAGTGTCACGTCGCTGATGGCTCCCAAAGAAGCGAAAAAGGCGTACGAGCATGGATTGCAATCGCTGTTGAAAAACAAATCCGACGATGCCGCCAAGGATTTCGAGAAGGCAGTCGGCCTTTACCCGGGATACGCCGACGCGTGGGTGAGCCTGGGTAAACTGCGGCTCGAGAAACAGGCGATCGAGCCCGCGCGCGCCGCGCTGAAAAAGGCCATGGAGTCCGATCCCAAGCTGGTCGCACCACACATGGAGCTGGGCCTGCTCGCGGCGAAGGATGCGAATTGGGATGAGTCCGCGAAGTATCTGGATAAGGCCGTGGAACTGGATCCGGTGGACTTTCCGCAGGCCTGGTACGCGGATGCCGTCGCGAACTACAACCTCAAGAAATACGACGCGGCGGAGAAAAGCGCGCGCGCGGCTGTGAAGCTGGACCCGAGGCGTGCGAATCCGCGCTCCTTCTATTTACTGGGACTGGTGCTGGCTGAAAAGAACAATTTCGCGGATGCGGCGGCGGAGTTGACCACCTATATCAAGCTCGCGCCGAATGCGCCGGACTTGGCGCAGGCGAAAGTCCAGCTGGGAGAATACGAGAAGCGGAGCGGTGTGGCAAAGTCGGCGTCGGCTCAGCCGTGAGAGGCCAACTGGGACATCGGCTGAAGCCGATGCTGCAAGCTAAAGCTCGCGCCACAATCCTGCTTTGCGTTGTCTCGTCCGCTTATGGGCAGGATGCGGCTGCGCTGCTTGCTCGGGGCACTGCGCTAATCTCCTCGAAGCCCGCCGAGGCCGTTCGAGTGTTGCAGCAGGCGCTTCGCCTCGATCCCGAACTCCCCACTTTGCGATATGAGCTGGGCGTCGCGTTGCATGCGATCGGCGACGAGGCGGATGCGGAGGCTGAGTTGCGGGAGGCGGTCGGCCGAACGCCAGACTCGGCGGCGGCTCACAACTATCTGGGAATCGTGCTGTTTCAGATGGGAAACGCGAAGGCTGCGCTGGAGGAATTTCGCGCGGCAGTGACGCTGGCGCCTAAGGATCCGAATGCGCGGTTCAATCTGGCTGAAGCGCTGGCACGGACCGGCGACAGCAACAAGGCACTGGAGGAACTGCGGATTGCTGCGGGGCTTACGCCCAGCGATGCCGGTCTTGCGCGGCTGGTAAGAGCGGTGGAGGGCGCGCTTGCGCCGGAAGGCGTTATCAAACTTGCGCCGGAAGGCGTCATCAAGGTGGATGTGAGGCAGGTGGTTGTGCCCGTCGTCGTCACGGATAAGGAAGGGCATCACGTGACGGGCCTGACACAAGGGGACTTCAAGGTTTTTGAGGACGGCGTAGAGCAAAAGATCACGGCGTTCGGCATCGAGAGCTCGGGACTGCCTGAGACCCTCAGAGTCAAGGGCGAGCCGGCTCGCAGCGTGGCGGCTGCGTCTGCAAATCCGTCGACGAAACCCGCAGCGCGGCGCACATACATGATCTGCATAGATACGCTTCACTCCTCGTTCCACACTTTTGCGGCCGCGCGAGAGGCGCTGGTGAAGCTGTTCGAACAGGAGCGGTCGGCCGATTCACAATACGTGGTGGTGGCGCTTGGGGCCTCGGCGGAGATGGTGCTCAACGTGACGCGCGATCCCACGGCGGTGCTCGCGGTGTTTCAGAATAAGCGGCTCCAGAAGATTTTCCTCGACGGCCAGATGGGCGGATTGAGCGCCGTGATGGAGCGGTTCCGGCAGGACCTATTGGAGACGCGGGTGGCGTGTAATCTCGCTGGAACCGACCGCGTATTTCAGGGCAAGTGCGAATCCGGCATGTCGCGAGTGCACGCGCAAGCGCAGCAGATCGGCGAAGCGGATCGCACACTGACCACCGGGTTTCTGCGGGAATTCCGCGGTTTGGTTGCGCAGCTGGCACGGGCTCGCGACCGGCGAACGGTGATCCTGATCTCGGATGGCTTCACGATCGAGCCTGGGCGTGAAGCGGAAGACCTCGTCAACACGTATTTCCCTTTCGCGTCTCATTGCCTGGTCCCGCCCACGATCAATTGCATGCGGAGCGGCGGGATGACCGGTGTCCGTATGCAGGATGAGTTCGAGCCGATTCTGCAGCTCGCGGCGAAGAGCAACGTGGTGATCGACACGATCGATTCGAGGGGGCTCTATGGACAGGCTGCGTTCGATGCGTCCAGTCCGGGGATTCCGGTCAATGTCGATGGCGCGGTAGGCCGGGTGGAAAGGGACGCGGCCGCGGCGAACAGGAATACGCTCGCCGAAATCGCGGCGGCGACGGGCGGCACGGCGTTTCACGACAGCAACAACCTGCTGGGCGGCCTGCAACGGGCCTTCGCCGATGGACGCGACTACTACACCATCGCTTATGTTTCGGGCAATGCGAACCTGGATGGGAAGTTCCGCACGATTACTGTGCAAGTTCAAAATCGCGGCGTGGTGGTGAATGCGAAGCGCGGCTACTGGGGCGCCCAATAGCCGGATTTGGCGCGGATGCTCAGCTTTTTGTCGGGTGACTCCACCACGATGGTCCGATACTTGCCATCGTGCGCGTTATTCTTCGGAGTGTAGGCCAGTACATAATACTCGCGGCCGTCGGCCAGAGCGCTGCGGAATTGCTTCAGCATATCGCCGCTGTCATGGAAGTACACGCCGCCGGTGGCTCGCGCGAGTTGCTCCATAGCGGCGCTTTCCTGGGCGGGATTCGCACGGGAATCGGTAGTCCTCAGCGTGTCGGCCCGGGCCGGGGTGGCAGGACGGTTGGTGCCCAACATGGATCCGCCGCCGCTCCCTGCCGAGGCGCTGGCGTCCATGGATCCGGAGCTTGCGAACGAGGCGGTGGCGCCGCGCGCATCGACCGCATCGATGGTGACGCTGCGGTCTGAGGCGATTTTCAACGCCTCCTGCAGTGCGTCGGGCTTAAGCGGAGGCAGCGTGAACTGAGGAATATTCGGCAGGTACGCCGAGATGGCGCGGTAGAACTCCTGCTTCGGGTCGATGTTGAACCCGTCGGATATGAGAATGAGGGTGCGGCCGGTGGGCAGCTTCGCCAACTCCTCGACGACCTTTTTGAACTGGTCTAACAAGCCCGAGGTCGGAGCGGTCCAGCGCTCGGCTTCCGCGTCGACGCTCTGTTTCAGCGTGTCTATTTCAGAATCGCAATTGCGCGAACCGGATCGCGGGCCGCAGGCGCAGCGCTTACAAAACTCGTCCATGCGGGTCTTGATGTTCTGGAGTTGCGCGGCGAGGGCGGAGGCGTCCAGGCCTCCCATCGCGGCTTGAAATACAGGACTGCGAAGCTTCAGAAGGATCGCCAGAGGGCTCGGGGTGGCCGCCTGCAAGACCTGAAGCTGACGCCCGATGGCGATGAGGACGAATTGCGCATCCGCGCCTTTTTCACTTTCGAAGAGTTTTTCGAGGGCTTCGCGGGTGCGCGCGGCGCTGGCGGGGGAGGCGTGAAGGGTGTCGATACAGATTACGAAGGTATGGCGCGGAGCGGCGCGGGCCGGCTGCGACTTTGAGAGTGCTCCGATGTCGGCGACCGCTGCGGTGGTGGCGCTCGAAAAGGAGGCGATTTCCTGTTGGACGCCGTCTTCGAAGACGTGGAAATCCGACGCGTGGAGGCCGCTGATGTGGTGACCTTTTTTATCGGTCACGACGATGGGGACGAGGACCTGTTGTACGTCGAGCCTGATGGTGGTGTCCTGTTGGGCCAAGAGGCTGGAGACGGCTAGGGCGAGGATCGGGCGCATTGAATCTGCTTAACCAGGATTTAAGCACACCTCTGGCGTGACGTGCTCACGGGGTTGACCGCTCCCGATGGTCGCGGTTCTTTTGGAGGTAGTGGCCCGTCGCGGAGATAGCGTTACTGTGGTGACCCCTCCATTACTGTCGGGGTTCGGTGTGAACTCTCTACCGAACCCCGACAGTATTGTGAAATTGCCCCTTTCATAAATATGTATCGGACGCGCGCCCTTTAGCCGCTGTTTCAGTTCCTACGGCGGAACTCCAGTCGTTGACTGGCAGCAATCCAACGCTCACAGATCTCTCGGAGCTTGTACTAGTATTGCCCCAAACGATCGATCAGGCTCTCCGTCAGAAGAGCGCACTGACTCCTGCTTAGAAGATACCTGGAGGGTTGTCAGGTGAAGGCGGCTGAAGATGGGAAGTGATTCAGCGGGAAGGAAATAGCAGTATCATATTCTTTGAAATGTGCGATTCTCACGACATTTCGCGGGCGATCTCGCTCAGCCGGCGGAACTTTCTTCGCGCGGTAACGGGAGCGGCTCCGGCAGGTGCCTTCTTTGGTCCCGCCGTGTTGCGCGCCATGGCTCCGCAGAAAAATCGCAAGGCGGTGGTCGTGACGTTTGGCGGCGGGGCTCGCGACGACGAAACGTTCATGCCGGACGGGCAGGAGAACATCCCACACCTGCTGAACGAACTGATGCCGCAGGCAACGTTCCTGACCAACGTCGTCAATCAAGGCATCCTTGGACATTACGTCGCGACGGCCAGCATCGTCACGGGCGCTTATGAGACGTTCAATAACTTCGCGGCCGTCTCGCCTAACAATCCCACCGTGTTCGAGTATTTCCGCAAGGGTCTGAAACGGCCCGCGACGGACGCCTGGGTGGTGGCGCCAAGCAACGGATTCGCGCGGATTGGCGAAAGCGCGCACCGACTTTACGGGCCGGGGATGGGCGCGGGTGTCATCCTTCCGAAGCGGCTGCTTTCGGCTGCACTGTCGTCGGCATCGGATGGGGCTCGGTATCAGCACCTGCTGCGCGACAATTACGAAACGCCGCTTTACGCGCCATCGTTGGCGGGCCGCCAGATCGAACTGGATCAGTTGGCGGAGGTATTGAAGCTTTCGGTTGACGATTTCGCGACGCACGCACGAAACCTGGTTAGCCCGGACGAGCTTTCGGTGTACATCGCGAAGCAGTTGATGCGGCAGCACTCGCCCAGCCTTTTGTGGATCACTCTGCACGATATCGACATCGCGCATTCGGGAACTTTCTCGCTGTACATCGACGGGATCAAGAGGTCCGACCGGCTGTGCGCGGAGTTGTGGCAGGCGATTCAGAAGGATCCGGAATACGCGAATAAAACGAACATGTTTATCCTGCCGGATTTCGGGCGCGACTCCGACATCGATTCGGGAGGGAACGGCTTCCAGCATCATCGCACCGGCGACGCTCTTTCGCGGACGACATGGATGATGGTGCTGGGGCCGGACGTGAAGCAGAACGTGGTGGTCGACCGGCGCGTGGAATCGACGGACCTGATCCCGACGCTGGGCGCGTACTTCGGATTCGAGGCGAGTCTGTCTACCGGCAAACCGATCTCGGAGGTGGCGTGAGCCATGCTCCCTGGTGAATTGACCGCGAGCAGTTTTAGTAAATATCCGACGGAGGCGCGGCAACTCGCGATCAAGAATATCGCGCTGCTACAGCGTCTGCCCCTGGCATTTCTTCCTCTACTGCTGCGCGAGCTGATTGTTTACGACTGGAAGTTTCCATCGGAGCGAGCGGATCTGGCTCGGCAATTCGCGTATTTCGGGAAGCTGGGGGCGGGCGGGTTTCAAACGGCCATGACTGCCTTTTCGGAACTCAAGCTGACGAAGGAATTGGAGCAGAGCGATTGGGTGAACTCGCCTGGAGTCTTTTCCGAACAGCTCTCCGCGCATCTGTGGGCCACGCATCAGATCGATCGCTTCCGCGCCGCCGCGGTCGATTATGTTCAGAAAACCTCGGCGTCGGCGCCCGATGCTCCGCTGCCGACACACAGATTGGGGATCGCGGTGATAGGGCAGGGAGTCGCGAAGAGCGACTATAGTCTATTTCGCAAACTCCGTCCGCAGGGCGTTTATTTCACCCAGGTCAAACATAGCGGCGGCATGCAGGTGTTGCTCGATGCGGCGGCGGCGCGCGCGAAAAAGCATCCTGTGCCATACGGGCATTGGTATATCGATGGCGGCGCCGGGCTGGCCGCGCCGGAGAGTGTGACGCGGATTTCGTACGGCGCTCTATCGGGTCCGCGAGCTGCGCTCCAGAGCCGCATGCAGAAGACGTATGAAGCTGCCGTGTTCGATCCAGAGGCGTTTCGGACGATGCTGGCGCAGATTAAACCCGAGGAAGCGGGCCTCCGGTCCGGCGGAGATGAGGTGCTCAACCGGTTCCAGCTCAGCCTTCTGACGGAGGGTTCGGGGACGCAGGTATTCGCTACTACCTTCGTTCAATGGGCCGCGCGGGAGGCGCTGCGGCGCGCGCAGCCACTGACGCTGTTTGCGCGATTTGCTCCGCGTCAGCGAGAGAACCAGATGAACGAACTGCTGGCCGAGCATCAGCGCAAGCCGGAGCTGGATCCGGGCGGGTCCCTGATCGACGCGGATATGGGCGCTTATTATACGTGGCTCAACTTACAGCGTCTGGCTGGGGAGGAGAAGTCGGCATTTTTGGCGTGGTTTGAGGATCACGAGGAGGCGGTGGCGATTGGGCCTGGGTTGGAGCGGGGGAAGCGGTCCGATGCGGCGATCGAGTTGGGGGAGTTGATCGGACGGGTCGCGTGACTGAAGTGGTTCGGGTTTCTCGGAATGTGTGTCATGTGCCACCTGAACGTTAGTGCTTGAGTGGTAACCTGCAGGTTTATGATGACGTTCGAATGTGATCGCCGGTTCGATAGCCTGACTGGGGCGTTCACATACATTCTTGGCCAATATTTGCTTCAACCTAATGAACTCGTCTGGGGCAAATCCACGTCTGGACTGGTTTACCCACGCGAGCTTCCACGCTATCTGTTTCGCGGAGAGTGTGGCGACTTCCAAACGACAATGGATAGCGCTAGGCGGCTGCAAGCAGAGTCCCTCCGGAACGGATTTCGACTTTCAGCCATAGACTTAGTGAAGCTCGGGAAGCTCATTTTTGATTTGGGACGCCTGTTCTGCAGAGACCCCTACGGTCTTGATCCGCACGGTGCCATGGGTCTGCTGCAACACTACGGTCTGCCGACTCGCGTCGTCGATTTCACCGCATGCCTTAATTACGCCTTCGCGTTCGCTGCCACGGAGGCCTCTTCGATTGCGCGAGTTGCAGTAATGCCGCGCGCGTCGTCCCAGACCATGAGAGTCGTCGATTTCATGGATCATCGTTGGGGCGAACGCCCGCAACGGCAAGGAGCGTTTGGCGTTGTCACTACGGACGAACTGGCCGACCTGAAATCGCAGGCAGCGAGATTACGCTTGAATGTTAAGTGGTATGAGTTTCCTGTGTTACCGTCTGACCGGGACCATTTCGCAGCAACCAATAAGGAACTCATCGAGACGTCTAACGATCCGAGCGCTGGTTTCTTACGATTCCACATCACCGAGTACGTCGAAGCTTTTGGAAAATTTTCGCCTGCACTGACGGAGTGGCTGCTTGAAAAGATTCCAATTGCCCCCCGATGCTATCGAGTCCAAGCTTTCGAGGGTAGGGAAGTCGTTATCAACTATCGCGGTGCCGACGCCCTGCAATCATTCAGCAATGACGCAGAGGCTGAGCGCTCGGAGCGGTACTGGTCGACTGCTCATGCTGATCGCAGTTTCGATCGCATGAAGAATTGGATATCGCCCGAAGTAGGTTCGACCATAGCCGATCCTCGGACGTATCATCCAGACGTTTAATTGTGCGAATTGTCGCGCATACTCCGAAGCGCTGAACGGAGAATTAACTGCCCTATCGTCGGCAAATCGGAGACTGACCCACCGCCGAACTGCTGGTTCGAGATAGAATCGGGATAAAATAAGTGGGACTCAGTGTTTCCTGCCTTGCTATTGCTGCTCGCGGCTAGCTCGTTCGACGATTCGTATCGAATGGGTCTGACGGAGTTACAGCGGGGCGACCTGGCCTCGGCGCGCACTCATCTGGAAGCCGCTAGCAAGCTAGCCCCCCGAGATGGCCGGATCTGGGTTGCGCTCTCGCAGACATATTGGAGATTACATAAGGATGCCGAGGCGGAAGATGCCGCGGGCAAAGCGGCGGCATTCGGGGCGGAGGATTCCGCTGTGCTACAGGGCCTCGCTATTTATTATTCGGAAACGAATCAGGCGCTGAAGGCTGCGCGGGTGTCGGCGAAAGTTCCGGAAGCCCGGCAGCATGCGGCCGAGCTTTATTTCGAAGCTGCGCGGCCGCTGCTGGAACAGCAGAAGTTTGCGGAGGCGGTGGTCATTTTGAAGGAAGCCGTCGAGCGGGTGCCGAAGAACGCTCAACTTGAATTGGCCCTAGGAGTCGCGGACTATGGGCTGCGGCGATTCGACGATGCGGCGGACGCTTTTCTGCGAGTGATCGAAATCAATCCGGAGCCCGAGCAGCCTTACACTTTTCTCGGCAAGATTCTGGACCAGATTCCAAGCCGCTTGCCGCTGGTGACGCGGCGGTTCGCCGAGTACGAATCTGCGCATCCCGACAGCCCCGCGGCTTATCTGCTTCACGCAAAGGCTTTGAATGCGCAGTCGATCGAGCCGGAGACGGCGTTGCGCCTGCTTGAGAAATCGATCGCGATGAACGGCCGGGATGCGTCGGCTCACTTCGAGTTGGGAACAGTGCTCGACAGGCTGCACCGCTACGAGGCGGCGGCGGCGGAATATGAGCGGGCGTCGGAATTAGCGCCCAGCGATCCGGCGGCGCATTACCGGCTGGCTCGCGATTACGATCGCATCGGCAAGCACGAGGCAGCCGAGGCCGAACGGGAAAAGCACGCGCGGCTGGTGAAGGCTCAGGAAGCGCTTCGATGACGCGGCGGGAGTTCATGGCGGCAGTCAGCGCTGCTGGATTGCTGCCTTCTAAGGGCTCCAGTGCAATGCCGTTTCCGGTTCATTACGCCAAGGCGAATCCTTATGACGCGGTGCTGAGGTATGTCGAGCCGGGCAGCGACGAGTTCAAGGGCGAGAAGGATGCGATGGAGCTGGAGGCGCGCCTGGATCGTATATTCGCGGGCAGGGAAGCCGCTCCTCCCGGACTGAATGCGTGGATGGCGCGTCGAAGTGAAATTCGCGGCGCGCGTTTCTATGCGCTGCCGGAAGCGCGAGTCCGGTACGAGATCAAGACCGCTACGGAGTATCACACAGGAGTTTGGCGGCTGCCTGATTTTGCGGTCGTCATCGAGCAGGTTGCGGCATCGCAGAAGCCGTATTTTCGCGATGTGACGGGGCATGTGTTCGGAGCGGTGGATTCATTTCGCGAACAACTGATTCCAGGGAATCCTTATTGGCGGGCTCGGCTGGATTCGGCGTGCGGCATCGATGTTTTCGGGAACCAGGGCATCGCGGTGGCCGATATCGACAACGACGGCGTGGACGAGATTTACGTGTGCCAGCCGGGAGGCTTGCCGAATCGGTTATACAAGATTCGCGCCGACGGAACGGCTCAGGACATTACAGAGCGGTCCGGGCTGGGCGTACTCGATGAGACGACTTGCGCGCTGTTCGCCGACTTCGGCAACACTGGGCGTCAGGACGTGGTGGTTCTGCGTTCTTCCGGACCTCTGCTGTTTCTGAATCGCGGCGACGGCACGTTCGTGGAACAGCGCGATGCTTTCGATTTCAAGACCACGCCGCAGGGTTCGTTCACGGGAATGGCGGCCGCCGATTTCGATCGCGATGGGCGGCTGGACCTGTATTTGTGCTGCTACATTTATTTCCAGAGCGAGGATCAGTATCAATATCCCGCACCGTATCAGGACGCACGCAACGGGCCGCCGAATTTTCTGTTCCGGAATCGTGCAACGCTCCGCGATACGATAGGACGGCCTGCGCTGCGGTTCGAAGACGTTACCGCCGAGACGGGTATCAACGAGAACAACGACCGATTCAGCTTCGCGCCGGCCTGGTGCGATTTCGATGGCGATGGCTGGCCCGATCTTTATGTGGCGAATGATTTCGGACGCGGCAATCTTTATCGCAACCGGAACGGTCAATTCCGCGATGAGGCCGCGAAGGCCGGTTTGGACGGTGCGGGTCCAGGCATGAGCGCCGCGTGGTTCGATTACGATGGCGACGGGCGTCCGGATCTGTACGTTTCCGATATGTGGACCGCGGCGGGACAGCGGGTCACCCGCGACGCAGCATTCAAGCCTGCGGAGCGCGACCGGCGAGGCTTTTCGGCGTCACACAAAAGGCAACTGCCTTTATCGCAATAAGGGCGACGGTACGTTTGAGGAGACGAGCGCGGTGGAGGGCGTCGAGATGGGCCGATGGGCGTGGAGCTCCGGCGGATTCGATTGGGATCTGGATGGCGTGCCTGAAATTTTGATCGGCGCGGGGATGGTGACGAATCAGTCCTGCTAAGGATCTGAACAGTTTTTTCTGGCGTCAGGTGGTGGCGAAGACTCCAGAGAAGCAGCGCGCGGCGGCGGATTACGAGAATGGATGGAATGCGCTGAATCAACTGATCCGCGAGGATTACAGTTGGAACGGACGCGAGCCCAACGTCTTTTATGCGAAGCAGGCGGGCAAATATCGCGACGCGTCCGGAGTAAGCGGGCTGGATTTCGCGGATGACACGCGGACATTCGCGGTGACCGATTTCGACGGCGACGGCGTTCCGGATTTGATACTGAAGAACCGGCTGGGTCCGCAGATTCGGGCGATGCAGAACGATTGCTCTGGCGAACGGAAGGCGATCGCGATATCTTTGACGGGCACCAAGTCGAATCGGGACGCGATTGGCGCGCGGGTCGAGGTGAATGGGCAGGTGCAATACCTCAGCGCGGGCAGCGGATTCCTCTCGCAGCATTCGAAGAAATTACATTTCGGACTTGCGGGGAAGCCTGTGGCTCAGGTGAAGATCACTTGGCCGTCGGGTGCGATTGAGGAGGCGAGCGGTCTGGAGCCGGGCTACGTTTATGCATTCGTCGAGGGAGCGAGCGAACATAAGCGTACGGCTTTTCGTTCACGGAGGCTGTTGCCTGCGTCAGTCATACACGGCAAGAACGATCCTGAGTTCGGCGATACATGGCTGCTCGATCCAGTGCCCATCCCCGAGGGACGTATCGGCGCACCGCGATTCGTCGTGCTTCACGGCGGGGAGCGTCCCAACATGCCAGCCGGCGTGCCTGTCGAGTCGATCGATCTTAAGGTGGAAAAGAGCGATGTGGCGGCTTCGTATTCGCTGTTTCGGCGATACCTCTTCGAATACCGCAGAGATCTTTCGCTGCCGCTGGTTCTTTTGGTGGATGGCGAGAGCCGGGCGCGGAAGGTCTACGCGGAGATTCCTCCGGCGGCGCAGATGCGAAGCGACCTGGCGCGAATCGGCCAGAGTCATACGCTGGCGCTTCCGTTCCCTGGCAAATATTATTTGAATCCACGGCGGAATTATTTCAAGCTGGGCGCGGCATTTTATTGGGCGGGTTATCCGGAGCACGCCTTGCCTTATCTTGCCGAGACTCTGCGCGCACATCCGGAGAACTGGAAGGCGTTGCTGGCGATGGCTCGCATTCAAATGGAGTTGGGCCGCGATAGTGACGCGCTGGCTTCGTTTTTGCACGTGATCGAGCTGAAGAATGATTATCCGCCGGCGTTTGTGGGGGCGGGCGAGGTTTACGCGAAACAGGACGACAAGGCGAACGCTCAGCGGATGTTTGAGCGAGCCGTGGAGCTGGATCCTAAATGCGCCGACGCAATGAATCAGTTGGGCTTGCTCGCGGCCGGTTCGAACGATGTTCTCGTCGCGCGGCGGTGGTTCCAGCAGGCGCATCGAAGCGCAGAAGGATCATCCGGGCGCGATCAACAATCTGGGGGTGCTGTACGCGAAGATGGGTCAACCGAACGATTCCATCGCGGCATTTCGGTACGGGATCAAGATGAATCCGGACGACGACGAGCTGTATCTGAATCTGGCGCGGATTTACGTTACGATGGGCGAGCGGGAGAAGGCTCGCGCGGTGCTCAACGAGTTGATGGAACAAAAGCCGGGGAATGCGACCGCCAGGAAAGCGCTGGGGGAACTGGAGGCAAGATGATTCTATTCGCGGCTCTGCTGATCGAGGCGACTGCGCTGTCGCAACGTGTGGTCGCGAGCGTAGCGAATCGCCGTCGGAAAGATTGTCGCCGCCGAGACTGATTTCGCCGGGAGCGCCGCCGGTATTGAGTTTCCGCTATTTCGATGCAAACGACCGGGGGCGCTTCGGCAATCTGGGATTGATGACGGATGATGCGGGGCATTAGTGACGCGTCCGCCCGCTTCCTGACGGTCGCGGCTCCGGGGACGTGGTGTTTTCGAGGGTGCTTACGCTCTATCGCGTATGTGTCGTTGTGTTCGTTGCTCTTCGCACAGACAAACCCGGTCGCTGAGGGTATCGCGGCGTTTCAGCGGGGAGACTACAAGGCTGCGCGTCTGAACCTCGAGCAGGCTCCCGGCGATCCGCGCGCGCAATTGTTTCTGGCATTGACGCAGGGCTGCAACCGGCGAGTGCGAAGGCGGCGATTTCCGGGTTGATAGTAGGGTTTTCGCGCAGCGATAACCGTCGGCTGGCGGGTCTCGCGTTGGCGCAATGCCATATCGCAGCCAAACGATTTATCGAGGCAGGGTTTGTCATCGGACAGCTTGAAAAGGAGTTTCCCTCCGATGCCGATGTGCTCTATGTGTCGGCGAACTATCACATGAAAGCGTGGAATGACGCGATCTACAGGATGTATCAGAAGGCGCCGTCGTCGTATCGCGTCGATCAGCTCTCGGCGGAGGTTTTTGAGACTCAGGGCAAGTACACTGAAGCGATCGCCGAATACCGGAAGGCGATCGAAAAGAATCCGAAGGCGATTCAATCTCCACTATCGCGTCGGGACGGGCGTTGTTGCAGCAATCGCACGATGCCGCCGCTCTGGACCAGGCGCGCAAAGAATTCGAAGCCGAGTTATCGTTGAATCCCTCCGATGCGGTGGCCGAATACCAGGTGGCGCAGATCCTCACAGCACAGGAGCGGAAGTCTGAAGCTGCGGCACACTTCGAACGGGCAGCGGAGTTGCGTCCAGATTTTCCCGAAGCTCTGATTGCGGTGGCGAAGCTGCGATCGGAGGCAAAGCGATATCCCGAATGCCATCGCACTGCTGGAGCGCGCGGTGAAACTCCAGCCGCGCAATGAGACCGCGCATTACAACCTGATGATGGTTTATCGCAATGCGGGGCGTGCGGCGGATGCGCAGCGCGAAAAAGCGGAGCTCGAGAAACTGCAGAAGCCTCCGGAAGGCGAGTTTACGGATTTCCTGAAGCGCCTGGGCGAGAAGAAGTGAAGCGAGCTGTCGCGGTGCTGTGCGTGGGGCTGGCCTCCGCGCAGAATCCAGACTTCCACAATGTTGCGCAGCAAGCCGGGCTAACCACGCCGATTCCAAACGGCGGCAGCACGTCGAAGCAGTTCATCGTCGAGACCACCGGAAGCGGCGTCGCGTTTATCGACTACGACAATGACGGTTTGGCCGACATTTTCATCGCCTCAGGACCGGGATCGCCCAGCCGTATGTATCACAACGAAGGCGGCGGCAAATTTCGCGACGTCACCGAATCGCTGGGGCTCACGCGGGAAGGCTGGGCGCAGGGCGTCTGCGCCGGCGACTTCGATAACGACGGCTATACCGACCTGTTCGTCACTTACTGGGGACAGAATTCGCTCTATCGCAACGTCGGCGGGCGGCGCTTTGAGGACGTCACCGCGAAGGTCCATCTCACCCAGGATCGCGTTCGCTATAACACCGGCTGCGCATTCATCGATTACGATAACGACGGAAAACTAGACCTCTTCGTCGCGAATTATCTGAAGTTCGATTTCAACACCACGCCGAAGCCGGGCGCGAATCCGTATTGTTTCTATCGCGGCATTGCCGTGAATTGCGGTCCGCGCGGGCTCCCGTTCGATCGCAACATTCTGTATCACAACGAGGGCGGCGTGTTTCGCGACGTCTCCGATGAAAGCGGCGTCTCGAAGCCCGACGGCAACTATTCGCTGGGCGTGCTGACGGGCGATTTCAACGGCGACGGGCTCACCGACATCTATGTCGCTTGCGATCAGACTCCGTCGATTCTCTATATCAATCAGGGGAACGGGAAGTTCGTGGACGAGGCTCTGCTCCGCGGCGCCGCGCTCGATGAGAACGGCAAGGCGATGTCGGGCATGGGTGTGACCGCGGCGGATTATCTGCACGAGGGGAATCCCTCGATATTCCGCACCAATTTCTCGGATGAACTGGAGACGCTCTATCGCAACCTGGGCAAGGGAGAGTTTCAGGATGTGAGCGTCGAATCAGGACTGGGGCGCAACACGCGCTTCGTCGGCTGGGGATGCGGATTCTTCGATTTCGACAACGATGGCTGGCCTGATTTGCTGCTGGTGAACGGCCATGCGTTTCCGGAGGTGGACCGGTTGAAGATCGACATTCATTATCGGGAGCGCGCGATTCTTTATCGCAACGATCACAGGAAGTTTGTCGATATTTCGGAATCGACCGGCGCGGGCATCCTCGAAACGCATTCCTCGCGCGGGCTGGCATTTGCGGATTACGATAACGATGGATCGGTGGAAGCGCTGGTGAACAATCAAAACGAGACGCCATCATTGCTGCGGCTTGTCGCTCATTCGTCTAATCACTGGATGGAATTGAAGCTCGAAGGCGTGAAGTCGAACCGGAGCGGAATCGGGGCCAGAGTCAAGGTAACCGCGGGCGGGTTCGTTCAGACGGCGGAGGTGAGGAGCGGAGGAAGTTATCTTTCGCAGAGCGACCTGCGGCTGCATTTCGGACTAGGGGGAGCCGCGAAGGCAGATAAAATCGAGATCGCGTGGCCCGGCGGAGGAACGCAGATCCTGACTGCTTTGCCGGCCAATCAGATCGTGGTTATCCGGCAACGCTGATTCAGGAAAGCAGCAATTCGAGATCTTCGCGCTTCAGATCGCGAAGGATGCTGTTGTCTTCACCCAGGATGGCGTCAGCTAAGTCACGCTTCGTTTTTTGCAATTCCAACACCTTTTCTTCTACCGTGTCGCGCGCGATCAGCCGGTAAGCGAATACCGCCCGCGTCTGGCCGATACGGTGGGCGCGGTCCACGGCCTGCGCCTCTACCGCTGGGTTCCACCAAGGGTCCAAGAGGAAAACATACTCCGCCGCTGTAAGATTCAGCCCCAGGCCGCCGGCCTTCAGGCTGATCAGAAACACCGCACACTGTTGGTCGTTTTGAAAGGCGTCGACGCGCGCTTGCCGGTTGCGCGTGGCGCCGTCCAAGTACTCGTACCTCACGCCGGCGCTGTCGAGTTTCTGGCGCACGATCGCGAGCAAACTGGTGAACTGCGAGAACACCAGCGCCTGATGCCCTTCCTCGCGCAGTTCGGCCAACTGTTCCAATAGCAGGTCCAATTTCGCGCTCGGATCGCCGACGCGTTTGGCGTCGAGCAATCCCGGATGGCACGCGGCTTGTCTCAACCGCAGAAGGGCTTCGAGAACGTGCATCTTGGACCGGCCAAGGCCGTGCTGCTTTACTCGCGCGAGCAACGATTCGCGATAATGCTGCCGGAGTTCGTCGTATAGCTTGCGCTGCGCGTCGCCCAGCTCACAGAAGATGGTTTGCTCGGTCTTCGCCGGCAACTCGCGCGCTACCTGCTGTTTCGTGCGCCGAAGGATGAAAGGCCGCAGGGCTTGGCGAAGCAGCCCGCGGGCCTCCTGGCTTGGATTCCGCGCCAGGCCTCCGGCCAGCTTCAGTACTTTCGCCTCGCCCAGCATGCCTGGATTCAGGAATTCGAACAGGCTCCACAATTCGCCCAGGTGATTCTCGACCGGGGTCCCGCTTAGCGCGAGCCGATGCTCGCCTCGCAGTAACCGAACGGCCTTGGCCGAAGCGGTCGAGGCGTTCTTAATCGCTTGCGCTTCGTCGAGCACCACGTAGTCGAACATGATTTCGGCCAATTGCGGAGCGTCTCGCAGGAGCGTTCCATAGGTGCTCAAAATCAAGTCATGCCTGGGGATCGCTTCCACATCGCGCGTGAGTCCGGTGTGTTCGAGCACGCGCAGTTGCGGCGTGAATCGAGCCGCCTCCGCGCGCCAGTTGAACATCAGCGATTTTGGAGCCACTACCAGCGAGGGCCCTTTCCCCTCCGCACGGCGGGACTCCAGCACGGCCAATACTTGCGCCGTTTTCCCGACTCCCATATCGTCGGCGAGACATCCGCCGAAGCCAAACTCCCGCAGAAACGCCATCCAGCCGACGCCCTCGCGCTGATAATCGCGCAGATGACCGACGAAGCCAGGCGGCTGCGCCGCAGTCCTGACGCCTTGAAAGTTTTGCAAACCTTGACGCACGCGCTCGAATATTTCATCGACCCGAACGTCCGGCTGCGCGGCGAGAAGCGCGTCTAACAAGCCGGCCTGATTCCGCCTGAAGCGGAGATGTCCGTCAGCGTCGGCTCCCGATCCGGTGGGCTTACCCAAGCCCGCGAGCGGCGCAAATCGTTCCAGCCACTCCTCCGGCAACAAACCAAAAGAGCCGTCCCCGAGGGCGACCATCGTGTCCCCGCGCCGCAACGCTTCCAACAACCGAGGCAAGCTGACCGTCGCATCGCCGTAGTCCACCTCGGCTCGCAATTCGAACCAATCGATGCCGGAACTAACGTCTACGCGCGTCGCGCCGGGGTGCCGGAACGCTTTTCCCTCTGCTTCCACATGCCAACCCGCGCGAAGCAGCTCCCGCACGACTCTCGGCATCGGCTTCACCGCCAGACGCCAAGGACCCTCGTTTGCCGGCTTCAGCCCGAGAGCCTTTAGAGTGTCTCGCGCGGCGTTTTCGGCCTGCGCATCGCGCACCAGGTACACGCGCTCCTCCCGAAGCCAAATGCCGGCACGCGTGGAAGCGTCCTCAATCCAGCCATGTCCATAATCCATCAGCAGGTGGGCTTGAAAGGACTCCTCGCCCAGGGAATTTCGCTGTTGGGTCACCCTCAGTCCCAAGCGAGGCGATACCCGGCGCTCTTCGAATCGGAGAACCTCGTCGAGTTCCAGCGGAGGAACAACTTCGCATTCCAACAGTTGTTCCAGTACTGCATCGCGCTCGCTATCTCTAAACGAAATCCGTCGCAGACTTCTGAGTTGTGCCGCCCACGCGAACGCCCCGGCCGCATCGAACCTCGCGATCCGGCCCGATGCGATCAGCAACCCGCCTTCGAGCAAAAGCGCGGGTTGACTTAATTCCATACGCTCCTCGCCCCGGCGCAGGGAGCCTTCGATGCTCCACTGTTCACGTTCTCCCTGTCGAACCTCTAGCCATAGCCGCCAAGGTTCGCCGGTGTCCCACTCCGCTGGTTGCGAATCCTTTGAGGCAGCATCGGCGCGCAGCCGCAGTCGGCCCGTCGCTGCGATCTCCGGGATTAGTTTAATTGCCAGCGAGGCCGGCAGACTCTTGCGCGTCGCCGACGCGCTGGACGAATAATATCCGTAGGGATAATATTCCTGGCCCCCCAGCATGGCGCCAACCACCTCCGCGTCCGCGGGATCCGGAAGCGATCCAGCCTGCGGGGGCGTCACTCTGAAGGGTTTAGGCGGGGACCATTCCCCGTTCTTCTTCCTTGTCCGCGAGAAAAGTTCCACTACGATTGCGCCCGCGGTTTTAGAAGTTGCCAAGTCGATTACGTAGAGGATCTCGAACTCCCGCGGCCATGCCGCCATTGGGAGTCTTTTCTGTCCTATCTCCCGCCGGATGGCCGTGAGGTGTTCCTCCCATGCTGGAACGGGTGGCGCCGGAGGAGTTGGCGGGCGCAAGCGGAACGGCTGCGTGTGAGCGGTGCCAGGATCAACCCAGTCGAGTTCCGATTCGTCGTCCAGCTCCAGATATTTCGCATGTAGCGCCTCGCCCAATGCGCCTCTTCGGTCTGCCTCCAGGATCGCCGCCCATAGATGTTTGCACCGTCCGAAATCCGTGAAGTAGGGGCACTCGCAAGAAACCACGAGCCGGCCCTTGTTGTAACTGACGCGAACTTCGTAGGGTCTCCCGCCGATTACGATTGCGGCAAGGTGGTTGGCGCTTTGGGCTGTCACTCGGACGGCGCGCTCGCTGAACAGGCTAAAGCCCCGGGCTTGAACGCGTTGTTCAAAATGGAAGGAGAGTCTGGAGGCAAGCGGCATCGGGGGGAACCACCATTGTAGCCACTGGTATCACGGCAGGATTGAAGCGCTCGAATTTATTGAAACAAAGCTATGAGCAAGGAATCTCTTGTTTGAAAAGACCGAACGCTTGGACTATGAAGGACGCAGCGAAACGCCCCTCGGTGCACCGTGCATCGACTGACGGTGAACCAGGACTCCTCAGAACTATGCCGTAGCAAAGGAGGATTTGCCAAATGGCGCAGATCTTTCACGCGAGCTCGAATAGTTTGGCGAAAGTCAGTATTGTGGCCGCGTTGTTCACTGTCGGCGGCGTTTTATGGGCTGCCTATGGCTTGAACGCCGGCTCCTTTACGACAGCGGTGGAGGTCGCGCCGGACCAGACCGTCCCCTTCAGTCATAAGCATCATGTGGCGGACGATGGCATCGATTGCCGCTACTGCCATACCTCGGTTGAAACGTCCGCCTTCGCCGGACTTCCGCCCACGGAAACGTGCATGAGCTGCCATTCGCAGCTCTGGACCAACGCCGCGATGCTGGAGCCGGTCCGCTCCAGCTTCCAGACAGGGCAGTCCATCACCTGGACGCGGGTCCACGATCTTCCGGATTTTGTGTATTTTAATCACAGCATCCATGTGAGCAAAGGCATCGGCTGCTCCACTTGTCACGGACGTCTGGACCGTATGCCGTTGACTTACAAAGTCAACACGCTTTACATGCAATGGTGCATCGATTGCCACCGGCATCCGGAAAAGCAAGTGCGCCCGCGGGAGGAGGTGTTTGACATTTCCTACGAGACCCCTGCGCCGAATCAGGACGAGATTGGGCCGAAACTTGTCGCGCTCTATAAGATCCAACGCTTGACCGATTGCGTCACGTGCCACCGATGAATGAAACAAAATACTGGCGCAGTCTAGAAGAGCTGGCGGACACCGCGGAGTTTCGCGCCTTCGTCGAGGATGAATTTCCCAATCGCACGCCGGATTGGAACGACCTGGGATCCCGGCGCCGCTTCCTGACCCTGATGGGTGCGTCGGTGGCACTGGCCGGGGCGTCGGCATGCACGGTCCAGCCGAAGGAAATGATTGTTCCGTACGTGCGCCAGCCTGAGGAAGTCGTGCCCGGCAATCCCTTGTTTTATGCGACGGCACTGAGTGTTGCGGGCATCGCAACCGGACTGCTCGTCGAGAGCCACTTGGGGAGGCCGACAAAGATTGAGGGCAACCCCCAGCATCCCGCGAGCCTCGGCGCAACCGACGCCTCGATGCAGGCCAGCGTACTCACTCTTTACGATCCAGACCGGTCGCAAACGGTTACGCGCAACGGAATTCCTGGCACTTGGGGCGATTTCCTTTCGGCTTTGACAGGCGCCCGGGACGTTGCCGGCTTGAAAAAGGGCTCGGGTTTCCGCATTCTGACCGGTACCGTCACTTCTCCCACGCTCGCCGCACAAATCAAGGAATTCCTCACCGCGTATCCTGACGCGAAGTGGCACCAATACGATCCGTGCGGCAGACATTCGGTGCGCGCCGGAAGCGTTGCCGCGTTCGGCAGGCCAGTGAATACCACCTACCGTTTCGATCAAGCGGACGTAATCGTTTCCTTGGACGCGGATTTTCTATCCTCCGGGATGCCCGGCGGACTCCGCTACGCCCGGGATTACTCCGGCCGCCGCCGGGCTGCGGCGAGGGATGCGAGTGCGCGTCCTCCCCGCCTTTATATAGCCGAAGGAACCCCCTCGATTACCGGAGGCATGGCTGACCATCGGTTTAGAATGCGCACGTCTGAGGTAGAGGCTTTCGCCGTCAGACTGGCGCAGGAATTGAAAACGCCCACTGGCGGACTCGCCAAAGATCTCGACGCCCACCGGGGAACCAGTATCGTCATTGCCGGCGAGTATCAACCCCCGCGCGTCCATTCTATCGCGCACGCCTTGAACCGGGACCTGGGAAACATTGCAAAAACCGTGGTTTACACGGATCCTGTCGAGGCGAATCCTGTGGATCAGCTGGCTTCGCTGGGCGAGTTGGTCGCCGATATACGAAGCGGGGCAGTCGAAACTCTCTTATTGCTGGGCGGAAACCCGGTCTACGATGCTCCCGCCGATTTCAATTTTCTAGACGCGCTAAAGACCGTGAAGCTCCGTGCACACATCGGACTCTATTCCAATGAAACCGCCGCTTGGTGTCACTGGCACGTGCCGGAGGCCCACTATCTGGAATCGTGGAGCGACGCGCGCGCCTATGATGGAACTGTCAGTTTGGTCCAGCCGCTGATCGCGCCGATTTACGGCGGAAAGACCATGCACGAAATCCTGAATGTCTTGAATAATCAAGCGGATCGTTCGGCCCACGATACGGTACGCAATTATTGGCAATCGCAGCACAAGAGCAAGGATTTCGATGAATTCTGGCAGGTTTCCCTGCACGATGGTGTCGTAGAGGGAACGGCCCTTCCCGCAATTACCCCGCCGGCCGCGAAGGTTCCGGAAGCCTTGGCGGTTATTGCCTCCGGACTTGAAATTGTCTTTCGTCCGGATCCTGCCGTCGGCGACGGGACCTTGTCAAACAACGCGTGGCTTCAGGAAATGCCCAAGCCGCAGAACAAGATGACTTGGGACAACTCCGTCTGGATCTCGCCGAGCTCAGGCCGCCGTTATGGGGTCGTTTCTGGAGATGTAATTGAAATCGTCCTTCGCGGCCGAAGGGTTGAAGGTCCGGTGTGGATCATGCCCGGTCACGCCGACGAATCAATCACCGTGCACTTCGGCTATGGGCGCACGCGCGCCGGCAAAATCGCGGACGGAGTCGGGTTCGACGCGTATTCCATCCGTCACTCCTCATCGCCGTGGCAGGATGCGGGGATCGAAATCGCGCGGAAGGCGCGCGTCTATACCTTCGCGACCACGCAGCATACCCAAACCATGGAAGAGCGCGATCCTTTTCGCATCGCAACCTTCTCCGAATATCATAATCATCCTGATTTTGCCCGGCCTCCCGAGAATCATGTTCCGGACACGCATTCAATGTTCCCGCTTTGGGAATACACGCAGCATAAGTGGGGCATGTCGATCGATCTGAATGCCTGCACCGGGTGTCAGGCATGTACCATCGCCTGCCAGTCCGAGAATAATATTTCGGTCGTCGGGAAAGAAGAAGTGGCCAAGGGCCGCCACATGAACTGGATCCGCGTCGATCGGTATTACCACGGCTCGTTCGACGATCCCGATATGTACTTTCAGCCGGTGCCCTGCATGCATTGCGAGAATGCCCTGTGCGAGCTGGTATGCCCGGTCGCGGCCACTGTGCATAGTGCCGAAGGCCTGAACGAAATGGTCTACAACCGCTGCGTCGGCACGCGTTATTGTTCCAATAACTGCCCCTACAAGGTCCGCCGATTCAACTTTTTCCTCTATGCGGATTGGGATACGCAAAGCCTCTTCGGCTCGCGCAATCCCGACGTCTCAGTGCGTAGCCGCGGGGTAATGGAGAAGTGCAGCTACTGCGTTCAGCGTATTAATCGCGCCAAAATCGACGCCGAAGAACAGGACCGGCCGGTGGCCGATGGCGAGATCGTAACGGCGTGCGAGCAGGCGTGTCCGGCGGAAGCGATTGTGTTCGGCGACTTGAACGATCCCAACAGTAAAGTATCGAAGCGCAAGAGGCAGCAGCGTGATTATTCTCTGCTGGAAGAACTGAACACGCGTCCGCGCACCACTTACCTCGCTCGGCTGCGCAACCCCAATCCGGAGTTGGAAAAGCGATGAAACCCGAAGAGACATCGGCCGTCACCATCGATCCAGGGCCCGAAAAGGTTCTTGGTCCCGGCCACGACTACGCAACGGTCTCGGAGAAAATCTCGGGCGTCGTCTACCAGCCTTTCTTGAAGACGCCGAGGCAGATGTTCGCCGGCTTTGCTTGTGCCTTTCTGTTAGTGAATCTGCTGATGGTGGCCGTCACCTGGCTTTTTGCGCGAGGAGTGGGGATCTGGGGCATCATGATCCCAGTTGCGTGGGGATTCGCGATTGTGAACTTTGTCTGGTGGATCGGTATCGGCCACGCCGGAACGTTAATTTCCGCCATCCTGCTGCTGCTCAAACAAGATTGGCGAACATCCATCAACCGCTTCTCGGAAGCGATGACCCTTTTCGCGGTCGCCTGCGCCGGAATGTTCCCGATCCTTCATCTCGGCCGTCCCTGGCTCGCCTATTGGCTGATTCCCTATCCGAACACGATGTGGCTATGGCCGCAGCCGCGCAGCCCGCTCATCTGGGACGTCTTCGCGGTATCGACCTATGCCACGGTCTCGCTGTTGTTCTGGTTCACTGGTCTGATCCCGGATTTTGCCACCATGCGCGATAAGGCTCCAAATTCTTGGGCGCAGAAAATCTTCGGCATGCTGGCGATGGGGTGGCGCGGATCGGCGAAACATTGGGCCAGATATCAAAAAGCCTATCTGTTGCTAGCCGGCCTCTCGACGCCGCTGGTAGTCTCCGTGCACTCGGTGGTCAGTTTCGACTTCTCCGTGAGCATCGTTCCAGGGTGGCACACAACCATCTTTCCGCCCTACTTTGTCGCGGGTGCGATCTATTCGGGCTTCGCAATGGTGCTGACGCTCGCGATCCCCGTTCGCCGCTGGTATCACCTGGAAGATCTCATCACCATGCGCCACATCGAGTGCATGGCCAAGGTGATGCTCGGGACCGGATTGATCGTCGCATATGGGTACGCGATGGAAGCGTTCATGGCCTGGTACAGCGGCAATCGGGTGGAGCGCTATACCTTCGTGAATCGCGCCTGGGTTGGTGGCTATTGGTGGACCTATTGGCTCCTGATCGTGTGCAATATTCTGATCCCTCAGCTGCTGTGGTCGAAACGCGTGCGCATGTATATTCCCGCCGTGTTCGTGATCTCGTTAGTCGTGAACATGGGAATGTGGTTGGAACGTTTTGTGATCGTCGTCACCAGCCTGACGCGGGATTTCGTGCCCTCTTCCTGGGGCATGTATTACCCGACGATCTGGGATTGGAGCACCTATGTTGGAACCATCGGCCTGTTCCTAAGTTTGATGTTCCTGTTTATTCGCGGCCTTCCCGCTATTTCGATTTTCGAAATGCGTGAGGTAGTGCATCACCTGGAGTACAAGCATGGGCGCGACGAGTAAACTCTACGGCTTGATGGCCGAATTCGACCAACCCGAGCCGTTGCTCGAAGCCGCCCGCCGCGCGCACGCCGAAGGTTATCGCCACATGGACGCCTATTCGCCGATGCCGGTCGAGGGTCTTGCCGAAGCCATCGGATTTCGCACCACCATGGTGCAGCGGCTCGTGTTCATCGCCGGCGTGCTGGGTGCGGCGGGAGGATTTACGCTGTGCTGGTGGATGACGGTGATCGCGTATCCCCACAATGTTGCGGGCAGGCCGCTCAACAGCTGGCCGGGGTACATTCCCATCACTTTCGAGTCCATGGTGCTCATAGCGTGCCTTACCGCGGTCGTGGGAATGCTCGCGCTCAACGGATTGCCGCAGCCATATCATCCTGTGTTTAACGTGGCACGCTTCGAGCACGCGTCCCGCGACAAATTCTTTCTCTGCATTGAAGCAGCGGACCCGAAGTTCGATCCCGAAGCAACCAGAGTGTTCCTGGAACGACTCTCCTCGCAAGGAGTGATGGAAGTTGAGCCGTAAAGTCCAGTTCCTTAGCTTGGCTCTCTCGGTGGCCTTAACGGGCTGCCGCCAGGATATGCACGACCAGCCTCGGTACAAGCCTCTCGCTGGTACTGGCTTTTTCGGCGATGGGCGCTCTGCCCGGCCGGTCGTCGAAGGCACAGTCGCGCGTGGACATCTGCGGATTGACAGCGCCCGCTATACCGGGAAAGTGGATGGCCAGGATGTCGACGTATTTCCTTTTCCTGTAACTAAAGGAGACCTAATGCGTGGCCAGCAGCGCTTCAATATTTATTGTTCGCCTTGTCATAGCCGCATCGGCGATGGGAATGGAATGATCGTGCGGCGCGGCTTTCGTCAGGCGGCGTCTTATCACACTGAAAAACTGATAAAGGCTCCGGTCGGACACTTCTTCGACGTCATCACCAATGGCTTCGGCGCGATGCCGAGCTACGCATCTCGTGTCGAGCCCGACGACCGCTGGCGCATTGCCGCCTATATCCGCGTTCTGCAATTCAGTGAAAACGCCAAAATCGAGGACGTGCCTCCGGATAAGCGAGACGCATTGGAGGCATCCCCGCAATGACTTCCCGCGATTCCATCAGCAGCCCGATTCTGCAATGGCAGCGCATATCGTTGTGGATCGCCATCGCAGGGACGGTGCTGCTGATCGTCGGTTTCTTTCTCGATCGCGAGCAGGCGCTGCGTTCTTATTTGTTCGCCTATATCTATTGGCTTGGGATGGGGCTGGGTTCGATGGGCATTTTGCTGTTGCATCATACGGTGGGCGGCAAATGGGGAATGCTAATTCGGCGCATGTGCGAGGCGGCGTGCCGCACGCTACCGTATATGGCGATCCTCCTGATCCCAGTGCTATTGAGTCTTCCGACCCTGTATCCGTGGGCGAGAGCGGACGCAGCGCGCGACGCGAATATTCAGGCCAAAACCGCTTATCTAAATGTGCCCTTCTTCGTAGGCCGCGCGGCATTCTATTTTCTTGTTTGGAGCTTCTATGCCTGGCGCCTGAGCAAATGGTCGGTCGAACAAGACCAGACTGGCGATGAGCAGCTGATCGATAAGATGCGCGCCGTCAGCGCACCCGGATTGGTAGTGTTCACCTTTGTAACTTCCTTCGCCTTTATAGATTGGATCATGTCGCTGGAGCCGAACTGGTTTTCAACTATCTATGGCGCGATGTTTCTCATTGGCCTGGTAGTCGAATCCTTTGCGCTCGTAATCGCGTTGGTAATTGTCTTGTCGAAGCAATCTCCGCTGAAGGAATACCTCACCGCGCAGCACCTCCACGATCTCGGCAACATGATGTTCGCTTTTATGGTTCTGTGGGCGTACCTGTCGTTTTCGCAATTCCTCATTATCTGGGCCGGCAATCTGCCCGAAGAAATCCCCTGGTATTTGCGGCGCCTCCGCGGAGGCTGGCAATGGGTTGCGTTGACATTGGTGGCCTTTCACTTCGCAGCTCCGTTCGTGCTGTTGCTGATGCGCAAGACCAAGCGTCAAGGCAGCCGGCTGATCAGAGTGTGCCTGCTGTTGATCGTGATCCGATCAGTGGATGTGTATTGGCTGGTCGAACCGGCTTTCTACAACGAGCAACTTAAGATGCACTGGATGGATTTCGTAATCCCCGTGGCGATCGGAGGATTGTGGTTGACCTTATTCTTCCGGCTTCTTAACTCCAGGCCGCTGCTTCCGTTGAAGGATCCGCGTCTCAATGGTGCACCGCGGGAGACAGTTGCGTTCTGACATCTCATGATGGAATCGAATCACAACTCAGTTGGCCACGAAACAAGCGACGCGAATGTGCGCGCGATCGGCATGACAGGGATTGGGCTTTTTGTGGCCATCGCAATCGTCCTTTGGATCGTGTATGGGATGTTTCAATACCTGGTCCATCATCCAGCCGTCGTCACGCCTGCCAATCCAATGGCGGAGACCGATCGGCAACAGTTTCCCCCGGCCCCGCGCATCGAGGAACATCCAACGATCGACCTCATTGAGCTTCACGCCCAGGAGAATCACATCCTCTCGACTTATGGCTGGACGGATAAGAAGGCCGGCGTGGTTCGAATTCCAATCGACCGTGCGATGGAGTTGCAACTGGAGCGGGGATTTCCAGTACGCAAGCAGGCGGTGAACAAATGAAACGGCTCCTCCTATTGTTCTTAGCTACATGTTCTGTAGCGCAGGTGCAAACCGGCTGGCGCCCAGCGTTACTTCGAAGTGTTGGCATCGATCAGAAATTGGGCGCACAGGTTCCCATCGATCTGCCATTTAACGATGAGTCCGGCCGCCCCGCCATCTTACGGAACTACCTCGGAAAGCCGGTGATTCTGGCCCTCGTTTACTATCAGTGTCCTTCGCTATGCAACATGGTTCTGAACGGGATTGTGCGCAGCGTGAAAAGCCTTAAGCTGACGGCGGGGGATGAATACGAGATTGTCGTGGTCAGCTTCGATCCGCGCGAAACGCCGGAAATGGCGGCGGCAAAAAGGACGTCGTATCTGAAGGCTTATGATCGTCCTGGGGCCGAAGGGGGCTGGCACTTTCTCACCGGTCCGGAAGCATCCATTAAACTGTTGGCCGATGCCGTTGGCTTCCACTACGCGTACGACTCCCTCAGCAATCAGTATGCGCATGGCAGCGCAATTGTCATTCTGGCGCCCGAAGGCCAAGTGACGCGCTATTTCTACGGTATCGATTACCCGGCGCGCGATGTGCGATTGGGCCTGGAGGAAGCATCGGCTCGCCGGATCGGATCGCCCGTCGACGCCGTGCTGCTGTATTGCTATCACTACGATCCCTCGAACGGCAGGTACGGATTGGTAGTCATGAACGTGCTTCGCCTTGCCGGATTAGCCACCGTGACAATATTGCTCGCCTTCATCATTGTCATGTGTCGCAGGGATTTCAAGGTGACCTGAATGGGCCGTTTTTCGATCTTTCCTCCCCGAGCCTCGACGTCCGCCGCACAGGTGGATGCTCTGTACGGATTCCTTCTACTGGTCGGAATCGTGATGACTACCCTGATCTTCTTCTTTGTCTTCTTCTTCGCAATCAAATACCGTCGCAACAGCCCCGAAGATCGCCCCAACGCGATTCACGGATCGCTGGTTCTGGAAATCTCCTGGAGTCTGATCCCCTTTCTGATTATGCTGGTTATGTTCGCTTGGGGAACAATACTGTATTTCCGGAATTACACACCTCCTCTGAAGGACACACTGGATATTTACGTCACCGGCAAACAGTGGATGTGGAAGGTGCAGTATCCCGGCGGCCAACGCGAAATAAATGAGCTCCACGTGCCAACCGGCCGCGCGGTCAAGCTGACCTTGGCAAGCGAAGACGTGATCCATAGCTTCTACATCCCGGCTTTCCGGCTGAAGCACGACGTTATCCCGGGAAGTTATCAGACCTTTTGGTTCGAGCCGACAGAGCCGGGACGCTATCACATCTTTTGTGCCGAGTATTGCGGCACCAATCACTCCCGCATGATCGGGTGGGTAACCGTCATGGCCCCTGCCCCCTACCAAGCTTGGCTTTCGGGCGGCAGTACCAGTGGGTCGATGGCGGAACAAGGCGAAAAAGTGTTCGAACAATACGGCTGTGTCACCTGTCACGTACTTGACCAGCAAGGCCGCTGCCCGTCTCTCCGGAATGTCTTCGGCAAGCCCGTTCAACTTGCGGACGGGCGGACTGTGCTGGCGGACGAGGCCTATTTGCGCGAGTCGATTCTCAACCCCAACGCCAAGATTGTCAAGGGATACGACCGCGACATCATGCCCGTCTTTCAGGGGCAAATCGGCGAAGAATCCTTGTTGCAAGTAATCGTATATATCAAGAGTCTATCAGCGCCCGACTCTACTAAGAATAAGACCGAACCGCCCGGGAAAGCGGCAAAATGAGGAGTCCATCATGAGCACAACCCTTCCACCTCCTCAACTCGACGTACCGCCGAACTATCTCAACGCCGATTATGGATGGAAGTCCTGGCTGTTTACCACAGACCATAAGCGCATCGCGTTACTCTATCTGTTCTCCATTACGGCGTTCTTCTTCGTGGGCGGCATCTTCGCGGTCGGAATGCGCATCAACCTGCTCTCTCCAAACGGTCTGTTCGCACACGACACCTATAACAAGCTGTTCACCATGCACGGAGTCATCATGGTGTTCTTTTTCCTGGTCCCGTCGATTCCGGCCACGCTTGGTAACTTTCTAATTCCTCCGATGATCGGTGCGCGAGATCTCGCATTTCCCCGCATCAACCTTCTCAGTTGGTATATCTATATCGTCGGCGGTGTAATGGCGCTCGCCGCTATCGTCCGGGGCGGAGTCGATACCGGATGGACCTTCTACGCGCCCTTCAGTGCGACCTATTCCAACACTCATGTCATCCTCGCCGCGATGGGCGTGTTCGTGTCAGGGTTCTCTTCCATCCTCACCGGTCTTAACTTCATCATCACCATTCACACCATGCGCGCTCCGGGAATGTACTGGTCGCGCTTGCCATTGTTCGTTTGGGGGCACTATGCCACCGCTCTGATTCAAGTATTGGCCACCCCTGTTATCGCGATTACTCTATTTCTTCTTTGTCTCGAACGTATTCTGCACGCCGGAATCTTCGATCCCTCGTTGGGAGGGGATCCGGTCCTGTTCCAGCACCTGTTCTGGTTCTACTCGCATCCAGCCGTTTACATCATGATCCTGCCGGGCATGGCGGTCATCAGTGAAGTGGTGGCCTGTTTCTCTCGAAAAGCCATTTTCGGCTATGGTTTCGTGGCGTTTTCAAGCCTCGCCATCGCGGTGCTAGGTTTTCTGGTTTGGGGACATCATCTCTTTGTCGCCGGTCAGTCGATGTACGCCAGCATGGCCTTTTCCTTCATCAGCTTCCTGGTCGCCGTACCCTCCGCGATCAAAGTATTCAACTGGACCGCGACCATGTACAAGGGCTCAATATCCTATGACACGCCTATGCTATACGCGTTCGGCTTCATAGGGCTCTTTACCATCGGCGGACTAACCGGGCTGTTCCTTGCCACCATGGCGATCGATGTTCACGTTACCGACACCTATTTCGTCATCGCACACTTTCATTACGTGATGGTGGGAGGAATGGTAATGGCCTACCTCGGCGGGATTCATTTCTGGTTTCCGAAAATGACCGGCCGCTTGTATCCGGAGGCTTGGGCGAAATTCGCGGCGCTGGTGATCTTCGCCGGATTTAACTTGACCTTCTTCCCGCAATTCATCCTCGGTTATCTGGGAATGCCGCGGCGTTATGCGACCTATGCCGAAGAGTTTCACCTGTTGAACGTAATGTCCACCGCCGGTGCCTCGATCCTCGGTGTCGGCTATGTGATCCCGATGATTTATCTGGCTTGGGCTTGGAGTCACGGCCCTAAGTCGCCCCAGAATCCATGGTATGCCAAAGGTTTGGAATGGGAGCAGTCTCCTACCCCTCCCCCGACGTTCAACTTCATCGAGCCGCCAGTAGTCACCGAGCCCGCCTACAACTATTCCGCTCCCACAAACGAGGTCGACGGTGGCGAAAAGTAACGTGATCCTCCAACCGCCGGAGTTGAAACATCACTTCGACGACCCCGCGCAGCAGCTCGAGTCGTCGACACTCGGTATGTGGCTCTTCCTGGCCACCGAAGTAATGTTCTTCGGGGGAATGTTCTGCAGTTATACTATCTATCGAGACGCGTATCCCGATGCATTCGCGTCCACCAGTCATTTCATGAATGTGACTATTGGAGCGATTAACACCGCGGTGTTGATCTCCAGCAGCCTCAGCATGGCGCTTGCTGTGCGCGCGGGCCAGTTAGGACAGAAGCGCGCGTTGATCGGGCTGTTAATAATAACGCTCCTTCTAGGATGTGTCTTCCTTGGTCTGAAGGGTGTGGAATATCGGGAGAAGTGGCTTGATCATCACGTTCCCGGTCCCGGCTTCCATTACGAAGACGCGCGCTATGCGCCCCAGGCTCAAATCCTGTTCTATCTCTACTTCGCCATGACCGGTGTGCACGCCCTTCACATGATCGTCGGGGCGGGACTACTTGTCGTATTGATTGGGATGGCGGCGCGGAATCGTTTCAGTGCCGCCTGGTACACACCGGTGGATATGGTGGGTCTCTACTGGCACTTCGTCGATATTGTGTGGATCTTCCTTTTCCCGCTTTTGTATTTAATAGGACGCACCAAATGAGCCACCCTGTAGTCCCGCTCAAAGTCTACGTCGGAGTTTTCGTAGCGCTGATCGTTCTAACCGCGACCACCGTCGGCGTCTCCCGGATCAACTTAGGCGAATATAACTTCGTGGCGGCTATGACCATAGCGGTGGTGAAAGGAGTGCTGGTAATTCTGTTCTTCATGCACGTCAGACAATCCAGCTCGATGGTCAGGCTATTCGTCGCGGCGGGATTCGTCTGGATGGCGATTCTGTTCGTGTTCGTCTTGAGCGATTACTTGAGCCGCCATTGGGTGCCGGCGGGCAAGTGGTGGTAAACCCCAGTGGAACAGGTTCCCGACCTGCCCTAACTTTGCACAGACCCAGCCTTTTCCTCATTGATCTCCGTCAACTTGCGGGACACCGCCGCGTCATGCAACTGACGCTCCGCCTCCAACCAGTGTTCGTCCGCACGGCCCGCCGGACGCCCTTGTTGAAGCTATATTTGATAAGCCCGCGTCGCGATCTCTTTGTGCATTTCGAGATCAGGATCGCGCGGGGGCCCGTGTTCAGTATCTGGCATATAAGTTAGATCGAACCGTCTCCGCCTTGTTTCTTCCGGAAACGATATGGCCGATCCTGCGGTCTAAGAAGCGTGCCGGCCATTGTCTGGAAGGGCTACATCAGTTTTGGACTTGTTTCATTCCCAGTGCGGCTTCTGTCTGCCGCGCGCGCGGAAACTATTCATTTTCATATGCTTCATCGAAAAGACCTGTCACGGATCAAAGAGGTCTGGTATTGCGCCAAAGAAAACAAGCCCATTGAGAGAGCCGACATCGTCAAAGGTTACGAGACCAGCAAAGGCGAATACGTCGTTGTGGAGGATGAGGAATTAAAGAACGCCGCTCCCGCAACGGCTGGCGCCATGGAGATTCTACAATTTGTGCGGGAAGCCGACGTCGATCCGGTGTATTTTCAAACTTCTTATTATGTGGCGCCTGGAGAGGACGTCACCAAGCCTTATGCGCTCTTCTTTTCGGCGCTGAAGCAGACGAAATACAGCGCCATCGCGAAGATATCGATGCACGGCCGCGAGCATGTCGTCCTGATTCGTCCCGCCGAAGAGCAGCTCATCTTACACACGCTGTATTATGTGGACGAGCTTCATCAATCTAACAAACAGAAAATCGGAGTGAAGCCCGATGCGAAGGAGCTCGGGCTCGCCACCCGGTTGATTAAACAACTCGCCGGCCCCTTCAAGCCGGAGCAGTTTCACGACACCTACCGCGATAACGTCGAGAAACTTATCTCGCAGAAAAAGAAGGGTCAGAAAATCACCCTCGAACCGCACCCGAAGCGCGCGCCAGTCATCGACTTAATGGAAGCTCTGAAGAAGAGCTTGAAGTCCCCAAAATCCCCTCCGCGGCGCCGTAAAGTGGCCTGAACGGGACGCCCCTGGGTCCTAAACCCGCAACCCCAACATCTTGTCCGGAGTAATCGGAAGCTCCCGCACTCGAATCCCAGTCGCATGATAAATTGCATTCGCGATGGATGCTGCCACGCCGGTGATTCCGATCTCGCCCACCCCTCGCGCCCCTATCGGATTAAGAACGTAATCGGGATGGTCGGTAAAAATCGCGTCGATGTCTTGCAAGTCGGCATGCACGGGCATGGCATAATCCGCCAGATTGTTAGTAACCACGCGGCCTAGTTTGCGGTCGTACATCGTCTGTTCGAACAGCGCCATCCCCAAACCCATCGTGATCCCGCCAATTGCCTGGCTGCGCGCCGTTTTCGGATTAATCACGCGGCCGATATCGAACACACCCAAGTGCCTGGAGACGCGAATCTCCCCCGTGTCTCCATCCACGCGCACCTCGGTGAACTGGGCCCCAAACGAGTGGAAGCCGTATTCCTTCACTTCGATGCCCGGCATGACTGTCGACTCGCCCTCAATCATCGAACCCTCGCTGTGCCGGACCACGTCGCCATAGTTAACCCGCCGCGTGCCGTTCGACCGCGAGTAGATGCTTCCGCCCATCGAATCGATTTCGTCGACAGACAGATGGTAGAGCGGCGAATGCTTATCGCTCACGGCGCTCTTCTTCATCTTGGCCAACACTTCCTGTGCGGCCGATTGGACCGCCGGTAGAATGCTGGCCGTGGTCATGGATCCCCCCGATACCGGACCGGGCGGCAGCGACGAATCCCCCAGCTCCACGCGCACCTTTTCCGCTGGAATCCCCAAGGTCTCCGCCGTTACCTGCATCATGGTCGTATAGGTGCCGGTCCCGATGTCTTGAGTCGCGCACGAAACCACAACGCTGCTGTCTCCCGTGATTCGCACCCTTGCGGCCCCGATATTCCGTACCGCGGGATAGGTTGCGGTGGCCATTCCCCAGCCAATAAAAAATCTGCCGTCGCGATGCGACCCGGGTTCCCCCTGAGGGCGCCAGCCGAATCGTTCCCGGCCCAGCTCATAGCATTCGCGCAAATGTTTGCTCGAATACGGTAAGTCCTTCTCTTCGTCGCGCTGCGAGTAATTTCGGAGCCGCAACTCCACCGGGTCCATCTTCAACTTCCATGCCAATTCATCCATCGCCGAATCGAGCGCGAACAGCCCCGGTGTTTCGCCCGGAGCCCGCATTGGCGTAGGTGTGGCAATGTTCACGCGGGAGCCCTTATTCTTCAGGCGAACATTGGGGCACTCGTAAAGGAAGCTGGTCGCGACGCAGCTTCGCTCGATATAATCGTCCACCAGCGAAGCATGAGTCAGATTGAGGTGGTCCATCGCCACCAGCTTTCCCGATTCATCGCAGCCCAGCGAAATGTGCTGGCGCGTCGCGCCTCGATGTCCAGTCGCGGTGAACATCTGCGGCCGCGAAAGCACCACTTTTACGGGTCGACTCACCCGTCGCGCCGCGATCGCCGCAAGTACCGAATGCGGCCACACAAAGCCCTTACATCCAAAGCCGCCGCCGACGAAACTGGAAATAATCCGGACCTTGTCGCGTTTGATGCCCAGCGTATCGGCCACCACGTTGCGCGCGCCCACCACCCATTGCGTGCTCTCATACAACGTCAGCCGGTCTCCATCCCAGACCGCCATCGAGGCCGACGGCTCCATCGGATTGTGATGTTCCACCGGAGTTTCATAGGTCTGCCGAATCTCGTGAACGGCTGTCTTCAGTGCCGAGTCGACATCGCCGCGGCTATATTTCGTTTTCGCGAAATCGTCGCCCGGCTCGAACTCTTTGCCGGCGTCGAAATCCATCGCCGGTTTCTGCGCTTTCTCATCGACCTTGACCAAAGCCGCGGCCGCGATCGCGCGCTCCAAGGAGTTCGCAATCACCAGACCCAGATATTGACCTGCATAATAAATCCGATCGTCCTTAAACAGCGGCCTGTCTTCCCCCAGCTTGGTAGCGGACCCGAAATCGTTCTTCGGCCTCTTCAGCTTCGGCGCGTTCGCACGCGTAATAATCGCCAGGACGCCAGGAGCCTGGTCCGCGGCCGATGTATCGATACCAACAACCTTGCCTTTTCCGATCGTGCTCACAATCGGAACCCCGTACGCGACATCCAGGGCAGGATAGTCGGCGGCATACTTCGCGCCCCCTGTAGTCTTGAGGAATCCGTCCACGCGGTTGATCGGATCTCCGATAAGGGCGCTCATTGCCGTCCTCCCGCGAGCAGTGTCCACAGCGCTTTTCCGAGCGTCCGCTGCAGAAGCTCTACCTTGAATGCGTTGTCGGTCTTGGGCTTCACCCCCTCGATCGCCGCCCCCCCCGCTGTTGTGAAAAGCTCCTCCGACGGCGCTCCATTCCGCAGCGCCTCTTCCACCGCATGCGCTCTCCACGGCTTAGTGCCGACTCCTCCAAACGCGACCCGCGCGGAGCCTATTTTGTCGCCTGCCATTTCCAGACCAAGCGCCACTGACACCAATGCAAATTCGTAAGACGCGCGATCGCGGACTTTAACATAAAGGCTATTTCGGGCGGCGGCAGACGCCGGAATTTCAACGGACGTGATCAGTTCCCCCGGCTCCAGCACCGTCTCGCGCTCCGGCGTCTCGCCCGGCAGCAGGTGGAAGTCTTCAAACTGCACACTCCGCTTGCCCCGCGGCCCATCCACGTGAACCATGCTATCCAGCGCCACCAGGGCGACGTTCATGTCGGAGGCGTTCGTCGCAATGCAACTCTCGCTGGTCCCCAAAATCGCGTGAATGCGATTATACCCGTCCATCGCCGCGCAACCGGACCCGGGATCCCGTTTGTTGCACTCAAAAGTCAGATCGCGGAAGTAGTAGCATCGCGTCCGCTGCATGATGTTTCCGCCCACGGTAGCCATATTCCGCAGCTGCGGCGACGCTCCCGAAAGAAGCGCTTGGGAAAGCATCGGAAACTCCCGGCGAATAACATTGTGACGAGCGAGATCGCTATTGCGCGCCAAAGCGCCGATGCGCACTCCTCCGTCGGGCAGCGTCTCGATTCCCGAGAGCGGCAGCGGATTAATATCCACCAGCGCATCCGGCCTTTCGACGCCCAGCTTCATCAGATCGACAATCGTAGTGCCACCGGCCAGAAATGAGCTGTGTGGCTTGCCCGCCAGTGCTGCGAGCGCATCCGATATGTTCTCGCTGCGTACGTAGTCAAACTGGTTCACGGTTTCTCCTTCCGGGTGCTTGTCGCGGCTCGCCGGACGGCGGCCAGGATATTCGGATACGCGCCACACCGGCAGATGTTCCCGCTCATGTTTTCGCGGATCGAATCGTCGTCCAGCGCCACCGGTTCGGACAGCAATGCCACCGCCGACATGATCTGGCCCGGCGTACAGTATCCGCATTGAAAACCGTCGCAATCCATAAACGCGGCTTGCACCGGATGCGGACGCTCGCCGCTGGCCAATCCCTCAATCGTCGTGATCTCCTTGCCCTCGTGCATCACCGCGAAGCTCAGGCATGCATTGACCCGCGCGCCATCGATCAGCACCGTGCAAGCTCCGCATTGCCCGTGATCGCACCCCTTTTTCGTCCCTGTCAACTGGAGGTGCTCGCGCAGAGCGTCGAGCAACGTGACACGGGTTTCCAGCGTCAGGGTTTTCGACTGCCCGTTCACTCGGAGAGTCACTACGGTCGTCCGGCCCGAGGCCGGCTCCTCCACTAGCGCAGGGGCGTGGACCACTTCTTCAAGTAATGTTGATTCATTCATGATCGAGGCTCTTTTGCGTTGGATCAAAACGAGCGAAGATATGTTTCAAAAGTCTGCGCAATCCCCTCCATAACTGTTGGGTTCCGTGTCGGGGCGTTGAGGACGAGGCCATCTCGCGATACATTCTCTCCTACCAAACCCGACAGTCATGGAGGGGATTTGCTAACGGACTCGCCGACAACGGTCGGCGCTGAGGATGAGGCCCTCCCGCGATCCTACCGAACCCCGACAGTCATGGAGGGGACATGCTAACTCGCCGATACAGGGCCCCTCGGCGGGCAGATCTCGCACGCGTGATTCACCGTGGCACGTCTAACTCCAATAGATCTAATCGTTGGCAAAACGGCGGGTAACTTGCTAGCCATTTGACAGCAATTAGAAGGAGGCACGTACATGGGCAGCAGTCTCAGTTTTGCCGGCTCGGAGCGAAGCTCAATCGAGGCGCCCAAGCGGGATGAGCATTCGTCCGGAGTGTCCTGGGGCGCGGTTATGGGAGGCGCCTTCGTGGCGGCCGCGGTTTCCCTTATCATGCTCGCGCTCGGCGCGGGCTTTGGATTGATGGTGGTGTCGCCATGGTCGAACGCCGGTGTATCAGCCGCGGCTGCCGGCCGGGTGGCCATTCTGTGGCTGATCCTGAATGAGGCGATCTCTTGTTCACTCGGAGGATATCTCGCGGGGCGTTTGAGGACGAAATGGGTGGCGGTGCATACCGACGAGGTTTACTTCCGGGACACTGCGAATGGCTTTCTGGCATGGGCCGTCGCCGTGGTCCTCACCGCGACGTTCCTCGTTACCTCCGCGGCATCCATGGTCGGGAACCCCGCGCCATCGGCTAGTGAGAAAACTTCCGTTGATCCGCGCGCCTATTTTGTCGACCGCCTGTTCAGATCGGATCCTCCCGCTTCGCAGGTCTTGGACGCCTCCCAACAGGCTGAGGCTGCTCGTATTCTTACGGTCATCCTTCAACAGACTGGACCTTCTACTCCCGATGAGTCGTATCTGTCAAAGTTAGTGGCCGCGAGAACCGGGTTAAGCGAAGCTGACGCCGCTAACAGAGTGTCTCAAGTAGTCACAGACGCCCGGCAGGCCGAAGATGTCGCGCGGCGTGCGGCGTCGCGTCTTCTGCTTTGGACCTTCCTCGCTCTTCTGATTGGCGCGTTCTGTGCAAGCTACGCCGCCACCATCGGCGGCAAACAACGCGATCATGTCAAGGTAATTTAAGGAGATTTACATGCGCTCAGTCTTGCTATATCTCATCGGCGTGCCGATTCCTATTATTCTTCTTCTGGCGTTGTTCACACACCACTTCTAATGTGAATCGCATTTTCCTGCTTTCTCCGGCGAATGCCTCCGGCGTGCGCGCCCAACAGCTGATGAACCAGTCGGCCGGGTTTGAGCTTGCGGTGCGGCTGCGTCACGAAGGCGCTTCGGTGGACGAAGTCTATGCGTTTATCAGCGGCCTGTATTTCCGCGGCAAATCCGCCTACGCGAAGGCGTTCGCGGCGCCGCCTGCCAGCGTTCCCGGGTCCTACGTGATTACAGCGGGCCGCGGTTTGCTGCCGGCGGAAACGGTGATTAACCTGGATGAGTTGCGCGCCATCGCCTCCGTGCCCATCGATCTCGCCGACCCGCGCTATCGCGATCCTCTGGAACAGGATGCTCTGCGTCTCGACAGCTCCCTCGCGAGCGATTGCGAAGTTGTGTTGCTCGGCAGCATCGCCACCGCTAAGTACCTTGAGCCTCTTACTAACATCTTGGGTTCGCGCCTCCTGTTTCCATCCGAATTCGTCGGCCGGGGAGACATGAGCCGGGGCGGCCTAATGCTCCGGTGCGCCCGCGACCGCAAAGAGCTCGACTACGTGCCCGCCTCAAGCCCGCTCCGTCGCGGCAAGCGTCCCCCCAAACTCTCCCCACTACTTCACAAATGAAACACCCGCGGTTAACAACGCTCATCCGCACCTACCCGGAAGTGCAACTCGCCACTTTGGTCGATACTCCTCCCGAAGGCCGGCAATGGGTGCACGAGGTAAAGTTCGATGGCTACCGGCTCCTCGGCTTTGTCGCGGCCGGCGTGCCGGTCTTACTCACCCGCAATGGCAAGGACTGGACCACCCGGTTTCCCTCCATCGCCTCCGCGCTCGAGAAGTTAAAGGCCCAAGACGCAGTGTTGGATATGGAGGCCGTGATCCTCGATTCCGAAGGCAAAAGCAGCTTCCAGGCTTTGCAGGGCGCGTTGGGAAACGGCGGAAACCCGGATAAGATTGTCGCCTTCGCTTTTGACCTTCTCCGCCTCGATGGCGCCGATCTGACGAAGCTGCCGCTAACCACTCGTAAAGAAAAACTCAGCAGCCTTTTAATACGCTCCAACATCCGATACAGCGATCACGTCACCGGCCAGGGTGCGGAAATGTTTGCGAAGGCATGCGAGGCCGGCCTCGAGGGGATTATTTCCAAGCAGGCCAATGCTCCTTATACTCGAGGCCGTCAAAATAGCTGGCTGAAGATAAAATGTTCCCAGCGTCAGGAGTTCATCATTCTCGGCTTCAGCGATGCCCGCACGGGGGAGAGGGCTCTCGGCGCGCTCTATCTTGGCTACCGGAAGAATGGAGCCCTTCACTACGCGGGCAAAGTAGGCACCGGGTTTTCCATGAAGAGCGCTCAGGATCTGGCGAAGCGCTTTAGAGGCATGGCCACCGAGAAGCCGGTCCTGAGCCGCGCCGAAGCGACCGGGCTGCCTGCGGGCGAATGGAGTTCCGTTCATTGGATCAAACCAACTTTGCTATGCGAGGTCGCTTTCACGGAGTGGACCGAAGACGGCCACATCCGCCACCCGTCCTTTCAGGGACTCCGGGAAGACAAAAATGCCAAAGAGGTGAAACAGGAAATGCCCATCAAAACAAGTCTGGTTGTCAGCGGCATCACAATCACTCATCCCGACCGCGTGATTTCGGAAACCGGTCATGTCACCAAAGGTGAACTCGCCGAATACTATGCGGGCGTGGCGCCTTTCATTCTGCCTACGATCGTGAATCGCCCGCTCAGCCTGCTGCGCTGTCCTACCGGCATCGATGAAAACTGCTTCTTTCAACGTAATCCCGGGAAGGGCCTGGGTGCCGACGTAAAGCCTTTCACCTTTCATCACAAGGGGAAAAAATACGAATACCTCTACATCGAGGATGAGAAAGGTTTGTTGGAAGTAGTGCAAATGGGCGCCATTGAACTGCACCCCTGGGGCGCGCCCGTCGCAACTATCGACTACCCGGACCGCATGATTTTCGATCTCGATCCCGCCCCTGACGTCCCATTTGAAGCCGTCAAGTTGGGTGCGAAGGACCTGCGCCTACGCCTTCAGAACAAGGGACTCGAGTCGTATCTCAAATGCACCGGCGGCAAGGGGTTGCATGTGACCGTTCCCTTGGCCGGCAAAGACAAATGGCCCGCCGTAAAATCCTACGCGGCTTCGGTTGCCGCGGAAATGGTAGCGGCGGCTCCGGAGGCGTACGTGGCCACCATGAGCAAAGCGAAACGAACCGGCAAGATCTTCATCGATTACTTTCGCAACGACTACACAGCTACAGCTATCGCGGATTACGGCGTTCGTGCCCGCCCGGGTGCGCCAGTGGCGCTGCCGCTCGAGTGGAAGGAACTCGATGGCCTGAAATCGGGCAGCCAGTTTCTGATGAAGGATGTCCTGAAACGCATAAAGGGAAAACGCCCGAAGGCCTCCTCCAGCGGCAGCCCGCAGTCCCTTCCCGCTGGGGTTCGGTAACGAGCTAAATTACGAAACGAACCCAACGGATTCGGATAACTACCCTGGATGCCTCCATTGAAGGGTACTCCAGGAAATATCAAGCCGAGTTAACACGAACTCGCAAAACTCGTAAAGGAAAGGAGATAATTTTCGAGTGCTCATTGTGAGCAGGCATGAAACACATCACGCACCCGCGCAATCTACCGCCCAGAGACCGATGAGCGATCCCCTGGCAACCTATCTCCACGATCACCTGGCGGGGTCGAACTTCGCCATCGAACTCCTCGATTCCCTACTGGAACAATATCGCGACCAGCCTCTCGCCGCCTTTGCCCAAGGCCTCAAGAACGATGTCGCCGAAGACCGGGAAACGCTGGAGGGCATCATCGAAAGGGTGGGCAAGACGCGTCTTGATCTGAAGGAAACCCTCGGATGGCTCGCCGAAAAAGCCGGTCAGGTCAAGCTTCGGCGAGACGACTCCTGCGGCGGAATCGGGACCTTTGAAGCCCTGGAAGCGCTGACGCTCGGAATCCGCGGAAAGCTGGCGCTTTGGCAGGTGCTTCCAGTCGTGCGAGAAGTGGATCCGCGGATTCCTAACAACGATTTCGCAAGCTTAGCCGCGCGCGCCGAGGACCAATACGCCCGGGCGGAAGCGCAGCGACTGGAGCTAGCCCGCACCACTTTCGGACTGGTTCACAAATAGGAAACGAGACCTGCCATCGTGGATCTCTCAGGTTAGAGGGAGAAGAATGCCGACTAAAAAGAAAGCCAGCTCCGGCAAAACCAAGGTCAAAAAGGTGATGAAGGAGTACAAGAAGAAGAGCCTCAAATCCAGCAGCGGTAAGAAGGTCACCAAACGCAAGCAAGCAGTCGCCATCGCACTGAGCGAGGCGCGCCGTTCCGGAGCCAAGATACCAGCGAAACGCAAGAAACAATCATGACTCCAGAGAATCCCACTGCCGAGGATCAATATCCTCGACGCAATAAATTCTAAGGAGAGACTTTCCATGCCGAAAGATAAACATAATAAAGCAGCAGAGCATCATGACGCCGCCGCCAAGGCCCATCGCACCGCGGCGGAGCACCATGGAAAAAACGATCATCAGAAGGGCCACGAGCATTCCAAGATGGCCTTCGACCAGTCCAAACGGGCGCATGACCAATCGAACGAAGCGATGAAGGCGTCCGAAGAAAAGAATAGGAAGTAATCAGAGGTAAAGATGCGCGCTGTTCGGAGCAGCGCGCATCTTCCGTTGGGAGGTTTCGCGGTTATACCTGGCAGACAAACTTAGATGTGGTACGTTCGCGAAGAGCCTTTAGCGTTAGCCCCATGCGTCAGCTTGGGGCTACTTCGGTGTGACGTGGCCCCAAGCTGACGCATGGGGCTGTCTGGAGAAATGTCGCCGGTATAATGAACTCGTCCACTCGTCGGAGCGACCTGATACCACTAATGCCGCATTTATCCGCATGCTCACGCATGGCGGTTCCGTGTCGAGACTCAGTCGTCATGCGTGAGCATGGGATAGATGGCGAGATTGTCTTAACGAAACTGTCGCGGCGAGCCTGGCGTAAAAGTCGGCAGCAGGGCACGGCACCGCCCCGCAGCGGCACGCGTGGGCCGTCAAAATGGACGGCGATTGACCGTCGCCTTTTCGCCCCCGCCCGGTTGGACATTAAACGGAATTAGATAAGAGCTTCTTAAACGATACCGAGCTTTCGAACGCCACTTGTTTCATGGTGCACTGGCGCGGAGGCTTGTCGGGGCGCCAGCGCAGGAGTTTGGTTCCGTGACGAAAGCGGGCTCCGGTGAAGTGGTCGTATTGCACTTCTACGACCAACTCGGTTTTGAGCGGTTTCCATTCGGCGGATCGCTCCGTGCTCCAGCGGCTTGGTCCTCCTGGCGCTTGGCCCGTGAATCCGGGAGGCTCTATTAAACTTTCGAGTTTGCGGGTGAGCTCCTTGCGCTCGGCGGCGGCGATAGAGGACGTGAAGCCGACGTGATTCAACAGCCCGTGTTCGTCGTACAGGCCCAGCAGCAGCGAGCCTACCGTCTTCTTGCCGGAGCCATATCGAAAGCCCCCGACCACGCAATCCGCGGACCGGATGGTCTTCACCTTGATCATGGCGCGTTCGCCCGATATATAAGGCTGGTCGAGGCGCTTAGCTACGATGCCATCGAGCTGTCCTCGCATGGTCCGGAGCCAGTTTTTGGCGACAGCGATGTCACGCGTCGATAGGGACAGCTCGATGGATTTGTTTTTCGCGAGGTATTTCCGAGAGAAAGCTTCGAGCGCTTTGCGGCGTTTTTCGAGCGGCAGCTCGATGAGTGACGAACCCTTGTCATCGGCCAGCAGGTCGAACACGATCAGTTGGGCGGGATGCTTTTCGGATAACATCTTCACCCGGCTGGCAGCGGGATGGATGCGCTGCAAGAGTTCGTCGAACGACAGGCGGCCATCGACCGGCACGATGATTTCGCCATCGAGGACGAAAGCCTGCGCCTTGACAGCCAGAAGGGCCGCGACCAGCTCCGGAAAATAACGCTCCAGAGGCTGACCCGATTTCGATTGCAGCTCCACGTTGTCTCCATCGCGAAACGCAAGGCAGCGAAAGCCGTCCCATTTGGGCTCATACTCCCACTCCGGACCGGCCGGAATTCCCGCGGCGATTTTTGCCTCCATGGGAAGGAGCGGCATCTTGAGGGGCAGTTTCATACGACCCCCGCATGTCTCCGCGCCTGACAGGCCGGGCACCAGAACGAGGTCCGCGCGTCCAGGCCTTGTTTGCGGGAAAGAATGGGCGTCCCGCATTTTCGGCACGGCTCGCAGTTGCGGTGATAGACCCACATTTGGCGCGGCGAACCATTAGCGCTGGCCAGCAGCAGCTTGCGGGCGGTTGAGACGAGCACATGCAATTGATGCTGCGAGAGTGCGCCGATATGCTCAAAAGGGTTGACGCCCGCCACGAAGCAAACCTCGGATTTGAAGATATTTCCCAAGCCGGCCAGGATGCATTGCGTGAGTAAAGCCACTCCGATTTCAAGCTCCGGATGTTTTTTTAGCACTTCGACGGCCGCCGCTTCGTCGAAGTCCGGGGCGAGCACATCCGGGCCCAGATCGCGGCGGCGGGCGAGGGTTTTGGCGGAATGAAACTCCGCGACTTGCACGTCGAAAGCGACAGCGACGATGGAAGAGGTCGCGATGACCACCCGCATGTGATAGCGGCTCTTTTGCCAGGCCTCTCCGGGGCGATAGATGTGCCAGCTGCCGCTCATGAGCATGTGGGTGAGCAGAACCAGATCGCCGGAGAATCCGATTTCAAGCCATTTTCCTTGCGAGCGCGCGAACTCGACGGTACGGCCGGCGATGGGATGGTCGGAGTCCACTCTGGCGAGTGCAGGGAGCTGCGTTTCGAAGCGCGTGACGATGGATCCGGAGAGGGCGCGATGAAGCGTCCAGGCAGCGCGGAAGATGGTGTCGCCTTCGGGCATTTAGTGTCTCAAGAAGAGGCAGGTCGGGCACCTGCCCCACCCGGGATGGAGGTTATTGTGCGGCGCATCTGGAGGCCGGCGGCTGTATCCACGAAACCGGCATCCTGCAAGAGCGGCGCGATGAAATGTTCGCGGGCGGGCTGGTCGTTGATTTCGCCGATCAGCAGGCCGTTATGGCGGCTTTGGCGGGCCACGGCGACATCGGCGAGTTTTCGGGCCAACTCGCGGGCTTGTTGGGTGCGCTCCGGCTCGTCATCGGAGACGAAGATGCGGAAGGACGGATTGCGGCGTCGAAAGAAGGCGGCGAGGCGGCCGTTCACCAGGATGACGCTGGCTCCCGACGTTCGCGACATGGAATGCGGCTTCGGCCACGGGAGCAGACTGCCGTAAGGGTTCGCGGGATCGGACGCGGCCAGATGGACCGTATCTATTCTGCCGCCGTCATTTCGCAGACCCCGCAAAAGATCCACCGCCGGGGGCATGGCGAATTGCGCGGCGCCCAGGCCGGCGACGAACATTCCGCGGCGGACCATCCCGCCTTCCTCCATCGTGCGCAGCGCCGGATAGATCGATGGATAGCCGCCGGGAATATTTTCCGCGAGGGCTGTTTCGCGGGAGACGATTCCGTTCCTCACCAGGAGCTGCTGGGCGGTTGCGGCCGTCCATTTGGTCAGCGTCTCAGACTGGATTGGAACCAAAGACCAACGGCCTTGTGCGGCAGGGTGGCCGCTGCGCGATCTCTGCCGCTTGAGAAAATCGACGGAGCCGGGGCGCGGACCCCCAGGCTCTGGCCGCGCGGGACGCTTTTCGGGACCCGCGATGTAGCTGCGCACGGGCAGGAAAGTATCGTTGGTGATCCTGCCGTACCAAACCAGCTCCCACAATGCGTCGACCGTATCGCCCAGAAATCCCCCGCCGGCCGCAGTGTGGATCGCCGTCAGGAACGAAGCGCCCTGAAGCTTTAGAAAATCCAAGATCAGCCGCGCCCTCGGCGAAAAAGGCGGATCGTCGGACTCCGTGAACGCGGTGGGCAGCAATAATTCCAGCGAATCGGCGAGATACAACGAGATGCGGCCGTCTCGCTCGCCGATGCGGCCTTTGCCGATCCAGACAACTTCGCCGGCGGCCAGCAGCTCGTCTAGATCCTGGGGGCGGTACTCGGCGATGCGCGCGGGAAGAATCTCGCGTTCTAGATCGGAGACGATCAGCTCCGCGTCCTGCAGGATTTCGATGGCGCTGACGAGCGCGTCTACTCCGCGGCGCTTCGTCGCTACGCCATGCCACCGGCCCAGGAATCGCGCGAAGACTTCCTGCTCCGCCGGGACCACCTCCTTGCGCAAGCGGGCAAGAGTCTTGCGCCGGATCTGCTGCAACACGCCGGAATCGCACCATTCGCGATGCGTTCCACCGGGCCGGAACTCGCCTTCGAGCAGTTTTCCCGACGCATGGAGGGCTCTCAACGAGGGCTGCATGTACGCCGGCAGGACTTCGAAGCGGCGGGCGATTTCCACAGTCGTGAAGGGACCGTGCGTCCGGGCGTAGCGCCTGGCAAGCTCGCCTACAGGATCCGGGGAAGGGTCGAGAAAGGCCGCGGCCAAGCCCGGCGGTAAGGGAATTCCCAACGCGTCGCGATACGCCGCGGCGTACTCGACGGGAATGTATCGCACGTCGCCCGCGATGCGCGTCCGGAGCACTCGGCGAGCCTGCACCAGTTCTTCGAGCGACGAGGCGACGGCGGGAATCGCGCAGCGCGCGGCCACTTCCGCTTCGGTAAGATCGCCGAGCCTGAGCAGCAGGTCATGCACTCCATCGGCATGCCGGGCGTGATAATCCGGGTCGAGTGATTGCAGCTGAGCCAACACTTCATCGAGCGCCGCGACGTCCAGCAGCTCGCGAAAATCCACGCTTCCGAGGATTTCTTCCAGTTGGGACTGATCGATGGACAGCGCCTGGGCGCGCCGTTCGGCCAGCGGCGCGTCGCCATCATATATATAGTTCGCGATGTAGTTGAACAGCAGGGCCGAGGCGAAGGGCGACGGCTTGAGGGAATCAAAAGTCGCGACGCGGATGGAGCCGCGTTCAATTTCCCGCAGGATATCGGAGGCCGCGCCCAGATCGAACACGTCGCTCAAACATTCCCGGTAGGTCTCCATCAGGATGGGAAACGAGGGATGGCGCGACGCCACGGCCATCAAATCCGCGGAGCGTTTTCGCTGCTGCCACAGAGGGGCGCGCATACCGGGGCGTCTTTTCGGAAGCAGGAGCGCGCGGCCAGCCGCTTCGCGGAATTTCGCTGCGAACAAGGACGTGCCGCCCAACTGGCGCAGGACCAGCTCCCGCATTTCCGCGGCGGAGGGAGTGAAAAGAGCCAGGTCCACGTCTTCGTCACTTTCGGGAAGACGGATCACAAAACCGTCGTCGGACCACATGGACTCCGCATCCACACCAGTGGCGTCGCGCAGCTTGGCGGAAACCGCCATGCACCAGGGCGCATGCACACGGCTTCCAAACGGCGAGAGGACGCAGATGCGCCAGTCGCCCAATTCATCTCGGCAGCGCTCGATCAAAATATGCCGGTCGCTGGGGACGGTGTCGGTCGCGGAAGCCTGATCTTCGATATAGCGCAGCAGATTTTCGGCGGCCAGCGCATCCAGGCTGTGATCTTCCACGAGCCTGGTGTAGGCGACGGGGCGGGGCATCGCGGCCAGCTCGCGGGTCATTTCGCCGATCTTCTGACCGAATTCGGCGGGACGGCCGGCGCGGTCGCCATGCCAGAAAGGCATTTTTCCGGGCTCCCCGGGGGCCGGTGAAACGAGCACGCGATTGTGATCGATTTGTTCAATGCGCCAGGTGGTCGCGCCCAGAATCACCGTGTCGCCGGTCCGGCTTTCGAAGACCATCTCCTCATCCAGCTCGCCCACGCGCGCGCCGCGGGAGGCTCCGGCGAGAAAGACTCCGAACAGTCCGCGGTCCGGGATGGTGCCGCCATTCACGACGGCGATCGAGCGCGCGCCCTGACGGGCGGTCAGTTTGTGCGACAGGCGGTCCCAGGTGACGCGAGGCCGCAGCTCCGCAAATTCGTCCGAAGGGTAGCGGCCGGAGAGCATGTCGAGGACGCTTTCGAAGACTTGCTTCGGAAGCTCGGCGTAGGGGGCGGCGCGGCGCAGCATTTGGAATAACGCGTCCTCTTCCCACGCGTCCATGGCGACCATCGCGACGATTTGCTGCGAAAGAACGTCTAGCGGGTTGCGCGGATAGCGAACCGATTCGACGCGCCCTTCCTGGATCGCCTTGGTGATGGCCGCGCAGGCAGCCAGGTCGCCGCGGTATTTGGGATAAATCACGGCGGAGCTCACGCCGCCCACATTGTGGTTGGCGCGGCCGACGCGCTGCATCCCGCTCGCGACCGATGAGGGCGCCTCGATTTGTACGACCAGATCCACGGCTCCCATATCGATGCCGAGCTCGAGCGAAGAGGTCGCGACGATTCCGCGCAGGGTCCCGAGCTTGAGGCGGTCCTCGATATCGGCGCGCTGGGCGGCGGCGACGCTTCCGTGGTGGGCGCGGACCAGAGTCTCGCCGGCCAGATCGTTGATGGCTCCCGCTACTCGCTCCGCCAAGCGGCGGCTGTTCACGAAGATGATGGTGGAGCGATGGGAGCGAACCAGGTCGAGGAGCTTGGGATGAATGGCGCTCCAGATGGACGGGCGAACGGGGCCTTGCGAGGCGGGTCCGCTGGGGAGAGGGTCCATTTCGTCGAGGCGGGTCATGTCGTCGATGGGGACTTCCACGCGGAGGTCGAAACGCTTGGGCTCGCTGGCATCGACGATGGTGACGGGGCGATATTCGGGCAGATCGCCGCCTTGGGCGCTGCCGCCGAGGAATCGGGCAACCTCCTCGAGGGGACGCTGGGTGGCGGATAATCCGATGCGCTGGAAGGGCCGGGCGCACAAGTGTTCAAGACGCTCCAGCGAGAGGGCGAGATGCGCGCCGCGCTTGGTGCCGACCACGGCGTGAATTTCGTCGACTACCACGGTCTCCACGGTTCGCAGAGTTTCTCTCGCGTTCGAGGTGAGAAGAAGATAGAGCGATTCGGGAGTGGTGATCAGGATATCTGCGGGGTGGCGGGAGAATCGGGCGCGGTCGGCGGAAGGGGTGTCGCCGGTGCGGATGGCAATTTTCGGCTCGTGCAGGTCGGCGCCCTGTTGCTTCGCGGAATTCGCGATGCCGATCAGAGGCGCGCGCAGGTTCCGCTCGACATCCACGGCGAGAGCTTTGATCGGCGAGATATAAAGGACGCGGCAGCGGCAGGCGGGCGGGGGAGGCGCCGTGAACATCAGGCGGTCGAGACACCAGAGGAACGCCGCCAGGGTTTTGCCCGAGCCGGTCGGGGCGCATAGGAGCGTCGAGCGGCCTTCAGCGATCGCGCTCCACCCTTGGATTTGGGGGCGCGTGGGCGCAGGAAATACCGAGTCGAACCAAGTCCGTACGGCCGGATGGAACTCAGTCGGAGTTGTTACGGCATTCGGACGGCGGGCCATCTAATCGCTGCACTAGGCCGCGCAGAACGGCCAGCTGTCGACGGGTGAAATGTAGGGCGCGCTCCTTGGGGTCCAGTCGGCGATGTTGAATATCTTTACGGTCCTGATCGGGCAGGCAGATTCGACCTGCTCATCGGATGCCTTTGGTTTTGGGAATTCGATGATGCGTTCCATGGCTCCCTGGCAGAGCAACCGTGGTTCCATTGGGAAAGCCAATCTTTTCAAGGAGATTAATTTTGGTCGATGGGAAATTCTCGCATCGGCTGCGCGGGGGGAGTGCGAAACATTCCTTGCTAAGAGGTTCGAGAGACCTTCAAAGTGGATGCGGTGGAACGATCTAAAACCAATGATCCGTTCGGCAATCGGAGCATTCTGCGGTGCCAGGTATGGCCGTGAATGGCGCAATTCTGGTTAAATAATGCGGTGCTCGCGTTATCCAGATGCTCATCCGGCTCGCAAAGGCAGCAGACCAAAACCGGAACGTCCGGTGATCCTTCCGACGCGCATGGCTTGCGATCCGGCATCGATGTTCAATATTATACACACTGTAAATTAATTGCGAATATCTTTCGGCATATCGATTTGATTGTAAAGGCCATAGTACCGTCGCATCCTAATTAAGCGTGCACGAAGTCGGCGACGCCGGTTTCCTCGTCGCGCCATGGATTTAGCTCAGTCCTGTGAGTACCATCGCAGGTCGCCGGCGAATACTCCGCAGGGCGTCGCAAGTTACTATAGTTGTTTTAGCGATGCTCTTATGGTCATTTAAGATCTCCGTTCTGATCCTGGCGGCCGCTTTTGCGGCGGGCGGCCAGTCCATCGTGGCGATTTCTCATCGGGGCGAGCACCTTCAGCATCCCGAAAACACCATCCCCGCATTTCAGGAAGCCATTCGCCTGGGAGCCGATTATTTTGAAGCAGATGTAAGAACCAGCGCGGACGAAAAGCTGGTTCTGAGCCACGACGCCACGGTCGACCGCTGCACCAACGGCACCGGGCAGGTTTCGGCCATGACTTTCCAGCAGTTGGAGGCGCTCGACGCGGGTGGCGCTAAAATCCCTACGTTCGATGCAGCGTTGGACTTAGCCCGCGGAAAAATCGGCATTTACGTCGACATCAAGAACGCGACGCCTCAGGATCTGGTCAGCCATATTGAAGCCCACAGCATGGTGGACCACGTTGTCATGTACTGCCGGCCGGATATTTGCAAGCAGATCCAGGGGCTGAATCCCAAGCTGAAAGTCATGCCCGAATCGGCCACGGTGGAACATTCCAGGATGCTGGTGGATCTGCTGCATCCCAAGGTGATCGCGTTCGGCCAGGACGACTTCAAACCGGAAATCATCTCCGTCGCGAAAGCAGCCAAAGCCCTGATTTATGTCGACGTCATGGGGAAAACCGACGCACCCGAAGGGTGGCAGTCAGCGATAGATGCCGGGGCCGATGGACTGCAAACGGATCGCCCGGGGCCGCTGGTGGAATGGTTGAGAGCGAAGGGCCACAAAAAGAATTAGGGTTTACGATATTTGGCCGCCGATGAACGCTGATGAACGCCGAAAAGACCAGTTGTTTTCAATCGGCGTTCATCTGCGTTCATCGGCGGCCAATACAACTGGCAGTTTCGCGGCGTCCCAGGCGGCCAGGCCGCCGGCCATCTCGGCTAGATTGGTGATTCCATATTGATGCAGGATGCTGGCGGCGATGGACGAGCGGTAGCCGCCGGCGCAGTGGACGGCAATGCGGCGATCGCGAGGGATTTCCGCAATGCGCTCCTGCAGGTGGTTGAGAGGAACGTTCACGCTGCCATCGATATGTTTCCCGGCCCATTCGCCCGGATTCCGGATGTCGAGCACCAGCGGCGGGTTAGCGCCTGCCAGCTCCTCGGCCACCATCGGGGCGCTCAGGCGCTCAGTGGGCCACACCAGGTCCGGCCGACCGGCGAGCGCTTCCATGCCTCCTTTCAGGAAACCCTTCACGTGATCGAAACCGATACGGCCCAGGCGGACGGCGGCTTCCTCCTCGCGTCCCGGCTCGGCGATAATCACGATGGGTTTGGTGCGGTCGAGCACCGTGCCCGCCCAGGTGGCGTATTGGCCGCCGAGCCCGATATTGATGCTGCCGGCGAGGTGGCCCTTGGCATACTCGGCGGCATCCCGCACGTCGAGGAGCTGAGCGCCCGCATCTCCCAGGCGGAGCACTTCGGCGAGATCGATGGGATGAAGAACCAGTTCAAGATTGCTATCGAGCGTGGCGCGCTCGCGCGTATTGAGGATGGCGTCGTACGTGAAGTACGGAGGAGCGTCGGGTTGGTCAGCCGTGACCAGCCGGATAAATTCGTCCTTCGACATGGGCTGAAGCGCGTAATTAAAGCGCCGCTGATCCCCCAGCGATGAGACCGTGTCGGAGGAAAGCTTCTTCCCGCAGAGCGATCCGGCGCCGTGGGCGGGATAAACGAGCGTCTCATCGGGCAGCGGCAGCAGTTTGTTGTGCAGTGAGTCGTAAAGATGCGCGCCGAGGTCGTTGGCGGTCCACCCGAGTGAAGCGCGCAGGTCGGGGCGGCCCACGTCGCCGATGAATAACGTGTCGCCTGTCAGGACGGCGTGAGGTTTGGCGGGGTCTTTCTGGAGATCGAACACCAGGATGGAGATCGACTCGATGGTGTGTCCGGGGGTCTCCAGCACTTGGAGGCGCAGGCCGGGGAACTCGAGTGTATCGCCGTCTTTCATCGCGACGAAGGGATATTCCGCTTGGGCGCGGGACCCGAGATGGATGGCCGCGCCGCAGCGGTCGCGCAGCTCCAGATGGCCGGCCACAAAATCGGCGTGGAAGTGGGTGAGAAAGACGTGGCGGATTTTGAGCCCCCATTTTTCGGCGTCGGCCAGGTATTGCTGGATGTCGCGTTGAGGGTCGACGACGATCGCAGTGGAACTGGGCTCGTCTCCCAGAAGGTAGGAGGCGTGGGCGAGGCAGCCTAGATAATATTGTTTCAAAATCATGGGGACGTATTTAGTCTAGTATGTGGCGTCAGCCTGCATGCTTACGCATGGTGGGACAGGCGCTTTCGCCTGTCAGCTTTTCGGCAGCCTCTATCCGCTCCCTGACGGTCGCGGTTCAACATTCGGCAAGAAACGTCGACACGACTGTCGACGCGGCACGCCTGGAGGCGCGCGCCACACATCGGAATAGGGATCCTATTTACGTTCTTTAGAGCCGCGACCATCGGGAGCGGTCTTGCCCTTCACTGCTCCCGTAGCGCGACTGTGGGGGCCAGGCTGGCGGCTCTTCGCGCTGGAATCCAGCACGAGAGGGCGGCGATGGCGAAGAACAACGCGGCGATCGCGACGAAGGTGGCTGCGTCGGTAGGCTTCACGCCGACCAGCATGGTCGTCATCACACGCGTGAGAGCCACGGCTGCTACCACGCCGATTCCGATTCCCATGGCGCTCAACCGCAATCCGTGGCCGACCACCAGGGTGAAAATATTCGCCGGGGCGGCTCCCATGGCCATCCGCACTCCAATTTCAGCCGTCCGCTGACGCACGAAGGTCGAGAGGACTCCGTACAGCCCGACGCTGGCCAGCAGGGCCGCGATCACTCCAAAAACTCCGATGAGCAGCAGCGAGAATCGGGTGCCCGCCTGCGCGTGATCCACCCACACCGACAAGGGTTTCATTTCTACGATCAGCAAACTTGGGTCGAGTTTTCCGATGGCTGCGCGTACCGAAGGAGCCAGTCCCGCCGGATCGCCGGAGGTGCGCAGAATCCAACTGTTTACCGTGCCGAAGTTGCGGAACCCGTCGCTGAAGTAGACCTGTTCGTGTTCCGGCTCCGCCAGCGAGTTGGCTCGCTGATGCGCCACTACTCCGACGATCTCAACCCATTCGGGTTCGGGCGTCTGAATGCGAATCAGGATACGCTTTCCGACGGCGGATTCGCGCGGGAACGCCTTGGCGGCAAGCATTTGATCGACAATTACGAATTTCCGGTCCGGCGCATTGTCGGCGTCGGTAAAAGTGCGGCCCGCGATCAGGGGCGTGCGCATGGTTTCGAAGAATCCCGGCTGGACCGATTGAGCGTCGGTCGCCTGATATTTGCTGGGATCGATGAGCGCGTCCTCCTTGCCCCAGCGAATGGTGGAGTAACCTCCGGCGAGAGGAATCAGGTTCGCGGCGGTGACGCTTTGGACGCCGCCCACCTCGGTGAGCCTGGTTTGAATTTCGCGCACCCGCGCCGCGCGCGCCTGCGGCTGCGGATTGCCGCGTCCTAGCAATTGGAAGGTGAGAAGGTGATTGGGATCGAAACCCAGCTCGACGTGCTGCAGCGCGATAAAGCTGCGCACCATCAGTCCGGATCCGATCAGCAGCACGAAGGAAAGAGCTACTTCGACCACGGCCACGGCGTTGCGCAAGCCGCCTCCGCCCAGACCCGCGGTGCGGCCGCTGCCGCGCAGCATCTCCATCACATCCGGGCGGGACGCGCGCAGGGCAGGCGCGAGTCCAAAGATCGCCGCCGCGCTGAGTCCGGCCAGAATCGAGAACGTGAGCACCGCGGGATCGATGGCCACCTTATCGAGGCGCGGCAGATTCGCCGGGCTGATCGCGATCAGCTCGCGAATGCCCGCGTATGCCAGCGCGACGCCCAGAATGGTTCCAGCGCCCGCCAGCAGCAGCGCCTCCGCCAGCATTTGCCGGATCAATCGCCAGCGGCTTCCGCCCAGCGCCGTCCGTACGGCCAACTCGCGCTCCCGCAGAGACATCCTTACCAGCAGCAGGTTGGCGACGTTCGCGCATGAGATCAGCAGCAGAAAAATGACAGCGCCCATCAATGCCAGAATCGCCGGCCGCACCTCCGCCACCAGGTGCTGCCGCATCGGCTCGATGTGATAGTGAAAATTACTGGTGCCGTAAATCGGGAAATTCTTGCGGACATCGGCCGCCGCCAGTTCGCTCGCCTCCTGCACGCGATCCATGGTGACACCCGGCTTCATACGCGCCACGCCGCGCAGAAAATACCCATTCCGGTTCCGATTGTCGTAGCGGGCGCGCAGGGCTGACCAAATGTCGGGATTGCGGTCCACATTGGAGCTGGCGCGGAACTCGAGCTCAAATCCGGGAGCCAGCGCGCCTATGATCACCGGGCTGTTCGGCCCGCCATTCTGTAACGGATGACCGAACGCAGCCGTGCTGCCTCCCATCCGCCGCTGCCAGTATTCATAGCTGACAACCGCCATGGTGGGGAGTGGCGGAGGCTGCTTGGCCGGATCCGCAGTCGGGTCCGGCGCAGGCGCGGGCTGGCCGTCGGAGTCGTCGAAATCCCGGCCCGCGACGATGTGCGCGCCCACCACCCGGAAGAAATTCGACGTCACCAGCGCAAATTTAACCTGCTCCGGCGTGCCATCCTGCCGTGGCACGACCACTCTGAACGTTGCCACACCGGCCATGTCGTCGAACACTCCGGTTGTGGCGTTGCGCAGGTCGGAGTAATTCTCGAAGGACTCCCGCTCGTCGAAGATGTTGCGGGTTCGCATGTCGGCGCCGGTCACCACCAGGCGATCGGGATCCTTATAAGGAAGAGGCCGCAGCAGAACCGCGTTGGTCACACTGAAGATCGCGGTGGACGCGCCGATGCCCATCGCGATGGTAATAATCGCGGTGAGCGAGAATACCGGGCTCTTCACTAACGTGCGGATCGCGTAAATAAAGTCCTTGCCGACCATGGATGTCTCCTGAGGTGTCCTTTATATGATATTCCCCGTCCGCAAGCCTGTGGCGTGTCGCATCCCCTCCATAACTGTCGGGGTTCGGTGTCGGCGATCCAGGTCACTAGTGGCCTGTACCAACTGATTGTGTACTGATGTGCCGCGACGGATCGGCGTATTTCCATTTCACGGTGCGGGGCGATTTGTTGTATTGGCGGATGTATCGCATCAACTTCCGGTTGAGGTCGGAGACGGAAGTGAAGACACCGCGGGCGATCCCATAATAGTCTACAAATGGTTGTTACAGGCCACTAGTGCCCTGAGGACTACCGAACCCCGACAGTCATGGAGGGGACATGCGGCTGCGGCAAATTGCCCGCCCCGCATTTCGGTTAGGTGGCCAGCGGATCGTGATGATTCGTCTCCACAACCTTGATCAGCAAATGACCCATCTCCGTCAAATGCTGAAGCATCTCCGCGCGAGCCCCCGCAGGATCCCGATGACGGATCGCCGTGTAGATCGCTTCGTGCTGTTGCAGCACCTTCGCCGGAGTCTGCGGCACGCGCAAGTTCAGCAGCAGCCATTGCGCCATCAGATTTCTGAGCAACTGGACCCCGTTAAACAGGATCTCGTTATGCGCGGCCCGCGCCAGCGCCAGGTGAAACCGCATGTCGGCCGCCAGCGTTCGCACCGGTTCCGGAATCACCTCCCGTAATTCGGTCACCGCCGCTCCGATCTCCTCGGCCTCTCCGGTAGTCGCGCGCTCGGCGGCCAGAGCGGCGATTTCTCCCTCCAGCACTTTGCGCGCTTCCACGATGTCCCGCAGCTCCGCTTTGTCCGTGCCCGTGATCGCCCACAACAGCGGCCGGGACAGGAATTCAGAGCGGGGAAGTACGAACGTCCCGTCCCCCACCCGGCATTCCAGCATCCCGATCAACTCCAGAGCCTTCAGAGCTTCCCGCAGCGACGCGCGTCCGATCCCCAGTTGCTGGCACAACTCGCGCTCCGGAGGAATCCGGTCGCCCGCTTCCCAATGTCCCTGCAACAGCGACGTTACAAGCTTCTCGAAGACCGATTCGGTAAGCGTGGTCTTCGTAATCGGCTTAAAGTCCAAGGTCCGCGCCGCCCGGCTTATTTTTGCTTTATTCACTGATCACCCATCGTTGAATAATATGTTGAGTAATCATACCATTAATCGCCAAAACAGCACCGTAATTGGTCAGACCATCAAGCCACAAAGTTCTTGTCAGCGACCCGTTCTCATGATAAACTTCCGCGATGATCCAAGTTGATCGATGGGGTTTTATTCTGGCCTGCCTGACTCTGTTCGTGCCGCGAGTCGAGGCTCAGGCCGTGGCCGTGGCGCAAATCGATGGACAGGTATCCGACGCGACCGGCGCGGTGGTGCCCAACGCCCAAGTCAAGATGACGGAAGCGGAGAGAGGTGTATCGCACGCGACCACCTCAGATCCCTCGGGGCATTACGTTTTGCCCAATCTCCCGGCCGGGCTCTATACGCTGGAGGTCGGCGCTCCGGGATTCAAAGGCTACATCCAGCCCAAGGTCGTCTTGCAGGTCGGTCAGAACGTGCAGATCAACGTCATTCTGCAACTGGGAGCCGTGACCGAGCACGTCGAAGTGACCGGCAATGTCGGCATGGTCGAGACCAAGGACAATACCATCTCGAACGTCATGGATGGAGCTCGCGTTCTCGATCTTCCCCTCAACGGGCGCCAGGCAACCGACCTGATCCTGCTGACCGGCGGCGCAGTGACCGCGCCCGGCGGCGACCAGACCGGCAGCAAGAACTATTACAGCTCCACCACCATTTCCATCGCCGGCGGACAGTCCAGCGGCACCAATTACATGCTGGACGGAGCCGAGCACACCGACACGTTTACCAACATCAACCTGCCTTTTCCGTTTCCCGATGCCTTGCAGGAGTTCAGTGTCGAAACCAGCACGCTGCCCGCGCGCAATGGCATGCATCCCGGCGGAGTCGTCAACGTGGTCACCAAGTCCGGAACCAACGACTTGCATGGCAGTCTGTTCGAATTCCTCAGAAACGGCGACGTGAATGCCCGCAACTTCTTCGCCGCCACGCACGACAGCCTGAAGCGGAATCAGTTCGGCGGAACCGTCGGCGGCAAGATTATCAAGGACAAGATATTCTTTTTCGGCGGCTTTCAGGAGACGGTGAATCGCCAGAATCCTCCCCAAACGATCAGCTACGTGCCGACGCCGGCGACACTGGCCGGAGACTTCAGCGCATTCGACGGCGCGGGATGTCTGTCGAGCCAAAAATTCAAGCAATTGACCGATCCCGCCAACGGCGGTGTTGCCTTCCCGAACGACCAGATTCCTGCCACCCGTTTTAATCCGGCGTCGCTCAAACTGGTCGGCTACCTGCCTACTAACCTTATTCAGAACGCGTGCGGCAAGGTGACCTACGGCGTCAAAGCCAACAGCAACGAATATCAGTACATCGGCCGCGTGGATTACGCCATCAGCGCCAAGCAGAACTTTTTTGCCCGCTATTTCGATGCCGATTACGTTCTGCCCCCCAACTGGAGCTCGACGAATATTCTGGTCACGTCCAGCCCCGGCAACGCCGAGCGCGCGCAGACCGTTACTCTCGGCGATATCTACTCGCTTAGCCCGACCACGATCAACTCCATCCACGTCGGATTCAGCCGCCGACGCGATAATCGCGGTCCGAATGCCTCGGACATCAGTCCCACGGACCTCGGCGTGGCGATCAATCCTTACACGCCGGATAATTTCCTCCAGCTCACCACCACCGGCTACTTCACCGTCGGCTGCGGCACCTGCGGCCCCGGATTCTTCAACGTGAATACATACCAGTTTGCCGACGATGTCGATCTGGTCCGCGGCAAACATCAGATCGCGTTCGGCATCGATTTGATCCGCACGCAAAACAATCTCAGCTCGTATCACAACGCCGACGGCCTCTATACGTTCAGCGGCACAGGCGTCGCCAGTACGGGTGACGCGCTGGCGGATTTTCAACTGGGAATTCTGGGCGCGGGCGGCTTCACTTTCAGCAAAGCTCAGTTGCAGGCCTTGCGCGAAACGATCCCCGGCCTGTATTTTCAGGACACGTATCGCTTAAACTCCCGCCTCACGCTCAACGCCGGGATTCGTTGGGAGCCGATGCTGTTTCCCCAGGATATCTATGGCCGCGGCAGTATCTTCAGCATGGCCAACTTCCTCGCCGGTCAGAAAAGCACGGTTTTCTCCACCGCTCCGGCAGGTTCGCTCTACTATGGCGACCCCGGCGTGAATAAGTCATTCACCAACGATAAATGGACCAACTTCGCCCCGCGTTTCGGCCTCGTCTGGAATCCGCGCGGCGATGGAAAACAAACCATTCGCGTAGGCGGAGCGCTGCTGTACGACACCGGGCAGGTCTACTACTCGGAGCGGGTCATGACGAACCCTCCGTTTGTCGATGACACCACCGTCGCGAATCCAGGACCGTTTAACGATCCCTGGCGCGGCTATCCGGGCGGCAATCCGTTCCCGATTCCGTCGCCGCCTCCCTCCAATGTCCTTTTCCCGACCAACGCTGCCTACGTGGTCCTGCCGCAGCATTTGAAGACCATGTATATGACGCAGTGGAACGTCAGCTATCAGCGCCAGTTCGCCGGAAACTGGCTGGCCACGGTGTCCTACATCGGGAACAAGACCACCCACCTGTGGCTGTCCCAGGATCTCAACTACGCGGTCTATGGTCCCGGTGCAACCACTGCGAATACCGCCCAGCGGCGGGTCCTTTCTCTTCTGAATCCCGCGCAAGGCCAGTATTATGGAACGGTCTATCAGACCGACGACGGCGGTAACTCCGGCTACAACGGACTGCTCTCATCGGTGCAGCATCGCTTCAGCCACCACTACACGCTACTCGCCAACTATACCTGGAGCCATTGCATCAGCGAGGGAGATTTCGCGGGCGACATCGCCGGCGCTTATTATCAGAATCCGACCAATCGCAACGCCGATCGGGGCAGCTGCAATTTCGATTACCGGCATCTCACCAACGTCACGATGGTGGCGGAGAGTCCGTTCACAGGCGCAAACTGGACCAGCCGGATTCTAGGCTCCTGGCAGCTTTCTCCGTCGCTCCGGGTGCAGAGCGGCGCGGCGCTGAACATCCTCGCCGGAGCCGACAATTCGCTGAGCGCCGAGAATCTGGACCGCGTGAATCCCGTGAGCGGAGTATCGGGATACAACACGGATTGGGGCCCGCAGCTTCAATATTTCAACCCGGCGGCGTTCACCAAGAATCTCCCTGGAACCTTCGGAACCCTGGGCCGTGACGTGTACCGCGGACCCACGACTATCACCGTTAACGTCGCCCTGGTTCGCCTGTTTCACCTGACCGAACGTTTTCGCCTGGAGACCAGATTCGAAGGCTTCAACGCCATCAATCACACCAACTTCAGCAATCCATCAGTAACCTTCACCTCCGCCACCTTCGGCCGCATCACCGCCGCCGGAGACCCAAGAATCCTCCAATTCGCCATGAAGCTAACCTTCTAGTGGTCTGCGTCGGAAATCCTGAATGTTATGTGGCGCGCGCCTCCAGGCGTGCCGCATCGACATTCGTGTCGATGTGTCTTTCCGTGTGGGGCAGGCTGGCAGCCTGCGGCCGATTGTCAATCGGCCCTTTAAAAAAATGACCCCTTCAAAATTCCTCCCAACCCTCCTCCTAACCCTAGCCCAAGCCCAACAATGGCCCCTAACCTCCGGCGACCCCGGCGGCTCCCGCTACTCCCCTCTCAAATCCATCAACCGCACCAACGTGACCCGCCTCAAACCAGCCTGGACCTATCACACCGGCGACCTCAGCGACGGTAAAACCCTGCCCACTCGCAGCGCCTTCGAAGCCACGCCCATCGTGGTCGACGGCGTCATGTACATTACCACCCCCTTCAGCCGCCTGATCGCCCTCGACCCGGAAACCGGCAAAGAACTCTGGTCTTTCGATCCCAAGCTCGACCGCGAGCGAGCCTACAACCTCTTCATCAATCGCGGCGCAGCTTATTGGACCGATGGAAAAAAGAAGCGCGTTTTCGTCGGCACCCTCGATGGCCGCCTGTTCTCGATCGACGCGGCCACCGGCAAGCAGGACGATAGCTTCGGCCAAGCCGGCTGGCTCGATCTCCGCAAAGGTACAGCCGACAAATTCCCCGGCCGAGGCTACGGCATGACCTCGCCTCCGGCGATCTACAAGAACCTGGTGATCTGCGGCAGCCTGACCGCCGATGGCGAGCCGCAGGGCCCATTCGGCGACGTGCGCGCCTTCGATGCCCACACCGGTAAACAAGTGTGGGTATTCCACACCGTCGCGCAAAAAGGCGAGTTCGGCAACGACACCTGGGAAGGCGATTCGTGGAAGGACCGCGCCGCCGTCAATCCCTGGTCCTTGCTCAGCGTCGACGTCGCGCGCGGCATCGTTTTTCTCCCGCTCACTTCGCCCGCCACCGATTTTTATGGAGGCGATCGCAAAGGTGCGGGCCTCTTCGGAGACTCGCTGGTCGCGCTCGATGCCGCCACCGGAAAGCGCCTGTGGCATTTCCAGACGGTTCATCATGACCTGTGGGATTACGATCTCCCGGCCCAGCCCAATCTCGTCACCGTCCGCCACGACGGCAAGGATATTGCGGCGGTCGCGCAAATCACCAAGACCGGCCTGATGTTCATCTTCGACCGCGTGACCGGCAAGCCGCTCTATGACATCAAAGAGGTGCCCGTGCCTCCGAGTGAAATTCCCGGCGAGCAAGCTTGGCCCACGCAGCCCGTCCCGGTCGCCCCGCCGCCATTTTCCCGCCGAGGGATGCGCGCCGACGAATTGGCCAACGTCTCGCCGGAATCCCGTGCCTACTGCGAGAAACAGGTCGAAGGCGCGGTCTTCGCCGAGCCGTTCACGCCCATCGGATTCAAGCCGACCGTTCTGTTCCCCGGCACCAACGGCGGCACCAACTGGGGCGGCGCGTCGTATGATCCTGAGTCCCACACACTCTACGTGAATTCGCAGGACGTCGGCATGATCCGTCACATGGTCAAGCGCCCGGAGGGTTCGCTGATCCCTTATCGCCCGCAAGGCTCCGGCTCACCCGATTCGCGATTCTGGGATCCCAATTTGATTCCTTGCCAGGCGCCTCCGTGGGGATCGCTCACTGCCATCGATCTCGATCATGGCGTGTTCCGCTGGCGCTCCGTGCTGGGCGTGATCGACTCGCTCACGGAGAAAGGCATTCCTCCCACGGGCGCGCCCAATATCGGCGGCTCCATCGTCACCGCGGGCGGCCTGATTTTCATCGGCGCAACCAACGACGGACGCTTCCGCGCTTTCGATAAAACGACGGGTAAAATACTATGGGAGGCGCGCCTGCCCGCCAGCGCCTTCGCGAATCCGATGACATTTATGGGGGCTAAAACCGGCAAGCAATTCGTGGTGATCGCCGCGGGAGGAGGCAACAAATACGACTCCAAATTTTCGGACTCCTTGGTAGCCTTTGCTTTGCCCTAGCGCCGGTTCAGTTCGACCACGCTCAACACGCGGCTCTTAAATTGAAGTGCGTCTCCTGCCACGCGACCGCAGAATCATCCGAGCGCGCATCGTTTCCAGCAGCCCAAAAATGCCAGGTCTGCCATGCGACGCTGGATGTGCCCGCGAATAAAAAGATCACCCCGGAAAAACCGATTTACGTGCTGCCTGATTTTGTCTTCTTCAGTCACGCGAAGCACAAGACCGGGTGCGCAGCCTGCCACGGCAGCGTTTGGGTGAACTTCAAGATGAAGGATTGCGTGGATTGCCACAAGTCCAACACGGCTCCGGTGGCCTGCAACGTCTGCCACGACCTGAGCCCTTAGCGGCATGCGCCGCAAATCCTGAATGTGTAATGTGGCGCGCGCCTCCAGGCGTGCCGCATCGACATTCATGTCGATGTGTCTTTCCATGCGACTGTCGACGCGTCACGCCTGTGCGCCACGCGAGTGACGCCACAACACTAGCGCCTTTTTTCGTACTCCTTATACATCTCCGCCACGTGTCCCGACTGCGCATCGCCCGGGTGAACGATCACCCGAAACCGCAGCGTCACGCTCTTTCCCTTCGGCAATTGAAAAGGAGTCTCATGCTCGTCCGTATCGAAGGCTTTCTGCGCCCCAAAAGGATCCGCCGCAACCAACCCGTAATCCCTCGCGTGCCAATGAGTTGGATGCCTGGGATTAGAGGGATGGTCGAAGATCGCGACCCCTAGCCGCTCGCCGTCCAGTTCGGTCGTATAATCCACCCACGGCGACTTCTTGCCCCAGATCTGCTGCATGTTGACGAGCCCTTCGGCATCAACGCTTTTGCCGCCCTGGACCTCCTTGAATTTGTCCGCTAGACGCATCGCAAAGAAGCCCTCGTGAGTATCGCCGAACGTGATATCCTCCTGCGCCGTCAACGTCATACGAAAATCCAGCGTGCGGATCTTCGCGTCCCCTGAAAACGTCATATCGCGATTCTCCACCATCATGACGTGCCCGTCCGGAGCCTTCCAGTCCATAATCGCGTTCAAGGTGCCGGCAGGCCCGTCTTTCCACTTGCTTTCTCTTACACTTATGCGCCCCATGTCCTTCCGGGTGTAAGAAAGTTCGTTGGTCCAGAACATCACACCGTTCACTTCATCGCAGGAGAACCATAACCCCCTGTGATGCAAGTGATCTTTGCTTTCGCCTGCCACATCTTCCATGGGAAAACGGCGGGTGATATTTTTGCCGGAAGCGGAGAAAATAGGCGCTAAATAGGGCTTGCCGGAGTCGGAGCCGTAGTGGAACATGGTGAACGGTTTTCCGTCGACGGTCACTGCCATCACTTCCGGCTTGAACCGGACCTGCGCGGTCAGGCTGGCGGCGAGGACTAGGACGAGTGGGAAACGCATGGAAGTAATATATCGCATCATCAGACCATTTTGTGGAATACTGATTCAGAGATGAAACCTTTCTCCCTGTTCCTGGCTTTTGCGGCCATGTTTGAAGCGCCGCTGCCTGAGCTGCGGGTGGAGCCCGCGTTGCAATCGTCGGTTTTGTTCGTGAAAGATGCAGCGTCTCAGCCGCCCCTCACGGCGTTCTTGGTGGAACTGGTTGGGTATCCGGGCAGCTATTATCAGCTGTGGGAGGACGACATCCGCGGAGAAGTGGTGGCGCCCGGAGCGGAAAAGCGCATCCCTATTTCTAATATGACCGTCGGCGCCGTGCCCAACTACGTGCACTTGACCGCGGCCCTTTACGCGGACGGAACGTCGGCGGGCGCACCGGAAAAGATCACCCAATTGATCGAGCGCCGCCGTGCCACCCTCGCTGCCACGCGGGACCTGATCGGCCAACTGGAGAAAGCTCGCGCGGCGGGAGCATCCGCAGCAGCGGCGGCCGCGGATCTCACTAAACAGGCGGAGGCGCTGCCCGGGCTTACGCGGAGCACGCAGAAATCCCAACCCGCCATCAACCAGAGCGCGGCGAAGATGCTGACCTCGGAAACGGCGGCTCAACTTAGTGCGCATTCTATCGAGGACACGATTGCTTGGCTCCGCGCCGCCGAAGGTAAATTGAGTGCCAGCAAACCAGCTTTGTAATCTCCACGTCGACACGACAGTCGACGCGGCACGCCTGGAGGCGCGCGCCACAAGGCGCTCGGCACTTACCAGGCGCGCATTATTGGTCGGATTGGCTGCTAGTGCTTTCGCGAAGATCGACGGCGTGGAGATCGGGGTGGTGAGCCCGATCGAAAGTTTTCTAAAGACCGAGGCTCTCGGCTTCGACTATTTTGAGCCGCCGGTATCGCAGCTCTCACTGCTGAGCGATGCGGCCTTTGAAGATTTCCGCAAGCAGGTGGAGGCCTCCCAGATACGATGCACGCGGGTCAACAACTTCATCCGGAGCCTGAAGGTGGTGGGACCCGCCGTGGATCCGGCTGCTTTGAAGGCGTACATGAAGATGACCCTCGATCGCTGCAGCCTGATCGGAGCCAAAATCGTGGTGTGGGGAAGCGCCGGGTCGCGCAACGTGCCGGAAGGATTCTCGCGCGACACGGCGTGGGGACAGATAAAGGAGTTTCTGCAATACGCGGGCGACATGGCGGGAGCGAAAAAAATGATCATCGCGATCGAGCCGCTGCGCCATCCCGACAGCAACATCATTAATACCGGAGCGGAAGGCCTGCGCCTGGTTCGCGAAGTGGATCATCCGCATGTGAAGACGATGATCGATTACTATCACATGCGTTCCGAGAAGGAAGACTCCAAAATTCTGGTGGATGGGGCCGGCCAGATCGTGCATCTTCATTTCGCCAATCCGCAGGGGCGTCGGTGGCCGAAGAGTCCGGATGAGGATCCGGAGTACAGCCGCTTTTTTGCGCTGGTGAAGGAGATTCACTACAAAGGGGGCATTTCGATTGAGGGGCGGGGGACGCTGGATGCCGATGGAGAGGCGAGTCTGGCGTTCTTCCGTCAGGAAATAGGGGGGCGGTGATGCTCCCGTCTGCCCGCATGCTTACGCATGGCGGCTCAGCGCCTTTTCAGAGCCGCGACCGCAGGAAGCGATCTCCGGCCGGTTAAGTGGTTGGCTGAACGATAATGACATTGGCCATTGCGCATATGTGCAACGACCTCGCTAACAGAGTATGATTCCATTCGTTGGAGGTAAAGAAATGAATCGCCGTTCGTTCCTTGCGGCTGGACTTGCCGCTGCGGTTTCCGCCCGGGGCGCAGCCAGGCGGCTGGACAAGAGCCGGGTGAGCTTTATTAGCGATGAGGCTTCGCGTTCGCAAGCCGAATCCATCGAATTCGCGCATACCTACGGATTGCAGTGGGTGTCTCTGCGCGGCGTTCCCGCGCCTCTGGGGACGAAAGCGGTTGACTACCATTCTCTGCCTCCGGACGAGATGCAGAAGGCGGCCCAGGCATTCAAGTCGGCCGGAATCGGAGTCAATTTCCTGGATACTCCGTTTCTAAAATTTGGACTGCCGGGAACGGAGCCCAGGCGCAGAACGCCGGAGGATTCCGCGGCGCGCGAGAGGCGGATCACCAGGGAGAAAGTTCAGTTCGACCGCCGCCTGGACGATTTGCGTCAAGGCTTCCGCGCCGGCCAGGTCTTCAACTGTACCGACGTGCGGATCTTCACCTTCTCGCGCGTGGCGGAGCCGGAATCCGTGTTTCCGCGTATCGCCGATGTAATTGGCGAAATGGCTGTGCTCGCGCAAAAAGAAGGTTTCCGCATGCTGATCGAGAATGAGGCGTCGCAGAACGCGGGCACCTCGGTCGAGACCGCCAAGCTGCTGAAGATGCTGCCGAAGAATGTCGGCGCGAACTGGGATTCGCTAAACGCTCTGCCGCTGGGAGAGAAACCCTATCCCGATGGCTACGAAGCCATTCAGAAGGACCGCATGTGGAACGTGCACGTAAAAGGCAAGAGCCTGCTGGATTATCCGGAGCATCAGGATTGGCCGGCGCTACTGGACGCGCTCGATCGGGATGGGTTCGCGGGAAGGCTGGAGCTGGAGACGCATATTTTCGGGGAAGGACAAGTGCCGTCCTCCCACGCGTCGATGAAGGAGATTGTGCGGCTCCTGGATTCGCGGATGCAGAAGCCGGCTGAATTAGCCCGCCCCACAACTCCAGCGAGCCGTGACCAAAGGGAGCGGTCAGAGTTAAAGTAATACTTGGTGACCTACAAACCAACCCGCCGCGATTTTGTTGCCTCGGTACTCTTGGCAAACCGGCTCTTTGGCGAGCCTCAGCCCAACTCCACGAATCCCAATCCTGACCTGGAAAAACTCGGCGCCGTCGCCATTGCTGAGGCCAGGAAACAGGGCGCGACTTACGCCGACCTCCGCATCGGGCGCTATCGTAACCAATTCTCCGGCTACCGCCTTTCTCCGCAGCGCGGCAGCAACGTTACCGACGAAGTGCCTTTCGTCACCGACCAGAACAGCTTCGGTTTCGGTGTCCGCGTTATCGCGAAAGGACAGTGGGGCTTCGCGGCATCGCCCCTGGTGACCGCCGAGGAGATCGCCCGCATTACGCGCGAAGCTGTCACCGTCGCCAAAGCGAACGCCGCGGCGCAGTCGACGCCCGTGCAACTCGCGCCGGTCAAGTCTTATCGCGACCGCTGGACTTCGAAGTTCGATAAAGACCCGTTTGCCATTTCCATGGACGAAAAGCTCGAGCTGATCCACTCCGCGGCGCTCAGCGTGAAGAAGGATCCCAAGGTGTTCTCCGCGTTCGGCGCGCTCGGCTTCCAATCGGAAGACAAATACTTCGCGTCGTCGGAAGGCTCGTCCATCCAGCAATACGTGGTTCGCGTTTACCCGATCCTCAACGCCGTCGCAGTCGACTTCAAGAACGGAATTTCGCGCACCAGAAATTACACCGTCGAACCGCAAACCGCGGGCTGGGAAGCGATCGCCAAAGCCAATCTCGGTGAAAACGCGCCTCGCATTCGCGCCGAGGTTTTGGAGCACCTCGCCGCGCCGCCGGTGAAGCCGGGGAAGAAAGACCTGATGCTGCTTCCCAGCCATCTCTGGCTGACCATTCACGAATCGGTGGGCCATTCGACCGAGCTGGACCGCGCGCTGGGATACGAAGCGAATTACGCGGGCACCAGCTTCCTGACTACCGAAAAGATGGGAAATTTCTCGTTCGGCAGCGAACTGATCAACGTATTCGGCGACCGCACCATCGACCGCGGCCTTTCGACTGTCAAATACGACGACGACGGCGTGCTCACCACTAAATTCCCGATCATTGAAAAGGGTGTCTTCAAGCATTACCAGACCATTCGCGATCAGGCTCACCTGGTGGGCGAAAAGGAATCGCGCGGCTGCTGCTATGCGGATTCCTGGTCCAGCGTTCCGTTCCAGCGCATGCCCAACGTGTGGCTGGCGCCCGGGGCGGCTTCGGTGACTCCGGACGATCTGATTTCCGGAATCGACGACGGCGTGCTGATTGAGGGCGACGGAAGTTTTTCCATCGACCAGCAGCGCTACAATTTTCAATTCGGCGGCGACGCCTTCTGGGAAATTAAGGGCGGCAAGAAGCGCGGCATGATCTCGCGCGTCGCGTATCAAGCCCGCACGCCGGATTTCTGGCACGCCTGCGACGGGATTTCCGGCCAAAGCTACTGGCAGCAGTTCGGAGCGCCGAGCGATGGCAAAGGCGAGCCGGGACAAAGCAACGCCGTGAGCCATGGCTGCTCGCCCTCGCGTTTCCGCCAGATCAATGTATTGCTGACGGATTAAACAGGGTGACGATTGGAAGGATGACCGTTGTGCGGGTTGCTTGTGGCGCGCGCCTCCAGGCGTGCCGCGTCGGCAGTCATGCCGACGGCCGGACATGTCGAGACGACTCTCGACACGGCACGCCTGGAGGCGCGCGCCACAAATGGGGGAATTATGCTCAGCCAGCAGCAAGTGGAAGACATCAAAGCTGGCGTGACAACCGCTCCCTGCTGTCACGGCTCGGTCGGAGCGTTACCGAGCCGTGACCAGAGGGAGCGGATTTCAGAGTGATTTAATGGAGACGCTATGCTCAGCCAGCAGCAAGTGAAAGACATCATCGACCAGGTCATCGGCTATTCGAAGCTGCCCGGCTGCGAGGTGGGCGTCCAGTGGACCGAAGACGATTTTATCCGCTTCGCCCGGAACGGCATCACGACGTCGGGATACCGCATCACCCAGCAGATTTCGATCACCAGCACGACAGCCGATAAGCGCTCCGGCAATTCCGCCGTCAGCGAACTGACACCGGAAGCGATCAGGGCCGGCGTCAAGCAGGCCGAGGATCTGGCGCTTATCTCGCGACCGAATCCGGAAAATATGCCGGCCCTGCCCGCGCAGAAATATCCGCGCCTGAGCAACTTCGATGTCGATACGGCCGCGGCGCGCGGCGATGTGTTGATCCCGCAGGTGCAAGCCGTGCTGAAAGGCGCGATCAAGAACAAACTGGTGGCTGCCGGATTCATCCAGAGATCCGCGAACGCCGTGGGCGTCGGCAACAAGGCGGGATTGTTCGGGTATCACGCGTATACCGATTCGAGCCTGAGCCACACCATGCGAAATCCGGAAGGGACCAGCTCCGGTTGGGCCACGCAAAGCTCCGTTTCGTTGAAGGATTTGAATGGCGAGGAGCAGGCAGCCGTATCGATCAAAAAGTGCCTGGGCGGCGTCGGTCCGAAGAAGCTCGATCCGGGTAAGTACACCGTCATCATGGAGCCGGCGGCGGTGGCAGACCTGATCGGCTGGCTCAGTTTTGCATTCGGCGCGCGCGACGCGGAGCAGGGGCAGTCGTTCCTGAGCAAGCCCAGCCAGGACGCCAGTGCGACGGCGACTTTTCTCGGTGAAAAAATGTTTCCCGAGTTCATCACTTTGCGCAGCGATCCTTTCCATCCGAAGCTGGCATCCACGCCGTGGGGTTCGTCGCTGCTGCCCAACGAAAAGATTTCCTGGATCGAAAAAGGCGTGGTGAGCAACCTCTATTACGACCGTTTCTGGGCCAGCAAGGCCGGCAAGAAGCCCACGCCGTTTCCTGGAAACCTGGTGCTGGAAGGACAGAACAATTCGCTGAACGATCTCATCGCGTCGGTCGATCGCGGATTGATCGTCACGCGGCTGTGGTACATCCGGGTGGTGCAACCGAAGACGTGGCAGCTCACCGGACTGACGCGCGACGGCGTGTTCCTGATCGAGAAGGGCAAGGTGACCGGTCCCGTGAGTAACTTCCGCTGGAATCAGAGTCCGGCGGAGGTCCTGCAGCGAACCACCAAGCTGACGCAGCCGATGCGCGTGACCAACGATGAGACCGGATCGAACATGGCTCCCGCTCTGATCACGACCGATTTTAACTTCACCAGCATCTCAGATGCGGTCTGATATTAAGCGGCGGAGATGATCCCGCTCGCCATCTCTTTGCGCAGCCACGCCTGGGCCAGCCGAAGTTCGCGCCGCACGACGTGCACCGGGCTGGAGACTGCGATCGAAATCTCGTTCGCCGTCATGCCGCCAAAATATTTCATTTCAATAAGCTGCGATTTCGCCGGGTCCGATTTCTCAAGCAGCCGCAAGGCGTCGTCCATGGCCAGCAACTGCCGATTCGGCTGCGGAGGCCCCCAATCCGGCAAGACGGCGAGCGCTACTTCCTTGGCGGCTCCGCGTTTTTCGGCCGCCCTGGCGCGGGCCGTATCTACAAGGATTTGCCGCATCAGCCGCGATGCGATCCCGAAGAAGTGAGACCGGTTCTCGTACGAAGGGTGCCGGCTGCCGGCGAGTTTCATGAACGCTTCGTGCACAAGCGCCGTGGTTTGCAGGGGACCCGCGCCAGCTTCGCGCCGCAGATGCGACCGGGCCAGCTTTTTCAGTTCGTCGTAGACCAGCGGGATCACAACGTCGATCACGCCCCGGTCCCCCGCCTCAAGGCGCTGTAAAAGTACGGTAATCTCCATAATCTCCATACGCTTTTACCTGCGTAATTCAGCGGGAAAATTATTATTGGGAACTTTTGTGTCCCAACCGCGCCATAGGTCCTGACGGCGGGTTTCCAAAGCGGAGGCCAGCTCGGTATGCCCTGAGCGACGGTAAAGTGTTGCCAGCGCAGCGTATACACGAGACACCCTGACGGCATCGTTGAGAATGGTATCCGGTTTCGCGCCCCACGCCACCATCTGTCCGAGCAATTTCTCATAGATCGCGATGGCTTCCGGGACTTTACCGTGGGCCGCGTCGTAATCGGCGAGTGCGCAGAGCGCGACGTCTGGTTCGGAGCCTGGCTTGATCTTCTCGGCTGGGTAAGCTTTGACTTGGCGCAGCCGTTCGAAGGCGCCGTCGAGCCTTTGCCGGGCCTCGACCGAACGACCCAGGGTCCGCAGCGCGTAGGAGGAGCCGGCGAGCGCGCTCGCCTCGTATCGCAGGAAGCTGGCGTTGCCTTTGATCTCGCCCAAATGATGGAGCGTATGGTCGTAGATCGCGAGGGCGCGCGCAGGGTCGGAATGGCGCAGAATATCGGCCAGAGCGACGCCGCCCTGGGCCATACGGCCTCTCGGAGCTTGATCGTTTGGATCCTTGTGGGCGAGATTGTCCAGCAGTTCGAAGGCGCGGCTCAGAACCACCGTCGCTTCTTCGGTCCGGCCCAGGCTGACGGCGTTGTCTTCCCCGAGAATCGCGCCTTGCTTGATCAGAGCCAGAGCGAAATTAATAGTTTGTCCCTGCTCGGCGTCGCCGGGTCCGGGATCCAGAATCCGGACGGACTCGCGAATCTCGTCGAGGGCTTCATTGAGCTGGCCGCGGCGGCGAAACACTTCGGCCGACACCCAATGGAAAGTACCACGGTAGTAGGAGCGGTCATTGAGAATCAGGGCGACTTCACCGGCGCGGCGGGAAAGGCGGAGAGCGTCATCGAACTGCCGCCCGTACATATGCTGATCCGCGACGTTTAAATATGTGCGCAGCACGTTGAGAGTTTCCGGTTCGTCGCCCTTCCCGGGATGAAACTTCTCCAGAAATTCCGCGGATTTTCGAGCCAGCGTCAAAGCCTCGTCGTCACGGCTTCGAGCCCTGGCGATCAGCATTCGATCGTGGGCGATCTGCGCCGACCGGAGGAGCGCGGTGCGATTCGACGGCTGCGATTCCAGCACCGAACGCATGAATCGCTCCGCGATGAGCAGGCTCTGCTCGGCCTGATCCACCTGGCCGAGATTGGCCGCGATGGCGACACCTTGCACGCGCGCCACGCGCATATAAGCGTTGCCGACGTCCAGCGCGAGTACCGGATCCCCTTGCGCGTCCGCCGACAGCCGGCGCAGGTACTCCAGTGAAGTGTCCACGATCAACTGGCGCGTCTTCGTGCTGCCCGCGAGCTTGCCCGCTTCGGTATCGATGTCGAACAGCTTGTTGGCCAGTTGGCGCACGTCTGAGAAACGGCGCTGCGCAATCACGCGTTGGCGATTGGCCAGCGCCAGGCCTGTCGAGAGACTGAGGACCGCAAGCGCGGCCGCGCCCAACGGCATCCAATGGCGGCGCAAAAACTTTTGCATCCGATACCAGGTATCGCCTTTGCGGGCGCGGATCGGGCGCAGCTCCAGATAATTCTCCAGGTCGTCGGCGAACTGTTCGACGGTCGAGTAGCGCTCTTGCGGCTCCCTGCGCAGCGCCTTCATCAGGATCAGCTCGAGATCGCGTTTCACCGCCGGCGCCAGTCTGGACGGAGGGACGATCTTTCCGGCGGCAATCACCAACGCGATCGCGCCCTTGGAGTCGCTTTCAAACTGATGCGGAGACTCGCCGGTCAGCAGTTTATAGAGCACCGCGCCCAGAGAGTAGACGTCGGTCGCCGTGGTCACCGGCGCACCCGCCACCTGCTCCGGGCTGGCGTAATCCGGCGTGAGGATGCGCGTGTTCGTCAGCGTGGAATCGGACGTCAAGTCGATCATCTTGGCGATGCCGAAGTCCAGCAGCTTGGGTTCGCCGTCTTCGGTGACCAGAATGTTGGAGGGCTTCAGGTCGCGGTGAACCACCAGGTTCCGGTGCAGATAGCCGACGGCGGCGCACACCTTGAGAAACAGGGCGATCTTGTTGCGCGGGCCAAGCTCCGCGGAATACACGTCGATGCTTTTCCCATCGACGTATTCCATCACCAGATACGGCTGCCCATCCTCGCGATGCCCCGCGTCGAGCAGCCGGGCGATGTTGGGATGAGAGAGAGTGGCCAGGATTTGCCGCTCGGCTAAGAAGCGGCGGCGCAGCGGAGGATCGTCGGCGCCGGGCCTCAGGAGCTTCACCGCGACTTGTTGCGCGACCTCGCCGTCCACGCGGTCCGCCAGATAGACGGCGCCCATGCCGCCGCGTCCGAGCATGGTTTTTAGCTTGTATGGTCCGCACTGCAAGTCTCTCGGTTCGAGACTGGCTACCGCTCGCTCCGCAACCAGGCCGATGTCCTTCTTGAGCGAAATGCTGGCCAGCGAGTCGTACGACACCAGCGCTTCCACTTCCTTCCGAGTCGCATCGTCGACCGCGAGCTCCGCGAAATATCGCGAACGGGCCTCGCGCGGAAGATCCGCGACCGCATGAAAAAGTTCCTCGACGTGGGGTCTCATTAAGGAAACTGCCGAACAAAAATATGTTAAGGGACGCCTACTATTAAAACACAGCCTAAAGTCTGTGCCACCGAAGAGCAGAGGTAGCACAGGCTCAGCCTGTGAAAGACTTTTCATCATCCTGCGGTGTTTTCTGTTCGATGCAGCAGCAAGGACTCGGGTCGCATAAATCTCCCGTCGGTGTACGTCGACAAGACTGTCGACGCGGCACGCCTGGAGGCGCGCGCCACAGCGAAAAGCTCGAGTTGCCTGCATGCGCACCGCTCTACCGAGCCGTGACCGCAGGGAGCGGTGTCTGGGTTTCGGGATATACTCACCATGCATGACTCCCGGACAGACGGAGGATACAAAACTCAGCGCGCTGCCGGAGAGCACGCGAACTCGCGTCACGCGCCGGCTGATTCCCTACCTGATGTTCATCTATGTGCTGGCCTATCTCGACCGCGCTAATGTCGGGATCGCCAAGCTGCAGATGCAGAAGGATCTGAATTTCAGCGATGCAGTGATCGGGTTCGGCGCGGGAATATTCTTTTGGGGCTACCTGCTGCTCGATATCCCGGGCAGCCTGATCGTGGAGCGCTGGAGCGCCCGTAAATGGATCGCGCGGATCATGGTTTCCTGGGGATTGGTGGCCGCGCTGATGGGCTTTCTGGGAACTCCTTTGTTCGGCTCGTTCGGCCTGGTCACTCAGTTTTACGGATTGCGATTGCTGCTGGGCGTCGCGGAGGCGGGCTTTTTCCCCGGCGTCATCGTTTATCTTTCCCACTGGTACCGCCTCGAAGATCGAGCCCGCGCGAAAGGTTATTTCATGATCGCGCAGCCGCTCGCCATCGCTCTGGGCGTTCCGGTTTCACGATGGATTCTGGAAAATATCCATTGGGCGGGCTTCGCCGGGTGGCGGTGGGTGTTCATTCTCGAAGGGCTTCCTCCGGTGTTGATGGGTTTCATCACGTTCTGGTATCTGACGGATCGGCCCGCGAACGCCGGCTGGCTGCCCGACACCGAGAAGCAGTGGCTGATCGACGAATTGAAAGCGGAGGAGGCCCGCAAGGTCGCCGCCGGCCGGGTTCGCTGGTTCGACGCGCTGCGGACGCCGCAGACTTTTTTGCTGATCGCCATTTTCTTCCTGATCTGCACCGGCAACCAGGCTTTGATTTTCTTTCTTCCCTCGATCACGGAGAACATGAAGAGCCAGCCGGTCGCGATCCGAACCCTGGCCGCCGGGTTGCCATATGCTTGCAGCGCGATGGGGATTCTGTTGAACGGAATGTGGGTGCACCGCACCGGACAGCTCCGCTGGCACACCGCGTTACCGATGCTGGCGACGGGAATCTCATTGATGCTGGTGGCGCTCTCCGGCAATCGGGTATGGCTGATGATGGGCTTGTTTTGTCTGGCGGGCTTCACGTCTCAGGCATACCTGCCGGCCTTTTGGACGCTGCCGACGGCGCTGCTGGGTAAGGCGGCGGCAGCCACCGCGGTCGGGTTGATCTGCCTCGGGAATCTGGGTGGGTTCGTGGGACCATGGCTGTTCGGGTATCTTAAAACCATCACCGGCCGGTACGACGCGGGCCTGTGGGTTTTGGCCGGATGCCAGTTGCTGGCCGGCGCGCTCGCGATCCAAATCAAATTGAATGTCATTCCCAAAGTCAATCCCAAAAAGACCTGAAGATTTACGAAGCTACCGCTGGTTCGGACCCGATACCATGCGCGCCTTCAGCCACCGCTCCCGCATGCTGCAGCTCGGCCATCGCAAGGAGGATTTTACCGGCAAGCCCGTCATCGCGATCCTGAACACCTGGAGCGAAATCAATCCGTGTCACGCTCATTTGCGCGAGCGCGCCGAGGCGGTCAAGCGCGGCGTGTGGCAAGCGGGAGGTTTTCCCGTCGAGATTCCGGCCTTCTCCATCACCGAGACCTACATGAAGCCCAGTCCGATGCTGTATCGGAACCTGCTGGCGATGGATACCGAGGAGTCGCTTCGCAGCCTGCCGATCGACGGCGCGGTTTTAATGGGAGGCTGCGACAAGACCACGCCCGGCTTGCTGATGGGCGCCATCAGCATGAATCTGCCGTCGATTTTCCTGCCCGCCGGGCCCATGCTGCGCGGCAACTGGAACGGCAAACCGCTGGGCAGCGGCACCGATCTTTGGAAATTCTGGACGGAGCGCTGCGCCGGAAACGTGAGCGATGGCGATTGGAATGCCATCGAAAGCGGCATCGCCCGATCGCCGGGTTTCTGCATGACCATGGGCACAGCCGCGACCATGACCGCACTGGCCGAAGCTCTGGGCATGACGCTGCCGGGCGCGTCCTCGATTCCAGCGGCCGATTCGAATCACACGCGGCTCGCGGTCGATAGCGGCAAGCGAATCGTCGAAATGGTGTGGGACGATTCGAAGCCCGACAACGTCCTCACCCTGGCCGCGTTCCGCAACGCGATCGCGGTCGATATGGCCATCGGCGGTTCGACCAACGCCATCATTCACCTGGTGGCGTTAGCGCGGCGCCGCGGCCTCGATCTGCCTCTGAGTCTGTTCGACGAGATCGCCCGCAAGGTTCCGGTGCTTGCCAATATCCGGCCCTCGGGCCAGTTCCTGATGGAAGATTTCTATTACGCCGGCGGCCTGCGCGCGCTGATGTCTGAAATCGGCGATCTGCTGGAGCTTGATTGTCACACCGTGAATGGCAAGACGCTGGGAGAGAATCTGGCCGGTGCGCGTATCGTGAATCACGACGTGATCCGGGGCAGGGAAGCTCCGCTATCGGAAAGCGGCGGGACGGCGATTCTCTACGGGAGCCTGGCTCCGGACGGAGCGGTGATCAAAACGGTCGCGGCGGATAAGCGTTTCTCACACCACACGGGACCAGCCGTCGTATTTAGTGACTATCGCGATCTGGAGGCGCGCATCAACCGGGACGATCTGGAGGTGACCGAGAACTCCGTGCTGGTGCTGCGCAAAGCGGGACCCCTGGGAGGTCCGGGGATGCCGGAATGGGGAATGCTCCCGATTCCGAACAAGCTGCTAAAGCAAGGCATCCGCGACATGGTGCGAATTTCCGACGCGCGCATGAGCGGCACGTCCTATGGCACCTGCGTCCTGCACGTGTCGCCCGAAAGTTACGTCGGCGGCCCGCTGGCGCTGGTCGAGGACGGCGATGCCATAACGCTGGATATTCCGAATCGGAGGCTGGATCTTCTAGTCGCAGAAGCGGAGCTAGAGCGCCGCCGTTCGCAGTGGATCCGTCCGGTAGCTAAAGAGGATCGCGGATACCTCGCGCTTTATCGTGAGCGGGTCACACAGGCCCATCAGGGCTGCGATTTCGACTTTCTAGAGCCCGGCGCATCGCCAACGGAGCCAGATATTTTCTAGCATCATCCAAACAGCGTAGGGCAGCCAATATTGCCTGAAATGCGGCTGCAGCCAATATTGGCCGCCCTACAAGAGGGGACATGCGAATGTTTTTGCCACTTGTGGCGCGAGCTTTAGCTTGCAGCGTCGGCTTCAGCCGGCGTTTCCTGAGCCGCGACTGTCAAGGAGCGGGCAGACGCTCACACCGGTCACCGCCGTGGAGAGCGATTATTTGAACCTTCCCTTCCAGCCACTTGGCGCTTTCACTCGCGACAAACCATCAACACACCCTGTAACGTGTAGGCAAGAGATCGGTCACAGCGTCGTATCCCGATCCGCTACTGCGAGGGTGATGTCTTCGAAGCTCTCCTCTCGCCAGGCTAAAGTTCGACGAGGGGCGCCCTAAAGAATAATGGTCCGCTCCCGGACGTCGCTGAACCGCGACCGTCAGGGAGCGGGCAGACGCACATACAGCCGAGCTGCGTCTAAACCTTCCAGCAAATCAATTTCATCTCCGTCATCTCCTCGATCGCGTAGCGAGGACCTTCGCGCCCAATCCCGCTCCCTTTTACGCCCCCATACGGCATGTTGTCGGCGCGGTACATCGGGATATCGTTGATCATCACGCCGCCCACTTCCAGCTTGCGCGCCGCCTGAAACGCGCGCTGAACATCCGGCGTGAAGATGCCCGCTTGTAATCCATAAGGTGTGGCGTTCGTCTGTTCGATCGCACTCTCCAGATCGTCGTATGGATAAACCGCGACCACCGGGCCGAACGCCTCCTGGCACGAGATCTGACACGTCGCGGGCACGTCGAGCAGGATCGCCGGGCAGACTGTGGAACGCGTACGCTTGCCGCCCGTGACCACTTTGGCGCCTCCCGCCACTGCCTCCTCAATCCATTTTTCGATACGGATCGCCTCCCCCTCGTCGATCAAGGACGAAATATCGGTCGACTGTTCGTACGGGTGGCCGATCTTCAGGGCCTCCGTCGCGGTCTTCATCCGCTCCACGAACTCATCGGCGATGCTTCGCTGAACGAAAACCCTCTGCACCGAAATGCAGACCTGTCCGCTATGTGCGAACGAGCCTTGCACCGTGCGCGATACGGCTGTCGCAAGGTCCGAACCGGGCTCGACGATCACGGCGGAATTATTTCCCAGCTCAAGCGTCACCTTCTTAAACCCGGCGCGAGCCTTGATGGTCCGGCCGACATCCGGGCTCCCGGTGAATGTGAGCATGGCAATCGCGGGATGCTCCGCCAGCGCCATTCCGATTTGAGCTCCGCTGCCGGTGATCACGTTGTACGCAGCCTTGGGAACTCCCGCTTCTTCCATGGTTTGCGCGAGCCGCAAGGCGCTGAGCGGGGTTCTGGTCGCCGGTTTATGAATCACCGCGTTGCCGCCAGCCAGCGCGGGAGCCACTTTGTGCAAAGCCAAATTGAGAGGCACGTTAAACGGCGTGATGCACGCGATCACGCCAATCGGCTCCCGCACGGTCATCGCCATCCGGCCTTTGCCGGCCGACGAAAATTCCATCGGGACCACTTCGCCGCGCAGTTGCCTCGCTTCGTGCGCGGCGGCGACCAGTGTTTGTACTCCCCGCTCGACTTCGACCTTGGCTTCTTTGATCGGTTTGCCGGTTTCGGAGCAAACGATCTGCGTATACTCCGCCAGATCCCGGCGCAGCAGATCCGCCGCGCGCAGCAGCAGGTCGGCGCGCTCGTAGTTGGCCATCTCGCGCATCGCATGAAATCCTTCGCGAGCCGAGGCCACCGCCTTCTCGACCAGGTCGGCGCCGGCGCGCGGCACTTCTCCCACGGGCGTCCCGTCGTAGGGGAGCCGCACGATGTCGTGCTCCGCGGTGTCGATCCATTCGCCGCCGACGAAGTTTTGGTATTGCGTTGCAGTTGGCATATATTTTCTAACCTAGCGAGCCGCGACCACAGGGAGCGGTCTCCGAGCACATTATACAGGGCCACGCCGCACGGATTAACATTGTCCACAGGGGGGATTTGTGCTCACTCGATTTTTACTGTTCTTCCCGTTGCTGATCGCCGCGGATTGGCCGGAATGGCGCGGACCGCATCGCGATGGAGTCGTCACCGAGGAGCCGAAAGCATGGCCCGAGAAGCTCAACCTCAAATGGAAGGTCGAGGTCGGCGTCGGCCACGCGTCGCCGATTCTGGCTGCCGGCACGATTTACGATTTCGCGCGGCAGGGCGACAAGGAAACCGTGCTCGCCATCGATCCGTCCAACGGCAAAACCCGCTGGCAGCAGCAGTATGCCGCTCCCTACAAGATGAATTCGGCGGCGGTTTCGCATGGCGAGGGACCGAAGGCGACTCCGGTCTATTCGAACGGCAAGCTGTACACCTTCGGCATCAACGGAATTCTTTCGGCATTCGACGCTGAAACAGGCAAGCCACTGTGGCGACTGGATTTCGCGAAACAATATAAGGAAGGCGCGCCGGATTTCGGCACAGCAATGTCTCCGGTTGCCGATCGCGGCCTGCTGATCGCGCACGTCGGCGGGACGAAACTTGGCGCGCTGACCGCGTTCGACGCCGCGACGGGAGCCGTCAAGTGGTCCTGGGATGGCGATTCACCGGCGTACGCTTCGCCCATCGTCGTGGACCTGGGCGGAGTCCGGCAGGTGGTCACGCAGAGCCATTCGAATATCATCGGCGTCGCTGTCGCGTCTGGAAAGCTGTTGTGGAAGATTCCCTTCAAGACGGAATATGACCAGAACATCGTGACGCCGGTCCTATATAAGGACACGCTGATTTTCTCGGGATTGGAAAAGGGAGTCTTCGCGGTCCGGCTGAGTCATACGGGCGATGCGTGGGCCACGAAAACGGTGTGGCAGAACAAGGATGCGTCGATGTACATGAATTCGCCGGTGCTCTCGGGCGATCTGCTGTTCGGATTCTCGCATTTGAAGAAAGGTCAACTTTTTTGTATGGACGCGCGTACGGGAGCGACCCTGTGGATCGGTCCGCCGCGCGGCGGAGACAATGCCGCGATGCTGGCGAGTGCAACGACGCTATTTTCGCTGACTCCGGACGCGCAATTGACGATCGCGAAGCCGACTGCGAAGGGACTCGGCGAGATTCGACGGTATGAGGTTGCGGATAGCCCGACGTGGGCTCATCCTTTGTTGCTGGCGGATGGATTCGTGATTAAGGACTTGAAGATGCTCTCGCGGTGGGGAGTGAATTAACCCGCGTTAGAACCGCTCCCTTTGGTCACGGCTCGCTTTATGTAAATGAATCCACAAGCGCCGAAAGCGAGCCGCGACCATAGGGAGCGGTCAGAGCTAGCGAGGACCTCCCCGACGGGATGAGGGGCTTCTTAATACGTACCGAGCCCCACCCTGACGGGATGGGGCTGACAAGCCCTCACCATAAACATTCCAGGGGCTGACCGCTCCCGCAGGTCGCGGCTCTGAAACGGGCACGAGTTCTTCAGAGCCGCGACCTGCGGGAGCGGACCGCTCTTCACCTCACTTCGGTTTCAATCCCGCATCGAACATCGACCCGTACAGCAGATACTGATGCACGGCGTTCCTCGGGTAGCTGATGTCGACGCCCGTGACCGCGCCGTTCTTTCCGAACGTGGCCTTCAGCTCCGGATTCAGGCCCCCCCAATAGGACGGAATATCCAGCGTCTTGTATCGCGCCACCACCTGATCCCGCAGCTTCGGATCGAAATGGACACCGTATTTATCGACGAGCGCCTTGATTGCGGCATAGTCGCCCTCGGCCTTGATGCGCATCAGCTCCGCGAGTAGTTTACCGGCGGCCTGGTGCATCCGCTCGTAGTCGGTCACAATCACGTAGGCCTTACCGTTGCGGGTGATCATCTGGATGGCACCGGTGGTACCCATGATGTAATTGGCGATCAACGCGCGGTCGCGTTGATGATCTTCTTCGATCGTGTCGCCCTTCGGAATGCGCCGCAGCTGCTGCAGCATCGTCGATGCAGCGCCGTCGTACATCGCCTTGGCGACCGAATCCTGATCCTGCACCAGACCCAATTCCTTGAGCTTGGGGTCCCAGATGTTCCAGTAAGCCGAAAGGTCCGCGCGAGCTTCCTCCAGGGTCGAAAAATATTCCTTCAAATACGGCTCCGCGCCGCTGGTCAGGCGCGCGCTCAATTTGCCGGACCCGTGGCCGATCACTTCGTGCAAGGCCGTCAGCAACTCCTCCGCCTGCTGCCCGTACTTGATATTGCGGGCGATCACTTCGGGCGTCGCGCCGAATTCCTGGATGCTTTTGTGTCCCGACGCTTCATCGAACGCGCGGCTGCTGGCGGTGAACAGGAAATTCTTGGTGCCGTATTTTTCGTGAATCTCATTCTCGTTGGGCAGATTGTCGCCAATGGTGGAGACCTGGAAATCGCCCGATTCGATCAGCACCTCCACCGCTTTCACCACCGGCGGCGTGAACGATTTCTTCTTGTATGCATCCAGCCACGGAGCTTTTTCCTCGAAGTAGGAAGCGTTCTGGGCCAACTTATTCATCGTCTCGGTAAGCGGTTTGTCCGTCACGGTGACAAAACTTTGAGAGCTCCCTTTGGCGCCCCGGGCGTCGCGATAAACTTCGATGAAGCCGTTGTCGAAGTCGACCACCGCATTGTCACGGACCCAATCCGAGCCGAAGGCGAGCCAATCCGCCGGTTGGCCAGTCTCATAGAATCGGACCAAATCGTTGATCACTTTGGCTTGCCCGGGCTCCGCTACGGCGGCGGCTTTTTGCAGGCATTCGTTGGCTTTTTTGAGATACACCGCGTATTTCCCAGCCGCGACCGAACCGTCAGGCGTACCGGCGCGCCATACCTGTTCAGTCAGGCGGCCATTCTTATCCTTTAAGACCGTCGAATTCAGCGGATATTTTTCTTTGAATTTGGCCATATCCGCGAGCGTCACGCCCGGACCATAGAAAGTGTTCGAGCTCGATTGGATAATATCCTTCCCGCCTTGCGGACTCTTGGCGGTGATCATCGGCTCAAAGTCGGGATTGAAGAGAGCGTCCTTTAATGCAAGTACCTCCTGGGTCACCAGCGCCTGAGTGCCGAGCGCGGGGAGGTCGCCGTAGCCGGTGCGGAACGCGCCATTCGTGAACGCCTGCTCGGCGGTCTTCTGCAAATCGTCGATCGTGAACTGCGGAAGAAATTTCTGCGACGTATTTTCGTTGTGATTGCCTCGGTTGGCCCAGAATAGCTTGGCGAACTCCGTGATGTTCTTAAGGCGAGCCGCGTCGATTCCGGAAGGGTGCGCCGCAATCTCCTCCAGCAGCCTCTTTTCGCGGATGCCATACGCCGATAGCTGATCGTAGATGATCGGGTCGATGGCGATGGATGCCTGGACCAGCCAGTACGCGAGCTCCTTTTGCTTCGCATCGAGCGATCGGAAGCTTTCGGCGCCGAGTTGGATGAATCCGGTACTGCCTACGCGGTCGGCGAGCACGCCGGTTTGGGCGAACGCGGATGTCACAAGTAAGCCGAATAAAGCGACAAGGCTGTAGGTTTTCATTTCTATCTCCCAAGCTAATCATTGTAGGCGTCCGCTCCCGGTTTTGTGGCGCGCGCCTCCAGGCGTGCCGCGTCGGCAGTCATGCCGACGGCCGGACATGTCGAGACGACTCTCGACACGGCACGCCTGGAGGCGTGCGCCACATCGCCATCGGTACTAGTGATCCACAAACAGCCGCCTAAAATGCGGCTGCAGCCAATATTGGCCGCCCTACAAGAGGAGTCCCGAAAATGATCGACCTGGCTGCGACAAGCCACTTGGAGGAATTCTTGCGACGCGGCGCGTGCTACATTCTCTCCTTGCGGCTTCATCTGTATGCACGATTCGTCCTTTTCTGCACGCTGCTTCTGCTGATCAGCGGAGCCGTCGTCACCAGTTCGCGCGATCAGCCCAGGCACTCGCTGCTCCAAAGCGTTCACACCGTTGCAGCCATCGGCAGCCTTCTTCTGATCGCCGGCCTCATCATCGGGATGCCTGCAAATTTCCCTCGCGCAGCGGCAACCACGTTGGCGATCGCCATCGCCGACGCGGTGTTGGGCACGCGTCCGTCAGGACCTGTCGTGGGCACTTTGCACGCCGGTCTCGCGGCGATGCTGTTCGCCTCCGTCGCCGCGATCGTGTTGTTCACGTCGTCGGCGTGGGAACGCGACCCCGACCTCGTGCAGGATTACGGATGGCCCTCGCTTCGATTCCTGAGCGCCGCCGCCGCCGTGCTGGTCGCCGTGCAAATCGGATTCGGAGCCGGCTTCCGTCACAGCGCCGTGGGCGTGATGCCGCACCTGCTGGGAGCACTGGTGGTCGCGCTGTTCATCATGATCGTCGGAGCGTTCGTTACGCATCAGTTTCCCGCGCATGCCACGCTGCGGCCGATGGCGGTGGCGTTGATGTCGATCACGGGAATCCAGGTATTCCTGGGAATGACGGCATTCCTGATGCGCCTGATGCAAATGGACCGCTCGCTTTGGTTCCAGGCGATCAGCGCCGCACACGTCGCGACGGGAAGCGTCACCTTCGCCATCAGCGTGATGCTGGCGCTGGAGATTCGCCACTCTACTTCCGGACGTGATGCGTCGTGACGCCTTCCGTTCCGTACATCGGCGCGAGCTCATCCGGAATATCCCAGTAGGCTATCGACCGCCCCGCGGTTACCAGGCCAATCCAGATCAGCAGCGATAGGCATGCCGCCAATTTTGCTTTGCCGGGAACCTTCGAAGCGCTATCCAGCGCGGCCGTATTTCCGTACACGCTTCGAAACGCCAGTGCGTGAATCCCTACCAGCAGCAGCAACGTCATCTTCGCCCAGTAGAACGGATTGTAATAATACATTTCCGCTTTCGAACCTAAGAGCATCGCGCCGCAGCCGACCACTAAAACGAAGCCAATGCGTTTCCAGACGCGCAATTGGTCGACGAGGTCCGTGATCGAGGAACTGCGCATCGCCCAGCCGAGCAAACGGAGGTCGGTCATCGCGATCATGCCTCCGAACAAAGCCATCCCCGTCAAATGACCGGTCATGACGATCGGATAGACCAACGCCGACTCGCGCATCGCGGTCATCGGACGGGTATCTTGGACCCACCTGAAAATCTCCAGAATCGACATGGATTCTCCCTATGTAAACGCGATGAACAGCCCGCCCGCCACCACCGAAACCCATAGCGCGACCGAGATAATCCCCACCAGCGCGCCCACCACGGGCGACGGATCGGACAGCGCCACCTTGCGATGCACCGTGTATTGATACAGGATCGCGATCAGCAGCGCGCCCATCTTGAACCGAAAGCTGGGACTGTTCAGGTACAGGTTTGGATCGGAGGAGAAAATGAGCGGCCCCGACATGAGCACCGCGCCGAGTCCACCCAGGGTCCAGGGGCCCAGGTCCTTGGCCAGCTGCGAGGCAGTCTGCCGCTTCAGGCCGATTCCGGTCAGGCGCAGGTCCACCATGAAGATGGTCCCGATGGCGATGGCGAAGCCAACAATATGAATCACCTCCAGCAGCGGGAAGGACCACTCGTTGTTATTAAGAGGGTTGGTCGCGGGGTCGTAGGGAATCTGAATCTGCATGGGAGACATTCAGGTTACCAAAGACCAGGCAAGCCCCACGCTCACGCATGGGGCTGGGGGCGGCAGCGAGACCCCTCCATAACTGTCGGGGTTCGGAGACGGTGTCGAGGACAAGGCCAGCCTACCGAACCCCGACAGTCATGGAGGGGTCCATGCTTGCATCCACCATTCTGTGATAATGTTCATCGAGCGGAGAGACGATATTAATGCGAACACAGTACCTGACCATGTTGGCGATGCTCCTTGTTCTGAGCACGCCGGGTATGGCGCAGCAGGTTTATCATGCCCCCAAGGGGCTGGATGGACATCCTAATTTGAACGGGATCTGGCAGGTGCTCAACACCGCCAACTGGGATCTGGTCGATCATGCGGCCCGCCCGGGGCTGGTGGTTGCGGACGGGACGCTCAGCGCGGATCCGGGCGGAATCGGGGTGGTGGAAGGCGGCGTCATCCCTTATCTGCCGGCCGCGCTCGAAATCAAGAAGAGGAATTTCGAAAACCGGCTAAAGCTCGATCCGGAGATTCGCTGCTATCTGCCCGGCGTGCCGCGCGCAACCTACATGCCGTATCCGTTTCAGATTTTCCAAAGCGCCAAAGCGCTTTTCTTCGCCTACCAGTACGATGGCGCGGTCCGGAACATTTTTCTGAAGGACCCTGGTCCCGCTCCCGCCGATTCCTGGATGGGCCAATCGTGGGGCAGATGGGAAGGCGAGACCCTGGTGATCGACGCGAGCGGCTTTGACGAGCGCACCTGGCTGGACAGGGCGGGGGACTTCCATAGCGATGCCCTGCACGTCGTCGAGCGCTACACCATGACCGGTCCGGAGGTGATGATGTACGAAGCCACCATCGAAGATCCGAAGGTGTTTTCCAAGCCCTGGAAGATCCGAATGCCTTTATATCGGCACGTGGAGAAAGGCGCGCGCCTGATGGAATTCAAGTGCGTCGAGTTCGTGGAAGACCTGCTATATGGGGACTTCGCGAAGAAGCCGAAGTGAGCAAGGTGCCGATTTTGGAGTTATGATGGGCCTTAAAGCGACCGCTGAAGGAGAATTATGAAAATCAAGCAGATTGCCCTGGGTGCAGGTGCTGGATTGGTGCTGGCCACGGTGCCGGCGTGGGCGCATCACGCCTTCGCGGCGGAATTCGACGCCAAGAAACCCGTCCATCTGGAGGGCGTGGTGACGAAGGTGGAACTGATCAATCCGCATAGCTGGATCCACGTGGATGTGAAGGAAACCGACGGCAAGACAGCCTCCTGGATGGTGGAAGCCGGCAGCCCGAACGTGTTGCTGCGCCGTGGTTTCACCAAGGCCACCATCGCTACGGGCACGCCTGTAGTGGTGGAAGGTTTCCAGTCGAAAGACGGATCGATGCGCGCGAACGGCCGCGATATCACGCTGCCCAACGGGCAGAAACTGTTCCTCGGCTCCACCGGCACGGGCGCGCCGTACGATCCCAAGACGGACGAGAAGAAGGACGATAAGAAGTAAGGGTGAAACCATGAGTTATCGTTTCATTGCACTGGCCAGCGTATTGGCCTTTACCTCCCTCGCTCTGACAGCGCAACCAGCAAAACCGAAGAACTGGACCGTTCCCCGCACTCCGGACGGCAAGCCCGATTTGCAGGGCGTCTGGACCAATGCGACGCTGACTCCTCTGGAGCGGCCATCGTCTGTGAACGGCAAAGCGACGATCTCCGACGCGGAAGCGGCTGTCTGGGAGAAAAAGAATAAGGACGATGAGGCGAAGTATGACGGGAAGGCCGACAATCCCATCGCGGACTCGTTAGGATCGGGAGGAACCGGCGGCTATAACGCTCTGTTCGTCGATCATGGCACGGAGCTGGCGCGGGTCGATGGCGTCAAGCGGACCTCGCTGATTATCGATCCGCCGGACGGCAAGGTGCCGCCGATCACGGCCGAAGCCCGGGCTCGCAATTCGGCGATGATGCGGGCTTTTAACAAGTTCGATAGCGTCAAGGATCGTCCGCTGGGCGAGCGCTGCCTGACGTCGTTTGGCTCGTCTTCGGGTCCGCCCATGCTGCCGGTGCTGTACAACAACAACTATCAGATCGTGCAGACTCCCGAGAACATCGTGATCCTGGTGGAGATGGTGCACGACGCGCGCATCATCCGCATGAACGGCACGCATGCTCCGCCTACGGTCAAGCAATGGTTTGGCGATTCCATCGGCCAGTGGGAAGGCGACACGCTGGTGGTGGATACGACGAACTTCACCGACAAGACGCGCTTCCGCGGATCGTCTGAGAATCTGCACGTGATCGAGCGATTTACGCGCGTCGATCCGAACACGATTCTGTACCGGGTGACCCTGGACGACCCGACGACGTTTTCCAAGTCGTGGACGGTGGAGTATCCGTTTGTGGCGACCAAGGGTCCGATCTACGAATACGCCTGCCACGAAGGGAATTACGCGATGACCGACATTCTCGGCGGGGCACGGAAGGCCGACGCGGAGAAGGAAAAGAAGTAGCTTCGCGGCTTGAGAACACCGCTCCCTCTGGTCACGGCTCGGTAACCCGCTGATAATGCTTCCGCGCCCTACCGAGCCGTGACCGCAGGGAGCGGTGCCGTTTAGCGCAATACGTCAAGAGGGGAGTAGCGCGGCTTTTAGGAGGACACGAAGGGATGGGTATGAGGCTCTGGTCGACAGTGATCGTGGGAGTTGCGTTGCTGGTCGGCGTCGCGCTTTTCGCGCCCCAGGCGGGATCGCAACAGAAAGCGCAGACCGCGGATCAGGTCTTCAAGAACATCCAGGTGCTGAAAGGGATTCCCGTGGACGATTTCATGGGAACGATGGGGATCATGTCCGCGGCGGTCGGCTATGACTGCTCGGAATGCCATGCCAATGCCGGGACGGAAAAAGTAAATTGGGCGGCCGATAACGGGAAGAAAATTATCGCGCGCAGGATGGTGACGATGGTCGCCGCCATCAATAAGGAAAACTTTCAGGGCCGGCAGGTTGTGACCTGCTGGAGCTGCCATCGCGGCCGCGACCGCCCATCGACCACGCCCCAGATGGAAAGCGTATATGGCCCGGCGTCGCTGGAGATGGATGACAATCTGATCCAGATGCCGGGGCAGCCTTCGAGCGACGAGATTATCGACAAATATATTCAGGCGCTGGGCGGCGAGCAGAAGCTGGCCGGTCTGAAGAGCTATGTCGCGAAGGGCACGAGCGTCGGGTTTGGAGGCTTCGGCGGCGGCGGACACGTCCAGATCTTCGCGAAATATCCGAATCAGCGCACCACGCTGATCACGTTTGACGCGGCGACGGGCCGCGGGGACGAGGTGAGGGCTTACAACGGCCAGGTCGGCTGGATGATGACTCCGCTGGCCGTGCTTACGGATTACCAGTTGTCGGGTGTGGAACTGGATGGCGCCCAGTTGGACGCGCAACTCGGGTTCCCGGGACAAATCAAACAAGTGCTAACGAAGCTGCGAGTGAGCTTGCCCGCCACCATCAGCGATTTGACCGGACCATCCAGCCAAACCGCGACGGAGACCGGCAAGGGCCTGGGGCAGGATCTACTGGTCTATGTGGTCCAGGGCACGGGCCCTCGCGGTATGCTCGCGACCATGTATTTCGACCAGAAGACGGGGCTGCTCGCGCGGTTGGTGCGCTACGGCCAGACGCAGATCGGCAAGGTTCCCACGCAGATCGATTACTCCGATTATCGTGACGTGGACGGGATCAAGATGCCGTTTCACATGACCTTCGCGTGGCTGGACGGGCGGGACACGATCCAGTTGAGCGAGATACAGACGAACGTGCCCATCGAGGATTCGAAGTTCGGCAGACCGGCGCACGCGATGGCGCACTAAGGTGCCCGGCAAAGCCCCTCGCTGACGAGTCTGTGTGAAACCTCCGGGGCTGACCGCTCCCGCTGGTCGCGGCTCTGTTGGTAAGTATGATTTCAAAGGGCTGAATCGCACAGGCTCGTCAGCACGGGGCTACCAACTACCAAATCGAGGTATGATGATCTCCGATGTCCACACCTACAAAAATCGCCACATTTGCATTCTGTCTATTTTCCGCGACCTTCAGTTACGCGCAAAATCCGCCTCCGGAAGCCGCGCCGAGCCCTTCGCTCAAATCCAGCGGCCGACTGCTCGAGCTGCGCACCTACTACGCGATGCCCGGCAAACTGGAGGATATCCATAAACGCTTCCGCGATCACACCATGCGGATTTTCGCCAAGCACGGCATGACCGTGGTGGGCTTCTGGGGGCCGGTCTATAAAAAAGACGGATCGGAAGGCAAGCTGGTTTATATGATGTCGTTCAAGGATCGCGCGGAGCGGGACGCGAAGTGGAGGGAGTTCGGCAGCGATCCGGAGTGGCAGAAGGTGTCCAAGGAATCCGAAGTCAACGGAAAGCTGGTCGAGAAGGTGGAGAGCGTGTTCCTGTACGATACTGACTACGCGCCAGCAAAATAATCGACAGGTAGACTAAACCAATGTTCCGACCACCGAAATTTCCCATGTTGTTGGCCGGCGCCCTGTGCGCGGCGGCCGCGTTCGCTCAACTGCCGGCCGCCAATCGTCCGGAGGATGTCGGATTTTCCTCGAAGCGCCTGGAAAAGACCAGGCAGGCGTTTAAGGCCGACGTGGATAACAAGTCCATCCCCGGAGCCGTGCTGCTGATTGTGCGCAATGGCAAGATGGTCACCCTCGACGCCATCGGTTTCCAGGAACGCGCCGGGCAGACGCCGATGAAGAAGGACTCCATCTTCCGCGTGGCGTCGATGTCGAAGCCGATTACGACGGTCGCCGCGATGATCCTGGTGGAAGAAAACAAGCTCGACCTGGGCGCGCCGGTGGCGCAGTATCTTCCCGAGTTCAAGAGCGTCAAGGTCGGTGCCGAGGGCGTGGCTCCCAAACGCCCGATGACGGTGCAGGACCTGATGCGGCACACGTCCGGCCTTACCTATGGATTGTTCGGGAATTCGGCCGTCGACCAGATGTACCGCAAGGCCGACATTTTCAACTCCAAGTCGCTGGCTGAGATGGTGAAGACGATCGCCAGCATGCCGTTGCTCCACCAACCGGGGGAATCGTGGGAATACAGCGTCTCGACCGACGTCCTGGGACGCGTGGTCGAGGTGGCCAGCGGCCAGGACCTCGACACCTTTATTCAGGAACGCATCACCGGTCCGCTGAAGATGCCCGATACCGGATTCTGGGTGAAACCCGCGGCCATTTCCAGAATGGCCAAGCCCGATACAAAGTCTAACCTGCCGTTCGCCGACCCGGCCGTAAAGCCCGACCTGTTTTCCGGCGGCGGAGGCATGTTTTCCACCGCGGGCGACTATGCGCGATTCGCTCAGATGCTGCTGAACGGCGGTGAGCTCGAAGGCGTACGGATTCTGGGGCCGAAGACCATCGCGTTGATGACCTCCGACCAGCTTCCCGCGAATACCGAACGCCACACGCCGGTCGCGATGGCGCTGGGACCTTTCGGCCCCACCCCTGAAATGGGCACCAGCTTCGGCTTGGGCTTCGCGGTTCGCGTGGATGCCGGGCGCAATCCCGAGCCGGGGTCCGTCGGCGATTTCTCCTGGGGAGGAATCACCGGCACGCTGTTCTGGGTGGATCCGAAAGAGAAGATGGTGGCCGTCATGATGGTGCAGTCGCCGCAAGCCATGAACGGAGTCATGTGGCGCCAGGCCCGCACCATGGTGTATCAGGCGCTAGTAAATTAATCCGATATCCCACGCAGGAAAAGGAGAAAGTCAAATGCCAACTAATCGCGGAGTTGCTTACGTCAAACCGGGTAAAGTCGAACTGAAATCCATCGACTACCCGAAATTGAGGATGCCGAAGAGTGAGACCGACCCGTTCGGGGGCAAGGATGCTCCTCACGGCGTGATTCTGAAGATCGTGACCACAAATATCTGCGGGTCCGATCAACATATGGTGCGCGGACGGACCACCGCTCCGGCGGGGCTCATCCTGGGACACGAGATCACCGGGGAGATTATTGAGAAAGGCTCCGACGTCGAAATGCTGAACATCGGCGACCTGGTGTCGGTGCCGTTCAACATCGCCTGCGGGCGCTGCCGCAATTGCCGCGAAGGCAAGACGGGGATTTGCCTGACGGTGAATCCGGCTCGCCCGGGCGCGGCTTACGGCTATGTGGATATGGGCGGATGGGTCGGCGGCCAGGCGGAATATGTGATGGTGCCGTATGCGGATTTCAATCTGCTGAAGTTCCCGAATAAGGAAAAGGCGCTCGCTAAGATCCTGGACCTGACTCTGCTCTCGGATATTTTCCCCACTGGTTTTCACGGAGCCGTCACGGCGGGCGTGGGTCCGGGCTCGACTGTGTATGTCGCGGGCGCGGGTCCCGTGGGTCTCGCTTGCGCCGCCGGATGCCAGTTGTTGGGCGCGGCCGTGGTAATTGTGGGCGACATGATTCCGGAGCGCCTGGCGCAGGCCAAGAGTTTCGGATGCGAAGTGATCGACCTGCGCAAGCAGGCCACGCTGGCTCAGCAGATCGATCAGATTCTGGGCGAGCCGGTGGTGGATTGCGCGGTCGATTGCGTCGGCTTTGAAGCTCACGGCCACGGTAAGGACGCCGGGGCGGAGCAGCCCGCGACTGTGCTGAATGCGCTACAGGAGATCGTTCGCGCCGGAGCGTCCATCGGCATTCCCGGCCTGTACGTCACGGGCGATCCGGGAGGCATCGACGCGGCGGCGAAGGTGGGCGCGCTGAGCATCCGCATCGGTCTGGGCTGGGCGAAATCCTGCTCGTTCCATACCGGCCAGTGCCCGGTGCTGCGCTACAACCGCCAGCTGATGATGGCGATCCTGCACGATAAGGTTCATCCCGCCAAGGCGTGCAACGCGACTATTATCTCGCTGGACGACGCGCCGCAAGGCTATAAGGATTTCGATAAAGGCGCGGCCAAGAAATTTGTAATCGATCCGCACGGCACGGCCAAGAAAGTCGCGTAAATCGTTCGTGAGCGAACAGCCGGAACAGCACATGACGTGCATGGAAGTGTGGGGAGGCAGCCAGCTGACCGCTCGTGGAGTCGCGTTCGGCGGCCTGGACGCTTGGGTCTACAGCAAACCTCACGACAATGCGCAGCATGGCGGCGACGTTTATTACGCTTCCAGCTGCGCGACAGGACGGATCGCCCGTTTACTATTGGCGGACGTCGCGGGCCACGGAACCTCCGTGGCCTCCACTGCGGCCGATTTGCGAACGCTCATGCGGCGCTTCGTGAATCGGCTGGACCAATCCGAGTTTGTGCGGCTGCTCAATCAGCAGTTCTCGACTCTTTCGAAAGATGGCGCGTTCGCGACCGCCGTGGTGGCTACGTTCTTCGCGCCTAGCCGGCGCTTGACAGTGTGCAACGCCGGTCATCCGCGGCCTCTGCTGTATCAGGCGGCAAAGAAAAGCTGGGATTTCCTGGGCCACCACGTAGCCGAGCACGCGGTGAAAAGGGCGCCGGCGGGGCCCAGCAATCTGCCGCTGGGCATGCTGGAAATATCGGAGTACGATCAGCTCGACATCGAACTGGAGCCGGGCGACCGCGTGCTCAGCTACACCGATGCGTTGATGGAATCGAACGATGCGAGCGGCGAAATGCTGGGAGAAAAAGGCGTCTTGCAGATCCTGCGCGTTCTGGGCGACATGGAACCGCAAAAGCTGATCGAGAGGCTGCTGGCGGAAATTGCGGAGCGCTATCCGGGAAATCTCACCGACGACGACGTGACGGTGCTGCTGGTGGAAGTCAATATCCGGAAAGGGCCGTTCACGTTGGGGGATAGAGTAAAGGCGGTCTTCCGATTGACCGGATCGATGATTCGCTCGCTGAATCCGAGCGCGGAACGGGCTCCGCTCCCGGATTTTCACATGGCGAATCTGGGGGGCGCAATTATTCCGGCGTTGGGGCGGCGATGGCGGGCAAGCGAAGCTCAGCGGTCGAGTAGTATTGGCCGCCGATGAACACGGATGAACGCCGATAAGGCCATTTTGTTTTCAATCGGCGTTCATCAGCGTTCATCGGCGGCCAATATATTGTCTTAGTTTTTCAGCGCGCCATGGCGTTTCAGCAGTGCGTCGATTCGTTCATTTTCCGTCGGATATTCGACCTCGCTGACACACGCGCCTGCATGGAGCAACTCTTCGATGATTTGCAGATGATCCGGCCGCGGCTCATGGAAGGCCGACCAGATTGCCGTGCCCAGGACTGTGCCGCCGTACATGCTCCGAGTCTCGAGCGGAGCCTTGCGCTTAAGCAGCAACCTCACGCTTTCGAGTTGACCTCGATTCGCGGCCCAGTGCAGCGCGTCCATACCCGTGCCCGCGCCCGCCGCTGGATCGACACCCTGGTTCAACAGGTATTCGGCAACATCGGTGCGGCCCAGAAAACAAGCGCAAGTGAGGGCTTCCGCCACGGCCTTCGGTTGATCGGCAAGCCGGCCCGCTTCATGCCAGCGCGTGATTTGGTCCGAGGTAAATAGCGGATCCAGCCGGGAAAAATCGCCGCGGTGGAGTCCCTGGACCGCGTCGCGAAAAAAGATGTCGTCATTTTCCATTGGCACGCTCGTCGTACTATATTAATCATGCAATCCGTGGTAACGATCCGGCATTTCGGGAACATGGCGGAGGCGCTGCTCGCGCAAGGGTGCCTCGAATCGGCTGGAATCGAGTGCTTTCTCGCCGATAGCAACCTGGCGAGGATGGAGACGCCGCTGCTGATGCAAGGTATGAGATTGCAGGTGAACGCTGAAGACGCCGAGACCGCGCTCGCAGTGCTGAACAGCGGACCTGAATGAGCGTCAGCGTCCGGCAGGCGACCGTTTTCGATCTGGATTTGATTGTGCCGTTATTCGATGCCTACCGGCAGTTCTATCGCAAGCCCGGCGACCTGGAGTTGGCGCGGCGATTTTTGCACGAACGGTTCGCGCATAACGAGTCCATTATTTTCCTCGCGATGCTGTCGGAGGGCTCCGCGGTGGGATTCACGCAGTTGTTTCCCAGCTTCTCGTCGGTGTCGGCGGCGCGACTTCTCATCCTCAACGATCTGTACGTGCGGCCGGATGCGCGGCGGATGAAAGTCGGATCGCTCTTGCTGAAGGCGGCGGCGGGTTATGGGCGGTCGGTTGGCGCGGTGCGATTGACGCTGTCCACTGAGGTGACTAACGTAACTGCACAGTCGCTGTACGAAGCCGAGGGGTGGGTGCGGCAGGATGAGTTCTACAATTACGACTTTTACCTAGGCTCACGCCAGGGTCATAACCCCGTCCCGTAAGGGCGGGGACGTTTCCTTCGAACCGTGCTTGTGGCGCGCGCCTCAAGGCGTGCCGTGTCGAGAGTCGTCTCGACATGTCCGTCCGTCGGCATGAATGCCGACGCGGCACGCCTGGAGGCGCGCGCCACAAAGGTGGATGAGGGATAACCTAGACCAGCACTGTAAACACGTTCTCGCTGCGCTCCACCGGCCGATACAGCGTGTCGCGCTCGATTGGCTCGCGGCCGGCTTCGCGGATCAGACGTAGCAACTCGCCGCGGCGCAGGTTTTGACTCGTGGTCGCGCCGGCGTCGTGATAGATTTTTTCCTCGATCACGGTGCCATCGATATCGTCCGCTCCGAAGCGCTGCGCGATTTGGGCGATACGCGGCGTCATCATGATCCAGTACGCCTTGATGTGCGGGATGTTGTCGAGCATCAGGCGGGAGACGGCGATCTCGCGGATGTCGTCGAAGCCGGTGGTTTTTGGAATATGCTCCAGCGGCGTGTTTTCAGGATGAAACGCCAGCGGGATGAAGGTGACGAAGCCCTTGGTCTCATCCTGAAGAGTCCGCAGTTTGATCAGGTGATCGACGCGATCCTCTTCGGTTTCGATGTGCCCGTAGAGCATGGTGCAATTGGAATGCAGGCCCATTTTATGCGCCGTGCGCGCGACGTCCAGCCACTGGTCGCCGGTGATTTTGTGATCGCAGATGATGCGGCGGACCCGTTCCGAGAAAATTTCCGCGCCGCCGCCGGGCATCGAATCCATACCTGCGTCGCGCAGTTTTTCGAGCGTTTCCCGCACGCTGATCTTGGCGCGATTCGCCAGGAATCCGATCTCGACCATGGTGAATGCTTTGAGATGCACCTGCGGATAACGTTCCTTCAAACCGCGCAGCATCTGGCAATACCAGTCGAGCGTCAACTCCGGATGCAAGCCGCCGACGATGTGAAATTCGGTGACCGCTTCACTGACGCCGTGGCCGGCGCGCTCCCACACCTGTTCGAGAGACATGGTGTACGCCGTGGGATCCTTGGCCCGCTTGCCGAAGGCGCACAGGCGGCAGCTGGCGACGCACACATCGGTTGGATTGATGTGCCGATTCACGTTGAAATAAGTTTTGTCGCCATGCAGACGCTCGCGCACCTGGTTCGCCATCCAGCCCACGCCCAGGATATCGGGCGAGCGGTAAAGAGTCACGCCATCTTGAAAATCGAGGCGGACTCCGGCGGAGACTTTGTCGGCAATCGCTGCCAGGCGCGGGTCGTCAAATACTGGTTTCATTTAATGAGGATGTCAGTAGCCCAAAATAGAAAGAATATCACGCTGACATAGCCGTTCATGGTGAAAAACGCGGCGTCGATCCGGGAAAGGTCGTCGGCTCTCACCAGCCGGTGCTCCCACAGCAGCAATCCCGCCACTGCGGCGATGCCCACCCAGGCGAACGCGCCCAGCTCGAAAAGGCGCACTAGAACCACCAGGCAGATCAGCATTCCCACGTGCATTGCCCGTGCGATCCACAACGCGCCCGCGATTCCGAATTTCTGTGGGACGCTGTGCAACCCGGAGTGCACGTCGAAGGCGTAGTCCTGGCACGCGTAAATCATGTCGAATCCGGCGGTCCATAGCGTAACGGCGGCGGAGAGCCACAGGATGTGCGGATCGAGCGAGCCTCGCATCGCGATCCACGCCGCGGCGGGCGCGATTCCCAGCGACAACCCCAGCACGAGATGCGAGAACGCGGTAAATCGTTTAGTGAACGAATAGAACATCACGATCCCCAGCGCGACCGGCGCCAGCAGTTGGCACAGCGGATTCAACTGGCTGGTAGCGAAGATGAACACCAGGCACCACAGAACGATGAAGCCCCAAGCGAAGCGCCGGGTAAGCAGCCCGGCGGGCAGGTGACGAGAGGCGGTGCGGGGATTCTTGCCGTCGATATCGGCATCGAGCACGCGATTGAACGCCATGGCCACGGATCGCGCGGCCACCATGCACACGACGATCCAGAAGAGCCTCCACGCCAGCCCCTGCCGCTCGAAATCGGCGTCGCGCCAGGCGAGCAAGGCTCCCGTGAGCGCGAAAGGCAGCGCGAAGATGGAGTGCTCGAACTTAATCATTTCGAGCGTCAAGCGAACGCGCTGGAAGAAGGTGGACATAAATCCCCAGACTAAAGTCTGTGCCACCTTTCACCTGGTGGCATAGGCTTCAGCCTGTGAAAATGTTTACTCCCCATTAGGCCGTGACCGGCGCAGTCTTCTTGCTGCGCGCTTCCATATACAACCGGATCGCCTCATCGAGCGGCGGCATCGGCTCGATCCCCAGCGACTCCGCCTTCGCGTTCGACAGCGCCGAGTATCGCGGCCGGCGGGCCGCCGTACGGAACTCCCGTTCATTCGTAGGCTTCACCGGCGGATTCACGTTCGCGGCCTTGAAAATTTTCACCGCCCAATCGAACCAGGAAATCGGCGAACCTCCACCCAGGTGGAAAATGCCGCCGATTCCCCGCTCCACTAACTGCGCCGTCCGCTCCGCCAGCGCGGGCGCAAACGTCGGGGAAGCGACGTGATCTTCCACCACCTTGATCGGCGACCCTTTCGCGGCCAGCCGCAGCATCATTTCGACGAAGTTTCCGCGAGCGGTATCGAGCCCGCCGGGACCGTAGACACCCGACGTTCGAATAACCAGTGGATTATCGAGGTAGGCGCGCGCGTAAAGCTCGCCTGCCCGCTTGGACACGGCGTAAGCGCCCAGGGGCCTGGTCTTGTCGTCCTCGGTGTAGGCCCGTCCGGCGCGTCCGTCGAACACGTAATCGGTTGAGAAATGAACCAGTTGCGCGTCGATCTGGCGGCAGGCGATGGCTAGGTTTCGCACCGCGAGCCCGTTCACTTCAAGGGCAGCCAGCGGCTCCTTTTCGGCGACGTCCACCTGGTTGTAAGCGGCGGCGTTCAGAACGATCGCGGGATCGTATTGAGCCAGCGCGCTTTCCACCTGCGCCAGGTCGGTGATATCGACCTTGGCCCGCTCGAAACACCCCAGCTCATAGCCCCGCGCGGTAAAAACCGCTTTCAGCTCAACGCCCAGTTGTCCACCACTGCCAAAGATCGCGACTCGCTTCACAATCCTATTATTACTCGCCGCGCCTCGGTGAGCACGCGGTATTCAGCACCATCAGGCTCACGATGTAGCTGTCGGAATCGTATTCGCAGCGGCTGACCTCGCCCATCATGACCACTTGATCCGCCTCCACCTTCACCGGCGATCCACAAGGAATGGGATTCGGAAGCCTCAGCCGCAAACCGCTGCCGGAAACGTCCAGAGTGCGGCCCGCGACGGGGGGCATCTGCATCAAGCCAAGGGAGGATACGACCACGGCCTGATCCGCCTTGAGACGGGATTCTCTGCGCTGTTCCATGCCTATCTTATCGGCACAAAGAGCAAAAAACTGTGAATTAATTGACCTGGACGCAAATCTCCGCTCCGTCAAAAGAGTAGACCGATCCGATACTTACCGTCAGATTCGTTTGAACCACGTTGATGCCCGGGGGCATGGTACTCCAGTCGACACATGGGACTATTCCAACCGGGGGAGGGGGTACTACGAAATTGATCTGATAGAGTCCGGCAAATCCAGGTGTCGCACCGGTGTATGGAAGCCCGGCTGGTGTCCCGACGCGATTCGCTGCCGCCGGGCGGGTTGCCAGCGCATTGGGACGATAGTTGAAGTCCACGCCAAACGCCGTCTGCGCGGGAGCGGCCGCGGCCGCCGCCTGTCCCGAAGCCAGGGGAGGGTTGGTTTGGCCAAGTCCCGTCGCGTACGCGATCAATTCCTCCCCGCCTTTCGCCGGATTCCTGGGAGAAACTGCTGTGCCGTCCGCGTGTGTTACCACCTGGGGGCAGGGTAAACCTGTGAGTGAAGAGGCACTGGCGGAACCAGGGAGGATCACGTCGCAGGACGTCAGAATATGAATTTGATCGGTAACCGGGTTCACTTCAAAGAACTGTCCGGTTGCGCCATTAATGGCCACGGCAATCATAGACGGGGAAACAGCTGGGCCGGCATCACCCGCGGCACAGACGGGGCAGAGCGTCCGGATGCCGAACGGGATCTGTACTGTCACTGCCGTCGTCGCACCGCACGAGCTCCCGGCAGCACCGGACGGAGGAGTACCGGGCGGCGGCGGAGGAGGTCCCGGCGCGTAACACGTCGAGATGGGTTGAACCATCAGGATCGGCATAGGGGTGTCGGAACCTTGCCGGAAAATAGCGGAAAATCCCGCCAAGGACGTCGGCAGTGCGCCTGCGGGCGCTCGAACCGGTCCGGTCAACGAAATGCCGGAGTTGGGTACGAACAGAGTGATCAATTGTCCCGGAGCAACCGGCAGCACAACGGGGCTCGTGTAACCCACGCCACCGATGGCAACCTGAGAACTCATCGATTGAGCGGCACAGCAAAGGGAATAGAAGAAGGTGAGGTATTTCGAAAGTCGCACGATAGAACTCCTGACGTGAGTGCGCGGAAAAATGGGCGCGGTGAACCCATTATATGTTTATCGAAGAAGAGGGAAAGGGATCGGATGCGAAGAGGATCCGCCCAGTTCCGTTTGATTCTTCGCGGCTATTGGTGACTACCTACGACTCGAATCTGAGCGGGGGCTTTGGAACTTAGCCTACAGTTTATTGCGGCTGAAATTCAGTCCGCGCAAGGGAGATTCGGCGAACAGCTCGACAAGACTCTTCCGGCCCTCAGGCCGCTGATACTTCGGGCGCACCGCCTCTGGCCTCGCCGCCTGTTCGATCAGAGTCGCGACATACGACGGCACATCAACGCCGCGCTCGGCGGCCTTGCGCTCCAGCTCTGCCTGAATCTCAGGCTTGATGTCAACGGTGATCGTCATCGATAGTTAAACGCCAACCAGACAATCAACCCGACCGCCCCCGGCAGCAGAATTTCCGCCCAGTTCCGCCTCAAAAACGCGACCGTCTGATTCGTCGCGACCATGGGGCTGAACGACGGCGATACTACCGGCTTCGATGCCAGCGACGATGCCAGGCGCGTCCGTAATCCCGACGGCAGGCCGTTGAGCGCGCGCAAAATCTCTTCCCGCCCGCGCCGGTCCGCAATCAAAATGGTGGCTGAATTGAAGCTGTTGGTGGATTTTTCCAGTTCCTGGCGCAGCCTCGGCGGGACTTCGCTGACCGATCGATACACTTGCGTCTTACCGCCTTTGGCGATAAAGATCGTCGAGGTCTTAACCGTCACGCGCTGCATCATCCGTTCTCAGCCGGCAGAGTCTTTCGCTCCGTGCTACGGTCGCCCATGCGGACCACCGCGCGCGTCCCTTCGATGGCCGCGAACTGCAATGTGACTTCGATGAACCCCAGCGCGGCCTTCGAGAGCGCTTTGTCCTTCCTATAGATTAGTCCAATCTGCCGTAACATGGGATCCGGACCGATCGACATCGCAGCCATCGTCCCCGTGCGCACTTCCTCCCGGCAATGCGCCGCCCGCGCAGAAGCCTACGCCCAGACCGGCCACCACGAATCGCTTGATCATTTCCGTGGAATCCAGCTCCATCGAAATCCGCAAGTCGTCTTCCACCGGATCGAGCCAGGCCGATAAACGGCTGCGCGTCATGCCCGTTTTCGGCAGCAGCAGCGGCAATTCCTTGAGATCCTGCGGCAGAATCTGGGACTTTCCAGCGAGCGGATGTTTGCCTGGCACAATGACTTTAATCTCATCGGCATGGATCTTGGCCACCTGTAGCCTCTTTTCCTTCACCGGAAGCTGCGTGATGCCGAAATCGGCCTGATTATCCACCACTGCGTCCACCACGCGCGATCCGAAGGACCGGTCCACCAGGATCTGCACGTTCGGGAATCGTTTCTTATACTCGCTGAAAACGCGGGGCAGAATATAGATGCAGGTGGCTTCATTGGCCGCGATCACCAGTTCGCCGCGCGGGACCCGCTCCAGCTCGTTGATCTGGTTCTGCGCGCGCCGCCTCAGCTCCAGAATCTGCTCCGCGTAGTCGGCGAAGATCCGGCCCGCCGCCGTCAGCGCGATTTTCGTTCCCAACCGCTCGAACAACGAAACGTTCAGCTCCTGCTCCAATTGACGGACCTGCGCGCTCACCGCCGGCTGCGTGCGGAAACACGACTGCGCGGCCTTGGAGAAACTCTTCAGGCGCACGATTTCGAGAAATGTGTGGAGCTGGTCTAAATCCATGTACTGCCCGTTACGGGATATCTTAAGTTTAGCGGTTTCGAACTGTTCAGCGCTTATGAATGCTCCCATCCTGCGCGCGCTCTCCCTCATGGCAACCGTAACCTCGCTCGCCGCGTCAGCCGACACCGCGAGTCCCGGCTCCAGCGTGCTGGTCGTGATCAACGACACCTCGCCGCTATCGCGCACCATCGGCGATTACTATGCGCGCCGCCGCTCCATCCCGCAGGCGAATCTCTGCCATATTCGCACCTCCGCCGAGGAGCGGATCGCGCGCGACGTTTACAATCGCGAGATCGCCGGACCCATCGCGGCATTCCTGACCAAAAGCGGACTCGTCGATCGCGTGCTCTACATCGTCACCACCATGGGCGTGCCGCTCAGAATCCTGGGCACCGACGATATGAACGGCGATCAGGCCGCGGTCGACAGCGAATTGACGCTGCTCTATTCCGATATGAAAAGCGGCAAGCCGCACGTCCTACGAGGCTCGCTCCCCAATCCGTTTTTCGGGAAAAAAGATGCCGTGTTCGAGCATCCCCGATTCCCCATCTACCTGGTGACCCGCCTGGCCGCTTACGATTTCGACGGCGTGAAGGCCATCATCGACCGCGCTCTGCAGGCCGTCAACAAAGGGAAATTCGTCATCGACGAAAAGGAGTCCGGCGATAACAGCGCCGACGAATGGCTCACCAGCGCGGCGATCTTACTCCCCAAGGATCGCGTCGTGCTCGACACCAGTACGACTGTTCTCTACGACCTTACCGACGTCATCGGCTACGCCGGCTGGGGCTCGAACGACAGGAACCGCCACCGCCGTTTTCTCGGCTTCCACTGGCTCCCCGGAGCCATCGTCACCGAATTTGTCTCCACCAACGGCCGGACTTTTAAGAAGCCTCCCGATTCCTGGAATCTCGGCACCGATTGGAAAACCCCCGAGGGCCTGTTCGCGGGCAGCCCTCAAACCATGAGCGCCGACTACCTGCTCGAAGGAGCAACCGGTGTATCGGGCCACGTCGACGAACCCTATCTCGTCCAGACCCCGCATCCGCAACTGCTGCTGCCCGCCTATTACAAAGGCAGAAATCTGGCTGAGAGCTACTACCTCGCGATTCCGTCGCTAAGCTGGCAGAACATCGTGGTAGGCGATCCTTTGTGTTCGCTGGGGAAGCCGTAGACCCCTAATTTAGTGCGTCACTCATAGTGAATTATCTTTCCCGCGTGGCGCGCGCGTCCACGCGTGCAGCGTCGACAGTCGTGTCGACGTAGGCTTTTGATTCCGCGAGCCTGGGAAGAGACATCGACACGACTGTCGATGCAGCACGCCTGGAGGCGTGCGCCACAAAACATTCAGGATTTCCGGCGGGCGCCTAACTCCGCAGCTCCGCCGCGATCTCCTGCGCCGCCTGCCGGGCCTGCTCCACTGCCCCGATCTCGAAGCTGATCGCACCGACCTTCGAATGTCCCCCGCCGCCATAGCGCTCGCAGATGGACGCCAGGTTGTATTTCAACGGCTCCTTCACCCACGGATTCGACCCCACGCTCACCTTGGTGCGGAAGCTCGATGTGCTTACCGACACCGTGTAGATCGATTCCGGAAATAAATAATAAGGAATAAATTTGTTGTATCCCTCGATGCCGTCGTCTACCAGATCGAAGAACACCACGCCGCCCACGCACGTCGATTTTTCCTGAATCACCTTCATCGACCGCAAATGGCGCTCATATAATGGCTGATAAATCGCCTGAATTTCCGCATCCCCAGCGATTTGCGCCAGCGTGCAATGCCGCATTTTGCGAATAATCTTCTGCACCGTATCGGACCCGTTGGAGCCTTCGATCACCAGCGTCAGCTGCGTCGCGGGCGACCTCAATTCCACCGCCTCGTTGGCGTCCGCGTACTGCGCTCCGTCCACGATGTCGGCCCATCGAACCAGCTCCTTCAGATCGGGCGCCTCGAATCCGAACCGGTCCCGTGCCACGGTGCAGATGTAATTGGTGCAGGACCGGAAACTGGGGTCGTACATTTTCCGCCCGCTGGTGTCGCGCTTATAATGCTCGGCGTCCTCCGGTGTCAGGAACGCGCTTTGATGATGGTCGAACCACCACGTCAAACGGGGATCGGTCGAGTACTTGAAATCGACAATGGCATTCTCATCGCCGTCGAATAATCCCGGCTCAAATAATTGCGAAGCCTTGTGTGCCAGGCCGGTATAAGCGAACTCCGCCTCAGGATGAAACTTGCCTTCGATGAAGCGGGAGAAAAACGCCGCCGAGGCCGCGCCATCGAAACAATGGTCGTGATAAAGAATTCTCATCCGCATGCGGAAAATTCACCCAGGAAAACTTGTTAGTGTCTCTCAAGTGACAGGTCCAGCGCAAGTAGTCGATTGCACCTATGGTTCCATTGCAGAGTTTTTAGCGTCAATCCGCATGCTGACGCATTGCGGTTCCGAGCGGCGGTTAGTGTCTCGCAAGTAACAGGTCAGCGGAAGTGCGGACAGGGCGAGTGCCACACACTTTAGTCAATGGATCGCGGACCAAGCCCGTAACTCGCCCGATTGAAGGCGCGTAACGCGCGCCAAACGGCGAGTCGCCTCAGCATTGTGGGCATGGCGATAATCAATGCGAGGAGCCCCAGCAACAGTCCCGCGGATTTGTCTTCATCCCCAATTATCCGGACCAGCACCTGTTGGAAAGAGGTGGCAAGAATGAACCATGCCACCAAGGAAAGCACCCATCCATAGACGCTCGCCACCTGTCTCTTCACTAACGGAATCGTCCCGACGATGTAATGCCCACTGCGATCGTAAGCGTGAAGCGGATCGAGCCACGTATATGAGATTCGCTTGCTGATCAACGGGACGATCGGCAAATACCCTAGCGTGACCCACTCAGTTGTCCCGAATGATCGGTCCAGCAAATAATCGCGCCGACCGTATAGGGCGGTACCAGTCCCATGAATTTGAAATTCCATGAAAGCGCCACGTCTTCTTCTGGCTACTGGCTACTGGCTCCTGGCTACTTCTTCTAACTCCCCGGCTCCATTCCAAACCTTCTCAACAACAGGAACTCCGAAAGATTCTCCGTCGTCAGAAGTCCCAGCAGCTTCTCGCCGTCCATCACTAGCGCGCAGCGGCCCGCCTGCGCCATCAGCGGCAGCACTTCGGCCAGATCGTCCGCCGGCTCGATGGATAGAAAATCGCGATCCATCACGCCTGCCACATATGCGTCCGGACCATCCTCGGCCAGCGCCTTCAGCAGCAGATTGCGCCCCAGCAGGCCGACGACCTTCTCGCCATGCATGATGGGAAAATCCTGCTGCGATGTCGCCAGCAGCATGTTCGCCGCGTCGCGAATCGTCTTGCCGTGTTCCAGCGTGTGAAACTCCGTCATCATCGCCGCGCGCACCGGAATGCCGTGAGTCAGAGACCGCCCCAGCGCCGCCGCGAACTCCATCGCCGCGCCCAGGTACACGAACAGCGCGAAGAACACCAGCATGAATTGCGCCGCCAGCAATCCGTACAAGCCGATCGAGATCGCCAGCATCCGTCCCATCCACGCCGCGATCCGCGTCGCCTCATCTTCGGGACGAATATAACTGAGCAGCGCCCGCAGAATTCTTCCGCCGTCCATGGGGAACGCCGGCAGCAGATTCATCGCGACCAGCAGCAGATTGCCGAAGGCCAGCAGCGCCAGCAGGTTCGCGTCGTTGGGCTGTAGCAGGTCGGCCGGCCTGGGGATCGCCACTGGCTGATGCTGGCTTGCCAGGTAGGCAATCAGCCCGCCGGCGATCAACGCGTTCATCAGCGGACCCGCCAGCGAGATCCAGATTTCCTCGCCCGGCGTGAGCGTCCGCTCCATGCGCGGCAGCCCTCCGATGGGGAACATCACCACTTCGAGCGTCCGCACCCGCAGCCGGTTCGCCACCACCGCGTGCGCCGCTTCATGCAGCAGAACGCTGGCCGCCATGCCCACCAGGAACAACGTGTATGTGGATGAGGACTGGTGTCCAGCCAGATCCTTCACGATCACCACGATCACCAGCAGCAGGAAGCTGAAATGCAGCCGTACCGGCGTGCCGAACATGTTGAAGAACCTGACGGTGCCGGCCGTACCGCCGTGCGCTCTAGGGGGACGAGATCGATCCACAGGTGCACGATAACACAGTGCGGCTTGTCAATAGCTCAGGCGTTCCCCTGAGACGCACTAAACTATGTACCTGTCGGTTTGACCACCCTCTGCTGGTGGCCTTCCATGAGACCCCTCCATGACTTTCGGGTTCGGTGTCGCCGTTGAGGACGAGTATTACCCCTACCGAACCCCGACAGTTATGGAGGGGTTATGCCCATAAACTCGCCGATAGAGGCCACTAGTAAATGGCTGATAGCGGGTTAAGGAAACCGCCGAGGCAGCGTCTGTGTCTTCTGGCTCGGCAACGGCCCGCCGCCATCGCTCGATCCGGCACGCCGACCCGGAGCATTGGAAAAATCCAGATCCGTCTCCTCGAATGAAACCGTCCGGTCGAGCATCATCTCGATCGTAGTCCCCTTGGCCAGCACCGCCTCAGGTCCGCGCGTGAACATCACTCCGACCAGTCCCGCCGCGGCTCCGGCAGCGGCACCGATGCCCGCGCCCATTCCCGCTGCGCCCGCCGCGCTTCCCGCTAGAGCTCCAATGCTCGCCCCGGCCGCAGCAGTCTCGCCGACCGTCCGCACATCGCCGGATTTATTTCCTTCGCTCCTGATCGCGCCCTCGTTGCGGTCCAGCTCCTCGCTCGCCCGTCCATCGAGTTGCGATACGCGAGCCCTGAAATCGCGCGTCACACCATTCGGCAGAGTCAGCGAATCGAACCTTAGATAAAACTCGCCGCGCCCCTTCACCTTGCCCGGCCGTACCACATTCGTGATCGTCCCGATCACATAACTGCCCGGAGGAATCACGATGCGGCCGCTCGAAAGGATCGGGAAAACGGTTTCGAGATAAACCCTGTCGCCCGCCGCCGCGTGCTTCGTGCTCACGCTATTGATCAGTGAGAGCGGAATATGCGTGCCCGGCTCGACCTCGAATGTCTTAGCGACTTTGGTAGCAGCCTCCTGCCCCCAAATGCAGGCCCCCGCCGCAACCAAAACCGGAATGGCGCTCATCCGCATCTCATTTATGAGTGTAACTCAGAGTAGGGCAGGTTGCCCACCTAGTGCAGTGCGTCAGTCATAATGAATATTATTTTCCCCGGGTGGCGCACGCGTCCACAGTCATGTCGACGTTCGGCTTATTTCCGTTAACCTGGAAAGACCCATCGACACTAACGTCGATGCGGCACGACTGGAGGCGTACGCCACATAACATTCAGGATTTCCGACGCAGGCCACTAGCCATTGCTCATTTAAAACTTCAGTCTGTGAAAAAGTGTTTCATCATCCTCTTTGTGCAATTCAGCCCCATGCGTCAGCTTGGGGCTTCACTGGAAAATGTGATAGCCACATCAAACCTTTATCTATCTTTCTTCTCCGTGACCTCCGCGCCCCCGCGTGAAATGTTTTCCGTCCGTCGAGTACTCTTGGTCCAGAAGGAGTTCGACGATCGGGCTTCTTTGACAGTTTTTTCCTGGCCAGGAAATGTCGTATTACGGTGGTCCTGAGCCACACGGGCCCGTCAAACGGCTTGCCGGAGGGACTTTGGGATCGATCCCATAAAGTTACGGGACGGGCGGATATTCTATGATTGCCGCACCCGGGAACTTCAAAGGGCTGGGTATCGAAAGCATTCTGCCCCAGGCAGCGGCTAGAGATAGTCCAATCCATTAGCGGCCGGTGTTAGCAAGCCGGCCGCTCACGACAGCCGAAGTGTCTTCATATTTCCCTCCGCCTCCCGAATCAGCCCAAATCCTGCGCAGCCAACAGAGCCGCGACCACAGGGAGCGATCTCCGCCTCGCTAATCCCGTCAGCCCGAACCCGGTTTTGCGTTTTAGATCGCTCCCTGCGGTCGCGGCTCTGAAAAGGCGACAGTTTGAATACGGAGGACCTTGGTTGCCTGGAAAATTGGGCTGGGCGCCGGAAGTATTTCAGAAGGCTCTGCACGAAAAGTATGTGTGCTCGGGTCTCAGGCAGTGCCTAGAGACGCCCAATCCATGAATGCTGTAGTGTCTTCAGTGGCAATCGGTCCGCAGGTAAGCAACCTGCCCCACAAACTGGACTGGGAAATGATAAGTTGGAGGACCTTATGAGACGACGAACATTTCTTGGCTCTGTTGCCGCGGCCTCGGTGGCTTCGAAGGGTCTCCATGCGGCGATTCCGAAAACGAAGATTACGCGGGTGCGGGCTTATGCGCCGGCGAACCTGAATCCGCTATTCAATCAGAGCAACATGGTGATCACGGTGGAGACCGACGCCGGGATCACCGGCATTGGCGAGGGCGGATCGAAGGACACCATCGAGCAGTGCGCTGGGCGTCTGATCGGCAAGGATCCGCAGTTCATCGAAAAGCTGTGGCAGGATATGTACCGCTCGTTTTTCTATCCTCCGGGGCGGGAAAAGATCGATGCGCTGGGCGGGCTCGATCTGGCGCTGTGGGATATCAAGGGCAAGGTGCTGGGTCAGCCGGTGCACGCGTTGCTCGGCGGGCTCGCGCGGAATTATTGCGAGTGCTACATCACGGGTGGCGTGGGCGGAGGGCCTTCTTATAAGGAGAAGGCGCAGGCGGCGATCGCGGCGGGATACCGGGCGTTTCGGATGGATGCGGCCAGCGTGAAGGGCGGCGGCACCACGTTCAACGCGCGCGAGCGGATTCACCAGGTGCGGCGCGATTGTGAGGAAGTGCGCGAGGGAGTGGGCAAGGACGGGGACTGGCTGATCGATTTTCATCAACGCTTCGATTTTGCGGACGCGTTGCGCGGATGCAAATTGCTGGAGGAACTGGAGCCGTTTCTCGTCGAAGATCCAGTGCGGACGGAGGCGTTTCTGGAAGATATTCCCAAATTGCGCAAGCAGACCACGGTGCCGCTGGCCGCGGGCGAGGAGTGGGGACAGCGCTGGGATTTCAATAAGCTGGTGGAGAATCACGATCTGGATTACATTCGCGCGACGCTACCGAATGTCGGCGGGATCACGGAGATGAGGAAGATCGCGGCGATTTGCGAGACGCATTTTGTGGGGATCGTGCCGCATTTCACGGGTCCGATTGCGGAGGCGGCTCTGGTGCACGTGCTGGGGGCGTTCCCGGGGCCGGTGCTGTTCGAGTACAACTACAAGTCCGATAAGATTCCGCATTTGCCGCTGTACGCCGATTTCAAAGACGGCAAGCTGTGGCCAAACGAGAGGCCGGGGCTGGGCGTGGAGTTGGATTTGAAGCCGCTCAAGATGGTGGCGGAGATTACGCAGCCGATTACGGATCGGATTTTGTACTATCGGCCGGATGGGTCGATTACGAATTGGTAGGGCCGGACATGTCGAGACGACTCTCGACACGGCACGCCTGGAGGCGTACGCCACAAGCTCCGCGATTTAAATGCAGAGGAGTAGAATGGGACAGACATGCGTTGGACTCTGTTTTGTCTGCTCGCCGCGTCTCCCCTGATTCGTGCGGAGGTCAGTTTTAACCGCGATATACGGCCGATTATGGCCGATACCTGTTTCCGCTGTCACGGTCCCGATAAGAACGCGCGCATGATGGGGCTGCGGCTGGATCTTCGCGATGAGGCTTTAAAGACGACCAAGAGCGGCGTGACGCCGATTGTGCCGGGGGATCCGGACCACAGCGCGATTGTTCAGCGGGTGTTCGCCACCGACAAAAAGGTGATGCCTCCGGCGGCCGTGCATAAGGATCTGACGGCGGCGCAGAAGGCTACCATTCGGCAGTGGGTGGCGGAAGGCGCGAAGTACGAGGGGCATTGGGCGTATCAGCCGGTGCAGCATTATGATGTTCCCGCCGGCCGGAATCCAATCGATTATTTTATTCAGGCGCGGCTGGTGAAAGAAGGGCTGAAGCCTTCTCCGGAGGCAGACCGGCGGACGATGATTCGACGGGTCACGCTGGATTTGACGGGATTGCCGCCGACTCCGGAAGATGTGGCGGCGTTCGTGAAAGACGGCAATTACGAGCAGGTGGTGGATAAGTTGATGGCGTCTCCAAGATATGCGGAGATGCAGGCTCTCCATTGGCTGGACGCGGTTCGCTACGCGGATACGTGCGGATTCCATGGCGATAACGTATTTCCGGCGTGGCCTTATCGGGATTACGTGCTGCGGGCGTTTCGGGACAACATGCCGTTCGACCGGTTCACGCGGGAGCAGCTTGCGGGCGATCTGCTGCCGAATGCGAGTATCGATCAGAAAGTCGCGTCGGCATATAACCGGATGAATCGGACGTCGGCTGAGGGCGGCCTGCAACCGAAGGAGTATCTGGCGAAGTACGCGGCGGATCGCGCCCGGACCACCAGCGTGGTCTGGCTGGCCAGCACGACGGGATGCGCGGAATGCCACGATCACAAGTTCGATCCGATCACGTCGCGAGATTTTTATTCGATGGAGGCGTTCTTCGCGGATATCAAGGAAACGGGTCTGGTGCCGGATCGGGGATCGAAGGCCTGGGGATCTCTGCTCGCGCTGCCGAGCGAGGCGCAGCGCAAGAAGCAGGACGATTTGAAGGCTCGGTTGGACGCGGCGAAGAAGGCTCTGGAAGACAAGGGCGCGGCGATGGTGGCGCGGGAGCCGCAGTGGGAGAAGGACGTCCTGGCGGCGTATAACGCCGGCAAGCTCAACTGGAAATATCAGCGGCTGATGGCGGCGAAATCGCAAAATGGCGCGAAGCTGACGATCTATAACGACGAGCTGGTGGATTCCACTTACTACGACGGGGGGACGGAGCTCGGCGAGCGCAAGGCGGGAAATGGACTGGTGGTGGCGAGCGGTCCGAATCCGGACAACGAGACGTACACGGTTTCGTTCAAGCCGGGCGAAGGAACGTGGACGGAGTTGGGCGTTCAGATCGTGCAGGAGGATTCGCTGCCGGGCGAGCGGCTGGCGCGCGGCGCGGATCGCGTCATCGTGACTGAAGTGGATGCGGAGCTGGCGGGCAAGAAGCTGAAGTTCGTGCTGGCGAACGAGAGCAATAACACCGACCTTTCGCGCGATGTTCCGGCGATGGCGGCAATCGACGGAGATCCGAAGACGGGGTGGGGCATTTCAGGTCCGGGCGAGAACAGCGATATCATGCTCGCGCTGCGGTTTGCGGAGAAGCTGCGCACGCAGAAAGATTCCGTGATCACGGTGCGGCTGCATCAGGATTCGGAAATTCGCCGCGCGACGGTGGGACGGTTCCGCATTGCGCTATCGGATGCGGAGTATTCGTGGCCTAGTTTCGAGAAGCATTCTGCGAAGAAGAGCGACTCATCTCCGAATCACGGGCTGCCGGAATCTATCGTCAAGGCGATAGAGGAAAAAGAGCGGAAGGACGATCAGAAAAAGGCGCTGTTGACTTATTTTGAATGGATGACTCCGGAATTGCAGCCGCTGGTGGCGGAGGTCGCGACGCTGGAGGCGCAGTTGGCGATTCTGGACGCGTCGATTCCCAAGTCGGTGGTGACGGAGGCGACGGAGCCTCGGGAGATGAGGATTTTGGCGCGCGGGAATTTCCTGGATGAATCGGGTCCGGTGGTGCAGCCCGCAGTGCCGGCGTTTTTAGGGAAGCTCGAAAAGAACGGGCGGGCGACGCGGCTCGATTTGGCGAACTGGCTGGTGTCGGAGAAAAATCCGCTGACCGCGCGGGTATATGCGAATCGGGTGTGGCGGCAGTTTTTCGGGATCGGGATCGTGAAGACCTTGGACGATGTCGGGTCGCAGGGCGAGTGGCCGAAGCATCCGGAGCTGCTCGACTGGCTGGCGGCGGAGTTCATGCGGCCTTCATATCAGGCGAACGGTGAAGCGAACGGCGCGCACGAATGGGACATGAAGCACCTGGTGCGGACGATCGTGATGAGCGCAGCGTATAAACAATCGTCGGCGGTGCGGCCGGAGTTGGAAGAGAAAGATCCTGATAATCGGCTGATCGCGCGGCAGAGCCGATATCGGGTGGATGCCGAGGAGGTTCGGGACATCGAACTGTCGGTGGCGGGGCTGCTGGTCGAGAAATTCGGCGGACCGAGCGTGAAGCCGTATCAGCCGGACGGATATCTGGCGACGCTCAATTTTCCGAAGCGCGAATATGCGGCGAGCCGCGGCGAGGATCTGTACCGGCGCGGCGTCTATACGCTGTGGCAGCGCAGTTTTCTCCAGCCCAGTCTGCTGAATTTCGATGCGCCGAGCCGGGAGGAGTGCACCGTGAATCGGGTGAATTCGAATACTCCTTTACAAGCGTTGGACCTGTTGAACGATCCGATTTACGTAGAGGCGGCGCGATATTTCGCGCAGAATATTTTGAAGAGCGGGTTGCGCGGACCTTCAGCAATCGATTGGGCGTTCGAACGAGCGGTGAGCCGCAGGCCTCTGGACCAGGAACGCAAGGTGCTGCTGGGGCTCTATCAGGAATCGCTGGCCGAGTATCGCGCGAATCCCATGGCGGCGAACGAGTTTATTCACACCGGCGAAGCGCCTGTCGATCCTTCGCTGAAGCCGGCGGATCTGGCGGCGATGACGACGGTGGCAAGGGCAATTTTGAACCTCCATGAAACCATTACGCGGAACTGAAGAGATTTGCAGAAGAACGTTTCTGGGCCGGGGCGCGGCGGGCATGGGCTTGCTCGGATTGAACTCGCTGCTGAGCCCGCGGTTGTTTGGCGCCGCCGGTCTCGAATCGCGAGGTGTGGTGAATCCTTTGCATCATCCGGCGAAGGCGAAGCGGGTGATTTTCCTTTATCAGGCGGGCGGGCCGTCGCATCTGGAAACGTTCGATTTCAAGCCCAAGCTGCGGGCGATGGACGGGCAGGGGATGCCGGAATCGTTCACCAAGGGGCAGCAGATCGCGCAGTTGCAGGGGAAAGAACTGAAGTGTTTCGGCGCGCAATACGATTTCAAGACGTTCGGCAAATCGAAGCAGCAGATCTGCGAGTTGTTTCCGCACATCGGCAGCGTGGCGGACGAAGTGTGCGTGATTCGTTCCATGATCGGCGAACAGATTAATCACGATCCGGCGCATACGCTGATGAATACCGGCTCGATCATCGCAGGGCGGCCTAGCATGGGGTCGTGGATTTTGTATGGACTCGGGTCCGAGGCAGAGGATCTGCCGGGATTCGTGGTGCTGCTGTCGTCGGGTCGCGGCGGCCAGAATCAGCCGATCGCGGCGCGGCAATGGTCGGCGGGGCTGCTGCCGAGCAAGTTTCAAGGCGTGAAATTTAACTCGGCGGGCGATCCGGTGTTGTACATTCAAGAACCCGCAGGGCGTGAGCGCGAAGCTCCAACATGATTCGATAGATGCGATCAATGCTTTGAATAAAATTGAGAACGCGGCGGTGCAGGATCCTGAGATCGCGACGCGCGTTTCTCAATATGAGATGGCGTTCAAGATGCAGTCGAGCGTGCCGGGTTTAATGGACATGAGTAAGGAGCCGCAAAGAGTGCTAGACGCTTACGGCGCGCATCCCGGTGACGGATCGTTCGCGTCGAACTGCCTGCTGGCGCGGAGGCTGGCCGAGAAGGGCGTGCGATTCATCCAGCTCTACCATCGCGATTGGGATCATCACACGGGGCTCAAGACCAACGTGGCGCTGAAGGCGGAGGAAGTGGATCGCGCGACGGCGGCATTGATTACGGATTTGAAGCTGCGAGGGATGCTCGACGATACCTTAGTCGTGTGGGGCGGGGAATTCGGCCGCACGCCGATGTCGCAGAGCGGGGACGGACGCGATCATCACATCAAAGGATTCTCGTACATGGTAGCGGGCGGAGGCGTCAAGCGCGGATTCAGCTACGGCACCACGGACGAGCTGGGTTACGCCGCCGAGGAGAATCCGGTGGCGGTCGCTGATTTTCACGCGACCATGCTGCACTTGCTCGGCATCGACCACAAACGGCTTACTGTGAAATTTCAGGGGCTGGACGCGCGGCTGACGGGAATTTCGGGGAACGTGATTCGCGATATCCTTGCATAAATGAGAAAACTCTCCGTTGCAGTCATACTCGCCGCTCTCTCAGTTCCCGCCCGGCCGCAGCGCTTGCCGGATATGCCGAGTCCTTATCAAGGCCGCTGGGACCTGGTTTTGACTGCGCCGGATGGCACCACCTCGCCGCGCTGGATGGATTATGTGGAGGGCCGCGATCCGCTGATCCGCATTCAACCGCGCGGAGGCAGCGTGCACCCGGCGTACGACATCAACGTGGACGGGCCCAGCATCACGCTGGTCATGGAAAAGGCGAACGATAAGCGTCCGGCCACCACTTGGGATCTCAAAATCAAAAACAAAATGATCACCGGCACCCAGAAGACCGGCGACCAGATCGTGCAGATCAAGGGTGTGAAGGCTCCGGACTTGAAGCGCGATCCGCCCAAGCAGTGGACCAAGGCCGAGCCGATTTTCAGCGGCAAGGATCTTACCGGGTGGGAGCCGACCAGCACCACAGCCAAGAATAACTGGGTGGCGCAAGACGGAATGCTGGTGAATACGGCGCACGGGGCGAACATCAAGACGACGCAGAAGTACGACGACTTCAAGCTGCATATCGAGTTCAACTGTCCGGACGAGGGCAACAGCGGCATCTATCTGCGCGGTCGCTACGAAGTGCAGGTCGAGTACGAAAAGGTGGACGCCAACGACAAATTCCACAGCATCGGGGCGATTTACGGATTCATCGCGCCGTCGACCGAATTGGAGCGCACGCCAGGCAAGTGGGAAACGTTCGACATCACGCTGGTCGGCCGCATGCTGACGATTGTGCGGAATAAAGTAAAGACGATCGACAATCGCGAGATTCCGGGAATTACCGGCGGTGCGCTCGATTCGAATGAAGGCGAACCGGGGCCTTTCTATATTCAGGGCGATCACACGGGCGGGATGAAGTATCGAAATATCACGATTCAGTTGCCGAAGCAGTAGGGGGCGGAAGTGGGAAAGGCTTTGGTTAAGGTGAGCAAAGTCTGTCCGCATGTGCCTGCACGCATGAGACAACAGAAGGCTAGGTAGCCGTTGGATATGTCAGCCTGCACACGTACATAACTCCTTGCTGCTGGATGGATCGCGATTTCCGCCAATGGCCAGGAGCGCCAGACGGCGCAACCGCAAGCCGCACCCGAGTGGCAGATTGCTGCGGGAGGCAAAATGGCATTCGAGGTTGCGGCGGTCAAGCCGAGCAATCCGGGCAAGTTCACGCTCCCTACCTTTCCTCTCGATGCCGGCGATTCTTTCGCGTCCACGGGCGGCCGCTTCTCCGCTGATTTTCCGATGTGGGTCTACATCACCTTCGCGTACAAGCTCACTCTGACCCCGGAACAGAGCCAGGCGATGATGCAGCATTTGCCGAAATGGGTGGCTTCGGATCGGTTCAACAATCAAGCCAAAGCCGAGGGCAATCCGACCAAGGACCAGATGCGCTTGATGATGCAGTCTCTTTTGGCCGATCGCTTCCAGTTGGTGGTTCACTTCGAGACCCAAGAGATGCCCGTTTTCATGCTCACTATGGCGAAACCGGGCAAACTGGGGCCGGGCCTTCGTCTGCACGCGAAGGGTCCATCATGCGATGTACCTGACGCTAGTGTGTTTCCGCCTCGTTGTGATCTCTACGGGCGCAGAATGTCTGGCAAGACGATCAAGATGGGTGCCCGAAATACAACCATGGATATATTCGCCACCAGTGTTTCTGGCATGGGAAGGCTGGGCCGCCCGGTGATCAACCAAACGGGACTGAGCGGATCATTCGATTTCGTTCTGGATTGGATGCAGGAGCCGGACGGTCCCACACCACCTGAAGCCGCTGCCGAGGCAGATTCCCAAGGGCCGACGTTTCTAGCAGCTTTGCGGGAGCAGCTCGAATTGAAGCTCGAATCGGCAAGAGGTCCCGTGCGGACTCTTGTCATCGACCGAGTCGAGCGTCCGTCAGAGAACTAGCTTCGTTTGTTTCACAAACGGTGCTTGGGGACGAAAAGCTAAGGGCTTACACAGTAGTCTGGCTTTCGCCCGTTGTCTCCGCCATGATATTAGACGATAAGTATGTTATCGTCTGCCATCGCGCTCTGCGATACTGACGTTTTTCTGCGGCTTTGGCGCGGCTTTATCGTGCTAAATCCCCTCCGTGACGGTCGGGGTTCGGTGTCAGGATTTTCGCATGACGCCGGCTGAAGCCGACGCTGCAAGCTGAAGGTCCGTGCCACCGGCTATAAGGGTGGCACAGGCTTCAGCCTGTGAAGAGGAAATCCGGGGGGCGCCACGGACTGCCCTAACCACTTACTGCAAATCACCCTTCGGCATCGAGCCCGAAATAAACTCGCCGATATCGTGTTTCAACTTGGCGTGCGAATCCGTGTCGATATACAGCATGTGCCCCGCCTGGTAGAAATCCCACGTGATATTCTTGTGCATCTCCGGACTCAGCCCCATGTGGTTGAACGTGTACTCCACCGCGTAATAAGGAGTCGCCAGATCGTAGTAACCCGCCGCGATCATCACCTTCATATAAGGATTCTTCACCATCGCGTTCCGCAGCAGGCTGGTGGTGTCGCCGAACTGATTGCCCGTGCCGTAATCCCACGGCTGCACGCCTCCGCTGGTGTAGTAATACATGTCGGTTTTATAGTTCAGCTCGTCGCGCATGTAGTGCTGGAAAATCGATACGAACGGCGGAGTGATCAAGCGAGCTCGACGGGTCGTACTCGCTGGTCTCGCCGGTGTTCAGGGCCGACGGACCCGCCAGCCGCCCGTCATACCGTCCGATTGTCTGGTGCTCCGCGCGCAGCAGTTGGCGCGTGAAGTGCGAAACGTCCCAGCGCAGATTCGTCTCGTCGAGATATTTCGCGTCCAGGCCGGTATACTTCACCAGCTTTTCGATCGTGGCCTTTCGCTCCGCCACCGGCAGTTCGTCGCCCTTAGCCAGCGCGGCCGCATACTCGCCCTGCGCGAAGGCCTCCGCTTCTTTTAAGAACGCCGTCAGACTCTTCTTCTGCAAGTCCGCCGAGACTTTCTTGTGATACCAGGCATCGGCCGCGTAGGTCGGCAGTTCCAACTGGAACACCAGGTCGTCGCTGCGGCTCCAGATCGTTTCCAGGTTCAGCGTCGTGCCGATCAGGACCACGCCGTTAAACGCGATGCCGCGCTCGATCAGCGCGCCTGCGATCCCCGCCGCGCGGAACGTCCCGTAGCTTTCGCCCGCGATATACAGCGGCGACAACTCGCGGCTGTTGTGGATAATGTACATCCGCATGAACTCGCCCACCGATTGAATGTCGCCCTGCACGCCGTTCATACGTTTCGCGACCTCAATCGTTTTGGCGCGGCTGTATCCCGTGCCCACCGGGTCGATGAATACCAGGTCGGTCTGGTCGAGCCAGGTGTCCTGGTTGTCGATCATCTTATAAGGAGGCGGCGGCATGCTGCCATTGGGCATCAACTTCGGGCTGCGCGGACCCATTCCGCCCATATGAACCCACATCGACGCCGACCCGGGTCCGCCATTAAAACAGAATGTCAGCGGACGCCTCTGGAGGTCGCTCTGCCCGTCCAGCGTGTACGCCATGTAAAAAATGTGCGCCTCCGTCTCACCCGACGCCGCATTCTTGAGCGGCATCTGCGCCACGGTCGCCGTATAGTTCAGAACCTTGCCGTGAACCGTGACAGAGTGATGCGTAACCACCGGCGTCTCGTCGACCTCGCCACCCACGGCGGGTCCAGGACCAGCGATCCCGCCGCGGCCACCCCTGCCTTGCGGAGCCGCCGGTGGAGGCGCTGGCGTCGGAGCGGGTGTAGTCGTCTGAGATTGAGCAGGAGGAGTCTGTCGAGCAGGCTGTTGTTGAACGAGGAAGAGCGCTAAGAGTGGAGCAATCATTAGTAAATGATATTCCAAACAGCAGTACAATTTTGTCAGGAGCGTCCCATGGGCTTAGCTCGCGCTACCGGTACGATCGTTTTCACAGCCTGTGTCCTCTTGCCCGCGTGTAACCACGATCCAACGCCAAGTGAGCTGCTACAAAATAGGAAGGTCGACGAGAAACAAAAGGCCCGAGCGGTGGAAGCTGCGAACGACTTTCGACAAAGTTTCAATAGTGGTGCTTGCCGACCCATCTACGACCGAGCTGCTGCGTATTTTCGTTCCGAGGAGTCTGAGGATTGGCTGCACGACTGTCAGCGCCTGAGGAAAGAGTTAGGATCATGGCGGGATTTTAGAGTCGTCCTCACAAGGAGATGCGGCAAGCCAGACGTCGTCATTTGCCTTGCCGGATCGGCCGACTTCGAGAAACAGACTACTGAGGTGGGAATCGACATAGTGTTGGATGGCGACAGAGCACTTCTGCGGTCGCTCTCGATCAGGGACGGCGATCAGCACTGGACGCAAATTCCACGCCTCCCGCTCCCATTCCCGCAATGGCGGCGTCGCTGGATCGATCCACCCCCTGCGAAATCTCCGGAGCACGGCGTCGCCCTGTGAATCGCACCCTCCTCATCACCGCCGGAGCCTTCCTCGCCATCGCAGCGTTCGCCCAGCGCGGACGCTTCGAAACCCCTGATGACGATGACAAGCTCGCCCCCGCTCGCAACGCCGAGTTTCACTTCGTCCGTCTCGAATACACAGACCTGCCGCAGTATCATCGCCGCTGGGGCTACTCCTCGCGCGACGGCACTGGAGCCGGCTGGTGGCTGGTCGATTGGCCCGCCGCCGATAATCACTTCACCTACGGCATCCAGCGCCTGACCCGCATCGATATCGGCGACCCTCGCCATCTCCGTTTAACAGATGACAAGATTTTCGACTACCCATGGATCTACGCCACCCAAACCGGCTGGTGGGGACTATCCGACAAAGAGACCGACCGCCTCCGCGAATATCTAAGCCGTGGAGGCTTCCTCATGACCGACGACATGTGGGGACCCGGTCAGGAGCAGTGGGACGTGTTCACCGAAACCATGCACCGCGTATTTCCCGACCGGCAAATCACGGAGATGGAAGAGACCGACTCAGCGATGCACGTGCTCTACGACATTCGCGAAAAAGATCGCACGTTTATTCCAGGCTCCCGCCACCTGCGCGGCGGCCAGGTGATTCAGCCCGCCGGCACCAATCCGCAGTGGTTCGCCGTGAATGACGAACAGAATCGCATGGTGGTCGCCGTCAATTACAACACCGATATCGGCGATGCCTGGGAGTTCGCCGACGTCCCGTATTACCCCGAACAAATGACCGCGCTAGCCTACCGCTACGGCATCAACTACATCATCTATTCAATGACCCACTGAGCCGCGACCGTAAGGGAGTCGGGCAGACGCCGGCATCTTCACGCCTATCCCACTGAACCGCGACCGTCAGGGAGCGGATTGCGCCGTTCTAAGCGACAATAAAAGCAATGATCCGCAGAACTATCCTGGTCGCCTCCGTCGCCGTCCTCTGCCTGGCCCAAGGCACCGAGTGGAAAAAAGTCGATGCCCTCGCCGGCGTAGATTTCTCCGGCCTCTCGAAGCCTCAGCAAGCCGCCGTCCTAGCAGTCCTGCGCACCGAGCCTTGCGCCTGCGGCTGCGATATGAAGGTGGCCGAATGCCGCGTGAAGGACCCAGCCTGTGGAGTCAGCCGCCGCCTGGCCGCCTTCGCGGTCCGCACCGCTTCCGCCGGAAAACCCGAAGCCAAGATCCGCGCCGAGCTCGACAAATACGCCAAGGAGCCGCCTCCAGTTCTCGACCCGCCGGTCAAGCTCTCCACGACCGGCGCACCTTTTAAAGGACCTGCCGACGCCAAAGTGACCATCGTCGAGTTCTCAGACTTCCAGTGTCCCTATTGCGCCAAAGCCGCCATCCAAGCCGAGCAGGTCGTCCAGAAATTCCCCAAGGACGTGAAGCTCGTCTTCAAGCAGTTCCCTCTGGACGATCATTCCCAAGCCGCCCTCGCCGCCGAAGCCTCGCTCGCCGCTCAGGCGCAAGGCAAATTCTGGCCTCTGCACGATAAAATGTACGCCAATTTCCGATCCATCAATCGCTCCCGCATCCTCGTCTGGGCCACCGAATCCGGCCTCGACCTCAACAAATTCCGCGCCGACCTCGATAGCCACAAATTCGCCGCCCGCGTCAAAGCCGAGGAGCAGGAAGGCGAAGTAGCCGGCGTCGAAGGCACCCCCACCTTCTTCATCAACGGGAAAAAATTCAACGGCGTGTTCGAGCTATCCGCCATCGCCCCGATCGTCGCCGACGAGCTAATAGGCAAGTAGCGACCATCCTGGTCGTTCCCGTGGCGTACGCACTCTCGAAAATACTCTAATCAGATGCGGTAAGTTGTGAATCTAAAAGGGCACGCACATCCAGGCCCGAGCGTGGGAACTCCTGGGAGCATGCGTTTGAGCTTGCGCGCCAGGGTACGCTCGTTAGGCCGAGCCCTTCTCCTGATAATCGATCTTGGCGATGCGGTGCGCCACCGCCCAAGCGGCGCCTTTGCCTTCCATGCGCGGTTTCAAGCGGGCAAACAGGGCAGATGGCGGCTGCCTTTGGCCGAGCGATGGCGGTAGTTGACCCCCGCCGATTCCTGACTGCCGGGACAGACTCCGACCCGCGACGCAAACTGTTCGGCGATGGGCCGCGTACAGATCCACACCCGGAATCTTGCTCAACCGATGCAGTGCCGCCAGGTGTTCCTTCATCGCCTCCGCCAAGGCCTGAATGATTTCTTCCACCTGCCGCCGCAACAGCCGGTAGACCGGATCCAACTGCCCTGCCAAGGCTTCCTTCAACTCCGCGTCCTTCTCGCGCTTGTCCCGCCAGCGCCTCGATGTCGGTCACTCCTTGGGCGATGAGTTCCAACATGGCCCAGCCGCTGACTCCGAACAGTTTGATGCCGCCTTGTTCCAGCAATCCTTCCACGTGATGTGGATCACGCCCAGTTTCTGGTCAGCCAACGCCACGCTCGCTGTTCGCAACCCGGAATGAAGCTCTGTTCCAGATCGCCCGAATCCGCCAGCTTCTCCGCATCCGTTTCTCCTGCGATGATGGCCTCCCGCATGCGCCGGCCGGAGACACCCATCACATCGCTGGCCACCGAGCCCAGCTTGATGTTAGCGCCCTCCAGCAGCTTGCGGATGCGATTGCTGACTGCGCTTCGATCCGCCGACACCTGCGCCCGATCGCGCGTCAACTCCCGCAGATCCTGCTGCGGCTGAGCCGGCACGAAGCTTTTCTTCAGACCGCGCCGCAGCAAGTCGGCGTCAGGTCGACCTGCCCTTCCAGCACCGCCCACACCGGCTTCCAGTAAGCGCCGGTCGACTCCATGGCCACGTGTGTGACGCCCCGCTGGCGCAGCCAGTCGTTCATCTCCAGCAGCTGGCTGGTGGTGGCCCAAGCGCGCCGCTCCAACTCCGGCCTGCCGCCTGCCGGCCCCAGCAGCGCACACGCCACTACTTCGGCTCCTTTCGGCAGCCGTCCGGGAAGACGCCGGAATCGAGAGATTCTCCCTTGCGCGAATCCATTGCGCCCCGCAGGCGCATGCCTAGTCTTCTCGACGTTTGTCGAAAGCTCCACAGGCATCGATCGTATACTACCGGTTTCTCCGCGACATGCGCTAGCGGAATCCCCTCGCTCACGACAGGGGTTATAAACCCGTCACGTCAAGTGCGGGGATCGAGCGGCGATAACTATGGCCGTAGAGGCGGTGGTGCTGCTGATTGCGTGCGCCAAGCGAGTGGGATCCTGCAACTGCGCTGCCGTGCGTCGCGAGGGAAGAGGCCGTGAGGGCATCAGCGGTGAGGCCAGCCCGTTCGAGTTACTTCTTTTCCGCAGGCGTGCCGATCATCCGTGGCGGAGCGGCAAACAACCTCTCTGGATCGGCTTCGACCGGCATCGCAAGTTCCAGGAACGCGATATGCATTTCGTCCGTTGTCATGTCCCCCCATCTGACAAGAACGGACGGATCCGGATTCGAGGGATTGTTAATAGAGTTGTCGAAGTGGGCGACCGACTCCAGCCTGGTTCCGGCCGGCAGAAGGAGCGGGTCGCGCAGAACATATGTCGTCTGCCAATTGAAGTCATACTGCGGGACGTTCACCAGCAACCGCGTTTGCCCGTTCGGATACACTGCCCGCACTTGCATCGATTTTCCGCGGCGATGCATGTGGGGCTGGACGGACACGAGTCTCACCGGCTGCGCGATCGTCATGGAGGCCCGGGATTCATAGTCCGGCGCCCCTGCGGGAATCGCGAGATCCAGATCCCGCAGAGTGTCAATCGCCAGCACTCGTTCCGAGGGTGCGGCGGCGGTCAGATAGATCCCGAATTCCGAATAATCCGTTACTTCCTTCCCGTTCGGGCTGTAATGCATCTCGAACACAATGTCGGAACCGGCCCGAATCTGCTTCGCGCCATTCGGCAGCCACATCATGGGCTGATAGCCGGGTTCCCATCCGATTAACTGCATACGCCGGTCGAAATTTCTCTCGCCTTCGCGCCTGCGCCCTCGGTCCGCAACGGTAGCCGTCACGATCTCGCCTTTGGGATATCCCGCGAGGTAACTCGATTCCGGCCCTCGCGCATAGGCGTTGATGTGATGAACAACCGTGTGCTGATCGATGCGAAATTCGGCCGCCCGAACCCACACGTCCTTTGGGAACAGGTCGGGCGTGATCAGATAACGATAGGTAAGCAAACCAGTTGCAGGCACGCGAAAACCTGGGACTCGAATCACGATATCCGGCTTGCCGAGTTTCCAACGTCTCTCCGCGGCGGCAGGGTGAAATGCAATTTTCAGAGGCTTACCCTCTTGGGCGCCTTCCTTTACCCAGGTCGTGATTGTAGTGATCTCGGCCTCGGTCAACGACCTGTCGTTTCGAAAGTCGTGCGCTGTTTCGGCCGCCGCATGCCAGGGCGGCATTTTTCGGGTCAAAACAGCCTCTCGAATTGCGTTTGCCCAAGGCCGAATCTGGACATAGCTGGTCAGCGGCATGGGTGCGATCTCACCCGGCTGATGGCAGCTTACGCAGCGTCGTTCAAGAATCGGCCAAACTTCCGCGGAGAACGCGACCTCAGCGTGAAGGGCCATCCCGCTGAAAAGCGTCAAAAAGATCAGGCTGCGCACGTTAGGCAATCCCTATCATGACAGCACGCGCGCCCATTACATATCAATCGTAGCGAAGCGCCTCGATCGGATCGACCTTCGCAGCCCGGCGCACCGGCACCCAGCAAGCCAGCAGCGCGACCACACTGAATAGCAAGCCAACGCCCGCGAATGTGAGTGGATCGGTGGCCTCGACGCCGAACAGAAAGGAGCGGAGAACGCTGGACAATAGCAGCGCGGCTCCGATCCCTAGAACTACGCCTCCGCCAATCAGCCGAAATCCTTCCGCTAAAACCAGATTGCGAATGTCCCGCCCATCGGCGCCCACCGCGGCTCGAATGGCGATCTCCCGCCGGCGTGACGCGACGGACAAGGCCAGGACGCTATAGATCCCGACCAGCGTAAGGACGCTGCCCACAAGGGAAAAGCCCACAAGCAACTGCATCGCGAACGTGCGAGACGCCAGAGACTCGCTCCGGATCTGATCCATGGTTTTGACGTTTTCGACCGCGGCAGTCGGTTCGACCGCGCGCAACTCGCGTTGTACCGCAACCATAACCGACCTCGGGTCAGCCGTCGTCCGCACCACAATGTCCTTCGAAAACGCCTGCGCCTGCCAGAGGGGCAGGTAAATCTCCGGCTCGGCTGCTTTTGTCAGATCCTCTGTCCGCCCATTCGTGACCACACCGACGATCGAGATGGCCGGCCTTTGACGCCCGTTGCCCCAGACTTTCTTTCCCAGCGGATTGGCGTGCGCGAAATAACGGTCCAGGAACGCCTGATTGACGACGCCGACTCCGGGCGCGTTCCGCGCGTCGCTCGAACGGAAATCCCTTCCCTCGGATATGGTCTGCCCGATGAGTTCGAAATAGCCCGGCGTAACAGCTCGCAGAGGAATCGCAATTCGATCGCTCGCGTTGCTGAGCGCCGGTTGCCCTTCGATCTCGACTTGGCCCGGCCAGTTGTTCCCGGTCAGTGGAACGCCCCATGCGAAAGCGACCTTTTCGACGCCGGGGATCGCCGCCACTCGTTCCAGGGCCATGCTGTGAAAACGGAGCCAATCTCCGTTGACCGCCGTCACAGTGGCCGTCATGATGTGACTCGTACCGTAGCCCGATTGCACTTTGGACAAATTAATCATCGTGCGGACGAGCAGTCCTGTCCCCACCAGTAACGCCAGCGTCAGTGCGGTCTGGGAGATTGCGACTGCGCGTAAAAGCCGGCGCTCGCCGCGCCCCGCGCTGCTCTTCGGTCCCGCGCTCTTCAGCACATCCATCGCGTCCAGCCGCGAAGCTCGAAACGCTGGAAATAATCCTGCAACCAGCGCGGCGATAATCGCCGACCCGAGTCCCCAAACCAGCACCACCCATCCGGTCGTGACAGCGTCCAGCCGCGGAATCGCGTGTCCGGCGATCAACTTCAGCAGTCGGACGACTCCCAATGCCAGCCCCACGCCAAGCGCTCCGCCGAGCAGAGCCAGCAGCAGACCCTCAGACGACACTTGCCGCACCAATCCCCATCGGCCCACTCCGAGTGCGCTGCGCACCGCATATTCCTGCTGCCGCTGCAGTCCCCGCACAAGCAGCAGCGCGGCCACGTTCCCGCACGCGATGAGAAGCACCAGCGCCGCCGCGCCCATGAGTGGCAGCAGGATACCCCGGCCGCCCCGATTCAATTCTGCCGTCAGAGACTGCAATGACGGCGCGAAGCCGTCAAAATCGCGATCGCTCTGCGCTTCTCGTGCCGCGAGCGCGGTCAACTCCCCTTGCGCCTGCGCGAGCGTGCTTCCGTCTTTCAATCGCGCGACCACGTCCCAGTCCCGGCTCTTCATCCTCTCCGGATTGACCCTCGCCGGAATCCAAAAATCGACCGTCGCATTCAAGTTGTAATTCGGCTCTTGCGAAGCGCCTGGCGCGGGAAGGAATCGGACCCGAGGCGGCATCACGCCGATCACCGTGGGCGGCGTATCGGCGCGGCTCATCCGAATGGTCTTTCCGAGGATATTCGGATCGCCATGGAACTTCCGCTGCCAAAGCTCATAGCCGAGGATGATCGCCGGTGTGGCCTTTTCGCCTGTTTCCGATTCCAGAAACGTGCGTCCCAGGGCCGGCTGTATCCCGAGCACGTGAAAGTAATCGCTGGTGACGAACATCCCCTCCATTGATTCGCTGCCGTCTGACTGGACGAGGAAATTAAAAGTCCAGCCGTACGCGGCGATCGCCTCGATCGATTTCGCTTGCCTTTGCCATTCCGTCCACTGGGCCGCCGACCAGCCTGGCGAATGGGGAATCGGCTGGTGGTCCGTACGGACGGCTGGAATCACCACCAGACGGTCCGGCTGCCGATAGGGCGGCGGGGTCAGAAGGACGCCTTGAATCAGGCTGAACACCGCCGATGTAGCGCCGATCCCGAGTGCCAGCGTGATAACTGCAATCAAGGTGAAACCGGGCTGCTTCACCAGCATTCGCATTCCAAAGCGCAAGTCTTTTAGCATCAAACCTTAGACGATCACGCCCGCGGAAAGTTCCGCTCACCAATCCAATAAAGTGAGCACATTATCCTGGTGCTGTTTTTTGTGGCGTGCGCCCCCCAGGCGTGCCGCATCGACACAAGATCAAAGCCGAACGTCGACACGACTGTCGACGCGGCACGCGTGGACGCGTGCGCCACGCGGGAAAGATAATGTTCACTCTGAGTAACGCACTACCGGTTCGGCGGAGTATACAGGTCCGACACCCGGTTGGTTCGGTAGGTGCTCATTCCCGGAGTGTCCAGCACGTACACGATTTTTCCGTCCGGCGTCACTTCGATTGACTTGGCGCCGAAGGTATCGTCCTTGCCCCGGTAGGTTCCGGTCGTGAAAACATAATTGCCGTTGCTCAACCGGTGCGCCGCTCCCATCGCGGGCGCATAGACGCCAAGATTCGCGTTCGTGACCAGGGTTGCAGTTCGGGTTTTCTCGTCGATCTTCCAAACCTGTCCGCGTGTATCGGGATCCTTATCCTTCTCTTTGCCGTCTTTATCCTTCTCCTTCACCACCCGCCGGTGGCCGTTGTCCAGCAGCACCAGCATGTTGGATCCGGGTGGCTCGAAGGCGGCATCGTGCTGAAAGGAAAACCAGGGTTTGGGGTCGCTTGACTCGGCTTTGAAATCGCCGTCCTGACCGAGCTTCCAGAGCAGTTTGCCGCTGCCCTTGCCGTGGTCGTAGTCGATCTTGACGACCCAATCCTGCTCCGGCATGGAGAGCGTCAGATTGCCATCTTCACGGGTGTAGGAAATGCCGTTGCCATGCAGCCAGTCGTTGATGGTGGGCGTCAAAAACACGGCCGCGCATGCCAGATTGCCGCCCGGCTGACGGCAGTGGCTGTCGTCCTTGGACTTGCGCGTCAAATCCAGATGATCAAAAGCGTTCCAGACCCACTTCACTTGCATGTCCTCGTCCAAATCGACCAGCAGCGTGCCGCCGATATTCACGGGATCTTCGGAACCCTGGGCGCCGCCGGGAATGACGCGCTCCAACGTCCCGATGGCGATGATATGACCGTTAGGCAGGCCGATCGCGTCGTGGTGGAAGCCCGCGATGCACTGCTGTCCGTTGGGTTTGCAGATCGACTTGATTCCCAACATCGGCTCGAGCTGCTCTGCGACGCGAGGCATGTTGGTCTCCCGCAGCGTGTGTCCCAAAAGATCGAGCACGGAAATAGTGACCTGCTGCGGTCCGTTACCCATGGCCAGAAATCTGCCGCCCGGGAGCATCCGCATCGCGGCTCGATCCGACGGAAGATACCAGACCAGATTGCCCTCAGTATCGGTGGCGAGGGCAGCCGTGCGCTGCCTTCCTGGCGCGAAGAACACGACATACGGTTCAGCTTTGCTTGCCCCATCGGCGGGCGGCACGTCGACCTTGAACTGACCCATGGGCTCGTCGACCAAGCCGGTATGGAATGGCACTGGTGGTCCAGCCTTGACGCGGTCGCCAGTGAGGACTTCGGAGTGAAGCGTGTAGTCCGAGTCCGCGCGCATGCCGGCGACATACAGATTGTTGGTTTTCGATGCGTGGCAAGGATTCAGTCCCGTGCGCCGTGTGATCGGATCGCCCTGCCGCTCAAAGGCGACGCGGAACTGGCTGCCGTCAGGGCAGGCGGGAGCTGTAAAGAGGGCTACTAAGGGATGCGAAGTATGGACCGCGCCCGCTACCCGCGGAGTGATCTTGAATGGCAGTTCCGCTTCGGCGATCAGCTTGGTCTGGGTATTGAGCACGGTCACTTTGATGCGAGTCTCGTGCTCGTACAATTCGGGCATCCAAGAAATGTCGGATTGACGGCTGAAGTCGCGAATGATGTGGAACGTGCCGTCTTCGCGAGCCACGCTGAAGCGGTAGCGCATCAACGGGCCGTACTTCTGCCGTTCGCCTTCATCCTTCGCGTCGATAGTGATTCCGATCACCGCTCCAACCGGCTGGGGCGAGGGACGGTCCGCGGTAATCTTGACGGTGGGAGCGTTGGCGGCCCAGGCGCTAGCGGCGGCACAGATACACATCAAAAATGTCGTTCGGCGCATATGTGCAGAGTATGGCATGAATGCACTGACGAGCGGGAGCATGATTTGTTTGTTTCCACGGCCTACGTAGGCTGCGGAAAGAGCCGGTTGACAGCACCGCTCCCTGCGGTCACGGCTCGGTAACTGGCTGATCGTAAGTTCCGAGCGCGGCCCTACTTCTTCGCTTTTTTCAACGTCGCCGAATCCAGCACCCAGCGCCGCAGAATCTCATATCCTCGATCGCCTGGGTTGAACCGCCGCCCTCCCTGGTGACCGTCTTCCTTGCCGCTCTGCACATTGAGCGGCTTGCGCAACAACTTGCTCTGCTCGACGTCCTGCTCATTCACGCGCTCCAGCAGCGTCACGTAATTCGTGTAGGTGGCCTTTGCGTTTAGATAGCCGTTGTCGTCGGCCGGCATCAGCCCCATCGAGGGGACTCGCCCTGCGACTCCATGGCAACCCAGGCACGCCAGCTCATCGTCGCGATTCGTCTTGGTCAACTCCGGTGCTACCCAATTGCGGAAGTAGTCGAAGTTCGCTTTCCAATCCGGAGACAACGCCGCCACCTCTGGAACGTCCGGCTCCACATAATCCGGCTTCACTTTCTGGAGCACCGGCCGGATCTGCGGATTCCGGTTCACATGAGTATCCGCCGCCAACGACAACGCCGCCGACCGTAGCCGTTTGTCCCCTTTCGGACCTTCCAGCTGCTTTAGGAAAAGCGCCACCGACCGGTCCCGGTATTCCGCAATTGCGTCCGCGCCAAGATCCTTCGCGCCGCGCACCTCGGGTAGCGACTTCTGATATGTCAGCAGCCACCGGATGCTCGGGAGCCACAGCATTTCATCCATCGGGGTCAGGAACGTCTTCGGAAACCGTTCGAGCAGCGCCTGAATCTGCAAATCCGGATTCGCATGGATCACTTGTCCGATACTCCGCGCCAGGTACCAATCCGGCGGTTCGAAGTCCATCTGCGCCAGCTCCCGCGTATTCTCTTCCAGCCGCCCGCGCTCCGCTGGGAAAGCCGGCACTAACAGCTGAAAGAAAATCCGCTGCTGCTCCTCCGTTTTCGGAATGTCCCAACGCGCGCGTGAGAACAGCTTGATCAGCGCCCCGGCCAGTTCCGCCCGGCGTTCCGGCTCCTGAGCACCGCGCTGGATCTGCGTCACGAGAGGTTCCAAAAACTCCTGGGTCCCCGGCAGCGTAGTCACCCGCGGATCGGAGAGCGACGTCGCGGCCAGGGTCCGCAGATGCTCCGGACCGCTCGCCGAATATCCCAGCACCTTCTTTTGCAGAGGATCCCAAACCGCGTTCGCCGAAGCCTCGATCGCGAGCCGCGTCGCCGTCTCGTCCTTTCGCTGCTCGGCCGACTCCCAATAAGGAAGCACCGCCTTGCCCACCATCTCCGCGGCGCCCTCCGTCGCGTATCCCATCTGCCCCGGACCGCCGTCGCCGCCCGCCATGCTGTAGTAGGTTGCGGCGACCTTCGTGATCCGCTCGGCGAGCAGCGGATTCGCGCCCGCATCGAGCCGTTTCGTGATCGCCGCGAACAACTGCGCCAGTTCGGGATACTGATGCTCCTTGCTGCCGTTCGCCCGCTGCCCGTTCGCGATAAACAACGCTTCCGTCTGGAACCGTTTCGCGGTCTCGACCAGCGCGCTCGGCTCCGGCTTCTCCAAGGAAGTCAAAAACGCCTGATTCAGCCGGTGCCGCACCGGCGGATTCCAGATCCACCAATTCCATGCCGCCCGCGTCGACCACGCCCGTACTCCCGGATCAGGGTCCTGATTCATCATCCGGTCCAGCGCCGCCGCAACCCTCGGAAATCCCGCCGCCGACCGGGTCAGCACTCCATCGGCACGCATCATCAGCGCTCCGGCGATCGACTCCCGCGTCAGGTCGTCCGCCTTCTCGTAGGCCACGAAAAGATGATCCCAGCCCTTATCGTCGAGCAGCGTCTGCCGCATCCCCCAGCGCGCTGCTTCTCGGACCATCTTGATCGGATCGCCCAAGCCCCTGATCTGTGCCGGAATTCCCAGCTCGTTGTGCAGCGCACCCAGCGCGATCTGCGCCCAGTAGCGAACCTGCGGACTCGCATGCTCCGCTCCTGGCAGAACCATCCCGATGAAACGCGAATCGTTCGCCTCCAAGCCAAGCTGCGCCATCGCCCTGAATCGCGCCACGGTATCGGCTAGCGATTCGCCCGCGCGCGGTTCGTAATCCGCGGCATTCCGCTCTGCCCGCGTCTCCGGATAGAGGCGCGACAACGCATGCAGGGAGTACGCTGTCGTCACGAATCCCGTCAGTGCATTCCGATTCCAACGCCCATACGAATCCTGCATCCGCAGCAGCGCGTCCACGCCGCGCTTCACCGCGGGATCGCGATCCGTATAGCCGAGCGCCGCCAGCGCAGTGAGAGCCAGCGCGGTCGGCGCCGGATCGATATCCTTTGGATCGTCAGTCCCGTTCTTCCATTTGGGCCCATCTTCAGTAGCAACTCCGGGATTAAACCCCCAAGCCCCGTCCGGTTTCTGAATCGCTCGCAGGCGAACTTCGTCCGAAGCTACTTGTGCCTCGATTCGCGTGATCAACGCCTTCGCCTCGTCCGACTTGTCCCGCAGCGCCACATAATTGGCTGGAAATGTCTTGCGGAAAAACTCGATCCGGTTCGACAAATCGTCGCTGTACCGCGGCCGTACCTTGAGCAGTTTCTCCGCCTTTTCGACCAGGGCCGTCAGATATTTATCATCGTGCGTTTGCTCCCAGGCTCGCCGCAGAATTTCGCCTGAGAATCGGTACACCACGGACTGCCCGACGTTCGACCCCGGACCCGCCGCGTTGATCCCGCTGGGATCCGAGGACTGCAATACGTAATTCGCCGTGCGGATCTGCTGCGCCGAGTGCAACCGCCGCGCCGGAACCGACGCTTCGAGCGTGGTCACGTTATACCCCGCCGCACGCGTGCCCGCTGGGCCATCGCCCAGGTCGAGCGGCGCAAGACTCGTGTTATTGGCCGCGTCCTGAAATTGATTGGTCGGCCGCAGCGACTCGTACATTACGTTGATCAGGTGCCGGTAGTTCGCGACGTTCTCCGGCCGGTAGCCGTTGAATATTGCGCCAGCCGGCCCCCACACACCCGACTGCGTATGGCAACTCATACAGCCCGTCCCCAGCAGGCTGCCCGTATCGCGAATCCGGCGGTCTACGCTCGCGCCGCGCGGCCGGTTCATCAGCCATGCGTCGACCTGCGAAATGTGATCGTACATCGCCGTTCTTACGGCCTGCCGGGGATCGCGGAATGGAGCCAGGCTCCGTAACCGCAGTTCGACTTCATAGCCAGGCGAGTTCGCTTCCACCTTCAGAAAATAGATTCCGCCCGGCTGTAGCGTCCGGCTGATCTCCGTCCGATGACCTTCGGTCTGCTGATGGACGCGCTCGTTCGCGTTGGCGCCCTCTCGGTATTCCTGGCCGTCTGCGGTATAGAACAAAACCTGCGAGACCACCAGCGGATCCGGCACCGTCAGGTTGGCCGTGAACAGCCTCTTCTCATTTCCTTGGAACTCGATCCGGTACCAATCCAGCCCGGAGCTTCCCACGCGCCCATTGTCGAAGTACTCGATATCGTCCGCGCTTCCCGTGATGTGAATGGTCTCATCGCCGCCGGTCTTGCCCATCGCGATCGGCTGCGCCTGCGCGATGGAATCGTTCGGTTCCACCTCGATCACCATGCCGCGGCGCGAGACTCCAAAATCTACCGGCTGCACGTTCACACGCAACGGTACGCGCAATCCGGTCGGCCAGGGCGTCTTCGCCGGAAACTTCTCAATCTTCTGGATGGTGCCCGGCTCGCGCCACCGGGGAAGGTTAAAAACCGGTTCTTCCTCGATGACTGCCGAAACTTTCAGTGCAAAAGACCCAGACTTCCCGGCCCGGTACACCATGTAAAAATCCGGATCGAGTGCATGCAGCACCTTCCGGTACCCGGCCCACTCCACCGCGATCCGCCCATTCGGCGGCAGTTTGGAAGGCGTCGGCAGTCCCACCGCGACTTCCACCGTTTTGCCCGCCTCAAGCGCGTAGAACTGTGAGTAAGATCCGGAGAATTCGACCATCGACGGCCCAGGCGCCGACGCCGCCACCAGAAACACGCTCGAAAGTAGGAATACGCCCTCGTATCTCATCGTTTTACTGCGCGTCCCCCAGATCATAGGCATCGCTGGCCGACATCTTCACATAGAAAGTTCCGATGTTGTTCTGCCAGTGCGCGTTGTCGTTGACGGCGAGCCTCAGCCGGCCCGCGCCCTTCCCGCTGAACGTCGCTTTCTTGCCGACGAAAAAAACAGGCCCACCGGCGCCCACTCTGCCCACCAGCGCCCCGAACGGCTGCCCGTCCCAGAGGTTCGATTTGTACGCCGGCGACCCCGGCACCTTCAAGCCATCGGCGTCCGACGCCCAACTATCCGTGTCCCAGGACAATCTCACAAATCCTCGGGTCGTAATGTTCACCTTCGAGCTTTCGGTCAACGCCACGCCTGTATCCAGATATTCAATCTGCGTCGAGTGCCGCAGCGAATGCGCCTGCATCGATCGCTCCACGGATTTTTGCCGCACCGCGAGGCTGCGAATCTTCGACCAGGGCAGACTGATCGTTTCACCCGCCGCGGTTTTGACGTCGATCGTCCAATCGGCGACCTTCACTCGAAACGCATCGCCGCCTTTCACCCGAACCAGACTCAGCGTCCGGTCAGGACCGTCGGTGTAACTTGGAATCAAGCGCTCGAACAGCCGGTAGAGCGGCCGCGGCTCATGCTGATCCGTGTCTTTGTAGGCCTTCAACAGCGGCGTCATCACCGGTAATCCGATCGCAGTCAATTCCTCAACCGCGAGATCCCGTGCCGCACGATCCGTGCCTTGAATAGCCGTAATCCCTTGTGTGATCCGCTCAGCCTCGAAGCTCGAAGCCGGCATCCCGTTATGAACCGACAGCACCCCCGCCAGCTTCGCTTCGGTCCTCTGCCCGTCACGCTCGACGCTAAAACCCCGCGCTAGAGTAAGCCCTTCCACCTGCGTCCCGTCGACGGTCCGAATCAGCATCCAGTCGGAAGCCCAGGCCGTCACCGCCAGCAAAGGCAAGAAACTCAAGCGTTTCAGCATTGGAGGAATGATATCAACTTCTTGAAATACAGATATGCTGCGTGAGGCGTCGTTCCACGCTCGCGACCGCCATATCGTTTTGAGCATCGAAGGAATCTCCTTGGAGCGACAAATAAGCCGCCGCGGTGTAGGGAGCCAGACAGTTATTCGCGTACGCTTCGGCAATTTCAGAGAATCCGCTCATGCCAGTAAGAAAAATTACCGGCGCCAGCACGGGAAGCTATTGCGGTCCCTGCAATCTCGGCTTCAGCGACACATAGCACGGAAGAGCGAGCAGAAGTCCAAAACAGAAATGCACGATGCGGCCATAGTCATTCCTGATGAATCCGAACTTTGGCCGCAGCCAGAAGTCGGCCGGAACCAATCCATAAGTATAGTGCCGCCGACTTCGTGCAGTAAAAAAAACGAGGCGATCAGAAGCCACGACAAATTCGAGAGAGCATCGCCCTGGACGTGAAAATCACCCACGCGACCGCCAGGAGAGCGAGTACACTTTCCAGAATCCATATCCCGGAATCGACTGGGCGAATTCCGCTCAAGATTCAGAGCGCCAAAAAGATTGTCACGGAGGATGGCTCGGAACTGCGGAAGGCCCAGCACCGCGTCCGAGCACGGCAAACATTGCTGCGGCGGCCGCACGATATCGCGGGGACAGCTGCTCACTGGTGGAGTGCGTCACACGGATTGCGCATTATCCGGGTGCGGCGTTTGTGGCGCACGCCTTCGCATTTTGGATGCGCCCCCCCAGCACACCGATCGCGATGAAAACACTGCTCCGTTGTAGGGCAGGCTGGCAGCCTGCGGCCGATTGGTAATCGGCCTGCGTTGTTTTCGAGAGTGTCGACGTTTGGTTGGAGGTTGGGCCATCGACGCGACGGTCAATCCAGCCATACAGCCAATTCTATTTCGGAAACAGCCACGGCAGTGCATCCTCCGACGTGAACATGCACCGCGCATTGTGTCCGCACTCCGGGATAATCTTGACAACATGATGGCCGCCCAGTTTTTCGTTCACAAATTTCCCGAAGGCCTCCCCGCGCGCCAGTCGCGTTGGCCCCTGGGCCATCGCCGGACACGAGCTATCAAACCCGCCGAGCGGGAAAACATCGAGTTCGCCGAGCAAATATGTGGTTGGCCTCGAAATCAGCTGGGCCTTCATCTGGTCGTCCGACTGCTTTGCCGTATAACCGGTGCGGTCTCTCAGACCATATGGCCATTGGTCGTAGGTCGTGCAATCCCTGGCGCCGCCGAAACTGCGGAAAGCCGAAACGCCGGGCGGAACCGCCGAAATGTAACCCGGCGCATGCGACTGGACCGAGTAAGCCGCGTCGGTCGGTCGCGTGGCGTCCGGCCATGCGTAGCTGGAAGGATTCGCGACCACGTAAGTCACCGGAACCCCGAGCTTGTCGTGGACCTGATTCGCCATCTCGTAGCGGTTGAGCACCTGGCCACCGGCTGAATGACCGGTCACCACGATCTGTTTGAGGTTCGGAAAGATTTCCTTGCGAGCCACCTTGCGCAGAACTTCGTCAAGGAAGTCGAACGAGGTCACGTCAGGGTTACTGACGGCGGGTCCGCCAGACCGCCAGCTGCTGCAATTCCAGCTGATCTCATTAGCGGCGAGAGAGTCGTGGCAGTTGGCAGCGGCGGAAGCCATGCGGGGCGCGATCACCAGGGTATTGTCCAAAGCCCCGGCCAGGAATGCCGCTGCCAGCGCGTTGCGAAAATAGTTATCGGCATCGCGCCCGGCGCCATGCACCACCACCAGCGTCCGCGTGATCGCTTCGTTACGCGTCTCGAGCGAGTAAGTCCGATAGATGAGCGACCGCGCCGGGGCTGTTCCCAGGTGTACCCATTCGGCGCAAGAAGGATTCGCAGTGATGCACGCAGCGGCGGAGGCAAGGGTCGCCGAAAAAAATGCGAGAGCGGTCAGACGCATTCGTTTAGTATCGCTAAGCCGCGGGTAGAATATAAGGCACCATGAAACGTCGCAATTTTATCCGGTCGGTGGGCGCAGCGGCTAGCTTGCTCGAAACCGCGTCCGCGCAAGCACCGTCGCGAACCCCGGGACTTCGGCTCGATCTTCACACCCACTTCTACACGCAGGCTTACTTCGACAACATTCGCGAATCGGGCGGCGACTTTTCATTCGATAAAAGCCCCACCGGCCAGACCATCATCACGCATCGCGGCGCGCGATTCTTCGGCATCACGCCGCCGATGACCAATGTCGATCTGCGGATTGAAGCGATGGACCGGGTGGGCATCGACGTCCAGGTGGTCTCATTGTCGACACCCAATATCTTTTACACCGATGGCGCGCGCCAACCCTTTGTGGCGCGTATGATGAACAACGCGTACGCGGATCTAGTCGGGAAATATCCGAAACGGTTCAAGGCCTTTGCTTCCATCCCGATGGATAACCCGGAAGAGGCGCTGAAAGAGCTGCATCGCGCGATAGGAGAACTGAAGCTGAACGGCGTGATCCTGCTGAGTAACATTGGCGGCAAAGCGCTGACCTCGCCGGAGTATCGTCCGTTTTTCGCCGAAGCAAACCGGATGAAGCTGTGCATATTTCTCCATCCGATGCTGCCGGTGGCGTCCGAACCCTTCAAAGAATACGTTCTAGGCCCGATCATCGGTTTTCCCATGGACACGACCCTGGCGGTAGCGCGTATGTGCTACGACGGCATGTTTAAGGATTTTCCGGATATCCGCTGGATCATCGGCCACATCGGCGGCGCGGTACCGTACCTGATGGAACGGATGGACAGCGGATTCCGCGATTTTGCCGAATGCCGGGTCAAGATCGACCAGCTGCCCAGCGTGTATCTCAAGCGGCTCTACTACGATACCGTCACGTTCAACCCGCAGAATCTGATGATGACGCGCGATCTCGTGGGCTCCGATCACATGGTGATGGGAAGCGATTTTCCGCACCTTCTGGGATCGATCGAGAAAGCGGTGTCGTCGATCGAGGCGCTAAACATTCCTCAAGCCGAAAAGCGCCGGATTTTCGAAGGGACAGCGACGTCGATTCTGAACAACTTGTAGCTGTTCATAGTCATTCAAGCGTCCGTAAGGACCGCAGCTGAACGTCTCTGCGGTGTCCCCTCCATTACTGTCGGGGTTCGGTGTCAACTCTCTACCGAACCCCGACAGTAATGGAGGGGATGTGGCCACGATATCGTCGCGTGATCCCCGCACTTGACGGGGTTATAACCCCTGGCGTGAGCCAGGGGATTGGACAACTTACTAACGACCGACGCTGTATTACTGTTATTAAGTGAGGTGAAGGATGTATGTGAAAAGCGGCATGGCAGCCGCAGCTTTTTTAGTGGTCGGACTCCAGGCGCAAACACCGCCTCGGCGGCCGGGGGGATTCGTTCCGGGACAACAGCGGCCTCCCGGCGATCCTGCGCAGATCGCCCGTGGCAAAGCGCTGTACGGTATCGGCTGCACCGGCTGCCATGGCGCCGATCTTCGCGGCGGCGATCTGGGTGGACCGAACCTGTTGCGGTCGCAGCTGGCGTTGAGCGACTTGGATGGCGAATTGATTCTCCCCATTATTCAGGGCAGCAGGCAGAACCAAGGCATGCCGGCGATCGACATGAGTCGCGCGGACGGTCTGGCGGTGGCCGCTTATGTTCGCAGCATCGTCGCCACGATTGGAAGACAAGGCATGCCTCCGTCGGTCGGTCAGGAGCCGCCGAGCGTCCTGGTCGGCGATGCGCGCGCAGGTCAAGCGTACTTCGATGCGAAGTGCGCCGGCTGTCACTCGCCCGCGGGTGATCTCAAGGGAATCGCGACCAGGATTTCCGATCCCAAGATGTTGCAGAACAGATGGGTGGCGGGTGGAGGCGGCGGTCGACGCAGCCAATCTGGTCCTGCGACTACCGTCACGATCACTCTTCCGTCGGGAGATAAAGTTGAGGGCCGGCTAGTTCGAATGGATGATTTCCTGGTCACGGTGGCCCTCGCCGATGCGACGGTCCGCACCTTCCGCCGCGAGGGCGACGCGCCGAAGGTCGACGTTCACGATCCGCTGAAGGCCCACAGAGATCTGCTTGCGACGTATACGGACAAAGACATGCACGATGTGACGGCTTACCTGGTGACCTTGAAATGAGACTCAAAGAACTTCTCCTCGGCGTCCTGATGTCATCGTTCCTGTTGAGAGGACAAGGCGCGGGCGTGACTCCAACGGAGTTGCTCAAGCCGCTCAAGGACTCCTGGCCGACATATAACGGCGACTATTCCGGCAAGCGGTACAGCGCGCTCACACAACTCAATCAGTCGAACGTCACACACCTCACTCTGGCGTGGTCGACCCGCGTGACTTCCGGCGCAGGCAACCCGAGCAGCGGTCGAGGAGGACGTGGCGGTCCAACGGTACCCGTGATCGTGGGCGGCGAGGGGCCTGGCGACCTGGCGTCCGGCGGCAGTATCAAGGCTTCCATACTCCAGGTCGATGGCACACTGTATTTCACCATGCCGGACAACGCATGGGCCGTGGACGCGCGCGACGGACGCGAGTTGTGGCACTACTTTTGGAAAACCAAGGGCGGCACCCACATTGGCAACCGCGGCCTGGGGATGTGGAACAACTACTTGTTCATGGAGACGCCCGACGATTACCTGGTTTCGCTCGAGGCGAAGACGGGGAAGGAGCGCTGGCATAAGCCGATCGCCGATCTCGCTCAAGGGTACTTCTCGACCCCGGCGCCGATCGTCGTCGGAAATCACGTGATCGTGGGAACGGGCAACGATATCGACGCGCCTGGCTTCCTGCAATCGTTCGATCCCGAAACCGGGGACCTGCAATGGAAGATGTACACGGTGCCGATGAATCCGGGCGATCCGGGAGCGGACTCCTGGGCCAGCATCGATGCCGCGCGGCACGGCGGCGCGCAAACGTGGATCCCTGGAGCTTACGATCCGGAAACGAAGCTCTACATTTTCGGGACCGGCAATCCGACGCCCGCATATACCACCGGCACGCGCGGCGAAGGCGACAACCTGTTCGCCTGCGCGCTGGTTGCGGTGAACGTCGATACCGGCAAGATGGCGTGGTATTTCTCCACCTCGCCCCACGATATGCACGACTACGATTCCGCCCAGACGCCGGTTCTGGTCGACGCCATGTTCAACGGCAAGATGAGGAAGCTGGTGTTGACGGCGGCGCGCAACGGCTACTATTTCACGCTGGATCGCGTCACGGGCGAGCGCCTGGTGACCAGTAAATATGGACTCCTGACGAACTGGGCCAAGGGTTTGAACAAATCGGGCGCGCCGCAGCACGATCCGGCCAAGGACGCGACGGTGCCCGGCTCGCTGGTGTCGCCGACCTCCGACGGCACCGTCAACTGGGAACCGCCTGCCTTTTCCCCCGACACGGGCCTGTTTTATACCGCGGAGGGTGACGGATACTCGATTTTCTACCTGACCGATGTGGACCCTCGCGGGTCGATGGGGCTCGGGGGCAAGGAAGAAACAGGGGTAGGGTCGGGCGGCAGCTTTCTTACGGCCATCGATTACCAGACCGGCAAAGTTGCGTGGAGACGTCCGTTCTATGGCAACGGCGGCGGAGGCGGACTGCTGACGACCGCGGGAAAGCTCCTGTTCGCGGCGGATGGAGCAGGGAACCTGGTGGCATACGACGCCGCGACCGGAAAGCCGCTATGGAACACGCGCATCGGCAATGTCACGAATGCCCCACAAACATACATGCTCGATGGCCGCCAGTATCTGATCGCAGCGACAGCCGATACGGTGTGGTCTTTCGTCCTCTACTGACCGAGCGGTGGGTTCGTTCGGTAATTCGGGATGCCCCTTCCGTATCAAAATGTAAAGAGGTCATAATCCCCGGGGCCTCTATCGGCGAGAGTATCCCCTCCATCACTGTCGGGGTTCGGTAGGGAAATAGGCCAACGCTGGCACCGAACCCCGACAGTTATGGAGGGGTTTCTCTGCGACTGGCCACTGGTACCGTAGTAAATGGCGAAACACTCTTTGTTACGTTTGATATCAATCGATTGGGCGGAGTCGTAGCGGGAGCGTAGACCTAGTATCAATACGACGGAATGGGTGATACAATGCCGTCATTGGGGGCAAGGTCTGACGTCTCGCGGTAAAGTCACTGAACAAACGGCCATTCCTTCGGTCGCGGCTGCCGTGCGCGACATCGAAGTGGTGCAGGCGCAACTCGAGCGGATTCTTGCGAATCCGCTATTCAAGCACAGCAAGCGGTATCCCGCTCTCTTACGTTATGTCGTTGAGCGCACACTGGATGGGCATTCGGAAGAACTGAAGGAACGGACCCTGGGAATTGAGGTATTCGGGAGAGATCCGGAGTATGACACGAATCTCGATCCCGTGGTCCGGACGACTGCGGCCGAAATTCGGAAACGGCTCGCGCTGTATTATCAGGAACCGAATCACGAGACCGAGCACCGGATTGATCTGCCGCTCGGATCTTACGCCGCAAGGTTTCAGGAGCCAGTTGGGAAGTCCGCACCAGCCAGCCCGACCGCACTGATCACGGAATCCGAGCCCGCCCGAATTGTATCGGTCCAGTCGAACTATACCTTATGGTTGGCTGCACTCGGAATTCCAGCTCTCGTAATCTTGGCTGTTTGGCTGAAGCCATGGACGCCCCATCCCGCGCTGGACAGGCTGTGGAGTCCGGTGCTCGATTCGCCGAACCCGGTGCTGCTATGCGTGGGTCAGCGCCCCTTCGCGGGCTTTTCGGCAACTGAGCCGCAGTCGTCGTCGGCTCCCGTGCAATATGCCGCGGGGCCCCAGACTACACTTTTCCAACTGTATTATCTGGGCAGTCAAAACGTGGCGCTCCCCGATGTCCTGACACTGGGCAGGCTGACCGGGTTCCTGCAAGCGAAAGGCAAGGACTACCGTATTCGCGGGGAGAGCTCCACCACGTTTGAGGATTTGCGGAATGGGCCGGTGGTGCTCATCGGGGCCTTTAACAACGATTGGAGCATGCGTCTGATGGGCCCGCGGCGCTTCAGCTTTGAGCGGGATGGCGATACGTTCTGGATCAAAGATGTGCAGAATCCGTCTGATAAGACTCACGCCGTGAATTACGCGAAGCCGTACTTGAAGCTCACCGAGGACTTCGCCCTCGTTTCGAGGGTGTTGGACCCCGTAACCGAGCGCATGGTGGTGCTGGCCGGCGGTCTGACAGGCTACGGCACACTGGCGGCCGGTGAGTTTCTGAGCAATCCCGCTTACCTGGAAACGATCGCCGCGTCTGCACCTGGCAATTGGGCGCACAAGAACGCCGAAGTCTTGATCTCGACGAAGGTGATCGACGGCAAATCGGGGCCGCCTAAAATTGTCATCGCGCATTTCTGGTAGCCGGTGTAGGGCGGCCAATTTTGGCTGCAGCCTGCTTTTGAGCAGGCTCTGTGATCGATGGAAGCCGCCTGAAAGGCGGCTGCAGCCAAAATTGGCCGCCCTACAAGCAGGCATGCGAGCGATTTGGCTCCCAGCGCACGATCGGGGGATTGGCGCGTAATGCCGGTTCACACCACCAGCCCCATGCGTGAGCGTGGGGCTGCCTTCACCGGCCCGGCCAGGGAGCCTTCTCGACCGTCGCCGCGCCTTCTCGAATCACCACCAGCTGATTGGCTTGCAGTTTCTCGAAGGTTTGCTTCGTGCCGGCGGGCCACAGGATTTCCAGATCGGCGGTCTCCGATTTTCCCAGGCCGAAATGCAGGCGGCGATCGTTGGTCGAGCAATAGCTCGATTGGCTGATCACTTCCTGAACCTGTTGTTTGCCGCCATATCGCACAAGCACTCGCGCTCCAATGGCGCTGCGGTTGGACTTCGTTCCGATCAATTTAACCTTGAGCCAGCGGTAATCGCCCCCCAGGTCATTGCGCAGAAGCGAGGGCGGCTCGTTCAGGTTGACGATCAGGATATCGAGATCGCCGTCGTTATCGAAGTCGCCAAACGCGCATCCGCGGCTGGAATGCTGCGCCTCCACGCCTGGACCGGCGGCCTCAATTAACTCCTCAAACTTCCCGTTACCCAGATTCCGGAAAATAACTCTGGGTGTTTTATAAGGATAGCCGGGCACTTTCCCATCGATCTCCGGATATACGTTGCCCGTGACCAGAAACAGGTCCGGGTATCCGTCATTATCAAGATCGACGATGCCTGCGCCCCAACCGGTGAACCGTGTTTCCACGCCGAGTCCGGTACTCAAAGTCACGTCGCTGAAGTTACCCTTACCGTCATTGCGGTAAAGCGAGCTGGTGTCGTCCGTGAAGTGGCCTTTGAAAAGATCCAGATGTCCGTCCAGGTTGTAGTCGCCAAGGCCAACACCCATTCCGGCCTGTTCGACGCCGTCGTCATTCAGCCCTGCGCCCCTCTCCACGCCCTCCTCGCGGAAAGTGCCGTCATGATTGTTCATGAGCAAGAGACTGGCGCTGGTGTCGCAGGCGACAAAGATATCCGGCCAGCCGTCCTCATCGAAATCGGCGGCGACCGGGGTGAGGCCGTAACGGCCTTTGATTTTGGCGATCCCCGACGCTTCGCTAACGTCTGTAAAAGTGCCGTCGCCATTGTTGCGAAAGAGTGAGTGAAGACCGGTCGGAAGGCCGCGCGGACCGCAGTTCACTCGGACATTCCTGAACATACAGTTCTCATTCGCTCCGGGTTTCGGCGTGCGATCAGTATCGAAATCCACGTAATTGGAGACGAACAGGTCGAGTTTGCCGTTGCGATCGTAGTCCACCCAGGTACAGCCTGCCCCCCAATGGGTTCGATTCCCGCCGACACCGGCCTTCTTCGTCACGTCCGAGAAGGTGCCGTCGCCATTGTTGTGATAAAGCACGTTCTCACCCCAGTAGGTGATGAACAGGTCTTCAAATCCGTCGTTGTCGTAATCGCCCACGCAAACACCAGACGGCCAACCGGTACGCAGCAGGCCGGCTTTTGCCGTCACATCGGAGAATGTGCCGTCGCGATTGTTCTTGTACAGGCGGTTGGTGGCGCCTTCCGGAGCGGCCTCGAATCGCGTCCCGCAGAGGATGAAAATGTCGAGCCAGCCGTCATTATCGTAATCGAACAAGGCGCAGCCGCAGCCCATCGTTTCGACGATGTAGTTCTTGCGGGAAATGCCGCCATAAATAGTTGGTGCATGCAAGCCGGCCGCCTCTGCCACATCCGTGAATTGGGCGAGAAACGGGATGCCGGAGGGTTTACTTCGCGGCGAAGGTTTCACGCTTCGGGTAGCCATGCCTTGCGCTGCTAAGTGAAGCGGGAAACTACCAGCTAACTGGAGGAAGCGGCGGCGGGATACCTTCACGGTGTTCGTTTGAGTTCGATTAGCGAGGCTAGGAAAATCAGAACCGACAGGGTTACTCGACTCTTGCGCTCAGCATACTGCCATTCAAAGTGGGTGTCAACTAAATCAAACAAAACGAAAGCGCTTGCATGAAAAGAAGGTAGGCAGGCAACGTATGGGGACGTATAAAAATGTTTGCTACGCTTGCGTTAACATCGCGTGTAAACCACTGAGATCGCTGATGGGACCACGCTTGTTGCCGTATAGACCTTGCAAGGTATTTGCCTCCGTGTCAGAATACCGCCACTAACTCGTAGTATATTTCTACTACCAGCGGTTGAGGTTACAAGGGGCGGTTCGGGGCAAGTTCACTCGGACTTTACTCCACGAAGGAGAGCAGAAAGACATGAGAAATAAGCAGGTAGCGTTGCGAGCCTTGCTGGTCGCGGCGGTGTGTTTGTGCATGACCGTGGCCGGTTTCGCGCAGAGCACGAATTCCAGCGATCTTCGCGGTACGGTCACCGATTCGACGGGTGCTGTGATTCCGGGCGCGACAGTCACGATTACCAATACGGAAACGGGCGTCGTCACTGTTCTGACCACGAATGCCGCTGGCATTTACGACTCGGTTTCGATTCGGACCGGGAATTACCGGGTCACCTTCAGCAAGGAGGGGTTTGGGAAGCTCGTGCGCGACGGAGTCAACTTGGACGTTGGCGTCACTAGCCTGGACGCGCAGCTGACCGTTGGAACCTCCCAGCAGCAAATCGAAGTGACTGCCGAGGCAACCTTATTGAAGACCGAAACCGGCGAGCAGTCGGCGACGCTCCGATCCGAGGTGATGGCGCAGCTCCCGAACATCGGCGAGGACTGGCAGAATTTCCAGAAGTTCCTGCCCGGTTTCCAGAGCGCGAATAACGCCAGCGGCGCGCTGTCCGTGAACGGGAACATGCCGAACTATTTCAACATCATGGCGGACGGCGGTTCGGTGATTCTGCCGCACAGCGACAACTTCGACGTGGCGATCTTCGAAACGGTGCAGGAAGTCCAGATTCAAACCTCGACGTTCTCCGCGCAGTACGGCATCGGCGGCGCGGTGTTCAACCAGATCAGTAAGGGCGGTACCAACCAGTGGCACGGCGCGGGATACGAGTATCTGCGAAACAATTTCTTCAATTCCCGCAGCACGTTCAGCCCGTCTGTCTCCTTAAGCCGGTGGGACAACTTCGGCGCATCGGTAGGCGGACCGGTCATCAAGAACAAATTGTTCTTCTACTTCAATGTGGACAAAATCATCAACAACGGCGGGTCGTACAGCTTTAACAGTTTTCCGACCGCGCTCGCGCGTAGCGGCAACTTCTCGGATACGAGTGCCAACAAGGTTACTTCGTACCAGAACCTGATTTATGACCCGAAAAGCACAGTCGTAACAGGGCCCAGCGCCTTTACGCGTACGCCGTTTCCAAACAACTCGGTTCCAGTCAGCAGTTTCTCCCCCGTAGCAGTTGCGGCAGAGTCTTTGTGGCCGCTGCCAAATACTGGTGCGCCTAACCAGGTCGCCAACAACTACCTGGCATTTACTCCCAGCGTCAGCCCCTTCCTGAAATTCTTCGGGCGCATCGACTACAATTTGTCGGACTCGAACCGCATCACCTTCTCCATCACGGAACGGGATAACCCCGGGGTCGGCTACTCGGTGAATTGTCCGTCGAACTGCAACCCGTTCGATATTGACAGCAAGAATATTCAGCTTTCGGATGTGTGGACAATCACTCCCAGGCTGGTGAATGAGTTCCGCATCGCCTATACGCGCCAAGGCAACTGGTACACTCCGCAGTCGTACGGCCAAGGCTATCCGGCGAAGCTAGGCATTCCCTATGCCATCCAGGACGTGCTGCCTTCGCTCACGGCTTCTGGTCCGGTCGGCGGCGCGAGCATCGGACCGGGTACCAATGCGATTTACGCCGAAGACTCCATCCAGCCTTCGGATGTGGTGACTCTCATCAAGGGTAAGCACATTCTGCACTTCGGTGGCGAATTGTTGGACTTCCGCGATAACTCCACTCCGTGGGGGAATATCAACGCGGCGAGTATGACTTTTTCGGGCGCCTTCACGCGGTCCGGGTACAACGTTACGTCGTCCGGTCTGGGCTATGCCGACTTCCTGCTGGGCGCGGTGTCCAACTGGAGCGCCAGTTACACACCGATCACGGGCGCACGGCAGATTGACCCTCAGGTATTCATCCAGGACGACTACAAACTTCGGCCGAACCTGACGGTCAACCTGGGTCTTCGCTACGAGCGGCAGGCCGGCTGGCACGAGGTTGCCAACCGCCTGGGAACCTTCGACCCGACCCTCACAAATCCCTTGACGAACACGCCGGGCGCGATGTGGATCGCCCCAGCCGCCGGTCGCACGAACCTGATGGAAGGCGTCAATGTCTGGCTGCCGCGCGTGAGCTTCGCTTGGTCTCCGGCCAGCAAGTGGTCGATTCGCGGCGGCTTCGGTATCTACAGCCTGCCCTGGAGCATCGACACCTATTCCGCCGGCGCTCTGGGCTTCGGCACAAAGAGTTCAGGGTCGATTTCCAACACCGACCAGATAACTCCACTGTTCTACGCTCAGAATGCAACGCCGCCTATCACGACGCAAAATGGTTGCGTGCCCGGCACCGGCTGCTTAGTCCTCGCGTCGCACGATCCGGGAGGATACAACGGCCAAGGCGTGAGCTTTATGCCCAGGCACATTCCAGTGGGCAAGAACTACGAGTGGTCCCTGGGTATTCAGCGGGAATTCCATAACATGGTCGTCGAAGCCTCCTATGTCGGCAACCACGGCGACGGCCTCCCGTATCCGGTGGATATCAACCAGATTCCGGTAGCCAGCCTGGGTCTGCTGCCGGTCCAGAACTACCGGGCATTCCCGCAGTATTCTTCCATCGGCGGCAACTACTTCGATGCGTACTCGAACTACGACTCGCTGCAGGTTTCGTTCAAGAAGCGTTTCGCGCAGGGGCTCAGCTTCGATACGAACTACGTCTGGTCGAAGATGCTATCGAGCTACGACTCCTCGGGCTGGGGCAGCCGCAACGGCACGAACACGATTCAAAGCTCGTTCGATCGGAACAGTTCGTACGGGCTTTCGAACTTCGACATTCCGCAGGCCTGGAAGGGCTCTGTGGTCTACGCGCTGCCGGTCGGCAGGGGCAAGAAGTTCGTCAACCACGGCGGTATCTTAGACGCGGTCGTCGGCGGGTGGCAAGTTTCCTCGCTGTTCCTGTACCAGTCCGGCAACACTTTCACGGTGGCGATGAACTCCAATAACTCCAATTCGCAAGCCCAATCCCAGCTTCCGAACGTGGTGACTGGCGTTCCTTTGTATCCCGATAACCAGACGATCGCCCAATGGTTCAATCCGGCCGCTTTCGTCGGGCCAGGCCAGTACAAATTCGGCAACGAGGGCAGAAACATCTTGCGTGGACCGAGATATTCGGACGTCGATTTCTCGGCCGCCAAGACCTTGCGCTTCAGGGAGCGCGTTCAGATGCAGTTCCGGTTTGACGCAGCCAACGCCCTCAACCACACGAGCTACGGCATTCCGAACACCAGCATCGGAGGTTCGACTGTCGGGCAGATCACGGGCGCGGCTCTTTCAGGCCGAACGTTCCAACTCGGCGGCCGGCTGTCGTTCTAACGAGTCCACAACAAGACCGGAAGGAACGGCAGATCAATCCGGGCCGTCCTTCCGGCGACCTAAATGTTACGTGGCGTACGCCTCCAGGCGTGCCGCATCGACATTCGTGTCGATGTGTCTTTCCAGGCTGACGAAAACGAAACCTAACGTCGACACGACTGTCGACGCGGCACGCCTGGACGCGTGCGCCACGGCGGAGAAGATAATATTCATTATAAGTGGCGCATTACACTAATAGGCATGAGCATCATGGGTATGAGGATCGTGGGCGTGAGTATGCGGGCAATCGTTTACGCCGGCATTTGGATGGCAGGTACCGCTCCAGCTTTTCCGCAATCCACTCCCCGACCCCAATCCACCCCCGGCAAGCAGCAGCAGATTGAATCGCACACCCGCCAAGCACAGGAATTTTTGAAAAACGGCCATCCCGACTTGGCCGTGGGCGAGTTCCTGGCGATCCTCGCATTGGACCCGAACAATGTCGATGCGCGGGGCAATCTGGGTATCACGTATTTCTTCCAAAGCGACTATGCCAAGGCCGCTCCTCAACTGCGAGCCGCAATCAAACTTCGCCCCAACTTGTCGAAAATTCAGGCGCTGCTCGGCATTTCTGAAAAGCGAATTGGTCAAACCGCCGGCGCCCAGGCCGATCTGGAGCAGGCGTTCCCGTTGCTACAGGAAGAAAAGATACGCATTCAGGCTGGGCTGGAGTTGATCGAGATCTATTATGGCGCTGGTCAACTGGACAAAGCCGCGGGCGTCGCCGGCGTTCTCCGGCAGCTCGCTCCCACCGATACCGACATTCTCTATACCGCGTATCGTATCTACTCGGACATGGCGGGCGAGAGCATGCTTACCATGGCCATGCTGGCTCCCAAGTCGGCGCGGATGCACCAGATCATGGGCCAGGAGATGGCGCGCCAGGGGAACACCGAGGGAGCGATCGCGCACTTCCGCGAGGCGGTCAAAATGGACCCGCGGCTTCCAGGGCTTCGATTTGAGCTCGCCGAGGCGCTGAACCTCTCCGCGTCTCCTTCCGACCAGGAACAAGTCGAAAAGGAGTACCAGGCAGCTCTCGCCGGCAACCCGTTCGACGAGAAGGCCGAGTGCAGGCTGGGCGAGATCGCGCTCCGCGGGTCCGATTTGGAGAGCGCCCTGGCGCATTTCTCACGGGCTCTGGAACTGCAACCCAATGACGCTGACGCGTGCCTGGGAATCGGTAAGACGCTGACGCAAATGCATCGGACGGCGGAGGCGGAGCCGTACCTCAAACGCGCCGCGCAACTGGAGCCATTTACCGCCGTCACGCACTACCGCTTATCGCTGGTATATCGGGCCGCCGGACGCACCTCCGACGCGCAGCGCGAGTTAGCGGAATTCCAGAGACTAAAGGACATGAAGGAGCGGCTCAAAAAAGTGTATGAGGAGATGCGCCTGCAACCGGTGAAACAGGAGAAGCTGGAAACGGAAATAGCAAAATAGAGAATTAGCAGCTAGCGGGCGGCCTCGGTAAACGCTGCCACCGGGTTCGGCTGATAGTTGAAGTATTCGATGGTCGCCTCGGTGCTGCCGAAGATTCGCGCATCGGTCTCAGAACGATCCCATGACGGCAGCCAGAACCTCCCGTACTTTTGGTAGATGTGGACAAAGTAAACGCTCTTGATCCAAAAGGAAGGACTCTTCGCCGGCTTGCCTTCAATGCGCGCGATCGCGAACTCCTCCATATCGACCCAAATCTTCCCTTGGACCAGATATTTGTTTTTCGCTTTGGGGTTGATTGCGATCCTGTAGGCCGGCCGCGTATTGACGACATCGGTACCCTCCATCTCAAACGAATAGTTTTCTGGAGAGATGCGGGAGCGCTGCTGAATGAGTGGTTGTGACGCCTCGATTTCACCTTCCAGGAGCCGCGGGAACACATGGTCGCGAATGGCGCCCCACCCGCTTGCGGAAACTGTCTCGAACTGCTTAGAGCCGTCGATCTTCCAGGTCATCCGAATGAGCATTTCGGCTCGCTTCTGATGCCGCACGTTTACCAATGTGTATCGGCGCATGGCAGTGTAGCCGGGGAAAGCCGCCCTGCGCTGACTGTCGCATTCCATTAGTTTTTCGATCACTTCGCCGACCGGCGGCAGTGGTTGGCCGGGCGATACTGCCATCGCTGCCAGGATCATCACGGCGAAAGGATGTAGAAACATATTTGATACCGGGGAATTGCATCACCGCAAGGCTTAGGGTCTTTGGCGTCCTTTCTTAGTGTAGTGCGGAAGGCAGCACGATGGTCTTAACGCAAATCGCGCGATACCGGAAAAAGTCCCCAGGCTCGAGAACAGCCAAACAGTTGGTACGGTTGCCGATCAACAAAGAGCCGCCTGAAATGCGGCTGAAGCCAATATTGGCCGCCCTACAAGAGGACAGCTCCTGCTTTCCGCTGCGGGAGCCATTTTTCGATCGCCCTGGAAAGTTCCTGAAGCGTCACTGGCTTGGCGACATACTCGTCCATTCCCGCGGAAAGGCACTGATCGCGAGCGCCGCAATGCGTTTCCGCGGTCATGGCAATAATCGCGATGCGATCTCCGGGCATTTCGGTGCGGCGTATTTCCCGCGTCGCAGCGTATTCGTCCATTTCCGGCATTTGACAATCCATGAAAATTGCGTCGTACGGCAGGGTTCTCATCATCCGCACCGCCTCCAGCCCGTTTCCGGCAATATCGGCGCGAAGGCCGAGCCGCTCCAACATCCGCACCGCAACCTTCTGGTTCACCGCGTTGTCATCGGCAACCAGCACCCGCCGGTTGGCGCGCCAAGACTTCCGCCCTAAGCGGGAGGAGTCTGGGCCGGCCGCGCGCAGAGGAGTTATGAATTCCTGCGCGTCCTGATTCAACCGCTTCCCGCTGGTCGTTGTCAGCGCGCTCAATAAACTGGATTCCCTCTGCTCCGCCCCAAGATCCATGTCCAGCAGCAGACCTGTCATGCCGATGACGCCGTTCATGGGAGTGCGAATCTCGTGGCTCATATTTGCGAGGAACTCAGACTTCGCCGTGGTAGCCTCAGTGGCGCGGGCGCACGCTTCGTCCGCCACCAGCCTGGCCGTCCGCGCGCGGCGATATAGCCAGTGGATCATAGCGAGAATCAGGAACATCCCGCCTATCCCGATGGTCCGCCACATATCGCGCCGCTTGCTTTCTTCCGTTAAATCGATCGTGAGGGCGTCGTTGTTCGACTCCTGGTACCAGCGAAAATAGATACTGGCCAAGGCGCCGTCGCGGGCCATCTTGCTAATCTCCTCGCGCAGCGCATTCGCGGCCCCTACTCCAGCGTTGCCATACCCGTCCGGAACGGGTAAGTAGCGAAAGGACCGCTCTGCGCAAGCGCCGGTTTGAACCGCTCCCACGCGCTGCTCCACCCTTTCTGCCACCAGGGCCGCGTCCGCCTCTCCTGAGCAGATGGCGTGGAAAATGTCCGCGTCCGCAGGCTGCCTCTAAACTCGAGCCTCGGGAAAAAACCACCGTGCGGCGGCTTCCATCATGCCTGGAGGGTATCTGACCGCAACGGCCTGGCCATTCAACTGGCTGGCGTTTGTCAGCGGGCTGTTTTGATCCAGCACCAGCCAGTACCGCACAAACGATAAGGACGGCTCACAAAGAAACGAGATCTTCGCCACGGAAGGTCGCTAAAGATCGGTCATAATTCCGACTCGCCCTCACCGAGCGACCGCTCCGAGCCTGCGGCACTGTGAATCCACGTGAGGTGAATACGCTGGCGCCGCGCCGGCTCCTCCATCACATCGACCACTGCCCCTTTCGCGGAGCCGTCCGGACCCACAAACTGGCTTGGAGGGACGTCCTCATAGCCGGTACGAAATGTCCTCCCTCGCAGATCGGGGGTTCGGGATTTTTCGACAATTACGAGTGCCGCAGTCAGCACGGTCAGCACGGAAACAACTGGCCAACCGAGTCTGCGGAGATATCTCATCCGGTGCTTATCGGCGAACGGGATGCGAATCAGAGTCAATCGCATCAATATTGCCGATCGTCCTGTCCGCCGCGCACTTGGTAAGCTGTCCCACCGACATCGTTATCGCCGCACGATCCCCGCCCTGACCGGTCGACGCTTATAACCCCGTCCGTCAAGGACGGGGACAGCTTTCACTCTGCAAGCTTTTGGAAAGCCTTCCCATACGCCAGTTCCTGCGCCGCTTCGAACTTTTCCCGGCGAGCCGAAGGCTTCGCCCGCTCGACGATCAACTTGTTGCCATCCGTGCTGACTTCAAGCGGCGTGTCTGGATCGATCTTCAGGAGATCGAGGATGGGACGATCAATCACCAAGGCCAGGCTCTTTCCGTGCTTCGTGAGTTTCTTCACCATCGCCGACGCCGTATTTCCAAAGTATCACCTGCGGGTGAGTTGGCGGCAGATCGAGTCTGAGCATTTCTCGGTCAGGCGACGGCCACCATCGCAGCCCCGCACTCCGACATCGGCATCCGCCGCTCAATCGACGCCGCCAGGTAGGCTTCGGCGAAGTGACCGTGCATCTGCGCACATGCCGGATCGGTATAAATCTGGACGAACAACTGCCCGATCATCTTCCCCCGCAGCCCTTTGCACACTTTGGCCAGGTTTCGAGCTGTCCCTTCCGTGCAGGTTTTGCAGTCTAGTCCGACTTCATGGCAGATTCGGGGGTAGGAATTCATCGCTGTAGTAGTATGCCAAAGCGCAGGGAAAGCACCAAGGGTTTTGAGGTGGGTTTTGCCGGTCTACTTTGCGGGTATACCGATCGGAATTATATACTTTGCAAACCCACGCTTGAAAACGCTAGGGTGGCTCAATCCATACCGCAGTTTGGGAGATTAGCGGAATTTTGAGGGCGGAAAACGGCTGGCGGTCGCGGAACGGGTGGTTACTTCGCGGGCTTCTTGCTTGTGGGTTTGGACGCCGCTTTCGGTTGCGGCTTAACGTTCACTACTGCGCTCATGACGGCATCGAACGGCAGCGGAATATGAATGGCTTTCTCTGCGGGCGCGGACTTGGGTGTCGGCTTCTTCTCTCCACGTCGGCGATGTGGCTCGGAGTCTTGTACTGCCCGAACTATATCAGCGTCTTTCATTGTCTGCCCTTCGTTACAATGGTCTAAAACGAAAAGCCCGGCGCGAAGCCGGGGCTCTTCGATGTTGGACCTAATTCACCCATCATCGTAGCGCTCTCTTCGCGTCCGCGCAAGAGGGATGATGGTTTATCCAGAAGATTTTTCTTCCGACGCGGAGGCCGTAGTAGAGGCAGAAAAAATCTTAGCCAATGAAGAATTCGTGAGGTCCCGCCATGGCATAAGTAGCGATTACTATTTGTCCCGAGAACTGCTCACGAACTTAATCAGAAAATACATCGTTCGCGTGTTACTAGCGTTTGCGAAGGAGGCCTGTTTTTTGGGCGTCATGAATAGTGGAAAGCGGCCCGACGAATACCGGACTGAATCGCGCCCTAAAAGTTGGAAGTAAAGGCGTTCCCCACTATAACCCCACTATTTATACCCTGTTTTCCCACTATTTCTCCCCCTCTTCTACCTCGTCGGGATTACCCCCAAACTAACCCCTATTTCCATGATCGACAATATCTACCTATCGCCTTAATATTGAGTAAGTTAGGAGATAAAACAGTGCCACAAATAAGGAGAGTAGCCGCCCGTAACGCTCCGCTCACCGGCGCTACGGGCTATATGGAGTAAAGGCAAAGGCCCGATCCCTCACCTTCCTAGGGGCTTGGGGATCGGGCCGTGGTGGGCACTTTACTTTATGCGGCGGTGGCGGAATCGGTATACGCACCCGGTTTGGAACCGGGCTGGGTCGCACCATTGCGGGTTCAAATCCCGTCCGCCGCACTATCTCAATCTTAGTACGAAAAGCAACTAAGCGACGAGTTCGTTTAGAGGCGAATTCAGCGAAATCGAAACCTTCTGGCCAGGATGAAGGGTGAATCGCCTCGAAAAATCTATGATCGTAATTCCTACAGGCTGGTTCGTCTCTGGATGCAACCTGATGAACACACCCTCAGACGTTTCCACACTGTACGCCTCAGATGGGGGGCCGCCGAACGAGCAGTACATAACGTCGCTCGTCGGATCGTAATTGATGTCGATATTGTTTAGCTGCTTATCCATATGGTCTCACCCTCGCTCCGCACTTGTTTTACCAGATGTGCTGTTCGGATGGTTCCCGATTTTGTTGCCTCGTCCCTGTCCACTATCAGCGACAGGAAAATGTCCTTCGAATTGTAGAATGTTCTCTCGGTTAGTCGGTAGTAATAGCATGTCGTGCCGGAATCTGACCGTTGTATCAGCTTGGGGTGTTCCGCCGTGATTGCGATCAGATCCATGAATTGCTTCATTTCAGGGTGTCGTTTTACGATGTGGTCATCCCATGTGTGCATATCGAGCGAAATCGTGTAACCCAACGGATCTATGACGCACAGCATCGTGTGTCCGTTAGCCTTCTTCTTCGTTGCGGTTCCTGGAGAGACCGGCAGTCCCGGCGTCGGATTCATCTCGCCCATTCCAGCCACATCCTTTCCAAGTATCGCCCGATCCTCCACATAGCGGGCGCTCCTAAGATAATTGTAGCTAACAATTTAAGGGTTTAATCTTACTACAACTGGTAACGCCGCCGGGGGCCGGGATTCTTGAGAGGATTATTTCGTCGAAGATTTTGGTTCCTTCAGCATCAGCCGCTTTCCTTCGACGGCCTTGATCGCAAGATTATTGCGCTCCGAGTCCGTCATCTTGCGCGTGCCGTAGCGGAACGTGAACTCGTTCAAGTACTGCTGTGTGTAGCAGCGCTTCCAGTGGTGGAACGTGCCGTAGTTTCCACGCTTGATCAGGCTGAAGAATCCCTCGACGGAATTGGTTGTGATCGTCTTGCCGTTCTCGCGCCGTGAATACTCTTTGCGCTTGTGGTTCACGCGGTCATGGCTAGCGAAGTATTCCGCTGGCCGACCGTAGACGCTGCTTTCGTCTGTCATCAAGTGGGCGTCCTGGGTGATGTGCTCTTTTAGAACCGGCTCGATGTTGTTCAGCGTCACGTGTTCAATCGGAAACGCTCGCACGCGGCCTTGGCGCTCTAGGATCGCCAGCACCGGCTGCTTCTTGCTCTTATACGACTGCGCGATTCCGGTTTTCTCTTTGCCGCCGATGTAGGTTTCGTCCACTTCCACGGTCCCGGCCAGCAAACCGGCCAATGGTTCCTGCGTCATGGTGTAGCGGATGCGGTGGCACATGAACCAAGCGCTCTTGTAGCTGATTCCCAGCATCCGATGTAGCTGGTGGGCGCTGATGCCCTTCTTGCTCGCGCAAACGAGATGGTAGGCCATCAGCCATTTGTTCAGCGGAATCTTGGAATCCTCGAAAATCGTTCCGATAGTAACGCTGAACTGCTTCCGGCAAGCCGCGCACTTCAAAAGCCCCTTACGAGCATGGCTTGTGGCTTTCTTGTTCTCCAGGTCCGCTTCCAGCCGGTACGCTTCGCCAATGATGCCGCAATGCGGGCAAACCGGACCTTCCGGCCATCGCTTCGCTTCCAGATATTCCCGTGCCGCGTCGGCGTCTACGAAGTGGGGCTGGAGGATGGCGGCTTCTTTCATATTTCAATCATCGGCTATTTTGGTGGGTTTGTCAAGGTTATAATTCCGATACCGATACCCCCATCGGGGTGCAACGAAAACGCAAGATCTCTCATCTATTTGTCAAGGATGCGCAGATGGGGCACTATTCTTCTATCTTCCGCCCTCGCCTGTGCGGCGGGGACACCGCCATTTGCGGAATTCCGCGTGGAACGTCATGAAATTGCAGGTGGTTCCGAGCTTTTGACCGTGTTCGGAAGCTTGCCAGATGGCAAGTCCGAGCCCAATTTCGCAGATGTGCCTCTGGTCAGCGTCCTGCGCGACAATCTGGGAGACGATAACCCGCTGAACGATCGTCTTCGCTATGTTTGGGTGCTGACATCCGCCAGTCCCACCGTCTTGCAGCGTGCGGCATCGGCTCTCCCGTTCTATTATTGGCGCGCCAATGCTGGTAAGAATGCCGACCAGCGGCCGATTCCAGTCATCGATCTTGGCGCGCCCGCCCGCGGCGTCTGGGCCTCTCTGGCTGGATCCCTGACCCAGGTGGCCGCACTGGATCCGGAAGGCATGATCGTGCGCGCGTCCACCCGGAGCCTGCGTAACAATTACACCGACCATCGGCGTCTCCATTTGCTCGAAGGGCTCGCCGTGCTGTCGCAGCTCGAAGACGAGCCGGAGGTGCAGCGCCTTTTGTCCGACCCGGAGCTGGTCGAGATCCAGGCGCGTTTGACGCTCGCCGGACAAACCTTGGGCGGTCTTGTCTCCCGCCAAAAGCTGCCGGACGCGTACATGAAACAGCGGACCCGCGATGACGAAGCGCGCGGCCACAACTGGGATCTGCTGCGGCAGAAGGCCGAATCGAATGGGCTTTATTTCCAGCCCATCGGCCTGGGCTCGACGCCGACGCTCGCCCTTCTCTGGATCGCGTCCGAGGACGTGAATAAACCGCCCCGCCACTATGACGGCCAGTTTCTAGGGTTTGCGAACCCCTACACCGACGATCGCCTGCGGAAGTGGACGGGCTATCACACGATGCGCGATGGACGCGACATGATTCCGCTGGGACTTTACAGCCTGGAATACCCGAAGGTCCCGCTGCTCGTGGTCGATTTTCGCGATTCGCACGGCCCCAAGCGCCGCGAGATGTTTCGCCGCGCGGCCACGGACACCGTCAGCGGAGTGCTGGGTATTTCGATGTGGGGAAACTGGCCGGTGCTGGCCGGCATCACTTCGTGGAATTTCATTCGCGAACGGCATGGCGCGGCTACCGACCGGGCGGCCCGCATTCGAGCCTATTCGCAGACGCGCCAGTGGGTGACGCTCGATCCCGCCATGGACCCCGCTCTGCGAACCGCGCTGATGAAGCATCTCGAGATCCTGGGCATCAATCCGCTGGAAGACAGCATCTTCGCGGAAGGGAAAATCGCCCGCCGCCAGTATGCCGCGCTCCTCGAATACGCGGACGATCCGAAAGGGCTCCCGGCGCGCATCGAGTACGACCGCAATGAGGAGCTGGAAGCCTACTATCACGGACTCGGCGCCCGCGCCTGGTTTCACTTCGCCCACGTTGCAACGCTGGGCGTGTACCGTCATCGTGAGGCGACCCCCGCTGCAACGGTCGTGGCGCTGGACGAAGAACGGCGATTGACTCAGCACATGCAATTCCTGGCCAGCGTCGCCCGGTCCGCCACCGATCCATCCATCGTCTGGAACATGGATCAAGTGAAGCGCGCGCTGGACGATCTTTCGGCCAGCGGATTCCCCGCGCGCTCCGCGCAAGTAGTGCAGCGCATCATGAAGGGCACCAGCGACGAAGAAACCAGGCAGCTCTGCGAGCGCGCCCTGCAGGGCCTGGATGCGGCCAATCAGTGACCCATCTGGTGAAAATGAACAATGCTCTGGGATGCGTGGCGCACGCCTCCAGGCGTGCCGCGTTGGCAGTCGTGCCGACGGCCGGACATGTCGAGACGACTCTCGACACGGCACGCCTGGAGGCGTGCGCCACAAAAGCGTTCAGGGGACCACGGCCGAGCCTGAGATTCGCTGCCTTATTCCTCCTCTTCTCCACGTTGCTCCCCGCCGAAACTAAGCGCGTGGTCATCCTCAAAATCGACGGGCTTCCCGAGCACCTGGTCGAGCGCTACGCCGCCGAAAATGCCCGCGGAATCCGTGACGGACGCAGCCGCCTGCCGTTTATCCAGCGCGTATTCGGGAAGAACGGCACCTCGCTCGATAGCTTCTACGTGCGCGGTATGAGCCTGTCCGCCCCCTCATGGTCCATGCTCGACACCGGACATCATCTGGAGATTCGCGGCAACGCCGAATACGATCGCTACACCCTGCGCGAGCACGACTACCTGAATTTCTTTCCTCTCTACCGCGACTATTCCCGCAAGAAGCGCGCCGACATGACTGGACCGGAACTGCTCGATGAACAGGGCGTTCCGCTGCTGATCGATCGCTTCCCGGTCCAGCAGCGGTACGAAGGATTCCAGCTATTCCAGCGCGGCGTGCGCTTGAAGTCGCTCAGCGAAGGCCTGCAAAACAAGCTCAAAACCCCCATTAAGGAGCTGTTCGACGAATGGCAGACCGGGTTCGCTTTCACCAGCACGATTTCGGAGCAGATGGAGCGCGAACTTCTCGCGAAGCTCAAGGACCCCACTATCCGCTACCTGGATTATTACAACGGCGACTACGATCACGTCGCGCACCTGGCCGACGATCCACTGGCTCAGTATCACGTGATCGAGTCGATCGACTCCTTCGTCGGCCGCGTGTGGTCCGCTATTCAGGCGAGTCCATTGGCTGACTCCACCGCGCTGATTCTGGTTTCGGACCACGGGATGAACACCACCGAGGGTACGTTCAGCCAGGGCTACAGCCTGGTGGATTTTTTCACCAGCGCGGCCGGAGGCGGTCATCACGTGCTCAACAACCGCCACACGATGAGCGAGTACAAGCTGAAAGGCCTTGATCCATTTGTATCGGACGTGATCACGCCGTCCGTCGATTCCACCTATCTGGCGGGCCAAAGCGGCGAATATCCTACCGTGGCGGTGGATCTCGACGGCAATGAACGCGCGAACATCGCTTTGCGCAACAACTCGCTGAACATCGCGCATATTCTTCTGCTCGAACTGATCAAGAAGCAAATTCGAGGACGCGAGCGCACCGCCGCCATCAACGCGCTGTTCGAAACGCTGGCCCGGGAACGGCCGGCATGGCGAGCGAACCTCGGCAGGTTTGACCGAACAGCTGAAGGGCCTGCGCGCGCGCATCAAAGCCGATCAAAAACGAGCCGCTGAGCTGCGGCATGTGACCAAGGAACAGCGCGCCCAAGGCCTGCAGGTGGAGCGTTGGCGCCTGCTGAACCGCGTCGAAGAAGCGAGGGACGACGAACGAGCCTATGACGAATACATTCTCACGATGACCCATCTGCTCGCGCTCGATCCGGCCGACTTCGATCCCGGGAAATTCAAGATTGAGGATCTGATCCCCAAAAAATCGATGGGCGAGCTCAACTCGATTCGAGATTTGCAGCACTACGTCACCGGACCCGCGCCCAGTCTGGTGGTCTCAGAAGACGGCTCGCTCGATTGGGAGAAGAGCTTCCGCACGATCGATTATTTCTCCGCCCTCGCGTCGCTAAGCGTGCGCAATAACGTCCAGAAAGACGTTGGACCGCGGCCGGTCGATTTTATCGCGGTGGCAGCCGCGCCTGACAAGATATGGCTTTACCGCGATGCCGATCATCAAGCGGTGATCGAGACTCGCGAAGGCCGCCTGCGCTACACCCCTGTGGCTCACTTGACTCAGGATCGCGGGGGCGAGCTACACTATGACACCATCGCGTGGATTCCGGGCCTGCCGCTCGAAATTTTCGAAGATCCGGCTCTCGACGCGCCGAACCGCGATTCGTGGCTAAGCGACTGGCACACGGAATCCGAATGGTTCCAGGCCGTGCACAGGACCCGTTATTCGAACGGGATCGTCGGCATCGTCGAGCAGCTATTGTACGATTGCCCACTGGGCGATCCGTATCGTGAGCGCCGCCGGGCCCTGCGCCGCACGGATTTACTGGTCTTTGCCAACGACCACTGGAATTTCAACGTGCGCGGCTTCAATCCGGGTGGCAATCACGGGTCGTTTCTCCAAATCTCCACGCACTCCGTCCTGATGTTCGCAGGAGGAAAAGAAACCGGCATTCCGCGCGGCCAGCACGTAAAAACCCCGTACGACAGCTTGAGCCTTGTGCCGACGATCCTCACTTTGATGGGCATGCCGGAGCCTGCTCTACCCGGTCCGGTGATCAAAGAAGTGGTGCATCAATAAGTTATCTTTGGTTGCATGTCCCACATTTTTGAGTGGATTGCCCAATATGGGTACGGAGCGATCTTTCTCCTCCTGATGCTGGGCGTCGTGGGATTGCCTATTCCCGACGAAACACTGCTGGTCTATTGCGGCTACCTGATCTCCAAGGGCGTCATGAATCCGGCGGAAGCATTCCTCGCGGCTCTCGCCGGAAGCTGGTGCGGCATCAGTCTCAGCTACGCGATCGGCCGAACCGCGGGACTGGGGGTTGTGCACAAGTTCGGGAAGTACCTTCACATTACCGACGCGCGCCTCAATAAAGTCCACGCCTGGTTCGACCGCATCGGCCACTGGGCGCTTTTTTTCGGCTATTACATCGCCGGCGTCCGTCACTTCACGGCCATCGTCGCGGGAACGTCGAAGCTGAAATTCACCCACTTCATGGCCTTCGCCTGGACCGGAGGCCTGGTCTGGGTAGCCACCTTCCTCACGCTAGGCTATTTTCTGGGCGAAAACTGGGAGCGCATCGCCGAAATGATCCACGAAGATTTGTTGTATGTCTCAATCGCAGTGCTGGTCATCGCGGTCGCGTATTACCTGATCCGCCGCCAACGCCGCAAACTCTGAGCGCTATTCTGACTCCTGACTCCTGTCTCCTGGCTCCTTCTTAACTTCGAGGCTCCTCCACAAATACCAGCACGCCACGGTGCTATAAGGCCTCCACGGCTCCGCAATCTTTTCCATCTCCGCCGGCTTCGGTAACTCCTCCAGCCCGTAGGCTTTCTTCATCGCCATCCGGATCCCCAGATCGCCGGTCGGCAGCACATCGTGACGCCGTAGCGCGAACATCAGGAACATGTGGACCGTCCACACTCCCACGCCCTTCACCCGCGTCAGATGCTCCACTACCGCGCCGTCCTCAAGGGTCAGGCACTGTTCGAAGCTAACCTCGCCATTTCGCGTCATCCGAGCCAGCTCCCGGATATAGGACATCTTTTGCCCCGACAGACCCAGGGACCGCATCCGCGCCGGACGCAGCTTCAGGATCGATTCGGGCGTAATCGGATCGGCCTTCGCGGCCGCTTTCAGGCGTCCAAAAATCGTGGCGGCGGCCCTGCCGTTCAATTGTTGCGAGGTGATGGATTGCACCAGGGTCTGAAAACCAGGCTCGGCGTAATTGATCTTGTAAGCCCCGGCCCGCTCAATAATCGCGGCCAAAATGGCGTCTGATTTCTTCAAGTGAGTGATGGCTTTTTTCATACTGGCTACTGGCTGCTGGCTCCTGGCTACTTTTCAGGGAACACGTTTGACGCCGCGTGCATCTACTATTGTAATTATGAAAGTGTTGCTCCCACTTCTCGTATTGTCTCTTGCCCTGTCCGCCCAGGAATCGGTCATTAAGGTGGACGTCGATCTCGTCAACGTCCTCTGCTCGGTTCGGAATAAAGGAAACGGCCTGGTCGGCAATCTCGAAAAGAGCGATTTTAAGCTTTTCGAGGACGGCAAGGAAATGGAAATCAAGTACTTTACCCGTGAGACGGACCTGCCGTTGACCATCGGCATGCTGGTGGATACCAGCAAGAGCCAGGAGAATCTCATCGATCCGGAGCGCCGCGCCGCCTACCAGTTCTTCAAGGTCGTCCTTCGCAAGAAGGATATGGCGTTCCTGATGCAGTTCGGCGCCGAAGCGGAGCTGTTGCAGGATTCCACTGGCTCCGCCAAAATGCTCCAGGACGGCCTGAACCAACTGCGCCTCAGCGTTCCGATGGGCGGCCTGCATCCCGGACCCGTGCCGACGGCGCAGAACCAGGCGGGGACGATCCTGTTCGATGCCGTTTACCTGGCGTCGAACGAGAAACTGAAAGGCGAAGTGGGCCGTAAAGTAATCGTCGTCATCACCGACGGCGACGATACCGGCAGCAAGATATCGCGCGATAAAGCTACCGAAGCGGCGCAGAAGGCCGACAGCATTATTTATTTCATCGACTATGAAGACCCCCGCTATCATGGCGGAGGTTTCGGAACCTTCACCATCGGCCGCAACACCGGCAACGCGGATATGTCAAAAATGTCCAACGAAACTGGCGGCCGCGTGTTCCGCGTGGATCGCAAGAACTCGCTCGACGACATCTTTAAGGAATTGCAGGACGAGATGCGCTCGCAATACTCAATCGGCTATACGTCTCCGCATACCCAAAAAGACGGCAGCTACCACAAAATCGAGATCAAGACGAACACAAAAGACTACAAAGTACAAGCTCGCAAAGGGTACTACGCAATCCCGCAGGAAAACTAAGAAGAAGTAGCCAGTAGCCAGGAGCCAGTAGAAAAGCCAACGCCAGGCTGGCTACTTCCTAGATTACGTCTGCGAAGCTGCGCCGCATTTTGTGAAAGAATGCGTGTCCGAGAATCGCCAGTGCGAGCCCTGCGATCCAAAGTGCGGCCAGGGGCACTAGATCCGGCGCATGATTCTCTAGAAAAATGGCCCGATATCCGCGCACCAACACAAAAAATGGATTGTAGGAGAGTACGGTCAGCATGGTCCCATGCAGTTGCGATTCGGGATAACAAATCGGGGTCAAGAAAAACCAAGCCGTAAGGACGAAACCGATAATCTGTCCCAAATCCCGTAGAAACACTCCAAGTGAGGCCAGAAACCAGCAGATTCCCACCGTCAGCAGCAGTTGCGGAACAATCAGCGCCGGCAGCCATAATACCGATAACGGTACCGCGTGGCGGGCATACAGCAGCCCCGCTGTAAAAATCACCAGCCCGATCCCCTCCGTGACCGCCCCCGCGATCATCAGATTCATGGGCAGCGTCTCCAGCGGAAACACCAGCTTTTTGACGAAGCTCCGATACTCCAGCATGATCGATGGCGACCGCCCCACCGCTTCCGAAAAAGCCAGCCAAGGCAGAATCCCGGCCAGGAAATACAGAATATAACTGCCGCCTTCAAATTTTGTTTTCAGAACCCGGCCAAACACAAAGTAGTAAGTCGACATCAACAGCAGAGGATTCAGAACTGTCCACCACGACCCTCCGAAACTCCCCCGATACCGCGCCAGGATATCGCGACGCACCATGGACGCCATCAACTTGTGGTTGCGAGCCACGCTGCGCACCGGATAAACAAACGCCTTGGGAATCGCCCTGAAAAATCGCTGCCGCATCATCGCGCCCGCCGAAGTTTTCCGCGCCGGCTGAGCGAGAATCGCGCCGCCCGTCACCTCGGCGTCAACCAGCGTGAAGCGCCGTCGATCGTCGGCCGCAGCGATCTGCACACGATACACCCCGTCGCCCTCCGGCAGCGTGACGCGCACATCGGGATCGCCGCACTCACCTTCGTCGAGCAGCGATTCCGTGGATGGATCGATCACCTGCCACACCCGCGCCGCCGGCGTGTCGAAATGAACGTCAATTGTGTTCATTAGCTGTACAGCCACGAAGGATACCGCTCGCGCACCGGTCCTGTCTTCCGGCCGACCACATAAATCCCATCGCCGCGAAGTTCTTTCGACAGGATATAACGCTCCAGCAGATGCTCCACCCACCCGAACTCCGGTTTGTGCCCTTCGCAAAACGCGCCTGTTTCCAAAAGAGTGACTTCAAAACCGGAATTTTCCAGCAACTGCCGGATCTCCATCGAGGTATATTCGCGATGATGCCGCGCGTCCTTTTCACCCTCCTGCGGACGCAGATAGGTGCTGAACAACTGCGGATGAAATCCCTGTAGCACCGCCGCAATCGACCGCAGCGACGCGATGTTCGGAGTCGTCAACACCAGGTAGCCTCCGGGCTCTAGCACGCGATTAATCTCGCCCATCATATACATCGGATCCGTCGGCAGATGCTCCAGCAATTCGCAGCACAACACCGTCTTAAAGTACTCGTCCGCGTAGGGAAACGGATCCAATTCGGCGTTAAACAGATCCACTTCGCAGCTAAAAGTCTCGCCCGATTCCGACGTTACCTCGCGATGATGAGTTTCTCCCGCAGGCCCGTAATAGCAACCGCGCACCTCGCCGTATCCTAGCTTGGTTCGCAGCGCAGGCGTGATTTGCAGATACGCGCCCATCTCCAGCACCCGATCGGATTCGGTCCCCGGAGGCGTAATTGCGAGCGTTTTTTCGAGCCGCGTCTGATGCGTCTTCAAATATCCGCGCGCCCCTTCATCCGGCGGAGTCCATCCGGCAATATATTCGATCGGCACGGCGACTGGCGCAGCCGTTTCCATCGCCAACTCCTCCGGCCATTCGCGGCCCTCGAGAAAACACGCGTAGCGCCGCGCCATTAGATCCCAGTTACATTCGCGCTCCACCCACCGCCGCGCTCGTACGCCGAGCGCCCGAGCCATCTCGGGCCGCGACACCAGCAGATTCATGTACTCGAACAAATGATCTTCTTCGCTGGCGTCGACCGGAGCCTTCAGGCAAATCTCGTCCGGATATTCGCGAAACGACCCGACGTCGGACACGATCACAGCTTTGCCCATCCCCAGCGCGCGCAGCAACGTGCCGCTGCTTTCCCCGACTGTCGGATAGCGAAGATTCAGAATAATATCGCATGCAGCAAGGTAGCCGTTAAATTCCTCCATGGGACTGAAGCCGATGTGACGCACATGCGCCGAAAGATTCAAGGTCGAGATCATCAAATCGAGCGGCAGTTCCGGATGCGCCTCGCCCACCAGGATCATGCGCGCCTCGGGCGCCACGCGAATCAACCTGGCGAACGCCCGCAGCGATTCCGCGATGCGCTTATACGGCTTAAGAAACCCGAAAATTCCGATCAGCGGAGTCGTCTCTGTCAAGCCGAGCTTCGTGCGATACTCCATGCGATCCGCATCGACGATCCACGCCCCGTGCGGAATCTTCGCCACCGGACCTTCATAACCAAGGCCTCGCAGCTCGTTTTCGACTGCCGCGCTGTGCACGATCACTCCCTTTGACCGTGCGAGGACCGGCTTGAGCATCGGAATATCGTAATCCGGCCCAGCCTTCAGTGTCTTCACATGGCGCTCGCCAAACTCGCGCGCCTCCGCTCCGGCGTTGATTTCCAGCTCGCGAAAATACCCCTCCCAGTCGCCGCGCCGGATGGTCAGGTCGGCAATCAGGTGGTGCAGATTCGCTTCATGCAGCACCACGATTCCGGGATGCTCCATGGCCATCTCGTAAACGAAGCCATGATACGGATTGTTGCCCAACTGGTAGACGATAGCGTCGAAACGCGAAGGATCGAACTCCGCCGGACGCGAGCCGAACGCTTCCACGTCGGCATATCGCTTCAGATGATCCAGGAGAACCGCGGAATAGTCGGCGATACCGCTCTTTGCAGGGGGAAGGGGTGAAAAAAATCCCACTCTCACCGGATCAGTTCCACCGTGAAGGAACCGAGCGCCAAAGGAATACGAGCCAGCAAAGGAGTACGCGCCGCATCCTTTGCGAAGAAAATCTCCACCGTCACATCCGTCGTGGGACCCTTAATCGTCGCCAGAACCCGATCCGCGTCCACTCCCGAATCGCCCAGCTTGATCCGCTGCGGGCCGGTATACTCGATTCGAACGTTGTAAATCGCCCCGAAATCGACGGTTTGTTGCGGAGCGAGCCGGCCTTGCGCCAGTTCCCTACGGGCGAATTGCATAAACGTGAGCGCGTCCTTGGCGCAGGAGGAAACCGAGACTTCCGATTTGCCTCCGCCGTTCGTCTGCCGCGTAGCGGTATTGTTCTGTTGATCGAAGGTGATCTTCTCGTCGGCTTTACGGGTGCCGTGCGTGAAGTTTTTCTCGAGTTGCAGCGAGCATAAGTCCGGCGTGGCCGCGGCTTGGTATCGGTCGCGCAGCGCGAAGCCGGGGATGCTGGCATCCATGGTCACTTCGAAATCCCACGCTTCCTTCCCTTTATCGGCGCGCAGCGTAGCCTCCCCCAGGCTGAGCCCGCTGGCCCAGTTGATGGAGTAGCGCAACGATTCGGCGGACGCGGGAAGGAGGCAAAGCAGAAAAGTGAAGTACTTCATGGTTTCTCAAACTTCTATCAGGAGGATGACGACGCCCGGACTTTCAACGCAGGCTCCGCTTTGCCGGGACGCATCCCCACCACGTCGTAATAGACGTCCAGCGTCCGCTCCGCCGCTCGTTCCCAGGTGAACGAAGCCGCGCGCTGAGTGCCCAGCCGTTCCAGGCGCGCGCGCATTTCATTATCCAGCAGGACGTCGGCGATGGCCCGCGACATGTGCGGAACCGAGTATGGATCGAACAGGATTCCCGCGGCGTTCGCGACCTCGGGCATGGCCGTGGCGCTCGAACAAGCCACCGCGCGCCCGCACGCCATCGCCTCCAGAATCGGCAGACCGAAGCCTTCGTAGAACGATGGGAATACGAACAAATCGCAGGCGCCGTAGAAATGCAGCAAATCGGGATCTTCCACGAAGCCGGTGAAATGAACCCGGTCCGCGATGCTGCTGCGAAGAACCGCACGATGCAACACTTTCGAATACCACGTTTCCTTGCCCACAAATACTAGACGATGCGGAAGGTGCGGATGTTGACGCAGCGTCTCCTCGAAGGCGTGCAGCAGCCCCAGATGATTCTTGCGAGGCTGCAAATCGCCCACCGTCAGTACGAACGGCCCGCGAATGCCGAACTTCTCTTCGACCACCGCCGCCGCCGCTTCCCTCTCCACCGGCCGGAACCAGGAGGACACGGCGTTCGGCACCACCACAACTTTTCTCTCGTCCAGCTTGTAGTGCCTTAGAATCGCCCGCCGCGAAAATTCGCTGGGCGTCAACACTCTCGCCGCCTTCTCTACCGTGTGCTTCACAGTCAGCCGGAGCTGCGTCGAGCGGAACCGCGTGAAGTACTGCGGATGCTCCAGATAGCTGACATCGTGGACGCTGACGACCAGCGGAACGTCGCATGCCAGCGGCGCTGTATATTGCACGTGTAGCAGATCCGGTTTATCGTAGCGGAGCTTGATAGGCAGGTCTAAACCCAACCTTCTAAAGGGGTTCTCCGAAACTTTACTGGTCTGAATGCTTTCCGGGACCTGGAGATGAGCGCCGGGCTTTGAAACGTAGGCGATGAAGTCGCTGGACCTGTCTAGCCTCGCAAACTCATGCAGCAGATTGCGGATATAGACTTCATTCCCCGTCAGGTGGCAGCCTATAGCGTGAGCGTCAACCGAGAATCGCATGCGCGAACACTTCTAAGTATAACCGTCTCATTGCCGTCCTCGAAATCCTAAACGCGCCATTCCGCGGCGCGGGGCTCCTAATTTGGTAAACCCTTTGTAAATTATGAAGTTTCTTTATGCGGGGTGAGGACGCATTACTAAATAAACGATCACCGCGGCAATCAACAACAACGCTCCCCCAATCATAAGGAGTAACGGCAGTCGCGATTTGTTTCTAACCGGGCGGGTTTCCGGGGGGAAGTGCGCCGTCTGCGGTCCCTGCGGCTGACCCAGAGTCATGGGAGCCGGTGCCGAGAACATCCGCGTATATTCGCCCGGAGCTTGCGGAATCGCGCTTCTTACTGGAGTCGTGCTCGGAGTCAGCGGCGGCGGCTGCGGGGCAGGCCGGGGCGTGGCAAATACCTGTGTCGCATTCCCGGACGATGGCGGCGGCGCAGCCGGCGCAAGCGGAGGCGGAGCCGACGGTATGTCGCCCCGCCCAAAGACTCGCGTAAACTCCCCAGCGCCCTTCGGTGGCTGCGGTGGAGTTGGCGTCGGCGTATGGCTGGGCGAGCTTCCTGGTGAAGGCGTCATCGGCGATTGAAAATAGCTGGCGAATTCGTCCGTCTTGGAAGGCTGATTCTGCGGCATCGGCGCCACGGGCCGCTGCGCCTGTAGCATCTGGGTGAACTCTCCCGGCGCTTGTGAATTGGGTTGCGAGGGCGGTGGCGGCGGTGGCGCTTGTGGTGGCGGCGGCAACTGAACCGTCAGCGGCGGCGGCACTCGCGGCAGGACGGGAGCCGGACGTTGAAATATCTTGGTAAACTCGCCCGGCTGCCCTGCGGGCTTCTGCGGAGCCGAAGGAGGCGGAATTGGAGGCGGAGGAGCGCTGAACTGGGCCGTGAACTCACCCGGCTCTTGCGCCGCGGGAGTTGGAGGCGGAGGTGCAGGTGGAGTCGCCGCCGGCGGCACCGGCCGCTGTACCGGCGCGAACATGCGCGTGAATTCCCCCGGTTCATTTTGCGAAGGCGGATTCTTCGCGACCGACGGAGGTGGCGGCGCTGACACGGGACTCGCCGGAACCGGCGGCGGAGCCGGAGGCGTCACCGTAGGTGGCGGAGGTAACGACGTTGGTAACGACGGGATCGGAATTGCATGCCTCGCCGAAGGATCCACGTCGGGTGTCGGCATCACAAGAGTAATTTCGGATGTGTTCGTCAGAGCCGGAGGCGGAGGCTCCGGTACTCGACCAACCCCTGTGACGGCCTCCGGGATCGGACGAGCCACCGTGTCGAACAAATTCGCCAGTTGATCGTCGACATTAGGTTTGGGAGCGGTCCGTGTCACCCGCCAGGCGCCCCCCGCTTCGAGAGAGACCGGACCATCCGCATTTTTTCCCGTCAGCCATTCCCGCAAACCGGAGTAATCGGCCAGCCGGTCGGTCACCAGATAGACGCCGCCCTCATGCTCCCCGCGCTCGATCACGCGCCGGCGTTCGTGCTCCGGCAAAGCCTCGAACTTCCCAAGCAGCGTGCGACTGAGGGGCGACGCATTGTCGGGAAACAAATGCACGAGCACAGGACGGCCGGTAGCGATTTCCCGCGCCTCATACGTGCGGACGCCTTCATCGCGTTTCAGGCCAAACAACTGAAACCGGTCCGTCAATACCATCCGGTTTTATTGTAATGCGTTCGAGTCCCTCACGCCCCAAAACAGTACAGCTTCCCGTCCTGAGATCCGATCACAATCCGCCCTTCGGCCACCGCCGGGGACGCGGACAACGGGGCGCCCGCGGTGAACTCCCACAACTTCGCGCCAGTCGCCGCATCGAGCACATAAAACCGCCCGTCGTTCGATCCGACATATACGCGCCCGTCGACAATCGCCGGCGACGATTCCACTCGCGAGCGGGTCAGGAAGCTCCACAGCTCTTTCCCGGTCTTCGCGTCCAGGCAATGAACGTACTTGTCGCGTCCACCCAGGATCACTTTCCCTCCGAAGATCGCCGCCGAGGAATAAAACGGAAACGGCTTGGCGGGATTCTCGAAGTGCCACAGCGCTTTTTTCGTCTTCAGATTGAACGCCAGCACGACGTTGTCGAACGTCCCGAAATAAGCCGCGTCGGCCGAGAGCGCGGGCGACGCCCCTGTGTAAGAGCCGGTCTTGATCTGCACCATCTCCTGCCCGTCCGAAATGCGGATCCCGCGCAGCACCCCGTCGCATCCTGAAATGTAAGCGAGCCCGCCGGCAACGCTCGCCGTCGCATGAACCGGCCCATTCGTTCGAAACTGCCACGCGACTTTCCCATCCTTGAGCCCCAGCGCGTACAGATTGCCGTCATACGATCCGATGATGACTTTACCCTCGACAATCACCGGCGACGCCTTAACTTCGCTGCCGGCCGCGAACGTCCAGATCCCCTTGCCATCCTTGGCGCTGACCCCATGCACGACGCCCGAGAGATCGCCAACCACCACCACGCCATCCTGAACGGCCGGCGACGATTCGCCGATTCCGTCCTTCACCTTATACTTCCATTTCAACTTGCCGTCCGCGAGATTGACCGCGATCAGCTCCGCCGTCTGCGAACCGACATAAACAGTGCCGTCCACGATCGCAGCTGAGGATTCAATAGACTCGCCCGCCTCAAACGTCCAGAGCAACTTCAGATTCTTCGGCACAGCCGAAGTAGTAACGCCGGTCAGACTGGGATTCCCACGAAACTGAGCCCAGTCGTCGGCCACGCATAGACCCGTGGAAAGCATCAATAGCGCCACAACAATGCCGAGCCGTGGTGGGACAGGCGCTTCCGCCTGTCGCTCTTCTAATACGCGCATCGATAAATCTCTAACGCCGCCTCTGAATCGAACACCCGCGGATTAAACTTGCCCGTCCATTGCGAGCTAGCCTCCTCCGCCAGCCGCGGCAGCGCCTCCTCTGGAACCTTGGCATCGCTGAGCGACAACGGCAGACTCGCCGCCTCCGCCAGATCCCGCAAACGCCCCGCCAGATCGCCCGGATGCAGATCGTCGTACCGATCCCCCGCCACCGGACTGTTGAAATCCACCACGTGCGACAGCAGCAGCGCGATCGCCACGCCATGCGGAATATCGTAATGCGCCGTCAACGGATTCGCGCAGGCGTGCGTCGCGCCCAGCATCGAATTCTCGATCGCCAACCCCGCGAAATGCGCACCCGCCAGCATCGCTCCCCGAGCCTCGATATCTTCCGGATGCGTCAATACCCGCTCATAGCTCGAATTGAGCAGCCTCCAGGCTTCGCGTGAAAAACATTCCGAGAACGCGTTGCCTCGCGTCGAAACCAGCGTCTCCACCGCGTGAGAAATCGCGTCATAGCCAGTGGCCGCCGTCACCGCGGCCGGCTGCGAAACAGTCAGTCGGGGATCCAGAATCGCCGCCCGGAAACACGCCTTCGGATCGCCGCAAGCCATCTTGATATGAGTCTCGGAGTCCGAAATCAGCGCGTAACTCTGCGCCTCGCTCCCCGTCCCCGCCGTTGTTGGAACGGCAATCATCGGCAGCATCGACCGCAGAGCCTTCCCGTAACCCCAGTAATCGCGCATGTCGCCGCCATTGGTCAGCACGAAGTTGATGCCCTTGGCGCAATCCATCGAGCTGCCGCCGCCGAGGCCGACAATCAGATTAATTTCCAGCGGCGCCGCGAACACCCGCCCCGCCTCCACCATTGCGGACGTCGGATTCACCTCGAAATCGTGAAACCCGAACACCTCCATGCGGCGAGCCTTCAATGTGCGCGTCGCCTCCTGCACGTAGCCCGCCTCGAGCAACCCTCGATCGGCCACCAGCAGGCAGCGCGTACCGCCCAGCTCACGTGCAATTTCACCAAGGCGCGCAAATTCTCCTGCGCCAAATAGGACTCGGGTGCGGGAACGAAAGTCGAAGGGGGTCATGAAGAAGTAGCCAGTAGCCAGTAGCCAGGAGCCAGTAGAAAGAACGGCACTCTCTCATTCTGACGCATCCCGGTCTGAAAGGTAGCGTTCCGTATTCCGCCTACTGGCTCCTGGCTACTGGCTACTTCTTAATGCATAAAGATGATGCTGCGTCCGATACAGAATCGTATCCCCCGTAATCGCCGCCGTAGCCATCTGCACCTCGCCCAGGTGATTCTGCGCCAGCAGCTCATACACCGGACCCGCCTTCAGCACATAAACATCCCCGTCTTCATTGGCGAAATAGAGTTTCCCGCCCGCCGCCACAGGCGACGATGTGAAAGTCCCGCCGTCTCCGAGCCGCTTCGACCAAACTTTCTCCCCCGTCTCCGCCCGATAGGAGGTGACGATCCCGTTCCCCAGAACAACGTAAAGAAAATCTCCATAAACCACCGGAGTAGGCAGATAAGGCGCGCCTTTTTGCATCGTCCATGCGACGTGCTCTGTCGATGTCGCGTCCTTCGGCGGCGTAATATCTCCGCGCGAACCCGGCTTTACCACGTAAATCGGCTGGATGTACCTCGAATATCCCGTGAAGCAGAAAATCAAATCATGCGCGACAAACGGCGTCGGCACCGAAATCATCGACGTCCCTTTGATCCGCCACAGTTCCTTGCCCGTCATCGGATCGTACGCCCGAATCGACTCGGCGCCGTTCGCAATCAGCTCCGCGCCCGTCCTTCCTTCATAAATTCCCGGCGTCGACCACGAAGGAATCGTGTCGCGCTCCACTCGCCACGCCTGTTTCCCCGTCGCGATGTCGAACGCCGCCAGGAACGAACCCTGAATCTGATCGCACTGCACCACCACCAGGTTCTTGTAAATCACCGGCGAGCTTGCCGACCCCCATTTATACTCCGGCAAATCGAACGCGGCCTGATCCAGCACCCCCAGGTCCTGCTGCCACGCCAAATTCCCGTCCATGTCGTACGTGTACAATCCTTCCGAGCCAAGAAACACGACAATATGCTTGCCGTCGGTGGCCGGCGTCGCCGCCGCATAGCTATTATGCGGATGCCGCGACAATTTCGGCTCGCCCGTGTAAACAACTTTGTTCCAGATAATTTTCCCCGACCCCTTGTCGATCGCCATCACCCGAAATTCATGCTTCGTCGTATCGGTGCGCGTATCAAGCGCCCCCTTCAGCGGAAATTGCAGCACCGAATTAGGATCGGAGCTGATCGCCGTCACCAAATAAACCCGGTCGCCCCAAACAATGGGACTGGAGTGCGAAAGCCCCGGCACATCCAGCTTCCAGGCAACGTTGCGTCCCTTTTCGATGTCCCATGAAGTCGGTGTAGAAGCGCGCTCCACCACCCCCAGCGCTCCAGGCCCACGAAACGAAGGCCAATTCTGCGCGAACACACTCGCCGCGGAAAGGAGCAGAACTACCTTAACTCCCGCCATTGGTCCCCTTCTGCGCCCGAGCCTTCGAAACGATCTCCTTCACGTCGCTCAGCATCGTCGGAGCGTGATACGGAATGCCGTCCTTGATCGTCCACTCGACTCCTCCGCCATGCACCGGCTTGCCGTCGACCCAGGTTTCGGTTCCCGTCGGATACAGCACCTTCAAATCCTCCACCGGGTTCCCGTTCACCACAATCAGGTCGGCCAGATACCCGGGCCGCACCTTACCCATCTTCGCTTCCTGACCCAAAATCTTCGCGTTGTTCGAAGTCGCGTGCTGGATCACTTTGAGCGTCGGGAACCCCGCCTCCTGCTGCAATTCCATCTCGCGAACCAGTCCGAATCCGTACAGCGAATAAAGGAATCCCGCATCGTCGCCCACGCCGATCAGCCCCCCGCGCTTGTCGAACTCGCGCAACGCCGCCATCCAGATCCGATAATTCTCCTTCCAGAACGCTTCGTCGGTCGAGGTCCAGTGGTCGAAATACGATGCGTGATTCGCGACGTTCGGCTCAAAAAACTTCTCCAGCGTCGGATGCAGATACTCCTTGAACCACGGCACCGTCTTCGACCTCTGCAAGTCCCGATTCGCCTCGTAAATGCTCATCGTCGGATCCCACGCGACGTTCGCCTTCACCATCGCGTCCAGCACCTTCATCAGCTTTTCCTGATTCGCCTCGCGAAACAAATGGCCGCCGTATCGGAACCGGTCGCCTTCATTCGAATAGTTATAGTTCGACGGAAAATGCTGCACGCCGTCGTCGAGCGCCGCATCCGGAATCCCGTACCAGTGCTCGATGCTCGTGGTGCCGAACTTGATGTCGTCCCATGCGGTAGTCTCTTCCACCCCCACGTGATGCGCGATCCGCATGCCAAGCTTGTGCGCTTCATCTTCAGCCGCTTCCATGATCTCGCGATTGATGCCCGTGAACTTAATCCCGTCGGCCGTCAGCGCGTGCAGATCCCTCACCCGCGCCCGCGCCAGTTCAGGCGATTTCGGTGCGCCGAACATCGGATAAACAAAGATCCGGGGCGACGCGACTTCTCCATCCGCGCTCTTGCGCCGCAGCTCCAGCGTCTTCCGGGTATCGCTGCCGACGTCGCGAACTGTCGTGATCCCGCACGCCAGCCAGATTTTCAGCTCGTACTCCAGCGGCTGAGCGATTCCGCCTCGCTCGTCCTGAACATGCGCGTGAGCGTCAATCAGCCCGGGCAGCACGTACTTGCCCGTGGCATCGATATTGATATCGCCCGCCACGCCGTCCCCCGCCGCCCGTAAACACGTCAGCGATCATGTTGTTCTCGATGACGATATCCTTCGGCCCGGAAGCCGGCGTGCCGCTTCCATCGACCACCATCGCCCCGCGAATCACGATACGCGGATACCGCTTCCCGCTCTGCACATTGGTCCGGGGCGCCTGCCCAACCGCAATCACCGCAATCAAACCAAGGAAACAAACACGCAGCATATTAAAATCAGCATACTGTATATTCACATTCCCAACTCCGGGTAAATGTGGCGCGCGCCTCCAGGCGTGCCGCGTCGACAGTGGTGTCGACGGAGCCTCCCCTCCATAACTGTCGGGGTTCGGTGTCGGTGTTGACGACGAGGCCAGTTCAACAGAACCCCGACAGTCATGGAGGGTATGCTTCTAGCCGGTCCCACCCAATACCTTCCTCACCCCATCCACGCACAAAACTGCCGCATGCTTCGATGCCGCTTCCAGCCCCCCCACCGCGTCCTCAATCGCCTGAGCGCTCACCGACCTCAACTCTACCCGCGACTTCCCTACCATCCACTCCGTCAGCGCCGAGCTCGCCGCGATCGAAGCCGTGCACCCCCGAGTCTTAAAACGAGCCTCCGCCACCCTGTCATCCTCAAACCGGACCGACAACCGCAGCATGTCCCCGCAAGCCGGATTCGTGACGTCCACCGTCACCGCCGGCGGCCCAAGTTCCCCCACATTCCGGGGATTCTGAAAATGATCCAGCAGACGTTCCCTATCCATTTCGTGCTTCCATTATCATAATGAACGTCGTAGCAGCGGTAATCGAACGCGATGGCCGCATCCTGATCTGCCAGCGCAAACCCGGCGGCCGCCACGGCCTCAAATGGGAGTTCCCCGGCGGAAAAGTCGAGCCCGGCGAGGATTCCCCCTCCGCCTTGGCCCGCGAACTGCTGGAAGAACTGGGGATCGTCGCGCGAATCGGACCCGAAATCCATACCGAAATCGTCCGTTACCCCACCGGCCCCACCATCCGTCTGCAATTTTTTCACGTGACTGAATTCTCAGGCGATCCGGTCAATCTGGAGTTCGAACAGATCCTCTGGGAAGCTCGCCCGAACCTCCCGCGATACGATTTCCTCGAAGGAGACCTCCCTTTCGTAAAAAAACTCGCTTCTGGATGAAACCAAATCCCGATTTCAGCGTATTACCTCCAAAGGAGTTTTCGATGAAGGTGATTCTATTGCTGTTGCTGGTAGCCGGAGCCGCGATTTCGTCGATTGCCGGTACTTCGGGCTCCTGTTCCTGGGATGATTGGCGGACCGAATCCCGCATTGCCCGCGAAGAAGCTCGCAGGGCCAGGGAAGAAGCGCGCCGCGACGTTCGCCGGGCCACTTCGGACGCCCGCCGGGCGATCCTGGACGCCCGACGCCAGGCCTTTGAGAGCAGAATGGAAATCCACCGCGAAAAGATGGAATTCCTCCGCGAGATGCGCCAACATCGCCTGGAAGTAGAGCGCGAAGTCCGCGACGCCTTCCGCTGGCGCTAAAAAACACACCGCTCCCTGCGGTCACCGCTCGGAAGCACAGTCAGCAGTCTACCGAGCCGTGACCGCAGGGAGCGGTGTGTTTCAGCAATCTCGACTAAAAGAGAACTCCGCCCGTCCACACCCATAATTACTGGTAATCTGGACCTCCCCGCTGCATAACGCGTCCGCCCGTCCTTCCGGGACGCGATAAGTCACGTCAAAGCGGTTCACCGATTGCGCGTACAGCCGCTCCACCTCCCCCGCGACGTCCTCGGGCGCCAGCCGGGCGAAGGTTCCTCCCTCCGACGCCAGGCATAGCTCTTGAAACTCCTGGCAGTCCTCCTCGCCCTTCGGGGCAATCCCATGCAGTGTGATCCTCTCATTCGCGACGAACGACGTAAGCCGGGCGGCGTGATGGTCCAAACGGCCGCCCCCCTGGGGAGGTAAAAACAGAAACAGCCTCCGTTTTCCTGCAAACTTGATCATGGCATCGCTCTGCCGTTCGAACGCGGCAACGGCGCTGTCCGCGGCCCTCTCCTTCGATCCCGGACTCTCCACGATTCTCCTCAACGCATCCGGTGCGGCCAAAAATCCGCGCTGCTGAGTCTTGGCGGATGCTCCCAATACCGACTCGTCGTACGGCGAACACGCTCTCTCAATTGCCCCCATGCCCCCGCCCGTTCTCGGTTTGGTCAGGTACCGGTCCAGCCGCCAAAGATCGTCGCTGCGCTTATACTTCAGGCATCGCTCGATCCCCGCGAGCACCGCCTCCGCATACGCGTCGTCCAGCGATGAAAAGCGCGGCAGAACGAACCCAGAGACGGCCAGCGCCGCATTCTGTCCCGATATCTCGTAATCCAGCACCAGATCGCCGCCCTCCCACAGAGCGAAATCGGTGGCCTTCATTCCACTCAGATCCTGCCTGGTAGCGGACCAGAGCGTCACCACCAGACGCCTGGTTTCGTGCGAGTCCATCCCGCAATTCCACGTGCGGATCTCGATGGCGCCGGACTCGACGAGCGACTTCTCGCGCCGCCGGATGCGGCTAAGCGCCTGCAAAATATTCACCCGCTCGTTCCCGCTGCTCCGCGGAAACCAGGCTGTGAGAAACGGCAGAAACCGGGGATCGCCAGTCTCTCCCATGGCCCATGCCGCGGTGGTTCGGAGGCCCATGTCGTCCGCCTGCCCCATGCTGAACAGCAGGCGCAAGCCCTCCAGGTCGCCTAGGCGATATAAACCGACGGCCCCATTTCCAGCTACTCGCGGCACTCTCGACCGGGCCGCGGTCAGCAGCAGCGGACGCGCATCCTCCGGTTCGAAGGTCCACAGTGCTTCCACCGCGTTGGCCTGCACCCGGCTGTCTTCATCCAGCATCATGCGTCCAACGAGAGACACATTCTTGCTGCTCGATGCGATTAACAGCGTCGATCTCGATCGGACCCCCGGGCTTGGATACGCCAGCAGCTCGGTTTGGAAAAGGGAAAAGCGCGGCTGCTTCGACGCCGCTTCCAGAACGTCGAGTAAACGTAAGATCCGCGCCGCGTTGTCGCCCGAGGGTGATAGCGCCAGCGTGGCCCTTAAAGCTCCCTCCAAATCGTAATCGATGGGAATGCCGGCTTGCGGAATCATGCGGGCGGCGGCGATGACGTCCTCCCGCTTCGAGCGCCACGGGTCCAGCAGCGCATCCATCAACATGTTTTCGCGCCGCAACAGGTGCAGCACGTAGCGGGATCCAGCCGAGCCCGTAGCCCGCGCCAACGCTCGAATGGAAGCAGTGCTGAACGCCTCCCGGTCGGAGGCGAGCATTTGCTGTAAGGACTGCTTGCCGGAAGTGTCCCGCTCTGAAAACGATTTTATGAGCGTGGCGATATCCTGCTCAAAACAATCAGTCAGATCCGCTTGCAGCATCAGATACCTTATCGGTCTAATGCCAGGTATCCTGAACCGCCATGCGTCAGCGTGCGGATAGGGCTACAGTTTCATACCGCCATGCGTGAGAGTCCGCTCCCTACGGTCACGGCTCGGTAGATTGCTGATAACTATGCGGCTGTGCTTCCGAGCCGTGACCAAAGGGAGCGGAGTGTTTTAGTTTTTCAGTACTCTCGTCAGCATGCGGGCAATTACTTCGAAGGGGAATCCTGCACGATGCCGCCAGTCGCCGGCGTCCGCGAAGCCTTCAGCTTCTTCGTATCCAGATTCTTCTGCACCCACCCGTCGGCAATCTCAATCTGCTTCTTGTAATCGTCCGGATTATCCAGCAGATCGGCCCGCTCGCGGATCAGCAGGTTCATGTACGCCATCGCATCGTCGTACTCTTTGTCGATGTCCAGAGCCTTCTGCAGATTGCCGATCCCTTCATCCACCATCGCCGAGTACTTCTCTTTCAGCTCGTCCTTGACCTTCTTGTCCTTGATCGGACCCGGGTCTTCCGGCTTCATCCGAAGCGCCGCGCGGGCGGTCATCAGAGCGGGGTACCACTTCGCCCATGCGATCACGCCCAGACTATAGTAGGCTTCCTTGTTTTTCGGATCCGCTTCGATCAGCTTTTTGTACCACTTAGCGGCCTCGTCCAGTTTCTCCGCCTTCTTGTCCGGAGCCAGCGGCGCGGCCTGATTATAGGCGATCGACGCCAGCGACGCTAGAGCCGTGGTATTGTTCGGATCCTTCTCCAGAACCTTGTTAAACTCATCCTTCGCCATCTGTGCGAATTGCAGATTCTCCGGCGACTCTGCGCCCGGAATCCACTGCGACATGTAAGAAGTGGCCAGGTATAACCGCGCGTTGCTGTTCTCGGGATCGAGCGCCGCGGCTTGCTTGAATAACTCCACCGCATCCGCGTACTTGGCGTTCCTGAAGGCGGCGATGCCGTGGTTGATGTCGTCGCGGGACTTCAACTTGTCACAGCCCGCGGTACCCAGAATGAGAATGCCAGTCAGTATCCCGGCGCTGATGGACGAAACTTTGCGCATGCGATTAATGTCCTTAGTCGTTATTGTCCGGCTTCAATCTTGGGCGTCATCAGACCGATCTTGTCGATGCCCGCGCCCTTGGCGATATCGATCGCCCGCGCCACGCTCTGGAAATCCAGGTCTTTATCGCCCTTCACAAACACCACGCGCTCGGCGCGGGTCTTAAAAATTTCTGTCAACCGGTCGCCCAGTTTCGCTTCCGTCACGTCTTCCTGGTTGATCTTGATCGACTTATCTTTCGCGATCTGGATCACCACCGTGCGGTCCTGATCGGGCGGAGGCGGCGTATTATCCTTCGGCGGCTGCGGCGCCAGCGCTTCCAACCCGTGCGGCGTCAACGGCGTGATCACCATGAAGATGATCAGCAGCACCAGCAGAACGTCGATCAGCGGCGTGACGTTCATGTCGGCTTTTGCGCCGCCGCCACTTCCCAGATTCATTGCCATATTAAGATTCTCCTGACTTCGTTCTCGAAGGAAAATAAACTAATCGCTCGCCGGAGCCGCGCCCACCGGGGCGATCTGCTCCGTCAGTAACCCTAGCTGATCCACGCCCGCCGCGCGCAGGTTGTCGATCACATCCTCCACCAGCTCGTACTTGGCGCGCATGTCGCTCTTGATGTAGACCGTCTTGTCCAGCCGGTTGGTAAGTAAATCCTTGACTTTGTTGGGCAAATCCGACGGCAGCAACTGGCTATTCCCGGGGCTCAGCACCACCTTGCCGTCACGAGTCACCGCAATCAGGACAGCGTCTTCCTTGTCCGCGTCCTTCATCGCGATCGGGTTCTTGGCCTTCACCATTTCCACGCTCACGCCCTTGGTAAGCATGGGCGTGATCACCATGAAGATGATCAGCAGCACCAGCATCACGTCCACCATGGGCGTCACGTTGATGTCGGAAACCACCGCCGGCGCTTTCATTTTATGCATAATGACTCCTGAATCTCGTCCCAATCCTGCCGTCTCGCGCCGCCAGCCTTATCAGCCCGCGGCGCGATCCGGAATTTCAACTCGCGACTATCCTAAAACCTACTTGCCTGCATTCGCCCGCTGGGAGCGCTTCAGGAAGTAGTCGATCAGCTCGGAACTGGAGTTCCCCATCTCGACGTCGAACGCTTCCACCCGATTGGTGAAATAGTTGAACGCCCAGACGGCCGGAATAGCCACCAACAGACCGATCAGGGTCGTGATCAGCGCTTCCGAAATACCGCCCGCCACCGCGCCCAGACCAGTCGACTTTTCGGTCGAAATGCCCTTGAACGCGTTGATGATGCCCAGCACCGTTCCGGTCAGTCCGACGAACGGCGCCGACGATCCGATGGTGGCCAGGCTCGAAATGCCGCGCTTCAGCTCCGCGTGCACGATCGCTTCCGCGCGTTCCAGTGCGCGCTTCGACGCCTCGATTTCCTCACCCGATATGTCGGAGCTTAACTGGTGGGCGCGGAATTCCTGCAAACCCGCGACCACGACTTTGGCCAGGTGGCTCTTGCTGAAGCGGTCGGCGATCTTGATCGCTTCATCGAGCTTTCCTTCGCGCAATGCTCCGGCCACGGCCGGTGCGAATTGACGCGACTGATTCCTGGCGCCGTTGAAGGCGATTACGCGATCGATCATGACGCCGATCGACCACGCCGACATAATAAACAGCACGAATACGATGATTCGCGCCGGCCATGTCATTTGCGACCACATCTGGACCAGATTGAAGCCAACTGCGGGCGCCGCTTCTTGAAGAAGCATCAACGCCCATACTTGCGACTGTAGAACCATGTTTATCTCCTGCGAGTTGAAATTTAAAAAGCGGGCGCTTTTGGACGCCCGCTTCGTGTGCTACTGACTCAAACTGAAGTTCACGTCAATCTGAGTGATGACTTCCACCGGCTCGTTGTTTAAGAGAGTCGGCTTGTAAACCCATTGCTTCACTGCGTCCTGCGCGGCCGCAACCAGCAGCGGATGCCCGCTGATCAATTGCAGATTCTGAATCGTGCCATCCTTGCCGATGATCGCCGTGAAGCGCACCTGGCCTGAAATGCGCGCCTGTTTGGCCAGCGGAGGATAGTTCGGCACAACCTTCTTGATCAGGTTCGCCGCCTGCACGTTGCCGCCCACGCGTACGCGCTGCGGCGTGGTGTCCTTCGGCTTGTCCGCGACCTTCGGCGGAGGCGCAGCCGACGGAATCCCGCCGATAATGCCGCCAATCACTCCACCCGGGGACCCGCCCGGAACACCGCCCGGAACGCCGCCCACCACGCCGCCCGACGACATTGCCGGCGGCAGATCTTCTTCTTTAATCACCGCGATCTGTTTCGGAATTTCTTTCGGAGCCGTCAGCTTGCCGGCATCGAACTGGCGCGGAGCCACCTTCACGATCTTGACCGGTGCAGCCGGAGGAGGCGGAGGAGGCGGAGGAGGGGGCGGCGGAGCCTGTAAGAAGGTCGTTAACGACGCTTTCGGCAGCACGTCCGTCCAAATCAACGGGATGAGGATCAGAACGATGACGCCGAGGATCTGGATGGCGAACGAGAACATCACCGTCCAGCTCTTATTCGTTTTACCGGTACCGTCTACAAAGGTTTGTTCGAACATGATCCCTTCCTCCCCGCTATGAATAAATACGATTTGCTACGCGGCGTTCTTCCTCTTCGCGTCCTGCTTCCGGCTATCTACGAAGTTCTGGAAGAATATCAGGATTGGACTGGCAATGTAAACCGATGAGTACGTGCCCACCAGAATCCCCATCACCAGCGCGAACGAAAATCCATTTAAAACCTCACCGCCGAACCACCACAAGGACAGCGCCGTCAACAGCGTCAGGCCGCTGGTTAAGATCGTCCGGCTCAGCGTCTGATTCACGCTCAGGTTCACGATCTTTTCCAGTTTCTCCCGCCGCACAAGCTTCAAATTCTCGCGGATGCGGTCGAACGTCACGATCGTATCGTTCATCGAATAGCCGACCAGCGTCAGCAGCGCCGCCACCACCGTCAACGAAATATCTTTATGGAACAACGAGAATAGCCCGATCGTAATGATAGTGTCGTGAAACACTGCCACCACTGCCGCCACTCCGTAGATCCATTCGAACCGGAACGCGATGTACACCAGCATCCCGGCCAGCGCGAACAGCGTGGCGCGCAGCCCCTGGGCCTTCAGATCGGCTCCAATCTTGGGACCAACCATCTCCGCGGAGAGAATCGTGAACGGCCCAAGATTGCACTCCTGTTTTAACGTTGTAATCACCGCCGGAGTTACACCTTTAACACCAGAAAGTTCATCGAAAGAATTCAGGATGCCGCCTTTGGCCGCCCGGTACTCCTCGATCGCCTTCACCATGTCCGCCAGTTCCTGCTCCGACATCGGCACGCCCGCGGTCATCAGAGGACCCCGTATGCGCGTGGCCAGTTGCTCCGCCGAGGCGTTGTTGATGTCCAGCTTGCCGCCCGGATCCGCGAACATCCCCCGCAGCGTGTCTTCAATCAACTGGCGGCTCTGGTTCAACTGCTTCTCGTCCTGAATCTCCGTGCCCACCAGAACTTCGTTCTTCCCGGTAATCTGCTGGACCGAAATCTCGCCCTTGATGTTCTTCCCCAACGCGGTTCGAATCCGATCGAGCGGAGGCTCCTGATTGAACTTCAGTTTCATCTCCGCGCCGCCCTTGAAATCGATCCCATATGTCGGCCCGCCGTGTATCGCAAGGCTTATCAACCCGGCCCCCGTCAAAATGAGTGAGGCAATAATGAACGGCCACTTCTTGCCGAGAAAGTCGTAGTTCGTGTTCTTAAATAATTCCATTAGCCTATACTGCCGGCTTACTGTTACAGACACCGGCCACCGTTCTAAAGTTCCCGTTCGGTTCCGCTACCTGCCCGGTGGGTTTCCAACTTACCACAAAACCCCGGACAGTTCAAACCGCTTCAGATACTTATAGTTACCTCTCTCTTTTGCGCGCCCAGCTCCCAGTCGAAAATCGTCCTCGATACAAAAACCGCGGTAAATACGTTGGCGAACAACCCGATCACCAGCGTCACCGCGAATCCTTGCACCGGGCCCGTTCCGAACAGGAACAAAAACGCGCAGGATACGATCGTCGTCACATGGGTATCGATGATCGTCAAAAATGCCTTGCTGAATCCCGCATCCACCGCCGCAATCACGGCTTTGCCCGCCCGCAGCTCTTCCCGGATGCGCTCGAAAATCAGTACGTTGGAATCCACCGCCATACCGATGGTTAAAATGATGCCCGCGATTCCAGGCAGCGTCAGCACCGCGCCGAAATAGCTCAGCGCCGCCACTAAGATCAGCGCGTTCAGGACCAGTGCCAGCGTCGCGTTGATTCCGCTGCGCTTGTAGTACACCAGCATTACGAAAACCACCGCAATCACGCCCGCGATGCCCGCGTACATTCCTTCTTTGATGGAATCGCTGCCCAGCGACGCGCCCACCGCGCGCTCTTCCAGAAACTCGACGCTCGCCGGCATCGCGCCGGCCTTCAGGTTCAGCGCCAAATCCGCCGCGTTGTCGTGACTTCCCATCCCCTCGATCACGCCGTTGTCGGAAATCTTCGCGTTGATCGTCGGCGCGCTCAGCACCACGTTGTCCAGCACGATCGCCAGCCGGTCGTGAATGTGGGCGCCAGTGAAGCGCTCAAACCGCTTCGCCGCATCCTGAGCCAGTACGAATTCCGTTTCCCATCCTTTATCCTGCGATTGCTGCGGCCGCGCATCGCGAATATCGCGGTTCATCACCACCGGCGTCCTGGCCAGCAGGTATACCTGGGCTGGAACGTTCCCCGCCGAAATCCCTTTGAGGACCTGCGAATCGAGCGGCAGAATTCCGCCCTTGCTCTGCATCGCTTCCTCGCGCGATCCGAACGGACCGCCCTTCACTTCGTACAATCCCAGATTCGCCGCCGTGCCTAGAAGCTGCTTCACGTGCGCCGGATCGTCGACTCCAGGCAACTGCACCAGCAGCTGAGCTTCGTTGGCTCCGCCGCCGCGCGATTGCACCGTCGCCTCCGTCAATCCCAATTGATTGATCTTATTGGTGATGGTGGCCTTGGTCTGGGTCAGCGTATCGGCCTTGATCTTCAGGACCTCGGTCGGCTTCAGATTCATCCGGAAATCGGTGGAATTCACGTTGGTCAGAATCCAGCCCGCGCCAAAATTGTCGTTCGCGATGGTCCGGAAATTCCCCGCCTGCGTCGGAGGCACGCCCGAGATGTTGATCTGCACGTTTCCCGCGTCGGCCAGCGTCTGCGGATCCGTGTGGGTCATCTCCGCGAACTGGATCGCAGGCTGAGCCTTCGCGCACTCGTCTTTTAATCGCGCAATCACCGCGTCGGCTTCCGCCTTGAATGCGTCCTGGACGTGAACTTCCACCACCAGGTGGCTCCCGCCGCGCAAATCGAGGCCCAGCCTGATATTGGTGTTCCAGTTCTGGATCAGCTCGGCTTTCGACTTGGGGATGCCGATAATGCCGTACACGCACACCAGAATGACCGCGACGATCGCGATGAGACGAAATTTAAGATTGCTTTTCATGAGATGTTAACCGCTGTCTTACTTCTTTTCCTCGATCGCGGGCTTCGTGCCGTCCACCAGGCTCGACACGGCGCTGCGCATCACTTGCAGCTTAATATTATCGGGTTTCACCCGCAGAATCAGCGTCGTATCGGTCAGACTCACAATGGTTCCGACGATTCCGCCCGTGGTCAGCACATCCGTGCCGGTTTGCAGGCTCGATAGCATCTGCGCCTGCTGCTTCTTCTGCTTCTGCATCGGCATGAAGACCAGGAAATAGAAAATGGCGACGATGAAAACGAGCGGCAGGAAGCTCATTAAAGGATTCGTCTGCGCACTGGGCGCAGCCTGCGACTGGAGAAGAAAAAAACCTAAATATTGCATTTATTGTCCCGCGCGAGACGCGCGAAGATACTCCGCGTACTTCCCAATCAATATAGCCTGCCTTATCTCTCTCATGATGTCAAGGTAGTGCGTCAGGTTGTGCAGGGTCGCGAGCGTCGAAAACGTCATCTCACCCGCCTGAAACAGGTGCCGGAGATAGGATCGCGAAAAGTTCTGGCACGTATAGCACCGGCAGCCCTCCTCCACCGGCCGCGGGTCATCCTTATATTGGGTTTGCTTGATCGAAACCTTGCCCTGCCTCGTGAACATGCACCCGTTCCGCGCGTTCCGCGACGGCAAAACGCAATCCATCATGTCCACCCCGCGAGCCACATATTCCGGCAATTCCTCCGGCATCCCGACCCCCATCACATACCGGGGCCGATCGACAGGCAGCAGCGGAGTAGTAATCTCGGTCATCTCGAGCGACAAAGGCCGGGGCTCGCCCACGGAAAGCCCGCCGATCGCATACCCGCGTGCGCCCAACTCCACCAGTTCCTGCGCGCAAGCCCGCCGCAAATCCGGATACATGGACCCCTGAACAATAGGAAACAAGCCCCGTTCCCCGTCGTCCTGGAAATGCGCCAGCGCCCGCCGAGCCCAGCGTACCGTCCGATCCGTAGATACCCGAGCCTCTTCATAAGTTGCCGGGTGGGGAATGCATTCATCCAGGACCATCATGATGTCGCTCCCGAGCGCCATCTGCACATCGACGGTCGATTCCGGCGTGAACAAATGCGGGTCCCCATTCAGATGCGAGTGAAATAACACGCCTTCTTCGGTGATCTTCCGCAGCCCGTTCAAACTGAAGACCTGAAACCCCCCCGAATCGGTAAGAATCGCCCGCGGCCAAGCCATGAACCTGTGCAGCCCGCCCAATTCGCGCACCGTTTCGTGCCCAGGCCGTAAATAAAGGTGATAAGTATTGCCCAGAATGATCTTGGCATCCAGATCGTTCAGCAGATCCCGAGGCAGAATTCCCTTGACGGTCGCCTGGGTGCCCACAGGCATGAAGACCGGAGTCTCCACATCCCCATGAGAAGTATGCAAAACCCCCGCCCGCGCCCCGGTATCCGGGCAAACCGCCAGAAGCTCAAATTGAAACACTAGCCCTATTGAAGCACTAAGTTAACAAGAGCCGCCTGAAATGCGGCTGCAGCCAATATTGGCCGCCCTACAAGAGGGCGCTGTGGGGCAGGTTCCCGACCTGCCCACCACACATTCCCTTATGTTTCTGCATGAGATATTTCCTGTGTTTCCAACACATACGTGTTTCACCCACCCCTGCCCCTCAAACTCATCCCTACTATGTAGTCAAGAGTCTTGGGTTATCCCGGTATAAGCCAAGGACGCGACTCGTCTAGTCCTCGAGGCACTGTACGAAATCGCCATGTGAATCGGGGGGAACCGCGTTCCCAAACGGCGGAGGGATCCCAGCCCTGTAGATCGTCGTAAAAGATGGTTTGCAGGGATAACCGCAGCGAAAGTTGCGGCTAACGTTAGGAGGGGGCAGCCCAAAAAGGCTGCCCGAACTCTGATGACCGGATGTACAGCCGAAGTGTGTATATGAATCCTGAAAAATTCAAAAAGAATATTTGCCGCCGATGAACGCTGATAAACGCCGATGGACAACAAATAGCCTTATCCGCGTTCACCGGTGTTCATCGGCGGCTAATATCTGTTTTTCAACAGCCTGCTAGTGTCCTGTCTCTGAAGTCAGAGACATAAGTCGAGGTGAGGCGGACGCCCTCGTCCGCCCCACTTGATACATGAACTTCAGAGACAGGACACTTTCTAGATCGTGAAACAAGCCGTAGCCATCCTGCTCCCGTTCGCTCTCCTGGCCCAATCCCCGCCGAAACTGGCCCCCGGATTACCGCGCGACGGTCGTGAAATCGAACGAGTACGCCGGCCTGCACCTCAACTACAGATGGGACGAAGACACGGTGCTGAGCGTCCTGTTCCGCAGCGACCAATATCCATTCCTGATGCACGACATCCCCGCCATGTGGTGGTTCACCGGCTTCCATCCCGACTACCACCAGACCACCGACACCGCCGACAAAATCAACTACGTAAAAATGGAAAAAATCCTAAAACTAGCCTTCATAAGCGGTTACGATTTCGCCGACGCCAAAAATCCCCCAAAATTCATACCCCGCCCCGCTATGTAACTGCTGTAGCTCGTGGCGCATGCACTCGTGCGTGCCGCGCCGACACTTGTGTCGACGCCTCCGGCTGGTACCATGAAGATTCACCCAAGCCATGGCCCTGCGCTTCTATAACACTCTCACGCAACAAGTCGAGCCCTTCGCTCCTCTCCACGGAAATGTGGTCAGAATGTACACCTGCGGGCCTACCGTGTACAATTTCGTCCACATCGGGAACCTGCGGACCTTCACTTTTCAGGACCTTCTCCGCCGCTGGCTGCGGGCCCACGGCTATGAGCTCGACCACGTGATGAACATCACCGACGTCGAAGACAAAATCATCCGCAACGCCGCCGCCGAACACAAATCCATCGCCGAATATACGGCGGTATACACACAGGCTTTCCTCGACGACATCGCGACCCTGCGCCTTCAACAACCCGAGCGTTGGGCGAAAGCCACCGACCACATCGACGACATGGCCTCCGCCATCGAGAAGCTCCGCGACCGCGGTTTCACGTACGACAGCGAAGGTTCCGTCTACTATCGCATCGCGAATTTTCCGTCTTACGGCAAGCTCTCGCACAACGATTTCAGCGGCATCCGCGCCGGCGCCCGCGTCGATGTCGACGAATACGACAAAGCCGACGCGCGCGATTTCGTTCTCTGGAAGGCCCAAAAAGACGGCGAACCGGCCTGGGAGACGCCGCTCGGCCCCGGCCGTCCCGGCTGGCACATCGAGTGCTCCGTGATGGCGATGAAGTACCTGGGCGAGACGCTCGACATCCACACCGGCGGAGTCGATCTGACGTTTCCTCATCACGAAAACGAGATCGCGCAATCGGAAGCGCTCACCGGAAAACCCTTCGTCCGCTTCTGGCTGCACGCCGAGCACCTGTCAATCGACGGACAGAAAATGTCGAAATCGCTGGGAAATTTTTATACTTTGCGCGATCTGATCGGCATGGGTTACACGCCGGAAGTCATCCGCTATCAGCTGGCCGCGGTGCCTTATCGCAAGAAACTGAACTTCACTTTCGACGGCCTGAAAGCCGCGGCAACTTCCATCGATCGCCTGCGCAACTACAAGCGCCGTCTCGAAACGGCGAAGTTCGCCGAAGGCACCAATGAGAAAATCGTCGCCCGCACCACGGCCGCCACCAAGGCTTTCGACGAAGCCCTGGACGACGATCTCAACACCGCCGAAGCCCTGGCCGCCGCATTCGAATACGTCCGCGACACCAACACCGCCATGGACGCCGGCGAATTTCTGGACGGCAACAAGCCCGAAGCGTTCGAGTTCCTGAACCACTTCGACTCCGTATTCGACGTGTTGAAACCCTCCTCCACCGCCGATGGATTATCGGATGCCGACGTCGAAGCAAAGATCGCGGAACGCAACGCCGCCAAGAAATCGAAAGACTTCGCGCGCGCCGATCAGGTCCGCAAAGACCTGGCCGCGCAAGGCATCATTTTAGAAGACACGAAAGAAGGGGTCCGCTGGAAGCGGTCATGAAATTCGAAACAAAAGCCATTCACTTCGCCGATCGTAAACGAGGCGCCGGATGCGTTCCTACGACGACGCCGATCCACACCGCCACCAGTTACGTTTACGATTCGATGGAGTCGCTCGACCGCATTTTCGCCGGTGAAGAAGAGGGCCAGTCTTATGGCCGTCACGACAATCCAACTCGCAACGCGCTCGCCGATCTGGTGAACGAATTGGAAGGCGGAGCGGGCGCGATCGCCTGTGCATCGGGCATGAGCGCCTTGCATCTAGGCATTCTCGCCGCATTGCTCGACCGTCCCAAGCGAGTGGTCGCCGCGAACGCTCTCTACGGCGCAAGCACCAATTTATTGATGAGCGTCTTCGGCCCCATGGGCGTCGAAACCACTCTGGCCGATGTGTGCGATCTCGCCGCGTTCGAAGAAGCTGTGAACGAAACCAAGCCCGGCGCCGTGGTCATGGAGACGATTTCGAATCCACTTCTTCGCGTCGCCGCGCTGGATAAAATCGCGGAGATCGCGAACCGCGCCGGCGCGCCGTTAATCGTAGACAACACTTTCGCCACACCGATGCTGGTCCGGCCCCTGGAATTGGGCGCAAGCATAGTGGTCCACAGCGCCACAAAATACATGGCCGGCCACGGCGACGTGTTAGGCGGCATCATTATTTCCAATGCGGAAAACATCGCCTCTATTCGCGCACTGTCGCGCACCATCGGCCCCACCATGAGCCCGTTCGACAGCTATCTGACGATGCGCGGTATCAAGACGATGCCGTTGCGGGTCGAGCGCCAATGCTCGAACGCATGCAAAGTAGCCTCGTGGCTTTCCGAGCATCCCAAGGTCGAGCGCGTCTATTTCACTGGCGATCCAAAACATCCCGACGCCGCGACTATCGCGAGATTGTTTCCCAAGAATCTGCAAGGTGCGATGTTGGCGTTCGATCTGAAGGGCGCGGGCCGCGAAGAGGTCTTCCGCTTCATGGAAGCCCTCAAAATGATCGTCCCCGCGACGTCGTTGGGCGACGTGCACACCATGGTTTTGTATCCGGCGATGGCATCGCATCGCGAAATTACCGCAAAGATGCGCCACCGCCTCGGCATCGGCGACGGGCTGATTCGCATGTCCATCGGCATTGAAGCCGTGGAGGACATTGTTGCGGATCTGGAACAGGCACTGCGCCATGGTTGACCGCTCCCGATGGTCGCGGTTTTGAAGCAGCAAGCGCGATGTGCACACCTTGCGGATCTGGAACTGATGGCGCCGGCTGGGTTCTAAAGGCAGTCCGGCGTTAAAAAGCCGCGACCATCGGGAACGGTCAGCCTGGTGCGCCATCGCAACAAGTTTGGTATTCTGAAATTTAATGAACGCCCATCTGCACCATCGGCATCACACCTTGCAGCAGCGGGCTCTCTCTTAAGATCGAATTTAACGAAACTTCAAAAGAGCCCGCCCGAAAACGGTGGGCTTTTTTATTTGGTAAACACATGAATCTGGATTTCACAAAACTCGATGGCCTGGTCGCTACGGTCGTGCAGGACGAAAAAACCGGGCGCGTCCTCATGGTCGGATTTATGAACGAGGAGGCCTGGCGGCAGACCCGCGAAACGGGCTTCGTGACGTTCTATAGCCGCTCCCGCAACAAGCTGTGGATGAAAGGCGAGACCTCCGGCCACCGCCTGGTCGCGAAGGAAATCTCCACCGATTGCGACTTCGACGCCGTGCTGGTCAAGGTGGAAGCGCTCGGTCCCGGAGTGTGCCACGAAGGGTATGTGAGCTGCTTTTTCCGCCAGCTCGACGGCGCCGAATGGAAGGTCACCGAGGAGCGCGCCTACAATCCGGTCGCGGTTTATAAACGATGAGCAAGTTGAAATTAGGCATTCCCAAAGGCAGTCTCGAGAACGCGACCGTCGATCTGTTTCGCCGCGCCGGTTTCCAGATCACCACCAGCAGCCGTTCGTATTTTCCCGCGATAGACGATCCCGAAATCGAGTGCATGCTGATTCGCGCGCAGGAGATGGCTCGATACGTCGAAGACGGCGTGCTCGATGCCGGGCTGACCGGCCGCGATTGGGTGGAGGAGAACGAGGCGAAGGTCGAGACGGTCGCCGATTTGATCTACGCGAAGCAAAGTTTCGGCAAGGTGCGGTGGGTGCTGGCCGTGCCCGACGGATCGCCTTTCAAGAGCGTGAAAGACCTGCAAGGCAAGGTGATCGCGACGGAACTGGTGTCGGCGACGAAGCGATATCTGGCTGCCAACGGAGTGACGGCGAAGGTCGAATTCAGCTGGGGCGCGACGGAGGTGAAGCCTCCAGAATTGGCCGACGCGATTGTCGAAGTGACGGAAACAGGATCGTCGCTGCGCGCGAATAAGCTGCGGATTATTGAGACGGTGCTGGAATCGAACACGCAATTCATAGCCAATATCGATTCGTGGAAAGACGCGGGGAAGCGGCGGAAACTGGAAGATATTCGCATGCTGCTGGAAGGAGCGATCAACGCGTTGGGCAAGGTCGGACTGATGCTCAACGTCGAGAAAACGAATCTCGCCGCGGTGATCGCGGTGCTGCCGGCGTTGAAGACGCCAACCATCTCCACGCTGAGCGACGACAACTGGCTGGCCGTCAACACCATCCTGGATGAATTGACTGTCCGCACGATTATTCCGCGCCTTAAGGAAGCGGGCGCGCAGGGCATCGTGGAATATCCTCTCAACAAAATCGTGATGTGATGATACGAATTCTCGATCACAAAAACGCGGCTGGATTGATCACACGTAAAACCGTGCGACTGGAAGAAGCCGAGCGAATTGTCGCGCCGATTCTCAAAGACGTTCGCAAGCGCGGCGACGCGGCGCTGCTGGAATACGCTCGCAAATTCGACGGATTTAATGGCGATACTGTGCGGATGCGGGTGGAAGGCTCGCTGACGCGCGAGATGCAAAGCGCCGTCAAAACCGCGGCAGCGAATATTCGCGACCATGCGCAGACGCAGTTGCCTTTGAACGGATTTGCCGAGTATCCAGATGGACGCAGGCTCGGCCAGATCGTGCGTCCGCTCGATTCCATGGGCGCGTACATTCCCGCCGGCCGCTACCCGTTGCCTTCGACACTGCTGATGACGGTGATTCCGGCGCAGGTGGCGGGGGTTGCGACGACGTGCGTGGCGTGTCCGAATCCCAGCGCGGAGATTCTCGGCATCGCGCAGTGGCTGGGCGTCACACATTTGTTTCGAATGGGTGGTGCGCAGGCTATCGCGGCACTGGCGTATGGAACCGAGACCGTTCCGCGCGTCGATCGCATCGTCGGGCCGGGCAACATATATGTAGCAGCGGCGAAGAAGTTGATCGCGGGCGAGGTCGGGATTGATTTCGTGGCGGGCCCTACGGAGATCGTCATCATCGCGGCGGAAGGCAACGCCAGATGGATTGCGGCGGACATGCTGGCGCAGGCGGAGCACGACGTGGACGCGTCATCGATCCTGTTGACGACGTCGCGCGCGCTTGCTGCGGCGGTGGCGAAAGAGATCGAAAAGCAGCTCGCGGTTTTGCCTACCGAAGCAGTGGCGCGGCCATCGATTGAGAATAACGGCGCGATTGTGATTGTCGAAGCGATGGAGCAGGCCGTCGAATTTTCGAATGCGTTGGCCCCGGAGCATTTGGCTCTGCACGACGCTTCGTTGCTCGCCGGAATCAAGCATGCGGGCGCGGTATTTCTAGGGCCGTCGAGTCCGGAAGCGGCGGGAGATTATGCATCGGGTCCGAATCACGTTCTACCCACCTCGGGCGCGGCGCGATTGCGCGGCGGGTTGTCGACGGTCGATTTTGTGAAGGTCATCTCGGTGCAGGAGCTTTCGTCGTCGGCACTGGCGGGGCTGACGCCCTCGATCACGACGCTGGCACGGGCGGAAGGACTGGAAGCGCACGCGCGATCGGTGGAGGTCCGGCAACATGCCTGAGCCTCGCGCGGCCGTTCGCAAGATGGCTCCGTATCATCCGCCGAGCGCAGGGCGCGAGGGAAAACTGCGCCTCGATTTCAACGAGAATACCGTGGGTTGTTCGCCGGCCGTGATTGAATTCTTGCGCGAGCATCTGACGGCGCCGCAGCTTTCGATTTATCCCGAATATGCGGACGCGACGCGCGAGCTGGCTGCGTTTTTCGGCGTTGGCGAAGATGAGTTTACGCTGACGAACGGCACGGATGAAGCGATTCAGGTACTGGTGAATACATTCGTCGACGATGGCGACGAAGTGGTGGTGTTGAAGCCTTCGTATGCGATGTATCGATTCTATGCGGAGGTCGCCGGGGCCGTGGTGCGCGAGGTGGAGTATCAAGAGGAGACGCTCGCGTTTCCGATGGATCAATTACTGGCGGCTATCACTTCGAAGACGCGAGCGGTGTTGATTGCGAATCCCAACAATCCAACCGGGACCGCGCTCGATCCGGATGGCGTTCGCAGGATCCTGGAAGCTGCGCCGCACGCGGCGGTGCTGGTGGATGAGGCGTACTTTGAGTTTTCGGAAACTACCGTTTTGTCCTGGATTCGCGACTACTCGAATCTGTTCGTGAGCAGGACATTTTCGAAGGTCTACGGAATGGCCGCGATGCGCTGCGGATGCCTGTTTTCAGGGGCTCAAAACGTATCCTGGATGAAGAAAGCGCAATCGCCGTATAGCGTGAACTCGCTGGCAGTTTTGGCGGTCCGCGCGGCGATTCGCGATCGGGCTTACGTCGACGGCTATGTCGACGAAGTGCTGGCGGCGCGCGCTCTGGCGTACGAAGGGCTGCATAAGCTGGGGATAAAAACGTTTCCGAGCGAGGCGAATTTCATTTTGTTTCAGGCGGGTGAGCGCGCGATTTCGATTCGCGATTCCTTGCGCGAGCGCGGCGTCCTGGTGCGGGACCGCAGCTACGAAATTCCGGGGTGCGTGCGCGTCACGATCGGGACTCGCGCGCAGATCGAACGATTTTTAGAGGAGTTGGGCAAACTGTGGACGAGATGATCGTGTTCGATATGGACGGCGTGCTGACGGAGGTTTCCGAGAGTTATCGCGAGGCGATTGTGCGAACTGTCGAGCATTTCACCGGGCAGCAAATCACGCGCGATCTGATTCAGGAATACAAGAATCAGGGAGGCTGGAACAACGACTGGGCGCTGTCGCAGAAGATCGCGGCCGACCTGGGCGTGAACGTCGAATACGGCGACGTGGTGAGCGCGTTTAACGAGCGGTTCCTTGGGAAAAATGGAGACGGATTGATTCGGCGCGAGCGCTGGTTTCCGGAGGCGGGGCTGTTGGATCGTTTGCTCAGCCGCTTCGATCTTGCGATTTTCACCGGGCGTCTGCGCTATGAAGCGGACATTTCGTTGACGCGTTTCGCGGCCGATTTGCGCTTCGATCCGATCATTTGTTCGGACGACGTGGCGAACGGAAAACCGGCGCCGGACGGGCTGCATAACATCCAACGCATGAAGCCGGGGCGCAAACTGATTTACGTAGGCGACACTGTGGACGATGCCCGGTCGGCCAGCGCGGCGGGAGTTCCGTTCATCGGGATCGCGGCGGAATCGCATTCGCGGCGCAGCGATTTGGTCAAGTTGTTCGAGCAGGAAAAAGCGATCGCGATTATTGAAAACATCAATGAAATAGAAGGCGCGCTGTGAGGAAGGCGGCCATCGAGAGAAATACGAAAGAGACTCGCATCAAGGCAAGCCTGAAGATCGAGGGGCTGGGCGTTTACAACATTTCCACGGGGATTCGTTTTTTCGATCACATGCTGGAATTGTTCACGAAGCATGGCGGATTCGATTTATCGGTCAAGGCCGATGGCGATCTGGACGTCGACCAGCATCATACGGTAGAGGACGTGGGGATCGTGCTGGGCGAGTTGTTCGCAAAGGCTTTGGGCGATCGTAAGGGGATCAACCGCGCCGGATATTTCGTGCAGACGATGGATGAGACGCTGGCGGTGGTGGCGCTCGACCTGGGTGGACGGCCTGCGCTGGTTTACAGGGATCGAGTGAAAGTGCGCGTGGTCGGCGACCTGCAAACGGAGTTGGTGCAGGATTTCTTCGATGGGTTCGTCAACAAGGCGGGAGCGAACGTGCACGTGAAGGTGCTGTATGGACGCTCCAATCATCACAAGATCGAGGCGATTTTCAAGTGTTTCGCGCGGGCGATGAAGTATGCGTGCTCCAAGGACGCGCGATTGAAGGATCAACTGCCATCGACAAAAGGTTTGTTGTGATTTCGATTTTCGATTATGGGGCGGGGAATTTGCGGTCGGTGGAGAATACTCTGGGAGCGATTGGGACGGAGTATGAACTGGTGCGCGACGCGGCCGGACTGCGCAAGGCGGCGAAGATTATTTTGCCAGGAGTCGGGCATTTCGGGCAGATGATGAGGGCGCTCGACGAGATGCGAGTGCGCGAGGCGCTGCTTGAGAGGATTCGAGCGGGGGTGCCGTTTTTGGGAATTTGTTTGGGATTGCAGGCGCTTTTTGAATCGAGCGACGAGGCTCCGGAGGCGCTCGGGCTAGGGCTGTTCAAAGGGCGGATTGAGAAGTTTCGTGGCGAGGCGCGTGTCCCTCATATGGGATGGAATTCGCTGGAGATGGCTCGGGAATCGCGATTGCTGGAGGGGGCGGGGGAGACTCCGTACGTGTATTTCGCGAACAGTTTTTACGCGCCCGCGGTCGGGGAGGCGTCGGCTACTTGTACTTATGGGGTTCGGTTTGCGGCTGTGATAGAGCACGAGAATATTTACGCTGTTCAGTTTCATCCGGAGAAGTCGGGGGCGGTGGGGTTGAAAATCGTTAGTAATTTTGTGGGGTTGCTGTGAGGGTTGTGAGCGTTTGCCCGCTCCTTGACGGTCGCGGCTCAGGGGGTCGTGGGTTGGTGGGTCGTGGGTTGGTGCTTCGTGGGTTGGTGGGTCGCGGGTTGATGGTTGTGGGTTGGTGGCAGCAAGGGGGATGACGTGCTTGTGAAGCGGATTATTCCTTGCCTGGATGTCACTGCGGGGCGCGTGGTGAAGGGCGTGAATTTCGTCAATCTGCGAGATGCGGGGGATCCTGTGGAACTTGCTGCGCGGTACAACGATCAGGGGGCAGACGAGCTGGTGTTTCTCGATATCACGGCGTCTAGCGACGATCGGGGGACGATGGTGGACGTCGTGGCTCGCACGGCTCGCGAGGTGTTTATTCCGCTGACCGTGGGCGGGGGGATTCGCGGGGTTGAGGATGCTCGCAACATCCTGCATGCGGGCGCGGATAAGGTGAGCGTCAATACGGCGGCGGTGCATCGGCCTGAACTGATTTCGGAATTGTCACAAGAGTTCGGGGCGCAGGCAGTAGTGCTGGCGATCGATGCGCGGCGCAACAAAAACGGGGGCTGGAACGTGTTTACGCGCGGTGGGCGGCACGACGAGAATATCGATGCGATCGATTGGGCCCGGCGTGGCGAACAGCTTGGGGCGGGGGAGATTTTGCTGACCTCGATGGATACGGACGGGGTGCAGACCGGGTTCGATTGCGCGCTGACCAGGGCGGTGCGGGAGGCGACTCGGGTTCCGGTGATCGCTTCGGGCGGCGCCGGGAAACCGGAGGATTTTCTGGAAGTTTTTCAGGTTGCGGATGCGGCGCTGGCGGCTTCGATTTTTCACTACGGGACTTATACGGTGGGCGATTTGAAGGCGTATTTATCGGCCAATGGCGCAGCGGTGCGGCCGTGATTATTCCCTGCATCGATTTGATGGACGGCAAGGTCGTGCAACTAGTGCAGGGGCGAGAGAAGGCCTTGGAGGGCGATGCGCCGCTCGAGATGCTCGGGAAATTTGCCGCGTTTCCGGAGATTCAGGTGATCGATCTGGATGCGGCGATGGGTCGCGGGGAGAACGGCTCGCTGGTCGAGTTGCTGGCTTCGCGCGCGACATGCAGAATCGGCGGCGGCGTGCGAACGGCGGAGCGGGCGCGGAAGTTGATCGAACAAGGGGCGCATCGGGTGATTGTGGGGACGGCGGCGTTTACTCCGGCGATCGAGGAAATCGCGGCCGAGGTGGGGCCGGAGAAGATTTTGATCGCGCTCGATTCGAAGCACGGAAAGATCGTCGTGAAGGGGTGGCAGGAGGCTACGGAATTCACCGCGGAGGAAGTTATCGGGCGGCTGGAAAAGTTTTGCCGAGGGTTTCTGTGCACCTACGTCGATAAAGAGGGCATGATGCAGGGGACCGATCTCGACTGGTTCCGGAGGCTGCGCGCGGCGACTTCGCATGAGATCACGGCGGCGGGAGGAATTACGACGGTCGAGGATATTCGCGCGCTGAAGGCGATGAATATTCACGCCGCGCTGGGCATGGCGATTTATACGGGGCGGTTGGATTTAGACGCGCTAAAGGACGAATAAAGGGCCACGGCTGCGACCAGCGCGTTGGCTACGATCATCGGGACCGAGTGGATCATGACGCCGTAGGTTAGCCACAGGCATGACGCCAGCGCCTGAATGCGGCGCAGCATGGCGGGGCTTTTCGAGAGGTATGAGGTCATGAAGACTGCTGTTGCCAGCCAGCCGATCCAGTCACTTTTCATACCGTCCTCCTCACGGCAGGTCGGGGACCTGCCCCACTCATGCGTTCACCAACTGGGGGGAAGAGGTCTTGGAGATGGTCAGCGAATCGGTGCGGACTTTTTCCCATTCCTGGAGGACGAATCCTTGCGTTTCGAACAGGGCTCGGATTTTCGAGGACTGCCAGCCGGCTACGTCTTCGAGAATCGGAACGAGAACGCTGAGTGCGTCATCGGAGAGGATGGTTCGCTTGGCGATCTGGGTGATGTATTTGTTCTCCGATACGGCGATGGTCAGACCTTCGCGGCGGTTTACGTGGAGCATGACGTGGACGTCGGAGCTGCCGTCGCCTACATAGATGACGCGGTTGTGGCTGATTTGCAGCTTCGAGGTGAGTTCTTCGAGCACTGCGACCTTGCCGTAGCCGGCGGGCACTTGCTCAATGGATTCGATCTCACCGGACTCTGCGTAGCGGAAGCGGGTGCCGAAGATGTGGTCCGCGGGGACGATTCCTTCTAGCGCGGACTGGATGACTTCGACGGGGGCTGCGGAGATCACATAGAAAGAAAATTCATATCCTTCCAAGCCGTCCAGGAGCTGCGACAGCAGGCGGATATTTGGCTTGAGACGGACGCGCTTGCCGGCTTCAATGAGATGCTCTTTGCGGACGCGGCGGTATTCGGGGTCGTGGAGAACGAGATAGGCAAGCTCGCCGCCCTGCTGCACCAAGTGGATATTGGAGAGGCCTCGGATCTTTTCTTCGAAGCCGGTGATGCCGAGCATCTCGCTAAGAATGATTCCCGAGTCGTGGAAGCTCAGGGTTTGATCGAAGTCGCTGGCTAGTAAGTATTGTTTCATGGGTATTCCTCGTTTGCCCGCTCCCTAACGGTCGCGGCTCAATGCTCGCATTAAAGTGGCGATGGTAAGTTACGACGAGGGGACTTAGGCCATTTTAGACAGAGAAAATGGCTTCTTGATTACATTATATCAGATGAGTTCGGAGGGGTGGTCGATCCAGAAATCTGGGGTAAACCCTGCCATTGCATCAAGATCGCCGTATCCGTAGCGGACTCCGCAGGTTTTGACTCCGGCTCGGCGGCCGGCTTCGATGTCACTGGGGGCGTCGCCTACCATGAGGCATTCTTGGGGGGGAATCTTGAATAATTCCAATGACTTCAGGATGACATCGGGCTCAGGTTTAGCGGGAAATCCGTCGGTTCCCTGCACGTGATTGAAATATTTTATGAGGCTGAATTTTTCCAGGATGACTCTTGTAGTGGGGGTGCCTTTGGTGGTTGCCGTGGATTTCAGGCCGCCAAGTTGGCTCAGCATGTCTGCTACACCGGGGTAGACGGTGGTGTTGACGTGGCCTCCAGCGGTGTAGATGGCACGGTAGTCGGTGACCATCTGGTCTATGAGTTCGGGGGCGAAGTCCAGGTCGGTGAAGAGATCGATCAGGTGGCGGCCGATGTAGCGGCGGAGCAGGGTGTCGGACACGTCGGGGCGGCCGGAGGCGTGGAGGACTTGTTGGATGGTTCCGCAGATGTCGGCGGCGGAATCGACAAGTGTGCCGTCTACGTCGAAGAGGTAGACGCGGAAGGGGGGGATCATTAGAAGAAAGAGGCAGGTCGGGGACCTGCCGCACTTACGCGGGTTGCGGGCCGCCTTCTAACATGCCGGGGGCTCGGCGGCCGCCTTCGGGCTTTTCGGGCTTGATGACTTGCTGGGTGCCGTCGCCTGAGGGGGGCGGCTGCACGGCGGCCAGGGTTTGACCGTTGATCAACTGCATGACTTCGGCGCCGTCGAGCACTTCGCGTTCTAGAAGTGCGTCGGCGATGCGTTTCAGGGCGTCGCCGCGATCTTCGATGAGTTTCTTCGCGCGCTGATAGCCGCCTTCGACCAGTTTCTTGACCTGCTCGTCGATACGGATGGCGGTTTCTTCGCTGTAATCGCGATGCTGGGCGATTTCGCGGCCCAGGAAGATCTGCTCTTCGCGCTTACCGAAGCTGAGGGGGCCGAGCTCGCTCATACCCCAGACGCAGACCATCTTGCGGGCCATGTCGGTGGCGCGCTCAATATCGTTGCTGGCGCCGGTGGTCATGTGGTGCAGGAAGATTTCCTCGGCGATGCGGCCGCCCATCAGGATGGCCAAGCTCGCTTCCAGGTATTCCTTGCGATACGTCTGTTTGTCGTCGAGAGGCAACTGCATGGTCAAGCCGAGCGCCATTCCGCGGGGAATGATGGTGACCTTATGCAGAGGATCCGCGGACGGCGTCAGGCAGGCGACCAGGGCGTGGCCAGCCTCGTGATACGCAGTGACTTCCTTCTGCTCGTCGCTGATGATGAGGCTCTTGCGCTCGACGCCCATCATCACTTTATCTTTGGCGAGCTCGAAATCCCACTGGGTGACCACTTTGCGATTCTGGCGGGCGGCGACCAGCGCGGCTTCGTTGACCAGGTTGGCTAGATCGGCTCCGGCAAAGCCCGGTGTACCGCGAGCGAGGACCGTGAGGTCGACATCGTCGGCCAGGGGAACCTTCTTGGTGTGGACGCGGAGGATGGCTTCGCGGCCTTTGAGATCGGGATGTCCGACAACGACGCGGCGATCGAAGCGGCCGGGACGGAGCAGGGCCGGATCGAGCACGTCGGGACGGTTGGTGGCGGCAACTAAGATGACGCCTTCATTCGATTCGAAGCCGTCCATCTCGACCAGGAGCTGGTTGAGGGTTTGTTCACGTTCGTCGTGTCCGCCGCCCAGGCCTGCGCCGCGATGGCGGCCGACGGCGTCGATTTCGTCGATGAAGATGATGCAGGGGGCGTTCTTCTTGCCCTGTTCGAACAGATCGCGAACACGGCTGGCGCCGACGCCGACGAACATTTCGACGAAGTCCGAACCGGAGATGGAGAAGAACGGCACGTTGGCTTCGCCGGCGATGGCGCGGGCGAGCAGGGTCTTACCGGTACCCGGGGAGCCGATCAGCAGGACACCCTTGGGGATGCGGCCGCCGAGCTTTTGGAATTTCTGGGGCTCGCGCAGGAAGTCGATGATTTCCTGGAGTTCTTCCTTGGCTTCCTCGACGCCGGCGACGTCTTTAAACGTCACCTTCTTCTGCTGCGAGGAGTGGAGACGCGCGCGGCTCTTGCCGAAGCTGAGGGCTTTGTTGCCGCCCGACTGCATCTGGCGCATCATGAAGATCCAGAACCCGAGGAGAAGAACGAAGGGAATGGCGTTGACGAGGATCGAAACCCAGCTGCCGTTGTTATCCTTGTCCACCTTCAGGAGGACGCCTTTTTCGAGCAGGAGCGTCGTGAAATCGTTGTACGTGGGCGGAACGGTGGAGTGGAACACGTCCCCGTTCTTCATTTTGCCCTCAATATCGCCGGTGGACGAGTTGATCTTAGCGGAGTCCACCTTTCCCGCTTTCACATCGTTGACCAGCTCCGAGAACTGCGGGTTCAGGCCGGGCGTTTTACTGCTCTTGAAGGCAAACCAGACCAGGACGACCAGGCATAGGATCACCAGCCACAGGACGCCGTTTCGAACACTCGATGAATTCATGACATCTCCCGACCCAAAGTTACTACTAGTATTACAGACGCTGCCCTACGAAATAAGGTTCATGAAAGCGAAACTTCCCGGATTCGAAGAACCTCCGCGAACTCCTGGGCGACGCCGAACTGGCGCGACCACAGGATTTTATCTCCACTCGAAAGAATCGGCCAAGAAGGTCGCCGCCAGGAGGGCACGCGCGCCTTTTGAAACATTTCCTTGATCTTGTGATCGCGGGAGTGTCCTTGAGGACGATAGTGGTCACCTGGGCGCCATCCACGTAATTCGAGAGGCGAACAAAATCTGCATTCTTCCATACCAAGCGTAGCACAGGCTTTTGAGGGTGGTTCTAAGGACGTTCTTTGGGATTGAGCGAGTCTCGACGCAGATTTGGGAAAGGCCGTCGGGGGAGGGGTAGATGCCGGGGGGGATGACTGTGGTCGGCGCCGGAGCAGGAATTGCGGCGGAAGGGGAGAATTGGAGCCAGTCGAACGATCGGGTGACGGTCACGCCGGGGAGGCGGAGGCGGCGCTGGAGGTGGAAGACGGCTTCGACGTGCTGGAAGTCGATGCTTGACGGAGGTCGCCTTTGGCTAGGGCGATGGCTCGACGGATCAGGCGGCGGGAGAGGGCTCGGGGGAGGGTTTGGAGGGTGGCTGTGCGGAGTTCTACTGCGTAAGAAGCCGACTGAAAGTCGGCTGGCAGGTCGGTGACCTGCCTCACTTGAGCGGCGGGTTTGGGGCAGACAATCAAATGTGTGTTGGCAAGGCGGTCGATTTCGGCGGTCCAGTAGGATTCTTCTTCTTGGGCCAGGTCGGCTAGGTGCGCCAGGGTTTGGTGGATTTGGGGGTTCCACTCGGCGGCTAGTTGCGGGAGCAACTGGTGGCGGATGCGATTGCGGGCGAAGGCTACGTCGGCGTTGGTTGCGTCTTCGCGCCAGGGGATGTTTCTCGAACGGAGGAATTGTTCGACTTCGGCTCGGGTGACGTCGATCAGGGGACGGATGATTCGTTCGGATACTGGGGCGATGCCGGCTAATCCTGCCAGACCGGAGCCGCGGAGGAATCGGAACAGGACGGTCTCGGCTTGATCGTCGCGCGTGTGGCCCAGGGCTACGGGGTGGGGCAGGATTCGAAAAAAATTCTGGCGGTCGCGGCGGGCGTTCTGCTCCTTGTTGCCGGGAGCGTCCCCGGGTGAGGCTTCGGCCCGGAAAAAGGGGACGGCGAATTGGGAGGCCAGGGCTGCGACGAAGCGCTCATCTTCATCGGAGGCCGCGGCTCGCCATTTGTGGTTAAAGTGCCCGATGCCGGCCAGGGAGGCGGGGGCGAGCTCTTTCAGGACGTGCAGCAGGCATACGGAATCGGCTCCGCCGGAGACCGCTACAATCACGCGGGCGTGCTGGGGCAGCATGTTATAACGAGAGATGGTTTTGAGCACCCGATCCAGCACTGTCGATTCCTACATTGTAGTTCTCGATGTAGCGGCGGACGCTGTGCGGGCGCTGCTGTTCGATTCCGAGGCGCGGCGGATGGAAGGATACGCGGCGCAATTACCACGGCGGGCGGATGCGGCGGCGGACTGCCTGGATGAAATGCACCGGCTGGTGCAGGCGGACGGATTTCGCATCGCGGCGGTGGTGGGACGGGCGGAGAGCGAATTGACGGCGGAGGATCGGTCGGGCTGGCCGGGGTTCGCGGAGGCGGCGTGGTTCCCGGCTCTGCCTGCGGGGGCGGGGATGCTGCTCGGGAGTGGGTGTGTGGGTCACGAGCAGATGGGGCTGGTGATTTCGAGCACGGGGAGCATGCTGGGGATGGTGGTCGATCAGGCGCCTGCGGAGTTGCCTGCTGGTTTGACGTGCGCGGCCATTGACGCGAAGCGATGGATGGTGTCGGGATCGGTGCCGGAGGCTGACGGGGCTTATGCGGCGGTCAGGCGCAAGTTAAAGGGGAGTATTGAGGGATATTTGGAGGCGGCGGCTCCGGGCGATCCGCGGGTGGCGGGGCTGGATGCTGTGGGGCGGCGGTTTCGCGAGGTTTATGAACTCCTGAACCGGGCAGGTCGGGGACCTGCCCCACTGGTTGTCGCCTGCGGACCTATGCTGCTGAAGTCGCCGGCTTGGTCCCAGAGGATTGCGAATGTTTTGGGCGTGCCGGTTACGCTTTGCTCGGAGCCCGAACCTGTTTGCCGAGGGGCGGCGTTATGGGCGTTGGAACGTATTAGCGGGGTCGCGGATAGGCCGGCGTCTTGGGCACGGTATTTACACCTATTGAAAACAAAAATATGAATCCTGAACTGATGGAGCGCGCTTCGCGCATACGGATGTTGCTGATGGATGTGGACGGCGTGCTGACCGACGCTCGGTTGTACAACGTGCCGGGTCCGGACGGGAAGATGTTTGAGACCAAGGGCTTCGATGCGCAGGACGGCATCGCGCTGCAATGGATGAACTGGTATGGGATCGAGACGGGCGTGATCAGCGGGCGCGTTTCTCCGGCGGTGGAAGAACGGGCTCGGCAGGTGAAGATGACGCACGTCTATCAGGGTCATATTGAGAAGATTCCGATTTTGCAGCAGATTTGCGAGAAGAGCGGGATTCCGGCCGATGCGATCGCTTATATCGGGGACGATCTGACGGATGTCGTGGTGATGCGGCGGGTGCTGCTGGGGGTCGCTCCGGCAAATGCGCGGCCGGAGGTGAAGAAGGCGGCTCACATGGTGACGGCAGCGGCTGGAGGATCGGGTGCGGTGCGGGAAGTGTGTGAATTGCTGCTGCAGGCTCAGGGGAAGTGGCCTGAGATATTGAAGAAGTACGAGATCGACTAGTAATCGCTTGCCCGCTCCCTGACGGTCGCGGCTCCGTGTTGGCACTGAGCCGCCATGCGTGAGCATGCGGGCAGACGCTGGGCCTGCATATAGGAAGACTATGAGACTGGGAATCGAAATTGCGGCGGATGCGGGGCCTGGGATCCTGCATGAGACTACGGGCGTGATTGCGCGGCATCACGGGAATATTTTGAGTGTCGAGATTGTGGAGGAGAGGGCGGACGAGGCTCGCACTTATTTTGAGATCGAGGTGCCGGGAGACGCGGAGGCGCTGCTGCGGGAGCTGGAGGCGCTGGCGGTGGTGCATTATGCCAAGCAGGTCCCGACGATGGAGAAGATTTACGGGAAACGCATCATTATCATGGGCGGGGGCGCTCAGGTAGGGCAGGTGGCTCTGGGGGCGATCACGGAAGCGGATCGTCACAATATTCGCGGCGAGCATATTTCGGTGGACACGATTCCGCTGGTAGGGGAGCAGGCGCTGGCGGCGGCGGTTCGGGCGGCGGCGCGGCTGCCTCGGGTGAAGGCAATTGTGCTGGCGGGGTCGATTATGGGCGGCGAGATCGAGCAGGCGGTCCTGGATGTGCGGGCGCAGGGGTTGCTGGTGGTGAGCCTGAATATGGCCGGCAGCGTACCGGATGCGGCGGACCTGGTGATTACGGATCCGGTGCAGGCCGGTGTAATGACGGTGATGGCGGTGGCGGATACGGCGAAGTTTACGGTGGAGAGGTTGAAGAGGCGGGTGTTTTAAAAGAGCGGGCTAAGAGCCCGCGGGCAGGTCGGGAACCTGCCCCACAACGGATCACAGTAGTGATCAGTGCGTCGTCAGGGCGTCCAGGGAGTTTACGGCGGCGCGGAGGGCGGCCAGGTCGCGTTGGACTTGAGTGAAATCGCCTCTCGCGGCGGCTTGTTCGATGCGATGGGCGCATTCGCGGAGATTGGCGGAGGAGAGCTGGTCCGCGGCGACGCTGATCTTGCTCACTTCGCGAGCGAGGGATTCGATGTCGCCACGACCGGCGGCGGTTTCGATGCGGTCCAGACGTTCCGGGGCCATCTGGAGGAACAGGCGCAGCATATCGTTCATCATCACCGCATCGTCCTGCATGAGCCGGTCGGTGAGGATGCGCTCGAGAGGCGTGGAGGCGGTGGTCGAGTGGCGGTCGCCCGATGCCAGTTGGCGTTCGATGGTGGCGATCAGGTGGGCGGGCTGCACGGGCTTCGAAATGTAGGCGTTCATGCCGGCTTGCAGGCAGCGCTCGCGGTCGCCGTTCATGGCGTGGGCGGTCATGGCGATGACGGGAAGATGGTCCCAACGCGCTTCGCGGCGGATGAGGCGAGTGGCTTCGAGACCGTCGAGCACGGGCATCTGCACGTCCATCAGGACGAGGTCGTAGGTGCCGGCGGAGAGCTTCATTAGGGCTTCGCGGCCGTCGTTGGCTACGTCGATGTGATAGCCCTTCTTGCGGAGGATGGCCAGGACGACTTTCTGGTTCACCAGGTTATCTTCCACCAGCAGCAGCCGCGCGCGTCAGGGGTTCGTCTTTGGGCTCTTCGGTACGCAATTCAGTTTGAGGAGGCAACGCCTTCGCCGCATCGGCGGGCGCGACTTCGCAAGGCAGAGTGATACGGAAGGTGCTGCCCACGCCGACCTGGCTTTCGACGCGCACTTCGCCGCCGTGAATTTCAACCAGACGCTTGGTGATGGCCAAGCCGAGTCCGGTGCCGCCGTACTTGCGGGTGATGCTGCCATCGGCCTGAGTGAATTTCTCGAAGATGGTGGACAGTTTCTCGGGGGGAATGCCGGGGCCGGTGTCGCTCACCGAGACGCTCAGGATCACGCGCTCGGCGGCGCCGGCCGAGCAATCGAGTTTCACGACCACGCGGCCCTGATCCGTGAACTTGATGGCATTGGAGAGAAGGTTCGCTACGATCTGGCGGACGCGAAGAGGGTCTCCCAGGAGGTCGGCCTGCGGAAGGGCTCCGGTTTCGAAACGCAGGTCGATTTTCTTCTGCGCGGCCTTCGCGGCTTGCGATTTGACGCAGTCCTCCACCACGAAGCGGGCATCGAAGGGGATTTTCTCGAGCAGCATTTTGCCGGCTTCGATTTTCGATAGATCCAGAATGTCGTTTAGCAAGCCGAGCAGGGAATAGGCGCATCGCTGGGCGGTTTCGAGCTGATCCTTCTGTTCGCCGCCGACGCCGCCGTCGAGCGCGAGGTCCAGCATGCCGAGCAGGCCGTTCATGGGCGTGCGGAGCTCATGCGACATGTTGGCGAGAAATTCGCTCTTGGCCTGGCTGGCGTTGAGGGCGGTGTGCATGGCGCGCTCCAGATCCTCGGTGCGCTGGTGAATGCGGTCTTCGAGAAGTTCCTGATGCTGGCGGATTTCCTCCTGGGAGGCGGCCAGGGCTTCGATCATGCGGTTGAAGCTGTCGCCGAGGTACTCGATTTCGTCGCCGGTGCGGCTGACCTGGATGGGCACAAGATGGCCGCGGCGGACGGACGTGATGCCGGCTTCGAGCAACGCCAGAGGGCGGGCGAGCAGGCGGATGGTGAAGCGCGAGATGGCCGCCGCGATAATGGCGACGACGGCGCAGAGAACGATGCCTTTGGTCCAGTTGAAAGTGTGCTGATGCAGGTCCCAGCAGAGGGTGACAAGGACAACCCACATCAGCAGGATGCCAGTGAACATGGAGAACCGGGACGAAAGCGACCGGTACTTAAGCGAGCGGGATTCCTCCACGTATCCATATTCCGATGCTTCTCCCACTACGGACTATCAGGGAGACACCTTAGTACTGTCGAATTTCCCTTCTAGGGCCCGGGGAACTATGGTTCTATTGCGGTGGTTAGCGCGTGTGCCCCGTAGCTTACAAGGCTGCTGAAGAAGCAAGTTCAGATACCGCTCCCTGCGGTCACGGCTCGGTAGACCGCTGATAACATTCGCTGTGCTTCCGAGCCGTGACCAAAGGGAGCGGTGGGTTTGAGCCAAACTGTTGGGACTTGCCTGTAACTGCTATTCTGTGAGGAAAATGTCCTCTCGGCTGGCCACTACGCTGTGCGGCATTTCTCTTAAGACTCCAGTATTGGCGGCGTCAGGGACCTACGCATACGGAGTCGAATTCAAGGAATTGACCGACTTATCGGCGGTGGGCGGCATCGTCGTGAAGGGATTGTCGCGAGAGCCGATGGATGGCAATCCGCCGCCTCGTCTGTATGAGACCGAGGGCGGGATGATGAATTCGATCGGGCTCCAGAATATCGGAGTCAGGGCGTTTGTGGCGGACAAGCTGCCGGAATTGCGGACCATCGGCACCGCGATTTTCGCGAATATTTTCGGCTACGCGGTGGAGGACTACCTGGAAGTGGTCCGTGTGCTGGAAGACGCGGAGGGAGTGGACGCTTACGAATTGAACGTATCCTGCCCCAACACGAAGCACGGCGGGATTTTCTTTTCCAGCGATCCGGCGCTGTTGGCCGAGGTGGTGGGAGCGGTCCGCGCGAAGAGCAAACGCCCGCTGATCGTGAAGCTGTCGCCGAACGTGGCTCGGATCGAACCGCTGGCTCGCGCTGCGGCGGATGCGGGGGCGGATGCGCTTTCCCTGGTGAACACGTTCGTAGCGCTGGCGATCGATGCGCGGACGAGGCGGTCGCGGATCGGCGCGGGTTTTGGAGGACTCTCGGGACCGGCGATCAAACCGGTTGCGCTGCGAATGGTTTACGAAGCGGCGCAGGCGGTGAAGATACCGATCGTCGGGCTCGGAGGAATCGCTTCTGGAGTGGACGCGGCGGAGTTTCTGATCGCAGGGGCGACCGCGGTGGAAGTCGGCACGGCGAATTTCTGGGACCCGGGGGCTCCAGTGAGGATCGCGCGCGAGCTGGATCGATTTTTGGTGGAAGAAAAGCTAGCGAGCGTGGCGGAGCTCGTGGGCACGCTTAAAATGGGAGGATCATGAAAAAGATTATCTCGACGGATCGCGCGCCAAAAGCGATCGGGCCTTATTCGCAGGCGGTGGTGGTGAATGGAATGGCGTTTCTGAGCGGGCAGATTCCGCTGGATCCTGCGACCAACACGCTGATTGAAGGGGACGTGGTGGCGCAGACGGTGCGGGTGCTGGAAAACATGAAAATCGTGCTGGAGGCGTGTGGATCGTCGCTGGCGCAGGTGGTGAAAACCACAGTTTTCGTGAAGGATCTGGGGGAGTTTGCGGCGATCAATGAGACGTACTCTCGGTATTTTCCGGAGAATCCGCCAGCGCGGTCGACGGTGGAAGCGGCGAGGCTGCCGAGGGATGTGAGGGTGGAGATTGAGTGTATCGCCGTAGTCGGGTAACGGCAGTTCGCTACATTTGGGAGACTGGTTAGCGGATGCCGAGTCCGTTCATGGCGCGGGCGATTGAGATCGCTATCGAGAATGTCCGATCGGGGAAGGGCGGACCTTTCGCGGCTCTCGTCGTCAAGGGCGGACGCATCGTGGGCGAAGGGGCGAATTGCGTCACTTCGTCGAACGATCCGACCGCGCATGCCGAAGTAGTAGCGATCCGCGCGGCCTGCTCCGCGCTGAAAACATTTCAGCTTGACGAGTGCGAGCTTTATACCACTTGCGAGCCGTGTCCAATGTGCCTGGGGGCGATTTACTGGGCTCGGCCGGCACAGGTTTATTTCGCGTGCACGGCGGCGGATGCGTCGGCGGCCGGCTTTGACGATGCATTCATCTATGAACAGATTGCGCTGCCCCTGGAGGAGCGAAAGATTCCGTTTGTGGGGATGATGCGGGAGGAATCGCTGGCTTGTTTTCGGGAGTGGAGAGAGAAGCAGGATCGGGTGGAGTATTAATGGCGGATTCTCTGACACATGCAAATCAGGAGTTTTCGCAGCGCTATCCGGGCGATTCGGGGCGGCGGCAGCCGGTGCATACCGTCTATGGCGGGGCGCATTTATTCCGGGCAGACCTGTGCGGGAAGATGGGCGCGATCGCGGAACGGACCCTGGCGCAGTATGCTCCGGATGCTGCGACGCTGGCGCTGGCGATCGGGATTCCGAACGCTCTGGCGGACATCGTGTACGAACGGGTGATTGAGAAACTTCGGCGCGAGCCGGTGGAGGATTTCCGGATCGATTTTGAAGACGGGTATGGGAATCGCCCCGATGCGGAGGAAGACGCGACGGCCGATTCCGCCGCTGAAGAAGTTTTGAAGGGCATGGCGGCTGGGACGCTGCCTCCGTTTCTGGGCATCCGCATCAAGTGCTTCAGCGAAGAGTTGAAGGCGCGCAGCGCTCGGACGCTGGCTCGATTTCTGAAGGGTCTCGGGCGTAAGATGCCGGAGAACTTCGTGATCACGCTCCCGAAAATTACCGTGCCGGAGCAGGTTTCGGCACTGGTGGAAGTTCTGGATCAACTGGGCAGCGGCGTGAAGATGGAGATGATGGTGGAGACTCCGCAATCGATCTTCATGCTGCCGAAGCTGGTGGAAGCGGCGCGGGAGCGATGCGTGGCGGCGCACTTTGGAACCTACGATTACACGGCGAGCCTCGGGATCACGGCGGCGCATCAGCACATGCTGCATCCGGCATGCGATTTCGCGCGGTCGATGATGCAGGCTTCGCTGGCAGGCACGGGGTTGTGGATTTCGGATGGCGCGACCAATATCCTGCCGGTGGCTCCGCATCGCGGGGAGGCGCTATCGCCGGAGCAGGCGCTCGAGAACCGGATAGTGGTGCAGCGGGCGTGGAAGCTGCATCACGATCACGTGCGGCATTCGCTCGACAACGCGTTTTATCAAGGATGGGATTTGCATCCGGCGCAGTTGCCGACGCGTTACGCGACGGTCTATTCGTTCTTCCTGGAAGGGCTGGATGCGGCGTCGGAACGGCTGCGGAATTTCATTTCGAAGGCTGCACAAGCGACGATTGTGGGAGATGTTTTCGACGACGCGGCCACCGGGCAAGGGTTACTGAATTATTTTTTGCGGGCGATCAACTGCGGAGCGATTCCGGAGGAAGATGCGCCTAAGCTGACCGGTTTGACGCTCGAAGAATTGCGGTCGGCGTCGTTCGTGAAAATCCTCAGTGGGCGGCGAGCTTCCAACTGACCATTTGTCCCGACGGTATTTCCGTCGCGCCTGCGTGGTTGAAGATCGACGGCTGCGGCACGTAGTTCGAATCGAGCTTGAATGCCTTGCTAAGCTCGTCCACGCGGCAGGTTCCGGCGGTGGGGATCGCGTCCTTGGAGCGGACGACGATGCACAGGAAACCGATCTCATCCACTTGATTGGCGGGCGTGCCGGGAGGGAGCTCGATGGTGGTTCGTACCCAGCCGCTGCGCTCCATCGCGTAATCCTCGCGGCCGAGGTTGGAGGTTCGCCACTGGCTCTCGCCTTTCAATCGGAGCATCGCGGCAACGGCGGACTGTTGATTCGCGATGTTCGCTTCGATGTACAGATAATTGCGCGGGTCGCTGATCTTGTTTCCGTCGACTGTGCCGAAGGGGCGCAGCTTTCCTTCGCGCAGCAGCTCCTGCGACATAACTCGATAGGCCAGCGGATTTTCATCGATGATCAGCTCGCGCGAATGGTGGGTGAGGTCGATCTCGATGGGAGCGATCTGATAGCGAATGGCGGAGGTGGCCTCGCCTGAAACCATGTTGTTATCGGTAACGGGAATCATGAGTGGATGCGCGCCCTCCCGCTGGCCGTTAAACTCGACCTCCTGGTGGCCGCGGCCTTGCATGGTGGCGCGTTTCAATGTCCCGTCGGGATTGAGGAAGGCTTTGTAGACGTACTCGACATCGGTGGTGCGGCCCCAGCGGGCCATCAACGCGCGGGTGGATGTGCCGCCGTCCTCGTTCGAAAAGATGACGGTGTAAGAGAGCAGCGGCTCGCCATTTTCAACCAGCCGTTCGACGTAGACGATCATCGGGACGTCGGTAAATTTGCCGATGGTGTTAGCGCGGGCGAACAGAACGGGCGTGTAAGCCAGCACCGGATAGTAAGCGGAATCGCGGGCGATCTCGCGGAATTTTGCGCCGTGGACTTCAAGCTTTGCGCCGGGCGAGCCATATCGGGCATTTTGGGTGATGCTGATTTTGTGTTCGCCGGCCGGCAATACGCCGAGAAAGACAGGATACGCATGGCGCGCGCCGGCGTAGGTCATCACGTTTTGAACTGCCGCGCCATCCAGAGTCACATCGGCGAGGGCGGCTTCCTTGCCCTCGGCGCTCCAGTCGCCTCCGCTTAATTCGATGTCGGCGACCACTTCTGAGGTCTTGGCAACCCGGAAGGTGTAAGTCGAATCGGCCAGAAGCGGCAGAGCAATCAGAAAGGATAGGAGGCGCATCACCTGCCTAAGCTATCAGAGTCGAATCGCGTCGAGCAGCACTTCGGAGCGAATAGGTTTTGACAGCGTCAGATCCACCAGCGAGCCCTCGGTGCGGCCGTCCAGGTCGGTGCACCAGCCGGAGAGCACGACGATTTTCAATGCGGCAGAGGCGGCTCGAAATTCACGAATGAGCGCGAACCCGTCTTCGGCATTGGGAAGGCGCAGGTCGAGAATCACGCTTTCCGGAGGCTCGGCGTAGAATTGGTCACGGGCGTCGGCAGCGTTGTGCACGGCGAATACGCGGTGTCCGTGGTTTTCGAAGATCAGCTTGCGAAGTTCCAGCGCGTCGGCGTCGTCATCCACCAGCAGAACGCGGGACATCAGAGGAATTTTACGCCGGCGATCACCAGCTGCGGCATCGCCTGATTCCAGCTCTCCGGAATTTCATCGAACGGGAGGCGGAACGTTTTTGTCTCGCCCGGTTTAAGGCCGCCCATGCGCGGGCTGACGATCGGGACGCGGGAGCGCAGCACCAACTGGCCGTAGGAATCGTAGAACACGCAGTAGATTTCCACGGTGTCGAGCGGGCGGTCGCCGGCATTGGCGATCTTCCCGTCGATCTCGACGACCATCTGGTTGAGATAACTTTTGTTGGCCTTGATTTCGACGTCGCTGAGCTGAAGATTTTTCACGTAGGCTTTGGCCTCGGGGGTCAGAGGCGCGTCGGCGGGCGCTTTTTTCGCTACGTATTGGAGGTATCCAAAGACGGCGAGTCCGAGGACCGCGAGTGCGCCGGCGACGTAGACTGGCACGCCAATTTGCGGCTGCTTCTTCACTTGCTGCGCGGAGAAAGTCTCACTGGCCACTGATGGTCATCTCCCGAATCAACAACGAAGGCGACGCGATGGAGCCCCGAAATTCCAGGTCGGAGCCGATCTCAATGTCCATCAGCATCTGCTTCATATTCCCGGCGATGGTGATCTCCGAAACAGGATACGCCAATTCGCCGTTTTCGATCCACAGGCCGGCTGCGCCCGACGAATAGTCGCCGGTCACGGTGTTGGCTTCGCCGCCGATCAGTTCGGTGACGTACAAGCCGGTGCGAAGACCTTTTAATATAGACTCCGGCGAGCGCTCTCCCGCCTCAATAAAAAAGTTGCCCGGACCGACACCCGCGTTGCCGGTAATGCCTCGGGACGCGTTGCCGGTGGTCTTGAGGCCTAATTTGCGGGCCGAATAGGAGTTCAGAAGATAGCTCTTGAGAACGCCTTTTTCGATCACAACGGTGCGGCGGCTGATGACGCCTTCGTCGTCGAAAGGAGAGCTGCCGAAGAGTCCGGGAAGAGTGGAGTCGTCGATGACTGTCAAGGAATCGGCGGCGATTTTCTCGCCGAGTTTCCCGACCAGGAACGACGCGTGCCGGTAGATTGCGCCGCCGTTGACGGCGTCGAACAGGTCGCCGAGCAGGGATCGAGCGGTGCGGGGCTCAAACAGAATCGCGGCTTTTTGGGTCGCGATTTTTCGGGGATTCAAGCGGCGCACGGCACGCTCCGCGGCGATCCTGCCGACTTGGTCGGCGCTCTCCAGTTTGGACGCCGAGCGAGCGGAGGTGAACCAGTAATCGCGCTCCATCGAGCCGTTTTGCTTGGCGACGGGCGAGACGCTGAGTCCGCAGCTCGACGTGCGGTAGCTGCCGGAGAAGCCTCGCGAGTTCACGAAAACGCGGCGGCCGGTGTAGGAATCGAAGGACGCGCCTTCGGAGTTTTGAATACGCTCATCGGTGGCGAAGGCAACCTCTTCGGCACGCTTCGCCTGGGCGATTTTCCACTCGGTTTCCATATCCTCAATGGCTTCGTCGTAGAGACCAAGATCTTCCGTGCGCGTGCCGAGGTCGGATGGGTCCGGCAGGCCGGCGAACGGATCCTCGCTGGTGATTTTCGCCAGATCGAGAGCGCCGCGCACCATGGTCGCGATGCCTTCGGGCGTCAGGTCCGAGGTATAAGACGAGCCGCCGTGCTGGCCGACCAGGACGCGAATTCCAGCGGCGCGGGAGCCGGCTTCCTTGAGACTCTCCACTTCGCGCATGCGAATGGCGGAGGAGAATTCCGCGCCTTCCATGATGGTGCACTCGGCGTCGGTCGCGCCGGATTCCATCGCGCGCTTGACTGCATCGGCGGCCAGCGTTTGAAGGTCGCTCATGCGGCTGTGCCACCCACAGTCATGCGGTCGATTTTCACGGTGGGGATGCCGACGCCTACCGGCACGCTCTGCCCTTCTTTCCCGCAGACGCCGACGCCTTCGTCGAGTTGCAGATCGTTGCCCACCATGCTGACGTACTTCAGCGCCTCCGGTCCGTTGCCGATCAGGGAAGCGCCGCGCACGGGTCTGGTCAGTTTGCCGTTTTCGATCAGATAGCTTTCAGTGGCCGAGAAGACGAAATTACCGCTGGTGATATCCACCTGGCCGCCGCCGAATGTGGCGCAATACAGGCCTTTTTGCACCGATTTGATGATTTCGGCGGGATCGCTTTCGCCGGCCAGCATATAAGTATTGGTCATGCGAGGCATCGGGATGTGCTGATAGCTCTCGCGGCGTCCGCTGCCGGTGGAGGCGTTGTTGGTCAGGCGGCTCGATAACTTGTCCTGCAGGTAGCCGCGCAGGATTCCATTTTCGATCAGCACATTTTTCTGCGTCGGCATGCCTTCATCGTCGACGTTCAGGGATCCGCGGCGGCTGCCGATGGTGCCGTCGTCGATCACGGTGCAGAGAGGGCTCGCCACCTGTTGTCCGATGCGTCCGCTGAACGCGGAGACGCCTTTGCGATTGAAGTCGGCCTCCAATCCATGGCCTACCGCTTCATGCAGCAGAATACCGGGCCATCCAGGACCGAGCACAACCGTGGTCTCACCGGCGGGGGCGTCGACGGCGTCGAGCTGCACGATGGCCTGACGCGCGGCTTCTCTGGCGAAGTGCTCCGGCGTCTTTTCCTTCTCGAAGAAATCGAGCGTGACGCGACCGCCGCCGCCTGAATGTCCATGCTGCGGAGCGCCGTCGCCTTGCCGCGCAAGGGCGCTGACGCTCATCCGCGCCATCGGCTGACGATCGAAACTCAGCCGCCCTTCACTGGTGGCGACCAGAACGTTTCGGAGGCTATCGGCATAGGTCGCCTGCACTTGAAACACGCGGGGATCGTAAGCTCGCGCGGCTCGGTCGGCACGCTTGACGAGTTCGACACGCTCGGCGAGCCCGGTTTCATGGGGCGCGGAGAGCATGGGATAAAGATTATGCTGACGCGCTTCCTCGAATCCGGTCTTGACTATGGTCGCGGGCCCCTTCGCGATGTGCGCGGCTACCCGTGCGGCCTTTCTGATTTTTTCGGGACTCAAATCGTCGCTATAGGCGTAGCCGGTACGTTCGCCCGCGAGGACGCGGACGCCGACGCCTAGGCTCACGCCCTCGGTCGCGCTCTTGACGATGCCTTCGTCGATACCGATCGACGTGGTGGCCAGATACTCAAAATAAAGGTCGGCATATTCGCCGCCCGCGGAGAGCGCTTCGCTTAGGTACGATTCAAGGTCGCGCTCAGTGATGCCGAATCGATCGGCGAAGAAAGATTGGGAAAGCCCCATACTTCGAGGGTATCACTCACGCCCAAGGGTTCAGGACCTTGATTCCGCAATGCTCGAAGTCGCGGACATTGCGGGTGGCGAGTCTCGCGCCCCTCGAAAAAGCGATTGCCGCGATTTGAGCGTCGGCTTCCGAGATACGCCGGCCCATGGCGCGGCGCGATGCAGCGATTCGGGAATAGGCTTCGGCGGCGCTACTGTCGAATGGGAGTATGCGATCTGCAAAGAGACTAAGAATCCGCGTGATAGCAACGTGCAGCACGTTCCGGCGTTGTCCTTTCGTCATGCACTCGACGCCGTAGAGCAGCTCGGCTTGGGTGATGGCGGTGGTGAACAGGCTGGACGCCGGCTCCGATGCCAGCCAAGTGGTGACGTCCGGGGAAGGGACCGGCTTCGACACCTCCGAGAGAACGTTCGTATCCAGAACGGTCATTCACCAAAGTCCGGAGGAGGCCGCATGGGGCCGCGTTTAATCTCCGGCAAATCGATACCGCCAAGTGGCTCCACGATGGCTCGGATGGATTGGTACAGGTTGCGTCCGGGCGCCGCTTTTTCTGCTAACGCTCGCTTCAGGATTTGGCGAGCCTCTTCCTCCATTGAGCGGCCGTTGCGCGACGCGCGGATACGCAGCCGCTTCTTGGTGGCGTCTTCGAGGCGGCGGATGGTGATGCTTGCCATGTCTAAATGATAGCATTGCTATCAATGATTGCACTTTGCAATCACTCGCAACCGGCGGTAATCCAGCACCCACCCGCCGTCGCGAAACATCTTTGGGCGCAGCCGCTCCGCGACTTCGCGGCGAAGCTCTGGAGTCGGAAGCATCGAACCACCGAACATCCCCAGCCAGTCCTCAAGGCCATCCTCACCCTCGACGCGCGTGGGGCGATCGAACAAGGTAGCGTGGTTATCTCGAAGCCGTGACGTTCCAACAGCGATGTATATCCACCCACGCTGGGAAAGTACCACGGAGTTTCGACCGGACCAAGCTCATCGATGATCGTCTGTACGTTGCCTTTGCCGCCTAACTCGACCACGAATCGGCCGCCTGGCCGTAGCGCCGAGGCGACTGAGCGCGCAACGCCATCCGCATCCTTCACCCAGTGCAGCGCGGCATTCGAAAAGACCGCGTCGACCGGAGCATCCAGCGTGAAATTCGCCGCGTCGGCCACGTCGAACTTCAGCGCCGGAAAATTACGCCGGGCCTCGGCGATCATCTCTTTCGACTGGTCGACTCCAATGGTATGCGCGCCACTCTCGGCGATCTTTGCAGTCAGTTGTCCCGAGCCGCAGCCCAGGTCGAGAATCCGTTCGCCGGCGCGAGGCTCCAGCATCTCGACGAGTCCTTCGCCGTAGGCGAACACATAGGAATGGCGAGATTGGTAACGCTCGGCATCCCAGCTCATTTCACGGATTTGGCGCACCGAAAACCGATGTCGCTCGACGAAAAGCGCTCAGGGATGGAGACAGATTCATACGTGACGGCGAAGGCGAGGTTGGTATGGAAAGACCCTCCGCGCATGGTGATCCACTTGTCCTGATCCGTGAGCGGCGGCGTCAACCGGGAAGCGAACGCCGCCTTGGCGCCGGCGCTGGGCCTGATCTCTCCCTCCACCATTTCCGACGCATTGCCTGCCATCTGATACACCTTTTGATAGGGCACGTACGATTTCACGGGTTTCAGCGCGGTGCCGGATATGTTCGCGAGCGATGCATCCTGCGCGTCGCCCCACGGATATTTAGCGCCGTTGGTTCCGCGCGCCGCGCGCTCCCATTCGTTCGCGGTGGGTAGCCGCTTCCCTTTCCACAACGCATATTCACGGGCCTGCGCCACGGTCACGCGCACCACCGGCAGATCCGGAGCGCCCTCCGGGGCGGAGCAACCCATGGATTTGCAATACTGGGCGAAATCGGCATTCGATACTTCGGTCTCGTCAATATAAAACGCCGGCAGAGAAATCGGAGTGTTCTCCGGACCCGACAAAAAACTTCCCGCCGGAATGAAAACCATCCCGGCAATGGCGGGAGGAAGCGGCGGCGTCCTTTCCTGGGTGAACCACCACACCGCTCCTGCGGCGATCGCGAGCAGCACCATCGCCAGCACCAGCCAAACAACGCCTCGGGATTTGGACGATGGCGGAATCGTCACCGGCACAACCGTCGGCTGAAGAGTCACGGCGAGCGGCAACGTGTGTATGGCCGACGATGCTGGCGTTCTCTGCACACCCGTCCCTAAGCCGGCGATCAATCCGCGCAGCTCCTCCGCCACCACGCGAAAGCCTTGCGGTCGGTCCTCGGGCTTTTTCTCGACGCATCGCAGCACAAGGCCACGGACCTGCGGAGGAATTCCCGCATTCTCCATCGGCCCCGGATCGAGTGGCTGATGCAGAATCTGGAACAGCACCGCTTCGATCGCCTCGCCATTGACGCCCCGCTGGCTGGTCAGCAGTTCGAACAGCAGCATGCCGAAGGCGTAGACATCAGTCACCGCGGTCACGGGGCGGCCGACCACTTGCTCCGGAGCCATGTAATACGGCGTTCCCATGGTCATTCCGGTTTTGGTGAGCGACAAATCCTCCGTCTTCGCGATCCCGAAATCCATCAGCTTCACCTTGCCGTTGGAATCGATGTGAACATTCTCCGGCTTGATATCGCGATGGACGATGCCGCGCGCATTGACATATTCCAGCGCATCGGCGATTTGCAGCGCAGACTCTCAACCGGTCGGACAGGCTGCCCAGGTGATTGCCGCGAATGGCGTCCCGAAGGTCGCGGCCCTTGAGGTACTCCATCACGATGAACGGACGGCCCTCATGCTCGCCGAAATCGAACACGCTGACGATGTTTTCGTGCTGGATATTGCCCGCCAGCTTGGCCTCTTGCAGGAATCGGGCCTTGGCTTCCGTGTCCTTGCAGGCGTCCTCGGTAAGCAGCTTCAGCACGACCGGGCGCTCGATGACGGTATCGCGCGCGCGATAGACGTGCGACATGCCTCCGCCCAGAAATTCAAGAAGCTCGTACTTGCCGACGGTTGCCGGAATCTGCATTCTTTTTGGGCTATTAGATCACGTGCGCCAGCGACAGAACCGCATAAACCAGCGTCATCAACACGACCACCGCGCCGCCCGCCAGAATCATCAAACCGGTCTGCGATTGCAATGGCGCGGGCAGATTGCGCACGAATCCGGGGAGACCGTCCAGGTTCAGGGCGCGTTGCGGCTGAGGCGTCGCGGTCATCTCCGTGACGGTGGAAATCATGGAGTGCTCTCCGCGAGGCGACTCCGGTTTCCTCTCCACGGGCACTGGAACTACCGCGCTGCGTCCGCGGCTGGTCATCGCCCTTCCCGGTTCGAGCAGCGACTCTAGTTCGTCGGCTACGATGCCGAGTCCCGCAGGCCTTTGCGCGGGCTGCTTCGCGGTGCATCGTTCGACCACGCTGCTGATAGCCGGCGGAAGACCTTTCGCGCGCAGAGGCTCCAGATTGATGGGCTGGTAGAGAATCTGGTTGAAGATTTTTTCCACCGATTCGCCGATGATCGGCTTCAAACCGGTGAGCACTTCGAACAACAGAATGCCAAACGCGTAGACGTCCGCCTGCGGTGTCACGGGTTGTCCCAGCACTTGCTCCGGAGCCATATAATACGGGGTCCCCAGCGTGAAGCCGGCGCGCGTCAAGGCGATTCCTTCGGATTTCGCGATGCCGAAATCCATCAGCTTCACCTTGCCGGTCGAATCCAGATTGATATTCTCCGGCTTGATGTCGCGATGCACGATCTTCTTGGTATGGATGTAATCGATGGCGCGGGCGCACTGCACGACGATCCGCAGGCGGCTGGGAAAATCGCCCAGATGGTTGCGCTTGATGGCATCGCGCAGGCTCTCGCCTTCGAGGAATTCCATGACCATGAAAGGACGGCCCTGGTCCTCGCCAAAATCGAAAACGTTGATGATGTTTTCGTGGCTGATGTTCGAAGCGGTGCGAGCTTCCTGTAGAAAAGCGGGCCTTGGTTTCGAGATCCATGACGCCTGTCTCGGTGAGGATCTTCACCGCAACCTGGCGTCCCAGCACGCTGTCCTTGGCGCGGTACACGTGAGACATGCCTCCGCCCAGGAACTCTTCGAGTTCGTATTTACCGATTCGCGAGAATGGAAGCTTCTGTTCCGCCATCAGTTGCTACCGGAAGTGTACCCTCCAGTTTATACAAAAACGACTCGGAGGACACGATCGTCAGCCGTCAGGCTCTAAAGACCTTCTGGTGGCCTGTATCGGCGAGTTTGTTAGCCATATCCCCTCCATGACTGTCGGGGTTCGGTAGGAGAATATATCGCGAGATGGCCTCGTCCTCAGCGCCGACACCGAACCCCGACAGTCATGGAGGGGATAGTAAAATGTTCTCTGCGACAGGGCGCTGATCGCGGTTATCCCCCTGTGCTGGTTCGTTGGGAAAAGCGAGGACGAACAAAATTCGCGAACCCCGACTGTCAAGGAGGGGACGATCAACGCGACACCGGCACCACGCACTTCAGCCTAGACAAAAACTCTTTACTGAAAACAGCCGGACCGTTGGTCGCCACGTTGAAATCATAAATCAGCGGTTTTCCATTAATCTTCTGCGGCTGCTGATCGCGGCCCGACGTGACGCTCCAGCTGAATACTGTGCCGGTCGTCTTGTCCGCCTGCGAAAAGAACCGAAATACGGACCAGGGACCTTCGTAACTCTGCGCCTCGGTAATCGTTCCGCCGGCCAATCGCAGATTCAGTTTGAAATTGCGCGTTCCCGACCCCGGCCATGTATAGGAATGCGAAATTCCGCCCTTCAACTTCTGGACGTCGCCATTCACCGTCACTTCAAACTGTTCCACCAGATCCGATTTCTGGGGGGTCAGTGTGTACTGATAGTTCATCTCCGTCCCCGCTTCCCCATAGATCGCGCGGGAGAACTTCATCAGGTTCCCGATGAATGAGGTAAACCCAGGATTAACCGGCGACCCGCCTGAGGCGGAACACTCGCCGTTGGAACATTGAATCACGCTCTTCAGACTGGTGTCGTAATACGTCCACAGCTTGCCGGTCTTTGGCTGGAGCAACGCGCCGAGCTCGTCCAACTTTGCTTCGTCCTTCGAAAGCGGATCGAACGGAAATTTGTGCAAAGTCGCCTGATTGAAGGCCGAGCAGAAACTTTGCCCCGAGCCTTTCAAGTCGCTCGAAACCATGCCGTCCAAATATTTGATCGGCTGCAGAAGCAATTCGAGCGACCGCTGATCGATCTGCGCCTCGGTATCCGGAGGGAAGCTTGCGCCTAACTGCCGGGCTGTCAAGGTCGCGGATTGTCCGCTGTCCCGCATGGCGCGCGACACGTCTTCCTTGTTCGCCGTCGGATCCGCCGCGCGGTCCACCGCCTGCTGCAGCGCCTGCAAACCCGAGTTGTAAGGCCGATTCGCGTCGACAATATACATCTGCGCTCCGGTACACGGAACCACAGATTGCGGAGCCTTGAACTTATCCGTCACCAGTGGCACGTCCACGCAGGTATTTTGCGAGGTCCACCAGAATAGCGCGAGCAATGGCGCGCCGCTTCCGGTGAGCAGCGTCAACTTGCTCGAAGCATCCTTCAGTCCGCCGTAACGATTGACGTTGCTCTTCTTCAGTACGTTGCGCCATTGTGCGATGTAATCGGCCGAGTAGCGATTGAGCAGCCCCTGCTGCATCACCGCCTTATCGGGCATCTGCCCTTTATAGGGACCCAGCACCCATTCCTCGCCCGCGAAATTCTGCTTGCGAATCGCGTCCTGCACTACCTTGGAGCCGTCCTTGGTGAATGCGCCGCGCACCGTTTCCGCGCTGGTCACGGCCGCCGCCGTGCCTGGAAATTTTTGATTGAAGCTCACCGGCGGAAACTGCTTATCGGCGGCGCTCAGCAGACCTTGATAGACGCGTTCGAGTCCCGAAAACTGTGACAGGTAGACCCGCGACCGCATCACGGGATTTTCCTCGGCGATGGACGAATAAGGATTGCCGTTGTGCAGATCGGACGCGTAAAAATCGAACTGGAGCTTGGCCAGATCCAGCCGCTCCTTGCCGATTTCACCCTCGCGCGACCCGATCCACTTCCCGTCGAGCTTCGACGCAAGAAACGACTGCAACCCCGCATCGGATGACCGCTTCCATTCCGACGTGGTCAATAAATACGCCTTGAGCGTATCGTACGCCGGACCGTATTCGTCATTCGGCCCCGGCGCGCCCGGGGAACGCTGCAACGCGGTAAGCATCTGACCCTGGGTCGCTCCGAACAGCAATTGCCGAAACTTCGCGTAGTAGATTTTTCGAACGTCGGGCAGAATATCGCTTCCTTTATATAGACCGAAGCGCAAACCGAGCGGAGCCCCGTCGCGCTCATACGCCGTCAGCTTCGCCAGCGATTGGCGCACCGTTTCGAGCTTCTGGAGCGAATCGATCCCGGGCACCGCGCCGCCCGCGCCTTCACCCGCTGGAATCCCCCGGGATGCTTTCAGCGCCACCTGTTCCAGATCGCGATTCCCGAAGTACGACCATATCAGCAACCCCGAATAAATCAGGAGCAACCCCGCAGCAGACGCCAACAGAATGCGCTTTACCAGGCTGGTTTTCGTGCTGGATCCGCTTGCCGCCCGCGCGTTCGCGTCGGCCAGGACGACGTCGTTGAATAAGTGTCCCAGGAACAGCCACTGCGGCACTCGCCGCCCTGCGCCGCCGCCCGGTTGCGCCACGGCCTGCCGTGCTTTTTGCTCCGCTTGAAAACCCGCGCGGAACATCCGCGTCGCGCCGCCCGCTTCCACTTGCTCGGCCGGTGTCGTTGGCGCGATCAGCGGTGTGGGAGCTTCCGCCGCCGCAACCGGCCTGACGCCGGAGAAATAAAACCCGCGTAAAAACGGCCCGGCGCGCAACTGGCTGGGGCGGCACACGTCTACCAGAAACTGCACCAGCGCGGTACGCAGCTTCTGGAACTCGCGCGGAAATTCGTACGCCTGCGGGACCTTCAGGGCGTCGCCTTCCCGCGGCAGCAACAGCAGGCGGTGATCGCAGAAGGAATGAAAAAGTTGATTGAACGCCCACGTCAGGCGATTGGTTTCTTCTTCGGCGTACACGCCCGCTCCGGTCGCGCGGATCGGAACAGTCGCGCCCACCACCTGCCCCGCCTCTTCCGGATTCAGGTTGCGAACGAATTCGGCGAAAAAAGGAATGCGATCCGCGCGCGTGAACAGTACGTATACCGGATAGCTGATCCCAAGAATTTCGGAAATCTCGCCCAATCGCGCCTGTAGATAGCGCGTTGCATTCACGATCGCTTCCGCCGCGCCCGCTCGCGTGAAGGATTCCAGATCGAAGCACAACAGCACGCCTCGGGGAGCCTGCCCGCTAGCGCCCATCGATTTCAGCCGCGACGGCTGCAGCTTCTTCACCAGCGCGGTCCACGCTTGCGGATTCGCCATCAGCGCGCCGCCCGCCTCGACGAACACCGTGCCGCGCGCGAAGAAGATGTTGGCGGCGCGCGTCGGCGCCACCACGTTGTCCTGATAAACCTGCCCGGCCAGCAATTCCGGATCGAGCCCTGAGTTGAGAATCGTGCTGGTCTTGGCCGTGCCCTTGTCGCCGATCACGAAAATCATCGGCAGGTTCGCCACGCCCGCGCCCGCCTTCGATTGCGCCAGCCGCGCGCTCGCCTCGCGAATCAGATCGTCGGCCTCACTGGCGCCCGCCGCCGGAGCGCCCTGCGCCCGTGGTTGCGACGGCTGACCCGCCCGGTCAATCCGCTCCTGCGTCTTGGTCTGGACGTACATCGTGATCGCAGTGACGATGAGCGCCACCGCGCCCAAGATAATCCCGCTGATGATCAGCGTCGGGCTCATACGCCGGCCATCCGGTCAAGATCGTTCACTCCCTGATTCAGCAGCACGACGCACATGCCGAACAGCACCACCACCATCACCACGCACACGATCAGGATCACCGCCATCCGGCTGACCCACGGATCGCCGCCCGATTTCACCGGAGGCTCCATCGGGAGCTGCCACCCCGGCGCAAGCCACCCGCTGGTCTGCCGGATGCGCTGAATTCTGTCGCCCGTCTGCATCGTGATCCCGCGCAGATCGCCGCGTCCGCCCATGCTGTAGCGGCCCGCGAAACCCAGCAGCAGCGCCAGTTGATAGACCTCCAGCAGGTCCGCCAGTTCGTGCGAATCCGCTGCGCGTCGAACAGCTTTGCCAGGTTTTGGAAAAAGATTTCTCCTGCCACGTGATGCCCGTAGCGCTCCTCCTGCAACGGCTGCCGCGGCCAGTCCGCGAACACCGGCAGTCCGCAGATTCAGAATCGATTCATCGAGAAACGCGACCGCCGCGAACACCGCCAGCTCGATATCGTCGGTGGAATATCCGCGCCGCCGCGCATCGTCTTCCGCCTGCCGCACCGCGGTCCAGATCTGCGCGCGGAACGAAGCCGCGTCCGCCACCTGTTGACGGTTCGACCGCAGACGCTCGCCTACCGTCAGCAGCTCCTGAAACACGAACGCCAGGTTTTCCGGCCGTCTGGTTGAATGCGTTGTCGGCGTCATGAGGCTTCCAGCACCACCAGCAGCTGCACTTCAGGATCGGGCAAATCCCCCGGCACATAAAGTCCGATCTGCCGCGTCTGCACGATGTGATCCCAGCACGGCCCGTTGCGGCTCACGCTGAAATATTGAAAATCCGCCCGCACCGGAATCGCCGCCGGAGGCACCGGCAGATGCGTCAGCGCCATGCCGGGAAGCGCGCGCTTCACCAGTTGCGGCAAGAAATACCTTCGAACACAATTTCACGATCTGCGGCGTCCGCGCGATCAGATCCGGCTCGCTGATCTTGCTCCGCACCCCGAAAATCCAGCGCGCCTTGTCCAGCACCCGCTGATCCTTCACCTCGGCCTCGTAGAAATAATCGGCGCGCTTCACCAGCGGGATATTGATGAACTGCGTCGGCACGATGGTTTCCAGATGCTCGCGAATATGCGTCGTCGAGAAGGTCGAAGCTCTTCGACAGATTGCGATGGTCGTACAGCGGCAGATCGCGCGGGTGCGATTCGAACGCAAACGTGCACAGCGCGCCGCCCAGCTTCAGCATCTCGACATACAGTGCTTCCGGATGCCCTCTTCGTGTCAAATATTGATGGCGCAGCGGAGCCAGCGCCGAATTCACGGTGTGCAGCAGCCAGAAATTCGCGATCTCCGTGGTCGAAAATTCGGCCCACGACTTTCCCTGCCCCGACCGCGCGAACCGCGAGCTCTTGTCCTCCAGAATCTCGATCAACCGCGCCAGCAGCGTCATCGATCCGCTCGCTCGCGCTAAATTCCACGCACGGCGGAATGAAAGTCGGGGTCGAAAATAAAATGCCCCGACCCGTCCCTCATAACCCGCGCAATCGGCAGCGAAACCAGATCATCCAGCGGCTCGGTATCGAGCCGCAGCGAAATATTCTTGCGCCCCACCTGCACCGGCTTCTCGTCGCGACCGGTAGTCTCGTCGTGCAGCACGCGCATCTCGGCACTGTACCGGGCGCTGGAATCCGGCGGTATTGATCCCCTCCGCCCGCCGCGGCGCGACCGCCAGCATCACGGTAACCGCATCCTGCGCCGGGGGAAAAAGGTCCGCAATATTCCGAGCCGCCGGCAGCGCATCGCTCTCCGGCATGTGAAACACCAGCCCGTCCGGAAAGATCCCGCGCGCGTGGACCAGCGAAACCGTCCCGTTTTTCAACGCCTCGGGATCGAGCTGAGCCGCCACCAGCCCCCAAGGCTCAAACCACAGCGAAGAAGTGGTGAAACGAGCCGAATCCTCAAAGTACCGGCTCTGGGCCTGAAAGTGATGAGGCCCCAGATACATCCCTTCCGACCACACGACCCGCGAGAGATATTTCATGACGCTGGATGTTACTTTATCATCAGAGGGGTAGGAATCTCATGGCCCAGGTGATCGACAGAAAAGAACTCCACGACTTGATCGACGAGATGACGCCCGAGCAGATCCGGACGGCGAACCATGTGTTGCGTTCCATCATTGCGGACGATTTCGACGACGAGCCGCTCACCGATGAAGATATTCAAAGGCTCAAGGAAACCAAAGCGGCGCTGGAGCGCGGCGAGAGGGGAACCCCGATGGAGGAGGTTCTCGCCGACTTCGGCCTGACCATGGATGATTTTCCGCTGAAGAAATGACCCAGCTCGTGATCGAGTGGCGCGAATCCGCAAGGGCGGATGTCCGCCGAATGGATCGAACGACTGCCATGCGCGTGTTTGAGGCTGTCCTTGAGTTCTCTCAGACCGGGTCCGGCAACACAAAGCCTCTCCGTGGCGATTTCAAGGGCTTCCAGCGCCTTCGCGTCGGCGACCACCGAGTCATCTTCGCAATCGAGGAACGAACGATGGTCATCTCTGGAGTGCGGCACCGTAGCGACGCGTATCGCTAACTCCCACAACCTCCGACACGGAACCGCGACTGTCAGGGAGCGGATAGCACACCACCCAGTCAGGGACGCTATGGGCTTCCAAACTCCGTATTGATGAGGCGGCATATCCATACCTGCTGCCCCTTCGAAGGACCGTTGAGGATCGTGAACCTCGTGTAGGTAACTGTCGCCTCCGGGTGCAGGAATTCGCACCTTACGTTGGAGAATTCGATGACGTGGATGCGCGTATTCTCCTTGACAATAATGCGCGGTGCCCGATCCATCGCCTCGAAAAATGCCTTGCGTCCTGGAGAGTATTTCTCGGGATTCCTCATCTCGTCTTTTACCCGGCGAGTCCCTTCTTCCTCCGTGTGCGGAGTTCGCCAGAATTGATCAGCCGCTTCCTGCCCTGCGCTGGCCAATGAAACTAACCGTCTAACCTCCGGACTGTCGAGAATGACAGCGACGGGCTTGGAACGGCCGCCTCGAACTACCGACATCGTCATCGGATCGCGAAACAACACGCAACCGCTAGCGCACGCCAGCAGCATCGCCGTTGAGATTGCGCGCATCGACATTGACAGGCAGTGGCCCTACTGCGCCGCCCCCACCCCCGCCCCTCTCACCACCGGCCTCCCCGCATCCAAATGCTGGAAATTCAGCATCGCATTGAACAACAAAAAATAACTCCCATGAGTCTCACTTCGCCACATCGGGTTATTCGCGAACATCAGCACGTGCCCCTTCCCCTTCGCGCAATCGATCAACGCAGCCTTCCCCGCTAGTTCGCTCCCACCGGCCATCATGCCTGACACCAACAGATTGCCCTCGTCTGCGAATCTCAAAATCACCCGTGGCTGGGCCGCCGGATTCCCTCCGCCCCGTCCTCCCCGACCACCACCGCCGCCTTCGTCATCCGGAGCCCCCTCCGCCGTAGTCCCCGTCGGAGGAACAAACAAAGGACGACCCTGAGGAATATCCGCCTCCCTCATCGTTCCCCGACCCGAAGGCCGATTCGCACCAGTGTCGCTCGCACCACCGCGCCCGCCGCCACCTCCACGACCTCCTCGTCCTCCACCAAAACCGCCGCCTCCGCCCGCATTCAATATCGGAGCCGTGCTGAAGTACACCGCCAACCCGTCGCCATACCCATATGCGATCGGACTATTCTTGTCGGCAAACACGGCATTGAGAACGCTCCCCTGAGCCCGCAGCGCCACCGGAGCCTGCACCGACACGCCCTCCACGAATCCGTAATCGATCGGGATCGTCGCATTCCCCGTGATCGTAATAAAGAGCCCGCCCTCTTCCACGAATTTGTGCAGCTGGAAAATCCCTTCGAGTCCCATCCCGCCGCGCATATCGTCGGTCGTATCCGGAGCCCCGCCCAGATTCGGCGTAATCGTCGACGCCTTAAAAGGAATCGGATCCCCTACCATCGACCGCCCATTCACAATCGACTGCGCCGACCCGCCCACCGGACCAAATAAAATCACGTCGAATTTCGACCGCAAATCGGTCATCGTCTTCAGTTTCTGATCCGCCAGGTATGTATAAGGAATGTGCAGCTGCTCCAGCGCGATACGGTACCAGCCCTCATTCTGCGTATTCGTCCACGTGTGAATCAGCGCGATCCGCGGAGCAGGAATGTCGTGCATCGCCGTCTTCGGCATCTCTGAAACCGCCAAAACCTTGAGCCCTAAGTCCTTCGCCGCCGAATCGAGCTGTGACCGCAAATCAGCGGGCGCGCCTTCCACCTTGATCACGAACGACCCAGCGTTGAACTTCTGCCCGCCCTCCGTCATCGGCGCTTCAATCACCTGCATCTTCACGTTCTTCAAGCGATACCGGAACGTAAACAGCGTGTTGTCGGTGTTGTTGTTGATCACATACGCCACTGCGGAACCAGCGCCCGTCACCGACCCTTCAAACTTAGCCGGACCCACCACCATCGACATCGGAGCCTTCAGAATCGTCGCATCCGTCACGCGGATCGTCTTCACGTTGTGCAGCGCACCCAGCGTCCACCCCGTATCGTCGTACGGAGCCGGATCGTTCACGTTGTAATACTGCGTATCCAGCAGCATGTCCGCCATGCGGCTATATGGCTGATCCATGCGCACCACGTAGCTGCCCGCCGGAATCTTCACCTTGCCCGATTTCTGCGCGACCTCCGTCTCGCCGGTCGTCTTCTGCACTTCGACGCCTTGAATCTGCAACAGGTCCATCAGATTCGCCGCGCCCACCGGCCGAGCCTCATCGCCCGGCACCACCCACGCCGCCGGACCCTCATTCGCCCACTTATTAACGCTTCTCTTACTCTTCAAATAAAAATTGCCGAGAAACTCCTTGCGATTCGTCGCCGTATAATCCATCGCGAACAAAATCGCGCTCTCCTGCAAATTAACGTTATTCCGCAGCGACCAGTTGACCCTTGGAAGCGGAGGATTGGGCCGGAACCACGTCCGCGACGTCGAATTTGCCGGTACATTTCGAATCCCCGTATCCGCGCCGCCTGCGCCGAACGTCTCGTAAAACCGTCCGATCGAATTGTGCCCATTCGCGATATAGAACATGTAATTCGGAGCCCATCCATCGTAGTAGCCATGCGTCCATACGCCCGGCACCCCGCGCTTGGTCATCTGCTCGATTTCGAGATACGCCATTTTCTGCCACTCATCGATCACAATCGGATCGAGCCACGCATTATAAGGACCCATCCCGGTCGACGTATACAGAAACGGCACCGACTCATGCAGGTCGTGCAGCACCGTCGGATGCCAGGTCAGGAACCCGCCCATCATGTTGCGCGATAGCGCCAGCGCCATCGACATGCCGTCGCGATTGTTGTCGTGAGCCACGTACTTGCCCCAATAAACCAGGTTCGGCGCGGGCTTCTTCGGGAATTCCTTGCGATAGTTGTACACGTCCACTTCACGGTCGTGCCCGTCCACTTCGCTGCATGGAGTGATCAGCACGATCATGTTCTTGCGGATGTTCTGGATCAGCGGCGAATCCTCCACCGCCAGCCGGTACGCCAGCTCCATCAGCATCTCGGGCGACCCCGTCTCCGGCGAATGAATCGATCCCGAAGCCCAATAAAACGGCAGCGCCTCGTTCGCGATCAGCTCTGCCGCCTTCTTGTCATCGGTCTTGCGGGGATCGGCCAGCAGCGCCGTGATCTCTTTATAGCGGTCAAGCTTCGCGATATTCGCCTCGTCCGACACCGCCAGAATCATGGTGTCGCGCCCCTCTTCGGTCTTCCCCAGCGAGAAAATCTTCACCCGCTTGGTTGACTTCTCCAACTCATACATGTACTTGTAGATATCTTTCGAGTACGTCAGGTGATTCGGCGCGCCGGCAATATATCCCAGCACCTTTTCCGGGGACGGCACGGTATCCGAAGCCGGCAGATGATCGACCAGCTCGGTGAGAAAAAACTTTTCCGTAGTGTCCGCGAGAATCTTGGCGGTGTAGCCTTCATCGTTGTGCTGAACCACAACGGCAGGGGGCGGAGCCTGGGCCTTTTTCGTTTTCTGAGCCGGTAAAGAAATCGCAGCGAGTAGGAGAGCGAGAGGAACATGTACGCGCATATTCTAGTTATGATATCTCGCTATTCCAAATTCTCCCGCTTGCGCTCTCGTGAAATATTTGAAGTAGAATGGCGGCCAACACCGAACCCCGACTGTCAAGGAGGGGTCCTACAACGAATCACAAATTACATAAAATCGTTACTATGTCTGAAATCGAACGAATCGTCGAGCTTCTCCAAATCTCTTACAACGGCAACCCCTGGCACGGCCCTTCGCTCATGTCGAACCTCACCGGCATCACAGCGGAGCAAGCCGTTCAGAAGCCGATCCCGAACGGGCACTGTGTGTGGGAAATCGTGCAGCACCTCACCGCCTGGCTGAACGAGGTCGTCAAGGTCCTCGATGGCGAGCAGTACGCCGTGCTAACACCTGAAGAAGACTGGCCGGCCATCGCCGTCGATGCCGCCGCCTGGGAGACCGCGCTGGCCATCCTCGACAGCACCCAGGAAGCGCTCTGCGGAGCCGTCGGCGAGGTGCAGGAAGACACGTTGTGGGAGAATCCGGAAGGCCAGGAATTCAATTACTATTGGCTGCTCCACGGCCTGGTGCTGCACTACGCGTATCACACCGGCCAGATCGGCCTGATCCGCAAATCGTTCGCTTAACCGGTCTTATCGGCGTTCATCCGCGTTTATCGGCGGCCAACATTCGTTGACCTTAAACGCTGCAGATCTCCATCGCCTGTTTCAGACTCGCGATCGGATCGCGTCCCTGCGCGGGCGAGTATTCGTGCGCGATGTAACCGGTATATCCAAGATCCGCGATGGTTTGCGCCACCAAGCGATAATTCAGTTCATTTGTATCGTCGATCTCATGCCGGCCCGGATTTCCGCCGGTATGAAAATGCCCTAAATACTGAAAATTGTCCTTAATCGTCCGGCAGATATCGCCTTCCATGATTTGCAAGTGATAGATATCGTAGAGTAGCTTTACCCGCGGCGATCCGACGCGCTTCATTACGTCCACTCCCCACGCCGTGTGGTCGCACATGTAGTCTTTGTGATTGACCTTGCTGTTCAGCAGCTCCATGCAGATGGTCACGCCTTTGTCTTCGGCATGGGCCTTCACTTTGTTGAGGAATTTCACGCAGTTATCGGCGCCTTCGGCATCGCCCATACCTTTGCGGTTGCCGGAAAACGTGATGATGTTCGGCACTCCGTTGGCGGCCGCTTCGTCGAGCGCGGCGTTCATCGATTTTTCCAGCCGGTCGTGATTCTCGATGCGATTCAAGGCGTCCGGAATGGTGCCTCCGGGGCCTGGATACATGGTGGGGATCAGGCCGTGTTTCTTGAGGATGGGCCAATCGGCGGGGCCTCGCAGATCGTAGCCCACGATGCCAAGTTTGGCGGCTTCGCGGCAAGTGTCTTCGAAATTCGACCCGCGGCCGAAAACGCCTTGGGTCACGCATTGCTTCAGGCGGCCTTTTTTCTCCTGCGGAGAGGCAATAAGTGGAACGGCGGCAAGGGCGGTCACAAAATCTCTGCGTCGCATATCCGTCTATCCTACATCGACTTGGGCGCGAGCGGAAGGGAATGCTGGAAGGACGCGCGGTAGAATCTGGCCGGGAACGATATGGACCGTCTACAAATTTTTCTAAATGTCTCAGCCAATATACCTCCGGAGAGCGATGCGCGGCATTTTCGACCCTGGCAGAACGTTTCTGTCCAGGTGCAGCGCGAGGTCCGAAGGCTCGCCGTAGAAACATTTTTCGCCGATGAATCGCGTGTGGCGAAGGATTTCGACCTGGCGTTCACGATGGCCGTCTATGCCTCGTGCCACCCCTGCTACGGGCGGCGGCCGATGGACTTTACTTACGACGCGGGCGACCTGACCACGATTCCGGAGGCGACTCGGCAGATCGGGCGAAGTTTGCAGGCGCGGCTGAAACGGATTTCGGCCAGAATGTATTATGCGCCGCTGAGGCGGAAATTCGCGGCGGTCTGGCATGCCGATATTCTGAACTCCGTGAAAAGAAAGCCGCGGATGTTAATCGAGTTGCTGGCGCGGGAGGCGACCATGATCAACGCGCTGATCAATCTGGGTTCGTTTCGTACAGAACGCGCGGCGGTCCGGTTTTTGAAAAGCACGGAATCAGCGGCGCGCGTGTTGGGAGTGGATTCACACGCTCTGCTCGACCTGGTATTGCGAACAAGCGTGGAGGACCTGATCAACGGTAGGTTTTACAAGGACCGTCACGCGCTCGCCTCGTGGAGCCCAGATCTGCGGATCAGTGGTGAGAAAAATGGCGATCACGGGAGTCCCGACCGCGGCCGCAAGGTGGCTGATGCCGGAGTCGTTCCCGATATACAGGCTTGCAGTTGAGATCCAGCAGGCTAGTTCATAGAGGTCGTCGATGCGGCCGGGGATGCACCATTCGACTTCCGGCAGGCGGGCTGCGACCGCTTCAAAGTTTTTGAGTGGCCAGGTTTTTTGAGGGCTGCTGGAATAGGGGTGAATGATGATGAAGTTTTTTCGTGCCGCCGGAGGCACGATAATTCGCGGAGGGGTTTCGGGGAGCGATTGCGCAGTAAAGAACGTGAAGGGCAGGTGCGCTACAGCTTCGCGGAATTCGGGGCGCGCGGTGCCATACCAGGAGTAGATTTCGTCGAAGGCTTTCAGGGCTTCGAGGTTAGCCGTTTCGGTGATTCCGATGAGATCGAGGCCTGTGTCGGGGATGGCTCGGGTTTTGTCGGCAAATCTGATGAGCGGGAGAGTCACGCGCGGGGCCCAGACTTCGGTGTAATCGGCTTTCGCGGCTTCGAGCGCAGGCAGCGATAAGATAACGTCGCCGATGGCGCCGGGGCGAATCAGCAGGCGTCTCATTTCTTTTTTGGGCGCCCGATGGTGAAGGCTTGCGGGTTCTCGCCGGGCTCGCAAAATGGGCCTGATTTTCTTATCTTTTGGTAATCGGATTCCGACAAGCCCAGGCGGTTGCGAAGAAGTTGCTGTGCCGCGGTTAGAGACGGCGAGTTGAACCGGCCGCATTTCACCCAGTCCCATACATCTCCTGTGGTTCGTTCGACCGCAAAGTGACCGATGGGCACATGGCCCTTCGGCGGATTTTCCCACTCAGCGTGAATGAAATAGAAATCGCGAAACTCGGCGTCGAACAGGGCCTGGTAGAGAACGAATCCGCGCAGTTTTGTCCAGCCGTCCGGCTTCAGCAGGGCGCGCACCAGGTCCTGGGCTTCGTTCACGGTGATAGTCCGCGGCGTTTCTGCGCGTGCAGTCCCGCAGAGGGCGAGGGCGAGGATAACTTTAAACACCGGGATATATTCTCATTCTAGCGGAGGGCAGGTCGGGAACCTGCCTCACTTTTGACACCGCTCCCTTTGGTCACGGCTCGGTCAGAATTCCGAGCCGTGACCAAAGGGAGCGGAGTTTTCTAGCAGCCTGCCCACATTAGTTGATGTTGTAGAGTTTGCGAGCGTTTTCTCGCAGGACCATGCGGGCTAGCTCGACTGCTCTTTCACGGGGGATTTCTTCGTCTCTCAGCATGCCGGTCAGTGCGATGCCGAGGGCTTCGCGGCCGGCTTTATTCGCGATATAGGCGGCTTCTTCCCAGCCGATTTCTTTTGAGAAAGGATAGGCGTCGGTGGCGAAGAGGACTTTTTCCGGTTCGAATTCCAGCCATTTGCGGATCGCGGTGGAAACTTCCCTGGGATAGCCGTTGAAGGTCTGCTCGGAGAAATCGGTGTAGACGTTGGGATTTTGCAGCAGGGCGGTGATTTCGCCGATGTAGGGCCATCCGCCGTGCAGCAGGACGAAATTTGTTTTGCGCGTGGCCGGGTCGTGCAGGACGGGCTCCAGCAGTAACGGATTGTCGCCCGCGATGTCGAAGTATCCGCCGGCGCTGGCCGAGCAGTGGATGTGGACGGCCATGCCGAGGCGTCCGCACTCGCTGACCAGAAATCGGAAAATGTAATCCTGCAGAGCTTTGTAGTCGCCTTGGCCGTTGTAGGCTTTTTCGGCGTCAGGCTTCGACGGGTTGCCGATATCGAAGGCGCGTAGATAGGCCATCTCGAATTTTTCGGCGATGGCGCCGGATCGTTTGTGGTGTTCCAGAGTGGCGCGGACTACGTTGTTCAGATAGTCGTCCAGCGTGGCGGGCTTTGAGGAAACACCGGATTCGGCGTAGTAACGATGTAAGAGTTTTTCTTCCAGGGGGAAGAATTGTTTCTTGTCGGGGTCCTTCATCATCGAGGTGTTGTCGAGCGGGTACATGAAGGCGTCGACGTAGCCGGCGAATTTGAAGCGCGGGTCGGACAGCGGCGTTACCCGGTTGGCGATCATGACGTCGATGTGCAGGATATCGAGCACGTTGGCCGGACTCTTGTCGATGGACGCTATGATTTGACGGGCTTGGATTACGGCGGGCGAATCGAGGCGGGTGTGGATCGGCTGCGGATAGGCCTCCATGTTGTCGACGGGGAGGGCGTCGAAATCGGTGTCGGGAGGGTTGCCGGGGCGAACGGGGTGGGCGTGGTTGTCGATGGCTTTGATTTTGTCGATTTCGGAGGCTAGTTGGGGGTCTACTCGGGGGAGAGAGGTGTTGCAGGCGGTTAGGAGAAGGAACAAGACGCCGGCTGACAGCCGGCGGCAGGTCGGGGACCTGCCCCACATTGCGCTCATCATTTGATGAGGTCGATGGGGATGCTTACGTCTATGGTTTTGGGTTGGAGGCACATGCGGTCTGTGCAGGCCTGGTAGCGGAGCTTCCCGGTTACCAGGGTTGGGCCCGGCGCGGCTGTGGCGGATACTTTGAATTTCGTCAGCAGCTCGAAATTGCCGGTGTAGACGGAGAGCGGTTTCTCGGAGAAGCTGTATTTTTCCATCTGCGGGGCGGGATAGGCGACTTCGGGGGATTCCAGGGCTCCCGCGGTCCAGGTGAGTTTCAGGGGGATGAGGTATTCGTCCGAAGGCTTGTTGCTGTTGCAGTGATAGCCCGGCCGCAGCTCGAGCGACAGTTTGACCTGCGTGGGCGCGCCTATTTTCGCGACGACTTTTTCCGGAGGAGCGATGCTGAGGACGTTATTTTGTCCGAAGCATGGCAGGAGAAACCAGCAGGCTGCCGCGATTAACAGGGGTTTCCGGTTGAGGAGTGCCGAGAAGTTCGAGAATGTCATGAAGGTAATCACTCTTGCTCACTAATCCGACGTGGACCGCCGCGACGCGGCCTTGCTGGTCGATCATAAAGGTCGTCGGCAGGGAATCCACGTCGCCGTAAAGCTGCGCGACCTGCTCCGTGCCGATCATTACGCGGTAATTGATTTTCTTTTCCGCCAGGTAAGGCTTGACGGAATCCCAGCCGTCCTCATCGAGCGAGACGCCCAGCACGGCGAAATTCTTATCCTTATACTTTTGCTCGAAATCCATGAACCAGGGGATTTCGATTTTGCAGGGGCCGCACCAGGTGGCCCAGAAATTGAGCAGAACCACTTTCCCGCGGTAGTCGGAGAGCTTCACGGATTTGCCGTCGACGTCCTTAAGATTGAAGTCGGGGGCGGCTTTCCGTTCGTTCTCGGCTTTCACGGCGGCTCTCACCGGGGAGGAGAAATAGTTGCAGCCTGTGATGGACAGGGCCGCGCAGCAAACGAGGGCGATAGGAACGAGTCTCACGCTGATTTGATTATATAGCGATTGGGCGGGTCGCAAGAATCTTCTCAAACCACCGCTTGCGAAGGCGGCGGGATTTGGCGGGCAGGGTGAATTCGTCGTGGTGCTTCAATTCTGAGAAGAGCCAGGCGGCGGAATCGCAAAAGCTTTCGCGGGCGTAGTGGCGCCAGGCGGGGGAGCGGAGTTCTGCGTCGGAGGGTTTGAGCTTTGATTTGCGCCATTCGGCGCTCCAGCCCAGCTCGCCTGGAGCATGTTCGTTGGCCAGCAGAATTTCCCAGTTGCGGCGGATTCTGTTGGAGAGGCGAAGCCAGGCGAAGTGGAAGATTTCGTGGATCAGGATGCGCTCGAAGTCTCCTGGGTTCGTCAGGACTACACGGTCTATGAGGATCAGGCGCGCGGGGATGGAGGTTGCGGCCAGGTGGGGGCCGAGGGAGTTTCGGAGTTCTACTTTGATGGGGAGGCCGGAGAGTGGGGGGAGCATGTTGGCGGAGGGCAGGTCGGGAACCTGCCCCACTGGCGTCAAAGTTAGTTATTGGGGGGGACTAGTTGGGCGGGGCCGCCGGGTTTGGGGGTTGGGGAGGCGGTGAAGAAGTCGGGGCGTGTGATTACGGGTTTGAAGCGGCGGCTGACTTCGTCCAACCAATCGGTGAAGTGTTTTTGCTTGAGTTCCTGGATGATGGGTTCCCGGACGGCGGAAAGCGGCTGCGCGCTTTTGTCCTTGATCTTGATGATGTAGAAGAAGCTGCCGGAGCGGATGGGATTGCTGATGTCGTCTTTGCCGAGCGCGAAAACGGCAACTTTGATTTCCTGCTTGAAGGTGCTCTCGCGGGTGACGAGACCGAAGTCGCCGTCGGTGGCCTTGGAGTCGGGATCCTCCGAGTATTGCTTCACCATCTTGACGAAGTCCGCTCCACCGCGAATTTTTCCTACCAGCCCGTTGGCAATTTCAAGCGCCTGATCCTCGGTGCGCTTGCTGGTGCAGTGCGCGGCATCGATGGCGGCTTGCGCGGCTTTCTTGATATCTTCGGCCGATGTGCCGGTCTGCGACACGACGGGGCAGAAGCCGATGGCAATGACCTTGATCCACGCCTGCTCATAGCGGCTTTGATTCTTAGCGTAGAAGTCGTCGATAGCCTGCTCCGGCACATCATAGGATTCGCGAAGCCGGTTGACCATGGCAAGGCCGACCATTCGCTCACGAACCATCTGCAGCTGCTGCTTCAACGGATCCTCGTCGGCGAGATGCGCCTTTTCACCCTCCGAGGCAAGATAGCGCGTGACGAAAACATTTCCCAGAAAATTCTCGGGACTTTGCTTGGCCATACTGATCATGCGGGGATCTCCGCTTTCCATGAGGTGGCGGATTTCGCCGGCGGTGATTGGCTTGCCGTCGCTGGTGGCGATGACAGTCTCGGGCGGCAGCGATTTGATGGGAAGATCGAGCGGCGATTGCGCGCGGAGGAATGCCGCGCAGGCGGCGGCTAAAGCTAAAAGTCTCATAGCGGGGAATCCTACTTACGTCAGACGCGACGCAGATGTTTCTGTCTCCAATTTACCATTGTTGAGGTTCGCTATAGTAACAGGGAAGTGCGTGCTTACTTCCCGATTGCCGGTTGCGCGATGCTGCTTTCGTCGTGCCAGAACATGCCGGAGCCCTACGCGCCTCCGGTGCAGAGGCAGCCGTTTGAAGACGCGAGGCCGCACCGGATGTCGCGCATGGTGGATATGTCCGATAGCGATTCGCCGGCGCATATTATCAGCGGAATCGTGCCGGGCGCGCCTGCGCCGTGGCGCTGGGCGAATCAGAAGGCGGTAGTGAAGGTGACTCCGCGACTGAATCAGGGATTGCGGTTCGTGATCGACTTTAGCCTGCCGGAGGTGACGTTTAAGCAGACGGGTCCGGTGACGATGAGTTTTTTCGTCAACGAGCGGCTTCTTGAAAGTGCTGCGTATAAGACGTCCGGCGAGTATCATTACGAAAAGGCGGTGCCGGCGGAGTGGGTGGAGCCGCTGAAAGACACGACGCTTGCGGCATCTACCGATAAGGTGTGGGTTTCGCCGACCGATGGGGCGAAGCTTGGATTCATCCTGACGCGCATCGGACTGACACAGTAATGTGGCAGGCTTTCTGGGCGCTGTTGGGAGCGGGCCTGACGGTCGCCGCTTGCTACGCGACCGGGGCGCTGGCGGTCGATTATGTTAAGGCGCCGCTGAAGCGGGTGGAGCGGTTTCCTTTATCTTTCGTGCTGGGCGCGAGCTTGCTGCACCTGGCGGTGTTCGCTTTACTCGCGTTGAAAATAGCTTACCGGCCGGTGGTGATCGGGCTGCTGGCGGTCCCGATTGCGGCGGCGGTGTGGCGCGGGTCGTGGCGCTTGAAGGGGGACGCCGTCGCGCCGCTGAGCACCGGGCTGAAGACTTTTTACGGCGTGATTTTCGCGGTGTTCACCATCCTTTATTTTTTTCACGCGTGGGCGCCGGAGTCGAGTGCGGACGGGTCGGCCTATCATTTGGGGTTGGTGGCGCGATATTTGCGCGTGCATGGATTCGAGCAGGTGACGACGAACATGTACGCGAGCCTGAGCGCGGGGGTCGAGATGCTGTTCGTGCCGGCGTTCGCGATCGGCAAGCATTCGGCGGGGGCGCTGGTGCATTACGCGTTCTTAGTCGCGCTGGCGATGGCGATGTTCGCTTACGGGCGGCGGATCGGGAAGCCCTGGGTGGGGGCGGCGGGAGCGCTGCTGGTGTATGCGAGTCCGGTAGTGGGGCTCGACGGATCGAGCGCGTATAACGATTGCGCGGTGGCGGCGATCGCGTTCGCGACGTTTTATTGGTTGGAGATTTGGGACGGTCACATTGGAAACAGCCAAATTGGAAACAGCCGGCGAGAGGCGCTCCTGCTGATCCCGGTGGGCTTGCTGGCGGGATATTGCTACGCGGCGAAGTACACGGCGTTCGTGATGGCGGTCTACGCGGTGGGGTTCGTGGCGTGGCGGTCGCGAAAGGTGCGGTCGACCGCGATGGTGGCGGCGTGCGCGGCGGCGATGATCGTTCCCTGGATGGCGAAGGATCGGATTTACGCGGCGAATCCGGTGGCTCCGGTGTTCAGCAAGGTTTTCCGCAATCCGTACAGGCACGTGATATCGGAGCAGGAATATAACGATTACCTGAGCCATTATGCGGTGGAGAATCGATGGACTCTGCCGCTGGAAGTGACGGTGCGCGGGGAAAAGACCACGGGGTTGATCGGTCCGATATTTTTGCTGGCGCCGCTGGCGTTGCTGGCGCTGCGGTTTCGCGAAGGGCGGCGATTGCTGCTGCCGGGGCTGCTGCTGCTCCTGCCCTTTTTTACCAATGTCGGAACGCGGTTTCTGATTCCTTGCCTGCCGTTTTTTTCGCTGGCGCTGGCCATGGCACTGCCTTGGACTCCCGCGCTGGCGGCGATCATGGTGTTTCATGCGCTGGCATCGTGGCCGTCCAACATCAACCGCTATTCCTCGCCGTACGCGTGGAGGCTCGACCGGATTTTATGGAAGCAGGCGATTCGGAAGATTCCGCAGGACCGGTATCTTACGCAGAATTTCGGCGGGTACGGGGTGGCGCGGATGATCGACGAGCACGTGCCGAAAGGGGCTCGGGTGCTGGCGGTGAACGGAGTGCCGGATTCTTATACGACGCACGAGGTTCTGGTGAGCTTTCAGGCGGCGTACAACGACAATCTGGGGGACATTCTTTACGCAGGGTGGGATGAGATCCGGCAGCCGCTGCGGCGGCGGACTTTTAAGTTTGCGCCTCGGCCGGCGCAGCGGATGAGAGTGCTGCAGACAGGTGCGGGCGGTCCGCTAGAGGAGTTTAAGGTCACGGAGCTGCGTTATTTTTTCCATGGCGCGGAGCTGCCGCGCGATCCGGCATGGCGGCTGAAGGCATGGCCGAATCCATGGGACGTGCAGATGGCGTTCGACAATTCGCCGGTGACACGCTGGCGGTCCTGGGAGGTGGCGGCGCCGGGGATGTTCATCGAGACGGATTTCGGGAAGTATGAACAAGTGGACCAGGTGGCGATCGAGACGTCGCCCGATTATTTGAACATCCGGCTGCAGGTGGACGCGATGGATCCAGCGGGGAAATGGGTGACGGTGGCGTTCGAGCCGCACGACGACGCAATTCCAGCGCCGGTCGACATACGCCGGTGGGCGGGCCGCGAACTGCATGACCGGGGGATCGATTACATCCTGATGAACGATACGGATTGGGGCGCGGAGGATATGCGGGAGGATCCGGAGTCGTGGGGAATGAAGGAAATCGCGAAGGGGTTTGGGGCGCGTATATATAAGGTGGTGGTCGAGTGACGCTATTTTTGGGAGTCGACGGAGGGCAATCGAGCACTACGGCGATGGTGGGGGATGAATCGGGACGGGTGGTTGGAGTGGGACGAGGGGGTCCGTGCAATCACGTGGGGAAGGCGGAGGGCCGGGAGAAATTTCTTCGAGCGGTGGGCGGATGCCTGCGGGAAGCCGGGTTCGAAGGCGCGTCGTTCGAGGCGGCGTGCCTGGGATTCAGCGGCGGGGCGGCGGATAAAGACGCTTACGTTCGCGAATTGATTAAGGCGAAGCATTATGTGGTGACTCACGATGCGTTCGTCGCTTTAGCGGGCGCGACGGCGGGGGAGCCGGGAGTGGTGGCGATCGCGGGCACGGGGTCGATGGCATTCGGACGGAACGGCGCGGGGAAAACGGCACGGGCGGGCGGCTGGGGCTATGTGTTCGGAGATGAGGGCGGAGGGTTCGACCTGGTCCGCCAAGCCTTGCGGGCGGCGCTTCGTCACGAAGAGGGGTGGGGACCGAAGACGCTGCTGCGCGATGCGCTGATTTCCTCGGCCGGAGCGACCAGCGCCAACGATCTGCTGCATCGCTTTTATACGGACCAGTATCCGAGGGAGCGCGTGGCGGCGTTTTCGAGACTGGTGGACAGGATCGCGCGGGATGGGGACGCGGTGGCTCGCGAGATTGTCCTGACGGCGGCTCAGCAGCTGGCGATGATGGCGGGCGCGGCGCGCGCACAAATATTCGACGAAAAAGCATCGTGCCGCATCTCTTATCTTGGTGGTGTGTTCCGGAGCGAACTGCTGCTGGGGCGATTTCGCATACTGATGGAGCTTACCGAAGGGAACAGCGTGGCGGAGCCTGTGCATAGGGCGGCGGCTGGGGCTTTGATCGAGGCTTATCGGGCGGCGGGGTTGAGGATTGAATTAAAGGACGTACCATCGGAAAAATGAGAAAACGAATGATCGCGTTTCTGCTTTGTGCGCCGATGTTCGCGGCGGAGCCGGATTGGCCCGCGGTGGAGAAGCACGCGCTCGAACTGCTGCAGAAGTATGTACGTATCTCCAGCGTGAATCCTCCGGCGAATACGGTAGAGGCGGCGGCGTTGATCAAGGGTGAGCTCGAAGCGGCGGGGTTCACGCCGAAGCTTTATACCAGCGGTCCGGATGGGCAGACGAACATGATCGTGCGGCTGGCGGGGCGCGACCGGTCGAAAAAACCTCTGCTGTTGCTGAATCATTTCGATGTCGTCCCGGTGGACGCGAAGGCCTGGGGGTCCATCGATCCTTTCGGGGCGGCGATCCAGAACGGGCAGATCTGGGGACGCGGCTCGCTCGATATGAAAGGACTGGCGGTGGAGCAGATCACCGCTCTGATCGAATTGAAACGCGCGGGAATCGTGCCGCCGCGCGACATCGTGATGGTATCGACGTCGGATGAGGAATCGAATGGCAAGCTGGGCATTCAATGGATGGTGAACAATCATTTCGAGGAGATGGATCCGGCGTACGTGCTGGATGAAGGCGGCGCGGGCAAGTGTGAATTGTTCTCGCCCGGTAAGCTGGTTTTCGGAATCGCGGTGGGCCAAAAACAGTCGCTGTGGCTGCGGCTGAGGGCGAAGGGAACCTCGGGTCACGGGTCGCAACCGATTGCTGAGAACGCGAATATGATCCTGCTCGACGCGATTCATAAAGCCATGAGCGTGCCGCCGGCGACGAAGCCGGTAGCGGTGGTTCAGGAAATGAAGCGGGCGGTGGGCGGGACGTTCTCGGACAATAAATTTGTCAATGCGACGCTCGATAACACCATGTCGCTGACCACGCTGCAATCGGGCGTCGGGACGCCGGTGAAGGTCAACGTGATTCCGTCCATCGCGGAGGCGACCATCGATTGCCGGCTGCTGCCGGGCGTGAATGCGGACGAGTTTCAGAGCGACGTGAAGGCTCGGATCAACGACCCAAGGGTGACGGTGGAGCGGTTGAGCGATCCGATCGATGCGGGGGTCAGCTCGTCCGAAACGCCTCTGTTCGCGGCCATGAGGAAGGCGCTGTTGAAAGAGCATCCGACGGCGGTTGTGACTCCGATGCTGGTCCCTTACGGCACAGACGAGGTGCGGCTTCGGATTCGCGGGATTCCTTCGTACGGCTTCATGCCGATGGTGCTGGATACGGCGACGATCGCGACTATGCATAGCGATCAGGAGCGGATTCCGGTGGCGGAGTTTTTGCGCGGGATTCGGATTTATTTTGATGTGCTGCGGTCGGAATATTGACCATTTGCCCGCATGCTGACGCATGGCGGCTCAATGATATCTTATGGAACCTGTTTCGCATTTTTTCTATTCGCACCGGCTAAAGCTTCAGTTCTGGGATTGGGGGTCGGAGGGTAAGCCGGCGCTGATCCTGGTTCATGGCGGCCTCGATCACGCACGCAATTGGGATTGGGTGGCGCGCGCTTTGCGGGACGATTATCACGTTTATGCCCTGGACTTGCGCGGCCACGGAAACAGCGCGTGGGCTCCGGGGGCTTTGTACAGCGTCGCCGAACACGTGCTGGATCTTTCGGCGCTGGCCGATATCATCAACGGCTTTCCTGTGACCATCATCGGGCACTCGCTGGGTGGCGTCGTGAGTCTTCTTTACGCGGGCGTATATCCGGACCGGGTGAAGAAAGTAGTGGCGATCGAAGGGATCGGAATGCCGGTGACGCATCGCGCGCCGAAGCCTGCCTCGGAACGCCTGCGCAACTGGATCGAGGTGATCCGCAAGACTGAAAACAGGGCTCCGCACAGCTATCCGACGCTAGCGGCGGCGGTGGCGCGCATGAAGGAGGCGAATCCTTTTCTATCGGACGAGGTGGCAGCGCATTTGACGCTGCACGGGACCAACTGGAACGCCGACGGGTCGATTACCTGGAAATTCGACAACTACGTGCGAACGTTCATCACCTACGGGTTCAATATAGAGGATGCAAAAGAAGTGATGTCCCGCATCACGTGCCCGACGCTGTTGTTCTGGGGTAAGCAAAGCTGGGCGCCGGACCCGGAGGAGGGTGGGCAGGCTGACATCATCAAGAATCATCGAGTCGTGAAGGTGGACAACGCGGGGCACTGGGTGCATCATGATCAGCTGGAAGTTTTTTTGAGGGAGACGAAGAAGTTTCTGGCGGAATCCTGACACTATTTTCGTGTACACTGGAATCGTGCGGAAGTTAAAAAATATCACCCTTAGCGCCGATTCCGACCTGATCGAGAGGGCTCGGGCGCGCGCCCGCAGTCAGAAGAAGGCGTTGAATGCCGCCTTCCGCGAATGGCTGGAACGTTACGCGGGTAACGGAACCACCGCTGCCGATTACAACCAGCTCATGAACGAACTTCGTCACGTGCAGGCCGGACGGAAGTTCAGCCGCGATGAGATGAACTCGCGGTGATCGAGCGTTTTTTCCTCGATACGAATGTGCTGGTGTACACGTTCGATTCCACCGCTCCGCACAAACAGAAGGTCGCCCGAGCACTCGTCTCGCAGGCCTTGAAGGACCGAAACGGCATCATCAGCTACCAGGTGACGCAAGAGTTTCTCAATGTCGCGCTGAGAAAATTTAAGCCGCCGATGTCATCTTTACAGGCGCAATCGTACTTGCGGCGAGTTCTCGTTCCGCTCTGTGAAATATTTCCCGATTTGTCGCTGTATTCGGATGCCCTCTCGATCGCGGAAAAGACCGGTTGGACGTTTTACGATTCTCTCATCGTGGCATCCGCGTCAGCCGGTAGATGCCGGACCCTCCTCAGTGAGGACTTGCAATCTGGTAGAACGGTCCAGGATGTCGAGATTCGGAATCCGTTTGTTTAGAGCGAGGAAACGGCGCCCGGTTCTCTCACCCGCGTTTGAAATTCCTGAACGGCGTCGTCGAACGAGATGCCGAAAGTTTCAGGGAACACCATGCGGGCTCGATCCGGCTCCTGCATGACGCGTAAGAGGTAATCCTGGAACCGGTCGCGGCCTCGGGTGTGGATCATGTGCTCCAGGAAATTGCTCCATACGACGTAGTTGAAGCGCATGTCCTGATTTGCGCCGTTGAACGACGGGGCCAGCGGCTCGGTTCGCGCGCGCGCGACGAATTCTTCCTGCGTAAGATACGCCTTCTGCCGCCCGAAATCGACGGCGATCCCTTCGAACAGCCAGGGCTGCGCGTTGAGTTTATGCCCGCGCCATAGCGTGGTGTTCTGATCGAGAATGGCGTGCGATAACTCATGCCTGAGAAATTCCGTGGTGTCGAAATGTTTTTCCGCGACCTTGGGAGTGACCCAAATCACGGTTCCGGTCTGCATGGTCATTGCGCCGGCGGAAGTTCCTCGCATCCAGGGCGCCTGCAAATGAAAATCGGTCCAGGTGCGGGGCGCGATCACCGTGATGCGTTCTGGCATTTTGAGCCGATGGAACGCCTCTGCATCAGCGATCAGCGAATCGACCTGCCGGTATGGCTCCTCAAGCACGGTTCCGGTGGGATAATAAATATCGGCGCGATGCAGTTTGAAGTGCGTGTAACCGGGCTTAACCGGCGACCAGGGAAACAGCGGACCGTCGAGAGAAGCGGCCATTGCGGCGGCGACCAGCAGCAGAAAGATAGCCAGCCCCACCCATCGTGAAGTTCTTGCCGTCCTTGGCCGGCTAGGCATTCACCGTTTCCAGCGCGGCGTACGTGCGCTCGACGTAGGCATTGAGAAGCTCGATGAACTCCGCCACAATGCGATCGCCGCGCAGAGTGCACTTTAGTTTGCCATCGACGTACACCGGAGCCACCGGCTCCTCAAACGTGCCGGGAAGCGAGATGCCGAGGTTGGCGTGTTTCGATTCGCCGGGTCCGTTGACGATGCAGCCCATGACCGCGACCTTCATCTCCTCGACACCCGTGTAGCGCGACTTCCAGACTGGCATCTGCTCCCGCAGATAGGTCTGGATCTGGTCGGCCATGTCCTGGAAAAACGTGCTTGTGGTCCGTCCGCAGCCGGGGCAAGCGGTAACCTGCGGCGTGAAACTGCGCAGCTCGAGCGATTGCAGAATCTGTTGGCTGACGATCACCTCTTCCGTACGATCGCCATTCGGCAGCGGCGTGAGCGAGGCTCGAATCGTATCGCCGATCCCTTCCTGTAACAGTACGCCGAGCGCGGCCGTGGTGGCGACGATTCCCTTCGCGCCCAGCCCTGCCTCGGTCAGCCCAAGGTGCAGCGCGTAATCGCACTCCGCCGCGAGCATCCTATATACAGCGATCAAATCCTGCACGCCGCTGACCTTCGCGCTCAGAATGATGCGATTGCGCGCGAGCCCGTACGACTCCGCGGCTTTTGCCGATTCGATGGCGCTGACCACGATTGCGCGCAGCGTGACCATTTTGGCGTCAAGAGGTTCAGCCAGCTTGCTGTTCTCATCCATCATGCGCGTGAGCAAAGCCTGGTCGAGCGAGCCCCAGTTCACGCCGATGCGCACGGGCCGCTCATATTCGACGGCGGCTTCGATCATGACGCGGAAATTATCGTCGTGCTTCTTGCCGATATTGACGTTCCCGGGGTTGATGCGATATTTCGCCAGTGCGCGCGCCATCGCGGGATATTTCTTCAGCAGCAGGTGGCCGTTGTAATGGAAGTCGCCGATGATCGGCACGCGGACGCCGAATTTGTCCAACGTATCGACGATCTTCGGCACGGCCGCGGCGGCGTCTTCGGTATTGACGGTGACGCGAACCAGCTCCGAGCCCGCATTGGCCAGCGCCATCACTTGATTCACGGTGGATTGGACGTCTGCGGTGTCGGTATTGGTCATCGACTGCACGACAATCGGATTCGGGCCGCCGACTTCCACCGATCCAATACGGACGGCGACGGAGCGGCGCCGCTGATTTGCTGCCATATTTCTTTATTGTAGGCTACACTCTACCAATGCAGCCAGCCGAGCACGGACTCAAGCGGGAGCTCGGCCTGTGGGACCTGGTATTCACGCAGATCCTGTTCGTGGTCGGCCTGGGATGGGTGGGCGCGGCGGCGAAGCTCGGGTCCGCCCACGTCACGTTCTGGCTGTTGGCGGTAGTGCTGTTCTACCTTCCTTCGGCGATCGTGGTGGTGCACCTGAGCCGCCGGATGCCGTTCGAGGGCGGATTATACGAGTGGGCCAGGCTCGGATTCGGAGAACGCGCGGGATTCCTGGTGGGCTGGAACCTGTGGCTGTACGCGATGGTGCTCATGTCGGAGGTGGGCGTGCAAGCCTCCACCAGCTTTGCGTACGCAACTGGAATGGAATGGGTCGCCGAGAACAAGTGGGTCATGGCGCTGGCGAGCCTGATTATTCTCGGCGGACTCGCGGCGCTCTCGACTGTCGGGCTAGGCGCGGGAAAATGGCTGCACAGCGCTGGAGGACTCACGATGGTGGTGATTCTTACGGCGATGATCGCCCTGCCCGCGGTCGCGTGGGCTCGCGGCGTGAAGCCTGTAACCGCGCCGTTTCAGTGGAAGATTCCGGACGTGACGCTCTTTAACTTAAACATCCTCGGGAAAATGGGCTTCGCCGCACTTGGCGGCTTCGAATACGTCGCGATCTTCGCGGGCGAATCGCGAGACCCTGCGAAGATCATCGCGCGCAGCATCTGGATCGCCGCGCCAGTCATCGCGCTCCTCTTCATCCTGGGTACGGGGGCGGTTTTGTTTTACATTCCGATGCAGTCCATCGATCTGGTGTCGCCCGTATCGCAGGTGCTGGCGCTGGCCGCGAAGCCGTTCGGCGCGGGCGCGCAAATCGCGGGCGCGGTGATTATGGCTGTGCTCGGAATGCGCATCGCGCAGTGTAGCCTGAACTTCTCGGCGACGGCCCGCCTGCCGATGGTGGCGGGCTGGGATCGCCTGCTGCCACGCTGGTTTACCAAGCTGCATCCGACGCGCCGGACGCCTGTCAACTCGATTTTGTTCGTGGGCGCGGCAACCGTCATGTTTAGCTTGCTAGGCATCGCCGGTGTCGCACGACAGGAAGCATTTCAACTCCTCAACAACGCTTCGGGGATTTTTTACGCGTTTACCTATCTGGCGATGTTCGCTTTGCCGTTCGTCTCGAAGGACGCGTCGCCCGGTGTGCGGATCGCCTCGGCGTCGGGGTTTCTCATGACTCTGCTCTATATCGCGCTCTCTATTTTTCCGATTGTCGAGGTAGGAAGCCAGGCGTTGTTCACGGCAAAAATCTGCTTCGTGATCATCCTCGGCAACGCAATGGGAATCGCGATCTTTGAGTTGGCGCGGCGCAGGGTCAAAGCGGCCGCTTAGGCTTCTTCCCGATGACCGATGCCGGATTTTCCTACGCGGTCTGCCGCGATATGTAGCGCTCCACTCGAATCTGGTTCTCCCGCATGCGGGTGCGTGCGATGTCGTAAGAATTTTGCATTCTCATGAGCGTTTCCATATCGACACCAAACGCCTTCTCGAAACGTAGCGCCATTTCGCCGGAGAGATCCGACTTTGCGTTCAAGAAACTGGAAAGGGTCGGACGGGACACGCGAAGAATCTTCGCGGCGTCCGTCACGGAGAGGCCGTGAGCTTCGATTATTTCTGTTCGCAGAAAGCGACCGGGATGAACGGGGTTTAGCATCCGCATAACTTCTCCTTAGTGATAGTCCTCATAATCGACATCGAATATCTCGCCGTCAACGATCCGAAACGTAAGGCGCCAGTTGCGCGTAACGTGCAGACTCCAAACCCGTTTACGGTCCCCAGTAAGCTGGTGGACCTTCCACAGTGGAAACGCCCGCGAAGTTTTCGGGTCCTGCGTGTCCTGTAAGAAGGTCAAGATGGCACGGACCTTGTCGACCGCATCTGGGGGCAAACCCTTCGTCGCGTCCTCCAGATAGAGCCTCTTTAAGCCTTTATGGACGAAATTCCTGATCCTCAACTATCTAAACTGTAGCCCGTAGCCTTACACATGTCAACGTCTCGATACAGCAGTACCGGTACAAAACCACGATTTGGTTTCTTGCCCCCCGCACTTATTCCTGTCAAAACAGGCTATGCGAATCGCGATCCTTCTGGCGCTCTCATCGCTGGCTCTCCCGGCTCAGACCATTTCCGTGGCCCAGCTGGCGTTGTGGGACGATCAGCCGGTGAAAACGATCGCCCAGCTTTGGGGCGAGGCGGCGCAGAATCCTAAGTCCGCGACTGCCCGTGTGAATGTAAGTTATGCGCTGCTCTCGGAGAACCGCTTGCAGCAGGCCGAATGGGCGGCGCGGGAGTCGGTCGCGCTCGATCCAGCCAACGCCCAGGCGCATCTGATCCTCGGCTGGACCCTGGCGCGAGAGTATCGTTACACCGGCGAGGCGCTCGATTATCTGCGGCGCGCGGCCCGCGCCTATCCCGTCGCGCATCTGGGTGCAGCCGACGTTCTGGTGCATCAGGGGTCACTCGCCCAGGCGCGCGCCGAAGTCGAAGCCTATCTGGCTACAGGAGCCAAAGACTACCATCGGGCCGCGGAGAATTGGCTCAAGATTCTCACGCTCGATTAGCCTCTTTAAAGCCGCGACCATCGGGAGCCGTCAACCTGTGATTCTCAGCGTGTCCGCATGCTACGCATGGCGGCTCGGTACGGGCGAAGAGCTTCGCTGAGAATCCGTCGGTAGGATGCGGTGGCGGTTCAGCGCCCCCACCGAGCCGCCATGCGTAGCATGCGGACACTAGTCGACTGTTTCGTCGATATCGTTACCGCGCTGCGAACCGCGCGATCCCCGCCCTTGTACGGACGGGGTTATAACCCCTGGCGTGAGCCTGGGGACTGTTGAGATAACCGGCCCCTACCCGCCCGCCATCTCGGAATCGCCCCCTCGATCGATTCTCCATCGTGTGAATCTCCTGAATCAGGCGAAAAATTTTCGGCGTCATGATCAATAGGAAACGGAGCACTCCTGGACCCGGATTCCAATACGTATGCGGAGTCCCGCGAGCCACAAAAGACCCCCGCGCCTACGCCCGCCTCGATGATCTTCTCACCCGACTGGACGCACAAAGCTCCTTCCAGCACGTACCACGCTTCATCGTCCTCATGATGAACATGGAACTGCGCGATATATCGCGGAGGGCTCCCCGGTCATCTCAAAAGTTCACCACAGTTTTGCAGTAAACTGAATCTTCTCACTGCCTGACGAGAGGATTCACATGCGCCGCTTACTAACTCTATTCACATTCGCGATTTCTGTTCTCGCCCCCGTTTACGCCGACGAAGTTCTGTATCAAAAACCGCCCAAGGAAGTTCTCGACATCCTGAACGCGCCCGCCACTCCGGCCCTGGCCGTCAATCCGACCAAGACCTACGCATCGCTATCGCAAGCGGCGCGCCATCCGTCGATCGCGGAAGTAGCCGAGCCTATGTTGCGCCTCGCCGGAATGCGCATCGATCCGCGCACCAACGGATTACACCTGGCGCCCCACAGCCTGTCCATCGAGCTCGTGAAATTGCCCGAAGGCACCAAGATGAAGCTCGCGCTGCCGCCCAATGCGCAGGCAGGCCCGCTCCGCTGGTCTCCCGACGGCAAGCAGTTTGCGTTTTCGAATACCGTCAGCAATGGAATCGAGCTCTGGATTGGCGAACCGGTCACCGGCAAGACTCATAAGATTGCCGGCCTCAAACTGAACGCCGTCCTGGGCGACCCGATCGACTGGCTGCCCGACAACAAGACCATCGTCGTGAAAGCGATCCCCGCCGGTCGCGGCCCCGCGCCTGCCGAGCCGCGCGTTCCGAAAGGGCCGCACGTGCAGGAAAGCGACGGCAACGCGGGCGGCGTCGCCACTTACGAGGACCTGCTCCAGAATCCTCACGACGAAGAGCTGTACGAATATTACGCCACCGCGCAACTGGTCTCCGTCGATACCGCCGACGGCAAAGTCACGCCCATTGGCAAGCCCGCGATCTTCGAAAACGTGACGCTTTCGACCGACGGCAAGTACATGCTGATCACCCGCGAGCATAAGCCGTTTTCCTATCTGCACCCGGCCCGCGAGTTCCCCAAGGAAGTCGAGATCTGGAGCCAGGCCGGCGCCATGGTTCACAAAGTGGCCAGCATTCCCACCCCGAAAGTCGCATCGCGCGGCGGCGGAGTCGCTCCCGGACCGCGTCAATACCGCTGGCTGCCGAACGAGCCTGCCTCGCTGATGTGGGTGGAGGCTCTGGACGGCGGCAATCCCAAAGAAAAAGTCCCGCATCGCGATCGCGTCGTCGCACTAAACGCGCCGTTCACAGGCGAGCCGGCGGAGATCGTCAAAACGCAGGAGCGATTTCTCCGGCATCCAGTTCGGCAAGGATTTCGCGCTGGTCGAGGATAGCGCGCGCATCACCCGCATCGTGCGGACTTTCAAAATCGACCCAAAAAATCCCAGCGTCGAAGCTAAGCTGATCTGGAGCCGCAATTCGCAGGACCGTTATAAGGACCCGGGCACTCCCGTATCGACCTCGGGCGGTGGTGGTCGCGGTGGCGCAGGCGGCGGAGGCGGACGCGGTGGCGGGGGGAGTGGAAAAATCGTGCAGTCGGGCAGCTCGATCCTGCTCGAAGGCGCGGGCGCTTCCCCGACCGGAGACCATCCGTTCCTCGATCGCTTCGACCTGAACACCCTCAAGCCGGAGCGCATCTTCCAATCCTCGGACGATGTCTATGAGGTGGTGGACGCAGTGCTCGACGATACCGGCAGCAAGTTCATCACGCGCCGCGAGAGCCCTACCGAGCCTCCGAATTACTATCTGCACAACGGCACGAAGGTTACCGCGCTGACCTCGTTCAAGGATCCCGCGCCGCAGCTTCGCCGCATCACCAAGCAATTGGTCACTTACAAGCGCGCCGATGGCGTGCCTCTCTCGATGGAGCTCTATCTGCCGCCCGATTACAAGGCCGGAACCAGGCTTCCGGCAGTCATGTGGGCCTATCCGCGCGAGTTTAACGACGCCGATACCGCCGGCCAGATTCAAGGCTCGACCAAGCGTTTCACCACCTTCGCGCCGTATGACGAGCTGTTCTTCCTGCTCGACGGCTACGCCGTGATGAAGAACGCCGCGATGCCGGTGGTGGGAACCATCGACGTGGTGAACAACACATACGTCGAGCAGATCGTGGCCGACGCCAAGGCGGCCATCGACAAGGGCGCGGAGATGGGCGTGGTCGATCCCAACCGCGTCGGCGTCGGCGGACACAGCTATGGAGCCTTCATGACCGCCAACCTGCTGGCGCACTGCAACCTGTTCCGCGCCGGAATCGCCGAGAGCGGAGCCTACAATCGCACGCTGACTCCGTTCGGATTCCAGAGCGAGGAGCGAACCATCTGGGAGGCTCGCGATACCTACCTGAACATGTCTCCCTTCCTGTTCGCCGATAAGATCAAGGACCCGATCCTGCTGATCCACGGCGAAGCCGACGACAATTCCGGCACCTTCCCCATTCAAAGCGACCGCATGTACCAGGCGATTCGCGGCAACAAAGGAATCGTGCGCCTGGTGTTCCTGCCCGACGAAGCGCACGGCTATCGCGCCAAGGAGACCATCGAGCACCTGCTGTGGGAGAAGCTCACGTGGTTCGATAAATACGTGAAGAATCCCACCATCCCGAAGCCCTCGCCGAAGGCGGGCGCAGTTGAGTAGAGTGTTGAATAACTTGCCGAATAAGAGTGCCGAATAAATGATCCGGTCCGCGTTATTCCTCGCGCTGGCTATCACCCAATCCGTCTTTGCGCAGGAAAAGCCAACAGAGCCGGTCGACACTCTCCGTCAGACCGCCGATAAAACGGCGGCGGCCTGGGAAGCGCTCGCCAAGGGACTGGAGACGAAGATCGCGCGCCTGCTGCCGTGCGATCCCAAGTCCCGCGCCGCGGTCGAGGAGGTGAGCCGTGCGTCGGACGCCCGCCTGGTGGCGCTGTTTGCCTATCTGAAAGCGGCGGCAGCCCGGGCGAAAAGCGATACTGAGGCCGCCAAGAAAGTGCTGGCGGCACAGGCGGCGCTGGCCGGAGGATGGAACACAGAGCGCCAGGAAGCAGAACAGGAGCGCAACTCCATCGAATCGCAAATAGTCGACCTCAAGGAGAGCATGCGCAAGCGCGGATCCCTGGCCGGCGCCGAGCAGGTGCTGGTGGAACTCGCCCGGATAGTCAGGGACCGCGCCGCGCTAGCCGAGGAGCAGGCCGGCCCCAGGGATATCCTCAACGCCCTGCTCGGCGACCTGGTGGTGGCGTACCAGGATCGGCAGACGGCGGCCGAAGGCGAAGCGGCATCGCTCCAGGTGGAGGGTGCCAGGTGGAGTGCGTACTACGTTGCCCGCCTCAGCCGGGCCACCACCGAATGCACCATCGTCAATCCCGGCGCCGCCAGAAAGAAGCAGCCATGAAACGCGCGATGCTGCTCGCTTTCGTCGCCGCATTGTGCCTCGCGCAGCGCTCCCGCGACGAGGTTCGCGCCGCTTATCGCGCCTGGCGCGACGCGGATCCCCAACTGGAGAACCAGGCCTCCGCCGGCGGAGATCCTATCGCCCAGCGCGCCGATCGTATGGCCGCCGAAGCCGTGAAAGTCGCAGCCGTCCGGAAGGCGTATCTCGAAGGAATCGCGCAGGATGAGGCGGAGCAAATCTCATGGCTGGAGAGCGCGCCCCCCGCTTCGCCCGCCATCTCGACCGCCGCCGACGCGCGATTCGTCGCTTCGGAGATCGCCACCGTGAACCGCACCATGGAGACGTTCGCCAACAATCCGGATGCGGGCATTCAGCAGTTGCGGGCCGCCCTGGCGCGGGAGCGAATGGCCCTCGACGCCCTGGGTCTCGCCATCGGCCAGCGCAAAAAATTGACGGACACCGCGAACGCATCCGCCGCCGCAATTGAGCAGACGCGAGCTAAAGCCGTGGAGCATTCCCGCGCCATGCTCCAGGGATTCAAGGACGCTGCCGCCGATTCCGCGCGCGAATCCGCCGCGTGGGCAGAATATTATCGAAAACTCGGCGAAGGCGCGAAAGGCGTCGCCACACCGATCACCGTCGCGCCGCCCGGCGTCCCCACCGTGACGCTGAACAATCCCGCGCCCGCTCCGCCCACCATCACCCCGGTCCCGCTGGCGCGCTACATCGGCGCGTGGACCTTTCCCCAAACCAACGGACTCTTTCACGGCCCGCAGCCGGAATTCGTCGACATTCTGGTGTTTGAGGAAAATGGTCACATCGTCGGTACCGCCGTCGCACGCTTCAAACTTCCCGCCGCCAGCACCAGCGACCCCGTTCTGCGTTTCGATTTCTCTGGAGAGATGCAGCCCTCGCGCAATCAGAAATTCAACATGGTGACCGCCGAGGGAGCCAAGGGCACCATCGAACTGATCCCCGGCCCGGCCTTCAATCTGCTCGAAGTGAACTTTCAAACCGAGATGAAAGCGGGCAAGATCCGACAAGCCGACGTCGTGCTTGTCAAGAAGTAGTTCGGCAGCGCCGGCCACAGAGCCGCCATGCGTAAATGTAAAGCATGCAGGCAGTCGCGACTGTGATGTAGCTCGAATGCGGAACGTCGTAAACTATTGAGGGGATTGGTCGGGCTGCCGGGATTTGAACCCGGGACCTCTTGCACCCCAAGCAAGCGCCCGGCTTCCGCCGGGCACACGGCTTCGGGTGTTTTCTATGGCTTACACGGATTCGGGGCGTCTGCTTCCGCTCACCGACAGATGGCGCTGGATTGAATTTCTTGCACATTTTTGCGCACAATCAACGGGTGCGTGTTCATTGAATGACGGCGGCGCCGCATGCTCTTTTGGCGGCTTCGGAAACGGCAACACATTGTTCTTGCGGTCCTTCATAACAACAGTCATGCCTCGTGTCCTAGGCAAGAGCAAGTCTCCGCACTCCAGTGCTGAATACGGCCTCCTTAGCCTGGGCTGCCCGTGTTGATCCCGCAAGTGCTTTAGATCGCTGTGAATGGAAGTTCGATTCTATGCCGGGGAGCCAGTTGTTCTGGTACGAACTCTCTCTGCCCGTTGTTTCACAGCAATTTCGGCCCTGGACTGGCGTTCTTGTCGCAAAGTGGCAGGTTCCGGCAGGATCTGGGCGTCTCCGGTGCCTATCTCGACGTCGCAAAGGTTTGCCGGTGCCGTCGTCAGCAAGGTCGAATTGGCCTGGAGTCTCCGTTGCCACTGTCAGCGCACCCCGTTATTTAACAGTGCGCCGAATCGGCGGAGATCAGTTCGAAGGCCTAAGCAGCCGGCCATAAAGTGAGCATGGTGTTTCCCCGGACTGCCCGACCGGTAGATTCACAGCTTGGCAGTAATCGTTGAGGCGCTTCCGCGTTTCTGCGAGCGCCGCCAATTCCGATTCCATGCGCGGAGTTTGCGCTGGCCGGACCTGCATCGTCCGCTTGGTACATCCAGGGATTTATCAATCACCTAGCGTTTGCCAGCCCCCTCGACGTCGCGTTCAATGCGGGATTCGCCTCGACTGTCGCCTTGATCATCGCCAACACAATCACCGAGCGCGGAACACTTCTCGTAAACTCAATATGCTCGATACTAGCGGCTGGCTTTGCTTATCCTATAATCTCTGGGCTCTTGTTCATTGATGGGCCTATTGCCAACTCGTGGAGGTTCGTGGATTCAGCAGGCGGCTGCGTCGTACACCTGCTGGGCGTAGCCCTCGCCCTTTCGGCTGCGCTCTGGTTAGGTCCTCGCTCCAGGAGAAGAGTGTGGCTCGAGCTGGCGAGAGTGCAGATGGCGGAACAGCGAGACAACATTCACCTAACTGTGATAGGTGCGTTCTTTCTGTGGTTTGGGTGGCTGGGATTTAAGAGCGGTAATTCCAAGGACTGGAATGACTTTCTTACCGCCTTCTTGAACACGAGCGTCGGTGCGAGCGCCGGTGGCTTGGTAGGGCTGACCATCGCTCTGGCAAGCAGAACTATACTTGCGATGCCGATTACAAGCAATACCTGGCGCGGAGAAGTTCTACGCGATGTAGCGGGTCTGGAACGTGTGGTATTCGGAATGGGTGGATTAGTCGCCGTCACAGCAAACGCTAGTTACATCAAACCATCGGAGGCTCTTTTAGAGGCAATTCTTGGAGCCATTGGTGCAGTCGTAGGCTCTGCCGTGATCGCTCGCGGGTTTCAACATAGATTTCAGTGGTTATCAGAGCGTCTGGACGATCCGCTTGGTGCTATTGCTACTCACGGGTTTGCTGGAGCAATAGGAGTTTTGTTTACTCCCTTATTTCGGCCCGATCTTTGCTCGTTACCGATGCAAGCCTTAGGTTGCGCCCTTACCATCGTGGCGGGTATGTCCTTATGTTCAGTCCCGTTTGCCCTCATCTGGTTTGTTGAAAAACTCAGGGGCCGTAATGAACTGTGGTTATACAGTAAACTCTTTAGGCTTACCACCTATGAACAGCAAACTGGTAAGACCGGAACTGAGTTCTGGGACCCAGTCGAGGACATCGAACGTGCCCGAGAGCGCCTGCGAGCGCCGCCGGCATTGTTACCTCAAGGCAGGGACCAAGGCTGGATCGATGCGACGGGTGTTCTGGCTCTGTCCGAAGAGCCGAGGGCCCGAGGTTGAGGGAACTATTTTCGGCACTTCAGTCTGTACTCGAAACAAGTTTTCGAGGAAGTGCAGAAGAGCGCGCGGCGCTGACTGCGATCCGAGCACGAGGAGACTTTGGCCAGTTGCCGATGTGCGTCAAGCGAGTCCTTGCACACAGAGAGGTGGAAATTCGTCCTGAAGTCCGTGAGTGGAATGATCTTGAGCTGAGGTACAAAGAGACGCTAATCGTGACGATTTCTGAATTGGCGGCGAGCTTCGCTGTAGAGTATCGAGTCCTTCGGGTCATCGAAACCCGCGACAGGCTAGCGGAATTGATGAAAAGCTTTGTGATCGCATGTGATTTGCTAGAACAGATAGGATTGGAAGAGGATACCGCCACAAGCCGATGGGCGCGTAAGAGCTTCTTGCAGCTAATGACATTTCCATTGTATTGGGAGATAGACTGAAAGTCGAACTGGCGGGAACCGTGCAGTGAGCCGGCATGGTCGAAAAAGTGGAAGTGGCGTGACTCGTGTAAGATAGCGGCACATATAGTTTAGACAGGCTTGATTCTTTTTGCGTTAAGAGCTAAAAAACTGGCCCTCCCCTTTAGGCTACTCATTTGGAGAGCTTCCGAAGCAATCGCTCAGCAATCACTCTTATTTCGGCACTCTTGCTGATCGACTCCGTACGGGATGATGTGGGCTCTCGATAAATCCACCTCTGGATACAAGCGTTGCAGGTCCGCATACTCGGACGGGCAATCCGACGTCATTCGATTCGCGAATGCCAATTGCGCATGGCGCGTGCCGTGCAGGCCAGGTAGATTCCGGAGGAACGTCCAAAAACGACCGAACAGCTGATTCGGTTATAGGCGAACTCTACGCGATGTTGCGTGCGCGCTACAATCGCTCCCGGATCTCGTCGGATACTGAGCGATCCAGTTCACCCTGAGCATTTTGGAGCTTTAACCACGCGTCTGTTAGGGGACGTCCCGACTTCGTCGGTTGCGCGATTAGGCGGAGCAGTTCTTCTTGTCTTACATCGCGGGACTCCGACATTTCACGAATCCTCCGGATCCGTTCCAAAAGGGCGTCTCTGCAACACCGGCTATCCGGCTCTCATCGCGATTTCACAAGAATGCGTCGGTCTGCGAGGCGGATCGCTCCACAGCCTTCATCGTCGGCACACACTCGTGCTATTCAGCGCAGGAGGTTGTGATAGGCGGCAGATTCTTATGCCAATATGGACCCAACTACGCTTTTTTACCGAATGTGCAGGACGCCAAGTCTCATCAAATTCTCTAGCGGTTTCGATTCCGTGTTCGTCAATGGCAAGATCACGATCGACAACAACAAGCTCACGGATACTCGTGCCTGGAAGCCGCTGAAGAAACAATAACGTGTTCTGGCGCGGATCTTAAGCGCGCCCTGCTGCATTGGCTGCGCCGCGACACAAAACTCGACGACGGTCAAATCACACAGACTTGGCCCGCTGGCGGTTTTGAAGGTGAGCAGCAAAAGGGCCGTTCGGACCTCGCTCTTCAAGCCAATCTTGAACCGTTGCCCGGAAGCGAAAACTGGTACACTCCCTGCCATGGTCGTTTTATCGTGCGCATCGGAGGCCAAACATGCAGTTATCCTTCCGCGCGGAATTTTAGGAACACCCACATGAGCACACCTGATTTGAAAACAACAGACTCTGATTTCAATCCCGAGCGCCGGGAATTTACAAAACTCGCCCTTGGCGGAGCAGTTCTGATGGCCGCGGCAGTTCCGGGATCCGCTAGGTTGACGCCGATCCCGCCGGGCATCAAGATCGGCACGAGCGCGGGTCAGCCTACGCCGGAAAATATTCGCGAGTGGCCGGTTTTGCATTTCGGAGCCACGTATCAGCCACGCGATCCCTGAAAAAGCCCAGTGGTAAAATCGTCTCCATGATACACAAGAAGACCATCGGAGGCGTAGTCGTGATTTCGTTGGTGGGCATGGAAACAGCCGTCGCCTGGCAGCGGGAAAACATCTGTCCTGTGCCGGTGTGTTTCCAAGGCGTGATTCCCGAATTCCCCGATACCTCACGTCCCTGAAGGAAACTCGAATGCCGACTATAGCGGCGGAGTAATGGCCGTGAGCGGCAACAACGGCACTGCGACGGTGACCATCGCAAGAGCAAATATGTCCGGCCTCCGGCAATCGTAATTTGTCTGCTAGAATTTCGGCCATGGCGATCGAACAAATTCTCGCGGCTCTGATTCAGGAACGCGACAAGGTAAATCGGGCGATTGCGGCGCTCGGTGGAACGACACAAACAATTTCGGTGAGCACTACTGCGCCGAAGAAAAAACGACACGTCAGCGCAGCGGCACGACGCAGGATGGCGCTCGGACAGAAGAAGCGCTGGGCGGCGCTGAAGGCGGCAAAGTAAGCGGGTTTTGAGCTAGGCGTTCCAATCTATTCGTAAAACCTCACGGCAAACGGGGCAGGTTATCCACTTTGGATCAGCAATACCGTTGGGCATCGGAATCTCGATCGATCCTTCACGGTCTGGAATATTCGTGCGGTCCACTCCGCAAAGCGTTTTGGTCGTGCTGATGTTATCCTGCCAGCCGTGCATGATTCGCTCATCCTGAGTCGTCATGGCGATAGTATAAATTAAGCGAGACAATCACGCCTTTCCCAAAATCTCGCGTACCTTCTGCCGGTGTGTGATGTCCTTCGGCGCTCCGCCGTTTTTCGCTAGCCACTTTCTGAATTCGATGAGCCGGACATTGTGCTCGACCGTCGACTCTTGAACCGTCACGCGAACGCTTCCCTCGCACAGATCGTCCGACCGCTAAACTGGGATTCTCACGATGGCCACCATGGAATCAGGAACCATTGCGGTGCTGGCCGAAAAGCCTTCGGTCGCCCGCGACATCGCGAGCGTGCTGGGCGCGACCAGTAAGCGTGACGGATACCTGCACGGCAACGGCTACGTGGTCACCTGGGCGATCGGCCACTTGGCGGCTCTGGCTCAGCCCCACGAAATAGACCCGGCATGGCGCCAGTGGCGGCGTGACCTGCTCCCGATGCTGCCGGAATGCTGGCCGCTCGTCGTATACGAGAAGACGAAGGATCAGTTTGAGGTTGTGCGGAAGATCGTCAATTCCCCGCGCATCTCCCGGGTCGTGTGCGCCACGGACGCAGGCCGCGAGGGCGAGCTGATCTTCCGCTACATCTACGAGGCCGCGCAGTGTGACAAGCCCTTCAGCCGGCTGTGGATCTCTTCGCTGACACCGGATGCCATCCGCAAAGGCCTTGCTGCGCTGCGACCAGGGAGCGACTACGATTCCCTGGCAGATGCCGCGCGCGGCCGCAGCAGGGCCGACTGGCTGGTTGGCATGAATCTGTCTCGCGCCTATTCGCTTGCTTACGGAGAGGAACTATCGGTCGGGCGCGTGCAGACACCAACCTTAGCGATGCTTGTGGAGCGCGAGCTGGCGATCCGGAGCTTCGCGCCGGAAGACTATGTGGAAGTCGTCGCTAGCTTCCATCCGACTGGCGTGCCTACGGAGAGCCGATACCAAGGCACCTGTTTTCGCAAACAAACGGAACATGGCGGCGATAAGGAAACGTTGCAGAAGTCGATGCGGCTGTCGGCGGATGGAGAAGAGGCTGGGCGTATTGTCGGTCGCGCGCGCACCGGCTCGGCTGCTATCGAATCGATCGAATCCGAGGTGCAGCGGATGCCGCCGCCGTCTCTGTACGATTTGACGGAACTGCAGCGGCACGCAAACCGGCTGTTCGGCTTTAGCGCGCAAAAGACTCTGGATGTAGCGCAGGCGTTGTATGAACTGCACAAGTTGATCAGCTACCCGCGTACAGACAGCCGGCATCTGTCGCAGGATGTGGCGGTGACACTGCCACGAATCGTCAAGGTGATCGCGGCGCCCTATCAGGCAGACCTTGCCGCCGGCACCGGGGAGCGCCCGCTGGGACGGCGGTTCGTTGACGATGCCAAGGTCACAGATCACCACGCCATTATTCCCACAACGACCTCGCCTGAAAATGCCAGTCTGTCCGCAGAGGAACGGAAGATCTACGACCTGGTTTGCCGCCGATTGCTGAGCGCCTGGCACGACGATCACATCTGGTCAGTTACAACGGTGATTACGGCCATTTGGAACGGCGATGACGTCGATCGCTATCACACGTCGAGCACCGCGGTACAGCAGGCGGGCTGGAAAGTCCTGGATATCGCCACGGCCAGGAAGCCAGGGAGAGCCCAGAGCGGAGGCGAGGAGCGGAGGGAGGAACAAGTTTTGCCATCCGGCCTCAAGAAGGGCGATCCGCAGGAGGTAGTGGACGTCGAGGCCGTTCGCAAGAAGACGCGACCACCGAAACGCCTGACGGAGGGAACTCTGCTGACGGCGATGGAAACGGCGGGCAAGACACTCGACGAGAAGGAACTTTCCGACGCCATGAAGGAGACCGGCTTGGGCACGCCGGCGACGCGCGCAGCCATCATCGAGGTGTTGCTCAAGCGCGGCTACATTAGCCGGAGCGGTAAGAGTCTCGAGGCGACCGACAAGGGGATACGGCTCGTTGAGATTGTGCACCCCGAGGTCAGGAGCCCGGCGATGACCGGCCAGTGGGAGGCATACTTGACGCGCATCCAGCGCGGCAAAGCTCACCTCAAACCGTTTATAACGGGCATCGAAGATTACGTGCGTGAGGTGGTAGGCAAGGTCGCGCATGTACAACCGCCTGCCAAGACCCCGATCGGGGCCCTAGTCGGGCAAGCGCAAACCAGGGACGCGTCGTCTGAACCGCCGAGTCGACCGGCATTCGAAGCTGGCGACACGCTCGCGACTCTGCTCCATCGTGCATTCGGCTTCTCTTCGTTCCGCCCGAATCAGGAAGCAGTTTGCCAAGCGGCGGTCGATGGGAAGGACGTGCTGCTTGTCATGCCGACCGGATCGGGCAAGTCGCTCTGCTATCAGTTGCCAGGAGTGGCGCGGGGTGGAACGACGCTGGTGATCAGTCCGCTGATCGCGTTGATGGAAGACCAGGTCGCAAAGCTCAAGGAACTAGGTTTCGCGGTAGAAAGAATACATTCCGGCCGCGAGCGTGCGGCGTCTCGCCAGGCATGCCTCGACTACCTGAACGGTAAGCTGCAGTTTCTCTTTATCGCTCCCGAACGGTTCCGCGTGGCCGGGTTTCCGGAAATGCTGGCAAAGCGGAAGCCGTCGCTGATCGCCATCGATGAGGCACACTGCATTTCCCAGTGGGGGCACGATTTCCGGCCGGACTACCGCATGCTTGGCCAATACCTGCCCATGTTGCGTCCCGCGCCGATAATTGCGCTGACTGCCACGGCGACGCCGCTGGTGCAAGACGACATCGCCAAGCAGTTGGGTCTGGTGCGGATCGGTGCGGTTCATCCACGGGTTTCGGCGCACCAATATCGCGATTGAAGTGGTCGAGGTGGCGCCGTCCCAAAGACCTACGCTAGCGTGCGATTGCTGTTGGATGGAGAGCGGCGGCCGGGCATCGTATATACGCCCACCCGGAAGCAGGCCGAGAGCGTGGCGGCCCAACTCGCGACGCACTTCTCTACCGCGGCTTATCATGCGGGCCTGGACACCGAACGACGCAAGCGAGTGCAGGAAGAATTTCTCTGCGGGAAAAGTCGAACGTGATGGTGGCGACGATTGCGTTCGGGATGGGAATCGACAAACCCGATGTCCGCACGGTGATTCATACCGCCTTGCCAGGCAGCGTTGAGGCGTATTACCAGGAGATCGGACGAGCCGGGCGCGATGGGAAACCGAGCCGCGCGGTCCTGATGCACTCATACGCGGACCGCTACACGCACGATTTCTTTTTCGAGCGCGACTACCCGGCCGTGGCGGTGCTGGACGCTATGTTTGCCCGGCTGCGGCCCGAGCCAATGGAAAAAGCCGCTCTGCAGAAACAGACTGCGGATGGATTCCGACGTGTTCGACAAGGCCCTTGAAAAGCTGTGGATCCACGGCGGCGCCGTGCTGGATTCCGCGGAGAACGTAACTGCCGGCGAGCGCCAGTGGCGCGAATTCTACATCGCCCACGGCGAAGCAAAAGCGGGCGCAGATTGAAAAGATGATCCGTTTCGCCGACACCAACCAGTGCCGTATGTCGACGCTGGTTCGTCACTTCGGCGATCTTGCCGACGGTCAGACGGCTTGCGGAATTTGCGATTTCTGCGATCCGGCTGGCTGCGCGGCACAGCGTTTCCGGACTGCTACGGAGGAGGAGCAGGCGACGCTCTTCCGCGTGTTGGCGGCGTTGCGTTCGGTCGACCAGAAATCGACGGGAAAGCTGCACGCCGAGCTGTTTCCGGGCGGGGAGATGAGTCGAGATGCCTTCGAAGACGTGCTGGGCGCGATGGCGCGGGCCGGAATGGCGCGGTTGTCCGATGCGGTCTTTGAAAAGGACGGCAAACAGATTCCGTACCGTACGGTGAGACTCACTCCGGCAGGACGAGCGGCGAACAAGACTACGCCAATCGATTTCATTATGAAGGATACTTCTGCGTCGCCGACAAAGCGGAAGCGCAAGAAGAGAAAGCCCACTTCTCCAAAACGCAGAACCGGCACCGGGACGAAAGTCCCTGCGGCCCAGAAAATGAAACGCTCATCACCCGGGACGGAATCACCTCTCGAAGAGGCGCTGCGTAACTGGCGATTGCTAGAAGCTCGGCGGCGGGGTGTGCCTGCGTTCCGCATTTTCAGCGATCAGACCCTGAGAACCATCGCTCAAAGGCGTCCCTCAAAGGCTGCGGAGCTGATCGCCATTCCTGGAATCGGCCAGAACGCCGTCGAAAAATACGGGCGTCAAATCTATCGAATTTGTCAGACCCCGGGGGAAGGTCACACCTGAAAGATGCAACTTAGCGCGATATCTGCTTCCTAAGGCGAAAGGCCGCGACAGGCACCTCTGCCCGCGACGAGCATTAGACTGAGTATGTGAATCCGCCGGAATACATTCTTACTCACTCGGATTTTGGTACTCCAGAATGTTGCGGACTCTTGTTGCCTTTCGATCGCGGTGATTTCGCGGATATCATCTGCAACGAATGCGGCGCGATCGTCCAGAGCATCGAGACCGCTGATCTCCGTCGCGCGCTTGATGAGATGCAACTGAAACTCGGTCTGGCGTCGGAGAGGTGCCCGTATTGCCGCTCGGTCAATCTCCTTCCCGGCTTCTCCGAGATGTTGGCATTTACCTGTTGATCCTGCGGGAAAGCCGTTGTCGTGAGATCACCTTGAACCCTCACCGTCCCGCGGACATTCATTTTTCGGTTCAGCTCGCGCGGGCTCGGCGAGTTTGAATCACGCCACTCGATGAGCTTATTAATGGGGACCACATGTACAGTCTTCGTCGCCACTTCAACGGTGACGTCACTGAAGCCCAGATCGTCATCAAGCATCTCCTGTTCGCGCACGCGCCTCAGGCCCAGTCCGGCCGCTTCGAGTACGCTAGAAGCCTCAACGGTGACGGAATGAAGAACGCCACGCCGGTCGTAAAAGGAAACTTGGCACACGCGAACAGGCACGCGACCAACAACCGCCTTTCCGCACTGCCGACAGGTGAATGCGAGCGTTTTGGAAAAGCCCGGGAACAGATTTACCGACCTGCAATGCGGGCACAATTCGCTCGCAACCTCCAGCGTGAGTTCCAGTTCTGTCAGCGTCTGCCCAACATTCGCGACGGGAACGGTGCGGAGCACGGTACCGCATTCATTGCAGACAATATCAGCCTGATCCCCGCGAATGACGCCGTTCAGGCAGCCCCAGCACTCCGGATCTCCAAAATCTGAATGCGGCAGGGTTGTTTCGATGTGGCCTTCGAGACCCGACCCGTTACAGACAGGGCAATCGCGTGGCCCGGTGAATGGAGCAAGGTCACCATAACCATAGGCGCAGCCCGTATAGTTGCCGTCGCCGAGGGGATGCCTCTACATCGCGGCGGCGGCAACGGACGCAGTTCTGGCTCGTCATCTACGCGTCTATTCTCCCCCAAGGACGCCTTGGGCGATCTGTACCAAGGAGAATTCAGGGCACACCATCTTATATATAGCCATACGCCAGCTTAGCTCTCATCCCGGCCAGCCTCAACGATTGGGCAACCCACGACTCCGGTCCTCAGATCCACCTGCATGGAGATCCGAACAGACTCACTGCGCTCGGCGTGTCTCAGGCCAGCTATCTCAGCAGCGACGACCGAATCAGTGATCTCGATGTGTCCATGGACGCAGCCGCCTGCGGGACCAAATAGTAGTAAAGAGCGCGAGCCAGGAAAGTGGCACCGCCGACCGCAAACATAAGGTAACAAATTACTTGACTCACCGTTCCTCCGGGTGTATAGTTAGATTATGGAAAACGATAACATCAGCAAACACAGTGGTTTGATGAGTGCCATAAGGCACTACAGCAACCCGCAAACCTGCATCGACGAGGTTGCTGCTGTTAAGTGGCCCAACGGTCAAGCCATCTGCCCGCGCTGCTCCAGCAAGAAAGCTACCTACCTCGCCACGCGGCTGCTCTGGAAGTGCCGGGACTGCAAGAAACAGTTCTCCGTCAAGGTCGGGACGATCTTCGAAGATTCCGCCGTCGGACTCGACAAGTGGCTCTGTGCCATGTGGATGATGGCGAACTGCAAGAACGGCGTTTCTAGCTATGAAATCGGCAAGGCTCTCGAAGTCACCCAAAAGACTGCGTGGTTCATGATGCACCGCATTCGCTACGCTACCCACACTGGGAGCATCAACAAAATGTCCGGTACCGTGGAAGCGGACGAAACTTTCATCGGCGGCGCGGCACGCTTTATGCACAAGCACAAGCGCGAAGAAAAGATCCACGGTCGCGGACCCGGAGGGAAAGAGATCGTGTTCGGTCTGATCGAGCGGAACACCGGGAAAGTTCGCACTCATCACGTCGGGACGCGGCGCAAGGGAGAACTCTGCGAGATCGTTCGCAGGAATGTGCGCAAAGGTTCCGAGGTAATGACTGATGAACTGCTGTCGTACGATGGCTTGGACAGCGAGTATGCCCACAAGGTAATTAACCACGCGGAGCGCTACGTTGACGGCAATGTCCACACTAACCGCATGGAGAACTTCTGGTCGCTCCTGAAGCGTTCCATCAAGGGCACGTATGTTTCGGTTGAGCCGTTTCATCTCTTCAGATACCTCGATGAGCAGAGCTTTCGCTATAACGAGCGCGAACTAACTGACTCGGAACGCTTCCACAAAGTACTCGGATCGGTCGCCGGGAAGCGTCTGACTTGGAATAACCTGACCAGTCAGGAGGTGGGGTGATGTCAGACCCAAGACTAAAAGAGAAGGGCGCGGAAGAAAGCCAGCACGACATCAAGAAAACACCCGAGTATCGAAAGTTCCGAAAGCTTCTTAAGACTGTCATTAAAGCGCCCCCGATGCCAAAACGCAAAGAGGCTTGATGGACAAGATCACTAAGGGGATGATTAAGGCACTGATCGCCAGATTGGAGCATATTTCAAATCCCCAACCTGTTCGTGAGAATAATCCCACTCCAGACCGCGCCGATGAACCCACTGCAAAACAGAGTCAATGCAATCCCGACATCCCAGTTGGACTTTGCATTCCGCCCGCACCACCACCCGAACCCCAAAAGTATGTTAGTTGCGAGATAAAGAAAAGCGGATTCGATAATTTCAAGGCAGGGGTGGAGATTTTCGGCATTGCTGTGCTTGTTGTCTACACCATCTATACCGCCAAGATGTACTGTGCTAACAGAGACGCAGCTAATGCCGCCAAAAGCGCCGCAGTCACGGCGCAACAAACTCTGGAAGCCACGAATCGCCCTTGGGTGTCGTTCGACATGAGAGCCGTAAGCCCACTTACGTTCGACAAAGATGGGGCACATTTGTCCTTTGATGTATCGCTCAAGAACACTGGCGGCTCTACGGCCGTCTCTATGGGATTCAAGATGGAGATGTGGCGTGATCCGACACCCACCATTCCTAATGGCATCTTGCGCGAGAGAGAGCGGTTGTGTAGGGAAGCGACTCAACAATCCGTGCTTAGTAAGGCACTCTTTGTTGGAAGCCCGAGAACCGATAGATGGATCATTGGCTATCCCCTTGAAGGTGTAGCTGCCTCGGTTGCTCAGTTGGGGCAATTGTCGGTAGATATAATCGCTTGTGTTGAGTATAAGTCTCCAGTTTCCGATAGATTCCTCGAAACCACTTCGGTCATATGGCTTGGACGAGAACAATACACAAACTCGCGAGGGCTGCCTAGCTTCTCTATCATTCCCCCTAGTCCGGTAGCTGCTGATCTTTTGGTTCTGGCTCAAGATCCTACCCTTGGGCTGACCGCAAAATAAATACAGTATTTCTATTGCTAGGGCCAGCCAAACGACCAGCCCTAGAGCGACGAATCCGGCCTGTCCACCTGACTGTAACCCCTGAATGGGCGGTGAGTCAAGTAATTCGATGCCAAACATAACTCCGGTGAACCATCGGCTGAACCTGCAGGGAGAAGGGATATCTTTCATCAGGCTGACGCCGCAGGCCAGGAGCATGAATCCTGGGAATAGCGAAGCGGCCACTGCGCGAGAAGCTAGGTCATCCACCACCCAGTGGAAGTAAGCGAGAACCAGCGTGGTGAGGGCGGCGCCCGCGTAGGCCGCCCAGACATTGGGTTTCAATCCGCGGAATTTACGGATTCCTTCCAGAAAAAGAATCCCGCCAACAAATCCCAGCGAGTTCCCTAGGACCATGGTCATCCAGTCCGGGGCAATCCCTCTCAGGCCAACAAAGAGCAGGGAGAAAATGAGGCAAAGATTTCCAAGGGTCCATCGTCCGAATCCCGGATAAGTTTGGCGGGTTCCCCAAGTCATCGCAATCAGCAGGCTGAGGATGAGCTGGACGAAGGCGGCGACTACAGCAAGGGTTTGGGTGTCGAGGGACATCGGGAAACTGTGACTGTAATCAAATCGAGCAAGAGGCGCGTTTCTTTAATTCCAGAGGGCTCGCTTTATCCGGCCCTTCACAGAATGCAGCAGGCTGGCTGGCTACGCCTTTTCCCAAGTAAACGAGTCGCGTGTCCGCCGGGTCGATTCTCTAAAAACCTTTCCAACGCCGCCCATGGCTATCTCAAGATCGGCCTGGCTCAATCGAAAAGAGCCAATTCTCAAGGGAAGTCAAAACCAAATCCGGCTTCGTTCTTATTCGACCCGATTCGGGGGTGTAGATGTTTTCTCGGGTTCGCGCCAGGGGCGCCCCAAGTGCGGTCTTCAATCAGCGCGATCATGTCGCCGGCGGGAATTCTCAGCGCCGTCCGTGCCGGTCGCTAGCGGATCAGTGACGCAGTCGGGATCTTTTATCTTCGCCACCAGTAGCAAAGATAGGCGGGTTAGCAGCGACGGTACACTTTGCGGGTCTTGTGTCTCGGGGACTGTATCAGTTCAACGTCGTGGTGCCAAACACCCCGCAGGGCGGGGACAACGCCCTGGCTGCGACATACAACGGGGCGGGTGACGGCGACTCAGCACAGGGTTTCGCTGAAAAAAGTGGTGGAGTGGATCGCCTACGATGGCGGCAGGACGCCCGAGGAGATCGCAATGAAATCGCGCCTGAGGCAAAGCTGAACTAAGCGGACTTCGGAAATTGCAACCGCGGTTCACCGGCGATGGCCGCCGGGAAATCCTCAATGTGTTTTTCGCACCACTGAACCGCTTTGGCTTTTGCGTCCTCCGGCGTGTATCCCAGAGCGGTATGCAGATACTTTCCGTCCTGCTTTACGACGCACACCCAATCCATGCTGACCGGCATTATAAATCGACGTCGTCGTAGCCTGGGATGTTCAAGCTTCCGACATTTCCCGGACTTCCAAAGTTTCCAATGTTTCCTGTGGTCCCAGCGTTTCCATGGGAACCAGACGATCCTCGACCAGACCTTTTCAGTAAACGGTTCGAATGCACAACCTCACCAAGATAATTGCCGTTCATGTCAACCAAGTCACCCGAGCTGAGGCGTCGTCCGATGTTCTGACCGCTCGGCGAGTAGAGGCGATCATTCGAAAGATTCGCGATATTTTCGCCGCGACTATTGAATAAACGTTCCATAACGATATTATCGCCCCTGCAAAACCCCAGCATCTCCCTGACCCTCTGCTCGGCCGTACCGTCAAAGGCGGCCCGGTTCCAAAACCTGACGACCTTGTAGCCCTTTGACGCCAGCCAACGGCTACGACCGGCGTCATAGTTTTCTCCAGCGATGGCCCTCTCTGTCCAGCTCGATCTCCAAACTGACTGAGGGGATGAAAAAGCCAATCAGCACCCAGCGGTCCCCGTTTAGGATGATCTTCTCACGCTCGAATTTCACGCCTAATCGGGAGAGCACCGCAGTCATTTCCTGCTCCGCCGGCGACGGATCTGCAAGGCGCTTGCGGTGGCATTCCTCGGCGTGCGCTAGCACTCCGGCATCGCTGAATTTACGCCGATAGGTCTTGGTGCAGTCGGCGCCGAATTCCTTGAATTTCGCGCGTTGCAATTTTCTTCCCGTCGTGCTTGAGAGGTTTCTTGCGCAGCCATGGTGGCAGGCGCTTAGGGGTTCGTTACCGCCTTTGTTCCGAGAATCACATCACACGCGATGTGACAGTTCAACAAGATCGTGCCTTCACGCGTGAACCTATCGATCAGGACTGCCTCGGTGATAAGCAGGAGATTTTCGGGGCCGCACCGGACGCGCAGCGAATTGTCGATATGGTGCTTGGGTTCCATTCGGATTTTGCAGCCACGGCAGAGCCACAGCCGGATCGACGACGTGGATCACCCATTTTGCAATTCAATAAAAGAACCAGCTTCATGACCAACACTCCAAAGAGAGTTATCCGATTTACCGCCCGAGAAGCTCCTTGCTCAAAGCCTTCGCCTCCTCTGGGGTACTGGTGAAAGGAAGTGTGCGAGCCAAATCCATCTTCTCCCTGATTTGTTCAGTCGCACGGAAAAGTTTGTACTCCCGGATCAATTCCGATAGAATCGCAGTATAAGATTTAATTATCAGGTTGAACGTAACGCCCGCCAGCGCCTGAAATCCTTCCCTGCTCACGTTCAAAAACCCGGTAAGGCCCGAATGAACATACAAACTCAACTGCGGATAGAAGCCAGCATGCAATTCCTCCATCTCGCCGCCTACCTTCGCTGCACGTTCTGCAAGATTCAAATGGGCCCAATGGCGTAGATCACTCCCCTTGACGCCGGGCCACATGGCGCCTCGATCCGCATCGATTGCGGCTCCTTCGGAATCGGCAAATTTCTGATAATTCTGATCTATGTCGATCAACGCTGTCGGATGCGCCTTGTTAAACTTGACAATGCGTCTGGCAGTTCGAGGTTTCTCAACATCGGAAAACACCACCATTTTTTTCACCGCGTCCGGCACAACGTCGATCAGCTTCACATCGATCGCGAGGGCCCGCTTCGCGGCGGGCCATCGCGTGAGCCAGCGCCACGACCGCACAGCGACGCCGCCATTACATGTAGAAGCGGTAATGCCGGGCGGGCTTTTCCGTATTTGCGATTTTAAGGATGTCTCCGACCCGGCGGCTGAAGGCAGTCGTGATCGGATCGACGCAACAAAAGGCCGCGGTATTCCAGTTGAGTTTCGTCAGGCGCAAGAGATCCCCGGCCACCTCGCGAAACGACAGCGAACCCCAGTTCTCCGTCACCTCCAGCGGCTGAGGGATGCGGAAGCCCGGATAACACCGAAGAAACGGGATATAGCCCGTTGTGTACACCAGCCCCTTTTTCTCGCCGAAGTCAGCAATGGTGCCGCGCAATGCCGGCTTGTGCCCCGGACGCATGCAGGTAATGCCCCGGTGCGAAAGCGTGATGAGCGCTGTTTGGCCGATCCCCGCAAGCCCCTCGGCAAAACCGTCACGTTCATCCTGCGTGTAGCGCGACGTCTTGTGGATCACGAGGCGCTGCGGCAGCCCGTGTACCTCGTCGTCATAGAGTTCAAGCACTTTCTTGATGAGGGCCTTCGCTCCATCGCGGTCAAGATGCGGCGAGCGCTCGGCCCGGCTCGGCGTCCAGGTGAACCGGTCGCCCTGCAGGACGAGGCCCTCGCCCCGATGGGTGAAGGCCTGCGCCACACTCGTCCGCGTTGATCCGTCCCCGTCATCAGGGTGAAAGAAGGACACGCCCACAAAGCACGAGCCCTCGATGACATCGGCAAGGCGCCAGGGAATTACGCGGGCCTTGTACATCAGCGCGACACTGAGATTCCAAGCCCGCGTCGCCAGATCCTGCACGCCCTTGGTTCCGGCCAGGGTGCGATGCCACAACAGTTGCGTGGGCAAGGTTTGCAGGCAAGCTGCCTTGAGGCCGCGGCGGAAGCTGCGCGTCGTATCGGACGGTTCCTCCGCGACGTCCTCCTCCGCTGCACTTTCGTCCAGCTCCTCCACGACCTCCGGAATATTGTCTTCGTCTTCATCGTCCGGAGCCGCGCGCTGCTCGCGATCATAGGCGGCAATGCCAACGCGGCATTTCGCTTCAAGTCCGGCGGTCATCGCGATCAGGACGACGTCAGGCCCTGAATCGAGTTTGCTGAGCGCTTCAACCTCCTTGGCTACGTCGTTGACGAGAAGCTTGATTCGGGCCGGAAAATCCGGGTTGCACTCGACCAGCGCGACTTGCGCGGGCGTGAGAGACCGGCACCAGACCGGCTGAGTCACGAACTCGATCTGGAAGGGATCTTGATCATTGATTCCGGGAAAGCCCGGATGGAGCATCGCGTCGTTCTTTTCAGCGTGCGGTATCGACCGCGTCATCTGCTCTACGAGCCGCAGAGCGCGATCAATCGCTTCAGCCGGGCCGACGACCCCGATGCGGACAACAGGACGCCGCGTGGCGTCGGTTCGACTATACGGGCCATAGGCTCTCAGGCCGGTCTTCGGGTCCTCGCAAGCCTGCTTTCCCCCGAACAGCAACGCTGGCTCCGGAATGAGGCTGAACGCCATCTCGGAGCGCGCGCCCGACAGAAGCTCCGCCATCGTGCGGACATCCATCGACGGCTGCGAACGCAGCGGCCTCGGAGAACTGCGGGATCTATGCCCGGCGTTATTGCGCACCATATAAGTTCACTGCGTTCCGGCCGGGACATCGAACCTGAGGGTATACTGTTGTGGAGCAACCGGCTGCAGGTCGGGAATGCTGAGGTCATCCTGATACTCGGCATTCATGAGCCGGTCATAGTCGATCGTGTCGCCGCCTATTCCGAATCCGATTGGGCCGTTGGCGGGCGTGAGGCTGATGGCGATCGCCTCGTGGCCGGTCGTGATTCGCAGTTCCTTCCTGTCACCCCGCGTCAGCACAAGCGACCAGAATCTCAGGGAACGAAGGATCTGACCGTTCCGTTCCTGGTTTAGCCATTGCGACAGGATCGGACCGACATGCGCGCCGCCGCGCGGTGTCTTGCCGTCGCCCTTCGTCAGCATGTATGTCGGGGACAGTTTCAGGAAGATACCGTTAGTCAGATGCATGAAAATCGCCCGCAGCGCCTGGTGCCGCCACCCGAATTCCTGCTTAGTCGGTTTGCCATCCTCGCCCTTGAAATAGGCGTAATGCCGCGTGGTCACCCTGCGCCCATGGAGCGTCCCCGCTATTTTCCAGTAGATCGACTTTTCGGGATCGTCCCCTCGCAGGGGAAGGAAGAAGAATCGCTGGCCTTTCCCATCAAACCGCAGACGCCGCTTCCAGCAATGGTCCTTCAGGCAGAGGTTAAGGAGTTCCATCGCCCAACGGCGACGATCCTCATCTCCGAACCACGGCGCGAAGTTTTCATCATGCAAGGTCTTTACATCGATGGCTGCCCCGAGCGGGTTCTCGATGTCATGAAGGTCGGAGAAAGTGTAGAGGAGCCTTTCCCGCAGGATAAACGGCGGCACGTCCTTGCGTTCTGTATGTCTCGCGATGTCACCCTTCTTGCGCATCGTCGTCTCGGCAATCTGGATCACGGTCGGCAAGGCTACAACAGGAAGAAGATTGCAGATCAGTTGCTCCTGAATGGCATCTGGGCCGTTCGAGCCGGTAATGACGACGGGCGCAGGGGCATAGGTTGTTACGGGCGTGATGGGATGCAGCCCCCCGCGTCCGCGACGGACCGGTTCATCCCTGAGAGTGGCGATCAGTTCGAGAAACGCCTCTTCATACCGGTCAGGGTCACGAAAATCGATCCAGTTCCGTATTCTGAGGCTGGGCGGGAGATCGACGTTTTCGATCAGAAGCGGAATTACCCGGCCGGCCCGGCCCGAAGGATCGGACCAAACCGCGATGGTTCGTTCCATCGTCGGCCATTCCGTTTCCAGCATCGCCTTGCTGACCACAAGCCCGATAAAGCGGCACTTATCGATGTGCTCGTCTATTTCTAGAACGACATTCTTGCCCTTGCCGAAATCCCATTTATCGAAGACGACACCGAGGTGCCGATTCTTGTAGGGAACGCTTTCGATGCGCTCGGCAAGCTGCTCAACCCAGGCTTTATTAACCCCTGTATGGCAAAGGAAGATATCCTTCCCCGCGAGAATCTGCCCGATATGGGTCTGTGCCGGCATACGTTCTCACCGATCGGCGCGATCAACGCCGCGCCTCATTCGGGCGATAACATCTTTGTCTGGGAATGTTTTGGTGCCCTTTCGATTATGACAGACCTTCGTTCTGGCAGGAAGTGACCTGTGATCGCATTTCCTCCTGTCGGCCCTCATCGGCAACCGCGAAGCCCATCCGCTGCCCACGTAATACCGCTGCTGCTTGGCATCGACGCTGCCCATCAGGAAGAATGTTACGCCAACGGCGCCGTTTCAGGTTTCAGACCGCAAAGGCAGTCGGGCCGCCTTGCTCTGGGGCAGGATACTCCATGAAGTACACGAATTGGTGGCGGCTGATGATCCCGCCATGCCACCGTATATCGGGTTTCAATCGGACCGTGCACGCGTACGCCACAGCTCAATGCCGATGATCTCGCGCCGCTCATCGAGCTGTTGCGCGAACGCGGCGGGGAAGTGCCGTCGGGATTATTCACGCTTCCGTGCGGGTGCGGATGGCCAGAATCCGAATCGATCGGCCGCCTTTGCCACCCGCGACATCGCCGGCCGGAACCGGGAATCCCCTCGACGAGGCGGAGCAGGAATCGACGCGGCACGCGGATCAGTTCGCCTACGAGAAAAGATCGGAGGATTGGGAGACCGAACTAAACAACCGCCTGGAGACGTTCTATTCGGACCTTGCCGGGGTCTTGAAAGTGCCTAGCGACTCCCGATCATCGCCTGTATGAAACGCAATCTCGCGCGCCGATCTGTTCCTCGGCGAGAGCGACATAAGCCGGCCAGAACCGCCGTCGTGGTATGGCATCATTCTTTCCGATGGCGAGGACAATACGGTCCATGCCGCTCCGACGCTTTCCGCTGGCGCAGGCTGGCTGATTGTGAACGGGATGGCAGGATCGGCTCTCTAGGTGCGCTCAATGCGAAGCGCTTTGAGTCGGTCCGAGCCTCTTTTGCCGACGTAGTTGCCAGGGAGCATGGGAGGTGATTTATGGCTTTGAACTCAGAGATGCGTGAACGGCGCTACATCGTACGGCGGCACCTGAGCGTGCCGCCGAACGCTTCCGGTACGATCGGGAAGGGCGCATGGCGCTGTGGGCATGGACGGCGCTCGCTCTGCTGCTGACGCTCAGCATGCGGTGTTTTTGCCTCAGCATTCCGCTTTCCGCCGTGGGTGTCCGCGTTCTTGTTGATAACACTGCTAGCGCTCTCCCTCGCTGCTCACATCAGCATAGTCTTCGGCGGCCCTCTGGCATTGGAAGCCAAACATTACCTGGGGGATGCACTTCGCTGCGGGTACTTGCGGATCAGGATGACGATGACGGGCGCCCGTTCTACACGCATGCGGCAGGATACCATCGATGCCTTCCGGGGCTACAGCGAGCAGTTCACGCTGTTGCCGGACGGAGAAGAGTTCGGGCCGTTCGATAGCGTCACGCGCACGGTGGTCAACGATACTTTCGGATACGAGATCATATCGATACCGCGCAGATCCGGCGGTGGGCCAGCTCGCGGTTATCTGCCGCGTCCCGGCGTGTAAGGCTCAGGCGCAGGCCTCGTCCCCAGGCTCCTCTCATCGTTCCGCCAGGTGGAGTGCGTCACACAGATTGCGCATTATCCTGGTGTTGTGTTTGTGGCGCACGCCCCCAGGCGTGCAGCGTCGATAATCGTGTCTAAGTTTGTGCGGCATCAGATCCAAACTTTTCAAAAGACTTAGGCTTGGTTGGGCTCGTGGCCATCGATACGACTGTCGATGCAGCACGCCTGGAGGCGTGCGCCACATAACCGATACGATTTACGACGCACTATACTAGTGCCCTGTCTCTGAAGTTCGCGCACAAAAGCGGGCGACGCTAGCAAGAATCTGGTCCGCCGTTTTGGTCCAGATAAACGGCTTGGGCGCCTCGTTGGTGAGCGCGAGATATTGTGAAATGGCTGTTTCCAACTGGCTCACGCTTCGATGGATGCCGCGACGGATTTGCTTCTCGGTCAGTGCCGCAAACCAGCGCTCGACCAAGTTGATCCAGGACGCGCTGGTGGGCGTGAAGTGCACGTGAAAGCGTGGGCGCTTGGCGAGCCAACGATGGATCAGAGCAGTCTTATGCGTGCCGTAGTTATCCAGGATCAGATGCACGTCTAACGACGGGGACAGGGCTTGCTCAATGGTATCGAGAAACTTCCGGAACTCCGTGCTGCGATGCCGGCGATGGCATTCGCCGATGACCTTTCCGGTCTTCACATCGAGGGCGGCGAACAGGGACGTCGTACCGTGACGCGCATAGTCGTGAGTGCGCCGTTCCAGTTGTCCCGGTCGCATCGGTAGCAGTGGTTGCGTGCGGTCCAGGGCCTGGATTTGAGACTTCTCGTCCACGCATAGCACCAGAGCGCGGTCCGGCGGGTTCAGATACAACCCAACGCTATCGCGCACCTTCTCGATGAACAGCGGGTCTTTGGATAATTTGAATGTTACGCTGCGGTGCGGTTGGAGAGCAAAGGCACGCCAGACGCGGTTTACCGTGCTTCGGCTCAGCCCCGACGCTGCAGCCAGCGACCGCGTCGACCAATGAGTGGCGTCGGTGGGCGTCGATTCCAGTGTCATGGTCAACACACGTTCCACCTCCACATCGCTCACCTTGCGCGGCGTGCCTGGCCGCGGCTCGTCGAGCAACCCAGCCAGCCGCCGGTCGATAAAACGCTGCCGCCATTTACACACCGTCTGGATTCTCACGTGAAGTTTTCCGGCCCACCGGGGTGCTGGTGTTCCCTTCCGCACACAGTAAAACCATGCGCGCTCGCAGCGCCAAGGCCTGTGCGGATTTGGGCCGACGAACCCAGTTCTGCAAAGTCTCGCGTTCCGCTTCAGTCAACCTCAGTGGGGGAATGGGACGTCCAGTGCGCACCTGCTCTCCTTTATATAAGAGACGCAGGTCTTCCAGTACTTGTTACGCGGACTTCAGAGACAGGACACTAGTGTAGTGCGGCATAAATAGTAACGAGTATCGAAGGCGCATCGTCCTTACAATGGGAGGACGCAAGACGATGCGTGTTGCGCGATCCCGTGAGTTCTGAGTGCCGAGCAGCAAGAGAATCCTGGAATCTCGCGTGCGAGCCGAAGCGCGCCGGCGCGGAGCGTCGAGCGAGCACGGATTGTCTTGCTAGCCGGCAGCGGGCCTGCAAGATCAGCAGATCGCCGACAAGCTGAAGCATCACTCCGGAAAAGGCAGCGCGCTGGCGGAATCGGTTTCTGGACGGTGGTTTTGCCGCGCTGGACAAAGATGCGCCGCGCCCGGGAAGAACACCGCATCGATCACATCGGTCCAGAGTGCAGGATGTGATTCGCAAGACCACGCAGGAGAAGCCCGCCAACGCGACCCACTGGAGCACACGCAGCCATGGCGGAGGCAGCCGGACTGAGTGAGAAGAGCGTACGCCGCATCTGGCACAAACATGGCCTGAAGCCACATCTGATCACGGACCTTCAAAGTCAGCAACGATCCGGAATTCGCCGAAAAACTGGAAGCCATCGTCGGGCTTTATCTCAACCCGCCGGAGCATGCCATCGTGCTCTGTGCCGACGAGAAGAGCCAGATCCAGGCGCTGGATCGCACGCAACCCGGCCTGCCGCTCAAGAAGGGGCGCTGCGGAACCATGACTCACGACTACAAACGGAACGGAACGGCGACGCTGTTTGCGGCGACTGAACACGCTGGATGGCACCGTCATCAGCATGTGCGACGACCGGCACCGCCATCAGGAATGGCTGAAGTTTCTGACGGGTGATTGACGAAGTCACGCCGGCCGGCCAAGGAAATCCACCTGATCGCGGATAACTACGCGACCCACAAGCATCCCAAGGTGCAGAAGTGGCTGGCTCGTCATCCTGCGCTTCCACCTGTACTTCACGCCGACCAGCAGTTCGTGGCTCAACATGGTGGAGCGCTTCTTCCGCGACCTCACTCAGAACCGGCTCCGCCGCGGGATCTTCCGCGATGTCGAGGAACTGATCATGGCGATCGGCGACTACATCGACAAGCACAATGGCAACCCAAAGCCTTTCGTCTGGACCGCCAAAGCCTCCGACATCCTCGAAAAGGTCAAGCGTGCCCGCAAAGCGCTCGATAATGGTTAATCTGCTTGCCGCACTACACTAGCATTGGCTTGATGATGGAGTTGGCGACGATGTCGTAGGTGCGCACTTTGCGCCGCTGCTCTCGTATTCGCGGCTCCGCAGCTCGCCTTCGACGCAGACATGCGCGCCATTTTTTGAACGCAGCGCCGATCAGAGCTGACTGGATCGCGGACCGTTCCTTGACAGCCGAGGGGCGAGAGGGCATTCATCGCACTTCGGCGCCGTGGAACAATGCTCGCGAGCAACCCGGTAGATCATCGCATCCATTTTCAAATGTCAGTAAACTCGGCGTAATAGCCCCTTCAAATACATCATTTCCAGGTTCACGCGCGCTCCGGGCAACCCTGGCAGGCCGATTTTTCGATTCTGGTTCCTACCGGCCATCGCTCAGGCCGCGTTTGACATAGGGTGAATCGGTGTTGGGCGTCGGTATCCGTACCCAGCGCGCCGCCTAGCTGCATCTGGAAAGCGCCTTGGCGTCACAGTGTTCATGATACAATCTGACGTTCGTGCCGCGAAGGTTGTGAGGCGGGCGGGTAACTGTGTCGACCTTTTAAGTCAGGAGGCTGGCTGCCCGCCCAGAAGGCTCTTTCCCCAGCTTGGTACGGTTGCGAACTCGAAATTCACGGCAAGCCAGTCGTCGATCGCAGGCGCTTCTGAAGGATCTCGAAGAGAGCGCTTTTGTACGGCTGAGGAGCAGATCAACCGATAAGTTCTAGCAATTCCTTAGCTCCCAGTGGCTGGTGGAAAACAATCTCGCGAGCGCCGGCCTGGTATGCAATTGCTCCGATGTAGTTTGGCGCCGGGTCGAGGTGCTGTAGCGTCCATTCTGTTGCGGTCTGCGCATTGGCGCCGATGTGGACGAACCGGACGGGGTGATCGCACAATAGTGTTACCTGGAAGTCATTTAGCGGGGTATATAACCCATCGCCAACCGCCTTGATGTAAGCCTCCTTTCGGGTCCAGCAGCGGAAGAAGGCCTCCTCCTGGAGTTTCGCATCATTGATCGATAGCAGCTCCGAAGCTTCCGCTCGGCAGAAAAAGTGAGATGCAATCTGTTCGAGATCGGAGATCTTTCGCACCTCTTCAAGATCGACGCCGATTTCACAATCGACCGCAAAGGCAATAAGCGCCAGGCCTCCCGAGTGGGACATGTTGAATCGGATCTGGGAGTCTCCCCTCATGCCTGGTTTACCTCTCGGGCCGACTGTGATAGCCAAGTCGTGTGGTCGGCATCCGACATAGCGAGCGAGCAACATCCGTAATGCTCCCTGAGAAACTTCATACGATCGACTTAAAGGTTTGAAGACAAACCTGTCCGCCCGAGCGATTTCTTGAGGTGGTAGCAGAGCTCGGTATGCGCGGTTCACCGATTCGGAAGCGCTCAACCAAAGAGGCCACACGTGTACTTCGGATGGTTCTGGTAAAAGACAAAGTGAGCTCATGATTCTCGAATGCCTACTGTGTATTCTTAACATAAGCAAGTTGCCGCCACAGGGCAACATCACTGCCGCTCAGCTCAGGTCAGCTCAGCGGGAGAACGTCGCCAATCCTGACGGCATGCCGAGGGCGCAGAAAAGCGACACCAGTTGTCAGCGGGAGCTGGCCGCGGAAGAAGAGCGGTGCGGACGTTCAGTGCGAGCCTTCTGCCAGCAGCAGCAGACAGCTTCTATCATCTGCGCAGGCGGTTCGCCGAACAGTTTATGATGAAGGTCGCACTGGTAGAGAGCATAGTTCTCAGCAACGCACATCGATGGCCGTGGCCGCAAAGTGTGGCGTCCATATTCTGCGATGCTGGCGCATCCAATAGCGGAACAACACAAACAGCAGCGCGTCTTCGACGGTTTGCTGCATGGTCGGCATAGTCATCTAAACCGCTCGGCTTGTGTGCTGACCGCCTTCAATCAAGATCTCCCTCTCTCCAAACAGCCGTTCCGCCGCGATTCCGCGAGAAACACATTCAGCGATTAGCTTGTTCGACTCCAATATCGGCTTTGACTGCTCAGTGTACCTGATGCTCATGACATAGTTGAGCCAGGGCTCTTGCCCCATGGCATAGACATATACGCGCTTGCAGCGCAGTGAATTTACTATTCGGATTGCTTGCTCATAGTTGGATCCGTTCAAACGCCTAGATTCGTCCATCGTTCGGCCCATCTTCTTGAAAAGTAGCGGCCCATACAGCCAGCTTAGCGGACCGCCCTCGCATTCCATGCCGAGGAACAATACGTCAATGTCTCCAAATTCACGGTATAGCAAATCGTACAACCTCGGCTCGATGTTGCATGAGTCCGCCGCAAATAGCAAGGATTGTTGGCCGATTTGCACAACATAACCCAGTTTGGTATTGATGGCGAGGTCGCAATGTTCGCCGAGGAAGGGCACGCCGGTCACCGATCCGCCAGCGAACGCAACGGTCGTCATTTCTGCAAGTTCTTGGACATTATCAAACCCGGTGTTCTCCAGGATCAGCTTGAGCGAAGGATCCTGCAGAGCCCCCGATCCGTTCCGCGGGACGATAATATGTTTGACTTTATGGCGAAGTTGCAGCATCGTTTCAAATAGCAAATGATCTTGATGGTTATGGGAGATCAAGACATAATCGATGACATCCGGTAAGTCAGCGTAAGTATAACGAGAAACCCGCGACTCGTAAGTGTAACTAAGGACGGGGTCGACCAGTATATTTAGTCCGGCTGCTTCGACGAGGATGCACGCATGTCCGAAGTAGCGCCACCGTATACCAGAGCCGGTATATGGAACGTAAGACGGAGGTGCCTCCGATGTCAGGAATCGCTCAAGGCTCAGTTCATCCTCATTGGATAACCTAAGGATGTCGCGGATGGACGCGGCTGACTTAGACTCGGTCTTTAGTCTAAACAATTCATCGACCCTATCGTCGGAGAATGGCCAACGTAAATTCGAGAAGTCAATTCGAGCGAGCCGGGGAGTGCTGAGCACAAATGGTCTCTCGTCGCGCACGATCAGCGAGAGCATCAAACTCTGAGCAGAAGTATCGTAGTACTTACTCCTGTACAATAAAGGTTCGATGAGTCGGAAAGAAGGATTATTATTAAGATCGTAAACTAATTCTACATATCCACGGAGCCCTTCAGGAACTCGACTATAAAGAGCTTGTAAGGAGAATCCCTTAGCTTCGGAACTAAGCATCGAATCGAGCTCCACAAGATCACGGTATAGGCCCAAAAGGTTTGCGCGGTTCACCGACGTCTGTTGACGTAGATCTCTTATGTCTTCGATGTGTTCTCCCCCGAGGTCGATAAAAGGGCCGCCCAGCATCCGTGGGCTCTTTACTGCTGCAGCATGAACAGCCGGGGCGGCGATGTACGAGTCCATAATCTTCAGATGTCGTTGTACGATATGGCACGCAGCGGTCGCTGGTGGAATGAGATGGGGCCAAACGTACCAGTGATCAAATAGCGGTTCGACCTGGACGTTGGGTCTCAAATATAGTTTCTGATTACTCATAGATCCCTACCTTTCATCGTATGTCTCTTCACTTGAGTATGTGCGAGCGTTTGCACTCTCTGCATGTCGGACGGACGGCCAGACCGTCAGGAAAAGTGTGTTGGATGGTAATTATTTGGCGCGCGGTAAAAGTACTATAAGCGGGCGTATTCGTTCCGGTCACAGTGAGAATCGTTTCTGCTTAACCAATCGCGGGGCATGCCGGTGGCTTGTGCGGACAAACCAGCCCCACAGCCCGCTCTCCCTCCCAGAAAAGCAAGCCCCTCGCCTTCAACGCTTCTAGTTCATGCGCAACCGATTCGTCAGGAAACTCTTGGGCAAGCATCGAAGCCGTCTTAGGCTTGTTAAGTGATTCAAGGAGGTGCCTGCCACACCGGCCGACGTCGTAATACAGTTTCTCGCCTGACCGGGAATCGAGGAGTTCTCCGCTGGTTTCGTTCAAAAAATGAAGCTTCGGCTCCGACCCTGCGTTAAAATGCCTATCCCATAGCCTCTGCCACTCCCGCACCTTTGCTCGCAGTTGTCCTATCCATTCCACCATGGCGACGAAATATTCTGCTTCGACGTGGTGGTCCGAAAAATAATACGCAAGGTTAAATAGAGTATGCTTGTCGAACGGATATGTAAGTCCGTAGTGCGCCATTGGATGCAAGTCGAGTTCGTATTGGCTGGCCTTACTGAAATACGGGCTGAAGCGGTCAAACCTCACTGGAAATACGCCCGAAGGTGGAAATAGATGAGTAAGCAGAGGCAGGTCAGAACAATATTTTCGGTAGACATCCTCACGTTCGCCTGGGAATCCGACCAGTAGGTTCCACGCGGGCCGCACCCCATTCATTAAGCAATTGCGCAGAAATCGCACGTTCTGTGTGGCCGTTGTTCCCTTTTTCATCAGTTGGAGCGTCGAGGTGGCGAGCGACTCGATGCCCGGCTGGATCAGATTCACCCCGGCTTTCGAGAGCACGGCCAAATCGTTTTCCGCTAGATCCGCCTTCACCTCGTAGAATATGAGGGTATTTGGCGGAGTGCAGAGTCGAGGGAAGACTTCTTCGACGTAATGCTTTGGCATTATGTTATCTACGCTGTCGAAACGTGAGCAGACGTCTGCGTGCCGAAACAGCGACTGAATAAGCGTAACAGCACGGTCCGGCTTCATGGAGCGATATGCCATGGTTTCGCCATTGAGTCCACAGAACGTGCAGTGTGCTTTTTCGCCCCACCAGCATCCGCGGGACGTTTCAAAAAGTAGTGTTGGTCGAATCTCCTTGTCGCGATAGAGTTCGCTGAACTTAGCGAGGTAATCCGCATAGTCCAGGTTGACCGGGATGTCTATATTGAGTTCCTCACCGACCGGCACAATACTGGGCTGCTCGACTAGGGAAAATGGAGAACGACTCTGATTCTCCCGGGAGAATACTCCCGGGATAGCATTCATTTCGCTAAACTTTCCATCGAGATAATTTTCGATGAATCGAGGAAAGGTTACCAGGGCTGGTCCGGAGAAGACGAAGTCCACAGCCCGGACGTTCTTCGCGATCTCTTGTCCCATCGTTGATTCGCAATTGGCACCACCCATCACAGTAACGACATCTGGACGGCATTGCTTTAGCAGGCGCGCCATCCCGATGCAGGCCACGGTCTGAGCGAATGTTGAAGAGAACCCCACAACATCCGCTTGATCCAAGGAGTATTTCTCAATCAGTTGTCGCAGGACAGAAGGAAGATTGCGACGCTTTTCTTCCACAAGCTTCTTTAGGCGACGGGTGCGCTCGCCCGGATGCGGATAACAACGCTGGAAATACTCGTCCGTGTTGCACGAAAGTTCGGGGAAGGCAACCTGACGAAAGAACCAATCGCCGAGTCCAGTAGAGTGGTGATCCATGGATTCAGCGACTTCATTGTAGAACTCGACGCCCATGTATAGCGAGAAATCCATATTAAGATATTCGATTTCCACGTTCACTCGGTCTCCAAAACACACCTGGATCCGTGACTTGATTTGAGTAAGCCCAATTGCGGGTCGCAGGATCGAAGAAAACGGTAAATTTACTAGGCGCACTTTAATCATCGGCTGTCTCCATTTAATCGAAATGAGCAAACAAATGCGCTTTACACACACTGTCTCGCAGCAGTATACACCGTAAAGACTCGGCGGCCAATCCCCTCGGGTCGATTTTCTTGACACGCGTGACTCGCGTAAGAGGTTTCCCTCGAGTGTGGAAATGGAGGCTCGGTCCGTGGTTCCGAGACTAGAAGGGGCGGAAGTATCGTGGACGCGGAATGGCGCAAGACCGGCTACGATTGTAAGCGGCTCGTGCGCGGGGAACGGTCGGGCTTGAGGTGAAAGCAGCACGGCAGAATGTCTTCGTTCTCACTTTGGCGGCATCGTCGGGTGGAAGAGGACCCGACGTTCGAGGGTACGATCTCCGGGTACTGACCGCGAGAACGATTATTCGACCAGCGGCACCGCCCGCGTGCGCCCGGGCTAGCGTGGCAGACTCCAAGTCACGCGATAAATTATATACCGGAACCGGAACCTCGATTTCTATTTTCCTTATTGCATGGATAGAGAACAATGAGCGAAGGCAAAATGTTTTTGAAAGAAATCGATAACTCTCTTTGTTTCTTGTCGCTCCAGGCGAGTGGCGAACAATTGGTTCGCACGGCACGCGGCGGATGCAGATTTATTCTATTAAGAATTTGGCGAAGCGCGAATTTCGTTCAAGAATAAGGTTGACATAAAGACTATAGTCGGCGATAATTTCGGCGTTGCATCCCTGTACTCGGGGAGCTACTGGTTAATCGCGGGTTCGAATCCAGCATGAGGAGTCCATAAGTGTGTCTAGGGCTGCTTTGCAAGTACCTCTACCTCCATTCACGCCGGGTTTTCAGCAACAACCGGTATCTGCGGCTGGGATTTGGGCTGTCGCTGCGCTCAACCATGGACGTGTGGTGTCGGCGAGCCCATGATTCAACGCTGGGTTCAGCTATGGGATGCCCATCATTGCACGGCAGTGAAACTCAGGAACTGCGAGTTTTTGTAGTCCGGCAAGCGGCAGTTCACGCCAACTTTCCGTGTCGTGGCTCCGCTCAATCCTGGCGGCGCTGCTGATCTCTCAGCACAAGATGATCTTATATTGTGCATTTCTTATACCTCGTCCGTTCGCCCTGTGGACTGTCACTGGACGAGTTCGCTGGGGTCGCAGGAGTGGTGGTCCTGGTTTGGAACACTGCCAATGTGCACATCTGGGGTTGATTAACGGGCGGTCGCGATTCTTGGTTCAGATGGAGGGGAGGTGAGCGAGGCCTATCACATTCCCTTTGGTCTGCGTTTACATGGGGAACTGGACCGTATCGCGCTACGGCAGACGCTGGATCGGATTGTAGAACGGCATGAAGTACTGCGCACGACGTTCGTGTTAATCGATGGAGAGCCGACACAGCAGATCGTTTTGGAAGGCAGGCGTTTCCATCTGATTGAGCACGATTTGCGTCAACATGTGGACGCGGCGAGTGAACTCGATGGTCTGATCGTGCAGGAAGCTCGTAACGGCTTCGATCTCGAAGCCGGGCCGCTGATCCGTGGACGGCTAATACGACAGGGCGAAGACGAGCACACGTTGTTGATTACCATGCACCATATCGTTTCTGACGGTTGGTCAATGGGGGTATTCATCAACGAACTGAGCACCTTGTACAGAGCCTTTCTGCATGGCGAAGCGGACCCGCTGCCGGCGCTGAGCCTGCAATACGCCGACTATGCGGCTTGGCAGAGGAAGTGGATTGAAGGCGATATACTGCGGCGACAAGCTGATTACTGGAAGACAACGCTGTCCGGGGCGCCAGGGTTGCTGGAGTTACCAGCGGATCGTGCGCGGCCGGCGCAGCAAGATTATGCCGGAGCGTTCGCGGGGACGGTGCTCGATGAGGATCTGACGGCAGGTCTAAGAAAACTCAGCAAACGCCATGGCACGACGTTATACATGACGTTGCTGGCGAGTTGGGCGGCATTGCTGGCGCGGCTGTCGGGGCAGCAGGATGTAGTGATCGGTACGCCGGTAGCGAACCGTGGGCAAGTGGAAGTCGAAAATCTGATCGGATTTTTCGTTAACACGCTGGCATTGCGTCTGGATGTTTCGGGCTCGCCTACGGTAGGCGAGTTACTGGCGCGGGTGAAAGCGCAGAGTCTCGCTGCGCAGCAGCATCAGGACATCCCGTTTGAACATGTGGTGGAGATTGTGCGGCCAGTGCGGAGTCTCGCTCACAGCCCGCTTTTCCAGGTGATGTTCGCCTGGCAAAATACACCTCAAAGTACGTTCGAACTTCTTAACCTCGAGGTAAAGCCTGTAAAGTCGGCTTCCCATATGACGGCCAAGTTCGACCTTAGCCTTTCCTTACAAGAAGCTGGCAACAGGATCGTGGGTGGGCTTGAGTATGCCACGGCGCTGTTCGAGCGACCGACGATCGAACGTTACCTTGGACATTTTCACAGATTGCTGGAAGCGATGGTGGCTGATGACAACCAGATGGTTGATCGTCTACCTTTGTTGGCGGAATACGAACGTCGGCAGGTTCTCTACGAGTGGAATGAGACGGAGGTGGAGTTTCCGAGGGAGCAGTGCGTACACGAGTTATTTGAAGAGCAGGTACGCAAGACACCGGAAGCGACGGCGGTCGTTTTCGAAGATAAGGAGCTGAGCTATGCGGAGTTGAACGAGCGTGCCAATCAGTTGGCGCATTATCTGAGGGGTTTGGGGGTGAGACCGGACACGCGGGTGGCTATCTGTGTCGAGCGGGGCTTCGGGATGATCATTTCGATGCTTGCGGTCATGAAGGCGGGAGGAGCGTATGTACCGCTCGATCCGGCCTATCCGGAAGAACGCTTGCGCTTCATGCTGGAAGACTGCACACCCGTTGCATTGCTGACACAAGGGCATCTTGAAGAGTTATTTCCTGGGCTGAATGCCGTTCTGCCAGTCATTGACGTGGAAGCCGAAATCCCGGACTGGAACGAGCAGCCGAAGACAGACCCGGACCGGATCAGTGTCGGACTCACCTCCCAACACCTCGCCTACGTCATCTACACCTCCGGCTCCACCGGTATGCCCAAAGGAGTCATGGTCGAACATCGGAATCTGGTCCAACTACCTCCAGTGGGCTGGCAATGCATATTATCGGGAGAACGGATTGGATCGCCGGTCGTACATTCGATTGGCTTTGACGACTAGTTACGACCTTCTTCGGGCCTATTATTATGGGGCAAACCCTGACCTATTTCGCCAAGGGGCCCGAAATGGAGTCCATTGGCAAATTAGATCCCCACGAGACCATTCCTTACACCCTGATAAAACTAACGCCATCACATCTTAAGATCTTAGAACCGAGTGATTTCACAGATGGGAATAAAGGTGCTTACTCTGGCGCTCATGATCGGCGGTGAGGCCCTCATACCATCCGAGTATACTCTTCTGGCGAAACATCGGTTTCCCGACGTCGAGATTAGTAAATGATTTTGGGCCTACTGAGACAACAGTTGGGTGCTGCACTTTCGATATTTCGATGCCAGAAGGCGGAGAGCTAGTCTTCAAGGTACCGATCGGGCGGCCGATTGCGAACACGCGGATTTACATTTTGGATGCACACAAGGGGCCGGTGCCGATCGGAGTGGCTGGGGAGCTTTACATTGGCGGAGCGGGAGTGGCAAGGGGGTATCTGAACCGAGCGGATCTGACTGCGGAACGATTTTTGGCCGATCCGTTCGTGGCAGACGGGAAAGCGCGGATGTATAAGACTGGGGATCTGGGCAGATGGTTGCCGGACGGAACCATCGAGTTTCTAGGGCGCAACGACTTTCAGGTGAAGATCCGTGGTTTCCGGGTCGAGTTGGGCGAGATCGAAGCGCGTCTGACTCAGCATGCTGGTGTACGCGAAGCGGTGGTGATGGCGCGGGAAGAAGCGGCTGGCGACAAGCGGCTGGTGGCCTACTACACCGCAGGGGATACGGAGGAGAGCGGAGTGAGTGCAGAGGCGCTGCGTTCTCACTTATCGGCTACTCTGCCGGAGTACATGATTCCGGCGGCGTATGTGCGAATGGAATCGATGCCCTTGACGCCCAACGGGAAGTTGGACCGCAAGGCGCTGCCGGCGCCGGATGGAGACGCCTATGCCGTACGCGGTTATGAAGCGCCAGTGGGGGAGATTGAAACGACGCTGGCAAGGATCTGGGCTGAGGTGCTCAAAGTCGAACGAGTCGGCCGCCATGATAATTTCTTCGAGCTCGGTGGACACTCTCTGCTCGCAGTGCGAGTCATCACGCGCCTGCGGCAAGTGCTGAGCGTAGAAGTAACGATTGGCGTTCTGTTCGCGCAGCCGATACTGGCCGATCTCAGCCGAGTTTTGGAGAGCGCCGTGCGGATCGAGCTGCCATCGATTGAGCGTGTCGAGCGAAGCGATCGTCTTCCGTTGTCCTTTGCTCAACAGCGGTTGTGGTTTTTGGCGCAGATGGAGGGAGTGAGCGAGGCCTATCACATTCCCTTTGGTCTGCGTTTACATGGGGAACTGGACCGTATCGCGCTGCGGCAGACGCTGGATCGGATTGTAGAACGGCATGAAGTACTGCGCACGACGTTCGTGTTAATCGATGGAGAGCCGACACAGCAGATCGTTTTGGAAGGCAGGCGTTTCCATCTGATTGAGCACGATTTGCGTCAACATGTGGACGCGGCGAGTGAACTCGATGGTCTGATCGTGCAGGAAGCTCGTAACGGCTTCGATCTCGAAGCCGGGCCGCTGATCCGTGGACGGCTAATACGACAGGGCGAAGACGAGCACACGTTGTTGATTACCATGCACCATATCGTTTCTGACGGTTGGTCAATGGGGGTATTCATCAACGAACTGAGCACCTTGTACAGAGCCTTTCTGCATGGCGAAGCGGACCCGCTGCCGGCGCTGAGCCTGCAATACGCCGACTATGCGGCTTGGCAGAGGAAGTGGATTGAAGGCGATATACTGCGGCGACAAGCTGATTACTGGAAGACAACGCTGTCCGGGGCGCCAGGGTTGCTGGAGTTACCAGCGGATCGTGCGCGGCCGGCGCAGCAAGATTATGCCGGAGCGTTCGCGGGGACGGTGCTCGATGAGGATCTGACGGCAGGTCTAAGAAAACTCAGCAAACGCCATGGCACGACGTTATACATGACGTTGCTGGCGAGTTGGGCGGCATTGCTGGCGCGGCTGTCGGGGCAGCAGGATGTAGTGATCGGTACGCCGGTAGCGAACCGTGGGCAAGTGGAAGTCGAAAATCTGATCGGATTTTTCGTTAACACGCTGGCATTGCGTCTGGATGTTTCGGGCTCGCCTACGGTAGGCGAGTTACTGGCGCGGGTGAAAGCGCAGAGTCTCGCTGCGCAGCAGCATCAGGACATCCCGTTTGAACATGTGGTGGAGATTGTGCGGCCAGTGCGGAGTCTCGCTCACAGCCCGCTTTTCCAGGTGACGTTCGCCTGGCAAAATGCTTCCGAAGAAAGGCTCGAACTGCTGGGGCTGCGGGTGTCTCCTCTGCGCTCATCGGCACCTCATGCTCTAGCGAAGGTCGACCTTAGCCTTTCCTTACAAGAAGCTGGCAACAGGATCGTGGGTGGGCTTGAGTATGCCACGGCGCTGTTCGAGCGATCGACGATCGAACGTTACCTTGGACATTTTCACAGATTGCTGGAAGCGATGGTGGCTGATGACAACCAGATGGTTGATCGTCTACCTTTGTTGGCGGAATACGAACGTCGGCAGGTTCTCTACGAGTGGAATGAGACGGAGGTAGAGTTTCCGAGGGAGCAGTGCGTACACGAGTTATTTGAAGAACAGGTACGCAAGACACCGGAAGCGACGGCGGTTGTTTTCGAAGATAAGGAGCTGAGCTATGCGGAGTTGAACGAGCGTGCCAATCAGTTGGCGCATTATCTGAGGGGTTTGGGGGTGAGACCGGACACGCGGGTGGCTATCTGTGTCGAGCGGGGCTTCGGGATGATCATTTCGATGCTTGCGGTCATGAAGGCGGGAGGAGCGTATGTACCGCTCGATCCGGTCTATCCGGAAGAACGCTTGCGCTTCATGCTGGAAGACTGCACACCCGTTGCATTGCTGACACAAGGGCATCTCGAAGAGTTATTTCCTGGGCTGAATGCCGTTCTGCCAGTCATTGACGTGGAAGCCGAAATCCCGGACTGGAACGAGCAGCCGAAGACAGACCCGGACCGGATCAGTGTCGGACTCACCTCCCAACACCTCGCCTACGTCATCTACACCTCCGGCTCCACCGGTATGCCCAAAGGAGTCATGGTCGAACATCGTGGCCTCTGCAACCTAGTCGTCGCACAAATTAGGGGTTTTAGTGTTGAGTCGGATAGTCGAATCTTGCAGTTTGCATCGTTCGGCTTTGATGCCTCTATTTCTGAAATCTTGATGGGGTTATGTCGAGGCTCCTCGCTGCATCTAGTTCTGCAAAGGCAACTCCTGGCGGGCGAAACCCTGATCGAGGTCGCAGCGCAGCATGGTATTACTCACGCCACGCTGCCGCCAGCAGTGCTAGCCGTATTGCCGGAGCAAGCTGATCTCGATTCGATTCAAACACTGATTGTTGCAGGAGATGTTCTTACCGAAGCGGTGGCAAGCCGTTGGGTACGGAGACGCCGGCTAATTAATGCTTACGGCCCCTCTGAGGTTACTGTATGCGCAACAATGCACAACCTTCAGGCTGAGGAATCTGGGAATCCTTCTATCGGGCGGCCGATTGCGAACACGCGGATTTACATTTTGGATGCACACAAGGGGCCGGTGCCGATCGGAGTGGCTGGGGAGCTTTACATTGGCGGAGCGGGAGTGGCAAGGGGGTATCTGAACCGAGCGGATCTGACTGCGGAACGATTTTTGGCCGATCCATTCGTGGCAGACGGGAAAGCGCGGATGTATAAGACTGGGGATCTGGGCAGATGGTTGCCGGACGGAACCATCGAGTTTCTAGGGCGCAACGACTTTCAGGTGAAGATCCGTGGTTTCCGGGTCGAGTTGGGCGAGATCGAAGCGCGTCTGACTCAGCATGCTGGTGTACGCGAAGCGGTGGTGATGGCGCGGGAAGAAGCGGCTGGCGACAAGCGGCTGGTGGCCTACTACACCGCAGGGGATACGGAGGAGAGCGGAGTGAGTGCAGAGGCGCTGCGTTCTCACTTATCGGCTACTCTGCCGGAGTACATGATCCCGGCGGCGTATGTGCGAATGGAATCGATGCCCTTGACGCCCAACGGGAAGTTGGACCGCAAGGCGCTGCCGGCGCCGGATGGAGACGCCTATGCCGTACGCGGTTATGAAGCGCCAGTAGGGGAGATTGAAACGACGCTGGCAAGGATCTGGGCTGAGGTGCTTGAAGTCGAGCGAGTCGGCCGCCATGATGATTTCTTCGAGCTCGGTGGACACTCTCTGCTCGCAGTGCAAGTCGTGAGTATGCTGACTCAAGTTGGCCTCGACATTGAGGCGGCGGATATGTTCGCACATCCCATCATTAAATCTCTTGCCACAGAACTGGATCTGCGAGGTAGCCGAACGCAGATAAACAATGCAAAATGCATAAGAAAAGGCGGCGGCGATACCCCTCTCTTCCTAGCACATTGTGGGGGTGGGGAGCTGCTTTATCTCCCCGCACTTGCCCCTCACGTTGATTCGGATATTCCAATTTACGGCTTGCCCGCCAGACCCCCATACGAGGTACCGTTGCAAACGATCGAAGGAATGGCAACAAGGATGGTTAATATGATTCGCGCAGTGCAGGCCATTGGCCCCTACCGAATCGGCGGTTGGTCCTTTGGCGGAACGCTTGCCTACGAGATTGCGACTCAGCTTATAGGTGCCGATCAGGAGGTTGAATTCCTCGGATTGTTCGATGCTCACTATGCTAACGGCGCTCGCAACTTGGAAATTCCATCCATGACCGACTCCCACAACAAAGATTATCTAATACGCTTAATCAGGCAGACCGTGGGGGGAGACAAGCACATGCAAGCAGTGATTGAGGACGTAATATCGAGCACAGCGATGATGGACTTTCGCACGCTCGTAAGGAGGTGCGAAGAGATGTCACTCATGCCTAAGCGCCTGGCCCATCTCACCGCCACAGAGATATTGCAGCTCTTCGCTCACTCGCGCGCGTACGGTCTCGCAAACATGCAGTACATTGCACAGCCGATTCCGATTCCCATCCACCTTTTTGTTTCTCAAGAGGAAGTAACTCCCGATCCGCGGCTGGGTTGGAATACTCTCTTGCCGGACGAAATGATTCGCGTGATACCAGTACCTGGGACTCATCAATCAATGATGTTACTCCCAAACGTTCAAGTAGTTGGCAACGCCCTGACGGAGACTATTCGTAATGCAGCGAATGAATCCAAGGAAGTGATGGAGAAACACTATTCTCCAGTGGTTGGGCTGCGAGGCGGGAAACACGCCGTTCCCCTGTTCTGCATTCCAGGCGCAGGTGCCAATGTGACGAGCTTTATTGATCTGATCGATCGTCTTGAAAACGCGCGACCCGTCTACGGATTCCAGCCGCGCGGATTGGACGGCGAGCTTGTTCCACATTCGTCTGTGTCATCAGCCGCCAAATTCTACCTGCGGATAGTTTATGAGATGTATCCGAAGGACCCTATCCATCTATTAGGACACTCATTCGGCGGCTTAATCGCCTTTGAAATGGCCCAACGACTACTCGAAATCGGGCGCACGGTTGCATCACTTACGGTGCTCGACAGCGAACCTCCCGATCATGATGTCCCCGCGGAATACACTAGTACGGATCTCATGATGAAGTGGATCGAGAGCTCTGAACTACTCTTGGGGCGCTCGCTTGGCATCGGCCGATCCGATCTAGAAGCTCGCGACGAAGTCGCACGGAGAGAGCTGCTGCATGGCCGATTGGTTACCGCCGGTCTTCTTCCCCGACGTTCCCAATCAGATATGCTGTGTGGGCCGCTACGCACATTCGCGATGTCCGTACGAAGCCGCTATAACCCCGATAAACTGTATCCCGGATCGATGCTGCTTGTGCTCGTGGAGGATCCCACTTTAGATCAGAATGCAAATCGACGATCTCAGGATCGCCTCATCGAGAAGTGGAGGCTATGGGCTCCGAATCTCCGCTATGCGCGCGCTCCCGGAAACCACATGACTGTTCTCAAATCGCCGAATGCTCACAGCTTAGCAGATATAGTAAACGCAGAGATGTCTAGTGAGAGGCAGGGCACATGAGGCCCACTACCTGTTTGTGCATCATAAGGAGATTGAGCGCATGGACGCATGGGTGCGACTCGCATGCGCTGAACTTAATACCGCCTGCGGGGGTGCAGTGAAAGATGGCCACTTTCTTACCCTCACATTATTGTGGTCAGATTACCTTCAAAGATGGTACAACAATAACCTACGATTGGCTTTCCTCTAACGTGGGTTTTTTTAGTGGATCGGTCCCATCTGACAGCATCCAATATTGCTATCGCATCGAAAATGATCAGTCACCAAAGCAAGAGTTGCGCTTCAGCGAAATTGTGCGAATCGACTTTCTTCCAATTACAAATGCAGAATTGACCAGATATCAGAGACGTGTTCTCTACCACGTGTGGAAGGCCAACGTCGTACTCGCATGCGGCTCTGAATTGAAAGACGTTTTTCTTTACGCTCGCTGTTCCGCAAAGTGCGATGATTGGGTGTACCGTTCCGGAGTAAGGCGTGGCACACTCCGCGACGCGGTCAGCATGACAATTAATGTGCACGCGAAATCTGATTGCAGGTAACCATCACATCAACCGCACTTAGCGAACGTAAGCATCCGGTGAACACCACTTGCGGGAGTAGGGCGAACGAGAGTCCGTGTTGAACGCGAACACGATTCCGGGGTGACGACGAACGGGATTCCGGGGTGAAGACGAACGGTTTTCGCTCGATCCCGGAATTCGTTTTCGAGATGCCCGGAATGTTTTTCAGGGCGCGGCGGCGCTGGACTCCGCCCTTGACACCGTCTGTTTGAGAGGCAGCTAACTGTCTACGAATTGCCGGCAATCTCGATAAACGCGTCATTTCACCTCGCTGCTGCAAAAATCCACACAACCAACTGCCACGACTGCAAATCCGATCAGGCCACTCGTTAATATCACCGCTGTCATGTCTTGAGGGAGTTCCGCCAGCACCAGCATCGGAAGCGCCCATGGAAAGTATTGCGGCCACCCGCCGGTTCGTTGAGTTGCCACGACTGCGACATAGCCGATCAGCATCCCCACGATACCGGCACTGATCGCAACCGAAAATGACCGGCATCGCAGACTTACCCAAAGCTGGATGGCAAGTGGCAGGAACGCTAACCCTACAACCTCCACTCCGTCTCGACAGATCACAGCCCACGGAATCGGGAACCCATAAGCAAATTGTGATTGGAGGTGTGGCAGGATCGCCCCATCCACCAGGACGCCACACAGAAGGAGTGCTGTACTAACCAGAATCATCGCCATGGCGACGATCAGCTTCGCAACGTAGAATGTCCACCGCGGAACGGGCCGCGACAAAAGACTCCTCCACTGATTTTCGGAGTGATCGAGCGCGGCGATGAGGGCGGTCTCGAGCGTAATGTATAGCGGCATCATCAGGAGGGCCCAAAACATAAGATTTAACCGCTCCAACCCTATCCACTCATTTCCGATTCCATTCCGACTCAGCATAGAAAACGGGGCCTGGGATGCCGCAAAGAGAATCAGAAGCGACACTGCTGCCGGAGCCAGCACCACCATCTTTAGTGCAATTGTCCTCTTCATCTTTAGAGTTTCCGCATGGAGGACGCGCAAGAGTGTCATCATCTTGCAAGTTCCTTCAGAGGTATGGGGGACTTGGTCAGCTGCAAAAAAACGTCTTCAAGTGTTAGCCTCTTTGTAACAAGATGAGATACTGCAACTCCCGCTTGTACCAAGATGGCATTGATCTGCGCCGGTCCGTATTGGGAGTCAGGCGCGATAAGGATGTGGTCACCCTCCCGCGTCACCCTGCGGCCAATGGCGTTGAGCACAGCATGCGCGCGAACCGGCTGATCGACCTCCACGATAATCATTTGTTCGCTCCGCCTTCGGAGCTCGTCGAGCGTTCCCTCGAATTTCAGAGTTCCTTGTGAAATGATAGCCAAGTGGGTGGCGACTTGTTCCACTTCCGAAAGGAGATGACTGGATAGAAATATGGTAACACTCCGACGCTCGGATAGATCACGAATCAGAGTCCGCACCTCATGAATACCGGCGGGGTCAAGACCATTGGTCGGCTCATCGAGCACCAGCAGCTCCGGATTCCCGAGTAAGGCCTGCGCCAATCCGAGTCGTTGCTTCATACCAGAAGAGTAAGTTCTTGCGAGACGGCCAGCGAAGGAAGTCAACCCCACTGTCTCAAGCGACTCAGCTATAGCCCGCTTCGGAAGGCTCAAAAGACGGCGGTGCACTTCGAGGTTCTCTTCCCCCGTCAGGTGCAGATATAGCGAGGGCGATTCGACCAGCGATCCGATACGCCTCAGCAAGGAAATTCGTTTTGCAGCCAAGGGACAACCAAACAGAGAAATACTACCTCGGTTCGGGCGTTGGAGTCCGAGTATCATGCGGATCGTAGTTGACTTTCCAGCTCCGTTCGGTCCAAGGAATCCATACACGCTTCTCGGTGGCACAGTTAAGCTGAGTCCGCAGACTGCGGTGGTCGTTCCAAACATCTTCCACACTTCTTCGATCTGAACCGGGGTTTGCATTGCTCTAAGAGCCCTGAGTTAAGTCTACCTCACATGACTGCAGCCGCGTGGTGTCTTGACAATATGCCTGACAAGGAGGTGAAACAAAATATTCGTCACGCAAGCCACTTTAGTCAGGGTGTCCTGAGTCATATGGTGGTCGCATTGTCGAACCTCTAGCAGCGCGTGGTGAAAAGGCTTCGCGAGTGTGACCTCTGGAGTGTTCTGATCGTCATCCTATTATGGCGATGGGACGACGAAGGAAGCGGGTCCGGCAAGAGGGTTTGTGGACGCCAACTGCGGCGCTGCCGATGGGTGCTAGCCATCCGTTTTACCAGCGGTTGAATATTCTCTTTACGGTCCAGAAAGCTGCCGTCCAGCAGCGTTCGCACCTGTCGTGCCGCTTTGGCCGGCAAGCGTTTCAGATCAAAGTTCTGCAGGGACTTCTCCAGCGGCAGCGCCGAGTCCTTCAGCAACCTCTGCACCTTGCTTTTGCGCCGCTGCTCGCATTCCCGAGTGATCACTTCCAGCAGATACTGCTCATAGCTCAGCGTTTCCCGTTCTGCCCGCCGCGCGGTGTCTTCGTAACATTCCCGCACCGTGGGCAGGTGTAGATCCTTCAGTTGCTCCAGTAGAGCAGGACGGATATCCACAACCGCGCTCATTGCCGCACCGCCATTTCCGTGCATAACTGGTCGAAACTGGCCAGGTCCACCAGCGCCACTTCCACCATCGTTACCGGCGCAATGGTGTCGAGTTGAGTCAACATGGCGCCGATCGATTCCGCCGTAATCGCCACTTCCGCTTCCCCCGCCAGCAGCTCGCGCAAAGCTTGATCCACTGGAACCTCGCCCGTTTCTGCCGCCAGTTGCAGAATCTTCAAGTACTCTTTGCTGGCTCGCCATGGCGTGCTTTCCCGCAACCCGTCGTAAGCCATGCGAAACCGGCTGGTCGGAAACAGATCCTCTTGATACCGGTAGCTGTCGAAGGCCCCGGGCTTGCGCACCAGCCATTCGATGATGTGCCGGTAATCGATGCGATGCTTGCCCCGGCCGCGCAACCGTGGCAGGTCTTCCACCTTCCTCTGCCCGTACCAAACCTCGACATGGTCCAAGTACAACCGCGCTTCCACCTGCGCCCCAATCAAACGGCTGTTCACCGAATACGCGTTCCGCTCCACATGGATCAGACTGCCAGAGTCCACTTTCACCCGCTCCCGCTTGGCCGATTCCATCCGCCGCGCCGGCAACTCCCGCATCACCGCCATCTCTTCCGCCAAGCGGATCCGCCGTCCGGCATTGCGTTGCGCAAACAGATCTTTTAGAAACTGCGTGTACTCGGCCATGCTGATAAAGTCGCGGCTCCCGCGCAGCAGCAACGCCTGCTCCACCGCTCGCTTAAACCGATGATGACTTTGCTCGCAATCCCCGTTCTCATTCGGGCTTGCCGGATTGGTGTGCTGCGGATTGACCCCGTAATACCGCATCACTGCTTCGTAGCGCCGATTGAACTCCTCCCGATTGCTCATGTTGTTCACCGCGCTCGACAGGCTGTCGGTGCGGTGCTCGGCCGCCACGGCACCCAACTCCCAGACCGCGTTCTGCCATCCTTCGCTGAGGCTTTCCAGACTCTCGGAGTAGCAGATCGTGCCCGTCTCCCAGTTCGAGTACGTCAGCACGAAGTGGTACACCAGATGTTCAAACGTCTGCCCAGCGAGAGTGATTCCCAACTCGGTCATATGCGTAAAATCCGACGCGCACAGCCGCCCCGCGACGTGCACCTGGCCGAAGTACACTTCCCGCGCCGGCCCTTCCGTCACCCGCCATAGTTTGATCCGCCGTTGCAGTGTCCGGATCTGTCCGTCGCTAAACCGCCCCGGGTGCTCCCGTTGCAGCCACTCAAACAACGTCTTGGCCTCCAGGCCGGGACTTTCTTCAACCTGCTTCTGAACCGCATCCCAGACTTCGCCAAACGGATCCTCGCGGGTCCGCCACGAGCGATCTTTCTTCAGTTCGCTGGGCAACCTTTCCAGCCGCAGATACCGCCGCGCTGTGGTCGGGTCCATTCCTGCCTTCGCCGCCGCAACCTCTTGATCCTTTTCCGTATTCGACAACTTTCTCAGCCTCCTCACCTGCTCGTCAGTGACCATTGCCTCAGCGCTACTGGAGCGCGATTCTCGATGGTCACATTAGTTGTCGCCGAGCGGGAGTTTTAATTGTCGTCAACCGGCAGATTTAATTGTCGCCGAACAATCTACCGCCTACGCGCCGGATCTCAACCGGGTCGCATGTTCCTGGGGTCGCGCGAGTAATCTCAGGCGCCTGGTAGCGCATTCGGGCCAAGTGAACTTGGGCTGTTATTCGGAAAGGGGTTAGCCACGCGGTCTAAAAGGCGATTACACGGAATCTTTCCGTGGCCGATAAGCCGGAGCATTCTGCAAGCGCCTTTGTCGCTCGTTAGTGAAGTTGGCTCGCCGACCAATCGTTCAAAGGGTCTGGATCGAACCTCGCAGTTGCCCGTTTCAGCTCGCGGTGCTGTCGTTCTTGTCGTTCCTTTTTTTGGTTTAGGCTTTAAAAACGTTGCGGGGGCAGAGTGATGATATGATTATCAAGTATGCACCGCGTAGAGGAGTTTGACTTGGTCGTGGTGGGTGGAGGTCCAGGGGGATCCACCGTTGCTACATTCGTTGCGAAGCAGGGATATCGTGTCCTATTGCTCGAACGGGAGAAGCTGCCTTTTTATAAAGTTGGCGAGTCTCTACTGCCAGCGACAGTGCACGGTATCTGTCCGTTGCTGGGTGTCAGCAAAGCACTAAAGCGTGCAAACTTCGTCACCAAGCTGGGTGGCACATTTTTTTGGGGGAAGGTTACGGAGCCCTGGACGTTTCGCTTCGACGCATCTTCTAAAATCCCTAAGGCAACGTCAACTGCGTACCAAGTCGAGCGAATGAAGTTTGATCAGATTCTCCTCGATAACGCCAGACAGAACGGCGTCGACGTAAGAGAGCAACATACGGCCACAGGGCTCGTAATCGAAGTGGATCGTGTTGTCGGAGTTCGCTTTGTCGACGATGCCGGTGCGCCGAGGACGGCTCTGGCGCGGTACGTTGCTGACGCTTCGGGACACCAAACGATGCTTGCCCGGCACCTGGGCGAGCGTGTTTATTCTCAGTTTTTTCAGAACATCGCGCTTTTCGGCTACTATCGAAATGGTCGACGATTGCCCGCGCCAAATCAAGGTAATATTTTTTCTGCTGCGTTCAAATACGGATGGTTTTGGTATATTCCACTGAGTCCTACATTGACGAGTGTGGGGGCAGTCATCGGTAAAGAATACGCCTCGATGTTGACTCGAGGGCATGAATTTGCCATGAAGCAGTTTATCTCGGACTGTCCGCGGATTCAGGAGCTCTTAACGGATGCTGAGCGAATTACGGATGGACCCTATGGCGAGTTGAGAGTGCGAAAGGACTATTCCTACTGCCATACAAGGTTCTGGTGTCCTGGATTAGTTCTGATCGGAGACTCCGCTTGTTTCATCGACCCTGTCTTTTCATCTGGAGTTCATCTGGCAACCTATTCAGGGCTGCTAGCTGCGCGATCGATTAATTCGTGCCTCAGACAAGGGGTGAGCGAACAGCGCTCATTTTCTGAGTTTGAGAGTCGCTACAGGCGCGAGTTCGCCAACTTTTACGATTTCCTGCTTAGCTTTTATGACGTCGATCAGGAATTGGATTCATACTTCTGGCATGCCCGCAAAATCGTTAACTCTGGCGAAGCGGGTAATCAAGCGTTCGTCAATCTGGTCGCAGGCGTTGCTGGGACGGGAGAGCGCATGTACTCCCCTGAAGATTTTATCCGGAACCGCGAGGGATTGGGGGATGTACTTTTTCCTCAGTGCGGTAACGATACGGCGGCGGTCAAGCAAACCGCCGCACGACGAAGTGAATTCTATAAGCATCTAGTCGGCGAAATAACCCAGTTGCAGCTACAAGCTTCCTTCACAAATGAACTTTCCCCCGCGGCACCCCTGTTCCCTGGAGGACTGATAACGTCTGCGGATGGTCTACACTGGATTGAGCCTCGAGTCTCGGGGAGCGCGGAATAATGGGACTAAGCTAACATGCGGCGCGAAGCGACTCTGGGATCGATCAGGGCGATGCAGTGCCTTTTTCGAATCGTAGCGAGATTTTGTATGACCACACGACTTGACCGGTGTTGGGTGTACTCCCATCCAAAGGGATTCATGTGAGCGGGATGCTCAAAGGGAGCGAGCGCGGTCCTTTCGATCCGCTGTTCGCAGCCTGGTCCGTACGGTGCGAGTCATGGAACGTGCGGAGTGCGGCTCAACGAACCTGCCTGGTAGCTCATTTATAACTAATGAATCGAGAACTCCAAAGGATGCTTTGCCTACCGAACGCGCTCGCTGCAGTCTGCTTGATGCTCCACGCGCAGGAGAAGCCTAGGCGTTTGACGTTCGAAGTGGCATCGATCAAGCCGGTGAAACCGGGCACCCGCGGAGGAGGGATAAAACCGAAGCCCTCGGGTCAAGGGTATATCGCGGCGGGCGTTCCAGTCAGGCTTATGATTAACTTGATGTATAAGGTGCCTCTGAAGCAGATCACGGGTGGCCCGGCATGGCTCGATACTGATCTGTGGGATATCGAAGCCAAGGCAGACCGTTCCTACAATTTGGACGATCTCCACACGATGTTTCAGAATCTGCTATCGGACGAGTTCAAGCTGAAGTTCCACAAGGAGGCCAGGGAAGGTCAAGTCTTTGCGCTGATAGTGGATAAATCGGGATTGAAAATGAAGGTCAATGAGAGCCCGCAGGATTACGAAATTCCGATCCGAGGTGGCAAGGACGGCGTCACGATCGGGAAGAGGGTTCCCATTCAATACCTATGTTATTGGCTGGCGCAGATCCTCAGGGACGATGGACGGCCTGTGATCGATAAAACCGGGCTTGATAAGAACTACGATTTCACCTTGTCGTTTCTGCAGGAACTTCCGCCAAATATACTTAAAGAGAACCTGCCGCCGGCGTTCTTGGATCGTCCATTTATCTTTGCGGCTTTAAGGGAGCAGCTCGGGTTGAAGCTAGATCCGAGAAAAGGTCCCGTGGAGTTCTACGTCATCGATCACGTTGAGAAACCGGCCTCGAATTAGCACTGTATGTAGTGCGTGTCGTTGAAAAGGCGGCCCAACGCCCCTCCTGTCGCCTCCGGGACCCGGATGAATCAGGAATAGCATAAATCTGGCAACCGGGAAGAAAAGAGGGCGTCTTGCGCTAAGACGGCGCATACGGCGTAGGGTCTCTTGATCGGGGCCGCCCAGTTTGCCATGAGCTTAACGAATTCGCTGTTCCCTTTTGCTCACATTTCCGAAACACGCCTAACAGCCCGTGTCAGAACACCCATTTTCGGCGGTGGCTGAATTTTGAAAAGCGGGACAACCCAATTTCAAGTTCCATGGGGTCTGCAATAGCCTGCATGAATCGAGTGCGTCAGACTCGCAGGGCTGAATGAAAGGCCCTCCCGTCGTGGACGCCGACATACCAGCTTTTAGGGAAGGTGCCGGTTCCAACGATAACGAAACAGAGCCCGTTTAGGATTGAACTAGCCGCTGTCGCATGGTCGGCGGCGAGCCGTTCGTCCGTACCCGATGGCTTGGGTGCGGCCTCTGGGTGGGTGTGCCAAAGGCCAATACAATGAAGCCCCTCCGCGAGTTTGGAGTTCCTTTGTTCCGCCGCTTCGTCCGGATCGAAAGTGACCGAGGTTCGCGATGCTCTCACACGGGTCAAAACGGTTGCTTCTAAGACTTGAACGGTTGGACTAGTGAGATCCGGGCTGAATAGCTGGCCGACGGTTTCAGGCTGACGCCACTGTTTCTGTCGGTGGCTGTTCATCAGTGCAGCCGCTTGGTCCGAAAAACGGAGGGTCCACGTCGCTCCGGGAAGCGTGAATTGCGGCTCCGGTTCAGAATCCACCCAGCGCCTCCGCAAGAGTACGACGCTCCATGACCGACGTCATGCCGGCCGGCACGGCAAGTTGACGGCGAAACGTGATGCCAGGCCAAACCCGCTCGAAGTATTCGCGAGATTGGACCAAGGACAGAACGTCTGAAGTAGAATTCTCTCCATGTAGCAGGGCTAGGCCACGGCGAGCCGCCATAGCAGCAGCTTCCCAAGCGTCGGACATTCCATAAGGATGGAAACCCTGCCCGCATCCTGGATGCAATACTTCAACTTCGTCAGGCCAATCCGCAATTTGGATCGCCGTTTCGGCAGGATCGGAAGTCGGCCAGCGGTCGCCGCCAACAACTGTTATGACGTGTGCGGCTGCGCCGAATGGCTCCATCCAAGCCATCATAATTGGTATTGGTGCGGGCCCAACCATAGTAGGGCGCGCATGAAAGATCGCCATTCTCACGGCCCTGTCACCGGTGCAATCAATAATGAGATCGGGAGTAGTATGGCCCGCAGCCAACCATGCCTGCGCTGTCACCGTATGGGCGGCGGTCTTAACGCCGGGAGTGCTGCTTTTCAGACGTTCACAAAATGCAGTCGCCTTATAGCGACCGTTCGCTGGAAGTCCAAGCGGATGGCGCGATATGTTCTCCGTCTTCATGACGTCTGGGTCTACAATTTCGATCGAGCCGATGCCCGCACGAACGAGAAGTTCAGCAACGGGCGCGCCGACCGATCCGCAACCAAACACCACCACCCGCTTGCCTGTCATTCCTTCTACTTGTTCGGTGCGATGATCTCTTGCCAAGGCCCACCGGCGGTCGATGCGAGTTACTTTGACGGGGACAATGGCTGGCTGTGCTGATGCGCGCGCCTTCGAGGGGAGCACACGCCATCCGAAACCGACCGAATTCTGTAGAGCGACGATGAAGAGTGGCGCATCATTGGACCATTGGCGGGCAGCATACCAGGAATTCACCACGTCGGTTGTGCCCGTTACTTCGCTAGCCATAGCAGCGAGAGCCTGAAAAGACCGGGGCCAAGTGTTCGGCGTCAATCGTTGGTTGCTGGGAAGGCGCAAGACGAGTGTGCTGCCGTACACGATTGTTCCGAGCGACCAGCCGGTATTCTCCGCAGTGGCTTTAGGGCCGCCGTCGCGAGAGGATGCTATGGCTCGCGTGCGGCTTCCGAGGTGAAGCGTTTCGACGCGCTGCGGAGCGTGTAGATCAGCATCGATCTCTAAGAGCAATTCTTCGGTTTGGCAACCCTTGGGGGGATGGAAGGCATCGACATGTCGTAGCCAATAATCGTGTGCCTCGCGGTGAAATTCCTGTTCGACCCATTCTGGTTCGGCGGAGTTCGGGATATAGGCTAAGAACTGTTCAAGGACTCGCCCCGCCGCCTTTACTGGATCAGCAAGATCGTCGGGCAACGGCAACACACCATGGCAGAAATTCCCGGTCGCTTCGATGTGCGGCAGGCGCAGACAACGGGTTGGATCAAGCTCGATCCGCAATGGGCTGAAAGGGAAATCGACTGGCAAGAAAATCCGCGGTGGGGTGGGGCCAAGGTGCTCGTACTTCTCCTTGAGGTCCCATGCTGCAATATACTTGGTACGCTGGGCAACACTTAAGCTCACCGCAGCAAGGACATCTGATGCGTCAAGCCATGCGCACACTGAATTGATTGCGCATTGATCGAGGGGCGACTGCGGCACGATGACCCATCCTTTACGCTAGGGTGCGTGTGTTTCGGCCTACCGGCGTTGCGATTCTTGGGTTGCTGACCTCAACACCGGAAGATGCGACCAAGCCCTTGAGCAAGGGTGCCATCTGCTTGGTCTCAGGCAGGCTAGCCATCCAGGCATCCACGCCGACTTGGCCGAAGATGGCCTTCAATTTGTTCTCACTGCTCTTGGAGTATTCATCCGTCAGCAAGGCTTCGATGTCAGCCTCCAGGCGCTGGTGCCACCGGAAGAACTCCGATGCACGAAGACCCTGATCGGTATTCCATCGCTCCGCGAAATTCTCGCTGTCGAGTGCGGGGTTGCAGACGAGATAGTGTCCGTTCGCATTCCGGGTGATCCAATTTGGCATGTCCTCGATCACAGCAAGGACGACTTCGATCGGAGAAGTAAAGGAATTGCGCCGTGTAGCCCAAATATTTTCAAAAGCTCGGCCAGCCAAAGTGACGATGATCACAGAGATCGGCCACGCTTCTTTACGCTGCTCGCTCTCGGTGAAATAGAGATTGTCGCGGTGTAACTTAACCAACTGAATGGTCCGGCGCAAGATGTCATCGATTCGAACGGGTTCGCTGGGCAGCGGCTCGACGCTCTTGCGGGCTTCGACCAGTCCTCCCAGGCCAGTTGCGGATTGGAAGGCGAACTGAAGATCAGCGCGATCACAGAACCACTGTGCGAATTCTGTGGGGTTTGAAGGGCTCCAAGCGGTTTCGGGATCGCGAACACGTAGCGCAGCCCCGGAGGCGCGAACGAGATCGGGAGTGGCGGGCGTCACATCAAAATAAAAGGGCTTACCTGGAAACGGCAAACGCCAACAACGATTCTTGGGCGTAGGCATTCCGGTGATCTCTTCGTTGCCATCGAGCGCCTCACCAAATTCTTGAAAAAATTGCTCGGGATCGCAGTTCACATAACGAGGACCCGACAGAACGAAGACCACGTCCAAATCGAAGTTGGATCTTCCCGGCGGGCGAATGGTAGTTTGCGTCCGCATGGAGCCCTGGGGAATGACATCGACCGAGTGGCGCGGGAGATCGAGCCGCTCGGCTACCCGATCGGCCAGGGCATTGTATTCTCGCTCCGCGTCTTCGCGAGCGGCTGGATCAAGTTCCAGACGACGCAGCAACGTCACGATGAGTTGTTCCCACCGGCTGGCGGATTTCGTCAGGTCGAGTGATTCCTGAATGCGTTTGGAAAAAGTCTTGTCGGTCATATAAGTTCCTAGGTCTGCCTAGCACAGCGGGCAGGTCTCCTCCGTTTCGAGATGGATAGTAGTTTGGGGTGTTATTGCAATGGTCGAAACGAAAGGACCCCGTCCCGTCGTGCCGGAAGAGGTATCGCGTTCATAGAGAACAAAATCGGGCTGGCAACGCGCCTGCATCTTCTGACCGATCCGCACACATGCGGTGATCGGTGCAATCACCACGAGATGAATTTTCAACGCCCGCCATTGATCTTGGAGTTTCTGAAGCGCGTCGTCCACGGCGAAGCCGAACAGTTCGAGGTCTTCGGGGTGAGCAATGATTCGGCGGCTAGGGGTTTCAACGCTGACTTCGATCGTAGGGCGAGCCCATTGGTTGTTATCGTAGAAGGCCGAGGGCAACTCCTCGGGAGGTATTGAGTCGGTAAGGTATACCAGCAACGTCGCCTCCTTCTCGGCAGGCTGGGGAGGACGCAATACCTTGACCGAGTATTTTTCTTTGGCTGGCGGTTCTCCCGGCCAAGCCCACTGGCCTCCTAACGTGCCACCGACCTGGTCCCGATGAAATTGAAACAAATGAATGGATCGTGACTCCCCGAGGAGTCGGCCCGAGAGTACAAGGACAGAAGTTGTGTGTGGGGCCGGGAAAACGGCTAGCGGCATCCCCTCCACGGAATCCTGCGCAGTGCCGTTGAGGATGGCTCGCAGACGGGGAATGTCATCTTTCAAAAGGGCGAATAAGCTGGACCAGAAAGCGGACGAGTGTGTATCACCTAGGTGGCCGGCATTTCGTGCGAACCAATCAGGCCGAGCGTTGTCACTGCGAAGTTTTCGGAGCCACATGGCCTCCTGCGCGAGGGACTCGTCGAACGCGGCGGTCTGGCCTTGGACATTACCTGCCAGTATAAGGATGTGCGCCACGGGATAGCGCAGCGAATCGAGGCAACGCTCCACACTGGCGAGATTTCGTGCGCGCATCTCCTGGAGCCTGTGTCGCGAGTAAAGGTGCGGAGCAACGCGATCAATCGTGCGGTGACACTTGTCGCAGAGAAGAAGGATGTTCGTTGGATCGTTGGCGAGTTGCGGAGACAGAACCTTATCGCCGCGGGGCCCGTCTGGAGAGGAGGCGACAATGTGTGCGAAGTAGGAAAAATTGCCGCGAATTCCTGGCAGGACGTGTGTGCGGAGATTTTCCCCGCAACCTTCAAACTGACAGCGCCAAGCTGCAAGCGAAGCGACTTCCGCCTTCACCGAATCACTGATCTCACCCTGACGGCCAGTGGTGACTTTATCCCGATGCTTGATCCAGGCGTCCAATTGAGACACAGACTGGAATGTTGGACTCGACAGCTCCGGCGCAACCTCCTCAAGATTAGATGAATCGACATTCGCCCAAGTGAGCCGTTTGGCTTTGGCGGCAATCCTGAGTTGGTCCTGGGTCTCGCTGCCAAGGTCGCCCATTCCGACTTCATCCCACTCATTCTGCCCAACGAGCGTCGAGAACACTCGAATCGAAAAAGCATTGGCAATTACATGCCAGCGCGAGCGGCCTTCGCCCTGGTGACGTTTCAGCTCTGCGCCGAGCTCATGGTCATGCAAGGAGGTGGCCAGAGCTCCGGCGGCTACCGAAACAGAGGCAAGGTCATTCAAAGGACTGGCTAATATCATGCGTCTCATTTTTATACTAGCATAGTTTTTATACTAGCATAGTTTTTATACTTGCATAGTTTTTAGACGCATGCAACAATGTAAGTAGATGATAACAGAGGACAACGATCAGGATGTGGGATCTGCGGTGACGCCCGAGAGGGTTGCTCGCTGGGGACAGGATCGGCGGCTGGAGTTCATCGAGTACAGACTTCGATGGGCAGGTCACCTTAACCGCAGCGATCTCACCGATTACTTTGGCATCTCGGTTCCCCAAGCGTCGTTGGACCTAGCCGAGTACACCCGACGCGCCCCTGGAAACCTGACCTATGATCGAAGCACCCGGACCTATGTGTTGGCTGACGGGTTTAACCCTCTCTTCAAGGGCACGAATCACGAACGCTACTTGAACGACCTGCTCCGCGAAGCTTACGCGGTCGAATCGACCAATGAGAGTTTCCTGGGGTGGCATCCCGTGGTGTCGGTCCCGCGAACCCCCTGGAGGCATCTCGATGGTCGAACAGTCGGAACCATCGTTGAAGCAATTCGTTCAAACCGGGCTCTCCGGTTGGTCTATCAATCTTTATCGAGGCTGACGCCCTTTTCGCGAAAGCTTACCCCGCACGCCTTGGTGTATGACGGCCAGCGGTGGCACGTCCGCGCCTATTGCCATACGCGCCAGGATTTCCGAGATTTCTTGATTTCGAGGATTTTGGAGATAGAGGGAACGGAGCCCGACCATTCGCGCGCCTCTGAAGATTCTGAATGGAACAATCTGGTGAGCGTCGAGCTGTCTCCTCATCCTGCCTTGCCGGAGCCGCAACGCCGTGCGATTGAACTTGACTACGGCATGGTCGGAGGGATCTGCAAATTTCAATGTCGAGAAGCATTACTGTTCTACGTGTTGCGCCAGCTTCGGCTGGATCAGCCGGAAACCAACCCACCGGAGGCACAGCAGATCGTTTTGGCAAACCGGTCGGAGCTTGAACCGTTGTTGCCGAAGGCAGGAATTCGCTGACAGCGCTTCGGTTGCGCGTACCGCGCGGTTTGTGGCGTTAGAGAATATCCCGCAAAGCATCGAGGCGCGAAATTGCTCGCCAGAGGCCATCGAAATGGCACCGGAGAACGATCAGTGAGACTGGTCACGTGTTTTTCGTTTTTCACAACTCCACGGCAAAACTGATTCACTGTTCTTCTACCATCGGTGTGCCGTCGGTCATTCAGATCTAAGACTCCAACGCCCCTCTTCGATGGATTTGGCGCAGCAGAAGATCTCGCATTTCATCCTGGCCCGAAATCCGACGAATTGTCTCGCCAACGGAATACAGTTCTTCCTCGACTGGGAAACCGAATGAATGGACTAGCCGCGACACAGTGTCGGTGGAGAACTCCTTGCGGCCGGGGCCAGCGTCCTTCACCGGAAGGGCGCGTACTGACCATTCGGTATCCTTTGTTCCGCGGATCACATCGGTTGTAGCTGGCCCTAAGAAAACGAATTGGCTTGTCCGTGAAGCTTCGCGCTTCAAACTCTTCCAATCCTTTTGAGACACACTCAATATTTTCGATACTGGCGAATCGTAATGGCGTCCTGCCACTTTCAGGCGTAGGACATCGTCTTTTTTTCCAAGGACGTTGACGATCAGCACGACAGAGCTCATCGACGTATCGTTCTCTCCGAGCCGGGCTCGCGCTTTCAAACGGAGCCAATAGGTCCCAGGTAGGGTCTGGCGAGCTAAGGAGAGTCGCAGTACCTCGACCGAGTTTGCAGCGATCCTCCACATTTTCCCGGAAAGAACGTCAATCTCCGTGCCGGGGTGAGTGGTCGGAGTGACCGTAACCTCCATCGGTTCAAAGAGCCCCTTTGGCTTTTCTTGGACAAGAATCCGGCCAGGCCGATTAGAGTAGGACTGAGTGAATAGGGTCAGCGAACTGACGAGGCATTCGACCTGCGCTCGATTTGTGACGGTCAGGAGAAGCTGAAAACCCGACAGAGAGTATGCCTTCGTCACAACATCGCCAACGGCCGTGTAGTGAAACGCAGGAGGCGGATTCATCTGATGCGTTACATCGAGAAAACATCGCTGTCGCGGCGGAAACACCTCGGGCCGACACTCCGAGTCAGCCTCGCGCAGCGCAACTTCAGGCCGGAAGCCAAGGTGGTCACATGCACCTCTGCTTCGCGAAACTACCTGCTCCAGAAAAGGACCCGACCATACTTCGACTCGCATTGGAAGATCGTGGTTTTCAAGCAGGTGGCGGAGGCTATTGCTCAGCGGCGACACGCTCGCGATCACGAACACATCGATCGTCGTGATGCCTTGGTGCCAGATTAGCTTTGGAGCGATGTCGTCAACTGTAATGGCAGCCCGGGTGTTCTTGCACTCGAACTTCCACACTTCGTGACGCCCGTCCGCGTGGGGCCGGTAGGCTATCAGGTCGAAGCCAAATTGCGTGCCCGACTGTTGCCTTTGCACATTCAAGAACCCTTGATCTTTGAGCCCTGCCTGCAGGACCAGCTCAAAGAGTTTCCCCTTGTCTTTGCTTGCCTGCAATCGATCAAGAATGTCGGCCACACTCCATTGTCACTCCGACCGCGTTCGCGCGGTTTCAAAAGGATGCAGTCGTGTGACGCCACCCCGATTCAAGGCCTGCCCCGACGACGTTGATTCGACTCCTCATTTACGGACTGCTCTGTGTCAAAACTGTGTCTGAACTCCATCTGTTCGCGCCGCTGGAGTTGCTATTTGAGCGAAAGCAGGTTCCCCAGATTATTGTAAATGTTAGGATTCGGCGAAAAACGATGGAGCCCTTGGAGCCGATTCCGGTCCCTTGGGCGCAGATGCATCTCAAAGATACAGGCTGGGCGAGCAAGAGCGAATCTGGAAGAACCTGAGGCCGGTCGACTGAAACTCCACCTGCTTCCATCGCAGATGCGTCAGTTGTTGCATTGTCCGATTTCGCTAGCCAGCGTGGTTTTTTCAAGCGCTTCGATCCCAGCTCAGGCAGGATAGGGGCACCGCGGGGAACTACATGGCGCAGGGTCTTCCCGCGCGTAGGCAGAGCGAAGATCTCGATCGGAAGCGCAAGGCGCGAGTCCTACGCCGGGACTGGTCTCGTTTGGACAAAAGCCGGTGATACAGGGTGTTGCTGCAAATCTGAAAGACTGCCGAAACAGTCTGGAGTTTTTGTTTTCGATCCCCGTCCCGAACACCCTCTGCCGTTCCCTCAATAGTTGATGGACCTTTCATTCCATTCCACGGGCGAGGAGGCCAAATGCAGAATTCAGACGATTTTCGACACGATCAGCCAGCGGTGTTGATTGAAGCAATTGGTGGCGAACCTTTGGCTGGATCGGGCCTTGAGACCGAGGAGGCCGAGCCGGGCTTCTCTGCCGCCGAGTTGGACGGGGAGGAGTAACCATCATGGCGGCCACCACCACTTCCATCCCCAGCGAACATCCTTTTGCGGACAGACCGGCCCTTCGGGATTTTCGCCAAGAGGTCACCGACAGTATTGTTGGAATGCTGGAGCGCGGCGTCGCGCCATGGCAAAAACCTTGGGAGCCTGGAGCCAGTTCGCTCGGTATGCCGTTCAATCCAAGCAGCGAGAGAGCATACCGGGGCGGCAACGCGATTCATTTGATGGCCACTGGCCTCCAACGTGGCTACGAGGACCCGAGATGGATGACGTACAAACAGGCCGCAGACAACGGATGGCAGGTAAGCCGGGGCGAGAAAGGTACCCAGATTGAGTACTGGGATGTCAAACAAGCTTCGGACAAGACACAGCCGTCCTTGCCTAATGGAGGCGGCGATGCAGCCAATGGCAACAAGTCTAATGCCGAGAAATCGCGGCTCATCCATCGCGTCTACACCGTCTTCAACGCTCAGCAGATCGAGCGCATTCCGCCGCGCACGCCCCAACAACCCACAACCTTCGAGGCTGTTCAGGCGGGCGAGCAGATCCTGACGAACTCGGGCGCGAACATCGCGCACGACCAGGCGGATCGGGCATTCTACAGCCGCTCTCAGGACAGCATCCATTTGCCGCCCAAGGACGCCTTCAAGGACGCTGCAGGGTATTACGGCACTGCACTTCATGAGCTGGCGCATTGGTCAGGTCATCCGTCGCGGCTTGACCGTTCCACATTGACCGATTCATATCGTTTCGGCGACACCAACTACGCGAAGGAGGAGCTTCGCGCGGAGCTTGCCAGCGTGTTCCTCGCCGCGCAGCGTGGAATACCACACAATCCCGAGCAGCACGCCGCTTACGTCAACTCCTGGATTGGAGCACTCAAACGCGACAAAAACGAAATCTTCCGTGCGGCGCACGACGCCTCCAAAGCGACCGATTTCATTCTCGCGTTGGAGCGCGACAAGTCCATCGGCGAAGAGGATCTGGCCAGTGGTCCCGGTCTCGCTGCGGGAACCGCTGGCAGTTCGCCCGCTGCGACGTTGGAGCAGGAAACGGAGGAACTCCATCACGACCGAGAGCGGGTCGAAGAAAAAGAGGCGGACGCGGCGCTGACCACGGAAGACCTCGCGATTCAGGATTCAATCGACAACGCGAACGAGCGCTCGGCCCCGGCACGCGAGTCCACGGAGTATGCCGCACGCTACGAACCAGGCAGCGGTACCGTCAATGTCCACGCGAAGCAAACGGCGACGGACCGACGGAGTACTGTTGACGCCCCGACCGGCGACTCGCTCACGGAGGCCAAGTCGATCACGGCGAAGGTGCTCGGAGATTCCGCGAAGACGCTCGCGGCGCAGACCGAGAACGGGAGCTATCGCGGCCCCATCATTGGCGAGACGGAGCATCACATCATTCAGCGCCAATCGGCGCGGATGGGCATTGCTCATCCGAAGGATCTGCTTGACCGGCAGCCTCAGATGGGTGAAAGCGTGCGCATCAACTACTCCGATTCCAAGGGCGCGGTCCGCGAATTCCGGGAGCGCGCCAAGGCGCAGGACCGCGACCGATGAGGAGGCGCGACCATGGGCACAAAACAGCCGGAACTCTACCGTATTCCGCGCAAGCCTGGATATCTCGGTGACTATAACTGGCGCGCGACAGCGCTCGGATGTCTCCTGCTCGTTGTCGTGAACTTCGTCGCCACGCAGTATATCGCTGCTCGATTCCAATACCAGCCAGCACTGGGCGCGCCGATTCTCCGGACGAAGTCCGGCGGAATCTACCAGCCCTTTTCCTGGATCGTCTGGGGATGGCAGTATTGCACTTCTCGCGATGAGCGGATTCGCCAGCCATTCTTCGAGGGCGAAATGATCGTCTTCGCGGGTAGTTTGCTCTGTGTCGGCATCTTCTTCGTTCTCGCCAGCCGTCGGGCGCGCAAGCTGACGGAGAATGCCGAGGACCTCCATGGCTCCGCGCGATGGGCCGACGAGGACGATGTGCGCGATACAGGACTGCTCACAACAAAGCACGGTGTCTACGTCGGTGGCTGGTGTCATGAGGGCGGACACCGATTGAATTACCTCCGCCATAACGGCCCCGAACACGTTCTCGCCTTCGCGCCAACGCGGAGCGGCAAAGGCGTCGGTCTTGTGATCCCATCTCTGCTGGCTTGGGAAGAGAGCGCCGTGATCTATGACATCAAGGGGGAGAACTGGGCGAAGACGGCTGGGTTTCGCAGTCAACAAGGCCATCTCTGTTTCAAGTTTTCGCCGGTTGAAGAACAAGCCAGTTCGCGATTCAATCCTTTGAGCGAGGTGCGGCTGTTCACGCCGCGTGACGTGAGCGACGCCCAGAACATCGCCAACATGATCGTGCGCACCGGCGAGGACAGCCCACAGGAACGCTACTGGCAGGATGCCGCCTCCTCCATCACAACTGGAATGATTCTGCACGTCTGCTATGAAGCGGCGCTCGAAGGTCGAACTGCGTGTCTCGCCGATTTGTCGCACGGGTTCACGCGGCCGGGTTCCGGTTTTCGTGAGACGCTCGATGAACTGCTGAACTTCGAGCACGACCCTGGACATGTTCACGATTGGCGCATGCCTACCGGCGATCGGACGCTCACCCATCCCGTCGTGCGCGAGAAGGTGCAGGAGATGCTCGATAAGGAGGACCGTGACTTCGGCGGCGTCCTCTCCACCGCAAAGACCGCGCTCACGCTCTACAGCGATCCACTCGTTGCGAAAAACACCTCGGCAAGCGACTTCACTATCGACGAGCTGGTGAACCACGAGCGCCCCGTGTCGCTTTACTTGGTGGTTCCACCTTCAGACAAAATTCGCCTGCGCCCGCTCATCCGTCTGATGTTCACGATGACGGTCAATCGTCTCACCGAAAAGATGGTATTCCAGGGCGCGGAGCAGAAGCGCAACAAGCATCGCCTGCTGTTGCTGATCGACGAATTTCCATCGTTGAATCGCATGGAGGTCTTCGCCGATGCGCTCTCCTATATGGCCGGGTATGGATTGAAAGCATATCTGATCACGCAGGACATCCGGCAGATCGTCGAGGCATACGGCAACAACGAAAGCATCGTTTCCAACTGTCACGTGCGCATCGCGTTCGCGCCCAACCAGTTCGAGACCGCCGAGCTATTGAGCAAGATGACCGGCACAGCCACTGTGCAGAAAGCCAGCTACAACTTCAGCGGCTCCCGGCTTTCTCCGGTGATGGCGCACATCAACGCCAGTGTGGACCACGTCCAGCGCCCTCTGATGACGCCCGACGAAGTGCTTCGGTTGAAGCCGCCGCAAAAGCGAGGCGACGGTGCGGAGGAGCGCATCGTCGCGCCCGGACAGATGCTGATCTTCGTCAGCGGACACCACCCGATTCTCGGCACGCAAATGCTGTATTTCCTCGATCCGGCGTTGAATTCCCGTGCCGAACTGGCTCCGCCGACCAGGTTCATCACTTTGGCGGACGGCAAACCCATTCCACAACCGGCGCTGAATCGAACTCCGCATGTCATAAGCAAGCCTGAGGTTGTATCGCCGCCCGAATGTGAAGCAATCGATGAGCCGCTCTCAGGTGTCGAGCATCACCTCGTAGAAGAACTTCACGCTGAACAAGGAGAAGAAGAATAGCCATGCAGAGGAATCGTCTCGAAGTCCTGGGCTTCTTAGCGACCAAGCCGACGGTCCGGTATCTTCCTTCCGGAACACCCGTCGCGAATGTCCGTCTTGGGGAAAGTTACCGATACCAGGACGGGGACGGCAAACCGCAACAACACACCAATTGGCACAACCTGTCCTTCTATGGCGACCTTTCGCGCGTCGCGGCGACTTTCGAGAAAGGCGACAACCTCTTTGTCGAAGGGACGATCGAGCAGCGCCAGTTCACGCCGAAGGCCGACGGCGTGCAACGCGTCGTCCATGAAGTCGTTGTTCGGAACTGCCACTTGATCGCGACGCCGCGCGGAGGCACCGCGAAAGCAACCGCGGCCACAACGCCTGACGAACCTGCGATCCCTGATCTTCAGAAAGGAGCAATCGATCATGACGGTTGGCCTGTCGGGTAGGGTCAGCAAGATTCGCGGCGCAGCTCTGGTCGCGGCTGGTGCCGTGGTCGCAACATTCCAGCTCTGCGGCTCTCTTGGACTTCGTATTAACACGTCACCGTCGCTCCCAATGGGTCTGTATATCACCACGGCGGACGCTGGCGCGAATATGGTTGAGTTTTGCCCAGCAGAACCGTTCGCGACGTTCGCCATCGTGCGGGGATATCGCGATCCTGGAATTTGCCGGGACGGCGCGGCGCCCCTGTTGAAGCCTATCGTCGCCAAATCCGGCGATGTCGTGGAACTGTCGGCTCGCGGAATCTCCGTGAATGGAGCGCTTCTCTCCAACACGGCCCCGCTCTTGAAGGACACCAAAGGCCGGCCTCTCGAAGCCTGGCCCTTCGGGCGCTACGTCGTGGCCGCCGAGACTGTCTGGGTGGCATCCTCTTATCACCCGCGCAGCTTCGATAGCCGTTACTTTGGGCCAATTTCGACGACGGCCATTCGCAACCGAGTGAAGGCTTTCTTAACGCTATGAATACCCTACCTCGCGATCAAATCTGAGTGCGAACTCGATGGCCACAAAGTTACGCACCGGCAGTCAATCCGGCACCAGCAATCAGCTCAGTCTCTTCTCGGAAGTGACCGATGCGGAACTGGGCGATAATTTAATAGAGGAGTCCTTTGATGCTCGAAACGACGCTGATCGAAACGACTACACTCACGCCACTGGGCCACAAGATCCTGGACCACTGGAGACGCCATCGACCGACGATGGTCGAGAAACTGGACAAGGCGAATCAACTTCAGCAGGCGGTTTTCGCAGCGCAGGAGTTGACGGGGAACCTGCTATACGAGTTGATGGTGGTTCAGAAGATGGACTACCAATTCGCGTGGGAGATCGCGACGAGGGAATGGGCGTTTCTCCCAGACGAGGAGGATCAACCCCACTTGTCGTTCGATCCAGCGACCCTCGACCCGCACCAACCCTTGCCCGCGATCTCCGCATAACCTCCGCCCACGGCATTGGCGAAGGTAGCCTGAGGCAGAAGGCCCAGGCCAATCTCGCCGCCGTTCGCACGCTGAAGACCATAGAGGCCGAAGACCGCGCGGCAACTCCCGAAGAAAAAGCCGTGCTCGTGAAGTACACCGGCTGGGGCGCGATGCCAAACGCGTTTGCTCCCCAGCCTTCGCGGGATTGGCAGAGCGTAGCCGACGAGCTGAGGGATCTGCTAGGCACGGATGAATATGCGTCGGCTCGTGCTTCAACCCCAAATGCACATTACACTTCTCCCGAGGTAGTTCAGGCGATCTGGCAGGCGATGGAGCGGTTTGGACTACAGCCTGGCGCACAGATTCTCGAACCGTCGATGGGTGTCGGTCACTTCTTCGGCATGATGCCGGAAAGTCTGCATCCTGGCTCGAGGCGCACTGGCGTGGAACTTGATTCCATCACCGCGCGCATCGCCGCCAAACTCTACCCGGATTCAAGCGTTCACGCGAAGGGATTCGAAGACACGCCGCTTCCCAAAGACTTCTTTGACGCGGCGATCGGAAACATCCCGTTCGGCAACTATCCGGTCTTCGATCCGGCATACCGCCGCAGTCCGCACTTGACCCGGTCGATACACGATTACTTCTTGACGAAAACCCTTGACGTGGTCCGGCCCGGCGGCGTGATGGCGCTGATTACCAGCCGCTACACGATGGACAAAGAGGACTCCGCGGTTCGCCGCCATCTGTCGGACGGATCGATCTTGTTGGGCGCCGTGCGGCTGCCAAACACAGCATTCAAGGCGAATGCCGGAACAGAGGTGACCACCGATATTCTGTTCCTCCAGAAGCGGTCGCCTGAACCGTCGACGCCCGGCGAAAGTTGGACTGAGCTGAGTTCCATTGAGACGCCGGACGGTCCCGTGGAGATTAACGAGTACTTTGCTCGCCACCCGGAAATGATGCTGGGCCGCATGGGAATGGAGTCGGGACAGTATGGCATGGCTCCCGAACTGATCGGAAACCTGGAGCCAGGCAGTTTAGCAAAGGCGGTCTCGCTTCTTCCCGCCGCCGTGTACAAAATCAGGGATAGCCATGGTCCGGTGTTGCGCGGGCACTCCGATCAAGTTCCCGCGCTCGGCGAAGTCAAGGAAGGTGGACTCGCCGAACGCGACGGCCAGATCGTTGTTCGTCGCGGCAATGTGCTCGAACCTGTAACGCTGCCAGCGTCGGGCCGCGCAAGGATTCGCGGAATGCTTCAGGTGCGTGACGCCGTCCGCGAGGTGTTCCGCACCCAGCTTTCCGACGCCCCGGATGAAGCCATCGTCGAGGCCCGCCGCCATCTAAATCGAACGTACGATTTCTTCGCTTCCCGCTTTGGTCCCCTCAATGCGAGGGAGAACGTCAAAGCGTTCGCTGGCGATCCGGATCATCCCCTTCTGCTGTCACTTGAAGAATTCAATCCTGAAACAAAGGGGGCGACCAAGACGGCGATCTTCGAGCGCCGCACACTGGAGCGGTATCGCCCGGTGGAGCGGGTCGAGACCGCGGCCGAGGCGCTGCTCGTCTCGCTCAACGAGACCGGCGAGATCAATTGGCCGCGTATGGAGTCGCTGACCGGGCGCGGTGCTTCTGAGTTGCAGGGCGAACTTGGATCGCTGGCCTATCGAAATCCCGAGGGCGGAGCCTGGGAGACTGCCGACCGCTACCTGAGCGGCAATGTGCGCGCAAACTTGCCGTCGCCCAGGGTTCAGGGCAAATCGACCCGGCGTATCGCCGGAATGTGGAGGCTCTCCAGGCCGTGCAGCCGACCGATCTGGAGCCGGGCGAAATCGAAGCGCGCCTCGGCTCGTCGTGGATTCCCCCCTCAGACATCCGCGATTTCATCACCGAGTTGCTGGATGTGCCCCGCGCTGGCGTCAAGATCGGCTACTCGGAGACCATCGCGACCTGGACAGTCGAACTCGACTACGGCGCAAAGTACATCGTCAACAACACGACGACCCACGGTACCGCCCGCTTCCGCGCGTCCGAGTTGATTGAGCAGTCGCTGAATGGCCGCACACCGACAGCCTATGATGAGGACACGGATGGAAACCGCATCGTAAACCAGCCGGAGACAATCGCCGCACGAGAGAAGCAGCAGCAGTTGAAGGATCGCTTTCGCGATTGGGTTTGGGAAGATCGCGAACGCGCGACGCGGCTGGCCCACGACTACAACTTCCGCTTCAACAATATCCGGCTGCGCGATTTCGACGGCTCGCATCTGACCTTGCCGGGAATGGTGCGCACCTCCTCCGCGATGGCGATCTCGCGCCGCATCAGAAGGATGCTGTCTGGCGGATCCTCCAGGGCGGCAGCCCGTTGTTGGCGCATGTCGTCGGCGCGGGCAAGACCTGGACCATGACCGCCGCCGCGATGGAACTGCGCCGCCTGGATCTCGCCAAGAAGCCGATGTTCGTCGTGCCCAATCATCTGGTCGACCAATGGGGAGCGGAGTTCCTGAAGCTGTACCCGCAGGCCCGGCTCTTCATCGCCGGGAAGGAGCACTTCGCGACCGGCAACCGCCAGCAGGCGATGGCGCGCATCGCCACCGGCAACTATGACGCCGTGATCGTCTCCCACCGCTCGTTCGAGTTTCTGCCGGTATCGGACAAGTACTTCAACCGCTTTGTCGAGAAGCAGGTTGCGGAGCTGGATGCCGAGATCAGTACGGCAAACGAATCCAAGGACGACAACCGCCGCATGGTGAAGGAACTGGAGAAAGCCAAGAAGCGCCTGATCGTCAGGCTCAAGAAGCGCGCCGACCGCGAGCTCAAGGACCGCACCATGACATTCGAGGAACTGGGCGTCGATCAGATCTTCGTCGATGAGGCCGACCTGTACAAGAATCTGGCCTACACCACAAAGATGAACCGGATCGCCGGCCTGCCGAATTCCGAGAGCAACCGCGCATTCGATATGTTCATGAAGATCCGCTATCTGCAGGAACGCAGTGACGGCCGCGGCGTCGTCTTCGCCACCGGCACACCGATCTCGAACACCCTGGCCGAGATGTACACGATGCTCCGCTATCTCGCGCCGGAAATGCTGTCCGAGCGGAACGTCGATCACTTCGACGCGTGGGCCGCGAACTTCGCCGAAGCCGGTGACATCGCTGGAACTCGCGCCGGACGGCTCGGGCTACCGGATGCACACGCGCTTCGCGAAGTTCATCAACCTGCCCGAGCTGCTTTCGATGTTCCGCACCGTCGCCGACGTGCAGACGGCGGACATGCTGAACCTGCCGCGACCCGCTCTCGAAAACGGCAGACCGGCGATCGCAGCAGCACCCGCTAGCCCTGAACTGAAGGCCTTCATCCGGACTCTGACCGAACGCGCCGAGAAGCTGAAGAAGGAGCGCGTCGATCCGGCAGTGGACAACATGCTGAAGATCACCGGCGAGGGGCGCAAGGCCGCGCTCGACATGCGCCTGGTCGATCCGCACGCCGAGCCAGAGACGGAGACCAAAATTGATCGCGCCGTTTCCCGCATCGTCAAGATCTGGAAGCGACACAGGAGCGAGCGCTCGACACAGCTTGTCTTCAGCGACCTCTCGACGCCCGATCCGAGCCGATTCAACGTCTACGACGACGTCCGCTCGAAGCTCGTCAAAGCGGGCGTCCCGCCCCACGAGATCGCATTCATCCATGACGCCGAGACCGACACCGCCAAGAAGCTGCTGTTCGATGCCGTGAACGCCGGCAGGGTTCGGATACTGCTCGGCTCGACCGAGAAGATGGGCGCCGGCACCAACGTGCAGACGACGACTCGCCGCACTCCATCACCTCGATGCGCCGTGGCGACCGCGCGATATCGAGCAGCGCGAAGGCCGGATCCTGCGCCAGGGCAACGCGAACAAAGAGGTTCAGATTTTCCGCTACGTCACGGAAGGGTCGTTCGACGCCTACATGTGGCAGACGCTGGAAACCAAGGCCCGCTTCATCCAGCAGGTGATGCGCGGAGAAACGTCAGTGCGCTCAGCGGAGGACCTCGACAGCGGCGCGCTCACCTACGCCGAGATCAAGGCGATCGCTTCCGGCAATCCTGCCGTCGTGGAGAAAATCAAGATCGATACGGAAATCCGCAAGCTCGACCAGCTGCGCGCCGTTCACGCCAACCAGCAGCGCCATATCCGTTGGGAGATTCGCGACCTGCCGCGCCAGATCACGGAAGCAAAGCAGCATCTCGGCAATATCGAAGCCGACATCGTCACCAGAAATGCAAGCGAGTCCAGCGAGTTCAGTATGACGGTAGGCAATCGCGTCTTCTCCGGCAAGGGCGCGCGGGAGGAAGCGGCCAAGGCTCTTACCTTCACGATCCTTTCCTGGCGTGACGATCAAACGATGCAGCCGCGTGGTGCTCTCCGGGGCTTCGAGATCCTGAGCAAAGGAAAGAGCGGCGGCATTCGGAGTGCTCCACGAGGACGAGCGCCTACCGGAACTGTTTGTACGCGGACGAGCCACGTATTCCGCGAACCTGAACGCCACGAACCCGGTTGGGACTGTCCAGAGCATCGAACACACGCTGAGGAATTTAGACAAACTCGGCGCTGAGCAGCAGACCCGTGTGGCACGCATAGAGAAGGAGCTTGCGGACTATCAATTGCAGGCGAATCGCCCGTTCGAACATGAGGAACGGCTGAAGCAGTTGCTCACCCGCCAGTCCGAACTCAATTCCCTGTTGGATCTCGACAAGGGCGATCAACAAGGCGCCGACTCTGGCTCCGATCTCAAGGACGAACCCGATATCAACTGTGCCGTGCCCGCAAAATCACGGGGCCGTAATGAGGTGGCGAAAATGGCTGAAGCGTACATGCGCACGTCGGGAAGCACCATTCGAGAAATGCCTATCGCCGAGCGCACACCGCCGCAGACGGGTCCAGTCACCGGCAAGGCTGTCGCCAAGGATGAAGCGCATATTGCGGTTGCGACCGCGGCCAACAGTTTTTTCGTCGTGCCATCATCGTCTTTTGACCGCGATGTTCAAATCGGCGAACGAATATCTCTAAGGTTTCATCAAGGCCGCCCATCAATCGACAGCGGACGTGGTCAAGGAAGATGATAGTTCAGTGAACGATCCGGAGCGAGGCCGTAACAAAGAGTCGAGCCAGAGCACGCGCTGCCTGAGTAGGTCTCTTGACTGGCCCTGTGGCACAAGCTGCGCCTAACAGCATTGAGGCATCGTGGCCAGAGCGTAAAATAGATCACTGTAGAAGTTGCCAACAGGCTCGCTGCCAACTGCGCCTCCACCACAGTCAAAATCTACGGCTAGCGCGTTATACGGACATGTGACGGATCAGAATTGCGATGGGGACTTTTCGGGGAGTAATCACCCGTTACAAAGAACTTCCTTCAAGAAGGCGCAGTCGAACAGCCCAACGTCATCGGGGCACTAGAATGGAACACTCTTGCCACGTTCGTGAAACCAGGTAGTAAAGCCATGCGGCAACTGTTGAGTTCCCACCGCTACGACTATAGAGAAGATGGTATCGACAAAGTCGTCGCTACTAACGCCAATTGCGCCACATAGATCGGCCGATCTACTGAGTAATCGCGGAATGTCAAATCTTCCCTCACGATGCGGGCCACGAATCACGATCACCAAGGATAACGGCTCTTGTTCGTTTTCCAATTGTGCGATCCTGAAAGAAAGCATTGCGGCCAGATTGCGGCGAGCAATATGAGGCACGAGTGAATACTTGTCAAATTTACCAATGGTCCAGAAGTTTTGTTCTTGTGGCTGTTGAAGGCGATAATAGGCATACTCGAATCTAAAGTAAGACGAAAGCGTATCCTTCGCTGCCGTTGAATGAGAGCTTAGAATCGACCACATCCGCTGATGTGCTCGGTGCGCTCGCTTGTAAAACAGGTACGCTTCGCGAATCTTGTCCCACTCGAGCGCGAACAGGTACCTTCCCAGCCGAAAGAGCTTACTTACCTCCTCACCATCAAAATTCGCCCTGATAGTTGATGTGTGTATAAATGTTGTAACGCACGCCATCAAATCATATATGATCAGTCGATCAAGATCGTTATCATCAGGTATTTTCTCCCGCAGTGGCGAATCAGCTTGTCCACGTATGCGTGAGCTCTTACTCTTGCGCTTGAGTAGCTCCTCACCCAATTGCCGAGGGTGTTGTAGCTCATTTCGATACTTGGCCAAACCCAATCTCTCTGCGTCCAAGACATCCACTTTGTCGGAGAGTGGCAAGGTGGCAACAAGATATGCCCAAGTCTTCGCCGACCTGGTGTCGAGCCACCCCGAAGGTGAGGCAGCTTCCTTGATGCCAATGCGAAGTTCGTATTCGATCATTCTTAACTTCTCGATCCAAGCTCCGGCGCTAATGGCAATAACGATGGGATCCTCCATTCCGCGCCCATCCCATCTAGGAGCGACGTTTGCATGGATAACGTCGACAGCTCGCGCAAAGTCTCTTAGCAGGCGACTGTGTATATGGCCATCAGTTTGGCGATAGCCCTCAAACGACGCACCGGCGTCTGAAACAAGCACGAATTCGAGCCGCCATTCGTCTAGGCTTGGCGCACCGCGAAAAGCATCGGCAAGGGATGGCGGTTCGGCAGCGTAGCGGTGTGCGCCAAGCAGAAGGTTGATCCCGGTGTTGTCGACGATTCCGCCATCTGCCAGGAGGCATTCGTGTTCTGAGCGATCAGAGAAGCGGATGGGCAGCGCATTGAACGCCAAGGGAAATGCACCAGACGCGGCAACTACGCTAGCCACAGACAAGTCCTGCCCGAGGAAGTTTACGATATCTAACGGGCGCTTCCCTAAGACATTTGAAAAGGCAAGTCTATCCGTAAGGCTCACATGCAACTGCCGGACCCAGAAGTCCGAAGAAATACCTACGCCGGTGCCTGATAGTAGGTCGGTGCAGCCGACGAGTAGTTGAACGTTCTTTCTTATGTGTGAAAACCGTCTGTTCGCGAACAGCACGCGATCCAGGAGCGCTGATTGAGCGCGTGAACGATTGAAAAATAGCGCGACTATGTTCTGTATTCGAAAGAGGGCTCGCTTCAGATCAAGTCTGCCGCTCAGCAGTAAAGCTGGGAAACTTCTAGGATGTATCCCAAGCGCGTAGGCAGCGCCAACAATCGACCCCCCTGATACGGTGCTGAGTCGCGACGGGGACAGCTTGAAATGCATTGTCGCTTCAAGAAGGCCAGCATGAAAAAGAGCCGCCCGATATCCGCCTCCTGAGAGACAGAGGCCAACGCGTTGCGTCTCGCCACTCCGCACGTCGGGTAACTTAAGCAGAGGCGGTTTCCAGATAAGTTCTCGAGCCAAATCGAGTACGGAGCTAAGTATCCACCACAGAAAGAGTGAGGTTGTCAGAGTAGTGAACATCAGTCGCAAGCCGAACAGTACAAATTCCTTTTCTGACTGCGCACGTAAAGTTGAGCGAGGCACGACGTACACGATCGCGGTAATTACCGAGCTGATGAGCAAGTAGGCAAAGTCGCGGTTATAGAACAAGTCAAACTTAGCCAGTATCCGGCCTGGAGCGAACAGGGCGCAAGTGATCACAATGCCGAGGACCACGATAAATCGAAGGGACTGAACGTAACCGGCTAGACCGATCGCGGCCACGGCGACGACGACCTGGATCCGAAGGCGTAACGTCATGCAACATCCTCGTAAATATCCGTTAAGATCAGTTCTTTGCAGAAGTGACACGGACTCGTCGAAGCGGGCTGCATCGAGAAGGGATTGGAGAGATAAGCTGCCGTTCGGGACGCCGACAGTAGCGGCCTTGCCTGCCTCGGGATCGAAACGGGCTCCCTTCCAGCGTCTGATAGCAGTTCATACCGGGATTTCAATTTCTTTCTCCCCAGAACCACTGAGTGTACATCCGCCCGCCTTCTTTGATCCCGCCGGTTGCGTTCTTCTCTTGTACGAGTCGCCCGTGCCTCCCGTTGGACATCACTTTAACCCTTCCGCGCCGCACTGAATTCAGCAAGACCTGATTTTGTCCCGCGAGTTCCATCGCGACAACTATCCGTCGCTTCCTCCTATTGGTGGCCTTCGCTCCACACGGCGGGCGTCCATCCAGTCGCCGCCAGTAAGGCCGTAATCCGGAGCACGATCCTCTTCAACACGTTTCTCTTTCAATCACAATTCGGGCGCCTTCCAGCGCCGCTCCGATTGTTCTGGCGTTAACCAGTTCGCAAGCCAGACGCTGATCTTGTTGACACCCTTCACGCGTCGTATCCCGACCGTCAAGTCTGCTCTCAGCAGGCCGCAGCCGCAAGCCACGTACGCGAGGCGGCGCACCGCGGCGAGCTAAAGATCGATCTTGCCGGAAGCGAGATGCCGAGATTCCAGGTGTGTTCGATATCGGAGGACAACGGTCTTGCTGAACCATAGCCGAGGCTCCGAGCAGTACCACTCGACCAATTCGTCAGTGGCGGTGTTCATACCTGTGGGTAGTGGCAGATCAATCCTGCGAGACGCTCTTGCGCTCTCTTAGCTTCCGAATAGTCGGGTACTCGGAACCGATCCACTTGGCCGTGTAGTCGGCGTTCCTGACAAGTGGCACGGTTGGGCCGTTGTGGCACCGGAGATCTACGCTTTCACCAGGGCCGCGCGCTGATCGACAAGGGTAGAAATCGAGGAATATGAAACAACCCCGGATTGACTGTGGTTCCAGCGTTCGTTTCAGTCCAGTTTAGAGGAAGGCGTGGCCCAACCACGGGGAACTGACCATGTCTTCTCGACAGCCGTCTGGCTGTGCGCTTCGGCTAGAGGTGCCTCACTAAATCGTCTGATTGCTTCGGCTATTTCATCAAGGGCCGGCGTCGCGGAATCGAGCCGAAGCCGTTTCACGAAGGCCTTCCATTGAAGGGACTTCTGCGCGTCGGAATGGAATTCTGGCGTGAGAGCAAATGGAGTTCCGGCAGGCAGCGGAGTGCCCCGGCGTTCAAAAGTCGCACGAATGGCGTCGGTCAAGGCGATCAACTGGAAAGGCCAACTTCGCGAGAGGAACCATAGGTCATAGAAGTCCTTCATGCGCGTGTTGGAGATGTCGAGAACAACCATCGCGTGCAACTTCTCCGCAACGACCGTCTCTCGCGGATATGCGAGGACTTGGGGAGGGTCCATACCAAGTACGGATCGGACCGCTGTCAAAGATGGCATGGGAGTAATCGCGTCGCCGAATCCGACATCGATCTGTAGCGGGATCTGGGCGGCGGCGAGTTCCGCTCTCAAACGAATTCTGACACCTTCGTACTCGGCACCTTCGCGAATGCGCTCGGCTTTCAACCCGTCGAGGTCGAAGACAACGCCGTCAGCGGCCTCGATCAGACATACTTCGCGAATTGCGTCGGCGACCTCCGATAGTTCAGAGGAGCCCCTTCCGAGGAGATCGAGATCCTTAGTGGGACGATGGGATTGCCCCATCCAGACTCGGAACAGGACGGCTCCCTTCAGAACGAACCTGTCGCGTAACGGCGACTGTCCAAGGCGATAGAGAAATCGCTCAATCGCATAGTCAGCCAAGGTGAGATGAAATTCATCACCTCGCTTCTTGGAGAGAGTGAGGAGACGAGCGCGGACGGACTCGGCGACGTTCTTCTTTGGCGACTTCATAGGGCCTCAAGATACGGACGCATCACGCGCCCAAGCCGTGCCAACTTTGCGAAGCGATTGATCTGGTTGATCGTGGTTTTCTTGGAGCGGAGACTTTCGCGGAGGGCTTCCATGGCAACGTCAAGGCCGATCTTATTGCGGAATCGAAAGCAGTCGACGACCGTCTTCGCGACGCCGTAGATGCGGACCGTGACCCCTTCGATCATGTGTTCCTCAATACCTTCCGCATATGCGGCTCCCGATAGCGTCGTCACCCGCAGGGGCGGCGCGTCGAGCTTCGGGTGTCGCATTCCCCTTGGAATCGCGATCCAAACCTCGAATGGGTTCTGGGTTCCAATATCGTGGAAGGCCAAGGCAGATAGAAGGCAGATAACGCCTGGAGCTACGCGGCGGGCGACTTGGGCGAAATTGTGGTGTTCCGTCACTGGCGAATTCGGAAGCCGATACAGTCCCCGACCGACCCGCTCCAATTGTCCGGAGCGGTGCAGCCGGAGCAGGTATTCTCTCGCAACTCCGATGCCTTCGACATCGCGGGGCCGGATGAATGGGAGTTCGCGCGCCAGAGACAGAACCCGATCCGATTTGGCCGATTGTTGCGGAATGTATGCAGCGACGCGCATCTGTATACATTATGCAACACCTTGCGAGTAAAGGTTATCGACCATGGTCCCGGCTCCTATCGCGGACTGTTTGCTTCACAGTGCCTTGGCGTTCGGGGGTTGTCGCCGCATCGGCAACTGCCTTCTGGTAGCGACCGAGCCATCCATTCCAGCCGTCCTCTTGCGGAACGATCCCGCGCCGGATGAGCCGTTGCGCGGTTTCTCGCAGGTATCCCTTGTCGCGCAAAATCGACTCCGAATCTCCCAACTGGTCGACCTTCAGCACCGGATGACCCTCGGCGAATAGCTTTCGGAGCCGCACGAACGAATTGGTTCGCAAACCACCCTGGCTGCGCGCGGCTTCCAGTTCCGGCGTGTAGTAGACGTAGTGAACCTGTCCGTCTGTTCCTTCGAGCATAAAGTAGCTGCGGCCGCCCTGGCGTCCGGTGTCCTCCTCCCCGTGCACCAAGATCCTGCCCTCCACCGTGGTGAGACGGCGAAAATCGAGCACTGCCAGGGGGAGACGCTCATCGGACATCAGGACTCCGTGCGCCGCCAGCGTTTTCTGCCGGTCGGCGCTTCGTTGCATGGCTCGTAGGACGTTCTCGAAGTCCTGCCGCACATACCATGTGTTTGGACCGGCAGGCTCGGCCAATCCCATCGATTCGAGGAACTTCAATCGTTCCGCAGTGTGCTGCTCTACCAGCAGGGCACTTCGCCCGCGTCCAGATGGCTTGGGGTCCATGGACACCGTGAAGAATGGGGAGCCCGCATCCTCAGCCGTTTCGGCGGCGCGGTCGATGATCCGGTCAAGAGATGTGAAGCGGTGCTGGTGCACCTCCCGACGCTGAGCCACGGCGGCATCCAACTCCGTGCGATGGCCGAGCTGGCGAGTGCAGAGGTCTTCCGCGATTTCGCGGATACCCTGCTTGACGTAGTCCTTGCTGAGAGACAGCGAACTGTCTTCCGCGGCGATTCCCCGCAACGCCATGTGTACGTGCGGGTGCTCCGTGTTGTAATGGGCTGCTGCCACCCATTCGACGTGCGTGCCGAGGTCTTTCTCCATTTGCGCGACGAGATCGCGGGTCAGCCGTTTCAGGTCGGCTCTGTCGCCGAACTCCGGGGACACGATCAACTTCCAGAGGCGCTCATCGCCTGCTTTCTGCCAGCTTTCGAGCCGTGCCGCGATGTCGATAGATTCTCCGCGATCATCGAACCCCACAGCCTTGGGATCGCCGTCATGAGTGGCGCTCTCGCGGGCGACGTAGCGCCCATGGGCTCGCCACTGTCCGGCAATGATGTTCTTCGCGTACATAACCCGCACCGCACATCGTTGGTTGTAAGTCCGAGTCCGCTTAGGGCCTGCACCGGCTCCGCCCGACCGGTGCTTCCGGCTTCCGTTCATGCGGGCGTGATGCATCAGGATTTTGTAGGCTGACGCCCAAGCCGCGCGTTCATTCCGGGCAGGCGGCTTCCGCGGTCGAAGCCGGAACTCGCGCTCGTCATCCTTCGCCACGGTTCACCAAATCCTGCATCGCCACCTGGGAATCGCCGACCATCGCTTGGCCCGCGCTCTTGAGCAATCGAGCGTGTCGGCCTCGCGCCCTCGCGACGGCGGCTTCCATCGCCTCGCCGCCTGGCTCTGGAATGCACGTCAAAAGAACCTTGGCCAGACTATCCACGAATGCGAACAAAGCCTGCTGAGCTCGCCCGAGACGGAAGACTTCCCGCCTGACCTGCTCGATGCTGGCCGCAAGTCGTTCTTCAGCACCGACCAGCTCATCGCTGCGCCCCGTCAGTTCCTGTTCCACTGAATGACGGATGAACGCCGTTGCTGACGAGAAGCCGCGCTTCCGCGCTGCCTCTTGAACTCCCTTGTCCGTCGTTTCGGAAAATCGGATTGCTCGTTGCGCCATGCGGAAACGCCTCTCAACTTGAAAGGGAGTGGCGGAGCCGGTTTGGGACGGCGGAACTCGCAAAAACGGAGGCGCATCCCAAGCGGGATGCAGGTCCACCGAAATGAATACCGACCGAACCTCAACGGCATCAACCCGAAGACCGGGGAAAAAACAAACGACGCATCCCAACCCTTATGTTCCACTACCGGGTTTTGGGCTGTCTGGGAGCCGTCTTCGCTGGTGGGCGCTATCACAATCTGTTGCACTTTGTTCACAAACTGTTGCACACCCTCGCGCGACGCGAAAACGGTTGCAGACTGTTCACAAAGTGTTTGCATACGGTTGCAGAACGCAAAATACACGCGATTCGATGTCCCGACTGATTCTCCCCATCTCCTTATAGGTGAGGGAGCAATTAGGCAACGTCGATGGACACTACTCCACAGCCGCGCCGAAGAAAATCAAGATCGGACCTGGTCCACTTGCGCTCCCTCCCTTCGACCCAGCCTGCTACCAAGATCGGGCAAGTGACCTGGGTTTGGGCCGAGATTGAGGCTGGCTTGGCCGCGGGCATGAAACTCAAAGAGATCTGGGAGGCCGCGTCACGCGATGGACTAGAGATGTCATACGCGCAATTCCGGGTCTACATGTCCAGGCTCCGGCGCCGCCGCCAACGATCCACAGCGAGGGATTCGCAACCGCCGCCCTCAGTAGCTAACCGCCAGCCCGCTCTGCCAGCTCAGCCATCACTCGATCCGTTCAACAATCTGCGGGAGCAGCGGGAGAAAAAGGAACAATCAGGCTTCGAATATGATCCGTTCTCAATTAACAAGAACCTGATCGGGTGAAAGGACAGACCATGACAAAACCAGAGATTAGCGGGAATGAAGCCCCGGCATCGGTTCATCTGGTGCTGCAGGGGAAGGGAGGCGTGGGCAAGAGCTTCGTCTCAGCGATCCTCGCCCAGTACTTCCGAACGAAGTCAGCACCGGTGCACTGTCTGGATACTGATCCGGTCAATGCGACATTCGCGCAATACCGGCTACTGGAGGCTGAGCACTTGAAGGTGCTCAAGCGGGGGACGATCAATGAAAAGCAATTCGACGTGTTCGTCGAAAAAGTATGCCGCGGAACTGGCGTATTCATCGTGGATACGGGAGCCACGACGTTCGTGCCGCTGTGGAATTACATTCTGGAGAACGAGATCCTCGATTTCTTCCGAGCCCACGGGCGAAGCGTGTTCGTTCATTCGGTGGTGACCGGCGGGCAAGCCATGACCGACACTCTAAACGGCCTGGAACGCCTGGCGCAAACCACCTCACAGAAGACCGTCATTGTCTGGCTGAATGAATACTTCGGCGAGATCACCAAAGATGGGAAAACCTTCGAGGATTTCAAGGTTGCCGAGGAGTATGCGCCCAAGCTGGTCGGCACCGTGGTAATCCGCGACAGAAATCCACACACCTACGGCGACGATATTCGCCAAATGCTGGAACAGCGCCTTACCTTCGATGAAGCCATTAAAGACGGGAAATTCTTCCTGGTGTCGAAGCAAAGATTGGCAATTGTGCGGCGCGAGCTTTTCGAGCAGCTCGACAAGCTGACTACCACCTAACCTGTATGCCTAACGAGAATGGTTCGACCATAACCCAGCGGCTCATCGCGGAAGTTGCGGCGCGGCACAATGTCTTTCTCAAGCCGGACGATCCAGCTATCGCCTTGGTCACAATGAACCAGCTCATTCTTGACGAGGCCATGGAGAGCGTACACGGGCAGATTCGCGTAACGATCGCGGAATTCCACGCGTCTATGCAGAAAGCGGAGAGGCGCGCGGGAAGTATGCTAGCGCAAGAAGTGAAGGAGTCGGCGGCGCAAATGCAGCGGGGTTTGCAGACCGACATTCACGTCGCCGGACTGAAGGCTCGCGAAATTGTGCACCTGGTGAACGAGGCGCACCGTCGCCCGGCGTTGATTCGATGGTCCGCCGTCGGCTTGGTGGCTGGCGCCTTGCTGTTTGGCGGCGGTCTTTGGCTTGGGACGTTGCTGCATTAGGGGTTTGGGTATGTGGATTTTGGTTCTACTGTTGAACTTGCTGGGACGGAAGAACTTTCTACGGTTCCTCGCCGGCTGGATGTTGATCATGGCCTTCTTCCTCTATTGCTTCGTACATGATGCCTTTGACCAGCCGAGGCCATCGCAACGCGTGATGGTCCCGCACATGGAACGTCGGCCTGTAAAGCCTGTGGCGGCGTCCACCTTGGAGCACTAACGGCCGCGGTCGATTGTTGCCAGCGCCTTCTTGATGGTTCGTTCCACGTAGTCGTTCTGCCGTCGCTCGTTCCCCTTATGCGACAGATCGCGCGACCGAATCGCGGCTTCAACCTCCGCCGTGGCAGCCCCATGCGAAAACGCGTAGACGGCATAGGCAAGGTCGATTCGAGTTCCGTCGCCGCCATAACGAGCGTCGGCGCGGAACCCATCAATGCTCTTCAAGTCCCTTTGCCCAACCTTTACCTCATTGGCGCGTTCGCGCAAACGCCTCCGTTCCGCATACCGTCGCTCAACGCTGCTCTTCACTCCCGCCAAAAACCGATCCGCTTCGGGGTAGACCCCTCCGACCGCCTCAATCAAACGTACGAACGGATATAGCCCGCTGCTGACGTTGAAGTATTTCGCTTTTCGGTTTGTGAAGCCAGCGAGTCGGCCAAAGTGACGCCAATCGGCTGCGCCGCGATCGCCGCCGAATTTCTCCGCCAAACATCGCGCAACCGCTGTACCCACTTCCTTTCTCAGTCGTTCGGGGTGCTTCAGCCAGGCTTGGTAGTTACCCGCAGAGGTTTCCACGATCACTGCAGGATCAAACCCCGCCTTCTTCATCGCGGAAACAGAATCCGCCGTCAGATCGTCGACCATGCTCAGATCGTGCTCGCCCTTGGGGCGAATGTAGATGTTGCGTCCTTCGCAATTCTGATGGCGCAACCACGGAACGGAATTGACAATGGTTTCCGCGTCCCAAACACGTGGGATCATGACTGATTTGCCCGCCCCCGCATTTGGGTTGTAAAGCCCAACCTCAAACAGTTCAGACCCCATTGCCGCGACCTGTTGTTCGACGGCTCCGCGAGTCTTGTCTGTCGTGTTACGCCGTTCTGGCCGTCTCTCCGTGGTCGTCATACCCGCGGTAAGCCTCTATTGATGAAGGAAATGAGGATGCCCTTCCGGGACGGTGAAAAGCGCCCTGCTGAAATCTTGATTTCCAGGTCTGAGTCCGATTGGAGATGGCTAGACCCCGCGAGGGGTGGATAATACTGGCCATGACCTCCTGTTTCAGGCGCACCGTCACGACGCTCGTATTACTTTTCCTCGCGATGCTAGCCGGCGCTACAGCGCAGGAGACGACGCCGACGATAGCGACCGTCCCTTCGGCGGCCAAACCCTCGCCGAATTTCAACGCCGAAATAGCCACGGATGCCTGGATGACCGAGATTCCCGCTCTGTCAAGAGCGCACTCCGACGCTTACGTCGAAGGCAGGTATTGGCTCATTCTCTGGGATTTTATCTATGTTGCTGCAGTCTCGATGGCGCTGCTTTATCTCGGCTGGTCAGCGGACATGCGTGATCTGGCGGAACGCATCACGCGCTTTCGCTCGCTGCAGACTGTCTTCTATATCGGCGAGTATGTCCTCCTGACCACCATCCTCACGTTTCCTCTTACCGCATACGAAGGTTTCTTTCGCGAGCATAAGTACGGTCTTTCTACCCAGACCTTCGGCCCGTGGATCGAAGATCAGTTCAAATCTCTGGTGGTCAATGTCGTCCTGGTCGCAATCATCGGCCTGCTGTTGCTCTCCGTTGTCCGCCGTTTCCGGGGCACTTGGTGGATCTGGGGTTCGCTTGTGAGCCTGCTATTTGTAATCTTCGTCGGGCTCATCGGGCCTGTCTACCTTACACCAATCTTCAACAAGGTTACGAAGCTTCAAGACCCCAGGGTAACCGGACCGATCCTGCGCCTAGCACGCGCCAACGGTATACCGGCGAAGGATGTCTACGAAATCGACGCGTCGCGCCAGACCACGCGCATGAGCGCGAATGTCAGTGGATTAGGGCGAACCATGCGCATCACCCTGAATGACAATCTGCTGAAGCGCGGCTCACCAGCAGAGATTCTCTCCGTAATGGGACACGAGATGGGCCATTACGTTCTTAACCACGTTTACAAAGCGCTGTTATTCTCTGCAGTTGTTATCTTTCTGGCATTCGCCTGGCTTCGATGGTCGCTGGATTGGTGCCTGACGCGCTGGGGAGCAAAGTGGCGCGTGCGCGATGTAGCGGATTCTGCGGTTGTTCCGCTTGTTCTCCTGTTGGGTTCCCTTTTTGTTTTCATACTCACGCCCATCTTGAACACCTACGTGCGAACGGTGGAGGTCGAAGCTGACATGTACGGACTCAACGCCAGCCGCGAGCCAGACGGCTTCGCCCAAGCAACCATCCATCTCGGCGAATACCGAAAGATGAAGCCGGGACTGATCGAAGAGTGGATCTTCTTTGATCATCCCAGCGGCTATAACAGAATCCACGCGGCTATGCGATGGAAGGCCGAGAACCTTCAAGCACCTTGGGCGAACTAGGCGACGGCTTCGATTGGACCAACGCTCCTGCGTTGACAGGCCGTTTGGATCGCGCCGGATACGGGACGGCACTTTGACATTCGCGATGACGCTCTTGAGTCATCCGACCAGACGCTTTCCTGAATGCTAGCGCTTTCGTTGCGGAAAGTTCCGTTTCATCCAACGCCAAAATCGCTTCTTCAGCGCTTCTGGTTTTTGTCCGCCGAGGCGCTGTGCGACCTCCTCCCACGTGTAACCCTGTCTTAACATCTTGAAGACCTCCCCGATCTCTTCGTGTCGACCGAGCGCTATTCGTCTTTCAACCAGATTGAGTAGCAAATGTTGCTGATAGATCTCTTCGTCGCGCTTCGAGCCACGAACGTCTCCATCGAACGAATCCAGCGCTAGAGGAACGGTATGGTTGATGTGCCACCGGGAATCGCCCGCGGCCAAGTCCCGCGCTTCCCACATTGCACGCACCAACACGCGTCGGCATGGCCAAATTCCGACATCTTCGCCGTGCCGTTCCCACAGTTTGTGGACAGTTATCTCAGCTAGTTCCGAAACACGTCGGACGTCGCCGAGTCTGGCTCGGGCGATGCTGCAGAGCTGCTCCCGGACGGGAGCCACTCCTTGTTCGAACCAGATTTGAGCGATTTGATTTCCGTGGCGGTCTATAGAAGCGATGCAGATCGGAACGATCGCGTTTCGTTGGGATTCCGGCAACTGCTCGTAATTGAACGGAATGATGACGACTCCCATGCCCTCTTCGGCGTCGTGAAAAGCTTTCGATTCTCGCGTGCCGAAACCTCCATGCCATTTCTCATGGCAACTCGATCTGCTCTTGACGGGGGCCTTCCCTCGTTACAAGCAGAGGAGACTCTAACAACAAGGAGGCTTTGGGAACCGGAAAGCTCAGCCGCACGTCTCCAGTTATGAGTGCCCGTTAACGGGCGCCGAAAGCATTTTTACATCACAGGAACCTTTTTTGGGTGAGTTTTCCTCCCCTGAAACCCTCCTTATTATTTGGGGAGCTATTCCCTCCGGTTTGCCGACGGTCTCCATGAACCAGCGGAAAGACGAGCAAGTAAGAATCTGGATTCGGGACCGGGACAGCCTCGGGAACCTTGTCGATGAGAGGCTGATCGAAGCAGCACATAGGGTTTGGGGACGTGCGCGACTCGTGGTAATTCGCTACCTCGCTGAGGATACAGAGGCGCCCGAAATTCTTGAGGCCGCCGTTGACGCTGCGTCTCGCGCCATGGGTAATCATCAGCCGATTCAATTCTTTGATGCTTATCTTCTAAGGTCCGTTGCTCGGGAGTCCGTTCGCCGCTTTCAGAAAAACAAACGGGTCGAGTATCTGGATAACGCGGATCTGGAGCGGCTTGCCGGCGCCGTATCCGCGGATTTCGAGCGCCAACTTGATGACGCTAAGCAAATCGAAATCTTTCGCGCGTGTATGGACGAGCAGGGGCGCACAATGTACGATCTTCGCGTTTTGGATTTCGATTGGCGATCGATTGCCAGGCTCACGGGATACGCGGACGCCCACAGCGCCGAGGTACAGTTCCGCAAGAAATTTGCTAGAGCCCTGGACCGATTCCGGGCTAATTACGATTCACGTCTGAAACCGCAGTCGAGCGAATGAATGCGCACTGCATCGAACGACCTCCAATGACCGAGTCCAACCAATCCGCCTCCTCCAAGCTGATGAGGAACATAGTTGCTCTTGGTAGGAAGCACTCCAAGAGCGGGTTCGCGAATCCCAACCGCGAGGGATGCCCTAATCGATCTATCTTACGAGCGATGGCATATCGAGATCGGCATTTTGCACTGGGAGACCTGCCCTTGTCGCATGTTGTTAGTTGCTCTCCCTGCTACCAACAATACATGCATTTCCGCCGTATGTCGTTCGTGCTGCGCGGGCTTCAGGTAACAGCAGCGTCTCTGGCAGTGGTCGCTATGCTATTTGTGCTGGCACGACTCTTGCGCAACCACACTGGCCGGAGCGGCGAACAGAGCGCTTTGGAAAAGCAGGCCGAGCGGCAACCTTCTGCAGCGACCAAGCAGCCGGTGCTCCCGACTGCTCCGCTTTTTCTTAGCGTGGACCTGTCTTCTTTCTCGCCAACTCGGGGCGACGCGACTGAAGACTCTGGGAACAGGGTCCACCTTCCGCAGAAATTGATTCGGGTCCATTTCATTTTGCCCCTTGGCATGGGACTCGGAGAATATCAGATTCGGCTGCAGGATGATGCCGGAAAAATATTTATCGATACGCGTGAGCGAGGGCACCTGAGGGACGGTGTCGCTACCGTAGAGGTGAATATCGATCTCGCCGGCGCCCACCGAGGCAACTTTATCCTGATGGTCCATCCGCCCGGCTTAAGTTGGCGGAGATTCCCCGTCGTGGTTGGTTGAGGTAATGAAGTTACCAAGATTCCGTTTAATTCACTCGAAAACGAGATTTATATGTGGTTTGAGGAGTATTCGATGCGATCTAGCCTTCTTCGGCGAATAACGTTCTTGATCGTGTGCAGTTCATTTGTCGATGCTCAGCAGCCGCAGGCGAAGGAGGCGCTCGCCCGCGCTCTTCATCTTGCTGATCTCTACAACTGGGCCGATGCTGCTCCGGCGTTCGCAGAGGCAGAACGTCTGTTTGTCGCTGCGAGCGATCCCCGCAATGCGTTCTACGCGAAACTGGGTTTGATCAGGTCCAACATTGAACGCGAACAGGAAACACTCCCAGCAGTCGCAGCCGAGCTCGCGGACGAACTGGAGGATAATCCTTTGCTGCAAAATGACAAGGATCTCCGCATGTTCTGCTTGATCGTCAAAGGGGATATCGACAGTGAGACCACCACCGGGGCGATGAAGCAGGATTGGGAACAGGTTCAGAAATTAGCGCAGGAATTGGGCAACACCAAATGGCAGTATCGTGCCCTCGCACAGCTAGGCATAGCGGCGTTTTACAACGCCGACCTCAAGACGGCTACAAACGATGTCGGCACTGCGCTAGCGGCAGCAACAAAGGCCGGCGACCCCGGTGCCAAGATTAGGATGTTGACGATCCTCGCAAATGGCCTGGTGGAGTCAAAGATGTATGAGCAGGGGCTCGCGTACCTTGACAACGCGATCAAGATCGCAACCGACACTCCGGACGCCGGTTATCAGTTTGCGGCCGAAGATCTTCGCATAGATGCGTTGATCGGTTTGGGGCAGCTCGATGCCGCTCAGGAAAAAGACAAGGAAGTTCTGGCGCGTGCGAGAGGCACTCACCGAACTGTACAAGAGGCCTATGCCCTCAGGCTTGCTGCCTCTATCGCAGAGGCCCGAAACGACCGCGAAACGGCGTTGGCGAGACTTGACCAGGCGATCGCTCTTGGCGAAGCTTCCGGTCAAATGCGGTTGCTCGCCGACGTCTACAGTCGGGCAGCTGAAATCCACCGACAAAGAGGTGACCTTGAAGAGGCAGAACATTTCGCCGAATTAGCATCCGCGTCTACGCAATCGAGCGGAGACTTGTGGGCTGTTCCGCAACGCCTAGACACCCTCGCTGAGCTTCAGGTTGACCGCGGCAGGTACGAAGAGGCGGATCGCACGTACGACCGGGCGGAGGCTTTCCTCGATTCAATGATCGGCAATGTTTCAACCGCGCTCGAGAAGACGGCCGTGATCACCGCATCTAGCCAAATCTATTCGCAACATTTCGCCCTGATCGCGAATCATTTTGATAACCCACGGAAAGCCTACTACATCATTGAACAAGTTCGTGGGCGCGCAGAGGCCGATCTCCTGGCAGCGAGACCACGCCCTTCCCCCGGTGCGAATAGTACGGAGCGGGCCGTCTCGAAATTGCGACTCAGGCTAATGGCAGCTCGATCGATCGATGAAGTGCGGAGCCTCCGCGATCAGATTTTCATGAAGGAACAGGCTCGGTGGGTGACGGCGGGTTCAATCGAGCTCAACACCAAGCTCCGGGAGCCAGTGGCGATCGACCGAATTGAGCACGTTTTGGCTCCTTCGGCCGTACTCCTGGAATACGTGATCGCTGATCCCACTTCTTACTGCCTGATCATCTCCCGCGGCGGGTCACACATTGTGCGGCTGGGCAGCAAGACTCAGATCGAAACGCTTGTTGCGACCTATCTAACGGCCGTGAAGGCAAGACTCCCCGCCACGAGCGAAGCGCGCAGGCTGTATGACGCGCTTCTGCGTCCCATAAGCGAGACGGCACAGAAGGGTACCTTCATAGTTGTTCCTGACGGACAACTGCACTTGGTGCCGTTCGATGCGCTTCGAGATGAACTCGGCCGCTATGTGATGGAAACTCGGACGGTTGTCTATTCACCTTCGGCAGCCAGCGTTTACGTGTCGACGGAGCAGAAGCGTCGGCAAACAGCACCCAGGGCGCTCCTCGCGGTTGGTGGAGTTCCCTATGCGGGAAGTTCGATGAATAAATCCGGTCTCACGCGCGGATTCAGCCGAAATGGTTTTGTAGATCTCCCGTCCTCGGCCGATGAGGCGCGGATAGCGAAGGCCGCGTTCCCCGGAGAAAGAGTCGATCTATTGATGGGAGCATCTGCAACGGAAGCCGCGTTCAAATCCGAGAGCTTGAATGAATACCGTGTCATTCATCTCGCCGTTCACGGGTTTACGGATTCCACATTTCCAGATCGAGCTGCTTTAGTGCTATTGAGCGATGCGACCTCAGGAGAGGACGGTTTTCTGCAGGCCTCCGAGATTGTTCAGCTACGTCTGAACGCCGACTTGGTTGTTCTTTCAGCATGCGATACCGCCGTAGGCCAACTACAGGGGCAAGAAGGTATTGCGAATCTTTCGCGCGCATTCCTCCTGGCGGGTTCCCGAACGGTGATATCCACCTTGTGGCAGATTGACGACAGTTCGTCCTTGTTTCTCATGAAGCGATTCTACGCGCACCTGTCGATGAACCGACCGCCTGCGTCCGCACTGACGGAAGCGAAGCGCGACATGTTTCGGACTTTCGGAGCTAAGTTGCTTCCGTACCAGTGGGCCGCCTTCACGATTGAAGGCGTCGGAGGGCCCGCGACATCGTTGACAAAGAATGAGGGAGTGAAATGACGGTAGACCTGAAAACACGTACCCAGATTCTGCAAGCCATTAAGAAGCTGGTTCTTAGTAAACACATCAATGTAGCCGGAATTGATTATGGTGCGTGGACGGAACGTGTCGATGGTCAAACGGCGCAGTTGCTCACCGCAGATCTTAATGGGTTTGAAGAGGGAGTACGGCTGCTTCTGGCGGATCTGAAGACGAGTCATACTGTCTTTTATCATTCACTTCCTAAAGGGTTGCCGCCGCAGCACACAATCAATGCAACCTTACGGGACTTATCGCGAGACGGCGGCCACAAATGGATGTTCTTGGACGTGTTTGAAGGCGGACCCGCTTATGTGGCCGGAATCAAGCCGGGAGATATGTTGGAGGCAGTGGACGATACAGTCTGCGTGCCCGCTTCCATGCCGTCGTTTACGATTGGCCACTCCCACACCCTACTCGTCACGAAACCTGCGAGCGCTAAGGAAATCGTGGTTGACGTGCCGAAGCGGAAAGGGACGAAGCAGCGCCCTCCGATTGTCGAACCGAAGAGCCCGATTCATTCGAGAATCGGCCAAGACGTTGGACTCCTCAAAATCACCTACTTTCCAGGCGCAGCCGGATTGGGTTTCGCGACTGCGCTGGATCGTGCGGTTAATGACCTCAACCTGCAAGGATGTAAGCGTTTGATCGTCGACTTGCGCGGAAATATTGGTGGCAGTTTGGGGTTTGCTCGCCTGGCCAGCTATATGTGCGCCGGCGAGATCGCCATCGGCCACAGCCTGACGCCTCGACGTCTCCGGGATGGGTATAGCCCTGAGACACTACGGCGGGTTCCGATGCCCCGGAGTCGGACCGAACTCCTCCTGACACTGGCTCGTTTCTCATATCGCGACAAGTCCGTGATGCTCCTCACGCAAGGCCTCGGTCCGCAATCGTTTCACAACAGGATTGTAGTGCTCGTGAATGAATGGACAAATAGCGCTGCCGAGATGGTGGCGAACTTCGCATCCGAAAATCGACTGGCAACCGTCGTTGGCCAGAAGACACACGGTAACGTCCTTGGAGCGATGAATTTCAGTGTCGGCGGCGGATATTGGCTGCGCTTGCCGGTCTTCGGTTGGTTCACCTCTAAAGGCCATAGCCTCGAAGGGAACGGGGTTGATCCGGATGTCTCGGTGAAAATCTCACCGGACGCTCTGGCCGAAGGGCACGACAACCAAATGGAAGCCGCCATCGACATCGTCAACGGACTATGACGGCGCTCGCGGCCAATCCTGCAGAGTTACTTTAGAGAGAACACTGCAGCGACCATGCGCGGAACAAGCGCGTTCGCACCGCGGCGACCCTCGATCGAGGTGCTCCTTGGACTCATCGTCAAGGCCGTCACGATTCGCGGAGCTTGAGAAATTCGTCGTAGCAAGGAGCGCAGCGGATCACATGGTTCCAATGGGAATCCTTCTCCAGATCCTCGAATTGCGCTGATCGGGTTGCGAGTTCTCTTAGAACGACCATTCCCGGGCAACCACACCGTTCTGGATTCGGATAAACGGCTTCCACGGCCTGTCGGTATTCATGTTGCAACCGATTCCACTTCTGTTCCGCTGATTCGCCCTTAACGCTTTGCACGTCAGTCATTATGGCATGCCGCGCCGAAGAGATCTTGCCCCCGTGCGGCATGACGCGGTACGCAAGGGACGAGCACCCAGACCGATCGCCCTCGGTTCAGGCGTGGACAACTTTTCGTAGTCGAATGGGACGATCGGATCCTTGCCCGGTGAGACGAAAATACATCGTTCTCTCGTGTCCCGGACTCTGCATGCCAACTCCTTAGTAATTGTGGAGACGCGGTGCTCCAAGGGGCGCAATCAAAGGAAGCGGATGCGCTTCACAAGGTCATCAAATGGCAGCCTCAGCGATCATCCAAGACGAACAGCATCAACGCCTCGAAGTGAAGCTTCGGCGTGAACTCGGCGACCAAGTCCTGCGATTACTCGATGACAGTCTAACCGAAGACATACTTCTCAATCCCGATGGATCGCTCTGGGTTAAGCAAATGGGAAAGGGCTTCGCCCGTGTCGGTGAGATGGCCGCCGCTCAAGCAGCCAGCGCGCTGGGAACCATTGCTGCATGGCGCGGTACGGTCTTAAATCATGAACGGCCGATCCTCGAAACGGAACTTCCCATTGATGGGAGTCGATTCGAAGGGCTTGTCGCACCGGTTGTCCGGCGGCCGGTGTTCGCAATTCGGCTGCGCCCTCGCAAGATATTCAGTCTCGATGAATATGAGGCGGACGGAATTCTGACCGATGGGACAGATCCGCTGAATCAGCTGCGCCGCAGAGACGACTTTCTCGACGGAGTTCGCGGCTTGAAGCATTCGGACGTGATCCGCGCCGCTGTCCGCGCGAGAAAGAACATCCTTGTTGTCGGCTCGACCGGAAGCGGGAAGACGACGCTGGTCAATGCGATCCTCGACTCGTTGGCACGGCTCACTCCGCACGACCGTGTGATCTCCATCGAGGATACGACCGAATTGCAATGTCCGGTGAAGAACTATCTCGACTTGCGAGCAGTGGGAGACGTGACCATGCTCGAATGCCTGCGCGCCTGCATGCGGCTCAAGCCCACGCGCATCGTCGTTGGGGAGGTGCGCGGCGCGGAGGCGCACACACTCTTGAAGGCCTGGAATACGGGGCATCCCGGCGGAGCGGCGACGGTTCACGCCAACGATGCCCTCAGTGGATTGATCCGGCTTGAAAGCCTCGTCGCCGAGGCCACGAGCGCTCCTCAGCAGACGCTGATTGCCGAGGCCGTGGATCTGGTGATCTTCGTCGACGAAGAGTCCAGCGTGAAAGCCGGGCGCAAAGTCAGGGAAGTGTTGCTCGTAACCGGATATTCCAATGGGAACTATCAGGTCGAGCGTGTTTGAGGCGTAACGGAAAAAGGAGTTTTGAAAAACATGAATAACATACGTAGGTCAATTCTAGGCCCCCGACTCGGGGCCGTTATCGCATTCGCCGCGGTGTTTAGTCTTCGGATTCAGGCTGCCGCAGCCAGCGGCCTGCCGTGGGAGAAACCGATGACGGCCATCGCGACTTCACTGACCGGACCAGTTGCGTACGCCATCGGCCTGATCGGGATCGCGATTGCCGGTGGCGCGATGCTCTGGGGCGGCGAACTGACGGAGTTCGGACGCCGCGCCTGCATGATCGGCCTTGTGGTTTCGGTGCTGGTCTTCGCAGCCCCCTTACTCTCGAGCGCGTTCGGCGTCAACGCGGCGGTGGTGTAACTATGCAGACGACCGACAGGCCGAGAGAAATTGTGATCCACCAGTCGGCAAACCGACCGAACCAGATCCTTGGCGGAGATCGTGAACTGGTGCTCATCGCGATGCTTACCGCTATCAGCCTCGCATTCAGTTTAGGGAGCTGGTGGGGAATCGGCCTGAGCGTTGCGTTCTGGGTCGGAGCAGTGGCGGTGCTTCAACGCATGGGGAAAGCTGATCCACTGCTCCGGCAGATTTACGTCCGGCACATCCGGTGCCGGGCGTTCTATCCAGCTAAGAGCGGCTTACTTTCGCGCTGCGTGCCGATTCCCCGCAACTGGAGGTGAGACATGCAACGGAATGAACATCGCGGCAACCCTCGCGGGCTTGCGGACCTGTTGCTGCCGCACGCACTCGTCGACGACGGCATTCTCCTCCAGCAGGATGGTTCCTTGCTGACCGGCTGGACCTATCGCGGTCCCGACATGATGTCCGCGGCCCCTGCCGAGATGGATGCGCTGAGCGCACGATTGAATTCGGTGCTGCGCCTCGGAAGCGGGTGGATGCTCCAATGCGACGCCATTCGATCGCGCGCGCCCGGCTATCCGGAACAAGGTGCGTTTCCCGATGGCGTGACTCGCATTATCGACGATGAGCGGAGGCAGCAGTTCATGCAGGAAGGCGCTCACTATGAGTCCGAGTACTTCCTTACTCTGACCCACCTTCCACCGCTTGAAGCCGAAGAACGGATGAAGGGATGGATGTTTGAGGGCGGTGGACCGCAGAGCGCCAGTCGAACGGCGGAGCAGATCCTCGACCGCTTTTCGAACCGCGTGGACGTGTTCGAGAACGTATTTGGTCAGTTGTTCCAAACCGAACGCCTGAAGCGACTGACGAACACGGACGACTACGGCTTCTCGCAGGTGCATGACCGCCTCTTACGCTACCTCAGACGTTGCGTGAGCGGCGAAGACCATCCGTTCACTCTGCCGCACATCCCGTCCTACCTGAATGAACTTCTCGCGTGTGAGGACTTCTACGGAGGAATTGAACCGCGCATCGGACGGAAGCATATGCGCGTCATCGCCATTGACGGCTTTCCGAAGATGAGCTCGCCGGGCATCCTGCGCGAACTGGATAATCTCCCCATTGAATACCGCTGGAACACACGTGCGGTGCTCATTGATCCCGAGGAAGCGCGAGGTTTGCTCGACATGCACCGGAAGAAGTGGCGATCCAAGATCCGCGGATGGAAGGATCAAATCTTCAAGACGCAATCGGGCGCGATCGATATCCATGCGCAGCAAATGGCCACGGACGCGGAAGAGGCGATGGGTGTCGCGGCATCCGGTGATGTTCAGTTCGCGCAATACTCGGCGAACATCATCTGCCTCGATGAAGATCCGAGCCGCCTCTATGAGAACACTCGCGCGGTTATGAAGACGATTCAGAACCTTGGCTTCTCCTGCCGGATCGAAACGATCAATGCGGTAGAGGCGTGGCGCGGATCGCTTCCCGGCGACGGTTACTCGAACGTCCGCCGGATCATGCTGCACACTCTGAACCTGGCCGACATGCTTCCGATCACCTCGGTTTGGGCCGGCCTTCGTGAGAATCCTTCGGCTATGATGCCGAAGCACAGCCCTCCGTTGCTGTTCGCAGCAACCAGTGGTGCGACGCCGTTCCGGGTGAATCTGCATGTTTCGGATCTGGGGCACACGCTGATCGTCGGGCCATCCGGCGCGGGCAAGTCGACGGCGTTGGGTCTGATCGCGGCGCAATGGTTCCGGTATCCGCGCGCTCAAGTCTTCGCGTTTGATCGCGGCTACTCGATCTGGATGCTCACCGAAGCGGCGTGCGGAGCGTTTTACGACCTTGCCGGTCCGAAGACCGATCTCGCCTTCTGCCCGCTGAAAGACATCGACGGCGAGTCGGATGTTCAGTGGGCCGTGGGATGGATCGAGGTTCTATGTGAGTTGAACGGCCTGAAGTTCGGTCCCAAGCACCGCAACGCGGTGGCGGAAGCCGTGATGCGATTGCAGCTCTCACCCACAAGAACACTCACCGAGCTGTCGGCAAACGTGCAGGACACCGACATCCGAGACGCTCTGCAACATTTTACCGTCATGGGTCCGATGGGATCGCTGCTCGACGCTGATCACGACATGCTCGGCAACGGCCGGTTCCTGAGCTTCGAAACCGAGAACCTGATGCAGCTCGATGACAAGGCTGTGCTCCCCGTCCTGCTGTATCTGTTCCGGCGAATCGAGCAGCGGCTCGACGGATCGCCGACGTTGGTCCTCCTTGACGAGGCATGGTCGTACTTGCAGCACGCTCTCTTTCGCAATCGCCTGCGGGACTGGCTCAAGACGATGCGGCGGAAGAATGCCGTGGTCGTCATGGCTACGCAACAGATCAGCGATATCGCGAACTCGGACATCGCCGACGTGGTTCTCGAAAACTGTCCTACTAAAATTCTGCTCCCGAACGCCGAATCGAGGAATCCAGGATCACGTGGCTTCTACGAACGTGTGGGCCTCAACGACCGCGAACTGGACATTCTACAAGTCAGTGTGCCGAAGCAGCATTACTACGTGGTTAGCAAGCTGGGCCGGCGTCTGGTCGATCTCGGCGTCGGAAAGGTGACACTCGCATGGGTAGGCGTTAACGGCCGCGAAGAGCGGCAGATTGTCGAAAACATTATGGAGCAGCGCCCGGAGACATGGCGCACGGAGTGGTTGCGGCTCAAAGGCCTTACCAACTGGGCGGAGTATTTGAGCCGCATGGAAGAAGTTTAGGATCGCAAAAGGAGACACTTTTATGAGTTTGAAATGCACGATTACAACTGTGGCGTTAGCCTCAGTCTTAAATCCGGTAACAGGCCGGGCACAAATCGGCGGTGGTGTTTTTGTGTGTGCTAACTGCGCCACCGAACCGACGCAACTGAGCATTAAGGTGATGCATGACATCGAATACGCCAAACAACTTCTGCAATATGCGATCCAGATACAGCATCTCGCCGACGCGATCAAGAACACGGCGCACGGCGGCCCAGCGACCTTGACGAACATTGCCAATGATCTCAATCAACTGGCGGGTGTGGTTCAGGGTGGCCGCGCACTCGCGTACTCGCTCGGCAATCAGGACGTGGTGTTTCGGCAAACGTATCCTGGATATCAACCCGGCTATCAGCCTTCGACGCCGGGCGGGCCACCAAACGGAACGTATGCGAGTAAATACGCCGTGTGGGCGGAGACCAGCCTGGCGACGACACAAGGCATCCTGCGAGGTGCCGGTGTTCAGGGAAAGCTGCTAGCGACCGAACAAGGCGTGCTCGGGATCATTAGGGCTATTAGCGCGTCCAATCTCTTGAATCGGAATGACGCAATCAACGTGAGCGGCCAGCTTGCCGCGGAGCAAGTCGGACAGTTGCAAAGACTGAGGGAACTGCAACTCGAAGATATGACCAGCAAGGCAGCCTTCCAGGGCTATGTTATTCAGCGGCAGGCCGCGAGCGAAGCCGCCACTCAGTGGTTCTTCGCCGGCGGACCGGTAACAAGCGACGGGAAGACCTACTTGCCTGGCCTGAAGTAGAGCATCTCAAACGGTTCACGAGAGAAGTGCGTCGCAGAAGCGCAACAGGAGAGGTGTGTATGTCTCAGCAAATTGACCAATCATTGAAACTCGGGGCATCGGCTCTCCGGTGGCTGTCAGCCATGGCGATCGGCAGTCTGTTCGTTCAAGCAGTCTTCGCACAAGCGGGCCAGCCGTTCAACACCACCGTCCCAAGCCAGATCATGGATCAATTCCGCAATCAGCGGATTCTGTGGACCACCAACGTCTGGGTCTATGCGAATGCGCTCTTCGGGATCCTAGCCGTCATCGAGTTCGCGTGGAGCGCCGCCGTTATGCTGCTCGAAAAGAGCGACCTCCAGACTTGGACATCGGCACTAATCCGAAAGCTGATGTGGATTGGCGCATTCTATGCGCTGCTTCTGAATGGCCGCATCTGGATTCCCGCGATCATCGACAGCTTCACGCAGATCGGCCAGAACGCCGCCGGACTCGGCGCGCTGTCTCCGAGCGGCATCTTCATACAAGGCCTCAGCATCGCCGGAGCGCTACTGGATGGCGCGAGCACCTCGGCCTTCTTCACAAACCCCGGCACGTCGTTGGCCCTTGCGTTCGCGGCTCTCCTGATCGTTGTTTCGTACACACTGATCACGATCAACTTCATTGTGACGTTGGTGGAGAGCTATCTGGTTGTGTCGGTGGGCTTCATTTTCCTCGGCTTCGGCGGCAGTCGATGGACCGCTCCGTACACGGAACGCTACATCGGGTTCGCCGTGTCTATTGGAATCAAGATCGTCCTGCTCTATTGCTTGATCTCCGCCGGATTCGACCTGAGTCAAGGTTGGCTCGATGAGGCACAAGCAATCGCAGCGTCATCCCGGCCAGTCATGACCGCTTTCGACGTGATGGGCGGATCTCTCATCTTCATGATGTGTTGCTGGCAGATTCCGAAACTGTTTGCGGCCGTTATCGGCGGCTCTCCTGCGTTGACCGGTGGCGATCTTGTTGCGACTGCTGCGGTGGTCGGCGGCGCGGCTCTTGCGGTGGGTGGCGCTGCAGTCGCCGGAGCCGGCGCTCTGGTGGGCGGGGGCAGTAGCGCGGCGGCGGGTACGGGATCTGCGGCGAGCGCCGGAGGGGCGAGCTCCAGCACTACGACCGCCGTTGCGAACGTCGGATCAGTTGGAGCAGGTTCATCTGCTGGAGGAAGTTCGGTTTCGCCGCCCTCGTCACCCTCGCCATCGCCGGGCTCTACCGCGAACGGCGCTGGTGCGCGCAGACAGCCGGACCCGCCATCTAATGGTTCGGGCGATGGTGCTGCTGCGGCCGATCCGCCAATCTCCCGATCACAACCGCGTGGCAATACGTCTCGCGGAGAGAAGGTGTCGAGCGGAAGCACAGCGGCACTTGCGCCTCCGTCGGTTTCGTCTGCATTGTCGTCGATTGGGGGCGAGCCGCTGGCGGGTTCCGGGTTCGAGACCCAACCGGTTCAGCGCGGCTTCTCGCCTGCATCGGTTAGCGCGGGCGATGGAGGCAGTGCATCAGGATCAGGATCAGGTCCGTCTTCTCCCTCAATCGTGCGCGGCGCGAGCGGTAACGTCGTCACCAGCGGTCCCGTGGAAGGGGCCCCTCCGTCCAGCTCAACCAATCCAGGCAGTTCTGGGGTTGTGTCGGATGTTGCATCCGTCGGCAACGCCGGTCCCGCAAGTCCGCAACCGCCCGCAACAACGAAGGGAAGGAACGCGCTCACTCGTGCCGCCGATCAAGTGAGGAGTTTCCAGGGTCGACTACCCTCTGACGCCGCTCCCCACGCAACACCACCACGAATTCCAATCGAGCACGAGGAGTAACTGGAGGTCATCATGAATCTTTTCCGGAAACGCGAAGCACGCAGTCCCGAAGTTTCCGATGCGCATAGCCCCTACCTGGCCGCGCGCCGCGAATGGGATGAGCGCTATGGAGATCTCATCACGCGCGCCAAGAACTGGCGGACGATGGCCGCATTGTGTTCACTCGTCGCTCTGGTAGCGACGGCTGGCATGGTGTGGCTGTCGGCGCGGTCGCACGTTGTTCCGTTCGTCGTCCTGGTGGATAACCTCGGCCGCCCGGTGGCCTCGGGTGTTGCCGACCAAACTTCTCTGAACGATGACCGGCTCCAGCGCTCGAACATCTTCAACTGGGTCGAAAACCTGCGGACAGTCACGACGGACGGCGTTTCGCAGCGAAAAGCGATCGACCGAGTGTATGCCCAAATCGCCAGCGGAAGCGCAGCCCAGACATTCGTCAGCGAGTATTACCGAGGGGATCCGCCATTCAAACGCGCGGAAACCGAGACGGTCTCCGTCGAAGTGAAATCAGTCCTTCCCACCAGCGACCGCACCTACGAAGTCGAATGGGTGGAAACAACCCGCGATCTCTACGGAGCTATAAAAGCGACAGATCGCTGGAAGGCCTACCTGTCGATCGTGCTCAATCCGCCAACGGATGAACGCCAGGCGCGCATCAATCCGTTGGGCGTTTACGTCACCAACGCGAGTTGGGCGAAGGTTCTTTAGAAGAGAGTTCCGCAAGGAGGAACCAAATGTTGTCATCACGAATCGTCTTGATCGTCACTCTCGCTTCCGCGAGGATACTGTCCGCGCAATCTCAGACTCCAACGCAACCGCCGCTCGGAGTGAAGCGTGTCCCACCGGCCGCACCGGGGCAAACCACGCCGAAAAACTTACCCCCGCTTCTGCAGCAGTACGACTTCGGCGGTCAACTGCGGGCCCTGGACGGTTCCGGTTTGCCGTCAGATGCGAAACCTGAGCTTCTTGTGCCTGGCGGTCCAACTGGCACCACACCGAAAGACTTCCGGCCCAAATCGGACGTGCCGCTGACGGCCACGGCGCTCGAAGCGGTCCGCGTGAGCGAGCGCTGGCAAGGCGAGAAGAACGCGCCTATGCCGGGTCCCGATGGCCGGGTGATGTACTCCTTCGGAGCCGGACTCCCCACGGTCGTCTGCGCGCCGCTACGCGTGTGCATCGTCGAGCTGCAAGCCGGCGAAAAGATCGTTGGCGAGCCGCACATCGGCGACTCGGTCCGCTGGAACATCTCGCCGGCGATGTATGGCACTGGAGATCAGGCTACGTCAGTAATCATCCTCAAGCCGCAGACGCCCGGTCTCGACACGAATCTGCTCATCACCACGGATCGCCGAGCCTACTACCTCCGATTGATTTCCAAGCCGGAAGATTACGTCGCACGCGTCGCCTTCGCGTATCCCGAGGACGACACGCGCAAGTGGCAACAGCAACTGGCAGCCGAGCAAGCTCTCGCGAAGAAGGAGAAACATGCAGCGGAAGTGCCGCCCGCAATGATTACGGTCGAAAAGGTCAACTTCGATTACACGATCCGCGGCGGCGATGAGCACCTTCGTCCCGTACGTGTGTTCGACGACGGAGCAAAGACCTACATTCAGATGCCGCCGGAGTTGCAACATCGTGAAGCGCCGGTGTTGCTTGTCGTCGGCAAAGATGGCAAAGGCGAGATGACGAACTACCGCGTAAAGGACCAGACCTACATCGTAGATCGCATCTTCGATCACGCAAACCTCGTGCTGGGTTCGGGCAAGAAGGCCCAGAAAGTGGAGATCAGCCGTGGACACAATCAATAGTGCCGATCACAAACCGATCGAAGCGCCAAGCGGGCTCGATCTTCATCCCCAGCCCCAGAAAGCTGTTCGTATCAGCCGGCGCGCGAGCATGGCCATCGTCTCTGTGATCGTGCTCCTGCTGCTTTCATTCGCTTACGGCGGATACCGCCGGACCCTCAACAATCAAACTGCGGCGCGAGACGCCGGTCTGCCCAGGGGGGTCACCCCCGCCACGCAGGCGGGCTCCGAGTTCATGCAGGCGACTCCAGCAGGTACGGTACCGATGGCACTGCGCCCTCCCGATCAGTTATCTCCCCAGACGATAGTGCGTTCATGCGGCTCTGATCCGAAGACGGGGCAGCTCTACAGGTTCAATCCGCAAACTGGCCAACCTTGCGACGGTCTTCCCGAGGAACGAGTTGTCGTGCGCCAACCAAACGCGATGCGAACTCAGACAGGCCCTGCAATATCGGTTGAGCAGACACCCGAAGAGCGCCGCGTCGCCGCTGCGTACCAGCGAGAACAAGAGGCAATCCAGGCCCCCACGAGCATCCGCAATTCCGGTACCTCATCGCTTTCAGCCGCTGGACAGCCCGCGTCGAATGACCTTTCTCAGGTCGAAGCCCTGAGCCGTGCTCTGGGCGCGCCGCAGAGCGGTGATTCCGTGGCGTCACCGAACGGACAGACCGAAAACGACTACGACAGCCAGAACATGCAGTCCCGCAAAGAAGCCTTCCTCGCCGCAGGCCGCAGCCGCCAGGCTGATGACTACCTTCGCTCGACCCGCGAAGCGCCGCTGTCGCGCTATGAAATAAAAGCAGGCTGGGAGATTCCGGCAGTCCTCGAACAGTCCCTCAACTCGGACCTCCCCGGAGAGTTGAAAGCGCTGGTAACGTCGAGCGTCTATGACACCGCCACGGGCCTGTATCTCCTAATCCCGCAGGGTTCCCGCCTGATCGGAAAATACGACTCCCACGTTTCCTACGGCCAGGACGGCGTGCAAGTCGCGTGGAGCCGCATCATCTACCCGGACGCTTCCTCCGTCGATCTCGACGGCATGATGGGCCTCGATTCCCACGGCAACGCCGGGCTGCGAGACAAGGTAGATCGCCACTATCTACGAATAATTGGATTCGATGTACTCACCAGCGTGTTTACAGCCGCGTTCGAAATCTCCCAACGAAGCAGCCAAAGCGCTCTTACGTACCCGACACCAGCTCAGACCGCCGGGAGCGCGGTCGGCCAGGAACTCAGCCAAACCGGCGCTCAGATCACGCGGCGCAATCTGAACGTTCAACCCACGATCAAGGTCCCGGCGGGATACAAATTCACGGTCCGTGTGAACCGAGACATTCTTTTTGAGGCTCCTTACGAGCCGGTCCCGCCCGGCCGTCAGGGTTCCGACAGCCGTCGCAGGTGATAGAGATCGGTGAATCGTATGACGAGTCGTCTATCGACCAACGAGGACGCGAGCCTCGCCAATTTCGAGCTTCCAATCGATGTCAAGGCGGCGGCAAAATACCTTGGAATCAGCCCGTCGTTGGTCTATGCTTATGTTGAGCGGAAGCAGATTCCCCATTTTCGGATGATGGGGCGCGCGATCCGGTTCCGGCTGTCGGAACTGGAGCCGTGGCGCCAGCAATTTCACGTCAATGGAGGGATCAATGACTACTAGAGGACGACCGCCGAAATTCGGCGGTGCCGTTTACAGACGGAAGAATTCAGAGTTTTGGCAGGTTCGTTACAAGGACCAGAAAGGAGAAGTCATACGAGAGTCGGCGAGCACATCCGATCGTCAGGAGGCCGAGCGGTTCCTTCGGGATCGTTTGGACGCCCGAGACGAGGGACGCTTGGCGACTGTCTTGACCAGCAAGCAACTCACATTCAATCAATGGGCCGATTGGTTTCTGGAACGGCGTTCGAAACCGCCATTCAGAAGCGCTGGCAATCATCAGCAGAATATGAATGCGTTGAAGTTTCTCAGACCGGTATTCGGAGAGCTCTCTCTGTCGGAGATCACTGCCGAAGCGGTGGAGAACTATTTGGCGCATCGCCTAGAGTCCGGGCGAAGGATACATACCAAGCTGGGACTCCAATTGCGCGGGAGAATCAAACCGGCGACCGCCCACCAGGAATTCAGGATCTTGTCGCATATTCTGACGGTGGCGGTCAGGCAGAAGCGGCTCGCCGCCAACCCGTGTCTGTCTGTGGAATTTCCTGTTTCAGTGAAAAAGTCAACGCGGAAGCCACACTACATGACCGCAAGCGAACAAGCAAAGATCGAGATCGCAGCACCAGGTTACCTCAGGAATCTCGTTGTGATCATCGCCGAAACGGGGCTGCGATACAAGAAGGAACTCCTTCCAATGACGAAGGGGCAAATCGATCTAGAGAACAGATTGGTTCACATCGCGGAATCGAAGACGGTAAACGGGATTGGCGACATGCCACTGACCAAAGCCGCCCGAGACGCGTTCGAGCGTCAAATGGAGGAAACGCCTGGGAGCGAGTATCTGTTTCCCAGCCCAAAGCTGAGAGCACGGAAGCCGTATATGACCAATCTGCGCAAAGTCTGGGCGGGGACGTTGAAGAGAGCAGGGGCGCCATATTTTGCGCCGTACGAACTTCGGCACACGTTCGCTACCAGGCTGAGCGCGGGCGGCGTCGCAGATCATATGGTGACGCAGATGTTGAGACAGGGAGATGCCGAGGTCTTCAAGTTGTACAGTCAGGCAAAACTCGGAATGATGCGAGAGGCGCTAGCCAAGCTGGACCGGCAGGCGAACGAGCGCGCAATTTTGAGCACAGAGAAAGCGAGGTAAATAAGTTTATGCACATTTTCTGGCACAATCGGCCTCGTGTCAGAATCCCGAAGGGAAACGAAGTATTGATTCTGAGGGGGTTAGTTGGTCGGGCTGCCGGGATTTGAACCCGGGACCTCTTGCACCCCAAGCAAGCGCGCTAGCCAGGCTGCGCCACAGCCCGAAGGATTCAGTATAGCAGTGTCAGAAGTTCCTCGATGAGAATTTGAGGCTCGAGATGCCTTCCAGGCGCAATGGATCGTTCGCGAACAGGCCGACTGCGTATTCGGTTCCGATGGTCAGGCCGAGCAGGCGGGCTCCGGTTTTTTGCAGCTCTATGTAGCCTTTGCTCACCACCTGGCTCTGGTGGCAGTTCATGACCGCTTCCCACTCGACCACCACGTCGCTGATATCCACGACGATCTCGGGTTTCTGAAGGTGCTGCGTGATGTTATAGAACAGCAGATTTCCTATCTTATGAGCGGCGTGCGGCTTTAATTCTTCCAGGCCGCCGTAGCGGGCGAAACGGCATGCATCGCGGACCAAGCGGCCGACGATTACGTGATCGGGGTGCTGGTTCTCCTGGGGATGCGGGGCCAGCACGATTTCGGGTTTGAACTTCCGGATTTCCATAGCGATGGCGAAGGCGTTCCGCGGAGTGTATTCCATGTGGCAATCGCCCCCGAGATCGAGGAACTTCACATCGGCTCCAATCAGTCTCGCGGCTTCGCGCGATTCCTGCTCGCGCAGGCCGGGCGTCCCGGCGGTGCCTGCTTCGCCTCGCGATACGACCAGCATCTTCACGCGATTCCCGCGCCGGACCTCTTGAATAAGGATCGGCGCGCAGCCAAATTCGATGTCGTCGGGATGAGGACCGATGGCCAGAATATTCATTGCCGGCAGACCTCTTTGTAGTACTCCTCGTATTGGGGAATGATCAGCTCCGTCGAATACCTTGTTTGCGCTGCGTGGCGCGCGGCGGCGGATGTGCGGCTGTACAACCCGTCGTCGGTGAGCAGAGCGACCACTCGCGCGGCTTGCGCTGCTATATCGCCCACTGGCTCCAGGAAGCCGTCGACACCGTCCTCGATCAGCTCGGGGACTCCTCCGATGCGGGTTGCCACCGGGACCACTCCGCAGGCCATCGCTTCGAGCGCGGCGAGTCCGAATGATTCCATTTCGCTCGGCATCAGCAGTACGTGATGCCTCGGGATCAGGCGTTCGACGTGGTCCTGTTTCCCCAAAAACTCGACGTGGCGGTCGATCTTCAGCTCGCGCGCGAGCATTTCGGCGGGACCGCGCTCCGGGCCGTCGCCCACCATCACGAGATGCGCGGGCGTGGACTTAAGCACTTCCTTCAAAATGCGAACACAATCCAGCACGCGCTTCACCGGCCTGAAATTCGAAAGATGGATAAGCTGTTTTTCCTTCGGCCGGCGGTCCGGATCCGGCTTGTAGAGGTCGCAATTTACGAAGTTATGGATCACGCGGATTTCATTCGCCACGCCGAAGACGTCGGCGGTTTGCTCCTGCAGATTTTTGCTGATGGTGGTGATGCCGTCGGATTTTTCGATGGAGAACTTGGTGATGGGGAAGTAGGAACGGTCCGCTCCGACGAGTGTAATGTCCGTGCCGTGCAGCGTAGTGACGAACGGCAGACGCCTCGTCGGCGCCATCATCTGCTGTGCGAGCAGTGCCGCGATGGAATGAGGAATGGCGTAGTGCACATGCAGCAGGTCCAGGTCGTAACATGCCGCGACTTCCGCCATGCGCGATGCCAGTGCCAGGCAGTAAGGGGGATAGAGAAACAAAGGATAGGCAGACACCTCGACCTCGTGATAATGAATCCTGGGGAGGCCGGCGTCGAGGCGAATCGGGTTGGCGTAGGTGATGAAATGAACCTCGTGACCACGCGCGGCGAGTTCGAGACCCAGCTCCGTGGCGACGATGCCGCTGCCTCCGTAAGTGGGGTAACAGGTGATGCCGATCTTCACAAGGGCAGGGTACCAAAAGAATATTGGCCGCCGATGAACGCTGATGAACGCCGATTGAAAACAAGATGGCCTTATCCGCGTTCATCCGGGTTCATCGGCGGCTAATATTCGTTTTGTTAGAGCAGGTAAGCAGCCTGCAGTACAATCGGAGGTCGAGGACTGCATGTCACGATTGCGATACGCACTATTTGGAACGGTGGCGGCGTTGTTGGCGCAGCCCAATCCTTACCGGACGGTCGAGAATTGGTTCAAGCTGCCGGAAGGCAGGACCTGGGGATCGACCAGCACGGTGGCCGTCGATTCCAAGGGCCACATCTGGATCGCCGAGCGCTGCGGCGCGAATAGTTGCGCGGGCAAGACGGTGGACCCCGTTCTGGAGTTCGACGAATCAGGCAAGCTGCTGAAGAGTTTCGGAGGCGGGCTGCTGCTGTTTCCGCACGGGATCTGGATCGACAAGGAAGACAACGTCTGGATCGCCGACGGAGTCGCGCGGGATGGCGGCGACAAGGGCCGGCAAGTATTCAAATTCAGCCCGGAGGGGAAGGTGTTGATGACGTTCGGCAAGGCTGGCGTGGCCGGCGACGGTCCGGACACGTTCGGTCACCCGAATGCCGTGGCGATCGCGCCCAACGGCGACATCTTTATATCGGACGGCCACGATCGGGGGCGAGGCAATGCCCGCGTCATGAAGTTCGGCAAGGACGGGAAGTTCATCAAGCAATGGGGAGAGCACGGATCGGGTCCGGGGCAGTTCGAGGTGCCGCACACCTTGGCCTTCGATACACAAGGACGCCTGTTTGTCGGCGACCGTGCCAATAACAGGATCCAGATCTTCGACCAGGACGGGAAGTTCATTGCCGAGTGGAAGCAGTTCGGACGGCCCAGCGGGGTGTTCATCGATAGCCATGACGTGATTTACGTCGGCGATTCCGAATCGATCGAGACCGGCGGGTATGCGGGCAACAATCCCGGCTTCAAGCGTGGAATCCGGATCGGGAGCGCGAAAGACGGCAAGGTGACCGCGTTTATTCCCGACTCCTCGCCCGGGACCGGCGCGACCAGCGGAGCGGAGGGTGTGGGCGCGGACGGCAAGGGCACCGTCTATGGCGCGGAGGTCCTGCAGAAGGGTGTGAAGAAGTACGTCAAGCGATGAAACATTACGTCCCCTCCATAACTGTCTGCGTTGAGGACGAGGCCATCGCGCGACCCCTCCATGACTGTCGGGGTTCGGTGTCGGCGCTGAGGCCGTGGCCGTCCCGCGACTGTCGGCGTGACCTACCGAACCCCGACAGTCATGGAGGGGTATGCTAACGACCCTGGTGCGACGGATCACAAGTCCGAGGGGTCAAGCAGTCGCCCCCCAGCTTTAGTACAATTCATGACCAAGACCAGGAGGTCTTCCTGATGACAGAAACCACGCGACGAACGTTTCTAGGAGCCATGGGAGCAGCGGCGGCTGTGGCCGCGCCTCGCGGGACCAAGACTCAGGGTGCATCGGTTGAAAAGTGCATCTTCTACGTAGCAGCATGCACGCCTTGCGACAAGAACTTGAAGTTCGACGAAGGCGTCTACAAAGACATGATGGCCTACTTCAAGGATCAGGGCGCCGACGGAGTGGTCGTCACCGGCACCACCGGCGAGTATCCGTCGTTCTCCACGGCGGAGCGGAAAAAGATCCAGGAAACGGCCCTCAAACATAAGGCCGGCTTGTCGATCATCGTGTCGTCCGGCACCTCGAATTTTCCGGAGACGCTGGAATTGTCGCAGCACGCCGCAGCCAATGGAGCGGACGGGCTGCTGATCATCCCGCCGTTCTATTACAAGAAGCCAGCGCTTGCCGGCTTAACGAAATACTATTCCCTGATCTTCGACCAGGTGAAAATTCCCATCAATCTTTATCACATTCCCGGCACTAGCGCGGTTCCGGTCACGGCGGAATTGCTGCACAGCCTGGAGCATTATCCGAACCTCGCCGGCATCAAGGATTCCAATGGCGATGTGCCCGAGTACGAAATGTACCTCAAGGAATTTCCCAAGCTGAACATGCGGACCGGCACCGGGAACAATCTCAAAGCCGCGCTGCAAGCCGGCATGGGCGCGATTCTCGCCGAAGGAAATCTGTTCACCAAGCGAATCGCCAATGTGTTCGCGGCGCATCGCCAGGGTAAGGATATCGACGGCCCGCTGGCGACGTTGCGAGCCGCGCAGCAGGTGCTGCGTCCCGCCGGCGTCGGGTCCTACGGTCCGATGAAGTACGCGCTCAGTCTGGAGATGGGTTCGCGGCAGACGTATCAGCGTCCGCCGAACCTGGACGTCACAGACGAGCAGAAAACAATGATCAAGGCCAAGCTCGAAGAACTCAAGCACATGGCCTAGGCCCTCAGGAGAAAATTATGTTTCGAATTCCGCCCGTGATTGCCGGAATCACTCTGATCGTGTTGTGCGCCTCCGGGCAGACGCGCGTAAACAAGACCGGTGAATGGCCGAGTTATGCCGCGGACCTGGCGGGCACGCGGTACCGGCCTCTGGATCAGATCAACGCCACGAATTTCAGCAAACTGGAAGTGGCGTGGCGATTCAAGACCGATAGCATCGGCAATCGTCCTGAGTACAAGCTGGAAGGCACGCCGCTGATGGTGAACGGCGTCGTCTATACCACGGCCGGATCGCGGCGAGCGGCCATCGCTCTCGATGCGGCGACAGGTGAATTGCTGTGGGTTCATGGCGAGCATGAAGGCGAACGCGGCGCGGCGGCTCCCCGGCAGCTTTCAGGTCGAGGGCTCGCCTATTGGACCGATGGCAAGCTGGAACGGATTCTGTACGTGACGCCCGGCTACCGCTTGATTTGTCTCGATGCGAAGAACGGGCAGCCCGTGGGTTCGTTTGGTAAAAACGGGGTGGTCGATTTGAAGCTCGACGACGATCAGACCATCATGCCCGATTTGACCACCGGCGAAATCGGGCTGCAATCGGCGCCGATTGTGGCGAAGGACACCATCCTGATCGGCGCGGCGTTCCGCGAAGGCATGACTCCCAAGAGCATGCGCAACAACAAAGGCTACGTGCGCGGCTTCGACGTGCGGACCGGCAAGCGCCTCTGGATCTTTCATACGATCCCGTTGAAGAACGAACCCGGCTACGACACCTGGGATAAAGGATCGGCGGATTACACCGGCAACACCGGAGTATGGTCCCAGATCACGGCGGATGAGCAACTCGGGCTGGCTTATTTACCTGTCGAATCGCCCACTGGCGATTATTACGGCGGCCATCGTCCGGGTAACAATCTTTATGGCGAAAGCCTCGTCTGTATCGATCTGAAGACCGGGCAAAGGAAGTGGCATTTCCAGCTGGTGCATCATCCGCTGTGGGACATGGATATTTCCTCGGCGCCCATTCTCGCCGACATCAATGTCGACGGACGCGCCATCAAAGCGGTCGCCCAGCCTAGCAAACAGGGCTTCCTGTATGTGTTCGATCGTGTAACAGGCAAGCCGGTGTGGCCCATCGAGGAGAAGCCGGTGGAGCAGGGAAGCGTGCCCGGCGAATGGTACGCGCCGACGCAGCCGTTTCCCAGCAAGCCTCCGATTTATAGCCGCAACGGCGTTTCTAGAGACGATCTGATCGATTTCACGCCGGCCATGCGCGATGCGGCGCTGACGATTGTCGCGAAATATCACATCGGTCCGGTGTTCACTCCTCCGGTCGAGAGCAAGATCGGCGGGCCGCTCGCGACTTTGACGCTGGGCACGGCGAGCGGTGGAACGAACTGGCCGGGCGCGTCGTACGATCCCGAAACCCACATCGTTTATGCGTACGCGTGCAATGCCTGTCTGACGCCTATCGGCCTCGCGCGTCCTCCGAAAACTTTATCCGACATGGAATTCGTCGCGGGCTACGCGGGACAAGAAGTTGTGAACCGCGCGGGGCCCGGCGAGAATGCAGGTGCTGATTCCCCCATGCCCACACGGGTTCGGGCGCCTGCCGCTGGCCGCGGCGCTGCGGGCGGAGGTGGCGGAGGCGGGCTGACGGTGCAAGGACTCCCGCTGATCAAGCCGCCGTACGGGACGATCTCCGCGATCAGTCTCGATAAAGGCGAAATCGTATGGCAGATCGCGCATGGGGACACGCCGGATGCGATTCGCAACAACCCGGCGCTGAAGGGCAAGGACATTCCGCGCACGGGCCAGTCGGGATACAACGTCGGCACGCTGATCACGAAGTCGCTGGTAATCGCCGGTGAAGGTCTGCGGACCACTACGCCGGAGCATCCGCCGGGAGCGATGCTGCGCGCCTACGATAAGGCGACGGGAAAGGACGCGGGCGCGGTGTTCATCCCGGCTCCGCAAACCGGATCGCCCATGACGTACATGCTGAACGGAAAGCAATACATCATCGTGGCAGTGAGCGGCGGGAACTACTCGGGCGAATATATCGCGTTCACGTTGCCGGCCGCGGAAGAACACGGGCAGACCGCGCAGTAACCGAACAAGAGACGCAGTTTGGCTGTACGAAAAGTCGCGCGCGACCGGCTGAGTTGTTAGCTCAACCGGCCGCCAGTGATTCGAGCTGCGTCCTGCAAGGGAATTATTAATACCCCGAGCTGTAAACAACCCTCTGAAATCCGGCTTGCACCGAATGTTATGAGATCGACCCCAAGGTCCCTCCGTCTCCAGAGGGCTCAGGCCACCGTAATGCGACATTTCCCGGCCGGGAAAAAACTGTCAAAAGAGCCCCGATGGAGACTCCTTCTGATTGGAGGGTACACGTAGGGCGAACGGGGATGGTGCGCGCGAAATCGCAAAGTTCGCAAAGGAAAGGAGATATAATCTTAAAGCTGCATGAAATCGGGAATCCTATCAGTGTTGATTGTCTGTTGTGTCGGTGCGGTTTATTCGCAGCAGGCGACGCGCTCGGTCTGGGATGGCGTTTACACCGAGGATCAGGCGAACCGGGGGCAGGGACTTTATAAAGAGCATTGCGCGTCTTGTCACGCCGAGACTTTGACCGGCGGAGAGATGTCGCCTCCACTGGCAGGCGGCGATTTCCTGTCGAATTGGAATGGATTGACGCTGGGTGAATTATTCGAGCGCATCCGTACGACGATGCCTTTGAACAAGGCGGGAAAATTAACTCGTGAAGTAAACGCGGACATATTGGCGTACATTTTGAGCTTTAACAAATTTCCGGCGGGCAAGACAGAGCTCCCGCATTCGACGGAATTCCTCAAGCAGATTCTCATCGAGAGCGAGAAGAAATAATCCCCGCACTTGCGTGACGGGGTTATAGGCGGGGCGTGAATCGCTGGACAGATGGTCTTGTGGCGCACGCCTCCAGGCGTGCCGTGTCGAGAGTCGTCTCGACATGTCCGACCGTCGGCATGACTGCCGACGCGGCACGCCTGGAGGCGCGCGCCACACAAGTCCTTAAGGAATCACCAACTTGGTTCTCCGACGAAACGTCAGCGTGTCGGCGCGAGTCAAATAGTTAGATCATGTCTTTCCTCCGCAGCATCTGTATAGGTGCGTTCGCTCTATTCATGACCACAGTTTACGCAGCAGATATTAAAGACGTCGAATATGGGCGAGCCGGAAAAGTCAGCCTTTTTCTGGACGCGCATATCCCCACGGGAGTGGGGCCATTTGGCGCCGTGATTGTCGTTCACGGCGGGGCATGGGTCGGAGGCAGCCGTACTCACAATGTGCAGCCTTTGTTGCAGCCGCTGTCCGATGCCGGGCTCGCGTGGTTTTCGATCAGCTACCGGTTAGCCGCCGACATCGCGCGAAATCCTATCGCCGGCGCGATGCAGATGGGAGCCGCCGAGAGCGACGTGCGGCGCGCGGTCGCTTTCGTGAAAGAACATGCAGCGGAATATCGCGTGAATCCCGGCAAGATCGTGCTGCTGGGGGAATCGGCCGGAGGCCAGCTTGCGGCGATGGCGGCACTGCGTCCCGATGCCGATGGTGCAGTCAAGGGCGTGGTCGCGTTTTATACTCCCAGCGATCTCGAGAACCTGGCGCGGACGTCGGCCATGATTCCGGATTCCGTGCGCGATGCCGTGAGAGGCACGCTGTTCGACGATCTTTTGATGGCGGGTCTCAAACAATTCTCGCCGGTGAATTATGTGAGCGCGTCCTCGCCGCCTTTTTTGTTGATTCATGGCACCGACGACGATGTAGTGCCGATCGCGCAGTCGGAAAGATTTTGTAATAAGCTGCGCGCATCGGGTGTATCGTGCGATCTCTATCCGGTCATCGGCGGAGCGCACGGCATTCGATCGTGGGAAACATATCGCCTGACGACTTACAAAACGACGATGGTGCGGTGGCTGGAGCAGACGCTCGCGCGGCCGTAGCCCTATCGGGTCGATGACAATATGTCGATAAGAGCTTTTGGAGACCTCTGTTTGATCGTTCGGATAAAATGGACCCCGGTCTTTCAGCGCAAAAATCTGGCATGGCCGCGATCGAAGTGGATCCTCGGCATGCTGCTGCTGGCTGCGGCGCTGCCGGTATCTACCGAGGCTGACGTGCCGCCGCAGTTCCTGATGCGCGCGTCCCTGTCAACAGCGCCGAAGCCGGTTTCCGAGGAGAGCCTCGCGGGATTTATGCGGCGAAAAGGTTTCGTCAAGCCGTATCACTTGCCCGAAATCATGCAAGCCGCATCGCAAGCGTCGATTCCTCCGTCGATGATCGTTTGCATCGAGTTCGTCGAGAGCTCCGGTGGCAAGCATTACGAGGCCGACACAAATAATCCGCTGGGCTGGCAAAACGGCAGAGCGTCGTTTCCATCGGTCCTCGACGCGATCCGGCACGTATCGGCGGAGCTGGGCTCGGGGCGCTACTATTCCGGGAAAACGCTGGAAGAAAAGCTGCGCGTGTATAATCCGAGGCCGGCGTATTCCATTAAAGTTCTCGGCTGCATGAATCAGTTCGCGGATTAGCCGTTGATTCGTGGGGGGACACTCATGCCACGGGTCATACTTGACCGTCTCCCGATGGTCGCGGTTCGCCAAAGCGCAGAAACGGCCTGCCAGCAAGGCTATCGATTCGAAGATCTGGTGAAAAAGGGAACTCGCGCGCCGTGTTCGACGGCGCTGACGCACGCGGGATTTCACATCGATCTTCACGAGACCGAGCTCGCGCCCGGCGCGGCTCCGCACGCCGCGCACACGGCATGAGCACGAAGAGATCGTCATGATCCGCGAAGGCACTCTGGAGGTGACGATCGAAGGGAAGGTGACGATCGCAGGGCCAGGGTCGGTGGTCTACGCGGCGTCGAACGAGATGCACGGTTGGAAAAACGTCGGCACGACGGAGGCGCAGTATTTCGTGATCGCGCTGGGCAGACCTGCTTGGAAAAACGAACGGTGCGGACGCGATTAATGTTACGGCTCGGCGCGACGCGGTAGAGTTTCTCGATCTGCGCCGCGTCCATCGCCGGGTGAATCACGATGCGGTATCGCAGGCGCACGCTGTGCGCAGCGGGCAGAACGAATTTCGACACGGAGCCTGCCTTGTCGAACCCATTCGAGCCGAATGGATTGACAGCGAGCAGCCCGTAGTCGCGCACATGCCAGCGCGAAGGGTGATGGAAGCTGTCGGATGCTCGAACAGCGCGATGCCGAGTTTTTCGCCATTCAATTCGCCGCTGTAATCGACCCAGCTCGCGGGCTTGCCCCAGGTCTGGTCCATCTTGCGGCCGCCTTCGGAATTGACGATCGTGCCCGAGTTCTTTTCCGTCAGCGGCTCGGCCAGACGCACGGAAAATGCGCCGTCCTTGCTGTCGCCGAACGTCGATATCGACCAGCGCTTTCAGCGTCAGATCGACGTCGACATGCGCAGCCTCGCTTCGCCTTGAAAAGAACAGCGACCACGGTCTTTACACAGACTCGTCAGCGAAGGCGAAAGCCATGAGAAGATTCCGCGAAAAACTTCTCCGATCTCTCCCGCTCTTCAAATTGTCGATACTGCGGGTCACCACTTTGCCGGCGGTTTGCTCCGATCGGAAAACTCGTTCTGCCAGAAATCGACGCCGCTGACGTCCTTATAGCCGAGCCAGACCCCACGATGGTGCTGGTCCGTGATAGATTCGTTGGGAATATTTTCCATCGGGAAACTACGTGAAACGATTTTCCCGCTGGCAGATCGTAAAGGATGGAAATATGGCTTGGGTGCGTCGGGACCGGAGTAGAAGTCGGTAAATGGCTTGCCGTCGACTTCCACGTGGATGCGCCCGTCTACTTTTTTGACCACAACCCCTGCCCGAAGGGAACAGAAAGCAAAGACGGCGAGGACCGCACGTAGCATTCGTCGTCATTATGGCATCGCGGGAGGCTTACAATGAAGGCGGCTAGTGAAAGCACGGCAGTCGATGGAAGAGTGAGAATGGAAACTTTCTCGGACGAGTGGGAAGGCCGCACGATCAACGGCGCTTTTCCTCTTCGCCGATTCTTAAGCGGTGGCGCCGATAAGGGGATTTTTCTCACTACCTTTGAGAATCAGGACGCTGCGATTAAGCTTCTCTTTGCCGAACAGCAGATTGCGGATGCGCAGCTTGCCCGCTGGCGCGCCGCACAAGCGCTCTCCCATCCGAATCTTCTCCGTATTTTCGCCATGGGCCGCTCCGAAGTGGACGATCTCCCGCTGATTTACCTCGTAACCGAATACGCGGAAGAGGATCTTTCGCAGGTCCTTCCGGATCGCCCACTCACCGCCGTCGAGGCGCGTGAAATGTTGGAGCCTGCGCTGGGCGCGCTCGAATTCGTGCATCGCGAAGGCTTTGTGCACTCGCATCTCAAACCGGCCAATATCATGGCGGTCCAAGACGGCTTGAAGATTTCGAGCGATAGCATCCGCCGCCCGGCCGCGAACGATCGAGACGCGCGTGGTCCGTATGACGCACCGGAGCGCGCCCAAGGAATCGTTTCTCCGGCGGGCGATGTCTGGTCCCTGGGCATCACTCTGGTGGAGGTGCTCACCCAGCGTCTGCCGGCGGCGGAGACGACGGTTGTGTTCCCTCCGGATTTGCCGGAGCCCTTTGCAGAGATCGCTCGCCATTGTCTGCGAACCAACCCCACGGAACGCTGGACGGTTTCGCAAATCCTAAGAAGCCTCACCCCGGGCGGCGGGACTCTTACATCAGCTGCTCCTCCGCGCAAGAAACGCAAAGTCGCGCCGGTGGGAGTCTTGATCATCCTCGCGGTAGTGGTGGTTTTGGTCGTGGGAGTCATGCTGCGGCTGCGGTCGGAGTCGGACGCGACGCCATCTACTCCCGCCACGACCGCCGCTCCCAAGGAAGCACCGAGGGCGCCCGCGGTGCAATCGGCACCGGTTCCAGTGTCAGTTGCGAAGGAGCCAAAACAGAAGCCGCCGAAAGAGACTCCGGTAGCGGAGCCTGCGGCAGCAACGGAGACCCCCGTCCCGGATGCGACAGGTCAGCCGATGCCCGAAATCCCAGCCAATGCTCGGCGCACCATTCGCGGTAAGGTCACTGTGAACGTCCGCGTGGATGTCGACGCGTCCGGCAAGGTGACGGATGCGAAGGTCGAATCACCCGGAGCCAGCAAGTATTTTAGCGAGCGTACGCTAAAGGCGGTTCGCCAATGGAAATTCCAACCCATTTCTGTCAACGGCAGCGATTCCGGGCAGCGATGGAACCTGCGGTTCGAATTTCGTACCAGCGGGATAAAGGTTCAGCCCAAGCGTCTGTCGCCGTGAAGGGCCAGTGGGGGTTGAGCCTGGAAAGACACATCGACATGACTGTCGATGCGGCACGCGTGGACGCGTGCGCCACATCACATCCAGGATTTCTGGCCGCTAGTGCTTCGACCGCTTGAATAGTTGGTTTCGAACCTGATCGGCGACGAGCGCTGGAGCCCCATGCGTCAGCTTGGGGCTATTCCTTTGTCCAGTGAAAGCCCCAAGCTGACGCATGGGGCTGAAATTAGCTGGATTGCTCTTTGACTCGCGTCGGGAGCCACAGGCGCGTCGGCTCTATGAAAAACACCGACAGCGCGGCGATCGAGGCCACGTTCATCGTCAGAAATGTGCGCGCCGGAGAACTGATGCGCTTCAGCGGAAATCCCGCCGGCAGGATTCTATCGGCCAACGCCAGCAGCACCACAAACGCCTCCGCGCCAATCAGCGGCCAACGGATCGCGGACGGCGGGAGCAGCAGCGTTCCCAGGATCCCTAATAAAATCGCCCATGGCAGCATCAACCGACCGAATTTATGAGACAGAAAGTGGAACCGCATCCGGTTGCTGGACGCGAACAATTGCGGGTTTCGCGCGAACGTCTGCCACAGCCCCGCCAGGTTGCGGAACCGTCGCCGGAATTCGGTGCCCGCCAATGCCGGGTGGTCCCACGCGATCGCCGACTGATCGAAAATCACCCGGTAGCCGCTGAAGAATGCCGGCAGCGGCAGCACGGCATCGTCGCTCAGCGTATCGGTGGGAATCGGCCTGACCAGTTTGCGGCGCATTGCGTAGATGCAGCCCGTGGCGTTGAAAATCGAATCGATGGCGGATTGCTTTTCCCGCGCCCACAATTCGTAGCGCCAATACAGATCCATATCCGCCTGTTCGCCGGATTCGCCTTTGATCAGCCGCATTTCGCCGGTCACGACGCCTACCGTTGGATCGGCGAAATTGGCCACCAGGTGACGCAGCGCCATCGGATCCAGCGGCTGCCGCACATCCGTAAAAAAGAAAATCTCTCCCGACGCCCTCTGGAACGCCAGATTGAGAGCGGCCGCCTTTCCATGATGAGGCGCCGCCAGCAATTGAACGCCGCGATCCGCGTACTCTTGCACGATCGCTTCCGTCTCGTCCGTCGACCCGTCGGACACCACGATAATTTCCAGCAGGTGCTTGGGATAATCGAGCGCGAAAATCGATTCCAGCTTCGCCCGGATGTGCGCCGCGCCGTGATAGACCGCCATGATCAGTGTCACGGTGGATTCGTAGGTCATGTCCTTCGCCACCGCGGGCGCCTTCTTAAACGGAATCGTCGCAAGAAGAAAAGGGTAACCGGCGAGGATATACAGCGCGAGGACGGCGCTTAAAATTAGAACCAGCAACGGAGCCGTCATGTTTTAGAACAATCGCCTTCAGCATAGCGCAAGGCACCGGATGATGAAAAAGGCGACGCTCGCTTTCGTGAGGTCTCCGCTCCCTGTGGTCGCGGCTCGGCCGGACGGATCATGGCTGCTTTTCCGAGCCGTGACCAAAGGGAGCGGTGTTTTCCGTTCCAATTGGCGCGCCGGCAGGCGACTATGCCGCGCCCCCCGAAATCGCGGCCAGCAGAATATCGATATCGAAGCCGGGCGAGAGATACTTTACGTAGTACAGATCGTATTCCAGCTCCACCGACGCGTCATGCGGTTGGTCGCCCTGTCCGCGCCGGATCTGCGCCCAGCCCGTCAGACCGGGCCGCACTGCCATGCGTTGCGAGTAGTAAGGCACCTGCCGGCACAGCGCTTCATGGAACTCCACGCGCCCTGGCCGGGGACCCACCAGCGACATCTCCCCGCGCACCACGTTGAACAACTGCGGCAGCCCGCGCAGCCTCACCCGCGCCAGCCACCGCCCCAGCGGGGATTTCGATTGGAAGCGCAGCCGGTCGAACGGAATGCCATGCAATCCCACGGCGCGGTAAGGCTCCAGCAATGGCTGCGACGGCGCGGAAATCTTCAGCGCAATCGCCGTAACCAGAAGCACTGGCGCCGCGATCGCCAGCGCCGCCAGGCCAAGGACATTCGAGTAGACGGCCTGCAGCGCCAGGTTTTGCCGCTTCGGACTAATATCGCCGTATAGAAAACGCATCGGCTGCAGGTGGCGGCAGGAGATGCGCTGCAGCGTGGTTTCAAAAAACGTAGCCGAGTCCAGAATGGTGACGCCACGGAAGCGCAGGTCGAGCAGCGCGTTGGCGGGAAATGTTCCGGGAGAGGCCACGTCGCCCACTACAATCTCATCGGGCGCCCATTCATTCGCCATGGAGCGAATATCCTCCGGATACGGGAAAGGCCCAAGGACCCGGTAACCCTCCGCTCCTCCAATTTCCGGAAAAGCCACGTCGGAACCCAGCAGCACCACTCGCTGCTCAGCGGGAAAATTCGGGAACAGGAGGCGGAAAACGAAGTACCACCCGGCCAGCAACAGCGCGCAGATCGCGCTCCCCAAAAATGCTTCCGACAATTCCAGTAGCCACGCGAACCCCACATAGCTGAGGAACGCTTCCAGCAGAAACACCGCGCCCAGCGACAAAGAAATCTGCTGCACGCGCTCCACGAACGAGTATCCGGAATGCAGAAGGCCGAGTTCGAGAACGACCAGAGCGCAGAGTATCGCCACCGCGCGGGATCCGATGGCGGTCAATGGATCTACCTGCAGCGCCATTGAAAAATCGCCGACAGGCGAGAGAAACGCCGCCAGCAGAAAGGCCGCGCTCACCATCGCGATATCGCCGGTCAGCAGCACCCGGCGGCAGGTTTTTTCGGAAGCAACACGCGAGACAGGCGCCAACCCGCAGTCTAACAAAAACCCCAGTGGGGCAGGTTCCCGACCTGCCCAAAACGAATATTTGCCGCCGATGAACACAGATGAACGCGGATAAGACCAAGGTTTTCAATCAGTGTTCATCGGCGGCTAATATTCGTTTTTGAAACTGACCGCTCCCGAGGGTCGCGGCGCTGAAGGCCGGACTGTCTGCCCTATAGGCGCCCAACCGGCTGCTGCCCCCACTCATGCAACCGCTCCTCCAGCGCCCGCCTCATCGTATCCAGGAACGGAGCCACCATCATCGGCAGCACCCCCGATTCGAAACGCCTCGTCAGCTCGAAATAATCTCCGTCGCCGAATGGCACACGCAAGGACCAGCAATCCTTGATGGCCATCGTGGCCGACTGTTGCTCTCTCACCATCCCTCGCAGGCAGAGCCGGATGGAATCGAACCCGAAGTCACGAGCGGCGGCCGCCACCAGACGCCAGCACTGATCCTCATCTCCGCAGTGGGACAATTCCTCCGCCAGCCGCTCCAGCCGCAACTGGCCACCCAAAGTCCGCTGCAATTCGCCGCCGAACAACAACCGGCTGGCCAGCCCGAACTCGGCGTATCGCAGCTGCCGGATCCCCAGCCACACTACTCCGCAAACGGCCACCATGACCAATCCGTAATAGCGCCCCGCATGAGGCATGGTCAGTAATAACGCGAACGCCGCCGCCATGGCGCAAACCAGGTAGAGCACCAGCACCGCGCGCCGTGGAGTCAGCCCCCGGTCGATCAGACGGTGATGGATGTGCCCCCGGTCGGCCCCGAAAATCGGTTGGTTGCGCAGAAACCGGCGCAAAATCGCCAGGGAAACGTCAATCAGCGGAATCGATAGCGCCAGCAGCGGCACTGTCATGCTGATCAGCGTGTCGGATTTCTCCGTCCACACCGCGCCGAAACAACCCAGCAGGAATCCAATTAACAGCGCTCCCGAATCGCCCAGAAAAACCGTCGCCGGATTGAAGTTGTAGCACAGGAATCCAACCAGGGCTCCAACCAGGGGCACCGCTGCGGAGGCCAAGGGCGAGTTCCCGTGCAGCAGCGCCGCGGCCAGCAAAGTCAGCGTCGCCACCAGTCCCACTCCCGCCGCCAGTCCGTCCAGCCCGTCTACCAGGTTGAACGCGTTGGTGCACGCGATCAGCCAGAACAATGTCAGCGGAAGTCCCCACCACGCGCCCTCGCCGACTCCGGCGAATATCGCCACGCGTACTCCCGCCCAATACGCGATGCCCGCCGCGCCCGCCTGCCCCAGCAGTTTCTGCCACGGTTTCAGGCCGACCAGATCGTCGATCAGCCCGGTTGCGAAAATCACCGTCGCCGCCGGAGCCAGCTTCTGGATCAGCGGGAGGTAATCGGCCAGTGCCGTAGGGGTATGAGGAAAAGGATAGAGCGCGATCGCGTAGGAAAGGAAAATCGGAATTCCGCCCACTCGCGGAATCGGATGAGCGTGGACCTTACGCCGCCGGTCAGGTTGATCCACTATTCCATAGGACCTGAAGATGTCGCGAAAAATCGGCGTCAGCACAACGCACGCAAGGAACGCCCGGAGTGCCAGCCAAAATAACTCCTTCACTTTCTATTATCTTCAGGGCAATCGCGAGGCAGTGTCAAGATTCTCAATATTTTCGCAACGTCCTCATATATCCGCACTCTCCGCCGATAAGCCCCCCGATGATCGAGTTACTGCTAGCCTATTCAGTCGCTGCCGCCCTGATCTCGGTGTTGGTCGTCATGGCAAAGAGAAACCGCAGGCAAGGTTGGCGCAAGCAGCGCGGCCAGTGGGTGGACGTCGAATTATCCGCCGCGACTCGCGCCTTCGAAGCAAAGGAAACCCCGTCCCACATGGGCGATCTCGGCCGCCTCCAGCAATCGCTCACAGCTTTCGGCCAGTCCACGAGTCCTGAACCCGTCAAGCCAGTAAAACCCTCTGTGTTAGCATGACCTCTGTGATTTCCGGGACCGAGATTTCCTTAGCCTCCATGGTTGACCCCCACCTGACGGTGCGCGGAAAATTGCTATCCATCGAAGGAAGATACGCCGAAGCCGCGCTGGACGGAGAGACTCTCCTCAGCGCCGGCTCGCTGGTGCAGTTTCAGACTCCCGAGACTCTGTATCTCGGCGCCATCGAATCCGGCTGGACCGAAGGCGGCTCCAACCACATCCGTGTGCTCATCGAACACTCGGTCGACCTGGCCCGAGCGGCGGCGATCCGCCAGCTTTGGAATACCTAGCATGGCGGCTGACCGCTCCCAATGGTCGCGGCTCTGAAGACCGGGCAGGCTGGCAGCCTGCGGCCGATTGGCAATCGGCCTCTCTCACCGAACGATCCACACCCGCACGCCAAACGCCCCCACCCCCGCCGCGAGCAACCCCCAGGCAAATCGCCTGCGCCAGCCAAGTGAAATCCATCGCACGCCCAACACCAAGACCGCGAACACAACAATCTGCAACACCCCGGCCCCTACACCATAAACGACAGGAAAACCGGCAACACTCAGCCCATGAAACAGCCCCAGCACTGCCACGATCCACGAGAGATTCTTCGCGTCCGCCACCATCAGAATCTCTACCGCCAGATAAGCGACCGTCAGAGCCATCGCCGCCTCCAGAAATCGCGGAGCCAGTGGCCAGGGAATGCGGGGACCAATCAAAACCGCCGCGACCTCTCCAATTAAGAAACATCCAAACGGCCGGATCGACCCCGGAGCCGCGATCGCCAACCCTAAAAGGAACAGCAGGCCGATCCAGTTCATCGCCGCCCGGGCGAACCCCAAGCCCAACCCGCGCCCCATCGTCTCTATTTTCGAAGGAGGCCTGAAGCGCAGCTCAGACCGTGGAAACGCCTGGTCGAATACTTCCTGATCGCTATTCGCGCCGCGCACTGCGTGCAGCCAGTGCACATGATTCGGCACGGTCACTTCAAAAAACCTGCACTCCACACCCAGCCGCTCAGGAACCAACGTTTCGAATTCGTAGGACGCATGACACACATATGTCCCATCCTCATCCGCGCACTTCGCGGACGTCCGGTGCCCTCCCTCGAAGTGAACATAGTTGAGGATCGCTGCCGGATTCGCCATCTGCGCGACTTCCACCATCGGGATGCGCAATTCGTAATCGGCCAGCGGCCCATCGATGCGCAGCTCGCCGGTGCTCATGCTGATCACGTGCGCCCATAACGGCGAAGCGATCGTCAGCAGCGCCCAGCTACGCCTCCACACGCCTTTGCCTCCGCAGCCGCACAAAAACCACGCGCAGCGCGGCAATCACCGGCACCGAGAAAAACATGCCCGGCACGCCGGCGATCTGCTCCCCGGCCAGCACTCCGAACAATACCAGCAACGGATGGATCTCGACGCCGGAGCTCATCAGGTACGGGTTCAGTACGTAGTCCTGGAAAACCCGGTAAACCAACAGAAATATCAGGATCCACAACAGGTGCGGATATCCGGTAAACACCGCTACCAGCATGGTCACGGCGCCTGCCGCAAGCGGCCCGGCAACCGGAATAAACTCAAAAATCGCCGCGATCCCCGCCAGCAGGAAGGCGTAAGGAACGGACACCGTGGAAAAAAAACCGGCATAAAAAATAAACGTCGAGATCGCCAACAGCACCAGCGCTCGAATATACTGCGCCAGCAGCAGATGCAGGTCCACAATAATTTCGTTGACCACGGTCTGATTCGAACGGGGGAAACTTTCCACCAGCCCCTTCCGGATCGCCGCGCCGTCCTTGAGAAAAAAGAAACTCAGAATCGGAATCAGAATCGCGCTCAGAACATTCCCAAGGCCGCTCAAAATCTGGAGGCCGGCGCTGGAAAGAAGAGGAAGCACGTGTTCTTCCAGATAGGTGAGACGTTCCTGCAGCAGCGCCATGACCCGAGGTCGCGCAAATTCGAGCCACGCCGGGATTGGCAGCCGGCTCAGGGGGTCCTGCTGATGCATTAATTCCGGCAACCGCGCAAGCAGGCTGGCCGCTTGTTCGACGATTCGCGAGCCCACCGAGATCATCAACAGCACGATCACCGCCAGCAGTCCGACGTAGACCAGCACCAGGATGGCCACCCGCGGCACGCGCTTCGGACCGGTCCGTGCGAAAAAAGCGACCACCGGCCCCAGCAGATGCGAGAAAAACAAAGCCAGCGCGAAGATCATCAACGTGTGGCGAGCTTCGTAAACCACCGCGATAAGCAGCGCGAACAGGAACACCGTCCACACCACATGCAGCGCTTGCCGGTCGATTCCAAGCATCTAGACCGTTACTATAGCAATAGTGGATCAACCAACCATGCGGTCGCTGGTCGCCGAATTTCAGGAGCTGGAAGACAAGCTCCGCGCGGGCGGCGGCCCCAAGAAAATCGAGAAGCAGCATCGCGAAGGCAAACTCACGGCCCGCGAACGAGTGGCGAAACTGATCGATCCCGGCAGCCTGTTTCTGGAGATCGGCCTGTTAATCGCCTTCGACAAATACGACGGCCAAGCCCCCGCCGCCGGCGTGATCACCGGAGTCGGCCGCATCGAAGGCCGGCCCTCGGTGATCGTTGCCAACGATGCCACCGTAAAAGCGGGCGCGTGGTGGCCTGAAACGATTTCAAAAATCCTGCGAGCGCAGGAAATCGCCATGCGCAACCGCACCCCGATTGTGTATCTGGTGGATTCGGCGGGCGTTAACCTGCCCTATCAGGACGGAATTTTCCCCGGCCAATACGGCGCGGCGCGAATTTTCTACTACAACTCTCTGATGCGCCGCCGCTTGAAAGTCCCGCAAATCGCCGCGGTGATGGGCATGTGCATCGCGGGTGGCGCTTATCTGCCGGCGTTATCCGACGTGATTATTATGGTGGAGGGCTCCAGCTTTATGGGGCTCGGCGGCCCTAATCTGGTCAAGGGCGCGGTGGGACAGGTCACGGACGCTGAATCACTTGGCGGTGCAAGTCTCCACACGCGGACCAGCGGGGTGGCGCATTATTCGGCCAAGGACGATCATGATTGTTTGCAGTTGATCCGGCAGAAAATTCGCGAGCTGCCGCCTCCGGCAGCACCTTTGAAGGGTGCTCCTCCCGCCAAGCCTGCGGAAGGATTGTACGATTTACTGCCGGCGAATCATCGGCTTCCGTATGACATGGAAGAAGTGATCGCGCGCATCGTCGATGCCGGCGATTATCTGGAATTTCAGCCCGATCACGCTCCGGAGATGCTGTGCGCGAACGCGCGGCTGCATGGACGCGAAATAGGAGTGATCGCGAACCGGCGAGGCTTTTTGAAAACGTCGTCAGGACCCAGAATCGGGGGGATCGTCTACACCGAATCGGCGCTGAAGGTTGCCTATTTCGTCGAAAACGCCCAGCGGCGCGGTCTTGGTCTGCTTTATTTGCAGGATGTTTCCGGCTTCATGGTCGGCGTGGAAGCGGAGAGCGGAGGCATTATTCGGGCCGGCGCGGCGATGGTGGAGGCGATGGCGTGCGCTACAGTCCCGAAAATCATCGTGACCGTCAATCACGCTAGCGGGGCGGGGTATTACGCGATGGCGGGGCAGGGATTCGATCCGCATTTCACGTTCGCGTGGCCCACTGCGCGCATCGGCGTCATGGAGGGCGACGCGGCGGTGCAGGCGGTTCACGGTCCGGAGCTGGCGAAATTGAAGGCATCCGGTGAATCGGTTCCCCCAGAGCTGGAGGCGCGCATCGCGCAGACGCGGGCCGATTATGAGCACTGGCTCGACGCCCGATTTGCAGCGGCGCGAGGGCATGTGGATGCCGTGATCGATCCTCTGGAAACGCGCCGGGTTTTGCAATTCGCGTTTGAAGCGGCGGCGGGGACGCGCGAGCATCTGATCCTTGAAACGCTATGAAGCTACGCATCGAGCGGGACGGCCGGCTGTACCGCATCGCTTTGTCGTCGCCTGAAATCCGCAATGTTATCGACGCCGCGGGTTGCCTGGATCTGTTGCGCGAGATTCGGGGCGCGGAAGCCGATGCGAGCGTCGGCGCGATCTTATTGGAAGGCGACGGGCCCATCTTCTGCGCAGGCTGCGAGCCGGATGAAGAACTAATGTCTATCGGGCGAAAGGTATCTAAGCCGATCGTCGCGGCGGTGCAGGGCGTGGTCTTGGCAGGCGGGTTGGCGCTGGCTGCGAACGCCCATGTCGTGGTCGCGGCGCAGGGGACCAGCTTCGGGCTCACCGATATCCGCGAACACCGCTGGAGCGAAGCGATTACCGATGCGGTGGCCTTGGCCATCGGCCAGCGAAGGGCGCTGGAATTGTCGTTGAGCGGCCGGGTGTTTTCGACTCCCGACGCGCTGGCGTGGGGATTGGTCCATCACGTCGCTCCGGCGTTCGAGCTGGACGACCGGGCGACGGAGGTGGCGGGGGGAATCGCCAACGCCAACCCGGAGGCGATTCGCGCTATGCTAAAAATCTAGCATGCGCTGGATGGTCTCCGTTCTCGTTTTGGTCTGCGGCTTGCCGTCATCAGCCGCGGCCTACACACTCGTGCGTCAGGCCGCGACCAGTTCTCACGCCGCCGCCTTCGAAACCGGAGATTCAGGAATGCCCGCAGACATCCGGCCAAAAGATGGGATGCGATATCGAATCCGAGTCGTTTTCGGTAGCCTGGCACGGCAACACCGCGCAGTCGGAGTGAAGACGGAAACCTATTTTGCTCCGCCGCAGCCGCAACGCCCGCAGCAAGCTACACCGGGCGTCACCATCGCGGAATCCGGGCCGCGCATCTATTTCGATGCAGTAGACACAAGTCGAGAAGTTTCGCGAAGCGGTGGAGGCGAAGGGAGGACGCCGGTTGCTTAGAGGACGACGAGAGCCCGCACCTGCGGCAAGCGATCGCGGAGACGTTTCCATTTCCGCCGCAGATCGCCGTGTATCTGCGGTTCGGCACGTATACGCACACCAGGGTCTGTCGATTTGATTCCAGGATTCGCCCTGCGTCTGGTGAGCCCGCCACGGCGCGGACCCCGAGGTTTCGTTCTACACGGTCACGCGCGTACCCGGCGACGACCGCGTGCGGATCGCGCTCCTTTCGGGCGCGGGAACGGTCGCTCACCGTTCCGGAAACCGCCGGCTTATTATCGTTATCTTTACTGGACCAGCGGGTCCGATCGCACAATTTCCGACGACGATTCTCGGTGCGCCCGATCGGCAAACACTGCGTGACGCGACGGGCCACTTTCTGGCCGATCCAGACGGCTATGCGCGAAACCGGGAGCCGGCGTTTTTTGCCAGTCGGTTCGGTGACGGTGGGAATGAACGTCGGGTTCAATGTGAGGATCAATGGCAGCGATGTTTTTGTTCGGATGGGCGGGACGTTCGGAAGCGGTTGCGGAGAATGAGGCAGGACTCCATGCCTTCGGTCGTCGCAGGCCGCTTCCTCAGATTCAATCCGTTCGGCGGATGTTTCACGGGCGAATGGTTCCGATCAAGTTTGAAGGGAACGAGATTTTGTCGTTGGTGCTGATGCCGGGGGATGAGATTACGTATTAGTGGCTGTCGCCTGTGCATAGAACCCCTCCATAACTGTCGGGGTTGTCGGCGTACGGCGACTAGGAGCTTGTTGAAAAACTCCACGACGAATTTAGCCGCCGATGCGTCAGCTGTGGGGCGATGCAACGAAATGTGTTCATCAGCGGCTAATATTGGGGTTTCAGCAGACTCCCTAGTGGAGCAGATTCTCCGCGAAGAACGCCTCGGCTCGGTGCATGGCATCCGTAGTCGCTTTCCGATTGGCTGCTTTGGCCTGCTTGGTTTTCCCCGGATCGTCGAAATTATGATCGGCTCCCGCGTATACGACCTTCGGGATGTGCGCTTTGTCCGCGAACTCCTCACAGCGTTGCGGTGAAACTTCCTCGTCGGCGCCAGCGATCAACATCAGTAGGGGCGCATAGGCGTGATAACGGCCTTTTACGGCGTCCATTCCGCAGCCTGGATACTCGGCGAGCGCCGCGCGAAAACCCTTGTCCGGCGTCGGCGCTTCGATGCCTGGTGAATGATCGCTCATCGTGACAAGCACCGTCATGGCTCCGTTCGACCATCCCTGCACCCCGATGCGATCCTTGATCACGTCACGGCGGCCGCGCAGGTAGCGCAATGCTCCATAGGCGTCAAGTGGCCGCACAGTCTGCTCGCTCACTTCCCGTGGGCGATCCTCGTAGCTCCCTTTCGAGAAACCGGACGGATAGCCGCGCGGTCCAAAGCTATCGACCAGGATGGCGAAGTAGCCGCGCTGAGCCCAGAACTCGCCCCATTCCTTGTGGCGCTTCGAAAGAGTCGCCGCTGTGTAAACGCCCTTGGCAAGCGAAGAATAAGGACCCGCGCGTCCATGAAGCATCACGACAGCCGCGTGCGATCCAGGCGCGGAGGGCTCAAAGACATAGCCGACCAGCTTCGTTTTGTGATCTTCGCTTTGGAAGTGAACGGTTTTGGGTACAGATTGGGCGAAGCAGGCGCCAAATACGAAGAATGACGCAAAGAAAAGGCTTCGCCCCGGCCGCGCAATCATCAGATCAGGATAGCGCGGAGTCCGGTCTATCCGCCTGCTAGCGCAACATCTCTCCGGAGGCGGAATGTAAGAGGAGTCTCCACTGGGAGCGAGACATTTTTGCGGCCAGTGAAGAATGCTCCCACAGCTCCGGCACTGGCGCCCGCACCAGCTCCAATCAAGGCTCCGGGCCCGCCGCCGGCCGCAGCGCCTATGCCTGCGCCCGTTCCCGCTCCGCCGCCCATCAGGATCCAATTGCGCTTTCGATGGCGTCCGCTAATCCGGGTGTCAGCAGCGGTCGCGACCCGGTAAACCGCGCCGTTCAGGTGAAACGAATCCAGTTGCACGCCGAGCTCAGCGCGACCTTTGAATCGTCCAGAAGGTTTGGCTTCCGTAACGTGTCCTTCGAACCTCGTACCGCGCGGAACGAGCACATTCCCGTTCACTGTAATAGGAGAAATGAGGCTGGCTTCGAAGCGGTCGCCAGGCCGGTTTCGTCTCGTATCGATGGTCTGTTCCATGCGAACGCGAACGTTAGTGCCTGCAGGAATCGCGATCGGTGGCGGGGGCGCAGGGGCAGGCTGAGTGGACCGCTCTGCGAGAGCGGGCTGCGTATCACTATTCGCCGCGGGTGGCGTCGTGGTCACAGGCGCAGATTCAACTGGTGAAGTAGCGGTGGATGTGGAAGCGGGTGTAGAAACTGAACTCACGGGCGTTGTCGAGGGCGCCGGCGTCAGTGCGTACCCTATCTGCCGTCCCGAATAATCAAGGACCGGAGTGGAGGTGGCTTGCACCTTGGAGTCACGCGTACAAGCCGACAGCGCCGCGATCACCCCGATCGTCAAGAGAGGTTTATACATCTTCATCAAATCCTCCTTATAGGGGAAGAGCAGCTTTGCCGCCAAATTCGCTCACTGCATGATGTTAAAGGGAAAGAGGATGCTGACAGATGGCGAGCAAGAGCGGGGCGCGTATCGGTAAGAATTTACCAGTTAGGTCATTGGTTAGAATTGACATGCGCACCTAAGGTGCTATACACTCATTACGCACCTATGAATAAGACGGTCTACCTCCGCGATGATGAAGTGTCCATCTGGGAAAAAGCACGCGAACTGTCGGGCGACAAGCTGTCGCCTGTAATTGTGTCGGCTCTAAGGCGTTTTGTGGCGGAAAAGGAAGCACTACCAAGAGGTTACGAACGCATTCTCTTGGAGTTTGACGATGCTCACGACCACAACCTCCCAAAGAAGAAAGCTTTTTTCGGCCGATGGATAATTACTCCAGAGAAACCCCTGCGGCTTCGCGACGAAGACGGGCACGAGGAAGATGTCTATTCAGTGGCGGAGACTGCTAAAGGAGCGGTTGTGGTCGCCAAATATACTGAGGATTACGATAGGAGAACCGGAACGAAGGTGTGGGTATATCCTTCTTTCACGGATGCGGCGGCGAACGTCGAGATAAACTACCCGGTGCGTAAAGCGTTTGAGCAACGGGGTGTGCCCGTTGAGGAATTGGACATTTGATGCCTGCCGTCGACCCTGCCCCCGAAATGCGGTACATCTTCCTCGACGTTGATTGGAGGGCCAAGAGGATACGTATTGGTGCCTGTGGTATTTGGGCGGTCGCTGTAATCGTCCTTGCACTGACGGGCCATCTTCATTGGGCAATCCCTTTAGCATTGCCGTCTGCGATTGCCAGGCTCGGGGTGTGGTTCAGATAGCTTCCACTCCTCGTAAGTTTCGTTAATGGCTTTTTGGCGTAGTGGACCTCGGCGCCTCGCCATCCAATATGGTATAGTCAACCTAGAATTGGTATGCTTCCCCGACTTGAGCTCAATCCACAATCTGCGGCGCCCCTTTACCGCCAGCTCCATGAACAAATGCGTTCTGCGATTCTTTCCGGGCGCATGGTTCGGGGCGAACGGATTCCTCCTACTCGCGAATTGGCTCAGTCCATTGGATTGAATCGGGCTACAGTCACTGCGGCATTCGATGTTCTGGAATCGGAAGGGCTGATCCGGCGCGAGGTGGGGCGCGGGAGTTTTGTGCAGGGCGGGCCGGAGGAGAATTCCCGGGTGGATTGGGCGGCTCTGCCGCATTCTGAAGAGGCGCCGGCTGCCGCGTCGATCAGTTTTTCCGCATCGCGGCCTTCGGAAATCATGTTTCCGCTGGATGAATTTCGCGCCACTTGCCGTGAAGTGATTGACTCGGATGATGCGGCGCAGATTCTTCAGCTTGGTCCGGCTAGCGGCTATGGGCCGCTGCGGCGGCATCTGCTAAATGAGGCTCGCAAGCGCGGGACGGCGGGCGAGGACGACGACATTCTGGTGACCAGCGGATGCCAGCAGGCGTTCGATTTGATTCAGCGGGTTTTGGCGGCGCGCGGCGAGACGGTGCTGATCGAGGACCCGGTGTATCCGGGCTTGCGCAACGCGTTTCTGCGGGGCGGGGCGCGCGTGATCGGGATGCCGGTGGGCCGCGACGGAGTCGATGTGGACGCGCTGGGGGCTCTGCTGGACAAAGAGAAGCCGCGGCTGATGGTGCTGACTCCGAATTTCCAAAATCCGACGGGTTCGACGCTGCCGGTGGAGTCGCGGCGAACCATATTGATGCTGGCGAAGCGGGCGGGCGTGATTGTGGTCGAGAATGATTTGTACGGCGAGCTGCGGTATCAAGGGGCGGAAGTGCCGACCATCAAAAGGCTCGACGAATCGGGCGACACGATTCTGTTGGGGAGTTTTTCGAAAATCGCATTTCCGGGATTGCGCGTCGGCTGGGCGCTCGGTCCACGGCACTTCATCGCGCGGTTGACGGAGGCGAAGGAAGCCAGCGATCTGCATTCGGATCAGCTTTCGCAGGCAGTGGTGCTGCGGTTCGCGGAATCGGGAAGGCTGGCCGCGCATCGCCAGAAAATGTTGACGGCGGGGTCGCTGCGATTGAAGGCGACGCTCAGCGCGTGTCAGAAAGAGCTGCCCGCGGGGTCGATCTACACCAAACCGGAAGGCGGCATGAATGTTTGGGTGGAATTGCCGAAGCCTTTGGACGCATCGGAGCTGGCGACCAGGGCGGAGCGCGAAAATGTCAGTTTCCTGCCGGGCCGTTATTTTTCGGTGACGCGTCCGCAGGTGCACGGGTTGCGGTTGAGTTTTGCGGGGTTGACGCCGGAGGCGATCCGGCATGGACTATCCGTATTAGGGTTGATTTTCCGGACGGAGCAGCAGCGCGCACAGCGCAAACAGCGGGGCGAACCAGCACCCGCGCTTGTATAAATACAACCAGGAGCGATGCAAAATGTTTCTATCTGAAGAATTTCGATTGAAGGTCGGATTGGCCGAGATGTTAAAGGGCGGCGTCATTATGGACGTCACCAACGCGGAGCAGGCGCGGATCGCGGAGCAGGCGGGCGCGTCGGCGGTGATGGCGCTGGAGCGCGTGCCGTCGGACATTCGCAAAGAGGGCGGCGTGGCGCGCATGGCGTCGATCCGCATCATTCGCGAGATTATGCAGACGGTCTCGATTCCGGTGATGGCGAAGGCACGCATCGGGCACTTCACCGAGGCGCGCGTGCTGGAAGCGCTGGGCGTGGATTACATCGACGAGAGCGAAGTGCTGACGCCGGCCGACGAAGAACACCACATCGACAAGAAGACGTACAAGGTTCCGTTCGTGTGCGGAGCGCGCAACCTGGGCGAGGCTCTGCGGCGCATCGCGGAAGGCGCGGCGATGATCCGAACGAAGGGCGAGGCGGGGTCGGGCAACATTGTCGAGGCGGTGCGGCACATCCGGACGATCGTGAAGGAGATGAGGCACCTCACGATATTGGGCAAGGAAGAATTGGTGCATGAGGCGAAGAATCTCGGGGCTCCGCTGGAGTTGGTCGAGTGGGTGGCGGCGAACGGAAAATTGCCGGTGCCGAATTTCTCGGCGGGCGGAATCGCGACGCCGGCCGATGCCGCGCTGGTGATGCAGTTGGGCGCGGAAGCGGTATTCGTCGGCAGCGGCATTTTCAAATCCGAAGATCCCGAGGCTCGCGCGAAGGCGGTGGTGAAAGCGGCGACGTATTATCGCGATCCGGTGAAGCTGCTGGAAGCTTGTGAGGATCTGGGCGAGCCGATGCGCGGGCTGGATGTATCGAAGCTCCCGGAAGCGGAGCTGATGCAGACCAGGGGTTGGTAGGCCACTCGGGTGGGACAGGCGCTTTCGCCTGTCAATACAGATATGAAAACTGTCGGCATACTCGCGCTGCAAGGCGACTTTGAGGCTCACGCAAAGGCCATCGAAAAGGCGGGCGGGCGGGCGATCGAGGTTCGTACGCGCGAGGAGATGGCGCAGTGCGATGGGCTGATTCTGCCGGGGGGCGAGAGCTCCACGATGCTCAAGCTTCTGGACTATGAGAATCTGCTGGAGCCGCTGCGCGCGTTTGGCGAGCGGAAGCCAATCTACGGGACTTGCGCGGGTGCGATTCTTTTGGCGAAGGAAGTTTCGCATCCCGCGCAGGCCAGCCTCGGATTAATGGATATCGATGTCGAGCGCAATGGATACGGCCGCCAGATCGACAGCCGCATCGCGAAGCTCGATATGAACGGCGGCGGCCCGTTCGAAGCCGTGTTCATTCGCGCGCCGATTATTCGCCGCGCCGGCGCCGAAGTGAAGGTCCTGGCGAAGTACAACGGCGATCCGGTGTGGGCGGAGCAAGGGCGTCACATGGTGACCACGTTTCATCCTGAATTGACAGACGACGCGCGCGTTCACCGCCGGTTCTTGGAAAAGCTATAATCGCCGATAAGCATTTTTGATGAAGACGACCATTAGAATTCATCGGATATGGCTGTCCAGTCCTTCCGAAGGCCCTCAGGATGATCTGAGGCGCGCGCCAGAAGCGCGTTATTACGATGCGGATTTAAGCGGTACCGAGGTGGGCGAGGCTCAGTTTTATCGCGCCCGCCTGCACCATTCGCGGTTGCGGGAGCTGAAGGCTCGGGGCGCGAACTTCACCGGTGCGAGGATCGATCACTGCGATCTTTCCGGGGCGGAGCTGGCGGGTTCCAATTTTTTCCGCGCCGAGATTACTCAGTGCATTTTTCGGGGTGCCGACCTCGAAGGCTGCGATTTTCGAGAGGTGAGACTGCGCGGCTGCGATTTCCGGGGAGCGCACCTGCGAGGGGCTATCGGACTGACGCCGGAACAGATCGCGCAAGCGATCATCGATGCGGCGACGACGCTGCCGTAGCAATCCGCTCCCTGACGGTCACGGTTCGCTGCGATAAGGCGCAGGTTTGCGGCTGCACTGAACCGCCATGCGTCAGCATGCGGATGAACAGGAAATTCTCGCCGAGGCGCTACGGCCGGATTTGCTTCACGCCGGCAGGCAGATTCAATTCAAACTCCGAAGCGGGAATGGCGGGATTGATCTTCAGGTCTGAGAACTGGAGCAGGTGGTAATCCTTGCTCTCCTTGCCAAGCAGAACTCTCTCTTGAATCGGGTTGCCTTTGTCTAAAGGAATCCAGAGCTGAATCATCTTGAACAGGTTTTGTTTTTCGGCCGACTTGGGCGCCAGATCGAGGCGCGTCGTGTTGACGCCATCAAGCACTTCAGATCCGCCGACGGTGATTTGGTAGGCATCCAACAGTTCCTTCGACGAAACGCCGAATCCGACGAGCAAAAACGAGTCCATGGATTTTGTCAACTTCCGCGTGTCGTAGATATCCTCGCTGTTCGCTTTGGGATGATAAATTTCGAGCCGGTTGTCGGAAATACGAACTTTGCGCTCGTCCTGGCCCTTGAATTTGGCCAGAAGGATCACACCGTTCTTGGAGCGCTTCATCATTCTGAATTCCCCGTCCTCGACAGTTTTTTCCTGAAAGAGGTCGTGATAATCTGTCTGGCGGACGTTTGCGGCGAGCGACTTAAAATTCTGCGCGGCCTGATCCATCCTGCGAAGAACCTGGTCCACGGATTCCGCCCGAACCAGCGACGCGGCCAGCGTCAAAATGAAGTAGGCGCGCTTCACGGCTTGGTGTAGGCCATGTAGCCTTCGAGTTCCTGCTCGTCGTTATAGATGGGATCGACGTTGACGATGACGGTGTGCGTCTTATATTTCGCGTTCACCGCGGAGGAAGCTTTGGATAGCATTTCGCTTTCAGGGACGCCCGTCAGGACCTGGGGATCGATCCAGAAACCGTTGCGCAGGATGACCATGCTGGCGGCTTTCGGCTGATCGTGAAAAATGGTCTTGGGAGTGACGAAGATAAAGGCCAGAATCAGCCCGACCATCACGTCATACTGCCAGCTGCCGCGTGGAAAATCCCAAAAAATAAAGCGTTTGATCGCACCCATTCGTCTTTAGTTTATCAGGGACTGGGGGTGACCGCTCCCTGTGGTCGCGGCTCTGTAAAAATCTAGATGTTCGAGGTTATTTGATTACTGCTGAGTCAACAGTGACTCGACCGAGGCATTCAATTCGTTGAAGTATTTGATCATCGCCGGCGTCGGAGCGGCATTCGCGGAATCGATCATCGTGGCGAGCGACGTCAGATTCTCGATCAGCCGCGGACCGGTTTCGCTTCGTCCGGCATTGGCCGGGCGTGTGAGCTGATCGCGAAGGGGGCTCGGAGCATTGCGGATAGCGGCATTGACGCGCGCCTGCAATTGCTGAACCCGGCGGGAGTAGTCGAATTGTGTGGCGAGGTCCTCTGCTGACACTTTGACATTCGGGTCCATCCGCAAGTCGAGGGGCTGTTCGAAAGCCTTGCCATCGGCGGTGAGGCGGATTTTGTAACCTCCAGGCAGCGCTTGCGGCCCGCGCGCCGACTCATATCGCAAATCCCACGCGATCCGGTTGATGCCCGCGGCGTGAGGCGCGTCGCGAAGGCCGCGCACGACGGCCCCTTTGCTATCGAAAATCTCCAGCCGCACGTCTGCGGATGCTGGAAGAAAATACGAGATCAATGCGCCGTACGGAGGATTCGGCGCGGTGAAGGTTTTGTCGCCGGTGCCGAATCGCGTGGCTCGCATGGCGTGGCGATATGCCGGACGAGCCTCGAACAGATTGGCGGCACCAGTCATCTTTTGAAGCGCGGCGACGTCGTCGAGAATATACACGCTGCGCCCATGTGTCGCGACGAGCAAGTCGTTCGAATCCGCCTGCACAATGATGTCGCGCACTGCTATCGACCAGGGCATGTTGGCCAGGTGCAGGGGAAACCAGTTGGTCCCCGCGTTCCAACTGGCGAACAGACCGAGTTCAGTTCCGGCGTAGAGGAGGTCGGGGTTTTTCGGATCCTCGCGAATGGTCCAGACCCAGCCGTTTGCCGGCAGACCGCTCGTGATCTTCGAAAACGTTTTGCCGTCGTCGGTGGTACGGAACACCAGCGGCCGGAAATCGTCGAACATGTGCAGGTCGAGCGAGACGTAGGCGGTCATCTCACTTTTCCGCGACGCCTCGACATGAGAGATCGGCGCGTTCTTCGGGATCCCGGGAAGATTCGCGCTCAAATTAGTCCAGTGGCTGCCGCCGTCGGTGGTCATTTGCAGGTTGCCGTCGTCGGTGCCGGTCCAGATGACGCCGCGTTTGGCGGGCGATTCGGAGACTGAAAGAATCGTCGAGTAAACCAGGTCTGCGGAATTCTCCACCCACACGGGTCCGCCCGCATTCTGCATTTTCGATTGATCGTTCGATGTCAGATCGCCGCTGATCGGTTCCCAACTGTGCCCGGAATCGCTGGTCTGAAATACGGCGTTGCCGGCCAGATACCAGGTGTTTTTCCCAAATGGCGATTTGACGAACGGAGCGTCCCAGTTGAACCGATACTTCTGTCCCGCCTCCGTGCCTCCGTTGTTATTGCGCACGTTGGGACCCACCTGCTGCTGCTCGCGCGTCTTCAAATCCGTCCGTAGGAGGACGCCTCCGGCCTGCTCCGTAATCACGATGTCGGGATTATCGGGATCGCTCAACGCATCGAAACCGACGAAGCCGTTGATCATGCGCCAATCGTCGTTCATGATGCCCTGCGGTTCGCGCGTGCGGCTCGGCCCGGTCCAGGAACCGTTGTCCTGCATGCCTCCGGTGATGTTGTAAAAAGGCACGCGATTATCGGCGTAGACCTGATAGAACTGGCCGAGAGGGATGTTGTTGATCTGTTCCCAGGTCTCGCCGCGATCCTGAGAAACGGCCAGGCCTCCGTCGTTCCCATCCCAGATGCGGCGCGGATTCTTCGAGTCGATCCACAGTGCGTGCACGTCGCCGTGAACCTTGGCCGCAATTCGTTTGAACGACTTTCCGCCGTCGGCAGACATCATCAGATTGTTGGTCAGAGCATAAATGCGATTCTCGTCGGCAGGGTCAACGCGCATATCGGCGAAGTAGTAGCCGCGGCCCACCAGTTCGCGATCGCTGGATAGTTTTTCGAATGTTGCGCCGGAATCGTTGGAGCGAAACAGCACGCCCTCATTGCATTCCGCGATCACGTAAACGACTTTGGGATTGCTGGGCGCGACCTTCACCCCGATGCGGCCCATCAGCTTAGGAAGGTTTGTCAGCTTCTTCCACGTGCGGCCCGCGTCAACGGATTTAAAAACGCCTCCGTTGGTGCCGCCGCTTTCAAAAGTCCACGGTTTGCGGTCGAAATGCCACATGGTGGCGTACAGCACATCGGGATTCGACGGGTCGATTTCGATATCCGCCGCGCCGTGGACGTTGTCGATGAACAAGGTTTTCTGCCACGTCTTGCCGCCGTCGAAGGTGGCGAACACGCCTCGCTCCGCGTTCGGCCCGAAGGTGTGTCCGACCGCGGCGACGTAGGCGATCTCGGCGTTCCTGGGATTCACAACCACGCGCGAAATGGTCTGCGTATCCTTGAGGCCCATGTTGTGCCAGGATTTCCCACCGTCGCGCGAAAGATACACTCCGTCGCCGAAGCTGACGCTGTTGCGCAGATTCGCTTCGCCTGTACCGACCCAGATGGTATCGGGATGCTTCTCATCGATGGCGATCCCGCCGATCGAAATGGTGCTCTCGTGGTCGAAAATCGGGGTCCATGTGGTGCCCGCATTGGTCGATTTGAATAGTCCGCCCGATCCCGCAGCGGCGTAAACGAGGTTCGGATCGCCAGGAACGCCGGCAATATCGGCAATGCGCCCGCCCATGGATGCCGGTCCGATGTTGCGCCATTCCCACTTCGAAAGAAGCTTCGGATCGGGATTTTGGGCCCCACAAATGCAAGCAAACACAAGAGGGATGAAGCGGCGCATAGCTAAGGAATTAGGATACCGTGGCGCGGAGGCCCTCGGATGTACCAAAATAGAGAAGTCTCGCGTCATAGCTAAAGCACTATTGCAAAGTTGGGAGAGTGTTTTGTATTCACGATTGAATAAATCGCTAGGGCTGGCCTTTGTCTTCTCTGCCTTTGCCGCCGCCCAGCCGCAATATTTTGTGTCGACCGTCGCCGGTGGAGGCATTCCCGCCACACCGGTAGCCGCGCTGAGCGCGTCCATCACGCAGCCGCAACGGGTGGCGTTGGATGGCGCCGGCAACGTCTATTTCACTTCTTCGAACGCCCTCTTCAAGATGTCGGGCAACGGCACCCTCACCGTGGTGGCGGGAACCGGACGCATGGGCTACGCGGGCGACGGCGGACCCGCCGTTCAGGCTCAACTCAACAATCCTCAGGGCGTCGCGGTGGATTTCAAAGGCAACATCTACGTCGCCGACACCGGCAACAATATGATCCGGATTATTACGCCGGATGGGAACATCAATCTGTTTGCCGGATATGTAGCCTTTGCCCTGCCGACGGCCGGATACACCGGCGATGGCGGACCCGCCAACGGCGCCCAGCTCCAGTTGCCGGTGGGGATCGCGGTGGATGGCGCGGGCAACCTTTATATAGCGGACTCGGCGAACAACGCCATCCGGAAGGTGACCTCGGACGGCAACATCAATACCATCGCGGGTCTGGGTCCGAACGCCGCGGGATTCTCGGGTGATGGCGCAGCGGCGGTCGCGGCCAATTTGTTTGGGCCGCTCGATGTGGCGGTGGATTCTTCTTCCAACGTGTATATCGCCGATACGAACAACGCCAATGTGCGCAAGATTACGACCGACGGGAACATCAACACGATCGCCGGCAGCACGGCAATCGTATCCAACGTCCTTACCATTGCGTTCGGATTTGCGGGCGATGGGGGCGGCGCGACTAAGGCGCAGCTCGCCGGACCCGCTGGTGTGGCAGTCGATTCGTCCGGCAACCTGTACATCGCCACGTACGCCGACAACCGCATCCGCAAGGTGGATTCCAAGAACTCCATCAGCACCTTCGCCGGCAATAGCGGCTACGGCTTCGCGGGCGATGGCGGTCCGGCCACCAGCGCGCAGCTTTCGGCGCCGCGCGGCATCGCGGTGGATTCCGGGGGCAATCTGTATCTGGCCGACCGCTGGAATAACCGCATTCGCAAGATCGCAGGCGGCACTTTGACCACGATCGCTGGAAATGGCCTTGGGAGTTTCGGCGGCGACGGCGGGTCCCCGCTGAACGCGCAGTTGAGCGCCCCGGACGGAGTCGCGATCGATCAAACCGGCAACGTTTACATCTCGGACTTTTTGAATAATCGCGTCCGCATGGTGTCGCCGGCCGGAGTCATCTCGACCGTCGCTGGCAACGGGACTTCGGGATTTTCAGGCGATGGAGGCGCGGCGATCAGTGCGCAGCTGAGCCAGCCTGCGGGCCTCGCGTTCGATTCAACGGGCAACCTGTATATCGCCGATTCGAACAACGGCGCGGTGCGGAAGGTCACGCCCGCGGGGATCATTTCGACCGTGGCGGGCACTGGCGGAACATCGGGATTCTCAGGCGATGGAGGCGCGGCTTCCAGCGCCAAGATGATGGCTCCTTTCGCCGTGGCGCTGGATTCGGCGGGCAACCTCTACATCGCCGATTATTACGGCTGGATTCGGAAAGTAACCGCGTCCACAGGCGTGATCTCGACGTTCGCTGGGAACGGGACAATCGGTTATTCGGGTGACGGAGGTGCGGCCACTGCGGCGCAGTTCTACAATCCGCTGGGTGTGGCGGTGGATAGTTCCGGCACAGTGTATGTCGCCGATTCGAATAACGGCGCGGTGCGGATGATCCAGAACGGAATCATTACCACGATCGCAGGCAACGGGACGTTAACCTATACCGGCGACGGAGGCCTCGCGTCGTTCGCGCAGTTCAGCCAGATCAGTAGCGTCGCGGTGGATGGGCAAGGCAACATCTACGTCGCCGATACCGGCAATCACGCGATCCGGCTATTTCCGCTGGGCGGCCTGGTCACCACCATCGCGGGCAACGGCGCGCAAGGATACCTGGGCGACGGGGGTCCGGCTACGGTGGCGGAGCTCAACGGTCCCAAGGCAGTGGCGGTGACTGCGGCGGGGAATGTTTATTTTACCGACGCGGGGAATAACTCGGTCCGGTTGCTGACGCGGCAGTAAGGATCCGAAATGGCGAGACAGACAGAGCTGGGCGGCAGTTTCACACTGCCCGGCACTTCCATGAGTCTGAAGCGAATGGGCTACGGCGCCATGCAACTCGCCGGTCCGCAGGTGTTTGGTCCGCCCCGCGATCGAGACGCCGCCATTGCTGTTTTACGGGAGGCGGTTGCGGCAGGGGTCAACCACATCGATACCAGCGATTTTTACGGGCCGCACGTCACCAACCAGATCATCAAACAGGCGCTTCATCCCTATCCGGATGGATTGGCGATCGTCACCAAGGTGGGAGCCCGGCGGCCAGCGGACAAATCGTGGGTTCATGCGCGTTCGCGTCCGGAGCTCATCGATGCGGTCCACGATAATCTGCGAAATCTCGGAGTCGACGCCTTGGACGTCGTCAACCTGCGAGTTGGAGGACAGATGGGGCCAGCAGAGGGGTCGATCGCAGAACCGCTGACGGTGCTCGCGGAGCTAAAGCAGCAAGGGCTGATTCGTCACCTCGGTCTGAGCAACGTCAGTCCCGGCCAGCTGGAGGAGGCTCAGAAGATCGCGGAGATCGTCTGCGTTCAGAACTTGTACAATGTGGCCCACCGCCAGGACGACGGTTTTATCGATGACCTTGCGCGTCGAGACATTGCCTATGTGCCGTTCTTTCCGTTGGGAGGCTTCAATCCATTGCAATCGGAGGCGCTGAACGCAGCAGCGGCGTCGCTCGAAGCCACCCCTATGCAAGTAGCGCTGGCCTGGCTGCTGCATCGCTCACCCAACATCCTGCTGATCCCCGGCACATCTTCCGTCGCGCATCTTCGGGAGAATCTCAGCGCTGCAACACTACAACTTCCAAACGAAGTTATTGCCCGTCTTGACTCGATCGGCGGAGATGCCCAACAGCGCTAACGTCGGCGCTACCTTCACATAGTCAGGACGATCTTCCCGGCGACGTGCCGGCCGTGACTGAGTTCCAGAGCCTCTTTGACCTGCTTTAGAGGGAGAACTGTCTGAATGATGGGATGGAGCTTGCCGGCATCGATGAGCTTTCCGATATCGGCGAGTCTTCCGCCATCGGGCTTGACGCCGATCATGACGGCGCGCACGCCCTTTTCCCGGGCGAGCGCTTGCGGCGGTTCCTCCATCAGCGCCACCAGAATCCCGCCTTTCTTGAGCACATCGAACGATCGCCGTTGGGAATCGGCGGTCATGGGATCGAGCACGACGTCCACGTCGCGAACGCGATCTTCAAAGCGCGTGGTCTTATAGTCGATCGCCTCATCGCACCCAAGCTTTCGGATCAGATCGAGGTGTTCAGCGCCGGACGCGGTCCCGATCACTCGTGCGCCGTGCGCTTTTGCGAGCTGCACCGCCATTGATCCGACTCCGCCGGCGGCCGCGTGGATGAGCACGGTCTGCCCCTCGCGCAGCTCCGCCACGTCAAACAATGCCTGATACGCAGTCAGCGCGCCCAGGGGCACGGCTGCCGAGGAGGGAAAATCGAGTGTCCCAGGCTTGATTGCGAAAGCATTCTCATCGCCCACAGCGAACTCCGCATACGCGCCGTTGCCCGAGAGATCGATCATGCCGAAGACTTCATCGCCAGGCTTGAGCCGTTTCACATCCGTTCCCAGCTTCTCGACAATCCCAGCCAGTTCCCAGCCGAGAATCAGGGGCAGGCGGTGGTCGAGCCACGAGCGGGCCTTGCCCTCGGCGATCATCCAATCCAACGGGTTCACACCGGCTGCTTTCACGCGCACGAGCACTTGTCCGCGACCCGGCTCCGGGCGGGGAGCCGGCCCGATTTTGATCCCGGTGGGATCTCCATAGGAGTGGATTCGCGCAGCGAGCATAGTTGCCTCCGGATGCTCCTGCGATCGTTCGGTGGGCGTCGCGTTCTCGGACAACTTGCTGAACAGCGTGCCCCCTTCGCGCCACTGTCCCTCGACGGCCTGCGGATATTCTGGTTCGCGTTCCGATTCGAGCCATCCGCCGGCAAATCCCGCCTGCCGCAGTCCGCGCCAGATGTACGGGCAGCGGCGCATGAGATTCCAGATCAGACCGGTCCGGTGGTTCTCGATCATCATGACGATCGGACCCTGATCCAAACCGTAATTCAGCGGGCTGATCCAGTCGCCAAAGGTCGGATTCAGGCTTGCGCGCAGGCCGTATTCGCTGCGCAAGCCGGGGTAGGCGCGAACCAGCTCTCGAAGCGTGTCCGCAACCAGCTCGGGCTCAAACGGAACCGACGCAGCGACGGCGCCCGGCGCCAGCGTGCCATCATCAGGCTCCTGAGGCACGCCCCGGGCTCGATACATCCAGAAATCCCGATTGACGTTCTCTATCGTTTTCGTAGCCGGTCCGGGACCGTCGCTGGCGCTGATACCCCAGCAATGCTGCCCATACCCGCGGAACTTTTGCGGATTTTCCTGCGCGTAGCTCTGCTGCACATGCACGGCGCGGCGGCTGTTCTCGAAATAGTCGAGCCCCTTGCCCTTCATGAACTCATCGCTGATTCCGCGAAAATCCAGCCAACAATGACTGAGCTGGTGAATGAACAGCGGGCCCGAGTGGAGATATTCGATTCCGTATTGGTTGCGCCAATCGAAGGTCCTCTGCCACGCGCGGTAGCACTCCGGAGGCAGCGCAAAGGTGGACGAGCCAAACCCCAGCACGTGCATCAGCAGCGATTCATCGTAGCCCTGGTATCGATAGCTGATGAATCCGTTTTCCGGGGTGCCGCCGTGGATAATGGTGACATCCTCAACAGTCTCTGTCGGCCAGCCGTTCGAGTTGCACGAAACGCCATAGAGCGCCCACTGCCAGTCGACCCGGCGATACAACGCGTCGGCGGCTTCGCGGATTTCACGCTCGGCGGGAGATTCCGCGTCGAAAAACGCCGCCGCCGTGAGCATCCCCGCCAGCAGGAACGCGCTGTCGACCGTCGAAAGCTCGCACGTCCCGGCACGCCGGCCGTCCTTCATCTCCAGAAAGTGATAGTAGAATCCCTTGTAGCCCGTAACGTCGGGCTCGGGTCCTTGGGGGCTGTGCTCAAAGAATCGCAGCGCGGTTAGAACGCGCTCAGCCGCGTCCTCACGCTTGAGCCAGCCATTCGCTACCGCAACCGGATAACAACTCAATCCCAGCCCGGTGGCCGCGATACTGCAAGGCGAATCCTCGCGTGTGTTGTCGGCCACCAGTCCGTTCTGGGCATTCGTATGGTCCAGGAAATAGCGGAATGCCAATCGCTGAAGCTCGAGGATATCGCCGGGCAGCTCCGTCATGTGATTACCCTACAATTTTAACCATTGGAAGAGTGATCCTCTTCCCCACGAAGCATCTTGCATTTCTCTGCGTCCTTTTCGTATTCCCCCGCATCACACTATTGGCGTCAAGTATATTGATGTCAATATAGCATCTAAGCCCGAAAGGAATTTATGACAACGACAAACGCACTGCCAGCCGCATCCGGAAAAGGCCGGCTTATCACGATCTGGTCTCTGTCCGGCCTGGCCGCGCTGGCCTTTCTTGCCGCTGGCGGGTCCAAACTTGCCGGCGCTGCGGCGATGGTGGAATTGTTCGATAAAGTCGGCCTCGGCCAGTGGTTCCGGTATTTCACCGGCCTTCTGGAAGTGACGGCCGCCGTCGGATTGCTGATATCCCGCTACGCGTTCTATGCAGCTGTCCTGCTGGCCACCGTCATGGTTGGCGCTATCATCGCCCATGTAACGGTGCTTGGCAGTTCCCCGGCCGCGCCCATTGTGCTGTTAGTCCTCACGGCGTCGATCGCTTATTTGCGAAAGCCATAAGTAATTCAGACCCCGCTACCTGCGGTCACGGCTCGGTAGATTGCTGATAACGTGCGGCTTTGCCTTCCGAGCCGTGACCAAAGGGAGTGGTGTTCATGAGTTTTTCAGCAACCTCTGAGGCCCGTGCCACCATTGGCTGAGAAATTTTAGGCAGAAAAGGATAAAAAGAGTAATGACCACCATTTCTGTAATCGTAGGCAGCAGCTTGAGAAACAAGCCCAGACCATGATCGACGACCTGCTGTGGTGGACAACCGCGCTGAAGGCAGCCCGCCAGGGCATGATAGACTGACTCGCAACCGTTCAACGCGTGCGAGGAGGAAACATGGCCTCAGGTGGTGCGGCAGCAGCCGCGATCATCCAAGCTATCAAGGCATCCGGAGTGATCGTTCGGGTCGAGCCGGCGGAGTTTTCGAGGCTTGTCGACCGCGCGAAGGACCCGCTGATCGTGGTTGCGGAAGGCGGACTCTTCAGCAAGAATTATCAATACCTGATGAGTTACAAAGGGTTGGCGTTCTTCACTAAGTCGAGCGCCGCGTTGCCGCTGCCGGGCGGTGCGGAACTGGTGACTGCGGGCCGGATCTGGGTTCCCGGGGGTTGACGTGGGGGTTGACGTGTAAGATAGGTTGAATATGCGTACAGCCATACTCTGCACGTTGTCCATTGGGCGTATGCTGGCGCAGACGCCGGCGGGTCCGACCTTCACGAACGGGGTCGCGGCGATTCTCGCGAACCGGTGTCAGAATTGTCACCGTCCTGGTGAAGCGGCGCCTTTTTCCCTCCTAACTTACGAACAAACTCGCCCGTGGGCCAAGGCCATCAAGGCCGCCGTGATCCAGCGAAGAATGCCTCCGTGGTTCGCCGATCCGCATTATGGCAAGTTCTCGAACGACCGCTCGCTGCCCCAAGCTGAGATCGATACGATTGTCCGATGGGTCGACGCAGCCACGCCCTTGGGGAATCCGAAAGACTTGCCGCCGCCCCGTCATTTCGCGGAAGGCTGGGCCATCCCCAACCCGGATGCGGTCCTCGAAATCCCGACACCATTCCAGATCCCGGCAACTGGAACCATCGAATATCAGCACATCCTCATTCCCGCGCCTTTCAAGACCGATCGATGGGTACAGTTTGCGGAGGCGCGGCCCACCGACCGCACGCACGTCCACCACATCATCGCTTTCATCCGCGAACCCGGGTCCAGTTGGCTGAAAGGCGCCAAGCCCGGCATCCCCTTCGTGCCGGAAAAGCCCAAAGCGGATGAGAACAACACCGGCGCACTGCCCAGCGACTCTCTGGTCGGATACGCCCCCGGAGTGGTCCCTGAAGCTTTTCCGCCAGGCGAGGCGAAGTTTATCCCCGCCGGTTCCGACATCATCATTCAGATTCACTACACGACCAATGGAAAGCCGGGCGTGGACCGCAGCCGCATCGGACTGATCTTCGCCAAGGAGCCGCCATCCAAGCGCGTTTTCACGGTGTCGGCGGTCAATGCGACGTTCAAAATCCCGGCCGGCGATCCCAACTATCGGGTCGAAGCCGAGATTGAAATGGGAGCCAACGTCACGCTGGTTGAATTGCACCCGCATATGCATGGACGCGGCAAGGATTTCGAATATCGGGTGAAATATCCCAACGGCGAAACACGCACTTTGCTTAGAGTTCCTCAATACAAATCCTCGTGGCAGCTCTGGTACACCCTCAGCGAACCGCTCGCGCTGCCCAAGGGAACCAAGATTGAGTGCACGGCGCATTTCGACAACTCGCCGAATAATCCCGATAATGCCGATCCCACTAAAGATGTCACCTGGGGAGATCAGACCTGGGAAGAAATGATGATCGGTTTCGTCAATCTCGTATTCGACGCCAAGACACCTGTGAAGGACCTGTTCCCGCAGTCTCATAAGTCGCTGGCGGCGGCCGCCCGTTGAAGCTCTCCGGATTGGTGGCATGGCTAGTCATCGTTTCAACAGTGATGGCGCAGAGTAATCCGCCTCGCAAAAGACTGCTGGTGATCGGCGAAGAGAAGGGCTACCGCCACGAAGCAATCCCCCACGCCATGGCTACCATCGAGAAACTGGGGCGTGAAACCGGCCTGTGGGACACCGTGATCCGGACCGACACAGAGCCGCTCACCAAGAAAAAGCTGGAATACAACGCCAAGAATCTCAACGATTTTGACGCGGTGCTGTTTTACACCGGCGGCACGCTCGAAATGGACGACCAGCAGAAAGCCGATTTCCTATCGTTCATCCATGACGATGGCAAGGGCTTCATCGGCGTCCATAGCGCCACTATTACCTTTACGAAATGGCCCGAGTATGGCGAAATGATCGGCGGCTATTTCGACGAGCATCCATGGAACACCTTCGCTGCGCCCATCGTCGTCGAGGATCCCGCGTTCCCTGGCATGCAGCAATGGCCCAGGGCCTTCACGCTGACCGACGAGATCTATCAGATGAAGAATTTCTCGCGCGACAACACGCGCGTTCTGATGCGGCTCGACCCTGCGAAGCTGGACCTGGCGAATCCGAAGGTGCATCGCAAGGACCACGACTTCGCCGTCACCTGGGCCAAGATGTACGGCAAAGGCCGCGTGTTCTATTCCACGCTCGGCCACGTGGACGCCAATTGGGATAAGCCCGAAATGCAGAAGATGTTCATCGAAGGAATCAAATGGGCGCTGCACCTGGTAGACGCGGACGCGACGCCGAAACCATTGCCATGATGACTCGAAGAGTCTTCACTACCGCCGCGATCGCCGCCAGCCTCCCTCTGCGCGCCGACGGCAAACTCAGGCTCGGCATTGGAACCTACACGTACCACAGCCTCTCGATCGACGACATGATCGTCCAATTGAAACGCCTCCAGATCGGCGAGATCGAGATGTCGCGCGGCGAATTCATGCTGTTCAGCAAGCCGCAGCCCCAGCGCTTCGAATCTGCCCACGCGAAGTTCGACCAGGCCGGCATCCAATGCGTTTCGTACTACACCGCCACCATCCACGACGATGCCGAGTTGGACACCGCCGTCCGAGGAGCCAAACTTCTGGGATCGCGCAACATCACCGGCGACGCTACCGGCGATATCCTGCAGCGCATCGATGAGCGCTGCACGAAAGAAGGATTGACCTTCGGAATTCACAACCATTTCTTCAAGGGGAAGAAGTTCCCCTACGAGAGCCCGGACGACATTCTCGCCGCACTCAAAGGCCGTTCGAAAACCATGGGAGCGACCCTCGACACCGGCCAGTTTGCGTCCTGCGGCCACGATCCCGTGGAGGCAGTCAGAAAGCTTGCGCCATATCTCAAGATGGTTCATCTCAAAGACATTGAAGCTTCCGGCGCGGAGGTGAACGTGCTCCTCGGAAAGGGCATCGCCCGCATTGCGGATGTCGTCGCGGAGCTTCATAAAGTCGGTTACACTGGCCTCGTCGCCATCGAATATGAGAAGGAAGGACCCGTCGAGGAAGACATCCGCATGGAGGTGGAATATGCGCGCAAGCTTGTCTAGTCTGCTGCTGCTCGCCGGCGTCACTGTCTTCGCTCAGGAGGACCGTCACGTCACACTGCCGGTCGGTTCGCCGGCGCCCGATTTTGCGTTGCCCGGCGTCGACGGGAAAACGCACAAACTGGCTGAATACAGCGCCAGTCCGTTCTTGGCGATCGTCTTCACCTGCAATCACTGCCCCACTGCGCAGCTATATGAGGATCGAATCAAGCGGCTCGCCTCCGACTACCGCGGTAAGGGCGTGACGCTGGTCGCCATCCAGCCCAACGATCCCAACGCGCTCCGCATCGATGAGATGGAGATGTCGGACATGAGCGACACCCTTGAGGAAATGAAGCTCCGCGCGCAATACCGGCACTTCAATTTTCCCTACCTGTACGACGGCGCGACGCAGTCCGTGGCGGAGGCTTACGGGCCCAAGGCCACGCCGCACATTTTCCTGTTCGATAAAGAACGTAAGCTCCGCTACGAAGGCCGCATCGACGACAATCAGCGCGAAGGACTCGTGAAAATCATGGACGCCCGCAACGCGCTCGACGCACTCATCGCCGGCAAGGAAGTGGCGGTCACCCACACCGGCGTCTTCGGCTGTTCCACCAAGTGGAAATACAAGGAAGCCAGCCGCCTCGAAGCGCAGCGCAAGATCGAAGCCGAGCCCGTGACGGTCGAACTCGCCGACTCCGAGGCCCTCAAGAAACTGCGCGCCAACCCGACCGGCAAGCTGCTCCTGATCAGTTTCTGGGCCACCTGGTGTGTCCCCTGCGTGGCGGAATTTCCGGACCTGCAGACCACGTTTCGCATGTACCGCACTCGCCCCTTCGCCCTAGTCACGGTGTCGGCCAACGGCCCCGATGAGCGCCCCAGCGTGACGGCAATGCTGGAGCGCCAGCATGCGACCACTCGCAACCTGCTGTTCGCTTCCACCGACACCTACGCCCTGCAAGCCGCCTTCGACGCGAAATGGGAATCGGGCCTGCCCTATACGATCCTGCTGTCCCCCGACGGCAAGGTGCTGTATCGCCGCGAAGGCGAAGTCGATATCCTTGAGCTGCGCCGCACCATCCTTGCGAATCTCCCTACCGACTACGCCGGCTTCCGCGAATACTGGGTAACCCACTAGGGGCGCCTGCGCTACCACAACCATTCAGCAACTTCCAGTCCGGGTGGGACAGGCGCTTTCGCCTGTGAGTTTTTCGTCAACTTCCTAGTCTGGTACCACATCACGTGTGGGGCAGGGCCATGCCCTGCCGTTGGCAGAGTATTCAGATCTATTAGAAGTTATACTTCAGCGCGAACTGAATCTGACGCATGTTTGCCCGAGTGGAAGTGATCACGCCGAAATTGGACGGCGGCGCCACGTTGGAACTGCCTCCCCAGCTCGAATTAGGCGTACCCAGCTCCACGTGGTTGGGAGCGTTAAACATCTCCATCCGGAATTGCAGGGCTTGCTTTTCGGTGATCCGAAAATCTTTCAGCGCCGAAAAATCGATGTTCACCTGCTTCGGTCCCCGCAGGTTGTCGCGGCCGCAATTTCCAAAGGTTCCAGCCACCGGGTTTGAGAATGCCGCGGAATTGTACCAGCCATTTTGGTTCGGATTCGGCAGAACGGGATTCACTCCAGCGATGCAATTGAGTCGTTCCCCGTTCGGAGAGAATACGACGCCGGCTGAATCATACGAGCTGGTCTCCGTGATCGAACCGCTTTGCATGGTGGTGATAGTGCTTAACTGCCATCCGCCAACGATCTCGTCCAGGATCCGGGAATTATTCAGAAACCGCTGGCTCTTGCCGAATGGCAGCGCGTAGATGATCGACGCAACAAAGCGATGAGGAACGTTAAAGTCGGAAGGGCCGTAATCGCACGCCCGGCACCGCGCGTTCGGCGGCACAAAATCATTCCCCGGTCCGCGAATAGCGCTTCCGTCGTCGAGAGACTTGGAGAAGGTGTAGCTGAACAAGGTCGTTAAGTTGTACCCGAAGCGCTGGCTCAGCTTGGCGCCCACGCCGTTATAGTTAGCGATGCCGTCCGCTTTGAGAAACTGTATTCCCGCAGCGCCAAATTCGGGGTACGGCAATCGCGTGATGATCGACGCGGTCCCGGGAAGGGGCGCCGCAGCATTAATCAGGTTGTCGAGATGACGGCTTTGCGAGCCGTTATATCCCACCTCCAGCGTCGTCGAGTTGCCCAGCGCGCGCTGCACGTTGAACACATACTGCATGCTATAGGTGGTCGGAAGATTATTGGCCGCGCCCCACGTAAGGCCGATCGGGATCGTCGCCGGAAGCGTCGCGGTGTTGATGAAGTCCGTGTAACCGAAGGTTGGCTTCCCGTAGGTAGTCGGTGTCACTTGCCCGGTCCGGCCTCCCAGTCCGCGATTGAGATCGAAGATGGAGTTCTTACTCTCCTGCGAGTAGAAAATGCCGAACCCTGTGCGGATCGACCATTTGCCCGACGGGCTCCAGGCGATCCCAAGCCTGGGCGCGAAGTTATTGTAGTTGGTGTTGATCAGGCGCGATCCCAAGCGGCCGTCTCGCGCAACCTGCAAAGCCGGCGAGCCCGCTACCGTCGCGCCCTGGGCCTGCCAGTACGCCTGATAGCGGAATTGGATTCCGTCGTAAAAGTTGCCGTTGCCGGCGCGCACGTAAACCGGATGCTGGCTCATGTCCGGCACATTCGCGATATCGGCGAGCGGGGCATTGAGCTGAACGCCTACCTCGTGGCCGGAGGCGTCCAGCATCGGCTGCGCGACCTCCCACCGGAGACCGGCAGTGATGGTCAGATGAGGTTTCACCTTCCAGGTGTCGTCCACGTACCCTGCCCATTCGCTATTCCGGAAATCGGCCGACGCGAGCGCAACGGCGATAATGCTGTTTTGCACGGACCCCATCAGGAAATCCGCCCCAGAGTATCCGCCGGTTTGCGCCGTCGCGCTGACAGAATTCGTGAACTGGCCAGTGAAGAAAAACTGCCCGCGGGGAAATTCGTTTCCAAGCTGCGGGAACTGATTATACCGGTACTCCCCGCCCATGCGCAGCGCATGCTTGCCGATGATCCAGGAAAAGTTGTCCACGCCCTGGAAAACCTTATCGTCGATCTGGAACGGGCTGCTGGTCGCGTTGCCAAAGCTGCTCAGGTTGTTGCTTAATTGAATGCTTGGGATTCCCCACGAATTCTTGTCCGACACCGTGACCGGAATGTTCATCTCCTGATCCACGTTCTCGATGCCCGCTAACTGTTGGGTGATGTTGTTAAACAGCGAGTTGTAGCCGAATCGTGCCTCGTTCACTTTCGTGGGTGAGAAGATACGGACGTTCGATAAGACCCACTGGCTGGCTAGCGTAGAGGTAGTGGTCCCGTCCACTGTGAGTCCTGGACTTAAAAGGAACTCGTCAGTCCTGCTATAGCGTCCGAACCATTGTGAGTTGGTGCTCTCGTTGAAATCGATCCGCTCCGTAACCTGGTCCTTGTCGACCGGCGTACTGACGTTGTATTGATAATTCCGTAGAGGCAATCCCGCGGTAGCCGGCTGATTGGGCAGCGGGAAAAATTTGTTCATCAACAGGAGAGAGTTCTTGTCGAAGCGGGTGGGATCAATCTTGTTCCCGGGGAACGGAGTAGACGTGATGTTCGGGAATGTTCCGGTCCGCGAAAGCGGATCCTGCAAAGGCGTGGGAACAGCGGAGAAATCGCCACTCCGCATGGCTGGCGTCAGAGTGGTGGCCAGGCTAGACGTAGTTGTACGCGACTTGAATCCTTCATAATTCGACATGAAGAACAGCCGGTTCTTGCCGTTGAAAAGCTTGGGAATCCAGATCGGTCCTCCCAGCGTGTAGCCGTATTGATTCTGGCGGTACGGTGTACTTATGGGAGACGGATTGGTCGCGCTGCGCGTACTGGAATTGAAGTCGTAATTCCTGGCATCCAGATCGTTGTTGCGAAGAAATTCGAAGGCGGTTCCGTGGAACGCATTGGTGCCGGACCTGGTAGAGACGTTCACTTGCCCCGCTTCGCGGCCAAACTCCGCCGGATATATTCCGGACTGCACCTTGAACTCCTGCACAGCCTCCACTGACGGCAGCAGGATATAGGTGTTGAAGTCAACGTCGGTGTTCGTGATGCCGTCGAGAGTATAGTTTGACCATGTCGCGCGCGCGCCGGACAGCGCCATCGTGAGAGTGGACCGCGTACCGCCCAGGCGTCCGCTCGCCTGCTGGGCTGGAGTAAACCCGAAGGCTACATTGGGAGCAAGCGCGACTAGGTTGAAGAAGCTGCGGCCGTTCAATGGCAGCTCGCTGATGCGCTTCTCCTCGATAACAGTGCCGACAGTAACATTCTCGGTGTTGAGCAGCTCGCTCGAAGCAATCACCTCCACCGTCTGAGTGGCTTGTCCCACCTTGATGGTGAAATCGACGCGGGCGGTTTGCTGGACCTGCAGCAGGATATTGGTCTTGATGACCGTATCGAAGCCGGGCGACGTCACCTTCACCTGGTAAGTTCCGGGCGTAAGATCGGGGAAACTGTAAATGCCCGCGGTATTGGTTTTCGTGGAGCGCGATACGTTGGTCGCGCTATTGGTGGCCGTCACGGACACGCCCGCGGCAGTCCCGCCGCTCGAGTCGGTAACTTCACCGGTGATCTCTCCACCGGTCTGGGCAAACGCCATCTCAATCGAGATGCACAACGCAATCAGCAGGAATAGGTTTCGCATGATCTACCTCCACGTCCTTCTTCAGAAACGATTGGTTCGGGGGAAACTTGTTTGCGCTTCCAGTGCCGCCCTCGATTCGGGTAGTCTGAACGCGTACCAAAAAGCGTGCGGCATGTCGTCAAGACCATCAGTCGAGTATCCACTCCTGCGTCATGCAGAAACGCCGCTGATTAGAGTGCTGCGTTCGAGACTACTGAGCAAGGTTTCCATGGTTCGCCTCATACGATCCCTTCCATTGCCCGTTCAGTACTCCAAACGGCAGTTGTCGATTCCCCAAATGAGAATGAGCCTATCATGCAATACCGATTGTGTCAACGGAAACGTTTGCGGTTCCCGGTATCGTCAGAGACCTTAATCCGAGGAAGCACGCCTCAATATGGCAGATTACGATTGGAAGCGTTTGCAGAATATCGCGCAGAGCCGCCTGTTCGCATCGTTTACGGAATTTCTTGCAGCGTGCGCTAGAATCCTCTTGTGCTCCCCAGCTCCGCTGCGATCTCGATTCGTGGATTGACCAAGCGCTACGGCAAACTCGTCGCTGTAGATCGTCTTGAGCTGGAAGTTCGGCGCGGCGAGGTCTTCGGATTTCTCGGGCTCAACGGCGCCGGCAAGACCACCACCATCAGAATCTTACTCGACCTGTTGCGCCCCACCTCGGGCAATGCCGCCATCTTCGGGCATGATTGTCAGTCCGCCAGCTTGAAAGCCCGCTCCGCCGTAGGATATCTGCCCGGCGAAATGGGAATCTATTCCGATTTGACGGGACACGAACTGCTCAAGTTTCTGGACCGTATCGGAGGTGGTAGCGTTTCCAAAGAACATCGGCACAGCCTGACCGAACGCTTCGAGTTAAGCGATCGCGATCTGTTGAGAAAACTGCGCGAGTACAGCACCGGCATGAAACGAAAGCTGGGCCTGATCCAGGCGTTTCAATCCGATCCGCTCCTGCTGATTCTGGACGAGCCCACGGAAGGTCTCGATCCCCTCATGCAGGAATCTTTCTATGAATTGCTGGCTGACGCTCGCAACCGCGGCCGCACGGTTTTCATGTCGTCGCACGTGTTGCCCGAAGTAGAGCGGGTCTGCGACCGCATCGCTGTGTTGCGCAAAGGCGAGGTCGTGCTGCTCTCCTCCGTCGAAGACGCTCGGAAGCTCGCTTCGAGACGCGTGCGCGTCGCCTTCCAGCAGGAGGTTGCCCCTCCGGCTTCCCTGCCGCAGGGTTACGAGATAATCGATGCGAAACCGCGTTCTTGGACTCTGAGCGTGACAGGACAGCTCGGCTCCCTGCCGTCGTTTCTCGCGGCGCTTCCCGTGGCCGACCTCGCAGTGGAGGAAGCAAGGCTCGAAGATGTTCTCGTCAAGTACTACCGGGATGGCGCCGAATGATCATGCTCATTGCGCTCGTCGGGCAGTCGCTTCACCGCGTCCGTAAATTTCTTCTGGCGGCGGGTGTGCTACTGGCGGGATTTCAGGTGGTGCTGATCCTGCAAGCTAATTCCATTCAAACTTCCAATACGTTCGCGCAAATGGGCGAGATGGTTCCCGCTTTCGCACGCGATGTGTTGGGACCATCATTTGTCGCGTTTATGACATTCAAAGGGATCGTATGCCTCGGGTATTTTCATCCTGTGGTCATGGGGGCGTTGGTCTCAGTCTCGCTGACGCTCGCAACCATTCCGGTCATGGAGATCGAGACGGGATTCATCGATCTGGTCCTGGCTCGGCCCGTGGCCAGGCACTGGATTGTGACCCGGTCCGTCCTGGTGGCGCTGATCTCTACCGCGTATCTGGTCACTATGATGGCCATCGGCACCTGGATTGGCCTGAGTTATTTTGCAGCGAAGAATGCGCCTTGGCCATCGGTTGCCCTCATTGCTTCCCTGGCAGTCAATCTGGGGTTTCTGATGCTGTGCTGGTCGGCGATTGCGATGGCGATCGGCTGCGCCTGCCGCCGACGGGGTTCTGCCGGAGCCATCGCCGGGTTGCTGGCGTTGACGGCGTATCTCACCGATTACATCGGCCGGGCGTGGAAGCCGGCGGAATCGGTCGCATGGCTTTCGCCGTTTCGTTATTACACGCCGTTTGAACTGGTGATGGGTTCAGCTCTGTCGGCGAAGAGCCTGTACATCCTGGGTGGAACCGCCGCGGCAGCGTTCGCCTTTGCGTACGTGCTCTATTCGCGAAGAGACATTTCGCACTGATTCGCTCAGCGTTCCCGCGCCACCGCGACATCCTCAGCCACGTACAGCGTAATCGCGATCCGGCTGGAGTTTTCCAGGCGATGGTACTCCAATGCGCCGCTGCCGTCTCGCAGTGGAGTGCTTCTGAGCGGCACCACCGTGTCGGCAACCTTGAGGCGCACCTGTTCGAGTCCGACATGCATCGCCCCGCCATCTTGGGCGGCGAAACTTGCTTGGCCCGACGCTTTGGAGCCGATTGAGGCTACGATCACGCCGTCCTCTTTTATGTCGCTGGCCAGCATGAATGTGACCGCCCCGCCGGTTTCCGCGGTCTTTGAACTCCAGTCGTCCACCGAAATCAGAGAAACCGGCGTTCCTTCGCGCAGAACCCGCTGCGAAAGTCCCGCAGCCGCTTTAGGCAGGTTGGTGGAGATTCTGCGGAGAACGAACTCATGCAGCAGATTATGTACCGCTCTACCCCCAAATCCGAGCATGACCTCGTCAATGATCCTCCGCCCAGGCCGTGAACTGGCCGGATAATAGAGCGTAGAAATCTCGCTGGCCGCGATGCCACCTAAAACGTCGGTATAGTCGGGCTGCCAATGCCCCGTATCCCCCTTGCGGACGAATGCGGTTCCGATGGCGTACAGCGCTCGCGAGCCGACGCTGCCGGTGCCTTTATAGAAGTAGCGCGGGTCCTGGTGAAAAATAGACTGCATCACCACATGGCCGATAATGATGCCGCTGACGTGGTCGGCGTAGTCGGCCCCAAAGCGCTTCCCATAGCCCTGTATCCCACTTCCGAATTCAGGGTTTTTGTGACGCCACAACTCGTATCCCGCACCCAACCCGGTATCCACGAACACCATCGGATCCGTGACCGTTTTCCATCCCAAGTGAAATTTCTGCGCGGCCGTCAAGGGAGCGGCATTCGGCGCATAGCTGACGAAGAAATCCGGAAATATGCCCAATAAGCGCTGCTTCTCCTGGGCTTTCAGCTGCTCCGCCGCCACTTCGTGCTGCGGAAGAGTAACGTCCACAGTGGAGGATGCGGCAGCCACCTGCAGAACGGCCGCCAGCAACTCATGATTGCCGCCCGAATCAACCGCCACTGTCCAATCCGCGAATCCATCGGCAGCGATCGTGATCTTGTAATTGCCAGGGTCTACCGCAGAAAAGCTATAAGAGCCGCCTTGGTCTGTGATCGCTGTGCGCGGGCCGCTCGCGGAGCCCGTTTCCAAGGTGACGATGGCCCCCTCAACCGCCGAGCCCGAGGCGTCCTTTACCGTGCCCTGGACGACTTCAGATTGGGCGCATGCCAATCCTGGAATAAGGAACATCAAAAGGATCATTGGTATTCGAGCCGCATCGGGGCATTCTAGCACGGAGGATTCCTTCCAGCAGCGTAGAAGCACGATCAGGCGAACGGTAACCTGAGTACTCTCCTCCTACACGTTGCATTTTGCACAGTAGCAGAGGTTTTTCAATTAATCTGGTCAGAAGTGCTCAGTCTTCAGAGCCGCGACCATCGGGAGCGGTCACGTATTGCGCAGTTGGCTATGCCGGCCGCCGGCTGGGCGAATCCATCACGCGTTCCAATTGATGCGCGCGCATCTGAAGTTCCCGGAGGGACGCCACAAACGAGGCACGAACGCCTTTTCCCGCGCCCTTCAGACTTGTCCATTTCCTCTGAAGTTGGGTTTCGAGGATCCTCAGTTCTTGCAATTCTTTGACGACAAGTTCTTCTTTGTGGCTCGACATACCTTTTGTAGAGCAAGTTTCGTACCAACTCCCTGCTGGAGCCGTTCTCCAATGACTTCTTCACAATGAGACGTCCCTGACGCAACTGATGCCGTCCCGACTTGGGACTATAAGTTCAAATTGGAACCCAATCAAATGGAGAGTGCAGCAATAACACTCCTCAATTTCCTACAGCGTGGCGCACGCACTCGTGCGTGCCGCGTCGAGACTCATCTCGACGCCTGTCTGTTGTCTTTGCGACAGCCGACGACAAAGTCTACTTCTTCTTAAAAACGTCGTCCTTCGGCGGCTCAATCTGAGCGTCGTCTGGGTCGACCCCCGTTGGCTCAGTCTTGGGATCCGGCGGTGGGTCCGTGACTGGAGGTTTTGTCTCGGGCGGCTTTTCTGGAGGAGGCACGATGAATAGAGCCTCGCACGCGAAAAGAAGTTTCGCGTGCGACTCTAAAGTGAGGAGGCAACCGTGAGCGACGGCCGCGAGGAGCGCGAAGAACGCGAGAGGCGCATCGAACAGGAAAAGCGCGAGAATCGCGAGGACCAGGTCACCCGTGAGGACCCGGATGAGTGGAAGCCGGAGCGCCTAGACTCTTGAGCCGAGTTTTCCATCGGCGTTCATCAGCGTTCATCGGCGGCTAAATATACTTTTTTTTGAGTTTTTCAGAAGCGGAACAACAGCGGCGCATATTCCGCCAGATACTTACGCCAGACAGTGTAGTTATGCACACCATCGATCGGGTGAAACGTGTGCTTCACTTGATACTTCGTCAGCAATTCCGACAGGTTCTTCGACCTGCTGAAGATCGAGTCCTGCTGCCCGCAGCCGATGAATAAGGTCTTGATCCGCTGGTTGGTGCCCTTCGCATCCTCGAGCAGCGCCGCGAAGCGTTTCTCAAAATCGCCGGGCACCGCCCCCGAAAACGAGCCGACAGCGCTGAACAAGTCCAAGTGTCCCAGGCCGATCCGCAGCGCTTGTCCGCCGCCCATCGAAAGCCCCGCTATGGCGCGGTTCTCGCGCCCCGGCGAAACGCGGTAACGCGCCTCCACCGTCGGAATCACGTCCTGCAGCAGGTAGTCCTCGAAGAGAGCGTCATTGCTGATTCCTCCCTGCGGCACCGGAACGCCGAACGGTGTAGCGTGGCCGAACGGCATCACCACGATCATAGGTTGCGCTTTCCCACCAGCCAGCAGATTGTCGAGCACGAAGTTGGCGTTGCCGGCCATGGTCCACCCGGCAGCCGTGTCGTTGGAGCCGTGAAGCAGATACAGCACAGGATAGCGGCGCGTAGTTTTTGCGTAATCCGGAGGCGTATAGATCCACATCGCGCGCGTCTCGCCGCCGATGGCTTTGGACTTCTCCCAGTTGATCTCGACCGCTCCATGGGGTACGTCGCGAGCCTCCCAGAAAGCTGGCGTATCGTCCTTGACCTCCACCATGCTGGCCGAAGTGCGGGCGCGCAGTTTCATTCGCGGGTTAATGGGATCGGGTATGGCCACGCCATCGACGTTAAAGGAATAAATGTAGATGCTCGGCTCGAACGGCCCAAGGGTGACGCTCCAGACGCCGCGTTCGTCCTTGCTCAATTTCGGCGCTGGCGTCGAGCCGAGCCAGTCGCCGGTAAGCGTCACTTCCGACGCTTTGGGCGCGAACACGCGGAAAGTGACGTGATGGTCGGACGAAACCTCGGGAGATTGGAGCGTGTCGTTTATCGCCGGTTCGCGGCGCGGCCCCTGCGCTGAAGCCGCTGCCGCGCACACCGCTGCGAATAAGAGGAATCGGTACATTATTTGCCCTCCTGAAAGACCTTCTGTGCGAACTCCGCGAGGGCGTGCCGCCACACCTTCCACTCGTGCACGCCCGGAGTCGGATACCAAACATAGTGGATGTTGTGCTGCTTCAACGTGTCGGCGAGATCGAGCTGCCCGGGATAGCGGGGGTCCTGAGTGCCGCAGCTCAGAAACAGAAGCTTGAGTTTCCGATTTACCTCGTCGGCGTGATCCAAAAAGCCCGGCAGGTGCTTCTCTAAGCGGAACTCCGTGTCGCTGACCAGTCCCGAGCTGAACTCTCCCACCCACGCGAACAGGTCCAGATGTTTCAAGCCGATGGTGAAGGCCTGGCCGCCGCCCATCGAAAGGCCGGTGATGGCGCGGTTCTCGCGTCCGCTCGCCACGCGATACGTCCGGTCGATCATGGGGATAATGTCGGAGAGCAACTCCTGACCGAGCATTTCGATTCCCTCGGGCGAGCTTCCGCCGGCCCAACTGCCGTCGGTATCGCCGTTCGGCATCACGATGATCATGGGTACAGCTTTGTGCTGCGCGATCAGGTTATCCAGAATCACGCCCGCGCGCCCGGTGTCGCTCCAGTTCTCTTCGTTGTCGCCGCTGCCATGGCGCAGATAGAGGACCGGGAAACGGCGGTTGGGTTCGAGGTCGTACAGCGGCGGCGTGTACACGTACAGCCTGCGCGGCTTCTTCAGTGGCGTCGACATATAGGTCCTGATCTGAAGCGCGCCGTGAGCGACGGACTGTAACTCATCGAACCGCGGCGGATTGCCCGGAACTTCCACGATGCTGGCGTCGAGGGCGCGGCCGTTCTTCAGGTGGGGATTGCCGGGGTCGAGGATGCGTACGCCGTCCAAAACAAAGTTGTATTGGTAGATCTCCGGTTCCACAGGACCCACGGTGGCGCTCCACACGCCGGAGTCGTCTTTGGACATAGGCTTCGACCCGCCGAACGACAACGTCACCCGAGCTGCCTCCGGAGCCCTCAGGCGGAAAACGATCGTTCGGTCGGGACGAATCTCCGGCGACACCAGGCGCGACGCAGCCGAGGCCCCGCCGCTCGAATGGTAAGTATTCTGCGCGGCAAGCAGGCAGGCGGAAGCGACAGTGGCCGTAATAAGCTGCATCATGGCTGCCCTAAATGATAACGCCAGTGGGGCAGGTTCCCGACCTGCCCGCCGCCCTTCAAGGCGGCACTCCGATCGCACGTTCCATCACTCACAGCCGCAGCAACCGCGCACCACTCGCATACAGGATTTTTGCGCGTGGCCAGTGGGGCAGGTCCCCGACCTGCCCGCCGCCCTTCAAGGCGGCACTCCGATTGCCGTTCCATCACTCACAGCCGCAGCAACCGCGCCGCGTTCGCATACAGGATCTTCCGCGTAGCCTCCGCGTCCGGACTGAGCCGCCGAACCACCGCAACCTGCCGCGATCCGCTGCATTTTTCTCCCCGGCCCAGCACGTCGTCGCAATCGCTGCCGTAAATCAGCCGATCCTGATGGCGCTGGAGGAAATCGCGCGCATGGTCCTCATCCCGAGTCATGGCGTTCAGTCCGGAACCCGCTGACAGATCGCCGTACATATTTGGGAACTCTGAGAGCAAGCGGTCGGAAATGCCGCCCGGCTTCACCGGACCCTTGGGGTACATCACCTCCTGGCTATGATTCCGGTCGATGTTTCCCCAAAAGGTCTGCGCATGCCCGATAAAGTTGACCGTCGGATATTTGGCCAGCATCGTATGAAATCTCTCGATGCCCATGTTGTAGGTATTATGCTGAAAGTGCATCAGCACCGGTACCCGATAATCGCGAGCGATCTCCGCGATCAGCCGCATCCCGAGTGAATCGCACTCTACCGGAAATTTCTGCTCGCCGATGCCTTTCGCACCCAGTTTGAGATATTTCTCGATGACCGCCTTGGTCTCCGGAATATCGGGAAGCTCATTGGCAAAGAAGACGAACTGGCCAGGATCAGCGCGCGCCAGCGCGACCACCGACTCGTTTCCATAACAATCCGCCGCGAGCCCGTAACGCGATCCGGCGGGCAGCAATACGGTCAGCGAGACGCCCATCGTTTTCTGATGCGCGATCAGGTCCTCATCGCTTCGCCCGGCGTAGTGCGTGTGTTGGTGCAGGTCGATCACCGGCTCGGCGCCGGACGCGATCCCGGCGCAAGCCGCACCGATGAAGCTTCGTCTGGTAAGTTGGCGCATCGCTAATACTCTACCGCCCCAGGCAGGTGTATAAATCAGGTGTATAAATGAGGATGTGACCATCTGGCGGCAACCCGCGAGATACTGGCTGCAATTCATATTGCCGGCCGTAATTCTCGCGTCCGATCCGTCCTACACTGCGGCCGAGCGGCGGCACTGGGCTTTCCAACCCCGCTCCTCGCCCGCGATTCCACAGTTCGCTTCCACCGCCGGCCGCGCGTGGATCTCTCGATCCGAATCGCCGGCAATTGACAGCTTCATCCTTGCGTCGCTTGAGAAAGCGGGACTTAAGCCGGCGCGCACCCTGATTCGCCGCGTGTACTACGATCTCACAGGCCTGCCCCCCACACCGGAAGCAATCGAAAATTTTCTCGCCGATCCCGTCCCGGACGCCTGGGCGAAGCTCGTCGACCGCCTGCTCGATACGCCCGAGTACGCCGAGCGGTCCGCCCAGCACTGGCTGGATGTAGTCCGCTATGCCGAAAGCGACGGCTTCGAGTACGATACCCATCGCTCCGATATTTGGCGCTATCGCGATTACGTCATCCGTTCGTTCGGGCAGGACAAACCGTACGATCAGTTCCTTCGCGAGCAGCTCGCCGGGGACGAAATGACCAACGGGTCGACCGCCCCCCAGGACGATGAACTCCTGGTCGCGAGCAGCTTCAACCGCCTGGGTGCTCTTCGCAAGAACGCGGGCAACCAGGATGCCGCCTACAATCGCAACGAGGTTCTGGTCGAGATGACCAACGTCATCGGCTCCGGCTTTCTCGGCATGACACTCGGCTGCGCCCGCTGCCACGATCACAAGTTCGATCCCATCCGTCAGAAGGATTACTACCGGATGCAAGCCTTCTTCGCCTCCACTCAGCAGAAGGACATCCCGATGTACACGCCCGAAGAGGATGCGAAATGGAAGCAGAAAAAGAGCGCGATCGATGCGGAGATGGCCAAATTGACGAAGTTGCTGCCGCAGATGGATGGTCCGGAACGCGCCGCGATTGAGAAACAACTGCAGGAGAAAGAACTCGAACTGCCGGAACCCCTGCCGGCTCTAAATGTCGTTCATGATGAGCCCGCACAATTCGTCCCGGTTCACATTCTGGCGCGCGGTAATTCCGATGCGCCGCAGGACAGGGTCCGTCCGCGAGTTTTGGGCGTCCTGCTGTCCGAAGGCGCTCCCGAACTCGCCGACGACACGCCGAAGCCGCGCCTGGCGCTGACCAACTGGATCGCCGATCCCAATAATCCACTCACCGCGCGCGTCATGGTCAATCGGATCTGGCAGAGTCATTTCTCGCGCGGCATCGTCGCCACCCCGAACGATTTCGGCCGCATGGGAAGCCGTCCTTCCCATCCCGAGCTGCTCGACTGGCTGGCCAACCAGTTCGTATCTGGAGGCTTTCGCATCAAGCCCGTTCACAGGATGATTCTCCTGAGCAACACCTACCAGCAGGATTATCTGCCCGTGGCGCAAGACAAAGATCCCGAAAATAAGCTGCTCTGGCGCTTCCCGCGGCGCAGACTGGAAGCCGAGGAGCTGCGCGATTCCATGCTTTCGATCAGCGGAAAGTACAACCCGAAAAAGGGTGGTCCGAGCGTGATCGTGCCCATCGAGCCCGAATTAGTGCACCTGATTTACAAGCCCTCCCAATGGGCCGTCAATTCCGATGCCAGCCAGTTTTACCGCCGCAGCATTTATCTTTTTGAAAAGCGCAATCTCAGGCTGCCCTTTCTCGAGGTGTTCGATTCGCCCGACCGTTTGCTCAGCTGCGCGCGCCGGGAGGCGAGCACGCACGCGCCGCAGGCTCTCGAGCTGATGAACGGCGCTTTCACGCATGAGATGTCGGAAGCCTTCGCCCAGCGCCTGCGATCCGAAGGTGGCCCGTCGGCCGGCAGGCAAATCGATCGCGCTTATCAGCTGGCATTGGGACGTCCGCCGACACAAGTGGAGCGCAGGATCGCGCTGCAGTTTCTGAAAAAAAATCCGCCCAACGAATTTGCGCTGGCCATGTTTTTGATAAACGATTTCCTGTACGTGAATTAGACAGGCTGAAGCCTGTGCCACCGTCGCAGCCAAAACATGAGCCTGTCGATCTTGTAGGGCGGCCAATACTGGCTGCAGTCGCCTTTCAGGCGGCTTTTTGTTGATTGCCGAAGGCAGGCCGCAGCCAATATTGGCCGCCCTACAAAGCCGCAACGTACTAACCGTTTTCCAGAGACAGGACACTAGTAAATGGCTGGTAACTGGTGGCACAGACTTTAGTCTGTGTTTTAATTGAGCAGTTAGCCCGATGAGCCCCCACACCAAACCAACCCGCAGCCGGCGAGAGTTCCTCACCGATGCTTTCTGCGGTTTTGGCTCCATCGCATTCGCGGCGATGCTCGCCGAGCAGCGCGCTCGCGCAGCCTACACAAATCCGCTGGCCGCGCGTCCGCCTCATTTTCCGGCCAAGGCGAAATCGGTGATCGTGCTCTTCATGGCCGGCGGACCCAGCCACCTGGAAACCTTCGACCCCAAGCCTTTGCTCAATCAACTCAACGGACAGCCGATGCCCAAAAGCTTCGGCACCGCGAAGCGTCAATTCATCAAGGGCGAGCCCAAGTTGCTCGGCACGAAGCGTAGCTTCCAACAACATGGAAAAAGCGGCATCTGGGTCTCGGATCTGCTCCCGCACACCGCTACCTGCGTCGACGACCTCGCCGTGATCCGCTCCTGCCAGTCCGACGCCTTCGTCCATTCCGCCGCCCAATATCAGTTCTTCACCGGACGCATCATCCCCGGCTTTCCCAGCATGGGTTCATGGACGCTCTACGGACTGGGCTCTGAGAGCGAGTCTCTGCCCGGCTACGTCGTGATGCCCGACCCCGGCGGCACCATCGAAGCCGGACAGCCGGTTTACTCCAACGCTTTTCTGCCCTCGATCTATCAGCCCAATGTCTTTCGCGCCGGCAGAAAACCCGTGCTCAACCTCGATCTGCCCGCCGGCGTGTCCCCCGCTCAACGCACCCGAACCTTGGAACTGGTCCACGATCTCGACCAGGCTCGCATGACGCCGAACGACGAGGAATTCACCGCCCGCTTGAATACCTACGACCTCGCATTCAAGATGCAGACGGAAGCCCCCGCCGTGTTCGACATTTCGCAAGAGGCGCCCTCGATCCAGGAACTTTACGGCATTGGCACTCCCGCCACCGACGATTTCGGACGCCGCTGCCTGCTCGCCCGCCGCCTGGTCGAAAAGGGCGTGCGCTTTGTCGTGCTGGTGTCCGGAGGCCCAGCCGTTTCGCAGTGGGACGCGCACGACGATATCGAAGAGAATCATCTGCGCATGGCTGCCAAGACCGATAAGCCGGTCGCCGGGCTGCTCAAGGATCTCAAGCAGCGCGGGCTGCTCGATTCCACGCTGGTCGTATGGGGCGGGGAATTCGGCCGCACGCCTGAAGCGCAAGGCGGTCACGGCCGCGACCACAATAACACCGGTTTCACGACGTGGATGGCCGGCGGCGGCGTGAAAGGCGGCACCGTCACGGGCTCGACCGACGAGATCGGCCTCAACGCCGTCGATCAGCCCCATCATCTGCGCGACATCCATACCACCGTCCTCAACCAACTCGGCCTGGAACAGAATGCCCTGAGCTATCTGCACCAGGGCCGCCTGGAACGGCTCACAGAGATTCAGGGCGACGTGATCCGCTCAATCGTATAGAGTGTTTGGGATGCGCCCCCTGCTCCGTTGTGGGGCAGGCTGCCAGCCTGGCTGCCAGCCTGCGGCCGATTGGCAATCGGCCTGCGTTATTTTCGAGAGTGTCGATGCGCCACGCCTGCGTGCGTGAAACATCCTCGCCCGGTCCCTCTAAAACATATTCCACAGAAACTGATTGTAAACTTCGTGGTGGTACTGCACTTCCTGCGACTTCACGAACGTTCCCAACAACCGGGGGCACCGGTCCGCCGACCCTCTCTTCAGATCCGCAAAACGGCTCGTCACGTCCTTACCAAATAGAGTGGAGTTCCACTCCGCGGCTTCGAAATTCTTAATGGCTTCGTAAATATTGTCCGGCAAATACCGCTCCGCCTTCCGCAGATTCTTGATCTTGGAAGTATCGCCGTCCAAGCCCGTCTTGAACACGCTGAGCAGCACCATATATGGATTCGCATCCGGAGCCACCGAGCGCACTTCCACCCGAGCGCTGCGCTCGTTGCCGATCGGAATGCGGACCATCGATCCGCGATCCACAGCCGATGCCTTGATTTGGTTCGGAGCCTCAAAGTGCGGATCCAGGCGCCGGTACGCGTTGACGCTCGGATTCAGCGCCAGGCAGATATCATTTCCATGCGTCAGAATCCGGTCCACGAACTTCCAGGCGAACGCGCTGATTTTTTCCTCGCCCTTCGGGTCCCAGAAAATATTCTTGCCGCCCTTGGTGATGGAAATATTGGTATGCATGCCGCTTCCGTTCACGCCCACCACCGGCTTCGGCAGGAACGACGCAGAGAAGCCCATGCTGGTGGCCACTTCCCGGCAGATCAATTTATACAGCTGGATCTGATCCGCGGCCGCCACCACCTCGCCATATCCATAGTTAATCTCGAACTGCGAAGGCGCTACCTCGGGGTGATCCTTCTCGTTCTGGAAACCCATCGCCCGCTGCACTTCCGCCACCGTATCGATAAAGGTGCGCAGCGGATCCCCCGGCAGGGAGTGATAATACCCGCCCGTGTTGACATACTCGAATTTTCCGGTCTCGTGATAATGCCGCTCCGCGTCGATGCCTTTGAACAGAAACCCTTCGATTTCGTTGGCCGCATTAAGCGTGTAATCGTGTTTGGCGTGCAGCCCGTTGGCGTAAGCCTTCAACATCCCGCGCATATCCGCCGAGAAAGGCGTGCCGTCCTTATCGATCACTTCTCCGAAAACCAGTACCTTGCCAGCGCCGAAATAATCCGCCGGAGCCCAATAAAACGCGCTCCAGTCCATACCCAAACGCAGGTCACTCTCATGCTGCGCCGTGAAACCGCGAATGGACGAGCCGTCGAATGTCAGGTTGTCCCAGCTCTTTACGAGAAACTTCTTGTCGTAATCGAGCATGTGCAAGCGGCCTTCCAGGTCGCTAAACAGCACGGTGACGGCCTTGATCCGCTTCTCGTCCGTCAGATACTTGAGCCGCTCTTCCTGAATCTTGGCGACATCCACGCGGTTTTTGCGCTGTTCCTTGGCGTGTAGATTGAGATCTTCTAACTCCTCGTAGGAAAGCTGAAGAAAATTGCGCAACTCGGTTGCCATAGCGTAAGTATTGTCTCCTGAAAGCGTTCTACCAGTATTTCAGGCGCAGAGGGACCAGCGCCAATCAATATTTCTGATGGACCCCCATAAAAAGAATTTCTATGGTGTTATGATGCCGGACGGAGGTGGGCATGAGGGGTGTTTGCAAATTTGCCGTCGCAGTATTGGCGGTCTCGACTGCAGTGGTGGGGCAGACAGCGGCAGACATCATGGAGCGTGCGCTGGCGGCGGCGACGCGCCAAATGCATGATGGAGCCACAGTCATCCAATGGAAGGCCGATGGAACATACGAGACGCTCAAGAAGGGCACCAACCGGCTGGTCTGTTACGACCGCTCGGCAGAGCCCGGGCGCCAGCCCTTCGCCGTCCAATGTACCAGCGTCGGCAACCTCGATCGCGTGGCCCAGAATCGCAAATTCGAAGCCATGAGCGATAAAACCGCCCGGCAGGCCGCCCTCGACAAGGCTGAGGCCGATGGAAGCAGAGTAAAGCCGGAGTATGGCTCCGTGTGGTACGACATGAATGGCGCGGGCCAAGCTCACGCTCGTATACACGTCACCATCGCAGTTCCCGGCGCTACGTCCCAATCCACTGGCCTCCCCGATAATCCGAAGCAGGGCGGCGTCTGGATCATGAACGCAGGTACGTCCACAGCACACATAATGACGCCCGGCAGCTAGTACCGTGGCGTACGCACATCCAGGCCCGAGCGTGGGAACTCCTGGAGCATGCGTTTGAGCTTGCGCACCAGGGTACGCTCGTTGGGCCGAGCCCTTCTCCTGATAATCGATATTGGCGATGCGGTGCGCCACCGCCCAAGCGGCGCCTTTGCCTTCCATGCGCGGTTTCAAGCGGGCAAACAGGGCAGATGGCGGCTGCCTTTGGCCGAGCGATGGCGGTAGTTGACCCCCGTCGATTCCTGACTGCCGGGACAGAGACTCCGACCCGCGACGCAAACTGTTCGGCGATGGGCCGCGTACAGATCCACACCCGGAATCTTGCTCAACCGATGCAGTGCCGCCAGGTGTTCCTTCATCGCCTCCGCCAAGGCCTGAATGATTTCTTCCACCTGCCGCCGCAACAGCCGGTAGACCGGCTCCAACTGCCCTGCCAAGGCTTCCTTCAACTCCGCGTCCTTCTCGCGCTTGTCCCGCCAGCGCCTCGATGTCGGTCACTCCTTGGGCGATGAGTTCCAACATGGCCCAGCCGCTGACTCCGAACAGTTTGATGCCGCCTTGTTCCAGCAATCCTTCCACGTGATTGTGGATCACCCCCAGTTTCTGGTCAGCCAACGCCACGCTCGCTGTTCGCAACCCGGAATGAAGCTCTGTTCCAGATCGCCCGAATCCGCCAGCTTCTCCGCATCCGTTTCTCCTGCGATGATGGCCTCCCGCATGCGCCGGCCGGAGACACCCATCACATCGCTGGCCACCGAGCCCAGCTTGATGTTAGCGCCCTCCAGCAGCTTGCGGATGCGATTGCTGACTGCGCTTCGATCCGCCGACACCTGCGCCCGATCGCGCGTCAACTCCCGCAGATCCTGCTGCGGCTGAGCCGGCACGAAGCTTTTCTTCAGTCCGCGCCGCAGCAAGTCGGCGTCAGGTCGAACTGCCCTTCCAGCACCGCCCACACCGGCTTCCAGTAAGCGCCGGTCGACTCCATGGCCACGTGTGTGACGCCCCGCTGGCGCAGCCAGTCGTTCATCTCCAGCAGCTGGCTGGTGGTGGCCCAAGCGCGCCGCTCCAACTCCGGCCCGCCGCCTGCCGGCCCCAGCAGCGCACACGCCACTACTTCGGCTCCTTTCGGCAGCCGTCCGGGAAGACGCCGGAATCGAGAGATTCTCCCTTGCGCGAATCCATTGCGCCTATCGGCGTCCAGATCATACTCATCTGCGGGCCAGGTTGGCACCATTGTCTCGGCCGACCCTGATCCCCGACGACCGCCACTTCCCACCCTACCGCGAGATCTCCTCCGTTTTCATCATCCATTGTGCCCCGCAGGCGCATGCCTCCTCTTCTCGACGCCCCTAATTGGTGTGGTCGAGCACGATCTTCCACCCGATCGCCGTTCTGCGGAACACCAGGCTATAGACGCCGCCGACGTTGCCGCCGCCTTCTTTATCGCGCTCCAGCCGCCAGCGGCCGATGACGTAGGCGTAGTCCTTGTCCATGGGATGAATCTCCAAATCGGAGAAGGTCAGTTTGCCCATCGCGGCCCGGGTGGGATAGTGCTCCTGATAGCGCTTCTTCAACTCCTCTAGGCCGCGCGTCATTTTCTCGCCGACGAATATTGTGTCGGAGGTATAGCCGTCCAGGAATCCGTCGGTATCGCCTTTATTCCAGGCCGCTACCTGCTTGTCCAGCACGGCTCGAACCTGGTCTTCAATCGTGGCGGCTCCGTTCAAAGCTGTAACGAAAAGAAATAGCACCGGTAATTTCGATATCATGGCAGTGATGGTCCAGCGGGACCCTACGCTCAGCCCACTAGTTTCGCTTTCCAAGATATCCGAAATCGAATCGGCTTTGGGCGAATCGATTCGCGGTAAGGCGGAAGTGCTGCGCCTGTCGCTCGCCTGCCTGCTGGCGCGCGGGCATTTGTTGATTGAAGACGTTCCAGGAGTAGGGAAAACGACGCTGGCCCAGGCCCTGGCGCGCAGCGTCCGGTCGAGTTTTCACCGGCTCCAGTTCACCTCCGACATGCTGCCGAGCGACGTGCTCGGGGTCACGATTTATAACGCGCATACGGAAGAGTTCGAGTTCAAGCAAGGTCCGATTTTCACGAATTTCCTGCTGGCCGACGAAATTAATCGCGCCACGCCGAAGACGCAATCGGCGCTGCTGGAAGCGATGAACGAGCAGCAGGTGACCATCGACGGGCGGTCCTATGAACTGCGGCAACCCTTCATGGTGATCGCCACGCAGAATCCGGTGGAGCATCATGGAACCTATCCGCTGCCCGAATCGCAGCTCGATCGATTCTTGATGCGTATTCGAATCGGGTACCCCGACGTCGCCGCGGAGCGCGAGATCGTGCGCCAGGGGAGGACGTCGAACGACCTGGGCCGCGCCGTCATCTCGGGCGAGGAACTATCGCACTTGCAGGACGCCGTGCAGAACGTCCAGGTGGACGAAGCCCTGGTGGATTACATGCTGGCTATCGTGGAGAAGACGCGCACGCACGAGTCGCTGGCGATGGGTGTGAGTCCTCGCGGCGCGCAGGCGCTGTTTCGCGCCACGCAGGCCCTGGCGGCGGTCGAAGGGCGCGAGTACGCGATCCCGGACGATGTAAAAAGAATGGTGGTGCCGGTGTTCGCGCATCGCGTGGCGATCAGCGCGCGCGCAGCCATGTCGCAACGCTCAGCCGAAGTGGCTGAGAAGATCCTCGGCGAGATTTTGACGCTGGTGGATGTACCGCTGTAGGGTTCCTTGACCCCTCCATTCGGTACAGTAGTGTAACCGAACCCCGACAGTCATGGAGGGGTCGCATTCGTTTTCTATAACAATATGCAAACTGCAATCGTGGGCCTGCCGATGGTGGGCAAGACTAGTCTGTTTACGATCCTGACCGGCGTGCACGAAGCGGCCCGCGTCGGATTACTGGAAGCGCGCGTCGGCGTGACCAAGGTTCCCGATGCCCGGCTGGACGCGCTGGCAAAGATTTTCGATCCGCCGAAAATTACGTTCGCCACGGTGGAGTATCTGGACTTCCCGGCCATCTCCAAGGAGTCGCTGCGCGATCCGAAATACCTTTCGAGCCTGCGGGTGGTCGACGCGCTGGCGCACGTGCTGCGCGTGTTCGAGAGTGATACGGTGCCGCACGAAGCCGGGTCCGTGGATCCCATTCGCGATTTCGAAGACGTGGAGATGGAGCTGATTCTCAGCGATCTGGTGGTGGTCGAGAAGCGCATGGAGCGCGTTCAAAAAGAGCTGAAACGGGGCAAAAACGTCGAGTTTGAAAAAGAGCTAGACCTGCTGCAGCGGATCAAAGTGGAGCTCGAAGCGAATCGCGCGGTGCGGGTTCTGGATCTGGACGCTGAGGATGAAAAGCGCATCCGCGGCTTTCAGTTCCTCTCGCAAAAGCCGATGTTGTGCGTCCTGAATCTGGGCGAAGAAGATGCCTCCCGCATGGCGGAAGTGGAGGAGAAGTATCGCACCGGTCCATTTGCCGGACGGAAGGGAATCGCAATCACCGCGATCTGCGGCAAGATCGAAGCCGAGTTGGCGGAGCTGCCGAAGGAAGACGCCGCCGAGTACTTGAAGAGTTACGGTTTGCACGAGTCGGCACTGGAGCGCTTGATCGCCGCGACATATTCGCTGCTAGGCTTGATGTCGTTCCTGACGGCGGGGGAGACCGAAGTTCGGGCGTGGACCATTCCGAAAAACAGTACCGCGCAGAAAGCCGCGGGCGCGATCCACAGCGATTTAGAGAAGAAATTCATTCGCGCCGAGACGGTGAACTGGAAGCTGCTGGTGGACCACAACGGCTATTCCGGGCTGCGCGACAAGGGTTTGCTAAGGCTCGAAGGAAAAGAGTACATCGTCAAAGACGGCGACGTACTGGTGATCCGGCACAGCTAGGGTAGTCCGTCACTCATAGTGGAATATTATCTTCCGGCGTGGCGCACGCGTCCACGCGTGCCGCGTCGACAGTTGTGTCGACGTTTCCGTGAGCCTGATAAGACACATCGACACGAATGTCGATGCGGCACGCCTGGTGGCGCGCGCCACAGAACCTTCAGGATTTCCGACGCAGACCGCTAACCGGATGCGAGCTCGTGCGTCGAACTGGTATGGGCGCGTTCCTGTGCGTGTTGGTTTTGGGCCTGGCGGCTCCGAGTGAGATGGACTCCTTCATCGGCGAGTGGCATGGCGACTCGACGTGCGTCGCCAAGAACACCGCCTGCCGCGACGAGACTGTCGTTTACCGAATCGCGGCAGGCAAGCCGGGGTACGCTTCCGTCTCCGCGGACAAAATCGTGAACGGGGAAGCGGTCAACATGGGAACGCGAGAGTTCCGCCACGACCACGACTCCTTGATCTGCGAGTACGCGCAAGGCGTCTGGCGGCTCAAGATGGATCATGGAAAGATTCAGGGAACCTTGACCCGGTCCGACGGCACGGTTTTTCGGCAAGTGATCCTGCGAAAAGAGCCGCCTAAGAGGTCGGCGACGGTCCGCCAGATTGTCGTCTTCTGACGCCGCACGCCGCGATTCCACCCACCAGGCACGACCACGCGAACCAGTCGCCATGACGCGTGTATGGAGTCTGATTCGTCGATGTCCCGTAGTGCATCGTGGCTGAAAGTTGAGTGAACGGACGAAGGCGCTCTGTCACGCGGCCGGTAGGATCGACCGTCGCCGTGATGCCGTCGTTCGTCGCCCGGACGATCCATCGGGCGTTTTCGGCGGCCCGCATGCGGACCAGTTCCAAATGCTGCTCATGCGCGGCGCTGGTGCCGAAGTATCCATCGTTAGAGAGGTTCACAAAAACCTCGGCGCCGTCGCGGGCGAACTGGCGGACCAAGTCCGGGAACGCAGATTCGTAGCAGATGAACGCGCCTACGCGGTTGGGGAATACGACCACGCGGCTTCCCGCTTCGAAGTCGCCCGCCTCTTTCGTGACCCGATTGACGAAGGAGAAGACGTCAGGCACAAATTCGCCGAACGGCACGAGTTTGATCTTGTCGTATTGATCGAGGACGCGGCCGGCTGCGTCGAGCATCACGGCGGAGTTGAGAGGTTGTCCTTTTTTCGTGCGGCCCACGGCGCCGAACAGGAAGTAGGTCCGCGAGGTTTCCGCGATGCTGCCGGCATAACGCAGGAAAGACGGGTCATTCAAATACAAAGGGACCGGCATCTCCGGCCATATGAGAAGGTCGACGCTGTGCGTTCGCGACAGAAGCGCGAGCCGCGTTTCGGTGTCTTCCAGCAAAGGACGCGACCACTCGACTTCACTGTCCACGTTGGGTTGCACCACCAACGCCTGACGCGTCGCCGGCACGACCGGGAGCACAGGCAAAACATAAATCAGCGGCAGCGCGATAAGCCATGCCAGCTCCCAACGGGAGCGTTTCAGCTCCCAACGGGAGCGTTTCAAGATGATCAGCGCGACGGCGCACGCAGTCATCGCAAACACGAAGGACAACCCGTAGACGCCAATGACGGGTGCCAGCCGCATCGCCACCGGCATGTCGATTCCAGCGTTACCCAGATCCAGCCACGCGAAGCCGAAGGGTCCGTGCGTGCGTTCGAGCCCGGTCCAGAGCGCGGCGGTCGCGGGGATCGCCCACCAGCGATGGATCACGAATCCCGCGAGCGCGGCGAACACCGCCATGTGCAGTCCTTTGAGGATCGCGAACAAAAAGAACGTGCCCCATCCGCCCCACTTGCCCATACCTCCGTGCACTTCGAGCACGAATTGGATCCAGTAACAGATGCCGAACCAGAAGACGAATCCGCCGGCCCAGCCTACCAGGAATCGCCGTTGCCATGACGATTCTCTCGCGCATGAAATCAGCAGCGGCGTCAACGCCAGCGGTGCGAGCCATGTGAAATCGAAGCGGGGAAAAATCAGGATCAGGAGAAGCGCGGAAAAAATGGAGAGGGCGAAGTTCAAGCGTAGTCCGGAGATCGCTCCCTGCGGTCGCGGCTCTGTTAAGGCGACAGCATCCATATCTGTTTTCAAAAGAGCGAGCAGTCTGCCGCGGTTTTCACACGGATTCGGCCACCAGATCCGCCATGTAGGAACTCCGCACCAGCGGTCCGCTAAAGACCATCTTAAAGCCGATCGACAACCCGAAATCGCGATAGGTTTCGAATTGCGCGGGCGTTACATATTCGGCCACCCGCAAATTGCGGCGCGTGGGCTGTAAGTATTGGCCGAGCGTGGCGACATCCGTATCCGCGTCGCGCAGGTCGCGCAGTAGCCGTTCGACCTCAGCCGGCGATTCGCCCAGGCCTAGCATTGCGCCCGACTTCGTGATCGACTCCGGCCGATACCGCTTCGCGAAGCGCAGAACGTCGAGCGACTGTTGATAATTCGCCTGCGGGCGCACCGTTTTATAGAGGCGCGGCACGGTCTCCATGTTGTGATTGAAAACGTGCGGCGCGGCGTCGAGCACGCGGGCGACGGCGTCAAGATCGCCGCAGAAATCGGGAGTCAGCACTTCCACTCGCGCTTCGGGCAACGCGCGGCGGACTGCGCGAACCGTTTCAGAAAAGTGAGTCGAGCCGCCGTCCGGAAGATCGTCGCGATTCACGCTCGTGATCACCACGTAGCGAAGCTTCATCTCCGCCGCCATGCGCGCGACGTTTTCCGGCTCCTCCGGATCCAGCGCCCCAGGATGCTTCGCCTTGGGCACGGAACAAAACCCGCAGCCGCGCGTACAAAGGTTGCCGAGAATCATGAAGGTGGCCGCGCCGCGATGGAAGCACTCGTGCATGTTCGGGCAGCGAGCGGATTCGCAGACCGTATGCAGATTCTTCTTGCGCAACTCCGCTTTCAAATTGTGAACGGATTCAGGATGCGTCCGCGATTTTCGAAGCCAGTCTGGGAGCCTCGGCGAGGCAGGCTGCAACTGCACCAACTCCATCAATAGACTTTCCTGATCGCCTTGTCGCCCGGGAAACCCGAGCTCTGCAAATCCGACTTGGTCTTATTCAACGACCCATCGGCGAGGGGGCCGACCAGGACGCGAAAGAGGCCCGGCTTCTCCGGAATCTCCACGGCGATGGCCTTGAATTTTTTCTGATGCAGCACGTCCACCATCACGTCCGCCTCTGCTTTCGCAGTGGCGACCAGTTGTAGATAAGTCTGGCCCGACGCAGCCGGCGTAGGGGCAGGCGCAGCCTTTTCCTTCTCCTTCTTGGCGGGGGCTTCTTTCTTCACCGGCGGTTCCGGCTTGGGCTCGGGCGTGACGACGGGTTCGCGCTGCGGTTTCGTCGCCGTAGGCGCAGGCGTATCGACCGGGGGGGGACTGACCGGCGCAGGCGTTTCCCGAGCGGGCGTATCCGCGGCCTTTGGCTCCGCCTTCCGGACGGTAGCGACCTCCACGGTAGCCGGACCGGAATTTCTCCCCACGATATAACCCATCGTGAAAAACACTCCAAGCAGGACTACCACGATGAAGAACACACTCAGTAACTGGCGGTTCGCCAGGATTAATTCAAATTCGCCGTCTTCGTTCTTGGGCACCTATGCGTCCTTGGCAAGTTTTTCGAGTATACGTCCTACGTTCGAGAGTATATCCATCGGCAATGGGAACACAACCGTCGTGTTCTTTTCCGATCCTATCTCAACCAGCGTCTGCAGGTAGCGAAGCTGCATCGCGGCCGGCTGAGATGCCATGATCGCGGCGGCCTTTTCCAGGTTCTGCGCCGCCGCGGCCTCGCCTTCGGCGTGAATGATTTTCGCGCGCCGCTCGCGTTCCGCCTCGGCCTGCCGTGCGATGGCCCTGATCATCGACTCCGGCAAGTCGACTTGTTTAATCTCCACCATCGATACCTTCACGCCCCACGGGCCGGTGTGTTCGTCGAGCACGGATTGCAATCGCACGTTCAGCTTCTCGCGCTGGCTGAGCACTTCGTCCAGCTCCGCCTCGCCCAGGATGCTGCGCAGCGTGGTCTGCGAAAGCTGCGAGGTGGCGAACAAATAATTCGCGATCTCAATCACGGCCCTGGTCGGATCGACAATGCGGAAATAGACCACGGCATTCACCTTCAGTGTGACGTTATCGCGCGTCACCACATCCTGCGCGGGCACTTCCATCGCCTCGACGCGCAGGGACAGGCGAACCAGCCGGTCGATCGGACGGAACACCAGAATCACGCCGGGACCCTTCGGCTGCGCCAGCACGCGGCCCAGCCGGAAGATAACGCCGCGTTCATACTCGGCCAGAATCTTAATGCTGGAGAGCAGGTAGATCACGATGATCGCGGCGACGATCGCAAACAGGGACGAGTCCAAGAGGCCTCCTCGGCTGCCGGCCAGCCAGCCAACTACTTTAGCGCGTTCGCAGCTTGTTCAATCAAGCGCTCCGAGCTTGCGTCCAAGCCGCAGCCACTTACGAGCCTGGAGGCGCGCTTGCTCCGCCTGCGCTTCCTCAAGACGCTGCCGCAGATCGGCGATTTCGCGGTCGAGACCTAGCGCCCACTCGGTGCGCGCGGTCAATTCGCGGTCGAGCGCGGAACCCCATTCGTAACGCTCCGCCAGTAGCCGGGTGGTCTCCTTGCGCCATTCCTCGGATTGCGCCACATAGCCTTCGTAATCGCCCAACAGCGCCTCGAGTTGCGATTTAAGATGAGCGGCCAGACGGCGGGCCTGGCGATATTCGCCCGCCAGTTCGGCCGCCGGCGGATGGAACGTGCCCTTACGCGCGACGATCGGCAAGGACCAGTTTTCCGCGTGCTCGATACCGAACTCCGGGTGGTCCTCGATGGCGACGCGTACGGTGGAGAATCCGGCGGCGAGCAGATTCTCGCGCAGGGATTCTTCGGTGAAGACGCGCATTTCCACCGTGGATCCCGGGCCTCCATGAAAAACCAGATTCTCGAACACTTCGATCGTTCCGTCGCGGCGCCGGTTCACCAGCACGGCATCGTTTCCAGGTGATGCCAGGGCGAAGTGGTGCAGCTCCGGAAAATGCTCTTTCGTTTTGCCGCCGAGCGTATACGGCGTGGTCATGATCAGCAGACCGTCCGGCTTCAGCAGCCGGACGAGATTTGCGAACGCCTGTTCCACCGGCGGAGGGACGTGCTCCATCACCTCGCTGGTAAGGATGAAATCGTAGCGGCCGAAATCGTTCGGGTCGGGATTCGTCACGTCGAAGCGCGGCGCCTGATGATAAAACGTGTTGGTGTAATCGAGTTTCTGCTCCAGCCGTTCGGCGAGCTCTGGGGAATCGCTCATGCCGATGCCGCGAATTCCCTTCAGCACCGGGAAGTCGGCGAGCGTCATCGCGACTCCCAGCATTTCTTCCGAGAGCAGGGCGATCACGGCGCGCACGCGTGCAGACGATTGGCATTCGGGACAGCTTGCGCCTTCCCGCGGAATGCCTTCCGGCGGCCGCTCGCACTCTGTGCCGCAGATATTACAAAGGAATTTTCCGGAACCGGAAAACGTCAAACGTAGCCCTCCCGTTACGATCGTAGATGATCTCGATCGGTACTTCTTCGTAGCCTTCACTCGCGGCGGTGTCTTCTAAGATCGCACGCTGTTGCGGGAAGTACGCATAATTCGCAGCGTGCGCGACAAACGACGCGCGCGGATCGGAGACAGCCTTGCGCAAGTTATCGGCGTTGCCCCAATCGAGTCCGTGCACCGGAGCGGTGTTGTCGCTCAACAGGTTTATCGTTTCGTAGATGCCCCAGTCCACGATATAAATGTTGGGCGACCGCAAAGTTTCGAGGCGCCGCTCCAAAGGATAAACGGCGTCGGTCCAGCGAATGTCCGGACCGTTGCGCACCATCTGCCAGTGATATTCGTTGGTGACGAGAAGGTTCGATCCGCACAGAATCACCGTCGCGGCCGCCGCGAGCCAGTGCCACGGAAGGGCCGCCAGCGCCGAGGCGATCGCCAGAAATTGAAACGGCCAAAGCAGGATCACGTGATGAGCGGCAGCGCCCGCGCCCGCGGTAAGAAACATCGGCAGCCAGGTTCCCAGACAGGCGAGAAGTCCGAATAGGACGGGCTTCCGCGAGGCGCGAGCGAAGATTCCGAGACAGGCGATGCCAAACGCGAAGATCGTCAGGTTGTGGGTCGGTTGACGCGCCGTATCGGACACCGACTGCGAGACTTTCTGGAGGGGCGTCGCCGCTACGCCCGGATGCGGAGACGGCTGGACCGATGTGAAGAATCCGAACAACACCGAAGAATCGAAGGTGCGCTGGAGCAGAATCAGTTTCTGGGCGACCGGCTCATGTGTGAGGTGGACGTTGCTGCGGAATGTATCGAGGGGCCGGTGAATGTTGTAGAACACCAGCGGCAGCGCACCCACAATCATCGATGCGGCCGCGATGCCCAGGTTGCGAATCGTCAGATGCCGCCAGACGTCGCGAGGGAATACGAGGACCGCCGCGATGCCGATCCCGAACAGCACCCAAGCGAAAATCGCTTTGTCCCAAAGTCCGAGGCCGAACAGAAAGAACCCGCCCGCGAGCGTCCAGATGGATCCTCCGCGATGAAAGCGGAGGAGCAGCAGCATCCCTCCCAGCTTCCATAAAAAGTGGAGCGCGTTCGGTCCATAGTCGATAGCTTCGAGGATGACGTACATGGAATCGGTGGCCAGCAGCAGCGTGCCGATCCAGGCCGCGCGGCGTCCGATGGTCCGGTCGAGCAGCAGGAAGAGCAGCAGAACCCCGGCGGCTCCGATCAGAACGGTGGGCGTGCGCAAGGAGACCGGGCCCGGTTTCACGAGGGCGAAGAGCGCGGTGTAGAACCATGCCTTGAGCGCGCCCATGTAACTCATCAGCATGAACGGGACGTGGTGCCAGTAATAAATGGCGGGATTCGCCACCAGCGCTTCATCGGCCTCAACGCCGGGCCGGCTGACGAACAACATCGCGGAACCGATGAACAGCAGAAGGATCGCCGCCAGGGCTCCGCGTGATCGTAGCGTCATCTCAAGTTAGAATAGCCGCTAATGCGAAGCGCTGTCGGCGGAAATCCTGAATGTTGTGTGGCGCACGCCTCCAGGCGTGCCGCATCGACAGTCGTGTCGATGTGTCTTTCCAGGCTCACGGAAATAAACGCCGGAACGTCGACACGACTGTCGACGCAGCACGCGTAGACGCGTGCGCCACACGGCGGGAAAGATATTAACTTTGAGCGAAGCACCACGCTAGCGGGCTCGGACCTTCTTCTTCGCAGTTGATTCCATCGCGACGCGCAGGATGCGGTTGATCCGCGTCTGATACCCTCTGCCGTTCGACTTGAGCCATGCCAGCACGTCGGCATCGAGGCGGATGGTAAGTTGCGCTTTCACGGGGGGCCATGGAACTTGGGTTGCATTCTTGAAAAATTCGTCGTCCAACTCCGGGATGTCGGAGTAGTCGATGTCGGCATCAGTCATCCGGTCCAGCTTTGCCAAGTCGCTCTTTATAGACTTTTTGTTCACGTCGATTCGCCTTCCTCATGGAGATGATGCGGGTCGACCCATCGCGCTAAACGTGAGTGATCACGACTACATGCCCTTCCAATAAGCCGAGGGTGATCGACCGCTCCTCTCCATAATCGAAACGGCGATCTTTAAAGCTGACGCAAGGTTTCGCAAAAACAAACTCTGCGTCCCCGAAATCCAGGCCGTGCTTCACGAAGTTGCTGCGATTCTTGGCTGGATCCCACTCGAACTCCATCTCAATTGTAACTCTTTTTGTAGTTACGTCGCAGGCGTTGCCGCGAGCTTCGCGCGATGCGCCTTATACGCCGCGCGGACGGCCTGGATATGTTGCACGTGCTTCTCGACGTGTTCCGTGTGGAGGCGCAGCATGTCGAGGATGGTCATGGGGCCGCGCTTGGTGTGGTTGCCGGTGCGCGCGAAGACCTCTTCCGGTTGATCCTTCAACAACTCGTAGTTCTCTCCGCGCAATCGGCGAAATGTCTCGATCGGCTGGGAGATTTTCCGCTTCCGGTAATCGAGATTGGCGGCCCACTTGTCCTGATCGAAGCCGGGCAGAATCGGGTTGTCCTCCGCGATCATTTGGCGGAATCGCATCACGTTGATGGCTTCGCAATCGGCCAGGTGGCACACGATCATTCGCACTCCCCACTTGTCTTCAGCCGGCGCGAAATCAAGCTCCGGACCAGCGGCGCCGGTGGTGACTACGGCCAAAAGTTCCGCGCCGCGACGGAATCGTTCTAGAAGATCTGCAAGTTCACTCACGTATGAACCATTATAATTAAGACGAGTTCTCGATGCGAAAAACACTTGCTCTTGCGGTCGCTCTAGATCTGGTAGTGTCGTGCAGCGGACAGTCCCGCCGCGAGATGGACCGGCAGGTACGTCAGGCCGTTCGGGGAGTCCATGGCGCCGTCGCCGCGGGAAGCGAATACGCCACCGAAGCGGGAATGCGCACGTTTTACAAGGGCGGGAACGCGGTGGACGTGGGCGTCGCGACGATGTTCGCGGCCTCCGTCACGGAGCTTTCGCACTTCGGACTGGGCGGCGAGGCTCCGATTCTGATTCGCACCAAGGCCGGCAAGGTGTTTGCGATCGCGGGCGTCGGCACGATGCCGAAGCTGGCCACCGCCGAAATGTTTCGCACGCGCCGCCTGATGCCGTTCGAGATTCTGGAGATGGATCCGGGCGGGTTGAAGGGAATCATTCCGGTCGCGGGACTGATGCCGGCGCTGGTCCCGGGCATGATGGACGCGGGATTGCTAGCGCTCCGCGAATTTGGAACGAAGTCCTTCGGCGAAATCATCGCGCCGGCTATTGATCTGACGGACGGATTCGCCATCGATCAGATGCGCGCGCAATCGATCGCCGGGTCGCGGCCGTTCCTCGATGCGTGGCCCACCTCGAAGGCGCACTTCATGCCGGAAGGACACACGCCGAACGTCGGCGAGATTTTCCGGCAGCCGGACACGGCGCGGACGTTGCGGGCGATGGTCGAAGTCGAGAAGAAGGCTCTGGCCTCCGGCGCCAACCGGCAAGCGGCGATCGATGCCGTCCGCGATTATTTTTATCGCGGCGAGATCGCGCACAAAATCGACGCGTTCAGCAAGGAGAACAAGGGGCTTCTTCGCTACGAGGATATGGCCGCGTTCAAGCTGACCGTGGAGGAGCCGGTATCCACCACCTATCGCGGCTACAACGTGTACAAGCCCGGATTCTGGAGCCAGGGGCCGGCGATGATCGAGGCCCTGAATATCCTCGAGGGCTACGACATGCATTCGACGCCGTTCAACTCGGCGGAGTATATTCACCGCACCGACGAAGCGCTGAAGCTGGCTTACGCGGACCGCGATACGTATTATGGCGATCCGAAGTTCTCGCATATTCCCACTGAGATTCTGCTGTCGAAAAGTTACGCGGCGGAGCGCCGCAAGCAGATCACGGAAAAAGCGTCGCAGGATTTTCTTCCTGGCAAGATCAATGGCAAGATCGGGCGGCATCCGGCGGAAACGGAAATGGCGAGCATCCGCATCTCCGACGCGCTGATGGCGAAGGACACCACCTGTGTCGACGCGATCGATCGCGACGGGATGGTTTTTTCGGCGACGCCATCGGGCGCGTGGCTGCCGAGCGTGATCGCCGGCGACACCGGGATTCCGCTGACCGAGCGCGGGCAGCAGTTCGTTCTGGTCGAGGGCAATCCGAATGAGATGGCGGGCGGGAAACGTCCGCGCGTGACCCTGAGTCCGACCATCGTGACGCACGCGAACGGGACGCCTTATCTGGCGATGTCGACGCCGGGCGGCGACAATCAGGATCAGGCGCTGATCCAGATGTTTCTCAACGTGGTGGAGTTTGGAATGAACGCGCAGCAGGCGGTGGAGGCTCCGCGTTTTCAGACGCGCCACTTGGTTTCGAGCTTCGACAATCACGCCTGGAATCGCGGCGATCTGTTGCTGGACGAGCGCATTCCCATGGCGGTGGGAACCGATCTGACGGGACGGGGCCACCACATGGAAACCCGGTCGCGCTATGCGAACGGAGCAGCGCCGGTGATGATAAAAATTTTGCCGAGTTCCATCATTGAGGCGGGCGCGGACCCGTTCTACAACCGCTCCGCCCACGCCTGGTGAACCTTTCTCTGTTCGATTCGCCACCGTCCTTCGATAAGGATGCGCTGGCTCGAAGATTGCGCGCGCTTGCGGACCGGAAGATTTTCATCGGCACCAGTTCGTGGAAGTACACCGGATGGCTCGATCAGATTTACACGCGCGAGCGATATTTGTCGCGCGGCAAATTCTCGCAGAAACATTTTGAAGCGGAGTGTCTGGCGGAATTCGCCGAAACATTTCCCATCGTTTGCGGGGACTTCTCCTTCTATCAATTCCCGACGGCCGAGTTCTGGAAGAAGCTGTTCTCGCCCGCTCCGCCGCAGTTGCAATTCGCATTGAAGGTGCCCGAGGAAGTGACGGCGGAAGTGTTTCCAAGGCATCCAAGATACGGTCCGCGCGCGGGACGCACCAACGAGGCTTATCTGAATGCCGATGCGTTTCGCGCGATGTTCCTGGAACCGCTGGAGCCGTATCGATCGCGAATCGCCTGCCTGATTTTCGAGTTCGGCGCGCGCGGAGCGACGGCCGATGAGTTCGTGGCGCAGATCGTCCCCTTCTTCGAAGCGTTGCCTGTAACGTTCCGTTACGCGGTGGAAGTCCGCAATCGGGAGTATCTGGCGGCCCCTTACTTTGACGCACTGCGCGAGCATCAGGCGGCGCATGTCTTGAATGCGTGGACGAAGATGCCGCCGCTGGGGGAACAGATCGCGCTGCCGGGAGTTTTCACCGCGGACTTCACGGTGGTTCGCGCCTTGTTGCGGGCGGGGCGCGCGTACGAAACGGCGGTGGAGCAGTTCGCGCCGTACAACAAGATTCAGGACGAGAATCCGGAAGGCCGCGACGCGTTGCGCGACGTGATCGAGCGCATGAAACGCGAGCGAAGCGCGGCTTACATTTTCGTGAACAACCGGTTTGAGGGAAACTCGCCGGAGACAATTCGAGCGGTGGTCGAGTCAGATGAAACTGCCGGTTGACGCGCTGCTGCCGGAGATTGTCGCCTCGCTCGGGCGCGAAAAATATCTCGTGATCGAAGCGCCTCCGGGGGCGGGGAAGACCACGCGCATTCCTCCGGCGCTGTTGCCGGTCGTGCGCGGAGAGATTGTCGTTCTGGAACCCAGGCGGCTGGCGGCACGCATGGCGGCGCGGCGAGTCGCGTCGGAAATGGGCGAACGGCTGGGCGAAACGGCCGGGTACCAGGTGCGTTTCGAAGACGTCTCCGGACCGCGAACGCGGCTGCGATTCGTCACCGAAGGAGTTCTGACGCGGCGCCTGATGTCGGACCCCACGCTGTCGGGCGTCGACATCGTGATCCTGGACGAATTTCATGAGCGGCATCTCGATAGCGACCTTGCGCTGGCGCTGTTGAGGCGGCTCGACGTCCGAATCGTAGTGATGTCGGCGACGCTCGACGCGGTGCCGATCGCGAGATTCCTGGGGAATTGTCCTGTCCTGCGGTCAGAGGGAAAGTTGTTTGAGTTGAAGATCGAGTACACGCCGCACTCGGCGGCGGCGTTGGAAGATCAGGTGGCAGCGGCGGTGGAGCGCCTCGGTCCAATGGACGGAGACGTGTTGGTGTTCCTCCCGGGCGCGGCGGAAATCCGGCGGGCGGCGCGGGCGTTGCAGCGGACGAACCTGCTGGTGGTTCCTCTGCACGGCGATCTTTCGCCCGAGGAACAGGATCGAGCAGTGACGCGCGGGAATCGCCGGAAAGTCATTTTGTCGACCAACGTCGCGGAGAGTTCCATCACCATTGAGGGAGTGACGGCGGTGATCGATAGCGGGCTGGCGCGCGTGGCGGCGGATTCTCCGTGGACCGGCTTGCCGTCGCTCGACGTGAAGCGAATCTCGCAGGCGTCGGCGACGCAGAGGGCGGGGCGCGCCGGCCGCACGGCTCCAGGACGCGTGATCCGGCTTTACACCGCGGAAGATTTTCATCGGCGGCCCACGGCGGACGCACCGGAAATTCTGCGGCGCGAATTGTCGCAGGTGGTGCTGCAACTGCGCGCCATGAGGATCGACACCTTGGACTGGTTAGAGGCTCCGCCCGATGCTGCGCTGGCCGCCGCGAACCGATTGCTCGACGTTCTCGAAGCGAGTCCGGAAATGGCCGCGCTTCCGCTTCCGCCGAGACTCTCGAAACTGGTGATTGAAGCGTCGCGTCGCGGCGTTCCAGAGAAAGGTTGCGCGGTGGCGGCGGTGTTGAGCGCGGGCGAACGCGGATCGTCCGACTTGCTGGCGCTAGTGGAATCGGACTGGCAGCCGCAGACACGGCGGGTGTTCGATCAACTGCGGAGGCTGGTGCCGGGACGCGACCGGACTCGTGACGATGCGGCGATTCTGCAATCGGTGCTCGCGGCGTTTCCCGATCGGGTGGGGAGGCGGCGCCGCGATGAACTTCTTTTGTCGCAAGGCGGATCGGCAAGGCTGCCGGATGGCCGGCACGAATTTGTGGTCGCGGTCGATATCGAAGACCGGCGCGACCAAGGATTACCGCTGGTTCGGCTGGCGGCTCCGATTGAGCCGGAGTGGCTGCTGGACCGCGCCGTTTCCCGCACGACGCTCGAATGGAATCGAAGCGCGGAACGCGTCGAACAGGTTTCGGCGCTGCTCTACGATCAACTGGTGATCGAGGAAACGCGTGCCCCTGCGCCGCCGTCCGAGGAAGCATCGAACCTTCTGGCGGCGAAGGCGCTCGATGCGGACATTGGACGATTTGTGGATCGCGAGGCGCTCGACCAACTGCTGGCGAGGGCCGCTTTCGCGGACATTAAGATCGATGTTGCGGCGACGCTCACGGAATTGTGCATGGGCAAGTCGAGCTTCGGCGAAATTACGGGCGTGCTTGCGGCGCTGCGTCCGCCGCGCATCGATTCGCTTGCGCCGGAGAAGTTGAAACTGCCGGGCGGACGGGACGTGAAGGTGCACTACGAAGACGGCAAGCCGCCGTGGATCGAATCGCGGCTCCAGGATTTTTTCGGGATTCGCGAAACGCCGAGAATCGGATCGACACCTGTCGTGGTGCACTTGCTTGCGCCCAACCGCAGGCCGATTCAGGTCACTCGCGACTTGGCGGGATTCTGGGAGCGGCTCTATCCGCAGGTGCGGCGAGAGCTCTCCCGCAGGTACCCGAGGCACAAGTGGCCTGAAACGCCCGGCTGACAGCGGGCTTCACTAACATAAACATTCATCGGAGGCCTCCTCCCTTTTGATAACCCAGACGGGCCTGGGGCGCTGTATCGCTGAACTTGCGCACCTACAGCCTCTCGGCCTAATGCGCTGCCGCTCGCATGCTCTCGCTGAATCCTCTTAAACGTCGGTCGATGAGGTTGCCTAGGTTCTCACGCTCCGGTAGATGGAGGCCGATTCAGTGGCGCCACCGCTGACTCACGATACCGCGGCAAAGTTCGATCGCACGCGGGTGAAAACGATAAACCACTGAAATGGAAGGAACAATTCAGCAGACAATGCAGGTCCACTCGCCTTCGTCGTCCTGAAACCCGGAAAGAATTCGCCGTTTCGCTACCCGCTCGAAGTCCGGCCGCATTCGGCCGATCACATCTTCGTTGATATTCGCGACCACCACGTCGAAGGAGCCGCTGCGAACCGCGTCGACGCTGCCGACGAAGTCGACGACTGGCTTCGGGAATCGATGTCGCAGGCAACGACTCGCCCCGCGCCTAACAGTTTCGCCGCGATCGACAGAATGCCGGAGCCGCTGCCGACATCGAGCACGGAATCGCCCGGTCTTACGATCCGCTCCATGGCTTCGAGACATTTTTGCGTACAAGGATGCTGGCCGGTGCCGCATTGCATGCCGGGATTAATTTCGAGACGAAAGCGTCCATCAGGCGTGGGCTCGGTGCGCCAGGGCGCGACTAAGAAAAACTTCTCGCCGACCAGCAGAGGGGGCCAGGCATCTTGCGTTTGCTGTACCCAGTCGGTGTCGGGAGCTTCGCTCGGCTCGCCAAATTGCGCGGCGGTCTCGCGGTCTTCGAAGAACGCCTCGACCCAGCCATCGTGTTCGATCACACCTAGTGTTCCGGCTTCGTAGAGGTCGGGCAGCGCGTCGATGTGGGCGTTTACGATGAACATTGCTCTGGCGTCGAGATGAGTCTCGACGCGGCACGCACGAGTGCGTGCGCCACATTAGCCTTGGACGCGTTTCTCTTTGCCGGCCCAGAATTTCTCTTTGAGAATCATCTTGCGGATTTTGCCCGTTCCGGTCTTGGGCAGCGGTTCGTCGGAAAATTCAATGATGCGCGGGAGCTTGAATTTCCCCAGCCGCTCTTCGAGGAACTTCATCAATTCTTCCGCCGAGCACTTAGCGCCGGGTTTCAGGACCACGATGGCGGCCGGCACTTCGCCCCATTTCTCGCTGGGCGCCGCGACCACGGCGCATTCGAACACGGCGGGGTGCGAGAAGATGGCGCGCTCCACTTCGATCGACGAAATATTCTCGCCGCCCGAGATGATGATTTCTTTTTTGCGATCGACGATGTGGATGTAGCTGTCCTCATCCCACACGGCCATGTCGCCGGTGTGGAACCAGGGTCCGCTCATCACGGCGGCGGTGGCTTCGGGTTCCTTGAAATATCCTTCCATGATGTGATCGCCCATGGCGACCACTTCGCCGATCGACAGCATGTCGCGCGGAACGTCGCGCATGTCCAGATCGACCACGCGCACGGTGACGCCGGGCACGGGCCATCCCGCCATGGACTGACGGCGGATTCGCTCCTCGTTCGACGGATACGACGGGACCTTGTGGCGCGACGACGTGAGCACGGGCGCGGTTTCCGTCAAACCGTATCCGGCGATGCACTCCGCGCTGGGAAACGCCTTCTCGACTCGCTCGACCAGCTCCGGCGACGCGGCCGCGCCGCCGATCATGATGCGCCGCAGGCTGGACGTGTTCCACTGGGCGTGGTCCGGAGCGTTGATCATCGCGTTGGCCATGGTCGGCACCAGGCACATGTCGGTCGCCTTGTGTTTCTGGATCAGCTCGAACACGAACGTCGGCTCGAAGCGGCGCACCATCACCTGCGGGATGCCCATGTACGTGGACCCCTGCGGACGGCCCCAGCCGTTGGCGTGGAACATCGGGATGGTGTGCAGGTCCACCATGCTCTCGATGTCCTTGTTCAAGGCGCAGACGTCGAGCGCGTGCAGATAAAGAGTGCGGTGCGCGAGCGTCACGCCCTTCGGCGTTCCGGTGCTGCCGCTGGTGTAGAACAGCTCGGCGACGGACATTTCGTCGTAGGTGAAAATATCGGCGCGCTCCGGGTGACCGGCGTCGACGATCTCTTCGTAGGCGATGTCGGCGCCGGGAACGGGTGAGTCGCCCAGGCCCACCCATTTCTCGATCGTGGGGCAAGCTTTTCTCAGCTTCTCGACCATCGGCGCGAAATCGCTCTCGAACATCAGCATGCGCGCGCCGGAGTGGCACAGGATAGAGGTCAGCTCCAACTCCGACAGCCGGACGTTCAGAGGCATGACGATGCCGCGGGCCTGCACCACGCCGAAGTAGCCTTCAATCAACTGATGGGTGTTGAAGCTGAGGTAAGCGACGCGGTCGCCCGGGACGATGCCGAATTTCGGAAGCCCGGTGGCGAGCTTCTCGCACCGTTCGCCGAACTGCGCGTACGTGAAGGAGCGATCGCCGGAGACAATGCCCGTCTTCGACCCAAAAACGTCAATGGCGCGATGCAAACAGCGCAGGGGTGTGAGTGGAACAAACATGGTTCTTTCGCGGAAGCCTCGATTGTACCCAAAAACGCGCGCTGCGTAAAAAAGGCCGACCATTTCCGTGAGTATGCGGGCAGACGCGAAGCTCCGTCTTCAGAACCGCGACCATCGGGAGTGGTCAATCGCGAGGCTAAATCGCAGTTTCCGCTCTGCCCGCTCCCTGACGGTCGCGGTTCAGGAACCGCCATCCGTGAGCATGCGGGCCGAGGAATCGGACGCGTCCACAAGGGCCGACCGACCCGAGCAGGGGCACCACGCTGGTGCTGGACGCGTCCAACCGCATCGTCGTGGTAAGCTCGAACCTCGCCGAGATCCGGGCCGCCGTCGAGAGCCTGCTAGAACACTGAAACCCCATGCGTCAGCTTGGGCTATTCCTTTTTCCCGTCAGAGCCCCAAGCTGACGCATGGGGCTGAAAACCGAAGTGTTATTCTGAGGGTAGATTGTTCCCCAAAATATTTCAGATTGGCAGCTTCTACCTGCCCACCTACGGCGTTCTGGTCGCGCTCGGATTCCTGGTCGGGCTCTCCGTCACCGTAAAACTCGCGCGTAAGAGCGGCTTAGACGCCGAAAAAGTGACCAATTTGGCGGTCTACGTGGCGCTGGGGGGCCTGGTCGGCGCTAAATTACTGATGATCGCCTTCGATTGGCCGGACATCCAGATCTTCTCCCTCGCCACGCTGCAAGCCGCCGGAGTCTTCCAGGGTGGCCTCATTCTCGCCCTCGTTACCGCTTTTTTCTATATACGGCACAATAAGTTACCGGCATTGGCGGTCTCCGACGCCTTCGCTCCCGGAGTCGCTATAGGCCACGCCATCGGCCGCCTCGGATGTTTCGCCGCCGGATGCTGCTGGGGCAAAGAATGCCACCTGCCCTGGGCCGTCACTTTCAAGAATCCCGAAGCTGGCGGCGCTGACCGGAGTGCCCATCGGCGTGCCTTTGCATCCCGCGCAACTCTATGAATCGGTTACGGAAGCGATCCTGTTCGCGTTTCTCTACTGGCGTTTTGGCAAGCCGCATGCCCCGGGTCAGATCATCGGCCTCTATCTCCTCATCAGCTCGATTATTCGGTTTTTGATCGAATTCGAGCGTTTCCACGAGCAGGCGCTGCCCTTCGGTTTGCCGCTGTCGATCACGCAATGGATCGCGATCGGGCTCGCGATTGCGGGCGCCATCATATTGGCTCCTAAAGCTCAGCCCCTAATCAGCCGTTCTGTATAGGTAGTGGTTGTCAAAAAAGAGCGGGGCTTCGTGCTCATCGCGATGTCTGTCACCATGCTGCTGTTGTTGGCAGTAATGGGGTTGGCGTTCGATGTGGGACGGATTTACATCGCTCGCAACGAGGCGCAAGTGTTTACCGATGCGGCGGCTATGGCTGCGGCGTCTAAGCTGGACGGCACCAAAGCCGGCATCGGTCTTGCGCGAGAAGTGGTGGCTCATGTTCCAATGCGATGGAACCTGGGGACTCAGGAATTTCGCGGTGTAGTGGTCGAGTTCAGCGCGGACGGATCACAGTGGGATCGCGAACCGAAAAATGCCGCGAGCGTGACGATGGCTCGGGTGACGGCTCCGGACAATTCGGTTGAGATTACGTTTCTGCGCGCGGTCGGGGGACCCAACAGCTTCACGGTGCCGGCGCGGGCCGCAGCGGCGTCGAATCCGGTGAGGCTGACGGAATGAGAAACAGAACGCGGTCACGCCATGATCGAGCTGGCGGTGTGCTCGGCGGTGATGGTCTCGTGCCTGGCGGGGACTTTTCAGTTTGGATACACGTTTTACGTCTACAACCAGTTGGTGACGGCGGTGGGCAACGGCGGGCGGTACGCGGCGATGCGCACCTATCGCGCGGCCTCCGAAGGCGACCTGGCAAAGGGACGCGCGGCCATCCGGAACATGGTGGTCTACGGCGACACGCGGCCCACGGACTTGACTCCGGTGGTCCCGAATCTGCGGCCCGATCAAGTGGACGTGGAGTGGGTGAAGGATAAGACCGGCGCGCCTACGTCGGTTCATGTGGCGATCCGAAATTATCCGGTGAATGCGGTGTTCAAGACGATCTCTCTCGAAGGGCGGCCGGGCGTGGAGTTTCCGTATCTCGGGCGCTACGCTCCAGGGGAGACGGAGCCATGAAACGCGAGCAGGGGCAAGGGCTGGTCGAGGCGACGTTTGTGCTGCTGGCATTCTTCGCGCTGCTGCTGGGCGTGATCGACTGCGCGCAGGTACTGTTCGCGCACCAGGCGCTGGTCGAGCGCGTGCGATCGTCGGTGCGGTGGGGCGTGGTTCACTCGTGGGAAGGTCCGGACCGGATCACGAATCTGATTCTGTACGGTCAGCAAGAGGCGCCTCGCGTCGCGGCGGCTGGATTTTTGGGACTGAAGCCGGAGAACGTGCGGGTGCGGTATCAGGAAGCCGACGCCCGAGCGGCCGGACGACGAGACGCTGACGGTGCAGATCGTCAATTTTGAGTGTCACTTTTTTTCGCCGGTGATTGGGAAGACGCTGGTGAATCCCAGGCCCGTGTCGATCAGCGCGCCGGTGTCGTTTAAACGCGCGAACTAGCGCCAGTGGGGCAGGTCCCCGACCTGCCATTTCGGTTTTCAGTGCGCAACATCCCCTCCATAACTGTCGGGGTTCGGTGTTGGCGTTGAGGGGCAGGTCCCCGACGTGCCGGCGGCTCATAGCCGGGCATTCTCTCGCTGTCCTAGCGGGATGGGATTACTATCCCCTCCATAACTGTCGGGGTTCGGTGTTGGCGTTGAGGACGAGGCCATTCTCCTACCGAACCCCGACAGTCATGGAGGGGTCATGCTAACGAACTCGCCGATAGAGGCCACTGGTAGGTTGATGAAACGCACTATTGAAAGACCACTCCCGATGGTCACGGCTCTAAAGGACCGGAGCGCTCAGTCGCACTTTTCACATAGACTCACATGTAAGGGCGGGGCTTTGGCGTCTGCCCGCTTCCTGACGGTCGCGGCTCAGTGGACTGATATTCTGGTTAGTTGGCCAACGTAAAACCTTTCCAACCTTTCCGCTATACAGCGAAGGCCGGGGATCCGGCGAATCTGCTCACGCAGCCTTACGACAAGATCAGTCCGCAGATGGAGGCGCCGGTATCTGGCGGCGAGTCCGTACAACCTGGTGCGGATCATCCTGCCCGGACGGCGACTACGCCGGCGCTGCGCAGCATCTCGACAATTGGATTCGCGACGGAGTGCTGGCCCAGGATGCGGCGCCGGGATTCTATGCGTACTCGCAGGAGTTCGCCGTGCCGGATTCAGGCGAGCGGCTGACGCGGCAGGGCTTCATCGGGCTCGGGAAGCTGGAGGATTATTCGGCGAACGTAGTCTACCGGCATGAGCAGACGCTGACCGGTCCGAAGAAGGATCGGCGCGAGCTGCTGAATCATACCCGCGCGCATTTCGGTCAGATCTTCATGCTGTATCCGGATCCGGCGCGCGCGTGTCGACGCGATTCTGACGGAGGCTTCAAAGGGCACGCCGATTTTGGACGTTCTCGACGAGTACGGCGCGCGGCATCGAGTGTGGCCGATCACGCGAGACCTCGGCGATTGAATCGCTGATGAGCGATAAGAAGCTGCTGATCGCCGACGGGCATCATCGCTACGAGACGGCGCTGTCATATGCGAAAGATCATCCCGAGGATGCCGCGGCGCAATACGTCATGATGACGTTCGTCAACATGCACGCGCCGGGGTTGAAGATTCTGGCGACGCACAGGGTGCTGCGCGGGATCGATCCCAGTGGATTTCACGAGCGGGCGAAAGCGCAGGGATGGTCGGCGACGTCTCTGCATTCGGTGGACGAGTTGAAGCGAGCTCTGGCCGCGCCCGACAAGAAGGTAGTGCGGATCGGGATTGTGACAGGGGCGGGCCAGCATCTGCTGGAGAGGCCTCGGGTCGGCGGGGAGTTGGATGTGCCGGTGCTCCATCGCGACATACTCGGCGGCCTGCTCGCGATCAGCGAAGCGGATGTTCGCGAAGAGAAGCACATCAAATATGTGCGAGGCATCGATGCGGCGGTAGCGGAGGTGCGGGAGGGGGATGCGGAGGTCGCATTCATTCTGGAGCCGACGCCGATAGAAGATATGGCTCGGATCGCGTTTGCGGGAGGGGTGATGCCGCAGAAGTCGACGGACTTTTATCCGAAGTTGTTGAGTGGGGTTACGATTTACAAGCTGGGATGAAGCGCGCGGAGCGCTAGCCGGCATAGAGGGCGCTATGTTCGATTAACCCGGTTGGTCTTGGCGTACTCGCTGACATATCTGACGGCGGAAGGCAAAACACTCATGTTGACTTCAAGTGGGATCAGGCCTTTTCTTTCCTCAATGATCAGCCAGAGGAATCGATACATCATCATTGGAATGTCGCCTTCAAGAAAATCCTTGGCCTTGTTGAGCTCGGAGACTCCCCCAAGTGGCGCGGTGACTAGAACTGCCGAATTCGATGCAGCGAGTTTTGTGGGGTGGGCCATCTCACTGAGTCCGCTATAGTCGTCTTTGAGCTTGGGGTCTACTCCCTGTGATGTTAAGAACGGGGCAAGACGTTGCAGGTTAGCCTTCCACGATTGGCCCTTACCCTCATGCCAGAGCGCAGTTTTCGCCTTGGACTCTTGTAATCGAAACTCAAACGCGAGCAACCATGTTTCCAAGTATGCTCGACGGACTGCGTCGCAAGCATCCAGTTGTCCGTTCTTCAGAAGCGACAACACTGACCGGAAAAGCGAAGCGCCCCTAATTAGCAGAAAGACCACGGCGGTTAACTGAGACTGATCGCGCATGCGATTGCACTTGGTAATTCCTAGCTTCACGAGCTCTGCCTCGCTCTCTTTCAGGTAAGAAGAATACGCTGTGTAGTCTACCTTCTCCGTCCGAAGTGTTCCCATGTCCTCATTGTCCTTTGTTTATAAATCGCGGTGGAATTATTGTGCTCGCGACCGTTTGATAATCTTTGTCTTCAACTCCTTTCCGTCCGGTTTCAGGAAAATTAGGTCCCCACCGTCTATGGCGACTTGAACGGAGTCGCCGACGATGAGTCCTTGTGCGAGATCTCCTGAATGACGGCGGACCCGTCCTCCCCTTGCGGTGTAGATCAAATCGCCGATTTGTGCCGTGAAGATTGCCCATCGATACGAAGTGCCTTCCAGAAGACGCTCATCCGATGTGACACTCAAGAGCTTACCCGCTCGGAAGTCGTGTTTCGCGGCAGCGAGTATAGCGGACGCAAAAATCAGTCCCAGCACAACTATCAACAGAATTTTGCGCATATCTTCTCCTTTTAAAATCCAATTTTCTGGCGTTCGGGTGGCGGCTCAAGGTTTTGAAAATAGAACACGATGCCCTCAATCTGGCGCTGCAATAACTGCTCATCGCAGTAGCGCTGACCAGACATTTGCGGGGGTCGGCGGCGTCCTGAGTAACCGATTCTGGACACTCCAATAATCTTGGGCTTCATTTCGGAATCAGGAACGCGGAACGGAGACAAATCGACAGCATACGCTTCCTCAAGCGCAGCGAGTATTTCATGGAATTGCGACACTGCGCTTTCATTCGGCCAAGGAGGTGGATGACTCCGAAATGCCTGAAATCGCGCCCAAGCAAGGCTTTGCCTGTGTGTATCGTCCATTGGAAACATGTTATACCTTGTTCTCGCAGGTTCGTTTAGTCGTGTACACTTGTACCCACGATCATATGAGGAAGGAATACGATTTCAGCAAGGGTGTTCGCGGGGCCTACATACCGGTTCCCCCTGGGAAGACTCGCGTCACTATCCGGCTCGACGCTGATGTTTTGGATTGGTTTCGGGACGAGGTTGAGAAGGCTGGTGGGGGGAATTATCAGAGCCTTATCAATCTGGCGCTTCGGGATTTTGTGAGTCGGCGGCGGGAGCCTTTGGAGAAGACGCTTCGGCGGGTTATTCGGGAGGAGTTGCGGCGGGTTGGGTAGGGTCGGAACGTCGACTGAAGTCGACGCTGCAAGCTGAAGCTCGCGCCACCCGGCGTCATTAATTTACATGGCAGCCCCACGCTTACGCATGGGGCTCATAACATGTTCCTCTTACTGCCTGCATCTAAACCCTCCGCAATCACCAGATAAAGGATGCAACCGATCCGCAAATCGGCGCATGCGTTCACAATGAGTCGGGAGTAGCGGTGAGATCTCTATATTATTTGGGTTTTAGGCTCTTGACATGGTCGTGGCTGAGCTTCAGGTACTTCGATAGCTCCGCGGTTTTCTTCAACAATGCGTCGGGCACTGCGACCCAATCCTTCTTGATGACTCCGTATGTTTCGAAGGGTTTGGATTTGTATTTCTTGACGAACGCTTCTGCATCCTCTTTCGACAAGCGAATGCCCACCGTGCCGCTCTTATCGAGATGCGTGAACATGTGGCCGTTTTCGGACGTGTATGGATTGGTTGCGCCTTTGCATTTGATCGAGGGGATGGTGGCAATCAGTTTTTCGTACAGCTCCAGATTTTTACTCATCCGTCACGCAGCCTTCGCTGGCGCTTTTTACCAGGCGGATGTATTTTGCCAGCGTGCCGCGGTGGGCTTTGTACGGAGGCATGATCCAGGCTTCGCGGCGGGCGGCCAGTTCGTTGGGCGAGAGGTCCACGGTGAGGACGTTTTTCTCGGCGTCGATCGTGATGTTGTCGCCGGTGCGGACCAGGGCGATCGGTGCCGCCTTCCTGCGCTTCGGGCGTGATGTGGCCGACGATGAAGCCGTGCGAGCCGCCGGAGAAGCGGCCGTCGGTGATCAGCGCGACATCCTTGCCCAGGCCCGCGCCCATGACGGCCGACGTGGCGTGAGCATTTCCGGCATGCCGGGGCCGCCCTTCGGGCCTTCGTAGCGGATGACGATGACGTCGCCTTTGTCGATCTCGCTGCGCTCCAGCGCGTGGAGCATGTCTTCTTCGGAATCGTAGACCTTGGCGGGGCCGGCGAATCGCAGGCCTTCCTTGCCGGTGATTTTCGCGACCGCGCCTTCGGGGGCGAGATTGCCTTTCAGGATCTGAATGTGGCCGGTCGCCTTGATCGGGATTCGTGAGCGGCTGGACGATCTGCTGGCCGGGCTGTGAGGCCGGGCAGGTCCTTCACATTTTCGGCGACGGTCTTGCCGGTGACGGTCATGCAGTCGCCGTCGAGCAGGCCGGCTTCGAGCAGCATCTTGATGACGGCGGGGATGCCGCCGACGGCTTGCAGGTCTTCCATCACGTACTTGCCGCTGGGCTTGAAATCGGCGAGCAGCGGGGTCGCGGTCGCTGACGCGCTGGAAGTCGTCGATCGTGAGCGTGCACGTCGACCGAGCGGGCCATGGCGATCAGGTGCAGCACGGCGTTGGTCGAGCCGCCGAGCACGGTGACCAGGACCATCGCGTTTTCGAACGCCTCGCGGGTCATGATGTCGCGCGGCTTGAGGTCGAGCTCGAGCAGCTTGCGGATGGCCGCGCCGGCGCGCGACGCATTCGTCGAGCTTGAGCGGATCTTCGGCCGGGGTCGACGAGCTGTAGGGCAGCGACATGCCGAGCATCTCGATGGCGGAGGCCATGGTGTTGGCGGTGTACATGCCGCCGCAGGCGCCGGCGCCGGGGCAGGAGTGGCGGACGATCTCGCTGCGCTCCTGCTTCGTCGATGTTGCCGGCGAGGAATTCGCCGTAGCTCTGGAAGGCGGAGACGACGTCGAGCTTCTTATGTTTCGCGGTGCAGCCGGCGCGGATGGTGCCGCCGTAGACCATGAGGGACGGGGCGATTGAGGCGGCCCATGGCCATGACGCAGCCGGGCATGTTCTTGTCGCAGCCGGGAATGGCGACGATGTTGGCGTCGTACCACTGGCCGCCCATGACGGTTTCGATCGAATCGGCGATCAGGTCGCGCGACTGGAGCGAGAAGCTCATGCCGTCGGTGCCCATCGAGATGCCGTCGCTGACGCCGATGGTGTTGAAGCGCATGCCGACCAGGCCGGCGGCGGCGACGCCTTCCTTCACCTTCGCGGCGAGGTCGAGCAGGTGCATGTTGCAGGGATTGCCTTCGAACCAGACGCTGGCGATGCCGACCTGCGCCTTGTTGCAGTCGGCCTCGGTCAGGCCGGTGGCGTAGAGCATGGCCTGCGAGGCGCCTTGCGATTTCGGCTGGGTGATGCGGGAGCTGTATTTGTTGAGTTTTGGCATGAAAGTAATAGGCTAGCGGAAAAAGACCGCTCCCTGTGGTCGCGGCTCGCTTACCGGCAGAGAGCTTCGCCGGGTAAGGCGTGGGCGTAACAAATCGCGAGCCGCGCAAGGTTCTCCATGATGGCGTAGCCGAATTCGTTAGGGTGCAGGCCATCGTAGGTGTATTCCTTTTTCAACATTTTCTGGTCATCGAGCATGGGGGTGTAGTAGTCGAGATAGATTAGCTGGTTCTTTGCGCAGTAATCTTTGATCCAAGCATTGAGCGCGATGATCTTGGCGGGAGGGCGGCGCTCGGTTTGGGGACGGATGTAATCGCAGACGGGCATGACGGAGGAGAGAACTACTTTTATGTTGTGGGCTTTGGCTAACTCGACCATGGAGGCGATATTGTCTTCGATCATTTCGAGGGTCATGGGGCCGGTGTTGCCGGCGATATCGTTGGTGCCGGCTAGGATCACCACCACTTTGGGCTTGAGGGCGATCACGTCAGGGCGGAAGCGGATCAGCATTTGCGGAGTGGTCTGGCCGCTAATGCCTCGGTCGACGTAGGTGGGGTTGTCGGCGAAGAACTTTGGGGAGCGCTTGATCCAGGCGTCGGTGATGGAATCGCCCATGAAGACGACGGTGGCTGGGGTCGTGAGCTTGGCGTTGTCGTCGGCGTAGCGGGAGAGAGCGGGCCAGTCTTGCAGGGTTTTTTTGGCGCGGTCGAGCTCGGCGGAAGAATCGGTTTGGGCGAGGGCGGCGGAGTAGCAGAGGGCGAAGAAGGCGGCGAATTTCATCTTTCTATCGTACATTTGATCGTTGGCGTTGAAAAAAGCGTTGACAGGCGAAAGCGCCTGTCCCACCCAGTCTGTTTGCTAACTGAACCGCGACCGTCAGGGAGCGGATGCTGGACGTGCGCTACGCTGGAAGAAAGCGGTTCATGCCTCGACGAAAACCTGAAATTATGAGTCCGGCCGGATACTGGCCACAACTGCGCGCGGCCATCGAGGCGGGGGCGGATGCGGTGTACTTCGGGCTGAAACATTTTTCGGCGCGGGCCAAGGTGGGATTTTCGCTGGACGAATTACCGGAGGTCATGAGTACCTTGCACAAGCGAGGGGTGCAGGGATTCGTCACGTTCAACACGTTGGTGTTCGAGCACGAACTGCCGGAGGCGGGGCGGACCATCGCGGCGATTGCTCGGGCGGGCGCGGATGCGCTGATCGTGCAGGATTACGGGATCGTGCGGCTGGCTCGGGAGATTGCGCCGGAGCTGGAACTGCACGCGTCCACGCAGATGAGCATCACGAATGCGGAAGGCGTGAGGCTGGCGCAGAGTTTCGGAATCGCGCGGGTGAACCTGGCTCGGGAATTGTCGCTCGACGAGATTCGCGGGATTATCGCGGAGACCGGGTGCGATCTGGAAATGTTCGTGCATGGCGCACTGTGCGTGGCGTACTCGGGTCAGTGCTTTTCGTCGGAGGCGTGGGGCGGGCGGAGCGCGAATCGGGGGCAGTGCGCGCAGGCTTGCCGGCTGCCTTATGAGTTGTTGGTGGATGGACGAATTGAGCCGCTGGCCGACGCTCGATATTTGCTGTCGCCGGGGGATTTGTATGCGCTGAAGCAGATCCCGGAGATCGTGGAGATGGGCGTGGCGGCGTTGAAGATTGAGGGTCGATACAAGGACGCGGACTATGTGGCCCTGACCACGGCAGCGTATCGCAAAGCGGTGGATGAGGCATGGGAGGGGCGGGCGCAGAGCGTTACGCCCGTGGACGAGTTACGGCTGGAACAGGTTTATTCGCGCGGGCTCGGTCCGTATTTTTTGACCGGGACAAATCATCAGGCGGTGGTGGAAGGGCGGGCGCCGCGGCATCGCGGGGTAGAGATGGGTCGCGTAGTGCGCGTGTCGGCGGATCGCGTCGATATCGAAACGGGCCAGGCTCACAAGATTGCGCCGCTCAAGGCGGGTGATGGAGTGGTGTTCGACGCGGCGGATTGGAGGAGTCCGGGTGAGCCGGAAGAGGGCGGGCGTGTTTATGAGGCGCTGCCGGGGCTCGACGGGACGCTGGCGCTGAAGTTTGGAAATGGCGCGATTCAGTTCGACCGGATTCGCGTGGGAGATCTGGTGTGGCGCACGGCGGATCCGGATCTGGCGCGGGTGGCGAAGCCGTTTCTAGAAGCGTCGTCGCCGGTGGCGAAGCAAATGGTGCGGGTTCACGTGAAGGCGGCGGAGGGGTTGCCGCTGGTGACGGAGTGGTCTGTTGGGGGTGTGCGTGTCGTGGTGGAGAGTGCGAATCCGCTGGAGGCGGCGCAGAATCGCGGGGTGTCTGAGGAAGCGCTGCGGAGGCAGTTCGATCGGCTGGGGAACACGCCGTATGAACTGGATGAATTGACGCTTGAGGTTGTTGGGTCGCCTTTTGCGCCGGTGTCGGTGTTGAATCAGGTGCGGCGGGATGCGGTGGAGAGGCTGCAGGAGGCGCAAGCGCGGGGTCGCGAGCGGGTGGTTAAGGAATTAAAGCCGTCTGAAAGACGGCTGGCAGGTCGGGGACCTGCCCCACTGGACGCGCAGCTACATTTGCTGGTGCGGAATGCGGAGCAGCTGGAGGCGGCGATCGAGTTTCGGCCGGCTAGCATTACGCTCGATTATCTGGATCTGTATGGACTGCGGCCATCGGTGGAGCGCGTGAAGCAGAGCGGGATTGCGGCTCGGGTCGCTAGTCCGCGGGTGCTGAAGCCGGGCGAGTCGCGGATTTTGAATTTTCTGTTGAGCCTGGATTGCGCGATTCTGCTGCGGCCGGCGGGAATGCTGCATGCTCTGCGTGCGGTCGCGCATCCACCGTTGATCGGAGATTTCAGTTTGAATGCGGCGAATTCCGTCACTGCCGAGACTTATCTCGCGCTGGGTTTGGAGCGGTTGACGCCGACGCACGACTTGAACGCGGCGCAGGTGGCGGATCTGGCGCGGAGCTCGGGCGCGGATAGGATCGAAGTCGTCGCGTATCAGCACTTGCCGGTTTTTCACACGGAGCATTGCGTGTTCTGCCGCTTTCTTTCGACGGGAACCAGCTATAAGGATTGCGGACGGCCGTGCGAGAAGCATCGCGTGGAGCTGAAAGATTCGGCGGGTCGCGCGCATCCGGTGCTGGCGGATGTCGGATGCCGCAACACGGTTTTTGGAGCGGAGGCGCAGGAGGCCAGCCGGCATTTCGAATCTTGGAAACGCGCGGGCATCTCGCATTTCAGGCTGGAATTTGTTCATGAGTCGGGGCGCGAGGTCAAGGAAATTGCGAGCGCATTCGCGTCGGCGCTGGATGGCAAGATGACTGCGCAGCAGTTGGCGGGGGAGCTGAAACGGGTCGCGCCGCAGGGTACGACGGAAGGAAGTTTGTTCATTCCCGCGGATTATTTGAAGCTGCCGATTCTGCAATGATCGACAAAGTTGGCCTGCTGACGATCCGCGACGGCAAAGTGCTGTTGTGCCGGAAGAAGCGCGGGACATCGTTACTGATTCTGCCGGGTGGCAAACGCGAAGAAGGGGAAACGTCGCTCGAATGCCTGGCTCGGGAATTGCGCGAGGAATTGGGCGACGTTATGGCATTGGCGCCGGAGTTGATCGGAGTGTATAACACACGCTGCGGCGGGAGAGCCCGAGAAAGTTGTGCGAATCGAGCTCTATCGCGCGGAGTTGGCGGGGGAGGCTGTGGCGCAGTCGGAGATCGGCGAATTGGTTTGGTTTGGGGCGGGGGACGATCGCGCGGAGATCGCGCCGAGTCTGGCGGAATTGATTTTTCCGGATTTGATTGCGCGGGGGATTTTGAGCTGGGAAATCGTTGCCGGCACTGGCAGTTGAAGTTGACGACATCGCTGAACGTTCAGTTTTCGCTCAGCCATATCGTTCAGCGGCGCGCGATTGACGGAAACCGCGTCGTGGGTATACTTTGCAAGGGATGCTTTCTTCCGATCAGATTCGCTCGGCCGTGGATGCCGAACTGGCCTCGACGCTTTTTATTGACGTTCATACGCACCTGTTCATGCCTTCGCTGGGAAGCATGGGATTGTGGGGAATCGATGAATTGGTCACTTATCATTATTTGGAAGCGGAGCTGTTCCGTTCGACTTCCGTGACGCCCTCGGAATACTTCACACTATCCACGGAGCAGAAGGCGGACCTGATCTGGAAGACGCTGTTTGTCGAAAACGCTCCGGTTTCTGAGGCGACTCGCGGCGTGGTGACTGTGCTGCATGCCTTCGACCTGCCGACCTCCAGCTCCGATCTGAAGAAGGCGCGGCAGTTTTTTGCGGGCCGCGATTATCACGAGCACATCGCGGACGTGTTCAAGCTTGCCGGGATCAGCGAAGTGGTGATGACCAACGATCCTCTCGATCCGGAAGAGGCTCCGATGTGGGAGAAGGGCGCGGTGGCTCACGCACAATTCCATCCGGTGCTGCGGCTGGATCGCATTCTGAACAAGTGGGCCGGGCATTTTCAGGCGCTCGAAAGCAAAGGCTACAAGGTGGATGCGGAGCTGGGCGGCAATTCGATTACCGAGGTGCGCCGGTTCTTGAGCGTGTGGTGCAAATTGATGCGGCCTGTGTACATGGCGTGTTCGCTGCCCGATACGTTCGCTTATCCGGAGAACAGCGTTCGCGCGAAATTGCTGGCGGAAGCGGTGCTGCCGGTTTGCCGCGAGTACGATTTGCCGCTGTCGTTGATGATCGGCGTGCGATATCAAGTGAACCCGACGCTCAAACTGGCCGGCGATGGAGTGGGCAAGGCCGACCTCGGCGCGCTCGAGCGGCTGTGCTGCGAATTTCCGGAGAACCGGTTTCTCTCGAGCGTCCTGAGCCGGGAGAATCAGCATGAACTGACGGTCTACGCGCGAAAATTCAGCAACCTGATGTTGTTCGGATGCTGGTGGTTTCTGAACAATCCGTCCATCGTCGAAGAGATCACGCGGGAGCGGCTGGAGATGCTGGGGACCACATTCATCCCGCAGCATTCCGACGCGCGCATTCTGGAGCAGGTGATTTACAAGTGGCGCAATACGCGGCGCACACTGGGTCCGATCCTCGCCAATTCCTACGATCTTCTCTCGCAGGACGGACGAGCGGTGAACGTCGGCGACATTCAGAAAGACGTGAAGCGGATGTTTAGAACGAACTTCGAACGGTGGACGCACTTGCGATGAAGCGTCGCGATTTTGTCGCGCTCAGTTTGGCGATTCCCGCGTTTGGCGCCGATGAGCAGGCCGGGATTCTGAATCGCATCATCGCTCCGAAGTTTCCCGAGCGGGACTTCGACATTTTGAAATTCGGCGCGGTCGAAGGCGGGAAAAAAGATTGCGCCGAGGCGGTGGCGAAGGCGATTGCGGCGTGCGCGGCAGCAGGCGGCGGACGAGTGGTAGTTCCTGAAGGCGTGTTTCTCAGCGGTGCGATCCATCTGAAAAGCGGCGTGAATCTGCACGTATCGAAGAACGCGACGCTGCTGTTCAGCCGGGATCCGAAACAGTATCTTCCTGTCGTGTATCACGCGATGGGAGGGCACGGAGTGCATGAATTACTCGCCCTTCGTCTACGCTTTCGAGCAGACGAATATCGGGATTTCGGGCGACGGGACGCTGGACGGCAACGCCAATTGCGATTATTGGTGGAACTGGTCCGGCAAGGGCGGCTGCGGCAAGAAGGGCGAGCCGACGCAGGCGCAGGCGCGGAATGAACTGGTGGCGTCCGCCGATAAAGACGTCCCGGTGAAGGATCGAGTGTACGGGGAAGGCCGGTGGCTGCGTCCGCAGTTTATTCAACCTTATCGATGCACGAACGTGTTGATCGAAGGGGTAACCATCCGCAACTCTCCGATGTGGGAGATCAATCCGATGCTCTGCCGCAACGTGACGGTGCGCAACGTGACGATCGCGAGCCACGGGCCGAATAACGACGGGTGCGATCCTGAGTCGTCGACGGACGTTCTGATCGACAACTGCGTGTTCGACACCGGCGACGATTGCATCGCGATCAAGAGCGGGCGCAATCGCGATGGGCGGCGGGTGGCCGTGCCCAGCCAGAACATCGTCGTCCGCAATTGCGTGATGAAGGACGGGCATGGCGGAGTGACGATCGGCAGCGAAGCGTCGGGGGACGTTCGCAACGTGTTCGTCGAGAACTGCAAGATGGACAGCCCGCATTTGAATGTCGCGCTGCGGATCAAGACCAACTCATTTCGGGGCGGGAAGATCGAGAACATTTCGATGAGGAATTGCACTGTGGGTCAAGTGGCGCAGGCGGTGCTCGATGTCGATCTTTTTTATGAAGAGGGTGAGGGAGGGGCATTTACTCCTCTGGTTCGAAACATCGTCATGGAAGACGTCATATGCAGGAAGAGCAAAGTGGCGGTGTCGCTCAAGGGCTATAAGACCGCTCCGATTCGCGATGTCGCGCTGACTCGATGCACGTTCGAGCAGGTCGAAAAGGAGAATGTGCTGGAGAACGTAACAGGGCTGCGGGTAAGCGACGTGACGATCAATGGGCGGAGGTGGGTGGTTTAGTCTTTCAAAGGATGAAGCCTGTGCCACCTCCGCGCAAGGGAAATCGCAGTCCTTCGAGCATGTACGCGTCCGGATCCACGGGCAGAATCGCGAGCAGAACCAGGTGTTCGAATTTGCCTGGAAGTTCGCCCTTCGACATCGATTTCTACATAGTAGAGAAAGTGACGTCAAGTGTTAATATTATGAAACTCATGCGCCTCACGAAACTGCTGCTTTCTCTGCCCCTGGCCTGCGGCGCGATGTTCGCGGCGGACCTTACGGATCAGTACAAGGCGGTCGCCGACAAGCTGATTGACGCGGCTCTGGCCGATAACGACGGATATTCCAAGCTCGCCTATTTGTGCGATCGCATCGGCGCGCGTCTCAGTGGAATGCCGAGCCTGGATCGGGCCATCAAGTGGTCCGAAGCGACCATGAAGAGCGACGGTTTGAGCAACGTGCGCGTGATTCCGGTGAAGGTTCCGAAGTGGGTGAGAGGCGCGGAATCGGCGACGCTGGTGGCTCCGGAGAATAAGCCGCTGCACATGCTGGGGCTCGGGATGAGCGTCGGCACGCCGAAGGGCGGCATCACGGCGGATGTGGTTGTGGTGGACGATTTCGATCAGCTGGCCAAGCTGGGAGCGGACGGCGTGCGCGGCAAGATTGTTGTGTATAACGCGAAATACGTCAACTACGGAGTGACGGGTCAGTATCGCCGCGCGGGCCCGTCGAGGGCCGCGGCGCTGGGAGCGGCGGCCGTGCTGGTTCGTTCGATCACGCCGATGGCGATGCAGATCCCGCATACCGGGACTCTCGATTACGACGAGGCGCAGCCGAAGATTCCGTCGGCCGCGATCAGCATTGAGGATTCGTTGATGCTGGCGCGTTTCGCCGCGCAGAAGCTGCCGATCAAGGTTCATCTCGAGATGGCGGCGCACATGGAGCCGGATGCCGACAGCGGCGACGTGATGGGCGAAATTCCGGGCAGCGAGCATCCGGAAGAAGTGGTGGTGCTGGGCGGCCACATCGATTCATGGGATGTGGGGCGCGGCGCGCAAGACGACGGATCGGGAATCATCGCGAGCTTGCAGGCTGTGGCATTGATCAAGAAACTGGGCTTGCAGCCGCGGCGGACGATTCGCGTGGTTTTCTGGGTGAATGAAGAAAACGGCGGGCGCGGAGGCGAGGCTTATCGCGCGTGGGTGGGCGATGCGCTGAAGAATCACGTAGCGGCCATCGAGATGGATGGAGGCGCGGAGGCGCCGCGCGGATTCGGCTACGGGGCGGGAGGTTTTGGCGGCGGGAGAGGCCGTGGGCGGGAGGTATCGGCTCAGGTACTGAACCCGGCGGTTGAGAATTCCATGGCGATGCTGAAGCAGATCGGCAAGCTGCTGGAGCGGATCGGCGCGGGCGAGATTACGGGGGGCGGCGGAGGATCCGACATCGGTCCGCTGACCAACGACGGCGTGCCGGGGTTAGGGGAGCGGTCCGTGGGGACGCACTATTTCGATTGGCATCACACCGAGACGGACACCTTGGACAAAGTAGATCCGGAAGATTTTCGCAAGAGCGTCGCGGCGATGGCGGTGATGAGTTACATCCTGGCCGACATGCCGGATAAGCTGGCGGGCAGCGGTCGGCGTTAGGAACTATTTAGGACGCGGCTCGACCATTTGACGAACGCGGTCCAGTTCCCGGCGCAGCTTGTTTTCGCGGAGGCCGAGCAGCAGGACGTAGAGCGCCACAATCAGCCAGGCCGCCAGCAATCCATAGAACAGGTACTCGAAATTTGCGTTCATAAGATCTCCTAGTGTAGTGCGTCACTCATAATCAGTATTATCTTTCCCGTGTGGCGCGCGCGTCCACGCGTGCCGCGTCGACATTTGTCGACGTGTCTTTCCGGGCTTACGGAAACAAAAGCCGAACATCGACACGAATGTCGATGCGGCACGCGTGGACGCGCGCGCCACATAACATTCAGGATTTCCGACGCAGACCATTAGGCGTGCGCGAGGCGCCGCAGCGAATCGATTTCACGCGACACCGATTCCTGCCGCATGCGGATCATGACAAGAATCGTCCCGAGCAACACGTACGCAATCACCATCCAAAAAAAAGGCAGTTCGAGCTGGCGATCGATCTTGCCGCCGGTTCGGAAACTCAGCACGGGGCCGGGATGTTGGAGGCGCGGGAACCACTCGATCACCTTGTAGACGAACCACGCGTTGACCGTGCCGAACAAGCTGAGGACAGCGGAGAGGCGGGCTCGCGTATCGGGTTCGTCGATGGCGCGGCGCAGCATCAGGTAGCCGGCGAAGATCAGCCAGCAGACCAGCATCGAAGTGAGGCGCGCATCCCAGGCCCACCATACGCCCCATTGCTGGCGTCCCCAGATGGACCCGGTCACCAGATTGATGGCGGCCAAGACGAGGGAGACTTCCGTGGTCGCGGCGGCCAGCGTATCCCAAAAAAAGTTTTTCGTCGCGAGGTAGACGCCGCTGAAAACCATGCCGACGCCGAATCCCAGCAGTCCGACAATGGCGGCGGGGGCGTGGAAATAGAGGATGCGATAGATCGCGTCCTGGCGAGCTTCATCGGGGAGCCCCAACAGAATGTTTTTCAGGTTCCATGAGATGAGCGCCCCGAAGGCGACGGTCAACAAGAGCATGATGCGGTTGCGCATAAATCACCCCACTAGTACAGTATCCACGAACGCCACGCCCAGCAGCGTGAAAACAAGATCGAAGCCGACTAAAACGCGAACCCACAGCATGTTTGCGGGTCCCAACGGATCGCCGTTGAGCAACTCCGTGGTCAGGATCATCGCCGCCATCATGGCCGGCACCATCATCGGATAGACCAGCACTGGCAGCATCACTTCGCGCAGGCGCAGGTTCACCGTGAGCGCGCTGAAAATGGTCCCGACCACCGTTAGTGCCCAGGTTCCCAGCGCCAGCACGATCACCAACGGACCGATGTTTCCCAGCCAGCGCACGTTGAACAGAATCCCGAATTCCACCAGGCACATCAATTCCAGCATCATCAATAGCGCATAGTTCGCCAGCGCTTTTCCTAAGAAAAGGCCCGATGGCGGGACCGGAGACGACAGCAGCGCGTCCAGACAATCGTTCTGCATCTCGCGCGCGAAGCTGCGGTTTAGAATCAGCGCGCCGGCGAACAGAAAGACCAGCCAGAGGAGTCCTCCCGAAAATTCCTGCATCATCTCCGGGTTGGGGTCGAGCGCGAAGCTGAACAGCACCAGGATGACGGTGGAAAATGCGAGCGATGCATTGAGGGCTTCCTTGGTGCGCCATTCCGCGCGCAGATCCTTGGCCGCGATGGTGAGGCATTGGCGGAGGAACACGTTCAGCTCTCCCCCTCATACGTGCGATACAGCCACGTGGGATCGTCGAGCATTTCCTGGCGGCGCTCCCCCGCGTAGGCGAGTTGCCCTTTGCGGATCAGCACGATGTCGGTGGCCAGCTCAATCGCCTCACGTAGTTGATGCGTGGACATCACTATGGTGCATCCGCGGCCTTGCGCTGCGATGATCAGCGATTGCAGCACGCCGATCGCGCGATCGTCGAGCGAGGTGAACGGCTCGTCGAACAGCAGGACCTCCGGATCGTGAAGAAAAGTTCTGGCCACTGCCAATCTCTGGCGCATGCCCCGTGAAAATTCCCGCACCAGGCCGTCGCGGACGCGTTCCAATCCCGTTCGCTCTAGCCATTCATGCGCGCGCTTTTCGGGATTGTCGAGGCCGTAGAGTTTTCCGAACAGAACCAGATTCTCGGTCGCCGTCAATTCCTCGTACAGCGAAATTCCGTGGCCGAGCACGCCGATGCGCCGGCGCGTGGACTCTTCTCGCGCCTCCGAGCCATGGATTCTCACCGACCCCTTGGACGGTTTCGCGAGTCCCGCGATAATCCGCAGCAGGGTGGTTTTTCCAGCTCCGTTGCGGCCCAATAGTGCGACCACCGATCCGGGCGCTACCTGAAATCGCACGTCACGCAGGGCGGGGTAATCGCCAAAATATTTCCAGACGGAATCGATGTCGAGAGCGTTCATGCCCCGCTTTTCCGATATAAAAGCGTGCCTCCGAGCCCCAGAATCGCGAATGCCAGTCCCAGCACCCAGTACATTTTGGTATAGACGCGAGCCGCTTTTTCTTCGATCTGATTGGACTCGCCCGTATCCTCGTCCGGCGGCGCGGCTTCCTGATTTCTGAGCGAGCCAAAGCCGGTGATCTGTACGGAGTACGCGGCGCCGCCGGCGTTGTAGATGTGCGCCTTGGTATTCGGCTCTTGCCCCAGCGATTCCACGCCATCGCCCGCGAGCGTCACCGACCCTGGCGTCACCAATCGCGTGACTCCTTCGGCGTGCATGATCTTGCTCGCGAATGTATCGCCGGGCGGAAGAGAGTAGCTCACGTCGAAACGGCTCTCGCCCGGCTTCACCGGATAGCTCAGCTTATAAACGTCCTTCTCCTTGGTCTTTTCGGCTGGCCGTTCGATCGACATGCCTCCTGGAGCAGTGACCATGACCTTCACCTTGCCGCCGGCGGCCTCGGGAAGATAGAACTGAATGGAGCCTTTCACCGGGTCCTGAAACGTGGTCGTTGTTTCATTCTCGATCAGAAACGTCTCGGCGATGTCGAGCGATGCCGGACTTCGCTCGATCAGAATCATGTGCTGCGAAATTTGGGCCACGCCCGGCTTCGCGGTCGAATCGTAAATCTTCAGTTGGACACCCGTGGTCGGACCACCGGGGGCCATGATCAGGTTGTAGGTGGCGCCCTGATAGATGGCCTGCAACAGCGCTGGTCCCGGGGGAACGTCTTTGTCGATTTTGAATTTTCCGTCCGCATCGCTTTTGACGCTGCCCAGCGTCTGCATGCCCTGCGAGCCGGGCTGCACCAGCGTCACGATCACGGACCCTTGGGGCTTGCCCGTGGTCGCGTTCATCACCGTGCCGTCGACGGAGGCAAGGAGCCAGGAGCCAGTAGCCAGGAGCCAGAATGCGATTTTCATGAAGCCATCGCCTTTCCGCATTCTCCGCAGAATTTCATCGGCTTCGGGAACTTCGCATTGCAATGAGGGCAGACATTCGTGGGCGGCTTCGCCGGACTCACCGGCGCCGGCTGTGTGGGACTTTCGAACTTTGCGATTTCGCCCAGCACCGCCGCCAGTTCCTGTTGCAAGACCAGCTTGGTCTGCTGATAATCTTCGTCTGAAAGTTTTCCCACCCGGTATTCGAACTGCAGATCGCGGAGATTTTCGTAAATCTGCGCCTTGCGGTCTTCCAGGTGTTGCGTGGGCGAGAGAGGCTCGGCCTGCGGCAGGTCCTGCTTGCGAATGGTCAGGGTAAAAAAGAGAGTCAGAGCAACAACCAGGATCACCACGGCGAGGAGTGCCATCAATCGAGCTTCGCCATATCCTTATTGATGCGCTCCAGGACTGCCGGATCGATCTCCGGGGCATTCGCCGCGGTCGCCGGTTTGCGATACTTCTTGATCACCAGCAGCACGACGATCGCACCCAGGGACAATGCAACATAAGGACCAGCGGCTCCAAACAGACCAGGCGTTACGAAGAGGATTTGCTTGCCGTTCTCACCGACGAAATCGTCGAGAATCTGCGAATCGCTTTTCCCGGCCGATTGCATCGCGAATATTTTGGTCTTCGCGCGCTTGCAAATACCGCAGCCGGGCTCCATTTTGCACGTCATGTCCTGCGCGCAGCCGCAGTTGCACAACATCTTCTTCGCCACCCGGTTGACCGGATCGGAATCGAGATCGACCGCCGTCTGCGCCGCGCACAACGCCGCCGCCAACGCCAGAATAACGCTAAACTTTGACATGTTTTCCCGCGATGCCCACAATTTCCGTCCGCGGATAAATCAGCCGCGACTTGCTGGGGATCAGGCAGATAATGGTGCCCGCAAGAACCACCCAGTAGCCCATCCAGATCCAGCTCACGAGTGGAAATACGTAGGCTTCCATCACCACTTTTTCGCCGTCGTCGGATAGGCCGGCGAAATTGATATACAAATCTTCGCTGGGCCGCCGCCGGATCGCGACCTCGCTGGCCGGTTCCTTCTTTGCCAGATAGAGCCGCTTTTCCGGCTGCAGCGTGGCGATGACCTGGCCGTTCCTGCTGGCCTCGACCACGATCTTCTGCCAGCGGTAATTTTCGTTCTGCCCCTGCTCGACGTTTACGAGGTGAAGCCGATACTTGCCCAGCGTGACCGTATCGCCCTTGGAGATTTCGACTGTCGTCCGCTCATCGAAGGCCTTCCCCGTGAATCCGATGAACATGATCACGACGCCGACGTGCACCAGGTATCCGCCGTAGCGCCGCGTGTTGCGATGCGTCAGCTCAATCACCGAGGAAATGAAATTCGACTTGTCCTTCGAAGCGATCGCGTTTGCGCCCTTCACAAACTCCATCGCGATGCTTACCAGCACGAACGCGCACAGGCCGAACGAAACGATCGCGTAGAAACTCCGCACACCCATCGCCAGCAGGACGGCGTCGACCACCAGTCCCGCGACCGTCGGCCACAGGAACGCGCGCCGTAGACTATCGAACGAGCTCTTGCGCCACGCGATCAACGGACCCACGCCGGTCAGCAGCAGCAAGAACATCGCGATGGGAATATTGATTTTGTTAAAGAACGGCGCATCCACGCTGATCTTCTCGCCGGTGAACTTCTCCGAAATAACCGGAAACAGCGTGCCCCAGAGAATCGCGAAGCAGCTGGCCAGCAGCACCAGATTATTGAACAGGAAACTCGATTCGCGCGACAGCACGCTCTCCATCTGCGCTTCGCTCTTAAGGAAATCGAGCCGGCTGAGAATCAGCGTCACCGTAGCCGAGACTCCGATCGCCAGGAACACCACGAAGTACATCCCGATCGGCCCGCTGGCGAACGCATGGACCGAATTGACGACGCCGCTGCGCGTCAAAAAAGTCCCGAAGATGCACAGGAAGAACGTGGCCGAGACCAGCACCATGTTCCACACCTTCATCATTCCTTTTTTCTCCTGCATCATGACGGAATGCAGAAACGCCGTCGCCGTGATCCACGGCAGCAGCGACGCGTTCTCCACCGGATCCCAACCCCAGTAGCCGCCCCATCCGAGCACCGCGTACGCCCAGCCGGCGCCCAGCAGAATGCCCGTCGTTTGGAACGCCCACGTCACCAGCGTCCAGCGCCGCGTCACCTGAATCCACTGCTCGCCCGGCTGCCTGGAGATCAGCGACGCCATCGCGAACGAGAACGGCACCACGAATCCCACGTAGCCCAGATACAGCATCGGCGGGTGAATGATCATGGTCCAGTATTGGAGCAGCGCGCTCAATCCCTGGCCGTCGCCGACGTCGACCACGCGTTTGCCGGCCATCAATACCCGGAACGGACTTTCGATGAACACGATCAGCGTCAGGAAGAAGACCTGCGTGGCCATCATCACCGCGACCACGTACGGCATCATCTGTCGGAATTTGTTGCGATTCTTGAACACCACCACCGCGCCGTAGCTGGCCAGCAGCCAGTTCCAGAACAGCAGCGACCCTTCCTGGCCACCCCACCACGCCGTGTATTTGTAGCGCAGCGGCATCGCCTTATTGGTGTAATGCGCGACGTACGCCATCCGGAAATCGCCGGTCATCAGCGAATAAATCAGGATCCCTGCGGCAATCGTGATCAGGACCCAGATCGAGTACACCGCCCGTTCCGCCGACAACGTCAGGAACGGCCGCTTCGTCAATTTGCCGATTACCGAAGCCAGGATCGCGTAAATCGCGAAACAGAACGCCAGAAGTACAGAGAGCGCGCCGATATTTTCCATGATGATTTTCTAGAGTGCCGCCCGCGGCCCCGCTGCTGCCGACGGTTTACTCTGCTGAATGGGCTTCGCTTCGTATTTCGAAGCGCACTTGGCCTGGATGGCCGTCGCATGGAACACGCCGTCCGGTCCCAGTTTACCGTCGGCCAACGCCTGCGCGCCAGGCTTGAAGGTATCCGGCAGCGGCTCGATGCCGCTATAAACCACCGGGAGCATCAGCTTGTCCTGTGTCAAAGTGAATCGCACCTCGCGGCCGTGGCGGGTAATCGAATCCGCCACATCGCCGCCCACGCGCAGCCGGCGATCCTTGCCCTTATCTCCCAATTGATTCAACTCGGAGATCGTTTTGTAGTACGTCTTGGTTTCGCTGATGCCGCCCATGGCGAGCCACAGCAGTGTGCCCAAAATCGCCACGATCAGAAACCCGAACTTCAGATAGGTCTTCATGCTCACCCTTCTAGCGCTTAAATTCAATTATAACTCCGGCCATCAAAGGACGGGACGCCACTAGGCTTCCCCTACCGAACCCCGACAGTCATGGAGGGGATATCCACTAGGCTAGGATGATGGATGCCGTCCACCGGCCGGCAATCTATGAAAAGGTTCGCGAAATTTGCTTTCATCGGCGTCGCAGTATTTGCCTGCGCCACGTTTGCGGTTGGCCTGGACGCAAGCGGGCGTTTTATTCCCCAAAGGTGGTTCCTGAGGGTTCGCCTCCTTTACTCGAGGACGCCCGACACCAAAGCCGGCACGCTCAAGCCCGTACGAGTCGAGGTGGAACGCGGAGTGAACCTCCTTCTCGATCCCGGCGACCTGGTCGCGCGCGAAATCCTGATCACCGGATCCTGGCAGCCCGATGTTTGGCGTTCTATTAAGAACGGCCTGTCGCCGGGAGCCGTGTTCCTGGACGTGGGAGCACACATCGGTTATGACAGTCTCAAGGCCAGTGTGCGCGTGGGGAATGAAGGCAAAGTTATCTCCTTCGAGCCGAACCCGCGCACTCTTGAACAACTTCGCGCAAATATCGTCGCGAGCCACGCCGGCAACGTGACTCTGGAACCGATCGCCTGTACAGATAAAGAGCTAACGCTGACCCTATACGACTCCACTCAGGAGGGAAACAGCGGCGCGTCGTCGCTCTCTCTAAAGAACGCCGACGGATCCGGGAAAGGGAATTTGCCTGCTTACACAGTTCGCGGACGGCCTATCGACGGCGTTGTCCGCGAGCTCGCCTTGAACCGGCTGGACGTGATCAAGGTAGATGTCGAAGGCGCCGAGTATATGGTCCTCCAGGGAATGCGTGACACACTCTTGCGTTTTCATCCCAAAGTCATTATGGAAGTGGTTGCCTATCACCTGGCCAATATGAATGCCACCCCGGAACAAATTTTCTCCATGATGAAAGATCTGGGCTATGGTCCGCCCAGGCAAATCGATTTCGCGGACTGGGAATGGAACTTCAAATAAGCCCCTGAGCCGCCATGCGTAAGCATGCGGGCCATAAAGGTTCATCCACCCATTAGCACCGACGCCAACACCGCCAGCAGGAGCGCCGGCGGCATCACCAGTAGCCCGTAGCGGAGAAACTTCCAGAAGCTGACATCCTCCCCGTCGCGCCGCAGCGCGATCAGCCAAAGAATCGTCGCTAGCGAACCACTCACCGAAAGATTCGGCCCCAAGTCGACGCCGATCAAAACCGCATTGCGGATCGCCGCCGATACCGCGCCGCCATGGAGCGCGCTGCCCGCGATCAATCCGACCGGAAGATTGTTCCCAATGTTCGACAGCGCAGCCACGCCGAACGCGGCCGACAAGCTCCCCGCCAGCGGACCAAGCGACTCGGCTCTCGCGAGCGCCGCCTGGCTCATGGAAAGCGCCCCCGCCTGATCGACCGCGGCCACCAGCACGAACAATCCAGCGACCAAAGGCAGCACGCTCCACGAAATGTGTTTCATGATTCCGAGCGGCGCGCCGCGATCCTCGAAACCGACAAATGCCGCCGCTGCCACCGCCGCCAGCAGTGTGGGCAGCCCGAGTTCGATATCGAACGCCGAGGCCAGAATCAGTGCGATCGCCGCCCCGCCGATCCCGTACGCGGCGCGCTTTCCGCCCGCGGATAGATGCACCGTGTCAACTTCGCGCGCCAGCGTTCCCACCAGGTCTCTCCGGCAGCAGAATCGCAGAACGACGTACGTCGCGAGGATCGCAACCGCGCTCGCCGGCGCGAACGACTTCAGCCAGTCCGCCAGCGCCGGCATCTTCGATCCGTAAACCACCAGGTTCGCCGGATTCGAGATGGGCAGCACGAAACTGGCGGCGTTCGCGATGAACGCGCAAATGAACAGATACGGCAGCGGACTCGCGCGGGTTTTTTTAAGCGCGGCCAGAACCGCGGGCGTCAGAACCACGGCGGTAGCGTCGTTCGAAAGGAAAACAGTAACCACCGTTCCCACTGCGTAGACGATGGCGAACAACCGCGCAGGCGACCCCTTTGCCGCGTCTACCGCTTTCACCGCCACCCAATCGAAAAATCCTTCGCGCCGGGCCAGCTCCGCCAGCATCATCATGCCGGTGAGAAACAGGTACACGTCCGTGCCGCGCCCTACCGCCGCCATCGCATCGCGCGGAGAGATCAGCCGCAGCGCGATCAACAGCAGCGCCCCGCAGCAAGCCCAAACCGCCTCAGTAATTCTCCGCGGCCCCGCCAGAATCAGCAGGATCGTCGACCCAGCAACGATCCAAACCAGCGCGTGGCTCATCCTCTTAGAGCCTGCCACACCGCGGCTCCAAACAACAAATTCGTCTAGGAGTTTGTTGAAAACTCAAGAACCAATATTGGTTTTTCAGGCCGGCTACAACTATGGCGTGCCCGCTGCCTTCGCCGCAACTTTCGGCTTCGGTGACCAGAAATCCGGGTCCGCGGCGATGAATTCCTTCGCCGGATTACTCAGCTTCGGGTTGACCGAGAAAAGCGTACTTTCGCTGCTGACGACAATTTCCGCCTGCAGCTTGTTGTATCGCGCCATATTGTCCGCGCCAAAGGCGTCCGGCATGCTTACGCCTACCGCCGCTTGATCCATCTTCTTGAGCGAATCCATCGCGCTCAAGATCAGGTAGGTTCCTGCGGGCGCGCCGGAAGTCACCGAGAAGACTGCGCGGCGCTGTTTATTTCCGCTCTTTTCAAATGCCGCGTTCAGCAGCTTCCTCATCTCTGTAAAGTCCGCCACATGACCCGGACGCACCCGGACCGTATTAATCTGGACAAACCGCGCCTTGGCCAGATTTGACTCCCCAGGCAGGTAACTCGCGTCTTTCTGAAATGTGGCGATCATGCTGCGCTCGCCCGTCCGCAATTCCCCATCCTGGGCCTCCAATTGCGCGACCGTGGTTTTCAAAGGCTCTGTCCCGGAGAGTTGAATCGCCTTTCCAATCGATTCGTAGGAATCGTAACTTTCCAGGAACCAGGCCTGGCTCGTGCCGCTTAGATTATCCATGCCGATATAGCTCGGATAACCGGCTTTGTTGAATGCCCGCGCATAGGCCGACTCCACCTTTTCGTGAGCCGCGCCCTTGCCGGATTTAATATCCTCGCGGAAGATCCGCAGGATGTTCGGCGGCGCCGGCGATTGTGCGTGAATAAGCGACGCTCCCGAAATCAGGAGACTCGCCGAGAAAACACGGAGAGCTTTATTTTTCATTTTGTTTATCCCCATCGATCGGATTTCCGGGACTCTATTCGGTTCCCACGGTGCCTGGAAGTATACACCCAGCTATGCGCATATCATAAAGACAGCCGATGCCCGCCGACGACAGCGCCCTCAAATACCGCGCTCTGCTCCAAATATCGGAAGCCCTTCTCTCCTGCCGCGACCGCGACGCTCTCACCCGCTCCCTGTGGGACGCGCTGAACCCTCTCATCCCCTTCGACTACCTGGTCATCATGCGCTACGACGCTGCCCGCCGCTGCGTTACGGTGAAATCTATCGCCGGCAGAAGTCAGCTCGATGAGGCCCGGCGCGACGAGTGGCCCGTCGAGGGAAGCGCGGTCGAAGTCCTGCTCAACACCGGCCAACCGCTGTACGTTCCAGACATTTCCCGCGAGACCAGGTTTCGCCCCGACCTGCTCGAAATCTATCGCCGCCACAATATCCAAAGCGGCTTTTGGGTCGCGCTCAACACCGCTCACGGAGTCCACGGGGTTATCGCGTTCTCCTCCTGCACGCCGGACGCATATACTCCGGAGGATCGCGAGTTCATGCAGTACATCGGCCGCCAGGTGGCCATCGCCACCGAAAACGCTCTCGCCTTTGAGAAAATCAACAAGCTCCGACGCCAGGTGGAAGAAGAGAAGGTTTACCTCGAAGAGGAAATCCGCAGCGAGTACCGCTTCGATGAAATTGTCGGCTCCGGCCCGGCGATTCGAGGTGTATTGCAACAGATCGAAACCGCCGCCCCAACTGGTTCTTCCATTCTGATTCAAGGGGAGACGGGCACCGGCAAGGAGTTGGTTGCCCGCGCGATCCATCGGCTCAGCAGCCGCGCCGACGCGACGTTCGTCAAGCTCAACTGCGCGGCGATTCCCGCCGGCCTGATCGAAAGCGAGTTGCTCGGCCACGAAAAAGGAGCCTTCACGGGAGCCGTCGGCCAGCGTATCGGCCGCTTCGAGCTGGCCCATTGCGGCACTTTGTTTCTGGACGAAATCGGCGAGCTGCCGCTCGAGATGCAGCCCAAACTCCTGCGCGTTTTGCAGGACGGACAGTTCGAGCGCATCGGCGGATCGCAAACCATTCACTCCGATTTCCGGCTGGTCGCCGCCACCAATCGCGACCTGCGCGCGATGGTCTCAGAACAACAATTTCGCGCCGATTTGTTTTATCGCGTCAACGTCTTTCCCATTACGCTCCCCGCCCTGCGCGAGCGGCGCGAAGATATCCCCACCCTGGTCCGATACTTCGTCCAGGAATTCGCCACCCGCATGCGCAAGGAGATCGATTCGATTCCCGCGCAAGTCATGGAAACGCTGGTGAACTACTCCTGGCCCGGCAACATCCGAGAACTGCGCAACATCGTAGAGCGGTCCGTCATCCTCACCCACGGCAAGCGCCTCACCATCCCCACCGACGACCTTCGCGAATCCCGCCCCGCCGTCGCGTCCCCGGTCGTGACCATGGACGACGCCGAGCGCCGCCATATACTGGATGCCCTGGACGCGTCCCATTGGGTGGTCGGGGGTCCCGGCGGAGCCGCATCGATGCTCGGAATGAAGCGAAGCACTCTGCAATCGCGGATGCAAAAACTAGGCATCTCGCGCCGATATGTCGGCACTCGCTGAAATGTCAGCGCCGAAAATTCGGCACTATACATCCTAACTGATAGCAAACAATAATCGGCCAGTGAGTTGCAATCCAAAGGTGTGTGCAGAACCGCTTTTGTGGCTGCCAACGGCTGGACATGTCGAGACGACTGTACTAACCCCTCCATAACTGTCGGGGTTCGGTGTCGGCGTTGGTCAGTCATGGAGGGGTCGACACGGCACTCCTGGAGGCGTGCGCCACAAAAGGTTTAGGAATTGAAAATGATGAAAGCCCAAGTCAGTTCCATCGGAGACCGTGTGACGCTCACCGTGAGCGGCCGGCTGACCGACGTCAGCGTCCCAGAGCTCGAAAGTTGCTGGCGGACCGCGCGCCACGACCACCCGGAAGGGAGAATTTTGGTGGATCTAAAACACGTTACTTTCATCGATGATAAGGGACGCTCCCTGCTTGAGCGGATGCATCGGGACGGCGCCACGTTCGCTGCCGCCGGCCTACTGACCTGCTCCATCGTAGACACAATCACACGGAAGGGGTCATAAATTGACCGTTTTAAGGGCAGTTTCGACGCTTTTTTGCACTTTTTTGCCGCTTTTCGCGCAGTTTAACGGCAGCACTCCCACCGGGGAAGCGAGCCCCGCGTCGCTGAACCTGTCGCTCGACGACGCCATCGCCCGCGGCTTGAAGACCAACCTCGGATTGCTCACTCGAGAGAACTCGAGCACCAACGCGCGAGTGGACAAGATGCGCCTGCTAGCCGCACTTCTTCCGAGCGTCACCGCCAGCGTTTCCATGACCGAGCAGCAGGTCAATCTCGCGACCTTCGGATTTCATTTCCCGGGAGTGCCCTCGATCATCGGACCGTTTCATTATCAGGACGCCGGCGCGAGAAGCGATTTCACCGTCTTCGATGGCCGGGCTCTAAACGCCTGGCGAGCCGGCAAAGTCAGCCTTAACGCGGCGGAACTTTCCGCGAAGGACGCACGCGACCTGGTCGTCCAGGCTGTCGCCGCCGCGTATTTGCAAATCATCGCGACCGCCGCCCGCGTCGATGCCACACGCGTGCAAGTGGAAACCGCGCAAGCTCTCTATGAACGCGCCCGCGATCAGCACCGCGCAGGCACCTCGCCGGCCATCGATGAACTTCGTTCGCAAGTGGAGCTCAAGACCCAGCAGCAGCAGCTCTTGTCGCTGCAGAACCAGGTGTCCAAGGACAAGTTGTCACTCGCCCGAGCCATCGGACTGCCCTCCGGACAAGCATTCGAGATCACCGATCGAGCGCCGTACAAGCCTCTGGAGAGCCTCACGCCGGGTGAAGCGCTGCAGCGCGCCTTTGCCTCGCGATCCGACTTTCAGAGCGCCCAGGCGCAGGTGAAAGCCGCCGAACTTGGTCATCGAGCCGTCCGCGGCGAATGGCTGCCGCGCGCGACCATCAGCTCCAATTACGACGTGGTCGGCCCCACGTTCGCGCAATCGCACGGCACCTTCGGCGTCACGGGATCGGTCGAGATGACGTTGTTCGACGGCGGCAAAAGACGCGCGGACCTGCTCGAAGCCGATACCACCATTAAGCAACGCCGAGAGGAGCTGGCGAACCTGCAAGGACAGATCGATCAGGAAGTCCGCGCCGCCCTGCTCGACCTGAACTCCGCGTCCGATCAAGTCGTCGTCGCGCAGAGCAACGTTGACCTGGCGAATCAGACCCTGACCCAGGCCCGCGACCGCTTCGCCGCCGGAGTCACGGACAACATCGAAGTAGTGCAAGCGCAGGAATCGGTATCGAACGCGCAGCAAAATCTAATATCCAGTATTTATTCTCATAACCTCGCCAAAGTGGCCCTGGCAAGGGCTCTGGGCGCGACCGAAGCGAATCTGAAGACATTCATGGGGGGGAAATAATCATGGCGGAAGTGCAAGCGAATACGAAAAACAAGAAGGTTGTCGGCAAAATCGTCGGCCTCATCGTTGTGCTGGTGCTCGTCTCGGGCGGCTACCTGTTGTGGCTCCATCTGGCGAAATTCGAATCGACCGACGACGCGCAAGTCGACGGCCAGGTCCACGCCATCAGCTCGCGCATCAGCGGCCATGTGATCGATGTGAAGGTGGAAGACGAGCAGCAGGTGAAGGCCGGCGACGTCCTAGTCGTGCTCGACCCCAGGGATTACGAAGTGGCCGTCGCCAAGGCGCGCGCCGACCTGGCCGACGCCGTGGCCACGCTTCAGAGCAGCAGTTCGGATATCCCCATCACGTCGGTAAATACCAAGAGCACGCTCGCCACGGCTAATTCGTCGCGCCAGGATGCCAGTGCGGGCGTCTCCGGCGCCGAGCGTCAGATGGGAGCCGCGCGCGCCCGCCTGGGCACGGCGCAAGCCAACGTCCGCGTCGCCGAAGCGAACTTCACCAAGGCCACCCAGGATGTCGAACGCTACAAGATGCTGGTCTCGAAAGACGAGATCTCAAAGCAGCAGTATGACCAGGCCGTGTCCGCCATGGAAGCCGCCCGCGCCACGCTCGACGCGCAGAGCGCCACGGTGAATGAGGCGACCCAGAACGTCCAGGTTGCCGAGAAAAATATCGAACAGGCCCAAACCCGCGTCCAGCAGGCCAACGCGCAGATTCAATCCGCCTTGACCGGACCGGACCAGGTGAAAGTCACGCAGGCCAAAGCGTTGTCGGCCGCCGCCAAGGTGGACCAGCAGAGAGCCATGCTCGATCAGGCCGAGCTCAACTTGAAATACACCACCATCGTCGCGCCGGTCGATGGCGTGGTCGGCAAGAAGAGCGTCGCCGAAGGCCAGAATATTACGCCTGGTCAGGAACTGATGGCGGTGGTGCCTCTCGAAAACCTCTGGATCACCGCGAATTTCAAAGAAACGCAGCTCGAAAAAATGCGCGTCGGCCAGCCCGTGAAAATCAAAGTGGACGCCTACGGGCGCGAGTACACCGGCAAAATCCAGCGCATCGCCGGAGCGAGCGGAGCGAAATTCAGCTTGCTGCCGCCCGAAAACGCGACTGGCAATTACGTAAAAGTGGTGCAGCGAATCCCCGTGCGCATCGCGCTCGACCCCGGTCAGGACAATGACCATCTGCTGCGCCAAGGCATGTCCGTGACCCCAACGGTGCAGCTGCAATAGAGAACCGCCATGAGCGAACAAGTATTAGAAGTGGCTCCGCCACCGGTCCAGGCCGCGCCCTGGAAACCCAAAGTAAACCCTTGGTTGATTGCATGCGTGGTATCGCTGGCGGCCTTTATGGAAGTGCTCGATACCAGCATCGCGAACGTTGCGCTACCCCACATCGCCGGGAACCTGGGAGCCAGCAGTGAAGAAAGCACATGGGTCCTCACGTCCTACCTTGTTTCCAACGCGATCGTTTTGCCGATCACCGGCTGGCTCACGTCGCTGCTGGGACGAAAGCGATTCTTTCTCATCTGTCTCGCCCTGTTCACCGTCAGCTCCCTGCTGTGCGGCGTAGCGCCGACACTGGCAATTCTATTGATTTCCCGCGTGATTCAAGGCGCCGGCGGCGGCGGCCTGCAACCCATGGCCCAGGCGATTCTCGCCGACACATTTCCACCTGAAAAGCGAGGGCTGGCGTTTTCTTTATACGGTGTGGTTGCGGTGGTAGCTCCCGCGATCGGACCGACTTTGGGAGGCTGGATCACGGATAACTATACCTGGCGCTGGATCTTTCTGATGAACCTGCCCATCGGCATCGCTACCGTGTTCCTGGTGCTGAAATTCGTGGAGGATCCTCCCCACCTCAAGCGGATCACTCTGCGGGAGAGCTCGGTCGACTACGTCGGATTCGGGTTCCTCGCGATCGGCATAGCGTTTCTGCAAATCGTGCTCGACAAGGGGCAGGAAGACGACTGGTTCGGATCCAACTTCATTGTCACGCTCACGGTGATTTCCGTGATCTGCCTGGTCTGCCTGGTCGTCTGGGAATTGCGCGTCAAACAACCTATCGTGGACGTTCGCCTGTTCAAGAATATTAACTTCGCAACCGCGTGCCTGATGATGTTCATGGTCGGCGCAGGTTCCTTCTCGACCACCGTTTTAATGCCCCAGTTTTTGCAGAGCCTCATGGGATACTCGGCCCAAAGCGCAGGCATGGTCCTCTCCGCGGCCGCGTTAATTCTGTTGATCGAACTTCCCCTGGTCGGCCAGTTGACGAGCAGAATCCAGGCGCGCTATTTAATGGCTTTTGGTTGGGCGATGCTGACCATCGCGATGTTCTTTTCCACGCACCGCATCGATCTCGAAATCAGCTTCTCTTCGGCCACGTGGCTGCGAATTGCGCAGTATATTCCATTGGGGTTTGTGTTTATTCCCGCGACCATGGCGGCATATATCGGAATAGCGCGGGAAAAGAACGATGCCGTGGCCGGCCTGGTCAACTTCGTGCGCAATATCGGCGCGAGTGTCGGAACCTCCGCCGTTACCACGATCCTGGCCCGGCGTGCGCAGGTTCACCAATTCATGTTGGCCAGCCACACCGGTCTTGGCGATCCGGCCTTTCAGAATTCCACCGCCGCGCTCACGACTCAACTCGGACGCACGGGCGTCGGTCAGCCGCAGATGCAGGCGTACGGCCGGTTCTATGAATCCATGCAGCGCCAGGCGTTGACGCTCTCTTACATCGACGCGTTCTGGATGTTGGGAATTGCGGCGGGAGTCATGTTTTTACTATCCTTCTTACTGAAGAAGAACGATCCAAGAGCAAAAGCGCAAGTGGCCGCGCATTAGGAGGAAGTGGAAAAAGCAATTTCAGACACCGCTCCCTGCGGTCACTTTGCTTCCGAGCCGTGACCAAAGGGAGCGGTGTTCATGAGTTTTTCAGCACCCTAGTAGAAGGGCATGCCGGTAACCCTACGGTGATGTCGCCACAATAGAGACGACATGAGCGATCAGCCCCAAGCGGTCCTTCCACCGGCGCAGGCCCCACCCTGGACCCCGAAGCACAACCCGTGGATCATCGCGCTCACCGTGACGCTTGCCACCTTCATGGAAGTGCTGGATACCAGTATCGCGAACGTCGCGCTGCCGCACATCGCCGGGAATCTTTCGGCGGGTCTGGACGAAAGCACCTGGGTGCTCAGCAGCTACCTGGTCGCGAACGCCGTGATTCTTCCGATCAGCGCCTGGATGGCGATCCAGCTCGGCCGCAAGCGATTCTACATGGGCTGCGTCGTGTTATTCGGACTGAGCAGTTTCCTCTGCGGCCTGGCTCCGAATCTCGGCATGCTGATTTTCTTCCGCGTGCTGCAAGGCCTGGGCGGAGGCGGCCTGGCCCCCAGTGAACAGGCGATCCTGGCCGACACGTTTCCACCTGCGAAACGAGGCATGGCATTCGCGATTTACGGTATGGCCGTCGTCATGGCGCCCGCCATCGGCCCGACGCTCGGCGGCTTCATCACCGATAACTTCGACTGGCGCTGGATTTTCTTCATCAACGTGCCGGTGGCGATTATTTCGCTGATCCTGACGTCGCGCCTGGTCGAAGATCCGCCGTACCTCAAAGCCGCGAAACAGACCACGGGCAGGGTAGACTGGCCCGGCCTCGGCCTGCTCGCCGTCGGCATCGGAGCCGCGCAAGTCGTGCTCGATAAAGGCGAGCGTGAAGACTGGTTCTCCTCGAACTTCATCAACTTCTTCGTGATCACTTCGGTAGTCTGCCTGGTCACCGCATTCATCTGGGAGCTGACTCACGAGAACCCCGTGATCGATATCCGCCTATTCAGGAATCGCAACTTCGCGGTCTCCTGCGTCATGATGTTCATGCTCGGCGTGGCTCTGTTCGGCGGAACGGTCCTGATCCCGCAGTTGGTTCAAACCTTGATGGGATACACCGCGCAGCAAGCGGGTGAAGTCCTGTCGCCCGGCGCCATCGTGATCATCCTGCTGCTGCCGTTCATCGGAATCCTGGTGAGTAAAATGGACCCGCGCAAACTCATCGCCGTCGGATGGACGCTGGCCGCGCTCGCCATGTTCTACATGGTGCACACCATGAACCTCGGCATGAGCTTCCGCGAAGTGGTCTTGCTTCGCATCTATCAAATGACGGGCGTGGCTTTCCTGTTCGTGCCCATTCAGACCATGTGCTACGTGGGCATTCCGCCCGGCAAGAATAACAACGTCAGCGGCATGACAAACCTGGCCCGCAACGTCGGCGGCAGCGTGGGAATCTCGCTGGTCACGACGCTGCTAGCAAGACGCGGCCAGTTCCACCAAAGTATTTTAGCGTCGCACACCAGCAAGTTCGATCCCGCGTTTCAATCCGCCGTGGCCGGCATGTCGCAATCGTTGCGAGCGTCGGGCGTAGGCGCGGTCGAAGCGACACAAATGGCGTACAACCGCATCTACGGAGCGATGCAGGCGCAAGCCTCCATGCTCGCCTATATCGACACCATCTGGATCTTCGCCATCGCCGCGCTGCTGATGGCTCCGCTGGCGTTTCTCATGAGGAGAGCGAAACCGGGTGGCCCCGCGGCGCTGCACTAACAGGGTGCTGAAAAAGTCTATCGGAGCGCTTTTTTTGCCCTGCGAATGACTTTTTCAGCATCCCAGCACGAGCAGCCCAGACCAGGTGGGACAGGCGCTTCCGCCTGTCAACGCTTTTTCCGCTCCTTTGAGCCGCCATGCGTAAGCATGCGGGCAAGTGGTTAAATCTCCACCAACTTCTTAAGCCGCAGCAGCACGTTGTCCCACTGCCTTGAGATCGAGTCGAGATAGCGCCGCGCCTCCTCCAGTCGCCGCTGTTCCAGGTGCCAGACGCTCTCCCGGCCGTGCTGCGCCCCGCGTACGACCCCCGCTCGCTCCAATACGCGCAAGTGCTTGGTGATCGCCTGACGCGTGACCGTGGAGTCCTCGGTAAGCCTGTTGATTGACAACGGCCCGCTCGTCGAGAGCCGCGCGACCAGCCGCAATCGAGTCTCGTCCCCCAGCGATGCGAACAGGAGCGCGCTGTTCTTCGATCTACTTCGCGCTGTGGACATACTTCTCGATGATCGTCATCATCTCCGTCCATCCGCCGTCGTTGTCCGTAAACGCCTTTGCCCGGCGCGCGAGCGGAATACGATCGAAGCCGGATTCGGTCAGCGTCAGCAGCACGCCGTCCGCCTGTTCGGCCAGTTCGAAAACCACGAGCGTCGTCGGCTCGACCGAGTAGTCCACGTTCGGATCGACCGCGCCCGGATGCCACCGGAATGAGAAGAGACGTTCCGGCTCCATCCGCTCGATCGTGAACTCAAACTGCTGGCCTTCATATTGTTTCTGCCCGCGCGCCACCTCCGGGTCCACCGTGGTCGGCGTCAAAACCCCTCGCATGACGGCGCCCGGCGCGAACGGCCCGTCGAATCTCATCCCGAACCATTGGCCGAACTCGGCGGAATCGGACAAAGCGCGCCACACCCGTTGGAGCGGCGCGCGCAAAAGGATCTTTTTCTCGATGCGATCGGTATTCATGCAACCCCCTGGTTGCATATTAGCCGCATATTGGCAGAAATGCAACCCCACGGTTGCCCTTCAGGCCCGTGGCGTACGCACTCGTGCGTGCCGCGTCGAGACTCATCTCGACGCCTTTTGAAAGCTCCGCGACCGGCCCCTATGTGAGAAAAAAGACCGAAGCCAATGCAACGATCCCGGCGAGTGTCTGTAGCGCCAGCACGACCAGCGCCTCTCTTGGCGCCCGCGGCAGCCACTTGATCGCGAAGTACCCGACAATGGGGATCTGCGCCGCCATCAGGATCTGAAAAATGTGAGCCGGTGTCCCCTCGTCAGCCTCGTGGACAATGCCGTACATCGCGGCGTGACCGAGCACCAGACCGAGCGCGGCGAGCGACATCCCAAGTGGCAAATACCCGCTCGGCTGCTTGAGCGATGAGAGCGTCATCGGAGCAAGCTTATTCGAAATACTTTGTACTGTCAAGTACTTTCTTTTATTCTGTGACGGGGGTTACAACTGCCGCGACCGGACGATTTGTTTCAGCCCCATGCGTCAGCTTGGGGCTATTACTTTTCCAGTGAAAGCCCCAAGCTGACGCATGGGGCTTTGGCTTCGAAACCAACTGTCCGAGACGAGCCGGATGAGACTCTATGGCCGCGCCGGAAACCGCCCGACCACCCCCGTCGCATCCTCTATAGCCGCTCCCATCCGCAGCAGCGTGTCTTCCCCCCGAGGCGCGCCCAGGATTTGCAACCCGATCGGCAATCCCGCCTTCGTGAATCCGCATGGGATGGACAGTGCCGGAATGCCCAGGACGTTAATCGCGCGCATCAGCCGCGTGGTCGCCAGCCTCACGTCTTCCAATTCCGTCCCCACCTGTATCGATACTTGCCCGATCTTCGGCGCGGGCGTCGGAGTAGTCGGTGTGAAGATGCAATCGACCTCGCTCCACAACTTCGAAAACTCGCGCACGTAAATGCGCCGCAGCCGCTGAGCGTCGGTATAATCGCACCCGCGAATCAGGCGCCCCTGGTCGAGCAGCGTCAGAACATCGGGCCCGATATCCGCGCGCCGGTCCAGATGCGGCTGATGGACGGAAGTCGCTTCCGCCAGCAGCAGCATGCGGGCGACCACGTTCAGCGCGTCAATATCTGGAACCTTAATATTGACGATTCGCGCGCCAAACGCCGTGGCAGTCTGGACCGCGGCGCGCACCGATTCCGAAACCTCCAGATCCAGCTTGTCGAAATAATAGTTCTGCGGCAATCCGATGCGAAGGCCGTGAATGTCTACATTTTTCGGAGGAACGTATCCGGTCTTCTGACCCGCCATCGCATGAAACGAAACCGCGGTGTCGCGCACCGTTTTCGTTATCGGCCCCATATGATCCATGGTCCACCCGAGCGGCATCACGCCGCGCTTGCTGATCAGGCCGAAGGTCGGTTTCAGGCCCGTCACGCCGCAAAACGATGCTGGGATTCTGATCGATCCGCCGGTATCAGTGCCCGTCGCCATGGCGATGAGACCGGCCGCGACCGCCGCACCCGAGCCTCCGCTCGATCCCCCCGGAATGCGGTCCGTGTCCCATGGATTTCGCACCGGACCGAAGTGCGGATTGTTCGACGTGATGCCGTAAGCGAACTCGTGCAGGTTGGTTTTCCCCACCATCACAGCGCCCGCCTGCTCGAGATTGGTGGCGATGTCGGCATCGTGATCGGGCACGAAATCCTTGAAAATCTTGGAGCCGCCGGTGGTGCGGACGCCCTTGGTATAGACCAGATCTTTATGCGCGAACGGGATGCCGTGCAGCGGCCCGCGATCGATTCCATGGGACAATTCGGCATCCATAGCGGATGCGCGGGCCCGGGCGGAGTCGGCAGTGACAGTGATGAACGCGTTCAGGCGCGGATTCTCCGCGGCGATTTTCTTCAGCGCCTCGTTGGTCAGTTCGACCGAGGAAACCCGGCGAGCCCGGAGCGCGTCTGCCGATTCAAGGATGGTCATCTATTTCACGTCCTCGGGCCCCGTCCAGACCTCGTCCTCAGGAGTAAGCGACTGCTGCAGCGGACGAAACGCCGCCTCCAGCGCGTTCATCACCGGCAGCAGCTTTTCGATGTCCGGCTCGGGAATAGGCGGATCGAGCGCTGCTGCAGTTCTTTTCCAGTCAGTCATAATCTGTCCACAAAATTCAAACCGTCGTTCTTACAGAGCCGCGACCATAGGGAGCGATCTTCAGGAAGAACTTGTGGCGCGCGCCTCCAGGCGTGCCGTGTCGAGAGTCGTCTCGACATGTCCGGCCGTCGGCATGACTGCCGACGCGGCACGCCTGGAGGCGCGCGCCACAAAACCGGCTGGCGAAATTCAGGGGAACGATGGTCACTACCTTAGTAGATCATTCTACAATTGAATTGATGCACGCCACCGAAACCCGCGTTATCCCCAGTCCGCTAACGCAACTGAGCGAGGAAGAGCGGATGTTCCAGTCCACCGTCCGCAAATTCGCGCGGGAGCGCATCGCCCCCCACGTCCGCGCCATGGACGAGGCGAGTTCGTTCCGCAAGGACATTTTGCAAGAATGCTTCGAGCTCGGCCTGATGGGCATCGACGTACCCGAAGAGTACGGCGGCCAGGGAGGCTACTTCTTCCAGTCCATCATCGCGATCGAGGAACTGGCCAAGGTCGACCCATCGGCCGCGGTCATCGTGGATGTGCAGAATACTCTGTTCAACAACGCGATCATGCGCTGGGCCACTGAGGAACAGAAGCGCAAATATCTGCCGCGCCTGACCAAGGACATGCTCGCGAGCTATGCGATTGTCGGAAACGGGTTCCGGCTCCGATGCGTTCGCGCTGGCAACGCGAGCCGTTGACGCAGGCGATCATTATAAGTTGAACGGCCGCAAACTATGGATCACCAACGCGGGCGAAGCCGGTCTGTTCCTGCTGTTTGCGAATCTCAATCCCGAAGCCGGGTACAAAGGCATCACGGCGTTCCTGATCGAGCGCGATTTTCCCGGTTTCAAAGTCGGCAAGAAGGAAGACAAGCTGGGCATCCGCGCGTCTTCCACCTGCGAGCTGATTCTCGACGATTGCATGGTGCCGAAAGCCAACGTGATCGGCGAGATCGGCAAGGGCTACAAGATCGCCATCGAGACGTTGAACGAAGGGCGCATCGGAATCGGCGCGCAGATGCTGGGATTGGCGCAGGGCGCGCTCGACCATGCGCTGGCGTACGCCAAACAGCGGAAGCAGTTCGGGAAGCTCATCGCCGAATTTCAAGGCGTGCAGTTCGATCTGGCCGAGATGGCCGTCGAGGTGGAGGCCACGCGCTTGATGGTTTATAACGCCGCGCGCCTGCGCGACGCCGGACTGCCGTTCGTCACCGAAGCCGCCATGTGCAAATACTTCGCCTCGCAAGTGGCGGAGCGCACCGCGTCGCGCGCGGTGGAAGTGCTGGGCGGAGTCGGATTCACCAAGGATTACCCGGTGGAAAAACTGTATCGCGATTCGAAGATCGGCCGGATCTACGAAGGCACCAGCAACATGCAGCGGGTGACCATCGCGAAACAAATGCTCGATCTAAAGTGAAGTAAGGAGTTTTTTATGCGTATTTTGGGACTGGTACTCGTCGCAGCTGGAGCGCTCTTCGCATCGGACGGCGCCGAGCCCTCGCAGGCACAAATCGACGGCATCATCCAGAAGTTCGCTGCCCACGAAGCCGATTTCGCCAAGGCTCGCGAAGCGTACGTCTACAAGCAGACCGTGCGCATTCAGGAGCTCGACGACGCGGGCAACACGACCGGCAAATGGGAAGTGGTGTCCGACATTATCTTCGGGTCCGACGGAAAGCGCACGGAGCATGTCACCCGGTCGCCTGTGCCGAACCTCCATCAGTTGATCCTGACGCCGGAGGATATGGAGGATTTGAAAAGCGTTCAGCCCTTCGTGCTGACCACGGATCAGTTATCGAAATATCAAATCCGATACCTGGGGCGGCAGAAAGTGGATGAAGTCGGCTGCTACGTGTTTGCCGTGAAACCTGTGAAATACGAGGGGAAACAGCGCTATTTCCAGGGCGAGGTGTGGGTGGACGATCGCGATCTGCAGATCGTAAAGAGCTACGGACGCGGCGTCGGCACGGCGAATAAGGGCGGAAACGGTCAGCAATTTCCGAAATTCGAAACCTATCGCGAACAAATCGACGGCAAATTCTGGTTTCCGACTTACACCATTGCCAACGACACGCTGCACTTCAAGGATATGGACGTGCGCATGAAGCAGACCGTGAAGTACGAGGACTACAAGCGATTCAAGGCCGATACTACTATTACTTTTGGCGAATCGGTAGAGGAAAAAAAGGACACCAAGCCACCCGTGAAAAAGCCATAATGGCTAATGCGTTTTTTCCTGCTCTTCGCGTTCACGGTCTGCGCATACGCCGATTCGGATCCGAATTATCGCGCCCTTAGAGACGGCGCTCCTACGGACGTTTTAAGGACGGAGAACGTCGAATTAAAGCGCGATAAGGGGTCCCTGACCCTCAAAAATGGACAACTAGCGTTCATTAAGGTCACGCAAGACCGGCCTGCGATCGCTGTTTTCACCGGCGAGGGCATTTTTCGATTGAAGCCGGCTGTCGCTATCGAAGAGCGCTATATGAGCCGCATCATCGGGAAACCCGAGCTGGAGGAAACGTTCGACTCGGCCGTGTTCTTCTTCAGCGACGACACCTACCAGGAAGTCAAGCAGCAGGCTACCGCTATGCCGCTCGATCCGAAGGCGGCGAATGTCCTGAAGAATCTTAGAGATAAGCTTCGCAAGGACATGACCTACGGAGACATCGGCAACGTCGAAGCGGAGCTTCTCGGGGAACTTTACAACCCCAAACGGGGCGCGTCGTTTAGAGCGTATCTGCACGGCAAACACTACGCCGACTTACGCTTTTTCATGGTTCCCTCGGGTGCCCTTCCCGATATCCAATCGCCTGAAGAGACAGGACTTGTCAGCATCGAGGGAGGTCGCCCCGGGATCTGGTATCTCTCGCATCTCCAAAGCGAGTGGAACAACAACACCGCCAATTCGCGCGAAGACAAGCGGGACGTCAGCGCGAGTCATTACACGATAAACACGGATGTCGCTAAGGGCGGGGCACTTACGGCCACTACCGAGATGGATTTTACGGCCGTCATGCCGGGCGCGAAAGTGCTTCGCATCGACCTGCTGTCGACGCTGCGCGTGAAAAAAGTCACCGATGAAAAAGGCCGCGAGATCGGATTTATTCAAGAGTCGACCAAAGCCGACGATTCCTTTCACGTCGTAATGCCGGAGCCTTTGGAAGCCGGCAAGAAGTATTCACTGCGCTTCGAATACGAAGGAAACAAAGTGATTCGCAGCGAGGGCGGCGGGAATTTTTCGGTGGGCGCGCGGTCGTCCTGGTATCCAAATGTCAATTCGTTTCACGACCATGCCACGTACGATCTGAAGTTTCGCGTGCCGAAGCAATTCACCTTGGTTTCGGTCGGCAAACTGGTAAGCGAATCAAAGGAAGGGGGTTTGGCGGTTTCGGAGTGGAAATGCGACGTGCCGATTCCGGTGGCGGGATTCAACTACGGCGAGTTCAAGAAGAAAAGCGTATCGGACCCGTTGGCAAAATACGACTTGGAAGTGTACACCACAACGACGGTTCCGGATTTTCTATCGCATGCCGAAAACGGGGGCACGATGTCGCCGTCGGCCATGGCGCAGAACGCGCTGGTCGACGCGCAGAACTCCATGCGGGTGTTTCAAAAAATGTTCGGTCCCGCTCCGTACGGACGCCTCGCGATCACGCAGCAACCGGCGTTCTCCTTCGGGCAATCCTGGCCCACGCTGGTTTATCTTCCCGTGAGCGCGTTTCTCGATTCGACGCAGCGATGGACGCTATTGGGTCCGCAGGCTTTCAAATTCGCGGAGTTTATCGACGAAGTGACGCCCCATGAAATCGCGCACCAGTGGTGGGGGCACATGGTCGGCTGGGCGAGTTATCACGACCAGTGGCTATCGGAAGGATTCGCCGAATTTTCCGCCGGGCTGTTTCTGGAATTCACGGGTAAACCCGCCGAATTGCAGAAATTCTGGGACCGTCGGCGCGCCGAGATTACGGACAAGAATAATTTTGGAAATTCGGCCAACGATGCGGGTCCAATCTGGCTCGGGCTGCGGCTGAACACCTCGAAGACGGCAGGTGCGTATCAGCGGCTGGTCTATCCTAAGGGCGCTTACGTGCTGCACATGATCCGCATGCTGATGCGCGATGAGAAAACAGGGGACCAGGACTTCAGCGAGATGATGCAGGATTACGTGAAAACCCATCTGTACGCCAATGCGAGCACGGAGAGTTTCATGGCCGTTGTGACCAGGCACATGAAGCCGTCGATGGACCTGGACGGCAGCCACAATATGGGGTGGTTCACACGCGAATGGATCTACGGGACCGAGCTGCCGAGATACCGGCTGGAATATTCGGTCAAGACGATGCCGGACGGCAAGCTGCGATTCACCGGCAAGCTGACCCAGAGCGACGTTTCGCCGGAATTCGTGATGCGTCTGCCGATCTATTTCGACTTTGACGGACGGCTTTTCCGGGTGGGCTCGTCGGTACTGAAGGGGAATATGACGACGCCGGAAATCGCCGTGGATATCCCCAAAAAGCCCAAGCGCGTGCTGCTGAGCGCCAATCATGACGTGCTGGCGGCCGAGGCGGAAGTCAAGGAAGTGCAATAAAGAACTTAGATTTAATTGCGACTTTCGCTAAACTGGAGCCTTCAATCCGCCGATAGACGCCAAAGCAGGTGATTGTATTTTGATGGCCGTTGATGCCCAATCGCCGATGGAAGCCGGCTGCGCTTCCCAAGTGGTTACCGAACCGGTCCCCGCGCCGTGCGGGGAGCTGGAGCGGTTGAAGGGCACGTTCCTCGCCAGCTTGAATCACGAAATCCGAACCCCCTTGAGCGGCATCCTGGGAATGGCCGATCTGCTGCTCGAAACCCATCTGGACGACGAGCAAAAAGAGTACGTCAATGCCACTCGTCTGTGCGCCGAAAGCCTGTTTGAAATTCTGAACGCGACGCTGGAATATTCGGCGCTGGAGGCCGGCCGTTTCTCGCTGGACGAGAGCGAATTCAGTTTGCGGGAGCTGATCGAATCCACGCTCGCGCAGCAGGCTCTGAAGGCCGAATCGAAGGGGCTGGATCTGCGCGCGACCTATGGTGTGAAATTACCGGAGACGATGGTAGGGGACGCTCCACGGCTGCGGCAGCTGCTGAGTCATTTCCTGGTGAACGCTGTCAAATTCACGCACTCGGGCGGAATCGAATTGCGTGTTCTGCGGGATTCCCGCGCCAGCGACATTCTGCGGATCGAAGTGGAGGACACGGGCATCGGGATTCCCGCTTCCGAGGTCGACAGAATTTTCGAGTCGTTCCGCCAGGTGGATAGCGGACTGTCGCGAAATTATCCGGGGTTGGGGCTGGGCCTGGCGCTGGCTAAGAAGCTCGCGTCGCTGATGGATGGCGAAATCGGCGTGAAGAGTACGCCCGGTGTGGGGTCGATCTTCACCCTTCGAATTCCGCTGCGCGCGGCTGAGGTCGAACCGGCTCACCCTGTGGTGCGGGTGGACGCGGGTCCGGCGGTGCTGGCGGTGGAGGATAATGCGGTCGGCTTGACGATCTTGAAGCGGGCGCTGGAGCGGAGGCATGTGCAGGTGGATGGCGCGACATCCGGGATCGCGGCGCTGGCGGCGGCATCGCAAAAGCATTACGACCTGGTGTTGATGGATCTGCAAATGCCGGGGATGAACGGCCTCGAAACCACCCTCGAAATGCGCAAGCTGCCGGGGTACGGGGCAGTGCCGATTCTGGCGCTGACGGCCGATTTTTCGGATGAGTTGCGTGAACGGTGCCTGCGGCAAGGGATGCAGGCGTTCCTGTCGAAGCCGGTGGAGCCGGTGCAGTTATGGGCGGTGGTTTCACGTTTCCTGAAGGCGTCGCATGAGCAGCAGGGGAAGCCGTACGTGGAGTGAGCACCAGGTGCTGTTTTTGTGACCGTCAGGGAGCGGCGGACGCTGAATCTTGATCGTCACCCATCGGCCACATAATCGTTTTCTATTTGACTCTGAGTCCCAGGTATCTTACACTTCTACAACGCTTCTGTTTTTGGGTTGAACTCTCTGTAGAACCCAGGGTGAACGTTTCATCATCGTCTCTCCTCGTTTGAGACAGCCGTATCCCCGTCACGCTTCCGACTAACGTCAGAAACCTTGGAGGATCGTCTCGATGATTCGTTATGCCTTCGCGCTCATGTTGGGCGTGTTGCCCCTCGCCGCGCAAAACAGTTCGCTCACCGGTTCCATCACGGATCCCCATGGAGCCGCGATCCCGGGCGCTGTCGTCACCGCGAAGAACAAGGATACCGCCGCGGTCAGATCCACCATCGCCAATTCTTTCGGCGAATACGAACTGGTGCAAGTGCCGCCCGGCAAGTACAGCCTCACCATCGAAAAACCAGGATTCCGCACCCACGCGACCGAAGTCGTGTTGCAGACCAACACTCCCACCACGCTCAGCGCCAAGCTTGAGGTCGGCTCAGTGAGCGAAGTAGTCAGCGTCACTGCCGAGGCGTCCGTCGTCAACGCGGAGAACGCATCCGTCGGGAATCCGTTCACCGAAAAGCAGGTCAAGGAAATTCCACTGCAGACTCGCAACATTGTCGCTCTACTGGGCGTGCAGCCCGGCGTCGCGTCCACCGGACAGGTGCTGGGCGCGCGGCCCGATCAGAATAACGTGCTGCTCGACGGTGTGGACGTCAACGACAATCAGGGTAAAGACGGGTTCAACGCCGTCCTGCCGGTGCCACTTGATTCCGTACAGGAGTTCCGCACCACCATCGCGGGCTTGGGCGCCGATCAAGGTCGCTCCGCCGGCGGCCAGGTCTCCATCATCACTAAGAGCGGGTCGAACCAGTTCCACGGCACGCTTTATGAATACAACCGTAATACCGATCTGACGGCGGATAGCTGGTTCAGCAATAAAGTGGGCGTTCCCCGCGCGGCGCTGATTCGCAATCAATACGGCGCGTCTGTCGGCGGGCCGATTCTCAAAAACAAGCTGTTCTTCTTTTACAACTTCGAAGGCCGCAAGGACCGCAGCGCCACCCCCGTAAACCGCATCGTTCCCAGCGATACTCTCAAGCAAGGCGAGATTCTGGTCGCCTTGAAAAGCGGAACTACCGCGACGCTCACCCCCAGCCAGATCAAAGCCATCGATCCTCTGGGCATCGGCGAAAGCCAGTACATGTTTAATTACCTGGGTGCATTTCCCTCGGGTAACAATCCTTCGCTCGCCGCCGATAAAGGACTCAACTTCAACGTCCTGACTTTCAATGCGCCTACGCCTCTCAATAATCACGCGCAAGTGGGAAAGCTCGATTACAATCTCGACCCGGCGGGCAAGCACACCATCGCGGTACGCGGGACCTTGAACGGCGCGTCGCAAGCCGCTACCGGAACCGCGAGCCTGGCTCAATTCCCAGGGCAGGCCTCTCCGCAACAGACTCTGGATAATTCCCGAGGCGCGTCGGTTCGCTACACCGCGATTCTTTCGCCCCAACTGGTGAATGTCGTGAACTACGGCTACACCCGCCTCGGCACAGCCAGCACCGGTGTCACTACTGTGATTCCGAGTTTCTATTTCGCCACACCCATCAGCACGGCGCGGCCTTCCCAGCGCGTCGCGCCGACCTCCAACATCACGGACGATCTGACATGGACCAAGGGTCGCCACACTCTCCAGTTCGGTTTGAACTTTCGCTTCATGGAGAGCGACAATCTGGTCTATAAAAACAACGTTCCTAACTACAGCTTTAGCCGGAATACTCTCGGAGGCCTCGGTGGAGACATCACCACGGACGTCACTGCGTTTCTTGGAGGCGGCGCGGCTCTCTCTTCCGCAACGAACGTCACCAATGCCTTCGGACCAGTTTTGGGCTTGCTGAATCAGTACGGCGGGACGTACAACTACAACGCCAAGGGAGCCGCCATTCCGTTCGGCAGCCCCGTGACCACGGCGTTCGTCGATCGCGGCTACGAAGGCTACGTCCAGGATGTTTTCAAGTGGAAGCGCAATTTCACCATCACCGCCGGACTCCGCTATTCGCTCTTCGGCGTGCCTTTTGAAAAGAATGGGCTCGAAGTAGTTCCTCAAACCTCGCTCAGCCAGTTCTTCGCGGATCGCAACGGCGCCGCCGCCCTGGGTATTCCGAACTACGCCCTCTCCAGCGCTCTGGTCAGCTATAACCTCGGCGGCCCTGTGAACAACGGTCCCGGCTACTATCCTCTGGATAAGAAGGATTGGGCTCCCCGTCTCGCTATCGCCTATAGTCCTGAGGGAGGCATGCTGGAAAAGATTCTCGGGAAGGGAAGCGTTCTCCGCGCCGGTGCAGCCATTGTTTACGACAACTACGGCACCGCGATGGCGCAATCGTTTGCCACATCCGGATCGCCCGGTCTGGCGACGACGGTAGCGCAGCCGGTCAATGGAAATTTCACCACCAGTTTCCGCTACACCGGCGGCGGACTGCCCACCCTGCCGACCGTCGCGGGCGGATCCTTCCCGCTGACGCCCCAGATCATCACCGGCGGATTCACCACCTTCAGCGGCGTGTCCAGCGACTTGAAAGCTCCTTACGAACATCTCTTCAACGCCAGCTATGCCCGCCCTCTGCCGCACAAGCTGAGTATCGAAGTCGGCTACGCGGGACGCCTCGGCCACCGCCAGATCGTCCAGCAGGATTTCGGACAGCCGCTTACGAATTTCAAGGACCAAGCCTCCGGCCAGACCTGGGCGCAGGCAAGCACTGTATTCGCCAAGCTCTACAACAGTGGACTTACACCCGCCCAGGTGAAAGCCAATCCGAGCCTGGTCCCGAATCAGCCGTTCTTCCAGAATATCTTCGGCAACGCCGCGAACCTCTACATCACCGGCAGCGCCAGCGCGAATTATTTTTACGATGTCTATGGCAACTACGCCGGCAGCGATCTCGACGGCATGAACGATATGGATCGCATTCGCCAATCGAACGGCACCTGCATCGTGAAGTTCGGATGCAATACGTTCTTCCCTCTTCAAAACTCCGGACTCGAAGCCTATTCGAACGCCGGCAAATCGTTCTATCACGCCGGCACGCTGGTCCTCCGCCGCGCCGTATCGAACGGTTGGGGATTCGATTTTAACTACACCTTGAGCCACTCGATCGACACCGGGTCGTCTTCGGAGACCGGCGGCGGCGCCGCATTGCAGGACGCCTTCAACCCCAACGCCTATCGCGGCCCCTCCGATTTCGATAGCCGCCACACCATCACCGCCGATGCCGTCGTCGAGCTCCCCTTCGGCAAAGGCAAGCCGTTTCTCTCGCACATTCCCGGCTGGGCGAACCAGATCGTCGGCGGCTGGCAGGCCACCGCCCTCATCTCCTTCTATAGCGGAACGCCGCTCACCATCTCCGACGCCGGAGTCTATAACGTGAACTACGAATACTCCGCCTTCGGCATCCTGAGTCCCGGAAAAACGCTGCCCTCCAACGGATTCACCTTCGATCAGAACGGCATTCCCAGCATCTTCGGCAACACCAGCGCGGTGAATTCTTTCGTCGGCCAGTACCCGGGAACCGTCGGAACCCGCGGTATCTTGCGCGGACCCAAATTCTTCAACACCGACATGGCCGTCAGCAAGAATTTCCGCCTGCCCTGGGAAAGCCAGCGCGTCGCCTTCCGCGCCGAGGCCTTCAACGCTTTCAATAATGTCCAGTTCGGGAACCCGACCAGCTCGAATCTGAGCCTCGCCACTCCGTCCACTTTCGGCGAAATCACCGGCTACGCCACCAACGCCGGCCCGCGCGTGATGCAACTTGCGCTACGCTACGAGTTCTGAGAGTGAACTTCAGCCTCGTCCTGTGCGCACTTGCAATCGCGAGTGCGCAACCCGCCGTGGAACCTGGCACCCTTCCTGCCCATTGGACCCCCGCCGGACCCAACTGCCTCGAAGTCCCCGACTGGCAGGTTCACCAATACAACCCGGCCTTCTACATCCTCCGTGAATCCGGCTGCACCAACTACGAAAAGCCCTTCCTCTATTTGATCTTCGGAAAGGACCGCGCGCTGCTGGTCGATACCGGCGCAGGCCCCGTCGATACCGCCGCCTTCACTCAGAAGCTGATCGCGAAATGGCTCAAGGTCAACCACCGCGCCTCGATCCCTCTGACCGTAGTCCACTCCCACGGCCACGGCGATCACGTGCAAGGCGACAAAGGATTCGCCGGACTTCCCGATGTGACCCTCATCCCCGCCGCTGTAGACGCCGAACAGAAGGCCTTCAACATCGCCAATCAGCAGGGCGCCATCGACCTGGGCGATCGCACTATCGACGTCATCGCGATCCCCGGCCATCAACCCGCCCACATGGCGTATTATGATCGCAAAACCGGCATCCTGCTCACCGGAGATCATCTGTATCCCGGCCGCCTCTATATCACCGATTTCGCCGCCTATGTAGCCAGCACGCAGCGCTTAGTCCAGTTCACCGAGACTCATCCCGTGACCCACATCCTCGGCTGCCACATCGAGCAATCCTCGACCCCCTACGTCGACTACCCCACCGGCACCGTCTATCAGCCCAACGAACACACCCTGGAGCTAGGCCGAGCCCACTTGCTGGAACTATTGTCCGCGCTAGAATCCCTCCACGGCAAACCCGTAAAAGTCTTCCTCCGCGACCTAACCATCTTTCCCCGCGAGCCCCAACTCGCACACTAGGTAGCGCGCTCCCGATTCTGTCCGACAGAGCCGCGACCATCGGGAGCGGTCAGCCCAAGATTAGACGCCCTCCCTCGTTCGTCCCGCCAAATACCCCCTCCACCCCCCAAACTCCGTAATCTCCCGAGCCCCCTCCACCCCATACCCCTCGCAAATAAAACACTTCACCGCTTCTCCACTATCGAGCGTCGCACTCCCAATCCCCAGCGGAGCCGGCACCCCCGCCACAAATCCTCCAAACCGATCCTCCGGCACAGCCCACACCTCAACCTCTATCCCGCTTCCCTCGTAACTCAAATCCCGAACCAACCCCGGCTTCGGGGGCACAGTCCCCGCCAGCGCGTACAACCGATACCCCGCCGCAGTCCGGCAAGTCTTCATCAACCGAGCCCCGCGCTGCGTTAGCTGCCAGTTCAACGGCTGACCGCTCAGATGCGCCCCGACCACCGCGACCGAAATGCATCCCGGCGCCGCCGTCTTTGCCGCCTCTCCCCGAAGATAAAAATCCGCCAGCGCCAGCAAAGCCTCGTCCGCAAACGCCGGACCGATCAATGAAATCCCGAACGGCAACCCATTAGTCCGAAACCCCGCAGGCACCGCCACCGCCGCCAGATCCATCAGATTCACAAAATTCGTGTAATACCCGAGGTTGGTATTTAGCCTGACCGGCTCCGCAGCTACGGCCTCGTGCGTATAGATCGTTCCTGTGGTCGGCAGCACCATCACGTCGATCTTCCGCCACTCGCCTTCCGACTCCCTCCGCAACTCCCGCAGCTTATAATCCGCCTCGAACGCATCCACCGCGCTGTACTTTCGAGCGCTTGAAATAATTTCCCGCACTACCGGATTCATCTCGTTCGCATGCGCGTCCATGAATCCGCGAATCGCCGCCAGCCGCTCCGCCACCCACGGTCCCAAATACAGCAGCCCCGCCGCCGCGCGGAACATCGCGAAATCGATCTCCACCCGTTCGCCGCCCAGCCGTTCCAAGTCCGCGAGCGCCTTGCGATACAACCCCTCCGCCTCGGAATCGCCAAAGAATTCGAGATGCTCTTGCGACGGCACCCCGAACCGGAAATTTCCGCCCAGCCACGGAGCCGCATCCGCGCCGGCCCCCATCGCTCGTGAAAACGGATCCCCCGCATCGAAGCCGCGCGCAACCTCCCAGACTCTCCGCGCCAAGTCGCAATCCTTCGCAAAGATCGAAACGCAATCCAGCGACCGGCACGCCGGCACCACCCCCGAGGTCGACACCAACCCACGAGTCGGCTTCAGCCCGACGATATTATTGAACGCCGCCGGCACCCGTCCCGACCCCGCCGTATCCGTCCCCAGCGAAAAATCCACCAGTCCCTGCGCGACCGCGACCGCCGACCCGGCGCTCGATCCCCCGGAAATATAGCGTGGATCAAACACGCTGGAGCAAGCTCCGTAAGGCGACCGCGTCCCCACAAGTCCCGTCGCGAACTGATCCAGATTCGTCTTGCCGATCGGAATCGCCCCGGCGTCCATCAGCCTCTGGACCACCGTTGCTGACCGCTCCGCCTGATAAGCGTACGCAGGACACCCCGCCGTAGTCGGCAGACCAAGCACGTCGATGTTGTCCTTCACGGCAAACGTCATCCCCGCTAGCGGCCCCTTCGCCTCGCGCGCCCGAGCCAACGAAACCTCTCGCGGCACTAGCGAAATCCACACCGGCGCAATCGGTCCGCTCTCTATCCGGTCGTAAATCTCCTCGATCGTCATCGAATCACCACCAGCACCTGTCCCGCCGAAACCAGCGCGCCCGTCGAGCACCCAACTCGTTCCACCACGCCCGCCACCGGAGCCGTTACCGCAATCTCCATCTTCATCGCCTCCAGCACAATCAGCCGCTGTCCCGCTTCCACGCGCTGCCCCTTTTCCACCGCGATGCTCCACACGCTCGCCGTCACAGGCGACGAAACCCCGCGGCATCCCTCCGGCACCGCTTCATCGACCTGAGGCGCAACATCGGCCACTTCCACAAACTTCTCCGCGCCCCACCGCTCGCGCTCCGCCAGAAATGCCTGCTGTTGCCGATGCTTCCACTCCGCCGCCTCCTCGCGAATCGAGCTTATCCGAAATTCTTGTTCCTCCATCCGCACGGGAGGGCGCTCTTCCCGCATCTCCAGCAACTCCTCCGCCGACACCGGATAAAATCGAATCTGATCGAAATTCCTCAGCAAGTGAGGCAGGTCCCCGACCTGCCCTCGTTTGTACGTGCTCCACATCTGCACCGTCCGCCCCACAAACTGATACCCCCCGGGACCCTCCATCCCATAAACACACATATAAGCCCCGCCGATCCCGACCGCATTTTCCGGCGTCCAGGTCCGAGCCGGATTATATTTCGTAGTCACCAGGCGGTGCCGCGGATCGGTTGGCGTAGCCACCGGAGCCCCCAGATAAACATCCCCCAGCCCCAGCACCAGATAATTAGAGTCAAAAACAATCCGCTTCACATCCTCGACCGACTCCAGCCCATTAATCCGGCGGATAAACTCGATGTTGCTAGGGCACCACGGCGCATCCGCTCGTACCCCTTGCATGTACTTCTGAATCGCGAGCAGCGTCGCCGGATCTTCCCACGATAAAGGCAGGTGCACAATGCGCGACGGCACCACGATATGGTCCAGATCCGGAATCCGCCGCTCGCATTCGTCCAACGCTGCCAGTAGCGCCTCTCGCGGCAGTTTTTCCGCATCGTAATGAACCTGCAGCGATCGCACACCCGCGGTAATGTCGATGATCCCCGGCAATCCTGCCTTGCGCAACTCCGTCTCCAGCGCATGAACGCGAATCCGCAGATTGAAGTCGAGCACCATCGGCCCATACTCCACCAGCAGATAACGATCTCCCGCTGCGCGAATCGCGACGTCTGCATTGCGCCGCAGCACCGGCTCTTGAGAGAGCTTTCGAAACCGAACCAGATCCCCCGGCTTCAACTGCCCGATCTTCCACAACTCCGCATCCACGATAGTGGCCGGACAAACAAATCCTCCCAAGCTAGGACCGTCTGGACCCAGAATCACCGGCATATCGCCCGTGAAATCCACCGTGCCGATCGCGTAAGCGTTGTCGTGAATGTTAGAAGGATGCAGCCCCGCCTCGCCCCCATCCGTCCGAGCCCAAACCGGCTTAGGCCCAATCAGCCGCACCCCCGTGCGATCCGAATTGTAATGCACCTTCCAAGAACTAGAGAAAAACATCTCAATATCTTCGTAAGTAAAAAAATCCGGAGCCCCATGGGGCCCATACATAGCCCCAATTTCCCAAGAGCGGGAATAACTGGGGCAGGAAGTGGGGCAGGTTCCCGACCTGCCCTCCTCTTCCCCAACCCCCAAAACATCCCCAGCCCGCAGAGCCCTCCCCCCATGCCCCCCAAACTTCCCCAAAATAAACGTGCTCCGACTCCCCAGATAAAGAGGAACATCAATCCCCCCAGCCACAGCCAAATAAGCCCGAGCCCCCGCACCCCGAACCGACCCAATCTCCAACAACGACCCCTTCTCAACCGAAACCGCCGACCAGCGCTCAACCGCGACCCCATCAATCCGAGCCGAAAAATCAGCCCCCGTCAAAGCAATCAAAGCATCCGCCCGAAACCGCAGCGAAGGCCCAGTCACCGCAATCTCCAACCCCGCCGCGCCCTCTGGATTCCCAACGAACTCGTTCGCCCGCCGGAACGCCAGCGAATCCATCGGCCCCGATGGCGGAACGCCCACATTCCAATAACCCAGCCGCCCCGGATAGTCCTGAACAGTGGTCTGCGTCCCGCCTTCGATCACGTCAATCGAGTTAGTGCGGTAATCGAAGTCCTTCAAATAGGCAGTAGTAACCCCTCCGGCCGCAAATACCGGATCCGCACAAACCTGCCGCAAATACTCAACGTTCGTCTCAATCCCCGCGATCGAGCATTTCGCCAACGCCCCCCGCAGCTTCTCTAAAGCCTCCGCTCGATCCCGGCCGCGAACAATAATCTTCGCCAGCATCGGATCGTAATAAGGAGTAACCTCCGTCCCCGACTCCACCCAAGTCTCAACCCTTACGCCCTCCGGCCACTCGACATGAGTCAACGTCCCCGCGCTAGGCTGAAAATTCTTGAACGGATCCTCCGCATAAACCCGAACCTGCATAGAGCATGCCATGGGTGGCACAGGCTTTAGCCTGTGTTCCCCCGCAGCCGCCCGCACCATCCACTCCACCAAATCAACCCCAGTAACTTCCTCGGTAACCCCATGCTCCACCTGCAGCCGAGTATTCACCTCCAAAAAATAAAACGATCCACTATCGCTGTCGTAAATAAACTCGACCGTCCCCGCCGACCGGTACCGCACCGCCTCACCCAGTCGCACAGCACAAGCCAGTAACTCCTCCCGAGCCGCCTCCCCCAACCCCGGCGCCGGAGTCTCCTCAATCACCTTCTGATTCCGCCTCTGCGCCGAGCAATCGCGCTCCCCCAGCGCAATCACGTTCCCCGCGCCATCTCCAAAAATCTGCACCTCAATATGCCGCGCATTGGACACGAACTTTTCCAGATACAGCGCCGCGGACCCGAAGCTGGCCTGACTAGTCCGCTGAACCGCCGTATACGATTCCGCCAGTTCCTCCGGCGACAAGCACAATCGCATTCCGATCCCGCCGCCGCCCGCCGTACTCTTCAGCATCACGGGATAACCAACCCGTTCGGCCTGCGCGAATGCTTCCTCCACGGACGCCAGCAACCCGCTCCCCGGCAGCAGCGCGACCTGATTCTCTTCCGCGATCCGCCGAGCCGTATGCTTCAACCCGAACGCCCGCATCTGCTCCGGCGTCGGCCCGATGAAGACAATCCCTCTCTCCTCGCAAGCCTCCGCGAACGCCGCGTTCTCGCTCAAAAATCCGTAGCCAGGATGAATCGCCTGCGCTCCTGTTTTTTGAGCCGCGTCAAGAATCGCCGGGATCGAAAGGTAACTCTGCGAAGCCGCGGGCGGACCGATCAACACCGCCTCGTCGGCCTGCCTCACATGCAGCGAATGTTTATCGGCCTCGGAATACACCGCGACCGACCCCACTCCCATGCGCTTCAACGTCCGGATGATGCGGCAGGCGATTGCGCCGCGATTGGCGATCAGAACTTTTCGGAACATCAGGCCCAGATCAGGACTTCAATGGGAGTAGGGTTGTAGCCGTTGCAAGGATTGTTCAACTGCGGACAATTGCTGATCAGGCAAAGAACATCCGTTTCCGCGCGCATCTCCACATATTTGCCCGGCTCCGAAATCCCGTCCTCAAACGTGAGCTTCCCCTCCGCCGTCACCGGAACGTTCATAAAGAAATTGATGTTCGGCGGAATATCGCGCTTTTCGAGCCCCGGCCAATGGATGATCGCCTTCATGAAACTCGCCCGGCAGGCGTGCATGTGCCGCTTCTCGATCGCGTAGCGAACCATATTGCTCTCATTCGAACAAGCGCCGCCCAACGTATCGTGCCGCCCGCAAGTATCGTCGGTGATAGTCAGCAGCGGCGTGCCGAAATTCGACATCAGCCGCGTGCCCTTCGTCAGATAAATGTTGCGCTGCTCCCGGATCGTATCCTGAGCGCTATAGCGGTCGGCGTAGTTGTGAGCGTTATAGAACAACGTATCGACGGCCTGGTTCCCGTGCAGGTCGACGATCCTGAAGTTCTCGCCCTTCTTGATTTCGTGAATCCAAAAATCTCCGGCAGGGATCACCTGTCGGTACCGCAAATCATTTAAGCCCACGTAGACCCTCGTTTTAGACGAAATATCGCTCTGTAAGGAGGAATCCGCGCCCGTTTTCGGGCCGGGAAATCCTGCAAGCGTCTTCTTCGGCCGGCGGAGCAACTTTGCGAACCGCCAAATGGACCGGCTTCGCTTCTGACGTGGAAAGCGGATGAGGACAGGTATTCAGAATCGTGAGGACATTCATCTCGGCCCGCAGCTCGACAAAAGAGCCCGCCTTCGAATTCCCCTCGTGATAAGACATCGAACCATCGTTTGAAACATCGATCCGGCTGAAAAAGTCGACGTTAGCAACCAGGTCGCGCGGCCCCAGTCCCCATTTTTCGAGCTCGATCAAAAAACTATCGCGCCCGGCCGGAGAGCAGCCGCCTAAAGGATCGTGCCATCCCACCGAATCGCCGGTGATCGAACACAGGATCCGCCCCATGTCCGAATACAGCACGAAATCCTTCGTCAGCCGAGCGATGTGCTGCGCCTTCAACGTATCAGGCATGTTGAAGCGCTCCGTCGAGCATTCGAAATTGTAGAACAGGGCACCCAAATTGGCCCCGCCTTCGACGTCAGTGATGCGCAACGCCGTGCCCCGCTTCAACACGTGGGACCAACTCGCGCCAGGCTGAATGATTTCTTCGAACAATTTGTTAGTTTAACCCAGTAAACTGGTCAATGTAAGGAGGTCACGAGAAATGGACACGAAGCAGAAGATGGCGATCACCGGCTCTGGCCTGATGGTGGCTGGTGTCGGTCTGGGTATTATAGGCGCGGCTCTCATTGTGCCCGCGCTGTTTTCATGGACAGTAGAATTCCTGGACAAGAGTGCGGACAAAGTTGCGGAGAAAGTGGAAGGCGCCTCGAAGACAGTGGGCACGGTTGCCGGCACTTTGCATCGTACTTTTAACGAGGCGAAGAAAGCCGGCGTGGCCGAGATCAAACGCGGCCGCGAGCGGATGGCGAATAGCTAGGTTAGTGCGTCACTCAGAATGAATATTAACTTCCCCGCGTGGCGCACGCGTCCACGCGTGCCGCGTCGACAGTCGTGTCGACGTTCGGATTTTGTTTCCGTGAGCATGGAAAGACACATCGACAATAATGTCGATGCGGCACGCCTGGAGGCGTACGCCACATAACCTTCAGGACTTCCGCAGAAGACCACTCAGTGCTATTTCTTGAACCATGCGTTACTTTGCGGGCCGAATAGCAAAACAACCGCGACGATCCGCAGGATATTCTCGCCCGCCGCGATCGACATGCCCCACATCGGCCCGTTTATTCCCGTGATGCGGATGAAAGTAATCGCCAGATTGACTAAGCTCCACGCGATCAATAAGACGACGGCAATGCGAGCCCAACCCTGACGCTGCCAGAGAGCGACGATCAACGCGAGCCATACAATGGAAAAAAAGATCGTCTGAATAAAGCTGAATCGCAGACCGATCCGGAAGAGAATCGCGGCAAACGACATGAGGCCGACGATCCACGAAATCAGGAGCAGCAGCACTGCCGCCAATACGGTCGGAGGCCGCGCATCGGCGGTTGGAGTACCGGTAGAGCGTCCGCATCGGGGACACAGCGCTTGGTTCGGTTCTAGAACAGCCGCGCAGTAGGAACAGTACATCTATTTGGTCGCGTAATCCAAAGGCGGTTTGCCATCCGCCGGAATCCGCGTGGTCCACTTTCTACCGTCGAGCCGTTTTTCGAATGCATCATGGGCGGCTTTCAGCGTCGCGGGTTTTTCGAAGAGCTCCATACCTGCGAGCGCCAGCGTGCGTGCTGCCACCACCATTCCTTTTCGTCCGATGCTAGTTCCGGCGCACGCGGCGGCCTGCCAAGTGTGCGGCGATACTCCGGGAACGAAGGTCGCGGCGGTGAACTGCACGGTCGGAACCACCCAGCTCACGTCGCCCGCGTCGGTCGATGCCGAGCCGACGCCTTCCGACATGTCGGCCTTCACTTTCTCCGGTCCGGGAGAACGTACCGGGCCGCCTAGAGTCTTCTGCAATTCGACGGCGAACTTGCTTTCGTCGGGCGTGTATTCGTAGCCGCCGGCTTTGACCATGGCTCGGCCCATCACCTCGGTCAGCGTGTCGTTGGGAACCACGTTCGAGTAGTTGGTGCCTTGTTCAAACTCCATGCGCGTTCCGGAGGCCAGCGCGCCGGCGCGGGCGCAGTCCATGATGCGCTGCCAGATTCCTTCGAGGACCTGAGCGTCGGGATTCCTGGCGACCAGGTTAGCCTCGGCAAACGCAGGCACGATGTTCGGGGCGCTGCCGCCGTTGGTGATCACGTAATGGATGCGCGTCTCCTGGGGGACGTGCTCGCGCAGATATTCGACCGAGTTGAGAAAGATCATGACCCCGTCCAGCGCGGAGCGTCCACGATCCGGCGCGGCGGCGGCGTGGGAGGCGACCCCGTAGTAGCGAAAGCGTCCGCCGTTATTGGCGAGCATGGAACCCATGCTGACGCGATTCGAATCGCCCGGATGCCACGCGAGTACAGCGTCGACGTCCTTGAAGAGGCCAGCGTGGATCATATAAATCTTGCCCCCGCCGCCTTCTTCGGCCGGAGTCCCGTAGTAGCGAAGGGTGCCTTTGACGCCTTTAGCCTGCATCTCCTCTTTCATCGCGACGGCGGCGAGCGCGGAGGCGGAGCCGAGTAGATTGTGTCCACACCCGTGGCCCGGAGCGCCGGCCTGCACCGGGTTCAACGCCGGTACATCTTTTTGAGAGAGACCAGGAAGGGCGTCGAATTCTCCCATGATCACGATGACCGGCTTGCCGCTGCCGTAGGTGGCCGTGAAGGCCGTGGACATTTGCGCCACGCCCGATTGCACGTCGAAGCCATTGGCTTTCAGTTCCTGTTGAAGGAGAGCGGAGCTTTTGGTTTCGTGAAACCCCAACTCAGCGGCCTCCCAAATCTGGCGGGAGACCACGCCGAAGCGGTCGGCATGCGCGGCCACACGGGCGAGAACGGGATTGTCGGCGGCGGAAAGGAGGGTGGTGGTAGCGATCAGAAGGATGGTTCGCGTGTACATAAAAAGGATGTTTCAGGTTATCGCAAAGGTGTGGGGCGGGCAATATTGCCGGCAGCCGACTTCAAGTCGGCTTTTCTGTTTTCGCACAGAAGCCTGCTGGAAGCAGGCTGCCGGCAATATTGCCCGCCCCACACTGTTGCGCTTTGGACGCTAATTTGTGGCGCGCGCCTCCAGGCGTGCCGCGTCGGCAGTCATGCCGACGGTCGAATGTCGAGACGACTCTCGACACGGCACGCCTGGAGGCGTACGCCACAAGCGGCCCCGCACATCATCCTTTACTCAAGGATGTTGGCTTCGAACTCTGTGATTTCGTCGCCCTCGACCGTGTACCGCAGTTCGATCGGCTTACAGCATACTTCGCAATCTTCAACATATTTCTGGTGCGGGACCGAGAGGTCGAGCACCACCGAGATTTCCTGCCAGCAGTAAGGACAGGTGAAGAAGTGTTCCATTTTAGTAGGGCCGTTTCCCGACCCAGTTGCCGGGCGGATCGTAATTGCAGACCCAGATTTCGTTGCGTGAATCACGGGCGACTCCGCAGCCGACCTCTTTACTGGCGGCCCAGACGATTTGCGTATAGTGGCCGCACACTTTACGGCAGTGATTCGAGCGGTAATCGTAGTCCTGGGACTCAGAGGCCCAGTCATCAACCACCAACCCGGGAGAGGCCTGCGCTCCTGAGATTTTGAAGAGATTCTCGCCGAAAGCCGATTTGCTGTGGGCGAACTGTCCCCGGGCGAGCAGCGCATCGGCCCAAGACTGCGCGTGTTCAGCGAGTTTCTCGGACCACGTTAAGGGGGCGATGTGCAGGCGCGCTCGAACGGAATTGTGCGCGGCGAGTATGCCCGTTGCGAAATGCGATTGAGCAATAGCGGATGCAGTGAAAAGAATGAAGAGGCTACAGCGCCTCATAACAACTGCGTGTTTCGTTGCACTCGTAATCGTCGGTCAGTTTGGCGTCCGGTCCGATGCACTGGTGGGTCTTATGGCACCAGAACAGACGGTCGCCCGAATGAGGCATGCTGCTTTCCGACAGCACGAACATGCCTTTCCAGCGCAGCCATTGGCAGCGATCTTCGTCGAGCTTTATGGATCCTGCGAATTCCATTTACGCCTTCTGGACCGCCGCCAGCAGCGCTCGTTTCACCGCGACCTTGGCGAGTTGTACTTTGTATCCGTTCTGGCTGAGCGGCTGCGCGCCGCGAACCGCTTCCTCGGCGGCCATTTCGGCCGTCGCTTCATCGATGGATTTTCCAGTCAGCGATTTTTCCGCCGCCGAGGCCTCCCACGGCGTCGGCGCAACGTGTCCCATCACGATGCGCGCGCTGGACACTTTGCTTCCGCTCATCTTCAGCGCGACCGACGCGGTTGCCAGGGGCCAGTCGAGTGCTTCCTTGTGGCGGACTTCGTAGGTCGCGTTTTTGAGCGGATTGTCGGGGATCACAATCTCGGTGACGATTTCGTTCGGATGCAAATCGATCTCGCGGTCGTTGCCGGTCTTGGGAATCAGGAAGAAGTTCTGCACCTCGACGGATCGTGTTCCTGAAGGAGAAGCGATCGTCACATGCGCGCCCAGTGCCGCCAGCGCAGGTCCGAGGCTCGACGGGCTGACGAAATAAGCGGGGCCGCCGCCAAAGATCGCGTGATAGCGATTCTCACCGTTCGGTACCAGGCTTTTTCCAGTCCTGCATCGCGAGCAAGCCGTGGCCACCGCGGAAATACCAGCAGCGGGGGCGCTGGCACAGATCGCCGCCGACGGTCCCCATGTTGCGAATCTGCGGGCTGGCAACGCCGAGCGCCGCCGTGACAAGGGAGGGGAATCGCTGCGGATGGTCGTGTCCATCGACAGATTCATCGAGCGTCACCGCCGCGCCAATTCTGAACGCCCGATCTGATGTTGTCAGGATGCCGCCCAGTTCCCGAATGCACTTTGATGTTGACCACGCGCTTGGGCGAGGCGACGAAATCCTTCATCATGCTGATCAGGTCAGTGCCGCCGGCGAGAACCTGCGCGTCATTCCATGTCGGGCCAAGGAGCGCGGTGGCTTCCTTCACAGTCGTGGGACTGGCGTATTCGAAGCGTTCCATTTATGCCTTCCTCCCGTTATTCAGAGCGGCCAGTACTCGATTCGGCGTCAGCGGCAAGATGCCGACCCGCACGCCGATGGCATTAGCCACAGCGTTCGAAATCGCCGCCATGCCGCCGATCGCGGGAGGCTCGCCCAGTCCAATGATGCCTCGCGCGTCGTGTTCGGGCGAGATATCCATGTGTACGAGAATCTCGCCGATGTCGCCGATGCCGGACAGTTTGTAGAACTCCATATCGGCGTTGAGGACGCGGCCGGTTTGCTGATCCATGATGCGCTCCTCCATCAAAGCCGAGCAGGTGCTCATGATGCAGGCTCCCAAAACCTGGCTCTCGGCAGTGCGCGGATTGACGATGAGTCCGCAATCCTGCACGGCGACCATGCGATTCATTTTGACGATGCCGGTTTCGGTATCGACCGTCACGTCGGCCATCTGGACGCCCGAGACGCCCTGGTTGATGAGTCCTTCTTTAGGCGCGTTGCGCGAGAGATTCTCGCCGACTTCGGAAATCGTTTGTGTGCCCATCTTGGCGCAGGCCTGTTTCCAGCTCATCCCTTTGTCGGGACTTCCCTTCGGCTGAATGCGTCCATCGACCGCCTCGAGCTGATCGGCCGGAACGTTCATGATGGGCGAGAGTAGATCGAAAATCTTCGCAAGCGCATTCACCGCGGCCTTGCGCGTGGAGACGGACACCCCGCCGATCGTGGTCGATCCGCCCGATCCACCGGACGGCGGAAATTGCGTATCGCCGAGGCCGATTTGAACTTGTCCGATTTCAAGGCCAAACGTTTCCGCGGCGACCATCGCGATCATGGTGCGAGTCGCGGTCCCCAGATCCTGACTGCCCAGGTCCACCGAGATGCTGCCGTCCGATTGAATGGTCACGCGGCACTGGCTGTCATGACCCAAGCCGCCCCAGAAGTTCACGCCGATGCCAAGGCCGCGCTTGACGGGACCCTTGGTCGAATCAGCGCGCGCATGGCCGTACTTGGACCACTCGATCATCTCGGCGGCCTTTTCGAGCTGAGCCTTATATACCTCGGGCTTGTTGGTTAAATTGACGTTCTTCAGGAAGAACTGCAGCGGATCCATGCCGAGCTTCGCGGCCAGATCGTCGAGCGCGGAGCAGGACACCAGCGAGATCTGCGGATGATTAGGAGCTCGCCATGCGCGGGCTGTGCCCGCGTTCAGCGACACGCCGATGTGATTGATGCGTCGATTCTCCACCTTGCGATAGACATAAGGAAAGAGGTCGGCATTGAGGCCCGCGCCGGCAAACCCACCGGAGGCCCAAGTCTTCGATTCCCAAACCGTGAACGTACCGTCCTTCTTCGCGCCCACCTTCACTTTGGCGAACACCGATGGGCGCACGCCGGCGATGGTCAGCTCGGTTTCGCGATCCAGAAACATCTTGACGGGCTTGCCGCCGCTGGCTTTCGAAAGATGCGCGGCTTCCACGTCCCAAAGGTCCATGGGGAACTTGCTGCCGAATCCTCCGCCCATGTAATCCATATGGACGTGGATGTTCGTCGCGGGGACTTTGATCGCCTTGCCGAGCTCGCCCGGCACGCCCGAAACGTTCTGAGTGGAAGGCCACACTTCGACGTGATCGCCATTCCATTGCACGATCGTCCCGTGAGGTTCGAGGCAGCAGTGCGTGATCACGGGGACTCCGTACTCGCCTTCGACGATGGCGTCGGCGTCCTTGAATGCCTGGTCGGGATCGCCTGAAACCTGTTCGCCGGCGGGCTTGGCGCGCGAGCCGACCTTCGCCAGATCCTGCTCCTGCACCACGTGCGGCAGGACCTCGTATTTCACGATCACGGCACGAGCCGCATCGCGCGCGATCTCTTCGTTCACCGCTGCGATGGAGGCGATCTCCGTGCCGGCCCACTGTACTTCGTCGCCGGCCTTCTTGATGGCGCGGACGGCGGTGACGCCCTTCATCTTTTCGGCGGGCGAGAGATCGATCGACGTCACGCGGGCGTGGGCGTGCGGCGAGGTCACCAGCGTCGCCCAGAGCATGCCCTGCGGGCGAACGTCGGTATTATATTTCGCGCGGCCGCTGGCTTTCACGGGTCCGTCGAGGCGCTTGATGGGTTTCCCCATCACGCGGCGTTTGTCCATCGGCGGCCAACTGTAATTAGGCATTTTTGCCTCCCATTTCTTTCGCGGCTTGAAGAACGGCTTTGCGGACTCCGACGTAGGTTCCGCAGCGGCACAGATTGCCGCCGAGCCCGTGCTTCACTTCCTCATAAGTAGGATTCGGATGGCGGTCCAGGAATCCTTTGGAGGCCATCACGAAGCCGGGCGTGCAGTAGCCGCACTGCTGCGCATCGTTATCCCAGAAAGCTTGAGACACGGGATGAATCTTGCCCTCGGGCGCGAGTCCCTCGATAGTCTCGATCTTCTTGCCCTGCGCGTCGACCGCGAGAATCGTGCAGCTGTACATCACTTTTTTGTCGACGATCACGGTGCAGGCTCCGCAGGTGCCTCGATCGCAGACGCGCTTCGCGCCAGTCAGGTCGAGCTGATTGCGCAGCGTATCGAGCAGAGTCGTGCGAGGCTCGACCGACGCTTTATAACCGCGGCCGTTAATATCGAGCGTAATGGCGACAGCGTCGGGTCCGCTGACCGGAGTCGCGGGCGCCGCCTGTGCTTCTTCCTCGGCCAGAATGCCCGTGCTGAGTACGCCCGTGCCCGCGCCGAGCCCTTGCAAAAATCCGCGCCGCGAAAATGCGCTCTTGCGCTTCTTTTTAGAGTCGTCTGTAGGATTGCTCACTGTACGACCGTCCTTTCCTTGCCGGAAAGTCGAGTCTATCAAAAAGGAGAGAATCAGCGCCCGGGTCGGACGGTGAGGCCGGCGCGCTTTGCGAGTTTCGCCTGATCTTTGTCGAAGGTGAAGAAAACCTCGGCGTCGAGTTCGAGGCCAATCGCGACCTGCAGAATGTCCAGCGTGCGACATCCCAGTGTTCTGGTGTAGAGATTCGAAAGCCAAATGGCCCGAGAGAAAGTAGTGGGGGTCATCGGCTTGCGAAGCAAGACTCCGGAGGCCAGATCGCCGCGGAAGGCCTGCATCGAGGCTTCTGCTTCCCGCGCGCTTAAGAACCTTCTATACGCACTGGCTTCGAAAGCGGTCAGCAGCTCCAGTTCGCTGAACGGAGTGATGACGAGGCTCGGGCGCGCGGTTTCAAGTTGCCGCACAGCCTGTGACGAATTGGCGTCCGCGCCATACAGGGAGGCCAGAAAGCTGGTGTCAGCGTAGGCGATCAATATCGCCCCTTGCGCTCGGCCAAAAAGTCAGCCCAGGTGGTTTTGAGGGCTTTGTCTCCATAAATCTTCTTGAGCCGTCCCATGAAATCCGGAAACTCAACCTTCTGTGGCTCACTGATAGGCTTGAGGGTTCCGACGACGCGGTTCCTCTTGGTAATCTCAATCGTCTCCCCTTCGGCGAGCATCTTCTCCACCTTCGGGAAGTCATAGCGCAGATCGCGAACCGAAGCTCTCTTCATGTGATACATTCTAACATCACAAAAAAGATCTTGCCATCTAACTACTATGATAGTAGGATGGCTGTGTATCGTAGTTATGGCCCTTCCGAAACTCACTAAATTGGAGCTCCAGATTATGGAAACGTTCTGGAACCGCGGAGCCTGCTCCGTCCGTGAAATCCAGGAGGCGTTTCCGGCTAAGGGCAGACCCGCCTACACCACTGTCCAGACGACCGTTTACCGCCTGGAGCGGAAAAAGGCGCTGCGCTGCGTCAAGCGGATCAGCAACGCGAATATCTTCGAGGCGGCCATCTCCCGCAACGAAGCGCAGAGGCGGTTAATAGACGAGTTGCTCTCGTTATTCGGCGGACGCGCCAAGCCGGTGATGGCGCACTTGATTGAATCCGGCAAGCTGACGCTGGACGACGTGAAGGAAGCGGAAAAGGACCTGCGCAAGCTCGCGAGAAAGGATCCCTCGCAATGACGCCAATTTTGAATCACCTCTGGCAATCCAGCCTGTTTGCGATCGCGGCAGGCCTGCTCACCCTGCTGCTTCGGCGCAATTCCGCGCGCACCCGCTACTGGCTCTGGTTCGCCGCTTCCGTGAAGTTCCTGATCCCGTTCTCTCTGCTGGTCGATGCCGGAAGCCGCGTCGAATGGCGCACCGCGCCGGCCATCGCTCAACCCGCGATATCGATTCCCTTGGAACAAGTGTTTACCGCACCGGCGCTTGTCCTGCCCCAAATCCCACGACACGAATCAAACTATTGGCCGCTAATCGTAAGCGCCGTGTGGTTGTGCGGATTTCTGATGGTCCTGTTTTCCTGGTGGCGGCAGTGGAGGCGGATTCGGATCGCCGTCGAAGCCGCGAAGCCTTTTTTGTTGGAGCTGCCCATAAAAACAATGTCCTCGCCAACACTGCTGGAGCCGGGAGTGTTCGGCATCTTCCGTCCCGTCCTGCTGCTGCCCGAAGGGATCGCAGAGCGTCTGAAGCCCGAGCAACTCGAAGCAATCGTGGCTCACGAACTCTGCCACGTCCGCAGTTACGACAATCTGGCCGCTGCGGTCCACATGCTGTCGGAAGCGATTTTCTGGTTTCACCCCCTGCTGTGGTGGATCGGCAAACGCCTGGTCGACGAACGGGAGCGCGCCTGCGACGAGGAGGTCCTACGGCTCGGAAGCCAACCGCAGGTCTACGCCGAAAGCATCCTGAAGGTCTGCAAGCTCTACCTGGAATCTCCGCTCGATTGCGTGTCAGGCATCACTGGATCGGACCTGCGCAAGCGCATCCGGAACATCATGACGCATGCCGTTTCTCTCAAATTGAATGTGGGGAAAAAGCTGCTGCTGGCCGCCGCCGGAGTCGTGGCGGTCATGACGCCCATCGTGGTGGGCATTCTGAACGCGCCCCGAATTCACGCCCAGTCTTCCGAGACCCTGGCCTTTGAAGTCGCTTCGGTGAAGCCGAGCAAGGCCGGGACTCGCGGCGGCAGTCTGGATACGCAGCCTGGGCGTTTGACTATCACTAACATTACTCTCAGAACCTGCATCAAGGCAGCTTATGAGCTGCAGGACTATCAACTTACCGGAGGCCCGAGCTGGCCCGAAGCAGAACGCTACGATATTGTCGCGAAGGCAGAAAGCCCGGTGGGGGACCACCAAGTCATGCTCATGTTCCAGCGTCTGTTAGCCGAGAGGTTCAAGTTGGCGATCCATCGCGAAACGAAAGAGCTGCCGGGATATGTTCTGGTCGTCGGAAAAAATGGACTAAAGCTCCGCGAAGGGGAGCCTGCGGGCAAGGGGTGGGTACGAAACGGGCCCGGCAGTATAAACGGCGAAGAAGTGTCCATGGCACGGCTCGCAGAAAGCCTCTCTCAACGGCTCCGCCAACCGGTTGTGGATCAAACCGGGATCAAGGGTGTTTTTTATCTGAAGCTGGAATGGACACCGGACCAGAGTCTGTCGAAAAATCCTGAAGAAACGAAGGAATCCCCGGCGGCGGAGTCAGGCGCCTCGATCTTCACGGCATTGCGAGAGCAAGTCGGGCTCAAATTGGAGGCCCGCAAGGTGCCGGCTGAGATCGTGGTAGTCGACCATGTGGAGCGCCCCTCCGGGAACGATCAGGCTTTCTTCAGGAAGGCCATGTGGACGCCTCAGACGTTCGAGGTAGCTTCGGTGAAACAGGTTGGTCCGAGCGGGGATGGAGGAATGAAGAGCGCGGATGGAAAGGGACAAGGCCCCAGTTTCGGGCTCGAGCACAGGCGATTGAACTCGCGATTAAACCTGTATGCTCTCATCGTCAATGCGTACGGATTGCGCGGCTGTAAGCCCATGGGGGAGCTAGGAGGATGCACTCTGCTTTCCGGCGGGCCGGATTGGCTGAGGAAAGACCAGTTCGAGGTGGTCGCAAAGATACCGGACGATGCTCCCGATTACACCTCCGTCCAATTTGTAAACCAACACGCGCCGCAGCTTCAGCTTATGCTGCAGGCTTTGTTGGCGGACCGGTTCCATCTGAAGGTTCACCGCGAAACCAAGGAGCTTCCGATTTATGCGCTGACTATCGCCAAGAAGGGTCCGCAGCTCAAGAAAGCGCCCGAAGCTGAGGAGTCGAAGGTGTTCTTTCGCGGGTCCGTTCAAGGTGGTCAGGAGATGGTTCGACTGACCTCTCAAAACGGCTCCATGCAGGACCTGGTCGATCTCTATGCCAAATTCACGGATCGTCCGATGGTCGATCGTACGGGGCTCCAGGATCGATACGACTTCACGGTGGAATACGAGGCGGATACGGAGGCGACGGGGCCTTTCGCGAGGCTAACCGGCCCGGCCTTGTTCAAAGCGCTGGAGTCGCAAGCGGGGCTCAAATTGGAAGCGACGAAAGGGCCGGTTGAGATCCTGGTGATCGACCATGCGGAGAAGCCGTCGGCGAATTGAGAAGAAGTAGCCAGGAGCCAGGAGCCAGTAGCCAGGAGAAGACACACTTCGGCTGTCGTGAGCGGCCCGGGGTTTCACCAGGCCGCTGAATGGATTGAGCTGTCTCTAGGATGGGGTCCCGGCTCGGCTATTGTCCTTGATTAAAGACTCACGGTTATCCGATATTTCCATACTCTTTCGATGCACAACTCTCTGAAGCTACTCAGGGTGCGGCTAGCAGAACCTTCTCCACTCTCCCTTGGCTTTATAGGATCGATCCCAAATTGCTTCCGTCGGAATCATACATATAGTTGACGCCGCAAGCCGTTTCACGGGCTCCAGAAGCTCAGCACCACCGCAATACGACATTCTGCCGGCCGGCAAAAAAACTGTCAAAGAAGCCTTGGTGGAGGACTCCTTCTGATTGGAGGGTACAGCGGGGGAAAAGGAATACAGTTCACCGAGAGACGCAAAGCATGCAGAGGAAAGGAGATAAAAATGTTGTTGTCGGTGTGAACGGCTGACCGCTCCCGATGGTCGCGGTTCTGACAAGGCGACACAAAGGAGGATTGGCGGCGGTGGTGAATATTACTTCGCTGCGGCGATCACGTCTACTGCCATGGTTGCGTCCAGCGACGGCAATCCTTCGAATAGCAGCATCGTACCCGCGGGAGGGCGCGTGCGATCGTAGAAGTCCTGCTGAAGGACTTTTATCTTTTCCTCCAAGGGACGGGTCAACGGATACGTACTCGACCAGAACACATCCTTATATGTAACGCCCTGAACCTCCAGCACCTTGCGCAACCGTTCGAATGCCAGACGCAGGTCGGCGTCGGAATCGCGAAAGGCCATTTGGATTCCGGTCAGGACGATCTTGGGTGCATTCACAAGCGCCGCTCCGTTTTCTAGAACGACGGGCTGAGTGGGTGCGCGGTCGAGCCTCGCCACCGATTCACAAACATCCTGCGGTTCGAATCCCATCCTTTGCGACTGGACGAAATCCACTACGGCGCCGGGAAATGCCGCCGTCACCGTTGATTTCACCCTTGCCAGGTCGTCGAGCGAACTCAGGAAGCAGGTGGCCCGCACCGCTCCGGGATTCGGCCGCAACCCGGTGACCTTTTGCGCCGAGTAGAACGCGAGACCGTTAGGGTTTACGGTCCTCCTGTCCACAGAAACGCTCTCGATCACTACCTGCGCGCCCTCCATGGGCAGCGAGCCGACTTCGATGGTCGATACGGCGGGCAGGGCGAGTTTGTGTTCGGTGAAGGTCTCACTGACGATGGTGGAAACGCGCCGCATGTCGCCGGATCCGGCCACGAAGGCGCGCACTTTCACAATGGTTGCGCCGTGCGTATCGCGCAGCAGCGCTTTTAGCGCATCGCGCACCTGTTGGGACAGCAATCCTTTGCTCGATAGCGGAGATACGTGAAACACCAGCCTGGCGGTCTCCGCGGCCACCGCGCCGGGAGGATCCTTGAGCAGAGGGAGAGTCTGCGTGACCGGCTCTTCATCCTTCTTTTTGCTCCGCTGCGCCAGCAAGAGCACCGCTCCCTGTGGTCGCGGCTCGGTAAGTTGCAGCCGCGACCGGAGGGATTCTGCGCGTTCTGCTAGAAGGACAACGCCGAGAATGAGAACGACCGGGCCGCGAAACCTCATCTGCTCCATTGTCCGGCAAACTGCTCCAGCGCGATTCGCACCAACTGGCTGCGCGTTCTGACGCCGGTTTTGTGAAATAGCTGCTGCAACGCCGCCTTGACCGAGCTTTCCGAAATCTCCAAGCGCGCACCGACCTCTTTATTGCTGAGCCCCTCAAACACGCCGCGCAGGACCGCGCGTTCGCGCTCCGTGAAATCCTTGCTGGGCGGCCGCCCATCCGGTTGGGACGCCACTTGCACGATGTCGCGCAGGCATCGCTGATCGACCCACGTCTCGCCTCCATGGACACGGCGGATCGCTTCGGCCAGCAGGGCGGGGGAGCTGTGCTTGAGAAACAGGCCCGAGGCTCCTTCATTCAGAATCTGCACGGATTCCGACGGCGAGATGCCCGCGGTGACCATCAACACGCGCGGCTTCATTCCCAGCGCGCGGGCGCGATCCAGAAAATCCGGGGCGCGCTGCGGGCCCAGATCGTAGTCGAGGAGAACCAGGTCCACGGCGTGGTTTCGAAGAACTTCGATCGCCTGATCGACCGAGGAGCAGTCCGCTACCATCTCGAAATCAAGCTCGGCGTCCAGCAGCCTGCTCAAGCTCTCCCGGAACAGGGTGTGGTCGTCCAGCAATAACAGGCGTATGTTCGGCATTCTTTTTCTGATCGAGCGCTTCCACGACAACCGACAACGAAATTGTAAAACAGCAGCCCTCCGCGCGCGGGACGTGGATCAGATCACCCCGAAATCCGCGGACCAGCGCACGGGAAACGTAGAGCCCGAGTCCGGTGGATTCAGCCCCCGGTTGAAACGGCTGAAACAAGCGCTCCGGCGCGGCGACTCCCGTGCCGGTATCCTCCACGCGAACCATGACGCGGCCCGGTTCGACCGACGCGGCGATGGTGAGCGTCTTCACGGCGGACGATTCCATGGCGCGCGCGCTGTTTTTCGTCAGGTTGAGAAACACCTGCAGCAGCGTGTGCCGGTCCGCCAAAACGAGGGGCAGGGAAGCCGGCAGGCTCCAATTGAGGCTGACACCCGAGTCGCGCAAAGGAGGCTCGATCACGATATGCAATTCATCGAGCAGCGCCAGAAGGTCGACTCCTTCGAGCGACTCGGTAGCTGTATGCCGCAGTTCGAGCGATGCGATCCGCTCGAGGCCGGAGACCAGCGTCGCCAGCGCGCGATAATCCTCACTACCGGTCAGCGCCGGATTCCTGCCGAGATTCGCGTTCACCATTCCGATGGCTCCGCACAGGTTGCGAATCTCGTGGCACACGCTGGCCACGACAATGCGCGACCCTGCCATGAATTGCTGCAAGCTGGATTCTTCGCGATTCCGCAAGTCTTCCGAAACGTCGACCACGACGGCGGCCAGCCTGGGACCGGACCGCGTCCGATAGGTGGAAAACCACACGTTCGCGAGAAAGACCTCGCCGCTCTTCCTGCGCCCCGGACATTCCATCTCCGTCCGGAACAACTGCGTGCTAGTCGAGAACGGAGGAACGCTGGCCAGCGCCGGCAGGTAGGTTCCGATGCGAGCCCCTGGCAGCGTCGCCGGATCCACGTCCAGCATATGGTGCGCCGATTCATTCGCCATCAGCACCGTGCCCTGGGCGTCCAGTGTGAAAATCGCGGCCGGACTGCTCTCCACCAGGACGCGTAATTGCTCTTCCGCGTCGCGCCGAAGCTCCATCTCATTTTCCAGATCCACGACGTGCTTCTGGGTCAGCGTCCGATTCTTGTTCGACTCAAAAACAAAAAGTCCCGCGCCGAAAAATGCCGCGAACACAAGGATCATTCGCGGAACGGTCTCCGATGCGACGAACGGAAACGGATCGAACGTCTCCACCAGGAACGTGCACAGCGCCGCCGCCAATCCGATCTGCCAGCGGCGGAGCGATACGCCCACCATCAGCATCGGAAACAGGTAGAGAAATCCCAGGGAGACGTTGGTCTCGACCCGCCAGTCGACGAGAGCGATCACCGCGGTCAGAAGGATAGCGCGCGTAAGCATGGCTCGCGGCTTACCTTGGAAAAGATAGCTCAGCACGCTGTAATTGACCTTGATTCCATGTTATCAAACGGGTTCTGGCCGAAAGATAGGCAGGCCCGGCGTATCCAAAGATATATCACCATCGTCTTTTAGAAATCTGATGGCTTTTCAAAGGTTTTCTTGAAAGGATTGCTCTAACATTAAGTAGAACCAGCCCTCGTTGAGCCCTCGTTCGCAATCATGTTCCAGCGAGTATTTAGCATCGCGATCGCACTGGCGGCGCTAGTCTGCCTCGACGTCCCGCGCGCCTCCGCGCAGCCCTTCACCTGGGAACAGGTGCAGCAGAAGTTCGACGCCGCCAATCCCACACTGCGCGCCGGGCAGCTGAATATCGATGAAGCGAAGGCCGGCGAAATCACGGCGTTTCTGCGGCCCAATCCCGATTTAACGGTCAGCCTGGACCAATTCAATCCGTTCACCACGAATCCTTATCGCCCTTTCACCAACCTGCAGCCGGGAATCGCGGCCAGCTATCTTTATGAGCGCCTGCACAAGCGCGATCTGCGTAAGGAGAGCGCCGTGAAAGCCACCACCATCGCGCAATCCACGCAGGAGGATCTGCGCCGCACGCTGATCTATACGCTGCGTAACGCCTTCGTGCAAACGCTTCAGCAAAAGGCCGTGCTCGCGCTGGCGAAAGAGAATCTGGAATATTACGACCGACTGCTGGGCGTCAATCGCGTCCGATTCAACGCCGGCGACATCGCGCAGGTCGATTTGGACCGCCTCGAATTGCAGCGCATCCAATATCTTTCAGACATTCAGACTGCCACCACCACGCTTCGCACGTCCAAGATAATGCTGCTGCAAATGTTGAACGATCGCACGCCCGTGGATCAATTCGATATCACCGGTCCCTTCGATTTCGAAGAGAAAATCATGCCAGTTGAGGACGTTCGCACCATCGCGCTGGCCACGCGTCCCGACCTTCGCGCCGCCGTGGAAGCGGTGGATAAGGCGCAAACCGATCACAAGCTGGCCGAGGCCAACGGGTCCACCGATCCCACCTTCGGCATCGACTTCGGACGTCAGTTGGGAGACCCTACTTACGTCGGTTTCAGCGTCAACGTTCCGCTGCGCATCTTCGACAAGAATCAGGGAGAGAAGCTGAAGACTCAGCTCGATATCACCAGGCAGGAGCGGTTGCGCGACGCCGCGCAGGCCCAGGTTTTCAGCGACGTCGATTCCGCGTACGTCACGCTGACGGGTTCACTTACTCTCCTGCAGCCGTATAAGGCGACGTATCTGGCACAAGCCCTGAAGGTCCGCGACACCATCGCGTTTTCCTATCAGCATGGCGCGGCGTCGCTGCTCGATTTTCTGAACGCGCAAAGCGATTACCGGAGTATTCGTCTGAACTATCTGAATCTGGTGGGTTCGTTCCTGAATGCCGCGAGCCAGTTGAATCTCGCTGTTGGAAAAGAGGTCATTCAATGAGACTCGCGTACGCGGCGATCTTCGGCTGGCTCCGGGGCACACCGCTCCCTCTGGTCACGGCTCGGAACACAGCGCATCCGCTCCCTGACGGTCGCGGTTCCGGGGGACTCGCGTACGCGGCGATCTTCGGCTGGCTCCGGGGCACACCGCTCCCTCTGGTCACGGCTCGGAACACAGCGCATCCGCTCCCTGACGGTCGCGGTTCCGGGGGACTCGCGTACGCGGCGATCTTCGGCTGGCTCCGGGGCACACCGCTCCCTCTGGTCACGGCTCGGAACACAGCGCATCCGCTCCCTGACGGTCGCGGTTCCGGGGGACAGGGAGCGATGTTCGGCCCAGCGCATCGATATTTAGCGGTGTGTCTTTTGCTCCTGCTCACAGCGTGTGACAAGAAAGTCGAGTCGGCCGATCCCGCCGCGGGGGCTCCTCCACCCGCGCACGTTGAGAAAGAAGGCGATGCCAATCTTGTCAAAGTCGATCATCCCGAGCAGTTCCCGCTAGCCACCGCGGGCAAACACAGTGCGGCGCCGGAGTTGAATGTCACCGGCGTCGTCAGTCCCGATGTCGCGCGCACAGTGCCGGTTGTTTCTCTCGCCTCCGGCCGCGTCGTCGAGATTCGCGCCCGCATCGGCGACGAAGTGAAGAAGGGGCAACTGCTGCTGAAGGTTCGCAGCTCGGATATCTCCGGCGCGTTTGCCGACCACCGCAAGGCCGTGGTGAACGAACAGCTCACCAAATCGCAGCTCGAGCGCGCCAAGGTTCTTTACGATCAGGGAGCCATCGCCAAAAAGGACCTGGAAGTAACGCAGAGCGCGGAGAACAACGCACTGGTCGATGTCGAGACCACGGCCGAGCGCCTCAGCGTGCTGGGCGGCGATACCAGTCATCCCACCGGAATCGTCGATGTCTTCGCGCCGGTCTCGGGCGTCATCATTGAACAGAACGTCGCTGCATCGGCTGGTGTGAAGACGCTCGACAATTCGCCCAATCTGTTTACGATCGCGGACCTTTCCACCGTCTGGATCGTGTGCGATGTTTTCGAAAACGACCTGTCGACCGTACGCATGGGCGAGTACGCGGACATCCATCTCTCCGCCTATCCCAAGCAGACTTTCAAAGGCCGCGTCAGCAACATCGGAGCCGTTCTCGATTCGAATATTCGCACCGCCAAAGTGCGCCTCGAGATGGCGAATCCGGGAATCATGCGGATCGGCATGTTCGTCAATGCCACCTTCCACGGGCAGTCGCAGGAAGTGCGCGCCACCGTGCCCGCCACTGCCGTGCTCCATCTTCACGACCGCGATTGGGTGTACGTTCCGGCCGATAATGGACGGTTCCGCCGCCTGGAAGTGGTGGGCGGCATCACGCTGCCGGATAACCTTCAGGAAATCGTTTCGGGCCTGAAACCCGGCGATCGGGTCGTTTCGAACGCTTTGGTTCTGCAAAATACGGTGGAGCAGCAATAAGTGATCAACGCGCTCGTCGATTTTGCGCTGAACAACCGAGTCATTATTCTGGCGATGGCGGTGCTCCTGTTCATCTGGGGCATCATTTCGTTCCGGAGCCTGCCGGTCGAAGCCTATCCCGACGTCGCCAATAATTACGTGCAGGTGATCACGCAATGGCCGGGCCGCGCGGCGGAGGAAGTCGAGCAGCAAGTCACCGTTCCGCTCGAAATCGGGATGAACGGGATTCCCCATCTGGCTTCTCTGCGCTCGACATCTCTCTTCGGTTTGTCCAGCGTCACCATGGTTTTCGACGACGAGTCCGAGAACGATTGGAACCGAGCCAAAGTTTTGGAGCGTCTCTCGCAGGTCACGCTGCCCACCGGCGTCCAGCCGCAGATGGGCACCGACTGGAGTCCTGTCGGCCAGATTTATTTCTACACTCTGCACAGCTCCAATCCAAGATACGACGTAATGGACTTGAAATCCCTTGAGGATTGGTTCATCGAAAAACAGTTTCGATCCGTTCCCAATGTGGTGGATGTCTCCAGCCTCGGCGGCATCACGCGCGAGTATCAGGTTCGCCTCGATCCGAATAAGCTGATCGCCTACGGCTTGACTCTCGCACAGGTGGAGCAGTCGCTCGCCAACAATAACGTCAACGCCGGCGGCAGTTTTATCGAGGCGGGACTCCAGCAGATTAACGTTCGCGCGGTCGGCCTGGTGAAAACGGTCACCGATATTCAGGAGACGGTCGTCGCGACCAAAGGCGGCACGCCCATTCGCATCAAAGATATCGCCGTGGTCGCGCAAGGTCCGAAAATCCGCCTTGGCAGGAACGGGAAAGCGATTCACAAGATCGATGGCAACATTCTCGATAACGACGATGTCATCGAGGGAATCGTCCTGCTCAAGAAAGGCGCGGAGGGCGATTCGACGCTTGAAGCCGTTCACGCCAAGGTTCGCGAACTGAATGGAATCGACGGTCATCCTGGCCTGCTGCCGCCCGGCGTCAAGATCGTCCCGTTCCTCGACCGCAGCGACCTGGTGCATCTCACCACTCACACCGTCATGCACAATCTGACGGAAGGAATCATCCTGGTCGCGATTGTGCTGTTCGTTTTCCTGGGAAATATTCGCGGAGCCTTCATCGTCTCGCTCACCATTCCCTTTGCCCTGCTGTTCGCCGCGACTTGCCTCAAGCTGAAAGGGATTCCCGCGAATCTGCTGTCTCTGGGCGCTCTCGATTTCGGCATGGTGGTCGAGGGCGCGGTGGTGATGGTCGAAAATATCATCCGACACCTGGGCCGTCGCGCCGAAGCCGGGAAGCCTCCGCGCCAGCAGATTTCCGAGGCGGCTCACGAAGTCCAGCGGCCGGTTTTTTATTCCATCGGCATCATTATTACGGCGTACATCCCCATCTTCACGTTGCAGCGCGTCGAAGGTCGGCTCTTCAAGCCGATGGCGTGGACCGTGGCGTTCGCGCTGGCCGGCGGACTGATTTTCTCCATGCTGCTCGCGCCCGTGCTGGCCAGTTTTCTGTATCCCAAGGGCACCAGGGAATGGCACAACCCTTTGATGATCGCCATCAACCGCTTTTATACTTTCACTCTTGCTAAAGCGATCCGTTGGCGCTACGTCACGGTCGGAATCGGACTGCTCTGCCTGGGCGGAACGCTCTGGCTCGCCAGTCATATCGGCAGCGAATTTCTTCCTCACCTCGACGAAGGCGCGGTGTGGGTTCGCGGCACTCTGGCCCCCAGCACCGGCCCCAGCGAAGGGATGCGTATCGCGAACCAGGTCCGCGACATTCTCGCCGCATTTCCCGAAGTGAAGGTCGCCACCAGCCAGGTGGGCCGCCCCGACGATGGCACCGACACCACCGGCTTCTCGAACACCGAATACTTCGTGGATTTGAAAGCGCGCGAAGAGTGGCGTCCGGTTTTTCATCAGGACAAAGAGGCGCTCATCAGCGCCATGAGTCACGAGCTCGACAAAATCCCCGGCGTCATCTGGAATTTCTCGCAGCCCATCGCGGACAATATGGAAGAAGCCGTCAGCGGCGTGAAAGGCGAGCTGGCCATCAAGATTTACGGCGACGATCTTAAAACTCTGGAAGAGCGCGGCGACACGATCGCCGATGTCATCCGCAAGGTGCCGGGCGTGCAGGACGTCGGCCTGTTCCGTGTCCTGGGACAGCCGAATCTGAATCTCGTGGTCGATCGTGCGAAAGCCGCGCGCTATCAGATCAACGTCGCCGACGTGCAGGACGCCGTGCAAACCGCGGTCGGCGGCAACGCCGTGGGACAGGTTCTGCAAGGCGACCAGCGCTACGATCTGGTCATCCGCTACCTGGCTCCCTATCGCGATACGAAGGAAGCCATTCAGAACATCCGCCTGGTGGCTCCCTCGGGCGAGCGCGTCTCGCTGGCCCAACTATGCCGCGTGGAGGTCGCCGATGGAGCGTCCCAAATTTATCGCGAAGGCGGCTCCCGCTACGTCGCCATCAAGTACCGCGTTCGCGGCCGCGACTTGGGCGGCGCGGTCGAGCAAGCCATGAAGACCGTGGACCGCGAAGTGAAGCTGCCGGTCGGCTACAGCCTCACCTGGGCCGGCGAGTATGAAAGCGCCCAGCGCGCCCAGCGCCGCCTGGCCATCATTATTCCGCTGACGCTCCTGTTGATCTTTTTCATCCTATACCTGATGTTCGCGTCGATGAAGTGGTCGCTGCTGGTGCTCGCGAACGTCGCCATGGCACCGGTCGGCGGCATCATCGCGTTATATCTTTCGCACGTGAATTTCAGCGTGTCATCGGGAGTGGGATTCCTGGCATTGTTCGGCGTCTCCGTCCAAACCGGCGTCATCATGGTGGAGTACATCAACCAACTGCGCTCCCGAGGCCTCACCCCGCTGGACGCAGCACAAAAAGGCGCCATCGAGCGCCTTCGCCCGATTCTGATGACGATGCTGGTAGCGTCGTTGGGCTTGCTGCCCGCGGCAACCTCGCACGGCATCGGCTCCGATTCCCAACGGCCCTTCGCGATTGTAATCGTAGGCGGCCTGATGGGCGCGCTGGTCATGAGCGTCTATCTCTTACCCGCGCTCTACGTATGGATCGCCGGCGAACACGACAAACTGCCTATGGCGGAATCCAGCACGGTGGAGGCCGACTAGCCCCATGCGTCAGCGTGGGGCTATTACATTTGAAAGCCCCAAGCTGACGCATGGGGCTGGCAGCCTGCGATACCATCTCTCCGATGGACACTCTCACCCGCCGCTCCCTTCTAACCATGGCCGCCGCTTCCCCTCTCGCCTTCGGCGCAAAAAAACTCCCCATAGGCCTGGAACTTTACTCCGTCCGCAACGAGCTTAAACAGGATCTACCCGGCACCGTCCGCGCCGTCGCCAAAATGGGGTACGAAGTCGTCGAGTTCTTCTCTCCCTACTACGCCTGGACCACCGAGCAGACCAAAGACATGCGCAAGCTGCTCGACGACCTGGGCATCAAGTGCCTCTCCACCCACAACGACGCCAAGAATTTCCTGCCGGAAAATCTAACCAAGACCGCCGACATGAACGCCATCCTGGGCGCGAAATACGCCGTCATGGCCAGCGCCGGACGCCCGCAGGGAGTCGCCGGCTGGACCACGGTAGCCGAGTCCCTCAATCGAGCCGCCGATTCCTGGAAGTCCTTAAAACCGGGCTATCACAACCATCAAACCGAGTTCATGGTTCTGGATGGTGACAAGCGGCGCCCTATCGACGTCATCGCCGCCAACACACATAAAGATGTGGTGCTCCAGTTCGACGTCGGCACCTGCGTCGAAGCCGGTTCCGACCCGGTTGCCTGGATCAACCAGAACCCCGGCCGCATAAGATCGATGCATTGCAAGGACTGGGCTCCTGGTCCTGACAAAGGCTATAAAGTCCTGTTCGGCGAAGGCGCCGCGCCCTGGAAAGCTATTTTCGACGCGGCCGAAAAAACCGGCGGCATTGAATACTATCTGATCGAACAGGAAGGTAGCGCGCTCCCGCCGATGGAAACCGCGGAGAAGTGTCTCGCCAACTTCAAGAGGCTCCACGTATGATCCCGGCGTTGCTCGCACTCGCGCTGGCCGCCGACTACCCCAGCGCCACTATCGCGAACGGAAGCGTCGCCGCGACCTTCATGTTGCCCAACGCCGACATAGGCTCCTATCGTGGCACGCGCTTCGATTGGTCCGGCATTATGTCGAGCTTCACTTACAAAGGTCACGAATACTTTGGCGTGTGGTATCCCAGACACGATCCGAAACTCCACGACGCCATCACGGGTCCGGTTGAAGAGTTTCTATCGAACGACGCCGGCCTCGGCTATGCGGAAGCGAAACCCGGAGAAGTATTCGTCCGCATCGGCGTCGGCGCGGTGAAAAAGCCCGATGAGAAAGCCTATCGCCGTTTCGAGACCTACGAAATCGTCGATGCCGGAGACCGGACGCTCCGTAAGGGGAAAGACTGGATCGACTTCGGCCACAAAGTATCCGCGGCAGGATACGGCTACGACTACCAGAAGACAAGTTCGTCTGGAAAAAGACGGGTTCACCATCGAGCACACCCTCAAAAACACCGGCAAAAAGACCATCGACACGCTGGTCTATAACCACAACTTCTTCGTGATCGATAAAGAAGTCGTCGGTCCGGAGATGGCGATCCATTTCGCGTGGACTCCGAAACCCGACAAGCCTTTCGCCAACGGAGGGGAAATTCAAGGGGATGACGTACGTTATACCAAGGAACTACAGCCCGGCCAGACCGTGGCGGCCGATTTGAGCGGATTCGGAGCCTACGACTTCCGCATCGAGAATCGCAAAGCGGGTGCGGGTGTGAGGATTACCGGCGATCAGCCGCTTACGAAGCTGTACTTCTGGTCTATTCGGACCGTGGCTTGCCCGGAACCGTACGTTCGTATCGTGGTCGAGCCAAATAAGGTGAAGCAATGGAGGATCAAGTACTCCACGTACGTAATTAAGGGCTCTTAAGGCTGACCGCTCCCGATGGTCGCGGCTCTGAAGAGCGGTCCGTGTCGAGAGTCGCCTCGACATATTCGGACGTCGACATGAAAGTCGACGCGGCACGCCTGGAGGCGCGCGCCACAAAACGGTACCATAAAGCTTTTCGTACCCCCCGACGATCTGTTTTCCATGACGCGTACACCCTCTTTTGCGGCATGGACTCTCCTCGCCTGCGCAACGGCTTTTGCCGCTTCCCGGGCCGAGACGACTACTTATGTGGACGGAAATCTGACTGGGATCTCCGCCAATACGGGCGGAACCCTTTTGTTTTCAGACGACAAGACGCTAGTCTTCCGCACCGGCCTGGCGACGGTAAACGTCCCTTACGACTCCATCACCAAATCGGAGCTGGGCGCAACCCGCGAAACGTCGCACGGTGCACCCATTTACAAGATTTGGGCGCGTCGCAAGAAGACCGAAACGCAGTTTTTGGTGGTCCAGTTCAAGAACGAGGAGGGCGAGGCTAAGTCTATGACTCTGGAACTCGCGCAAGGGTCGGCTTCTTCGGTGCTCGCCACCATTCGGGAACACAATAGCGGCACGGCGGAAGTTGCTGAAGTTGCGGAAGTGAAACATGTGAAAGCGGCTCCGGCGTCGGTGGCGAAGAATTCTAGCGATGCGAGCGCGAAGGCTTCACCTGCGACCAAGGCCGGCAGCGAGTGGTGGGGCGACAACATTTGGAAGACCACCAGCAATGCCGCCACATGGACCAAGCCTGCTGGCGCATCCGCTCCTGAAGAGTAGTAGTCTGTAGGAATGCGGCTTGCTCTCGCCGTCGGATTCCTTGCGTTGGCGGCTTGGGGAGTGCTTCGCGCTCAAAAACCCTTCAAGGAATATCCTGGCGTCGAGTACACCGATTTCCCGCTGCCGCCGGATTATCAGAAGAAAACCGAGTGGACGCGGGCGCGGCTCAGGTACGAAAACTATCAGGGATTCGGGTTTCGCAGCCGCGGTTATTCCTGGACCACGGACTATCCACGGTCCGATCGCCACTTGCTCGAAGGCGTGCGGCGCTTAACGCGCATCGACACTCGTTCGGTGGAACAAGTGGTCGCTCTCGACGGCGACGACGATATCTTCAACTGGCCCATGCTGTATGCGGTGGAAGTAGGGCACTGGTATCTACCCGACGATCAGGCGGCGCAGCTGCGGGATTTTCTGTTGCGCGGCGGATTCCTGATGGTCGACGATTTTCACGGCACGCGCGAGTGGGACGTGTTCATCGAGAGCATGACCAAGGTGTTCCCGGACCGGCCCATTGTCGATCTCGAGAACGACAATCCGATTTTCCACACGATTTATGATTTGCAGGAGCGGTTTCAGGTGCCGGGATGGCAGTTTTACCGTTCCGGGCGGATCTACGAATACGACGGGTACACTCCGAAGTGGGCGGCGATCTCCGACGACAAAGGGCGTGTAATGGTGGCGATCTGTCACAACATGGACCTGGGGGATGCGTGGGAGTGGTCGGACGATCCGAGGTATGCGGAGAAGTGGGCGTCGCTGGCGTACAGGATCGCGATGGATTATTTCACGTACGATCTGACGCACTGAGCCGCGACCGTCAGGGAGCGGGCAGGCGGAACGCATAGCCGGCGTTTATCCGCATGCTGACGCATGGCGGTTCAGTACGCAACACAAACGCGACCCAACAGAATTTAGCGCCTGCCCGCTCCCTGACGGTCGCGGCTCAGTGGCACGCGGCGCGATTTGCGGACGGGCAAATCTAACCCATTCCCGCGGGCTGAGTCTGATACTCTGAAGTCAGAACTCGCCCGATGCGCATCCGCACAGCTTTTGCCGTGGGATTTTTGGGATTGGCCGCCTGGAGCGTGCTCCGCGCGCAAAAGCCTTTCAAGGAATGGCCTGCGATCGAATACGAGAATTTCGCGCTGCCCGACGACTATCAGCAGAAGGCGGAATGGACCCGCGCGCGGCTCCGCTATCCGGATATCTACGGTTACCCGGACCGCATGCTGATGCTTGGCAACGGCCGCCCATTCGCGGGGTTTTGGACCATGGACTATCCCCGCTCGGACCGCCACCTGCTGGCGGGCGTGCGCAGGCTGACGCGCATCGATACCAAATCCGTGGAGCAGGTGGTCACGCTCGATGGAACCGACGAAGTGTTCAACTGGCCCGTGCTTTATGGGGTCGAAGTAGGGCACTGGAATCTCTCCGACGACATGGCTAAACAATTGCGCGAGTACCTGCTGCGCGGTGGATTCTTCATGTGCGACGACTTCCATGGATCGGAGCCTTATCAGGACGAAGACATGGGTCAGCCGCTGAACGAATGGGAAGTGTTCAAGCGCAGTATGGACAAGGTGTTTCCGGACCGGCCCATTGAGGATATTCCTAATGGCGACCCAATTTTCCATACGCTGTTCGACTTGGAAGACCGGTTCCAGGTGCCCGGCTACATCAACTATTTCAGGTACCACATCACCTACGAAAAAGGCCCCAGCGGAAGGGAGCCGCACTGGCGCTGCATCCGCGACGACAAGGGACGTGTTATGGTGGCGATCTGCCACAACATGGATCTGGGCGACGGGTGGGAGAACTCGGACGATCCGAAGTATGCGGAGAAGTGGTCGTCGCTGGCATACCGGATCGGCGTGAATTATTTTGTGTACGATTTGACTCACTGATGGGGGAATCCAAGAAAAACTCGACGCTGGCACGCCGGACGGTGGTTGTGCTGCTGGTCGCCGCCGCGGCCACCTGGGGAGGACTGCTGGCTCAACGGACGATTCAAGGTCCGCGGGAGTTTAAGGAGTATCCGGGCTACGAATACCGCTCCTTTCCGGTGCCTGACGACTATCAGGAGAAGCACGAGTGGACGCGCGCTCGATTGCGCTATGATTCATTCCTGAACGTTCATGGCTATGCCGCTGACGGCTACAACCGTTGGACCGTCGACTATCCGCGGTCGGACCGGCATCTTCTCGCCGGCGTGCGCCGGTTGACCCGGATCGACACCAAGTCGGTGGAGCAGGTGGTCGACCTGGACGGCGAAGACGACGTTTTCAACTGGCCGTTCATGTACGCGGTCGAGGTCGGTTATTGGAAGCTTTCCGACGCTGAAGCCAAGCAGCTGCGAGAGTATCTGCTGCGCGGCGGATTCTTCATGTGCGACGACTTCCACGGCACCATCGAGTGGGAAAATTTCATGGCCAGCATGAAAAAGGTGTTTCCGGAGCGTCCGGTGGTGGATTTGGATAACAAAGATCCGATCTTTCACGTCTTATATGATCTAGACGAACGTTTCCAAGTTCCAGGAATGCAATATGTTGTGTATCCGCCGCATCATCTGTACGAGTACGACGGGTTTGTGGCGCGATGGGAAGGCATTTACGACGACAAGGGACGGGTGATGGTGGCGATTTGCCACAATATGGACCTGGGGGATGCCTGGGAGAACTCGGACGATCCGTCGTATCCGGAGCGGTTTGCTTCACTTGCGTATAGAATTGCGATGAATTACTTCGTATATGATCTGGCACACTAAGGAAGCCAAAAGCATCGCTCATGTTTGAATTTTTCTTCAAGTATCCGGCGTCGGTGTTCTCGCGAGGAACCTTTGTGTTCGCGGGCGGGTGGCCTTTGTGGCTGCTGGCGGTGGCTATTGTCGCGGCTGCGGTGGGGCTGGCGTTTTTTGTGCGGCGCAATGCTTCGTCATCGGCTCGGGTGAAGGGCGGGCGGTCGGCGGTGGTTTGGGTGTTGCAGACTTTGCTGGCATCGCTGCTGCTGCTGCTGTTGTGGCATCCCGCGCTGAGCGTCGCAACGCTGCGGCCGCAGCAGAATATCGTGGCTGTCGTGGTGGACGATTCGTCCAGCATGGCTGTGGATGATGCAGGCAGCGGATCGCGCAAGAATGCTGCCGTAAACCTGCTAAACAGCGGTCTGGTCAAGCAGTTACAGGATAAATTTCAAGTTCGTCTTTATAAAATGGGCGACCATTTGGATCGCCTGGAAGCCTATGACAAGGGCGGCCTGGACAAGCTGACGGCGGCGGGCACGGCTACCCATATCGGGGACAGTCTGAAGCAGGTTTTGGCGGACGCGGCCAGTCTGCCGATTGGCGCGGTGGTGCTGCTCAGCGACGGTGCGGACAACTCCGGCGGGATCGACCTGGAGACGATTTCTGAAGTGCGGCGGCAGAGGATTCCGGTCCATACCATCGGGTTTGGGCGCGAAAAGATGGCTCACGATGTCGAGCTTACGGGTGTCGAGGCGCCTCCGCGGGCGCTGCCGGATTCCCGGCTCTCGGCCACCGTGACGTTTCATCAGCGCGGATATGCCGGACAGAAGGCGAAGGTCTTCATTAAAGATGGCGGAAAGGTTTTGGCCGCTCACGACATCACATTTAAGGCGGATGGAGTGGAGCAGACCGAAAACATCCTGTTCAACGCGGGGCCGGTGGGGGTGAAGGCGATTGAGGTGACCATCGATCCTTTGCCCAGCGAGGAGAATCCGCGGAATAACAAGCTGGTCCGGCTGGTCAACGTGGATAAGAGGACGCCTCGTATCCTTTATATGGAAGGCGAGCCGCGATGGGAATTCAAGTTCCTGCGGAGGGCCGTCGAGGATGACCGCAGCATCCACCTGGCGACGATTCTGCGCACCACGCAAAACAAGATTTATGTTCAGGATGAGCATGGAGATGCGCCCAAGAACATTAAGGACGGATTCCCGAGCCGGATCGAGGATCTGTTCGAGTTCGACGGCCTGATTCTGGGCAGCGTGGACGCTCCGTATTTCACGGCGAGTCAGCAGCAATTGATCAAGGATTTTGTCGACCGGCGCGGAGGAGGGTTACTGTTCCTCGGCGGGCGCGATTCCTTGGCCGATGGCGGGTATGCGCGCAGCGTGCTGAACGATGTGCTGCCTGTGAAGCTGCCGGATCGTAAGAACACGTTCATTCGGGATCCGGCGAATGTCGAGCTGACAGCGCAAGGCCGCGACAGTTTAATCACAAGGATTGAAGAAGATCCGCAGAAAAACATCGAGCGATGGAAGAAGCTGCCGTACCTGATGAATTTTCAAGATGCCGGCCAGCCCAAGCCGGGCGCGACCGTGCTGGTCGACGCGCTGCCTACTTCGGTGGGGAAACTGCCACTGCTCACGATTCAAAATTTCGGGCGAGGTCGGACGGCGGTATTCGCGACGGCGGGTAGCTGGCGCTGGCAGATGCTGCAGCCGGTGGCCGACAAGAGTCATGAGATGTTCTACACCCAACTCCTGCGCTGGCTGGTGAACGACACGCCCCGGCGGCTGATGGCATCGACTCCCAGACAGATGCTGAACGACGAATCCTTGGTCAAGCTGCGGGCGGATGTTCGGGACAAGGCGTTTCTACCGGCAGCCGATGCGAAGGTGGAGGCTCACATATTAGGCGACGGGACGGCGGAGACGGTGGAAATGCGGCCGGATGCGCTGGACGCAGGGGTTTACACGGCGGAGTGGACGCTGCCGAAGTCGGGGTCCTATGTGGTCGAGATGACAGCGAAGCGCGGGACCGAAGATCTTGGGCGCGATGTGCTGACCTTCCGGCGCGACGATGGCGTGGCCGAGAATTTCCATGTCGAGCAGAATCGGGAATTGCTGGAAAAGCTGTCGGCGGAGACGGGCGGCAAATATTACAAGCCTGAGGATGCCCGGAAGCTCGGGAAAGACATCAGCTATTCCGAGGCGGGAATCACCGTGCGGGAGACTCGCGATTTGTGGGATATGCCGGTGATCTTTCTGTTACTGCTGATGCTGCGGTCGGGTGAGTGGCTGCTGCGGCGGAAGTGGGGGGTCATATGAAGGGGCCAGGGGCCGGGGGCCAGGGGCCGGTCTGCGCCGCTGCGCTCATGATGTTCACGGCGGCTTTGCATGCCGACACCTTTTACTTCACGATCGCGGGGCAGGGCGGCGAGCCGGAGTATGACGCGCGGTTCAGCGGGTGGGCCAAGGATCTGGACAAACTGCTGCACGAAGTGGAGCCTCACGCGAAGATCAAGACGCTTTATGGCGCGGATGCGACTCGGGCGAATGTCGAAGCGTATTTGCACGAAATCGCCAAAGAGGTCAAGGCGGACGATTCGGTGGTTCTGATGCTGATCGGGCACGGCACTTACGACGAGTTCGATTACAAGTTCAATTTGCCGGGGCCGGATTTGTCGGCGACTCAACTGGCCACTCTGCTCGACAAGCTGCCGACGGCTCATCAACTGATCGTCAATATGACCAGCGCCAGTGGCGGGTCGCTGAGCGCGCTGGTGAAGCCGAAGCGGGTGCTAATCACCGCGACGAAAGCTGGGACCGAGAAAAATGCCACGGTGTTTCCGCGGTATTGGATCGAAGGGATGCGAGATCCGGCGGCGGATTCGGACAAGAACGAGATCGTGACGGCGCTCGAAGTTTTCCGGTACGCCGAAGAGAAGACCGCGAAGTTTTACGAGACTCAGAAGCGGCTTTCGACCGAGCACGCGCTGATCGAGGACGCCGGAAAAAGCGAGGGCGTGAAGCTTCCGTCGGCGGAGAATGGCGAAGGGCTGACGGCGGGCCGGTTCGCGGTGCTCCATCTGGGAGCGACCGGTGCGCAGAGCCGCGATCCGGCGAAACTGGCGCTGCTCAAGAAGAAAGAAGAACTGGAAGCGGCGATCGACGATCTGAAGTATCGGAAAGCGTCGATGGCGGTGCAGGAGTATCGGCAACAGCTGCAGATATTTCTGTTGGAGCTGGCGAGGACGCAGAAGGAGCTGGATCAGTAGTGGGTTGTTTCAAAAATGTTGCGGAAAGACGACAGGCGGAAGCGTCTGTCCCACCAGCGCGAATTATCAACTTGGAGACCAGTGGCCTGTCGCAGAGAGGCCCTTGCTACCCCCTCCATAACTGTCGGGGTTCGGTGTCGGCGTTGAGGACTAGGCCATCCTGCGAGGGGATATGCTAAATAACTCGCAGGTCACCAGGTGGGACAGGCGCTTTCGCCTGTCAGCTTTTGTTTTACTTGCGATGCCGCTGGGGGCGCAGGTGGCTCCAGCCGTCGAGGCTTGTGCGAAGCTGCGGCATCATGGCGATTCGCAGGCCACGGCTTGCTACGAAAAACTCACCAGGTCGACTGATCGTGCCGTGCAGGCCGAAGGCTATTGGGGGATTCGCAATTACAAAGCGGCCAACGATTTGTTTCGTGATGAAGTGAAGGCCAAGCCCAAGGACGCCAATCTCCGAGTCCGCTGGGGTTATTTCTACATGGACCATTGGCAGCCCGCTGATGCCGGGGATCTGTTCCAGGAAGCGCTGCAACTGGACGAGAAGAATTCGCAGGCGCTGATTGGGATGGCTCAGCTCGCGGCGGATGGATATTCCGCACGGGCGATTGAATTTGCCAAGCGCGCGCTGGAGGTGAATCCTAAGGCGTACGAAGCTCAGGAGGTGCTGGCGCGAGTCGCGCTGGAAGACAACAACGACGCCAAGGCGGAGGCGGAGGCGAAGAAAGCCGTCGAGATGTCTCCTGAGGCGCTGGACGCGATGTCGATTCTGGCCACCATCGACTGGCTGCACGACAAGAAGGATTCCCCGTGGCGAGCGAAAATCCTCCAAATCAATCCCCACTATGGCGAAATGTACGACATCGCCGGTCACTTCTTCGTCATCAACCGGCGCTACGAGGAAGGGATCGTGATGTATCGCCTCGCGCTGGAGCTGGATCCGCAGTTGCAGAAAGCTCGCGCGGCGCTGGGGTTGAATTTGATGCGCCTGGGCCGTGAGGATGAGGCTCGCAAGGAGATGGAGGCGGCCTGGAACGCGGGCTATCAGCCTATCGAGTCGCAGAACACTCTCCGGCTGATGGATAAATACAAGGACTACGACACCTTCCGCACACCCAACACGATTCTGCGACTGGGTAAGAAGGAATCGGCTTTGCTGCGTCCTTATTTTCAGGCGGAGCTGGATCGGGCGCTGGCAACCTATGAGAAAAAATACAAGTTCAAGCTGCCGGGTCCGGTGCAGTTGGAAGTTTATCCCAATCATCCGGATTTTGAAATCCGCACCATGGGATTGCCGGGATTGGGCGCGCTGGGCGTGACGTTCGATTCAGTGGTCGCGATGGATTCGCCGAATTCGCGCAAGCCGGGGACGTTCCATTGGGACAGCACCATGTGGCACGAATTGAGCCACGTTTATGTGCTCACCATGACCAAGAGCCGCGTGCCCAGGTGGTTCACGGAAGGGCTGGCGGTTTATGAGGAAACGGCGGCGTCGCCCGATTGGGGGGACCGGCTGGATCCGGACGCGATTGAGGCGATCAAAACTAAAAAACTGCTGCCGATTTCTGATATCGACCGGGGATTTATTCATCCGTCGTACCCGGCGCAGGTGATCGTGTCGTATTTCCAGGCCGGGAAGATTTGCAATTTTATCGATCAGACGTTCGGTCACGATAAACTGCTGGCGATGATCCACGATTATGCGGACCTGAAGTCGACTCCGGATGTAATCGAGCTGGAATTCAAGATGAAGCCCGAGGAGTTCGACACGAAGTTCCTCGCCTGGCTTGAGGCGCAGACCAAGCGGACGGTGGACGGATTCGACGATTGGAAGAAGAGTATCAAGGGCGTCGCGGAGAATGCGAAAGCGAAAAAGTGGGACGACGTGATTCGTGAAGGCACCCGCATTCGCGACCTTTATCCCGATTATGTGGACGCGGCGAGCGTGTACGAATTTCTGGGCGATGCGTACCAGGCGAAGGGCGAAAAAGACAAACAGATGGCGGAGCTGGCCCGCTACAGCAAGATCGGCGGGAGGAATCCGACCACGCTGAAGCAGCTCGCGACGCTTCAGGCGGAAGCCGGGAAGAAGGCCGAAGCGGCGGCTACGCTCGAACGGCTGAACCTGATTTATCCGAAAGATGAAGACCTGCACAAACGGTTGGGCGCCCTGTACCTGGATTTGAATAATCCCACGCTGGCGGTCCGCGAATTCGGCGCCGTCGTTGCAGGTCCGCCCATCGACGTAGCCGGAGCGCACTATGAATTGGCGCGCGCGCTGAAGCTGGCGAACCGGACGGAGGAGGCGAAGGAAGAAGTGCTCTCCGCGCTCGAAGCGGCTCCCAGTTTTAAACCGGCGCAAAAGTTATTGCTCGAACTGAACGTGAAATAATAGAAAACTCACTAATGTCAACCACTACAACCTCTCCCGATTCCGCGGAACTGCAAGGGCGGATTGAGCGATTTCAGAAAGTTCATGCCGACATTCTTACGGAAGTTCGCAAGATCATCGTCGGCCAGGAAGAAGTGATCGAGCAGGTTCTGATCGCGCTTTTCGTGGGCGGGCATTGCCTGATTACCGGACTGCCGGGTACCGCGAAAACACTGCTGGTGCGCACGCTCTCCGATGCCCTGGGCCTCAATTTCCGCCGCATTCAGTTCACCCCGGATCTGATGCCGTCCGACATCACGGGCACCGATATTATCGAGGAAGATTCGGTTACCGGTCATCGTAGCTGGACCTTCGTCCCCGGTCCGCTGTTCGCGAATGTTCTGCTGGCCGACGAAATCAATCGCACGCCGCCCAAGACCCAGTCCGCCCTGCTCGAAGCGATGCAGGAGCGCTCCTGCACGGTGCGCGGCACCCAGCACACCATCACGCCGCCGTTCTTTGTGCTGGCCACCCAGAATCCGATCGAGCTCGAGGGCACCTATCCGCTGCCCGAAGCGCAGCTCGACCGCTTCATCTTTAATACGCTGCTCGACTATCTGACCGCAAACGACGAGCTGAAGGTGCTGGATCTGACCACAACCACGCATCTGGCAAGGGTCGTGGCGGTGACGAATGCCGAGGAGATCATCGATTTCCAGCAAGTGGTGCGCATGGTGCCGATTGCCGATTCGGTGGCGCGCTATGCGGTCAACCTGGTTCGGGCGACGCGCCCCACGGATCCGTCGGCGCCGGATTTTGTGAAGAAGTACGTCAACTTCGGCGCCAGCGTTCGCGCAGCGCAGTTTCTGGTGCTGTCCGCCAAGGCTCGCGCGCTGGTCCATAAGCGCTATCACGTGACTTACGAAGATATCATTTCGCTGATGCGTCCCATCCTGCGGCATCGCGTGCTGCTCAATTTCCAGGCGGAGTCGGATCGTTTGACGACGGACGATATTCTGCTGAAGCTGCTGGAGGCCATACCCGCTCCGAAGGCTTAGCCAAGCAAAGCCATGCTGCAGCGATTCTTAGATCCGAAAATACTCGGTGGCATCTCCGGGCTCGACCTGGTCGCAAAAACGGTGGTCGACGGATTTGTCGCGGGGCTGCACCGGTCGCCCGATTTCGGATTCAGCCAGGAATTCGCGGAGTATCGCGCCTACACTCCGGGCGACGATCTTCGCCACGTGGATTGGAACGTTTACGCGCGCACCGAGAAGATGTTTCTCAAGCGGTATCGCGGCGAAACGAATTGCCAGGTGACGATCCTGCTCGATATGAGCCGCTCCATGAAGTTCGGCTCGCACGCGACTGAGAAGATCGAGTACGGCCGCTTTCTGGCCGCCTGCCTCGCGTATCTGGCGCATAGCCAGCGGGACGCGGCTGGGATCGTGATTTTCGATGATGACGTGCGCAACTTCGTGCCTCCATCGACGCGTCAGGGGCAGCTCGCACGCATTCTTCACGCCATTGAAAGCGCGAAAATCGGCGTGCGGACCGACTTCGCTCACCCGTTCCGCCACGTGCAGGAGTTTCATCGCCGCCGGGGCATCGTCGCGGCGATTTCGGATTTCTGGGAGTCGCCGGAGAAGATCATCAAGACCGTGGAACCGCTGCGATTCCGTGGCACGGAGCTGGTTTTATTTCATCTGCTCGATCCCGAGGAGCTGCGGCCCAAGCTGAAGCATCCGGTCCTGCTGGAGGATCTGGAAACCGGCGACACGCTGGAAGTTTCGCCCGATTACGTGGCGCACGAATATCCAGCCAAAATTCAGGCGCACGTAGAAGAAATAAAGACGAGGGCGCAGTCCGCCGGCATCGATTACTTCCTGATCGATACCAGCCGTCCGCTTGACGATGCATTGCGGGAGTATCTGGCGATTCGGAAGGGGAAGCTGTGAAGAGAGTAGCCAGTAGCCAGGAGCCAGTAGCCGGTAGCTGCGCCGAGGTGGGTATATAACCATGGGTTTCCTCGCGCCATGGTTCCTCGCCGGAGTCGCCGCGGTCGGCCTGCCGATCTGGATTCACCTCCTGAAGCGGCACAAGACCGATCCGCGCCTCTTTCCTTCGCTGATGTTTTTTGAAAAGCGTGAGATGAGCTCGGTGAAGCACCGCCGGCTGGAGCATATCCTGTTGTTCGCGCTCCGCGCCTTGATGCTGATCCTGCTCGCACTGCTGTTCGCGAATCCATTCATCAAGCGCGACCCTTCGGCGATCGATGGCAAGAAAGTACTGGTCATCGCGGTCGATCATTCCTTCAGCATGCGCGCGGCGGATCGCCTCTCCAAAGCCAAGGATCAGGCGCTGTCGTTGATTGCAGGGTTGAAGCCGGGCGATCAGGCGCAGGTGCTGGCCCTCGGCGGAACGGTGCAGGCGCTGACGCAGCTTATTTCAGACCAGGGCGAACTACGGGTAGCGGTGCAATCGATTCAGCCCGGCGACAGCCGCGCGTCGTTCGGAGAACTGGCGCGCTATTTGCGGACTCTCTCTGAATCCACTCACCTGCCGCTCGAAGTTCACCTGGTAAGCGACTTGCAAAAAACGGCCCTGCCGCCAGGGTTCGCCGATTTGCGCCTCGACCCTTCCACGACGCTGGTGTTTCATCAGATCGGACTGGCCGCGACCAATTTAGTGGTTGAGAACGTCGTCGCGCCGCAGCGCATTTTCGATCCTAAAAAGGTCCGCGTGCTCGCGACTGTTGCGAGCTTCGGTCCAGCCGAAGAGAAGGCAGTGACGGCGAAGAAGAACGTCTCGCTGGTGTTGAATAATAAGGTCCAGCAAACCAAGTCCGTCGACATTACTACCGGAGGACGAGCGCAGGTGGAGTTTCTCGCGCTGGACGCGCCCTACGGATTCAGCCGTGGCGAGGTCCGCGTCGAAGGAGCCGACGTCCTGCCCGCCGACGATCGATTCTACTTCGCAGTCGAGCGCACCGATCCGCGCAAAGTTCTCTTCATCGACGATGGCCGCCATCCCCGCGCTCAGTTGTATTACCGCGCGGCGCTCGATTCATCGGGCGATTCGGCGTTTCAGCTGGAAGTCGTCCGTCCGGACGTTGCCGCGAATCAGCAGCTTTCGCGCTACGCTTTCGTGGTGCTGGACGACATCGGCACGGTCTCCTCCACGCTCGAAGACGCGCTGAAAAAATACGTGCAAGCCGGAGGCTCCGTGCTGATCGCGTTGGGACCGGCATCGGCCGCGCAACCTAAGGTGCCGGTGGCGGATGAATCGATCGAAGCCGCCAGCTACGCCGGCCGCGAGGGAGACCGGTTCCTGAACGTCTCCGAGATCGATGCCGGACATCCCGCATTGCGCAGCGTCGAACGCTTCGCCGGGGTCAAGTTTTATCAGGCCATTCACGTGACGCCTTCTAAATCGCGGGTGCTGGCGCGGCTGAACGATCAGACGCCGCTGGTGCTCGAAAGGCAGTTGGGCGAGGGCAAGGTGCTGGTGTTCACGTCCACTTTCGACAACGTGACCAACGATCTGCCTCTCCACGCATCGTGGGTGCCGTTCGTCGGGAGATCCGCCGCCTATCTGGCCGGCAGCGGCGCGGAGCAGCCTGTCAACCTGGTGGTCGATTCGTACGTCGAATTGAGAACTGCCGACAACAAATCGGCTGCGGCGGAGGTGCAGGATCCGGATGGCAAGCGGCTGCTATCACTTGAAGAAGCGACCACGGCGAAGAATTTCGCGGTCGGCAAAGAAGGCTTTTTCGAATTGAAGACGGCCAGCGGCCGGCACACCCTGCTGGCGGCCCACGCCGACCGCCGTGAATCGGACCTGACCGTGATCCCGCAGGAGACGCTGGAGCTTTGGCGAGCCACCGGGAGTGACCAAACTGCGCCTGGCGCGTCTGGTCCAGGGAATGAACGAGATAAGAAACCGTGGCCCTTATGGCCGTGGTTGTTATTGCTATTGTTGGTAGTAGCGATGGCCGAATCGTTGGTGGCGGACCGGCATCTTCGCCCCGCGGCCGATAGTCCGGATGTAAGGAAGGAAGCGGCATGAACACGCGCGATCAGTTGAACCATTATCTGCGCGGCCTGGAAACAAGGCTGCGCTGGCTGACTGTGTCGAAGGGCATCGCGATTGCCCTGGGAGTAGCGCTGGCGGCGACGCTCGCGATGGTGTGGTTTACCAACGCGCTGGCATTCTCGTCCACCAGCATTACCATCGCCCGCGTGGTGCTGTTCCTCGCGCTGGCCTGCGCGCTGGGATTCGCACTGGTGCTGCCGCTGCTGCGCCTCAATCAAAAGCGTACGGCCAACCGCGCCGAATCCACTTTTCCGGAATTCAATCAACGCCTGCTCACCTATATCGAGCGAGGCGAAGCTCGCGATCCGATGTTAGAACTCCTCGCCAGGGACGCAGTCTCCGTGGCCAACACAACGGAACCGGAACGCGTCGCGCCGAGGAAGAATATTTTTGCTTTCGCTACCGCCGGGGGCGCCGCCGGAGCGTTGCTGCTGTGGATGATTCTCGCCGGTCCTGGATTCCTGGGCTATGGTTCCTCGCTGCTGTGGGCGGGTCTGCCGAAAGGGATCAACGGCGCGAATTATTACGACATCGTGGTCGAGCCCGGCAATAAATTGGTGCGCCGCAAAGCCGATCAGATGATCACGGCCACATTGACCGGATTCCAGGCTCCGCAAGTTCGCTTATTCGCGCGGTATAAGAGCGCTTCGAAGTGGGAAGAAGCGGCCATGCTGCCGCGTTCCAGCGGGACCGCCTACGAATTCCTGTTCGCCTCGCTTCCGGAGCCGGTGGAGTATTACGTGGAAGCGGCCGGCGTCAAATCGAAGACGTTCAAATTGGACGTAGCCGATCTGCCGGGCATCAAGAATATCAAGGTTACGTATCACTTCCCCTCCTGGCTGGGAATGAAGGACGCAGTGGAGGATCCAGGCGGGGATTTGCGAGCAGTCGCAGGCACCGTCGCCGAGCTGACCATCGAAACCGACCGGCCTCTAAAGAGCGGCGAGATTCTGACCGACGACGGAAAGCACATCGCACTCGAATATAAGGAAGGCAATTTCGTATCCGCCAAAGTTCCGGTCGAGAAAGACGGGATGTATCACTTCGCGGCCACCGAGCGCGGCGAGAGCGTTCGCTTGAGTGAGGACTATTTCATCGAAGCCCGCCAGGATCAGGCGCCCACCGTGAAAATCGTCACGCCGCGCGGGGACGCCAAGGTAAGCCCGATTGAAGAAGTGACCGTGACCGTCGAAGCCGCGGACGATTTCGCGCTCGAATCTATGGAGCTGCACTATTCGGTGAATGGAGCGCCGGAGAAGACCGTTTCGCTTCTGGCGAACAAAGGAGTCAAGGAAGCCAGCGGCAAAACGATGATCTCGCTCGAAGATTACAAGCTGGAAGCGGGCGATGTGGTCAGCGTCTATGCGACCGCCAAGGATGCCCGGAACACGGCTCGCACCGATATCGCGTTTATCGAGACGCAGCCGTTCGAGAAGAACTACACGCAATCGCAGCAGGGCGGCGGGATGCCCGGCGGTCCGAGCGACGGTCAGGATCAGACCGAGATTTCCAAGCGACAGAAAGAAATCATCGCCGCGACCTGGAACGAAATCCGCGGCGGAGGCAAGGACAAGATCAACTCCGCGGAGAATGCGAAGTTCCTGGCCGGCATTCAGACCAAGCTGAAGGAACAGGCGAAGTCGCTGGCGGAGCGGGCCAAGAGCCGTGAGCTGGCGGGCGCGAATCAGGAGTTTCAGTCCTTTGTGAAGTCTCTCGAAGAAGCGGCCAAGCAGATGGATCCGGCGGCGAACAAGCTGGGCGCGCAAGCGTGGAAGGACGCGCTGGAGCCGGAGCAGAAGGCTTTGCAGCACCTGCTGCGGGCCGAGGCGACATTCCGCGATATTCAGGTCGCATTCGGCGGCGGCAAGGGCGGCGGTGGAGGCGGACAGAGTGCGGGTCGCGATCTGGCGAACCTGTTCGACCTGGAACTGGACACGGAGAAGAATCAGTACGAGACGGGTCAGCAATCGTCGTCCAGTCAACAGGCGAAGGAAAAGGCGGTCGATGAGGCGCTGCAAAAGCTGGAGCAGTTGGCCCAGAGGCAGAAGCAGCTCGCCGAGCAGCAGGCGAAATCGAAGCAGCAGACCTTCGAACAACGCTGGCAGCAGGAAATGCTGCGGCGCGAGGCGGAAGATCTGAAGAAACAGATGGAGCAGCTGTCCAGGGATGGCTCTCAGCAATCCGGCCAGAAGCAGGGAGAACCGAATTCCGGCGGGCCGGGTCAGCCGAGCCAGGGCGGTCAGCAATCGGCGAGTCAGCCGCAGCAGAGCGGACCGGCGAGCTCGCAGCCAAACCAGCAAGGCAAGAATCAGCAAGGCAAACAGCAACAGCAGCAGCACAGCCTCGGCCAGCGGAACAACACCAACGATCAGAAGCTGCAACAAGCTCTTGAGCGCATCTCGAAAGCGACAGAGGATATGCGCGACGCCCAAAAAGCCTCGCAGCAGGGTCAACAATCCGGGCAGCAGTCCGGTCAGCAACAAAAGGGCGGACAGCAGTCTGGTCAACAGCAAGGTCAGTCAGCCCAAGCGCAAGCGTCCGCGCAACGCGCGGCTGAGGCTCTGAACGATGCGAAGTCGCTGTTGAACGGAATGCGCCGCCAGGAATCGTCCTCGCAGTTGGGGGACTTGGAGCAGCGCGCGGAGAAGCTCGCCGCCCAGCAGCGTGATTTCGCGAATCGCATGCGCAAGGAATTCGGTCCCCAGGCAATGGGGTCGGGCGCTCCGCCGGACCGGCAGACCGCCGAGCAGATGGCGACGGAAAAAGAGAAGATGGCGGCCGAGCTCGATCGCCTGGAGACGGACATGAAGAAATCCGCGCGCGATCTGGCCACCACCCAGCCCGACGCTTCGGCGCGAGTGCGCGACGGGCTATCGGAAATCCAGCAGAACGAAGCCAAGCGCCGTATGGCGTCGGCCGCGAACTACATCCGGCGAGGCCGCGGCGACCTGATGGTGCCCAGCGAGGCTCCGGTAACGCAGGCGCTCGACAAAGTAACGGAAGACCTCAAGCAGGCGCAGAGCGCATTGAAGAACGGCGCGCAGGGCCAGGGCACGAACGACCTGGAGCGATCGCTGGCCCGAGTCGAAAAGATGCGCGGCCAGATGGAGCGCATGGCCGGTGGACCAAAGGATCCGAACGGTCAGCAGCAGGGTGGTCAGCAGAAAGGTGGCCAGCAAGGCGGTGGCCAGCAAGGCGGCGGCCAGCAGGCTGGTCAACAGCAGGGCGGCGGACAACCGGGCAGTGAACAGACTGGCGGCGGGTACAACAACCAGGGCGGCTACGGCGGCCCGCGGGGCGGAGCCAACCGGCAGTACGGCCAGGGCATGCGTTACGGACGCTTCATGCCGGAGGGAGTCTATGACACTCCGCTCGACCGTCCGGTCGATCCGAACGAAGCGGCTCGCAATGCCGCGCGCGACCTGAACGACATGCGCCAGTTATTCAAGGACAACCCGGATGTGCAGAAGCAGATCACCGAGGTCGAGCACGAACTGCAGAAGCTGACCGTCGGCGAGATCGCCTCGCCGGAGCTTCAGCAGCGCTTGAATCGCGAAGTGCTTCCGAATCTCCAGGCGCTCGAAGTGAAGCTACGCCGTCAGCTCGAAGAGCAGGGCGGCGGACAGGTGAAGAGCGGCACCACCGATAAGGTGCCCGCGGGATTCTCCGACGCAGTGGCCGAGTACTTCCGTAAGCTCAGTAAGGGCAATTAGTCGACTGCAGTTCGTGGCGCACGCGCCCACGCGTGCCGCGTCGACACCGATGTCGCCTGGAGCGTTCAACCGGCGTCGAGACGAGTCTCGACGCGGCACGCACGAGTGCGTACGGCACATAGCGCCACTAAATCAGTTCCGAACCCGTCTGCCCTGGAGGCAGCTGCGCGCCCGGATACATCGGCATCGACCGCAACCGCTCCCCGGTAGTCGCGTAGATCGCGTTGGCGATCGCCGGAGCCAGCGTCATGATCGGAGTCTCGCCCGCTCCCGCCGATGGCAAGTCTCTTCCGATCGACGAGCACAATCTCAATCTGTGGCACATCGCGGAAACGCGGGACGCGATAGCGCGCGAAGTGGGGATTCAAAATCTTGCCATTCTCGAAACTGATCGCTTCAAACAGCGCCCCGCCCAGCCCCATAATCACCGCGCCTTCATTCTGATTCCTTAACTGGTCCGGATTCACCACCGCCCCGCATTCGTACGCCTGCACCACTCGCACCACCCGAGCCGGCTTGCCCGCGTCAACGCGCACTTCGACGCAGGTTGCGACATAGCTGCCCTTTTCGAATCCGCCGGCAATGCCGAATTTCCCTTTGCCCCATCCGATCTTGTCAGCCGCGGTTTGCAGCACCGCGCGCAAGCCGGTCGTCTTTCAAATTGCGCAACCGGAACTCCAGCGGTTCTACACCGGCCAGCGCCGCCGTTTCGTCCATGTGGCATTCGCGGGCGAAGTGATTCGCGGTTCCCGCGAGACCTCGATAGGAGCCCGACCGCAGCGGCGCGTCCACGGCGTGGAATTCGATCTTCTTGTTCGGCACATCATACATGGTATTGATTGCAGACGTACCCGAGTTGTAATTATGAAACTCCCATGCGGTGAGGCGGCCGTTCTTGTCCACCGCGCTGCGCACGTCGATCACTCCGGCGGGCCGGAAGTAGGCCCAGGTAAACTCCTCTTCGCGCGTCCAGACCAGCTTCACCGGCTTGCCCGCCGCTTTGGCCAGCCGCGCCGCTTCGACCGCCGCTTCGCCCGTATGCTTGCCGCCGTATCCGGAGCCGGTATCGGGCATGATGACGCGGATGTTCTCCTCCGGAATATGGAAGCTCTGCGCCAGTTCGCTGCGGACGCCGAACGGCCTCTGGGTCCCGGTCCACACAGTGAGCTTGTCCCCCGACCATGACGCTACCGCCGCGCGAGGCTCCAGTGGAGCATGTGCGATGTACGCGACGGTATAGGTGCGTTCCAGCTTCTTGTCGGCATCGGCCATCGCTTTTTCGACGGACCCAGTGTCGCTGCCGCCGCGTCCACCGCCACGCCCGCCGCCACTTGCCGGGCGAGTCTTTCTCAAGTCCTCGAACAACGTCTTCGTAGACGTCTGCGGCGGAGCGTTCCATTCCGCTTTCATCGCAGCCAACGCGCTCGATGCCGCGGAAGTCGTCGGTGCGACCACACCGGCGAAATCGCCGTCCTCCACTACCGTGACCCCGGGCATCGCCTTCGCCCGACTGGCATCGAGCGAGACTAGTTTCGCGTTGAACCGCTCCGGCCTCAGGATGCGCCCGTGCAGCATCCCAGGCAGCTGTCATGTCGGGCGTGTATTTATGGGCGCCCGTCACGATATCACGGCCGTGAACCTTCTTTTCAGAAAGGCCCATCACGATCCACCTGTCCGTGGGTTTGATCACGCCCGCGGTGGCGACGCTCTGCTCAAAACTCTGGTCGATTTTTGAAAAATCGATCGACTTCCAATCTCCCGCAGGCAGCAATTTGCGAGCCGCCGCGGCCGCCTTGCGCAACTGCGGAATCATCTGCGGAGTCGTCATGCTGCCGAATGTGCCCATGTCGAATGGCGTGCGCTCCGTATCGCCCATCACCATTTCGATCGCGGACATCGGTGCGCCCGAGCTCTTCGGCAACCGCCTGTGTCAGCGACGTGCGCGCGTTTTGCCCCACCTCGACCTTACCGGTGTAAGCGGTCACCGAGCCGTTGCGATCGATGTGCAGCCACGCACTGATTTCCTTCGGTGCGCTTTGCCCTCCGCGCCGTCTGCCGCCCGATTCCTGCGCCTGCAAGAACGAAGCGACCACGATCCCTCCGCCCAGCGTCTTAAAAAAACCTCGCCGGTCGAGAGGGAAATCGTAAGCGGGTCCGGCAAGAAGTTCGTAGCGTTCAGGTTCGAAGGTCATGCTATTCCCCTCGGCATAAATTTGTGGGCCAGTCGCACGGCTGCCACAATACGCGGATATGTTCCACAGCGGCAAACGTTCCCTTGCATCGCCTGCATGATCGCAGCCTCATCGGGATTTGGGTTCTTATTGAGCAGCGCCACTCCGGACATAATCATCCCCGCCGTGCAGTACCCGCACTGCATCGCTTCTACTTCGAGAAAGGCCGCCTGAAGCGGATGCAGTATGATCTCGCGCGTCACCGTCGCGTGCTGGACAATCCCTTCAATCGTCGTGATCTTCTTACCCGCCACCGCCCCCGCCCGGGTCTGGCAGGACCGCGCCGGAGCTCCGTCGATCAGCACCGTGCACGCGCCGCATTGTCCTTCGCCGCAGCCGTACTTGGTGCCGGTCAGGTCCAATTCGTCGCGCAGCAGCGTGAGCAGCGTGCGATCCGGACTCGCGTCGACCGTATGCCGGACACCGTTGACATCGATCTCCATCGGGACTTCCTCCCTAGCTTCAGATTACCGCTTCGCCACCGCTCCCTGTGGTCACGGCTCGGTCTCGCCGTGCGAACCGCGCAATTGATGCCAGCCCCACGCTGACGCATGGGGCTATGTTTTCATTCGTCGTTATTATTAGCCCCATGCGTCAGCGTGGGGCTGGCACGCGAGCGGTGGTGTGACCCGGTAACAAATCGCCGGACACTAGTATTGAACTGGGGCGGGAGACCGTGATACGGTTGCGTAGGGGATCTCTATGAATCGTCGCGAGTTTTTCATTGCCGGGAGTGCATCATTCGCGCTGGCCGCGCCCGCCACCACCTCCGCTACTGTCCTGTTCGGCGAGAAGGCCGTTGCTCTCGACCGAGTACGCATCGACGCCGCAAACCTGTGGATCCATTCCAAAGACCTCCCGCGCATCAACGAATTCGAAGTCAAACCCCAAGGCGCCTGCCGGGCCGACGTGTGCGTCCCTCTCTCTAAAAACCTCAAGAACGGCGACTGGTTTAACCTGACCGGCTTCGCCCGCAAACTCGGCGAACCAATCGTTATTGAAAAGGACGTCTACAGCTTCGGCGAAATCCCCGTCCTTCGCGGAGGCTTCTACAACTCCCGCATCGCTCCCGATTTCGCCGTTCCGGACCGTAAGGGGAAGGTCGTCCACCTCTCGGATTTCCGAGGCAAGAAGACGCTCGTCATCACCTGGGCCAGTTGGTGAGGTTGCCGTCTCGATCTGCCGGGCTGGCAGAAACTCTACACCGAACTGCACGACCAGAATTTTGAAATCGTCGCCGCCGCGCAGGATACCGGAGGCGAAGCCGCTGCCGGAAAATGGTACGACGCCGCGAAAGCGACCTACACCACGCTGGTGGATACCAGGCACAGCGTCAGCACCGCGTATCAGTTCATCAACGTCCCCATGGGCATCTGGGTCGACGAGAAAGGCCACGTCGTCCGCCCTGCCGAGCCCGCATGGACCACCGACCAGACCATGAAAATCGGCGCCAAAAGCATTGTCACCGAAGGGACCTCCTATCTGACCGCTCTCCGCGATTGGGTCAAGAACGGCGACCAAAGCAAGTTTGTCCTTTCGGACGAAGCATTCGCGCGCCGCGTGAAACCGAGGTCTCCGGCCGAAATGGAAGCCGACGCCAGTTTCAAACTGGCCGTCTATTTCCACGAAAAAGGCGACAAAGAGCTGGCTGAGAAATACTGGGCCAAGGCACAAGCCCTGAACCCCGACGACTGGAACTACCACCGCCAGGACTGGAGCTTCACGCCGTCGGAAGCGGGTAAAAAATGGAACGAAAAGTTCCAGAAGCTCGACACACCTTACTATCCCAAGCTCGAGATCAAACCATAGCGAATTGGAAGAGGGCAGGTCGGGAACCTGTCCTACTGGTGGGCTAACTCGTGGTTCATCGACTAGGGTGTCGATGGATGTTGGATCTTACAACGCGCTCCGCTCTTGTTTCCGTGAGTCTGGAAAGACCCATCGACACAAATGCGGCACGTGTGGACGCGTGCGCCACCGACCTTTACTCATCCCGCAAAACCTCCAGCGGCTTCTGCCGCAGTATCCGAAAACTCGCCAGCCACCCCGATAAGTTAGCGAGCGCTGCCGTCAGCACAATCGCGATCCCCGTGGCTCGAGGGTCGAAATGAAAGTGAGCATTCAGCAGCCTCTTCAAAACCAGGCTGGAAAAGATCGCCGCCAGCAGAGCTCCCATCAGCCCCGCCACCGCCCCCAGCGTCAGAAACTCCACAGAGAAAATCCGCCCGACATGCCGCCGGGTGGCCCCCAGCGTCTTCAAAATCACGACCTCCCGAACCCGCCGGAATCTTGTTCCAGCAATGCTGGCCGCCAGAATAATCGCCCCGGCCAGAATCGCGAACCCCGAGAGGAATCGGATCACCAGCGCGATCTGATCCACCACCTGCTGCACGATCTCCAACGCATCCGCCACATTCACCACCGTCACCGTGGGATATTTCTCATAGGCGACTCTTTGGAATGCCCCCACGGCCGCCGGCTTCATTCGCACGCCACCGTAAAAAATCACCGGCAGCCCCTCCAACGGTTTCGGGTTAAAGACGAACTCATTCGCCGCGCTCACCCGGATCGCCTCGGTCAAATGGACTGCCACTACCCGAGCCCCAATCGTTCGCCCGGCCGACGTCATCTCGATCCACGCCCCCGGATGCAAATTCAGGATGTGCGCCGCGTCTTCCGCAATCGACACCACTGGCTCCGTGGTCCCCGGTTTCCACCACGCGCCCTCCACCACCTTGGTCTGATCCGGAATCCGGTCCTCCCACATCACGGAGCGCGAATACTGGAACCTTCGCATCATCCCCACCAGCTTCATGTCGGCCAGACTCGCCCCGTTAATACTCACCAGACGCGCGCTGACACTTGGGACAAACTCAGGCGTCCCTTGAACGCCGTCTTGTTTGCTTAACAAAGCCCTCAGCGGTTCCACTTGCGCCTGCGTGATCCCGACAAGAAACACGTTGGGCATCCCTGGCGGAGCCGTCTGCACAATCTGCCCGACCAGCGAATCCTGGATCAGGTACACGCTCAGCGTGAACATCACGCCCAATCCCAGCGCCACCAAAATCGCCTGCGCCTGATTCCCTTGCCGGTACAAATTCGCGAGCCCCTGCCGCACGAGCGAGGGCACCCGCCACGGCGATCGTTTCAGAAATTCCCGGATTCCCCGCAGCAGCAGCCAAGCCACTCCGGTCAATGCGAGCAGGCTCGTCACCAACCCGCCAGCAAAGTACCCGCCCACCTTGGGCGATTCCGCCAGCCACGAAGCCACCCCGCCGATGCCGATCAAAATAATTCCGCCCACCGCCAGAGCCTCGCGACCCTCGCCAATCCGTTTCCGCCAGCCCAGCCGCGCCTCCGGCATATCGCGCCTCAAAATCAACGCCGGCCGGATCTTCCGAATCGCCAGCAGCGGAGGCAGCGTGAACAACAGAGTCGTCAGCATTCCCACCGCGATCCCCTGCACCGACGCGGCAATGTGCCACCCCATTGCCCCGCTCACCGAAAAAAACTTCGTGATCAGCCGCGGCAGCACTTCTTCCACTCCGCGCCCCACTATCACGCCCGCAATCCCGCCCAGCACCCCCAGCATCAAAGTTTGCAGCGTATAGATCCGGATAATTTCGTTCGAAGTCGCGCCGATCGACTTCATCACCGCGATGTTGTCCATCTTCTGCTGCAAGTGCGCATGCATCGCCATGCCCACGCCGATCGCGCCCACGATCAGCGCAATCAGGCTCACCAGGCTGAGGAAAACGGTTGCCCGATCAAGGCCGCTCGTGATAATCGGATGCGACTGCCTGAAATCCGCCACCAGCGATTCGGGCAGCGCAGTCTTGATCGCCTTCCGCAACATCCTCCACGCCTGGCGCACCCGGATTCATCTTGAACAGCACCCGCTCCGCCGCGCGGCTGCCCAACTGCATCAGCCCCGTGCGCGCCAGCGCCTCGCGCGACATCATCAGCCGCAGCCCGATGTTCATGCTGCCAGACATCCTGTCAGGCTCCGACACCACCGCCGCCGCCACGCGGTAATCCTGACCGCCGACTCTGATCGAGTCGTCCACTTTGAGATGCAGCCGGATGAGAAGGTCGTCCCCCGCAGCCACCGAATCGGCAGTCAGCGCCGACGCCAGCGGCATCGCAGGAGCCAGTTTCACTTCCCCGTAGTAAGGATATTTCGTGGGATCCACAGCCTTGATCGAAACCAGTAGCGGCGTCACGTCCGGAGCGGACGATGCCATGGAGAACGTCTCCGTAATCAGCGTCCGATCGACGTTGTGTAGCGCATCTAGCGCGGCATTCTGCTGATCGGTCGGCATCTGAAACTGCCGCGCCGTCAAATCCGCCGCCATCACCGTCCGAGCTTCCTTGCGTCAACATCCCCTTGAAGCTCTGACTAAATCCGCGCACCCCCGATAGCGCGCCGACCCCCGCGGCCACCGCCAGCACGACAAATAAAAACTTCGTGAGCGAAGACCGAGTCTCCCGCCAGGCAATCCGCCCCGCCGTTTTCAGCGACAAATTCACGATACGTCCTTCGCTCCTGGCGCCTGGCGCGTGGCGCCTCGCACCTCATCCCCCACCACCATCCCGTCCCTCAGCGTCACAATCCGATTCGCCCGACCCGCCAGCGCTGGATCGTGAGTCACCAGCACCAGCGTCGTCCCCTCTCTCTCATTCAGCGCGATCAGCAACTCCAGCACGTGCGCCCCATTCACGCTATCCAGATTCCCGGTCGGCTCATCCGCCATCAGAATCGGAGGCTTCATCATGAACGCCCTCGCCAGCGCGACGCGTTGCTGCTCTCCTCCGGAGAGCTGTACCGGATAATGATCCATCCGGTCCTCGAGGCCGACGCTCATCAGCAGCTCCCGAGCCCTCGCCGTTCCCGATGCCACATCGCGCCCTGCTAGCTCATGCGGCAGCAGGACGTTCTCCTCCGCCGTCAAAGTCGGAATCAGTTGATAGGACTGAAACACAAACCCGATCTTCTCGCCTCTCACCACGGCGAGCTTGTCTTCGCTCAGCCCCGTGATATCGACCCCCGCGATCACCACCTTGCCCGACGAAGGCGTATCGAGCCCGGCCAGCAATCCCAGCATCGTGCTCTTTCCGCTGCCCGACGCGCCCATGATGGCCACGAACTGCCCCGCGGGAACCTCAAAATCCACTCCGCGCAAAATCTCAACCGTGTGCGTGCCCGTGTTGATGGTCTTGGTAAGGGCATGCGTCGACAGAATTGTCATCTATAACCATCTTAGAATGGGCACAGATGCGTCTTTCTGCGATCTTTGTAATTTTTGTTGTTTTATGCGGCTGCTCTAAACATGAAGAGCAGCAGGTTCAATCGAATCCCGCACCGCCTCCGCCCACGGCCCCCGTCGCCGACAACCGCCGCGTCTTGATCGTCTTCGGCGACAGCCTCAGTGCCGGATTCGGCCTGGGACCCGGCCTCAGCTTTCCCGACTTCCTTCAGAAAAAGCTGGACGCCGAAAAATATCCCTGGCGCGTAGTCAATTTAGGCGTCAGCGGCGACACAACGGAAGGAGGCGTAGCCCGCATCGATTCCGCCACCGCGCTGAAACCCGAAATCGTAGTGCTGGAGCTGGGCGGCAACGACGGCCTTCGCGGCCTGCCGCTTGAAAGCACCCGCGACAATCTCGATCACATGATCGTCGCCTTCCAGAAATCCGGAGCGAAGGTCGTACTCGCCGGAATGACTCTTCCCCCCAACTACGGCCCCGACTACATCCCCAAGTTCGAAAAAATCTACCACGACCTGTCGCGCGAACACAAAACCATCCTGATCCCGTTCCTCCTGGCCGACATCGTAACCAGCGATATGCGCTATATCCAGAAGGACGGAATCCACCCCACCGCCGAAGGCTGCGAAATCGTCTCCGGCACAGTCCTGCGAGCCATAAAGCCCCTTCTAACAAAATGATGTTTCTTGTGTCGCGCCGTGTCGAGAGTCGTCTCGACACGTCCGCCATCAGCCATCGCCAACACTGAGCCGCCATGCGTAAGCATGCGGGCAAAACGCTCAGGGACTGCTCTAGTGCTCTTCGTCGGAAATCCTGAATGATATGTGGCGCGCGCCTCCAGGCGTGCCGCATCGACATTCGTGTCGATGTGTCTTTCCAGGCTCACGGAATCAGAGGCCGAACGTCGACGCGGCATGCGTGCGCCACGCGGGAAAGATAATATTCAGTATGAGTGACGCACTACGCTAGAATACAACCTCATGACCCAGCCCGCAGCAGTAGAAGCCCGCGACCTCCGCACCTACCGTCACTTCGACCTGCTCCTCAGTATCTTTCTGGTGGTCCTTCTGATCTCGAACCTGGTGGGGCAAAAGCTCTGCGCCATCGGTCCCTTCGTCATCAGCGGCGGGCAGCTCCTCTTCCCCCTCACCTACATTTTTGGCGACGTCTTCACCGAAGTCTACGGCTATGCAGCATCTCGGCGAGCCATCTGGCTAGGCTTCCTCGCAAACGCCCTCTTAGCCATCATGGGGTTGATCACAGTCTGGCTGCCCCCAGCCCCCGGCTGGCACAATCAGGACGCGTTCGCGACCGTCTTCTATCAAATCCCGCGCCTGATCGTAGCCAGCCTGATCGCCTTCTGGTGCGGCGAGTTCGCCAACTCCTACACCTTAGCCAGAATGAAACTCTGGACCGGAGGAAAAATGCTCTGGACCCGGACGGTTGGTTCGACCGTAGTGGGCCAGTTCGTCGATACCGTGATCATGGTCATCATCGGCTTTGGAGGAACCGCACCGCCGCTGACGCTCGCGAAACTAGCCGCCTCCGCCTACATCGGAAAAGTGATCTACGAAGTGGTGGCGACCCCGGCAACCTACGCCGTAGTCGGATTCCTGAAACGCAGCGAAGGGGTCGACGCATTCGACTACCACAGCGACTTCAACCCGTTCCACGTGGGCACAAAATAGATCCCGTTATCCCCGCAGTTACGTGACGGGACAGCTTACATATCGCTCAGCACGCAAATATCCGGCAGATTCCGATAATCCTCCGCGTAGTCTAGCCCATACCCCACCACAAACTCATCCGGAATCTCGAACCCGCGATAGGCGACCTCGACCGGCCTCTGCCGATGCGTCGGTTTATCCAGCAGCGTCGCGATCCGCAGCGACTTCGGCTTCCTCTGCGCCAGCAACTGCATCAGGTAGCTCAGCGTGATCCCGCTATCGACAATATCCTCGACCACAATCACGTCGTACCCCTCGATCGTGACGTCCAGATCCTTCGTCAACTTCACTTCACCAGAACTGGTCTTGCCCTTGCCGTAGCTGGAAATGCCGATAAATTCGATCCTGGCCGGAGTCTTCGTAGCTCGCGCCAGATCGGCCAGAAAAAAGCACGCACCCTTCAGAATCGCGATCAGATAGACAGGACCTTCCGGCAGGTCTTGATCGATCTGCGCCCCCAATTCCTTGACGCGAGCCCGGATCTGTTCGGCGCTGATCAGCACACGGAGCGAAGACATAACCGACGATTGTACTAAAGCCGGGTGCTGCTTGGACCTATGTGAATATGCGGCGCCGTAGCCTTCCCCCGCATCGCCGTCCGAAACGCGTAATAAGGGATCGCCTTAGCGTCCAGGTATTCCCGCAGCCATATCCCCTCGGGCGAGTCCGGATTCAGGGCCACATCCACCCGGCCCGTATGGTCGAACCCCAGTGCGCGGTGAACCGCTGTCATCCCTTTGGCGCTTATCGGAAACGGCTCCGAAAACTGCTTTTCGAATGCCAGGGTGAGCGTTTTCAATTCCTTGGGCTCAATCAGGTGATTCCCGCTCGTTTTTTCCTCCGCCAAGCCGTGGAAGGCCGTCCCTTCCACCTCGGCGTGAGCCATCCCGGCAATTTCCCGCAGCAAAGCGGCCCGCACATTAGCCAGTTGTAGCGCGTCCTCGCGATTCGAAAGCTCTCGCTCCAGATCGGTTCGATCCCCTGGCGAGGCCAAGTCTCTGCCGATCAAGTCGTTGATTCGAGTGACCTTTGTCTGTAGCCGGTCCACCCGCCGCTGGGCAGCCGCCAGCATCTCCGAAGCCTGCTCCTCGGTGAACTCCTCGACGTCCACATGACCGTACAGCGTGCGCTCCAGCACCGCCTCATCCTGGGCGTCGTCCAACTTTTCTTGAGCCTCGGCGATTTTCATCGGCGGCAGCGCCCCGGACCGGATCAGCATCTGCACCCGCTCCATTTCGCGCTGTGCGACGATCACTCCCGGCGACTGTTCCGCCTTAATCGACCATAAAACAACCAAAAACAACGTAAACTTCATCTTGCTCCGTCTTAATTGTAGTACGATACCCAGTAGGAGAACGTTCCTGGGTCTACTGAAAGTGAAGGCGCAATCGGCGCCAGAACGGTTATGGCGCGCCGTAGCCGAGGCAGCCGAATCGAAACAGGCTAAGGACATCAAAGTCCTCGATCTTCGTGAAATCACAACGTTTGCCGATTTTTTTGTGGTCTGCAGCGGCGCCAACGCCCGCCAGATCCAGGCCATCGCCAACGAAGTAGAAACCCATATGAAGCAGTTGGGCGAATATCCCAACAGCGTCGAAGGCTACCAGAACGCCGAATGGGTCCTGCTCGATTACGGCGACTATCTGGTACATATTTTTACCGACAAAGCCCGCCAATATTACGACTTGGAGCGGCTATGGCGGGACGCCAAGACCGTCACTTTGTAAATCCGATTGCAGGCAGCCCTCCGTATGTCGTATTGTAAGTCTGGTAGGAGGCTACACCCATGAAGAAGCTATTCGCAACGTTTGCCTTAATGGCGATCGGGTCACTGTCGGCATTTGCCGGCGAATGGAGCGGCTACATCGCCGACTCCAAGTGTAAGCACACAGATGGTACTGAGAAATCGATTGCCTGCACGCAGAAATGCGTCAAGGGCGGTGCCGATGCGGTATTCGTTACCTCCGACGACAAGGTGCTGACCATCGACAAGGCGTCGATGGAGAAAGTGACCCCGCACTTAGGTCACAAAGTCACCGTCACCGGTAAGGTCGACGGCGATAAGCTTACGATCGAAACCATCAAGATGTAATGTATTTGGGGCGGTCTCGTACCGCCCCATTTAGCGTTTTACAGGCTCGAATTCCATCGTCAGTCTCCCGGCCGGCCCCTTGTACTGGACGGCCAGGTCCTTGAGTTTTACTTTGCCGTTGATGGAAAAGTAGAGCAACCCCTCGACCGGCGTCTTCGTTTCCTTATCCGGCAAGATCTTCGCCGTCAGTGCCGCCAATGCCGGAGTCTCCTTCGCGTTGTCATCGATCTGTGTCCCTTTGATGACGTCTCTTTGCACGGTTCCCGGGCTCGACCCCAGCCCTCCGCCCGCACCCATGGCCGCCCATCCTGATTTGCGATCGTCCGAGTTCCCGCGCTTCACCACCAGCGCCCCCTTCCCGGCGATCTCCGATGGCGATAGCGCGGTCGACCTCTGCCCGTCCTTGCGCGAAATCATGGTGAAGTCGTCCGGCCCGATCCGAATCGGCGCATCGCCCTTGGGAATCGCCTTCATCTTCACAAGGATGTAGCCTTCGCCGAGATCGCTGCCCACCGCGCTGGTGATCTCGTCATGGCCGAGAATCACGCTGCCCTCCAGGTCGATATCGTCATTCCCCGCCTGTCCCGGCAGTTGTTTCCGATCGCCGCCGAAGCAGATCAGCCCGGCGATGATTCCCCACAGCGCAACGTATTTCATAAACTCAGATCTCCTACTCGCTGCCGAATCTCCATGCAACCTCGTCCAGTCGGTAGCACCTTCCCTGGATTTAGACGGCACCCCGGATCGAACAGTTTCTTGAACCGAGCGATCATCTCCAGTGTATCCGGAGCGAACTGGTGACCCATCATCTCCATCTTCTCCATCCCCACCCCATGCTCGCCCGTAATCGACCCGCCCACCGCGATGCAATGGTCCAGAATCTCGTCGCTGGCGAGCTTCACCTTATCGAGTTGGCCATCAACGTGGGGATCGAACAGAATCAGCGGGTGCAAATTCCCGTCCCCCGCGTGAAAAATGTTGCTGATCGTGAGCCCGTACCGCTCTCCCACCTCGTGAATAAATGCGAGCGTCGGCGCAATCTGCGTCCGCGGCACGACTCCATCCTGCACGTAATACGACGGACTGGCGCGTCCCACGGCTCCAAACGCGTTCTTGCGTCCCTTCCAAAGGAGCTCCCTTTCCAGAGCGTTCTTCGCGACCCGAAACTCCCTCGCGCGGCAAGTTGAGCAGACCTCGCGGATCTGTTCGACCTGTTCCTCCACCGTCTCGCGCAGTCCTTCGAGCTCGATCAGCAGCACCGCCGCGGCGTCCATCGGATACCCCGCGTGTGTCGCCTCCTCGATCATCCGGAGCATCACGCCGTCCATCATTTCGATGGCTGCAGGAGTGATCGCGCGGGCGGTAGTCTTCTCCACCGTCTCGCCCGCGTCCTCTGCGCAATCGTAAATCGCGAGAATGGTCTTCACCAGTTCCGGCTTGCGCATCAGCCGCACGACGACCTTGGTCACCAGCACCATGGTTCCCTCGGAGCCGACAAGAACCCCGGTTAAATCGTACCCCTCGCCCTCGGTGGAAGTCTCGATGACAGTCCCGTCGAGCAGCACCGCCTCGATCCCCTGCACATGATTCGTCGTGACCCCGTAACAGAGCGTGTGCGGCCCGCCCGCATTTTCGCTGACATTGCCCCCGATGGTGCAGGCTCGCTGGCTGGAAGGATCGGGAGCATAAAAATACCCATCCCCCTCCACCGCCACGGAAATATCGAGATTCACGACGCCCGGCTGAACCACCGCCCGCTCATTCGCCAGATCGATCTCAAGAATCTGGTTCATCCGGGCAAACGAAACGATCATCCCGCCAGACCGCGCGATAGCCCCCCCCGAAAGCCCGGTCCCGGCGCCGCGCCCGACAATCGGCAGGTCAAACTCAGCCGCCAGCCTGACGATGGCCACCACATCCGCAGTGGATTTGGGAAACACGACCATATCGGGCCGCGCCTTATCGACCCCACCGTCGTATTCGTAAAGCGTCAGATCCTCGGGCTTATGCAGATACCCGCGCGGCCCAAGAAGTTTTTCGACCCGTTCATGTAAAGCTGAGGACAAGCTAAAGCGTACCAAAGGGCTCGGCTCTATAAAACCGTTGCGCCTTCAGAACCGCGACCATCGGGAGCGGTCAGCCCGGCGGGTGAGGCCTAAGCGTGAATCGGCACAATCCGCGCAACGCGCTCCATCACCTTCTTATCCTGCTCGGCCCTTTTCAAATCGTAAGCCGACTGCAGCCGCATCCACATCTCCGGAGAGCTGCCAAAAAGCCTGGAAACTTTCAAACACATGACGGCGGACAGCGGCTTGCGCTCCGCAAGGATCTGATGAAGCATCTGGCGGGATACACCCAACGCCTTCGCAGCGGCTGAGACGGAGAGGCCAACGTCCGGAAGGATATCTTCCCGGAGAACCTCGTCTGGATGTACGGGCGGCATCCCGTTTTTTTTAGTGGTAGTCTTCAAAGTCGACCTCGATTGCGTCTTCGCCTGCCGAAGGCTGATCGTGTAATGGGACCGGTGAAGTTGGTCGATGGTTTTGAGAAGGGGCCATGTTGGGAGCACCCGGCTGTTCAATGAAGACAGCTTTCCACCAGCTTCGCGTTCCAATTTCTTCGATTGCCTGGGAAAGATGACCTGTCCATTGACCACTCGCTAATTTGAAATAGACCGTCGGACTCATTCATAAATCCTCTAGAATGAATAATAAAGAATGAAAACGACAGTGTGAAACATGCGGCTTTAACACCGAGCAGAGTAGGGGAACTGCACAAGCCGACGATACTTGGATCAGATTCGAATGGCAATAAATAAAATCGACAATAGGATTATTGTAGCCGTCGCATTTGTCGCCATCCTGGCGCTGATTGCCAAACCGATTTGGGACGGGCGCGAGCAGACGCAGTTCGGGCAGGCATATGACGACGGGATTTATATGGTTACGGCGAAGTCGCTGGCCTCGGGCGATGGCTATCGGCATGCGAATATTCCGGGGCGACCCTTCGCGATCAAGTATCCGCCGGTCTATCCTCTTTTTCTCTCGATCGCGTGGAGGATTCAACCGGATTTTCCCGCGACTCTTCGGACTGCGTCGACGCTGCAGGATTTGTTGGTCCCGGTCTACCTGGCGCTGCTGTTGCTGGCGCTCCGGCAGCTAGGCCTATCGTGGCGCAGGACCTTTCTGATCGCGGCGATGACGTTGGTGTCATTCTCTTTCGTGTATTTAACGATTTTGCTTTTTTCCGAGTTGCTGTTCGGATGTTTTCTGCTGGGAACGATCTGGACGCTGCAGCGGTCGGCCGATCGGGATGACCAATGGTGGGCGATGCTAGGCGGCGTGCTGGCCGGATTCGCTTATCTGACGCGCAACGCGGCGCTGCCTTTGTTCGCGGCCGTGCCGATTTTCTTCTTCCTCCGGAAGCGGATCCGGTTGAGTCTGTTCTTCTTCGCCTGTGCCCTGCCAATGGTGGCAGGCTGGCATATATGGGGATCTCTGCACGCTCAGTCGGGCGTGCACGCTCCTTATCTTGACGAATACCTGAGTGCGCTTAAATCCAGCGGATTCGCAGCGCTTCTCCTAAATCAGTTGTCTGAGGTGTCCTCCGGCGTCGCGGAGGTATTTCTGCCCGGGTCGATCGACTTTTTACACGGAATCCCTCTGTATCACCTGGTGCTGGCGGCGGCGATTTTTGGATCCGTACGTATGGGGCGGCGCCAGCAGTGGCCGCTCGGGGTGATCTTCACCGGGCTATACCTCATCATGCTCCTCTGCTGGCGTGGCGGCGGAGGGAACCGCCTGCTGGTACCGGTCTGGCCATTCCTGCTGATTGGGATCGCGGAGGAAGGCAGCCACTTTGCAACCCTGGTCGCGCACTCGATCAAGCGTCCGGGTTTCAAACCGTGGGCCCGCTGGGCGCTGATCGCGCTCGCGGTGTCGGTGGTGATACGCAACGACTCAGTGACATGGCGCAGGATAGCATCCATATACACCGATGTTCGTGAGCAGGGCGAACAAGACCGCCAGGCGTATACCTGGATTCGCGAGCATGCGCCGCCCGGGTCGGTCCTTGTGGCCTGGAGAGATACCGTGAGCTATCTCTTCACCGGCATCCCGTCGTCGCATGATCTTTTTGTCGCGATGATTCCGCAATCGGAAGCCGCGAAGTGGTGGAAACCGTCGCTAACAGTGGCACCGCCGGAGTTTAAGACAGAACTGGTCTTGCTGCTCGCCTCCGATTTAGGTCCCGATGCTCAGGATCGGTTGGGTTCGTTTCGCAAAACAGTGCAGGCGGTGCCCGGCGCGATGCTGGAATACAACGACCGGGTCGCATTTGTGTACCGGCTGCCGGTCAAGTAGACCGCTCCCTGCGGTCACGGCTCGGTAGATACGGATTGCGCTTCCGAGCCGTGACCAAAGGGAGCGGAGTATGTAAGCTCCGAAAAGTTGCTCCCATCCCGCTCGACACCGTAAGCTGGTAGATTCCTATGGAAATCACAAAAATTATTGCGAGAGAGATTCTGGATAGCCGCGGCAATCCGACGGTGGAGGCTGATGTTTACCTGGCCGACGGCAGTTTGGGACGCGCCGCGGTACCTTCGGGCGCATCCACCGGCGAACATGAGGCGGTGGAGCTTCGGGACGGCGACAAATCGCGCTATCTGGGCAAGGGGACGCTGAAGGCGGTCAAGAATATCGCGGATCATATCGCGCCCGCGCTGCTGGGTCAGGATGCGGAGCTGCAAAGCTCCATCGACCGCCAGATGATCAAGCTGGACGGCACGGCGAACAAGGGAAATCTCGGCGCCAACGCGATTCTGGCTGTGTCGATGGCCGTGGCGCGCGCGTCCGCGGAGTCGCAGCAGACTCCTCTGTATCGATATTTGGGCGGAGTTTCGGCGTCGCTACTGCCGCTGCCGATGATGAACATCCTGAACGGCGGCGCTCACGCCGACAATTCGGTCGATCCCCAGGAATTCATGATCATGCCCTATGGCGCGGACAAGTTTTCCGAAGCGCTGCGCTGGGGCGCGGAGATTTTCCACACTCTCAAAGGCGTTTTGAAGAAGCGCGGCTACTCGACCGCGGTCGGCGATGAGGGCGGCTTCGCCCCGAATCTAAAATCGAACGATGAAGCGCTGGAAGTGGTCCTCGAAGCGATCACTCTGGCTGGATACACGCCGGGCGAGCAGGTCGGCATCGCGCTCGACCCCGCCGCCAGCGAGTTCTACGACCCTACAAAGAAAAAGTACGTATTCAAGAAGTCCGATAAAAGCGAGCGCACGTCGGAACAAATGGTCGATTTCTGGTCCAACTGGGTGCGCCAGTATCCCATCGTTTCGATCGAAGACGGCATGGCCGAGGACGATTGGAACGGCTGGAAGCTGATGACCGACGCCCTGGGCAGGAAAATCCAGATCGTAGGCGACGACCTGTTCGTCACCAACGTCGCGCGGCTCTCCCAAGGTATTGAAAAGGGCATCGCAAATTCGATTCTGATCAAGGTGAACCAGATCGGCACGCTGACTGAGACTCTCGAATCGATGAAAATGGCCGCCGACGCGGGTTATACGTCGGTGGTGTCCCATCGCTCGGGCGAAACGGAGGACGCCTTCATCGCCGACCTCGCCGTCGCCACTGGAGCGGGCCAGATTAAGACCGGCTCCGCCAGCCGCACCGACCGCATCGCGAAATACAACCAGCTTCTCAGGATCGAGCAGGAGCTGGGTTCCGGCGCACGCTTCCCGGGCCGCAAGGCGTTTCGGCAGAAGTGATGAAAATGATGAACGGAAGGCCGCTGATTTTGACCATCCTCGATGGGTGGGGCTACTGTCCCGCCAGTCCCGGTAATGCCATCGCGCTGGCGAATAAGCCCAATTATGACCGTCTGTTGCGCGAGTTTCCTAATACATTGGTTCATACCTCTGGACCCAATGTCGGCCTGCCTGAAGGGCAGATGGGGAACAGCGAAGTGGGCCACCTGAACATCGGCGCCGGCCGCATCCTTTTGATGGACGTGATGCGCATCGATAAGATGATCGCCACCGGCGATTTCTTTCGCGACACCACGCTGCTGGCATCGATGAAGCACGCGAAAACCCGCCGCCTCCACATTATGGGCCTGGTCAGCGACGGCGGCGTCCATTCCATGAACACGCATCTCTACGCGCTGCTCGAAATGGCCAAGCGGGAGGGCGTAAACGACGTGTGCGTCCACTGCTTCATGGATGGCCGCGACACTCCACCTAACAGCGGCGCAGGATTCCTCGAGGCCCTACAGCAGCAGATCAAGAAGATCGGCGTCGGCCGCATCGCGACCATTTCCGGCCGCTACTACGCTATGGATCGCGACAAGCGTTGGGAGCGTATCGGCCTCGCCAAGGACGCCATGGTCGAAGGCAAGGGTGAAAAAGCCACCGATCCCGTCGCCGCCGCCAAGCGCTCCTATGAGAAAGGGATCACGGACGAGTTTATCGAGCCGGTGGTGGTCGTCAACGACCGCCACGAGCCGGTCGGCATGATCCGCGAAGAAGACGCCTGCATCTTTTTCAACTACCGCGCCGATCGCGGACGGCAGATGACTCAGGCACTTACCGAAGCTCCATTAAAGCTTCACTTCACGACGATGACGCAGTACGATAAGACGCTGACCGTGCCTTTCGTGCTGCCGCGCGAACTGCCCACGCACATCCTGGCCAACGTCATGGCTGACCTGAACTGGAAGAATCTGCGCGTCGCCGAGACCGAAAAGTACGCGCACGTGACCTATTTCTTCAACGGCGGAAACGAAAAACCATACGCCGGCGAAGAGCGGGAAATGGCGCAGTCTCCTAAGGTTGCCACCTATGACATCAAGCCTGAGATGAATGCTGAAGGCGTCGCCAGCGTGGTGGAATCTGCCATTGAGAAGCGCGACTTCGACGTCATCGTGATGAACTTCGCCAATGCCGATATGGTCGGCCACTCCGGCAAGCTCGATGCAACGGTGAAAGCCGTCGAAGTGGTCGACGCGCACCTCGGCCGGATCTACGACGCGCTGAAACGCAAGGGTGGACGATGGATCATCACCGCGGACCATGGCAACGCCGAGATGATGATCGACCCTGTGACCAAGGGTCCGCACACGTATCACACTACAAATCCGGTTCCCTTTATCGTGGTCGATGAGGAGCGCCGGCCGCTGCGCGGGCAGGGGAGCTTACGGGATATCGCGCCGACGATGTTAGGATTGTTCGGTGTCCCGCAGCCCGCCGAAATGACGGGCCGCGATCTGACCAAGCCCTAGCGGAGGGACATCATGAATCTAGACGCGGTGATCGGTTGCGACGCCGTCGATGCGGAAGAAGGCTGGCTCCGGCTGCGCCCCCCAAACGCAGTGCGAACCATCCCGTGGACCGCCGTCAAGATCGCCGGCATGGGTGGCAATCACGATGGACACGTCACCATTCAGGGCATCACGGAAAGGGTGGCCCCGTACTTCGCGACCCATGATTCGTTGTGGATTGTCTATGCGGAGGGGGGCTTCGCGCAGGTCATGATCGAGAGGGAGCATCCTAAGCGCGAAGCGATTCTGGCCGCCTTCGATCACCAGTTGGCTGACCGGTGGCACGGCGATCGGTTGGATCGGAACGAATTGATGGAGGCGATGTTCCACATGCCGATCGCAGCCGCCAGTGGTCTGCCCAGGTTGCTGACCTTGATTCTGATCGGCGTGGCATTCATCATTATGTTGGCGGTGGCGGTGGCGTACTTCTCGCGGCATCAGTCTTGAGGATGCTCTGTTGATTTGTGGGGCGGGCGATTTTGGCGGCAGCCGACTTTGAGTTTCCCCGCAGAAGCCTTCTGTAAGCAGGCTGCCGGCTAAGTAGCCCGCCCCACAAAGAAGTGCAGGTCTGGTCCATGGACAACAACCTGAGTCTAGCCGATCAGTTCTTGTGGCGCGCGCCTCCAGGCGTGCCGCGTCGGCAGTCATGCCGACGGTCGGATACATCGACACGAATGTCGATGCGGCACGCCTGGAGGCGCGCGCCACAAGCTCCTCGAACATCATTCTTCATCACTGTCTACCGGGGAGTCAGCTTCGGCCACGCCACCTCGACTCCTTGCGCGATCAAGGTCTTCTGAAAATCTGCGAACAACTTTGCGTCGTTCCGAATTCGCCTTGGTGTCTGCTTGGTCCGCACTGCCTGCGCTGCAAGGGCTCCGGCGGCTTCGCCGATGTTCCATTCGACGGGGTGGAGGCGGTAACAGCCGTTGGTGATGTGCGTCACGCCGAGATTCTTGCACGCGGGCAACAAGTTCTCGACCCGCCGCGGAATCAGGCTGCCTAGAGGAATCTGGAAGGGCAGAGAACTGATGTCGATGTAATTATCGCCGCCGGTCGAAGGATGCAGGTCGATGCGGTAACTCCCCACGCCTACTGAATCCTGAAACACCTGAGCGGTAGGCTCCTTCCGGGCCGCGGTGCCGACGTGCTGCTCCAGAACCGTGAACTCCGCACGAATGCGGCGCGACTCGCGTATATAAGGATACTTCGCGAGGCCGTCCTCGCTGCCCATCACATCGGCGCGCAGCCGCAATCCCTTGTGACCCTGATCGGTTTGCAGCCAATACAGCAGCGAGAGACTCAACTGGCGCGCGCGCTCCAGATTCTTCGCGGCCTCGGCGGCCGGCACGTCGATCAGAGGCCCCAGCCAGTAGTCGTTCTGAGGCCAGTTCACCAGCGTGATGTCGCCCGAGAACGCTCCGGGCAGAAAATTATCGCGATTGGCGATGCGCCGGTATCGCCACGCCGTTTCGAACGGAAACTTCCTGGGCTTGAGCGTCTGCGGGTCGGCGGGATCCCAACTGAGCAGCTTCCCGGGCCAAGCGGGCGTGAGCTGCGGCACATAGTCGCGCCAGAAATCGTACTCGGCCGGCTTGTCGATGGTGTGATCTTCTCCTTCGCGGTTATCCATCGCGAAGCAGATGGTGAACGATTGAATATTCGAGGAGGAAGCCGCCTCCGCCGCATGAGGCTCGCCGGTTTCAGTGCGCGATTCCGCGCCGACCACGTACTCTGTCCGGGTCAGAGGCAGCAGATCGCCCTGCTCGGTCGCGTCCAGAAAATAGGAAGCCGTAATCGTACGCGCCACGCCCGCATCGCTGCGCAGGCTGACGGACTTCACCACGTCCCGATCGACCGACGCCGCCATCGGCTTGCGCCGCAACAATAACGTGAGAGTCCCGGCGCTGGCATACGGAGCCAGCATGGCTTCCAGCACCGCCAGCGACACCTTCGGCTCATGAGTCAGCTTCGAAACCGACCCGTCGCCCGGATTAAAATTTGCCCGATGCCGAGCATCTTCAGTCAATGGATAATGGTCGCGATAATACTGGCGCACGGCGTTTCGATAGTCGCGATAGGAGCGGGTGCAGCCGAACTGTTCGATCCAGGGATGCTCGTCCGGGGGGACTCCTTGGGAGGTGAGCTGGCCTCCGATCCAATCTGTTTCTTCGGTAAGAACGACGCGCATGCCGTTGCGCAGTGCTGCGAGTGCGGCGGCGCATCCACCCACGCTGGCGCCAATGATAGCGACGTCGGCGGAAAGCTCGTTCGGCGCGGCGGAGGTTAGGAAGGGGGCCGCGAGCGTGGCAAGGAAGCTGCGGCGGCTCGACCTCATGGTGTCCCCTGGCTCACGCCAGGGGTTATAACCCCGTCCCGTGAGGGCGGGGATTCGACGAAGGAACTCCTCATTGACGTTCGAGTCTGTGGACGGATTCTAAGACCACTGTACCGACGATCTCCAAGCTCTTCGCACTCAGCTTGTCCATGGTATCTGAATCCTTGTGCCACGGATCGTAGTCGAAGTCGATCAGGTCGAGCGATGGGACGCCTAGCTCTAGGAAAGGCATGTGGTCGTCGTCTACTTTTTCGCCGCTATCGAGAAAATAAGCTTTGTAACCGAGCTCCGAGGCGGTTTTCCAGACTAGTTTTTGGAGCGACGACGTCGAGTTTTCTTCGATCAAGACGCCTAGGGACTTGTCGCCGATCATGTCGACGTTGATCAAGGCCTTCATCTTTGCTAGCGTCCCGTCGGCCTTCCATTTGTAGGCCAGGTGGCGGCTGCCGTAGACGCTGTCGGTTTCCGACCAGTCGCCGACTGCTTCTTCGCCATCGAAGAAAACTACGTAGACGTCATCCACGTGTGTAGTGGCGGAAAGGTCGCGCGCTAGTTCCAAGAGCAGTCCGGTGGACGATCCGCCGTCGTTTGCGCCGACGAATTTGCGTCCTGGGAATAGTTTCGTGTCGAAGTGCCCGGTCACGGCGATCGCGTGGCCGCTCTTGCCTGGAAATTTCGCGATGATGTTGGTCATCGGTACGTCGCCTTTTGGGGTCTTGCCGAGGAAGGGGTCTTCTGTCACTTCGCATTTCAGCAGGCGGAGTTGGGCGCGGATATAGGCTTGTAACTGGCGGTTGGCTGCGGAGCCGGATGGGCGGGGGCCGAATCCTACTGCGGCCTGGGTGTATTTGAAGGCGGAGGCGCCGGAGAAATCGGCGCCCAGGCAGGCCGTCGCAAGCAAAATAAGGGTGCACAACTTCACGTCGACACGACTGTCGGCGCGGCACGCCTGGAGGCGCGCGCCACAAAACGAAGAAGCCGACTCAACTACTTTCGCGCGGAACATATATATCCCAGTGTAAAGTTTTGACGGCGGTCTAGCGGTTCCAGCAGCGGCAGGAGCAGGGCGGGGGGAACGAACAGAATTGCACCGATGAAAATCGAGATGCCGGGGAAGAATTGGAGGGCTGAAAACATGCGGCGCGAGAGCATCCGGAAGAATCCGCCTACGGGACGGATGGACACCTCGGTAAAGCCCGCCAGGTCCAGCAAGTGCCGCAGGCTGTAGCGGGTAAATCGAAAATAGTCGTGGGGTTGCTGATGTTCTTCCCATTCGAATGGCACAATCAGCAACAAACGTCCACCAGGGGCTAGCGCGCGCGCGATTTCGAGGATTACTTGCGCTGGGTCTTTTACGTGTTCCAACGTCACTACATTCAGGCACCCGTCGAAGGTGGCGTCGCGAAAGGGGAGTGAGCTTAAATCGCCGACTACATCCAGCTCCGAATAATTCCACTGCTTGTCGCCCACGCCTAGATCCAGGCCGCAATATCGCTGGGCGGCGAAGTAGTGTTTGTAATTGCCTTCGCCGGCTCCGGCATCCAGCAGCCTAGCGTTCTTCTTCAGCGACGACGCAAATTCTCCCACCGCGTCATCGATCGCGGTCTCAAAATGAAGGATGTAGCGGCGCAGGAACGCCGGAAGCATGTCCCGCAAGCGCTCGTAGATCACGATTTTTTGCGCGCTTCGACCATGATGGTGGAGCCCGCGCGGCACGCAGCCTCCACCAGAGTGAAAGGAATGGAAGCGACTACTATCGCCATGTAAAGGAAGTCTTTAAAAAGACGCAGGCGCGGTGATTCAGGGGTATGCCGCAGACGCCGCGCCATCGGGTCGAGCGAGGGCGCGAGGCTGGTGGCCAGGCCGGCGGGATTATCGCGCAGCGAAAAGTGCTTGTGCCGCAGCACTTCAAATCCGCAGGAATCAAGCAGAGAATCGATGTCGGAGAGACGGAAATCGATCAGATGGCGAGGCACGTCGATTCCGTTCCAGCGCTCGCCCAGCAACAGAAACTGCCAGCAGGCGGCGTTGGGAACTTGAATGATCAGGCGGCCGTCGGGGCGCAGCAGTTGATGCGCGGCATCCAGATAACTGGCCGGATCGTAGAGATGTTCGAGGACGTGAAACATCGTGACAGCGGCGCAGCTTTGAGCGGGAAAAGGGGCTCGCGAAAGCGTCGCGCAAACCGCGGGCACACCGGCGCGGCGCCATGCCACATTCGCGGCGTCGAGCGAAAAATCCAGGCCGACCACGTTCTTGACGCCCCGCTCGGCCAGCATTTCGAGGAACAGGCCGCCGCCGCATCCGACGTCCAGCACCAGTCCTTTTTCTTCCGATTCCTTCAGCGCGCGCTCGACAAAATGAAGATGATCGCGCAGAACGAAGCGCCGGTACATCTGTTCCAGCCGGTCGGCCGTGTTGGTATCGGAGGTGTACCAGTAGCTGGGAGGATAGTAATCGCTCAGCTCCAGCGGGTGAGGCTGCGGATCCAGCCTGATCAGCCTGCAGTTGCGGCATTCGACGATGCGGAAAATCTTGTTGGTGGTGCCATAGAGACGGTCGGTGCCGGAAAACAGCAGGCGGGATTCGCGATGCCCGCAGGCGGGGCAGGGATCCGGAGTCGTGATCGAACTAGCAGTCACGTGGCCATTTCGGACAGCTCCCGCAGCTTGATCCGGAATCGCAGCAGCAGGCGGCGGACTTGCTTGGGACTCAGCCGGTGCTTGGACCGGAACGCGCGCCGTTTGCGGATCATCGACGGAATCAACGGCAGCGCGGAGAGCGTGCCCTTGATCAGCGCGGCTGCCGCCGTTAATTTGCCCTTGGGTCCCGGATAGCGGCGGGTTTCCCCCTTGCCGCGGAGCGCCGCTGCCATTCCCGCGCCGATTCGTGTCAGATAATATGCGCCGTTCAGCCAAAGTAAATTCCACGGAAAAAGCTTCACCACCAACAGGACGCGATTGCGCTCAATCAATGTGAGCCGCCGCGCCGAATTCAAACCCAGCGTAGCGCCCCGATGGTGCCGCACCACCGCTCCGGGTGCGTACAAGCAGGTCCAGCCTGCGATTCGTGCCCGCAACCCCAGTTCGGCGTCGTCGGCGTAGGCGAAAAATTCTTCGTCGAATCCGCCGACCTCATCTAGCATCGCACGCCGGTACAGCGCCGCGCATCCGTCGGGCCACAACGCCTCCTCTTGCCGGTTGAATTGGCCTTTGTCGATCTGGCCGGACCCCCGGCCGCGATTCTGGCCGTCGGGATAAATCAGGTGCCCGCATTTATCGATCATGGCCGGGTCTTCCCACACCAGGATCTTCGACGCGACCATGCCGACATCGCTCTCGCCTACATCCGGCTTGACGTGAATCGCCTGGTGCAGTGCCGCCAGCCAGCCGGGATCAGCTTCGGCGTCGTTATTCAGCAGAGCGATGTATTCACCTTGTGATACGGCGAAACCCTGATTGTTGGCGGCGCAGAACCCGCGGTTGTCGCGATTCTCGATCAAGTGAATGGTACGGGGGTACGCTCGTACCAGATCCGTGGACCCATCGCTGGAACCATTATCGATAACGATGATTTCGAAATCCGTAAAGGTTTGTAGAGCCAGAGAATCGAGGCAGGCCCGCAGCAGGTCTTTGCGGTTCCAGTTGGCGATGACGACCGAGATGGCTGGGGGCACTGTTTGTAACATAGTAACTCCGCCGAAGGGGGCCGGTTTGTGATAAGGTTTAATCTCTTATGACCTCCGTGGGTGAAATCCTTCGCCGGGAACGGCAAGCCCAGGGACGTGAGATGTGTGAGATCGCGGAGGATCTCTGCATCACGCAACGTTACCTTCGGGCTATCGAAGAAGACGACATCAAAAGTCTTCCTGGAACTTTCTTTTATAAAAGCTTCGTAAAACAGTACGCTTCCCTTCTCAATCTGGATGAAAAAGAGCTGCAGCCGGGTGTCGACGAGCTGACCGCGATCGAGGAACCTCTGCCCCTTCCGGGCGCGAATCCCAAGTATCATCCTTTGCGTGAAGTAGATCCGATTGTGGCCGATTCTAACCGCCGTTACTTTTCCGATCGCAGAGTCGGATTATCGGTTGCGGCGCTGGCTTTGGTGCTGCTGGGGTGTTCGGGATTCTATACCTGGTGGAACAAGGCGTCGCGGGGTAGTACTGTACAGGCTACCCGGCAGCAGACTGTTCCTACGATTCCGGTGGTATCCACCAAGCCGCCGGTGGTGGACGTTACTACGGAAACCGGGCCGGACGGCGTCAATCATGTCGTGCTGAATCTATCGGCTACCGAAACCACCTGGCTTTCGATCACGAGCGAGGGGAAGAACATTTTCTCCGGTATTCTGGAGCCCAGCCAGACGAAAACGCTGCGGGCGTCCGATGTGGCGAAGATGAAGGTCGGCAATGCGGGTGGTTTGGACGTTCGTTGGAACGGGAAACCGATCGGTCCGATCGGGCCTCGGGGAAAGGTTCGGGTGGTGCTGTTTACGCCTGAGAATTTCCAGATTCTGGCGCCCGTGCCGACTACGACGCTGTAGGTGACGCAGAACACGTGTTAGCCCCACGCTGACGCATGGGGCGGAGTATGTGTCATTCGCCATTATTAGCCCCATGCGTCAGCGTGGGGCTGGCACGCGGCCGGGAGAAGCCTTTTAAATTTAAGTCCCAGGTTTCGAAATCGCCATCGGTGGCCATCAGGCGGAAGCCTTCGCGCTCATAAATCCGCCTGGCCGCTAGGAGCATCGAATTCGTCCATAGCGTGATCTTGTTGTATCCCGCCTCGCGGGCGAATTTAATACATTCACGCACCAACTGGCTTCCGACGCCGAGGCCGCGGGCTTTGGGCTCAACATAAAGCACTCGAAGTTTCGCGACCGTCTTGGTTTTCTTCACCAGCATGACCGAGCCGAGGATGTCGCCGTTCTGCTCGGCCAGCCAGAGGCGCTCGCTTTGCGGGTCGAAGTTCTCGACGAAATTCTTGGCGATCCCGGCGACCAGGGCTTCGAACTTCTCGTCCCATCCATATTCCTGAGCGTAGAGAGCGCCGTGCCGGTGGGTGATCCATCCGATATCCCCGGGGCGGTGAGTGCGCAGTGTGACTGGCTGCGATGGTTTGGGTTCCAGGATGTTTTCGATGGTTTTCATTGCGTCGATCAATTTGGATTGATCGGAGGCGGAGAGCTTCGCTAACATGTCGGCGGCTTCCTGGTGGGATTTACCGTTGAGATGGTCGAAGAGTTTTCGACCTGGTTTGGTTAGGGAGAGATGGCGTTGGCGGCGATCTTTGGCGGAATGCTTTTTGAGATGGCCGCGGCGGAGGAAGGATTGGAGGATGCGGCTCAGGTAGCCTGCGTCCAGGGATAGCGCGGTTGCGATATCGGTCGCAGTCGGGTTTTCGCGATGTGCCAGTTCGAAAAGGACTCGGGCTTCTGTTAGGGAGAGTGGACTGCCGAGGATTCCTTCTTCTAAAAGATGGATTTGGCGAGTGTAGAAACGGTTGAAGGCTCGGACGGTTTCGGGGCGGTCCATGGTTGACAGTGTCAAGGATGTAGTTGACGATGTCAAGGAGTGTGGAGCGTCTGCCCGCTCCCTGACGGTCGCGGCTCGGGGACTTGGCGGGCAGGTCGGGGACCTGCCCCACTAGTCCTCGATGGTGATTTTTGGAGTGGCGGGGCGGGATTCCTGGCAGTGTTGTTCGAATAAGTGGGCGAGGGCGATGAAGGGCTGGCTATCCTTTGTCGACACGGGGGCGCCGGTGTCGCCGCCTATTCTTACTTGGGGGTCTAGCGCCAGTTCTCCCAGGTACGGGACTTGCATCTGCTCGGCTGTGCGTTTGCCGCCGCCTTGGCCGAAGACGTCGATTCGTTCGCCGGAGCCAGGGGCGATCAGGTAGCTCATGTTTTCGACTAAGCCTAGAACGGGGACGCGGACCTGGACGAACATGTTGATCGCTTTTCTCGCGTCTTCGAGTGAAACGTCCGATGGGGTGGTGATGACTACGGCTCCGGTCAGCGGGGCGGTCTGGATCAGGGACAACGCGACATCGCCGGTGCCGGGAGGGAGGTCGATCAGCAAGTAGTCGAGTTCGCCCCAATCGACGCCGCGGAGGAATTGCTGGATGACGCTGTGAAGCATGGGTCCGCGCCAGACCAGGGGCTTGTCGCCAGGATTCAGGAAGCCCATCGACATGATGCGGACGCCATATTTTTCGATGGGTTGAATGCGTTCACCGATGGCGTTGGGGGTTTGGTTGACGCCCATCATCAGTGGAACATTGGGGCCGTAAACATCGGCGTCCAGAAGGCCGACTTTCCGGCCGAGTTTCGCGAGTGAAATCGCCAGGTTGACGGAAACGGTGGTTTTGCCAACGCCGCCTTTGCCCGATCCGATGGCGATCAAGCGCTTGACGCCGGGGATGGGAGGTTTCGGCTGGTCTTGCTGGGGAGGATGCATGAAGTCTGATGGTAGCAGCGAGAAGGAGCCAGTAGCCAGTAGACGGAATTAGGGGGTGACCTTTAGTTCTATGGTTGCTTCGCGGACTTCGTGGTTGGGTTTGTTGGGGATGATGATGCGGGTTTTGAGTTTGAGGACGTGCCCGGCTCGGCAGTTGATTTTGGCTACAGTGTATTTCGCGGATGCGCCTACCCAGTCGTATTCTCCCCAGTTGTCGGAGATGCGTGTGGTCAGGTCGGCGCAGGGGTCGTTGGTGAAGAGCTCGGCGGCTCGGAAGGCGTCACCGACGGAGAAAAGGATTACAATTTCCTCGCCTGGGTTCGGTTTGCCGTCGCCGTTGCCTTCGCCCAGGGTAATGGTTTGTTTTTTGATGGCGTGCTGGAAGACTGAAAGTGTGCGGTGGTCGGCGACTTGAAAATCGGTCGCAACGGGCAGGCTTGCAGAAGGCGGTCCGCCAAGGCTCTTCGGCTCGAGATGTATCGGATCTTGGCCGATTCCTACAGCTTGCTCGGTGCCGTCCAGTTCTATGTGAAGGCGGCCTTTGTCGTCCGTCTTTAGATGCTGACGTTTGATCACACCCGCACGATCGGTCGTCACGCTGATAGTGGAACCTGCTGGATAACGACCGGCGGTCGTGATCCTCAAGAGGACATCTGGAAGTAGTTTACCGTCTGGCAGCCATTCCTGAACACTTGAGACAAAGCCGCTACGTGATACGTTGTTGAGCCATGTGAAGCCGGGGCGTTTGCGATTTGATTCGACGGTCCAATCCCAAACGGAGAAGTTGGGATAGACGTCGGCGTGTGACCAGGAAGCGGGTCGGGGCAGAGGGTTGGCGAAGGCGTTCATATGAAACGCCAGCGTTTTCGCCATCCCGGGCGTGCCGTGGTCGAAGTCGAAGTCCTCGGTTTCGTGGGTCGGCATTTTCCAGACTTGATTCATCTGGCGGTGATAGAACTGAATGAAATCCTTGGAGCCGGTGACCAGGCGCGTGCGGACGCCGGCGTAGTTGGCGGACATTTCATCGTGGCGGTATTCGGTCTGCATTTCGCGCGGGCCGACTACGAATTCGGAGGAGCCCATGAAGTTGGAGGCGCTCGAAACCATGTCGGGATATTTGCCCGCGATCCAGAAGGACATGAAGCCGCCCATGGAGAGGCCGGCAGTGGCGCGATGTTCGCGGTCCGGGATGGTTCGGTAAGTCGCGTCTATATAGGATACGAACTCGGGGAAATACAGAGGGAACTGACGATCGGTTTCGACGGGGCCGATGTTGTAGGGGCGCGGATTGTCTTCGTTGGGAGTGTGCGGATTGTAGCCATCCCATTTGACGACGATGACGTCGTGGTGAGCGACGAAGTTGGCGATGTTGTCGCCCCCGTAGTCGGAGCCGGTGTCGTAATTCTTGCCGGGAATGGATTTGTTGTAGCGCTCGCTGTGGCCGTGGAACCAGTAGATGACGGGATAGCGCTGCGTCGACGTTTCGTAGTGGGGGGGCAGGAAGATGCGGTAGTGGCGAGTCTCATGAAAGACGCGGCTTTCGTGGGTGCGGTCTAGGATGAGGGCGTCGGCGGACCATGCCTGGAGGGCGGCTAGCGCTAGGAGCCAGGAGGGTCGCATATCGATAGTGTAATGCGGTCGACCAAACGCGGGTCCGGGCTGCGCCCTGGATGGACCGATTAACAATCGGTCCGCAGGTAGGCAACCTGCCCCACAAGGCATTCACAGAGTGAAAAGGCTGCTCAAAACCCAAACACCGCTCCCTGCGGTCACGGCTCGGCTCGGAAGCACAGCCGCATGATCTCAACAGTCTACCGAGCCGTGACCGCAGGGAGCGGTTTCTCTTGAGCGGTCATGAGCTAAAATAGGCGGCCATGAGCACTGCTACCCATCCCGGGCACGGACCGAATCCGGGAATTATTTTCGAGACGCTGATGCGATATCAGCATACATCCGCGCTGAAAGCCGCGATTGATTTGGATTTGTTTACTGCGATCGGAAAGGGGAATCATACGGCGGAGTCGATTGCCGAGGCGATCGCCGGGTCGACGCGCGGGACGCGGATTCTTTGCGATTTTCTTACCATCATCGGGCTTCTTACCAAGGAGGGGAACACGTATTCGCCGACGATGGAAGCGAGTTTATTTCTGGATAAAAATTCGCCGGGGTATTTTGGAGGCGCGGCGCGATTCCTGCTGGACCCGCAGCTGATTTCGCCGTTTCTCGACCTGGCGCAGGTGGTTCGCATGGGACGGACGACACTGCCCGATGAGGGGACGGTGAGCTACGACAACTCCATTTGGGTGGAGTTTGCGGAGGCGATGGCTCCCATGCAGTTTATGGCCGCGAAGGAGATCGCGGGCATTGTCGCGGGCGAGGGGGAGTTGAGCGTTCTGGATATCGCGGCGGGGCACGGGCTGTTTGGAATTATGATCGCGCAGCAGAACCCGAAGGCTCGCGTGACGGCTCTCGATTGGGCGAACGTGCTGGCGGTGGCGACGGAGAACGCGAAGAAGTTGGGCGTGGCGGATCGTCACACGGCGTTGGCGGGAGATGCGTTCACTGTGGAGTACGGCGGGCCGTATGATGTGATCTTAGTTACGAATTTCTTCCATCATTTCGATATCCCGACGTGCGAGGGGCTGATCGAGAAAATTGGCGCAGCGCTGAAGCCGGGCGGCCGGTGCGTCACGCTGGATTTTGTGCCCAACGACGATCGGGTGTCGCCTCCACAGGCGGCTTCGTTCGCGATGATGATGTTGGGATCGACGGTGGCCGGAGATGCGTATACGTTCAAAGAGTACGATGCGATGTTCTCGAAGAAAGGGTTCGCGAAGTCCGAGATGCATGCGCTGGCGAAGTCGCCTGGGTCGCTGATTGTTAGTACGAAGGCATAAGTTATGAAGATCGCCTGGTTGTTCGCTCCGCTGATGATGTGGGCTCAGGTGCCGGCTCCGATGGGGATCCCGGCGCCGGGGCCGGTGACCGATGGTCCATATGCTCCGCAGCCGATTCTGCCGGGAGGGGTGGTGCTGCCGCTGTTTCCTCCAGGGTCGCCTTATCTCAAGATGGATAAGATCCGCGAGGCGGAGGTTTACAACATGAGCCAGGCGGTGCCGGGGCGCATCAGCAGCATTGTGAACATTCACAATCCTTCGATTGAAGTGCACACCGTCGAACGTGGGATTAACACTGGAGCGGCGATCATCCTGATCGCGGGCGGCGGGCACAATTCGCTGAATGTGGGCGGTGAGGCGGCCGATTTCGTGCCGTACTTTTACAACTACGGCGTGAATACGGTCATCCTGCGCAGCCGGTTGAGACGGGATGGATACAATCCGCAGACCGATGAAGTGTACGACGCGCAGCAGGCCATCCGGCTGGTGCGGATGCATGCGAAGGAGTGGAATATCGATCCAAACAAGATCGGCATGATGGGATTTTCGGCCGGCGCGGAACTGACGGCGGCTGCCGCTGTGTTGTTTGAGGATTTCGATAAGAAGAATAGCGATGGGATTTCGTCGCGTCCGGATTTTGTGGGAATTATTTACCCGGGGCCTTCGCCGTTCGCTAAAAATCGTACGGCTCCGCCGATTCCACGGAATGTTCCGCCGTCGTTCATTGTGTGCGCCGGGTCGGGTGATCGGGTTCATGCGATCTGGGCGGATGAGTATTTCCGGGCGATGCTCGATGAGGGCGTGCCGAATCTGGAGATGCACATTTACGGAAATGGAGTGCATGCCGGTGGGTTGACGGATCGCAACGGAATTCCGTTCGGGACCTGGCAGGAGCGGTTTATCGATTGGTTCAGAGAGCTGGGGTTTTTGCAGAAGGCGGGGGTGGAGACTAAGGCGGCTAAGGATATTGCGGTGTATTTGAGTCAGCCGGCGCGGGGGAAGAAGTAGGATCGCCGGATGGCGATTTTATGAACGTCTTGTTACAATGATGCCGTACTGGTTTTTCTCCTGCCGGAGTTCACTCGCGTCGCGGCAACGAAGGATCGTTGAACAAGACTCGTGCGTATACAGGGATTTAACCAATGAAGCTTTTCTTTTTGATTTTGGGTGCGATCGGCCTTGTTGCCGCGCAACCCACGGTTTGTTCGACCACGTCGGCGCCCCTACTGGTCAGGGCTGAGGGGTTGACAGAACGGGTCGGCGACATTCTTTTCAGCTGCACGGGAGCGCCGAACGCGACGCTTTCCATCAATTTATCCGTTCAACTAAATACTGCAATTACGAACAGGCTGTCCGCGGGCAATCTCGTTACGGGGACTGTTCTCACGGCGGACAACGGCTCCGGTCCGCAGGCTGTGGTGGCGCAGCCGATTCTGCAATCGCAGAATAATTTGATCTGGAATGGCGTGGTGCTGACGTTTTCGCCTCAGGGTACATTAAATATCAAGATTGCCGATGTCCGGGCGAATGCGGCGGGGAGTGGATCGCATGGACTGATTGTGGCGATCCTCTCTATGAGCAGCGGGTCGCTGTTGATCACTCAGAGTTCGCTCGAAGTGGCGGTGGTGGAAGTCAGCCTGTATGCCGGCTTTTCCGGGAAGCTGATTTGTGCGCAGAGCGGCTCGATGCTGGCGTCCACCAGTAGTTTTCAGGATTTGATCCTCGGCGGCACGATATTTACGACGACTCGGATCACGGAAGGATGGGCGGGCGCGTTTCCTCCGCGGTCGGCGCCTCCGAGTTTGAATGCCGATAGCGGGACACGGTTCATTGTGAAGTATTCGAACTTTCCGCAGGCGGCGCGGTTGTTTGTGCCGAACGTGGTGGCCGGGTCGGATGCGATTCAACCGACGGCGGGCGGGGACTTCGGATTACCGGCATCGGGCGGAGCATATGCGCCGTCGGCCAATGGGTCGCTACTATTGGCGCTGGTGCCGGGCGCGGATTCGACGGGAGCGGGCGGCTCTCCGGTGTTCACTCCGGGCGCGGCGGGGACGACTACGTTCGACGGGGTGACGGAGCTGCAGATTTCGGGCGGCACTGCCTATGCGGTGTATGAAGTGGTCGATTCGAATCCGTTCTCACTGGAATCGGCACAGTTCCCAACGTTTCTGGGGCTCGCTCCGAACGCGGTGACGGCGGCGGTTCAGACGGGGGAGAGCGTGTCGTACGCGGCGACGTCCGGGGTGGCGACGGCGTCCGCGACGAGTCCGATTCCTCGCTTTGTGGCTCCGACGCCGCCGAACGATTGTGGAATCGTGGGAGATTGCGGCGCGAATTATTTCCCGCAGTTGACGGTCAACCCGGCGGCGCTGCAATATACGCTGCCGGCCGGTGGCATGAATCAGACGCAGTATGTTCCGGTGAAAAATCTCGGAGGCGGGGTGCTGAACTGGATCGCTTCATTGAGTTACACCAACGGCAGCGGATGGCTGAACCTGATGGATGCGACGGGCGTGAATAACGGGACGGTGCGGCTGGACGCGAATGCGCTGAATCTTACGCCCGGAACGTATGGCGCAACGCTGACCGTGGATGCGGGCGGGGCTGGACGGCGGCTGGTCGCGATTACATTGGTCGTAACTCAGGCGGTGGCCGTTGGACCGCAGGTCACGGCGGTGGAAAATGCGGCGAGTTTCGAGAAGGTGCCGGTGGTGCCGGGGTCGTTAGCGACGATTATGGGATCGGCGTTCAATGGGAAGAATGTGTCGGCGACGTTCGATGGTTTGCCCGCTACCATTCTGTTCAGCAATGCGACACAGATTAACTTGCTGGTGCCGTCGGGACTGGGCGCGAAGACTTCGTCGCAACTAGTGGTCGCGGTGGATTCGGCCAGCAGCGCTCCGATGACTGTGCAAGTGGCTCCGTTCGCGCCGGGGATTTTCGCCGGAGCGGTGGTTAATCAGGATTCGACGGTGAACTCCGTGAGCAACGGCGCGGCGGCCGGCAGCGTGATTTATTTTTACGCGACCGGGCTGTCGGGGTCGGGGGCGATTTCAGTGCGGATTGGATCGACGGAGTTGACAAATCTCTACTATGCGGGTCCGGCGCCGGGATATCCGGGAGTGCAGCAGATTAACGCCGCGCTGCCGGCAGGTTTGCGGGGAGTGACGACTTCGCTGTACGCGTGTGGGACTAGCGCGGGGGGTGAGGTTTGTAGTTTGCCTTATCCATTGACGGTGAAGTAGGCCGATTACCAATCGGCCGCAGGCTGCCAGCCTGCCCCACAATGGACGTCCGTAAGCCGTCGCAGTCATTCTGTTAGCACCGAATTCTCTGGCTGACCGCTCCCGCAGGTCGCGGCTCTGTCGATAACAGTCGCAGAATTAACAGGTCCTTCAGAGCCGCGACCTTTTCGACAGACTCGCCAGCGGGGAACGAAAGGACAGGGACAGCCTATTAGTTTAGGAAATACGTTCGGTACAAAGTGTCGCGCTGTTTGGGGACGAAGCCGGCATCGCGGATCAGGCGGCGGAGCTCTTCTTCGGAAGCCCGGTGATGGGCGCCGGCGGCGCTTACTACGTTTTCTTCGATCATGATGCTGCCTACGTCGTTGCCGCCGAACCTCAGGCCTAATTGGCAGGTTTTCAGACCCGGCGTGACCCACGAGGACTGGATGTTCAGGATGTTATCGAGGTAAATCCTTGATAATGCAAGCATTTTCAGGTATTCGACGGCGGTGGCTTCTTCCTTAACGAAGCGGCCCAGCGAGGTGTTTTCGCGCTGAAAGCTCCAGGGAATGAACGCCGTGAACATGCCGCTTTCTTCCTGCATCTGGCGGACGATATCGAAGTGATTCATCCGTTCTTCGATCGTCTCGCCGGTGCCGAACATCATGGTGGCGGTGGAATGGAGCCCCAGGGAATGACAGGTCCGATGAACGTCGATCCAGTCGTTGACGCTCGATTTTAGGCGGCTGATGCGATGGCGCACGCCGTCGTCGAGGATTTCGGCGCCGCCGCCCGGGAGCGAGTCGAGACCGGCGTCGCGGAGACGGGCCAGGGTGTCGCGAATCGTGATGTTGCTGACTTTGGCGATGTTCACGATCTCCGGAGCGGAGAAGCAGTGGCACCATATCTTGAAGTTCGCTTTGATCGAGCGCAGCAGGTCTTCGTACCACTCGATTTTGAGCTCAGGATGAAGGCCGCCCTGCATCAGAATGCCGGTTCCCCCGAGGTCGAGCGTTTCTTTAATCTTCGAAAAAATGACTTCTTTCGGGTGCAGATAGCCTTCGGCGTGACCTAAGGGCCGATAAAAGGCGCAAAAGCTGCAGTATTCGGTGCAGGTATTGGTGTAGTTGATGTTGCGATCGATGATGTAGCTGACCACGCCTTCAGGATGCAGCTTGCGGCGCACGGCGTCGGCTTCCATGCCGAGCCCGATCAGGTCGTTGGAATTGTACATTTCAATTGCTTCAGCGCGAGAGATCATGCGGGAACTCCTACCGTGACGCGGTCGAGCGCGGCGGCGTGCTTCAGATACAGGTTGAGGCCTTGGTGGTCGCGGTCATTCAATTCGAACACGATATGGCGGGTGAGATATTCGCGAGCCAGTTGTTCCGTGACGCCGCGAATCGGAGACTGGCTGCGGACGATTTCGTCCATGTGAGCGAGACCGTCGCGGCAGGAGTCGAGAAACGCCTGCTCGTAGGCTGGCTGCATGATTTCCCTCTTGCCGGACCAGACGGCGAAGACCATGGGGAGTCCGGTCATGTGGGTCCATTCGAGGCCCAGGTCGAGGGTTTCAAATGGCAGCTTGGCGGGATCGAGGTGCAGCGCCGGATCGCCGATCAGGAGAGCGGCGTCGGCCTCGCCCAGCATCGGCGCGAGTTCGGCGTGGCGGGAAATAAGCTGCGGACGGACGCCATATTTTTCGGCCAGGATGATGCGCGAGAGCATGACCGACGTGCGGGAGCCGGTATCGGTCGCCAAGGTCTTGATTTCGCGAATCGGGACCTTCGAAATCAGCAGAATGCTGCGCACGGCGCCGCGGCAGGCGATGCCGGTGCTGCGGAAATAGTCGAGTTTCTGGCGCACCACTTCGATAACGGGGACGATGCCGATGTCGGCCTCGCCGGACGCGAGCCGGTCGGCGCATTCGGAGGGCAGGGCATAGGACATTTCGAAGATGCCGCTCTGTGCGCCGTGCTCGATGCCCCAGACCAAGGGAACAGTGTTCAGGTAGCTGACCGCGCAGACGCGGGGCTTATGGATGTTGGGCAAATTTCAGTTTATCATCCATGGACACCACTCCCTGCGGTCACGGCTCGGTAGAGTTTGACGTTTTATCGGCGCTACCGAGCCGTGACCAGAGGGAGCGGTCTTTCAGTCTATGATTTGAACGTGCAGATTCGCGGCGATATTGTCGTGGCGGGGAACCTGGTCGAGGATATTCTGGTGCGGCCGGTCGACCGCATCGAGTATGGATTCACCGTGTGGGTCGATTCGATTGAGCATTCCTTAGGTGGAAACGGGGCAAATACTTCCTATACGCTGGCGACGCTGGGCGTTCCGGTCAGGTTGCGAGGCGCGGTGGGCCGGGACGACATCGGGGATCGGGTTTTGGCCTGGGTGAGGGGCGCGGGCGTGAATCTCGACGAGGTGGCGCGCATGGCGCTGCCGACAGCGACGACCGTGGTTCTGGTGGCTCCCGATGCGTCGAGATCCTTTCTGCATGCCCCCGGTGTAAGCAGCGTGGTATTTTCCAAGCCGGGAAATTTCGCGGGCGAGCAGGGGCATTTTCACCTCGCGAATATTTTTTCGCTGCCCAATATGCGCATTACCGGACCGGAAACGCTAAGAAATGCGCATTTCGCGGGATGGACCACCTCGCTTGATACGGGCCACGACACAAAAGGCGAGTGGATGAGCGTGCTGGAGCCGTGTCTCGCGCACGTCGATCTGCTGTTTGCCAACGAAGCGGAAGCCCTGCGGATCGCCGCGACCGGCGATTTGCGAGTCGCGGCCAAGGAGTTTCTGGATCGTGGAGTAAATACGGTCGCGATCAAGCTGGGAAGTAACGGTTGCGCAGTGTTTGAGAATCAGAGTGAATTTTGGGCGCGCGGATTTCCAGTGCAATCGGTAGACACCACTGGCGCGGGAGATTGTTTTACCGGAGGATTCCTGGCGGGCCTTTACTGGGGCGCAACTCTGCAAGACGCGGCATTTCTGGCCAACGCTTGCGGAGCGCTCTCGGCGTCCCGCGTGGGTAGCGTTTCGGGGCTGCTGGGGTACCAGGAAACAATAGGCTGGATGGCGGCCAACAGTACCGAGAGTACTTGACTAAAGTCCAATATGCAGAACATTATCCGTGTGCTATCTTCGAAAGTAGGCGGTTCCCGCGCACCGTCTCCGGAGATTCCATGAAAAAACTGTTCGGCTATTTTATCGTCCTGTCTACGACCATGTGGGGCCAAAATGCCTCTCCTACGATTAATCCGACTCCGACGCGGCAATTCGGGCACCCGGCATTTTCGATCAGTCCAACGCAGGCATCACCGAATCTGGTTGAGGGGCGGGAACTTAATTTTCCGGGCCAAATCGCGCTGGACACCAGCGTGAGTCCGCCCATCCTCTATATTGCGGACGTCGGGAATAACCGCGTGCTTGGTTTTAAGAGCATAGCGAGTCTGAGCGCCGGGAATAAGGCCGACCTGGTCATCGGGCAACAGGATCTAGTGAGTACACTGGCGCAAGGTCCTACAACTACGTTCAGCACTGGGCTCAACTCCCCCACCGGAGTTGCGGTCAATAGCAAAGGCGATCTATACGTGGCGGACGCGGGGAATAACAGGATTATGCGTTTTCTAGCTCCTTTCAGTCAGCAGGCGGGTACTACACCGGTTCCCGATCTCGTGATCGGGCAAAAATCATTCAATAGCGGCAGTACAGCGAATGAGGGCGGGAATCCGTCCGGCAAGACTCTGGCTTTTTCCTCGAATGGGATATATATAACGAGTCTGGCAATCGACTCCAGCGGCAATCTTTGGACAACGGATCCGCTGAACAACCGGGTGTTAATGTTTCCGGTGGCGAACCTCTCCGCTGGTACGGTGGAACCGGCGGCGACGGTCGTTTTAGGGCAAAACGATTTCGTGACACGAAGCGTCGCCTCGGGATTCACTCAGTTGAGCAAGGGAATTCTCGATCAGCCCTCCGGTCTGGCGTTCGACGCGTCCGGCAATTTGTATGTCGCCGATAGCGGCGCGCGCGTGCTTTTCTACGCAGGCCCGAATTTTGCAGCCCAGGGCCAGCAGGCGTCGCGCGTGCTGGGCGTTCCACCGCCGCCGGCTTCGGGTATCCCGGTCTATCCCTCGCAGTACACACTCGGCGGACTCAATTCCACTAATACGAGCCTGATTCCGCCGAACGGAGTCTTCACGAATGGGACCAATCTCTTTGTTGCCGATACCCCCCAGCATCGCATCGTGGAGTACGATGTTCCTTCGAAATGGGCGCCAGAATCGACAGCTTTTCCGTCTCCTGCGGCCTTGGTGGTGTTCGGGCAGAGTGGGTTCGCGGCCGGCCAAGTAAACAGAGGACAGCCACAGCCCGATCAGTTCTCGTTGTCGAATCCCTACGCCGGAGCTTTTGCGGGAACCGGCAGTGGCGCGCAAATGTGGATCTCAGACAACGGAAATAACCGCGTGTTAGCATTTTCACCCACTTCCACGGGGTATACGGGAGCTTCCGTGGTCGTCGGCCAGGTGGATTACATCTATAACGCTCCGAATCTGATCGTCGGCCAAGAAGTATTTTTTTCCGGCGGATTGGCGTCCGGGGCGGCGGCCGCGATGGTGATAGACAACAGTTCGACCCCGCCGCACCTTTATGTGGCCGATCCGGGTAATAACCGGATTCTGGGTTTCAAGGACGCCCGCAAAGTTGGGCAGACGACGCCGCCGGCGAACGCGGATCTGGTGATAGGTCAGCCCGATTTTAAGACCTCGGAGACTAATTACCCGAACGGAAACGCTTTGCCGTCGGCGACAGGGCTCCGCAATCCAATTGGCGTTGCGGTGGACAACAACGGAAACCTTTACGTGGCCGATTACGGGAATGGACGAGTGGTGCGGTTCCCGGCGCCATACAGCCAGCCGGCAGGAAGTCTACAAACGGCGAACCTTGTGCTGGGACAATCGAGCCTCACGTCTCCCGTGATTCAGAATGCCAGCGCGAATTCCATGCATTCGCCGTGGGGCGTGGCGTTGTTCTCGGATGCCGCGAATGCGACCCCGCTGTCAGGTAGCTTGGCCGTTTCGGATCCTTTTTTTAATCGGGTGCTCATTTTCAAGAAAGCGGCGGGTGGGGATTTCGTGAATGGCCAGAGCGCTGCGCTCGTGCTCGGACAGTCAAACTTCTCCGGGGTAGCGCCGGGCACGGGTTTTGCGGCGTTCAACGGTCCGCGTGGAATCGCATCGGATACCTCGGATCGCCTTTATGTTGCGGACTCCTTGAATAATCGAGTCATGGAGTTCAACCAGGTGCCGGAGGGCACAAGTGGCGCGACAGCAGGGCCGCCACTCACCGGATTCAACGCTCCGCAGGGGGTCGCGATCAATGTGCAGTCAACCGAGCTGTGGGTTGCGGACTCCAACAATAACCTGATTAAGCGTTTTCCGGAATACAACACCTGCCAGCTTTCCTGCGCATCGACCGCGCAACTGTCATCGTCTCTACCGCTCGGCTTGGCGGTGGATGCCAGCGGAAACCTGATCGCAGGCGAGGGCACGAACCGCGTAGTGTTCTACTTTGCGCACGCGTTTTATAAGAGCGCGGCGAATTTCACCGCATATCAGCCTTTGGCTCCCGGCATGCTGGCTGTGCTCGGACGCGCCGGATTCGCGATGACCCTCGCAGATACGGTGGTGCCACCTGCCCCATGGCCGCTTACGTTGGGCGATATCAACGTGACGGTGAACGGGACACCCGCGCCGGTCTTCCTTACCCTTGGCTCATTTGGTGCGGTCTATTTCCAGGTGCCATCCAACGCACCCACCTCGGGCACGGCGGACTTTGTGGTCTCAGTGGCAAGCACTGGGCAAATTCTGGCAGTGGGGACGTTCACGATGGCCAAGTCCGATCCGGGATTTTTCACTGCCAGTGCGAATGGGTTAGGACTGGTAGCGGCTCTCAACGACGGAACTACGGTGAATGGTCCCACTAATAAGGTCTCACGAGATGGCTCGCACTTCGTGTCGTTCTTCCTCACTGGACAAGGCGTTGTTAACAATCCGCCTCCAGATGGCCAAGGGTCGTCGGGCCCCTTGGATACGCCTGTGAAGCCGGATGTATACATTAACGGGACCCATTTAGATCCGTCGACGCAGGTCCTCTATTCGGGTCTCGCACCTGGAGAGCCGGGAGTCTGGCAGATCAATGCTATGATCCCCAATAGCGTGCCTCCGAGCAGTTCTACTGGGGGCTTCACGTCGGTCCTGATAGTAATGAACGGAGTTCCGTCCAATTACGGTGGAAATATTTCGCTGTATACGGACGGCACGCCCCAGCCGGACGTTCATCCAATCTCGACGTTTATCATCACGCAGTGATCGAGCGACATCTTCCGAAAGATGCGGTATACTTGGTTTTACGCCCACTGGTCAGTGCGGAAGTGTGCGCGGTGGACCAAATTGGACAGGTGGGTGAGTGGTTAAAGCCAACAGACTGTAAATCTGTCCCTCCTTGCGAGGTACGAAGGTTCGAATCCTTCCCTGTCCACCAGTTTCGATGTTTTTAGGGCTGGACCGCTCCCTGTGGTCGCGGCTCGCTAGCCGGATGTTTCGGTATGTGCGGTGTTGCGAGCCGCGACCACAGGGAGCGGTTGGTTTTGTTTAAGCCGTTGTAGCTCAGCTGGTAGAGCGCGTCCTTGGTAAGGACGAGGTCACCGGTTCAATCCCGGTCAACGGCTCCAGATTTTTTGGTTCTACGAGGAATCCATGGCGAAAGAGAAATTTGATCGAAGTAAGCCGCACGTGAACGTGGGGACGATTGGTCACATCGATCACGGAAAGACGACGCTGACGGCGGCGATCACCAAGACGCTATCCAAGCACAATCCGAAGAACAAGTTCCGGAGCTTCGATTCGATCGATAACGCGCCGGAAGAAAAGGCTCGCGGGATCACGATTGCCGCGGCGCACGTGGAGTACGAAACCGCCAACCGGCATTACGCGCACGTGGATTGCCCGGGTCACGCCGATTACATCAAGAACATGATCACGGGCGCGGCGCAGATGGATGGCGCGATTCTCGTGGTGGCGGCGACCGACGGTCCGATGCCTCAGACTCGGGAGCACATTTTGCTGGCCCGCCAGGTGGGTGTGCCTTACATCGTTGTCGCGCTGAATAAAGTCGACATGGTGGACGATCCGGAGCTGCTCGAACTGGTCGAGCTGGAAGTTCGCGAGCTGCTGACCTACTACAATTTCCCGGGCAACGATCTGCCGGTGATCAAAGTTTCGGCGCTGGGCGCGCTCAACGGCGAAGAGAAGTGGGAAAAGACGATCGACGAGCTGATGGAAGCGGTCGACAAGTACATCCCGATGCCGGCGCGCGTGACGGACAAGCCGTTCCTGATGCCGATCGAAGATATTTTCTCGATTCAGGGCCGCGGCACGGTGGTCACGGGCCGTATCGAAACGGGTATCTGCAAGGTCGGCGAGGACATGGAGATTGTCGGGTTCGCCGATACGCGCAAGACGGTGGTCACTGGCGTCGAAATGTTCAAGAAGCTGCTCGATGAGGCGCGCGCGGGCGACAATGTGGGTCTGCTGCTGCGCGGTATCGAAAAGAACGATGTCGAGCGCGGGCAGGTGATTGCGAAGCCGGGATCGATCAAGGGCTACAAGAAGTTCAAGGGCGAAGTTTACGTTCTGAGCAAGGATGAGGGCGGGCGGCACACTCCGTTTTTCAAGGGATACCGGCCGCAGTTCTACTTCCGGACGACGGACGTGACGGGTGTCGCGCAGTTGCCGGAGGGGATGGAGATGGTGATGCCGGGCGATAACGTACAGCTGGAAATCGAGCTGATCACGCCGGTAGCGATGGACAAGGGCTTGCGCTTCGCGATTCGCGAGGGCGGCAGGACGGTCGGGGCCGGGACGGTTAGCGAGATTTTAGGATAGGAGCCTCATTTTATGGCACGCGAACAGATTACCTTGCAGTGCACCGAGTGTAAGCGTAAGAATTACACCAGCATGAAGAACAAGAAGACCATGACGGAACGGCTGGAGCTTAAGAAGCATTGCCCGTTCTGCCGCAAGCACCACCCGCATAAGGAAATTAAGTAAACTAGAGTTGTCGGCAGTAGATAGCCGCCAGATAGGGGCGTAGGTTTAACGGCAGACCAGCGGTCTCCAAAACCGCGAGTGGGGGTTCGAATCCCTCCGCCCCTGCCAGCCCCTTGCGGGGCGGCCAGTCGCGCTTACGCGCGCGAGAGATCTCGGTTTTCAAAAAGAAGGACATATGGCTGAAGAGACAAGCTTGACGACGCAGAATGGCCGCATGGCCGGCTGAGACGAAGAATTATTTCGAGGAACTGCATCTCGAGATGAAGCGCGTCACCTGGCCGCCTTGGAAGCAGGTGCGGGCCACCACCGCGGTAGTGATTGTCGCCGTGTTTGCTTTCGCCGCCTATTTTGCGGTGGTGGACGCCATTGTCGGCCGCGCGATCCAGAAGTTGTTCGATACGTTTACCAAGTAAAGGCGCGACGAGAATGCCAGACGAAATGTTTCCCGAGGAAGATTCGACGCCGATGCACGAAGAAGGCGAGCCCCAGCCGGTGGAACATCATGAAGCTCATGAAGACGGGGCTCCCGAGCCTGAAACGGTACATGTGCTCGATGAATCGGCCGCGGAACTACCGCTGTCCGATAAGAAGTGGTTCATCATCCACACGTACTCGGGTTTCGAGCAGAAGGTCGCGAGCTCGCTGAAGAGCCGCGCCGAAGCGTTCGGATTCGCCGATCAGATCGGCCAGATTCTGATTCCGACCGAAGAGGTTGTGGAGCTTCGTAACGGGAAGAAAGTCACCAGCAAGCGCATGCTCTATCCGGGCTACGTGCTGGTGGAAATGGATATGAACGACGAGCTGTGGCACGCCGTCAAGGCGACTCCTCGCGTGACCGGTTTCGTGGGCGGAGGCAATTCGCCGGTGCCGCTCACGGCCGATGAAGTAAATTCGATTTTGTACCGCCAGGCGAGCTCGGCGGAACGTCCGCGTCCGAAGATGAGTTTCGAAAAGAACGAAAACGTGCGCATCAACGACGGACCGTTCGCGAACTTCTCGGGCAAGGTGGACGAGGTGAATCCGGAGCGCAATACATTGCGCGTGCTGGTGACGATTTTCGGCCGCGCTACGCCGGTCGAGTTAGATTTCTTACAGGTGGAGAAGGTTTAGGTCATGGCTAAAAAAGTAACTGGTAGTGTGAAATTGCAGATCCCGGCCGGCAAGGCGACGCCGGCGCCCCCGGTGGGAACCGCGCTCGGTCCGCAGGGCGTCAACATCATGGAGTTCTGCAAGGCGTTCAACGCCAAGACTTCGGCCAAGGACCAGGAAGGGCTGATCATCCCCGTGGTGATCACCATTTACTCGGACCGCTCGTTCACCTTCATCACCAAGACTCCTCCCGTACCGGTGCTGATCAAGCGCGCCTGCGGATTGGCGAAAGGCTCCGCGGAGCCGAACAAGAACCGCGTCGGCAAGATTACCTTGAAGCAGGTCGAAGAGATCGCCAAGATCAAGATGCCGGACCTCAATTGTTTCACCGTCGAGGCGGCCATGAACTCCGTAAAAGGGACGGCCCGTTCCATGGGCGTCGACGTTGTCTAGTTAGTCCCTCTTCTCTTACTTTTCCTACTGAGTCCGATAACGCCTATAGATGGCGTTTAGGATAATCTGCGTAATGATTGCGCTGGGGACCATGCTGCCTTGCGCAGGCGCCCCTCGCTCTGATCGGCTTTCGCAGGTTCCGCGGAATTTCAACGCCAAAGTTACGTGGAGATTCTGACAGTGCGCCGGGCCGCGGTCGGCGTGATTCTCATGGTCCTTCTGGCCGCGCAGCCGGCGTTGGCGGACTCAGGCGAAGGACTCGAATATAAGGTCAAAGCCGCATTTCTATTCAATTTTCTGAAGTTCGTCGAGTGGCCGCCCGTCTCCGGCGACCCGCCCTGGGTGATCGGCGTGCTGGGACAGGATCCCTTTGGCGAGCAGCTCGATCAAATTGTAGCCGGCAAGATCGTCAATGGCAGGGCCGTTGAGATACGCCGGTATACTCGCGTCGCCGACGTGAAGGACTGCAACATTCTGTTTATCGGCCGTGCCGAGTTCGAAAAAGTGGGAGCGTTGGTGCAACCCGGCTTGCTGACGGTGGGGGAATCGGCCACGTTTCTAAAAGCTGGTGGAGCGATCAGGTTCTATCCCGAAGGCAAGCGCGTGCACATCGAAATCCGTCGGGAGATCGCCCGCGCCGTGGGCCTGAAGGTGAGCGCGCAGCTATTGAAGCTGGGGAGAAGCTTTTGAGCATGCCCGCCATGTCGTTCCGCCGCAAGCTGATGCTGGGCGCCACGCTTCCGGCTAGCGTCTTCGTGACTTTGGCTTGCCTGGTATCGATCACCAACGAATACTATACTTTTCGAAGCGAAGCCAGCTCCCAATTGTCGGCGGTGACGGGCCTCGTGGCCGCCAACAGCGCCGCGGCCCTCGTGTTTGAGGATCAAAAAAACGCCCAGGAAACCCTGGACGCTCTGCACACCATTCCTTCGATCCTTTCCGCCGGCTTATATGGCAGAAAGGGCGCGCTATTCGCCAGTTACCAGCGCGACTTCGGCAAAAAGCCTCCTTCGAGTTGGGCCCCGGCGAGTGGACTGCATGTCGAACGCGGAACCATGAGGCTGGTACTTCCTGTGAAGCTGAACGGCGAACAGGTGGGCAGTCTTTCTGTTGTCAGAGACCAGACTGAATTGTACGCGCGCATCGGTCAGTATCTGTTGCTGACGCTGGCGGCCTTGGCCATCCCCGCCGTAATCGCGATCGGCGCGTACTCAAAAGTTCTGCACGTTCTCGTCGCGCCCATTCTCAAGCTGACAGACACGGCGCGCCGCGTATCCGCCACCAAGACTTACTCCATCCGCGCGGCCCGCGGTCCTGACGATGAGGTGGGGGAATTAATCGAGGCGTTCAACGAGATGCTGGGCGAGGTCGAGATGAGAGAACGCGAACTCGCCCGGCATCGCGAGCACTTGGAAGAAGTGGTAGACGAGCGGACGGCGGAATTGAAAACAGCCAAGGAGAGGGCCGAGGAAGGCGCGCGGCTGAAGAGCGAATTTCTCGCCAATATGAGCCATGAAATCCGGACTCCCATGAACGGAATCGTCGGCATGACGGAATTGGCCCTCGGAACCTCGCTCGACCAGGAGCAGCGGGAGTACCTCAGCGCGGTGAAGGTCTCGGCGGATTCGCTGATCGTCGTGATCAACGATATCCTCGATTTTTCCAAGATCGAGGCCGGAAAGATGGAGCTGGAGCAGACCGCGATGGATATTAGAAGCGTGGTCGCTTCCGCGCTAAAGACAGTCGCTCTGCGAGCCGACGAGAAGAAGCTGGAACTCCTCGGACACGTGCGTTCTGAAGTCCCTGTCAAAGTAATCGGCGATCCGTCGCGCCTGCGGCAAGTGCTGTTGAACCTCCTGGGCAACGCCATCAAGTTCACCACCGAGGGGGAAGTTGCCATCGAAGTATCCGTCGGTGACGCTCAAGCGCAACCGGCGCTAGTGCGCTTCAGCGTCACCGACACCGGAATCGGCGTCCCGGCCGACAAACTTGCCTCCATCTTCCAGCCGTTTGAGCAGGCGGATGGATCGACGACGCGCAGGTTCGGCGGCACAGGACTCGGCCTTTCGATCTCCACCAAGCTGATCCACATGATGGACGGTGAAATCGGAGTCGAAAGCGAAATGGGGAAGGGAAGCTGCTTCTGGTTCACTCTGCCGGTGGACGTAATAGGGCACCCGGAGCCACCGGCGCCGTCACTTATATTAGACGGGCTGCATGTTCTGATCGCCGATGACAGCGCTCGCTCGAGAGCGAACCTCGCTGCGGCACTTGAGCGTCAGGGCGCGTCCGTTCAATTGGCGTCGAGCGGCGAGGATGCGATATCGCTTCTGCGGGAAACGCCGTTCGATCTGGTGCTGGTCGATGAGCGCATGCCCGGATCGGACGGTTTCGAGGTAGCGCGTTGCGCCCAAGGATTGTCCCGGCCTCCGCTGATCGTGATGATGCTCGGATCCTCCAATCTGCATGCGGATGCGGCGGAATGCCGGCGTCTTGGGATCGAGCAGTACGTGATGAAACCGGTGAATGAGGCCGAGCTATTCGCCGTGCTCGGTCGAGCCTTTGCCGGCGTCGGCGAAGAACTGACAGAGCCCGCACCTTCGCCCGTCGGCGAACCCTCTGGAAAACGCAGCTTGTCCGTGCTGCTTGCGGAAGACAATCTGGTGAACCAGAAACTAGCCACGCGGCTGCTGGAAAAAATGGGTCATAGCGTGACGCTGGCGGCGGATGGATCGGAAGCGGTTCGGGCCCACGCCTCGGGCCGGTTCGACCTGATCCTGATGGATGTGCAGATGCCGGAGATGAACGGATTCGAAGCCACCGCCCAAATTCGGGAGCGGGAAAAGCGAACTGGAGAGCACGTTCCGATCATTGCCCTGACCGCGCACGCCATCCAGGGCGATCGTGACCGCTGCCTGGCCGCGGGAATGGACGATTACCTCTCCAAGCCCCTCAATGCGGCACTGTTAGCCGAAAAACTCGACACCATAGCGCGCCAGGAAGCCCCCGTTCATTCCTAACCTTTCGCCACACAGTCGCTTTTACAGAGCCGCGACCGCAGGGAGCGGTCAGTATCCCGACCTAGTTGTCGCCGCAAGTTCGTTAGCATATCCCCTCCATGACTGTCGGGGTTCGGTAGGAGATACTCAGCGCTGACACCGAACCCCGACAGTTATGGAGGGGTTACTGAAAAACTCTCGACAGGCGAAGCGCCTGTCCCACCAGGTTTGCTTTCACGGGCGTTTCCTGCAAGCTCCTAGTGCGTCAAATCGATGCCGAGCTTCTTCAGCTCCTCGGCATAGTACCGCTTGTGGAGCAGCTCCCACTCCTCCGTGCCTTCCGTGATCTCGCGCTTCTGCGTGCGAATCTTGGTGCGCGCCGCCCGGTCGACCTTCTCTTCGGTGACCAGAAGTTCGGTGACCACCTTCACCAGCTCCAGCCGCACGTCGTTCGGCTGACGCTTGACGCGGAAATCGCGGCTTTTGCGCAACTCGGCGACGATCTTGTGGGAGATGTCGTTAATCTTGTCGCGCGACAGCTTCATATGATCGCCCGAATCGCGTCCCGCGGCGCGAATCACTTTGCGCTGCGTAATCAGGGTGTTCTTGATCTTGCGGAACATATCCTGATAGCTGACGCCTTCACGGCGCATGTACTCCGTGTACTGGCTGAGCATTTCGCGGACTTCGTCGTTCAGACTGTCCTCGATGGCCAGATCCTCTTCGATTACAGACGCGATAAATCCAGCCGCGACCTGAGCATCGGTTGTCTCAATCCACTGGGGCGTCAGCTTTTTGACGATTTGGCGCGAAACGTAATCGACGAACTCTCGTGCGAGCAGCATTCCTCGCATCTAGAATAGCAAACGGCGTCGTCAGTTCGTCATCTCGCCCCGATGATTCTCCATAAAATCGTCATCAATCGCCTTGCGCCCTCGGAATCCCTCTTCGAGCCCATGCCAAAACCGGATCTTGTCCTCGCCCAATTTCCAGCAAAGACACACCGCTTGCCCCTGATAACGCGATAGAAAATCGATCAACCCGATCTCCACGTCCTTAATGAGAGCCCCGGCGTTCTCCACCCGGTCGGCAGCGTCTTTCAGCGCTGCGGCACTGGTATCGCGCCGGGCCCGCATCGCCAGGTGAGCCCCCGGATCGACCCGCGAACCTCCCGCCATCCGGATGCGCTTGGTGTTGTTTTCCAGGTCCTGGTGAGCCTTCTCATACTCGGCGCGATGAAACAGAATGTCGCGCAGCCCCCGCTCCACCTCAGGCAAAGCCCGCTCCGCTTCGGCGAGGGTGAAATATCGTGGCATTGATTATGAGGTAGGCTTGAGCCGCGAGGCGAATCGGAAGGTAGCAATTCCTAAAGCCAGGACCGCGCCACCAAGCACAGTATAAAGGATAGCCGGATGCTGCTCGCTCCAAGGTTTTTTAGGAGGTGCTGGGGGACGAAAGAGCGGATTCCGTTCCTGGGGCTCCATCGTCCAGGTGTGCTCGGGGAGGGATTGCCTGGCGAGCACCTTGGCGAGATCGTATTCAGGCATATTCACCAGTTCCGGCCCCGGCCCGTCGAAGTAGAGCCAATAGGAGCCGGGTGCGGATGCGACGAACTTGACTTGATTTACGGGACCCTCTGCATGAATACTGCCGATTTGAATCGGCTTGTCGTCTTGATTGTAGATGCGGAGCCTGAAATAACGGTGCCCGTACGCGCCAACCACCAGGGTCAGAGACTCCTCTGTGAGATCCGCCCCAGGTAGTCTTGCAATCGTTCCGCCATCTGTATAGACCCAGGATTTGGCATCGTCGCTCGTCTCAATGCCGACGGCGCGTTGAAATTGCGGCGATGAACTATCAAGACGAAGACGAGAGACGGGCAGACCGATTAGGCCAAGATCGATTTGGACCAGAGTGGACCTCGATGTCGAGTCTTCTGAAATTTGTGGTGTCACCGTCGAGTAAACCTCGAAGACTTCGGGCCGCAATTCTATGTGGTCAACTACGACGCCTGTAACCAGGCCATTCTTTGTCCATCCAAAAATTGTCACGCGCAAAAATGGCAGGCTGGATACCGGGTATCCGACGCTCGTCGAACTGAATTCCCGGCCGTCCTGGGAGAAATTGAAGATGGCACCATCGTTTCTGGCGATGGACCAGTGCGTCCCGTCCTGACTTGTCTCGATTCGAACTCTGTTTCGGAAGTTCTTCAGCTGCGTTAGAATGCCGATTTTATTGTGCATGCCGCGATATTGCCGGTGCACTGTAAATTGGAGCCCGACATCGGGCACAATCGACTGATCGAGTATCTCTTCAGTAGTCACAACGCGATCCGTGATCGGACCCGCCCCCAAAAAGCCAAATACAAATGGGACCTCCTCGCGATCCCGAAAGACTCTGATCTTGTAATACTGGCTCCCGATTGCGGCGTAAACCTCGCGATCGAGCGTTACCACGGCTAGCCCATCGCCAGGAGTCAATGGGATTCGCTTCCGATACTTCCATTGCGACAAATCAAGCGGCGCCGCGCTGGCGAGCATGGCGAAGATGAGAAACGCAGAGATCGGCATGCCCCCTCCATTAGAGAGCCGCGACCACAGGGAGCGGTCATACGCCGGGATAGCGCTACGTGCTCGGGTCATCTCTCCACAGCTTCTCGATCGTCGGGCGAAATCGTGAGTATAAAAAGGATACGGAGAGCAGCAGGACGCCTAATCCGAGGAACGCTACGATGCGGAACAGGAATCCCAGCTCCCATACGTCGCTTAAATAGAGCTTAATCACCACTAATGTCATGAGCACGAGCCCTAGCAGGCGGTTAATTGAGGTCCTGGTCGCGACTCCCAACGTCACCAGCATCAGCGCATAAACGGCCATCAGGATCGAAATCGACAAAGTAATCGTCTGAAATTGATCGGCCGGCGCCACGGATCGCTGCACCCACGCCACCATTTCTAGCCCTAAATCCATCAGTGTCACCACATGCGCGGCAACGTAACAACTCAGCCTTTGCCCTCGGTCGGTGAAAAACTTAGCTGCGGCAAAAAGGCTGACCGCAACGACGGCAAACGTCAGAAAACGAGAATCCTTGTGATTGGAGTCCACGATGAACAGACGTAATACCGCTAGAATCAGCACGATGCTTGCTCCGATGCCCATTCGAGTGCTGGCGAATCGAGTCGAGATCCAAGCCAACGCGGCTCCTTCGATGGCCCAGGCAATGGTGATTCGAAATCCGGCAAACTGAATCGGGACAGCGAGCGTTAGGAATGTTAGGGTTACTGCCACGGCAAGCAGGGCGGGCTCCGGCTTGCCTTTTGGATTCCAAACCAACTTGGCCAGCAGTAAATTCAGCCCTCCCAGCGCGGCGGCAAACAAACCCATATAGGCGTGATAGTTGGGGTTTAGCAGATAATACGAGGCTCCAAAATATGCGGCTGCATTGGCGACCATCACCAGCAAATCGGTAGTGCGAAGCTCACGCTTGCGGAGGACGGACCACCAGACGATCCAGAGGAAAAAGAGGGCGAACGCGGCCGTCAGGTACGCAAAACGAAGCTCGGTTTGGTCGCCGATTCGTTCGACGAAACCGCTCCAGCAGAAATAGATTGCCCAGTAACAGGTCAGAGTCCAACTGGGCGCTTCCGGCCAGCGGCGCACTTCCGCGATGACAAGACCGCCAACTGCGAATAGGAAGAGTAACGGCAGGAATCGATCCGTGTGGTTCCAGATGTTGAGAATCGCGAGCGGTCCCAGCAGTTGAGCGGCGATCCAGAGGGCCCGTGCTCGAGCGAAGCAGAATTGCGCGTAGAACGCGACTGCGAAAACGGTGCCGACCAGATGATCGCTGTCCGCGGCGGAAAAACCAAGCCAGGCTCCATACCAGAGAATAGTTGCGAGGGCGGCGAGGTATTCAAGGGCAGCCCAGCGGCGCATACGAGTGAGCGCCATGCAGCCGAGGTTGAGCAGGAAAACGTAGTTGAAGAGGATCCACGGATGCGGCTCGCCAGTGGAGAGCGCTCCGGGCGTCCAGTAACCGGCTAGAATGCCGAGTACCGCGATCACCTGCGATTCATATCGCATGGCGAAGACGACTGCGGCAGCGGTGGTGAGCACCATCAGCAGAAACGACGCCGGCTGCGGGATCAAATGATAAACGCCAAAAGCGGCCCAGAAGGAGAGGTAAAGCAGCGCGAGTCCGAGTCCCGTGATTCCCTGGCCGAATATTTTCTGGCCTTTCTTCCACATCAGGTCGCCGAACAAGAGCGAAATCATGGCCGCGACGATGCCTAGCGCAACGCGCGCCCCAGGCCCAACCCAATTGTTATCGACCGCGTGCTTGAAGAAGAAGGCCGCGCCGATGATCAGCGTGACGACGCCGACGATGTTGATCCAGTTGAGGCCGATGCGGGTTTCGAGCGGGCGCTCCGGAATCAGAGGCGGTGCGGATGGCGGAGGCGGCTGCGGCTTTGGCTGAGGCTGATAGTAAACCTGAGGAGGTAATGGCGGTGGCGCTGACGCAGGAGGAGCGGCCGCGACCGGCGGGGCGGAATGAATCCCCATGGTTGCCTCGAGCCGCGCAAAGCGTGCTTCGATTTCATCTTGACGCCGAAGCAACCTGGCGAGAGCCTCCGAAATGGCTTCCAGCCTCTCATCTTCTGGCATAGGTGTAGCTTCCACACTACCTCAGTTAGGATCTAAACTGGAACAAGAACCACATGGCTGAAAACGAATTTCCTTTGCCGCCGCCGACATTTGAATTTCTGGTGTTTTCGCTGAAGACGCAGGCGGAGATGCGCCTTGGACTGCTGAAGTTTGGCGAAGAACAGGAAGACACGCCCGATCTGGCCGCCGCCCGTCATGCGATCGACCTGCTGGCCATGATTCACGAGAAGACTCGCAGCAATCTTTCCATGGACGAACAGCGGTTGATCGAAAATTCGCTGACGGAGCTGCGGTTTCGCTTTGTTCAGGTGAGCGAGACCGTGGGGAAATCGAAGCTTGCGGAGAGCGCCGGCGCCGAAGCAGCGTCGTAATGGATCTGCCGCTCTACATAACAGTGCTGGGCTCCGGCACCAGTACCGGGGTTCCGACGATTGGATGCGAATGCGCGGTGTGTACGTCGTCCGATCCGCGCGACAATCGCCTGCGTCCGTCGATCCTGATTCGCTATGCGGGCCACGGGATTCTCATCGACACGACGCCCGATTTTCGCGCGCAGGCGCTTCGTGCGCCCATCGATCGGATCGATGCGATTCTCTACACGCATGCGCATGCCGATCACATTCTGGGGCTCGACGATGTGCGGCCGTTCAATTACCGGCAGCGCTCGGCGATTCCGATTTATGCGAAACAAGATACGCTCGATGCGATCCGGCGCGTGTTCCGCTATGCGTTTGAAGCGGAGCCGGCGCAGACTTCGATTCCCCGTCTGAAGCTTCATGCGATTGACGATCAGCCGTTCGAGCTGTTCGGATTGACGATCACTCCGCTGCGCGTGATGCACGGCACCGTTGAGATTCTCGGCTTCCGGTTCGGGTCGGCGGCCTACATTACGGATCAGAGCGATCTGCCGGAGGCGACCAAGGAAAAGCTGCACGATTTGGACGTGTTGTTTCTGGACGCGCTGCGGCACAAGCCTCATCCGACGCACTCGACTGTGGAGCAGAGTTTGAAATGGGTGGAAGAATTGAAGCCGCGGAGGGCTTTTTTTACGCATATTTGTCACGATCTGGGGCATGCGCGGACGGAGGCGACCCTGCCGGCCGGAGTGCATCTGGCTTATGACGGGTTGGAGGTTGTGGTGGAGGCGGGGGCGTGAGGGGTTCAATAGGCGGCAGGTCGGGGAACTGCTCCACGCCCCACTCGATTAATTTCGGCTGCCTTTTTGTGGCGCGCGCCTCCAGGCGTGCCGTGTCGAGAGTCGTCTCGACATGTCCGGCCGTCGGCAAGACTGCCGACGCGGCACGCCTGGAGGCGTACGCCACAAGCTTCTCCGAATACTGTTCTTTACCACTGCGAGGACGGTTATGAATTCCGTCGTAACGATTGGGAATTTCGATGGGGTGCACGTGGGGCACCGTCAACTGCTGCGGCGGGTGGTGGAGCTGGGGCGGGAGAACGATCTTCGACCGATGGTCTTGACGTTTCATCCGCATCCGACTTGCGTGGTGGCTCCGCAGCGGGCGCCGCGATTGCTGACTACGATCGAAGAACGCGTGGCTCTGATTCGCGAGCAAGGCGTGGCAGACGTCGTAGTTCTGCCGTTTACGCCGGAGGTGGCGAAGCTTACTCCGGAGCAGTTCGTGGAGCAAATGCTGGTGGGGGATCTGCACGCACGAATCGTGATGGTGGGCGACAATTTCCGGTTTGGACACAAGCAGGCTGGTGACATCAAAACGCTAACTGAGCTGGGGTCGCGATTCGGTTTTCAGACTCACATTGTGGGGGTCGTGAATTGCCGCGGCCGGGTCGTATCGTCGAGCGAGATCCGGCGGCTGATCGAAGCGGGCGATGTGGCGACGGCTGGACGGCTTCTCGACCGGCCGTACCCGCTGGCCGGCGAGGTAGTTTCAGGGCATGGAATCGGTTCCAAGCAGACGGTTCCGACGCTGAACCTGAGCACCAAGGCGGAGGTGATTCCGGCGAACGGGGTCTATATCACGCGCACTCGCGATCTGGAAACGGAGCAGCAGTGGAATTCGATTACCAATGTTGGAAACCGCCCGACGTTCGGCGGAGGCGATCTGACGATCGAAACATTTTTGCTCTCGGCGTTTGAAGGGCTGACGCCGGGGCGGATCGCGGTCGAATTTCTTCGGCGAGTCCGGGAGGAGCGGAAGTTCGACAGTGCGGAGGCTCTGAAGCAGCAGATTCTGCGCGACGTGGGGCGGGCGCAAGTATTTTTTCGAAGACTGGAGACATGGACGGCTAGCGGTTTACACTAGTAAATATGCCTTTGTCTCCCGGAAAATTGAAACATATGAAGGCCCTGTCGAACGAAAAGGGCATCATCTCCGCAGCCGCCATGGATCAGCGCGGCAGTTTACAGAAATCGATCGCATCCGCCAAGGGCGTCGATGTGAAGGCTGTGACGCCGGAAATGATGTCTGAGTTCAAGACGGTGGTGACGCGAGTATTGACGCCGCACGCTTCGGCGATCCTGCTTGATCCGGAGTTCGGTTTGGACGCCGCGAAGGCCCGCTCCAAGAACGCCGGCCTGCTGCTTGCGTACGAGGAGACGGGCTACGACAATACGCAGCCCGGGCGTCTGCCGGATCTGCTGCCGCACGTTTCGGCGAAGCGGATTGTCGAGTGGGGCGCGGACGCGGTGAAGATCCTGATTTACTACACGCCGTTCGATACGGCGGATATCAACGACGTGAAGCACGCATTTATCGAGCGGGTGGGCGCGGAGTGCGATGCTCTCGATATTCCGTTCTTTTTGGAATTTGTGGGCTACGATCCAAAGGGCGGAGACGAAAAGGGACTCGAGTACGCGAAGGCGAAGCCGCAGATTGTGATCGGGAGCATGGCGGAATTTACGAAGCCTCAGTACCGAGTCGACGTTTTGAAAGTGGAAGTGCCGGTGAACCCGGAATTCGTCGAAGGCGGCGTCGTTTATAAGGGCACGAAGGCTTATACCCGCGCAGAGGCTCTGGCGCACTATCGGAAGGCAGCGGAAGCCGCAACAAAGCCATTTATTTATTTGAGCGCGGGTGTGGCGAATGAAGTGTTCGTCGAGAGCTTGAACATGGCTACGGAAGCGGGTACCGATTATTCGGGTGTGCTGTGCGGCCGCGCAACCTGGAAAGAGGGCATGGGCATTTACGCGAAGCAGGGCGTGAAGGCACTGGAAGATTGGCTGCTCGACCAGGGTGTGAAGAACATCAACGCGGTGAACGCGGCTCTGAGCGGAGCTACGCCGTGGTCTAAGAAGCTCGGCATTTCCGCGACGGCGTAATTTTCGTTTTTCCATGGGTGGCAGGCGGAAGCGCCTGCCTCACACCTATTTGCCCCTCGTTTTCACCTCAATATCCTCAATAAACATATTTTGGGAGCTCCCAATCCAACGCTCATGGACGGCCGGCTCTTGTTCTAGAATTGCACCGGCGTGTCGGCCAGGTTCTCCGTTAGATGAGCACCTGACTCCTGATGGGAAGATAATGCATGGGTCTGCGGACCGGGAGTGGGTGAAAGTGCGAAGTTGATGAGGAGATGGCGGATAGCGTTATTAATTTCGTTGGTGACTGATTCGGACGAGCCGCCGGGTGTCGAAACGGGTGGCAGTGTTGTGTCTAGTTAGTGGCTGGCGATTCGGGAATCGGGATGTCCGCGATGACTGGAGGCGCGATCGACAGGTCGACGCCCTCCCATCGCGCGACTACCGCGGTTGCCAGGCAGTTTCCTAACAGGTTCACGGAAGTTCGCGCCATATCCATGAGTGTGTCTACTCCCAGGATCAGGGCCACTCCTTCCACCGGAAGGCCGAAGGTGGAGAGTGTTCCTGCGAGGATCACGAGGGAGGCTCGGGGGACTCCGGCGACTCCTTTACTGGTGAGCATCAAGGTCAACAGCATTGTGATTTGTGTGCCGAAGGGCAAGGGATGATTCGCGGCCTGGGCGACGAACATCGCGGCCAGTGACAAGTAGAGCGTCGAGCCGTCCAGGTTGAAGCTGTAGCCGGTAGGCAGCACGAAGGCCACAATGTGGTTCGGGACTCCGAACTTTTCCATGTTCTCTAACGCGAGGGGGAGAGCGGCTTCGCTGGATGCGGTGGAGAACGCCAGCAGCCATGGCTCTCGCACGGCACTGATGAATCGCTTCAACGGGATCTTGCAAATGAAAACGACCGTGCCAAGAACTACGACGACGAAGAAGATCAGCGCTCCATAGAGGGTGAGCACGAGCTTTCCCAGGTTGACGAGTACGCCGAGGCCTTTATCGCCCACCGTGGCGGCCATGGATCCGAAGACGCCGAGCGGCGCGAACAGCATCACATAGTTCGTGTACTGAAACATGACCTCCGAGAGGCCTTTGCAGAAGTCGACCACCGGCCGCGCTTTCAGGCCGATAGTCGCGCACGCGGTTCCGAAAATGAAGCAGAATACGACGATCTGCAGCACCTCGCCACGCGCCATGGCATCGATAATGCTGGTCGGGAAAGTGTGTTCGGCGAGCGCAGCGGCGCTGGTGGCGGAGGTCGCGAGGTTGGCTACGGGCTTATCGGGAAGCTGGACGCCGACTCCGGGCTTGACCAGATTCACTGCGCCGAGTCCGACGAAAAGCGCCACCGTGGTGACGATTTCGAAGTACAGAATCGCCTTGCCGCCGATGCGGCCCATGGTTTTCACGCTGCCGGTTCCAGCGATTCCGTAGACCAGGGTCGCGAAAATCAGCGGCGCGATGATCGATTTGATCAGGCGTAGAAAGATGGTCCCGAGCAGACCCATTTCCTTGGCGGGTCCCGGAAAGAAGGCGCCGAATGCGACGCCCGCAAATAAAGCAATCAGAATCCAGGTGGTGAGTGACGGCCGTTTCATCTGCTTCCCCATTTCAATTTTTCCCGCAGCACATCGAAGAACAGCTTGTCGGGCGGCCGAATGAGGCTGATCGAGTGTTGCGAGCGCCGGCAGACGACGCGGTCGCCCTTTTTGAGAAGTTCGCCCACCTGACCGTCGATCGTCAAGTAGGTGGTGCTGTCGTCGCCGCGATTGATCACTTCAATCGCGCTCTCATCGGGGAGAATCACAGGACGATTGGTTAACGTGTGCGGACAGATCGGCGTGATACAGAACGCAGCGACCGAAGGATAGACGATGGGTCCGCCGGCGGAAAGGGAATAGGCAGTGGAGCCGGTGGGCGTGGAGACGATGAGTCCATCGGCTTTGTAGACGCACATCAGCTTGCCGTCAACGTTCACTTCAAGGTCGATCATGCGGGCGATCTCGGCCTTGGAAAGCACGGCGTCGTTCAGGGCGTCGTGAGCGGAGATGCGTTTATCGCCGCGCCAGAGCTCGCACTGAAGCATGCGGCGGCGGCCGATATGCAGAGCGCCATTGAGGGCGTGTTCGAGCTGGGCGTAGATTTCATCGACCGTGATCGCGGTGAGAAATCCCAGGCCGCCGAGGTTCACCGCGAAGATCGGAATATCGCGGCCGCCGATGGCGCGAGCGGCGGAGAGCAGCGTCCCATCGCCGCCCAGAACGATGACAAGTTGCACGTCGCGAGGAACATCTTCACGGGGCAGAGACTCGCTGCGGCCGGCGTAGCGCGCGCTTTCTTCGTCGAGATGGACCTTGATGTCGCGCCGGGCGAGCCATTCGACGATGCCGCTGACCAGTGGCGCGGCGTGGTCGATGCGAGGCTTCGAAATGATGCCGACGGTCTCAATCGTGGCCATAGAGAAGAAATTCGCGGTTGCCTTCGGTTCCAAGGATCGGACTGGGAATGATAGCAGAATCGAGGCCCTGCGCCTCGACGGCGTTGCGGACGCGGGCGCAGGCGGATTCGTGAAGCTCGGGATCGCGCACGATGCCTCCTTTGCCGATATCGGCACGGCCCACTTCAAATTGAGGCTTGACCAGCACGATCATGCGGCGGGGCTGGGCAAGAAGAGGCGCGATGGCAGGGATTAACAGCGTGGTCGAGATGAAGCTCGCATCGCACACGGCGAGGTCGAACTTCACGGGATAATCCGCGGGGTTGAGATAGCGCGCGTTCACGCCTTCCTGCACGACGACGCGAGGATCGTTGCGGAGCTTCCAATCGAACTGGCCGTGGCCGACGTCGATGGCCCAGACGGTCGCGGCTCCGCGCTGGAGCAGGCAATCGGTGAATCCTCCGGTGGATGCGCCGACGTCGAGGCAGGTCCAGCCCGTCGGGTCGATCGAAAAATGATCGAGCGCGGCGGCGAGCTTGTATCCGCCGCGGCTGACGTACGGCATGCGCTCAAGGACTTCGATGCGGGAGTCGTCGGCGATGCTGTGGCCGGGCTTGGAGCTTTTTTGCCCATTGACGATCACTTGCCCGGCCAGGATCAGGGCCTGCGCTCTCTCGCGCGATTCGGCGAGCCCGCGTTCCATCACGAGTTGATCGAGGCGATGTTTAGCCATTTTGACAGACGCCGTCATGCGTTGCGATGCACGATCAGGTCCGCCAGTTCGCGGAGCCTCTCGGCGCGATCGTCGAACATCTTGAGGGCGAGGTGTGCTTCCAGGCGCTCCTGCTCGGCCATTTCGCGGGATCGGTCGATACCGTAAACCGCGGGAAACGTAATTTTCTTTTGCTGCGCGTCCTTGCCGGCTGTCTTGCCGAGGGCTTCGGAGGATTGCTCGACATCCAGCACGTCGTCGACGATTTGGAACGCGAGGCCGATGTGTTCGCCGAAGCGCGTAAGGGCGGCGAGCTCTTCGGCGGTGGCGCCGGCGTAGATCGCACCCATGCGGACGCTGGCGCGGAGAAGCGCTCCGGTTTTGGCGCGATGAATGGAATCGAGCAGATCAGCGGTGGGGAACTTGCCTTCGCCTTCGATATCGTTCACCTGGCCGCCGATCATTCCGCCGACCGTGCCGGAGGCTGTGGCAAGTTCGCGAACGAGAGAGATGCGGCGGTCTGCATCGACGTCTTTGAGTTTCGCCAGCACTTCGAAGGCGAGTGTCAACAGGGCGTCGCCCGCGAGAATCGCCATCGCATCGCCGAAGACTTTGTGGCAGGTGGGACGGCCACGGCGCAGGTCGTCGTTGTCGAGCGCGGGCAGATCGTCATGAATCAGCGAATAAGTGTGAATCAGTTCGAGAACGCAGGCGGCGGATTCGACGCCGACCGGAGCATCGGATACGGCGTCGGCTGCGGCGATCGCCAATAGGGGGCGGATGCGCTTTCCGCCGGCGAACAGGCTATAGCGCATCGCGCGATGAATGGTCGCGGGGTTAGTAGTCTCGGCTGGAACCCAGCACTCCAGCGCGGCATCGACTGTCCTTTGCTGGGTGGCGATGTAATCGGAGAGCGTCATTTATCGAGTGAGAATGGTTCCGGCGTCACTTCGCCCGCGCGCTTGATCAGAGCCTCGACGCGCGTCTCGGCTTCCTCCAACTGCTTGCGGCACGCTTCGCTCAGCTTCATTCCTTTTTCGAACAGCTCCAGCGCGCGTTCGAGAGGCAGGTCGCCGCTCTCCATTTCCTTGACGATTCCTTCCAACTGCTGCAAGCCGGTTTCGAAACTCAACGGTGCTTCTTCGGGCATGAGATTCTATTCTAGCCAACGGGCACAGGGACGTTGAGACTCTCGGCGAGGACGGTGAGCTGCTCCCAGATGCCTCGGGCAACGGGGACGCCCTCGCGTCGGCGCTGTTCATCGGAACGCCATTCCGGATCGCCGGCGATGAGGACTTCGTCGAAGCCCGCCGCAGGCCGGGAGCTGGTAACGGTATCGCGCATGGCCTGCATGCGAGCCTGGAATTGGTCCACGGGAAGAAACCGCGCGGGATCGATGGCGAGGAAAAAATGGCTGACGCGCATGGGACGGTTCTGCACGCGCAAGCCTCCCACCTCGGTCATCATCGCGCCGCCCGAGAGTACAGCGCAGAGAACCTCGACCATCAGAGCGAGGCCAGTGCCTTTATACCCGCCGAGAGGCATCGGTAATCCTTCAAGAGCGGTTTTAGGATTCGTGGTCGGGTTGCCGTCCGCATCCATCGCCCAACCGGATGGAATTTCGGTCTCGCCGCTAAGGACCGCCTTGTGGATTCGATTCAGGGCAACCGTGGTGGTAGCCATGTCGAGCAGGAACGTGTTCGGGCCTGGGACGGCCATGCAAATGGGATTGGTGCCTAGAATTTTGTCCCGGCCTTGCCAAGCGGCGACCAGCGGCGTCGCGTTGCAGGTGACGATCCCGATGAATCCGGCGGCAGCCAGCTTTTGGGCCCACCAGGCTGATGCCCCGAAGTGACTGGAATTCCTAGCCGTTACCATGCCGAGCCCGTGCGTTTGCGCCAGACGGATGGCATGGCCGCAGCAGGCATTGGAGACGACCTGGCCGAGGCCGTTCATTCCGTCGTAAACCATGCAGGATCCGTTTTCCGTGGCCACCTGCCCCACCGTTGAGACGTCTATGTTCCCGTCCTGGATCTGTTGCGAGTACCAGAAGAGTAGCTGAATCCCGTGGGAATCGACACCGCGCAAATTCGCGGAAACCAAGGAATCGGCGACCAGCGCGGCCGCTGCCGGTGGTACGTGGATCGCCTCGAGCACCGCTCGTGCGAAATCGGCCAAGCTGTTATGGGAGATGACGAAATAGTCGTTCGAATCGAACATGAATTTCTAAAGGTAGCATTCTAGGCCGGCGTTGGAAGGCCGGATGGGGCAGGGAAGAGGAAAATTTGAATGACCAACTCACGAAACGCAGAACGGCCACTGGCCGACATTCCAGCGGAACTGAAGTATGGTGGGGCGGGTGCGTGCGGTTTTGAACCGTTCAGATTCCGCGATGTTGATTACTTTGCGCGGCTTCTTTTCCGACGGAGCCTTCTCGCTGATTTTGACGGGAGTTTTGGCCGGGAATTTTATGAGGTCCTGCATGATCCTTCTAGAGAGCAAGCGAACCTCCATAATTTCCTCCTATAAACGTCAGAAAATACAGTATTGCGATTGATTGTCCGCGGCATGCCGTGCGTTGTTCTCACAGGGTGGCGCAAATATTTCCAATTCCGGAAGGGGCCGGTTATAATGGAATGCATACGCCGTAAGTTGTTGAGGGCGCGTAGCTCAGTTGGTTAGAGCGCCTGCTTCACACGCAGGAGGTCACAGGTTCGAGTCCTGTCGCGCCCACCACTCTCCTTCCAGTAGATGCGCGCGATATACTTTGTCGCATGGCCAACTCCAAGAACGAAAAGCGGAAGACTCGCAGCACTCCCATCCGGATTGCGGCGCTGTGCGGAAGCCTGCGCGCGGAAAGTTATACCCGGCGGGCGCTGGCCTTGGCTTTGGAAGGGGCGGAACGGCAGGGGGCGGTCACCCAGATGCTGGATCTTCGCGACTATCAACTGGTGTTCTGCGACGGTTCGGACGAGGGTGAATATCCGGCCGATGTGCATCGCCTGCGGGCGGACGTTAAGGCCAGTGACGGGTTGATTGTGGGCAGTCCGGAATATCACGGTTGCTTCAGCGGAGTTTTGAAGAACGCCTTGGATCTGATGCGGTTCGACGAGATGCAAGGGAAGATGATCGGACTCCTGGCGGTATCGGGAGGACCCTTGGGATCTCTGATCGGGCTGAGCAGTTTGCGCGAAGTCGGGCGGTCCCTGCGGTCGTGGGTGATTCCGGAGCAGGTGGTGGTGCCGGAGGCATGGAAAATATTCCAGGACGATGGCAGCGTCAGCAGTCCGAAGATGGAGGCCCGGCTGGTCGAACTCGGCCAGCAGGTCGCGCGATTCGCTCGCTTGCATAAGAGCGGCAGGGCTCAGGATTTCCAGCGGATCTGGGAGCAGGCGGTCCAAAATCCCGGCGCAGATTGAACCGCGACCGTCAGGGAGTGGGCAGACGTGAAACACTTGCCCGCATGCTTACGCATGGCGGCTCAGTTGGCCGGCAGGCCTTGCACTAGTTTCTCCAGGTCAGAGAAGCTTGCTCCCCAAGCTGTGGCGGGGCGCTCGTAACCTTTTAGAACAACCGTCCGCGAAACGAAATACTCCTGAGGCTGGGAGATCCGCATGAGCCATTCATAGCTCTCCTGGCCGAGCAACAGATCCACCTTCGCCTCCTTGGTGGCGGATTCCAGCCGGAACGCTGCGTTGACGGTATCGCCCAGGGCGGTGTAATCGGTGGACGACCCAGAACCCGAGGCATTCCCGATGGTGGCGAGTCCCGTGTTTACGCCTGCGCCGACGCGAATAGGCTCCTGCAATCCAAAGCGTTCGTGCAGCGTCGCGGTCATTCGTTCCAGCTCCACCAGGGCGCGCAGGATCTGCGCCATTTCCTGCGTCCGGTTGCCGTGTTTATGCACCCAGGTGGACATGATGGCGTCGCCAATATATTTCTGGGCCCAGCTTCCGCGGGCATTCAGGACCACGCCTGCTTCCCGAAACCAGGTACCGATTACCTGGCAGAGGACATTGGGGTCGATCTTCTGCGTGAGGACGGTGAAGTTGCGGACGTCCATCACCAGGACGGTGGTGCGGTTGAGCGCGAAATACGCCGCCGTGGTGTTCCCTGAAGGCGCCGGGGCCGCGGCTGCCGGACCTGCGGCGCCGGTATCGCAATGGAATGTGATCAGAGTATCGCCCAATGAAATCTCATCGCCGTCGTGCAGCGCCGCGGGGACGCTCACGCGGCTGCCATTTACGAAGGAGCCATTGCGGCTGCCCATGTCGATCAGATAAAAGGTGCCGTCTTCGGAGCGCTGCAACATGGCGTGCTGGCGCGATACGATTTCGCTGGGAATGACGACATCGTTCTCCTCATGCCGGCCGACCTTCCACGTGTATCCCTCGGCGAGTTCGACTTTGTTCTCGCCATTCGCATTGGTGATGATCAATTGAGCAGTAGCCATATCAAGACGCCCATCTCCGAGTGGGCTCAGGAGCCAGAACCGGGATCGGATTCCCGCCTGCGCGATGGCTGCGCCGAGATCGACCCTCGCAAGCCTCGAAACTTGAGCTGAAGGCGGAAGCCATGATCCATCGCTTTCCCTCCGACTGCCACCGTAGGCTTGAGAAACGCCGGATAGTCTTCTATTTTAGCAAGCCGCGAATGCCGCTGGATGAGCTGATGAAAAGTGCGACTACAGCTTAGGCCCCTGCGAGACCGCCGGTTCCCGAGCCGGCCAACGTGGGTCGCGCGCTGCTCAACGACGGCTGAACGCCTGCCATCGATTCCCGGAAATTGAGAAGGGCGAGCCAGCCTCCACGAATCAGGCAGATCGCCGCGACACTGTAGAACATCGTGTACTGGACGTGCAGCGCTAGCAGCACGGAGTAGGCGAATGCGATTCCGCTTCCAAAGAGAATCTGGCTGCGGAGCCGGGAGGGCGATGTTTGCGGGTCCGTAATCATGTACAGCGTGAACAGGACCATCGGGATTCCGGTCAACACCACCAGCTGTCCAACGAACGGGTATCCAAAATACCACGCACGAGCGGCGGCGAACGCGACGAAGGCCGTCAGCCACGACAAGATGGTGGGAATCCGCCCAGTGAACAGAATATTGAGACGGATTCCCAGCATGACGATCACGCCCGGCACGATCCAGTCCCAGGCGCCATGCAGATCGACGGTGTAGCCCCAGGGCAGCATACCGGTCCATTGAAAGACCGCGAGAATGACCGCGATCGCAAAGTTCGAAGGGTTCATGAAATGCCGCAGGCGTCCGTTCTGACGCACACGCAGCACATACTTCGATCCGATGGCGAGCGCGCAGGCCAGCGCCATGATCCACAGCCGCTGGTTGACGTAAATCAGGAACGACATCGTGATGGACGTCATATGCGGGGCCAGCAGGAAGTTGACTTTTTTCATCTTGCCGCCGCCTGCGAACTCCGCCGGCCGGTTGTTGGCGCGGGCGTCCACCCATTCGAACAGAAACGCGCAGGAATAGCCCGAGAGCAGGGCCACGACAACTTGGGCCCAGGATTGCTCGAAGCCGAATACCGTATGGCCGAGGATGGTGAAAATAGTGGCGAAGGTGGCGGAGGTTTTGAGACCCATTCGCGGGTCTTTGGGCTTCTTCACCGGGGCGCTCGGGGCGGTCAGGCTAACGGCTGGGGCACTCATCTGGTCGTTCCTTTCGCGGCGAGCATTACAGTGTGATATCCGGCGGATAGCGCCAGTGTGTCGTGATGAAGCGTTCCCTGGAAATCACGCCAGGTGATGCGAACCGGGATCGGGACACCTGGAGAATGGCCCAGGCCGAATCGAATCTCGGGGCTGCGCTGGCCGGAGTGGCCGTTTCCGCCATCGACCTGGCGAATCTGGCGCTTGCCGTCGGGCGTCTCGATTTCTACAAATGCGCCAATCGCAGGAGTTCCTTCGCGCCACGTGGGGTGACCGTCGTGGGCGCCCAGTTGCGCTGAGTTGTTTCCCGAAACCGGCAGAAGAAGATGAAGCGCGAGAAAGCTGTTTCCTGAAGCTCGATTGCGGATGAGCACCGAGTCTTCCCAGAAATTCGCGAACACCATGTCGGGATAGCCATCCCCGTCCACGTCGGCGACCGCGATGCCGCGGGTGGGGGACGTGAGGTCGGGGAACAGACTATTCGCCAGATTGACGTATTTGCCGTCGTCGCCGCGCACCCAGAAGGGTTTTTGGAACGATCCGTCCACATCGGAGCCCGGCAGGAATCGCGGCCATGACGCGGGGTGTTTCACCAGATTATCGTTGGCGCCGCCGACTTGCGCGAGATCGGGCCAGCGATTTTCTTTGCCTCGGACCAGACCGGTGGCCTGGACCAGTTCCACCGTGCCGTCGTTATCGAAATCCTCGAAGCGTGCGTCCCAGGCCCACGCGCTGTGCGAGACTCCCAGGTCGTCCGCTTTATCGACCCACGGAGCCTTGCCTTTTTTCATCTGGTCCATTTTGCCCGTGCTGACCCACAGGAAGTGACCTTCCTGCATGGCGAACGGCGAGGCGATGTTGCTGACGAACCAGTCGAAAATGCCGTCATTATTAATGTCGGCAAAATCGACGCTCATGCCCTTGAAGGTGTCGTTCCCGATCGACATGGACGTCGGACGGGCAAACGCGCCCTCACCCTTCAACTCTTCGAGCTTCACCGAGCCGGGGCGCGAATGGTTCCACAGCAACTGATCGGGACCGAAGTCGTTGGAGATATAAAGGTCGGAAAGGCCGTCGCGATCCAGGTCGGCCGCGCCCGCTGCGAGAGTCCATGCGTGAGCGCCGTTATTCGGCAGGACATCCCCGGCGTCGCGATACTGAACCTTCGGCGCGGGACCGGTTGAGCTTCCAGCATGCAGGAAGATGCGACTCGTCCCACCGTTCTTGGCGCGGGAGAAGTCGGCGTTCATCTCGAACGGTTTGGTGGAATTAGCATCGGTTAGCTCTGAGCCGTCGGCGTAATAATTGCCGACGAACAGATCCTGATGGCCGTCGCCGTCGATATCGGCGAACATCGCAGTGGCGGTCCACCATCGCTCGTTCAGACCCGGAATCAATTCCTGGATCACATAGGAATCCATGGAGATCGGTGCGCCAGGCTTCAGATCCGCAGTGGCTTTCCGCAACAGCAGGAGCGGGGGGCGGCCGTAAAATGCGATGAAGATGTCGGCGAGACCGTCCTCGTTCATGTCGGCGATGCGGCAGACGCTGGGATACTCGGTCACGCGATCCACATACTTGCCGAAATCGAGGATAAAGGGTTTGTAGCGATCGCCTGTGCCGGGAACCGGCCGGACCATAGCGGTCTTGGCGCGAACGGCGGTCTGGCAGAGATCGTTGGGCAGACCGTCGCCGTCGAGATCGCCGAGCGCGGCGGATTCACCCACCTGGTAATAGTAAAACTGCATGTGCTTGGCGATCGGATTCACGGGATAGACAACATCGCTTGGGACCGGAATTGGGTCCAGGTTTTTGAGCTCGAAATGGAATCGCGCGGCGAGCTTTTCCACGTTGGCGGTTGGCGGAGACGGCATCCGCGCCAGCGCCGCCAGCGCTGCGACCACCACCAGGACTGCGAGCAGCACCGGGATGCGGTTATATCGGACAGCTTTTGTTTCGATGGATGGCATAGGTTACGCGCCTGTCGAAGCCTGCTTCGCCACCGGAGGAGCTTGGACCACCGATGCCGGTTGGAGCTTTGCCGGAGCCGTGGGGCGGGGAAGTTGATCGGGCTCGGTAAATTCCTGGTTCCAAGCTTTGAATACATCACGCACATAGCCCCGGCTGCGGCGCCTCTGGAGCTTGGAGTGTTTGAAGATCGAGGAAAAAATGTAGGAGTAAGCGGTCCACGGCTTCCAACCGTAGAGCTCGTTAAATACGGCGCGCGGCGCTTTAAACAAATACCAGAAGTACATGCGCGTCATGCCGCCGATCGTGAACGCTGGAGTTGTTCTCACCGTCGCGTCGTGCCATTTGAAATACGTCGGCACGTAGTTTAGCCCGCGAAACATTTCGCGGATGTTATTGGCCGCTTCCTTCGGGTCCTTTCCGTTGCGGACGGCGTCCATTTGATTGGAGGCGCGCTCAAACAGCTCGCGGAACGGCGCGAAGTCCGAGCCCAGAACGCCCCGCGCCGACTTCTTGGTGTCGAGAACAGACAGATCCCCGGTCTCCAGATACTGAAGGTAGGTTTTGCCGTTCATCTCCGTGCCGACCAGCAGGCCGACAACCCAGACCCGGAACCAGGCGTCCCACAGTTCGCAATCCTGGAACGACAGGAAGGAGTTTCCGACTACTCGATCGAAGAAGCGGACGTTCTGCTGGAAGAAGTCGTCGATATGCTGAAACTTGTTCACTGCGAAATCATTGGTTTGGAAGCACTGAAAAAGCTGCTGCGCCAGCATGTCCACGCCGGCGGTGGTCAGCACCAGTCCCGAGGAGAACAGCGGATCGATGAAAAACGCCGCGTGGGACAGCAGGCAAAAGCGATTTCCGATCAGCTTCGTCGCTCCGTACTGCAGACGGCCGGTGCTCATCCAGTTGCGAACGGATTTCGCTTTTGCGAATTGCTTCATCATGCCGGGATAGCGGCGCACGAAGCTATAAAATTCTTCTTCCGGATCCATGCCCGTTTCGGGATGCATCTTACGGTTCAGCACCAGGCCGACGCTGCACAGCGGATTCACCGCGTCGGAGTGATTGTTGAACGGGATCACCCACATCCAACCGCCGTCGAAAATGTGATGCAGCGTGCTTTGGGAGAGAGGATATTTCAGCTCGTAGTCTTTGTGCGGGTGCCCGACGTTATCGTAATGCTCGACATTCACCATGTGCGTGAAGATGGCTCGCGAGTTGGTCAGGTAGTCTTCCGGATTGTCGCGCAAACCGAATTTTTGCGACAGCACCGATTTCATTCCGGTGGCGTCCACCAGGAAGGAACCGGTGAATTTTTCTCCTTTGGCCGAAACCAGCGTCGCCACATCGTCTTCGATTTCGAAGTCGGTGATCATGGTCTGCTGCCGGACGGTGGCTCCATAGCGGACGGCCGCCGCCATCATGTAGGCATCTGTATCCTGGCGAAAGAAATGACAGTCGGGGCCCATGGGAGGCGCGAGCGTCGGATACTGGAACGATTCCTTCGGGTTCTGCTCCTGCCCTTCGCGATGGTAGAGGAAGCTGAACGCCCGCTTAGCGCCGCTCGCGGGGCCGACTTTGTCCCGCAGATCGTGAAACGCGCTGAGGTCGGTAATCTCGGGGATGCCGTATTTGACGCCTAGCAGCTTCAGGCGAAAATTCGTGTCAGGAGTTGTCGCTTCCCCGATTGTGAACCGGGGATGATTCGTGGCTTCGAGCATCAGCACGGAAAGGCCGCCCTTTGCCAGAATCGCTCCGAGCATCGCTCCGCCCAAACCGCTTCCAAGAATGATGACGTCGTATTGTGCTGTCTTACCCATTTTTAGATACCCCCTCCGTTTTCATGCACTCACGCACCAGATACCGCCTGAGCAAATCGTAGGCGTTGGTGATTCCTTCGCCGTTCACCTGGCTTCGTATGGCGTCGGCTGCCGCCTCGGCCATGTCCGCTGTTTGATCCGTGCTCTGACCGAGCAAAACCCGGCATGCGAGTTCCGTGGTCTCGGAATAATTCCCCGCTTTTTGCCGCAAACGCGCCGAAAAAGGCAGGCCCGAGAGAAAATCCGCGCGATGGGATCCGGACAGATCACAAAGCTTCAAAAGTTCATCCGCGCCCACGCCTCCGGCATAGGATGACGCGATCCCGATGCCAGCCCACAATTCCGACCGGCGACGTTCCGGGAAACGTTCAATGGCGAAAGCGATCCTCGCCGGATTGGCGCACTTCACCCACCACAGCGCGCGGCCCAACCCTGAATCGAACAGTTGGCGCCCGAGCGGCGAAAGCGAGCGCGGTGGCTCCTTCGCCTGGTCCACATACTGGACATGGTGGAAGTAGCCTTCATGAAAACCATATCCGCAGGGAACGCACCACGCCACGAATTTGTCTAAGGTACGCAGATAGCGATCGAGGACTTGCAGTCCCCACGGCAGACGCGCGAAAGCGAATCCGGCGCCGACGGCGACAATGAAGTCATGCTCCTTGCCCACGCCGTTGAAAAACTTGTTCAACCGAAACGGTTTTCCGGGAACCAGTAAATCGGCAATGGCGAGATACAGTCCCACGCCTTCAAAGGCAAACCCGACCTGGTGATTTTCGAACTTCTGGTGTAAACACCGCGCCAGCTCAGCCTGATCCGGAGTGCGTATCGCCAAGTTGTAACCGCCGATGAAACTCTCGATCATCGTTTCCAGCTTGCGGGTTATTTCGGGATTGGATGCACCAAATCCCCGGGCCGCGAAGCTGGCCTCTTCCGGACGAATTGTAAGGAGACGCATTAAAATACGTGCCGGCACAATGCTCACCAACCTAATGAGTAAACGCCTGGTGGTTCGCGACAGCCACTGGCGAACCTTTGTTCTCGGCCCGCTCGCCGCTGACGCCTCCCCACCGGACGGAGATGCCTCCATCCATGACCAGGACGCTACCGGTGAACAATTTCACGGCGTCGCTCAACAGATAAGCGATGAAATGAGAAACATCCCGGTCGACGCAGAGGCGGTCGCAAACCGTGGCTTGTTCCCATTCGGCGATCAGCCGTTTGCTCTCCGGCCACTTGTTGAGCAGGTCGCCGTAGATCGGGCCCGGCGAGACGCAATTCACTTGAATGTTGTACGGCGCGAACTCGATTGCCATGGTCTTTGTGAGGGATTCGACCGCAGCCTTCACGGCAGCCATGCATCCGAAATAATCCACATAGCCATGGGAAGCCGGCGAGGACAACGTGATGATTTTGCCGCCTCCACGCCGTTTCATCAATTCCACCGCCCGGACCGCGCACTGCTGAAGCCCGACGACGTTGGTGCGGAACGCTTTTTCCCAATGCTCGACCGTGATCTCTTCCAACTTGGCCAGCATGCCGTTGGAGGCGTTGTTGACAAAGAAATCGAGGCCTCCGAACGTTTTCTCGATCTGATCGAAGATCGCGCTCAACTGCTGCGGGTTAGCCACCGAGCCCCAGATGTGCACCGCTTTACCGCCGGCGGCCTTGATCTCCGCCACCGTGCTGTCGCCTTTTTCGCGCGAATGGAACGAGTTTACGATGACGGTGGCGCCGAGGCCTGCGAGATAGACCGCGACGTCTTTTCCCAGGGCGCGGCCCGAGCCGGTGACGAGCGCGATCTTGCCTTCAAACGGCTTTCGCTCGGGCGTCAGGGAGGCAAAGGAGCCTTCAAACACGCCCGGATTTTCCTTCACCCGTCCATTGGAGTGCCCGTTGTGACCATTCAAAATAGCGGAAGGAACGGCCGGCTGCGCCGAGGCGCGAGGGCTGACATACTGCCGCAACGCGTCCGTGACCGAACCGATGGTCCGCAGGCTTTCGCGCGGAACCTTGAGATCTTCAGGCAAGTCGTAGCGTTCGCGGAGAACCGCAAACACTTCGCCCAGCTTCACGGAATCGATCCCAAGATCGTCTTCGAGCGCCGCCGACGGGTCGAGAATATCGAGCGGGTAGCGCGTGACCTCGGCGAAGATGGCCCTCACACGCTGGTCCAGGTCTTCGTGTGCATGGGCGGCAATGCCGTTCACAGGGGCCTCCGGCTGCGGCGCAGCGGGCGCAGCGTTGCTGAACACAAATTGTTCGAGGCTTTCTGCAATCCCCGCGATCGTCTTTAGCCGCTCCCGAGGCATATCGAGCTGCGCGGGCAGGTTGTAGCGCTCGCGGAGCACCGCGAACACTTCGCCCAGCTTCACGGAATCGATACCGAGATCTTCTTCCAGATTCGCCTGCGGCTCCAGAATATCCATTGGATACCGCGTGACTGTGCAGAATATCTCGCGAACCTGCGCTAGGAAATCCGCCTGCTGAACAATCGCGTGCGAGCCATTTCCGTTCTTGTGCGTGGGAATCTGAGGAATGGGCGACGCGGCAAGATACTCGCGCAGGCTCTGCGAAATGGACTGAATACTGCGCAGGCTCTCGCGCGACATATTCAACTTGTCGCTGAGCTGATATTTTTCACGGATGACTCCGAAAATCTCGCCCAGTTTCACCGAATCGATCCCGAGGTCTTCCTCGAGACTGGCCGTGGGGTCGAGAATCTCCAATGGATACCGCGTAACCTGCGCGAAAATATCGCGCACGGTTTCGGTCATATCTCCGTTGACGGCTGTGGCAATGGCTGTGCTCATATTACTGTCAATCCAGTCTTGTAATTGCGGTCAGTAGAAGATTGGCCGTGCCCGAAACCGCTATCTGAAACGGTTCGGGATAGGACCACCCATTTAATCGCGGACCTGAAGCCGGCTCAACCATCTCAACGTGGAGGTATTCGAATTTCCCGGAAAAGCCATCGGTGTCATGAACCGCCTTCAGGCGCTCGCTGCCTGTCAAAACCTTGAGCTCTATCGAAGGCATATCCCACAGACTCAGGCCGGCAAATCTGGGAGTTTTCAGCAGACACTCCTTGGCGCTCCACAGAAAAGTGAAGAGCCAGTCGGAATCGAGCTCGAAGGAACGGGCGCAGTCGCCGGTCCAGTTTCTTTCGCGTGCTGTGAAATTATGAAGGTAAAACTCGGGAACTCTGGCCCCGCGCGCCTCGAGGTCCACGGAATAGACATCGGAGCTGCCGATGAAAGCGCAAGCCAGGCCATTCACGTGGGAAATGGCCACTTTGACCGGGTCCATCCCGATCCTGCCGACGAAAGCGGGACCTCCTTTGGGAGACCTGTCTCTGCCCGTCGTCACGTCTCGATACATCTCAGGAGTGAATTGCTCAAATTGTTTACGCGTGATTTCCTGCAAATGAAGCTCAAAGTACTTGTGACTTACCGCCCGCTCGCGTTTCAGGAACAGGAACTTAGCCGCCATTCTGCCTGCCAGCCACTCGCTCGCGCGCTGCGGGTTTGGAATGCCGGAGCATTCTTGAATCTCGGCGGCGGACAGGCACAAGTCACGGGTCTCCACCGATAGCTCGGCGGAATTGAGGATCCCGATCTGGTCAACGCTGGCCATCGCGGACCTCGCCAAGTCTTCTGCACACTCCGCCATCGACCGTCAGCAGGATGGAACCTGCGTGATCCCTGACTTCCACGGGACCGATGGTCAACTTATCCTCGTCCGCGGTGGGGTTCGAGCCGGTCATTGAAAGCTCACCCGAGAGCGGGGATGAGTCGCCAGGATTGGTCAGGTCGTAGTAAACCTTCATCACTCTGCACGCCTCGGGAACATAGACCGGCAGGGTGTTGTCCGTATCCATGTCGATGGCTCCGAAACGCCACAGAGAATCCATCACCATCAGGCTCGATAGGAACGAGAGACCATTTTCGCCCCCGTTCATCTTGTAATCCGCCGAGCGTCCGCTCGTGCCGACCACGATGTTGGTCAAAGTTCGGAACGGACCATTCAAATGGACCGGAGAACCTTCCATCACATAGGGATCGGACAGCGTACGTCCCTGGGGCCGGCTCAGACCATTTTGAGTGGCCGAGCGGTTCACCGCCGGACCCATGCGAACCGAGATCTCCGTTTGTACGACGTCCTTTTGCAGCACCATGCCGTTCTTGTGCGTGAAATCGGAGACCACCTGCACGCGGACCAGCGAACTTCGCTCGTCTTCGCTCGCGAGGATGGCGTTCAGGCGAAGCTTGGTCGGGCCGTCGCTCCGCAGCCTGACGAATCTGCGGAAGGAGGCATCCTCAAAGGCGGTGATCTTGAGATCGGGCCGCAATTCCAGGGCAGCCTCGGCCACGATCATGATTAGATACGCTCCGGGTAGCGTGGGAACCCCGTCCACTCGATGATTCAGAATGTACGGCGCGCCGTCGGCGGTAACGGTCCGCTCGATCGTCAGATTATTTCGCCTTGCCGCGGGCGCTGTCGCCGTATAGAGCTTCGGCGCAGTCGCGACATCGTAGAATTTGAGCTCGCCATCCGCCATCAGAATGTTGATGGGAGCCGCCGGTTCGCCGGTCAGGTACCTCGCGAAAATCTCCTGCCCTTCGATCTTAGTGATTCCCCGCAGCCCCCGATTCGCCGCCAGCGCCGCAAATTCCGAGCCCCTCGTCATCCCGATCCCGGCCCATCCGAGCCACGCGACCGAACACCAGTTCGCATTCGCGGTGCTTCCCGCCATCACATCCGCCAGCCGATTGAGCGCTTCATTCGCCGCGCCGTAATCCGGCTGCCCATCGTTACCCATGTAGCTGAACGCCGACGTGAGCAGATGGTAGTGAACCGGTTTGCCCGCGCGCCGCTTCTCGCAAGCCTGATAAATGTACTGCAAGCTAGCGACCTTCGCGCCGACCACGTTCCGGAAATCCCCCACCGTCTTCTTGGTGAGGAGCTTCGAAATCTGAATCCCCGCGCCATGCAGCACCAGGTCGAGTCGTCCATGCTTCTGAAATACCGACTCGACGATCGCGGTCGTAGCGTCGCGATTCGTAATATCGGAGCTGATGTATTCAAACTGACCCGGCAGCGCCGACAGGGTCCGCACAATCTCGGCAACCTCGTGCGCGGCCTGATAAGAACGAAACAGATCGCGCAGTTGAGGGATCTTCATCCTGACGCCCTTCGCCAGTTCGCTGCGATAAAACTCCTGCTCGTGCGCGGCCAGCTGTCCGGCGCTCATTTTCAAAAGTTCCGGCGGCGCGGCTGCCGGATCCGTACGGCCCACCGCGATCACCGTGCATCCGAAGCGGGTCAATAGCTCTTCGGCCAGAACCGCCGTCACGCCGCGGCCTCCCCCTGTTGCCAGGACCACCGAATCCGAGGTGAGCAAGGGCGACTCGCCGCGCGAGATATGCTCCAGCCTGGCCAGCTGAATCACCGACCGATTCCCGTCGCGATAGCAGATGTCGACCGCCGAGCCGTGCGCGGAAAGCTCGGTATCGAGCGCCGCCAAAGCCTGCCGGAAGTCCGTCTCGGCCAGATTAAGACTACGGCACACCGCTTGCGGCAGTTCGCGCGCGAGCGATTTAACGAACCCGGACAGCAGCCCGCTAAACGGATTCAGACGGCCGCGAATGAAAGCGCCCAGGCAGAGCGATCCCAGCGAAATCGCGCCGCGTTGCAGTTCATCATAATACCGGCGGCACACCGCAAAAGAAAGATCCATCAGCCCTGCCCCATCGGTCGGAGCCGTCAGGATAGCGTCGGGCAGACTGTCACCCGAAAATTTCACCGGAACGATCACGTTAAACGTCGCGGGAAGGGCCGCCAAAGTTTTCTTGACCGACTCGTCGCTGGTGAAATCTACGGTGGTCGAATGCGCGACCGCACCGGCCTTTGCGCACAGGACGTGATAATCGAGTCCTTGCAGCACGCCGGTCTTCTCAATTTGTTTCCATTCGGCCGGTTGATCGGTCAGGAACAGGAATCTGCGATTCCCAGCGGCTCGGGTCCCGGCTGGAAGAGCGGCGGGCGTTTCGACCGGCGTGTAGGTATAAATGGGCGTGCCCTGAACGTAGGCATACGTGCCGGACGCCTGCCCAGACTCAACTTTCGGCTCGACCGCCTTCGGAGCAGGACTCGTCTTGACCAGCGAGAAAATCAGCGCGTCCGATTGAGGCAGACCGCTTCGCGGTTCTGAAACGGAAACCTCGCCGTGTCCCTCTTGTACTCTCGCGATCGCATCCGACAACTCGATAATTCCTTCCGCGCCGCGGTATCCAACCGCCGCCGGAACACCCGTGCCGGGTTGAGAACGCAGCCCGCCGACCTTCAGATAGCACGCCACTGGAAGATTCAGCTCGCGCGCGGTCGCTTCCGTCGTCAGCAGCGTCAGGAATACAGACTCGCCATGCTCCGGGGACGTGCAAACGGCGTTCAATCCGCCCGCCAGCACGGCCTTACAATCGCCGTGGGCAAGAAAATCGCGAGCCACCAAAATCGACTGGAACAGAGAATTCGCGCCCATGTCGATCACCACGTTGGGGCCGTTCAGCTCGAACATATTGGCCACCCGGCCGGAAATCACATTCGGCATCAGCCCCGGCAGCGTGTACGGCCCGGAAGGAATCACGTCCTTCAAAACCGCGGCGCTTAGCTTCTCGATCAACGCCGCGCGAGCACCCAACGGCAAACCGTCCGATTCGCGATCCTCCGCGAACCGTCTCTTCAGCCGGTCGAGGAAGATGCGCTGATTGGCCCGAATCCCGCGCTCGGTTTTGGATTCCACGCCAATCACGACGCCGGTTTCGCCGCGCAGCTCTTTCAATTTGTCGCCCAATGCGGGCAAAACTTTCTCCGCCGCCAGCAGCGCCAAGTATTGCCCGGCGTCCATATGATCGGTCACGTCGGGCAGCAGCATTTTGCCCTTTGGCAACCGCAATCCCGATCGGACGAATCCACGCTGCTTCGTGGGCTTGGCACTCGCGGGTCCGCTCTCTGACGGGAACAGCGACGCGGCGGCGATCACCGCCAATATCGTTGGTTCGGGCGATTTCGCCGCCACACTGGCACAAAGCTTCCGGTGAAACGCGGGATGAAACTCCTCGATAATCAGGTGCGCGTTGGTCCCACCGAAGCCAAATCCATTGATTGCGGCGCGCCGCGGCAGGGACTTGGCATTGACCGGCCACGGACTGGCAGTCTTCGAAATCCGGAACGGCGAGTCGTCCAAGCCAATCTCCGGGCTGGGCGAATCGTAGTTGTATTGCGGCGGGATGGTCCGGGTCTCAAACGCCTTGCACAGCTTGATCACTGAAGCCGCGCCGGCAGCCCAGCCCGTATGTCCGACCAGCGCTTTCACGCTTCCCAGCTCAATTTTCGGCAGCGAAGGCTCGCGCGAAATCGCTTGCCGCAATGCGCCGAACTCGACCGCGTCGCCCACCGGGGTGGCCGTCGCATGCGCTTCGACATACTGGATCGAATTCATGTCGATATGCGACATTTCGTAAGCGCGCCGGATCGCGATGCTCTGACCCTTCGATTGCGGCACGTTAATCGCGGGGCTCTTCCCGTCGCTCGATACCCCGACCCCGCGCACCACGCCCAGCACGCGATCGCCGGAAGCCATGGCGTCTGAAAGCCGCTTCAATACCAGCAGACCCGCGCCTTCCCCGAAAATCACGCCGTCGGCCCCCACGTCGAATGGCCGGCTGGCATTGGGGCTCAAACCTCGGAACTGTGCGAACAGAGCACTGTTCGCAAGCGCCGGTGCGAACACTCCACCCACCAGCATGATGTCTTTCGTGTGATCCTGCAGCGCAGTGACGCCGAGACCGATCGCATAAAGCGAGGAGGAGCAGGCGGCATCGATGATGTACGTCCTGATCGCCCGCCCAGCCGATGCTCCGATGACCGCGCCGCAGCTCTCATTTTGAGAAGTCCGGACTTCCGCTCCGGGAGCATCGCCCCAGATCCGCCGTAGAGAGGGAGAGAAGGCCTTGCGCACATTGGCGTCCGGCTCGATCTTCTCCAGAGTTTCTTCCATGCTGGCCCGGAACACGGCGTAGTCGTAGTCGCTTGAACCGTCCGCGGTGGCGCCGAGCACGCATTCGATTCGGTCGGGCGAGATTTCCGCGATGCTGGTCTTAAATCCAGCCAGAGCCTGCGCCGAAGCAAGAGCCAGCAATTTCTCCGCCCGGGTAAGCCGGTTGAATTCCAGTTCGGTATAGGAAGCGGCCAACAGCTTTGCATCGTACGATATTTTGCCGGCGCTGCCGCTCAGCAGGGTATAGGTCTTGTCGGAGACGATCTTTGGCTCGGGCCCGCCGTCGCCGGCCAGGAAATCGCGAGCCGCCGTTTCGTCCTCGTGCCCCAAGTCGGCGATGCCGCTGACGCCGTTTAGAATGTTGCTCCAATATTGCTCCGGATTGTGTGCGCCCGGTAGTACGCAGCCCATCGCCACGATCGCGATCGGCGCGGCGTCGCAAGGTTCGACGTCGGGCGTGTAATCTTCTATCACGACCGGCGCGGGCATCACGAAGGGCGTTGGCGCTGCCTCTACTGAGTCCAGAATCCTCGAAGCCCGGTCGAGCATCGCACGCATTTCACTTGCGAGGCCGGCCAATTCCGCGGTTGCTGGGGAAACCGATGCGCCCGCGCCAAATTCCTTGAGGACTGCGGCGGATCCTTCACCTGAAAGCGGAGCAGCGGGACGCGCCGTGATCCCTTCCAAACCCGATTCCTGCGTGACCTTCGTCACAATGTTGCCCGCGCCGCATTCGACGAAGCGGCGGAAGCCGAGTGCGTGAAGCTCTCTCAGGATGGCCGCGAAATCCAGTCGCTTTACGAACTGATCCGAAAGAACCCGCGAAAGGTCCTGGGCGCTCGAATAAAAACTTCGATCCGTGCACAGATAAACCGGAATCGCGGCGGGCTTGAACGAGTACGAACAGAGGATCAGCTGAAACGGCGCGACACCCGGCTGCAGCAGGGACGAGTGGAACGGATAGCGGGATTTCAGGACCGTCAGGCCGACACCTTGCTTCGCCAGAACCTCGCCTAGCACATCCAGATCGGCTGGGAGGCCGGAAATCACGGTTTGCTTGGCGTGATTGATGACAGCAATTTCAAGGGATCGCTTGCCCAGGGAGTGAATCAGCTCGGCAACACGATCGGCGCCGCAAGAAGCCGCAGCCATCTTGCCTCCGCTGGTGGTCGAGCGCAGAACGGACGTACGCTGGCACACGATTCGCAAACCCGATTCGAACGAGTAAACCCCTGCGATTGCCAGCGCCGCTAATTCGCCGAAACTGTGCCCCAGCAGAACATCGGGCTTCATGCCGGAGGCGATCAAATCGCTCGCAATCAGGTAGTTGGTGAGATAAATCGCAATCTGGTCGAGTTCGGGGCAAGCCTTGAGGATCGCGTCCCGCTCTTTCGCCTCACGCGCTTTCACCAGGGGCAGGAACTCGTGACCTAGAATGAGACGGGAAATTTCGTCCGCGCGCTGGAACTCATGCCGATCGGGCGCGCGATCGTATAACTCGCGAAGCACGTCGGCGCTAAACGAGCCTTGACCCGGGAACGTAAATGCGAGTTTTCCTGTCAGAGCGTTTTCCATGGCTATTCTTGTAACGCGTATTCCTTCAGGTTTTCGTCCACAATCTTTGGATATGCGGACTCAATCGGGGCATTGGCGATGGTTTTCCCCAGACGGCGGATACTCTCCGGGAACATGTGCCGCACGCCGCTGCTTCCCGATCTGGCCAGATCGGCGAAACTAGGCTGGCTCAACGGTTCGATCAGGTTACGCGCCGCATCGGCATTCAGAAATTGTGCGAGCGAAGGAGGAGCTTGCACCAGTTCATGGGTCTCTCTGTTCGTGAGAACCATGGTCTGGTAGCCGCAGGAAACGGGATGGCCGCACTGATGCACCACCCGGAAGCAAAGCCGGACAGTGCTTCGAGAAGGATCTGCGTATGTCATGAAAATAGCGACCTTCTCCCCCACGTTTACTGGCGCGAGGTTGGAACAGTAAGCCTCCCGGGTCAACATCACAATGTTTTCGAGTTGCTCGCTGCGACCGGTTTCAGGGTCGGCGCTGGTCTCAAAGAGCGCGGTTTCACGCGCAATATTCTGGAATTTGAGGTTAGTCAAATAGTGGTGCGAGCCATATGCCATGGTGTCATGGAATAAGACCCTATACTGCATCGCAAAAAACGGCATGACCGATTCAAACAGACAAATCTGGGAGATGCCGAGCTAACAGAGACATGCGCTTGCATCCTCATAGCTCTGTGCACTTAAAGTTAGAAGCGTTTCAGTTTTCCCAAACTGTCCAAGACCTCCGATGATATGTTTTAACTTAGAGTCGGTTCTCCAATGGAACATCCGCCGAGTTTGCTAGAAGTGGTAGCAAAATGAAAGATGCAGTGGAGAAAGTACGTTACTACCGCGGATTGTACGACTCGGTACGACGTGCCGGTCCTCGCAACCGGCACGCTGTTAGGAGTAAATGCGACGGGAGGGGACGGCTGGGTCCTTATCGTCCAATCAACGGGATAGACCCGAAAGTCGCGGCGGCCCTTCTGATCTGCTTCCGCAACTGACGGGTGTTAAACGTTTCTGCCACGTCGTGAATGATGGGAGCGCCTTCGGCGACCGTATCGGATACGCCTCGAGCCACATTCTCAACGAAATCGACGGCAAATCCATCTTTCCTCTTGGCGTCAGAGCGGTCCCTGGCGGACAAGTAGGTTTCGACGCCCCGGTTCACGGCTTTGCTTAACCGGTGCACGGATTTGCTGACCCGGGATTCGACGTCGCGTAAGCGCCTTGCTCCACGCGACGACTTCTTTTTCTTCTCCGGCTCGGAGTGGGTAGTCACCGTCACTCCAACCGCAGCTTCTTTCGAACTCTGAGTCTTAGTATCCATTACATCCTCCTCGAACGGATATGGTGAATCAATGTAGCATGAAACGCGTCCGGTTGCCAAGAGCGAGGGAAAAAATAACGGCAAGCATGATATGTTGCCCCAAATAGGCTTTAATTTAAAGGTTTTACGGACCTGGGCACACCGCAGGTCGCTGCCCGCGAGGGTGATCGTTTATGGGGGGATAGAATCGCGCAACCCACAATTTGCGAGGTTTTTCTGCAAAAATGGACTACAATGGGGCTCATTGTGCGTTTCGAAATTGTCAGCAAGCAAACTTCGGAGCACGTTGTCACGCTTGTGGTCACATGCGACTGTAACCAGTAGTTTTCAGGAGAGAACTCGATGGCAGCCTCCAGTTTTGGAGTCCCGGGCGGTGCGGTATTAGAGCCGCACGAGGAACTCAGTTTCTATCAGAAGGCCAACTCCATATGGCATGAACGCATGCTTCAGGGTTTTATGGTGATTGTGTTGGCGCACTGGGGTGAGCATCTTGTTCAGGCCTACCAAATCTATGTGATGGGATGGCCGCGTCCGCGGGCGGGAGGCATTCTTGGCCTCTGGTATCCCTGGCTGGTGTCGTCCGAGGTCCTCCATTATTCTTACGCGCTGGTTATGCTCGCCGGCATCTGGTTTCTCAGAAAGGGTTTTACGGGTCTGAGCAGGAAATGGTGGACCATCGCGCTGCTGATCCAATTCTGGCATCACATCGAACACCTGCTGCTGATTGGTCAGGCTGTCTTTCATCACAACCTGTGGAACAAGCCGGTGCCTTTCAGCGTGTTGCAGTTGGTTATTCCGCGGGTGGAATTGCACCTTTTCTATAACGGAGTGGTCTTCATTCCGATGATGATCGGGATGTACTTTCATATGTTCCCGCCCGCTCAGGAAACGGAGCGCATGGCCTGTACCTGCGCCTGGCATCCGCGCACGGCTGCTGCCGGATAGCATGGTCTTTCGGAGCTGCATTTTCGTCGTCCTGACGGGCGGCTCACTTTGTTTCGTTGGCTGCCAGGCCTCTGCCGATTCAGTGCAAGTTCGCTGCGACATAGCGCCGCTTCCTCCACGGGTGGGAGCGGCCACGATCACGGTTAACGTGGTGAAAGGCGCGCAGGTGGTGATCGAAGGTAATATGTCTCATCCCGGGATGGGCCCGACGTATGCACAAACCCGCGAAGTATCGGCGGGGGTTTACCAGGGAACACTTGATTTTTCGATGCCGGGCGACTGGGTTTTGCTGATGCATATCACACTCCCCGACGGCATGAAAGTGGAACGGCAGGTCAAGGTGAGCGGGGTCCTCAAAAAATAGCCAGATGGTCGACTTGCTTCGAGTCCCCGGATTGGGCAAGCTGCTTGGATGGCGCCATGCCCGCACTTTGTTACAGATCCCGCTCCTGGTGCTGGCGCTGATCATGATTGTGCATGGACTATTCGGGCCTGATCTCTCGCCAAAAAATCTGGCTACGACGCTTAGCTGGGTCCATTTTCGCGGGCTCCTGGTTTTGGTTCTGCTGTGCGCCGGGAATTTCTTTTGCATGGCGTGTCCGTTCGTGCTGGTGCGGGACGTGGCCAGGAGATTCATCCAGCCCCGCTTCCAATGGCCGCGCAAGCTGCGCAGCAAGTGGATGCCGGCGGGGTTATTCGTCCTTATTCTTTACACCTATGAACTGTTTAGTCTATGGTCGAGTCCATGGTGGACGGCCTGGCTGATTCTGGGCTATTTCCTGGCGATTCTGGCAGTCGATACGCTCTTTAAGCACGCGACCTTCTGCAAATTCATATGTCCCATAGGACAGTTCAACTTCATCGCGTCAGTGCTTTCTCCGTTCGAAGTCCGGGCCCGGGAAAAGTCGATTTGTGAAGCTTGCAATACCAACGATTGCATCCGCGGCCGCCGCTCCGAACTGGTGGTGATCCAGAGGGGATGCGAGTTGGCGTTGTTTCAGCCTCAAAAAATCGGCAACCTGGACTGCACCTTCTGCCTGGATTGCGTGCAGGCCTGCCCGCACGATAATGTCGGCATCCTCTCGCGGCTCCCCGGCGAGGAATTGACGGCGGAGGGCAGACGGTCGGGAATCGGATTCCTCTCGCGCCGAAAAGACGTGGCTGGGTTGGCTGTAATATTCACTTTCGGAGCGCTCATGAATGCGCTCGGGATGGTGCATCCGGTATATGCGTTGGAGGGGTGGCTGCGGGCGTCGATGCATATGGACAACCAAGCCGTGGTGTTGGCTTTGATTTTCGCGGCGGTCATGGTGCTGATTCCGTTCGTCTTGTTAGGATTCGCGGGCTGGGCGAGCGGCGCGAGCGTGATCCGATATAGCATCGCTCTGACTCCATTGGGGTTCGGCATGTGGCTGGCGCATTATGGATTTCATTTCTTCACTGGTCTCTATACCTGGATTCCGGTTATTCAGAGCGCGGTGCCCTTTTTGGGCGAGCCGCGCTGGATGCTGGTCGGGATTCCGTTGCGATTCGTTCAGCCGCTGGAGTTCGGATTCCTGGTGCTCGGATTGTCGGGGGCGCTGGGCATTATGCAGGCTATGGCAAGAGAGGACGGCGGGGAGCGGTGGCTGCGGGTTTTCCTGCCGTGGGCGGCCGTGTGTGCGGTGCTTTTCGGCTCAGCAGTGTGGCTGATTTTTCAGCCCATGGAAATGCGGGCGACGTTCTTGAGTTGAAGATGCATAGTTATCGCGTTTGCGGTTGGTTGCTTCTTTTATGTGCGCGGATGGAAGCGCATAATGGGCCTCCGTTTCCCATCATCGTGGATCGCCAGGTGGGTCCCTGCGTGGTGTCGTTATGGACGCATCCCGATGTGGGCGTTGGGACTTTTTTCGTGATCGTCAACAAGCCGATCCCGAACGATCTGAAGTTTGAAATCGGCGTGCAGCCCGTGACCGGGCGATTGCAAGAGGTCCGCTACCCGGCTGTGCGCCAGGATTTGAACGGACAGGTGCAATACAACGCGTCCGTCCCGTTTGACGCGCAGGAAATGTGGCGGATCAACCTGTATGTGCACAGCTCCGCCGGGGAAGGTGAAGCCACTGCGAACGTGGAGGTAACGCCCGTAGGCTTGGGGCGGTGGGACCTGTTGCTTTACTCGCTGCCGTTCCTGGCGGTCGGATTGCTGTTTTTTCGAGCTATGATGAGGCGTTAAATTTGACCGCTCCCTACGGTCGGCAAAAATGTATCGGACGCGCGCCCTTTAGCCAGTCGTTGACTGGCAGCATTCTGACGCTCACAGACCTTTCGGAGCTTGTACCGGTGTTGCCCCAATTGATCGATCAGGCTCTCCGTCAGAAGAGCGCACTGACTCCTGCCTAGAAGATATATGGCGATTCGCGGGAAGAAGGCGGGTGAAAACGGCAATAGCTTGAGGACACGGCAAATAGCCTTTTGAAAAAATAGGATACATGTGGTATAAACACATGATGGCAATGATCCTGGCCAGAAGTATTTTTGTTCGATAGGCCCACAGGAGGAGGATTATATGGCAACAACACCGGTTCACGTCCACAATCAGATCACACCGATTGTGTTGGATCTCGGGAAGAAAAAGAAGAAGTTGATCAAGGAGCTAAAGAACGGCGAGGGCAAGCTTATGGAGGATGTCCACGAAGCGGTGGAAGCCGTCCGTACGAGCCTAGGCGCAGAGCTGGCTGGGAAGGTTCTGGTCCCGGTGGTGATTTGTTACGAGCGGAAGCCGAGCCGTCGTGCGGGCTTTCTGCCATTCGGCTTCTGAGGCGCGTAGAATGGCACAACCCGGCATACAAACCAAGCCAGCGACGATGGCGGCACCGCATCCGGTGGTGATCGAGCCGAAGAAAAAGAAAAAAAAGCGACGCTTCTCACAAGGTCTTCGTACGATCCAGGATGTGGAGCGTGGTGTTACTGTCTCTCTTCGCACTGTGAGCGCCGGTGTCACCCGGCTGCTCAGCGAATATACGGAGCGCAGCGAAAAGTCTTCCCGAAAAAAACGGGATGGTGCACTCCGCGATGCGATAGAGAACTGGACGAAGGCGATGAGCAAGGGGATGCGTAAGGGCGGCAAAGCTCCGTACGACTTTGTCAAAACGGTCAACAGCGAGGGAGGGTCCAAGCCACTTCGCGATACGATAAAGCTGCTGACGCCTCCACCGCTCCGGTAACGGCCGCGCCCGCCATACTCTGCACGAACATTCACTCAGGGTTAGTGTGTTCTAACCCGCGCAAGGAAGCAGGATGACTCCGACTGGCGGCGATGAACCCCGCGACGACCCGATGGGTAACAACCTTGAAGGGCAACCGGACGGGAGAGAACTCTCGAGGAACGGCCACGAAATCGATCCGCATTCGCGCGGTCGCAAGAAGCCCAAGCGGCGCGAAGAGCGGATTCGGATGCGGGTGCTCGCGGGATTGCAAAACTGGAAGCCAACCACCCCTCTTAACGGTGATCAGCCGGCGGAGCCGCGGCGGGCAACCATCGAAGAATTAACCTTCCAACAGCCACCCGGGATCCTGCCGCTGGACGTTCGGAAACGTCTGCAAGGCGACGTGATGCCTCAGGTCACGCCGGCGATGATGCGCCAGTTGTCGTGGAAGGTCAGCATCTTCAAGACCACCACACGGCTGTTGATCTATTCCTGGGCGGCGCTCCGGTGGGCTGCGGAGATCCTGTCGGACAAACTGTTGAGACGGGATTCCCTGGAACGGCGCGCCGTTCGATTGCGCGAGGCGATCCAAAGAATCGGCGGAACGGCCGTAAAACTGGGCCAGCAGATGGCGATGCGCATCGATCTGCTGCCGTATGAATACACGGTGGAGCTAAGCAAGATGCTCGACCGGATGACGACGTTTCCCACGGAATATGCAATCCAGCGGCTGGAGAGCCGTCTGGGAAAACCTCTGCTCGAAGCGTTTCAGGCCTTCGACCCGAAGCCGATCGGGTCCGCATCGGTAGCTTGCGTTTATCAGGCTTACCTGAAAAACGGGGACCGGGTCGCCGTCAAGGTTCGCCGTCCAGGCATTGGAGAGAACTTCGTCGCCGATTGCAACGCACTGGGCGCAGTGCTTCAGGTGCTGGAATTTTTGACTATTATCCGTCCCGGACTATCTCGGAATTTTCTGTACGAATTTCGAAGCATGCTGATGGAGGAATTGGATTTAACTAAAGAGGCCCGCTATACCGAATTGTTCCGCCGCGGAGTAAAGGAACACATCAAACATGTTTCGGCACCCAGAGTTTACTACGAGCTTTCGTCCGAGGACATTCTGGTGACGGAGTTCGTTACTGGAGTCTGGATGCGGGAGCTGATCGCGGCGGTGGAGACAAAGGATGAACAGGCGCTGGAGCTGCTGCGCCAGCATGGCATCCATCCGGAACTTGTAGCGAGCCGTCTGCTGCGAACGAATCAATTCGGTGTTTTCGAGAACGTCCTGTTTCATGCCGACCCGCACCCCTCGAATGTGGTGATTCAGCGCAATAGCGACCTGGTGTTCATCGACTTCGGGTCCTCGGGCGCTTACACCACGCGCGAGCGCAACAACTGGAGGCAGCTGTCGTACTATCACGACAAAGCGGATATCGGACGCATGGTGCAGGCAGCCCTGGCTATTCTGGAACCGCTGCCGCCAATCGACATCGAAGAATTCAGCAAACGGGTGGAGGGGATCTTCTGGCAGGACCTCTACGCGTTTAGAAGCAAGCACACGGAATGGTGGGAGCGAACGTCGGCGAAGATCTGGATCAGGTTCCTGCGTCTGGCGCGCGAGTACAACATTCCGATGAACCTGAATACGCTGAAGATGATTCGGTCGACGCTGATGTACGAGACGATCGCGGCCCGGCTTTATCCCAATGTCGACGCGTTCCATGAACACCGCGTTTACAACAAATCAGCCGGAAAACGCGCGAAAGAGCGCGTTCATAACCAGGTGCTGAAGTGGATGTTCAAGGGTCCGAGCGACGAGGCGTATCTTACCGTGGAGCAAATGGCGGATATGGCTAACCGGACCATGTATTTAGCGCAGAGATGGCTGGATACTCCTCCGTTCCAATTCTCACAGCTGGTGGACAAGGCTGTGTTTGCAGTGTCGATTTTCCTGCGTGGTACGATCACGTTCACGGCGACGACGCTGGGATGCGGCTTCGCCTATCTCGCATGGGGGTTGCTGACGCACAGGGAACAGGGATTCGGGCAAATCGATATTTGGCACGCTTGCCTGCTGGTACTCAAATGGCGCCCCTATCAATTTTTGACGGGGCTGATTTTGTTCCTGGATATTCGTCGGATTATGTTCCGATTCTTCGATAAGGACATCAAGTCTACGAACGGTTAGCGGTCTCGAGATTTTGTTTGCCGGAAGCGATGCTTGATCACGTAGTTGACCGCTCCCTGTGGTCGCGGCTCTGCCGGAAGAGTTGGAGATACCGGACGAGGGAATTGCGAGTAAGGGAAATTGAAGGGGTCGGTTGAGGGAATTGTGTGATACAATTTCCGGGCGGTTGCTGGCTCTGATCGGTGGAAAAAGGAAAACTCTGAGTGCTTGTGCGACCACTACGTTTCAGCATGTTGCTTTTCCTAGTGTGGCCTACGCTCGCGTGGGCTCAGGAAGAGCTGACCCTGGACCAGGCGACGTCGCTCGCTCTGCAAAAGAACCGGCGCGTAAAAATCTCGCAGCTTGAGGTGGTCAAATCTGAACACTCGGTGGAGGTCGCGCGGACACTTCGCCTGCCGCAGTTCAAGTTCACCGGTATGGAAGGCCAGTTGTTTACGAAACTGGATTTCCTGTTTCCCGTCGGAGCTTTTGGCGCATTTCCGGGAATTGGGCCATTTCCGCCGGCGCCTTCGCATGTGATCGAGGGACGCAGACCTTTCACCTTCGTATGGGCGCAAGCGAACCAGCCACTCTCGCAGCTCTTTCGAATCCGGTTGGGAATCGACGCCGAGAAGCTGGGTGTGCAAATCGCGAAAGAGAAGTTAAGCCTGGAGGAGCAGACTGTCCTCAATGACGTGAAGAAGACTTACTATAACCTTCTTCAGACGCAGAGCGGGCTGCGCGCCACGGACGAGACGCTGAAACTTTTTCAAGAACTGAATCGCGTGGTTTCGAACGCTCTGGCCGAGCAGGTTGCGCTGAAGTCCGATGTGCTGGATACAGAGACCGGGCTGGCCACGGTCGAATCGCAGGCGCTCCAGCTGCGAAACGCGGCTGCTACGTTGAAGGAGAAAATGAACAGTTTGCTGGGCCGGGATCTCAAGACGGAGTTCACGGTGAGCGCGGCCGCCGAGACCAAAGCCTGGGAGTTCGATTTGGCCTCCACTCGGGCGAGAGCCCTGGAGCAGCGGCCGGAACTGCGCGAGGCGCGGCTGAAGATTCAACAGGCGGATATCGATCGAAGAGCGAAGAAGGCGGAGTATATCCCGGACGTGAGTCTGAGCTTCAATTACATATCGCCATTCAACGTTGAAATCCTTCCCAAGAACATCGGCGCCGTGGGTCTGGTGGTGAACTGGGACGTATTCGACTGGGGCAAGAAGAAGCACGAACTGTTGTCAAAAGTCGCCGTGGTGGAACAGGCGAAGACAGCGGTGGACGAAGCCACCGCGCAGATCGAACTTGAGGTCGGCTTGGACTTCCGCAAATTGGACGAGGCGCGCTTGCAGCTTCGGGTGACCAATCTGGCGCTGCAGGCGGATCAGGAAAAAGTTCGGGTGGCTCTGAACAAATACGAACAGAATTCAGTGCTGCTCAAGGATGTTCTTCAGCTCAAAGCCACGTTGGCGGAGAAGACTTTTAAGTATCAGGAGGCCGTGATGACGTTTTGGCGGGCGCGTGCAGATCTTGAGAAGGCCATCGGTGAAAGGTGACGCCGTGAAACAGCTCACCTGGTTATTGCCAGTAGTGATTTGTTGTGCCGGCTGCTCAAAAGAAGCGGAGCATGAGAAGCCGTTAACGCCGGTGCGCGTACAAACCGTGGAAATGGAAAAATCCGAACAGGGCGCGAAGTATTCGGGGAGCATCGAACCGGTCTCGCGGGTAGACGTGGCGTTCCGACTGGGCGGATACGTCGAACAGATTCTGACGGTTCCGAACGAAGGCGGAGGCACGCGCCTGGTGCATGAAGGCGACGTGGTGGAGAAGGGGACGACGCTGGTAAAGCTGCGCGATGCCGATTATAAAGCTAAGATCGCCCAGGCTCAGAGCCAGCTGGATCAGGCGAAAGCGGGTCTCCAGCAAACGGACGAAGGCGTCAAACAGGCTCAGGTCGGCGTAGTGAAAGCGAAGCAGGATTATGACCGGGCGGATGCGCTGTTCCAAAAGCAAAGCCTCACGAAATCCGACATGGAGGGCGCTAAAGCGCAGCTCGATAACGCGCAGGCCGTTTTGGGAGGGGCGCAGGCGCAACTGCCTTTGGCGCGTGCGCGGATCGCGGGGGGACAGGCGCTGGTGGATGAGGCGAACCTCGCATTGAAAGACTCCACGCTGGTTGCGCCGAGCCGCGGCGTGGTGATTAAGAGGCTGGTGGAAGTGGGGACACTAGTGGGACCCGGCTCGCCGGCGTATGTGCTGGCGGACCTCAGCAGTCTGAAGGCAGTGTTCGGCGCGCCGGACGTGCTGCTGCCGCATCTGAAAGTCGGCATGCCGCTGGCGCTGTCGACGGATTCGCTTCCGGGCGGGTTCACTGGACGGATCACGTCGATCGCGTCGGCGGCCGACCCGCGCAGCCGGGTGTTTGACGTCGAGGTGACGTTCCCGAATCCGAACCTGCGGCTTAAGCCTGGCATGATCGTGTCAATCCAGATGGCGGCCAGCCGCGCGATATCGAGCAACCTGGTGATACCGCTGAGCGCCATTGTCCGCTCCAAGTCCGGCGCGGAAGGTTATTCGGTATTTGTGATCGAAGAACAGGGCGGCAAGGCGACGGCTCATGCGCGCGAAGTGAAGTTGGGAGGCGCTTTGAACGACAGCATTATCGTGAACGAAGGGATCCGCGCGGGCGAGAGAATTATTATTACCGGGGCCACTGTTGTCAGCGACGGCGAAGTCGTGAGGATCGTTCCTTAAAAGGGTTTCCTTAGAATGGAAAAACATAAGAGCGATTTAGAGCGCATCGAGAGCGACCGGAATACTCCTCGTTTCTGCGTCGAGAACAGGCAGATCAGCTGGGTTCTGATGATCGCCACGGTGCTTTGGGGCGTATATGGCTATATCAATATGCCCAAGCGCAAGGATCCGAAGTTCGGCTCGACGCGCGCGGCTGTGGTTTGCGCATGGCCGGGGGTTTCGGCGGACAAAGTAGAGCAGCTGATCACGAAGAAAATCGAGGCCAAGATAGCGGGCAATGTAAAGGTCGAGAAGATCGAGTCCGTTTCGCGCAGCAATCTTTCGATCATCGTCATCGCGTTAGAGGAGAGCACGGTCTCCGACGTCAACAAGCAGTGGGATGATATCAATCTCAGGCTGGACTCCATCAACGATCTGCCCGAAGGCGCGGGTCCGGTCACGTTCCTGCGCGATTTCGGCGATACGGCGGCGCTGATGCTTACCGTGGCGAGTCCGAAGGCGGGAGCGGCTGAAGTATCGTGGCGCGCGGATCAGGTCCGCAAGGCGATCGAGGCGGAGCGCGCAAAGGCGCCCAAGGGTCGCCGGGTAGCGGGAATCATTTGTTTTCCCGTCTCGATCAGTCCGGTGATTCCCCGCCAGGATCGCAATCTTTTCCTGCAGTACGCAGCGGAAAACAAGCGGGGCCGAAACCTTGTGGCCATCGAAGGACCGGGTTTTGTGGGGGTGGACGGCGATTTCGGCGAGGACGATGCGGCTACCTCAGCGTTTGCCAACAACTTTCTTCGGGAACGGCTCCGGCCGTCCGAACTTCACCCCGATGTCTGGCCGATTGTCTTCGTTCAGGATCCCGCGGAGACCACGCAGAAACTGGCCGCGGTCGCCGGAGACAAGTACAGCCTTAAAGAGCTTGACGATTACACCGAGCTGGTCCAGCGTACGCTGCAGGCGGTGCCAGAGGTCGCGAAAGTAAACCGTTCAGGCGTGCTTGCCGAGCGGATCTATCTGGAATACTCGCAGCAGCGTCTTGCATCGTTCGGTATTCAGCCGGCGGCGCTGCCCCAGCTGTTGGCGCAGAGGAACGCGATCTTTCCGGGCGGCAACCTGGAGGTCGGTGGCAAGAACATGCTTATCGATCCTTCGGGTGAATTTAAATCCGAAAAGGAAATCGGCAATATTCTGTTAACGGCCAGTCCCAGGGGGGCTCCGGTCTACCTGCGTGACGCGGTCAACGTCTCGCGCGGATATGAAACGCCGCTCTATTTGAACTACTACATGATGCGGGATTCAAGCGGACAGTGGCATCGAAACCATTCCATTACGCTGTCGATTTTTATGCGGGAAGACAGGCAGATCGCGGATTTCGGCAAGGCCGTCGACGAAGCTCTTGAGAAGCTTCATGGCCGCCTGCCGGACGATCTGGTCCTGGCCAGGACTTCGGACCAGCCTCTCCAGGTGCGGGAGATCGTTGGACTGTTCATGCAGTCCCTGCTGGAGGCCATCATTCTAGTGGTCCTGCTGGCTCTGGTCGGCTTCTGGGAGTGGCGCTCCGCCGCGCTGATGGCGATTTCGATTCCGCTTACCCTGGCGATGAGTTTCGGGATGATGGACATTCTTGGCGTGGACATCCAGCAGGTCTCGATCGCGTCTCTCATCATCGCGCTGGGTCTGCTGGTCGACGATCCCGTGGTGGCAATCGATGCGATTAAGCGTGAGCTCGATACCGGCCAGCCCCGGTTGATCGCTGCCTGGCTGGGACCGACGAAGCTGGCCACCGCGATCATGTTCGCCACGATCACCAACATTGTGGCGTATCTGCCGATGCTGTTGATCACAGGGCTCACTGGTAATTTCATGAAGAGCCTGCCGGTGGTTCTCGCCTGCGCTCTAGTAGCCTCGCGCATCGTGTCGATGTCGTTCGTGCCGCTGATTGGATACTATCTGCTGCGGCCCAGCAAGAAACTGGCCGAGCCGATCGGCGAGCGCAGGAAACACGGGTTTGCCAACGCCTATTATCGGTTCGCCGGGGGGCTCATCGAACACCGGAAGCTGGCACTGGCCTTTTCGGTCCTGCTGCTGAGCGCTGGAGTTTACTACGTCTCGAACCTGAAGCTGGTCTTTTTTCCCAAGGATCTGTCCTATTTGTCCTTTGTGGATGTCTGGCTGCCTGAGGACGCCAACATCGCAGCGACCGATCTGACTGCCCGTCTGGCAACGGACGTGATCCGCAAGGCCGCCGAGGACTTCGGCAAGGAGCATCCGGGTAAAGACGGCAAGCCGAGGGATGTACTGCGCTCGCTAACGACTTTTGTTGGGGGCGGAGGACCGCGCTTTTGGTTCTCGGTTTCCCCCGAGTTGTTTCAGCCCAACTATGCGCAGGTCATTATTCAAGTCAACGATAAGCGCGACACGGATGAGTTGGTCGAGCCACTGCAGGCCGCCCTTACCGCCGCTGTGCCCGGCGCGCGCATCGATGTGCGCCAGCTGGAGACCAGTGTGCCGATCGGTGTGCCCGTGCAGATTCGCATCTCCGGCGAAAATGAACAGGCGCTTCGGAAATATGCCGCGCAGGTGGAGGATATCTTCCGCGCGATGCCCGAAGCGGCCCGCGTGCGCGACGACTGGGGCGCGGAGACATACGCGGTCCGGCTGAAAGTGGATTCGGACCGCGCCAATCTGTCCGGCCTGACAAACAAAGATGTGGCCCTGTCCTCGGCGGGTGGGTTGACGGGCGCTCCGGTTTCGAATTTGCGCGAAGGCTCGACAGAAATTCCGATCGTAGCGAGGCTGCGCATCGACGAACGAGCGCAAATGTCGGACGTGAAGAATTTGTACGTGTACTCCTTGACGGGTCTGCAGAAGGTCCCGATGAGCGAAGTATCGGCGGTGAACGGCGGCTTCGAGACGGAGAAAATCGCGCGCCGTAATCAGTTTCGAACCATCACGGTCCTGACTTTTCCCGCTCCGGGATTGCTGCCTTCGGAAGTGATGTCCAAAGCCCGTCCCCTACTTGCCAAGTTCGCGGCCACACTCCCACCGGGTTACGACATGCAGATTGGCGGAGAAGAGGAAGAGCGGACCAAAGGTTTCGGCCAGATCGTGGTGGTGTTGATCGTCTCCACCTTCATGATTTTCCTGGCCCTGGTGTTTCAATTCCGCAGCGCCATTAAGCCAGTCATCGTTTTTGCGGCCATTCCCTACGGCATGGTGGGCGCGCTGATCGCGCTGAACGTGATGCACACGGCGTTCGGCTTCATCGCTTTCCTGGGAATTGTGAGTCTGATCGGCGTGATTGTAAGCCACGTCATCGTGCTATTCGATTTTATCGAGGAGGCTCACGCGGCGGGAGAGCCCTTCAAAGATGCGCTTCTCGACGCGGGTATCATGCGGCTTCGCCCGGTCCTGATCACGGTAGGCGCTACCGTGATCGCGCTGTTTCCGCTGGCGGAACATGGCGGTCCGCTATGGGAGCCCCTGTGTTACGCCCAGATCGGTGGTCTCCTGGTCGCCACGGTTGTTACGCTGCTGCTCGTGCCGGTCCTGTATGCGTTCTTCGTGCTGGACCTGAAGATCATCAAATGGGAGGAAACGGCGCCAGCCCACGGTCACCTTCCGGGATGATGGCGACAGATACCACCAATTCGAAATGTCTACTAAAGCTGCGCTTGAACTAAATCGGGAATACGCCGAGCCTGACGAACAGGAAACGGTCGCGGGACTGATCGAATCGTTACGCGATGTCATCCAGCAGCGGTTTCTGAACGGGCTGGCCTATCGGGACGTTCACGTCAAAGGCCATGGGGCCGTGCGCGCGGAGTTCATTGTCGAGCCGTCGCTGCCGGCGGAGCTGCGGGTTGGACTTTTCGCTCACCCCGCAAGTTATCCCACCTGGATCAGATATTCCAACGCCTCGCATGTTCCCTCGCCCGACATCCAGGGGGACATTCGCGGGATGGCGCTCAAATTAATGGGTGTGGACGGCCCAAAACTTCTGGGACCGCAGAAAGACGCCGAAACGCACGATTTTCTCTTCCTCACGGCGCAGGTGTTCCTCACCCGGACGGCTGTCGATTTCCTCAACTTCGTCCGCGCAGGAGCCCTTGACCGCGACCGGCCGCTATCAAAGTGGCTGCGTATCGGCTGGTTTCTGCTGAATCACCCGGATGTGGGCATTACGCTGCTCGCGAATTCGAAGAAGCATGCCAACCTTTTGGAGATTCCCTGGTTCAGTGCGACTCCTTACATCTTCGGGGAGCGCGCTTCAAAATACATGCTTCGGCCGACAAAATCCGCAACCTCCCAGCTACCCCGGAAGCCGGAGCCGAATTTTCTCCGCGCGCGGCTGGTGGAGGATCTGGCCAAGAACGGCGCCGAATTCGACTTCATGATTCAGTTCCAACAGGACCCGGCGCGGGAGCCCGTGGAAAATGCCCTTGTGCCGTGGAAAACGCCGTTTCATAAACTTGCCACGCTCCGCATTCCGGCCCAGGATGTCGATTCTCCGGAGCAAAGAATGTTTGCCGAGAATCTCTCCATGAACGCATGGCACTGTTTGCCCGAACACCGGCCGATCGGAGGAGTCAATCGAGTCCGGCGGGAGGTCTACTTTGCGATCTCGAATTTCAGACACGGGCAAAATGGAGTACCGGTGCATGAACCGGGGGCGCCGCGCGATTCCGGACCGCCGCCGCCGTTGCAGGAATGAGGGAATTTACCGAAATGAAGCGGTTCGTGGAATTGCAGGAGACCGAGCTTAGGAGACTCTGGCTCTAAGGGCGGAATGCCGGCCCGCAACGGGAGCGGCACTGAGAGTAATTCGGAGAGGGTTGTGTTGCCGCAATGAGTCCCTTAAACTAACTGAGCGGCCCAGTTGCCAAGAGATGTGAATATGAAACTGAATACTATGACGGCACTAGGCTTAGAAGTTCTGCTCTTAATATGCGCACGACCTTTTGGCAAGACGCGCGCCGCCGCAGACTCGGCTTTCATTGCACCCCTGCCTTTACCATTTTTTCCCGAAGGTCTGATGGTTCGGGATCCAAGTTTTACGTCGCCGGGCCGTCGTTTCGAACCGCTCCGCCGAATCGGTATCCACGCCGGCGTAGCTTGTAATGCCGAGAACTGAAGGAGACAGCTGAATGGCAAGACTTGCAAATGCTCCGCAGGACCTCCAGAAGAGTTATGAGATCGTAGTAATTGGGTCGGGGTATGGCGGAGGAGTGGCCGCATCCCGCCTCGCGCGCGCCGGCAGGCGTGTTTGCATTTTGGAGCGCGGCAAGGAGTTCCAACCTTCGGAATATCCGAACTCCCTTTTCCGGTTCAACAAAGAGACTCAGATGGATCTGCCCGCGCGTCATTTAGGATCGCGTACCGGTCTCTACGATCTGCGCTTTAACCCGGACGTGAATGTATTCGTTGGATGCGGCCTGGGTGGAACGTCGCTGATCAACGGAGGAGTGAGCTTGCGTGTCCTGCCTCGCGTGCTCGCAGACGAACGGTGGCCATCGGAAATCCGCGCCGAACTCGGGAACGGAGGCTTTGGGACGCTCGACCGGTATTACCGTCTCGCCGAAGACATGCTGAAGCCGCATACGTATCCGGCAAGCTATCCGAAGCTGCCCAAGATGGCGGCATTAGAACGGGTGGCCGCCGGCCTGAATCTTCCGTTCGCGCCCGCTCCCATTGCGGTGAACTTCGAAAAACTGGAGGGCGGAGTCAACCATGTCGGGGTGAAGCAGGATCCGTGCAACGCATGCGGAGACTGCGCGTCCGGATGCAATTACAGCGCCAAGAGCACGCTGATCATGAACTACCTCCCTGACGCGAAGAATCACGGGGCGGAGATCTATACGACGATCACTGTGCGTTACCTCGAGCGAAGCGGCGATCGGTGGCTGATTCATTGTCAGCGCACGGGGAGCCGGGATGAAATCGTGATCGCGGCCGACATTGTGGTAGTCGCGGCGGGAACCATGGGCAGCAACGAGATCCTGATGCGGTCTCGCGAGAAAGGGCTCGCACTCTCGGATACTCTCGGCGACAGCTTTTCGGGCAACGGCGATATGGTCGGGTGGTCGTACAACACCCCGGACGTGATGAACAGCATCGGATTCGGCGGCAAGTCCGCGCAGGGACGACCGCCCGTGGGGCCTTTTGCCTCGGGCGTGATCGACGCGCGCGAGAAGTCGGATTTCCTCATTATTGAAGGATCTTTTCCGGGAGCCATGGCTTGGGAAGTTCCTGGTTTGCTCGCGTTCATGAACCTGTTTGCGAAAGGACCTGGTACGCGGAGTTTCGGTGAATCCGTCAAGGCAGGGGGCAGGACCCTGATTTCGCTGCTCAACCCTTATGGAGGCGCCACGAAGCAAACCCAAACGTATCTGGTAGTGAATCAGGATGACACCGGCGGCAAGCTGCGGCTGAAGGACGATCGACTACGGGTCGAATGGCCAGGCATGGGAAAGGATCCAATTTTCCAGAAATCGAGCGATACGTTGCAGAAAGCCGCCGACGTTCTGGGCGGGACGCTGCTCACCAATCGCAAGAGTCTGCTCACAGGCCATCCGAGCGGCGGATGCCACATGGCGGACCAGGCGCAGAAAGGCGTCGTGGATCATAAGAGCCGCGTGTACAAGGGGACCTCGGGTACGGACGTTCATCCCGGTCTTTATGTCATGGATGCGGCGGTGATTCCCAGGTCTATCGGCGTGAATCCACTCCTGACAATCTCCGCGCTGGCGGAGCGAAGCTGCCATCATCTCGCGGCGGACAACGGGTGGGCGATTGACTACAGCTTCCCGAGAGCTGCGAAGCTGCCGGCTTAATACACATGCAAGTCGTCGCGGGCGGTATCCCGACCCGAGTGATCGAACGGGGGCAGGGCAGCCTCCCCATTTTGTTTCTCCACGGTAATCCAGACAACGCTACCGAATGGAACCTGGTGATCGATTGTCTAGGCCCGGCCTATCGGTGCATTGCTTTCGATTTGCCTGGATTTGGCGAATCGCCTTCGCTGCCCGAATCCTACGATTATTCGGTGGAGGCGCAGGTAGACTTTCTGAACGCCCTGCTGCGCGAGCTCAAACTCGATCACGAAAAGATCATGATCGTGGCTCACGATATCGGTGCGGTTATGGGACTTGCCTGGGCGGTCGTTCATCCGGAAAGAGTGGAGGGCATCGTCGTCAGCAATGCGGTGCACAGCTCCGGCTATCACTGGCATTTCATGGCTCAGGTGTGGTCGATGCCTTTGATCGGGAGCCTTTCCATGACACTGATGAACAAATGGATGTTCAAGCTGGGCATGCGCAAGGATTCTCCCACGGTGCACCAGCGTGAAGTAGAGCGGATGTATGCGGGACTCAATACAGTCCCGCGCAAGACCATCGTCGAGCTCTATAAGAGAATGACCAGGAAGGATTACTTCGCGAAATGGGAGCGTGGATTTGAAGAAATTGGCCGGAAGGTTCCTACCGTCGTGATCTGGGGGGAGGACGATCCTTTCATACCGAAGCGATTCGCCGATCGCGTGTCAGGCCGGGTTCGTTTTCTCCGTGGCGTGGGCCATTGGCCGCCTCTGGAGGCGCCCGAGATCGTGGCCCAGGAAATCCGCGACATGGCGAGCCGCGGTTCGTCCTGAGACTGCCGAAGCTCGCACGGTCAGGGTTTCGGCATGGTTCCTGGCGGCGCTGTCAAGGGGGCTGCCTTGCAGACTCCCCAGTAAGGATCCGTCCAGCAACCTTTCACCCACGGCAGGGCGGCCGACGCCTTGAGAGCGCCGGGCATTTCACTGATAATCTTCAGATATTCCACGAGTTCCCAGCGCTGCCAATCCTGTAATTCAGGCCCGATGACACCCTTGGTCCCCGGTGGCGCGTTGCGAAATTCGTGGCCTGCGTTAGAGTTGCCCGGCTTGCTCACATCCACTTTGAATCCGCCCGGAATCCGCTCGGTCTGATATCCGACGTTTACCGGATCGAATTCTGCCGTGCCCGTGTAAAAGGTCTTCATCCTCTTCTCAACCGGCAACAGCAACTGATAAAGGCTGGGAACCGAATTATTATGCAGATAGGGGGCGATGGCCCAAACGCCGTCGAGGGGCCGGGCCGGATAGGCTTTGGGTGCGCGCCAGCAATCCGCGCGGTAGCCGGTCCATTCGTCCATCGTCGCTTCCGGCAGGCCGAGATCCTGCAGCCCACGTCTCAGCACACCCCCAACCACCATCTGGATGACTACTGGTCCTGGAGTGTCCTTGCTGAGGCCCAGCCGTGTCGCATCCAGAGTTCGCGTCGCGAAATTCGTGGAATCCAGCTCGTCCGTACCGATCACGTTGTAATCATAGAGCCTAAGGATGAAGTAGCGTTTGTTGTATTTTATGGCGATGTCGTCACCACATAAAGGAGCGGGTTCGAGTTCAGGGGAATGGCATTTCGAGCAATATTGTTTGTACAGAACGTTGCCGCGCTCCGCCTTCGCCCGGTCGATGCTGCCCAGGATCTGTTCCGGCCACTGAGGCGCGCTCAGTTTCCCGACTGCGCTCTCCATCTCGAACATCTGCCTGAGCCGCACACTGGAAATGTAACGCTGCTTCTCGCTGTCTCCCGGCAGAGCCAGGTAAGCGTTGACGGCCAGGGACTCGATGATGTTTCGTGCCATCGGCTGCCGGATGGATCCATTCGATTGCACCCAGTCGTATTGGCCCACATACCATAGAGGAAACGCCTTCACCGGAGCGTTCAGCACCCGCAGGTTCTGTGAGGTCAGCCTCCTGTACACGGTGTTTCCACCTGTTCCCAGCGCGTCCAGTCTTCCGAACCCCCCTTCTGTCGAGGACTGGCCACTGGACGTGTCCGTCGATACTTGCTGCCGCTGCTGATTGAATTTCTCGCTGAACCATGCCCTTACGTCCGCTCTTAGTTTTGTTGCCGCGTCCGGGCTGTATTTGTCTTGGAGAACGCGATGCGCGAAGCGGTCGAACTTGCCCGGGTCGATCAGTTGCTGCACAAACTGGGGCGCCGCGGTGACGCCTACTGCCACCACCAGCTGCTGGAGAAACAAATCAAAATTGAAAATCCCAGGAGCGCCGTCGATCCGAATCCCCATCCCTTTGTAAGTGAGCATCGAGGTGTGGCACAGCGCGCAGCTTAAACCCAGATTCTCCACGCCAGTGACCGGATCGGGGTCGTCTTTGGCGAAACCAATCGGAAGCAGAGAGGGATTGCGAAGGGGGTTCGGGTCCGGCAGAAAACGAAATCTCGACATGTTATCGTTCGAGATAAAAAATTCCTTGCTGTCGGGTTGTTCCAACGCGAGGAACCAATCGTTGGGCATCACTTGGGAGCCTTGCGACGAGTGATAGAAAATTTGCCGCTCCTCTTCGGTCCAGGCCTTGTTGGTCTGTACGATGTCGTAAACCTTGACCGGAGCAGGGAGGCTAGGGTAGTAGATGATGCGAACCGCGAAGATAAAAACCCCAACACCAGCAAGCAAAAACAGCGTAACGAGCTTTCCGCGCCAAGTGCGATTAAAATTTCGGAAAGAACGTAGCACGGACATCAACATAGTTTACCCAAACCCCCGAGGCCCAATCCCTTGTCGTGCTTTTGTTAAAGCCCTGATTTTACACTATTGCGCCTGAGTCCGTGTCAACAAAGAATTGCCGGCGAATCGCCGCTGAAACTACGGCCCCAGGTCCACTCTTTCGCCTAGCGCTTCGTCGCCAGGCATTACCTTGGAGCCGTGAAAAATCCTGCCAGTCTTCCTTATCGGCTGAAATCAAGTCCTTCCCCGGTACGTTGCACAGCGGAGCAGAGACGGGTGCGTTTGCCGAATGTGCCTTCGAGGAGATAGACTCGTATCCTGATGAATCCGAAGCCGCTGGAGCTGACCTTTTGGGGTGTTCGTGGATCGATCCCCACGCCCTTTCCCGAGAATCTCGCGTTTGGTGGAAACACCGCGTGCATCGCGATTCGTTTTGGTGATCAACCTCTGGTCATTTTCGACGGTGGCAGCGGCATTCGACCTTTGGGGAATACGCTCATGGATCGCCTCAAAGAGCAAGAGACCGATATTCATCTGTTTCTAACTCATTTCCATTGGGATCATATTCAAGGCATTCCGTTTTTTGCGCCGATGTATCATCCCAATTCCAGAACCACCATTTATTCCGGTGCCGAGCCGGATCATCTCCACCACATCCTCGCCCGCCAGATGGAGCCGCCGTACTATCCGGTCCCCATGCCCAGCACCGAGCCGAAGGTTGCTTATAGGCGAATCGAAAGTGAAGGAAGACGGATTGGCGACCTCCTGATTCGGCCCTTTCCTCTTCACCATCCGAACGGAGCGTTCGGCTATCGCATCGAGTCTCCCGACGCTTGCATCGTGTACGCCAGCGATCACGAGCACGGCGATGTTGAAACCGATTCCAATCTTCGCCAGTGGGCCGATGGAGCCGATCTTTTGATCTACGACGCACAATATACGCCCGAGGAATATGAATCTCATCGGGGTTGGGGGCATAGCACCTGGCGCAAGGGAGTTGAACTCGCTCGGGAAGCGAAAGTCGGCCAGTTGGTTCTTTTCCATCACGACCCGCTCCGCTCCGATAGTCAACTCGCGGAGATCGTCACCCTGGCACAGGCGGAGTTCAAGCACACGATGGCAGCAACGGAAGGCTGGTCGGCGCGGTTCGGATCGAAATCATAAATGGAGGGCAAGAGTTTTCTCATCTGTCGGCCCGAAGGCGACAGCACGGTGTTTGAGATCACGCAGCCGGCTTTCAAGATCGGCCGAGCCGCGGACAACGACATTGTTCTAGCCGACACCTCCCGCAGTATCTCGCGATTCCATGCGCAAATATCCCTGGATCCCGCGGGTGTGGCCAGCATCAGCGATCTGAAGTCGGCCAATGGAACATTCGTGAATGAGCGGACCGTCGAGGGTCCTGTGAAGCTCGCACAAGGTGATGTCGTGCGCATCGGTCCTTACCGCCTGGTGTATCGCGACGGCACGGCGGTCGCGCCAAAGTTGGAGGAGCAACCATCGCAAATTGGGTTTCAAATCGAAACGGCCGCAGTCGATCTCCATGATCTACAAATCAGTCCTCAGTTGCTGCGCCCGTCGGATGTGGAAAGTTCTCCTCAACTCCGCGCCCTGGAGCTTTTGCACGAAGTCGGGGTCCGATTGGCCCGCACGGCCACCGAGAGCGATGTCGTCGACACGGCCGTCGATCTGTTGTTTAACATCGAAGGGGTTCAGCGCGCGACCCTGATGTCGTGGGATGAAGATCAGCAGTCGTTTCGCCAGGCGGCGTTGTACGCGCGCGGCGGAAAGAAAATGACGGATCGGGGAACGCCCGCGTCCTTCGATCCCCGCAGCCTGGTCCTGAGTAAGACGATTCTTCGAAAAGTGCGTGAGGAAAATCGTCCTCTGCATATTCGCGACGCGCGATCGCATTCGGAGCTGGGCCAGTCGGCTAGTATCATCCGGGCTGGTATCCAGGCCGCGTTTTGTTCCCCGCTGACGTTCCAGAATCGCTTCCTCGGTGTACTTTACGCCGATAACCTTCTCGCGCCCGATGCGTTTTCACCCGACGATTTCCGCATCTTCACGACGATTGCCGCTCAAACGGGCCTGGCGCTGGCCAGTTCGGTGACGCGAGGTGAGCTGATCAAGCGCGAGGTCGAGCAGGCCGCCATGCGCCTTTATCTCTCTCCCCAGGTGGCCGATCTCATCACTGCCGGCGATGGGCGCGTGGAGCTGGGAGGCGTCCTCCAGCCGGTGACCGCCCTGTTCGCCGACATCCGCAACTTCACCCATCTGTCGGAAGAGTTGGATGCGCGCGAAGTGGTTCTCCTGCTGAACGAGTTCTTCACTGTCATGACGGAAGTGATTCTCGAAGCGGGCGGGACGCTCGACAAGTATATCGGCGATTGTGTAATGGCGTTGTTCGGAGCGCCACTTCCGGCCGGTGACGATGTCCAGCGCGCCTTGCAGGCCGCCGCCAACATGCAGCGCGAGGTGGTGCAACTCAACCTCAGCCGCAAGCAGCGTGGACTAGGAGAAATCTACATCGGAGTCGGCGTGCATAGCGGACGCGCAGTGGTCGGCAATGTAGGCTCGGCGCAGCGTATGCAATACACCGCCATCGGCGACACCGTGAATGTTGCCGCTCGGCTGGTGAACCTGGCAAAACCCAACCAGATCATCGTATCGGAAGACATCCGAAACATAGCCGGATCCACGGACGCGTTTCAACCACTCGGAGAAGTGCAGCTAAAAGGCCGCCAGCAAAAGATGAACGTCTATTCCATGCAATGGGAAAACCGCTAGCGGCCTGTCGCAGGACACCTCTTGTAGGGCGGCCAATATTTGGCTGCAGCCGCATTTCAGGCGCTGTGCCAAAGACAGAACTGTGTAACGCCGAATCACACCAGCGCTCGCGTCCAGCCCCACGCTGACGCATGGGGCTAATAATGGCGAATGAACACATACCCAGCCCCATGCGTCAGCGTGGGGCTTACACGTATTCTTCCCTCCGCAGCCTCTTCAGCCACTTACCGAGCCGCCATGCGTAGCATGCGGACAAAGCCGCATCCGCAAAATGCTAAAATGAGCATGTAACCGGTCTTCCTGTAGCTTTCCACGACGGGGTTAGCCCCGCGCGCCCACCACGAAGGCCGTTCGCTAATAATTTCGATCAAGAAGAGTTTCCTTGCTAACGCTTAACAACATCTCGATGCGCTACGGCGCCCGCATCCTGTTCGATGAGGTCACCACCACATTCCTTTCCGGCCGCCGCTATGCGATTACGGGGCCGAACGGCGCCGGCAAATCGACCTTGATGAAGATCCTGACGGGCGAGTTGGAACCGTCCAAAGGCGACGTCACTCGCCCGAAAAGAATGGGAGTCCTGCGCCAGGATCAATTCGCGTTCGATGCCTTTCGCGTCATCGACACGGTGATTATGGGCAACGGTCCGTTGTGGGCCGCTCTGCAGGAGCGCGAGAAACTATACGAAAAAGATCACGACGCTCTGACCGACGCAGACGGGATGCGGCTCGGCGAGTTGGAGGGCGTTGTCGGCGACGAGGGCGGCTACACGGCGGAGACCGATGCCGCGGTGCTGCTCGACGGCCTGGACATCCCCGAATCCCTTCACGAGCGCAAGATGGGCGAATTGCAGGGCGGACAAAAAGTACGCGTTCTGCTTGCGCAGGCATTATTCGGCACGCCAAGCGTGCTGCTGCTGGACGAGCCGACCAACAACCTCGATCTCGATTCGGTCCACTGGCTGCAGGATTACCTGCTTCGCTTCGAAGGATGCCTCATCGTCATTTCCCACGATCGGCACTTTCTGAACGAGGTTTGCACGCACATCGCGGATATCGATTACCAGACCGTGATCACTTACACCGGCGGCTACGATGACATGGTGCTTGCGAAAACTCAGATTCGATCGCGTATCGAGTCTGAAAACGCGCAGCGCGAAAAGAAGATCGAGCAGTTGAATGAGTTCATTCGAAGGTTTGGTGCCGGAACACGTTCCTCCCAAGTCACTTCGCGAAAAAAGGAAGTCGAGAGATTACAGACCGCGGATCTGGCCCGATCAAACATCGCGCGTCCTTACATTCGATTCGACGTATTGCGCCCTTCCGGACGCCACCCACTCGAAATCAAGGGCCTTTCAAAATCCTACGACGACTTGAAAGTGATTCAGAATTTCTCGGCCGGCATCAGCCGCGGCGAGAAAATCGCGCTGATCGGTCGTAACGGCGCCGGAAAGACGACCATGCTAAAGTCGCTGATCCGCAACGCCACAGGCTTCGTCGAAGAGCCCGATCGCAAATTCGCCGTCGACGAAGGCCAAATCACCTGGGGCCACGAAGTCACGGTCGGTTACTTCGCCCAAGACCATACCGAGTCGATTGAGCATGGAGTCAAGGTTCTTGAGTGGCTCCACGAATTCGATCCGAAAGCATCCCAGGAAGAGCTCCGCGGAGTGCTAGGCCAAATGCTTTTCGCCGGCGACGACGCCCTAAAGAAGACCGAAGCCCTCTCCGGCGGTGAGGCCGCGCGAATCATTTTCTGCCGCCTGATGCTCCAGAAGCCAAATTTCCTGATCCTGGACGAGCCCACCAACCACCTGGACCTGGAATCGATCAACGCACTCAATATCGCGCTGCAAAAGTATGAAGGCACCGTGCTTCTCGTCACTCACGATCATGACGTGGTGGACGAAGTCGCCACCCGTATCTGGCACGTAGAAAACGGCAAGATCGACGACTTCAAGGGCCCCTATTCGGAATATCTGACGTACATGAGCCAAACAGTCGCGCGATAAGCACCAACCGTCATGCTAACGAACTGCTCTACCGAGCCGTGACCGCAGGGAGCGGAGAAACGTTGACGGCCGCTAAGCCGTAACCTGCACCCGCGCACGCCGCGACGCCAACAACTCGGCAATCGCCTTCGAGTCCGCCACGATCTCCGCGAACTGATGCGGATACACGGTCTGCGCGCCATCCGACCACGCGCGATCCGGCTGCGGATGAACCTCGATCAGCAATCCTGATGCGCCCGCCGCGATTCCCGCCAGCGCCATGGGATGCACGCTGTCGCGCTTGCCCGTCCCGTGGCTCGGATCCACTACCACCGGCAGATGGCTGAGCTTCTGCACAGCCGGAACAATGCTCAGGTCAAGAGTATTGCGAGTATGATCCGCAAACGTCCGCACGCCGCGCTCGCATAGGATCACTTGGTAATTTCCTTCCGAAAGAATGTATTCCGCCGCCATCAGAAACTCCTCCAGCGTGGCCGACATCCCACGCTTCAGCAGCACTGGTTTTCTGGCCTTGCCCGCCCGCTTCAGCAGCGAATAGTTCTGCATGTTGCGCGCGCCGATCTGAATGCAGTCCGTGTACTTCTCCACCAGGTCGAACGTCTCGACGTCAATCGCCTCCGTCACGATTCCCAGGCCAGTCTGCTCGCGCGCTTCCGCCAATAATTGCAGCCCTTCCTCGCCTAACCCCTGGAACGAATACGGCGACGTGCGCGGTTTGTAAGCGCCTCCACGCAGCAATTGCCCTCCGGCATTCTTCACCGCGCGCGCCGCCTCCAGAATCTGCTCGCGCCCTTCCACGGAACACGGCCCGCCGCAGAAAGCCGGCTCGCTCCCCCCAATTGGAACGCCATGCACCCGAACGATCGAGTTCTCTTGCCTCACCTCACGGCTAACCAATTTATACGGCTTCGAGACGCGAATCGCCTCCGCCACCCCGGCCATGGCCTCGAACTCCACCGGGTCCACCGGCTTCGCATTCCCCGTGATTCCGATCGCCGTCTTCTGCGCGCCCGGCATGATGTGCGGCCGGAAACCCATGCTCTCGATCTTTTCCCGTACCCGGTCGATCTCCGCCTCAGTCGCGTGCGCCTTCATCACAATCAGCATGTCTCTTATGATAACCAGTGCGACAATCTACTCAATGGATCGCATCGTCGTCGTCGGCGGAGGCATCATCGGGCTCGCAACCGCCTGGCGTCTCGGCCAGCGCTTCCCCGACTCTCACGTCACCGTCCTCGAAAAAGAGTCCGCCGTCTGCCGGCATCAGAGCGGCCACAATAGCGGAGTCCTCCACGCCGGCCTCTATTACAAGCCCGGCTCCCGAAAGGCGCGTCTTGCCGTCAGCGGCATCCGGCAGATGGTCGACTTCTGCCGTGAGCATTCCATCCCCCACGAGATCTGCGGAAAAATCGTCGTCGCCACCACTGACGAAGAACTTCCGCGCCTGCGGACCCTATTCGATCGCGGCGCCCAGAACGGACTCGAAGGACTCCGCATGCTCACGGGCGACGAGCTGCGCGATATCGAGCCGCACGCCGCCGGAATCGCTGCCATCCGCGTCCCTCAGGAAGGTATCGTCGATTATCCGCGCGTCTGCGAAACACTGGCCGGACTCATTCGTGCTCAGGGCGGGGAAGTGATTACCGGAACTCGGGTCACCGCCATCGACCGTAAAAATTACGCTTGGCGAGTCGCAAGCACCGTCGGCGATTATGAATGCTCGCGCATCGTCACCTGCGCCGGCCTCCAATCGGACCGCCTCGCCTCTCTCACCGGCGCGAATCGCAGCGTCCGGATCGTGCCTTTCCGCGGCGAATACTACAAGATCCGCCCGGAGCGTCAACACCTGGTGCGCAACCTGATCTACCCTGTCCCGGACCCGAAATTTCCTTTTCTCGGCGTCCATTTCACCCGCCTCATTCACGGCGGCGTCGAGGCGGGACCGAATGCCGTGCTCGCCCTCGCCCGCGAAGGCTACACTAAGACCGATATTAATCCCCGGGATATTTTCGATGCCATCACATTCAACGGCCTCTGGCGATTCTTGGGAAAGTATCCCAAAATGTGCTGGCAGGAAACACGGCGCTCATTCAGCCGGAAACTTTTCTGTGCGTCCTTGCAGCGCCTGGTCCCCGAGATCCGCCCCGAAGACCTCACCGAAGGAGGCGCCGGCGTCCGCGCCCAAGCCATGTCCCCCGATGGATCTCTGGTCGAAGATTTTCATTTCATCGAAGGCCCCGGCGAGCTCCACGTTGTGAACGCCCCCAGCCCCGGCGCGACCGCGTCGCTAGCGATAGGCGAAGAAATCGCCGCGTCCCTAAAGTAGCGCCGCATCTAAGTTCTTATTCTGGCTACTGGCTACTGGCTCCTGGCTACTTCTCAGGAAGCGCGAAAGCGCTTCCTCCGACCCATCAAAAAACCGGTCCACGACTTCCTTCACCGCGAATCGCCGCAACTCCTCGCGGCTGAGCTTCGGGACATACACAAACGATCGCCCCTGCTTCCTCCGCGATACTCCACCGCGCTTTTCCAGCCGGTCGAGCACCGTCATCACCGTCGTGTACGCCAGGTTTCGATTTCCCACCATGACGTGCCGGACATCTCGAACCGTACCCTCACCGATGCCCCACAGCGCTTTCAGACACTCCAGCTCCAATGGCGGAGGCATGTCGCGCTGAGGCGCCGGCCGTCTCATATCTCAGGACCCGAGCGCGTCCTTCAACTTCGAAGCAAACGGAGACGACCCCCGCTCAGGCGCTTTCTTCTGTTCCCCAGAACCGCGACCATCAGGAAGCGAGCCAACGGTGATTTTCTCAACAGGCTCCTCCAAGAACTTACCCTTCTTCAACACGGTCCGGTCCAGCGCCGAACTATACCCCGTCCACACGCCCTCCACCTGCCGGTCCCTCTCGATCAAACCCCTCATGCACTCCATCTTCGAATCCAGATTGTCCAGATGATGCAGCAGCATCGCCTCCGGAAACTGCGGGACTTTAGGCGACCCGTAAGCGAGCTCGCCATGATGACTGGCGATCATGTGCAGCAGCAGATCCCGCAGCTTGTCAGGAAATCCCGGCACCAGCCGCAGCTTCTCCTCCACCATTCGCAGTCCGATCAGGATATGCCCCAGCATCTGCCCTTCGGTCGAGTAGCTGAAACTGCGCGCATACTTCAACTCGCTGATCTTGCCGATATCGTGCAAAATCACGCCGCTCAGGAGCAAATCAAGATCGATATCCGAGTAATGCGCCGCCGTGAACTTCGCCAGCGTGCACAACGAAAGCACGTGCTCGATCAGCCCGCCAATCCAGGCGTGATGAATCGCCTTCGCCGCGGGCGCGGTTCGAAACGCCTTGGCGATCTCTTCATCGGCGAACATCGCTTCGAGCAGAGCCTTCAGGTGAGGATTCCCCATCGACGCGATCCAACCCTGAAGCTCCCGGAACATTTCGTCCCGGTCGCGTTTCGACGCCGGAAAGTAATCCGCAACATCGATGTCTTGTTCCGCGACAGCCTGGATTTTATGGAGCGTCAGCTGCGGACGGTTCTGGAAGACTTGCATCAGCCCCTTCACACGGACGAAATCGTCCTGCGCGAAAGCTTCCACCGCTTCGGCCGCGTTGTCCCACATTTTGGCGTCCAGATCGCCCGTACGATCGGCCAATGTGAGAGAGAGATAAAGGTCGCCCGATTTCTTCTGCCGGACATCCTTATGTTGAACCAGAAAAGTGCCGGTGATAATCTGATCCGGCTGCAGATCGCTTACAAAAGGTGACTTCATTCATTTCCGCGGCAGCTATTTGCGGGACGACGAAACGCCGGCCGCAGTGCTGTTGGTGCCTGGAATCGGAACCAGACCGAGCAGCTTCTTACGATGACCGCGGGCCGCGACTTCTTCCTTCGTCACCGTTTCGGGCTTCAGCTGCGCGGGATCGCTCCACGCTGTATTCTTGCCCGGTGCGGCGCCGGTATCCTCGTAGCCGGGCTTGATTTCGAGAAACGCCACCGCGCGCAGCTTGGTCATGTATTCGCGCAGCGCCGGCTGCATCTTCGGACGGAACAACTTATCCTGCACTTCCGCCTCGACTTCTTCGAATTCCGCCTGGCCAGCCTTCTGATGCTCTTCCACCTTGAAAATCGCGATTCCTTTGTCGACCTTGATCGGATCGGTCACATAGCCGCGCGACTGGTTCCAGATCGCTTTGGATAAGTCCTCTAACAGGTCCTTCTTTTCGAGCGCCGGCATCTCGCCGCCCTGCGCCGCGTTCGGAGCGTCGGAATTCGATTGCGCCATCTCGGCGAACCGTTCGCCCTTGCGTGCCCGTGTCACCAGGTCCTTGGCCTTTTTCTCCGCCGCAGCCACTCCCGCCGCGTCCTTGCCGTCGGTCGAAATGAAAATCTCGCGCAGGAACACACGCTCCTGCCGCATGAACTCGTCCTTATGCGCGTCGTAATATTTCTGGAGCTCTTCCTTCTTGAACATGATCTTGCGTGAAATCTCCTCGCGCACCACTTTTTCACGCAGCAGATTGTTCTTCATCTCGGCTTTATAATCCTCGAACGGAACGCCGGTCTGCTGATGCACGTACTCCTGAAACTTCTCCGGATCTACAATCTTGGTAGTGCGCTGGACGTCCAGGATCTGGCGGTTCAGCTCCGTATCCACCTTGATATCGAGCTCTTTCGCCTTCTGCACCAGCAGCAGCTGATCGATCTTCTCGCGCAGAATGTTCCGCGACGCATCGTTCAACGCCTCGGCGAGCCGCGGGCCAGTGATCCCCTGCTGCCGCATCTCATTCTCGAGCATCTTCCTGTCGTGCGCCATCTCGCCGCGCGTGATGATGTCGCCATTCACCTTGCAGATAATCTCTTCCATCAAGGCGACGTCGGCGCCAAATAAAGCTACGGCCACGAAAAAAATACTCCAACGCATACTCATATTATAACCGTCCTTTCAACCCTCCCGACCTGCCGCCTTCTCTGAGCCGCCATGCGTAAGCATGCAGGCAGACGCGAGCTATCTTCCCCCATCGGAACGACATGTGCACGCCGACTGCCACCATCCATCCACCCGTTTTTCATGTCACGATGGATCTATCAATGCAAAAAACCGTGCTGCCCAAGCGACACTGTGCTGTATTGTTCCTCCTGCTCCCGCTCGGCGCGTTCGCGCAATCCGGCAGCTACGCCGGATCGGCCGCCTGCAAGGCCTGCCATCCTGGCATTTACGATCGATGGTCGAAAACCCGCATGGCGAACGTCGTTGTCGATCCCGCCAAGCATCCTGAAGCCATCCTGCCCGACCTTTCGAAGCCCGACCCGCTTCTCACCTTCAAGCGCGAAGACATCGCCTTCACCTACGGCAGCAAGTGGAAGCAGCGATATTTCAAGAAGGTTGGCGACGACTATTTCCCGCTGCCCGCCCAATGGGACGTCACCCATCAAATCTGGCGCGCTTACAACGTGAAAGCCGGCACCGATTGGTGGACGCCTTTTTATCCTCGCCGAGAACGCCGGCCGCCCCACCGGCCCTCTGTGCGACGGCTGCCATTCCGTGAATTACAACATCGCCAACAAAACCGTGACCGAGTGGAACGTCGGCTGCGAGCGCTGTCACGGCCCGGGTGCAGCGCACGCCGCGAATCCCAGCCGGTCGAACATCGTCAACCCCGCCCGTCTCGATTTCGTGGATGCGAACGACACCTGCATCCAGTGCCACTCCCAAGGCCGGCCGCTTAAGAATCCGATCGAAGGAAAATACTACGATTGGCCCGTCGGCTTTCAGATGGGCTCAAAGTTGAAAGACTATTGGCAGCTTGAGGAACACAAGCTCGGCGAGACCACTTTCACCCACTTCGCCGACGACACCGCGCACAAGAACCGGATGCAAGGCAACGATTTCGTGCAAAGCGAAATGTACCTCCACGGCATCACCTGCTTCAGTTGTCACGACGTTCACGGCACCGCCAATAACGCGGATCTCCTGAAGCCCGCAAATGTGATGTGCCTCCAATGCCACGGTCCGGATAAGCAAGCCGGCCCCCGTGCACGCCACCATCGAGGCCCACACCCATCACCGCGCCAACAGCGCCGGTAGCGAATGCATAAACTGTCACATGCCGAAAATCGAGCAAACCATCGCCGACGTCAACGTCCGCAGCCACACCTTCAAATTCATCTCGCCCAACATCCAGCGTGCCCAACCCATGCAACGTCTGCCACGCCGACAAATCAACCAAATGGGCTATCGACGCCATGCGCGCCTGGCCCGGAACCTCCCCATGGCGCTAGCCATCCTGCAACCGATTGCCCGATCAGCCTTCTTCAGAACCGCGACCACCGGGAGCCGTCAGCACAAGGCAATCTAAGCCCCCCCGATGTGGTGCAGGCTGGCAGCCTGTGGCCGATTGGCAATCGGCCCATTCTGACTCCTGATTCCTGACTCCTTCTTCCAGCCATTCTGGCTACTGGCTACTGGCTCCTGGCTCCTGGCTACTTCTTGTGAGCGTCTCAATCGACTCCTTCACTGACTCGAGCACCGCCCCCGCATCCGCCGTTGCACTTCCCAGTGGCAGCTTCAGCACTCCCGCCGGCGTGAACTGCGCCCCCTCCTTCGACGACACCAGGGCCATCAGCTTCGCCGGATCGATCTTCGCCCCTGGATGAAACTTGATATGCAAAGCGCCTCCGCGCCGGTCGATCGCTTCAATCCCCGCCCTCTGCGCCGCCGTCTTCAGCAACGCGAATCGCACCAGCGTCTCCACCGCATCCGGCGGAGGCCCATACCGGTCCGCAAGTTCCGCCCGCACAATCTCCGCCTGTTCGTTGTCCTTCGCATCCGCTACCCGCTTATAAGCCCGCAGCCGCTGATGCTCGTCCGCGATATATTCCGCCGGAATCCGAATATCCAGCCCCAGGTTCAGCGCCGAATGCACCTCCACCGGCAGCTCGATGCCCTTCAGCTCCTGCACCGTTTCTTCCAGCATCTTCAGATACATATCGAATCCAACCGCCTCGATATGCCCGTGCTGCTCGCCCCCCAGCAGGTTCCCCGCGCCGCGCAATTCCAAGTCCAGCGCCGCGATTTTGAATCCCGCGCCCAGGTCCGAAAACTCCCGCAGCGCCGCCAGTCTCTTGCGCGCGATTTCGCTCAACTCCGTATCCTGCGGGACCAATAAATACGCATACGCGCGGCGATTCGACCGCCCTACTCGCCCTCGAAGCTGGTACAGCTCCGACAGCCCGTGCCGCTCCGCGTTCTCGATGATGATGGTGTTCGCCAGCGGAATATCCAGCCCGTTCTCGACAATCGTCGTGCACACGAACACGTCGTATTCATGCCGCATGAACCCCAGCAGAACGCGTTCCAACTCCTGCTCGCCCATCTGCCCGTGACCCACCGCGATGCGGCAATTCGGAATCAACTCCTGAATCGCCGCCAGCCCGCGAAAAAATCGAGTCCACGCGATTGTGGACAAAATAAACCTGCCCTCCGCGGCTCATCTCCTGTTCGATCGCCTGCTTCACGATGTCGGTATCGAACTTCGCCACCACCGTGTGAATCGCCAGCCGGTCCTTCGGCGGAGTCTCAATCACGCTCATATCGCGAATCCCCAGCAGCGACATGTGCAGCGTCCGCGGGATCGGCGTCGCGCTCATCGTCAGCACGTCCACGTTCTTGCGAATCTGCTTCAACCGCTCCTTGTGCCGCACGCCGAACCGCTGCTCTTCATCGACGATCAACAGCCCGATGTCTCGAAACTCCACGTCCTTCGACAACAACCGGTGCGTCCCGATGGCTACATCGACCCGTCCCAACGCCAGCTCATCCAGCGTCGCTTTGATTTCCTTGGCGCTCTTGAATCGCGACAACATTTCGATTCGCACCGGAAACGCCGCAAACCGCCGCTTGAAGGTTTCGAAATGCTGGAACGCCAGCACCGTCGTCGGAGCCAGAACCGCCACCTGCTTGCCGTCGCCCAACGCCTTGAACGCCGCCCTCATCGCGACTTCCGTCTTACCGAACCCCACGTCGCCGCACAACAACCGGTCCATCGGATGCGGCGATTCCATGTCGCGCTTGATCTCTTTCACCGCGCTGATCTGATCCTTGGTAGCGCCGTATTCGAACGCGTCTTCAAACTCGCGCTGCCAGTTCGAATCGCTCGAAAACGAGAATCCCTCCGCCATGCGCCGCTCCGCGTAGAGCTTCAAAAGCTCGTCCGCCATATCGCGCATTTTCGTCTTGACCCGAGTCTTCCGAGCCGTCCAGGTCGCTCCGCCCAACCTGTCGAGCGGCGGACCCTGCTCGCCCGCGCCCCGATACTTCTCGACCAGGTCCATCCGCGTCAGCGGAACATATAGCTTCGATTCCCCGGCATACTCGAGCAACATAAAGTCGCCCTTTTGCTCGCCCTGAATAATCTCGCGCAGCCCCAAAAACCGCCCGACCCCGTGCGTCACATGGACCACGTAATCGCCCGGCTTCAGATCCGCCAGGTCCGCCGCGAACGCCGACAACTGCCCCTTGGTCAGGCTCGGCCGAGCCACCAGATCCGACGGATCGAACAAATCCTCAGACCCGATGAACGCAATCTTCGCCTCCGGGAACGTCACGCCCCGCCGCACCAGCCCCTTGATCAGGTACGTGCTCGCAACCGGACCCGCCAGGTACGCCCGCTCCGCCAAGTAAGGCGACGCCGCCTCATTCGGCGCCAGCCCCAGGCTGAACGGCACCGAATACTCCCGCAAAATATCGGCTAGCCGCTCCAGTTCTCCGTTCGACGGCGCGAAGAACGCGACGCGATACCCCTGCTCCACCATGGTCTTCGCTTCCGCTACCGCCACCTGCATCGACCCATGAAATGCCAGCGACGGCCGAGTAGCCATATGCGGAGCTGCATCGTCCAGATCCAGCTCCCGTAGCGCGACTCGCATGTGCCCCGCCGCCTTCGCCTCAAATTCTTCCCATCGCCAAAAATATCCGGCTGCATCCGGATGCTGATCCAGCCGCTTCCACAACCGCTCCGCCGCCAGCCCCACTTGCTCCGGCTCATCGACGATCACCAGCGCCCCCGGCGCCAAATCCAGCAGCGAATACTCCGGCTCCATCTGGACCGGTTCCGATAGCGGCAGCACCTGAGCCTCGCTGATCTTCATCACGCTGCGCTGCGTATCGACCTCAAACCTCCGGATCGATTCAATCTCATCGCCAAAAAATTCGATCCGCAGCGGCCGCGTGCTTTCCGCCGGAAACACATCCAGGATTCCTCCGCGAATCGAATACTCGCCCACCATCTCCACCGGCTCGCGCCGCTCATAGCCAATCGACCGCAGATGATCTTCCAGCGCATCGAGCGAAATCTCTTCGCCCACCGAAAGCGTCAGCGTCAACCGCCGGTAATATTCCGGAGCCTGAGTTCGCAGCAGCACCGACGCAGCCGGCGCGATGGTCAACGGGACCGCGGCCGACGTCATCCGCCACAACCCGATCGCCCTCTGCTCGACGATCTCTTTATGCGGTGAGACGTTCTGCCCCGGCAGCACATCCAGCGCCGGAATCATCTGCGGCCGTCCCACCTCGGCCCGCGAAATCAGCAAATCGAAAAACGTCGACACCAGCTCCGCCAGTGCCTCGGCATGCTGATTGTTGTCGGAAACCACTAGCATCGGGCGCTCCGTCACCTGCCACAAAAGGACCAAGTACAGAGCCTTCGACGTGGGCGTCAACCCCGCCAGCGAAAATGGACCCGCATCGCGCCGCACCAGCTTCGCCGCCAGATCCTGAAACGCCGGGTCGCGGCTGAGAGTATGAAAGAGGTCGCGAACCGCCGGATGCGTCATCTGAGAGTGGGGCAGGTTCCCGACCTGCCCTCAGTGGATGTCTTCAACCCTCTCACCGCTTCAATAACTCTTCCACGATATTCGTAGTCGAAAATCCCGGCTCCAGCGCCAGCGCCATCACCTTGCCCCCGGCCGCCTCCACTTCCTCCCGGCCTGCGATGAAATGAGCCCAATCCGCGCCTTTAATCAGAATATCGGGCAGCACCTCGGCGATCAGTTCGCGCGGCGTGTCTTCGTCGAACATGGTCACGGCATCCACCGCCTCCAGCATCAGCGCCATCCGAGCCCGCTCGTCTTCAGAAACTAAAGGCCGCGTCGGACCCTTCAGCCGTGCCACGCTCGAATCCGTATTGAGCGCCAGAATCAGCAAATCCCCCAACGATCGCGCCTTTTCCAGCAGCCGGATATGCCCCGGATGCAGAATGTCGTAGCAGCCATTTGTGAAGACCACGGTCTTTCCGTCGCGGCGCCACTGGGCGCGAGCCTGCACCAGGGCAGGGCGGTCATAGTAAATTCCCATGTGTAGATATCATTATTGTATGTAGAATAGAGGCAGGATGTTCTCGCCGCACCAGAACCTGAGCGACCGCGTCAACCGGAATATTGTCCGGAGCGAGATCGAAGGCGGCGTCTACCTTAAGGACCTTCCCGACGAAAGCACCGTTGAAGTAGTCACCCAAAATCGAGGCTACACGCTCACTCTTCGCCACGACGGTCTGGCGCTCATTTCCGGCCATCCCGAATTCTGCCCCGAGCCGACCCTGGTCCGCATCAACGGCTGCAACTGGGGAGGCTCCATGCTCAAATCGGCCTACCTCGGCCGAGGCATGCACCTCGAATACCGCCACCCCAACTACCGCGGACCGATCGTAACCTCGCCCATAGTAGACATCAAAGTCCGCGCCGTAGCCGCCTAGATTCCCTGCCTGTTCCTCCATTACTACTCCTGACTCAGTATGAGGGCAAGGCCAATCGGCGGACTTCGTTGTAACCTTTATCCAGTTGACTCCCGATGAGTTATACGCGGCTCGGGACCTGTGAAACTCCGGGAGCTGACCGCTCCGGGCTGGTCGAGGCTCTGTTGGTACGTATTATTTCGATGGGGTTGAATCAGAGCCGCGACCTGGGGGAGTGGTTTTTGGGCGAGTTTTCGGGGATAGGCATTCAAAAAGAAAAAGGCCCGCCGAAGCGAGCCCTTTCCCTACCAATCGAATTGTGACGAGCGTTAGAACGTTAGCCGCAGCGAGAACTGCAGATGCCGCTCCGTCCCCGCTACACTGCTCGTGATCACTCCAAAGTTCCCGTTTCCGCCCACCGACTTGGCATCGCCCAAGCTCAGGTCAGGCAGACTGAGCACCGTGAAGTTTCCAAGATTCAAAGCCTCTGCGCGGAACTGCATCGCGACCCGTTCCGTGACCCTGAAATTCTTGAACAGCGAGAAGTCCATGACCTTGGTGGGTGGACCGGTCATCGATTGCAGGCCCACGTTTCCGCCTGTCGCGATGCCCGCCGCCTGGTTCGAATATGCCACTTGATACGCGCTAATATCGAACCATTCGTTAGGAGTGCGGCCGCCCGGAGGCGCCGTGTTCCCATTGCCCGAGTAGCCGGGAGCGTAATCCGGCAGGCAACGGCTCCAAACGCCGTGACAGTTGGCGCCCGCGATCGTGACGGGATTGCCGGTTCTGAGTGTCAGGATTCCATTGGCCTGCCAACCCCCGATAAACAGGTCGGCAAAGCGGTTGATGTTAGCGGCATACTGCCTGCCCCTTCCGAACGGCAATTCGTAATTGAAGTTGGTGGTCAGACTATGCCGGGTATCCCAGGCGGCGCTGGAATATGCGGTCGACCAATCGGTCTGCGAGATCGGCGACAGATTGCTCGAACCGCTCAGCGGCGTGCCGCTGTTCGCCAGTGCGTGGCTCCAGACGTAGGACGTCAGGAATTGCAGCCCGCGAGAGAAGCGCTTCTCGAGCTTCACCGAAGCCGCGGAATAGTTCCCGTAGCCGAAGGATGAAGTCATCGAAAGGCCGTTTCCAACCGACTGGCAAGTCGAGCATGCCGGCTGAATCTCCTGCAAGCTGGCCGAAGTAATGGCGGTATTGAACGTGCCCAGATTCGGGTACGGATCGGAATTCCACAGAATGACTTGATGCGCCTGATGGTTGCCCTCGTAGCCAAGTTCGAGAGCCATGTCACCCTTCAACTCGCGCTGCAGGATGAAATTCCATTTGTGCACCAGCGGATTACGGAAATCCTGCTGCACGCCGCGCATCGAAACGCCGGCGTTCAGTGTAAACGGACTAATTGGATATCCACCCGTAAAACCGCCTGGGAAGAAATCGCAGTTGAGGCACTGCGATTGGCCTACGCCTACATAGGGGCTATTGCCCTGGTAACGTGTCAGGTTCACGGTCTCATTGAACGGCACACCCTCGCCGCGGTTCGGGCTGCCGCCCTGGTTCTCTTCACCGCCGTAGAAGATGCCGTATCCAATGCGAAGAACCGTCTTGTTCATCACTTTATACGCGATGCCAACGCGCGGTCCGAAATCCATCTTGTCCCAGGGAATCATGTAGTTGGACACCTGGCCGCGAGAAACCGTCACGGTCGGGAACAAGGTGCTGAAGTTCGGAGGCAAAGGAGCGTTGGAATTGCCACCCTTCGGAATGTACAGCGTGTTGGTCTGGATGTCGTAGTTTGCTTGCCGGCCCCATTGCTCGCCGATCGGCGACCACAACTCATAACGGACGCCAAGTTGCACCGTCAGCTTGGAGGTTACTTTCCAGTCGTCCTGCGCGTAACCCGCATAAGCGACTCTCTGCGACGAAACAAAGTTCGTGGTCGAAATCGCGCCGCTGTCGAGCTGGCCCAACAAGGCCGAAGCCATTGCATCCCCGGTCAGACTACTGACGCTCGATCCATTCGAGGCATTGTTGCCCGAGGGGAACGCGGTCTCGTTGTTGCTGAAACCGAGATTGCCGTGCGGATCGGGAACCTGGAAGAACGGGAATTTGATGGAGCGGAATTCGAAGCCGAACTTGAACGCGTGCGCGCCTTTGCTCAGCGCGACGTTCTGGACGAAATCCCAAACGTTATTGAATTCCTTGGTCGGCACCCAGTCGGTGGCGCCCACGGTCGGATAGCCGTTTGAGAATCCGATCTGCGGTAGTCCACCATTGTTAGCGGCTGCAGTGGTCGGGTTATAGCCGCCGATCCCGAACGCCGCGAACTGGTCGGCGGTCGGATTGGCTCCGATGCGCGAGGTCACCAGGCGCGTGAATCCAAGCCGGGTTTCCGTTACCAGGCTGGGGCTGAAGACATGGGTGTAGCTCAACTGGGCGTTGCGGCTGAGGTCGATTTCACCAGCGCCGTTGAATCCGGTATCGTCCAGCGCGCCCGGCAGCGGAGCGCCGTCGGTCTTCGAAGTATTCGACCAGCTCAAGGATCCGAACAGGCTGTCCTTATCGCTCAGGCGGTAATCGACGCGGGCGTCTCCCTGGTCGGTCACCAGCCCTCCAGTGGTGTTGTAGAAGTAATCGTTGGTCGGCGCATTTCCGCTGATGACGGTCTGATTCGGAGTGGGGTACAACTGCATGATCTTCGACCATGACTTATCGAAACTCGTCGCCGGAATGATGTTGCCGGGGAACGGCGTGCGCGAAACCGGGATCTGGAAACCGGCGGAATTCGTCTGGTACGTCGTCGACGTCGGATCGTAGATCATGCCCTTCGCGAACGAGATCGGAGCGCCGTTCACATCGGTTCCTGTGAAAGACGAGCCCAGCAGGCTGGAGAAATTGCCGCCCTTCATCGCCGCCGTCGGAACGGTTGTGTATCCCGAGTAACCTAGATTGGGCACCGAACCGCCGGAATCGGCGATGCGGGTTCCCTGATAATCTCCGAATATGAACAGCTTGTTCTTAATGATCGGGCCGCCTGCCGTTGCGCCGAATTGATTCTGCACGAAAGGCCCGCGTGGCGACACTTGAATGCCAGTGATTGCGTTGGTGCCCGCTCGATTGCCGGTCCAGGTATTCGAATCCAGTTCTTTGTTCTGCAGGTATTCGAACAAGCTGCCATGTAGCGCGTTCGTGCCGGATTTGAGGGTCACGTTAATCACGCCACCGGCCGCGCGGCCATATTCCGCGTTGTAGCCGTTGGTCTGAATGCTGATCTCGCTGACCGCATCGATGGCCGGTCCGATCGCGTAAGAAGTCTGGTTCAGGAAGTCGATGGTGTTGATGTTGTTGTCGACTCCGTTCAGCAGGAAGTTATTCTGGCCGTTCGAACGAACGCCGTTGGCGGAGAATCCGCCGTTGGCCGAGTCGCGCGCGCCTTGCTCGGCCGGCACCACGCCCGGCGAGAGTCGCGCCAGGTAAGCCAGATTGCGGGTTCCACCCAACGGGACGTCGTTCACCGTCTTCGTGTTCAGCGCCGCGCCCACCTGTGTACTTTCCGTCTGCAGCAGTTGCGCCGAGGCGGATACGTCTACGGTTTGGGTCATTTCGCCGACCGTCAGGGCAATGGTGATACCGGTTCGTTCCCCGACCGTCAGGATGAGGCCCTTCTGTTCGGACTTCTTGAACCCTGGTGCCGACACGCTGACTGTGTAAATGCCCGGCTTTAACGCGGGGCGTACAAATTCGCCCAGATTGTTGGTGGTGATGACATACACTGCGCCGGTGGCATCTTCGGTAATCGTTACGGTCGCGTTTACCACCACGCCGCCCGAAGAATCGGTAATCGTTCCAGCGAGTGTGGATAAGTCGCGTTGTGCCAACACCGCACCCGCGCAAATCAATGTTAACAGGGCAATGCGGAGCCCTAGGTTAAGGCGATTCATAGACCCTCCTCCCTGCACCAAGGCAGGCCAGACTGGGATGAATGCTATCACGCTACAGAGGGGTAGTCAATAGTTTTCAAACAAAAATGTAAGCGTTTTCGTATTCGGAAACGATGGACCTCAAATCTATGATTTTTGGAACGTTAAGATCTTGACGAAGAGACTCCGAACCAGCGTAGAATCGAAGTCTGATGGCTCATGCTCGCCCGGTCGCGGTAGTGCTGGTGATGGCGATGCCGGTGTTGATCGCCCAGGCCCCTCCGGTGGACTCGAGAACCTGCGCCACCTGCCACCGCGAGATCGCCGAAAATTACGCCCGCACGGGCATGGCCCAGTCGTTCTTCACTCCGGCAATTTCTAACACTATTGAAGATTACCGCAAGACTCCGGAATACTACCACGCCCTCTCCGACAGCCATTATTCAATGACCGTCCGGAGCGGCGAGTATTTCCAGCGCCGCTGGCAACTGGATCCGCGCGGCAACCAAATTAATGTGGAAGATCTCAAAATCGACTACGTGATGGGCTCCGGCAACCACGCCCGGTCCTATCTCCACCGCACTGAACGCGGCATGTTGATCGAGCTTCCCCTCGGCTGGTATCCGGATAAGGGGCCAGGTAAGGGTGGTGTATGGCGCATGGTCCCAGGTTCCGATACCGCGCATCCGCAGACTCGCCGGTTCGTATCTTATAAATGCATGTTCTGCCACAATGGCTATCCGCGGATCCCTGCCGCCAACAATGCGCCGGGCAGCGAGCCGGTCTTTTCAGGTGAACTTCCCCAGGGGATCGATTGCCAGCGCTGCCACGGTCCCGGCGCGGAGCACGTTCGAACCGGGGGCAAGGCAAGCATCGTGAATCCTGCCAAGCTCACTCCCGAACGGCGCATGGAAGTGTGCATGCAATGCCACCTCGAAACCACCAGCGGCCGCATCCCCGCGGTGCTGCAGCGTTTCGATCGTGCGGCGTTTTCCTATGTTCCCGGGCAGCCGCTGGCGGATTTCGCCATCATGTTCGACCACGCCCCCGGCACCGGCCACGAAGCCAAGTTCGAAGCGGTCAGCTCCGTGTACCGCCTCAAACAATCGCGCTGTTTCCTCGAAAGCGCGGGGAAACTCGAATGCGCGACTTGTCACGATCCGCACAAAATCCCGCGCGGCGAAGAAGCGGTCCGGATTTACTCCAGCGCATGTTTAAAATGCCATACGTCGCAGCATCCGGCCTCCGTCGCCGTATCGAAAACAGATTGCATTTCATGCCACATGCCCAGGCGTCGGGTAGACGATGCGCCGCACGTGATTATGACGGATCATCTGATCCAGCGCCGCGCGCCGGCGAACGCTCTCGCAGAATTCGCGGAGCGTCCCCCCGAAGAATATCGCGGCGAAGTGACTCCTTACTATCCTTTCCCGTTGCCGGAAACGCGCATCAATTCGCTGTACCGGGCTGTCGCGCAAGTGGGCCTGGGGAACAACGTGACCAACGGTCTGCCCGACCTGGTGCGACTAATCCAACAACTAAAGCCGCCGCAGGCCGAGTTCTACATGGTCCTGGGCGACGCCTGGAAGTTCGCGGGAAAGCCCGATGAAGCCGCCGCCGCTTATCGCGCCATCCCCGATTCCGTCCGAGCCATGCGGGCACTCGCGACGGTCGACCCGCAGCACGCCGAACAGATCCTCGCCCACGCTGTGGAAGTCGCGCCGAACGATCCCGAATCCTGGTTTCGCTACGGAGTTCTGACATCCTCCGCCGAACGACTTAAAAAAGCGATTGAACTGGATCCCTGGCTCCCCGATCAGTCGCGCCGGCTGGCGGAAATCACTCATTCCGAGTCGGCTCTCAGAGATGCTTTGCGAACCGATCCTTTCGATGATGCAGCCTGGGACCTGGGCGGGCGCATGATGGCCGAAAAAGGAGATTTTCCCAATGCTTTCTTCCATTTCGAGCGAGCCATCAAGCTTCATCCCTCGGGCCAATACCGCTACGATTACGCCTTGGCCCTGGTTCGCGCGGACCGCTTCGAAGACGCACGAATCGAGGCGGAATTATCCGTCCGCGCCGATCCAACTCTGGTCGAGCCTCACGAACTGCTAGGCGGTCTGCATGTTCGAAAAAACAATCTATCCGAAGCCGCCCGCGAATATAAAGCCGCCCTTGCGCTCAAGGATCTGCCCAGAATTCATCTGCGCCTTGCCAACGTTCTCGCAGCGCAAGGCAATAACGACGAAGCCGCCGCCCATTTTCGCGAGGCCGCAAAAAAGCGATAGCGATGCGTGTCCTATTATTAGCCGCGATGCTCGCTTCCGCAGCGGATGCGCCTGTGGTGCGGTTTATCGATATCGCTGCAAAATCGGGACTTACCGTTCCCAACACCTTTCGTAAAACAGATTCTATCCTGGGAAGCACCGGTACCGGCGTCGCCATTTTCGATTTCGATGGCGACGGCGCGAACGACATCTTCATCGCGAACGGTCCTCCCTCGCATTCGGAACTCTATAAAAATGATGGACATGGACACTTCAGCGAGGTCAGCCAAGCGGCCGGGCTTACGCGAGTGGGTTGGGCGCAAGCGGCCTGTGTCGGCGATATCGATAACGATGGACAACCGGATTTGTTTGTCACGTATTACGGCCACAACTCTCTCTACCGCAATCTCGGGAAAGGCAAATTCCAGGACATTACCGCTCGTGCCGGGTTGCCTGTAACCGGCACGCGCTGGGGGTCGGGCTGCGCCTTCATAGATTATGATCGCGACGGCCTACTCGACATCTTCGTCGCCAATTATGTGGATTTACCAAACGAACCCAGCAGTAAGACTTGCGATTGGAAAGGTATGACGGTCTGGTGCGGCCCGCATGGTTTGCCGGCTTCACATAACGCTCTTTATCACAACAACGGAGACGGAACCTTCACCGACGTTTCGGAAAAGGCCGGGATTCTCAAACCCAGCCGATGTTTTGGATTGGGTGCGGTTACTGCGGATTTCGATAACGACGGCTGGCCGGATATCTTCGTCGCGTGCGATCAGACGCCGAGCTTACTCTATCGGAATCAACACGATGGCACTTTCGAGGAGCGGGGAAATCCGGCTGGTGTCGCCTACAACGCCGACGGCCAGTTGCAGGCCGGCATGGGGATCGCGGTAGCAGATTACGACGGCAACGGGCTCCTCGACATCGCCAAAACTAATTTCTCGGGAGACCGGCCTTCGCTTTATAAGAACGAGGACGGCAAGTTCTTTGAGGATGTCTCTGAAATGGCGGGACTTGGACGCAATCTGCTGTTGGGCTGGGGGATTGCGTTTCTTGATGTAGATGAAGACGGCTGGCCGGATTTGGTCATGGTGAACGGGCATGTTTATCCGGAAATCGACCGTTCGCCGCTGGGCGAAACCTATCGGCAGAAGGCGTTGCTTTACAGGAACTTAGGCAATGGCCGATTTGCCGACATCACGGATTCGGCGGGGCCTGGATTCGCTGCGCGGAGGCCGTCCCGAGGGTTGGCGATTGGCGACCTGGATGGGGATGGTAGGCCGGAAATCGTGATCGTCAATATGAACGATAAACCCACTCTTCTAAAGAACGTCGGACCCCGGCAGAATGCCATTTCCATTACTCTGACGGGAACCCGTTCCAACCGAAGCGCCATCGGCGCGCGCTGTACCATCGAGGCGGGAGGCCGGAGGCAGATCGCGGAAGTGGTGAGCGGGGGGAGCTACTTCTCGCAAAACTCGTTAACGCTCTATTTCGGGTTAGGAAAAGCGGTCAAGGTGGACCGGATCGAGGTCCGATGGCCGGCGGGGGAAACCCAGGCTTGGACGGCCGTGCCGGGGAATCGCGCAGTCGGATTAACCGAGGGGAGTGATAAAATATTTACTCGGTAAAGAAGGTCGAGAATTTGGTCGCCGCCGGAAGACCGTTGCTGTTCAGCGCGCCGGTTTGGACAGCAGCGAGGAACAGGGTCCGGCGGGCGAGATCGTGGAACGTCCGTTGTGAGACGTTGTTGGGGTTTTGCGTCATGCAGGGCGGAGAGCCGACATAGTTCGTGTACCTGATCGAGAGGGTTGTGACGATATTCTGGTTGCCGTAGTAAAGATCCACGAGCCTCGGATGCACGGCGCCTTTCCCGATCAGAAATTCGGATAAAACCGAAGACTCATTTTCCTTGCGGTTGTGGATCTGCGCGAAGTTGGTGTTGGATTCGACGGTGTGGCAACCAGTGCATTGCTGGAGCGCGAGGACGTCGCGGGCCTTCTTGGACGCATTACAAACTCCGGGCGGTGTTCCCATCCCACGGCCCGCGTGGTTATATTGCACGATTGGCGCTTCGAGCAATTCGGGGCCAATACTATATTGCAGAACGCCGGAAGAGACGGTGGTCTCAACTTTTTTCCATAGATCGAGGTAGAGCCTGGAATCCTGGGCGACTTTCTTGCTGATCTGATCGTTCAATCTGGCGGGAAGAAAGGTGTGCGAGGCGGGATCTAGAAGGAGCTGGGAGAGCTGCCAGGGCCCTCCGGTTGTCATGTGATTTATGCGGGTGCGCACGAGGGTCGTTTTCGTAGGGATGCCATCTTTAAGCGAGAAACCGGAGGAGCGGAGCGCGGCGAGCAACTGGCTGCCGTACTGATCGTCGGTCGCGCCAGATAGTTTGAACCAGGTTTGCGCGATCGATCGAAAGGTTGGTTGGTCGGACGGGGGGAGTTGGAATTCCAGGATCACGGTAAGATTCTGCGGCGTTCCCGGATCGTAGGGTATCACACCGTAGACAAAATGGATTTCAGCGCCCGTCCAATTGCCGCTCCTAAAATTGGCGAGGTCCATGCGATTGGCGACGGCCAACAATTGAAGCCTCAACTTCGCGAGCGGCGCTTTGGGAAGTTCATAACTCAGAGTGTCATCCTGTGCATTGGCGGCGTCATACCAGAAGGACGCCAAGTTTCCCGGATCGGGTTTGGCGGGATTGGCGAGCCGCGCCGCCTCGGTGAAGATAGACTCAAAACTGAAATCATGCTGCGAACACCACTTGGAGGGGCAGTCGTACGCGAGAATGCTGCGCTCCGGCCGTATTGCCGAGTACGCCTTTCCGATATTCGAGCTGAGTAGCGCGGCCGCGATCGCCGGGTCCGGACCGGTGGCCGGCAGGGTGTGAAGAATCAGGGCGCGATTATCGAAGATATCTTGCACCGGGTCCGAGAGCTGCGCTTCCTTCCTTTGATAAGACGGGGGCTTTGCGCAGCCCGCCAAGAGCGCGACCAAGAGGATCGGACTAAGGAATCGCATACTCGGTTTTGCCCGACCAGAAGTAAGCTTGCTCCAGCGTGGAGCCTCCACCCTGCCAGGGATCGTTGTCAGCTGCCATGAGCAGGAAGGTCGCTTTCTTGAACCCCTGGGTTTGGACAAATGCCGTGGCGATTTGCCATTCGCGGTTGCCGGCGTCGATCTTGATCCCGAATTCCGACACGATCTGCGCCAATTTAGGAGTGGGGGCAGCGAAATCCAAGACCATGTTGGCATCCAACAAGCACAGGCCGAGAAAGGCAGGGAACGATGGCAATTTGCTCTCCGGTCCCGCGCCGACAGCCCCGGTGTAGCCACTATGGGCCAGCGCAATTATGTTCTTGAAGGCGGTGTCCTTGGGGGACGCGTTGGAGAAATGGTCAATCAGCACCAATTGGCACATCCGGCCCGCGGTGTAGACGCCGATGGGAGGGGCGGAGGGCGAATAGGCTTTTACAAATTTCGCGATGGCCAGACGCACGGCCTCGGTGGGAGCCTCCTCCAGCAGTCCGGTGGAAGGACCAGGCTGGCGAGTCACATTGACTCCATTTATCACGTCGATCACGATGCGGGGATAGAAGTCGAAAGCTGCCGCACTTTTGATGGGATCCAGAAGTGCTGGCTTGATGGTGGCGACACCCATGGTGTACCAGAAGTCGTACATGTTGATTCTCCTTTGGAAAGTGTGAAGCTGTTAAGAAAATGAAGATCCGCATGCTTACGCATGGCGGTTCAGTGAGGGATGAGTGCTGGTTAGGGAAAGAGGGTGCCGACGAGACTGGGGAGGAAGTGCTGTGGTAGGCGGGTAGATAGCAAAGGCGAGCCGATTGCCAATCGGCCGCCGGCTGCCAGCCTGCCCCACAAGCGCGGTTATCGGGCATATTCGCGTGCCTTTGCGTTGATGCTTTGGGCGGATTGGACTACTTGGATATTTGACCAGTGGTCCAGCACTTTTTGGGAGTATTTAAGGGCGGTCGCATTGTCTTTGCGGGCCTCGGCGGCGGTGGCGCGATGAAGCCAACCTAGGACCAGGAGGCCGGGGAACCATCCTTTTACTATTACCGTGCCTGCGTGGGCTTCGAATTCCTGCCAGTAATTTTCGGCTAGATCCCACTTTTGACGCTGGGTGAAGAATTCGGCCAGGTCGAACAGGGTATAGATGCTGAAGGCGGATCCGTGGGACCTTAGCAGAAGGCTCTCTGGGTCGTCGGCGGCCAGGGCCTTTACGTGCAACAACGCAGCTTCGTGGCGGGTGTTGGGCCAGCGTTTTGCGATCTCCTCCACCGATGCACAGACCCGGGCTAGCGTCTTTTCGTCACCCAAACGGCGCGACCAGGATGCGGCGGCGGCGAAGCGGCGGATCATGGGGGGAAAGACGGGCACATCGGCCAGTTCGGAGACTCGGCGGAGGGCGGAATCGCGGCGGCCGGTCACGAAATAGAGGCCGCACAGAAACTCGTTCGCCTGATGGGCTTCGATGGGGGTGCGGGCTCCGGCGCGATGCGCACCGAGCGCGGCGGTGGCGACTTCGAGATGGCCCTGCATGATCTTCGCGCTTTGAACATCGATGGAGTTTCCGGAATCGAGCGGCTCGTTGGCATATGCGCGGGCGGCGTCGTCGTAGCGCTCTAACCCCATATAGGCCGAGCCTGCGCCGCTCCAAATCCATTTGTTCGCGATGCCTTTGGCTTGACCGGCCTGAAACTCGCGCAGCGCTTCGGGAAACTGGTGAGCTTCGACCAGAGCGTTCTCTAATAGCTCGACTTGAATCCAATCGTCGGGCGCCAAGTCGACTGCTTTGCGGCACCAGTGGACGGCTTCGTTGGCATTGCCGGCGTCGAGGAACGTTTGGGCGAGAGCACCGTAGGCGCGCGGCTCGCCGGGATGGAGGGCGACATTTCTCTTGGCGGCGTCCGACATGTTCAGGAAGTCGCCGGTCATTGAAAAGTAGCTGGTCTCGATGGAAATACGCTCGCGTTCCGGCAGCTTGCGGGCGAGCTGCATGGCTCTATCGATCTGACGGAACCCTTCGTCATAACGGCGCGATGAATTGATGGTGAGCGCAAGAACGTGGTGGGCCTGGGCGAAGTTGGGATCAAGGCGGACGGCCTCTTCGAGGAGTGGAACGGCTTGGTCCATTTCGCCGACGGCATAATGCTCCATGGCGTCGTAGTATTTTTGCAGAGCTTCGGGCACCTCCGATGTGTAGCGGCGCACGTCCGAGGGATTGGCTTCCAAGGACTGTCCCGATTCGCCGGCGGATTTGCGAATCCAGACGGCGGCGGCTTTGGCGAGTTCCATCACGTTGGGCGAGTCGTTGAAAGCGAGGGCGGCAACGACCTGCTGGCCGGAGGCGGAGAGCAAGCGCACGTCGAGCGAATAGCGGGAGCCGGATTGACGGAGATCGCCATCGACCCAAAACGCGGCACGGAGTTGCGCGATCAGATCGCTGAGGGCGCGGCCGGTGAGCGGCAGGCCCGCGCCAGGATCGAGACGGCGGAGGACGGGAAGAACGTCCTGATCGGCGATAGCGCGGATGCGGGGAGATTGTTCGAGGGCGGTGAGAACGAGGGAGCGGGCCAGACGCGCGCCGGGAATCTGGCCGGCGACGGCGCGAAATCCGTTGACAAGAATGCGCGCGTCGGCGGGCAAGGCTACGGAGACTCGACCGGGCGGCGAGATAGCATAGCGGACGGCTACGGCGGAGGCAACCGCGAGTCCGGCGATCCAGTAGCGGCGCGAGGATTGAGGCTCCAGCCAGCGGATGATTTTTTCCAGCGTCTCAGGGCGGTCCTCCGGCAAAGGGCGGGTGCATTCGTCCCACATGCGATCCTTGGGCAGCAATTCCCGGCCGACTTTCCCGAAGGCAAAAATATCGGAGCTGATGGTGGCGGGGCCGCCGGCGCGCAGCTCGGGAGCCATGTAGTCGACGGTGCCGGCGCGAACGGAAAGGTTCTCGTCCCCGGCGGCGACGGTGCGGTCGAGCGCGCGGGCGAGTCCGAAATCCATGATGACGGCGCGCGGGACGGCGGCGGCCATGGAGACGATCATGACGTTGGCGGGCTTGAAATCGCCGTGGACGACTCCGGTCTGATGGGCGGCGTGCAGGGCTTCGGCGAGCTGGCGCACGATGGCTCGGATATGCGGGGCGATGGAGGGCGCGCCCAGCATATCGGATAGCAGCACGCCTTCGAGACGCTCCATGCTGAAGAAGACTGTCTCGCCGTCCTCGAACAGCTCATGGATGCGGCAGACGTTGGGATGAGTGACGCGGCGGGCGCTCTGCACTTCGGCGGTGAAGCGGCGTCGAATGGAGGGAGACTTGGCGAGAAGGCGGGCGATGGTCTTGAGGGCGACGCGATCTTCGAGGCGCTGATCCCAGGCGAGGTAGACTTCGCCCATGCCTCCGCTGCCGAGGAGTTTTTCAATGCGGAAGCGGTTGAGGAGAACCTGGCCGGGCTGAAACACGGGCGAGACGGCGAATTCCATGGGAGCGCCGAGGTAGTTTTCCTTAGCGGCGGTGACGTGGTGCTGCCAGAGGTTGATGGCGGCGGCGCGGATTTCGGGGTCGGGCTCGGAGGCGAGGAGAGAGGCGGGGTCGCGGCCGGCGAGGAGCTGGTCGAAGAGGTCGGTGAGGCGGCTCCATTGGGTCTCGTTCATCGGAGGGGGTTCAAAGATGCGGGGCATGGGGGGGCCCGGTTATGCTTATCCGCATGCTTACGCATGGCGGTTCGGGGGCGGGGTGCAGAGCAGGGGCGTTTGCCCGCATGCTTACGCATGGCGGCTCAGGTGTGCGGCAGAGCAAAGCGCCTGCCCCACAAGGACTGCGCAATTCGGGGGTCATTGGGGACGCTTCAGTTGCTCGTGGAGCCAGGCTCGGGCCATCAACCAATCGCGACGGATGGTACGGACGCTCTTGCCTAGGGCCAGCGCGATTTCTTCTTCGGTCAGGCCGCCGTAGAATCGCATTTCCACGATTTGGGCTTGCCGGGGGCTGAGGGTGGCGAGCCTTTCGAGCAGCTCGTCCACTTCGAGTGCCTGCGAGCTTTGGGTTGCGGAGACGGCGATGGTTTCGTCCAGCGGCTGAAGCTGCGCGCCGTCGTTTCGTTTCTGGGCGCCGCGCTGGCGGGCGTAATCGACCAGGATGCGGCGCATGAGCTGCGCGGAGATCCGGAAAAAATGGGCGCGGTTCTGGCACTTGAAATCCTCGGCGCGGCACATCCGCAAGTAGACCTCGTGGACCAGCGCGGTGGCCTGCAAAGTGTGACCGAGACGCTCGGATCGGAGGCGGGCCATGGCCAGGCGGTGCAGTTCGAGATACACGCGCGGCATGAGCGCTTCCTCTGCGGAGCGGTCGCCTTCAGCCAGTCGGTCGAGCAGCAAGGTTACATCACCTTTGGACGGCTCCATACGGGTTCGTTCCGCGATTATAACGGATCGAATGTCGGCCAGCGCGGCGGCTGGCAGTGAAAACGTCGGTGTCATGGTCTCCCCGATCGTAGGGATAAGCGTAGGGGTCAGGCAAAAGAGGACATTTTAGTGTAGTGCGTCACTCACGCTGTGGCGCACGCGTCCACGCGTGCCGCGTCGATAGTCGTGTCGACGTTCGGCTTTCTGAGCCTGGAAAGACACATCGACAGGAATGTCGATGCGGCACGCCTGGAGGCGTACGCCACATAACATTCAGGATTACCGACGCAGACCATTAGCGGGTGTCGAGTTCGTGTAGGAGGGGATCTGATGCTTCGTCGCGGGGGGCGTGCGCGAGATAGAGGAGCAGCATGCGGCGGGCTCTATCCTTCACCTGATTGGCGGCCCAGTAGCGGGCGAGGGTGCGGGCGCACAAAGGGGTATCGGGAGAGGCATCGATATACGCGGTGCATTCGGTGTCCATGTGGCGAAGGACGCGGCCTAGTTTGTTGGCGAGGACTTGGGTTCCGGGCGGGGGGTGGCGCTGGAAAATCACGGCTTGCGGGTCGTCGTAAACCAGCTCCCATTCGGAGGAGGCGGGGTTGGCCAGAGCGGTCGAGAGCGGGTAGAGCGCGCCCGACACGTAGTCCATGGTGTTCATTACTACGACCTGGACGCCGTATTGGTTCAGGAGAGACTCGCGCGGTCCTTCGATACGGTCGGCTACGGAACCGGCGTTGAAGAGGATTCGGTTGTAATCGCGATAGACGGTTTCGCTGAGGGATCGGCCGTCGATGAACACTTGCGCGCCTCTCCAGATGAGGTAGCCGCCCTGCTCGTAGGTGTTGAAGATGGGTCCGGTGAGGCGGTGGTCGAGCAGGTAGGTGGCGGCTCCGGTTGGAATGGTCCAATCGGCTACGCGGAGTTGGAAGAAGCGGCCCTGGGTGAATCCGGCGACGATCGCGGCGGCGGCGAGGATCGGGGGAGCCCATTTTAGGAAGCTCGGGAAATTTGCGCGGAACGGGAAATAGGCGGCGATGAGGATGGGCGCGAGGAATCCGATTAGGGGGATATTGCGGAACGCCAGCAGGGATGCGGCGGAAAAGGCGGCGAAGAGGATCCAATGGGCTGGGCGGACTTTTTTCCAGGAAAGAATCAGCACGAGGACGGAAGCATAGAGGAGAAGATCGAAGCCGTAGGGAGCGCCCCATAGCTTGGGCGGCTGCCACTCCACCAGGTTCGCGGTCATGGGGCTGCGGCGGTAGAGGAAGACAGTGGATACGATTCCGAATCCGTTGGGGTTGAGGCCGGAGGCGGCGATCGAGCAGGAGGCGACGATCCAGATGCGCCGGTCGTCTCGCCGAAGAAGGGATTCGACGACGTAGGCTAACAGGACTACCCATCCTAGGAAGAATCCGCCGTGGCAATTCGCCCATAGCAATGCCAGCGGGGGGAGCGCCCAGAGGCCACGGCGCAGCTCCAGGATGGTCACGAAGAGGGCGACTCCGAGGAAAGTCATCAAGGCGGGACGGTCGGCGGTAAATTCCACTAGCACGGAAGCGGTGGCGCAGGCGGCTGCGATTCCGGCATAGAAGTTCGCGGACAGGCGGGAGGCGAGGAATCCGGCGAGTCCGCAAATGGCGGCGAGGAGGGCGGCGCGAGCGAGGATGATGCCGGGGAATCCGGCGATGGCGTAGACGGCGTACATCAGGACCTGGCTGAGCCACTCGTGGGTCAGGTTGAAATGAGTGACGGGTCCTTCGCGCGGGGTGGTGTAGGCAAATGGATCGGGGACGGGCAGGGAATGGTGGTCGACGATGTACTGGCCGGTTTTGAGGTGCCACCAGAAGTCGGTATCGGCGATTTCGGGGGAGAAGAGGGTTAGGAACAAGATTGCTGTTAGGAGGATCGTGGCGGGTTTCAGCCAGTCATGAGTTGCGGGGGCCGGCTGGGGATTCGTGCGGCGTCCGGGTTGGGGCACTGCGCGCGAAGGCATCTGATTTAGCTTAGCGATTTAGCCGTGGAAGAGATCGCCTGCGGTCGCGGCTCTGCCCGCCGTGTGGCGCACGCGTCCACGCGTGCCGCGTCGCATTGAGTCGACGTTCAGCCTTTTGTTTCCGTGAGCCTGGAAAGACACATCGACACGACTGTCGATGCGGCGCGCCTGGAGGCGTACGCCACATAACATTCGGGATTTCCGGCGCAGACCGATAGTTTGGGTGCTCAAGAGATGACGCCTTTTCGCACTGCGTATAGGATCAGTTCGGCGAGACTATGGAGGTTTAGTTTTTCTTGCAGGTTTCTGCGATGGGTTTCTACGGTGTAGATGCTGAGGTTCAGGGCGGTGGCTATTTCCTTGTTGGATTTGCGTTCCGCTAATAGCTGAAGGATCTCGCGCTCGCGGGGGGTGAGCAGGTCGTAGCTATCCTCCGCTCCGCGGGTGCGGATCTCGCGGACGTAGTCCTCGACCAGCATTTTGCTGATTTCGGGACTGAAGAAAGTTTTGCCTTGGTGAACGGCTTTGATGGCGTCGATCAGGTCGCCTTCGGCGGAATCCTTTAACAGGTAACCTTTGGCGCCCACCTTCAAGGCGCGGAGGACGTAGCTTTCGTCGGAGTGCATGCTCAGGATCACGATCGCCGTCTGTGGGACAACGGCCGCAATACGCTGGGCGGCTTCGATTCCGCTCAAATTCGGCATGGCGATATCGACGACGGCGACATCGGGCTCGGTGGCCTCGGCTTGTTCCACCGCCTGCCGGCCATCGGCGGCTTCCGCGACTACGCTGAAGCCGGGTTGGCTTTCGAGCAGCAGGCGCAGGCCTCGGCGCATTACGGTGTGATCGTCAGCTAACAGGATGCGAATCGGTTTCACGAGATTGGGTGCTCCGGTGGTCCTGGGTGAATGGCAATTCTACGGAGAGGATGGTTCCGCTATTGGGCTTTGAATGGACATTCGACTTGCCTCCGAGGCGCGCAACGCGCTCCTGGATGCCCAGCAGGCCGAGCCCTTTTGTATGGCTGGTATCGAAGCCCTGTCCGTCGTCTTGAATGACGACGATGAGGCGGTCCGCTTTCTGTTCCACTCGGATGCGGACGGTGGTGGCGTGAGAGTGCCGCGCGCAGTTGTGCAAAGCTTCCTGGACGACCCGATAGATGCAGGTTTTGTATTCGTCGGGAAGATCGTCGGAGTCGATTTCGGTTACGATGCTGACATCCATCGCAGTGCTCTTGGCAGCTTCCCGCGCTTGCCATTTCAGCGCCGGAATCAGCCCCAGGTCGTCCAGCATTGAGGGCCGCAACAAGAGAGCCATATTACGAACCACGCGAACCGTGTTTTCGACCAGGGATTTGATGGTTTCCACATGGCTACGCGACTGTTCTTCCGCGCGAGCCTTCAGGCCCAGGGAGAGGTTACGCAGTTCGACCAACACCGCCGAGAGAGACTGCCCGACTTCATCATGCAATTCGCGCGAGAGGGCGCGGCGCTCGGTTTCCTGCGCCTGAACCAGCCGCGCGGAAAGGTCGGTGAGCTGGCCGCGGGCATCGGCCGCCTCCTGATAGCGCGCGCGAGCCTGATCCTCCAGCTTTAGAATCTTGCGGGTGCTGAAAAAAGCCATGCCCAAGCCGAGCACCAGCGCAGCGACCAGGGTGACGAGCAGACGGGTTTGGAAGCGCAGCAGCAGGGAAACGACCTGATCGTTTCCGGCGGTCAACTGCTGTTCATTGATCTCCGCGATGCGGTCGGCTATGGCGAGCATGTTCTGGCGGCGCGGGAAAACCTCATCGCGCAGAAAGGGGTATCCGGAACGGCGGCGCTCCGCTGGATCCCATTGAAAAATGGGCGCCAGGATGGCCCAATAGCCAGTCAGCTCCGAGCGCAGGGCGGAATAGTCCCGCAATTGCGCGGGGGTTGCCTGGCGGCCGTACAATTCGAGGGCTGATTCCATGTGCTTCTGCACGTCTTTAAGGCTGGTGAGGTAGACGGCCGCCCTCTCCGGGTCGGGCTCCAGAAGATAGTCCCGAACGTAGGTGCCGGAAACATAGACGTCCGACCGGATGTCGTTCAAGACATGATTTTGAGCGAGGTACCGGCCCCGGATTTGCTCGTCACTGCGCTGAAACTGCCGGAGTACCCCGAGCGCGTCGATGCCCGCGAGGGCCATGATCAGCAGAAGGCCGCCAAATCCGACCACGAGCGCGATACGGGAACCGCGGAAAAAGGCTCGCTCGGAAACAGCCTGATGGAGCGATGGGTCCATTGATCCCATGCTAACCGAAGCTGTCTCAAGCGGATGGAACTACTAGGTTTTTTGTTGCAATATACCAACTCAAGGGTATGTGTACCCAGGGTGGGATCGGCTACATTCGAGGTACGGCATGTCTTGGGTGGGCTTGGAATTCGGACTCCGCTCCTTGTGGTCGCGGCTCGGTCGAACGGCCGGAGCGAGTTGAATCTTTGACAGATGCTTTCCCCCACTCAATTTGAGGCTATTCAGCAGTTCGATACTTGCACCATTGCGAACGCGATCGAACAGTTCAGGGTGCGGCTCCGCAATGAGGGGTTCACTCGTCCTGGATTGCGCTGCGTAACCGATGGGGCGACGCGGGTGCTGGGCTATGCGGCCACGAGCAAAGTGAGGTCGGCAAATCCGCCGATGAGGGGTGGTTCCTACTTTGATAAGACGGACTGGTGGACCAATATCGAATCCTTGCCGGCGCCGAGAATCGCGGTCATCCAGGATATAGATCTGGCACCTGGCGGCGCAGCCTGTGTCGGGGAAGTTCACGCGGCGATTCTGAAAGCGCTACGATGCAATGGGTTGATCACGAATGGCGCAGTTCGGGATTTGCCGGCAGTCAGCGCACTGGAGTTTCCGATGTTCGCGCCCGCAGTTGCCGTTTCCCACGCTTACATGCATTCCATCGATTTCGGCCAGCCAGTTGAGATTTTCGGATTGCGGATTCGAGCAGGCGACCTGCTGTACGCCGATTGTCACGGCGTGGTCTCGATTCCGCTGGAGATCGCAGCGGAACTGCCGGAAGCGGCGGCGAGGATCCGAGCGAAAGAGCAGCGGATCGTTCAAATCTGCCTGTCGCCGGGATTCTCAACGGAAAAACTTTTGAACGAAATCCGGAGTGACCAGCGATGACACGCAATCGAAGGCTTATTTACCTGGCGCCGGCGGTCCTGATCGTTTTTCTGAGCGATTCTTGTTCGAGAAGTGCAAAGGTAGAGGCGTCGAAGTCGTCGGAGGCGCAGACGGTGGCGGTTGCCAAGGCCGTCACCGAAGATCTTTCGCACGATCTGGCCGTGACCGCTGAATTCCGGCCATATCAGGAAGTGGACCTGATGGCGAAGGTAGCCGGCTATGTCAAATCTATATCGGTGGACGTGGGCGACCGGGTGAAACAGGGTCAGGTTCTGGCGATTTTGGAGATTCCCGAGATGGCCGACGATCGCGCCCGGGCGCAAGCGGGCGTGGACAGGAGTCAGGCGGAGGTGGCGCGAGCGAAAGACCAGCTGCAGCAGGCGCAATCCTCGCACGAGATAACGCACTTGTCGTACACCAGGCTGGATTCCGTATCCAAACAGAAGCAGGGCCTGGTCGCACAACAGGAAATCGACGATGCACACGGCAAGGATTTAGTGGCGGAAGCACAGGTCTCCGCGGCGAGGTCCAATCTGGCGGCAGCCGAGGAACAGGTGCATGTCAACGCGGCGGAGCTGCAAAGAATCAAGACCATGTTCGACTACACACGCGTCACCGCGCCGTTCACGGGAGTAGTGACCAAGCGGTACGCCGATACCGGATCCATGATCCAGGCCGGCACGGCATCCAGCAGCCAGGCGATGCCGCTGGTGAGGCTTTCGGAGAATAGTCTGCTGCGATTGATTCTGCCGGTGCCCGAATCCGCGGTGCCCACCGTTCACATCGGTCAACAGGTGGAGGTGCTCGTACCGACCATGAAACGCAGTTTTCCGGGGCAGGTGAAGCGATTCTCAGAGAAGGTAAACATGTCGACGCGAACGATGGATACCGAAGTCGACGTACCGAATGCCGACCTGTTATTGATTCCCGGCATGTACGCCGAGGTGCACCTCACGCTCGACCGGCGCGACAAGGTGCTTACGATACCGGTGGCCGCGATTGAACTGGGAGGTAACGGCAAGACCGCTCAGGTGGCGGTGATTACCACGGGCAACCAGGTAGAGCTGCGAAAGATCCAGATCGGTTTAGAAACCGCCACCAGGGTGGAAGTGGTTTCGGGTATGAAAGAGGGGGAGATGGTTGTCATCAGCAACCGAGCCAGTCTCCAGGCCGGGCAAGAAGTGCGACCCAAGCTCACCACCATGAGTCCCAGCGCATCTGAGTAGAGCAAGTTTCCCATGTCCCGCTTTGCCATTCGAAATCCGTACTTCATCGTGGTGATCTGTTTGATCATCGCCGTCGTGGGCGTCACCAGTCTGTTGCGGATGCCCGTGGATATGTTTCCGGCCATGAACATCCCGGTGGTTGTGGTGGCGACGTTTTACTCCGGCATGCCTCCGGAACAGATCGAAACCGATATCACCGGCCGCTTCGAGCGCTTCTTCACTTTAGGCAGCGGCATTGAACATATAGAATCGCGATCGCTACCTGGCGTGAGTGTAATCAAGGTTTACTTTCAGCCGGGCACGGACGCGGATTCGGCTGTTACGACGATCTCGAATCTTGCCATGGCGCAGTTGCGCCGGCTGCCTCCGGGGACGCTCCCGCCGGTGGTGTTGAAATTCGACGCTTCCAGCCTTCCGGTGTGTCTGGTGACGTTCAAGGGCGAAGGACTGAGCGAGACAGCGCTGCGCGATCTGGCTCAGTTTCAGGTCAGGAATCAAATTGCCAGCGTCCCGGGCGCGAGTGTGCCGCAGCCTTTCGGCGGGAAGTATCGCCAGATCATGGTGTATACGGATCCATACAAACTGGAAGCTCATCAGCTGAGTCCGATGGACGTGGTCCGATCTGTGAACGGATCCAATCTTATTCTTCCCGCCGGCGACGTGCAGATTGGCTCGCTGGACTACAACATTTACACCAACAGCCAGTTGCGCTCGGTGCCCGAGATTGATCAGTTGCCGGTCAAGACGGTCGGGCAGGCGCCCGTGCGGGTAGCGGACATCGGGCACGCGAGCGATGCGGAACAGATTCAGACGAACGTAGTGCGGGTGGACGGCCAAAAGTCGGCGTATCTGCCGATTCTGAAACAGGGCGGCGATACTAACACCATTGCAGTTGTGGACGGCATCAAGAAGGCGATTACGCATTTATTCGACGTGCCGAAAGAGCTGATTACGCGCGTCGTTTTCGACCAGTCGATCTTCGTGAAAACGGCGATTGAAACGCTGCTCGACGAGGGAGGAATCGGGTTGTTCCTGACCTCGATCATGATCCTGGTGTTTCTGGGGAGTCTGCGCGCCACGGTGGCAGTGTTTTTCTCGATTCCGCTGTCGGCGCTGGCCGCCTTCATCGCGCTTTCCATGGGGGGCAGTTCGATCAACAGCATGGTGCTGGGCGGATTGGCGCTGGCGTTTTCGCGGTTGATCGATAATTCGGTGGTAGTGCTCGAAAACATTTACCGTCACTTGGAGCTAGGCGAAGACCCCGCGATCGCCGCCGAAAAGGGAGGCCGAGAGGTCGCACTTCCGGTACTGGCATCCACGCTTACCACCATCGTGGTGTTCTTCCCGGTCACCTTGTTGTATGGAGTGAGCAAGTTTCTCTTTTCCGCTCTCGCCCTGGCGGTTGTGCTTTCACTGCTGGCTTCCTACGTGGTGGCTATGTCGGTGGTGCCGCTGTTCTGCGCGCGATTCATCAAGGGGCACGCGGCTGCCAGCCACACGCCGGCCCGGCAGGACCTGCTCGATAGATTTAACGCCTGGTTCAATCCCAAGTTTGAAGGGTTCCTGAATTTCTATGACCGGGTGATCAGTGTCGTTTTGAAGCGTCCGGTGGCCATTCTTTTTGTCCTCTCCGGAATCATCGTCCTGAGCCTGTTCCTGTTTCCCATGCTGGACTTCTCATTCTTCCCGCGGACCGATCCGGGTCAGTTCATGATGAACGTGAAGCTCCCCTCGGGAACTCGCATCGGATTGACGGAAGAAGCCATTTCCAGGGTCGAAAATCTGGTACGGCAGGTGGTGTCGCCCGAGGATCTCGGCATGATCGTCTCCAACATCGGATCCACGCCCGATTTTTCCGCGATTTACACTTCCAACTCGGGCATGCACACCGCCACCGTGCAGGTGAGTCTGAAAGAGGATCACAAAGTCGGTAGCTATGAGTACATGACGCGGGTGCGGAAGCGCATCGCGCAAGAGATGCCTGAAATCACGGCGTACTTTCAATCGGGTGGTTTGGTGGACGCGGTTTTGGGACTGGGAATGCCGGCGCCGATCGATGTACAGGTATCGGGATCCGATCTGGAGAAGAGCTATGCGACGGCGCTGGAGGTTGCCGGCCATATCCGAAAAATGGATGGCGTCGGGGATATTTTTATCCCGCAGGACCTCGACTACCCCGCCATTCAATTGGACATCGACCGGACCCGGGCCCTGGAGTTGGGGTTGACTCAAAAAGAGGTGGTCGGCAATGTGATCACCGCGCTGACGTCCAATGCAATGATCGCTCCCAGTTTTTGGATCGATCCCAAGACGGGCAACGACTACATGCTCACGGTGCAATATCCGGAGCGGCAGATTAAGACCTTTGACGATCTGAAGGCCATCCCGATCCGCGGGGACAAGATAACGGATTCCACAAGACTCGACATGGTTTCCAGCATGCGGAGGATCAAATCGCCGACGGAAGTGGATCACTACCAGTTGCGGCGGGTAATCGACGTTTACGTCCAGCCCCAGGGAGAAGATCTGGGACGTCTGGCCGCGAGCATCGACAAACTCAGGGACAGCACCAAGCTGCCGGATGGCGTTACGGTTACTCTGCGCGGCCTGGTCCAAGGGATGCGGCAGAGCTTTCGCAGCTTCGGCATCGGGCTGATCCTGTCAGTGGTTCTGCTGTACCTGATTCTAGTGGCCCAATTCCGTTCGTTCCTCGATCCGGTTCTGATTCTTACGGCGGTTCCGCCAGGACTTACCGGCGCACTGTTGATTCTCTACCTGACGGGAACCACCATGAACGTGATGTCTCTGATGGGTTTGATGATTCTGATCGGGATGACCGTCTCCGACAGCATTCTGATCGTCGAGTTCACCAGACACCTGCGGGAGGACGGTATGAGCGTGCGGCAGGCCGTAGTCACCGCTGCACGTGTCCGGCTTCGTCCCGTCCTGATGACTTCGCTCGCCACGATCATCGGCCTGCTGCCCATGGCGTTGAAGCTGGGCGCGGGCAGTGAATCATACGCCCCGCTGGCGCGAGCCGTTCTAGGCGGGATGAGTGTTTCACTGGCGATGACTGTAATTATGGTGCCGGCCGCTTACTACGTGGCCTATCGAAAAGATGACCTGGGGGCGCCTGGGGAGGCGCGCTAGATGTCAGGTTTCGCCATCCGGAATCCATACTTCATCGTGGTGATCTGCCTGATCATCGCTGTGGTGGGGGTCAGCAGCCTGTTGCGGATGCCGGTGGACATGTTCCCGTCGATGAATATCCCGGTGGTGGTGGTGGCCACGTTTTACTCCGGCATGCCGCCCGAGCAGATTGAGACCGACATTACCAGCCGGTTCGAGCGGTTCTTCACGCTGGGCAGCGGAATTGAGCACATCGAATCCAGGTCGCTGCCGGGCGTCAGCGTAATCAAGGTTTACTTTCAACCCGGGACGAATCCGGATTCCGCCGTGACGACGATCTCGAACCTGGCCATGGCGCAATTGCGGCGACTCCCGCCTGGGACGCTGCCGCCGGTGGTTCTGAAATTCGACGCATCCAGTCTCCCCGTGTGCCTGGTGACGTTCAAAGGAGATGGATTAGATGAAACGCAACTCCGTGACCTGGCGCAATTTCAGGTGCGGAATCAGATCGCCAGCGTGCCGGGTGCCAGCGTGCCACAACCGTTCGGGGGAAAATACCGCCAGATCATGGTGTATGCGGATCCACATAAACTGGAATCTCATCAACTGAGCCTGATGGATGCGGTTCGTTCGCTTGACGACTCCAATCTCATCCTCCCCGCTGGCGATGTTCAGATCGGGCCGCTGGATTACAACATTTACACCAACAGCCAGCTGCGTTCGGTCGCCGAGATCGACCAATTACCGATTAAGATGGTGGGCCAGTCGCCGGTGCGAATCGCGGACATCGGCTATGCCAGCGACGCGCATCAGATCCAGACCAACATCGTGCGCGTGGATGGACAACGGTCTGTGTACGTGCCGGTCCTTAAACAAGGCGGCGACACCAATACGATTGCCGTAGTCGACGGAATTAAGGACGCGATCACGCATTTATTCGACGTCCCGAAGCAACTGATCACACGAGTCGTTTTCGATCAATCCGTCTTTGTGAAGACAGCGATTGAAACGCTGCTCGACGAAGGGGGTATTGGACTGGTCCTTACCTCGATCATGATTCTGGTGTTTCTGGGGAGCATGCGGGCGACGCTGGCGGTCTTCTTTTCCATTCCACTGTCTGCGCTGGCGGCGTTTATCGCGCTTTCGCTGGGAGGCAGCTCTATTAACAGCATGGTGTTGGGCGGCTTGGCGCTGGCATTTTCAAGATTGATCGATAACTCTGTGGTGGTGCTGGAAAACATTTATCGCCACCTCGAGCTGGGTGAAACGCCGGCGGTCGCAGCCGAAAAAGGCGGGCGCGAAGTGGCCCTGCCGGTACTGGCGGCTACTCTCACTACCGTGGTGGTATTTTTTCCGGTGACGTTTCTTTACGGCGTGAGTAAGTTCCTATTTTCAGCGCTGGCGCTGGCGGTGGCGCTGTCACTTTTTGCGTCGTACGTGGTGGCGATGACGGTTGTCCCGCTGTTTTGCGCGCGATTCATCAAGGCTCCGGCGCACCATGGAACCCCTTCGAACGAAGCTCCGGTCACAGTCGACCGGCCCAAGCGCCGTTGGTCTTTCAGTAACTGGTTCAATGTATGGTTCAACAGTCGCTTCGAGGCATTCCTCAAAATCTATGACCGGCTGGTGGGCGCGACCCTGCGGCGGCCTGGTTTGACACTGGCGGCATTCGGCGTGGTTTTCATCCTGAGCCTCGGCTTATTTCCATTGCTTGGGCTTTCGTTCTTCCCCCGAACGGATGCCGGCCAGTTTGTCATAAATCTCAAAGCTCCCAGCGGGACCCGGCTCTCGGTGACTGAAAACGAAGTGGCGAAGGTCGAAGAGCTGGTGCGCAAGGTCGTTTCGCCTCAAGACCTCGGCATGATCGTCTCGAACATCGGCGCAACACCGGACTTTTCGGCTATCTACACTACTAACTCAGCCATGCATACCGCCTTCGTGCAAGTGAGCCTCACGGAGAACCATAAGACGGGCAGCTACGAATACATGGCGCAGGTTAAAAAGAAGTTAGAAACCGATTTGCCGGAGATCACGGCCTACTTCCAATCAGGTGGACTGGTCGACGCAGTGTTGAATCTGGGCCTTCCTGCGCCGATCGACGTTCAAGTGGCGGGCACCAACATGGAGCAGGCTTATTCCACCGCGCTTAAACTCGCCGCCAGTATCCGCAACATTCCCGGGGTGGCGGATGTGTACACTCCCCAAGATGTCGATTATCCGGCGTTGCAGCTTGACGTGGACCGGACTCGCGCGGGCGAGATGGGGCTCGATCAACAGGAAGTAGTCGACAACATCATCACCGCGCTGACCTCGAACACTATGATCGCTCCCAGTTTCTGGATCGATCCTAAAACCGGTAACGATTATATGCTGACCGTCCAATATCCCGAGGATCAAGTGAAGAACCTCGGCGATCTGAAAGCGATTCCTTTACGGGCTACAGACGTCAAAGAATCGACGCGGCTGGACATGGTAAGCAGCGTGAGGCGGATCAAATCGCCCACCGAAGTGGACCATTATCAACTGCGGCGAACGATCGATATTTACGTAAGACCGCTGCATGAGGATCTGGGCAAAATCGCGAATGCGATTGACGGAATTATTGCCCAGACACAGGTCCCGACCGGGTTGAACATCGCGCTGAGGGGCATGGTCCAGGGCATGCGCGCATCCTTCCGCAGCTTCACGCTGGGCCTTTCGCTCGCCGTCGTGCTGTTGTATCTGATTCTAGTGGCGCAGTTCCGCTCGTTCATCGATCCGTTTATCATTATCCTGGCGGTTCCGCCGGGACTCGCCGGAGTGATCCTCACGCTTTGGCTAACAGGCACCACTTTGAACGTGATGTCTCTGATGGGGGTGGTGATGCTGGTGGGAATTGCGGTTTCGAACAGCATTTTGATTGTCGAGTTTACAGGCCAGCTTCGAAAAGAAGGAATGGCGGTTCGCGAGGCGGTCGCGAGCGCCTGCCGCGTGCGCTTGCGTCCGGTTCTGATGACATCGCTGGCGACGATTATCGGGCTGCTGCCGATGGCTCTCAAACTCGGGGCAGGTAGCGAATCCTACGCTCCTTTGGCTCGCGCGATTCTGGGCGGGCTGAGTGTTTCCGTCGCGCTGACCGTCTTCCTGGTACCCGCGGCTTACGTCCTGGTCTACGACAGGGAGAAATAAAATGACGCGAACCCTCCTAGTGCGAACGGCAACGATGACGCTTGGCTGCGCTTCACTTCTAGCCCAGCAACCGGCCGCTCCTCTGAGTCTGGCCGACGCCCAAAAGCTGGCCATTCAGAACAATCCACAGTTCAGCTCAGCGAAGCTTAACGCCGAAGCCTCGTACGAGGTTCCCAAGGAATATCGCTCCAACCTGGCGCCGCAAGTAATTGGCAGCGTGACTGGAGTGGGTGCCGACTCGGGCAGCCGGCTGGCGGCGGGCGCGCTCAACAATCCGGCGGTATACAATCGCCTGGCTGCCGGCGTGACTGTCAGCCAGTTGCTGACCGATTTCGGAAGGACCAGGAATTTAGTCGAAATGGCCAAATTCCGGGCACAGGCGCAGGATCAGAAAACCGAAGGCACTCGGGCGGACATTCTGCTAGCCACCAGCCGCGCGTATTTTAATGTGCAGCGCGCGACTGCGGTGCTGCAAGTCGCCACACAAACGGTGGCCGCACGGCAGTTGGTATCGGACCAGGTGACGGCGCTCGAAGCCAACCGGCTCAAGTCCCTGCTCGACGTCAGCTTCGCGAACGTGAACCTCTCCGACGCCAAACTCCTTTTGTCGCAGGCGCAGAACGACTTGAAATCCGCCGAGGCCGAACTTGCGGCGGCGATGGGACTTCCCACTCAGACGGCCTTCACGCTGGCCCAGGAGACTCTGCCGGCAAGCCTGCCGCCCAACATGGATCCATTGATTCAAGATGCGATTCAGAATCGTCCGGAGCTAAAAGATCTGCGGCTGGAGCAAAACGCCGCCGAGCGCTTCGCCAAGGCCGAGCACCAGTTGGCGCTTCCGACCATCGCGGCACTCGGTGCGGTGGGAGTGGTTCCAGCGGGTGAACAAACGGTGCCGGGCAGGTATGGAGCCGCAGGCATAAATGTGAACATCCCTATTTTCAATGGGGGCCTGTTTAAGGCTCGGCAAACGGAAGCTGAGTTGCGAGCGCGAGCGGCCGCGCAGAACGTCAATGACCTTGCAAATCGTGTCGTTCGGGACGTTCGAGTGGCGTACCTGGCTGCCACGACGGCCTACGAAAGGATCAGCCTCACCGATGAGTTGCTCAAACAGGCGCAGCTGGCCCTCGACCTGGCCCAGAGCCGTTACAATCTCGGTCTTAGCTCGATTGTGGAGTTGAGCCAGGCTCAGCTCAATCTGACGTCGGCGCAAATTGGTGCGGCCAGCGCTCGCTACGATTATCAATCGCAATGGATCGTGGTGCAGTATCAGGTCGGAACCCTGCGCTAGTAGCCCAGCGATTCGGCTAGCGGTAAATCCCCAGGCTCACGCCAGGGGTCATAACCCCGTCACGTGCGGGGACCGTGCGGCGATAACGTACTCGCTGCGACAGCTGGGATGAGACGGCTGGCTCGCCTGGTCAGCGGTTAAGCTGAGCCGCTGCAGATGCGCGAGACTGTTGGGATCGATCTGGGCGACAAGTTCAGCCGTTATTGCATCGTCGATCCTAACGGCGACGTGGTCGAGGAAGGGAGCTTTCGCAACCAGGCCAGTTCCATCGAAAACATTTCGCGGACGAGTTGCAGCGGATTGCGCTGGAAGCCGGCGCGCAGTCGGCCTGGATCAGCCGCGATCTGAACCGGCTGGGGCACGAAGTCATCGTGCCCAATCCGCGCGAGCTGAAATGGATCACGATCGAGCGCGCGATTGCGATCTCGCGGGCGCGCACCCTACTGATCAACAGCGCGCGCAGCATCGCCAAGGGATTCGGAGTGCACCTGCCCAAGTCGATCACCAACACGTTCGGCGAGCGAGCTGTCGAGGCGCTCCCGGAGTTTCCGTGCACGGCGCTCTCGGGGTTGCTCAAACAGATCGATGCCATCAGCCGCGAGATTATTGGTTACGATCAAGAGATTAGCGAGCTGGCCGGGCAGCATCCGGAACTGGCGCGGCTGGAAAGTATTCCTAGCGTTGGCCGGCTCACCGCGATGATGTTCGAGCTCCCAGTGGGCCGCGCCGAACGATTCGGGCACAGCCGCGATGTCGTGGGGTTTCTGGGACTGCGACCGAAGCACGCCAGAGCGGCGCGCGCGATCCGCAGCTGGGATTTCCAAAAGCGGCGATCCTGATATATATGCGCAAGCTGCTGGTGCAGTGCGCGCATCACGTTCTGGGTCATTACCCCAAAGATTCGGCGCTTCGGCGATGGAGCTTGGCGAAGGGCGAAGGCGGCACGCTGCGGGCGATTATTGCAGTGGCGAGAAAGTTGTCCGTGCTGCTACACCGGTTGTGGGTGAGCGGCGATTTTAATAAACCCTTTCCCAAGATGGTCTGAAGATTTCATTCGATGAGTGGTGTTGCGAAAGCCCATACCTTCCGGCGACTGCGTCAGTGGCCTTGAGCCTTTGAGCTCGTGGGACAGATTGGCAGCGCCGGGTGCGTATGGAAAGCCTGGGTTGAAGGGGAAAAGATTGTCGTTGACAAGGCGCGCCGCCTCATGCAAGGCCACTAGAGTGGTCTGCGTCGGAAATCCTGAATGTTATGCGGCACGCCTGGAGGCGTGCGCCGGGCGGGGACAATAATATTCATTATGAGTGACGCACTCCACTAGCTAATCCCAAATGTCCCGGATATGCCTGGTCTGTGAGAGGGATCGGGACCTGCTTCACATGGCCATGAATAGCGATAACTCTATCGCTAAAGGAGTTCTTGACATGTTTCCGTTTCTCCCTTAAAATCGCTGCTGACCAGGGGTTCGTGAAAAGGAGGCGTCTATGAAGACGCGTTGTCTGTTTGCCCTCGTTTTCTGCCTTCCGATGTTCAGTCAGATGACGATCACCGGAAACATCAGTGGAAGCGTGCTGGACCAATCGGGAAAGGCGGTACCGGCCGCCAGGATCACCCTGATCAGCCGGACAACCAATGAACTTCGGGAGGCGTCGACCAACGACTCCGGTACGTTCAACCTGGTGGCGGTGCAGCCGGACACTTCAAGATCGAGCACGCCGGGTTCAAGTCATTCGAGCGCACTGGGATCGTGGTGACGGCGAATGAGCGCATCGCAATGGGCGAGATTTCCCTGCAAGTGGGCTCGGTGTCGGAAACGGTGATGGTGGAGGCGCGAACGGCGCACGTGGAAACGGAGAGCGCGGAGGAATCGGCGGAGATCACCGGGGATCAACTTTCCAACTTAACGGCGCGAGGGCGCGACGTGGTTTCGATGATGCGGACGATTCCGGGCGTGTCTTACCAGGCTGACCAGGATTCTGCGGGCGGGAGCTACGGGACGAGCTCGATGTCGATTCGCGGAGCCAACGCCAACCTGAACATCGTGGCGGTGGATGGCGTGGTGAGCAACGACATGGGGACGCCCAGCGTGTTTTCGAGTGTCACGACAATAGATGCGATCGGCGAGGTGAAGATCATCCTGAACAGTTATCGCGCCGAGTACGCCGGCAACGGCGGCACGGTGGTATTGGTGAACAGCAAATCGGGCACGAACCAGTATCACGGAACCGCCTACTGGTTCCTTCGCAACGAGGATTTCAACGCCAACTGGGCGGACCGATTTATGTTCCCGGGCATCTGAATCGGGAGCGCAAAAAGCTATTCGGCTTTTACGACATGGAACAACTGGTGGATCGAATTCCAGCGGCGGCGTTATCCCTGTACGAGATGCCGACCACGCTGGAACGCACCGGGAATTTCTCGCAGACCTTTGACACCACTGGGAAAGTAATTCCGATCAACGATCCTTTGAACGGGAAGGCTCCATTTCCGGGGAACACCATTCCTTTGACTCGCCAGGATCCAAACGGGCTGGCGATGATGAAGATTCTGCCGCTGCCGAATTTCATTAATCCCGCGATCACGGGCTACACCTACAACTATCAGATCCAGGAAATCCAGACTTGGCCGAAGCGCAGCCAGCTATTTAAGATCGACTATGTGCCGACCGAGAGGGACCGGTTCTGGGTGCGCGGGAAAACATGGCTCTCGACACAACAGGGTTATTCGGTGGCGGCGGGCGCCAAGCCGGCGGGATTTTTCGCGCAATGCTACTGCTTCTCGGAAGAGGGGATCGCGACCAGTTGGACGCACGTCTTCTCGCCGGCAATCGTGAATGAAATGATCGCAGGGGTGCGGCGCAATCACGAAGGCTGGAAGCCTTACAACGACACGATTACTCCGGCGCAGCAGGTTCCCACGCAGGGCGATCTGTTATCGACGGTCTCGCGGACCGCGGTAGGATTTAACGCCGGGCAATGGTACCCGGAATCCAACCCGGACAATATCATTCCGCGTTTTACATTCGGCATTACCAATTCGCCGGACGTCACTTTTGACGATCGGTTTCTGAAGAATGGGACGGATTTCACGTTCAACTACGACGACAACCTAACTTGGATCAAGGGCAGGCACACGGTTAAGGCCGGGGCTACTTTTTATCGCATCCGCGAATATGAGGGCGAGCGCAGCAACTTCGACGGGACTTTTAGCTTCGCGAAAGACACCAACAATCCGCTGGATAGCAATTATGCGTTCGCCAATGCGGCGATGGGGAATTTTGCCACGTATTCGGAGTCCAACGCGCGATTCGGGGCGAACGAGCGGCAATCGATTGTCGAATGGTTTGCGCAGGACACCTGGAAGCTGACCAAGCGGCTGACGCTCGATTACGGGATGCGATTTACCTGGGCGAATCAGATGTATCCGAACGACGCGGGTCAGCAGTCCGTGTTGGGATTGTCGCTCTATAATCCCGCGAACGCGCCGGTGCTGTACAAGCCGGTGCTCTCGGGCGGGACGCGCTATGCGCAAAATCCGCTGACCGGGGCGCTGCTGCCTCAGGCTTACGTGGGATTTTTCATTCCGGGTACGGGAAACCCCGCGAATGGGGGCGTGTTATCGGGCGCGAGCAATTATCCGCGCGGGTTCGTGGCGCAGCAACCGGTCCACTTCGGGCCTCGCATCGGGTTCGCGTACGACGTTCGAGGAGACGGGAAGACGGCGATTCGCGGAGGGATTGCGATCCTTTATAACCCTCGGTTCAGCGTGTGGAGTCCCACGACGGAGAATCCGCCGGCGATTCTGACGCCCACCGCGTATTACGGAACGATCGGCACGCTGCTGTCGACGGCGGGCACACTGGCTCCGAGCAATACGAACGCGTTCCAGGAGTTCGCGAAGACGCCGCGGGTTTACAACGGGTCGCTGGCGGTGCAGCAGGATCTGGGTCACGCGCTGCTGCTGGATGTATCGTACGCGCTGGTGCTGGGGCGCGATTTGCAATCGACGATCAACATTAACGAGGTTCCTTACGGGGCGGAGTTTTTGCCGCAGAATACGGATCCGACCAAGGGGACTCCACTATCGGACAATTTTTTCAGGCCGTATCCCGGGTACGGAACCATCACTTATTCGACGAATACGTACAGCTCGAATTATCATGCGCTGCTGGTGTCCTTGAACCGGCGGTTCGCGCAAGGAGTGCGGCTGGGAGTGAGCTACGCGTTTTCGAAGTATATGGATTACACGGCCGGCAATACGGCGCTTCCTGTCTATCAACCGCTGCAGCAGTGGGCTTACGGCGTGGATGCGGCGGATCAGAGGCATAACATATCGGATCGTGCGGTATGCGGTCGATGACTGGCTGCTGTCGGGGATCGCGCAGTTCGCCACGGGGCAGCCGGTGGCAGTCACCCTGGGGACTACGGACGGGACGAATCTGACGGGCGGGGGCGACGCACAGCGGGTGAACGTGTGCGGCGATGCCTATTCGGGGAGCAATCACACGTTCTACCAGTGGTTCAACACGGCGGCGTTTTGCAGGCCGGGATTGAACGATCCGGGGAACGCGGGCAAATGGGACGTCCGGAATCCCGGGGTGAACAACTGGGATCTGGCGCTGTCGAAGAATTTCCCCATCAAGTCCGAAAAGAGATACTTCGAGCTGCGATGGGAAGCCTACAACGCGTTCAATCACACGCAGTTTGCGGCGCTCAACACGGCGACACGGTTCACGCCGGCGGGGGTGCAATCGACCGCGCTATTCGGACAGGTGTCGTCCACGCGTGCGCCGCGGGTGATGCAGGGGTCGCTGCGTTTCACGTTCTGATTTGTGAAAAGGTTGGCGCTGACCGCTATCAACAGAGCCGCGACCTGCAGGAGCGGTCCGTCGCACTTTTCACACGACTCTCTCGCCGGGGTTATAACCCCGTAAGGGCGAGGCTCCGCCGAGCACTCCTATTGGTGACCTACGGCGGCGCTTTGCGTTGCGCTGAGTATCCCTCCGGTGTTCAGCTCGATCTGACGGATCGCTCCATCGCGGAAGACTGCCAGGGTCGCCGCCTTCCCCGGCGTCTTTTGGCGGATTTTCAGTTGCAAATCCTGGGTATCCGCGATTCTTTGCGCATTCAGCGCAAGGATAATGTCCCCGGATTCCAAACCGCATGTCCCCGCGGGACTCCACGCGTCTACCCGCGAAATCAGAAGCCCGTACGTCTGCGGGAGATGAAAGGCCAGCGCCACGTCGCGGGTAACCGGGCGTAGCGACATGCCAAGCCACACCTTAGTCACGCTGGGGTCCTCCGGGATCTGGTCGATCAATTTCGGCGGCACGCGGCTGATCTGCGGAGGCGCGACCGCCTTGGCAGGTACCGGCGCAGGGGGGACGCTGGGCGCACTAGGCGCACTGGCTGCCGGCCGATTCAGGTTTGGCGCCGTCCCCGGGCGAGTCGCGGGTCGGCGCGGATAATTGATTACCCGAACGGACCCGGTGGCGTTCGGCGGCGCCGAATACGCATCCATCCGGAAGATCACTTCGTCGCTCCTAGGCTCGTACGTAATGCTGCCGCTGCGAACCTCCGCAATGGCCAAATCCTTGTCGCTTAGATAGCTGCCGTCCTGGACGTGCAGCACGACGCGAGCCGCTCCACGAAGGGGCAGGGAATTCGGGTCCCAAACCAGCCGAAGAGTGGAACCGGCGGGCTGAATTTTCAAATCGACAAAGTTGGGGGGAGACACATTATGCGCACGGGCCCGAGGAAAAAAGGCAATGAGCCCGCTCGCAGCCACCCCAAAGAACAGCATCGAGATCAGCGCCGCCGCGTACCAGCTTCTGCGGTTCAAGACAGTGCGCAATTTCGCCAGGACCTGGGCCACCGGGGTCTGAATGTCCGACGCTGCCGGACCTTGCTGCATGGTCGACCGGGTTGGTCCGATAGCCGGCAACGCAAACTCGCGAATGCACTTCAATTCCCCATCCGCGCGGCTGAACAACGCAGCCCTGCTCAACGCTGGAGCGAGCATCAGGAAAAGCGCATCGCCGGACTGAAAGCATTGTCCGAATACGTTGACGTCCGATGCGTCCAGCGCCAACTGGGCGCGCGTCTGGCTGCGATAGATCCCAACGCAGCCACCTCCACATGGGTAGGAAGGACGGACCGGACGGAATCCATCAACCCAAAAAGTGGTGGTATTTTCGTGCGTCTCCGCGCGGCCGAGTAATATACCACCATTCTCGTGCCCCCTCGCCATCCGAAGACGTCCTATGAAATCCGAGCTGAAATGAAGAACGAACGTTCTGGAATCGTTAGTCCAAGTACAAATCGGCCGCCCGAGAATAGGAAGAGTCGTGGCCACTACGAAATAGACTAGAGAGCGCGACCCGTGTTTCGCAAAATCATTTGCCCTACTGCGCATTTCGTTACCGGAAATAGTCCCCAGGCCGTTAGCATGTAGATCACTTTCTGGACTCCTCTGTAGGGCGGCCAATATTGGCTGCAGCCGCCTTTGAGGCGGCTTTTTGTGATCGAAGGCCTGCCCGAAAGCAGGCCGCAGCCAATATTGGCCGCCCTACAAAGCGGCAACGGCTTTGGCTTCTCTTGCCAAGAAGCTTTTTATTTTCTGATGGTTATCGAGAGAAAATTCAAGCTCCCGAGAGAAGTGGAGTTGCCTCAACTGCGCGAATTGCAATCATCTCGGCCAGAACCCGATTCAAATCCTCCCCACTGTAAGGCTTGGCAAGATAGCCGTCCATCCCGCTCAAAAGGCAATGCTCGCGATCGCCCGTCAACGCGTGAGCCGTCAACGCGACGATGGGCACGTGGCCTCCCTGCAATTGTTCAGAGTCGCGGATTGCGGCAGTGGCCTGGAAGCCGTCCATCTCCGGCATTTGGAGATCCATCAGCACCACATCCATCTGCTCGCGATGAAATAATTCCAACGCCTCAATCCCATTCGCAGCCACGTAAACAATATGACCGTTCTTTTCCAGCAGGCGCAAGGCGAGCTTCTGGTTCACCGCGTTATCTTCCGCGAGGAGAACGCGCAAGCCTCTTATCGGGGGGCTATTGGCGAGCATTTCCGACCGGCTGGGGGCCGACGCTTCCTTGAATCGCGCCGAGAAATGGAAAGCGCTTCCGGCAATAAGAGTTCCGAGCTCCGAGTCGCGCCATGGACTCTCGACCTGCAGGTCGCCATCCATGAGCGACGCGAGCTTCGATGAGATCGCGAGTCCCAGACCTGTGCCACCATACTTTCGAGTGGTCGATCCGTCACCTTGCTCGAACGGGGCGAAGATGATGGCCTGTTTATTTTTGGGAATTCCTATGCCGGTGTCGGAGACGGTAAGACGGATGGTGGCGCCGGCGGCATCGCGCGACAACACTGAAGCCTCGATCCGGACCTTTCCCTGGTGGGTGAATTTAAGAGCGTTGCCGGCCAGGTTCATCAAAACCTGCCGAAGCCGCTGTTCGTCGCCGAGCAGGAACGCCGGCACGCGGGAATCGATGCGAGACTCGAGTTTGAGACCCCTCTCCGAAGCGCCCGGCGAGAGAATTCGAACCACATCTTCGATGCATTGCCGGAGATCGAATCCGGATGCCACCAGCTCCAGCTTGCCCGCTTCCACTTTCGAGAAATCCAGAATATCGTTCAGCAGGCGAAGCAGTGCCTGAGCGGAACTTTTCACTGTGTTCAATGAATCCCGCTGGTCCTCGTCGAGACGCGTTTCCAGGGTGAGCTCGGTCAGGCCAATGATCGCGTTCATAGGCGTCCTGATTTCATGACTCATGTTGGCCAGGAATTCGCTCTTGTGCCGGCTGTTGGTCTCGGCCAGCTCTTTGGCGTGTTGCAGCAAGCTGAGACGATCTTCTTCGGCCTTCTTGCGAGCGGTGATGTCGCGAATATAAACGACCGCTCCATCGCACCCTTCGAAATTGAACGGCGCGGCGGAGACCTCGACGTCAAAAAAGGTTCCGTTCAGCCGAATGCATTGCTGCTCTACCACGGGAACCGGCGTCCGTTCCTCCAGCAGGATTCTCATTCGCTCGGCGCCGATGGCGCGGTAGTTCGGGTGGTATCTTTCGAGCACGGACTGGCCGACGAGCTGCTCTGCAACGTTGGCTCCAAACAGCCTGAGAGCCGCCGGATTCAGGTATCGGAACCGGTGCCCGGTGTTAATGTAAATCCCCTCCGGCGCGCCTTCGACTAATTGTCGAAAGCGCTTCTCGCTCTCATGCAGCTTGGCCTCAGACTGAGTCGAGAGTGCTTCGCCGTGTAAGGGTGGTTCATTCATGGCGGAACGCTCTCCCAAACTACCCTATCGACGCATTCGTGCGATTTTAGACTTTTTCGTTACCGGAAACCGTCCCCAGGCTTACGCCAGGGGTTATAACCCCGTCCCGTCAGAGCTGGGATTGCTGCGCGGTAACGATATCGCCGAAACAGCCCAGTAGCAAGCTGTCCCAGCGGGTCACACCACTGCTCGGGTGGCAGCCCCACGCTGACGCATGGGGCTAATAGTAACAATGAATGAACACATAGCGCCATGCGTCAGCGTGGGGCTGCCACGAGTTCTCGGGCATCATCGTTTCCGCCCTTTGGCCGATAAGGGCTGAGGCATGCGGATCGGCTTTAAGAAACAACTTCTGATCGTCGGCGGAGGGCTCATCCTCGTCGTCGGTGGCGTGGTGTTACTGGCCGGTTACTCCATGAAGATGTTGTCGGCCGTACGCAGTTACGTCGGCGCGGAGAGTTTGTGGTCGAAAGGGCAAAAGGACTCCGTGATGGAGTTGCAGCGTTACACCCATTCTCTCGACCCTGTGGACTACGATCGATATCTCGCGGCGATTCGGGTGCCTCTCGGTTATACGAAGGCCCGGCTCGAGCTCGACAAACCGGATTTCGATAAGTGCGTCGCCTGGGCCGGTCTCGTGGCAGGCGGCAACCACCCCGGCGATATCGAAGGGATGATCTGGCTGTACCGCACTTTTCGCCACCGCCCGGCCCTCAGCGGCGCCGTCCAGCTTTGGGCCAACGGCGACCTGCTGATCGACATGCTCCGAAAAATTGGCGAAGAGGCTCATGCCCTGGTGTTGACCGGCCACGCCGATCCGCCCGCGATGCGCCGCTTGATAGCCCGGATCGACGGAATCAATGCGATTGTGGTTCCCAGGGCCAACGTATTCTCATCCGTCCTGGGCAATGCCGCTCGGCACGTCGAAAATCTATTGCTGATGGTGCTTATCGCGGTCGCGGCGATCCTGGTCTCCGCCGGATGCTGGGCCTATTTTCTGGTGCTGCGCAATATCGAGAACAGCGATCGGGAAATGCGCGTCTCTCGCGACCGGGCTCTTGAGCTGAGCCGCGTCAAGAGCCAGTTCCTCGCCAACATGAGCCACGAAATCCGCACGCCGATGAACGGAGTTCTGGGTATGCTACAACTCCTACTCGATACTCCTCTCGACGCCGAACAGCAGGAATTTACGCAAATCGCGCATGATTCGGGCCTTTCTTTGCTGGCCCTGATAAATGACATTCTGGATCTTTCCCGGATTGAAGCCGGAAAATTGGAATTGGATCCGGCACCGTTTGAGCTGCGGCAGATGGTTACGGGCGTTCAGAGCCTCCTCCAGGAACGTGCTCGCGCCAAGCGCATCGAACTGTCCTTCACGGTCGACTCGAACATTCCGCTGCTGGTACGCGGCGACGCGGCCCGCCTCCGGCAAATCCTGATGAACCTGGTGGGCAACGCGCTGAAATTTACCGCTGAAGGAGAGGTTCGCGCGACGGCGATGCTCGGCCCTGACGAGAGGGTGCGCTTTGAAGTGCGCGATACCGGCATCGGCATCGCTCCGGGCGTCGAAAAGAAGCTGTTCGAGGCGTTCTCTCAAGCGGATGGATCGATTACTCGAACCTACGGGGGCGCCGGGCTGGGGCTCGCCATCTCGTCCCACCTGGTCAGCCTCATGGGCGGAGAAATCGGCGTAACAAGCGAGCAGGGCCGCGGATCGACCTTCTGGTTCGAAGTGCTCCTGCCCGCCGCGCCCGCCCTGGCCGCCCGGCCACATTAAATCCTTCTGAGCATCTGCTCCGTTGTGGTGCAGGCTGGCAGCCTGCGGCCGATTGTGGGCGCCGTCTGGGCACGGCCTGAGCTGTTTTCGAGAGTGTCGATAGGGCACGCGTAGGGCGCAGTTGGGCTGTACGAAAAGTCGTACGCGACCGGCTGACATTTGATCCAAATGCAAAATTACGAAACGAACCCACCGAAACCGGATTCCTGCCCAGACTCCTTCTGATTTGAGGGTACGCCAGGAAACGCCAGGTGGGGTTTCACGAAAGTCGCAAAGTTAGCAAAGGAAAGGAGATAAATCAGGCAACAGGACCGACACTCTCGAAAACAGCATAGGCTGCCAGCCTGCACCACAACGGAGCAGGGTTTTCTCCGCCGGTTTGCAGTGGGGCCGCGATAAGAGTTAAACTGGCGCTTTCGTCGACAAGGAGTCCAATGAACTCTGAGCTACCCAAGAAACTACACGAATATACCGGCCACATCGTTCTCGATAGCACCCGATGGAGTGTCTATAACCATCGTCCAGGGGACATCGTGATCTCCACGTCGTACAAGACCGGCACCACGTGGATGCAAACCATCGTGGCGAATCTCCTCTTCCAGGATGGCGTATTCCCGGCGCCGGTCAGTGTCATGTCGCCGTGGTTGGATATGGCCATTCCTCCGCTCGACCAGGTTGCCCAGGCGCTGGAAGGCCAGACCCATCGCCGCTTCATCAAGACCCATCTGGCCCTGGACGGTCTGCCGTATTTTGAGACAGCGCGCTATGTGGTGGTGGGCCGGGACATACGCGATGTCTTTATGTCGATCTGGAATCACCACTCCGGCTACTCGGACGGACTGAAGGCGATGTCTCAGGAGCGGGCCAAGGCGTTGGGCCGTGTGTACCCGGTGGACTTCAAGGACCTGCACGAGATGTTTCCAGGGTGGATCGAAAAGAGCTGGTTCCCATGGGAAAGTTCGGGCTTCCCTTATTGGTCGCATCTGCATCATGCGCAAACATGGTGGGACTACCGTGACTTGCCGAACATCCTGCTGGTTCACTTCGCGGATTTGCTGGAGGATCCGGAGCGGCAGATTCGCCGGATCGCGAAGCATCTCGACATCACGATTGACGAACAACACTTGCCGGGAATACTGCAGCGAATCTCCTTCAAGGAGATGAAGGAGAACTTCGGCGCCATCATGCCGGAGGTGAACGAGCTGTTTCGAGAAGGCGCAAACACGTTCATGAATAAGGGCACGAACGGACGATGGCAGGGCGTGCTCACCGAGGCGGAGCTGGAACAATGCCGCGCGGCGGTCGAACGGGAACTGACGCCCGATTGTGCGCACTGGCTCGAACACGGCGGGGAGCACCGGATCACGACCTCGGCGGTGGCATCCTAAAAGCCGGTTCGTTAGCATATACCCCTCCATGACTGTCGGGGTTCGGTAGGTCAACGCCCACACCGAACCCCGACAGTTATGGAGGGGTCGCGGCGTCTGCCCGCATGCTTACGCATGGCGGCTCAATGGGTGCTCGGCGGACTTGTGTTTCGATCTATAAATAAGCACCGTCATCCGCGCGACCAGCAACATCCCGATTGCGGCCGGCCAGAACGCGCCCGCGCCGAAAGAGTACTCGAACTCAATGGACCTCTGCGCCTCGTCCCTCTCCTGCCGCCTCACCACAAGACCGTCCGAGGGAGCCGCAAGGCAATTCACCAGGTATGCGCTGACTTGCGGGAGATGGCGATTTTCGAAACGCAGCTGATGCCCGCTCCGCGCCGTGCGGAGTTTAATCGCGATCGAGCCCAACCCCTCCCGCATGGCTTCGAGCGTAGGAAAGCTACTCTCGGTCACGGATAAAGGCGCCGTTACGCCATCCACTCGCAGTTCCAACTCCCGCGCTACCCGCGCCACATAGGCTCGCTCTTCTTCGGGGGAAATCCGTCCATCGCGATCCTGGTCGATCACCGTCATTAACACCGGCAGCATGGCTACTCCGGGCGTCAATCGGACCTCAAGCTCAATGCCATTCGGAGTGACGCCGATCAATGTGGCCTGAAGATACTCGTCCAAGCGGTGCGCGGACGCGCGGCCAACCAGGCCAAGCGTCAGAGTCACCGCGATCACTCCGTTACGCGTCATCGTGATACTGACTTCTTCCCATAATCGTTGGTCGGATCCCGATAGATCGTATGGATGTGCATCGTCGGGTCGCCTCCCAGCGGCTGGGGCGCGTACTCGATCACCAGTGTCGGTCCTTGAATCCGGTAATACGCCGGCGTCCCGTTGGTGGTGGGTCCGCTCCATGCGAACCAGGTTCCGGAGAGATTCGCCTTGATCTCCGCCATACGTGCCGCCGCGGCCTGTTCGTGGACAATCCCTGCCCATTCACCCGCCAAGTCCAGAAGCATCGCCTGCTGGCTCGCATTCATAGCGGAACACTTGATACCCTCCGGCTGGATCGTCTTCCCGTCCTGTCCCGGCCCGAGGACCAGGTCGGCCACCTTGTAATTGAGAATCGCCTGCTTTCGCTGCCCTTCGTCCAGTGCATTAATCAGCGCGAAGGCCTTATCGTTCTCCGCTCCGAGCGGACGCACGGTCTTGCCGTCCACCGTGTACGTCGCGGGCTGTGCCGCCGTAAGGCTGGGCGTGAGAATTCCTTCGACACCCACCATGGTGATGTTCAGCGCCAGATGATGGCCGCCGAACTGCAACATCCACGGGTCCTTCACGGAAGGCTTGCCCAGAATCGACATGTAGAACAAGTCGTGTCCGAACATCCCCCCGCGCCCGCCGCCCGCGATTTTCAGCGCCTCGTCGCCTTCGACGATCGCGAGCACTTTCTCATAGCCGCGCTTGCTTAATGTCGAGGCCAGCAGCTCCATCGCCGCTCTCCTCTGCGGCGCGCTGAGATCGCCCATCTTCAGGCCAGCCCGCGGCACCATCGTCGTAGGCAGGTTCGACCACTTTTTCCGCTGCGCCGCGTCGTTGAAATCGAACAGCACCTTCGACCGCTGTCCCTCATCGAGCGAACTCAGAAATCCGTTTGCGCTGGCCACTATCTTGGAAGCGACACCCTGGGCAGCTGCGAGCCCGCAGCACAGTACGGCGGCGAGGGTTATTTTTACCATAGGCGATCTCCTTAATAAAGGTATAGCCGAATCTGGATACATCTTCCCTGACGCAGTTTGACGTCGCGAAGTTGACGTCTAGGAGCTTGCTGAAAACCAAAAAATATATTGGCCGCCGATGAACGCTGATGAACGCCGATTTAAAACAAATGGCCTTATCCGCGTTCATCGGCGTTCATCGGCGGCCAATATACTTTTTTTGAATTTTCAGCAGGCGTTTGCAGTGGCCCACTGGATTGGCGAGGGCAAGCCGTCGTCGAAATTCTGCTTGGATTCCAAAAGAGCGCCGAACAGTTTGGCGTTGAGACCCTGTCTGCTCGCCACCCGTTCCTTCCGCGTCCGAAGAAAATCGAACCGGAACGGAGATCGCTGCTCTGCTTCGCGCAAGAATGCCGGGGAGAAAAACTCGCGGGAATCCGCCACAGCTCCAATGATGAGCGAGCGCCAGCTCATCCTTAACAGTTCTTTGAAAACCGGAGTGCCTCCCGCTAACCCTTCCATCCGTCTTCCCACATGCTCACTGAATTTCAAGAGCTGAATGGTCAGCCCATCCAGCGGCAGACCCGCAGCCGCCGCGCGAGAGAACATGGTCATCGACCCGCGCCGCAGATCCTCACGCACATCCTGCAAATCGTCTCCCAATTGCAGCAGCACACCCCACTCAAACGCGAACTGGCTTTCCTGATTCGTCAGAGAGCCGTACGAGAGACACGCGTCCGCCAATACGGAGCTTCCTCCTTTGGCGCAACTGATGCGCAAACACTCGACCTCCGACCAGGAATGCCGTCCGACCTGATCGACGCTCCTTTCCTGAGCCCGATGGATCGCGAGGAAACACTCAAAGACGTTCGGATAGAGAGTCCGCTGATATTGCGTTTCTATCAGGGCGATCAGGCTCCACAGACAGCGCTCGCGATGATCTTCAGCAGCCAGCGGCTCGCCCAGCAATCGCTGCCGGAAGCGGCGGCTGAATCTCAGCTTTTCCTCCCCGGAAATTTCCTCGTCGTCGAGAAGATTATCGCTATATGGATAGAGCAAGCTGTATCCGAGTATGGAAGGCGTCAGGGCCAGGGGAACGCCCAGCAGAGGCTGCAGGCCACAGGCAGTCCAGGCATTCCGCGCCGCCTGGATGATGCCCGCCATGCTCAACGCAGGGTCGAACCGGCGCGCCCATCGCGCGAGCGTGGTGCCCACTGGCAGGAATTCATTGGTGAGCAGTCCCCTCGCTTCTCCGTCCAGGCCGAGCGCTTTGGCGGAGAACTGAGCGAACGAGGCCACGATCCGGGCGTGCGCGCTGGTTCGTTGTTCGTCGGTTACTGGGGGCGGACGCAAGGCCTCCTCAACCTCCTGTAAGGCTTCATCGTAGGCATCCTCTTTTGCCCGTTGCTCTTCGAGGCTGTACCGCCGGGCTTCAGGGGCCGAAATTCCAACGCTCTCATGCCAAACTTCCACGGTCTGATCGACTTTCGTCTTCACCCAGGCCCAATCGTAGGTTTCCATCTGATTCTCATGACGAGATTTCCGCGATCTTTGTTCGCACGAGTGGGCGTGTTAATGTAGGATTCGAATGAAGCGCTTGCAGCCGGTTATCTGGATGAAGGGCACGCTGCTGAGCCCCCAGTATCTTCAGACGCAGGACCGCTTTTTAGAAAACTCGTTGAAATTTCAGCTGGACGCGCTGACGTTCGCGCCCTGGGGTTTTCGGCGGCTGCAGTGGAATCAAGAAGCGCTGACGGCGGGCTATGTGGCGCTGGCGGACGCGGCTGGAATTTTTCCCGACGGATTGTTGTTCGATATTCCGGAAGCCGATCCCGCGCCCGCTCCCAAGCCGCTCGCCGATTGCTTCGAGGCCGATCAGAAGACGCTTGATGTGTTTCTGGCGATTCCGCATCAGCGCGACCGCGGCTTGAATATTTCGCTGGCGCAATCGAAGGCCGACACGCGATATTTGACTGAAGTGTCGATGACGCGGGATGAAAATTCCGGCTTGGCGGAGAAGCCCATTCAGGTGGCGCGCAAGAATTTTCGATTCTTAGTCGAGGGTGAATCCCAGCAGCATTCTTCGGTGCTGCGGATCGGAAAGATCGAGCGCACGGCGGCGGGGTTGTTTCAGCTCAATACCCGTTTTGTGCCTCCATTGCTGGATATTGCGGCCAACGACTTTCTGGTGTCGATTCTGCGGCGGCTGGTGGAAATTCTGGCGGCGAAGAGCAGCCAATTGGCGGGGACGCGGCGGCAAAAAAACCTGAGTCTGGCCGATTTCGGCGCGGCGGACATCGCGAATTTCTGGCTGCTGTATACGATTAATACACAGTTCCCGGTGCTGCAACATCTATTCGAAACGCGGAAAGGGCATCCCGAGGTGTTGTATCAGGCGATGCTGAGCCTGGCGGGCAGCCTGACCACGTTTTCAGCGACCATCCATCCGCGCGATCTGCCGAAGTACGAGCACGACGAATTGAGTTTCTGCTTCGAGGACCTGGACGAAAAAATCCGCATGCTGCTGGAGACAGTGGTGCCCTCGAACTTCGTGTCGCTGCCCTTGAAGCTGGTGCAATCGTCCATTTATGCGACGTCGCTGGCGGACGATAAGTATCTGCGAAACACGAAAATGTACCTCGCGGTGCGGTCGGAGATGAGCGAGGCGGAGCTGATTTCGAAGGCTCCCTATCTGGTGAAGGTGTGCTCCGCGAATCATATCGAGCACCTGGTGCGGCAGGCGCTTCCAGGCGTGGCCCTGACCCATGCGCCCCGGCCGCCCAGCGCGATTCCGGTGAAGCTGAATTATCAATACTTCAGTTTGAGTCAGACAGGCGTGGCTTGGGAGGCGATCACGCGGTCAAGAAATCTGGCTGCTTTCGTGCCAGGGGACTTTCCCGACTCCGCAGTTGGAATTGATTATTTTGCTGCCGGAGGCGTGAGCGCTATTCGGCGACGTGAACCATGAACATGGACAGAGCGATGGCCAGTCCCACGAGCGCACTGGCAATGGAAGCCATCCAGATGACGTTGCGTTTTGTCAGAATCGCCATCGACGCAAACACGATGCCTAGCTCGAGGAAGACTTCGCCGTAGTCAAGTCGCTGCGCCTGTTTACCTTTTTCGTGGCTCTCCTTCTCGAAGGCCTTGGCTTCGTTGCTGACTTCCTCGCTCTCTTTTCTGTACTTCTCGATGTTCTTTTCGTACTTTGCGGCGGAGGCTTCCGTCGCTTCGGAATGGAGACCTTTGAAGATGTCGGAAGCTACCTCTGAGGTGTACCGGCGGTTCGATTTCGCCTGATAATACGACCACTGGTCGGAGGCTTTCTGCTGCAGCAGCAGTTCCTCGGTAGTCAGCAAGTGCGCCATCACCCCGTCGACGGCCAGCATTGCTGCGATGATCGCCATGGTGACAGCCACCTTCTTATCGAAGGGCTGCTTGGCGTGTTCCGCGTGCTCTTGTAATTCCTCGTCTACAGACATGCCAACAAAAATACCACGGCGGGCTAATTCCCGCTAGCGATTTCGACGCCGCGCGTGGAAATGAAATACTTCACCAGCATGTTCGATCTTTCCCACTTCGGAAGGCTGGAGGGAGCTTTGAGATAGTCAAAGAATCGATTCGTCACCTGCGCGAAGTGAGCTTCGTGGCCGACTCGATATTTCTGCGGGATCACGATGCGCGCCACGCCGCCGTGTTGCAGCTCGACCCCGAGGCCGGGATACGTGCTTTGTTTCGTGGCAACCCAACGGTCTATTGCCGCGAACACTGCTGGGTCCTTGGGAAGGATGTAGAGCTCCGGAATGAAATGCTCTGCAGTCCCTTGGCTGAGGAACACACGCGCCCTCGTGCCGCGGAAGGACGCTTCATAGACGTCGCCGTCCGCGGATTCCCAGTTCCAGCGGATGTCGAGTGCGACGTGCGCGCCGCGAACCGTGTAATGAACCGAGTTGTTGCAATCGTAATTGAGCGAGCCGTTCTTGATGTGCGCCGCGAGCGGGGCGGGGAACTGAGGTTCGCCTGTCACACGCTCGAAATCCGTCTTCGAAATAACAGTGGGCCAGCGGCGGGCGCTGAGGAGATGGACGTCCTTTTTATAGTCGACAGCGTCGTTCGGGAACGCCGTCCATTGGACGAGATCGACGACGTGCGTGCCGACGTCAGCGAGGCCCTCGCCGTATTCGTTTACGTCGAAGAACCACGCCGGACGGCGCAAGGGAACACCAGCGACCACTTTCATCAGGTGATGGACGCTGCGCGCGGAAACAGCGGGCTCGGCTTCGGTGCCTGGGGCGAGCGTGCCGAAGATGGCTGGGTCGTTGACTAATTCCTTTTGAAGGATGGACGTGATCTCGAAGCGCTCCGTCATGATGTCGTAAGCGATTAGTTTGTTTTTCTCCGCTTGCTCGAGAACGCGTTCGAGGCGCGGCATATCCTTTGAGGAGATGATCCACGGTTTATCGGCAAGAACGTGGAGTCCGGCGCCAATCGAGGCTTCAATTCGATCGATCTTCGGGCGGTTGCGGCCGGTCAGCACCACAACGTTTCCGGGATGCTCCTTTAGCATGCGCTCGAAGTAATCGGGTCCGGCGTGCAGCTCGATCTTCCATGCCGTAGGATTTTCTTTGCGCGTGTTGAACAGCGCGATGCGGTTCAGATAATCGACCACGTCGGGACTCATGGGCGCGTACACGGAGACAGTAGGATCCAGCCACGGATACATGTCCTTCTGCACCAGCGTGGCGTGAAAATGGCCGGGGTCGAGGATGATAAGTCGAGCCTGATCGGCGGCGGTTGCGCACATAGAAAAGATAATAGCGAGCCAGACACGCACTGTTCGTCTGGGTACTTCCGGCTGGTGATGCGTGCTCGAAAAGTGCATTGTAGCGCTCCAAGTCGCCAAGATCTCTATCGCCTGTTGCGAATGTCCTGGGTACCCTCATTGTTGCGTGATAATGAACCCAAAAAGCAACAGTTCCTGGTTTCCGTAAGTGGGCGGAAGGCGGGGTGGGGTGCCCGCTTTGTTTGTCGATCATGCCGGTTCAAAGCCATAACATGGTGGGCTATGCGGAGCCGTGGTCGACCGTTATTTGCCAAATTTCCTGAACCGGGACCGGTTCGAGCGTTGACCACTGTTTTTGTCGAATCTCGGGATATTACGTCACTCTGCCCTAGTTTGCAGGGTCGTCGAGCGAACTGTCATGAAGGGAAAAATCATAAGTCGGAATGTGCGTGGAGCGGTATGCCTGTGTGGCGCGCTCCCGAGTACGGCTGCGGCCGGCACGATCACCTTGACGGAGCCATCACGTACCGCTGCAGGGAGTCAACTTGCACAGGGCTCCAGGGATGAAAAGACCCGATGGATTTTGACTACAGGCTAAAGGCGGGACTCACCATGGAGGCCAAGCATTCGCCATAGCAAAGATGGCCTCCCGGTTTAATACATCTTCCGCAGTTGAATCGCGGTTGGTCAGTGCGACGCGGAGACCTAAGCCCGCCTGATGTCAAGCGTTATCGGTCGCCTCTTAGAAGCGCGTTCATTAGGACTTTTCACTGGGTCTGGGTCGTTTTGAACTAATCCACGTTCAATGTGTCCTCCTCACTGCTTGGCTTCACCTGCGATCAAGTCCAGGTCGGCGATCGCCGCCGGAGGAAGTTGCAGCGTTGCGGCATTGAGATTCTCGCGTAGATGTTCGACCGACGATGTACCGGGAATCAGGACTATGTTTGGAGCGCGCTGAAGAAGCCACGCGAGCGCGACTTGCATCGGTGTCGCTTGCGAAGGAGGCCGCGACTCGGTCGAGCGCTGCGGATTGCAATGGGGTAAATCCTCCCAATGGGAAGAACGGCACGTAGGCTATGCCTTGCCTCGCGAGTTCGCCAATGAAGGCGTCATCCTCCCGATGCACAACGTTGTACAAGTTCTGCACGCATACGACCTCAGAGATCTTCTGCGCTTCCGACAGCTGCCGCGGACTGACATTGCTCAGACCGAGATGACGAATCAATCCCCGATGCTTGAGTTCGGCGAGCACCGTGAACGGTTCTTCGATCGACTCCTCGGAAGGCGCGCTGATATCCGCCGACCCGCAAGTTGACGACATCGAGCGTATCCAGGCCGAGGTTTCGCAGGTTGTCATGAACTCCGTCGATCAGTTCCTGGCGCGAAAGAGCGTGAATCCAGGACTTGTCCGGTCCTCGGCGGGCGCCGACCTTGGTGACGATCACCAGCCCGTCTGGATATGGATGCAGCGCTTGCTTGATGATTTGATTGGTGACGTGAGGACCATAGAAGTCGCTGGTATCGATATGGTTCACGCCGGCTTCAATGGCCTCTCGCAGAACCCTGACGGCTTCGTCGGGATCGCGCGGAGGTCCCCACACTTGAGGACCTGCCAGTTGCATCGCGCCATAACCCATCCGGTTCACAGTCAGTGAAGTGTTTGCAAACGTGAAGCTTCCGCCGAGATTCGTCTGTTTTGTCATTTGAGTTCTCCTGTTGATGAAAAGCGTGTTCAATTGATTTCAAAATAGCTCGGCCGGTCGACATCGGGAATGAGCGCTGCTTGTGTTGCGCGCCATCCCGAGCTGTTCCTGAGTCTGCGCGCTGGAAGCCGGGCAGTCGAGACCCGCGAAGTGCGCGAACCAGCCAAAATGTTCGGTGGCCTCCTTCGCGCGACTTGCTGACGACCGGCATATTCAGGCGCCGGCCGATCACTTCAGCGATCTCTCGGAACGGAACGCCCTCGTCGGCAACTGCGTGATAGCGTGGTGCGGCCGAACCATTCTCCAGCACAAGCCTATAGAGATGAGCAGCATCGAGCCGATGCACTGCGGGCCAGCGATTCAGCCCGTCCTCGACATAGGCCGAAACACCCTTTTCGCGAGCGAGGTTGATGAGGAGTGGAACGAATCCGTGGTCACCATCGCCGTGAACCGAAGGAGGAAGGCGCAGCACCGACAGACGCGCCCCGTGCGCCGCGGCCGAAGCGGAAGCCTCCTCTGATTTGCGCGGAAAGGTAGAGTTGGCTGAATCCACTTCCGTTGCGACGCGGCCCGGTGTCAACAAGCGCTGTCCCGGACGTGACGACGAACGGGCGGTCAGAGCCGGCGAGGGCGACACCAAGAGTCTCAATAGCGAGCCTGTCCGTCTCCGCGGCAGCCGCATAGTTCGAGAAATCGTGATTGAAACCCGCGTGGATCACGGCGTCCGCAGACGCTGCGCCATTGCGCAGACTATCGAGGTCGTCGAGCGAACCACGATGGACATCGGCCCCGGCCGAGGCAAGGGAGGCAGCTCCCGCGTCCGAGCGAACGAGGCCGAGCACCTTGTGTCCCGCGTCGATCAGTTCCCGAACGATTGCGGAGCCGACGAAGCCTGTCGCTCCAGTGACAAAAATACGCATGTTCTTTTCTCCTTTCGGCTCGCGTTCAACATTGACGAACCGTCACAAATCTGATAAACCGGAGGTAGCCTCCGCATAAATAGATTAACGGAGACTATCTCCGGTTGCAACTTTTTTGAATGGCTACGAAACATCCACAATCTAAAGACCGAAAGCCGCGCAGTGACGCGCGGCGGAATCGCGAGCGCATTCTGGATGTAGCGAAGGGGGCTTTCGCTCGATCGGGCGCGAATGCCAGCCTGGACGACATCGCCAAAGAGGCAGGGGTCGGACCTGGAACTCTCTATCGCCACTTTCCTACGCGCGAGGAACTTTTAGAGGCGGTTTATCGGAGTGAGGTAGAAAAGCTCGCTGCGGCGGAGCGGAAATTCGCTGAGACCCTGCCTCCGATCGAAGCCCTGCGAGCCTGGATGTTGTTGTTTGTTGACTATATCGCCGCCAAACAGATCATTGCGCCTGCTCTGAACGCGCTCGTCGGAGACCCAAAGAAAGTCTTCGAAGCTTCCTACGGCCGGATATGGGAAGCGATTCGCGCACTCGTGAAGCGGGCCATCAAGAGCGGCGATATACGCAAGGACCTCGATGCCATCGATTTATTGCGGGCTCTCATTGGAGTCGCCAACACGGCCACCAGTCCAGACTGGCAGCGAAGCGCGAAGCGACTTGTGGATATCCTCGTGATTGGTTCACGGCCGATCAAGTAAGCCATGGGATATCCTTTCGCTCTTTATGTGGAGCAATAGGATCAAGCAATTCGGGACACGCGTGTGATGTCGACGACGTGAGCCATACAGAATCCGTCAGACCAAATCGCCTTAGCGTGCGCATCTGACTGGCCCGAGCGCCCTGGCGAAGAATTGCTCAACCGAGTTAGTACGCGCTTCGTGTCAGGAGGAATGTCCCGCATCTGGTCATCCGGTTCCGGCGGGGTGAAAAGCTTCACCACGCGCTGACCCTTGTCATTCAGGCTCGCGACTGGGCGAATCGGGCGGCATCCGGATAGGCTCGTCGCATCCCGAAACGCGGCTACTTAATCGCAGGGCGGACTGACGCAGAGAACTCGAGCCACGACTCAAAAGATCAGCGCGCTTTAATCCATGCCAGGGCGCGGGAAATTGCCGTGTCCCGTTCCGGAATGCTCGCGGCGGAGATATCGAAGTGCTCTTTCGTGAGCCTGTCGAATTCTCCGAGCGCATAGTCGCAATAGCGCATACTCCCGGATGCTATGCGGCGGTCGGCAAGCACGACGGTGAGCACTCGTATTTCGCGCAGGTTGTCAGATTCGGTAGCGTACTGCCACAGCACGCCGTAATACTTCGGGTCGAGGGTCTGATACTTTCGCACGATCGCAGCGAGGCGCGTCAGGTCCTGATCGCTTCCATGGTCCCGCAGCAAGGCAGCCGAACCCTGAACATCGTTGAACCCGGCGCCGAGCCCCGTAGGGTCGTCGATGACCCGGAATGCCCGCGCCACAGCGTCGGGAAGAATTGTATGATTGCCGTGATTCGCAAGCACCATAGCGATATAGGATGAGCCGCGCAGGTCATTCCTGAGCGCCTGCTGCAGCGTTGCCGTGGTTACCGGGTTGTCCGCATATTCGATAAGGGAGTTGGCTGATCCCCATGCATTGAACGGTGCGTTGGCAATCCAGGTTCTGATCAGCAGGTCGTCAGTTTCGGGAGACGGCCGCAGTTTTCGCAGAGCCGCCTGAAGGAGCGGCAGATTTCCCCGGAGCGGGCCCGCCTGCGACGAAGTTTCGGGTCTTTCTGAAAAAAGAACAGCCACTGTGGGCCGGGGTATACCGCGCGCGGCGTGCAGGCTTGCGGCGATCTCCGCCCACTGTTGCCGATTGTCATGGATCATTGCTTCCAGAAGCGGCATCAATTCCTCTGAGAGGTCTTCCCATTTTCGAGAGAAATAACTGCTAAGTGCCGCGACTTCGCCTGGCATGCCGCGGCTGAGAGTGTTGGCAAATTCCCGGAGGAGAAACGCGCGCGCGGACGGCGGTGGCGGCGCTGGTTCGCTTTCGACATCGGCCCGCACCGGTATGGTGAGATCCATGCCGGAGTCTGCCATAAGCTGCCACGGCTCTGAGGCGGGGGTGCTGTTTTCCCGCAGGGGCAGGATGCGAACTTCGCCCGATTTAATATCGGGCAGCGGCGGTGGATAGCCGTTGACGAACATCGTAACGCTCGGTCCATAGGCAAGGAAGTGGACTTGAATCTGATGGGAGCCGAACGCAATTCCAGAGGCCGTGAAGGAACGGAGCACTTCCACATCGGCGGTCATGGACAAGGTTTCGGCTTTCCACGACAACTGATCCTGCCGCACGCGCTCATTCTTGCGCACGCTCAGGATTCGCCCCGTGACCACTACGGGAGCCGCTGCCGTCTCCTTCAACTGCCATTCTTTTATGAACCCCGCATGCAAGCTGAGCGGGAGCGGCAGAAGCAGAAGGAGACTACCGCATGTCGATAAAACAAAATTTGTCATCGCAACGCATGTGCCAGCGATTGAGTCCCAGACGCCTCATTACCGAGCGGGCCGGCTCATTATTCGCGGCAAACATGACCTCCTCCATGCCCCATGGATAGCCGGCGATCGCCGACTGACAACAGTTTACTCGCAGACCGGTCTGCCGCGAGAGATCGGCAGCCATCAGAGATGCGTTTTCGTTGATTCGCCTCACGCCTGGCGCTATGGTGACCGGCCGATCAAGCAACGGTGTCATAGCAATCGACCGCCCTTGAGCGTCACGGGTTCGTGTCGGCACAAAGAAGAACGCGGCGCCGACCTCATCGAGCCGGTATGCGAAAGGCGACCGAACACTGGCCTCTCCGACGATACCTGCCAGAAGCTCGCGCACATTTTGCGGAGAACCGTCCGGTTTGATCAGGAAGCGTACCTCAAATCCCCACCGCGCCGGCACAAGTGCACCTGTGCGGACTTTGGGAACTTCGAGGGATATGTCCATCATATCGCCGCGGAATTGAAAGACAGGGTCTTCGGCGCTTACGGCGATACCGAACTGCGCCTCGAGCTTGGTGGCAACGGCGTCAAGCGGACGGAAGGTATGGACAGAGAGAATCGCGGAGTCGCCATGGCGCTCGATTTGCGCATCCTCCGAGGTCTGCGGCGCCGCGGCCAGGCTGATCGCGAGGAGTATCGTGAGTGTTCCGATCAGATGCCGCATCGACCCGGTGAGGTAGTTCATTTTAGTCACAGCCCGACATTGTGCGCGATGCGACGCTCAGGTACCCGAAGAATTAAGGATATAGACGCGGGGGCGACATGAGCGGTTCCCTGGGGTTTGTCAGATTCTGTTTGATGGGCGGATTAGGGTCGCCGCTCGTCGCCTCCGGCTTCTGGAAGGAATACACTGAGATAGATGCGCTCAGTGATCGCCGCACTCGCTCTGGGGGCTTCTGCGCTGCATGCGGTCTCGCCATCCGAAACAGCAGTCTTCAGTGCTTTCAAACAGGTTGATGCCGGCCTTTCGCACTTCGTTCAATTGCAGCGCACCAGCGTGACCGAAGAGCTCGACCTGATCATCGCGATGGGAAGCCCGAAGGCATTCCCGGCGGAGACCCGCTGGATCTTTTGGACGGAAGACCGGAAGATCGGCCTGTTCCTTCAAGAGAAGAACCGTCCCGAGCGCGTCTATCTGCTGGGAACGAAATCCGGATTTTCCGACTGTACCGCGCGCATTGAACGTGTCACCGCAACCGATTCCGTCATCTCCTGCCGCGGCGAAAAATCCATGCAGTACCCCAACCAGAAGTGGATCTATGACGTACGGGCCAAAAGCCTTCTCCGGCAACTCTCATATCAGCCGTTCGCGATGTGCCGTATCTTCTCAAGGAGCGCGAGCGCTTCAAAACCCAGCGGAGCCGTTTTTATCGGCTCCGACAGGCAGCGGTTGATCGGCGTCGAATACGACCCGGGCCGGGAGCCCGCCTTTCATGTCTTAAGCGATGCGGCAGCGCAACCCTGGGCCGGTCGCGTGCGCGTAGCTGCCGGAAGCGAAGGGCTGCCGCCACGCAATGTGATTTACATTGAAAACGATCAAGCGCCGCTCCCGGCCACCGTTCCCGCGCTTCCCCGAACGACGTATGACCAGTTCGCCATCGCGCGCCCGAACCGGGTAAAAAACGGCTACGTGCGCCAAGGCACGGAACTGAATGAATCCATCGGTCCATGGCAGCGGGAGGGCGGCCGAATCTGGTTCGGGAAGACCTTCTATGACGGCGAAGGCAGCACTGGCGTCGGCGGGTTCGGCTATTTCGACCAGCAGGACAGAAAGCTGCACCTGTTCGAACCGCCCGAGATCGCGGACTGGTCCGTCTCGGCCCTCGACGTCACCCAGGACGCCATCTGGATGGGACTCGTGAACAACGGCGAATACGGAGGATCGAGCGGTGGATTGCTCCGGTTCGACCGTCAGAGCAATTCCGTACGGCGGCTTTCTCTCCCGGATATCGCCATTCGTCTCGCTCACGTTGACGGGAAAATCCTGGCCGCAACAGATTTCGGAATCGCAGTAGTCGAGGGTGACCGGATCACGCGCTTTTTCGTGGACCAGACAACAGACGGCCGGTGGCGTGTGGTCCCTGCTACGCGCTGACGCGATTCCTGGCGATACACCCCTTCGCATCCTAAGCGGCTCGGGAGGGGAGTGAGAGGAGATCGGATAAAAAAGGGGCCAGATGTTCCAAATTATCGCCGAGCTTCTTCTTTGGCCAGGACGGAACTGCTGTCGCTTCGCGGACGCAAAATAGTCGGGTATACGGCCGATCGAAGATGTTCGCTCCCTATGGTCCCGGCTCGGGTAAGAGGGTAGTGACAAAAGCTCCGCTCCCCTCTGGTCGTGGCTCGCTCGTGCTTGCAACGTGGACGCACTACCAGAGGTAATCTTTCGCTTCCGCCCTGCGCTCGTAGCTGTCTAGGACGTGGACTACTCTCAGGCGTTTTACTTTTGTGGGCGAGAGGGCGCCTATGGGGACGTATAGGATTTTGCGGCCTAAGTGCGACGCGATGGACCGGAAAATGGAGCGGGGCGGCTTCGCTGCTACGTACACTACGAAGCGTTCGACGGAATAATCGAGAGCGGCCATGAGGAGGCGCTCGGATTTGGCTTCGGCGAACTGGTAGTCGTCGTCGGACCAGACGTCGTACAGGCGGCGCGGCGGCAGAGTCATCAGCAATCCTCCGTATTCCGCGCGTCCGATGCCTGGGCCGACGATGTTATCGAACGGGAACGTGGAGTAGAACGCCATGTCCGATTCGTTCTGATGCTCGCCCAGCCAGGTGGTTAAGTATTGATAGCGGTCGTCGGGATCCTCGTCGAAAATGATGACCACCGCGCCGACTTCTCCGGCCAGGCGGTCGGCTTGGCGGACGAAGATTTTCCCCTGATGCCAGTTGCGGATGGTCTCGCGCAGATCGATGCCGTCGAGCAGCGAGGTGGTGAAAGGCTCCACGCGGATCCGCTCTTCAGATAGGAGGGCCTTGGCCTTTTTCTTCAGAAACCGGCCGTATTCCTCGATTAACAGGTCCTCCGGCGGATAGGAACAGATGGCGTCGCCGGTGGTTTGCCGGGCCCATTCGCCGGGGACTTTTTCGCGCTTGCGAGGCTTGATGCCGGGCGGTTTGAGGCGCTGCTTGGGGCGGGGAAGCCGGCGGCGGATACGCAGACGCTTGGTGTTGATCCAGATTTCCGATGCCGACAAGCGGACCGTTTCGAGGTCGGAAAATTCATGCTGCGCCAGATAGCGATTGGCCATCTGCCAGACTTCCCACCCGTAGTTATCGTCCACCACCGAGCGCGCCGCGACAGCCAGGTCGTAAACGTTGGCGCACAGATCGCCGGACATGTGGGCCAGGTTGCGAGTGTAGCGCGCGATCATGCGGCGCTGCCAGTGAGCCACTTTTTCGCCGGTCGATTCGCCGTACTTGATCTCGGCTTCGCGCATCAGGGCCAGTTGGACTTTAGGTCGATCGAGACGATCGGTATCCTCAACATCAAGGCGCGAGAATTCATAGCGCTCCTGTAAATACGGGAACTCGATGGTGATTTCGGCCAGGCACTCGGGATGTGGATTCAACAACTGAATGTCGAAATGTTTGGGCTGCCGGGCGGGAGGGTCCTGCGGCGATTCCATGGAGTCGAGCAAAGGATCGAGCAGATTCAGCGAGACGACAACGAGGACGTTCTTCGACGGGTCCGCGCCTTGCAGCTTCCAGGCCATGGCGTTGGCGTGCGCGGTGACATCGTCGTTGCGCGGCTGCGGCCATACGCGATACGCGTCGATATATTTTTCAAAACCGATGCGGCGAACGGCGTACGTGTCGGGATAAGTGTCGGGAAGATGCGGCCGGTCGGCGGAATCGGGTTCGAGAAACAGGACCTCCGACCCCAGCTCGTGGGCGGTTCGAAGGGCTTCGGTGAAAGGATCGGTGGGCTCGACGGGGACGTAGATGGCGGGATCGTCGGCGTCGACGGTTGAATCGGGAATATAGAGGATCACCGACATCTCAGGCAGGCGCTCCAAGGCTCGCTGGTAGGAATCGGCGAGGAAGCCGGGCAATTCGACGGCGACGATGGGCGGCTTCTCGGCGAGCAGAACTTTCCGCAGCTCGGCGGCGAATTCGACGCGGCCGGGAACGACCGGGAAATAGCGGAAGCGGCCCCGTTCAAGGCTGCGGATTTCAGTTTCGAGAGACATACCGCAAGGCCTCTTCGCCGAGGGTTTGAACGATTGCAGTGCGGAGCAGCTCGTGATCGACGGAAGTCCCGGCCTGCTGCGCGAGTTTCATCGCGAAACGGGCGATATTCACGCCGTCGCGGGCAGTGTAGCGCTCATCGGCGACGTGCGCCTGCTGCAGGAAATCGGTCACATAGTTGAGAACCTGGTCGTCGCCAAAGGGCAAATTCTCCTTTAGAATGGCGAATTCTTCATGGCGCTCCGGAAAATCGATGAGAATCTGCGGCTGCAGGCGGGAGTGGATATATTCCGGCAGGTCGAACGTGGAGGCGTCGTCGTTCATGGTCGCGACCAGGCGGAATAAGGGATGCGCTTTGATCTTGATTCCAGCCACAATCGATTCCACGTAGCGGCGGTTGTCGAGCAGCGGAGCCAGGCTAGCCCAGCTCTTTTCGCTCATGCGGTTGCCTTCGTCGAGAATCACGATGCCGCCTCGCAGCATGGCCGTCACTAATGGAGACGCGACGTAGCGAAGTTTCGACTGGCCTTCGATCACGGGAGTGACGAGCAGATCTTCCGGTCGGGTGTCGACCGTGGCTTGCAGGATGTACACTTCGCGGCCCAGGCGTCGAGCCGCGGCGTAAGCCAAAGTGGTCTTCCCAACTCCGGGTTTGCCGAGGAGGCGCGGGTTCATCGGAAGGTCCTGAGGGTCTACTACTAACCAGGCGGCTAGGAGCTGGCGCATAACCTCTTCCTGGCCTACCCAGGCTGACGGAAAGCTCATCGGGATGAGCAAGATGCAGAGCTAAACCATCGATCTCGACGATCATGTCCTACTCACTTTAACAGACAGCGCGAAAATAGTTGACGTGTCACAGCGGGCAGTTTGCATCGCTGATAGTGGCAGAGGGACCGAAGTCCTTGATATACTGGATTTTCACCCGGTAAGGGCTGGTGCGGTCGCCCGCTGGAGGAGTGCCTTGTTCTTTCATATTCGCGAGCTAGAGCTAAAGGCGCGTACTTTTGAGGTTACGCTGGCGCCGGGGGTGATCGAGTTTCTCGATCCTAAGCTACGGCAGACGGGTCCATTGAAGGCGTCGGGGATTGCCGAGCTGGTTATCGATCTGCTTGGTGAGATTAGAGTTAAGGGACATGTAAACGTCCAGATGGAGGCGGATTGCGACCGCTGTCTGGAACCGGCTGTGTGTCCGATCGATGCCGACTTTGAGCTGTACTATCGTCCGGTGACGGAAGGGTACGGCGAGGAGAAGGTGATTGACGACGACGAGGCGGAGATGGGCTTTTACGAAGGCGACGGAGTGGAGCTCAACGACGTTTTGCGGGAATTTGTTCTGCTGACGCTGCCGATGCAGCGGGTTTGCAGCGAAGATTGCAAGGGAATCTGTCCGGAATGCGGGCAGAACCGGAATCAGAAAGAATGCGCGTGCCACGGGGCTACGGCCGATGATCGCTGGGCGGCGCTGAAACATTTGACTTAAGAAGAAGGAGTCAGGAGTCAGGAGACAGGAGTCAGAATCCGATCCGGGCTTGTCTGGAAGAAGAATATGCCGAATCCGAAACGACGACATTCCAAGCGCCGCACTTCAGCGCGCCGCACGCACGACTCGCTGACAAAGGCGAGCCTGTCGCAGTGCCCGAGCTGCCACGAGCCGAAGCTGCCGCACCGTGTTTGCCCGCATTGCGGAAAATATAAGGGCCGCGAAATTATCGAGGTGGTGGAGCAGTAAGTAATTCCTCCACCTTCATGTTGACGATCGCGGTAGACGCCATGGGAGGCGATCACGCCCCCAAATCCGAAGTCGAAGGTGCGATTCTAGCCGCTGCGGAACTCAACCTCAGCGTGGTGCTGGTGGGTATTGAAGATGTGGTGCGGAAGGAGCTGAGCCTCCATCCGGAGGCGGCGAGCCTGCCGATCCGCATTCATCACGCCAGCGAAGTGATCACGATGGAGGATTCCGCCAAGGCGGTCCGCACCAAGCGCGATTCGTCGCTGCGCGTCGCGGCGAAGCTCCTGCGTGCGGGAGAGGTGCATGGCGTGGTGTCGGCGGGCAACACGGGCGCGGCGATGGTCACGGCGAAAACGGTGCAGGGCATGGTTCGCGGCGTAGACCGTCCGGCGCTGGCAGGCGCGTTTCCCACGGTCAAAGGATCGCCCGTGGTGGTGATCGACGTAGGCGCGAACGTCGACTCGTCGCCCGAAATGCTGGCGCAGTTCGCAGTGATGGGCGAGATTTACTCGCGCATCATTTTTCACAATTCCAGCCCGCGAGTAGGGCTCCTTTCGATCGGTGAGGAAGAGCACAAGGGCAACGAACTGACGCGCGCGGTCACTCCGCTGCTGAAGGCGCTCCCGTTGAATTTTATCGGCAATGTAGAGGGTCGCGACATTTACTCCGGTATCGCCGATGTAGTGGTGTGCGACGGCTTCATCGGCAACGTGGCGCTGAAGGTGAGCGAGGGGCTGGTCGAGATGATCCGCACCATGCTGAGGGAAGCGCTGACGGCGACGCTGACGCGCAAGATTGGCGCTAAGCTCGCGCAAAACGCGTTCGCCGATTTCCGTAAGCGCGTGGATTATTCGGAATACGGCGGCGCTCCGCTGTTGGGCGTGAAGGGCGTCAACATTATTTGCCACGGACGGTCCAACGCAAATGCGATTAAGAACGCGATCCGCGTGGCGGCGGAGTTTGCCGACGGCAAAATTAATGAGAAAATTGAAGCGGAATTGGATCGAGCGGCATCGGCTAAAGTAGTGGCGACATGAGGAAGAGAGTAGCCAGTAGCCAGGAGCCAGTAGCCAGAATAGCTGCACTCGCGGTTGTCATGAGTACAGTGTGCTTTGGGGCACTGAATCCTGTTGAGTGGACGCTTGGGTCTGATGTTTTGAAGGCGGCTCCGGGGGCTACTGTTGCGCTTCGTTTGACGGCGAAGATTGATGAGGGGTGGCACATTTATTCGGTCACCACGCCGCCGCCGACCATTCCGGTTCAGATCAAGTTCGGCGAAGAATCGGCTCACGTGTTTCAGCCCGCGCCGGAGAAGAAATATGATGAGGCGCTGGGGGCGAACGCTGAGTTTTATGAGAAGGAAGCCGTTTTTGTTGTTCCTTATGAAGTAAAGAAGGATGCGGCTCCGGGGCCGCTTGAAATCACGGCATCGGTTCGGTATGCGGTTTGCGATTCGAAACGGTGTTTGCCGCCGAAGACCAAGCAGGCGTCCTTCACGTTGACGATTGATGCCGCGGCTCCTGCGGTGGCTGCGTTTGTGGCTCCTGCGGGGTATCTTGACACGGCTGCTGCCGAAACCGGCTGCTCCGGCGAAGACCTCGGAGAGCATGGGCGCATTTCTGCTGACGGCCTTCGGACTCGGGCTTGCCGCGATCTTCACGCCTTGCGTGTTTCCGATGATCCCGATCACGGTCTCGTTCTTTCTGAATGGCCGCGGCGGGATTATGCAGGCTATGGTATTCTCGCTCGGCATCATCGTGCTTTTTTGCGCGCTGGGACTGGGAGTGACGGCGGCGGTCGGTCCTTTCGGAGTGGTCCAACTCGCTTCGAATCCGTGGGTGAATGGGTTTATCGCGATCGTGTTCGCGGCGTTCGCGGTCAGCTTGCTGGGAGCATTCGAGATTACGCTGCCGTCGAGTCTGTTGACCAAGCTTGATGCGGCATCCCGTCGCGGCGGATACATCGGAACGCTGCTGATGGGGTTGACGTTTTCGCTCACGTCGTTCGCCTGCGTGGGTCCGTTTGTCGGCAGCTTGCTGGCTGCGTCGGTCCAGATGAAAGGCGCGCAGCCGGTTTTGGGAATGGCGAGCTTCGCCACCGGGCTGGCATTTCCTTTCTTCTTTCTCGCGGCGTTTCCTTCCTATTTAAAGAAATTGCCGAGGAGCGGCGGGTGGCTGGCGCGCGTCAAGACTGTGATGGGATTCGCGCTGCTGGCCATCATGTTGAAGTATGCGGCGAACATCGACCAGGTGCTTGCAGTTGAACTGGCTGACTCGGGAGCGATTCCTTGCGGCGTGGTTCGTGCTGTTCGCGATGGCGGGATTATATCTTCTGGGGCTGCTGCGCCTGGAAGGAAACGAAGAGGGAGAAACGCTGGGAATCCCACGGTTGCTGATCGCGAGCGTGTTTCTGATCTTCGCGTTCAGCCTGCTGCCGGGGATGTTCGGCGCGCCGCTCGGCGAACTGGACGCATTCGTGCCGGTGGCGACGGAGGCGGATTCGGCGGACGGACGGCGGCTGACGCTGGTCCGGCGTGGATGAAGAATCAATATCGCGAGGCTCTGGATCGGGCGAAGCAGGAGAACAAACTGGTCCTGGTGAGCTTCACCGGCTACGCATGCACGAACTGCCATTGGATGAAAGCGAACATGTTCCCGAGGCCTGAGATCGCGGCGGCGTTGAAGGATCTGGTGCTGGTGGAGTTGTACACGGACGGCACGGATTCGGCTTCGGAAGCGAACCAGAAGGTACAGGATCAGAAGTTCGCGACCGTGGCGATTCCGTATTATGCGATTCTCGATGGCGACGAGAAGGTGGTTGCGTCGTTCGACCATCGGACGACGGACTCGTCGGAGTTTTTGGGGTTTTTGAGCAGCAGGCCGTCTGGCGGGTTACAATCCTCGATAAATTTGGCCCCGTGAACCGATCGACCGAATCTCCACGAATCCAGTAGTTGGATCCGCCGTGAAAACGATTCTCCAGTTGCCGACTCGGGCAACTCGAAAGCCTTTTGGATGAGCTAGCCGCTTCGAGAATCGCTCGCTAAACGGATCGGTGGCAATCTGATCGAGTCGATTGCTTATGCGCCCCATCGTGGCGCGATCCAGATTCGCGAGGGTCTTACCGGCCGACGCCGAAAGGACGATCTTGAAGGTCACAGACCTTGTTGTCTCTTGAATTCCTCTAGCGATATCACTCGGCCATGCTTGAAGTCTTCAGCGGAGGCTTCCATGTTCGCAATCTCCTCTGCCGATAGTGGCTCATCGTCTTCGAGATGAGTGAGCGCATAAATCGCGTCGCGCAACAGATCGTCTGGCAGTTCATCGACGAGCGCCTTGAGCTGTTCGCGGTCAGTCGTGACTGGAGGCATCAGCTTCAGTTTAACGCCGCTTGATCGTGAATGCTACACTGCATTTGTTAGGCACATGCTTCGCGTCGTTCTTCCTTTTTTCTTGATTTTTCCCGCCTTTTGCCAGGCTCCGATTCGTGGGTTTGGCAACGACCAGTGGAAAGCAGAGCACGAGCGCGAAGAAAAAGCTACGGCACTTCCTCAGCGCGAGCGGATGAAGATCTACATGGAGCGGATGGCGTCGAAGCCGCACCATGCGGGCTCACCTGGGTCGCGGGCCGTTGCCGAATACGCGCTGGGGCTGTTCAAGGAGTGGGGGCTCGACGCACATATTGAATCGTTCGATGCGCTGTTGCCTTATCCTACGGCGCGGTCTCTGGAGATGACGGAGCCGGTTCGCTATCGCGCGCTGCTCAGGGAGCCGTCGATTGCAGAGGATAGGGATACCAGCGATCCGGCGCAGCTTCCGACGTTCAACGCATATTCGGCGTCGGGCGATGTGAGTGCGCCGCTGGTGTACGTCAACTATGGAGTGCCAGAGGATTATGAGGTGCTGGCGAAGCTCGGCATCGACGTGAAGGGCAAGATCGTGATCGCGAGGTACGGACACACCTGGCGCGGCATCAAGCCGAAACTGGCGCAGGAGAACGGCGCGGTGGGATGCCTGATTTATTCCGACCCGCGCGACGATGGCTATTTTCAAGGCGACGTTTATCCCAACGGTCCGATGCGGCCGGCGCAGGGAGCGCAACGCGGCAGCGTGATGGATATGGCGATTTATCCGGGGGATCCGTTGACGCCGGGTGTCGCGTCAGTGCCGGGTGCGAAGCGTCTCGCACGCGCCGACGCGAAGACGATTTTGAAAATCCCGGTGATGCCGATTTCCTACGGAGACGCGCAGCCGTTATTGGAACAATTGCGCGGCCCTGTGGTTCCCGAGGCGTGGCGCGGCGCGCTACCGATTACGTATCACGCGGGTCCAGGACCGGCGACGGTGCGGCTAAAACTGGATTTCGATTGGACTAATAAGCCGGTACACGATGTGATCGCCACGATTCCGGGTGGGGTTTATAAGGACCAGTGGATCGTTTACGGCAATCATCACGACGCGTGGGTGAATGGCGCGAGCGATCCGATCAGCGGCGCCGCGGCGCTGCTTGAAACGGCGCGAACACTGGCTGCGATGCGCAAGCAGGGTTGGCAGCCGAAGCGGACGATTCGGCTGGCTCTGTGGGATGGAGAAGAATTCGGACTGGTCGGGTCCACCGAGTGGGTGGAGAAGCATCAGGAGGAACTGGAGCGCAAGGCGGCGGTCTATATTAACTCCGATTCGAACGGGCGGGGGTCGATGAGCGCGGGCGGATCGCATACGCTCGAAACCTTCATGAGGGAGGTGCTGCGGGATTTGAACGATCCGGTGACGCAGAAGAGTCTACTGGAGTCGTCTCGCGGGCGGAGTGGGGAACCGCGGGCCTTCAGACTTGGCGCGCTGGGATCGGGATCGGATTACGTCGGGTTTCTGCATCACGCGGGTGTGGCGAGCCTGAATCTCGGGTTCGGCGGCGCGGACGCGGGCGGCGTTTATCATTCGGTGTACGACACGCTCGACTGGTTCCGGCGATTCTCCGACGGCGAGATGGTGTACGGCAAGACACTGTCGCAGGTGATGATCACCGTGCTGGTCCGGCTGGCGGATGCGCCGGTGCTGCCGTTCGAGTTTCATACGCTCTCGCGCACGGTCCACGGGTATCTTGAGGAGATTCAGAAAGAAGCCCAGAAGAGCGGCGGAACGGTGGATGTTCACGATTTGCAGGCGCAATTGACCAGATTGCATGGGGCTTCTCAGGCTTATGACGCGGAGCTGAGCGCGCTGATGAAGCACGTCGCGGTCGATCGCGCCCGAGAAGCTGGTGCGCGTAAACGAAACACTGGAACACGCCGAGAGGACGCTGCTGATGGCCGACGGATTGCCGCATCGCGAATGGTATCGGCATCAGATTTATGCGCCGGGATTGTACACCGGCTACGGAGTGAAGACGCTGCCTGGCGTGCGCGAAGCGGTGGACGGGAAACGTTGGGACGAGGCGAATCAGCAGGCTCGGCGGGTGGCCCAGGTGTTGCGGGCGATGTGCGCGCAGGTGGAAGAAGCGACGAAGCTGCTCAAGCAGGCCGGCGAGTAGCTTTCGTCGCGAGGATGACCAGAAGGGCGCACAGATAGAGCGCTCCTCCCACGAGCAGGGTGGCGCGCAGACCGATGTAGATGGCGAGGAAGATCGCACCGGCGGATCCCAGCACGCTGGCCGCGGCGTTGAGCGACCAGGCCCATCGGATGGAAGGCGGATGACGCTGTTCCAGCCGGCGAAGACCGCTGGGGAAAGGCATCCCCATCAGAAATGCGGCCGGGGCGATGGCGAGTACCGTGATCAGCATTTTCGAAGGCAGGGGCCATGCCGCGGCCGCCTGTGTGAGCGGGCGGGCGCCTAGTGCGAGCGCCGACACCAGTATCGCGATGGCAACGAGAACGCGTGCAAGGCGACCGTCGTTATCGGCGATCACGCTGCGGCTGAAATAACTGCCTGCGCCGCTAGCGACCAGCATCGAGAAGACGATCACGACCAGTGCATAAGTCGGGTGGCCGAGCAGCAGAACGAATTTCTGGATCAGCGCGACTTGAATCAAAATGTAACCCGCGCCGAGACAGATGAAGTACCACAAAAACGTAACCACGCCTTTCTGTTTCGGCAGGCGAGTGCCGAGAAGGAAGCGCGGCAGCAGCAGAATCAGAGCAGTCGCGCACAGGCTCACGGCCATCAGGCCGAACAGCAACGGGACAGCGCGATTCACTTTGAAGTCCGCGGCTGCTGTGGTTGGTGGTGGCGACATAATCCCACAGGTCGCGCGGCTGGACGGTGTAGAAGAAGAAGGGACGGTCATCGCTGATGGGAGAAACATCGAAAGGATAGTCGCGCCAGAAAGTCTGCGGATCGGCGCTGGTGAGAAGCTGCCCGAAGGCATTTTTGACGGCGTCGCCAGGAAGATATACTTCGTCCATTCTGGCCTCTGCGATCACCTGGCGGGCATGGGCGACATCGTCGTCGGAAAAAGGCTTGCGAGAGATGAGCACGGTGTCGAGCGCTCCCCAGCCGTGGATCTTGGCGGTATCCTCGCGCACGACCATGACGTGACGGGCGGGATCGGTTTCGCCGACGCGGGGCAGAGCGGCCATGGCGAGCGAAAGCAGACGCAGCGATTCGCGCGGAGGATCGAAGCCCCAGCGCGTGAACGCGAGCACTCCATCGTCGGTGAGATGCGACAGATAATCCGTGAAGGCATCGGTCGTGTAGAGATTGTTCTCGCTGAGCGCGAATGCGCCGGCGGCGGTGGAGGCCCAGGTATCCACCAGAGTCGCCTGCAGCACCTGATATTTCTGATCGCTGTGGCGCACGAAGGAGCGGCCGTCTTCAATGTGCAAATGAACGCCGGGACGGGAATAAATGTAATGGCTCTCCTTCGCGAATTTATCGCGCATCACATCGTTGGCGATGATCGGGTTGATCTCGACCGCGGTGATGTCGCGGCTGCCTGACGCCAGGGCACGGGCGACGTCGTAGCCGCCCCCTGGACCGATGATCAGGGCTTTTGCGCCGGGCCGCATCGCATAGGGAAAACCGGGACCCTGGCGGAGGAGCTGCGTCTGATCCTGCTGGCGCAAATGGTCCCAGTCGAAGGGAGAAATGCCGGTGGCGGCATCGGCATCGATCACGATGCTCCAGTTGCCGGTGGTGCCTGAAACGCCAATTCGGGAGATTCCATTCCAGGCCACGAATTTCTCATTCGGCAGAGCTTGTCCCTTGGCCACGTGAATGTCGAGAAGGCGCCCGCGCTTCCCGTTCACCACCATCAGTCCGACCAGAAGAAGGGAGACGAGAACCGCCATCGCGCGGCGGCGGAACGCTCCAGCCTGATTGAACCAGATGGCTGCGGAGACGGCGAAAAGCACGCCTGCGGCGATGAGGGTGTTCGGTCCGCCGAACAGCTCAAGAAACGGAATGAGGAGCAGGCAGCCTGCGGCGGCGCCGGCGAGGTCGAAGAAATAGGCGCGGTCGACGCGATCGATCGCCTCGGAGATCGCGATGGAAACGACGGTTCCGGCTAGAAAAAATGGAAAGGCGCTGGCAAAATAAACGGCGGCGAGCGTGAAATTCCCCGGATTGGCTGGCCGCGAGAGGATAAACCATAGCGCCGCGACCACTGAAAGGCTATTCGCGAGGGCCAGCGCGCCCAGTTTTACATATAGGCTTCCCGAGCGGGAGGAAACGACGTAAGAGAATACTCCGCCGGCTCCGAGGCCGAATAGTGCGATGGAGATGGCAAGAAACGCGAGGTGATAATAGAAGACCACCGAGAAGATTCGCGTCAGCGACAATTCCAGAATCAACGTCGCAAGCGTCGTGAATCCGAGTCCCAGATAGAGCTGCGTCCAGCGTACTTGGTCAGTTGATTCTGTGGGCGTTGAGGAGCTTATCCGAGACAATTACCTCTACTTTAGCAGTCCTCGCAGGACACCCTCTAATTTGCTCGCAAGGCTTAGCGAGATGCGGGAATCGACCATCGACATGGGAACAATCGCCGCCAGCGGGCGGTGCCCAAGCTGTTCGATGAAGGTGAGCAGAAGCAGCGGCGGCACGCGGCCGAAGTTGTAGGTGTCCTGCCACACGTCGCGGTTGCCCAGAAACAAAATAGTGAATGCGAGAGCATAGATCGCGGCCGCGTCGGCAGTCCAGTGCCTCTTGAGCGCGATCTTCACGACTTCGATCAGCACGAGAGCGATGCCTGCGAGAGCGATGTAGTCAAACAAGACCGCAACTCCGGACTTCCACTGATCGACCGCGTAGGCTGCCGGGTGAGCAAGGCGCTCCACGAACCCAAAAGCGGCGGGCATGTGAGGCGCGATCCAAAAGAGGCCGGTCCAGTTGCCGCCGTAATTCTAATGCACGGTGAGGAACTGGCAGCCACAGAATCGCCACGGCGAGTGCCGCGAGAATCGATGGACGCCTCACTATCACATCATTGCAGCGGGCGGTGCGGGATCTTCGGGGCGTCCCGCTTTGGCGAGCGGCAAGCGCACCATGATGAATGAAAGTGCCAGCAGTACCGCAAATCCGGCTAAATATGACGGGTCCTTGAAGAATTCATGCACCGGGATGTCCTTGTATTTGAACCATGCGAAGACGAGTCCCGTGAGCGCCTCGCCCGCGATCAGGCCGCTGGCTGCCAGCACGCCGACACTCTCGACCCGAATGCGTTGCGCCTCGTTGTGGCCGGCGCGGTGGCTCAACTGGTCCGTTATCCACCGCAGGATGCCGCCGACGAAAATCGCGAACGTCGTTGGAAACGGCAGATACATGCCGACCGCCACTAGCATCGGACTGCGGACCTTAAACATGATCAGCGCGACGCCGAACGCCATGCCCGCGATCACCAGCGGCCATGCCATATCTCCACCGACGATTCCCTGCGCGAGTGCCGCCATCAGGCCCGCTTGCGGTGCAGCCAGTTTAGGATCTCCGAATCCCGTCCCGCCTCCTTTAATGTTGGCGATTTGGAGCACGTACAGCGGATAGTACATCACCGAGCTCGCCACGACGACTGCCAGCAGCTCGACAATCTGGATGGAGCGCGGAGTGCCGCCCAAAATGTATCCGGCTTTGAAGTCCTGTAGCAATTCTCCGGCGACCGCCGAGGAAACACAAACCACGGCGGCGACCGCCAGCACCACAGCAACGCCTCCCGGTCCGCCGACTCCCAACGCGACCATCAATACGGCAGCGATGATCAGCGTCGAGAGCGTCAGCCCTGAGATCGGGTTATTCGACGATCCGATGACGCCCACCAGGTTGCCGGATACGGTGGCGAAGAAGAATCCGACGATCAACATCACAATGGCCGCGACGATGCCCGCCATCACGAGCCCTGAGACATATATATATAGGACGATCATCAGCGCGAACACGATGCCGATCAGGCCGAACACTGTTTTCGCCGACATGTAGCGCTCCGTGCGCGCCATGGATTCGAGCGGCGGAGCTCCGTGTCGCACTTCGGCCAGCGCGCGTCCAATGCTGGACGTCAAATTGTTGCGCATTCTGAACAACGTGAATGCCGCGCCCACCATCATGCCGCCCACAGCGATGGGGCGCACGATGTATCGCCACACCGCAGCCGCCTGCGCTGCCCAGCCGTCTATCAAAGCCTGATCCTGCGCGCCAGCCGGAATAAAATTCTGCAACTGCGGACCGAGAAAATACATGAACAAGGGGACCAGCAATCCCCAGGCGAACACGCTGCCCGAAAAATTGAGCGCGGCGAGCTCCGGTCCGATGACGTAGCCGACTCCAAGATAAGCCGGACTCACCGTGGGCGCCGCGATGGTCGAAATCGCGCCCGTTTGCAGCAGCTTGGTGCTACCGATCGGTCCCAGGCGCACGACGCTCTTACCGAGCTCGCCGATGCGCACGATGAAATCTTTATCGACCGCGTACAGCTTCAGCTCGCCCAAGGATTGCACCAGTGTCCCGATCCCCATACTCCAGAACAAATACTTTGCCGCGTCGGCTCCGCGTTGTCCGGCCTTGTGGATTTCCGCCGCGGCGACCGATTCAGGGAAGGGCAGCTCAGGATCTTCCACCAGCGCGCGCCGCACCAGCGATACGAACAGCACGCCCAGCACGCTGCCAATCGTCATCAATGCGGTGGACTTCCAGTAGGCGTGCGCCGGATCGAACGACGTCCATGAGCCCGCCATGACGAATGCCGGCAGAGTGAAGATGGCTCCCGCGGCCACCGATTCGCCGATCGATCCCGCTGTACGCGCGATGTTCTCTTCGAGCACCGTTCCCTTGAACCCGCGCAGAACCGCCATTCCGATTACTGCCGCCGGGTACGTGGCCGCGATTGTCATGCCGGCGTGCAGGCCCAGGTATGCGTTGGCTGCGCCCAGGATCACCGTCATCACCAGTCCCAGCAGGACGGCGCGCAGCGTCAGCTCCTTCATCTTCACGTTCTCGGGGACGAAGGGGCGGTGTTGAATTGCCATATGGTTTAAACGGTTGATCATATCACTCTGAGTACACTGCTCACGTACAATAGAAGTTTCCCGCATGAGCGCCGAACCCAGCGTATTACCGCGACATGCGCCCAACCCGCGTGAGGCGGTGCTGCGCCCGGGGATGCTCGCGCTGCTCCTGTTTTCGATCGGACATTTCGCGATCGATATGTACTCCGGCGCCATCGGAGCGTTTCAGCCATTGCTCGTGGACAAACTAAGTCTCACGCTTACCCAGGCTGGACTGCTGGGAGCGGTGATGGTCTTCTCCGGATCGTTCGTCCAGCCGGCCTACGGATATCTGTCGGACCGTTTTCACTCGCGGATGTTCTCCGTACTGGCGCCGGCGGTGGCCGGGATCTTCATTTCGCTGCTTGGCGTGTCCTGGAACTTCGCCAGCGCGGCGGCGCTGGTATTCCTGGGAGGAGTCGGAATCGCGTCGTTTCATCCGCAATCGTCCGCGTGGGCGACGCTCGGGATCTCGTCGAATCGCGGCAAATGGATGGCGGTGTTTATCAGCGCCGGGACTTTGGGCCTCGCCATCGGACCTACCTATTTCGCGTCGGTGTTTCAATGGGTGGGGGCAGGACGAAGCTATCTCGCGGCGATTCCCGGCGTCCTGGTGACGCTTGTTCTTCTCGCGTATCTAAAGCAGCCCGCGCATTTGGCGGGAGCGGCGCGCGGCAAAATCGACTTCGCTGCGTTGCGAGCTGTAAGGAAGCCGCTGATTATTCTGCATCTGCTGGTCGTATTGCGATCGGCGGTGCAAATCGTATTCGGACAATTGCTGCCCCTCTACCTTCATCGCGAAAGAGGTTTCTCGCTCATCGAAGCAGCATCCGCATTAACTATGTTTCAGGTGGCGGGCGCGGCCGGCGGATTTGCCGGAGGCCATTTCGCGGACAAATACGGAGGACGCCGGGCGATTTTGTTTTCGATGTTGGGCAGCGTGCCCTTTCTGGCACTCTTCTTCTTCGGCCACGGCGCCGCCTCGATGATCGGGTTGGCGCTCAGCGGCCTGATTCTGCTGTTCACCATTCCCGTGAACGTCGTCATGGCGCAGGATCTCGCGCCGGGTCAGGCGGGCACTGTCAGCTCCTTGATGATGGGTTTCGCGTGGGGGATCGCGGGGATGATTTTCATCCCGCTGATCGGTGCGCTCTCTGACAGGTTTTCCATGCAGACCACGATGAGCGCGCTGACGGTCTTCCCGCTGATTGGGTTCTTCCTGACGCTCGCCTACCCTAAGAAATGACGAAAGCAGTGTGCCTGCTCAGCGGCGGGCTCGATTCCGCCACCTGTCTTGGCGTCGCACGGCGCGACGGGTTCGATTGCTACGCGCTCTCGTTCGACTACGGCCAGCGCCATGGTATTGAGCTCGCCGCGGCGGCGCGCGTCGCTGAATATTTCCGCGCCACCGAGCATAAGATCGCGAAAATCGATCTCCGCGTGTTCGGAGCCAGCGCACTGACCGCCGATCTGGCCGTTCCGAAACATCACTCAGTCGAGGACATCGGCCAGGGCATCCCCATCACGTACGTTCCTGCGCGCAATACGATTTTTCTTTCCTTTGCCATGGCGTGGGCGGAGGTGCTGGAATGCTCCGATGTCTTTATCGGCGTGAACGCGATCGATTATTCGGGGTATCCGGATTGCCGCCCGGAATTTATCGCCGCGTTCGAGCGGATGGCGAACCTCGCGACCAAGGCCGGCGTTGAAGGGCGAACGGGGCTGCGGATTCACACGCCGCTGGCTCAGTTGAACAAGGCCGGAATCGTGCGACTGGGCGCCGAGGTCGGGCTCGACTTCGCGTTGACCCACAGTTGCTATGATCCGGAGGAAGGAGGTCGTTCGTGCGGACAATGCGACTCATGTCTCCTGCGCCGGAAGGGCTTCTTGGAGGCGGGGATTCCCGACCCGCTCCCTTATCGCGATTGAAGATCGCCGAGATCTTCTACTCCGTGCAGGGCGAAGGAAACCTGGTGGGCGTTCCCAGCGTGTTCGTGCGCCTCAGCGGTTGCAACCTGCGCTGTAAATGGTGCGACACGCCGTATGCTTCCTGGGCGCCTGAAGGTGCTGACATGATGCTCGGCGCGGTGCTCGCCGATGTGCGCCGCCATTGGGCCAAGCACGTGGTGGTGACCGGCGGCGAGCCCATGATTGCGCCCATGATCGCGGTGCTGACGGAGCGCTTGAAGCAACTTGATCTGCACATCACGATTGAGACGGCAGGGACCGTCTACGAGCCTGTGACCTGCGACCTGATGAGCATCAGTCCTAAACTCGCGAATTCTACTCCGCATCGCCGCGAAGCAGGGAAGTGGGCGGCGCAGCACGATCGTCTTCGCTATCAGCCCGAGGTGTTGAAGAAGCTGATGGGCGAGTACGAGTATCAACTGAAATTCGTAGTCTCGTCGGAGGAAGACCTGGAAGAAATCGAAACGATTCTCAAGGAAACGGACGCCGATCGTAGCCGCGTGGTGCTGATGCCCGAAGGCACCTCCGTCGAAACGATTTACGAGCGCGCCGCGTGGATCGTGGAAGTGTGCAAGCGCGAGAGGTTTCGATACAGTCCGCGGCTGCACATCGATCTGTGGGGCGATAAGCGCGGGGTTTGAGTGGGGCAGGTTCCTGACCTGCCCAGCGCACTACTAGCCGGGCGGCAAGCCCCGCCCTTACGGGTCGGGGCTAAGTGTGTACCGTTAGCGACATCGTCTGCGGCACCTTCGTCCCATTCTGCGTCACATTGATCTGATAATCGCCATTTGCCAGACCGGTAGGGACCGTCACATAAAATTCGTACAGCCCGACGTAGCTACCTGCCAGTCCCTGATACGCAATCGATGTGGCCTGTGTAGATCCGAACGAAATCGTAACCGGATTGACCAGCGTATTGCCAGCCCCAACGATAACGCCAGGCAAAATGGAAGGAGTCACGTCTCCGAAACCGATCCCATACAAGATGATGGTTTCTCCGGGCTTTGCGGGACGACTCGTCAACCCGGAGAATGTCCCGGTGTTTAACACGTAAGTTCCGTCTGTGAACGTAGCAACCGCATAATTGGTACCATTCGCTGCGTAATTGCTCGGCGCGAGGAAGCCTGGCGCGAGCGCCCGTCGAGTGAACATGACCGGAGAGCTGGTCGCGTTGCAATTCGTGACCGTGATGGCCACATTTCCCAGTGTCGTATCTTGCGGCGCTTGCACGTTCAGCTGCCCGGTCGAAAGATACCAGACATAGGCTGGCTTTCCGTTGATACTTACGCTGACGCCGTCGAGCAACGTCGGTGCGTTCGAGCCGGTGAAGTCGCTCGACGTCCATTGACCCGGATTCGTGGCCGCCGTCAATCGCGGGTCGGCGGGATCGGCCAGGTTCGTGCCCTTGATCTCAAGCCAGGTCCCGGACGTGAAATATGCATATCCTCCGTAGCCGCTTGCCGAGTCAATCGACGTGATCACCGGCGTCGTCGTGTTGGTGCAAGTGAACGCGGGGGCCGCCGGGGTCATCGTGTACTGGGCCGTATACACATGATCCCCGCTGTCCGCTTGAAGATTGCCGTTGACAGAATTACCCGCGACGTAAAAATGCACATTGCCGACATTTGTTGCTGGCGGAGTCCATGTAAACGTGTAGGGCGTGGTTCCCACCTGCGAGCCCGCAGGGTAGTTGTGCTCAATAAACTGGACCGGCGAACCTGCTGGACAACCCTTCGCGCTCTTCAGGCTGTTATCGTCGCAGATCACGATCTGATTCTTACCCGCTGAGAAGTCCCCGGCTTGTCCGTTGCTCAGATTGCTCTCGAGGCGCGCCGTCATCTGAAAACCGTAATGCGTGTTTTTCGGATCCGTAACGGTAACCGTAATCGTGATGGGCGAGCCACCCGGCGTATACGTCAAACCACCGGAAAATGTAACGGTAACCCCGCCGCCGGCCGGATTCAGCGGACCCCCTTTAGGCAATCCCGTGTGGCATCCCGACGTCGAACACGCCAGCGGATCGTCACCGGGCGCGGCAGTATATCGCGGGTCCGGCCCATACTCATGCGCCATCAGCATCAGGGGCGCGAGCATCGTGAACCCAATCGTCAATCTTGCACTCATACACTTATTGAACACTGCAATCCTTTTTTTGCTGTGGTGCTTAACGGAATTTCATCAATATCTTTACATCGAAACCAGCGAAACACCTTAGGAACCGCGCTCGCGACCGCCTCATGCACTGAAAACCGGTAGCTGCGATGGGTAATCACGTGACGGAACTGCCCTATAGTGACGCCGATTATCGCGCCTTCGAACGGTTCAGGCAGGTCCCAGAAACCCTGAACGCGAGGACTGGGAGCCAGCAATATCTTGTTCTTATGACGAATAATCAACAAGTCCCGTTTCAAATGAACCGCGGCCTTCTTGGGTCGCTTGCCCGGCAAGTCATTCTGCCTGTCAAGCGCGTGCGCCTCACAGTGAGTCGCGATCGGACACGATTCGCAAAGAGGATCGCGCGGCAAACAGATCACCGCGCCTAGCTCCATCAATGCCTGATTCGATCGCGATGGATTCTTTCGGTCCAACAGAAGATCGGCACTTTCCTGCGTGTCGCCCGTGCCGTTCGTAATGCGCGCGACCACGCGCCGCACATTTCCATCGACCACCGCGTGCGGCAATCCGAACGCGATGCTGGCCACCGCGGCTGATGTGTAGTCGCCAACTCCAGCCAGCTCGCGAATCTCCTGATGCGTTCGTGGAAACGACCCACGCTCCACGATCTGGCGCGCCGCCTTCTGCAAATTGCGAGCCCTGGAGTAATATCCCAGCCCGCTCCACAACGTCAGAACCTCTTCTTCCGTGGCCGCGGCTAGCGCGCCCGCGTCCGGAAACCGCGCCAGAAACCGCTCATAGTATGGAATCACCGCCGCTACGCGAGTCTGCTGCAGCATGATTTCCGAGATCCAGATGGCGTACGGGTCCGACGTGTTTCGCCACGGCAGCGCACGCTTGTTGCGGTCGTACCAGCCCGCCAACGCGCGTCGTATGAGCTTCTCGTCCAACCCTTATAATAGAAGGAAAGCCCACCTTGAACGAGTCCATAAAGATCAGAGGCGCACGCGTCCACAATCTGAAGAACGTCTCGCTCGATATTCCCCACGAGCAATTGACGGTGCTCACTGGTGTGTCCGGCTCCGGCAAATCCTCGCTCGCCTTCGACACGATTTATGCCGAAGGCCAGCGCCGCTACGTCGAATCTCTCTCCGCCTACGCCCGCCAGTTTCTGGAGCGCATGGAGAAGCCCGACGTCGATGAGATCGACGGCATCGCACCGCCCGTCGCGATCCGTCAGAAAAATACCACCAGGAATCCTCGTTCCACCGTCGCCACCTCCACTGAGCTGTACGATTTTCTTCGCCTCCTGTGGGCGCGCGCCGGCCGCACCTATTGCCCCAACTGCGGCATCTTCGTCGAACGCGACACGGTCGATCAAATCGCCACCAAAATGCTTGCGCTTCCTCAGGGATCCCGCTGGTACGCGCTCTTCCCGATCACCCAGGAAAAAACCACCGACCTTCTTCGTGACCGGCTCTTCGAACTTCGCAAAAAGGGTTTCAATCGGCTCTATCAGGGCACGCGGGTGTACGAATTCTCGACCCCCGAATCCCTGCTCGACATCGATTTCAGCAAGCCAGTCTTCGCTCTGGTCGACCGCCTGGTGATTTCGCCCGACATGCGGCAGCGTCTGGTGGACACCGTCGAAATCTGCTATCGCGAATCCGGCGAAGTCATCTTCGAGCCCGCTGGCGGCGGCGAAACGATCAAATACAACGAGAAGTTCGCTTGCAAACAATGTGGTCTGGAATTCGTGACGCCGGAGCCAAGCCTGTTCAGCTTCAACAATCCCTTCGGCGCCTGCAGACGGTGCCAGGGCTTCGGCAACACCATCGATTACGATATGGACCTGGTTATCCCCGATAAGTCCATCTCCATCGCGCAAGGTGCAATCGACCCGTGGACCAAACCGCAATATTCCTGGTATCTGGCCGAGTTCCGCCAGGCGGTAAAGACAAAAGTCCGTATCAATGTTCCGTTCCTCGAGCTCTCTACCGCCGAGCGCGAACTGGTGTTCGACCACGTTCACAAATTCTTCCGCGAAGTGGAAAAGAAGAAGTACAAAGTCCACGTGCGCGTCTTCATGAGCCGATACCGGGGCTATACGACGTGTCCCGATTGCCGCGGCTCGCGCCTCCGCCCAGAGGCTCTCTACATCCGTGTCGGTGAAAAGAACCTAGCCGACCTGGTTCGCCTGAACATCGCGGAGGCCAAAACGTTCTTCGACGGCCTTCGCCTTTCGCCCGAGGAAACGCAGATCGCCGAGAAAGTCCTGATCGAGATTCAGCAGCGCCTGAAATTCCTTAACGACGTCGGCCTTGAATATCTCACCCTGGACCGCATGTCGTCCACACTTTCCGGAGGTGAAGCGCAGCGTATCCAGCTCGCTACTTGCCTCGGCTCGCGTCTCGTGGGTGCCTGCTATGTACTGGATGAGCCGTCGATCGGTCTTCATAGCCGCGACACCGGCCGCCTGATCGGAATTCTCAAGGAGCTGCGCGACCTCGGCAATACCATCGTCGTCGTGGAGCACGACCCCGAAGTGATGCGAGCGGCCGATCACATCGTCGATATGGGACCCGGCGCGGGAGAAACCGGCGGACGCGTCATCTTTGAAGGCTCCTTCACTAAGCTGATGCAGGACGGCGAAATGTCGCTTACGTCGCGCTACCTGCGAGGCGATCTGAAAACCTCGCACTTCAATGAGCACCGAAAAATCAATTCCAAGCGCATCATCCGCTTCCTCGGCGCCCAGGCGAACAACCTGAAGGGCATCGACGTTTCGATTCCCTTAAATATGATGGTCGCCATCACCGGCGTCTCGGGCTCCGGCAAATCCACGCTGGTGCACGATGTGATTTACAAGTCGCTCGCAAAGCGGATGGATCGCCAGGCTCCGCAACCCGCCGACGAAGCCGAGGCCTGGGGCATCGCGCCCGAAAAACTGACCTGCCGCAAGGTCGAGCGAGCTGAGCTCTTGACTCAAGTCATCCTCGTCGATCAGTCGCCCATCGGCCGCACGCCCCGGTCGAATCCCGTCACCTACATCAAAGCGTTCGACATCATCCGCGAGCTGTTCGCCTCAACCACCGAATCCGACCGCCGCGGCTACGCTGCCGGCCATTTTTCATTCAACATCCCTGGAGGCCGCTGCGAAACCTGTCAGGGCGATGGCACCGTCACCGTCGAGATGCAGTTTCTCGCCGACGTGGAACTCGTGTGCGAGGATTGCAAAGGCACCCGTTTCAAGCAGAGCGTTCTGGACGTCCATTACCAGGGCCTGAACATCCATGAGGTTCTGCAGTTGACCGTCAAGGAAGCGACGACGTTCTTCTCGTCGACCCCGCGCCTCACTCAGAAACTGAAAGTTCTCAACGATGTCGGGCTCGGCTATTTGCGCCTCGGCCAGTCGGCGACAACGCTCTCGGGCGGGGAAGCGCAGCGTGTGAAACTGGCCGCCCATCTGGCGCAATCCTCCAGCGAAGGAACGCTGTACATTTTCGACGAGCCCACCACCGGCCTGCATTTCGACGACATCGCCAAGCTGCTGGACGCGTTCGAGAGACTTCTCCGCAGCGGCGGCAGCATCCTCATCATTGAACACAACATGGAAGTGATTCGCCATGCCGACTGGGTGATCGATCTGGGACCAGAAGGCGGCAGCGGCGGCGGGCGTATCGTAGCGGAAGGCACTCCGGAGCAGGTCGCCAAGGTCAAGGAATCCTACACCGGCCGCTACCTTTCCCTTCAACTCTGAGCCGCCATGCGTAAGCATGCGGGCAGGCGGTATCAGAACTGCACACAAGTCACCGGCTCCACATTCGGATCTACCACCCACACCCGCCGATCCTTGTAATACCGCATCAGCTCCTCATTCCGCGCAGGCCCCAAATCCCGAGCCCAAACCACTTTCGATTGATCGATCTCGGCGTCGTTATAAATCCACTGAAAAAAATTGTACGGGTCGGTCTTCGCGCGCACCAACACCAGGTGATCCCCGGGAATCAACGCCAGTGCTTCTGCGATGCGAGCCTTACTGTGATTGCCCTGCACCCGGCAGCACCACGACTGGAAATTAACTTTCTGCGTGTAAGGCAGCCCCACGACTCTGCGCCCCGATTCGCAAAGTCAGTACCAGCACCATCGCCGCCGGCAGCAGCGACACGATGAACACCCGCGATGCGCGTAAGTGCCGGCAGCACTCCACTACAATTGCGATCAGCACAGCCGAGGCAGGCGCAAGATAGTGTGGGGACGCGCCGCCTTCCAGCAATACTGCGAATAATCCTCCGCTTGCGCCGATCACCAGCATCCTTCGCCTGCGCCAGACCTGCCCCAGCATCAATAAGGGAACGGTCAACACGGGCCCCAGAAAGAATCGCCAGTATTCCTGCAAGCGAAACGTGAGGTATTCGAGAAAATGGACCGGCCCGTCCACCCGCTGATGCTCGCTCATCTCATATTCGTAATAATTCTTAAACTCGATGTTCTGATGTTCCACCACTGGAGGCTTTACAAATGCCAGCGTCATTGGCCATCCATACGTCTTCTGGTTGATCTGATACGCCGTGACGAAAGGACTCCCCGTTACGTTCGAAAAATACGTGCCCAGGGCCCATGCGCAAAGGAGGACCGGCACCGCGGCAGCCGCCAGCGGGATGAAATTCCTGCGAAACTCCCAGGCCAGCACTGCCGCGAACGGGATAGAGTACAGCGCTCCTTCCACCGGACGCGACGCCGCTAGAATCGCCATGCCTGCGCCGAACACCAGTCCCTGAGCGACGCTCGGTCGTTTGCGCACCCGGGCGAACGCTCCCGCCACCAGAGCCCCGCCGATCGCTGGTAGAAAGCCTCCGTGATACGCGTTCACCCAATAGCTGCCGATCGCGAACCGCAAGCCCGCCAGCGCCACTCCGAACAAAGCCCATCTCGACGGCATCCATCCGTGCAGCATCCAATACAGCGCCAGCAGGAATCCGGCGCACTCGGCCAGCACACCCGCCCATGCACTTCCAGTCAGGAGCCGTCCCGCCGCCAGCCACATCGCGTGCGCCGGAAAGTAAACCGATACGTAGTGCGGCCGCATCAGAATGTGGATGCTTTCAAAGTGGGGCCACAGCGGATGCACCGGATTCGCCACGCGCCCGTGCAGCAGGGTATCGGCCAGCAGCAAGTGGCTGAATTCGTCCGTGACCACCGGGACAGGTACGGGCAGGAGAGGCAGCAGCGCCAGCCTCAACGTCACGAATCCAAGCGCCAACAGCACCGCCACCAGCCAGGGCCGCCGGACCTCCGGCATGTTTGTCCGCCGCGGCCTCCACCCCCGTTTCCACGCGATCGCAAATCCCGCGATGAGCGCGATTTCCAAAAGGTTGAAGTCCTGGCGGATCCCCTGCCACACCCCTCCCAGCGTAAATAACAGGACCTCTACCGCTCTCATATCTCTCTAATCGTCCCCCGCCCCAAAACAATTATGCCCCTCAATGTTAGACTAAGTCCGAATGGGCAAATCCAAGGTCGTCGTGGTCATGCCGGCGTATAACGCGGAAAAAACCCTCCACATGACCTATGCCGAACTCCCCCACGACATCGTCGACCTCGTCATCCTCGTCGACGACGGCAGCTCCGACGAGACCCTCCGCATCGCCCGCGAGCTGAAGCTGGAGGTCTTCGTCCACGACCGGAACTACGGTTATGGAGCGAATCAGAAAACCTGTTACCGCGAAGCCCTCCGCGCGGGCGCCGACATCGTGGTCATGGTCCACCCGGATTATCAGTACGATCCCACGCTGCTGCCGCAGATCATCCAGCCGATCGAGGAAAACGACGCGGACGTCGTGCTGGGCTCCCGCCTCCTCGCGGGCAATGTGATGAAACAAGGCATGCCGTGGTGGAAATTCATCTCGAACCGCTTCCTCACTGGCCTCGAAAATCGGATTTTCGGCCTGAAACTCGCCGAATATCACACCGGCTATCGCGCTTATCGGAGGGACGCCCTCGAATCGGCGAATCTCGATATGAACTCCGATAGCTTCGTGTTCGACCAGGAGATCATGGCCCAATTCGTCGTTGCCGGAATGCGCATCGCGGAGATTCCCGTGCCCACCCGGTATTTCCCGCAAGCCTCGTCGGCATCGTTCGTGGCCAGTTGCCGCTATGGCCTTTCGATCCTGGGAGTGCTGGTGCGCTACCAGTTGCATCGCTCGAATCTGGTGCGCCAGAAGCAGTTCGAAAGCCTCAAACAACGCTATTCGGCTGTTTAGCCGGTTATCCCTTGCACCCTTTTTTGCAGGACTTGTTCTGCTGCTTACAAGTGCTCCGGGCGATCTTCGTATTGGAGCGCTTCATGCACAGCGTATAGCTGGAACTGCAAGTATTCTTACAATTCGTCCTGGGGTTTGGCGCGCCCGCGAACGCGGTTGGAATGGTGATCAAAAACACGAGACTGGCCAGCACGAAGCGCATGACACCAGTATAATCGGCGTTCCCTGGCATAATCCTTAGCCCCATGCGTCAGCTTGGGGCTTTTCATAAAAACGGCAGCGTCCCCCAAAGAGAACGCTGCCGCTTTTGAATCACCCAACTGGCGAACCAGCTAGAAGTTAAGCTTCATTCCGATCTGCATCGTCCTTCCGCCGCCCGCACCGGTAATCACACCGAATGTGTTGATCGCCGGATTCGCGTTGTAATTGCTAGAGGTCGTATTCGGATTGTTGAACTGCGGAGTGTTCGTCACGCTGAACGCCTCGCCACGAATTTCGAAGCTATAGCGCTCCTTGTAGCGAATCACTTTCACGAGCGATCCGGACAGATCGAAGAATCCGGGACCCGAGAAGTAATTGCGTCCCGTGTTTCCGAATACGCCGTTCTGAGTCTCCGGCACGAATGCCGTGGGTGTGAACCATGGATTCCCGATGTTGATCCCATGGAGGATCTGCACCGGCGCCACCTGATCAGCCGTCTGGTTGCTGCCAGGCGTATTCAGCGCGGAGCCGCCGCCGATAGTCAGCGGAGTGCCCGTCATCAGCGTCAGGATACCTGTAACGCGCCATCCGCCCACGATGTTGCCCATCAGTCCGGAGCGCATCCATTTCTGGCCGGGTCCGAACGGCAGGTCGTAAACGTAGCTTTGGACGAACGTCTGCGCGCGGTCGAAATCGTTACGCGCGTAACCGCGGCGCGGATTGACGTAGAAGAACAGTCCGCCGTCATCGCCCGTCTGATAACCCATACCCTTGCCCCATGTATAGGAGGTGATCATCGTCAAACCGCTCGCGAAGCGCCGGTTCAACTTGACCTGCATGGCGTTGTACATGTTGGAAAAGCCTTGGAACTGTAGCGTGGCCCCTCCCGTGCGCCCAAACGGCGCAAATTGCGGCAGGCTCGCGTTGCCGCCTCCCGCTGTCGTTGCCGCATTCAGGTTGTAAGCCACCACTGAATCCACCGTGTGATTGCCCACATACGCGACGTCGAGCGTCAACTTCAACGGCAGCGCCTGTTGGATTGCCACGTTGTAAGACTCCACATATGGATTCTTGAAGTTCGTGTTGACCTGCGTATAGCTCGAATTGGAAAGCACGCCCAGGCTTGATACGTTGATAATTCCGTTCGCCGGAATGGGAGGATTAATCGGAAGCGGGAATCCGTTCTGGAACGACGCCACGGGGCCATTTAAACCGATCGTTGCCGGACCGTATGTGCTCACAGTCGGATCGAACTCGTTGTTGGCTCGAATCGGGTAGTTATAGGCATAAGTATTGTCAGGGTATGGCGTGAAGCTGATTCCGAATCCGGCGCGAATCACCGTCTTCTCGCTTAATCGGTAAGCAACTCCGAAGCGCGGCGCGAAATTCTTATACCGCTTCACCATCCCCAGGTTCGACGGATTGCCGCCAACGCCCGCGATCACCAGCGTGTTGTTCGCCGCGTTGTAATTCGAGAAACCGCCGTCGAAGTGCGGCGTTGCCGGGTTGTAATACTCCCAGCGCACGCCCAGGTCGATCGTCAACTTCGGACTCACGGTCCATTTGTCCTGAGCGAAACTGAAGAATTCCCATTGCCGGTAAGCCGGGAAGTACTGCCCCAGATCGCGGCCTGCCTGGTTCGGAACATCCAGCAGGAAACCCGCGAAATTGTTGTAGTAGCTGGTCGCAGAGCTCGACGTACCGCTCTTCAGCGCCGTCTGTCCGCCGCCGAACGTATACACGCCGCGCGGGCTGAATGTCTGGTCCTGTAGCAAGTCATCGCGCACTCGTCGCAAATCGCCGCCGAATTTCATCGTATGGTTGCCGACGATCTTCGTCCAAGTGTTGGCGATATCGATGTTCGCTTCCGCTCGCACCCACGGCACACTGGCTGAGTACCCAATCAGGTTGCTCGAATAGAAGCTACCGACGTTGATCCCAGTCATGCCGCTAAAGAACGGGCCGCCGACGTTTATGCCCGGAATTCCAATCGCCGCCGAGGAATTGGTGCCGTAGTCACTGTTCTGCGCTTCGTTATGGTAGTAAGCAACGCCGGCGCGAAACTCCGCAACCAGCGTCGGCGAGAAGATCCGGTTGTAGTTGATGCCCCCGCTATAGGTATTCTGGATGCCCGTGCCTTCGAAGTTGCCCTGCGCCGGACCGCCCGCGGTCACGCCGAATACCGGAGCTTGGAAAACCTCCGGACGCCCGTAGCTGAACCGCACCGAGAGACGACTCTTGTCTGTTATCGTATAGTCCACTTTTGTGTCCATCGAAATCGTGTCTTTGTGGTACGGCAACAGCGCGAAATAATTGTTCGTGCCGGTTGCCAGATTCTGGTTCGGAGCCGGCAGCAGCGCCAGCAGCTTCGCCGAGATCGGATTGATCATCGTATTGGGAATGATGTTCCCCGGAAACGGCGTCCGGTTTGTGCCGTCCGCATTACCCGAAAACGGATTGTAGATTTGCGTTGTCGACGCGCCCAAGTTGCCCGAAATCTGCGTTGGCGTCGGAATCGTCAAAGTGTTGGTATTCGCTTCGTGATCCGAAATCTTCAGGATGTCTCCAAAGTAGAACAGCTTGTTCTTCTTGATCGCGCCGCCGATGTTGCCGCCCGTAATAGTTGTAATGCAAAGCCCCCACGGACGTGTCGAAGAAATTGCGCGCATTTAAGTTGTTGTTCTTGATGAATTCATACGCCGCGCCATGAATCTGATTCGTGCCCGACTTCAACTGCACGTTCGTCACCGCGCCCGACGCCCGGCCCAGCTCCGCTTCGAAGTTGTTGGTCGAAATATCCACCGTCTGAATCGCCTCGATAGGCGGCACCAGAATCTGCAACAGCCCGGTCCGCTCGTTATTATCGATTCCCTCGATCTGATAGTTGTTGCCCATGCGCATCTGTCCGTTCACTTCTGTTTGAAGCGAACTGGCAGCGTTGAAAAACTGCGAGTGCTGGAACGTCGCGCGCGTGGCGCCAGGGACCAGGTTCAACAGGCTTTGATAGTTCCGATTCGTGCCCACAGGGGCATTCGCGAGGGTGTTCGTGTCGATGTGAGTTTCAATATCCGCTCGATCCGTCTGCAATTGTGGCGGCGCGCCCGTGACCTCCACGGATTCGCTCACATTGCCCGGCTGCAAAATGGTATCGACGCGAGCCGTGGAATTCACCTCCACCACTACTCCGCTGCGCCGCTCTTTCTTAAAACCATTTACTTCGACCGTCACCGCATAGACACCCGGCGCGACGTCCGGAAATACATAGTTGCCGCTCTCGTTCGACGTCCCGGTGCGGGAAATATTCGTGTTGGTTTCTGTAATAGTAACCTTGGCGTTGGGAACAACCGCCCCGGTGGAATCCGTCACGGTACCTAACAGCGTTCCGTTCACGGCTTGCGAATAGGCGGTGGCCAAACAGAGCACCGCGAGCGCGCACAAGGCGCTAGCCTTACGTAGGAGTTTCATTCAGACCCTCGGAGGGAGTATAGGGGAAAACGAACCGAATGTCAATTGAGTGACCCTCCATTGAATCGTTTAAACTCAGTCACTTGAGACGTCACTTTATATGTGGAATGGTAGGTTTTCTAACAATCCAGCTACACAAAATGGAATCGACGTTTCCCCTACGCCGCTTCCGTTTCTTCCACCAGTTTCTCCACTGCGATCGAGTAAATCGCCGGTTTCCCGTGCCTGTCGCTGACGAAAAACACCCTCTGGCTATTCGGCGAAAATACCGGACACACCATCGCCGGATCGCTGGCCCGATGCTCGCACAGCGTCAGCTCCCTCTTCACCGCCCTCACCAGCAGCAGCACGTAGGGGGATGCCTTGCTCCCGCTCGCCCCCGCGAATACGCTCGCGTCCGCATTCCGCCCGATGCCCACAAACTGGCTCGTATCCGCCACGGCCTTGTCTTCGTTCGAATCCGGAACAAACTCCCGCAGAGCATGCAGCTTATGGGCATCCTCCGGATACGTTAGGTAGTAAACCGATCGCCCCTCGGGACTCCACAACGCCGGCCCCAGCGTCCCCTCGGCCAATCGCAGCCGGTAATTCTGCTTCCCGTCGTAATTCGCCAGCCACAGCCCGTTCCCCCGCCGGTATAGTACCGACGCCCTCTTCGGCCGCGGATTCACCGCGCCGATCTCTTCCTCGCACTCCGCCAGCGTCTCCGCCGATCCATTCGCCATATGGACCAGCCTCAGCCGGTACTGTGCATCCTTCCGCTCCACGACCCCCGCATACAGCGCCGTCCTCCGCCACTCCCATCCCGCGCGCCCGCTCAAACCCCTCCGGAATTCGGTAGATTTCCCGAGCCCGCAGCGTAGAAAGACTCGCCGACATTAAATTTGAGCCATCCAGATAAACAATCCCCCGGTCGTCACCCAGCAACGCCAGCGAATGCGGATCCAGGTCCTGCGCATCGGTAAGCTGCTTCTGCTGCCCCGATTTCAAGTCCACCCGGTATGCCTCCCAGCGTCCGGAAACATCGGAGGCGCAAATCAGGAACCCATGCCGTGAAATGGAGTGAGCCGCCAGAATGCTCGTATGAGCCGGATCGGTCAGCCGCTGTACCGAAAACTCCGTAGCCGGATCGGCATAGCGTTTAATCGCGGAAGGAAGAAAGCGCCCCTTCCCACCAATCTGACCAAACCCAACCGCCGGAAGAGACGCCAAAAACACTCGGCGGGACAGCGCCATACCTTCATACTAACATCCGCCCTTTCTCCTCGAAATTGTGGGTCCGTTGTGGTGCAGGCTGGCAGCCTGCGGCCGATTGGCAATTGGCCTCTTCGGAAAAGTCAGCCAATAACTTCCCGCCGTCATCCCCGCAATCAACAAATAATTCCAAGGCAACCTCTGCACGACCGGCAACGCCGCACTCGCAAACGGCAGCGGCAAAAACAACGACTGCCATATATAACAGTCATAACTAGCCTCCCCCAACTTCTGAAACGCCTTCCACCCCGCAGCCCAACCCTGCGCCGCCTCGGCCGACAAAATGAATCCCACCGCCACCGAAAACGCAAAGAAAGGCTGCCAGAACGGAGGCTGCAAGTAGATCAGCGCCGCAGCCGCCACAATCCCCAACACTCCGACCCCGGCTCGTACCCGCGCATCCACCACCAACACGCGCTTCCAATACATCCCGATCACGCAGCCCCACAACAAGTGATCCGCCAATAAATCCGGCCGGTAAATATTCGCCGCTGGATCTAACGAAAATACATGCGCCCGCCAACCCACCGTGCACGCAATGATCCCCAACGCCGCCCACCGAGCCCTCCCCAGTCCCATCCCCACCAGCAACACCGGCCAGAAAAGGTAGAACTGCTCCTCCAGACTCAAACTCCAGAAATGACCCGTATACCATCCCGCCTGAATGATGTTCCGGTAAAAAAACAGGCTAGCCGCAGAGCTCCCGCCACTCCACTGGAAGCCAATGCAGCCCGGGTCCCAGCACCGCCAGCACCGCAAGATAAAGGATCGCCGGAGGCAAAATCCTCCGCGCCCGGCGCCGGTAAAACGCCAGCAGATCGATGCGCCCCGTCTGCTCCCGCTCCTCCAAAAACCGGTAGGTAATCAGGAACCCGCTCAACGCAAAAAACATGTGAACGCCCAGCGCCCCCAGCGGCCGTATCGGCCCCGTGCCAGGCGTATGCGCCAACACAACAAACAAAATCCCGATCCCCCGAAACACATCGAACGCCGGAAAATATTTGTGCGAAACCCTCATGCCACGCCCCACAGACTAAAGTCTGTGCCACCTTCAAATCAACCCGCAACCTGAGCCGCGACCGTCAGGGAGCGGGCAGACGCGCAGCATTCCGCCCGTCTCTCCCGCACCACCATAACTCCGACCAAACAACAACCCAGCAACGTCAAAGCCCCCCCCACCAACACACTCCAAGGCCGATACCGCATCTCAATCGTATGCTCCCCCGCCTCCACCACCACCCCCCGAAAAGCCCCATAAGCCTTCCATATCGGAGCCTCCCGCCCATCGACCCGCGCCGTCCATCCCGGAAACCAACTGTCTGTCAGAATCACCATCCCCCGGCATTGCATCGCCGCCCGAATCGTAACTTCATTTGGATGATGCCGAGGCATCCACACTTCATCTCCATCACAACCCGCCAGCTTCGGCGCATCCTCCCCAATCAGGAAAACCGAGTGCCGCGCATCGAACGAAGGATCCGCCAGCATCGCCCGAGCCGCTTTCGAATCCGCCACCGGCACTCCGCCATGCACGGACCAGACCCGCGGAAAAGCCTTGGCATTCTCAAACACCCTGACCCCGCTTCGCCCCTGAAAAACTTCCCGCAAATCCGGCCCTCTGCGGCGTAGTCCCGAAGTAATACCGGACCCCCATCACGTCCTGTACTCGCGCAGAAAACACCTGATGCTGCCACAAAGCTCGCGGGAACACTAGCCGCGTATGCGTTCAGCGCTTCGATTCCATACCAGTCTCCGATGTTGTAAGGAATCTCCTTCGCGTCGTAAACGATCCGCGCCGGTTCGCCTCGCCCACGCACAAACGCAGCCAGATCGAAATGCTCAGATAGCTTATACAGGTAAGGATGGGTAGTCCGATCCGCCGTCGCCAGCTTGAAATCGGTGACGTTGCCCAGTTCAAACAACACCAGCGCAATCGCCGCCGCCGACCCCGCACGATTCGAAATCGCACCTGTCCGCCATCCCGCCAGCAACCCCGCCGCGAGCAGCGCCGCATAACGCCGAAATCACGATCCGGTCGTCAACCATCGGCTTCCGGGCGGCATAGAACATCAGACACCCCAAAGCCAGCACCGTTCCAAACGAAGCCAGCACCCACGAGGCTCGCCGTCCGAGTAGTCCCGATCCAGAAATCGCGTCCACTCCGAATGCCGCCAGCGGAGCCAGTCCTACCGCAAACAGGACGGTCGCGGCCGCCGGAACCCGCGACCTTCTCGACCAGCGGCACCAGCGCATAAAACATCCCATGAAAGACGTTGTTACTCCCCAGCGCGAACAGGATCCCGCCCAGCCCGATAGCCGCCAGCCACCGAACCCGCCTCTCGCTCCACGATAGAATCGCCCCCAGGATAGCCAGAGAAAATGCCGCAACCCCGCAAAACGCGCCGTACGGAGCCTGCTCCACTCCCGCAACAACAATTCCAATCAACGAAATCGGTTTCAGTGAATATTGCGCGTGAACATTGTAAGGTACAGTTTCATGCAGCCCCTGCGGTTCCTCAGCCCCCACCCACCGCACAGCCTGCCGCCCATACTCCGCCGCTGGCAGAGTCTGAAACGCGCTGGTGAGCCCGACGATTCCAAAAACCAGCACCGCCAACCGAACGCGCCGCGCCGCGATTAACGCGATCGCGACCGCAATCGACAAGAGCACCTGCATCTGATGATGCCCGACTAGCCATGTGATCCCCAAAAAGAATCCCGCCAGCACGGCGCTAAGCGACCCGCGACCATCGGGAGCGGTCATCGCCCGAAACAAAAACAAAAATACCAAAGGAACCCAAACAGCCCCATGCAGCATCTGCGGCGAATCGACCGAAGCCACGTACCCCGCCAGCGAATAAACGATCCCGCCCAGAACCGAAGCCAGCCGCGATCGTCCCAACTCCCGGCACAGCGCATAACACGTGAGCCCCGCCAGATAATGCACCAGAACATAAAACCAGTGCAAAACATCCTGCCTCAACCATCCATGATCCAGCGGCATCCAGAACAGCAGCCAGTTGAGAGGATAAGCCGCCCCCGGCTGCGCCTGTCCGAACAAAGGCTGCCCCGCCCAGCTATTGGGATCCCACAAAGGAAACCGCCACGAATGCCACTCTCCCGCCTGAAACTGAAACCAAGGCAGAATGAGGCTCCCAATGTCCCCCGACTCCAGCCATGTGTATTGATTGGTTAGAACCAGCTTCCAGTGAAAGAGAATGCTAATGACCAACAACAGCCCCGGCCCCGCCACCTTGTGAAGCAAGTGAGGCAGGTTCCCGACCTGCCCTCCGGTGTGGTGCAGGCTGGCAGCCTGCGGCCGACTGGCAATCGGCCCAAGATTATCGCCCGTCAAGGCTTATGACTGCTCTGATAATGATCGCCCAGCAAATCCACTCCGAAGTCCCCTTCGAAATCCCTCCACACCGAGTGAATATGATTCGCATTATTCTGCGTGTCGTCGTATTCAATCAGGAAGGTCGGACTCTGGATGCGATAGTAATGCGGCTGCCCCTTTTCAATGCCGCCCGCCCACGCGAAGTACAGCCCGCTCTGGCTCTTGTGATACTGCTCCATCCGCGCATCGGCAATTGGAGTCGGAAAATCCCCGGCGTATTCCGCAACGAGATTGTCCAGCATCTCATGCTGCTTCTGTGTCAGCTTCGCGAACGGCAACCCGCTCGGCTTGCCTTCAATCGCCGCCTTGCGCGACGCCATCGTGATGATGTCTTTGTACGCTTCTTTATCGACAATCGCGATCGTGCGCTGTCCATCGGAAAGCGATTTCACCAGCTCGCGCCCCAGATCTTCTTCGCGCTTCAAGGTGCGCAGCCCGTTGCGCGCCGTGCCTCGAACCTCGGCCGGATTGGCCCCGAAGAAGCTCGGCGTCGACGCGACGTGACCTTTGACGATCGTGAAATTCAGCGCCAGGTGATGGCCCTCTACGCGATAGCCCCAGGTCCCGGTTTCCGAAGGCTCGCCGAAAATGCTGAAGTAGTATTTCTCCGGATCGCGCTCATTCGTTGGATTGACTTCGATCTCTTTCAGCACCTGGTCCAGGCTCATGATCGTGTCAGCCTTGATCACGCCCTGCTGGCTTAATCCAGCCGCGAGCAGCGCGTGCGCCAGTTGCCTCGGGCCCGGACCCATTTCGCGAAAAGCCACGCCCTTGCGTTCGCGCGGAATGAAGTGCCAGTTGAACCGCTCCTCATCGGCGAACGTGAAGGTCGCACGCGCCTTTTGATCCGCGGGAAGGGAATTGAGAAACGCCTTCGCCGCATCCGTCATGACGCTGGGAGAGTTGATCCTGTAATACGCCGCGGTGAGCATTAGAATGCCGGCGGAAGCAAGCAGCAAACGTGGGAGCAAGCGCATAAGATTGCCCTACAGTGTATCAAAATGAGGGTGCGCTAGAAGGGCAGATCGGAGTGGCCAGTCTGCACCATCGCCGACCGGGTCAGATAAGGATGCGGGTTCACAGCCGCGCCACCCATCCGGACCTCAAAATGAAGATGAGGCGAAGTCGCCCGTCCGGTGGAACCTGAATAACCGATGATGTCCCCGCGCCGGACTTCCTGTCCTGGGACCACATTGAAGCGTGAAAGGTGCCCATAACGGGTGCTCATGCCATTGCCGTGGTCGATGACGACCAGCTTCCCGTACCCGCCGTAGTACTCAGCCCGGCCGACAATTCCATCCGCTGCCGCATGAACCGGCGTACCTGTCGGTGACGATATGTCGACACCACCATGAATTGCGCCTTCCCCAGAAAATGGGTCGGTTCGTTCGCCAAAGCGACTCAGCAGGACTCCGTTGACAGGCCACAGGCTCGGAACCACGTTCTGATGCCACTTGCGGGCGTATTCATGATGTAAACGGGAGAAACTGGCTGATTTCAGGAAGTTATATTCTTCGATGGATTCTTTAAAGGAGGGAACTAAAGGACCTTCGTCGGCGATATCGTCCGTGCCTTCGAGCTTTCTCTTCAACCCGAGCGCCACGCTGACTTCGCTGGCCATCAACTGCAACGAAGCCAGTTGCTCCTGCTTCTGGTCGTTGTCACGCTGCAGATTCTGATAGTTCTTTCGGAGCGTATCTACTTCAGTTCTAAGGGAGTTATAGTTGGAAACTTTCCAGGTCATCCGAAGGTAACTGGAAACCGCTCCAAACAGGGAAAACGTTCCGAACAGCGCCAGCGCGACCACCAGATAAAGCGCCTGATGCGGAATGTGGATACGACGCAGCCGTCCGTGTAATGAGTGAGCTAGAACGACTACAAAATAGTGCTGCTTCATCGATCTCCTAGATTAATTCGGCAGATCCGTAAAACAGTGGATCGTGGATCTTCGGCCGGAGAATACTACGCGCAGTACCCAAAAATTAACGAATCCTCACTATAGCGAAGTTACGACTGGGTGTCAAGGTCATTTGGGCGCCGCCAGGAAGTCCAGAGCAGCCTTGTTAGGGACCGGAATGGGCTCGACTTTGTCACCGAATCCCATTGCAAGGTCTTTATTTTCATCATATACAGGCCATGTGGGCAAGCCTTTCCCGTTGGGATTACCGGTGCTGGCGAAATTCACCCAATATGAGGACATGGTTTCACTTAGCTGATGATCGATCCCTTCCCAATGCCGTTTTCCGATGTCGCCGGTGCCGAAAACGTAGGAAATTTCTGAGGCGTGGAAGGCCCCATAATGGGCGCTCATCGGTCCGGGCGCAACCCGGCTGAAGTAATAAAGATACGCAGGAGCTTTGCCGGTCTTGGTCTGCATGCGGGCCCAGGTTCGCATCTGGATTCCGAAAGTCTGATCGCGCATCAGGGCGGCCGAGGCTTTCCAGGCTTCGTCATCGGACGTGGCCGGATAGAGCTTCATGAAACGCTCGGCATTAGCGCCAAACCGCTGTTTCGCGGTGGCTTCGTAACCGGCAAGGGTGATCTTTGGGGGCATAAAAGCAGTCCCTTCGTCGGCGTTCGAGCCGATCAAAACCGGCACGTCGTTTTGCTTGCCCTTTTCAAAAATCGTCATCACATCGGTCGGCAGCAGCCAGCCGTCTACGTTGACGGAGAAACCGCCGGTCATCTTTAATACCTCGTCGGCAGATTTGGCGCGCAGTTCCTGAAGATTGCCGGCCCGGGCGCCGGATTTTTCGAGGTCGGCGAGCTTGGTCATCACGTTGAAGTTGCCGCCGCTTTCGCCGATCGCGCTTTGGAAAAGTCCTTTGGTAAGGGGAGACGCCACTAAAACGTTGACGGCCCAGGAACCGGCCGATTCGCCGAAGATGGTCACTCGATTGGGGTCCCCTCCAAACGCGGCGATGTTTTTTCGCACCCATTCCAGGGCGGCAATTTCGTCCAGGATGCCGTAGTCGCCAGAAGAATGATGTTCGGATTCCGCGGTCAGTTCGGGATGGGCGAAGAAGCCGAAGATGCCTAGCCGGTAGTTGATAGTGACCAGGACGACTCCTTTTTTGGCGAAGTTCTCACCGTTATAAGTAGGTGTCGAGCCAGAGCCTCGAGTGAATGCGCCGCCGTGGATCCAGACCATGACGGGGCGTTTATCGGAAGGCGATTTTGCGGCGGTCCAGATGTTGAGGTAGAGGCAATCCTCGCTGACGGGCTGCGGCTCGGAGCGGTAGAGGGAGCCTTCAGCGTACGGAGTTTGCATGCAGGTGGCAGAGAACTGATCGGCTTTGCGAACCCCGGCCCAATCGGCGGCGGGTTTGGGGGCGCGCCAGCGGAGGTTGCCCAGGGGTGGGGCGGCGAAGGGGATTCCTTTATATACGCGAACTTCGGGAGAGGAGCCGTGCACGCCGGAGAGCTGGCCTTGTTCTACGCGGACGGGGTCGGTGATGGCGGCGGAGAGGGGGAGGAGAGCGAAGATTAGAGCGAAAGGCAGACGGGGCATTCGAGTATGATATCGAAGAAAGTAGCCAGTAGCCAGTAGCCAGTAGCCAGTAGCCAGGAGCGTGGAGCCAGAATGCTCGCCTGTCGTTTGTCAGGCTTTGAGGTGCGAGTAGTGTTCGTCTCTGGTGAACAGGTTCAAAGTTCCGCATTGGGGACAGCGGTAGAACGGGAGCAGCAGCTTTCGGAAGACTCGCAGTGATTTCGAGTCTTGGCCCGATCCGCAGAGGATGCAGACGTTGGTCCAGGTTTCGGAGGTTTCGGGGGATTTTCCGAAGTAGAGGGCCCATCCATACACAATCAGGCGAGTGCCGAAGAAGCGGTCCAGCAGCCTCAGGGTGTAGGTGGCGATGAGCAGCGAGGTCTGGGTTCCGCCTCCCAGCAGCAGCAGTTTTCCAGGGATCCGGGTGCGGATGAGCTTGCGGTTCAGGAACGAGAACGAGGTGCATAGCGTTCGAGTCCCGCGATGGGGAAGCGCGGTGGCTGTCTCGATCTTTTGTGAAAGGTCCGCGGCGGAGGGGAACGGGTTCACGTGTCCGCCGCCGCGTGCGAGCCAGCGATAGAGCCGGTCGCAAAGGGTGGTGGAATCGGGCACCGCGACGTACAGGATTCCGGCGGGCTTGAGGACTCGCGAGATTTCCTGGAGGCAGCCGTCCAGGTTTTCGACATGCTCCAGGCTGTGGTTGGAAACGATGGCGTCGAAGGTTCGGGGAGCGAACGGGAGATTCGATGCGTCGGCGCGGACGAAGTTCTTGGATGTAGAAGGTTCCAGGTCTACGCGGATCACGGTGGCCTGGAGACCGGCTGCGTCGAAGCTACCGCTGCCGGAGCCGAGGTCGAGGACTTTGGCTTCTGGCGGGAGGTCGCGGAGCAGGTCTAGCATCCGACCGTTATGTTAGCGCAAGGCCATTTGTGGTTTGCTCTACAGAGCCGCGACCAGAGGGAGCGGACAATCCACAAGACGACAGCCGAAAGCGCCTGTCCCACCCGGCCTTAGCGTAGGCGATTCTGCTCGCGTGCGGGCGCTGACCGCTCCCGCTGGTCGCGGCTCTGAAGACGGGATAGCTTTGTTAGCAGGCGAAAGCGCCTGTCCCACCCTGAGCCGCGACCCTCAGGGAGCGGGCAATTCCACATTTCTGGACAAGAACACGTCGGCTGAAGCTCGCGCCACCAGCGAGCCGCGACCACAGGGAGCGGACAATGGACAGGTACGATAGTGGGTGAGTGCCTTCTTCCAAGCCGCTGCTGATTTATGACGGACGATGTGGGTTTTGTAAGATCTGGCTGGATTATTGGCGCGAACTGACAGGCGACCGGGTGGAATATGCGGCTTCGCAGGATGTGGGCGCGAAGTATCCGCAGATTTCTAAAGAAGAGTTTGTTAAGGCCGTGCAATTGGTGCGGACCGACGGGTCTGTCGCCAGCGGCGCTCGGGCCGTGTTCGAAACGCTGGGGCACGAGGCGCTCTACCGGCCATTCTTTGAATGGCCTTATCGCGTGATCGCTTCGCATCGCGATTTCTTTTATCAGGTCACAAAATGGACGTTTGGGACGCAGATTGAGCCGGCACGCTTCGCGCTCACTCAGTGGATCTTCGTGCGGCTGCTGGCCGTGATTTATGCGATCGCATTTGGCTCCTTGAGCGTGCAGGTGAAGGGACTGCTGGGAGCCAATGGGATTCTGCCGGCGGCGGACTATCTGAAGGCGGTCGCGGGGAGTTTGGGAGCCGCGCGGTTTTTTTATGTCCCCACTGTGTTCTGGATGAATGCTTCCGATGCGGCTCTGATAGGAGTGTGTTACGCGGGGATCGCGATTGCAGTGGTGGTGCTGATGGGGTCTTTCGAGCGGGCGGGATTGGCGATTCTGCTCGTCCTCTATTTATCGCTCAGCGCGGCGGGACAGGAGTTTTTGTCGTTTCAATGGGACTCGCTGCTGATTGAGGTTGGGTTTCTAGCGATTTTTTTGGGTCGGGAGCGGATCGTCGTATGGCTGTTTCGATGGCTGCTGTTCCGGCTGATGTTTTTATCGGGGGCGGTGAAGCTGCTGAGTCACGACAAGACCTGGCGGAACTTGACGGCGCTCAATTATCACTATTGGACGCAGCCGCTGCCGAATCGGATTTCGTGGTACATGGCGCAGTTGCCGGAGGCGTTTCAGAGGATGTCGACAGCGTTGGTGTTGGGCATCGAGGTGGGGATTCCTTTTTTGATATTCGCGCCGCGGAGGGTCAGGATTTTCGCGGCGAAGTGGTTGTTGGGGTTGCAGGTCCTGATTTTTCTGACGGGGAATTATACGTTTTTCAATTTGCTGGCGATGGCGATGTGCGTGTTTTTGTGGGATGACCGGGATTTTGAAGGATGGATTCGCAAGAAGCTCACCACGGACAACACTGCAAAGAATCAAATCGAGAAAAGAGTGGTCGCGTTGGTGACGGCCCTGCTGTTGTTGATCGGGCTCGGGCGCATGGTGGAGACGTTTTGGGAACCGATCGAGCCGCTGCACTCGATTGTGAAATATACCGCTCCGCTGGAGATTGTGAACTCGTATGGGCTGTTTGCGATCATGACGACCTCGCGGCCGGAAATTATTGTGGAGGGATCGATGGACGGGGAGAACTGGATTCCTTACTCGTTTCGATACAAGCCGGGGGATTTGGGGAGGGCACCGCGGTGGGCGGCTCCGCATCAGCCTCGGTTGGACTGGCAGATGTGGTTCGCGGCGATGGGGAGTTACCGGGAGAATCCGTGGTTTGTGAATTTCGCGGTAAAATTGCTGGAAGGATCGCCGGAAGTCAGGGGATTGCTGGAGGCGGATCCTTTCGAAGGGCGCGCGCCGCAGTATGTGCGGGCCATGCTTTACGATTACTCTTTCACGGACGCTCAAGAGCGCCGAAAAACGGGGAATTGGTGGAAGCGGGAAGCCAAGGGGACTTATCTACCTCCTGTGGGCTTGAAACGCCCCTAAGAATCAATAGCTTCGAATGTAAATTAACGTTAAGCGCCTGTAACCACCGGCGGCGGAATCAGGTCATAACAAATGTCACTGCGGGGGAGCAGTTTTTTATGAAGAAAGCCATGTGGCTGGTTGTGTATACGGTGCTATTGGGGCTCCTGGCGTTGGCGCAGGATGCGGCGGCACCGAAGCAAATTAACGGAACAGTGACCAGTATCGACGCGGGGGCGAACGCACTGGTGATGAAGGCGGACAGCGGCGGCGATGTGCGCGTCACGCTGGCTCCTAAGCATGCTTTGCGCAAAGTCGCTCTGGGCGAGAAAGATTTGCGGAACGCGGCGACGATCGAGTTCAAAGAGATCGCGGTAGGCGACCGTGTGGCGGCGCGCGGCAAGGAGTCGGACGATCAGAAGACGATCGAGGCGACGCTGATCGCGGTGATGTCGTCGAGCGACGTGGCGAAGAAGCAGGATGCGGATCGCGCGGATTGGGATAAGCGCGGTGTGAACGGGATCGTGACGGCGGTGAATGCCGAGGCGATCACGCTGAATGTCAGGACGCTGGCGGGCGCGAAGACGGTGACTGTGATTCCGACGGCGAAGGCGATTGTGCGGCGGTACACCACGGATTCGGTGAAGTTTTCCGATGCGAAGGAGTCGACGCTGGCCGAGGTAAAGGTCGGCGATCAGGTTCGGGCGCGCGGCGAGAAGAGCGAGGACGGGTCGAAGGTGACGGCGGAAGAGATTGTCTCCGGCACATTCAAAACGATCGCGGCGACAGTGGTTTCGATTGATGCGGCGAAGGACCAGATGATGGTGAAGGATCTGGATTCGAAGAAGACCATGCTGGTGAAGGTCAACGCCGATTCGAATATGAAGCGGCTGGAGGATCCGATTGCGCAGATGATCGCGCGGCGCGTGCATCCAGATGCGAATGCGGGCGGAGGGCGCGGAGCCGGCGGCGGTCGTGGCGGAGAAGGTGGTCCTCCTCAAGGGGGCGGTCAGGGCGGAATGCGGGCTGGCGGCGGTGGTGGCCGGGGCGGCGACCTGCAAGCGATGCTCGACCGGCAGCCGGCCGTGAAGCTGGCGGACCTGAAGGTGGGCGAGCCGATCGTAATTTCGAGCGCGGTGGGCGCGGCCACGGATCACATCATGGCGATCACGATGCTGGCGGGCGTGGAACCGATCCTGCGGTCGCCGGGCAAGCCGGAGATGTCGCTGGGCGGATGGAATCTGGGCGCGGGCGGAGATATGGGCGGCGGGAATTAGCAAAAAAGAAGTCAGGAGTCAGAATTTGCGGCACCGGGCTAGTTGGGATTTCAGTAGTTAAGGAAATGGAATGATTCTATTTAAACGAGCTGTAATCGGACTGTTCTTGGTGCTGGCGATGTCAGCCGCACTGATGGCGCAGGCGCCGGGAAGTTTGAAGGGAACGGTGCTCGACCCTTCGGGCGCGGCGGTTCCTGGAGCGACGGTTACCCTGTCGGGTCCTAACGGCGTGGTGAAGGTCGCGCAGAGCGATAACAACGGCGCGTACTCGGTGGTGGGATTGCCTCCGGGCAAGTGGACCATCCGTGTGATTGCGGCTGGGTTCGAGCTGTTTGAAGGAGTGATAAACGATCTGCCAGGCGGGCGCGCGTCGACGTTCGACGCCAAGATGAAGGTGGCGAGCGAGAAGCAGGAAGTCACGGTCAAAGACACCCAGACGGTGGAGCTGGATCCGGCGAAAAACGCGGGCGCGCTGGTGTTGAAGGAAGCCGACCTGGACATGTTGTCGGACGATCCGGACGATTTGCAGGCGGACCTTCTGGCGCTGGCCGGACCAGCAGCCGGTCCGAACGGCGGGCAGATTTTCATTGACGGATTTTCGAGCGGCCAGTTGCCTCCGAAGGATTCGATTCGCGAGATTCGCATCAACTCAAATCCTTATTCCGCGGAGTATGACACGCAGGGACATGGACGCATCGAGATTTTCACCAAGCCCGGGTCGGACAAATTTCACGGCAGTTTGAACCTGACTTATAGCGATCATATTTGGAACGCGCGGAATCCGTACAATACGCAAACCACTGGGTTGCCGGCGCAGGACACCAAGAATCTGATGGCGACGTTTAGCGGTCCGATCACGAAAAAAGCCTCGTTCTTTATAGATTTTTCTCGGCGCCAGTTGCGGGAAGCGGCGCTGGTGAATCAGCAGTTGCTGGATTCGAACTTCAACCCATTGCCGGTCGAGTCGTTCGGGCTCATCACGCCGGTCACGAATACGCGCATCAGTCCGCGCGTGAATTATCAGCTCACGTCGAAGATTACGCTCGATGCGCGATATGTGTACAGCCGGAGCGAGCAGGACAATCAGGGCGTGGGCCAGTTCAACGGGCCGACAACCGGCGCGACCAATCATGGAACGAATCAACAGTTCTTCCTGACCGAAACGCAGGTGATCAACACCACCACCATTAATGAATCACGATTCCAATATTTCCGGAACGACTCGACCAGCGTCGGTAACGATCCGGAGCTGAACATCTCTGTCGGGAGCGCGTTCACTACCGGCAGTAACTACCTGAAAAACTATACCAACGCCGGGAATTACGAGTTTCAGAACTATACCTCGATCACGCACGGGACCCAGTTCATAAAATTCGGCGCGCGGTTGCGCGATGTGCGGCAGAGCGGCTATAACACGAGCAACTTCCTGGGGCAGTTCAACTTTTCGGACATCAACTCTTACGCGGCTTTCGAAAGAGGACTCGCCTTGGGCCAATCGATCGACACGATTATCGCCAACGGCGGCGCTCCCATCCAATTCCAGGTGGCCGCTGGACAGCCGCTGATCGCGGGAAATCAGTTCGACGCCGGTCTGTTCGTGCAGGATGACTGGAAGCTGATTCCGAGCATGACGTTGAGCCTCGGCTTGCGCTACGAGATTCAGAACAATATCAGCGACCACGGCGACATCGCGCCTCGCATCGGCTGGGCCTGGGGACTGGGCGGCGGTACCGGGCGGTTCCGTACGCCGAAGACGGTGATTCGAGCGGGATCGGGATACTTCTACGATCGCTTCAGTCTCGGGAATGTGTTGAACGCCGAACGGTTCAACGGGATCAACGATCAGGCTTTCACCATCACTAATCCGGCATCCTTCGGCATCTATCCGGGGCCCGGTTTCACGATTCCGGATGCCGCCACCTTGAAGGCGCTGAACTCCGCCGGGTCGACCATCTATCACGTCGATCCGAATCTGCATGTCCCGACGCAGTTGCAATCGGCGATCGGCGTCGACCGCCAGTTGCCGCACAATATTTCAGTTTCGGTGAATTACTTAAATACGCGCGGCAGCCACATTCTGCAAACGTACAATATCAACTCGCCTTTTCCCGGCACCTATATTCCGGCGCTGAACGGATTGCCCGCACAGGGGCTTTATCCGTACGGTCAGGCCGCCGGTATTCAGGATTTATACTCCGGGAGCGGCGTGTACCGGCAGAACCAGCTGGTGGTGAACTCGAATGCTCGCATCAATACGAGGTTCAGCCTGTTCGGATATTACGCGTATGGCCATGTGAAGACGGACGCGAACGGAGCGCCGTCCAATCCTTACAACTTCGCCGCCGATTACGGCCGGGCGAGCTACGATGTTCGTCACCGGGCGAATATCAACGGGAGTATCGTGGCGCCCTGGGGCTTGCGGATCTCTCCAAACATCGGCATGAGTTCAGCGCCGCCATTTAACATCGTCGAGGGAATCGATACCAATGGCGATTCGGTGATCAACGACCGGCCGGCGTTTATCCCGGCAGGCTCGAATATCGCCGCCTGCGTTGGCAATGTGAAAGCGGGCGCCGCGCCGTGTATCAGCCATGGATTTGTACTGAATCCGACTCCGGGGATGACTATCATTCCGGTGAACTATGGCGTGGCGCATGCGCAGGTCAATGTGAATATGCGCATCGGCCGCACCTGGGGCTTCGGTGAGAGGACGTTGACAGCCAGGCAGCGGCAGCAGCAACAGGATGGAGGAGGCGGCCCTGGCCGTGGACCTGGATTCGGACAAGCGGCGGGCGGCGGCGGTGGTCCTCGCGGCGGAGGTGGTCCGGGCGGCGGGGGCGGCGGTCCTCGCGGTGGCGGCGGTCCGGGCGGCGGCGGTGGCGATGCTGGAGGATCCAGCGGCAGGAAATACTCGCTGACGGCCAGCATGATGTTCCACAACATGTTCAACACCGTCAATCAAGGAGCTCCGGTGGGCTCGCTGAACAGTCCGCTGTTCGGACAATCGCTATCGCTCGCAGGCGGCGGATTTGGTCCCGGCGGCGGCGCCGCGCAGGCCTTCAATCGACGCATCGATTTCTCGCTCCGGTTTAGCTTCTAGCAGGCTGTGAAAAGTCGCCAAAGATTGCTCCCGCAGGTAGCGGCTCTGATCCAAGCCCATTGAGATCCTGTGTACCAACAGAGCCGCGACCATCGGGAGCGGTCAACCCTGGAGTTTCACACAGCCTGTTATGGCGGCGTCATGATGTTGTAGCGCGCCTGGGCTAAACTGGTATACGGCTATATGCCTACTGCCACGTCCCCGGTCGAAGGTCTCAATCTCAACGACCCCAGCCTTTATCTCGACCGCGAACTGAGCTTGCTGGCGTTCCAGCACAGGGTACTCGAGGAAGCGCAGGATTCCGCGAATCCTTTGCTCGAGCGGGTCAAATTCCTCTCTATCCTATTTTCCAACATCGACGAGTTTTTCATGGTTCGCTTCGCGGTGCTAAAGCAGAAAGCCGCTACGCCGGGTGTGCCGGACGGTTCCGTCGCCGAGCAACTGGAGCGCATCCGCACAGCCGTTCAGCGCCTGATGGGAGATTCCTACGAGGCTTGGCGCGAGATTGAAGCCGCGCTAAAGCAATCCGGCATCGAACTGCGCGATTATCGCGATCTGACCAATCGAGAGCGCAGTTTAATGGAAACCTATTTCCGCCAGGTGGTCTATCCGGTGCTCACTCCGCTGGCGTTCGATCCGGGGCGTCCGTTCCCGCACATTTCGAATCTGAGCTTGAATCTGGCGGTTGCGGTGCGCGACGCCAAGGGTGTGGAGCGATTCGCTCGCGTGAAGATTCCCGACACGCTGCCGCAACTGGTGCCGGTTTCAATGCCCGATCAGCCCGCGGGCTCGCGTCCAGCGCTGATCTGGCTGGAGCAGTTGATTATCGAAAACCTGAACGCGCTATTTCCGGGACTCGATATTATTGAGGCGTATCCGTTCCGCGTGACGCGCGATGCCGAAGTCGAAATTCAGGAGCTGGAGAGCGACGATCTGCTCGAAACCATCGAGGAAGCCGTATGGCAGCGCCGCTTCCGCGCCGTGGTCAGGCTGCAGGTGTCGCGCGAAATTCCCGACCACCTGCTGGAGACGCTGATCGCGAATCTGGAGCTGGATCCGCGCGACGTGTATCACGTGGACGGCCCGCTGGACCTCAGCCGGCTGCGGCAATTGCTCGCGGTCGACCGGCCGGATCTGAAGGACGCTCCGTTTCTTCCTTACACTCCTCCGGAGCTGCATCCGAAATCCGAAGACGATATTTTCGCGGTGCTCAGGCGCGACGATCTGCTGCTGCATCATCCTTTCGATTCGTTCCAACCGGTGGTGGAGTTTCTGCGCCGCGCGGCAATCGACCCGGATGTGCTGGCGATCAAGATCACGCTTTATCGCGTGGGGCGGAATTCGCCGATTGTCGAAAGCCTGTTGAGCGCCATCGAAAACGGCAAGCAGGTGGCAGTTCTGGTGGAATTGAAGGCCCGCTTCGATGAAGAGAGCAACATCGAATGGGCGCGCGCCTTGGAAGCCGCGGGCGTGCACGTCGTCTACGGACTGGTGGGATTAAAAGTCCACTCCAAGGTGGCGCTGGTGGTTCGCCGCGAAGGCGACACGATGCGGCGCTACGTGCATCTGGGCACTGGGAATTACAACCCAACCACTGCGCGTCTCTATACCGACCTCAGCTTCTTTACATCCGACGATCAGATTGGCGCGGATGTGACCGACCTGTTCAACTACGTGACCGGTTACTCGGCGAAGAACGAGTTTCGTAAGCTGCTGGTGGCTCCGATCAACATGCACGAAAAGCTGGAGGAGCTGATCAAGCGCGAGATAGTCCATGCCGAGCGCGGCGAGAAAGCCCAACTGATCCTGAAGATGAACGGTCTCGAAGACCTGCACATGATTCGCCTGCTCTACCAGGCTTCGCAAGCTGGAGTGAAAGTGGATCTGCTGGTCCGCGGGATCTGTGGCCTGCGCGCTGGCGTCCCGGGAGTGAGCGATAACATCCGCGTGACCAGTGTCGTGGGAAGGTTTCTGGAGCACAGCCGGATTTACTACTTCCACAACGGCGGGCACGAGGAAATTTACCTGGGCAGCGCCGATTTTATGAACCGCAACCTGCACCATCGCGTGGAGCTGCTGTTCCCAGTGGAGAACAAGCGCATCATGACGCGTCTGCGCGACGAAATTCTGGCGAAATATCTAGCCGACAACCGCAACGCCCGCCACATGACCCCCGATGGCGCCTACGTGTGGGAAAAAACGGACGAGCCGGCGGTCGATAGTCAGGCCCAGTTTCTTTCGCGCTGAAACGAACCGCGACCTGCGGGAGTGTTCGTGGCGCACGCCCGAGGCGTGCCGCGTCGAGACTCCTCTCGACGCCTACAGCTCAAGAATCGACAAAGTATCGATGCGACACGCGGCAGGCTTTCATAGCAGCATCCCAAGTTTCGTATTTTCGATGGAGCGATCACACTCCCGCAAGTGGATCTAGTGGCCCGTGTCGGCGAGTTCGTTAGCATATCCCCTCCATGACTGTCGGGGTTCGGGAGGAGCATATATCGCGGGAGGGCCTCGTCCTCTGCGGCGACACCGAACCCCGACAGTTATGGAGGGGATAGTAACGTTTTCTCTGAGACAGGCCATTGGTCATCGAATCGCCATGCGTCAGCATGCGGATAAAAGGAGAGCCCAAAGAATGGTGGCACAGGCTTCAGCCTGTGAAGAGGCGCTAAGATTAGAAAATTACAGATGACCTGGCGCACCTCGCTATTCTTCTTCGCGATCCTCGCCGCCCGGGCCGCGACCGATGCACCGGCCTACGTCGGCATGGCATCCTGCGCGAAATGTCACGCCGAAATTCATCGCCAATGGACGCATTCCCGTCACAGCAAAATGGTGCAGCCAGCGACCAAGGAGAGCGTGAAGGGCGACTTCAAGCTCCCTCGCGTGAAACTGCGCGGCGCAAATTACGGACTGCGTGAGAAGGACGGTGTTTTCTACATCACTGAAAGCTATCTCACCGGCAAGCCGCAAGAGCATCGGGTCGATTACACGCTGGGCAACCGGCGCATCCAGCACTATCTCACCACGCTCGCCGACGGTAAGGTGGTAGTGCTGCCGCCCAGCTGGGACATTCTGCGCAAAGGCTGGTTCCACAATCTGGACATCGCGGATCCTGACGAAGTGGAGGGCGTGCAGGTCCAGATCTGGAACAAGAATTGTTATTCCTGCCACGTCAGCCAGCAGGAGAAAAACTTCGACGTCGAGAAGAATGAGTACAAAACAGCATGGCTCGACTTCGGCACCAATTGCGAGCGCTGTCATGGTCCTGGAAGCGAGCACGTCGCGCACTATTCGTCGCCGGCGCCTTCCAAGGGTCCGGCGAATGACATTGTGGTGCAGACCCGGCTTGACGCCACGCGCAATACGATGATCTGCGCGCAATGCCATTCTTTCCGCGATACGTTCGCGAAAGGATATTCGGCGGGCGCGGATTATTACAACTATTTTTTGCCGATTCTCGAATACAACCAGCCGCGCGATAAGGACCCCGCCTACTGGGCCGACGGCCGCACGCGGCGCTTTTCGAACGACGCATATGGACTGTGGCAGAGCGAGTGTTTCCTGAAGGGCGGCGCGACGTGCATTGCCTGTCACAGCGCCGTACACGACGTCGAGATCGAGAGAAATCCGCAGCTTCGCCCCACCGCAAATGCGCTCTGCACCCGCTGCCATCAGGCGATCGGCGAGGCGATCGCCACCCATACCCATCACGCTTTAGGGAGCGCCGGAAGTTCGTGCGTCGAGTGCCACATGCCGCGAACCGTATACAGCATCAAGGCGGAGATTCGCGATCATTCCATGAGCATCCCGGTGCCGGAAAATACGATTCGTCACGGTATTCCGAACGCTTGTAATAACTGTCACCAGGACCGCGACGCGAACTGGTCCATCAAGCAAATGGACGCGTGGTACGGGGATCGTTCGCGCCAGAAACTCATTCGCCGCGCGGATGCGTTCGCGCTCGCAACGAAGGGCGATCCGAGTTCCATCGCCAGCCTGCTCGCGATTCTCTCCGAACGCGCGGAAGGCCCGCTGGTACGCGCCAACGCGGTGGGACACCTGGCTCAATTTTCGATCGATCCGACGGCGGCGGCCGCACTCGAACGCGCGCTGACCGATCCCGAACCGGTGGTCCGAGCGGTCGCCGCGTTGGGCATTAATCCCGGCCCGGCGGATCGCGACGCTGCGGTGAAGGCCCTGGTGGGCGCGCTCGGCGACAGCGTGACCACGGTTCGCGTCGGAGCCGCCGCCTCCCTCATCAGTGTGGGAATCAAACAGCTTCCGGGGAAGGATGGCGAGAATCTCGAACGGGCCAAGCAACTATTTCGCGAGCGCGCCGAAGCCAACTCGGACGATGCCGAACAGGAGATCGGCGCCGGGCGGTTTTATTACTTGCTGGGAGACATCCCCCGGGCGATCAGCGCCTTCCGCACCAGCCTGCGCATCGACCCGGCCAGCCCCGCGCGCTATCTCCTGGCAGCGTCATATATACAGAAAAGCGACGTCGCGAAGGCCCGCGAGATCCTGCTGACGATTCCCCGGGGAGACCCGGAATACGATAAAGCGCAACGTCTGCTGAAAGCGATCGACGCGCAAAATTCGCCACCGCACTAAACCAGTTTTGTGGGGCGGGCAATTTTGCCGGCAGCCTGCTTCCAGCAGGCTTCTGTGGGGAAACGAAGAAGCCGATTCAAAATCGGCAGCCGGCAAAAATGCCCGCCCCACATTCTGGCAGTGCCTACCGAGCCGCGAAGGGAGCGGAGTTCAGTGGCGGAGGAAGAGGGATTCGAACCCCCGGAACCCTTTCGAGTTCAACGGTTTTCAAGACCGCCGGTTTCAACCACTCACCCATTCCTCCGTTCATTATTTTAGCTGATTCCTTCGGACCGGCTGGAATCATCGCCCGATGGAGGTCGGGTTATCTCAACGCCGCTTCAGCTTTTTCCAACTCGATCTTCAAGAGAGGATTCTTCGGAAAAGTCTGCGTCAACTCCGTCAACACGGGAACCGCATCCCCAGGCCGCTTCTCGCGCAAATACAACGCTGCGAGCAGCACCATGGCATCCACACGGTTCATCCGACCCTGCTCCGAGACTTCTTTCAGCGTCCGCATGCCTCGCTGCTTATCGCCGCGAAATCCGGCCATGAATCCGAACATTTTCCAGTGCAGCGGCAGGCTTCCTACGATGTAATCGTTCACTCCCTGGGTCAGCTTGGCGTCGATAAACTCGGGATCCAGCTCCGTCACTCGCCGATGCAATTTGCGCGCGGCCGTCGCGTCGTGCAGCGCGTCCACCCAGCCTTTCTTGACCACAAACAGGTAGTTGCCGCGCAGCCCGTAACTTACGCCCATGGAATAGAGCGCGCGCGTATCGTCCGGATTCGCGGCGATGCGCTCCTGGCTCAGACTCATCGCGCGATTCAGGGCCTCGTGGAACTGTTTGTCCTGTTCGTCGGTCATCGGCAATTTCGGCTGGTGGACGAATTTCGTACCGCCGATGAAGTCGCTGGACAGCATTCCCCCGCGATACATCTCCCGGTATAAAACGGTTTGCGCGATGTGATTGTAAGCGTCGGGCGAAGCGGGCTCTCGCGCCGCCTGCGTGTTAAACTCCGCCAGCGCCTCATCGTATTGCAGATTGTAAAAAAACTCAAAACCGGGCTGTGCCGCGATCGTCTGATGAAGCGAAGCCCCAGTGGCCGGCAGAAGCGCCAGGACAAGGGCACCTACAGTTTTCTCAAACCCCATTGCGCATGTTCGGCGACCATCTCATTAGGAGATGCGGCCAGCTCCTTCAGCGGCTCGCGAAACCGTTCGAGCCCCAGATTTCCCATCGCGACAGCAACGTTGCGCTGAACCCCGGAGTGCTTGGCCCTCGCCATCGGGCTATCGACGGTTTTCTGATTATATTCCAGGGATGAAAGTTTCAGCAAATTTTCCAGGTCCGGCGGCATCGTGGCGCGAAACGCGCCCTCTTCCGTGACCGGTGCGCGCCTGTTCCAGGGACAAACATCCTGGCAGATATCGCATCCGAAGATGTGCGCGCCCATCTTTTCACGGTGCTCCTCCGGAATTGAGCCGCGCAGCTCAATCGTGAAGTACGAAATGCAGCGCCGCGAATCGAGTGTCCAGCCGCCGGCATTGTCCGGTACCAGGGCTTGCGTCGGACAAGCGTCGATGCATTGTGTACATGTCCCGCAGCGATCCGGCGGAGGCGAATCCGGGTGCAGCTCGAGCGATGTGACGATCTCTCCGAGAAAAAACCACGATCCCAAAGGCTCATGAATCAGGCACGTATTCTTGCCGATCCATCCGAGGCCAGCCTCACGGGCATAGCTTCTTTCGAGCAAGGGCGCGGTGTCGACGCAAATCTTATACTCGAAAGGCCCGGCCTCCCGTACCAGCAGATCCACCAGTTTCTGGAGACCGGCCCGCATGACGCGGTGATAGTCCGTGCCCCAGGCGTATCGCGAAATGATTCCGTCTCCGGAGCGCATTTCGGGATCGGGAGTGTTGTAGAGCTTCCCGACGCAGAGAATCGACCGCGCGCCCGGCAGCAGATTTCGTGGATCGCGGCGGACCTCCGCCCGGCGGTCCGTCAGATAGCCCATTTCTCCGGCAAAACCGTTTTCAGTCCAGTTTTGATATCGGGCGAAGTCGGCCACGGGCTCGGCCGCGGCAATGCCGGCAAGCTCGAAGCCGCATTCCAGAGCCAGCCGCTTAGCTGTTTCCTTCCGCAAGACGAATTGTCGCATGATCCGCTCTACCGAGCCGCGACCACCAGGCGAAAGCGCTCTAATGAAAACTGCTCCGGCTGACGATAATAATAATTGATGCCAAACTGGCCAACCGACCTTTCCACATGCACCCTCGAGGAGATCTTCACTTCGGAGATCGATAATCGGGCGTGGTACAAAGAATTGCGCCTTCTGAACACTGCGCTCGTGAACAAACGCCTGGCGAAGAACATCAGCCAGGACGAATACACCGTTACGCGCCGCGAGACTACGGAAGCCGCCGCTGAATGCAAACGCCGGGGAGCTATCCTGGTCCGCGAAATTACGCGCCGAGTCGCGCGGTAAGCACTGTTGTTTCCTGACGCTTGGTGGCGGCCGCAAAGTCGCACCGGGTCGCCTCATACCACGAGCCGTTTTTCAGGAATTTGACAAAAAACCCTTCCTTTTCAGCATCATCCGTAAACAAATCTTTCGGACTGGGTGTGATGCAGACTCGCTTTTCGGGATAAGCTCGATCTCCCGGGCTCCAGGCGGAGAATGAAGAAGTCACGACAAATCTACTGAGGCACATAGTTGCGATAATCCAGATTGTAAGGATTTGTGACGCAAAAATCTACTCTGCCGATCAGCTTATTTTGACCGTGTGATACCCTCTGTCCGATGGCTTCGTTTTTCCAGGTCCGCGCCGTCAATACAGCCGTGGATTCCGAGAATCGGATCCATGACGATCAAGTTGCTGCCGCCTATGGCTTTAGCGGCGGACTCGTACCCGGCGTAACTATTTATGGATACATGGCTTCCGCCGCTATCGACCACTTGGGGCCGGAATGGCTCGAACGGGGAGCGATGGATGTCCGATTCTTCCAGCCATTCTATGAAGGCGAACAGGTGGCGGTATCGATCGCCGAAGAGGGGCAAGGGCGAATCAAGGTCGAAGCCGGCTCCCGGGCGTCCGGTACGGCTTGGCTGGCGACTGCCGAGCCATCGGCCGATTATCCTCCCGCCCGGCCCATGCCCGATCGGGTAGCTGCTTCGCTCGAGACCATCCGCATCGGGGTCGAGATGGGAACGATGGAGAAAACCCTGGACCTGTCGCCGCCCGGCATGAGCGCTCCGCTGGATCCGTCCATCGAAGGGTACGCGCATCCGGCTATCCTGCTCGCTTTGGCGAACGAAATCCTGATCGCAAATTTCATCCTCTGTCCGTGGATTCATTCGGCAAGCGAAGTCCGCAACTCGAGGCCGGCCCGCGATGGTGAGCGGGTGGAGGTACGCGGTAAAATCGTGGACGCGTATGAACGAAAGGGACACCAAATGATCGTGCTGGACGTCGCAATCCTGAGCGGCGAAAGGTTAGTCAGCCGGATTCGTCACACGGCCATCTGGCAGCTTCGCCAGCCTCAATAATATGGACGGGCTCCGCTTCACGTGCCAGCGCGGCTGCATCAACTGTTGCGACCAGGACGGCTACGTCTATTTAACCGAGGACGATCTTAAGCGCGCCGCGAAGTTCATGAGCATGACTCCGCGAGCGTTTGAGAAGAGGTACGTCTATCGGACGCGCTATCAAATGCGCTTCCGTAAGCCTCGCGAAAAGCAGTGCCCGTTCCTGCTGGAACATAGTTGCAGCCTGCATCCCGCCAAGCCCACGCAGTGCCGGACGTTCCCCTTCTGGCCGGAGCTGGTGGAGAATCGCAAAGAGTGGAATCGCACCGGAGAGTATTGTCCCGGGATCGGCAAAGGGCCGCTCATCCAGATCGGCACGGCGATGGAGATGGCCGAAGAGCATCGGCGCGCGTATCCAGGTGACTACCCGTCCGTAGGCTGTTGAAAAACAAATATTGGCCGCCGATGAACACCGATGAACGCGGATAAGACCATTTGTTTTCAATCGGCGTTCATCAGCGTTCATCGGCGGCCAATATCCTTTTTTGAGTTTTTCAGCAAGCTCCCAGCGATATCGTTACCGGCGCGTTATTGCGTGTGCTCGCCCCACGCTGAAGCATGGGGCTAATACAACCAATTTGTACGTCCACAGCCCCATGTGTAAGCGTGGGGCTAGCGCGTATTCCTCTGCAACCGCATTTCAGGCGGCTCGCAACGGTACTAGCTGTTTGGCTGATCCAGGTTACTCGCGGTTTTTGTTTTCTTAAACACTCGATTGAGAACGGTGATCGCGCGATCCACGTCCTGCTCCGTCAGGATGTACGGCGGGAGCATCCGCAGGACCGTATCGTGCGTGCAGTTGATCAGGAGGCCTTCAGCCATCGCATCGAGTACGATCTGTTTGCCGGGCATGTCCAGCTCGACTCCGATCATCAGGCCGATACCTCGGATTTCCTTGATGAAGCCGTAGCGCTTGGCCAGCTCCGTGAGACGCATGCGGAAATAGCTGCCGGTCTCAACGATCTTGGGGAGCAGGGGATCCAGAATATCGAAGAATTCCAGGGCGACCCTGCAGGCCAGCGGTCCTCCGCCGAAGGTCGAGCCGTGCATTCCGGGGCCGATCGCGACCGCGGCTCGTTCATTAGCGGCGATCACGCCCAGCGGGATTCCACAGGCCAGCGGTTTTGCCGCCACCATGATGTCCGGCAGAATCACAGGGTCGAAAAGCTGATACGCGAAGTAGGTTCCAGGACGGCCGACGCCGCACTGGATTTCGTCGAACACGAGGAGAGCGTTGAAGCGGTCGGCCAGCTCGCGGGCTGTTTTGACGTACTCGACGGTCATGGGGAAAATGCCGCCTTCGCCCTGCACGAGCTCGAGGACGATGCCCGCCGTGCGGTCGTTCACCATCTGTTCTAGCGCGACGATATCGTTGCGGGGGACGAAGCGGGCGCCGGGGACGAGCGGCTCGAAATCCCGGCGATATTTTTCCTGTCCGGTAATCGAGAGCGCTCCGAAGGTGCGGCCGTGGAAGGAATTTTCAAGCGAGACCACCTCGTGCTTGGCAGGATCGATCTTGGTTCCGTGCGCGCGCACCATTTTCAGCGCGCCTTCCATGGATTCGGCGCCGGAGTTGGAGAAGAAGATGCGATCGAGTCCGCTGACCTTGGCCATGCGCTCCGCGAGCGGGCCCTGGTACTCGTGATAGTAAAGATTTGAGATGTGAACAAGGAGTCCGGCTTGTTCGCGGATGACTTTGGTGAGGCGCGGGTGCGCGTAGCCGAGCGCGTTGACGCCGATGCCGGCGATCAGGTCGAGATACCGCTTGCCCGCGGTGTCGTAAACATAGCAGCCTTTGCCGCGATGGATGACGAGTGGAAAGCGGGCGTAGTTTTGGAGCAGGTACTGTTTCTCAAGTTCCACGACGGAAGGAAGGTCGGGAGAAACGGCTACGGAGGATTCCATGTTTTTATGATAACTGCGGGGGCGGAGGGCAGGTCGGGAACCTGCCCCACGCAACCAATTTGGCGCGCCCAAAGCCCCATGCGTCAGCGTGGGGCTACCGCATACTGGCAGGTCGGGGACCTGCCTCACTTACTTATTCTTCGGACCACTCGCGTTCCAGCATTCTGGAGTATTCGCCGCTGGCGTAGATATCGAAGTCGAAATTCATGGTCGCGATGTCGGTATAGACACTCTGGCTTTGGCGGCACAGGAAAATCGAATCGGCGTAGCGATAGTAGTTGCGCACGAAATCGTCCGAAAGCACGCCTCGCTCGGGCACGGTGGCGAGAATGGCGTTCAGGCCCAGGGCGCGCATGAAAATCGATTTGAAATCGGCCACTCCCCACTTGCGCAGCTTGGCTTGCACGGGGGCTGGCGTGTTGTTCACCAGGTACGCCGCGAAGCTTTGGAACTTGATGCCGGAATCGCGAAAGCCGGGCTGGCGGTCGACGTGTTCGAGGGACTGCTCGATCCAGCGGATCAGATCCTTGCCGACGTAAAACAGCATGCGAATCTCGCAGTAGCGGCCTTCGAGCAGGCTTTTGTCGAGTTCCTCTGTGGTGCGCTCGCCGGTCGGCAGCAGGCCTTGCAGCATGAGGCTGGCACGGGAGCTTTCGACCAGCTTATCGGGTCCGCCGCTATCCGCGAAAGGGTGGAGGATCAGCGGAGGCAGTTTACGCGTCGAGTTCGCTGCGGCGGTGCTCATTGGGCTTGGCATGACGTTTCGGCTAACCAAGTATCACAAATTATCGGCGTTCGGTCAGCAGTACTTTCGCCTCAATTGTCTTATCGCCCCGAAGTACCCTCACTAGTACTAAATCGCCCGGTTTATGCGCGCGGAGGGCGTAAGTAAAGTCATACAAATTAGCGATTTCCTTGCCGTCGAACTCGATCAGGATGTCGCCCGCCTTGAGGCCGGCCTTGGCGGCGGGAGTGCCGTCGCGGACGTCGGCGAAGCGGACCCCTTTGGGGGGTTCATTGAAGTCGGGGATGCTGCCGAAAGCGGGTCCATAGCCGGTTCCTCCGCCGGAGCCAACCGGGCCGACCGAGGGCGCGGCGACGCGAATATATTGAGGTCTGGGGTCGTTTTCGAGGTGCGTGATCAGATCGGCGATATAGTCGAGCAGCTTCGCGGCGGCGGCGCTGTCGATCTTTTCGAAGGTGTCGCTGGGCTTGTGGTAATCGGCGTGGAGACCGGAGAAAAAGAACAGCACCGGAACGTTCTTGGTGGTAAAAGAGGTGTGGTCGCTGGAGCCATAACCAGCCTTTTCAGCGAGATCGATCTGAATGGGCGCGGGAGGCTTCACGTCTTCCATCAATTTCGGGAAGGTGGAACCGGTGCCCGTGCCGCTCAGGAAGATTTTTCCATCGCGGACGCGGCCGATCATGTCCATGTTGATCATGGCTACGGCCTTTTCTAAGGGATACGTAGGATGGTTTACGTACCACTCGCTACCCAGCAGGCCGAGTTCTTCGCCGGCGAACGTCAGAAACAGGATGCCTCGATTCGGTTTCTGCTGATGTGAGGCCCAGCGCGCGAGTTCGAGCACTCCCGCGGTGCCGGAGGCGTTGTCGTCTGCGCCGGGATGAATCGTGCCGACCTGGGAAGGAGCCAGCGAAAACTGGCCGCCCGAACCGAGATGGTCGTAATGCGCGCCGACGATCACGTACTCGTCGGTCGAGCCGGCCAGATAGGCGGCGACATTGTGGACCGTTTTCGTTTCGCTGCGGACGTCGACCGAGAGGTCGACGGAGAGCTTCGAAAGAGCGAAGGAGTGAGGATGACCGTCCTCGTCGATTTGTTTGGAGATGGCATGGAGGTCGCGGCCCTCGGCCTTGAGCCAGTCGGTTGCGACGTCGTATTTGACTCGCACGTAGAGGACGCCCGCGTTCTTTGGGCCCTCGGTTTCGGAGAACTTGCCCAGGTCGTCCTGGCTGAGATCGTGGTGATCGGAATCGTTGACCAGAATGACGCCCCGCGCTCCGTGCATTTTGGCGTTGACCGCCTTATCGGCGAACGAGACGTGTTCTTTGTGGGCGCTTTCCCTGGGCTCATGGCGGAGGATCAGAACGAATTTCCCGGTGACGTCGAGGCCGTCGTAGTCGTCGTAATTTTCCTTCTTGTCGGTGATTCCGAAGCCGGCGAAGCGACTGCGGCATGCAGATCGCCTGAGGAGGAGAAGCTCATGGGCAGGAAATCCTTGGCCTGCGCCAAGGTGCGGGATTCGCCGCCATCGGTGAATTTGAGGCGATTCTTCGGTCCCATGTGGGCGCCCAGCGTCACCGGGAAGGCGAGCTCTACCGGCTGGAGTCCGAAGGAGTGAAACTGTGCGGCGATATAGTGCGCGGCCTTCTCGAGTTCAGGGGATCCCGTGGCGCGGCCTTTCAACGCCGGTGACGACAAATAGCGGATATGCGCGAGATATTGGTCGGGATTAATGTCGGCGGCAGTGAGCGGAATGAGACAGGCAAACAACAGAGCGGTTCTAATGGAGCTGCGACCGTCAGGGAGTGGATAAACCATCTATTTCACGATCTTCGGAATGGCAACGGTGCAGCAATCGTCTTTCGCCGCAGACTTCGTCTGATGATCGAGTTCCATGTTGATCAGCGTCTGCAAAGTTTCCCACGGTACCGCGCCTTCGAGTTTGCGGCCGTTCAGGAAGATGGTGGGGGTGGCATTGAGCTGAAGCGAGTGTCCGATCGCCAGCGACGCGTTGACTTCAGGCTCGGTCGTTTTGTTCTCGATGCAGCGGCTGAACTGCATGCTATCGAGGCCTTTTAGCGTCGCGAACTCCGCGAGCTTCGATTTGACGTTGTCGAGGCCGATGTAGTTCTGGTTCTCGTAGATCCAATCGTGATAATCCCAGAAGGCGGCGGGGTTCAATTTGTAGACGCAGCGTCCGGCGATGGCGGCCGTGCGGGCCCAGGGGTGGAGCGACTCGAGCGGGAAATCGCGAAAGTAGACGCGGACTTTATCGGGGAAGAGCTCAGGAACCTGCTTATGAATAATCTCGGCTTCCTGCTTGCAGAGGGGGCACTGAAAGTCGCTAAAGATGATCAGCGTGACCGGCGCATTCGCGGGTCCAAGGCTGGGGGCGCCCTTGACGTCGAGCTTGTCGAGGTTCTCCTGAAACGGATTCCTGTTGATGTCGTAAACCTCGCCGCGGAAGATCTTTTTGCCGTCCTTCGAAACGAAAAAATGCTGCGCCTGCGTCGCATTGTTGTACGTCAGGTGGATCGAAACGTCCAGGAAGCCGGGCAGTTCCTTGGACTCCTTGGCGTCGTCGATTTTGACGGCGACGTCGGGACGCCAGAGCTCGACATGGCGCAGGTAAGCTTCGAGCGTGGCTTTGTCGAAAGCGGACTTGTCGGCGGCGGCGGCGAGTGCGAGCGATCATCAGACTGGTAGCGATTAATTTCATTGAGATTCCTTTTTACATCACCGGCCCGATGCGCCAGGGAACGAATTCCTGATGCCCGAGCCGTTCGCTTGCGGTGCGCTCGCCGGAGGCGATGCGGAGCAGAGCGTCGAAAATTTCGTGACCCACTTCGGCCACCGTGGCGTCGCCTTCGGCAATGCGGCCGGCGTTGACGTCCATATTGTCCTTCATGCGGTGATACATGACGGAATTCGTGGCGATTTTCAGCACCGGGATGGTCGGGAAGCCGATGGCGCTGCCTCGTCCAGTGGTGAACGCGATCAGGTTCACGCCACCCGCGCCGAGCCCGGTGAGCGAAACCGGATCGTGACCCGGCGTATTCATGAAAACGAACCCTGGAGTCGAGACGCGCTCCGCATAATCGATGGCATCGTTGAGCGGAGTCGTGCCCGCCTTCGCGACCGCCCCCAGCGATTTTTCCAGAATATTGGTGAGGCCGCCCTCTTTGTTGCCAGGCGACGGATTATCGTCGAAGCTGCCTTCAAATCGCGCTAGATACTTCTTGTAGCCGTCGACGAAGCCCAGAAGTTTCTCCGCGACGGCACGATTGCGGGCGCGTCGGACCAACAGATGTTCGGCCCCGAAGATCTCGGTGGTCTCGGCGAGGACGAATGTCGCTCCAGCCTGGGCGAGCAGGTCGCATGCAACCCCCAGCGCGGGATTCGCGGTAATTCCGGAGAACGAATCCGATCCTCCGCAGTTCAAGCCGACCGAGATTTTCGAGGCGGGCAGAGCCACGCGTTTCTCGGCGGCGGCGCGTTCGATCATCTTATCGATAGACCGGCGCGCGGCGTCCACCGTGGCTCGCGTGCCTCCGGTGTTTTGCAGCGTCATGCCGACCAGCCGGTCCGTGCGAGGAGTGCCCGCGCCCAGGTAATGATCGATCTGATTCACTTCGCAGCCCAGCCCCAGGATCACCGCGGCCGATACGTTCGGATGATCGAGCACGCCGCCAATCGTCCGCCGAAGCTGCGCCAGGTCGGGACCAGGGGACTGTCCGCAGCCATCGCCATGCGGGAATGCGACCACTCCGTCGACCCCTGCGGGCAGGGAAGCCTTATCGTACGTCGACGCGATCCACTCGGCGGTATGCGCTGCGCAATTGCTGGCCGCGACTACGGCGATGTAGTTGCGAGTCCCTGCGCGGCCGTCTTCTCGCGCGTATCCCAGAAATGTCGGAACATCGGCGGGCGCGGTCGGCAGCGGAATATCGCCGGTAGGAAATTCGTAATTGAAGGTCAGTTCTTCATAGGCGACATTGTGGGTGTGGACGTGATCCCCAGGCTCGATGGGACGGCTCGCCCGCCCGATAATCTGGCCGTAGCGGATCAGCGTTTCGCCCGTTGCGACCGCTTTAATCGCGACCTTGTGACCGGCCGGAATCGCAACACGCGTGTGGAGGCTCGCGCCGCCGACATTCAGAGCGGCGCCGGCGCTCAACGGCACCCGGGCGATCGCGACGTTGTCACGCGGATGAAGCTGGATGGCGGAATTTTCCGCAGTCGGGAGTTTGGAAATGCCGAGAAGGCTCATTGGTAACTATCTTAAGAGTACTGTTTCGCAGATCTGCTCGCCCGTATGGACGTGCAGTTTTCCGTTCACAGGATGAATCCAGTATCCGTCTTTGCCGGGAACGGGAATCTCCGCCGGGCCGTCCACCACCAGGAATTCCCCCGCTTCCACACCGTCAATCAACCGCCCGATATGAATATGGACGTGGCACTGGGTACGAACGTTATCACCGTTATACGCGATTCCCCAGCGGTCGCCCCACTTTTCCTTCGCCTTTTCGATCGCCTTGGTCCACAATTCGAGACGATTTTCAGGAGCCAGGCCAGCCATCCGCTGCATCCCCAGCGCCTGCTCCCGTGGAAGCGCCAGCAGGCGATTCGGCTTCTTAGGATTCGCGTCCGCCAGGAAAAAGACCCGAATGTCCGGCGGCTGCTCTTCCGTGACCTTCGTCAGGCTGCATTGGCGAGCATTCAGCGTCTCCGGGATTTTGACGTCGCACGGGCAGGGTGTCTGCGCGTAGACACAAATCCAGGCCCCTAGAAACGCGACCATCCGCATTAGAACATTATACTGGAGACTTGTCGCGAAGCTGGCTGATCGTTCCATTGCTGATCCTTTATCTCCTCGATCTCGGGGGCGTTGGATTTATCAGCACCGACGAGCCTCGCTACGCATCGATCGGGCGGGAAATGGCCAGGTCGGGCGACTGGGTGACTCCCCGGCTCGACGGCGCTGCGTGGTTCGAAAAACCTCCGCTGCTCTATTGGATGACCGCCGCGGGCCACGTCGCCCGCCTTCCGGACGAGTGGGCCGCGAGGCTCCCCGTAGCGCTTCTCAGCCTGGCCTTTCTTCTGCTTTTCTTTTACTTCATCGCCAGCGAATTCAACCCCAAAACAGGCATCGCGGCGACCACCATTCTCGCGACTTCCGCCGGCTGGCTGGCGTACAGCTTTGGAGCGGTCACAGACCTGCCCATGTCCGCTCTGCTCGGCTCGGCCATGCTGCTCACGCTGTTCGAAAAGCGAAAATGGAGCGGATTCGCCGCCGGAGCGCTGCTTGGGCTCGCGGTCCTGGCGAAGGCGTTCGTCCCTCTGGTTTTGTTCGCTCCAGTGTTTCTGATCGCACGCGGGAAACGAAGTGCCATCGCGGCAGGATGCCTCGCGACGGCCATGCCATGGCACGTGCTCTGCTATCTGCGCAACGGCCACGCCTTCTGGGACGAGTATTTCTGGCGCCAGCAATTTTCGCGATTTTTCACCCCCGAACGGCAGCACGTACACGGATGGTGGTACTACGTCCCTGTGCTGCTCGCCGGGCTGTTCCCCTGGACCCCGCTCGCCGCGCTGCTGGCCCGCCGCGCGACCTATCAAGATCCCCGAGTGCGCTACCTCGGCGTCTGGCTCCTTTATGGATTGGTGTTTTTTTCAGCCTCGCAAAATAAGCTGGCCGGATATTTACTGCCCCTGATGCCCGGAGTGGCTCTCTTGCTGGCCATCGCACTCGAACAAGCGGTCGAGAACAAATCGAAACTCGCACCTTGGCTGCTGGCTGCCAGCGCCGCGTCGCTAGTCGTCCTGCCGACCGTCGTCGCCGCGATTCCCCAAGCCATGATTTCCGGCGTCGGGCGGACCCACATCAACCCGGTGCTCGGCCTGCCCTTCCTGTTGGTGGCCGCCGCCGTCTGGTGGCTTTCAGCATCGGGTAAACCGTCGCTCGCGATCCTCACAGCGGGGATGGGTGTGGTCTTCGGTGTGGCCTATTTCAAGGGCGCCGCGTTCCCGGAACTGGACGACCGAGTCTCCGTTCGAGGCTTCTGGCGAACCCACCATGCCGACGCCGCGAGCGCGTGCATCGACAACGTAGGGCGGACCTGGGAATACGGCCTGAACTACTACGCGGAGCGGCCTTTCCGTGCCTGCGCAGAAGGAGAAACACCAAGAATCGTAGTGGTTGACGGAAGATTGACCGTCAAACGCTAATCCGACTTAATCCTCAAAAAGCTTCGCGACGCATAATTCCCAGTCCGGCAGGAGTTCAGGCAGAGTGAGCATTTCGCTCCCCCTCCGCGTGTAGGATGTCCCATCGGGAATGAAGACGCGGACCTCCCGCTCTTCGGGGTAAATCACCCACACAGCGAAGCTGCCGCCCGCAAGCAGGGCCTCAATTTTACGATTCAAATCGCGGGCGGTTTCGGAGGGCGAAACAACCTCGACAGCGAGTTCCGGCGATCCTGTAAAATGCGCGTCCGCGTCCGTCGCGCGAACCCTTTCTATTCGGAGGGCAGAGACATCGGGCTGAATCCACGTGGGGGGATCGTCGGAAAGTTTGTAACCGGCCTCAATGAAGACGTTCGCCGTGGTCTCCAGGGGAAGTAAGGACTGCCAAACGTTCGCGGCGATGCGGCTCTGGCCCGACTTCGGAGCTGCGAGAATAATGAGCTCGCCTTCCACAACTTCGCGGTGCCAGCCGTCCCCGTCCGGAAGCTGCTCGAAGGCCTGCCAAGTGATCTGACCGGTCGTCGTTGCCACATCTTATGTTAGACGATTTGGAATGGACCGACTAAGGCCAAAACTAAAACACCCGCTCCCTTTCGTCATTACTGAGCCGTGACCGCAGGGAGCGGTGTGGTGGCGCGCGCGTCCACGCGTGCCGCGTCGACTGTCGTGTCGACGTTCGGCTTTTGTTTCCGTGAGCCTGGAAAGACACATCGACACGACTGTCGATGCGGCACGCCTGGAGGCGTACGCCACGTAGCATTCAGGATTTCCGACGCAGCCCACTATATGCAGAAGGCGCGGCAAAGAAAAAGGGGCGAGCCTTCGCGGCCGCCCCCTCTTTCTTGGGAGAAACAAACGCCGACGGCTATTTCTTCTTGCCCTTCTTCTTGGCCGCTTTCTTAGGCGCAGCCTTTTTAGGAGCAGCTTTCTTTGCAGCCTTCCGTGGAGCGGCCTTCTTCACAGCTTTCTTTGGAGCAGCCTTCTTTGGAGCCGCTTTCTTAGGAGCAGCCTTCTTGGCAGCCTTTTTCGGCGCAGCCTTCTTTACGGCCTTCTTCGCGGCAGCCTTTTTCTTCGGAGCAGCCTTCTTCTTAGGAGCAGCCGCCTTCGGAGCGGCCTTAGCAGCGGCCTTCTTCGGAGGAGCCTTCTTCGCGACCGCCTTCGCCACCGGCTTCTTCGCCGGCGGAGGCTCTTGCTCCTCCTGAACTACGACGATCGTCTCGGTGACCGTTACCGGAATACCGACAACAGGAGTCGCTACCACCGGCTCGTCTTCATCGTCATCGTCCATCCCGTAGTCGCCCATATCGTCGTCCACGTTGATGTGTGTCCCTTCTTCGTAATCGTCTAGTTCATCGTCCTCGACCGAAAGTCGATACTTCAGCATTCTTACCTGCCTCCTCGCGAGGCGCACTTACGCGCGGCGCCAGAGCGTAATTCAAAATTAGAATATCGCGTTTTACTGAGAAGGCAAGAGAAAAAGCTATCGGAACACCTTAGCTATTCGGCGTGCGCAACGCCGCGGTGTGCCGCACAGGAGCCTTGCCCGTGCTCTTCGACGCGCCCGTCGCACGCGCCACTGGTGTGGACTTCTTCGGGGCGACCTTGGCCGCCGGCTTCGGAGCCGCCTTCTTCTGCCTCAGCGACGATGCGATCGCCGGAGCGCCCGTGCGGCGTTTGCCCGCAACCGGCTTCTTCCCGGTCGGCGCCTTCACTACCCGGTCCCCAGGATAGGCCGTGGGAATGGCCATCAAAGCCCCCGCCTCCGGCAGTTCCTCATGATTCACCTGGCTGATCAAAGCCGTCTGCGCGCTGTACCGTTTGGCCAACCCGGCAAAAGAATCGCCCTGGCTCACCCGATGCAGGCGCCAGGAGTCCCGTTTGCTCGCCGGAACCACCGCAAATGCCGTCTCCACCGCTGCCAGCGTGCCCTTCGGAACATGCACGCTAAATCCTGCCGGTGCTACCGATTTCAGCAGCCCCGGATTCAGTTCCTTCAATTCGCTCAGCGGCCGGTCCACCGCGTCCGCGATCAGAGCCAGATGGGTAGGCGTCTGCAGCTCGATCGAATCCATTTCCAGCGGACTCTCGACGTCCAAGTGATCCAGCCCGTACGCCGGAGCGTTCTTGCCGATGATCGTCATCGCCAGAATCACCGGAACATAGTTGGCCGTTTCCTTCGGCAGCGCGTTCAGCCGCCGCAATTCGAAGAAATCCGCATAACCCGTCCGCGCCACTGCTTTGTCCACGCACGCCGGACCGCAATCGTAGGCCGCCATCGCCAGATACCAGTCCCCGAAATGCTGATACAGGTCCCGTAAATGCCGCGCCGCCGCCCGGGTCGCCTTTTCCGGATCCATCCGGTCGTCCGTCGACGCCGTCTGCATCAATCCATATTCGCGTCCCGTCGCCTTGCTGAACTGCCACACGCCGACGCACAACTTGTTCGACATCGCGCGCGGCAAATAGCCCGATTCCGCCTGCGCCAGGAAAATCAGCTCCTGCGGGACGCCTTCCTCGGACAGAATCCGCTCGATCAGCGGCCGGTACTTCGCCTGACGCCGCAGGCCCGCCGCGATGACCTTTTTGCCCCGCTCGCTGGAGAAATAATTGACCGCCCCGATCACCGTATCATGTTGCTGCAAAGGCAGTTGCGACGTGGTCGCGCGGATCAGGTCCTGCACCTTGCTGCGCGTCCCCGGATTCACGGAAAAGGTCATCTCCTCCATGTCGTCCTTGGGACTCTTGTCGTATACCACCTTGTCCGATTCGCCCACCGCCGCCTGATCGGCGTCATAGCGGTAAATCGCCTCGATCAACTCTTCCAGGCGCCTCTCCACACGCGGCCGGTCCGGGAGATTTTCCGGAGCCGATAATAGAGCCTCGACGGCGCGGTCGAATTGCTCCCGGGCGTCCGACGCGCGCCCCGATTCGAGCGATTTCTTGCCCTCGGCAAACCGGTCGTCCGCCTTCTTGATCAGAAACTCCGCATCGGTCGGCCGAGCCAGCGAAGGGACCCCGGCTTTAATAGCTGGAACTTCATTGCCATAAAACTCGCTGGGAGGAGACGGCGGCTCGAGCATCGGCTCGGTCAGAGATTCCGCCGCCCGAGTCGGCGGCAGGAAGAACTGCTTCAAAGGCTGCGGACGATTCGTCAGCGCACAGCTTGAGGCGATCAGAACAGTGCCCCCGGCCAACAAAGCTCTGCCGGTCCGGGACTTAAGGTCGATCCGCATGCCTATTAGTTCGTCAGTTTAACAGAAAAATGACAGCCCCCGTCAAGCCCGCCTCCGCTCCCTGTGGTCGCGGCTCGGTTGACTGGATCCGGTCCTTCCGAGCCGTGACCGCAGGGAGCGGACAATCCGAGTCTCCTAGTTCACTTCACCATCCCGAAACAATACAGAAACCCATGAGTCCGCACATAGATCCGCCCCTCGCTCAACGCCGGCGTCGCGTGAATCTCATCCCCCAGGTCGTTCACTCCCAGAACCTCCCACTCGCCGCCCGCCTTCAGGACTGTTATTTTCCCCTCTCCGTTAGCCAGAAACACCTTGTTATCCGCAGCCACCGGAGATGCGTAATACTCGCCTAAGGCCTCTTTCGTACGACCTTCCTTAATTAGGTTGCCAGTCGCCACGTCCAGCGACGTCACAATCCCTCCATCCTTGACCAAGTAGAGGACATCCTTATATAACAGCGGAGCCGGAATGTAAGGCAGGTTCTTCTTGAACCGCCACCGGACGGTCGACGGCTCAAGTCTCCCCTGGGCATTCTCCGGCCGGATCGCCACGGCCCCATACTCGCCCTGGCCCATGCTGCTCGCCTTGTTCCACTCCTCGCGCGTGATGAACCCGTCGCTATTCGCGTCCACCCAGCCGAAGTGCTCTCCCATCTCCTTGTCGGCTTTGAACTCCTCGTGCGATAGCCGCCCGTCGTGATCCTTGTCGTACTGCGCCAAAGTCGCGTCAAACGGCGGCAGCATCGGCTCGCTGGAACTCAGGGTCGATACCAACAGCGTGTTTCCCAGCGCCACCGGAGTCCCCAGCGCGCCCCCCGTCCCAATCGGCATCCACCACCGAGGCTCCCCCGTATCCAGGTAATACGAATCCAAGCGGGTCGACCCCAGCACAATCAACTGAGCCGGACCCTTCTCAGGCCTGAAAACCATCGGCGTCGCCCACCCAATATCCACTGGCCGAGCCGTCTTCCACCGCTGCCTCCCCGTCTTCCGATCGACCGCCAGTAAAAAGGACCCGTTCTGCTGATCACAGACCATCACCACGTCATTCCCAGCTATGATCGGCGAGGCCGCCATGCCGTAGAAGTTCTTGAACGGTCCCAGAGGTACGGTCCAGCGGTCTTTCCCATCCGGAGTGTATGCGGCCAATCCGAAGTCCGCGAAGAACACCACGATCCCCAGCTCATCGGCTGCCGGAGTCGGTGACGCCGGATCGTTGGCGCGAAAGATCGCTGTGGCCTTCTTCCGCCGGATCTCCCGCCGCCACAACTCGCTCCCGGTCTTGGCGTCGAAACAAATGGTCAGCAGCCTGTCGCCCTCGCTGGCCGTAACATACAGGTGTCCGCCCGCCACCACTGGGGAAGACTGCCCGAATGCGACCGCCTTTTTCCAGACAACATTCTTAGTGGGCGAAAACTCCACCGGATACCCCGCCGCCGAGTCCACCCCAGACCCGTTCGGCCCCCGAAACTGCGACCACGACCCATCGGCCGCCAGCAAGCATAGCGCGCCCAAAAGGAAATTCATCGCTCACCCCTTCGGGCGAGTATACACCCTGTGGGGCAGGGCCATGCCCTGCCTGAGGCAGGCTGTGCTTCCGAGCCGTGACCAAAGGGAGCGGTGGGTTTGAGGGCGGGCGGAACGCTGAAAGCCACTCCCACCACGATTGCCAATCGGCCTCTTCAGAACCGCGACCTTCGAGAGCGGTCAGCCAATGTGATACAACAGACCCAACGTCCTAATTCTGGAGATCCCTCATGAAACTCGCATTATCAGCCGCTGCCCTCTTAGCCGTCGCAGCCTTCGCCTACCAGGACGACACCTTTCAAGGCGTCGTGGTAAAAAAGCCCTTCGAACCATCCGTACACGGCAAAGCCGGCCAACCCCAGAGCACCCAGATCCTCTATCACGGTGGCCCCGTCATGAACATTTCCAACACGGTCTATGTGATTTATTACGGGACCTTCCCCGCCACCACCGAACCCATCATCAACGATTTTCTAGCCGGCCTCAGCGGATCCTCCAACTACGGAGTGAATCACTCCTACAACGCGGGAGGCTCGACCGCCTACATCCCGATTAATTACGCCTTCACCGCTCCCACCGCCTCGCCCGTAAACGGCGTCAGCGGCACCGCCTATTTCGATAACTATTCGCAAGGCGCCCAGCTCAGCAACAAAAACATTCCGCAGATCGTCGCGAACGCGCTCGCTGGGGGCCTGCCGAGAAACGAGAATGGCGTTTACCTGGTCCTCACCGCCCCCGACGTCAAGGTTTCCGGCTTTTGCACCAGCTACTGCGCCTATCACACCAGCTCGACCGCGATTTCGGCCGGCCTTCACATCCGCTATGCCCTGATCCCGGACCCAACCCAGCGCTGCTCCGGCTGCAACGGCAATGTAGCCATCTATCACGAGACCGAAACCCCCAACGGCGACATGGGCGCCGACACCATGACCGACGACATCATGCACGAGCTCTCAGAAACCGTCACCGACCCCGATATCAGCGCCTGGTACACCCAATCCGGAGCCGAAAACGGCGACCTCTGCAACTACGTCTACGACACCGTGAAAACCACGACCGTCAACGGAGTCACAGTGCATTACAACGCCACGTTCGGAAAGAAAAACTATCTGATCCAGCTAATCTGGAAAAACAGCGGCGCAGGCTTCTGCTCCGCCCAGTAACGACCCCTCCATAACTGTCTGGGTTCGGTGCCATCCCGCGATATATACTCGCTCCTACCGAACCCCGACAGTCATGGAGGGGTTTCGAATTGCCAACAAATCATCAAGGTTGGCCGCCGATGAACACCGATGAACGCGGATAAAGACCATTTGTTTTCAATCGGCGTTCATCAGCGTTCATCGGCGGCCAACTAGTCTTACTCACCCCGCCACCCACAAATTCTCCGCAAACCCCCACTCCTGGTCGATCCACTGCGCGGCACACTCAAATCCGCTCTCAGCCGCCATCTTCGCGACCTCCGCGACCCGGTATTTGTGACTGCTTTCCGTCCAGATCGTCTCTCCTTTCCGGAACGCCACGGTGATTTCCATCGCATCGATCGACACTGCCTGCGCCTGCTTCGACACGATGTGCATTTCGATGCTGCGCGCGGCCTCATTGAACCGCGCCTGATGTTCGAATTGCGACAGAATAAAATGCCCGCCCAACTCGCGATTGACGCGGGCCAGCAGGTTCAAGTTAAAGGCCGCAGTGACGCCCAGCGAGTCGTCATACGCGTCCCGCAGGATCTGCACGGGCTTCATCAGGTCCGTTCCCAGCAGCAGAAAATCCCCGAGTTCGAGCATCGAGCGAATTTTCTTTAAAAATTGCAGCGCCGCCGGCGGCTCGAAATTCCCGATCGTGCTCCCCAGGAACAAGACCAGCAGTCGTTCGTTGCCTCGCCTCCGCGCCGCCACTTCCAGCAGGCCATCGAGATACTCGCGCTCGATTCCCACCACCGCGACCGACGCGATGTCGCTCACTTCCCGCTCGCACGCCGCCAGCGCCGTCGCCGAGATTTCGATCGGGAAGTACCGGATCTCATGCTTGCCCGCCAGCGCGCTCAGAACACGCCGGGTCTTCATCCCGCTGCCGCTGCCGAGCTCCGCGATGGCGGCATCGCCGCTAACCAGCGCCGCAATGTCGGACGCGTGACTTTCGAGGATTCTGTCCTCCGCGCGAGTCACGCCATACTCCGGCAGCACCGTGATCACGTCGAACAACCGCGATCCCACCGCGTCGTACAGATACTTCGACGGCAGTTCTTTCTGTGGCCTTTTCAATCCCGCGCATACATCCTCGGCAAAACGTGTGGTGATGCTGGTGGTAGTGGTTGTCATCGGGTTACACAACGGAATCCGCTATAGACATATTGATAGTTGGGCTGAAACCAATTCCGGAAGGAAGGACGCAGCAGGCAATCCGCCGTCCGTGCGGACCCGCCTTTCATCACATAATGCTTGCCATCGAAAAAATTGGCCGAATATCCCGGATAAAACGGAAACGCCTTGAATCCGGGAAATGGCTGAAACAAGGTGGACGTCCACTCCCACCCGTTTCCGATCATCCCCGGATCGGCGGTCACCGGCACCGGATCCCATCTCTTGAACCCAGCATTCCCAGGCTCTGAACCAGCCGCGGCCCTGTGCCATTCGGCTTCGGTCGGCAGCGATTTCCCAGCCCATCGGGCATAAGCGCTGGCCTCGGAATGACTCACGTAAACCGGCCAATCGAGCGGCATCGGAATCTCCGCGAACATCGTTCGATACACATTCTCGCTCTTCCAAAAAACCGGCAGCTTGATCCCCTGCGCCTCTTTCCACCGCCATCCGTCTTCGGACCACAGCGACGCGTCCTGATATCCGCCAGCCAACACAAATTTCAGATAGTCGCCGTTGCTCACCTTGTACCGATCGATCTCGAACGCCCCCACGTCCACCGTATGCGCGTCGAACTCGTTATCCCAGCCGAATCCTTCGGATCTGCCCAGAACCGCTTGCCCCGCAGCCACCGTCCTCATCCCTGGGTTCGTTTTGTCGCCCGGCACATCCGCCTGCGGCTCGAAAACTCTTCTTGTCAACAGGCATCTGATGCAGCATGTAAGCCAAGGTTTCCGCATGCATCAATCGATGTTCAATCGCGACGTTCCACAACTGCTCGTCCACCGGCATTTTGTCGATTGCCGACCGGATCCCGCGATTATATTTTTGAATCTCTTCGACCGTTGGCCAATCGGCAGGTACATCCGTCGGCAGGCCTCCGCCCACCGGGTCGATTCCAAACGCAAACAACTTGTCGAACTCAGTTTGCGCCCCTCGCAGCAAATTATTATCGAAGGCTTCGAGATGCCCCAGATAGAATACGATGCGATGCCGTTCCGCTACCGGCCGGTCATAAATGGCCTGCGGTTTCAGTATGTTGAACAAAGAATCCGTCTGACGGCGCGCGTCCGCCAATCGTTGGGTAAGCATGAGTGTTATGCTACTCGAAACGTTAGACCCGCTAAGGGCTCATTCATTTCATGAACACCCATGACGCCATCATTATCGGCACGGGGCAAGCCGGACCTTCTTTAGCCTCAAAGCTTTCCAAGGCCGGAATGACGGTTGCGGTCATCGAGCGGAAGCTTTTTGGAGGGACTTGCGTAAACACCGGTTGTACTCCCACTAAAACGATGATCGCGAGCGCCTACGCGATTCATCATGCTCGCATGTTTTGCAGCGACTTGCAGGTCGACATGAAGAAAGTAAAGGCGCGCAAGGATGAGGTGGTCGCGCATGCGAACATCGAAAAATGGATGCGGGGACTGAAGAATTGCGAAGTCATCCACGGGCATGCGCGGTTCACGGCGCCGCACACGGTCAGTGTAAACGATAAGACTCTGATTTCAGGGCGGATCTTCATCAACACCGGGATGCGGACGCGGATCCCTGCGGGGTTGGAAGGGACGTACTATACCAATTCGACGATTCTGGACCTCGATTTTGTGCCCAAGCATCTTATGATTCTTGGCGGCAGCGCCGTCGGGCTGGAATTTGGACAGATGTTCCGGCGATTCGGGAGCGAGGTGACCATCATCGAACAGGGTCCGCGATTGCTGCCTCATGAGGACGAAGATATTTCGGCTTCGGTGCTCGATATTTTGACCCAAGAAGGCATTCGCGTGAGCTTAAATTCGGTCAATAAGGAGCTCAAAAGCGACCATATTCTGGTGGCAACCGGGCGGGTTCCCAATACCGACGATCTGGGCCTCGACGCCGCCGGGATCGCCACCGACGAGCACGGATATATAAAAGTGGACGAGGATTGCGCGACCAACGCTCGCGGGGTTTGGGCTCTGGGCGACTGTAACGGGCGCGGAGGATTCACGCACACTTCTTATAACGACTACGAAATTGTGGCGGCCAATCTCCTCGATCAGGGATCGCGGCGCATCAGCGATCGCATCACCGCGTACGCCGTTTTTATCGATCCGCCGCTGGCCCGCGTGGGCATGACGGAAGCCGAGGTACGCAAGTCGAAGAGGCCCGCTCTGATCGGGCGTCGCGAGATGAAGAAAGTCTCGCGGGCGGTGGAAAAAGGCGAGACACTGGGGTTCATGAAGATTCTGGTGGACGCGGAGACGCGCCTCATTCTAGGCGCGGCGATTCTGGGCACCGGAGGCGACGAAGCGATCCACTGCATTCTCGACACGATGTACGCCGGCGCTCCTTACACGGTGCTCGAAAGAGCCGTGCATATTCATCCGACCGTTTCGGAGTTGATCCCGACCATGCTCGGGGATCTGAAACCTCTCGCATGACGCTGGTTGAATTCCAGGACGTCTCTTACGAGATAGGCGGACGGACGATTTTATCCGGGGTTAGTTTTTCGGTGGAGGCTGGAGAGACGCTCGTTCTGTTAGGACGCAGCGGGTCCGGCAAGACGACGGCTTTGAAGATGACCAACGGATTGCTTTTTCCGACTCGGGGAAAAGTGTTGGTCGAAGGCAAGAGCACTCGGGAGTGGGATCCCATCCGGTTGCGGCGCCACATCGGATATGTGATTCAAGAGGTGGGTTTGTTTCCGCACTTCACCATCGGCCGCAATGTCGGCTTGGTTCCGACGCTCGAAGGCAAGCCCGATCCCCAAAGAGTGGACGCGCTGCTCGACATGGTCGGGCTTCCGGCGGCGGAGTATCGGGACAGGTATCCGCGGCAGTTATCGGGAGGGCAGAGGCAGCGTGCCGGAGTGGCTCGGGCATTGGCCGCCGAGCCTCCTTTGATGCTGCTCGATGAGCCGTTTGGGGCGCTGGATCCGGTGACCAGACTCGATTTGCAGGATCAGTTTTTAGCGCTACGCGATAAGACCACGGCGATCTTTGTCACGCACGATATTCGGGAAGCCATGCGGATCGGCACAAGGATTATTTTGCTGGCCAACGGGAAGATCGATTGGATCGCACCGGCGGCGGAGTTTCGGAATGCGAATACCGATGAGGCTCGGGCGTTCCTGAGGACGTATGCGTAGCGATCTGCTGAACGATCTTCTGGAACTGACGGGCGAGCACCTGGTGCTGGTCTCGATCGCGATGGCGGTCGCGATTCTGATTGGCGTTCCAGCAGGGATTTTCCTCACCCGGCACGAAGGGGCTCGCAAATGGATGCTGGGATTCGCGAGCGTCATGCAGACGATTCCCAGCCTGGCTCTGTTCGGTTTTTTGATTCCGATTCCATTTATTGGCGGGATCGGCAAGCGGACGGTGATCGTCGCGCTGGTGCTATATGCGCTGCTGCCGATATTGCGCAACACGTTTGTGGGCATTGTGAACGTCGATCGGGCGGTGTGTGAATCGGCGATTGCAATGGGGATGACGGACTCGCAGTTGCTGCGTCAAGTGCAGTTGCCTCTGGCGGCGCAGACGATTCTGGCGGGGATTCGCGTAGCCACGGTGACAACAATCGGTACAGCGACGATTGCGGCCGCGATTGGGGGCGGGGGACTGGGCGTGTTCATATTTCGAGGCGTGGCGACGGTGGATACGACGCAGATTCTCGCGGGCGCAGTACCGGCGGCGTGCATCGCACTATTGGCGGATGGGGGATTGGGATGGATCGAACGAAAATTATCGCCGGGCTGATGATGTTGTTGGCGTCGTGCGGGCCGCGGACGATTCGCGTCGGGTCCAAGAATTTTACCGAACAAGTGGTGTTGGGGGAGATCGTCGCACAGCACCTGGAAAATCGTCTGCATCAGAAAATCGCTCGGAGCCTGAATCTTGGAGGCACGCTGTTAGCGCAGCAGGCGTTGATGAATCGCGAGATCGATGTGTATCCGGAGTACAGCGGGACAGCGCTGACGATGGTCCTGAAAGAAAATGCCAGCGGCGATGCGGCTGGAGTCCTGGGGCGCGTGCAAAGCGAGTATGCGCGTAAGTTTCATTTGGAATGGCTCGAACCTTTGGGGATCGACAACGGATTTGCGATGGTGGTGCGAGGGGCGGACGCCCGCGCACAGGGGTTGAAGACGTTAAGTGATGCTTCGAAGACGAGTTGGGCGCTCGGCGTCGGCTACGAGTTCGAGCAGCGCGCCGACGGTTTGGCTGCGCTGAAAACAGTTTACGGACTCCAGTTGAAAGGGTCGCCAAAGACCATGGACTTGGGGCTGCTCTATAAAGCCATCGAGCAGGGTCAAGTAGACATGATCGCCGCGAACGCTACCGATGGCGTGCTTTCGAAAATGGATTTGAAGATCCTAGAAGACGACCGGCACGCATTTCCGCCGTATCAGGTGTCGCTAGTGGGTCGCGAGGATATGCCGCCGGAGATGAGGGCTGCTTTGAATGAGCTGTCCGGAAAGTTTACCAACGCGAAGATGCAAGAGTTGAATTATATGGTGGATGTCGAACATCGGGCAGTCGCGACGGTGGCGGAGGGGTTTTTGAGGGGGGCGGGGTTGAAGTGAGAATCAAGCCATGGGCGCTATTTCGATCATCTCTGCGAGCGACGAGGGCGTCGGGACCTTTTCGCCGTGGAGCAGCATTCCCTCAATGTGGAATTCGATAGCTTCTTCCATGAGTTCGCGTGTCTCTTCCAGCGTGGAAGCCGCCGCAACGCATCCGGGGAGATCCGGCGCGTAGGCGCTGTATCCTCCGTCTGGGCCGGTTTCGTAAACGACTGCATATTTCATTTGAGGCCTGCCTGCTTCATGATTGTAGTCAATCCCGCTATGTCAGGACCGCGCGTGGGGCGGGCTATCCAGCCGGCAGCCGACTTCCAGTCGGCTTCTTCACCGTCTGATAACTCCCCCATTACCAACGACTTCCCACTCTCAACCGCACCCCAAACCCGGAACCCGATGTTATCTCTCTCACAGAGGTCATCATGTCCACACCATCGCGAGCCGAAATTAACGTAGCCAATTCCCAGCACTCCACCGGACCCCGGTCCCCCGAGGGCAAGCAGCGCTCCTCCCGCAACGCCCTTCGCCACGGCCTGACCGCCCAAACCGTCGTCCTCCCCACCGAGGACCCCGACGCCTACCAGCTTCACGTGAAATCTTACACCGCCGAGTACACCCCCAAAGGAGCCACCGAGTCCGATCTCGTCCGCTCCCTCGCCGACCTCTCCTGGCGCCTCAACCGCGTCGCCGCCCTCGAAACGAATCTCGTCCAAGAAACCGAATCCGCGGAGGCCCTGACGAAGGCGTTAGCCAATCTCAGCATGCACAGCGCGCGACTCTCCCGCCAGTTCGAGCGCACCGCCGCCCAACTCCGCGACCTCCAAACCACCCGCCGCGCCCAGGAGCAAGCCGAGCTAGACAAACTCCTCGACATCCTCGAAATGCATGAGTACTCAGGAAAACCCTTCGACCCCACCCCCCATGGCTTCGTTTTTTCCGACCAAGAAATCCAAGCCGGATTCCAAGCCAGAACCCTCTACAAACTAGCCCTCCAAGCCCACCCCTACCGCTACTCCTCCGCCAAATGAGCAGCTTGGTCGGAACGTTATGTGGCGTACGCCTCCAGGCGTGCCGCATCGACATTCCTGTCGATGTGTCTTTCCAGAACTACGTGGGGGACGGAGGGGCGGTGGGCAGGCAGGTCGGGAACCTGCCCCACTTGACTAATCTGGGAAAATGAGGCATGTCGCCTTCATTTCCCATCGCGCCTAGCGCGCTGGACGCCCGCACGCAGGCTTTTCCTGTCCTGACCGCCGCGCAGATCGATCGCATACGGCCGATGGGGGTCGTGCGGAAATTCGAGCGCGGCGATATTCTCTTCAAGCCTGGCGACACCGCGGTTCCGTTCTTTGTGCTGATGTCGGGGGCGATGGAGATTATCCAGCCCAGCTTCGACGGCGAGCATCCCGTGGCGACCCACGTCGCGGGGGAGTTTACCGGCGAGATCACCATGATTTCCGGGCAGAGGTGCATGGTGCTGGGGCGCGTGACGGAGCCGGGCGAGTTTCTGGAGCTGCCTGGAGACGAACTTCGGGCCTTGATCGCGAAGGATGCGGAGTTGAGTGAGGTGCTGCTGCGGGCATTCATCCTTCGAAGGCTGGCGCTGATCAGCGGCGGGTTGGGGAACGTGATCCTGATGGGCTCGCGGCATTCGGCGCAGACTTTGGCGCTGCGGGAATTCTTGACGCGCAACGCGTATCCGCATAATTATGTCGACCTGGATACGGATCGGGCGTCGCAGGCGCTGCTGGACCGGTTTGAGCTGAAGCCATCGGAGGTGCCGGTGGTGGTTTGCAACGATCGGAACGTGCTGAAGAATCCGTCGATTCAGGAGCTGGCGAGCTGCCTCGGATTGAACAGCAGCATCGATGGGACGCAGATTCGCGACGTGATTATCGTGGGAGCGGGTCCAGCAGGTCTGGCGGCGGCGGTTTACGGAGCGTCCGAGGGACTGGATGTGCTGGTGATCGAGACGACGGCTCCGGGAGGGCAGGCGGGGTCGAGCTCGAAAATCGAAAACTATTTGGGATTTCCGACGGGAGTTTCGGGGCAGGAGCTGGCTAGCCGGGCGAATACGCAGGCGCAGAAGTTCGGGGCCAGCACGATGATCGCGCGGAGCGTGGTACGGCTGAATTGCGGGAAGCGTCCTTACGAAGTGATTCTGGACGGGGAGGAGGCGCTCAGCGCGAAGGCGATCGTGATTGCGACGGGGGCTCAGTACAGCAAGCCGGCGCTCAAGAATCTGGCGGAGTTCGAGGGCAAGGGGATTTATTACGGCGCGACTTATATCGAATCGCAGTTGTGCGTGGATGAAGAGGTCGCGGTGGTTGGGGGAGGGAACTCGGCGGGGCAGGCAGCGGTGTTCCTGTCGCAGACCGCGAAGAAGGTTCACATGCTGGTGCGGTCGGGCGGACTCGCGAGCACGATGTCGCGGTATCTGATCCAGAGGATCGCGGAGAATCCGCAGATCGAGCTGCATCTGAACACGGAGATTGTCGCGCTAGAGGGCGAGGATCACCTGGAGAGGGTGACCTGGAAGGACAAGAAGACAGGCGAGGTCTCGACGCACGGGGTTCCGCATGTGTTCATCATGGCGGGGGCGTTGCCTCGGACGGAGTGGTTGAAAGGGTGCGTGGCGATGGACGAAAAGGGGTTTATCCTGACGGGCCGGGATCAGGAAGAGGCATCGGACGGGAGTCCCAAATGGCCTCTGGGGCGTCCGCCGCAGATGCTGGAAACCAGCCTGCCAGGGGTGTTCGCGGTGGGCGATGTGAGGGCGGGAAATGTGAAGCGGGTGGCGTCGGCAGTGGGCGAGGGCGCGATCAGTATTCACCTGGTTCACAAGGCGCTGGCTGAACTATAGCTCTGCTATCCTCAAAAAATGCTTATGTCCCGCACGACGCTGGTTATTTCTCTTTCTTCACTGCTCGTTCCGGCTCTGATTGTCGCTCAGCAGGCCTCGGAACACGTCGATCTGAGTGTGATTCACAAGATCAAAATGGCGGAGCTGGGGGGTGGCGGCAGGGGCGGCGGCCGAGGCGGCGATGGAGGCGGGCGCGGCGGGTCGCAGGTGATGAACACCATGTACAACCTGACGGATCGCTTCGGTCCCAGGCTGGTGAATTCGCCGCAGTTCAAGCGCGCGGGCGAATGGGCCGTGAAACAGCTTACGGATTGGGGCATGACCAACGCCCATCTCGAAAAATGGTCGACCGCGGGCGGGCGCGGCGGCGCGATTCCCAGTTGGGAGATCACGGGATACAGTGGCGCGATGGTGGAGCCGACATACATGCCGATCATCGGATATCCGCAGGCGTGGAGCGGCGGCACGAACGGTCCGATTACGGGCGAGGTGGTGATGGCATCGATCCAGGCGCCCGCCGATTTCGACAAGTGGCATGGCAAGGTGACCGGAAAGATCGTTCTCACAGCGCCGCTGCAGGAACTGGCGTTTCCGTCGACTCCCTTGGGGCATCGTTACACGGATGAAGAGCTGCAAGCGATGGTGCCGGAGGTTTTCCCGACGGCGGGCGGCGGGCGCGGCGGATTTCCGGGTCTGAATCCGGCGCTGGCGGCGATGACTCCGGAGGAGCGGACCGCGTTCCAGGAGAAGCAGAACAAGTTCTGGGCGGAAGAGGGCGCGCTGTTGACGATTACGGCGAACTCGCGCGGGCAGAGCGGCACGGTATTTGCGAGCAACGGGTCGCCTCGCACGGGAGATCCGACGAAGAACCTTCCCTCGATCGCGATTACCGCGGAAAACTACAACCGGATCGTGCGGCTGGTGCAGCACGACGTTCCCGTGAAGTTGTCGTTCGATATTAAGGTGAAGTTCGATACCAGCAACACGGATTCTTTCAACGTGATCGCGGAAATTCCAGGGACAACGAAGGCGAATGAGATCGTAATGGTGGGCGGCCACTTCGATTCCTGGCACATGGGCACGGGCGCGACCGACAATGCCGCGGGCAGCGCGGTGGCGATGGAGGTGATGCGGATTCTGAAGTCGCTGAACCTCAAAATGGATCGCACGGTGCGGCTGGCGTTGTGGGGAGGGGAGGAGGAAGGGCTGCTGGGGTCGGCTGCCTACGTGAAGGAACACTTCGCCGATCCGGCGACGATGAAGACTACTGTCGGAGCATGACGCGTTCGCCGGTTATTTCAACATCGACAACGGAACGGGAAAAATTCGAGGAATTTACCTGCAGCAGAACGAGATGGTGCGGCCGATATTCGAGCAGTGGTTCGCCGCGCTGAAGGACCTGACGCCGGGAGTGATCACGATCCGCAATACGGGCGGAACGGATCACCAGTCGTATGAACGAGTGGGTCTGCCGGGGTTCCAGTTCATTCAGGACCCGATGGATTACGACACGCGCACGCATCATTCGAACATGGACGTGTACGATCGCATTCAGCAGGCGGACATGGAGCAGATGGCGATCATCGAGGCGGTTTTTGTTTACAACGCGGCGACGCGGGCGCAGAAGCTGCCGCGCAACGATTTGCCTCCGCCGACGCCTCCAGGTCGGGGCGGTCGTGGGGGTAGTAATTAGGGCTGAGAAGGCGAAAAACACCGCTCCCTATGGTCACGGCTCGGTAGCTGGGGATAGTGCGTTCGAGCGGTAAAGCGTTTATGGATAGAATGAAATTCACTCTTGGACTGGCCCTGATGGCGTCGCCCGGCTTGTACGCGCAGGCTGTGAACTGGAGGATCGATCCGCTTCACAGCAGCGCGCAGTTCAGCGTGAAGCACCTGATGATCTCCACTGTGCGCGGTCAGTTTGGCGGCGTGAAGGGGACGGTGGTGTACGATCCGAAGAATCCGGCGGCGGCTTCGGTGGAGGCGACGATCGATTGCACCACCATCAATACCGGCGAGCCTAAGAGGGACGCCGATTTGAAAACCGCGGAGTTTTTCGATGTGAAGAAGTATCCGGTGATGAAGTTCAAATCCAAGCGCGTCGAGGCGGCTGGAGCGGGGAAGCTCAAGCTGACGGGCGATTTGACGATCAACGCAGTCACTCGCGAAGTGGCGCTGGATATCGAAGGGCCCTCGGCGCAGATTCGCGATGCCCAGGGCAGGGATAAAGTGGGCGTCAGCGGCGTGACGAAAATCAGCCGCAAGGAATTTGGGATTTTGTACAATCCGATTCTGGAGACCGGCGGGGTGACGGTGAGCGACGAGGTGTCGATCATTTTGGAGATTGAGCTAATCAGGAATTAGGCAATACAGTTTTCTCGAAAACTGACGATTATCGGGGCAGTTGGCACTCGATTCTTTATGGTCGCGGGAATTCTGGACTTGGCCTGAGGTTCCGTCACCTCGCGCCAACAGCGCTTATCTTCGCCCTTTTGTGATTGGGTTGATCGCGGCCGCCGCGGTCTGCGTGACGCTCGCGAGCACGACTTACGGAACGAACGACATTCTGTTCTTCAAATCCTACGCAGTGAAGGCGGAGCAGGTTGGCGTCGCGCCTTTGTATCGCGACGGCGCGGAACTGGTGGAATTTCACACGGACTGGGTGGAGCAGATGGCTCATCCTCCGGGCGCGATTCATGTCTGGCAGGCCACACTGCGGGTCGAAAAGCGCACGGGCGTACCGTTCCGCGTTTGGTTTCGCATGTTGACCACGCTGGCCCATTTACTGACGGCGTTGGCGCTGTACCGGATGCTGTAACGAGAGCTTACATCGTCTTGTGCGTCCAGCTTCCGATAATCCGGAGCTATGTTCACTCTGCCGGATTCGGCCTAGTTCCTTCCCGCCGAAAATGCTTCACATCAGGCGGCACGTCAACCGGACGGGCAACTTCCTCGAACGAGGATTCGATCTTGCATCACTCATAATCCGGGCTTTGTACGAGTGGCGCCTGATCCATCCGGAGCAGTCCGCCCGGATGCGCCAATCAAAGAGATGCCGACAAATCGTCAAGGTGGATGGCATTCAGGAATGCCTGTATAGAATAAAGGGCAGGTCACGATCAACGACGGGCGCTGGCGGCTCCCCATTTTCGGACATCCCGCTCCGGAAATGAGAACGGATTCGCCTGCAGTGTTGAACAGAATCAAACACTTAAAGTCGGAAGCCCAATTGCCTTTAAAGGCAGGAACCCTATGCGCGGCATCCTCGAAGACCTCCGTTACGCAGCCGCTGTCCTCCGTAGAACCCCGGCCTGGACAGCGGTCGCAGTGCTTACCTTGGCGCTCGGTATTGCCGCCACCACTACAGTCTTTGGCTGGATCGATGGGATGGTCCTGCACCCGTTCCGCGGTGCCACGGATGACGGACAACTCGCCGTCCTGGAATCCGTCCGCGCCAGCGGCCTCCAGGCTCCTAGCGTTTCCTATGCCGACTGCCAGGACTTCCAGGACAGCCTCCGAAGCATCTCCGGATTGCTGCTGAACCAAAAAGGTCCCGCCTCAATCGGCGACGGAGAGAACGCCTATTCCGCGTGGTTCGAACTGGTCTCCGGAAACTACTTCGACGTCCTGGGCGTAAAGCCATCCCTTGGCCGCACGTTCACTCGCGACGAATACGGCGACCGGGCCAGAGCGTTCACGGCGGTCATCAGCTACCGGCTGTGGCAGGAGTATTTCCGGGGCGACCCGTCCATTCTCGGCCGCGCCGTGCGCATTAACCGGCACCAGGTCACCATCGTCGGCGTGGCGCCTCCGGAATTTCACGGCGATTTTCCGGGAGTCGCGCTGGACGGCTGGATTCCAGCGCCACTGACCGGCGAAGGCGAGCGCGGTGCGCGGAACTTTCAGGGCCATCGTCAGGCTCAAACCCGGCGTCAGCGTCTCCGAGGCAAATGCCGAAGCGGCGACGGTTGCCGCGCGGCTTGCCCGCGCCTTTCCGAAGACCAACGAGGGGATCGGCGCCCGGATCGTACCGATCTGGAAGGCGCAGGAGGGGGCGTCAAGCATTTTGGCATCGCCCATGGCCATCCTCGGTGCGCCTGCGGACTCGTGCTGCTGATTGCTTGCGCGAATGTTAGCCAATCTTCTGCTGGCTCGTTCCGCGTCCCGGCAGAGGGAGTTCGGCATCCGCGCTGCCCTGGGCGCGAGTCCGGTCCGCTTGAGCCGCCAGTTGGTTTCCGAAAGCCTGCTTCTGGCGGCTCTGGCGACGCTTGCGGGGTTGCCTCTCGCTCTGTGGTTTCAGGACCTCCTCCTGTCATCTCGTGCCGCCTACTGGAATACCGGTGTACTTCAACGCCCACCCGAGCGTCCGGGTGTTTCTTTTTGCCGCCCTGGTCTGCCTGGCTTCCGCCCTGATTTCCGGTCTTCCGCCCGCGTTTCAGTCGGCGCGGCGCAGCGTAGTGGATGCACTGAGGCAAGGAGGAAGAGGCGATACACAGAGCGGGCACTCGCGACGCATCTCCGGGCTACTGGTGGTAGCCGAAGTGGGCCTGGCGTTTGCGGCTCTCGTGACGCTCGGATTGTTTCTCCGAAGCCTTTACGGTTTGGAGAACACTCCGGCCGGTTTCGATCACCGCAACGTGACGGTGTGCCGTCTTTTTTTGGCCACGAACAACTATGCTCCCACTGAGGAGCAGCAGTTCTCGCGGCGACTCCGCGAGCGCCTGCTCGCCGCGCCAGGGGTGACGGGGGCCGCTTATTCCGACTCGATTCCCCTCGGTTTCGGGCTGGGGAAATGGGCCAAGGTTATGGTCGAAGGGTACGCGTCGAGGCCCGGCGAGAACCTGGACGTGCATCATGCCTCGGTGTCGCCCGGCTACTTCGACCTGCTGAGGATACCGCTTCTCGCCGGACGCGATTTCAGGCCTGAGGACAACGAAAACGTACTTCGCGTCATGATCGTCAACGAATCCTTCGCGCGACGCTTTTTCGACGGACGCGACCCGGTGGGGCGCCAGGTGCAGATTTATGGAAAACCGTTCACGATTGTGGGAATGGTGAAGGATAGCAAATACTACAGCCTGTCTGAAGCGCCGCAACCATACTTTTACATGTCCTTTGACCAGGTACACAACGGAAGTGGCGAAAACGGGGTGGCTCTCTATGCCCGGACCGATGGCGATGCGCGCGGTTTCGTTCCCGTACTCCGCCGCGAGATGTTGGCCATCGATCCGAACTCGGCCGGCCTGACGGCGATGCCGCTATCGGATTACATCTCGGCTGCCTGGTTCGGACCGCGGCTCGCCTCAGTGTTCCTCGGAGTGCTCGGCGTCATTTCCATCCTGCTCGCCGGAGTAGGTCTTTACGGAGTTATGGCTTACTCGGTGAGCCAGCGGACCCGGGAAATCGGTATCCGCATGGCGCTGGGGGCCCGGCCTGAAGGCGTGCTCGGGATGGTCATGAGACAAGGCTTGTTGCTGGCTTTATTGGGGATCGTCGCAGGGCTCGCCATTTCCCTGGCAGCGACCCCGCAGCTCGCGCCTCTGCTGTACCGCGTCAGTCCGACGGACCCTGTAAGCATAGCGGGAGCAGCGTTGTTCCTGATTGCGGTTGCCGTACTCGCGAGCCTGATCCCAGCGCTGCGAGCCACCAGGGTTGACCCGATTCTCGCGCTCCGTCAGGAGTGACTTGCCCAGTGGTCGTGGCAGGTGTCAGGTGTGTTCGCGGGTTGGTGAGACGGAGCGCTTAGTGTGCATCAGGTCGTGTAACGCCATAGCAGTGGAAGTGCCGCATCCTCTGCAAGGGGTGTATCGTCGGCGATTCGGAGAACGGCCCTGAATGGCGGTCTGAGAATCTACCGTTAATGGCAATTATCTGAACGTTCAGGCAGAACGCATTTGCAAATCAGGCCCTAGTTTCCGCTGCTGTTCCCATTGCCGTTATTCTTCCTGCCGGTTCCCGGAAGCACCGACGTGCCTTCCAGTTGCACTGCTTGCAGGGCGTTCGGATCGATATTTAGCAGGGAAAGAATCGTCGGCGCGATTTGAGTCAGCGTGACTGGCGCACGGATCTGACCCGGGGTCAGCGACGAATGGACCACCAGCAATGGCACGTGTGTCTCGTTCTCATTGAATCCGCCATGTTCAGCCTGAACCGCTGGCAGGGCCGCTGACAGGCTAGGTTCATAGTTGGTCCCGTTGTAGGGGATTAGAATGAGGTCCGGTGTAGCCGGATCTGTCAAGGGATCCTGGAACAGCAGCTTCATTGACTCCCCAGTGAGGATCTGCTGAATGTGGAGCGACTGCTCATTCGCCGCCTGTGTCAACACATTGGCCACCGCCTGGGTTTGCGATTGATTCTTCAGCCAGATGAGCGCCGTAGACTTCTCAGTGATCTTGGGAACGACCGCCGCGGGGAAACCGGCCGCCGTCAAGATGGTCTGGATGGCACTTGTCAACACCAAGAATCGCTCCGATGGATCGAGGGCCGACTCGCCGTGCTTCGCCGTAAGAATGATCGCAGTCGTGTTGGTGAGGCCTTGTTGTTGGAGCGCCGCCAGAATTTGGCCGATCGAGGCGTCGGTATGTTGCAACGCGCCCTGGAGTGAACCGTTGGGCGTACCAAAATCGTCTGCGTAGCCACCGCCGAGTGAGTCCTTTTTGCCCGCATTGATGGCCTGGAAATTCATTCCGAACAACATTGGCACACCCACGTGGTGGGTTCCGCTGTGGTCGAACCCTTTGATCTCGTTGAGGATCGAAGTGACGCGGAGATCATCGAAGGCCTCGGTCATTCCGATATCCTTGAGAATCACGGTGCCGATCTCGGGTGTATAAAGGTCGGCGATTCCGGTGCCCGAAGGGCCGTTCAAAAACTCGTAAGACGCGGTCTTATCCGAATAAGCCGTGAGCCCATGGACCCCTCGAACCACTTCAAAGGCAGTGTTCACCCGGAGCATGTTGTGAGGCAGTACCGGGGTGCAGATGCCATGCACCAGTTGTCGAGGCGACTTCGCGGGATCAACGGTTTCATTGGTTGCTGTGACCACGGTCGGCTGCGGGTCCACGTCGATGTCGCCTTTTAGGCTAAAGGTCGTTCCCGGAGTCCCTGTGCAGGTGATGTTCGTCGGAGCAAACCACGAGCGATTATAAGCATCGTCATACCACATGCCGCTTACGGCGGGGGTGCCCCCTGTGAAAATTGCAGTGGTGGCGGGAATGGAATCCGACGGTTTCGAACTGCTCGCATTGCTGAAATTTATGCCTCGCGACGCGAGTTGCGCAATGGCGGAGCTTGGATTGTGTTTCACCCAGAGAGCGAAATCGAGAGAATGCATCCCGTCGATGCTGATAACCAGCACTCGGCGAACCTTGTTGTCTCCCTGCCCGGTTCCGTCATCCCCGAACGCGTTGACGCCGAACGATACCCCGATGCATAGCACCGCAGTTCTTGTGATATTCCTCATAACCGTCCCCGAAAAAATACTACTGAGATTTGACTTCTATTGTAGTAGAGTAACAACTCGGATCTAAGGTATCCAATCGATGGAACCACCGAGCGCAGGCAGCAGCTCTCCCTTACCTGAGTACCAAGGTACTCCGACCTTAGACGTCGGTCCGGGTTGAGGAGTCGATTGGCAATCTGGGGAGCGAAGAGTATGCAGATAAGAACGCTACCGATAATGCTTGTTAACGGGCACTTCTCCAGTGTGGAAGCTATCCATCCTGCCTGATGGACTTAATCTCAGAAATCTACGGAAATTTTGAAAGTAACGGCAGACGATCCTCATTCCTATTTATAGTTGCGGAAGCTGCTCGGAACATCAACGCGCCGCAGGGCCAAGTGAGTACTGACGGCCTCGGAAATTATGGCGCTCCGGTTCTGGTAGCTTCAGTAAGCCAAGATAGACGATCACGAGGACTTCATTCATGAACCAAATTCTACCGGCACGGACGGTTGCTCTAGCGATTCTGGCCTGTGCGATTCCCATCGCGGTCCGAGCCGACCTGAGTGAAAACACGATTCTACAGACCGGTTCGACCCTGAATCTGGATACCGGTGCGGTCGCCGGCTCCGGCGGCGACCTTCTGTGGAATGGAAGCACCATTGCTCCGCAGGGCAGCGCGACGGTGTACAACGTCGGCAACGCTGGGGCGACGAATTTCAACGGTTTGCCCCAATCTTATTGGACCACCCTTGCTCCGGCCGGCAGCTCGAAACCTATCGCCGCCAATCTGCTGGTGGTTGGAGATGCATTCGTTGCGAACACCAACGGCGGGAAGGTCGCGAAAGTCCTGGTCGTCGCGAACAGCGGCGGTGTGATCACGCTTCAATTCACCACGTTCGGAGCAGCGGCCTCGACTGCGCCCGCGGTCGCGCAAATTCTAAACAACTCCAGCCTGACTCCGGTGGGCATGCCGAATTACGGCATCGCGCCGAGCAGTATATTCGTCATCCAAGGAAGCGGCCTGGCCGACCCTGGGAATCCTGTTCTCCAGGACAGCTCGGCGGGTTTGCCCTTGACATTGAACGGAGCCAGCATCACGGTAGTCGTGGGCGGAGTGACGACTCATCCCGCGCTGTATTACACCAGTGCCACCCAACTGGCCGCGGTTCTGCCCGCAGGCACTCCGGTCGGAAATGGAACTCTCACGGTGAATTATCGAGGCGCGAACAGCGCTCCTGCGCCCATCCAAGTAGTGGCGAGCGCCGTGGGGATCAACGAGTATAACCAGATCCCAATTCCTCTGGGCGTGTTGAACACGAATATCGATCTGGGGGTCGCCACCGACGCCTTTACCGGGAAGCTGCTCTCCTTTACCAACTCCGGCGCGCCCAGACGAGATCATCACCCTCTGGACAACCGGTCTGGGCGCCGATCCCGCCGACAGCGATACGACCTATACTTCGACGCCGCATAGCGTGAATACTCCCCTCCAGATTTACGTTGGCGGAGTTTTGGCGACCATCCTCTATCAAGGATCGGCCGGATACCCCGGGGTGAATCAGATTAACCTGACGATCCCAGCGTCGGTTGCTCAAGACTGCCAGGTTCCAGTGGTGGCAGTGACTGGAAAGGTCATCAGCAATGTCGTGGTCTTGCCGATCCACCAGGGCGGTGGCACATGCGTCTCGCAGTTGACCGCCGGCCGTACCATCACCGGCGACCAAATCCTGAAGAACACGCAAGATACGCTCAGGGTCGGGAGCCTCAACGTGCTTCAGACGAATGTGACGAACGCCAAAGGCACTCTTACGGTGACCAACAGCGCGGGCGCGAGCTTTTTCAAGGATAGCGGGCTCCTCGCCGGCGCTACGGGCCGGGGGGGTAATCTTTCGCCGGGCTCATGCGCGGTGTACCCGATTATCGGGGGAGGCCCGATCACTCCTGTCGGTCTGGACGCCGGTTCGCTTACTCTCACGGGGCCCGCGGGACCGGCGATAACGCTGGCTCCGCAGTTGGGCATCAAGGGCGAGAATGGCGCGACTCTGGCGGCCAACGTGATTCCGTCGGGCGGAACCTTTACATTCACTGGCTCGGGCGGAACGGACGTGGGTCCGTTCACCGCCACGTTGACCATAGCGAATCCCAATTTCAACTGGACCAATCCGAGCGCGGCCACCGCCATAGACCGGACGCAGGGATTACTGTATACGTGGACCGGCGGCTTGCCGGGTACTTACGTCTTCCTCGGCGGAACCTCGACGGGGTCGGGCGTGACGGCGGGCTATTCGTGCAAGGTACCTGTGGAAGCCGGCCAGTTCACAGTCCCTTCCTATATTCTGCTCGGCCTGCCGGCCGGCAGCGGAGGCGCGTCGATACAACAGCATGACACCGACACATCGTTTTCGGCCACGGGCCTTGATGACGCCGGGATAAGCGCAGTGATCGAGTTTTCCGTAGCCGGGACTGTCAAGTAAAGTCAGCCGGTCGCAACGGTTAGGCTTCCCGTCGCCGTGAACGTTCCGAGCGACTGGCTCGCTTTTTAAGGTTTCTCGTCGAGCGGCATCTACAGATGCGCGATGAGGAATTAAAGGACTCCGTGATTAGCACGGAGGTGTTCGGGCGGAAACCGGACTACGACCCCAAGCGGGATCCCGAACGCACTTCTACGAGACGCGACCGACCGCAAACACGGAGGTAAGTCCTCCAGCGCTTTGCCGCCGCCTAAATCTGACCTGCTGCTGGAACGGCGTGCCTATTCGCTGCGGAGCGTCTCCATTGGATCTACGGACGCTGCTTGGCGGGCTGGAACATAGCTCGCAGTCATGGCTGCCGCCCCGATGAGCGCCCCCGATGCAAGGTACGTGAGTGGATCAAGCGGCGTGATGCCAAACAGCAGGGAAGAGATCCAGCGTGATAGACCTGCCGCTAAGACCAGTCCAATGATGCCGCCGACGAAGTTGAGGACCAGGCCTTTGCGGACAAACAACCACTTGAGCGTCCTCGGCTCGGCACCCAAGGCAAGGCGGATGCTGACCTCGCGCCGGCGCTGCCCCACCGCATAGGCAAGGACGCCGTAGACCCCAATAATCGCGAGCGTCAAAGCCATCGCTCCGGAGATTCCAAGCAGTACCAGCGCGAAGGATGAGCGCGCCATGGATCGCTTGTAGATCTCGTTCAGAGTCCGCACCTTGGCCAAAGGTAAACCAGGATTCACGGCGTGGATCGTAGCGGCGACTTCCCGAAGGAACGCTTCCGTGCCTGCTCGTTTGCTACGAATCGCAAACGTGGCGCCACGACCTCCCGCGCGGAAATAGACTGTGGCCGGCGCGGGCAGGTTCACGCCGTCCGCGCGAACATTCTCCGCTACGCCCACAACTTCTAGCCAAGGGCTATCTTTACCCCTCTGCCGTAGCCGCTTGCCGAGAGCGTTGGCCGGCTCGCCCCAATTCTCGCGAGCCATGTTCTCGGATATCAGCGCGACGCCGCGATGATTGCGAATATCCTCCCATGTAAAATCACGCCCGGCTACTAATCGCGTACCTTGCGCGGCAAGGAGGCCGGGTGAAATTCTCTTGACGGCCCGGTTAGGAGACATCTGGTCGACCGAAGTCTTTCCTTCAACGTCGATCAGGACACCGTTCCGGTACTCCGATTCCATCGGCAGGCCGCTGGCGAAGCCCGCCGCGGTGACACCAGGAATGGCGGAAAGCCCGCTGAGAATGTCGGATTGTATGCGGAGTACCCGCTCGGCATCCGGCGTCAGCGCTTCCGGGATAGCAATTCGGACCGTCTGAATCCACTCAGGATGCGTAAACCCCGGCGTTACGGCTCGCAGGGCGAAGAAGCTCCGAATCATCAAGCCGGAGGCCACCAGCAGCACAAATGCAAGGGCTACCTGGGTGACGACGAGCGCATTCTGAGCCCGGAGTTGTCCGGCCCCTTGGGTCGCTCCGCGCGCGCTTTGCATTCGACCCTCTTGAATTCCAGCATGGACGCCGGACCTGAGGACTGCTCCCAATCCGAACAGCAGGCTCGTTCCTAGCGAGCATACCAACGCAAATGCCAGCGCTGTTCCGTCTATCGATATCTCCTCAAGCCTGGGAAGAGTGGCGGGCCCCTGCGCAACCAGCACCTTGAGGCCGGTGTAGGCAAGAACCAAGCCGAAGGCACCGCCGACGATGCCCAGGGTCAGGCTCTCGACAAGTAGTTCCCGCGCGATCCTTCCCCAACCGGCGCCCAGCGCCGCGCGAATCGCGAACTCCTGCCGCCGGGATTGCGCACGCACCAGCACCAGGTTCGCCACGTTTGCGCAAACCAGCAATAGCACCAGCCCCAGCGCTCCCATGAGCACGCTCAGGACCGAGCCCACGTCTCCCACGACATCCTTCTTTAGCGGGCGCAGGTTGGGTGTGATATTGAGCATATCGAACGCTTTGGAAACCCCGTTCGTTTCCGCCCAGGCCTTCCAAACGCGCGTTAGATCTTGATTCGCCAACGCAATCGTAACGCCCGGCTTGAGCCTTGCGATGCCGGTAAAGCTAAACTCGTCCGATCTAAGCCCGCTCTTGGGAAAGCGCTGCGGCAGGAGCATGTCAGGTGCGAGGTTCACGAAGCGAAAGTCCCGCGGCATCACTCCGATCACCTGGCGTGGGACGAAATCGATCATCATCGTGCGGCCAAGTACTTCGCGATCGCCGCCGAACTTCCGCTGCCAATATCCGTAACTAAGGATCACGGTTAGCGGGGAGCCGGGGGTGTCGTCTTCGCTCGAGAACCATCGGCCGATATACGCCGGTACGCCCAGCGTGGGCAGAACACCTTCGTCGCGGTTACCGTCACCAGTTGCTCTGGATCTCCCATCCCGGTCACCGTGGCGGCGCCGGGACTCCAGACGCCGAAACTTTCGAAGGCCCTGGCGGTCTCTTTACCGGCAGCGTACAGGCCGGCTGACAGCTCCGCGTCTTCGAAGACCTGCCCTTGAATCACCAACCTGTTGAATACGCCCACCAGCGCGTCCGATCCGGGGTAGGGCAGGGGCCGAATCAGGACGGCGTTCAATACACTGAAAATTGCTGTATTTGCTCCGATGCCCAAAGCGAGCGAAAGCAAGGCTGCCGCGCTGAATGCCGGCTTCGTGCGGATCATCCGAAAAGCATGGCGCGCATCCCGTAGCAGACCTTCCATAAATGTGAGCGTATTCATGCGATAAACCTCCTCACGGATCTGGGTCGTGTTACCGAGTTTCCGTCGTGCCGCTGCCCGGGCCTCGGCCGGCTCCATGCCGCGTTCGATGTACTCTTGCGCTGTGGCGTCCACGTAGAAATCGAGTTCCTCGCGCTGTTCGGCATCGGCTTCATCACGCCGGAAGAATCGCCGCCAGTTCATCCCTGCTTCTCCGTAACCGGATTCAGGATGCGACCGATAGCCCGCACAATCTGTTCCCAGCGCGATGTCTGCGCAGCGAGCTGCCTTTTGCCCTCGGGCGTGAGCCGGTAATACTTGGCTTTGCGGTTGTTCTCCGAGGTCCCCCAGAACGCAGCGATCCAGCCTCGATTCTCTAAGCGGTGCAAGCGCCGGGTAGAGCGATCCGTGTTCAACTTGAAGCACCTCCTCCGAGCCCCGTTCTATGGCGTGGGCGATGGTCTGGCCATGGGCGGCACCTAGCACAAGTGTCTGGAGGATTAGCATGTCCAGGGTTCCCTGAACCATCTCGGATTGGAGGGGAGATGGGCTTCTCGGCATATTCTCGTGTCGATGATCGACTAGTGAATATCATATTATACTCGCCACGCGGGAAAAAGTTAGGTGTTTTTCTCTGATGATCGACAGGAGATGTCTATTCAGCGGCCTTGCGTTTGCTCGGGATGGCTTCCGGGCGTCGGGGTCAGTAGGCCGCAGCTAAGTTGACGAGAATCGCGCAAGCTGTAGATCTGAGGCGCCACCGGATTTCTATCGCGAAAACCCTTTGCATTACAGAGGCGGTGAGATGGTGATCACGTGCCAGGACGGCCACCAGATGTTATACATTAACGCTGTGGCCGGGGTGCCGGTCAGGCCATTTCTACGCCTCGCCGACAAAACCACTGGGTCGTTTCCGACGCAACTTACGACGTCGGCGCGCAACTCCGAACACGTTCCGAGTGGCGCGTAATTCAGCTAGAAGAGTCGAGAGCCGGGGTTCGACAGATCTGTCTTAATCTTGGCTAAGTCGTCTTTCTTCCAGGCAGGCGTTGCAACTTCATGCTCTCGGCGCGTCATGCTGGGCGCCGCGCAGCATCCATGCTGCGGTTCAAAAATCTCAAATCCGCAGAACTGCAAGACGCTGGCTACTGCGCCGGCTTCATCGAGCTCGATCCGATAAGCCGTGTGTCCTTTGTCACGCAGCTCACTTGGAGGTTGTATCCGTTGGGTGTCCGGGTGTGAAAGCTCTTGTAGGCCGCTTGGTGGATATCTCCGGTGTTGCCAGTGTCGACCTGGGCGCGGAGCCCGCGCTTCTCGAGACCGTCCTTGATGGCGTCGGAATCCCACGGCTGGATGCCAAACGAGATGTGATCAATGCGGATGTTCCGCGGCCGCTCCTTCCCGTTGGCCGGATGCTTGCCGAAATTCGGATCGTTCGGATTGCCGCCGCGGATGATGGCATTTCCGATGTCACCCATCTCCACCTCGTTCTGGCTGCCTTCATCATAGGAGCCTTCCCAGCCGAGCAGGTTGGAGTAGTAGGACACACTCGCTTTGTAGTTGGTAGCGCCGAAGGAAAAGTGATCGAGCCACACCGTCTGCCAATTCGTCGCCTCGAACGGCGGTTCCACCTCGAGCTTGGCGGTCGCCGGAATCTTGCGCGCCTTCACCAGGCCGTTGCTGTTCCCGATCTGTAAATCGAACCCGTCCGGATCCTTGACATGGAAGCTCTCGAATCCCTTGCCGTCGTTGTCGGCTACAGGATTGAGATCGCGCTTCCGGAGTTCCGCCTCGACTGTCTTGACGTTCCACGGCGCGATGGCGAAACCGAAGCCGTCCACCAGTACCGATGTCTGTTCCAGAGGCGCTGTCTTAAAGATCGCCGAGCCCCAGTTGCCGATGTCGAGAACGGCCCGCTTGCCGTCGTCGCTACGCAACTTCCAACCCATTAGGGCGACGTAAAATGCCGCTTCCTTGCGGTAGTCCGGCACCTGGAACGAGATGTGTTCGAGGGCGACGGTCTTCCATCCGGTGTTTGCGAAGGGCGGCTTGATCGGCGCGGTTGCCACCTCTTTGGTCATGGGGCAGGCCTCCGTGTTGTAGCCATTTTTGCAGCGGCCCTGTGCATATAGGGACGCGGCGAAGGGCGCACCGACAGCCGAGGCTCCTAAGATGCGCAGCATATTGCGGCGGGTTCGCAGGTTTGACATATTGAAAAAAATTATATCCTAGCCAGCGCCAATGCTAATGCGTTGCCGCGCCTGATACGCGTGCGGGGGAGCAAGGGCAGTCGTCAGAAGGCCGTAGCGTGCTACAAAGGCATCGCAAATTGGATTCTAATCGCGCCCGATGATTGCAATACCTTTGAGCAGACGTGGTTCGAAAATCTCGCCGCCGAACTCTTTACGGGACCAACGCTGGAGCCTTGGGGCGGGTCGCGCCGCCGATGAAATCCTCATCGGCTTCGATGGTGCCGAACATTTGTTGATACTCCCGGTGTGCATGGCGTGGCGGATGCGCTGGAGCATGAACCATGGCGTCTTCTGCGTCACTTCAAGGCTCCGTGCGATCTCGTAGGAGCTAACCCCGTTCTTGCAGTCGGCGAGCATCCACATCGCGCAGAGCCACTTGTCAAGGCCGACCGGCGAGTCTTCAAAGATCGTTCCAACCTTGACGGAGTACTGCTTCTTGCAGGCCGAGCACTTCCACATGAGCCGCGTTTTGAGGGCAGTTCAGTTGTCACCGGCGAACCCCCCGGAGCCGGTGCCTGCGCCGGTGCCATTGCCGGCATAGGTGGTGATGACACCCGTGGCCTTGTTGATCTTGCGGATGACGTTGTTATAACCGTCAGTAAAGTAGACATTGCCCGCACTATCAACCGCCACGCCGGAAGTACCGGAACTCATAAACAGCGTGGCGCTGGTGGCCGGTCCACCATCGCCGGCGTAGCCGAAGTTACCGTTCCCGGCAATGGTGGTCGCGACACCGCCGCTGATCTTATGAACTGTGGCCGTCGACGAATCGGTGTAATAAACAGTTCCCTGAGCGTCTATGGCGAGTCCGCTGCTGCCGGTACCAAAAGGCCGCTTGAAACCGCGCGCGTAAACAGTACAGTCGCGATGATTCCCACGAGTCTTAGTTTCACTTTGCCTCCATCGTCGCAAGCCTATAAAGAACGATCTGTTCATCAACTTACCTTTTCCGCAGCTCGGCGGCGCGAGGTAAAACCCTGGGTTATCGCTTGGGCGCCGTATAGTCCGCCTTACCTCGCAGTGCGCTAAACGGCCGATAAAACCGTTATATGTGTTGAAAAAGTCGATGGGAAGTCCGGTGAACCACGACCGACCTAAGGCGAGCTTGCGGTTTGGATGGAGCGGTTACCAACGATGCGGCCGGGCAACTCGCCGATTTGCCGGCTGATTATCTGGTCGGCGGGAACGATCTACTGGCCGTCCGCCGCCGACCTCGTGAAATCCATGCGAGCCCACAGCTAAAGAGAGGAGATTGTAGGGCGGCCAAATATTGGCTCCAGCCGCATTTCAGGCGGCTTTTTTGGCGACCGCCGAAGGCCTGCCCGAAGGCAGGCCGCAGCCAATATTGGCCGCCTACAGAGCGGCAACAGGTATTAACTGCTCGGTTGATACAGGCTACTACGCGACCTTTTCACGCACCGTACCATGGCTAGGGCTTGGTCCGCTGTTCGGCGGAGTGCCGGCCCGCACGCAAGCCAGCGCCAGTTCCTAATGCCGCTCGCCTTGAGATTGCTCGCCTGTAACCACTCCGGAAATGGTTCCCGCAAAATTTCCGGTTTCGGAGAAAAAGACGGGGTTGTTGGAGACGTCGGCCAACAGCGGCAGGGCCGTCTCTGTATATGTGAGGACGCCCGACGCATTCTTGAATCGGCCGGTTCCACCGTTGATTTTGTAGGTCAAAGTACAGTTACCCACCCCGTGCACGAGATCTATGCAATCGCCACCTTGCGTGAGAGTGACTTTCAATAGACTTCCATCCTGGAAGACAAGCTGGCCCGCGCCGGCCGCGCTCGGAAAAAACAGGCCTGAGCAAGTGCTGGACGGTTGCGGAAACATTGCGATTGCCCTGACGCTTCGAAAGGTAAACGAGCCGAAGGTACCGTTCCCGGCGACATTCTCTTCGGCGGTATTTGTGCCGGGCTGCTTCAGATCGATCGAGCTGGCCGCGCCAGTTCCTGAAAAAGTCATGTTTACATGAGTCTGTTGTCCGTAAGCGCCTGCGATCGCGAGATTGAGCATCAGCGCCATAGTTCCTATGTGTTTCATTTTGTGCCTCCTGCTTTCTGGAGGAGATCATTTGTTCTCCGTCCGCCGGTACAGGCGGCAATGGCGTCCTAATACCGGCCACGTTTATCCTGTATATTTTTGGATGCCCCGCGGGACGGGCGATCCATCGACCCACGCACCTCAGAAATCACAAATCTCTTGAAGGCTTGGGGGACCGGCGACGAAGCCGCCCTGGCCAGGCTTACGGAGCACGTCTATCCGGAGCTGCGGCTCATGGCTCGCCGCTACATGAGAAACGAGGCGCAGGGCAATAGCCTGCAGGCCACCGCGTTGGTCCATGAGGTCTACCTTCGCCTGGTGGACGTGGCCAACGTCGAATGGGAGGGGCGAGCACAGTTCTTCGCCATCGCGGCTCAAATGATGCGGCGCATTCTGGTGGACGCCGCTCGCACACGCGGCTCGCGGAGGCGCGATGGCGTACCTTGCAAAGTGAATCTGGACGAATCCGCCGTCTTGTCGCACGCGGCCGAGCGGTCCATCCTGGCTCTCGACGAGGCCTTGACAGAGTTCTCGCGGCTGGCGCCACGCCAGGCCAAAGTGGTCGAGCTCCGTTATTTCGGTGGATTGACCGAAGAGGAGATCGCGGCGGCCATGAAAATCTCGCTGCGCACCATCCGGCGCGATTGGGATTTGGCCAAAGCCTGGCTGCTGCGCGAGTTAGGCCATACAATAGGAAAGCCGTCGGGACAATAGTGGCGTATATCAGCCAGTTCGTTAATATAAGCGCGGTACGCGGCGCGAGCTTCAGCTTGCAGCGTCGACTTCAGTCGACGTGTTTGTATATGGGAGCCGATGCTGCAGGCTGATGCTCGCGCCACCGCGCCTTCCACTTAGATATGACTCCGGAGCGTTTCCAGCAGATCGAAGACCTCTATCACGCGGCTCGCGCGGCCACCGGTGACGAGCGCGCTGCAATGTTGGCCTTGACAGATCCCAAATTACGCAGCGAAATAGAGTCGCTTCTCGCACAACGCACGGGCCACGAATTCCTGGAGCGGCCTCCGCACCTGCTGGAGGATGCGACCGTCACGGCATTCGATGCTGGGGCTTGCCTGGGCCCATACCGTCTCGAAAGCAAACTCGGCGAGGGCGGCATGGGCGAGGTGTATCGGGCGATAGACACGCGACTAGGCCGCGCCATAGCCATCAAGATCACTCGCGAGCAGTTCAGCGATAGGTTTGAGCGGGAGGCTCGCGCGATTTCGGCGCTCAATCACCCCAATATCTGCACGATCCACGACGTTGGTCCCAACTACCTGGTGATGGAGCTGGTGGAGGGTGAAACATTGGCGGCGCGGCTGAAAAACGGACCGCTGCCCGTCCAGACAGTGCTCCTCTACGGTTCCCAGATCGCAGCGGCGCTGGTTGAGGCTCACGGCAAAGGCATTATTCACCGCGACCTCAAGCCCGCGAACATTATGATCGGGAAATCCGGAGTAAAGGTTCTGGATTTCGGGCTTGCGCGGTCGGGCCAGGATGAAACCGTCACGGCCAGCCACATGATCGTCGGAACGCCTGCCTACATGGCGCCGGAGCAGCGGGAGGGCAAACCGGCGGACGCACGCACGGACATCTACTCATTCGGACTGGTGCTCTATGAAATGTTAACGGGCGCGCGCGTGGGGCCGCAGCGAAAGCGCATCCGGCCGCGAAAGCTGGAGAGCATCGTAAGCCGTTGTCTGGAACAAGACCCGGCGCGAAGGTGGCAGTCCGCCGCCGAACTACGCCAGGAACTTGCGGCAGTCACGCTGGGGAGCCGGCGGGCGTACGTGGGAGCCGCCGCCGCCGCGATCCTGGTGCTGGCCGCGGCAATAGGCTACTTTGCCCTTCACCGGCCGCCGAAACTCACTGCGAAGGACACAGTGGTTCTGGGAGATTTCGAAAACAAGACCGGCGATCCGGTCTTTGACCAGACGCTTCGGCAGGGGCTGACGGTGCAACTGGAACAGTCCCCATTCCTCACTCTCGTTTCGGACCTGCAAATCCAGAGCGTGCTCCGCTTCATGAATCGGCCGCCGGAGACGCGGCTGACTCGGGAGGTCTCCCGCGAGATCTGCGAGCGAACCGGCAGCAGCGCAGTTCTCGAAGGGTCTATCGCAAGCCTCGGCGGCCAATACGTTTTGTGGCTCAGTGCCCGGAAATGCCAGACCGGCGAGGTCCTCGCGGAAGAACAGGCGCAGCCGGAAAGCAAGGAAAAGGTCCTGGCTGCGCTGAGCCGGATCGCGATTCAAATCCGGACGAGGCTGGGTGAGTCGCTGGCCAGCATTCAAGAGCACTCGACGCCGCTGGAGCAGGCAACCACGCCGTCGCTGGAAGCTCTGAAAGCGTACACTGCGGCAAGAATCGCCACGTACGCCAGTGGCGGTCCGACAGCAATCCCGCATCTCCAGCGGGCGATCGCCATCGATCCGGATTTTGCGATGGCGCATGCCGTCCTCGGCTTCACATCGTGGAACATGGGGCAAACCGATCTGGGAGCCGATGAAGTCCGTATTGCGTACAGGCTTCGGGATCGCGTCAGCGATCGGGAGAGGCGCTACATCGTGATGCTCTACGACCGCTGTGCAACCGGAAACTTACAGAAGGAGTTGCAGACTCTCGAATCGTGGGCGCAGACATATCCTCGCGACCCTGACGCCCCGGGCATTATCTCGGGTTGGGTCGCCTTTGGCACCGGCCAATATGAAAAAGGGATTCAGGCGGCTCAACAGGCCATGCGGCTCGATCCGGACATCCCATTCCCGTATGGAGGTATTGCCCTCCACAATCTGTACCTCGACCGGTACCCGCAGGCCGAGGAGGCCTTGCAGCGGGCGGCGGAGCGCAAACTGGAAACCTCGATCTTTCTGGTCGTCCGTTACCACCTCGCGTTTCTAAAAGGCGATCAGGCCGGAATGGATCGCGAGATCGCCCGCGCACCCGGAGAGCATGCGGAAGACTGGATGTCGCACAATCAGGCTCTGGTGCTCGCCCGTGCGGGACGAATGCGGGAGGCGCGAACCATGTGGGAACGCGCGATCGCGATGTCGCAGCAGGCCGGCAGGCCTGAGAACGCCGCGATGTACCAAGCCGCGGCGGCGGTGAGCGAAGCGCATTGCGGGAATTGGGCAGCGGCGAAGAAGCGCGCGCAGGCGGCACTCGAACTTGCAAAGGGCCGCGATGTGGAGTACGCCGCCGCCTTTGCGCTGGCGAGGTCAGGCGACCTTTCAGAATCTCAAAGGCTCGCTGCCGACCTGGAGAAACGCTTTCCGGAGGATACACCTGTGCAATTCGAGTATCTTCCCACGCTGCATGCGACTTTCCGCGCTGGCTCATCAGTCGCCGTCGGACGCGGTCGAGCGACTGGAACGCGCGGTTCCTTATGACTTCGCCATCCCGGGCACGGGGTTCTTCGGCAGGTTCGGAGGCCTCTATCCCGCATACATACGCGGAGAGGCGTACCTGGCGGCAGGACGTGGTAAAGAAGCCGAGGTTGAATTTCAAAAAGTCCTGAATCACCGCGGCATCGTTTTGGCCGATCCCATCGGCGCCCTGGCGCACTTGCAACTCGGCAGAGCATACGCTTTGTCGGGAGATAACGTTAAGGCAAAGGCCGCCTACCAGCAATTTCTCGCTCTCTGGGACCATGCGGACGAAGATATTCCCGTGCTTAAGCAAGCAAGAACGGAATACGCCAAGCTGCCGTAGGGCGGCCAATATTGGCCGCCCTACAAAGCGGCATGGGGTTATGTGTTCATTTCGTCGTTATGACTAGCCCTATGCGTCAGCGCGGGGCTCGCACGAGGCTCCTAGTGATGGCAAACTCCTCCCGGATTGGCCGCCGGAATCAGGGGCTGCGTGCCGGAGGGGAACAGGAATGTCGCGTATACCTCGGTAACGACGCCGGTTTGATTGGAGGCATTGTGAACGTCGTTCATCTTCTCGAAGAACACCGAACCAGCAGGGTGTACCACCACACAGCCGTCGCTGCGAGTCTCCGTAAGCGCACCACTTTTGATCACCACCACCACGGGACCCGGATGATAGTGCCATCCGGTTTCGGCGCCGGGTTGAAACACCAGATCTGCCGTCAGGGCATCGCTCGGTCCGTTCACGTGCAGGTCTACGCTGTTTGCATCGTTGTATCCCGATGCCAGCGGAATGATTTGTAGCGGCGCCACCTGGCCGCGAGCGCTCTTTGCGCCGATCAGCCCGATGGCAAGTGCCGCCACCAACGCTGCGCCGCCCAGTTTCAATAGACGACGGCGCGGGAAACGCTCCTCCGTCGCGGTCACTTCATTCAGTCGTGTCATCCTTCGTCTCCTTTTTTCTCCACCAGCATTCTGGCGGGATTGGGTCGAAACAGTGCATCGGAATCGGTACACAAAAGGCGATTACCCGAAGCCGTTCGGTAGCTTAAATTCGCGCCCCTTTATGGCGCATGATCATCCGCAAGACTAAAATGCCGGTGACATCTAACCTCACTGACTGAATAGCGCCAGCCGCTCGCGAAAACCGTAACGCTCCATCGATTTTTTTTGCGGGTGTATACTGGCGTCCATCTGACATGGGTCGCGATGAGATGTCCAGGTCTCCAGAGGAAGTGACCGGGCTCCTGCAAGCCTGGAGCAAGGGAGACCAGACAGCCTTCGATCAACTGGCGCCGGTGGTGTATCAGGAGTTGCGGCGCCTGGCCCGGCACTACATGGCCGGCGAGCGCCAGGATCACACCTTGCAGCCCACCGCACTGGTGCACGAGGCCTATGTCCGGCTGGCCGACTTTCGCAACCTGCACTGGAAGAATCGGATCCACTTTTTCGCCATCTCCGCGCAGGTGATGCGCCGCGTTCTGGTGGACTTTGCGCGCTCGCGCAAACGAGGCAAGCGCGGAGGAAATCCGCAGCGGCTGTCGCTCGACGAGTGTGTCAATCTTGGCGCTCATTATGACGCGGCGCTCCTCGCTCTCGACGATGCGCTCAAGGCGCTGGCCCTGGCGGATATCCGCAAATGCCAGGTCGTGGAAATGAAGTTCTTCGGCGGTTTGTCCACCGATGAAATCGCTCATTCCCTGGACGTTTCCCAGGAAACTGTTTTGCGCGACTGGAAGTTGGCCAAGCTCTGGCTGCTGCGCGAAATGGAAGCCAACGGAAAAAAATAGCTCGACTTTTGGGGTGTCTCGTATATACTTCGCGATATGGCGGGCGAGGGAGATTCCAAACAAGAGCAAGTCGATGACATCGTCATCATCGCGCTCTCTCTGGCCGCAACCGAGCGCCAGACCTATCTCGATTCCGCTTGCGGAGACGATCGGGAGCGACGCCAGGAAGTCGAGTCTCTGCTGGCGCAAGAGAATCGCGCCGACTTGTTCCTGGAAACGCCGGCGTTCGAAATTGCAGCTCGCACCCTGGCTTCCTCGGATTCGGGGATACTTCTCGGCCACTGCATTGGCCCCTACCGGGTGGATGCGCTGCTAGGCGCGGGAGGCATGGGAGAGGTTTACCGCGCGTGGGATACACGGTTGAGGCGGCCGGTGGCACTCAAGTTTCTCGCCCGGGAATTTTTGAACGACAGCGAGTCGGTGGCGCGCTTCGAGCAGGAGGCGCGCGCGGCTTCGGCTCTGAGTCATCCCAACATCTGCACGGTTTACGATGTCGGCGAAGCGGACGGACGGCCGTACATCGCGATGGAGTATCTGGAGGGACAGACCCTGCGGGCGCGGATGGGCAACGCCGCGCTCGAGGAGCCGAAGGCGCTCGAATACGCCATCGAAATCGCGAGTGGACTCGCGGGCGCGCATCAAAAGGGAATCGTACATCGCGATTTGAAGCCCGAGAACCTCTGGGTCACCGGCGAAGACCGGATCAAGATTCTGGATTTTGGCCTGGCGGAGCTGTCTGAGCCGCCGGCCCCCGGGGAGCACGCTGAAGTATTGATGCCTTCGGAGCAGAGCCGGGTGATGGGAACGGTCGGTTACATGTCGCCGGAGCAGGTGCGCGGCCAACCGCTCGACCATCGCACGGATATTTTCTCGTTCGGCGCGATTCTCTACGAAATGCTCACCGGGACGCGCGCCTTTAAAGGCACCTCCTCGCTTGATACCCTGATTGCAATTCTGAATGCGAAGCCGCCGGAATTGGAGCACCCGGCGTCAAGCCTTATCGTTCGCCGCTGTTTAGCGAAAAAGCCGGCAGAGCGTTTTCAATCGGCCAGCGACCTCACTGTTGATCTGAAGGCCGCGCTTGCTGCATCAATCGGTGTTGACCACGATCCACTAGTGCGATTCCCGTTATCGCGGCGCCGTCTCATGCAGGCGGGCGGCGCGGCCACGATTCTTGCACTGCCTGCGATATGGATGCTGCTGCCCGCAAGTTTGCGAAAAGGGGCGCCGGGAGCGGGCGCTTCACGCATCACCAGGCTCGCAGTGTTGCCTCTCTCGAACTTGTCCAGCGACGCCCAGCAGGAGTATTTTGCGGACGGGATGACGGACCTGCTGATCACCGACCTGGGTCAGATCGGCGCCCTGCGCGTGATTTCGCGGCCGTCCATTATGCAGTTCAAAGGGACGAAAAAGCCGCTGGCGGATATCGCGAAGGAGCTGGGAGTCGGCGCGCTGATCGTGGGCAGCGTGCAGTCATCGGGCAATCGCGTGCGCATCACGGCCCAACTGGTGGATGCCTCCACCGGCCAGCAATTATGGACGCGATCGTACGAGCGTGAGCTGACGGATGTGCTCACATTGCAGGGCGAAGTGGCGCGCGCGATTGCCGATGAAGTGCAAGTCCGGGTGACCACCGAAGAAGCCAGCCGGCTGTCTCGCAAACAACATCAGATCGTCCCCGCGGCTTTGGACGCATACCTTCTCGGCAGGTTTTATTGGGACCAATTCAAAGATGACACGATCGTGAAGGCGATCGATTACTTCGACCAGGCCATTCAGATTGACCCGGCCTATGCCGCTGCCTATGGTGGACTGGCGACCTGTTGGACCGCGTTCCTGTTTACCGACGCGAGACCGTGGCCCGAGACCATCTCGAAGGCTCGAGATGCGGCAATCAAGGCTCTAGCACTCGACGACGCGCTGGCCGAAGCCCACCATGCTATGGCCATTGTTCATTATCAGGAGTGGGATTGGAAGGGAGTGGAAACCGAAGTTAGAAAAGCGATCGCACTCAACCCGGGTTTCTCCACATCGCATGTGCTGTACTGCAATATGCTGCGCCATCTGGGCCGCGCCGATGAGAGCATCGCTGCTGGGAAGCTCGCCTTGGAGGTGGATCCGCTATCTCTGCAAACCAATCAGATGCTGGGCGACGCCTACGTGAGTGCGCGGCGGTACGACCTGGCCATTGCACAATTTCAAAGAGGCCTCGAGCTTCACCCCGATGAGTCGGCGTTGCTGTATCAAATCGGTTGGGCCTATGTATACAGTGGGTCGTACGAAAAAGGCATCGAATCCATTCGGACCAGTCAAGCCGCCGATGGAGTGGATCCGGGTATATCGCCGGACCTGGCATACATAGCCTCCATGCTGGGCAGGCGCGACCAGACCCTGCAAATCCTAAACAAGCTGCTTACGATGGCGAAAGAGTATCCGGTATCGCCAGGCATGATTGCCCTTGTATACGTGGCATTGGATGACCAGGCCCAAGCTTTGAACTGGCTGGAGAAGGCATATCGGCAGCACTCGTCGATGATGACCTGGCTCAAAACCGATCCGCGATTCGACAGAATCCGGCAGGAGCCCAGATTTCAGGATTTGATGCGCCGTGTCGCCCTGGTTTAGCCCCCGGCGTGAGCCTGGGGCTTTGGGTCACTAAGATAAAAACCGCTCCCGATGGTCGCGGGCAAACCTCCTAATGACCCTGCTGACTCCGTCTCACTTCGACCGCGCGCACGCGCATACGGTGGCCTTCGTGGCCTCCGGGAGCGGGGCAGACGCAAGGCTATTCTCCGCCGACCACTTGGTGCTGAATGCTTTCGTGAATCCCACCGTCGTCACCAGGTAGTGCAAATGGCCGTTTGTTCCATAAAACGAATGACCCGCCGAGAGAAAGAAAATTGTGGACCGATTGAGCTGGTAAGACACGGACCCGCCTGCTTCTAATAAGTTTGACCTGGCGATGCGGTCGTGATTGAGATACTGGTCCTGGGTGAGATTACCGGGATACAGATTGTAGTCGAGGTCGAAGCCGGTATGCGACCAGGTGAGCGCGGAAAAGCCTTGAAACGTGATGTGGCGGTTCAGCAAATAACCGAGCTGAAGCTCGCCGTAGCTCCGTTTTGGCGCTATATTTGCCGCCACCACCGGCGTCATTCCGAAGGCATATTGCCCCTGCACGAATACCTTTGGCAGGATCGGATCCAGACGCCGCCCGACGTTTACGCCCACGCGATATTCGTGCTCGTCGAACCCTATCGCGGCATGCCCGAAACTCGGATAGGCATGGCTTGGAATGGTGGCCTGAAAGAGCGGCGTAATTTTTAGCGAGCCCGTTGTGAGGGCATAACGCACGTTCAGGCGAAAGTCTTGGAATCCGCCGTGAAAATCGCCGTTGTCGGTCGCGACGGCGGTACTGGGATCGCCCCTTACCAGAACATGCGGGGCCGTGCCGACGTACTTGCTCTCGATAAAAGGAACACTGATCGTCACAGCGAGTCTGTCGGTGATCGAAAAGTCGCTATTCAGCACCAGGGCGTCGGAGTAGGTATGCCCTTTATCTCTCGTTTGACCGTCACCGTACGCATGCAGACGGTTGATGCCGTTCTGATAGAGGATGGAAACCGTGCCGTCGCCTTGGGGCGATAACCAGGCTTGCGCGAGTAACGAAAGCGGGAGAACCAACAGAAGCGGGAAGAATTTGCCGCAGCGCATCGCGCCGCTAACGCGTCCCTTTTAGCTTTAAATCCATCGCCCGGTCGATCGCGTCGACGTAGCTCGCAGGGTTGCCGGGGACCTTCAAGAGGCAATGATATTTCTTTTGCGCCGCTGACTGCTCGTCTTTCGACGCTTTGAAAGCGACTGGCAAGAGGATCGGTTTTGATGCCGCTGACTGCACTTCCTGGTTCAACTCGTTGGCTTCGCCAATGTCGGCCAGGACAACATCGTATTTTCCGTTCTTGAGCGCCTCGTCGAATCCGGCGGAATTGTCTACCAGTTTGAAGCGGTATCCCGCCTTTTTGAATGCGGGCTGCGACTCAAGGCTCCGAATCAGCAGGGCGCTGGCGGATCGGCCCGGGTAGGCTAGGATAGCGGCCGGATGCAGCGGTCTGATCTGCGACGACCGCGCGCCCATCATCAGCGAGAGCTTGTCGCCGCAGGCCCATGCGACTGTTCCGGCGAACACCAAACCCGCAAGAATCGGGACCTTAAGCATAGAATCCTCAGCATCAAAGTTAAGTCATGCCACGAGCGTAGTCAAGGATCAGGCGAAACGTCCTAGTGTAGTCGTCGCCCTGTTTTTGTGGCGCACGCGTCCACGCGTGCCGCATCCACATTCTTGTCGATGTGTCTTTCCCACAAAACCGGACGTCGACACGACTGTCGACGCGGCACGCGTGGACGCGTACGCCACACGGGAAAGATATTATTCATGATGTGCTACAGTCCCCAATCACGGCATCGACAGGAATCGCAGGATCTCGCGCATGACGCGTTCCCCTTGGTCGGTTTGGAACAGGAACTGGGCGTGCGCGGAACCTTCCAGAACGATCAGCTCCTTCGGCCGAGGAGCTTTCTCGTACTGCTCACGAATGCCTGGAAGCCGCGGGCCGGAGCCGTTGCTGTCATCGCGTGCGACGATGAACAGGGCGCGCGACTTCAGCTTTTCTGCCGGGAGGTTCGGCGCTGCGCCGAGAAATACGATGCGATCGATCTCACCCGGCCTGGACTTGATCGATGCATCGCCGGCAGCTCCGCCGCCGAAGCTACCCCCAACCACGGACGCCGTTTTGGCGCCATGCGCCTTCAAGTAGCGAACCGCGGCGAGCACATCGTTTTCAAAGGGGGCATTATCGAAGTCCGTTTGGCCCGGACCGGTCGAGCATCCGAATCCCCGGAAATCGAGTGCCAGGATTCGGAATTGATCGGACCCCAGAGCCTGGGCCTGCGCGCGCCAGCTTTCCTTGTTGAATCTGCCCCCATGAGCGAGCACAACCGCACGGGTGCCTTGGCCATAGAGATCGGCGCAAACTCGTCCACCATCTTCGGTGGGGGATCGAGATGGTTTCTTGTGCGACTACCACCTTAGTGAGCACGAATGCGAGGGGCAGGGCGCGAAGGGCCAGCATGCGCGAATTATACAGCGCTGGCACAAATCATGTCAGTAGGAATCGCGATTCGTCCAGACTGGCGCCTGATGCCAAGCATTATCGGCCAGCTTCCAGTCCTGCACCGAGATCGCATCAGAGTTGCGACCACTCGGGAATTGGAGCGCGTCCGTCTTCAGTTCGGCGTGATCGTGGGCTTAGTCGGCATCCTCTACCAACGGCTCTTCTCAATAGCCCGGCCCATCATTACCTCTGCCCACGCTTCGAGCTACACCTCGCGATGCGGCCCGCTTTCGGGCGAGCCGCAATCTAAGCATCCTGTTCGAAGCGCACGCGCGTATTTCACGGCGATCGTAACCGACCCTTGGCTCGACACGCCTGCAACCGCCACGACAATGGGAACATTTCCCGAAGGGGCCGTCGCCGGAATCAGCACATTCACTTGTATAACGCCAGCCGCCAACCCCGGTACCGAGCCATCCTGGACTCCCGAAGCCAACACCCCTCCGCCCGTCCCATAGAGCACTACCACAGAGCCCTTCTGCGCCGGATTCTTCCCGGAATTCAACGTGAAATCCTGATTCAACGCCGCCGCCTGCCCGCCGGCCAGCGTGAACAACGCCGGTGACGCCGTGTGAGACTGCAACACAATCGAGTTCGGCGGCGCGCCTTGGTAAACCACCTGCAAAACCGTTCCCGCCTGATCGGTCGTCCGGAAGGGAATGATATTTCGCAGTTCGGTTTGGTCCACATAAATAATGGGAGCCGGAATGCGGTCGAACAGAACCGGATTCGCAAGATCGCCACAAATGGAATCGTGACAACCGTCGCGGTACGGGAGTCGTGCCTGCGACGGTCGTGATGATCCCGTTCAAGCCGACTTTGGGAATGCGGGCATTCAGCGAGTCGGAGATGTACAGATTCCCCGCGGCATTGAAGGCCACGCCCGCCGGCTGATTGAGTTGCGACACGATGGGGCCCGATTTAGATAGAATTCGAGGCATAGAATGGGATGGCCTTGGGTTCGTTTCGTTTTGACAAATGCTGCAACGATAAAGAATGTTTGATCGTCAAACAATCTTCGATATTGCCGTTTATGGTCTTTTCACCAGACCTTAAGTTAATAGAGCGGGAGGCGGTGGATGCGTTCCTTGCGAGCGGATCGGAGGAGTGTTTTCGAGCGCTGTTCGAAGCGCTGTATCCCAAGCTGGTCCGCTATTTCGTGGTCCGGGGGATCGAAATGCAGGTCGCTGAGGAGCTGGCTCAGGATGTGTTGATGACCACGTATCAGCATGCCGGGTCGCTGCGGCAAAAAGAGTGCTTTTTCGGATGGCTTTTCCGGGTCGCCGGGAACCGACACCTGCAAGCGCTGCGGCAGCGCAAACGGAAAATCGAGACGATCGGCCTTACGGCGAATGCGGTTCGCCGGCTCAATCGCAGCGACGCGAACTCTTTCGAAAGCGAATCCGACTTCCTCCGCTGGATGGATCTGCTGGAACCGGCCGAACGGCGGATCATGATGCTGAGATACGCCGAAGAACTGGAGTATCAGGAGATTGCCGCAGCGTTGGGCATTCCCCTCGGCACGGTCAAGTGGAAAATCTTCGCTGCGAAGGAAAGGCTGTGCGTGGAACTAAGCAAGGTTACACCTTGAGACTCCGCTCCCTGCGGTCACGGCTCGCTAGACGCGGCTGTGCTTCCGAGCCGTGACCAAAGGGAGCGGTCCTACCAAACAATTTGATCGGGTCTCAAACCAATTGTTACATTCCGGCATCTGTAGGCATTATGCGGCTCCCTGTCTCGTGTTCGCAGTTCCGCGCCCTGTTCGGTGCAATGCTCCTAACCCTTTTCGTTCTATCGCCTTGCCGTGCTCAGGTCCTCTACGGATCGCTGACAGGTAGCGTGACGGACGCCTCAGGCGCACCGATTCCGTCTGCTAAAATCGAGGCCGTGAACGTCGGCACCGGCACAACCAAGCAGACCACTACCGATGAACACGGAAACTATGTGTTTTCGGATCTGCAAGCCGGGGTATATAAGGTGACCATCGCGATGCCTTCTTTCCGCACCGTGATTCAACAGGGAGTGACAGTGGATGCGAACGCCGTCCGGCGTATCGATGCTCAACTTCAGGTTTCGACGGTAGAGCAAACGTTGGAGGTCAACGCGGCTGCGATCTCGCTCCAAACCGACCGGGCGGATGTGAGCCAGCAGCTTCAGTCGTCGCAGCTCAGCGACCTGCCGGAAGCCGGGACCCGCAACTTTCAAAGCGTCTTCGTCGTGATTCCAGGATTCAGTCCTCCCGCGGGTTCGCACTCGGAAGCCGGCAATCCGCAAGGCGCGCTGGCGACAAATGTGAATGGCGCTTCGTACAACAATAACGGCACGCGCCTCGATGGAGCGTTGGATTTATACCCGTGGCTTCCGGAGATCGTGGCCTATGTTCCAGCGGCGGAGGCGATCCAAACCGTAAACGTGGTGACTGCGAGCTTCGACGCAGAACAGGGCATGGCCGGCGGTTCGGTGGTCAACGTGGCCATCAAATCCGGCACCAACCAGTTTCACGGCGCTGCGTGGGAATACAACACGATTAGCGCACTGAAAGCCCGGAACTATTTTTACTACGGCGCGAACAATCCGAAAAACATCATTAACCAGTTCGGAGCCAACCTCGGCGGTCCGATCAAGAAAAACAAGTTATTCTTCTTCGGGAATTGGGAAGTGACCGATAAGCGGGCCAACGTTTCCGCGCTTCAGACCGTGGCTACCGATCCTTTGCGGACCGGGAACTTCGCCGGCACCGGAGCAATCATTTACGATCCCCTTACCGGAAATGCCAATGGAACTGGCCGCACTCCGTTTGGAAGCAACTTGATTCCGACCGCGCGATTCGCCGCGGCCTCGCAGAAGATGATCGCGCTGATGCCGGAGCCGAACCAGGCCTCTGCGACGGCGACTCCGACCAACGATTACTTCGCTTCCGCCGATTATTCGTCGACACACCATAACATCGATACAAAAGTGAACTATATCCCGACTGCGAAGACCTCGGTGTTTGCGCGGTATAGCATTTCGCCCAGCAACATTTTCGATCCCCCGGGTTTAGGAGCGGCCGGAGGAAATACGCTCGATGGCGGCCAGCCTGGAACCGCCACGGGTCTGGTGCAGAGCGTCGGCATCGGCGGAACATACACAGTTTCCCCGACGATTCTGATCGATGGAAACATGGGCTACACACGTCTTCGTATTGCCGCCGAGAACGTCGACATCGGGAAGAACTACGGTTCGGACGTGCTGGGCATTCCGGGCACGAACGGATCGTATGTGCTCGATGGAGGCTATCCGAATTTCGGCGTGACCAGCTTCTCGTCCTTCGGAAACCCGAACGTTTCCAATCCCTTCCTGTTCCGGGACAACGAATATGTCGGCGGAGTCAATCTAGGGTGGGTGAAGGGTTCCCATTCGTTCCGCTTTGGCGCCGAATACCAGCACTTTGGGATTAATCATTTCCAGCCACAGACCTCGTTTGGGCCTCGCGGAGGCTTCACATTCTCGGGCGGTGTTACGGCGCTGAACGGGGGCGCCGCGCCGAATCTCTACAACTCATGGGCGGATTTCCTGCTGGGTACCCCGACCACTTTGGGTATCTCGACCGAATATATCAATCCCGCGACCGTTCGCGAATCGATGTATGCGTTCTATGCCCGCGATCAGTGGCAGGTCACTCGGAAACTGACCCTCAGCTATGGCATCCGTTACGAAGTGTATCCGATAGCGACCCGCGACAACTATGGCGCGGATATCTACAACCCGAACACCGGAGTCGTTTGTCTTGGCGGCTTGAATAACTCCCCTAAGGATTGCGGAGTCAGTACCGGAAACGGAACCTGGGGCCCGCGCATCGGGCTCGCCTATCGCTTTAACGACAAGACAGTGATTCGCGCCGGCTATGGCATCAGCGTGGATCCGAACAGCTATCGTGCGATGCGCGACGCGTATCCCGCGATCATCGGCGAATCAATCAGCGGCGCCACTTCCTTCCAAGCCGCGGGCTCGCTTGCAACGGGGATTCCCGCGATCGTCGGGCCCAACCTGTCCAATGGACAGCCGATCGTGCTGCCCACCAACGTCACGACGACCACGTTCCCCACCAACTACCATCGCGGTTACATCGAATCTCTCAACGTCACCATTCAACGCGAGCTGGCCAAGGACTTTACGGCTCAAGTCGCTTATGTAAATACCAAAGCGATCCGGCACACGGACGACATCAATATCAACGCATCCGGTCCGGGTGGCGGCAATGCCGGGCGCGCGTTTTTCCCGATCACCGGGCAAACCACCGACATCACGGAGAGCACGCCCTTCAGCACTTCCAATTACAACGCCCTGCAAGCCCAGGCGACGAAACGCATGGGTGGAGGATTAGTCGGCGCGAGCTACACGTTTTCTAAAGCGATGGACTTCGGCGACAACGACGATTCCGGCCTCACGTGGTCGTGGACGCCGATGTGGGAGCGCAACTACGCCCTTGCAGGCTTCGATCGAACTCACAACTTCCAGTTGTATGCCAACTACGCGCTGCCGTTCGGTCGCGGGAAGCAATGGCTCTCGCAGGGGATCGCCGGGGTGATCGCCGGGGGATGGCAGATCAACGGCATTCTAAGCCGCGAGAGCGGATTGCCGTTCACTGTGGGGTCCGCCGGTACTTCCCTGAATGCGCCCGGGAATTCGCAGACAGCGCAACAGATTGTGAGCGATGTGGCGATTCTTGGCGGCCATGGGATCGGCGCGAACGGAGCGTCCTATTTCAATCCGTCGGCATTCGCGCCGATTACGACGGTCAGTTTCGGAAACAGCGGACGCGACATCCTGCGCGGTCCTGGTGTGTTTAACACGAACGCCAGCATGTTCCGGAATTTCCGCCTGACGGAAAAGTTCCAATTGCAATTTCGGGCCGAGGTTTTCAATCTGACCAATACACCTCAGTTCGGACTGCCCGGCGCGACGGTGAGCTCGGCGACATTCAATCCGGATGGCAGCGTGAAGGCGCTGAACGGATATACGCAGATCACGTCGGCCAGCAACGAGCGTCAGCTTCGGTTCGCGATGAAATTCTACTTCTAAGCAGTGGGAAGTCTCCCGATAAACAATAGCTTAGCGATCAAATGGCTGTTCTCCGGCATCGGACCGGCGCGCCGAGCTGGGAGTGTCGCTCCCGTCATCTCGCTGGCCTTCGCAAAGATCGAAATACTCCGAAAGTGTTATCAAGAAAGGGCAGGATGGGCCGGCGATTCTCGTGGGCCACTCCTGGAGGAGCGGTGATCACCGAAGCCGGCACCGATCCCAAAGTTGCAGGGCTTGTATATATCACTGCTTTTGCTCCGGACAAGGGCGAGTCGGTAGCAACGCTCATCAAAGATCCGCCGGCGGGCGCGCCCGTGCCGCCGATTCAGGCCCCGCAGGACGGCTATTTGTTCCTCGAGAAAGCGAAGTTCCCCGCTTCCTTCGCGAGGGACTTGGACGCGGTCAAGGGCAGCCATGCTGTCTACGTGTCGGACCCGGGGGCGGTCGCAGCGCTGATCGAAAAAGCCGCCGAAGGAGCTAAGGCGGCCGGCGCATAAGCTCCACTTAGCTTTCCGCGACGAACAATCGATAAGCCCCATGCGTCAGCTTGGGGCTTTTTCGGTGTGACGTAGCCCCAAGGTGACGCATGGGGCTGTTTGGCAAATGCAGCCAACAGTGCCACCCTACAGGTTGGAAGACAAGCCAACGATGGTGCGACGCAACACGCGCCAGGCCAGAATCAGCGCGATCATGCACAGGAGGTTGCCGCCTAGCATAAATGTGATCACCACGATGTCCCAGAGCGGGCGGTACTTGTAAAGCCACGGGAAATCCCATGAATGGAGCGCGTGGTAGAGCCAGCGGGTGACCCATCGCGACGAACTGTAATTTCCCACGACGCGTGCCGTCTTGGGGTCGATGTAATATCGGGTGCCTCCTGCGTCGCTCAATCTGACGAACACGACCGGCAGAGGCCGCTCATGCCGCCGGTCCAGATAATAAGAGTCGTAATCAGCCATCACGCGAACCTCAGCGAGTCCGCTGCCGGCCACCTGCCTGACGAGCTCGATGATTCTATCTTTGTCAAATTCTCCGGCCGGCTCGCCATGCACTGGAATAATGCGAGTTTCTTGTGGTCCGATGGTTGCCAGGTATACCGGTTCACCGGAAAATGAAAACAATTCAAGTTCCTTTACACCTCCTACTTGGGCTAATGCGGCGCTGGGCGGTTTGCTATCGAATTCCCTCAATCGGAGCCGGTCGCGAAGCGCGCAGGGGATACCATCAGCGCTACCCGCGGTCTTCCCCGGAAGCGGGTCCATGGAAAGAAATCCGCTAAAAACCCATGTCGCCGCCGTTAGTCCGAACATCAATCCTAGGATCGTGTGCCAGCGCTTCCAGCCTTGGTAAGGAATACTCATAGCGACTCCGGCCTGGCGATAACGTTTGCCGGGAGAGTACATCCAGATGCCGATGACCAGACCTAAAATCGCGGCGCAGGTGCCCAGTGCGGAACTCCAAACGACTACCCGGGTCCAGGGGAGCTGGTATTTTCGCAGCGGAGTGAAGTAGAGCCAGTGCGGAATAGGGCCTAGCCAAGCCCAGAATCTAGAAGTGCTCGTCGTATACTGGACGATCTCGCCACTTGCCCCGGAAATATAAACTTCATCTCCGTTTGGCCACGAGAACTTCCACAAAGGGCGAAGATTACGAAGCGGCCCCTCGACAGTCCACTGGTCCACCGCCTCTACCGATCGCAACTTTGCCAAGCTGACGGACTGCCCGGTCCATCTGCCGGCGGCTCGTTGAACCATTTCGGGCGAGACTTGGGTTTGTTCTTCACCGGAATCGGCATAGACCAATCGCTCGGCTCGCCCGGTCCGGAACCGGTAGATCGGGCGGCCATCGAACGTATTCAGGCGGACCTGCCCAGGTGGCTGGGAGAGCCCCAGCCTCGCGTACACTTCCGATGGCGCGAGACGAACGGAGGAAGCATCGAGCGCCGGCGATCGGTCTAGCCTGTCTTGCGCGGTGACGCTGGGAAAACTCCAATACATCATCGCGATTCCTGAGCTGAACCAGAGTAGAAACAGCAAGGAAAGCGCCACGCCCAGCCATCGATGGACAAAAATGAGGGATTTCCGGATCTCGATCATTGTGTTGGTTAAAACATTTTGAAAGTAATCAGGACCGCGTCCCATTATAGAGCGAGGGCCATGAAACACCTGAGCGCTTTATTCCTCCTGACCACCTTGGTGTTGACCTGGCCGGCGCGGGCTGCGTCCACGCTCTACGCCGCAACCAGCCTGGGACCCTTTAAGAGCACGGACAGCGGCGTATCTTGGAAGCAGTTGATTGTGACGACGAACGATTCGTCGCTCCCGGGACTGCCGAAGATATTCGCCATCGTGGTCGATCCGCAGACGCCATCGACGGTCTATGCGATAGGAAGGTTTGACAGCCCCAGCGGCTTTCCGCTCGCTTTCCTGAAATCCATAGACTCGGGGGCGAATTGGTCCGTGGTTTCGAAGCCCACCTTTTCCTATACTTCCGGCTCCGCTGCTTTGCTCGCGATCGACCCGGTGAAAACCAATGTTCTCTATACCATGGCCGCTAACAACGGCCTGGAGGTAACCACGGACGGGGGCGTGACATGGAGCGCGCCGACGATTCCCAAACCGGCAGGCTCGGCGAGCCGGGGCATCCCGAACCAACCGGGCCTCGATGGGGTTGCCGTCGATCCGAATCATTCCGGGGTGGTCTACGTGATCGGTGGCAATTCGTCCTTCCACCCAGGCAAAGGTTATCTCCTGAAGAGCACGGATTTTGGAAATACCTGGACCCTTCTCACGTCAGCGGCCGGCTTTGGCAGCCGGATCTTTATCAATCCGAAGAACAGCCTTGAGATTTACGGCACGAGCATCTTCAATATTGGCTGCACGGACCCGAATGGTATGTGCGGAATCTACAAGAGTACCGATGGCGCGCAGAGTTGGACGGAGTTGAATATTCCGGAGGGCGTGGTTCAGAGCGTGGCCTTCGACATCACCCCGGGCCTAGTCTATGCGGCGGCGTACGATGGCCTCGAAGACGCGAATGTGTACACAAGCGCGGACGGTGGGAATACTTGGAAGACGGTTTTTCCGGATAGTACAGCCATAGTCCCCAATTTTGGAATGGAAGTGGTCCGCGCTGACCCGAATGCCGCCTCCACCGCCTACGCGATTGGTCCCGCTGACGTGAGCACGGTTTCGAAGACTACCAATGGAGGCGCCACCTGGACTAGCTCCAAAGTGCTTCAGTTCTACCAATGCGGTCCTCAGACTTGCTCGATTCCGGCCGTTACTTACGATCTGGTAGTGGTTCCACAAGCTCAGAGCCCGCAGCCGCCCGCCATCACGAGTGTGGTCAACGCGGCTGGGTTTCAGCCCGGCATCGTGGCCAATTCCTGGGTCACGATCAAGGGAACGAATCTGGCTTCCACGACCGACGATTGGAGCCATTCGATTATCAACGGAGCTTTGCCCACTTCACTTGACGGAGTGAGCGTGACCATGGGCGGGAAGCCGGCGTACATTTATTACATCTCGGCGGGTCAGCTCAACGTGCTTGCGCCCGACGTCTCCCCTGGACCGCTCACCGTGACGGTGACCACCGCGGGCGGAACCAGCGCGCCCATCTCGACCACGGCCGCCGCATTCGACCCCGCATTTTTCGCGTGGCCCGGCAACCAGGCCGTGGCCACCCGCACCGATTACAGCTTTGCGGTCAAGCCGGGCACGTTCGCCGGCACCACCACGGTCGCCGCCAAGCCCGGCGATGTGATCATCCTGTGGGCCACGGGATTCGGCCCCACAAATCCGGTAGCGCCGCTGGGCGTGGCGACGCCGGGCAGCGGCACATACCCGACCGCGTCCGCGCCGACCATCAAAGTGAACAACACGCCGGCGCTCGTATATGGCGCCGCGCTCGCTCCCGGGTCGGCTGGGTTGTACCAGATCGCGATTCAAGTCCCCAGCAACCTCGCGGATGGCGACTGGCCCATTCAAGCCTCGATCGGCAGCGCCTCGTCGCCGGCTGGCACCATCCTCTCAGTTCACCAATAAAGGAAACGGAGAAGTTTATGAACACGGTCTTGAGATTGACGTTCGTTGCGCTGGCGGCGCTGCCGGTCTGTTATGCCCAAGCCGTCATTAATACTGTCGCAGGCAATGGAACCCTGGTCTACTCCGGGGATGGCGGGCCAGCGACGAAAGCCGGGCTTGGGATTCCTCCCGATGCGGCGGCGGACGCGGCGGGGAACGTCTATATCGTGGACCGAAGTAACAACCGCATCCGCAAGGTGGATACCTCCGGAACCATCAGCACGTTCGCCGGGAATGGAGCCATGGACTATACGGGCGATGGCGGCCCGGCAACCAGCGCCGCACTCTTCTTGCCGATAGCCATCGCACTGGACGGCGCGGGGACCGTTTACATTGCGGATGGTCCGAATGGCCTCCGCAAGGTAGACAAGAACGGCATTATCAACTCAGTGCCAGTGATCAGCTCATTCCTGTCGAGGATCGCCTCACCGGGCGGCATGACGGTCGATTCAGCTGGGAACCTCTACGTCTCGGATCTGAATGGATCCGCCATCTACAAGCTGGATAAGGCGGGGGTGCTCACCGTCGTCGCGGGTGGCGCATTCGGATTCTCAGGCGATGGTGGCCCCGCCACGAACGCCAAGCTCTATTTTCCTTCCGGCGTGGCAGTGGACAGCGCGGGGAATATCTATTTCGCCGACAAGGGCAACAATCGAGTGCGGAAAGTGGATACGAAAGGAATCATCACCACTTTCGCAGGCACCGGCACGGCCGGCTACTCGGGCGACGGCGGTCTCGCCACCAGCGCGAAGTTGGGGTTGAACCTGACAGCGGCGTATCAGGGCGTGGCAGTGGATAGCACCGGCAACGTGTACATCGCGGACCCGGCGAATAATCGGATCCGCATGGTGAACCCGGCCGGAATCATCAGCACATTCGCGGGAAATGGAACCGGGTTTGCAACAGGCAGCCTCGGGAATGGCGACGGTGGTCCGCCGGCGAGCTGCAGCTTGGGTACGCCGTACGGTGTCAAGGTGGATAGCGCGGGGAACGTCCTCATCGCGGATACCGGTCACGCCATCATTCGCAAGGTCACCGGGCTCGCGCCCACCGGCGGATCGGGTCCCACGATCTCCGCCAATGGTATCGTGAGCGGAGCCAGCTTCCAGCCGGGCATCGTCGCGAATTCCTGGGTGACAATTCAAGGCGCCGGGCTCGCTGCGAAAACCGACGACTGGAGCAACTCCATCGTCAACGGCGCGCTGCCGACGTCGCTGGATGGCGTGAGCGTAACCATGGGAGGAAAGCCCGCATACATCTACTACATCGCCCCCGGTCAACTGAATGTCCTTGCGCCCGACCTGAGTCCGGGACCCGTTTCGGTCGTCGTGACCACTCCCAGCGGATCGAGTTCGACCGTCACGGCCACGGCTGCCCTATATGGTCCGGCCTTCTTTTTGTGGCCCGAAAGTCAAGTGGTAGCGACCCGTCAGGACTACAGCTTCGCAGTGAAGCCCGGCACCTTCGCCGGTACGACCACAATCGCCGCCAAGCCCGGCGACGTGATCATCCTTTGGGCCACGGGATTCGGTCCAACCAACCCCTCCGCGCCGGTTGGCTTCGCAGTACCTGGCGACAAGGCTTACACTACGGCAACTCTGCTGGCAGTCACGATCAACAATATTCCGGCTCTTGTTTACGGCTCGGCTCTGACGCCCGGGTCGGTGGGGCTATATCAGATCGCCATCCAGGTTCCGCTCGGGTTGGCCGATGGAGATTGGCCGATTCAAGCCTCGATCGGTAGTGTTACGTCGCCCGCGGGCGCCGTGATCACGGTGAAGAAGTAAGCCCCATGCGTCAGCGTGGGGCTATTGCGGTTCCCGGTGCAAGCCCCAAACCGCATGGGGCTGAGTCGCCAACAGATCATCCGGAGTGTCCATCGGCCGATGCAGCCAGCGGTGCCGCGACTGGTGGCGCACGCCCGTCGCGTGCCGCGTCGAGACTCTCTCGACGCCTGGACCGCAAGCATTGGCACTAGGGTCACTTTCCGAACAGTGCCCGCGGCAGCGGGCCTGGGTCCCCTGAAAGAATCACCGGAGCCCACTGCAGGAAACTGGCCGTCCGCGAATTCTTAAGCAACTGGAGTTGCGCTTCGCGTAAAGCCTCCGCCCGCCCCTTTCCGGCGCTGAGTTCGCGATAGAAGCGATTCATAAGCTGCCGTTGGGCCTGGTCGTCCACTTTCCATAGCGGCGCGACGGAGGTCTTCACGCCGGCGATGGCGGCCGCTCGACGCATTCCAAAAACACCCTCGCCCGATGACGGCACGCCGTCCGCCATCCGGCACTGCGAAAGCACTAGCATTTCGGTCCCCTGCAAATCGAGCGACTGCAACTCCAAAGCCGTCAGCAATCCGTCCTGCGACGAGGCGCCGCCGCGCCCGTAGGCTTCTTCCAGTACGATTGCCGAAAGGCCCATGACTCGCGTAGCGGGATCGAGCGCGGCCAGCCGGCATCCTTCGCTTTCCGGCGACGAGTGGCAATCCTCATTGCCGCGCACAATCCCGTGACCGACAATATGCAGCAGCGCCGGCCGATGAAGTTGCTTGATGCGTTGCTCAGTGGCCTCGCCTTCGCCCAGTAGCTGCGCACTGGGAAACCATCGCTGTACGTCGCGCGCTTCCACTTCGGCATCTTCGAGACGTTCCAGCCGATCCGCTCGAAAAGCGCTGGTGGTTGGAGCCCCCGATGGAGGCTTCGCGCCAGCCCCCGGACTGACGGCGATAATGATGGAATTCGCGCCCGGATTTTCATGCCTTTCAGGCGCCGCGAGATCGCGCCCGGCCGATACATAGCTGGTCGCGAAGCGCTCCACCAGAAAATGCCCACGGTCGTCGGAGATCGCGTCGAACGGAACAAGATTCAGCATTCCGTCGGGCGCGATGCGCAGACGATTGATGCCGGCGCTTCGCCAAATGGGCGAGAGGGCGGGAGCCAGCTTCCGCGAAAGCGCTGCCATCGCGTCGCGCGCGGTCTGTGCAGCCGAATCCGCGCTTCGCTTCTCGCTACGCGAGCGTGCGACGCTCCAGTCATTCGCCGCTCCGAACAGATCCTGGACTGCCAGATTGATCGGCTCCACGGGACCTAAATCCGTCCATTTCAAATCAGCACGGCTGAGCACGAATGCGCCGTAGCGATTCTTAACCTCGACGAATTCGATGAGTCGCTCGTCCGGTTCGAGGCGCGACCGAATGTCCTCCAGCCGCGCGGGCCGCAGCACGGATGCGAGCTGCGGAATCTCACGGCTCAAGGAACCTTCCAGCGTGTCTATGTGTTGACGCAGAACGCCGATCGCCAGGAGAGCCTGCTTTCCGCGCGCGTCCGTCCACTTCGTTCGAAGCTCGTGTAACAGCCGCTCGTATCGACCTTCGAGCTCCGTCCCAGGCAGCGCACAGGTCCCGACCACAGCCGGTTTCAGATCGCGATAACCCAGCGACACGGTGAGCGACGCTTCACATGCCAGCATCGCCTCGCGTTGATTAAATCGCTGGCGAACACTCGCGTCGGCGCTGTCGCGCAGGACAAGACTCCAATCGTGGACGGCATCCAGAATTCGTCCCTTGCGCCGCGCCACCGCTTCAAAGGCAAGCTCTCGCGCTGGAGCCGAACCAGACTTGCTCTGAAACGCGATCAGCCTTGGGACCGGGTCGTCGAGATTCGCGAGCACAGCAGCCTTGTTACGCTCCGATCCGATCGTTAACATGTCCGCCAGGGCGCGATCAGACACGTCCAGACTCCGGCGGTAAAGCGGTTCGGCGCTCGCGTAGTCGCCCGCTTCTTCGAACACCGCGGCGAGACTCTCGAGATATTGTGCCAGATCGGGATGATTGGCGCCTTGAGTCTCCTCCACAATTGCAAGCGCATCGCGCAGGCTTTGCTCGGCCTGCGTATATTCATGCGCCGACTGGTACACCAATCCAAGGTCCCGCAACACGGCCGCGTAAAGAGGGTGCTTGGTACCCAGCCCCTTCCCGACGATGTCCGAGGCGCGTTGCAGCGTTTCTCTCGCTGCAGCCAAATCGCCGCGATTCCTTTGCGCCCCGGCCAAGCCCAGCAGTGCGCTTGTGTAGTCGAACGCCGGCGGCTGGGCGTTGCGCGCGTACAGGTCCACGTCTTCCTGGAACAACTTCTCGCCCTCTTCACGATTGCGCGCATACACCAGGCGCGCCAGATTTCGCAGCGATGCTCCGATGGTCAACGCATTCGGCCCGTTCTGCTTGCGCTTGAGCCCCAGCGATTTGCGATAATCCGCCTCAGCCATCGCGACATTGCCGATTTGCGCATACAGCGCCGCGCGATTATTCAAAAACGCCGCGTACGCCGGATGCTGATCGCCCAGTTGCTCGCGCAGCAGGTTCCCAGCTTCGTCATACAGCTTTTCGGCAAACGAATAGTGGCCAAGATCGGCTTGCAAATACGCGTAGCCCACCAGGCTCGCCGAATAGGCCGGATGATTCACTCCCGGCTTTACCCGCAGAATGTTCAGGCCTTTTTCGAACATCGCGTCGGCGTTTGCGTATCGTCCTACACGCTGATAGGTACCCGCGAGATTGATGCACAGCGTGCCAAATTCTTCGTTGAATTCCGGCGGCGTTTGCGATTCGTGAATCGCGAGCGCTTGTTCCATTCGGGCGATAGCCTGGTCGTACTCGCCCAGAAACACGAGAACGCCCCCGAGCGTATTCAGGCTCTCGGCGACGCGCGGATCGCGCCCGCCCAAAAGCCTCGTCCGGATCGCCACCGACTGTTCGGCGAGTTTTCGGCCGTCCACATATTGATCCGAATCGCGGCACAACAGCGCGAGGTCGTTCGCGCTTTCGGCATAGTCGAGGGTGTCTTCGCCGATTTTCGTCTTGCGAATCTCAAGCGCCTGTCGCAGCGATGCCTCACCGGTGGTCAGATCGCCCGCTGTGTACTGAAAGAATCCCAGACGATCCAGACTGTGCGCGGACTGTTTCGCATCGGCCGCCGCCGCGACCGCCAGTTTTGCGATTCGAATTGCTCCCGCCAGGTCGCCCTTGCTATACGAGCTCTCCGCTTCGGCGTCCAGCGAGGACCAGCCCTGTGCGTGTGCCAGCATTGCGAAAAACAGCGCAAGACTGGATCGCGCCAACACAGCCTATTTCGCGTCCTTCAATCTCGCGAGGTTTTTCTCAATTGCCTGGCGACCCTGTCCGGATGGGTCCGTTTCGAGCGCGCGCCGATAGAGCGCGGCAGCCGTGGCCCGGTTGCCGTGCAGCTCTGCGATCACGCCTGCATTGTTCAAATCCTCTTCGGTCGATAACGCCGCATCGAACTTTTCGATCGATGCTTGTTGCGCAATCCCCATCGCCTTTTCAGCCTGACCGCGAGCGAGCGTCGCTTCTATCTGATCGAGAATCGCGCGCAAACGCGCAGCAGGCGGCACGCGAACCTGATCGTTCACGCCAATCGCCGCTCCATTCGCGATTTTGCCGCGCGCGTGATCGCGAAATATTGTGGTCAGCTTGATTTGGCCGATGGCTTGACCGTCTCGCATCACATCCACCTCGGCGTCCTTCGCCAGTCCATCCAGGGAGCCAAGATCGATCGTCGCGATACCGCCGGCAATCGACCCGATAGAACCTGTCACGCGAGACTCGCGGCTCTCTGTATCCGTTCCGCGAAAGGCGGCGGGATCGCCGCTGCGCGCAAGTAGGGTCGGGGGCCCGGGTATCGCAACCGTCACCGGCTCTGGATTCCGTTGCGGTGCGTACAGCCGCGGTGCATACAAAATGATGCCGGCGATGCCCGCGGCCGCCGCGGCGAAAATCGCGATTCGCGGCCACCTGATTTGTTTTTTCTCCCGAGTTGCCAGTCCCTGTCTCGCGATGGCCGTCGACGTCAGCTCGTCGAACAAATCTTGATCCCCCAGCGCTTCTTGCGCGAGCTCTCGCGATTCCGCGGGCGACAATTCTCCACGCGCGAAGCGATTGAGTAGTTTTTCACTCATTGCCTGCCATCCATGCGTTGGCGAATGCGCCGCCCCAATTCGCGAATTCCGCGGCTTACCCACGTCGCGACGGTATTCTCATTGACGCCCATTCGCCGCGCGATCTCGCCATACTTCAGCCCATCCATGCGCAGCGTCAGAACCTCGCGGTGGTCGCGATCGAGGGTCGCAAAGCAGTCGGCCACAATCTCCCGCGTCTCCCGCTGGATCATCCCCTCGAGTGCATCTAGCGAGGTGTCCGCCGGCTCGGAAAACGAAACCGCTGATACTTCGCGCCGAAATCCCACGCGACTCTGCTCCTCGCGTACCACGTATTGCAGAACTCCATGCAGCCAGGCCAGCAATTGATCGAGCGGCCATCCCGGTGGTGCGTCCGCCAGCGATTCATCGCCGAAGTAGTATGCGACCGCTAGTTGCGACTTCTGGTTTTCAAGCGAGCGCCGCAGCGCTTCCTGTGCCGCGCCTTCCGGATCGCGCGACCCGAGCCGGGCGGCTCTGGATGCGAGCGCGGAAGCCAGGCGGCAGTATTCGCTCGCCGCATCCCGTGCGATCGGAAATCCAGCCTGGGGGATCATGCGATCTAACGATTATCCTCTAAAAACAGTTCGGGGTTCGGCCGCGTTTTGCTTCCAGCCTGTTTTCGCCTCGCAGCCATTCGGACAGGGGTCGGGTCCCGATCCGGATCTGCGCCCGCCGAAGCATGGCGTTCATGAATCGCAACTCCGCGATCAGGCTGCGATCGGGATTGCCGCGCGCCTCGCGTTTTACCGTGACGTGGCCCTTCTCCACCCACAGGAGACCCCATTTCTTCGGCACCTCCTCGGGGGAGATGACTCCAGGAGGACAAAGATAATAGCGCCGCTGGCCCATTCCGGCCGCTGGTTTCTTGCGGACCACCTTCTTCGCGTCGCGCAGAAAATCGCCGCGGCCTGCCTTACACTCGATCAGTGTGGAAAGTCCATCGGCCCAGCCAATGATGTCGGGACTCTCCTTGGAGACCGCCGCAAACTCGTAGAACACAGTAGAGGATCTGCGGCTCAGCCAGCGGACGCCCACGGCAACGAGAGTAGCATGAGTCACTTCCGCGGTCCCATAAGACGAATATGATAGATGAAAACCATGCTCCGTTGTGGTGCAGGCTGGCAGCCTGCGGCCGATTGGCAATCGGCCTGCCCTCAACTCCAGATCTTCCCAAGCACGCGCCGAAAATTGCCTCCGAGAATCCCGTGGATCTCGACATCGCTGTACCCTCTTCGAATCAGCCCTTCGGCGAGGTCGAACATCCGGCGAGGGTGGTTGAGGCCTTCAATGTCGATCTTGTCGCGAAACGCGTAAGCGCCCTTGTAGCCTGCTTTCAGCGCCGCCAGCTCCTTGGCCGGCATAGAGTCATATCCAAAAAGATCGATATCGCTGCCTACGCCCAGAAACTCGGATCCCACAAGCTTCTTTACGTGATCGAAGTGATCCAGCACATGCTCGATGGTCGTCGGCTCGTCCGCCTTCACGAACATGCGTACGCCGGTGATCCCCATGACGCCGCCCTGCGCCGCCATCTTGCGAATGGCTTCATCGGTCTTACACCGCGGATGGCCGTTCACCAACACGCGGCAGTTGCTGTGCGTGATGAGTACCGGTTTCTTAGACGCCTCGAACGCGTCCAGAGTAGTCCGATCGCCGCAATGAGAGACGTCAACCACCATCCCCACGCGATTCATTCGTTCCACGATGGCCACGCCGAAATCGCTCAGCCCTTCATCGCGGCGTTCCGTGGAACCGTTGCCGATCAGGTTTCGCGCGTTGTAGGTGAGCTGAGAGACGCGCTGTCCCAGCCCGTAAAACAGATTCACGTCATCGGGTGTGCGGAAGTGCTCCGAATTCTGCAGCCCGATGATCACGCCAATTTTGCCCGAAGCGCGTGCCGCGTCTATATCGGCAGCGGAATCCACCCGCTTCAACATCTCGCTATGATGCGCCAGGAAGCCATTCCATCCGGCGACAAATTGAAGAGTATTCTGGAACGCCTCCGGACCGCCCATTCCGATGGCGATGTGGAAAGCGTGAATACCCGAAGCGCGATAGTTTGCCAGATCCGCCGCCGTGAACGTGTCAGGCTTCCTAAGCATCTCCATCATGCGTGAACCTGCCAGCGCGAACGGGCTCAGCATGTCCATGACGGTGGAAGACTTCACCAGATCCACAGCGCGCATCGAGTATTCCGCTCCGAAGAGGCGAATTATAGGCGCCGCAATTGCAGCGCTAAGAAAACGACGGCGGTCCATACTTGACAATGGTAGACCACAACAACAGAGCCGCGACCACAGGGAGCGGACACCAGTCGGGGTTGCGCCCGTATCGACCGATAAGCAATCGGTCGTCGATCCGGCTGCGTTGTAGCAGTGGCCCGTCGCAGCCAAAATATGAGCATGTCCTTTTGTAGGGCGGCCAATACTGGCTGCAGCCGCCTTTCAGACGGCTTTTTGTGGATCGCCGGCGGCCTGCCCAAAGACAGTCCGCAGCCAATATCAGCAGCTGTTTGGCTGATACAGGCTACTTGTAAGCGATTTTGTGAGCGAGAGTCTTCGCGTCTGCCCACATGCTCACGCATTGGAGCCGCGACCGTCAGGAAGCGGGCATGCGCGGCAAACTGCGCTTACGAAATGACCGGGACCGGCTTACTAGTACAACGTAAACGTGTACAGCGTATCGCCCGCCGCGATCAATATGTACTGGTGCCCGTCGAGCATGTACGTCTCAGGGGCGTTCGAAACGGTGCCCAGTCTGGTGTGCCACAAAATCTTGCCGTTGGCCGGATCGTACGCTACCAGGTTGCCGCTCAGATCGCCAGCGAATAACAGCTTGCCCGCCGTCGTCAGGATTCCGTTTCCAAGGTTCCCGCCCGTTCCCGGATAGCGATGACGCCATGCGATCTTTCCCGTTTTGTAGTCAATCGCCGTCAGGTATGCTCCCAGCGATCCGACGCCCAATTCATCTTTACCGCCCGAGCCCCATCGCGCCGCGAGGATCGGTTTCGGTCAGATAATACATCGCGTAGGAGTCGTTCGAAGGAACATAGAACAGGCCGGTGTCGGGCGAATACGCGGGCGGAGGCCAATTCGTCGCGCCGCCATTGTTCGGCGACACCAACGCTCCCGGAACAGTAGAATCCTTTTCCGGATCGCGCATCGGCTGACCATCCTTGTTGAGGCCTTTCGCCCAATTCACCGTGTCTGAAAATTTGCTGGTGACCAGGTGCTCGCCCGTGACGCGATCGAGCGTGAAGTAATATCCGTTCCGGCTGGCGTGGAGAACCATCTTGCGCGGCTTCCCGTTGAATTCTCCGTCCACCAGAATTGGCGTCTCGGTCGAATCCCAATCATGCGTATCGTGCGGCGAGGTCTGATAGTGCCACGCGATCTTGCCCGTATCGACATTGATCGCGACGATCGAACAGGTGTACAGATTGTCGCCTTTGCGCCCTGGCGAATCCATGTAAGCGGGCGACGGATTGCCCGTCCCCACGATATAAAGATGCGTTTCAGGATCGTACGCGCCAGGGATCCAGACATTGCCTCCGCCGTGTTTCGCGGTATCGATGTCGCCCCACGTAGCGAAAGCGGGATCGTTTTTCGACGTCGGTACCGCATACCATTTCCACTGAACGGCTCCCGTCTCCGGGTCGAACGACTGCAGGAACCCCGGCTCATCCAGATCGTCGCCCGTGCCTACCAGAATATGGTTCCCGATCACGATCGGAGCCATGGTCGAGAAGTATTGCAGATTGAAATCGGCGATTTCTTTATGCCACCGCTCCTTGCCCGTCTTCGCATCCAGGCACACCAGGTAATCGTCCGGCGTCTCCATGTAGAGCCAGTTGCCCCACATCCCCAGGCCGCGATTCCCGATATGCGTGCCGCCCTTTTGTGCGCCAGAAAAAGTGCCACAACTCGTGACCGTCGCGAGCATCCATCGCCCACGCGTTATCGGGCGTCGAAAAATACAGGATCCCGTTTACCTCCAGAACGGCCGCGCGAATGTTGGTACCTCCGCCCCCGCCCGCGGCCGATTCCGTCTGCGCAACGCCGCCCACGATAGTCTGCGCCGCTCCACGTCCTCCGCCGCCCGACCCGCTGGTCACTCTTGACACCCAACCCAGCGTGAGATTCTTCACGTTCGACTGATTGATCTGCGTCAGCGAACTGTACCGCCGTCCGCTGTAATCACCCGAATAAGTCGGCCACGAATCGCTCAGAGGCTTCGTCAACACAGCCGGATCAAGCGGACCCTGTGCCATCGCGACCGCACAAAAACAACAAACTAGAAAAGTATTCTTCATTTCACGGTCACCAGGTACGCGGTCAGGTTATGAATATCTTTGTCGCTATACACGCGCAGCAGATCTTTATGCGGCTGCAACGGATCGTGAACTTCCACCTTCGGGTGATCGCCATCGCGCCGGAACGTCTGCTGCGTCCCTTCTGAATCCGTCAGCGTGACGATGAAATCGTCGATCCGAACCAGCCGTCCTTCCGCCTTCTTGCCTGAAGCGAGCGTAACGGTCACGGTGGTCGGCGGGACATTCGACGGTGCCGCGCCCCGACCCCGGCCGCCTCCGCCGGGCATGACGAACATCTGTTGCAGCTCCCTCGGTTCCGCGAACTTCGCGCCGATGCCTTTCAAATCGCCCGTCACCGAATGGCACGAGGCGCACTTCGCCTTGAAATACGTTTCGCCCGCCGCCGCGTCCCCCACGAGGATCGTCGGAGGCTTCATGCGCGACGCGTCATATCCAGCCACGCGAAAATTGTGGATGAACGCCGCGATATCCGAGATCTGCGCCTCCGTCATCGGAAACTTCGGCATCCCTTGATCGATGCGCCCGTTCAGGATCACCGGCGCGATCAACTCGCCCTTCTGATCGTTTAGAACGATCTCCGCCCGCAGCAGATTCGGCCCGCCCTCGCCGCCGCGCGCGTCGCTGCCATGACAGAATTGGCAGTTCACTCCGTACAGCGCCTGCCCCCTGGCCACCATCGCTGGATCCTGTGGCGGATGCTGCGGAAAAGCGTTCGCGAATCCGCCCCCCCCACCGCCTCGACCCCCTCTCCCGCCCGCTGGTGGCGTGGCTGGAGGCTGAGCAAGTATCGCTACCGCCAATACCGCCGAAATAACAAAATTCTTGAGGATGAACACTAAAATATGATAGCCGACGCGCAGACGGTTGATAGCAGGGTGTTACTCTAGGGGTGGAGCATATTTATTATGGACAAGCGATTAGCGAAGCGCCACAAACGTCAGGTGTCGCGCGAGCGAAGCAAGGTCCGCCTCTCGGAGCCCGATCTCCGGACGCCGGAGCAGATTGAGGCGGCACGCGAAGCCAGCCGGCATGAGAGCGCCCGCGGCAATCAGCCCAAACTCGCCGCCGCAGGTCAGGGCTTCCGAAACGCGTCGGCCACCTCCACCGGCAGCTCCGCAAAGACGGGCGCTTAACCCGTGTTCTCCGCGCGCTGTCCGAACTGCCGCTCAGTCGAACTGAGAAGCGTCGGCGTCCGCAACTTCATCGAACAAGCGATTCACTGGTTCCTTTTGCCCTATCGCTGCGCCTTGTGCGGCCGCCACCTTTTTCTGGCCCGCTGGATCACGCCGGTCGCCTGAACACGGCAGCGCCGGGTTGCACCACCGCTCGCACGGGGCTGCCACGAGGGTTCCGCCGCTAACGAAATGACTGGGACAACATGGTAGGCATCGTCGTCTATGGCGACAATCATTTCATTGTGCGAGGTCCTCTGCCCGATTGCGCCACCGCCCTCGCTCTCGTGCGGCACTGGTCGATCATTCGAATCGGCGCAACGACTCCGCCCGGCCTTGAGCACTGGCGGATCAGCACGAAGGAGTTTCGCGAGAATCTGACCTGGGCCGTGTCAGTCGCCGCCGAAACCGAAGTCTCTCCCGCCGTCGTCCAATTGCTGGCCGAGCTAACCGCGCGCGGCATCCCGATTCACGCGTGCTGAACCTGACCGCAGGCAGTGGGGCAGGTTGCCTACCATCGCCCCCTGAACCGCGACCGTCAGGGAGCCGGATAAGCCACCAACGCATTAAACAACAACTTGAAATTCTGATAACTCTGCCCCCGATACTGCGGCCGCATTCCAAACAAAATCATGTGCCCCTGCCCCACGGGCACATCCAGCAGCGCTGCCTTCCCCACCAGATACTTCTCCCCCAACAACCACCCCGACGCCAGCACCTCCGATGACGGATACTTCGCAACAGCAGCCTCCGAAACCTCCCACGCAGGACTCTGCTCACTCCAAATCGTGATCTTCTCCGGCATCCCATAAGACAGCGGACTCTTCACATCCAGCGACACATTCAACAACGACCCCGGCGAATAAAAGTCCTTCGTAGCGACGCCCCTCAAGACGTTCTTCGCCTTAACCCCCAACACCTCAGTCCCATAATCTGACGCGTGATTGAACAAGATGAGCGTTCCACCGCCAGCCGCGAATTCCCTCAAAGCCTCCGCGCCCTTCGCCCCCAACCCGCCGCAATACTCCGGAGGCATCGACCCCGCTCGATGCCCCTGCGCAATCTGCTGCGCCGATTGATCGGGAATCACAATCGTGTCGAACCGGGCACGCAATCCGCCCGCCTGCATATCCGCATCATGCAAACTCGTATATCCGAATCCGAAATCGTCGAACAGCCACCGAGTCCACCCCTCATCCATGCTCGCCTGATAGCTCATGTAGAGCCCGATGCGCGGAGCCTTTACTTCCTTCCGTCCACTCCCCGCGGTAGCAAAGAAATCCCCGGTAACGGTGTCCCGATAAACCGCCTTCTGCGATTTCCAAAGCTTCGCTACTTCCTTCCACGAATAAACATCGGTCGCAGCCATGCCCCCCGTAGCCACCGCATGATTCAGCTCGAACGAGTACGGCGAATACGCGCCCACCGGCTTCAGGTTCGCCCGGAAGGAATCCTTCACTGTCACGACATCGACTCCCATCTGCATCGGCAGCGTCTGCGCCGTCACATCGTAAGGCCTTTTCGGCGGACCTCCCGGATACAGCCTCAAATCCGGATAATCCTGCCGCTCCAGCAGCGTTTTCGCCCACCCCGAAAACGGCTGCTGCATGTGAATCACATAGCTCCCCGGCGCGAACGACTTCCCATCTGCCGAGAACGCCTCCGACGCCCGCTCGATCTCGGTATCGCCGAAAGCCAGCGTCTCCAGCATCTTCTTCGCCGCCCCCGGATCCGCCTGCCCTGCCGGAATCACGAACGCATTTGGAGTCGCCCGCTCCACATTATGCTTGTTGATTTCGTAAAAATAGCGCAGCATGTCGGAGCGCCTGACCGCCGCCTGATACAGCAGCGATTCAAACGCGATCGACTGGTAATCGATGATGTCGCGCAGATGCCACGTGCCTTCCATCCACGGATTCAAGTGATTCCAGCTCCGCTCCCGCGGATTGTACCCCAGCGCATTTTCCGAAATGTCGGCCGGCGTAATCTTGATCGGCGTGGCAATTTTCACGCTGGCCGATTCCGTCAGAATCCGCACGCCACCGTGATACGCCTGATACTGCCGCGCCGGCGACCAGAAGTCGTACATCGCATTCATCGCGATCCCCTTCTTGCCCGCGGCCGCCAGGTCCACCGCCATCCCCGTGCCGATCATGTTGCAGATGCTGGCCAGAATCGGGTCGATATTCGGATCCACCGGATCCATCCATGGTGGAACGAACATCCGAGCCGTGTTCGCGCCCATCTGATGCACGTCGTACACAATCTCCGGATGCCATTTGTTTTCGAGTGTGGCCGTGTTGCGCGTCTCAGGCTGCGTGAAAATGTACCAGTCGCGATTGTCGTCGTGGCCCACATAGTGGTGATAAAGCTCCGGCGGCGAAGTTCCGTCAAACGCGGTCCCCCGCGTCTTGCGATACCACTTGGTGACGATATCCACTCCATCCGGATTCTGCGACGGTTCCAGCAGGATAATCACGTTGTCGAGAATCGTTTTGAACTTGGGATTACTGTCTTCGGTCAGCAGCCGGTAAGCAAACTCGACCGCCGTGTGGGTGGAAGCCACTTCCGTCGCGTGAATCGAGCAGGTAATCATCACGATCATCTTGCCCTCGAGCTCCAGCTTCGCCGCCTCCGCCTCCGTGGTCTTGCGAGGATCGGAAAGTCGCATCTGGATCTCCCGGTAATGCTCCAGGTTTTTGATGTTGGCCGGCGAAGAAATCACCGCCGCAATCTGCGCCCGCCCCTCCACCGTCTTGCCCAGCTCCATGAACTTGATCCGGTCACTGGACTTAGCCAGCGCCTCAAAATAAGAAACCACCTTGGCCCAATCCAGCAGCTCGTTATCAACCCCGATCTTGTGCCCAAAATGGCTCTCAGGAGTAGGAACCGCCGCGAGAAGAAGGAGAGCAAGCAATGTAGTCGCCATAGAAAGTAGTGTACTCGCCGTCGCCCGACCGCAGGGAGCGATCTTTTAAGCTATCCTAACCATGCGCTTTGCGGCAAAACCTAGCATCCCTGGTCGAGGATTTCCACCGCCACGGCGATCAGATCGCGATCGTCAGCCGCCACGGTCTTCGCAAGGAAACCTGCACCTATAAACGGCTCGCCGAGCAAGCCGGCCGCTTCGCTGCGGAACTCGAAGCCCGTAACATCCAGAAAGGCGACCGGGTCCTCATCTGGGGCGACAATGGAGCATCTTGGATTGCCGCATTCTTCGGGTGCGTCCTACGCGGAGTTCTGCCTGTGCCGATCGACGTCGAGGGTTCCCAAGCCTTCGCGCTCCGCGTAGCGCAAGAGGTTGATCCCAAACTGATTACAGGCAACCGCGAGCTCCTTGGCCCGTTCGAAAACACCCTGGCTTTCGAAGATTTCGAGTCGCTCCCGCTGAGCCAGGCGGCCCCTATCGAGAATCTTTCCGATGCCGATCCCGTCCAGATCGTCTTCACCTCAGGCACCACAGCCGAACCCAAAGGAATCGTTCACACACACGGTAATATCCTTGCCAGTCTACGACCTATAGAGCGGGAGATGCAGAAGTACTTGAAGTATGAGCGCATCTTCCACCCCCTCAGGTTCCTTCATACCTTGCCGCTAAGTCATGTGTTTGGGCAGTTTATGGGCATCTGGATTCCAGCGCTCCTGGCCGCCGAAGTGCACTTCGAATCCCACCTCGTTCCCAGCGATCTGGTGGAGACCATTCGCAAAGAGCGTATCTCCGTGCTGGTGGCCGTCCCGCGCGTGCTGGAGATTTTACAAACCTTTCTGATCCAGCGGTTTAACGTCAACATTGAAAGTGCAAAAGGCCTGCCCGCCTGGCGCAGATGGTGGAGGTTTCGCGCCGTTCATCGGGCTTTTGGCTTCAAATTCTGGGCCCTGATCTGCGGCGGCGCGACGCTGCCGGAGAATATCGAACAGTTCTGGGGAGCGCTTGGCTTCGTTGTCATTCAAGGCTACGGAATGACTGAGACGGCCGCGCTGGTTAGCCTCAACCACCCGTTTCACGCGGCGAAAGGAACCATCGGTAAAGTATTGCCCGGGCGCGAGATACGTCTCGGTGACGATGGAGAAATCCTGGTCCGCGGCGACACCGTTTCGAAGGCGACCTGGCAAGGGGGGCGGCTCCAAACGCAAGATTCTGAATGGCTTGCCACCGGAGACCTCGCCAGTCAGGATGAGGCGGGCAACCTGAAATTCCGAGGCCGGAAGAAGGAAGTGATCGTAACTCCTTCAGGACTCAACATTTATCCCGACGATCTGGAAGCCGCGCTGTTGCGCCAGCCTCTGATCAAAGCCGCCGCGGTTGTAGATGCGGACGGCGAACCTATGGCAGCTCTGGTTCTGCGGCACCCAGGCGACGCCGCCGCAGCCGTAAGTGCAGCAAATAAAGATCTTGCCCAATTCCAGCAGATCCGCCGATGGATGATTTGGCCCGACCCCGATCTGCCGCGAACATCCACCGGGAAGGTCTTGCGCCGCGAGATTCACTTTCAGCCTCAAACGAAAGGAACGCTTGCCGGTTTGATCGAAAAGATCACCGGTGAGGATTCGGAGGACCTGCATCTCGACAGCCTCGGCCGCGTAGAGCTGCAATCGGCGATCGAAGGCCAGTTCGGAGTCGAGCTGGACGACGCGTCCTATCAGCAGGTCAGAACTCTCGCGGACCTCCGAGGCTTGCTGAGCGGCGCGGCGAAGACGGAATCGCGCGACGAGAACGTTTATCCGACATGGCCGTGGACGCGCCTTCAGAATGCGATACGGGTTCTCTTTATCGAACTAGTGGCCCGCCCTCTGGTTGCTGTTCTCGCCCACCCGCGGGTGCAGAGCACGGGGGCCGTCCAAAAGCCGGTGCTGATCGTATCGAACCACGTGAGCCTGTACGATGTCCCTCTCATTCTCTACGCGCTGCCCGGTGCGATGCGAAGGCGCGTGGCGGTTGCGATGGCCGGTGAGATGATGCTCAACCTTCGGCAGGCGCGAGGGCTTGGCAATTGGTTTCTCAACCTGTGCGGACCGCCCGCTTATCTCCTGATCACGGCGTTGTTCAACGTATTCCCGCTGCCCCAGCGGGGGAATTTCCGCCGAAGTTTCGCGCATGCGGGCGAAGCGATGGACCGTGGTTTTTACGTGTTGGTTTTCCCGGAGGGAAGGCGGACGCCGGATGGTCTGATGCATCCTTTCCAAAAAGGCTCCGGGATGTTGTGGAAGGAGCTGCAGTGCGATGCTGTGCCCGTGTGTTTGAGCGGAATGAGCACTGGGCGGTGGTTCCGTTCGGGGGTTTCGATACGCGTTGGGCAGCCGATCGTTCTGGATCCTCAATGGGATGCCGCGGAAGCCAGCACGTTTCTGGAACGGGCGGTCAAGTTACTTGAGGCGGACACACACTAGCGTTTTCTCATCGCGCGCGTAGAGTCTGCCATCGGCCAACGCTGGATATGTCCGCACTATTTTGGTCAGGATCTTGGCGTGCGCACCCGGATGGAAGCCATCGGAGACTGCCGGAGCCTGCACTAGCTCGCCGTTCTCGCGCAGGATCAGCAGGCGTTCTCCGGCCAGCGTGACCGTCCCAGCGCCGTATCCATCGACACTCCACATCACTTTGCCGGTACGCAGTTGGACGCAGCGCAGCGCTTGCCCTTCTTCCTGACGGCCGTGGAACCCGTACAGAAAGCCGTCGCGATAGACGCAAGTGGAATAGTGGTTCGACATGGAATCGTCGTTGGACCAGATCTTTTTGTATTCCGAGCCGTTTACTTCGAGGAGGGCCGCGCCGGTGCCGTAGCTGGCCGACACGAAGACCTGGTTGCCTATTACGAGTGGCGTCGCAGCGTTGACGGAGGCTTGCGAGCGGGAGCGCCAGGGAAACGAAAATCGCACTTGGCCGTTGGCTGGATCGAGATCCACCAGGCCGGCGCGAGTGAAAAAGAATGCGTGGCGGGCTCCGCCGATGGTGGCGACGGTTGGAGACGAGTAGCCTGCTTCATCGCTGGTCGCTTTCCAGGCGACCGCGCCCGTCTTGGCGTCGAAGGCCACGATGCCGGCGCCGGGTCCGCCGACGTGAACCAGAACTTTTCCGCCTTCCACAAGGGGCGATCCGGCGGCTCCGAAGTATCCTTTCCTCACGCTGAAAGTTTTGGCGGTATCGACGCTCCACAACTTCTTGCCGGTCGCGAAATCGATCGCGGTCAAGACTCCTTGCGCGCCAAACGTGAAGACTGATCCATTGGCGATGGCGGGTGCGGAGCGAGGCCCTTCGTCGAATCCGAAATCGTCGCGATAGGTGGTTGGGTAATCGTAGGACCACACCTTCGCGCCGGACTCCGCGTCCAGGCAGTCGATAATTTCTTTGCCGCTGGCACGATAGAAGAGGATCGCTTTGCCGTTTGCGACAACGGGGGCGGCGAATCCTTCACCGGCGTCCTTGTGCCAGAGAATTTGCGGGCCGGAGGCGGGCCAGGTAGCCGCGATGTCGGTTCCGGGATAGACGCCGTTGCGGGTGGGTCCAAGGAACTGGGGCCAGTCGCCGGCGAGTGCTGCCAGCGCGACGAGTGCTGATAGACGCATCTGGGGTTTAGTATACGAGGCGCTTTCGCCTGTCGTTTGGGCTTGCAAATTGGAAACGGGCAGGTCGGGAACCTGCCCCACTGGCGAAACACCGCCCTACAAGAGGGAACGGTAGTAAATGCTTGGCTGCCGAATTATTAGCCCCATGCGTCAGCGTTGGGCTGGCACGCGAAAGGTTGATTTCGTGGAAGGTGCTAACGACGGGATTATCATCGGGACTTCCTGGCGATAGCGCTGGTATTTGTCCCCATAGGCGGCTACCAGGTCGGCTTCTTCGAACCGGATTGCTACCAGAATGTAGACCGTCGTCATGATGCTGAAGAACAGGTGCGCGGCGGTCATGACCGGCGCCGACCAGAACGTCAGCAGCCAGCCGACATACAAAGGGTGTCGCACGTACCGATAAAAGAAGGGCGTGCGAAATTCCAGGTTCGTGTAGGGACGGCCGAACAGGTAGAGGTACACTTGCCGCAGTCCGAACAAGTCAAAGTGATTGATCAGGAACGTGCTGAGAAGAACGATCAGCAAGCCGGCGGCGTACAGGGCGAGGATGACGGTCTTGGCGACCCCGCTCACTTCCCAGATCACGCCTCCGATCGGGCGCCATTGCCAGAACAGGAGGAGCAGAGACAGGCTCGAGAACAAAACATAAGTGCTACGCTCCGCTGGCTCCGGCACCAAGCGGGTCCACGCTTGTTTGAACCAGGGACGCGCCATGACGCTATGCTGCAGCGCGAAGAGCGCGAGCAAGGCTCCATCGATCGCGAGCGCGAGCGCGAGGGAACCGTCCGGGCCCGAGTCAATCGACTTCGGCACGCCGAAATTGCCGAGAAATCCGATGGCGTACAGCAGACTCACAACGAACACGCCGTAGCACTTTACGCCATAAACAAAAACCGCGATCCTTTTCATTTGTTTTCTTCTGTCATAGCCTGCGGTTTTCGCTGTGAAATTTAATTTCAATGGATGGTGAATTTCTAGAGCAGAAACTCGCAGGGTTCTAATGAGAAAGGCTCACAACACAATGAAGACTCTTATACACAGATCGAAGAACATTCTGCATATCGCGATTCTCGCCGGAGCGGCGACGCTGCTGGCGGCGGGCGGTAGCACAACGGACGACGACGCCGCGAAAGCGCACGGCGGGCATACAACGGTTCCGGCCAGGCTGGTGGATCTGGTCCGGCTCGCCACGGCGCAGTACATCAATGTCAATGCCGCCACGGCCGCCAACTATCAGCCGGCGTTCGGCTGCGTTAGTGGTCCGGAACATGGGGCGATGGGGATCCACTACATCAACGGCACGCTGGTAGGCGATGGCCTGATCGACTCGTCGAAGCCGGAAGCGCTGATCTACGAGCCTTACCAGGGCGGTCTGCGGTTGGTGGGCGTGGAGTTCATCGTGGAGGCGGCGACGTGGAATGCGACGCATAGCGCTCCACCGGTGCTGGAGGGGCAGGCGTTCCAGCTGGTGGGGAGCCCGAACCGCTACGGGCTGGCCGCGTTCTATGAGCTGCATGTGTGGGCGTGGAGGGACAATCCGAACGGGGCGTTCGTGGATTGGAACAACGCGGTGAGCTGCGAGGGGCAGTAGATCGATCGACGTGAGTGGCACGGGCGGGTTGATAATGGAAGATCATGAGGCCCGCCCTTACGCTGCTCTTGCTGCTGCTCGCAGGATGTGCCCGGAAAGCCGCGCCCAATCCGTCAGTTGACTTGGAACGACAATTCGAGCAGATGATGACGGGCTCGGCTCTGGTGGGCCACTCCACGCTGGATGGCAAGGCGGGCCTTTCGGGCGAGGAGCGCTATTCCATCGATCGCGTGGCGAAGCTCGGCGGCGACGTGTGGATGTTTCAGGCGCGCATGAAACTGGAAGGTCACGAGATACCGGTGCCCGTTCCGGTCAACATTAAGTGGGCGGGCGATACGCCGGTCATTGAGGTCACGGACCTGGCGATTCCGGGGATGCGGAGCTACACAGCGCGGATCGTTCTCTATCGCGACCGGTATGCCGGGACGTGGAGCGGGAAGGACCACGGGGGGCAACTTTTCGGCGAGATCGTCCATCATAAGTGAACCCATCTATTTTTTTCGCGCGAGCTCTAGTTCGGATCCGACGAAGCCCCAAGTCACCCAGACATGGCCCTTCATCACGCGCTGAAAATACTCTTTGGCCTTGGCTGGATTGCCGTTGTACAGATACCAGTTGCCGATTCCGTAGGCCACGGTATCGAACGGCAGCTCGACTTCCTGATCGGTATTATCGGCGGGAGGCTCCGGCGGCAGGGCGTCCGCTTCTGTCATCTTGCCCTGGAAAAACCGGACCAGATTCAAGTAGAATTTCGTGTGCGGCGACTCGTTGGTCATCGAAGGAGGCACGGCTTCGAGCGCTTTCGCCGCTTCGGCGGATTTCCCGGCGCGCCGGAGAGCGGCGTACAGCCAGTTGGTGGAATTGATGCGCTCATCGGTGTTGGGGGCGGTCTCCACGGCGTGGGCAAAGGCGTCCGACGCCTCCTTGAATTCGTTCAGAAAATAATGGGCGAGGCCGAGGTGATAATACGCCGCCATGTTCTTGGGATTGAGTTCCACGGCGCGTTTCAGATCGGCGCGCGCCTTCTCAAACTGCCGGAGAGGGAGATAGCGGTGGCCCCTCTCGGTGTAAAAGTCGCCATTCTGGGGAGAGAGAGCGATGCCGCGGGTCAAGGTCGCGATGGCTTCCTTATCCTGCCAGACGGAGATTTGCGCTTGCGCCAGTTTCAGGATCGAGGCGGGATTATCAGGGTCGGCGGCGAGATTCTTCTGCGCTTCCGCCACGGCGTTTTTAGGATCGGGAAGGGAATTGAACTTCCGGCCGAGCTTGGAGGTCACTTCCAGGCTGGTCTGGGCAGAGGCGACGGCGGCAAACGCGAGGACACACAAAAATCGCGCGGTCTTCATAGCTGGCGATTATAGCGCTGATCGCTCCAATATCGAGAATGCTACAATTCTGGGCTAATCATATGACGCCCTCTCCGAGCGCCGAGACCGCGGAAGATATATTGCGGGATCCGCGCCTGCGGTCGGTGATGTGGCGCGACTTGGTACCCGTGACGCGATTCGAAATCCTGTGGGAACTGGTGCTGCCGGTGGCGTGGCTTTCGGCATCGCTCGCGATGGCATCGCGAGAACAGTATTTCGTCGCACTTGGACTATCGTTCATGTTTTTTCTGACCGGACTGCGGCTGGTCCACAACGCCTTTCATTCCGCCGTCGGATTATCGCGGCGCGCGACGGATGCGGTGCTGTGGGCGATGAGCCTGGCGATGATGGGGTCCATGCATGCGGTCCGGTTCAATCATATGAGACACCACCGGCTGCGGCTGGGCGAAGGAGATTTCGAGGGGCGGAGCGCGGAGATGCCGGCTTGGAAAGCGCTGCTGTTCGGACCTGTTTTCCCGATCCTGCTGCATGCTACGGCGATTCGATTTGGAGACTGGAAGCTGCGCGCCGCGGTCCTTGCGGAACTGGGCATGACCGCGCTGTGGGCCGCGCTGGTGTTCGGAGTCTTCCACAATCGGATGCTTCAATATCATGTGCTGGCGATGGCCGTCGGGCAATGCTTCACCGCTTTTTTCGCAGTCTGGACGGTGCATCATCATTGCGACCGGACTCATTACATCGCGCGCACGCTACGGAACCGGATCAAGAACCTGATCACTTTTAATATGTTCCTGCATGTGGAGCATCATTTGTGTCCGCGCGTGCCGACGTGTCATTTGCCGGAGTTATCGAAGCGGATCGATCGGGCGATGCCGGAATTGAAGAGTAAGATCGTGTTTTAAGTAACTAGAACTTCCCGTCTGCCCGCATGCTTACGCATGGCGGTTCGCGGGCAGTGGCTGAAATGTTACCTCTCGCGGATGCGAATCTCGCGGAACATCAGCAGCGTGAACTGGTCGTGGAGCTGCAGTCCGATCGGCCCTGTTTTCGGGCGTTTGGGATCGCCCGGAGACTCGGCGACCACCTGGCCGTTGACGCGGACGCGGATCAGGTTATTGCGCGATTCGATTTCGAGCGAGTTCCATGCGTTCAGGCGCTGGATGCCAATCTTCGCGGGGACAAATGTGTAGACGCTGCCGGTGGGATATTTCTCGTTGTCGTCGTCAATGATCTGGATTTCATAGCCGATGTGGGCGGGCGAGGTTTTCTCAAACCCGGCGAGGTCGGCCCGATCGTCATCGTCTTCGCCGATCGCGCCATGCGCGCGGGAGCGGTCTCGAATGGAAACTCCGCTGTTGGCTCCGGGGCCGATAAAGTATTCGAGGTGGAGATCGAAATCCGTGAACTCGCGGTCGGTATAGAGCCATGACTGCTGGCCCAGCCAGGCATGATACTGCTTCTCATCGATAGGCCAGGGCGCGTCGAAGGGAGCGGCGGGTTTCGAATGCTCGCGGGCTCCGATCAGGATGCCGTTAGGCATGACGCTCCACTGCGAGGCACCCCGAATCTCCCAACCTTCGAGGTCGGCGCCGTTGAAAAGGGGTTTCCAGCCGAGGTCGGGCGGAAGCGTGACCGTGCCGGTAGCGGCCCATTCGACTCCGCGTGCGAGCAGAGCCTGGAACGTGACATCGTCGAGATTGGGATTCAGCTCGTTCTTCCAAGTATGGCCGAGCATGGTCGTGTAGACGCGGCCCTTGCCGTAATTGCGAACCCAATCCATCGGCTCGCCCTCATGCGAGATATCGGAAAATGCGTAAGTGAGGATGGTGAGACCTTCGGCGGGGCCGTGCTGCCCGTGGGTGAGCTGTTCAGAACGATGGCTCCAGTGATCGGGAAGCCCCAGTGTGATCGGGTGCGTTTTGTCGAGCGTGAACATCTCGAAATCGTGGCGCGGCCCGTGGCCTGGCGGAAGACCCGATCCTTTCGGAATCGTGACGATTGCGCCGATAGGGCCGATTGCTATCCCCGCGCCGAACGAAGGGTCGCGCCATCCCAGGCCGATCATCTGGTTGTACTCGGGCCAATTCAGGAAAGCGTTGTTGGCGGCGTGAAAGACGACCAAGCCGCCCCCGCCGCGCACATAAGATTCCAGCGCGATCTCGGCTTCGCGAGGCCATCGGGTCTCGCTGTTGAAATTGTTGATGACCACGTCGTAGCCGGAGAAATCCGGCAGCTTGGGATAAGTGGAAACGGTGACGTTGAAGCGTCCGGAGCCTTCGAGAATTGTCTGAATCGCGCGGGTGGCGGCGGCCCAGTCGTGATTGTTGACGCCGTCAATGATGACGGCGGAGAGCTTCGCTTCGGCGCGGGCAAACGAGGCGGAGAGGACGGCAATCGCGAAGAGCTTCTTCATTGGCCAACATTCTCCCACATGACTGCGATTTGTTTCGCATCCAGCCCCATGCGTCAGCTTGGGGCCTTGCCGGGAATCGTAGTTGCCCCAAGCTGACGAGTCTGTGTGGAAAAGTCCGGGTTGACCGCTCCCGCTGGTCGCGGCTCTGTTGGTACATATGATTTCAATGGGCATGAATCAGAGCCGCGACCTGCGGGAGCGGTCTTTGGCGCCTTTCCACGCAGACTCTGGCGCATGGGGCTGGATGACGGACAAACTCGCTGGCAGTATTCCTACGCGCTCGCTGCGCGGACCAACTCATCCGCAATCTCTTGCGGAGGCCGCCGCAGGATGGTTTCATTTACCTGGACATTTAACCGTCCCTGCGCGGGCGGTCCGCCGATGACGATGCCACGTGCCGCCAGGCGCTTTGGATACTCATCTCCCGGCGCGGATGGAAATTCCAACTGGAAAAGATTTGTGCCGGCTTCGATACGATGCACTCGTACGTTTTTCCGCTCCAGGCACAGGAGGAGTTCCGTGCCGTTCTTCGCCGCCTTCTGATAGCGCTCTTCGAAACCGTTTAAGAAGTGCAGCGCGATCAGGCGTGCAGAACGCCGCCTCCAAATTGATGCCGTAAAACCGCAGCGGACTCGATCAGTGACGCCGGGCCTGTCAGGACCGCTCCGAAGGGCGCATTGAAATATTTGTACAACGATACGTACACGGTGTCGAACAATGCAGAATACGCGGCCGGCGAGATTCCCGTGTAAGCGGACGCCAGAAACATGCGTGCGCCATCCAGATGCAGGCCGATCTTCTTTTCCCGCGCGAATGAGCAGATCTTTTTCATTTCCTCGAAATCGAATGCCTGGCCGTTGGTGCGGCGTACCGGCGATTCAATGGAAATCGCTCCGACCGGGACTGGATAGGGCGGGGAACCGGCTCGCTCCACTGCTGCGATAACCTCCGATGCTTTGATGGTGGCGCGGCCGGGAGCGAGGGGGACCAGGTTGAGTCCGCTCAAAGCTTGCGCGCAGTCGCCTTCGTCGCGATAGAGATGGCTCTCTTCCTGCACCAGCACGTGACGCCGCTCGCCGGCCAGCAGCCTCACCGCGACATGATTGGCCAAGGTTCCGGTGGGAAAGAATAACGCGCGCTCTTTGCCTAGCAGCTTCGCGAAGCGCGCTTCGAGCTCCGCCACCGGGCCCCCCGCAAGATAGGAGTCCGGCTTGGCGTCCGATGCGGTGAGGGATGCCAGCAAGCGGACGTATTCCGAAGGCGTCATGTTCATGCCGTCGCCCCGGAGGAAAACGCGGGTATCGGCGGCGGCTGGTGTTTGAGAGAATGCCGCTCCTTGCAACGCGGCGCCCGACGTAGCGATTTTCAGAAAGGTTCGACGATTGGAGCTAGGCATCCTCTTTCTATAGCACGCTTGAGCCCCGCTCCTCGATCACGCGCATTGGGCCGGGCTCCGCAGCTGGCGATGGTTTCTTGTCTTGAAAGGACTCCCCGCCATTGTTTGCGGAGTCCTTACGTTCGTTCTTCTACCGAACCGACCAGCGGACGCGACTTTCGTTTCAGAAGAAGAGAAGAATTGGCCCATCGGCGAACTGGCTCGCGAAGACTTTGAGAAAGGAGCCGGACGTTCCATCTGGGCAGGGCGTGGATGGGCGCAGCCTGTCTGGCACTTGGCGGCTGCGTTGCTGGGCTTCGATATCGCCCTCTACGCGATGAGTGTTTACATGCCCCAAGGGATTAACGCACTCTCCAGCGAATACTCGAACACGACGCGGCCATATTCGTGATGCTTCCACACTTGGCCGGATTGGTCGCGATGATTCTCGTCTCTCGCAACTCCGCGAAACGCCAGAAGCGACGATTCCATAGTAACGCGGGAGACCGCGGACGCATCCTACTGATTGGGTAGTGCCTTTGGGTGGCACGCCATCGCCCGTCCCACCGCGTCCCTTTGTTACCTGGAGAGAACTAATGCGTCTGAAGCTTCTTCATTCGTCCACCGCCATCGCGGCGATCGTTTGCGCTGCCAGCGCCATGGGGCAGACCAGCCGCGTCACCCAAGCGGTTGACAGCAGCCAGCGTACGATCCTCGCGGGACACCTTCATCCAAAGGCCTATGCCGCTATTGACCGGGGGCGGGTTGCGCCGTCGCTTGAGCTGCCTTACATCACGCTGACGCTGGCGAGGTCGGCGAGCCAGCAGGCGGACCTTGAGAAGCTACTGGTGGAGCAGCAGACGAAGGGCTCGCCTAGTTATCGCCAGTGGCTGACGCCGGAGGAATATGCGCAGCGTTTTGGGGTGAGCGACAGCGACCTCGGCGCCCTCACGCGCTGGCTGGAGGGGCAGGGATTGAAGGTCGTTTCCGTGGCGCGGGCCCGGAACTGGATCGCGGCAAGCGGAACGGCGGCGCAGGCGGAAGCGGCGTTTCAGACGGAGTTTCACAGCTACGAGGTGGATGGGGAGACGCATTATGCTAACGCGACAGAACCGTCCGTGCCCGCGGCGTTCGGTTCGGTGGTGAAAGGGATTCGGGGGCTGAACGATTTCCGGATGAAAGCGCGGGCCAAGCCCAGAAACACGGCGGGGCGAGGTGCGCACTATCTTGCGCCGGACGATCTGGCGACGATTTACGACATTGCGCCGCTCTACAATGCCGGAATCGACGGCAGCGGGCAGAAGATCGCGATCGCCGGCCAGAGCGCGATCAACCTTTCCGACATCCAGACGTTCCGGAGCACTTACAACCTTTCGACCAACAATCCGCAGACGCTGCTGGTGCCGGGGTCGAGAAACCCGGGGATCCAGTCGGCCTCGGGCGATCTGGCGGAGTCGGACATCGATCTCGAATGGTCCGGCGCCGTGGCCAGGAACGCAAGCATCATTTTTGTGTATGCCCCCGATGTGATGACGGCCGTGCAATACGCCATCGACCAGAAGCTGGCTCCGGTGGTGAGCGTGAGTTACGGCTCCTGTGAACCGGAGACACCGTCGTCGGAAGTGGCCGCATTCCGGCAATGGGCGCAGCAGGCCAACGCGCAGGGAATGACGTGGTTCGCCCCGTCGGGCGACAACGGCGCGGCGGATTGCGGCGACCCTCAAAATCCGGGGCTGACGGTGGACCTTCCGGGGGCGCTGCCGGAGGTCACGAGCGTCGGCGGCACGGAGTTTGTCGAGGGGGGCGGCACATATTGGAACCCGACCAACAACGCCAACGGAGCGTCGGTTCTGTCTTACATTCCGGAAACGACCTGGAACGACAGCGCGGCGGACGGAACGCCGTCGGCGAGCGGCGGCGGAGCGAGCATCCTGTTTTCGAAGCCTGCCTGGCAAACCGTTGCCGGAGTGCCTGGCGACAACGCGCGCCACGTCCCGGACGTGGCTCTGAACGCATCGGCGGACCACGACGGTTACCTGATCTACACTGGCGGGAGTTCGCAGATTTACGGGGGGACATCGGTCCCAACGCCTGTGTTTGCGGGACTCATCGCGCTTCTGAATCAATCGCTGGGATCGGGCGGAGTGGGGAACATCAATCCCAACCTGTATTCGCTGGCGGCGTCAGGCTGGGGCTCCGGGATGTTTCACGACATCACGACGGGCAACAATATCGTAACGGCGCCTTGTCCGAAAAAGGGGACGTGCACGGCGACTCCGGTGGGATATTCGGCGGGCGCAGGCTACGATCAGACTACGGGGCTGGGATCGGTGGACGCGTATAAGCTGGTCACGGGATGGAACGGCGGGAGCACGTCGCCGCCCCCGGCGGCGAGCATCACGCTGCTGTCGAATCCGAGCACGGTGGCCGCCAACGGCGTAGTGTATCTGATGGTGACGGCGACGGCGACGAATGGGACGACGCCCGCTGGATCGGTTTCGTTTTCGATCGACGGCGGCTTATTGGGATCGGCGGTTTTGAGTGGATCGGCCGGTACGGCGACGGCAACGCTGGTGGTGAACGCATCGCAGTTGCCAATTGGTACAGGGACAATTACCGCCTCGTACAACAATGCCAGCAGCGCGTCCGTGACAGTGAGCGTGACAGGATCCGGGTCTGGGGGCGCGCCGGCGATTGGCGGCGTGGCCAATGGAGCCAGCTTCCAATCCAGCTTCGCTCCCGGGTCGATTTTGAGCGTGTTCGGATCGCAGCTCGCGCCGACGGCACAAAGCGCGTCGGCGGTGCCGCTGCCGATTTCGGTCTTGGGGGTCGCGGCGCTAGTGAACGGAATCGCCGCGCCGCTTTATTACGTCTCTCCGGGCCAGTTGAACGTGCAGATTCCGTATCAGACGGCGGCGGGCGGCACGGCTCTGTTGAGTATCAACAATAACGGGCAGGTGACCACGCAAGCGTTCCCCATGACGGCAGTGGCGCCGGGCATTTTTACGGACCCTACCGGCTTGCTGGTTCCCACAGCAACAGCGGCGCCGGGACAGGAGATTGCGTTTTACATCACCGGACCCGGTGCCGTTTCGCCGGCGATTGCGACCGGCGCGGCGCCCGCGGCATCCACACCGCTTGCGAACCTTCCGGAGCCGCTACAGACCACTACCGTGACGATCGGCGGGATCAGAGCGGCCATCGATTTTATCGGCATCCCTTCCGGGCTAGTGGGGGTAACGCAGATCAACGTGCAGATACCCAGCGCGATTGCTGCCGGCGCGCAGCCGGTGGTGGTGACGGTGGGCGGAGTCGCCAGCGCCGCGGCAACGGTCAGGATCAACTGACGGCACCGATGAAACATAATCACGGAATCATGCAGCCACGTTCCGTTAATGTTGCGCACCGGGCGTTCGTTGTACGAAGACGCAGGAAAAGTCGATTTGCTTCTAAGGCACTTCACCGGAGTCCTGACCAAACAGGCGAATATGATCGAGAAGGTGAAACGATTGTCCCTTCTATTTCACTTAGGTGCCGGCAGCGATTCAGGCAGGCTGCGGACGGTCTTGCCATTCTCATCGAGGAATTGAAGCGACGCGTTATTGGCACCATCCACTCCAAGACGAATCCGCGGCTTCCCCTGGGTGTCCATGAGGAGAACCACAGCCTCATTTTGCGGCGTGCGGCCGACAAACACGCGTTGGATTCCCGCCAAGCCTTCGGCGACGGCCCGTTCCTGAATCTTCTTCAGACCAGCGTTCTTTTCCGGGCCATCTTTCAGGAGTTCGACTTGGTTGACTTGCTGCGCGAACTCGGCCATCGGCTTCAGCGACCGTTCCCACACGTGAAGACCGGACGACCGGTTGTCCCCATGCTGGCTGTACTGAATGCCGACCGTCTGGTCGGAATCGTATTGGTCGAACATAAGCCCGCCGTTCGCGTTGACATTGCCGTCCTTCTTCTGGCCATGCCAGGTCATCCCGCCGCATTCGTCCCCATTGTCATTGAAAAAGATGAGTCCGGCGCCACGCTTGCCGTCGCGGCTCTTCATGACATGGCCGCCAATAATCGGCCCGGGAGACTTTTCATTGTTCGAAAGCGCCAGCCGCAGTTTCCCGTCTGCGCCGACGATGTTGATTCGCTGCGTATCGATCTCGTCGAACTTCGCTTTGCCGTTGTCCGCGGCCACCAGGATGAAAGCGGCAGACAGAACGGTAGAGATCGTGGCCCAACCTTTGAGTAGACGTAGTTCCTTTTGAATTTTCTGATTCTGATCCATCGTATTGTCCTCTCCCTTGATAGAAAATGGGCGAGCCGCGCTATCGATGCTGATCCGCTCGTTCCCGGCCGACTCGTTAACATTGACCAATTGTGTCAAACCAAACTTAGAAAGAATATCCACGGCTTTACCTCGTTGAAATCCGCGAGTGGAATTGGTGGACTACTCGGATCGTTTTCGAGAAGAGCCCGCGCTCACAGATATTTGCGAAGGACGGTTCGCGCTTATCCTTCTGCGATCTACCACGATGCTCGTTCTGGATCCGCATAAGCAGAACTCGATCACGCGATTCCGCTTGAATGTGGAGCGCCGCTACTCCGTGAAGGCCTAAGGCACCGGTTTCGGATTCCCTCGCGCCGCTGGGTTCCTGCATGGCGGCGTTTTTCGTTGTGGCGTCAACTGTCGTCGAGATCGGCCGCATGTGCCACTCCCGCAGATCGAGCGTCGTAAGAACGAAATCCTTCATGGAACTCGCGATCCGATCGATCCGCAAGCGGCGTCATGACGGGCGGGCTCTACGCTGTGGTCTACAATCGATTCACGCCAACGAAGCCCTAGCAGGATGCTGAAAAGTCACTCGCAGGGCATGGCCCCGCGCCGCCTGGTAGGCATCTTATTGATTTGCGATGAGGGCGCGCCGTCGAGTCTCCGGGCAAGGGCCGTGAGGCGGCACGCGCGGGTAAAGAACGAATATGCGTTTACTTTTTAACGCTGTCCTCTGACTTGCGATGCGCCTCCAATGACTGCAGGTGCGCCTTGTTAGAGTGTTCGAGGGCTTGCCGGGAGAGTTCGTGGCCTGTTTGATGATCTTCCTTGCCGTGATGATCGGCTGCTTGGCGGTGAGCATGCGCGGCAAGGTCGTGCATCTCGGCGGCGATCTGATGGGAGTCTTTCATGGTCAGAGCATAACAGGATAGCGCCGTCCTTTAGCAGCATGTTTCAGACACCGCTCCCTGCGGTCACGGCTCGGTAGACTGTGCTTCCGAGCCGTGACCAAAGGGAGCGGTGTTTTTGCGTTTTTCAGCGGCGAAGCAAGCTGTCCCGGATCAATCCCAGCATATAGAAGGGCGGAGCTTCCATCGAGACTGAAGAGATCTTTGCCAGCCGCGTAGCCTCCTGAAGCTCGGCTTCCGCCTCCGGCTGCCGGCCTAAGGCGCGATATGTCTTAGCGAGTTCGTTGTGCGCCTCGACCGAGCCCGGACGCAGACGGACCGCCTCACGCAGCCGGTCCACGGCCAGCGCGTGATCCCCTCTTTCGAAAGCAATCCGGCCCGCGAGAAGCGCGATCCAAGGGTCCCCGGGCGAAAGTTTGAGCGCTTGGCCAATCGCGAACTCCGTTCGGTCCTTCCCCAAGCGAAGCGAACAATCAGCCAGATAGAAATAGACCTCCGGACCGTGAGCACCCAACGCAACCGCTGTTTCAAGCGCCTTTTCCCCGTCTTCAAAATGCCCGTGGACATCGAGGATCATTCCCAGCGCCGCCCATGCGGGCGACCACTCGGGCCAGCGGTTCTGAATCCTCTTCAACGACTGTTCGGCATCGTCCGTCTTTCCAGCCAGCTCTTCTGTCGCGGCCTTCATCAGCAGGATCTCGCGGTTTTGAGGCCAGATGCGCGCGGATTCATTCAGCATCCGCGCCGCCTCGGAAGCGCGTCCTTTCTCCACCAGCCAGGCCGCGGCATGCCGGTACAGATCCGGTTGATCGGAAGGTGTTTCCAGCGCCTTCGCCAACGCTGTCCGGGCTTCGGCGGATTTTCCCAATGCATCCAGCATTTCCGCTCGTGCGAGATGATAGTCGCCCTTGCGCGCGGATTCCGGGACGCGCTCTAACAGCGCCAGCCCTCCGGCGGGATCTCCTTTCCGAAATGTCGCGATAGCCAGGTCCAGCTCGATCCCTGGGATTTTGTTGCCCGCCAATTTCAACAACTCTATGGAGAGTTCGTATCTTTGCCCGTCGAGCAATGCGCGCCCGGCCTCGGCGAGCGAGGCAGCGCCGGGTTTCAATGCAGAGATCGCCCGAGCCGTCTCTACAACCCTGTTCGAATCGCCGTCCTGGAGCAGCAGCTTCAAATATTCGATCTGCAGCGCGGCATCCTCGGGATCCTTGCCGGCCGCCTTCTCGAGGCGCGCGCGGAAGTCGGCATGCCGCTGCTCATCGGTGAGACTTAGGTAGTCCACGAAACCGGCTCGGACGCCGATTTTTTTCTCGGGACCCAACTGCCGGAAGCGGTCCATGACGGCGTTGGATTCCTCGGTACTTCCCGAGTCGGCCAGTGCGCGCGCGAAATGAAGCAATATTTTGGAATCGCCAGGCGCAAGTTCCGAGGCCCTTCGCAGCGCCTTGACCGCATCCGCCGTCCGGTCCAAGGCCTGATAAGTCTGCCCCAGCCGATCCAGGTTTGCGGCGTCATCGGGCCGAAGCGAGGCCGCAGCTTCCAGATCTTTCACGGCCTGCTCCGGTTTGCCCTGCTGGTAGTAAAGACTCCCTCGAGCAGTTCGAGCCGGCATATAATTCGGGTCCAGAGACAGCGCTTTGTCGAATTCCGTGAGCGCTTTCGTCATGTCCAGGCTCCGTTCGGCCTGGCCGAGCTCGTAATGGCCGGCGGGGTCGTCGGGGTGCTTCGAAACAAACCACGTGAGCTCCGCGATTCCTTTCTCGAACTGCCCCATCTTGGCCGCCGTATACCCCTGCTCGCGCCTTGCGATATCATCGTCCGGCTGGAGTTTCAGGTACCGGCCCCAGGCCGCGATCGCATCGTCCAGCGCGCCCAATTCACCTGTCGTGACGGCGAGCATTTTCTGAACGTCCGCACGCCGCGGGTCGAGCTTGGCCGCCTGCGCCAGCAAAAGAACGGCCGGCTCGACCTGATTTGCCGCCTCCCTGGCGCACGCCAACCCGTACAGCACGTCGACGTTCTGCGGTTGCTGCTTAAGCGCCGCTTCGAGCGCTTCGCGTGCGCGCTCATAGTGCCCGGCGCGCGTCGCGGCAATGCCGAGATCGTACAACACATTGAAGTTCGCGGGATCGCCCGTGAGCGCCTTCTCGAAGAAAGTTTCCGCTTTGTCGTACTGGCCCACGTTCGAGAGCGTGATCCCGGCCGCGAAACTCAGGTTCCAATCCGTCCCGGACATTTCCGCCAACCGCGCGGCCAGCGCGTCGCCCTGGGCGCGATCGCTGCTGAGGTATAAAGCTTCCAATCTAGGAAGCAGCACTTGCGGATTCTCACGGACGCTCGCCGGCAGGCGATCCAGGGACCGCAGCGCATCCGAGCCCTTCTTTTCCTTGAGCGCCAAGCGGGCCAGTTGAAGATTTGCGTTATAGTGCGCCGGATCGATCGCCACTATTTGGAGGTAAATCTTGGCGGCCTCCCGCTGATTGCCAGCGATCCACAGGTGCGCTGCGTAGTTATTCAGAATTTCGGCGGCACGCGGCGTTTTCGCTACCGCCCGGCGGTGAAACTCATCCGCCTCCGGGATTCGCTTCTGATTGTCGAGAGCGGAACCGAGCAGACTGAGCGCCCATGCGTCATTCGGATGCACCGCGATTTGGGCGCGAAGTTTCTGTTCGGCCGCCTGGAAATCGCCCCGGTCGAGAGCGGCCGCGGCATCGCGCATGTCCTGTGTCTGGCCAGGGCAAAGCAGTCCGGCGGCTACAAGGATGGACGCGATTGTCGACAGGTTCATCATGGCGCGGGAGAAACTGATCGGATTATAACTCCTGTTCAACAGTCTCACAGTGATGCGCTAAGCTAAGGCTGCATGAACCGCAGGCGCGCATTGACGATGCTTCCCGGGGCGCTTGCCTTCGCATCACGCGCCCGCGCGCAGGGTCGGGGCATGGCCTCCCGCAACGTGACGCCCGTACCCAGCGGCAAGCCTTCGGGGAAACCCTTCCACGCTCGTTTTGTGAACGTCGCGCATGCCGCGGGGTTGCAATCTCCGGTGATTTACGGCCCGGTTGGCCATGCCGACTACGTGCTCGAAGTGATGGGATGCGGCGCGGCTTTCTTGGACTACGACAATGACGGCTGGCTCGACATCATTGTGCTCACCGGCCGCCGCCTCGACTCTACTCCGGAGGGCGCCGTCATCCGGCTTTACAAGAACAATCGCGACGGCACGTTTTCCGACGTCTCCGAAAAATCCGGTGTGGGACGCTCCGTTTGGGCTACCGGCATCACGGTGGGCGATTACGACAACGACGGCTTCGACGATATGTTCATCACCTGCTGGGGCCAGAACATTTTGTTTCACAACAACGGCGACGGCACGTTTTCGGACGTCATCGCGAAGGCCGGCCTGATTCATCCCGGCAACCGCTTCGGCACGGGCTGCACTTGGGTCGACTATGACCGCGACGGCCGGCTGGACCTGTTCGTCTCCCACTACGCCGTCTTTGATAAGAACAAGATCCCGCCCCGCGGAAAGGATCCCGCTTGTAATTACAATGGCGTTCTCACCTTGTGCGGGCCGGCCGGGCTCGATCAGGAGAGTTGCCGGCTTTACCACAACAACGGGGACGGAACATTCAGCGATGTGAGCGCGGAATCGGGCATCGCCGCCGTCAAGGCCGGCCATGCGCTGACCGCGGTGGCAACCGACCTCGACGGCGACGGCTGGCCGGACATTTATGTCGCGTGCGACTCCACGCCGAGTCTGTTCTTTCATAACAATCACGACGGCACGTTCACCGAACAAGGTCTTGACCGCGGCGTTTCGCTGAGCGAGGACGGACAGGAGCAGGCAGGAATGGGCCTGGGTATCGGCGATGCTCATGGCGACGGATACCTGGACATTTTCAAAACCCATTTCCGGGGCGACACCGAGGTCCTTTATCGCAACAATGGCAAGGGCTATTTCCGCGACGTAACACTGCGGGCCGGTCTCGGCGTGGAAACCCGGTTTGTGGGCTGGGGCGCGGCGATTACGGATCTCGATAACGACGGCCTGCCGGATCTCTTCTTTACCACCGGAATGGTCTATCCCGAAGTTGAGCGGAAGATTCCCGATGCTCCGTGGAAAACACCAAACGTCGTGTTTCGAAATCTGGGCGGCGGGAAATTCGAAGAATTGCTGAATCAGGCGGGACCCGGCATCGCAGAGGCGCGTTCGAGCCGCGGCGCGGCGTTTGGAGATTTCGATAATGACGGGGACGTCGATATCCTTATCGTCAACATGAATGAGCCGCCGACGCTGCTTCGCAACGACATGAGTGGCGGAGACCACTGGCTCAAAGTGCTGCTGATCGGAACAGTTTCCAACCGCAGCGCAATCGGCGCACATGTGGTAGCGACCTACGGCGGGCGGAAACAGGCGCAGGCTGTGTTAGCCCAGTCGTCTTATCTGTCGGTCAACGACCGCAGGCTGCACTTTGGACTCGGAGCCGAGACGGCGGCGAGCCTCGATATACGCTGGCCCAACGGCGGTCGCGAGAGCATCGCGAACGTCGCGGCAGATCGGTTGGTGGTGATTCGCGAGGGCTCCGGGGTAATCCGCGCGGAGCGCTTCGGGAAAGCACTGTAGTGGCCTGACCCCTCCATAACTGTCGGGGTTCGGTGTCGGCGTTGAGGACGCGGCCATTCACCTACCGACGTGACCTGACCGGCGTTGAGGACGCGGCAATTCACCTGCCGACGTGACCTGGCCGGCGTTGAGGACGAGGCCATTCTCCTACCGAACCCCGACAGTCATGGAGGGGTTATGCTAACGGCCACTAGTAATCGAACCGGAGCGCGAAAGCCAGGATGCGGTTCGGCAGCGTGCCGCTGGCCGTGCCTGCCTGCAGCGGGTTCACGACCGCGCCCGTCGTCGGACTGAACTGAATCGAGGTGTTCAGCGCATTGACTTCCGTGTGGTTAAACACGTTATACGCCTGCACCTGGAATCGGAAGCCGCGCCGCTCGCCTAATCCGACCGGGATGAATTTGCTCATCGTCATGTCGAAATTGGTAATGTGCGGGTAGCTGAGGACTCCCGATCCGCCCCCAAGATTGCCAATGACCGGAGTGGAAGGCGAAACGGTTCCCAGCGCCGGCAGCGCGAAGGCGGCCGGATTGAAGAACGAGCCGGAGGGAACGTTGGCGTACGGATTCCCGATGACGTTAGGCCGCACGGTGATATCAGGCGTGCCCGCGTAGTCGGGTGTCGAGCCCGAAGCGAACGCGAACGTGGGGTTAAATGGCCCGCCGCTAGTGGAGGCCATCACGCCTGAATACGTCCAGTGGTCCGTAAAAACGCCCGCGAACCTGCCCAGACGCTTGCCGGCGTTCGGAATGTCGTAAGTGTAGTTGACCACCAGGTGGTGCCGGCGGTCCGTGGCCAGCCGTCCGTAATTCCATTCGTTGTTATCGGAAACGACCGGGGTAAAAGAGGTAATGCCCATCGCCTTCGAATACGTGTAAGCCATACCGAAAGCCAAGCCGTGACTCAGACGCCGATTCGCCGTCGCGGTAAGCGCGTTGAAGTTCGTGCTTCCGATTTCGGCATATTGATTGAGGGTATTGTAGCCCGGATACTTGGTCCGTAGCAGCACGTCCGGAAGCGGCTTCCCGCCGTTGGTCGGGTCCGCGCTGGCGGGTAGGAACCGGGTGCCGATAGCCATCGGATTGACGTTGTAGCTCAGGTTCTGGTCAAAGCTCCAGTTGCCCGTGTATCCTACGTCGATCACCATGCCGGCGATGCTTCGCTGAATGTCGATGCTGCCGTTTCGCGCGCCATTCCATGGAATCTGGGCGGTCGGCCACGCATAATAAGTTTGCGGGCCAAAGATCAGAGTGCCGCCGCTGGATCCGATCTGGCTGATCGTCGTGTAGTTGAGCTGCGGGGTGTAGGCGTAGGGAGGCTGGCCGGCGAGGTTATATACCTGGTTGCCGTCCAAGCGGTTATAGAAGATCCCGAAGCCGCCGCGAATCGCAGTTTTGCCATCGCCGAACACGTCGTAGGCAAAGCCCACACGGGGCGCCGGCTTGAGGGCGCTGATGTTATAGGTATTCGCGGAGACGCCATTCTTCCCCAATAGCGCGAATCCGTCAGCCGGGTTGCCGGAGTTCGGCACATACAGGCCGATATAGGCCACCGGAGCAACCGCGCCGTTTCCCGGATCGATAGCCACCCGCTTGCCACCAGACGTGCCTGGCACATATATACGTGGCGCCGAAGCAGCGGTGTATTGGCTCGGGAAGAAGTTAGAGAACGTGTAGTTCATGTCGTTCTGAGACGGCTGATGGTAGAAGCGGACTCCGTAGTCCAAGGTAAGCCTGCGGTTCACTTTCCAGTTGTCCTGAACGTAGAACTCGGCGTTCCAGTAAGCTACATTGAAGGTCGCGCGGGCCGTAGCTTGCTGATATATGTCCACATAGCCCAGCAGCGCGTTGGCATAGCCATTGCCCGTGTTAAGAATAGCGTTGTTTGAATCCGGCGAGAAGTTAAAGCTTCCCGGATAAGCCGCTCCGTTGGGTTGCAGCTTGGTGTTGTACTCAAAGTACGCTCCGGCCTTTATGGTATGAGTTCGGACGATCTTGCTGATATTGTCCGAGTAGGTCCAGATGGTGTTGAAGTTCTCCTCGCTCCCGGCCGAAGTGTGGACGCGGGTATAGCTCATCGAATTGCTCGGCGGACTTCCGAACTGAAACTGGGGAAGCAGGTTCAAATACCCGTTCGCGGCCGAAACGCCGGAGGGATTCTGGGTTGGGATCGGGAACAGGGCCGGTACGTTGGGTAGCAACGACCGATCCTCCGTCTTGTAATTGTCCGTGGAATAGTAAGCCCAGGTGTTCCAGCTTTCGCCGATGGTGAACTCGTTGACCAGCGTGGGCGTGATCGCAGCCACCACTGTTCCCGAATAGCCATGTCCCGGATTCGGGTGATCGATGGGAGCGATGCCCGAAGCGCCAAGCTTGCCCCCGACGTCCGAGCTGAATTGGACGCCCTGATAGAGCGCGATCATGTCGTCATGATCGTTGATCCAGCGGAAGTATCCGTTGATCTTCGATGTGATGTAAGTATCCACGCGCAGCACGTCGTTGCGGCGAGGATGCGTGGCGCTGGCAGCCTCGAAATAGTTCACGATGTTGGCCTGATTGCCGGTGCCGGTAAAGTTGGGCAGCGGGAAGAAGTTCAGCATGGAAAGACCCACCTGGTCTGCCCGCGCGATGGGAATCTTGTTGCCGGGGAAAGGCGCGCCTGTCTGCGGATCCGTGACCACCACCAGCGATCCGTTGTTCGCGAGGGTCTGCGAAAAGTCTCCCGTGCGCTCGAGGGCTGTCGGCGTGTACTTGGTTTGCGTTCCGCCGCTGACGAACTGGCCCGTGTACTCCTGCGACCAGAAGAAAAACAACTTCTTTCTATCTCTGTTGAAAAGCTTCGGAATGAACGCTGGACCACCGATAGTATAAGTCTCGATGTTATAGCGATACCTGGGGACTGGCTGGGCAGTGCCGGCCGCGGTCAAGCTATGGTTGTTCAGCCAGTTGTTGGCGTTAAACTCCTCATGCCGGTGGTTCCACAAGGCGCTGCCGTGGAAATCGCGCGTCCCGCTCTTCGTGACGACGGTGACGGTTCCACCGGAATTGCGCCCGAACTCCGCTTCATAGTTTGACGCCAGCACCTTCAGCTCCTGAATAGCGTCGAGGTTAGGCTCGTAGTGCACCGTATTGTTGGAACCGGTATCCAGATCCGTTACACCGTCAACAGTGAAGTTAATTTTGCTCGAATTGTTGCCGTTGATGGTGATGCCGCCAATAGCGTTGGGTGTAGTCACATCGCGGCTGGCGGTCGTATCGACAACGCCAGGAACCATGCTCATATAACCGAACAGGTCGCGTCCTTTGAGCGTCACTTTGGCTAACTGGTTGGCATCGATGCCGTACGATTTTTCCGAACTCGCCAGTTGGACCGGTGTGGCTTCGGCGATTACGGTAATCGACTCGGACAGGTTCCCGACTTGCATGGCTAAAGTGCCCACGTTGCGGGTTTCCTGTGCTTCGACGACGATGTCTTTCTCCGTCAGAGTCTTGAATCCCGCCGATTGAACGACGACGGAATACGTGCTGGGACTGAGATCCACGAACCGGAAAATTCCCGAAGCGTCCGTGGTCAAAGTGCGAACGCTGCCGGTGTTCTGATCAGTCAAAGTGACCTTGGCGTTCGCCACTACGGCGTTTGCCGGATCGCTCACGGTGCCTATCAAAGTGCTGGAAACCGTCTGTCCCCACAACGCGACACAACAGAGTGCGACTACGCAAACACTGCGCTTCCAAAACTGAGCGTTCATGTGACTCCTTATGACTTTGGGTGTTCTAATCGGCTCCTTAGCAAACGTGGGCGAGACTGAATAGCCTCCGGCCACGCCCAACAACTCGACAAATCTAGCAGATACTACTCTATTCACCCGCGCTTTGCAAGTGTTTTTTCGTAATTTAAGGTTCCACACGTTCTCATTGGATCGAGGTCTCTCACTATTGGCGAGTTCGTTAGCATAACCCCTCCATTACTGTCGGGTTCGGTAGGAGGACATTCTGTTAGCGGCCAATCCCCTGGCTCACGTGGCGTAAGTACGGGGAAATCGATATCGCGGGCACCTCTTAAGTAGACCGTGCTCAGTACTAGGGTTTCGAGCATACTATTCTCTGGGCTGTAAGTGCCGATAGAAAACTCCTGGAGGGCACATGCAACCAGGGTTCCGGGTCAGAGAATCGAGCGACGAACTTACGATCATCCTGGATGCCAGCGGCAGCCCCTCCTCTCGCTTGCGGGCCTTGTTTCTCGCGCACAACGAGGATTCTATCCATGTTCTACTAGGCACGGCGCTGGGACAGAATATGCTGGTCAGTATCGCCGGGGAAGTGGAAACCGGATCTGGCCGCGCGCCGCTGCTGGGTCATTACCGTGTACGATCCTGCATCATTGTGGGGATCGGGAAATACCGCGCCGAACTGACTCCGGAAGTTGCTGCCACGGAGCGTCCCGAGGAGACCTCTCCCATAAGAGACGAGGACGCCGATTACTATGAGGTGCTGCAGGTAAGCCGCAACGCGGATCCGGACACCATTCGGCGAGTGTATCATGCGCTCGCGGCCCGCTATCACCCGGACAATATAGATACCGGCAGCGACCATCGCTTCCGCCAACTGGTGGAGGCAAACAACGTACTCAGCGATCCCGAGAAGCGCGCCGCTTACGACGTTCGGCTTGGGGCCGAGGATAAGATGCGGTTCCGGATCTTCAACTCCGTACAAAGTGCCGAAGGGGTGCAAGCGGAGCTCCGCAAGCGCCAAGGTATTCTGCGGCTGCTGTACACCAAGCGGATGAGGGCTCCGCAGGATTCCGGCATGCGCGGGCGAGATTTTACGGAGTTGCTGGGGGTCCCGGCCGAGCATCTAGAGTTCGCGCTCTGGTTTCTGCGCGAGAGGCGGTGTATCCTGCGCTCGGACAATAACAAATTTGAGATCACCTGTTCCGGCGTCGAAGCGTTTGAGGCGGAACAAGTGAACTTCTCGAAAAAGCCATTGGTTACGCTGCCGGCGCCCGTGTAATCGGAGGGCCACTACGCGGCATTTTCGTGGGCTTCCTCGATCAGGCGTTCGCGATTGCGGACGTAGATGGCTCGATCGATTTGGTCTTGTGAAAAAACGAAGCCATCGTCGGATGGATCGTAGGTTTCTCCTCTGTTTTCGAACATTTCCGTGACGTCAAGAAAGTTGTCCACGTCAACCTTTTCCTCAGCCTGGCGGGTTTTCTGGAGATCGCGGAGCTGCTCCACGGTCCTTTCGAATTGGCGCGAGAGGCGCTGGCTGTGGAGGCTCAGGTTCGACAACGCTTTCGTTTGGCTTTCGAGAGACAACACTTCGGGGGTAAGAAGCTTGGCTTCTAGGGCGGCGACGCGGTTGAGGCGCCAGGAAGTGTCGCCGAGGGCCTACACGAGATTAGCTTCGGTTGCGCCTTGGGGATCGTATTCGTCGGTGAAAGATGCGAGGTGGCGCTGGTAGGCTTTAAAGTCCTCGGTGGGCATGGCGGTGAGTCCGTGGCGGAGGGGCGAGTCGGCTCGGTTGATTTCGATGCATGATGGCGTGGTCATAGATTCCTCTGGACACGGTTTAACATGGGGAATTTGGGGCGAAGGCGGGTGAAAGTGGGATGTGATTGAAAAGGGTGGAGTTAGGACTGGTGTTTGGAGTGAAAGTCGGGAGGTAAGGCAGCCACCGCGCAGATGGAATATCATCTTCTCATCGAGGTGTTTTATGAGCGATAGAAGGACAGCCACTCAAGAGGTCAGCTTCGTTGAGCGCTGGGTGCATTCCGGGAAGGCATGTTACGTCGCCAACTTCGTGGCGGTCTTCACGAGCGTGACAGTTTTCCTGATAATTGGTGGTTTCGAGATGGCTGCTGTTTCCGTTGTTTGTCTGACGGCTATATCCTTCTCTATATCCGACAATGCCGGCCGCGTAGAGAGGATTCGGCGCGGTAAGGAAATCCTCAACCGCTATTGCCCCGAGCGCAAACCCTAGACCACTCGGATTTTGAGTTCGGCAGATTAACTACTCGGGGCGGAATCCTTTAGGACTTCGTTTTCTTCGCAGGCTTCGACTTGTCAGAACCATTGAGGGCGATTGCCTCGCGAACGAGCGCTTTGAAGGCGGACTCATCCACTTCTTCGCCTTCGTGGATGTCGATGGCGCGGCGTAGGTTTCCTTCGAGACTCGAGTTGAAGAGACGGGCCGGATCCTTCAGAAACGCGCCTTTGGCGAAGGTCAGCTTCACGACCTTCTTGTAGGATTCGCCAGTGCAGATGATGCCATCGTGCGACCAGACCGGAGTGCCCATCCACTTCCACTCTTCGACGACGTCCGGGTCCGCTTTCTTGATGAGTTTGCGCATTCTTGCGAGGGTTTTGCCACGCCAGTCCCCGAGGTCGTCGATTCTTTGCGAGATGAGCTCCGATGCCGGCTGGCCTTGGCTCGCGCTTTTCATGTTTTCATCCTATCGAAGTTTTAGAGACATTTCATTTGCGACACGGGAAACGTTGAGGCGAGAGGCGATGGCAGTCGGCGGCCTCTGCACGTAAGTTGACCGCTCCCGATGGTCGCGGCTCTGAAAAAGGGACGAGAGGTTACGCCAAGCTGACGCGCACGATGTTCTGGAAACATTTTGCGCACTTTCGCGGATTTCCATCGTATTTAGATGCATGCACACCTTGCGACGGCTGGCGCGTTCGCCGATGTTTACGGCGATTTCACTGGTGACTCTGGCGATCGGGATCGGCGCGAACGCGGCTATTTTCAGTGTGATCGAGGGCGTGCTGCTGAAGCCTCTGCCGTACCCGCATCCGGAGCGGCTGATCGCGTTATGGCACACGGCGCCTGGCGTCAACATTGAAGAGCTGAACATGGCGCCGTCGCTGTACTTCATTTATCGCGATGAGAGCCGCGTATTTGACGAAGTCAGCATGTGGACCAGCGAGACGGCCAGCGTGACGGGCCTCGCGGAGCCCGAGGAAGTGCCGGCTCTGCTGGTGACGAACCGGCTGCTGCCTATTCTGGACGTGCAGGCCGCGGTCGGACGGCGGTTCACGCCTGCCGACGACGATCCGAAGAATCCGCGCACGGTGATGCTCGCGGACGGATATTGGAAGTCCCGATTCGGCGGCGACCGGAGCGTGGTGGGCCGTAATATTATTCTCGATGGCCAGCCCTCTCAAGTGATCGGCGTGCTGCCGCCGTCGTTCCAGTTCATGGACCGGAAAGTCTCGATGCTGCTGCCTCTGCGATTCGATCGCGCGGAGGTGCATTTGGGGAACTTCAGTTATCAGGGCGTGGCGCGCTTGAAGCCGGGTGTGACGCTGGCGCAGGCCACATCCGATGTCGCGCGCATGCTGCCGATGGCGTCCCAGATGTTTCCTCCGCCGGGCGGATACAGCGTGAAGATGTTTGAAGAAGCGCGCATCGGTCCGAATTTGCGGTTCCTGAAAGACGACCTGGTGGGCGATATCGGCAAAACGCTGTGGGTGCTGATGGGCACGGTGGGCATGGTGCTGCTGATCGCGTGCGCGAATGTCGCGAATCTGCTGCTGGTGCGGGCCGACGGGCGTCAACAGGAGCTGGCGATCCGGGCGGCGCTGGGAGCGGGATGGGGCCGCATCGCGCGGGAGCTGTTGGTCGAAAGTATGATGCTCGGCGCAGCAGGCGGCGCGTTGGGTTTGGGGCTCGCGTACGGCGCTTTGCGGATGCTGGCGGCGTCGGGACTGGCACATCTTCCGCGCATCGAGAATATTTCGATTGATGGCTGGGTGCTGACGTTCGCGGTGGGAATTTCTCTGGCGGCGGGCCTGATCTTCGGGCTGATTCCGGTGTTCAAATATGCGCGGCCTCATTTATCGCAGGCGCTGCGAGGGGGCGGGCGGTCACTCAGTCAGAGTAAAGACCGTCATCGTGCGCGCAACATTCTTGTCGTTGTGCAGGTGGCGCTGGCGCTGGTACTGCTGGTGAGTTCGGGGCTGATGATTCGGACGTTCCAGGCGCTGCGTCACGTGGATCCCGGTTTCACGGGCGCGCATGACGTGCAGACGCTGCGCATTTCTATTCCGTCCACGCAGGTGAAAGAACCGGAGCGGGTGACTCGCATGGAGGAGGCGATTCTGCGAAAGATCGAGACGCTTTCCGGCGTTTCATCGGTGGCCATGATTACCGGCGTTCCCATGGATGGCAATAATGGCAACGATCCGATTTTCGCGCAGGACCTGACTTATCGCGAGGGGACGATTCCGCCGGTCCGCCGCTTCAAATATGTTTCGCCGGGATATTTTTCGACCATGGGAACGCGGTTGATCGCGGGACGGGACGTTTCGTGGACGGAGACCTACAACATGACTCCGGTGGCTATCGTTTCGGAGAATCTGGCTCGGGAATTGTGGCACGATCCTCGGGCAGCGGTGGGGAAGCGCATCCGCGTCACGGTCCAGGACGACTGGCGCGAGGTGATTGGCGTTGTGGCCGATGTTCGCGACGATGGGGTGCCGCTCAAAGCTCCGGCCACCGTGTATTGGCCGCTGCTACTGAAGAATTTCGAAGGGGACAAGGTTAGTGTCCGGCGCGGCGTGGCATTCGCGATTCGCACGCCCAGGGCGGGATCGACGAGTTTTCTTGAGGAGCTGCGGCAAGCGGTATGGAGCGTGAATTCGAATCTGCCGCTGGCAAGTGTGACGACGCTCGATGTCCTCTACGACAAGTCTCTGGCGCGGACTTCGTTCACGCTGGTTCTGCTGGCGATCGCGGGAGGAATGGCTCTTTTGCTGGGGGTGATCGGGATCTACGGCGTCATCTCGTATTCGGTATCGCAGAGAAGGCGCGAGATCGGGATCAGGCTGGCGTTGGGAGCTCCGCTACAGGAAGTCACCGGCATGTTCGTGCGCCACGGGCTGGTGTTGTCGGGCATCGGCGCGGCCTGCGGATTGGCGGCGGCGTTCGCGCTTTCGCGGCTGATGACATCGCTGCTGTTTGACGTGAGCCCGGCGGATCCGGTGACGTATGTCTCCGTCTCGGCGGGACTGATTGCGGCGGCGACGCTCGCGAGTTATTTGCCGGCGCGGAGGGCGACCAAAGTGGATCCGGTGGAGGCTTTGAGGGCGGAATAGCTCGGAGCCTTCTCCTAGGAACGCCGACGGCGGAGGCGTCTATCTTCATTTGAAATATTGACCGCTAGTGGTCTGCGTCGGAAATCCGGAATGTTATGTAGCGCACGCCTCTAGGCGTGCTGCATCGAAAAATAATCCCACGTTTCAGTTTTGGCGAAGTATTGTTTCGCCGTCAAAATGTTGTTCAGGAACCGACGACGATGGTTGTCAGGACCAGACACACAAGAAGACGTCACCAACAGACCGCTCAAGAAGAAAACTATCTGCAACCGAATCCACCGGTAAATTACACGCCATTCCATCTCGCCATCAGATCCACGGCGTACCTAACGATTGGATAGGACTGCCCGAGGATAAGCAGGAAAGCCGCGAAGATGTGTGGCCAGGAGGTATCAGCCAAGCAGTTAATACCCGTTGCCGCTTTGTAGTGCGGCCAATATTGGCTTCCTACAAGAGGAGTTCCTAAAGTGATCGACAGCTAATGTTTTGGCTGCTGCCACTAGTCACGACGGAGCGATCACTGAGGAGAGACGGGCGCCTTGCGTTGGATGGGTGGGTGAAGGCGCCCGCCTGTCGTACGGGGATTTAAGTTGAGTTCAGTTTACATCCCGGCTGGTGGAGCGTACATACCAGGCGACTGGTATATCGCACACCAAAATTCAGGTAGTGTCCGGCTCAGGCGCGAACAGTATTTCCTTTCCATCGCGATCGGCGTATGTATGAGTATGGCGACTCGCTCTTTAATGACCACAACGATCCTGCTCTTGGTTTCCGATCCGATTGTCCGTTCCGTGCTCAAGGAGACACTCGAGCACGAAGGTTATATGGTGATGGCCGCCGGCGACCTCGGGCAAGCGGTCGACCGCCTGAAGGAATGCGCGCCCGATTTATTGATCACCCGCGGCTATGTCCAAGGCTTGACGGGTCACGACGCCGCTATGTACCTGCGCACGAAATGTCTAAAAATGAAAGTCCTCTTGGTCGGCGGCATACTCGATGACGATCGACTGAGGTATCGGGAAGAGCTGGAGGGATTCGAGGTCTTCCCGAAACCATATAGCCCGGCCGAGCTGCTCCAGAAAGTGCAAGACGTTCTGACTATTCCGCGCGGTTAAAGTATCATATGAAAGAGCCCTGCAATGCAGATTCGAGCCCTCCTCCTCACGCTCGCCGCCGGCACGATTCCAGCGGCCGGTGCCGCTCCCGCGCTTGACCGCCAGTTCGAACAAACCGTTCGGCCCTTCGTGACCAAATATTGCGTCGGCTGCCATAGCGGCGCGACTCCCGCCGCGCAGTTCGATATCAAGGCGTACATCAATATGGAGTCGGTCACCAAGGATTTCCCCCGCTGGACACAGGTGCTCGAACGCTTGTCCGCGAACGAGATGCCGCCGAAGCCGATGGCGCCTCCGCCGGCCGACGCGCGCCAGAGCGTGATGGATTGGATTCGCAGCGTACGAGCGGCCGAAGTGCGGAAAACTGCGGGCGATCCTGGATTAGTGCTGGCCCGCCGGTTGAGCAACGCCGAATACAACTACACGATTCGCGATCTCACCGGCCAGGACATCCGGCCGACGCGTGAGTTTCCCGTGGATCCGGCGAATCCCGCTGGTTTCGATAACTCCGGCGAATCGCTCACCATGTCGTCCGCGCTGCTGAACAAGTATTTGCAAGCCGCGCGCGGCGTGGCCGACCAGATGGTGCTGACGCCCGATGGAATCGATTTCGCGCCCCATCCGATGCTGGTAGAGACGGATCGCGAAAAATATGCCATCCAGCGCATCGTAAACTTCTACTTCCGGCAGCCCACCGACTTTGCCGGCTACTTTCAAGCCGCCTGGCGATTCAAGAATCGCGCCGCGCTCGGGAAGCCGACCGCGAAGCTGGCTGCCATCGCTGTCGATTCGAAGGTGAGTCCCAAGTACCTGACGATGGTTTGGGGAATCTTAGAAGATCAGGACAACAATGTCGGTCCGGTAGCCAAGCTGCGCGGAATGTGGCACAATCTCCCGGTGCCCACCACGAACGAGGCCGATGTTCGCGCGAAATGCATCGAGATGCGCGATTTCGTGGTCAAAATCCGGAGCCATACCGCGATGCAGTTCGCCGCGCCCGTCGTGAGAGGATTGCCCGCCGGATCGCAACCGCTGCTGAACTGGAAGCTCAAAGCCTTCGCGGCGCATCGTCGCGAGAGCGATCCCGCCGATTTACTTAACGATACCGATCCGCCTCCGGAGGTGCCTGTGATTCCGAAATATCCGGGCCTTCACCGGGAAGCCGCTCCACGCTGGGCCGCGCTTTCCGCCAAGGCTCGCGCGGGAGATCTGGATCTAGTGGTTCCCGCCGCCGAGCGCAGCCGCTATGAAGCCTCGTTCGCGCGCCTCGCGTCGGTGTTCCCGGATGCCTTCTACGTCAGCGAGCGCGGCCGCTATTTCCCGGACGATTCGGAGGACAAGGGCCGCCTTCTGAGCGCCGGCTATCACAACACCATGGGCTACTATCGCGACGATACGGCCTTGATGGAGTTGATCCTCGACGAGAAAGGTCAGAAGGAACTCGAACGGCTTTGGAACGAATTCGACTTCATCTCGAAGTACACCGAGAGCACGTGGATTCAATACTTCTTCAATCAGAGCGGCGAGGTGCAGGGGAAGGGTGCGGAATCCGGCACGGCCCGCCCGCTGGATCACGAGATTACCGACACCGCCGTGATCATGGGAATGCGGGATGCCTATCTGGCCAAGGCCGCGGCTGATCCCAAGAACGATCCCGTCGCCGCCGAGGCGATTCGCGATCACTTTGGCCGCGTCGACGCCACGCTCAGGAGTTTGGAGAAGGAGCGAAAGGATGCGGAGCCCAAGCAGCTTGATGCGCTCTTGAAATTCGCCGCCCGCGCCTACCGCCGTCCGCTTACGAAGGCGGAACGCGACGACCTGCTGGCTTACTATCACGCCGTTCGCGAAAAAAACGAGCTTTCTCATGAAGGCGCCATTCGCGATACTATCGCCAGCATCCTGATGTCGCCCGATTTCCTGTACCGGATCGATTTGTTGGACACCTCGACCACGGCATCGAAAATCAGCCAGCCTTTATCGTCTTACGCCCTGGCGAGCAGGCTGAGTTACTTCCTCTGGTCGAGCATGCCCGACGAGGAGTTGATGCGGCACGCGGCAGCGGGCGATCTGCGCCGCCCTGAAGTTCTTCTGGCGCAGACCCGCCGGATGTTGAAGGATGTGCGGGTCCGCGGTATGGCTGCTGAATTCTCCGGTAACTGGCTCCTGTTCCGTCATTTTGAAACGAATAATTCCGTCGATCGCGAACGCTTTCCAACCTTCAACAACGAATTGCGCGAGGCGATGTTCCAGGAGCCAGTCCGGTTTCTCGAAGACACGATTCGCAACGACAGCTCCGTGCTCGACATGCTGTACGGAAACTATACATTTGTGAATCCAGTGCTGGCGAAGCATTATGGAATGCCCGAAGTGAAGGGGAATCAGGACACCTGGGTTCGGGTGGACGATGCCGCCCGGTACCAGCGCGGCGGTCTCCTGCCGATGGCGGTGTTTCTGACGCAGAATTCTCCCGGACTGCGAACCAGTCCGGTGAAACGCGGAAACTGGGTCGTGCAACGAGTGCTGGGAGAGGTAATCCAGCCACCGCCGCCCGTCGTGCCCGAATTGCCCAGCGATGAGGCGAAATCCGATTTGCCTATACGCGACATGCTGGCCAGGCATCGCGAAAACCCAGCCTGCTCGGGCTGCCATGCAAAGTTCGATTCGTTCGGTCTGGCTTTTGAAGGCTACGGACCGGTTGGGAACGCCAGGACGAAAGACCTCGCGGGACAGGCCGGTGGATACCGCCGTCACTTATCCCGGCGGCACTCAGGGAACCGGCGTCGAGGGGCTCAAAACATTCATTCGCGAACATCGCCAGGAAGAGTTCACCAAGAATCTCAGCCGCAAACTCCTCGCCTTTGCGCTCGAGCCGGTCGCTCCAGCTCTCCGACGAATCCATTCTGGAACGGATGGGAGAGGCGCTGCCGGCGAAACAGTATCGGTTCGATTCGCTGGTGGAAACCATCGTCACCAGCCCGGCGTTTCTGAACAAACGAAATCCAGCCCAACCCCAAACGCAATCCAGGAGATGATTCCCATGCCCCATTCCAGAAATCGCATTTCCCGCCGCGCGGTCCTTCGAGGAGTTGGTTGCACCATGGCTTTGCCGTGGCTCGAATCCATGAACGTGTTCGCCGATACTCCTGCGGCATCGGCATTTCCCAAGCGGTTCGGGGTCGTGTTCCTGGGCAACGGTATCAATGAGGATCATTGGAGCGCGGAGGGCGCGGGCGCGGCCATGAAGCTCAGCAAAACGCTGCAGCCGCTCGAGCCGCTGAAGCAGAAGATCAACGTGATCGACGGGTTGTTCGTGAAGTCGCTGACCGGGCAGGGCATTCACCCGGCGCAAACCGGGAGCCTGCTCTCGGGCGCGCACATTTCGAAGGGAGCCATCATCCACTCCGGCATCAGCGTCGATCAGATGATCGCGAATCGCGTCGGCGAAGATACGCCGCAATCCAGTATCGTGCTGGCTTGCGAGCCGCCCATGACGGGGTACCACGAGACGAACTTTTCGCTCGCTTATAGTTCTCACATCTCCTGGCAGAGTCCGGATTCGCCGGTCCCGGTGGAGGTTTATCCTTCGCTTGCGTGGGACAACCTGTTTGACAACCGCGGCAGTCTGCTGAACATCAGCATCCTCGACCGCGTGAAAGGGCGCGCCGAGGACCTCAGCAAAAAGATCAGCTCCACCGACAAGAGCAAGCTGGATGAATATCTCACCAGCGTTCGCGAAGTGGAAAAGCGCGTCGAGGGAATGCGCAAGAGCAAAGACAGCGCGGACGACAAGGCCAAGGCGAAAAACACCATCGCCGCCACGATGGACCGGCCGGCGAACGGACTGCCCGAAGACCTGCGCGATCACGCCCGCCTGATGTGCGACATCATCGCCATCGCGTTTCAAACCAACAAGACTCGGGTCGCTTCACTGCTCATTTCGCGCGATCTTTCGGCGATGTACTATCCGTTCCTCGAAGTGAAGGAAGGGCATCACGCCGCATCGCACAACAACAACTCCGATGGCTACGAACGCATCGCGCGTTTTCACGTCGGCCAGTATGCGTACCTCGCGTCCAAGCTGGACAGTATGAAGGAAGGCGACGGCACGGTGCTCGACAATACCTGCCTGATGTTCCTGTCCAATCTGTGGATCGGCCGCAAGCACGACAACACCAGATTACCCCTGATTCTCGCCGGTGGACTCGGCGGCACGCTGGAAACCGGACGCGCGCTGAACTATCTGGACGCAGGCTCGGACGACCGCAAGATGTGCAGCCTGTACCTGTCGCTGATGGATCGTTTCGGCATCAAGCTCGACCAATTCGGCGACGCCCAGACTCGTCTAGCAAGACTCTAACAGGGTGCTGAAAAGTTGCTCGCAGGGCACGGCCCCGCGCCACCGGGTCCACATTTTGTTGATGTGGGGCGGGGCCATGCCCTGCCAAAATAAGCGCTCGATAGACTTTTTCAGCACCCTGCTAAGGCATGGCCGCCACCGAATAGCCGTCGCCTTTTCAGAGCCGCGACCGCAGGGAGCGATCTCCGGTTATCTCCCGCTCCAAACCGCCAGCCTCTGCGCCGCATCCTTCCGCTGATCCTCTTCCTTAGGCCGCAGCGGACGCCGTTGCGCGAGCTCTCCCGACAAATCGAGCGCCTTTCGCATCGCCTCAGCCGCATTCGCCCAATGTTCCGCCGACGCATAGCAGCCGGCCAGCCGCATCCGCAAAGACATCTGCTCGGAAAGATGCTGGTCGTTTCCGGGATCCCTCGTTCGCAGATCTTCAAAGACGAGATCGGCGGACTTGTAAGCGGCAATCGCTTCCTCCCAACTCTTATGGCCCAGATAAGCGTCCGCTCTGGTCGTGGCGATATCCGCCCGGCGGCTAGCCGTTTGCACCAGGCCGGGATTCTGTTTTTCGGCGCGAGCCAGATATTCCTCGGCCTTCTTGCAATGCTCCAGAGCCTCCGCCAGCAGACCGGCTTTTCCCAAGCCCGATGCCAGCCGCTGGTGCGCGAATACCAGAGCGTCGCCGGTGAACGCAGCAGGCGATCCGGTGACGGCGAATTTCTCTACTGTGTCCACGGCTTTGCGATAGTGAACTACGGAGCTCGCCGCATCGTCGTGTTCTCGCATCCAGTCGCCCACCAGAGTCTGCGCCGTCATGACGTCGAATAGCGCGGTACTGTTGTTCGGATCGGTCGCGAGCATCCGGTCGGCAAGGTCGGCTGCGGCTTCGGCGGTGGCCTTCGCTTCACCAGCGGCCGCGAGGTGTTCGTTCGCTCGAAATACCAGGCTCAGCAGCGTATGATCGATATAAAGCTGCCGCAGCAAGGGAACGCTGTTGCGGTCCGCCTCGGCAAACTTCTTGTCGATCTCGATGGCGATCCGGATGTGATCGAACGCCTCTTTCGGCAGCGACGTCCGCACATATGCGTCGGCGAGTTTTGCATGCGCCAGGCTTACGCCTCTTTGTTCCGCCGCTGGATCTTTCCCTTCTCGCGACAGCTGCGTGCGCAGGTCCAGCAATTTCGAATACGGCTCGATTGCCAGATTGTAATTGCCGGTGCGAAACTGTAGGTCGCCATAAGCGCGATAGGTAGTGGCAAGCGCGTCGCGCAGCATATAAGTCGGCCTGGGATCGTTCTCAGCCAGTGAAATCGCTTCCCGCAGATTGGAGTCCGCCGTCTTGAGGTCGCCTCTCAGCGCCAGGATCTGCCCCATCTTGACCTTGCCCCCGATTCGATCCCGCAAAAACTCTGGTGACGGATCGGCGACCTGCGCGCGTATCGCGAGCGCCTTTCGATAACTGGTGAGCGCGCCCGCCGAGTCGCCCAGATTCGCGTAATAAGGATTGCCCTGCACGTCGCCCAGCCGGTCGTAGCCGCGGGCGATTTCTTCCAGCAGATCGCGATTGCCGTTCGCTTCCTTAACCAAGGTGTCGAAGTATTGCAGCCCTGTCTCCACCACCATTTTCCGCGCCGCAGTGGACCCCGGCAGCTTCGCGATCGAGTCGTGAAATTCCACCAGGAACTTTCCGGCCAGTTGGTGGACCTGCTCAAATCGGCGGTCCGCCAACTGGCGCTGCGCTTCTGCGGTGGTTCGCTCCCGTTCCGCTTGCAGGCGATGGGCCTCGGCGGATCCGCGCTCGAACTCAGCTTCCCTCTGGCTGCTCTCGGCCCGCGCCTGGCTCTCCAGCGCGCGCTGCTTTTGCTGCTCGGCCCGCGCTTGCTCCCGAGTTGCGCGCCGTCCTTGAATGGCGGCGGTCGTGGCTCCCGCGATCAGCGCCGCGGCGAATAAGACGGCGCCTGCGATGGCGACCCGATTCCGCTGTGCGAATTTTCCCGCGCGATACCGAAGCGAATCCTGCCGTGCCCGTACGGCTAGCCCGCTCAAATGGCGGCGAACGTCCTCGGCGAGTTGATCCACCGATTGGTAACGCCGCTCCGGTTCCTTTCGCATCGCCATCAGGACGATGTTGTCCAGATCCGCGTCCACGCGGCGGTTGATCAGACCGGGCCGCCGGATTTCCTCTTCGCAAACCGCCCGCTGAATCTCCAGAGCCGTTCGTCCGCCAAGCACGTGAGCGCGGGTGCCCGCCAACAACTCATAGAAAATCGCACCCAGCGAATAAACATCGGTGGCAGTGGTGACGGCAAGCCCGCGCACCTGTTCCGGACTGGCATATTCCGGAGTCAGCAGGCCACCCGACATCGTCTCCGTGTTCTCCGCGTTGGCATCCAGCAACTTGGCGACCCCGAAATCGAGCAGCTTCGGCGTGCCGCCGCCCGTGACAAAAATATTCCCGGGCTTGAGATCGCGATGCACCACCAGGTTGCGGTGCGCGTGCGAAACCGCCTCGCAAATCGATAGAAAAAGACCGCAGCGCTGGCGAATGTCGAGCCCGCGCTCGCGGCAGAATGCGTCCACCGGCTGGCCCTCGACGTAATCCATGACGAAAAATGGACGTCCGTCGGGTGCGGTGCCTCCGTCGATCAAACGCGCTATATAAGGATGATCCAGATTCGCCAGGATTTGGCGTTCATGGCGAAATCGGTCGAGCACATCCGCCGTATCCATGCCGTGCCGGATCAGCTTGATGGCCACCTGCTTCTGATACTGTTCGTCGTCGCGGGTACCCAGGTAGACGGTGCCCATCCCACCCCTCCCGATCTCCTTCACCACGCGATAAGCGCCCAGGCGGGACCCCACCGGCGTCGGCAGCTCGACCAGCGACTGCGCCTCCATCTCTATGGCCGAGAAAACCATTTCGCCCATTTTGGGGTCCGCCGCCAGCAGCGACTCCACCTCGCGCCGCACGATGGGATCGGAGCCGCAATGTTGGTCGAGGAAGCGCGCCTGATCCTCCCAGGGCAAGTCCGCCGCCGCGAAAAAGAGTTCCTGAATCCGCTCCCAGTTCTCAATTGGCATGCTTGCTAAATCACGATACCATCGCTGCGAAAACAGCGCATGACGAGAGAGAATCGGGGGATGGCAAGCGCCTCCATCCGTGGAGCGCCATCGCGCCAGAAGCTGAGAAATTCCCGTTTGTCGCCAGTCATGTAAAAGTGCCTCAAGTAGGCCGCGTCACAAGCCGAATAATCCGCGAACCACCGCTCCGTCTCGGAGATACCGATTTCATGGAGCAGCCCCAGCCCGTAACCGGCGGCCTCCCTTTCATACTCCATCAAGGCAGGCAAACAATCCTCTCCGACCGGAGGCTGCCGTGGCTGCCCGAGATCATAGGCCCTCTCGCTCGTATTCCACTGGACGGTATGTCCAAACAGGTGCGCGAGCAAAAATAGCCGCTGTTCGGCAGTGACCGCGATATCGATATGGATCTCCGTCCCATTCAGGTCCCCAGTCAGCCCGTTCGGGATCTCCCTGGTAATAATCAGGATCCCGTATGCCTTCTCGATGTGCTGCTCGACCTGCAAGCAATATTCGGCGAACGGGATCATGATAAACGCTTTCATTCTAATCGATTGGCCCAGCCATGGAACACTGTACGCTCCCGTATCGTAGTAGTAGAATGAGGATCTAAGAAAGAGGTCAGCGTGATTCTGGGAAAGTTCTGGAGCGCATTTCGTGCGCAATTGAACAAGATCGCGAATGTATTTTGGGAAGCCGATCCGATTGCGCAAATGCAGTACGAGTACGACAGCGCAGTCGAGCAGATGAAGGACGGCCGGCAGGGACTCGAAACCTACCGCGCCTTGGTCGAGCGTGTCTCGCGCCAGGTCGCAGGCAACCGTGACCACGTCCAAAAGCTGGAAGCGCAAACGAAGGCGTATCTCAAGGCCGGTGAGCGCGACGCCGCCGCGAAGTTCGCTCTCGAACTTCAAAAAGCCAAAAAGGATCTGGCCGCCAACGAGCAGCAGCTCGCGATTCATGAAGAGGCCTATGGCAACAGCCTCAAGAAAATTCAGCACGCGACCAAGAAGCTGGGCGAGGTTCGCGAGAAAATCCAAAAATACGACGCCGAGCTGAAGATGAGCGCCGCAGAAGCAGAAGTAGCCGCCCTAGCGCACACTTTCAACGTTGACGTAACCACCGATTTCGGCAAAATCGAGGAAGTCATCCAGGGCAAGATCGATAAGAATCGCGCGAAAACCCGCGTCGCCGCCGACCTCTCTCAAGAAGGTATCGAATCCATTCAGGCCGAGGAGAGAATGGAAAAAGCCATGGCCGAGGACGCGCTCACGCAGTTCGAGGCCGAGCTGGGCTTGCGCTCCCCTGAAACCACCAAGCTCGCCGACGCCAACAAGGACCTTGGACCCGCGGTTACCGACGAAAAGGCCGCCGAGACGACCAAGAACTAACGAGCGCATCCGCGTTCGAGGAGAAAATTCTATATGGCTAGCGGAAATCCGAAGCCGGCGTTTTATCTGGCAATACTCGCTGTCGTTTTAGGTCTGGTAGGACTCGCTCTCTGGCGATTGGGCGCGCTCCCCGGCGTGAAGCCCACCAAGAGCGCCACCGGCGAAATGACCACCCAGACCGAGGCTCCCGATACCAGCGGCATCACCACCGCCAAGGAATATAAATATGTTCCCGCGGCGAAGCTGCCTCCCGTCCAGGGAATCTCCAGCTACAAGCCCCTAGCCGACCGCACCGTCCGTTTCGCGATCAACGTGTGGGCCGGCTGGGCTCCCATCATCCTCGCTAATAATGGATTCAAAGCCGGCAAAGTCTGGAAAACTCCCGGCGGCAAGGACTTCAAAGTCGAGCTCACTCTCATCGACGATCCCGTGGCGATGCGCGACGCCTACGCCGCGGGGAACGTCCATATCGGATGGGGCACGCTCGACATGGTCCCTCTGTTCATGGAAGCCCTGCGCAAGGACTCCCGCGTCATGCCCCGCGTCTATCAACAAGTGGACTGGTCGAACGGCGGCGATGGCATCGTCGTGCGCGATTCCGTGAAAAGCATCGCTGACCTGCGCGGCAAGACCATCGTCCTGGCGCAAAATTCGCCCTCGCACTTCTTCGCGCTCAACGCACTGATCAACGGCGGCGTCCAGCCCTCCGAAGTAAACTTCAAGTTCACTCAGGATGCGTTCCAGGCCGCGGCCGCGTTCAACGCCGATAAGAAAATCGCTGGAGCCGTATCCTGGTCGCCCGATATTTACAACCTGGCGAAGGTCAAAGGCAATCGCATGCTGGTGACCACCACCACCGCCAACAAGCTGATCGCCGACGTCTGGTTCGCCCGAGCCGACTTCGCGAAAGACAATCCCGACATCATCGAAGGCCTGGTACGAGGCATCTTCGACGGCATGGAAGCGTTGAAGGACCAGAACAGCAAAGCGTCCGCCGCCAAGCTGATGGCCGCCGGTTATTCTATTCCCGAAGCCGACGCGCTCAGCATGCAAGGCGACGCGCACTCCACCAACTGGGCCGAAAATCAGGAGTTTTTTCTCAACCAGAACAACCCCACCAACTTCGAGCGCACCTGGAACACCGCCTACTACCTCTACAAGCGCATCGGCGCCGTTTCCGACAAAACCGAGTTCGATCAGGTGATGGACTTCAGTGTTTTGCAGAAGCTGGGCAAGGACGCGAAGTATTCCAGCCAGAAGAACGAGTACGCCGTCCAGTTCGCGCCTGCCACCGCCGCGGCCATTCAAGGCGAGTCCGACGAGATCCTCACCAAGACCGTCGTTATTCACTTCTTCCCCAACTCCTGGGATCTCGGCAAGAAGATCATGGACACGGTCGACGGCAAGTCGGTGGAAAAACTCTACGATCCGAATGGCCAGTTCGTGGTCGAAGAGGTCGGAAAAATGGCCGGCCAGTTTGGGGCCGCACGCATCATTATTGAAGGACACTCGGACTCTTCGATGAAAGATCGCATTCCGGAAACGGCGGTACAGGAGCTGTCAGCCAACCGCGCCAACGCCGTGAAAGAATCCATTCTGAAGAAGTTCCCGACCCTTCAGCCGAATCAATTCACAGTCTCCGGCATGGGATGGGCGCGCCCCGCGGATCCAGCCGACCCCTTGAATCAGGCCAAGAACCGCCGCGTCGAAGTGAAGGTCTATCCGCTGGAAGCTACTAAGTAAATGGAGAAGAGTCCGGGCCTCTTCGACCTGCGGAGTTCTCCCGCTCCCGCCGTGCGTTATCTGATCGGCGCCGGCGCGGTGGGAATGATCTTCGCTCTCTGGTTCCTGCTCACCGTCGGAAAAATTCCGGAGCAGCGCTGGATCTCGCCCGTAATTTTGCCCTCGCCCCTCGAAGTCGGCCGCAGCTTCGGACCTCTATGGAATGAGCGCGGCCTCCTCGATAGCATCATCGCGACCCTGCGCCGCGTGCTCGCGGGCTTCGGCCTCGCCATCGCCGTCGGCGTTCCGCTCGGGATCGTTGCCGGATCCTGGCGTGTCCTCGAAGCAGCGGTCATGCCTGTTGCATTATTCGCGCGCAACATCCCCGTCGCCGCCCTCATCCCCCTAACCATCCTGTGGTTCGGCATAGAAGAGACGCAAAAAGTGATGTTCATCTTCATCGCCTGCGTCCCGTTCGTCTATTCCGATTCCGTCCACGCCATCACATCGGTCCCGGACCGCTACGTAGAAACCGCAACCACGCTAGGAGCCAGCCGCTGGCAGGTAATGCGAAAGGTGCTGGTTCCTTTAGCGATGCCCGATATTTACAAAAGCCTGCGTTCGCTCTTCGGGCTGGCCTTCGGCTACATCATGCTGGCCGAGTTGATCAACGCCGAGCACGGCCTCGGCTATCTCCTCTCCACCAGCCAGCGCCGCGGATTATCCGAACACATCATCCTGATCCTGATCGTAATCGGCGCCTTGGCCTACGGAATCGACCGCTTCCTAGGCTGGGTCCAACACGGCCTCTTCCCCTACCGAGAGGACGCCGACTAATGCCGAAGGCCGCTGAACCGCCGTGCGTAAGCATGCGGGCCAACGATCAATCTCCACCCCGTCGCCGTTTCAGAGCCGCGACCACAGGGAGCGATCTCCGGCAGAAACTGAAGCACCCCGCTCCCTCTGGTCACGGCTCGGAATCCATTCGTATTAGCAACGCCCTACCGAGCCGCGACCACAGGGAGCGGTATCAACAAGTGACGCAGGTCCCCGACCTGCCTTCTCAAAACGACTAATGGAACCCACTCCCAAATCCGACCTCATCGTCGAATTCCAAAACGTCAGCAAAACCTACGGCTCCACCACCGCCATCCGCGACATCACCTTCCAAGTCGCCAACAAGCCCCAAAAGGGCGAGTTCGTCTCTCTCCTCGGCCCCTCCGGCTGCGGCAAATCCACGATCCTCCGATTAATCGCCGGTCTCCGCCCCCAATTCCCCGCGACCACCGGCACTGTCAAAGTCATGGGCAAGCCGGTCGAAGGCCCAGGTCCCGACCGTGGCATGGTTTTTCAGGACTACACTTCCTTCGACAACCGCACTGTCCTCGATAACATCGCCTTCGGCCTCGAATGCGCCGGCGTCGGACGCAAGGAGCGCGAAGCGCGCGCCCGTGAATGGATCGCCAAAGTAGGCCTCAACCCTCTTCGCGACGCGCAGAAATATCCGCATCAACTGTCTGGAGGCATGCGCCAGCGCGTAGCCATCGCTCGCACTCTGATCCTGTCTCCGCACATCATATTGATGGACGAGCCGTTCGGCGCTCTCGACCCCGCCACTCGCCTCAACATGCAGGATCTGCTCATCGGCTTGTGGCGCGAACAGGAAGAGACCGTGTTCTTCGTCACGCACTCGGTCGAGGAAGCGGTCTTCCTGGGCGATCGGATCTACATTTTATCCGGCAATCCGGGCACTATCATTAAGGAGATGGAGCTCCCCAGCCCCGATCGCCCGGCCCGTGAAACGCAGCGCCTTCCCGCCTTCAGCGAAACCGTGTTCGGCATCCGGGACATCGTCGAAAAGTGTGAGGTCCACAAGTGAAGACCACGGCGGGTATCGTCGAATACCTGAAGCGCGCCTTCCTGTACCGCTGGAACCTGCTGTTCTTTATTGGCGGAGCGGCCGCTGCTGCGATCTCTCCCTGGCCCGACGCGATCATCCCTCTGGTGATGGCTGCTGAGGTCGCCTACCTCGGCGGCTTGGTGTCCCGGCCAAAATTTCGCGATGCCATTGACGCGCAGGTTCATAAGGAAGGGCAACTTCCTCAAGCCGCCAGTGAATCCCTGATGGACGTCGTGAATTCTCTCACACCTGAGTCTCGAAAGCGGTTCGATACCCTCCGCGCCCGGTGCCTCGAAATGAAGTCCATCGCCCGCGGCGTCAGCGGCCAATCGGAGTCTTCGTCGGAAGACCTCAGCACGCCGGCTCTCGACAAATTGCTATGGATTTTTCTGCGTCTGCTAGTGTCCCAGCAATGGTTGGATCGCTTTCTGCACTCGACCAACGAGGCCGAGATTCGCAAACGAATCGACGATGCAAGAGCCCGGCTGAGCACGGCGACGACTCAGGAGGAGCGTATCCGGCATACCCTCGAGGACAGCGTTGCGGCCCAGGAGCTGCGGCTTCAGAACTATAAAAAAGCCGGCGACAACGCTGAGTTCGTACGTCTCGAACTCGATCGCATCGAAGCGAAGATTCAAGCGCTGGTCGAATCGAGCGTCAATCGCCAGGACCCAGACGCGCTTTCGAGCCAGATTGAAGGTGTGGCGGCCAGCGTGCAATCCACTGAGGCAGCCATTCGCGAGTTGCAGCAAATTACCGGCGTGGTCGATCAGATGAAAGAACCGCCTGCTATTCTCGACGCTGATTGGCGAAAGGTGGCCCAATGAAGCCGGCGCATGCGCGTGTTCCGGATTGGTTTCCCGCCTGGGCCGCCGAGCTTTCCGAGCTCTACTATTCCGGATCCACGTCGCTATTCGTCCTCCACGGCAACGTACACGACCTTGTTCCCTTGACCGCCGACGCCGTATCGTACGGAAGCGTTTCGGATTTCTTAGCGGAGCAGGTTTTCGGACGCTGGGATTTAGTTCTCTATTACGATCTGGCCCGCGGCTTGCGAGCCTTCGCCGGTCGCGACGGAGTTCGCCTCAAGGAAATGGTGGTTCGCGCGCACGATAAAGTAGGCGATCTCGCGCTCGCCCGCAAAGATCCGACGACGGCGTTCGCTCTGCTCGACCGGTTCGTGCAGTTCAACATCATGGCCGGCGAGGAAAGCGTCAGCGCCGCGATCATTATCGACCACGCGTCATTCCTTCTCCCGAACGGCGAGCCCGGCAGGCTGAGCCCGGCGGCATCTCAACAGGTAGTGACTCTTCTCAACTGGGCCGCGAGCCCCCATGTGAAGCGGCTCAACATGGCCGTCGTGCTGATGGACGAAAGCGCCGCCGCGCTGAGTGAGCGCATCACCTCGAATCCTTATATCTCCGATATCGAAGTCGCGATGCCCGATGAAACAGCGCGGGCGCGATTCCTGCATTATGCGCTCGAAGGGCGCGATCTAAAGCTTGCGTCAGATTATTCAGAACCCGAGCTGGCCCGCCTGACCGCCGGAATTTCGTGTGTCGATATCAATGTGATGGTCCAGTCCGCGTTTGAATCCGGACACCCTTTGGATGCCGCTCGCATGCGAGAGCTCAAGAAAGAGTTGATCGAGCGCCAGTGCCGCGGCTTACTGGAATTCATGCAGCCGAAGTGGACCACCGATGTTCTCGTCGGCCACGCTCCCGTGAAGCAGCGCCTTCGCGAAGACGCACAACTGCTTCAGCGCGGCGATACGGAAACCCTCCCGATGGGTTACCTCGTCTGCGGACCCGTGGGAACCGGAAAAACGTTCTTGGCCCAATGCATGGCCGGAGAAATGGGCGTGCCCTGTGTCATGCTCAAGAATTTCCGTTCTAAATACGTCGGCGAGACGGAAGGGAACCTGGAGCGCGTGCTTGGCGTACTACGAGCCATGGGACCCGTGGTGGTGGTGATCGATGAAGCCGATGCCACCTTGGGCAATCGCGAACAGGAAGGCGATTCCGGAACGTCCAGCCGCGTGTTTTCCCTGATCGCAGCTCAAATGGGTGACACCCGCTATCGCGGAAAAATTCTTTGGATGCTACTGACCTGCCGCCCTGACTTGCTGCCGATCGATCTCAAGCGCCAGGGCAGGGCAGAGGTTCACGTCCCTCTGTTCTATCCATCGCTCCCCGAGGAATTGCGCGCGATGTTTCAAGCCATGGCCCGTAAAGCCGGCGTGCAGTTAAGCCCCGAGCAGATTCCGGACGTTCCTTCAACGGGCCAGCTTTCAGGAGCCGACATTGAAGGAATCGTCACCAGGGCGGCGCGTCACAGCCGTTTGCACGGCGAGCCCGGGATCGACAAAATCGCCCTCGAGCGCGAATTGGCGGGCTTCCTTCCGTCTCTGGAAGGTCTCGAAAAAGAGATGCAGGAGATCGCCGCGATGCTCGAATGCACGGACGCCGAATTTCTTCCCGAAGCATTCCGCAAGCGAGTCCAGGAACCAGGCGGGCGCGAGCGCCTGCAACACCGTTTTTTAGAATTGAGAGGCCTCTTATGACAAGAATCAGTTGGTTTGACGAAAAGACGCACATGCCGGTCATCGACGAGCAGGTGCAAAAGCTATCGACCTTCGTGGACGCGATGGCGGATGGAGTGATCGACGACTCCGAACTGCACAATCAGCAGGAGAGCGTGGTGAAAGCGATGAAATCGGTCGAAGGCGATTTGAATGACGAGCAGCACGCCAAGATCACCCGCTTGATGGTGGAACTGAGCGCCTATAACATCATGCGGTTGTTGCATGAATTGCAAGAAAGCCGGAAGAGCCGGTTTAAGGTATAGTTTTCTCATGGCAACTACTCGACGTGATCTTCTGGAGCTCGCGATGCGCGCCGCCGCCCTGCCTGGCGGAGCCGAGTTTATGGCATCCTGGCTGAAAGCGCAGGACCACAACCATGCCGCGCCGCAGGACAAGATTCATCAGCCTAAGTTCTTCTCCCCAGAGGACTTCGAAGCGCTGCAGGCCTACACCGAGATCCTGATTCCGACCGATAGCACCCCCGGAGCGAAAGAAGCGAATTGCGCCAATTACATCGATTTTCTGATGACCGCGTCCGATGGACTGCCCATTCAAAAGCAATGGCGCGACGCGCTAAGCACCTTAAAAAACCTGGGTTTCCATGCCGCCAATGCCAACGGCCGGGCGGATCTGGTAGCGGCGATGGCGGAGCCTAACACCAGTCACCCTGGTTACAGCAGCTATCGCCTGATCAAGCAGCTAAATGCTTTTGCTTTCTATACTTCACGAGCCGGAATGATCGACGCGCTGGAGTACAAAGGCAACTCGTACAATGTAGTTTTTCCGGCGTGCAACCACCCGGAACATCACGAAGTCTAACGCTTACTGCGAGCGTGAGGCTCGGCGCCGCTCGCGCGAATAAGCTTCGCGAGAAGATCGACGGCGTTATCGATTGGAATGATATCCGCGATGCTTAAAGGCGTTCTGCCGTTGGCGTCGATTGGATCCAGGTCGGCACCGTTATCCGCAAGAAACTGAACAACTTTGCAGATCTCTGGCTGAGTAGAGTTTTGCAGCGATCCTGTCACTGCCGCGTGCATCACTTGGGCTTTCGCAGTGGTTGCGGCTTTGATTTCGGGACTCAATTCGAACGCGTATTTGACTGATTCTAAATGGCCGCTATTCGCGGCCGCCATCAGTAAGGTGCTACCGTCCTGCGCTTTGAGTTTCGGGTCTGCGCCGGCCGCGATTAGTGCGTGCATCACGGCCGGGTGATTTGCTCTAGCTGCCAGCATCAAAGGGGTTTGTTCACCAGCCACCGCGCGGAATCCGCCTCGTCCACCGGGTTGCGTTGGGTTCGTTTTCGCGTTAACGTCGGCGCCTTTCTCGCTTAGTTTTTTCACGATTTCCAAGTCGCCCAGTTGGGATGCCATATGAACAAGAGTGGTGCCGGCGCGGTCTTTCCATTTCACGTCGGCGCCTTTGGAAATCAGGACATCTACCACGCCGGCTTTGCGTGCACTTACTGCAATGGACAGGGCGTTTGCACCACCTGGGATCGCGTAGTTGATATTCGCTCCGGCGGCAAGCAGGCTGGCGACGACTCTCGCGTCGCCTTGCTCAGCGGCGAAGATCAGAGGAGTGAATCCGGCCTTCGATGCATTGTTCGGGTTTGCGGAAGACTTGAGTAAGGTATCGACGACTTCCGCGTTACCTCTGGCTGAGGCCCACATCAGGGCGTTTTGGCCTTTGCGGGACTCAACTCCATCCACCTTGGCGCCGTGATCGAGGAGCATTCTTACCAGGGTGGGGTCAGCGGAGCCTGCCGCGATCATGAGGGCGGTTTCTCCGTCCCCGAGCGCGGCGTTTGCGTCCGCGCCGGCGGCTAATAACTTGTCCACAATGGCGGCATTGGCGATGGCGCAGGCCAGGGTTAGAGGGGTCTCGCCATATTCGTTGGCGACATTGACTTTCGCGCCCGCTTTCAGCAGAGAGTCGACTGTTTCGGCGTCATTTTCGTAGGCGGCCCAGGCCAGCGGAGTAGAGCCGTCGGGCAGCGCGGCGTTCACGTCGGCGTGAGCCTGAATCAAAGACAGCACGGCTTTGCGGTTCTGGTCCTTGATCGCGTCGATCAGGCTCGATTCACCCGCCAGGCATATTGTTGCTGAGGCAAGGATCAGAAGTGTGCCGAAATATCGCATGGTTCAGACTCCGGAGAGTTGGTCCACTTTGCCTGTGCTATCGCCGAGTTGTTCGCCGGGCACGCCGGACTTGTCCAACATGGTCAGCAGCAGGTTGTTCATCGGGGTCTCCGGCTTGTATCGGATGTGGCGTCCGCTTTTCACTCCGGCCGACTTGCCACCCGCCAGCACCAGGGGCAGATCGTGATGGTCGTGGACGTTGCCGTCGCGGATGCTGCTTCCATAGAGAACCAGGGAATGGTCGAGCAGCGTTCCGTCGCCGTCCTTGGTTTCATCGAGACGCTTCAGAAGATAAGCGAACGACTTCACATGATGTTCGTCGATCTTCTGCGTCTTGGCGATCTTTTCCGGATCCATTTGGTGATGCGTGACGGAGTGGTGACCGTCGGGCACGCCAATCTCGCGATAGCTGCGATTGGAGCCTTCGCGGGCCATCATGAAAGTGATCACGCGGGTCATATCGGTCTGCCAGGCGATGACCATCAGATCGGCCATCAGCTTCGAATGTTCTTCAAACGTATCCGGAATTCCCACGGGACGCTCCATGACCGGCATCTGCATGGTGGCGCTCTGCTCTTCCGCCTTCCGGATGCGCCGCTCGATATCCTGAATCGACTCGAAATACTCGTCGAGCTTGCTCTTGTCGCGCGCGCCCAGGCCGGGCTGCATGCGCGCAAGATCGCCTCGCACGTAGTCGAGAATGGTGCGATCCTGCCGCGAACGCCTGAGTCGGACCGCGGCATCCGTTGTCCCGCCGTCGCCGAACAGCCGCTCGAAGATCACGCGCGGGCTGACCTCGACCGGATTGGGCGCGGTTGGACTGCGCCAGGAGATCGTATTCGTGTACGCGCAACTGTAGCCGGAATCGCAGCCGCCGGCTAGAGAGGGTTCTTCGACGCCGATTTCGAGGGAGGCGAATTGCGTCGCCTTGGCCATTTCCTTGGCCGCCAATTGATCGGCCGAGATGCCGACGTGAATATCGACACCCTCGGTTTTCTTGGGATGCACTCCGGTGAGCCAGGTAGCGCCGGCGCGGGCATGATCTCCGCCGCCATCGCCGAGCGCGCGCCCGTTCACCTGCGCGAGGTTGCTGAGCACGAGAAGTTTTTCGCGGAACGGCTCCAAAGGCTTCATGGTGGGCATGAATTCGAACGCCGTTCCTTCGGTCGTCGGAAGCCAGGCTTTGGGGATAATTCCATTCGGGACGTACACGAATCCGAGCCGGGTGGGAGCCTTGGAGCCGGCCGTCGCCGCCATCGCGGGAATCATGGAATCGAGCAGAGGGAGCGCGATCATGGTTCCCATGCCGCGAAGGAATGTGCGGCGAGCGAGGGCTTTCTTCGTGATTATCATAATTCCCGGGTTCTCCTCATCTGAAATTGTGAACTCTTAACAATAGCGTCGATCAAGGCAGGTATGGTCGAATTCCGCTGCTCCGCTTCGCGCATGATGGACCTCATCGCGGGTCTGTCATACGACTCGATGCCGCGGCCCAGAGCATAGGTCATCAGCTTCTCCGTGAAGGTCGCAATAAACTCCGCGCGATGCTGGTCGAGCAGCAGGCGCGCCAATCCCGCGGGCCCGTTGAAGACCGAGCCATCCGGGAGCTTTCCCGAGGCGTCGATCGGAACGCCGTTGTCCTTATCCTTGTCGCGCCAGGCGCCGATTCCATCGTAGTTTTCGAGCGCAAAGCCGATAGGATCCATCCGCGAGTGGCAGCCTGCGCATGTCGGGTTCGCCCGATGCTGTTCCATGGCCTGACGCATGGAAAGGTTGCCGTCCTTGCCGTGCGGAATGAGAGGTGGAACGGGTGGCGGAGGTGGGATTGGCGCGCCCAAAAGGTTCTCAAGCACCCATTTTCCGCGCTGCACGATCGAAGTTCGATTCGGATACGAAGTCACCGTCAGGAGACTCCCTTGCCCCAGGATTCCAAAACGGTTGGGGTCAGTCAGCTCCACTCGGCGGAATTGCGAACCGTATACGCCGGGAATCTTGTAAAACTCGGCTAAACGCTGATTGACGAAGGTGTAATTCGCGCTCAAGAGTTCCGTGACGGGCCGGTTTTCACGTAGGATCGACCGGAAGAACAAATCGGTCTCTTGCTCAAACGCACTGCGCAAACTGTTGTCGAAGCCGGGGAATTCATCCGGGTCGGGCTTTTGGGCGGCCAGGTTGCGGAGATAGAGCCATTGTCCGGCGAAGTTGCTGACGAAGGATTTCGATTTGGGATCTTCGAGCATCCGGGCCACCTGCTGCTCGAGGACGGCCGGGTCTTTTAGTTTGCCTTGTGCCGCGAGGTTCAGGAGCTGGTCGTCTGGAATGCTGGCCCACAGAAAGAAGGACAGGCGGGAAGCGAGCTCAAAATCACTGATGCGGTGAACGCTGCCGGGAGGCGCGCCTGCGGGGTCGCGCTCGACACGGAAGAGAAAATCGGGAGAGACCAGAATGGCGCGGAGGGCCATCTCTATGCCGTTATTGAAATTCTCCCCGGTCCCGCGGCCGGCGCGATACACGGCTAGCAGCGGGTTGATGTCGGCATCGCTCACGTTGCGGCGGAACGCTCGACGGGCTACTACAGATAGAATTTTGCGGGCACAGGGTTCGTCGTCTTTGCTACAGACGAAAATTCTTTGGCGGCTGACGGAATCGCCGGGGCCGGTGATGTTATAGGGTCCGCCGATCGAGAGGTCTGTGAACGCCGGTCCGTTGTCGCCTTCCGGAACTTCGTACAGCTTGAGCCTGGCTCCGTCGAGACGGAGGTCGATGTGGCCCATGACTACCGGGGGCGCTGCGCCTCTGCCGCCGCGGCCCATAGGATTCGGCAGCACCTCGGGAACGGCTCCGGATCGCACGAACGTCAGGCCCACGTGATGAATACCCGCTTTGACCGGGACCTTCAGGTCAAGAGCCTGCCCTACAGGAGCGGCGGTCTCGCCAAAACCAATGGTAGGGGCCGGTAGCTTGATCTTAAAAACGTACTCGGCATCGACCGGGAAGGTGTACTGAAAAGACAATCCTCCAGCGGATCCGAACGGCATTTTATCGTCGACGCGATCGTTCAGCCTGGGACGCCCTTTGGCGCGAACTTCCTTCACCGGCGCGAAAACGTCGACCACGGGTTTGACATCGGTGTTGCCCACCGCAAGCGCCGCGACGGATCGGGCGACGGACATGTAACGCTCCAGCAGAAGCGGAGAAAGCGACAAGACTTCGCCAATGTTGTCGAAACCGTAACCGCTGTCGTCCAGCGGAAGGCGATCGCCGGGTTTGAGATCGAGAGCGAGCAGGTCCCGAACCGCGTTGCTGTATTCATTTCGATTCAGGCGATGAATGGTGGGATGGCCGGGATTCGGGTTGGCGGCGGCGGCCCGGTCGAGTTCGTTCTCCAGCCAGCCGGTAAACTGCTTCTGGGTGTCGGCGGAAGGGCGGGGAAGGCCTGCGGGAGGCATCTGTTTCGACTCAAGTTTGCGGAGGACCTTTTCCCAGACCTCGGCATCGTGGCCGGGTTTGTTGAGGTCGAGTCCTTCGAGTGAAACGTTGGCGGTTTTGAGCTTTTGGTTATGACAGCCGAGGCAGTATTGATTGACGAGGGCGTTTTGGGAGGCTACCTCGGCAGCGTTCAGGATAAAAGGGGATATGAGGAAAACGAAGGGGAGGACGGAGATGCCCGGGACTGACCGATCGCTACGGGACATAAGTGCTTCCTTTAGAATAACCCAGGGCATGTGGACCTTATTGGTAAGACCATGTCTTGGGCTGTATGGTTACTGGGCTGGGAAAAAGAGTCCGCTCCCTGTGGTCACGGCTCGGTAGCGCGTCGCGATGCCGATTGATACCCGTCGCCTTTTCAGAGCCGCGACCATAGGGAGCGATCTTCAGCCACCTGGGCGATTCTTGTGATAGCCTCGATCCAAATGACTAGAAGAGAAATGTTGGCTGCGGCCGGGTCGGCTGCGTTTTTATCTGCTATGCACTCGAAAGCGGAGACGGTGCCGAATCCGTTCGGGCATCGCGGCATGGGTGGAGCGCCTACGGCATTTGGCGCGCGCGGCGCTGGGGGACGAGGGAATGGGCAGCCCTTTTCTTTTGAGTTCCTCGAATATTGCCACAACCTGGGGCTGGGCGGCGCGGAGATGGGCAATCCGCCGGCCGATGCGGACACGATTCACAAGCTTCGCGACAAAATGCAGACGTACGACATGCATGTCATCTTCAACATCCCTTTGCCGAAGGCGGAGGACGATGTCGCGCGGTTCGAAGCCGCGGTGAAGGCGGCCAGCGAGGCCGGGGCGTACGGCTTGCACGCGGCGCTGACCGGCCGCCGGTACGAACAGTTCAAGAGCCTGGGCGATTATCAGAAGAGCTTCGAGCAGAATCAGAAGGCCGTTGCGCTGGCCGAGCCGGTGCTGCGCAAGAACAAGGTGCGGCTGGCGATTGAGAATCACAAAGGATGGCGCGCCGTCGAGCAGGCAGCATGGATGAAGCGGTTGAGCAGCGAGTACGTGGGCGTGCACTTCGACTTCGGCAACAACGTGTCGTTTTGCGAGGACCCGATGTTTACGCTGGAGACCCTGAAGCCGTGGATTTTTTCAGGTCACATCAAGGATATGGCGGTCCAGCCGTATGTGGATGGGTTCCTGCTATCGGAAGTGCCCTTTGGCGACGGCTTTTTGGACCTCAAGAAGATCGTGGACACGCTGCGGCAAAAGGACCCGAACATGGCGCTGGATCTGGAGATGATTACGCGCGATCCGCTGAAGGTCCCGATCTACACCGATCAGTATTGGGTGACTTTTGAGGAGATCCCGGCACATCAGGTGGCTCGCATGATGGAGATCATTCAGAAGAATCCTCCGAAGAAGCCGTTGCCGACGATTGCGGGTCTCGACCCTGCGGCGCGGAAGAAGGCTGAGGAGGATTACAACCTGGCTTGCATCAAGTACGCGCGGCAGCATTTAGGGCTGTAGACGCGGTTAAACCTTCCTGCCCTTCGCCTTATCGATTAAATGAGCGCATCCCCGTGCGGCGAGCGCCATCATAGTCAGCGTCGGATGCTTGTCGCCGGTGGAGCAAAAGGCGTTTCCGCCAAATACATAAAGATTGGGGACGTCGTGGGTCTGACAATAGGAATTTAAGACGCCGTCCTTGGGGTCGTCGCTCATGCGCGCTGTTCCCGTTTCGTGGATCGCGCCGCCTAACGTGTCGCGACGAGTGCCGCGGCCCACGGCCTGACCGGCTCGGCCTGCATCGGGCGATCCCGGGCCTCCGGGAAATCCCGCTGGTCCGCCGCGGCCCATTCCCTGGATGATCTCGCCTCCGGCTTTCTTGAAAAGCTCCTCGGCGCGGTGCTGAAAATCTTCGATCAGTTTGTAGTCGTTGTCGGAATGAGTGAAGTGGATTTTGAGCACCGGGATGCCCCATTTATCCTTCACCTCAGGATCCAGCTCGACGAAGTTTTCCTTCTTCGCCAGCATTTCCGCGCCGGCGTTCCAGACTCGCGCCTGAGCTACGTAGCGGCTCTTCACTTCCTTTTTCCACTCCGATCCGTAGCCGGGAATGGATGCTGCGTAGCCGACGTTCTCGGTCTGTCCACCGGTCGCGTTCATGACATAGCCGCGAATGAAATCCTTGCGCTGGGTCTCTTTGCTGATGTTTTGAAAATTGGGAATGGTGATGCCGGCGGACTTGCCGTCGTCGAGGCGGGCGGGTCCGCCCTTCAGTTTCGGCAGGATTCCGCTGACGCCGCCGCCGCCGACCTGGTCCATCATGTAGTGGCCGAGGAGTCCGCTGGAATTGGCCAGGCCTCCGGTCGCGGAGAGCAGCATCAGGCGGGTGTTTTCCAGAGTGGAGGCCGCGAGGATGACGTACTTCGCATCCACGTCGACCGACTTCATGGTGTGGCGTTCGATATAGGTCACGCCCTGGGCGCGGTTCTCGGCGTTCATTCGCACACGGGCCACTACGCTGTCGGTGAGCACTTCCAGGTTCCCGGTTTTAAGCGCGGGCGGAAGGGTGGTGGAGAGAGTGCTGAACATGGCTCCGACGTCGCAGCCGTTGACGCAGTTGCCGCAGTAGTGGCACGCTGGACGTCCGTTCAGAGGCTTGGTGAGCTGCGCGAGGCGCCGATGCGTTGGGGTGTACGAGAGGGCGCGGGCGGCGGCGGTGAAGATCGTTTCGGCACAGTTCAGAGCCATCGGAGGCTGAAACGGGCCGTCGGGAAATTGCGGTAAACCGAGCTTTTCGCCGCTCACGCCGATGAGGCTTTCGACGCGATCGTAATAGGGCTTCATGTCGGCATAGGTGACGGCCCAATCCTTGCCGTAACCGTCGCGGGAAGCGGCTTTGAACTCGTAATCGGCCATGCGGTCGGTGGCGCGAGCCCAATGAAGACCTCGTCCGCCGAGGCAGCGCGAACGCGTCCAGCGGTAATTGGTGTCGGGCGCCGTGGTGTAAGGATTTTCGCTGCTATCGAGCATGATGCGGTAGTTGCGTTCCGTACCGGTGTATTGCCGCATAGCTCCGGGCTTGCCGCCGCCGCGGAAATCCATCTCATAGAGAAATATGTGATGGAAATCCTTCTGCTTGATGTCGGAGCCAGCCTCCAGCATAAGCACCTTCATGCCGGCCTTGGACAACTCCATCGCCGCCCAACCGCCGCATGGGCCGGATCCGACTACGATTGCGTCATAAGTCTTCGGCATGGTCGCTCCTGAATCAAATATTCAGCCGCTTTATTTTACCGCGGTGTGGGCGGCAGGTCGGGGACCTGCCCCACGCATGCGAATATTATTTTCGCCGTGTGGCGCACGCGTCCACGCGTGCTGCGTCGACAGTCGTGTCGACGTTCGGCTTTTGTGAGTCTGGAAAGACACATCGACACGACTGTCGATGCGGCACGCCTGGAGGCGCGCGCCACCTAACCCACTAGAGTTGCGGATTCTGTTTCTCAGGTTTGGCGGCGGGCGGTAGGACAATCTCGCGAGGGCCATCGTCCAGCCCGAGAATCCGGATCACCTGCGGTTTTTCCGGAGTATTCTCGACAATTTTCTCCACCGCTGGGGCAACCGGCTTTTCCACAGGAATTTGGACTAGATCGACCGCAACCCGTTCAATGTGTTTCGGCGTCTCCACTTTAATCGTTTCCACCGGAACCGGCACCGGGCCCGGACCGCGAAGCGCGGCAATCACCTGCTCGCGGCTGGCAGACAATCCGAGCATGACCCAGCCATCCTCCACCGTCACCTGCAATCCGCGCGCAATTGCAGGAAAAGTAGGAATCGACTGCCGCAGTTTTTCAGCGGACGTGTTTGCCTCTTGCTCCGAACCTATGGAAAGGGCCGCGTCCAGCTCAAGGCCGTTGCGCACGGAAAGGGATCCTTCAAAACTCTTGGCTTCAGCATCGAGGGGAATGAAGCGGCTGGCCAGGTCGTCGGGCAGGTGGGACGATACTGCCCACAAGTCTTTTTGTGCGAACTGCGCCGCGCGAGCGAGTAGTGGCGAGTAATTTTTTGAGTCGGTTACGGTGCGATCGACCGCCGCTTGTAGCGTTGCCGGATCGCCGATCAACAGGAGCTGGTCGTTGACCCGGGCGATGCTCAGCGCGCCCTTTTCGACGGCGAACCACATATCGACACCGCGGTAGGTCATAGCCTTCATGTGCTTCTGGGCCGCTTGGTCTCGCAAGGCGGAAGGGGAGAAATTGCCGCTCGCCAAAGCCAACAATTCAGGGGATGAAATCAGAATCTGTCTCGCATTATGCAGGCAGGGAAGGTCTGGAAAGCCGAGGTCGCCCCATAGTTCCGCCTCAATCGGGTCTGCAAATGGGGAGGTTCGGACGTTCTGCCAATCTATGCCGACCAGGGCCGTCGCATCGGGGGAGGCATAAGTCCACCACGCCGGGTGATGAGCCTGCGCGGACGCCAAAATCGCGGTCGCAAGAAACACTAAGACAGCTAGCACCATCTCTTGATCGGGAGGAATTGACCGGTAGATTAGACTGCCCCCCCGGAACAATTTACGGGCTCGGCCGACGACAGTACTGTAAAGCATTGACGCGGTTAGTTGTGTATCTTGGCGACCCGATTGCTCCTAATCGGGAAATGTTACGAAACGAGTACTCGGAAGCTTTCGAAACAGGATATGGCGCCACGCGCCGGTTTCTACTTTCCCGGGGTGCGCCGCTTGAAGAGGCCGAAGAAATCGCGCAAGCGGCCTGGGCTCGCGGATGGGAATTCCGGGACCAGCTTCGGGATCCCGGTCTAGTCAGCTATTGGGTTAATTCCATAGCCAGGAACCTGTTCCGCGCGCGTTTTCGCACTCCGATCCAGACTGAGATAGACGACACCAACGCGGTTTACACGCTCGATTTGGACGCCATCGAAGTCGGACGCCTTCTGGACCGCTGCCCGCAGCAGGATCGCGATTTGCTGACGCAGAGTCTGGCTGGATATTCCGCCGAGGAGATCGCGCGCAGCGAAGGCATCACGCCCACCGGCATCCGAGTCCGTTTGCTGCGCATCAGGCAGATGCTGCGTGAGAAGTTGAATTTGCCCCTGACCACGAGGGCAGAAGCAAGTTGACGTTTTAATACTTCAACTCACGCTGTGGCGGAGGCGTGCCGCGATGAAGATATGCTCCGTTGTGGTGCAGGCTGGCAGCCCTTCCGGGCTGCGCCCGGATGACCCATAGACAATCGGTCCGCAGGTTGCCCCACACTCTCGGCAGGGCATGGCCCCGCCCCACAACGGAGCAGGGTTTTCATCGATATCGGTGAGCATGCCGACGCGTACACCAGATACCATTCAGGATTTCGACGCAGACCACTAGCTCAAACACTTCCGAGGCAAAGTGTCCGCTTGCTATGCGGGGCGGGTTATAATCACACTGGAGGCTAATGAGCAAAGAAGATAGCATTGAAGTAACCGGCACTGTTGTTGAGAAATTTCCGAGCGGCCTGTTCAGCGTACAGCTGGATCAGGAACGCACCGTGCTTGCGCACTTGGCGGGCAAGCTTCGGCGCAATCGCATCCGCGTTTTGGCGGGCGATCGCGTCACCCTGGAGCTTTCGCCTTATGATCTGACCAAGGGCCGCATCACCTATCGTCACAAATAAAATTGAAATAAATTGAAGGTTCTGTTTGTCTTCGGCACGCGCCCTGAGGCGATCAAACTTGCGCCCGTAATTCGCTGCCTCCAGGCGGACGCCCGGTTCCAGGTGCGCGTCGCGGTCACAGGACAGCATCGCGAGATGCTGGACCAGGTGCTGGCGGTATTTTCAATTACCCCCGATCACGATTTGAACGTGATGACTCCGGGCCAAACGCTGGCGCAAAGTACGTCGAAAATCATCGCCTCGCTCGAACCCGTTTTGGACTCCGAGCGGCCGAATTGCGTCATCGTTCAAGGCGACACCACCACTACTTTCTGCGGGGCTCTCGCGGCATTTTACCGGTCGATTCCGGTGGCACACGTCGAAGCGGGGCTTCGCACGGGAGACGTCCGGCAGCCTTTTCCGGAAGAGATGAATCGCGTGCTCACGGGTCGGCTGGCGTCGCTGCACTTCGCCGCGACCGAGGCGGCGGCGGGCAATCTGCGGCGCGAGAGCGTCGATCCGCGGGACATATTCGTCACCGGGAATACTGGAATCGACGCCGTGCTCTATGTGAGTGCGTCGCTACCCGCGGCCGCCGAGCGGACCGGCAAGAAAACGATCCTGGTGACGGCGCACCGGCGCGAGAGTTTCGGTGCGGATTTCGTCAACATCTGCCGGGCTCTGCGAAGGCTGGCGGAGCGCACGGACGTGGAGATTATTTATCCTGTTCATCCGAATCCGCAAGTGCAGGCGGTGGTCCGCGCACAGTTGAGCGGAGTTCCGAATATCGAGTTGATCGAGCCTTTGGATTATGTGGCGTTCGTCGCATTAATGCGGCGTTCCCATATTCTGCTGACCGATTCTGGGGGGATTCAGGAAGAGGGTCCCTCGCTGGGGAAACCGGTGCTGGTGATGCGTGAAAAGACCGAACGTCCAGAGGCGGTGGAAGCGGGAACGGCCCGGCTGACCGGTACAAATGAAGACACAATCGTGGCCGAGGTGACGCGTCTGCTGGACGATCAAAAGGAGTACGAGCGGCGCGCCCGGATCCACAATCCGTACGGCGATGGACATGCGAGCGCCAGGATTCGCGACGTATTTGCGGCTCGCTTTTCATTGTCTTAGCGTTCTCAGGCGCGACGAAGAGTCGACGGTTGTCCTTACACTTGGGAACAAATGCGGACAACGCCAGTCTCGATAAAAACCCGTCGGCCCGAAGGGATCGACCTTCTGCGGCAGCTGTCGGATCGCGTGGTGGGCCAGCCCCAGGCGCTGACGCAGATCGTCCCTTACGTGCAGATGCATGAGGCAGGTCTGGCGCCGGAGGGGCGTCCGGTGGGAGTTTTCCTGCTGCTGGGGCCGACCGGCACCGGGAAAACACGAACCGTGGAGGTGCTAGCGCAAGCGCTGCATGGGTCCGAAAAGAGCCTGTTGAAAGTCGACTGCGGCGAGTTTCAGATGGAACACGAAGTGGCCAAACTGATTGGCGCTCCGCCGGGATACCTGGGGCATCGCGAAACGCAGCCGATGCTATCGCAGCAAAAGCTGAACGGTGTGACCAGCGATCAGTGCACCATGTCGCTGGTGCTGTTCGACGAAATTGAGAAGGCGGCGCCCAGTATGACGAGGTTATTGTTGGGCGTGCTCGACAAGGCGGTGCTCAGGTTAGGCGACAACACGACGGTCAACTTCGAGCGGACGCTGATTTTTCTGACCAGCAATCTGGGCGCGGAGGCGATGCGGAAGGAACTCCGCCCGAATTTCGGATTCGAGACCGCGGTGGCGGGAAAGAGAGATTCGGCCAAGCGGCTGGAAAGCATTGGGATGAACGCGGTCCGGCGCAAATTCTCGCCCGAGTTCGTGAATCGGATCGATGCGGTGATCACCTACCAACCGCTAAGCGCGAAGGCGCTCGCGACCATTGTCGATCAGCAGCTCGAGGCGCTGGGGGAACACATCGCGACCCGGCTGATGGATCGCGCGTTCGAGATCGATGTGAGCGATGGGGCGCGAGCGTTTCTTTTGAAGAAAGGGACCAGTGAGGAGTATGGGGCCCGCGAGCTAAAGCGGGTGATTCTGCGTCATGTGACACAGCCTCTGGCGGCGATGGTATCGGCGGGAAAGATTGTCCCGGACGACGTGGTTCACGTGGAAGGATCGGCGGGTGGGGAGGGGCTGCGAATCACGGTGGCTGATGCCTGAATGATGCATACTAATATGCATGAGGACTACGCTGAACCTGGACGACGACTTGATTAACAGGGCGAGGGAGCTAACAGGAATAATGGAAAAAACCGCACTGGTGAACGCGGCGCTTAAGGAGATGATCGCGAAGGAGACAGCGCGAAGACTGGCGGCGCTGGGTGGGACGATGCCTGGACTCCGGCCGATTCCAAGAAGGCGGTCGAAAGTCGCGAAGTGAAGGTCCTCGCCGACACCTCAGTATGGGTCGATCACTTTCGCAGGGCCGATCCGGATTTGCAGGCGCTTCTACTCGACGAGGAGGTCGTCATGCACCCGGCGGTGATCGGTGAACTTGCTTGTGGGAGTTTGCATCGCCGCAAGGAAGTCCTGATCGACTTGCGGAAATTGCCAGCCGCCCTGGTAGCGGATGATGACGAGACTCTGTTCGTGGTCGAATCGCGCAAATTGTGGGGAAAGGGCATTGGATGGATCGATGCGCAACTGCTGGCGTCGGCGCTTCTATCCGGATGCAAGCTTTGGACGCTCGACAGGCGACTTCGTGTCGTTGCCAGGGCTTTGCATCGCTAGTGTGGCGAGTCACTCATCATGAAGATTAATCTTTTCCGCCGTGGCGCGCGCGTCCACATAACAATCAGGATTTCCCAATGAGATCACAGAGCGCAGATCGGCCATGATTCATCGGTTGCCGTTGGTGGAAATGGCCTCGCTGGCGCGGTCCGGGGCCGTGTCGTCGGTCGAATTGGTCGAAGCGCATCTCGATCGGATCGAGGCGGTGAATCCGCATTACAACGCGTTCACTATGGTGCTGGCCGATCAGGCTCGGGCATCAGCGAGGCGTGCGGATCAGGGTTTGAAGATGGGGCGCCTGCACGGCGTTCCAGTCACGGTGAAAGATAGCTTCGACGTTGCAGGCCTGTCTACGCGGCTGGGGAGTTATTTCGCGCCGGATGTGCCCACGGCCGAAGACTCCGCTGTGGTCGCGCGCTTGCGGAGGGCGGGGGCGATCCTTCTCGGGAAGACCAACACCCCGGAATTTCTGGGAAGCTATGAGACCGACAACTACATTACCGGCCGCTCCAACAATCCGTGGAATGTAGAGCGGACACCGGGAGGCTCGTCGGGCGGGGAAGCGGCGGCGATCGCGAGCGGGTGTTCTCCCGGGGGTGTGGGGAGCGATGGGGGAGGCTCCATTCGCGTGCCTGCGCATTTTTGCGGCATAGCGGGATTGAAGCCGACTCCGGGGCGCATTTCGCTGATTGGGCATCGGCCCGCGGAGGTATCGACCGGGATCGCCGTGGCGGGTCCGATGGCGAGATCAGTGGCGGATGTCAGGCTCTTGTTCGAGGTACTGGCCGGTTATGACGATCGCGATCCGCGAAGCGCGCCGGTGGAATTGCGGCCTCCCGAGATTGAACATGCTCGCATCGGTGTGTTTGAAACATTTTATGACACTCCCGTGCAGCCGGCTGTGCGGCGCGCGGTCCGGGAGGCGGCTGCTGCGCTGGCTGGGCTCGGATTCGTGGTGGATGAGTTCCGGCCGGAGGGACTGGAGCGGGCTCCGAATTTATGGAGTTTCTTTTTCGCCGAGCTACCGGCGCGTGCGTCCAAGGAGCGAATCGCGGGCCGGGAAGCGGAGGCGCATTGGACCTATACGGAGAATCTCGACCGGCTGCTCGAAAGGCCTCCTGCAGCAGGCTGGGAGGTGATGGAGCGGCTAGCGGCTCGGGATGCGATGCGGAGAAAGTTAGTGGAGCAGATGCGCGACGTTCCTTTTCTACTGATGCCGGTGTCGAGCATCGTCGCGTTTCCTCATCGGGAGAGAAAGTTTTCGACGGAGTCGAAGCCGGTCGGATTGTTTCAGGCGATGATGCCGGCGACTACGTTCAATTTATTGGGGCTACCGGCTTTGACGGTTCCATTTGGTGTTGATGAGGAGGGGATGCCGGTGGGGGTGCAGATCGTCGGGCGTCCTTGGGAGGAAGAGGCTGTGTTGGAGTTGGGGGTGAGGCTTGAGGCAGCGCGAGGGGAGTTTGGGTTTCCGCCGGAGCCTTGACCGCTCCCTGCGGTCACGGCTCGGTAGAGCTGCTGATAACATCCGGCTGTGCTTGCGAGCCGTGACCAAAGGGAGCGGTGTGTTTGAGTTTTTCAGCGGAAGGCAGGTCGGGGACCTGCCTCACTTAACCGACTACTTCCAGGATCAGTTCGCGTTCCTCGGGAGCCGTGCCTGAAATGCGGAAGGCGTCTTCCACCAGTTGAGCGGCGTCTTCCACGCGCTCGTCTCCTGTGTAGTAGAGGCGGCACAGGACGCCGTTGGCATCGATTTTCTGGCCGACCTTCACTTCGAGAATTACTCCGACGGCGGGGTCGATCGAGTCTTCCTTCGTGTCGCGGCCTGCGCCGATCAGGGCGGATGCCTGGCCGATGAGCTCCGCATCGATCGCCGTTACGTAGCCTGCGCGAGGCGAAGAAATTTCTCGTGCGCCGGTAGCATTCGGCAGCAGCTCGAAGCGATCGAGAACCTGGGGATTACCACCTTGCGCCGCGATCACGTCCTTCAACTTCCGGTATCCTGAACCGTCAAGCAGCTTCTTAGTGGCCAGTTCGCGCGCTTCGTCCAGGGTCGCGGTGATCTTGCCCAGGTAGATCATGCGGGCGGCGAGCTCGAGGGAGAGCCGGGTCAGATCCGTCGGTCCGACGTTCTGCAGCGTCTGCGAAACTTCCATCACTTCGAGCGCGTTTCCGATGGCGTAGCCCAGCGGCTGATTCATATCGGTAATCAAGGCCTGCACGCGCTTATCGAGCCTGCGGCCGATGCCGACCATCATCTGCGCGAGACGCCGCGCGTCGACCTGGCGCTTCATGAACGCGCCCGTTCCGACCTTCACATCGAGTACCAGCGCGTCCATTCCCTCCGCAATTTTCTTCGACATGATCGACGATGCGATCAGCGGGATCGATTCCACGGTCGCCGTGGCATCGCGCAGAGAATAAAGCTTGCCGTCGGCGGGCGCCACCTGCGGCGTCTGGCCGATAAACGCGAGTCCGTGCTCTGCGAGCTGGGCGCGAAATTCATCGACGGTAAGATTGGTGCGGAAGCCGGGAATCGATTCCAGCTTGTCGAGCGTTCCGCCGGTGTGGCCCAGCGCGCGGCCGGATACCATCGGTACCACGACACCCGCGGCGGCCGCTAAAGGCGCTGAAATCAGGCTGGTTTTGTCGCCCACGCCGCCGGTGGAGTGCTTGTCCACCTTCATGCCGGGTATCGCCGACAAATCGATGTGCTCGCCCGAGCCGATCATGCGATCGGTCAGCGCGCTCACTTCACGGTCGGTCATGCCGGAGAAAAACGTCGCCATCAGGAAGGCCGACATCTGGTAGTCAGGGATAGCTCCGCTGGTATAACCGTCAACTAAGAAGGCGATTTCTTCCACGGACAGCTCTTCGCCGTCCCTCTTACGATGGATCAGGTCGACAGTTCGCATTAAGACCTGAGGGTACCATCTTATTTAGCTGAAAGTAAAGGAAGTATCATGGGAAAATATGGTCTGTGGCTCGGTTGGACACCAACGGGTTTTCGCCGGGGTCGGGATGCCCAGAATCCGGCACACGAGGTTCAGGGAGTATTATGGAAGTACCATGCTTTCCATCGACCTAGACCCGGAGATCGAGCAGCGTTTAAAGGCATTGGCAAAACGCACCGGCAAGACCGAAGCCGAGCTCGCGCGAGAGTTGGTCGAACACAATCTTGAAGACCTGGAGGACATCTGCATTGCGGAGGCTCGTCTTGCCCATCCCGGTCGAACCTTCAGCGTAGAGGAAGTCCGGAAAGAACTTGGCCTGGACGATTAGGATTGACGAACGCGCGCTTAAGGACCTCAAGAAGCTGGATCGAACGATCCAGCGAGAAATCACAGACTACTTGCGCGAGCGCGTCGCAACGGCAAAGAATCCTCGAAGCTTTGGAAAGCCACTGCGGGAAAGCAAGTTTGGACTCTGGCGCTATCGAGTTACGATTTACGACAATTGATTTGCCGGTACAGTACCGCCGACGATCGCGAAGAACCAGAGCTGAAGAAAATCTCCGGCCTCTTCCAGCTCAGTGAGGCCGCGATACCATTCGTCGACCTCCGCTTGCGTCAACTTACCGGCTTCGACGGCGGCGTGAAGGGTTCCTTTTGTTGTGTGTACGCAAAACTCGTATGGCGAAGGCAGGACCATCAATTCCATGGTGATGTCCTCCAGCCCTGCGGCGCGCATGACGGCGCGAAGTTCGCGAGCGGAGGTGGGATGGGCAAAGGTATCGGCTACCAGCGCGGTCATTTTGCGTGTGAGAGCCCGGTCCTTGCCATAAATGGCGGTGGATTCAATGTCGACGTCTGTGATCACGACGCGGCCACCGGGTTTGGTGACGCGTATCATCTCCGCAATGGCTCTGCCGCGGTCGGCTACGTATGGCAGAACACGCTCCATGCGAACCGCGTCGAACGTCGCGTCGCCGTGGGGTATCGCGTAGGCTTCGCCTTTGGAGAATTCAATGTTGGAGTGGCCGTTCGCGCGAGAGGTGGCCTCGGCGACCATGGCTTCACTGATATCGACTCCACAGGCCTTCCCTCCGGGGCCCACACGGTGCGCGATTTTTTGCACGCAGGTTCCCAGCCCGCACCCCACGTCGAGTCCGCTCGCGCCGGGCTGGAGGCGCATTTGGTTCAGGCTACTGGCGTGGATTTCCTGTAGCTCCGGAAAAGACTCGACGAGTTCGAGGAATTTTATGAAGTACCTGGGGTCGCCGGAGTTGTCCGGCTGGGTGAATTTTCCAATTTGAGACATGAACCTCTCCTCCGACTTCGGAAGAGGATAGCACAGGAAGTCCCCTCGCAACTAGATTTCAAGGAACGGCAACACTATTCCATCTCTATCAGTCCCAAGCTGATCCGCATTGCGTCATCGACTCTCCGCATAGTTGATGGGTCAATTGCGCCCAGGCGTTTGATGAGGCGCTGCGTGTCGACGGTACGGAACTGATCCAGCAGGATCGCCGAGAGCATCGTTAGTCCGTTGGCGCTCGACGGTTTGACGATGACTTCCACGGGATAGAGAACGGGCGAGATCTTGGACGTGATTGCCGCAACGATGGTGAGGTCGCCGTAGCGGTTCCCGACATCATTTTGGATAATGAGAGCGGGCCTCGTCTTCTTGATCTCCCGGCCGACGGTCGGGTCAAACGCGACTAGATAGACTTCACCGCGGCGCGGGTGGGCTACTTTTTGCCCTTGCGCCATGCTTCTTCTTCAAGGGGAAACCACTCCGCCGCAATTTCGAGGTTCCTAGCCGCGTTAGCCTGGTAACCGGCTTTGAGTTGCTCCTTCAGGCTCCGCTTACCGACGGTTTCAACGTAATGCAACACAGCTTGGGAGATAAAGCGGCTGCGATCGCCCTTAGGTGCCAAGCGGTCCAGCACCTTGACAGTTGTATCAGGCAGGACGATGTTGATGCGCTTGCTCATTAAATCAGTATACGCATGAAAGGTGTGTACAGTCTACGATAGAATCCGCTTCGCCTGTCGAGCGTAATCTACACTGCTGATCGCTAGAAATGCCAGGACGCACCACTTGCCAATTTCGGGGAGTATCATTGGTAGAAATCCGCCTAGGTGGCCGATCAGGGCGATGATGTAGCAGATCTGCGCTACAGTGCTCGATTTCCCCCACCACGACGGCGGGAAGTCCATTTTCTTCTTTGAGAGAAGCAAGACGGCGGCGGCGAATAGGAGGATCGCGACGTCGCGTCCTAGCACCAAGACCGCCAGCCATTTTTCCATCGCGCCGTCGAGGGCGAGTGTTAAGAAGCTGCCGCTTAAGAGGAGCTTGTCGCCGATGGGATCAAGCATCGCGCCGAGTCTAGACTGCGCATTCCACCGGCGGGCGATCCATCCGTCGAGTCCGTCGGTGATGCCGCTCAGCAGGAACCATATGAGGACTGCGCCGTATTCTCGCCGCCACATGAGCCAGAAGATATACGGTGCGAGGATGATGCGGGCGGCGCTGAACAGGTTGGGGAGATATTTCAAGGGACTAGTTTAGGTTACGAAGGGCAAGTCGGGAACCTGCCCCACTTGGCGGTTGATGAAAAACATTATTAAAAGACCGCTCCCGCAGATCACCGTGTCGTCAGAACCGCGACCATCGGGAGCGGTCAACTTGAATTTTTCAACAACCTCCTAGGAAACCAGGGCATGCGCGACGCGCGTCGCCAGTTGATCGAAGCTGAGAATTTCGTAGAGGGTGGGGTCCTGCATGATGCGGTTCACCAGGGCGAAATGCATTGCATGACCCGCTTTCTCCGCGATCACATGACCTAATAGAGGCTTGCCGATCAACGCCAGATCGCCGATCAGGTCGAGAGCTTTGTGGCGGCAGCATTCGTCGGTATAGCGCAGGCCGCCGGGATTCAGGACGGACTGACGATCGAAGCAGACGGCATTTTCCAGTGACGCGCCGCGGATCAGGCCCATGTTGCGCATCTGGTCGAGCTCGTACTCGAAACCGAAGGTTCTCGCCGGCGCGATTTCGGCGGCATAACGCTCGGGGGTCACTTCGATGTCGAGCACCTGACGTCCGACCATGGGATGAGGGAAGAAGACGTCGCATGTGAGCAGAAAACGGTCCGAGGGCAGAATGCTGATCTTCTTGTCTCCCAACTCGACCGAGACCGGCCTGCGAATCCGGAAATATCTCCTCAGCTTGCGCGAGTGTTTGATCCCCGCGCTGCGAATCAGTTCGACAAATGGCTGGCCGCTGCCATCGAGAATCGGGACTTCCAGGTTATCGATCTCGACGAACGCGTTATCCACGCTCATGCTGTAAAACACGCTTAAGAGATGTTCCGTCGTCGAGATCAGCACGCCTTGGCGCATCAGGCTGGTGGCGTAACTCACCTTTTGTACGTGGCGCCAACTGGCTGGGATGGTGAATCCGTCGAGATCGGTGCGAACGAAAACGATACCTGTTGAGGGAGGGGCGGGGAGGATGCGAATCCGGACAGGAACGCCGGAGTGCAGCCCGACGCCGACGGCCTCGACGGGACGTTGAACGGATGTTTCAAAGCGCAAGAGTTAGTGTACCAATGTAAGACAGACTTTTCTAGGTCTATGATTAAAAAAGACTTGTAAAGTTTCTTGTGTGGCTTTTTAGACACAGGTCCGAGTTCAGGTGTGGTGATTTTGCGACTGGCGGTATACTGGAGAAGAATCGTGTCCCGCCTCTTTTTGATCGACTCATTTGGGTTCATTTTTCGCGCCTATCATGCGAGGGCGAGGTCGGGGGCTCCTCCGATGCGGACGGGGTCAGGGACGTCCACTGAGGCGATTTATATCTTCCATAATATGGTCCGGCGGCTGATTGCGAAGGAAAAGCCGGAGTATCTGGCGGCGATCTTCGAAAGCACCGGGCCGACATTTCGCGACGAAGCTTTTGCGGAGTACAAGGCCAATCGAACCGAGACTCCGCCCGATTTGCTGGAACAGATTCCGTGGATCCGCAAGACTCTGGAGGCGATGAGGATTCCGGTCCTGGAGTTTCCGGGTTTCGAAGCGGATGACGTGATCGGCACGCTTTCGAAGCGAGGAATCGAGCAGCACGCCGACGAGGTGATCATCGTTTCGAGCGATAAGGACATGCTGCAACTGGTGAACGATCGCGTGCGCATGTTGAATCCGATGAAGGACGACATGGTGTACGACGCGGCGGCGGTCGAGGCGTTCATGGGAGTGCGGCCGGATCAGGTGGCGGATCTGCTGGCGCTCAAGGGCGACACCATCGATAACATTCCCGGGGCTCCGGGCATCGGCGACAAGGGCGCGAAGGATCTGATCGTTCGCTTCGGATCGGTCGAGGGAGCGATGGAGCATGCGGCCGAGGTGGAGCGGCGGACGTATCGGGAAAGTTTGCAGAACAATCGCGAGCAGATCGAGCTGAGCAAACGGCTCGCGACGATTCATTGCGATGTTCCCATAGACTGGACGCTGGAATCCGTTGCTGTTCGCGAGCCCGATCTGGATGCGCTGCGGGACCTTTATAAGACGCTGGAGTTTTCGAGTCTGCTGCGCGAAATGGCTCCGGTGGCGAAGCCTGCGGCGGATCGCGATTATGCGGCGCTGGAGGATCAGGCCGGTCTCGACGCGTGGCTCGCAGGGAATGACGGCGACTTAGCGATTGCGGTCGGCGATGTGATGGAGCAGGCGGTTTTCGGGCTCTCGGCTACTCCGGGAAGCGCGCGGTCGATCGGCGTTGGAGGCGATTCCGCAGCGCGCCGACGATCGCGCACGACATCAAGAATCTGCTGCGCCGGTTCGAGGATGTTCCATCGCTGAAGCACGACGTGATGCTGTACGGATTTCTCCTCTCGGCCGATCCGGGCGGGTGTTCGCTGCCGTCGCTGGCCGAGAAATATCTGGAGCAGGCGCTGGAGGCAGATCCGGCGAGTCATGCCGATGCGGTCCTCGCGCTGTATCGCAAGCTGCGGCCTCAGGTGGATGCGCTGGAGCTGCGGGAGTTGTATGAATCCATCGATCTGCCGCTGGTGCGCGTACTGGCGAGGATGGAGGAGACGGGCATTCGCGTCGATCCCGATCAGCTGAAGGTGCTGAGCGGGCGCATGGAGGACGAAATCGCGGTTCTCTCCAGTGCGATTTATGAGCTGGCGGGGCATCCTTTCAACGTCAATTCGCCGCAACAGTTGGGCAAGGTTTTGTTTGAAGAAATGAATCTGCCGGCTCCGACGAAGTATGGCAAAGGAAAGATCACGTCTACCGCGGCGGACGTGCTGGAGTCGCTGGCGCTGGAGTATCCGATCGCGCAAAAAGTTCTGGAATACCGGCAGCTGGCGAAGCTGAAGGGCACTTATGTGGATGCGCTGCCGCTGCTGATCGATCCGGCCAGCGAGCGACTGCACACGACATTCAATCAGGCTGGCGCGGCGACGGGCAGGCTGTCGTCGTCGAATCCGAATCTGCAGAATATTCCGATCCGAACGGAGCTGGGGCGAGAGATTCGCGCGGCGTTCGTGCCGCAGCGCGGGTGGAAGCTGATCGTCGCGGATTATTCGCAGATCGAGCTGCGCTTGCTGGCTCACATGTCGCACGATGCGGTGCTGCTCGACGCGTTTCGCAACGGCGAGGATATTCACACGCGCACGGCCGCCGAAGTGTTCGGCGTGCCGCCGCTGATGGTCACTTCGGAGCATCGGCGGAATGCGAAGGCCGTGAACTTCGGGATCGTCTACGGGCAGACGCCGTTCGGATTGTCGCAGTCGCTGGGAATCGATCGCAAAGAGGCGGAGAAGTACATTCGAGCCTATTTCGAACGGTATTCGGGGGTCAGGCGCTGGCTCGACGCGACCATCGCGGACGTACGGCGCAGCGGAGTTTCGGTAAATCTGTTCGGCCGGCGGCGTCCGATCCCGGACATGAACAGCCGCAATCCGAACGCCCGCAATTTCGCGGAACGCATCGCGGTCAACACGCCTCTGCAAGGCGCGGCGGCGGATCTGATCAAGCTCGCGATGATCCGCATCGATGAGAAATTGCATGGAATGCGGGCGAAGATGCTACTGCAGGTCCACGACGAACTAGTGTTGGAAGCGCCTCCCGAGGAAGTAGACGAAGTATCGGCGCATGGTGAAATCCGCGATGGAAGGCGTGAAGAAGCTGGAAGTGCCGCTGCTGGTCGACATCGGGTCGGGGGAAAACTGGCGCGACGCGAAATAGCGGCTGCTCCTGTAGAATAGAAGCTCGCATGTTCTCGTTTCGGTCCGTCCTTCTTGTCGCGGTCGCGGTGACCGCAGCCTGTAATCGCTCCGCTCCCGCTAATGTTGCCGCGATGGTCAATGGACGCGCGATCACTTACGCCGATCTGGAGAAGCGATTCCAGTCTGAATTCGCCACGCCTACCGAGCATCCGAGCGACGACCAGGTGTCGATCCAGCGGCTGGAAATCCTCCGTACATTGGTCGACGAGGAGATCCTGGTGCAGCGCGCCGAGCGGATGGGCCTGATGGCGGTCGACGCCGATGTGGAGGCGAAGTTCACCGAATTGAAGTCGCCTTACACGCAGGAAGAATTTCAGAAACAGCTCAACGCCCGCAAGATCACCGTGGAGGATCTGAAGACGAAATTGCGGCGCGATCTGAGCGTGCAGAAGCTGTTCAACAAAGAGATTACTTCGCAGATCAGCATCATCGACAAAGACATCACCGATTTCTACAATTCCAACAAGGCGAGCTTCAACCTATCTGAGCCGCAGATTCACATGGCGCAGATTCTGGTGACGCCGGTGGCCGATCCGAATGTACACAATCTGAAAAACGACAAGGCGACGGACGATGCAGGCGCATTGAAGAAGATCGAGAATATCATGGCGCGCATCCGGCAAGGTGACGATTTCGCGATGCTCGCGCAGAACTATTCCGAGGACCCGAACTCGACTCAGAACGGCGGAGATTTGGGATTCATTCCGGAATCGTCACTGGAACGCGCGAACGCCGATCTGCGCAAGACCGTCATGGCGCTCGGTCCCGGCCAGACGACCGGAATTTTGCGCACGCCGGACGGTTTTCGGATTCTAAAGGTGATCAGCCGTGAGCCGGCGGGGCAGCGCGAGCTGGCCGATCCGAAAGTGCAGCAGACCATTCGCGAGACGCTGATCAATCGAAAAGATCAGTTGCTCAAAGCGGCTTATTACGAGGTGGCCCGCAACGAAGCGAAGGTCACCAATTATTTCGCGAATCGCATCATCGGGAATCGCGAGAAGAAGTAGTCGCATATACCCAATAGTTGACGTTGTAGAAGACGGGTATTGCGTCTGATACCGGCCGCTTCAGCACCACGTAGTCGACGCCCATCGCTGCGAGTTTCGGAAAATCCTGCGGAGTGACGCTGCCATCGACCGCTGCCCGTTTCGACCCACCGGCGCCACCATTCGCGTGAGAAGTCGGGGAAATAATTCACTTGACCTCCCGATTTCCAGTCGACGTATAACCCGCGGAGAGCGCGAGCACGAAAAACGCCCGGAGCGAGACTAGTACCGGAGTCCGGAAAGAGAAAGAGCGATGGTTGCGGCGTGGAGGCTCGCGCCCAATCCGCCGCTGGCTGGATATCACGCTCCCAGTCGGTGTTGACGACCAGAAAACGTGGAATCAGCAAAAGGGGAATCACCGCCAACACGAGTGCCTCCTGACGAATTGCGCCAGCCAAGGTCGCGAGGATCGCGAGTGCCACGGCGAGCGCAAGCGGCCAGAGATGGACTTCGCGGCCGAGCATCAAATGCTGAATCGGCATCAGGAACGCAGCGGTCAGCCAGATCGCGCGTTCTACGAAGCCGGTGGTTTTGAGCGCGGCGACCGCTGATAGAAGCGCAGTCATCAGCGACACGAAAAGAATCGCGCGCGCCGGTTGCCACTCCGGGATCAGCGCCCAATGCTCGCGTTCGAGCAAGATCCACGACAGAGGCACGCATAGGATGCCGATGACGGGAAGTCCCCACAAAAAATCGCGAAGCGGCGTTGGGAGATGTGTCCGCAGTCGCCGGAAGGCAAGGGCTCCGATCATAGCCTGGACCGCGAAATCGAGGTACAGACGGAAATTCCAGCTCGACACAAAACTGTAAGCCGCGCGCATGTGCTGCAGATTTTCCTGAAACGGATCCAGGCGCTGCAGCATGGACGAAGTCTCGGCGCCGTGCGGCTGGAAGCGCGCCAGGATCGCCAATATCAATGCTGCGGTCGCCACAGGCGCGAGAATCGTCCAGCGTAGACGTCTTGCAATTACGAGCAGGGCCACAAGTCCCCAGAACGGAAGAGTCGTCGGTGGATGATAGAGAAATGCGATGCTCGCGGCGATCCCGGCTGCGGCATACCGTTCGTGTGCGATCAGGCCGAGCGCGAAGACGATAAGCGCGATCGCGAAGCCGCGCGGCACCGGCTCATATTCCACCGTCAGCACCGCTGCGCCCACGATAGTCGCGCCCAGGGAAACGACCGCCGCTACGAAAAACGATTGCACGGCATTCAATCCGAGGCGAAGTGCGATCAGGATGAGTCCACAAATGGCGAGGGCTCGAAATACGAGTTGCTCGGCCGTCAGCACGGTCTGAAAATCGGAGCCGGTGATTCGCCGCAGCGCGAGCGCCGTCTCGTCATAGATGGTGAACGTCAGATGCGGGCGCAGCGCTACGATGTCGCGCGGATACAACGCCGGATCCCGAAGATGCTCCAGCATCGGGATGTAGATTTGCGTGTCCGATTGAAGATACGTGTGTCCAGGAAGAAGCCAGTATCCGAGCAGCGTGAGAAATACAATAGAAACACCCCAGAGGAGTGTTTTCATTGCGCCGGAGTTTTATCCAACTGCTGCTTCGCCCACACCCGGCCTGGATTCAATTCGAGCGCTTTCTGAAAAGCTTTGCGCGCGTCCGGATTCTTGTTTTGCTTGCGCAGGGTGAGCCCCAGCCACAACTGCGCCTCAGCCGATTGCGGATCGAGCTCTGCCGCCTTTAGAAAATCCTTCAGCGCGAGATCGAATCCACCGCCCAGACTCTGCGGCAAATAATAATTGCCCACGCCCCGCGCCAGATAATTGACGGATGCTTTCGGATCCAGTTGAACCGCCTTGTTCACCTCGTCCTGTGCGCAGTGGCCATATTTCATTCCTTGCAGAACGTTCGCGGAAATGGCCTGTCCGCAAAGAGTGCCCAGCAGGCGGTGATACTCGGCCGAATCGCCTTTAAGCGCGACTGCCTTTTTCGCAGCGTCAATCCCGGCCTCGGCCGCATTGTGAGCTGCCGTCTTATCGCGCACTTCGATGGCGACCTCCGCCACGTAGGATTCAGCTAGTGCCAATTTGTATTGGGCGGCTGCGTCGTTCGCCTTGCTCTGCGCCGCGCTCAAGTACTGCGCGGCTGATTTTTCCAGCGCCGGACGATCCTGCGCGTCCCGGGCTTTTTCAAGATCGGAGCCGGCGGGAGCACCGGCGAAGAGAAGAAGAAATAAGAAACCCGGCATCAGCCTTTATTCTATCGCCGCTCACCTTCCGCCCGCATGCTCTATGCATGGCGGCTAGTGAATATTATCTTTCCCGCGTGGCGCACGCGTCCACGCGTGCCGCGTCGACCGTCGTGTCGACGTTCGGCTCTTGATTCCCAGAGCCTGGAAAGACACATCGACAAGAATGTCGATGCGGCACGCCTGGAGGCGCGCGCCACCCAACATTCAGGACTCCCGACGCAGACTACTAGAGCTGGTCCAGGTGATGCTTCAAATGCCGAACATAGTCAATCATCACGAATTCCAGTGACACCGGATCGTCGCCGCCGATGCGGATGATCGCGTCGAGATGCTCAGGCGGAATGTGTGTCATCAAGTGCTGCAGATGTTTATTGTAGGCGAGCCATAACTGGACGAGTTCGCTCCAATCGCGATCCTGGAATCGCTCCGTCTCCACCCATTCGTCCCCCGGGTAATCAGGCGTCGAGAGATCGCGCACAAGCTGTCCGCGAACAAAGCGCTGATGATTGTTCGCGGCGGAATCGATCAGATGCCCAAGGATCTGTTTGCGCGACCAATGTTCGTCGACCCGCTTATCAGTGTCGGTAAGTTGAGGAAGCTTGGCGGCGGCAAGGTCAAGCAGGGTTGAAAATTCGGCGGTCGCAGATTGGAGGGCGTTCATACCTTATTCTATTTATTGATGCGCTTGGCGGTGGTTGGTCTGGGATTCATGGGCGGGGTGCACCTGAAGGCGATCGCCTCGCTCGAAAAGGTCGAGCTCGCCGCGGTGGTGAGCCGCCGCGCGCCCGAGTTTCCGGCCCAGCATTATTCGCACCTTCTTGACGCACTGGCCGATCCCGATATTGACGCGGTCGATTTGTGCCTGCCCACCGATATGCATGAATCGGCAACCGTCGCAGCGTTGCGCAGCGGCAAGCATGTGCTGGTCGAGAAACCGATGGCCCTTAGCGTCGAGTCGTGCCATCGGATGATCGCCGAGGCGGAGCAGGCGAACAGAATCTTGATGGTCGCGCATGTGCTGCGATTCTTTCCGGCGTACCGCTCGCTGCAGCACGCGGTCGATCATGGCGATCTGGGCGAAGTTCATTTTGCGACGTTCCGGAGGCGCTGTGCGCAGCCGGGATGGTCCGATTGGATCACCGACAAATCCCGCAGCGGCGGCGGCGCGTTCGATCTGCTGATTCACGATATCGATATGGCGCTGCGGCTGTTCGGGCCTCCCTCGGCAATCTCGGCCACTGGTTATGAGGACGCAGCGGCGGGCGTCGATACGATTTCGGCGCGGCTGTTTTATGATGCGCTGGTGGTTGAAATCAGCGGTGGCTGGATGTTCCCGGGCGAATTTCCATTCTCGATGGAGTTCACGGTGCTGGGCAATCGCGGCCTCCTGGACTTCAATTCCGAATCGCGCCCGCTGAAGCGTTACGGGGGCGGGGAAGTGGTCGCGCTCGACGAAGTGGATGGCTATGCAGCGGAGATCGCCTATTTTGCCGAGTGCTGCCGAACAGGAGAACAGCCTTCGTTGTGCACGCCTTCGAGTTCGGCCGAGTCGGTTCGCTTGGCGCTGGCAATTTTTCAGGCGCGCTCGAAAAATGGAGAGAGGGTTTCATGGAAATAGGTGTGATGTTTTGGGCCGGACGCGACAGTCTGGCCGAATTGCGCAAGCTCGGGGTCCAAGCCGGGCAGTTGGGTGTGGGCGGGGATCTCCCGTTGACTTCGGCGTCGGCCGTGGAGTGGAGAGAGAAAATCGGAGAGGCGAAGTTTTCCATCGCCACTGTGGTGTGCGCGTACACCGGCGAAGAATATACCGATGTTGCCACGGTCCAGCGAACAGTCGGGTTCATTCCGCGCGCGACGCGCAAGGCCAGAGAAATGCGAACGCTCGAAGCCAGCGACTTTGCGGCGGCGCTCGGCGTGAAGAGCATTGCTTGCCATGTTGGATTCGTGCCCGAAGATCGTTCCGACCCCGATTACATTGCCGTTCGCGGAATGGTGCGGCGCATTTGCGATCGCGCGGAAGAGCATGGGCAGACGTTCGCGCTCGAAACCGGCCAGGAACCCGCGGAAACTCTGCTGCGTTTTATCGACGATGCGGGTTGCCCTAATCTGAAGATCAATTTCGACCCCGCGAATATGGTTCTTTACGGATCGGGAGATCCGGTGGAGGCATTTGAGAAACTGGCTCCGCTCGTGGTTTCGGTGCATGCGAAAGATGGTGACGGGCCCGGAAAGCCGGGGGCGCTGGGAAGTGAGCGGCCGCTGGGGCAGGGATCGGTTGGGATTCCTAAATTTGTGAAGGCTCTGAAGCGAGCTGGGTATCAGGGCTCCATCAATGTGGAGCGTGAGATTGAGGATCAGGCACAAAGGCTCGCCGACATCGGGATGGGAGTCAGGCTGCTAAAGAATCTCGGTATCTGACGCATCTTGTAGGGCGGCCAATTGGCTGCAGCCGCATTTCATGCGGACGAATCGCAGTCGAAACCGCCTGCGCCACCATTCAGCAACTTGCAGTCCGGGTGGGACAGGCGCTTTCGCCTGTCGAGGGTCTTTCATCAACCTCCGCGGGGATCGTGCGGCGATATCGTTACCGACGCGCACAACGCACGCGTTACTGCGTGTGCCAGCCCCACGCTGACGCATGGGGCTATATGATAACAACCAATCGGCACGTCCGCAGCCCCATGCGTCAGCGTGGGGCTAAACAAGATCACCGCGACTATCGGGAGCGGTCAACTTGAGTTTTTCCCTCAATCTCTTGAAGCCTGTGCCACCGTCTGTTCAATGGCTGATAAGCAGGTGGTTGCTGAAAAACCCAAAAACACCGCTCCCTTTGGTCACGGCTCGGAATTGGAGCCGCACGCGATCAGCACCCTACCGAGCCGTGACCGCAGGGAGCGGAGTGTTTTTCAGCTTCCCGCTAAGAGCCAGCCCGATAAGTCCCCAGCACCCGCAGAAAATCGGCGAGCTCTTCTAAATGTCCCAGCGCCTTCTGCACCACCGGATCGCTACTCCGGCCCAGCAGGTCGAGATAGAACAAATATTCCCAGGGCTTGCCGCGCAGGGGCCGCGATTCGATCTTTACCAGGTTCAAGTCGCGCAGAGCGAGTGCGCTGAGCGCCCGGAACAAAGCTCCTGGGATATTTTTCGTCGAGAAAACGAGGGACGTCTTCCATGGATTCTTGGCCGTTCCCCTCAGCGTCCGCGGCTTCGACCCCGCGGGTTCGAGTAAGAAAAATCGGGTGAAGTTTTGACGATCGTCTTCGATTTCACGACGCAGAATCTTGCCCCCATAAATCTTGGCTGCCAGTTCTGAGGCGATGGCCGCCGCGTCAGCGGGACGATCCTTCATGATCATCTTGACGCTGCCCGCGGTGTCGTAATACGTGATCCGCTCTACCCTCTTATTACGGCGAAAGAAATCGAGGCACTGGTTCAGCGCGACGGGGTGCGAATAGACCTTGCGCACCCGTTCAAACGTCACACCGGGCGGCGCAATCAGGTTATGAACGATGCGCACGTTGGTTTCCGCGGTGATCTCAAAGTCGTAGCGCAGCAGCAAATCATAGTTCTCGTGAACGCTCCCATGCAGTGTGTTTTCGATCGGCAGGACTGCGGCGGCAACCTTTTTCCCTCGCAGCGCGGCGAATACTTCATCGAAGCGTTGGTACGGCGCAGGTTCCGCGCCGGGGCCTAACAGCTGGCGGATCGCCTGCTGGCTGAACGCGCCCAGTTCACCTTGAAATGCGACCTTCATTTTTCGGGGCCATCCCATCTCCGCGTGTCCGGCTGGGGAATACCCATCAGATCCATCACCCGATCGACGCTGTGATCCACGATATCGGCAAGCGTTTTCGGATGATGATAGAAGCCGGGGACCGGTGGGGCCAGAATCGCACCCATTTCCGCCAGCGCGGTCATCGATCTTAAGTGGCCAAGGTGAAGTGGCGATTCGCGCACCATCAGCACTAGCCGGCGCCTTTCCTTTAATATGACGTCGGCAGCCCGAACCATTAAGTTGTTGCTGATGCCAGCGGCAATCGCCGACATCGTATGAATCGAGCAAGGAGCAATCACCATCCCGTGAGTCAGGAACGAACCGCTCGCCAATCGGCAGCCGATATCCTCCACGGGATAGCTAAGGTGGGCTAAGGCCTTAAAATCCGCCGCCGTCTTCCCCATTTCTAGAAATGCCGTTCGCTCCCCGGATCGGGAAAGGACCAAATGTATCTCCATTTCGGGAATGGAGCGTAGTTTTTCCAGTAAACGCCACCCGTAAATCGTGCCGCTTGCTCCAGTTACACCGATGATAATGCGCAAATCGACTCCTGCTTAAGCGATGGACGGAAGGGCCTTTGTTTCGAAAAAAGCATACCTGTGGATTTTCTTGTTCGGAATTCAGAACAAGAATGGGTGATAATCCTTGCTCTGCCCAGGGGGGCATCGGTATAATTCTAACCTAGGCCTGAATACCCTTGACGGGACGTATGGTACATGCTTCACCTGGTCTATTGGGGCGCACATCACATCTATCATGGAGGAACCTGGTCAGAAACTCAAGAAGATACGAGAGCGCTTACGCCTCAGATTCCGCGATGTCGAAGAGGCGAGTGCCCTCATAGCCGTTTTACACGCGAACGATGAGTTCGTGGTGGCGCTAAGCCGCCTTGCAGATATTGAGAACAAAGGGACAATGCCGTCGTTATACCGGCTCTATTCTCTCTGCGCCATCTACCGGCTGGACATGTCCGAAGTCCTCGGATGGTATGGCGTTTCGCTTTCTACCTTGCCGGCGGACGCCTCGGTAGTGCAACACACGCAAACCCACGCCATCAATTTCCGGGCCGAAGACGGGGAGATTCAGGTTCCCATCTCGCTCGATCCAGGAATCGATCCAAGCCGTACCCTCTTTCTCAGCCGGCTGATTCAAAAGTGGGGCACGCTGCCGGTGATGCTGTTCAACAACGTGGATCTGCGTAATTTCCGCTACGGTCTGATCGGCACGGAAGATTGGTCGATGTTCCCGGTTATCCCGCCCGGTTCCCTGGTGGTGATCGACGACACCAAACGGCGCATCGTCAATTCCGGATGGAATTCAGAGTTCGAACGGCCTATCTACTTCCTGGAGCATCGCGACGGATATGTTTGCGGTTGGTGCGCCTTGCGCGAGGGCGTGGTCACTCTGCAGCCCCATCCCGCTTCTCTGTATGAGCCTAAAGCCTATCGCTATCCCGATGAAATTGAAGTGATTGGTCAGGTTACGCAAGTTGCGATGAGCCTCGACCCGACGCATCGCCGGCGGAACGCGGGTGGCGTCTGACGGCTTCGTTTTTCAGCAGCTGCAGAAGCGTCTCCAGATCCCGGCAAAAGAGGTCGATCTCTACCTCCATCGCCGCTGCGGGCACATAGCTTCGATAGACCCCTGATTGCAACCAGTGATCGACCACCTGCTCAGGTGCCTCGTCAAGCGCTGCAAGATAAACCCTCAAATCTTCGCTTTTATCTGAAAGCGAAAGCCTTAGCCACAATTGGAATGCTTCCTGATGGCTCTCCTTAAGAGTTCGGACAGCTTCATCCCGTCCAAAGGCGACGATCAGGCCATGGTGTCGGTAAGTGCCTGAATTGACGTCTCGGAGGGTGGCGAGATAGACCAGGCGACCGCTCAATGTCGGAATTTGGGACAACGTGTGCTTCCACAGGTCCGCGGCAGCATTTCGCTCCAGTTTCGCTGGTGGCCTGAATCTAGGCATCCTATCCCTCTGCCATTGTACGCGACAAACGCCGGAAGTACCGGATAAATGACGCCGCAGAGACTTGTTCTGATTCCCGAAAACCTAAATGGGTCGCCATCGGAATGAGGTCTAGGTGAGTAGTATTACCTCCAGAGCAGTTAGCTTAGCCCCGATCTCAGGAGATTTTCTATGAAAAAAGTACTCGCGATGTTGGTCTTGACGTTGACGTTCGCCGCAGTAGGCGGCTCGGCTGCCCCTAAGGATTTGCCGATTCCGACCTGCTATCCCTGCCAGTAGATCTTTCTAGAACTCTCGAAATAGGAAACTCGCTCCGGCGCACGAACGGCAATAGTTCGTCAAGCCGAGCGAGTTTTGCCTTTTCGGGATCAACATACTTCAGTGATAGACTTCCTTAAGCCACAAGAATCCATCTGCTGCGGAGATCATTTTGATTCCATTGGAAAAGGGCATTCTGTGCCTCACCACCGGGCTTACCGCGGCCCTGTTGGTAAGGCTGTGGGTGACGGGCCTAGTTAGGGCTTACCGGCTTTTCTTCTGGTACTTGTCCGCGGATTTTCTTGCTTCCGTGGCAGGCTTGGTTCTTTCGTATAACACGAATCCGTACTTCTACCTCTACATGGTTTCGCAAACCGCGAAAATCGTCATTGCTTCCTTCGTGGTGGTAGAAATCTATGCTCTCGCCATGGAGCGGACACCCGCTTTGGCCGCATTCGGCCGCAGTACCGTAGGATATTTCCTCGGTGCTGCTTCTCTTGTTCCGTTGGCCGGAGTCCTTCTCGACCATTCTGTTTCGAAGCAACTTGTGTGGAAGACGTTTCTGCTGTTCGAGCGGACTATGGACGCCACAATCGCGATATTCCTGATCTTAATTTCCGTATTCATGGCATGGTTTCCGGTTCAGTTGCGGCGCAATGTCATTGTTTATATCACGGGATTCGTCATTTGGTCTCTCTCCCGTGGGGCTGCCTTGCATTTAGTGATTCAGCGCTCTGAGGACACCCGGTTAAGCGCCATCGTCAATATGGTACAGCAGGCGGTGACCATTGGGTGTTTGTTGTTCTGGATGATAGGGTTACGGAAAGAGGGCGAAGGCCGGACGGCGATCGTCGGCCACCTGTGGAATCGGGCCGAGGCGGAGCGTCTCAGCAGCCGGTTGGACGCTATCAACGACAGCCTCGATCGCATGCGGCGCCGATAGGCAGTATCGGATCTGGTGAAGATATTCGTTGCATTATTGTAAATAATCAGGTAAGCTAATTCAGTTTTTTAAGGTTCCAGAGCGACGGAGCAGCGCGGGCCTGGAGCATTTTGGAAGAATCTGTGTTGGGGGACTTGCCGTGTTGCCTTTGTGGATTTACAGACGTTCGTCGGCCCAAAAATGCTGGTTCGAAGGCGAGCCGGCCGATTTTACGCTCTCCCGCTACGAGCCGATGGCCCGGCTGCTGAAAGAAGAGGATCTTCTTTTCTTGAGATCGCAGCCCGGGTTCACGCCGGAAATTGCTAAGAGCTTTATCCGGGACCGGCGGCGCATTTTCCGCCTTTATCTAAAGGAACTGGCTGGCGATTTCCACCGGTTGCACATGCACGCCCGCGTTGCCGTGGCGAGCCTGCCATCCGAGCATTCACCCCTGGTCGGTATGCTGATCCGCCAGCAGGCGCGCTTTTGGTATGAGATGGCCGCCGTGGAGATTCATCTGTCGCTCGCCTCCATAGGACTCGGCGCCGGCTCACTCGACGCGAATGGTTTGGTGAACGCCATTGGACGAATGCAAGCCGAGCTCAGCCGTCTTGCAGCACCGGCCGCGGCTTAGTTCTTAAATGTCATTCACAGGCTGAAGCCTGTGCCACCATAGCTGGTGACACCACTCCCTTTGGTCACGGCTCGGAAGCACAGCCGCCTACCGAGCCGTGACCGCCGGTGGCACAGACTTTAGTCTGTGTTTAAAGTACGCGCAGCGCGGCCAAGGCTTCTTTTAGCTTGTCGAATTGTTTCTCCGCGTCTTTAAACGCCTTCGTATGTACGCAACGCCGGGCTCCGCGATGCTCGGCCGGATACCGCAAGATGCAGCATCTCGTGAAATAAGACATATTCCACAGCGATGCGCGGCGCCTGCGGCCGGTCGAGAATCCGGCTCAGGACGATGGCATTGTGGGACGGATCATAGTGTCCCAACAGGGTGCGGGAAGCGTTCGGACTCCAGCCCAAAATCGGCTTCGCCATTAAGCCGTGAAAATATTGGAAATTCAATTCCTCAAACATCCGGTCGAGGTCGTAGCAGCGGCCTTGCGCATGCTCAACTTGTTTACGGCCGCGGATCTGCCGCACTAAATCGAGATTACGGCGCACGTCGCGGCGATTGAGATAACGGCGGTACCGCTCGTTGCAATGCGCGGGAACAGGCCGGCGAAATAACTTCGAGAGCAGGATTTCAGCAAGCGCTTCCATGACTGAATCCGGAGCTCCCGCCAGGCTGTCCGCAATCCGTACCTCCAGAGCACCCTGCTCCAGCTTCACCTTGGCGCTGGCATTCGCATACCGGCAGAATTTGATGCGGATGAGCGGAATGGGTGTTCGCGGACGCATCGCGCGGAACACCTGCGCATAGATTTCTTCCGGAGTGAGCGACGCGGATTCCACCGGTTCCTGCAAAACTAGGACGTCCGCGCTCTCGACTTGCATTCACTCCCGAATGTAACATGACTAGCAGGGATGTACCTTGGACAGAACGGAGATAAAATTTGCCAGGAGCAAAAATCAGCGCAGTCGGCTGCCACGTGCCAGCCGGTGTGCTGACGAATCAGGATTTGGAGAAAATCGTCGAGACCAACAACCAATGGATCGTCGAGCGCACCGGGATTTCCGAACGGCACATCGCGGCTCCCGAGGTTGCGACGTCGGACATGGCTGTCGAGGCGGCGCGGGTACTGCTCGCGCAGCGCGGCATCCAGGCGTCGGAATTGGACGCCATCATCGTGTGCACGGTGACCCCGGACATGTTTTTCCCAGCCACCGCGTGCCTGGTGCAGGATCGGATCGGCGCGCGCGGCGCGTGGGGCTTCGACCTGGTGGCCGCCTGCTCGGGATTCATTTACGGACTGACCACGGCCGCCCATTTCGTGATGGCGGGGACTCATAAAAAAGTTCTGGTAATCGGAGCCGACACCATGTCGCGCATTCTGGACTACACCGATCGCAGCACGTGCATCCTGTTCGGCGACGCCGCCGGTGCGATGCTCGTGGAACCCACCGACGATGGCAACGGCTTTATCGGATTTATGAACGAGGTCGATGGCTCCGGCGGCGATTATTTGAAAATGCCCGCTGGAGGCAGCCGCATGCCTTCGACTAAAGAGACCGTCGAGCATCGCATGCATTTCGTCAAGCAGGATGGTGGGCAGGTATTCAAGTACGCCGTGCGCAAGATGGAAGAGTTGTGCAACGGCCTGCTTGCCAAACACAATCTCACTCCGAAGGATGTGAAACTGCTCATTCCGCATCAGGCAAATCGCCGGATCATCACGGGCGTCGCCGAGCGTTTAGGGATGGACTTGGAACACGTAATCATCAACATCGATCGTTTCGGAAACACGACCGGCGCCACGATTCCATTGGCCACGCGCGACGCGGTGGAATCGGGAAAGCTGAAGAAAGGCGACCTGGTGCTGTTCGCCGCGGTGGGGGCGGGATTGACTGCGGGCGCGAATTTGTGGCGCTGGGCGTACTGAAAAGCAAATGTTGGCCGCCGATGAACACGGCGGCAAATATACTTTTTTGAGTTTTTCGCCACCAGGCGGCAGGTCGGGAACCTGCCCCACCGTAAGTCAAAAATTACGAAACGAACCCACCGGATCGGGACACTCCCTCTGATTGGAGGATACGGCACGAATACCAAGGCTGGTTCGCGCATGGTCGCAAAGATTGCAAAGAAAAGGAGATACATCCGGGTCCGCATTGTGATTGCGAACCTGCAAACGTGTGCAGTAGAATAAGGTTGGAGGCCCTTATGCAAGTGCAAGGTCCGCTTCAAAATCTCGAGCAGTGGGACGATTTCGTGGGCGAGCGCTACGACCCCAATAAGAAAACTGAAGAGTTTCGGGATTATTCCAAAACAACTCCGGGGGTGATCGAGTTCTATCGCCAGAACCACGCGCTGCAGACTCACTCGTTCGTGCTGGAGAAGAAGCGTCAGTACACCGGTCTCACGCGGACCAAGATGAGCATTTGGGATGCGCTCGATTATCTCAACACGCTGGTGGACGAGAGCGATCCGGACACGGACCTCAGCCAGATCGATCACAACCTGCAAGCCGCGGAAGCCATTCGCCGCGACGGGCATCCCGATTGGTTCCAGCTCACCGGCCTGCTGCACGACATCGGAAAGGTGCTCTGCCTCTACGGGGAAGAGCAATGGGCCGTGGTCGGCGATACGTTCCCCACCGGCTGCGCCTATTCCGACAAGATTGTCTTCCACGAATTTTTCGACGCGAATCCGGATTCAAAAAACCCGGCATATCAGACCAAGCTGGGAATTTACGAAGAAGGCTGCGGGTTCGACAAGGTGGACATGTCGTGGGGACACGACGAGTATCTGTACCACGTCATGAAGCCGTATCTGCCGGAGCCGGCTCTGTACATGATTCGCTACCACTCCTGCTATCCCGCGCATCGGGAAGGCGCATACGATTACCTGATGAACGACCACGATCGCGAGATGTTCCAGTGGGTGAAGAAGTTCAACCCCTACGATCTGTACTCGAAGAGCGATTCGAAGCCGAGCGTGACGGAATTGAAGCCGTACTATCAGGGGCTGATTGAAAAATATTTTCCGAGCCAGGTGGCGTTTTAATTCGGATCATGGATTGAGTAGTACCGCCCCCTATGGTCGCGGCTCGCAAGACAGCAATTCTCCGCTAGGCGAGCCGTGACCGCAGGGAGCGGTACTACTGCAGTTTGCCGCCGGCCAACGATTCGATAAATCCCCGCTCTATCGGCCACGTTCCCATCACTTGCTCTTTCTGCTGTGAAAAAGTTCCGGCGGTCAGCACGCCGCTGAAATCATTTGGGCTCGGCGTCAACTTTTCGCGCTCCAGCATTTTCTTCAGCAGTGTGGTGGACTCGGACAGGCGGCGCGTCATGAGCTCCGCGATTTCGGGCGTCGCGCAGATCGCGAGCAAGCGAATCTGAAAACCCTTCGGCGCTGAACCGATGGCGAACGTCACATCCTGCGCTTGCGAGAGGGGTTCCAGAAACGCGTGCGTCCCGGCGCCCACGCTGGTGTCGCTCAACGTGAAGGATGGCACGGAAATCCAAACCGGCTCCGAGGGAAGTTTCGGCGGCTTGCGCCATTCCTGCAGGCCGATCATGCTGACTCCACGATCGTCCTTGGCGACGGCCATCGCGAGCACGGAAGGTCGAAGAGGCACCAGCGAAATAAAGTAGCCCGGGCGCGTCGCCGGCATGGAGCAGGTGGTTCCGGCGCACTTCCCGCCCTGGCTTTGCACATACGCCGCAAGCTTGCTCCAACTGAAACGGCCGCGCAAAGCAAGATAAGTATTGCCCTCCGAAAACGCCGCGGCGACGGCGTCGATATCGGTGCGATAGTCGAGGCCGGTGTGTTCGACGAAGGCCTTGTAGTCGGGATCTTCCGCCGATTTCGATCCCGCGATCAAATCCAAGATGCCGCTGCGGCGCAGCCCGTCCACATCGATGAAGACGTGCGTGGCGCGAGCCTGCGGCAGGCTTTGGATGAGTTGCTGGTCGTTGAGCGTGCGCGACGTTCTCCACCAATAAGCAGCGCCGCCGGCGGCCAGGCAGAGGAGAAGGATGAGTGCGAGCCTCTTCATGCTATCCGGCTAGGATCTTGTGGCGCGCGCCACAAAAGCCATCAGCTAAAGTCATGATGTTCAATAGAGCGGAGTACATCTTAAACAGCGACGGCGGATTCTGTGACGCGATCCTGCTTCCACAGCGCGATGTACGGTTCCAGATCGGCCATCATTTTCGCGAACTGCATGGGGTCCAGGGACTGCGCTCCGTCGGACATCGCTTTCTCGGGATGCGGATGCATTTCGACGATCAATCCGTCCGCTCCAATGGCGACTCCCGCGCGGGAGAGTGCCGGGACCAGGCTGCGCTTGCCCGTCGCGTGACTCGGATCGAGAATCACCGGCAGATGCGTCAGCTCATTTAACGCCGCGATCGCCGCGATGTCGCACGTATTGCGGGTCACGGTCTCGAAGGTCCGGATGCCGCGCTCGCACAGGATCACGTTCGGATTGCCGTGAGCGACGATGTATTCGGCCGACATCAGGAGTTCCTTAACCGTGGAACTCATGCCGCGCTTCAGCAGGATGGGACGGCCGCATTTGCCGAGCGTTTTCAGAAGCGCGAAGTTCTGCATGTTGCGCGCGCCGATCTGCAAAATATCGGCGTACTCGGCGACGAGATCGACGTCGCGATCGCTCATGACCTCGGTAATGATCCCGAGCCCCGTGGCCTTCCGAGCCTTATCGAGCAGCTTCAGCCCCTCGACTTCGAGTCCCTGGAAATCGTAAGGCGAGGTGCGAGGTTTGAAAGCGCCACCGCGAAGAAGCTTCGCGCCGCCGCGGGCTACGATCTCGGCCGATTCAAGAATCTGGCGCTCATTCTCGACCGAACACGGACCCGCCATGACCACAAACTCGCTGCCGCCGATGGTCGTACCCCGAACGGTAATTTCGGTCTTGGCCGCCCGGAATTCGCGGCTGACAAACTTGTAGGGAGCCGAAATACGCACCGCGCGCTCAACGCACGGCATCGCCTCGATCGATTCGAGACAATTCGTGATATCGCCGACTCCGACCGCGCCAATGACGACGCGCTCCTCTCCTTCAATCGAGTGGACCTTGTAGCCAAACTCTTCAATGCGGGAACGGACCTGCGCCACCTCTTCCTTCGAAGCATGCAGTTTCATCGAGATAATCATGATACTTCCCTCAAATTTAACACAACATAGGACCAGGCACCGCTCCCTGCGGTCACGGCTCGGTAGACTGCCGATAACGCGCTTCCGAGCCGTGACCAAAGGGAGCGGAGTGCTTGAGTTTTTCAGCGGCGAAGCATCATGACAGCAACTATGATGATGCTATGATAGCTCCATGAGGACCACGGTCACTCTCGATCCCGACGTTGAACAACTCCTCCGCGTAACGATGAAGGAGCGTGGCGTATCATTTAAGGAGGCGCTGAATCAATCGATTCGCGCCGGAGCACTGAAAGAGCGGCAGGCAAAGTCCCGGCGCTTCACACAACAGACGTTTTCGATGGGTGCGGAGCAACACTTCCGCTGGGATAAGGCGCTGGCCGCGGCAGACACGATGGAGGACGAAGAACTGGTCCGTAGACTATCCGTTCGCAAATGATCATCATCGACGCGAATTTGCTGATCTACGCCGTGAATCGTGACGCTCCTCTCCATGAGCGCGCGAAAGAGTGGCTGGAGCAGACGATTTCGGGAAGAGAGACGGTCGGGTTGCCATGGAACGTCCTGCTCGCATTCCTCCGTTTGACCACTCGACCTGGCCTGTTCCGGCACCCCTTGTCTGTGGGCTCGGCTCTGGATCTAATAGGATCATGGCTGGAACGGGATTCGGTGACGCTGATTCACCCGGGAATCAGGCATTACCAGATTCTACGGGAGCTGCTAGTGGAGTGCGGAACCGGCGGGAACCTCACTTCCGATGCCCATCTGGCTGCGCTCGCCATGGAACATGGGGCCCAATTGACTTCGTTGGATGGAGATTTCTCGCGCTTCCCCCGGTTGGATTGGCGAAATCCGCTTGGGCGGATTGAAAAATAGGTACTTGTATGATATTCTCTATAGAGAAGGGTGCCTATGTCCTCCGCAGTCCTGTCCGACCTCCAAGTTACTGAGCAACAGTACGATAGCACTGTTCGCGAGGATATCGAGCTGTTCCGGCAGCAGGCGCAACTCAACCTGACCGGTCAATTGACGGACGACCAGTTTCGCCCGTTCCGCCTTCGCCGCGGGATTTACAGCCAGCGGCAGGCGGGAGTGCAAATGATCCGCACGAAGGTTCCCGGCGGCCTGCTGACCGCTCAGCAGATGCGTCAGCTTGCCCGCGTGGCTGACGAGTTCGGCAGTGGTAAAGGGCATTTGACGACGCGGCAGAACATGCAGTATCACTTCGTCCCACTGGCACAGGTGGCAGACCTGCTGCATTTGTTGGCCGATGTCCGCCTGACGACGCGCGAAGCCTGCTATAACACCGTGCGCAACGTGACGGCGTGTCCCTTGGCCGGCGTTCATCCGCACGAGCCTTTCGATGTCCAGCCCTACGCGCGGCGGCTCGCGTTTGCGTTTTTGCACAAAGAATTGACCGACAATCTGCCCCGCAAGTTCAAGGTCGCGTTCGCGGGTTGCCCGGAGGATTGCATTGCGACCGCGATCAACGACGTCGGGCTGCGCGCCGTAATTCGCGATGGCGAGCGCGGGTTCCGTATGACGGTTGCAGGCGGTCTCGGCCCTCTGCCGACGGAATCGAAAGTGCTGCACGAGTTTATTCCGGCGGAAGATGTCGTGAAGCACGTCGAAGCCGTCATTCGCATCTTCAACCGCCATGGAAATCGCGGTAACAAAAACAAAGCCAGATTAAAGTTCGTTATGCGGGAGCGCGGATTCGACTGGCTGCGCGACGCGGTCGCGGAAGAGTACCAGGACATCGTTCGCAACGGAGGCATTGCAATGCCGGCCGAGGTCCCGGAGAATTTCGGTGGTTTTCAGCCGGTTCCACCACCACGCGGGTCCGGCGACCTGCTCGCGGTTTACGATTCTTCATTACCGTCGTTTAATCTTTGGCGTCAGACCAACACCCAGGCGCAGAAGCAGCCGGGATACGCGATCGTCACGGTGACTGTGCCGCAGGGGAATCTGACTGGCGATCAGATGCGCGGTCTAGCGGAGCTGGCAGAACTGTCGGGCGACGGGTCGCTTCGTTTTTCCATGAATCAAAACGTGGTGCTGGCGTATGTTCCAGCCGGCGCATTAAGGCGTGTTTATGGCCGCCTGACCGAATTGGGTCTCGCCGATGACGGCGCGAACGAAATCAGCGATGTGATTACCTGTCCTGGGGCGTATAGTTGCAATCTGGGACTGACGAAGACCATGAATCTCGGCTACGAGCTGCGGGAGCGGCTCAAATCAGAAACGGACACCGCGATTCGCAATTTGCGAATCAACGCCAGCGGCTGTCCGAACGCCTGTGGACAACATTGGGTCGGGGACATTGGGTTCTACGGCAATGCCCGCAAGATCGAGGGCAGGGAAGTGCCCTATTATCTTATGCTTCTCGGTGGCACTTACGAACAGTTCGGAGTAGCGATCCAGAGCCTGCCCGCTCGTTATGCGCCCGAAGCTGTCTCGCGAGTCCTGGAGCATTTCAAAGCCAACCGTCAGGAAGGCGAATCGTTCCGCTCCTATGTGCTTCGTTTCAAAGTGGAAACCTTTAAGAAACTGACGGCGGATCTGGTAAAACCTCCAGCAGATGCGCCCCCCGAGATGTATCAGGACTGGGGCGACGACGTGGCCTTCTCCCTGCAACTAGGCCGCGGCGAATGCGCAGCATGAAGAAGAAGTAGCCAGTACCCAGTAGGCCAGTAGAAACACAAAGCCAGCCTGCACCGAAGTGCCGACTGGCTTTTCTACTGGCTACCGGCTACTGGCTCCTGGCTACTTCTTACTGTTTTTCGCCGTCTGGATCCGTACCGGCTCAACCGCTGCTCCGCTGGCCATGGTTAGCTGCGGGATGGTTACCGACGTATCTACCAGCCGGGCCATATCCTGTACCGGCAGGCCTTCCGCTTCGCGGGCGAAACGCAGGTTCTTGTTGCTTTCGTCGAACTCCACTCGAACCCAGTCGCCGCCGCGGACCTGGTCGGTCGCGATCAGATTCGACATGGGGTGCACCAGCAGGCGCTCTATGGCGCGTTTCAAGTGCCGTGCGCCGTATTTCAAGTCCGTGCCTTCGGCGAGCAGGAAATCCTTGCTCGTGTCGGACATAGTGAAAACGAAGGCGCGTTCGGTCGAGGTGTTAAAGATTCTCTGCTGCACCAGGTTCAGCTCGATATCGAGAATCTTCTTCAACTGCTCGGTGCCCAGCGGAGAGAAGGTCACGATCTTATCCAGCCGGTTCATGAACTCCGGCGTGAACTTTCTGCGTGCGGCTTCCACACCGCTGCGTGCGATTTTTCCGGTCATCTTGTCGTCAAAGACGCCAGTGCTGGCCTTGATGCGAGCGTCCGAGGTGCCGAATCCAAGCTTCGGCGCCATGATCGAACTCATTTCAGCCGCGCCCAGATTGGACGTCATGAAGATCATCGCTTTAGAGAAGTCGACCTTGCGATTGTCGCCCAGAGTGAGCGTCGCCTTGTCGAGAATCCCCAACAGCAGGTTCCACAGCGCGTCCGAAGCCTTTTCGATTTCGTCGAACAGAACGAAGCTCACCTTCATCGTCTCTGTTTGATACTGATTGAGCACCTCTTGTGACAATAAAGGATGCGTTTCCCGGTGCCCCAGATATCCTGGAGGCGAACCGATCAGCTTCGCGATCTCATGGCTGTGCTGAAATTCCGCGCAATCGATCTTGATCACGGCGCGAGGGTTCTTTAGCAAAGTCTCCGCGGTCGCTTCGACAATTCGCGTCTTGCCCGAGCCTGTAGGACCCAGGAACAGGAAGTTTCCGATCGGGCGGCCCGGCGCATTCATCCCGGTGAGATGCATCTGATAGATGTTGACGATCTGTTGGATCGCCTCATCCTGTCCGATGATCATTCTCCGGAGTCCAGTCTCCAGTGAGCTCGCCTCCCGGCCTGTCTTGGCCGGATCCAAAGGGACGTTTAGCCGTACCATTTTATCTGCCGCCTTTCTCTTTGAGGAGCCAGTCTGCCTTTCAGCTCCCCGCCACAAATTCTCAGGCAACCCAAGTGCCATTTCTTTAGATGCTCCTAAAATCGCGACGATTCGATGCCGCTAACTATCTTTTCGGCTTGCTTGGCCGGACTTCGACTCGACTTATTAAGGTTCTTTCTGGCATCTTCATTAACGTTCGTACTATTTCGGCTATATCCGCGCAGTCTATCTTCCAATCGGATCCCGAATCGGTACCATGTCCCGAAAAATCCGTCGCGACGCTTCCAGGCATGATGTAGCTGACCCGTACATTGTCGTTACGTTTATCCAACATCATTGCCTCGCTGAACCCGTTCAGACCGAATTTCGAAGCGTTATAAGCCGCCCCACCCGCAAAAGCGTTCTTCCCGGCGAGACTACTAATGTTTACGATGTAACCACCACCCCTGGTTTGAAACCTGGGAAACGCTTCACGGCAGCAATAAAACACGCCTGAGAGATTTGTTTCAAGCGTTAGCTGCCAATTTTCTACAGATAAATCCGACACCGACTGAAACACCCCGACGCCGGCGTTGTTGACTAGTACGTCCAGCCCACCGAGCTCTACATCTACATAGCGGAAAAGCCCGGCAATATCTTCATGATTTCTTACATCGGCTGCTTTCCCAGCGACTTTACCGCCCGTCTCGGCGTGCAGTTCCGCGACAGTTTTATCCACAGCGCGCTGGTCGCGGCCGCAAATTGCCACTTGTGCTCCTTCTTGCAACATCATTTTGGCGATGGCTCGCCCGATACCGCGGGTACCACCTGTAACTAGGCAAATCTTGTTCTTCATATGAGTTCAGGATACGTCGCGGCTCATGTTAGTTCGCGATTGTAAGTAAGGTGTTGTGGGTGAGAAAAGTGCCAGCCAACGTGGGGCAGGTTCCCGACCTGCCTTCTCCCGTGGGTTGACCGCTCCCGATGGTCGCGGCTCTTTAAGACTGGCGAATCTATGGCGTTTAGAGCCGCGACCATCGGGAGCGGTCAATCGATAAGCGCTGGAGGCATACAATGAAGTTGAATGCTTGATTCCAGCATCTTTTGGCTGCGCGCCGCGGCGTGCCTCTACGCCATTGGATTGGTGCATTCGATGTTTTCCATCATTCGCCGGAATCACAACCTCTATGGAGCCGCTTTAGCGACATTCCGCGTCGGTGTTGTGTTGCAGGGGGTCGCACTTGTGGAGCTCGCGATGGCGTACGGACGTCTTCCGCTGGACAATTTCTACGGCACGGTGGATCTGTGCGCGTTTCTGGTTGCGCTCGGCTTCCTGTTCGTCGAGGCGCGCTTTCATTTCGCAGGGACCGCTGTCGCGATGTTTCCTCTGGTCTTCCTGATGACGCTGATCGCCGCGCTGGAGCGGCCCGTCGCGACGTGGCCCAATGTCGGCGTGCGCGACGCGTGGTTGATCGTTCACATTTTGCTGGTGCTGGCAGGATACGCCGCGCTGTTGCTGACGGCCACCGCCAGCGTGTTCTATCTGGTGCAGGAGAGCCGCCTCAAGAACAAGAAGGCCAGCGCGTGGCTGGAAAAACTTCCTCCGCTCGCGACGCTCGATAACCTGATCAGCACCTCGATGGGCCTGGGCTTCGTGCTGCTCACACTGGGCGTGATCTTCGCCATCACCTGGGCATCCACGGAATCCGGCGCGCGCTGGATCGGAGACCCGAAGACATTGTTCTCGCTATTTACCTGGGCGCTCTGCCTGCTGATGATCGTGCTTCGCGCCTCGGCCGGCTGGCGTGGAAGGAAAGCGGCCGTGATGGCGCTCACCGTCCTCGGCTGCTCCGCGTTGACGTGGGCGGCGCATATTGGATTGAGGCCGGTTCTCGCGCCATGAAGCTGTTGTTGACCGGCCTGAATCATCGCACCGCCCCGGTTGAAGTGCGGGAGCGCATTGCTTTCGAGGAGCATGCTCTGCCCGCCGCACTCGCATCGCTGCGCCGATGTCCGGGCCTGCTCGAAGGCATGATTCTTTCCACCTGCAACCGGGTGGAAATCGCGGCCACGGTGGACGACGATGTCGATGCCGGCGGCGCGGTCGAAACGTTCTTGGCCGAGTCCCGCGCCGTCGATCGAGCGTGGGTTGTACCTTACCTCTATCGTTTCGATGGCTCCGACGCCATCCGTCATTTGTTCCGCGTCGCCTCGAGCCTCGATTCGATGATCGTCGGCGAGCCCCAGATTCTGGGCCAGCTTAAAAACGCATACGCCATGGCCAAGGAACACGGCGCGCTCACTGGATTTCTAGACCTCGTGATGACCCGCGCCTTCAACGTCGCCAAGCGGGTGCGCTCTGAAACGGACATCGGTGAAAGCGCCGTTTCTATCAGCTACGCGGCCGTGGAACTGGCGCGCGATATTTTCGGATCGCTGAGCGGTAAACGTGTCTTAGTGGTCGGAGCGGGGAAGATGGCCGAATCCGCACTGCGTCATTTCAGACGCGCCGGTGTGTCGGAAATCCTCATCGCGAATCGGACGCGGGAGCGCGCCCAACCCTTGGCCGACGAGTTTAACGGCCGCGTGATCGACTACGCGTCATTCCTCGATTCGCTGCCCGAGGTCGATATTCTGCTCGCCTCGAGCGGCGCGCCTCACTATATTCTGACTCGCGACCAGATGCGCTCCGTCATCGGCCGTCGCAAAAATCGCCCGATGTTCCTTATCGATATTGCAGTTCCGCGCAATATCGAGCCCGACGTCAACAAGCTGGACAACGTCTTCCTGTACGACATCGACGATCTCGACAAGACCGTGCAGTCGAATATCGAAGGCCGCAACGAAACCGCGGTCGAAGCCGAAGCCATCATTCGCGAGGAAGTCGATCGCATGATGCAGCGTCTGAAAACCCGCGAGGTCGCCCCGACCATCGTCAGCCTTCAGCATCAGCTCGAGCAAGTACGGTCCAACGAAATCGAGCGCATGCGCGCGCGGCTCGGCCAAATGACTCCGCAACAGGAAGAGGCCCTCGAGGCTATCACGCGGGGCATCATCAATAAGATCGCCCACGGGCCGATCAGCGAGCTGCGCCGCACCGCCTCATCGTCCGATGGAGCGCACCTGCCAGACCTGATCCGCAGGCTTTTCCGCCTGGGTGATTCATGATCGTCATCGGTTCGCGAGGTTCTCAACTGGCACTCTGGCAGGCGCGCCACATCGCATCGCTCCTGAAAGTGGAAACCCGAATTGAAATAATAAAAACCACCGGCGATAAGATCCAGGATGTCCCTCTTTCGCAGGTCGGGGGCAAGGGTCTTTTCACGAAGGAGATCGAAGAAGCCCTGCTCGACCATCGGATCGACCTGGCAGTTCACAGCTTGAAAGACATGCCATCGGAGCTGCCGGAGGGCCTAATTCTCGCCGCGATTCCCGAGCGTGAAGATCCTCGGGACGCTCTGATCGGCGCGCCGCTCAAGGACGGAGCGCGCGTGGGCACCAGCTCTTTGCGACGCTCGATACAACTGATGGGTATGCATCGGAACCTTTCAATCGAAAGCTTGCGTGGCAACGTCGACACGCGTCTTCGTAAGCTCGATGAAGGACAATACGACACCATCGTTCTGGCTGCGGCTGGCTTAAGGCGTCTCGGTTTGGCGAATCGCGTTGCGGAATATCTTCCGGTCGACGTGATGATTCCCGCGGTGGGCCAAGGCGCGTTGGCGATCGAGACTCGCAACGACAACGGCGAAGCCCACCGGATCGCGCATACGCTGGAACACGAAGCCTCCAGAATCGCGATAACGGCCGAACGAGCATTTCTCGCTGTGTTCGGTGGAGGCTGTCAGGTCCCGATCGGCGCACATGCGACGATCCAAGGTTCGGAAATTCACTTGCGCGCGTTTGTGAGTGAGGCCGATGGGTCGAACGTCAAGCGCGGGGAATTGACGGGCGCGGATCCAGTGAGGGTTGGCCGAGATTTAGCCGCAAGGGTGTTCGGTGGAGATCGCTCCCTGCGGTCGCGGCTCTGAAAAAACGACGGGCACTGGGTTATGTGACGCGCTTGGCTACCGGGCCGCGACCACAGGGAGCGGACACACTACACTAGAAAAAATGACTTACCTGATCGGCGCAGGCCCCGGCGACCCTTCGCTCATCACTGTCAAAGGCCAGAAAATTCTAGCTCGCGCCGATGTCATTCTCTACGACCATCTCGCCAGCGAGCGCTTGCTGGACCTCGCTCCCGCCCACGCCGAGAGAATCTACGTGGGCAAAAAGCGCGCCAAACATGAAGTGACTCAGGAAGAGATTTCGGCTCTCATGATCGATCGGGCCCAGAAGGGACTCACGGTCGTCCGTCTCAAAGGCGGCGACCCCTTCATCTTCGGCCGGGGCGGGGAAGAAGTGGAAGCTCTCGCCACCGCAGGAGTCCCCTTCGAGATCGTCCCAGGCGTCACCACGCCTCTTGGAATTGCTGCCTACACCGGCGTTCCGCTCACTCATCGCGAACATAGCTCCGCCGTGACCTTCGTGACCGGCCACAACGTCGAGGCCATCGATTGGAGCAAAGTAGGCGCGTCGGAGACCATCGTCCTGTTCATGGGCCTGGTGAATTTTCCGGCCATCGCGCAAGCCTTGATCGAGAAAGGACGTTCGCCCGAAACTCCCGCGATGGCGGTTCGATGGGCGACCCGTCCCGACCAGCAGACCATCGTCGGAACCCTGGAGAATCTCGCCCAGCGGCTTTCTGACGCCGCCATGAGGCCCCCCGCCACCATCGTCATCGGCGAAGTAGTCGCCCTGCGCGACAAGTTCAACTGGTATGAGCGGCTCCCGCTATTCGGCCAACGCATCGTCGTGACTCGCGACCGCCGCCAATCCGCCGATCTCGCCGACCCCTTGGAATCGCTGGGAGCCGAAGCGATTCTTCTGCCCGTGATCGAAATTCGCGCGCCGGCGGATCCAAAACCTCTCGACGACGCCATCGCTCGCCTCGATTCCTACGACTGGATCATTTTTACCAGCGTCAACGGAGTCCACTATTTCATCGACGCATTAGACAAGTCCCCGCGCGACCTGCGATCTCTCAAATCTCGCATCTGCGCCATAGGTCCCGCAACGAAAGCCGCGATCGAGGCTCTGCATCTCAAGGTGGATTTGATGCCACAGGAATATGTGGCCGAAAGCCTGGTGGCAGCGTTCGCCCGCGAAAATCTGGAGTTCCGGAGAATCCTGCTCCCCCGAGCCGCCGTAGCCCGCGACCTGGTCCCTCGCGAGCTATCCCGCCGCGGCGCCCATGTCGATGTGGTCGAGGCGTATCAAACCCTCGTCCCCGCCGGTCTCGCCGATCGCGCCCGCGCCATTCTCGACCGCAAACCGCATTGGATCACCTTCACCAGTTCGTCGACCGTTACAAATTTCATAGCCGCGGCGGGCAGGGAAGCGCTCGAGGGCATAAAAATCGCCTCCATCGGCCCGATCACTTCAGCCACATTGCGCGAACACGAGGTCGAGCCGACGGTGGAAGCGAATCCTCACACCATCAGCGCCCTGATCGACGCGATCAAGGGATGACATGCTCGACCGCAATACATTGAACGAACTCTCGACAGCCTTCGCACAGAGGCTCCTGCTTGTATTCCCGCATTGGGAACGCTTTGCCAAGAATCTGGACAGTGGCATTTTTGAGGTTCAGGTTCCTCAAGAGGGAACAGATCGCCGTTTGTTAATCAGTACCCAAGACAACGAGCTCACAGTCGGATACGATCATTGGCACAGCCACTGGGACCGTTCCTTGGCTTGAGCGATAGAGAGACGATTGAGCAAGCAATGGATGAAATTCAAGCGATCGTCGATGAAGATCAGCTCCTGCTCATCAGCTTCCGCGACGGCAAATGGGTGCAGTCCAGCGACTGGCCCGCATGCAAACCTCTTGTGACCGAGCCCGGCGGCACAACCTATGTCTACTCCTGGCGGGGCACGCACGACCGTGTGCTGAATGGAATCCCAAAGCAGCTACCCGACGCGGGTTTCTGATGATCGCGCTTCTTCCAATGCCTGAACCACCAGCGGCCGCGCATACTCCTCCAACAGCCCTTTCTTGACCAGATTATCCAGCACCGTCTCCGGCGATTTCCCCGCTGTCAGCGACCGGAGTGCTTCTCGATAAAGCGAAGGTAACGCAATACTTGGAGTCATATAAAGGCAGGCTCCTGTTCCCTGCTGTTCCTCCCAGGCGTCACCCGATCGTCCACATTAGTACTCTTGGCCCACCCGATTCGGTGTATACTCAACCAAACTTGGAGGGTGAAAAATGTTCCGTACCATAGCTGTTTCCGCCGTGGCAGCGCTGTGCTTTGTTCCGCCCGTGTTCTCGCAAAAGGTCGACTTCACACGCGACGTGCAGCCGATTTTCCGTCAGAATTGTATCGGCTGTCATGGCCCCACGAAGCAGAATAGCGGCCTGCGCGTCGACCGTAGAAGCTCCGTGCTAAAGCCAGGAGTCCGCCGAGTGGTCCCCGGCAACATCGAAAACAGTCTGCTATATCAACGCCTCGTTGGATCCGAATTTGGATTGCTGATGCCCCCCACTGGCGCGCTCCGTCCGGAGCAAGCTCAGATTGTCAAGGCATGGATCGAACAGGGCGCCGAGTGGCCGGACGCGTTGGCCAACGAAGTCGAGTTGCCTCCGATCAATACCAAGGCAGTCGCCATGGTCGAGACCCTCCGCACGGCGGACCGCCAGGCATTCAATAAGATGCTGGCCGAGGCTCCCAAGCTTCTCAACGCCCGCGGACCGGAAGGCTCGACACCGTTCATGTACGCCGTCCTTTATGCCGATGCGGCCACGCTGGAGCGCCTGATCAAGCAGGGCGCGGATGTGAACAAGCGTAACGACGCCGGGGCTACCGCCCTGATGTGGGCCGCGCTCGATCTGGAAAAGACCCGCGTGTTGCTAGCTCACCAAGCGGATGTGAATGCGATCTCCGAAGATGCGCGGACGCCGCTGATGATCGCTGCTGGCCGCCCCGGCGGAATCGCTACCGTGAAACTGCTGCTCGCGAAGGGCGCGAATCCTAATCCCACTTCGAATCCCATGGCTGAGTCCTCGCCCCTGATCGAGGCCTCGCTAGCTGGTGATGCGGAAATCATGCAGGCGCTGCTCGAACGCGGCGCGGAGTTCAAGGACGTCGCCGGACTTGCCCTCGCGAACTCCGCCGGAGCGGATTGCTCCAAGTGCATCGACATTCTGGTAGCCCGCAAGCTCGACCCGATGCAATACACCATCGCTCTGCAACAGGTGGTGGTCCTCGATAATCCCAAGCTCACCCGCCTGATGCTGGAGCACGGAGCTGACGTCAATGTTCCCGATCCCACCGGCCGCACCGCGCTGATGTACGCCGCGGTTTCCGACCTCCTGCCGGTGGAGCAGGTCAAAATGCTGCTCGAAAAAGGCGCAAAAGTCGACGCTAAAAGTCAGCACGCCAAATCGGGCGATACCGGCCGCACCGCGCTCGACCTTGCGAAATTCCACGGCAACACGCCGGTGGTCGATCTATTACTGAAATCCGGGGCGACCAGCGCCATGCCAATGGAATCGATCAAGCCCGCAATGATGCGGCGCGGCAATACCATCCCGTCCGCCGTCACCGCCAGTCTCGCCCTGCTCCAGCGGACCGACGCCAGTTTCGTGCCCAAAGCCGGATGTTTCTCCTGCCACAACCAGAGCCTCGAAGCGATGGCCGTGGGCCAGGCGCGTAAGAGCGGCTTCCGGGTCGACGAGAAGACCGCTTCCCAGCAGGTGATGGTGAACGCCGGGTCTCTCGCCGGGTCCCGCGACATTCTCCACCAGGGCTTTCTAGTGCCGATCATCAACGCCAATCCGGTGATTCTCTCCTACGTGCTTCTTGGTCTCGATGCGGAAGGCTACAAGCCCGACCTCAGCACCGACGCCGTAGTTATGTATCTGCAGAGGCATCAGATGGCGGACGGCCGCTGGGCCTTTGGTCCCGAAGCGCGGCCCCCTTTGTGCGCCGATACTCTCGGCCAGACCGTGCTATCGATGCGCGGAATCCAACTGTACACTCCGCGTGTCGACAAAGCGGCTTATACGAAATCGATTCAACTCGCGACTTCTTTTATTGGCGAGTTTCACCCGCGAACGAACTACGACCTCGCCTGGCGCCTGCTCGGCCTGGTGTGGGGCGGCAGCGAGCAAGGAAGCTATCCTCAAAGCCCGCCGCGAGATGCTGGCCGTGCAAAGCTCCGACGGCGGATGGTCCGATGTCGCCGCGATGGAGACCAGCGCTTACACCACCGGCCTGGCGATGTTTGCGCTCCAGACTTCCGGCCTCCCGGTTTCCGACCCCGCCTATCAGCGCGGTGTCCAGTATCTGCTAAGCACACAATTGGAAGACGGCTCCTGGCACGTGCGCACGCGCGCCGCCGGATTCCAGCCCTATTTCGATAACGGATTCCCGCACGGCGTAGACCAATGGATCTCCGCCGCCGGCACCAGCCTGGCGACTCTGGCCCTGACCCTAGCCATGCCCACGCAAACCGCCAGCGCCCGCTGACCCGCTAATCTAGAACACAGACTAAAGTCTGTGCCACCAAGCGACACACCCTGAAGCCCCATGCGTGAGCTTGGGGCTTACGATTTCCAGTGAAAGCCCCAAGCTGACGCATGGGGCTAACTTGCCAACAAATCACTAGCCCCCGTTGCGTGGGCTTGAGTGGGGCAGGTTCCCGACCTGCCCCCGCGTCTCACCTCACCCGCCGACCGCTTAAATAAGTCTCCAATACTTCCACTCCGCCATCCGCCACCCGAAACTTCACCACATCCGCCCGCGACCCCGGCTGCAACCCTCGAATTCTCCCCCCGACTCTCCCCGCTCGAGCCGCATTCGTCGTAGCCATCGTGATCGCCTCCGCCAGCGTCAGCCCCGCGAGCTTCATCAGATTCTCCACCCCTCGATCCATCCGCAGACTCGACCCCGCGAGGCGCATGCCGCCCACCATGCGAACGCTCTCGTCCGCATGCAGCTCCACCTCGACCTCGCCCAGCATGTACCGACCCGGCGCACACATCGCCGGCATCACCGCATCGGTAATCAGCACGCTGCGCTCGACTCCTTTGGCCCGCAGTGCGACTTTCAGGAACGCCTTCCCCAAGTGAATCCCATCGACGATCATGCTCGCGTTCAACCGGTCCTCCGCCAGTTGTTCCCATATATAGTTCGGATGCCGCGACATCACCGAATGCGCGCCATTCCCGATATGCGTCGACAGAGTCGCGCCCGCGCTGACCGCATCCTGAATCTGTTCCGCCGTCGCCTTGGTGTGTCCGATGCTGATGACGACTCCGTCGCGCGTCAAGGCATCTATATAATGTGGCGCTTCCGGCCACTCGGGCGAGATCGTCACCAGGCGAACGTTGCCTTCCGCCGCCTCCTGCCAACGCTTGTACTCGTTCACATCAGGCGGACGGACCCATCGCTGCGGATGCGCGCCGCGCGGGCCGTCTTCAGGCGAAATGTGCGGACCCTCGACATGAAACGCCTCCATCGCCTGGCCGTCTTCGAGCGACTCCCGCGCCGCCGCGAGATTGCGCAAAGCGCCCAACGTGTTTTCGGGCGATCCTGTAATCACGGTCGGGAAGCACCGCGTCACCCCGGTCGAGAACATCACTTTGCAGCGACCGCGCAATCTCCTCGTGAGGCGCATCGGGCGAGTTGTAATCCACACCGGCGAAGCCGTTGATCTGTATGTCGATGAATCCGGGTGCGACGTAAACGTCGTCCGCCACCTCGTCTGAGAACGCCGGATCCAGGTGCTGAATCACTTCATCGAATTCCAGCGTGATCCGGTCCCCCGAAATCGCGTCGCGGCCACTACATTTCGTACGTGTCATGATTTATGCACAGCATACCCACAATCGGGTGCCTGTAAGTCCTCTAAAGCAATAGGGAAACAACTGAGGAAATCCACAAGTTCCCGCTTCCCCCTATCCGGTATCCCTGGTACAAAAGATCTAGATTTCTGCGCGGGATCGAGCCTGTGTGTCAGTCTCGGGGGAGGTGGCCGTGGGTCAGGTCCCTGCGCGGAGTCCTGTTCATTGTCGTCCCTCCGACGGGTTGCGTGGGGCGCCCCTTCCCTCAAGGATTGCTGGCGCCCTCCGCTCTTAAGTCCCTTCATCAACGTTGCCACTGACCGCTCCCGATGGTCGCGGCTCCGCGTTCAGGGCCGCGACCTGCGGGAGCGGTCGGGGACTTTACCCAACAGCCACAGGCACCGCCGTCAGCCACCCATACCGATCCGCAATCTTCCCCTCCACGATCCCAAAAAATTCCTTCTGAATCTTTTCCGTGATCGGTCCCCGTTTGCCTTTGCCCACCGTGATCCGATCGACCGAACGAATCGGTGTGATCTCCACGGCGGTCCCGGAGAAAAACACTTCATCGGCGATGTACAGCATCTCGCGCGGAATCAGCCCTTCGACAATCTCGATCCCCAGCGATCGCGCAATGGTCACCACCGTATCGCGCGTGATGCCCGGAAGCACGCTTGCGCCTAGCGGAGGCGTCAGCATCTTGCCGTCGCGGATCAGGAAAATATTTTCGCCCGAGCCTTCGCTCACATAACCCGACGAATCGAGCGCGATGCCTTCGCTATACCCGTTCGCCTCCGCCTCCATGCGGATCAACTGCGAGTTCATGTAGTGTCCGCCGGCCTTGGACAGCGCGGGCAGGGTATTGGGAGCCATCCGCGCCCAGCTCGACACGCACACATCGACGCCGTTCTCGATCGCCTCTTCGCCCAGGTACTTGCCCCATTCCCACGCGGCAATGTAGGTTTCGATGGGATTGTCCTTGGTGGGCAACACACCGATGTTTCCGTATCCGCGAATCACCAGCGGCCGCAGATAGCAGGACTGCGAGCTTGTTCACCGCGACCACTTCCAGCATCGCCGCCGAAAGCTGCTCCGCGGAGAAGGGAATCTCGACGCGATACATTTTCGCCGAGTCTTGGAGGCGTCTTACATGCTCCGGGAGCCGGAAAATCGCGGGTCCCGATTCCGTCGCGTAACAACGAATGCCCTCGAACCACGAGCTGCCATAGCTGGTGACATGCGCCAACACGTGGATCTTCGCATCGTTCCAGGCGATCAGCCGGCCGTTATGCCAGATCTTCTCAGTGGGTTTGATCATGTTAAATTATATCTTGATTTTTGATTCGATTCTCTTCGACTTCGACGGAGTCCTGGCCGATACCGAACCCATCCATTACCAATGCTGGCTGGAGATCCTGGCGCCCTTCGGCATCGTGCCCACCTGGGACTTCTATCAGCGCGAATGCATCGGTATTTCCGACCGCCTGATGGTGGAGCGCATCTCTACTCCGGCCTTGTTCGACCAAATCTGGCCACAGTACCCCTCCAAGCAAGCTCTATTCCGCCATAAATTGACCTTGAAGTCGCCTTTTCTGCCGGAAACCGAAGCGCTGATCGCCGAGTTGTCTCCCAACTATAAATTGGCCGTGGTTTCTTCGAGCGGCCGCACCGAAATTGAGCCTCCCATCGAACGAGCCGGCCTGCGAAGTCACTTTAATGCCATGGTTTGCGGCAAAGAGGCAGGGAACTTGAAACCCTCCCCCGATCCCTATCTCCGCGCCGCCGAACTGCTCGGCGCAACCAACCCGTTGGTGGTAGAAGACTCCGCCGCCGGAGAAGAATCGGGTAGGGCAGCCGGCTTCCAAGTTTTGCGAGTAACCTCCGCCGAATCAGTCCCTTCCGAGTTGCGTCGCCTGTTGTCGTCACATTCTTGATCGGCCCGTCGATGAGAAACCGATGACCAACGAAGCAATTTCATCGGTTTTGGATTTTTTCTACAACGAAGCGCTGACGGCGAGCGCCGACCAATTACTGCGCTCTATCGACGATGTGCGAAGCCTGTTGTCCCGCGCTCCCGCGGTTCCCGGCACGACCGAGGAGTTCGACCTGATGCCATGCGTCGGCGAGATCCTCGAGATTCTGGCAGCGCGGGCGAACCGTATCGAGATGGACGCGCCGCTCTCCTCTCTCCTGATGACTCAGGACCGGCGCGCGGTGGAGCGAATGCTGATGCGCGTTTTAGACAGCGCTCTGAAACTGGCGGAAGCGAGCGAGGCGTCTCTCAGTCTCAAAATCTCGGGCGGTGAAAATGGGGTAAATCTGGCGCTCACTCTCAGCGAAACAGACCTTGCCGTTCGCATCGCCAGGTGGCTAAACGGCGATCCGGACCGGGTCCGCTTAGGGGAGCCGGACGATGTTCCGCTGGGAATCGCATTCATGGTGGCTGGAAAACGGCTGCGCACGCTGGGAGGCGATGCACGTCTGGACGGGGCAACGGTTTCTCTCGATCTGCCCTCACAAGCGCGCGCGAGAACTAGCGCCCTGAATATTCTGGTCGCGGAGGACAACGACGAGAGTTTCGTGCTTACCGAGATGGTGCTCGAAAATGAGCACGTATGGCGGGCGCGCGACGGGCAGGATGCCCTCGAAATGATCCAGAACCAGCGGTTCGACGTGGTGTTCATGGACGTCCACATGCCCGGGATGAACGGTTACGAGGTGATTCGAAGCATGCGCGATTGGGAGACGCGGACGGGCAGTGTGCGTACTCCGCTAGTGGTTCTGTCGTCCGACGATGTGGAAACGCAGCAAAGGTCGGCCGCGGAGTTTGGATGCTCGGGGTTTTTGAAGAAGCCGATGGAGAAGTGGGAAGTGATGCCGCTGCTGGAGCGGCTGAAGTAGCTGGGAATCGGCAGAGGGCAGGTCGGGAACCTGCCCCACTCTGGCTGAAAAACTCAAAACAAATATTAGCCGCCGATGAACACGGATGAACGCGGATAAGACCATTTGTGTTCAATCGCCGGCCAACTATCCGCACGCTAACGCATGGCGGTTCCATCTCTGTTCATCTGGGCACAGGTATTTTGCAGCAAGTGGGGCAGGTTCCCGACCTGCCCTCTTTCTGGCGACCGTTAAAAAGCGCCTGTCCCACTTGCCCTCTTCCTGGTTAGTGCAACTGCGGGCGGCCTTGGCGGATAGCGGCTAACAGCGATTCGCGGAGTTGCTCCGGGGAGATTCTGTCCTTGATCAAATAGTCCGATGCCCCGCAACCTACTGTGAGGTCCCGCGAAAGGCTGCGGTCGTCCGACGTCAGGATCACGACCGGCACCTTGCAGTTCGCCGCCGCGTCGATGGCGCGGAAGCTGCGGTAGCCGTTTAATTCGGGCAAGCCCAGGTCCAGAAGAACTACTTCCACGCCGGGGAGTGCCAGGCGAGCCATGGCTTCGAGAACGGTCTGGGTCCATTCGACCCGGAACCGGTCGCCTGCGGGACCTTGGAGACACTCCTGCACCAGGTATGCTGCCTCCTCGCTGTCTTCCACCAGCAGGACTTGAACGGGCCAGGCTTGAGCGGTCTGGGTTTTGGGTGTCACCGGAGGAGCGATCCGGGATTCACAGGGGGCGGGGGAACTTAATGGTACGGACCGGGGACATGGGTGACACTTTAGTCCGGGGACATGGGTGACAGTTCATTGACGATGGGTGGATCAGGTCGACCTTAGCAAAGCACGCCAAGGTGGTAGGCGATGCCATGGAAGGAAGACGGAACAATGGAACAACGAGTCGAACTGATTCGGTTACACGACGAAGGAGAAAGTATTGTCTGGCTCGCCGAAAGCTACGGGGTGTCGCGCAAGACGATCTACAAGTGGCTGGATCGTCATCAGGTGGAAGGGAGCGGCGGGTTGCGGGATCGGAGCCGCGCTCCGCACCGGAGCCCGCAGCGGCTGAGCGAAGAGATGATTGCGCGGATCGTCGAGGCGCGGCTGCGCTGGGGCTGGGGACCGCGCAAGCTGGCGGTGAAACTGGCGCAGGCGGTGCCCGATCAGAAGGTCCCGGCGGCGAGCACCATCGCGGAGTTGCTGCGCAGCAAAGGGCTGAGTCATCCGCGGAGGCGTCGCGTGCGGACGCCGCTGTACGGGCCGCCCCTCGCCGCCGTGGCCCAGGCCAATGAGACCTGGTGCGCCGATTTCAAGGGATGGTTCCTGACCGCCGACGGCACGCGCTGCGATCCGCTGACCATCACCGACGCGCACAGCCGCTATTTGCTGTGCTGCCAGATCGCGGCCAAGACCGATCGGGCGCATGTGGAGGCGCTGTTCGACATAGCGTTTCGTGAATATGGAATGCCCGCCGTGATTCACACCGATAACGGCGCGCCCTTTGCCAGCCGGGCTCCGGGAGGCCTCAGCCGGTTGTCCATGCGCTGGGTCCGGTTAGGAATCGTCGCCCAACGAAGCCGTCCCGCATCGCCGCAGGACAACGGCCGGCATGAGCGCATGCATCGCACACTCAAGCAGGAAACGCTACGCCCGCCGGAGCGTAATCCGCGTCGGCAACAGGACGCGTTTCATGCTTGGCAGAAAATCTATAACCACGAGCGGCCGCATGAATCGCTCGACTATCGGACGCCGGCGAGTTGCTACGCGCGCTCCCTGCGGGCGTTTCCGCGGCGCGTGCCGGAGGTGGAATACGACGCCGACGTCCACGTGCGGCGGATCTCACAAAAGGGCGAGATGCGATGGAACGGCCAGCGCACGTTTGTCAGCGAGACTTTCGCGTATGAATATCTCGGGCTGCGGGCGAGTGACGATCGCTACTACGAAGTGTTGTACGGCCCGCTGGTGATCGGCTGGTTCGACACCTTCCGCCCCCGCTTTCATCGGCAGTTGCCGCGTCAGCTGCGGACCCAACAGGCCTGAGGAAATGACGGGCGGTGGAAAGCGTGGAAATCCAAACAGCGGATTTCCACTCTTCCCACCGCCCTTGGAAATCGCCACGGCGATTCCCACATTCCCACAGGCCCGACGATCCTGTTTATACTCACCAAAGGCGACCAAACACCTCTCCGAAAAGTGTCACCCATGTCGCCGGGCTAAAGTGTTACCTATGTCCCCGGCCGTACATAATTCCATGGCGGTTCATATCGGCACAACATCCGCGAGTGTGAAGAGAGTTGTCCAGACAAATCCTGACATTGGCCGAATGGCATTAAGCCGATGTGTGTCTCATGCCCGAGTCCTGCGACATTCTCCATGAGGCAGTAGAACTTGCGAAGCTCGGATTGGCCGAACTGGACGCGGAGGGACGTTTCGTCTCAGTAAACTCTGCATTCGTATCCGTGCCCGGGCTCCGGGAAGAAGACCTGCTGGGTCTGGAGTGGCGCATCGCCGTGCATCCGGAGGATCATGGCCGCGCCGAAGAAGCTTATCTGATTGCTCGCAGCAAGGGTGAAGCCTATGTCGAGATCAGGGCCTTGGGCAACGACTCCGCGATGGGCTACCAGGCGCTTACTCTCACGGCGATCAAGGACGATCGCGGTTCATTCACGGGATACCATTGCCTGCGGCACGACATCTCTAGTTACAAGCAGGACGCTTCGGTGCTGGCAGTGGAATCGGCGCCGAACGGCTTGCTGATGCTGAACCCGGCTGGCCTGATTCAATCGGCGAACCTGGCGGTCGATAAACTGTTTGGCTACACGCGCGGCGAGTTACTGGGCTGTGTGATAGAGAAACTGGTGCCGGAGCGTTTTCGCGCCCACCACCTGGTTCATCGCGACGCATTCAATAAGGGTGAACCCTCCGCGGCTTCGGCCGGCAGGGACGTGGTGGGATTGCGCAAAGACGGCGTCGAGATACCCGTCCATATCTACCTGAACCGCATCGATACCCACACCGGCGAACTGATTCTGTGCACCATCATCGATATTGACGATCGCGTGCTCTATCAGCGGCAAATGGAACTCGCCAGGCAGGCGGCGGAAGCGGCGAACCGGGCCAAGAGCGATTTTCTGGCGCGCATGAGCCACGAGATCCGCACGCCGATGAACCTGATGATGGGCATGAACACGCTGCTGCTCGAAAGTCCGCTGAACGATAAACAACGGCAGCATGTCGAAATCTCAGACCGGAACGTTCGCCGCCTGCTGCGGCTGATTAACGGGATTCTGGACCTGTCAAAGGTAGAGGCGGGGCTGCTGACGCTGGGAGCAATCCCGTTCGATCTGGGCGAGGTGATGCGCGAGTGTTCCGCGAACATGTCGCCGGCCGTGGAGCGAAAAGGCCTCGAATTTGCGATGTCGATCGATCCCGATGTTGAGCTGTACTGGATTGGCGACGCCGAGAGAGTGCAGCAGGTGTTACTGAACCTGATCGGCAATGCGGTGAAGTTCACGGCTCGCGGGAAGATCGAAGTGCGAGTCCGTTCGGAGCAGGGCGGACAAGGCCTGCGTTTCGAAGTGACGGATACCGGATGCGGAATTCCGGCAGGCAAAGCAGATGTGATTTTCGAAGCCTTCCAGCAGGCGGAAGGGTCGATCAACAAGCCTTATGAGGGAACGGGACTGGGTCTTTCGATCGCCAAGACGCTGGTGGAAATGATGTCCGGCAAGATCTGGTTGGAGAATCAGAAAACCGGCTCCAAGTTCGTGTTTACGGCTTTCTTTCCGGTGGCTGGGAAAGAACAAATACAAGGCCAGGCGGAGAAAGCCGAACCCCGGCCGCTGCCACCGGGCATGCGGATTCTGCTGGTCGAAGACAATCCCGAAAACGTGATTCTGATGCGGGCCTATCTGGACGGCTCCGCGCTTTCGATCCACTTCGCATCGAACGGGATGGAAGCGGTGAAGAAACGGCAGCGCCACAGCTACGACCTGGTGTTTATGGATGTCCAGATGCCTGTGATGGACGGGCATACGGCGACTCGCGAGATTCGGGCCTGGGAGAAGGCGCAGGGCAAATCGCCGGTACGAATTGTGGCGCTGACCGCGCACGCTTTGAGCGGGGCATCCGCGCAAAGCATCGAAGCAGGATGCGACGGGCACCTGACCAAACCAGTGGAGCGGGAAGAACTGCTGGCGGCGGTGGCCAAATTCGCGACGGCTGTCACGAAGCCGGTGGAAATGATTTCCGGGCGCATTGCCGCGCGCCGCCCGGCTTTTCTTGAAAACCGCCGGCTTGATTTGTCGAAGATGAAAAATGCTTTGCTGATCAACGACTTCGCCGCCATTCAGCATATCGGGCATAACTGCAAGGGGATCGGCAAAGGCTACGGTTTTCCGGATATCAGCACTGCCGGATCGAACGTGGAGTGCGCGGCGCGGGCGCTCAATCTGGTGGAAGTGGAAAAATCGATTGGCGAGTTCGAGCGGTGCCTGCAGACCGCCTGAAAGTTCATACTGCCCGCCAACCGGTCGATGTGACGGATTATGCTACTGAGCGCCGAACTCCCCGAGAGCGCGATCGCCCCGGACGTCGCAACCCGCCAGCCCGGGATTCAGGCGGGGGAGCCGCTGCGCGTTCTTTTGATTGAGGACGAGCCCGAGGCAGCAGACCTCGTGCACGTCTATTTGACCGAGCATCGCGAAGACAGGTTCCAGATCGAATGGATCTCCGACCTGCTGGACGCGATGTTCCGTTTGCAGCACGGCGGCGTCGATGTGGTGCTGCTCGATCTTGGATTACCTAAGAAAGACAGCGACATGAGCCTTCGCGCGATTCACGGAATGACGGAGGGGAAAATTCCCATTGTTATCCTCACTTCCGACGATCGCCGCGATTGCCGGGACCTGATTCTGGCGTCCGGGGCCGCGGAATATCTGACCAAGCAAGGCATTTCGGGCTTCGAGCTGAGATGCGCACTACGCGGAGCGGTCCTGCGGTTTCGAAAATAATTTGAGAAGAAGCGCGCCCGTAGCGCACTATACTCAACACAACACTCCACACAATAATAATCTTTTTGTTTTCTGGCGATTACGTATCCTATTGACCACGCAATTAAGGAGGAATGTCATATTCTGTCAACGAGGCAGATTGCTTGACGAATCACGAAATAACGGAAACTGGGATCGACGGATTGGATAATGTTCTGCTGGGGGGCGTGCCGCGCGCCAACACCATCCTGGTGCAGGGGGCGGCCGGAACCGGCAAGACCCTGATGGGCATGGAGTTCATTTACCAGGGAATTGCCAAGTTCAACGAGCCTGGAATTATCGTGGTATTCGAGACGGCTCCCGATAAGATCACTCGGGATGCGGCGCTATTCGGTTGGGATTTCGCGGAAATGGAACGGCAGAATAAGCTGAAAGTCATTTTTACCACACCGCAGGTGTTTGAAGCCGAGCTGCGTTCCCCAAACAGTCTGCTGCTGGAAACGGCGGCCCAAATTGGCGTGCGGCGGATTTTCATCGATGGCATCGGGCTATTCTATCCGGCCTCTACTGCCGGCAGCGGGATGCCGCGGAGCGGACCGGGCTCCTACCGGGAGCTGTTACAGCAACTACTGGAAGGCTTGCATCGTGGAAATTTGACGGCCATGTTCTCGCACGAAATCGGATCCTCGGGCGATGGGCTCTCGACGCTGGAATCGGCGGGATTCCTGGCGGATACCGTCATCGAGCTGACCAGGGACAGGCGGAATCGATTAGGGCATAGGAGTGTCGAGATCGTGAAAAGCCGCGGGCAGGATTTCGTTCCCGGGAGGCACACGCTGCGGATTACGGCCGGGGTCGGGCTGCAAATATTCCGGCGTGTGCAAGCGCCGCTGGCTCGCAACCTGGATCAACCGACGTCCCATGCGAAGCGCTCCGTGATCGGCGTCCAGGCGATCGACGATTTGATCGGCGGCGGTCTGTTTGACGGGTCGACCACGATGGTGGTGGGAATTTCGGGTGCGGGAAAGACGATTCTCGGCACCCAACTATTGCTCGAAGGGATCATGAAAGAGGGCAAGCGGGCGCTGCTGATCTCGCTCGATGAGCATCCCGCGCAGATTATTCGCAATGCGGAAACGGTCGGTCTCGATTTGAAACCGCATCTGGACTCCGGAATGCTTCATATTTTTTACGAAAGTCCGCAGGAGCTGGAAGTCGACTCGCATTTCGCGCGGATTGTCGACACGATCGAGAAATACGATATCCAGCGCCTGGTGATCGACGGGGTGACCAGCTATAGCACCGCGCTGGACGATCAGCGGGCGTATCGCGACTTTTTTCACGCCCTGGTAGCGTACAGCAAGTTTCGCCTGATGACCACTTTTTTCAATTACGAAAACCCGGAGTTGTTTGGAATTTCGTCGTACATGCCGGAGTTCCCGGTGAGCTCCATTGTGGACAACATTATTCTGCTGTCACTGGTGGAATTCGGCACCACGCTGCGCCGCTGCATCGCGGTAGTGAAGGCACGGGGCTGCAAACACGAATTCGATACGCGCGAGTTCACGATCGGGCAGGGAGGGATCTCACTGGTCCCTCTGGATAAGAGCGGGGATCTGCCGGCGCCGCCGATCGAGAGCTACTCCAGCGTGTTGAGCCGGGCCCCGACCCGTTTCACCTCGGGAAACGCTCGCGCGGCCGTGACGGGGAAATAATTTGCAGGCACCGAGCGATTCGTGGAAACCTTAGAGCTGCTGGATGCCGAGCGTTGGGGCGCAGTTCTGGAAATGTTCGCCCAGTCCGTGGACGTGGCGGTGGCGTTCGTCGATCATGACGGCGCGCTGATCGGAAAATGCCATAATCCCGAGCCGATCTGGAAGCTGGCGCGGGCGGCTCGGCCAGATTGGGGCACAGGATGCCTTTTCTGTCTCGATTCGCCGGGACATTGCACCGCGGCAGCCGAAGCGGAGCGAACCCGATCGACGGTGATGGCGAGCGGAATGGGCGGATTTGCCCACACCGCCGCGCCCATTTTCCTAGGCGACCGCCACATGGGCACGCTGCTGGCCGGCCAGGTTTTCAGCCAATACCCGGAGCTGCTCCTGCTGGACGGAGTCGCTAGGAAATATGGTCTATCGGGGCAGGAACTCTGGCGATTGGCGCGCCAAAAGCTTCCAGTAAGTTCCGCGGCGCTGAAGACTTACGGAACTTTGCTGGGGAGGCTGGGCCAGGCGTATCTTCAGGAGCGCAATGCCACGATCCTGCAAGGGGAACTGGCCGAGGCCAACGAGAAACTCAGCGTCAAAGTGGCCGCACTCGATCAATCAGTGGCCGAAAAAGACATTCTGATAAACGAGGTTCATCATCGGGTCAATAACAACCTGGCGGTGATCGGCAGCCTGCTGCGCATGCAAGCCGAGGCGTTCCCCGATCAGCAGGTGGCCGACGCGCTGCGGGGGAGCCAGTTCCGCGTGGAATCCATGGCCCTGATTCACGCTCACCTATATAACGCAGTCGACTGGCGCGCCGTGAATTTTGCCTCGTATGCCGCCGTACTTGCCGACAGTCTGTTTCGCGCGTACGGAGTCGACCCATCGCGCATCCAGTTGCGAGTGGAGATCGGCCCGCTCGAATTAGGCGTCGATAAGGCGATCCCGGCGGGATTGATCCTGAACGAGCTGATTTCGAACGCGCTCAAGCATGCCTTTCCGAACGGCCGCCACGGCACGCTATCCATTGAAGGAACCCTCCACGACGGCCAGGTAGACTTGTTCGTGAGGGATGATGGGGTCGGAATGGACCGGGCAACCGGCCAAACCACCGAGCCGCGGCGCAAATCGCTAGGCATGAAGATCATGAACATCCTGTGCCATCAGTTGAAAGGCACCCTTGAGCCCCCCCAGCGGGGCGCGCCCGGCATAGGATCCACGTTCCGCCTAACGTTCCCAAGCGAAACCGCGGCGCGGGCAGCAAGCAGTGTTTAGAGTGTGGAAGTGTGGCGCTTCCGATAACAGATATTCTCTGGACTCTGGCTGTTGGTGCTGCTGTTCGCTGGGCTGTGGCGTTGGGGCGCCTCTTTCTTCGCCGTGCAATCGGTGATGTCGACTTTTCCGCGCGGCGGCGGGTCGGTTTCGGAAATTCCCCTGAATCCTACCATAAAAGCTGGTCCCATAAAACGGTTTATGCAAAGAGGCGGTTTTGGTGTAGAATCTTGCCGCGCATGGAAGCGGTGGCGAGCCCCAGCAGCTCGCATTGTTCGACGGAGGTCCCGACGTGGCCAGACTGAAAAGTGAAGCTGCTCGCCTCGGCAGCCACGCATTTTCTGTCAACACCAAGCTTGCGTACGCGTCCGACTGGAGCGATTTCGAAGAGTGGTGTAGCGACACCGGCCGGAAGGCTTTGCCGGCGAACGCGCAGACGCTGGAGTGGTTCATCGTCGACCGGCTGCGGACGCATGCGTTGAGCTCCATCGATCGGAGAATGGCGGCCATTGTGGCGGCCCACGAAATGGCCGGTTTCGAATCGCCGTACACGCGATCGGTGAAAGAGGTCATGCGCGGAGCTCGGCGGGAGCGGGGAAGCGCGCAGAAGCGGATGGCTGCGCTATCGGTCAAAGACCTTCGCGTGATTTGCCGGGCGCTGCCGGCGTCGAAGGATCGGAACGCCTCGCGCGATCGCGCCTTGATGACGCTGGGCTTCGCTGCGGCGCTGCGCGTTTCTGAGCTCGTGGGCCTGGACCTGGCCGATATCCAGTTCGTCCGGCAAGGGATGGTGGTAACGGTGCGGCGTGGGAAGACCGATCAGGAAGGCAAGGGCCGGGTTGCCGGCGTGTTCTTTGGCGAGCGTGCGTATTGCTGTCCGGTGAAATCGCTGAAGCTGTGGCTTCGGTGGCGTGGCAAACAGCCTGGCCCGGTGTTCGCTGGCGATGGTGTGAGCGGGCGGTTGACTCCGGAGGGTGTGCGTGGAATTGTGCGGCGGCTGGTGGTGCTGGCTGGGCTGGACCCGAAGCTCTACGGATCGCACTCTTTGCGCGCGGGGTTCGTCACCGCGGCGGCGGAGAATCACGTTCCGGAGACGCTGATCATGCAGCGGACCGGGCATCGGTCGGTTGAGACCGTGGCAAAATATGTGCGGCCGGTTTCGATTTTCCAGACCGATGCGTTGGCCCGCGCGCTGTGATCTGGCGTCCTGCGATGCGTTCGTAAATCTCCAAATTGCTGATGGCTGCGGTGAGGTGGTACTTCATTCTGGCGAGCTCGACGGCTCGCGAATCGGCTGCGGCCAGGTGATCCAGGCGGCGGCGTGTGTCGGCGGTTTTCTGCGTCATGCGGCTCAAGTTTAACTTGCCCTGCTGTGCTAAAACGCACACAATGGAAGTGAAGGTGCGGCCGTCCGGGCACGGTGTCTCATTGCTGGGCGCATCGTTTCCATGCAAACGGCCGGCCGCCATCCTTCTTGCCTGCCTCAGCGTAGTAGCCAGTAGCCAGTAGCCAGAAGAAGTAGCCAGTAGCCAGGAGCCAGGAGCCATTAGAAAAAACGGTGGCAGTGCTGCGCGTTGCGAGGCGCGATCCGCGCCGACGCCGGCGAAGCACTGCTCGAATCACTTGCCCGCGAAGAGCGGAAGCGATTGCGGCGGCCGACTTTCGGCGGAGCGATCGAGCGGAGTATGGTCCACACTTGCGAGTCTCCGGGATCGGCGCCGACTGAGCATCGCGAAGGAGGTCCTCTCTTGCCAGTGGACCCGCTTCGCTATGGTGTTTACAACCATACCTCAGCTTGTGCTGGGCTCGCCTGGGCGCAAACGCCGCGGCCGCTGGGTTTCCCTCCCCATGCTGGCCGCGGCGCCGTACTACGCGGTGAGTTTTTATTCTGACGTGTTCCAGCTCGAGCGTGGGATTTCCGGCCAGGCTTTCGGGAATAGATCGCTGCGGCCGTTGCCGGTGCGGTGGTTCAGCGGCGCAAGCTCGTACGGCTCCGGCTGGTGCTTGTCCATGATGCGGGCGTACTCTTCCCACTTCGATGCGATCGCGTGTGCGGTGGCGATGGCGATTACTTCGTGAACTGCGAGCATCGCTTCCATGAGGGTGGCTGAAAATCGAAACGGCTTGTCCTGCGTCGTTTCTTTGGCTTGGCGGGGGCATGTGGCCTGTTTTTCGCCTGGTCGCGGTAGCGTCGGGCGTGGCGCGTGATAGATCAGAACGAAAACAGGCGGCGAAGGGGCCTCCTCCGGCGAATGCCTGGCCGAAGGGGACCTCTGGGAATCCGGCTGGACGGCCCAGGGGCTCGCGCGATCCGCGCTCTGTGATCCTCGGCCAGCTGTTGGACGCTGACGGCGCCGCCATCGTCGCGAAGCTGATCGAACAGGCGAAATCAGGAGAGCCGTGGGCGGTGCGCCTGGTGGTCGAGCGAATTCTGCCGGCGCAAGAGAGCCGCATCAACGTCGAACTGCCTGCGTCGACGGATGCGGAGAGCGTGGGCCGGGCGATGGCTGTGGTGGTCGACCTGGCTGCCGCTGCCCAGCTCACTCTTGAAGAGGCGCGGCGGTTTCTGGCGCTGATCGAGGTTCAGCGGATTGAAGCCCCGGCGGACCGTGCGGGTCGCGCTCTGGTCGGGCGAGGAGGAAGGGCTGCTGGGGTCGCTCGCCTATGTGAAGCAGCATTTCGGCACGGCCGAGGAGCCGAAGCCTGAATGGTTCAAGCTGGACGCCTATTTCAACGTCGATACCGGCACCGGCCGTCTGCGAGGGGCGGGCGTGTTTGGGCCTCCGGAAGCGGCGTCGGCGCTGCGAGGCGTTTTCGGGCTGTTCAGCGATTGGGGCGTGGCCGGCGTAAGTAACACCAATAGTCGTGCAACCGGAGGGACCGACAGCACGTCCTTTAATAACGCAGGGCTGCCTGGTATCGGCATGTCTCAGGATCCGATCGAGTACAACACGATGACCCATCACACCAACCTGGATACGTACGAGCGCATTATTCCAGACGATGTGCAGAAAGCGGCGGCCATCATCGCCGCGGCGGTGTGGCAGGTGGCAAATCGCGATCAGATGATTCCCCGTTTTACCAAGGAGACAATGCCTGCGCCGGTGACTGAGCGCTAAGATTGGTTAGATAAGGAGGGCGGGATGCGTCAGATCCTCTGTTTACTATCGGCGTCGCTGATGTGGGCTGGCGATGGCCGTGTGCCGCGATCGTCCAGCTCCGATTACCCGGCTCATCAGGACACCAAGAACGCGACGATTGCCGCGGTCCGTGTGACCCCGGAGCAGTTGAACCGGATCTTCCCGTCCGAGCTTAGCAAGCGGTACATCGTCTTGGAAGTGGCGATTTATCCCAAGAACGACGCGGTCCTCGAGACCCCGCCGATGGACTTCGTCCTGCGACTCACCGATAGCGAAAGTCATCCGGAGACAGCCGAGGAGGTCGCGGCGATGTGGAGGCCGCACAACAACGCCCATCCGGACATAACCAGCAAGACGCACGTGGATACCGAAACCGGAGTCATCATCGGGCATGGTACAGACCCGGTCACGGGTCGTCCCACCACCAATGCCGGCGGGTACGAACGCGTAGGCGTCTCGAATCGCGACAATCGCCCGAACGTGCCCTATCCTTCCTCCGGAGGCGTGGACGCCGACCGGTTCGAGGCCATGCTCAGCAAGTGGGCGTTGCCGGAAGGCCGGACCGCATCGCCGGTCGCGGGATATCTTTATTTCCTGGTGCCCAAGTCAACGAAGGCGAAAGCCAAAGCGTTCGAGCTGCAATACGCACACGAAGGCGCAACTGCGACCCTGACAATTCCCGTTGCTACAAAATAGTCTTGGACGAATCCGCCAGCTGACCGCTCCCGATGGTCGCGGTTCTTTTGAACGCTAGCGTGCTCTCCACCGCTTATAGAACCGCGACCATCGGGAGCGGTCTTTTAAACGAGAGAGATTCAAATGAGCCCATCGCATACAACACGACAGTCTTGGCGACGTGAGTGTCCCTGAAGAAGCTCTGTACGGTCCTCAGACCCAGCGCGCCATCGAGAATTTCCCCTTCAGCGGCATCCGCTTTCCCCGCCCTTTCCTGGCCGCTCTCGGCCTGATCAAGAAATCCGCCGCCGAGGTGAACGACGAGCTGGGTGTGCTCGACCATCAAATCGCCCGTGCCATAGCCGACGCGGCCGGACAGGTGGAACGAGGAGAGCACGACAGCCAATTCCCGCTGGATATTTTTCAAACGGGCTCCGGCACCAGCACCAACATGAACGCCAACGAGGTCATCGCGACCCTGGCCAGCCGCCTCAGTGGGAAGAAAGTTCATCCCAACGACCACGTAAATCTGGGACAAAGCAGTAACGACGTGATTCCCGCCGCGATTCATATCAGCGTCGCGACCGAGGTCCGCCTCCGCCTCCTGCCGGCCGTCGGTCGATTGGCAGCGACGCTCGCGACGAAAGCCGCTGAGTTGCATCACGTGGTAAAAACTGGCCGCACTCACCTGATGGACGCGGTTCCCATCCGCATGAGCCAGGAGCTGGGAGGATGGGAAGCGCAAATACGCGCCGCCGCGGAGCGCATCGAGTCCACCTTCCCCCGAATCCTGGAATTGCCGCTGGGAGGAACCGCGATCGGAACAGGACTGAACGCCGACCCGCGGTTCGGCACACGAATCATTGAGAAGATCGCCCAATCATCGGGCCTCCCGTTCACTCCCAGCCGCAATCGCTTCGCAAGCATCAGCAGTCAGGACGCCTCGCTGGAGCTGAGCGCCCAGTTGCGCGGCCTGTCGGTATCGCTGTTCAAAATCGCGAACGACCTGCGCGCCATGAACAGCGGCCCGGTCGCCGGGTTCGGAGAGATCTCCCTTCCCGCTCTTCAACCCGGCAGCAGCATCATGCCCGGGAAGGTGAATCCGGTGATACCGGAGGCGGTGGCGATGATCTGCGCCCAGGTGGCCGGTAACGACACCGCCATCCTGATCGGCGCGCAGGCCGGTGCATTTCAACTGAATACGATGTTGCCGCTCATCGCGTGGAACCTGCTCAGCAGCATCCATCTGCTCACCGGCGCGTCGGATTCACTCGCCTCGAAGGCCATCACCGGGTTCGTGGTGAATGAAGAGAGAGTCCGCGACCTGGCGGGAAAAAACGCGATTCTCGCCACCGCGCTAGCGCCCCTGATCGGCTACGACCTGAGCGCCGAAATCGCAAAAGAAGTAGCCCGAACAGGCCGCAGCGTCCTCGAAGTAGCGCAGGAAAAAACGTCCCTAACAGAGTTACCCGAGCTCCTCGACCCCGCAAAGATGACAGGCACGGTCTAAGTCTTCCACAGGCTGAAGCCTGTGCCACCACCGGCACCTGGGCAGATGGTGGCACAGGCTTCAGCCTGTGAAACACTTTTCATCATTTCGTGACTAGGCTCGCTGGCGGAGTTGGATGGTTTTCGACGTACCTCGGCAGCCCGCTGCGAACCCACCCAAACCTGAATGCATACCCGGACTCGTGCAGATATTGCATCGCGTCCTGCGCCGGCATTCCTAGAAAATACATTCTATACAGCGTGGCGATCACGGCAGTCCGGTCGCGGCCGTATTTGCAATGGAAATAGATGGGATGATAGCGTTCATCCCGCAAGGTGGCCAGTATTTTATCGATATGCTTTTCCGACGGTGAAAACGGGGAGGCGTTCATAATGCCCGGAATCACCGTAATGCCGTATTTTTCCGCTTTCCGCTGTTCAAAGCGCGTCATGAAGGAAAAAAACTCCAGGTTCACAATGTACTTAACGTGCAGCGACTGGAGATAGCGAAAATCGGCGTCGGTTCTGGGCTTGGATCCCTTATAAACGCCGTCATCGACAACGCCAAAATGCTTCAATTTCGAGCCCGCCGCCGCCGGTTCCCTCACGGAATCAGATGTTTCCAAGAGCGAGGATTCCTGGCACACCGCCAAAGCGGCCGGGAATAGGAACAACAGCCCAGCACCAAGTGGTCCTTTCATGACGTCCCTTTCTAAGAGGGCTAATTTGCACGGCAAGGGCCACTTTCGCCAAAAAGTGTATAAAATTGAACAGTACCTAGTCTGTACCCATAAGGAGGCCGTTAACCGCCTTGCCACAACAGCTAACGAAGTCATTCCTGGAAGAGTTGGAACGCAAGCACGGCGCAGCGCTGGTTCATGTCTGCTGCAAGTGCGACAACAACAGCGACCTCGATTCCAACGCGCTGATACTCGTAAATGAGGAGTGCCCGATTCATGGCCGATCCTGGCACCGGCTGATGATGAAGCAGCCTGACGGATCGCTCATACTGGCTATCCCGCTTAGAGCGGTCTGATTTTTGGATCAACGAGTTTTAGAACTTCATAGCTATTACTGCGCTTCAGGTGGCGTACCTTGCTTTTGCGCCAGATTCTCAACCGCCTTCGTCAGACGGTCAAGTTTAGCGTTCGTTATCGTCAGTTCCTCAATGAGGTCACCCAAGAGGCGCTGAAGTTCGGCCATGGCAAAGGGGTTTCCTGGATTCATGCCACGCAGTCTATCACCCTCTGTGTCGTGGTATCCTCGCGCCCAGGGAACTTAGAAAGGAACGTAGGTAATGCTAGCCAGATATGGGACCGTGATCCTTGTTGCTTTGCCTCTCCTAGCCGTTGAACCCGCACCGCTTCCCGCAGTCGTGCGGGAGGCCAAGAAAATATTCATCGTAAATGAGAACGTCGAAGATACCATTCACGACCATGTCTATGATCTTTTCCGGCACTGGAGCCGCTGGACCTTGGTGGAAAATCAGAAGGATGCCGATCTCATCGTTGTGCTTTCGGCGCAGGACGCAATCCGAGGCTACATGACAATCCCCGGCTCATCTACCACGACCGCCACCGCAACGACGTACGGAAATACAACGGTGGTCGGCATGAACACTCAGAATAATCCTCCTACCAGTGTGCCTATCGGAAGTTACCTCCGCTATCTGTCCTTGGTAGACGCCAGAAGCGGAACACGCGTGCTCACCGTGTCGTGCGAACTCAGGCTTGCCAAGGGGCGAACGGCGGTTTATCTCATGGACCGCCTAAAAAAACGATTCCCGACGAACGAGAGAAAGTAGTCAACGCACTTTTAGGACACTACCCGTTCTTCGTCCCATTGCCTCTCATGCTAAAATTCAGTTAGAAGGCATTTCTCCGTTGACTGCGCGCATCATATTTAGTCTTTCCGCCCTGGCCGCCAGCTTATTCGCCGGCTCGGGATCGCCCGCCGTCCAGCCTTCGCACGATTCTACGCCGCGCTTGCTGCGGTTTGTTCATCCGTTCGTGCTTTCCGTTTCCGACCACGCGTCTCCTGCCCGGCCCTTTGTTCATACGCCGGATGCGGCCTTCGCGCTGGCCGCGCTTACCGCCACCTCTTTTCGCAGCTCTCTTTGGCTGGTGGCGAGCTCTGTGGCTCTCGATTTAAGAGAGCGGCTTCATCAACGCGAATTCCTCCGCTGCTAACACTTCCTCTCGCAGTTTGAGTTGGGAAGTGTGCATTTAGACAGCAATTACACTGGAGGATTATTTATGATCGATAAAGTTCTAGCCAAAATCTTTGGCACCAAGCACGAACGCGAAGTGAAGGCAATGCGGCCTTTAATCGCCGCGATCAACGAGCTTGAACCCCGCATGCAGGAGCTTTCTGACGAGGAACTGGCCAACCAGACGGTCGTTTTTCGTGAACAGCTGGCCCAGGGCGCGACCCTCGACGACCTGCTGGTCCCGGCCTTCGCCACCGTGCGCGAGGTCGGCCGCCGCGTCCTGAACATGCGGCACTTCGACGTTCAGCTGATCGGCGGCACCGTGCTCCATCGCGGCAAAATCGCTGAGATGAAGACCGGCGAAGGAAAAACGCTGGTCGCGACTCTGCCCGTGTATCTGAACGCGCTCGCCGGAAAAGGCGTCCACGTCGTCACGGTGAACGACTACCTCGCTCAGCGCGATTCGGAGTGGATGGGGCGGATTTACAAGTTCCTGGGGATGACCGTCGGCGTGATCGTCCACGACCTGGACGACCAGGAGCGCAAAGCCGCCTACAACTGCGACATCACCTACGGCACCAACAACGAATACGGCTTCGACTACCTGCGCGACAACATGAAGTTCCGGATCGCCGATTGCGTGCAGCGCGAACATTCTTTCGCCATCGTCGATGAAGTCGACTCCATCCTTATAGATGAGGCGCGCACGCCGCTGATTATCTCGGGACCCAGCGAGGAATCGACCGACAAGTATTACAAGATCAACCGCATTATTCCGTTCCTGACGCGCGGCGAAGTGATCGAGGGCAAAGAGCCGGGTCAGAAATGGACCACCGGCGATTACACGGTCGACGAAAAGCACAAGGCCGTCGGTCTCACCGAAGAAGGCGTGCTGAAGGTGGAAAAGCTGCTGGGCCTCAGCAACATGTTCGACGCGGTGAACTTTGAGACGAATCATCACGTCCAGACGGCTCTTAAGGCTCACGTGCTGTTCCAGCGCGATCGCGATTACGTGGTCAAGGACGACGAAGTCATCATTGTCGACGAGCATACCGGCCGCCTGATGCCCGGCCGCCGTTGGTCGGACGGGCTCCATCAATCGGTCGAGGCCAAGGAAGGCGTCAAGATCCAGCGCGAGAATCAGACGCTCGCGACCATCACCTTCCAGAACTTCTTCCGCATGTATAAGAAGCTGGCCGGCATGACCGGAACGGCGGATACCGAAGCGGCCGAGTTCGAAAAGATTTATAAGCTGGAAGTCGTGCAGATTCCAACCAACAAACCCCTGTTGCGCAAGGAATTTCACGATATGGTCTATCGCACGGAGGAAGAAAAGTTCCGCAACGCGGCCAAAGAGATTCAGGAGCTGCACCAAAAAGGGCAGCCCGTGCTGGTCGGAACCGTGTCGGTCGAAAAATCGGAAAAGCTGTCCGGCATCTTAAAGAGAATGGGCGTTCGCCACGAAGTATTGAACGCCAAGAATCACGAGCGCGAAGCAACCATCGTGGCCCAGGCCGGACGCAAGGGCGCGGTCGTGGTATCCACCAACATGGCGGGCCGCGGAACCGACATTCTGCTGGGCGGCAATCCGGACTTCCTCACCCGGGAGCGTCTGCGCAAGGAAAATAAAGATCCCGATCAGGTGCCCAAAGCGGAGTGGGACGGTGTCTATAGCCTTGTGAAGGCGCAAATCGATAAGGAGCACGACGAAGTGGTCGCTCTGGGCGGCCTGCAAATCGTCGGCACGGAGCGCCACGAATCCCGCCGTATCGACAATCAGCTCCGTGGACGCGCCGGACGCCAGGGCGACCCGGGAAGCGCGCGTTTTTACTTGTCGCTGCAAGACGACTTGATGCGCATTTTCGGCGGCCAGCGGATGCAGAATCTCATGCTGCGGCTGGGCATGGAAGAAGATGTGCCGATCGAGAGCCGCATGATCTCGAAGCGCATTCAGGCTGCGCAGGAAGCCGTCGAAGCGCAGAACTTCGCCGCTCGCAAACACATTCTGGAATACGACGACGTCATGAACAAGCAGCGGCAAGCCGTCTACGGCATGCGCCGCGCGCTGCTCGAAGGCGCGGATCAGAAGGAGCGTATCGACGACATCATCGCCGGCATTTTAGGCGCCTTCATCGACCGCCGCGTCCCGGAGCGCGGTCATTCCAGCCAGTGGGATTTGGACGGGCTCGAAACCGACATCCTTACTCAGTTCGGCGTCAAGATTCGCACCGACGATCTGAAAAATCTGGACCGCCGCGACCTCGAAGAGACGGTGCGCGAACAGCTGGTCAAGAAGTACGCCGAGAAAGAAGGCATGATCGGCAGCAACCTGATGCGCGAAACCGAGCGCATGATCATGCTGAACGTCATCGATAACCAGTGGAAAGACCACCTGCTGTCGATGGATCATTTAAAGGAAGGCATCAACCTCCGCAGCTACGGCCAGAAGGATCCGCTGATCGAGTATAAGAAGGAGTCCTACATCCTGTTCCAGGACATGATGGACCGCATTGAAGACGAGACCATCCGCTACCTGTTCTTCCTGCAAAGAGTGGAAACCAACGGCGGCCCGGAATCGAACGTACCGTATCCGGAAGTCTGGAACGATGAGCCGGATGACGAAGGCGGCGAGCCCGTGGGCGTTTCAGCCGTCGAAGACCGGCAAGCCGCGCAGCAGGCGGCTCAACAGAAGGCCGCGCAAAATTCGGTGCTCGATTTTACGCGTAGGATAGAACGGAAGAAGGAAAAAGAGATGGCCGCGCTGCAGTTCATCGGCGGAGAATCTTCCAAGCCGAAGCAGCCGGTGATCGCGGCGAAAAAGGTCGGTCCAAACGATCCATGTCCGTGCGGGAGCGGAAAAAAATACAAAAAATGCTGCAAGGCGTGAAAAGCATCTTCCTGATGCCCCTACTGGCATCGGCGGCGATTTTCCCCGATCATATCGGGACCTTCGACAAGGGCGCGCCCACATCTCTCTCCATTCCCGACCGCGCCCTGTTCGCAGAGTTCGGCCTGGAGGCCACCGAGCAGGCCGAGTACAAATCGGAATCGAAACACTTCACAGCCACCGCCTGGCGCTTCCGCGATTCCACCGGCGCGATGGCATTCTTCGAGGCGCACCGCCCGTCAGGAGCCTCCCCTGCGCCCGTTTCGAAGCTGGCGGTCAGCACTTCGGACGGCACGATTTTCGCTTACGGAAACTATGTTTTCCAGTTAACAGGCGCGGTCCCGGTGGCGGAGGATTTACAGCCGGTTTATGCCCAGTTGCCCCAGTTGGAGCAATCGCCCCTTCCCACCCTGATGGGCTTTCTGCCTCTCGCCGGACTGATCCCGAACTCGGAACGGTACGTACTAGGACCAGTCTCGCTCGACCGGTTCGAGCCCCGGATTTCCCCCTCCATCGCCGCCTTCCACCTGGGCGCCGAGGGTCAGCTCGGCAAATATAGCAGTCCCAAGGGTCCTCTCAGTTTGGCGATTTTCAACTATCCGACTCCCAATATGGCACGGGAGCGGCAGCTGGAGTTCCAAAAGATCCCCGGAGCGATGGTCAAACGGGCCGGCCCGCTGGTCGCTTTGACGATCGATCCTCCGGATCTGGATTCGGCGGAGAGGCTGCTGGCGCAGGTGAAATACGAAGCCAATCTGACCTGGAGCGCCAAGGTTCCGGTCAATGAAATCAGAGGTTTCGCGAGGATGATGGTCAACATCTTCATCCTGGCGGGAATCCTCATTTTGATGTGCCTGGTCGCCGGAATTGCCTTCGGCGGCTACAAAATCCTGGCTCGAAAGATGGGCCGGCAAGTCGATCCGGATTCGATGATCACCCTCGGACTCGACGGGAAATAAGCCTTGGTGGTTGTGGCCCTTAGACTGGAAAAGGCCCCTCGTTTCAGTGCTTTCGCACATGTTTTCCACAACGGCGTGGAAACGGTTAAGGCGGCTAAACCTTTCCGTATGATCGGGTTGGAGGCCATAAAAAGGTCGGGAGTTTTTCCCTTGACATCATTTCCCGCACGCCCTAATATCCATATCACACAGGTTTTGATGGTTGCGATACCGTCGAATCTGATTCTCCCATGTACATCACCCTGTGAATAACAGGGTTCGTAAATGCTCACCTTTGCGGGTGAGCATTTTACGTTTCCGGGCGCCTTCGCGGGTTGTGTTACCATGCTCCTGAAGTCCTCACAACCTCGCGGAGAGGTGGCTGAGTGGTCGAAAGCAGCGGTTTGCTAAACCGTCGTAGGTCGAAAGATCTACCGGGGGTTCGAATCCCCCCCTCTCCGCCAGAATTCCTGCCCAAAATCCATAATTCCCGTATCATCACCTCATTTCGTGACGGAAGTGGTTTTCGCGCTTGCCCTGCTGAGCGGCTACGCTGGACTCCCCGGTCGATGTAACGAATCGAACCCTTCCAAGAACGCAAAGCGTCCGTGAAGCTGTCCCGTTTTCCTCGTGGACAGAAATAATCCCCTGTGTTCGTCTGCCTACGAAGTCTGGATCAGTAGGTGGTAGGTTCGATTCCCACCGCGCTCACCATTCCTCCTAAGAAAACTAACAACTGGCTTAGACCTTCTCATCCAACGTGTTTGCATCCGGCGACACTTTGAGTTCCTCGACCAACGATGAGCGAAGCAAGTTTCGGCAAAACTCTTCCTTCTGCGACAAGAGCGAAACTCCTTTCAGCGGTCAGCCTCGAAAATCGTCATTTTGCTGCAGTTTTCTTTGGCGCTTCTCGTGCCTATAGAAGCGCACAACGGGACACGAGACGTTTGGGAGCAAAGGAGAACCGGTCATGGGCCACTTCGGAAATCCACTGGCTGAGTATTCGCCGGAAATGGAAACGTTCGAATTCGAACAAGGGTTCAGCGCCGGCAACGCCGGCAGTGGCGGCATCTTTCATGAAAGCCAGGAACTGGAATTAGCCGCCGAACTGCTTGAAGTCGCCAATGAGCAGGAACTTGAACAATTTCTCGGAGACTTGATCAAGAAAGCCGGCAAGGCGATCGGCGGGATTGTGAAATCGCCCATCGGGCAAGCCATCGGCGGAGTCTTGAAAAGCGCTGCGAAGGTCGCATTGCCTATTGCGGGCGGCGCCTTGGGAACCCTTGTGGGCGGGCCTTTGGGAACGTCGATTGGCAGCAGTCTGGGTTCCATGGCGGGCCAGGCCCTGGGGCTGGAACTTGAGGGCCTGAGTCAGGAAGACCGCGAGTTCGAAGCGGCCAGACAATTTATCCGATTCGCCGGCGACACCGTGAAGAATGCGATGCTAGCGCCGCCGAATCTAAATCCAATGGCTGCCGCGCAGGCTGCCGCCAGCGAGGCTGCGCGCGAGCACGCTCCTGGATTGATGGATCCCAATCTCAAAATGGCCGGGCGCCACCACCATCATCATCAAGGTCATTGGGCCCGGCACGGCGACCGGATCGTTTTGTACGGAATTTAGAAATCAAATCTGAAAGGACGAACTACCATGCATGAATACGATATCCCCGTCTTCCCACACGAAACGGAAAGCTTCGAGTACTCCGGTTCCGGAGTCCTGAGCGAGAGCGAGGAACTGGAATTGGCCGCGGAACTGATGGAAGTGAACAGCGAGCAGGAGCTGGAACAGTTTCTCGGAGACCTGATCAAGAAAGCCAGCGGCGCGATTGGAGGCTTGATTAAGTCGCCCATCGGCCAGGCGCTGGGCGGGGCGCTTAAAGGCGTGGCCAAGCAAGTCCTGCCGATGGCGGGCCAGGCGTTGGGCGGCGCGATTGGAGGACCGGTCGGGTCCCAGCTCGGCGGCCAGCTCGCATCCGCGGCCGGGAGCATGTTCGGATTGGAGCTCGAAGCCGGCGAACAGGAATTCGAAGCCGCGAAGACGTTCGTGAAAATCGCGACCGATGCGGTACAGAACGCCGCATCCGCGCCTCCGGGAGCGAATCCGCACGCAGTGGCACAAGCAGCGGTAGCCCAGGCTGCGCAGACGCACGCACCTGGGTTATTCGGACCCGAACAGGCTGGTCTCTATCCTCCCGAAATGGGAGGCGGTCAAAGACGCCACGCGCACTCGGGCCGATGGGTCCGGCATCACGGCAAGATCGTTCTGCTGGGAGTATAGGAACCCGATGCCGATCCCGTCTTATGCCGGTTGGATGCTTGAACAGGAGGCGCGCGCGCTCTTGACGCGGCTCGCGCGGGTCAAGCCATTCGCCCTTCAGGAATCGATGCTGCCGGCTGCAAACCTCCTGCCAGGTTCGCAGCTCGCGATCGAGAAATTCCTGATGGAAGGCCGGAAGCATTTGCGGGCATTGGTGAGGGGGTTCCTGCGCTGGCTCCGATCTCCGGCACGGCACTTCAGCGACGCCGAGCAGGCGCAAAGGCAATTCACGATATTGCGGCTGCGGTTCAACGCGGTGGTCACGCACTTCGACATGTTCGACAACGTGATCACGCAGCGCAGCGAGAGCGACACGGGATTATGGCTCTCCGGCCTGGACGTATTATCGGCGGACGCGCTGCAGCTCAAGCCAAATGTTTACCAGCCGCCGCCGGTGATTTGTTACCTCGATCGCGGCGTCGGGGCGGCCATCCGCCGCGCCCGAACGCGCATGCCAGGCGGAGGCGACAATCCTGTGGCGATCATCAAAGTGCCGCGGGAACGAATGGTCGGCTCCGGCATCGCATCTTCGTTAGTGCACGAGGTCGGGCACCAGGCGGCGGCGTTACTGGGCCTGGTCGAATCGCTTCGGCCAGTGCTGGACGAAAAGGAGCAAGAAAATCCCTCGGAGCTAGAAGTCTGGCAGCTTTGGAAACGCTGGATCTCAGAAATCGTCGCGGATTTTTGGTCGATCGCCCGTGTCGGCGTCGCTTCAACATTAGGGTTGATGGCCGTGGTCAGTCTTCCCCGCCCGTTTGTTTTTCGCGTGAATATGGACGATCCGCATCCCACGCCATGGATTCGAGTGAAGTTGAGCGCGGCGATCGGACAGGCGCTTTATCCGCAAGAAGCCTGGGGCCGCCTGGCGGAGTTGTGGGAAAGCTACTATCCGCTGAAGCGTCTGAGCCCGATGCAGATGCGCCTGCTTCCGATGCTCGATAAAACAATTCCGGCACTGGTCGCCGTTCTGGTGAACCATCGCCCGCCGGCGCTAAAAGGCCGTTCGTTATCGGAGACTTTGGACCTGCCGCAACGACAGCCGGCCCGCTTGCGAATGCTGCTTGATCGTTGGCGGAGAACGCCTCAGGAAATGTACGACACTGCGCCGACCGTGGTGTTTGCGGTGATCGGACAGGGACGTGTGGACAACAGAATCACTCCCGAAGAAGAAAGTGTCGTGGTGGGGAAGCTGCTAAAGCATTGGGCTCTTCAAAGCACCTTGCAGGCAGCGGCGAATTGCGTGGCGCCTGTGCCAGGGCCGGCAAAACCGTGCGGATGTCATGCGGTCCAGTAAGTGATTTCAGGATTCAAGAAACCAAAATCGTAAGGAGAACTTTTATGTCATGCAGCATCATCGGCCGATTGACCGACGGCGAGGGCCAAATCAACAACCCGATCGTAAACGCGAAGGTCGACCTGTACACCGATCCACCCCCTTCTGCCGGCAACACGGGATCCCCATTGCAGTACGCGATAACCGACGAACAGGGTAAATTCGAATTCCACGGGTTGCCGGCTGGGACCTACCACCTTCAATGCACCGCTTTCGGGCATACCGCTCCTACGCCGCCAAGCGGTGTGACGCTCACTCAAGACGAGACGAGCGTAGCGAATATACGAATCCCTGTCGGCGTATCGGTCAGCCTGAAGGCGTATACCGGGCTGGCTGACAACATGGAGGCTTGTAGTCACCCGATCGCTGGGAAACGGTATTGCATTAGTGCCACCGTAACAACCACGACGCCGAAAGTTACCGACTTCGAGTTCTTCGCTTCACCAGACGGCGCGGTGTATCAGATGCCGAAGCAGCCGGATGCGGAGGTCATTTACGCCGAATCAGGGCCCAAAAAATATGGAGCCAAGGCGTTCGATCCAACGGTCCCAAGCGCCAGTGGCATCGGCGGCCAGGTACGCATCGCCGCTCCCCCAGCGCCCTCATCCGGCGGTGGGTCGAAGAACCCCACTTACGTAAACGCAACCGTGGATACCTACGCCACCGAGGGCGACCGTCAGATGATTGGCGGGCACGTCGGAGTGCGGCTTGAACGGACTCGCGTGCATCCGACGCGCGACCAGGCCCTCTGGGTCGCCATTCGCAACCGCACCTACGCCATCAGTTTCGGCCGCTACAACAACTTCATCAATCGAGTGTTACAGGCCGACGAGCGAGAGAGGCTGGACGATCCGAGACTGCAGAGCAAGCTCAAAGACCTCGGCACGAACCTGCACGGCGTCGGCGCGTACGAAGTGTTAAAAGTTGCGACCGAGGCGTTCCTGCTTCTCGAATGCGGGATTCGAATCGAAGATGACCGCGACCCCAATCGGAAGTTTTATAACAAGGACTTCGAGTCTGGGCTGGTTGGCTGCAACTTCAGCTTCGACGTGGCTCGTGCCAAGCTGCAGGAGTATCTCGGCTCGCCGGCGCAGCTCCCTTACATCACGCGCGTCATCGAAGCCGCGTTTCCGGAATACCGGTTAGGAGTGGCCAGCAATGACCGGGTTTTGACCGGCGGGATTAACGAGCCTTGCCTCATCGAACTCATCTGGTCTTACTGGCACGAAGAGGGAATGCTGGCCCAGACCATGAACGCGGTCACCCGGCGCTTCCAGAACGTTCGCGGACCCGGCGAACGTGACCCGATCGCGCATCTGGAAATCGATCCTCTGCGGCCTTTGAATAATATCGTGTGGGGGGTTATTCAGGACGAAATCCGGCGCCTTTCCGTGAAGCGGCGCGCGTACGAGTACGAGCATCAGTATGGCCTCAGCCTGTACGGCAAGGCGGTCCGGGAGCTGCGGCCGGCGGATAGCCGTTCGAAGTTCCTCGAAGGGTTCCACAACCTGTTGCACCTCGCTTCAGTGTTTTTCAAGGAAGACAACGATACGACGGTCATCGCCGACGGGTATCCGCTCCTGAACGCGCTCAAGGAAGTGAATCTGCTGTTGGCCCAGGGCGCGCATAATCAGTTTGGCGATCTGCCATGGACGGCTCGCTCGGAAATGATGCTGCAACAGTGGATGCTGGCGCGGCCTGAGATTCGCGACTTCCTCCAAAGCCGGGCCATGGTTCCCTACAAGGAAGCCTGGATGCCGCAAGTGGACACGATGAAGGGCTTGCAAGGTTGGACCGACGTAACGGTCACCCACTTCCGCGACCTTGGCGTGTATGGCGAACAGATTCTGCTCGCGGTGCGGTACGGCGACTGGATCGCGATCAACGATGAGGATTCGGCGAAGAATTGGGCTCGCTACTGGAGACCGGAGATTCAGGGCTACCTGCACGCCTACCGAGCCGCCACCGGCGTCGACTTGACCAATGCGGATACGGTCGACTCCACCGTTCCGGCGGTTCTGTTACAGAGACGATTGGTATCGCAGCAACAGCGCACACGGTGACAGACAGGGAACGCGTGTGTTTTAGCTCGGCCCTATATCTGGGCCTGGATCACGGCTCGCGGTGCCTGCCCGAGTGGGACCGGTTGACCTTAGGAAAACCGGCTGCGCTGGAGGCACCGCCTGGAGCTCCCGCGGTGGAGATCGCGCTGGCGGAGCTGATCGGCGCTGAAAAGGCTCTGCTCGCCTCCTCCACACTGCACTTGTTCTGGGACTTGTTCGACGTACTGGCCAAGAGCGGCGTGAACATTTTCCTCGATGCGGGCGCTTATCCCGTAATTCGTTGGGGAGTGGAGCGCGCGGGTTGTGCGGGTACTCGGGTGAAAACTTTCCGGCAGTACGATCCGGAGGCTCTAAGAAGAGCGATTGATAGTGGTGAAACCAAGCCGCCAGTGATTGTGGCGGACGGGTATTGTCCCCGTTCGGGACGTCTCGCGCCCCTCGCTGAGTATCTGGCGCTGGCCGAAGCTCGGGGTGGATTCGTGGTGGTGGACGATAGCCAGGCGCTGGGGATTTTTGGCAAGCCTTCGCCTTGGGCTGCTTATGGAATAGGAGGCGGCGGTTCAATGATGCGCGCGGGACTCACAAGCGATCGGCTGATCATTGGCGCATCTCTCGCCAAGACGTTCGGAGTGCCGGTTGCGGTGCTGGCGGGAAGCGCCCCAGTGCTGGATCGATATGAGAGCCAGAGTGCGACGCGGGTTCATTGCAGTCCTCCATCGTCGGCCGCAATCGCCGCTGCGGCTCGCGCGGTGGCGATTAATCGATGGCATGGCGATGCGCTTCGGTCCAGGCTGGCGCAAATTGTCACGCGTTTCCGGCAGGGGCTCAACCGGATGGGATTGATTGCGATTCCAGGTTTTTTCCCGGTGCAGCCTTTGCGCCTGCCGGGACACATCGACGCTCGCATGTTGCATGAGGAACTGGAGCGGCGCGGGATCGAAACGGTGTTGCAGCGCGATCTAGGCCGGAGTGCCGGCATCAGTTTTGTGGTAACCGCGCGGCACAGGATTGATGAGATTGACAGGGCCTTGGCACATCTGGCGGAAGCTCTCGCCAGGCAAGCGGGAATGAAACTGAAAAGGAGTTAAAACGATGGCCTACTCAAATTATTACGGAAGACGATGGGCGAATCAGACCGCGTGGCGGCGGCCGGGAAGTGTCTGGGGCGCCCGGCGCTACGGATATCGGCCAGGTGGGTATCGGTTGCCGGCAGGTCGCCGGACCGGATATCGACCGGGCATGTACGCCGGCAGATTTCAACGATATGGCGCGGCATATGCGCCGAGATGGAACTGGCTGGGGCGAATCGGGAGAGGCTATGGATATTCGCCGTCGGCTGGCGCGCCTGGCTCGGCTCCCGGCTATGATCCGCAAGGCGGCGGAGGCGCTCCTCAGCCTCAATCCATGGCTCCCCAGTGGATCCAATGGGCGCAATCCTGCCTGGCGCGGGCCGTCGGGTCCTGGGTGCCGCAGACCGGGGCAATGGGAAAAGCAACTCGGCATGCTATTCGCAAATTCCAGAAGCAACAACAAATGCCGGCGACGGGAATGCTGGATGCCGCAACGATCAGTGCCTTACAAGCGGCGTGCAGCGGCCAAGCGGGTGCGCCTTCCGCAGCCTCGGCGCCTCCTCCGCCCGCGGGCCTTTCCGGGCCTCCTTCAGGCGACGACGTTCAGGCGGCCAGTGCAGCTGCCGCTGGTGGAGCTCCCGCGCCCGATGCCGGGGCGGCCCCTCCTCCCGATGCGGCGGCTCCACCTCCAGACGCAGCCGGCGCTGGAGCCCCGCCGGATGCTCAGGCCGGTGAACTCTTCATGCGGAAAAGACGCCATCATCGCGGTCGGCGCCGCCGCTGGGGTAGTGGATTCAATTTTCAACAACAGTCGAACCAACAACAACAGCAGGGCGACGACGATGACGACGGCGAAGAACTATTCTTCGGCCCACACAGAAGGCACCGGCGTCATTGGGGAAGCGGTTTCAACTTCCAGCAAGCGCCTCCGCCGCCTGACAGCGGAGACGACGGAGAATTCTTCATGGGCGGATGGGGCCGACGCCAGCAAGGCTATCAGCAGAACAACGACGATGGCGGAAACGTGTGGCGCCGCCGCCGCTGGTAAACAAGTAGCGCCAACCGCAAGGCGCGACTGGCAGGAGCGCTCAGCGCGATTAATTCAACGATTCGCAGCAGGAGGAGGAAGAAATGGCACGAGCATTTGGAGGACGCGGATTCGGAATTCGCCCACGATTTACAGTTGGTCGTTGGGGCGGATGGCCGGCGCCTTATGTGGCACCAGAGGCTGTCGATCCACAATTCATATCTCGGATCCAGTCCTGCTTATACCAGTCGGTTGGGCCCTGGGTCCCGCAGACGGGATCGCTGGGGCCTGCGACGCGGCGCGCAATCGCGACGTTCCAGTCTCAACACGGTTTGCCGGCAAATGGAGTCCTCGATGGCACCACCATCGCGGAGCTTGAAAGAGGCTGCCGCAGTGGTATCGCCCCAGAGTCTGCCGTGGCCGGAGAAGTCTCCCTGCCCACGGATTACACATCGCCCCAGGTGATCGACGCCCGTTACCAGGAGGCAGCCCATCGTGGAGACCGCATTTTGAACGACGTCCGTCCGATCACCGTCAAGTACGATTCGAACTTCGATCGATTCGCCGCTGCCGTCGCCTATGCGCTTCGCGATCAGCTCTTTTACCGCCATGACGGCGGCAAGAACGCACGAGGTCTGGTCCGAGCCACCGGCGATCTGAAGACCATTCACTCGTTGTATGCAAGCTTCCAGCATCCCGCGAATGGAACTCCCATCCAACTAAATGCCATCCTCCAACGACGACAGGATCCGCAGCCGGACAAGCGCTGGGTGATGGCAATCCGCTTCAACGACTCCCACGGATGGGGCTTCCTCACTGAAGATCCGGAGAACATCGTTGTGAATCCTGGCGATCTGAAGCGAAAAGCCATGGACTCCGTCCTCAAGGCTGCCCGTCTGGATTGTCCGAACCTGCCCGGAACTCGCGGGAAGCGTATTTGCGAAATGGTCTCGATCGCGGAACGCCTGAAGTATCCAAAAAACTGGGACCTGTGGTATTACGAACGTTCGATCGTCGATGAATATGTCGATTCGATGCGGACGGGGCCTGCCAGGCGCGCCGAGATGACGAAGTCCACCGGCGGGAAGGTTCCATTCGACGGCCCGGCGACCCTCTGGGGTGCGGAATGGAGGATCTACCCATTTCGAGACGCCGCTATCCGCTGTGCGCAAGGCGGCGATTGCAAGGCGATCACGCACAACATCCTCGTCCAGGCTGAAGACGAAATAGGACGGACCTATATGGATATGATATCGATGTTCCACGGCAGAGACAGCGCCGCGCTGTTCGGGCCATTGGTGGAAACATTCCGCCAACACATGGTGAGTCTGCAAAATAACCCGGATACCTTGTACTACCCTTTCATCAAGTATCCCAAGTGAGGAGCGATGAGGGACCAATTTAGCTTCGGAACAACGGCTTCCGGCCAGCGTCACGGACGTTGGTTCCGCCGAGGAGACAGCATCGTCCTCTATTTGGACAATCCGTCCTGGTCGGACGAACAGGACGTGGGCGGCGAGCCGGACAATGGATTGAAGGCCATTCAAAACGCGATCCAGAGCGGCGTGCGGGACGAAAATCGTCTTACCGATACGGTGTTTAATTCGCGCCACCCGGAACGCCGGGGCCAGCGCTTGCAGCCGCTGGAGCAGAACCTCATCAAAGAGTGGCTGGACATCCGCGACCGATTAGTAAGGCCCGCATTGCAGGCCCCACCGTCCGCGCGCGCCGGAGTTGGACCTGCTCCCGCTCAGACCGCGGCACAGCCTCCTTCAACCACATCAGGCGTGGAAGCGGCGGGCAACGTGACCCATCTGATCCCCTGCATCCTCGGTCTGCGGGATCAAGGCCGGTCCATCAGCTTTGTCCAGCGCTATTTGAGAGATCTGACCCGCGCCGAGATTTCCGCGCTCAAAAAAGCGGGCCTGCGAATCGTGAGCTGCTATGAAGAGAATAAAAGCGACCCGCAGGTTACTTACTTCACCCGTGCCCGCGGCCAATACGACGGCCGCCGGGCATTCACACAGGCGCAGGCCGTGGGTCAGCCGGCGGGGACGCCTGTCTATTTCGCCATAGATACCGATCCCGACCTCCGGCAGCGCCCGATCATCCTCGATTATTTTCAGGGAGTCAGCGACGGCTTCCAGCAGTATCTTGCGGACATGCGGGCGCAAAACAGGCAGGCTGTCAAATATTCGATTGGTGTCTATGGCAGCGGCTGTGTTCTCGGCTGGTGCCGGACGCAGGGAATCGTCACGTGGTTCTGGCAGGCCTTCGCCCCCGGTTGGTGCAACAACCGCAACGTATGGCCCGGCGCGAACATCCACACCTCAGGACGGGATACGCCGGAGCGATGTAACTGGAGACTCGGCCGCCTGGAAGGCTGGGGCAACGAAGGCGGCTGGTAGCTTGCCTTATGATCATCGACAGCCACTGCCATGCCGGTAAAGGCGACGGGCTTACCGGACCCTGGGACACCAGCGCCCCGCTTGGGAAATATCTTCAGCGCGCCGCGCAGGCAGGCATCGCCCGCACCGTATTATTTGCGGCGTTTCATTCGGACTACGCGGTTGCCAATCGAGAAGTGGCTGCTATTGTCGGGAGGCACCCGCACCGTTTTTACGGCTACGCGTTCGTTCATGCCGAACGCGACCGCACCCGGATGGCGTCGTTGGTCAAGACTGCGGTCGATGACTACGGATTCGTCGGAATCAAAGTCCATCGCCACGATGCGCGAATCACTCGGGAAGTGTGCGAAGCGGCCCGCGCGCATCGCTTGCCGGTGCTCTACGATCCAGTGGGAGAGGTTTCGATCGCCGAATTGCTGGCGACGGAGTATCCGGATGTGAACTTCATCATCGCCCATCTTGGCAGCTTTTCTGACGACTGGCGGGCGCAGCAGGCTTTTATCGACCCTCTTTCCCGCTATCCCAACCTTTATACCGATACCTCGGGTATCAGGCGTTTCGATCTGCTCGAAGAAGCCCTTCGGCGCGCCGGACCAGGAAAAATGTTATTCGGCTCCGACGGGCCGTGGCTGCATCCAGGACTGGAATTGGCGAAAATCGCAGCACTGGGATTGAACGCGGCGGACACTGCGATGGTCGTGAGTGGAAATTTCCTGCGCCTGACTCGCCACGTTCGCCGCCATAAGGGAGCGATAGCGGCCCCAACCCGCTCCTTTCCCGAGAGGGCCAGCGCATATCGCGACCCTTGGATTCCGGCCGTTTAACCGAGCGTCCCCGCCGCCTTCCGCAACTGCAGCGCACGATCCGTGACGCCTAACTTCTTTGCCGCCCGCTGCAAATTTCCTCTCTCGGACTGCACAGCAATGCGAATTGCAGTTTCGGTCGTCACCTGCGTGATCTCCTTCAATCCGGCACCCAAAAGAATCGCTTCCGCAATCGTCTTGTCAAACTGTTCATCGGGCCAGGCATGTTTTAATTCCCCGTTTACCGGACGATCCTCTTCGGGGATGTCACCGGCGGTCATCGGTCCGGGACCGACATGCCGGTGAACGATTCTTTCGATCAGATGGCGCAGTTCGCGAACATTCCCCGGATAGTCGCGATGCAGCAGATACTCCCTGACTGCAGGGTCGAATTCAGGCGGGGCCTTCGGAGCATAAAGCGCCGCGACGAAGAAGCGCGCCATCGGCAATATGTCTTCGCGCCGCTCCCGCAGCGGAAGTATTCGGAACACCCACCCGGAAATTCGATGATAGAGGTCCAGCCGGAACCGGCCTTGCGCAATGAGTTGCTCCAGATTCCGGTTCGTGGCGCACACCAGGCGAAAATCGCTTGAGTACCAGGCATTTCCGCCTACCCGCTTGTACTTCTTCTCCTGAATCGCGCGCAACAGCTGCGTCTGAAGCGCAAGCGGCAACTCGCCGATTTCGTCGAGGAATAACGTTTTCCCATTGGCGATGGCGAAAGCACCTTCGCGGGAACTAATAGCACCGGTGAATGCTCCGCGCTCATGTCCAAACAGCTCGCTTCCGGAGAGCTCCGGCGTGACGGTGCTGCAATCGAACAGCACGAGCTCGGGCGCAGACTCGGGTGCGTTGGCCGCCCGCGCATCCACCATAGCGACAAGACGCGCCAGCAGCTCTTTGCCGGTTCCACTCTCCCCAATCAGTAATATGGGGCCGTTTGCAAACCGCCCGACATCCGCAATCTGTTTTATGAGCTTGTTCCAAGCCGGGCTTTGACCGGCAAGAGACGCCCGCGAGGCGGCGTACTCCGCCAACCCATCGATCGTCCTCCAGCGTTCCAAGCGTGCCTGGATCTGAAAAGCGACCTCCTCTTCTCGACCGTCGCAAATCAGAACCTCGGAAGATCCTGCTGTAAGAAGACGCCAGGTAACACTTGGATCGAGCAAAATCGAGGGCGCAGCTAGCGCAATGATCGACCCGCGCGTTTCGCGCCTTAGCGACGCCAGGAGACTAAAGAGTTCGTTGTCGATTCTGGAAAAGCAAAGGATGCCGCAGCCTGCAGATGGGCTCTGCAGCTCCACCAATGCCACGCCAACTGTAGCCAAGTCGGCCCTTATCTTGTCCTCAGCGGAACTCTCGTCGCCGTAAAAACGAAACCAGCATTGTTGACCGACGTTTTTGTCCCCTGCGTCTGGTTCGCAAGTCATATTGAGAAACTCAGATGTCCTCTGACAAAGTCGAGGGACCGCTTTCGATTCGGTGTTTTGTATCTAGATGAGTTTCGAGCAATCGACCGTTTCACAAACGGCGAGTTTATTTCTAGCTCTGCAAATAAACTAATACTGGATACGTCCAGGAGTATTTATTTGGGGTTCTCGGCTAGCCGTTAACCTGCTTTACCCTGCGCTGCGATCAGCATCGAGTTCATGCATACTAGCAAATACGACAGTGCGGGGCTGGGCCGAAACTCTCCAGGCGCCCCTCTGCCGGCACCTCCCTGTCCAGCGCGTTGCCGGGTTGCCGCCTAGCGCGGGCACGTGGTCGGGAATCGCGATTCCTTCAAATTTAACTTCCACAAGAGCCTTCATGATTTTGCTCATGTCGAAATAACCGTCGTCGATCATGGTCTCCGTGAAATGCGGCAGGGGCGCGCTCACGTTGCGGAAATGGATTTTGGAAGAGCTTCTTTCTCGACGCTCGGCCGGGTCGTAGCTCCCGACGAGAGATTTATCAAATGTGAGATTGGCGCGCGCGTTCCTTAGATAAAACAGGCCATCATGTGCGGAATAATCCACCCGCGCTGGATCGACCCCGGCCTGCAGCAGCACCTGGATCGATGCAGGATTTCCCGCTCTAGCTGCCGACATCAAATGCGATCCCCCCGATCGTTACCGCTTCTATCGAAGCGCCATCGGCCAGAAGGGTTTGAACCGTCTCGGCCGCTACTCGCAAATCGCTGAATCGAACGGCCGAAGCTCTAAGCAGAGCCGTGTCACCTTGACGTTCTCGCTGATCAGGGGGAGGAGGGGCCCGGTTCTGCCTGAGACCTTTAATTTGTTGGTCATAGAACGCTAAAGCAACTCTGCGAAATCTAAAGACAACCTGAAGACATTCTGCTCTCATAACAAATGCATCCATTCGCCCTAAGATTGAGCGCATGAGAGCGGAAGATAAGCCGAGAATGGCGGAATTGCTGCGCCGCGCTCTGCAGCGCGAAGGCTACGTTGTCTCCGCTGCGCACGACGGCGAACAGGCGCTGACCATGGGAATGCTGGGAGGCGCCGACCTTCTCGTTCTGGACGCCATGATGCCCGGCCGCGACGGCTTCGACGTGATCAGGCAGCTCCGCGCAGCCAAGCAAATGACCCCCACGATTATGGTCACCCCGCGCGACAGCATGTCGGACATCGTGCTGGCCCACAATGCCTATCCCGATGACGGCAAGTATACCGACAGGCTGGACCGCGCCATTGCCGCCGGCGCCCCATTCGTGGTCGAAGAAGACCTTGTGTGGGTGGAGGGACGGTCCCTCCTCATCCACAACGCAAAACTGGCTGTGCCCTCTTCCGACGCTCGAAACGTACTTCTTCCCAAAGGTGCAACCCATTGTCGAAAAGGCCCTTAAAGCGGGCAATAAGGGCGCCTGTCCCCGTCGGCGGCAAGATTCGCGCCTTTGGATCCCCCACCAAGTTCGACGATAATCCCACCAACCTCCCTAAAACAGCCCGCGCGGAAAGCTTCGCCGCGATGCTGAAAGTGGAGCCGGAACAGCTCGTCACCCAACGCGCCGATAACTACCATCGCTGGCTTGGAGCCGATTGGGCTTTCCTCGAACTCTGCGGCCCAGATCATGGCGAATGGAGCGCCGCCGCCGAAGCGCGCCTCAAACACTTCGTCGACTACGGCCACAGCCTGGGCTACCTGGTAAGTTTCTACGCCGTCAACGGCTTCTCCGACCAACAAAACCAGGGCTGGACCGCCGAGTTCAACTTCGGCTCACCCGAAGCCGCCCGTATTCGCTGGAACGCCGCTCTGAAAGCCCATGCCGACTTCATCGCCACCGATCAGTACGAGGACCTCGCTGGGTTCATCCGCTCCAAGCGCTGACTCCCGATCGCCCACGTGGCGCGGGGCCATGCCCTGCGAATGACTTTTTCAGCATCCCGCCAAAGCGATCACGCCCGGCGCGCGCTACGGTATTTGCCTTCATCTCAGTAAGATGCCGGTTTCAACCGCGCCCTCCTGGAAACTCCTGCCGTACATTCTAGGCAAGGAGTGAGTGCGCTCACGCTAACGGAGAGCCTCATCGACCGGTCGGTGCAATTCTAGAAAAAGTGCCGGGGGTCTGCGTGCGTTGGATTGCTGCCAGTCAACGACTGGCGTTCCGCCGTGGGAACTAAAACCAGCGGCAGGGCGCGCGTCCGATACTAACTTTTAAGGAGCTTTGCAATAGTCGAAACACTGGTGGGGCAGGTTCCCGACCTGCCGTCGTCCCTTCAAGGCGACTCTTGGGCTCGCCCGTAGCGACTCACCGCAAAACCGTCTCCGGAATCAGTAATGCGGCGTGGAAGCCACCACACGAGGAAGCCCGACTCGAACAGGACCAAGGGACAGGAAGCCCAGCAAGATACGCGAGCCGATCCGCCCCATTCGCCGTAGTGAACCGCAGTGACGCTCTCCACCATCTTCCGAAAGCACCGCGGCGCTGGCCCCGGTATCGCCCCGGTAGCCGCCCTGCAGGAAGGCCGAGATCGACACGGAACCAGATCGCTTCAATGTTTGCGGGTACGCCAATCAGCAAGCCGGAGTCCTTCGCGGGTTGCTCATTTAGAAGATAAGCTTCAAAGCGAATTGCACCTGGCGCGCGGGCCCGGGAATACTGTTGTTCGGCGCCGCCAGTTGGCCCTCGATACGAGGGAGTGGTTGGGATCGATCACGCTGCCCAGCACGGCCGCCGTGTCGAATTGTCCAAATAGCGAGAGAGCCGAGCCCAAGAGCAACAGAGTTAGAAGGTAAATCGAACGCATGCTGCATTAAAGCAGCCGACTCTGAAAACAGTCTAAAGAAAAGGCCGGCTCACGAGAAATTCATGCGGAGACATTTCGGTGCATCCGCATGCTTACGCATGGCGGTTCAATGAACCCGCGACCGTCAGGGATCGGATCGCGCACTAGCGGCGCTGCCCGCCGGACGGGCTCACCGTGTCTGATTAAAGCGGAAGAGTCTGGTGAAGAGTCGCCAAAAACCGCTCCGGCAGGTCGCGGCTCCGAAAGGAATCAGCGGCCTTCAGAGCCGCGACCAGCGGGAGCGGTCAGCCCCCGAAAAAGGTTGAAGTTCCAAGTCGTCTCCCAGCTAGTTGGGTCAGTTCGAGCGGGTGTCGCTACTGCAGTGTCACTTGAACCGCGTTCGCCGCGACAGCTCCGACCGTGAGCTGAACATTGGCGTTACCGGAACCTGCCAACGATGCCGGAATCAGCACGTTGACTTGATCCAGACCGGGGACGCTTCCTTGCGGCCCGGCATAGGTCACCTGGGCGTTGACTCCCGCGACGGTGACTTTGATGTTGGCGATTCCGGCGCTTTGAAGACCCGTGCGTGTTCACACCATTACTTCCACTGCCCTTCGTCACGTACAACGTGTTATTAAAAATCGTGATGCCGCGGAAATTATTGTCTTTGCCGGCCTTATCGGCGGCGAACGGCTTGCCTGTGGAAGGATCGGTGAGTTGAGTGATAGAGAACGATCCTACCTGGGTCGGAACAGTTGTCAGGGCCTGACCCGCCGTGGCCATCTGCACTCCGGTCGATGCAACGATGTTGGCCGGGGTACCGGTCCCGTTGTTATCGTTTCCCACCATGTAATAGAATCCATTTGCTAGAATTGCGGCGCGCCCGTTATTGCCGGCGTAGGCGTTCACTGGCGTTACTTGAATGGCGCCATTCGCACCCACCCGGACTACCGACCGAAAATAGCTGGAGCCCACAGGGTTGGTTCCATCGTAGATGCCCGGAGTATTGGCATCGACGCGTCCAGCGTGTTGGGAGGCGCAACATATGCCATGAATGTCAGCGCCGTTCCATCGGTGGATACGTTCAACGCCAATTCCGACTTCGACGGAAAGCTGGTGGTAACCATGTTTGCAGGAATTGCAAGCGTGCCAAGCACCGCCCCGGTCGCAGGATCAAGCTGGTCCAGGAATATGGGTGATGTAACTCCAAAGCTCGCGTCCACGCTGGCGTTAGTAAATACGTTGGGATAGGAGCCGTTTGCCACGGCTTTGGCGGCGCATTGTCCTTTCTTTGCGGTTTCCGCGCTCGCGGGACAAACGGGCGGCAAGGATTGGCCTACAGCCACCGTGTTCGCGTCGCCCATATAAACCGAGCGGGAAATCACGAGGTTGCCAGGGGTGAATCCGGATTGGCCAAGCGCACTTAGGCCTAAGAACATCACGGCAAGGAAGTGTTTTAGAGAGTGTGGTTTGAACATTGCGCGAGGGCTCCTTAGAGGTCGAAAACAGATCGTAGCAACTGCTCGTGAATATTCGATTGCGATTTGATGGCGCTAGTATGACGCTCCAGCAATCCCTCGAATCGGCCAACTGGCGGATGGAACGCGCCGCCGCCTTGCTAATTCGTTTGGCGCCAGCATCGACGCCACGATCAACCCTCACTTTTCGGTTACGCAGTATCTATGGCTATGCCGCCGGGATCGCGATTTAGAGGGTTTCCGTGGCGTCCGGAGTTGGGCCGTCCTTTACGCGAAGATCGCGAGCCGTCCTGCTGGGAGAATAGATTATGGCCAACATCGCCAGACCGCCTTGCGACGAAGCCGAGATTCTCGCCGGTCCCTGCGAGCGGGCGACTACCACCAACGGCCCCTGGATTCTGGCCGCGACCATTCTCGGTTCGAGCATGGCCTTCATTGACGGTACCGTCGTGAACGTGGCGCTGCCGGCGCTGCAATCGGCCTTTCGTGCCGGCATCGCGGATATTCAATGGGTGGTGGAATCCTACGCGCTTTTCCTGGCCGCGTTAATCCTCATTGGCGGTTCGCTGGGGGACCTGTACGGCCGCCGCAGGATCTTCATCGCCGGCGTCGCGCTGTTCTCGGCAGCCTCCGCGTGGTGCGGGCTAGCGCCCAATATCGTGCAGCTTATTGTTGCGAGAGGTCTCCAAGGAGTAGGCGGGGCGCTGCTGGTACCCGGCAGCCTGGCTCTGATCAGCGCCAATTTCCCTGCGAAGGAACGCGGTCGCGCGATAGGCACGTGGTCGGGTTTCACATCGATCACCGCGGCGATCGGTCCTGTCCTGGGCGGATGGTTCGTGCAGCACGGATCATGGAGATGGGCATTTTTTATCAATCTGCCGGTCGGGTTGATGGTAGTAGCGCTGGCATGGTGGAAGGTACCGGAAAGCAGGGCTGGTGAGGGAAGCCGCAGGCTCGACTGGGCCGGTGGATTGCTGGCTGCGCTCGGTTTCGGCGGCATCGTGTATGCCTTAATCCAATCCCGGCCGGTCGCGGGCGTACTCGGCGTGCTGGCTCTGATCATGCTCTTTTATTGGGAGGCGCATTCATCCGCGCCGATGGTCCCATTGCGGCTTTTTCGCTCCGCAAATTTCAGTGGAGCGAATCTGCTGACGCTCTTTCTCTACTGCGCGCTGAGCGGCTTGCTGTTCTTTTTTCCGTTGAATCTGATTCAGGTGCAGCGCTATTCGCCGACCGAAGCGGGCGCCGCCTTGCTGCCGCTTATTCTTCTGATGTTCCTGTTGTCGCGCTGGTCCGGCGGACTGCTCGACCGCTACGGCGCCAGGCTTCCGCTGGTGATCGGGCCGGTGATCGCGGCTGCTGGATTCGCGCTATTCGCGCGGCCCGGTATCGGCGGGTCTTACTGGACGACGTTCTTCCCGGCGGTGCTGGTGCTCGGACTTGGCATGGCGATCAGTGTCGCTCCGCTGACAACTACGGTCATGAACGCCGTGGATCAGAGCTACGCGGGAACGGCTTCCGGAATCAACAACGCCGTTTCGCGGGTTGGAGGCTTGCTGGCCGTGGCAATTTTCGGCACGATACTCAGCGGCGTTTTCCGGGGCGATCTCGAACGGCGAATGGACAGTCTGCATCTGGCGCCGGAGGTGCGCGTGCAAATTGAAGCGCAGCGAAGTAAGCTGGCCGCCGCCGAAACCGGCGACGCGCGCGGACGGCAAGCGATCGAGGAAGCGTTTGTCGCCGGCTATCGCACCGTCCTGTGGCTCGCGGCCGGGCTGGCCCTCGCGAGCGCCGTCAGCGCGGCCGCGTTGATAAGGACTAGCCCCACGCTGACGCAGGGGGCTAATAAAGAGGAATGAACACATAGCCCCATGCGTCAGCGTGGGGCTGGGGTTTCGCCAATATTGGACGCCCTTGGCTGATACGGGTTTCCATCGTACACTGCGTGCATGTTACTGGCGCGAGTAGTTGAGACTTCGCAGCGAATCGCTGAGACCAGCAAACGGCTCGAGAAAATCTCGCTCCTCAGTGTCCTACTGCGCGAGCTGCGCGGGGATGAAATCGAGGTGGTCACGGCGATTTTATCGGGGCGCATCCGGCAGGGACGAATCGGGCTGGGATACCAATCTGTTCGCAGCGCCACGGCGGCGCCCGCTTCCGAACCGGCGATCATTCTGCTGGAAGTGGACAGCATCTTTGAGGCGATCGCGCGAGTCGAAGGAAGTGGATCGGAACGGCGGCGGCGGGAATTGCTCCAGCAGCTCCTGAGCCGCGCGACAGCGCTGGAGCAGCAATTCTTGGCGGAGATTTTGCTGGGAGGGCTGCGCCAAGGCGCGCTCGAAGGAATCATGCTCGAAGCGCTGGCGAGGGCGGCGGGAATCCCTCTCGATCGCGTGCGGCAGGCAGCCATGGTCGCGGGCGATGTGACCAGAGTCGCGCGGGCGCTGCTCGAACGAGGCGAGGCTGGTATCGACGAATACGCGATCCGGTTATTCCAGCCCGTGCAGCCGATGCTGGCTCAGACGGCGGAGGATGTGGTCGAAGCGCTGGACGATCTGGGGGAAGCTTCGCTCGAATACAAGCTGGACGGGGCGCGGATTCAGGCGCACAAATCAGGGGATGAGGTTAAAGTATTCTCGCGGGCCTTGAACGATGTGACGGTGGCAGTGCCGGAAGTGGTGGATGCCATGCGAGCCCTGCCGGCCAAAAACGCGATTCTCGACGGCGAGGCCTTGAGTCTCAAACCCGATGGCCGTCCGCAGCCGTTCCAAATCACGATGCGCCGATTCGGCCGCAAGTTCGACGTGGAGAAAATGAGCGCGGAGCTTCCGATCGCTCCGTTCTGGTTCGACGTACTGTATCTCGACGGAGGCGACCTACTGGGGAAAACTCAGCGGCGGCGATTCGAAGTATTAAAAGAGCTCGCGCCGTCTTCCATAGTTCCGCATCTTTTCACTGGCAATGCGAGCGATGGGCATCGGTTCCTCGAAGAAGCCCTGCAGCGCGGGCACGAGGGCATCATGGCCAAATCACCCGATTCACCGTATGTCATTGGCGCGCGGGGCGGCGCCTGGTTGAAAATCAAGCATGTAAAGACGCTCGATCTGGTCATTCTTGCGGCGGAATGGGGCAGCGGACGGCGCAAGGGCTGGCTCAGCAACTTGCATCTGGGCGCGCGCGATGTGGAGAAGGGCGGCTTTGCGATGCTGGGTAAAACATTTAAGGGATTGACCGACGAGATGCTCGCCTGGCAGACGCAGGAGCTGCAAAAGATCGAGATCGGGCGGGATAGCTACAGCGTGCACGTCGAACCGAAGATCGTGGTAGAGATCGCATTTAACGATCTGCAGGTAAGCCCGCGTTACCCCAGCGGCCTGGCTCTAAGGTTCGCGCGGGTGAGACGATATCGAACCGATAAGACTGTCGACCAGTCGGATACCTTCCAAACTGTGAAGCGGATTGCGGAAACCGGATAGCGGCTGCGGTCGGGAATCTTTCTTTAAAGGGGCGACATAATTCCGGCTGTCACCGCTAATGTGATGCGCGCAGTTACGCCCTGTTCCATCGGGTGAATTGGGGAGCCATTGGGTCGCCAACACACTACGACGGAGGAATATTTTCCGTGCTTTGAGTTGGGTTGGACGGCGAGACTTCCGGAGATGTCCTGCAGGATGGCACCGGACAAGACGCCATCGGGACGAACTTCTTTGGAATCAAATGGACGATGGCCAGTTTCTATGCGTGGACCGAGTTCTTTCCGGCGGACCTCCAGCAGCTGACGAACTTCAACGTGAGTCCGGGGGACCACATGCTGGGCCAGGTATGGATGGGCAACGCGGGAAGCAAGCCGCTTCTCACCGGCGTGTTCGGAGTGTGTTTCCTCTTCAATCTGACCACCGGGACTTACACGTACGTCTACATCACGCCGCCCGCCGGCACCACCTTTACGGGCAGCAGTGCGGAATGGATCATGGAGCGGCCCGCAGCAGACGGCGTTCTACCGGACCTGTCCAACTACACCGTGGCTACCATGTTCAACGCCTGGGCTCAGAGGACCGACGGGACCATCATGCATCCGAGCGGCAACCCCTACTCGCTGCAGACGACGATGGTCAACGACGCCGGGGCCACCCTCTCATCGGTGGCGCGCCTGAGCGATAGCGCGATGGTATTCAACTGGCTCGCGTTCCGGTGAGCCCGCGGGTCACGCCATAATAGGAAGGTGGATATCAAACCGTCAGGCTGCCTCTGGAACACAGCGTGTTTCTTCCGGGTTCTCGCTTTTTCTACGGCACTGAGCGTCGTCGCGCAAACGCCCCAGCGCTCCACCGGCGTTCATCCTGACTTTGGCGGCGCTTGGAGTTCCGCTACCGCCATTCCGCTCGAGCGGCCCGCGAAACTAAAGGACCAGCCCTTCTACACCAAGGAACAAGCGGCCGACTTGATAAAAAAGACGCGCGCCGCGGATGACGATCCGCTCAGTCGGTTGGAGACCGGTTCGCTGATGCTGCCCAGCCTCCGGACCTCGATCATCACCGATCCTCCCAACGGCTTGCTTCCCAGCCTTACACCTGCGGCGGCCGCCGCCAAAAAGGCACGCGTGGAGCGCCTTCATAATCCGGCCGAGGCGAAAGATATGGGGACCCAGGACCGATGCCTGGTATTTCCAACCTCGGTGGCGCCCATGATTCCCTACCGCTACAACAGCAACTATCAAATCGTCCAAACAGCGGATGCGGTGGTGGTGCAGGCGGAAATGATCCACGACGCGAGAATCATCCGGCTCGATCGCAGCTCGCATCTGCCATCCAATGTCAGGCAATGGCTGGGCGATTCCGTGGGGCATTGGGAAGGCGCTACGCTCGTGGTGGACACCACCAACTTCAACGATGCCGGCGGCTTCTACGGGGACGCTGGGGGAATGTATGGCTGGGACCGCAACATGCACGTTGTGGAACGCTTCAGTTTGCTCGATGCCAATACCATCCTCTATCGCTTTGAAGTGGAGGATCCTACCGCCTACACCCAGCCCTGGAAGGGCGAACTAACCATGAACCGGGTGTCAAACCCGCCCTTTGAGTACTCCTGCGCCGAGGGCAACCGGGATTTACCCAATATCCTGAAACTCTCGGCATTGCAGCCCTAGGAGGTTGATGGCCAGTCGCGGCCAACTCGTCCGTACCCCTACCGAACCCTGACAGTCATGGAGGGGTATGCTGACGACTCGCTGTCCCGTAAGGGCGGGGATTTGAACGCCGGCTGAAGCCGACGCTGCAAGCTGAAGCTCGCGCCACCGACGGATGATATACTCCTAGCGGAAATGCCAACCGATTTGATTTACAACGTCGCGGACGGGATTGCGACGCTGACGCTGAACCGGCCCGACAAGCTGAATGCGTGGACCGGGCCCATGGGGATCGCGGTTCGCGAGGCCATGGAGGCGGCGGAGGGCGACGACCAGGTTCGGGTCATTATTCTGACGGGCGCCGGGCGCGGTTTTTGCGCGGGGGCGGATATGTCGCTGCTGAATGAGCTGGCGGCCAACCAGCATACCGGCGCGGCGGCGCAGGTGCTGGGACATCAGAGGCAGTCGCGATTCGGGGAAGGTTCGCGGCCGGATTATCTGGGGACGTATTCGTATTTTCCATCCATCAAGAAGCCGGTGATTGCTGCGGTCAACGGGCATGCGGTGGGGTTGGGATTCATTCTGACGCTCTATTGCGATTTGCGATTCGCGTCGTCCGAGGCGAAGTTCGGGACGGCGTTCGCGCGGCGCGGGCTCATTGCGGAGTACGGAGTCGCGTGGATCCTGCCAAGGCTGATCGGTCCGGCGAACGCGCTCGACTTGCTGCTCTCGGCGCGGGTGATCGATGCGGCGGAGGCGTCGCGCATGGGCTTGGTGAATCGCGTATTTCCGGCGGAGACGTTCATGGAGAGCGTTCGTGCGTACGCGCTGGAGCTGGTGAAGACCGTCTCGCCACGGTCGATGGCGGTGATCAAACGGCAGGTGTATCACGGACTGCTGGAATCGCTGGAAGAGGCGGCGGCCAGCGCGGAGAAGGAAATCCTGGAGAGCTTGCGATCAGAGGACTTCAAAGAAGGGGTCGCGCATTTCGTGGAGAAGAGAGCGCCGCGGTTTACAGGCAAGTAATCCCCGATACGGACAGTTTGTAACGAAACCGGACACTCGGTAGGTTGTTGGAACCCGTAAATACATCGCTCCCTATGGTCACGGCTCGGAATCGACGTTGTATGTTATCAGCTATCTACCGAGCCGTGACCGCAGGAAGCGGAGTGCTGCAAGCTTTTTTTGGCGACAGTGGAACCGGAATTGCACTCTATTCGTAATACTCAAGAGACGTTTACCTAAACAAATGAATTGCATTAGAACTGTTTACTCATTGATGTTGCTCAGCTTCCCTGCGTTTGCGCAATCGTCAGAGGTCAAGATCGAGATGCCGGCGCCGGTTCCGGTAGTGGGGACGCTACTGCGGCCGTTCCATCTCGAAAGGCGCGTGTTTTCGCCTGCGAATTTGACCAATACGCCGCGGCTGCAATCGCTGGTCAGGGCAGGGAATTTGTATCTGTCGGTAAAAGACGTGATCGCGCTGACGCTCGAGAACAATCTCGACATCGCGATTCAGCGGTATGGGCCGTTCATGGCTCGCGAAGTTCTGCGGCGCGCCGATGGCGGCGGAGTGCTGCGAAGCGATATCAACACCGACATCATCGCGGGTCCGCAAAGCGTGAGCACGGCGGGCGTCAGCAGCAACGGCAGCGGCCTCGCGACGGGCGCGGGTGTGGGAGCAACAGCGGGATTCGTGGTCGGGTACGGGCCGACTCCTCCCAATCTGGATCCACAGATCCAGGCGCAGGTGCAGTTCACTCACAGCACCGCCCCGCAGACGAATTCGGTGGCCACCGGCACGACATCGTTGGTCCAGGATCAGAGATCGTACTACTACGCGTATTCTCAGCAGTTCCTGACCGGGACTTCAGCGCAGCTCTCGTTTTCCAGCAATCGCACACAAGTGAACAGTCCGTTTTATTCGCTGGATCCCTATACGACGGGCACCATCGATTTCAACGTCAGTCAGAATCTGTTGCAGGGATTTAGCCTAGCCGTGAACAACCGCAACATTCGCGTCGCGAAGAACAACATGAAGGTGATGGATCTGACGGTGAAACTGCAGGTGATCACCACGATTTCCGCGGTGCTGAATCTGTACTGGGATCTGGTCAGCTTCAATGAGGACCTTCGCATCAAGAAGCAGGGCCTGCAGCTGGCGCAACAGTTGTATGACGACAACGAGGCGCAGGTGAAGCTGGGCACGCTGCCTCCGATCGAGGTGACGCGCGCCGCCGCCGAGGTTTCGGCGCGAAAAGAAGACCTGCTGATTTCGCAGACCAATCTCGCTCAGCAGGAGACGGTTTTGAAGAACGCGCTGAGCCGCAACGGAGTCGAGAACGTATGGCTGGACGAGGTTCACATTATTCCGCTCGACAGCTTCGAGGTTCCGAAGTCGGATGACCTGAAGCCGACCGGCGAGCTGATCAATGAAGCGCTGACCAACCGTCCGGAGATTGTGCAGACGAGGATCAACCTCGAAAGCAGCAAGATCAATGTTCAGGGTACGAAAAACAACCTGCTGCCGAATCTGGGCGCGTTCGCGGACATGAATAATCAGGGTTTGACCGGTCCGGTGAGTGCGATTTACAATGGCTCCGCCGGCCCGCCCAATCCATATTTTATCGGCGGGTACGGGAACCTGCTGGGGCAGGAATTCCGGCGCAATTTTCCAAATTACTCGGCGGGATTTTCGCTTACCATTCCGCTGCGGAACAGGCAGGCGCAGGCGGATTACGCGATGGATCAGTTGACGGTCCGGCAGAAGGAGCTGCAAATGCAGCGGTCTGTCAATCAGATTCGCGTGGACGTGAGGAACGCGGTGATCGGGCTGCAGCAGGCGAGGGCTCGCTACGAAACTGCGGTCGCGACCCGGGTTCTGGCGGAGCAAAGCCTGAAGGCGGAGCAGGACAAATTCAAGTACGGCGCGACGGGTACGGACGTCACCACGGTGATTCAGGCGCAGAAGGATCTGGTGAACGATCAGACGCTGGAAGCGCAGGCGATGGCGAATTACACGCACGCCAAGATCAATTTCGATCAGTCCGTAGGGCGGACGCTCGACATTAACAATGTGTCGATGGAAGAGGCGGTTTCGGGACGGGTGGCGAGAGAGTCGCTGCTGCCGGCCACACTGCCGGGAGAAAAGAAATGAAGCGGGTATTCTCTCGCCAAGCCTTTCGCCAGGCAGTTACCTGGATGTGCGCATGGGCCTGCCTCTCCTCGCAGATGATGGAAGCTCAGCTGCCAACGGTCGCGAAGCCTACGGGGCCGATTCTATGGCGTCCGTATCTGCCGGCGCATGTTTCTTCCACGCGCATGACGAATTCCGAGAGGCTTCATAGGCTGATGCGCGGCGGCAGGTTGTACTTAAGCTTGCAGGATGCGATCGCGCTGGCCATTGAGAACGATCTCAACATGGAAGCGTCGCGAAATCTGACGGTCAACGCGGAGTGGGCGATCGAGCGCGCTCAAGCCGGTGGCGCGCCTCGCGGCGTGGCCAGCGGACCCTCGCAAGGCGGCGGAGCGGCCGCGGGTCTGGGCGTTCTGGGAACGGCAGCGAGCGCGGGGATCAGCGCGGGCGGCAGTTCCACGGGCGGCGGCGGGGGCGGCGGCGTAACGACACAAACCATCGGAACCACGGCGCAGGTGCAAGATCCATTCGTGCAGAGCCAAGCCAGCTTTTATCACATTACCTTCCCGCAGGCGAACCAGGCGCTGAGCGGCACTCCGCTGCTGGTGGATACCCAGAGGATTTACGCAACTTCGATTCAGCAGGGTTTGCCCACGGGCGGCTATGTACAGCTCAAGAGCTACGACCAGTTTTTGAACGAGAACTCGCCGAACGATTCCTTCAATCCGGCGAGCGCGGCTTATATGCAGCTGTATACGCAGATCCCGGTGTTCCGCGGGCGAGGCCTGGCGGTGAACACGCGCCAAGTCAAGGTGGCGGTGAATGGCCGGGTGACGGCTCGCGAAACGTTCCGGCAACAACTGGAGAGCTTGGTGGCGGCGGTCGCGACGCAGTATTGGGACCTGGTGAGCGCGAACGACACTATGAAAGCCAGACAACAGGCGCAGGCCATCGCCGAGAAGTTCTACCAGGATACGAAGGGGCAGATCGACCTGGGCACGCTGGCTCCGGTGGAATTGCCGCGCGCGGCGGCGGAACTGGCTGCGCGCAAGCAGGATTTAAGCATCGCCATCGCGCAGGTTCGCCAGCAGGAAGCGACGTTGAAAGACCGGCTGACGCGGGCGCCGGACCCGGATGTGGAAGCGGCGGAAATCGAGACGCTGGATCGCATCCAGGTTCCCGACGAAGAGACCATTGGGGCGCTGCGGGAGCTGTATGCGACGGCAATGGCCAAGCGGCCGGATATGGCGCTGGCGAAAATCAAGGATGAAAACGCCGCGATTTCGAGCCTGGGCACTCAGGATGCACTGCAGCCGAACGGGATTTTCTTCGCGCAGGACTTGAATCGCGGCACGGCGGGCACGCCTCACGTGGTGGGCAACAATGTGCCGAACGCGTATTTTGCCGGCGGCTACGGCGCGGCGCTGGGTCAGATTTTTCGCGACAATTTTCCCAGCCGGTACGCGGGGTTCTACGTTGGAGCAACCATAAAGAATCGGCAGGCGCAAGCGGATTACGGAGTTGAGCAGCTGCAGATCAAACAAAGCGACGTCAGCGGCCAGCGGGACCGGAACGCGATCCTGGTCGAGATTTCGAACGAAATTATCGCGCTGCGGCAGGCTCGGTCCAGGCATACCGCGGCGGTCGAAAGTTTGCGCCTGCAAGAGCTGTTGCTGGAAGCGGAGAAGAATCGGTTCTCGTTCGGCACGGGAACCACCAGCGCCGTGATCGTGGCGCAGCGCGCGGTGGTGACGGCGCAAACCACCCTGATCACCGCTCTGTCGGCGTACGCGCACGCTCGCGACAGTCTGAACAACGCGCTGGGCCAGACACTGGAAATAAATCACGTGTCGCTCGACGAGGGGTTGAACGGGCAGGTGTCGAGGGAGTCGAAGGCGCCGGGGCAGTAGTACGAGCTTGTGGCGCGAGCTTCAGCTTGCAGCGTCGGCTTGAGCCGACGGCCGGACATGTCGAGATAACTCTCGACACTGCACGCCTGGAGGCGCGCGCCACAGGAGCAAGGGCACATGAATTGCAACCCCTTCCGGCATGCGCTATTTTTTCCTGATCTTAACTTGCTGCATTTGTGAGGGCCAATCCATTTCAATCGGGGTCATCGGCGGCGGCAGGACTACCGACGATGTAACTTACGCCGCGGTGCATGAGTCGAGAAGATACATCGTGGGCCCCATCGTCGAGCTGGCACTTCCCTTCAACTTTGCGGTCGAATTCGACGCGCTCTATCACCGGCACGGCTATTCGCTCTCGACCGGAAATTTCGCTGGCTACGTCACGGTAAGCGAGCGGGCGAACTCCTGGGAATTCCCGCTGCTCCTTAAATACAAGCTACCGATGCGCGGAATCAAACCGTTCGTCGAGGCCGGCCTTGCCGGGAGGAGGATCACCGGGTCGATCCACGAGTCGGGGGCGACGATCAATATCATGACGGACCGGCAGACTCCGTTTAATACAGTCCTGAATGCGAATGCCGGCGCCAGTCTGGGATTTGTGGCGGGTGGAGGCGTGCAGATCGGGCTGGGTCGGCTGCGATTATCGCCGAAAGTTCGCGACACGTATTGGAATAACCTACCGGTCAACGAAAATTTCGGCGACAGGCGGAGTTTTGAGTCCACGCAGAATCAGTTCGATGTGATGGTGGAGGGTCCGTTGAGCCGCGACCGTAAGGGAGCGGGCAGACGCGGTCAACCCCTCTGCACCACCCACGTAGTCATCGACCGTTGATTCTGGACCACCGTGGTCTTCAGCGGATCCACCAACTTGCCGCCCAGCTCCTGGGTCAAGCCGCACAGAAAAGCTTCATCCACCAGGTAGCGGTCCGATCCGTCGGGCAAACGGTGGCGGCGTCCTGCGATGCGCGTGATTTGATCCTCTATTCCGATGGAAGAAGCCAGGCGGCAGAAGAAGAGGCCGCCGGGTTTGAGGACTCGCCACATGCTTCGCACCATCGCCAGGAATTGTTCGTCATCGCGCGCGAAGTGGAGCACGGCGCTCGATATCACCACGTCGGCGAAGGCGTCGGGGAACGACATGTGCTCGATGGATTCGACGCGGAAATTCCCGGCGGGCAGCGAAGCGATGGCGTCCGGGTCCTGATCGACACCGTAAACCTCGTAGCCCTGGTTCAAAAGATAAACGAGATTGCGCCCGTACCCGCAGCCCGCGTCGAGGATCCGCATGCGGGGCGCGATGCGGCCCCGCAGAAGCTGGTCGAACAGATAAATGTCGATCGCGCCGAACGTTTCCTGGAGATTCACAGCGCGTTGATGTCCTGACTCTCGAGCACTCGCTTAGGCGCTCCGCTCCGCGCGGCCTTGATCATCGCGCGGCCCAGCACTTCCGTGTTGGTCGCGAATTTCGGGAAGAATTTCAAAAACAGCGCGTTGAACGGACCGAGAATGGCGTACGGAATCCGGTACAGCGCCGTCTTCGATTTGATGCCGTGGAGCGGTTGGATGAAGCCCGGCCGGAACATATACGCGGCTTTGAAGGGCATGGCGAGCAGCGCGTTTTCAGTTTCCCCTTTCACGCGAGCCCACATCGTGCGGCTGGCGGCGTCGGTACTCGCCCCTGACACGTAGACAAACGTCATGCCGGGGTTGAGCCTCAGCAGCGTATTCGCGGCTTTCAACGTCAGATCGTAGGTGATGGCGCGGTAGGCCGCTTCAGTCATACCAACGGAGGAGACGCCGAGGCAGAACAGGCACGCGTCGTAGCCGGTCAACTGACCTTCGATCGGCGAGAGGTCGGCGATGTTCTTGTGGACAATCTCGCGGAGCTTCGAGTGCTGCTCGTCAGTCGCGCCGCGGCCGATGGATAGCACCTTTTCGATTCCCGGATCGAGCAGGCATTCGCGGAGCGCGCCTTGTCCCACCATTCCGGACGCTCCGAACAAAATGACGTTCATCAGATCCCAGAGTGCCACAGGTCCAGTGGGGCAGGTCCCCGACCTGCCCTCATGCCTTGCTCATCACCCGTGAAATGGTTTCCACCATCAGCTTCCATTTCGTTGTTTCCGCGCCCAGATGTTTCTTACCGGCGGCAGTAAGCGTGTAGTACTTCGCACGCCGGTTGGACTCCGACGCCTTCCATTCGGACCTTACCAATCCGTGCCGCTCCAGGCGGTGCAGCGCCGGATAGAGCGAGCCGTGCTCGATCTGAAACAGTTCGCCGGAGGAAGCGCGCAATGCCTGGCCGATGCCGTGCCCATGCTGCGCGCCCGATTGCAGGACCCGTAAAATCAGCATGTCGAGCGTGCCTTGCAACAGTTCGATGGCCATGGGCAGACACTCTACCATAGAGCCTGGCAGAGTGTCTACCAGAGCCAGCGTGTGTCACTCTGGTAGTCATGAAAGAATCCTACGGGCATAGGATCGCCGCGATCCATGCCAATCCGAAGAATTTGTGCGACCACTGCCGCAAAACCGCGCTGTGGGAGACCGACTACATGTTCTATGGGGAGCACAGCACGCAGAGCTCAAACCCGGGTCAAGTGTGCGACGTGCACGCGAAAGAATTCGCAGATCAGTGGCCGTCGATCGAGTTCCGGTCGAATTAATATTAGCCACCGATGAACGCGGATGAGACCATTTGTTTCGTCTATCCGCATGCTGACGCATGGCGGTTCCTTGCGATGCGTCGTGGCTGATAATGCACTCGCTCTTGTGAGCCGCCACCGCTTTAGCACGCCGGCGGAATCAACGGCGTTCAGAGCCGCGACCATCGGGAGCGGTCAGCCTGCGGCCATGCGGGCAAATATCTGGTGCGCCCGACAAGATTCGAACTTGTGACCTTTTGCTTCGGAGGCAAACGCTCTATCCAGGCTGAGCTACGGGCGCGCGTTTTTATTCTAACAGTAAACCTCAGAAGTGAAAGCAACGTTCCTACAATGGGGTACGTCTGACAAGATGATGAGAATTCGACGGGTGGGTGTGCTGTTTGCGATTCTGACGGGCTGCGCTGCATTCGGGCAGACGCCTACCTGGGACAATACCGGGAACAACCTGCTGAGCGGGACCTACTATTTCCGCGAAGTAGCGTGGGTGGCCAGCGCACAGAGCGGCGGCACGCTATCGGACGCGGTCGCCTTTTACGGCACAATCACGTTCAGCAGTGCTCCGGGGACCTACACCATCAGCGCGCAGTATCTGGATGGCGCGTCGGGCAATGGTCCCAGTCCGCAAACGGTCAGTGGCACGTATTCCATCGGAGCGGGCGGGTTTGGGTTTCTGTCGCACCCGCTGGTGCCTGGAGGCGTGATCCGGGGGATGGTGTCGAATGGAGTTTTCATCGGAAGCAGTACCGAGGCCGGTTTTAACGACCTCTTTATCGCCGGTCAGATTTCGACGCCGGCGCCTTCCTTGTCGACGTTCAACGGCGCGTATGCGATGTCGTACGTGAATTACTCCAGCACCAACGTCCAGTACTTTGAGGATGCGCAGTTCACGCTGAATCCTAATGGGGCCGGCAGCCTCGGGACCGTCAGCATGCGCGGATTTTACGCCGGTAACGGCACCTCAGTCACCGGCCAGCAGTCTTCGAACGTACGGTACATCGCCAGCGGAGGCGCCGTCGTCATCACGTTCCCGAATGCCGCGCAGAATGTGCTGTCGCTGGTGAACGGGCAGGAATATCTGTACTTTTCGCCCGACGGCAACTTCGTGTTTGGAGGCTCACCCGTAGGATTCGACATGATGATCGGGGTTCGCACCACCTCCGGCGGAGCGCCGCAGTTGTTGCCCGACAATTCGATCTACTATAACGCCGGCGTTTATAGCGATGCGACGGACCTGGTGGATGGCAATCTGGATCTGGACTCCTATTACGGTTCGTTCAATCTGAGCGGCGGTACGGTGATCCAGCATTCCAGGCTTTTCTCGACTTTCAGCGGAGTCTATAGCGCGGTCACTACCGGCGCTGCGCCGACTACGGCGGGCGCGACCTACAACGATCCTTACACCAGTTACACCATCGGAAATGGAGGCAACGTCCGCATTGGATTTGGGAATCCACCTTACCTGGGAATCGATATTGCGCTGCTGGCGCCCACCCCGGTGGTTACCGGATCGGTTGTCCTGAATCCGATGGGCGTAGTGAACGCGGCGAGCTATGCTCCTTTCACTACCGGCCTTTCGCCGGGCGAATTAATCGTGCTGACGGGTACCAACCTGGCTCCCGCGGGTCCTCTCCAAGTGGCCACGACTGCCGTGTTCCCGAACAAGTTAAATAACGTGCAAGTGCTGATCGACGGCATCCCCGCGCCGCTCTATTATGTGAGCGCCACCCAGATCGCGGCCATTGTGCCCTATGCGGCGAGCACGTTCGGCATCACGACCATTCAGGTGAAAAATAACGGCGTCGCGTCGAACACTGTCACCGAGTTCATGAACGCCACCACGCCGGGCGTGCTGACGAATCCGGCGAACGGGATCAGCGATGCTGCGGCGCTCCACATCTCTGATTATTCACTGATTACCGAGAAGAATCCGGCCCAACAGGGCGAGACGATTGCTGTTTATCTCACCGGGTTGGGCCCCGTGTTTCCGCCGATTACGGACGGGAATCCCGGCTCCTCTGACGCAACCGCTCTCAACAACACCACGAATACGATCGCCGCGCTGATCGGCGGGCAAGCGGCTGTGGTGCCTTATGCCGGACTCGCGCCAGGCTACGCGGGGCTGTATCAGATCAACATTACGATTCCGACGGGGCTAACGGCGGGCGATAATCTTCTTGACATCGAGGGTCCGGATTCTTACGCGTCGGAAGCGTCTGATTCCCATCGCCGCCGCAACCGGAGTCAACATTCCTTCATCGGCCGGGGCGGAAGTACAGAATGGCCAGGCCCAAAAGCCCGCCAAGCATCGGAAGCCCCGACCATCCCAGAGAAGCATTGTCGTAAAGCCCGTAGAGCCCTAACGCCGCTGCTAGACCGTCGAACACTGCAATGATACGCAGGCCTGTCTGGCGAGTCTTCCAGAGAAGAATCGCGAGCATGCCCATCGCGAGCGAAACCAGAGCCCATTTCGCAAGGCTAGGATAACGGACGGCGTCGATCATCGCTTGCGTGGTGTGGCTGAGGTCGGCATTCACTGCGCGCAGAATGCCCAGGTTCTCGATGACGTCGAGCACCGCGGCGATCAGACCCAAAGCGCCGGCCGAAATTGCGAGAGCGCGTCCTTGCTGGGCTAAGAACAAGCTCATCAGCACAAAAAGAGCGGCGTAGGCTCCAATGAAGCCGAAATCGGCGTATTGCTTGAGGCGCATCACTTCGCGGTCGGGGCTGGGAGCCTCGCCCAGAATCGCATCGACTTCATCGACGCTGCGCGCGACTTCCATCGCCAGCACAGGATTAGTGATACCTCGAACGGGATGGGAGCCGTTCGAAAAATAAGGGCGTCCCGACAGGATCGCGATCATGGCCAAGTTGAGGACGGCCACGATGCCGGCCCAGTATTCGAGACGAGGAGATGTCACGGAATTTCTATCGTACACAATAGTTATAACCGCGACCATCGGGAGCGGTCACACACTCGAAATAGGTCTAAAGAGCCGCCTTGAAAGGACGGCTGGAGCGATCTAAAGGATTAGGGAGGCGGAGATCGCTCCCTGTGGTCGCGGCTCTGTCGGCTGCGCAGGGTAAAAATACGAAGACACTTCGGCTGTCGTGGAGGCGCGGAGGTCAAAGATAACACAGGAGATAAATAAAAGTTCGGCGCGGTGAATGGCTCTTGGGCAGGTCGGGGACCTGCCCCACTGATAGACTGAGGCTCTATGAGATCGAAGAAGGAGCCACAGGGATTCACGAACGAGGAACGCACCGCAATGAAGGAGCGCTCCCAGGAGCTGAAGGCGGAGGCGCGTCGAGGCTCGCGCGCGAAGAAGGCGGATGGGGAAAGCGACGTGCTCGCGAAGATTGCCGAGATGCCGGAACCGGATCGCGCCATGGCCACAGCGGCTGCATGCCATCATCAAAGCCAGCGCGCCAGCCCTCTCGCCGAGAACCTGGTACGGGATGCCCGCGTACGCCAAGGACGGCAATGTCGTCTGCTTCTTCCAAAGCGGGCACAAGTTCAAGGCGAGATACGCGATGTTGGGCTTCAGCGACAAAGCGAACCTCGACGAAGGAACCGTGTGGCCGGTCGCCTTCGCGCTGAAGCAGTTGACCGTCACCGACGAGGTAAGGATCGGCGTGCTCGTGAAGAAAGCGGTGAGATGAGGAGGTGGGGCAGGTCCCCGACCTGCCGCCGGCTCTTAGCCGGCGTTCGTGACGCTCGGCCCACGCGTTCAACATGCGTCGAGATGAGTCTCGACGCGGCACGCAGGAGTGCGTGCGCCACGCTATCGGCTGGTCTTACTCCGTATCCGCTCGTAGCGCAGCCCGACCGATCCATTCGAGTAGGACTTGCACTCTATCAGCTTAAAGTCACGCTGCGGAAATTTGCCCGGGAAGCCGGGGATGCCGTCACCTAAAAGAACGGGACCGAGACCGATGAAGAGTTCGTCCACCAGATCCTCTTGCAGGAAGCTGCGGCACAACTGGCCGCCGCCGCCCAGGTAGATGTCTTTCCCTTCGCTGCGTTTTAGCTTTCTTACGAAGCCGGTCAGAGATCCGCCGACCACTTCGAATCCGTCGCGTTTGCCCGGCTTCCATCGCCGGGAAATTACGTAGTTGGCCATGCCCGGAGTGTCGGGTATCTCGCCGCTCTTGCGCATTTTCGCCCAACCTGCCGCGGTCTTGCGGCCCATGATGGTGGTGTCGATCCGGGCGAAGAAGTCCGCCATCACCGCTTCGCCTTCTTGGTCGATCGTCAGATAATCCATGGCGCCGTTCCGTCGCGCAATATAGCCGTCGATGCTGATTCCGAATCCCAAGATGACTTTCCGTGGCATACCGTGATTGTAATTGTATAGAATCACGTTGCGATGGCACTGGCGCCCGTGGTGGTGGGAGTTGCGGATCATAACGGCTGGGCGGTCTTGGTATGCATGGGCGTCAAGGACGGCGCGCCCGAGGTGATTGATCGCCGACGGGTGGAACTGATTGAGGCGGGGTTGCCGAAACAACCGTATGAGCACGAGACGGTCGGTATGAACGCAGCCGAAGCGGAGCGATTGGTACAGGAAGTCCGGGACTCGGCCGCGCATTGCGCCGAGCGGGCGTTGTCGCGATTGCGGTCCAGTCTGGGAACGAAGGGGGAGATCCGCTCGATCGCGTTGCGGACCGCCCCGCTGCCCCGGCTCCCTGATTCACTGGCGGAAGTACATGCTTCATGGCCGGTCACGGTGCGGGCGGACGCGATGCTGTATCACGACGGGCTATGCGCGAGCGCTGCGTCGCTGGGAATCAAGGTGGACACTTTCGCTCGGGGTGAGGAGCGCCTGCGTTCTGCCGAGGCCGCGGCGACCACGGCAGAACGCCTGGATGGATTCTTAATCGGCCTACGCGCAAGTCTCGGCCCGCCATGGCAACACGACCACCAGGCAGCCGCCGCCAGGGCGATCGCGGCGTTGGGGCGATATACCAAGCTGCAGCTTTATTGGCCGCCGATGAACACGGATGAACACCGATAAGGCCATTAGTTTCAAAGCCCAAGATTATCCGGCCTTCAGAGCCGTGACCATCGGGAGCGGTCTATTTCACTTCGGAAGCGTATTTCTGCATCTGCCCGCTCCCTGACGGTCGCGGCTCTAAAGGCCGGATAACCTTGGGGTATTGAAAAGAAAAGGTCTTATCGGCGTTCATCAGCGTTCATCGGCGGCCAACATCTCTTAAAGCAAATGCGCCGGGGTGGCTCTCGTTTTCCACCTGCCGCCCGACCTCAGTCTTGCATTTACCTCTTCGAGCGACCCGAAAAACCCGGCAAACGAATTCTGCAGCCCCCGAGGCCTTTGCCGGGCCTGCCTGAAATCCTTATGCCGGAACTGGTCCGTCGAGGAAATTACCGCCGCCCCCATCGGCCGATATTCATGCGTTCCCTGAGCCCAAGCCAGCCCGTTCTCCGGATCAATCCATAGACCGAATCCCATCTGCACCTATTATGACGTTGGCAGCTAAAGTGCTTCAATAGGAGTGATGCTGACCATGTTTCGATTAGCGCCGTCCCGCTTCGTGATGTATGCATTGATCGCTGGTTTTCTCGCCTTGGGTAGTTTTGACACGGTCCAAGCCCAGAACGTACTCACTGTCAGCGGTACTACCCTCGCTTTCACGTCGACGGCCGGTCAGAATCCCGCTAGCTACCCGACCATCACCGTCGACAGCACCACCGGATCCGCCGTCGCTTATCTCATTACAAGCAACGCCACCTGGATCGCCGCCTCGACGTGTCCCTTCTGTGGAAGTAGCGGCATCACTAAAGACACTCTTACGGTCCAAGTTTTGTCGTCCAGCCTGGCGGTTGGCAGTTACACCGGAACCATCACCTTGACCCCCAGTGCAGGTAACCCGGTCCTGATCACGGTCACATTGACGATCTCGAGCGGAGGCGGTGGACCCACCACGTCCAAGCTGATAACGTCCCCTACGTCGTTATCGTTCGGCTTTCAGTTGGCTCATACCGCGCCGCCTTCCCAGACCGTGCAGATCACGAGTTCCGGCATCGCGCTGCCGTTCTCCTTCACGACCACCGTCGCCGGCACCAGCAACTGCACGCAAAGCTGGCTCCAGGTGACCGCGTCCACGAACATCACGCCAGCTACACTCACTGTGAATGTGGCCACTGCCGGGCTCACTGCCGGTACCTGCACCGGAAACATCTCGTTGACGTCCAACACCCAGGCAAATGGGACCACCACGGCGATTATCGGCATTTCCGTATTCATCAGCAGCAGTCCCTTGCTGAACGTCAGCGTTCCCAGCGGCCTCTCCAACCTCACCCTTCAGCAGGGTGCCAACCCGACGCAATTTCTGATCGGCCTCAGCAGCTCCGATAGCCAGGTGCCAATCGCCTACAACGCGAGCATCACAGCGGGCAACAACTTTCTGGGCATCGCTCCAGTCACCGGCAACACCCAGCTACAACCCAACATCACCGTGCAGGTGACCCCCGGAAAGTCCGGTGTCGGCGGACTCGCCGTCGGCAGCTATACGGGCGCCATCCTGATCACTTCTTCCGGACTCTTCAATAACTCCCTCTCGATCCCCATCTCGCTCACCATCACCTCCAGCAGTTCCGTCACAGTCTCGCCGTCCGGTACCCTAAGCTTCACCGAGCTCCAGGGCGGCTCTCTCCCCGCTTCGCAGACGCTGACCATGACCGGTTCGACCAGTTCGAACTTCACGACCTCGATCCTCCAGGGAACCGGCGGATCCTGGCTCAACGTGAGTCCTCAAAACGGGAGCTTGACGGCGTCCAATCCCGCGCAGATCACCCTGAGCGTGGCCCAGAACAGCCTGAACCAGGGCACCTACTCGGCGCAAGTAGTCATCGCTTTCCAAAACTCGTCGGTCCCCGCTATTACTATCTTTGTAAGCCTGAACGTCGCGCCCCCCGCCTCGGCGATTCTGGCGACTCCTTCAACGGTCACGTTCAGTTATCAGGCCGGAGGATCGCCGCCCCTCGCCCAATCCGTGACGATCACCAATCCCGCCGCCGGGTCGCTACCCTACACCGTGTCCGCGGTCAGCGATAGTTGGATCGCCGTGAATCCCTCCAGCGGCAGCACGCCGGGAAATATTTCTGTATCTGTAAGTCCCCAAAGCCTCCAACCCGGTTCTTATAGCGGCTCTTTTACCTTGTCATCGACCGGCCTCGCGTCCACCACCGTTACCGTTTCGCTCTTCGTCTCCGCGACCTCCATTCCGCAGCCCTTCATCATCGGCAATGCCGCCAGTGGAGTGGGCAGTCAGCTTGCGCCGGGAGAGATTGTTTCGATTAAAGGCTCCGGGCTCGGACCCGGCAACCCGGTTTCGTTTACTATCAGTTCCCTAACGAACCCGGTTTTGGCGGGCGTGCAGGTGACTTTCGACGGATTCTCGGGCACGCTGCTGTACGTTTCCTCGACGCAGATCAACGTCACGGTTCCCTATGAAATCGCCGGACGCACCTCGACCGCGGTTGTGGTTACTTATCAAGGAGTTCCGTCGGCTGCGATTACCCAACCCGTGGGGCTCGCCGCGCTGGGACTTTTCACCAATAATTCCACCGGCAGCGGGCAGGCAAGCGTTTTGAATCAGAACTATAGCTATAACACTCCGGCCACGCCGGCCTTGCAGGGTTCTTATATTTCGCTGTACGCGACCGGCGGCGGGCAGACCAATCCGGCCAGCACTACGGGTCAGGTGAGCCCGTCAAATAGTCTCTTATACCTGGCTTTACAGCAAGTTACGGCCACCATCGGCGGCAAAGCGGCGCCTGTTGTCTTTGCCGGTGCCGCTCCGTCTTTTGTGACCGGAGTGGTGCAGTTCAACATCCAGATTCCGACCGGCGTAAGCGGCTCGGCGCTTCCGATCGTGCTATCGATCAGTAACGGCGGCGGCGTGATCTCATCCAGCCAGTCCGGCGCCACGGTGGCCGTACAATAATCAGCGAGATTTCCATCGGGCGGCCAAGTCGGTTACCGATGGTTTCGGCTTTTGAGGCGGCTGCGATGGCGGAGCCTGCGGGGATTTCATGGTCAGCGCGATCCGTTTGGTTTTGGTATCCGCGTTGACCACGGTCACCTTCACAATCTGGCCGACCTTTACTACCTCGTTCGGATCCTGCACGTAGCGGTTGGATAATTCGCTGATGTGAACCAGCCCGTCCTGATGGACGCCGATATCGACGAACGCACCGAACTTGGTGACGTTCGTCACGATTCCTTCGAGCTTCATGCCCGGCTTGAGATCGGCGATCTCCCGGATGTCGTCCTTGAAACTCGCTGCGACGAACTTGTCGCGCGGGTCGCGGCCGGGTTTTTTCAGCTCCTCTAGAATGTCGTTGAGCGTGTAGGAGCCGGCGGCCTTATCGACTTTATCCAGCAGCTCCGCATTCTGAATCATCTGCTCCACGCGAATGCCTAGCTTCACCGCGATCTGCTCGACAACCGGGTACGATTCAGGATGCACGCCGGTGACGTCGAGAACATTCTCGCCGCCGCGGATGCGCAGAAATCCGGCGGCCTGCTCGAACGTTTTGGGACCGATGCCGGGAACCGCGTTGAGCTGCACTCTTGAGCGGAATTTGCCGTGCTCGTTGCGGAACTCGACGATCTTGAGCGCGGTACGCTCGGTGATTCCTGCTACGTAGCGGAGCAGCGCCCAGCTTGCGGTGTTGAGATCGACTCCCACGCGGTTGACGCAGCTTTCAATGACGGCTTCGAGCGATTTGTGAAGCTGGCGCTGATCGACATCGTGCTGATACTGTCCGACGCCGATGGATTTTGGATCGAGCTTCACGAGTTCGGCAAGCGGGTCCTGCAAACGGCGGGCGATGGAAATGGCTCCGCGCACGGTCAGGTCGAGGTCCGGGAATTCCTGGCGCGCGATGTCGGACGCGGAATAAATCGAGGCGCCGGATTCGTTCACGGAGACGACGAAAATGGTGAGGGCTTGATCTTTGAGAAAGTCGCGCACGAAGGATTCGGTTTCTCGCGACGCGGTGCCGTTACCGATGGCGATGGCTTTCACACCATGCTTTTCGATCAGCGCCTTTAGAGTGCGCGCGGCTTCGGCCGCATTCTTCGGAAAGATGACGTCATGGGCCAGGAACTTGCCTGTTTCATCGACCACGGCTAGTTTGCAGCCGGTGCGGATTCCCGGGTCGACGCCGAGCACGGCGAGTTGTCCGGCGGGTGGCGCGAGAAGCACGTTTTGCAGATTGTCGCGAAAGACTTTGATGGCTTCGGTATCGGCGTTCTGCTTCAGCTCCAGTCGCGTTTCGCCCTGGATGGAGGTGTTGAGCAGACGCTTCCAGGCGTCCTCGATCGCGAGCGTCAGGTGCGGAGTCCAGTCGCCCTCTCGTTTGTAAACGGCGCTCTTGATGATCGTCGCGGGGCGCACGGGGTCGAGCTCGATAGTGAAATAGAGGACGCTTTCGGTCTCGCCGCGGCGAATGGCCAGCATGCGGTGCGAAGGGATGGATTTTACGGGCTCGCGGTAGTCGTAATACATCTTGAACTTCTCTTGCTCGTCGGCGGCGTCGGCAATCTTCCGGCTGACGATGACACCTTCCTCGAACATGACTTTGCGCAGCGACTGGCGGATGCCCGCGTCTTCGCTGATCATTTCCGAGACGATGTGGCGCGCGCCCTCCAGGGCTTCTTCGGCTGTGGCGACGCCTTTTTCCGCGTCGATGAATTGCGCGGCGAAGATGTTTAGAGGCGTTCCCTTAGGTTGTTGCGCCCACAAATATTGGGCCAGCGGGTCGAGTCCTTTCTCACGTGCGATGGTCGCTTTCGTGCGGCGCTTGGACTTGAAGGGAAGATAAAGATCTTCGATCTCACTCTTTTCGAGCGAGGCTTCGATGCGGGCTTTCAATTCGGCGGTAAGTTTGCCTTGTTCCTGGATAGATGCAAGAATGCTCGCTTTGCGGTCCTGCAATTCACGGAAGTAAAGCAGTTTTTCTTCGATCGAACGGATCTGCACTTCGTCCAGATTGCCGGTGGCTTCCTTGCGGTAGCGGGCAATGAAGGGCACGGTGCCTCCTTCGTCGAGAAGCTCGATGGTGGCGATGAGTCCCTTCATGGGGATGTTGAGGGACTTCGCGATGTGAAGGAGAATTTCGGGTGATAGGGATTTTAGTTCGATCATGGAATGAAATAAGAACCATCATACTTGGCAGCCTGATCATGCTCGGTGGGAAACGGCCAAAGACAGGATTACGAGCGCGATATATGTAGCGAATAACCCAATAATCAAGTACCGGTCTCGGATCGGCAGGCGCAGCTCAGGCCAAGGAAGAGACACTTTTCGAGCACGTATCAACGCCACTCCGACGCCTGCGACGACCGCTGTCAACGTCCCAAATCCAAGCCAAGGCGCCGCCAGGCTAATCTCCGCGGCTTCGAAGTTGGATTTCAGCGCAATGGCGAACAGCAACGTTGAGAAGATGTTCGAATACGCGATGCGGCGTTGGATATTCTCGAAATCATTCGCGCGGCGGAGCATGATGACTGCCAAGAGGCCATGGACTAGATTCATCAACGGAACGCGAAATACGGTGAACACGGATTTCGGCGCCGAACGCGTCGAGTGACCGATCCAGGACCGCAACACAGGAAGTTCCGGGGGCAAGTCGACATAGCTCACAGCGAGGAGAAGGAACGGCGCACAAAACATCCCGCACAGGACGAGGCTCGTCAGTGTCGATTTCAGTCTGTGCGATGGCATTAACCCGAGAATTTAGCATACAGGTTGCGGCTCAGGGGCCGCAGTTTGAATCGCAGCGGTGCGGAAAGGCAAATGTTAGCCGCCGATGAACGCGGATGAACGCGGATAAGACCATTTGTTTTCAATCGGCGTTCATCAGCGTTCATCGGCGGCCAAACAATTTCTTCAGCCCACTCCACGATACTGGTAGATGACGAATGGCATCTTTAATTAACGTTTCAGCGATCTCGAAGACTTTTGGGATTGCGCCGCTTTTTGAAAATATTACGCTGAACATTTCGGAGGGGGACAGGCTTGGGCTGATCGGGCCGAATGGGGCGGGGAAGTCTACGCTGCTGGAGATTCTCACTGGAGCACGTGAGCCCGACACCGGAAATGTTGCGCTTCGCAAAGGGACGCGGCTCGCTTACGTGACGCAGGATTCGCAGTTTGCCGCGGGGCTCACGGTGCGGCAGGTGGTTCATGCCGCGATGGCGGAGGCTAAGGTCGCGGAGGAAGAAAAACTGGCTCGCGAGGCCGAGACGCTCGGGCGGGCGGGGTTTGAGGATCTGGACCAGCAGGCGTCAACGCTGTCGGGCGGCTGGCGCAAGCGGCTCGCGGTGGCCGAGGCGTTGGTGCAATCGCCGGACATCGTGATGCTTGATGAGCCGACGAATCATCTGGATCTCGCGGGAATCGCATGGCTGGAAGACTTGCTGAACGGCGCTTCGTTCGCTTGCGTGGTGGTCAGCCACGACCGCTATTTTCTGGAGAACGTCGCGACGGCGATGGTGGAGCTGAATCCGGCGTTTCCCAACGGGACTTTTTACGTCACCGGGAATTACAGCACGTTCCTGGAGAAGAAGGGTGAATTTCTCCACGCGCAGGCGAAGCATCAGGACGCACTGGAGAATCGCGTCAAGACCGAGATGGAGTGGCTGCGGCGAGGCCCGAAGGCTCGGGCGACTAAATCCAAGGCTCGTATTGATAAAGCTCAGGAAATGATCGGCGAGCTGAAGGATTTGAAAATCCGCACGCGCGTGGAGCTGACCGATATCGATTTTTCAGCGACTGATCGCAAGACCAAGAGGCTGGTGCATCTGGAGGGCGTGTCGCATGGGTTTGGTGATTCGGTGTTGTTCGACGGTACGAGCTTTACGATCACTGCGGGGATGCGCGTGGGGCTGGTCGGAGCGAATGGCAGCGGGAAGACTACTCTGCTGCGGCTGCTGAAGGGCGAGATGGCGCCGATGAAGGGCGAGATTCAGAAGGCCGATAATCTGCGGATCGTGTCGTTCGACCAGATACGGGAGATCGATCAAAACCTGACGCTGCGCAGGGCGCTGGCGCCGGATAGCGACTCGGTGATTTATCGCGATCGCGTGACGCACGTGGCTTCGTGGGCGGCGAAGTTCTTGTTTACCAGCGAGCAGTTGAATCAGCCGGTGCGAAGGTTGTCGGGCGGAGAGCGAGCGCGGGTACTGATCGCGAGGCTGATGCTGGAACCCGCGGATTTACTGCTGCTCGACGAGCCGACCAACGATCTGGATATTCCTACTCTGGAGATTCTGGAAGAGAGCTTGTTGGACTTTGCCGGGGCGCTGGTGCTGGTGACGCACGATCGTTATTTGCTGGATCGGGTGGCAACCGTGGTGCTGGGGCTCGATGGGAAGGGCGGGGCGGAGAGGTTCGCGGACTATTCGCAGTGGAACGAGTGGCAGACGGCGAAGAAGCCCGTGAAAGAGTCCAGTGTTCCCGCGCCCAAAGCCGCGGCGGCGAAGAAGAAGCTTTCCTATATCGAGGCTCGGGATTACGAGACGATCGAGCATCGGGTGACGGAGGCCGAGGTGGCTCTGGAGGCTCAGCACGATGCGGTGCAGCATGCGGCGTCGCAGGGCGGGAAGGCGCTGGAGGCGGCGATGGCGGAGTTGGAGGTCAAGCAGTTGGCCGTGGACGAGTTGTATGAGAGGTGGGCGGAGTTGGAGAAGAAGCTGGGGTAAGCAATCACTAGTAGCCTGTCTCGGAGACCCCTCCATAACTGTCGGGGTTCTGTGTCGAGGTTGAGGACAAGGCATTCTCCTACCGAACCCCGACAGTCATGGAGGGGTCTCTGAGGCCACTAGACGTCGGCTGAAGGCGACGCTGCAAGCTGAAGCTCGCGCCACGAAGGGAATTATGATAAAGCTATGCGCACGCTCCTCTGTGTTTTCGCCGCCGCGATCGCTTTGGCTCAACCGCCCGCGGGCCGGCCTCCGCTTCGCGAGCGGGCTGCCGCGGGCGATGCTGAGGCTCAATTCAGTTTGGGAAAAAACTATGAGGCCGGGCGCAGCGGGCTGAAGAAGAATTATGCCGAGGCGGCGAGCTGGTATCGCAAATCGGCTGTCCAGGGCAACGCGTACGCGCAGGCAAGTTTAGGGATCTTGTATCACTCGGGCAAGGGCCTGCCGCACGATGATGTGCAATCGGAAATGTGGCTGATTATCGCAGCCGATCATGTGCTGCCGGACGATCGCGACACAATCGTGGAAATGAGGGATTCCGTGGCGAAGCATTTGACGCCGGAGCAGGTGGCCGAGGCCCGTCGCCTGGCGCGCGAATGGAAACCCGGACGGTAACCTTGACAAGGCTTCGTACGTTCCTGTAATGTCAATCCTGAATCGTTTCAAGACGCCGAGGAGTGAGAATGCGAACATCCCGTTTCGTGATCGCAATAGCGCTGAGCTGCGCGGCTAGTTTCGGAGCCGACTGGCTCACCGACGGAGGCAGCCCGCAGAGGACCTCCTGGCAGCAGGACGAAAAAATCCTCAATAAGGATAACGTCAAGAATCTGAAAATCGTGTGGAAGCTTCAGCTCGATAATGAGCCGAAGGAGATGCACTCGCTCTTTCCTCCGCTGATTGTAAACAGGGTCAACACCAGCAGCGGTCCCAAGCAGATCGCGATTGTGGCGGGCACCGGCGATAACATTTATGCGATCGATGTCCAGACCGCGAAGATCATTTGGAAGAAGCACTTCGAGTATCCAATCCCGGAGCGCAGAGGGCGGCCGGGGGATCCCCTGTGTCCCGCCGGGCTGACCGCGACGCCAGTCATCGGGCCTCCCAATGCGCAGGGGAATCGGACGGTTTATGCGCTGGCAGGCGACGGGGAGATTCATTCGCTGAATGTGGCGGATGGCGAAGATGTGGCGGTACCGTTCAAGTTTGGGTATCCGTACGGCAAATCGTATGCGCTAAACATGTGGAACGACGTGCTTTTTACGACGACGGCGCAGGGGTGCGCCGGGAATCCGAACCAGATGTGGTCGGTGAATTTGAAAGATCCGACCCATAAAGTGATGACGTATAACCCGAAAAGCGGCGGTCTTTGGGGTCGGACTGGGGCGGCGATTGATTTTAACGGGGTGGCATGGGCGCCTACTGGAGATGGGCGGTATGATCCTGCAACTCAAACATACGGCAATGGTTTAGTGGGCGCGAAGGTCGAAGGGACTGAGCTGAAATTGCAGGATTATTACGAGCCCAAGAACTGGGCGTGGCTGCAGAGTCGCGATTTGGATATGCAGGTGACGCCGGCGGTTTTCAAGTATAAAGGTCGCGAGCTGATGGTCGCTGCGAGTAAGGAATGCCGGGTTTATCTGCTTGATACTAAAGCGGCTGGAGGGGACGATCACCAGACGCCGCTGGATCGCACGCCGCTGATTTGCAATGAAGAAGTGAATTTCGCGTCGGCGGGGATTTGGGGGGCGCTGGCGAGTTGGGAGGATGAGAAGGGAACTCGTTGGGTCTTAACGCCTTTCTGGGGTCCCTCGCATCCGGATTTTAAGACTCCGATCTCGAATGGTCCGGTGACGCATGGGGCGATTATGGCGTTCAAGGTGGAGGAAAGAAACGGGAAATTGAAGCTGGTGCCTGGTTGGATGTCGCGCGATATGGATCAAGCGGAACCGCCAGCTATTGCTAATGGAGTGGTTTACGGGTTCGGGAGCGGAGAAAACACCGAACAGGCTTATCCGGATCGGGGGCTGGATGACAACAGCTATGAGCGGATTCACGACTCGACTCACGCGGTTCTCTACGCTTTAGACGGGGAAACGGGCAAGGAATTGTATTCCAGCGGGGATCAGATCAAGAGTTTCATCCATTTCGGTGGGTTGTCGATCGCGAACGGGCGGGTTTACATCGGGACGTATGATAGCGTGCTGTACAGCTTCGGATTGGAGGGGAAATGACCTCCAAAGTCGCGCTGTGCGGGGCGTTGTTTGCATCGGTCACATACGCGCAATTCGGGCGCGGGGGAGGGGACTGGCTGGCGGCGGGCGGGGACGCTCAGCGGACTGCCTCGGTGAAAACCGATCCGCATATTTCGGTCGAGGCTGTGCAGGGCGGGGTGATGCAATCGCTGTGGAAATTGAAGTTGAACGGGACGCCGACGCCTCCGGTGGTTTCGTCGCGGCTGATAACTTATAAAGGGTTCAAGGATTTGTTGTACGTGGGCACGAGCGCGGATAACGTGGTGGCGATCGATCACGTGGTGGGCAAGGTGTTTTGGGAAACGCATTTGCCGTACGATTCGCTGCTGGTGCCGGTGAAGAATGGCACGGCGACTTGTCCGGCGGGAATGACGGCGGCGCTTTCGCTGGCGGCTCCGCTGACGGCTCCGGTACCGGCTGCGCGAGGCGCGCGAGGTGTTCCGACGGGAGGTCCGGGAAGAGGCGGGATGAATGCGGCTCCGGCTCCGACGCTGCCCAGGCCGCGGCGGAATCCGGGTGCGGTGTACGCGTTATCGAGCGATGGGTTGATTCACGTGTTGAATCAGCACACGGGCACCGATATTGTTCCGGCGGCGAGATTCATTCGCGGGAATGCGAAGGCTCACGACGTGATATCAGTTTCGAACGTGGTGTATGCGGTGACGAGCGACAATTGCGGCGGGACGCCGAATGCGGTGTGGTCGATCGACCTGGCCGACAACATGGTGAATGAATATAAGACCAGCGACGCTTCGGTGCTGGGGTTGGCGTTCGGTTCGGAGGGAACGGTTTATGCGACCACCACGAAAGCGCTGGTGGCTCTGGAAGCGAAGACGCTGAAGGTGAAGCAGGAGCAGGCGGGTCCATTTGCAACGACTCCCATGGTGTTCAAGTTTAAGGACAAGGAATATGTCGCGGCAGGAAACGTATCGGGACATGTTTTTGTGCTGGATCCGGTGAGCCTCGCAATTCTCGTGAACGTTCCTGGTGGGGGCAGCGGGATGGGCAGTGCGCTCGCGAGCTGGGAGGATGCGGAGAGTAAGACTCGATGGATTCTGGCTACAAAAGGTAGCGCGGTTGTCGCGATGAAGATGGCGGAGCAGAATGGGTCGCTCGCGCTGGAAGTGGGCTGGACGTCGCGGGAGATGGTGTCGCCGGCTCCTCCGATTGTGGTGAATGGCGTGGTGTTCGCGCTGTCGTCGGGATTGTCGAAGTCGGCTCCCGCGGTGTTGTATGCGCTGAATGCGGATACAGGCAAGGAGTTGTGGAGCAGCGGGAAGGCGATTGCTTCCTATTCTACTGGCGGGATTTCAGCGGGGGCAAGCAAGGTTTACGTGGGGACTCATGATGGGATGTTGTATGCGTTTGGGTACTTGCTGCCGAGGGAGTAGTTAATTGGGCGAAGGAATAGGCTCGGAGCGTCTGCGGGCGGACGGCAAGTCTTACTTAAAGATACCCTTCAGCCGTCCCAGGAATCCCTTGCCCTTTTTCGAGGGATCATCGTTTTTCTTATCGGAATTCCAATCCGTGATCTGCGTCCCGCCACCGTGCAGCGTGCAGGACTCGATGGGCTGAGTTCCGGCAAGGAAGACTTCGCTGGCGGTCTTCGGGCAGTTCCCAGTGGCCAGTTGGCCGCTCTCCGGGTCGATATCGGCGGTGACGATGCCGTCGGGCGCCGAAAATCCGTGGACGTTGCGGTATTCGCGGTGCTCGTGGGCCAGCTTCATGAACTTGGCCCAGATGGGTAGCGCGCTATGTGCGCCTTCCAGCTTGAAATCGCGATTGTCGTCGAAGCCCACCCACACCACGCAGATCAGTTTCGAAGTAAAGCCGGCGAACCAGCCGTCCCGCGACGTTCCGGTCTTTCCCGCTGCGGGAAGAGTGAAAGTGCGCCGGACTTCGGCGCCGGTACCCGACCTCAGCACTTCTTCCATCATCTGCTCGACCAGGTAAGCGACGCGCGGATCGATGGCGGGCTTGCGCTCCTGCGTCTCGTCGAAGATGCCTGCGCCATGCTGATCGCGAATCGTTTTGATAAACGTCGGCTTCACTCGCGTGCCGGCATTGGCGAAGACTGTATAGGCTCCGGCGATTTCGAGCGGCGTGACTTCATAAGCGCCCAAAGCGATCGAAGGCGTCGGCTTAATATCCACGTTCAAGCCTGCGGCACGGGCCGTGCGCGCCACGTTATCGTAACCGATCATTTCGGCAACCTTGACGGCCGGAATATTCAAAGATTTCTTGAGGGCGGTGCGCAGCGTGACTGGTCCGAACGTGTAATGATCGCCATGGTTTTTCGGCTCATAGGGCGGCTGATCGTTAAAATAGAAGGTCGTCGGTTCGTCCACTACGGTGGAAGCGGGCGTCAGGGCACTCGGGCCGCCCTTCAGCGCCTCCGTGAAAGCGGCTGCGTAGACGAACGGTTTGAAGCTGGAACCAGGCTGCCGTTTTGCCAGCGCATGGTCGAGTTGGCTGACTCCGTAGTTGCGGCCACCCACCAGGGCCTTTAATTCACCGGTTTCCGCATCCAGGCAAATGAGAGCCACCTGGGCCAGCGGATTGTCCTCGTTGGTGCCGTATTTCTTATTGCGGCGCTTCCATTGATCGTCCGTCTCCTTGATCCCTTCGCGGACGGCAGTCACCGCGTCGCGCTGCAGATTCATGTCAAGCGTGGTATAGACGCGATAGGAATTGGTCTGGAAATCGCGATCCTGAAAGCGATTTTGCAGCGTCTGGTTCACCAGGTCGACGAAGAAGGGTGCGTCGGTCGATTCGGGGGACTCGCGCATCACCTTCAACGGAGCCGCGATCGCATCCTCATAATCCCGCTGAGATATTTGCCCATTTTCACGCATGGCCTTGAGTACCACGTTGCGGCGTTCTTTGGCGGCGTCCATGTGATAAAAGGGGTTGCGCCGATGGGGTGAGTTGATCAAACCGGCGAGGGTAGCCGCCTCCGGCAAGGTAAGCCGTTTGAGGTCCTTGCCAAAATATGCCTGCGCGCCTTCGCCCAGTCCGTTGATGCTGAAGCTGCCGACGTTGCCCAGATAAACCGAGTTGGCATAATATTCGAAAATCTTCTCCTTCGATAGCTTCTGCTCCAGGTACAGCGTGATCAGCGTTTCCGGAATCTTACGGCTCCAGGTGCGTTCCGGCGAGAGCAACAAACTCTTGGCCAACTGCTGCGTGATGGTCGAAGCTCCCTGGCCGACGCGCCTCTGCTTCACGTCCACATAGGCCGCGCGCACGATTCCCACCGGGTCGAAGCCGATGTGCTGGAAGAAATGCTTATCCTCGGCCGAGAGAAGGGCGTCCACCATCACTCTGGGGATCGCGTCGTATTGCACTACCCGCCGCTTGACGCGGGCGCGATCGAACAGGTTGGTCATCCGCTCCGGTTCCAGCATGAACCGGGTGCGGGCGGTATGATCGCGCAGGGAAATAATCTGTGTGACCTTGCCGGCTTCGATTTTGATGGTCGCGCCCTCGGAATCGAAAGAGTCGGGGCCGGGATTGATTTCGATGGCGTCGGCGCGCAAATGATACCAGCCGCCGCGGTTGGTATTGGACTCGGTATAGTCGCAGCGACGCAGGTATGCCGCCATTTCCGGAAGCTGAGCGTCGTCCCCGATCATCACGGGCCGCGGCGCTGCGTACAGCATGGAAGTGCTGGCAAAGGGTCCGGCGGCGAGCTTTTCCTCGATCAAGCGGCCGTACTTTACGTAGTAGTAGGTAAAAATACCGAGGGCCGTGGCGAGCGAGAGGACACTGCCAACGACAAAGATTTTCCCCCAACGGCTGAGGAGGAATCGCGCGAGCAGGGTCTTACGGATGTGCAGCTTAACGGCCACGTCGGGTGTCTTCGGTCGAAAACAATTCCTTCCACATGTCTTCGTGAGGCTCCCAATCCGGCTGCTGACGCCCGGTGATCTGGAGCTCGGCTACCTTTAGGGTACCGTGTCCGTAGATGCAAATGTATTCGGTGCGGGGAGCGCCCAGCAGGACGTGGGTCCAGTTCCCGGTCTGGATGGGCATGCGGAGGCGGCGCAGGCAGGTCCGGCAGCGGTAGCGCTGATCCCAGATGACCAGCCAGGTGAGTCCGACGGTGAACAGAGCGAGCACCAAACATCGCGATGCTGTAGACCATGGCATGCGATGCCGGGAAGGGGCCCCCATCCATATAAGGCTTAGGAGCCGGAAGGAGTCGATTGACCAGCACATCCAATCCGTACACGATGCCTGCGGCGACAACCAGCTTGGCGACCAGGTAGGCCCAATACCTCATAGTCTGTTGGACACCCACGAATCCGTTAAGTTCCGAAAGCTGTCTTTAGTTTTGCATATTGGCGGGGGTGCGCGACTGTCGTTAGCCCCACGCTGACGCATGGGGCTGTATATGGTCTCATTCGTTGTTATTAGCCCCATGCGTCAGCGTGGGGCTGGGGCAGCAGGAGCACCGCGCCGGACTCCGGCCAGCACGATTCCGCAGGCAAGCAAGCTGAGCGCCGCTCCGATATACACGCTGAGGGGCCGATATCGCATCTCAATCGTGTGACTGCCCGCCTCAACCACGATGCCTCGCACGAAACCGTACGCGCGCTCTATTTTCGCCCGCTTGCCGTCGACCGTCGCGGTCCAACCGGGGAACCAGGTGTCGGTGAGGATCACCATGCCGCGGCACTGCATCTGAGCCTGAATCGTTAGAAAATTCGGCTCATGATGAGGCATTCCCACTTCGTCCCCTTGGCACGAACTCAGCCGGGGAGGATTCTCGCCGATCAGAAAAACCGTGTTGCGGGCATCGAATCCCGCATCGGCCAGCAGCTCCCGAGCCTGCTTTTCTCCCGCCACCCGGCGCGATCCGTGAACTGAATACACGCGAGGAAATGCCGTCGGATTCTCGAAGACTTTGATGCCCCTCGAGCCCTGGAACACTTCCTTTTCGTCCGCCCGAGCCGCAGTTTTCCCGATGTAATAGCGGATCCCCAGAACATCCTGGACCCGCGGGGAAAACACCTCCTGAGCCCACAGGCTGGCCGGAACGCTGGCCGTATACGCGTTGAAGGATTCTATTCCATACCAGTCGCCGATGTTATAAGGGATCTCCGCGTCGTCGTAAGTGAAGCGGGCGAATTCTCCCTGCCCCTTGATATAACGCGCGACATCGTAATCCGCCGCCAGCTTGTGTAGATAAGGATTATGCTCGCGATCGCTGATGTGAGGCAGCCAATAATCGGTGGAGTTTCCAAGTTCGAACAGCACCAGCCCGATCGCGGCGATGGTTGCGGCTCGCGTCGAAATGCCTCCCGACCGCAAGCCCGCCATCAGCCCTGTTAGTAGCAGAGCAACCAGCGCAGTGATGACCATGCGGTCGTCGGAAATTGCCGGCGCGACCTTGGCAGCGTAGAAAAACAGACTCGCGAAAACCAGCACCGCCGCCAACGCTGAAAGAATCCATCCAACGCGGCGCGTTAGAAAGCCGCTCTCCGGCAGCGACAGCTTATCCAGCCCAAAAGCCGCCAGCGGAGCGAGCCCCAACACGAAAATCAGCGATGCCGCCTCTGGTACCCGGGCCTTATTCACCAGCGGAACCAGCGCGTACAGAACTCCATGAAAGACGCTGTTCGGCCCCAAGGCGAAAAGAATCCCCCCCAATGACAGAGCGGCAAGCCATCGTACACGGAAATCCCGCCACCCGAGTATCACCCCGAGCAGCCCGAGCGTCATCGCCGCGCCCCCTATATAGGAGTCGTACGCATTATGCTCAATCCCCGGAATCACCAATCCCAGCAGAGAAACCGGCTTTAAGGAATGTGCTTTATGTAATTCATAAGCAACGGTTTCCCCAAGTCCCTCCGGCTGCTCCGCCCCCACCCATCGAACCGCCAGCCGTCCATATTCGGCAGTAGGCAAAGTCTGAAAAGCGCTAGTGAGCCCGGTGATCACAAAGGCTAATACCGGCAACCGAAACCTACTGGCTACTGGCTCCTGGCTACTGGCTGCTACTGCAATCCAAAGGATTGCCGCCGTGATACTGATAAACAGCGGCAACTGATGATGTCCCACCAGCCACGCGATCCCCAAAAAGAATCCCGAGAGCAGGGAACTGGCGACCACCCTTTCGCCCCTCGCCACGCGGAATAAATAGAGGAAGACCAAAGGAGCCCACACCGCTCCGTTCAACATCTGCGGCCAGTCGGTATACGCGACGTAGCCTCCGAGCGAAAAAATGCACCCCGCCAGCACCGACGCCCCTCGCGACCGCCCCAATTCACGCGCTAGAGCGTAGCAAGTCAGCGCGGCTAAGAAATGGATCAGGATGTAATACCAGTGCAGAACGTCCTGCCGGAGCCAGCCATGGGAATTGAGAGGCATCCAGAACATCAGCCAGTTGAGCGGATACGCCGCCCCCGGCTGAGCCTGCCCCAGCAGCGGCTGACCGGTCCAGCTATTCGGATCCCATAGCGGAAACCGGCCCTGATGCCACTCGCTCGCCTCAAACTGGAACCAGGGCATGACCAGATTCGCCATATCGGGCGATTCCAGCCAGGTATATTGATTGGTGAGTGCTAATTTCCAGTGAAAAAGTACGCTGATAACAAGTAGGGCGGCCGGACCCGCGAATCGGCGGAACCATGTCCGCTGGCGTGATTGTTTCCAAGCAGGCTGGTGGTTTTCAACCACTGGCATAACGCATCATGATAGCGAGAAAAGTCACAAAATCAAAGAGTTATCGTTTGGCGGATGAAGTGCTGTTAACCGCCCTGTGAAGGCACTAGGCATCAAAAGAACATTGCTGGCGTCCACACTGCTTCTTACCCTGACCGTCCTGGCCCAGACGCCGGCTGCGGACGAGATTCCTGCTAATAATGAAAATACGGCCGACACTCCGAATCGGGCGGTAGCGCGCGTCAGCATCATTAACGGAGTGGTCTCCGTGCGGCGCGGCGATTCCGGCGAAGCGGTCGCGGCGGCGCTGAACGCTCCTCTCACCGGGACCGACCGGCTGCTGACCGGCGAAGGCTCGCGCGCCGAAATCCAGTTCGATGCAGCCAACATGATTCGCCTGGCTCCCATGACCGAAGTTCGTCTGGGCGAGCTTGCCTATCACCGTTATCAGATCCAAATCGCCACCGGAACAACGCTGTTCCGGGTGATGCGCGATAACGAGTCGGAGATCGAAATCAGCACCCCGAGCATCGCGGTGCGGCCTTTGAAGCGCGGCGTGTACCGCATCACGGTGAAGGCAGACGGTACTACGGAAGTGACTGTCCGCTCCGGCGAAGCCGATATCGCCTCGCCCAAGGGCACGGAGAAACTAGCCGCCGGCAAGACCATGGAGGCGCGAGGTCCCGCCGATAATCCCGAGTTTCAGGTAGTCGCGGGGCTCGCGCAGGATCAGTTCGATCAATGGAATCTCGATCGCGACCGCGATCTCGAAAAATCCGTCAGCGGACGCTACGTGAATCCCGACATCAACGGCACCGAGGAACTGGACGCCAACGGACGCTGGGTGAACGATCCCTCCTATGGCCAAGTCTGGGTGCCGACGGTCGATCCGGGCTGGGCTCCTTATCGTGTCGGGCGCTGGGTCTGGGTCGATTATTACGGCTGGACCTGGGTCAGCGGCGATCCCTGGGGCTGGGCTCCTTATCATTATGGACGCTGGTATCAGGGTCCCTATGGCTGGGCTTGGTGGCCGGGCGCGGTTTATGGACCCTATTACTGGAGGCCCGCTCTCGTCGGCTTCTTCGGATGGGGCGGCGGCGTCGGTTTCGGAGTCGGCTTTGGATTCGGCAACGTCGGCTGGGTTGCACTGGCTCCGTTTGAGCGGTTCCATCCCTGGTATGGCCCGGGAATTTACGGCCGCGGCTTCGGCGCGGTGAACATCGTTCACAACACCAATGTGACGAACATCTATCGGAACGCCCGCGTGGCCAACGGAGTTACCAGCATGGCATCGAATCAGTTCGGACGGACTGGAGTCAACGGGTCAAATTATGTTCGCGCCAATGCCACCGATCTGGCGCGAGCGGGCGCGGTGCGAGGCTCCATGCCGATCGCCCCTTCGCGGGAAAGCACGCATTTCTCGAGCGCGGCGGCAGGGGCTTCTGGCATGCCGCATACCAGTGATACTTCGCATTTCTATTCCAGATCGTCTGCCGCATCCCCGAGCAGTCGGGTATCGTTCGATCAGCAGAGACAGGCCATGACGCGTTCGGCGGGCAGCTCGATCTCCAGGCCAGCGGCAGCCAGTTCAGCCGTCAGGAACTCCGCGGGTCCAATGGGCACGCCGTCGAGCAGTGGCGGAGGAATTCAGCGCGGGACTCCCTCGGCGCCGTCGGCATCGACCAACCCATCGACGTCCGGAAGCTGGCAGCGTTTCAACGGCAATAATAGCGGAGCGACCTCGGGCGGCACGAACGGCAGCATTTCTTCCGGCAGCCACTCGCAGGCGGTGCGGATCAATCCGTCGGTGGTACAAAGCCGCGGCAATTCCACGGGCTCCTCTTCATCGAGCGCCCCGCGTTCCAGTCCCGCGCCCAGCCGCGGCAGTTCCAGCGGCGGAGGCAGCTCGCGCGGCGGAGGCGGCGGTGGAAGCTCCCACGGCGGAGGCGGACGCCGGTAACGATTTTCTGTAACAAGCTGTGTAAGTCGGGTGTATTTCTTCTTTCCTCGTGGGCCCGGCGAAGTCACTGACTTTCGCCGGGCTCTTTTTTTGTCCTTCACAGGCTGAAGCCTGTGCCACCTCTGCTCGTCAGGTGGCACAGACTAGTCTGTGTTTTAAATGGCAATGGCTGAGAACTTTTTCAGCGTCCTTCAGAGCCGCGACCATCGGGAGCGGTCACCTTGCTAGCCCAACATCCGACTTGCATCGAGATGCTAACAGCGCGCATCATTTTCTATGGACCACCATAAGAGGGAACTAGCCGAGACCGGCTTCACCATCCTCGGCAACTACATGGGTGCACCCCTACTCGAAGCCATGCGAGCCCGCGTCGATGAGCTACTGGCCAAGGAAGGCGCGGCTGCGGGGTCGGAATTCAGGACCGAAGAAAACGCCCGGCGCCTGGCCAACCTGGTCGATAAAGGCGAAGTCTTCCGCGAGGCCATCGCTCGCCCGGAAATGTTGGATCTGGTCGAGAGCGTCCTCGGCGACGGCTTCAAGCTCAGCAGCCTCAACATGCGCTCCGCCAACCCGCACTCGTCGAGCGTGCAGCCGTTCCACGTCGATATGGGCCTGCTTCCGGATGAGAAAGGCTACGCCGTCTGCAACTGCGTCTGGATGCTGGACGACTTCACCCTCGAAAACGGAGCCCTGCGAGTGATCCCCGGCTCGCATACCTGGCACAAGAAGCCGCAGGATGAACTTTCCGACCCTTACGCCAAGCATCCACAGGAGTTACTGGTCACCGGCCGAGCCGGAACCGTAGTCGTAATGAACGCCCACGCCTGGCACGGCGGCACCGAAAATCGAACCGACAAAGAACGCCGGGCCCTCCACAGCTTTTTCTGCCGGAATGACATCCCGCAGCAGCAGTATCAGAAAAAGCTGCTAAGGGCAGAAACGCAATCGGTGCTGACCGGAACGCTTCGCAAGATCCTGGCAATTGACGATCCGCTGAACGACGAACTCAGCTCGGCAGGCAGTGGGCAGAGTGGTTTTATGAAGTAGCAACGCACTACCCGCCCGAGACCTCGGAAATGAAACCGGCGACTAAGCGCTGGATCTCGGCCGGTGGCAGGTTGTAGCGCGCATTGCCGTCCGGCAGGCCCATATTGCCGCTAATCACGAAGGCCCGCAGGCCCGCCTTGGCGAGGCGCTTTGCCTGTGAGATGCTGAGGCCGCCGACCACCTGCACCGCGGCGGCCTTGCCGATCCGTTCGAAGACAGCGCGAGCCACATCACCGAGGTAGTCGTCCTCGATAAGTTTCGGGTTTGCGCGCCGCGCATCGGATTGCAGGTGGATACCGACACCGTCGACGCCGGCCTCGACCATCCGAAGCGCGACCTCTACTGCCTGCGCAGCGGGCGCCTGGTGCGGCACCATGATGTCGGGAAAGACAAGTCGTGGCAATTCGGGACCCGTGCGCCTGAACTCGTCACGCACGGCGCAGATCGACTTCGCTGTATCCACGCCGGCGAGGGCCAGGAAATTAAAGATGTTGCCGCCGCCGGCGTAGACGCTGCGCGCCTCGCCGCCACCTCCGTCCATGGTCTTCATGTCTGCCAGCAGCAGAGCGTCGGGAAACCGCTTTCGGAAGGCGGGCACGACGTTCGAAACGCCCTGGGTCTTGAGCAGCGGCGTCCCCATTTCGACGATGTCGACTCCACCCGCGAGCGCCGCGCTGGCGACCGCCAGACCCAGATCCAAGGTCCCCACATCGACCGAAATCTGAAACGAGAGGCGGGTCCTGAGCCGATCCAAAACGCGGGTGGAAATCGGGTGTGTCTCCTTCGCCGGCTGCTGGCCAAAGGCGGAACCGGGCCATATCGTCTCGAAGGTGGCGCCGACGGCCAACCCGCCGCCGGCGAGCCTGCCAGCGGCGTGAAGGAACGATCGCCGGTTGAGGTACCCCTGGTGATTCGTCGTTTTCTTACGGTCCATGATCGCAGCTCCTTTGAAGAATGGGCGCTTGGGCGGAAGCCAGCGTCAGCGTGACGTTGCGCAAGCTTTCCATACCATCCTTCCGTTAGGGTGCATTCTAGCAGGACCCGAGGCGAAGTCGGTGGAAATTTCAAACTGAGCCACTACCTATAGAGTGGCATAATATCTGTTATCGGAAGTGGCGAAGGCTTCCGCCTGGGCGCAGCTGGCGACGCTAGCCCCGTCTTTAAAGGAGGCGGAGCTCCGAGTCCTGACGTATCTGACCGCAGAAGCCTTTCAAAAAGGAGCCCTCTCGATCCGAGCCAGCTCCCGCACTATAGCAGAATCAGCAAGGGTTAGCCGGCGAAATGTGCAATACGCGATCGACGGCCTAGCGGACCGCGGACTCATCGCCACGCGAGAAGGAACCAGGACAAAAGCGGCCGCCTACCAGCTAAGATTTGCAGAAATTCTGAAAATGGGTGGCGCTGTTACGACGCCACCCCCCCACGTGACTGGGGAGCCAGGTGGCGCTGTAACGACGCCAGGGGTGGCGCTGATTCAACGCCACGGTGGCGCTACTCCGACGCCACCCGCCACTGAAAACAAAGGGCCAGAAACGGCCCCCAGCGTGCTTCTGATCGATAAAGACTTTGATTTAAAGCTTGATCGATCTCTTCCGCCGATCCAGCAGCAAACCCCGCGACCAGATCCAGCGATGGCGCGAAGTGATTTCGGCGTATGCTGTGAAAGTCTGCCGAGTCGACTACGGCCGCCCGATCGGCGCGGACGTGGTGGCGATGATCATGGAGGCATGCAACGACGACCTGCAGCAATTCCACAAGGTCGGCTACGCAATCCAGTCCGGAGGCAGCATGCGCCACGACTCGCCGATGTGGTGGGTCACGGTCTGCCTACAACGCGTGCAAGGCATCGCACCGGCGACGACGAAAGCCCGCCTGGCCGAGCTCGCAGCAGCGAAGCGACCACGCCGCGTAGACAACCAGGCCAATCAAAAATCTGAAGCGGCCGCCCAAATTTCAGCGACGAGTTTTCGAACAGCATCGCGGCCACAGCTGCGGGAAAGAGGCTCAAATGAAAAAACTCCCTCCAGAATTCGAAGGGCCGGTGGCAGTCCCAGCAGCAAACCCACCACTCTCACTCGCCATAAAATTTGAGATGGACATCAGCGACCTTAGCCCAGAGAAGCAGAGGAAGCTAGCGCAGGCATTCGCAACACTCGCCGAGATCTTCAAAAAACAGGTACAGGTAAAATGAAAGCCGGCGACCGCATCAGCATCCACTGCGCGAAGAGCTACGCGCCCAACGCCATCGTTGCGAGCATCTGCCCCATCGAAGATCTCCCCGACCTGCCGGGCATGCAAGCGGCCGAGGTCCGCGCGATCCTGCAGGACGGCCATTTCGTCAACGTCGCGCTGCTCGAATATGAATTCTTCGACCAGACGCTCGCAGTGGCCGCCTTCGAAGACACACATGGGCGGTGGTGGGATGTGCGCGGGCAGGAGCTTTTCATCGAGCCGCGCACCGCGGAGAATGCCCTGCTAAAAAAGCAGCAGGCGAAGGAAGGCCCGTTCCTGAAGTGGCGCAGGCCGATCGACTGGAGAAAGTTTTGAAGGACGCAGACGAAGGAGGATCTCTTCCGCGGCGCCGCCTGCCCCGCCTGCCACGATCAGCGAGAGCACACGCCTGCCGAGCTCCGGAAGCACCACCCGTTTGCCAATCACGACGGGTGGACCAGCGAGGAGCTGGAAGCCATCGCGCAGCAACTCGCAGAGCGGATCCACGAAAGGCGATCCGGACCCACGTAGTTTCTTTCGGCTCCGCAACTCGACGATCTGAGCGGACCCGAGCAGTGTTGGCCACGGGACCACCAGGCAAGTTGAATAATTCGGCTGCGCACTTCGTCGCGCATCAAATTTAAATTCCCGCCCACAACCGCTTGCCCTCGCTCTCCCCGCGGCGCTCCGTCATCGGGTACCCGTGCCCTTGGAAGGGGCACGGCAAGCCCAGCAAAACGCTCCTCAGTTCGCTTCGCTCCCTCGTCGGAAAAACCCCACGCCATCAGCCGTTAGCGATTTCAAACACCACGCGCTGCGCTTCCATCGATCGACGATGGAGCCATGGACGAACTACACGAACAGCTCCTCAAAGAGCTCAGCGAAAACGGCTGGAAGCCAGCCATCTACCGCACGGACGCAGAGGCGGAAACCGTCACGATCGTGTTCGCAAAAAACCACGGCGGCGGCGTGACAGTGGAGGAAGAAAAAAAGAGGCCGGAAGGAATCCGACTTGTCTAAGCAGCCCAGCATCGCCGACGCCACACACCTACGCAAAGCGATCGAGCGAAGCGCCGAAAAAGGCAAAGTCCTGGTACCGAACTGGAAGCCGTCGGAAAACGAGCAACAGCAGCAGCTGCGCAGAGCGAAAACCGAACGAGGGGAAAAAATGAAAAAAACAAAACTCGATCAGTGGCATCAGACGCCCAAACGCACGCCACGCCAGCAGGCAAACGCACACCCGGCCAGAGAGCCAGGCACAGGAAAATTCACCACCACCGGCAACAAAACGAAGACGGCCCGCCTGCCGAAGTACGCGCCAGGCACCGGCATAAAATCACAGGAGGCGTTCGGCGTGCCACCGCTGAAGGTCGCATGAAGAAGCCGAAGGTGCATCACCAGGTGGGAAAAGCCATCAAGCGCAGCAACGCGAAAACGCGCAGCATCGCAGTGAATCCTCCGACCATCGAAGTCGGCGCCGACGACCTGCTCGGCCGCGAAGCCGAGGCGCAAATTCCGCAGGGCCTCGACGATATCAGAGGCTGGAGCGACATCGGAGACGTACCGGACTAAAGACCGCCGCGGCGATCGCGCACCACTTCAGCCAGCCGCTTCTCCTCCACGTCGGCGAGCTCCGCCGCAATCCGCGCACGGTGAACTTCGCGCTGCTCAACGATCGAAGGATGCCCGGCAGCAGCACGCACCGCGCACTCATCGAGCTCAGCTTGACGCGCCGGCGAAACCGGAGCCAGGCCAGCCGGCCACTCGAAATTCAGAAAGCGGCCGCGCAAAAGACCATCCGTAGAGCCAGCCGTGCACCGCCCGATTTCGCAGCCATCCCACGCGTAGACGATTCCCAGGTCGAACTCATCGAGCGTGATGCGGTCGCGAGATTCCGCTTCGCTGCAGGGCGGCGAATACTGCAGCACAGTGCAATCGCTCGCGACGAATTCACCAAGCCCCAGGCTCTCAGGGTCGATCGACACCACCGGGTCAACCCAGCACATCGTAGCGACTCCGCGATCGCGGCCGAGGAGCAAAGACCGAGCCAGCTTCCGGACCCGCGCACCTATCGCCATCGTTTTTTCCCTCCTTCATTTGCGTTTCGACCAACTCCAGCCGCACAGCGAGCTCTCAATGCCTTTATCCCAGAGTCTCGATCAGCCGGGCCGCCTCCATCATGATGGAGCAGCCGATCGCGTTGTCGGTCGCGCCGGTTCCGCCGTGCCAGGAATCCAGGTGGCCGCCGAGCATCACGATCTCGTCCGCTTTGTCCGTTCCCGGAATCTCCGCCACCGCGTTATAGCTGGTCTTGCCCTCCGGATAAACATGATTGACCACGTTGAAGGCAAGCTTCACGTCGTCGCCATCGGCGAGCAGCCGCTCCACGCGTCCGTAATCGTCGTTGCGAAGAATCACGGTCGGGACCGTTTTCGTAATGTCGTAGCCGCGATGCGCCTGGGCGACGATGATCCCTTCGCCTCGCGCCGCGTCGTTGATGCGCAGCACCGCGCCGCCGTTCAGCAGCATCTGGTCGATCTGCTCGGCGACCTGCACCGCGGTGTACCGGTTCGGATCCTCCGGACCCCGTCCTCTACCGCCGTTCCGTCGCCCCTCGTCCTCCGCCCGTGCCATCGTACTGAGCCTTCATCTGCTCGTCGGTTCGCCGTTTGGCGGGCGGATCGAAATTCACCTCAATCACCGCCGCCTTGCCTACCATGACAATCTTGCCGCGCACTCTATCCTTATTAGCGGCCAGCCACTGGGCCATCTCGTCCTTGGTCGGACCCAGCCGCGCCGGAGCTCCCCCGCGCCCCCGGCCTCCACCCCGTCCGCCGCGACCCCCAGCATCTTCCGCCACTGGAGCCAGCGGACCTTGCGGCGGCACGATCTCGACTGCCGAAGCCGTCACGGTCCCCGAGGTCGATGGCGTCCACGCCAGCACTTCGAATTTCAGGTTCTCGCTTACCGGCGAAACGATGTGACCGTCGGCACGCTCATTCAGCCATCCCGCATGACCGAAATCCCACGGCTCCAGGTGACCGTTCTTCATGCCCCACGAAGTCATTTCCGCGATCGCCCATTTTGCCGCCGCTTCGTGATTCGGCGTCCCCGTGACGCGCGGTCCGTAGCGATCGGTCAGCATGTGGAGCGTGTGCATGATCTTCGAATGCTCCAACTCCTCGCTACGCATCCGCGCGGAGGTCGGCTCATCCACCTTATCTTGCGCGAGCAGCATTAACGGGGAGCTGAGCGCGAACAACAGCTTTTTCATAAGCACTCAGGATAACGCAAAGCGTGATTCGCACTGATGCAAACTGTTCATCTTCTTGTAACGCCGTTTTCACGTTGAGCCGCTACGCTTGTTCCGCCGCTTTACATTTTTTTGCTGGGGGAAAACCGATGAAAGTTGTGTTCAGACGAAGTGTATTCGCGATTGGTCTCAGTGTGCTCTTAGGCATGTCGCTCGAAGCGCAACAAGGTGGAACCATCACCGGTACAGTACTCGATCAGGTAGGAAAGGCAATTCCGAACGCCACTGTGGAAATCCGGAATGAATCCACCGGCGTCTCTCAGGCCGCAACGGCAGATAATGACGGAAAGTTCGGGGTTCGAGATCTCGCGTCAGGAAGCTATACGATTGTCGCCGCGTCGCCTGGTTTCGCTCTCGCTACTCGCTCCGGCGGAAAAATCAGCGCGGGCGCCACGCTGGATGTGCCAATCGTCATGTCGGTAGAGACGGTGTCCAGCTCGATCACCGTAAACGAAACCATATCGCTGGCAGCGGCGACCGCGCCCTCGGGCAACACGCTCGAAGCGGTTTCCGCCAAGACGGAAGTCAGCGGCGAGTTCATCAGGAATTTCATGTCGCCACTGGCGGACTACGCGGAATATGTGAATCTGGCGCCGGGCACGTTCAGTCTGAATCCGAACGGAATCGGACTCGGCCAAGGCAAGACATTTTTCCGCGGTTTCTCGGACGGCCAATACACAATGACGTTCGATGGAATTCCGTTCGAAGATACCAACTCGCCGACGCACCATTCGTGGGCGAACTTCCCCAGCGGCTGGACCGACGCTGTCGATTTCGACCGCAGCCCCGGGCTGGCATCGAACTTCGGCCCTACCAACTTCGGCGGATCGATCAATTTGCAGTCGCCGCAATTGTTTCCGGACCCGAATATTCGCGCGTCGGTCATTTACGGCTCCTGGAATACACGCGTGCTGCAACTCGACGGCGACAGCGGATTTTTCGGCCCCGGCAGCAAGAACAGCTTCCTGATGAATATTCAGCAACTGCTGTCCGACGGATATCAAACCTACAATCGTCAGAAACGAGTGGCGGGTTACGGCAAGTATCAGTACCGGCTCTCCAGCCACAGCTCGCTCACGCTATACGGCGGCCTGGTCGATATTTGGACGAACACTCCGAACACCACCAACCCCACGCGCGCACAGGTGGCGCAGTACGGGGACAATTTCCTGTTGGACGGCACTCCGCTGCTCGCGAACGGAACTCCCGATCCGTACTATTACGGGTACAACTTCTATCACGTGCAGACCGATTTTGAATACGCCAGCTACCATACCGATATCGGCGAGGGCTGGAAGTTCGACACGAAGGCCTACACCACGCGCTACTGGAACAAACAGTTCTACCAGAACGGAGCCACGCGTCAATCTCACTTCCGCCAAGCCCAGCGGAGTGGACAAACTCAACGGGTACCGGCACGCGGGCGACACAGCGATCCTGAGTAAGGAATCCAAGTGGGGCACCTTCCGCACGGGCCTCTGGTATGACTGGGCGTATACGGACCGCTATCAGATTCCGTCCAACATCATCACCGGGCAGGACACGCCGCTCGGGAATTTCCACGAGCATTTCGTCACGCAGTCCTTCCAGCCGTTCGCCGAATTCGAATGGCATCCCAGCACCGAAACTGGTGATCGTGGCGGGAATCAAGGACGCTAATTACGCGATGGCGCTCAATCAGTATCAGGACAACGGGAAAACAGTGGGCTGCCTGGGCGGAGTGGCAGCCACGGACCCCGCTACCGGCGCGCCCATTTGCGTCGGCGGCGCGGCGTTCACTCATCACGATATCGACTACAACAACTGGCTGCCGAACATCGCTGCGCGCTACTACATCAGGAGCACCTGGTCGGCGTATGCCCAGTTCGCCGAGGGCAGCGTGATTCCCCCGAGCAACGTTTTCGACGTTACGGGCGGCACCGTCCTGACGCCTCCGAAGCCCACCCTGGCCAAGACTTATCAGATCGGCAACGTGTTGAAGTTCCGCCGCTGGACTCTGGATGCCGACGCTTACTACATCCACTTCCAGAACGGCTACCAGACCTACACCGACCCGACCACCAACGAACCTGTCTTCATCGCCACCGGGCCCAGCAACACGAAAGGGATTGAAGCCGAGAGCAACATCGTCATCGGATGGGGACTCTCTCTGTACCTCAACGGCACCATGGGCTCGGCCAAGTATCAGACCGGCCAAAACTATCCCAATGGTGGGCAGTGGGTGGCGAACACTCCTAAGAACGTCGAGTCTGTCGCCCTCTTGTGGCAACACAAGAACTGGGATGTCGGTTTGGTCGAGAAGCGGGTCGGCACGCTGTATAACGACAACGGCAATCTGACCTACCTGATTAATGGGATCAAGATTCCTTATCCTGTGGATCAGGCCATCACCATCAATCCGTTCAACGTCGTGAACGTGTTCGTGAATTACACGATCAAGAATCAGTCATGGCTGCGCGGGAGCAAGATCGGCCTGGCGGTTAACAATCTTGCCGACAGCCATAACGTGGTCGGGATCACGCCTTTCACGGCCGCCACCTCGACCGTCGCCTTCGCGCCGAACCCTGGCGATCAGATGAACCTGCTCCCCGGTCGCAGCGTCATGGTGACGTTCACGGTAGGCTACGCGCCGAAGCGCTAAGTCCATTGTGCTAAGCTCGCATCCGTGCGCCTAGCTTGCCTGCTAGTGATCGGGTCCCTGGCGGTAGCCGCGGACCCCTTCTACATCGGAACCTGGAAAATCGACTCCGCCGTGGTCGCCCCGTGGGCCGATCCGCTGCACAAAGACGATGCGTCGGAAATGAAGTCGCTGGTCGGCAAGACTGTTATCTTCAAGCCCGCCGAGATCGCCGGTCCCCGCCAGCTAGCGTGCAAAGGACCGAAGTATAAGGTCAAAGACTACCCCGCCGACATGCTGTTTCAAGGCGCATTCGACGAAATGCGACGCCGCGACAAGTCGGTTGACCCGGCGAAGCTCGCCGCCAAGCTGGGTTTCAAAGGCTCGTCATGGAAGACGCTCGAAACTGGGTGCGCCACCGAGCTCGACTTTCACTTCATAGACCAATCCACAACCGCCTTCGGCCTGAATAATTACGTCTACACGCTAAAAAAGCAGTAGCGTTTTGCGCCTTAGTATTCAGGAGGCGCTAAATGAACCGAAGAACGACACTAAAGATGATCGTTGCGGCTGCAGCGGCAGTGCCTGCCCTCGGAGGATCCACAACTATGTTTCGTTCCATCCTGGAAGCCAGCCAGAGTGAGAAAAAAGGCCTGATGCTATACGTCAGAGGTCAGGCCATCGCTGGAATCGTGGTAAAAATCGACGCCGAGACCGTGGAGTTGAGAAGCCGCGAATACGGGCGCATCGTAGTGCGCATCGACTCGCTGGACGCCGCCGCGATGGCCTAACAGGATGCTGAAAAAGTCTTTCACACGCTGAAGCCTGTGCCACCCCCTGCTCGTAAATGGCTGATGGCAGGTGGCACAGACTTTAGTCTGTGTTTTGAAGGAGCAAAGGCTAAAACTTTTTCAGCATCCTGGTAAGGTGGGGCAGGTTCCCGACCTGCCCTCTTCCCTAAGAAATCTTGGTGGCCTTAAAACCGCCCTTTGACCGGTCGTACATCCAGATCCCGGCGAAGACGATCAGGAGAATCGCCGGCAGAATCGCGACATAAAGGAATGAAGTCTGCGCCGCGATGCCGAGGACCCGCTCCTGTTCCGGCCCCGGCTGGAGCGCCTTGAACGCCGCTTCGCCGCCCGCCACTTCCACCTTCTTCGAGTCGAAAATCGAACCCATCATCGGAAGCACGAACCGGATCGATAAGGTGCCGGCCGTCCCCATCAGTCCCATCAGCAATGCGCCGCCGCGCGGGAATCGTTCCGACGCCGTGGCGAGCATGGTCGGCCACATGTAGCACACCCCGGTGCCCCACACTGTCGCCGCGAGCAGTCCCGTAACCGGCGAATTCGCGAAGCTCAATGCGACCAGTCCAAGGGAGGCTAGCAAGCACGACACCCACAGCAGCCCAACGGGCGACAACTTGTGTACCAGAGGTCCCGCGAAGTGCCGCATCAGGAACATCAGCGCGCTCACGTAAACCAGCAGTAGAATCCCCGGCATGTGAACGGTACGGCTCAGCGCAATTTGGACCCACTGCCCGGGCGCGAGTTCGCTCGCCGCCGTCAAAAACATGGACGCAAACAGAATCACAAATAGAGGATTCAGCAACTCACGAAACATCTGCTTGGTGGAGATACCCGCGGCCGCGCGCTCCGTCGGTGGAAATTTCACGCCGATCGAAAGAACAACCACCGAGAGTGCCGGAATCAGCACAAGCGCCAACTGGAACTGCCACCCTATGCCGACCTGCGACAAGCCTGCGCCGAGCAGTCCGCCGATCACAAGTCCGCCAGGCCACCACGCGTGCAGCAGATTCAGCTTCGCGGTTTTCTCGTCCGGATAAAGCGTCGCAATCAGCGGATTGATCACCGTCTCCACCATGCCTTGCCCGATACCCACAATCAACGCGCCGTACCAGATCACGTCGTAAACCGCCGCGCCCTTCGCGAAGATCATGGTGAGCGTCCCGATACTGAAACAAATGCCCGACAGCGGCAGCAGTAACTTCATTCCGATGTAGTCGAGCAGCGGACTGACAAGCGCAATCGTGAGCGCGAACCCGAGGAAGGGAATCCCCAGAATGCTAGCGATCATTTCGCCGGAATGCACCTTGTCGATCGGATCGAAAAACACGCGTTGCAGGTCGCCCGCCGTATTCGCGCGAAGCGCTGCGCTGACCCCAGCCGTGACGAGCGCCAGGATGCTGACCAGCATCAACCGGCCTTTCTTATAGTCAACGTGCCGGTCGGCAACAGGGGCGGTAGCAGGTGTATTCATATCCTCACTTCGAATCGGAAACGTAAGTCTTCGCCGAACCATTGTAGATAATTTGTCCCCCATGTGTTGTTGAACAGGCTGAAGTGCACGCCCTTGGCCAGGTCCGGCTGCTCTTTCGAAAAGTAAATCGGCGACTTCTCGCCCAGCGCGACAACCGGCGCGTCCCAGGTATCGATGGAAAAACTACCCTTCGCGTCCTTATAAGAGAGCCCTTTTGACAATGAGTGCATGTGCCGGTTCCCTCCCGGCACCACGGCGAGCGGCGAGACGGCATAGTCGCTCTTCTCCATCGTCCAGCCCTCGGCCAGCGGCGCATCCGGGTGAAATGACAGCCACAGCGCCTCCGGCAACCGGTTCGCAATCTTGCCGAAACCCGAGAACGCGATTTTCATGACTGGCTCTTTTTCCGGAAACAGTAAATCCAGGTACATGGTCTTCGGCCACGCCACCACTCCGGACTTCTCGGCAGCCGCGTCCTCGATCCGCAGACGCGCCAGCATTCGCACGCCCTCGGGCGATTCACCGGACCAGCAATTCACCAGCGTCGGCGTCCAAATCCGGCTGCGCGCCCCAAAATGCTCGATATTTGGCTTCCCGAAGTCCTGCGGGGCCCAATCGGCTTTGCTGGTCACGTAGCTGTCCATGAAGCGGGCGTAGTCGTCCGCCGAGAAAGTCTGGTAACTAAACAATGCCAGCGGATGCTCCGCCGACGCCCATTCTCGTCCCGTCGATTTGCTGCGCAGACGCCGGATCGCGCCGGTCTTCTCGTCGAGTCCGACCGAAAAATGCGCGGTTTCCAGATCCTTGTCGCCTCGAAGAACCTTCAACCCCTCAGTCGAAGGAACCACCGGCCTCAGCTTCGCGAGCCTTGCGACCGCTTGCGCCCGCATCGCGACCGGCAACGTCGCGACTGCCTCGTCGATATTCCGCCGCTTCTCCGCCCACCCTTTCACAGTTTTCTGATAACCCGGCTTGCTCAGCGCTTCTTCCAGATCCGCCGGCTTGTAATGATCGTGATCCAGATACGTCTTGGTGTCCGTGCCCCAGGTGTGCTCTGCGAATAACGAAAAGCGCCTCAGGAACGCCAGATCCGTCTTATCGCCCACGGTCAGCTTTCCATCCGCGATCCATTCCCGCCGCAATCTCGCGACTTCCCGATACCGAGTCACCTTCACCGGATCGCTGGGCACGCCATGAATCCACGTGTCGCCGATTTCTTCCGTCACGACCGGAAATTGATCGCGATAAGGAGCCACCGCGTTGGCGATCTCCGCGAGATTCGACGCGGTGATCGACGCGCCCGGAAACTGCTGCCGCAGGTCGGCATAAATCTTGCGGATCTCTTCCATCGAATGCGGCCCGGCGTTGTCGTCCGCCATCTCGACCGCGATCGCCAGGTCCGACCCCGGAATATTCACGACTCCGCCGTAGCCCTTGTGCTGATACATTACGATCAGCGTGGCGCCGCTCGAATCCTTCCACGTGAATAGCGACGGCACCTCGGGAGGCGTGCTGGCCGAGTTCACGCCGATGTGTAAAAACTTGACCCCGTTTTCAGCCAGCGGAGCCACCAACCCGATGGTGTGCCCCGGAACGTCCGTCATTTTCGCGCCCCCGGTGGTCCGCCCGAACCGCGCATCGAGCGCCTTCGAAAATCCCAGCGCGCCTACGATCATGGTCCGGTCGAGCACCTCGGTCTGCCAGCTGAACGGCAGCGCGTGCCACGCAATATCGCCCGCCGCGACCGCGGCTTCCATCCTTTTCTTTCCCTCCGCCGAAGCCTGCTCCAGATATTCGTACAGCAGCCACGACCCGGTGGTCCAGGTATAGCGGTCCGCGCCCGATTCCTTCATCACCGCCGCGCGCTTCATCGCTTCGGGATAATAAACGTCGAAATATTTCCGCATGACGCCCGCTTGCGTGTCGGTGAAGCCGACGTCCAGGTGGCACTTGAACATCACCAGCACTCGTTTCACGTCAGCGGCTTTGCACATCAGCGCGCCGCCGGCCAGCGTTTTCAGAACATCTCGGCGTTTCATGATTTTTGTTCCTGCATCCTCACCCGCCCGCACTTGGGACATTTCCACTTCCGCTTCTTATGGTAAATGTGCCCCTTCAATTCCTTCATCGAAGTTTTGCAGATCTTGCAGGTCATTGCACGTTAATTGACCTTAAAGTAGCATTTTGACCGCTTGGATTAATCGGCGGCATGGACCGCTCCCTGTGGTCGCGGCTCGCTTTATGTCGATGAATCCACTTGCGCCGAAAAGCGAGCCGCGACCACAGGGAGCGGTCCGTCCCGGAGTTTTTCACATAAATGACGTTAGAATCTACTGAATGCCCGCCGACGGTACCTACCTCATCTTCCTGACGGCAGTTTCGATCGCTCTTCTCCTGGTGCTGATCCTGGCTGTGAAGCTTCACGCCTTCCTGGCGCTGCTGCTGACCAGCATGGCATTGGGCCTCGCCGCGCACATGCCGCCGGAGAAGGTGCTGAAGTCGATCCAGACCGGCTTTGGCGACGCGCTCGGGTTCATCGTTGTCGTGGTGGGACTCGGCGCCATGATCGGACGCTTTCTGGAACATTCCGGCGGCGCGCAGGTCCTGGCCGACTGGCTGGTCGAGAAATTCGGGAAGGACCGCGCAGCTTGGGCGCTGCTCGTCGCTTCGTTTCTCGTCGGCTTGCCGATTTTCTTCGAGGTCGGCTTCGTCATCCTCGCTCCGCTGGTCTGGAATCTGGCGCGGGAGACAAAGCGGTCGCTTTTGTATTACGGCATGCCGATGGCGGCGGCGCTCACTATCACGCACTCGCTGGTGCCTCCGCATCCCGCCCCGGCCGCGGCGTCGCAAATGCTCGGAGGCGATCTGGGCACCACGATTCTCTACGGCATCGCCGTCTCGATCCCGGTAGCGATCTTCGGAGGCATGATTTACGGAAGCTGGATCGCCAAACGCATCAACCTGGGCGTGCCGGCCATAGCCGAGGGGGTCGAGAAGCACGACACCAAGAACGCGCCGCCCGTCGGTGTCGTGATCCTGCTGCTGCTGTTGCCGATCCTGTTGATCTTCGGCGCCACCGTCGCCAATCTTCGCAACATGCCGTACAAAGGCGCGGCCGTTTTTCTCGGACATCCTTTTACCGCGCTCGCGATCACGGCGCTGGTGGTGATTTACTTCTTCGGCATCCGGCGCGGAGTCTCCCGCGACGAAGCGATGAAGCTGGCGGCGGAATCGCTGGCACCCATGGGCGCGCTGCTCTGCATCATGGGCGGCGGCGGGGCGTTCAAGCAAATCATTGTCGATACCGGCGTCGGCGCCTATGCCGGAAAACTGCTCGCGTCGTCCGCGATTTCGCCCCTGATTGTAGCTTTCGTCGTTGCGTCAGCCATGCGCCTCGCACAGGGGTCGGCGACCGTCGCGATCATCACCGCGGCTGGCATTGTCGCGCCCATCGTGAAAGGAATACCGGGATATAAGCCGGATCTGATAGTGCTGGCGCTATGCTGCGGCGGCTCCGGATTCTCGCATATCACCGACGCCGGATTCTGGCTGGTCAACCAGTATTTCGGGATGACCGTGGCGGAGACGTTGAAGTCATGGACGGCCATGAAGATCTTGTCGTCGTTCCTGGCGCTGGGGATTGTGTTATTGATGCAGGCGTTGTTGAGGTAGACTAGCTCGACGGAGGGGATCAATGATTCGACGATTCACAATAGCTGCGCTGCTAGTGGCCGGCACGTTAAGCGCCCAAGAAAAGACGAAGACGGAGCGCTTCGACTTCCGCCCGCTGATGCAGCAGATCTGGGATGCATGGGGAACGCTGAATCCGGATAACACGGCCAAGTATTATTCGAAGGAGGCAAAGCGCACGTTTTTCGATATTGCGCCGATGAAGTATAGCGGTTGGAGCGAATATTCGGCGGGTGTGAAGAAGACATTCGCTGACTATTCCTCGGGGAAGTTCACGCTCTACGCCGGCGGCCACGTCGCGCAGCGCGGAAACTTCGCGTGGGCAGAGGACACAGGCCACGGCACGCTGGTGAAGAAATCCGGCGCCAAGGAAGATCTGGATTTTCGCTGGACCGTGCTGTGGGAGAAGGAAGGCAGCGACTGGCTGATCATTCATGAGCATGTTTCAGTCCCGATGGGAGGCTCCGCGGCTCCGGCACGGCCGGCGGTGGTTCCTCCGGTGACGAAGTCGAAGGCTACGACAAAGAAGTAGGCGTTTGCCCGCTTCCTTACGGTCGCGGCTCCATAAGGCGACCGTAAGGAAGCGAGCGGACGAACCCGATCACAACTCCAAGCTCCCCTGATACATCATGTCCTTCAACGTGAACTTACACTTCACGTCAATCGGCCCGAGCTTCGTTGAAAACGTCGCCTGCTTATCTTCCAGCCGCAGCGCCAACCCGCGCGAAAAGTAGAACATCGTCCCCGCCAGCGAATGCGCCGTCTTGGGCGAAGGCGCCACCCGAGCCAGGTGGATCTCATCGCCTTTATGTTCGAGCTTGGTGTACAGCTTCAGATTCTCAAAGCCTTCCGCATCCGCGCCCACGCTTGGCACATCGCCGACCATATTCAGGATGTAGAATTTTTCCACATCGGGCGACGCTTTCACCCGCAGAGCTTCCCGCACGGGCAAAGCCGAATCCCAACGAACGATCGCCTTCCATGCCGCCGGCGATTGCGCGCTGGGCGATGTGCGGCTGGATGCGCTGCCGGAACTGGCACGCCGGCTGCCCGGCAACGAATTACTGAGCGGGCCATTCTGGCCGCCGTAATAGGAAACGGTAGCTTCCTTGGCCCACGGAGACTTACTGAGCAGCAGGTCGATTTCCTCGTTGGTCCAGTCCAGCGGCTTCTTTTCGTTCCAGAATTCCTTGGCTCCGTGGGCGGGCGCAAGGGCGCCAGCCAGGCCAAACAGAATTGCGGTGCGCCGTGTCATCAGCTTATTAACGACGCTGCCCGGCAGCCGGGCGTTACTTGTGTACCCTGAACCGCACTGGTCTGCGTTTATATTTAAGTACAGCATGCTTCTTTCCTTAGCAATCTGGCTCCTGATCGCCACAGGTGACGAAGGTTGGAAGACCAAGCGCGTGGCTGACTGGACCGCTGCCGAAACCAAACAGGTGCTGACCGATTCTCCCTGGGCCGCCATGGTCACCCCGACTATTAAGAAGGAAGCCCGGCAGGCCGGCAACCGCGGCGGAGGGCTCAGCGCGGGTCCCGTGGGTGTCGGAGTCAACGGAATGGGCCGCCATCGAAGGGCAGGCCAGCCGACCCAAGACGTCGGCGCCGGTACCGCCACCGAGGAGGCCCGGCCGTTCAACGTCCGGTGGGAGAGCGCGCTTCCCGTTCAAGAGGCCGAGCTGAAAGCTCGCGAAGCTAACGCCCCGGCGGTCGACGAGGACCACTACGCCATCGCCGTATACGGGATTCCCACCCGCATGGCCAAGGACCTGCAGAATCAAGGGGACCATCTGAAGAGCCAGGCGGCATTGAAACGCGAGGGTCAAAAAGACGTGAAGCCGGTTCACGTGGACGTGATTCCGCGCGACGACGGCGTCGTAGTGGTGTTCCTTTTTCCGCGGACGAAGGAGATCACAGCGCAGGATTCGCGGGTAGAGTTTAACGCGCTGATCGGCCCCTATCAGTTCACCCAGTCCTTCCACGTCGACGAAATGATCTACCAGGGTAAAATGGAGATCTAGCAGAATGCTTACACCGCTCCCTACGGTCACGGCTCGGAAGCGCCGCTACCTGTTCTTGATGCTCTACCGAGCCGTGACCAACGGGAGGGGTTTGCTCCTCCTCTGCTGCTCCCTCTCCGCCTCCCCCGACATCCTGCACCGCGCCCACGAACTCTATCAGCGCACCGATTACGCCGCATCGCTCTACACTTTGTCCACCGATCCCGCGCCCACCGCCGACTCCTTCGCGCTATCGGGCAAGAATTATTTCATGCTCGCCGATTACAAGAAAGCCGCTGAGCTGTTCGAGAAAGCGCTGGCGCTCGCGCCCAAAAGTTCCGAATACCAGCTGTGGCTGGGCCGCGCGTACGGGCGCCGCGCGGAAACGGGTTCGTGGATGCTGGCCGCGTCCTACGCATCGAAAGCCCGCCAGTGTTTTGAAACCGCGATCGCTCTCGACCCCCACAACCGCGAGGCGATGAACGACCTGTTCGATTACTATCTCAACGCGCCCGGCTTGCTGGGCGGAGGCCTGGACAAGGCCGAGGCGATGGCCCGCCGCATCGAACTGGAACGGCCTGCCGAATATCACTTTGAGATGGCCCAGCTCGCCGAGCGTCGGAAACAACCCGCCGATGCGGAAGCGCATCTACGCGCCGCAATGACCCTTGCTCCGCGTGAGGTCGGACGCGTTCTCGATCTGGCCCGCTACCTGGCCAGGCATGGACGCACCGCCGAAAGCGACTCACTGTTTGCGCGCGCGGCGCAGGTTGGTCCGGACGATCCGCGCGTCGCATTCGCCAGGGCGAAGGCGTACATCGAAGCTCACCGCAATCCGGAGGAAGCCCGCAAGCTGCTGCTTCGCTATCTGCAAGCGAAGCTGACGCCGGACGATCCGCCTCATGCCGCGGCGGAAAACTTGTTGCGCCAGATTGCCGGCGAATGAGGCACGCCCGCACCTATCTTGTTCTGCTGCTCTTCATCTTCTTAAAAGCCGCCGGCAATTTGTCGCTGGCCTGGGGCATGAAGCATCTTCCTGTCGCGGGCGCGAATCCGTGGTCGTACATCCGGGCGATGCTGGACCCGTTTGTCGCCCTCGGCGTCCTTTCCCTGATCGTGGCGCTGCTGACTAGAATGGCGCTGCTAAGCCTCGCCGACCTGAGTTTCGTCCTGCCCGTAACCGCGGTCGGCTACGTGATCGCGGCATTCCTGGGCAAAGTCGTCCTGCATGAAGTGGTCACCAGCCGCCGCTGGATCGGAACCGTCCTGATTTTCATCGGCGCGATTCTAGTAGGCACCACGGAAGAAAAATCGAAATGAAATGGGTCCTCGTCATCCTGATGGTAGTCGCGACCGTGCTCAGCGACCTGCTGCAAAGCTACGAAATGAAGCGCGCCGGCGAGACGCTTCGCTTAGGGCGCTTGCTCGGATTGATCGCGCAGAGACGCTTCCTGATCCTCGCGATCCTGTGCATGGCCGTGTCGTTCTTCTCCTTCATGGCTCTGATACAAACCGAGCCGCTAAGCTTCGCAGTCCCCGCCTCCGCCGCGAGTTTCATCCTGGAAACAGCGCTAGCGAAGCTAGTCCTAAAAGAAAAAGTCGGCATAAAAAGGGCCGCAGGAGCCCTGATCGTCCTGGCGGGCGTACTAATGTTAGGCGAGTAAGACGAATAACCACTCCCGCTGAAATCATACGCACCAACAGAGCCGCGACCAGCGGGAGCGGTCAGCCGCGGGGTTTCCACACACGTTGTAGGGCGGCTAATATTGGCTGCCCTACAAGAGCGCTATTCCTTCGTAACTGGAACTAACTGGCCCTCGCGAATGTAATATTCCGAACCTCGCCACCGGATACTCGTCCTTAAAAAGCTAGTCAGCCAGATTCCGAACGCCACCGCGTCCCACACCGGAATGAGCAGCGTCTGCCCCCACAATCCCGGACGCCGTAGCCCGTGGACTCCGATGACCCACGTCATCAGGACCCGTATCGCGAAGTACGCTCCCAGGAACCCGCAGGCAACCGCGGCAGTAGGATGCACCGCGACGGCAGCGAGGGACCACGGCAACCCTTGCGTCAGCAGCAGCCCCAGGTGACCCCACGGACGCATATGCCGCATCACCACGATCCAGCGCATCCTCTTATGAAGCAGGTCGCTCATCGACGCGTAGTCGGACACCGTGGTGACGGCATAACGCAGCAGCTTCACCTCGTAACCCTGCTCCGCGATCAGCCGCCCGACGAGCAGATCGTCCCCCGGGCAATTTTCGATCGCCGCGTAGCCGCCGAATCCAGCCAGATGCGTACGCGTGGTCGCGATCGACGGCCCCAGCGCGAACTTGATCCCGTCCAATTGCCAGGCCACCAGAATGCCCGCGTAAAAGTCCGACATCATGCCGATCGTTTGCAGCCGGTCCGCGAACGTTTTCAGATCCGTGTGGACATAGAAACACGTCACTGCGCCTATCCCCGGCTCCCGCAAAGGCGCGGTCATCGCGCGCAGATAATCCGGCTCCACCCGCACATCGCTATCGCTGATCACCACCGTTTCGTACTGCGCCTCGGCCGCCATCCGAGCCAGCTTGGCCACCTTATCGTTCGACGCCACTCGCCCCGACCCCGAGAGCACCCGGATCCGGCACTGCGGAAAATCGCGCTGTAATTTATCCACCACCGGGCGCACCGTATCGTCGTCAGGATCGACGCAGAAAATCATTTCGTACGCAGGGTAGTCCTGATGGCAGAAGCTCGCCAGGTTGTTGTACGCATCCGGATCCAGGCCGCGAATCGGCTTTAGAATGCTTACCGGAGGCGTGAACGAACGATCCTGCCTATCCACCGGCTGACGGAAATATCGCCACGAGCTGTATAGCGCGATCAGATAGTAAATAAATGGGATGGCTGCAATCCCCAGCCACAAAAGCGCGAAACCCGTCACGACTTACAGCCTACTACGTCGGGCGATTCGACAGCAGCAGCTTCCCTCCGCTGTCCAGAACCACGTTGAGATTGCCCGCGCCGACCAGCTTTTCCAGCCGCTCCCGAGCGCTCCGGCTGGCCACAATGTAGTACCGCTCGGGCGACAGCCATAATTTCCGCCATTGCGCATCGTCCAGGAAAACGTCAGGCGCATCCGGCGCGTACGACCCATACACCAGGTTGTTAAATCGGCCATTCAGCAGATATGCGTCCCGATTCGTGTAGAAGATCACGGACGAAAACGTGTAGTAATGATGGTCCACAATCAGCTTGCCCGCCGGCGCGCGCAGCAGCGCTTCCGCCAGCGGTCGCGACGACATATAAGGATCGAACACCACCAGCGCCATCCGCGCGGCGTGAAAAAACAGCACCGCCATGACCCCTGCCGCGAGAAACGCCCTCCGTCCGGTGGCCACCGCCGTGCCGATCGCGCCGATCGTAAACGCGATCGCGGCTACCAGCAGCGGCGGACGCAAGTAGGCGAACGATTTCAAAGTCAGGTCCTCGATGTGCCCCAGCGACAGCGTGTACGCCCCTGGATTCTGGCTCAGAGCCGACGATATATCGCCCGGAGTCGGCAGCCCGCGCGACAGGAACCACAGCGTCCCCGCGGCAATCGCGCAGCAGGCCAGGATCGCCGACAGCACGCGCGTCCCCCAGCGAATCCACGCCCCTCCCTCGGCCATTGCCGACCCCAGCAGCAGCGCCAGCGCCGTGTAGCACGGCATCGAATAATATTCCTGCGTCGTCGAAAACGTGAAGAATATCAGGATGAATCCCGTCCAGCACAGCGCCAGCAGCCGCGTCTTGCCCGCGCGATCCACCGGTCGGTAAGACAGCTTCAGCACTGCCGGGAAATACACGCTCCAAGGGAAAAACCACAGCAGGTGAAACAGCCAGAACCAGAGCCGAGGCACCGTATCGTAATCGCGCGGAGACCGCAGATTCAGGAATCGCAGCACCTGCTCGTTCATCACGAAAAACCACAGGAACCCGTGATATTCTCCCGGCACGGAATGCATCGTCAAATCGAAATACGGCGGATTCCGCAGCGTTGCTAGAATATGCCACGGCGCGGCGATCGCGATAATCACCACCACTCCGCTGAACGGCCGCAGCCTCCTCCAGAGCCCCAACTGCCGCGTCGCCGCCAGATAAATGACGCACGTCGCGACCGGAAATACCACCCCGATCAGGCTCTTCAGCAATAAACTGGTGCCCAGTGTCGCCGCGAATACGAACGCCCACGTTCGCGGTCGAGCCTCCTCGTCGTCGATGGCCCTCAGAAACGCCCACATCGAAAGCGCCATCGCCGCCGCCACCATCACGTCGGGAATCTGAATCCTGGTGAATAGAAATAATCCCACGCAGGTCGAGATGCACAGGCCCGCGTAGAATCCTGCCAGCCTCCCGAACGCCCACATCCCGAATGCCGCGGTCAGCCACGCGAGGCCGATCGATGACACCACCACCGGTATGCGCGCCGACCAGTCATGCACGCCGAAAATCTTGTAACAGACCGCCATCATCCAATAAATGAGCGGAGCTTTTTCCATGTACGCGACCCCGTCGAGCCGCGCCGTCACCCAGTCGCCGGACGTGAGCATTGTACGCGCAATCTGCGCCTGCACCGCGTCCACATCGTCCATCAGAGAGGGCGGGGAAATCATGCAGCCGATGTAAACGGCCGCCGCGAAAAGGAGTACAAGCAGAGTAAGGTTGCGGCGCTCATCCATGGGTCATACATCAGGATAGACCGTGCGCCTAGGGGCTTGTTGAAAACTATCGACAGGCGAAAGCGCCTGTCCCACCCGGACTACAAGTTGCTGAATTGTTGGGTTGGCGCCATGGACGTGGCGTACGCGTCCACGCGTGCCGCATCGACAGTCGTGTCGATGTATCTTTCCGCTGCCGATTGAAAAAGATCGTCCTATTTCAGCCGCCGCAGAAGGTGGGACATGCGCTTTCGCCTGTCATCTTCTCCGTCAATCCCCACCCGTCATCGATAACGCAGCCGCAGCCTTGCGCGTCCGCAGATTCCGCGGATTCCGCCAGTGCACCTGAGGCATGAACAACGCCCGGTCCACGCGGTCCTGATACTTCATCGCGATATTCATCAGCGAATCCAGCAGCGAATCGGACAGGAAATGCGGCCGCAGTCCGAGATCCACCAGCTTCGAATGCTTGGCGTTGTAGTAATGCTCCTGGGCCTCCACCCGAGGCGTCGGCATGTGCTCGATCTCTACCGGCAGTCCCATTTCGGCCGCCGCCGTCTCGCACCATGTTCGCCAGTTCCAGTACGGAGAACTGCTCGGTGAACTGGTTGAACACCCTGCACTCGCCTTTGCCCGCCGGATTCAGGCACGCGATCTCAATGCATCGCACCGTGTCGCGAATGTCGAGGAATCCGCGCGTCTGTCCGCCTGTGCCGTACACCGTCAGCGGATGTCCGGACGCCGCCTGAATGCAGAACCGGTTCAGCACCGTGCCGAACACTTCGTCGTAATCGAAGCGGTTGATCAGCGCCTCATGCATGTTCGTTTCTTCGGTGACCGTCCCGTACACCACGCCCTGATTCAGGTCCGTGGCCCGCAGCCCCCAGATCTTGCACGCGAACATCATGTTGTGGCTGTCATGCACCTTCGAGAGGTGATAAAACGAGCCCGGCTGCTTCGGGAACGGAAGAACGTCGCTGCGCCCGTTGTGCTCGATCTTGATGTAGCCTTCTTCGATGTCGATATTCGGGGTGCCGTACTCGCCCATCGTGCCCAGTTTGACAATGTGGCAATCCGGCGCCAGTTCCTTGATCGCGAACAGCAGGTTCAGTGTGCCCACGACATTGTTCACCTGCGTGAACACTGCGTGCTTGCGGTCGATCATGGAATAAGGCGCGGCGCGCTGCTCCGCGAAATGAACCATCGCGTCGGGCTGGAAATTCTCAATCACCGACGCCAGAAAATCGTAGTCCGTCACATCGCCGACGTACGATTCAATGACGTTGCCGGTCAGCTCCTGCCATATCCTCAGGCGTTCGGATAGCGGCTGAATCGGAGTTAAAGTCTGCGCCCCCAATTCATGGTCCCACTGGCGCCGCAGAAAGTTATCGACGATGGCTACGTCGTGACCTTTCCTCGACAAATACAGCGCGGTAGCCCACCCGCAATAACCATCCCCGCCTAACACGCAAATTCTCATGTGGTTCGTAAGCCCCCTTGAGTCCTCACCCAACACTAAGAAAAGATGTGGTTTTTTCAAAAAGGGTTACAAGGAAACTTTACATTCGAACGTATCATTTGGGATAGCATTATGCCGAATGGCATAGAGCTATTCTATACAGTCTATCCGCCCATAGGGCATTCGGCTCAAACCGTGCTTTAGTCCGTCCCTTCCGAGCCGTGACCACAGGGAGCGGACTTTCTTCCCCGGCAGTTGACTGCAACTTTCCCTCTCCATCGGTATCAACCATTCGAAAATAACTTTCGGTTTGACGCACCGTTCGACGGTGTTACTATGCTTCTGGTAGGAAACCCGAAGTCTTCTGGAGGTGTTCACGTGAATGTAACACGCAGAGCATTTGTGAAAGCTGCCGGCGGCGCGGTCGTCGCTTCCGCTTTGGGTTTCGACGTACGATCCGCTTACGCGCAATCGCAGGAACTCAAGATCTCCAAGACCACTGAAACCCGCTCCACCTGCCCTTATTGCTCGGTAAGCTGCGGCGTAATTATTCACACGCTGGGCGACAAAGCCAAGAACGTAACTACCCAGGTGGTCCACGTCGAAGGCGATCCCGATCATCCCATCAATCGCGGCACGCTGTGCCCGAAGGGCTCTTCGCTCTACCACGACATCCTCAACGACCGCCGCCTGCTTCGTCCCGAAGTCCGCCGCCCCGGCTCCGACCACTGGGAGCCGATCCCCTGGGAGCAGGCTTACGAAGAAATCGGGCGTCACATAAAAAAGACCCGCGACGAATCCTTCATCACGACCGACGCGCAGGGCCGCACCGTCAATCGCCTGGAGACCATCGCCTGGAACGGCGGCTGCACGGACACCAACGAGTTCAATTACCTCGTCGTGAAAACCATGCGCAGCCTCGGGCTGACTTATATAGAAAATCAGGCCAGGGTTTGACACGGTCCCACGGTCTCCAGTTTGGGGCCCACATTCGGACGCGGTGCGATGACCAATGGCTGGGTCGACATCAAGAACACGGACATGATGTTGATCATGGGCGGCAATCCCGCCGAAAATCACCCCTGCGGTTTTAAATGGGCGATTGAAGCCAAGCGCGTCCGCAACGCCAAGACGATCGTGGTGGATCCGCGCTTCACCCGCACCGCCGCCACCGCGGACATGTTTTTGCAGATCCGCGCCGGAGCCGATATCGCGTTTCTCGGCGGCATGATTCGCTATGCGCTCGAGAACGGACGCATCGCTAAAGAGTACCTGGTCAACTTCACCAACGCCTCGTTCCTGGTGCAGGAAGGATTCAAGCTCCCCGAAGACGGTTTATATTCCGGTTTCAACGAGGAAACAAAAGTCTACGACCGATCAAGCTGGAATTATGAGGCCGCCAACGGGCCGGCGTTCCCGAACGCGCTTCCCGGTAACGTTGCCGCCGATCTCACCCTGCAACATCCGCGCTGCGTCTACCAGCTTCTGAAGCAGCAATACTCGCGCTACACCCCTGAAATGGTCGAGCGCATCACCGGCATCAATAAAGATCAATTCCTGAAAGCCGCCGACCTGTTTACTTCGGTCCGCAAAGACGGCGACATGAAGAAAGTCGCGACCATCATCTATGCCGTCGGCTGGACGCAGCACAGCTTCGGCACGCAGATCATCCGCACCGCCGCGATGCTGCAATTGCTGCTCGGCAACGTCGGCCGAGCCGGTGGAGGCGTCAACGCGCTCCGCGGACATTCCAACATCCAGGGCGCCACCGATATCGCCGGAGTCTGGGACAGTCTCCCCGGATATCTCAAAATTCCCAACGTCGCGGACAAGGATTTCGATTCCTGGATGAAGCGGACCACGCCCACTTCGTCGAAACCCGCCGAGTGGGAATCCTTCAACTACTACTCGAACATGCCCAAGTTCGCCGTTTCGCTGATGAAGGCGCTGTACGGCCCGGCGGCCACCAAGGAAAATCACTGGGCTTTCGATTATCTGCCGAAAGTCGATCGCGAATATTCCTGGGCCCACATTTGGGACGACATGTATCAGGGCAAGCTCAAGGGCTTGATCGCGTTCGGCATGAACGGAGTCGCTATCGGCCCGAACTCGCAAAAGAACATCGACGCCTTGAAGAAGGCCGAATTCCTGGTAGTTTGCGACATCTATCCCGAAGAAACCAGCGATTTCTGGCGTTCCCCCGGCATCACGCCCGAAGAGACCAAGGCGATTCAAACCGAGGTCTATCGCCTGCCCGGCGCCGGCTTCGCCGAAAAGGACGGAACGTTCGTCAACTCGGCCCGCTGGCTGCAATGGAAATGGGCCGCGGTGCCCACGCCGGGCGATGCCAAGCTCGATCAGGAAATTCTCGCGAGAATTTTCCTCAAGGTTCGCGAGCTGTATCAAAAGGAAGGCGGCAAGTTCCCCGATCCGATTCTGAATCTCTCCTGGAACTACACCGTCCCTCAGAATCCTTCCCTCTCGGAAGTGGCGAGGGAGCTGAATGGCCGCGCGATTTCCGATGTCGAGGACAAAGCAACCAACACCACCATGAAAGCCGGGCAGCAGCTTCCAGGCTTTGCATTCCTGCGCGATGACGGGTCCACATCCTGCGGCAACTGGATCTGGAGCGGCTCCTGGACCGAAGCCGGAGCCATGATTCAGCGGCGCGACAACTCCGATCCCTCCGGCCTTGGAATTCATCCCAACTGGGGATGGTCGTGGCCGGCGAATCGGCGCGTGCTCTATAACCGGGCTTCCTGCGACGTTTCAGGCAAGCCGTGGGATCCGACCCGCCCGCAAATTTGGTGGAACGAAGCGCAGAAAAAATGGGTCGGCAACGACGTGCCGGACTTCAAGGCAGACTCGCCTCCCAAGGACCACATGGGTCCGTTCATCATGAACGCGGAAGGCGTCGGCCGCATCTTCGCTCCGCTGGCCGCCTTCGCCGATGGACCTTTTCCGGAGTTTTACGAACCAATTGAGAGTCCGGTCGAGAACCCTCTGCATCCCAATCGTTCGAATAGTCCGGTGGTCAAGAAATACACCACCGCGATGGACAAATACGCGACGCCGGGCGACGGATTCAACATCATCTGCACCACCTATCGCCTGACGGAGCACTATCATTACTGGACGAAAAATAATCCGATGAACGTCCAGCTTATACCGGAGCCGTTTGTCGAGATTCCCATGGAGCTGGCCGCCGACCTGGGCATCAAAGGCGGCGACAAAGTGAAAGTAACCAGCGCCCGCGCCAGTTATCAGGCGAAGGCCATGGTCACGCATCGAATCAAACCCATGACCATCGACGGCAAAAAGGTTTATCAAATCGGTATCCCGATCCACTACGGCTACCGCGGCATACAGGAGGATGCCGGCCGAACCGCCCGGTCGCTAACCAACTCCCTGTCACCCACCGCGACCGACCCCAACGCCTACACCCCCGAATTCAAGGGCTTTATGGTGAAGCTGGAGAAAGCCTGATGAACACCCGCGATTTCTACTGGCTACTGGCTCCTGGCTACTTCTATGAGTAACGGCCCCCTCCAAATCAAAGCCATCTCCGGCCACGCCGGCCCCGTCCCCGGCCTCGACACCTCGCGCGACTACAACGTCGCCAAGCTGATCGACGTCACCACCTGCATTGGCTGCAAGGCCTGCGAAGTCGCCTGCCTCGAGTGGAACGGCTACCCCTTCCGCGAGACAGTATTCGACAACACCTACCAGACCATGCCGGATCTGGAGTGGAATTACTACAACCTGATCCGCTTCAACGAACACGTCGCCGACGACGGCACTTTAAGCTGGCTGATGCGCAAAGACGGCTGCCTCCACTGCGCCGACCCCGGCTGTCTGCAAGCTTGTCCCGCCGACGGAGCCATCGTCCAATACACCAACGGCATCGTCGATTTCCACCAGGACCAATGCATCGGCTGCCAGTATTGCGTGAGCGGCTGCCCTTTCAATATTCCGAAATTCAACTCGGAAACGAAAAAGGTTCACAAGTGCACGCTGTGCTCCGACCGCGTCGGCGCGGGCCTGGAACCAGCCTGCATCAAGGCGTGTCCCACCGGCTGCCTGCACTTCGGCACCAAGGATGACATGAAGGAGCTGGGCGAAAAGCGAGCGGCGCAGCTCCGCGAACATACCACGTCACACCAACGCCGGAGTTTACGATCCTCCCGGAGTCGGCGGCACTCACGTCATGTACGTGCTGCACGACATTGAAAATCCCGAGCTGTACGGAGGCCTGCCGAAAAATCCCACCATTCCGCTGCTGGTCCGCATCTGGAAGGGACCGCTGAAGTGGATCGGAAACCTGGCCATCGTCGGCGGCATTCTGGGCGTGGCTGCCCATTACCTGCGCTTCGGGCCGAAGGTGGTGAAGACCGATGATTGAACGCTATACCTTCTGGGATCGCATCTGCCACTGGTCCACCAGCGTGTTTTATATCTACTGTCTGGGCACCGGGTTGGCGTTTTACTCGCCCTATCTGTTCTGGATCGCCATCGTGCTGGGCGGCGGCCCGACGTCGCGATTCTGGCATCCCATCATCGGCCTGTGCTTCTTCGCCGCCCAATTGTGGATGCACAAGCTTTGGGACAAGGACGTACAAATCACGGCCGCGGACCGCGAGTGGCTCGACAAAGCCAAGTACTACGTTCAGAATGAGGACGATAAACTGCCTCCGCAAGGCAAATACAACGGCGGCCAGAAACTCTATTACTGGGCGATGTTCTTTGGCGCGTTCCTGCTGCTGTTTTCGGGGCTCTTTATGTGGTTCCCGGAGTACATTCCTCGTCCGATCCGGCCATGGATGATTCTCCTCCATGAAGGCGCGGCGCTGATCACGATTGGAGCCTTCATCATCCACGTTTATATGAGCGTTTTCACGGTTCCAGGCAGCGTGGACGCGATGGTGCACGGGTCCGTCAGCAAGGCTTGGGCGAGGCATCATCACCGCCTGTGGTTCCATCAGAAAACCGGCGAATGAAGGTCGACCGCGCGAGGCTGCTTGCTAGGAAGTATCCGGAAAGCGCGAAGCTGCTGGAGTTTTATATTCAACTCCTTCTTTTGCAGCAAGATATCAAAGTCTGACGTAAAGTCTTACTTCCCTCGATTGAAGGCGCTGGTCAAGGAGTTTGAGCCTCTCCGCGAATTCGATTTGACGGAAGAGTCTTTGCGCGGTCCCAGTGAAGAAGCCAAGTTTTTTGCACGTGCGCTGCTCCAGCCTTATCCGATGGCGGCGGATAAAAAAGGCGCTCAATGCCCTTCGTGCGGTTCTAAACCGTCGGTCGGCGTCATGAGGGGCGAAGGCGATGGCGCTAAGAGGTCGTTAATCTGCTCTTTATGCGGCTCGGAGTGGCCTTACAGGCGCTTAATTTGCCCGAATTGCGGCGAAGAAGACAAGGAAAAACTGCCGGTATACGTCGCCGAGCAGATCCCCCACGTCCGGGTCGAAGCCTGCGACACCTGCCGGACTTATTTGAAATCCGTGGATCTAACGAAAGACGGTTTCGCAGTGCCGGAGGTAGATGAGATCGCCACGGTCGCACTGAACCTGTGGGCCGAGGAGCACGGGTACGTGAAGGTCGAGACAAATTTGTTGGGGATGTGAGAGAAGCACGATGTTCGTGCCGACTTGTGGCGCGCGCCACAAAACCGCTCGGCCACTGGCCGTCCGCACACCCGCTATGTACGGCCGGGGACATAGGTAACACTTTAGCCCGGCGACATGGGTGACACTTTTCGGAGAGGTGTTTGGTCGCCTTTGGTGAGTATAAACGGGATCGTCGGGCCTGTGGGAATGTGGGAATCGCCGTGGCGATTTCCAAGGGCGGTGGGAAGAGTGGGAATCCGCTGTTTGGATTTCCACGCTTTCCACCGCCCGTCATTTCCTCAGGCCTGTTGGGTCCGCAGCTGACGCGGCAACTGCCGATGAAAGCGGGGGCGGAAGGTGTCGAACCAGCCGATCACCAGCGGGCCGTACAACACTTCGTAGTAGCGATCGTCACTCGCCCGCAGCCCGAGATATTCATACGCGAAAGTCTCGCTGACAAACGTGCGCTGGCCGTTCCATCGCATCTCGCCCTTTTGTGAGATCCGCCGCACGTGGACGTCGGCGTCGTATTCCACCTCCGGCACGCGCCGCGGAAACGCCCGCAGGGAGCGCGCGTAGCAACTCGCCGGCGTCCGATAGTCGAGCGATTCATGCGGCCGCTCGTGGTTATAGATTTTCTGCCAAGCATGAAACGCGTCCTGTTGCCGACGCGGATTACGCTCCGGCGGGCGTAGCGTTTCCTGCTTGAGTGTGCGATGCATGCGCTCATGCCGGCCGTTGTCCTGCGGCGATGCGGGACGGCTTCGTTGGGCGACGATTCCTAACCGGACCCAGCGCATGGACAACCGGCTGAGGCCTCCCGGAGCCCGGCTGGCAAAGGGCGCGCCGTTATCGGTGTGAATCACGGCGGGCATTCCATATTCACGAAACGCTATGTCGAACAGCGCCTCCACATGCGCCCGATCGGTCTTGGCCGCGATCTGGCAGCACAGCAAATAGCGGCTGTGCGCGTCGGTGATGGTCAGCGGATCGCAGCGCGTGCCGTCGGCGGTCAGGAACCATCCCTTGAAATCGGCGCACCAGGTCTCATTGGCCTGGGCCACGGCGGCGATGGGCGGCCCGTACAGCGGCGTCCGCACGCGACGCCTCCGCGGATGACTCAGCCCTTTGCTGCGCAGCAACTCCGCGATGGTGCTCGCCGCCGGGACCTTCTGATCGGGCACCGCCTGCGCCAGTTTCACCGCCAGCTTGCGCGGTCCCCAGCCCCAGCGCAGCCGCGCCTCGACGATCCGCGCAATCATCTCTTCGCTCAGCCGCTGCGGGCTCCGGTGCGGAGCGCGGCTCCGATCCCGCAACCCGCCGCTCCCTTCCACCTGATGACGATCCAGCCACTTGTAGATCGTCTTGCGCGACACCCCGTAGCTTTCGGCGAGCCAGACAATACTTTCTCCTTCGTCGTGTAACCGAATCAGTTCGACTCGTTGTTCCATTGTTCCGTCTTCCTTCCATGGCATCGCCTACCACCTTGGCGTGCTTTGCTAAGGTCGACCTGATCCACCCATCGTCAATGAACTGTCACCCATGTCCCCGGACTAAAGTGTCACCCATGTCCCCGGTCCGTACCCCCTACCGAACCCCGACAGTCATGGAGGGGTCCTACCCGAATTCGAAGCCGGCTCCCGCGTAGACTAGGGAATTGTCCCCAAGCAATTTACGGCCGCGAGTCATCCGCGTCAGCGTTCGATACCGCTCAAACCCCAGCGACTGCGCGAGATTATTTTCCGGAAAAAGATCCCACAGCATCAGCTCGTTCGGATGCCTCGCCAGGTACCACTCGGCCAGCCCTTGCGCTGCTTCCTCGGATCGACTCACGCACGGCCCGAAGCGGTTTCCCCGACCCATTGCGAAGGCCTCGTCCAGGGATGCGGTGTCGATGAGCGCTAACTGTTCGAGCAATGCGCTGCGATCGGCTCCGAAGGCTTCAAGGTCTAAAGCGGCCTGAGGCATATACGGCACAGCGCTGCCCAGCGGAGTGATCTGAGCAGGCCTCAGCCACCGCTCGATGGCGCATTCATCGACGAATCCCAGCCGGCTATAAAGGGGCATCCCCATTTCGGTCGCGTCGAGCTTCACGGTCGAGACATCGCTCAGATGATCCAGGACTTGCTGCATCAAGGTCCGGGCGAAGCCTCGGCCCCGAAATTCGGGGTGCGTCAGCACCATGCCGATCCATGCCAGATCCGTGCCGTAACGAATGGACGTTGTCGTAGCCACCACTACCCGGTCAACTTCCATGGCAAAGCACCCTTGCGGATTCATCCGTATGGCAAGCAGCCAGTCTTCGGTGGTCTGATTCCAGCCGGCCAAGCGCGAGAGTTCGAGAGCATGCGGGACGTCCGGGGGCGTCAGGATGCGGCTGCGGTTTGACATGCTCTTGCGCCCGATCCTACCATGTCACCCAGATGCTGGATCTTCTTACTACGCCGTCTGAGGCGGACCGCGCGGCGTTAGCTGACGTGAGCGAATTATTAGTGATCGGGGCAGGCGGGAAAATGGGGCCCAGCCTGATCGAGAGAGCCCGCCGCGCCGCGCCCCACGCCAGGATCGTTGGTGTCGCTCGCAGTGGGAGCGACTATTCCGTCGATCTATTGGACCGCGCACAGGTCGACGCTTTGCCGGATTCGAAGAACGTCATTTTTCTCGCCGGGCGCAAGTTCGGATCGACGGGAAACGAGGGGCTGACCTGGGCGACCAATGCGCTGCTGCCGGCGATGATTGCGGAGAAGTATCGGGATGCCAGGATAGCGGCGTTATCCAGCGGCAATGTTTATCCCCTAACGACTGATGGCGCGAACGAGCAGACTCCGCCCGCGCCGGCCGGCGAATATGCGCAGTCGGTATTAGCCCGGGAGCGCATTTTCGAATATTTTTCGGGCCGCTATGGAACGCGCGTGGCGCTGCTGAGGCTGAACTATGCCATCGATTTGCGGTACGGAGTCTTGCTCGACATCGGACAGAGAGTATTTTCGCGGCAGCCTGTTTCGGTGGAGATGGGAGCGGTGAACGTGATCTGGCAGGGCGATGCCAACTCCGTGGTGCTGCGGTCACTGGCGCTGACGGCATCGCCGCCCTTGGTGTTGAACGTCACTGGTCCCAACGTGCTGCAGGTGCGAGATTTGGCGGAGCGATTTGGAAGGATCTTCGGGATCGAGCCGGAGTTCGAAGGCCAGGAAGGCGGCACTGCTTTGTTGAACGACGCGTCGTTGTGCCATCGGCTGCTGGGTCCTCCGGCAGTGAGTGTGGACGAAATGATTAAGATGACAGCAGCGTGGATCCGCGAGGGCGGGCCGACGCTGAACAAGCCGACGCACTTCGAGGTGCGCGATGGCAAATACTGACTGGCGGACGAGGTTGCGCGAAGGCGTGGTAATCCCGGCGCATCCTCTTGTACTCACCAGCGCTCGCGCGCTTGATGAGGAACGGCAGACCGGGCTGACGCGATACTACATCGACTCCGGCGCCGGAGGGATCGCGGTCGGAGTGCACACGACACAGTTCGCGATTCGCGAACGCGGGCTGTACGAACCGGTGCTGCGGCTGGCGGCCGATGCGGCGCGCGGCCGGAACGCGATTCAGATCGCCGGGGCGTTCGACGTGCGCGAGGCGGAGTTGGCGGCGCGGCTGGAATATCACGCGGCGCTGCTGATTCCCCGGAGGGATGAGCCGGCTGAGGATTTGCTCCAGCGGGCGCGGGATGTGGGCAGCGTGCTGCCGGTCATTGGATTTTATTTGCAACCAGCGGTGGGGGGATGCGTGCTGGCGCGGAGTTTTTGGCGAAGATTCGCGGAGATCGAATCCGTCGTCGCCATCAAGGTCGCGCCGTTCCATCGTTATCAGACGATCGACGTTCTCGACGGGCTGCTCGATTCGGGCCGCGCGTCCGACGTTGCCTTGTACACGGGCAATGACGATCACATCGTGCTCGATCTGATCACGACGTATCGCGGGCTGCGATTTGTGGGAGGGCTGCTGGGTCAGTGGGCGGTGTGGACCGGGCGGGCGGTCGAGATGCTGGAAGATATTCATCGCGATCCGGGGGCTCCGGAATGGCTGGTTCTGGCGGGTGAGCTAACGGCGGCGAATGCGGCGATTTTCGACGTGGCCAACGGCTTTCGTGGGTGCATCGCGGGGGTCCACGAAATTCTACGGCGGCAGGGGCTGATGGAAGGAATCTGGTGTCTCGATCCGGACGAGGGATTGTCGGAAGGGCAGATGGAGGAGATCGACCGGGTGTGTGCGATGTTTCCGCAGTTGGACGAAGACGATTCGCAAAACAAGGTAACAACAAGTCATAATAAGTAACACCGAAGGAGCCTCCATGAGAACCACCGATACAATGACCATTTCCTTGCCGCCGGCAATGGCCAAGCAGATGGAAAAGGTCCAGAAGGCGGAGAATCGTACTCGCTCGGAGCTTTTGCGTGAAGCGTGGCGGCTGTACTTCGAGAGCCGGTATCCGGTCTACACTCCGAGCAGATTGGAAGCGGCCGCCATTAGAAAAGGCCGGGCTGAGATAAGACGAGGCCAATTCGTAACGCTAGAAGAGCTGCTCCATGACGTGGACGCTAAACGTAGCAAAGCGCGCACAAAAGTCACTCGCAAAAGCACCCGCTAAGAGCCAGCGCCTGCTGCTTGCCGCTTTGACGGAAATGCAGCTCGACCCTTTTCTTGGCGATATCGCCAGGTTGACATCCGAGCGCTCGTCTTGGCGACGCAGAGTTGGAGCGTATCGAATATTTTTTGATGTCTACGTCGACCGGCACCACGTCGACGTCGTCGATATCGCGCGCAGAACCTCGACGACTTACTGATAGCAAACTTCGAACTTCGGGGACGCGTATGGAATGAAGTGGTCTGCCCCACCGGGACCGGCTCCTGTTATTCGCGGCTCTGAAAAGGTCAGCTTAACTAGTTTTGGGTACGCAGGGTTTGCAGTTCCGCTCGAGCTTTTTCCGGAGCTTCAGAGGCGCCGTAGAAAGCCAGGATGTTGGCGCGCAGATCGGGGGTGACGGCGGACTTGGATTTTCCCAAGCGCTCCAGCAGATCGGCGTACGTATCGTCGGCCATTTTATAATCGCCCAGCTTGGTTGGCTTGCCGATATCGAAGTTATAGTTCGCGAGTTTGAGGCGATTCTCTTTCACTTCGAGCAGCAGCGCGTGAAAACGCTGCATGGTGTCGTCGAAACTCGCTTCGAACAGTTTCTCCGTTTCGGGAGTTGGCACCTTGAAGCCCAGCGCCTTAAACGGACCCACCTTGGGAACGATGTGGAACAGGAACGCCAGGAAGCGGGCGCCCGCAGCCGGTTTTACATACTGCTGGTTCCATTCCTTGCGGTAGCTCGCGCTATTCATCCGGTAAATGAATTTCTGCCGGGTCATGCCGGCTTCGAGCTTTTGAATTTCGGCCTTTTTCGTGGACCAGGCGGTTCTGGTCAACTCCGGGATGATCTGGCTGACCGTGTAGCGATAGGTGCCCAGCGCCAAGTCGATACTGTGGAACTGATCCTTTAACTCGATGGTGTAGGTGTCGGCGAAGGCGCGCTCGAGCAGGGGCTTCGATACCTTGAATCCGATGAAGTCGTGATAGCTTTCCGAAGCGTACTTGCCGCGAGCCACCTCGACCACATCGAACGCGACCTCCGTTTTGAGATGCGCGGTGGGATTGTCCTCATAGGTGACGACCGGGCCGAATTTCGCGCGCAGCTTGGGATAGAGCAGCGGCACGGCTCGATTGACTGCCACGGGGTGGCCCTGATTATCGGCGGCATAGTGGGCCAGCGAACCAAGTGCGAAAGCGTATTCGTTGACGTCCTGCGCATCGCGCAGCAGCGTCATTACGAAATCTCCGCTGCGGGTGTAATGGGCCAGATTGCTGAAGAATTTGCTGCCGAAGGGGTAATAGCCCATGTCCTGGATGATGGCTCCGCCGTACGCGTAGGCGCGGGCTTCCTTCAACTGGTCTTCGGTGGAGCCGGGGAAGCGGGCCAGCAGAATGGGCTTGAGTTCTTTTTCCCAATTTCGATCGATGAGGGCTTCGTGCGTCAGAACGGAATAGGCCTGGGCAGGCTGGACGAGCGAGATCAGGGTAATCGAGAGGATCGAACGAGACAGGCGCACCTGAGATGAGAGCCAGTTGGAGCCTGTTGCGTTTCGGAGCCTGTTAGAATTCATTCATGAAAAAGCTGCTGCTGACGGTGTTGGTTTCTGTTTTTGCGCGGGCGCAAGGGGCTCCGCCGCACGGGGCCGCGGACCAGCCTTATGCGGTCGAATACTACTACAAGGTGCAGTGGGGGCATCAGCAGGAGTTCCTGCAATTGTTTCTGAAGAATCACTATCCGCTGCTGCAGAAGATCGTCGAGAGCGGGCGCATGGTGTCGGTAAAGATAGACACGCCGGCTTATCACACGACCGAGGATGGCCGGTGGGATTATCGCGTCACGATCCGGTTCAAGAATTCGACGGTAGGGACGACGGCGAATCCCGATGAAGAGAGGTTGATCAAGCAGCTGTGGCCGGATCAGGCTACGTATCAGCGCGAGGAGCAGAGGCGGTTTGAGATTCTGGTGAGTCATTGGGATTTGCCGGTGACGGATATTACTCCAGTGAAGAAGTAGCGGATCCTCACCATATACCCCTCCATGACTGTCGGGGTTCGGTAGAACCGCGAGCTCCTTGGAAATGAGGCCCGGCCGACATTGGCTATATCGATCTTCCACATCGGACTATCACTGGATCATCCCTCGATCCCGGTAGAGGAGCGCCCAAAGATCGCGAAGAGGTTGAGTGACCTGCACGAACGGATGACGCGCGCGGGCTATAAGTATGAAGTCATCCACACCTCGCCCGAGACCGGCCTCGACGGTTTCAAACATCAATTAAGAACGCAACCTTGCGATGGCGTCCTGATCGGAGGCGCCGTAGCAGACGATCCCGCGATGAGTTACTTCATGGAGCAGATCATCGACGCAACTCATGAAGCGGTCCCTAAAGCGAAAATTATGTTTTACAACCACTCCGTCGATGTACGCGTAATTGTTGAGCGGTGGTTCGGATCCCGGTCTGACTAAAGGCCCGCAATGTTCCGGCTATTTCGACTGGATTGCTTCTCCCAACGCACGAAGGCTGATCTACGCAGGTTGGCAGAGCGCTACGACGCGTGTCCGGTACGCCGGCAGGAAGGAAAAAAGCGGTTGGCGGACGAACTGGCTACGCTTTCGCGCACGCCCCTACTCTGCGCGCAATGCCTCTACCGGCGAGATGCGGCTGGTTCGAAGCGCGGGAACCAGAGAAGCGGCCAACGCCGAAAGCCCAAGCGCCCCTACGGCGACCGACGTCACCGAGGGGCTGAACGGATTCACTCCATAAAGCTGGCTGCCCAAGAATCGCCCCGCAGCAAACGCCAGCGGCATTCCTACCAAGATTCCACAAACAATCAGCCCGAAGGCGCCTCCGAGGATCAGTCGAACGGCGTCGCTCCGATTCGCGCCCAGCGCCATCCTCACCCCGATCTCCGTCGTGCGGCATCCGGCATTGTAGGCGGTCACTCCATACGTCCCGATACATGCCAGCAAGAGAGACAGAATCCCAAACAACGAAGTGAGCCGCGCGATCAGCCGCTGCTGCCGGAACACACCGGTCACCTGCTCACTCAGCGGACGAATCGAAATCACCGGCAGATTCGGGTCGACGGCAGCCATCGCTTGCGTCACCTGCGCGACAGAAAGACTCACTCCGGGCTTGGTCACAATGACGATGTCGTGCAGGAAATGCGAGCCTGGGTCCATCTCAGGAAGGTCGTGCTGCGCCTCTGGCAGAAAATAGAGCGGGTCGACGGACTTGGCGAGCTTGGAGGTCAGATACCGCGCGTCCCTTGCAACACCCACGATTTCGTACAAACGTGACGTTCGATTTTCACGACGCCCGAAATATTTTCCGATGGGATCCTCATCTTTGAAGAATTTGCGGGCGAACGCTTGATTGACGACCGCCACGTGCAGCGAAGTTGCCGTATCCTGCGCGGTGATCCCGCGGCCGCGCACGATAGGATTCCCGACGACGTCAAGGAAACCCGCCGTGACGCGATCCATCGACGAATTACTGTCTTCTTTAGGTCCCGGAGCGGGACGGCCGTCTATCCAGACGTCCCCACCCCAATTATTTCCGCTGAGGGGTGAATAGAAACTGACCGCAACCGCCGATACGCCGGGCGTGGCCGCGAGCGATTCTTGGATACGCTGATAAAGCGGCGTGAGCTGGTCCCGTCGATAACCGGCCAGCCGGGGATCGATCTTGGCGATCAGACGGCGATCCTGCTCAAATCCAAAATCCTGATGCTCCAGTGTGTACAAAGCCGCTGTAAGCAGTCCTGACGACGTTAATAAAGCCAGTGAAAATGCAGTTTGGAGAACCACTAGCGTCTTCCTCGACAATGAGCCCGTTCGAGCGGTGGAACGGCCGGCCCCACGCAGTGCCTCGATCGGATCGACCCGCGTCGCCATCCACGCTGGAGCTATGCCGAATACGATTCCTGTGATCACAGAAACGGCCAGCGCGAACAACAGCACCGGAATGGAGGGAGAGGCGCTGATCGGCACCGCCGCCGACGCGAACGTGAAATGTAAAATCAGGCGCGTGCAGCCAAACGCCAAGCCCACTCCCGCGGCGCCGCCAAACAAAGAAAGCAGGATGCTTTCGGTAAGCGTCTGACTGATCACCCGGTACGGCCGCGCTCCCAGGGCGATGCTGAGCGATGTCTGGCGCCGCCGCTCCATCCCGCGAACCAGCATCAGGTTGGCAACGTTCGCGCACACGATCAGTAACACAAGATCCGGAAACCATCATCAGGATCTGAAGCCAATGCTCATATTGTTCCCGCATGCTGGTGATGCCTGCGCCGCCAGGCATCAGGTAAAGCGTCTGATCGGAGAAGGTCGCGCGGGAATTCGCATCCATCTCGCCCCAATGAGCGCGCAGCCACTGCTTCAGCTCGACGCGCATTTCAGCTTCGATGGAGGAAGCCTGGGCGCCCGGTTGAACGCGTCCAATCAAATCTAACCAGGCGGTGGCCGGGTTGTTGAGATCTCCGTCAATAGTTTGCTCGGCGTTCAGCGGCAGAAAGAAATCGGGTGGAGTATTGCGCAGACTATCGCCGAAGAAGCCCGGCGGCGTGATTCCCACCACCGTGAACGGCCTGTCATCCAGGTTCATTACGCTGCCGATCACGGCTGCCTCTGACCCGTACTTTTGCTGCCATAAGCGATAACTCATCACCACGACGGGCGGCGCGTTGGGACGATCATCGGCAGCCGTCAACATTCGTCCCGCATATGCGTTGATGCCAAACATGGCGAAGTAATTGCCGGAAACGTATTCGCCTGGATAGCTCTGAGCGGCCTCAGCGGCGCCTGACCGCCGCACGCCAAAGAGCGCTCCGCCCGCCGCAAACGCCGCCAGTTCCGCAAAGCCTCTGGTATTGTCCCTGAAATATTTGTACTGATCGTAGGAGACGAGGGAAATCTCTTTGGCCTGGTTATAGGCTACCCAATAGCAACAGCGCGCTTCCTTTCCCAGACGATACAACTCGTCGGGATTCGCTACCGGAAGCGATTTCAACAATACGGCGTGCGCCAAAGTGAAAATCGAAGTGGTTGCTCCAATGCCCAGCGCGAGCGTCAGGATGGTCGTGATCGTGAACGCTGGAGCCATCCGCAACCGACGCAGGGCGTGGCGCGTGTCGAGGATCAACATTTCCATCAGCGGCAATCCTCTCTGATCCCGATAGTCTTCCTTGGTTGCTTCCACAGCCCCGAATTTCAGCACCGCTTGGCGCCGCGCTTCGGCGGGCGACAGACCGGCTCGAGTATTCTCGGCGGTCTGAAGCGCGAGATGCTCTTCGATTTCCGCTCGTAATCGCTCTTCGTCCTGCTGGGTTGTTGCAAAGGACGTCAGGCGCTTCACGAGGCGCTTCAGGATTCTCATTTGAGATCTTCCGCTTTCACGGCGAAGAATCGTCCGATAATGGCCGTCGTCTGTTCCCATCCTTGGGTCTCTGCTTGCAATTGTTTACGTCCGTCGCGCGTCAGACGATAAAACCGAGCCTTTCGGTTATTCTCGGAGATGCCCCAATCGGAGGCGACAGAACCCTCCTGCTCCAACCTCAACAGGACGGGATATAAGGTACCCTGATTTACGCTGAGAAGCTCCCCGCTGATTTGCTCGATACGCCGGGCAATGCCATAACCGTGAAGGGGTCCGAGCACATCCAGCGTTTTCAATACCATCAAGGCCAGAGTGCCCTGCAGAACATCGGTTTTTTGTCGCATGGGGGTCTTTATTGGGTTTCCAACAGGAAGTATGTCATGTTTCCATTGGGAAAACAACAGGTCTCTTGCGAAATACCCTAAAATTCTCAGGCGTCAATAATGCCGCGTTTGACACCGATCATGACGGCGTGCGTACGATCCTTGGCTGCCAGCTTGGATAGGATGCTGCTCATATGAGCCTTAACGGTCTCCTCTGCAATGGAAAGTTGCGCGGCGACTTCCTTATTTGCGTTTCCCGCCGCGACACGACGCAACACTTCCAGCTCGCGTTGCGTAAGCGGATCATCGACAGAATGCTCGGCAATCGCCCGGGCGATTTCGTTGGGAATGCAAAGCCGTCCAGCGTGTACGGCCCGAATCGCATCCGGCAGATCTTTCCGAAGCATATTCTTGAGCAGATACCCAGCGGCGCCCGCTTTGATCGCACGTAAGGCCTGAACGTCACCGTCGTAGGTGGTCACCACGAGAATACGCGCATCGGTAAACTCGTTACGAATGGCCACGATCGCTTCGTGGCCTTTCACCTCCGGCATTTGCAGATCCATCAGCGTCACATCCGGACGGTGCAGGCGATAACATTCGATCGCTTCGCGTCCGTTCGCGGCCTCGGCGACCAGGACGATGTCGCGCTCATAAGCTAGTACGGCCGCGATGCCTTCGCGCAGTAAAGGGTGATCGTCCACAATGAGAACTGTAATTCGCTTCTCGCCAAGTGGCATCATGAGATCACGCTTGGCCGATTCGATTTACTCCGGGTACCGTCGTAGGCTACGCTCCCCGGGACGATCAACTCGATCTCGGTTCCTCCGTCCACCCTGCTGCGAATGTCGAGGTGGCCGCGGATTTTGCTCGCGCGTTCCCGCATTCCGCGTAAACCCCAGTGGGAGGATCTTCCACCGGACGCCAACACCTCAGGATCGATGCCGCGGCCGTCATCAAGAACCCGGACGCTCAACACCTTTGGAGAGTAGCAAATCGCCACTTCGATCTCGCCGCTATGTGCGTGAAGAAAGGCATTGATGAGCGCCTCGCGACCAATCCGGTAAACTTCATCGCGAACCAAAGGATGCAACCATCGTACGTCGCCTTCCACCACGACGCGGCACCGAGTGTGCGAAGAGTCAACGAATTCCTGAGCAACATTGGAAAACGCTTGCAACAGGTCGTTTCCGCCGTCTCGAGAGGCGCGCAAGCCCCTCACGCGATCCCGTCCCTCGGCCATGACCTCGTCGGCGCGGTCGAGAGCTTCTTCCAGCACCTGCCGCGTGGGTTCGTGGTCTGGTATCCCCTTGGCTGCCGCCTGAAAGCGCAGCATCAAGCCCTGAATGGCTTGCAGCAGCGTGTCATGCAGCTCTCGTGCGATGCTCTCCCGCTCGGAGAGCCGCTCGGCGTATTGCAAATCCAGGCGCGCCGTGACTTGCCGCAGACGCGAGCGATAGATAGCCCACGTCAAGAAGCTGGCTACGATGCCACATAGCAGAAGAAACCAGGTCGTCTGATAAAACATCGGCGCTATGTCAAACTCCAGCGCGGCTCCGAGCTCATTCCACACACCGTCGTTGTTGGATCCGGCCACCCGAAAACGATACTTTCGAGGCGGCAAATTAGTATAGGTCGCAAAGCGCGTTCCAGCTGGACCATGCCAGTCACTGTCGTAGCCTTCCAGCTTGTAGCGGAATAAAACGCGTTCAGGCACAGACAGGCTCATCGCGGCGAAACCGATTTCAACATTTTGCACCTTGGGCCGAAAATGTAACTGGGGCGAAATTGCAAACTGTTGATTGTCCGCCGTCACGGACTGGATCGCGACAGTAGGTGGGAGGGTGTTCATCGGCAACCGACGCGGGTCGATAACAGCGATGCCGTCTGTGGTAACAAACCACAGGCGGCCATCAGCCGACTTGACCGCGGTCGGCGATACCCCTGTCACCGGCAACCCCGGGAGGCCATCGGTCGTATCGAGAAGCAGCGTTTGCATTCGATAAGAGGACGACTTGAGCGCCCTCTCGATCTCTTGGGGACTGACGCGAACGATCCCGAGCGCTCCGGCGAGCCATAAAAAGCCGTCATCGTCTTCAGCAATCGCAGAAACCGAGATTTCCTGGAGACCATTCTCCTTGGTCAACCTCAAGAAACGGCGGCCATCGAAGCAACTCGCCCCGCCGTCTCCGCCAATCCAAACACGTCCAGCAGTGTCGTTGGCAATTGACATCACCCTGCCAGGTAACAATCCATCGGTAATTGAGTACCGGTGGAAGCCTTCATTCTGGTAGACAGCTACTTCTCCAGTTTCGAACCCCAGCCAGACTCGCCCTTGCGCGTCCCCGAAGAGAACCCGGCACCGATAATTGGGAAGTTCCAGGACATCGCGGAAATTGGTCCACGCACCGTTACGAAGCCGCATGACGCGAGACTTTTCGCCCTCCCAAACCACGACCCACAGGTTACCCGACGAATCCGAGGTGACAGCCTCGACGGCCTCTTTGTCCTTCATGCCAGGAACGCGGATCTGGGAAAACCTGCCGCCTGTGCTCTCCGCCAGACCGAAATTGCCTCCCAGCAGGACCCGGCTGCCGTCGGCGTGAAGGCTGAGAATCCGCGGCGCGTCCGGCGATGAGAAAGCCGGAAGCTCCTGATGTTCAATCCGCCCACTGAGTCCGCGCCATACATCGCTGGCCGAGAAATTCACAACCCAGACGGTTCCGTCCACCGTGGAGGTCAAGGATAATCGAGCATCTTGCGGGAGCCCTTCTTTCGGGGTAAGCGGGGTGACCTTATTCTCGCGAAAGCGATCCAGCCCGCGAGAGGTTCCGAACCAGATATTGCCTTCGCGGTCCTTAAACGCTGTGCGAACGCCGTCGCTTGACAGGCCCTCCTTGCTGTCGAAGCGATCAAAACGCGCGTGCCCCAAATGGTGATAGTCCGGCGCGCGGAGAAGGCCCCCATGGAATAGCCCGATCCAGATACTGGATTCGCCATCGAAGACAACGCTGTCGGGGTTTGCGCGCATCGCGCGGACGACGTTGGGTTCTGCGCGGCCCAGCGCCGGCCTCACGGCAGTTCCCGAATGGTCAACCACCCAGATTTGGCCATCGGGAGCTTCCGCCAACTTCCGGACTTGGGCGAGAGCTTGACCAGTCCCTTCGAACTGCTTTCCAAGCGGAGCCAATTTCAGGATCGTATTGACACTGATATTGTCCTTGTCGAAACCGAAGTCCGCGCCGTTGGTCACGACCCAAAGCGTTCCCCCGTGGTCAACGGCTAACGATTGTGCGCCGGGAGCGCGATACCCAAGTTCTGCGCCCACTCTCTTCCACCTGTTGCTCTCGAATCGGCCAAATCCATATTCGCCACCCGCCCAAATGAATCCATTCAGATCCTCCGCGAAGGCCAGCACTCCTCTGTCGAGCCCTTCGCCGGCCGGGTAGATACGCAACGTCCCGTTAAGGAGACGGCCAACAGGCCCCGAGCTAAATCCGATCCACAGACTTCCGTCCCTTGCCGTGAGCAGCGACCAAACCGGCAGCCGTGGGAACTTCTCCCCGCCGGCTGCTCCCTCCCACGGAATGAAGTGGAAGCCGTCAAATCGGTAGAGGCCTGCCTGCGTTCCGATCCACAGATAGCCGTCGGGCGTCTGCGCGATTGCTCGAACGGGCCCCGGAATTCCATCCTTGGCAGACCACGCCGTGTGCGTGAACTGGCTCATGGATTTGTTTGGATCGAGCCCACTCGCTGGAAACGCCAATCCGCAGGCGACCGCGGTCAGCATTACGCAAATCGATACTTTGCCGAGGAATGAGCCGATCAGCGGGCTCAACAATGACACGTACCCTCCAGACGTCTATCCATGGTATGCCCTACGACGCCCACCCCAAATCCCCCAGAAGGGGCATATCGGGATGCCCGATTCTGGGCTTCAGCCGGTGAGCGCTTCTCCTGTAGACTTGGGCCACTGGACGACTATTCTCGATGTTTCCGTCAGGCCTGCCTGGTATCGCGCTTGTGATTTTGAGACTCAACCTGGTAGGTGTTCTGTTGCTCCATGGCTACCGCCTCGGGCCTGTCGTGCCGCTAATCTGGTCGATGCCAGTATTCTTGTTGATCGCAGGCGCTCTATGCCTGGGAGTCGCGACGGTGACGGGGTGCGTTATCTATTGTGCTGTCGAGATCGGGCTTACGCTGACTGCGGCTGGTTTCGACGCGAGCGGATTGATCTCTATCCCTGTTGCGATCGCACTGCTCCTTCTAGGGCCGGGCGCATACTCGCTCGACGCACGGATCTTTGGCCGCCGGGTCATTGTTATCTCGCCTTTAGCGCGCAACGATCAATAAATTTCATTTCGCATCCCCCGAAAGTATAACGATCCCACCCGCCCCAAGTAGTGGGGGCAGGTACGCCCATTCGGGAATGTTATCGGCGACCCGATCGGTCATAGTGTTTTGTGACAAGGCCAAGAGCATGATGCTCGAACTGCTCTTCGATCCGAAAACGCGCAAACTCCCGGGCGCGCATGCCTTGGGATGCAGCGCTTCACGAACTATACGATCACAAGCCCGCGCCCCGTCCGCGAGGATGTCCAGGAGTCAGACCATGAATGGAATCTGCCGTTGCTTGCTGCTCCTGGCGGCAGGACACTCCTGTAGAGCGCAGACGGCGTCTCTTCCCATGCTTTCGATCGACGATGCCGTCGCGGCGGCGATGAAGGACAATCGCCGCGTGCAATCCAGCATCTTGGATGTGAGTCGCGCCGGTGAGGGAACCGCGGACGTAAGAACGGGGTGGTTTCCGCATTTACAGGTCTACTTCCTTGGCGGCGAAGCTCTGCGCCCCATCGATTTCACGATCCCGCAAGGAGCTCTGGGAACTTATCCGGCCACCGGCCCCATTCCCGGTCAAGCGTCCAAGATTAGCACGCCGCAAACCTTTGCAGCGCTGGTGCTGGGACAGGCCACTCAGCCAGTTTCCCAGCTCTGGAAAGTTCACCTGGCAATTCTCGAATCAAAGGTCGGCGAGGAACTCGCGCGGGAGAGTCTCCGTCAGCAAAGACAGGACACCGCGCATGCCGTCCGCGATCTCTATTATCAAGTCGCGCAAACGCAGACGCAGATCGAGAGCATCGAAGCGAGCGTCAAATATCTGGTGGATCTACAGGCCGAGACCGACCGGAACCTGGCTGAACAGACCGCTCTGAAGGGGGACAGCTTGGCTGTCAAGGCGAAACTGAGCCAGCAGCGCTACCAGCTCCTGACGTTGCGGGATGCGCTGGAGAACCAGAAGGAATCGCTGAATCAGCTGCTCGGCCGGGATCTTAAAACGGCGTTCTCGGTTGAGGCGCAACCGGTACCGGCCGACGCTGAAATCGATATCGACGTCGCAAGAAAAGAAGCTCTCCGCCAGCGGGCGGAGGTTCGAGAGGCGCGCCTCCAAACCCAAAAAGCGGAAGTCGAAGTGCGGCGTCAACGCGCCGAATATATCCCCGACTTCAGCGCGCAATTCACGTATTTCTCAGCGCCGAACATTAGTTTCTTGCCGCAAAACGTCACGCAGGCCGGGTTCCTTCTGCAGTGGCAGCCCTTCGATTGGGGTCAGAAGCGTCACAGGATCGAGTCGTTGAAATATTCGGTCAGGCAAACCACCCTGACCCAGCAGGACGCGGAGCAGCGGGTGCTGGTCGACGTCAAGGCAAAGTTCCGAAAGCTGGCCGAGTCGCGAGCCTTACTCGATACGAGTTCACTGATGCAGGAGGCGGAACGGGAAAAAATGCGCGTGGTGACGAATCGGTACGGCCAGAAGACTGCCTTGTTATCGGAGGTTTTGCAGCAGGAGGCCGCCCTCGTTCAAGCTGATTCTGAATATCAGAAAGCGCTGGCGGCTTTTTGGAGTGCGAAAGCAAACTTCGAATACGCGCTGGGGAGGAACTGAACATGCGGCGAAAATGTCTCCGCGCAATGCTCACCGGAGCGCTGTTGCTGGCGGGCTGCCGGAAGCAATCCGCTCCCGAGCCTTCGATTCAAACTGTGACCGCAGGCACCGTGGCGACCGTTCACCCGTATACGCCGGAACGGTATTCTGCGACGATCGCTCCGATAGCTCAAGTCGACCTGGCGTTCAAGTCGACCGGCCTCATCGAAAAAATCTATCAACTACGGGGCGCAGACGGACGCATGCGCGACGTTCAAGCGGGAGACCAGGTCGAAAAAGGTACCGAACTCGCGGTAGTGCGCACCATCGACTATCAGCAGCGGGTCGATCAAGCTGCCGCCCGGCTCGCGCAGTCTGAGGCGCAGCGGTCCCAGGTCGAAGCGCAACTCGGACAGTCTGAGGCTCAACTGGCACAAGCTAGGGCCAATTTTAGCGAGGCCGAGATCGAATATGCGCGCGCGACCAACTTATACCAATCGTCGAGCCTCGTGAAGCCGCAGTTCGACCAAGCGAAAGGACGTTACGAATCGTTGGCAGCGTCGGTTAAGGCCGCGGAGTCCGCGGTAAAAGCGGCTGAATCGTCGGTCAAAGGCGCGGAGGCGGCCGTCGCGAATGCACGGGCTGCGCTGAGTGAAGCGAGTCTTTCTTTAAGCGACACTTCCCTGCGGGCTCCGTTCAAAGGATGGATTTCCGCCCGCAATGTCGACTGCGGGACGCTGGTTGGTAACGCGACCGTCGGCTTCAGCATGATGGACACGCATTTAGTCAAGGCACAATTCGCGGTGCCGGATTTAAGCCTCAAGATCGTGCGCCTGGGACATCGATTGCCAGTAATTCTTGACGCGATACAGCACCCCCTCCAGGGTGTGGTGACGTCGATCTCTCCGCAGGCTGATCCAAAGACCCGCGTGTTCTCGATCGAAGTGACACTCGAAAATCCGCGTGACGAAATCAGGCCGGGGATGATCGCCTCTCTGACCCTCGGGGCCGACGGCTATTCAGCGCCCCGGCTCGTGGTGCCGCTGAGCGCGGTAGTGCGGGCGCCTTCCGATCCGAAGAGTTTCGCGGTCTTTCGACTCGCTACGCGCGATGCGAAAACATTTGCCGAAGCACAAATAGTCCAGATCGGCCAGACCCTAGGCAACTCCATCGAGGTGACCGGCGGTTTGAGCGCGGACCAGCGTGTGATCGTTATGGGCGGCTCGCTTGTGCGGGATGGCCAAGAGGTGCGTGTACTTCCCTAGGAGCAGCGAACCCATGCCGCACATATCCGATTCAGAGTTGATCGAACACACACACAACACAGCCCGCTACTTCGTCGAGCACCGCCAGATTGCCTGGGCTGCGTTGTTCGCTGTGATCGGGTGGGGCGTTTTTGGGTATTTTTCGATGCCGCAGCGCAAGGACCCGGAGATACCCGTGCGAGTGGCCGTGGCTGCGTGCCAATGGCCGGGGGCAACGGCTCAGGAGGTTGAGCAGCTGGTCACGCGGCCCATTGAGGAAACGATCGCGCAGAACAAGACGATTCATCCGGCCGGTCCGGACGATTACGGAATCCGGTCCATCTCGCTGCCGGGCGCGTCCTTCGTTTATGTCCAGCTTTCCGAAGACACCCACAACAGCCGTGAGCAGTTCAGCGACATCAACCTGAAGCTGCAAGGTCTGGGGCCGCGGCTTCCGGCGGGCGCGACGGGCGTGCAGTTCCAAAGCGACTTTGGCGACACCGCCGCGCTAATGATGACCGTAGCTAGCGCTCCCATCGATGATCTGGACGTCGAGATGCGCGCCCGGTCGGTAGAAGATGCGATCCGTACGGCACGCTCTGCGGCGGCGCGTTCCAACCTTCAGCCGGTAACTGTTATTTACACGTATCCTTTGTCGCTTTCCGAAACGGCAATGACCCAGGCAACCGAAGGGTTCCGCCGAAGTGCGGAACGTGACGGCGTCATCGAGGAAGGGAGGCTGGTCGCTGGGCGCGGGTTTATCGGCGTCGACGGCGCCACCACGTACGGTGACAAAGACCTCTCCGAATACCTTGAGCGGTATATCACGTCGAACTTCCATGAGTCTGAATTCGATCCCGATATCTCCGCGCGGGTGATTATCCGCGGGATCGGGGACACACGTCAGAAACTCGCGACCGCAGCGGGCCTGAAGTATTCGTACGCGCAACTCGACAATTACACGGACCTTATCGCGCGCTCCCTCCTCGGTGTCGCGCAAACCTCGCGGGTCGAGCGCAGGGGCGTGCTGCCGCAGGCCGTGTACCTCGAATACTCGCAGGAGCGATTGGCTTCCTACGGCGTACAAGTCGCGGATCTGGGCCGCGTGCTGCTCGCGCGAAACATCACCCTGCCTGGAGGCTCAATCGAAGCCGGTGGACGTGAGATTCAGATCGACCCCTCTGGCCGGTTCGAGGATGCACGCTCGATCGGCAACGTCATTGTAGGTTCTTCAACTGCGGGCTCGCCGATTTATCTGCGCGACATGGTGCAGATCAGCCGCGCGTATCAAAGCCCGGCCAGCTATCTGAATTTCTATTCTTGGTTAGACAAGTCCGGCCAGTCTCACCGCAGCCGCGCCATCACGCTTGCCGTTTACATGCGGTCCGGAGAGCAGATTCAGAAATTCGGCGCGGCCATCGACGAGAAAATGAAGCGGGTGCGCGCCGCTTTGCCTGCCGATCTGGTCATTGCGCGCACGTCCGATCAGCCGCTGCAGGTTAAAGAGAATATCGACCTGTTCATGGAAGCGTTGTACGAAGCCATCGGGCTGGTCGTGTTGATTGCGCTGGTTGGCTTTTGGGAATGGCGGTCGGCGCTGATGATGGCCCTGTCGATGCCGATTACGCTCGCCATGACGGCTGGTATGGCGCACATGGTCAATATCGACTTGCAGCAGGTCTCGATCGCGACGCTGATCATCGCTCTCGGTTTGCTGGTCGATAATCCCGTGGTTGCTAACGACGCGATCAAGCGCGCGCTCGCGGGCGGGATTCCGCGCATTCACGCTTCTTGGATAGGGCCGACAAAACTCGGGCGCGCAATTCTCTATGCCACCGCGACCAATATCATCGCCTACCTTCCTTTCCTTATGCTGACAGGAAGCACGGGCGATTTCCTGTATAGCCTTCCCATAGTGATGACAGCGGCACTCATTTCGTCGCGGCTTGTTTCGATGACTTTTATCCCGCTACTCGGGTACTATCTGTTGCGGAAACCGAAAAGGCCGGAGCCTACGATCGAACAGCGGCGGGAGCGTGGATTTTACGGTATGTATAACAGGTTGGCCGGAAAAGCGATTCAACACCGTTGGGCGGTGCTCGCTCTCTCCGTGTTGTTCCTGATTGCAGGAGGAGTGATCGCCACGAGGCTGAAGAGCCAGTTCTTTCCGGAAGACGTCCAGTACTGGTCCTATGTCGATGTATGGCTTCCCAACGATGCCCCGCTCGCGCTCACCAACACTACTTCACAACATGTTGAATCGATCGTGCGAAAAGCTGTGAAGGAGTATGAACAGGGTCATTCGCGAAAGGATTCTCCGGCGCTGCTCGAATCCGTCACCACGTTTGTCGGCGGCGGCGGACCGCGATTCTGGTTTTCGGTGGCTCCTGAGCAACAGCAGCAGAACTACGCGCAGGTCTTGATTCAATTGTCGGACAAAGAAGCGACACCCGAGGTCATTGCCCTCCTCCAGTCCAGGCTTTCTAAAGAAATCGCTGGAGCCTACGTCACCGTCCACCAACTGCAAACGAATCCAGTGGAATTTCCGGTCGAGGTGCAGATCTCCGGCACCTCCGATGTCGATCCTAATCAGGAATCGGCCGACAACGAAAACCTGCGAAGGCTCGCCGGCCGGGTGCAGGATATTCTGCGGCCGATCAGCGGCGTTCAACTAGTACAGAACGACTGGTTTCAGGAGAGCCCCGAAGTAAAGCTCAAGATCGATCCGGACCGCGCAAACCTCGCCGGCATTACCAATCGCGATGTTGCGGCATCCACGACGGCGGCGATCAGCGGCGCGACCGTGACGACGCTGCGCGAAGGCAACCAGCAAATCCCCGTAATCGCACGTTTACGGCCTCAGGAGCGCGCTCAGCTTTCAGATGTGGAGAATCTGTACGTGTACTCCTCGCAGGCGTTGCAGAAAGTTCCATTGCGCACCGTTTCATCGGTAGCGAACGAGATGGTGACGGAACGCATTCGCCGCCAGGAGCACTTCCGCACGATCGGCGTCCATGCTTTCCCGCAGCCGGGCGTTCTGGCGTCAGAGGTTCTGGGCCGGGCGATGCCGCAACTCACCGCCTTCGAAAAAACTCTGCCTGCCGGCTATCGCATGCAAATCGGCGGCGAGCAGGCCAAACAGGAGGCAGGTTTCGCGAATCTTTCGAAGGTCTTGATCATCTCAATCATTGGGATTTATGCAGCTTTGTTATTGCAGTTCGGCAACGCGGTGAAACCGTTTCTGGTTCTCGCGGCGGCTCCATACGGTGTTGTGGGAGCGTTGATATGTCTCGCGATCATGGGATCGCCTTTCGGCTTCATGGCGTTCCTCGGAATCGCGAGCCTGATCGGCGTGATCGTCAGCCACGTGATTGTGCTTTTTGATTTCATTGAAGAAATGCACGAGAAGGGGGAGCCGTTCGAACAGGCCATTCGCGACGCGGGAATTGAACGGTTGCGGCCTGTCCTGATCACCGTGTGCGCGACGATCCTCGCACTGTTTCCGCTTACCAGTCACGGAGGACCGCTATGGAAGCCTTTGTGCTACGCGCAGATCGGAGGCTTGGCCGTAGCGACATTCATCACGCTGCTGCTGGTTCCGGTGCTCTACAGCATCGCGGTATTGGATTTGAAGATCGTGAAATGGGACATAAAATCAAAGGAAATGGTATGAAGATACAAGGACAAGACCTGCATACTGAACACGAGCATAGTCCCACAGAGATCCCGGCGACCGGCCTGTTTATTGAGCCGGAGGTTGATCCGGAAGCCATCGCCGTTTTAGCCTATCTCTATTGGGAGGCGCGCGGCTGCCCGCATGATTCACCCCACGAGGACTGGTTCCGTGCCGAAGCCGACCTTCGCAACCGCCTCACACTCGGTGCAGCCGGCTAAGGAGCTTCGGATGCATTCGGAGCCAGGAAAACAATTATGACTAACAAAATCGGACTCGCCGCTATTTTGATCCTGCTTCGAGTTCATCCTTCAATTTGTGCGGCGACGCTGACGGAGGAGACAAAAGCGGCCTGGGACGCCTATCTTAGACAGGCGAATGCCGCCATGCAGGCCCGTCTCCAGCCCGGCGCGCATTTCCTTTGGCTCGACGACGAACCCGGCCGGGCGGAAGGCATTCGCACCAAGGGGCCCTACATTGCTCCGGTCGGCTCGCATATTCCAAAGAAAGTTCCATCCGGACTCATCCACGACTGGCTCGGTGTCGGCTTCGTACCTGATGTCACAATCGAGGATATCGTTCGGGTTGTGCGGGACTATGACCGGTACAAGGACGTCTATCAACCGGGCGTCATCGACTCAATCTCTCACGGCACCGACGGCATAAAAGACCTCTTTTCGATGCGGCTCGCAAACAGATCGGTAGTCGCGAAGACGGCTCTCGATACCGACTGTGAAGCTTCCTACTTTCGCATCGACGATCGCCACTGGTATGGCGTTTCCAACACGACTCACATCCAAGAAGTTGAGAAATTTGGAACGCCGGCCCAGCGCACGTTGCCCGAGGATCACGGTACCGGCCTGATTTGGCGCCTTTCCAGCATCACTCGGCTGGAGGCGCGCGACGGAGGGGTGTACGCGGAGCTGGAAGCCATCGCATTGAGCCGCGATATTCCTGCGGCGTTTCGTGTGTTCGTGACCCCCATCGTGCGCCGCGTGTCGAGAGATTCGCTGGCCACATCTCTTCACCAGACGAAGGTGGCCATCGATGAGAGCATGGCGCGTCGCCGGCAGGAAAGATCCCACCCGTAAGTCGCGTGCGCGGAGGCGATTTGTCCATGTCCTCCGTTACGAATCTCTTAGCGACCTTCTCGGCGTTCGGTTGCCGCGTCGAGCAAGCGGTTGAGCCCACCTGTCCGTCGCCTTTGCTGAGCCGCGACTGCAGGGAGCGATCCCAAGTGTTTTTTAAGTTTTATTCCCTTTCCTTACCGAGCGTTACGCCTTTCGGTGAACCGGTTTTGTTTTTTCCTCAGCGTACTCTTAGTCCAGAAGGAGTTCGACCATCGGGCTTCTTTGACAGTTTTTTGCTGGCCAGCAAATGTCGTATTACGGTGGTCCTGAGCCTCAACGGACTTTGGGATCGATCCGATAAAGTTACGGGATGGGCGGATATTCTATGATTGCCGCACCCGGGAACTTCAGAGGGCTGTGCATCGAAAGCATTCTGCCCCAGGCAGTGGCTAGAGACAGTCCGATCCGCTAGCGCCCGGTGTTAACCCGCCGGTCGCTCACGACTGTTCATACAGCCGAAGTGTGACCGCTCCCGATGGTCGCGGCTCTGAAGGCCTGCTAACAGAGCCGCGACCTGCGGGAGCGGGCCACAAACCGTGGAGCGTTGCCTTTTCAGAGCCGCGACCGCAGGGAGCGATCTCAAGAAAAGCCGCCTGCAGGCTGAATAGCCCGCCCTACATGACGTGGTTCCTAGATGGCAGGTCGGGAACCTGCCTCACCTATTGGACTTTCCATTCTTCCAGGCCCGCTGACCAGGTGGGTTGCATGGTTACTTCCAAGCGCAGGGCGGTAGTGGTGACTGGCTTGAAGGTTAGTTTGTTGTATTTGTCTTTCTCAACAGAGTAGGGCGACGTGGTTTCTACTGGTTTCCAAGAATCGCCATCGCGGTACAGGATCTTCCAGGAGGCCGGGATGCGCACTTCGCCGCGCCCTGTGTCGTCGAACCAGTAAAGGTCGGACGAGGACACAGTAGCGGGTTTGTCGAAGGCGTATTCGATCCATTCGGTGCTCCCTTTTTTGGGCCACCAGTCGAACGACGTAGACTCATCGCCATCATTGACGGTTAGCGGGCTGCGACGGGAGGGGGACGAAGTGATTTTGGGTGTCAGGAAAGGCGAGGGCTTCGCGATGGCGTCGGATTCGGGGAGCCAGACGATCATTTGGCCTCGTCCACGATTGGCCCACGCGTAATAAGGGATCGCGGTGAAGGGTTGCTGGTTTTTTAACACTTTACCTTCGGCGTCGAAGGACAGAGCCTCGGCCTGCCCTTCGATCACCTCGACGCCTTTCAGCAGGGCGGGCTTGAACTCGGCACTGAGCTTGCTGTCCCGGGGGAGGACGAGGTTTCGGACCTTGCCGTTGTCGGCAGCTTCCAACGCGTAGAGGATGGGGCCGCGTTCTAACGCCACGCGGCCATGGTCGGCAGACACCTGATCGTTCGCGATGACGCGGCGCACTGGCATGGGGAGGTTGAGCTCGATAGTGTCGCCAGGCCTCCAGACGCGGTCGAGGATCGCGTAGCCTTTGTCGAGCTTTACGATATACGGCCTGCGGTTCACCTTAATAGTGACCGGTGTGCTGGCGGAATCGACGTACCGATAGAGATCGCTCGGCACCGGCTGATTGCGGGCCCATCCAGGAATGCGGACTTTGATTCTGAATGGTCCGGGTTGATCGGGCGTGACGGTCATTTTGACGGCGCCGTCCCACGGATAGTGAGTCTCCTGCGCGATTTTGACGGTGCGGCCGCTATCCATCTTGATGTCGGCGGTGCTGGCGACGAACAGGTTGATGTAGAGTTCGCTGGCGCGTTGCGCGTACACGTAGCCGGGCATCGAGGCGACAAACCTCGTGATGTTCGAAGGGCAGCAGGCCGTGCCGAACCAGGGGCTGCGCTCATGCTGTCCGGCTGATTCGAGAGGGTTGGGATAGAAAAAAGTCTTGCCGTCGAGCGAGACTCCGGAGATGAGGCCGTTGTAAAGTGTCCGCTCCATCACGTCGATATATTTGGCGTCGGCGTGCAGCAGGAAGAGGCGGTGGTTCCAGAAATCGTTGCCCACGGCGGCGCAGGTCTCGTTGTACGCCGTCATGTTGGGGAGCTCGTAGTTCTTGCCGAAAGCTTCGCCGGAGGAAGTGGCGCCGATGCCTCCGGTGATGTAGAGCTTCTTGCCCGCGACGTTGTCCCAAATTTTATCGATGGCGTGGACGTAGGCCTGGTCGCCGGTGAGCGCGGCTACGTCGGCCATGCCGGAGTACATATAGGTGGCGCGGACGGCGTGGCCCACGGCTTCGGTCTGATCGACCACATGAATGTGGGACTGGTTGTATTCGCGGCCGGAACCTTTGTGGCCGTCAGGGCCGCGCTCGTCGAGGAGGAACTTCGCGAGGTTCAGATAGTGCGTGTTGCCAGTGACTAAGAACATCTTCGCGAGTCCGATTTCGGCGACCTGATGGCCGGGCCAGATGGACATTTTGCCGGGGCCGAAGGTCTGGTCGAGAAGGTCGGCGGAGCGGAGTGCGATGTCCAAGAGTGTCCGCTTGCCAGTGGCTTGATAATGCGCCATGGCGGCTTCGTAGAGATGGCCGAGGTTATAGAGCTCGTGGCTGAGCTCGCGGTCCAATTCCCAGCGCTGCTTGCCGGCCCATACGTGGGGATGCTCGGGGTCGATGGTGCGGGTGGTGTACAGATAGCCGTCCTTTTCCTGCGCGGCTCCGATGCGGGCGATGAGCTGGTCGAGGAACGCGTCGAGCTGCGGGTCGGGCTGGGAGCGGAGTGCGTAGGATGCTCCTTCAATGACCTTGAAGACGTCGCTATCGTCGTAGGGATTTTTGGGTGCGGTCTTGTTGGCAAGAGGCTCGCCACGGAGGACGGTGGCGGCTCGGTCGAAGTTGTCGAAGTCGCCGGCTTTTTCGAGTTGGATGAAGGCGGCGGGGATGGTGGCTTTGCGATTGATTTCGATGCGCGGGGCCCAGAAATCGTCGTAGAAGTGGACGGCCGTGAAGGGGACGGGCTTGACGGGATAGGACGGGGTCTGGGCGAACGTCAGGGTCGCTGTCAGGAATAGCAGGCGCATTAGCATTAGGTGTTGACTCCTGAGGCGAGGAACCCTCCATCGACAATGATGCATTGGCCGGTGATGAAGCTGGCGGCGTCGGAGGCGAGCAGGACCGCGGCGCCGTTGAGCTCGCCGGTCTGTCCGAAACGCTTCATAGGAGTGCGCATGAGGAGCTCCTTGCCGCGGTCGGTGGAGTCGAGGAGGTTCTTATTGAGGTCGGTGCGGAAGACTCCCGGGGCGATGGCGTTTACATTGATGCCTTCGGCGGACCACTCCACGGCCAGGCTGCGGGTGAGCGCGAGGAGCGCGGATTTCGAGGCGGCGTAGGCGGCTACTTCGCGGAGGCTGACGTAGGAGTTGAGCGACACGATGTTGATGATGCGGCCGTGGCCCGAGGCTTTGAGCGGCTCGTAGAAGGCCTGGCAGGCGCGAAGAGCTCCGGTGACGTTGACGTTGAAGGTCTCGTCCCATTCGGCTTCGGGAAAGGTGGCGGTGGGCTTGCGGCCGATTTTTCCGGCAGCGTTTAAGAGGATGTCGACGCGACCGAAGTGCTTCATCACGGCGTCGCGGAGTGAATCGACCGAGGCTCGATTGAGGACATCCACGGCTACGGCGAGCGATTTACGGCCGGTCGATTCGATCTCGGCGGAGACTTCCTTGACCAGATTTTCACGGCGGCCGGTAGCGACTACGTCGGCTCCGGCTTCGGCTAATCCCAGGGCCAAAGTACGGCCAATTCCCGACGTTCCACCAATAACGACTGCGACGCGGCCCGTCAAATCCAACGACTTGAGCATAACTTACTACTGTATCCTGAAAGATCAAATCCATGATCCTTCCTAAATACACGTTTGGCGTTGGCGACCGGTTCGCGCATCAAGCGGAGGCTCAGTTGAAGGCTTGCATGATGGCGGGCGAGTGCGGGGTCGAGGTGATTCCGGTGTGGAATAAGTCGAACCGGGAGCATATGATTATCGGGTCGAAACCCTCCAGTGTGCGGCACGCGGCGGATGCGGCGGTGGGCAAATTGGGGTGGCGGAAGCCCTATTTCTGCGACGCGGATCATATTAATTTCGATACCTTAGACGGGTTTATCGAGGCTTGCGATTTTTATACGATCGACGTGGCGGATTGCATCGGGAAGGCGGCTGATCCTAGCGGGTTTGTGGCGAAGCATCCGGAGCTAGTCGGAGACGATGCGTTGAAAACGTCGAAGGAATTTATCGCGCAGGCGGCAGGGAAGTATTTAGCCGCGGTGACGGAGGCGGGGCGGATCTATCGGAAGATCGAGGCACTGAAGGGGGCTGGGAATTTCGTCACTGAAGTTTCGATGGACGAGACCGATTCGCCGCAGACTCCGGTGGAGCTGCTGATCATTTTGGTGGCGATCGCGGATGAGGGGATTCCGATTCAGACCATTGCGCCGAAGTTCACGGGCCGGTTCAATAAGGGTGTCGATTATGTCGGCGATGTTTCTAAGTTCACAGAGGAGTTCTCGGACGATATCGCCGCGATTGCGTTTGCTGTAAAGAATTACGGGCTGCCTTCGACCTTAAAGCTCAGCGTGCATTCGGGGAGCGACAAGTTTTCTATCTACGAGCCCATGCGGAAGACGCTGCAGAAGTCCGGCGCGGGCGTGCATGTGAAGACCGCGGGGACGAACTGGCTGGAGGAGCTGATCGGGCTCGCGGAAGGCGGCGGCGAGGGGCTCGTGATGGCGAAGGAGATTTACGCGGAGGCTTACGCGCATGAGGCTGAGTTGTGCAAGCCATACGCTGCGGTGATCGATATCGACCCGTCGAAGTTGCCGTCACCGGCGGTGGTAAATGGGTGGTCGGGGGAGCAGTATGTGAACGCGCTGCGGCACGATCAGTCGTGTAAAGAGTTCAACCCGAGTTTGCGTCAGTTGCTGCACGTAGGCTTCAAAATCGCGGCGAAGAAGGGGAATAGTTATTTGGATTTGCTGGATGAGTATAGGGCTGAGATTGCTCGGAATGTGACGACGAATTTGTTTGAGAGGCATATTAAGCCGCTGTTTTTTAGACAGGAAGCCGCCTGAAGGCGGCTGCCGGCTGAAGCCCGCCGCACAAGACTTATGAATCATTCGATTTATCAAGTTGAGTCCTTCGAGATTGTTGGCGATTACACGCTGCGTGTTCGATTTGACGATCAAACTGAGCAAACGATCGACTTTCAGCCGATTCTTGCGGGTGAATTGTTCAGCCCTCTGCGCGACCTGGAATTATTCAGTCGCGTTTGTATAGATCCTGAGATACATACTTTGGTTTGGCCCAATGGAGCCGACTTCGATCCGGCGACGTTGCACGATTGGCTCGCTGACGCGGAGGTGTTCAAAGAATTGGCAAGGCGTTGGGGACCAGGTTGAGAGTAGTCTATGGCGGAGGCACGAATCCAATTCGAAGATCGCGACCGTGCTCGACCCATTCTTCTGGGACTGGCTCAGGAAAGTTATTCCAGATGACCTCCAACAAGCTCAGACTTCCTTCGGCATAGTGAAGAAGTACGCTTACAAAGTCTTCTCGACCATCGAAGGCCACCTGTAGGTCTATCGCGCCAACCAAACTCTGGTGACCAATCAATTTAGGATTCTGGATGTGCTCAGTCTGTTCCAACACGACCAAACGACAGCCGCAGGTGCATTCCGCTACCACGAAGAGGTCCCCGAGTTGGACGTCCGCCCAGCTTGGATTCGCCGACACAATATCGCGTATCCACCCGTACTCGTCGTCGGTAGTCTGACGCCGCTCTACGTTCACGAAACTGCTGTGCGGAGCGGCGCCGTTCATAGGGCAGGGAGAGTCCGGCTACACACCCCAGCAGTAATCTTCGACCGCGCGATCGATCTGCGGATCCTTCTCGCTGATCCGCATTAACTCTAAGCGCAACGCGTCGACTAGCGCGAACCAACTGGCTTCGACCACGTTCTCCGACACTCCCACCGTCGACCAACTCCGCCGGTGATCCGACCATTCGACCAAGACGCGCACCCGCGCGGCAGTGCCTTTTTTGAAGTCCAGGACTCGAACTTTATAGTCTGTGAGTTTGACGTCGGCGATCGAAGGATAAAGCGTCGCCAGGCACTGCCGCAGGCACAAATCGAGCGCGTGCACCGGACCGTTGCCCGTTGCCGTTGCGCTGTGGACTCCGTCGTGGGCCTTCAGGGTTACCGTTGCCGTGGAACCGATCGAGCGTGTCGTGACTTCGTAGCTGACTACTTCGAACAGTTGCAGGCCGGGGCGCAGGGCTTCTCTTACCAGGAGCTCGAAGGTGCCTTCGGCGGCTTCCAGTTCGTAGCCTTGATACTCCATTTGCTTGATGCGATCGAGCAGCTCGCGTCTGGCAGTGTCGTCTAAACGTTCTTCTAAACCGTGCTGCTTCAGCTTATAAAGGATGCTTCCCTTCCCCGACAGATCGCTGAGCAGGACGCGCTGACGGTTGCCGATTACTTTGGGGTTGATGTGTTCGTAGGTCGCGGCGTCCTTCAAAACGGCGGCTACGTGAACACCGCCTTTGTGGGCAAAAGCACTGTTACCAACAAAAGGTTGGTCGCTGCGCAACGGGAGATTGGCCAGCTCGGCGATGAATCTGGCGGTTGAGGTCAGATGGCCCAGGTTCTCGCGCCCGATGGTGGTGTGGCCCATCTTCAGTTCTAGATTGGCGATGATCGAGGTCAGGTTCGCGTTGCCACAGCGCTCGCCGTAGCCGTTCATGCAGCCTTGGACGTGGGCGAATCCCTGTTCGATGGCGGCCAGCGAGTTGGCGACGGCCATGTCGGAATCGTTATGGGTGTGGATGCCCAGGACTCCGTCGAAGCTCTTTCTGACGTCGGCGCAGATTTGCGAGAGGCGGCTGTTGATGGTGCCTCCGTTGGTGTCGCAGAGGACCAGAACATCCGCGCCAGCTTTCTTCGCAGCCTCTAAAGTACGCAAGGCAAAATCGCGGGACGCGATGAAGCCATCAAAGAAATGCTCGGCGTCGTAGACGACTTCTTTACCGTGCTCCTTGAGGTAGCGCACGGTGTCGGCGATGATTTTCAGGTTTTCTTCTTCGGTGATGCCGAGCGCGCGATGAACGTGCAGGTCCCAGCTCTTTCCGAAAATCGACACGACTGGCGTTCCGGATTCGATCAGCGCGTTGACGCTGGCGTCTTCCTCGACGGGATTGCGCGCGAAGCGGGTGGCTCCGAAGGCCACCAGGCGGGCGTGCTTCAGCTTGATGTCCTTGGAACGAGCGAAGAACTCCTTGTCCTTCGGATTCGAGCCGGGCCAGCCGCCTTCGATGTAGTCGATCCCAAGCTCGTCCAGCTTGTGGGCAATCAGCACCTTATCGTCGGCGGAGAAGCTGACGTTCTCGCCCTGCGTACCATCGCGCAGCGTCGTGTCGAATGTGAAAACTCGCATAAATTATGTGGCGGCCGGTACTCCGACCTCTTTCTTCTTTTTGAGGAACGGCATCATCTTGCGAAGCTCCGCTCCCACCTGCTCGATGGGTTGATCTTCCTGGCCTTTACGCATGGCGAGGAACTTCGCGCGGCCGGCTTTGTTTTCGCCCAGCCATTGTTTGGCGAATTCGCCCGACTGAATCTCGGCCAGAATCTTCTTCATTTCGGCGCGCGTCTGCTCGTTGACGATGCGCGGACCGCGAGTGTAATCGCCGTACTCCGCCGTATCGGAAACCGAGTAACGCATGTAAGTGAGGCCGCCTTCATAAATAAGATCGACAATCAGCTTCAATTCGTGTAGGCACTCAAAGTAGGCAATTTCGGGGGCATAACCGGCTTCGACCAGGGTTTCGAAGCCAGCGCGGATCAGCTCGGCTGCACCGCCGCAGAGGACGGCCTGCTCGCCGAAGAGGTCGCTTTCGGTCTCTTCCTTGAAGGTGGTCTCGATGACGCCGGCTTTGAGGCAACCGAGTCCGAGCGCGTAGGCCAGCGCCTGGGCGCGAGCTTTTCCGGACGCATCCTGATGCACGGCGACCAGCGCGGGGACGCCCATGCCGTCGGCAAACAACTCGCGGACGCGGTGGCCGGGAGCCTTCGGGGCGATCATCGTTACGTCCACGCCGGCGGGCGCGGTGATGGCTCCGAAATGGATGTTGAAGCCGTGCGCGAACATCAGGGTCTTGCCGGGGGTGAGATGCGGTTCGATATCGGATTTATAGAGGTCGCCCTGGATGTGGTCGGGGACCAGGATCATGATGACGTCGGCATGTTTCGCAGCGTCGGCGGGCGACAGGACTTTCAGACCCGCGGCTTCCGCTTTCGCTTTGCTTTTCGAGCTGTCGGGCAAGCCGACCACGACGTCAAGACCGGAATCGCGCAGGTTCAGCGCGTGCGCGTGGCCCTGGCTGCCGTAGCCGATAATGGCGATTTTCTTGCCCTTGAGGAGCGAAAGATCGCCGTCTTTTTCGTAAAAACGCGTTGCCTTCATTTCCATTTACTTAAGAACTCCGTCTGTAGATTCAATCTCTGCTTCTCGTACTACCGGTGGCGCGAGCTTCAGCTTTTTTGCTTCGAGGGGCACCGCCACCAGACCGGACCGCGTTACTTCGATCTCGCCGTAACTGCGCATCACGTCCATAAATTCGTCCAGCTTTTCGGAGTCGCCGGTGGCTTCGAGCACGAAGCCTTCGACCGAGGAATCGACTGCGCGGGCGCCGAAAATCTCGGCTTCTTTCAGGATTGCCGTTCGATTCTGCATGGTGGAGCGGACGCGCACCAGCGCCAGTTCGCGGCGGACGGCGGGCAGCTCGGTCAGGTCGGAGGCTTGCAGTACGTTGATCAGCTTGTTGATCTGTTTGATCAACTGCATGCGCTGCTTGTCGCCCGCTTCGCCAGGCTCGATATCGACCACGATGCTCATGCGGGATAGTTCGGGGTCGACCGTGCGCGCGACGGTCAGGCTCTCGATGTTGTAGCCGCGCGCGGTGAGCAAGCCGGTGACTCGCATCAGGGCGCCGGGCTTATTTTCCATAAGGATTGATATGAGTTGCAGCATTTATTGCGTTTCCTTTAATAAGCAGGACGAAAGACCGCTCCTGCGGGTCGCGGCTCCATAACGCGCTTCAGAGCCGCGACCGGCAGGAGCGGTTATGCGGCATTTTTCGGCACTCCACATAGCTTAAACCTCCACCGGTTGTGGCGCGCCCAGCACCATTTCGTTGATAGCTCCGCCGGCGGGAACCATGGGATAGACGTTTTCAAACGGCGTCACGCGGACGTTTAACAAATATGGACCCGGCTCGCGGACGGCTGCTTCTAGGGCACTGCGCAGTTCGCGAGGGCTCTGCACGGTGCGCCCCTTGAATCCGTAGGCGCCGGCGAGCTTTTCAGGATCGGGGAAGCCTTCGAGCAGCACCGATGACAGGCGATTGTTATAGAACAGCTCCTGCCACTGGCGCACCATGCCCAGGTAGCCGTTGTTCATCACGATGATCTTCACTGGCAGTGCGTGATTGGCGATGGTTGCGAGCTCCGGGATCGACATCTGGAATCCGCCGTCGCCGACGATCGAGAACACCAGTTTGTCGGGACGCGCGAACTGCGCGCCGATCGCCGACGGCAGGCCGAATCCCATGGAGCCGAGGCCGCCCGAGTTGATCCACAGGCGCGGGTGATTGAACTTGATGAATTGCGCGCCCCACATCTGGTGCTGGCCCACGTCACTAGTCACGATGGCTTCCCCGCCCGACAGGCGGTCGATTTCGGACATCAGGTGTTGCGGCTTGATTTCGTCGGGGGCCGTTTCGGCTACAAAAGGATGCTCGCGCTGCCATTCCTTGATCTGTCCCCACCACGCGGCGCGGGCGACGTTATTCTTGCCCCTCATTTCGCCGGCGGTCTCTTCGAGCGCGGCCGTCAGCTTCTTCAGAACGCGTTTCACATCGCCCACGATGGGGATTTCCGGCGTGCGGATCTTGCCGATCTCGGCGGGGTCGATATCGACGTGAATCACTTTGGCATGCGGCGCGAAGGCGGCAAGGCGGCCGGTGACTCGATCGTCGAAGCGCACGCCGAGAGCGATCAGGACGTCGGTTTCGGTCATGCCCATGTTGGCCGCGTAGCTGCCGTGCATGCCGGGCATGCTTACAAAGTTCGGATGGGTGCCGGGGAGTCCGCCGAGTCCCATCAAGGTGCAGACCGCCGGAGCGTCGATGAACTCCACTAATTCGCGCAGTTCCTCACTGGCGTCGGCGGCGATAATGCCTCCACCGGCATAGACGAAGGGACGTTTAGCTTCCCAGATCATCTGCGCAGCGCGGCGGATTTGCCCGGCGTGGCCTTCGGTATAAACTTTGTAGCCCGGGAGATGGATGGTCGAAACGGGGGCGTAGTGCGCCTGGCCCTGGAACACGTCCTTGGTGATATCGACTAGCACGGGTCCAGGGCGACCCGTCGACGCGATATGAAACGCCTCGTGAATCGCCTGCGGAAGCTCCGAGAGGTGCTTCACCAGGAAATTGTGTTTCGTAGCCGAGCGGGTGATGCCGAACGTGTCGGCTTCCTGAAAGGCGTCGCTGCCGATCAGCTTGCTGGTGACCTGGCCGGTGAGCGCGACGATCGGGATCGAGTCCATCATGGCATCGACCAAGCCGGTAACAAGGTTGGTCGCGCCGGGACCGGAGGTGGCGCAGCACACTCCTACTTTTCCAGTAGCCCGAGCATAGCCCTGGGCGGCGAAGGCGGCATTCTGCTCATGGCGGACGAGGACGTGCTTGATCGGCGAATCGTACATCGCGTCATATAAAGGAAGCGTGACGCCGCCGGGGTATCCGAAAATGATCTCCACTTTCTCGCGCTGGAGGCATTCGAGGACGATCTTTGCGCCGCTGGTCAGACTGGACATTTAGTCTCCTAAATAAAAAAACCACTGCTCGGGGTTGGTTCCCCGCCAGTGGCCAAGATTCGTTTGATTCCGAAATCGGGCCGTTCAGGCGGGGCCGGCGATAACGCCGACCCCAATAATAAGAACGTTTCCCGATACTGGTAAGAATGCGGTGGAGACCGCGATGGTGGTGCGGAGAGCCTGGTTGGGGTCCGTTTGTGTCATCGTTATCTCTCGTAAGTCAGAATACAGGAGAAGCAGGGCAAATGCAATAGGTGTTTTAGATAATAAATATTTATCAAGGCATGCTAGTGCGCACTCGGCCGGGGCGCAGAATTGGAATACGTTAGCATCCTGCCGGCGGCAGGGCACGGCACTGCCTCACAATGGCCGCTAGAGGAATAACCAGCTCTCGGCCCGTCGCCTTTACGCGGACTGCAATTCGGGGCGATGCGGGATTGGATGCTGCACTCGGCTGGGCATCAGGCAGAAGTTGATATCCATACTCTCGGCGCCGGAATGGAGGCGCACCAGGACCCAGTTTTTCACGCCCGCCGAGCGAGTGCGATAATTTCGGCCAAAGATCACGGTGGGTACCGTCAGCGCAAGAGATCCGAGTGTCTCCTCGAAGATCGTCTTGACGTTGCCGATGATCATGTTTGCCACTTCCGCCACGGCGTCCAGAACGTCTTCGTTTACCGAATCGTATTGCGTCATCAGCAGCGCTCCGGCCAATTGGCGCGCGAAATGAGGCGAGCATGAAATGTGACCGGCTCCAGTCCAGGACCCGGCCACGCCCACCAGAGCGACCACGCCATCGAAGGTCTCGGGTTCGATAACATTGCGCATCACCGACGGTTCGATTTCCAGCGGCAAGTTCAGCATCGTCTCAAAAACCTCGCGCGAAGCCTTCGCAACGGCGTGCTCGATTTCCTGCTGTGTCACCTGTTCCATTTAGAGCAGCCCCAGGAGTTTCTCTTTGATCTGATCCGCTGTAAACGGCTTCTTCACGTATCCGGCCGCCCCCAACTCGAGCGCCTGCATGACTTTGGCCTGGCTGCCCTCGGTTGTAACCATCAGGACTGGCACCATTTTGAGGGAGGCGTCCGCTTTCAGCCGCGTCAGGAACTCGATCCCGTCCATGTTGGGCATGTTGATGTCGGAAAGGATCAGTCCGACTTTCTCCGTCTTTAACTTTTGCAGAGCTTCGTTGCCGTCGCTGGCCTCATGGACCTTGCCGAGGGGCACTTCGGCCTGCACCAGCACACGATTCAGGATCTTCCGAATAGCGGCTGAGTCGTCCACAATTAATACGTCCAGGGCCATCGCACACACCTTTTTCCAAGTAGATCAATCAAGAACCCATCCGCGATCTCGTCAAAGCGCCGCTCAGTTGATCGCGCAGCGCGCCAAACGCGGCCAACGATGCTGCGTCGAACGTTTTCGGCTCCTGCCGGTCGAAGTACAGGCACCCGATCACCGATCCGGCGGAGGTGAGCGGAAGCATTCCAAACACGGGCGCGGTGAAAATCTGGCGGAATCGGGTCCCCTCGAACTGATGGTCGCGAACGCCGGCAACGAAAACATCGGTCCTCTTCAGAACGGCCGACGCCACGGGCCCGGAGGACGCGCTTACCAGGAAATTGAAATTCGCGATCACCTTGTCGATCGATTCGCCGAAACCTAGCTTGGCCACCAGCCGCGGGCCGGAACCGTCCAGGAGAGCGAACAACACGTGGTCGAACGGACCTCCGCGATAAATCGCTTCCATCACCATCATCGTGATGGCCCGCAGATCGTCCGGCGAACTGTGCTCCACCTGGGTCACCACCTCGCGAAGCAGAGTGGCGAGCATTTCGGGTGCCTCGTTCCGCTGCAATCCAGCTTCGACAGGCGGCTCTTCCCCTTGATCGAGATCCATCCGTTCGAGGGCGGCTTCGGTCTGGCGTTTGAGACGCAGATGATCCATGGGGACCGACATCGCCTGGAACACCTCACTCGTCTCCGTCAGGGCGTGTTCGACGATGGATTTGACCGCACCGTGCGTCAGATTGAGTACCGGCCCCAGGCTGTGGAGCAGAAGATTGACGCTGGCGCGAGCGCCGTTCGCCTCCCGGCGGTAAACGGCGGTGGTCAGCTTATGAGCGAAATGAGTGATCGTTTCCAGGCGCTCGGGTTCAGTGGAAGGGGCGCGCCGAAGACGCACCACACGGTCGCTCATGCACTGGCGCACGCTTTCAGGAATGCGCCACTGCGCCGACACGGCCCGGGCAGCCTGGTCATAATCGAAACCCAGGACCTCTTGGCAAGCCTGAACGACTGGGATCCGATCCTCCTGCATCCGCAGCAGCACCGCGGCATAACCGCGAGGATGGTAGCAGGCGACTAGCACCTCACCCAGATTGCGAAACATCCCGCAGAGATAGGCCTCCTCGCGCCTCGGGTAATCGACCAGATCGGCTACTTCGCGGGCGTGGTTCGCGGTCAACAACGACAGCAGAATCAGCTCTTTGAGACCAGGAGAATGCTTACGGAAATGCTCCAGCAGGACGACTCCGGTCGCCATTTCACGGACTGCTTCGACACCCAGCAAGGTAACCGCGTGAGAGATCGAATGGATCTGCCGACCACTGCGATTGTGGAGGGCGGAATTGGCGGTACGAAGGATCCGCAAAGTGAGGCTGTAATCCTTGAGGATTACATTCGTAATATGTTGAAGCGATGCCTCTTCGGCTACTTTCAACATCACCTGATCGATGGACCGCGAAAGGGTCGGAAACTCAGGCGCGCCGGCGATCTCCGCCAGGAATTCCTGTAGTTTGTCCGATATTTGGGGGTCGTTGCCCATGGGAAGCTTATCGGCTGCGCTGTCTCTTACTTCGTAAGAAGTTGTCTATAGTGGCCAATCGCTCAACGCCGACGTGCCAGCCCCACGCTGACGCATGGCGCTAAATAACAACCAACTCAGCCCCATGCGTTAGCGTGGGGCTAACACGTGTCGCGGCTAAGAAGGTTAGCGTTCGAGATGCTTCAGCCGCGCGTCAATGACTTCCTCAACGCGTCGGAGTTCCGCGCGCCAGGTGTCCCTCATGTCGTCGAAGCGGTTGTCTATGTGTGAGCGAAGGTCGCTGAGGCGGGAATTGTTGATCAGAATTCCCAACAAGTACCGCGATAACTGACAGTACCGACGGCGTCGCGAGGATTAGGACTTGAATATCCGTCATCTCTCTCCATGAGTATAGTCTGTACCTACTTCATCAGCGAATCCCACCGCGCCGCAGCCTTCGCCTCGACTCTCTCGACATCCTCTTTCAACAAGAACCGGAAGCCCGCCAGCGCTTCCGCCGCCTGTTTCACTTCGCGCAGATACTCTTCCTTATCCTTATATCGCTCTTCAATGGATAACCGCGGATCGCCAGTCGCCTCCCGCTCCGCCTTGGTCCGCGCAAACGGAATGAACGATCCCACCATGTTATAAATCACGTCGGGCGCTCCGATTTTCGGGTCGCGGAGATTCCAGCCGGTGTAGGTCGCGAGCGGAACCATCTGCTCCGGCAGGCGGATGCCCGCCGTCTCGTTTCCATCCGAATTCACCTGCGGCACCAGCACTGGAAACGAGGCGCCGACCTTCGGAGGGTCATAGGCTACAATCCCTTTGGACCGGAAATCCGGCCCGAAATCGAGATGCCACGCCAGATACGGCTCCTTCGGCAATGCGATCCCCGGGACCTTGGGAAAATTCAGGGCCCCGGGCGCAACGAGCTCGTCTTTTCCCACACGCGGAATTTTCGAATCGGGCGGCGCGGTCCCGTTCGTCACCCAGGCGTTCATATCGATTAAGAGGGCCCGCATCGCGAATCGATAGTCGGTGGGATTGGCACGATTCTGCGTAACCGTCTTCACCGGCTGTGCATTCGCACCGTGCTGGGCGCCGGCGATGAAATAGACTCGAGTCTCGGGCGCGGGCGCGGCGTCTTGCTTGCCGTCGATACTGGTATGAATCAGCGACGCCGCCCGGCCCCAATATTCATAAGCGCCGTTCGAATAGAAAATCTTCGGCACCACGCCGTCCTTGCGGGCTCGGGCGAGAATTGAATCGGTGATGCCTCCGTCCGTCTCCGGCTCGTCGGTGAACGGGAAAATATCCGACGGATACATCAGGTTCAGAAGCGGATGCCCGTCGCGGGACGGTTGGGCGAAGCGATGGTCGAAGCTTCCCCGCCCTGCTCCTGCCACATGCGCCCACACTCCTTCGAATACGAGTTTGCCCTTCTCGTCGGCGTTGAATCCGTAGTACAGAAACGTGCGCAGAAAACGACCGCTCTGGGAGACGCCGAACGCGATGGCCCGCTGCGCTTCGCCCTGCTGTTTGATATAGGAGACGTAGTCGCGCACCGCAGCCGGCCCCAGGCCGACGACCGCTGGATCCTTCGCGGTATAAACGACCTCATAAATTCGACCCGGCTCAAAGCCCGCCGCATACTCGACGTGAGTCAGATCGGCGGAGAACCTCCATTGATCGCGCGGGATCGTCGTCCGTTTACCATTGACCCCATCGCGCACCGTCATTGCGGCGGAGTCGACATCGGCCACGGCATAGGCGACCTGCGCGCGATCGCCCAAGGACTCCGACGTCGTGCGCTTATCCACTGTGATTTCGGATCGCACCACACCCGTGATCCCTTTGATCACCGGAGCGTACAGCTTCAGCAGGCCGTCGCGATTGGGGACATCGAACTCCCAACCTATCCAGACCATCGTGAAACCCTGATTGAACAACAGAGGATCGCCGAAGTCGGTGGGATTGCGGGAAGACGGCATGTCGAACATGTTGACCATGCCCTTGCCGCCGCGATTCGAGATCTCGACCAGCGCCGTTCCGTTACCCTTGGTCTTCGGCCGCAGGACCTCCAGATCGGCGGAGAACTCTACCAGGCCGTGGTCGTTGCGTGGGGCAAGGGCAATATCGGCGATGATCTGATTCGCTGCTAAATTCGGATCGACCGCGAAATAAACCTTGCCCGTCAGGCGCTCATAATTGGCGATCGGCAAGTCCGCGCGGGAAGCAATTTCGACGCGCGTGACGCCGGCAGTAGCCGTAAGAAAAGGGATTAGCAATAGAGCAGCATTGCGGATCATCCCTAAATTGTAATGGCTAGCAGGGTGCCGAAAAAGTCTATCCGCGCGCTTATTTTGGCAGGGCATGGCTCCGCCCCACATCGCGGCGCGGGGCCATGCCCTGCGAATGAGGTTAAGGAGCGCCCAGCAAACTACGCATGATCAACGGAGCCATCTGGTCCCTGGTGACGGCGCTGCTTTCGCAATAGACCGTAGCGCTACATCCGGTCCAGAATCCCATGTCTCGCATCTTTTGAACGAATTTAAAGAAGGGATCGCTGGATGGAACGTCGGAAAAATACGGCGTGGTTGTGTAGGAGAACCCGGAGATGCTACTTTCCAGTTCCCAACCTACGATCATAAAGACCGCCATCTGGCCCTGCGTGATGGAGGAATCCGGACAGAACAACGGAGGATTTACGGAACAGCCTCCCGTAATCCCCAGATCCTTAATTCTTTGCACAAAGGGAAAATAACCACTGCTGGACGGAACGTCATTAAAATACGGGGTCTGGGTATAGGTTAGCGACGTACCCATGGCGCGATTCAGGGCGGCCACGATGAAGACCGACATTTGAGCTCGGGTGACAGGAGTATTCGGACAATAGAGGGGCGGGCTGGTCGAACAACCGGCAGTGATGTTGTCAGCGTACATCAGCGAGACGTAATCGAAATAAGGATCGGAAGATGGCACATCGTTAAAAATGGGAGCCGCGGGATTCCCACCTTGCATGACATTGTAAGTCTGATTCCCGAACGCGATCGTCCCCATCCGGGCAATGCTCGGGTTGGAACTGGCCATAACGGTGATACTCCCATTCCCGGTCCCGGAAGTGCTCGAAGTGATGGTCAACCAGCCCGAGCCGCTGACGGCGGTCCAGTTGCAACCCGCCTTTGCGGTAAAATTCACCGAAGTGGATCCGCCGACGTTGCCGATCAAAGCCGCAGTTGGGGTGAATGTCAAACCGCACGTGTCAGGTAGAGCCCGGCCGATTTTGCCTGCATTGCTCTCCGTGAACCATAACGCGCCATCCGAGCCTAAGGTGATGCCATAGGGAACGCTGTTGGTGGTCGGTAGTGCCTCGAAATCAGTGGCAACGCCGGAGACGGTGATCCGTCCAATTTTGTTGCCGTAATGTTCGGTGTACCATAGCGCGCCGTCTGGCCCGGCGGTGATACCTTCGGGTGTTCCGAATGTCGTCGGTATCGGATACTCGGTGATTGCTCCCGCCACGCTGGCGCGCCCGATATTGCTGACACCGGATTCGGTAAACCATAGCGCTCCATCCGGCCCTGCCGAAATGCTTCCGGGCGAGCTGGAGGCAGTGGGTATTGAATACTCGGTGATTGTCCCGCCGGTGGTGATTCGCCCAATCTTATTTCCAGCGAACTCTGTAAACCAGAGCGCACCGTCTGGACCGGCGGCGATCCCCAAAGGGTTGCTCCCGGATGTAGGTGTGGAATATTCTGTTATCGTGCCCGCTGTCGTGATGCGTCCAATCCGATTGGAAGCATACTCGGTGAACCACAAAGCGCCATCGGGGCCGGCAGCGATCCCGATGCTATGGGCATTCGCGGTGGGTATCGTAAACTCAGTGACGACCCCGCCGGTCGTGATGCGCCCGATCTTGTTGGTAAAGGATTCGGTAAACCACAACGCGCCGTCTGATCCAGCGGCAATGGCGAAGGGGTAACTGCCCGACGTGGGTACCGTAAACTCAGTAACGGCCCCGGCGGTGGTGATCCGTCCGATCTTGTTGGTGCCCGACTCTGTAAACCACAACGCTCCATCCGGTCCTGCGGCTATCCCATAAGGAGCGCTGGAAATGGAAGACGTCGGATATTCGGTAAGCGTCGGTGCAAGCTGCGCCAGTGCCAGTGCCGAACAACCTACAAACAGTTGTGCTAACCCTATCAACCGCATAAAAATAAATGTCCCCCTACCTGGCCTGTTCCGATGGCCTTCCAAGCTTGATTTGACTCCTTGCCAATAGAGCCGCTTTTGACGAAACTTGTTTCAGTAAAATCCGATACCCTAGCGAGCGTTCCGAGCCCGACGATTTGAGTTACCATTTGGCCTTTTGGCGAACCAAATACGACAGCCTCAACTGCCGTAATTTTAGCGTCAGGAGGTGAACGCCAGCCTCATCCGAAGGTTCTAGTAGAACTACAACTCAGGTGGCAGCCACCTTTGCCATATCAACTTCAAAATCCAAGCGGTTGGAATCCCCAAAATCACCCTTCAGATAGACTGGATACCGGCCGGCCTCGGCATACATTTCAGGAGGGACGGTGGCGCTCAATAGATTTTCGCTGCCGTACGTGGTCGGCAGCATCGTGGAACCCATCACGATTATGGTAGTTGGCGTCGCGTGGGCGCATTCAACCATCAAAGCCGAGAATCCGTCCGCTTGGGCGTTGAACGGCTCCCCAGCGACGGTTGCCGCGGGATGCAAGCGCCGGATTACCACGGGCTCCGGTTTCTTCCGATCTCCGCCGTCGGGGACTTTCACGAACTCGGCCGGCGTGAATCTCATCTCCTCGCTCGGCGGCCGCACTCCGCGGCGGAGTTTATGAGGTACCCACGGAGTCTTCCACTTAGCTTCAAAGTACCGCTTATTCTGTTCAAAGACGCGCAGCGATTCCTGCTGGGGAAGCTTGGCAAAAGAGCCATTGCCGAAATGGTGGATGAAGCAGTCCTCCGCCATCACCACGCGATACCCTGCCTTCCGAACCAAGTGTGAAAAATCGTCGTCCTCGAACATACCGACCTGATATCCCGCGTCCAGACCGCCCACTTGCGCCCATACAGCTTTTGGAACTAACACGCAATAGAGTGGCGCGACGGCGACGTCAGTCGATTGGCTCGCCTTTTCGGCCCAGAGATCTAAGGCGAATTTTTCCATTTCAACGGAATTGCCGTATTCAAAGCGGATTTTTGTTTCATTCCCGGAGAAATTCGTTACCGCCGCGACCGCACCCGTCCGCCGATCCAATTCGCAGTGGCGAACCAATCTCCCAAGCCACCCGGGGGGAACAATTGTATCCGGGTTCAGCAACAGTAGATACTCGCCCCTCGCCTCCTCGGACGCCCGATTGTTCGCTCCGGCAAATCCCATGTTGAGGTCGAGGCGTATCGCGCGAACACGCTCATTGGCCTTCGCATATCGATCCAGAATTCCTGGACCGCCATCGGAGGAGTTGTTGTCGACGATGATGACTTCATAGTTCGGCCATGAAGTATTTTTCAAGACGGAATCGAGGCACGGTTCAATAAATTCCTCGCAGTTATAGATGACAATGAGGATAGATACGAGCGGAAACTTCTCACAAATCGCCTGATCGATTTCACGGCACCGAACCGCCCAGGTGTTGGCTTGAGCATAGGCAATGCGGCGTTGCTTTCTTGTCTCGCCGACTTCCCCGGCCTCAGCAACCGCAACGTCGACCTTCGCCAGAAAATCTTCCGCGTCTACGCCGATGTAGAGCAGGTCCTGATCGTCATGGGGCAGTTCAGCCATGTCCGTCGCGACCACTGGCTTGCCCTGGCTCAGATATTCATAGAGCTTCACGGGATCCACGGCCTTCGTAAGATTATTTAGTTTGAAGGGAATGAGGCAAACGTCGAAATGAACCAGGTAACGGGGAATTTCGCGATAATTCTTCTCCCCGAGGAGGTGCACGTTCGGTAAGGCCTCGAGACACGAGACATCCACATGATGCACGTGGCCGATAATCACAAAAGTGTAGTCCGGACGGCTCCCGGCAACCTTCGCGACGAGCTCGGGGTCGAACCAGTCTGCAATTGCGCCGTAATACCCCACGATAGGCTTGGCAAGATCCTCTAAAAGATCGTTGGGGGGCGGCGAAGCAAACAACTCAAAATCTGCGCCGTTGCGCACCAGCAGCGGGTTCGCCCCAGCCGCTTTGTGGCGATCATAAAAATGCTTCGCGCTCACCAGCAACACGTCGCATTCTTTCACCAGCTCAAGCTCCTGGGAAAGACTGAACTCGCCAATGCGCGGTTCCGCGGTCCAGTTCTGCCAGTCGTCCATGCAATCGTATACGACGCGCGCGCTGAACAGATCCTTCAACTTCAGCCCCACTTGTCGCCAGTAAGGGAATTGCAGCAGCGCACAACTTTCCAGAATATGAAAATCCCGATAGAGTTCCTTTAAGGATCGGCAGTAGGATTCCGCGGCCTGCTCCGTCAGGCGTCCGCCATACAGATCGGGCGGCGTCCCGCGCAGCCGGACTTCCCAGATATTCTCCCGTACAGATATCGCGGCGTAATGTTGCACGTCAGACTCGCTGAGAAACCGGGAGGGGCTTACCCAAAAGACGCGGTGCCCCAGCCGAGCTAGCTGCGCGGCGATTTGCTGCGGGCGTTGGAAGCGAAACTCAAAATCAAAGATGGCGAGGATGACGACATCGTAGGTCCGGTATCCAGTTAACTGGGACCGGCTCGCCGGCACAGCGGGATCCGAAGTAGCCGGAACTCCCTCCACGGCCTCCAAACGCTCGGGCATGAAGTTCCAGACATTCGGGAACTGCAACTCAAATTCGGTCAACGAGCCGGGGCCGGAGAAAGGCAACGTGAATATCCAGCGAATAAAGGCAAATGCTCCGCGGCGAGTGAGTAGCGTATAGCCCTTCCGGATGGCGAGCATGACTTTCCAAGCGCGCTGGGCGCGATACGTCTCAAGAGAAGACGCAAGCTGAAGATGATATTGATCCAAACCGACTACGGCTTGATGCCGAAGTTCAATTGACTGCCGTAGGCGATCCGAAATATCCCGGCGAACGGCGCGATCCGATTCCCCCTTCGCTTCTAACTCAGTCACTCTCGCCAAAAGGTGTTTTATGGGTGACAGCGGTGCTTCTTTCCCCGGAGCGACTTTTTGCTGCTCTGCCGCTTCCTGCCATTGAGCGAGCAGCATAGTTTGTTCGGTCTCGAGCACCACAATTCGCGCTGACAAGGCCTTATTCTCGGCAGCACCGGAGGAGCTAAGCGTCTGGTAATACTCACATTCATGTAAGAACTTGCCATTGGATTGACGCAACTGATGACTCTCGCGGAGTTGCGCCTGGACGCCGCGACCAAGCAGCGAAAGCATTTCATGATCCAGCTTGGGCCTTTCCGCGCCATGATCGAGAATTTCGACGGCGATCCGCGCGTTCTGCCTCGCCGACTCCACGAAGTCTTTCACCGGAGTGCCAGGCGCTGTGGCCAGGGCCTCTGCCATCTTGCCTGCCAACATTACAGAATCCAGAGACCGGACATCGAGATTGAAGGTTTCGAGTCGAGCGCGACCCATCACTTGATCGATTTTTTCGTCGTAGCTCAGAGCTAGCACCGGAATTCCCGATAACATTCCGAGCACCATTGAGTGCAGGCGCATTCCCACGACGAGGTCGCATTCTCCCAACACCGATACCAGTTCCCGGGGTGAAAGTTCGTCGAGCAGGATCGCCGTACGGTCCTTGTGCTTCATCAGCGCCTGTACCCGCTGCGCGATACGCAGATCGTCCTCCGCTAAACTCTTCAGCCGCTGGAATGGGACGAAGCATACGGTGCCCGGATGCCGATCGAGAAAAAGATCAAGACCGGCAGCCGCCTCCCGCTCCCAGAATGTTGGGTCAATCCTGACATTCCAGGGGCGGAGTGCGACGGCAATTAGCGGCCTCTCGATTTTCAGGCCGATCAGGCGGTCGATGCCGGCCGGACTCTTCTCGAGCGGAAGGCCAAATGCGGGGTCTGCGGTCACCATGACGCGTTCCGGATGCACGCCGAGCGATTCGAGAATCGTGCGAGAACCAACGTCGCGCACCGTGATCCTCGCGGCAACGTCACATGCGAATTTGGTGAACTTCTTGGCGTCATCGGAGAAGAGTGGACCCACTCCAATCGCGTACAACATCACCGGCTTGTCGAATAACACCGCCATCGCCGCGGGCGCGGTATAAAAGTTGATACCCCATTGGTTGTCCGTGAGAAAAGCCTCGGGATTGATTCCAAAGTAATCATGGAAAATTCCGCCGCCGCCGATGACGACTAGATCCGCTGCCTGGACGGCATTTAGCATCGCGTATGTGTCACACCAGAGAATGGTGTCGATAGGGAATGCGGTAGCCGTCGCTTCCGGCGTCGCGGATGTCGCAGTTATCTGAAGGTCGGGCCGCAGCTCCCGTAGATGGGCAATCATGGCTGCCAGGATGGCTTCATCCCCTGTGTTGCCGAAGCCGTAGTAGCCCGTGATGAAGATTCTCTGTGTCAATATTCTGGACCTTTTTTGACGGTATCCAATCCAAAAGACTGCCGGGACGCAATCACGAAATTGGGCCGCCCGCGCGTATTTTGCAGGCAGAGCCACAGATATTGGCCGATGATCCCCAATCCCAGCGCCGTGAGCCCACCGAAGAAACAGATCGCCAGCACGATCGGCGTATAGCCGGGAACCTCCACGTGCCGCAGCAGCCGCGCCAGCAGTACGATGGTGCCCATTACCACGGAGATGGTAATGCCGGCCATACCCAAACCAAGCAGCAGCCGCAGGGGTAGATCGGTGAAGTTAAAAACGCTGTCGAATGCGTAGCGCAGTTTCTTGGAAATCGTCCAGGCGCTCCGGCCTTCGAGGCGCGGCTGGCGCTCGTAAGGAACGAAGGTCCGCCGGTACCCCAGCCATAGCAGAAGTGCCACGAGGTTGGTGTTCACTTCGCGAAGATTCATCAGTTCATCGCGCACTCGCTGGGAACATCCAAAAACGTCGATGCCATTCGGTGGGATGTCCTTATTGACGAATCGCCGATAGGCCGACCAGAAGACACCCGAGGCGATTCGTGAAAGCCATGGATCGCTGCGCGTGATCCGAGCCCCGAATACGATATCGGCTGCTCCGGATTTGAGGAGCCGCGAAAACTCCAGCACCAGGTCGGGCGGCTCTTGCAGGTCCGCGGCGATGCATGCGAAATAGGTACCGCGACCGCATTCGAGCCCTGCCGCAATCGCCGAAAAAGATCCAAAATTGCGGCTTAGTGAAACGAGCTGAGTGCGAAGCGTAAGCTGCGCCAGCGCACCGCGAAGAATCTCCTCCGACCGGTCAGGACTGCCGTCGATGACAAAGACGACCTCCATTTCCCCATCTAAAGCCCGCTCCAATTTCAACAGCTCTGTGAGCAGGCGAGGCAGATTCTCTTCGTTTTTGAAAATTGGAATAACCAGCGACAGCACCGGTACTAGCTCCGCCCGGCAGTGGCGTCCCCGGCTGTCTTGAGCGCAACGAACTCTGCGTAGTCGCGAATATATTCCGATGAATCATAGTGCTCGGAAACAAGCGCCAGCAGAACAGCGTCAGGGGAGTATTTGTACTGCACAGCCCAGGTCATGGGAGGTAAATAAAGAGCGAGCGTGGGATCATCCAGGACAAACTCTTGCCGCCGGATCCCATCGTCCGCAACGCAGCAGCAGCTTCCGTGAACGCATACCAGCATTTGATGAAGGCGGCGGTGCGCGTGCTCCCCTCGGATCTCGCGGCTGGTGACATCGAAGACCAGGAAATAGCGCTTTACCTCAAAGGGAAAGTGCTTTCCCTCTTCGGCGAAGCTGAGCGAGCCTCGGAGATCGATCACCTTGGGAAGACGACGGAAAACCACGCCATGAACCGTGGACGGATACGGCTCGGACGTGTCGACGGGAATCGCCAGGCGTTGCGCTCGCGCCTTCATGGTGTCGACATAACCGACAATTCGGCCGGGGTTTCCCGTCACAATCGCATGCCGAGGCACATCGCGCGTGACCACGGCACCGGCGCCGATCATCGCCCGCTCGCCAATCGTCACACCGGGCAGGATCGTCGCGTTCGCCCCGATCGATGCGCCCTTCTTCACGCATGTCCGGAGCACCGCGGCCTGGTGCTGGCGGCTTTGCGGGAAATGATCGTTCGTGAACGTGGCGTTCGGGCCGACAAAAACGTCGTCCTCCAACGTGATTCCGTCCCACAGTTGAACTCCGCACTTGACCGTCACACGATCCCCAACCATCACGTCGTTCTCAATAAATGTGTGATCGCAGATATTGCAATCCGCTCCGATTCCGGCCCCTGGCAGAATGTGCGCGAATGCCCAAATGCGGGTCCGTTCGCCAATTCGCGAGCTCTCCACGATGGCGGTCTCGTGCTGGAAGAACTGATTGCGAGTTTCGATAGGGGTCTCCATGCATTCAACCGGGTCCGTCGCCAACGGACAATTATACAGCGCTCCGGCGTCGATCACTTGCTGGGCGCTTTTGGAAAAACCTGAAAATCCATCGCATTTGAAGGGTCTCCGTTCGGATTCAGCACAGTGACCTTGACTTTCCCCGGGTAAGAGAAAAATTCATCCGGAACCAGGGCGGTAATGAACCTGGGGTTTCCAAAAGTCGTGGCAATCTCGCGTCCGTCAAGGAATACAATCGCGCCTGGTTGAAAATTAGTGCCGTCGAGCGCGAGCGCGGCCTGACCGTTCGGCTGGACTTGGAACTTTTCACCCGCCGTCGTGGAATCCGGATGCACTTTGCTGATTCGGACCCGGTCGGATTCCTTGATGGCGACGCCCGGTAGGTCGAGAACGCCCGTCCCGTCGGGTGCGAGCCGCAGCACCGGTACGCCAACCGGACGGGGCTCCTCCTCGATCGCCACCGTTCTGACTCGCCCTTGTACGTTTGTACCGAGCAATTGTAGCGTGGTGCGCATATATTCGCTGTTCTTCGGTACCCGGACGATCCAATCGTGGTCCAGTCCATACCGCGTGCTCAGAAATCGTCCGCTAGAGGCAAACGGGCCCAGGAAGGGAGCGCCTTCGATCACGACAGTTCCGTAGGGGCGCAATACCTGGGCGTTGCTGCGAAGTGCCCCCACAACGTTACGATTCACCAGGCCCGCATTGCGATACCACTCCGCGATATTGTGGCGCCCCGGCTGGCCGATCGCCACACAGCCCACGGCAATCGCGGCCACCGCCCAACCGACCGCCGGGCGGTTACTTAGGTTCCACAAAAGGATGAGCGCCGACGCAATTTGCCAGACCGTCCAGTTGAAATCGTAATAGAGGGCGACGTGGCGCGAAAGGAAGCAATACGGAAGTGCGAATAAAACAATAAGGGCTTGCACCAATAAAACTCGTGTCCAGCGCGCTGGCGTCGCTGCGAGCACATTCCAGATGAGCATCGAAGCCTGAAGAATAGCCGCCACGCTAGCGACCGGGCTCATAAACAGGTAATTGACACCCATATGCAGAACGCTGAGGGGACTAAAATCGGCCTTGTAAGGACCCGCGTGAGCCTGCGTGAATGCGCTCTGGCCCAACCGATTGTAGGCTCCCAGCAGCGCCGCCAACAAGATTATGCCACCCGCAAGCGCTGCCCATCGACCCCGGGCCGAGGTTTCCACGCGCGACTCCCATGCAAGATAGGTCGCCACCAGAATCGTCGGGAGAATGAAGTCTTCCTTCGACCAGAAACTTAGGGCGCACAGGACCCAGATTGCCGCCATTGCTGGCTCGCGCAATAAAGTGCCGTCCCTGGAACGCTTGTATGCGGCCCCCATCAACGACATGGCGCCTACGGCGAAGACGCCGGACAGGAGGTTCGTGATCAGGCCCGTGTATTTGGAGTACTCGACGACGCACTCAAAGCTCAGCGCCGCTGCGCCCACCAGAAACGCCAACACCAGAGGCATGGGGCGAGCACCGAGCAATTCCCGCAACACGGTCAGTGACAGAAATACATAAAGGACAATGAGAGCGTGCAGACTCAAATAATAAACAGGCAAACCGGCCGCGCTCAGGGCCGTCAAGACAAGGGAGGACACCGGCCGCGCCGGAAAGCTGCCGGCCCAAACGCTGCGAAGTGAGCCGGCGTCGAAGGCTAAATTTGAAAAATCATCACGATGTACGGGAAACCCCACCAGCGAATTACCTGGACATAGCACGAAAACAATCACCAAGTACGCCGCAATCACCCCTGCAAATTCTACCCAGGAAGGCTCTTTAAGCGCTCTCACGATCAGACCCGATTGGAAATCGCGAGGGAGTGAGTCTCGCCGGCGCCGAACAGGCCGGCGATATCGATACACCTGGCACACCAACTCTCGCCCTCCGCGACCAAACGCCGTTTGAGCGCGGCTGACGGATCGTCGTCCCACATCGCGGTCTCCAATTGGGTGGTGAACTCTTCAGGATTATTCGCCACATAAACTAAATTGTCAAATTCCTTCACTTCCGGTAAAGGACTGCTCACTACGGGATGGCCACAGGCAAAATATTCGTACAGCTTCAGTGGATTCGTCGCCAAGGTGAGTGGCGAGATCTTGAAGGGAATGATGCAGACATCTACAAGTTGAAGATGAGTCCGCAGAGTCGAGTAGGGAACTTCTCCCATTAAACGAATATTCGGTAAACTCTCTAATTGCCGGATCTCCGGCGACTCAATCCGGCCAATAAGAGTGAATTCCCATTCCGGGTGCCGTTGGGCAGCCAAACGAACGCTCTCGATGTCAAACCAGAAATTAAGAGATCCGACATATCCAACTTTTTTCCGATCGGATCGGGGACGTCGCGGCAGGAAATCGAAATCCTCGGCGCGCGCAGCGTTCCTCAAAACCTTAGACTTTGCCGCGATCCGGGGATGGTCTACGGTTTTGTGCCCCATTAACCACTCTGACGAGAACAACACGGAGTCGCTGAGTTCGAACAGCGCGGCTTCCGCGGCAAGCAGGTCGGCGCCGATGTTCTGGAAGCCGTCCCATAGATCATGGCAATCATAGATTACCCGGCAACCGCGCCGCTGCTTCAGCATCTCGGCGACTTCATTCCAAAGCGGCAAGCTGACAATTATTATGGGGCTCGCGCTTTGAGCCTCGCGCAAAAGACCTTCGATCGCCGTGACCACAACCGCGCTCTCGGACTTGCTCAGGCAGCGTTGATGGTAGACCGGCTCACGAATCAAGTGAACGTGCAACTCGAACACTTTTGCCATCAGCCGTGAGACCATTCGCTTGGGACTCATCGCGTAGGGCGCGCGGAACTCGCGTCCCAAATGTGGATTCAGATAAAAGCAGCGATGCCCCAAATTCGCGAACTCTGTAGCCAGATGCTGGCTCCTCTGCAAACGAGTGTGCCAGTCAGACGCAGGAAGAAAAAGAATGTCAGGAACTGTTCCCGGGCGGTCGATCCAATCCCCTACGCCGTCTTCAAACCGTCGCGAGGGAAACCGCCAGCAATCCGTTAACTCAGCCGGATATCGATCCTTAAATATAAGAGAATACAGCCATTTAAGGTAATAAGGTCGCAGCAACTCCCGGCCTACGGCGATAGGATTGTTCACGGCGCCATTCCGCGCAGACGATTCCTTTTCCATCCTGGTTCCGGTGAGCAAACGTGCGTCTGCGTCGCCCTCCATTTTAACCTATGTAGCGCAAATTGCGCTCGATCAATGTCGCAGCCACGGCTATATAATGAAAACTCATGGCGCCTGCTTCATGAGATTACCGCGGACTTTTTACATAGGGGGCTACTGGCGGGGAGCAAACGATATGGTGCGCCAAATGCTCCTCGGCCTGCAGTCAGCAGGCGCCACAGTAAACGAATATAATACCGATGAAAACCCAGCCGCTCTGGATTGCGAGGGGCGTCCCTATGATCGCGGAAGATTCGGTCCCGTCTGGCTCAAATGGGACCTGGTGGGACCGCTCATCGAGCGTTTCCAGCCCGATCTGATCGTGTGCAACGCCGGTGGTCTCAGCCTGCGTCCCGAGAACGCTGATGCCTTGCGGCGATCCGTGAGCCTGCTGGGCATCGCCCTAAGCGATCCGGACGTTTTCGAGGCTTCTACCAGCCGGATCGCAGCGAACTTCGACCTTTTCCTCACGAATGCCCCCGGCTGCATTCCTGCCTACCGCGCAGCCGGTGCGAACGCAATTGCGCTTCCATTGGCTACAAATCCGGACTTTTTTCAACCTCGTCCCGCTCGCCCCGAGTATCGGTGCGAAGTATTAGTCGTGGGTCGAGCCCACGCGGATCGCATCGCCCCCGTCCGGCGTCTTTGTGACCAGTTCTGCGTCCACATCCACGGCGAAGAATGGGAATCGGCAGGACTGCCTGGCCGGCCGGCTCTCTACGGCGAAGACTTGCTTTCCGCTTTGAACTCGGCGCGCATCTCGATCATCTTTTCCCGCACTCCCGCCGGGCATTCCATCGCGAAAATCGCTGTTTTCGACTTCCTCGCCGCCGGCGCCCTGGTTGCCACGGAGCGCATTCCCGAAATCGAACCGTATTTGCGCTATGACGATGAAATCATAGGCTTCACGGACACAGATGAATTGATCACGAAGCTCCGCTATTACTTGGATCATCCTCAGCAAGCGGAAAAACTTCGAGTTGCAGGGCGCCGCAGAGTTCTGGAAGATCACAGTTGGAGCAAGGTGTGGCCGCGCATCATTGCACAGCTCCCGGAACGGAAAGTGATTGCGTGTTGACCACTCCGTTGGAGTTCCCAGGCGACGGGGTAGTCTCACTTCGTGAAATTGCGCGCGGCGATTCAGAAGTTCTTTACAATTTGCGAATGGACCCGAGGTGCAGGCCAATGTTTCGAACGGTCGACCTCGTACCGTATCAGTGCCACCAGGCGATGATGGAGGAGTATTTTAGCTCACGCGATTGCTGGTTCGCGATTGAAGTCGAAAGTAACGTCGTCGGTGCGATCGCTCTCTACAACTTCGAGGACGAGGACCGCGGGTGCGAGTGCGGACGCATCGTGATCGAGCCGGAGTCCCAGCGACTAGGGTACGGAAGCCGAGCGCTCCGCCTCGTAATGAAATACGCGAAGACGCTCGGCCTTCGAAAATTACACTGCGAGATCCTGTCGACAAACACTGCCAGCCTGAGAATTTTTGAACGCAACGGTTTTGTGCCGACGTGTACTTGCGAATATACCGGCAGGACCTTCGTAAAAATGATGGTTGATTTGAACGCCGCCTGATGGAACCAATTCATCTTTTCTCTCCTATGTTCCGCGTGGATGAAGCTCTCGAAGAGATTCGCGACTGTTTGGAGAAAGGCTGGACCGGCCTAGGTTACAAAACCCTTGAGTTTGAAGAGGCCTGGAAGCGCCACACCGGCTTTCAGAACGCTCATTTTCTGAACTCCGCCACCGCCGGATTACATCTCGCCCTGAGACTGCTGAAAGAAGACGGCGGCTGGGCGGACGGCGACGAAATCATCACCACTCCCTTAACGTTTGTTTCCACCAATCACGTGATTCTCTATGAGAACCTCCGGCCTGTTTTCGCCGACGTAGACGAGTCCCTTTGCCTGGACCCGAAGTCGGTGGCGGACCGGATCACGCCTCGGACCCGAGCCGTTTGTTTTGTCGGACTTGGCGGCAATATCGGCCGCTACCGTGAGGTGCTCGATCTATGCCGGTCGCGCGGCATTGCCTTCATTCTCGATGCCGCCCACATGGCCGGCACCTGGATCGGTCAGGCACATGCCGGAATCGATGCCGACGTCACGGTGTTTTCCTTCCACGCTGTAAAGAATCTGCCGACTGCGGACGCCGGGATGATCTGTTTCAGCCGGCTCGACCTTGACCAGGAGGTCAGAAAGTGGGCCTGGCTAGGGATCGATAAGGACACCTACGGAAGAACCTTGGGCGACGCCGGTCCCTACCGTTGGCGTTATTCCGTCGACCATGTCGGCTTCAAGTACCACGGCAATTCAGTGATGGCTGCGATCGCGCTTGTCAGTCTGCGTTATCTGGAGCGCGACAATACCATGAGACGAGAACTTGCGGAGTGGTATGACGCTGACTTTAAAGGGGATCCTAGGATTGACCTGGTGCACCAGCCCGATCATTTTTTCTCCTCTCGTCATTTGTATCAGGTTATGGTCGACAATCGCGACGAGGTGATGGTGAAAATGAACCGGCTCGGAATCTTCCCCGGCGTGCATTATGCAGATAACACGTCGTTTCCGATGTTCGAATATGGCGCGGGCAGTTGTCCGCGGGCTCACTCAGCCGCGGCGCGGATCATATCATTGCCCATGCATTTGCGGCTAACGAGATCGGATGTAGGGCGAGTGGCGCGAGCTCTGGTCGACAGCCTAACCTCATAATAAATATAGTCTTTCCGGACCTGGACGCCTGCGCCATATAACATTCAGGATTTTAGACCGGAGTGGTTTCTAGATGAAACACAGCTAAGGGGTTTTTCTTCTTACCCGTGATGCATCTCCCTCATGGACCCAGTGCTGGAACAGCCTTACGATACAAGGGTGTATTAGCTGCCGTTCCGTCGATTTGTGGTCGGGACTCGTGTCAGCCTCCACGAATCGGCCGATAGAATTCGTGATGTCATCTAATTTTCAACTCTGGATGAGTCGAACGGCCTTAATGGCCATGACGACCATTGCCGCCAATGGCCAATCCGTGGCCAGTCACCAAATACAAAGCCGGCTCCCGCTGGTGCGTTCAGCGAATTCTGATTGGTTTGTAGGCCATACGTCTGGACCGGGCGCGCTCGCAGTGGACCCTTTTGGCAACCTCTACGCCGCCACGCTGGACGGTATTTTGAGGTTCGATGCGTCGGGAAACCCCACGCGCCTCGGGTCCGAGCTCAATCCGGGTAGTATCGCAACCGACAGCGCCGGCAACATCTATCTGGCGGACACCGCCAACAATCGGATTCTCAAGCTTGCGCCCGCCACGGGCGTCATCGCCACTGTAGCGGGCAACGGCCTGAGAGGTTTTTCCGGTGACGGCGGTGATTCCACCAATGCACAACTTGATGGCCCCACCGGCGTGACTGTGGATGCGGCCGGCAACCTCTATATCGCAGATGGTACAGGAGATGGCCGCGATTGCATTCGGCGCGTGGATTCGAATACCGGCGTCATCACAACCATGGCCGGGAATGGATCGAAAGGATTCTCAGGCGACGGCGGGCCCGCCACGCTGGCTCAATTCAATTCTCTGGGCGGATTGGCCACCGATGCGTCAGGCAACCTCTATATCGCGGATAATTTCAATCATCGCATCCGCATGGTGTCCGTAGCCACAGGAGTGATCACAACGATTGCGGGAAATGGCGTGGCCGGTGATTCGGGGGACGGAGGCCTGGCGACTGACGCCCAACTCAACAACCCGCTTGCCGTGGCGATTAACCCCGCGGGCGACCTTTACATCGCAGACTCGGGAAACCTTCGAATTCGCAAGGTGACAGCCAGTGGCAAAATCGTCACAAGCGGTGGCAACCTGATCTATCCGGATAACCGGCATGGATTCCCGTGCGCCCTGGCGGTGGACAACGCGGGCAACCTTTATGTCGCCGACGCGGGCGTCTCACGGATTCGCAAAATATCGGCAGGTGCGGCAGGTCGGCCCCTCGCCGAGCCGGATCTCGCAGCCGCCCACGCAGCGGCGAGCCTCTCGGCGGCGAATCTCCCGGCAGCCGGCGGATTCAAAATCGTCGTCACCTACGACAGCAGCGTGCCGGCCGCTGCGCAAACTGCCTTCAATAACTTGGTCAGCGCCTATCAGAGCGCGATCACGAGCAATATTACGGTGAATATCGACGTCACCTTCGGCAACACCGGCCTCGGATCAAGTTGGACGCAGGAGACTAATGTGTCTTACCAGGCGTGGCGTACGGCGATGATCGCCAATGCGACCGCCAATCCCGGCAATACCTATTCCACAGCCGCAGCCGCCAGCCTCCCCTTAAACGACCCGATTGGAAATGGAAGCGTTCGTTTGACCACAGCGAATGCCAGGGCAATAGGATTCACCGCGAACGCCGTCTTTGACAGCACACTGACGTTCAGCAACAGCGTTAATTTTGAATACAGCGGAGTTGCCTCAGGCGCCGCCATAGACTTCATGGATGTCGCGGCGCACGAGCTTGACGAAGGGCTGGGGATCGGCTCAGCGCTCACGGGTCTGGCTGACAACGCCGCGCTTCCTGCCGGCTACGCCGCGGAAGACTATTTCCGCTACAGTGCGGCTGGCACGCGCGCGATTACCACCAATCCGTCCGCGATTGTCTATTTTTCCTATGATGGGGGCGTCACCAATGTCGCTCAGTTCAATCAAGCAAACGTTGCACTTGGCATAACTGGTCTTGACCGCAACGACTGGGTATACGGCAATTATGGATGTCCCGCCGCCCCCGTCTACATTCAGGATGCGATCGCATGCTATGGTCAGGCGGTCCCGGTGGGATCGGGACCGGAGATCGCAGTGCTAAAAACTTTAGGCTACGATTCGGGGATCTCTCAAACGATTACTTTTGCGGCGATCGGCAACGTCACGATTGGAGCCGCGCCATTTTCTATCAGCGCCACGGCCAGCTCCGGGCTTACTGTCAGCTTCACTTCGACGACGCTCACAATTTGTACGGTTTCGGGAAGCACAGTCACGATTGTCGCGACCGGCGCGTGCTCGATTACCGCGAGCCAGGCGGGAAATACGACTTATTCGGCGGCCGCCCCTGTAGTCCGCGGCTTCACTGTGAATCCTCTCCCGGCTCCAGTTTTGACGTCGCCCGTCAACGGAGCGGCGGGTGTTTCTTTGACGCCTACGTTGAGCTGGAATGCTTCGGCCGGAGCCACGTCCTATGACGTTTACTTTGGAACCTCCTCCACGCCCGGATTCGTCGTGAACACGGCGGCCACCAGTTACACGACCGCGGCTTTAACTTTGAACGCCTCGTATTACTGGAAGATAGTTGCCAAGAATAGCAGCGGAAGTACCAGCTCGACAACCTTCTCGTTCAGCACTGGTTCGTCCTGCACATTTGCAGGGACCCCAATGGCCACGCTGATTGCCTACGCCGGCAGCTCGAAGTCGGTTAATGTGACGGCCGGAGCCGGCTGCTCCTGGACGGCGACCAGCCACTCGTCCTGGCTAACGGTTACGTCCGGTTCGGGAACCGGAAATGGGACCATATCTTTCTCGGTTCCGGCGAACAGCGGCATAGCTCGGATGGGGACGATCACCTTTGCCGGCCAGACCCTTAGCGTCATGCAAGGCGGGTCTCCATCCGCTCCCATTTTCAACGATGTCTCGGCATCGGATCCCTATTTCGATTACGTTTCGCTGCTGCAGTTCGATGGTGTCACCGCCGGCTGTGCCGCGAGCCCGCCTCTCTATTGTCCCGGTACTCCCGTAACCAGGGCGCAGATGTCGGTCTTCATCGTCGCTGCACTGAATCGTGCGCAGGGCACGTCGTTGACTTACACGCAGACTCCTTATTTTCAGGACGTAGCGTCCGGCAGCAGCTATTTCCCGTTCGTCCAGAGAATCAAGGACCTTGGAATTACGGCGGGCTGCTCGGCGAGTCCGTCTCTCTTTTGTCCGGATACGACGATCACCCAGGGTCAAATGGCGGTCTTTATGATCGCGGGCTGGATGCTGGAGAATAATCTTTCCACGTTCACCTATACGACCACGCCGTACTTCACAGACGTTCCGTCCACCGATCCTTATTTTTCTTTCGTCCAAAAAATGCGCGACATGGGATTCTGGAATGGATGCAGCGCGACGTTGTACTGCGAAAGCAGCGCGGTCACGCGGGATCAAATGGCTCCCATGATTATGCGCAGTTTGCTCAGCGCGCCGTAACTGAGAGGTTGTTGAAAAATACATATTGGAGTTTTTCAGAAAGCTCCTAGTGGCCAAAACATAGCGGGAATCCTTTTGTAGGGCGGCCAATATTGGCTGCAGCCGCTTTTCAGGCGGCTCTTGTTGATCGCAGAAGGACCTGCCAAAGGCAGGCCGCAGCCAATATTGGCCGCCCTACAACGCGGCAACGGTATTGATACAGGTACTAGAAGAGTTAAGGAACTATGAGAAACTGACAGTAAATGCGTCTATTGGTGGCTGTCGCTGTCATCTGTGTCTGTACTGGTTGTTCGAACAATGCTATTCCCGGATCGGGCGCCCACGTGTCCTGAAGGCACTCTATTCGAACTCGACGCCCAAAGGGATTGCGCTCGCGGTTGCGTGTGAAAACGCCACCTAGGAGACCGTCATCGTTTTCGACGGCCAGTCGCTTCCCACGTATTTGGCAGCCCCATTTTGCTACGTGCCGAGGTTCCAACGCAATATTATTCGAAGGCTGCGGTGATCGCGGTGTCCCTAAATCGAAGTGAAGTAGTTTCACGCCGCATCTCTGGGACGCAGGTAAAATTCAATCGCCTCCTCGCGCCCGAGCCCGGACGGTTCACGTTCCGGATGCGTGGCGCGAAAACGATCGAGCATCAGTCCTTCGAATTTCGCAACCAGATCCGGATGCTTCGACGCGACGTCCATGAACTCACCTGGATCGTTGCGAAGATCGTACAGGCGTTTGTACCGCCCCGGCGTCGGACGGTCGATTTCATAGCCATCCTTACGGGCGCGCTTTCCCGAGCAGAAAATATACTTCCAAGCCGTCGTTTTGATGTAGGCTTCTTCGTTCTCCAGATACTCGCTAAAAATATGGTCGCGCGGATTCCTGGGACGGCCTCCTTCCAGATAAGCCCGGAGACTTTGGCCGTGCGTAACCGGCAGCGGATCCAGCCCCATCACGTCGATAATCGTGGCCGATACATCAATGTGTTCAGTCAGATCCCGGATCACACCGGCGCGAACTCTGCCCGGAGTGCGCATGATCAGCGGCACGCGCAAAGCCGGTTCATATCCACAATGCTTTTCGAACCGCCCATGCTGCCCCAGGCTGTAACCGTGGTCCGCCATGTAAACCACGAAAGTATCCTCTTCGAGGCGCAGACGGCGTAGAGCGTCCAGCACGCGTCCGACATTCCGGTCGAGAAACGCCACGGAGGTGTAATACGCGGCGGCGATTCCGCGTTTATCGTCGTCGCTCAGATCGCGAAATATCTTCGGGACCTGCCACGCGTCCTCCAGCCCCACGCGCGGGATCGCGAAGCCGCTCGCCTGGAAAAGGTCGCGATCTTCGGCGGGAAAATCGAACGGCGAATGCGGCTCCTGAAAGCTCGACCAAAGAGCGAATTGGCGGTTCTTGTTGGTCTCCAGATATTCGATCGTTTTGCGAGCGATGTAAGTGCCTCGAGCATCCTCGTCGAATCGCGCAGCGGGCAGCTTGTCGGCATTCAACCAGGTTCTCGCCGGATCCCGGAACGGCCGCCACTGAGCCGGCTTGACCCGGATTCCCGCAGGCAGCGCGCGAGGCTTCACTTCCGACATCCATGATTTGGTGATTTCGTCCTCGGTCATCATCACGTCGAATCCGTGAAGTCCGGCCGCCGCTGGGCGATTGAAGTGCATTTTGCCGAAAACCGCCGTCTGATATCCCGCCTTCTGAAATTGTTTCGCCAGTGTAGGCTGGTCCGGAGCCAGCGGAGTCCCCAGCACCGTCACTCCCGCCGCATGCGGCAACTGGCCCGTGAGAAACGACTGCCGCGAAGGAGTGCAGACCGGCGAATTGCAATGATGCGCCGCGAAGCGGACTCCTTCGGCTGCGAGCCTGTCCAGGTTGGGAGTGCGGGCCATTCGATTGCCATCGCACCCCAGCACGTATCCCGCGTGATCGTCCGCCAGAATAAACAGGAAATTCGATTTGCGGCTTTGCGCGGCGAGCGAGGCGGCGCCGCCCAGCAACGCCCGCCGGCTGAGACTCTTCATATGCTCATTATGACCTTCAGCAAACTTTCAGCTAGCCGTGTTCTCATAAGCCATTCCGAAAGGAGACTCACATGCGACATAAGTTTCTGGCCGCGACAACGGCATTGGCGATTTTCACGGCGATCAGCTTCGCCTGGCAGGCCGGACCGTACAAGGTCCTGAAGACCGTCAAGACCGGCGGTCTCGGCGGCTTCGATTATATTTATGCCGACGTGGCCGCGCGCAGGTTATACATCCCTCGCGGCGCGCAGCCCACCGCCACGCCTCCGGTGACGGCTCGCATCACGGTTTTCGATCTCGACACACTGGCCCCCGCCGGGGAAATTCCGGACACCCGCGCCAATGGAGCCGCGGTGGATGCCAAGTCCGGTCACGGCTTCGCTAGCAGCAAGCCGGTGGCGATGTGGGACACCAAGACGCTGAAGTTGATCAAGACCATCGAAGTGCAGGGCAATCCTGACGGCATTCTGCAGGACTCCTTCAATCAACGCATTTATGTCTTGAGCCATGCGGCTCCGCACGTCACGGTGATCGATGCGAAAACCGGCGACATTCTCGGAACGCTGGACCTGGGCGGTGCCCCGGAGCAGGCCGTGACCGACGAAAAAGGCCACATCTATGTGGACGTATCCGATAAAGCCAACGTCGCCGTCATCGATGCCAAGGCAATGACCGTAACCGCGCACTACGATCTCGGCGACAAGGGCAGCGGACTCGCCGGACTGGCGATGGACGTGAAGAATCAGGTGCTATTTGTCGCGTGCCGCAACTCGGGCGCGCCGCCCGCGCAACCCGCGCAGCCCACCATGGTGATTCTCAGCGCGAAGGACGGCAAGATTCTCACCACGCTTCCGCTGGCCGGAGGTTCCGACGGAGCCGCGTTCAACCCCTCCACCATGGAAGCCTTTAGCACTCACGGCAACGGCACCATGACCATCGTGAAAGAGAAAAGTCCCACCAGCTTCGAAGTGGAGCAGAATCTCGACACCATGGCCGGCGCGAAGACTCTGACTCTGGATACAAAAACGCACCACATCCTGACCATGGCTGCCGAGTACGGTCCGCCCCCACCAGCCGGTACGGCTCCCCAGGGCAAGGGAGGGCGGGGACCCGCCAGAGGACCGATGTTACCGGACACCTTTTCGATTCTAGTCGTCGGGAAATAGACCCCCGCGCTGGCGTGCCAGCCCCATGCGTCAGCGTGGGGCTGCCACGAGTTCTTTGCGTCGTTTCGTGGCGCGAGCTTCAGCTTGCAGCGTCGGCTTTAGCCGACGGCCGCCCGAATCGCGCCCGTTTCGAGGATACGAATCCCCGCGCCCTCAGACGCCACCGCGGCAGCCAAAGCGTTCACCATCTGCCCGTGCGTCACCAACCCCAGGCGAATCGCGACCTCCCTGGTCTTCGGAATCGATTCCAGAATTTTATAAACCGGCACCAGAGCGTACGGCCAATAGTGCCCCGGCCCCAGCACATACCATGGCCGCAGGATCGTCGCATTCATCCCCGACTCTTCGATCTTCCGCTCACACAACACGCGCACTTCGATGTACGCCTTCATCACCGGCGCGGGATGAGCCACACTCACGAAAATGAAGTGCGCCACTCCCGCGCGCTTCGCCGCCCCCACGGATTGCTCCAGGGAGACCAGATCGATCGACCTGAACTGCGCCCCCTTCCAAGGAGCAGGATGCGGCGTCCCCACCAGATGGACAAAGGTCGATCCTCCGGGGATGCGCTTCTCATAGGTCGTCGAATTGAGCACGTTTCCCTCGATCGCTCCGCACCCGGCGGGAATTTTCGCAATGGACGCAGCCCGCGCAATCGCCCGCACATCGAATCCCCCCGCGCAAAGCTTTTCGAGCAAAGCCCTGCCAACGTACCCCGTCCCTCCCGCAACCACCACCTGCTTCATTCGCTGTCCCCCAAACATGGTGGTACAGGCATTGGCTTTCGATCGGCGTTCATCGGCGGCCAACATTCGTTTTTTCAGCCTGTGACCTAAGAATCTTCTACCGGAATTAAGAGTATTTTTCCGGTCGTCATATTACTGTTCAGCGGAAAACCTAGCCTTCTCAGTACTATCTCTTCCTTGGAACTTCACGTGCCTAACACGAGTACCGACCGGCCATCGGTCCAACTAAGCTTTGAAAGGAAAGAAGAAATGCGAAGAATTCTGCCCCTATTTGCGTTTGGTTCGCTGTTTGCGCTCCTCTCATTCGGCGAAGACTTCTCCGGCAAGCTGCTCGATGCCAATTGCTACAGCCAGCAGAAGAAGGTCGCCGGCTGCCAGGCAACCACCACCACCTCGTCCTTCGCGCTCGATATCTCAGGCAAGATTTTTATGCTGGATACGAACGGCAACACGAAGGCGGCTACTGCCATGGGCAGCCGCGCTGACCGTGCCAGCGATCCGAACAACCCGGCATCCAAGGATGTAGTTGCGAAGGTCAGCGGCGCCCAAAGCGGCGGCACCATCACCGTCGAGACCATCGAAGTTCAATAGCCCACCGCAGTAACCCGACGTAGATTGGTGCGATCGTTTTTGGTATCCTTAAAGAACCATGGGGTCGCACCTTTCCCCTCATTTTTGCCGGCTAGCCCTGTCCTCACTCTGCGTGATCGGAATTTTTGCGGCTCGCTGTCAGGCTCCCCAAACGCCATCAGAACCCAAGCTCCGCGATCGCGGACCTCTGGCGGAAAAATATCTTCACCAGCGACTCCCCTTCTGGCAGCAGCGCCTTCACTTAGAGGATTGGAAGGTGACGATCCTCAGTGTTCATCCCACGGATCTGCGCCCGAATACCATGGGGAACATCCATTGGGACAAAGATAAAAAGACCGGCGTGATCCGCGTCTTAGATGCGTCCGACTATCGGATGCCCTACCAAGCCGCCCTGAACGACATGGAGTTTACAGTGGTTCACGAGTTGATCCACCTCGAACTCGCATCCCTCCCAAGAAGCGAAGCCAGCCGCAGCGACGAAGAACACGCCATCAACCACCTGGCCGGCGCCCTGCTCCAGTTCGAGCACAAGTACAACCCAGTCTCTTCAAATAACGTCCCCTGAGTATCGCGGGACACCACTGCTCGCGTTCCAGCCCCATGCGTCAGCGTGGGGCTAACACGTGGTTTCGCTGCTAACAAAACTCGCTGAAACAATCCCCTAGAACCTCCACCACCCGCTCAGCATCTTCCTTCGTAAAACACAACGGCGGCCGCAGCTTAATTACGTTATGATGCGGACCATCCGTCCCCGCCAGAATCCCCCGCTCCCTCATCCTGTTCACCACTCGCGAAGCCTCGCGAGCCGCAGACTCCAGCGTCCCCCGATCCCTTACCAGCTCAACCCCCAGAAAAAGCCCCGCCCCGCGCACATCGCCAATCAGCTTGTGCCCGATCCCTCGCAGCCCGCTCAACAAGTGATCTCCCACCACTCGAGCATTCTCCTGCAACCCCTCCTCTTCCAACACGTCAAGCACCGCGAGCCCCGCGGCGCAAGCAACCGGATTCCCCCCAAACGTCGAGAAAAACTCCATCCCATTATCAAAAGAAGCGGCAATCTCCTCAGTAGTAATCACCGCCGCCAAAGGAAACCCATTCCCAATCGGCTTCCCCAACACGACAATATCCGGAACATTCGGACTACTGGCTCCTGGCTCCTGGCTCCTGGCTACTTCTTCTTCAAATCCCCAAAAACTTCTCCCCAACCGCCCAAATCCGACCTGCACCTCATCCGCGATGCACACTCCTCCGGCCGCGCGAACGCTTTTGTAAACGTCGTTTAAATATCCCGGAGGCAGCACGATCTGCCCGCCCACGCTGGGCAAACTCTCCGCAATAAACGCCGCCGGCTGCACGCCCTCCAGAATCTCGGCGACATGCCACGCATACTTCGCACCCGCCTGCGGATCGACCCGTTTATAGGGCCCGCGATAGTCGTCCGGAATCGGAGCGACATGCACCCAGGGCTTCCGCCCCTCTCCTCCGGGACCGTTGAATTTGTACGGACTAATATCGATGAGCGTCGTGGTATTGCCGTGGTAGGCGTGATCGAGCACGATCGTGTCGATGCGCCGTGTGTGCGCCCGCGCCAGCCGCAGCGCGAGCTCGTTGGCCTCGCTCGCCGAGTTGAGAAAGTAACAGACCTTCAGCGGCGCGGGCAGCTTGGCAGTCAGACGCTCCGCGTACTCGACGATATTGTCGTGCAGATACCGGGTATTCGTATTCAGCACCGCGATCTGCTTCTGCACCGCTTCCACTACTCGCGGATGAGAATGGCCGACCAGCGGCACATTGTTATAAACGTCGAGAAACGCCCGACCCGTATCGTCGTACAGAAACTGCTTCCATCCGCGAATAATCTTCAGCGGATCGTCGTAGCTGACGCTGAGATTCCCCCCCAAGTGCCGCCGCCGGGCCGCCAGCGTTTCGCCTTTGGTGCGCTCCTTCGGGAATCCCTTCAACCCCAGCAGCAGATTCGGATCGGGAGAAAGCGCCGTGAACACCTCGCGCTGGCTCGCAAATGCCACGCCAGGAAAATCACAATCGAGATCGAGCAGATCTCGAATAATCTGAAAATGCAAATGCGGAGGCCAGTCTCCATTCATCGGCCGCGCCCCGATGCGCGCAATCTCCTGCCCCGCATTCACCTGAGTCCCGACCGCGAGCGGCGTGCCCGCTAAGTGACCATAAAGCGCATAAAAGTCGCCATGCCGCAAAATCATTACCGGCCCATAGTCCAGCCGCTGGGAATTGTTCGCCACCGCGCACACCACGCCATCGAGCGGAGCGAAAACCGGAGTGCCCGGTTCCGCGAAAAGATCTAGTCCCAGATGAATCGTCCGCCGCTCTTCCCCTGGCCCGTCGAATAGAGGCTCGGTATAAAACGTTCGCGCCTCGTCGTAGCGCCCAATCGCAGCCGTGACGGTAGGCATCTCGGTCGCGACGCTCAGGTCGAGAACTACCGCCGAATCAAGATTGTGCATGATCGGCGCAACAGCCTTGGGAGGAGTCCAATCCGGCAGAGGTTTCAATCCGCACGCCTGCCGAAAAATGTAGTGCGCCAGTCTTTGATGGATCTTGGATAAAGCCCGCAGCGCTTTCCATGCCTGATCTTTACTGACAGTGACGTACGAGTCGTTTGGAAACAACGTCTTGCGATGCGCGGAGTTGACCACGCTTACCGCCAGCCGTAGCGATATCAGCGGAAACAACACCTCGATTTCGGCGGGCTCCAGATCGTGATATCCGGAAACCAAATGAGCGATCGCGGTGATCGGATCTTTCTTACTGAAAGCCACATACGCGCTTGCAATCGCGAGCTCGCAGACGGTCGCGGTATAGTGCAGGTCGCCAAAATCGATAATGGCAACCACTTCGTCGCCATCGACCAGGACGTTATGATCGTTCGCGTCGCCGTGAATCACGCTGTGCCGGAAACTGGTCAGATCCGGAGCCATCGCCAGTACTTTTTCGATCAGCGCACGGTCCTCGGTCAGATGCACATACTCGCGAATCCAAGAAGCGCGTTTCAGATCCCACTTCAGTTCTCTATGAGCGCTTGCATGATCATAACTCGCCAATTTTGCGGTCTGCCGAGCCAATAAACGACCGTAATTCCGTAACAACGCGGGGGAATGATACTTCACGTCCGCCAGCAGTTTTCCAGGGATCCAGTGGAGCATCCACACGATGCGCCCTTCGTGCTCCCGGATGTCCCCAGCCACGCGCGATTCGCCAAGATGTTCTATCGCGGCGACTTGCATCTCGACAAATGCGCGGTCGCAGCCCTCGCGCATCACCTTCAGGATGTATTCGGAACTGCTCTTCAGATGAAAATTGTCGTCAAATTCGCCGTTCAGACGCGTGGCGACTGCATCGACTCCGTAGAGTTCCTTGGCGATTCGGGAAGCATCGATTTGCATGCAGACGTTTCATTGTAAACGTCTTTCAAGGTCCGCAATTTTCGTCTGCCCAGCCGCGCGGGCGGCCTTGAGCGACGCGAGTTCCAGTTTCAGTCCGTCCAGACTTTCACGAAGCTGCTTGGTTTCCGTCAAAGGTGGCTCGGGACCGACAAATCTCGATTGTGTGGAGCCTATCCTTGCAACAACATCGCCGGTTCGGCGGGCGTAGGTGATCATCGATTGCCCGCGATGAATTGCCACGGAGGTCTCTGCGCTCCCGTCGAGAATGGTTAGTGTCTTATCGACGGCCACATTCCAGTGGATGCGCAGCTGTCCGGAATCCTCCCGCATGCTGATCGACTGCGGTTTGTGCGGGGCTCTGGGGATGAAGTACAGCAACGGCAGCAGCGCCAGGCACCAAGTCCAGGTCGATCTGCGCTTTACAACTTTCACTTGCGGCTGAACCGGCTGGGCTTGCAGAGAGAACTCTTGATAGCTACGCACCGTTTCAATGGACCCTGCGGCGTCGCGCACAAAAAAGCCTCCTTTTTCGCCCGAAACGACCAGCGCCACGGCTGCTTCAGCGCGGTCGAAGCGTTCCAGATCTTCCTCAGTTAGAAAGACTTGGCCGCGTACGCGGGATGCGAAAACGCCTACCGGCTCGAGGCCAGCCCGTCCACGCGTCGCCACCACTCGAATGGTCTTGCCGTGGCTTATCCCGTAAAGCGTTCCAAACGCGTCCACCCCTGCGTTAGCGATCCGTACCTCCCGCAGCAGGGAGGGGGGGTATTCGATGCGCAAAGGGCTTTCAGGGGGAGCCCAAGTGCGGGCTGGCCCACCTTGCAATCGCGCGAAGCGGCTCATTACCGGCCATATCGACCTGGGAGATGCCATCGTGAGAGTCACCAATGGAGTAGTGGTGGATTAGCCCTAGTTTTCTCAATCGGATACGACTTTCATTCACATGGTTCATAGCCCGCGGGGGATTAGTGTGTGGGCGAGGACTTATGCCACGCACTTTTGGCCGTTACGGTTGGATTCCGGATCTTCCGGACGCTCGCGATCATGTTTATCAGTTACCGAAAAAGGCCGGCAAACTGCCGCCCTCGGCCGATCTTCGGGCCGGGTGCCCCGGGGTTTACGATCAGGGCGACCTGGGGAGCTGCACGGCCAACGCCATCGGCGCGGCCATCGAGTTCGACCAGATCAAGCAGGAGCTGACGCCGTACACTCCGTCGCGCTTGTTCATTTATTACAACGAGCGAGCGTTGGAAGGGACCATCGATACCGATAGCGGCGCGCAGATTCGCGACGGCATCAAGACGGTAGCATCGCAAGGGGCTTGCCCGGAGACGATGTGGCCGTACGTCGAGCAGAGTTTCGCGAACCGTCCGCCGGCTCCGTGCTATAAATACGCGAAGCTGCATCCGGCGGTGCAATATGCGCGGGTGGCTCAGGATACGGGGCAGATGAAGGCATGCCTTGCGGCGGGATATCCGGTCGTGTTCGGGTTCACGGTGTACGAGAGTTTCGAAGGCGACGCGGTCGCGAAATCGGGGATTGTGCCGATGCCGTCGGCTACGGAAACACTGTTGGGCGGGCACGCGGTGTTGGCGGTTGGATATGACGATGGGGCTCAGAGGTTCCTAGTGAGGAATTCGTGGGGGACGTCGTGGGGGATGGGCGGGTATTTCACGATTCCTTATTCGTATTTGACGGACTCGAATTTGGCGGATGACTTTTGGGTGATACGGGTGGTGAAGTAGGGCGGGTGGGCAGGTCGGGAACCTGCCCCACTTGACAAGTGACAAGATTCACTTTACGGTGTAGTCTAGTGATCAGAAGCTTTAAGCATCGGGGACTGAAGCGGCTCTATGAGGACGGGGAGACTAGAGGGATACGGCCGGACTTGGTGGACACCATTGAGCGAATCCTTACGGTTCTTGATGACGCCAGTACTCCGCAAGCACTCAATATTCCGCGGTATCGCTTGCACCCTCTTAAGGGCGATCTGAAAGGCTGCTGGTCCGTAACGGTGCGTGCCAACTGGCGCATTATTTTTCGGTTCGAGGGAACGGACGCCTTTGACGTTGAACTGATCGACTACCACTAGGAGAAGAATTGTCATGCCAATGAAGAATCCAGCACATCCCGGCCGCATTGTACGGCATGATTGCCTTGAGCCATTGGGGCTGTCCGTTACCGAGGGGGCTAAGATTCTCGGCGTTAGCCGGCAGGCGCTGAACAATATTGTCAACTGCAAGGCGGGCATCAGCGCGGAGATGGCGATCCGGCTGACCAAAGCGTTCGGCAGCACGGCGGATACCTGGCTACGGATGCAGGCGGCTTACGACCTCGCCCAGGCGATGAAAGACGCTGACAAAATTAAAGTGCAGCGGCAGCGGGTTCCGGCGGAATTGCGATGATGGAGAGATGATTACGGACTTGGTGCAGATTCGCCGGCTGGGGGAGAAGAAGCGGGACGAGAATCTGCAGTTCCGGAAATATTTGAAGACTCACGACTGGGTGGAGCGGCAGTTCCGTCATGCGGCGGAAGAGGTGCAGGACGCGATCGATTGCCGGGCTTGCGGGGAGTGCTGCCGGGTGACGGAGGTCCAGCTGGCGGAGAGGGACGTGGAGCATCTGGCCAAGTTTCTGCGGATCAAGGAGTCCAAGTTCGTGGCGGAGTACACCATGGAGGGCGAGGGCGGCGAGATGATCCTCAAGCGGACCAAGGAAGCTGGATGCGTGTTTCTGCTGGGGAACGAGTGTACGGTTTACGAGGCTCGGCCGGGGAATTGCGAGCGGTTTCCACATTTGCTGCGGGGCAGCGGCTCGATGGTGAGCAGGATGTGGGAAATGGTGAATCGGGCTACTTATTGTCCAATTGTTTATAACTGGATGGAGGCGGTGAAGGAGCTGACGAAGTTTAAGAAGCCTGGGACTTGGTGAAGAAGGGCAGGTCGGGGACCTGCCCCACACATAACAGCCAGAATTGCTATTGAACTGGAGCTTTGCGGCGGGCTGGGGGAGCGCCGACTGGGCCGCGCATTCCGGGACCGCCGCCCATTAACATCTCGACGTGGTCGCCCAACTGGGTCTTCTGGTCGTCGGTGAGGGTGGCGTAGATTTTGGATGCCGCTTTGGCTTGACTGGCTAGCTGTTGCTGATGGAGCGCGGCCAGGCTGCCGGTGATCTTATCGATCTGGTCCGATGCGCCGGACTTGATGGCGGCGTGGAGCTGGGTGTTCAGCGTGTGCACCTGGTCGTTGAGACCCGTGGTGGCGACGCGGTGCTCCTGCAAAGCGGTGTGGACGGCGTTCTGCTGGGTCGCGGTCAGATTGAGCGTCTTGGTCAGACGGGCTTCCGTATCGGGTCCACCGGGACCTCCGGGTCCACCGAATCCACGGGGGCCTTGCGCGAGAACCAATCCAGTGGCGGCGATGGTGAGCAAGAGAAAATTGATTTTCATGTTTTAGAAGCTAACTCCTTCATGCTGTATGACGAACGCCGTTTCGGGCGGATTACAAATGTTCAGATAATTTGTGCAACGCGGGTTCGATTTCCTGCGTCGACGCCAAAACCGGGGCGAAGAGGTCGCCGACGCGGTCGAAGCGGGCTAAAGCGTTGCGAATATCGAACTGGTCGGGGCGAAGGCGGGGGGTCACTTCGCGCCATGCTAGGGGTGTCGCGACGGGGGCTCCGGGATAGGCGCGTAAAACATAAGGAGCGGAAATTGTTTTACCGCGGGCGATCTGCTGCCAGTCGAAATAAACCTTCCCTTTTTGGCGCTTGGCGACCGCGCGGGGGGTGGTAAACAGGTCGGGGCGCTCGGCAGCGACGAGGGTGGAGAGAAGCTCGGCCAGGGACCGGACCTGCTCATAGGTATAGCGGGCGACCAGCGGGACGAAGATATGCATGCCGTCGCCGCCGGTGGTTTTGGGATAACTTTCGAGCTCGGCCAAGTCGAGCTTGGCTCTTACCACGTACGCGGCTTCGACGATTTTTTCGTAGTTACATTCCTGCGGATCCAGGTCGATCAACATGTAGTCGGGATTCTCCAGGGAATCGATGCGGCTCATCCAGGGGTTGTGATCGATGCAGCCCAGATTGACAAGAAATAGGAGCGTGGCGCGATCGTCGCCGATGACGGACAGGATGCCGTCGGCGTCGGCGGTACGGAGCCATTTGGGAAAGCTCTCTGCGACCTCTTTCTGAAAGAAAAAATCGTGGTCGATGCCATTCGGGTAACGCTTGAGGGATAGCGGCCGATCCTTAAGATGCGGAAGGATTAACTGGGCGACGGCGTCGTAATAATTCAGCAGATCGCGTTTGAGGACACCGTCCTTCGGGTAATAGGGCTTGTTGAGGTTGGTGAACTTCAGGCGATGGCGGTCGATGGTCAGGATTTCTTCGGACTTCGAGGGGTCGAGAAAGACCGTGCGCTCCAGGGCCGGATCGGGTAGATCGCGGGTGCATTCCTGGGGGTCGATGTCGGGACGGAGACCCATCCAGACAGGGGCGCGGAGGCGTCCGTCGTCGGTCCAATTAGAGAAGCGGACTTCGCAGACGAGTTCGGGGCGGGTCCAGGTGACTCCTTTTTTTGGGAGCTCCTTGGCGGGTTCGAGGGGACACTTTTCGGTGGCCAGAGGAGCCAGTTTCGAGTGGATCATGTCCATTTTCTTGCGATCGAAACCGGTGCCGACGTTGCCGGCCCATTTCAATTTGCCGTGGTCGTAGATGCCGAGGGCGAGGGCGCCGAAAGGCTCGCGCTCGCCTTTGATCATGCCGCAGAGGACGAATTCGTCGGTCGTGACCAGCTTGAACTTGATCCAGTCGGAGGTGCGGCGGGACTCGTAGAAGCTGGAGGCGCGCTTGGCGATGACGCCTTCGAGTCCCTGGGCTTTGGCGGCTTCGAGGAGCTCGGCTCCATCTCCTTCAAAGTGCTCGGAATAGCGAACTACGTCAGTAGGTTGCAGAACTTCCTTCAACAATCGCTTGCGCTCTGTGAGAGGCTCGCCACGGAGGTCGCGGCCGTTGAGATAGAGGAGGTCGAAGACGAAGATCACGACCGGGAGATTGCGGGAAAGGGTGGCGACCGCGCTGGCTTCGGCCACGTTGATCCGGCTCTGGAGGAGTTCGAAGCTGGGGAGGCCGCGGTCGTCCAGAGCGGCGATTTCAGCGTCCAGGATCGCGGTGGAGGCGCGGATGTGGTGCGGGAGAACGGAGAGTTCGGGATACTGGCGCTCCATCAGATTGCCGTTGCGGGAGAGCATGCGGAGGCGGCCGTTCTGGATATAGCAGATGGCGCGGACGCCGTCCCACTTGATCTCGTAGAGCCAGTCGGGACCGGTGGGGGGAGTTCCCTTCCCGATCTGCGCCAGCATCGGAGAAATAACGGGCAGATCGGGCGAGTTTTTTGCAGTCTTGACGGGTTTGAGGCCCTGCGCGATTTCTTCTTGAGTGAGGCCGGAGAGGACGCTGTAGGAGTAATCCTCGGCGCTCCAGCCGGGTTTCGCGAAGGCGTCCTTTTTCTTGAGCAGGAGCCATTCGTTGCCTTTGCCGCGCTTGGTGCGGACGATGGCGAATTCGCCGTTGAGCTTTTCGCCGGTGAGTCGAAACTTGAAATCGCCGCGGGCGAGCTGAGCTTCGGGGGTCGCATCGCCGAGAATCTCGTAGGTACCGCGGTCCCACAGCATGACGCTGCCGGCTCCGTAATTGCCCTTGGGGATGACGCCTTCGAAGCCGCCGTATTCGAGGGGATGGTCCTCCACCATCATGGCGAGACGCTTGTCGGCGGGGTCGAGGCTCGGGCCTTTGGGGACCGCCCAGGATTTCAGCGCGCCGTCGAGTTCCAGCCGGAAATCGTAGTGCAGGTTGGTCGCGTGATGGCGCTGGACGCAGAAGGTGAGGGGATGGGGGGCTTGAGGCGCGGGGGTGGAGGGAGCGGGCTCCGGGGTTTTCTCGAACGTCCGTTTTTCGCGATACTTGGCTAGAGACACAATTGACCCAAAATGTTTGGGTTATAGTATATAGCGATAGTTACACACGAGGTGCGGATATGGCTTCCACGGTCTGGAAAGGTCATCTGACGTTCGGGTTGGTTTCCTTCCCCATCAGATTGTACAGCGCGGCGCGGAGTGAGAGCATCAGCTTCAACCAGCTCCACAAAGCGGACGGCTCGCGGATCAAGCAGGTTTTGTACTGCCAGTCGGAGGATAAACCGATCCCCCGCAGCGAGATCGTCAAAGGGTATGAATACGAGAAGGATCGCTACGTCGTGATCGAGGACGAAGAGATCAAGAAGGTGGCTCCGCAGACGGCGAAGGTGATGGAGATTCTGGAGTTCGTGCCCACCGACCAGGTGGATCCGATCTATCTGGAGACCTCCTATTACATGGCTCCGGACGAAGCGGGCGAGAAGCCTTACGCGCTGCTGTTCGACGCGCTAAAAAAGAGCGGACGCGTGGGGATCGCGAAGGTCGCGATGCATAACCGCGAGCACATCGTGATCCTGCGGCCGGGGAAAAATGGCGTGCTGATGCACACCATGTTTTATCCGCACGAGATCCGTAAAGTGGACGAGTTCCGCACCGACGTGAGCCTGGTGAAGGACAAAGAGCTGGCGCTGGCGAGCAGTCTGATCGAGGCGCTGGCGGGCGATTTTGAGCCGGAGAAGTACCACGATAACTACCGCGAGAACCTGCTGCAAATGATCGAAGCGAAGAAGGCGGGAGCGGAGGTCGTCGCGACGCCGGAGCCTCAGCAGGCGAAGGTGATCGATATTATGGAGGCGCTGAAGGCTAGCCTGGCGATGGCGAAGAAGCCGGCGGCGTCGGCGACTACTGCAGAGGCGGCTCCGGTGGAGGAGGCTCGGCCGGTTAGGAAGAGGGCGCGGGGTTAGCGGAGTCGGCGCAAGTCAGCCATTGATGCTGACGAGGAGCGGAAACACGCGGGCTGTCCCCGTTTCCCACCAGTCTCCCAGCCACGTTGATCCGGCAAATCGGAAGCCTCGCCAATTTGTGACTCGAAGAAACACTGTGGAAGGGTATTATTGCATCGAGCCCGTGGGCTGGGGCTCTATCATGATGTGAGCCATGAAGGTGCCAGCTTGCATGACCCAAGGCATCGCGCCACTCTCCTTTTCGGGTAGGGACAAGCTGGCGCCGGTGGCATATGGGACAATTACCATCTGCCAAGCGTGGACCTCCGGGGATACGGTGCCGGCCGCAGGGTTGAAGGCATCAACCGGTCCAGCCATCCGGAATCCAATAGTCGGGCCCGGCGCGAGCTTCAGTTTGCCGGACTTGATTTCCGCATTAACCTGCGCGTCCACGGCGTTGTCGTCGGCGGGCTTGCCAGCGGCAGTCAGCTCGCGCCGGATGGCATTGGCGCGGATCGTTAGCTTCGAAACGGCTTCGTGATAGCAACCAAGGATGAGTACTTTCCCGCCGGTCTTGGACCTCTGCGAGACAGCGGGTGGGCGATAAGCGCAAACCATCTCGCTTGTTCCTTTACGAAGCGTCTCAATTTTGCCGCCTTCTACCACATCTATTACCGTGGCGGAGTCCCTAACCTCTCTGGGAAGAGGAAGGACGGCGATCGCGATCTTGGTCGCGGCGTCCGAAGAAGTCTGCGCCTTGGTTACCAGCGGAGTGAAATACCCAGCGGAAAAAAGGGCGATCGCGAGATATTTGGCGACTTGAGTCATCTTTGTTTCCTTTTACCTTCCTTTGGTTGGGGTCGTGCACCGACGAACGGATCGACGGCAAACGCTGTCACAGATGCCGGTTCGCTTCTCTGGAGAGCGACCACTATAACACAGAAACCCGCCTCCGATACAAGAAAATGCTGCGGGTCCGTTGGGAGAACGGGGACAGCCGCTTGTCTCCTGAAAGTTTCCGCCTCCCTTTACCTGACCCCAATATCGCCTACAATTCAGGTTACGCGGCAGTGTTCCATGACGTTCAGTGAACTGGTTCGCAGGTTGGAGGACGCAAAATTCAGGATCGTGAAGGAGAAGGGATCTGTCCGTTTCTACGGAAAGGTCGGTTGGCCCAGGCTGATACGGGTCGATTATCATGGTCGTAAGGAAGTTCCAAAGGGAACGTGCCACGCGATTCTCAAAGCGGCTGGATTGAAAACGTCATCCTATGATTGATCTCAAATACGCTCTTACCATCGAGGCGACGGAAGACCCGACGTTCTTTAGTTTTTATTCCACCGAGCTCGAAGGATTTACCGGAGTCGGCCACTCTGTTGAGGACTGCCTGTATCAGGCCAAGTGGGGCATGATCGAACACGTAAGCCTGCTCGAAGAACAGGGCTTGCCGGTGCCTGATCCGAATCCGAATCCTCGCGTCGTCATAGAAAACACAGCCAGTGCGAGCGTTCGTTAGCAGATCCCCTCCATGACTGTCGGGGTTCGGTAGGGGAATGGCTTCGTCCTCGACGCCGACCGAACCCCGACAGTTATGGAGGGGATCGTAACGACGGTCGACGCGGCACACCTGGAGGCGTTGCGCCACAAGCCTTGACGCACTTGCGCAACGCGACGTTCTGAACAGGCTGGAGTTGACCGCTCCCGGTGGTCGCGGTTCTATAGGTCCAGCAGTGCCGGGTAGCGGACTACCGAACCGTGTATCCGCGCGAACGGTGTCAGTTTGTGCGGCTGCATGCGCGTGGCGGTTGATATTTCGAAGACCTCTAAGTCTCGCGCGACCAGGGCGTCGGCGATTAGGGAGCGGTGGCATCGCCATGGGACGGCTTCGGCACACATGATCGCGACGCGGCGGGTTTGTGCTTCTTCGATTAGGCGATCCAGGCCCTGTTCGAACTCTGGCGTCTCCATGTAATCGGCAAATCCGCGGAAGGAGAGGTTGCGCCAGGCGGTATTGGTCGAGTCTTTGCGGGCGTGGCGGAGGCCTCCTAGTTCGGGCATGTGCAGGTAGTCGATATGGGCTGGACGGAGGGAATCCGGGAGCGTGTCGCGATTGAATTGCGGATTGTGGCGCGATCGGGGGACGGTTCGGACGTCGGCTAGCAGCTGGATTTTGTGTGCTTGGAGCAGAGCAATGAAGTCTTCGATGGGGCGAGTCGAGTGGCCGATGGTGAACACCGGCTGGCTCACGGACGTTTCCAGAAATCGGGGTCGGCTTCGAGCCAGCTGGGGGCGGGCATACTCATCGACGGACTGACTGCGTAGAGGCGCGTCTCTGAACTGACGATGGCGTCGCGCATCAGTTCGGCGACGGTCCCGATGCGTTCATCGCTGGGGCCGAAGAGGTGGATTTCCTGCATGGTGCGGCCGGGGGTCAGGATGAGGAACGTGGTGTCTTCGGCGCCGGAGGTCACCTGGTAGACCCACTGCGGCCGGCCGGAGCGTTGCAGCGTGTTCTTGATTGCGCCGCGGATTTTCTCGAAGCTGGCCTGCAGGCCGGGGCGAACCTGTACGGTGGAAATCGAAATGAAGCGGGTATAGGCGAACGTGATGTTGGTGGAGAAGCTGAGATCGTCGCGAAACCGGGCCATGGATGAGCGGGAGGGAAACACGAGGTCGGCCTTCTGTTGGGCGACGATTGCCAAATGTCCCGCGATTTCGGCGTTGGCGGCGTAGTCGTGCCAGACTTTTTCCATCGTGTCCACGGTGTCGAAGCCGTTTATCCAGCAGATTTCGTCGGGACCGGTGATGGAACTGATGGCGATGTAGGGGTTGGGGCAGTGCGCGGTGGCGCAGAAGCGCGCGGCCTCCTCTTCAATATGGACCAGGGCGGACATGCGGCCGGGCTGCACTTGTTCGCGATGGATATACAGGATGGGGGAGGGAGGTTCCTGGGCGCGAGCGGCGGCGGCAAGCAAAAGAATGGCCCACATTTTCACCCCTCTAGTTTATCGCTACGTCAACAGGCGTCGAGACGAGTCTCGACGCGGCACGCAGGAGTGCGTACGCCACGGTCACTATTTAGTGGCGATTTGGGTCAGGATCGCTTCTGCGTCGGCTTCCGTGAACTCCTGGGTTTTTACGGAGTGGTTCATCGAGCAGAATTTTGGACCGCACATGGAACAGAAGGCGGCGTCTTTGAAACCTTCTTCGGGAAGAGTCTCGTCGTGATATGCTTGCGCGGTTTCGGGGTCGATCGAGAGTTCGAACTGCTTTTTCCAATCGAAGGCGAAGCGGGCTCTGGATAGTTCGTCGTCGCGATCTCTTGCGCCGGGACGGTGGCGGGCGATATCGGCGGCGTGGGCGGCGATTTTGTAGGCGATCAGGCCTTGCTTCACATCTTCCTTGTTAGGGAGGCCCAGATGCTCCTTCGGCGTCACGTAGCAGAGCATGGACGCGCCGTGCCAGCCGATCATGGCGGCTCCGATGGCGCTGGTGATGTGATCGTAGCCGGGGGCGAAGTCGGTGACCAGGGGTCCGAGCGTGTAGAAAGGAGCCTCCTGGCAGATGGCGACTTCCTTTTCGACCTGCATTTTGATCTGGTCCATGGGGATGTGGCCGGGGCCCTCGATCATGGTTTGCACATCGTATTTCCAGGCGATCTTGGTCAGCTCGCCCAGGGTTTCAAGCTCGGCGAACTGGGCTTTGTCGCTCGCGTCGGCTAAGGAGCCGGGACGCAGGCCGTCGCCTAGGGAGAACGTCACATCGTGCTTCTGGAAGATCTTGCAGATGTCTTCGAAATGCTCGTAGAGCAGGTTTTGACGATGGTTTTTGACCATCCACTCAGCCAGGATCGCACCTCCGCGGCTGACGATTCCGGTGATGCGGCGGGTGGTGAGAGGAATGTATTGTACTAGTACTCCGGCGTGGATGGTCATGTAATCGACGCCTTGCTCGGCCTGCTCCTCGATCACTTCGAGCATCACGTTGATGTTCAGGTCTTCCACTCTGCGCACTCGGGAAAGCGCTTCGTAAATGGGCACGGTGCCGATGGGAACCGGGCTGGCATCGATGATGGCTTTACGGATGCGCGGGATATCGCCGCCAGTGGAGAGGTCCATGACGGTGTCGGCGCCGAATTTCACGGCGTAGTTGAGCTTTTCGACCTCACCGTCGATATTGGAAGTCGTCGAGGAGTTCCCGATGTTCGCGTTTACCTTGCACAGCGAGTTTACGCCGATGCACATCGGCTCCAGATTGGTGTGATGGATGTTGGCGGGGATGATCATGCGGCCGCGGGCCACTTCGTCGCGGACGAAATCGGGAGTGAGGCGTTCGCGTTTGGCGACGTACTCCATTTCCTCCGTAATATGACCCTGGCGGGCGTAATACATCTGTGTACGGATGCGGTCGCCGGAGCGCCGCGCTACCCATTCGTTTCGCATACTGAATCGATTATACTAGCCCGGCGGGAAAGGCCGATTAGAAAAAGGCGCCGAAAACCCCGCTCAGTTTAACCGGGCGGAGATCGCTCCCTGTGGTCGCGGCTCTGAAAAGGCGACGGGTATTGGTTGCGACGGGTGGCTGCGGATCGATTATACTGGCCTGAAGCCTGGTATCGGGCTCATAGAAAGATTTGATTGGACCGCCGGGCATTTGGGCATTACGCTCGACTGTATGATCGCCACTGAGATTATGGAACCGCAAAGCTCCGATGCCTCCGTACTGCACAGAGTGAGCCGGATCGTCAGCTCAGAACTGTCTTTGGACGAGATGCTCGGGGAAATTGTTGGATTAACAGCACAAGTTTCCGGATGCGACGCGTGCCTGGTGTATCTGGTCGAGTCCGAGACCAGTGAGTTTGTATTGCGCGCCTCGCAGGTGCCGCACGCGCAGGACCTGGGGAATTTGCGCATGAAGATGGGCGAAGGCGTCACGGGCTGGGTGGCTGAACATCAGTCCTGTGTCGCGCTAGCGACCAACGCGGCCGCCGATCCGCGGTTCAAGATCTTCCCTGCCCTGATCGAGGACACGTACGAGGCATTTCTTTCGGTGCCGCTGGTGAATAAGGGCAATGCGATTGGCGTCATCAACGTGCATCACCGGGAGCCGCATTCGCACTCCGCCGACGAGGTCGCCACGATTTCGTTCATCGGAGAACAGATGGGCAGCGCCATCGCAAAAAGCCTGCTGGAAGAAGAGAACGCGCGGCTGGCTGAAGAGACTGCGGAGATGAAGCGGCAGCTTGAGACGCGCAAGGCGGTGGAGCGCGCGAAGGGGATCCTGCAGCGGCGTCAGAATCTGACGGAAGAGGAAGCGTACCTGAGAATGCGCAATGAGAGCCGCCGGCTGCGCCGTCCGATGAAGGACTTGGCGGAGGCGATTATTCTGGCTGAGGAGTTGGGGCGGAAGGATTCGTCGGGTCGGGATTCGTAGGGTGGTCGGGTGACAATTGGGGGGTGACCGCTCCCGCTGGTCGCGGCTCTGAAGACAGTCGCGACAAACTGGCAGAGATGGTGGCACGGGCTTCAGCCTGTGGAAGATAGTAGAAAAAAATACGCGTGCCCTGGAGTTAATGGCAGGAACCCCGGGAGCACGCGTTTCTAGTTTACCAGCGCATAGACTGGTTCCGAGGAAAATGCGTCTTCTGAGATCAGCCAGCCGGCCAGCCGCTCGATGTACTCGGTGCGATCGACCAGGCTGCACAGCGGCAGCCCGGTGATCTGTTCGGCTTGGTCCACCGACAATCCGCCTGGAACGCGGTCGAGGAGAAGGCCGCATTGATCGGCAAGATCGAGGGACTGAAGCCAGTCTCTCTTCTCGCGAGCCATTTCCAGAGACTGGCGGTCCGAATGGCTGACGATGAAAACGCACTCCGAGGCGCGCAGCGTTTCGAGGGAGTGGGCTTCCTTTGCCCCGGTCACGTCGGCGCAGACGATTCGGTATTTGCGCTGGGCGTATTCGAGAACGCGGCTGAGCTGGCGCGGATAGACCTCGCAGGCGTCGAGTACTTCAATGCCTCCGGATTCGAATACGAACGCGCCCCAAGTTTGACCATCCAGGCGGCGGGGTGAGTCGGCCGGATTCCACAACGAGTATTCGCGCGCCGCGTATCCGGCCAGCAGCACCGGGTATCCAGGGACGTCCGCCAAGGTGCGGCTCAACTGCTCCGCCACCTCACCCGCCCTGGATCCTCCGTGCGCCGGCAGGAAGGAGAAGATCGAACCGAGCGGTTGTTCGACTCGGTTCAGCCCTGAAGTAAATCTAACGTCGCGCCGCATGCCGCTGATCAAGCACGCACGCCTCCACAGTTCAGCGCTCGGAGAATCAAGGGCCTACAGAAGCGTTCGGCCAAGTGAGCGACAGAGTGTCTCATGGAGGGCGCGACATTCTGTCCCACCTGACTTTCCAAAGCCATTGTTGACAGATGTTTACACATGGCATACGACTTGCTTTGTCAGTCCCAGCAATGCTGTTGTATCGGAGTTGGCTGGCCATCAGCGTCGTCCTGATCCTGGCCGGCACGGCGTGGATCGCTCATGGACAAAGTACTGACCCGTACCTTGCCTATTCGCTGCTGGCATTGCTGGCGTTCGGGCTGGACCTGGCGGACGGCTCCACCATGGGGTTCGTTTTCGTCATTCTCGCGCTGCCTCATCTGGCATGGCAGGAGACGCTCTTACTGGCCGAATCGGCGACGTTCATCCATGCGGTGACGCATCCCAAGAGGGTGGAGCCCAGGGCGTTGTTGCGGTCGCTGTGCTCGACGGCGCTCGCCGTGGTTTCCACGCAAGGCGTCTATCACGCTCCGTTCGTGGCGCCCGTCGCGCCGCACCTTCGACTCCTGCTGGCGTCCGGAGTCTGCTTCGTTGCGGTTCACGTATTACGCTGGAATCGCAGGAATCTCTGGTCGTTTCCCTATTATCCGGTAGCGGGCGGAATTGCGGCTCTGTTCCCGGTTTCCATGGTCCTGGCGCCGCTGCTGTATATCACCTGGTGGACTTACCGGCTGTATGAGCGCCGCCTGGTGGCCCAACAGGCGCAATGGAAGAAGACGGCAAGTCTCAATTTGCGCACCATCGAGGCGCTGGCGCTGGCGATCGAGGCTAAGGATCAGCCTATGATCGGGCACTCGCGCCGGGTCCAGATTTATGCCACCGAAATGGCCAAGGAATTCGGACTTCCTCCGCACGAGGTCGAGGCCCTGCGCACCGCTTCCCTGCTGTACGACATCGGTGAGCTGGCGGTGCCGGAGCACATCATTCTGAAGCCCGGTCCGCTGACGCCGGAGGAGTTCGAGAAGGTGAAGATTCATCCGGCGGTATCGGCGGAGATTCTAGAGCGCGTCAAGTTCCCGTACCCCGTGGCGCCGATTGTCCTGGCGCATCACGAACGCTGGGACGGGACAGGGTATCCGAACGGCCTGAAAGGGAACGAGATCCCGATCGGCGCGCGGATTCTATCGGCGATCGATGCCGTGGACGCCTATGCATCGCCCCGGCGGCACCGTCCGGCGATCGACGTCAAGGACGCGCTGGAGCGGGTGGCGGCGGAGAGCGGCAAGGCGTACGATCCTCGCGTGATCGCAGTTCTGCGCAAGAAGCAAAAGCAGTGGGAAAAGCTGGTGGCGTCGGCGCCGGACCACGGGTTTGTCGATTCGATATTCGCTGCGCAGCGCGAAGCGAACGCGTTGTTCGACCTGACGCGCCGGCTGGCGGGCTCGCTCGATCTCCAAGAAACGTTCGCGACTTTGACGCCAGCCCTGCAGCAGTTGGTGCCCATGGATTCGGTCGTGGTCTGGGTGGAGCGTGAAGCTAAGCTCAGCGCCGAATACATGGCGGGAACGCACACGGCCATGTTCTCATCGCTGCGGATTCCCATGGGGCGCGGAATATCCGGCTGGGTGGCGGCGAATCAGAAGTCGATCATTAATGGAGATGCATCGTGCGAGCTGGCGCACCTGGGGACTGCTTCCTCCACCACGATGGTTCGCCACACTCTGTCGGTCCCCTTGGCCGATGCCGATCTGCGGGGCGCGCTGACGCTCTACCGCACGCACGATCCTTTGTTCACGACGGAGGACGCGCGCATCGTGTCCACCATCGCTCCGCAACTTTCGGGCGCGGTCGCCAACGGCTTACGGTTCCGCCGCGCAGCAAGTGAAGCGGTCACGGACGCCATGACGGGATTGCCCAACGTCGCGGCGCTGGCAACGCGGCTGAGCGCCAATAGCTCCCCGGGAGCCGTCGTGGTCTGCGACCTGGATGGCTTTAAGGCGGTGAACGACCGATTCGGCCACCTGATGGGCAACCGGCTGCTGGAAGCGCTGGCACTCCGCTTTCGCAGGTCGTGCCGGGAAAACGATTTTGTCGCCCGCCTGGGCGGGGATGAGTTTGTAATGCTGCTCGAAGGCATCGGCCCAGCGGAAATCGCGAGTCGCATTGCTCAGTTTCGCGATCTGGTTCGCTCCACAGGCCGGTCCCTGTGCAAAGAAGATGTGCTGGACGCGAGCTTCGGCGCGGCATTCTTTCCAGCCGACGGCACCACGTCCGATGAACTGTTGGCTGCGGCCGATCACCGCATGTATCAGCTCAAGGCGGAACAAAAGGCCGGAATGTCGGCGAATGAAGCAACGCTCCACAGGCGCGTAGCAATCCGCTCCCTGACGGTCGCGGTTCTACGACATGTCGAGACGAATCTCGACACGGCACGCCTGGAGGCGCGCGCCACAAGCTCCCACCATTGGTGAAGCACGAGCGCTCATGAGCCCGGTCCTGACCTCGTATAATCACTTCATGCCGCCTGTCGACAAACACGCCCCGGGGACTTTTTGCTGGGTGGAATTGGGCACCACCGACCAAGACGCCGCCAAACATTTCTACGGAACTCTGTTCGGGTGGACTTTCGTGGATTATCCGATGGGCCCTCTCGGGGTCTATACGATTTTCCAGTTGGATGGCCGCGATTCGGCGGCTCTCTACACCTTGCAGGAAGCGGAACGGACGCAAGGGGTCCCGCCTCATTGGAATCTCTACGTCTCAGTGGAGGATGCCGATAAAGCGGCGGCGCGCGCCGTGGAACTCGGTGGTCAGCTGCCGGCCGGGGTCTTCGAGGTGCAGACCAATGGCCGCATGGCAGTGGTGATCGATCCCACCGGCGCCGCGTTTTGCCTCTGGCAGCCCAAGCAGACCCCGGGCATTGGCGTGATGGGCGAGAATAATTCGTACTGCTGGGCGGACTTGACGACCGGCGACCGCGCCGCCGCCAAAAAGTTCTACGAGGGCTTGTTCGGATGGAAAATCTTCCCCGGCAAGGACAAGGACGAATCGAGCTATCTTCACATCGCAGCGGGAGAGCAAACCATCGCCGGAATTTTACCGGACATGATGCGGAAACCGGGCGTTCCCCCGCACTGGATGCCCTATTTCATGGTCAAGGACGCCGATGGATACACCGAAAAAGTGAAAGAGCTCGGTGGCATGGTGATGGTGCCGCCGATGACCGTCGATAAGTCGCTGCGGATCGCCGTGCTTGCGGACACGCAAGGTGCAGTGTTCGCACTGTTCCAGTCGTAAGCAGCGGATGGAGTTGAATCCGCTCTATTGCGACGTGAGCCTGCCTGTCCCGCTCGACCAGGTGTTCACGTATCTTCTGCCTGAAACTTTGCGCCACCGCGTACGAACCGGGTCGCGCGTACTCGCGCCTTTCGGCACGCGGAAACTGGCGGGGGTCGTGCTACGCACGCATTCCGATCGGCCGCCCGCACCGCCCCGCGAACTCCTGAGGCTCCTCGATGAAGAGCCCGCGCTCGACGATGAACTGCTGAAGCTCGGAGCCTGGATCTCGTACTACTATTGCGCCCCTCTCGGCGAAGTGCTGCGCGCCATGACGCCACTGGCCGGCGACATCCGGCGCGGCAAAGTTTTTTCGCTCACTAAGTCCGGCCGCGACGCCGCGCGCCAGCTTCACTTGAACGAGAGCGACGCCGAAGACTCCGCCACCCAGGTTCTGCGCCTGCTGGAGGTCCGCGCCCAATCCTCCTCCTATCTGACGCAGAAGGTTCAGAAGGCATCCGCGATCATGCGCTCGCTCGAAAAAAAGGGATTCGTCGAGGTAGAAGACATCGCCGCCGAGCGCGATCCTTTACGAGCCTCCGCCGCGCGGCTGCGAGCCGAGTTCACGCGCCGGCCTGAATCGGAGAAGCTTCCCAAGCCCGAGCGCGAGCTGCTCTCCTATCTCGAACTCCATCCGGGGAGTCACAACGTCGCTGAACTGGAGCACGCCGTTCCCAAGGCGAGCACGGCTGCCCGAGCGCTCGCCCGCCGCGACCTGGTGAAGCTCACTCTCGAATCGATCGCTACCTCGCAGGTTCCTTTTCGCCCCCCGCATGCCCTTAATCCGCATCAGCAAAGTGCGTTCGACAAGATCGAGGCGGCCCTCGACGCGAAACAATTCCAGACATTCCTGTTGCAGGGCGTCACTGGTTCGGGAAAGACCGAAGTTTATCTCAAGGCCATCGATGCAGCGCTCGCGCACGGCCGCAGCGCTCTGATGCTGGTGCCCGAGATCGGCCTGACGCCCGCCGTTGCCGGACAGTTCCATCATCGCTTTGGATCGAACGTCGCGATCCTCCACTCCGCCTTTCACGATTCCGAGCGCGCCCAGGAATGGCGGCGCATCCGCTCCGGCGATGCCAAGGTGGTGGTCGCCACCCGCTCCGGAGTTTTCGCGCCGGTCCGAAATCTGGGCCTGATTATCGTGGACGAGGAGCACGACCAGAGTTACAAGCAGCAGGAAACGCCTCGCTATCATGGCCGCGACGTCGCCGTCGTTCGGGCGCGCGATGCCAATGCGGTGGTCGTTCTTGGATCCGCTACGCCGAGCCTCGAGAGCCGTTACAACGCCGAGCGCGGCAAGTATCAGCACCTCATTTTGCCGGAGCGCGTCGAGAGCCGCGCTATGCCTAAGGTCGAGATCATCGACATGCGCCAGGAGTTCCTGGAAACCCGCAAGCAGGCGACGTTTTCCCGCCTGATGATCGACGCGGTGACCGAACGGCTGGACAACGGCGAGCAATCGATGCTGCTTCTCAACCGCCGCGGCTTTTCGAGTTTCATGACCTGCCGGGCGTGCGGCGAGCGCCTGGAATGCCCCAACTGTTCAGTGACGCTCACGTTTCACCGCCGCGACCGCCGCATGCTCTGCCACTACTGCAACTTTTCCTCGCGTGTGCCGGAGCGCTGCCCCAAATGCGATAGCGATCATATTCAGTTCCTAGGTACCGGCTCCGAGCGAGTTGAAGATGAGCTGCACGGCGCCTTTCCCCGAGCCCGAATCGCCCGCATCGATCGCGATACCGTGGGCGGCAAGCGCGATTACGAGACCATCCTAGCCAAGTTTCGCGACCACGAATTCGATATCTTAGTCGGCACACAAATGATCGCCAAAGGTCACGATATCGCGAACGTAACGCTGGTCGGGATCGTCAGCGCGGATACCGGACTCGGTTTGCCCGATTTTCGCGCCGCCGAGCGGACGTTTCAGCTACTGACACAAGCGGCAGGCCGCGCCGGCCGCGGAAATACGCCGGGCATCGTGCTGATGCAGACTATCAATCCCGACCACTACGCGGTCCGGTTCGCGGCGGAACAGGACTACGAAAAGTTCTACGCGAAAGAGATCGAGTTCCGGCGGCTGATGCACTATCCTCCGTTCGGCGCCATGGCAAACATCATCGTACGCGGCACGCGCGACGAAGAGGCGCTCGCCCGAAGCGCGGCGCTTGGCCGCCTCTTGAATCCGCCGCCTCCCGACGTGAAAATCCTGGGTCCGGCCGCCGCCTCCCTTGCGCGTCTCAAGAACGAGTATCGTTATCAGATGCTGATCAAGACGTCCAGCCGGAAACGGCTCAATGAGGTGCTGGGCCAGGTGCGCCGATTCGCCGCCGAGGAGAAATGGAATCCCACGTCGCTGATGATCGACGTCGATCCCATGACCATTCTCTGATCACCATGCGAGAGTTTCTCACGGTCGAAGAAAATCTGCGCGCCGCCATGCGCTTTTTCGGGGAAGCCACCGGTACGGGCGAAGTGCGCGCGCTCGACCGGACGATCGCCATGTACTCGGGACTCGAGTATGGCGTGTTCAATATCTCGCTGCTCAGTCGCGCCGCCACCAGCACCGATGGAGGCTTGGATGCCGCCTTGACTGAGGCAGCGAAATATTTCAAGCAGCACACCAAACGCTGGTCCTTCTGGCTGTGCGAGGATCTTCTCGACCCGGCAACGCGCCGCAAGGCCCGGCAGATCTGCAACGATTTCGGATTGAGACCCATTTCCTACCCGCCCGGCATGATTGCGCCGCAGTTGTTGCCGCCGGTGCGGCCGCTGCCGAAAATCGAGTGCCGTCCGGTGGACGACGAAAAGACACGCTGCGCATTCGCCGAAATCACTTCCATCTGTTTTGAGATTCCCCCCGGCATCGCGAACGCTGTCTACGGACCCGCGGCCGCGTGGAACGGCGCATACAAAGGATTCGTCGGGATCGTGGACGGCCGGCCTGTCGCGATCGCCGCGATGGTGAGGGCAGCCGGCGCTCTCGGCATTTATTCGCTCGCCACCGTTCCCATACATCGGCATCAGGGATACGGAGAAGCGCTGCTGCGCGCCGCCGCCGCCGCATCCCGTCCGAAATCAAGCGTCGAGCCGTTCATCCTCCAGTCCACCGAAGCCGGCCACTCCCTTTACCGCCGCATGGGCTTCCGCGATGTGGCAAAGTTCACGGTTTATCTGACGCGCTAGTGTAGTGCGTCACTCATAAGGAATATTATCTTTCCCGCGTGGCGCACGCGTCCACGCGTGCCGCTCAGACAGTCGTGTCGACGTTTCCGTGAGCCTGGAAAGGCACATCGACACGATTGTCGATGCGGCACGCGCGCCACATAGATTTCCGACGCAGACCATTAGTTGAGCCGCGACCCTCAGGGAGCGGGCAGACGCGGAAAACTCCGCTTCCCGAACCCGTTTAAAATAAAATTGACTATGTGGGCGCTGTCCCTCCTTCTTCTTGCGCAATCCGTCGACTACTCCGCCGAAGGACTAAAAGCGCTTGACGCCCAAAAGTACGATGCCGCGGTGGAGCTATTCACTAAAGCCGTCGCCGCGGACCCCAAGGATTTCAGCGCCCGGTTCAACCTCGCGTTGGCCTATAGTTTCCTGGGCAAAGACGCCGCAGCCATTCCCCAATACAAGGCCGTCCTTGACCTGAAACCGGGACTCTACGAGGCTCAACTCAACCTGGGCATCTCCCTACTGCGATCGAAGGACGCTGCCGGCGCAGTCGTCCAACTGAAGGCGGCGTCCGAGCAGCGTCCTAAAGAGTTCCGGCCGGCTTTTTATCTCGGCGATGCACTGCGCGAGACCGGCGCATTCCCAGAAGCCGAGATCGCATACACGGCCGCTGTTGCGCTGAAGCCGGATTCGGCCGATGCGGAATGGGGGCTTGCACAAGTGTTGATGCGTCAAAAGAAGCTCGCCGATTCCGAGTCGCATTTCCGCAAAGCCGCGGCGCTGAACCCTAAGTACAAAAGTTATCTCCTCGAGCTTGCTACTCTCTACGAGGCCGATCATCAGGCCGACCGCGCCATCGCGCTGTACCGCGAATTCCCCGGCGATCCGGGAGCGCAGGAGCATATGGGCGCGCTCCAACTTTCCTCTGGCGATGCAGCGAGTGCGATCCCCGCGTTGGAAGCGGCCGTTCAAAAATCGCCGACCGCCGGAAATCGCGTCGCGCTCGCCCAGGCCTACAGGCAGTCAAAGCAGGACGATAAGGCTCTCGCCGTCGCCGCACAGTTGGTCGCCGCCGAACCGCAGGCGTACGACATCCGCATGTTCGTCGGCAAGCTGTTGCTCAACTTGAAAAAAACCGGCCCGGCCGCCGCGCAGTTCGCCGCCGCCACGAAAATTCAACCCGATTCGATTGAGGCCTGGAAGGAGCTGAGCACACTCCTCATCATCAATCAAAACTACGAGGAAGGGATCGCCGCGCTCGACCGTCTGCGAGCGCTGGGAGTCGAGACACCCGGGCAACTGTTCTTTCGTGCCCTTTCTTACGACCATCTGCATCGGCAAAAAGAGGCGCTTGCCGCGTACAATAAGTTTTTGGAGACCAGCAAAGGAAAGAATCCGGATGAAGAATTCAAAGCGCGCCAGCGGGCCCGGATGATTCAATTTGAGCTGAATAAGCGGTAGCCATGCACACCCTCCTGATCCTGTGCCTTGCGTTCGATCTGGCGTCGATCAAGCTGGAGCCAAACCTCGACCGCAGGAGCGAACGGGCGCTCGATAACGCGTCGTCCGCTATGGATGCGGCGCGGGATGCCGCGAGCGACGAGGCCAAACTCAAGCCCGCTTTGGAGGAACTGCGCGATTCCATCGACCTCTGCCATCAATCTCTTGTCGATTCCGGCAAAGGCCACCGCAACCTGAGGTTAATCAAGAAAGCGGAGCTGAAAACGCGCGAAATCATGCGCCGCCTGGAAGGCCTGGCGCAAGCCGTGGACAGCGAGGATCGCGCCATTGTCGAAACGGTGCGCGAACGCGTGGCCAAGGTGCACGACGACCTGATACAGGAGATCATGAAAAAGAAGTAAGGTGGAAATGGAGGCATTGTGAAAAACGTAATCTTCAGCATCGTTTTCCCTCTGGGTGTTTTCGCCCTGTGCGCGCCGGCGCAAGCCAATCGCGACTTCCTCACCTCCGATGAAGCTGATCAGGTCCGCCTGGTGCAGGAGCCGAATGAGCGCATGAAGCTCTATCTCCATTTCGCCAAGCAGCGCCTCGATCAGGTGGATCGCCTCTTGGCAAAGGAAAAGGCCGGACGCAGCGCCCTAGTGCACGATCTGCTCGAGGACTATTCGAAAATCATCGACGCCATCGACGTAGTGGCGGACGACGCGATCCGCCGCAAGCTCTCTCTCGAGCTAGGCGCCGCCACGATCGCCTCGACGGAGAAGGAACTGCTCGCACAGCTTAGAAAGATCGAAGAGGCGCAGCCCAAGGATATCGCTCGATTCGAGTTTGTCCTGAAGGAAGCCATTGACGCAACCACCGATAGCGTCGACCTATCGCAGGAAGACCTCAAGGATCGCGCTGCCACTGTCACAGCCAAAGAGAAAAAGTTAAAAGAAGAACGCGAATCCGCCATGACACCGGCGGAACTCGCTCAGCAAAAGACCGAAGAGAAGAAAGTCGAGAAAAAGAAAGCCCCCAGCCTTCTCAAACCCGGCGAAAAACTCGGCGAAGTAGGCACTCCTCCAAAGCAGCCCTAGCAATGTGGATCGCCGAATCCCCGCCCTTACGGGACGGGGTTATAACCGCTGGCGTGAGCCTGGGGATTTGGCGCTAATTTCAGTGCCCAGCGCAGCTAGTGGGGCAGGTTCCCGACCTGCCCTCTCCAAATAACCCCTTCCCTTTCCATCACATCCCGTTTTCACTCACCGCACTCTGAACACCCATCGCGTATCTTAATCACAGAGAGGTTGGGCACTGATCGGCTTCCAACCCGCCGCGGCTGATAGGGAGCTCCATGGCAACCCCACACAGTCATACGCTGAATGCGGTCAGGGAGTGTCGCGACCCTTAATGCGGCGCCGAGCTGTTGAGGCTAGTACAAACAGCCGCTTGCCTTTCTGCGCATCGAGAGGTGGGGTACCCCTAATTTTTTGGAAGGATTGATCTTTGAAGCGATCTTATTTATGTTCGGCTGCCGGTGCGGGCGGAGCCCCGCCCGGAGCTGGAACGGCCGGCGGCGCTGCGAGCACTGCGGGCAAATTGCGAGGCTGATAGTCCTGGCGGCTATCGAAATCAATCAGCGTGAACATCAGGAACAGGCCCAGGAAAAGAAATCCCGCCGCCGCGATCAGTCCGTTTACCGGTTTATCATGCAGCAGGTGCATGAAAAACAATGCGACCAGGGTCCCTTTAATTGTGGCGATCGTCAGCGCCACCACCACGTTGGCCGCGCTCGATCCGAAGTGGATGTACGAGGCGCCCACCGTGATGCCGGTTAGGATGAGAAGCGCGATCAGCGTCTTCAGATAGAGAGCCGCTTCCGCTTTTGGGTTTGTTGTATGTTCGCTCATGAGATCAAGTAGTACAGCGGGAACAAATAAATCCAGATCAAATCGACCAAGTGCCAATACAGCCCGACCAGGTCAACGGGCGTGTAATATGCGCTGTTGAACTCGCCCCGGTTTCCGCGAACCGCGATCCAGGCCAGCAGCGCGATACCCACCACGATGTGGATACCGTGCAGGCCGGTCATCATGAAATAGAAGCTGAAGAACGTCGCATAACCGTGGGTGTTCGGAATTTTGTCGCCGTGATGCGTGTAATAGTGACCGGGCAGCAGCCCTTCTTCGTACTTGTGCGAATACTCGAAATACTTGACGCCAAGGAAGATGAACGCGCACAGAATCGTGATCAACAGGTAAACGACCAACTTCTTGCGTTGGTTCGTCCGGGCCGACAGGACGCCCATCACCATGGTCCAACTGGAGAACAGCAGCACCACGGTGTTCAACGCTCCCAGCGGCCGCTGGAGATGTTCGTGCGCCTGCTTAAACTCCTCCGGATAGCGCGCCTGCATCATTCCAAAGCCTACAAACAGGCCTCCGAACAGCAAAACTTCGGTCGCGAGGAACAGCCACATACCGATCTTGCTGGTATCGAACTGCTGCTCCATCGTGGTGAAGTGATGCTGTTGGTTAGGATCGTGCCCATGGCCGCCATCGCCGTGTCCGTGCGGGTCCTGAGTAAGATCGACCGTCGAAGTACTCATGCGTGTTTTTTCACCTTCGGCCGATAGTCGTACGGCTCATGCTCGAGCACCGGCTGTTCTTCAAAATTGTGCGTGATCGGCGGCGAGGACGTCAACCACTCCATGGTCGTGCCACCCCACGGATTATCCGGCGCATCCATCGGCTTGCGGAGCGATGCCAGCAAATAGGCCGCGGTGATAAACAAACCCAAGCCGAGCACCCAGGAGCCGAAAGTCGAAAACGCATGCAACGGCTGATACTGATCGAGGTAGTTGTAATAGCGGCGCGGCATGCCCTTGCTGCCCAGGAAGAACTGCGTCAGGAAGGTCATGTTGAAGCCGATAAATACCAGCGCGCATCCCACACGCCCCCACTTCTCGCTGTACATCCGTCCGGTCATCTTCGGCCACCAGTAATGAACGCCCCCGATGAACGCGATCACCGTGCCGCCCATCATCACGTAATGGAAATGCGCGACCACAAAGTAGGTGTCGGTCAAGTGAATGTCGGTGGATAACGCGCCAAGGAAAATTCCCGTCAACCCGCCGATGGCGAAAAGCAGGATGAAGGAAATCCCGTATAACATCGGCGTTTCGAGCGAAATATTGCCTTTATACATGGTCGCCAGCCAGTTGAACAGCTTCACACCGGAAGGAATCGCGACTAAGAATGTCAGCGCCGAGAAGATCACGGTGGCTAGCTCAGACTGTCCGGCGACGAACATGTGATGGCCCCACACCAAGAACCCGAGCAGCGCCAATGCCACGCTCGAATACGCGATCGCCTTGTAGCCGAAGATGGTCTTGCGCGAGAAAGTGGGAATGATCTCGCTGATGATCGCCATTCCCGGCAAGATCATGATGTACACCGCGGGATGCGAATAAAACCAGAAGAAATGCTGAAATAAGACTGGATCCCCGCCGATCTTCGGATCGAAAATTCCGATATTGAAGGCCCGTTCGAGCGCCAGCAGCACCATTGTGATGCCCAGCACCGGAGTCGCCAGCACCTGAATAATCGCCGTCGCGTAGGTTCCCCATACGAACAAGGGCATGTCGAAAAATCCCATGCCCGGCGCGCGCAGCTTGTGCGTGGTCGCGATGAAATTGAGTCCCGTGAAAATCGATGAGAACCCCAGAATGAACACGGCCATGGTCATCAGGCCCACGCTGTTCTGGGTCGTGGTGGAGTACGGCGTATAGAATGTCCAGCCGGTATCGACCGCGCCGAAAATCATCGAAGTGACTGCAAAGATCGCGCCAAAACACCAAAGGTAAAAGCTCGCCAGATTCAGCCGTGGAAACGCCACGTCTTTCGCGCCCAGCATGAGAGGCAGGACGAAATTCGCCAGCGATCCGGGGATGGACGGAATGATGAACATGAACACCATGATGGCGCCGTGCAGCGTGAACACCCGGTTATAGGTATCGGCGTCGATCAGCACTTTTCCGAACAGTTTGTGGCTCGGCGTCAGCAGCGTCAGGCGGATCAGAAGCGCGAACATGCCGCCGATAAAAAACGCCGACAGGACCGCGACCAGATACATCACCCCGATGCGCTTGTGATCCACCGTGGTCATCCAACTCCAGATGCCGGTGGTCTCGTTGAGGTAATTTTTCGCCGGCCGGGGACGGTCCCCTATATGCGGATCGGAATGTGTGAGTGCTTGTGCCATGTCAGTAAACCCTACCTACTTCAGCGTCTTTATGTACGCAATCAGCCCGCGAATATCCTGCGGGTGCAACAGGCCCTGGAACGAAGGCATGATCGCCTCGAAACCGGCGACCACTTTGGCGTTGGGCTGCATCATCGATTCCTGCAGATACGCGTCGTCCACCAGGTACGACTTACCGTCGCCCATCTTTTCCATCTTGCCGTAAATTCCCTTCCAGCTCGGTCCCTGGCCTTTGGTACCGTCGATCGAGTGGCAGGTGGCGCAACCCTTTTGCTCGCGCTGCATCTCGCCCCATTTCTCCGGCGGGTAATTCTTCCACTCGTCGCCGCCGGTCTCCAGCCATTTCTTAAAATCGGCTTCGCTATCGACGGTCAATTTTCCCATCATGTCGGAATGGCCCTTGCCGCAATACTCGGCGCAGGTAAAATGATGCGGCCCCACACTGGTGGGCGTGAACCAAACTTCCGTATAGCGCCCCGGCACGATGTCGTGCTTCACGCGCATATCCGGCACGTAGAAGTCGTGAAGAACATCTTCACTGGTCATGATGAACTTCACCGGCTTATTTACCGGCACATGAATATCGTTCGCCGTGCGGGAACCATCCGGATACTCGAAGGTCCAGATCCATTTCTTGGCCGTGATCTGAATTTCCATCGATTCGCCTGGCGCTACCGAGTATTTCATCCAATCGTTCAGACCCCAGAAAAAGATCACCACGCAGAGCAGCAGAGGCAGGACGCTCCACACGATTTCGAGCGTCGTATTATGCGTGATATGAGGCGTCACCCGGCCCGGAACATACTTGTACCGGTAGGCGAAATAGATCGCGGCGAATGCGATCCCCAGGAACAGGACCGAGCACAACCAGAACAAAAACATGTACAGGGTATCGATTTCGCCCGCGAACGCGGACCCCTGCGGCGGCAACATGAGCGAACGAAACCACTCCATTAGGCAATTCCCTCTTTAAGAACTTTTCTGCGCTCGGCCAAGAACATTCGCCGCAGGAAGAAAGCAATGAGCAACACCGTCAACACGCCGCCCGCGCGCATGATATTGGTCGCGAACAGCACATAACCGCCGGCTTGCGGATCGTAGTGATAGCAGAACAGCAACATTTTCTGGACCGCCATCGTGCTGCGATTCTCCGAGGCTTCGGCCAGTGAAAAACGCAGATCGCGCGGATGGAACGTCGCGCCATAAAGGTAGCGGGCCATCTTGCCTTCGGGCGTCAGCACCATGATCCCGCCGGCGTGCGCGAACTGACTCGTGCGCTCGTCCCAGCGATATTTGAATCCGATCATCTCTGCTAGTTTCTTCGCATTCCCGTCTCGATCCACCAGAAAATGCCAGCCCGGCGCCGGATGATCGAAGCTGCTCAGGTAAATGGCTTTTTTCTTGCGCGCCAGGTCGAAACCTTCGTTCGGATCGATGCTGATGGTCACCACTTCGTACTCTTTGCCCGGCGTCCAAGGCAGAATTTCGCGCATCGCAGCAGTCTGGCCATTCAAGATGAGCGTGCAAAGATTCGGGCAGGAATAATAAATCAGATCCAGAATCACCGGCTTGCCGCTATGAAAATATTCCTTCAGCGCGATCGGGTAGCCGTTCTCAGCCGTGAACGTAAGGTTCAAATCGATCTGACGACCCAGATGTTCCTCGATACCAACTCCTTCGAGCATCGCGGGCCGAACGCCCACCGGCAGCGCCCCAGGGACGCCGTACCGGTCGAGCCTGGGCTGAGCAAATACTGGTAGCGCCAGCACAACCGCGATCCCGAATTGGAGAAACTTTTTCATTACTTCTTTTCTGCAGCAGCAGCCGCCGGAGGAGCCGTCGCGCCTGGTGCAGGTGTCGCACCCGGAACAGGAGCGGCACCTGGAACTACAGCCGCAGGCTCTTCCTTCTTAGGAACCGTTGCCTTCGCCGGATAAAATGTCTTTCCCGCGGCCGCATCCTGGAGATTGAGCTCCATCGCCCGCTCCACCGGAATCCGGACCTGCCCCGAGGCCTTATCCATATACATGTAGTGCGTCAGATTCCAGTCGTCCCGGCCTCGCACTTCCTTTAACTGCTCGCTGGGAGGCGCCAGAATCTTCTCGTAAACCGCCTGCGTCCAGATGTGCTCGAAATATTGCTGAATCGCGACGATGGTCAGTACGAGCAGAATCACGCTGCCGATGGCGAAGCCAAAAATCGCGCCGGTACTGGGCTCCTGGTGATCAAATCCTTCGCGAGGATCTGCCGGAATTACTTCGCGCCCGTCTTCTACGCTCATCTCGCTCCTCTCCTACGCATTCTCAAAATACAGGCTCTGCTCGAACCGCAGATCGCCCACCGGCGCAAGTTTGTGCTTGCGGAAGCGGCTCCAGAAAACCAGTGCGCAGACGCTCAGCGTCGCCGCCAAGGTCGCGAAATCCATCCAACTGACTTGTGGACCCGTTTTGAAATAAGTCGGCATCACTACCCAATACAGATCGATGTACTCGACCACGATCGACCAGATGGCGAGACCTGCGATCATCTTCAGGCTCCGCTTGGCGGGGCGGCTGAGCATCACGAAGAACGGAATCAGGAAGCGGATAAACGGCATCGCCAGACTGATCGGCAGCCAGCCTCCCACCGACCGGTGCCGGTACCAGATGGTTTCCTCCGGCAGATTCGCGTACCAGATCAGCAGGTATTGCGAGAACGCCATGTAAGTGTAAAACGCCGTCAGCGCGAACAGCCATTTTCCGAGATCGTGATAATGCTCCGGGGTAATCGAGTTCTTCAAAATTCCGGCCCGCCGGAACCCGAGGCAGATCAACGTCACGAACGACATGAATGTCAGCGCGCCGCCCGCGAGAATGTAGAGTCCGAAAATGGTCGAGTACCACCTCGGCTCGAGCGACATCAGCCAATCGTAGGAGGCCAGCGTGCCGACGACTACCGCCAGGAACAGACCGGGAGCCGACCAGCGGGCGATGACATTCATCTGCCTCACCGAACGCTCGGTGTCCTGCTTGGTCGATTGATAATAAATCGCAAAAATCCAGATCGACCATAGCAGGAAATAGACATACGTGCGGAGAACGAAGAAATTCTCGGTCAGGTACGCGCCCTTCGTTCCCGTCAGCGGATAGGCGACCCGGTCCATCCACGGATAAATATCCTTCAGGCCGAAAGCGATGGGGATAAACAGAATGGCGCCCGCCGGCAGCAGTGATCATGATATTTTCCATGATCCGACGCATCGTCACGCTCCACGCCGAGCCGGTCAGGTACTGCACCATGACGAAGAAGAACGCGCCCAGCCCAGCCGCCGCGACGTAGGTGAACGCAACCAAGTAGGATTGATGAAATCGCACTGGATCGTTCAGGTATCCGGCCACGCAGGCGATGACGGAAATCAGCACCGCGAGAACCAGCGTGTTGCGTCCCTTCGCCCAGCGGGTTGCGTCCAGTTGGTAGTTGTCGGTCTGGGTTAATTCCATGTTTGCGCTCATTGCAAGTCCGCCGTGTGGTCAGCCGGTACATCGGCTTTGGTCGCATGCGCGGCGCGCTGCAGCACGCGAACATACGCGATGATCGCCCACCGGTCTTCAACAGCGATCTGAAACCGGTACGCCGGCATGGAACGCCGTCCATTCGTAATCACGTTAAAAATATCTCCGTCGGCAAATTGCACCACGCGATCCTCGGTCAGATTGGAAGGCTGCCAGGTGGGAATGCGAGTCGGGACAATTCCCTGGGCCGACCCGGTCTTGTCATGACACGGCTGGCAATAGGTATTGAACCTCATTTGCCCCTGATGGAGCAGTTCCGCGGTCAAAGGCACCGGGCTCTTCCCGACATACAGGTCCCCGTCCATGCCGGTGAAATAAGCAGTCTGCTCGGCCATATGCCCGCGCGCGATGGTTCCCTCCGGAGGACGCCGCGCATCCCTTGCGTCGGCGAGAAACGGCAATTCATTTGCACCCTGCGGGTGAAATTTGGGCTGCTGCTTCATGTCGTCCCAGACCTGCACTGGTGGATCGCGCTGCACGCCCGCGCATCCGGTCAACAGGAGCGCCGACAGAACCACGGCAATCAGCGGAAGCAAACTGTAACCGAAGATCCACATGACCGGGTTTTGGTCGTTCTTTTTCATCCGACCACGACCTCCACGGTACCCGCGCCCACGCTCTTCATATGCTCGGACGTGATGACGGGATTAAATTTAGGATCGTCCGCCTCGATGACCAGGATGAACCGGTCGTCGGTGGCGCGATGCGCGAGCTGATAATTCGCCGAGGGATGATACAACCGCGGCAAGCCATTGAGAGCGAACATCCCGATCACGCTCGCAAATGCCGAGAACAGGACTGTCAACTCAAAGGTAATCGGAATCGAGAAAGAAAAATCGAAGAGGGGCTTGCCGCCGATCACCAGCGGATAGTTGATGGTTCCGCACCACCATTGCAGCAGCAGCGCGGTGGCGCCGCCACACAACGCGATACAAATCACGATCCAGCCCAGCTTGGAATACGGCACGCCGATCGCCGCGTCGATGCCGTGCACCGGAAACGGCGACATCGCGTCAATCTTGGTGTAGCCCATTTCGCGAATCTTGCGCCCGGCGTGAACCAGATCGTGAGGGTCGGAGAATTCGCCCATCACGGCGTAAACCTTGTCGTCTCCGAAGCCGAGTTTGTCCCTGATTTGGTCGATGTCAATTTCTCGCATTTAGTGATGACCTACGGTTTCTTTGGCGTACAACACTTTTTCCTTCGCCAGAACGCCCTTCACTTCAGACATTGCGATCATCGGCAAGAAGCGCGCAAACAGCAAAAACAGCGTCAAAAACAGGCCGATCGTGCCGGTAAAGGTGCAAATATCGACCCAAGTCGGTTTGAAGTAGCCCCACGAACTAGGCAAAAAGTCGCGATGCAGGCTGGTCACGATGATGACGAATCGCTCAAACCACATGCCGATGTTGGTGGTGATGCTGATGACGAACATCACCGGAATCGAGGTCCGCATTTTCTTAAACCAATAAAGCTGCGGAATGAAAACGTTGCAGGAATACATCGTCCACGCCGCCCAGGCATAGGGTCCGAAGGCGCGATTCACGAACGTGAACCGCTCATAGACGCCGCCCGAATACCAGGCGATGAAGAACTCCGTGCAATACGCATAGCCGACGATCGATCCGGTCACCAGGATGATCTTGTTCATGTTCTCCAGATGCTTGATCGTGATCAGATTCTGGAGATTCAGCGCCCAGCGTGCAATCAGCAGCAGCGTCATCACGCAGGCGAAACCCGAGAAAATCGCGCCCGCGACGAAGTACGGCGGGAAGATTGTCGTGTGCCAGCCTGGAATCACCGACGTGGCGAAGTCGAAGCTAACAATGGAGTGGACGCTCAGCACCAGCGGCGTCGAAATGCCAGCCAGAATCAGGTAGGCAACTTCGTAATGGCTCCAGTGCCGCGCCGATCCGCGCCAACCCAGGCTGAGGAATCCGAAAACCCATTGGCGAACTTTCGTGGTCGCGCGATCGCGGATGGTCGCCAGATCCGGCACCAAACCGGTGAACCAGAACAACGCCGAAACAGTTCCGTAGGTGGAGACCGCGAACACGTCCCAGATCAGCGGGCTGCGGAAGTTCTGCCACATGTTCAGGTCCGTGTTGGGGACCGGAAAGAGCCAGTAGGCTCGCCACGGACGACCGGTGTGAAACAGCGGGAAGATGCCCGCGCAGGCGACGGCGAACAGCGTCATCGCTTCCGCGGAACGGTTGATCGACGTGCGCCATTTCTGGCGGAACAGGAACAAAATCGCCGAAATCAGCGTCCCGGCGTGTCCGATACCGATCCAGAAAACGAAGTTCGTGATGTCCCACGCCCAACCGATGGGGCGATTGTTGCCCCACACGCCAATACCGGTCGAGACCAGGTAGGTGAGCATCGCGCCGAGCAGCAGAACGATACTGACCGTGATGCCTAACGTGATCCAATACTTGCGAGGCGTCTGAAAGACGTCGCCCTCGATGATCGTACTGATCTGCTCCGTGAGGTCGTGGTAGCCATCGGAGACGACTAGCGGCGGGTTGGTCGCCATTAACGCCGGATCTTGCCGGATTGCGATATCAGCCATTTTGATTCAACTCCGGGTTGGGGTTCCGCAGCTTTGCTAAATACGTTGTGCGCGGCTTGATGTCGAGCTCGGCGAGTAGCGCGTAGTTGCGCTCCTGCTTCTTTAATTTCGAGACGCGCGATTCGGGGTCGTTTATATTACCGAAGACGATGGCGTCCGCCGGGCAGGTCTGCTGGCAGGCGGTGACAATTTCGCCATCCTTGATAGGACGCCGGCCTTCGATTTTCGCTTTGATTTTCGTTTCCTGAATACGCTGTACGCAATAGGTGCACTTTTCCATGACGCCGCGCATGCGGACCGTGACGTCCGGATTGTAGGCCATCGCGAATTCAGGCGATTCGTGCTTGTGGAAGTTGAGGAAGTTGAAGTGCCGCACCTTGACCGGGCAGTTATTGGCGCAGTATCGAGTGCCGACGCAGCGGTTGTACGCCATGTCGTTCAAGCCTTCGGGGCTATGCGTGGTCGCGGCCACCGGGCAAACGTTTTCGCACGGCGCGTTTTCGCACTGCATGCAAGGAATCGGTTGTTCAACGATTTGCGGATCGTCCTCGGGACCGGTGTAATAACGGTCCATGCGGATCCAGTGCATCTCGCGGCCTCTCAGGACCTGATCTTTGCCGACCACCGGAATGTTGTTCTCAGCCTGGCAGGCAACCACGCAGGCGTTGCAGCCGGTACACGACGTCAGATCGATCGCCATGCCCCACTGATTGCCTTTGTCGTATGTCAGCTCGGGGTAGATCGAGTGGAGTTCGGGGACTTCCGACATCTCCTCGATGACTTTGGGTTGCTTCTTATACTCTTCGAGCGAAGTTTCGCGAAAGATCGGGCGGGTATTCAGACCGTCGTTGAGATGCTCGGCGTTGACGCCCTTATCGCCGGGAACACCGTGCTCCTGCGTCGTCGCGTGAATGTGTTTTTTGCCGAGAGAGGCGATGGAAAATCCGTCGCCAAACCAGTAAGTGTCGGAGGTCCGAAGCAGGTTCGCGTTGAAGCCGACGTCTTTCCCGACACGGCCGCAGCGAACGCGTCCATAGCCGAGCGCGAGCGAGATGGCGTTGTCGGTATGACCGGGCTGCACCATGACCGCGGCTTCCAGTTTGTAGGTGCCACGCGAAATCGAGATCATGTCGCCGTCTTCGAGTTTCTGCTCCCGCGCCATAGCGGGCGAGATCATGGCCGCGTTGCCCCACGTCAGCTTCGTGATCGGGTCCGGAGCTTCCTGCATCCAGCCGTTGTTAGCGAAGCGTCCATCCCAGGAAGAAGCGCTGGGATAGAAAGCGACTTCGATTCCGGTGGCGGAAGATTTCACCTCCGCCCCGGCTGCTCCCGCAAGCTTTTTCGCGTCGACCGAAACCTTGGCGGCGTCGGCGGGCTTGGCCGAGGCGACAATGCCGTCGTTCAGGGCCTTGCGCCAGGTCAGCTCTTTATCTTTAGCGGGCCACTGACCCTGCCAATAGTTCCGGACGATGTCGTAGGCTTTTTTGTCCTTTGCATCGATCAGCAACGCGACGATTTCGGCTGCCGTTTTTCCGCCGTAGAGCGGCGAAATCAGGGGCTGCTGAATGGCCACGGCGCCCTCAGGCGTGCGAGCGTCGCTCCAGCTTTCGAGGAAGTGCGCTTCGGGCACATGCCACTTTGCGGCGGCGGCCGTTTCATCGTCATCGAGGCCCAGGTGAATCGAATTCGCGACCTTCGAAAGGGAAACTGCGAACTGTAGATCGGCAGGCGCGGTGTAAGCCGGATTGCCGCCTAGAATCACGAGCGTTTGCACTTGCCCGGACGACATTTCCGTCGTCAGAGTTTTGAAGGCTTCAAGACCGGAGTCGGCCTTCTCCGCCTTTACGTACGAAACCGCAGCGCTGCCTAAAGACTGGTTGATGCCCGCCGCGATCGCGTGAACAATCGCAGGCTGCCGTGCTCCGGCGACGACTAAAGCTCCGCTGCCGGCGGCTTTCAAATCCTTCACGATCGCCGCGAGGAATTTCGCCCGCTTGTCGGTGCCCGCGACGACGTTCAGCCCTGCAACCGCACCCAACGCCGATGCGAGATCCAGTGCGAATTGCTTCACCTCGCCCGATCGCATGCGTAGGCGATGATCCGCATTGGCTCCGGTCAGTGAGAACTGGCTCTCGACCGCGTACAGCCGGTTGGCCTTTTCGAAGTCTTCTTCGGAGGAGAATTTGCGGCCCTTAGAAAACTGCTTGGTGGGAACCACCGTCGGCGAATCGAGCCCCAGGAAATCGGCATCGAGCGCCACCACCACTTTGGCTTTATCGAAGTGGGTGAGCAGCTCCAGAGGCTGGCTGAACGCGATGTTTAATCCAACGTGTTCGTTGTCGCGGGAAATCGGCTCGTACTCGATCCACTTCGCTTTGGGAAATTTCTTCAACGCGTCAGCGCGCAACGACGAAAGAGAGGGAGAGGTTACCGTCTCGCTCAAGAACCGCAGTCCAGAGCCGTCGCCGAGCGATAACGATTTGACCGCTGCTTCGAATTTTGCGAAATCCGAAGGCTTGCCGCCGTCGAGGACCGTCGTCGAGCGATCGGGATCGTACAAGCCTAAAATGGCCGCCTGCTGCATCGCGGTGGCCGCGCCCATGCTGCCAGGATGATCGACGTTGCCTTCAATCTTCGTGGGCCGTCCATCGTGCGATTCGACCAGCAGGCCGCTGACTCCGCCCGACATCGACATGACCGTCGAATAGAAATAAGGATGGCCGGGAATCATGTCCTCGACGCCTTTGGCGTAGGGCAGAATATGCTCGACCGGACGGCGGCAGGCGGTTAGTCCGGCAAGTCCGAACGACGCCGCCATCAATTTCAGAACAGTGCGGCGGGAATTTGCGTCCAGCATCTCCGACGCGTTGGCCGGAAATTCACGATGGACCCATTCAGTGAACTCCGGGGTTCCCGCGAGCTGGTTTAACGACCGCCAGTATTTAGGACCGCTCGACTTCGTTGCAATGTTAATAAGGTTCGGCACATTACTCATCTATGACACCCTGAGCAGTTCGTGGGCGGATTAATATGTTTAGCTTCGATGATCTCGCGGCCGATCGCGGCCGGATCCCTATCCGGCACCCAATCGAGTTTCGTGACCAGTTCCGCGGGTCGGATATTCGGCGCCGGGTTGCGGTGGCATTCCAGGCAAAACGCCATGTTGAGAGGCTTGTCCTGATGCACTTCGATCATCTGATCGATGCGCCCGTGGCAGCTGACGCAGCTAACGCCCGCCGTGACGTGCGCCGAGTGATTAAAATAAACAAAGTCTGGAAGGCGATGAATCTGTACCCACGGAATCGGCTGGCCGGTAGCATAGCTGTCCCGAACCACCTGCAGTCGCGGACTGGTCGGTTTCACGCGCGTATGGCAGTTCATGCAGGTTTCGGTCGAGGGAACGGCGGCATACGCGGCCTTAAAGACCGTCGAGTGGCAATAATAGCAATCCAGCCCCATCTGTCCGGCGTGCAGCTTGTGGCTATATGGAACCGGCTGAACCGGCTGGTACCCGGTATCGATGACCGTCGGGTACGTAAGGTATGCGTAGGCACAAATGCCGCCTAGTGCGCCCAAACCGAGCAGCGCGCCTGCAACCTTTAAAATGATGTCAGACGACTTGGGAAAAATAGCTGCCATCTCGAGTGTTGGTCTCCAGGGCCGTGACGTAGCCCTTAGTATTTTCTATCATAACAAGATCGCGTACGCAACCGGAGCAAAATTTCTTGTCTAACCGTAAGAACTCCACCGCCATCAGACTTTTCGGCGATCTAAAGGTCCGGCCCAAATTGATGGTGCTCCACAATCTGTTCTTCTTAGTGTTAACGTGCGCCGCTTACTTCTCACTAATTCCGCTCTTCGAGAAACAAGTTGCGGACGCGCAAGCCAGGGAATTGACTATTCTGCACCAAACCCACCCCTCAGGGCAAGACCAGAATGCTCCCGGCGAATCCTACGCGGAAGCAGTGGCACGGGCGAAGCTCACATTATTTCTCGTCCTGGGAGCCATTTACGCGCTGGCTGTGCTGGTTTTGGAATCGGCGATCATGCCGCTCTATGTCTATCAGCCGTTGAGGCGAATGCTGGAGGCCGACGCGGCTACGCAGGAGGGAGATCGAACACGGGAGCTGATTCCATCGGAAGATATCCTGGGCGACGAGATCGGCCAGATTATGCGGTCCCGGAATGAGACAGTCGCCGCGCTACGTCGTCAAGAAGACGAATTGGCGGCGGCGCTCCGCAGATTGGAGGAGCAGGATCGGCTGGTGAGCCTGGGCCTGTTGTCAGCCAGCGTGGCCCATGAATTGAACACTCCCCTCGCGGTTTTGAACGGCTCCATCGAGAAACTGATTGAGACGACGCGGGATCAGCCGACGCTCGACAGGCTGGCGCGGATGCAGCGAGTCGCGCAGAGATTGCAAAGAATCAGCGAGAGTCTGGTTGATTTTTCGCGAGTCAGGAATCAGCAGATGGGTCCGCTGGTGCTGCGTCCTCTGATTGAAGAAGCGTGGGGATTGGTGGCGATCGACGAGAAGGCCTCCACTATTCAGTTCGGCAATATCGTCGACCCGGACCACATGGTGATCGGCAATCCGGACCGGCTGATCCAGGTATTTGTAAACCTGCTGCGAAACGCATTGAATGCGGTGGAGGCGGGATCGGGAAAGGTCGACGTGCGATCGCGCTGCAGGCCTCGTGGAATCACGCTGGCAGTGGAGGACAATGGCCGCGGCATCCCGGCCGACGTGCTGCCGGATATTTTCGACGCGTTTGTGACTACGCGGCTGGATGCGCGTGGCACAGGACTGGGGCTCACCGTCGCGGAGGGGATCGTTACGCAGCACGGGGGAACGATTTCGGCTAGCAATCGCGCGGAGGGAGGGGCTCGGCTGGAGGTGACTTTGCCGGCTCCTGCGAAGGGATAGGAAGAAGGCAGGTCGGGGACCTGCCCCACTTGTTCCAGCTTGACTTTGGACTTCAGGTAACGCATACTTCCATCGATAGACGATGGGGGCGGACTTATGAAGATGATTCGCCGATTGCGGTATTGGCTGCAGGCACGCCGTAACGCGGCGGACCTTGCCGAGGAGATGGATTTTCATCGCGCGATGGCCGGCGGACCGATCGGCAATGCGACGCTGGCTCGGGAAGCCGCGCGAGCCGTTTGGATCTGGCCGTGGCTCGAGAGCGTCGGACAGGATTTACGCTACGCGCTTCGCAATCTTCGGCGCCAACCCGGATTCGCGGTCGTTGCCGTCGCGGCGTTAGGCGTGGCGATCGGGGTGAATACCAGCCTGTTCACGGTGTTCAACGCGGTCGCGATCCGGCCTTGGCCGGTTCCTGAGGCAGGCCGCGTAGTGAATATCATGGAGCTGAACGCACGCCACCAACCGTACGGATTTTCGCTCGAAGAATTCCGCTATCTGGGCGCGCACAGCAGCACAATTTCAGGAATCCTCGCGACGCATAGTGGCCAGAACGTCAAGATCGGCGACGGCAGAGTGCCTTCTTCGTGGGTCAGCGGCAGCTATTTCCAAGTGCTGAGAATCGGAATGGACCAAGGGCGCGGTTTTCGCGCCGACGAGGATGTAACAGACTCGCCTCAAGCTGTGGTGGTGGTCAGCCACGCTTTTTGGCGGAACCATCTGGGCGCGGACCAGAATGCAGTGGGTAAGACCTTGCGTATCGAAGACGTTCCCTTCACAGTGGTTGGCGTCACGGGCAGCGATTTTACCGGTACCAGCCCAGAGTCGATCGATCTATATGTCCCCCTCGCGGCAGCGCCCCTGCTGCAGCCGCACACGGCGTGGTTGAAAGAGTTTCTGCACAGCGCTGATTCCTGTTGTTCCAGGGTCGCCGGCCGGCTGGCGCCTGGCGTGTCCCGCGCACAAGCGGAGGCGGAGATTGCTGTCCTGCACCGGCAGTTCTCCGCTTTGCGCCACGAAGAAACTCATGGGGTCCGGCTTAGCGGAACAGCTTTCCTGGCCACGGGCGAAGAGAACAAAGGTATCGTACCGGTTTTCCTTTTGATGTTCCTTGGCGTCACGCTGGTGCTGCTGCTGGCCTGTGCGAACGTCGGAAATCTGTTGTTGGCGCGCGCGGCGGCTCGCCAGCGTGAGATTACTGTCCGCCTGTCTCTGGGCGCGACCCGCTTCCGCATCATCCGCCAGCTGCTGACCGAGAGCCTGCTGCTCGCTTCGCTCGCCGGCGCTCTGGGAATGGTGGCAGCGTATTGGCTGCCTGACCTGGTATTTCGTTACGCGGTTACTGAAGGACTTTCGTTTCGCATCGTCCCGGATGCCTTGGTACTGATCTTCACCGTCGCTTTGAGTGTGGCGACGTGCCTGGTTTTCGGCCTGGCCCCAGCTATTCATGGAACGCGACCTGGGGGAATCGGTTCACGATTCTCGTTACGAAGCGTTCTTTTGAGCGCGCAGGTTGCGCTTAGCGTGGTACTGCTGGTGGGCGCCGGCTTGATGACGCGTGGGGTCGAGAAAGCCCGCACGCAGGACCCCGGTTTCAATATATCCAGCGTTTCGCTGGCGACGTTCGATCTTCCTGCGAGTTCCTATGACGCCGCACGTTCTCGAGCGTTCTTCGCTCAACTGGGCCGCGAACTGGCCGCAGCCCGGGATGGACGGGCGATTGGTTTGTCCAGGCTCGCGCCGCTCGGGAACGGCCATAACTTTACCCATTTTCGGTTGCCGGGAGAATCGGAAAAGCAGGCCAAGTTGGTGGCCACAAATGAGGTGAATGGCGGATATTTTGATGTACTGGGAATTCCCGTGCTCCAGGGGCGAAACTTCGAGGCTACCGATGCGGACCGCTCCGTGGTGCTGGTGAATCAAGCGTTCGCCCGTAACGCCTTCGGCGACAAAGCCCTCGGTAAGACTCTGATTGCAGCTAAGCCCTATGAAATTGTGGGCGTCGTGAAGGACTCATTCACCATCGGTCTCGATGAAATCGCTCCCACCGTCTACTTCGCGATCTCCGGCGAGCGCGTTCCCATGGTTCTGTTTCGCTCAGCGCCAGGCGCCGGCGATTCGATCGCAACCGCGGCGAAACAGATCGATGCGCGCGCAGGCACTACAGTGATCCCTCTCTCGGTGAATCTCGACAAGTCCCTGCAAGGCTCGCGTGCCGGGGCCGCGATCGCAGAAGTCCTGGGAGGGTTCGCGCTGGTCCTCGCGACCATCGGAATGTTCGGAGTCTTCGCATTTTGGGTGGAGCAGCGATCCAAGGAAATCGGCATCCGCATGGCGCTTGGCGCGCGGCCGAAGCAAGTGATCCGGCTGGTTCTGAGCACTAGTTCGCGCGCGGTGCTCATCGGCCTGGTGCTCGGATTCGCAGGCGCGCTGGGCATGTCGCGGCTATTGCAGAAATTCTTGTACGGACTGAGCCCGTTCGATCCGGTCTCGTATGCGCTCGTGGGGTTGGTGCTGGCGTTTGCGGGCCTGGCCGCGACGTTCCTTCCCGCGCGGAGGGCCACGCGAATCGACCCGATGAGCGCGCTGCGATGCGAATAGTTCGCCGAATCCACTATTGGCTGCGATCGCGGCGCGAGCATGCCGATCTGGCCGCGGAAATGGAGTTTCATCGCGAGATGGCGGGCGGACCGATTGGAAATGCGACACTGGCTCGCGAGGATGCGCGGGCAGTTTGGATCTGGCCCTGGCTGGAGAGCGTCGGTCAGGACGTGCGATATGCGCTACGCAATCTGCTCGCTCACCCGGGGTTCACGGCGACGGCGATCCTTGCGCTGGGGTGCGCGATTGGGCTCAATACGAGTCTCTTCACAGTTTTTGAAGCGATCGCTCTGCGCCCCTGGCCGGTCAAGGACGCGCGACGCATCGTGCGGATTTTCGCGTTCAACCCGAAGCGAGTGATCAGCCCCGGCGTCTCCGTTCCAGAATTTCATTATTTCGAAGAACACGCTCGCTCGTTCGCGGGAATGATCGCTACCCTCGAAGGCGCGGTGCATTTCGGTTTTGAGCCGTTCGGAAAGGTATCGCAGGCGACGTTCGTCGACGCCGATCATTTCAAAGTTTTGGGCGTGAACATGCTGCTCGGCCGGGGGTTCATGGCGGACGAGAATCGCGTGGAGGCTCCGGAGCACGCGGTGGTGCTGAGCTTCGCGACCTGGCGCGACCATTTCGGGTCCGATCCAGAAATCCTGGGCAAGATCGTGCGTCTGGAAGATATTCCATTCACGGTGGTGGGCGTCGCGCCGCAGGATTTTCTAGGAACCTCGCAACGACGGGAAGATTTGTGGCTTCCTTTCGCGGTTTTCCCGGAGATGAATACCAACCAAGGGTGGGCGCGCGCGGCGGTGAGGGAGCCGGATAGACCGGCGCTGACCCTCGCCGGCCGCCTCGCCCCCGGTGTGACTCAACGGCAAGCACTCGCTGAACTGGAGACGCTCAGCCGCCAATTCCACACTCAATTTTCGCTGGAACCGGTGCGGATCGTGTTCGGCAGCACAACCATGCTGGCCGCGCAGCCCGGCGGCAACAGCGCTGTGCCGGTATTCGTGCTGATGTTCGCCGGCGTCACACTGATTGTACTGCTGGCCTGCGCGAACGTCGGCAATCTTCTGATCGCGAGGGCCGCGGCGAGGCGATTCGAGATCGAAGTTCGCCGCGCATTGGGCGCTGGCCGCGCAAGGATCGTGCGCCAGTTGATGACGGAGAGCCTGTTGCTCGCGCTGGGTGCGGCGGCGTTTGGAATCGCGATGGCATACTGGCTGCCGGGCTTCATCATTCCCCGCTTTGGCGAAGCGCCGCCCGTGGTATTGAAACCGGACCTGACCGTGCTCGGCTACGCGCTCGCCCTGGCGATCCTTTCCTGCCTGTGGTTCGGGCTGGCGCCCGCGCTGCACGGGACGCGAGTGAAGGATCGCCGGGTTCGGCTGCCACTGCGAAGCGTTCTTCTTGCCGCGCAGGTCGCGATGAGCGTGGTGCTCCTGATCGGAGCGGCTCTGCTGCTCGAAGGCGTTCAAGACTCGCGCACCCGCGATCCTGGCTTCTCTTTTCGCGATGTGACAGTGGTTTCGGTGGAATTGCCCGCCGGTTCCTACGACCGCGGACGCGTCCGCGATTTCTCGGCGCACCTCTCGAAGGAGCTGAACGCGAGGCCGGAGTTGGGCCCGGTGGGAGTCACATCGCAGGCGCCCTGGACCAATTCTGTCTGGGAAATGGGCCTGCGGCTGCCTGGGGAAGCCGCCGCCGCCGATCGTGAGGTGTTGTCGCTGGCGGTCTCTGCGGCTTATTTCGATGTGCTACGCATTCCGATTCTCGCCGGTCGCAACTTCGGTCCCGGGGATCTCGCGAATAGCGCGATTCTGGTGAACCAGGCCATGGCGCGCAAGTTTTGGGGCGACGCCGATCCGGTGGGAAAGACGGTTATTTTCGGATCCAGTCAGCTGCAGGTGATCGGATTGGTGCGGGACAGCTACAGCCTCTCGCTGGAGCGAGTCGAGCCGTTGGTGTATCAGCCGTTCGGCGGGCCGCCGTTCACTCCCAAAGTGCTGATCCGTTCCGGCACGCCTCCGGAGGCCGTCGCCGGGATCGTGCAACAGCTCGACAGGCGCGCGCGGACACAGGCGATGCCTCTTGCAGAAAATCTGGAGCGGCGGAACGCGGCCTCCCGCATCGGCGCGCAGCTGGCAGCAGTGCTCGGCATATTCGCGCTCGCGCTCGCGACGATCGGGATGTCGGGCGTGTTCGGATACCTGGTCCAACAGAGGACGAAAGAGATCGGAATTCGTATGGCGTTGGGCGGGAGGCCGCGGCAGGTGATCGCGCTGGTGCTGGGCGGGACGGCGCGCGCGCTAGCCGCGGGGCTCGCGATCGGATATGTGTCGGCGGTTTTCGTGGCGCGATTGTTGACGGGGTTTCTGTACGGAGTGAGTCCGTTCGACCCTCGGGCGTATGCGGCGGTGGCGGTGATCCTGGCAGCGGCGGGGATGATTGCCGCGTTTTGGCCGGCGCGCAGAGCTACCGGGATCGACCCGATTGCGGCGCTGCGGTGCGACTGAAAGATGACGAATGAGTCTTTCACAGGCTAAAGCCTGTGCCACCAGATTCTGGCAAATGGCTGATGGCGGGTGGCACAGACTTTAGTCTGTGTTTTAGGTGAGCGCTATTAAAGCAAATCCTCGCGCTTTTGTTTTTCTAGTTGCTTCACCAGATCCCCGACTTGCTGCGCGCGGCTGCGGTCGGCGATTAGAAGGGCGTCGGGGGTGTCGACTACGATCAAATCGTGAACGCCAAGCAGCGCGATCAGTTTATTTTTCGAGCCATCCACGTAGTTGCCGGCGCTGTCCAGAATCAGCGCTTCGCCGCGAAGCGCGTTGCCTTGCGCGTCGCGTTGCTGTAATTCGTAGACTGCGTTCCAGCTCCCGACGTCGTTCCATCCAATCTCGCCGGCGGGAATCCCGACTACATTGGCGGCCTTTTCCAGCACGGCGAAGTCGATCGAGATGTTTTCGCAGCGGGGAAAGACTTCGGCTAGCCTGGCGTTGAACTGCCGGCTGGAAAACGCCGGCAGACCCGCGATCAGCGTCGCTGTTTTCGGCAGGAACTGCCGGAGCGCCTCCAGCAGCACGGACGTTTTCCAGAAGAACATTCCCGCGTTCCAATAGAAAGTTCCCGCCGCAAGAAACTGTTCCGCAGTCGCCGCATCCGGCTTTTCGCGAAAGCTCTTCACCGGCCCCTGGACGCTGCCCATTTCGATGTAGCCGTAGCCGGTTTCGGGCCAGCGGGGCTTGATCCCCAGCACCACGATTTTTCCATCTTTCGCGGCTTTAAACGCAGGGCGGAGCAGACGAACGTAATCGCGAGGCTTGCCGATCACGTGGTCGGCGGGAAACACTCCCATCACCGCTTCCGGATCGATGGATTGCAGGATATGCGCTGCGAGGCCGATTGCAGGGGCGGTGTTGCGCTGCGCGGGCTCGGCCAGGATCTGTTTCTTAGGAACCTCCGGCAGCTGCTTGACGATCTCGGCGCGCAGATGATCGTTGGTCAGGATCCAGATGCGTTCCGGAGGGAGGACAGGGCACAGGCGATCGACCGTTTGCTGAATCAGAGAGCGGTCCCCGAAGAATTTCAGGACTTGCTTCGCCTGTGCGCGGCGGCTGCGCGGCCAGAATCGCGTCCCGCGGCCTCCTGCAAGGATCAGTCCGTAGAGATGAGACATATTATTCCGACCGGAGATCGCTCCCTTCGGTCGCGGCTCTGAAAAGGCGACGGTATTTCATATGGACGCTCCTGTGGCGCGCGCCTCCAGGCGTGCCGCGTCGGCAGTCGTGCCGACGGCCGGATGGAGATGTCGAGATGACTCTCGACACGGCACGCCTGGAGGCGTACGCCACAAGCTCCAGGAAATCGTTCTTCATGAGGAAAACGTCGAGTTCTATTGAACCGGGTACCCACGCACCAGCTTCAACGTGCGGTCCCAGCGAGTCTTAGTGAAGAAATTCTTCGCCAGGTCGATGAAGTGGTTGGCATTGTAATCCACCCAGTCCTCGGTGGGCGCGTCGTAGGACCAGAAGATCACCAGCGGCTTGCCGATGATGTTCTCGCGCGGCACGAAACCCCAGTAGCGGCTATCGAGCGAATTGTCGCGATTATCGCCCATCGCGAAATAGCTGCCTTCGGGCACCACCACTTCGCCGTTGACGACGTGGTCGGCCAGCATCTGGCGCGCGCGATCATAGACCGGGCCGGACGGCTCCGACGGAAAATTGTCGCGATACGGCTGCGAGGCCCGGAAACACGTGCTGGACGTACGGCTCCACCAGCTTCTTGCCGTTCAGGTAGAGGTCCTTGTCGATGACCTTGAGGTGGTCGCCAGGAACGCCCATGCAGCGCTTCACGTAGTTCTGGCTGATGTCCATGGGATAGCGGAACACGATAATGTCGCCGCGCTTGGGCTCCGTGTACGGCAAAAAATGTCTGCTGAATCCGTCCGCAGGCGCGTAGGAAAGTTTGTCGACCAGCAGGTGGTCGCCTACGCGAACCGTCGTGTCCATGGAAGGCGTTGGAACGATGAAGGCCTGCACCAGCGTGGTCGTGCCAAACAGAAGAATCAGAATATTGAGCGCCCACTCGGTGATGAAATCACGCGTGGACTCGACGAAGTTTTTCATTGAATGGGGTACCCGTGGATCAACATAAACGTACGCTTCCAGCGCGTTTTCGGAAAGAAGTTTTTCACCAGGTCGAACACATGCGTCACGCTGATGCCGGAGTCCTGCAGCTGGTCTGTGGGCGCGTCGTAGGACCAGTACACGATCAGCGGTTTGCCGACAATATTCTCGCGCGGGACAAAGCCCCAGTAGCGGCTGTCGAGCGAAGAATCGCGATTGTCTCCCATCGCGAAATAGAAATTCTGAGGGACCACCACCTCGCCGTTCACCACGTTGCGGGTCAGCATGTCGATGGCGCCGGATTCGACGCTTACATTCGGCTCCCCCGGAAAATTATCGCGATAGGAATCGAAATAATCGGTCTTGTGAACCTTGTAAGGCTCGTCCAGCTTCACGCCGTTCAGATACACCTGCTTGTTCACGATGCGAATGCGATCGCCCGGAATGCCCATGCAGCGCTTCACGAAGGTCTGTTTGATATCGACCGGGAAACGAAACACGATGATATCGCCGCGCTTCACCGGGCGGTAGGGCAATAAATATTTGCTGATGGGACCCGGTGGAGCGTACGCCAGTTTATCGACCAACAAATGATCGCCAATCAGGAGCGTATCTTCCATGGAGCCGGTCGGAATCACGAACGCCTGCACCAGCGTGGTGGTCAGGAACAGCAGAAGCAGAATGGTGATGGTCCACTCCGCGATCGCGCCGCGCGGTTCTTCCTGGTCAAGATCGGAAGGAGGAACGGACGCAGGCACATCGGATGAGACGCCGGAGAGTGTAACGGATTCTGGAACGGGCGCGATCGGGGCGGCGGAATCCGTCGTATTTTCTAAGCTCACTAAAATTTAGTTTATCAGGTGAACTACTGCTGCGCCTTCAACTCGGCGGATGCTGCCGGGACAACCCGCTTCGCCAGCAGCAGATTCGAGGTGATTTTCTTATATCCGTACCCGACGTGCATCGGTAAAGGCTTGGTGCCCGGTTGTTTATACGCGTTTCGAAGATCCGCCTGCTCCATCCACTTGAAGCTGCCGTAGGGACGATCGTAATCCCCGTACAGCTGGACTTTCCACAGATCCGCCCCAAACCAGTGGAACGGAATTCCGGAATCGTCCTGCAACACCGCCGCGCTGTTTTCGAGCACCAGCTTGCGGATCAGCCCAAATTCGCGCCGGTGCAGCATATAGGAGGTCGACTTGAACATTGTGGTGGCGCCCTTCAGGCTGGCCACATAGGATTGAAACGGCTTGTTCTCGTCCAGGCGCGCGTCCGACAGATTCACCGAGAAATAGTACAGCTGATGGAGCGATTGATCGGCGTCGGAGCGGAATTCGATTTGCACGCCCTTGTTGCCATAGCGAGTGGCGGCATGATAGTCGAGCGTGCGGTCGATCACGCGTCCCTGTTCGTCCAGGCGCACATAGCGGAATCCCAGAATGCTGTGATTGGTCCGCACTAGCAATTGAAGAATCGGCAGCAGCAGCCCGTCGGTCACCTGACCCCGAAACTGCTGATCCATTTGCCGGGTGATGAAGAAGCTGCGGCCCAACTCCGACGCCATGGTGGTTCGCATCGACGCCAGGTACAGCGGCAGATCCTTGTTTTCGATCTGGTCGGCGGTAGGCAACGTGCCGGCGGGTTCGAGCGCCGCAAAAACGTACACCGGGCTGTGTGGAAAATACTCTGTTGCCATCAACGCATCGGGACCGCTGAAGGGATAGAACACCGGTCCCGCGGTGAGGGTCGCGGCCTTCAATTCGTGCGATTGAAATTCGCGCAAGCCTTGCAGCAGATCGGCATCGGCCTTATGCCAGGCCGCGTTCACCTGGTCACTGTGCTCTTTCCACACATCGTCGTTTTCGAGATGCGCGAACGGACTGCCCGGATTCCCCGGCAGTCCGGCCAGGAAGCGCGCGGTATCGTCGGCTTCGCGCGAATGAGGGACGGAATTTCCCTGCCCCGCAGCTTTCGCGTCGGCCGACACGCTCTTCACTCGTCCGCAACCGAGCAGCAAGATTGAAAAAACCGAACAGAAATAAATACGCCGGGTATGATGCAGCATGAGAATCGCTATGTCACTGAAGAATAGCAAAATATTCCCGCAGCCTGCCTTAAATTACGTTAACCGTGCTATTTGCCCATATCGGAGAAGAGGAAGAAATCTTGAAACGAAGCTCACTGAGCCGCGACCGTCAGGAAGCGGGCAAATTAGGAATACTGGACCTTAGTAAGAAGACCGCTCGTAGGACTCTTCCGCCGCCACCCGCGACCGCATCCGGCGGCTGCCCGGCCATTCCAGGCGCATATCCTTGCAGACTTCGTCCAGCATTTCCGTCGTGCAGCTTTTCGATTCCTGAGCGAACGCGGTAAGCAGCAGATTGTCGCAAATCGCGTTAATCAGACGAGGAATCCCTTGCGAGCGGAGATGGATCTCCGCCATCATTTCTTCCGAGAAAATCCCCTGCTCCGGCATGCCGGCGGTTTCCAGGCGCGATTCCATGTATTCCACCGCGTCGCGTAAAGTGAACGGCTGCAGGTTGCATCTCAACACGATGCGCTGTTTCAATTGCCGCAAATTCGGCGCGTCCAGCTTGCGGTCCAGTTCCGGCTGACCCGCGAGGATAATCTGCAGCAGCTTCCCGTTGCGATTCTCCAGGTTTCCCAGCAGACGGATTTCTTCCAGTACATCCCACTCCAGGTTATGCGCCTCATCGACGATCAGAACCACGGTGCGGCCGTCCTGGGCCTGTTCCACCAGCAGTTGATTGAGAGCGAACAGGACCTCGGTTTTCGACGTCCGGGCACAAGGCAGGTCGAGATCGTAAGCGATCATCTCGAAGAACTGCTCCGGGTTGATCCGGGAGTTAAAAATGAACGCAAACTCAATGTATTGCGACTCCAGATAATCGCGCAAACATTCGAGCATGGTAGTCTTGCCCGTGCCTACCTCGCCGGACAAAACAATGAATCCTTTGCGAGCCTGCACGCCATAGACCAGGTTCGCGAGTGCTTCTTCATGCTGCTCACTGCGATAGAAAAATGCCGGGTCCGGGCTAAGACTGAAGGGGTTCTCCGAAAAACCAAAGAAAGCGTTGTACATGTTAGGCCAACCGCCAATATGCTGGGATCGGAGGGCTTAATGTGCAAGCTAACCCTCTCTTATTACTACTCTTCGATAGTAACATGTAAATCCGTGAGCTCAAAAGGTAATTCGGCTCTACGGGCGGCAGACTTTAATCTTCAATAATTTCCAGCATGACATAGCCCGGAAGGCTAGCGGGTTGATTGTCCTGAAATATCACTCTTCGGGTCTTAGGAAAGGGCAAGCCGGTCTGGATCGCCCGCTGGAAAAACGGGGTCTGGCGCAGAATTTTTCGATACGACTCGTCCTGGGTTTCGAGGTAGGCGGACTTGCCGACCAATCCCCCGCCCCAGCCGATCGACAACACGCAAGCATCCTGGCGCCCTGCGATTTCGGCGGCTTTTTTCTCCAGGCCGACGAGAGTCGAGTGAAGGTGGGAGAGCCCAGTTAACTCAGCGTAGGCTTTGTGATGGGCGAGCAATTTGGCTGCGTAGCGGTTCGACGACTGGAACAGCTTGAAACGATCGCCCGGCGCCTTCTCGCGCCAAAACCCGCCGAAGGATGTGCCAGGAGAAGCCATTTCGGCGAAAAACGGCGTCGCATCGTCCACCCTGCGCGCCTCCACCGAACCCCGTGGAGACTTCCACCCCAGTTCGTATTTCCCGCCGCCTTTCGGGAGCAGGGTCGACACCCGGAGCAGGTACACCTTCATCCCGGCATGGGTGACGGCAGCCGAATCCCCAGCCGCGAACCGCTTCATGCGGCTAGAGCCAGATCCGCCCAGCACAGCTTCTTCAGCGCGCAAAGCCGGTTGACGCGGAAGGCGTTCCTCGGAGCTCAATCGCTCCGACAAATCGCGCATTGAACCCTCGGTCCAGCGATCGGATACCGCGCCGGTGCGCAATGCCCCCTTGATCGCGGTCCCCGGAATATAAGGACCGGCAGGTGACACGGCGAAGGTCGGGATGAACAGATTTTCGGGCTGCGCCTTCTCCCAGTGCGGAATGGCGCTCACGTTTTCGAAAGGAATGCGGCGGCCGGCGAAATTTTGCGCAAATCCGCCCCAGGCCGCGAAATCGAGGCGATCCGCTCGCTTTAATTGCGCCAGATACCCGTCCAGCCGGGGCCCCTTGGACAGCAACTTGAAGATCCGCCGCTGGTCGAGCACGTTGACGTGGTCCTTCCACACCATGTAGTCGATCGGCGCAAGCTTTTGGCCGTCGCCAATCAGCGTTGGTGTGAGACAGGTGATGCGGTATCTCATGCCGTCCTCGCTGTGGGAGTGAGCGGAACCGGAATCGCCAGCGCGAATCCGGAGCGGTAGACAGGGTGCGCGAAATTCTCCGGCGCGACATCGGACACTGCGCCGACGGGCGCCGATGCGCTGACGATCACGCTGCCCTCGGTCAACATGCGGGTCGGCTTTTTCTCGTCGCCATGACTGTCGATGCGGCCGCCACGCGTGGTCAGCGAATAGTTGCCATGCTGCCAGTCGATGGCATCGGACTCGGCTGGATGAAAGACGGACAACAGCCAGTAGCCGTTATTGTCTTCACCCGATTTGAGAAGCAGCTCCGGCAGTTCGCCTTCGACGATCTCAGGCATCTCCGACCGGCCCCAGCCGCGCGATCTTCCGCCTCCGAAGCCGCTATCGGCAAGCAGGCGCAGAGCGCCCTTCAGAGGACCGCTCCAACGCTCTTTCGCGGCGTAATCGGCGAACGATGCGATCAGCCATAATCCTCCGCCGGGGGTGAATTCGAGGCAGGCGGTGGAATGGGACGCAACGGCCGCGCCATCGCGATCGACCGCGGCATTCGAGCGGACACTCACCCGGAACGGTCCTTGCGCGCCACCCGAAATCAGACATTCACTGGAGCCGTCGATGGCCCAATTCTCCTCGGCGATCGCGCGGCCGGAGACGAGAGTCTCCACCACTTTCAACGGTACAAAGCGTGCGCCCTTAAATCGCACCTTCGGCGATGCCGGCGGAGGCCACACGTTGCGAGGCGGCACGACGTACAGCGTCTCGCCATAAAACGGGAAACAGGAACTGAAGCGGACAGCCGGCTCCGCAGCACGCGCGGTAGCGTCGAGCCAGGCATCGAGTTCGCCGAGACGAGCCATGGCGCCCGACACAGCGGAGTACAGAGAATCGCTGTGATAGATGCGGTCGACCCGGTCGCGGTCCCCAGAGTCGGGACCAATGCGCCAGGGTCCGGTGGGGCGCAGCTTGATGAGGAGCGCGGGCATTTATTTTCCTAATCCAGTTGCGGAAAAACGACAGGCGTGTTTTTTACCCGAGCCGATCCTCATGACAGTTTTTCGGCAAACGCTGCGTCATTGGCCAGCGCCTGCAGCGCGCCCAGATCCGCATCGGCTGCGAGTTCGGCTTCGGCGGCTCCCGAAGAATAGAACGACCGGCCGCGCCACACCAGTTTGAGCTTCTTGAAGCTGACCCGGCCGCTGCCGCGCGAGCCGCCTCCGCCGAGCGCATCGTCTTCAAGCAGACGCAGGCCTTCGAGTACGCGCGCGGGTAGCGCCTTATCTTCGTCGCACAAAACATCGATCACGAGACGCACCTTGAATCGAGCGCCGGCGGGTACGCGCTCCAACGTACGCGGATTTGCCTGCGACGTGATGCGATCGATGGCGTTTTCGCTCTTGACCTCGGTGATTTCGTCGTCGAGGTTCTCGCGCATCTGCGCCGTGATGCTCTCCTGATCGAGCGGAGCGTCGTAAATGGTCAACCGGGCGGGCGTGGCGGACCGGGCATCGAGCGCCTCGCCTTCGACGCGGTCGAGGCGCAGCGGGCTGCGGCCGAACAGCAGGCCGATCTCGTCGTCCGGACGGTCGCTCTGATGGATGCGAACCTCCTGCCCCTTGCGCTTCGAGAGATAAACCAGCTCGGCGGGCGAGGTGAGCCCCAACGCGTTCTCGAGCAGTGAGCGGACCTTCCCGCGCAGCGAGCTGCCTGGAATGTAAGGCAAGCCGAAAGCGTCCTTCACGACGGGATTGTCAGCGCCGCCGATTTCGAGCGAGCCTTTGCCTGCGCCGATGTGTAAACCGGTTTCGCAGTGCAGGTCGCCGGAGAGAATCAATTTGCCGATCAACTGCAATTTCGTTTGAGCCGTATGCGAGGCCATTTTTTTCCTTATTCGTTGTAAGCGACAATCGCTTCGAACAGATCTTTAAAACGCTCATACCCGCGAGCGTCGTTCTTGCGCGTGACTTGCAGCAGCAGGCGCTCCAGCGCATCGAGACTGCGGAGCGAATGACGCGCAATGGTGTACGCCAGCCGGGCCCGCAGCATTACGAACTGGTGCTGGCGCTCGCTTTCCGGAGCGCGGACGGCGCGGCGCACCGCGTTGTACAGACGCCGCAGCTGGCTCTTGGTCCCCGAATCCATGTCGCGCATGCGCATCACGACGACGTGAGCCTGATTATCGAGATACAGACTGTCGGAGATAAGTTTTTCGAGCTCGATATCGACGGGCCCGTCAAAGGGACGTCCGCCGCCTCCGAAATTAGGCCGGCCGCCTTCTCGTCGCTCGCCACCACGTTCGCCACCTCGGTTTTCGGGACGAGGCCCGCGATCGGGACCGCCGCGATCCCCGCCTCCAGGACGACTGACGCCTCGACCTTCACCACCTCGACCTTCAGCGCCTCGACCTTCGCCACGCGGCGGCCGGTTGTCGGGACGCGGTCCGCGATCGCCCTGGGGCCTGGGCTGTGTGTTGTCCTTACCGGATTCTTTCGAGATCCCTTCCTTAATAGCAGCGGCGGCCTTCGCCAAATCCGGCGTTGGAGCCTCTGCTTTCGGAGTTTCTTCCGGCTTCGGAGCTTCGACGGTTTCTGTTGAGGGTTCTACTTCTTCTGACATGCGATTCCTCTCGTTTATTGAGGCCGATTGCCAATCGGCCGCAGGCTGCCAGCCTGCACCACAAGCCCAGCTTCTAAAGTCATTCTGCCGATAACCTTGCCCATTCTAGCGCCACGCGGCCGGCGGGCCGCAACTTGACGGTAACGGCGCTGCGGCCAATCAGATCGGAGATCAGAGCCGATTGAGCTTTCTGAAAATCACCGCGCTGAGGACCCGTGGTCCGCGCCGCGCCCAGAATTCTGCGGATGCGGCGATGATACCGCCACGGGCGCTCGCCACCGGTGCGCCGGGCCTGCCGCTTGGACATTTTCGATTGCGTCTCGCGATAGATGCCGCACAGATCGTTCAAATACTGCGGAGAGACGCCGAAATCCGCCACCATGCGTGTGAGCGAATCCTTCAGCTCCGCGGCTTCGGCGAATTGCTTCCATTCGAGCGTCCGGCCGAGGATCCAGATGCAATCTTTATCGGCGGACTTAGCGGCTTCGAGGCGCTGCCCGGCTTCTTCGAACACCGCGCCGAGCGATGCGTCGACCGACGGCGCCAGAGCCAGCGCCATGCTGATGGTCTTGCCTTCCGGACCGTCGAAATTCTTGAGATTCGCATCGGCGAAGCGATGGAACAACCGCTCCAGCTCGCGAGCCAGCGCGACCAGCGAGTCCCACGCGCCGTAAACGGCAAAATCGTCGCCACCGGAGAATATGACCGTCACCTTGCGCCAGAATTCGGGCATCGAGCAAAGCACTTCCAGCTCACCCGCGAAAAATTGTTTGTACAGCACCGAGAGCTGGATGTGCTCCTCCACCGTCTGCGCGCGTCGGATGCGGATACCGAAGTTATCGACGTCGCCGCGCAGGACGCCCCAGGTTTGGAGACCGGCGGCGCGCGATGCCAGCTCGGCCGTAGTAGCGGGATCGAGACCGTCGTCGCTGGGCGCGGCATGCCGGGCGAACGGCAGCGCGTCGGATGCGGACCACGCGAGCGTCCAGATATGGGTGCCCTCGCCGATCTGAATGCGTCCCGGATTCTCGGGCGACCACGCCGCGGATTCGGCGTTGCGGAGCTTCATGCCTAACTGGGTGGCGAAATACTCTTCTCCGGCATCGAGGCTGCCCGCGATGTCGGCGAATCCGGGAGTGCCCCGGCGGCGATCCATTTCTTCCGTCAGGCGGCGGCGCACGATAGTCCAATCGCCCAGGTTTTCAGTGACGCTCCAGAGCAGCTTGAGCACGCCGCCGCTCAGAGCGGAGATCTCAGCGCCCGCGGCTTCGAGAAATTTTTCAGCGCCTTCGCGCGATTCCTCCGGCAGCAGCACCAGAAATTGCCCGCCGCCGCTCGATCCCAACAGAATCTTCGCGAGACCCAACTCGGCGAGCAGAGCGCGCGGCAGCACTTCGCTCAATAAGGCGATCCAGTGCGACCGGCCGGTGAAGACCTGATCGTGGTCGTTCTGTGTTGGGGAGTAAAGAAACTCTTCGATGCCGAGGAGCTTCCCCTGAAGAAATATCTGCAAGGACATTCTGGGGCGAAATTATCAGAGTATCACGGGCGGCCACAATCCCGCTGACCGCTCCCGCAGGTCGCGGCTGTTGAAAAACAATATCAGCCACCGATGAACGCCGATAAGGCCATTTGTTTTCAATCGGCGTCATCAGCGTTCATCGGCGGCCATAACACTCAGGATTTTCGACACAGACCACAAGTCAGTCATAAACAGCGTCCAGTACCAACCCGTGCTCGGCCTCGATACGGACGCTCGAGATGGTACAGGGCACCAGCGGATTCAAAGGGTTGAACTACTCCCGGAATGAGGCGGGCCGGCGTTGGAAGCAAGCGTCACGGTCCCCAGCCAGAACTGGAGAATCGAATCCATTGTTCGGCACATATCAGGCAGATTTGGCGGCTTAATGACGTAGGCGTTGACATGCAGTCTGTAAGCTCTGTCCACGTCCGCGGGAAGCGCCGAGGAGGAAAACATGACCACTGGCGTCCTGCGCAGATCGTCCCGCAGCTTTAAATGCTCCAGGACTTCAAAGCCATTCTTTGCAGGCATATGGAGGTCGAGGATCAGCAAAGCAGCGCCCGTCCGTTCGATCGTGGTGATTGCCTCTGCCCCATCGTGAACCACATCGAGTTGGTGGGGATATCCCGTTCGCTGGAGTGCGATCTCGATGAGCCGAGCGGTGGTTCGATCATCCTCAGCAAGGACAATCCGGGCACGCGTAGAGCTACTGGGGTCTTTAATCATCAGGGATTTTCTGGATGAACGCACCCGCGGCTGCCGCGCCAACTTTGTTCTGCACAAATCTGGAGCGCAGCCGCGAACGCGCCTTTTGGGACTGCGTACTGCACTTATGAATATAGTGTGACTGCACACGTTTACATAAGTGAGGGGAAGATAGCTAACCGTTAGTAAAAAGACCTAACTTATCCATGGACATGAGCAAAATTGCACCATAGAATGATCTAAACGAAAGAAGCTCATCTGCGACCTTACAAAGAGCAGGCTGTGGGTCCCGGCGGTGAAGGTGCGTTTCCATCCGCATCTGGCGGCGGAATATCGGACGCCACCGTGCGCGCGGAGCTGAAGAAGATTCTGGAAAGCTCCGGATTCCGCAACTCCGAGCGGATGCAGCGCTTCCTGCGACTCGCGGTGGAGCGAACCCTGGATGGCGCCACCGACCAACTGAAGGAGTTTGCTCTCGGTCACGATGTCTTCGACCGCGGCAACGAATACGATCCCCGCACCGACTCGATTGTCAGAGTGGAGGCAAGGCGGCTACGGAAGAAGCTCCACGTCTATTATGAGGGCGAAGGGCTGTTGGATAAGGTAGTCATCACGTTCCATCCGGGCACTTACGTTCCCGCGTTTTCGAGCGGCATGCTGGTTGTTCCCGTGGAGTCGCTGGATCGGCTGGACCCCAAGGCCGTGGCCGTGCTTCCTTTTTCCAATTTGAGCTCGGACCCGGAGCAGATTTACTTTTGCGATGGCATTTCCGAGGATATTATCGACGCGCTCAGCACCGTATCCGATCTCAGGGTCTTGGGGCGCGGCGCTACCTTCAGTTTTCGCGATCCGGCGAGCGGTCCGCCAATTGACCCGCGCACCATTGGCAACACGCTGCGGGCCGGCACCATCGTCGAAGGAAGCGTACGCAAAAACAGCGGGATGCTGAGGGTTTCGGCTCGTTTGATCGACACCGAGACCGGGCATGTGCGCTGGTCCACCACAATCGACCGGCCGGAGACCGATATCTTCGCCATCAAGGACGAGATCGCGACGGCGATCAGCGCCACGCTGTGCGATCAGGTAGGTGCGGCGGTGCGGCTTCCCGAGCCTGCGCCGACGATCGAGGCGTACGCGCTATACCTCAAAGGCCGTCACGCGTCCAACCGGCTGGACGCGGAAGGCTATCGAATCGCCATCGATCATTACAGCCGCGCGATCGAGGAGTTTCCCAATTACGCGCCGCCCTACTCCGGAATGGCTGACGTGTACGCCGCCATGACGTCGTGGAGCATGGCGCGCCCTTCGTCGGTCATGCCCATCGCGAAAAAGGCGGCCGAAGAAGCTTTACGCCTGGACCCCGCGCAAGCCCACGCCTATACGTCGCTGGCCTGGGTGACATTCTGCTACGACTGGAATTGGGGCAAAGGGATGGCGCTGGCGCACAAGGCGTTGGCGCTGGAGCCAAATTACGCCTATGGATACATGTCGCTGGGAGCATTCCTTATGGTGCTCGGCCGCATTCCGGAGGGCCGCGAAAAACTGGAGTTTTCCCTCCGATTGAATCCCCTCTCGATCCGCTCGCACCGGCTGCTGGGGCTGGCGCTCACGATGGAGGGAAAGTTCGAGGAATCGGATCGGCGGCTGCGGGCGGCCCGTGAATTGATGCCGGAATCCCACGAGCTAGCCTGGATGATGTCGGCCGTTTACATGGCGCAGGGCAAGAAGGAGGAAGGAGTCCGCTATGCCCGGGAATGCCAAAGCAATCCTCCGGTGCCGCGCATGCTGGGAATGCTGGGAGAAGCGTTGGCCAGGGCCGGCCAAGTGCAGGAGGCGCGGAAAATACTGGCTCGCGTCGAGCAATTCTCCACCGAGGAGTATGTCGACCCTTGGTCGTTGTGCCGTCAGAACATGGCCCTGGGAGATAAGGTAAGGGCGATGCATTACCTCGAACGGAGCTTCGATGAGCGATCCACGCTCGCCCTGTTCGCGCACGTCGATCCATTATTGAAACCGCTTCACACCGATTCGCGATTCCGCGAGATCATCGCCCGATTGCATCTGCCTCCGCGCCCGCGCTCCGTGGCCGCCAAGCAATAGGACATGCAAACTTCTTCCCGCTTCATCGAGACCAACGGCATACGTATGCATTGCGTCGAGGCCGGGGCCGGACCACTGGTCGTGCTCCTGCACGGATTCCCGGAATCCTGGCATTCGTGGCGCCATCAATTGGGCGCGCTGGCCGACGCTGGATTTCATGCCGTGGCTCCGGACCTGCGCGGCTACGGGCAAACGGACCGTCCGGAAGAACTCGAGGCGTACGATATTTTTCAGCTCACCGGCGATGTCGTGGGGCTGGTTCACGCCATGGGCGAGGAATCGGCTGTGATCGTTGGACATGACTGGGGCGCCTTGGTCACCGCGTACGCGGCGCTGTTCCGGCCCGATATGTTTCGCGCAGTCGCGCTGTTGAGCGTGCCTTACGCGCCGCGGGGACGGATGAGTCACACCGCGTGGGAGCAGCGAAAATATCCCGGCAAGATCTTTTACCAGGCGACGTTGCGAGACGCTCGGTCGGATCAATTCTTAATGTCCGATGTGCGGTCGAGCTTGTTAAAGGGCTTGTATTCGCTGTCGGGCGAAGCGGAAGAGCAGGATCGCTGGAGCCCTGTGCGGGATCCGGCGGCCCCGCGCGAAATTTCCCGGCCTCCCAAGATGCCTTCTTGGTTGAGTGAGAAAGATCTAGATTTCTTAGTCGCCGAATATCAGCGCTCGGGCTTCACCGGAGGCTTGAATTACTACCGCAACATGGACCGCAACTGGGCCCTGACGCCCTTTCTCGACGGCGCGAAGATCCTGCAGCCAACGCTGTTCATCGCCGGGCACCGGGACCCGGTGATCGAATTTACGCGCGGCGCATACGAAGCGCTCCCCACCAACATCCCGAATCTCAAGAAGAGCGTCCTGCTGCCCGCCGTCGGGCATTGGACGCAGCAGGAGAGCCCGCAAGAAGTAAATCGTCTGTTAATTGAATTTCTAAAATCCCTCTAGCAGGATGATGCAAGAGTCTTTCACAGGCTGAAGCCTGTGCCACCCTGTGCTGGTTGGCTGATAATAGGTGGCACAGACTTTAGTCTGTGGATTAAATGAGCAATGCTAGGCTCTTCAACAATGTGGGGCGTGCTATTCAGCCGGCAGCCTGCTTCCAGCAGGCTTCTGTTGGGATCCGAAGAAGCCGACTCAAAGTCGGCCGCCGGCAATATTGCCCGCCCCACAAGGCATTAAAATAAAATTGATGAGAAAACTCGTACCTGTCCTGATCGCATGCGGCATCCTGACCACCGCGGCGGCCTTCGCATGGCAGCAGAAACCGATTCTGCCTGCGCCCTTCGCGACCCCTTCCTCGAAAAATAATCCCAAGGTGATCAAACGCCCCGAAGGCGCGCAGTTGAAGCTCGCCCAGGGATTCAACGCCGAAGAGTATCTCACCGATTTCAAAGTCCCGCGCTTCATGCTGCTGGGCTCCAACGGCGAAATGCTGGTGACCGACGCCGCCCGCAACAACGAGGGCTGCGTCTATATTTACCCCGACATCGCCAAAAGCAAAGACCGTCGAATCTTAATCGACAAACTCGATCGCCCCTACGGCCTGGCTCTCTGGAAAGACTATCTCTACGTCGGCGAGCCTACATCCGTCAAGCGGTATAAATATGACGCCAAGGCCAGGACCGCCGGCCCCGGCCAAGAGATCGCGTCGCTCGCCGGTTTCGACCGCGGCCACTGGACCCGCTCCTTGTTATTCGACCGCAAAGGCGAGAAATTGTACGTCGGCGTCGGGTCGCAATCGAACGTCGACGCGGGCGAGAATCCCAACCGCGCTGCCATCAACCGCTACAACCCGGACGGCAGCGGCCACGACTTGTACGCGACCGGCACCCGCAATCCCATCGGCCTGCACTGGTATCCCGGCACCGATACCTTATGGGCCGCCGTGCAGGAGCGCGATGAACTGGGCGACGACTTGGTCCCGGATTATTTCACGCACATCAAACAAGGCGGCTTCTACGGCTGGCCGTTCGCATACGCCGGGAGTCATGAAGATCCGCGGCGCAAGGGCGAGAATCCGAAATTAGTGGCGAATACCATCGCCGGCGACGTGCTGCTGCCCGCTCACGCCGCGGTGCTGGATTTTGCATTCTACACCGGCAAGCACTTCCCGAAACATTATCAGGGCGGCGCGTTCCTGGCGTTTCACGGCTCCTGGAACCGGGCGCAGCGGCTCGGCTACTCGGTCAATTTTATTCCTTTCTCGAACGGCAAGCCCTTTGGCAAAGTCGAAGAGATTCTAACCGGTTGGATGCTCTCGCCGGATCAGAAAGAAGTCTGGGGACGGCCGGTGGCGATCCTCGAAATGCCCGACGGCAGCCTGCTGGTGTCCGAAGACGGCGGCAATAAGATTTGGCGCATTACCTACAAAGGCTAGCGGCGCTGGCGATTCTGATCGCCACGGCATCGGCCGCCGATTTTTCCCACCGCGCGCATCTGGCATTGAAGCTCCAGTGCACCACCTGCCATGCCTCGGTGACGAAGAGTGCGCGCGTCGAAGACAATAATCTGCCTAAGTCGGAGGCCTGCCTCCAGTGTCATGAGTCCGCGCCCGCAATCAAGCAGCCGCGTGAGACCCTGCTCGCTCATTTCCCGCACGAAAAGCACGTTGCCGCGATTCCCTGCCTGACCTGTCATAAAGGAATCGATACAGCGGAGGTCACGAGTAAAGCCAATTTCCCTCCCATGGCGCAATGCGTCCAGTGCCACAGCCAGGTGGATATTCCGGACAGCTGTTACTTCTGTCATTCGAAGACCATGAATCTAGAACCGGCCACTCACGGCACTGGCTGGGTGGATGCGCACAGCCGCGTGCGGCGCGTAGCACCAGAGAAACAAAGCTGTCAAATGTGCCACGGCAGAAATTTCCATTGCGCCGGATGCCACTAACCGAAGGAAACCGGGTTGGCCGCTGATGAACGCTGATGAACGCCGATTGAACTAAATTTGTCTTATCCGCGTTCATCCGTGTTCATCGGCGGCCAATATTGGTTTTTTCGCAGCGCCCGCTTCAGCCGGCGTGTCACTTGTTATTCTTGATAAATGGAGATCCGCCATTCCGTCTGCGCGCTCGATTGTCCCGACACTTGTTCCCTGCTGGTGAACGTCGAAGACGGCGTGGCCAGCAAGCTGCGCGGCAACCCCGATCATCCCGTGACGCGAGGATTCCTGTGCGGCAAAGTTGCGCAATACCTGGAACGCGAGTATTCCCCGCAACGGCTGCTGTACCCGCAGAAACGCATCGGCAACAAGGGCGAAGGCAGGTTCCAGCGGATCGGATGGGACGAGGCTCTCGACATCATCGCGGAAAAGCTCCACGAGGCCTCCTCCGAGTTCGGACCCGAATCCGTGCTGCCCTACAGCTACGCCGGGACCATGGGATTGCTGAATGGCAGCGGCATGGACCGGCGCTTTTTCCATCGCCTGGGCGCATCCCGGCTCGATCGAACGATCTGCTCGGCAGCGGGCGGCGCGGGACTCATGGCGACGCTGGGTAATCGCTACGGGACTGAGCCAGAGCAATTCTCCAGTGCCAAATTCATCATCGCCTGGGGCGCGAATATTCATGGGACCAACGTCCACCTGTGGCCGTTCATCGTGGAGGCGAGGCGCAACGGCGCGAAGCTGATCGCCATCGATCCGGTCCGGACTCGCACCGCCGCTTTGGCGGACCGGCATCTTCGAATCAACCCCGGCAGCGATCTGGCGCTGGCGTTCGGCCTGATGCACGTCATCATCGGTGAGAAACTGCGCGACGCCGATTACGTGGCCCAATTCACCAGCGGCTTCGATGTTCTCGCCGAGCGCGCCCGCTCTTACGATCCGGAGCGAGTCGCCGCGCTGACGGGAATCGCGAAGGAAGACATTATTCAACTGGCTCGCGATTACGCAACCGTGCGGCCGGCTGTGATTCGCTTGAATTACGGTGTCCAGCGGAGCGAGCGCGGAGGCACGGCTGTGCGGGCAATTGCGGCGCTGCCCGCGCTGATCGGGTCATGGAAAGAGGTCGGCGGAGGATTGCAGCTTTCGGTCTCGCAGGCATTTCAGTTCAACCGCAAGACGCTGGAGATGCCCGAGTTGGGAACTCCCGCGCGAACGGTGAATATGAGCGAGCTGGGGTCGGCCCTGACCACGCTCGACGCGCCTCCGGTGAAGGCGATTGTCGTCTACAACTCGAATCCAGCGGCCATTGCGCCGGATCAGAATCGCGTACTGAGGGGCTTCCGCCGCGAAGACCTCTTCACAGTCGTGCTGGAGCAATTCCAGACCGACACCGCCGATTACGCCGACATCCTGTTGCCTTCGACCACGTTCCTGGAGCACACCGATTTGTATCTGGCCTACGGGCATTATCATTTGCAGCTGGCACGGCCCGTGGTTCCCGCCCCGGGCGAGACTCGCTCGAATGTCGAAGTGTTTCGCGAGCTGGCGCAGCGGATGGGATTTGAAGACGAGTGCTTTAAGGATTCCGAAGACGACATGATCCGGGCGCTGCTCAGCTCAGGTCATCCGTTCCTCGAAGGCATCACGCTGGAGCGGCTGGACCGGGAGCGTTCGGTACGGTTGAACGTCTCTGCGGAAGGGACTCCGTATCTGCCCTTCGCGGCAGGAAAATTCGGAACGCCGTCGGGCAAGTGCGAACTGGACGTGCCGGATTACACGCCTCCGATCGAGTCCCGATTCGGAGATGAGTCGCTGCGCAAAAAGTTTCCGCTGGAGTTTGTGTCGTCGAAAAACGACGACAGCATGAACTCGACCTTCGGCAATCGCGATTCGGTGGATAAACAGACGTCGGTCTTGCACATCGCGTCAGAGGACGCAGAGCGGCGCGGGATTCGCTCCGGCGACCTTGTGCGCGCATTCAACGAGCGCGGCAGTCTGCTGCTGACCGCGGAAGTCGATGGCGTGGTCGGGCGAGGAGTGGTACGCGCTCCGTCCGTACGCTGGGCGAAGCGGTCGCAGGACGGGCATAGCGCAAACGTGTTGACATCGGAACGCCTGACGGACATCGGCGGCGGTCCGTCATTTTACAGTTGCCTGGTCGAGGTGGAAAAGTGCGGAGACTAATGGCAGCTCTCCTGCTGCTGGCGTTTGTGGCTTTTGGATCGGGATGCCGGCGCAAAAAGAAAATAAAAGCCAGAGAAGACGGCTTGGCGAGCGTCGTAAATGTGGCGGATCCCGCGGATTCCGCCCAACTGGTGCGTGGATTCTCGAACGTCGAAGCCGACGCGTGGCGCTGGAGCACGTCGAAATTTTCGGTAGTGCTGAGGCCCCCCACAGGACCGGCGAACCTCGAAATGAAGTTCACGCTGCACGAATCAGTGGTGGGGAAACTAGGTCCGGTAACCGTGAGTGCCACGGTGAACGGAACTCCAGTCGCAGCCGAAACATTCTCACAAGCCGGTGATTTTATTTATTCGCACGAAGTCCCCGCGTCGGCGTTGGCATCCGATGTCGTAACCGTAGAATTTTCGACCGATAAGTCTCTCGCCCCCTCCGGACAAGATAAGCGCGAGTTAGCGCTAATCGTGAAGACCATCGGCCTGGTCCCGAAGTAGGGACTCAATTGTTGATTTTGTCAGTACTTCGTTGCACCGTGGCGCACGCACTCGTGCGTGCCGCGTCGAGACTCGTCTCGACGCACGCGCTGGACCAAGGAAAGTCCTCCGGACGCAGAACCAGCCCAGCCCTCACCGGATTCGCCTCAATATAATTCCGAATCCTCAAGAACTCCGCGTGATCCCGCACCCAATGATCGTAAGACTCTTTTTGCCAGAAAGCCTCCCCGGTGCGTCCAGGCAGACGGTTGGCTTCACGAGCCGTAGCGCCTTTGAGCGACTTCAAAAGGTGCGCAGGCGGAATCGCGGGTCGAATGAGCAGGTGGACATGATTCGCCATCACGACGTGCGCTCCGAGTTCGTAGTGCCCCAATTCCGCGCCCTTGTGGATGGAAGCCACCACGACTCGCGCAATCTCAGGCTGCCTGAGGAGCATCGGGCCTCGCGTCGCGTTATCCAACTGACGGTCAAGCCAGACAAACGCTTCACCGGCAGTGAGCGATCCCGGAAGTACCAACGCATGAGGTACGCTGCCGTGCAAATGAAAGGTGACGAACAGCTGGGTGTCTTTCGGATAAATATGTGGCAGGCGTCGACGTAGCATGGTGCTGTCTAGTAGGCGAGACTACTGAATTTTCTCACCCCGCGTCGAGAGGAGTCTCGACGCGGCACGCACGAATGAATGCGTACGCCACGCGATAGCGAGATTTATTCAATGTCTTTTCAACAACATCCCGTTTTCATCCGCCTCCGTCCCGCAAACCCTCGCCTACCTTATAGACGAGGAGTTCAGGTGCTCTGCCAGCGGAGAACGGAACCGGCCAAGAGGGACATACTAGACACTGTCGCCTGCGGGCCTGCGTGCGTTGGATGTTCGTCGGTACATGACCGATGCCGAGTCGTTAAGGCGCAAACAATACGGCCTTCCTCGCCGGGAGAAGTAAAATCCCGGCTAAAGGGATCGATCCCAATAAATATTTTGTTCTTTGAAAACTAAATAGCGTCAGAAATCGAGGTCAGAGGGAAATCGGACGCGACGATTGCCGGGGCGACCATCATGCCGCCCTCCAATCCGCGTACCCGAGCCGTCTGGCCCACCATTTTCGTATTCTTCAGCAGCCGCACCGGGCTTTCGTTGAAGCGGAAGTTCATGATCGGCGTGGTGATCTTGCCATTTTCGATCAGGAAGAGGCCGTCGCGCGTCAGTCCCGTGTTTTGCAGCGTCTGCTGATTCACTCCGCGGATATACCAGAAGTGTGTCACCAGCAGCCCGCGTTCGACCGACGCGATTAGTTTTTCGAGCGGCGCGTCCGTGCCCTCCATAATCAGGCTGCCTCCGCCTCCGCCGCCGAATCCTCCCCCACCACCGCCGCCGCCCCCGCGACCTCCGCCGCCGGATCCACCATTCGGTTTCTTGCCGGTTTTTTCAGCCCAATAGCGGTCATAGCCGAGGTTCGCGATCACGCCTTTCTCGACGTAAGTCAGAGCGCTGGTCGGAAGCCAGTCGCCTGTCCAGGGCGAGGAGGGCTGTCGCGGATCGAAAGGATCGCTGCGCAGCGTCACGGATTCGGGAAACACTTTTTCGCCCAGCAGAGTGCCGCCGCCTCGCTTTGATAGAAACGTCCGGCCTTCCTCCGTGGGGCGCGCCGCGAATGCTCCGATCATGAGGCGCACCAGGTCGCCGCATGCGGTCGGCTCCAGGACGACGGTATAGTTGCCAGGCGCAAGTTTTTGCGGATTCTTCCACCGCCTGCACTTCTCAATAGCGGTGGAAGCGAGCCCGGCGCTATCGATCTCCGACAGCTTCATCGACGGCTGCCCCGCCCATCCGGAGCTGGAGCCATCGGCCATGCGAATGGTCGTGGTCAACTGCGAATCGCTGGTGTTATGGAAGCCGAAAAGTCCGCTGTTATTGGCGATGGCGGTGATGCGATGGGACCGCTCGACCAGACCGGCGGCGACCAGCTTCTGCTTCATCGCCGCGTCGATGATCGTCTTCACGTGCGGGATCATTTCAGGCGACCGCGCCGTCGCAGTCTTCTCGTCGTAATCGAACGTCTTGGGAAACTGCTGCGGACCGACTGGACTCAGCCGCTCCGAATTCTGAGGCGTCAGTGCCGCCAACTCCTCGGCTTTCTTCACCGCCGCGCGCAGCGAATCGTCGTCCAGGTCGTTGGTCGCGTACGAGCCCGTGCGAGCGTCGCGAGTGGTCACGATCGAGAGGTTATGGCGCAGCGAGAACGACGCCGTCGTGATGCCGTTGTTCGCGAATCGCGTGTACGCCTGCTCCTGCGAGGTGATGGTCACCTGGCATTCGGGAAACGACGACATCCCGAGAACTTTTTTAGTAATCTTCTGTGCTTCGTCTTGGGTCAGCATGTATTAGTCCGTGAGAATAACGTCGATCTTGCGGAAGCGCGTGGGCGAGCAGCCGTGGCTGATCGAATTGATCTGCGTCGGTTCGCCCTTCGCGTCTCCAGTGGTGCCGAACTGGCGCCAGTAGGCGGGTCCGGCGGTGCCGTCGCAGGCTTGCCAGAAATCGGGCGTGCGAGCCTGATACGATACGCGCGAAATCATGCCGCGCTTCTTGCCGCCCTTGATTTCCCAGAACGCGTCGCCGCCGAATTGGAAGTTGTAACGCTGTTGATCGATGGAATAACTGCCTCGGCCGTCGATCAATACGCCGTCGTCGATACCCGCGATCAGATCCTCCATGGTGGTCTCTTTCGGACCCGCCTTGAGCCACACATTCGGCATGCGCTGGAACGGAACCGTCGCCCATGAATCCGCCTGGCAGCATCCGTGCGATTCTTTATCGCCGACCAGGTGCGCCTGCTCGCGAGTGGTCTGATAGTTGCGGAAAATACCTTTGTCGATGATGGTGAACTCACTGGTCTTCACGCCGTCGTCGTCGTAACCGCAGGTGCCCAGCCCGCGCGCCTGCGTCCGGTCGCCGATGAAAGTGCAGTGCTCGCTGGCGATGCGCTTGCCGATTTTATCGGGCGTGATGTAGCTGGTTCCCGCGTAATTCGCTTCGTACCCGAGCGCCCGATCGAGCTCCGTGGGATGCGCGACGCTCTCGTGAATCGTCAGCATCAAGTGATTCGGCATCAGCAGCAGATCTTTCTTGCCTGGCTTCACAGCGGGAGCGGCGAGATGCTCGATCACCTCTTCGCGCAACCGCATCGCGTTTTCTTCGAGATTCATTTCGGGCACATATTCCCAACCGGCGGAGGCCTGCGTCGGGGAATAATTGCGCGTGGCCGATGTGCCGGCGTCGCGATCGACCGCGGTGGCCGACGCCGCGCCGTAAATCTGAATCAGCAATTGCTGGATGCTGGAGCCTTCCGACGATGCGAAGTATTTGTCTTCTGTCCGGAAATTGATGTTCGCGTTCCCGCTCTGGACTTTCTGATTCTTCTTGATTTCGTTGCAGACGCGCTGCAGCAGGTCGATTTTCTCCTGCATCGAAACCGAGAAAGGATCTTTTTCGTGCGGCGTCACCCAGACTTCGCGATAAGCCTTGACCGGGGCGAGCTGCACCGGCTTGGGCTGAATGCTGGCATTGGCCTTGGCGACGATCACGGCTTCGCCCGTGATGCGCGCAATCTCCTCCTGGCGTGACGATGGGCGACGAAGCGAATCCCCAGGCTCCGTTGACGATGACGCGGACCCCGAACCCGAACGTCGCATCCTCGCCCACGTTGGGCACGGAGATGGTGGGTCCGCCGCCGCGCCCGGATTGCACGCGGAGGCCGATGCGCTGGTCGCGCAGCCGCACGATGCGGATGTCGCAATAAGTGGCCTTATATTTCTTGGCCTCGCGCAGCGCGACCGCGCCCAGTTTTTCGAGATCGGGCGAGGGCGTTTTCGAAGTCGCCGGCGCGCCAAACAGTCTAGCGGCGAAAGCAGCCGTCGAGGTGGCGAGGAAATGCCTGCGGGTGATCATAAGAGGTTAGTTTACTAAAGGTGCTCGGGGAGGGTGCGAGGTTACAGGGCTGGCACTGAGAGAGGGCGATGTGGCCGTCAGAACACGCTAACTTCGACTTCAATTGCCTGGGACGACGGCTCCGGAACGGGCTCCCCGTCTTCAATCATCCCCTCGATATGAAACTCTATCGCCTCGCGCATATTGATCTCGATTTCTTCAAGCGTCTTTCCCGTAGCAATGCAACCGGGGAGATCAGGCACGTAGGCGGAGTAATTGGCTGGACCTTTCTCGATGACTACCGCATACTTCTTCATAGTTGATCCTTCAATCCTGCCTGTCCGAGGACACCCTTCAGCGTACCAGGACGAACATCATCCCCGGGATGCCCCGCCACAGTAACGCGACCGCGTTTTGCAGGATGCTTAAACTGCCGATGGCTGCCCTTTGTCCTCACGTGCCGCCAACCATCCGCTTCGATCAGTTTAATGAGGTCCCGGACTTTCACTCCATCGCCTTCACGAGTCCTCCACACTCACCATCATGCTCGCGAAAGTGGCGTGGAGATGGCGAGGAAATGCAGTTTACTAGGGGTGCTCGACGAGGGCGAGGTTACAGGGGCAGCCCCCAGTCGTGAGGTGACCGCTCCCGCTGGTCGCGGCTCTGTTAAAGCGGATTGCGGAATCGGCGCGTTTAGAACCGCGACCTTCGGGAGCGGTCAGCTTACTAATTGGCTCCCTCGGGCACTCCTCTCGGATCCGGTTTCAACACGACCGGTTGCGTATACGTCTGCCCGTCCACCGTGAGGCGTACAGTATATGAGCCCGGCTGCAACCCCTGCGCGCCTCCTCGACCACCTCGGCCTCTCCCGGCCGCTGGCGGCGGAGTTGCTTCGCCGGTGGTACATGCGTCTTTTGGTGCCGGTGCCGCGCCACCTCGGCCTCCACCACGTCCTGCTGTACCTCCTAAAGCCACTCGATGCATTCCGGCCGCGGCTGACGGAGGCTGCGCCGGCTGTTCCCAGATCGCCTGGACGTTGATAGCTTCCGTGTCCACGGGACGGACTGGAGTGTCGCTCGCGACGCATGCCCTGACCGCGCCTCGACCGTCTAACAGTTCGATTTTCAGCGGCTGCGTGGCTGCGGATTTCAGCCAGTAATACGCCAGCACACCCGACGGCGGATTGAGATTCTGCGGCTCCTCATGCGGCAGCGGCGTGCCGTTCATGCTGCCCTCGCGGATGGCGTAGGTTTCGCCGGGCTTGAACAGGTAGGCTTCGGACGAGATGATCTGCGCGCCTTGCGCGGCGATCTCGCGCAGCGCGCTCATCTGATCCAGCACCCAGAAGCCGCGGCCATGCGTGGCGATGGCCAGATCGTCGCCATGGACCACGATGTCGCGGATCGACGTCACCGGCATGTTGTTCTGCAGCGGCTGCCATTGCGCGCCGTCGTTGAACGAGACGTAGACGCGCAGCTCGGTTGCGGCGTAGAGCAGACCCTTCGTCTTGGGATCTTCCTTCACCGAGTTGACGTACGCGCCTTCGGGAATGCCGGCGACAACGTTCTGCCACGTCTTGCCGCCGTCGTGCGTGCGATAGATGTAGGGCTTCATGTCGGCGATCCGGTGACGATCGACCGACGCGTAGGCCGTCTCGGCGTCGAAATGACTGGCTTCGATCTGCGAAACCTTGCTCCACGGAGTCATCGCGCGGAGGCGTCACGTTCTGCCAGGTCTTGCCATCGTCGCGCGTCACGTGGATCAAGCCGTCGTCGGTGCCCGACCCACACGGTGCCGGCCTGCAGCGGCGACGGACCGATGCGAGTAGACGACGCCGAAGCGGTCGGTCATCGGCTGATCGATATCTTTCGCGGTGACCGGGTCGAGAGTTCGCAGGCACAGGCGGATTCAGCGCGCGCCAGATCAGGGCTGATTTTTTCCCACGTCTTGCCGCGATCGCGCGAGCGCATGACGAATTGATTGGCGTAGTACAGCGCTTCATCGGCCAGCGAGAAGACCTGCGGCAGCGTCCAGGTCTTGCGATTCGGATCGTCGGGATCCGGCGGCAGGCAGCTGCGCCCATGCCGGGACAGCTGAAGGTTCAGGTTCTGATCGCAGCGTGCCGTTGCCGCTGCCATAGAGAATGTTGCCGTCCTTGGGATCGGGCAGCACGGTGTTGCTTTCGCCCGCGAGGCAGGTCGGCTCCCAGTTGCGGAACGAGAGGACGCCTTCGCGCGACCAGGTGCTGACGCCGACGCCTCCGCTATCCTGCTGCGCGCCGTACAGCCAATAGGGAAAGCGATTGTCGGCGGCGACGTGATAGATCTGCGCGGTCGGCTGGTTGTACCAGGTGCTCCAGCTCTTGCCGCCATCGACGCTGACGACGGTGCCCTGATCGCTGCTCAGCACCATGCGGTTGCCGTCTTTGGGATTGATCCACATCTGGTGATAGTCGTCGCCGCCGGGCGCGCCTTTGATCGGGCACGAAGGTCTTGCCGCGCATCGGTGGTCATGTAGGTCGCGGTGTTGATGACGTAGGCGCGGTCGGGATTGGCGGGATCGACGCTGACGGAGCCGAAGTACCAGCCGCGTCCCCAGAGACGATTCTCGGAGTTGACCAGTTTCCAGGTGGCGCCGGCATCGTCGGAGATGTAGACGCCTCCGCCGGTGTTCTGCGGTGCCGCCGCGTCCTCCGCCACCGCCGCGTGCGGGAACGACCGCCGCTCCCGTGTCATCGACCACGGCCCACAGGCGATTCGGATTGCTGGGCGAAACCGCGATGCCGATCTTTCCGACGAACTCGATCGGTGGGCAGGCCGCCTGTCAGTTGCTTCCAGGTGTCGCCGCCATCGGTGGATTTGAAGAGGCCGCCGCCCGGGCAGATTCGAAGGCGCGTAGACCGACCACGGCGGACGCCGCGTGCCCCACAGCGACGCGTAGAGCGACGCGCGGATTCTTAGGATCGATGCGCGAGATCGATTGCGCCGACGTTGTTCGGATCGCTCGGTCTTGAACAGGATCTTCTTCCACGTCGCGCCGCCGTCGAGCGAGCGATAGACGCCGCGGTCGGGATTGGCGGCGTAGACATGGCCGAGCGCGGCGACATAGACGCGATTCGCATTGGCGGGATCGACCACCACGCGTCCGATCTGACGAGTGGCTTCGAGCCCGATGTGCGTCCAGGTCTTGCCCGCGTCGGTGGACTTGTACATGCCGATGCCGTAGGAGTGCTGACTGCGGATATCGGGCTCGCCCGTGCCGACGTAGACGATGTTGGCGTTCGACGGAGCCACCGCGATCGCGCCGATGGAGCCGATCGGAATGCCTTCATCGGAAATGGGAAACCAGGTGCGGCCGGAGTTCTCGGTCTTCCACACGCCTCCGCCGACGGAGCCGAAATAAAACGTGTCGGGCTGACTGGCGTGTCCCGCGACGCCATAGGTGCGCCCGCCGCGCATGGGTCCGACGTCGCGCCAGCGGAGTCCCGCGAGCAGACTGCCGGGGAACTGTGCGCCCTGCTGGGCGAAGATCGCGATTCCGACCAAGACGGTTGCCAGAATCAGCCAAAGACGTCGAACGATCATGTTTGAACTCCTGCTAGCGTAGTGCATCACTGAGAATGTATATTATCTTCCCCGCGTGGCGCACGCGTCCACGCGTGTCGCGTCGACAGTTGTGTCGACGTTCGGGCCTGGAAAGAGACATCGACACGAAAGTCGATGCGGCACGCCTGGAGGCGCGCGCCACATAACATTCAGGATTTCCGTCGCCGCGAGTCACGAAATTACGATCATCTCGTGATCCAGAATCGAGCTCACCGAAAACTCAACCCATCCCTGATTGACCTTCATACCCACTCGCTCGCCTGACACCGATAGCTTCGCGTGCCGAAGCCGCATCCCCGCGGGAATCCTGATCGCAACGCGGATCGGTCCAATGGGAATCAGTTCGTCGACCGGCGCGCGCCACGTGCCGGTGCTGGTCAAATTCACCAGATGCGCGATCAACCGATCTTCCTGGCGATACAGGTGGCAGTCGATCAGGCCCGCGCCCTGGACGCGAAGAGGAATTGGTTCGCGATTCGCCCAGCGCACGATATTCCCGAGCAGGTTTCCGTGGTCAGGCAGAAGATCGCGCATATTGCGGCGATCCAGATCGGCGGCGAGATAGGCGATACGGCCTCCCGCCGGCGACTCATTCACGACCAGACCGGGGATGCTCGTGTCCGGCACCCGCATCCAAGAAGTCTCGGGAGGCAGCATTGGAAACGGCGGCACGAACGTCAGAGGAACGATAGCTCCGGCCTCGACTTCGAGCGGCTGGAGAATTCCGCCAAACGGAATCAGGTCGGTTTCTTCGAAGCCCGCGAGCACCGCGTGCCGATTCCCGGCGACCGGCGGCTCCTTCCCCGTCCGAGGCCCGGCGACATTGCCTCGCAATTCGGGATGCAGCCGCAAGTAAGTATGGACCGTCGTTGTGGACGCGCGCTGCCAGACCGGCTTCACCTTCACATGAACCCGCAGCAGATCGGCGAGCGCGAAGTCCGATTGCGGATCACCCGACTCGTTGTACAGACTGCTATCGCCGGTCGCGATCAACGAGCCGCCGCGTCCGACGAATCGGCGAATCGCCGAGCATTGTTCGTCCGACATCGCCGCGACGCTCGGCAGCACCAGCACGGAGAATCCGCCTGATCCGCGATCGATATCGTCGATGTGAACCGGCAAATACGGAATCCGCGCGCGAATCAGGGCTTGCGCGAAGCCGTCGTAAGGCGCGTCGACAAGGTCAGCGGCATTGTCGCGGCCATAGAAATCGGTATTCCTTTGCGACCAAACCAATCCCACGCTCGCGATCGGGGTGCGATTCACAAGGTACGCTTCATTCGCCTTGTGCCACCTCATCACGGGCTCGGCCGTGCGATACATGCGGCGGTCCTCCGCGTAAGCGCCCACATGATGCCACCACGGCTGAATTCCTCCCGCAATGCCCGCGATCATCCACATGCGGGCTTCGACCGCCGGCTTGCTCGCCGCGCGAAAATTCGTCCGGCCATTCTCGTACATGGCCATGCTCTCCGGCGCCAGCTTCTCCCATCCCATCAGTGAGTGGACCCGCTTGCCCGTATCGCCGTTCTGCTGAAACCCGGTCGCATTATCGCGGCGCTGATGATCCAGCATCAGGATGCTCGCGCGCCGGCAGATCTCTTTCAGATCGCGAAAAGAGTTGGCCTGGCCCGTAACCGACCCGCTGTTCATGCCGGACCAAATGCAATCCGGCCCGCCGGCGGCGCGCGTAACGCGATTGTTTAACTCCCACAGCTCCGTGCGCCGTTCGTAATTCCACAGGATCCATTGGCGATAGACAGGGTCCTCCCAATTCGCGGCCCTCGGCACCGCATGACTGGACTTGGCGCGGAACCTGCGCTCGCAGTTGTCGCAATAGCAGATGTTGGCGCGCCCCATCCCGGCCCAACTGTTGTCCGTAAAGCCCTCGGGATGGGAGCGCTCGATAATCTCCCGCATCACTTCGGGAAGATATTCTTCGTAATAGGGACTGTTGACGCAGGTGATGTACTTGTCCGCTGCGCGATAGGGTTCGCCGTTCACGTTTCGCGTGAACCAATCTGGATGGGCCCGGAAGAAATCCTCGGCGGTGCGATTAGAATCCATCCGCGCCATCACCACCAGCCCGTCGTCGTGCGCGGCCTTGGCCAACTCGCCATAGAGGTCGCGGCCGTTCAAGAATTCCGCGCGATGGTGCAGCGGGAACTTGCTTGGATAGTACGCGACGATCCCTCCGGCGTTGATGATCACGCCCTGCACTTCGGTGCGCTTCCAATAGGCGCGCCACCATGGGATGTCGTACTGATCCGGATCTTTCTCCGTAATGTTGGTTTGTCCCCAGCGGTACGTGCGCAGGTACCAGGGCTTGGTGGAGGACTGGGCGGCCAAGGCGGGGGCGGCGAGGGCGAGTTCGAGAAAGTCGCGGCGTCGGATCATTATTTGATGAAGTGGCGGCGTAGCGCCCAAGCAATTCCAGCAACAAGGAGAAGCATCAGGGTGCTCCATGGCGCGAACGGGCAGAAAGCGGCGTACCCCAGGTCGCTGATCACGAGAGACGGAAACGGCATGAGAGTGACGGCTGCCAGAATGACCAACACGACGGAGGTGGATAGCAGAGCTGCGCTCAAGGTTTGCCCATCAGTTTAACAGCTGTTGACATAGGCGTTACAAGCACATAGACTGCATTTAAAGAAGGAGCGGTCATGACACGTGGCCTGTCCAAACTAAATCGTTATCGTGGCGCACGCACTCGTGCGTGCCGCGTCGAGACTCATCTCGACGCTGGTGAGAGCTCCACAGGTGTCGACAGAAGTGTCGACGCGGCACGCGTGGGCGCGTGCGCCACGAGCTGCATCATAATGTTGTTCTGTGCGGGTGCGGTTTTCGGAACTGACTCCGTCACGTTCGCAAAGGATATCGCTCCCATCTTTCAGGACAAGTGCGAAGCCTGCCATCGCGCGGGATCGATGGCGCCTATGTCGCTGGTCACTTATCAGGAAGTGCGGCCGTGGGTGAAATCGATTCGAGAGCGCGTGATTACCCGCAATATGCCGCCCTGGCATCTCGATAAAACGGTCGGTATCCAGCATTTCGCCAACGACCGTTCGCTCTCGGACACGCAGATGAATACAATCGTGCGCTGGGCCGATGCGGGCGCTCCGCTGGGAGATCCCAAGGATCTGCCGCCCGCTAAACAATGGCCTTCGGATGACGGCTGGCAGCTCGCGAAACAGTTCGGAGCGCCGGATTTCGTCGTCAAATCGGAGCCGTACACCATGCCTTCTCACGGCCAGGACGTGTGGTTTAAACCTGCCACCGATATCGGCATCAAGGAGGAGCGCTGGGTGCGCGCGGTCGAAATGCGGCCATCGACGCCCGCCGGACGCCGGATTGTTCATCACGCGCTGGCGAGCCTTAGACAAGACGAGCCGGTGTCCGCCACCGACGGCGCCTCGGGTCCTGGACTCTTAATGGAGTGGGCCGTGGGCAAGAGCTATGACGTCTACCGGCCCGGCTCCGGAAAGCTGCTGATGCCGGGGGCGCAGATCCGGTGGGAGATGCATCTTCACGCCGTGGGCGAGCAGATCCGCGATCACGTGGAACTCGCGATTTACCTTTATCCCAAGGGCGAGGTTCCAAAATATCGTACGCGCCTGAGTTTGTTCGGAGCGTCGGTGAGCCCTCCCGGGCGCTTCGACATTCCACCTAATAAGGTGGTCGCGATTCAGACGTATCAGGTGCTGTCGAAGCCCGCGCGGCTCGAGAACTTTCAGCCGCACATGCATTGGCGCGGCAAGGCCATGTCGATGGAAGCGATTCTACCCGATGGCACGACGCAGATGCTGAGCTACGTGGATCACTTCAATTTTAATTGGATGAACAACTACATCTACGCGGACGATGCCGCTCCGGTGCTGCCTCAGGGCACGATCATCCATATCACCGCGTGGTACGACAATACCGTGAACAATCCTAACAATCCGGATCACGATCAGTGGGTGGGCTACGGTGACCGCACCGTCGATGAGATGGGCCACGCGTGGGTGAACGTCACTTATATAACGGATGACGACTACAATCAGTGGGCCGCCAGCCACAAACAGAGCCGCTCCGCGTCGATCTCGCCACGACCATAACCGGCTATGAAATTCCTGATTGGAATTGCTCTGGTGAGCGCGGGCTGGGCGCAATCGTCGCTGCCCTTCGAGCCCTATCACGACGCCGGAGAAAGCATCACGGGCGCATTCGAAGGATGGTTCCCCAACTCCGACGGAACCTTCAGCCTGCTGGCCGGGTATTACAACCGCAATCAGAAGCAGACCCTTGAAATTCCGATTGGGCCGAACAATCGCATTGAGCCGGGTGGTCCGGACCGCGGTCAGCCGACCCACTTTCTCCCCGGGCGCCAATGGGGCGTATTCACCGTCACTTTGCCCAAGGACTTTGGCGACAAGAAACTCACGTGGACTTTGGTGGTCAACGGGAAAACCAGCGTGATCCCCATCAGTTTGCATCCGCTCTATGAAGTCGCGCCGTTCGCGGACGCAAGCGGCAACACGCCGCCCTTTATCTCCTTTTCGGAAAGCGGACCATTCGTGCAAGGGCCGCGCGGGCAGAGCCGCGAGGTCACGACGACGGTTTCGAATCCGATCAGCCTGCCGCTGTGGGTTGCCGACGATGCAAAGTCCGTGCTGGCAGGGCGGGCCATGGGTCCGCCTGTCACGGTCACTTGGACCAAATTTCGTGGACCCGGTACGGTGACGTTTTCGAACGCGCGTCCGGCGGTCGAGAAGGCGTCGTTCAAGGCTCCGCCGCCAGCAGTCTTCAGCGGCACCGCCACCACGACGGCCAGCTTCAGTGAGCCGGGCGAATATGTACTAAGAGCGGTGGCCAACGATTGGTCCGGCGACGGCGGCCGAGGGTTTCAGTGCTGCTGGTCTAATGCGCAGGTGAAGGTTACCGTCAAATAGCTGGCGTCGAGATGAGTCTCGACGCGGCACGCACGAGTGCGTACGCCACGGCTAGCTCACATGTGCTTGATGAGAATCACTTCGTTCCCCTTGGCGTTATAAATCAACTCATCCGCGAAGTTTTTCAGCAGCAGCAGGCCGAATCCGCCCGGCCGGATTCCCATTTGCTGCCGCACCTCGGCGTGCGCGATTGGCGATTCAGGGTGCGAGATGGCGGCGTGCGGCAGCTTGTCGAGCGAAAAACCCGAGCCCGGATCGCGCACGTAATACACGATGCTGCGCTGCGTGCGAATGAAGTGCAGCTCGACTTGCTTTTCGGGATCGAGATGGCCGCCATGCTCAATGGCATTCGTCAGCAGCTCGCGGAACGCGAAGGCCGCCATGTCGCGCTGCTCGGCATCCAGTTCCGCCGGCAGCTCGTGGAAAAACTGAGTCAGGCGGTCGGCCGTTTCCAACCGGCAGCGCGTTCGTACGGAAATCCAGTTGGCCTGATCGGACAGAACTTCAATGTCGTCCGCCTCGATGGTCCAAGACAGCGCGGAGGATAACGCATCCAGCAGTTTGTCCTTCGAAAACGGCTTCGCCAGGTAGCCCGCGGCCTTTGCGCGCAATGAACCGGCCACACGATCCGGGCGATTAAAGGCGGTCATCACCACCACTCTCGCGCCGGGGCGGATGGCATGAATCCGGTTGAGCAAGGTAAGCCCGTCCATGTTGGGCATCAGAATATCGGTGAGAACGACGTCGTAGTCGCGGCCTTCGAGGAGAGCCAAGGCCTCCTCGCCGCCGGAAGCGCTTTCTATGCTCCATGCGGTGTCCTTCAACATGGATGCAAGGAGAGTGGAAACTTCCGGATCGTCGTCGACAACGAGTACAGTCTTGGCGGGCATTCCCTAGAATATCTCGCGGGCCTAGCGGGGTGGCGAAGCGTAGATTACCTCGTCTGCCCGCTCCCTGACGGTCGCGGCTCAGGGGCGGCTGATGAACACAGATGACGCGGATAACATCATTTGTTTTCGATCGGCGTTAATCAGCGTTCATCGGCGGCCAACACGGTTTTGAGTTTTACTGGTCCACGCGAAACGACACACTGCGATTCGCGGCTCGGTCCCATTCGGTTCCGCCCGTGCGCAAAGGCCGGGAATTGCCTGCTCCCTCGATGTGCAAAAGATTAGCCGGAACGCCTTGCGCAATGAGAGCCTGACGGACGGTGGCGGCGCGATCCATCGATAGCTTCAGGTTGGTTTCCGCGCTCCCAACTTCATCGGTATGGCCCGTGATCGTGACGGCCTTGCGGACGCGAAGGATCGCCCCCGCCAGATCCTCCACGCGTCCGGCCTCCGCCAGCGGCAGGATCGCGCTGCCCGGTTCGAAGCGAATCGTCTGCTTCCGGATGCGCTCCAGATCCGCTTCCAATTCGCGCTCGGCGGCGAAGGGGGTGTTCAGCGATAAATAAGGCTGCCACTCATATTGGACCCGCCCAGGCTGGCTCGCCGGCTCCGGCGCTTTGGGATCCTTGAGCCCCGCGATCAGTCCGCCTGACCCGCGCTTCTCCGCGCGCAGGACCACGATCCCCGGCTGCTGCCGCAACGCGTCGACGTAGGCGTCCCAGCGCCGCAGGTTGCGAACTTGAACGTACACCAGCCCCGCGAGCAGTGCCACCACTCCCGTCAGCATCAGCCACAGCAGCCATCTCCTCCGCCGGGGCGCCCGCTGGCCCAGCAGGCAACTTTCGAGGTGCGGCCGTGCCGGCTCGAAGACACTGACATCGTCTTGTTTGAAAGTTTCCAACTCCGTCAACAGCGTCTCGTGAATTTTTTCGAGCGCCGATCGGAAGACGGCTTTCAACTCCACCGGCGCGGTCCCGCTGACGGCTCCAACCAATATCGCTTTCGACCCGTACTGGATCCACAGTTTGTAGCGCCCGACGTCGATCGTTTCGAGCTCTTGCCCGCTTTCGAGGAAGGAATCGCTGACAAAATCCTGGATCGCGGTGAACATGCCGGAAACCATGTCGGCGTCCTTCACCACCGCGGATTTCGCCGCTACGTGCAGCAGCAGCACGCCGCTGACTCTGTGAATCAGGAACACCTGTTCCACCGAATACAGCAGACTGCGGGTCAGCAGGATCTCCGTGAACGGCCGTCCCGGTCACGCGCGCTTCGATGCGCCATCGAATGGCTCGCCACGACGCGCTCTTTTCGACGATCTGATTCAAAGACTCCGCAAACTCGCGAATGGCGGCCGCGATGGAGGTTCGGATCGCCGGACCCATCACGGGATAAATCGCGTCCGAAATTTCCCGGGGATGCTTGCGAACGGAATTTCTAAACGACCTCTCGAATACCGGCTCCAGCGCATCGCGCAGGCCTTTGCGGGAAGCGGTTTTAATGGCCGCGGGTATTATCGCGCCGGTTTCCGCGGCGCGCACGTCCGGATCGTCCAGTCGCTTCTGCAACCCCGCGATGTCGTCCAGGTCCTGCCCGATCATGATGCGGCGTAATTCCGCGAACTCGGCCGCGCCCGCGCCATTCGGCGGGCTGCCGGTGGCCGCGCGATCTCCGGGCGGCTCCTGCATTTTATGCGTCCGCGCCTGGTATCTGGAACTGGTCGTTCAGACGCAGGGCCACTTCAGTGAACAGAGTCGCCAGGGCGGCGCGATCCGTCTTCCCGTGCCGCAGCTCCTGAAAACGCCGTTCGAGCAAAGTGAAGATCTCGTCGTGCCGCTGCTGCATCTGGTCGCTCAGATCCTTGGATTGCGCGAGCACGTGACTTCGCAAATCCCTCTCCACGCTGACACCGCGGTCGTCCAGCTCACGCAGGCGGCGAGTGAGAGCGTCGCCCAGATCCTTGAGCTCGCGCGAATGCTGGCTGCCGGCGTCGGAGCGCTCCTCGCGCTCGGCCTTGAGGCGGGATTCCAGAACTTCGAATTCCCGCTTGATGTACTGCTCCAGTTGATCGAAGCGGCGCCGGCTGTTCTCGCGCATCTCCGCGGTTTCCTTGGCCACCGTCTCTTCCAGGCGCGCGAACCGCGTCTCATAGTCCCGCATCTGGGTGCCGAAAAGAATGTCGCGAATCTTGTCGACATTGCCGGTCCCGCTAGGCATCAATTGCGGCGTGCGTGCTTCATTTTCAGGCTGCTCGACTGGGTTCATAAAAGGTACTCCTGGAATTCACAGGCTGAAGCCTGTGCCACCATCTGCCACTGATTCATTGAGGTGGCACAGACTTTAGTCTCTGTTGGAAACATAATTTTGTGAGCGTATTCATTGCTTCGCCCGCTCCAGGCAAGAACGTACGCGCACGTCGAGTTGCGGCACCGTGAACGGCTTCACCAGAAAGTCCGTCGCGCCTAGCTCGAAGCAGGTGCGGATGCTGTCCTCGTCTCCCTGCGCCGTCAGGACCAGCACCGGGACGTCCTGGTTTTGCGGGTCGGCCCTCATCCACCGCAGGACGTCGAAACCATCGGGCTTGGGCATTACTAAATCCAGCACCACCAGGTCAGGCTTCTCCTCATGGATCACCTTCATGGCCTCTTCGCCGCCGGTGGCTTCCAGAATCACGTTCCAACCGCGGGCCATGGTTTTCTTGGCGAGAATCCGCAGGTCCTCGTCATCGTCCACTATGAGAATCCGCCGCGGCCGGCTGCTGAATGTGGCCGTGGCGCTGAACGGCTCGTGACGCGCCATCCCGGAGCCGTCGCCTTCGATGTTCACTTCGCAGCCCTCGTAGGCGCACGAAACCTCCATCGGCGAACCGGCGGCCAAAGCGATGGCGCGCGCCTGCTCTTCCATCCGGCTCAGAAACTCGTCGTCGTGGGTGGGGTCGTGATGGGTCAGGAACAGGCGCTTCACGTTCGCCGCTGCCGCGATCTGCGTGACGTAGCTATACGTGGAGTGCCCCCAGTTTTTCTTGGCCGGATATTCCGTGGGCGTGTACTGCGCGTCGTGAATCACGACGTCGGCATTCAGCAGAAAATCCGCGTGGCGGCGGTCGCCGGAGTGGAGAATGGAATCCAGTTTTCCAGGCTCGGCGTCGGACCGCCAAAGGTGTTCCCAGTATGGCTCGTGGTCGCAGACGTACATGACCGAAACCCCGTCGGCCTCGATTCTAAAACCCAGGGTTTGCGCCGGATGATTCAGCCGCTGCGTGACGATCCGCACGCCTCGGATTTCGTTTTCGCCCTCGGGCAGCTCCTTATATTCGATCCGAGCGCCCAAGTTCGGTCAGATTCACCGGGAAATAAGTGTATTCCATCTGACCTGAGAGCGTATCGGGCAGCGAATTGTAAGTGCCGTGCGGACCGCATACCGTGATCCGCCCGCCCGGAACAAACAACGGCGCGAAGAAAGGAAACCCCTGGATGTGATCCCAATGAGTATGGCTGATGAAGATGGTGGCATCAATCGGCTTAGGCGCGTGCGCCATCATGTGCATGCCTAGCAGGCGCGCGCCGGTGCCGCAATCGAATATAAAGCGCCGGCCCGCGTTGGTCACCAAATCCACGCAGGAAGTGTTGCCGCCAAAGCGGTTGGTTCCCGGTCCCGGCGTCGCGATCGACCCGCGAGTTCCCCAAAAGCGTAGTTTCAAGTTTAGCTCCGTCGGCTTCTACGCCGTTCATTGAGCATAATCCAACTGCACGTTCCCGGCATACTGGGCGAGCCGTTCCACCCCGGCGGCAATGCCGCCCGCATCCTTCCGCAGCGCCGCCTGCTCGATGGCGCTGCCGATTTCGGTCAGGACCGGAAACCCATATCCGGCCCCAGTTCCCTTCATCCTGTGGCCCAGCATCCGCACGGTTTCAAAGTCCTCCGCCGCCAGCGCCCGCCGGTAGAGCTCGATATCGTTGCGGCGTTTTTCCAGGTAGGCCGGTACTAATTCTTCCATGCCTTGCTCGACGCGGACCCGGAGATTCTCGGTTGGCTCAACAGGGATCGACGCGGTGGCCGATTCGGATGCATGACTGGAATAGGACGCCAAAACTTCCAGGAGCGTTGTTTGCCGGATCGGTTTAGTCAGGACCGCGGTAAATCCTGCCTCCCGGCCCTTGTTGGCCATTTCCGCATACGCATGCGCGGTGAGCGCCAGGATTGGAGTCGCGGGAATGCCCGCTTCCCGTTCGTAACGCCGGATCTCGCGGGTTGCCGTATAGCCATCCATGACCGGCATTTCCACATCCATCAAGACGACGTCAAAGTGTCCGCTGCGAAACTTGTCCAGGCCCGCGCTACCGTCCTTTGCGATTTCAAGCGAGCAGTTCAGCTTTTTTAAATACAACCCGATCAGGAGACGGTTGTCGGCGGCATCGTCCACCAGTAGGATCCTTAGTCCGTTCGGGTAGCGCTCCACTTCCTTTTTCTCGGCGGGCGTCTCCGCGGATTGATCGGCGTTGACGCCAAGCCTGACGGTAAAGAAAAACGTGCTGCCGCGGCCCACCTGGCTCTCCACCCACATCCGCCCGCCCATCAACTCCACCAACTGACGGGAAATCGAGAGGCCCAAGCCACTGCCGCCGTACTTGCGCGTGGTGGAGTTGTCTGCCTGGGTGAAGCTCTCAAAGACTTGCCTCACCTTCTCTTCGGGAATGCCGATTCCGGTGTCGGAAACAACGAAACGCAGGCAGCCCGGGCACGGATTTTCCGGATCCTGCTCCACCTGGACCTCCAGGTGCCCCTGATCGGTGAACTTGATCGCATTGCCCAACAGGTTCACGATTACCTGCCTCAGTCTTGTGGGATCGCCCATCAAGTAAACCGGGACCCCCGGAGCGATGGATCGCCGCAGTTCGAGGCCTTTGGCTTTGGCGCGGCCGTCGAACAATTCCATGGCGCGCGAGATCACCTCCCGCAAATCCATCGGGACAGTCTCCAGCACGACCTTGCCGGACTCCACCTTGGACAGGTCGAGAATATCGTTGATCAGGTCCAACAGGCTGAGACCGTTGCGCTGGAGTACCTCGAAGCATTTTTGCTGCTCCGGCGTCAGGGAGCTGGCGGAAAGAACATCCGCCATGCCGATAATCGCGTTGAGCGGAGTTCGAATTTCGTGGCTCATCACGGCCAGGAAGTCGCTCTTCGCCCGCGTGGCCCGCTCCGCTTTCTCTTCCGCCAGTTGGAAATCGTGATAAAGCTGCTGATACGTGAACCGTTCGTGCGGCAGGGATCTCAGCACCAGCAGATTGCGGCTTCCCAGCTTCACCGCTGTGGCCTGCAGATAGCGCTTGCCCCCACCCGCCTGATCCTCCTCCCAGACATCGGATTCCAGGCGCGGAGGGATTCCAGTTTCGAATACCGGCCCGCAATCGGCGAGAAACAGCTCCAGCACCGGAAAACGGTCCGCCAGATCGACCTCCGCGTCGTCCATCGGGAGCCACTCCGGCAGCGCTCCCACCGGCGCGAACAGGCCGCCTGGCGTCTGCTCGAACGCGGCCAGGTCAAGAGCCGCGAACAAATTCTCAATCTTCATCGTCGTCGCCAGAATGGACCTTTAACATTGCGGCGGCAAGAGTGAGAAACGCTTCTTCCACCTTCTCACCCGTCTTAGCACTGGTTTGGAGAACGGTCCAACCGCGCGCCGTGAGCTCCGCCAGGGCGGTGGCCGGAACCTCCCAACTGGCGCGCTCATCTGTTTTATTCAACAGCACCACGAAAGGCTGCTTGCCTACTTCGGTTTCGACGCGCCGCTGGATACCCACGGCGGCGTCCAGCGTTTTGGAGCGGAGGCCGTCCGCGACCAGCAGGTATCCGCTGGCGCCCCGGACGTGCTTCAAATTGGCGGGAGTATCGTCTTCCTCGCCGGCGACGTCCCACAGCATCAACATGACCTCGCGGCCGTCCACCCGCACTGTCTTCTTGTCGATCTTGACACCCACGGTGGTCTGGTACTTGTCGGCGAATAAGTGGCTTACAAACTGCGATACCAAGCTGGTTTTGCCGACTCCATAGTAGCCGAGCATACAGATTTTCTTCTTCAGCATGCAGTGCCGAGAAGTATATCAATCCGCTGCCTAGTGGTCTGTAGCATGTCCCCTCCATTACTGTCGGGGTTCGGTAGGAGATGGCCTCGTCCTCAACGCCAACACCGAACCCCGACAGTCATGGAGGGGTAGTACGGGGGTACGGACCGGGGACATGGGTGACACTTTAGTCCGGGGACATGGGTGACAGTTCATTGACGATGGGTGGATCAGGTCGACCTTAGCAAAGCACGCCAAGCTGGTAGGCGATGCCATGGAAGGAAGACGGAACAATGGAACAACGAGTCGAACTGATTCGGTTACACGACGAAGGAGAAAGTATTGTCTGGCTCGCCGAAAGCTACGGGGTGTCGCGCAAGACGATCTACAAGTGGCTGGATCGTCATCAGGTGGAAGGGAGCAGCGGGTTGCGGGATCGGAGCCGCGCTCCGCACCGGAGCCCGCAGCGGCTGAGCGAAGAGATGATTGCGCGGATCGTCGAGGCGCGGCTGCGCTGGGGCTGGGGACCGCGCAAGCTGGCGGTGAAACTGGCGCAGGCGGTGCCCGATCAGAAGGTCCCGGCGGCGAGCACCATCGCGGAGTTGCTGCGCAGCAAAGGGCTGAGTCATCCGCGGAGGCGTCGCGTGCGGACGCCGCTGTACGGGCCGCCCATCGCCGCCGTGGCCCAGGCCAATGAGACCTGGTGCGCCGATTTCAAGGGATGGTTCCTGACCGCCGACGGCACGCGCTGCGATCCGCTGACCATCACCGACGCGCACAGCCGCTATTTGCTGTGCTGCCAGATCGCGGCCAAGACCGATCGGGCGCATGTGGAGGCGCTGTTCGACATAGCGTTTCGTGAATATGGAATGCCCGCCGTGATTCACACCGATAACGGCGCGCCCTTTGCCAGCCGGGCTCCGGGAGGCCTCAGCCGGTTGTCCATGCGCTGGGTCCGGTTAGGAATCGTCGCCCAACGAAGCCGTCCCGCATCGCCGCAGGACAACGGCCGGCATGAGCGCATGCATCGCACACTCAAGCAGGAAACGCTACGCCCGCCGGAGCGTAATCCGCGTCGGCAACAGGACGCGTTTCATGCTTGGCAGAAAATCTATAACCACGAGCGGCCGCATGAATCGCTCGACTATCGGACGCCGGCGAGTTGCTACGCGCGCTCCCTGCGGGCGTTTCCGCGGCGCGTGCCGGAGGTGGAATACGACGCCGACGTCCACGTGCGGCGGATCTCACAAAAGGGCGAGATGCGATGGAACGGCCAGCGCACGTTTGTCAGCGAGACTTTCGCGTATGAATATCTCGGGCTGCGGGCGAGTGACGATCGCTACTACGAAGTGTTGTACGGCCCGCTGGTGATCGGCTGGTTCGACACCTTCCGCCCCCGCTTTCATCGGCAGTTGCCGCGTCAGCTGCGGACCCAACAGGCCTGAGGAAATGACGGGCGGTGGAAAGCGTGGAAATCCAAACAGCGGATTTCCACTCTTCCCACCGCCCTTGGAAATCGCCACGGCGATTCCCACATTCCCACAGGCCCGACGATCCCGTTTATACTCACCAAAGGCGACCAAACACCTCTCCGAAAAGTGTCACCCATGTCGCCGGGCTAAAGTGTTACCTATGTCCCCGGCCGTACACGGGCCGACTTACTCTTCCCGCAACGCGATAATCGGATCGATCGCCGTCACCTGTCGCGCCGGAACAAAACACGCCGCCGCGCCGACCGCGAGGAACACCAGCGACACGCTGAGGAACGTCAGCACATCGGTCGGGCTGGTCGCATACAGCAGACTCGAGAGCAAACGCGTCAGCGCCATCGCTCCGCAAATCCCTACTGCGACCCCGAGAATCGCCAGCGAAACCCCTTGACGCACCACCATCGCGATAATCGAGCTTCGCTCCGCGCCCAGCGCCATCCGAATCCCCAATTCCTTGGTCCGCTGCGTCACCGCCAGCGTCATCACCGCCGCGATTCCGCTGGTGCTGATCAACAGCGCGAGGGCCGCGAAAATTCCCAGCAGCGTAGCCGTGACCCGCGGAGGCGCCATCGACTCATATTCGAAACTCTCGATGGTGCCGATCTGGTCCAGCCCGATGAACGGGTTGATATCCGCCATCGCCGAGCGGACCAGCGCCGTGACCGCCGTGGGATCGAACGACGTCCGCACGATAATGTTCCCGGTAAACCCTCCCAGTCCGGCCGTGGCGTGGTTGGGATAGTTCTGGGCCATGGGCATGTAAATCTCTTCCTTGGTGGGTTTCGCCAAGCCATACTCCCGGGTGTCACCGACGACGCCGACGATCTCGAACCAGGTCTCCGGTTTGAAACTAAACGCGATACGCTGCCCCACGGCGCTTCCGTTCGGCCAGTTGCGGCGCGCCATGGTCTGATTGATCACGGCGACCAGCGGCATTTTGCCGTCGTCGTGATCGGTGAACAGGCGGCCTTCCATCAACGGCTGACCGATGGTTTGGAAATAATACGGGTCGGCAACCGTGATGTCCACTGTCGGTGCCAGTTCTCCGGGCGAAAGAGTACGCCCGAGAATCCGAAAATCGTTATTCCCGGGACCATTCGCAATTCCGCTGGGACTCAGCGGCACACTGGAAACCAGCGTCACCGCCTCCACGCCGTTGATTGCCTTCAGGTGCCGCGTGATGGTATCCATCAGCGTGGGAATCTGACTCGGGTTCTGCGAATACTTACCAAAGTTGGGAGTCATCCGCATGGCGAGCAGGTGATCCGTGCGGAACCCAGGATTCACTTCCATCAGTTTGAGGAAACTGCGCAGCATCAGCCCCGCGCCGATCAGCAGCATGAAGGACACAGCCACCTGCGCCACTACCAGCCCGTTGCGCAGCAAATGCCGCCCGATGCCCGCCGAGTTGCGGCCGCCGCCCTGCTTCATCGACTCCGCGGCTCGCTTGGAGGAGGAGAACGCCGGCGCCAATCCAAAGAGAATTCCCGTGCCGACCGCGACCAGCAGAGTGAATAGCATCACTGGAGCGTCGATTCTGACCTCCGCCGCCCTGGTGGAATAGCGTGCGGCGAACTTCACCAACACCCTGAGAGCCAGCGGGGCCAGAGCCAAGCCCAGCAGGCCTCCGGTCATGGATACAAGAATGCTCTCCGTCAGCAATTGACGGAGCAGCCGGCCCTTGCTCGCTCCCAAGGCCACGCGCACAGCAATCTCCCGTTCCAGCCGCAGCAGGCGCGCGAGCGTCAGATTTGCCACGTTGGCGCAAGCGATCAGCAGTACAAAACCGGCGCTGCCGAGCAGCACGAAGAACGTGGTACGCGCGTTGTTCGTCAAGTCGTCACGCAACAGCACAGCGGACATGGCGTAGCCTATCTCCTTCGGATAAACCTCTGGATTCGCATGTTCGATCTGGCTGGCCACCACGGAGAGATCGGCCTGCGCCTGATCGAGGTTGACTCCGGGCTTTAGGCGCGCGAACCCGATCATCATACGGCTATTGCGACTCGCCCGGAATCCCGCCGAGGATCTGGTTGGGCACTGCACCGTGGTCATGTAGAGATCGCTCTCGCTGGGATATTGCGGAATCGGCGGCAGCACCCCGATGATGGTGTGCGGCTTGCTGTTCATCTCAAAAATCTTGCCCACAATCTCGGGATCGCCGTGCCGGTGCTGCTGCCAGAACTTATAGCTCATCACCAGCACAGGCGCCGCGCCCACTTGGTCGTCGGCGTCTACAAAAGTTCTTCCCAGAATCGGCTTGACGCCCAGCACATCGAAGAAATTGCCGGACACGACGGCGGTTTGCACGCGTTCGGCTGAGTTCTTATCACTTAGCAGAAACGTCATTGTGTGATGCTCCACAATGCCTTCCAAGGTATGATTTTGCTGGCTGTAGTCGGTCAGCTCCTTCACTGAAAAACGGATATTCGGGACCGGAGCCTTGGTTTTCTGCTGGTGGAGCACCACTAGCTCGCCGCCGTTATGATACGGCAGCGGCCTCAACAGAACGCCGTACACCAGACTGAAAATCGCCGTGTTCGCGCCGATCCCGAGGGCCAGTGTCAAAATCGCCACCAGCGAAAATCCGGGATTCTTGCTGAGCACTCGCGTCCCATAGCGGATGTCCTGCCACAGCGTTTCAAAAAGGTGCCCGGTCCGCGCCTCGCGGCAGTCTTCCTTTACGGAACCGATCGCGCCCACGCTCAAGATAGCCTGGCGCCTCGCTTCCTCCGGAGCCATGCCTCGTGCGACATTCTGCTCCGTCTGACGATCCACGTGGTACCGCAGTTCCTGGTCGAGATCGCGCTCGACCTGCTCCCGGCGGAAAAGAAATCGCATGATGGAAACCAGCCTCGACATCATAAAAAACCCCCTACGCAATCCCCACAATCCGTCCCACCGCAGTCGACAATCGCAGCCAGTTCGCCCGTTCCTCGGCAAGCTGCGCCTTGCCGCGCTTGGTCAGCGCGTAATATTTCGCAAGCCGGTTATTCTCCGACGTCTTCCACTCCGCCGTCACCCATCCCTGCTCTTCCAATCGATGCAAGGACGGATAGAGCGACCCCTGATTGACTTGCAGAACGCTTTCCGAAATCTGCTGAATGCGCTGCGAAATGCCCCAGCCGTGCATGGGTTCCAGCTCCAGCGTTTTCAGGACGAGAAGGTCGAGTGTTCCCTGCAACAAATCGCTCTTTGGCTTGGCCATAGCTCCTCTAGGTAATCTACAAGGAGAATAATGCAGGTTCTGTAGATTGTCAAGAGGAGGGAGGTAGTGCGCGGTGGTCGGCTGACCGCTCCCGTAGGTCGAGACGACTCTCGACACCGCACGCCTGGAGGCGTACGCCACAAGCACATCGAGGCATTTCGACCGCAGCCACCCGGCAGGCAGCCTACTTCTCTACCCTGGATTCGGCCATATTGAGGAAGACGTTCCGCAGGCTGTCTGTTCCTCCGTCGGCGCGCTGGACTAACAGGATTGAAATCAGGCCGTTGGCTGGATCGATCCAGCCTTGCGTCCCGAAGGCGCCGCCGTGGCCGTAGGTTCCTATCGAATGTCCCGCCAGCTCGCCCAGCGGATCGGTGACCACTTCCCACGCCAACCCATAGTCGGCGCCGCGCATCCAGCCTACGGGGTGGATGCCGGTGGTGTGGGATTCGGTCATGAGATGAACCGAGAACGGCGAGAGATACCGGCGTCCCTCATAGATACCTTTGTTCAGCATCATCCGATAGACATGCAGCAGGTCTTCCGCCGTCGAGTAGAGGCCCCAGCCGGGCGCGGGGAAAACGGCTCCTTTCCGGTATTTCGAGGGGTCGCCGCCCAGGATCGTGCCAGGCGCGCGCACCAGCTTGCCGTCTTTCTGCACATACACCATCGCGATGCGGGCAATTTTGTCGGCGGGCGGATAGAAGAACGTGTCCTTCATTCCCAGAGGGCGCAGGATGGCTTCCTGAATAAAGTCTTCGTACTTTTGGCCGGAACAAACCTCGATAATGCGTCCCAGAATCTCGATGCCGGGGCTGCTGTAGCTCCACTGGGTCCCGGGCTGGAATAGCAGAGGCTGCTTCGCCAGGTGCCGCACCACTCCCTCCAGAGTCACGTTCATCAGTTGCGGATAGTTGTGGATGGCCGCCGGCGCGGGGTCTTGAATGCCCGCGGTGTGAGTCAGCAGATCGCGAATCGTGATCGGATGTTCGGGAGTCCTCAACCGAGCCGCATCCGGACCGAGATTCGAAGCGACCTGCTGGCCGCGAAACTCCGGCAGATACTGCTCCACGGGATCGCGGAGCGCAAGCTTGCCTTGCTCCGCCAGCATCATGATGCCAATGGCGGTGATCGGCTTGGTCATGGACATGATCTGGAAAATGGTGTCCTTCTGCATGGCGCGCGAAGCCTCGATGTCCGCCATCCCGAGGGCATCGAACTCGACCACCTTGCCTCCGCCCGCAACTAAGGTAACCGTCCCGGCAACAGTTTTATCGGCGATAAACCGCTCCATCTGCTGCGGAATCGACTGAGCGTAGAGGAGTCCGCAAACAGGAACGGCAAGTAAGATAATGCGTCGCATGGCCACCCAGCATATCGCACTGAAAAAGAGATATTGGCCGCCGATGAACACAGATGAACGCGGATAAGACTATTTGTCTTTCAATCGGCGTTCATCTGCGTTCATCGGCGGCCAACACTAGAAACCCGCTCACGCATCGGCCCTCTAATACATGAGTCCAAATCACCCGGGCCCACCCCGACGAATTGGAGCTCTGATACTCCACCTCGAGCCCCGGCGAAAGAGCTTTGGCATTGTGCGCCGCCCGGAATCCGCGGCCGCTTATTTCGATCAGCTCCGCTTCCACTATTATCCGGGCGGGATCTTCGAATGAAATCTCGATCGTGCCTGTCTGGGGCGACCGCGCTTCCTGCCTTCGATCTGGATCCATCGGCATTTATACCGCCACCTCGGCGCGCTCCGCCGCTAACCCATACGAACGGACTTTGCGTTGCAGCGTCCGCTTCGAAATGCCCAGCCTGTCGGCTGCCGTCTGCTGATGTCCGCCGCTGTCCTCGAGCGCCGCGAGGATAGCCCTCCGCTCCAGATCGGGCAACGCCGCGAAGCTTTGGAGATCGCGGGAAAACGAGTTCGCCGAGAACGTCTCCGGTAGATCCGCCAGCGCGATTTCGGGACCCTGCGCAAACACCGCCGCCCGCATCACTACATTGCGTAATTCGCGAACATTCCCCGGCCAGTCGTAAGCGCACAACTTCTCGAGCACCTGCGGCGAGAAATGAAATCCGGGCTTCTCTTTCTCCAGGTAGTGAATCGCGAGCGGCACAATGTCGTCGCGCCTGCTCCGCAGCGGCGGAACGCAAATCGGGATCTGCGAAAGCCGGTGATAAAGATCCGACCGGAAGCGCCTCTCCTGAACCGCCACCTTCAGATCCTGATTGGTGGCGGCCACCAGCCGCACGTTGACCGAAACTTTCTTGACTCCGCCGACACGGTAATAGCTGGCTCCATCGAGCACCCGCAGGAGTTTCACTTGCATCCGCGTATCTAGGTCGCCGATCTCGTCGAGGAACAGCGTTCCGGTGTCGGCCATCTCGAACAGCCCTTGTTTGCAGGTGTCGGCGCCGCTGAACGCGCCTTTCTCGTGGCCGAAGAGTTCGCTCTCGAGCAGATTCTCGGGCAATGCGGCGCAATTCAAATCCACCCAGGCCTTGGCATTTCGGAGCGAGTAATGATGAATCGCGCGGGCGATGATCTCTTTTCCAGACCCGCTTTCGCCGGTGATGAGAATCGTCGCGTTAGTGACCGCGACCTTCTCCACCAACCGGAGCATGCGCTGCATGACATCGCTCGCGAAGACGGCGGGGACTCCGATAAATTCGCGAGAAAGCATGAGCCTTAAGTATTTACGAATACCTAGGGGATAACCATAAGGCGTTCGCCCCAGTTGGATGGCCAGAACGCCTGATAGGCATTCCCCCCGATCCTGCCGATAGAACCATGTGCTCAGGCAACTTACGCGAATTGTCGTGCTGGTGTTCGCCTCCGGCCTGGGCTGCGCGCTGCTGGTCACATACGCTCCGGGAACGATGGTCGATGAGCGGGAACTGGACCGCCGCTTGAGCGAGGAGAATATTCGCGAGTTAAGGTCGAATAAGGCCGACGTTTTGGGTCATTTAAGGGCTTATATGGCCGGTCTCGCCAAGGGCGACCTGGGATATTCGCAGTCCCACCACGCTCCGATCGCGACGCTGATCGCCGACCGCGCCCCCGAAACGCTGCGCGAGTTGGCCATCGGCCTCGCCGGCGGCTGGATTCTGGGATTGGCGCTGGCGCTTCCTAAGACCGGCTTTTCCCCGTTTGCTACCTTGCTGCTGAGTCTGCCAACCGCGCTGATCGCTTATCTGTGTCTCATGGAGGGCGCGAAATCTTATTTGGTGATGGTGATCGTTCTGACGCCCAGGATTTTCCGGTTCACCCGTAATCTGTTAAGCCAAGCCTACACCGCGCTCCATGTGGAGATGGCGCGCGCCCGCGGGATCGGCGAAGCGCGAATACTTTTGGCTCATGTGTTACCCGCTATCTCCCCGCAATTGCTTGCACTTGCGGCTGCTTCCGTAAGCATCGCTATAGGTGCTGCGATCCCGATCGAAGCGATTTGCGACTCGCCCGGCCTGGGGAAACTAGCCTGGAATGCGGCCATGGCGCGCGATCTACCTTTATTGGTCAATGTGACCATGATCGTGGCGGTGGCGACTACCCTGGCTACTGCGGTCTCAGAGATGATCCATGACGCGTAAGATCGCCATTTGTTTTCTGGTAGTTGTCGGATTGATGGCGCTGGTGCCGGTGCGATATGAACGTCAATATCGGGATTCGCCCAGCGCGGCTCCTTCCCGGCAGTTTCCCCTGGGTACCGACGATCTGGGGCGAGACCGCTTCTCCCGGCTGATCTATGGAACGAGAGTATCCCTCTTACTCGCAACGGCGGCAGCGGTTTTGTCGTGCCTCGCGGCGGCGGCTTTGGGAGGAATTGCGGGGTTAGCGGGGGGAATTGCGGACAAGGTCATCTTAGGTGCGGCGGATCTGTTTTTATCGCTGCCGTGGCTGTTTTTACTGCTGATGGCGAGGGCTTTGTTGCCGCTGAATGTCTCACCTCTGCTATCGGTTACGATCACATTCCTATTGCTGGGCGCGCTCGGATGGGCGACTCCGGCTAAGGTGGTTCGGGCGGCGCTGCGGAAGCTTGGCGGGTCCGATTTCATGCTGCAGGCGCGCGCGACCGGGTGCTCTCCGGCGAGGTTGTTGTGGAGGCATCTGATTCCCAATGCGATGCCGATTCTGTGGGCGCAGCTTTGGATTACAATTCCCGCGTATGTGCTGGCAGAGACAACACTTGGCATGCTCGGACTAGGTGTCATGGAGCCGCTTCCTTCGTGGGGCAATCTGCTGCGCGAGCTCGAAGGCGGAGGGATTTCGGGGCATCCGTGGCTGCTTGCTCCGGTGGTTCTGCTGGCGGCGGTGGTGGGGAGTTTTCAACTGATTCTCGAAAGAGAGGACTATTCGGCATGAACCTTTTGTTAGCCTTAGCGCTGTGCGGAGAATTGCGATTCGCGCTTCACAACGAGCCGAAAACAACGGACCCGCTGATGGTCGCCGACGAGTCCGCTGCGGCGATCAATTACCTGACGGAAGGCGTGCTGATCCGGGTCAACCGGTTGACGCAGAAGCCGGAGCCGGAACTCGCCGCATCGTGGAAGATTTCGAAGGACAGCACGAAAATCACGTTCGAGCTGAGGCCGGGAGCGGTGACTTCGGAGACCGTCGTGAAGACTTTCGCGCGGCTGCTGGATCCGGCGCTGCACTCGCCGATTGCGGATACGTTTAAGACCGATAAAGGGACCGTGAAGGTAAGCGCGCGGGGACCATCGACTGTGATCGCCGAATTCCCTGCCCCTACGGCCAGCATCGAGATTATTTTCGACCAGGTGGCTATCGGGTCCGGACTCGGTCCGTTTCTGGTGGCCGAAAGAAGGCCCGGGGTTTCGATTTTGCTGAAGCGGAATACTGCGTATTGGAAGCGTCCGCTGCCGGCGGTGGATGGGATCCGGATCGATATCGAGCAGAACAGGGATCTGGAGGTGCTCCGGTTCCAGCGCGGGGAGATTCAACTGATCGACAAACTGACTCCCGACCTATTCGAACGTCTGCCCGGTGCTGCGGTGGACGCGGGGCCGACGCTCGATTCCGAATTTCTGTGGTTTAACCAAGCCAAGCGGGCTCCGATCCCGGAGCCGACGAAGGAATGGTTCCGGTCGACGGCATTTCGAAGGGCGGTTTCGCAGGCAATTCAGCGGGCGGATTTGTGCCGCGTGGTATATCGAGGCCATGCGACTCCGGCGGCAGGTCCGGTGGCGCCTTCGAACAAGCTGTGGTTCAAGGAGGGACTGAGCCCGGAGCGATTCGATCCGGCGGCTGCGGCGGGGCTGCTGGCGGGCGATGGATTCAGGCTGCAGAGCGGCGTGCTGCGCGACCGCGAGGGCAACCGGGTGGAGTTTTCGATTGTCACCAACTCGGGCAGCAAGACGAGGGAACGGATGGCGGCGATGATTCAGGAGGACCTCGCGAAGCTTGGAATCAAGATCAATATTGTGACGCTCGATTTTCCGTCGCTCATCGAACGAATGACGCGCACCTTGAATTACGAGGCTTGCCTGCTGGGGCTGGTCAATGTGGATCCGGACCCGAGCGAGCTGATGAATGTGCTGCTGAGCTCGGCTTCCAATCATCCCTGGAATCCTTCACAAAAGACTCCGGAGACGACGTGGGAGGCGGAGATCGACCGGCTGATGCTGGCGCAGGCGGCTACCGCGGATCATCGGACGCGGAAGAAGAACTTCGACCGGGTGCAGGAGATTCTGCGGGAACAGGCGCCGGTGGTTTACCTGCTGCATCCCAACTCGCTTTCGGCGATCTCGAAGGAAGTTATGGGTGTGAAGGCGACCACATTTTTCCCTCACACGTTCTGGGATGCGGAGCACATTACCGTCGCTAAGCGGGCCGGGGGCGGATGATGCTTCTGAAGTTGAACGCGTCGGTAAATTATGGGCCGAAGCGGGTCCTGAACGAGGTTTCGCTGGAGGTCGGCGAGGGCGAAATTCTGGGACTGGTGGGGCGCAGCGGAGAGGGCAAGAGCACGATCGCGCTGGCAATTCTCGGGTTGCTGGAATTGAAGGGCGGACGGTGCTCGGGGGAGATTCTGTTCCAAGGTCGGGACTTGCTGCGGATGCATTCGCGCGAGATGAGGCGGCTGCGAGGGAAGGAGATCGCGCTGGTACCGCAGAGTCCTCTGGCGGCGCTGAATCCGAATGTGAGGCTCGGGTCGCAACTGGAAGAGGCGTGGAGGGCTCATGAGCGGGGCAAGCCGAATTGGAAGCCGCTGCTCGATAGCGTCAGCTTGCCGGCGGAGGAGAGTTTTCTGCGGCAGTATCCAAGGGCTCTGAGTGTGGGATTGGCGCAGAGGTTTTTGATTGCGATGGCGGTGCTGCATAGTCCGGCATTGTTGTTGGCGGATGAGTCGACCAGCGCGCTGGATACGATTACGCAGGCGGAGATTCTGGGGTTGTTTAAGAGGTTGAATCGGGATCTGGGGATTTCGATTCTCTATATTTCGCACGATTTGGCTTCGGTGGCGTCGATTTGCGATCGGGTGGCGATATTGGAGGGAGGGTCGATTGTGGAGTGTGGGGCGGTGGAGGAAGTGTTTTTGAGTCCGAGGAGTGGGTATACGAAGGAGTTGGTTGGGGCGATTCCGAGAGTGCCGGTGGTGGCGGGGCGGTAGGAAGGGATTTCGGGAGAAGACGGGCCGTGTCCAGAGGGCACGCCCAATCGGCCGCAGGCTGCCCAGCCTACACCACAACGGCGGTCGAGGGAAAGGCGGCGGGCAGGTCGGGAACCTGCCCCACTTGCGCGCTACTGTTTCATTATCTCGGCGAGGGCGCGCATGCGGTCTGCGTCCGCGGGAGACTTGGCGGAAGCTGCGTCTTTGTCCAGTTGCGCGGCCAGGGTTTTTAACTGGGATGTTTCTTTGCGCGATTCGGCTTTTTCGATTGCCGACGTCAGGGCTGTCAATCTCTGCGCCGGCAGGGCGGCGCTGCGGGTTAGCTGATCCAAATAGGCCTTGGCCACCACAAAATTTTTGGGCCAAGTGATTTGAGGTTGGTTCTGAACGTTGAGTTCATCGAAATGCACCTGGTTCGAGGCGTCGATTTCGTTTTGGGTGATGTACTTGTTCGGCACCAGTTTCAGCACATCGACGCCTCGGGCGATTTCCGACCCGTAGATGTAGCCGTTGAACCAATACGACGACCACTGGCCGCCCATGGCGCGCTTGGCGCCGTCGATGGGGCCGCGGTCGAAGTAGGCGATTTCGATGGGATGCGTGGTATCGGTGAAATCGACTACCGAGATGCCGCCTTGATACCAGGCCTGGACCAAAACGTCGCGGCCCGGGATCGGGATCAGGGAGCCGTTGTGGGCAACGCAGTTTTCGTTTTCCGTTTGCGCGGCGGGCATCTTGAAATACGACGCCAGGGTGAGCTTTCCTTTGTTGAGTGTGAAGATGGCGTCCGCGCCCCAGTTCATGGGATCGGTCGCGCGGCAGCGGGGTTGCGCTCCCCCGCCCCACTCATCCGTAAACAGAACCTTGGTACCGGCGTTGTTGAAGTTCGCGGAATGCCAGAACGCGTAGTTGGGGTCGCTGACTGCGGCTAAGCGGACGGGATTCACGGGATTCGAAATATCCAGAATGATTCCGTTGCCGGAGCATGCGCCCGCGGCGAGTCCCAGTGCGGAATAGACCGTGATGTCGTGGCATTTGTCGGTGATGGACGTTTTCTGGGTGCCTTCGCCATGGTCTCCACCTTTCCAGAGGCCGTTGAGAGCTCCAGTTTTTTCATCGGCGAAGATGCGGGGGCTGGATACGATTTTCGCCAGCTCGGGGTGAGCGAGCGGAACCTTAATAATGTCGATACGGAATAACGCAGTGTCGGGATTCTTATCGGGATCGCCGCCGGAGCACCCGGCTAGCTCTTCGGCCTGACGAACGCCGCCGGTGCCGGAAATATAGATGTAGACGTTGTCCTTATCCTTGGGATCGATGACCAGCGTGTGAGTATGCGAGCCGCGGCAGCTCTGGACGACGGCAACTTGCTTGGGGTTCGAGAGGTCGCTGATGTCGAAAATGCGCACGCCGCGAAAACGGTCGGGGCTGGCGGGATCCGGCGCACGGCGCGGGCGGCCTGGAGGTGCTGCGGCTTCGGCGGGATCCGGGGGAGGCGGTGGCGGCGGAACATAACCGGCCGGCAGCGGGATTCCCTGGATGCCGCAATCGATGCGTCCATTGGTCGCCTCGGCCGACATAAACAGGAGATGGCCGTAGACAGAGACGTCGCCCTGACCGCCGGGGCATACCAGCGAAGTGCGGAGCTTGATCTCCTTCGGACTATCGATGTCGTAGAAATTGATGCCGTTGTAGTTTCCGACAAACAAGTGATTGCCGCTGAAGGCCAGATCCGAATTGGTGGATCCATATTGATTGCGCGCGGCCGCGATCGCTTCGGGAGTGCCGGCCTTGGGGACGGGAGCATTCGGATCGGGCTTGACCGGCGCGAAGCCGGGAGGCTTGGGTAAGGTGGCCAGCAACTGGAGGCCGGATGCGGCTTCGCCTGCATCGTACAGCCCCGCCTTCAGGCCGATGCGCGGGTCGTCCGGAGCCGAACGGGGATTTCCGGGCGCCGGCGCGCTGGCTTGTCCTGCGCAGTACACGGCGAGAGAGAGTGAGAGTGCCAGTCGCTGAGCGATCATTTTTTCCCCTTTAACATTCCCTGCATGATATTGATTTCCGCACGCTGAGTATTGTCGACATCGGTGGCGAAGTCGAATAGCTGATTATCCTGGCCGGCTCCGGGCGTATCGAACAGATCCTGCACCATGGTGAGAGCCCCGCCGTGATGTTGAATCATACCAGTTAAAAAGAGTCGGTCGAAGGTGGGGCCGGTGGCTTTGGCGAGGGCTTTCATTTGCTCCGGAGTGAGCATGCCGGGCATCAGCATGGGCGCCATTTTCGAATGATCCATTTTTGAGTGGTCCATTTTCGAATGGTCCATGCCCATGTCCATGGACACGGGCTTGCCGCGCTCCTCGAGCCACTGGGTCATGTATTTCATTTCGTCACTTTGGGAGATGCTGATGCGTTTCCCGAAGGCGAGCAGGTCCTTATTGTGAGTGCGGGCGGGCATGAGCGCGGTCATTTCGACGGCTTGAGAGTGGTGCATGATCATGCCTTGCATGAACTTGGTATCGGCCTCGAAGGTTTCGCGCGGGGCGGCGGACGCGGTGGCGGGAGAGAGGGTTTTGTTACTCGTGCCGGGCGCGCCGGGCTGGATGATGGGCGCCTGCTGGCACCATGCTGTCGCTGCGCTGAAGCAAAGCAGAGCGGGAGAGAGGAGCCGGAAGCCAGGTGCCATCCGATTACTATACGGCTTGGGGTTTTGCCGGGTCAAATCGGTAACGGTGAGTACCGGTTATTCCGACGGCTCCCCACATGGCTGATGAGACCGCTCCCTTTGGTCACGGCTCGGCAGCACAGCCGCATGTTCTACCGAGCCGTGACCGCAGGGAGCGGTGTCTGAATTGCTTTTTCAAGAGGCTCGTACGCATGCCAGTTCGGTGGCGCGAAGGGTGCCGGTTAAGCGTCGATGGCAGGGCATGGCTCCGTCCCACATAGGGGATTTCTGTGGGGTACTACGGAATGGACTAGTACTTGCAGGCTAGAGTGCATGCACGCACATTCATTCTTTCGGCATCATCAATTCTTCCGGCAACACCTATGTTCGGAGCTGGTCTCGGTAGCACCGTTATCCGGGTCAAAAAAGCTAGACGGCAACCTCGAGGAGATCGGCGAATGGAGCGCTTTGGTCCTGACGCAGGACGCGGTCAAGCCGGGGACTCGTGTACGGGTAACTGGTAGATCCCATGAGCTCAAGGGCTCAGTGAGATCGTGCACGTTCGACCGGGTATTGGGCTTTTTCATTGACATCGGACTGGACGTGGAATCGCGGTGGTCGGAGAAATGGTTTGTGCCGGAGCACCTGTTTTCGCTGTGCCCGAGCATGAGGTATTTCACTGAGTCGGTACCTAAGGTTCCTGAGAAATTTATTCTCGCAAAAGCTGCACACTAGTTCGTCAGAGTGGAGTTTATTGCCGTAGGATTCGGCCGCGCGGCTCTCGACTTTTGAAAAAACCTGGCGGCAGGTCGGGGACCTGCCCCGCTTAGGACCAGGGTTTGCGCATGGGGCGCGACAACATTTGACTGGCGGCCTCGTCGCCCACGATTTGCTCCTTGGACGGGTCCCAACGAAGATCGCGGCCCACACGCAGACTGATGTTGCCCAGGTGGGCGATCGAGATCGAACGGTGCGCTTGTTCGATGGGCGCTGCGGTTTCCTGGCGGGAGATGACGCAATCGATAAAATTGCGGGCGTGGTTATCGCTGCGGTACAGGCGGATGTCGTTGTCTTTGGGCTGCCAGTCGAGCAGCGATAGGGGAGTCGCTTCGATGGCTCCGCGATTGACCCAGACGCTGCCATCCGATCCCTGGAAAGTGACGCCGCCGCGTAGCCGGCTGGAGACGATCATTTTCACACCGCTGGCGTAGACGGCTTCGAAGTAATAATCGACCGCGGTGTTCCAGATCTTCTCTTTGGCCCACTGGGCCTGGCCGTTTCGAATCGCGACGGGGCCGGTGAGCTCGGTGCCCATGCCCCATTGGGCGATATCCGGATGGTGGCCTCCCCAGTCTGTGATCTGTCCTCCCGAATAATCGAGATTCCATCGGAAGTTGACGTGGCAGCGGGCGGGAGCATAGGCGGCTTCGGGGGCGGGCCCCAGCCACATATCGTAATTGAAGCCATCGGGGACGGGCTCGGGATCCTGGCGGTCGCGAGTGCGGCCGAGGTCGGGAGTGCCGCCGGGCAATCCGACGAGCACGGTTTCGAGCTTGCCGATGCCTCCGTTGCGAACGATTTCGCAGGCCTTGCGGAAGCGGACGTCGGAGCGCTGCTGGCTGCCGCACTGGAAGACGCGACGGTTGGACGTGACGGCGTCGACCATGGCGCGGCCTTCGGAGATGGTCAGAGCCAGCGGCTTTTCGCCATAGATGTCCTTGCCGGCGCGCGCGGCGGCGATGACCGGGATGGAATGCCAATGATCGGGGACGGCGATCAGGACGGCATCGATATCCTTGCGGGCGAGTAAGTCGCGGAAGTCTTCGTAGGCGGCGCAACCTTTATAAATGCCGGATCGTTTGGCGCGCGCGTAGTGCCATTCGACGAGCACGCGGGCGGGTTCGCGGCCCGCGATCGCTCCTTCCCAGTAGCCGGGCGATTCCTTATTTAGGTCGCAGACGGCGACGACTTGCACGCGCGGGTCGGCGAGGAAGTTCTTCATATCGCCGGTGCCCTGGTTGCCGGTGCCGATGACGCCCAACGTGAGGCGGTTGGAGGGAGAAGGCCGATCCTGGGCGCGCGCAGCAGCGGTGAAGGAGGCGAAGGCGGCGGTGGATTTTAAGAAGTCGCGGCGGAGCATGACGGTGGTCATCGTATCACGAGCGGCATTCGACTTAGACTGACAAGATGGCAACCAAGGCAGGCACGATTGACGAGACGGAGCATCGGCGGCAGCTACGCCGCGCGGTTCTGGCCGGCGCGATCGGGACGGCGATTGAATGGTACGACTTCTTCCTGTACAGCACCATCACAGGCCTGGTGTTTGCGAAGCTTTATTTTCCGAGAGCCGATCCGTTGGTCGGCACGCTGGAGGCATTCGGGGTATACGCCGTCGGGTTTGTAGCCAGGCCGATCGGCGCGGCGATCTTCGGCCACTACGGCGACCGCATCGGGCGAAAAGCGGCCTTGATTGCGACGCTGCTGCTAATGGGGACTGCCACGTTTCTTGTAGCGTTCGTGCCGGGCTATGAACACATCGGGATTTGGGGTGCGGTCATCCTGACGATTCTGCGCTTCATTCAGGGCATCGGCGTCGGCGGCGAGTGGGGCGGATCGGTGCTTCTCTCGATGGAATGGGCGCAATCGAACCAGCATCGGGGATTCATCGCATCGTGGCCGCAGTTCGGCGTCCCGGCCGGTCTGTTTCTTGCGAACCTCGCGGTCCTCGGGGCGAGCGCGGTATCGGGGGATCAATTTCTAACTTGGGGGTGGCGCGTTCCGTTTCTGTTCAGCATTGTCCTGATCGCGGTCGGTCTGTACATCCGGCTGGGTATTTTAGAGACTCCGGTATTCCGCCGGTTGGTGGCGGAGCGGCGGATTGAGCGTGCGCCGGTCCTCGCGGTGCTCCGGGATCATCCCCGCGAAATCATCCTGACGGCCCTTTGCCGCATGGCGGAGCAAGCGCCGTTCTATCTGTTCACCGCGTTTGTATTCGCCTATGGCACGGGACAGTTGCACCTGCAGCGGGACTTCCTGCTGGTGGCAGTGCTGGGCGCTGCAATGGTCTCATTCATTACGATTCCGCTGTTTGGACATTTGTCCGACCGCTTTGGCCGCAAGCGCGTGTACATGCTGGGAGCGGCTCTCACGGGGATTTACGGCTTCGCATATTTCGCGCTGCTCGATACCAAGGTAGCGGCTCTGGTGGCGATCGCGATTGTACTGTCGCTGGTGCCGCACGACATCATGTACGGACCGCAGGCGGCGTTAATCGCGGAGTCCTTTCCCGGACGTCTGCGGTACAGCGGCGCGTCGCTGGGCTATCAACTGTCGTCCCTGATTGCAGGGGGACCGGCCCCGCTGATCGCGTCGTCACTGGTAAGCCGCTATCGCTCGGCCACGCCGATAGCGATATTTATCCTGGCCTGCGCGATCATTTCCCTGATTGCGACCGCGATGCTCAAGGACAACACTAACAAGGACATTTCCCAAGATTGACGGAGAAATCCTGAGTGTTATGTGGCGTACGCCTCCAGGCGTGCCGCATCGACATTCGTGTCGATGTGTCTTTCCATGCGCACGGGAACGTCGACACGACTGTCGACGCGGCACGCGTGGACGCGCGCGCCACAGCGGGAAAGATAATGTTCACTATGCCAGCGGCAAATCGATTTCGACGATCAGTCCGCCGCCGGGCGCATTCATCGCGCGAAGCGTCCCGCGATGGACATTTACAGCCCGGTCGGCGATTGCCAGACCCAGCCCGGCGCCTTCGGAATTGCCATTCGCGACGCGCCGGAAGGGCAGGAAGATCTCAGCCAGCATGCTTTCCGGCACTCCCGGTCCGTAATCCCGCACGCGAAGCAGAGCCCGCGAATCGCCTGATTTGAAGTGAAATTTCGACGGCGGTTCCGTCGGCGGTATGCCGGATCGCATTGCGCACCACGTTCTCGACCGCGCTCCGCAACAGTTCTTCGAACCCGCTGACGGTGCATGCGTCGGCTTGTTTGATCAGCACACTACGATTTCGCGCGCGAGCTTCGAAATCGCCGTCGTTCGCGACTTCCTGCACCAGATTCGCCAGGTCGAACCGCGCTGGAGAGCCGCGATCGACTCCGCTATCGATGCGGGTGAGCGCCAGCAGTTGACCGATCAGCGTATCCAGCCGCCGCGCTTCCAGTCCGATCCGCTCCAGGTTCTCCGCGGCCTCTTCGGCGGGGCCTTGCTTCACCAGACTCAGCGCCACGATCAGCCGCGACAGCGGCGAGCGCAATTCATGCGAGACGTCGCCGAGCAATCTGCGCTGTCCGGTAATCAACGCTTCAATTCGCTCCGCCATGCGATCGAAGTTGCGAGCCAGGTCGGCGATCTCATCGCGGCGGTTCTTGAGCGATGGATCGACGCGCGTGTCGAGGCGTCCTTCGGCGATGCTCGCCGCCGCCTCGCCCAACTTAAACAGCGGCTTGGTCAGATAGCGGCTGACGAAGTAGCAGAAGATCGCGCCGGCTACCGAGAAGAGCAAAAGATCGTGAAGCGACAAGCGGATCAGCGACCGGTATCCCAAACCGGCATGCGCGAAAACGAACACCAGGACCAGCGCGACGGCGAGCAGCGTGAGCCAGAACCACATGAAGATGGTTGTGAACAGCCTTCTCACCTCGCCCCCGGCTTCGCGGGCGATGCATAAAGGTAACCGGCGCCGCGAACTCCCTTGATGCGCTCCCCGCCATCGTCAAGCGGGCCGAGCTTCCGCCGCAGATTGCAGACGTGGGTGTCGATGCTGCGGTCGAACGGAGAAAAGTCGCGTCCCAGCACATCGCTTACCAGATCCTCCCGGCTGACGGTACTCCCGGCAACCCGCATCAGCGCGGCGAGCAGATCGAATTCCACAGTGGTGAGATCCACCGGCGTGCCGCTGCGCCGTACGGTGCGTGCTCCTCCATCGAGCTCGACATCCCCGATGGCGAGTCGCCGCCGGGACGGGCCTTCGCGGGGCCGACCTTCGCAAGATCGCGCGAATGCGCGCCACCAACTCCGCGGGATCGAACGGCTTCGGCAGATAATCGTCCGCACCCATTTCAAGTCCCCGAATGCGATCGTGGGTATCGCCGCGGGCGGTCAGCATCAACACGGGGGTGCGGGATTGTTCCCGGATGCGGCGCAGCACCTCGAACCCATCCGTATCGGGCATCATCACGTCGAGCATGATCAGCGAGAAGTCTTCGGAGAGCGCGCGCTCGACGCCGGACTGCACCGCAGGAAGCCCAGCTGATTTCAAATCCTTCGCGGGTCAGGAAGCGCGTGACGAGCTGGCGAGAGCTCGGCATCATCGTCGACAAACAGCAGGCGTTCCACTGATTACAGTTTAAGACTGCGGTTCGCCGGGACACCGTCAAGATGTGTCAAGCGCGCTTGACGGTTCTTGACGAAGCTTGGCATTTCTGGACGGCCTTAGCCGCTGGTACATTTTATAGTCGACACATGACGAAAACCCTCACCATTACCGCGCTCCTGGGCTTGTCGCTCGGTCACTGCCACTGTCAGGCTCTCGCATTTGAAGTCGCATCGATTACGCCATGCAAACCGGGAACGCCCGAGCCGCCGGGAGAACACGCCGGAATGGTCCAGTTCACTGCCCCGGGCGGGAGATTCAACGCGAAGGCTACCACTGTGAAGTACCTGATGGAATGGGCGTACAGCATTCAGCCATCCCAGCACTCCGGCGGTCCATCCTGGATGGAAACCGAGCGCTACGATATCGTCGCGAAGGCCGAGGGCAACGCCACCGACGAGCAGCAAAAGCGGATGGTGCAGACGCTGCTTCAGGATCGATTCGGTTTGAAGTTCCACCACGAGAAGAAGAAGCTGCCGGTGTACGTTATCTCCGTGGGCAAGAGCGCTCCCAAGCTGTTTCCGCCTAAAGATGAGGAAATCCACTCCATCCGGATCGTGCCAAGAAGCGATCCGGATCAAAAGATCGTCTCCTATCACGTGGTCGCGACGCGGTTCTCGCTTTCGCAATTGACTGACACGTTCGCACGGCAGATGGGACGCGTATTTGTGAACGAGACCGGGCTTGACGGAGATTTCGACTTCACGTTGGACCTCACGCCCGATGAAAACCGGCCAAATCCGTTGGATCCGACGCTGCTCATCTCAGCGATGCGGGAGCAACTGGGGCTGTCGCTGAAATCTCAGGAGGCGCTGGTGGAGTTCCTGGTGATCGATAGCGCAGAGAGGGGTGCGGCTGGAAACTAGTGGCGTGATAACGCCGGGTCAATAATGGCGAATGAACACATAGCCCCATGCGTCAGCGTGGGGCTGCCATGGCGCGGAGAACGGCAGGTCGGGAACCTGCCCCACCTTGAGCAGCAGGCTGCACCCCACTTACAACCGCGCGAAGGCAAAAAGCTGGTTGACATATGTGAGCGCGTAAAAATCCCCCGTCTCGGCATTATAGGTAAGCGCGTTAGTAACAGCGTCCGGAAGCTGATGCGTACCCGTGATTTCCACCGTGGCGGGATCGAGCTCATAAATCATTCCGCTGCACGCTCCGAAATAAATCCGCCCTTCGATCAGTCGCGGCGGGCCGAAAATCTTGGAGCCTGCATAGATTTTCTTCCTGACGATGCGCCGCTCGAGATCGAGAACGTAGAGGTACTTGTCCGTTGAACCGACATAAGCCGCATCGCCCACAACCAGCGGAACGGTATAAATCGTGTTGTCGGTTTGAACCGACCATACTTCCCTCCCCGTTGCGACGTCGATGACGTAAATTCGCCCGTCGGCGCAACCGGTGACCAGGTGCCCGCGCGCAACGTCAAAGGCCGGAGCGTGACGGATTGAGCCTTTCGTCTCGAACCGCCAGCGCCTCGCGCCGCTCCGGGCGTCAAACAGGAACATCTCGTTGTCATTGCTGCCGCAAGCGACGACTTGCTTCTCCGGCCAGTAGGCGGGGGAGGCATGGGTGTAGCGCTTGGTGATGTGCTCCCACACTTTCTCGCCGTTCTCCAAATTGAGCGCCACGATGCTGCCGCGCTTGCCTTCGACGGCGAATTCCAAGCCGATGAAGAGCAGACCAAGCTCGGGGGCGATAGCCGGTGAGGAGCCTACCCAGTCCGCTCCGATAAAGCGCCACACTTCGGCACCGCTTTCGGCGTCGAGGCAATAAACATTCCCGTCGTAGCTGCCAAAATAAACCCTATCGCCATGAAGCGCCGGAGCCGACCAGAGATTCTTGTGTCCCCTGGCATTAACCTGGAAGGTCCACGCCACCGATCCGTCGTGCGCGTGGAGACACCAGAAAGTGCCGCAGTCGCTGCCAAAGTAAACACGCTTGCCGTCGGTGGCCGGAAACGATTTCGGAACGCGATGGAAGAAATTCGGATCGGGCGCGGCAAAATTCCAGGTATTTCTGAAGACGGCTTTCAGCGGCGGTTCCGGCTTTTCGATCGCGAGGCCAAATTCGGCAAGGCTGAACAGTGACCGAACGGGGATGCCGTGTTTATCCCGCCAAGCCTGGCTCTGCGGGCTGTGGTAATCGATCAGCGCGAAGGCGAGTGCGATCTTTCTGTTCTCTCCTTCCAGGACCACGCGAACCTTTTCCATGCTGTTTCCCGAGTTGAGGATATCGTCGACCATGACGATGGGAGCGTCGGTTAGCATTCCCTCGACTAATCCACCGGTGCCGTAGGTTTTGCGCTCCTTGCGGACGATGAAGCCATTCACAGGAGTGCCGCGCGCCACCGCTTTCATCAGGATCGCGGAGAGCAGCGGAATGGCGGCGACCTCCATGCCACCCACCTGGAAAGGCATCAGGTCGGCGCACTTTTCCCAGAACAGGTCGGCGATGACGTCCAGGAGCTTCGCATCCATGAACAGCCGGCGCAGGTCGATCAGCCAACTGTTGCTGCCGCCTTTCGGCGAAATCAATCGCTGAGCTTCCCCGCGCACAATCGCGCGTTCGCGAATAGCCGATGAGAGGAGCTCCAGACGGAAATTCGGTCTCGGAGGCTCTGTTTTCCGGGGGAAGGAAAACGCTATTGACGGCGAGATGGCTGTGGGCCGCGGGCAACAAGTCGAATATGTAATGAATGCGCCATTCGTCGGATTCATTGCAGGCTTCGTGATACTGTTTGTTGTCGAACCACCATAGCTCTCCCTGCCGCATGCGCACTTGCTCGCCACCGCTCATCAGCACACTTCCCGCGGAACTGTAGAGCACCAGGTGGAAGCGATCGCGGATGAGATAGTAGGAGCCTCCGTCGATATGCCGGGAGACCCGCGATTTCGGCTTCAGGCGCACGATGGTGGCGCGCGAAAGCTGAGAGTTCATCTCCGCCGCGACGCCCGTCATGAAGGCCAAGGCTCTGGGAAATAATTCCGACACTGCGGTGAGCTTGCTCTCGCTGATTTTCATTCACGTTCAGATCGGGCCGCGCCACCGGGCCGCTCAGGAAAATCGTGTTCGTGTCGCGCTGTACCCGGATCTTGTCCTGCCGGCTGGTATTGAGCAGCCATGCCTGTTCCTGGGAGTGCACTTCTTCGAGCAGCGGACCGACATCGATACCCGCGCGAATGAGCTTGAAGTATTTCATCGCGAGATAAATTTCTGTATCACGAAGACAAAATGCTGCCGCGGTGGCGCGCCGGGGAGTGAGCCAACCGGCGTCGATGGAGAAAAATCGATTTGTTTCGCATCGTCCACGGCAGCCTGGCTGTTCGGGTCGGACGGCTGTAGCGAGTGGGCCTCGACCAGCTGGCCAGTTGGGGTAACGATGCCGAATACGCAAACTGGCCGCACGGTCATGGCTGAAGTAAACGGACCCCGTCCATGGACGCGCGAGATTTTTGTCGCGGCCGTCATTTCGATGGACCGGCCTCGTGTTCTCATACTTTCCGTCGCGACAAACAGACTGGGATCGGCCGCGGTGATCTCCTCCAGTTTCTCAACCGAAATCCTGGATACGACTCTGCCCGCTTCCGTGATGGTCACGGTTCGAGGCAGCACGTGACCGCCGAGTTCAGGGGCGTTGGCATAATCGTAAACAACGTAGCGCCCGGGCGCCTCCGAGTGCATCTGTAGCAACCCCGATTGCGGATCGATACACTCCTCCGATTCTTCCCATCCTCGCCCGAGCACCGAGGTCGCCTTTTTTGAAGTGGACAGCAAGACGCAAGTTAGCAGGGCACCATGAAAAGTAGCGGTTGACGTTCGAATCGATTCGCGACTCGCGTAATCGGCGGACGGAAGCGGGTGTAACAGGATCCCGCGAACCTCCTCCAGACGAAGCGGAATGACGCTGGTCGTACCCTCTCCGTAAAGTTCTCCGTTTGTTGCGATCCCCGTTATGCTGTATCCGGATGCGGAGTGGGCCGTCCAGTGGAGCCCTTGTCCCGGGACAAACACGTCCTCCAGATCCCAGGCGCCGTCATGATGCGTTTGGCCGAGAGAATCCACCGTAAAGTTGACCTTGAGATCATAACCGCGCCCCGCCTTTCGCAGCGTGTAGTTGTCTCTAGCGCGAGCCAGGAGCTCGAGAATGGCCGGCCGATTTGCGGGTCCCGCGACTTGAACCGGACCGGCCGCCAATTCCAGAGGGTCGCTGGGTACTGGCGCGATCCTCGGCGCACTTGCTCCGAAAGGCAACAGAGGCAGTCCGCCCCCGACGATCAACCACAACACTCCTTTGGATATCATTGTTAGTCACCTTAACCCAGATCAAATGGAGCCGCCGTCTCCACCGTCACCGCCGTCTCCACCATCGCCATCGCCGTCGCCTCCGTCGCCGCCATCACCTCCATCGCCTCCGTCCCCACCATCTCCGCCGTCACCCCCATCGCCTCCGTCCCCACCATCCCCGCCGCCATCGCCACCATCGCCGGTAAAAACGCAGACGGGTGGCGGCGATGAGGCGGTCTCGAGCGAAAACAGCAGACCTGTTTGAGTTTGCATTCCGCCGATGCTCGCTGAAATGGAAAGGTCGCCCTCGCCGAGGCCGGGTGGAATCACGAGGTTGATCTGATAAAGACCGGCGCTTGAAAGTCCGACGAACGCCGGTTTGACGAGGACGTTATTAATGTACAGACTGACAGCGTTGTTAATCGGCGCGGCGCCGGAAAACACTGTTCCAGCCTGGACCGCGGGAGTGGTTGGTCCAAACCCGACGCCGAAAACTTCAATGAAATCTCCCGGCTTTGCGGCAACAGTGTAATAGCCGAAGCAGTTTCCGGTCGGGCCCAGAATATCGTAGGCTCCGTGACCGTAGGCTCCAGAACCACCAGGCCTGAGAATGATGGCTGTGACATGGGTCGGATCAAGCAACAGGAACGACGGCGAAAACTGGCTCAGCCTGACCGTCGCGCTGGCCGTGCCCGCGCTGGTCTTCACCACCACGGACACCGGACCTGAGGCCAAATCGTCCGGCGCTTGCAGGTTAATTTGCCCGGGACTAACCAGGGAGAGATAGGCAGGCTTCCCATTGATGGTTACGCTCGTCCCGCCCAGGGAAGTGGGAAAATTGCCGTTCCACACGGCTGTGGCGCTGGCCAGGTTGGTTCCATAAATCGATACCCATTCGCCGGGCTGGATAACGCTTACCTTCCCGAAGAGAGGAACGATCCCGCCAATGGAAATGGACGGTATGTTCGACTGCGCAACGGCCGGGGCTGCCGCGTCGAATGACAGCCCAGCCATTGCTAATTTCACCCCGGGTAACACACCGGGTAACAACGGCGCGCTATGGGAAGTCGAGAAGGGTGGTTCGAGAAGAATACCGCTGTCCGAATTGGTCGCCATGGCGACAGCCGACCCGGAAACCGCTGCATAAAGCTGCCAGCGCGCGGCACGATGTTTCAGCTGGGCGAAGTGGGCCTCCAGCCGGTTTTCGTCGGCTGGTGCCGCCTTCGGAATTGGCCGGAACGCAACCCGGATTGGTGCCACTCTGGGACCCTCCCGATTACCCAGCCCGAGAGTAACTCTTTCAACGTCAAACGGACATACCTATGCGGCAGTATTTTTTCTAGTCTTCCGGCGGTAGCGGCGATAGGTCAAGAAACATAGGACATGGCCGAGAAACGAAGCCTCCGGAGAAGCCTTTGACTGTAACTTAACTAGCAGCCTGTATCATGTCCCCTCCATGACTGTCGGGGTTCGGTAGAGGCATGTATCGCGGAATGGCGTCGCCCTCAACGCCGACACCTACTTTATGGCGGCTTTCGCTTGCCCGGGGGCAGGTAGTGAAAGCGCACCAGATAGATATTCTCGCCTTTACCGTGCTTCGCGACCTTGAGCAGATCGACGACACCGAGGAACCCCGACTCTCTGGCTAACATCGGAGTGATATCCGGAAAACCGATCATATCGATGGAATCCACCACGATTTCACCTTCCTCCATACTGTACCGGTTGCCCACTTTGACATGAGGACGCTGCCAAATACGGACGCTGCAAGTAATTTCGCCTCGACGAACGCCTTCGCGAAGCCGCTTGGTGAATACCATAAAGGAATTCTACTGACGAAAGAGACGCAAGTGGGCACATCCTGCGTAGTGCACGCGTCCACGCGTGCCCCGTCGACATTTGTGTCGACGTACGGCATCTCCGGAGCGCCGACTAAGAGCCGGCGGCAGGTCGGGAACCTGCCCCACCGGGGGATTGCCCGAGCTAAGTCCCTACTTCAAAGGCATAGCCCTCGATGAGCCAGGGTTGAGCTGAGTCGAACTTGAAGACCAGGTACTCGCCCGGCGCAAGGTCGGCCGTAGGCCGCAGCGTGACCACATCGTCGGCCGTGGCGGCCGGGTCCAAGTCCACTGGCGCGCCCGAAGCGAACGTCATCCGAGGCGCTCTCGCGAAGACATCCCGAATCGTGCCAACCAGTTCGCGGCGATCGGTCTGCGGCGTCAGACGTACGACCAACCATCCGCGCTCGGGACGTTGGCCGCGGAGGTAGAGAGCGGGTCGCGGCCCAGTCACGTGTGCACGAGCTTGGCCACCGGCCACAACATAACGGCGCCTCTCCCACCCATGATCCCAAGCCCCCAAAACCTTCCAGTTGGTCTTCGAGCGGGCGTGGACGTCGGGTAAAAGGGTGACCGAATCGAGAGCGCTCCAGCCAGCTGTGGACTGGAAATATAGGCCGTGCGATACCGGCAGACCCGGCACAGTCGTGCTTGGCTCATAACGCTGAACGGTCGGAGCCGTGAGAACGAAGTTGAGAATCGGCTCGGTTGCACCGGCACGTTTTAATTCAACTAGCCCTTCGACAGAGGCATCGAAATCGTTAGTCCCGCGCGCGACGGCACGGTGGATGGCAAGAACGACGGTTCCTTCCGGCAAGCCCGCCTTTATCATGTTCGCGATATCGGTATTGTTGAGTGGTTTCTCTGCCACCTGTGCCGGCATCGCGGCGCAGATGAACAGGAGCGTGAGATTCGCTCTGAGGCGCATAGACCCTCCCCGGAGGCTTTTGGACTCCATTCCGATTGTAAGACGGATTAGCGCGAGATAGTTCCCGCACACCGTGCTATTAGTTCAAGCTGTGGACATTCGTGTTTTGGATGCTAGCGATGAAAACCCTGCTCCGTTGTGGTGGAGGCCGGCAGCCTGCGGCCGATTGGCAATCGGTCTGTTTTCGAGAGTGCCGACGTTTGGGCATTGCTTCAGTGAGCCCGGAAAGACACATCGACACGAATGTCGATGCGGCACGCGTGGACGCGTGCGCCACATATCATTCAGAATTTCAGGATGACGAAGAGTCCCACCTCCGGGGTGCGCCTGGATGGACCGATAAACAATCGGTCCGCAGGTTGGCAACCTGCCCTACAAAAGAATCACTCTTTCTTCCGATGCGTCGATCTACCCACCAGGAGCATGCTGGAGTCATGGCAACCGGATTAGTAGATCTATCAAATGAATTGGCGGCAGCCGTCGAGCGCGCGTCGGCGAGCATTGTGGCTGTACACGGCAGGCGCGGAATCGGCTCCAGCGGAATGGTCTGGCGGGACAACCTGATCGTGACCTCGAGCGAAGGCATCCGCGCCGAGGAGGGGATCAAGCTTACGCTTCCCGACGGACGCATTGCGGACGCACGCCTCCGAGGGCGCGACTCCGGCACGGATCTTGCCGTGCTCGAAACTGACGCGGGCGGTCTTCGTGCATGGGCATCCACAGGCGATCTGGCGCTGAAGGTAGGGCAACTGGCGCTGGCCATCGGCCGCACTTCCAATACCGGACCGATTGCTTCCTTCGGTATTATCAGCGGTGTTTCCCGAGAATGGAAAACCTGGCGAGGGGCCACGATTAACCCCTTCGTCCGACTGGATATATCGGCGTATCCGACACTATCCGGTGGCGCAGCGGTGGACCCGGGCGGGAATCTCATCGGTTTGATCTCCACCGGGCTATCGCGAAGCTCGGTCTTTGCAGTGACCGGCGCTACCATCGATCGGATCGCGGGAAAGCTGGTGGAACACGGCTACATCAGCCACGGGTTTTTGGGCGTCGCGCTGCAGCCGGTGGCACTGCCTCGGGAGGTGCAGGAAAAACTCCAGCAGGACGGCGGGATCATGCTGCTGGGCATCGAACCGGAGGGGCCGGCAGCCGTCAGCGGATTGATCCTCGGCGATGTACTGCTCGCCGCGGGCGGCCAACCGCTGGCCCGGCCGGAGTCTCTGGCGGAGCTGCTGCAACGGACGCCGGCGGGGCAGACCGTTACGTTCCGGGTGCTGCGCGCGGGCGCGGTCCAGGATCTTGACGTGCGAATTGGGGAGCGGCCCAGCAGAAGGAAGTAAACACCCGTGCGTATCTTTGGAGAGGTGATCGAAAACTTACGCCGGTCTACCGTCCAGGTGAGGACGAATCGAAACGGCAGCGGATCTGGCGTAATCTGGTCGCAGGATGGTCAGATCGCGACGAACGCGCATGTGGTGGCCGGCACGGGACTCTCGGGAGCTGTCGAAGTCGAACTCTGGGATGGAACCCGAATGCCGGCCAGTATCATAAAGCGCGACAGGCGGCGCGACGTAGCGGTTCTTCAAGTAGAGGCCTCCGGCCTGCAGGCGGCCACGATGGGCGACGCGAACGCGCCGCGGGTGGGCGAGTTGGTGGTCGCGGTTGGAAATCCGTTGGGGTTTACCGGCGCCGCGAGCACGGGTGTCGTCCATCGCTTGAGCGATTCCTGGGTTGTCAGCCAACTGCGACTGGCGCCGGGCAACTCCGGCGGGCCGTTGGCAAATGCCTCCGGAGAGGTGGTTGGAATCAACACCATGATTGCGGGAGGACTGGCGTTTGCGATTCCTTCCCGGTCCGTGGCACAACTTCTGAGTACCTCGAGCTAGCTCGAGCGAGATCTGGGGGTTGTGGTCCGGTCGATGAGGGCGGGGTTGATCGTTCTCGAAGTCGTTCCCGGCTCGCCCGCGGATCGTGCGTCGCTGCTGCCAGGCGACATACTGGCCGGAGCGCGGAGCCTCGACGGGATTTTGGAGATTCAATTCCGCAGAGGCGCGAGCCCAAACCTCCGTACGGTTGCGATCCGCATAGCTGCCTCGGTGAGAGCGGCGTGATTCGGGTGCTGGTGGGATCGCGATCGAGCGTAGTTCGAGCCAGTCTCGAAAGTCTGGTCCGCTCGATCCCTTCGCTGGAATTTGCAGGGGCCGTCGATATGTCGCCCCTGAGAGGTTCGGCACTTTCCGGCGATGTATTGCTGATGGAGGCCGGCGATTCGCAGGATCTCGAGTCGGATCTTCCCATTCCAGTGGTTTTGCTGCTGGACTTTGCCGATCGGACATTGGCGGGTTCCGCACTTCGCTCCGGTATTCGGGGAGCAATCTCGTTGGACGCAACCCCGGAAGAAACAGAGGCCGCGATTCACGCGGTGCACGCGGGACTGGTGGTGACTATGCCCGCCTGGCTCCCGGAGCTTCTGCCGGAGGCCCACCCCCTGGCGGAGGAGCTTGCCGAGCCGCTCAGCGATCGCGAATTAGAAGTGTTGGACCTGCTGGCCGAGGGCCTGAGCAATAAGCTGGTTGCGCATCGGCTCAGCATCTCAGAGCACACCGTCAAGACTCACGTCGCCTCGATCTTCGCCAAGCTCGGAGTCTCTAGCCGTACGGAGGCTGTTTCTCAAGCTATTCGGCGAGGCTTGGTCATGCTGTAGCATCGGGCCGGACGAACGGCAAATGGACACACTTCGGCTGTACGAAAAGTCGTGAGCGACCGGCTTGATAACACCGGCCGCTAGTGGATTGGACTGTCTCTAGCCCTGGGTCCCGGATCCAATCGTGGCTGACGAACCAGACCTCAAGGGTACCGATATTCCGAGCTTTCGATGCACAGCCCTCTGAAGTTTCCGGGTGCGGCAATCATAGAATATCCGCCCGTCCCGCAACTTTATGGGATCGATCCCAAAGTCCCTCCGTCGTACCCATACTTATAGTTGGTATACGCAAGCCGTTAACGGGCTCCAGAGGCTCAGGACCACCGTAATACGACATTTGCTGGCCAGCAAAAAACTGTCAAAGAAGCCCGATGGTCGAACTCCTTCTGATCACAGGGTACGCGAAGGATGGAAAAATATGTCACGCGGAGGCGCGGAGGTCGCTGAGGAGAAAGGAGATAAATAAAAGTTTAGTGTGGTGATCCATCGTAATGGCCCCAAGCTGGCGCATGGGGCTTTGTAGGGCGGCGGATGAAGGTGAGGCGTGACGTCACGGGCGTTCCTTCCGTACGCTCTTGACGACACTTTTGCCAGCTCCGCGACCGGCTGGCGCGCCAACTTGTTCCATCGCCGCATGGATGTAGCGCCGCACGAAGGGCCGCTCCAAGTCGCTCTCGCTTTTGAACTTGATGTGGCGCATTGTTTTGCCTTTCCCTTCGAGGACGCGATTGGGATCCGGCACGGACGCGCCGCGCGGGAATCCTAGATTTACATGCTTGGCGTTGGTCGTGATGTAGCAGAACATGTCCTTCATCTTTTCGCTGAAGCCGAACCAAATGGCGACTGTGTAAACCTGATAAATCGATTCAGACGCGGCGGGTGCTTCCTCCAGGATAATTTCGCGCAGAGCGAGGGCCAGATCGGAAATATTCCGGTCGTAGGCTTCGAGGAAGCCGAGCAGCTGTGGGTGGGGCGGGCGGCGCACTATCGGTCAATATATACTCTCTAGGCATGCTGCGCCACTTTGCGCTCCTCATTACCGCATTTGCCAGCCTGTGCGCTTATCCCGTTGATACCAACGTGAAAGACTACGGCGCAACGGGAGTCAGATCAGACAACGCCCGGCCGGCTCTGCAACAGGCCATTGACGCGTGCGGCAAGGCCGGGGGAGGAACGGTTTACGTTGGTCCGGGAGAATATACTACCGGCCAGCTCCACTTGCGGTCAGGGGTGCGGCTCTATATAGAAGCTGGGGCGACGCTGTTTGCCTCCTTGGACGGCGCGCAGTTCGACGCGTCCCCCAAATCCGCGCTGATCTCCGGCGAAGATCTGCACGACATCGCGATCGACGGGCGCGGCACGCTGGACGGGCAATCGACCTACGACTGGCGGCCGAACAGCATTACCGATTTCTACATCCTGGCGAATCAGCGCTTCATGGAAGCCACCGGCAAACCGCTGATGCGCCCTTTCCCGCACGGCTTCCCCGACGAAACGATCTATCCGCGAATGGTGCTGCTGTTGCGTTGCACGGACGTGCGCATCACTGGCTTGAAATTCCTCCGGTCGCGCAGTTGGACCATTAATCCGTATGCATGCAAGCGCCTGTTGATCGACAGCGTCTACATTTACTCCAGCCAGAAAGACGGCGTGTGGGCCGATGGCATCGATCCCGATGGCTGCCAGGATGTCCGCATCAGCAACTCCACGATTGAAACGGGCGACGATGCGCTGGTGTTCTACTCATCCGATGCCTGGGGCCCCGCGCTGCCGGTCGAAAACGTGACGGTGACCAACTGCCGCCTGTCGTCGTCTTCAAGCGCGATCAAGTTTTGCGACGGAAATTCGAACGCGATCCGCCGCGTCAATATCAATAACGTGAACATTAGCAATTCCAATCGCGGGATTGCGTTCATGGTGTTCGATGGCGGAATTGTGGAAGACGTGGTGATTTCAAACCTGACGATCGAGACACGGCGGTTCGATTGGTTCTGGTGGGGAGATGGCGACCCGCTGCATTTCAACATCAAGCGGCGGAGCGAAGTCGACGGAACAAAGCGCGCCAACGAACCGGCCGCCGGCAAAATCCGCAACGTGATTATTCAGAACATGATTGCGCACGGCACAGGCGGGTCCGTGATCAACGGCCATCCCACGAGTTGGTTAGAAGGCGTCAAGATGAGCAACATAAAGCTTTTTGTGTCGTCCGATCCCAGCGCTCCTTATGAACATACGGCGACGGCGCTGACGGTTCGCCAAGCGCGCGGATTGCGCATGAACGATGTGGAGATCGGCTGGGAGAAGCCTTTCGCCGGAACCTGGCGGAGCGGCCTGGCACTGGAGGAGGTGAAGGACGGCAGGCTCGACCGCGTGGAGGTGCAACTGGCGCCTGGCTCAAAATCGCCGCGCATTGTTTCTAAAGACGCGGAATATGTAGTGCGGCCAAAATAAGGCCAATAGGCTGTCCCGACAATTCTGTTAGTGGCGCGTAACGCCGGTCACATGCTCGCGTGCCAGCTCCACGCTGATGCATGGGCTAATAATGACGACGAATGAACACATAGCCCCATGCGTCAGCGTGGGGCTGGCATGAGGGTTGCGGCGCTAACGAGATGGCCGGGACAGATGGGATGAGACGGCTGGCTCACCTGGTCAGCGGTTAAGCTGATAAGCGCACTCGATGAGGCGCAGAATATTCGCAAGCTGCTGGTGCAGTGCGCGCATCACATTTTGGGTCATTACGGCAAAGATTCGGCGCTCCGGCGCTGGGGCTTGGCGAAGGGCGAAGGCGGCAAGAAAGGCACGCTGCGGGCGATTATCGCGGTGGCCAGAAGGCTGTCCGTGCTGCTGCACCGATTGTGGGTGAGCGGCGAATTTTATAAACCCTTTCCTAAGATGGTCTGAAGATTTCGTTCGATGAGTAGCGTTGTGAAAGCCCGTACCTTCCGGGCGACTGCGTTAGTGGCCTTGAGCCTTTGAGCTCGTGATACAGATGGCAGCGCCGGACTTTGACTCTGAACTCAACCTGTATTGAGCCTTAGCCGCAACGGGCTCATCAGAATACGATGGAAGCCTGGGTTGAAGTCGGGAATAGGATTTTCGTTGACAGTGGGCCGTCTCATGGAAAGCTTACTAGCAGGCTTTACATGATCGTTGCCGCTTTGTAGGGCGGCCAATATTGGCTAGCCTACAAGAAGGTCCACATACTAATGTCTCGGCTCCGAAAAAGCCTTCTGGTAGTGACGTCCTTGACAGGTCCGAACGTAACGGGATAAGCTGTGCGTTGCGGTTTGAGTCGTTTCAAGGCGCTACTCCGCGTGACTTTCCCATGTCGAATCACTCTCTCATCACCGATGCCCTGCTGGCAGGCGACGGCATTGTGCGTCTCGCTCCCTGCTGGGTTCCTCGCGCGTTCTTAATGCCGGGCGGACGCCTCAAGCTCGATTCGCGGGACCTCTATGCCTACGGAGCCCATCGCGGAGGCATCGACGAGCGATGGTTTTCCTCCACCACCAAGGCCGCTAACGGACCGTTGACCGGAGAGGACGAGGGACTCAGCTATATCGAGTTCCACGGCAAGAAAGCCCTGCTCAAAGAAGCCATCGAGACCGTCGGCGATCAGTTTCTCGGGTCGGCCGTGATGCAGAAGTACGGCGGATGGAATCTGCTCTGTAAGTTTTTCGACAACCTGGGACCGATCCCGCATCATCTTCATCAGAACGACGAGTTTGCCGCGCGCGTAGGGCAAAAGGGCAAGCCGGAAGCGTATTATTTCCCGCCGCAGTACAACTTCAAGGACAACAATTTTCCCTATACGTTCATGGGCCTCAACCCCGGAACCACCAAAGACGACATACGCCGCTGCCTGAAGAAGTGGAACGACGGGGACAACGAAATCCTATACCTGTCGCGCGCCTACAAGCTTCACCCTGGCACCGGTTGGCAGGTCGATCCCGGCATTTTGCATGCACCCGGGTCTCTGGTCACCTATGAGCCGCAAGTGAACTCGGACGTTTTCGCGATGTATCAATCGCTGGTCGAGGGCCGCGGCGTGCCCTGGGACCTGCTCGTCAAAGACGTTCCCGCCGAGCATCATCACGACCTCGATTACCTGATCGAGATGATGGATTGGCCCGCCAACACCGATCCCGAATTCGCCGAGCATCGTTTGTTTTTTCCTAAGCCGGTGCGTCCTCATGCGGAAACTGAAGGCTGCGGGTATCGCGAGAACTGGGTGGTCTATACGACCGCGCACTACTCGGCGAAGGAACTGACTGTGCTGCCGGGGCGGTCCGTGACGGTTCGTGACGCAGCGGCGTACGGCATGATTCTCACGCAAGGCTTCGGCACGTTCGGCAAACACGACGTCGAGACGCCGAGCCTGATCCGCTTCGGCGAGATGACCCAGGACGAATTGTTCGTCACGGCCGAGGCCGCCTCAAGAGGCGTCGTGGTCACGAATAAGAGCAAGACGGAGAACCTGGTGATGCTGAAGCATTTCGGGCCGGGGAATCCGGAAGCGCCGTCGGCTCGTTAATCCTAAGCGCTTATCCGCTCCCTGACGGTCGCGGTTCTCTGGACGATCTGACGAGCGATGCTCGTCAGAAATCTAGTTTGTCGATATTTCTCTTATCGATCAGCAGCGGAGCCCCGAGGATCACCTCGCTCCCACGCACCTCAAGCGTGCCCAGCCTACCCGCCTGCATCGACGTCGCGCCCGCCGAAAGTTTGTTCTGACTGAGCATCGTCCCCGCATACACCGTAAGATATCCGAGGTTCTTCGTATTCCATAAAAAGATAGTCTGCACCACGCCGTCGTGAATATACGTTCTGCAGATTCCCGGCAGCGAGAGACCGATCACGTCGACATCTTTGCGCCCCGATTGCCGCATCGCCTCGCCCGCGCCGGGAACCGCCGGAGCCGAGATCGCCATGATTAGCTTCACCGTAGGATGCACTTTGAGAATGGTCTGCGTCTCCGCGAAAGCCTTATCGCGATCGTCGTCGCTGGGACGAATGGTCGCCAGCTTCAGTCCCGGATATTTTTCCTCGACTCTCTTTTTGATAAACGCAATCCACTGATTCTGATTCGCGGCGCTCAGCGCCCCGGTGATGATCGCGAACTCACCCTTGCCGCCCAGCAGGCGCGCCGCCTCGTCGGTCAAAGCATTGCCGATTCCCTCTGGCGTCGCCTGATCGAGGAAGTACTCGCGCGCATCCGGTTCCGCGTCGGCATCCCAGGTAATCACGTGGATCCCATTCTGCCGCGCCTTGCGCAGCACGGTCGAGATGCCCGCCTGATTCTCCACCGCCACCGCGATCGCATCGACGCGGCGCGTGATCCAGCTCTCGACGATCTCGTTCTGCTTGGCCGCGTCCAGGCCCGTGGGTCCGTCCCAAATCAGCTCGACCCCGAGCTCGCGCGCGGCTTCTTCGGCGCCGATGCGGCAGCTCACGAAATAAGGATCGCCCTTCGCTTTCGGCATCACTGCGATCACCGGAGTATGTCCGGAGCGAGCATCAACACTGGACGCCGCAGGCATCGTCTTTAGAGAACGAACCAACCACACATTCGCGCCCGCCGTGATCAGCGCACCCGCGAGAATCGCGCTGCAAAGTATTGCGACCTGGCTGTTTTTCATTTCACTTGCCTCTTCTTCTCCTAATTTTGCCCGAGCCCGCACGCGATCGATCGCGATGGTCAGCACCAGCACCACACCGGTCAATACTCCCGTCAGCTCCGACGGTAGCGCGGCGAGATGCAGGCCGTTCTGCAACACCGAAATTGAAAACAATCCCAGCACCGTCCCGAGGATCGTACCCCGCCCTCCCGCGACCGACGCGCCGCCCAGCACGACCGCTGTGATCGCATCCAGCTCATAGCCCGTGCCTGCGTCCGACTTCGCCTGCCCCAGGTGCGCCACATAGATGATCGCCGCCACACTCGCAGCAAGACCTGACAGAAAATACACCAGTCCGATCCGCCGTCCCACCGCGATGCCTGCGTATCGAGCTCCGTTCCCAGTGAATCCGATCGCGTACAATCCGCGTCCGATGACGGAGCGATGCAGCAGCACCGCGTATCCGGCCAGCGCGATCAGAAATACCGGCAGCTGCGCCGGCACGCCCAACAGATATCCTTGCCCAAGAAATAGAAACGATTTTGGAAATCCAGAATAGTTCACTGCGCCATGGGTGATCCCTTCAGCGATTCCGCGAAATGCCGAGAACGACCCCAGCGTCACGATCAGCGGAGGAATCTTGTATTCGGCGATCAGGACTCCGTTGACCGCGCCGCCCACGCACCCGATCAGCAGCGTCGCCAGCGCCGCGGCGGCCACAGGCCAGTGCCAGTCCATCACCAAAGCCCCGAATACAACCGCGCAGAGCCCCATCATCGATCCCACTGATAAATCGATGCCCCCAGTGATGATCACCGGCGTCAATGCCAGTGCGAGCAGCCCGAGTTCGACACTCAGCCGCAGCACCTCGATGAAATTGCCGCTAGTCAGAAAGTTCTGCGCGATCACGGAGAAGATGCCGACCTCGACGATCAGCGCGAGCAGCACCATCCACTCGCCGTTGGGGAACCAGCGCTTAAGCCGTGCGTTCAGCAAAGTCTCCTCGTAGACGCGCGCTGAACCGCGAACGCACCGCATCGAACCCGACCGCGAATAAAATAATCAACCCTTGAATCGCCCGCTCCCAATACGCGCTGAATCCCAGATACGTGAGCGCGGGACTGATGATGCCGAGCAGAATCACTCCCAGCACCGTTCCCTGAATACTGCCGCGTCCGCCGGTGATTGCGGTCCCGCCGACCACCACTGCGGTGATCACCTTCATCTCCATCCCAATGCCCGCGTTGCTGGGAATCTGATTGAAGCGCACCGAGTTCAACAGTGCCGCGCAACCCGTCAACGCACCCGTGATTGTGAAGACCCAGAACGTCACGAGCGCCGAATCGATTCCCACCAGCCGCGCCGCGTTCTCATTGGACCCAGTCGCGTAGACCGATCGTCCGGCGGGCAGGTTCCGCAATCCCCAACCGATGGCCATGACTAGCGCTCCTGCGACCGCAAATGTGATGGCGTTGCTTGCGGCCTGCGATGTCCCCAGCCATTGAAAGTTGGCCGGTAGATCCTGCACCCACGCGCCTTGAGTGATCCAGCGAAGCGCGTCTCGGAACGCGACCATCGCAGCCAGGGTCACGACAATCGATGGAATCCGCACGTAAGCCACCAGCGCTCCGTTGATCGCGCCCAGCATCGCTCCAATCGCGCAGGCGGCGAGCCAGGTACCGGCTACCGGCAGCCCCAGCTTCGCGAACTCCCCCGCCGCGACGCTCGAAATCGCGAACATGGTACCGACCGAAATATCGATGTGCCCGGTGAGAATCACCAGCGTCATGCCCAGCGCGACGATCAGCACCGGCATGTTTGCCAGCAGCAGATCGCTCAAGTTGTCCCGTGTAAAAAATCCCGGCGCAAGGAACGCGAGGACGATCAGCAAGGCCAGTATCGCGAAGGCAACCGAGAGCTCGCTTCTAAATCCCTTCACGCGGCATGCCCCAGAGCCAAGGCGAGAATTGTCTGCTGCGTAGCATCTTTTCGATCGAGCGTTCCCTGAATATGGCCGGCATACATCACGGCAATTCGATCGCTCATGCCGAGCAGCTCCGGCAGTTCCGAGGAAATCATGAGGATCGCGAGCCCTCGCTCCGCCAGATCCGCCATCAGAGAATGAATCTCCGATTTGGACCCCACGTCCACACCCTGCGTCGGCTCGTCGAGAATCAGAACGGACGGTTCGGTCGCCAGCCATCTCGCGAGCGCTACCTTTTGCTGATTTCCGCCGGATAGCGCGCCGGTTTCGAGCTCCACGGACGGCGTCTTAATGCGGAGCTGGCGCACGAAACGCTCCGCCAGATCGCGCTCTTCGTCTCCATCGATCAAGCCGCGGTGCGCGACCTTCCCCAGGCTCGCGAGGCTCGTGTTGGCCGCAATCGACATCTCGAGAATCGCGCCATGCCGCTGCCGGTCCTCCGGAACATAGCCGATCCCATGGCGAATCGCATCCGCCGGAGACGCGATGGCTACCGTTTCACCAGCGAGCTGTATTTCGCCGGAATCGGCGGGTGTCAGGCCGAAGATCGTTTCGGCCAGCTGCGTCCTTCCCGACCCCACCAGACCCGCTATCCCGAGGATCTCGCCTTTTCGAACGTTCAGCGACACGTGATGCACGCCTGCCGCGCGGCTCGATATGTCGCGCAGCTCCAACATGATCTCGCCCGCGCGAATCTCCCGCTTGGGAAAGATCGATCCGACTTCCCTGCCCACCATCGTGCGAATCAGTTCCGCGCGGTCGACTTCTTGAACGGTCTTCGTCGCCACGCTTTCGCCATCGCGCAGCACGGTGACGCGATCCGCCACCGCTGCGATTTCCTCCAGGCGATGAGAGATGTAAATGACACCGACGCCTTCCGAACGAAGCCTCGCAATCACGCGGAACAGGCTCTCCACTTCGCGCTCCGTCAGCGATGCGGTCGGCTCGTCCATGATGACGATGCGAGCCTCCGCGCCAATCGCCTTCGCGATCTCGACCAGCTGCTGCTCGGGCATGCTGAGCGTTGCTACCAGCCGCTCGGGATCTATGGACGCGCCGGCCCGCTCCAACAATTCAGTTGCTCGCCTGCCGCGACCCTTCCAGTCTAAAACGCGCCACGCGTTACCACCCTCCAGCGCGAGCGCGATATTTTCAGCGACCGTCAGGTCCGGAAACAAAGACGGCTGCTGATAAATCGCGGCGATACCCAGAGACTTGGACACGCGCGGATCCAGGTGAGCCACCGGTTCGCCGCGGACCCTGATGGTTCCCGAATCCGCCTTCACCGCGCCCGTCACGATCTTGATCAACGTCGATTTTCCCGCGCCATTTTCGCCGATCAGCGCGTGCACTTCTCCGGCGCGCAGCTCGAACGACACCGCTCGCAGCGCCTTGACGCCGGCGAAGGCCTTCGACACGGATATCGCTTCCAGTACAAGATCCGGCACGCGTAATCGTTATGATACTGTCGTTATACATCAGATGGGAATCAAGCAATCGCTCGTCTACTGGTGCCTGAACGGAACTTCTTGGGCTTGGGACATCGACCGTATTTGCCAGACCGCCAAGTCGCTTGGGTGTGAGAGTGTCGAGCTTGCACCGCCTGAGCATTGGCCGAAAATTCGCTCCTATGGCTTGAGCAACGCCATCGCCATGAATGGCATGCCCGAACCCGTGTTCGCGAAGGGCCTCAACAATCCCCGTTATGCCGAAGAGGTCATCACTCGAACCAAAGCCGTGATCGATCAATGCGCCGACGCTGGAGTCCCCCGCGTCCTGGCCTTCACCGGGCATAAATGGCGCGACGCGGACGACCCTGGCAGCGAGGAAATTCCGCTCGCCGAGGGCGCAGCCAACACAGTAAAGGGTCTGCGCGAACTGGCCCGTTACGCCGAGCCCAGAGGCGTCACCGTCTGCCTGGAGCACCTGAACACCCGCGACGATTCGCATCCCATGAAGGGCCACCCCGGCTATCAGGGCGACGATATCGATTACTGCGCGCAGATGATTATCGATACGGGATCGCTGCACGCCAAACTGCTATTCGACATCTATCACGTGGCCATCATGAACGGCGACATCATCCGCCGCTTGAGCCAGTATCGCGACCTGATCGGCCACATTCACACCGCAGGCGTTCCAGGACGAGGAGAGCTGGACGATAAGCAGGAGCTGTGGTATCCCGCGATCATGCGTACCCTTCTTGAAATTGGTTACCAGGGTTACGTCGGCCAGGAGTTCATCCCCACCCGCGACCCGGCGGCGGGCTTAGCCCAAGCCGTCGCCCTCTGCAACGTCTGAGCCGCCATGCCTCACAATCGTTACCGTAGCGTACGCACTCCTGCGTGCCGCGTCGAGACTCATCTCGACGCCAGGCATCGACTTAAGTGTCGATGAGGAATGCGGACAAAACCATTTCTTTTCAATCGGCGTTCATCAACGTTCATCAGCGGGCAACCCGATTTTTGAGTTTTCAGCAGTCTCATCATCGATTCCTCGACGAATCCCTCACCCTCAACGTCGCCGGCAGCCGCACTGTGAACGACTCGCTCTCCGCGCCGCCATTCTCAATTCGCTCCAGCAAAATCTGCGCCGCGCGGAATCCAATGTCATACGCCGGCTGCACCACCGTGGTGATCGATGGCGTGAACAGCTCGTCCATCGTCAGCTCATCGAAGGTCACGAACGCGATGTCCTGCGGCGTATTCAATCCGCACTCCCGAAACGCGCGAAGTACCCCAAGCCCCGTGGGACCATTGGTCGAGAGAATCGCATCCGGACGCCTCGCCGCATCGCGTAAACGAGGCACACAAATCGCCGCGACATCCTCGGGCCTGAAATTCCCCTCCCACACCAGTTCGTCCTCCGGCGTCAGCTCTGCCTTGATCAACGCCTTCTGATACCCCAGCAGCCGCCTCTGCTCGTTGCGCAGCGTATGCGGTCCGGTCGCAATCGCGATGCGGCGATGCCCCAATTCAATCAGGTGCTCCACAGCCATCTCCGCCGCTTTCAAATCCTCGCCCGACACCGAATCGACCTCCTCGCGGTCCGGGATCCGGTCCAGATACACCACTGGTATTCCCGATTCGATAATCTGCGAGATCTGCGGTGTCGCCGATGGCTCCGACGCCACCACCAGCAGAATCCCTTCCACCCTTTGCGATCGCATCAGCGATAGCAGTTCTTTCTGCCTCTCGATATGATCGTCCGAGTTCACCGCCATCAACGTGTAATTCCGCTGCCGCGCCGCCGCCTCGGCCCCGCGAATCACTTGCGGGTAGAACGAAATCGTCAGATCCGGCACAATAATCCCCAGCGTCCGCGTCTTGCTGGTTTTCAGGCTCCGCGCGATGTGGTTGGGATGATAATCCAGCCGCTTGATCGCCGCTTGCACCTTGCGCCGCAGCGGCTCCGTAACGGGAACGGACCCAGTGATGACGTGCGAAACCGTCCCCACGCTCACTCCGGCAAGTTCTGCGACTTCCTTGATGGTTGACAATTTCTAAAGCTTCTTCAGCCTGATATCACGAACTTCAATCTTCATCGGAGGGCCCAGATGCACCTGGATCCCGATCAGCCCTTCCAGCTTCCGATTGGCAGTATCGTCATCAATTAGCATACTCATCATGCGCCCGTTTAGCATCTGGATCAGCGTATTCCCGCGCGCGATGATATGCAGGTCGTTCCAGTCGTCGCCCTTGATCAGAGCCTTCAGCTCCGCCGCATCTCCCAGCGTCGAAACCAGCCCCGGCTTGCCCCCAGCGCCGACATAATTAAACTGCCCGCGTAGCGCCAGGAACCCTCGCGCCCGCTCCTCATAGATCTGACCCGTATACGTCTGCTGACCGTCCATATCCGCCTGATACCCCTTCATCGCGTACTTAATATCCGGCAGCTCCACGCTCCGATACTGGATCCCGCTGTTAAACCCCGTCAGTTTATACTTCAGCTTCAGTTCGAAATTCCCCGGACTCCCGCCGCGCCAGATCAGAAACGTATTCTGCTTCGGCTGCCTGTCCGTCAGCGTCTGCCCGACAATCGCGCCATCCTCGACGCGCCAGAACACCGGATCGCCGTCCCATCCTTGCAATGTTTTACCGTCAAATAACGAAACGAACCCAGACTCTTCCACCGGGGGAATCTTCGGCTGCGCGAGCGCCACAACCGACATCACGACAACCAAAAGCAACTTCATTTCGCCCCCCGCTGATGGACCTTTACCCACTTCTTCTCGTCCGCCGACTTGAGCACCGCGTCGGTAACATCGTCCGTCGCCAGCGCCTCCCGGAACGTCGGCGATGCGCTTTCACCCTTCCCCAACGCCGCGAGAAAATCCGCGACCTGATGAATGAACGTATGCTCATACCCGATCTGCAACCCCGGCACCCACCAGTGCGACATATACGGATGCTCGCGATCCGTAATATGTATGCTCTTCCAGCCCCGCGTCAGCCCGTCGTCCTGATGATCGAAATATTCCAGCCGATGCAGGTCGTGCAAATCCCACATGATCGACGCATTCTCGCCATTAATCTCCAACGTGTACAGAGCCTTATGACCCCGCGCATACCGCGTCGCCTCGAACGTCGCCAGCGACCCATTATTGAACCGAGCCAGCGCCAGACTCGCATCGTCGATCGTCACCGGAGCGGTTTCGCCTGTCAAATTATGTTTCCGCGATTTGATAAACGTCTCCGTCATCGCCGACACTTCGTCGATCCCGCCGTTCAGCCACATCGCCGTGTCGATCGTATGCGCCAGCAAGTCCCCCGTCACTCCGCTACCGGCCACACTCCGATCCAGGCGCCACAATCCTTCCCCGCCCTGCGGCAGCTCCGTCGAAATCGTCCAGTCCTGCAAAAACTTCGCGCGATAGTGAAAGATCCGCCCCAGCCGACCTTCGTCGATTAACTGCTTCGCGAGCATCACCGCCGGCACGCGTCGATAGTTGTACCACACCATGTTCGCGACGCCCGCCGCTTCCACCGCCGCCACCATCTTTTCCGATTCCTTCGCGTTCCGCCCCAGCGGCTTCTCGCACATCACGATCTTGCCGGCCTTGGCCGCCGCCACCGCGACGTCCAGATGCGTATCGTTCGGACTCGCAATATCAACCAGGTCGATCTCGGGCGACTCCACCAACCTCCGCCAATCGGTCTCGACCTTTTCATACCCCCAGTTCGCCGCGAACGCTTCAGCACGCTCCGCATTGCGCGCGCAAATCGTCTTCAGCACCGGCTGAAACGGCAGATCGAAAAACAGTCCCGCTTTTGCAAACGCATTCGAATGGGTCCGCCCCATGAACCCATACCCGACCATTCCGATATTCAGCTTCTTCTTCATTACTCCCACCCGTGCGCGTCCCGCACCGCGATCATCACGCCCAGCACGTCGTTCCAGGTCTTCTGATCCGTCATCACCTCGTTCGGGAACATGCACCCGTCCCAGCAAATATGCGGCGTCGCGCGCGTCAGCTTCCCGCTATCGTCCCGCAGCCACGCCCCCGCGTCGCGCACGATATCGAGCTTCCCGTTCGGATCCAGCGGCAGGCAGTGCTTCCCCGTCTTGTCGTGCGACCCCGATCCCCTCACCGTCCCATCGTTCTGCGCGACATGAAAATCGTTCATCCACGGCCGCAGTGCGCTCGCCACCTCCAGGTACGCCATCTCCAGCGCCCCCTCCACCTTGTCCTCCGGCGCGTTGTAACCCATCGTGAACAGCATCACGTGCGCCATATCCGCCTGAAACCCCAGCGTCTTCGGCCGCCCCACCATCTCCAGCAGCTGCAGGTTCCGCCGCCAGCTATGCATCCCGCCCCAGCAAATCTCGCCCTCCGCCGCCAGCCTTTCGCCGAACCCTTCCGCGATATCGCACGCGTCGCTAAACGTCTTCGCGATCTTCTTCGTGTTCCCCTCGGAATCCTTCAGCCACTCCTCCACGCCGGTAGCCGAATCGATCCGCACCACGCCCGTAGGTCGAATCCCGATGTCGCGCAGCTTCTTCCCGATCTTGCAAGTCTTCTTCACTTGCGTGAGAAACGCCGCGCGCTCCGAATCGTTCCCCATCGCCGATCCGCCCCCGGCCGGAGGCCACACCGGAGCCACCAGCGACCCCACCTTCAGCCCCTTCCGCGCAATCCGATCGGCCAACGCCTCCAAGTCGCTGTCCGACGAATCGACATCCACATGCGGCGCACAGATGAACAAATCTACGCCATCAAACTTGACGCCATTCACCTTCGCCCCCGCCGTCAAGTCCAACATCGTCTCCAAATCAATCGGCGGCTCCGAATCCGGCCCCTTCCCGACAAGCCCCGGCCACATAGCGTTATGAATTGCTGGATGAGAATGCACTTAGTTTCCTCCCGGTCCTGAATCGTATCAAATGCCCAGTGGGGCAGGTTCCCGACCTGCCCTCTTCCAATCGGCCCTATTCTCTGTTGCAACTGCCCCTGAGCCGCGACCGTCAGGGAGCGGGCAAAACGCGCCTACTTCAACACCAACACACCCCAAGGCCCCCCAGTAGCCTTAATCTTCTTACGTCACCGTCTGCGTCCCCAAATCCACCACCGACACATCATTCGATGGACCATTCGCCGTAAACAAAATCTTCCCATCCGGCGACAACGCCAACCCCCAAGGCCTCTGCCCCACTTCAAACGACCCCGCCGGCTGATTCGTCGCCGTGTCCACCACAAACACTTTGTGCGCCCGCCCCGACGTCACATACAACTTCGATGCGTCCAAGCGACAGAGCCAGCCCCATCGGCTTCACCTCTCCCGGAGTCCCCAACTCGATCGGAGAAATCTTTTCGTTCTTCACTGTGTCCAGGTACACCACGGACCCGTCATTCTCCGCGTTCACATAAGCGTGCTTCCCATCCGGCATGAACACAATGTTGCGAGGCCGTCTCCCAACCTTGAACGTCGTGATCAGCGTCCCCGCCGCCGGATCGATCACCGCGATAGTCCCATCGCCCTCCGCCGTCGAATAAATCAGCTTGCCGTCAGGAGTCAGCTTGACTCCCTCCGGCTCCTCGCCCGTCTTAATGGTCTTCGTCAGCGTCCCCGACGCGATGTCGATGAAGCTCACACCGCTCGCGTCCTCATTCGAGACATAAATCGTCTTCCCGTCGAACGAGACGTCGAAGTTCTCCGGGTCCGGCCCGCCCTTCAAAATCTTGACCATCTTGTTCGTCGCGACGTCGAACACGCCGATCCCATCCGCGCTTCGATCCGGCGGAGGCAGCGTGCTCTCATCCACTCCCGGAGGCGCGGGCGGCGATCCGCTCAGCGCCACATAAATCGTCTTCCCGTCCGGACTCGCGTGGATGCCCCGAGGTCGTTTCCCCAAAGGAATGTTCGAGACCACCTCCATGCGTGGTCGAATCGATCACCGTCAAGTCGCCCGAAATCTCATTGGTAACGTAAATCCGATACCCGACAGGCTTCTCAACAACCGCGGGCCGCGAGCAGCCAGCCAACACCAACAATGCGCCAGCAACAAAATATTTCATCACTCTCCCTTGAATGTGAACGTAACGTCACTCTTGCCCGCAGGAGGAACAGTAACCCGCTGCACCGCCACTCCCAATTCTTCCTGCCACGCCTCGATCGTATACTCGCCCGGCGGAACGTTCTTCAGCTCGAACGACCCGTCGTCTCCTGTCACCGCGAAATAAGGATGCTCCACCACTCCGATAAAGGCGTGCATCCAGCCATGGATATTGCATTTCACGCGAATCATGATCTCCGGCAGCGTGAACTTCCTTTCCAGCGGAGCCGACCCCTGCGCCTGGCTCTGATTCCACTCCCGGTTCACATGCGCCCGAGGATGAATGTTATGCGTCACCGGATCGGAGTTGGTTACGTCAAACTGCTGCCCCGTCTGCACTCCCAGCACCCGAGGAACAAACCAGCACCCCTTCTGATCCATCACAGCAGGCGTGGCAGGCGGAGCAAACTTCTTCCCCTCCAGCCCGCCCTTGATGTACACAAAAACATTGGCCAGCGTTCCATTCTTGTTCACCGCCACCGGCCGATCCACCACCGCCCCTTCATGCAATTTCTTACACTGCGGATCCTCGTCCATATCAATTGTCTTAGCCGGAGCAGCCTTCCCGCTAAACAAAATCTTCCCCGTCACCACCCCCGCCGTCGAAGGATCAACCTTAAAATAAACCGGCGTCTCAATGACGGCCGCTGGCTTAGGCCGCGAGCATCCAACAATTACGCACGCCGCTCCAATCAAAACCCACAAAATGGGGCAGGTTCCCGACCTGCCCTCCGAGTGGGGCAGGTCCCCGACCTGCCGCCGGCTATCAGCCGGCTTTCTTGCAAGTCTCATCTCCGACCCACATTCTTAGGCACACTCCCCGTCAACGACTCCAAAAACGCCACCAGATCCACCTTCTCCTGCCCACTCAACTTCAACTCCTTAATCTCCTTGTCCAACTGAGCATTCGAAGTCCCCCCGCCCTCATAAAACTCCACGACATCTTTCAGAGTCTTCAAACTCCCGTCATGCATGTAAGGCCCAGTCATCGCCACATTCCGCAGCCCCGGAGTCCGAAAAGCCCCCTTATCCGCTTCCACCTTCGTGACCTCATAACGCCCTAAATCCGCCAACTCTCCGCGCGCGTTCGTCCCCGCCCCCAAATTGTGAAACTTCCCATCGGTGAACAAAGCAAACTTCTCGTCGATCGTATGGCACGTCACGCAATTCCCCTTACTTTTATCTTTGAAAACGGACAACCCTCGAAGAGCCGCTTCACTCAAAGCTGTCTTGTCGCCTCCATACATGTACCGGTCGAAACGCGAATCGCCGCTCAGCACAGTCCGCTCAAAACTAGCGAGCGCCATCTCGATCTTCTCGATCGTCAGCCGCCCCGGCCCGAACACCAGCTCGAACTCTTTCCGGTACTCCGGAATCTTCTCGAACTTCTTAATCGAAAGCTCGTGCGACTGCCCCATCTCAATCGGATTCGCAATCGGAGCCCCCGCCTGCTCCTCCAAACTCTTCGCGCGCCCATCCCAAAAGAACGTCGAATAATAGGCGGCATTCAAAATCGTCGGAGCGTTCCGCTTTCCGATCTTTTTCCCGATGCCCCTCGACCCCGCCAGCGCATCGGTAAAACTCAATTGAGGATTATGACAGGTAGCGCAGGAAATGGTATCGTCTCCCGATAGCCGCGTGTCGTAAAACAGCTGGCGCCCCAGCGCGATGGCTTCAGCCGTAGGTGGATTGTCGGGAGGAATGGCAACCGCGGGCAACCCCAGCGGAGCCTCAATCGCGACCGGCGTTCCGACGACGTGCGGCCGGGAGCAGGAGCACATCAGGGCGACAACCGCCGCGATCTTCCGCACCTCAAAAAACCAACAAATCCTTCTTCGCTTCAATCTTCTTAAAGTCTAATCCCTGCACCTTGCGCAAGTCGTCGATGGCTTTAAAATCCCCGTGCTCCGTCCGGTATTGAATCAACGCCGCCGCCTCAGACCTCTTTAGCAGTAGCAGCGATTCCAGATCCACAGCGGAAGCTTTATTCACCTTGATCGGCAGCGGCGCATCGGCCCCAAAATGCTTGGTCAGATACCCCAGAATCGCGTCATAGCTCGAATCCGGAATCTTCGCGCCCATCCCGATCATCTTCTCGATGGTCCCAGCCCACTCCTGCGTCCCCTGCCGCAGCGAAACCGCCTGCTCCCCCGAGTGGCAAGTAGCGCAATACTTCAAAGTCTCATCCCGACCCGCCCCCGCCGGCAAATCCGCCCGAACCAACCCCGCCAGAGCAACCACCAGCATCAGACGCCTCATACCCACAATCTTATCCCTTCAATCCAGCCGTTATCGACCGCACATCGCCGCGAAACCGCGTGGGGTTGTATTCCTCGCACAGCATACGCCGCTAACAAGATGACCGGAACAGGTTACTACGATCGACACGTGTCTTGCTGAGCCGCGACCGGAAGGAGCGATCCCAACGATAATCACGGCAGGGAGCGGTACTCTAACACTTTGGACAGAATCGGCCGATGAACCCTCAGGGCGATCACTTTTGCTCTTTTCGGCCAGCCGTTTAAGTGATAAAGTAAACACAAGGTTTTTTAGGAGGCCGGTATGGTTTCCAGTCTGCTCTTCGTAACGACTCTTTGCTTTCAGATTCAGGGGAACGGCGCGCAATCGGCTTCGACCAACGCCTTTGTCCCCAACACACCCAATAAGCCGCCCGAGGCGCCGAAAAACGTCACGGTGGAAACGCGCGGCGACATCTTCATGGCGCGCAAGATGTATCGCGAGGCGGTCGAGATGTACAAGTCGGGCCCTCCCGATTCGGCAGTGCTCGCCAATAAGACCGGCATCGCGTACCACCAGTTGCTCGACCTGCCCAACGCCCGCAAATCGTATGAGCGCGCGATCAAACTGAACCCCGATTACGCCGAAGCCATCAATAATCTCGGGACCATTTATTACGCCGCCAAATCGTATCGCCGCTCCATCACGCAATACAAAAGGGCCCTTCGCCTGACCCCGGATTCCGCCTCGATCATGAGCAATCTGGGCATGTCTTATTTTGCGCGGAAGAACTATGAGCTGGCCTTTTCGACTTTCCAGAACGCTCTCAAGCTGGATCCCGATGTATTCGAACACCGCAGCTCCATGGGAGTCCTGCTGCAGGAGCGCAGCGTGGACGAACGCGCGAAGTTCCACTACTATCTGGCCAAAACCTGCGCCAAAGCGGGCGATGTGGAGCACGCCCTGATGTATATCCGCAAAGCGCTCGAAGAAGGATTCAAGGAACGCAACAAATTCAACCAGGACCCGGAATTCGCCTCCATGCGCGAGAATCCTGAGTTCAAGCAAATCCTCTCGGCGGAGCAAAAAGTCCTCTGATCACTGCGCAGCCCAGGTGGGACAGGCGCTTTCGCCTGTCGGTCTTGCTTCTGGCCGCCGCCCTCACGTCCGCCTGCACGCACGCCCCTGGAGGTCCGCCGCACTACGCGCTGCTGCCCTTCGATAATCTCACCGGCGACGCATCGCTCGATTGGATCGCCCGCACCGCGCCCGGAATCGCCGCCGCTGAACTTGGAAGCGCCGCGCAGCCAACGGGGTCCATCGGCGAGGCGTATCTAAGAAATGCCAACCGTTTCGTTCACGGCTACTTCACGGGGACCGCGAACGCGCTCCAATTGACCGTGCATGTGGAGGATTCCACCAGCCATAAAATGGTCTCGACTGAACAGATCCAGGGTCCTTTTCTTTCTTGCGTGAATGCGCTGTCAAAACGCCTGGATCCCAAAGCGGAGCCGTTCTCGTCCAGCAACGCCGCCGCCATTGAAGCCTGGGGACGCGGCGAATTTGAGAAAGCGGTCACCCTCGATCCTTCCTTCGGCATTGCATGGTCTTCCTGGATCGAAACCGTGGCCCGGTCGGGCGATGTCCCCGGCGCAATCGCTCTGGCTACTCACGCGCTCGAACATCCCATCAAATCCGAGGTCGACGGATTGCGAATCGAGCTGATGCGCGCGACACTCGCCAAGGATCCTCACGCCGAGCATGAAGCGCTGCTCAAACTCACCGCCCATGTAGCCGATCCCAGCCTGCTGTCGAACCTCGGCGCTCTCGAAGTGCGCGCCCGGGAATTCGCGCTCGCGGAGGGCGATTACAAGAAGATTCTCGCCGCCGAGCCGGATCATGCCGACGCGCTCAATCAGCTCGGCTATATCTACGGGTACCAAGGCAAGGTGGCCGACGCCGAGGCTACTTTCGCTCACTACGGAAAGCAACCGGGGCAAGAGCCGAATTCTTTCGATTCACTGGGCGAAGTGTATTTCATGAACGGCAGATTCCCGGATGCGGAGAAAGCTTTTCTTCATGCGCACGATTTGAATGCGGTCTTGATCAACGGCGGCGATCTGCGCAAAGCGGCGTACGCCCACTGGCTGGCCGGCGATCTGCCGGGAGCGGACCAGATTTTTCAAAGCTATCTGGACTTCCGGGCCAGGCTGAAAGATCCGTCGATCGAGTGGCAGCACGCCTCCTGGGAATACGCGACGGGGCGGAAAGATCAGGCCGTTGCGCGCCTGGAAAAAATGCCCGCTCCTCAGAGCAAGCTGCAGTTGCAGGTATGGCGGAGCCCTATCGCTTTGCGCGTGGATCGAGCCCAGTTGAAGCAGCTTTATGAATCCGCGCCGCCTTCGGGGGACGGCTTCTATCGCACGCTTCTGGCGGAAGAACTCCTCCGCGAAGGCAATAAAGAGGAGGCGAAAAAGCTGGCCATGCGCTGGCCCTTGCCGGACTCCGTGGCCGACCCCGTGGTCCAATCCCTGGTGTTTCCCAAATACCTCGCGCTTCGCCGTATTCTGGGTTTATGAGTTTTTCGCGCCTGCTCAACATCCACCAGAAATTCCCCGATCGCCGGGTTGCAGATATCCCCTCCACCGTTCAGAAAGAACTCTCATCGGCAGGTTTTGGCGATCACTTGAAGCCCGGCGCGCGCATCGCCATCGGCGTCGGCAGCCGCGGCATCGCGAACATCGCGACCATTGTCCGCTCGGTGGTGGACTATTGGAAATCGCGCGGCTTCTCGCCATTTCTCTTTCCTGCCATGGGCAGTCACGGCGCGGCGACAGCCGAGGGGCAAGCCGACGTGCTCGCCCATTACGGCATCGTCGAAGCGACCATGGGATGCCCTGTGATCAGTTCGCTCGAAGTGGTGCCGTTGGGTTCGACACCCGACGGGATCGAAGCGTTCATGGACAAAAACGCATTCGACTCCGACGGAGTCTTCCTCATTGGCCGCGTGAAGTGGCACACCGATTTCGCCGGCAAAATCGAAAGCGGCCTGTTCAAGATGATGGCCATCGGCCTGGGCAAGTTCGCGGGCGCGCAGCGTTATCACACGTTTGCCTATCGCCTGGGCCTGGAACACGTAATCCGCAGCGTCGGCCGCCAGGTTCTGAAGAGCGGCAAAATTCTCGGCGGCATGGCGATTTTAGAGGACGCCAATCACAACACCGCGCAGCTCACCGCCGTTCCCGTCCATCAGATGGAGCAAAAAGAAGAGGAGCTGCTCGCCCTCTGCAAAACATGGATGGGCCGCATTCCGGTGCAGGAGGTCGACATCCTGATCATCGACGAAATCGGCAAGACCTACTCAGGCGCAGGCATGGATACAAAAGTAGTGAACCGCAGCGTGAACGGCGAATATAATCCCTGGGACACGGCGCCGAAGATCCACCGAATTTTCCTGCGCGGCCTGAGCAACAAAAGCTACGGCAACGGCGTAGGAGTCGGCATGGCGGACGTCATTAACGATCGCCTGCTGAACGTAATCGACTGGACGCCGACCCACATCAACTCCCTGACCGCCTCCACGCCCGCCGCGATCCGCACCCCGGCGCATTACCCGACCGATAGGATGTGCCTGGAGAGGTTCTGGCCGACGGTAGGCAAGTTCGAACAGAAAGACGTGACGATCGCATGGATCGCGAATTCGATGGAACTTGCCAATTTGCGTTTAAGTGAAAATCTACGAACAGAGATCGAAGCCAATCCGACGCTGGAAATCCAGGGAGCAGAAGAGTTCGACTTCGACGAATCGGGGAACCTGCACAATCTGATGGATGTCGCGATGGTCGGGCATTAGGATGTTTTTGTGGCGTACGCCTCCAGGCGTGCCGTGTCGAGAGTCGTCTCGACATGTCCGTCCGTCGGCATGACTGCCGACGCGGCACGCCTGGAGGCGCGCGCCACAAGTCCGATTGGCGAAAGTCAGGTAGCTCAATATTGAAAGAGCTTCTTCCGTGTGGGGCGGCCAATATTGCCGGCAGCCTGCTTCTAGCAGGCTTCTGTGGGAAGGGCGACCCGGAGAGCCTCGAAAGCCGCGGTGGAAAATAGGCGGCGAATAGTCACGCTCTATCGCGCAACTCGCGAAACGAGCCGTACTCCTTCAGGCCCTTACCTTCGTTTGCGTCTCTCATCGCATTAATGGTTTCCTGATTAGGCGTGGATACGGGAAAAGGTAGGCCCCGGTGGAGTTCCACTTGCGTTAAAAATAATCGGATCGCGTCGGTTGTCGATAGTCCTATCTTCGAAAAAATGGCTTCCGTCGACTTTTTCAGCTTCGGATCGATACGCGCGTGGATCATTGTAGTCTTCGCGGGCATAGATTCAGTGTATCTCATTTGAGATACACTTCTCCATCCTCACAATCCGCAACAATTCCCCATCTCCCAGCGGCACCCCGATCTCCTCCACCTCCCGATACCCCCGAGCCTTATACAACGCCACTCCCGTTAGCGTCGCCCCCATCTCGAAGCGCCGGAATCCCTCCGCCATCGCCGCCGATTCGCACGCCTCCAGCACCCGCGTTCCGATCCCTCGCCTAGCCCAATCCGGATGCACAAAAAACGCCCGGATCTTCGCCGTATCGCAGGCTGGATTCAGTAGCGAGTCCTCTCGCCCCTCGCAATGATCCGCTCCGTACAGCGTTTTCCGCTTGCTCCACCCCCCGCACGCGACGATTCGCCCGCCGACCTCGGCGACAAAATACGTCCCATCCGCGATCAATTGTGTATCGACCCCATAAACCGACCCCAGCGCCGCTTCCAGCTGCGACTGAGTATAGTCGCGGGCCTGCAAGCCTCGCACCGACGCCGCGATCAGCTCGGTCAGCACCGGCACATCCTCTCTTAAAGCCGTTCGAATCGTCAGGTTCATTCCGCCAGCAATTTCTCTAAATCCAAAGGCCGCGTATACATCGCCAGACTCCCATCCGGCTTCCTCGGCCATGTCTCCACTGGACGATCGACGTAAAGCTCCACGCCGTTATCGTCCGGATCCCGCAGGTACAGCGATTCGCTCACCCCATGATCCGCCGCGCCGTCCAGATCGATCCCCGCCGCCGTTACCCGCCGGAACGCGTCCGCGAGCGCCGCTCGGTTCGGATACAGGATCGCCGTATGATACAACCCGGTCGTCCCCGCTGCCGGCGCCGATCCGCCCAGGCTCTCCCACGTATTCAATCCAATGTGATGATGATATCCGCCAGCAGAAAGGAATGCCGCGGCGGAGCCCAGCCGCTGCACCACGTCGAAGCCCAGCACGCCCTGATAAAAACCAATCGCGCGCTCCAGGTCAGCAACTTTTAAATGGACGTGTCCAATGCGAACGCCCGCATCGATAGGCATGATGATTCAAAACTAGCAAACTGAGGGGTCACAACGTAGGAAGGAACGAACAGGAGGGAACTACCGAGCTACAAAAAAACTACGCGGACAGGGAAGGAGCGGTAACCCCTTCCCCGTCCGGCAAAAGGGAAGCTTAGCTACCCTGAGAAGCAGCGCCCGTCATCACCGACGCGATCTTCGAGAAGATCGTGCTGATGCTGCTGGCAACACCCGGCATAATCGCGCCAGCGGCGACAGCCACGAAACCCGCCATCAAAGCGTATTCGATGAGGTCCTGGCCTTTTTTATCTTTCCAAACCTGCAACTTCAAAATAAGATTCTTCATATTTCCTTTGTCTCCTCTCCCTTAAGGGGCCGCGACAGTGTCCCCGCCGCTGAATAGAATTTATCATCGGCAGTCTTCTGAAAGAATCAGGCTTACAGCCTAATGAGGCGTGGAAAACGTCTAAGGTTCTGGGGTCCTCGAAGGGCTGCCTTACTCTTCAGCCGTTCCCGTACCTCACCTTGTCAGGGGATAATTTGCCCTCAACCTCTTTGTTTCCTTACTACTATCGACCTACGTATGCCACTCGCTGCTCTCACCGAGTTCCTTCCCGACGCGTCCCGCCCGGCATCAACAAACCCAAAGGGCAGGGGTGGGACAGGCGCTTTCGCCTGTCCGGCTCGTCAGCCGCTCCTATAAAGTACCCGCCGCAAACTCCCGTAGATAGATATAGATGCGTCTCCGCACTGTACTCGTTTTCCTGCTGCTGCTGATCCCCTCGGCGTACCTGGTCTCAAAAAGCCCCGACATGCCCGAGTTCGGCCGCCTGCACGACGACGGACTCTTTTTTGTCTCCGCCAAAAGCCTAGCCACCGGCCAGGGCTTCCGCATCCTCAGCCTGCCGGAGCAGCCCTCGCAAACCAAGTACCCGATCCTTTATCCGCTCTATTTATCTTTGATTTGGCGCGTAAACCCGCACTTTCCCGAGAATCTGGCGCTGGCATCGTGGTTCAGTTGGATCCTCCTGGCCATCTGTTTCGCCTTCACATGGATCTACTGGCGACGCCAGGGTTGGAACGAACCTCGCAGTTGGATGGTGGTCGGAATTCTGTCCATCAGCCCCTACATGATCCTGTTCGGCACCAATCTCTTTTCGGAAGTTTTCTTCCTGTGCTGGCTGCTCGCTGCGTTAATCGTGGGCAATAAACAAGGGGTCGCGATGGCGCTGCTGGCAGGCGTGTTCGCCGGACTAGCCTATCTTTCGCGCACTGCCGGGATCGCACTGCTGGTCTCGATGCCAGCCTGGTATCTCATTGGTAGAGGCGGGCGCCGCGAGCCCCGGCGGGCCGTCGCCTTCGCCGCCGGCATGCTGCCCTTCGTCATCGGCTGGTCGCTTTGGACCGGAGCCCACAAGTTCCCCGCCCCCAGCACAACGCTGATTTATTACACCGATTACGTGAAATTCCAGTTCCTCAACGTCGGCCTCGACGATCTCGCCCTCGTGCTTTGGAAAAACACTGACCTGCTGCTGTACAGCATGGGTTCCCTGATTCTTCCCGAATACATCGGCCTGCTCCCGTTCAAGATTCTCGCCCAGGTAATCGCCATCGCCATGATTTCCGGAATCATCAGGATGGCCCGCCGGGGAATCGCCGTACCCTACGCTATCTTCGCGTTGATCTCCTCCGGAATGCTGATCATCTGGCATTTCCCTCCTACCGAGCGTTTCGTGCTGCCCCTGTTCCCTCTGCTCGCCGCCGGACTGGTAGTCGAGCTGGAACAGTTGGTCCAGTTGATCCGAGGCGCGCTCCGCCACAAGGATGCCGGCCAGCGTGTAGTCGCAGCCGGGTTCGCCGTGTTGGTCCTCGCCATCTTCGGAGGGTCGCTGGGGTTGGAGCTCTACCTCAGCTTCAAGGTAATGCCGAAGGAAGCGGACGGGGCTCGTACCAGGCTCATTGAAACCCGCAACACTTACGCCTGGATCGAGCAGAATCTCCCCCCCAACGCCCCCATCCTGTCGAGCGACGATCCCCCGCTCTACCTATACTCAGGCCACCCGGGCAATCTCCCGCCTCTGATGCCAAGATGGTGGTACACCGGCGAGCACGGCAAAATCTCCGGCTTCTATAAAGATGTGGTCCCGTATTGCCGCAGCCGAGGCTTCCAATACATCCTGGGAACCCCCACGGACATGAGCCGCTGGAGCGAAGGCCAGGACCAGGAAGCCGTCCAGCAAGCCCTAAACAACCCGCTGTTAGAGCCCCTATACAAAGCCCCGAGCGGCGCCACAGTCTTCCGCATCAGGTAGCTAAGTGGGGCAGGTTCCCGACCTGCCAGCTCTCACTCATACCTAAGCGCACTCAAAGGATCCGCCTGTGACACCCTCATCGCCGGAATATAACAAGCCGCCCCCGCCACTCCTATCAACACCACCGCCACCACACCCAAAGTCCATGGATCCGTAGCCTTCACTCCAAACAACAATCCCTCCAGCACCCGAGCCATCGCCAGCGCGCCCGCCATACCGCAAGCCAGCCCGACCACGACCGGTGCCAGCCCTTGTCTCACCACCATCGTCCGCAAATTCCCTGCCGTAGCTCCCAGTGCCAGCCGGATCCCCATCTCTCCCCGCCTCTGCGCGACCGTGTACGACACTACTCCGAAGATCCCGAGGCACGCCAGCACCAGCGCGATCCCCGCAAACACCAGGACCAGCGACAATTGAAATTTCCTCTCCGCCACCGACGCTGAAACAATGTCCTGCATCGTCCGGAGCTGAGGCACCGGCAACTCCGGGTCCAGCTTGTGCAATTCCGCCCGCACCGCCCCCGCGATCGCCGACGGATTCATGCCCGTTCGCAGAACCAACGATACAGCGCTCCGTCCTCGATACCAATACGGCAGATAAACCACCTGCTGCGGAGCTTTTTGCAGCCCGTTCCCGCGTACATCGCCCGCGACTCCGATCACTTCCAGCATCGGCGCGTTGTCCTCGGCAAAGTGAATCTTCTTGCCCAGCGGATTCTCTCCCGGCCAGATCTTCCGCGCGGTGCTCTCTCCAACAATCGCGAACCCGCGATATCCGTCGGACTCCTGAAACACCCGGCCCGCGCGCAGCGGAATACCCATCGTGCGGAAATACTCGCCGTTCACGCTCCGCATATCGACCAGAGGACGCTCCCACATTGGTCCGCTGCGTCCTTCCACCATCAGCATGTTGTTGTTGCCCTCACCTGTTAGCGGAAGCACGTTCGCTGCGCCTACAGCGGTCACTCCGGGCAGCGGTCTGACAGCATCCAGCGCTTTGCGCAAAAACTCCGAACGTTTGGACCCGGCAGAATATCGCGCTCCGGCCAGGTAGAGATCGACGCTCACCACGTGCTCCGCATCGAATCCTTTATCGATATGAGTCAACCTCACATAACTGTTCAACATCAAGCCCGCTGCCGCCAGGCAGATTGTGCTCAACCCGACTTCGATCGCGACCAGAAGCGTCCGTAAGCGCCCGCTATGCCGCGATTCCGTGGCGCTTCGTCCGCCCGACCTCAGCCCCTCCTGCGGGTCGATTTTCGATGCCCGCCACGCCGGCAGCAGCCCGAACAACATGGCCGAAAACAACGTCAACAGGCAAGCCGCCGTCAGCACTCGCGCGTCGATGTGTACTTCGTTGAGCCTCGCCACATCGATCGGAGCGTTCGTCAGGATCACGCGCAGCGTTCCATACGCGACGGCGATTCCCAGCGCGCCTCCTATCGCCGCCACCACCAGGCATTCCGTCAGCATCTGCCGCAGCAACCGACGCGTGCTCGCCCCCACCGCCGCCCGAACCGCGAACTCGCGACGCCGCCCGGTCGCCCGCGCCAGCATGAGGTTTGCGATATTAACGCACACGATCAGCAAAACCGCGCCGACCGCCGAAAACATCAATAGAAGTCCTTTGCGGGATCGCCCCGTCAACTGTTGCTGCAGCGGAACCAGGTGCGCCCGCAACTCGACTTTCTCCGGCAGATCGCGAACGATATCCGCTTCAATCGCGTTCAGTTCATCCAGTGCGCGAGCCGCCGCGACGCCTTTCTTCATTCGCACCATGCACCCGAAATTGAAATCGCCCATGGCATCCAGCTCTTCCTTGCGAATTGCCAGCGGCTTCCAGATATCGGGATCCGCATCGCCGATGGACATCGATTGCAACTGGCTCAACCGCGGCAGCTTCAGACCCGACGGCATCACCCCGATCACTTGATAAGGCTTGTCGTTCAATATGATTTTCCGCCCCAGCACTCCCGGGTCGGCGTGAAATCGTTTGCGCCACATCGCATCGCTCAGCAGGACCACTTGATCGCGGCCCTCGCTGTCTTCCTCTTCGAGAAACCCTCGCCCAAACTGCGGCTGCACACCGAGCATCGGAAACAAATTCCAGGAAATGCGCTCCGCGTTCACGCGCTCCGGCTCGCCATCGGACGTGAGGTTGAAAGTCAGGTGATCCAGCAGTCCGATCTGCTCGGCCGACGTCCAATGCTTCTGCCAGTTCTGGAAGTGCATCGCGTTCACAGGAAAGTCCGGCGCGATGTTGGCGAACTTCGGAACCGCCTCCTGCACCGCGTAAAGCTGCTCCGGATCGTGAAACGGCAGCGACCGCAGCAGCACTCCATTGACGATGCTGAACATCGCGGTATTTGCCCCAATCCCCGCCGCCAGAATCAAAATCACAACCGCCGCATATCCAGGATTGCGCCTCAGCGAGCGCAGCGCGTAGCGAAAGTCCATATCCCCAATACGCACGCCCCCTCCTCAGAGTTTGCAAAAAATGAGGCAGGTTCCCGACCTGCCTTTTTGTGCCAAACTAAAGTGGGAACATGCCACTAGCAACATTTCTGGCCGGAATTGTTTTAGCCTTAGGCTTGGGGATTTTCCTCACCGCCCTCTGGTTTCGCACTCGCCCCCAGCCCCCCGTTATGGAAACGCTGGCACGCCTGGAAGCCCAGTTCAAGGAAATCGAATCCCAGCGCCAACACACCCTGGGCGGGCTCGATCAGCACCTCACATCTCTCAGCCGCGAAACTGTGGCCCTCTCCCAAGCGCTCCGCGCTCCCAATTCCAGAGGCCGCTGGGGCGAGCTCACCCTCCGCCGTGTAGCCGAGCTCTCCGGCATGGCGTCGCAATGCGATTTCTTCGAGCAAAATAGTTCCGACGGCCAGCGCCCCGACATGATCGTGAAACTCCCCGGCGGACGCACCCTGGCCGTCGATGCCAAGGTCCCTTTAGCCGCCTATCTCGATGCCGAAGCCGCCACTGGCGACGCGTCCCGCCGCGATGCGCTGGACCGTCACGCGCAACAAGTGATGCGTCACGTGGTGCAGCTCGGCGCGCGCGAATATTGGGCCCGCCTGCAGCCCTCCCCGGAAATGGTGGTCCTGTTCATGGCCGGCGATCACTTCCTGGCCGCCGCGCTCGAGCGCGATCCCGAACTGCTCGAAAAAGCGCTGGCCAGAAAAGTTCTCTTAGCGACTCCCGTCACGCTGGTGAGCGTATTAAAAGGCGTCGCCTACACCTGGCGCCAGGAAAAGCTAGCCCAAAACGCCGGCGAGCTGCGCCGTCTGGGCGCCGAGCTCTACGACCGCGTGCGAGTCTTCGCCGAATCGTACACCGACGCCGGCCGCAACCTGGCGAAGGCCGTCGATGCCTATAATCGCTCCGCTGCATCCTATGAGACGCGCCTGATGCCGTCGCTCAAACGAATGCGCGAATTAGGAGTCGGCGGCCATGACGAAGCCCCACAACCTCCGCGACTCGACTCGGCTGTCCGCGAACCCCAAGGAGCCCAAAGACCCACATGATGCGCCAGCTCTTCCTGTTTCTTTCCACGCAGAAAGGAATCCGGAAGTGGATGGAAACGTCGCCCGCCGCGCAGAAACTCACCCGCCGGTTTATCGCGGGCGAAACGCTCGAAGATGAGCTCGCGGTTTGCGCCCGCTTAGCCGCCAAAAAGATATTTTCAACACTGGATCACCTCGGTGAAAATGTAACATCCCTGGCCGAAGCCGAAGCCTCTCGCGATACGTATCTTGCTGCGCTTAAAGAGATTGCCCGTCGGGAAATACCTGCTACCGTGTCCATCAAACTGTCCCAGTTCGGCCTCGATTTATCGAAAGAAGCTTGTCTCGAAAATGTGCAGGGGTTGTTAACCCATGTGTCGGAGCACGGCAGCAGAATCGAAATCGACATGGAGTCGACCGAATACACCGACCGCACGCTGGAAATCGTTGAAAAAGTGGGTTCCGCGAGGGCTGTGATTCAGGCTTATTTGTACCGCAGCGCAGCCGACATCGAGCGGCTGAACTCGCTTAAGATTCCGGTGCGGTTGTGTAAGGGCGCTTATAACGAACCCGCGACGGTGGCCTTCCCGGTGAAGCGCGATGTCGATCAGAACTATTTGAAACTAATGAAGATCCTGCTCGACAAAGGGACCTATCCGGCGATCGCTTCGCACGACGAAACCATCTTGGGCGAGGCTTTCCGGTATGCAAGAGAGCGGAAAATCCCGCCTGAAAATTTCGAGTTTCAAATGCTGTACGGAATCCGGAACGACCTGCAGCAGCGCATCATCGATCTGGGCTACCGATTGCGCGTTTACGTGCCGTACGGAGTGGCCTGGTACCCGTATTTCATGCGCCGTTTGGCCGAAAGACCGGCAAATGCGCTCTTCATCGCGAAGAATATATTTAAGGGCAATTAGCGTAACCCATGGCGTCAGATGACCGCACCCTGTGGTCGCGGCTCGCTTTCGGACTCATCGACAGAAAGCGAGCCGTGACCAAAGGGAGCGGTTTTTATGGTCGTTTCAGCAGCGGAATCTGCTCCACGATCTCGATTCCAAACGCGTCGAGCCCCAGAACCTTGCGCGGATGGTTGGTCAGCAGGCGGATGGTGGACAAGCCCAAGTCGGCCAGGATCTGCGCTCCGATTCCCGACTCGTGCTGGAGCCCCGTCTGCGGGAGATGATGACGGTTTCCCATTCCGGTCTGATGCAAATACACAAAAACGCCCGCGTTTTCCTCGGCGATCCGGTTGAGCGACGCCTGAATCGTTTCCCGGCAATCGCAGTGGGTCGATCCGAAAACATCTCCGTATAAACAACGCGAGTGCATGCGAACGAGAACGTTTTTCTTCCCGGCGACATCACCGTGAATCAGGGCCACGTGACCTTGACTATCGAAGGTGCTGATGTACTGAATAGTTTTGAAAACGCCCGATTCGGTTTCGAGACAACCCTCGCCACGGCGTTCGACAAAGTGCTCGGTTTCCAGGCGATAGCGGATCAGCTCGGCAACCGAAATCATCTTCAATCCGTGGCGCGCGCAGAAGTCCGCAAGATGAGGAACGCGGGCCATGGACCCGTCTTCATTCATGATTTCGCAGATGACTCCGCCGGGTTCGAGGCCGCACATGCGGGCGAGATCGACTGCGGCTTCGGTTTGCCCGGCCCGCACCAGCACGCCGCCTTCCCGGGCTCGTAGCGGGAAGACGTGACCGGGACGCGCGAGATCGCGCGAGGTGCTTTTAGGATCGATGGCGACGCGAATCGAATGCGAGCGGTCGGCGGCGGAAATCCCAGTGGTGACGCCTTCGAGCGCATCGATGGACTCGGTAAAAGCGGTGCCGAATCGCGAGGTATTCTGCGACGACATCAAAGGCAGGCGCAAAGTGTCGCAGCGCTCGGCGGACAGAGCGAGACAGATCAGGCCGCGGCCGTGGGTGGCCATGAAGTTGATGGCTTCGGGCGTGACCAGCTCGGCGGCCATGGTGAGGTCGCCTTCATTTTCCCGATCCTCGTCATCGACAACCACCAGCATTTTGCCGGCACGGAAATCTTCGAGGGCTTCCGGGATGGTGGCAAAGGGCATTTCTCTCAAGGATAACTCGTCTGCCCGCTTCCTGACGGTCGCGGCTCAATCAGTTAATGAAACGGGCAGACGTTACAGCCCCAACCGTTTGTCCAGATCCCTAGTGATTTCGGCTAGTTTTTGTGGGTTGTGGACCAGGTTGCGGATTCCGTAGCTCGCCCACGTCTGGTAGAACATCTCGACTGCCGAGAGCGAGAGCGCGTAGGCTGCGATGGCGTGATCAGTATCCAGGCGCGACCAATCCTGGTGGAGATTTTCGAGGCGCGGCAGTCTGCCGTCTTTGGCCATTCTATCGAGCTTCGCCTGCAGCGCTGGGCTGAGGGCGTCGCCCGAAAGTTTCTGCGCCAGGCCTTCCTGGAACCATGCGGGCCAGCGACCCATCATCGAAAGGCAGGCGTGCGTAGTCTCATGACCGAAGATTCGCAGCAGCGAGGCGTCCATCCCCTGCCCTCCCGCCACCGGGACGCGAATGCGGCCGTCGAACTGGCCTCCGTTCCATTCGGCTGCATCGGTAGTCCTGTGATACGCGTCGCGACTCTGCACAATCGCGACCAGGCGCTCCTCGGCGGAACATCCAAGCGCGGCGGAAATTCTAGTAAATTCGCTGTCGAGAGCGGTCACCATCTGTCTTGCAATTTCCACCGGCACCAAGTTGGCGTCGTAGCGAAGCAGGACTCGCAGGCCGTACAATTTTGCGGTGCTCTGATCGCCTGTGGTCTCCTTTTGGACCCGTTTGTAGAGCCGCTCCAGATCCGGGTTGGGCTGCATGTCGAGCGAATTCTTCCAATACACGAGAGCCCTTTGCGGATCGTCGGCCTTCCAGGCCGCGACTCCGGCCATGGCCAGCACCATCGGGTCGGATTTCTTTCGCAACTCGTTTTCGAGCAGTTCCAAAGCTTTCGCCGGCTGGCTGGATTCAATGAGTCCGGCCGCCTGACTGGCGACCACGGATCCAGCCGAGAGCGAAGGCATGGTCTGGGCGGTGGCGCGGACAGTGGCGGCGGCGTCCGGTTTTATGAGGTCCAGCCAGGATGCATTGCGCAAACCGCTCTCGAATTCGTCCAATCCGGAGATCGCGCTGGCGGGCATGTAGCCATCTAATGTCTTACCTGCACTTTCGACAGTAACCTTGTAACACGGAACGCTTTCACCGGCGATGGCGAAACGAATATTGACAGGCGCTCCAGCGTCCAATGTGACGAGCACATCGGCATCGACCGAGCAACCCCCCTCGCGCAAAGCGGTGCCGGATTGTTTCACGGCGATCGCCATGAGAACGAGAGAGAGCAGGGCCGTCATGATAACGAGCGTAAGGTGGATTGACCCCGAAGTCCCTCAGGTGAATACCTAAGAGATTGGTCAAAAACGCTTGGCAGGCGAAATGTCCCTACCCACTGGATGCCATAAAGGTCGGGTGGACTTACTCCGATGTTCTAACTAGGGACCCATGCATACAAAGACCACCGAATCACTCCTTGCTCTTTCGCGACAACAGAATCCAGTGGTGATCATCGGGGGCGGACCGGCTGGCTTGAGCGCGGCCTATGAATTGTCCAACACCGGGGTGCGATCCACTGTGCTGGAGGCGAGCAAAGTGGTGGGCGGTATCTCCCGGACGGTGGAGTATAAAGGCTACCTGTTCGACATCGGAGGGCATCGATTCTTCACAAAAGTGAAGCTGGTGCGCAGGATGTGGGAAGAGATCCTGGGCGAAGATTTCCTCAGCCGCCCGCGAATGTCCCGCATTTTCTACAAAAACAAGTTCTTCGCTTACCCGCTGGAGCCGATGAATGCTCTGCGCGGTCTGGGGTTGATCGAGTCGGCTCGCTGCGGGTTCAGCTTCCTGAAGGCGCAGCTTTTCCCGGCGAAGCCCGAGGAAGATTTCGCGACCTGGGTATCGAATCGCTTCGGAAAGCGGCTGTTCAAGATCTTTTTCGAGTCGTACACCGAAAAGGTCTGGGGGATGCCGTGTTCCAAGCTGAGCGCGGAATGGGGAGCGCAGCGGATTAAGGGGTTGTCGCTGTGGTCGGCGGTGATGAATGCGTTCCAATCGAAGAAAGGGACGACGCATACAACCTTAATCGATAAGTTTCACTATCCCCGCAAAGGTCCTGGAATGATGTGGGAAAGGGCTCGCTCGATCGTGCAGGAGCGAGGGTGCCAGGTGGAGTTCGACGCTCCCGTGGAGAAAATTTTCTGGGAGCCGGGCCGGGTGACGGGAGTGCAGGCTGGGGGTAAGTATTACCGGGCCGATCACGTGATCAGCAGCATGCCGATCAAGGATCTGATCAATTGTCTGGATCCGGCTTGCCCGGGGGGGATTGGGAAGGCTGCCGAGGATTTTCATTATCGCGATTTTCTGACCGTGGCGCTGGTGGTGAAATCGAAAACGCTGTTCCCGGACAACTGGATTTATGTCCATGACGCGACGGTAAAGGTCGGGCGGATTCAGAACTATAAGAATTGGAGTCCGGAGATGGTGCCGGATCCAGAAATGACTTGCCTCGGCCTGGAATACTTTTGTTTTGAAGGGGATAACCTTTGGAACATGAAGGACGAAGAGCTGGTTCAACTGGGGATTCGCGAGACTGCGAAGCTGGGGCTGGTGCAGGCCGATCAGGTGGTGGACGGGACTGTGGTGCGGATTCCGAAGGCGTATCCGGTGTACGACGAATCGTATCCCAGGGGCGTCGCGGCAATTCGCGAGTTCCTGGATAGCGTTCCGAATCTACAACTTGTCGGTCGTAATGGAATGCATCGGTATAATAACCAGGATCATTCCATGTTGACCGGAGTGCTGGCCGCGAGGAACCTCATAGGCGGCAAGTACGATCTATGGTCGGTGAACGCGGACGCGGAGTATCACGAGGCGGGTGTAGAGAACGACGACTTCAAGGAGCTGGAGAAGACTCAGCCAATGGTCCCTACGGAGTTGGTTTCGCGGTAAGGATTTCACAGGCTAAAGCCTGTGCCACCAAGAAAAGGAGCAGGCTTTGAAGGCCTGCCCGTGTTATTTTAGTGGTGATGTTGGAAAGCTACTCGGTGTCCCGGGTACGCTTTTTTCGGTTGCGCTTGCGCGCGAGGGCTTCTTTGGTGCGCTGTTTCTCACCCGGCTTCAAGTAGAAGGAATGTCTCTTGATTTCCTTAATGATGTCTTCTTGCTGGACCTTGCGCTTGAAACGGCGCAGCGCGCTTTCCAGGGTTTCTCCGTCCTGGATGTGGACTTCTGCCAAACTAAACTCACCTCGCTCTCACAACTGATTTCAGGATAGCAGCTTCCGGCTTTCTACACGGTAAAAGATCAGGTAGGCCAGTCCGATGCCAACGGGAATGAGGCCCAGCAACCCGAGCCCGATAGGAATCCGCTCCTCTTCGCGCGGGGAATTCAGGAGGATTTCGAGCTCCGAAGGCGTCGCGCCGCGATTGCGGGAGTCGGTTACGGCATTCAGCCTCTCCTGCATCGTTACCGGCCGGCGAGCGGTGATGGCTACGGCGGAAATCGCGATGACTGCGGCCAGTCCCGCGAACAGCCAGATCATGCCGTGCAGCAGATAGGTTCGCGCAGTCCAGGGCGCCGATTGTCTAACGGGTACCGGGACACCTTTCTCGAGCGCGGCGATGGTTTCTTTGTGTTCAAGTTCGCGCTCACGAAACCGGTTGTTGAGGGTCACGACGACAATCGCCCCAACGAAAAGAAATATAACGAGGAAAAACAGGGCTGCTTCCATGCCGATTGAGACTTCCAAATGGGGTACAAATGTTTCAAAGTCCGGTTGAAACTTTACGCACGTTCGGAGAGGTCTAAATCGAGAGATGTCGGCCGGGGAGAACATGGCGGGACGGCGTACGGAAGCGTTCGAGGAACTGCTGGCGGACTATCGGGACAAAGTGTTCCGGCTGTGCTTTTCGATGCTGGGAGATCGCGCGCAGGCCGAGGACGCGGCGCAGGAGAGTTTTCTGCGCATCTGGAAATCGATAGATCGATTTCGGGGCGATGCGGCGCTGGGCACGTGGATTTTCTCGATCACTCGAAATGTGTGTCTCACCGCTATTTCGCGCCGCGCCGCGCATCGGGCGGCTCCGGTCGAAGAGGCCGAGCGCGTCGCGCACGAAGGATCGCATGGGGAGCGCGATATGCTGCGCATGGTCGGCCAGCTCCCCGACAATTACCGCCAGGTGATCATGCTGTTCTACATGGAAGAGCGGTCGTATGAAGAGGTCGCGCGAATGTTGGAGCTGCCGCTGGGAACGGTGAAAACGTATCTCCACCGAGCGCGCAAGCAACTCGCTACCATATTAAAGGAGACGGACAGTGGCGTTCGACGAACTTGACGAAGCGGCGTTCGAACATATTGATGGCGAACTGACTCGCGTGTTCGCCGGGGTAACGGCGCCGCCGCGGTTGCGTGCATTGGTGATGAGCCGCGTCCGCACGCCTGCACCCACCAGGCTGCCGGAGTTTCTGGATGCTATCGCGATCATGAGCGTCCTCTCGTTCGCTACCGGGTTCGCATTATTCGTCATTTTGAAATAATGCTATCGTTGCCACCATGGCCACCATGGCAAAGAACGGCGCGAGCATTTTTCGCGATCACTTATTGAAGAATCAGGTAGCGTTGGTTACCGGAGGCGGCAGCGGGATCGGGCAAAGAATGGCCGAGCGTTTCGCCGAACACGGCGCCAAAGTGATGCTTGTGGGCCGCAAGCAGGACAAGCTGGATGCGGCTGCCTCGGCAATTCGCAGCGCGGGAGGTTTCGCGGAGACTGCGGCGCTCGATGTGCGAGACTACGCGGCTGTGGAAGCCGCGGTCAAGAAAACGCGCGAGGAGCTGGGCGAGATCGACATCCTGCTGTGCGGCGCGGCGGGGAATTTTCCGGCGCCGGTCGCGGGCATGTCCGCCAACGGATTCAAATCGGTGATCGATATCGACCTGCTGGGAACGTTCAATACCTGCCGCGCGGCGTATGAATCGCTGCGCAAGCCGGGCGCGTCGGTGATCAGCATTTCTGCGAATCATGCCAACGTGGCGATCGCGTATCAGGCTCACGTATGCGCGGCGAAGGCCGGAATCGAGCTGCTGATGAAGACGCTGGCGATCGAGTGGGGCCGCGAAGGCATTCGCGCGAATTGCATCACACCGGGTCCGACCGACGATACGGAGGGCATGCGGAGGCTGGCTCCCACTCCGGAGGCTCGCGCGGCAGCGGAGAAGAGCGTGCCGCTAGGGCGGTACGGAACGAAGGATCAGCTGGCGGACCTGGCGCTGTTTCTATGTTCGCCGGCGGCGTCGTACATTACAGGGTCGGTGTATCACTGCGATGGAGGGACTTCGCTGACGCGGACGAGTGTCGGGTAAAACGCCGACAGGCGAAAGCGCCTGTCCCACCTCTTAGAAGTTGATGATGGCCCGGTGGGGCGGAGGAGTGGCTTGCGATGCGAGCTTCCACAGGCTGAAGCCTGTGCCACTATCTGTTGGCAACTGGAGGCCAGCTGGCACAGACTTTAGTCTGTGTTGCTAGAATCTACTGTTCATGCTTAAGGCGGACGTGGTCATCATTGGCGGGGGCATTGTCGGCTCCAGCATTGCGTATCAATTGACGGCGGCGGGGTGCCGCAATGTTGTCATGCTGGAGCGTGAGAGCAGTCAGGGAAAAGGCTCCACTGGAAAAAGCATGGGCGGCGTGCGGGCGCAGTTTTCCACGCCCGTGAATATCCGGATGTCTTTATTCTCAATTCCCTTCTTTCGCGATTTTGAGCGGACGATGGGGCATCCGTCGGGCTACCGCGCTCAGGGATATTTATTCGTCGCGACGGCTGAACGGCATCTGGAATATCTGCGCGCGAATTACGAGCGGCAAGTTGCGGAGGGGCTCACGACAGCGTCGCTGGTGAGTCGTGAAGAGATTGTCGCGATGGTGCCACAGCTCCGATCGGACGATATTATCGGCGGGAGTTTTTGCTCCACCGATGGGTTTGTCGATCCCTATAGCGTCATGACCGGATTCACGCTGCGCGCACTGGATCAGGGAGCCCAGTTGATTCGCGACGCGCAGGTGACGGGGCTGACGCTTGATACGAAGGGAGTCGCTTCCGTTCAGACGACTCAGGGTGCGATCGCGACGCGCACCGTGGTCAACGCGGCGGGCGCGTGGTCGGCGGAGGTCGCGAAGATGGCGGGGATCGACCTGCCGGTCGAGCCTTTGCGCCGCATGCTGGTACCTACCGAGCCGTTCGATAAAGTCGCGCACAGCGCGCCGATGGTGGTGGATATGTCCACCGGATTTCACTTCCGGCCAGAGGGCCTGGGCCTGCTGATGGCGTGGAACGATCCCGACGAAAAGCCGGGCTTCAAGACCAGCTTCGACCGGGGATTCATCGAGAAGATTCTTACGCGGGCGGTGGATCGCGTGCCGGTGTTCGAAGAGCTGGAAGTGAATCCGTCGCGCGCGTGGGCCGGGTTATACGAGATGACGCCGGACCATCATCCGGTGCTGGGCGCCGCTCCCGGTGTTGGAGGATTTTATTTCGCCAACGGATTCAGTGGGCATGGCGTGATGCATTCTCCGGCGACTGGAAAGATTCTGGCGGACCTCATTTTGACGGGGACCACGGCTTTGATCGATGCGAAGCTGCTGGATTATCCGCGATTCGCGGAGGGGCGGCTGATTGAGGAGACTGCGGTTTTATAACGCGATCGTGGTGGTTTTAGTTACGGCGAAAACTTACTTGACAAAACTGGGTGCGTGAAGTACGTTTTCGCCCTAGTTAGCGCCGTGCGACCGCTCCCTATGGTCGCGGCTCACTTGTCGGCGCGAGTGGATTCATCATGGAGCGAGCCGTGACCAAAGGGAGCGGTCACACTTGGAGTTTTCACTCAGACCCGTCAACTTACGATTTCCGCTGAAAGCCCCAAGCTTACGCATGGGGCTGCACTGCAAACGAACATCCGGTAGCTGAATCAGTCACCTATGTTTTCTCCATGTCTGCCAATCGTGCGTCGTCGATTCGAACATTTCTTCCGCCGTCCGATGCAGCCAGCCCGATGGACGCTTTGCCAGGTCGCGCAGCAGCACCGCCGGCTTCGCACTTCCCAAGTGGACGTTTGCGGTTTCCCAGCCCATGTCGTATAACAGCTTCACCGCGTCATGGGTCGCCGGGAGCGACGAAAGCTCGATGCGCGAACAATCCGGAGCCAGGCGGCGCAGCATCCACCGGCCGCAAAGTTTTGCGAATGGATCCGGACAACGGAGCGCGCGATCCAATATTTCCTGATAGAAAATCTTGGCCCTTGCTTTGGCCCTCGCATTAGACGGATGCGCCCACAACCATGCCGACATGGCCAGTTCCTTCGCCTCGCGCGCCACGCTGCCGCCGTGCCAGTCCGCCAAGGCGACGAATCGCAATCGGCCCAGGCTTCCGAGCCCTGCCACGCGATGGACCACGCGATACTTCAATTTCGGATCCGGCATCATCCTCTTCAATGCCTTCGCCGCGCTGGATGGAACTTTTCCGGTCAACGTTTTCAGGGCCAGCATTTTCTCCCAGTACAGCTCCGGCTGCTTCAACCGTTCGACCGCCATTTGACGCAGCGCGGGATGATGCTCGGCCAATACGAACACACGTCCCCCGGCTTTCAACGACGCGCGATAGCCGTCCAGAATCGCTTTCGACGCCTTCGCCGGAGTGATCATTTTCAACTTATCGCCCGTGATGGCGAAATGCGCGCTGGTGGCCAGGCGCACCAGGTCGCAGGTATAAGGAAGCCGGCAAGCCTCGTCAAAATCGTTGATGCCCCATATCAGCCGGCCTTCGATATCGCGCCAGGTGCCGAAATTCTCGACATGCAGATCGCCCACGCCCAGCACTAGCGGAGCCGCCGCGGTTTTCGGAGAGACTACGGGCCATGTCTGCGCCCATCGATAGAACGTCGCCCGCAGGAACGGGAAAGGAGCGGTTTTCATCAGCTCGTGTTTATGTAGCAGGTCGGCCGCGAGGATTGGAATCATCGAAGCCAGCCAGGCTTCGTATTTTTGAGTCGATTTGACGATGTTCATTGCAGCACCAAGCTACGCCACCAGACTATCAGCAGGTACTTCATCGTTGGTAGCGCGAGCTTTAGCTTGCAGCATCGGCTTCAGCCGGTGTCCGGAAGACGTCGACTGAAGTCGACGCTGCAAGCTAAAGCTCGCGCCACACGGAGGTACCAGACTATCACCAGCTACCTGCTCCTGTTAGAATCTCATCCGATGACGCGCCTGCGAATGCTGATCACGCTGATCGTGGTGGGATTTGTTCTCTGGCTGCTGCCGGCGCTTCATCAGGACGAGAGTTATCACCACTTCGCGGACCATCGCACGCTGTTGGGCATTCCCAATTTCTGGAACGTCATCTCGAACGCGCCGTTCGCCATCGTCGGATTAATGGGCCTCTTAGCGCTCTCCGACCTGACCTCTCGCATCCTATTGGGCGGAGTCTTCCTCACCGCCTTCGGCTCCGCGTATTATCATTGGGCGCCGGACGATGCGCGGCTGGTGTGGGATCGCTTGCCTATGACCATCGTCTTCATGACGCTGTTCGCGCTGGTCATTGAGGAGCGCCTGCGCCTTCGAAATAAAGATCTCCTTCCGGTGCTGCTTACCTGCGGGATCGCCAGCGTCCTGTGGTGGCGATTTACAGGCAACCTGTGGCCTTACGTGTTGGTCCAGTTTGTTCCGATGCTGGTGATTCCTGCGTTGCTGGTGATGCGTCGCGGCGATCTCGGGCTGGTGCCGGTCATCGTCTTTTACGGCCTCGCGAAGATTTTCGAGCAGTTCGACGCGGCCATCTATTCCGTCCTGCCCCTGAGCGGTCATACGTGGAAACACCTGGCAGGCGCGCTCGCGACGTACTTCATTCTTCGCTGGCGCCGCCGCTCCTGTTAGAATTTCATCTAATGCATCGCCTACTATCGTCCGTACTCGTACTTTCCTGCTGCTTCGCCGTCCTCGCTCAACGCCGTGGTGGACAAGGCGCCGAGCCTGCTGCTACCGGCCAAGGTCCTCTCCGCAGTGTCCACTGGCGCTCCATCGGACCTTTCCGTGGTGGACGGGCGACCGCCGTCGCGGGCATTTCTTCGCAGCCGCAAACTTATTATTTCGGCGCCACCGGAGGAGGCATCTGGAAGACGACGGACGGCGGAGCCAGCTGGCTGCCGGTTTCCGACGGCCAGATCGCCACCGGCTCAGTAGGGGCGCTCGCCGTTGCTGAATCCGAGCCGAACATCGTGTACGCAGGCATGGGCGAAGCGTGCATCCGCGGAAACGCGTCTCCTGGCGACGGAGTCTACAAATCAACGGACGCGGGTCGCACGTGGAAGCATATGGGCCTCGAGAAGACGCAGCAGATCGGAGCGATTGTCGTCAATCCGCGTAACGCGAACATTGTCTATGTCGCGGCGCTGGGCCATCAGTTCGCGGCCAACGAAGAACGAGGTGTTTATAAATCCATCGACGGCGGCGTTTCTTGGAAACAAGTCTTGACGCGAGGCCCCAAGGCTGGCGCGGTTGACATCGTGATGGACGCGAACAATGCGAGCGTGCTCTACGCGGCTTTCTGGGAAGTTTATCGTACGCCCTACAGCCTGGAAAGCGGCGGCCCCGGCAGCGGCATCTGGAAATCCACCGACGGCGGCGAAACCTGGAAGGACCTGACCCACTCGACCGGCATGCCGCGCGGAATTCAAGGCCGCATCGGGGTCACTGTCTCGCCCGCGAACTCCGACCGCGTGTGGGCCATCGTCGAAGCTGACGACGGAGGCGTCTATCGCTCCGACAACGGCGGGACTTCGTGGACCCGCGTGAATCAGCAGCGCGACCTGCGCCAGCGCGCCTGGTATTACACCCATATTTATGCCGACACGAAGAACGCCGACGAGGTCTACGTGCTCAACACCGGCGTTTATCGGTCGAATGACGGAGGCCGCACCTACTCGACGGTCCCCACGCCCCACGGCGATAATCACGACCTCTGGATCGACCCCAACGATTCTAATCGCATGATCGAATCGAACGATGGAGGGGCCGTCGTCACCACCAATGGCGGACGCACCTGGTCGACGCAGGATAATCAGCCCACGGCGCAGTTTTACCGTGTCGCGCTGGATAACGATTATCCGTATCACGCCTACGGTGCTCAGCAGGACAACTCCACCGTGAGGACCGCTACGCGCGGCCGGGGAGGTATTACGGAGCGCGACTGGTACGACGTCGGCGGCGGCGAGAGCGGCTGGATCGCGCCCGACCCGCGTAATTCGAACGTGGTCTACGCTGGGTCCTACGGCAACCTGATCACGCGCTTCGACGCCTTCACCGGCGTGCAGCGCAACATCAATCCTTGGCCCGATAATCCCATGGGCCACCCGGCGTCGGATCTGAAATACCGCTTCCAGTGGAGCTTCCCGATCGTCATTTCGCCGCACGATCCAAAGGTCATCTACGCCGCCGCCAACGTCCTGTTCAAGAGCACGGACGAAGGCCAAAGCTGGGAGCAGATCTCGAAGGACCTGACCCGTGACGACAAATCCCGCCAAGGCTCGTCGGGCGGTCCCATCACCAAGGACAACACCAGTATCGAGTATTACTGCACCATCTTCACCGTCAATGAATCGACCATTACCAAGGGCTTGGTCTGGGTCGGCTCCGACGACGGCCTTGTTAACCTGACACGCGACGGCGGCAAAACATGGACCAACGTAACGCCCCCCAAAGACATCCTGCCCGAGTGGTCGCAGATCAACGCGATCGAACCCTCGCCGCACGATCCCGGCACCGCCTATGTCGCCGCAACCATGTATAAATCCGACGATTTCCGGCCATATCTATATAAAACCAGCGACTATGGCAAGACCTGGAAGAAAATCGTCAACGGCATCCCTGCAAATCATTTCACCCGCGTCATCCGCGAGGACCTGAAGCAAAAAGGACTCCTCTTCGCGGGCACCGAGTTTGGCATTTATGTTTCCTACGACGATGGCGAGAATTGGAAAACCATCCAGCTCAACCTGCCCGTCGTGCCCATCACCGACCTGGCGTTCCACAAGCGCGACGACGAACTGGTGGTCGCGACGCAAGGCAGGGCCTTCTGGATCATGGACGATCTTCCGCTGCTCCGCGTGCTGAAAGGCGAATCGCCCACCGACGACGTGCGTCTCTTTGCGCCCAAAGAAGCTCTGCGCGCCGATGGCGGCGGCCGTGGTCCGCGAGGCTTCATCCCAGTCGGCGCGAATCCTCCCTCCGGCGTGATCCTCGATTTCTGGCTGAAGGATCGGCCTGCGGGAGAAGTTCGAATCGAGATTCTCGACGCCGCCGGCAACCTGGTGAATAAATATACGAGCAATGCTCCGGCCCGCACAGGCGCGGCGGAAGACACAACGCCCGTGATCGACGAACAAGGCGGTGGCGGCGGCCGTGGAGGCTTCGGCGCACCCGCCCGCGTTCCCACTCAACCAGGCATGAACCGCTTCACCTGGGACCTCCGCTATCCCGACGCCACCACGTTTCCCGGCCTCATCATGTGGGCCGGATCGACCCGCGGACCCATGATCGTGCCCGGCACATACACTGCGAAACTGATTGTTGGTGATAAAACACAGACTCAGCAATTTGTTGTGAAGACCGATCCCCGCCTCAAGACGACTCCCGACGATTTCAAAGCTCAGCTCTCGCTCTCGATGCAGATTCGCGACAAGCTATCGCAAGTGAATCAGGCCGTCGTCGACATTCGCGCGGCCAAGAAGCAGCTCGAAGACTACGCCGCCCGCCTTAAGGACGACGCCGCGGCCAAGAAAGTCGCCGACGCCGCGCGCGATCTCGACAAGAAACTGACCGCCGTCGAAGAGGAGCTCTATCAGATCAAGAATCAGAGCAGCCAGGACCCGCTGAATTTCCCCATCAAGCTCAACAACCGTCTGGCCGCGCTAATGGGTGTCGTGCAAGGAACCGACGCCGGTCCCACCAAGCAATCGAACGTGGTCTACGAAGGCCTGGCCAGCGAAGCGAACGCGCAACTTCGCGCCGCCGACAAACTGCTCAAGGACGACGTGGCGCAGTTCAACAAACTGGTTCGCGATTCCAACATCCCGGCGGTCACAGTCCAGCACAAGGAGAACCAATAGTGCGCGATGTCTACCGAGCCGTGACCGCAGGGAGCGGTGCTCAAAATCGCAAACGCTAATGGAACTCTACCTCCTCCGTCACGCCATCGCCGAAGAGAACTCGCCCACCGGCCGCGATGCCGATCGTCGTCTGACGGAGGAGGGCCGCGACAAGCTCCGCCGCGTGCTCAAACGCGCGGCATCGGCAGGCGTCGAACCCGCGCTCATTCTGTCGAGCCCCTATAAACGCGCACTCGAGACCGCCGAAATCGCCGCCTCCGAACTGCATTACAAAGGCGAGATTCTGCGCGTTGGCTCGCTCACCCCCGACTCTTCCCCGCCCTCCATCTGGTCCGACATCCGCGACCATCGCGACCAGCCCTCGATCCTGCTCGCCGGCCACGAGCCTCTCTTTTCCGCCACCGTAGCCTGGCTGCTCGGCTCGCAGCGCTCCATGGTCGATTTCCGCAAAGCCGCCATCGTTCGTATCGACGTCCACAGTTTCGGCCCCGCTCCGCAAGGCGTGCTCCAGTGGATGCTCACGCCGAAACTCGCTTGAAGCAAATCGCGTATATACTCAATGCACCTCGGAAATCTGTGAAGCCTGTAACGATCGTGCTGCGAACATCACATTAATACGATCGGCCAGCGTGAGAGGAGTCCGGATGCGGCAAGTATTGTGCGTGATTATGACGCTGGCGCTGCTGCCTTCCTTTGCGGCCGCCGATACCGCCGCCGTCACCGCTCAGATCGCCGGGATGCCATTCGGCGCCCGCATCGAGATTCGCCTCAAGAATGCCCAGAAGATGCGAGGTACCAGAGGAGCTGTGTCGGAGACCGGCTTGCTCTTGGTCGATGCCCGCGCATCGGAACGTCAAATCGCCTTCGTCGACATTGCCTCGGTCAAACAGTTGACCCACGGGTCGCATCTCAAGCGGAATATCTGGATCGCGGTGGGTGTCTCCGTTGCCGTGGCGGTAACGATCGCGATTGCATATGGGCTTGCATTGGCCAAGCTAGGACACAGTACTTAAATTCAGTGGAGGTTACCGCATGCGACAAGCTTTATCTCTGGTCCTGACGTTCCTGCTGCTCCCGCGCATTGTGGCGGCGGGTCCCGGCACGGCTGCCATCGCTACGCAGATCGTTGGGATGCCGCTGGGCGCCAACATCGAAGTTCACTTCAAGAATGCGCCGAAGATGCGAGGCTCCAGGGGAAACGTGTCGGAAGCCGGCTTCGTCCTGGTCGATGCGCACGCCAGTGAACATCAGATCGCCTTCGCTGATGTGGCCTCGGTGAAACGGTTCAGCGGAAAGTCGCACACCACGCGCAATATTCTGATTGGAGTTGGAATTGCCGTGGTTGCGATAGCGGTCACGGCCGGAATTCTGTTCAGGTGCGGAGGATTAGGATGCAGGTAATCGTGCGACAGGCATTCACCTTGCTGCTCACGTTCGGGATGTTGGCCCGCTTGTCCTCCGCCGCCCCCGATACCACCGCGCTGACCGCTCAAATCGTCGCCATGCCGCTGGGCGCGAACATCGAAATTCGGCTGAAGACTAAACAACGACTTCGAGGCGCCCGCGGAGCAGTAACCGGCGCCGCCTTCACGCTTGTCAGTTCCCGCGCCGCCGAACAGCAGATCGCCTTCGAGGACGTGACTTCGGTGAAGTTGTACTCCGTCAAATCTCACACTACGCGAAATATCTTGATCGGAGTCGGCATCGCCGCCGCCGCATTGGCGATCACGGCCGCAATCCTCTTAAGATGCGGGCCCCTTGGGTGCCATCCGACGCCAGGCCCGCCTGCCATAAGCGTTAACTTCTAGACTTCGGGGACAGTCCGCTCTGGTACAAAGTAGCAAACTCGCGAAGTGAAGACCCCTCCATGACTGTCGGGGTTCAGTGTCGGCGTTCGGCGACGGCGTTAAGGACGAGATATATTCTCCCTACCGAACGCCGACAGTCATGGAGGGGTCAACTCCGCCCATGCTAATCTGAAACTTCCCGTGCCGACATCCGAGCCTAAATTGTCCCCGGCCGCAGGCTTCGCCCGCCTGATCGAAATCATGGCCAAACTCCGCGCCCCCGGAGGCTGCCCGTGGGACCGTGAACAGACCTTCGACACCATCAAGCCCTACCTCCTTGAAGAAACCTATGAGGTCATGGATGCCATCGACGCCCGTGACTGGCCCGGCCTCGCGGAGGAACTGGGCGATCTCCTCCTTCAATCCGTTTTCTTCGCCGAAATGGCCGCCGAAGCAGGCCACTTCGATATTGCCGACTCGCTTCAAGCCATCAACAGCAAACTCATCCGCCGCCACCCCCACGTCTTCGGCGACGCCGAAGCCAAAACTCCCGACGACGTGAAACGCAAGTGGGACGAAATTAAGAAGACCGAGAAACCACGTCCCCAAGGCCTGCTGGCAGGCGTCCCGCGCACCCTCCCCGCCTTAGTCGAAGCGCAGCAAATCGCCTCCCGAGCCGCCACCGCTGGGTTCGATTGGGAAAATGTCGACCAGGTTTTCGACAAGCTCCATGAAGAACTGACGGAGCTTCATAAAGCAACCTCTCAGGACGAGCGCGAAGACGAGTTAGGCGACCTGCTCTTCGTCATCGTAAACATCGCGCGCTTCCTCAAAGTCGATCCCGAGCAAGCCCTTCGCCGCACCAACTCTAAATTTCGCCGCCGCTTCAGCCACGTCGAACAAGGACTCGCCTCCGAGGGAAAATCGCCTCAAAACGCCACTATTGAAGAAATGGAAGCCCTGTGGCAAGCCGCCAAAAAAGTATGATCGAGATCCGCCAATTGAAAGAGAATTCGGAGTTCGTCGACGCCGTCAATCTTCAAAAAGCCATCTGGGGCTTCGACGAGGTCGATCTGCTTCCCGTGCGCCTCTTCGTCACCGCCAGCAAAATCGGAGGTCACTCCTTCGGAGCCTACGACGGCGATCGCATGGTGGGCTTTTGCATCGCCATTCCAGGAATAAAGGCAGGCGCCAAAAGTTATCTCCACAGCCACATGCTGGGCGTCATGAAAGAGTATCGCGACGCCGGACTCGGCCGCAAAATGAAGCTCGCCCAGCGCGACGACGCCATCCGTCAGGGTATCGACCTCATCGAATGGACCTTCGACCCGCTCGAAATTAAGAACGCCTATTTCAACATCGAACGCCTCGGCGCTATCGTCCGCCGCTTCGTGCTCAATCAGTATGGAACCACGTCGAGCCCTTTAAACGCAGGCCTTCCGACCGATCGCTGCACCGCCGAATGGTGGCTCGAAAGCGACCGCGTCAAAGCGATTCTCGATGGCCGCTCCGTGGATCGGCCGGAGGCAGTCGGCCGAATCTCCATCACCAACGACATCTACACCATCAAAGCGAACGATTTCGCGCGCGCCCGCGACATTCAGAAGCGCGTGGCGGATCAGTTCCTGGAATATTTCGCCAAAAATCTGGTCGTAACCGGCTTCGAAAGGTCCGCCGAGAACGGAACCTATCTCTTCTCGGCGCCTCAATAACAATATGGGAATCAAAATAGAACGAGTCACGCTGCGCCAGATCCGTATGCCCCTGGTGCATTTCTTCGAAACCAGTTTCGGGCGCACCTATGAACGCCAGATCGTGCTGGTCGAAGTGGTCGCCGACGGCATCTCCGGTTGGGGCGAAGTCACCGCGGGCGAGAATCCTTTTTATAACGAGGAGTGGACCGAATCCGCCTGGCTGATCGTCCGCGATTACGTCGCGCCGCGCGTCCTCAAGTACGAATTGGCCAACGCACAAGAGACTGCATCGAGAACCTCGCACATTCGCGGCCACCTGATGGCTCGCGGCGGAGTCGAAACAGCCGTCTGGGATCTGGAAGCCCGCCAGGACGGCGTCTCTCTCACGAAACAGATCGGCGGCGGAGCCCGCACGGAAATCGCTTGCGGCGTCTCCATCGGCATTCAGGATTCCGTCCAGCAACTCATCAAGAAAATCGAAATCGAAGTGAACGCCGGCTATCAGCGCATCAAAATGAAGATCAAGCCCGGCTGGGATGTCGATGTCATTCGCGAAGTGCGCGCCGCTTTTCCGAAAATCCAACTGATGGCCGACGCCAATTCCGCCTACACGCTGGCCGACGCCGATCGCCTGAAGAAACTCGACGAATTCAACCTCATGATGATTGAGCAGCCGCTCGCGCACGACGAAATCATCGATCACGTGGAGTTGCAGGCGCAGTTGAAAACACCCATCTGCCTCGACGAATGCATCCGCAGCGCCCATCAAGCCGAGCAGGCCATCACCATGAAAGCCTGCGGCATCATCAACATCAAACTCGGCCGCGTCGGAGGCTTCCGCGAAGCCAAGCGCGTCCACGATTGCGCCCAGAAACACGGCATTCCTGTGTGGTGCGGAGGCATGCTCGAGTCCGGCATCGGCCGCGCCCACAACATCGCCCTGTCCACGCTTCCGAATTTCGTCCTCCCCGGAGACGTGTCCGCCAGCAAGCGCTACTGGACCCGCGACATCATCACGCCCGCCGTCGAAGTGTCGGAAAAAGGCACCATCACCGTCCCCACCGGCCAAGGATTCGGCTACGAAATCGATCACGATTTCCTCAACTCCGTCACGGTCCGAGAGGAAACGGTGAGTTGAGCGGTTTCACAGATCTTCTTCGCGGCAATCGCAATTACCGCTATACCTGGTCGGGACAAGTGGTCAGCGAAGTCGGCGACCACTATAACAACGTCGCTGTCTTCGCCCTTGCGCTGGCAAACACCGGTTCGGGCTTAGTCGTCGCCGGAATTCTGATCTCGCGCGCCATCTGCGCTGTGCTAGCCGGTCCCATCGCGGGCGTGTTGCTCGACCGCATGGATCGCAAAGCGCATTATGATCGTCAGCGACCTGGTGCGCGCCGCCATCGCGATTTTATTTATCTTGGGAATTCCTCAAGGCCGCACCTGGCTGCTCTATGTTTTGAGCGGCGCGTTGATGTTCGCGTCGCCATTTTTCTCCAGCGGCCGCGCGTCGATCCTGCCCACCATCGCCACGAAAGATGAGCTGCATTCCGCCAATTCCCTGACCCAGTTGACGCAATGGACCACGCTCACGCTCGGGTCGTTTCTGGGCGGCACTTCGGTGACGCAGTTTGGATATAGACTGGCGTTCTTCTTTAACGCGCTTTCGTTCTTGTTTTCGGCGTGGTGCATTGCGCACCTGCACGTCAAAAGCGGTTTTCGCGCGGAACGATCCGACATGGTCGTGCTGCGTCCGTGGCACGAATACAAAGAGGGCCTGCGCTATATGAAGAGCTCGCCTCTGATTCTCGGCATTGGTTTGGTTGCTGTCGGCTGGGCCACCGGCGGCGGCGCCGCGCAAATCCTGTTCAGCGTTTTCGGCGAAGTAGTTTTTCACCGCGGACCATCCGGAATCGGCATCATCTGGGGCTGCGCGGGCGTCGGCCTGATTGTCGGCGCATTGATCGCCCATCGCATCGGAAAAACCATCAGCTTCGACAACTACAAGCGCGCGATCTCGATCTGTTACGTGATCCACGGCGGATCGTACGTCCTGTTCAGTCAGGCAAAGACGTTCGGTTGGGCGCTGTTCTTCATCGGCCTGTCGCGCGCAGCCGTAGCCATCAGCAGCGTGTTGAACATCACCCAGCAATTAAGGCACGTCTCCGATGAATTCCGAGGACGAGTCTTCGCCACCATCGAAAGCTGGAACTGGATGACCATGATGCTCTCCATGGCCGTAGCCGGTCTGGCGTCATCTCACGTCAGCCCAAGAGTAATCGGAGCCTGGGCCGGAGTCTTCAGCTCCAGCACGGCAGTCTTCTGGGCGTGGGCCAACTGGACCGGCCGCCTCCCGGAACCCGCCCTCTCCGGCGTCGATCCCGACGATATCGAGGTCCACGACGACCCGACGGTCTAGCAGCGTTCACGTTTTCAGAGCCGCGCCCCCGCGTGGCGCGCGCGTCCACGCGTGCCGCGTCGACAGTCCTGTCGACGTTCGGCCATTGTTTCAGTCAGCCCGGAAGGGCACATCGACACGACTGTCGATGCGGCACGCCCGGAAGCGTACGCCACATAACCTTCAGGATTTCCCGATGTGGGGCAGGTTGCCAACCTGCGGACCGTTGTCTATCGGTCCATCACGGGCGCATCCCGGACTACCATGGTGAGGTGGAGTCCCTAAAAGATCGCGTGATCGTCAGTAACCGGCGCAGCCAAGCGAATCGGCCGCGTGATCGCGCTCCGCCTCGCAGCCGAAGGCGCGAAAGTCGTCATCCACTACAACGGATCGGAAGCCGAGGCCCGCCAAACCGCCAAAGAATGCGGCAATGCGCCCTTATACGCCGCAAATCTCGCGAAAACCGCTTCCATCGAACCGTTATTCGACCAAATTTCCCGTGACCACGGCCGCATCGACGCCTTGGTAAACAACGCCGCCCGCTTCACCCGCATCGACCCTCTCGACGTGACCGAAGCCGACTGGGACAACATCCACGACATCAACCTGAAGGCGACTTTCTTCTGCTGCCAGCAAGCGGCGAAGCACATGCTGAAAGGCGACGGAGGCAGGATCGTAAATATCAGCTCGCTAGGAGCCATCAAGCCCTGGGCGCATCACGCGCACTATTGCGCCTCGAAAGCCGGAGTCGTCATGTTAACCCGCGCGCTGGCCAAAGCCTGGGCTCCGAAAATCTCAGTAAACACCGTCGCTCCCGGAGTCATCCTGTTTGGCGAACCGGACGACCGCGTCAAAAAGCTGATCGCAGCCACCCCTGCCTGCCGCGCCGGCACGCCGGAGGAAATCGCCGATGCGGTCGTCTATTTCCTGACCGCGACCAAATTCGTCACCGGTCAACTGATCGCCGTCGATGGCGGCTTGAGCCAGCGCTGAAATCTCGGACCCCGCTCCCTGCGGTCACGGCTCGGTAGATAGGATGTCAGCTGTGCTTCCGAGCCGTGACCAAAGGGAGCGGTGTGTTTGGAGGAACTACCGCACAAAAAACTCCGGCTTGCCGATCTTCGCGTCGACCGCCACATCGAAGAAACCGATCATCATCTCCTCCCAGCTCTGCTGCCCGTAAGTGACCTCCGCAGATGGATCGGGATTCCGCGCATTATTCGGAGAATTGTCAAAGGTCCCCCAACATTGAATCCGCATTCCCTTCTTGAGCGGAATCGGGGTCTGGAGCCGATAGGAAAGCTGCCAATAGAAGTCGTAATGAGGGACGTTTAAGAGTGTCTGGAATCCATTATGACCGTCATTAAGCGCAAATAAGAACGATTTACCCCTCAGATGCATGTGCGGAAAAAAGCTCAGCAGCAGCGCGTCGTTCGGAATCGACCCCCAGGCGGTCACCCGGTAATCCTTCTCGCCCGCCGGGATCCGAAAATGGTCGTTATTGAGTTGCAGCGTCAATACCCTCTTTTCAGGGGGCTTCTTCGCGAAAATCAAAGCCACCGACGTGCGGTCCGTGACAGGCTTCCCGATCGGCGTGTAATGAATCTCCAAAACCAAGTCGGAGCCCGCTTTGACTAGCTTCGCCATCCCCTCGGGCCAGGAATCGGGAGACGACCCAGGTGCGTAAACCGTTAAGATATCGGCCTTTGTCGGTCCGCCCGTCCAGGACGATCCCGGCTCACGGAGGTAGACCACAATGTGATGCACCACCGACCGGTTCCCCGGCCTGACCTCGACCGCTTGTATCCAGCGGTCCTCTTTGAAGCCGGTATGTATCGGAAAATACTGATACTCGACCGCTCCCGACAGCTGGAACTTCGAATTCCTTGTCCATCTGGAGCTCAAGATCGTGCACCGGCAAATTCCAACGCTCCGGCCAGACTTTCGCCGCCGGAGCGTCCCGCGGATTGCCCTTCGCGGAGCCGCTATCTGCCCATTTTACAAGCACTTCGATCTCGCGAGCGCTCAACGACCGGTCGTTCGCAAAGTGCCCGCAGCAAGGGTCGGCCGGCCACGGAGGCATCTTGCGGGTCCGCACCTGATCCCGAATCGCCTTGGCCCAGGGCCTGGTTTCCTCGTAAGTCGTGAAGGGCATGGGAGCCATCTGCCCCGGCCGATGGCATTCCTGGCAATGGTTTTGAAGAATAGGCAGCACGTCGCGAAAGAACGTCACAGCCAATACCACAGCCTGCATACCTATCAATATATATGCTTCTTAGATAGCTTGACGCCAGCTGCCAAAAGGCGCATTATTCTATACAGAGGAGTTTCAACATGCTGAAACGGCTTCCGTTGGCGGTTTTGCTGGTCGGTACGAGCTCTGCTTGGGCGCAATCGGTGATCTCCGCGCACTCGGGCGTGATCCACTTTGTCGAAGGTCAGGTGACGCTCGAAGGACAGCCAGTGCAGCCGAAGTTTGCTGAATTTCCCGACGTCAAAAACGGGCAGACGCTAGCCGCTCAGGACGGACGCGCGGAAGTGCTGCTTACGCCTGGGACGATTCTGCGGATCGGCGAAAACAGCTCCTTTTTGATGGTTTCCAACAACCGCTCCGACACCCGGCTCCAGATTCTGTCCGGTTCGTCGATTATCGAAGTGGGCGAGATGCTCCCCTCGAACGCCATCACTCTGGTTTACGGCGATGCGCATATCGAACTGATTAAAAAAGGCTTATACCGCGTCGATGCCGATCCCGGGAAGTTTCGCGTGTATGAGGGCGAAGCCCGAGTCACAGAGGGAAGCCAGACTCTGATCGCCCGCAAAGGCCGCGAAGTCGCTTTGGGGAAAGTTCTCGACATGAGCGGTTTCGACACCAAGGACGTCGATGCCCTGATGCGCTGGGCTTCACGCCGGTCTGAGTATCTGGCGCAGGCGAATGTCTCGTCGGCGCGGTCGGCGAGCAGCCTCGGTTATCTGGGCGGCGGTTCGGGTTTTGGCTACGGCAGTGGCTATGGCGCCGGGAGTTGGGCGTGGAACCCCTGGTACGGGATGTTTACTTACCTGCCCTATGGAAACAACATGTATTACAGCCCGTTCGGCTACGCTTATTACAGCCCTTACAACGTCGGGTATTATGTTCCGGTGACGTCGGGGGGCTCGCGTGGCAGCGCATTTCCGACTTCGAGCGCCGGTGCTGCGACCTCACCCCGATACAACAACACCAGCGGCAGCTATAACATGGCGCCTCGTGGATCTTATGGCGCCGGCAATTCGAGCGGCAGCGGAAGCATGGGCACCAATACCGGATTCGGCAGCAGCGGCGGTGGTGGCGGCGTCAGCAGTGGAGGTGGTGTGTCCTCCGGTGCGGCATCCCACGGCGGAGGCGGCGGTAGCGTTGGTGGCATGGGCGGCGGCCACAAATAGCCAATCGTTCGCAGGTTCACAGGCTGAAGCCTGTGCCACCTTGCGGTGCTGCGGAATGACAGTGGTGGCACAGACTTTAGTCTGTGTTGAGAGCTTGCCGGACTATAAGCCGGTTTCTGTACTCCGTTGCCGGAGCGACAGTCATTCATCTTGGCCGGAGATCTCTCTCCGGCTCCAGCGACCTACCCGGAAGTTTTAACGGAGCGGGCCGCTCCTCCTCCCCTATTTGGTCTTGCTCCGCATGGGGTTTGCCCTGCCAGCGTCCGTTACCGGAGCCGCGGTGCGCTCTTACCGCACCTTTTCACCCTTACCCGCCCCAAAATACAAGACAGGCGGTATAGTTTTCTGTGGCACTTTCCGTAAAACTCGCTTTAAGCGAGCCCCCCCGGCCGTTAGCCGGCATGTTGCCCTATGGAGACCGGACTTTCCTCCCGCGATGGCCGAAACCGCCGCGAGCGACTGCCCGTCCGTCAAGCTCGGCTCCCATTATGGACACTTGAGTCGCCAACCGCAAGTTTTTGCTGAAACACTGATAACAAGTGGCGTATCTACTGGCAGTTGATGTATTCTGTCTTTTGAGGCAGTTCCGGGGTTGTAGCAAAACATTTTAAGACAAAGTTGTTTTGGCTGGTTGAGGAGGGTCAACATGTTCAAAAGGCTTTCTGCGTTTGTGGCAGTTCTGCCGTTGGTTGCAGTCGGAGTTTACGCGCAAGGTCTGGATACCAGAGCCACTGCTAACGACTGGGAAGAAATTAATTTCGAATTTAATTCATCGGTCCTGGTGGATGGATATCCGAGTTTATTGCGCGTGGCGGAATTGCTGAAATCGCATCCGGGCTACAAAGTGCGGGTGGAAGGCCACACGGACATCATCGGCGGCGGTCCTTATAACGAGAAACTGGGACAAGCGCGCGCCGATGCAGTGCGCGATTTTTTGATCAAGTACGGCGCGAACGGCGGACAAATTTCGACCGGCACGCGCGGCAAAGTGGATCCGAAATATCCGGGCCAGAAGCCTACCTTCACAAAAACCGATGAAGCGCGCTGGATGAACCGCCGCGTGGTGCTGACGGTGATGAATGAATCCGGCGGCGTGGTGGGAGCGGGCGGCCCGGGCGAAGTAATCCGGGCGATGGAAACCCCCAAAGCCGGTATGACGGACTGCTGCACGGAAGTGCTGAAGCGGCTCGACAAACTGGACGATATCGCGCGCCTGTTGAAGGATCTCGCGGATCAGAACGCGCAATTGAAGAAAGACATTGCGGACCTGAAGAACAATCAAGCGGTGCTGGAATCGAAGGTAAATCAGCCTCCGCCGGCGCCGGTGGCTGCGCCCGCGCCTGTGGTTGTGAAGAAGGAAGATTCGCGCTTCCAGTTGCTGGGCGTGAATGTGGGCGGCGACTCGACGCAGCACGTGACATTTACCGGCAAGGGCCGGTTCTTCGGCGTGTTCGGGGAGCACTATGCATTGCAGGCTCAGGGCGAGTATATCTACACGCACGATGCCAAGGAAGGCCAATTCGACATAGGTTTAGTAGACCGCATCGGGCGGATGCAAGCGGGCTTATTCGCCAGCTTCAAAAACGCATCGCTCGCGGGCAATCAGACCAGCGGCACGCTGGGCCAGGCAGCCCTCACGGTCGATTACATTTTCAAATGGGGCAAAATCGGCGTGTTCGGCACCAAAGGCTTCATGGACAACGCGCGGATCTACAATGCCGCGTACATCAATCCGGCGACCGGTTACATCTCGAGCGACATCTTCATTCAGCGCTACCTGAAGATTGTCGATCAGGCAGGTGTCAGCGCCACAGTCGGTCTGTGGGGCAACACCTATCTAGAAGGCAACATTGGATACCTAAAGAGCGTCACGGCGGGCGACCGCGCGGGCGGCACGCTGCGCTTCGTTTTCCCGATGAACAGTAAGGTCGCGTTTACGGTGGAAGGCGGCGTGAACGAGACGCTGCTAGGAGCCGGCAATACCGGCCGCGCGGTGGCGGGCGTCCAGTTGGGCAACCTGATGCGTCCGAAAGAATTCATGGATGCCGGGATTCCGATCCCGATGGATGTGCCCCGCGTGCGGTACGAGGTGCTGACCCGCAAGGTGCACGTGGGCGAGACGCCTCCGGTGGCGGACGCGGGGCCGGACCAGATCGGCGTGCCGGCGGGAACGATCACACTCAACGGATCGGCTTCCTATTCGCCCGATGGAAACCCACTCACTTACCAGTGGATACAGGAAGCGGGCCCGACAGTTACGCTCTCGTCTCCGACCGCGGCCATCACAACTTACACCGCGACCGGCGGTCAGGCGTACACATTCCGCTTAGTGGTGAAGGATAACTTCGGCGGGCAAGGCTCGGCGCGCGTTCACGTGACGACGGCATCGGCCTCGGTACCGGTCATCGCCAGCTTCTCGGCCAACCCGACCTCGATTACCGCCGGCCAGGCCACGACCTTGAGCTGGAGTGTGACGGGCGCGGACACGGTAACCATTTCGCCGAGACCGGGCACGGTTCAGTTGAGCGGTACGGCTTCCGACTCGCCGACCTCGACGACGACCTACACGTTAACGGCGAAGAACGCCAACGGCAGCGTGACGGCCACCGCGACAGTCGTGGTGAATACGCCGCAAACCACGCTGGTGTACTGCTACGCGTCGCCATCGAACATCATGGCGGGTGAAGCGGCTACCTTGAATTACCAGACGCAGAACGCGACCGCGGTCAGCATCAGCCCGACAGTGGGCTCGGCGGGCCTGAGCGGCAGCGTGACAGTGATGCCGACCACGTCGACCAATTACACAGTGACGGCGACCGGGCCGTCCGGCACCACCTCGTGCAGCATCGCGGTAGCTGTCACCGCGGGCGCACTGCCCAGAATCGTGCAGTTCTCGGCTTCCCCGATGACGATCCTGAGCGGCCAGAGCTCGAACCTGCTGTGGGTCGTGGATAACTCCACGTCGCAGACGATTTCGACTCTGGGCACAGTGGTTGCGGCCGGCACGCAGAGCGTGTCCCCGGCGGCGACTACCACCTACACGTTGACGGCGACCAATAACGCCGGCAGCGTAACGGCCACGGCAACGGTGACGGTGAACCAGATCCCGAATCCGATTGTGGTGTCGTTCACGGCCACTCCGAATCCGTCCACTCAGCCGGGCGGAGCGGTGGTGTTGAACTGCCAGACGCAAAACGGGGCCAGTATCACGATGGCCGGGTTGACGTTCCTGACACCGAACATCGTTTACACGGTGTACCCGCAGACCACCACGTCGTACAGTTGTATCGCGACGGGTGAGAACGGCGTGACGGCCAGCAAGTCGATCACGGTGACGGTGGGCTCGACGCCTCCGCCGACCGGGGCGGCTCCGACCATCGTCATCGCAGGCGGCAGCAACCAGACGACGACAGTACGCAATGTGCTGATCGACGCGTCTGGTTCCAAGAGCCCGCAGGGCGGCAATCTGACCTTCAGCCTGGCTACGTTGTACGGCTCGGCTGAGATCATCAACGGCAACACGTCGACGCCGACCGTGGTGCTGGGCCCGAAGGCGGGTCCGTACTACTTCAACCTGACGGTGACGGATAGCAAGGGCGTATCCACCACGCAGGAGATCACGATCACTTACGCGCCTTAGGGCGAGTGGGTGAGCGAGAAGACAGGGCGGGTTCCGGGAGACCGGGCCCGCTCTTTTGTTTTTGGGGGATCGCGGCGAGGGTGATAGGATGCGAACATGCCGACTCTAAACGCCATTGCACCCTTTTTTGTCGTAGACAGTCTTCAGCCATGCCTCGACTTCTATTGCTCCAAGCTGGGCTTTGAGATCGCCTATACAGGAGGGGGAAATGGAGAGGGCGAAGACTTCTATGGAATGGTGCAGCGCGACCGCGTCATGATCATGCTCAAGGCCATCACGCCTGAGATTCATCCCCAGCCAAATCATTCCCGCCATGAATGGGCGCGCTGGGATGCGTACATTTACACTCCCGACCCCGACTCGCTTTATGCGGAGTACCTCGCGAATGCCGTACCCATGCACCACCCGCTAGCCGACACCAGCGACGGCCTTCGAGCTTTCGAGATTATCGACAACAGCGGATATGTGATCTGCTTCGGACGGCCGCAAAGCTCCTAGTGGTTTGCTAACCCCTCCATAACTGTCGGGGTTCGGGGTCGTCGTTGAACTCCTACTGATTACTATCCCCTCCATGACTGTCGGGGTTCGGTGTCGTCGTTGGACCGATGGTTTTACTATCCCCTCCATAACTGTCCGGGTATTGAACCGAACCCCGACAGTCATGGAGGGGTATCCTAGAGCTGTAAACTGCGGTATTTTTGTTTCATGCCTGCTGAATCCGCCAAGGACCTGTTTCGACATACTCTCGCGACCCTCGCTTATCGCGGAGGCAAGGCGTTTAACGGAGTGCCGGAGAATTTTTCGGAGTTTCGCACTGCTCCGGGATCCCGGTCGGCGGGGGAGATTCTAGCTCACATCGGCGACCTGCTCGATTGGGCACTGATCATGGCGAAGGACAAGCATGTGTGGCATGAAACGGCTCCCCAAGGCTGGAGCCAGGATGTCCAGAGGTTCTCTCTCGCACTCGCGGCGTTCGATGCCTTCATCGCCAGCGACGCGCCGCTGCAGGCTCCGCTCGATAAGCTGTTCCAGGGGCCGGTGGCGGATGCGCTGACCCACGTCGGGCAGGTGGCGATGCTGCGGCGCCTGGCCGAATCGCCTCTCAAGCCTGAAAACTACTTTCGAGCCGCTATCTAATCTTCCGCCCCGCTAGTACTAGTAGAGCTAAAGCTTCCCCCCATCCCGGCCGATTAATCATTGGGACTATGTGTCTGTTAGTTCTATTAGTCAGGGAGGGTCGTGGAGCCTTATGAATCGAGCTAAGTGGCTTATTTTAATCATCTTGATCTCATTTTGTGGAGGCGCCTGGGCTCAGAATATCAGTAGCGTCATGGTGCAGACCGTGCCTAACGGCGCGGCCTTCATGGTGGACGGGGTGTCGTATATCACTGCCCAGACCTTCCTGTGGCCACAAGGGAGCAAGCATACCGTCACTTTTCCTTTCAGTCTCGATGTGAATGGCAATTCCCTGCCCTTTCAACAATCCAGCGATGGCGAAGAGCGGTTCGCGTTCGGCGGATGGAGCACCAACCTGGGCCCTCTGGCGGGCGGCACCTCGACCGCGAGCGTGACGGCTGACCCGGGCGTCACCAGCGTCACAGCCTCATTGACGGAAACTTACCTGGTGACGGTGAACGTCCCCACCGGCAACGCCTGCGCGTCGAATGCCAACTTTACCTATGGCAGCGGCATCGTGTTGTTCAACGGCTCCTGCCTGCCCGCGACCACGTCGTTCTATATGGGCCTGGCATCGATTCCTCTGACGGCGGTTCCCTACCCTGGCTGGGTATTTTACGGGTGGCAGATCAATGGCAGCATGGTGGTGCAATCGATCAGCAGCTTCCAACTGAAAGGCGCGGCCACGATTACGCCGTTATTCTCGATTGCCAAGCGGGTCCATTTCATGACGAATCCTCCAGGGCTGATGGTCCTGGTGGATCGCACACAGTCGGCGACGCCTCTGCTTCCTTCGCAGAACGGAGCCACGTGCACGCCGGCATACACGCAGCAGGGTCCAGTGCCTCCGGCGGGATTCCCGGCGCTATGCGCAGGCGATTTCGATTTCCTGCCGAACAGCACGCACTCCATCGGCGCGAACACTCCGCAGCAGGATCAGGTGGGGAATTACTGGGTGTTCGAGGGCTATACCAACGGCACGGGTCAGAACGGAACCTATACGGCCGATATCGCGACCAATACCGCCACCACGCTGACCGCGACTTTCGTACCGGGCGTGAAAGTGACGCTGATCACCAGCCAGCCGGGACTGGCGCTGACCGTCGACGGGCGCAGCAACTGGCAAGGCTACACTTTTGTGTGGGGACAGGGAGAGACGCACACCATCAGCGCTCCGGCATCGCAGGTGGATGCGCAAGGCCGCACCTGGACGTTCGTGAGCTGGTCCAACGGCGGCGCGGCGACGCAGACACTTGACGGTCCCCTCGACCACCACTTCCCTGCCTATGACCGCGACTTTCCAGCTTCTGCCGCAGGTGACTATCAACAGCGTGCCGCAGGGCATGCAGTTTTCAGTGGACGGATCGCCCTGCACAACTCCCTGCGTGGTGAGCCGCGCCTCCGGCTACGCAATGCAGGTGACCGCGCCCGGATCGATTTCGTCCAGCGCGGTTTCGCGAATGGATTTCGGCGGATGGTCCGATGGAACCTCGGCCGCGACGCGCACGATCAATTTCAATGGGTCCACGCAGACGTTTTCGGCGAGCTATCATTCATCCTGGGCATTGGTGACCACGGTGAGTCCGGTGGGATCAGCGAATTTCACGTTCAGTCCGCCATCGCCTGACGGATTCTTCACGGAAGGCACGCAGGTTACGGTCACGGTGGTTCCCAACACAGGCTTCAAATTTCTGAAGTGGGCGGGAGATTTCTCCGGCAACTTCACCACGGGATATTTGACCATGAGCGGTCCTCACGCCATCACCGCATACACGGTGGCGGTTCCCGCGATCGCGCCGGCAGGCATCATGAGCGCGGCGGGGGCGACTCCGGACGGAACTATGGCGCCGGGATCTATCATTTCGATCTACGGGCAGAACCTCGCGCCCGGGCTGCAGATCGGCTCGACCAATCCTCTGCCGCAGTCGTTGGGCGAGATTACGGTGACCATCGGCAACTTCATCCTGCCGCTGCTGTTTGTTTCGCCGACCCAGATCAACGCGCAGCTTCCCAGCGAGCTGGCCGACGGCGACTATACGTTGACGGTCCATCAGACCGGTCAGCCGGATGTGCCCGGCAAGCTTACGGTATCGCGCGACGCGCCGGGGATGTTCACGCAAACCAACGCTCAGAACCAGCCGCTGGTGCTGGCCGTTCATCAGGACGGGACTCTAGTCACATTCGACAGCCCGGCGATTCACGGCGAAACTATTTCGATCTACGGTACCGGCTTCGGTCCGTACGCGACCACCATCGTTGATGGCTATTTCGTTCCCGCGACCCCTCCCACCAACGTCTATGATCCGGTGGTACTGAATGTCGGAGCAATCACAAAGACTCCCGATTTCGCCGGAGCGGCGCCGGGAACGGTGGGCTTGACGCTAGTCCAACTGAAGATCACCGACGATCTGCCGACGGGGACCTCGGTCAACCTGTCGGTCATGGTGAACGCGAAGCAAAGCACCACACTAGTGCTGCCGCTGCAGTAGGCCGACACCGAACCCCGACAGTTATGGAGGGGATCTGCGACAGGCCACTAGTCGCGATCCAGAGTGCGCATCGTCCGGCCGGCGAAATAGCCGATGACGATCGCGAAGACGAAGACCAGGACATGGGGCAGTGAAAATTCCATGCCCGTCTATCGGCGGAAAAGCTCCAATACGCTACTTCAAGATCCGTAACCCTCTGGTAAGCTTGAAGCAGAGGTCATCATGACGATTTCCATCCCCGACTCAATCAAAGAACTCGTGGACCAGGAGATCGCCAGCGGAGCCTTTCCGTCTGCGGAGGATTATATTCGCGCCCTTGTCGAGGCCGATCAGAAGCAAAAGGCGCTGGACCGGCTAGAGGCTCGACTGATCGAGGGATTAGATTCTCCCGCATCTGAGATGACTCAGCAGGATTGGGACGAGATCCGACGCGAAGGTCTAGCGGAAATCCGAAACAGACGTGTTGTGGGGCGGGCTATTCAGCCGGCAGCTGCCTTCTAGGCGGCTTCTAAGCGCATGGATGAAGAAACTATCAATCGCTAAAGCGCCACGTCCCAAGTTCAAATCAGACCAAGCCGCAGCCGATTATTTCGATCGCCACTCCGTCGCCGGAGTATGGAACAAATTGTCCGAAGCAAAGCCGGGCAAGCTGTCAGCCGCCCTTGCAAAGAAAGTCCGCGAGCGACACGCTCTTGCGAAGTCCCCCATCTCGATTCGTCTGGAGCCAGAACAAATCGAGGCCGCGAAACAAATCGCAGCGGCGAAGTCGGTAGCCTACCAGACTCAACTGCGCATGTGGATTGCCGAAGGGATCAAGCGTGAGGGATAGCGCGTATGATCAGCTCGCACAGCCGTTGCAATTCACTGGCAGGGTGCCTTGTCCGTGAGCTGTCGAAGTTCCACGTGACTAAGACCAATAGCCTTACGCATCTTTCGTTGTGCAAGACTCAAGTCGTGTGACTTCTTTTTTCTGCACAAGGCCAGTTCCCAAACGTCGCCGGTTGTCCGATTCACCGCAAAGGCCCCAACTACCACACTCCCAGGATTGGGGTTGTCCCATATAACCTCGAATCGATAGAAGTCGGGCACCTCGGTGCGACGGGCGAGTTCTATATTCAAGCCACGCAATATCCTCTGAGTCGGATAGAGCGCCTGCATCGTCAGAATCCGCGCCTCTTCCACGCTAAGATCGCGAGTACGCCCCGAGGCGTAAATCGATAACCCAATCAGCGCAGCGAATAGCCGAACGGCCCGAAATTTGCGCATTCTGGACTACTTTTCACACCGACGCCATAACCGCTACCGGCTCCTCCACCCCCACCGGCGGAGCCTCGAACCTCACGCTCACCAGCTTCGACACCCCCGGTTCCTGCATTGTGACTCCATACAGAGCCTGTGCCGATTCCATGGTCCGCTTCGCATGCGTAATAACAATGAACTGCGTGGTGGCCGACATCTCCTTGATCAAGCGCGTCAGGCGCATGATGTTTGGTTCATCGAGCGGCGCATCCACCTCGTCGAGAATGCAGAACGGACTCGGCGTGTAGCGGAAAATCGCCATCAGTAGAGCCATCGCGGTCAACGATTTCTCGCCTCCCGATAGCAGCGCGATGTTTTGCAATTTCTTGCCCGGAGGCGAGGCTAGGATATCGATTCCGCTCTCGTTCAGGTTCGCCTCGTCGGTCAGCCGCATCTCGCCTTGGCCTCCTCCGAATAGCGTCTTGAACATACCCCGAAAATGATCGTTGATGGCATCGAACGCGTCTTTGAAGCGACGCCGCGACTCGACGTCCAACTCTTGTATAGCCTTTTCCGTGTCGCGAATCGAGTCCAGCAAATCCTGTCTCTGCGTGTTCAGGAACTCGTACCGCTGCGATGCTTCCTGATACTCTTCTAGGGCCTGTGTGTTCACCGGGCCCAGCGCTTCGATCTTGGCACGCACTTCCTGATACTTCTCTTCGACGCCGGCAACGCCCACTTCATCCAACTCGACTTCTTCAGTCGAAGCTACTTCCGCAGCCCCCAAGCTCAATTCCTTACGTGAAGTCTCATCGAGATGCTTCAGATCGGACTGCTTTCGTACCAACTCCAGCTCGATCTCCGCACGCTTCTCCTGCGCCGCTTGCGATTCGATGCGCAGCACTTTCAGCGTCTCATCTAAAGCGGCCAGCGCCGCGCGACCCTCGGCTTCCTGCGCGGCATATTGTTCAACCGCCGCCGCTGCCGCGGCTCTCTGCTCTGAAAGTTCCCCTGCCCTCTGGTCCAGCTCGATATTATCCGCCAGCAGACGAGCCCTCTCCACACCCAACCGCTCCAACTCCGAAGACAGATTCGAACGCCGCGAAGCGAGCTGCTTTGTCTGCATCTCGAGCCGCGCCAGTGATGATTTCTCCGACCGTGCCCGCTCCTCTAGTCCAGCGAGCTCCGCACGCAACGCCGCATGCTCTTCTCCCACGTGGTGTGCATGAGCCTGCAACCGCTCGAACTCGCCGCGCTCGATCTCCAGAGCTTTTTCCTGATCGAACCGGGCTTGTTCTTTCTCGGCCACCAGTGCCTGGCTCTGCTCGCGCTGCGCCCGCGATCGCGCGTCCTCTTTACCTAAGCGATCCAGCTCCAGCCGTGCCACCGACAGCCGCGATCCCGCCCGCGCATACTCTTCGGCGAGCTTCCGCTGCTCATGACCCAGCGCCAGCGCGTCTTTCTCCCGAGTCTGCAAGGAATGCCGAAGCTGCTCCAGATCCTCGGCCATTTGCGCGGTGCCTTTTTCCAATTCCTCCAAATCGGCAGTCAACGATTCCTGCTCGCGCTCGCGGCCTTCCACCTGACCAATCAAGTCGCGCAGCTCGCGCTTCAACGCCAGCGGACCGCCCCCGGTTTTGCGTCCGCCGCTCACCGCGTGTCCGTGATAGCTTACGCCGTCTTGCAGTAAGAAGTAGCAATCGGGATTCGAAGTCGCCAGGCGCTGCGCGGACCCGCGATCCGATACCAGGAAACATCGCGCCAGCCTCGGCAGCAGACCTTGCGGAGCCTGCGCGAATCCATTGGTCAATCGCAGCGTGTCTCGCAGACGGCCGACGATGGCCGGATCGCTGGACAAATCCGGAGCATGAGGCGATGCCGCGCTCTTTTCCGGATGCACCAGGAACGTCGCGCGCCCATCGGACTCGGCGCGCATCAGCTCCACTCCGCGCTCCGCTTCGCCCCAGCCCCCGACGACGACGTATTCCAGCTCCTCGTGCAAGAACGCTTCGCACGCTTTTTCCCACGCCGCATCGGCTACTTCAACAAAGTCCGCCAGCACGCCGGAGGGTTTGAAGCCGTCCACTTGCCCGCGCTCCACCTGAGTGAACAGCCGCTTTACCGAATCGGTAGTGTAGGCGCGATGGGACAGAATTTCTTCCAGCGAATCCTTGCGAGCCTTCTGTTTCGACAATACGGAGCGAAGCTGCTCCAGCTTCTGCCGCATTTCTAGGGTGCGGGCGCGGCGCTCCTTGATCTCTTCCTCGACACGCTGGCGCTTGTCGGCCAGCGATTCCAGCTCCAACTGCTGCGCCGAAAGCTTAGTCGATAGCTCAGCTTTTACTTCTTCGAGCCGCGTCAGATCGCCCGTCGCGCCGTCTTCTTCCTTCCTGGCGCGAGCCGTATCGCGATCCACCGCGGCCAGGAATTCATCGATCTGCGCCAGTTGATTGCGCAAATTCGAGGCCTCGCCCAGCAGTCTGAGCACTTGGTGCCGGGCCGTTTCGAGCCCCTTTTCGCGATTCCGCAGATCCGCCTGCAAGGCGTCGCGCTCGGAGGTTTTCGCGCGCATCATCTCTTGCAGCGCGAGTCCTTCCTGCTCGATGGCCGCGACAGCTTTGGCGTGAACGTCCAGTTCCGCCAGCTCGCGCTCATGGCGCGTTTCGAGCTCCTGCGTCTCGGCTTCGCCCGCGGCCAGTCTTTCGCCGATCGACCCGATTTGCTTGGCTTGCAGCTCCAACCGGCCCCGCGTACGCTCGGATTCCAGATTGAGCTCGGCCACCTTGCCGCGAGCCTCAGTCAATTCCTTTTCAGTCGCATAGCAGGCTTCGCGCGTGGCGCCGTGCTCGCGCTCTTTCTCCTGAACCTGCGTGGCGAAACTCTGAAAGCTGGTTTGCGCCTGGTTCAGGTCGAGCGCCAGCTTCGCAGCCTCGCGCTCCAACATGCGGAAGCGCCCGGAAACAGCCTGCCGCAAATGGGCGACCATGTCCGTCCGCAGCTCTTCGTAGCGCTTGGCCTTCGAAGCCTGCCGCTTCAGCGAATTCACCTGCCGCCCGACTTCTTCCAGAATGTCGAACACGCGCGAAAGATTCTGCTTTGCGCTTTCCAGCTTCGCCTCGGCCAGCCGCTTGCGAGTTTTGTACTTGCCGATCCCCGCCGCTTCTTCTATCACAGCGCGGCGATCCGCGGGCTTGTTCGAAAGAATCTGCCCGATGCGCCCCTGCTCGATAATCGCGTAGCTTTCAGGGCCCAGACCGGTGCCCGAAAATAAATCCTGAATGTCGCGCAGACGCGCCGTGCGCCCGTTGATCAGATACTCGCTCTCACCTGATCGATAGAGCCGCCGCGTGATGACGATATCGTCGGAATGGTGTTTTACATGGCCGTTGGCGTGCCCGTTGGAATGCCCATTGACCACACTTGCACCTGGCGCGTGGCTGCTGGCCCCTTCCGGATCCCACATCGTGAGCGTGACTTGGGCCATCCCGAGCGGTTTCCGGTCCCGCGTCCCGGCGAAGATCACGTCCTCCATGCGAGCGCCGCGCAGGCTCTTCGCACTCTGCTCCCCGAGCACCCAGGAAATGGCGTCACTCAGGTTCGATTTTCCACAGCCGTTGGGGCCCACCACCGCCGCGATGCCCGAACCGTGGAATCTCATATCGGTCCGGTCGTAAAACGATTTGAAGCCTTGGATATCGACGCGTTTCAGTTTGAGCACGAAAGCCCCTTCTCTTAGACGTTCACTCAGGGGGGAGTGACACCATCCTAAACCGATCCGAGCCAAAAGTAAAGCGGTACCCTACTGAGGGTTGGGGGTCTGCGTGGGCACCCCCTACATCTGGGGTTACACATACTCGATCAATGACATGAATCCATAATCCATATGCATCTGTTGATGGCAATGAAACAGCGTTTTTCCCGGGTTGCCGGCCACAAATTCCGCCTCCACCCGAGCCTTCGCCGGCACGACGACGACGTCCTTATATATGCCCGAGGTGGCGACGCCCGCGATGTTCTTCAGCTCGAACCTATGCCTGTGCAAATGCACGGGATGCGCCTCGTCGCTGCGATTATCGAAAACCAGCCGGTAGCGCTGCCCTTCCCTGATACGTATCGGGTCGGTCTTCGGCCAGGACCTCCCGTTGATCGCCCATTTGTCCACCCAGCGGCTCCCAGCGAACTTCTTCTCGATCACTAGGGGGATCTTCTCCGCCGGAACATCGTTACCCGGCCTGCCGAAAACCGTGTAATCCCAACGATCTTTCGATGGCGTGGCCCACTGCGGCGCGCCTGTCTGCCCGGCGTATTCGGCCACGATTCCCAGCCCTGCCTTGCGGTCCCGATCGTCCGTCGCTCCTAGAATCCAGACGCCCGGCTGATTCATCTCGACCAGCGCGTCGATTCGCTCGGCCGGACCCAGCTCGAGCACTGGAACCGTTTTCGGAACCGCCACCGGATTGCCATCCATCGCAACGACCGTGAACGAATGTCCCGCAAACGCGATGCGCCGCTGCACGGTTGCGCTGGCGTTGAGAATCCGCAGCATGATGCGCTGGCTTTGTTTCACGCGAATCGGCTCGCCGAAGCCCAGCGCATGGCTGTTGATCGAGCAATGCTTGTACATCACATCCATGGAGTCGTCGCCGGTGGTGAAATACGGATCCCATTCACGAAGCGCGAGAAATACTTCCTGGTCGAACGCGCCGGGTTCGTTTTTCGGCTCGATATAGATGAATCCGAACTGCCCCGAGTATAAGCCGCGCTTCAAATTACGCATCGCCATCATGTGGGTGTGATACCAGCGCGTACCGGACGGCGCGGCGGTGAACGTGTACCGAGCATTCCCATGCGGGGTGATTATCGGCGTGCCTTCTTCGACGGAGCCATCGACGTCGGATGGAATGTGCAATCCATGCCAGTGAACGATTTCCGGTTCAGAGGTCGTGTTGTCGACCTGAATCGTAACCCGCTGGCCCTCTTTCATCCGCAGAAGAGGGCCGGGAGCCGAACCGTTGTAGCCGGTCGTTTTGATGATGGTTTTCGGCGCGATTTCCAGCGAAATATGGTCGATGGAGAGCCGGTAATCGACGTTATCCTGCGCGCTGAGGACGCGGGATGCAGCTAGCGCGAGGAGTTCGCGCCGGGTCATGGCGTCGCGAGCCTTGTAAGTCATTGTGTTTGTTGGTGCTTGCTGCGCTGGAGGCCGCGTCGCGCCGGAATTGCTTTCCCTACAATCACACTCCAAGTGTAATAATCGACGCAGGTTCCTGTCTTTACTGGCAGATGCTCGCTTACCAAATGATCACAAAGCCGCTCGATCAAATGTACGAAGCACATCATGGCATGGTGTTCCGCACTGCCTACCGGATTACGGGCAATGCGGCGGATGCCGAGGATGTGCTGCAAACTGTTTTCCTGCGGCTGGTTCGGCTCAATCCTGAGATGGATAATCCTGAAAGCTATCTGCGGCGGTCGGCGGTGAATGCGGCGCTCGATATCGTGCGGGCCCGGCATGATAACGATACCCTCGAGCCGGAGCGGATGGCTTCGAGCGGATCGTGCACCGAGCTGCGGGAGCTGCGCGATTCTTTGCGGCGGGCGCTTTCGAAATTGCCGCCGCGCAATGCGGAGATGTTTGCGATGCGGTTCTTCGAGGGGTATACAAATCCGGAGATCGCCAAGCTGATGAACATTTCGCAAGTGGTGGTGGCGGTGACTTTGCATCGGACGCGGCGGAGATTGCAGAGGGAAATGGGAGGCTCGCGATGAGTAGCCAGGAATTTGACCGTTTGCTGAATTCGATTCGCGAGGAAGACCCCGGTGTGGACGTGATCCACGCGGCGTCGGAAAGGGTGCGGGCGAAGCTCGAGATGCGCGCCGTGGATATGGGTGGGAGATTGAACTCCTGCGAGGACTTTCGGGCACTGGCTGACGCTTATCGGGAAGGATCGCTGACGGAAGCCCGGCACATGCTGGTGGAGGATCATCTGCACTCGTGCGTTGCATGCCGCAGGTTTTTTTGCGGTGAGCAGAAGACCTCAGTGGTGACGATGCCTTCAAAGCGGTCCGTCGTGGGCGTTGCCCTGCCCTGGGCGATTGCGGCGGCGGTGCTTCTGGTTGCGGGATTCACGCTGCCGGAGTACTTCAACGTTATCTTTGCGCCGGCGGGGGCACGGGCGTCGGTGGCGTCCGTGGATGGAGAGCTATATCAGGTCGCGTCCACAGGTCTGACGTTGCTCACCGTGGGATCGCCGATTGCGGAGAATGAGCAGGTGCGGACGGCTAAAGGGTCGCGAGCGGTTCTGAAGCTGCGCGATGGATCGTTGGTCGAAGTTGCCGAAAGAAGCGACCTGCGAGTGAGCGAGCGATGGAGCGGCAAGACTGTTTCGCTCGAACGAGGCAGCGTGATGGTGGAGGCGGCGAAGCAGCGGCGCGGGGGGCTGGAGATTTCCACTCCGGATTGCATGGTGTCCGTGAAAGGGACGATTTTCAGCGTGAGCCGGGGATTGAAAGGGTCGCGCGTTTCGGTGGTGGAGGGCGAGGTTAAGGTCGATAAATCGACTGGGACGGAGCTGCTGCATCGGGGAGATCAGACGGCGACGAATTCCACGATGGCTCTGACTCCGGTGGCGGAAGATATTGCATGGAGCGCGAATTCCGCTAAGTATGTCGCGCTGCTGAGCGAGTTTTCGGAGATCGGGAAGAAACTCGACGCGATTCAGGGGCCGGGGATGCGGTACAGCTCCAAGCTGACGGGCGTGCTGCCGGCGAATACGGCGGTGTTTGTTTCGATGCCGAATCTTTCGACTACGCTGGCGGAGGCGAACGCTATTTTCGAGGAGAGGGCGAAGCAGAGTCCGGTATTGCAGGAGTGGTGGAATGCGCAGGGCGCTCAAAATGTCCGGCGCATTGTGGATCAGGTACGTACGATCAGCGATTATTTGAGCGAAGAAGTCGTGCTGGCTGTGCCTGTAGTCGGGGGCCAGTTGCAGCAGCCTGTGATGGTCGCGGAGGCGCGGCGAGCGGGGTTGAAGGAGTATCTGGCGCAGGCGGGCAACAAGATGCCGGTGACGGAGCGAGGCAACCTGGTGATGATGGGCGCGGCGGCTTCGGGCTCGGGATTTGAAGGCACCGAGTTTGGGAAACGGGTCGCGCAGAGTTATGCATCGGGCGCGGGATGGCTTTTTGCGGCGGACATGGAACAAATTCTTGCGGCACACGTAAGAGATTCCAAGAACGTGACTGGCATGGATAACATCCGCTACCTGATTGTCGAGCGAAAGCAGAATCTGGGGCGCACCGAGAGTAGCGCCACGGTGAGCTTCAGCGGCACGCGGACGGGGATCGCAAGCTGGATCGCGCCTCCGGGGCCGATGGGGACGCTGGATTTCATTTCTCCCGACGCGACGTTCGCGGCTTCGTTTGTGGTGAACAATCCTGGCGTGCTGCTGGATCAGCTTTCCACGATGACTGGCGGGGCGAAGGCGTTCCTCGATATTCAGAACGAGACCGGCGTGAACGTTTCGCAGGACATCGCGGCGACGTTGGGTGGTGAAATGACGATTGCGGTGGATGGTCCACTGCTGCCGACGCCGAGCTGGAAAGTCGCGGTCGAGGTGAATAATCCGGCGCGCCTGGAATGGTCGATCGAGCAGATGGTGAAGAAGGCGCAGCAGGTTCAGCCGGATGCCGGGATTCAGCTGTCGAACGAAGTGGTGGGTGGGTTAACGTATTACACGCTGACTTCCGCGAAGAGTCCCGTGGCGGTGAATTACGTTTTCACGGATGGATATTTGCTGATGGCTCCGAATCATAATCTGTTGTCTACATCGATTCAGAACCGTACGTTGGGCACGACGCTGACCCGGTCGGAGACGTTCCGGCAGCAATTGCCGCAGAGCGGCCAAATGAATTTCTCGGCGCTGGCGTATTACAACGCGAGCGCGGCGATTGCGCCGATGGCGGATCAGTTGAAGGCTACAAAGTTTCTGACGGCGGATCAGCAGAAAGCGCTGGAAGCTCTTACGGCTGATAGGGCTCCGACGTTGATCTATGCGTATGCGGAACCGGATCGGATTGTGGGGGCGACTCGGGGCAACAGCTTCCTGGGGTTGGGCCTGGACACATTGGTAGGATTGAATGGGAAGGGCGCGGGAAGCTTGTTTACGACGTTGATGAGTCCGGCGTTGGGGAGATGAAAGAAGTCATCCTGGCCGCCGATGAACGCGGATGAACGCCGATAAGGCACCTTATTTATGCAACCTGTGATTGAGTTGTCGGGGCTGGGGGTGCGGTTTGGGTCGCGCGACATTCTGAAAGACTTGCGCGTTTCTCTTTCCGGGCGCACGATCGGGTTGCTGGGACCCAATGGCGCGGGGAAATCTACTCTCATTCAATCGCTGTTGGGATTTTGTCCGCTGACTGCGGGCACCGCTACCATCTTCGGGCACGACATACGACGCGAGCAGCCGGCGATTCGCACCGTGGTCGGGTACATGCCTGAGAACGATTCCTTTATCGCCAACATGACCGCCGTGTCCTTCATTCGCATGATGGGCGAGTTGAGCGGATTGCCTCGAGACGCAGCGCTCGAACGGGCTCACGAGGTTTTGTTTTATGTGGGGCTCGGAGAGGCTCGGTATCGGCCGTTGGGGACTTATTCGCTGGGCATGAAGCAATTGGCGAAGCTCGCGCAGGCGATTGTGCATGGGCCGAAGCTGGTGATTCTCGATGAGCCTACCAATGGACTGGATCCGCCCGCTCGGATTCGCATGATCAAGCTGATTGGCGAAATGAGAGCGGTCAGCGATATGCATATCGTGCTGTGCTCGCACTTATTGCGCGATGTGGAAGAGACGTGCGAAGAAGTGTTGATCATGAAGCAGGGGCGGATCGTTCATTACGCGAATCTGGAAGAAGAGCGGCGGGCGAATAAGAGATTTGTCGAGCTGGAGACGCGCGGCGACGACGGCGGGTTCGCGGAGGCGTTGATGGCGCTGGGATGCGAATGCGCGACTGCGGGCGGAGGCCCTGGATATGGGCGTTTCAAGATGGTGTGTCCGGTCGGGTTTGAGTTGCGCGAAATTTACCGGCTGGCCGCGGAGAGGGATTTGCAGCTGCGGCGGCTGAATTATCGAAGGGATACGCTGGAGGATATTTTCTTGAAGGCGATGGAAAATTAGCGACGCAGTACGTGATGAAGAAGAATAACGATGGCTGTTTATAAACGCACTTATAAGGGATACTCGGGCGGGCTGACGCCGCAGTGGTCGCGGTTTTGGATCTTGCCGCGCTATAGTTATTCGCGGCTGTTTCAGTCGAAATTTCTGTTGATGTTTCTAGCGGCGTGCGTCATTTATCCGGTGGGTGGCGCGGCGTTCATTTATATCGCGCACAACATGTCGTTCCTGAAGGCGTTGAATATCGGCGGAGGGCAGTTCTTGGAGGTCAACGAAAAGTTTTTCGTCTACTACTGCAACTTCCAAGGCGCGCTGGCTTATCTTCTGACGGCGATTGTGGGGCCCAGCCTGGTGTCTCCGGATCTGACGAATAACGCGATGCCACTTTATTTGTGCCGGCCGTTTACTCGCACCGAATACGTGTTGGGAAAGATGACCGTGCTGTTGTTCCTGCTGGCCCGCATCACCTGGATTCCAGGGTTAATTTTATTCGGCATTCAGGCGGACATGGCGGGTTGGGAGTGGACGAAAACTCATCTCTGGATCGCGTGGGGCGTATTCGCGGGGCTCTTTGTATGGTCGGTAGTGCTATCTCTGATCGCACTGGCGATCTCTGCTTGGGTGCGATGGAAGATCGCGGCTGGCGGGCTGATCCTGGGAGTATTTTTCGTGGGCGCCGGATTCGGCGCGGCGATTAACGGAGTGATGCGAACCAAGAACGGATCGCTGATCGACATCGTGCAGATGATGGCGACCGCCTGGGGTCAACTGTTCCGCTACGACACGGGCAACGGGATCACGGCTCCGCAGGCGTGGATGGTGCTCGGGATCGTTTGCACAATCAGCTTGTGGCTGCTCTCGAAAAAAGTGCGGGCGTTTGAGGTGGTGAAGTGATCGCACAAATGCCGGGAGCGCAAACGATGGCGGTGCCTCCGCCTATTGAGGAGAGCCTGGTTGTGTTCGACAACGTCTCGCGGTTTTATGGCGAGGTGCTGGGCGTGAATCGCATCACGCTGTCGATTCCTCCGGGGATCACCAGCCTGGTGGGTCCAAATGGGTCGGGCAAGACCACGCTGATGAATCTGATGACCGGCCTCGTGAAGCCGACGCGCGGCGAGATTCGGGTGCTGGGCGCGGCGACTAACGATCCGGAGAAATTGTTCAGAATCGTCGGATACTCGACGCAGTTCGATTCATTTCCCAAGGGGCTGACGGGGTTCGATTTCGTCTACTCATTCTTACGGCTGTTCGGGGATTCGCATGCGGAGTGCGAGGCTCGGGCGTGGAAGGCGATTGAGCGCGTGAACCTGGTCGAACCCGCGAAACGCAAAGTCGCGGGCTACAGCAAAGGTATGCGGCAGAGGATCAAGCTGGCGCAGTCGATCGCTCACGATCCGCGGGTGCTGGTGCTCGATGAGCCGCTCAACGGGCTGGATCCGCTGGTGCGCGCCGAGACCATCGCTCTGTTCCGCGAGTATGCGTCGAAGGGGCGGCATGTGATCATGTCCACCCACATTCTGCACGAAGTCGACATGATTTCGGACCAGGTGATTCTTCTCGCCAACGGCTATGTGGTCGCCGAAGGCGAGATCAGCGGCGTGCGGAGCGAGATCAGCGAGCAGCCGATTCAGGTTCAGGTCCGGTGCGATCGTCCCTCGGCGATGGCTTCGCGGGTGTTCCAGACGGATCACGTGGTGGAAGTGAAACTGCATGTGGACGGCGGCGGTCTGCTGATCAAGACACGCGACGCGGACAAGTTTTACCGTCTGCTGAATCACATCGCGCTCGAGGGGATCAACATCGAAAGCGTGACGCCCGCAGACGATAATGCGAACTCGATTTACGAGTATCTGATCGGCAGCGAGGAGGCCACCAAATGAACTGGGGATTATGGTGGGCTCAGATTAAATCGGTGATCCGCCTGGAGATGCGCAAGACGTTTTTCGCCAAACGCGGAATCTGGGTGTACCTTCTGGCGCTGGCTCCGGCCGCGTTGTTTTTTGCGGATTCGATCGCGGTGTTGCACGATCGGGACAGGCGGGCCGACGAGGCGTCAACGCATAAGGTGACGCGGGAAGCGATCCGGTCCATCAAAATGGGGATGTCGCGCGACGAAGTGGAAGCCATCGCCGGTGAACCCTACACGAAACGAGTCTTCAAATTCGGGCGCAGGGAGCCGCACGAGCAGGCCATCTATCGCTACACGGATGGGGAGAACGATTACATGTTCTCGTTCCGCGACGATGAACTGGTGGGCCGCGGCGAGAATGAGCTGCGCACGATCCCGAAAGACTCGCTGATTTTCGCGACGGTGTTCCAATTTTTCTTCCTGAGGCTGGCGATCTTCTTTGGATGTGTGGGGATTTTCACCAACCTGTTTCGCGGGGAGCTGCTGGACAAGAGCCTGCATTTCTATCTGCTGGCGCCCATTCGAAGAGAGGTTTTGCTGGTAGGCAAGTATCTGGCGGGTCTGATCGCGACGGTGGTAATTTTCACGTCGAGCACGGCGCTGCAAATCCTGGCGATGGGCTGGCACCTGACGGGTCCGGCGATGACGGAGTTTTTGCGCGGTCCGGGATGGGGACAGATCGGCGCGTATTTGGGCGTGACGGCGCTGGCGTGCCTGGGATACGGGAGCGTGTTCTTAGCCGCGGGACTGTTGTTCCGCAATCCGATTATTCCGGCGGCGGTGGTGCTGCTATGGGAAAGCGCGAATCCGTTTCTGCCGGCGGCGCTCAAGAAGATCAGCGTGATTTTCTATTTGCAATCGATGTGTCCCGGTAGTGGCTCGGCCAAACGATATGCCGGCGCTGGCGGCTCTGCTCCTATCGTCGGCGGAGGCGACTCCGGCGATTTGGGCGGCGGGGGGATTGGTGGTGGTCACGCTGGCGGTGCTGGCTCTCGCGGCGAGGCAGGCGCGGCAGTTGGAGATTAATTACAGCTCGGATTAGTGGCCCGTCGCGGCTATAAGCTTACTGTGGTATCCCCTCCATGACTGTCGGGGTTCGGTGTGAAATCTCTACTGAACCCCGACAGTCATGGAGGGGATATAGTAACGATTTAGCCGCGACAGGCCACTAGTCCAGCGGCTTCAGGGCTGTGGCGATGTCACTATGGAGGCACTCGTAGGGCTCGCCCAGGTAATGGAATTGCTGCATTTCTCGTCCCGGACCAGTTTGTCGAGGATGGCTCCGTAAGCGCGGATTCAGCTTGACGGCTTCGATGGTCTTGCTCAATTCAAATCGGGGCATAGATAAGGCCAGGAAGTGAATCCTGGCCTCGGTGTTCCCCCACTTGTGCTCGAAAGTCTTTGCTTCCGATTCGCCAGTCTACGCAATCCCAGCCTTAATACGTACCACATTTTTCTACACCGTTGTCGCGGCATGCACCAGGCACTCCGAAAACGCTGCGCAGAATAATTTGACGCTCTCATCCGAAGCGAGCGGACCCATCAGTCCGATGCGGAAGATTTTTCCCGCGAGAGGGCCGAATCCTCCCGCGATTTCGATGTGATAGCCGGAGAGCAAACCCCTACGCACGCCTAGGTCGTCGGTGCCGGCGGGAACGCGAACGGTGTTGAGGGTCGCGATGCGGTGACCGGCGGCGACGTGCATGGAGAGTCCCATCGCCTCGATGCGGCTCACGAAATCCTCATGACAGCGCTGGTGGCGGGCGAAGCGCTGCGCCGCGCCTTCATCCATAATCGCGGCGAGCCCTTCGCGAAGCGCATAAAACGTGGAGATGGGCGCAGTGTGGTGATACTTATGCGGCGCGTCGTAGTAATCGGCGAGCATTTTGAGGTCGAGATACCAGACCGGGTTGTCCAGCTTGCGGGCTTTGAGATGTTCGACCGCGCGCGGGGAAACGGTGATCGGCGAGAGGCCGGGCGGGCAGCTCAATCCTTTTTGGGAGCAGCTATAGGCGATGTCGATACCGGTAAGATCGACGTCGATGGGCACGCCGCCGAGCGAGGTGACGCAATCGGCGATGACGAGCGCTCCGATGCCTCGGGCGGGACGGGTGATGGCGAGAGGACGCTTGCAACGCGCCGGTGGACGTTTCGGCATGGACGAAGGCGACGACTTGCGGGCGTTCGCGGTCGAGGAAATCGGCAGCCTCGGCTTCGGTGAAGGTTTCGCCCCAGGGCTTTTCGCAGCGGACGACGACGGCTCCGTGGCGGCGGCCCATTTCGGCGATGCGGTCGGCGAAGAATCCGGCGCTGAAGACGGCGAGCTTGGTACCGGGGTCGCAGAAGTTGGAGACGGCGGTTTCCATGCCCGCGCTGCCGGTGCCGGAAATGGCCAGGGTCATCGGGTTGTTGGTCCCGAAGAGCACGCGGAGGTCGCGGCGGATCTCCTCGACGACTTCGAAGAAGAACGGGTCGAGATAACCGACCACGGGTTTGGTCATGGCGTCGTAGACGCGAGGTTCCACCTGGGTGGGTCCGGGACCGAAGAGCAGGCGGCGTGGAGGCGCGAGAGAAGGCATGTATAAAGTTTAGCGAACAGAAGGGGCCATGATATATTAGAGGTTCGCCCCGTAATTGGGCTCGTAGCTCAGTTGGTTAGAGCGCCTGCTTGACACGCAGGAGGTCACAGATTCGAGTTCTGTCGAGCCCACCACTAAACCATTGGAAACGTTGAACAGCGTTTCCGCCCCACAGCCGAAAACAGTGCTTGACCCTCTGCTTTAGGCCCGATTTCGATACGGTTTTGCCAGCAATGTGCCAGCAGGGAAAAATCGACCTAAGCGGGTTTCGTGCCGCCCAAGGGGAAAATTGCGAATCCATTGAGTGCAGAGTAGGATCTTCTTATGTCGGTTCTCCCCGCGGACGCCTCTGGTAAATCTCTGATCTTCGACTTGAAGGTAGCCACAGTGCCGCTGCTCAACGCACGCGGGGAGTTCGGCCGGATGTACCGATTGCTGAATTCGCCGGATTTTCGAGGACAGATCGAGCAATGGAAATTCGGAGATCCAATTCAAGCAGACTACATCATTTGGGGAGGTGAGCCGCGAATTGTTCTCACTTGGTTTCTCCAGCGCGCAATCATCGGGCTGGAAGCGTATATTCCTGGGGCCGTTTTCATGGCAGCGGTTCACTATGGTCGCTGTACAGACGAGGTACAAAAGGCGATTCGCGACCCGTTCAGCCTGAACTGCGAAAGCGCGGCAAACACATTTTATAACTGTCTACCAGCGACAGTAGAAATGAATTTTAGAATGAAGCGCTCACGCGCGTCGACCTGGAAACAAATTCTGATCTTCTATCAGCAGATTCGCAATCCACTCTTTCACGGTTCGCAGCTTGACACAGAGGGTCACAAGCATGTCGAGACTCTAGACGCTGTTCTTCGTGCGTTTAACCTCTTCATCGCGGTTTATAAGTGGCTGGATTGGTGGTGCCCGCCGCGATTGTTTAATCTCGTTGGCGAAGTTCCAATCTCTCAGCCGCCCACGCTCTATGAGCTTGAGCCCGAATAACGGCGTAGCATAATGCTAAAGCCATATTTCGTCGATCTCTAACTTATGGGTAAAGAAGAGCACTACGATCAGTTCATAAAAGGGAAAACGGCTGAGGAGATACTTGCGACCGGCGGCGGCGCTATAACCGGGGCGATTGGAGACTTCGTCCGCGTCGGCGCAGCAGTGAGAACAAACCAAGAATTGATCGGCGCGTTAAGGACGGCCTCTGATGAAAGCGGACGCGTCGCTTCGAGGGTCGTCTGGCTTACAGGTGCACTGGTAACCGTAGGCATTTTGCAAGCGATTGTGACGGCTCTGCCATATTTCATCAAGCCTTAAGAAGCGGCCAAGACCGATTACTTGTGCAGCGCGTCGCGCGTCGCGCGATAAATCTCGCGCGCCTTCTCTACCGCGTCCGCGAACTCCTGCGGAATCTCCCCTTAGTAGTGTGCTGACCCGTAGCGTGCCAGGTCCGCAGGGGAGAATCCGAGCGCGTCGAACTCCTCTTCAGGGATGAACGCGACTTTCTGCGAGACATCAAGGAACTCCTCTTCGGTGAACTCCGCTTGCGCGCCGACGTGAGAAAACTCACGATCACCGATAACAGAGTGGCGGCCGACAAAACGATAAGTGGCCATCTCATCGCACCCACGCGGAGAAATTCAATCCGTCGTTCGACGTTGCTACGTCGATCTTGTAGTCTGTGATGTTCCCCGGGTCGCCATCCTGCGAATTGAGCATCACATTGAGCGTATCGTCGGCAGTGCCGGCCGCAGTGACGCAGAACTTTTTTATGGTGCCCGCGCTGCCGCCCGTCGCCATGCTCTTGGTGCCGAGATAGGCCTTCGCGGCGTTACTGTCGGAGGTGCTCGCGATGAAGCCGGCAATCGGGTAGATGGCGACGATCGCCACGCCGGAGGAATGCGCGACAGGCGACGCGCCACGCGTGACGGTGAACTTCGTGGAAGCCATCGCTGTGACAATGACGGTCTCCGCGCTGTCGATCGCCAGGGGGAACGGCAACATATCCGGCGAGAACACGCCCGCGTTGGAAACGGTCAAGACCGTGTCCCCTGCTCCCATATTTGCTGCCAACGTCGACACGCCGAGCTGGACCGGAGTGCCGGCCGTCGCAACTAATACTTTTCCGAATGAAACTGCTCTCACTGAAAATCCTCTTTCATTTTGATAGGTGGCCGAAACATGCTGCGCACGTTCGCGCGCTGCGGCCGGTGAGTTGATACCTGCGGGACCTCTCGCACGAGGCGCTCGACGCGCGGCGAGGGGTTTACTTGCCATGCATTTTCGATAGGTCTGGCGGGCGCCGCGGGAACGCTGAAGGGCAGACGCAATTTCTAATACTCCAGCCAAAAACTGAATGTGACCGTTGCGCCTACCACGGGATGACCAAATAGCACGCGCAGGCGCCAGGTGTTTTCGATTTGGAGGCGCATGTCTGGGAAATCGCTATAGAGGAAGCTCCACAGAAAATCAGACTTGGCGGATGCTCCCCCGGCGTATCCTCCAGTTGATCCCGGCATCGCGCTGAGGTACGTGGTGTCTCCCAGTCCCGCATCGTCGATGCTCCACCGGAAGGTGGAATTTGCTGGCGCGATTTGCACGAGGAATTTCCCAGTGAGGGCGATTGGGGTATTGAGAAAAAACGTGCTGTTGAAGGGGGTTAAAGGCGAAGAATACCCAACATGTTGCGCACTTCCGCCCGAAATATACGCGTTGATGAACGTCGAGCCATTCAGCGTGACGTGCGTGGTGTCGACCACCGTCACGATCCATTGCCTGTTGGCTTCGACGGTTCCAGTTACGCCAGCAATCTGGATGATATCGCCAGACTCATAACCATGAGGGGCGCTCGTTGCGATCTTGACCAGGCCTGCCGAGTTGACGGCGCCGGTGATTGTCGCGGTTGCCTGAATCGTCTTGGATTTGTTGGTCAAGGCCGAAATTATTTGCATTGCTGATCCTTTTCGGCATCCTTGAGCAACTCCGAGCGGTGCTTGTTGATAAGCTCCGCAACGATCTGCGAGGCGCTCACGCGGCCGCCGCGGACGACTTGACGACCGCGGGCTGCTGCCCGCAGGAGTCGATGGTCTGGCAGACGTAGGCACAGACCGGTGTTTACAAGTTCAGGCATGGAGAATTCCCCTCGGGAAATAAAAAAGGGCCACTCGTCGCGCGTTGCGCGGCTCATGTGGCCCAATCCTATTTTACCAGTCGGTGAGAAATCCCATCGACTCCTGTTACTCTCTAATCGATGGTCGATCCGATTCTAAGCCTTGCGGTTTCAATGCACAGCAATAAGGGCGTCTACGCGCTGTTGCTTGGCTCTGGCATTTCACGCTCATCGGGTATCCCGACAGGCTGGGACATTGTCCAGGATCTCATTAAGCGTCTAGCGGCGCTCAAAGAGGAATCGTGTGCGCCAGACCCCGACACATGGTTTCGAGCGACGTTCGCCGTTGAGCCAGAATACTCGGAGGTGCTCCATCAGATTGCGAAGACACCGGCTGAGCGCCAGCAGTTGCTTCGTGGATATTTCGAGCCAACAGAAGAGGAGCGCGAGGAGGGGTTAAAAAAGCCGACTCGGGCGCATCGCGCAATTGCCGAGCTGGTCTCGAAGGGCTACGTTCGAGTGATCGTAACGACAAACTTCGACCGGCTCTTAGAGCAAGCTTTGGTCGATGTCGGCATTCAACCGCTAGCCATAAGCACACCTGATGGAGCGATGGGAGCGTTGCCCCTTGCACACGCTCCAAGCACGGTCATTAAGGTTAACGGCGACTATCTGGATACGAGGATCAAGAACACGCGGGGCGAACTTGAGCAATATGAAAAACCCATGGACAAGTTGCTCGACCGGGTTTTTGACGAATATGGGCTCATTGTGTGCGGGTGGTCCGCGGATTGGGATACCGCGCTAAGGGGCGCGTTGGAACGATGCTCAACCCGTAGATTTACTACGTACTGGGCCTCCCGCGGGACCCCGAAAGGACAAGCACTTGACATTGTTTCCTTTCGTGGTGCGCAATTGGTTTCGATCACGGATGCTGACTCTTTTTTTCACGATGTATCGGAAAAGATAGAGGCGCTTGAGACATTTTCATCGACAACGGATCTTTCACCGCAGGTCGCAGTCGCCCGTCTCAAGAAATATCTCGCCGACGACGCTCATCGCATCAGCCTGCATGACCTTCTGTTGGGGGAGACAGAAAAAGCCCATTCGGTAATTGCGGGCATACACCTCGCTGGGGGCCAAATCAGCGGGCCTGCAATTATTAGCCGACTCAGAGCGTACGAGGCGGGGCTTGAAATAATTCTGCCACTAACAATTTGCGGCACTTATTGGGGGCAAATCCAACATCACGCGCAAATCGTTCAATGTTTCAAACGCTTAGCGGACATGGGAGAGTTACAGTCCGGATTTGTATTGTGGTCCAATCTTCGACGCTATCCAGCATTGCTGCTGGCGTATGGAATAGGGCTTGCCGCGATTGCCCGAAGCGACTACATATTACTCAACGCACTGCTCCACGAACCGATTCGAGGTGAAACTTATAAGGCGCCAGAGATTACCGCCAAGGTACTCAGCACCAGTTCTGTTCTAGAGCCACGTGCTCAAAAGGTCTTACCAGGGCGCGAAAACGAATACACGCCCTTATCGAATCATCTATTTGAAACCCTTCGAGCGCCGCTTCGACCGTACATCCCCGATGATACCCTCTACGAGCAGTCATTCGAATGGTTCGAATACTTGTTCTGTTTACTCTATTGCGATGCACGAGTAACCCGAGAATCGTTGGCCGAAATGGAGCGTTCAAATCCAGCGTTCATACTTCGGGCCTTCCCTGGCAGATTCGTCTGGAAACAGGCGTCGGATCAAACGATCATGGATATGACCGAATTAAGTAAGGGTGAGCCATATCCCCCGAGAGTGTCTGGGATCCTACGAGCAGGTATGTTTGAATCAGGCGGTGCGTTGAACGATGACAAGTATATGCAGGTGAAAGCTGCGTTCGATCGCTTTCTTTGGAAGCGCGGAATGTAAGTAACTAAATTGCGTCATTTGCTCGTGCATTTACTTGGCAACATTACCTATGCTACATTTCGCAGCATGTTGAGAGTCGTGCTGGTAGTCTTGCTCTGCATGTCGACTTCAAGGGAGGTGTTTGGTCAATCCAAAAGCCAGGGTCGGCCACCTGGAAGTCAATCGAAAACAACAGCACAGACCCCAGGTGATCAGAGGGGTACGCACGATTCGCCACTATTCGTTGACATTCAACAGCCAGACACCGTCGGAAAGCAAGCCGACTAAGAGCGAATCCAAAGACCCTACCAGTTGGTAGGAATAGGAATTTTCGCGCCATTCATGCACACCCTTCGAGGTGCCGCGGCCGGAGTTTTCGCGTCACCCCCCTCGCCTGCGGGCAACGCTCGGTGCGCGATCCACTGCGGCCGGGCGCAGTTCGTACCAAAAACGGTGTCAGATGTGGGGACACCGGCCGCTCAAAAGGCAGCACATTACGGGCGCGAACAAATCGTGCCACAAAGGCCCCTTTTCGGAACGATCCTATGAGACGTAATAGCCCATCGCGGCACTTAGTAAGTATGAAAACAGCGATCTATGCGCGCGTTTCGACGCGCGACAAAGGGCAGGATGTTGAGAATCAGCTTGTGCAGTTGCGCGAGTTCTGCCAGCGATCCGGCTGGACGGTGGCACACGAGTACATTGACGAGGCCAGCGCGAAGACATCAAAGCGGCCGCAGTTCCAAGCCATGTTGACCGCGGCTACTCGCAGGGGGTTCGATATGGTGCTGTTCTGGAGTCTCGACAGATTCTCCCGTGAGGGTGTTCTGGAGACGTTGCAGCATCTCCAGAGGCTCACCGCGGCCGGGTGCAACTGGCGAAGCTATACGGAACAGTACCTGGACTCGTGCGGCGTGTTTCGTGATGCCGTGCTGTCGATCCTCGCGACGATTGCGAAGCAGGAACGCGTCAGGCTCTCAGAGCGCACCCTTGCAGGACTCGCGACGGCGCGCCGCAAGGGCACGAAGCTCGGCCGGCCGCGTGTTGTCTGCGACCGCGGGAAGATTCGCGAGATGCGGCGCGACGGCGCCAGCTTCGGGGAAATCGCAGGGGTGTTGGGTCTGGCAAAGACGACCGTCGCGCGACTTGCGGCGGGGAAATAGTGGCCCGTTTGCGCACTCTTTTCAACCTATCCTACTAATTCCTTCGTAGGATGCCCTATTTGTTGCTGGTTTAAAATTTCCTCCGGCCCGCGGGGACACCCGTTCAGAGCCGACGCTCCGCAGGGTGTCACAACCCCGTCACAGCCGTCACAAGGGGGTGCTATATACCCTCCTCTTTTCTCTCTTTCTCTCTCCTCTCTCTTCTTTCTTTCTTTTATTTTGGTCGTATAAGTAGGCGACTCTTGTGACGGCTGTGACGGGCTGTGACAGCCACCCTGCGACGCTCGGCGCGCGTCCCTCCCCGCGCATCATAAACCCTGCATCTACCGCACTGGCGTATCACATCCGCCAGAAAGCAACAGGGCGAGCCCGTCGCCGGGGACATCCGACAGAGGACTCGCGCTATCTATTTCAGGACGTTTTCGCCTTAGTGTCCCCATTGTTGAGCCGCTCACGGAGGCGACTTTCAAAAATTCGTGTTGCATATAGAGGCCTGCTCGCCCTGACGGAAACAGTGCGCGGAGCTTGGCGAGCGGATCACTGCGTCCCATCGTTTTGACGGAGTGCTCTGAAGTCAGAATGCGCCGATGTCGATATCTCTTAAGACGTTAAACATTTACCCCCTCAGGAGTGATCATTGCCTACTTCATCGAAAGACCTCGCCTACGGCATCACGGGTTTTCTAGACGTGCTCGGTTTCGCGGACCGGGTGCGAGCAGCGAAAAGCTTCAAGGATATTGATGTGATCGTGGCGCAGGTCCGCGCAATCCAGGAAGAATTCGAGTTCAAGCCGAGAGATAGTGCCGTAAAGCAGGTGCATGCCGGAATGAAGAAAACGGTGCTGGCCTTTTCCGATTCCGTGATCGTGAACATTCCCATGCAATCGACGATGGCGAAACTTCAGGGCACTTTTGATCTAGTCATGAGTGAATTGGCGGGAATGGCGTTAGCGCAGGGAGTATGCGCGACTTCCGGTCACTTCCTGCGCGGCGGGGTCGATATCGGTTGGTGGTATCGGAAGTCCACCATTCTAGCGAGTGAGAGCCTAGTTGGCGCTTATAGAGCTGAGAACAGTGCCGTAGTACCAATCATCCGGCTCACGGATGGCCTCTATAAGTTCGTTTCTGAGCATCCACATCGGAGGCACTACAGCGAGGACATCGAGCCCGTCTCGACGATGTTGCGCCAGTATTCGGGACATGGTCCGAAAGGGCCTATTTCTTTTTGGTACTTGGACTATATAAGTGTGGTGGCGGAGTCGATTGATTGGGCACCAACGCTGGCGGAGCGGCCTGCCTTCCTCGCGGCCACTCCGCAAAAGCGCGATAAAATTCGGGCGAAAATGCACAAGAAGGTCCTCAGGGAGTGGTTCAGGAACCACGCTCGATCGATCACAAGCGCACATGCGGCCGCGAAAGACGAACACGTAAGGAAGAAATATCTGTGGCTGGCCGAATACCACAACGAAATCGCAAAGAGATTCACGCCGTCCCCGCAGGCACTCTGCAAGGTGGGTTTACCCTAGGGGCGGGACTCAGAGCGAGCCTTCGCTCGGCTCACCTTCGGGCGATACGTCGATGATCTGACCGTCCGGCAACCGCTTCCGCATAGCGGCCGTCGAGGCGAGGCTCACTCGCTCCATAGCCTCGGCCAGGGCCGGATCGACTCGCGCCAACTCCTGCAACTGCGTCACGTAAACGTCAACCGTTTTTTTGGAATGAATGAAGACGGTGCTGAGCTTCGGATGCGCAAACGGCAACATTGCAGCGTTCGCTTTTATCTTCAAGTCGAGCGGCGTCTTTCGTCGTTTGGCGATGGCAATTAACGCACGAAGCGGGTCATGATTCATTTCGACCATGATCGCGCGCGCAAGCTGGGAACGGTGCCCCGTCGCTCCCTTGGGACGGCCGCCTTTTTTCGTGGGCGTGCTGATTTCTTCCATATTCTTAAAATCCCATCTGCCCCTGCGGTTCGGGTTGATCGGCGCGCATTCCAATACCGACGAAACACCACCGCGGTTTCCCTTCGACGCGACGCTGTGCCGTTTTCACATTGGGCCGAATCGCACGCAGCCGTTCGGTGAAAACATTCTCCGCAGGGATCGGCCGGCCGTTGTCCTTGCAGTCGCTCGCATAGAGCGCGCGGAGGCGTTCCTTCAGGATTACGCCATCTGGTGTGTCTACCGTTTCGCTGTCAAGGAAAACCGCAAGCGGGTCCGTAGTGCGCCTGAACTCCGTCCACGCGGCGCGCATCGAACTACTCTCGTTGAATTTTCCGCTTTGGATCTGGGGCAAGGCGTCCAGCGCCCGATTCAGGAAGCCTGAAAGTTCCTGCGGAGTCGTCAGCCGAGCATCCAGTTCCTTACGCGTCACTGAACCGTCAAACCGGTTATTGAACGGGATGACTAACCACCGTCGAAAAAAACCATGTGTGCTGTCATCAGACCGCGGCGCGGAGTTCGCAGAGAAAATCAGGCGCGCATACGGTCTCAGTTCAAATGAGTTTTTGAATTTATGTTCCGCGCTGATGCTGTCGCCTCCGGTGATTGACTTGAAGCATGACGTTCCGGAGAGTGCAGCCGTGGGTAGATCAGGACATATGTTGGCAAGTTTTCCGCTGAGGCGCGCCGCTGCGAATTTGTCGGACTCAATTTTGTGAAGGCTAAGCGCGGTGGCATTCTGTTTGCCGACGAATGATTCGAGCAAATTCAAGTAAACGCTCTTACCGTTCGCTCCTTCGCCTAAAGCTAGCACGGCTTTTTGGATGCTTACGTCTGGCAGCATCAGCCAGGCCGCCACTTCGAAGGCTGTATGCTGCGCGTCCGCGGGGAACACGTCTTCAACAAACTTGTCAATCGCCGGACACTTCGCCGCGGCATCGAAACGCGCGCCGATCTGAACCGGTGACAGAAACTCCGGCGAGTGTTCCCGCAATTCACGCGTCTGGACGTTCAAGAGACCGCTCAGGCAATTCACCGTCTCAAGCGGCGGCCGTTCCCATAGTACGGGGCAGTCTGCGAGCACCCATTTAACGACGCGCTCAGCAAGGTCAGGACTCCATGATTTCGCGCGGGCGTTCCCTTCGCAGTATTCTTTTACCGCGCGCCGCAGGAACTTTTCACCGGTAGGCTTATAAACGCCGTTTTCGAAGTGGTACAACACGTCGCCTTCGTCGCGGGCGAAGCCGTGCTCAGTCTTGAGCACTGCCTCGATCTGCTGAACCAGCCCTCCCTGCTCACCCTGCGGCCGTGGTGCGCGCGGCGCGCGATGATACGCTTGCCGTAGGCTGTCGCTTGCCTCCTTCGCCGTGTAGCGTTCGCCGGGTGCCGCGGAGTTGGCCGCGTTGACCCACTCTTTCAGGGTCCCCGTCGCCTCTAGTCTTGTGTACCCTTCGTCGCGTATCTGGCAAAACAGCCACAACCCCACTGCATTGCGACCACCGAGTACCTTGCCGGCGGCCGTAACCGTCTCGCCGGCCGCAATTGCTTTCACCTTTGCGAGAGCGTCTTCCACGATGCGAGCAATCGGGAGACGTGCTGACGGTTGGAGGGGCGATTCAAACCAGCTTGTGGGCTGCCTGACATTCTCCGCATGACCAATGAACTCCTCAAGCGACATTGGCCCGTCAGCCCCCACCGCGTAGCGCGCCGCGAGCATTCCGTTAAAGTACGGAAGATTGATCCAGCCCCCACACTCCCCCGCGGCTATGGTTTCCTGAACTGGGAAGATTTCCGCAGACTCATGCCCTAGCGCGGACGCGATTTCCTTCAGGCGCGCCCGCATCAGCACCGCGGGTATCGGTTCGGACGCGAACAAATAGCAATGTGCGCCACCGGATTTACTTCGACACACGGCCGCTGGGAGATTCATGCCGGCGAGTCTGCTCACCAAGTCAGCGTGGCTCAGCCCGTCGTACACGTCGAGATCGACGGCGCCGAAAGTCGCGGTGGAATCGGCGCGGATCGGGCAAATGCCTAGGCCGTTCCCGCCAGCTACGTGGCGCTGGTACAGATCGAGGGTGACGGGTTCCTTTACAGTGCGGCGGTCAGTTCCGATTATCTTGCCGTTCTCCAGACGCTCGCTGACGTTGTCGTAAACACCATAAAAGCGGTCGTGACCGCAAAAGAGCGCGGCGAAGCGTTTGCCAAGATCGGCCGGTAACTCCTCAATCCCTTCCATTTTTGGAACCTTTGTTTTTGGTACTGCGTCCGCTTACGCGACGCCGTGAAAACACTTATGCAGCCGCTCGCGTTTTTTCAAACGCCGCTCGAAACCGCCGACTCGCCAACTCATTGAAATCAGTTTCAGAGATTCGCAAATCGTTTACGACACGTGGCTCCATAGCGGGTACTTGACGTAAATAGTGGATCAGCAATTCAGGGTTCCAGATGTGCAGGCCGGCGAATGCAAACTTCTGCTCCACTCGTACGACGGAATGTCCGAAAAAATCCCCGGCTTCAAGTCGGAACCTAACCAAATGATCGTCAATGTCTAACGCCCAGCAGTTGTAGCCCCACAACAGGTTTGTGGCGTCATGGACGATATCTTCGATCTCGAAAGCCGTGCAGATTTTCAGCGACGGTTTACCGTCTCGCGCTTCATAGAGAATACCGTCGCGGTTTTCAAATAACATTGTTTCGCCAGATTTTCCGGAACCTTCGCTGCGCTCCAGATGTGTGCGGATCAGCTTGCATCTTGGGATCGATCTTATTTTTCGTCGGCACATTTTCGAGCAAAAATTGAATCAGCATCGATAGATCTTCGACCGCGAACCCATGAGCGTCGAGCAGCGCCCGTAGACCTTGGAAGGCCGGCGAATCGAACAGCAGCGCCGCGCCGATGCAGAAAGTTCGATTGTCTGCCGTGCGAACTTCAAGCCCGAAAAAGTTATTATTGGAGCCGTCGCGAATGACGCACAGCGGCGTCAGCGCATCGGAAACCGTGGTCCAGGCTTCGCCGTCGAAGGCGCAAAGCTGGCCATCCAGATTCTTGAAAGACCAAGTCGCGCGATCATTTTCCTGAAACATCACTACTACCCTTTTTTCAGGTGGGCGACAACGCCCTTCATCAAGTAATTCGCTTCCTCCGAACTCAATTGCGCCTTGGCAAGTAAGGCATTCGTATAATGCCTATCCGCGGCATCGCGAAGTGGTCGCTCCCAGTCCTTCAAATCATTTCGGTCCAGAATGTTCGGTTTCTCAACAGACGCGCGATTTGTACTTGCCGCGTGCTGATTCTTCAGAAAATCGGTAATTCCTCGCAAATCATCTGCTTGGCTCATAATCCCTCCACCTGATCCCGTAGTTTGCGTGTTTCCACGTCGTGATTCTGTAACGCCTCTTTCGCTCCATCGGCCTCACGATAAAGCCGTGCAATCAGCTCCTCATAAGGACGCGTCACGCTGCCCATTTGGATTTCAATGTGGCCGTGGTTGTTCAGCGCAACAACGGACATGCTCATCTCGATCTCCCCAACCTTCGCGGCGAGCCGCGCGCGCTCGCTTTGATACCGCCGATCACACGTCTCGACCTTCGCGGCGAGCGTCGCGCGCTGGGAGTCCATGTACTGGTAGGTGTGATATTCACGAAGCGAGAGGTCGAGTAGCTTCGCCTCGTTCTCAAGGGCCGCCACTCGCCCAGCTGCCTCTTTGAATCCGGCGCCTTCGATGCATGCATTGATCGCTTTGCGTCGCGCGTCGCGCAATGTGTTGCGGGCGTCGTCGAGGTCCTTTACCAGCCGGGAGCGAAGGCCCGCGACTTTCCCGAATTCTTTCTCGGCTTCTGCGTGTTTGGCGTGAGAGGCGCTGAATTCTTGGTGCGCGACTTTGGCCGCGTCCTGAAGACCCGCCACGCTGGCAGTTGAAATAGGTGTCATGCGCCATCCCCCTGGAATTCCGCGAACGCCAAAACCGTATCCCGCATTGCGCGCAAGAAGGTCACATTATTGATTTCGTAACCAACGTCGTCGCCGAACAGGAATCGATAAACGTCGTGCGCCGGGTGCTCTTCAACATGCGTGACGAATTCGCGCCACTCGCGGGCAGTGGGCATTGAGAGGCGCTGCGCGAAGAGGGAAACCTGGGCCGCGTTGGCCGCGAGCACGGCCTTGACCTTCGGGTCCACACCGGGGCGCGCCGCAAGGCCGCTCTCGATGGATTCAAGTAGGCCGAGCGAATCGACCACGCGGGCAGGCTTAGGCGCTGGCATTCTCGACCTCCGGAAGCTGGCCAGCGAACCCGAAAAGAGGCGAAATGCTGGCGTAGTCGCTCAGATGCCCGCCGCGGCTAATGACGCCCGCGGCGGCCTCGATCGTCTTGCGTGAGGTAAATCCCCCGCGAGTCGTCACGTAGGCAGTTTGCAAATCGCCGGGTTGCCCAAGCAGGCGCCCGCGTGCCTTTCGGTCGGCCAGACGCGCGTGCAGATCGGCGCCGGTCATTTCTTGGCCGCCGTGGGTGGTAACGCTTCGATCACCGCGACGCGTGTTTTACCGTCGCGAAGGTCCTCTTCAGCTTTTAAAGCTGCGTATTCGCGTCGCGTACGAGTCATAAACTCCCGGACCTCAGTTTCAGTACTCAACCTGTGGGTCGACTCGATGAGTCTGCGGCCAACCAGAGAAAAATTGTAGATTCCAGTCACGACGCCACCGCGCGCCTCGCGATCGTCCCAATTCGGCTTTTCACTCGTCAGCCACGCCGCGCCAGTCGTCGCGTATTCGCTCCCCTGTAGCTTTGCCAGTTCACCGCTCGCCTGCATACTTCGCAGTTCCTGGACCTTGCTCTCCACAAGGCCCCAAAAAATTCGCAGTTTGTGTTGCGATTCCGCCATATAAGTACAACCCCTTTGAAACACCGGCATTGCCGGTAACGTGAGCCAACAAAAACCCCATGCCGGTCTCGCCGGAATGGGGTTGAAAGAACTCCCTGCTTAAAAATCGAACGATTCTTAGATTCGCTCGGGATACTGAGCGCGAAGCCAGCTTAACAATGCTTCGGCCGGCACTCGGGGCACCAAGCGGAACTTCTCCGCTCCATACTTCTCCGGCAAGAAAACCGCAGGAATGGCCGCCTGAATGATGAGCCGGCTAACTGTGCTTTCAGCCACGTCCAGGGCATACGCTACGCGAGAAACCGACATTAGCAGCCGGCCGTCGTCAATGGTCGCTTTGCAGCATCCCGCGAGAACTTCGGGTTGGATGACGTCCTTGTTCCCCGAAAACTTCGGCCGGCCGGGCCGCCTCCGGATCGTATTTAGCGCAACGCTATGCATCAATATCCCCTATTTCAGAATAAACCATGTGACCAAAAACTAGCGATTTGTTGGCTTTCGGAACGGTTCTTCTAAAATGCTGCGAGCGAACTCGCGGAAATAAATAGCGCTCTATTGATTAATACGCCCTTCGTGGGACGCTTGCGGATTCCAACACCCCAAGAGGGCGTTCAGCTTTTCCATAACCTTTGGCAAGCCCATGCACACCTGATCGCTCAAATGGAAGTTATCCGGATGACCAGCGATCCAAGCATCTATCCGCGGACTGACCTTCTTGAGTTCCAGCGCAAGTTCTTCAAAACATTTCAGCCGATCCTCTGGAACCGCAATCAGGCCCGCAACATCGAGCGGCTTGCCGTCGGCGTAGAGCGTGACTTCAAGGCGAATGGATTTGTCTGTTTCTGTTGTCATGTCTCCGGAATAGTATGTTTGGCCTCGATTTTCTCTCAGAAGATCCTGAGCCGCGCGCAGGATTCGGCGATCACATCAGATCGATTGGCGCATAACAGTCAACAAATCAACGTTAGGGCTGGGTGTCGATCATCGCGCGGCGCGAGGCAAGGTAGGGTGTTGTCGGCATGAATCCCACGACACCTTCACCGCGCGCTATCTTCGGTCAGGAGGGCGATCAAATGGCACGTCGCCGCGGGCAGCGCACGGGGTTCGTCTACCGGCGTGGAAATTCCTGGTTTGGGCAGTTTCGAATCGACACGCCAGAGCTTGACACCAAGGGCAAATTCAAGCGCAAAACACTGACGAAGTTCATCGCGCCGGCTGCCGGGCCGGGCAAGGTGCTCAAGAAACGCGCGATGCAGCTTTTCTATGACGATCACCTGAAAGACCTCCACAAGAGCGGGCCTCTGTCGATGTTCGCGCTGCGTGACTTCGTCCGCGAACGGTTCATTCCTGATGTCGTATTCGCCTGCAAGCCGAGCGGCAAGGCACATTACACCTACATCCTGCAGAACCACGTCATACCCGCTTTGGGGGATTTCCCGATGCGCGATATCCGGCCGCAACATATCCAGGATCTGATGCATGCGAAGCTCGCGGCGCGCGTCGTCGAATGCAAGACGGTCAAAGGCCTATCGGTTCAGACGGCCGTGCATATCCGGAACACCCTCTCTGCGATCTTCAGGCACGCGAAGCGCGTCCAAGCGTATTCAGGGGATCTTCCGACCGAGGGCGTGCGTCTGCCTTCGCTGCAAGCCGCGGTCAAGCGCGCGCTGACATGGGACCAGGTGCAGAAGCTTGCAGCTTGGATCGGTCATTCGGACCCCGCCAAGCCGAAAGGCACCCGCGGACCCGCACGCGATCCGGAAAAGATTGCACAAGACAACGTTCAACTTGGCGCGCTCGTGACGGTCCTGGCTGTGACGGGCCTTCGAATCGGCGAAGCGATGGGTCTGCGCTGGAAGCGCGTGAATCTCAGCGCTGAACCGGCAATGGTTGACGGCGAGTTGCTGCCAGGCTACACGATGGCAGTGCGCGAGAATTATGTGCGCGGCGTCTACGGCACATTAAAGACGCACACGAGCCGCCGAAATGTTCCCCTGAACACGGACGCGCTACGTGAGCTGGGCAAGGTCAGAGCACAATCGAAGTTTACGGGCGCCGATCATCCGGTATTCTCTGGGCAGAAGAGCGGGCAGCCCCTAGACCAGCACAACATCGCCGCGCGATTCCTGCGAATCGCAGGTAAGCGGAAAGAAGTGGGCTGTCCCTGGGTGAGCTGGCACGTCCTGAGGCATACGGCCGCGACATTGGCGGATCAAGTCGGGTTGAGCGTGTCGGAACGTCAAAGGGTGCTGGGACACGCGGCCGGCTCGATGACGCTGCATTACACGCACGCGGAGCTTGATCGGGTGCGCGAGGGCATGGAGAAGATCGGGAAGGAGAGGGTGCAGTGAAGTGGCGACGCATTCGCGATAACCTCCAAATCCTAATCCCTCGTAGGTTGGCTTTTTCGTGGAACAAAAAGGCGGCCCAACGACGACAACGAAACTTGGCGTCGGAATATAGCGAAAAGAGAAATGCAGCAAAGAAAGCGGGTGATTTTGTGCTGTTTGACGAACTTCGCGTCGAACTTCAACAAAAGACCAAAGAATCTGATCTAGAATTGCAGGAGCTTGAATCTGGCGTCCTGATTTGGCGAGCGCACAGAAACCTGGTTAGGTTGCCCCCAGACTGCTATGTGAAACAAGATGCAGATGATTGGCCGGGACGCTATATTTTGAGATGGGAGCTATTACCGGACCTCGAACACGACATAATCCTAGCCGAGCGAGAAACCTGGAAACATCGACGTGAGTGGCTCGCGTTCTGGGCAGCAATACTCTTTGGTTTGGTGACGGTCAGTAACGTGGCGTGGAACGTCTTCTATACCCAACGCAAACTAGCGGAATTGTCGAAGGACGTTATATCAATTCAGATTCAACTAGCGGCGCAACACAAGTGAAGATCGACTGATATTCTGCCAGCAGCGTGCCAGCAGGGTAGGTCTGGCAAAATGAAAACAAAGCGCTTCTGGGCGTGGATAACTGCTTGACACGCAGGAGGTCACAGATTCGAGTTCTGTCGAGCCCACCATATACCTGATTTACTCCGCTCAACTGAAACCCACCGATCCCGTTCGTCACGCAGTCCGACCGAGCCGTGACCGCAGGGAGCGGAGTCACAAAAGATGATTCTCCTCCAGAAACGCTTTAATCACGCTTCCGATCCTTATGAATTTCGTGTACGTGACGGGCTTCTGGAAATAAGAAGCGCCCAGTTCCGTCAGCCGGGCTCGATCCTCGGGTGAGTCCGACGACGTGACTACCAGCACCGGAATATCCTTGAACTTCCGGCTGGCGCGAATGGCCCGCAGGATCTCGAGTCCGTCCACCTTCGGGAGATTCAGGTCGAGAAGCGCAGCGCTTGGGCACGGCGCATCGGGGTCGCGCTCGGACTCGTGAAGAAACGCCATCGCCCGTTCGCCGTCGGCGGCGATGTTGACGTCCAGTTCCAGACCCTCTTGGCGCAGCGCCTCGCGCACGATCAAAGCATCGGGCAGATTGTCTTCAGCCAGCAAGAGAAGCAGGCGTTTCGCCGCCGGTTCCTCGGTCGTGCTGGACGGTAAAGAAGGTTGCTCCGTTTTCGGCTTCGGATTCGACCCGGATTCGTCCGCCATAACGCTCCACGACGCGTTGGCAAATTGCCAGACCAATTCCGGTGCCGGAATATTCCTCGTCACGATGCGGCCGTTTGAAAACACCAAAGATTTCCTCCTTATATTTTTAAGAGTTCGCGGATCCGGCTGATCCGATGGGCCCTGAAACGGACCGGCGCGCGCCGTAGAAACGAATGCCACCAGCAGACATGCGGCTCCGGTCCGGAGAGGCAATGACATCTTTACTTTGATCCCCGACCCCGAGTCGTGTTTCGAAATATTCCCTGAACCGGGCAGGTCGGGAACCTGCCCCACAAGATGAATACTCTCTGAGCCGCCACGCGAGCATGCGGGCAAACGGCACCAAACTCATAGTTCTGAATTCCGATTAGCGGAGCGAGTCGAGGATCAGGTAGCTATTCCCGCAGCGCCCGAACCGGATCGGTGCGTGTCGCTCTCCACGCCGGCACAAAACACGCAGCCAGGGAGACAAACGCCATCACCGCGAATGCCGACGCAAACGCGAGCGGATCGTGCGGACTCACGCGATACAGCATGTCCCCCAGCAGCCGCGTCAGGCTCAACGCCGCGATGGAGCCGAGGAGTACGCCGGCCGCCGTCAGCCGCAGCCCTTGCGATACGATCAGTCCCATCAGGTTCGACGACTTCGCGCCCAGCGCCATGCGAAGTCCCAACTCGCGCTTCCGTTGCGAGACGGCGTAGGACATCACTCCGTACAATCCGATGGCGGCCAGCACCAGTGCCAGGCATCCGAAGATGCTCAGCAGGATCACGGCGGCGCGTTGAGCCCACGACATACGGTCCACTTGTTCGCGCATCGTGATGACCTCGGCTATCGCCAGATTGGCGTCCAGTGCGTGGACCTCCCGCGCCAGTTGCGTGGCCATCACCTCCGGACCCAGCGGCGTGCGGACGTTCAGGTTGAAATTGATTGAGAAATTCTGGCGCAGCGGCACATAGAAAAACGCCTTTGGCGTCTCGATCAAGCTGCGGTATTTCGAGATCTTCGCCACCCCGACCACCTGCGTCCAGCGTCCCTTGATCTGCACGCGCTGCCCCACCGGATTCTGCCCACGCCAATATTGCGCGGCCATGGTTTCATTCACCACCGCGACCGGCGGAGCGGTCTCGTTATCCGCGCGCGTAAATTCCCGGCCCGATACCAACGGGATTCCCGTCGTCGCAAGATAACCCGGACCGATCTGGTTATAGTCGACGTTCGGCTGCTCGTCGGCCGCGAGCTGGTAGCCATCGACGGCGATGGGAGCGGACAAGTATCCTCGATAGCTAAAGGCGGTGACCCGTGCCGGCGCGGCGGATTCGACGCCGCCGAAAGACTGGACGCGATCGACCAGCTGATCCTGAAATGTCTTGGCGCGCTGAGTATCGTAGCCCGCGGATACAAGGTCGATGCCGGTAGTCAGGACCCCGCTGGTCGAGAAGCCCGGATTGACGTTCTGCATCCCGATCAAACTCTTCAGCAAAAGCCCGACCGCGACGAGAAGCACGAAACTGAGAGATACCTGTAGCAGCACCAGTCCCGACCGGACGAACGTTCTGCCGCTGCCTCCGACAACGCCGCCCGATTCAGACTTCATGGCCAAGGTGAGATCGATCTTGCTGGCCTGCAACGCTGGAAACAATCCCAGCAGGACCGTCGAAACCAGGCAGACAGCCGCGCTAAGCGCCAGCACGCGCCAGTCGAGCTCCGCTGGCAGATTCACCACCACGCCGGGTCGCATCGGATACAGCAGCACGATCACATTGCGGCACCAGTACGCCACGATCAATCCGCCAACCGCCGCGAGCACCGACATGATCAGGCCTTCCGTGAGAAGCTGCTGCAGCAAGCGGCCGCGCCCGGCTCCGATCGCGAGCCTCACCGTCATCTCATGCCGCCGGGCGAACGCGCGCACCAGCAGCAGATTACCGACATTCGCGCACGCGATCAGCAGTACGAAGCACACCACCACCAGCGCGATCCGCAGCGTCGGCAGCAGCGTTCCCGCGCCGTTAAACGGAGTCTGCCACAGCGGGAACAGCTTCACGTCGCGCCCGCGATTGGTGGCCGGATAATCGTCTTCAAGTCGTTTCGCGACCGAAGACATTTCCGCCTGCGCCTGGCTCAGAGACACGCCGGGCTTCAGCAGCGCGAACCCTTCGATCCACCGCGCGCCGCGATCTTCCAGCTTGTACCCGCCCGGATCGAACATCTCCTGCATCGACGTCGGGACCCAGAACTGAAATTTATATCCCACGAAGGTCCCGTAGAATCCTTCTGGAGCGACGCCGATAATAGTGTGCTGCACGCCGTTGAGCATCTGCGTCCGCCCGATAATCGCGGCATCGCCCTGGTAGCGCTCCTTCCATGCGTCGTAGCTGATCACCGTCACAGGATGCGCATTGCGGCCGAACCCTTCCTCCGGCGCGAAACCCCGGCCCAAAATCGGATGAACCTGCAAGGCATCGAAATAATTCGTCGATACAACGCTGCCCGTGGCCCTATCGGCGCGGTCTCCAACACTCAGCGTGGTCCCGAAGATGCGATCGGCGATGAAGGCGTCGACCAAGGTGCAGTTTTTCTGAAAGTCGAGCAAATCGGGCCAGGACACGCTGGTCCGCTCCGCTCCGTTGCGAATCAATCCGGCGATGGCGACCAGCCGCTCCTGATGGGCCACTAACGGAAAGGGTCGCAGCAGGATCCCTTCGATCCAACTGAACACCGAGGTCGTGGCCCCGATGCCCAATGTAAGGCACGCCACCGCGAGGATCGAGAACCCGGGGTTTCGGCGCAGCATGCGGAACCCGAATCGCAAATCCTGCCAGAAGACTTGCATGACCGGCAGCCTGCGCGTCTCCCGATAGGATTCCTTGGTCCGCGCGATTCCCCCAAACTGACGCAGCGCCGCCGCCCGCGCGTCCTCCGGAGTCATCCCCGCGCGCAAGTTCTTGTCGATCTCCATTTGCAGATGGAATTGCAGCTCTTCGTCTAAATCCTTCTCGCGAACCACGCCGAACAGGCGCTGAAGGAACACTCGAAGACGCGTCATGAAGACTCTCCTTCTGGCCGCGCAAAGCGGGCGACGATCCCCGAAATCCGCTCCCAGTTTTCCGCCTCGGTAGCAAGCTGCTTCTTGCCCGCCCGCGTAATGGAGTAGAACTTGGCGCGCCGATTATTGTCGGACTCGCCCCACTCGCATGCGATCCATCCCATCTGCTGCAGACGCAGCAGCGAAGGATAAAGCGTCCCCTGCTTCAGCTCCAGTACATCCCCGCTAATCTGTTCAATGCGCCGGGCAATCCCCCATCCATGTTGTGGCCCCAGCGTGTCCAGGGTCCGGAGGACCATCAGGACCAGCGATCCGTGCAATACGTCCATAGTACCTTTTGGTAGCCTACAGGAGTGTACACCGCCCAGCTTTCATGGTCAAGAGCCCTGTAGGGCAGGCTGGCAGCCTGCGGCCGATTGGCAATCGGCCTCTTACTTAACCTCCGAAACTCCCCTATACTGCACCCCCGTCGCCACGATCTCCATTCCCAACACGGCGAAAGTTCGCAAGCTCACCCAATGCAATTGTCACCGTTGGTTCCCGATTTCTTCGAAGTGGTTGATCCTCACCCTTCCATCCGGGAAAACCGCGCAAATCTCCAATTGGCCGCCCATCGCCTGAACATAGCTCGCCAGCGTGCTCACATACATATCCGTCCGATTCTCAATCTTTGAAATCTCGGATTGGCTGACATTGAGAATCTTTGCTAGCGACACCTGCGTCAGTTCCCGAGCGGCCCGAAGTTCATCGAGCGCCATATTCGCTAGGAGTTCGTTGGCCCGAGCCTCACTGCGGGCTCGCGCCTCAGGACTCATCTTATCTACCAGCTCCTGAAACTTTCTGGCCACTTTCATATCCTCCCCTCATCTCTTAGCTCTTTCAAGTGCTCGCCATAAAGGCGGTCGGCGACCGGAACGTAGACGTCATACCATCGGTCATCGCCGGTCTTATCGCCGCCAATCAGCAGGATCGCGATTCTCAGCGGATCAAACGCGAATAGCACCCGATAAGGATAGCCCCGGTGCTGAATTCTGAGTTCGCGCATGTGATCGTGCCTGGAGGTGATGACGCCCGAGGTGTGCGGAAACCGCAACGAGGGCCCCTTCTCCCCGAGCAGAATCACGGATGTCGCGATGCTCTCCTGTTCCTCCTGCGAGAGCGCATCCCACCACTTTTCGAACTCCGCGGTGAATTCGATATCCCAGAGCACACCTGTAGGATGACATCAACAGCATATTCCGTCAAGGGAATATCTTGCCCCGCAAAAGCTCGATCACAGGGAGCGGTCACCCCAAAATCGCGACCGCCACGAAGTTTTGCGCTATTCTGTCTCCTTACCTGCATGGAACTAGTCACCGGCCACATCGGATGGATCGAGATCGTCTGCGGCCCGATGTTCTCGGGCAAGAGCGAGGAGCTCATCCGCCGCCTCCGCCGCGCCCGCATCGCCCGCAAGCGGGTGCAAGTCTTCAAACCCGCCATCGACAACCGCTATTCCGCCGATGAAATCGTCTCTCATGGCGACCAGCGCATGAAGTCCGACGCCGTCAATGGCGCCCAGGAAATCCTCCAGAAACTCGACTGGCGCACGCAAGTCGTCGGCATCGACGAATCCAATTTTTTCGGCCTCGACCTGGTCGACGTAGCCAGCCAGCTCGCCGACAGCGGCAAGCAGGTCCTCATCGCCGGCCTCGACACCGATTACCTCGGCCGGCCCTTCACCCCCATGCCGGAGCTCCTCTGCCTGGCCGAATCCATCACCAAAACGCTGGCCATTTGCATGCGCTGCGGCAATCCCGCCAAACACACCCAGCGCCTGGTGGAATCCCACGATCTGATCGTCGTCGGAGCCTCCGGCATGTACGAAGCCCGCTGCCGGCGCTGTTTCGAGCCGGGTATTCCCCGCCAGGAAGTCATGGAATTCGCCAAACCGAACCCAAATTCGATGTAACTGTAGAAAGCGTTTGGTACGTCCAAGCTGTTGAGCTACAATAATCTGGGGGTATATCCATGCAATCTCTGCTGCCAAAAGACGACGAACCGATTAAGCCCATTCAGCCGCCGCAGCCTCAGCAACCGATGCCACAGGCAGGGCCCCCTCCGGGTTATCAGAACTACCCACCCCCGAATTATCCGCCTCAGAACTACCCTCCGCAGAACTATCCGCCCCAGGGCTATGCCCCGCAACCGACCGCTCCGGCGTACGTCGTTCCGACTGCCCCCAGCGGATCGAACTTGAAGACCTCGATTCTTATGGGTGCAGTCATCGCCCTGGCAGCCGCCTGCGGGTTTCTGTTTTATCAGGTGAACGGGCTGAAGAGTCAGATCGCGGAAAATAAAGAATCCCTGAGCGCCGAAATCGAAAAGATCCACGAGACTTCTTCCGTCACGGTTCAGACCAGCAAACGCAATATCGAGGCGATGCAGAAGGACGTCGCGAAGTATCGCGCCCAGGCAGCCCAGTTAAGCGGGGAAGCGAAAGCCGCTGCGAATAAGCACGCCGACGAGCTGGCCGCGAAACTCGAGCAGGCGCAAGCCGAGCAGGGAAAGAAAGTTGCAGCCGTCAGCGCCGACGTTTCTCACGTCAAAGAAGAAGCCGCCGCCACTTCGAGCAAAGTGGGTGAAGTCACTACCGAAGTCGGCAGCCTGAAGACCGAGACCGCCACCAATAAATCCGCCATCGAGAAAACCATCGCCGACCTCAAGAGCGCCCGAGGCGACCTGGGAGTCCAGAGCGGCCTAATCGCCACCAATGGCAAGGAGCTAGCGGCACTCCGGCAGTTAGGGGAGCGGAATTACATCGAGTTCAAGCTGGCTAAACCAAAGGGCAAAAACACGCCGCAAAAAGTGGGCGATATACAAGTGGTCCTGGAAAAAACCGACCGCAAGAAGAACACCTTCGATATCAAAATCATCGCCGACGACAAGACCTTCGACAAACCCAAATCGACCGTCCTGGTGCCCGTCCAATTCGTCCTGTCGAAATCCGTCCAACCCTACGAACTGGTTGTTCTGGACGTAAAAGACAACCTGATCAGCGGCTACCTGTCGGTCCCCAAAGTCCTACAAACCCGCGGCAGCAGCAACTAGCAGCAACTAATAGTGGGGCAGGCTCCCGACCTGCCCACCTCACTGCCCCGCCTCCAACAACGCCAACGCCGCAAACTCCGTAGCCGCGTCCTGCATAAACTTGACCATCATGGAACCCGCCGGATACTCCTTATTCATCGACGCGGACGCCCAAAAACCGCCCTCCCGATCCTGATGCGATTTAAGCCAGTCTAAAGCCTTCCGCATCCCTTTATTCGACGAATTATGGTCCACTAACAGCGCGTAGGTGACCAAGCCAGTCGCATAAGCATCGCTTCCGACAGTCCTCGTAGGCCTTTTCCACGGACCCAGCGACTCCATGGTCCACCCCCCATCCGGCTGCTGCAATTTCCAGATTTCTTCAACCAGCTTTTCCCGATCAGCCAGAATCCCCGGCATCTTGGTCGAAGCCCACAACAGCATCAGCTTATTGTGCTCCGGCTGCACGGGGTATTCGCGCCGTAAATAGTCCTTAAGCAGCGCGATTTGTTCAGGATGACTGCTGTCATTCCCGATCGCGATCGCCGCCAGCGTCGCTCCATAATAGGAGGATTCCGGCATCTCCCACGGATCCAGATCGAGATGAAACCACTCCCAGGCCCCTTTTTCCTTGCCGCTCGTAATCTGAAGCGGCCACAGCGATTCGAGGTCGCCGGTAAATAGCGCCGAATGAATATTTTGCACGGCCCCCGCGCGTCGAGCCAGCGCGCCTTCGAATCCCGGAAAGTGCAGCGTTCGCAGTAAACCGGTTTCGTACGCAGTCGGCCCCGGCTCCCCCAGTTTGCGCCGAAGTTCCGGCCTGACAAGCAGATACGTAACTCCTGTATGGCACGAAACACAAGGCCCGCCGGCGGTTTGGGCGGTCTTCCATGCAAACCACTCTTTTTGGCGGCCATCCAGATAATTCGCCGCCAGACGAGGGCTCCAGTCCGCGCACAGCGACAGCGCCAGAATAAGGTCGATCATCGATCTATTGTGCGCTGTAGAGATCGGGAGCGTCGAGCAGATTCGGACGGCGAAACACCCAGAATGCGCCGCACATGATACGACAGATGGCTTTGATGCGCGAAACCCGTTTCGGCGGCGATCAGGCTGATAGGCAACTTCCCTTCCCTCAGCAGCGTGTGCGCCCGATCGACGCGGCGCCCGATGACGTATTGGTGCACCGGCAATCCTATTGATTCGCGAAAGGTTGTCTTGACGTGCGACACGCTGATGCCCGCCACTGCGGCGATTTCCTTCAGCGAAAGATTCCGGGACAAATTGTCCTCAATGTAGCTGAGCACCCGCTTCAGGTTGGGCAATCCCCCTTTTCGCGGCGCGGGCGCGGAGTTTGACGAGTGACAGGCTAGCAAGTGCTCCGATACGGCCGAGCCCAAAGTATCCATGTACAAGACGCCATTGGGATAACCCGCGTCCATCTCGCGCTTCATCGTCTGGCCGAGAAGCTCCAGTTTACGGTCGCGAATTTGAAACCGATTCACGATTTCCACCGGCGGAGTCTCGACGTCCAGCAGCAGAACGTGGTCGCGCTCTTTCATCTCCCACCGCCCGGGAACGCCTGCGGGAACGATGTCGATATCGCCGTGGACGCCCAAGCCGCTGTGGCTCCAAGGGCCGCGGCGGCAATGAACATAGACCGATGGACCGACGTGGATGACGACAACCGGATGATCGCGCGGAGGCACTTCGACCACCCCGGCGGGGTCGGTACGAAACCTGACGCTAGCGTTCATGGAGGAATTATCTCACGTAGGCAGGTCGCCTCTTCACGAGAGTCGTCTCGACATGTCCGTCCGTCGGCATGACTGCCGACGCGGCACGCCTGGAGGCGCGCGCCACAAAGACGGAACGGTGAATACGAAGTGTTTTAGCGGTCGCGACTCAGGTCACCACTCGGAACCCGGTCTCCACCCCACCCGCCATGATCCGATTCCACATAATCTGCGCGCTCCCCGCAGCCTCCACGTGCTTGAATTCGACCACTTGGCCGGACCGCAGCGATTGGCAGTCGTGAGCCATTCGGAAGCCGTTGGCGCTGACATCGATCAACCGGCCGTCTATCTCCAGCGGCTCCGGATCCGTGAACTTCACTCGCACGCCGCCGGTGGCGATGCGGCGTTCTTCTTTCCTCTGCTCCTGGATGGTCACGCCCGGGCCTCTGTGAAATCGGTGTCGTAGATTTTGAGTTTCCGGCTGAGCGTCCGCCGCGAAATTCCAAGCTTGATAGCCGCTTTCTGTTGATGACCGTTGCTGGCATGCAGAGCGTCGAAGATCATCTTGCGCTCCATCCCTTCCAGACTGCCTGCGGACGGGCCTGAGTCCGGAATGTTTCCAACAGCCTCGTGCAGCGGCAGATCCTCCGGGCGTATTTCATCGCCCAGCGTGAGCACCGCGGCGCGGATCACCACGTTTCGCAGTTCGCGAATATTCCCGGGCCATGAATGACGCGCCAGAACCTGGAGCGCGGCGGGAGAAAAGCGCAGCGAGGAATCGTGCTGCTCCAGAAAATGGCAGGCCAGTGGCGCGACATCTTCCAATCGCTTGCGCAGCGGCGGCACGCGCAGCGTGATCTGCGTGAGCCGATGGTATAGATCGGATCGAAAACGGCCTTCGGCAACCGCCGTTTCGAGTTCCTGATTAGTAGCGGCCACGATGCGCACATCGACCGCGACCTTCTTTACGCCCCCCAGCCGGTAATAAGGCACGCCGTCCAGCACCCGCAGCAGCTTGACCTGCATCTTCATTTCGAGATCGCCGATTTCATCCAGGAAAATCGTTCCCTGATGGGCAAGCTCAAACAAGCCCGGCTTGCTGTTATTGGCGCCGCTAAACGCCCCCCGGTCATACCCGAACAGCTCACTCTCAATCAGATGTTCCGGAAGCGCGCCGCAGTTCAGATCCACCCACGGCTTTTGCGACCGGCTGGAGAAATGATGGATCGCGCGCGCGAGGACTTCCTTGCCCGAGCCGCTCTCTCCGAGAATCAAAACCGTTGCGTTGGAGCGTGCGACGCGCTCCGCCAGCGCCATTAAATGATGCATGGCATCACTGGCAATTACTGCCTTCATGCCTAAGAAAACGTGCGTACAATCTGTAGTCATGGCCAGATACTATTTCACAGTCATTTCGACGATAGTACCCTCAGCCAAACACCCTAGCGCACCTAAGAAAACCCCTCGGGCGTTGGGACAGTTTGTCGCAAAACTATTTAGACGGTAGTGCCATATTGTCCTGTGCGCCCACAATCCCGATTGTATCTGACTGAAACAACAGGGAATTACAAACGGCCCGTCTTGGAATGGTACATGCTTTGTAGCAGACCCAGAGACTATGAGTTCGCTCACTATGGTCATGCCTTCCGCTCAGGCTGAGGACGATTCGGCTAAGGACGGTATCCTGAAGCCGCTTCCTCCCAAGGTGCGGATGTTTGTCCTGATCACAGGCATTCTGGGAGCGCTCGTGCTGGGGCTGGCTCTGGTGCATTGGGAATCGGCGGACCTGGTGAAGTACGCCGGATTCCTGTTGATGGCGGTGTGCTGCTCAGCTATGCGGATCAGCGTGCCGGGGATGCCGGGGACGCTGAGTCTGAATTTTGTATTCGTTCTGTTCGGCCTGGTGGACCTTTCCTCGAGCGAGACCGTGGTGATGGGCACCATCGTCACCCTGGTGCAATGCCTGTGGAACAGGCAGCGCAAAGCGCGCCACGCGCAGGTGATCTTCAACACCTGTGCGATGGCCATCGCGATTTCCATTACCGAGCAGCTCTATCACTCGGAATTGCTCAGCGGAGCGCTGGTAGATCAAACCATGCGCTTGGCAGCCGCGACCCTTACACTATTCCTGCTGAACACTCTGCCGGTAGCGCTGGTCATCGCGCTCGCCGAAGGGCGGAGTTTCCGGTCCGTTTGGCGCGAGTGCTATTTCTGGTCGCTCCCTTATTATCTGGGCGGGGCCGCCGCCGGACAAATGCTGAGCTATGCGAACCGCTACATCGGCTGGCCCACGGTGCTGCTGACGGGGCCGGTTCTGTATCTGATCTATCGTTCTTATCGCCTCTATCTGCAGCGGTTGGAAGACGAGAAGAAGCACGTCGAGGAAGTTTCGTCGCTGCATCTGCGAACCATCGAAGCGCTGGCGCTGGCCATCGAGGCGAAGGACCATACGACGCACGGGCACTTGCAGCGGGTGCAGGTTTACGCGACCGAAATCGGCAAAGAGCTGGGATTGAACGAGGAAGAACGCAACGCCCTGCGCGCGGCCGCGCTGCTGCACGACATCGGCAAGCTGGCCGTGCCGGAGCACATCATTTCGAAGCCCGGGCGGCTGACGCCGGAAGAGTTCGAGAAGATGAAGATCCATCCGGTGGTGGGCGCGGAGATTCTGGAGCGCGTACAGTTTCCCTACCCGGTGGTGCCGATTGTGCGCGCGCATCATGAAAAGTGGGATGGCAGCGGTTATCCTTACGGGCTTGCGGGCGAGAATATTCCGATCGGCGCACGGATCCTCTCGGTGGTGGATTGCCTGGACGCGCTGGCGACAGATCGCCAATACCGGCGGGCCCTGCCCTTGGACGAGGCGATGAAAGTGGTGGTCGGCGAGTCCGGCAAGGCGTTCGATCCCAAGGTGGTGGCAGTCCTGGTCGAACGCCACATCGAACTGGAGCAGATGGCGCAGGCCAACGACGAGACGAACGCGCATTCGGCGCTTTCGGTCGACGTAAAAATCGTGAATGGCGAATCGCCGGGCGCGGGTTTTGAAAAATCGAAGGAAGTATCGGCGGAAGGAAGATCGAAGGAAGGCAGAATCGACTTCCTCACATCGATCGCGGCCGCGCGGCAGGAGGTGCAGGCATTGTTTGAAATTTCGCAGGACCTGGGGAATTCCTTGAGTCTGGATGAGACGCTCAGCGTGCTGGCGGTCCGGCTCCGCCGCATTATTCCGCTTCATTCCCTGGCGATATGGGTGCAGCGGGAGGACGTGCTGGTGCCGGAATACGTCACGGGCGACGATTTCAGGCTCTTCTAGCTCGCTCGAAATACCGGTAGGCCAGGGATTATCGGGCTGGGTGGCGGAGAATCGCAAACCCATCCTGAACGGCAATCCTTCGGTCGAGCCCGGGTATTTGAACGACGCGGCGAAGTTTTCGACGCTGCGGTCGGCAGTAGCGGTGCCGCTCGAAGGCGTGAACGGCGTGCTGGGCGTGCTTGACGCTGTATCACGCGGAGGGCGACGCGTTCACCAAGGATCATTTGCGCATTCTGCTGGCGATCAGCTCGAAAATCGCGCTGGCCATTGAGAACGCGCTGCGGTTCCGGCGCGCGGAATCGTCCGCGACCACGGATTATCTCACCGACTTGCCGAACGCGCGCTCGCTGTTCCTGCAACTGGATTCGGAGTTATCGCGAGGCCGCCGCACCAACGCTCCGCTGGCGGTTTGCGTGCTGGATTTAGATGGATTCAAGATGGTGAACGACCGCTTCGGCCACCTGGAGGGCAACCGCGTCCTGCACGAGGTCGCCGCCGGCCTGCGCAGCGCGTGCCGCGAGTACGACTACGTGGCTCGCATGGGCGGAGACGAGTTTGTAGTGCTGCTGCCCGGCGTGCGCCCCGAGGATGTCGATGCGAAATTGGACCAGTTCCACAAAGTGGTATCGCAGGTATGTCAGGACCTGTTCCGGGAGGAACTCCTGAGCATCAGCATAGGAGTGTCGCACTTCCTGATCGACGGCAACGACGCGGAGCAACTGCTGGCAGAAGCGGACCGCCGGATGTACAAAGAGAAGCACTCGCACAAACCCTCCAGACCCCCGTCGGGTTCGGTTTTGAGCGACACAACCTGGATGACGACAGTTCATTAGGAGACTATCCCCCGTCACAACCCTCCGCTCCCTGCGGTCACGGCTCTGTCGGATTGCGGCTTCGAGGTCGATTTCAGAGCGTTAGACAGCCCAACAGAGCCGCGACCACAGGGAGCGGTCATCCCTCCCCAATCCCCTCATCCCGGAACCCCAGCGCAACCAAAGCGAGCCGCGACCACAGGGAGCGGTCTCCGCCTCCCCAACCCCGTCACCCCCTGAACCTTGCGCAGCACAAAAGAGCCGCGACCAGCGGGAGCGGTTTCCTTCACCCCGAACCCCACCCAGCCAACAGAGCCGCGACCACAGGGAGCGATCTCCGTCCCAGCCCGCTCACGCGCCCGTTCTAATTCAAAAAAAGATCGCTTCTGTGGTCGCGGCTCTGAAAAGGTGACGGTTTGAAGTTATACGACCAAATTCGCCGCCGCGCAAGACGCCTACTCTCAGGAACTTGAAGGTTTCAACCGCCTCCCACTCCACTACCTCTCCCGTATCCTTCCACCAGAGGCGAGATATCACATGGCAGTTGAGCATCATAGACAGCATCCGGACCAGCAGGCTCCGTGGGCCGAGTGGTCTGAAGAACAGACCCTCCACGTCGCCGTGTGCTACTCGAACCCATTCCGCTGGCGCACCCGGCGGGAACTGGCGAACGATTGCATCCGGCATCTGCGCGCCGCGCCGAACGTCTGCCTGCACGTGGGAGAACTCGCCTACGGCGACCGGCCTTTCGAAATCACCGATCCGGCGCAGGACTCGCGAGACGTGCAATTGCGCACCAGTCACGAACTGTTTCACAAAGAGAACATCCTAAACCGGGTGATTCAGACGTTCCCGGCGGGCTGGAAATACGGCGCCTACGTGGATGCCGATTTCCATTTGACCAGGCACGACTGGGCGCTCGAGACCATCCATCAACTCCAGCATCACGACTTCGTGCAGCCTTTTTCGGCGTATTCGGACCTGACCGGCAAGACCTACGGAACCGGCCACCAGCCGATGATGGTGCGTACCGGATTCGCTTACAACTACGTCCAGAACGGTTACCAGTTGCCTGCCGGGTTCACCAACGGCGGATGGCGGGAGGCGCCGGATTGCTATTACGGATCGGTGGTGGGTCCGCGAGGAGTGGGCGCGACGGGCGGCATGTGGGCGTTCCGGCGGACCGCCTTCGATACGGTAGGCGCGCTGCTCGACAAATGCATTCTGGGGCACGGAGACTGGTTCATGGCGTTCGGGCTGATTGGCGAGGAGGCTCCGGACATGCACATCGACAGCTACACGGCCGATTACCGGGCGGTGATCGAGGCGTGGCAGCGCAACGCAGCCAAACTGAAAAAGAATATAGGATACGTGGACGGGTTTGCGGTGCATCACTTCCATGGATCGAAGGTGCGGAGGGCGTATTCCCACCGGGACCTGATCCTCGCGCGGAACCAGTTCGCGCCGACCACCGACTTGCGGGCGGACTGGCAGGGGATCTATCAACTGACTCCGGACAAGCCCCGGTTGAGGGACGAGATCCGGAAATATTTCATTTCGCGGACGGAAGACGATCCGAACCTGTATGGTCCGGAGAAATCCTTGGCCTAATGCCGGAGAATAGCCCAGCACCTAAGCCACTACCAGTCTGTGAACCTCCTAACGCTTTTCCGGCACCTAAGACTCCGGTTTCGTCGGAGACTGGCCGAGCTGATCGAAGACACCACGGCCTTCGAATCCTGAAGAAATCTATTGACAGATTCGCCTCTTCTTCGCTATTATCAAACAGGCGAACAATTAGCGAATTAGAGAAATGGAGTGTCTGTCATGATGGATGAAAAGTCCACCTCCCCACTTTTTGGAACTGCAGGCTGGTCTTATCCTCACTGGGATGGACTGGTTTACCCGAAAGCTCATGGCAGCGGATTCCATGGGCTGGAATTTCTGGCTCGGCGCTTCGATACGGTCGAGATAAACAGCTCTTTTTATCAGCATCTTAAGCCCGAGGTAGTGAGATTATGGATGAAGAAAGTGGAGGCCAATCCACGGTTTCAATTCACAGCCAAAATGCATCAGCGGTTCACTCACGCACGGGCATTGGATGACGCGGAAGTCGCATCATTTACCGAGGGGCTGCGGCCGATGTTGAAGGCCAAGAAGCTAGGAGCGCTGTTGATGCAGTTCCCATGGACGTTCCGGTTCACGGCGGAGAACAAAGACTTCTTCATCCGGCTGCGGAGGGCGTTCCACGAGTTTGCGCTGGTGGCGGAGATGAGGCATTCGAGTTGGATGGCGGAGGAAGCGGTGGGCGTGTTTCTGGACTACCGGGTCGGCTTCTGCAATATCGATCAGCCGGAATACACCCGGGCGATGCCGCCGACGTCGTATCTGACTTCAGGAGTAGGATATGTGAGGCTTCATGGCCGGAATCCGCAGAACTCCTTGGGTTCGTTTCGTAATTTTGGTGGTGAGAGAGTACGGCAGCACGACTACCTCTATTCCGAAGCGGAGCTGGCGGAATGGGCCAAGCGGATCGAGCATATCAGCCGGTTTGCCGATTCGACGTTTGTTATCTTCAATAATGACGCGCAGGGGAAGAGCGTGGTGAATGCGCTGCAGCTGCAATCGATGATGGGTGGAGGACGGGGGACGGCTCCCAAGGAGCTTCGGAGGAAGTTCCCAATGGAGTTGGAACAGTTCGGGTCCGCGTATACCGAACAGCAGTCTCTGTTCTCAGCGGCTTAGCGCACTTGAATGGACACTGGCTCTGAAACGGCCTGGGCGATCGCAACGGTGACGGGGTAATCTCCCTTCCCCAGATCCGGCGGCGCCAGCACGTTGAGTTGAGTCGGTGTCCCGGGGTGCCAATGGGAAATGTAATCGATGGGGCAGCGATGGCTTCCGATGGCGACGCGAATGTTGTCGCGTCCGCCGTTTTCGGGCACGCCGGTCACCCACAAGGAAAGGACCGGCGAATCGGTGAGATTGAGCGCGAATTTCTCCCAGGTTTTGCCGTCGCAGGCGCCGGTGATTTCGAGCTTCTCGACCACTAGCGGGACGTCGAGGGCGATTCTCAGCGGATCGCTCCAGGCGGAGTTTGAGGTGCGGACGCGCACTTCGTGCCAGCCGGGGTCGAGGCCCAGGGGAACCTTGAAATTGGCCTGCCATGCTTCGCCGTCGCGAGCGAGGAAGACGGGACGGGCGTCGAGATCTGCTACCCGGGCTTGGACGCTATCGCAAGTAAGATTTTTGGCGTCGGAGAGGAACCAGATAGAGGCGTAGTCGTCGCGCTGCGATGAGAAATCGAGGCCGAGGCGGGTGACGTGGACGCAGGCGGTCAGCTTAGGTGCGGGGGTATCGGTCGGACCAGGGGCGAAGTGGCGATAGCAGGCGAGCGAAGTCCCGTGGCGGTTGATGTCAAGCAGGTCGACCCGGGGGAAACCGGCGACACGGCACATCGCCTGAAGGCAGGCTGGATTGGGCGCAACCCAGTTGTCGAACTGGCCGCCGAGCTCGTCGGTCTCGAAGAACTCCATCATGGGAGCGCCGGAATCGGGGGAGGTGTAGCTGCCCACGGCGGCAAGCTCCTTGGTGAGGGCGCAGATCCGTTCGAGGGCTAGAAGAGGATGCTTCAGGTGATAGAGGACGCCCAGGAACAGCACGATATCGAAGCGGCCGAGGCGGTCCGGGGTGAGCTCGTAGACGTCGAGAATGCGGTAGTCGATTTTCGAGTTTAGCTCGCGGTGGAGCCAGAGGAAATTGGCGCTCTCGGTGTTATCGACCGAGACAACTTCGGCGCCGCGGCGCTCCATTTCGAAGCTGAACCAGCCGTCCCAGGCTCCGATATCGAGGACGCGCTTGCCGGTGAGATTTTCGGGAATCGGAAAAGTAGCGAGACGGCGCTTCAGACCCGGGAGGTCGTTCACGCCATCGATTTTGCGGCCGTCCGGCAGCTCGAAACTATGCCACCAGCCGGATTGAGCGAGTTGCCCGCCCCAGCTTTTCACTAATGCCGAGGCTTCTGAACCGGTACGCTCGGGCATTGCGCGAATTTACTCGGCGAGCGTGGTCTCTTCGGGACCCGGCTCCGGAGCTTCCGAGAGTCCACCCGCATAAAGCGCGCGGGTTTCTTCGTCGTAGCCCGGAATCGCATCGAGCGCGGCGGCTTCCTGCTCGGCCACCAACTCTTCTTCCACGTCCTCGCCGGCGATTTTTACGTTGCGGTAGTACAGCATACCGGTGCCGGCCGGGATGAGGCGGCCCATGATGACGTTTTCCTTGAGACCGCGGAGGTAATCGACCTTGCCGTTGATGGCGGCTTCGGTCAACACACGCGTTGTCTCCTGGAAGCTGGCTGCCGAGATGAACGAATCGGTCGAGAGCGAGGCCTTGGTGATTCCCAACAGCACCGTCTTACCCGCGGCCGGTTGTCCGCCGGCTTCGAGCACACGGTTGTTCTCCTCGCGGAACTTGAACTTATCGACCACTTCTTCCGGCAGGAATTCGGAATCGCCGATGTCGTCGACCTTCACCCAGCGCATCATCTGACGGGCGATGACTTCCAGGTGTTTGTCGTTGATGTTGACGCCCTGCAGACGATAGACTTCCTGGATTTCGTTGACCAGGTATTTCTGCAGGTCCTTCTCGCCCATGACGGCCATGATGTCGTGGGGATTGCGAGGGCCATCCATCAGCGGATCGCCGTGTTTGACGCGCTCGCCTTCCTGCACGTTGATGTGAACGCCGCGGGGAATCGAGTATTCCTTCTGCTCGCCATCATCGCCGATGATGTAAAGCTTGCGCATACCCTTGGAGATTTCGCCGTATTTGACGATGCCGTCGATTTCAGTGATGACGGCGGTTTCGCGCGGTTTGCGCGCTTCAAACAGTTCGACTACGCGCGGGAGACCACCGGTGATGTCCTTGGTTTTTGTGGTGGCGCGAGGAATCTTCGCAATGACGTCGCCGGCGTGTACTTCATCGCCGTCCGACACCATCAAGTGAGCGTTCATCGGCATGAGGTACCGCTTCTCCTCCGCCTTGGTGCCGCCCACCGGCCGGACCAGAATGGCCGGCACGCGTTTTTCGTCGGTCGAATCCATCACCACCCACTGCGAGCGGCCGGTGATTTCGTCGACCTGCTCCTGCATGGTGAGACCGTCGGTCAGATCCTTGAAATGGATGACGCCGGTGACGTCGGTCAGGATCGAGAACGTGTACGGATCCCATTCGAGCAGCACCGCGTTGTTCTTGACAGGCGCGCCGTCGGCGTAGTGAATCTTGGCGCCGTAGACCACCTGATAGCGTTCTTTTTCGCGGCCCTTCTCGTCGATGATGGCGATGATGCCGGTGCGGTTCATCGAGATCAGATCGCCCTTGGCGTTTTTCACCGTGACGATATTGATGAACTTCACGAAGCCGTCGGACTTCGCATCCTGCTTCGATTGTTCCGCCGAGCCCGTGGCCGTTCCACCGATGTGGAACGTACGCATGGTGAGCTGAGTACCCGGTTCGCCGATGGACTGAGCGGAGATGATCCCCACCGCTTCGCCGCGCTCCACCAGACGACCCGTGGCCAGGTTGCGGCCGTAGCACAACTGGCAGACGCCGCGCTTCGATTCGCAGGTCAGCACGGAGCGAATCTTGACGCGATCGATGCCGGCTCCTTGAATCGCTCCGGCCAGATCCTCGGTGATTTCGGAATTGACCGCAACGATGAGGTTGCCTTCGTAATCCAGCTGATCTTCGAGCGCCACGCGGCCCACGATGCGGTCGCGCAAAGGCTCGATGATTTCACCCGATTCGATGATGGGCTCGACGTAAATTCCATCGGCCGTGCCGCAATCGGTTTCGGTGACGATCACGTCCTGAGCCACGTCGCAGAGGCGGCGCGTGAGGTAGCCCGAATCGGCGGTTTTGAGAGCCGTATCGGCCAAGCCCTTACGGGCGCCGTGCGTCGAGATGAAGTACTGCAACACGTCGAGGCCTTCGCGGAAGTTCGCGGTGATCGGCTGCTCGATAATCTCACCGGACGGCTTGGCCATCAGGCCGCGCATACCGGAAAGCTGGCGGATCTGCTGCTTCGAACCGCGAGCGCCCGAATCGGCCATGATGTAAATCGGATTGAGGTAACGGCCGGTGCGGTCGTCCTCCTCCATCGTCTTAAACATTTCTTCCGAGACGCGCTCGGTGACCTTCGACCAGATCTCGATGATCTTGTTATAGCGTTCGCCGTGCGTGATCGCGCCTTCCTGATACTGCGCAACGACTTCAATGACGGCTTTTTCGGCGTTGCGGACGAGACCGGCTTTTTCGCTCGGCACGATCATGTCGTCGATGCCGATGGAGATGCCGGCGCGGGTGGCGTACAGGAACCCGAGCGCCTTCACACGGTCGAGCATACCGACGGTGATCGGCAGACCGTATTTCAGGTAGCAATATTGGACCAGCTGCGCGAGGCCCTTCTTCTTGAGCAAGCCGTTAATGAACGGCATCTCGTCGGGCAGCGTGTCGTTCAAGATGACGCGGCCCACCGTCGTGTCCATGTACTGCTTCGCGAACTCGATCGGCTCAGTGTGCATCAGGTTCTGGCTGTCGAAGGCCTTGGTCAGGTCGATGACCTTGCCGGTGTAGCGCAAACGGATCGGCGAAAGGGTTTCGACCTCGCCCATTTCGAGCGCGATAAGCACGTCGTCGATGGAGGCGAACATGCGGCCTTCGCCCTTGGTGCCGGGACGAGCCTTGGTCAGATAGTAGAGGCCAAGGACCATGTCCTGCGTCGGGACCGCGATCGGCGCGCCGTGCGCGGGCGACAGAATGTTGTTCGAGGACAACATTAATGTGGAGGCTTCGATCTGCGCTTCGGGCGACAACGGAATGTGGACGGCCATCTGATCGCCGTCGAAATCGGCGTTGAACGCCGTGCAGGTCAGGGGGTGAAGCTTGATCGCTTTGCCTTCGACCAGCACCGGCTCAAACGCCTGAATGCCGAGACGGTGAAGGGTAGGAGCGCGATTCAGAAGGATCGGGTGATCCTTGATGACTTCTTCCAGAATGTCCCAAACCACCGGATCCTGCTGCTCGACCAATTCCTTGGCCTGCTTGATGGTGGTGCAATGGCCGCGCTGTTCGAGGCGATGATAGATGAACGGCTTGAACAGCTCGAGCGCCATCTTCTTGGGCAGCCCGCACTGATTGAGCTTGAGCTCGGGTCCAACGACGATGACCGAGCGGCCAGAGTAATCGACGCGCTTTCCGAGCAGGTTCTGACGGAAGCGGCCTTGTTTTCCCTTCAGGGTATCCGACAATGATTTGAGCGGACGATTGTTGGCTCCGCGCAATACGCGGCCGCGGCGGCCGTTATCGAACAGCGCGTCGACGGCTTCCTGCAACATGCGCTTTTCATTGCGGACGATCACGTCCGGAGCATGCAACTCGATCAGCTTCTTGAGACGGTTGTTGCGGTTGATGACGCGGCGGTAAAGGTCGTTGAGATCGGAGGTCGCGAAACGTCCGCCGTCCAACGGGACGAGGGGGCGCAGTTCCGGCGGAATGACCGGGATGACATCGAGAATCATCCACTCCGGCTTGTTACCGGACTTGCGGAAACTCTCCGCGACGCGCAGGCGCTTGGCGTATTTCAGCTTCTTCTGCTGCGAAATTTCGGTCTTCATCTTCTCGCGGATGTCGAGGCTGAGGCCTTCGCAGTCGACTTTCTTGAGGAGATCCTTGATGCCTTCCGCGCCCATCATGGCGACGAATTTTCCGGCGTATTCGGTATCGAGCTGGCGTTTACGCTCGTCCGAAATGACTTCGCCCTTTTTGAGATCCGGCACTTCGCCGTTGTCGACTACGACGAACGCTTCGAAGTAGAGAACGCGTTCGAGCTCGCGCAGAGTAATGTCGAGCAGGTAACCGATGCGGGACGGCAGTCCTTTAAAGAACCATACGTGAGAGCAAGGGCTCGCGAGTTCGATATGGCCCAGGCGCTCGCGGCGAACGCGGGAAAGAGTGACTTCGACGCCGCACTTGTCGCAGATGACTCCGCGATGCTTCATGCGCTTGTACTTGCCGCATAAGCATTCCCAATCGGCAATCGGTCCGAAAATCCGGGCGCAGAACAGGCCATCGCGCTCCGGCTTGAAGGTCCGGTAGTTGATGGTCTCGGGCTTGGTGACCTCGCCATGGGACCAACTCCGGATTTTCTCCGGGCTAGCCAGCGAGATACGAATCGAATCAAAATCGGCGATCAGGTTTGCACGGTCGTACGGAGAAGAACGGTACATAATATCCTCAGTTCCCTTCCCTAATTTTCAGGGCCAGACGATTCTCTAAGCTCTTCATTCGTGAAATGATGGTCACGAAATAGAACACATTGACCAGCATCCCCAACCCAGAGATTCCCGAAGGAATCGATATCATGAGAAAGAGCTGCTGGTCGGTCATCAGCACTCCTAAACTAATCCGCTGCCAGAGCCGTATCCAGCTCTTCGGTATGCTTCTTCATCAATTCGACGTCCAGGCACAACGACTGCAATTCGCGAATCAGAACGTTGAAGCTTTCCGGCACGCCGGGTTCGGCCGCGGCCTCGCCCTTCACAATCGCTTCGTAAATCTTGGCGCGACCGTAGACGTCGTCGGACTTGGCGGTCAACAGTTCCTGTAGAACATAGGCGGCCCCGTATGCTTCGAGAGCCCACACTTCCATTTCACCAAATCGCTGCCCGCCGAACTGAGCCTTGCCGCCCAAGGGCTGCTGCGTGATCAGCGAATACGGTCCGATGGACCGTGCGTGGATCTTGTCGTCCACCAGATGGGACAGCTTCAACATATATATGTAGCCGACCGTGACCGGCTGTTCGAAGGTCTGGCCGCTGATGCCGTCGGCCAGCTGGACCTTGCCGGAGCTCGGCAGGTTTGCCGATTTGAGCTGGGCCTTGATGTCCTTTTCGGTCGCGCCGTCGAATACCGGCGTGGCGAATTTGACGCCGAGTGCGTGCGCCGCCCAACCCAAGTGGGTTTCAAGAATCTGCCCGACGTTCATACGAGACGGGACACCCAGCGGGTTGAGAACGATCTCGACCGGCGTTCCATCGGGAAGGTACGGCATGTCTTCCTCAGGAACGATGCGGGCGATGACGCCTTTGTTACCATGGCGGCCGGCCATCTTATCGCCGACCGACAGCTTGCGCTTCATGGCGATGTAGCACTTGACCTGCTTGATGACGCCTGGGGGCAGTTCGTCGCCTTTGCGAAGCTTGGCGATCTTTTCGTCGGTGATCTTTTCGAGCACCGCAATCTGCCGCGAGGTCATCTCTTCGATCTCGTCGACCTGTTCGTTGAGGCGCGGATCCTTATCCTTCAGCTTCATGCGCTTCAGGTCGCGCGCGCGCAGCTTTTCGATCATGTCGCGCGTCAGGTCTGTGCCCTTGGCGAGCAGTTTCTTGTTGGTCTTTTCGTCATGCAGATCGGCCAGCAGTTGTTTGCCGTCGAGCATGTTCGACAGGCGCTTGGAACGCTCGTCGTTGAGAATGCGTTTTTCGTCTTCGAGGTTGCGGCGGAGACGCTCTTCCTGATTTTCAAGAATCAGCTTGGAGCGTTCGTCGAGCTCGGCTCCCTTGCGGGAAAATACCTTGCAATCGACCACCGTGCCTTCGATTCCCGGAGGGCAGTAGAGCGACGCGTCTTTCACGTCGCCGGCCTTTTCACCGAAAATCGCCCGTAGCAACTTCTCCTCTGGAGTCAGCTGCGTTTCGCCTTTCGGCGTTACTTTGCCGACCAGGATGTCGCCCGGCTTTACCGTGGCGCCGATGCGAATGATGCCGCTTTCATCGAGGTTGCGCAGGAAACCTTCGGCGATGTTTGGAATATCGCGCGTGATTTCCTCCGGACCCAGCTTGGTGTCGCGGGCATCGACTTCGAACTCCTCAATGTGAATCGAGGTGTAGTAGTCTTCCTTGACCAGCTTTTCGGAGACCACAATGGCGTCTTCGAAGTTGTAGCCGCGCCAGGGCATGAATGCGACCAGGACGTTGCGGCCCAGGGCCAGTTCGCCCAGCTCGGTGCAAGGACCGTCGGCGAGCACGTCGCCCTTTTTGACCTTCTGACCTTGCATCACGATCGGCTTCTGATTGATGCAGGTGTTCTGGTTCGAGCGCTTGAACTTGGTCATCGTGTAGATGTCGGCGCCGACTTCGCGGGAAAGCTGCCCTTCCTGCGTGTTGCCTTCGACTCTCACAATGATGCGTTCGCTATCGACCGAATCGACCACGCCGCTGCGTTTACAGAGAACGACTGCGCCCGAATCGCGGGCAGTGACGCGCTCCATACCGGTACCGACGTAAGGCGAATCGGCGCGCAGCAGAGGAACAGCCTGGCGCTGCATGTTCGATCCCATCAACGCGCGGTTGGCGTCGTCGTTTTCAAGGAACGGAATCAGGCTGGCAGCGACGGATACGAGCTGTTTCGGACTGACGTCCATGTACTCGATTTCGCCGACGTGCTTCAGCACGAAGTTGCCGGCTTGCCGTGCGTTGACCAGCTCCGCGGTGATGTTTCCCTTGTCATCCATCGCAACGTTGGCCTGAGCGACGATGTACTTGTCCTCTTCCCACGCCGATAGATAATCGCAATGCGCTTCGAAGTCGAGCGTGCCCTTCTTGCCGCCCGCGGCCTTCACGGCCTTATCGAGCTCGGGACGCAGCAGAACTTGGCCGACTTTGAGGTCGGTGTCGCCGGGGTTAATGATCTGTACTTCGTCGACCACGTGACCTTCCTTGACGCGGCGATATGGGCTTTCGATAAAGCCGTATTCGTTGATCCGCGCAAAGCAGGACAGCGAGCTGATCAGACCGATGTTCGGACCTTCGGGCGTCTCAATCGGGCAGATGCGGCCGTAGTGCGTGGGGTGAACGTCGCGGACTTCGAATCCGGCGCGTTCCCGGGACAGACCGCCTGGTCCAAGAGCGGAAAGACGCCGCTTGTGCGTGATTTCCGACAAAGGATTGGTCTGGTCCATGAACTGCGAAAGCTGGGATGATCCGAAAAATTCGCGGATTGCGGCCATCACAGGCTTGGCGTTCACCAGGTCGTGCGGCATGGCCGTCGACATTTCCTGGTACACGCTCATCTTTTCTTTGATCGCGCGCTCCATGCGCACCAGGCCGATGCGGAACTGATTTTCGAGCAGCTCGCCCACCGCGCGAACGCGGCGGTTGCCCAGGTGATCGATGTCGTCCACGGCGCCGATGCCGCGGCGGAGCTTCAGCAGGTACTTAATGGTGCCGATAAAATCGTCGTGATCGAGAACACGGCGATCCATCGGATTCTTGTCCGCGGGCCACGATTCCGGCGCGTAATCCGCCTTCTCGTGCAGCTTGATGTTGAACTTCATGCGGCCCACGCGCGAGAAATCGTACTTGCGCGGGTCGAAGAACATGCCTTGATAGAGCTGGGTCGCCGTATCGACGGTCGGCGGGTCGCCTGGGCGCAGCTTGCGGTAGATTTCGAGCAGCGCGTCGTTCTGCGCTTTGACGCCGTCCTTCTTAAGCGTCATCGAAATGACGTTTCCCACGTCGTCGAGCTCGGGGAAGAACATGTCGAACGTAGTGATACCGGAATCCATCAGCTTGCTGATGATCGGCGCCGTCAGTTCGTGATTGGCTTCGATCAGCACCTCGCCGGTATCCATGTCGACCACGTCGGCGGCCACGTATGCGCCTTCGAGATCGTTGGCCGAGACTTCGACCTGCTCGATCTTCGACTTCTGAATTTCCTTGAAAACGCTGTTGGTGATTTTGCGGCCCTGCGTGACCACCGTGTCGCCCGACTTGGTGTTGATCGCGTGCGACAGCTTGTGGCCGATGATGCCGTCCTTGATCTTCCCGTCTTTGTCGACCAGGCGCCAGAACAGCTTCTTGTCCTTGATCACGATGTCGTTCGTTTTATAGAACGCGCGCAAGATTTCGGCGTCGGTCTTCAGGCCGAGCGCGCGAAGAAATACTGTGCCGTAGAACTTGCGCTTCCGGTCGATACGGACATGCAGCAGGTTCTTTACGTCGTATTCGAACTCGACCCAACTGCCGCGATAAGGAATGATCTTGCCCAGGAAATATCCCTGCGCCTGCTGGCGTTCGAAAAACACGCCGGGCGAGCGGTGCAGCTGCGAAACAATGACGCGCTCCGTGCCGTTGATGATGAACGTGCCGTTCTCCGTCATCAGCGGAATTTCGCCGAAGAAAACTTCCTGTTCCTTGATGTCGCGAATGGTTTTTACGCCGGTCTCGGGATCTTTATCGAACACCGTAAGGCGGATGGTGACCTTTAGCGGAGCCGCGTACGTCATGCCGCGCTCTTCGCACTCGGTCACGTCGTATTTGAGCTGCAAGCCTACGGGATCGCCGCAGCGGTTGCAGAATGTCACGATGTTTTTGTTGAACGTTCCGCAGCGATGGCAGAGCACATCGCCGAGGTGGAACGGATCGGTCTTAATGGTCGCGCCGCAGGCGGGATTGCGGCAGGTGGAGCGCAAGTGGTGCAGACCCTTCAGGTTTCCGCACTTGCATTCCCAGTTTCCAATGGCGTAATCGACGAATTCGAGCTGGCTCAATCCACGAAAATCGGAAATCGGAAAGACGCTTTTGAAAACGCTTTCGAGACCGGTATCGTCGCGCTCGCTCGGCAGCAGGTCCATTTGCAGGAACCGCTCGTACGATTTCTTCTGAACCTCGATCAGGTTCGGAATCGGGATCGTCGTTTTAATTTTCGAAAAATCAACTCGCTCGCGGTAAGAGACATGTTCCGGGGTTTGCATGATCCAAAGTCCTCAGTTCCGATCGGACGCCGGCAAGCGGTCGATGCCGCCGGTAAATCAAAACAAAAAGGCCCGACAGTGTGAGTACACTTCGGGCGGGGTATGTGCGCGCAGGGCAAAGCCTAGCGGTAGTTCAGACGAACTGCCGTGCAGATCGCGGGGTTCCAAATTTACCTGTGCCAGTGACGGTGCCTTCTCCAGTTATCTGAGCATACCAAACGCCAAACTACTAAGTCAAATGGCGTCTTTTCAACATGGCTTAACGCCGCAAGGCCGGATCTCCTAAATGAAAGATCCTAGCCGAACCGCGCAAGTGGCAAAACTTGGTTTACGCTGCGCGCGGAACCCTTTACTTCACTTCGACGGAGGCGCCCGCGTCGACGAATTTCTTCTTGATCGTCTCCGCTTCGTCCTTGGTCACGCCCTCTTTGACGGTCTTGGGCGCGCCGTCGACCAGATCCTTGGCTTCCTTCAAGCCGAGGCTGGTTACTTCGCGTACAGCCTTGATAACGTTGATCTTGTTGGCGCCCGCCGCGGTCAGAACCACGGTGAATTCGGTCTTTTCTTCGACCGGAGCCGCTGCCGCTGCCCCGCCGCCTGCTGCCGGAGCCGTAACGGACGCTGCCGCCGCCGACACGCCCAGCTTTTCCTCAAGCAACTTAACGAGCTGTGATGCCTCGAGGAGCGTCAGCCCTTGAATCTGTTCCGCAATCGCGTTGATGTCTGCCATTTCCCTTATCCTTTGCTTCTATTTAGCTCGAAAACTTGTTTTCTTTCACACCCTGGTCGACAACCACGGCCAGGTTCCGCCCGACTCCATTGATGACAGTGACCAGCCGCTGAGCCGGTGCCTGGATCAAATACAGGAGCTTGGCGTAAATCTCTTCCTTCGGAGGCAAGCTCGCCAAAGCCTGAATCCCGGTGACATCCACCACCCGGCCCTCGACTATTCCCGCCTTGAACGTAAAGCTCGGGTTAGCCTTCGCATACGTGGTCAGCGCCTTGGCCAGCGCAACCGGATCGCCCGAGGTGTAGGCGATCGAGCACATACCCTTCAATTCCTTCAACAGTTCTCCGGCCGGAATCCCTTCGGCAGCTTTCTCGCCGATGCGATTCTTGATGACCTTATAATTGGCGCCCGCGCCGCGAATAGTCTTGCGCAGCTCAAAATCCTGACCCACGGTCAGTTTCTCGAACCCGGTCAGGAACACGTTTTTCGCCTTCGCGAGCTGATCGCGGAGCGCTTCCATGTCCTTTTGTTTTTCAGGTTTCTTTTTCATGAGGAGATCCTATACGACATGCTCTAAACAGCCTTCGCATTGAACGGCGCGACGTCCAGAGGCACGCCCGGACCCATGGTCGAGCAGACAGTGACGCTTTGCACATACTTGCCCTTCGCCGCCGAGGGCTTGGCCTTGATCACCGCGTTCAGTAGTGTCTGAGCGTTTTCCACCAGCTTCAGGGAATCGAAGCTCACTTTGCCGAATGGAACATGGATCACACCGGTCTTGTCGACGCGAAACTCGACTTTACCGGCCTTGACTTCGCGGACCGCATTGGCGACATCGGTGGTCACGGTGCCGGTCTTCGGATTCGGCATCAGCCCGCGCGGACCGAGCACCTTACCCAGTTTACCGACGCCTCGCATCATGTCCGGCGTAGCGATCACGGCGTCGAAATCGGTCCAGTTTTCGGTCTGGATCTTGGTCACCATCTCATCGCCGCCCGCGATATCGGCGCCGGCATCCAGTGCTTCCTTAATCTTGTCGCCGGAGGCGATGACCAGTACTTTCTTCGACTTACCGAGCCCGTTGGGCAGCACGACGGTGCCGCGAACCATCTGGTCGGCATGCTTGGGATCGACGCCCAGCCTCAAGTGCAGCTCGACGGTTTCGTCGAATTTGGCGAACTTGATTTTCTTGACGAGGGGAACGGCTTCATCGAGAGCGTACGGCTTTGTCTCGACCTGTTTTAACGCAGCGGTGTACTTCTTACCTGATTTGCGGCTCATGTTTATATGGTCCAAGCGGCCAAGGGCACAATACGGACCCGCAGCCTCCCAAGGGAATACGAATCTATAAGGTAACAAACCTGTGAGAACTACGCAAGTGGGGTGCCACTTACTTACTGACAGCTTCGCGGCACTTCTCGAACAACTGGAGCAGCGTGTCCACCTGCTCCTCCGGAGTTTTCGGCGACTTCCCGCCGAATCCCGCGCCTGATGAGGTCTTACCCATGCCGGTGGTGGTGGTGATAAATCGCATCAATTCGAGAGCGACTTCTTCCTTGCTCAGCCCACTGCGCGGCGGTGTTTCTTTTTCGTCCGTCATATTATTTCTTAAGGGTACTCGATTCCTGCCTTCATGCCAACCGACGCCTGCCACCTGATCCGAAAAATGCGTGGCGGGGCGCAGGCCCATTTGCTGGGAGCAGCGGATGGCCACGCTTACGTAGTCAAGTTTCTGAATAATCCCCAGCACCGCCGTATTCTGATCAACGAATCGATCTCTTCGGTCTTCCTGAACTACCTGGGTATCGCCACGCCGGCCTCGGCCATGGTCCGGCTCTCCGAGCAGTTCCTGGCAGCCAATCCCGATGTGCATCTACAGCTCGGCAGCAGCCACCAGACGCCGGATGCGGGGTGGCACTTCGGCTCGCGCTTCCCCGGAGACCCGGCTCGCACCGTCGTTTACGATTTCCTGCCCGATACCATCCTGGACAGGATCGAGAATCTGCCCGATTTTTTTGGCGCCCTGGCGTTCGACAAATGGATGGGCAACGCCGACTCGCGCCAGGCGGTCTTTTTTCGCGCCCGATTAAAAGAATGGATTCCCGGGTCGGAGGCTCATGCTTTGAAGATGGGTTTCGTCGCGCAGATGATCGACAATGGCTTCGTTTTCGGGGGCCCGCACTGGCAATTCAACGACTCCGCGATCCAGGGCCTGTACTTCCGCCCGGGCGTCTATCGCAACGTCCAAGGCCTCGGCGACTTTGAACCGTGGCTGACCAGAATCGTCAACTTTCCGGAAGAAATTGTGGATCAGGCGATAAAAGCGATTCCTCCCGCATGGCTCGCGGGGGAAGAAGAAGCGCTGGACGTGCTGCTGGCCAGACTGCTGAAGCGGCGGGAGCGAGTGCCGGACCTGATCGAAGAGTCGCGTCGCGGACGGGTGAATCCGTTTCCTAATTGGCGATAGTACTTTGGTGTGGCGCGGACCTTAGTCTGCGCCACAAAACCCGCTTGAATTGATGCAGGTGGCGTGTGACGTACGTCGCCATGCCAGCCTGTTCTCAACTGTCTTCTGTAGGAAATCAAGAAGCCGACTCAAAGTCGGCTGCGGCAATAACGCCCGCCCAACAGGCGAACGGAAAGTCTTTGAACAGTCATTCGATGCGAATCAGCGCAGATCGTAATGCATCCACGTCAATCGTGCCGTAAGGCATCGATGGCGTTGATTTTCATCGCCCAGCGCGCCGGCAATAGCGTGGCGAAGAACGCCACCGCCGCCATCAGGAGCGATACCGAGACAAATACTTCCGGATCGGTCGCGCTGACGCCGTACAACTGGCTCGCGATCCATCGTTCGAGCGCCAACGCGCCTATCACTCCGACGGTTGTCCCGGTTACGGTGGTCACAGCCGACCTTGCCAGCACTAGTCTTAAAATGTCTTTCCGTTGCGCGCCCAGAGCCACCCGGACACCGATCTCTGAGATGCGGGCGCTGACCCAATAGTGAATCACTCCGTAGATCCCCAGCGCCGAGAGCAGCAACCCGAGAAGTGCAAAAAAACCTAACAACGAGGTCGAGAAGCGCTGCGGGTTTATATACTCCTTCACTGCCTTATCGAGAGACGCGACCCGTGGCGGCGGGCCGGTTGGATCCAGTTCGTGAAGCTCTTTCATGAGCGCTCCGCTCAGCGTTAGCGGATCGGTTTTTGTCCGAATCATTAGAACAGCGCCAGCGACAGGACTCTGCGCCAAAGGCCGGTACAGGGTCGGCTGATAATCCAGTCCAACCGGATTCCTGACGTCGCCTACCACGCCGATAATCGTGATCCACGGACCGCTTGCACTCAAACGAATCGATGCGCCGATGGGATCCCGGTCGTTCCAATAACGGCGCCTGACGATATCGCTGATGAGAGCCACCGGCGTGGATTCTGAAGTGTCCGCCGTAGTGAACAGCCGACCCATCAGCAGAGGGATCCGCACGGAGTGGAAATAATCGGGGTTAGAAATGTATGGCTCGGCGCGAGGCTCCAGTCCAGGGCGTCCTTGAATTTCGAAGATAGATCCCCTGACACCCGGTCCTCCGAAGGGAAAGAACTGCGGCGCGATGACCCCCACTGTTTCCACCCCTGGTAAGGTGGCTACTCGTTCCACAGCCTGTGCCAGCATTCCGGGCCGTGGAGGATTCGAGAATTCTACGGCGGCGCGCAGCACATGATCCGAGCTGAACCCGAGGTTCCGCGATTCAAGCCCTAACAGGCTCTTAACAGTAAGGCCGGCTGCAATTAATAAGATCAAGGACAGCGCAATCTCGCCCACGACCAGCATTTGGCCGTACCGTTGGCGCTCCGGTGTGGTTCCCTGCGTGGAGTTTCGGAGGGTGGCCATCACATCGAACCGCGCGCCTCTGATGGCGGGAGCAAGCCCGAAAAGCAGCACCGTGAACATGGAGATCCCGACCGTGAACGCCAGAACACGATGGTCGATCGCCAGTCCGTCGACCCCGCGAAGCAACCTTCGCGTCCCGATCGGCAGGTAGCGGGTGAGGAAGGACAGAGCCCAATTCGCGATCAGGAGCCCGAATGCGCCTCCGGCCAGCGCCAGGAGAGCGCGCTCTCGGTAAGAAGCTGCCGCACAAGCCGGGCTCTGCCGGCTCCAATCGCGGCGCGAATCGCAAATTCCCTCCTCCGTGCCGCGCCCCTGACCAATAAGAGATTCGCCACATTCAAGCAGGTGATCAGCAGCACCAGCCCGACGGCCCCTTGGAGGAATATATAGACTGTCGCATCGATGGAACGGAACGCTTCTGTGAGTGGGCGAACGCTGATCCGATGATCGCGATCGGCCTTCACGCCCTTTGCCGCCTGTATCCCGGTTACTTCGGCATTCGCCTGGGCGAGAGTCACTCCAGATTTGAGGCGGCCAAGCAATCGCCCGTCCGGCGAGGCATACGGAATGAAAATGCCTCCGTCCCGGACCTGAAGAGTAAACTCAGGCGGCAGCACACCCACGATGGTGCGTTGTTCATTGTCCATCGTGATGCTCTGTCCGACAATTTTCGGATCGCCCGAGGTCTGCCGCCAGTATTCGTAGCTAAGAATCGCGACGGGCTGATACGTTTCCCCATCCTCAAAAACTCTGCCGAGGGCCGCATGAACTCCCAGTACTGAAAACAGGTTCGCGGTGACCCGGAATCCGAAGACATATTTCGCGCCCTCGTTTCCGGCCACTGCGAAATTTCGGGGAATCAGATCGCCCACGCCTTCGAATGACGCGGCTCGATTCAACTCCGAGGCGGTCAGGTCGTGGTGGGCCTGGCCAATCTCAACGAGCTCTGAAATCCGCTCATAAGGCCACGGTCGCAGCAGCAAGCCGTTGATGACGGCAAAAAGCGTCACATTCGCGCCGATTCCAAGAGCCAGCACAAATACGACGATCAGCGCGAACCAAGGCTTGGCGCGGAGCGCCCGGGCGCTGATTCGCAGGTCGTCGAACCAGGAATGATGCCTCATATCAGGATGACGAATATATCAGCATTTCGTTACCGTAACTCAAACCGAGGATTTGCCGGATGTTCGCCGGGCGCATGAATTGTTGACGGTCGCGGTATTGTAGGGTATTACGCAATCATGGCCGCAACGCTAACTCAAACAAGAGCCGCTGAATTCCGCGAGGCGCTGGGGAACCGCGTCTTGGTGGCTGATGGAGCCATGGGCACCATGCTCTATCAGAAAGGCGTCTTCATCAACCGCTGCTACGACGAGCTCAATCTGTCGCTGCCCGCTCTCGTTCGCGACGTGCATCAGGAGTACGTCAAGGTCGGCTCCGAGATCATTGAGACCAACACGTTCGGCGCCAATCGCAAGCGGCTGGCCGCCTATGGGTTCGCCGAAAAAATGCGCCTCATCAACCAGGCGGGCGTCAGGATCGCGCGGGAGGCCGCTCGCGATCAGGCATTTGTGGCGGGGACCGTGGGCCCGCTGGGCATTCGTCTGGAGCCGCTTGGACCAACCAGTTTTGAAGAGGCGCGGGCGATCTTTAGGGAGCAGATTGAGGCGCTGGTCGAGGCCGGCATCGATCTCCTGATCCTCGAAACCTTTCGTGATTCGAATGAAATTCGCGAGGCTATCTTCGCCGCGCGCGAGGCCGCGGGCGACGATCTGGTGATTATTGCTCAGCTCAGTATCGAAGACGATTGCCGTTTGCGCGACGGCACCACCACCGAGGATTACACCCGCCGTTTAGACGAGTGGCCCGTCGACGTCATCGGCCTGAATTGCTCCTCCGGTCCCAAGGTGATGCTGGAGGCGATCGAGAAAATGGTCGGCTTCACCAAGAAGCCCTTGAGCGCGATGCCCAACGCCGGCCTGCCCGCGACGGTGGAAGGCCGCAACATCTATTTATGCTCGCCCGAGTACATGGCGCAATACGCGCGCCGGTTCCTAATGGCCGGGGTCCGCATCGTCGGCGGCTGCTGCGGGACTACCGCCGCTCATATCAAAGAAATCCGGAGTGAAGCGCGCAGTTTGCAACCGGGGCAGCGCACGCTGGAAGTCACGATCGAGCAGCCGGCGGCGCACGCCAAGTCGCTCGAAAAAATTCCAGTCGCGGATAAGAGCGCGCTCGGCGCCAAGATTGCGGCCGGGAAATTCGTCGCCTTCGTCGAGATTCTCCCTCCCCGCGGCATCGACGCGGCCAAGGAGATCGAAGGCGCGAAGCTTTGCAAGACCGCCGGCATCGATTGCATCAACGTGCCGGACGGTCCTCGGGCCAGTGCCCGCATGAGCGCGCAGGTGACGTGCCAGCTGATCCAGCGCCATGCCGAAATTGAGGCCGTGCTCCACTTCTGCTGCCGCGATCGAAATATTCTCAGCATTCAGAGCGAGCTGCTGGGCGCATACGCGGTCGGCGTGAAGAATCTGATCTGCATCACGGGCGATCCGCCACGCATGGGCACTTATCCCGACGCGACCGCGGTGTTCGACGTCGACGCGATCGGGCTTACGAACATCGCGAATAATTTGAATCACGGGTTGGATCTCGGCGGCAATCCGATGGGATCGCAAACCGGCCTGCTGATCGGCGTCGGCGCTAATCCCGGAGCTCTTAATATGGATGAAGAGCTCAAGCGATTCGAATGGAAGGTCCGCGCCGGAGCCGAGTACGTGGTCACGCAGCCGGTCTTCGATCTCGACTTGCTCGAAGCGTTTCTCAAACGGACCGAGCAGTACAAACTGCCGTTGATCGCTGGGATCTGGCCGCTCACCAGCTTCCGCAACGCCGAGTTTATGGTGAACGAACTGCGCGTACCGGTACCGCAGGAATATATGGACCGCATGCGCGCCGCCGAAAACGCCGAATCCGCGCGAGCCGAGGGAATCGCCATCGCCCGGCAGATGGTGGAGCGGGTCCACCCGATGGTCGCCGGCGTGCAACTGAGCGCGCCCTTCGGACGCTATCAAATGGCCATCGACGTGGCGGAAGCCATCGGCTCGCGCGAGTAGGCTGCTGAAACCGCTACACTAATTCGGTGGCAACCGATCTCATCGAGATTGACGCCGAGCGTCCTTCCGAATCCGCGATAGAGCGCGCCGCCGCGGCCGTGCGCCGGGGCGAGGTGGTCGCCATTCCTACCGATGCGCTCTACACGCTGGTGGCCGATCCCTTGAATCTACATGCGGTTGGCCGCGTCTTCGCCGCCAAAGGGCGAGATATCCATCGAGCTTTGCCGATGTTGGTGAGCGACGTCATCATGGCCGAAGAGCTGGCGAAAGAGGTCTCCGCACGATTCCGTCTGCTGGCACGCTACTTCTGGCCTGGTGCGCTAACGATCATTGCTCCGGCATCGTCGCGGGTTCCTTTGAAGGTGACCGGCAATACCGGGCGGATCGCGATGCGGCAGTCGAAATCGAAGGTGGCGACCGCGTTGCTGGAGCGACTGGCTCAGCCGTTGATTTCGACCAGCGCGAATCTTTCGGGACAACCGACGTGCTCGAGCGGAATCGAATGCTTCGGCATGATGGACGGCCGTGTCGACCTGGTGCTCGACGGAGGCCTTGCCACCGGCACCGGCGCGACTACGGTCGATGTGACGGAGCCATACTGGCGTGTGATCAAAGAGGGAGCGATCGGCGAAAAGGAAATCGCGGAGATCCTGAAGGGGACTTAGCCGGTTGTTTCCCGCTTGCCCGCTCCCTGACGGTCGCGGCTCATTTGATGTGCACCATTTAACTAGGTGGGACAGGCGCTTTCGCCTGTCACGAGCCCTCGCTTATTGCTAGCGCCGCTTTCTCCACTTCCACCACTCAATAATCAGTCCTCCGGCCAACACCGACGTGAAAAATACCCAGGTGTACAGAGGCAGAAAACTCGCCGCCACCAGACACACGGCGAACACCGCGGCTGTGTGTCCCACTCGATAAGTGAGCCGCGAGGAATCGGCCTCTTCGGTGTCGATCAGCAGTTTCCTCCGCTTCGCATATTCCCAATGAAGATTCAGCAGCAGGGCGATTGCGAGTTGGTTGCCGAAGTAGAACAACTGTGAAACCGGGTGTACCGCAAAGTGGCTCATCAGTCCCGCCGAAAAGGGCAGTAGCGCGACCAGCATTAGAAAAATCAAGTTGACCCAGACCAGAAACGAATCGACATGGCGGATGAAATGGAACGTCAGGTGATGGAGAAACCAGAAGCCTCCGGCGATCAGGAACGTGACCACATAGGTCATGAACGCCGGCTCCAGATTCAGCAATTCTCTCAACATCTGGTCGTCCGAGGCGTGGTGCATCACCGCCGGGACCTCCAGTTTCAGCACCAGCAGCGTCATGGAAATGGAGAATACGCCGTCGCTGAGAGCTTCGATTCGTGATTTACTTAAAGTCACCATAACTTTGCGGCCGTTATCAGCGAAAATAATAGCAGGAGATTCCAAGTATGCCTCTCACGCGAAGACAAGTCCTGATGGCGTTGGGATCGTGCGCCGGAGTGGCGCTGATTCCCAGGTTGCAGGCGGCCCAGGTGCGGATCATTGAATTCGACAGCGCAGGACATTCCAAGGGCCCGGTCACGGTCGAGAAAGTGGTCAAGACCGACGCTGAATGGCGCAAGCAGTTGACCGCCGAGCAGTACGAAGTCACTCGCCGCGAGGGAACCGAACGCGCCTTCACCGGCAAGTACGCCAAGAATCACGACGCCGGAATTTACCGCTGCATCTGCTGCGCGACACCCTTGTTCAACTCCGACACGAAATTCGAATCGGGCACCGGCTGGCCGAGTTTTTGGGCTCCCATCGCGAAGGAAAATATCCACGACAAGACCGATCGCAGCCTCGGCATGGATCGCGAAGAAGTAAAGTGCATCCGCTGCGACGCTCACCTTGGCCACGTGTTCGACGATGGCCCCAAACCCACGGGTCTTCGCTACTGCATGAACTCCGCGGCCCTCAATTTCGAACCGAAAGCGAAAGGATAATGGTCATGAAGCTCAATTTTGTTCCCCTGATGCTGGCTGCTGCCGGCTTGGCCTGCGGCGGCTCGAAACTTCCCTCCCCTGAGGTCGACGTCAAAGCTCCCGCGGCCAAGAGAGCCACCGCGGTGCTCGCAGGAGGCTGTTTCTGGGGCGTGGAAGCCGTGTTCGAACGTCTGAGAGGCGTCTCCGAAGTGGTTTCGGGATACGCCGGCGGCACTAAGAAAAACCCCGACTACGAGACAGTCAGCAGCGGCCGGACCGGGCACGCGGAATCGGTGAAGATCACCTTCGATCCTTCACAAATTTCGTACGGCCAGATCTTGCAGGTGTTCTTTTCCGTCGCCCACGACCCCACGACGCTGAATCGCCAGGGGCCGGATGAAGGCACGCAATACCGGTCGGCTATTTTCTACTCGGACGAGGAACAGAAGCGCGTCGCTGAAGCTTATATCAAGCAGCTCAACGAAGCGAAGGCATTTCGCAAGCCGATCGTGACGCAGGTGGCTCCGCTCAGCGGCTTCTACGCAGCCGAGTCCTACCATCAGCACTACTTCGACCAGCATCCTAACGAGCCGTACATCGTTTATAACGACCGGCCGAAGGTCGAGGATCTGAAAAAGCAGTTCCCCGAATTACTCGCCAAAAAGTAGATGCCGGAGCAGGACCCTCGCGTCTATTTCGCCGCTGAGAGAACGCTGCTCGCCTGGATCCGCACGGGCCTCGCGATGATGGGCTTCGGATTCGTGGTCGCCCGCTTCGGACTATTCCTGCGGGAGTTCCAAGCACTGCGGCCGAACGAGGCTCCGCAGCCTGTTCACCTGTCCCAATGGTTCGGAATCGCGTTGGTCCTGATGGGCGTTCTGGTCAACGTCGCCGCCGCGGTGCAACACATCCGCCTCATTAGGCGGCTTGAAAAAGGCCTCTGGACTCCAGGTCCTTCGCGGCCCGCAATCGCCTCGGCTTTATTCCTTGCGATGGTCGGAATCGCAGTCGCGGTTTATTTCCTCGTGACACGCTGAATGTTATAATTTCAAAGGAGCGCGGGAGTAACTCAGTGGTAGAGTCACAGCCTTCCAAGCTGTTGGTCGCGGGTCCGATTCCCGTCTCCCGCTCCATTCTTCACTATCCATGAAAATTCGCGAGATACGCGCTTTCGGGCTGCACGGGCGCACTCCCGAGGGCGGCTGGTCTAACGAATTGCAGCCGGACGATTGTGTTCACACCATCCTCGCGGTACTGACCGACGAGGGTCCCATCGGATGGGGAAGCGTCTTCACGAGCGAGGCTCTGGTGCGCGCGTCCTTGTCTCTGCTTCAGCCTCTTTATCAAGGTGAAAATGCGCTGGAGCCTGAACGCGTCAGCGAGAAACTGCATCAAAATACTTTTTGGCAAGGGCGAGGCGGAGCCGTTACGCATACGATCGGCGGGATCGACATTGCGCTTTGGGACCTGCTGGGCAAAGCCACCGGCCAACCGGTCGGGCGCCTGCTCGGCGGCCGTTATCGCGATCGCGTGCGGCCCTATGCATCGCTGCTGATGCGCGAGCCGGAACGGATGGCGGATGTTCTCCTGCCGGTCAAGGCGCAGGGATTTCGCGCATTCAAAATAGGATGGGGGTCGTTCGGCAAGAAGAGCAAAGCGGTGGATGAAGCGATCGTCAGCGCCGCTCGGGAGGCTGTCGGGAAGGAATCGCTCCTCATGGTGGACGCCGGGGCGAGCGACGCTTTCTGGCCGCAAAACTATAAGTGGGCGCTCTCGACAGCGGAGATGCTGGCAGCGTACGACGTCGCCTGGTTCGAAGAGCCGCTCGTTCCCGACGCTCTCGACGACTACATCGCACTGCGCCGCGCGGCCAAGGTCCCGATTGCCGGCGGCGAAGTATTGACGCGGCGGCAGAGCTTTCAACCGTGGCTCGAAGCCGGCGCATTCGACATCGTGCAGCCCGACGTGACGAAATGCGGAGGATTGAGCGAGCAGCGGCGCATCGCCTGGATAGCCCGGAATCATGGGGTGCGATTCATTCCGCACGGATGGAATACAGCGGTAGGTCTCGCTTCGGATCTGCAAATGGCGTCCGCGTTTTCAGACACGGATCTGGTGGAGTATCTCACCGGATCGCCGTTCATCGACGAACTTGCGGTGGGAGGATGGCGGCTCGACGCAGACGGCATGCTGGCGATTCCGGACAAGCCAGGACTGGGGATTGAGATGGATCTCGCCGCGCTGGCGGAGTTTTCCCGATGCGACGTTTCGGGACTTGGCTAGTGGACCGAGTCGAAAATCCTGAATGTTATGTGGCGCGCGCCTCCAGGCGTGCCGCATCGACATTCGTGTCGATGTAACTTTCCAGGTTCTCGGAAGCAACAGCCGAACGTCGACACTAATGTCGACGCGGCACGCGTGGACGCGTGCGCCACGCGGGAAAGATAATGTACCGGAGCCCCGCACTTACGTGACGGGGTTATAACCCCTGGCGTGAGCCAGGGGATCGAATTGACCGCAAGCGTCTACGATACGTCAATGGTGCCGCTGCGAGTGTCGGCGTTCGTTGAGGCAATATCGTAGCCATAGGTGTAGGACCCGTTCGCGCCGCTGTTTATCGTATACTCGCGCGTCGTCGCACCGCTTGCTATGGGGGCAGGATCGGTTTGAGGCGATACCGCCGTCGGCAGTGTGAATGCGTCTATCGTATTGGCGTTGTTGTTGGTCCAGGAAATTTTGTCCCCTGGGCTGCAATCCAGCGGATCCGGGCTGGGATTTCCTCCAGATGTGATCGAAATGCTATACGTGTTTGGCATGGTTTGTCCTCTCAGGGTTTTGCGATGCTATCACATTTTGCTCGCTTCGAGCAGCTTCGCCAGCTCGGGATTCCGCTCCAGCCGATTCCTCGGATAGCCCAGCGCGAGGGACTTTTTTGCGAACTCGACGGCCTTCGCGCGCTGGCCAAGCAGCTCGTAGACCTCCGCCGCCGCGGCTTGAATCTCGGGGACCTTGGGCGATAACGCCAGCGCGGTTCCCAGCCGGGCCATCGCCAGTTGTGGCTTGCCGGTTTTCGCGTAGTACTGCGCCAGGTCGCTATTTACGATCGCATCGCGGGGGTTCTCCTTCCGCTTCGCCTCACCCAGTTCGATGGCTCGCGCGAAAGTCGCGTTGGCCTGTGCGTCCATGCCGTTCATCCAGGAATATACATACGCGAGATTGCCCCACACCATGGGAACTGTGTTATCCAGTTCCAGCGCCTTGCGATAGGCTTCGACGGCTTCCGGATAATGCGCCGCGTGGGAGTACGCGGTCCCCAGGTTGGTGTACGCCATATAATTCGGCTTCAGTTCCACGGCGCGCTGGTACATCGTGATGGCTTCCGCGATCTTGCCGAGCTCGCTCAACGCCGAGCCGAGGTTGACATACGCTTCCGCATTGTCCGGAGCGACGCGGATCACGGTTTGCCATTCGCGTACCGCCTCCGCGTACCGGCTTTGACGGAACAGGAAGTTCGCAAAGGAATTGCGAATGAACATGCTATCCGGATCGAGCAGGACCGCTCGCTGATAAGATGCCTCCGCGTCCTTCACCCGCCCTAACGTCTCGTACTGGCGCGCAATCGCCTGATGGGCCTCGGGGTCGTTGGGGTCGATGTGAAGGGCGTGTTCATAGGAAGCAAGCGCCAGATCGCCGTTGCCGCGCGCCGCCTGAATCCGGCCGAATACCACCTGAACGGGCGCGAGCTCGCCATTCAGCCGGACCGCCTGTTCCGCGTTCCGAGATGCTGTTTCGAGCAAGGCCTTATCGCGAGTCTGCAAATAGCGGATGCGCTGCGCCTCGGCCAGACGGGCGAAGCCCAGCGCGAAGCCGGGCTCCTGCTTCGTCGCGTCGGTGAGCAGCGCGATGGCCTGTTCAAGGTTGCCCTGCTTGTCCCAGCGATTGGTCAGCTCGACTGCTTTCGTGTACTTGTCGTACACGCTGGCCGCGGCCGGAGCGCCCGCTATGGCCGGCCTCTTTGGATCGAAGATTCTGCTCCGGAAAAGAAAAGCTGCTCCGCCGACGGCCACCAGAAGCAAGATCAAGAAGACGACCGCCGAAACTACCCGCGACCGCGGCATCCGGCGGCGGGCCGGCGCGGGCAGCGGCGTTGCGGTCCCCGGCTGCACCGATTCCAGGGCCGCCAGGAACTCGGTCATGGTCTGATAGCGCTTCGCCCGATGCTTGGCCAGCGCTTTCGACAGGACCTTGCGCACAGGAGGCGGCAGCATATCGAGCGCGTCCACGTCGCCGTGAACCACGTTGAACAAGAGCGCCGGCACCGAAGCGGACTGGAAAACCTGCTGCCGCGTGATCATCTCGCAGACCATGACGCCCAAAGACCAGATATCGGAGCGGTGATCGACGTCTTCCCCCAGCGCCTGCTCCGGAGACATATAAGCTGGAGTTCCCATCCGCGCGCCGGTGTGCGTCAACTGGTCGGCATCGACCATGCTGGCGAGCCCGAAATCGACGATTTTCACGACCCCTTGCGCAGTGATGAGGATGTTCGACGGCTTAATATCGCGATGAATTACCCCGCGCGCGTGGGCCTCCGCCAAGCCTCTGGCCACTTGCACGGCAATGCCGACCGACTCGTCCGGAGTCAGCGGGTGCTCCTCGTCTTTCATCCGCTGACTCAAGTTCTGGCCTTCGTAATAGGCCATTACGATGAAGCGCCGATGGTCGTCTGTCTCCTCGACGCCGAAAATCGTGCCGATGTTGACGTGATCGAGCGCCGAGGCCGCCCGCGCCTCACGCAGAAAGCGCTGCTCGGCCGTGGGATTGTCAGTAACGGGTATAAACTTCAGCGCGACGGTGCGGCCCAGATCGTCGTCGACGGCGCGATAGACCACGCCCATGCCGCCCTGGCCAATGCGCCCGACGATGCGGTACTTGCCTGCGCGCGGCGGCAGCGCGCGAAGGTCGGACCAACCATGCGTCAGTGTAGGATCGTCGGCGCTCATGCCCGAATCACGCTCCATTCGCGCGAAAGTGGTTAACAGTATACAATTGATCCGCCCCCGCCTTGGGCGCGCGGAGGAAATCCTGCGGGACTACCTTAATTCTCTTGCACAAGTCTGTCTTTCAATCTATAATCGCCAGAATCAGTCAACGTTAAAGGGGGTGTCTTATGAGTTTGCGCTACGGGTGTACTCTCTTATTTGCTCTTGCGGTCATGGGTTTTTCTCAGGTGACCTCGAGCCGCATGGAAGGCACTGTCACGGATTCACAGGGCGCTTTGATCCCTGGCGCTGAGGTCACTGTCCTGAATATCGTAGAGGGTCAAAAGTTTGAAAACACGACGGATGAGCGGGGCCACTGGGTGGTGGCGTCAATCCCCACAGCCGAGTATAAGGTCACGGTCAGCGCCAAGGGATTTAAGACCTCGGTCCTCGAAAGAATTAAGGTCGATGCCGGAGTGCCTGCCACCGTGAACGTCACGCTGGAAGTGGGTGCGCTTACTGAAACGGTAGAGGTACAGGGCGGCTCGGAAGTGCTTCAGACCGCCACCGCGACCGTCACGTCGACCATGGTCGGGCGGCAGCTTCACGATCTGCCGTTTACCAGCCGCAACATCACGGAGCTGATTGTCACGCAGCCGGGCAGCGTCACGCCGGGCGTTCCGCGCAGCACGTCCGTGTACGGATTGCCGCAGAGCGCGTTGAATACGACGCTCGATGGAATCAATATTCAGGACAACAGCAACCGGTCGAGCGACGGGTTTTTTCTAGGCCTCTTTCCGAGAGCGGAGGCGATTGAGGAAATGACCGTGGTCGGTGCAGCGGCGGGCGCGGATAGTAACGCCGAAGGCGCGCTGCAAATGAAGCTGGTCACTCGCAGCGGCTCGAATCAGTGGCATGGCGGCTTGTTCGAGCAGCACCGCAATCAGTTTTTCGACGCCAACTATTACTTCAACAACATCAACAGCCAGCCCCGCGACCACGTGGTGTTCAATCAGTTCGGAGGCCTGCTGGGCGGCCCGATCAAGAAAAACAAAGTGTTCTTCTTCGTGCACATGGAAGCCCTCCAGCTGCCGCAGACTTATACCGAGCCCACTGGCACTGTACTGACGACGCAGGCCACCCAGGGCATCTTTGCCTACAAGGATTCCAGCAACGTCGTAAGGACGGTAAATCTCCTGCAACTGGCGGGTGCGAATGGATTCGTCGCTACGCCGGATCCGATTATCGCGAAGACACTGGCTCAGATCGACTCTTTGACCTCCGGCGCGCCGGGCTTGAAGAGCCGCATCGCCAGCAACAGCGACTATAACCGGAACAATCTCGATTTTCAGAGCAAGGGCGGAAATTACCGCCGCTTCCCGACCGCGCGCCTGGACTGGAACATCACCCAGAAGCATCACCTGGAGTTCATCTATAACTACCAGACCAACCTCCGCTCTCCGGACGGAGTGAATATCGGAACCGCCAGTCCGGTTTTCCCGGGCACAGGTAACGTCATCGGCGGGACCGTGCCTGGAAATCAAGGCGGGATCTCGTTCTCCGCCGTGACCGCGCTACGATCGACGCTGACCCCGCGCCTCACCAGTGAGGTTCGTTTCGGACTGACCGGCGGAACGGTGATCTTCAACAATGGGATCGGCGCACCCGATTTCGCGCAGTTTGGCGGCTATGCGCCCACCTTTAACTACGTCACCAGCCCGTTCCGGACCACCGGACAAACCCGCCGCAATACGCCTCTCAAGCAGGGCAACGGCAACGTGACGTATTCGAGAGGATTGCACTTGTGGAACGTCGGCGCCAGCTTCACGCAGATCAATAGCTGGACCTCGTCGGCCAACAACAGTCAATTCACTCCGGGCATCAGCCTGGCATTGGCGGCAGGCGATCCAGCCAGCTCGATTTTCAGTGCGACAAATTTGCCGGGTAGCAACGCCACCAACCAGTCCGATGCGGGCGCCTTATACGCGCTGCTCACCGGACGAGTCGCGTCCATCACCAAGAACGTGATCCTGGACGATGCCACCCGGAAATACGGGGCGTTTCAGCCGGTCGTCAAGAATCGCCAGCGGGAGGCCGGGATGTACTTTCAGGATTCCTGGCGCATTCTACCGGGTCTGACTCTGAACTACGGACTGCGCGCCGAATTGCAAAATCCTCCTATCAACCTGAATGGCGTCTACACGCGTCCTGGTTATGCCGGAGTTTGGGGTGTTTCCGGCGTCGGAGACCTGTTCGCGCCTGGTGTCTTGACGGGCACCGCTCCGTCCTTCAGCCTCGTCCCGGCGGGAGACACTGGATTCAGCCTGGCGCCAATTTATTCTCCTTCGCTAGGCTTGGCCTGGGTGGTCCCGAAGAGCAACTTCAAGCCGCTCGCCTGGCTGGTTGGCCACGATGGACAGAGTGTGTTGCGAGCCGGCTATGCGATCAACAGCATTCGTGAAGACGCTTCGACGTTTTCGGTGTGGAACACCAATCAGGGCCGTACGGTCAGTGTGAGCGTCGATCCCGGCAACTTCCCGACCGTCTTCGGCGCACCCGGATCCGTCCTTTTCCGCAATCCCCTGCCGGCGCGTGTGGCTCCCACCGATCCCTCCTTCCCGCTCGCGGTCGCCGCCGGGAACAGCGTGGCGGATTTCGACCCCAACCTGAAAGTCGGCTACGTGCAAAGCTGGGACCTCGGATTCCAACGCGAGCTGACCCGGGACACCGTGCTCGAGGTGCGCTACATCGGCAATCATGGGACCGGGCTGTGGCGCCAGATCAACCTGAATGAAGTGAATATTCAGGAGAATGGATTCCTGAACGAGTTTACAATCGCCCAGCAGAATCTGGCGCTCGCTCGCCAGACGAATGCCGCGAGCAATCAATATGCGGGTCTCGCGGGACAGCAACCGCTGCCGATCATCGCGACTGCGCTGGCCTCCAACACCGATGTCACTTCGGCAACGCAAATCGCGCAGGGGCAGGCCGGAGCGCTGGCCAACGCGATCGCGACGAACGCGACGCGCATGGCGCGGCTCACCGCGATCGGGAAGCCGGCCAATTTTTTCCAAGTAAACCCGCTGGCGGGCGGATCGGCTCTGCTCGAAGTGAATGCCGGGCACACGCATTACAACGGCCTGCAACTCGAGCTGCGGCGCCGCATGTCCAAGGGACTGCTGTTCCAGGGAAGCTATGTCTGGAGCCACGCGACATCCAACGAGTTCAGCAACGGCATCGCGGGCACGTTCACGACGCTGCGCAACTACGGACTGGACAAAGGTCCGTCGCCCTACGACATCCGGAATGCCGTTAAGATGAACTGGATTTACGACTTGCCCTTCGGACCGAAGCGCCGGTTCCTGTCGAACTATCAAAATGTGTTTCTCCGGAAGGCCCTGGAAGGATGGGAAATTGCCTCGGTCACGCGAGTTCAGTCCGGCTCGCCAATCCGCCTCACCAGCGGCCGGTTCACCTTCAACCAGAACGATTCGGGAGTCGTGCTCCACGGAATCACGGCCAGCCAGCTGCAAGACATGATGTCGATCACCAAGAGCACCAACGCGCAGGGCCAAGGAATCGTTACCTATCTGCCGCAGTCGTTAATCGATAACTCGCTCGCGGCCTTCGATCTGGCGCCGGGTAAGACGGTGAACACCAGCCAGCCGTACATTGGACCTCCTGTTGCCGGTCAGTTCGGCGATCGCGTTTTCCTGTACGGTCCGATGCAGCAGAAGTGGGATTTCAGCGTGGTGAAGAAGACCTATATCGGCGAACACGCGAACGTGGAATTCCGAGCCCAGGCGCTGAACGCCTTCAATCTTACGAATTTCCTGTTGTTCACGCCCGGCAATGGAATCACGACCACGCTGCCCATCAATACCTCGTTCGGACAGACCACAGGAGCGTATCGCGACCTGGCAAATACGAACGACACGGGCGGCCGAATCATCGAGTTTGTCCTGAAGTTTAATTTCTAGTGTGTGGCGGGTACCGCGTGCCAGCCCCACGCTGACGCATGACGGTTCATTGGGGACTAAGTGCTCGCCGGCACGGCAAAACCGCCGTCACGGTGGTTCCGAACCCCCGGCGGGAGCGAATTGCGAATCGGCCGCCGTTGCCGAGAACACGTTGTTCCATGCTCATTAGCCCGAGGCTTGGCTTCGTGCGCCGGGCGTGGGGATCGAAACCAACGCCCGAGTCTTCGACTACCAGCTCCAGTGCGGTCGTCGAACCTCGCAGAGTTACCGTCGCGCTCTCCGCCCCGGAATGTTTGGATACGTTATGCAGCGCTTCCTGAACCAGCCGGTAGACACACAGAGACAGGTTCTTCTCCAGCTGTTTCGGCAGATTCTCTTTCACGAAGATGGTCCGAATGCCGCTGTGTCCGGAAAATTCCCGGCAAAACCCTTCGAGCGCCACAGCCAACCCAAGCTGAGTGAGAGCGATCGGGTAGAGGCGGTGGCAAATACTATGGATGTCGCGGTCCATCGATATTACGGATTCCCGTAAGGTTCTTAGACCGTTGGCAATGTCGGGCGATTCGCACCTCTGCTCGAGCTGGTCGATTTGTATTTGAAGCAGCGCCACACGCTGTCCCAGATCGTCGTGCAGTTCCTGCGAGATCTGGCGGCGTTCTTCTTCTTGGACTTGCGTCAGGGTGTCGTCCTGATCTCGATCCTGCGCACGGCGTCGATACAAGATATCCGAGATCGGCGCTTTGGCGGAATTTTGAAAGGACGGCACGTGGCTAGAATACGATCCGGCTTGTGGCGGCCCAATAGATCCAACGGGCTAAATGTACCATGCAAATTGTGGAAAGTACTAGTGGACCGTCCTGGTACATCTTGTTAGCAGCGCGCTAACCCCACGCTGACGCCATGGGAGATAACCCCGTCCGTCTAGCCGGGGATTGCGTGGTGCGCAGGGCGCGGGCGTCGAGACGAGTCTCGACGCGGCACGCACGAGTCGAGTGCGTGCGCCGCGGTAATCTCAATCGGCGTGACGGGTGTGTCTTCCGTTTTGCGCAATGTGAGATGAATGAAGGACGAAAAAAGTACTTTCCGACTGGCGATTCTGTTCAGCGCGGCAGCCATGCTGTGTTGCGGGCAAGGGGTGATCAGCACGGTTGCAGGCAGCGGCCCCAGCACCGCCACCGGGGACGGCGGACCGGCCCTCGGCGCTTCCTTTCATCCGGACGGGCTGACGATAGATAGCGCCGGGAATATCTACATCGCGGATCAGAACAACAACCGCATCCGCAAGGTGGACCCGAGCGGAATCATTACCACGGTCGCGGGAAACGGGACCACCCAATTCACCGGCGACGGCGGACCGGCCACCAGTTCCACCGTGTATATCGCCAATATGCACAACGGCCTCGCCGTCGATGCGGGGGGGAATCTCTATATCGCCGATGACGGCCATCACCGCATCCGCAAAGTGGACCCCAAAGGCATCATCACCACCGTCGCGGGCAACGGATCGCAGAACTATTCGGGGGATGGCGTCGCGGCTACCAAGACCTCGCTCTACCGCCCCACGGGCGTGGCGGTCGATGCCGCGGGGAATATTTATATCGCGGATACCGACAACTTCCGGATCCGTAAGGTGGATACATCGGGCATCATCACCACGATCGCCGGCAATGGCGCCATCGCTTATGCCGGTGACGGGGGACCCGCGATCAACGCCTCCTTCAGCCAGCCGACAGGGATCGCGCTGGACCCTGTGGGAAATATCTACGTTGCCGATCGATTCGACAGCGTGGTCCGTAAAATTGACCGCGCGGGAATCATCACGACCGTGGCGGGAAATGGAACCAGCGGCTTCTCGGGCGACGGGGGTCCGGCCGTCAACGCTCAGTTCGGCGAGCTTCGCAGCGTGACCTTGGACAGCGCCGGCAACCTCTATCTCTCAGATTACGGCAACCACCGCGTGCGCAAGGTGGATACGTCGGGCATCGTCACGACCATCGCCGGCAACGGCTCCAACGCGCCCAACAATGGCGATGGAGGTCCGCCCGCCAGCGCGAATGTGCTGCCCGCCGACATCGCGTTCGATAGCGCCGGCAACTATTACATCGCCGACTGGGGCCACAACATGATCCGCAAGGTCACCTTGGGCGCAAGGGTCCCGGGATTGTCGGTCACCGCGAGCTCGCTGTATTTCTCGGCCGCGATCAACGGCAACAGCCCCGGAGCTCAGCTGGTGACTGTGTATACTACCGGCGCGGTGCCGCTGGGATACACACTCAAGGCCGCGACCTCATTAGGCGGCAACTGGCTGAGCGTCACACCAAGCACCGGCAACAACACGCCGACCATCCTCACCGTTTCCATCTCCACCGTCCCTCCGGTGGGAATATACCAGGGTGCGGTGGTGCTGACGCCCAACGCTTCAGATCTGCCGACGGTCACGATTCCAATTACGCTCAACGTCGTCGCGACACCTCCGGCGAGACCGGTGATCACCAGCGTCGTGAACGGCGCGAGCTTCCTGCCTGGCGTGACGGCGAATGCTCTGGCCACAATTAAGGGCACCAATCTCGCATCCGTTACCGACAACTGGAATGCCGCGCTGGCCAGCGGACAATTGCCGACGTCGCTCGACGGAGTCACGGTGCTGTTCAGCGGAAAGCCGGCGTATCTCACCTACATCAGTCCCACGCAAATCAATCTTCTGGTTCCCGATATCAGCGCGAACGGCGTATCGGTGGTCGTCACCAACAACGGGATCACGCCCACTGGATTGTTCAACACACCCTCCAGCCTGAATGGGCCCGCGTTCTTCCTGTGGCCCAACAATCAGGCGGTCGCCACGCGGGTGGATTACAGCTACGCGGTAAAGAACGGCACGTTCGCAGGGCTGACGACGCTCGCGGCCAAGCCGGGGGATGTGCTGATTTTGTGGGGCACGGGATTTGGTCCCACCAATCCCGCCGTTCCCATTGGCATTCCGGTTCCCGGCGACAAGACGTATTCGGCCGCCGCGGCGCCGACGATCACGGTCAACAATGTGCAGGCAACCGTGTATGGGGCGGCACTCGCGCCGGGATACGGAGGCCTGTACCAGGTGGCGATCCAGGTTCCCACAACGCTAGCGGACGGAGATTGGCCGATTGTGGCGAGTGTGGGAGGGGTGTTGTCACCGAGCGGAGTGGTGGTGTCCGTGCAGCATTAGAGGTCCGGCTGGTGAGACTTCTTCGCGATCTGGTGGCGATCAAATGATCATAAAAATGTATCGGACGCGCGCCCTTTAGCCGCTGTTTGAGTTCCCACGGCGGAACGCCAGTCGTTGACTGACAGCAATCTAACGCTCACAGAAACATCGACCCTTGTACTAGTATTGGGCCGACGATCGATCAGGCTCTCCGTCAGAAGAGCGCACTGACTCCTGCTTAGAAAATACATCACGGGTCGCAAGGTGAACGCGGATGAAAATGGTAAATGATAGAGGGATAAGGTGAGATTTGGGTAGCGGCGGGCGGAAATCCTGAATGTTATGTGGCGTGCGCCTCCAGGCGTGCCGCATCGACATCGTGTCGATGTGTCTTTCGGGGCTCGCGGAAACGGCCGAACGTCGACACAAATGTCGACGCGGCACGCGTGGACGCGTGCGCCACAGCCCCTCTGAAGTGATAGCATACTGGCATGCTTGACCAGATCAAAATCGCGTCGCCCTGCTCGGCCGATTGGGAGCGGATGGAGGGGGACGAGCGGGTCAGGTTTTGTGGCGAGTGCAAGAAGAACGTCTTTGATTTGTCGGCGATGACGCGGCGGGATGCGGAGAAGCTGCTGGTTGAGACGAACGGCAATCTTTGTACGCGGCTGTATCGTCGGGCTGATGGAACGGTGTTGACTGCGGATTGCCCGGTGGGACTCAGCGTCAAAGTCGCGCGGGTAAGACGACGGGTCGGTTGGGCGATTGCGGGTGCGATGGGTCTTTCGACGGCTTGGGCGCAGGACAGTGCGACTGTTGCAGGATCGATGAAGAATGCGGATGGATCAGTCGCAGCAAAGGCGTCTGTCTTCATCAAAGGCGATCAAGTCAGCATTGAAACGATCACAGACAATCGTGGTGCGTTCAGCGCCATGGACCTTACACCTGGAAAGTATCTGATCACGGTCGCTGGGTCACGGCCGCATGAGATCGACCTTAAGCCTGGTGATTCTGTTGAGTTGGTGATTGCTGCGGGCTTTCCTCAGGTGGTGATGGGCGGCCCGATGGGGTTTACGCGCAAGCCCTGGTGGCGGCGTCTGCTATGATCCTTTAAGGAGCGTTCCTGCTAGGTTGGTGTACGGTCTTCAAAAATTGATCCAATGCTCAATGTCATGGAGTCCTGCTCGATTTCGCATCTGTGAGCCAGCTCCGGTGGGATAACCTGCCATGGAGACGCCTGATGGTGCGCGGGGGATTCCCCCCTTGTTGTCTGGGGTCAAATGACGGAGACTGGGACGGCTGAGTGGTGCGCTCCTGTTTGAATCGGCTCTAATCCCTTGACCAATTTACTTTTTATCGGCGATATTTTCGCCTCGCCGGGGCGGCAGATTGTCGCTCGACACTTGAAAGATATTGTTGCGGCCGAGAAAATCGACCTTTCCATCGCCAATGCGGAAAACTCCGCTGGCGGCTTCGGGATTACGCCGCAGCTGGCTGACGACTTGTTCGGGCACGGCCTAGATGTCCTGACCAGCGGCAACCATATTTGGGATAAGCGCGAGATTTACGATTACTTCGCCCGCCAGCCGCGGCTGCTGCGTCCTGCGAACTATGTTTCCGATTTGCCGGGCGCGGGGATTGTTGTCGTCGAGGCGCGAAACGGGGTCGATTGCGCGATTGTCAATCTGCAAGGGCGCGCTTACATGCCGACCACGGACGACCCGTTTCGAAAGGCCGACGCGCTTCTTGCCGAGCTGCGGCCTGAGGTCAAGGTCCGGTTCGTGGATTTTCATGCCGAGCTGACCAGCGAAAAAGTCGCTATGGGCTGGTATCTGGACGGGCGCGTTTCGGCTGTGGTGGGAACGCACACTCACATTCCTACGGCGGATACGCGTATCCTGCCGGGCGGAACGGCGTATCAGACCGACGTGGGCATGACGGGTCCTTACACGGGCGTGATCGGCGTGGATAAAGACATCGTGCTGCAAAAATTCCTGACGCAGATGCCCGTGCGGATGGAGGCGGCTCGGCATGGGGCGGAGCTGCACTCGGTGATCGTGAGCGTGGATGAGGCGACGGGTAAGGCTGTGTCGATAAAAAGACATACAATCGTCGGGATATGACACGGCGGTCTGAATCGTCGGGGACCAACAAACCTAGCCCCATGCGTCAGTTTGGCGCTGCTACGATTCCCAGTGAAAGCCCCAAGCTGACGCATGGGGCTGAATCGCCAATCAATCAAAAACGCCGACTATGACCTTCGAAGAAGCTCGTCAATGCGTACTCCACGAAGTTCAAATCAAGCGTGGCGAAAGCGAGCAGGTGCATGTGCTCGATGCGGCGGGACGGGTGCTGGCCGAGGATGTTTTTGCCGATCGCGATTATCCTCCGTTTGACCGGTCGGCTCGCGATGGGTTTGCGGTGCGCGCGGCGGACGTGCCTGGGGAACTGCTGGTTCTCGGCGAGGTGCGGGCTGGCGCGATCACGGAGAATGAGGTGACCCGGGGTATCGCGATCGAGATCATGACTGGCGCTCCCCTGCCCCGAGGCGCGGACGCGGTGGTGATGGTCGAACACGTGGAGCGCCGCGAAAATCGCGTGGCGATTTCTCGTTCCATCGAGTCGGGCGAGAATTTTACTCCTCGGGGGACTGAGGCGAAGCGCGGGGAGATCGTGCTGCGCGCTGGGCATCGAATTGGATTTGCCGAGACTGGGGCGCTCGCGATGGTCGGACGAGAGCGGGTGCAAGTTTTCCGGCAGCCTCGTGTCGCGATTCTACCGACCGGCGATGAGATTGTCGAAGCCGGCGTCCAACCGCTGCCTCATCAGATCCGTAATTCGAATGCGTGGTCGCTGGCTGTGCAGGTGCGGCGGGCGGGCGGCATTCCGGAGATTCTTCCTATTGCCCGCGATTCGTACGAATCGACGCGGGCATCCGTTGAACAGGGCCTGAAAGCCGACCTGCTGCTACTCTCCGGCGGCGTATCGGCCGGGAAATACGACATTGTGGAACAAGTGCTGGCCGACCTGGGCGCGAAGTTTTTCTTCACCCGCGTCAAGATCCAGCCTGGGCAGCCGCTGGTATTTGGAGCGGTCGGCGAGACATTTTTCTTCGGATTGCCGGGGAATCCGGCGTCCACGATGGTGACGTTCGAATTGTTCGCGCGTGTGGCGATCGAGCGGCTCTCCGGCTGCGGCGACTCGTTGCTTCCGCTGCTGCGCGCCCGGTTGTCTCGTGATTTTAAGCAGAAGCCAGGGCTGACACGCTTCCTGCCCGCGCGATTGAGCGAAGATGGAAGTATCATCGAGCCGCTGGGATGGCAGGGCTCGGGCGATATTCCGGCGCTGGCGCGCGCGAATGCATTTTTGGTGACGGAACCGGACCGGGAATCCTGGAAAGAGGGCGACGACATTCGGGTGCTCCTTAAATGAAGAAGCTTTCCCACTACGACAAACAGGGCCGCGCCAGCATGGTGGATATTTCGGCGAAGACCGAGACCAAGCGGACCGCTACCGCGCAGGCGTTCGTGAAAATCCGGCCCGGTGTGCTTAAAAAACTGCCTAAGAATCCGAAAGGCAATCCGCTGGAGGTGGCTCGGTTCGCGGGGATCGCGGCGGCGAAGAAAACTGCGGATCTGATTCCGATGTGCCATCCTCTGCTGATCTCGCACGTCGATGTGGATGCGAAAATCGAGGCGCGCGGGGTGAGGATTACGGCCACCGTGTCGATCACCGGAAAAACTGGAGTCGAGATGGAGGCGCTGACGGCGGCATCGGTGGCTGCACTGACGGTTTACGACATGACCAAGGCGCTCGACAAATCGATCGAGATTCAGGACCTCTACTTGCTGACTAAAACCGGGGGCAAATCGGGAGATTTCAAGCGGGTTTTATCAAGATGACGATTCAGGTCGCAATTGTCACGATTAGCGATTCGGTAGTTGCGGGGACGCGCGAGGATAAGTCCGGGCCGTCGCTCGAAAAGCGCGTTGCGGAACTGGGCTGGACAGTGGCACAGCGGGCCGTGGTTCCCGACGACCGGACGCTGATCGCCAAGGCGGTGGTGAACTTCTCTCACCTGGATTTGATTCTCACCACGGGCGGCACGGGATTGGCGCCACGCGACGTCACGCCGGAGGCCATGAAGCTGGTTGCGGATCGGGAAGTGCCGGGGTTCGGTGAGCTGATGCGGAGCGAGGGGTTGAAGTCCACGAAGTTCGCTCCGCTTTCGCGAGGGGGAGCGGTCACGAGAGGATCTGCACTCATCGTGATGCTCCCCGGTGCGCCTCGCGGTGCGGTAGAGTCGCTGAATGCGGTCGTAGGTTTGATCCCGCATGTGGTGGATTTGTTACACGGGCGGACGGAACATAAGGAGAAACTTGGTGCCTCGAACTAGCATCTTATCTGATGTGAGTCAAAAACTCGTTTCGCTGATGTGTGTCGCGGGGATGGTCGCGGCGCAGGACCCGCCCAAGCAGGACGACACTTTCAGGATCTCGACGCACAACGTTATGGTGCCCGTGTCGGTGGTCGACAAGCGTACCGGCGAGAACGTCAACGGCCTGACGCCTTACGATTTCGAATTGTTCGACAACGGCAGACCACAGAAAATCACTGAAGATATTACCTCGCATCCGCTTTCTGTGGTGCTGGTGATTCAGGCGAACAGCGTAGTCGATCATTTTCTACCTCAGATTCAGAGGCTCGGCAGTTTAGTGGAAGCGCAGCTCCTGGGCGAATCGGGCGAAGTAGCGGTGACCATGTTCGATCACCGTATTCAGACGCTATTGCCCTTCACGTCGGAGCCGGACAAACTCAAGCCCGCGCTGAAGAAGGTGAAAGCGGGGAGCACCACGGCCGTGGTGAACGACGCAGTGATGAACGCGATCACTATGCTGAAGAGCCGGGACATCAAGCGGCGCCGCGTCATCCTGGTGGTGGCGGAAAATAAGAACAGCGGAAGCACCATCAGTACGCGCGAAGTGCTGAATGAAGCCGATTTCGCGCAGGTTACCGTTTATCCGATCGACATATCAAAGGTCATTTCGGAGCTTACCTCCACGCCGCAGCCGAACCGTCCCAACGCGATTCCGCCGGAGGCACGGCCGATCACCGCGGGCGTGATTCAAACGCCGACCACGGATTCGCAGACCAACGTTGGAAACTGGATCCCTGTGTTCAAGGACATTTTCGACCTGGCGAAAAATGTGTTCGTGCCCAATCCGCTGACGGTCTATGCCAAGTATACCGGCGGTCAGAAATACTTTTTCGCGAATCAGAAAGACATCGAAAAGGCCATTTCAGATATCGGCGCGACGCTGCACAGCGAGTACATGCTCACGTACGCGCCGGATAATCTCGAAGAAGCCGGGTTTCACCAGATCAAGGTGAACGTGAAGCACAAGGACTTCAAGATTACGACTCGCGACGGGTACTATATCGCGGGGAAACCGCAGTAAAGACCGCTCCCGCTGGTCGCGGCTCTGAACGCACGAAAACGCCGGCTGAAGGCGATGCTCCAAGCTACCTTGATTGTCCGGCGGGTTCGATGATCGCGGTCATTGAGCCTTTTGACCTGGGCATGCGCGGATCGGCGCCGTAGCCGTGAATCTGGTCGCGGCCGAACTCGGCTTGTGCGCGCTCGCAGGTCATGACGATGGTGCGTCCGGTGGTATCCACCTCTACCGCATGCTGGAAAGCCGCCTCGGCGGAGACGCAGAAAATCGCGGCCAGCATCTCGACCACGTAGTCATAAGTATGATCGTCGTCGTTCAGCAGCACGACATGGAACAGCGGCGTGAGTTGATCCTCATCCGACGTTCCCGTCGTTATATGGGGCGAGGTGCCGGTGTCCGGCTTGGTGGTCGGCGGCATTCTCCTTATTCGATGCTAAACTGAAAGAGAAGGGGGCGCAACGGTTTCGACGGGATTGATTCTGTCGTGGTGAGTCGTGCCGGGTTCCGAGCTCCCGTAAAACGATCGGAAAACAACAACTGCCAATAATCAGCAGTTTGCTTACGCAGCCTAATTAATTAGGTCGCCGTCCTGGGTCGTGGGCTTGCACGCGATCTGAGGACGTCATTTTGCAGGATAGGCCCAAAGCTTCCGTCTGGAGCTGAAAGCCGAGACCAATCAGGCTAAGCCGCTTCCCTCTTGCCGGTTCTTATGGAGCGGTCGAAAAATACCGAATCGGAAACGCACGTAGTCTTTTCGCGGTAGACTTTCTCGGACGCGGGTTCAACTCCCGCCGCCTCCACTTATTTTCTAATTCCACGCCGATCGCCAATTATTTCTATTACTTGTGGGTCGGTCTCTGACGCCTTAATCAATTTTGGTACTAAGGTTTGGATTTCTAGTCCGCTCTCACTGGTTGGTAACTCTCCAAAACGCCTCTTTTTCGACGCTTACGGACGGGGTATGCCGTTCCGTAGTACGTCTTCGGGTGCCGTTCTACGGGTTCTCTAAGGGTTTTCACCCGAGATTTCTACTAACCACACCTAATCCATTGCTTCGCCTCACTTTTGGGCCGATATTAGTGATGAAAAGGCTTGAGAACAAAGGTACAGGACTAGTGATGCAAAGTTTTCATCGTCGTTCGTCAGAGAAGCGTGGGGAGCGCGGCTTCGTGCTCGTCACGATGATTGCCGCTTCTATTGCTCTCATTGCGGTGCTCGGCTTGGCCGTCGATGTCGGCCGAATCTTTATTGTCAAGAACGAGACACAATCGTACTGCGACGCAGCGGCCATCGCGGCCTCGCTGCAACTCGATGGAACCACGACGGGCATCACCAATGCGACTGCAGCCGTTACTAATTCAACGAACAAGTGGAATCTCGACAGCACGAGCGTCGCCAGCCCCTCGGTGTCGTTCGGGACGACCAGCGCGGGCCCCTGGGTCACTAGTCCGAATCCAGCGACTGGGTACCTTTATACGAAAGTCACCGCTACCACGGCGATGGGTCTGTACTTTCTCCCGGTAGTTGTGAGAGCATCCACGCAGAATGTGGTTTCGACCGCGATCGCGGGACAGGTAGACATCACGTCGTTCCCTCGAGGTCTGGCTCCCTACACTGCGGTTGCTGAGAGCACAACCGGGCCGCTCTTTGGGCTAACTGTCGGAGTGGAGTACGACCTCCAGTGGCCGAACCGCAATGCTAACGGGTTCATTAAGAATCCTTGTGCCGGGGACACAAGCCCACTAGGAAATGCGGATACAAGGGTGCTTGTTGACTGGACCTCCGCTAATAGCGGGTACTGGGGAAGCACTTCCAATAGCACCATTGAACAGGAAGTCCTCGATCTCATTCAGTTGCAGCCGGTAAGCGTGGGCACCAATATTATGCCGGTGCTCACCAATGGGAACAAAGCGAGCGAGGGGGTCTATCTGGATGAACGCGCCATGCAGGATACGGACACCACAGACCAAACTGTCGGCACGCCGACAACGAACAACACGTACTTAGGGAACCCCCTTCACAACGGACGACGGCTACTTTCGGTACCGATTGTGAATCCAACGAGCGCAGCTGACACGACCGTGGTCGGGTATGGGCAATTCCTTCTTAGGACAAACAACACAGGGAATTATTACCAGAAAATCGCTAATGGCAACGACCCCTACTGCGCCGTATACGCCGGACCATACAGCGTCGGGAGCTCGCATCCAGGGGTGGGAGGCACAACGGGCGCGTCCTTTGTGAAGCTAGTTCAATGAAGCGCTGGATTGAAAAGGCGTTGGGGCTCGGGCGCGATCGCCATGGAAGTGCCATGCTGGAGTTCGCCCTCGGCGCAGGCTTCCTAGTAGCAGCCTTCACCGGGACGTTTCAGTTCGGCTATACATTTCTGCAATACAACAATCTGCAAAATGCAGTTGCCCGGGGCGCGCATTATGCGGCGCTGGTGCCGTACGACTCGCCTAGTTCAACTCCATCCGCAGCGTTCAAGACGGCGGTACAGAACATGGTGCTGTATGGAACCCCGACCGCCGGTACCTCACCGGTACTGCCTGGGTTGACGGCAGCGAACGTTAACTTTACGCCGTATTTTGACCCTACCACCGGAATACCGAGTACGATGACTGTGTCAATAACGGGCTACACGATCAACTCGATCTTCGCGACCACTACACTGACGAATAAACCTCAGATTACCTATGCGTACCAGGGGGTCTGGTCACCAATATGAAGAACATCAGAATGGGCAACACGTCGCGGCGGCTTCGGATAAGCAAGGGCAACACGATCGTGGAGACCGCGTTGATCTTCCTGGTCTTTGTCCCCTTGCTGCTCGGAGCGTTCGATTTCGGGCAGTTCCTGTTCATTCATCAGGCTTTGGTAGAACGGGCGCGTTATGCAGTGCGATGGGGCGCCATCCACGATCCGACTGACAGCGCCTCCATCTGCAACATGGTGCTCTACAACCAGTCGACCACACCAACTTCGGGAACCTCATATTTTAATCTGACGGGATGCGCCGCAGGCAGCAACGTGATTATCACGAACCCCGGATCCGGCACGGACAATTATTACCTCGAAGTGCGAATCTCAGGCTACTCGTACTCGGTATTGTCACCGTACATTACCGGTAGCTACACTGGTCCGGCAATCACGGCCTCTGTTCCACTGGGCCTTTACAACTAAAATCAGCAAAAGTCATCGCCACGCTAGACTCTGTGGATCGCGTAGTAGACCAGCAGCATGACAATTGAGCCTCCTATGGAATGCAACTGCTGTGGAGGTTTTAATTCCGTTACTCCGCCGTAGCCTAAAACCGACCAGCCAGCCTCACACGATCGCGCTGAAATCCAAGCACGATATCGAGGAGCAGTCCTTCTCCGCGCTTGTTCACGATTTTGCTGCCGATGAATCCGGCAATCAAACCGAGCATGACCCAAGCTAGAAATGAGATTCCAGCAGTCCCTCCGCTGCGGCTTCTTAAGGTCTGTTACTTTTCCCAGGGACGCGCAGCCACGCCTTTGTCGCGGTCGACCACGCGGTCGTACAGATGCTCCTCGGATGTGGTGCCGAGCGACAGGTTGTACAAGCTGGTTAAGCCGAGTCCTTCGCGCAGGTCCTCATCGAAAGCGTGCAGCTTTTGGAGATGGCTCGCCAGCGCGGCCAGTTCAATACCTGAAGGGGTACGGACAATCATCTGGTAGCCGAGGTTTACCAGTTCTCCGATCTCCTCGCCCACCAGAATGCCCGCTCTGCCGATTTCTACTTTGCCGTCGCCCAGGTTCTCGACGATGGCTCCGCAGCCGTCCCTCGTCACCCGCGCTTTGTCCGACGACTGGCGGACGCTTTGAAAGCCGTACTGCTTTAAATTGGCAATGCGGTCTTCAAATGTCGACTGCTGCGCCTTATTATTGCGAAAGAACATACGATCTTCATTATAATGCGTGAGTGCCATACATTCTTTCCCTGGACGAAGGAACCACCAGCGCCCGCGCCGCGCTTTATGATCAGGAAGGACGCCGCGTGGCGATGGAATCAAGCCCCATCGACTGCGTCTATCCGCATCCTGGATGGGTGGAGCAGGACGCCAATGCCATCTGGCGCGCTCAGCTCGACGCCACGCGCAGAACTCTGAACGCAGCCAACACCACCGCCCGGGAGATCGCCGCCATCGGCATTACTAATCAGCGCGAGACCACCGTCGTTTGGGATCGCCGCACGGGAGAGCCGGTGGCGCCCGCCATCGTCTGGCAATGCCGGCGCACGGCCGCATATTGTGACGCGCTCAAACCCCGCGAGACGATCGAACGCAAGACCGGACTCGTGATCGACGCATATTTTTCGGCCAGCAAGATTCGCTGGATTCTGGATCACGTTTCCGCCAAGCCAGCCGATCTTCTTTTCGGAAATGTCGATACGTGGCTGATCTGGAAGCTGACCAACGGGGCGTCGCATGTCACCGATTTCACCAACGCCTCGCGCACCATGCTGATGAATCTTGCGGCCGGCGAGTGGGACGAAGAATTGCTTGGGATCTTCGGAGTGCCGCGCGAGATGATGCCGAAGATCGTGGCATCGTCGGGGATTTGCGGCGTCGCCGCGGCGGAACATTTTGGCAGCCAGATCCCGATTGCGGGAATCGCGGGGGATCAGCAGGCCGCGCTGTTCGGGCAGGCGTGCTTCACACCTGGACTATCGAAAAACACCTACGGTACCGGCTGCTTCGCGCTGATGCATTCCGGCGGCACAGCTCCCGTATCGAAGAATCGGCTGCTTGCGACGCGCGCTGCATCGCCCGACGGCTCGGCTCAATTCGCGGTGGAGGGAAGCGTATTCATCGCCGGCGCTGCGGTGCAGTGGCTGCGCGACAAGATGCAGATTATCTCGACGGCGGCAGAGTCTGAATCCGTCGCTGCGTCCGTCCCTGATACCGGCGGAGCCTATTTCGTGCCCGCATTCGTGGGGCTGGGCGCGCCTCACTGGGACTCCTCGGCCCGAGGAATCTTCACCGGCATCACCGCAGGGACGGACCGCGCGAGCCTGGTACGCGCCGCGCTCGAAAGCATCGCCTATCAGACGCGGGAGCTGGTGGAGGCGATGGAATCGGATAGCGGCGTCAAGCTGAAGGAGCTCCGTGTGGACGGCGGCGCCACTGCGAACAATTTTCTGATGCAGTTTCAGGCCGATATTCTCGGCTCGCCCCTGGTGCGGCCGGCCGATATCGAGACGACCGCGCTGGGGGCTGCGTATTTAGCGGGATTTGCGACCGGGTTTTTCAAGAGTCTCGAGGAGCTTCAGAAGTTCTGGCGGGCGGAGCGGGTATTTGAGCCCAAGATGAGCGCGGATCGACGGGAAGAGTTGTTTCGAGGGTGGAAGACGGCGGTGGCTCGGTGCCGGATGAAGTAGGATTCCTCGTCTGCCCGCTCCCTGACGGTCGCGGCTCCGGGGCGCCATTGAGCGGGGACCGTTAGGGAGCGGGCAGACGGTCAACACCCAACGGAGTAAATCTCGGCAGCCACTCGAAACGTGTTGGCGTGAGCCGCCACCGTCAATTCGATCGGCTTTGAATATCCGCCTCCCAGCGTGATCGCGAGCGGCACTTTTTCCCGATAACATGCTCCGATCACGCGTGAATCTCTCGCCTTCAAGCCGTCGTGCGTCAACGCCAGGCGGCCGAGTACATCGCTGGCCAGCGTGTCGACCCCGGAAAGATAAAACACGATCTCAGGCGCGAACTCGAACACCCTCGGCAGCACCTCGTCTAGCGCCCGCAGATACTCCTCGTCGCCCGTCTGATCGGCCAGCTCCACGTCGATCTTACTGCGCTGTTTGCGAAAGGGAAAATTGCGCGCGCCGTGCACGGAGATAGTCAGTACGTCCGGATCATGCTCGAAGAAATGAGCCGTCCCGTCGCCCTGATGAACGTCAAGATCGACCACCGCCACTCGATGGGCGCGGCCTTCCGCGCGTAGTTTGAAGATCGCGATCGCCACATCGTTAAATACGCAGAATCCCGAGCCCTCATTACGAAAAGCATGGTGAGTCCCGCCTGCCAGCGTGCCCCCGAATCCGGTTTCCATTGCATCCCTGGTTGCCGCGAGCGTTCCCCCTGCGGAGGCAAGCGTCCGAGTCACCAGCCCTTGAGACCACGGAAGTCCAATCCGCCTCATCGCGGCGGCCGAAAGGGTACCGTTGACGAACTGGGTCACGTACTGCGGATCGTGCGCAAGCGCGACGGTCTCGACCGACGCCGGCATCGCTGCTTCCAAGCGCCAAAATCCGTCGGAGGCGATTCGCTCCCGCAGCAGGCGATATTTCTCGATCGGAAACTTGTGGCCTTCGGGTAAAGGAATCTCGAAGTGATCGCAGTAGAACAGCCTCACCGCTACTTCTTCGTCAGGTCGCGAACGATGATGTCCTTGAACCGCATGTTGCCCTTGCCGCCCGAATGAAGCTGCAGCGCGAGCGGACCGTCGTCGCTCTCCGGCCGCGGATCCGTGTAGTCCACCATAATCACGCCGTTCAGCCGCGAGATGTAATGATTGCCCACCACCATCAGCAGGTATTCATTCCAATCGTCCATCCTCACCACCGATTCGTTTTCAGGCGCCGGCCACACGATCCATCCGCGTTTCTGTTCGTATACGCCGCCGGTGTGTTTGCCCAGCGTGCAATCGATCTCGAACTGAGGGCCCTTGGAGACGTCAGCCGTGCCGGGCTTGAACCAGGTGTGAAAAAAGACGCCGCTATTGCCGTCGCCTTCACACTTGAAGCGCAGGGACATCTGAAAATCCTTGTAGCTTTTCTCGGTTTGCAGATATCCATATTCCTTCGTCACCGCGACGCCGTGGAGCACGCCGTTCGGCTCCGGCTCCCACTTCTCGTGCCCGACGTTGACCCAGCCCGAAAGGTCTTTGCCGTTGTAAAGCGGGACCCAATCCTCGCCCGCAGCCCTGGGCCTGGGGGACTGCGCGAGTAAAGTAGCAACGATAACGAGGGAAATCATCAAAGACAGTGTACCGCGCGTTCGCCCTACGCCACACCCAGCTCTTTCCCGATCGCATCCGCAATTGCGTGAGCGTGAAAAGTGACCCGCTCGATCGCCGGACCCTCCACCATCACGCGCGCCAGCGGCTCCGTGCCCGAGAATCGCACCAGCACGCGCCCGCTCCCGCCGAACTCGGATTCGGCGCGCCGGATTCCCGCGTTGACGCTGTCGAGCTCCGCGAGCGGACGCCGCTCCTTGACCCGCACGTTGACTAGCAACTGCGGATACGATACGAATCCCGATGCCAGCGAGTCCAGATCCTGACCCGATTCGCGCATTACTTCAAGCACCCGCAGCGCGGTCAGCAATCCGTCGCCGGTGGTCGCATAATCGCGATAAATAATATGGCCGGATTGCTCCCCACCCAGCGGCGCGTCGCGCTTCACCATCTCATCTAGGACGTATTTATCGCCCACGGGCGTCCGTATCAGGCCGATGCCGTGAGCCCGCAGTGCGACCTCAAGCCCGAGATTCGACATCACCGTCGCGATCACGTCCGTCAATCTCCCGCGCGCGTGTAGCGGCAGGGCGGTGACCAGCAACACCGCGTCGCCGTCGACCACCTTCCCAGAGTGCGAAATGAACATCGCGCGATCCGCATCGCCATCGAACGCCACGCCCAAGTCGGCCCGAGTCTCGATGACTTGCTCGCGCAGGCTCTCCAGGTGCTGCGAGCCGCAGTGTAAATTGATATTCTTCCCATCCGGCGCGCAATGGATGCGATCCACCGCCGCCCCCAGCCGCTCAAACAAGGCTGGAGCAAGATAGGTCGCCGCGCCGTTCGCTCCATCGATCACCAGCCGCAATCCGCTCGAGTCCCGCCGGAAGGGTCGCGGCCAGTGCGTCGATGTATGCCTGGTCCAAGCCGTGATCGGTCGTCAAGTCTGCCGGCTCGGGCGCTTTCCCAGATTCAAGCCAGGCAAAAATATCCTGCTCGATCAAATGTTCCTGATCGTCGGGAAGTTTGAATCCCGAGTGATCGATGATCTTGATTCCGTTGTCGTGATAAGGATTGTGCGACGCCGAAATCATCACGCCTGCCGCGAACGGCCCGGTGCGCGTGACGTGCGCGATGCCCGGCGTCGTGATCAATCCGGCAAATCGCGCGCGCACGCCGTTCTTTTCGAGCCCGCCCGCAACCTGCGCGGCGATCCACGGGCCCGATTCTCGCGTATCCATCCCTATGACTACTTCGGGATCGAGATGATTCTGGCCGATCCATTTTGCCAGCGCCGTCCCCACCGCGAACGTCGTGGCCGGATCCAGAGGAGGCTCACCCGCCACTCCGCGCATCCCATCTGTACCAAACAGTTTTCTCATTCTTGTTTTGAATTTCCAGTCTTCTCAATCGTCAGTTTCACGGTCACCGCGGGAGAAACTTCAAAGCGCACCTGGGGGTCGGAGAGGAACGCGTTCGACTTAATATCCTTGCTCTCGGTAATTCCGCTCAGGTCGATCGCATCGGTTTCGGCGCTGTTCACTCCGGCTACGCGCCCTTCCGGCCCCGCGATCCGGAGCTTGTCCGGCACTGTCTGCTGACGCACGACGCGATAGCCCGACGGCGGCGGCGCATAAATGCGAATGTTCACCGGCACCTCCCGCGATACCAGTTTCGCGAACCGCACTCGCAGCTGCGAAGGCATCGATCGCCCGAACGTCACGCCCTGCGGCAGATGAAAATCTCCGTCCGAGAGCGTAAATGTCCGCTCGCCGGGACCTTTCACGTCTGAGAGGTCGAGCAGCACCGCCATTTCCGCCAATCGGTCCGGGGATAGCTTTCCCGAAGGACCGCGCAACTCCACCCGCACCTGGTCCAGCGCATCGATACCGATCAGAAGTCCCTGCGGCAGGTTCTTATAAAGGATCGGCGCGGTATGCGTGGTCACCAATTCCGGCTCTCCCAGAATCGCGAACCATAGCAAGATCGCCAGCGCCAGCGATCCCACTTTCCACCACAGATTTCGAGTGATCAGCTTCACGGCTCAACCTGATTCCAGCGCGGCTCAACGGTCCGCTCGCGATGCCTGCCCGAAGTGGCGATCGTGAGACGCTCTCTCACACGGTCGATCGACACGTCGGGCTCCAGCTCGCCGCGCGCACACATCGAAACGTGTCCGGTCTCTTCCGAAACGACAATCGACAGGCAATCGCTCTCTTCCGTAATTCCGATGGCCGCGCGATGCCTGGTCCCGAGCTTTCGCAGAGCGCCCGGGTTCATGGTCAGCGGAAGAAAACAGGCGGCCGCCGCGACGTGCTCGCCTTGCAGGATCACCGCGCCGTCGTGCAGCGCCGCTCCCGGATGAAAAATCGCACAGAGCAGATCGCGGGAAACCATGGCGTTCAGCGCCACTCCGCTCTCGATAAACGTTCGCAATCCGATTTCGCGCTCCACCACGATCAGCGCGCCCATCTTCAGCTCCGCCATTTGCTCCAGCGCCAGCAGGATTTCATCGACCACTTCGCGGCGCTCCAGTTGTCCACCTAATCCGAGCCACCGGCTCCGTCCGATGCGGGTCAGCAATCGCCGGATTTCCGACTGGAACATCACGATCAACGCAATCGCGGTGTACGGCGCCATCCCCGCCAGCACCGATCGCAGCAGTTCCAGATGCGCGTACATCGCGATCAGGTAAACGATCACCAGCACCCACAGGCCGCTCAACACGTACGCCGCCCGCCTGCCGCGAATGATCAGCAGGAGCTGATAAATCAGGATCGCGACCGCTAGAATGTCGATCACCGAAGTGAACGTCAGCTTAGGGATGACCGGCAGCGAAATTTGCGGCATGTGCGATCAACGGAACTGGTAGCGCACCTGCGCGATGGGCGCGCCGCGCACCTCGATGCGCGATAGATCGGCCGACCCCACGCCGTTGGCCTCCGCCAGCAGCAGCGTGTTGTCGCACGTCTCGAAGGGCTTGGTGCCGCGCTTGGCGCGAGGATCGTAACCCATCACAGCCGTGCCCACCGTATCCGTCGTCACCGCGTTTGTGCCCATGATCAGGACTCCCGGCTTCACGTATGTCAATCCGCGAATCCACGGCCCTTCCCCGCCCGTCACCGTCTCGATTCCATCGATAAACGCGATATCGATCGGCCGCGTCGCTGCCAGATCGGCCACGATACGAGGCATCCGGTAACCAGGATCGCGACTGGTCGTTGGATCGTTCTCCGCCGCCGCCGTCGCCGAAGGCTGCCGCTTGCCGGCGTGACAAACCTCGCCGCGCCCCTTGGTGGGCTTCTCATTCGGCTCGTGAATCCCGGAGTCGTCGCCGTAAGTCGATGCAGGCGTGATGCCGAAGCAGTTCTTCATTGACAGCGTCACGCCGCACGTCGCGTGATTCTTCAGCTTCGCCATCGACATGAAGACGTCCGTGTCCTCATAAGAATGATTCAGGTCGAAGGACGGAAAAATATGTCCGCCGCCCGGCACTTTCAACCGCGAATATTTCTTGCCCAGCCCGAGCGCGTTGGTATTTTCAAACTCCAGCTTGTGCGAAGCGTTCTTCAACGAGCGAACGTTCCAGCCCGAATCGAGCAGATATTCTTCGAGCGGCCCGCCGGTGCCCCACGCACTCTCGACCAGCCGTATGCGCTTCGCTCCCGCGCCGTCCAGCACGCTGACCATCGCCGCAACCGTCGCCGGATGCGTGTAATGAGTCACACCAAGCGGCCGTCCCTGAAACTTGAGCGTCGGACTCCCCGTCAGGTTCATCTTGATGGTGACCGTCTTGTTCTCGCACCAGCCTGGCGGCGCCGCCGAGCTGATCGAACATCCAGATAATCTGGTCGTCCAGCTTATCGCTATAAGAGGTCGGCGCAATCACGACCGGGGGAGCAGGAGTAACCGCCGCCCGCAAAACCGGAGCGGCAGCAGCCAAGGCAAGCAACTCGCGACGTGTCATAGCTCCAGTCTATTACGCTTTCGATCGATAGGCCAGACTCACTCCATGGGATCCTGCTCCATTCCTTCGTACTCGAACTTGCGCAGATTCTTCAGGCACTCTGCCACAGCGCCCATCAGAGTCTCGCTCCATCCCACCGGCTGGAACTTTAAGGTTTTCTGATTCAACTCAATGTCGGCCTGGGCGAAAAATTGCATATCGCGCGTCCCGGGATCCGCGAATTCCTTGACAGTGATGCGCGCCTCGATCTCACCGGACAAATGTTTCTTTGTTACGGAGAAAAAGTGCAGCCGGGCGAGAGCCTCAGAGGGGTCTCGCTGCAGGTATTTCCAATCGCTCATTTCGCTCGCTCCTTGTCGCTCTGCCAAGTCTAGCCGATCGGCTGTTGAGTTAAGATTGATGGAGAATTTCGAGGAGTCCTTACATGTACCGTCTTCTAAACATCGCGTTCCTGATCAGCTTCATCCCGGCAATGGCTCAAACTCCCACTACTCCGCCGCCGGCCCGGCCCGCTCGCCCGACGCCCCCGACCCGCGATCCCAACACTCCCGGTTATGTCACCGCGAAAGACCTGCCTGACGGAGCCGTTCCCGCTCCCAACGCCGATGGTAACTTCATCCTCGGCCCCACCCACAACCCCGCGCCGGAGATGGCCGTGCAGGAAGGCGTGCCGCAGGGAACAGTGATCGATTTCACCATGGAGTCGACCGACAGCAAAATTTATCCCGGCATCGCCCGCGAGCCCGGCACGTTTGGCAAGCCCGACCCCGACAACCCCGCCAAGATCATCGTCACCACCAGCCATACCGCGCCCTACACGCGCAAACTATCCGTATATGTCCCGAAACAGTACGTCCCCGGCACAGCCGCTCCGTTCATCGTCGGCGCCGATGGACCCGACAAGGCGCTATTCGTCGCCCTGGACAATCTGATCGCCCAACACCGTGTGCCCGCGATGGTCGCTATCTCCATCGGCAACGGCAGTGGCGACGCCCAGGGCAGCGAGCGCGGCCTCGAATACGACACGATGTCCGGCCTCTATGCCGAATGGGTCGAGAAAGAAGTGCTCCCCCTCGTCGAAGCGAAAGCCAACGTGAAACTAACCAAGGATCCCAACGGCCGCGCCACCATGGGCGGCAGCTCGGGCGGCTCCTGCGCCCTCATCATGGCCTGGTATCACCCCGAGCTGTACCACCGCGTCCTCACCTATTCCGGCACCTATGTGAATCAGCAGTGGCCCTCCAATCCCGACTCCCCCCACGGCGCATGGGAGTTTCATGAGCACCTCATCCCCAACAGTCCGGTGAAGCCCATTCGCCTCTGGATGGAAGTCGGCGACCGGGATAATTTCAATCCCAATCCCATGGGCGACAAGATGCACGACTGGGTTGTGGCCAACGAAAACATGGCCAAAGTGCTGGCCGAAAAAGGCTATCACTATCAATTCGTATTCGCCCGCAACGCCGGGCACACCGACCGCACGGTGAAACAGCAAACCCTACCCGAGGCGCTGGAATATGTTTGGCAGGGTTATCCTGTCGCGGGGAAGAAGTAAGCTTCAGAGATCCTCCGGACGCAGTCCCGTTTCCTTCGCGATTTTGGAGAGCGCCGCCGGGCCAACCTCTTCTCCGTCGTGAAAACAAAATGTGACGTTCGGCCAACCAGGACGCTGGAGTTTTCGATGCGATCCTACCTGCTTCTTAGGCGTCCAACCGAGCCGCAGCAGAGCCGCATACACTCGTTTGGCCTTCGTCGACCGCCAAGTGCTCACGCTGCGAAGAGGACTTTCAGCGGCTCGGGGACTTCCTCGCCGCTCTCGATCATGTCAGCCAACACCTGAAGGGCAATCGACTTCACCTTTCGCACCGCTTCTTCATTGCTGGCGCCATACGCCATCACGCCTGGCAGGTCCGGCACGGAGGCGAGGATTCGGCCATCCTCCTCCGTTTCCAGCTCGACGCGGATTGGCTGAATCTCGACCATGTCTCTGCCCAATTGTAGCGGAATATGCCGCTCTGAACGACTTTTCCTAAGGCTCCAAAATAATAGTCCCCAACGCCCCCAGCGCCGGAACATCGACCCCCGTGCCTTCCTCCACATCGTACGTATCCAGCTTCTGTGGACCCGCCTCCGGCCTCATCAGCGTCGCGCGCTTAAATTTCCCAAGCACGTGAACCGTGATATCCGCCACCTGGTAATCGGAATAATTCACCAGTTGCAGCGCGACCTGCTTCCCATCGGGAGACTCCAATAAATTCGACAACATACTCCCGACGTTGAACAGCCGGGCCCCTAAATTATCCCGGCCCGTCACTGTATTCAATTCCTTCCAAATGGAATCCAGCGTCTCCAGGTCTTTCTTATCCAGCGTGATCTGATCCGGCTGCAGCGCCGGGAATCGCCACCCCGGCGGACCCGTCAGCAGCGTCCCTCCCGCCTTCGTGAACGCCTTCAGCGCCTCTTTCTGATTCGCCGACAGCAGTTCCGGATCCACGTTGACCGCCATCTTCGAATGCAACAGCGACTTCCCATCGAGCGCCCGCGCAGGGATCGGAGTCACCGGAGTATGCTTCGTCGCCATCATGTCCAGAACGCCGCCCGAAATCAGCGCCCCGCTCGACGGATCCTCCACCAGCGCCAGCGTCGACCGCATCGGCCATCCGCGCCAGTCTTTATGATCTTCATAGAACTTCACATGCCGCACGATCAGCGCCCAGTTCTTCAGCGCCGTGGGATCGCCCTTCGCGAGGCCCTTTGCGAACTCTTCATCGAAATCCAGCACCCATCGAGCCCCTGTCATCCCCGCGTCACCGATTGCCGCCAAATACGCCGTAACCAACGGATGCCCCTTCGCCGGAACTCGCTCCGCAATCCAAATCGCCGCATGCGTCGACACCCGCGCATATCGCAAGAACCCCGTGTTCGTGTCGATCCACGGAGCCCCCGTCGGCGCAGCGATCACCCCATCTTGCTCTGCGCGTATCCCCGGCCACATTCCCTGCTTCGTCGCCAACACCTGCGCGTCGGACCCGAATTTCATCTCTCCGCGATTCGCCAGCTCTACCACCGGCATATCCATCTTGCCCGCGCTCAGCGACCCCTCGACAGCCAGCCCGGTCAGTCCCGCCCGCTTCGCTTCTGCCGCGACATCCGCGGCATTCGCCTTGCCCGTGACGACTCCCAACGTGGCAATTCCCCGCTCCGCCGCAGCCTTTGTGAACTCCGCAGACCAGTTGGCCTTCTCCAGTAACAGGCAATTCACCGGCGTCGATTCCACCAGCTTCAGCGTCGCCGGATCCTTCGAAAACCACCGCGCCGGAACCCAATCCGGCATCGCCACCATCGCAACCGCAGCAAGTAACAGCATCGTGCCTCCAGATTACCTGCTTTAGTGGGGCAAATTCCCGACTGCCGCCTTAGAAGCTCACCCGATTCCCACTAGCGGACCAAGCCGGCCACCACGCCGCTGCCAAAGCCACAACAAATAAAAACATCGCAACCGACCCCAGGACGAAAGGATCTCCAGCCGACACCCCATACAACAGATTCGCCCCCGCTCGTCCGCCCGCGCCCACGACACAGGCACCCACGAATTCCCCGATCGCCACGAAAGCCAGAGTCCGAGACACCATATCGCGCATCAGCCGGCCCCGAGTAGCCCCCAGCGCCGACCGAATCGCAATCTCTCTTTCCCTCTCCGCCATCGTCTCCGCGATCAGACTGTAAACCCCACTCGCCGCCAGAATCGACGCGCAAATGCCGAACCATACCAGCAGCATCATATTGAACCGGTGCCGGGCCGCATTCCGATCGATCAATTCCCCGATCGTCGCCACGGCCGCCACAGCTTGGGCAGAATCGAACGCCGCCAGCGTCCTCCGCACCAGAGCGGCCATATCGCCACTCCCGCGAATCACCAGGTAATTGCCGCCATTAATCGCCTGAGTGGACGGAACAAAAAGATCGACGCCCTTCTGCGTGATACTCCGGTAGCGTGCATCCGCAGCCACGCCGACAATCTTCAGCCACCCCGGCCGGCCCAACCCCAACCTCATGCGATATCCGACCGCCTCATGCCCGGCGTTCCGAATCCTCTCCGCCAACGCACCGCTGATGATCGCTACCGGCTCGCTCTCCCCCGTATCGTGCTCGTCAAAATCCCGCCCCTCTAAAATCGACGTCCCCACAGTCGCGAAGTACCCCGGAGTGATCGCTTCATAGTTCCCTTTAGGCAGCACGCGGCTGTCCCCCGCCCTCGCTTCATACTCGAATTCATAAGGAACATCCCACCCAATGGGTCCTTCGAGAGGCCTCACTAGAACCGCCCCTGCCGAAGTAACTCCCGGAGCTTCCCGCAGCTTCTTCAACAACTCGTCATAATCCGCCCGCACAGCTTTGCCGTGAGCCCTCAGTTGCAAGTTCATCGTCACGGCATCCCGATGAGTAAACCCGGTATCCGCCGACATCATCGACCGGTAACTCAACGTGAGCAGCAAAGCCGCCGCCAGCAGCATCACGGTGACCGCCGCTTGAGCCAGCAGAAAAACATTCCGGGTTCGTCCAGCCCGCCGCGACAAAGACGACCGCACTCCTCCTTCCCGCAAAGCCCCTTCGATCTCCACCCGCGTCGCCGACCATCCCGGAATCACCGTGCAAGCAATCGCAGCCACCGCAGCCGCTCCAGCAGCGAACAGAAAGGTCCCCCAATCGAGCGACGCCTGCTCCAATCGCGGAATATCCGCCGGCGACCATCGCACCAAAAATCGAATCGCCCCGTCCGCAATGCCCAACCCAACCGCGCTGGCGATCCCCGCCACAACCAGTCCCTCAGCCCCCAACTGCAACAGAATCCTCGAGCGCTGCGCCCCCAGAGCCAGCCGCGTAGCGATCTCGGTCCGCCGAGCCAGTATCCGCGACAACAACAAATTGCTGGCGCTCATCATCGACGCCACCAGCAGCAGAACCGAAGCCGTCAGCATGATCCACAAGTGCCCTCGCGCCGACCCCGTCCAGTACTCCACCAGTGGCGTCACCACCCCACGTTGCGACCGCGTGTACACCTCCCGATACTGCACTGCAACCCTTTGGAATAGGGCATTCACCAACACATCGATCCGGTCGCGTGAAACGCCCGGCCGCGTTCGCGCAATCGCCTGCAAAAACGTCGCGCCCCGATGCTCCATAATCCCTTGTTCCACGCCCAGCGGACGCCACATCCCCGCTCCGCGCGGAAACTCGACACCGCGCCCCATCACGCCGAGTACCGTGGTGCCCACGCCGTCCAACCGAATCATGCGTCCTACGATCGCCGGATCCGCCCCGAAGAAATTGCGCCACACCCGATCCGACAGCATCACCACCGGGGGCGCGCCCACCCTTTCGTCGGAAGCAACGAAATCCCGCCCCAGCGCTGGAGCCGCGCCGAGAACCCGGAAGAAATCATGAGACACCGGCGTACCCTCAATCTGTACCGGCTCCGCGTTGCCAATCTGGAGCACCCGCGAGTATCCGTAGAGAGAAGTCGGCATTACCGCGACATACTCGAATTCTGGAATGTTTTGTTGAAGATCGCGCAATTCCGGATAGGCGAGTTCCTCCACATGAGCACCCGCCAGCGGATCCACTTTCCAAATCAAATGAATCGATTCCTGTCCGGGAAACGGCAGCGGTCGCAGCAGCACCGCGTCCACCATCGAGAACATCGCAGCGCTCATCCCGATCCCTAGCGCAAGAATCCCAACGGCCGCAAGATAAGCCCGCTTATTCCGCAGCATCGTCCGAAAGGCCAGTCGTATTCGCCAGAAAAGGTTCATACCGCTAAGAGGTTAGCATCCCTCCCGTGTTTTCCTCAGGGTGCTCTGCGCCTCTCCATGAAATGCGCTCCCCTCCCGTGTTGGCGCCACTATGAGCCATGATATTCTCTCCAAGGGAGTCAATCATGGAACCAACAAGACCCAAACTACCAACCGAAGCCATCCAACTCTATAATCTGTTCATTCATGGAGACATCACTCGCCGCGCCTTCATGGACGGCCTCCAGCGCTTCGCCATTGGCGGTCTTACCGCCGCAGCCCTCATGGAGGCGCTCATGCCGAACTATGCCCAGGGTCAGCAGGTGTCCAAGACCGATGACCGGATCAAAGCATCCTATGAGACCGTCCCCTCGCCGCAAGGCAACGGCAGCATCAAAGGATATTTCGTCCGTCCCGTCAGCGCCGACACGCGCGCCGCAACACCGTCGAAATTGCCTGGCATTATTGTGGTCCACGAAAATCGCGGCCTGAATCCTCATATCGAGGACATTGCCCGCCGTCTCGCGCTCGCCAACTTCATGGCCTTCGCGCCCGACGGACTCACTTCTCTAGGCGGCTTTCCCGGCGACGACTACAAAGGCGGCCAGATGTTCAGCAAGGTCGATGGTAAAAAAATGGCCGAAGATTTCGTAGCCGCCGCCATGTGGCTGAAGTCGCGCCCCGATTGCTCCGGCAAGATCGGCGCAACCGGTTTCTGTTACGGTGGCAGCATGTCCAATACTCTAGCCGCGCGCCTAGGAGCCGATATTGCCGCCGCGGCGCCCTTCTACGGCGGCCCTCCTGCCAAGGACGATATTTCTAAGATCAAAGCCGCGATTCTGGTCCATCACGGAGAACTCGACACGCGCCTGGCCGCCACCTGGCCGGCCTACGACGCCGCGTTGAAGGAAGCCAATGTTCCGCACGAAGGCCATATCTACCCCGGCGCCGTCCACGGCTTCAACTGTGATGCCACCCCCGAACGCTACAACAAACCCGCCGCCGACCTGGCCTGGCAGCGCACCATCGACTGGTTCAACAAATACGTCCGCGCCTGACTCGAGGCTGGCCCTCAAAATCCTGACCGTACTGAGTCTCGTCTTCGCCTGCCGTCTTGTAGTGCAGGCTGGCAGCCTGCGGCCGATTGTGAGCGCCCTCTGGGCACGGCCCGCGTTGTTTGTCACGCACTCTTAATCTCAGTCCACAACCGATCCCTCAACTTCTGCGCATTCGACGACAACGGCTCAAACCACTCCCCTCGCGCCAGCACCTCAGCCGAGGGATAAAGCACAGGATTCTCCCGCAACTCCACCGGCAACAACTTCTTCGCCGCCAGATTCGCCGTAGCAGTTTGAGTAGCCTTCACGATCTCCGTCGCCACCTGCGGCCGCAGCAGATAGTCGATGAATTTGTGAGCTAATTCCACCCGCCCGCTCTCTCTCAACACAGCCATGGTGTCCGCAAATCGCGCAAACCCCTCCGCCGGCAACACAAAAGCCAACTTCTGGGGAGCCGCCGCGATCGCCTGCCCCGCCGTCACTGCCCAAGCCTGCGCCGCCGCGACATCGCCCGCCACCATCTGATCCCGAACCTCGGCGTTCAAATAAGCCCGCAGCAATTTCTTCTGCGCAATAGCCTCCTGCTGCGCAGCCCGAAGCTCGCTCTCGACACTGGAATTGATCGAATATCCCAGCTTCTTAAGGCAAGTCCCCAGCACCTCCGGAGGATCGTCGAGCATCGTAATCTTCCCCGCCATTCGTGGATCCCAAAGATCGCTCCAAGCCCTCATCTCATACGATTTCTGAAAAACAATTCCCGTAGACCCGTGCATGTAAGGAACAGACCATTTGAGCGCCGGGTCCCACGGAGCCTTCTGAAACACCGGATCGAGCGCCCCCAGATTTGTCAGCCACTCATGCCTCAGACTCTGCAACAGCCCCATCTGCCGCATGGGCCCAATAAAATCCGCGGAAGGAAAAACCACATCCCACCCCGAATTCCCGCTCATCACCTTGGCAATCATTTCCTGATTGCCTTCGTAAGTCCCATATCGAACCTGAACCCCGAATTCGCGCTCAAAATTCGCGATGGTGTCCGGAGCGACGTAATCGGACCAGTTATAAACATTCAGCCGCGGCCGCTCGCGGCGGCAAGCCGCTAAAGCGCTCAAACAAAACACCCGCCGCTTCATCGCCGAAGCCTCTCCGAAACCAGCACAATTACGCCCAGCCCGAAAACGACGAGAGTGGAAACCGCATTGAGCATCGGATTCACCCCGCGCCTCGCCAATGCATAGATCACCATAGGCAAAGTCTGGGAATCGACGCCGGCCACTAAACTCGTGATCACATAATCGTCAATCGATACGGTAAACGCGAGCATCCCAGCCGCCGCGATTGCGGGCGCTAAGTACGGCAATGTAACGCGATAGAACGCCCCAAATTCAGTGGCTCCCAGATCGAGGGCGGCTTCTTCCAGTGTCTTATCAAACGATCGCAGCCGCGCCATCACGACAACAACAACATAAGCAACAGAAAATGCCACGTGCGCCAGGATCACGGTGTGCATCCCGAGTCGCAGATGGAGGAAGCGGAAGGTCCATTGGAACAATGCGAGCAGCGAAACTCCAGTGACTATCTCCGGCGTTACCAACGACATATAGAGTGAACCTGAAAGTAAGTTCGACGCTCGCTTCCAGAGGCCGTAGGCCGCTAAAGTACCGATCGCGGTGGCGATGGCCGTCGCGACGACTGCGATGATCAGGCTATTTACCGCCGATTCAATCAGCTCGCGATCCCCCAGCGCAGCCCGGTACCAGTGGAGCGAGAAGCCTTCCCAAACGGTGAACTTTGAGGAGTTAAGGCTGAATAAGGCCAAAATGAGCAGCGGGAGGTTCAAGAAGAGGCAGATTAAGGCCGCATAAGCCCTCATAGAAGCTCCTCGCCGCGTCTTTTTGCCAGAATCAGGAGCGCCAAGGCAACCGCCATCAGCACCAAAGATGCCGCGGAGCCGAAGGGCCAATCCCTAGCAGTTGTGAACTGATTCTGGATCAGGTTGCCGATCAGGATCGTCTTGCTGCCACCCAGAAGGTCGGAGGTCAGATACGTTCCGATGCACGGCACGAAAGTGAGAATCGCAGCAGCGCGGATCCCCGGCATCGCTAACGGAATAGTGACGCGAAAAAGTGCTGCGAACGGAGTTGCGCCGAGGTCCGCCGCGGCTTCGAGCAGCGAGGGATCGAGCCTTTCTAAAGTCGCATAGAGCGGTAGAACCGTAAATGGAAGATAACCGTACACGAGGCCCAGAATCACAGCGCCGTTGTTGTACAGCATCGAGAAATGGGTGTGGAAAATGGTGTTAATGAGACCGGTGTCGCGCAGCAGGAACATCCAGGCGTAGAGGCGGATCAGGAAACTGGTCCAGAACGGCAGGATCACAAAGGCCAGCCAGAAATTCTTTTTCGCGCCCGAGCGTGCGATGAACAGCGCCAAAGGGAATCCCAGCAGCAGGCAAAGAATGGTGGCGACGGCGGCAATCCAGAAGGAGCGAAGGAAAATTACACCGTAAAGCGGATCGAAAAGGCGCATGTAGTTTTCCAGCGTCACGGGAAGCTCGATGCCTCCGTAGCCTCCTCGGGTGAGAACGCTGTAGACGGCGATGATGGCCATCGGGACAAAGAACGTCGCGATCATCAACACCCAGACCGGAGCTTTAAAAACGTTTTTCATCGCGTTGATCCCAAGACAGGCAAATGGTCTCGCCCGGATTCACGATCTGATCGGGAGCCACTTGGGCGCGCACCAGTTCCCCGCCCTCCAGTTGCGCTTCGACGTGGACCACCGAACCAAGGAACACCGAGTTCGTGACCACCGCGCGAAGGCCGTCGCCGGTAATGCGAAGGCACTCGGGGCGGATGCCGGCTCCGTTGATCCAGTTCATCGCGCCCAGAAACGACGCTACGAATTTCGTTCGCGGGTTCTGGTAAATTTCCTGCGGAGTACCCACCTGTTCGACCACTCCACCGTTCATGACGGCGATCTGATCCGATAGCGCGAGGGCTTCTTCCTGATCGTGAGTCACGAAGAGAAATGTGATGCCGACGCGGCGCTGGAGTTCCTTTAACTCGGCGCGAACTTCCTTGCGAAGCAGAGGATCGAGGGCGGAGAGCGGCTCATCGAGCAGCAAGACATCCGGCTCCAGCACTAATGACCGCGCGAGAGCGACGCGCTGGCGCTCGCCGCCTGAGAGCTCGTGAGGCTTGCGCGATTCTTTACCCGTCAGATGGACCTGTTCGAGGACGTGGGCGATATCGCGGTCCGGTTTCCCAAACTCGACGTTGCCGCGGACCGTGAGATGAGGGAACAGCGCGTAATTCTGAAACACCGTATTGACGTTGCGGCGGTATGGGGGCAGATGATCGATGCGCTCGCCATTCAGCAGGATCTCGCCGGAGGTTGGCGATTCAAAGCCGGCAATCAGGCGCAGGGTTGTGGTCTTGCCGCATCCGGAGGGTCCCAACAAGGAGAAAAATGCGCCCCGAGGAATCTCCAATGACAGACTGTCTACGGCGCGATGGGTCGGGAAATGTTTTGAGATGCCGCGCAGTTCGAGAATCGCCGTCATTTCGCCAGCCGCAACATCTCATCGTAATGATAGACGTGCACGCCGCGCACGCCGGAGTTGGCGGCGAACACCATGGCTTCGGCAACGGTTGCCGCCGGAATCAGTCGGTATTTTCGCAGCGGGCCCAGCAGCACCAGGGATAGAGGGCGCGCAACGACGGTGGCGAAGACCTCCGCCGGCCGACGCTCTGTTCTATCCCCAAGCAGCAAGCTGGGACGGAAGAACAATGCCGCTTCGAGAGGCATGGCGGCGATGGCTTGTTCCAACTCGCCTTTCACACGGAGATAGAAATTTCCCGAAGACTGGTCGGCGCCCACGGAAGAAACCAGAGCGAACGTTGCCCCGCCGGCGGCCGCGGCCCGGGTGGCGAGCATCTTCGGATAATCGAAATCCACGCGGCGGAAGGCGGCTTCCGAACCCGCCTTTTTAATCGTGCTGCCGAGAGCGCTATAGACGTGTGCGCCGTCGGGGATCTCAATAGTATCGAGAATGTCGAAGTCGATGCGCCGCTCGATGAGCCGGAGATGCCGGCGGCCGGTGGGTTTGCGGACCAGAGAGGTGACGGAGTCGTAGCGATTGAGCAGCAGGTTCAGGCATTCCTGGCCCACTAAGCCGCTGGCTCCGGCGATGACTGCGACGTTCGACATGAGTTAACACTTTATCAGAGGTGCTGAAAAATTCAGCGTTGTCCGCTGCTGCTATTGTGTCGAGGCTCGGCTCGACGCGGCTCGTCTATCTTGTTGCCGTGGGGCAGTTTGCCTACCTGCGGACCGATTGTGTAGCAGGTCACTCCGTGGCGCACGCGTCCACGCGTGCCGCGTCGACAGTCGTGTCGACGTTCGGCTTTTGATATGTGAGCCTGGAAAGACACATCGACAAGAATGTCGATGCGGCACGCCTGGAGGCGCGCGCCACATCACATTCAGGATTTCCAACGCAGACCTAGTTCTCAGAGGGTTTTTCTACGTGGTCGATGACCAGGAATCCACGAGGGCCTTTGGCTGATTCCAGTTTCAGGCCTAGCTGGTCCTGGATGGCGGTAAAGATCGACGGGCCGCCGGAGGGGTCTGGTGGGAAGACGGGGCCATCCGGACCGCGCAGGCGCGTCAGTCCGGCGGTGGTTTCGTCCACAGCGAATTCCATTTTGAAGTCGAATTTTCCGGCGATGCCGGTTTTGTTGAGGACGATGCGGTCCATATCCATTGACAGAGCGTCCGCGAGTTCGTCCAGAGTGCCTCCGCGCACTTCCCATTTCACGTTCTGGCCGATGCTTTTGCGCCCGGCGAGGCCGCATATGATAAGCGGCTCCACGGGAGGCTTCGAGAAATCGAGGGCGGAGCACGTTCCTTCTTTAAAGGCCGGCATTTTGGCGCCGCTCCTGGCTACGGTCAATGCGTATACGGTAGCCTCCCGAGTCTCGCGGTGGACTTTCAACTTGAACCTTTCTTCGAGCAGCGCTTGCAACATGGGGCCTCGCATCATTTCCTGCCCTGGAGAGCCTTCCGCTTTGGCGTCGATTTTATAGCGCTCGGAATCCATCCAGGACGGCCCTCCCTCGATCGGGGGCGGGAGCCCCAGGCCGATACGTCGGCCGTTGTTGAACGTGATGTACGCCATTCTGACGAGGTTCCGCAGCGGCTGGCAGGCGAGATTCAACCGGTCAGGTGATGGACCTTGGGCGCCGGGGCCTCCGCCGCTCCTACCTCCGCCTTTCAGGTTGCCGCCGGAGTCTGCGCTCCCGCAAGGCTTAACGGATGCCACTTCGAATGCTGGAACAGTCGGAGCCGGAGGTTGGACCGCGACCCTCGGGCTTTGAGCCGCGGTTACAAAGAGACGCACGTTGACGAATTGGTTGGGGTACAGTGCTCCGCTCGTATTATCAAAATTGGCTTTGAGTTTTGCCATGCCGGTTGTAGTGTCGATCTGATTGTCGACGGCGGTTAAACGGCCGGTAGCGATCTTCACTTTCTGGTCGCGGCTCCACGCCTCGACGGGCAGGTTCGCGCCTTGACTAAGACGCGCGAGCACCTGGGGGATTGTATCTTCTGGAATTGTAAACAAAACCGCGATGGGCTGTAGTTGATTAATAGTGACGATGGTATCCGCGGCACTTACGACATTGCCCAGATCAACCTTGAGCAAGCCGGCAACACCGGCAATGGGCGATATCATCTGCGTGTAGTTTAACTGCAGCTTCGCGCTGTCGACACTGGCCCGATCGGCCTTTATTCGGGCTTCCAATTGAGTGAGGCTACTCTCGAACTGCGCGGCAGGAAGCGAATCCTTATTGCGCTGAAGGTCCGCGAGCTGCGCCTCGTCCTGCGTCACGCGAATGAGCGCCCCCGAAAGTCGAAGCTGATACGGATGGGGGTCAATGGACGCCAGTAGCTGCCCTTGTTTGACCAACTCGCCCTCCTTGAAATTCACGGAGAGCAACTGCCCGCCGAACTGGGGCTTGATGGTGACGGTGGTGGCGGTGACTGCGCCCAACGCAGCAATGAAGTGATTGGCGGAGGCGTCGTTCGGCTCCTGCGGAGTCGGCGATGCCTCGGCGGTGACAGGTGTAGCCGCAGTCGCTGTCATCATCAGCGGCGCGACGGGACTAATCGGGGCATTTATCATGCCGACCGATACAGGCAGTCCCACGGCCGCCAACGCGGCGACGGCAAGAACTGCCTTCTTGCCGAACATCATCTTGCTCGCCATTCGGTTGAGCATGATTGCTTCGATCCGCTTCTTGAGATCCGCGCCGGTGACTCCGGACACGCAGACCAGTGGCGATTCCACGTAGAGCTTACAGACGTTCAGGATTGCCTCGGCGTAAACATGCGGCTCGCCGCCCTGGCTGAGGACTTCTTCGTCGCAGGCCCGCTCCCGTTCTTCCAGCAGTCTCGCGCCGATCCACCACACCAGCGGATGGAACCAGAAAGTTGCTTCGACGATCATGTGCGCGGCGGACGTCAGGTTGTCGCGGCGGCGAATGTGGCACAGCTCGTGCGCGAGCACAGCGTCCAGTTGACTCGGCGTCAGGCGGTCGGCGATGCCTTCAGGGAGGAGGAGCACAGGCTTTAGGAATCCGACCACGCCGGGTTCAAGCAGGCCGGCAGAGGCGCGGACTTCGACCGTGGCGGGAATATCCAGAGGGGCACTTAGGCGAATGGCGGCTCGGATGCGGAACCAGCTCCGCGCGCGGATCAGCGCCAGGGTTGAGAATCCGCAGGCCCAGACTGCAAGTATCGCAGCAGGTTTCCAATCGGGAGCGCGCGGCGAAGCCGGCGCGAACGGCACGTCATTGGAAAAAGGTTCGGTCACCTGTTCCAGTGCAACCGTCACGGCGGGGGCTGTGACCGTGGCGGAGGGAGTACGTTGCAGATGGCTTCCGAGGCTGATGAGAATGGAAAACGGGATGAAGAACTTCAACGACGCGCTGAACCATAACCAGTAGCGGACCTTGGCCCGGTTCTTACGGAATGCGACAGTGAGCAGGCCCGCCAGGAGGGCGAAGACGGTGGATTGCCACAGATGATTGGTAAGCGCCGGGATCATTTTGTCCTTTCTGTGTTCTGCAAATTCTTGATGGTTTTCTCCAATTCGCGCACGTCGTCGAGCGTGAGTTTTCCCGCTTCGGCAAGCTGAGCCATCATCGGTTGGGCACGGCCTCCGAAAAAGCTAAGGATCTCGTCGAGCAACCGGTGGCGCGTCACGTCGCGGGGTACGATCGGCTCAAAGATATGGGCGTTGCTGATCTTGCGGACGCGGCGCACCGCTTTCTTTCCTTCCAGGCGGTACACCGTGGTCTGGATCGTGGTGTAGGCAGGGCGAGGCTTCGGAAACGCCTCCTGAATCTCGCGAATGGAGGCTTTTCCGTGGCTCCACAAGGCTTCCAGGATTTGCAATTCGAGCTTGGTAAGCTTGGGCGGGAGCATCCGTCTACTACCTCGTGTCTGATGCTACTACGATGTAGTAGAATATTGCAAGAGAATTGTCACAACGTTAGAAACCGAAATAAATCGGCTGCCACCAACGACATAGCGATCAAACAACGCTTCCCTTCCACCCTGCCCCTGGACACTGGTATGAGGAAAGCGCGATGGAAGAAACCGGAATAGACGTCTATGCAAAATTACGAAACGAACCCAAGGCGCGGGCGAAATCGCTTGCTATCATGAAATTAAAGGGAATGGCATCTACAACTACCGGCATCGCGGACGCGCCTTTGCGCTCGCTGCGATTCTGGGACACGACGATAGGCAAGAAAGCCGTGATGGCCGTGACCGGAGCGATCCTGGCGGCGTTCGTCGCCGGACACCTGCTCGGCAATCTGCAAGTCTTCATCGGACCGGAGCGCTTCAATGGCTATGCGCGCGCCTTGAAGGCTCTGCCGGAGCTGCTGTGGGCAGTGCGAATCACACTGCTGGTGAGCGTGATCCTGCACATTTGGAGCTCCGTGCAACTGGCGGTGGTGAAGAGCGAAGCGCGGCCGGTGGGTTATGTGAAAAGCAAGGCGACGGGGTCGAGCTACGCTTCGCGCACCATGTACATCAGCGGTCCGATTGTGGCCGCGTTCATCATTTATCATTTGATGCAGTTCACGTTCGGGGTGGGCGGCACTCCTTATTCGGAGAGCGATCCGTACGGCAACCTGATCAATGGATTTCGCGTGCCCGCGGTCTCGCTGTTTTACATCATCGCGGTGGGGCTGCTGTGCGTTCACCTGCGGCATGGAATCGCGAGCACCGTGCAATCGCTCGGGTTTCATCATCCGCGCTATACACCCCGGCTGGAGACTGCGGCGGTGATCGCCGCGACGCTGATTTTTCTCGGATTCGTTTCCATCCCGATCGCGGTGCTGACCGGTGTAATTCCCTCTATTTTATGAAATGCGCCCTCGGGTTGCGTTCGTGGCGCACGCCTCCAGGCGTGCCGCGTCGGCAGTCGTGCCGACGGCCGGACATGTCGATACGAATCTCGACACGGCACGCCTGGAGGCGCGCGCCACACGCTCAGCGTTTCCAGAAGCCGGACCGGGAGCGACGGCGACCATAAACATGCTAGACGCACAAATTCCAAGCGGGCCCATCGAAAAGGCCTGGGACAAATGCCGCTTCGAGATGAAGCTGGTGAATCCGGCCAACAAGCGGAAGTACGAGATCATCGTCGTCGGGTCGGGACTTGCCGGCGGGTCGGCTGCCGCGACGCTGGGAGAGCTCGGCTACAACGTCAAATGTTTCTGCTTTCAGGATTCGCCGCGGCGCGCTCATTCGATCGCGGCACAGGGCGGCATCAACGCGGCGAAGAATTATCAGAACGACGGCGATAGCGTTTACCGGCTGTTCTACGACACGGTGAAGGGCGGAGATTTTCGGGCTCGCGAGGGCAATGTTTACCGGCTGGCGGAGAATAGCGTCAAGATTATCGACCAGTGCGTGGCGCAGGGCGTTCCCTTTGCGCGCGAGTACGGCGGGACGCTCTCGAATCGGAGTTTCGGCGGCGCGCAGGTGTCGCGAACATTTTACGCACGGGGACAGACGGGGCAGCAATTGTTGTTGGGAGCGTATCAGGCTCTGGAGCGTCAGGTGGACGCGGGCACGGTGAAGATGTTCCCGCGGACGGAGATGCTGGACCTGGTGGTGGTCGATGGACGGGCGCGCGGGATTATCACGCGCAACCTGGTTACGGGCGCGGTGGAATGTCATGTTGCGGACGCAGTGGTGCTGGGCACGGGCGGGTACGGCAACGTTTATTATTTGTCGACCAACGCGAAGGGATCGAACTGCACGGCGATTTGGCGGGCCTATAAACGAGGCGCGATGTTCGGGAATCCGTGCTTCACGCAGATTCACCCGACTTGCATTCCGGTCTCGGGGCATTACCAATCGAAACTGACGCTGATGAGCGAATCGCTGCGCAACGACGGGCGCATCTGGGTTCCGCTGGTGAAGGGCGACAAGCGGCCGCCGGATCAGATTCCGGAAGCGGAGCGCGATTATTATCTGGAGCGGCGGTATCCGAGCTTCGGCAACCTGGTGCCTCGCGATGTGGCTTCGCGCAATGCGAAGGCGGTGTGCGACGAGGGTCGCGGCGTGGGAGAGCACGGACTGGGCGTGTATCTCGATTTCGCCGACGCGATTAAACGGGTGGGCGAGCACAAGATTCGCGAGCGCTACGGCAACCTGTTCGAGATGTATGAGCGCATCACGGACGAGGATCCTTACAAGGTCCCGATGCGCATTTATCCGGCGATCCATTACACGATGGGCGGGCTGTGGGTGGACTATCACCTGATGTCGACGATCCCAGGGCTGTTTGTCCTGGGCGAGGCGAATTTTTCGGATCACGGCGCGAACCGGTTGGGCGCGAGTGCCCTGATGCAGGGGCTTTCGGACGGATATTTCGTGATTCCCTACACACTGGGAAATTATCTGGCAGGCAACAAGTTCGAAAAGATCGACGCGTCGCATCCGGAGTTTGCCGCGGCGCAGGAGAGTGTCGCGATGCGGACCCGCGCGCTGCTGGACGCGAACGGGACTCGGACCGTGGATTCGTTTCATCGCGAGCTGGGCAAGATTATGTGGGACGAGTGCGGGATGTCGCGCACCGCCGCGGGCCTGGAATCGGCGATCGGCAAGATTCGCGAGCTGCGGGTGGAATATTGGCGCGATGTGAAGGTGCTGGGCGGCAATGAGGAGATCAATCAATCGCTCGAGAAGGCCGGACGTGTCGCGGATTTCTTCGAGTTGGCGGAGCTGATGTGCATGGACGCGCGGGAGCGCAATGAATCCTGCGGAGGGCATTTCCGGGAAGAGTATCAGACACCCGATGGCGAAGCGCTGCGGGACGACGAGAATTTCAGTTATGTCGCCGCGTGGGAATATGCGGGCGCGGAGCAGGCTCCGAGGCTGAATAAGGAGCCGCTGTCGTTCGAATACGTGCATCCCAGCCAGCGGAGCTACAAATGAAGGCAAACTTACTAGCCGTCGCGAAATTCACCGACCCTTCAGAGCCGCGACTAGCAGGAGCGGTCTCAGTATGAAGCTGACCTTCCACATCTGGCGGCAGAAAGATCGCGTCTCGCCGGGGCGCATGGAGCGGTACGAGTCGTCGAACATGAATCCCGACATGTCGATGCTGGAGGCGCTCGACGTACTCAATGAGGAATTGATTCTCGGCGGGAAGGATCCGGTGGTGTTCGAGCACGATTGCCGCGAGGGAATCTGCGGCTCGTGCGGATTCATGATCAACGGGATCGCGCATGGCCCGCTAGCCGAGACAACTGTCTGCCAATTGACGCTGCGTCATTTCAAAGACGGCGAGGACTTGTACCTGGAGCCGTGGCGGGCGCGGGCGTTCCCGGTACTGCGGGACTTGATGGTGGATCGCAGTCCGTTCGACAGAATCGTGGCTGCGGGCGGATATATTTCCGTCCCCGCGGGCAGCGCTCCGGATGGCAACTCGATTCCGGTTCCTAAGGAAGACGCGGAAGGCTCCATGGACGCGGCCGCTTGTATCGGATGCGGCGCGTGCGTGGCGGCCTGCCCGAACGCGTCAGCGTCGCTGTTCACGGGCGCAAAGATCTCGCATCTGGGATTGCTGCCGCAGGGTCAGCCGGAGAGGGATTCTCGTGCGCTGCGCATGGTCCGGCAGATGAATGCCGAATCATTCGGACATTGCACGAATATCGGCGAATGCGAAGCGGTGTGCCCTAAAGGAATTTCGCTCGAAGTGATCAGCCGGATGAACCGTGATTTTATTCGGGCGAGTTTCAGGGAGAAGTAGCCAGGAGCCAGTAGCCAGTAACCAGAATGACCCGAACTACGCGGTTGCCACGGGGATCAGCGTTACTTCGGCAAGGACGCGATTTAGATCTTCGCCGCTGTAAGGCTTGGCGAGATAGCCATCCATTCCGCTGGAGAGGCAGTGCTCGCGATCGCCCGTTAACGCGTGCGCTGTCAAAGCTACGATCGGGAGGTGGCCGCCTCGCTTCTGCTCGGATTCGCGGATCGCGGCGGTGGCCTGGAATCCGTCCATCTCGGGCATTTGGAGATCCATCAGGATCACATCCACTTCGACGCGCTCCAACATCTCCAGTACTTCAAGTCCGTTCGCCGCCACATGAACCACGTGCCCGTTTTTTTGGAGCAAGCGCAGCGCAAGCCTCTGATTGACCACATTGTCTTCGGCAAGCAATACGCGCAGTGTGTGCACCTGGGCCGCGGCGGCCGGTGTATCCACGGGACGCGGCGAGAGGGCTTCCTTAAACACTGCGATGAAATGGAACGCGCTGCCCGCCTCCATAGTCCCGGTCTCCGGCTTGCGCCATGGGCTCTCAACCGATAGATCGCCCTCCATCAATCGCGCGAGCTTCGTGGAGATGGCGAGTCCTAACCCGGTACCGCCATATTTGCGGGTGGTGGATCCATCCACCTGTTCGAAGGGAGCAAAGATGATCTTTTGTTTGTCCTTGGGAATACCGAAACCTGTGTCGGCAACCATCAGATGAATGGTGACCCCGGCGCCGGTTCTTGCCTGTACACCGGCTTCGATTCGGACTTCTCCATGGTGAGTGAATTTCAAGGCATTGCCGACCAGATTCATAAGAAGCTGCCGCAGGCGCTGCTCGTCCCCGAGAAGAAAGGCGGGTACATCAGGATCGATGCGGGACCACAACCTGACTCCGCTTTCCGACGCTCCAGGCGAGAGAGTCCTTACCAGGTCTTCGATGCAGCGCCGTAGATCGAAAGCAGTCGATACCAATTCCAATTTGCCGGCTTCGACTTTCGAGAAGTCGAGAATATCGTTCAGCAAATGGAGCAAAGCCTGTGCGGACCTCCTGACGGTACTCAACGAATCCCTTTGATCTTCGTCGAGGTGCGTATCGAGGGTCAGCTGCGTCATACCGATGATCGCATTCATGGGCGTGCGGATTTCGTGGCTCATGTTGGCGAGGAATTCGCTTTTGTGACGGCTTGCGCTTTCAGCCACCAAACGGGCTTCATCGAGATCCACGATCAACACCCCGCGCTGGCGGTAGTTCACGGCGGCGGCCACCAGAAGCGACAAGATGGCCAGCGCGCCAAACACTGCAATGATCAGAAATCCATTTTGGCGGTACCACGGAGGGATCATCCTGAATTCGAGCGAATCGGGCTTCTGCTCCACGTTGCCGTTCCGGTCTAAGGCGCGGACTTCCAGCAAGTGACGTCCGGGCGTGACACCTTTTATATCCACTTCGCCCGAGGGAGTGAATGGACTCCACGCGCCGGCGCCAACGCGGTATGAAAAGAGCATACGGTCGGTGGGCGTCGCCCGCCACTTATCCGTTGCCCAGAATTGAATCCGGATATTTCCATCGGGCGACGCGACGCGGCCGTTGTTCGCATGCGCCAGATGGGTTTGCGGAGGGTCGGCGTCATGCCCGGGATGATAGAGACTGACACCGCGGCTGGTCCCGACCCATAGTCTGCCCTGGCTGTCCTGGAACACTTTGTATGCAATACCGGAGGGCAGTCCTTCTTCCTCGCCATTCTGGATCCAGTTCCCAGCTTGCCGCCGGTGGACGCCGGATCCGGAGGCTACCCACAGCGTGCCGTCCCTGGTCCTCGCCAAGGAGCGAATGCGATCCAACCCGGAGCGCAGCACAGTCCATTGCTTGCCGTCGTACTCCAGCAAGTCATTCCGTCCGCCGACAAGCAGCTTGCCCGGTTCCAACTCCGCAATGGTGAAGGCGCTCGTTTCCGGGAACTCCAGCCTCGGCTTGAGCGTCCGCAGCGCGCCATTCTTAATGACGGCCAGCGCGTCGGCTCCGCCAAACCAGAATTCTCCTTTTTCTCTCTCCACCAGGCTGCGCACGTCGTACCCGTTCCACTTCGCCTCGGAATTGAAGATGGTGTGGAAGGTTTTGCCGTCAAACGATTCCAGGCGGCAGCCAGGCCGGCTCCATACGATCAGCGTTCCGTCGGCGCGGCCCCGAATCAGGCGGATTTCCCGGCCTTCCGGATGAACCATGGGCGTGAATTTGCGGTTTACCGGATCGAACATCAGCACCACATCGTCGTTGCCGCCTCCCAGAACTTTGATAGCAATCCGGCCATCCGCCATCGGCCAAACCGTCTCCGTCTGAGCCGCTTGGGGCTGCATATCCTTGGGCCAGGGGTAAGAACTCCAACGGGATCCATCGAGTTCGAGCAGATAGTCAGTGGCGGCGAACCACAACCGGCCGCGGCGGTCTTCGGCGATCGCATGAACCGGCTGATCGAGCTTAGCCACCAGATCGGGCGTCGTCCAGACATGCGAAGGATAGTGGGCGATCCCTTCGGAGGTGCCCAGCCAGAAGCCGCCGTCGCTTTCCGCGACCACTTCGTAAAGAGAGCCGCCCAATACGCCGTATTTTTCGATCGGAACCCACTTTCCCTCGACCAGTCGGCGGAGGGAGGCGCCTTCGATGGTCCAGAGGTCGCCGTCGGGTCCACGCCACCCGCGAAGATTATCGGGAAGCGCGGTACGGACCACCTCCATGCGAGGCTGCGCCGTTTCCAAATCGAACCAGCGCACCACCGCCCGCAAAGCAGGCGTCCTGGTGAGCTGTCCTGCAAAGAATACTTCCTCTCCGGCCGAAGAGGGCATTGGTTCATCGGCGTCTATCAGACCGATGGCGGCCGTGTCAGTCTGCTTCCAAGAGGCCAGCTGCAGGTCCGGGCCCAGCTTTAACTGCGCGATCCCGTGCTTGGCGGTAATCCAGAAATCATTGTGGAATCCCGGGGTCATGCGCGAAAACGTTCCGACCTGGCCGCTGGTCTTCAGATCGCGCCATTCATGCGTGGCCGGTTGATAGAGCGTCACCCGGCCAGCCAGCAGCACCAACACCGCGCCGGCTCCGGCGGGCACGGCGCCTATCATCATCTCACCAGGCGGTTCGCGAGCTTCAGCAACCCAGGCGACGCCGTTGAATCGCATCAGGGCGTGATTTTCGACGGTCCAAGCGGTTCCAGCGGGGTCAGTATAGACACGCGCCAGCCGGCTGAAGTTGATCGCTGCACCGACCCGGGCTTCGGGAATCTGGACCACTGAATAGCCGTCCAGAACGCTCATCGCATTGACCGCCCCGTGGCGGACCCACAGGCGTCCGTCGGCGGCAATCGACATTTTGCGGCTATACGATTCCTTCAGCCCGTCGGTCGCGGTCCAAAAATGCCATCCCGATCGCGATTGACCTAAGGCCTGTCCGCATATGAGGAACAACATCCCTATGGCGGGCAGCAAACTACGCCAAGTTTCCACGATAGGCTTATCGGCCCGGCGGGTGGTAGCAATATGCCGAAATCTACCAGCTCGTTAGCATATCCCCTCCATGACTGTCGGGGTTCGGTAGGAGAGTACCGAACCCCGACAGTCATGGAGGGGATCGAAGGGACTACCGGAACAGCAGCGGCGCGAAATCGGCGAGATAATTCCGCCAGTTCCGCCACACATGACCTTCCTCCGATGGCACGAACGCGTGCTTTATCTCGTGTTTCGTGAGGGTCTCGTCGAACGCCTGCGCGGGCTCGAACAGGGAGTCGGTTTTGCCACAGGCGATGTAGAACACCTTTAGTTTCTTATTCGTTCCAGCTGCGTCGCTGAGCACTTCCTTGTACTGTTCCTCCACGTTTTGAGTCCGCAGCGCGGCGCTGAACGCGCCGATGAAATGGAACTCGTCCAGATTATGGAGTCCGATTTGCAGCGCCTGGCCGCCGCCCATCGAGAGGCCAGCAATCGCGCGCTGATCCGGCTTACCTGAGATGCGATAGAACTTCTCGACCATCGGAATCACGTCCTTCAACAGGTCGTTGGCAAAGGCGTCCGGTTGCGTATTTGCGCTGGCGAACGGCGCAAGATAAACGTCCGGACGCGCCCTGCCGTAGGGCATCACCACAATCATGGGTTTCGCTTTCTTCGCCGCAATCAGGTTGTCGAGGATCAGGTTCGCGCGGCCGATGGTGGTCCATCCAGCCTCGGTATCGCCGGATCCGTGCAACAAATAGAGCACCGGATAAGTGCCCTTTTCCGATTCGTAGCCGGGCGGCGTATAGACATCGATGCGGCGAGCCGCGCCCAGCGATTTTGAGTCGTAATAGTTGACGTGAACGGTGCCGTGCGGGACACTTTGCATGTCATACGGCGCGGGCTTTTCACCATGCACTTCGAACATGCTCTCGCTGGTGCGCTCGCCGGCTTTGATCATCGGGTTCACCGGATCGAGAACGCTGACGCCGTTCACACGGAACGTATAGCTGTAGATGGCCGGATTCAGCGGCCCCAGGGTGACGTCCCAAACGCCATCCTCCTGCTTGGTCATCTGTTGCGGCCCCTGAATGAAGTCGCCGCCGACCTTCACGTCGGTCGCTTCGGGGGCGCGCAGGCGAAATGTGACGGTTCGGTCCTGCTTCACTTCGCAGGAGAGAATCGGGGGCAACTGCGGGCCGCGGCCTCCCCGGGCGCCGGCAGCCGCGGGCTGCGCGCTCAGCAATGAAGGCATGCACAGTGCGATGAACAACAGAGTTCTGGACATGGAGGGATTATATCCTTAATAAGAAGACCTCCTGAATGATCGAAACGACTCCTATTCCCACGCGCCGGGCGCCTCTCTACCAAAGCCTGTACTTCCAGGTCATCTCCGGAATCCTGATCGGCGTCATCCTTGGCGCGGTGTATCCTTCAGCGGGCGAAAGCATGAAACCGCTGGGCGACGGCTTCATCAAACTGATCCGCATGATGATCGGGCCGGTGATTTTCTGCACCGTGGTTGTCGGCATCGCGAACATCGGGGATATGAAGAAGCTGGGACGAGTCGGCATCAAGGCCCTGTTCTACTTCGAAGTGGTCACGACCATGGCGCTCCTGATTGGACTGGCGGTGGTGAAAATCGTTCAGCCCGGTGCGGGGATCAATGCCGATCCCACCACGCTCGATGCCAAGGCCGTCGAGCAATACGCCAGCTCGGGCAAGGAATTGCACTTCGTAGACTTTCTGCTGAACATTATTCCCGACACCATCGTCAACGCGTTCGCGAAGGGCGAGATTCTCCAGATTTTGTTCATCGCGATTCTGTTCGGCATCGCGCTCGCCTCGCTCGATCGAGGGCGGGTGATTGTCGATATGGTCGATTCCCTTTCGCACTGGCTGTTCCGGGTGATCGCCATCATCATGAGAGCCGCGCCGATCGGGGCATTCGGGGCGATGGCGTTCACCATCGGCAAATATGGGATCAAGACTCTGTTGCCGCTCGGGAAACTGCTGCTGTGCGTGTATCTGACCAGCGCGCTGTTCGTATTCGTGGTGCTGGGCGTGATCGCGCGCGTCCATGGATTCAGCATCTGGAAGCTGCTCCGCTACATTCGCGAGGAGCTGCTGATCGTGCTGGGGACCTCCTCCTCCGAATCGGCGCTGCCGCGGCTACTTATCAAGCTCGAAAAACTGGGATGCTCGAAATCCGTGGTGGGACTGGTGGTGCCGGCGGGATATTCATTTAATCTCGACGGTACGTCGATCTATCTAACCATCGCGGCGCTATTCGTCGCGCAAGCCACTAACACTCACCTGACTGCCAAAGATGAATTCACTTTGCTGCTGGTTCTGATGCTGACGTCGAAGGGCGCGGCGGCGGTGACCGGAGGCGGATTCATCACGCTGGCCGCGACTCTGTCCGCTCTGGGAACCGTTCCGGTGGCTGGAATCACACTCCTGCTGGGCGTGGACCGCTTCATGTCGGAGATGCGATCGCTGACCAATCTTTGCGGCAATGCCGTGGCGACGGTGGTAGTTGCGAAATGGGAAGGCGAGTTCAATGCGGAGCGCGCGGCGCGGGTCCTGGATGGGGCGGAAATCGATTAGTGGCCTGTCGCTGCCAGATCTTTACCATTTCCCCTCCATGACTGTCGGAGTTCGGTAGAGAGGTCACAGTCATGGAGGGGACGCTGCAGTAACGTTATCTCCGCGAACCGTTTACTTCTTTTTCCCGCCCAGCAGGCCGTTGAGCAACCCACCTGCTGCTTTTCCGACAGCGCCCTTGATCTCCTCCTTGACGATGGCCTTCACATCGGGTCGGAAAACCGGGTCCGCGCTGGTCCCTTCCACCGTGAACGGGATCGGAGTGTTCCCCACTACCGCCAACATCCCCGACGTATGAACGATAGCGACCATCTTGAAATTCAGCACGTTTGCGGGACTCACCGTTCCCGCTCCGCTCAGCTCGCCGATGGCCGGGACCACCAGCTTCATATCCTGCGCGCTGGTCCCTTCCGGCGCGGATCGAACGTTGGCGCTGAGTACCTGAATCTCCGTATCGGGCGCAGCGCTGATGCCGGCCAGTTTCTCGATCGAGGCCATCTTCTTCGGAAGATCGAACCCCACCAACCGGGTATTGTTTAGAGAAAGCGATCCGCTCGTAACCAGGCGATCGGCCGGCCCTTCCATTGAAAGGTTGGCGCTCGCCGTTCCGCCTTTGAGCGATGTTCCCGATGGCAGCACAATTCCCAAGGCGGGCAACAGCGCCTCCAGTTCCTGCACAGGCATCCCCGGACCCGCTAGCTTCAGGTTCAGGATCATGGACTCGCCCTGTTCGGCGTAGGCCCCCGTCAAGTGCGCAACCGCGCCGCCGATGTGAATGTCCCCCTGCTTGACGATCCCCGAGTGCTTGCGCAGATCGTGCTGCACTCCGAAATCCATCTCGACCAAGCGCGTCGAAGGCGAGCCATTTTTAGCCAGCTTCAGCTTGTCGAGCTTCAACTTTCCCATCAGGCTCATGGACGAGCCGTCCGACTCGCCCTTGCCATCGAACGCCATCATTCCCGAAACGTCCGGCGCGAAATCGTTCATACCGGAGCGGGCCAGATCCAGTTGCGCCACGTTCAGGCTCACTGTGACCGGAGTCATGGCCGAATCCGTGGGATTGATCGGACCGGCTTTTCCGTCGAGCTTCACCGTCCCGCCTCCCACCACCTGTGCGTTGAGGGTAAAAGGGAACGCCGTGCTGCTGGAAAAATCGCGCAGCTCCACGTTAGCCTGCTCCAGCGCCAGCGGTTTCCAGTGTCCAACCGTCCGGCGGAGCGTCAGCTTTCCGTTGCTGATCTTGATGAGCTTTACCGAGAGATCCAGCGGCAGACGTCCGCCAGCCGGCTGGGCCGGCACCGGTTGGGACTTGCTTCCTAAACCAGAGAAATTCCAATTTCCCGTGCTCGATTGCACCAGCACAATCTCCGGCTGATCGAGCAGCATATCCGTGACAATCAGCTTGCGCGAAAAAAGAAAAGGAAAGATCTCTACTCCGACGTGGAGGGATTTAGCCTGTAGAAACGCGGGCTTGCCGAACGCGGGGTCTTCGGCCACCGACAGATCGTCGGCCGTCACTTCACCGCTCAGAATTTTGAGCCGCAGATTTCCCAGCGTCACCTGTCTGCCGAGAGCGCTGGTGAGATCCGCCTGGAGCGTCGGCCGGAACTGATCCACATTGATCAGAAACGGCAGGCTCACCACCGCCACGATTAACAATCCGAGTATGATTCCGATCCACTTTAAGCTACGCATCGGTGAACCTCCTAAGGCAGTCACATTCTCCCAAATTTGCTGGAACTTTATCGCCGCAGACCTAGGAGGCCACTAATAGCATCTTTAAAGCCTGCTTTGGGTGCTCCATCTCCGACGCTACCGCCATGACTCAAAAGTCGTGCCGATCTATTACCTCAGCTTTGGCCGCAGGCGACTGCGCCGGGCCCGGCACAGCCTCCGGAGCGTCCTGATACCGTACGATCACCGATATGCGCCGGTTGGAAGCAGCCTCAGGATGCGCCTTGTCATGCAAGCTTTGATCGGCAAAACCGCGCACCTGGACAATGCGTCCGTGCGGCATTCCATTGGCTTCCATCAACCTGCGCGCGGCGTTGGCGCGATCTGAGGACAACTCCCAGTTCGAGTATTCGCCTTTCGCTGCGAACGGCTTCGCGTCGGTGTGTCCTTCGATCAGTAAATCGTTGGGCAGCTTTTTCAACTCCTCACCGAGCCTCAAGATCAGCTCGTGTCCGGTTTCGCTAGGGCGGCCACTGCCGGATTCGAAGAAAATACCGTTCTCACTCTCGAGCATCTCCACGCGCAATCCTTCGCCCGTCACGCTCATCTGGATGTAGTCCTTGAGCTTTTCGAACTCCGGACTTTTCTTCATGGCCTGCTCCAGCTTGTCCTTCAACTCGGTCATGTTGTCTTTGTTGACTGAAACCGTCTCCCCGGTTCCAGTGCTCGCGCTGCCGGAATGCGCTCCGCTGCCGGAGGGATCCTGAAAATACGCGCTGACGGCTTTGCGGACCTGCTCGCTGGAATTCAGCAGCCACAGCACGATGAACAACGCCATCATCGCGGTGACAAAATCGGCGTAGGCGACCTTCCAGGCGCCCCCATGATGCCCCGTGTGGTTCACCGTTTTTCTGATGATGATAATCGGCGGGAGATTCTCGGCCATTTATTTGGCCTCCACCGGTACCGCTGCGACGCCTCCGCGGCATGCGACTTCCAGATCCTTAAAACTGGGCCGAAACTCGCCCGGGACGCTGCGGCGCGCGAACTCCACCGCCAGCACCGGGGCCGATCCCTTCACGAACGCGATCACCCCTTGCCGCAGACAGCGCAGATAGTCGAGCTCCGCGTCGTTCATCTTGGTCATGTTCGACGCGAGCGGTCCGAGGAATCCGTAACACAACAGAATTCCTAAAAACGTTCCCACCAGCGCCGCCGCCACCTTGTGACCGATCGCTTCGGGAGGCCCGCCCAGCGCCCCCATCGTGATGACGACTCCCAGCACCGCGGCCACAATTCCCAATCCCGGAAGTGCGTCGGCAACGGTCGATAGCGCAGCCACGGGGCCCGCCGCCTCGTGGTGATGAACTTCCATATCCATCTCCATCATCTGGTCGAGGTCGAACGCGGGCACGCCGCCGCTGATCGACATACGAATCGTGTCGCAGATGAAATCGACCGCGTGATGATTGGCCAGAAACATCGGATATTTGGAAAACACCGCGCTTTTCTGCGGATCCTCGACGTCCTCCTCCAGCTTCACAATTCCAGCTTTGCGCGCCTGCATGAACAGCTCGTTCAGCATTTTGAGCGTGTCGAGATAGGACGCCTTGGTATAGGGACTGCCTTTGAGGACGGCCAGCATGCCCTTCATAATCGCGACGACGGTGGATATCGGGTTCGCGATCAGCAGCGTTCCCGCCGCCGCGCCGCCGATGATGACCAGCTCCGCCGGCTGCATCAGCACCAGCAGCTTACCCTGCTCCATCAGGTAGCCGCCAACCACGGCCCCGAGGACAACTAAAATTCCGATAATGGCAAACATCTATGTACCCTTATCGGCGATCCTTTAATGCCTCAGACTAGGATTCCAGTGAGGCAGGTCCCCGACCTGCCGTCCTGCTGAAAAGCAATTTCAGACACCGCTCCCTGCGGTCATGGCTCGCTAGCCTACTGATAACATGCGCCTGTGCTTCCGAGCCGTGACCAAAGGGAGCGGTGTGTTTGAATCTCTACCCATGGCAGTTCGGCCAATGAACCGCGACCGTCAGGGAGCGGATGTCGTTTGCGATACACTTTGTCTGTAGGCCATGAATTTCCCAAAAATCGCGTTTTCCCTCGCCCTCACCGCACTCGCTGCATCCGCCCGGCACAAATCTGACGAATGGAAGCCAATGTTCGACGGCTCGACCCTCGAAGGCTGGAAGGCGAACGAACATCCCGAGTCGTGGACCGTCAAGAACGGCGCGATCACCGGCGACGGCCCCGCCAGCCACCTCTTCTATATGAAGGAGAAGTGCGTGAACTGCGAGTTTAAGGCCGAGGTGAAAATCAACCATGGCGGAAACTCCGGCATGTATTTCCGCACCGCGTTCGGCCCGGGCTTCCCGAAAGGCTATGAGGCTCAAGTCGATAACACGCACACGGATCCGGTGCGCACCGGCAGCCTGTATAACTTTGTGAAGGTTTTCGAGCAGCTCATCCCCGACGATACCTGGTGGACCCAGCACATTATCGTCGAGGGCAATCATATTCAGATTTTTGTGAACGATAAGAAGACGGTCGATTTCGTCGACGAGAAGAATACGTTCACCGACGGCTACTTGGCGCTGCAGCAGCACAACGCGGGCAGCGTGGTGGAGTTCAAGAACCTGATGATCCGGCAACTGCCTCCGCCCGAGTCGCCGCTAGTCGGCACGTGGCGCATGAAACCGGCGGAGTCCGCGACTACCGGACCCAGGCAATGGGAGCTGAAAATCCTCGAAGAGCGCGGCGCGCTCCGCTGGCAATCGAACGCCGTGCATAGCGACGGCAAGAAGTACAGCATGAATTTCTGGGCCCGCAACGACGGTTACGATTACGTCGTGAGCGGCGCCGGGCCGGGTGCGGATCACGTTTCGATCGAGGACGTCGGCCGCAACCGCAAACATGAGATCCTGCGCGCGACGAAGGTTCGCAAGAAGCAGGACGAACACACCTATGAGGTGGACACGAAGCTGGGCCGTAAGATCATCGATCGCGCCACCTACACGGTTTCCGCCGACGGCAAAACACTCACGCGCGCAGCTGTATTAGTGGATGCCGAGGGCAAAACGACAGAGCACACCGACGTACTCGATAGGGTCGAATAGATGGCTCTGGGAATCGAGCGCCAGGACGGCGAGGGCAGCGTAAGCGTTCTTATCCTGCGCGGAAAATTAATGCTCGGCGAAGATTGCTTACAGTTGGAGGCCGCCATCCCGGAGCTGCTAAAGCAAGGCCGCACCAAACTAATTTTCGATTTAAGCGAAGTGACGCACATCGATTCCACCGGCATCGGCCGCTTCATCGACACCTACAGCCGCCTGGCGAAAGTAAGTGGAAAAATGCGCCTGGCAGGCGCAACCGGCGCAGTCCGCGATTCGTTCCGGGTGACCAGGCTGGACACGGTATTCTCTTTTTTCCCCACAGTAGAAGAAGCCCGCGCGGGCCTCTGAGCCGCGACCGTCAGGGAGCGGGCAAATGCGAAATATCGCCAGTGTGGTGCAGGCTGGCAGCCTGCGGCCGTTGGAAATCGGCCCGTTCAGTGTCAGTGCTGCGCTCCCAGTGAACCGCGACCGTCAGGGAGCGGATAGACTCTGCTCTGTGCCGGCGCGGACACCCTTGCGCGAATTTTTGTCGGCATCTATCCGCTTCCTGACGGTCGCAGTTCAGAGGAGCCAGTAGCTTCAGTACCGTTGCCGGTTTGTAGGGCGGCCAATATTGGCTGCGGCCTGCCTTCGGGCAGGCCTTCGGCGATCCACAAAAAGCCGCTTTAGCTGCGGAACTTCACGGCGTATCATGCGACGCCGCGTGCCCCCCATCCGGCCCCAACCGCTGCATCCTTGCCAATTCCAAAATATGATCCGCCACAAACTGCGGCCGGTCGATCGACCGCATTACTATCCGGCTGCTGGCTCCCGCTGTTTCGAACGACAAATCGCCCACCCCGATCATGCGCTGTCCCAGCGTCTGATCCACGCGCACGTCTTGCAGCTTCGCCACTTGCTCCGTGCGGGTCGTCTTCGAGAGGATTCCCGATTCCAATCGCACCCGGTCGCCGACGATTTCGAGCTTCATCATCAATCGCCTGATATGGCGCATCATGACCAGGATTATCAGGAACACCGGCACGATCAGCAGCCACCAAAGGTTGCTGTCGGTTGGCCCGGTCATCTTTAAACACACCACGATCGCGACCGCCAGCAGCAGACAGAGCACGTACCCTAACTTGATGATTTTGGTGGACGAACGGATCTGCATGGCAGGCATGATAGCATGGGCATCGCCCGTGCTGCGACAATAGAGATATAGATGGAAACTGAACGGGATTTGACACGCGTTCTCGTGGTCGACGACGAAGAATCGCAGCGCACTGCGCTCGCGAGCATGATCAAGTTGTGGGGCTACTCCGTGGAAACGGCCGCCGATGGACAGGAGGCTCTGGATAAGCTCGCGTCGTTCGGAGCCCACGTCATCGTCACCGATCTGAACATGCCGCGCATGACCGGGCAGGAACTGCTCAAGCGGCTGAAGGAGGACGGCGACGCTCCTCCGGTCATCGTGCAGACAGCCTACGGCAGCCTCGAAACATCGGTGAGCATGGTCCACGATCTGGGCGCTTTCTGGTTCCTCGAAAAGCCGGTGCAATCGCAGGCGCTGCGTCTGTTGCTGGAGCGCGCGGCCGCACAGGAAAAACTCGCCGAACATGCCGAGCGGCTGGAGCGGCAACTGAGCAATCAGGGCGTGCTGGGCGAGATGGTCGGCTCGTCGCCGAAAATGCGTGAAGTATTCAGCCTGATCCAGCAGGTTTCTCCCAGCCGCGCAGCCGTGCTCATCACCGGCGAGAGCGGAACCGGAAAGGAGCTCGCCGCCCGCGCGATTCACGCCCTCAGCCCCCGCCGCAACGGTCCGTTCGTAGCGCTGAACTGCGCGGCGATGCCCGATTCTTTAATGGAGAGCGAACTGTTCGGCCACGAAAAAGGCGCGTTCACCGGAGCCGTCGACCGTCGCGCCGGATGCTTCGAGCTGGCGCAAAACGGAACGGTTCTTCTTGACGAAATCGGCGACATGCCCGTCGCGTTACAGGCGAAGCTGCTGCGCGTGCTCGAAGATTCTCGCGTCCGCCGCCTGGGAGGCAAGGCCGAAATCCAGTTGGATGTTCGCATTCTGGCTTCGACCAACTCTCCTCTCGAGGCAGCGATTCGCGAAGGAAAATTTCGCGAGGATCTGTTCTATCGCCTCAACGTATTTCCGATTCCGCTGCCCCCGCTGCGCGATCGCAAGGACGATCTGCCATCGCTCACCGCCGCTTTGTTGAGCGATTTGAACCAAAAACACGGAACCAAAGTGACCGATGTCGCCCGCGAGGTGATGGAGCGTTTTCGCGCCTACAACTGGCCGGGCAATGTGCGCGAGCTGCGCAATGTCGTCGAACGCGCGGTGATTCTGGCCGCCGAAGGAACCATTGTCCCGTCCCAACTGGCCGCGGGCTTCGGAGGCTCCAATAGCGCCCCGCCGTCCGCCTCCCCGAACGCCCCCGCTTCGGTAAATGGCGAAGAGCTGCGCATTCCCGTCGGTTCCACCATCGAGCAGGCGGAGCGCGCGCTGATCGAGTTGACGCTGGAACACACCCGGCATAATAAGACCCGCGCCGCTGAGGTTCTCGGCATCAGCCAGAAGACTCTGTTCAATAAATTAAAGGAATATGGCGCACAAACTGCTGGTGTGTAGGTTTTATCGTGCGAGTCCACATCCGGCTCAGGCGACTCCGCTATGTTGAATTTCGCCGCTGGTTATTAATCCCGAACATGTCGCTGCGCGTGAGGCTGGTCCTGCTGATTGTGGCGCTTGTCGCATTGGTCGCAATCTCGCTGTCGGCCGTGCATTTGGCGAGTCTCGTGAATCTGCAATCGGCCGACACCCTCGACCGCAGTAGGCTCGCCGCCGAACAGGTGAAGGCTTACGTCCTCGATCATATCAACCAGCAGTCCGCGGATTACGAAGCTCCCCTCGATGTAGACGGCCTCAAGCAATTGTGGACGAAGATCGTCTCACGCGATACAGAAATCCCCGCGAAGCTCGTGAGTGCCTCGACCCTTTCGCAGGCAATGAAGGACATTAACATCGCCGGACCGGACGGCACGATTCTCGCCTCCTCCAATCCGCCCGGCATCGGGAAGGCTCTAGCGGCGCGGCCTTCCTTTCAGGAATGGAGTGAGGCCCCATTTTATAGACGCCTGCTCGACTTTTTGATGCAGCGCACCGGAGCCGATTACCAGCTAGTGATTCCGCTCGGCATCCCGGACAAGCCGCCACCCGTGTTCCAGATCCAGGTCATCGTTTCGAGCGTGCTGCTTCGCGACGCTCTTCGCGAGCAGATCATTAGGCTAGGCTATGTATCGAGTGCCGCGCTGATTGTATCGATCCTCATCACACTGATCGCCACCAATCGCGTCCTGCGGCCGTTGAAGCGCATTGAGGCCACCATCGATCGCATCGTGCAGGGGAGTTTTCGAGGCTCCGACACTCTCGTCACTTCCACTCACGTCGATCCGCCCGCCGAGTTCGCCGTGGTCGAAGGTAAGTTGAACATTCTAGGGGAGCGCTTTCGCGGCGCCCGTGAACAGGCCGTGGAGTTGCAGCATGATTTGGACGGACTGCTGGAACGTATGGCAACCGAACTGGATGTCGCCACCCGCCTCGCCGCCATCAGCCGGATCACGGGCGGCGTGGCCCACGAGATCAAAAATCCGTTGAATGCCATCTCCCTGCGCCTCGATTTGCTGCGCGCGCGCCTGGGGGAGCCCGAGGAGGAGCTGGCCGGCGAGATCGATATTCTATCCAAGGAAGTTCGCCGCCTCGACCGCGTAGTGAAAACTTTTCTGGATTTCTCGCGTCCGGTGGAGGTCAAACTTACCGAAGTAGACCTGGTGGCCATCGCTCGCGAGGTGGCGGAGCTGACCACGCCGCAGGCGGGACTGGCCGGAATAAAGATCTGGTTTGAGGCCGCCACCGAAGAAGCTCCCCTTCGAGGCGACGCCGATATGCTGAAACAGGCCATCCTCAACCTGGTGCTGAACGCGATCGAGGCCATGAAGAGCGGAGGCAATCTGTGGCTGCGCGTCTCGCGCGAGGATAACTCCGTGGTGCTCAACGTTTCAGACGACGGGCCCGGCATCCCGTCGGAGGCCCGCGACAAAGTTTTCCAGCTCTATTTCACCACCAAACAAAGAGGCTCCGGCATCGGTTTGGCCATGACTTTCCGGGCGGTTCAATTGCATAATGGTACTATCAACTTCTCTACTGAAATTGGCCGCGGGACCGCTTTTCAAATGGAATTTCCCGCATTTGTCCGTTACGCCTGACGGCAGTTACCAATGCGCAAACCGTGGGTGATGTTCGGGATCTTGACGCTGTCGCTGGAATCGACTTCCTGTCTCCTCCGGCAGAAGCCGCAAGCCCGCGTGTTTGCCGCTCCCGCCCCGCGAGTGCGCGTAAAACCGCCTGAGGACGTAGTGCCTTCGCTCCCCGACGCCCCGGAGATCGCCCCCGACGAAGCTTCCCTCATGCCTCCGCAAGTGCCTGGCCTTGTAGTGGAAACACTCGATATACCTGAGGCGCCGAAGCGGGTTGCCCGTCGCCCGGTGGTTCCCGTGACTCCGGTGAATCCGCCGGTAACCGCTCCCCGGGAAGCGCCCGTGCCGCCGCGGCTCGCGCAGATTTTTACCCCGGAACAGCAGCGCGAAAATAACCACACGCTGGATGAAACGTTGGCTTCGGTGACTCGGAGACTGGCAATCGTGGAAGGGAAAAATCTTACTGCGGAACAGAAGGTGACTGCGGAGAGGATTCGAACATTCCGGAAACAAGCAGAGCAGGTGCGGGAACAAGATCTTCTGACCGCAGTCAGCTTAGCGAGGCGTGCAGATCTCCTCGCTAAAGACCTCCTCGAGCACCTGCCCTGAAAGGCCGCCGGGTCGGAGGGGCCGGCGACCTAACCTTTCAGCCCTTCGGCGGCTACTGCTGCTCGCCGGATTTGGCTGTCATAGCCTTGGACGCCGTTGCCGTTTCCGGCACGAAGAGGCGAACCTCTACGCGACGATTCAGCTTGCGGCCATCCCGCGTCTTATCGTCCGCTACCGGCAGGGCATAGCCCGAACCGAGCATGGAAATGCTGCGCACCGGGATCTTGTATTCGTTCGCCAAATAGCGCGCAACTTCCTGCGCCCGCATTTCGCTCAATCGCTCGTTAGCCGTGATCGATCCGGTCTTATCCGTGAAGCCCTGGACTTCGATGACATAACGGTCTAAACCGTCCGTCGACTTCGCGAGCTCTTCGAGCTGCGATTTCGCATCGTCCGTCAGCTTAGCCTGATTGAAGTTGAACAGCACCGTCTCGCTCTTCAGGACCTGATACTTGTTCATCGCGTCCACGGTGCGCGCCAATTGCGCGTTGGCATCCAGCCCTTGCTGGGCTAGGCTCTTCGCTCCGTCGGCCGCTTTCCACGCGCCATCGGCCTTCTGGTCGGCCTTCGCAGCCGCCTCGCCGGCGGCGACCGCCTTCGAATCCGTATCCTTTAATTGCTCCCGGGTACGCGACAAGCCACGGTCCATCTCCTCGATGCTCTTGCCGTGGTCGGCTATCATTTTGTCCTGCTCGGTATTCTTGGTTTCCGTGCCAGTGACGCGAGCGTCAATCGGAGCCACCGTCTGAGCCACGTACTTCTTCGTGGCGCATCCAGTACCTAACAAGCTTAAAGCGGCGATTGTCGCGATTTTAGTCGTGATATTCATATCAAATTCCCCCTGTTTTCAAAATTGAACCGAACTCCCGGGCCGGCCGTTTCTGTGCCAGACCCGGGATTCGGTGCCCGCGGGAGCAACCACGGGATCCCTCAAGTCCGCCCTGTAGTGAGCGGCTGAATCAAATCATTCTTACGGCCGATCGGTAAATTCTACCCGGCAGAACTGGAAGCATTTTCCGACTTCTCGGAATCCGCCCTTATTCTGCAACGATCCGGGCTTCATTGGCACTTAGCGTTGCAACTCTCCTGCCAAATGGGACTACACCCAAAAATGGCCGTTATCACTACTCCCTCGGTGGTATTCCGAATGCTCGCTTAGCGTATTATAAATAGGAGGGTAAAAAGTATTTATATTGACCGCCACCCGAGGATTTTTTGATTCAAGTACTCGTTGCCGATGATCATCCGCTGATTCGTAGCGGGCTCAAGCTAATCCTGGCCCAGGAATCCGATTTCGCCGTGCCGGGCGAAGCCGAAAGCGCCCACCAACTCTTAAAGCGCATCGACGAAAAAACCTGGGACTTGGTTCTTCTCGACATCAGCCTGCCGGACCGGAGCGGTCTCGAAGCGCTGCCTGAAATCAAGAAACGCAGGCCCAGCCTCCCCGTCCTGATCTTGAGCATCCACGCCGAGGAGCATTACGCCATCCGCGCGATTAAAGCCGGAGCCAGCGGCTATCTCACAAAAGCCCTCGCGTCTTCCGAATTAGTGCATGCGATCCGGCGGGTCCTGACAGGAAAGAAGTACGTCAGCCCCGCACTGGCGGAGGTTTTGGCCAATGCGGTCGAGAGCGGGGAGAGCCGCCCGCTGCATGAGATTCTTTCCGACCGCGAATATCACGTCGTTTGCAGAATCGCGGTAGGAAAAAGCGTTTCTCAAATAGCGCAGGAAACTTCGCTGAGCGTGAAAACCATCAGCACGTATCGCGCCCGGGCGCTGGAAAAGATGAACATGCACACCAACGCTGAGTTGACCCGCTATGCGATCCGCGTCGGCTTGGTCGACTGACCCTTTCCCGCTCGCGCAGTCAGTTCGCCGCACTTGGCCAGGGCTCGGGATTTATACAGACGAAACTGGGTGGCCGATATGTGCATTTCACTGCAAATTTGCCGGCAGTCTTGCTCATCGTAGTAAAAACGCGCCAGAATTTCCTGATCGCGCAAGCAAAGTAATTCCAACATTCTATGCAATGCCGTCGTACTTTCCTGACGGCCTAGCTTCGCTTCCGGAGATTCCCTGGAAGGTGCCACCGGAATGTAAGCCGAGTCGACCGAGATCAGCCGCCGCCGCACAATGGCCCCGCGAATATGGACCGCTGCCTGCCGCCGTGTCACCGTGCGCACAAAACCCATTAAACACTTAGGATCGCGCAGTTCTCCGCCTCGAATCGCTTGCAGAACGATAATGAGGACTTCCTGCACATGGTCGTCCACCGCCTGCCAATCGACGCTTTGAAGCAGCTGAGACCGCGCGCAGTCGGAAACCGCTTCATACAGTGCTTCCGCCCCACGGTTATTTCCGCTCCTGATCTCTGTTACTGTCTCCGACCAAGGCATGAAAAACCCTTTCCTGCCGCTTAAACAGAATAATAAATTATTTCCAGCAAAAATAGCGGGATAAATAGAATACTTTCGTAGGATCTTTACTGACAACACACGTTCCCAATTCGGCATACACGTCGTTTTGGGACATTCGTATAATGAAAGGAACGTGCCCTTCCCCATTCATCGCAAGCGCCGCCTCCGCTCCTCCGAACCCATGCGCCGCCTGGTTCGAGAGACTCATCTGGAGCCCTCTCAGTTCATCCTGCCTTTGTTTGCCTGTCCGGGCGAAGGTGTGCGCCGCGAAATCAGCTCCATGCCAGGGAATTTCCAACTTTCGATCGACGAACTCGTCAAGGAATGTGAGTCCACGCGCGCCCTTGGTGTCGGCGGAGTGATCCTTTTCGGGATTCCCGATTCGAAAGACGAGACTGCGTCGGGCGCTTACGACGAAAATGGCATCGTACAGCGCGCCGTTCGCGCCGTCAAAAGCGCGGTCCCCGGTCTGATCGTGATCACCGACGTCTGCAACTGCGAGTACACCAGCCACGGCCACTGCGGAAAGATCGTCAACGGCGAAGTGGATAACGACGCGACGCTCGCCTGGCTCGCCGAAGCCGCGGTTTCGCACGCCCGCGCCGGAGCCGATATCGTGGCCCCGTCCGACATGATGGACGGGCGCGTCGCTGCTATCCGCCACTCGCTCGACGCGTTCGGCTTCACCAATACGCCCATCCTCGCTTACGCCGCGAAGTTCGCATCCGTCTTTTACGGGCCATTTCGCGAAGCCGCCGAGTCCACCCCCCAGTTCGGCGACCGCCGCAGCTATCAGATGGATCCGCCCAACGCGCGCGAAGCCATGCACGAAATGGAGCTTGATCTGGAAGAGGGCGCGGACATGTTGATGGTCAAGCCCGCGATGCCTTATCTCGACCTGATCCGCATGGCTCGGGACCGTTTTCCAGTCCCCATCGGCGCCTACCAGGTGTCGGGCGAATTCAGCATGATCGTCGCCGCCGCCCAGAACGGCTGGCTCGACCTCGACCGCGCCATGATGGAGTCGCTCACCTCCATCCGCCGCGCCGGCGCCGGCATAATCCTGACCTATTTCGCCAAAGACGCCGCCCGCCTCCTGTAGCCTTCGGGATCAACAAAAAGCCGCCTGACAGGCGGCTGCAGCCAATATTGGCCGCCCTACAAGCCCCATGCGTCAGCTTGGGGCTATTTACGATGGATCACCACACCAAACTTTTATTTATGTCCTTTCCTCTCCACGACCTCTGCACCCCCGCGTGAGATATTTTTCCATCCTTCGCGTACCCTGTGATCAGAAGGAGTTCGACCATCGGGCTTCTTTGACAGTTTTTTCCAGGCCTGGAAATGTCGTATTACGGTGGTCCTGAGCCTCTGGAGCCCGTTAACGGCTTGCGTATACCAACTATAAGTATGGCAATAATATAGTTGACAACTCATCCGTTTCATGGCATTATTGAAGCATGGAAACCGCCTACGAACCCAAAACGCTCCAGGAAGCCATCGTGTACTTCAGCGATCCGGCCAACTGCCGCGCATACCTCGTAGCGCATCGCTGGCCCGATGGGGTTGTCTGCCCGCGTTGTGGCGGCACAAAGGTTCTCTTCCAGGAGAAATACAACCGCTGGCAGTGTGGCGCGAAGCATCCCCTTCGCCAGTTCACGTCCAAGACGGGAACGATCTTTGAGGATTCGCCGTTGGGTCTAGATAAGTGGCTACTAGCAATGTGGCAGATCGTGAATTGCAAAAACGGAATCAGTAGTTATGAGATTCACCGCGCCATCGGCGTCACCCAGAAATCGGCATGGTTTATGGATCACCGCATCCGCGTTGCGCTGGGAATGGCAACGCCCGATAAGTTGACTGGCTCGGTCGAATGCGATGAAACCTACATCGGCGCAAAGGCTCGCAATATGCACAAGAGCAAGCGAGCCCGCGTAATCACCGGACGCGGTAGCAGCGGCAAGACAGGCGTAATGGGCATTCTGGAACGCAGCAAGGATGGAAAGCCCAGCCGAGTGCGAACCAAGGTTATCCCTGGAATCAAGAGAAAGACATTGCAGGCCGAAATTCGGAAGCACGTCGAAGCGGGTTCCGCGATCTTCACGGACGCGCTGAGGTCGTACAACGGGCTCGATGAATTTCAGCATCAGGTTGTTGACCACGCCGTGCAGTACGTCGATGGGCAGGCTCACACGAACGGGCTTGAAAACTACTGGAGTCTGCTCAAGCGAACAATCAGCGGCACCTACGTATCGGTGGAACCCTTCCACTTGTTCCGCTACTTGGATGAGCAGTCCTATCGGTTCAATAACCGCAAGATGACGGACTCGGAGCGCTTCAGCGCCGCCGTTCACGGGATCGTAGGCAAGCGGCTCACGTTCGATCAGTTGACGGGCAAGGTTGAGAACGCCCAATCATAGAGGCGCTTCCTCTGCACAAACGAAAGCGTGAGGGGCGCGGGAAAAACAGGAAGCGGCGCTCCACGTAGAGCGTCTCCCGATGGGGTATTCGATTCGGATACAATTCACGGGACGATGGAAAAAAGGAAAGCCGTGGAAACATCCACGGCTCGTAAAATTTCGAATTTTTTGAAAGGCCGGTTCGACGCTCGCGACGCCCAACTGACCCACTCCGCTAGGAGTGTGTGCTCAGTTAGGAGCATAGCATAATGGCTGAGCATGGAGAGTTTCGCTTTGAGATCGAGGATCTGACGCCGTTAACTCTGTCGTTGCGGCGACTCCAAGACTATATCCCTCACTTGGTGGAAGTCTTCGGAAACGAGGATGATATCCATCTTTTGCGCATCGATGACGGGAGCGCCGTTCCAATAATTCACGCGAAGTCTACCGTCGTGAAAAGAGTTCAACAGCGCTTGATAAAAATCAAGTCTGGGTCTGGGTCGCGTAAAGCGTACCGCGCGATGGAACAACTGAACGAGTTGCTTGCTGAGGATAATACGAGTGCAATTCTCCGCTCTCCATATCTCGGCGTGCTAATTGAATTTCCCGGCAAGAAGAGAGCGAAAGACCCAGTTGTAGGGCCAGTCGCAGAGGCGACGGAAATACAGGGCGAACTCATTCAGATCGGTGGAAGGGATGAGACCATCTCTTTATACCTCCGCAGTGAAGGTGATATTTTTATATGTACGGCGAGCAGAGAGCAAGGAAGACTAATATCTGAGCACCTTTTTCGACAAGTACGGATTTCTGGCACCGCTCGCTGGACCAGAAGCGAAACTGGAAGGTGGAAACTGCTTAGTTTTAATTTGGCTTCTTTTAAGCGACTAGAATCTGGTGGAATTGTTAGCGCCGTGGAGCAGATCAGGGCGCTTGGGCGGAGTCTAAATGTGAAACCGGAACTGATACCGTTGCATACCGAAGAGGACTGAGAGCTTGCATGGTTGTATTCGACGCTACAATTTTTTCTATCGCGATATACGACGAGGCCGGGATACCGGATGATTATCGAACAGGAAAACCAATTGACCGAGCAAAAGACAGGGTTGATTGCCTGATAGAGGATCTCGGTCGCGATGGAGATTGTGTAATTATTCCAGCCCCCGCCCTGGGCGAAGCACTCACTTCGGTAGCAGAACACGCAGAGCGATACATAGACGCAATTGAACAACAGAGTTGCTTTAAAATTCAACCGTTCGGCAAGCGTGAAGCCATCGAAATCGCGATGCGGACCCATCAGGCGATTAAAGGCGGAGACAAAAAAGAAGGTGTGATGGCTCCCTGGCAAAAGGTGAAGTATGACCGGCAGATAGTGGCTACCGCCAAAACCGAGAATGCGACTGTGATTTATTCTGCCGACAAGCACATTTTCGAACACGCAAGATTGTGGGGTGTTCAGGCTATCCACCTTGCCGATCTCCCGCTTAGGGCTCCCGGACAGCAGGGATCGTTAATCGTAGCGGGCGAAGATGATGAATAAGGAATCAAAGAAACTGTCCCTTAGCCCGATCCCATATGGCATTACAATGAGGACAGCATGAAACCAGCACCCGCACCTTCAGTCCCCGGCTCAACAGACGCCGAGCGCATGAGCAACGCCCTACGCATGGTGCTCACCGTGTCCAAGGCGGCTCTCTCGAGAAGGAAGCCAGCATCAAACGGGCGAACGATAAGAAGCGGGCCGTGAAGAAATCGAGCTGAGCATTGACCCAACTACAGCGGATGCTGCTCGCATTCGGTACAGTCGCGATGATTGGGGGAACCTACATAGCGCAAACCCCAAGCGAAGATCGCAGTTTTCATATCGGACTGTGGATCTGTGGAATAGCTTCGCTGATGGTAGCTCTGTTGCTCATTTGGCGTGATCGATCAGTTGCACGAAGGATGGAGTGGCTTCTACTGGGGGCGGGGGAACTACTGTTCACGATGTATCTTATCGTCGATGCCACCTTCTATCATCGACTGACACCGTGAGTTGTCAACTATATTATTGCCATAAGTATGGGTACGACGGAGGGACTTTGGGATCGATCCCATAAAGTTGCGGGACGGGCGGATATTCTATGATTGCCGCACCCGGAAACTTCAGAGGGCTGTGCATCGAAAGCTCGGAATATCGGTACCCTTGAGGTCTGGTTCGTCAGCCACGATTGGATCCGGGACCCAGGGCTAGAGACAGTCCAATCCACTAGCGGCCGGTGTTATCAAGCTGGCCGCTCACGACAGCCGAAGTGTCTTTATATTTCTACCTCTCGGCCCAAACTCTGCGCAGCCAACAGAGCCGGGACCACAGGGAGCGATCTCCGCACAGCTTGCTAGTAGGGCGTCACCAGCGCAGCCAACTGGCCCTGGCTATCTGAGTGTGACCAGATGAACGCGCTCAGTTTACCCCGTCGCTAAAACCGATCTGCTTCTCCAATTGCTGAAAACGTGGATCCTTGCGCAGTCCAGCCCATTTCGGATCGCTGTGAATGGAGACCAGGATGGTCGAGCGAACATTATAAGCTTCGTTCAATCCGAGGAAGGTGGCATCCTGGTCGCCCAGTCCGAGCTGGATTACAGCCGGGAAGAACGGATCGACAAACATGGTAGCGCTCATGTCATTTAACCGGCGCAGCGTATCCCGCGCGGCTTTTGCATTGCCCATGCGTCCGTAAACATACCCTACTTCGCTCAGGATCACCGGGGGCGTGAATCCATGAACGGAGGCCATCTGCAGGGCGCCGAGCGCCTCTTCGTACTTTCCCATTTGCGCATTCGTCTTGCCCAAACCCCAGAGCGCTGTGATGCTTCCAGGTCCGACCTCCAGCGCGCGTCGATAGCCGGTCAGCGCGCGTTCGTATTGATGCGCGTAGTACGCATTGCATCCCAACTCCTGTAGCAGGGCGATCGCCAGCGGATTCTCATTCAGGGCGGCGCGAACTTCGTCCTCTCCCTTGATGGCGCGGCCAGTCGAAGCCATCAGGTGAGTGACACAAGCCAATTTTTCGAGCGCCTCATGATTCATTCGCCCGGTGGCGAGAATCAACTGGCGCTCGGCCTCCCGGAAATCCCAGTCGTAGGTGACCGCGATCACGCCCAAGATTCCGTGGGTTTCAGCCAATGTGTCGTCGAGCGACAGAGCGCGCAGCGCAAGTTCCTTCGCTTTCGGCAGGTGCTTGCGGGGATCGTCGTAGAAAAGGCCAAGGAGTGTCTCCGCGCCCGCTTCCTGCACCATGGCGAGGGCGAACTTCGGGTCCTTTTCGAGCGCCTGCGCGGACATCTCGGCGGACTGTTGTAGCTTAGGGGGCTCGTCGGAAGCCAGCAGCACGTCGGCCCTCATGTACAAGTCAAGGGCCTCCTTGCTCGTCGTATTCTGCTTCCGCAAAGTGGCGCGGTCCTGCTCGCTTAGCTTCAGTTTCACGCCGCGGGCGATATCTTCGGCGACGGTCGAGCCGAGCACCGCGAGATCGGTCGTGCCCGGAGCATAGGCCCGGCTCAAAACGACGCTGCTGTCGCGTCCGTCGGCGACCTCGATGTCCACCGCCAAGTCCTTCGCGCTTCCCTGAATCGAACCGGTGATGATCCTGTTGACTCCGAACAACATCGCCGCCGAGCGGACGTCCAGATTCCTCGTCTTTACCGACATCGCCGATGTCCGCGCGATCACTTTCAGGTTAGGAACTAAAGCCAGCCGGCGGATGATGTCCGACGTGATGCCGTCTGCCAGGTATTCAAGCTGCGCGTCCCCGGTCTTGTTGACCAGCGGCAGCACCACGATGGACGGCGGCTGATCGATCAAACGCATCCGCACGATTGCGCCCACGGCCAACACCAGCGCGATCACACCCGCCGCCACCCATTTCCATGGAAACTCCCATCGCGGTGGCGGTACCGCGTCCGGCACCAGCTCGACCGGATGTTCGCCGGGATGTTCGCCGGCTGATACCGGAGCGATCAGGCGATAGCCCTGCTTGGGCAGCGTTTCGATATATTTCGGTTTCCGGGCATTGTCATTTAACGCGACCCGGATCTGGCGAATACAGAAATTGAGCCCTTGTTCGAAATCCACGAAGGTAGCGTCGCCCCACAACATTGTCCGCAAGTCTTCGCGGGTTACAATCGCGCCGCGCTTTTCGGCCAGAGCGCGAAGAACCATCAGCGGTTGGGGCTGAATCTTGATTTGCTTGCCGTCCCGCCACAGCGTCGTTTTCGAAATGTCGATGGTAAAATCCCCGAATTCGAGCTTTCCACCCTCAAGAGACTGCATCAAATCACGATACTACTTTCTGAGTTTTCAAGGAGATCGGCGAATCCTCATGTCAACTGAGGGAATCCTCAGTGCAAACTCAGGTGCGCCCGGCCCGGTCGGGGGCAAAGTATCTAGCGAGTCGTCCGGAATGGATGGCATCAGGAGAAAAACAAATGCATACGAGAAGCTTTTTCAGGCTGACAGCGGTAGTCGCCGGTCTGGCTGCATCACAAGTCGGCTACGCGCAGCTATCATCCAACGTTACAGTGAAGGTCACCGGCCTCAATAGTCCTCGCGGTCTGAAATTCGGCCCGGATGGACTGCTGTATGTCGCGGAAGGCGGCACGGGAGGCACGGCGTCGACAGTGGGGATGTGCCAGCAGGTGCCCGCGCCCATTGGTCCATACACCGGCGGTTATACCGCCCGGATATCCAGAATCGACCAGTCAGGAAGGCGGCAGACGGTGGTGGACAGCCTTCCTTCCAGCACCGGAGGCGGGGCGAGTAGCGGAGTCGCGGATATCGCGTTTATCGGAACCGATATGTACGCGCTGATCGCCGGGGCAGGCTGTTCGCATGGGTTGGCCGGAACAGTGAACGGCATCATGAAGGTCGACACGACATCTGGAAAAGCGACGCCGTTCGCCGACCTCAGCACCTTCCTGCAGAGCAACCCGGTCGTGAACCCCAGTCCCGACGACTTCGAGCCGGACGGGACATTTTATAGCCTGGTCGCATTAGGGAATAAGTTATTCACCACCGAGCCAAACCATGGGGAGATCGACGAGATCGATTCAAAGGGGAACGTATCGCGCGTGGTCGATATCTCCGACACCCACGGACACATCGTGCCCACCGCGCTGGCTTACAACAACGGCTGGTATTTCGGGAACCTGTTCTTGTTTCCGACCCTTCAAGGTTCGTCTAACGTTTTTACGCTGGATCGGAGTAAGCGCATCCACGTGGTGGTTCCGCAGCTCACCACGGTCGTTGGAATCGCGTTCGACCGCCGGGAGCGGATGTACATTCTCGAGATGAGCGCCGCAACGGGCGGTCCCGCGCCAGGGCAGGGCCAGATCGTGCGCTATGAGTATAACGGCACGCTTACGACGATCGCGACCGGACTGATTTTCCCAACGGCCATGACGTTCGGTCCAGACGGGCTGCTGTATGTTTCCCATCAGGGATTCGGTTTTCCGGCGGGCGCGGGACAGATTGTGACGGTGGGCATCAGTAACTAGTGGCCTGTCCGTTAAGAATCGACGCCACAAGCCTATGCGTCAGCTTGGGGCCATTTCGGGTGACGTAGCCCCACGCTGACGCATGGGGCTGTCTGGGGAAATGTCCCCAGAAAAGGAGGCCTGCGGAATGCCGGCACACCCGGCTCGGGGACTCGCGGTGTCCGAAGGTATCCTGTGCATCAGGCGGGATTGGGTGATGGTCTCAATTTAAAGTTGGGACCATCACCTCCATCATCAAGCATTTGTTCGCGCAGCGTGGCCCATTTCAGCAAGGCATCCAGCGCCGGACACAATTTCTGTCCCCACGGCGTAAGGCGGTACTCGACTTTGGGTGGAACTTGAGGGTGGAGGATGGGCTGGATGACTCCATCGGCCTCCATTTGGCGAAGCTGCTGGATGAGCATCTTTTGGGAAATCGCCGGAATCGCGCGTTCCAGGTCGGAAAAGCGCAAGACCTTGCCGCCGAACAGGTGAAACAGGATCACGAGCTTCCAGCGGCCTTCGAGGATTTTGAGTGCGTTCTCAACGCCCCATGGCAGGGCTCCAAGGACTGGGTCTTGATGGTGGCCATTTGCGCACTGCTGGTTGTTTCCACCACGGTCGCGGGGCGAGGCGTCATTCTGCGGCCCCGATGCAAGTGCAAACCACAGTGGCAGGCCGTATTCTGTCGCTCAGTGTGCGTTCGGGCGGCCGCATTCGCAAGGGCGATCTGATCGCAACTTCTCTCCATCGGCCTGGACGTGATGGCTGGATCGGCGTGCTAATGGCGTTTCAGGTCTCGCCATCAGTTTCCCTGCAGCCGGTGAACAACCTGGTCGCGCTGGGTGCGACGATTCAGGAGCTGCAGTCCCAGTTGGAGCGCCTGGACGACGGGCTGGACTCCCCGCCGCGTAAGGCTTAGATGCTTCCATGGTCCACTCGGGAAGTCAACGGGAACACGGACCGACGAAAATCTCGAGACTAAAGTCTTTCACAGGCTGAAGCCTGTGCCACCTCTGCTCGATAGCAGGTCGCACAGACTTTAATCTGTGTTTTAGATAAACAATGGCTGAGGCCTTTTCATCACCCTGCTATTGCGCTGGGACTACTATCCGAAGCACTGGCGAAACCAACATCGTCACCGTGTCCGCGATTTCCTCCGACGCACACCGATCGGGCGTCTGTGCCCATTCCTTCGCCGCGCCATAGATTGCCCAGCTCGCCGACGCGGCAATCATCTCAGGCGCGATCGCGGCGTCCGGCAAGTGCCGTTTCAACCCCGCCAGAAGAATCTCCCTCACCGCCGCTATGATCGCCGACTCCATGTGTGGTTCCAGTTGCCGCTTCCGAGTCATATAATCGCAAACCGCCAGTACAATCGCTCTCAGCTCCGAACTGCAGCTTCCCTCGAACTGTACCTGGCGCTCCGCAAGCAACTCGTGGAATCGGCAGCCGACTGTGCATTTCAGCAACGCGAATTTGTCGGTGTAGTGATCGTAGAACGTGGCTCGGTTGACGGTTGCCGCGTCCGTAATATCCTGCACCGAAATTTCATCGAACCCCTTCTTTTCCAGTAACTTATCCAGCGCCTGCTGCAATAGCTGACGGGTGCGCCGGATGCGTGGATCGAGAGTTTCACCGATTTCCTGCGGCATAATTCAATGATACACAACATTTGTCGTTTTCTTGAATCGACAGGTGCCGTTTTCACATCAAGTGTCGTGTAAGGAGAAATTAGAATGGCCACGCTACTTAGAATCGATTCCAGTCCGCTAGGCGACGGTGCTTCCTTCAGCCGGCAGCTCACTTCGGAGTTCGTCGAGAAGTGGAAAAAGACTCACCCGGGCGGCGGCGTAATCCAACGTGACGTCGCCGCCACTTCGCTCGCGCCGATCAATGCCGATTGGATCGGCGCCGCTTACGCTCCCAAAGGGACCCTGACGCAAGGCCAGCGCGAGGTCCTCGCACTTTCGAATGAGCTGATTGCCGAGCTAAAAGCCGCCGACGAGTATGTGCTCGGAGTTCCCATGCATAACTTCTCGATCCCAGGCGCTCTCAAGCTGTGGATAGATCAGGTTGCGCGGGTTGGCGAAACTTTTTCCTACGAGAACGGCGCGCCCGCGGGTTTGCTGCACCACAAGAAGGCCACATTCCTGGTCGCCTCCGGCGGTGTTTACGACCAGGGGACTCCAGGATTCGCGCTGAACTTCATCGAGCCCTACCTGCGGTCTTTTTTCTCCTTCCTCGGCGTACAGCAGACAGCATTTATCAGCGCCAGCGGAACTGCCAGGCATCGCTTCGGCGTCGATCGCGGAACCATATTGCAGCCAGCTCTCGCGTCGATTCACGGTCAGCTTCAAGCAGCATAAGCCTGAAGCGCGGCCGGGAGCAGGAGATGCGAACGCATCCTGACGCTGAGGGACGCCAATCGCCGGGTTGCATTTCTTCAGGACGTAATTCTCCGCATCGGGACAGTTCCGGGAGTGCTCGCAGCGGGTGTCAACAGAGGTCGTCCGCCTGTTGGAAATTGGACTCTCCTCAGATCGGGGCCGCTGTGTCACCTAGAAGGAGCTATCAAGTGGCGTTCCCGCTCGCGGTGTCCGTACCGCAGTCGGCTCGGTCGCCCGAGCAAACCGGGCCTGCTGTGTAATCGGGATTTATATAGACCATCGCCGCCGAGCCCGGATTGCGGCAACAACCGCCGCTGAGCGAATCGGGCGACGACGCAGTAGTTTCAAGCCGTAGGACCTGAAGCTGCTACTCTGAAGTGTCGGTGTCGATTAGAAAAAGAGGTGTGCTGTTGGCTGAAGTACAGATTAATGCCGGAGAGAGCCTTGAGAGCGCGCTGAAACGGTTCAAGCGCAAGGTCATGAATGAGGACATCATCAAGGACATTAAGCGCCATGCATTCTACCTGAAGCCGGGTCAGAAGATGCGTGTCAAGGCGGCGCTGGCTCGCAAGCGCAGTCGCAAGAATCGGGTCCGAGACTCTGACGCGGACCACAACAGGAAATGATCGTTCGGTTGGCCGGATTGAAGCTAGATGTCCAGCCGTTCGCCTCCATGGGCGGCTTTCAAATGCCCAAAGACGCGCCTCGACCAGCGGGTCGGGGCTGCTTCCCGTTGAAACCGAACCTAGCTTATTTGTCAAAAAACGGGTGCCCGGCGACGGGCGGATTGGGCGCTTCGGCTCGAATTTTCCGGATGGTCGCTTCCTCAAATAACAGCGAAGGAACGGCCAGGGTCACGGGTGTGAAGTTTTCTTCCGCCATCGTCATCATAGGCATCTGATTCCGCGGCTGGAATCGCACGGTCAGAATGTGCTGATCCTTCGAGGCGGCGACGATATCCCTGAACGCAGCCGCATTCAAGCCGAAGAACTGCACGCCGCGAACCAGCTCCTCATGACCATCCGGAAAAACTTTGTAGGCGAGCACTGGATTGTTGACATTCCTCATCCGGCGCACCAGGATTCCGAAAGGGCGATTTCGCTGCTTGATCATTTCTATGAATTTGGCGCGGAGTTCCGCGTCGCTGAAACCGGTAGAGGAGGTCACGAAGACATTCGATGGCGTAGCCTGTCCGGCGTGTCGGCTCCCAGTAGAATGCTCGACGCCGCGCACAGGGTCGCGCGACGTAAGCAACGTCTTGAGGATGCCGCTTTCGATCAGCTTGGTTTCACGAGTAGGCATGCCGTCCTCATCGATTTTCGAGAAGCCCGTCATGCGTTGATGCTGATATTCAGCGACAGTCGGATTATCGGCGACACTTAAGAAATCCGGCAGGACACGCGCCCCGATTCTATCGATGAAGGGATTCTCCGCCTGATTTCCGGTGTTTTGAAATCCCTGCATATCGGAAACTACGCGCCTGGAGCCGAGCAGATTTGGAATGAAAACCAGCCTGAACAACTGCGCGGCCGCGTCGCCTTCGGCAAGGACCGGCCCGTTGTAATTCACCAGCGTCGACGCGCCCCGAAGTTCGGTGAGGCTCTGGCCCAAGGCCAGGATACGCGCGGCGAGTTCCTGTTCGGGGGGAATCTCAGAAAGCGACCGGGCATGGAGCCAGACGAAGTCGTCCAGAGCAGTTCCGTCGGAGGCCTGCGTGGCGGCGGACGCGTTGAAGGCAATGCTCGGCTGACGGCGAGTGTAGGATGTTCCTTCGCTGGTCAGATAGCGCACGTACGAGGTTACAGCGTTGAAAGCAACGTCCGACGTGTAAATGGCGGGCATTTTTCGGAACAACGCGGAGAGATTGCGAGTCTCCGCCTCCCACTTAGAGCGGTCGATCTTCAGAGGCGGTAGTTCCTCAGTAGAAGTCACGGGAGTTTCTTTGCTGAAATCCGCCGTATCGTCACTGCGCGTCTTATTCTGAAACAAGGCGCGCTTTTTCGAGAAATCTTCGACCGCTTTCTTATAAGCCGAGTCGGTAGCGAGCCATATCAGACGCCTTAGCTCTTTATAATCATCCTCAATCGGTAGCATGGTGTTTCCGTTGAATATCTGGAATCCGGTACCGCCGTCGAAGTTATAGGAGAAGAAATTGGAATTGTCCAGCTTGTAATCTCCAACGCGCACTTCGACATTCAGCATGCGAGAGTGGCCGGTGTTGCTGTGGTTCAGGGCGCCGAAGCTGGCAGCAACACGAGTGCTTTCAGAATCCACAATGCGATAGGCAATGAAATACGGTTTTTCGAGATTTTCGAGTTGTAGCTCCTTGGTGGAGCGTGCCATCTCATCGCGCATCGCTTTCATGACGAGGTCGTCCTGGGCATACAGAATTCCAGTCGACACGAGGAATATTTTCGCGATCCGCATGGTCATTTTCCTCCTTCGAATGGCGCCGGTAACACCGGGATGCGTTCCTGTGATTTCATCTTCTTCTGTACTTCGATCTGCGACACGAAAATCGCGGGAGAAGCTGCTGAAACGGGCACGCCGCCGGACTCAGCTCCACAGATGCCGTTGAACACGGCCACATTTTTGTCGGCGGCAATGATCTTACTGAAGGAAGTGAGCGGCGTGCCGATGAGATCGGCCCCGCGCACCAGTTCCTCGTGCCCGTCGGGGAAAATGCGGTAAACCATCAGCGGAAGCACATTGAATGCGTTCGGAATCATGCGGCCCGTGAACGTGAATCCGCCTTGGATCTCGTCAAAGTAAAGTCCGTAGGGCAGGTTTTGTTTCTTGATTTCTGCGATCAGCAGTTTCTTCAGATCCGGCCGCACTGCCGATGCAGCGACTTCCACAATCAGATTCGACTGGCGAGCGACAGGAGCCAGTCCCATCTGCGCGCGGCCGTGCCCGTTCGACTGCGGAATCCCGTCAACCGGCGTGCGGGACATGAGAAAGGTTTTCAGTATCCCGTTTTCCACTACCCCGACGCGGCGCGCTTTCACTCCCTGATCGTCATAGAGGTAGTAGCCCGCTAAGTCCGTGTTAGCGATGCTGCGCAGAGTGGGATCGAAGTAAACCGAAAAATCCTTGCCCAGAACCGCCTCGCCGATCTTCTTTTTGAAGGTCTGCGCGTCATTGGAATTTTTCTGGCGCTGCCCTTCTACGCGATGACCGAAAATCTCGTGGAAGAAAACGCCGCTGGCGCGGCCCGACAGGATGGCGGGGCCAGTATATGCTTCAACGACCGGCGCCACGCGCAGCGCCTCGAGGTTATGGATCATGCTGTCGACGGCTTTGAGCACCGTCGCGTCGTCGGGCAGATCCTTCTCCGTGAACCCGAAGTAGGATTCATAGAGCGGCAGCTCCATGCCATCGGAAGCCTTGGTGGCGGCGATCACAAACAGGTGCAAACCGGGCTGGGTGGTCTGAAGGACGGTTCCTTCCGTGTTCACGTACCAGCGTGTTTCGGCGGAAGCCTGCAGAAACGCTTGTGCCTGATAAATGTTCGTGTACTTCGCGAAGGGAGCCGTGTATTTGCGGATCTTCTCTTCCCAAGCCAGGCGATTCACCTGAATGTCGACTGCAGCTTCGGTGTGATGTTGGGCCTGTTCTTGCGAAAAATCGCCGGATTGATCTTCCTGCGCCACCTTGACCTTGACGTTCGTTTTAACCTTGGTGAGTTGTTCGAGAGCGTGCTTGTAGCGACCGTCGGTGTGATACCACAGCACAGCGCGAATCGCATCGGCGTCGTTATCGACAGGGATGGCTGCGGACGAATAGTTGTATCCCCCGAATTGGCCTCGAATCTCCCGAGTATTATCGAGCGTATGATCGCCGACACGAAGGTCGATATAGAGTTGGCGGTTGCGATTTTCGCCGCTTCCAGTTATCCTTCCGAACGCGCCGCTAACGTTCACCGAATGCGTTTCTGTGATTTCGTAGCTGAGAAAATACGGCGGAATCGTCTGGGTTTTCAGTTTCTCCTGCGAGCGGTCCAGCTCCGCTTTCATTGCTGCGAGAACAGGTGAAGAGCTTTGTGCGCCCGCGGGAACGATCACAGCCGCCAGAAATGCGGCATACGTTAGTACGTTGGAAAGCAGCCGCATTGTGGTTGCTTTTGAGTCAGCGGTCAATCTTCGCATTGCTTTATTGTCCTGACTTTGATTGATATTTGTACCCGAGTATATCTCACAGGTAACGGAAATGCTCGGAAACAATAATCGCTCAGTGGCCGAAGAATCGAGTGTGAGTGAAGTCCCCGTCGTGTTTCGAACGGGAGCCGACAATCGCTCACCAGACCTGCCTGATTTCGATCATTATCGCCATTAGACTCATCTCTTACCCGGCATTTCGACGACACCTTGCGAGCGCGCGGTGTGGTGCGAAGGTGCTGTGTGTGGTTCTATCGCCGGAACTTGTCTTGCCAATTCTCAATGACAATGACAGGCGGCGCAACGCTGGCCGTGCGGTGAAACATCAAATTGAAAGTCCCTGCAGATGTCCGGGCTCTCCAGAGCGGAGCGGCGGAGCGTACTGAATCGACGAATCCGTCTGCACGAGGGGCACAGGCGTCCGGTTGCTCCAGTCTGCGGCATGGTTGACGGCGGGATCGCCTGCAGCGCTAAAATTGGCCAGTGCTTGCGAAAAACGCCACTCTCTCGAGGCGCGACCCGTTGGGCTGGATCGCCCGGGACGTCCCGGCGCGAGCTCGTGCCCGTCGCAGCGAGTTCGTTAGCATGGGAGGAGTCTGCGTCGCACGTCGGAGTACTTCCATTTGAAGGGGCGGGCGGTCTTTGGCGGCGTCGATCAGACCGACGGCGAGGACGGCGGCGGTGGAGTTCGATCAGTAGAAAGGCCTATTGCCAATCGGTCGCAGGCTGCGAGCCTGCCCCACATCGCAGAACCTTATGAGGGAATGGGATCCACCAAAACGGGCTTGGGTGATGGCACAGACTTGGTGCGATTTGTTGTTGGCGCACTGGCCTGTTTCCACGGCGGCACTCGCTCCCGCGGTGCCTCCCCCGCTGGAACTCGATTTGTTCGAAGGCCAAGCGTGGATCGGGGTGATCCCATTTCGCATGAAGGGAGTTCGTCCGCGCGGCATGGTCGCGCTGCCGTGGTTTTCCGCGACTCCTGAAATCAATGTCCGGACCTATGTGACCTTCGGCGGCAAGCGCGGAGTCTACTTCTTCAGCCTGCATGCGTCGAATCCGGCGGCGGCTACCGTGGCGCGGCGGTTTTTTCATTTGCCGTACTATCGGGCCGCTATGGAGGTGCGTAGCGAGGGCGAGAGCGTTCGCTACGGCACTCGGCGGGAAGGCGCGGAATTTCGCTGCGTCTATCGTCCCTCGGGCGAGGTTGCGGCGGCTCAGCCGGGCACGCTCGAATATTGGCTTACGGAGCGATACTGCTTTTATTCACTCGATCGCGCTGGCCACGTGATTCGCGGCGAGGTGGATCATGGTGAATGGCTTCTCCAGCCGGCTGAGGCGTCGATTGACGTGAATACTATGACCGCGCCATTTGGTATCGAGTTGCCCGCGGGTCCGCCGCTGCTGCATTTTTCAAAGAAGATCGATGTAGTTATGTGGATGCCGGAGCGCGCCTAGTGGTCCGGGCCGGCGAGTTCATCAGCATACCCCTCCATGACTGTCGGGGTTCGGTAGGAGAATAGGCCTCGTCCTCAACTCCGACACCAAACCCCGACAGTTATGGAGGGGATAGTAAGCGGGAAAGATAACATTCATTATGAGTGACGAACGACACTAGCAAGATGCGGCTTCACACCTGGATTTATCGCAAGCTGTTTCACCCGTTCGTCGTGCTCCTGAAGCAGGGCGTGTCGCCGGAGAAAATCGCGCTGACCATTGCGCTGGGTGTCTCGCTGGGCGTGACGCCGGTGATCGGGTCCACTACCATGCTGTGCACGCTGGCGGCGGTGACGCTGCGGCTGAATCTGCCGGGGATTCTGCTGATCAACGGGGTGGTTTATCCGCTGCAATTGACTCTGCTGGTCCCTTTTCTACGAGCGGGAGCTTGGGTGTTTCGGGTGGATGGTCCGAAGCTCACGATCACTGAGATTTTTCATTTGATCCGGGCGGATGTGTGGCATGCGACCGTCACATTATGGGCGGCTACGATGCACGCGCTGGTGGTTTGGGTGGTGGCGGGGTGCACGGTGAGTGCGGTGGTTTATGTGGTGCTGCTGGCGGTGTTGCGGCGGTTTTGGATGGAGCGGGAGCATTTGCCCGCTCCCTGACGGTCGCGGCTCAGGGGTGCGGAGGGATGTGCCGTTTATCCACATGCTTACGCATGGCGGTTCACTGGGGCGCGGCGGTTCTATGAAAAGACGTCGGCTGAAGCCGACGCTGCAAGCTGAAGCTCGCGCCACAACATCGTCAATGGCCGAAGGCGTAGGAGAGGGCCACTAGGGGGGTTACGTTTTGGCGCAGGCCGTTGTGGTCCAGCTTGATCAGGAAGTTTCCTGTCAGGAGGAGATTGTTCAGCAGCTCGTACTTGAAGCCCAGGGACGCGGTGTTCAGGTAAAGATCTCCGAGCGTAGCCTTCATGGTGGGAATCGGGATTGGTCCTGTCCCGCCTGGAATATTGGCCGTCACGAAAGTGTCGGCGGCAATACCGGGGGCGTCGAAAACCGTCTGGCCCAGGTAGTCAGCCGCGAAGGTCAGTTTCCTGGTCAATCCATAGTCTGCGCCAAACGAATAGAGGACGTTGCGGGGCAGGTTGTGGGATATGGGAGGTCCATTCTGAATGGTGGCCTGACCGGCGCTATTCTCTCCGGCGATGGCTCCCGTAACGTCGCCCGCCAGGATCGATTGTCCGTTCCATTGGAAGCCAAAATTGGCGTGGGGTGAGAATCGCTTCCCGCCGGATATGACGACGAAAGGCTTCAGGCCTACCGCGCCCGTTCCAAGGTACTTTCGGGCGTCTCCCGTGGTGGTGCGGACATCGAGCCCGACGGCTATGCGGTAGCCTTCCCCTTGAAAGACATCGTCCTTGACTCGAAGGGTGACATCGCCCAAGCCGGACGCGGTTCCGGTACTGGAGTAGGCGTTGTGCAGGGCATTCGGATCCGCTGTGAAGTAGTGAGGATTGTTAAACGTCTGTCCCCCAGTGGTAAACGTCGGGCCCGAGACGCGGACGATATCGGCACTGGAACCGGCACCCATGCGCACCGAAACTAAGGGAACGGCAACGGAAACATCGATGTGATTCGTCACGCCGACCGTCAGGAAAACTACGGCCTGATCGATATTCAGGTCGATGTTGTTGACGGTCTTGATGACGTCGGACTCGAAAGTTTGCGGTGTCTGGCCGGGGGGAGTGACCTCGACGTGGGTAAAGACTGCCGGAAGGCTGTGCAGATTCAGCCCGTCCAGAGTTCCAAAGCGAAACCGCTGATAGCTGGTGCCAAAGGATACTTTGCCGCGGCCGATGGTCTCGGCGCGCTCGGAATAAATGGGGCCGAAGCTGGCGGTGCTGCGGGTATAGACTCCCAGACTGGTGTCGAACTCATAGGTAAATCCGGAGGCGGGAGAGATGAAGGGCAGGACCGCCAACTGAGTGCCGATGGCGCTGCTCAACGTCTGATTCATGATGGTTTGCGCGGACCCGATGAAATGCGCGTAATGCGGAAACTGCGGGCTCGGGAACAACGTGATTCCCTGCGGCCCGAACAAATTCGGCAGAACGCAGGCCGGCTCACTGGTATGTCCCGCGCACTGTCCGATGACCACCGTCCCAGGGCTCAGGACAGTCGGCGCGGATTGTGAGTTGGCAGTAGAACATGTCAGAAACGTCAGAAAGGCGAAGCTTGCGACAGCGGTAGCTAAACGGCGCATAGTGATATTCATTGTTCGGGCCTCCGAGGCAGGACGATGAAAAATCCTGACTATCGATCAATTAAAACACAGAATATCCCCGGGCTTACGCCACGGGGTTAGCGGCCGACAGCCTCGATCGCGTCAATGACCATGCGGTCGCCGGTTTTGCGGAACGTGATCTTAACCGTCTGGTCTTGCTGGGGAAGAGCCCGGCGGTCATCGCTGGCGCTGATGGAGCGGCGATACTGGGCGACGGCTCCGGCCGGGGTGATTTCCGGCTCGCCGACCGGTGTCATCTGCATTTTCACCGACCGGACCATGCGGAAAAAGTTCTGAAAAGAATTCTGCTCATTGCGACCCAGGCTGGGCCATACGGTCTTCAGTCCATCCATGTCGCGAGCTTCGAATGCCTGCTTATACCGGCCGATGGTATCGGCAACCGACTTATTCACCGCCTGGAGTTCCGCGGCGTGGCGCTGCGCCGCGACCTGGGCCGGGTCGGGGCCTCGTGCGGGAGTCGGCACGACGGGAGCTGGAGCCGCGACGGGGGGCGGAGCCGTCTCGACAGGCTTGGTCACGGGAGCCGATTGGGGGGGCGGCTGCACGGGTCGCGATGGAGCGGTCGCGGGCTGGGTGACAGGAGGAGTGACAGGTGGGGGAGCCACCTCCGTCGGCTGGGGTTGCGGCGGCGGCGCGGCTACTGTAGTGGTGGCCGTCTGGGTCGGCGTAGGCGCCGGTGAAGAAGCCTGAGTCGGCTTGCCTGGAGACGACGATGCAGGAGGAGCTGGACGCTCGGCCTTTGCCGGGCGAGTGGGTTCCGGCGAGGACTTCGGCGCCGGCGATTCCGGGACGGCCTGAGTTTGCGAGGTCACGGGCGCAGACGCTGCCGAACTTGGCGAAATCGGCTGAGCCGGCTGCGCGGCCGATGTCGAGGCGCCCGGGGATGCGACAGCAGATGTAACCCCGGAATTGCTGCGATGCAGCACCATCCAGCTGCCGAGCGCGATCGCGACGACGACCGCGGTAATAACAGGCATGACCCACAGACGGCGCGGCCGAGCCTGCTGTACCGGCGATGACGCGACAGGCGGCGGGGCGGCGGGCGAAGGCACCACGGTCTTCTCTTTAGTGGTGGTCGGCGTCGACGTCACCGGCATCAGGACCGTCTCGTTGGTGCTGGGGAGCACCAGAGGCTGGGTAACCGCCGCCCTGTCCCAAAAGGCTCTCTGCTCCAGCGTGGGTCCCAGGATGGATCCTTCGAGCGCGTCGGCAAACTCCCTGCAAGTCTTGAAACGAGCCTCGGGATCCTTGGCCAGTGCTTTTCGCAACACGTCCGTGGCCGCGTCTCCTAAATCCTCGCGATGCTGGGTGAGAGGCGGCGGCTCGGTGGCCATGATGCTGTGAATCACGCTGGCCCACGAATTTCCCTGAAACGGCCGTTGCCCGGTGAGCAGTTCATAAGCGATGACCGCGAGCGAAAACTGATCGGAGCGCCCGGTCACTTCCTGCGCGCCAATCTGCTCCGGCGACATGTACTGCACGGTTCCGATTACCATGCCGGTATTGGTGAGATTGGTATCGCTATCCAGCACCTTGGCGATGCCGAAGTCGGTAATTTTCAGATGCCCCTGTTTGGTGATGAGAAAATTGGCGGGCTTCACGTCGCGGTGGACAATGTTGCTGGCGTGCGCGAAGTCCAGGGCATCGGCCGCGGAGCGTATAGTGGACAGGACGAACGGGAGCGGCAGCCTGGGCTGGCTCATCTTCTCGGCCAGCGTCTGGCCGTCGATGTACTCCATGGCGATGAACATGACTTCGCCAGAGTCGTCGAACTCGTGGATGGTGACGATATTAGGATGCGACAGGCCGCCGGCGGAGCGCGCCTCGCGCCGGAATCGTTCCTTGGAGGACTCGCCGGCTCCGCCCGAGAGGATGGTCTTTATGGCGACGGTTCTGCCGATGGCCGGATCGAGCGCGCGGTATACGACGCCGCAGCCGCCGCGCCCCAGCTCGCTCACGATTTCGTATCGCCCCAGTTTTTCCATCGAATACCATGAGTTTACCGTATCCGGAAGGAAGATGGACTCGGCGAAGAGGCTTAGTTACCTTAGAGAAAACCATGCGAGGGGCCTTCTGCGCCGGCTCTGTGATAAATTGAGGGCCTTGTGAAAAACCTATTTTTCCTGCTCCTGACCGTCTCCGCGTTGGCACAAGTACCGGAGATCAAGTTCGATTCCGTGCCCCATTTCCTGAAGCTGCCGCCGGATATGAATCTGGGGGAGGCGGCGGGCGTGGCGGTAAACTCCCAGGGGCACGTATTCGTGTTTTCGCGCGGCAACTCGACCGGGCCGGCGTACGGGGCCACCGCGTCGCAACTGCTGGAGTTCGGCGGCGACGGGAAATACCTGCGCGAAATCGGCAAGAATCTTTACGCGTGGTCGTATGCGCACGCGGTGAAGGTGGATAAGGACGATAACATCTGGGCGATCGACAAAGGGTCCGATATGATCGTCAAATTTGGCCGCGAGGGTCACGTGGAGATGGTGTTCGGGCGCAAGAAAGAAGCATCCGACGAGGCGGCTCCGTGGACCCGCGCGAATCCTCCGCGACCCGCGGTCAACGGCCAGTTCCGGCAGCCGACCGACGTGACATGGGATGCGGCGGGCGACATCTTTATCAGCGACGGGTACATTAATTCGAGGGTCGCCAAGTACGACAAGAACGGCGACTGGGTGAAGCAGTGGGGCGATCGGGGATCGAAACCGGGCGAGTTCAACACGCCGCACAGCATGGCGGCCGATGCCAAGGGCAACATCTATGTGGCGGATCGGGGGAATCGCAGAATTCAGGTGTTCGATACCGATGGAGGGCTGGTTCGCGAGATCAAAATCGATGTGCCGGTGCCTGCGAACGCGCAGCCGTGGATGGGGAATCCGCTTTCGGCGCAGCAGGCGGACGCGCAGAATGGAGCGCCGTGGGCCATTTGCATCACGCCAGGGCCGACGCAGTATTTGTATAGCTCCGATGGATTTCCGGGGCGCATTTACAAATTGACGCTGGATGGGAAGGTGCTGGGGGTGATGGGAGGGTCGGGGCGGCAGTTGAAGCAGTTCGGATGGATCCATGAGATGGCGTGTCCTTCAGAGAATGTCCTTTTCGTCGCGGAGATATTGAACTGGAGGGTGCAGAAGCTGGTGCTGCATCCTTAAGGTTTCGGCGTCTGCCCGGCTCCCTGACGGTCGCGGCTCAATGGCATATTGGCGCAAATTGCATAGCGAACCGCAAATTGCATAGCGAACGGCAATCTGCATATCGAACCGCAAATTGCATGGGAACTGCGAATTACATAGCGCCTCGCAAATTGCATTGCGCACCATTGAGCCGCGACCGTAAGGGAGCGGGCAAACGAACAAATCCCATGACCCACCTCAAAGGCCTCCTGCGCGGACCGAAGTTCAACGGCAGGCACTCGACGGTGATTCCCAGTGCGATTCCCGCAGTCGAGGCGGCTCGCGATTGTGACCACGTCTCCAAGATCGCGCTGGGCGTCATTACGCCGATCAAAGCCGGCAGAGAGCATCTCAAATTCAGCGAAGTGAGCGGGGGATTGAAAATGCAGGTGCGCGGCGTGAACGCAATCCAGGTTTTCTGGCTCTATACGACGAGGCCGCAAGACGTGATCGACGAAATTCAGAAGCAATGGGAGCAGCGCTGAATGGAATTTGCCGATCTGCTGCTGGGCAAGCCGCTGGCAACCGAGGATGAGAAGGCCGAGCGGATCGGTTCCGTCAAGGGAATTCCGATTTTTGGGCTGGATGCCCTGAGCTCGGCCGCCTATGGACCGGAAGCAGCGCTCACGCTGCTGATCCCGCTGGGAATGGCCGGCGTCGCGTACATTCTTCCGATCATCGGCGCGATTCTGGTGCTGCTCTGCATCGTTTATTTTTCCTACCGCCAGACGATGCAGGCGTATCCGCATGGCGGCGGCTCCTACACCGTGGCGAGCGAGAACCTGGGCACCGGCGCGGGACTGCTGGCCGCCGCGGCGCTGATGATCGATTATGTTTTGACAGCCGCGGTCGGCATCTCAGCCGGCGTGGGCGCGCTGGTCTCCGCTGCGCCGTCGTTACAGCCTCACACACTGCTCATCTGCCTGGGAATCCTGCTGTTGCTGGCGCTGGTGAATCTGCGAGGAATGTCGGAATCGGGCGGAATTTTCATGATTCCCACCTATCTTTTCATCCTTTGCATGCTCGGATTGATCGCAGTGGGCGTGGGCAAAGTGTTGGTGGCCGGCGGACATCCCATGCCGGTAATGGCTCCGCCGAAGCTGGGGCCTGCTACTGAAGCCGTGGGCGCATGGCTGATCCTGCGGGCATTCGCTAGCGGATGTACGGCGATGACGGGCGTCGAAGCGGTGAGCAACGGCGTGATGGCGTTTCGCGAACCGACGTACAAGTTCGCGCAGAGGACGCTCACGATCATCATCGGGATCCTGATGATCATGCTGCTGGGAATCGCGTATCTGGCGCCCGCTTACGGCGTCGCGGCCACGGCACCGGAGGGACCCGGATATGAGAGCGTCCTTTCGCAATTGCTGGGCGCGGTCACCGGCAAGGGTATGTTCTATTGGATCAGCATCGGGTCGATTCTGGCGGTGCTGTCGCTCTCGGCCAACACAGCGTTCGCCGATTTCCCGAGGCTGGCGCGCGCCATCGCCCAGAACGGCTTCCTGCCGCACTCCCTGACCCTGCGCGGACGTAGACTCGTCTTCTCGCAAGGGGTCTATGCGCTCGCGATTCTCGCCGGAGCGCTGCTGACGATCTTCGGCGGAGTGACGGATCGCCTGATTCCTCTCTATGCCGTCGGCGCGTTTCTGGCGTTCACGCTGTCGCAGGCCGGCATGGTGGTTCACTGGTGGAAAGTCCGCGGTCCCCGCGCCCGGCAAAGCATGTTCATCAACGGCCTCGGCGCGCTGGCAACCGGAATCACGGTGGCCGTGGTGTTGATCGCGAAGTTCACAGAGGGTGCGTGGATTGTGGTGGTCCTGATTCCGGCGATGATCGTGACGATGCGCGGCGTCAAGCACCACTACTCACGCGTGGAGCGCGAGACCGCCACATCGGGACCGATCAACACCGCCAGCCTGGGCGAGCCGATCGTCATCATCCCCGTGGAGCACTGGAGTGTCGTCTCAGAGAAGGCTCTGCGCTTCGCCTGGCGCTTCTCGCACGACATCCGGATCGTGCATGTCGAGTGCGGCGAGGATACCGACAAGATTTGCCGCGACTATCCCGAGTTGGTGGAAAAACCGGCGAAAGCAGCCGGTTTGCCGGTGCCCGAACTGGTGGTGCTGGAATCTCCTTTCCGGTTCATCGTGCGTCCGATTCTGAACTACGCGCTGAGCCTGGAAGAAGCGAACGCCGACAAAACCATCGCCGTGCTGATCCCGGAGCTGGTGGAGAGCCGCTGGTATTATTTCATGCTCCACAACAACCGTTCGCAGGTACTGAAAGCGCTGCTGCTCTTCAGCGGGAATCAGCGGACCATGGTGATCAACATTCCCTGGTATTTAAAGGACTGATCGCAGCCAATATGGGCTGTGATCGACATACTGCTCGTGCCAGCCCCACGCTGACGCATGGGGCTATGTATTCATTGGTTGTTATGATTAGCCCCATGCGTCAGCGTGGGGCTGCCACGCGAGCGCTGATGTGACCCGGCGCTACGCGCCACTTACAGCTAACTAGTTCAGCGCCGCCGCGAGCTTTCGCGCTTCCGTGTCCGATTCTTTTTGCTGCAACCCCGCGATGCCGGCGATCCATGCGCCTTTGGTGAACACGAAGACGGGCCGTCCCGCGTCGCGGCCGAAGTATCCACCGAAGGACGGAATCAATTTCGCATCCGTCAGAGCTTTTCTCCAATCGGGCAGCATCAGCGCGGCGTCGCTCGGGCTCCCCGTCTGAGCGATGAACATATCGTACTCAGTCCTGCCCTTCTTGTAATGCGCCAGCGTCCCTCCAGGCATGAACGATTTGCTGAACAGCTGCTTATCCACCACAATCGTCCCGACCAGATTGGTCTTTGGGAATCGCCGCGATTCATCGGAAGGCCTCGGAGTCGCGGCCTGCTTCGGCGCGTCTGGAGGAGCCGGCGCCGGCTTCGAATCGCAGGACGAAAGAAGAATCCCGAAAGCGGCAACAGTCAGCGTACGCATTAAATTAGAATATCGCCATAGTGGGTACTTTTTTCGGTGTTGCTTTCCGGACGTTAAAGTACCCAATACGGGTTGTTCTTCATCAGATACTGACTTCGGTCTCGGCGGCTGGCCGGCTAGCGGAGGCCCATCTCCGAAAAGCGGCATGATGTGCAGCATTGTCGGCAGCGATTCAGGGCCGCTCAATGGGTTCTATTCCTCGCGAAGAGCAGTCATCGGGTCGAGACGGGAAGCCCTCCGAGCGAGCAAATATCCGGCTATCGCAGCTACCATCGTCAGTATCGCCGCGGCTAGACCTTGGTGCGCGGATCGTTAGCCTGTAGACCATAGAGGAGGCGGAGGAGGTGGCGGCGTGTAATCGAGTCTTATCAGCGATTCGCCATTTTGGATCTTGTAAAACATGTCGGTGCAGACCCCACGAAAGGCGAAATCGTTCAGTCCGGCAGGAATCGCGACACTGAACGGCACATCGAGCGGGCGAGGGTAAGTTTCGAGGGCTTCCGGCGTATCCGCACGCATCCATCATTCGACGAGATTCGCGCTATCGCGTTGCTGGATTTCGATTTTCGTAAACTCCGGACGGTGATATTTGTCCGACCACATCCGGTTGACGCATTCGTTTCGTTGAGCGAGCATGGAGCCCTCCTTTATCGAGGCCGCATCTGCGGTGCTACAAAGGCGAACATGCTACGCCTTCTATTGAGCGATAATTTGTGCCAGCTCGATAGTGGAGTCTAAACCGACGCGCAGGGGCTCGGGTCTTCCTTTGTCTGCATCTGAGGATCTTCCAGACCGGCCTGGACCCCGGCCAAGGCCGAGCGCAGCCAGGCGGCCAAAACGATTCAAGGACCAGACACCCGGCGCCAGGGGGCGAGGCCGTGTGCGCCGGTTGATCAAAGAGATACGAACAGGAAAACCGAACTTCGATCTCATGAGCGCTCGCGAATCCGGTGGCAACGCGCCAGCAGTTGCCGCAGCTCCAGTCGAGTATCGTCGCGCTGGGCGCATTACAATCCTTCGTTTTCAAAGGAGTCGGGACAGGCGGTGCCGATATTTATACGTGCAAATTCGAGAATGGCTCCATCGAATACAGAATTTGGCTCCGCGCGGACGGGAACCTGGAAAAGCGCCAATTTCCGGCCAATCTAGCTAGGCGAAATCGCCCTGCGCCACCACAACAATTCAGCAGCTTGCAGTCCGGGACAGGCGCTTTCGCCGGTCGATCCCTTTCCGCGGGATATCACCGAAACTCCTGCTCCGGCTGAGGAAGCTCCGAGCATTTCTCTTGTAACTTTGGACCGCCCGGCCTGTATTTCATGAAGTAGAACTGAAAAAATTAGCGGACAAGGTTGAGGGCATATCATGCTGGCTGAGTTGCGAGAGGCGTTGCGGCAACTGCGAAAAGCACCAGGGATCACAGCGACGGCGTTGATTACATTGGCTTTGGGAATCGGCGCGACCACTGCGATCTTTACTCTGGTGCACCAGGTGATGCTGAAGTCGCTGCCGGTGACGAAGCCGGAGGAACTGTGGGCGATCGGCGACAAAATCCGCTGCTGCAACTGGGGTGGCTATACCCAAGGCAGCGATGGAGATTTCTCGCTGTTCTCCTGGGAAGCCTACAAACTCTTTCGCGCCAACACCAGCGAGTTCTCCGACCTCTCGGCGCTTCAGGCGGGCAATGCTCCGCTCGGAGTCCGTAAAGCAGGGTCACAGGCCCAGGCGGATACGCGAAACGGGGAGTACGTTTCCGGTAATTTCTTCAGGACTTTCGGCGTGCAGCCATGGATCGGTCGGCTGATGACCGACGCGGACGACCAGGAGGGTGCGCCACCGGTCGCGGTCATGAGCTATCACATATGGCAGGATAAATACGCTTCGGATCCCTCCGTGGTCGGCACAGCTTACCAGATTAATGGGCATCCGTTCACTGTGATCGGGGTGGCGCCGCCGGGATTCTATGGCGCAAAGCTAGCGGGCTCGGGCATGCCGGATTTCTGGCTCCCGCTAACGGCGGAGTTGTTAATCGATGGCGCGACGGCGCGATTGAAACGGCCGGACGGCAACTTCCTGGATCTTCTTGGGCGAGTGCGCCCGGGAGTCAACCCGAAATCGCTCGAAGCAAAATTAAAAGTCGAACTCCATGACTGGCTGGCGAGCCATGTGCCGGATATGCAGCCTGGGGAAAGACAACTCTGGCAGCAGCAGACCCTGCGGCTGGTACCCGGCGGCGCCGGAGTGGCGTCGATGAGGGACCAATATCAGGACGGGCTGAAACTGTTGCTGATCGCGGCAGGGTGCCTGCTGCTGGTCGGCTGCGCGAATCTGGCGAACCTGATGCTCGCGCGAGGCTTGAAGGATCGCCAGCAGATGTCGATTCGCGTCGCCCTCGGCGCATCGCGGGGACGCCTGGTCCGCAAGGTTCTGGTCGAGTCCACGCTGCTGGCGATTATTGGAGGAATCTTGGGCATCGGCGTCGCCTTGCTCGGGACCAAGCTGATTTTGCACCTCGCGTTCCAGATCGGCGGCCCCAATAACTACGTCCCGATCGACGCGACGCCGTCCTGGCCGGTTCTGTTGTTCACGTTCGCCGTTTCGGCGGTGACGGGAGTTCTCTTCGGGATCACGCCTGCGTGGATCACGTCGCATATCGATCCCGCGGACGCGCTGCGGGGGGCGAATCGCTCGCTTGGCGCCGGCCGCTCCCTGGTGCAGAAGTCGCTGGTGATCGGGCAGGTCGCGGTTTCCTTGATTTTGCTGTCCGCCGCGGCCCTGCTCAGCAGGAGCCTGCGCAACTTAGAACACCAGAACTTCGGATTCGAAACCGAAGGGCGCTATATCGCCTGGATCAATCCGATGCTGGGCAACTACAAACCGGAGCAGATGGAGCCGATGTTCCGGCAAATTGACGAGCGGCTGCTTCGGATTCCCGGCGTCCGGATGGCCGCGCCCGCGCTCTATGCGCCGATGACGGGCGATAGCTGGAACGACGGCATTCGCGTGGAGGGCAGGCCGGAACCCGATCCGAAAGAAGATACCAGCGCGTCCTGGGCCCGCGTCATGCCCGGCTTCTTCGAGACCATCGGCGCGAAGATCATGCTGGGCCGGCCCATTACGGACCAGGACACGGCGGCCACGCGCAAAGTCGCGGTGGTGAACCAGGCGTTTGCGAAGAAATTCTTCAAGGACCAGAACCCGATCGGGCAGCACTTCGGAATCGACAAAGTGAAATATTCCGCGACGTACGAAATCGTCGGTGTCACCAACGATGTGCGGTATCTGACCTACGGCTACAAAAGGGCCGTGCGTCCCATGTATTGGGTGCCCGAAACACAAACAGTGCCGTACGACGATCCCGCCTTCACCAGCGGCGAAATCTGGTCGCACTACCTGTACAACATCGTGATCTGGGCCCCGGGCATTCAGCCTGCTATGGAGGAGAATGTTCGCAAGGTGTTGGCGAGCGTCGATCCGAATCTGGTGCTGTACGGGGTCGACCCGTACGCCAAAGTCCTCAGCGCGGATTTCCAGCAGGAGGAGATGATCGCCACGCTGACGACGCTTTTCGGAGCCCTCGGGCTCATCCTGGCAGCCATCGGATTGTACGGAGTCCTGGCGTACATTGTGGAGCGGCGGACCGGTGAAATCGGAGTGCGGATGGCGTTGGGCGCGGATCGCAGGCGCGTCATTGGAATGGTGCTCGGCGGCGCCTTCTCGCAGGTGGGCATCGGACTGGCGCTCGGCATTCCAGCCGCGATCGGAGCCGGGAAGCTGATGGCCGCGCAACTGTTTGGGGTCGATCCATGGGACCCCGTTATGTTGACGCTAGCCACATCGCTGCTGGGCCTGGCGGCATTCCTGGCCTCCGCGATTCCGGCTTGGCGAGCGGCAGCCGTTGAGCCCATGGTGGCGCTTCGGACCGAATAAAGGCGCCTTGCCGCACGGCAGATGTGCGCTTCGATCCTAAGGCGCGCCCGGATCGCCTGAACGTGGACTCGCGTTTTCTCGGGAAGCAGGGGGCTGAACTCAAGTTCGTTTAGCTCGAAGGCTAAGGAAGCAAGCTCTTGGCAGATCTGATCATGCAACTCGCGGGATATCCTGTCGCGCTCATCTTCCTGAGCCTTAATGAGACCGGCAGCCAAGGAACGTATTTCGTCGCGGCTAACCGCTAAGTCCGATGCGAGCCGCTCTTCAATTTCCTTGGCGCGCCTTATCCGGTGATGTCATGAACCGATCCAACCAGATGAGTACAGGTACCTGTGTTGTCGAAGAGAGGCGCAATGGTGACTTCCCCGGTCAACCGCCCCGCAGGGTAATCAGACGTCTCTTCCCAGTGCACGATGGTCTTTTCTTCGATCGCCCGCCGGTATTTTTTCAGAACCGTTGGTAGGGACGGCTCAGGAATGACCTCGTTCACGGTCTTGCCTACCGCCTCTTCCTGGTTCAGTCCTGCAAGCCTCAGAAAAGCTCCGTTGACCGAAATAATGCGGAATTGCCCTTCGGGTTCGATAGCCAGATAAAAGATGACATCTTCAAGCGCGTTGTAGATCGAAACCATGCGCCGCTGGCTTTCCCGCAGCCTGCCGATGATCTGGCCAACCGGGATCGTGTTGACCAGGACCGCTTGTACGATCACCCACCAGATTCCCAGTGACGCTGCTTGAGCCTGAAGCGGACGACTCAGGTGCGTCATCTCCACAACCGTAAACACCAGCGCGCAAAGCAGGCAGACACCAGCCGTCCTTATGCCGGCGTTGTATCCAAGCAGCCAAGCCGCCGAGGCTGGCAAGGACATACAGCAGCGCTCCCGCCATTCTGCCCGATGACTGTTAGAAAATACACCAGCCAATGATTGAGAATTAGGCTGGCTGCAAAACAATAGACCGCCTCCTCGCAAGGGTTCCGCGTCCGGATTCGAGCCGCACGAAGCCATACCCAACCCGGAAGAATCGTCATTTGTAGCAAACCCAACAGTCCGAGGAAGAACACGCTATTTAGATACCGCCGCCATGTTCAGCTTCTCGGCGATGGGGAAAGACTTTTCAGCCGCTCGCGCTCGCACGGCGATGAAGTATTGAGTGAAAACCAAGGGCCAAAGGATCTTTTCGAACTCGACCGTACCCAATTCGCGAGCCACCGAGAGAACTTCCTCCGGGTCCAGAGGCCGCTCATCCGGAAATTTCCATACCCCGATAAACTCGCAAACAGCGCGCGCAACGCGATATAGCTTGGTCGGAGTGGGAAAGGTGACGATCACGAGCCCGGAGGGTTTTACCAACTTGAAATGGGCTCGAACAGCCCGGGCGGTGTCGCTAGGGGAGAAATGCTCTACCAGCCCGACGCTGAACACAACGTCGGCGTGATCACCCCCAGAAGGGACGTGGAGGACATCAAGATTGGTCGCGGTCACGCAGCGGGATTCGGGGAAACGCCTTCGCAGAAGCTCCAGCCCGTGCTCGTTCGTATCGATTACCCGGTATCGATCGGGCTCGAAGGCCCGCAAGATCGGAGCCACGAAGCAACTGTTCGCCCCGCCGATCTCGATAATGGACTTCGACTCGGGGGCAAGGCGCTTCAAGGTATTCACAAGTACACGGGTAGAGTATTTCCGGGTGATCCGCGCCGTGGGGGGAACGCGTTCGTAATATTGTGTCCAATCGGTGGACGCCCCGGACAGGCTCGTCTTCTCTCCCGTAAAGACGAACTCTCGTTGGAGGGCGAAATTGCCGAGGAACAGCAGGGTCTCCGCGATCAGTTTCGCCCAGAGGACCGGGATCCCGGCCCGCCACGACATCGCACTGATCAGCGCATATGACAAAGAGGCGTTTAGGAAAACAAGCGCCAGGTATTTAAGAAGCGTTTTACGCTGAGGTTCGTCCGAATGAAATACCGCTTTTCGCGCGGCGGCGTAATTGAAGCAGACGGCTACAATCCGCCCGGCGATTTGTGACCCCAAAACATTTTGGGACTCCGTGTATGCAAGGAAGAAGACAGCGTTGTCGAGAATCGCGGTGACAAGAGCGACGGCACTAAATCGGAGGAGAACGAAATAGATTTTCATCGAATCTAAGAAAGGGTCGAATCTTGAAGAGCGGTTCCCGTCCAGATAGATGGTCTGGATGGGAACTTCCAACGTTGGAATTGACGCGTGTTTCGCCGCGATCAGCATGTCCAGCTCAAACTCGTACCCGTCGGCAGGAATCTTCAACAGCCTCGGCACGAAGCACCTGGGGATGCCTCGCAACCCGGTTTGTGTGTCGGCCAGGCGCTGGCCAATCAGCAAGTGGACCATGGTTCTAGTCACGCGATTGCCGGCGCGGCTTCGGAATGGGACGTTGCCGGCGAAGCTCCTCACGCCCATTACGAGAGACTCCGGTGATTTCGCCAATTGGGCTGCCACAGCTAGAATGTCATCCACAGCATGCTGACCGTCTGCATCGGCTGTGATATAGCCTAAACCGTCAGGAAACTCGCAGTAGGCAAAGTTGAGGGCGGTCTTGAGTGCGGCGCCTTTACCCAAATTGATGGCATGATTCAGGACCTTCACGCCCCGCAACGCGCGCATCTCGTCGAAGCACGGGGCGCACTCCTCGCTGCTGCCATCATCTACAATCACGATGGGTGCAGCACCTTTCCTGATCAGTTCGCGAATCATGTCCGGCAACGTAGGCACCGGATTGTAGACGGGAATCAAAATGGCGACCTTGACTTCGCTCATGATTTTCACTTTAGTTGAACGCTAACCGCTTAGGAAAAGCGAGAGCCATCGGGGCCCAGCCATGGTCGCAGAATCCAAACGTGGTTGTCGGATTTCCGGCGCGGGAGACGGACCTCCAAGAGGATAGAGTATTGCGGCAGCGATGATCCTTTGCCTGCCCTCCACAGCAGACTCTTGCAACGTTTTAGGAAGGCGGGCGACATATTCGCCTAGAGTTTCATCATGGACGTTCATAGTGCTTTTAAACTCTATTCTAGCGAATTATCCCCAGGTTTTAGAGAAGTGGTTAACCCTGTTCATCGTTGGGTCCGAAGGCTTCCTTCCGGCTTCGCTGGGATTTTACATCAGCCAACCCACCCTCGCTCCGGTCGATCTCTCCACCATCGGCGCAGCCCAAGACGGTGATTTTTGTCGAAAAAACAGGCGTCTCCTCGGGGCGGGTCGAACATGGCGATAAATTCAGGACGTTTGTTTTGCGGCCTGTTTCTTATCGTTCGCCCGCTTGATGCCGGCTTCTGTCTTGAGCAGCGCGGCCTTCGGTAGGGACGTTCTGGCGGGCGCTGACTTCCTTACAGTGGAAGTGCTCACTTTGCGAGGCCTGGTCACCTACTATATTCTGTTCTTCATTCATCTGGAGAGCCGTCGCGTCAGCGTGGCCGGGGTTACCAGGCATCCGGATCAAGAGTGGATGGAGCAAATCGCCCGTAGCGCGACCCAGGAGACCCGGGGCCATCTTCATCCATGCCGCTACGTTATGCACGATCGCGACACGAAGTTTTTGCGCATCTTTTCGATCGCTGCTGGCAGACGGCGGCGTGAAAACCATTCGGCATCCGGCGAGAAGCCCGAATCTGAACGCTTTTGCAGAACGTTGGGTTCGCTCGGTCAAGCAGGAGTGTCGGTCAAAGTTGATTTCCTGATGCTGGCGACAAGCCCAAAAAGTGCGGCCACTCGGTCGAGCATCGCAGCCGCCTCGGGAGCCTGCTCAAGTATTATGGACGCGCCGCATGAATAATTTGACCATTCGGGGCTTGCCCAAGGTCACACCGCCTGCGGCCCTGCAGGCGCCTGTGCGCGCCCTGCGAGCGCCAGTTAAGGGTCAGGTGGGATCGCATGAAACGCCCCTTCTGCACCGCATCCTGCCAGCCCTAAGAAGCCGGCGCGGCGAGCGCGTTAAATTCGCCGTATGCTTCAATAACGTCCCCGGACATTCCATCCATTCGCACTTCGCCTTTTTCAATCCAGATCGCCCGGTCGCAGAAGTCGGCAACCATCTGTGCGCTGTGCGAAGCGCACAACATTGTTGTCTTGCGGCTCCGCAATTCACCGACTCGGAGGAGACATTTTTCCTGAAAGCGCGCGTCACCGACCGCCAGGACCTCGTCGACAATCAGAATGGCCGGATTCACATGAACGGCCACGGAAAACGCCAACCTCATTGTCATACCACTTGAGTAGGCGCGAATGGGCTCGTCGATGAAGTCACCGACTTCCGAGAAGTCCACGATCTCGTTGTATCGCGCCTTCGTTTCTGCCTCGGAGAGCCCCAGCAGCGCGGCATTCACGAAGATGTTTTCCTCGCCGGTGAGGTCCGGATGAAAGCCCGAGCCCAATTCGAGCAACGCCGCAACGCGCCCCCGAACCTTTACTGTTCCCGAAGTGGGCTCGGTGAGACCGGCCACGAGGCTTAAGGTAGTGCTCTTTCCCGCGCCATTGGACCCGACAAAGGCTACCGCCTCGCCCTTGTCGATCCTGAACGAAATGTTGCGGAGCGCAAAGTATCGATCCGGGCGCTTCGGCCGCAGCCAATCGCCGATCTTATGGCGCAGGAGCTTTTGCCCTGCGTGGCGATCAAAGGCCTTTGAGACGCCGCTTACCTCGATTAGGGCAGGCGAACTCATAGGTGATCGTAAAAGCCAGACTTCAGAGCGCGAAACACGAGCCATCCCGCGGCGAACATCGCGAGGGACACAAACGCGAGTTTCAGGAGCAGAATCGGGGCCGGGGCATGGTGATCGAGCAATACATTACGAAGCGCGAGCACCAGGGCCGCGATGGGATTGTATTGATAAATTTCAACGTACGTGGCCGGGACCAGCGAAAAAGAGTAGAAAATGGGAACCAGCCAGAACAATACCGAGTTGATGGATTCCACCACATAACGTGTATCGCGGATGTACACACTGAGCGCGGAAGAAATCATCGCCAGCCCACAGACAAAAATAATCTCCAACGACCAAAGCAGGGGCAGCCACAGCCACTGAATGCTGATGCCGACAGTGACGGTCACCAGAGTCAACAGCAGAAGTACCTGGATCGCCAGATGCAGGCAGACGGAGAGCACGCTCGCGACGGGAAGAATCTCCCGCGGCACAAGCACCTTCTTTATCATCGCCGCGTTATCGACAATCGCACCGGTACCGGTTGCCCAGGCGAGCGTAAAGAAATTAAACGGAACCAGGCCGCAAAGCAAAAACGCCGCAAAATGGGGGACCGGCGAAACGAAAATTCTCGTGAACACGAAGGTCATTACTGACATCGTCACCACGGGATTCAACACAGACCACAATACCCCGAGCGACATGTTGCGATACCGGATCCTGAAATCTTTCCAGACGAGCTGGCGAAGTACGAACCCGTAGTGACCGGTCCACATAGATGATTGCGCTGCAAAACCCCGCTAAGGATATCATGCAGCCGGTTGCTCACGCTATAATTGAGCAATTCGTAGGACTGCTTCGGTAACCGATGCGCATTACACTGTCGTCCGTGTTTCCGGCAGGCTCTGGTGAGGATTTGATTAAAACCTCGCCACCTCGCGGCACGTTCCGTGCCGGTGTTATTGCCGGGCTGATTTGTTTAGTCGTTTATATGCTCAACTTCCGGTCGATTAGCGCGGGGGACACGTATCCCGCGCGGTATCTTCCTTTTGCGATCTGGCATTGGCACACGGTTTTGCTCGATCCGGTCGAGGAGATTACCGCTCAAGGCTGGACTCCCATAAAGCCTCGTAAGGATAAAGAGCCACCGAAAAGTGTCGATCCCGAGGAGGCGTTCTGGGCCGTCCAGATCTCCGGTGGACACGCCGTTTCGCTGTACCCGATCGTCGTTCCGGTGCTTCTATCGCCTCTGTACCTGCCGGCCGTGGTTTACCTGTCCGCGACGGGGTGGAATCCGCTGCAACTGGACCGAGTGGCGCGAATCATGGAAAAGGGGTCCGCTTCGCTCGTGACGGCCGTGTCGGCTGCGCTGTTTTACTTGCTGTTGCGTCGCTTCATCAATCTACGGACGGCCCTACTCCTTACGTTCGCGTATTCCTTTGGAACCACGACGTGGATGATCAGTAGTCAGGCATTGTGGCAGCACGGGGCCGGTGAACTGCTAGTGGTTAGTGCGCTGCTTCTGCTCACGGGGAAATGCACGGCGGCTCGGACGATCGCGGCCGGTTTTTTTCTCGGGCTGATCGCGTGCAATCGACCTCCGGACACTATCATTGCCGCAGCTCTGGGGATTTACGGGCTCCGGTGGGCGTTGCGATTCGCGCCAGCTATGATCGCCGCGGCTATGGTGCCGGTGGCTCTCGTGCTGTTCTACAACCTTGGAGTCGTCGGCCACTATGCCGGAGCGTATGGACTGGTTGGCGATCCCAGTTTTTTCCAGCACAATCCGCTCACAGGCCTCGCGGGTCTGCTGTTTAGTCCGACGAAGGGGCTGTTCGTCTTCTCACCATTCCTCCTCTTCGTCCCGTTCTGTCTGCCTCGCATCTTTCGTGATGCGAACACGCGTGGCATAGCACTGGCGGCGCTCACTGCGGTCGTCCTTCAACTAGTGCTTTATTCGGCGGCCGATTGGAGACAAGGCGGCTCCTGGGGACCCCGCTGGTTGACCGATCTCCTGCCTCTGTTGATCTGGCTGATGGCGCCCGGAGTCATGGCTCTCAGCCGGTACGCCCGCGGAGTGTTTGTTGCGGCGGTTGGCGCGGCGATTGTCATCGAGGTGATCGGAGCTTTCTGGTATACGGGAGCAAGCAACGCCGCTGTCTATGCGTCCGCGAAGGAAGCGAATCCCATGCGCTCGGCGTGGGAGGTCCGAAACGCACCATTCCTTGCCGAGCTTCGCCACGCTCGTGCGCCGTTTGCTTTAACCACCGACGTGCGCGGCTTCGTGGACGCAATGACGATCGATTATGGCAGGGATGGCCGCGAAATCGGCCTAGACGGCTGGGCACTGGCGGGCGAACGAGCGCCATCGGAAATCGCGGTCTTGCGCGACGGCCATCCTGTAACCTCGACGAGCGCTTTCGGCCCCCGTCCGGATGTCGTGAGTACGCTTGGGGCAAAGGGTCCGAGCGGCTGGCACGTCATCGTTCCAATCAGCCACCTGAGCCCAGGGGAACACGTGGTGGCAATTCTCGCGCGTCCGTTTACCGGCGCCGATATTCACCTCTTGGCGGAGCGGCGGTTTGAAGTTCCCGCTCAACCAGGATTCGCGTATCTCGCCCGTCTTGCGGCGAATACTCTTGCCGCCAGGCAGCAGCCGCTTGGATATTGGCTCACTTCATTTACGAACCAACGGCGTTTCGAACATCCCGGCGTGGAAATGAATACGTATCTCCCGGCTGTGATGACGGACATTTTGCGCCCAGTGGCCACCGTAGGGGGTCTTAAGCCCATTTTGGATCGGGCAGCGCATTTTCTGACCGAACAGATTGAGGGGAGTGGACTCGTGCGATATCACGGCCTCCCCAATGCGCCGACCATCGGCACGCTCGGATGCGTGATTACTCCGGACGCCGACGACACAGCTCTCGCCTGGAGGGTCGCCCCGAGTGCTCATCGGGAACTACTTCCAAGCGCCCTTGCGAAGATCGCCGCCTTTCGAACCCCCGGCGGCCTCTACCGTACCTGGCTCGCTCCGAAGGCCAGTTACGATTGCATCGATCCAGGCTCCGATCCCGATCCCGCCGATATCGCCATCCAGATGCACGTGCTCCTGTTCCTCGAGAAAGAAGATCCGCCAGCCGCGAAGGCGCTCTGCGCCGCCCTCAAGCGATCAGTCGACGAGGACCGCGTCTGGGTCTATTACAAGAGCGCTCCTCTGATGCCTATCCTCCGCCAAGCGGATTTGCGGGCGGCGGGATGTTTGTTGCGCGTCCCGTTGCCGCGCCAGCAAACCGCGGTGAATGGGCAGGAGATTTGGCTTTCCGCGGCGCGAATGCTCGATCGTGAGCATGGAGAAACACCTCCCTCGCCAGAGGAAGTTCACCAGTGGCTCCAAACGATCTCCGAAGACGACTTCGCCTACCTGCGGCGCTCTCCTCCGTTGCTCTATCACAACGATCTGACGGCGTCCGTGCCGAGGTTCTATTGGTCGGAGGATTTCGGTTACGCGCTTTGGCTACGGCTCTATTTCGATTTTGTCGTGGGTGGCGCGCATTGATTCCGGTGATGCGGAAGACCGCAGTCGCGGATCCTCCCCGGAGGACCGCCAGCCTGTTGTCCTGCATCCGCCTCGAAGAAGTTTTGGTGCTCCAGGGCACGCCTCTGCTCGGAGCGCTCTTCTCGATGGACGCGATTGCGGGGGTGCAAATGCTGGACTTGCTCGTCCTTGCGATGGCCAGTTCCTGTCTCGTCGCCCATGTATTCGTGCTTAACGACTGGGCGGGCTCAAGTGGCGATCTTCGCGATCCGAACAGGGCGGCGCAAGTGTTTACGGCGAACGGAATCAGCCGGAGGGCGGCAGGCGTTCTCTGCGTCTTCCTGCTCGCGGTCAGTCTCCTGCTGCTGATGCCGTTTGGCCAAACGGTAGTAGCTATAGCCGCCGCGCTCGCAATTCTCAGCGCGCTCTATTCGGCTCCCTGGTCGGGCCTGAAGGGTGTGCCTCTGGCAAGTTCTCTCTTGCACGTTGCCGGCGGACTTCTTCACTTCTTGCTGGGCTACTCGCTATTTCACCGGCTCGACGCGCGAAGTCTTGAAATCGGAAGCTTCTTCGCGTTAACGTTCGCCGCTGGCCACCTGACGCATGAGGCTCGCGATTGTGGGAGCGATGAGCTCAACGGGATTCGGACTAATGCAGTCAAGTTCGGACAGGCCTGGAGCTTCGCCGCCGGGTTCGTTCTTTTCGCCGTCGCCGACGTCCTCCTATTTGTGCTGGCGGTGCGCGGTATTGTGCCCAGTCTCCTAATGGGCATCGCGGCGATCTTTCCGTTTCACCTTTGGTGGACCTTGCGAACCTACTGCTCTGGTCTCACATTCGAGAATATTCGATGGCTTCAGGCGCGCTACAGAATGCTCTATGCCATCGTCGGCGTCCTTATGGGGTTGGCAATGAGCCCAAAATTATGGAGGCTTCGTGATACCCTATGGTGAGCCGCTCGGCTTTCGCTGCTTCAGCCACTTGTGGATGTGGTGACGAATGCGTGTGAATTCAGGTCCATTCATGCCACAGCGCGCTCTGATTACCGGTATCGCAGGGCAAGACGGTTCGTACTTGGCCGAATTGCTTCTCTCCAAAGGATACGAAGTCTTTGGAATCGTCCGCCGCGTGGCGTTGGAGGATCCAACGCATCGACTCGCGTTGCTTCAAACGGTTCTCCACCAAGTCCAATTGCGTTCCGCTTCTTTGGAGAGCTTCGCGACCATGTCCAAAGCCGTAGAGGACATTGCACCCGATGAATGCTACCACTTGGCCGCGCGAAGTTTCGTGAGCCATTCATTCGACGACGAGTTTTCAACGTTCGAGGCCAATACAAACGGAACGCACGTCGTACTCTCGGTGCTGCGGCAGGTAGCGCCGGGATGCAGGGTGTACTTTGCCGGGTCGAGTGAAATGTTCGGCAACGCTGAACAGGTGCGCCAAACGGAGGCAACACGTTTTCATCCTCGCTCTGCTTACGGCATGAGCAAGGTTTGCGGATTCGAGTTGACTCGCAACTGTCGCGAGGCTCACGCGATGTTCGCATCAAGTGGAATTCTTTTCAATCACGAATCGCCGCGGCGCGGTTTCGAATTTGTCTCGCGCAAGATCACGTCGGGGGTTGCCCGCATCGCGACAGGCCAAGCTTACGAACTGCGATTGGGAAATCTTGACGCCCAGCGGGATTGGGGTCATGCGCGGGAATATGTCGAGGCGATTTGGCTCATGCTCCAAGCTTCCGATCCCGATGACTACGTCATCGCCACGGGCGGACTACATTCGGTGCGCGAGTTTTGCGAGGCCGCCTTCGCCGAAGCCGACCTTGACTATCGCGAATACGTGATCTTGGATGAACGCTTTCACCGGCCCGCCGAAGTCGTTGAGCTTCGGGGCGACGCGTCGAAGGCCGAAAAAGCGATCGGTTGGACCCCGAAAACGACCTTTTCTGAGCTTGTTCGTGAGATGGTCAGAGAGGACCTGCGCGGCCATGGGGCGCTTCGAATGAGGGTAGCTACCTGAATATGGTCATCGACAGACTCGGTACTGCGCGGGCGGAAGATATCGTAGGACAAGTGCGTCGTCAGCTTAGGCGCGAGGCGCTGTTCCCCATTCGGAACAATGCGGTCCGCCTGTACTCAGGTCCGCCTCGCGTTTGGACTAGTGGCGGCCCCAGGCAGCACGAGGACGGAAGTGGTTCAGAAGAGTTAGCCGACCGGTTGCGGGAATTATACCGATCCTTGGACGACCGTTTTGCGACTAGTATTTCCGAAATTGGACAAATGCCAGCCGTGGCCCACACATTTCGCGGGAAGGTGGGGCGCATCGCGATCGATGCTCTGCAGCGATTGATGTGGTGGTACACCAGCTCACTGAAGAACTTTGCGGGATCCGTGGGAGCGCATCTCCAGGGCTCGACCGAAACGATCGAAGTATTGTCCTCCATGGTCCGGGTGCAGCAGCTCGAAATCGCGGCGTTGCGAGAAGAGATCCTCATTTTGCGTGAACACCAAATCGAGCGGGCGGAGAACCCGCGTTGAAGGGGCCGCGGCCCCCAGTAACGATCGTCGTCCTTTGTTGGAACGGACTCGCATATACCCGACGCTGCCTGAAGGACCTTCGCGCCAACACGATTCATCCCGCGTTTCAGATTATCGTCGTCGACAATGGGAGCACCGATGGTACCGTCGAATACCTCGAAACTCAGGATTCGATTCATCTGATTCGCAATATTGTGAATTTGGGATTCGCGAAGGCCAATAACATCGGCATCCGAAGCGCCGCTCCGGACAGCGACATTGTCCTGCTCAATAACGATACCGAGATCTCCCAAACGGACTGGCTCACGCGCATGCAGGACTCAGCTTATCAAGAGGAAAGTGTCGGGCCTGTGGGATGTCGCCTCATTCGGCCCAACGGCGTGCTGCAGCATGCGGGTGCATACATGCCACTTGAAACGTTTTGGGGCCAACAAATCGGCGGCGGGGAACAGGACATCAACCAATTTAACGACGCTCGCGATGTGGAAAGTGTCGTGTTCGCCTGCGTCTATTTGAAGCGGGCAGTGTTAGACAAGGTGGGCCTTCTCGATGAAGAATACTTTTGTTATTTCGAAGATACCGACTACTGCGCCCGAGCCGCGGCGCTCGGCTTCAAAACACGATGTTGCGGCAGTGTCACACTCGTCCACCATGAGAATGTCTCAACCAGAATTAATAACGTTTCTCATCGAGGGTTGTTTCAAGAGGCGCAGCAGGTCTTCCGAAACCGATGGGAAAAGCAACTGAAGCAAACTCGCTACAGCCGTCGCGTCGGGTGGCATTCGGCTTTGAATTTTCCGACCGGTTACTCGATTAGTTCGGGGGCGTTCGTCAGCGAATTGGATAAACAGGGCGTGCAGGTTTCCTACAAATATCTCTATGGTCGCGGAACGGTCTTTCCCCTTCCCGAACCCGTCGACGCGGCTTCGCCAACTCTTCAGGCAATTCGCAACCGAAAGCTAATTGGAGACGTGCCCCAGGTGGTGTATGGGCAAGGCGATATGTTTCACGCGAATTTCGGAAGTTATAAGGTCGGATTCACAATGCTGGAGACGGACCGGATCCCGGCGGAGTGGGTCCGGCAAGCGAACGCCATGGACGAAGTCTGGGTTCCTTCGACTTTTAACGCCGGAACGTTTCGGGCCAGTGGCGTTACCAAGCCGATCCACGTCATCCCGCTCGGTGTGGATCCCGATTATTTTAATCCGAAGATCGCGAGTCATCCGCTCTCCGGCGTATATACCTTTCTCTCCATCTTTGAGTGGGGGGAGAGAAAGGCGCCCGAGATACTTTTGCGCGCGTTCAACGAGGAGTTTCGCGCATCCGATCCGGTTATCCTCATAGCGAAAACTCTGAACGTCGATCCAGGAGTCGATATAGAGCGTCAGATAGCTAATTTGGGGTTGGATCCCAACGGCGGCAGGATTCACTTTTCGCTCAATCAATTGATTCCCACCTACCAATTGGGCGTACTGTACCGGTCAGCGGATTGCTTCGTGCTAACAACCCGCGGCGAAGGATGGGGTATGCCGGTCATCGAGGCAATGGCCTGCGGGCTGCCTGTGATTGCGACCGACTGGAGCGCCCACTGCGATTTCATGAACGAAGCAAACGCCTATCCGCTGCCGGTGGATGCATTGGTTCCCGCTCAGGCAAAATGCCCTTATTACGCCGGATTCCGATGGGCTGAGCCATCGTATTCCCACCTGCGACGGCTGATGCGCCATGTCTTCGAACATCAATCCGAAGCGAGGGCCAAGGGAGAATGGGCGTCTAGGGATGTTCGCCAGAACTGGACATGGCAGCAAGGGGCGAGCAAAATCGTGGCGAGACTGGACAGCTTAAAGTGTGCCAGTAGGGTCATGGTTGCCACCCGCCACTGAATGTCCACAAGCTTGAATGAAGGATCTTCTTCGACGGCTGGAACGACTGGAAAAAACACCTTGTTGGCGCGCCAACAACCTTGGAAATGGAGGGCGGCGGCACTATAAGAAGTCCCGGCGACGCCAACTACGTCCTCGAACTAATGATCGGTGCCATTCAGGAAGATACCGCGCGCCAGCTCGAACTCGTTGCGTGCAGCATGCGTTCGGAGGAGGCGAGCGGTGCGCACACGGTTGATGTGGTGCGCCTACTTGTTGATGCGAAAAAACTCAGAGCAAACCCGAAAGGTAGCGGTTATGACAGCTAGGTTGAACCATTTGAACAAAAGGCTGAGGCGTTCTCCTTTCTTCATCCGACACTGGATGGGCGCGTCAACAACCTGGAAGGGCCGGTTCGTTCTCGAAGAGAGGAGTTGGCGTCACGTGATGAAAGTGTTCCGAGGAGAAGCATCGTACCTGCTACGTTGCTTATAGTCTGTGAAGGCTACTCTTACGACATGGCGGAGCCCGGCCGTGGTGCTTTCCGTCATGTACCTAGCCGCGGTTCTCGGCCATATATTTCTATTGCGCAAGGCGCCATTGTTCCCCCATGTCTCTTCGGATGAGGTTCAGTATGAACTCACGGCTGAGAATATTCGAACGGGCAACGGCTACACCCTGCGCGGCCAATTCAATTCGTCCAATCCGCCGTTATTTCCCATTTTGGTAGCCGCAGCCCATTCTGTACCGGTGGACCCTCGGAATTCGATGCTCGTGATCGCTTCCCTGCTAATGTGTAGTGCCATTTTCCCTCTGTACCTATTGGCGCGTTACGTCGACATTCAACTCCTACCCGCACTTCTGCTTTCCGCCGCTGCCGCCATGCTGCCGCATACTCTCTACGCCGGAACTTGTATGGCGGAAATACTGCAATATCCACTAATAATGGCCGCCACTTATCTGGCGGTTCGGTGGATAGACGGTCCCCGCCAGAGCATAGATGTAGCACTCGGATGCGTCATCGGTTGCGCGTTTCTCGTGAAGGTCCAGACAGCGCAGTTCTTAGGAGCTTTTCTAGTTGCCATCGCCGCCGTGGCCGCCTTGCATCTCAGGCACCGGCCTCGGGAGAGCTTTCGCTGGCTCGGCCATGGAACCGTTGTCCTCGGCATTGCATTCGCCATACAGAGTGGCTGGTGGGGCTTCAAGTCTTTGCATCACGCATCGCCTCTTGGTCTTTATGGCGCAGCTCTCAGCAAGGGTCTTCCGCACTGGTCTTTACCCCTGACCTTAAATTACGTCGTGGATTTCCTGCTTGCACCAGGTCTCGTGATCGTCGTGCCGCTCGCGCTTTGGTTCCGCGAGAATAGAAACCTCAATCGCACTGTTCTGGTCTCGGCTATTCTCTTGGTTCAAATCGGCTGGGTGAGTACCGTGGATGGGGGACTTACGGGAATTGTACGCGAACGTTTGTTCCTCTACTCGTTACCCCTCATGTCTGTCTTGGCCGTGCGAGGTCTCGATTTTCTGAAGGGCAAATGGGCAAAGGCCGCCTTACCTGCCATCCCAATCTTGCTCGTGGGCTTGGTTGCGCGCTCGCCTTTTTACTCCAATCCCATGATCGAGGCACCGTGGGAGTTCTCACTCGGCAGCGCCCCGCCCTTCGGTTTACATCCGTTTTCTATGTCGGATCTTCTCATGAACGGTATCCTGGCCGCGGCGCTGATTTCCGCACTGGTGATCTGCATGCAAGCCCGCGCTGCCGTCTGGATGTCCGGCTTCGTCCTGTTGTTCAACACGATCGTTTTCGGAACCAGTAGCCTGGCGATATCAAAGTTGAGCTTGGCGAAGCTCGGCGAATTGCGCCCCATTCTTGGCCTCCTCCTGGCTGGCGGTGGTATGCCTGGTCATCGGTTACTAATCGCAGGACGGCCTGGCTTTTTTGAGCCGCGCGCGAGTCAGTCAGCTCTCCGCGACGACCGCTTCCTGGATTGGACTTGGCACCTCGGTTTAGACGAGGCGCTCGGTTGGGAGATCGAGACGATTGGCCGCTACGATGTGCGTATGATTTCCAGTGCGGCAACACTTGCCGCCGAGGCCCGTGCTGGAGATCTGCTGTTGAGTGCGGCTCGGTTCGACCAACTCCAACTTCTTGGCTTTCATTTTCCCGTGTACGTCTATCGAATCTCGGCAAAGTTAGCAGGATCTCCGGAGCCACGCTATGAAACCTACATACCGGCCGATAAATTCTATACGATCACAGGGCGACGTGGCTCGTCCGGCACGATCATAGGAACGAGCGCCCCTCAGGAAGGTTATCTCGTTTATGGCCCGTATATACCTTTGAGCGCCGGCCCATACCGCGCGTATTTTGACGCATCCAGCCAGCGGCCGATCGACATGACGGCCGAAGTGGTGGGTGAAGGGGATCGGGTCGTCGCAAGCGAGCGGGGTCCGGTTTCCACTCTGGCTCCGCTACCGTTCGTAACTAATGGCACGGGTCCTATCCAGTACCGCATCGTCGGCCGGGGCGGGACGGACTTCCGATTCAGTGGCGTGCGGTTGGAGTTTCTCGGATCCGGAGCAAGCGGATCACCGAATGCGACAGCGTTTATAGGCGAATCGAACGTATCGTTTCTGCAGCGGAGCGGCTGGGACGCGAACATTCGGATCCAACGAGAAGGTTGCTATATCGATTTCCTCAATGGGGAACCGGCGAAGGGTGAATATGTAGTTGATAAGAAACGCGGTATGCGCGTCGTTGGATGGGCTTTCGACATTCAAGCCGGCACCGCACCGGAACAGGTGTTATTGTCCCTGTCGTCTCGTTCCGGTGAGACCTGGGTCGCCTTAGCGCAACGGTCGGAGAGGCCCGATGTGGTATCACTATTGCATAACTCCGGGCTCCTGCGCACAGGCTTTTCGGCGGCAGTCAACACGGAGCTCCTACCCGCGGGGGAATACTCGATACGGATTCTGCAACGGACTTCGGGATCACTTGTGGATTGCGATCCGAATCGGAAGATCCATTTGCAGTGACGGCAGCAGTAGTCGTATCGCAGTTACACGAGAATGCTCACACCGACTATGGTCGAGGCGGCGGCCCCTAACGTCTGACACTCGAATTGGGGTTTCCATAAAGTAGCGCGTGATTCCACGGAGTATACACCAATTACCTAAGTCACGGTCTATCGGGTCCTGGCCGGACGAGAACATCCAGACCGGCGTGCAGCTTTGTTTCATCCAGAGAGCAGGAACACGCCGGCCCCTAATCGTGGTCGCTCACAGCAAGGAGCGATGGCTCGAGCACCGGACGATGGAGCACAACCAGTGCCATAGTGCTAATGGCCTTTTCCAGGTTGCGGAGCACTGTGCGGCACCGGGGCTAATTGAGCGCCAGCCGGGATAGTGGCCATTGCGGAGTGAGATGCGCAACTCAGGCAGAGGGTTGAGAGGTTATCGGGGCTGTGGTTCGGCTTGGCGCCTAGCCGCGATTGCGCGGTGCCTGCAAAGTGTGCCCGTTAACCAAAGGTGCGGTCCTCCCAAGAGAGGGTGAGAAAGTTTGGCCCCTCCAGCCCGTGGCGCGCCGTTCTGGGCATGTGCGACGCAAGGTGCGCACGTCTTGAGGAGGCGCTTTCCCCAAGTACTGGCCAATTTGAGCGGCGCCGGCGTTCCCACCGTCAACCACAAGGGCGCAAGAACTCGTAGCGAATAAATTTGGCTCCGCAAAAATTGGCGAGTTCGACTAGTTTCTCAGGAGAATTCATTTTTGATTTTGTCGGGTCATAAAAAAGGAGCGAGGCGCTACCAAAATCTAGCGATCGGGGAGGTTCAGTGGCTCGACTGCCAGGAATTCGTCTGCGCCACGATTACCTGCCACGGATTCATCGTGCATGACGCGCGCGTTGGCGCTGGAAGCCCTCAGGGCGGCCTTTTCAGTGCTCCGGGTGGGGACACGGGCACAGATTGCCGGCGTGATGACTGCGGCTCCGCAATCGCTCCGATTCGATCCGCAAGATTCACTCGCAAATCGCATTTGATTACCTTTGAAAAAGCGTTGAAAAACGTTTGATTTCCAGCTTGATGGTGTTCTAAATCGATGATTTTGCATACTGATCAAGAACAGCCCGATTCGGCTCTTCAGGCCCGGGGTGGTCAAATTCAAAGTCGGGCGTGAGCGGAGTCCTCGTTATGTGTGCTCCCGCAATCGTTCCCGCCGCGATCGTTGCGCGAGGCGGACAGGCACACCACGCCTCCGGCAATCGGGACAGAAATTCCTCTGCCCCGTTTTCGGCGCTCGTCGCATCGGTGTGTACTCTTGGTGACAGTAACCACATACAGCGAATGCGTCGTACTTCGACGCCCTGAGACAAAGCTGCAGCGCCAAATACGATAAAAGATTAGGTCCGGAGAATACGAGATTCAGCCGCGCAGAGCTGCCATCTCCCTCCCATACCACCCACGGCCTGGCTCTGCTAAGTTCCAGCAAAACGTTCAACAATCGCGCCCACATCTTGCGGTCTCGATCCGCGCCTTTTCGCACGAAATGAACCATGGCTAACCATGCTGCCTCGCCGCTCAAAGAGGTAGGACTCAGCAGATCGCGATGTTTCTCTGCCTGGGGAACCAAGGACGCTGGACAAGCTCCAATTTGATCCCAGTCGCTCGGATCAGACTTGCGATCCGCATGGAAACAAGACGCGATGCGCAGCAGTGCTCGCATGGACAGAGCGAAGTATTTCCATATTTCGCAGCTCTCGACGATGACCAGCTTGCTGGGGAGCACTTTCCACTTCTCGATCTCGCGAAAGATTAGGAGGCAAGTCAAAGCCTTCCGGCTGATGGTGAACCGATCGGCAACATGGGCGGACTGGGACGAAGACCTCCTGAAACTGGAGTTGCTGGACCTCAAGACCTCGAACTTCGAGCTGGCCCTGACGGGATTCGATACCAAGGAGATCGATGAACTCATTTTGAACGATGTCCCTGAGGAGGACGCCCTGCCGCCGGTGCCAGTCAACCCGGTGAGCTGCGTCGGCGATCTATGGATTTGCGATTCCCACCGGCTGCTGTGCGGGGACGCGACCGATCCGCAGGCGGTGTCGCGATTGCTGCGCGATCAAAAACCATTCTTGATGGTGGTCGACCCTCCGTACGGAATTGAGCTGGACTCCGAATGGCGCGATAGGGCCAATCTGAACAAACGCGGACCTGCGGAGCCCAGTTATCTGAAACACCGGACCACGGGGCACCAGGAAACAAAGATCTCCGGCGACACGCGTGCCGACTGGTCGGAGGCATTTGCGCTGGTTCCGAGTCTCGAAGTGGCGTACGTCTGGCATGCTTCGTCTGGCATGCTTCGAAATTCACGCGCGAGGTTCTTGATGGGCTGCTACGAATCGGCTTCGTACATCATCAGCAGATCATTTGGGACAAGGGGCGCGCGGTGCTCACCAGGACCCACTATTGGTTTGCCCATGAACCGGCGTGGTACGTCCGCAAGAAAAATGCTCGCTGGTACGGGAAGGCGGGCGAGAACTCGACGATCTGGAATTCACCGTCACCAAAATTTATTATGGGCGGATCGAAGGAAGAGAAATTCGATCACCCTACCCAAAAACCAGTCGCGCTGATGAAGAAGTCGATTCTGAACCACACCAAGGCTGGTGAGTTAGTTTACGATCCATTCCTCGGCAGCGGCACCACGCTCGCGGCAGCGGAAGTGACCGGGCGCGCCTGTTACGGGCTGGAGCTAGATCCGAAGTACGTCGATGTCGTGGTCGAGCGCTGGCAAGCGTTGAGCGGCAAGAAAGCTACCCTCGAAGGCGACGGTCGCACATTTGACGCCATTCAAAAGGATCGCCAGAGAATGGCTGCGTGAGTGGCGCTCACTAGGAATCCCCGGCCCTGTTTGAAGCGTCGGTGAACTTCTGGAACATGCGCGCTGCTCCTCCCAGTCGATCCGGCGGACAATCGGTCGCAGGTTTCTATCGTTCAGGCCCTTGATTGGAGGCAGAAAGAGGATCTGTTCCTGGATATCGGGCGCGAGATGCAGCAGCTTCATAATTTGCGTCATGCGGGCTCGCGTCACCCGGCCGCGACGGGCGAGTTCCGCATAATTTCGAATCTTTTTCTCTCGCAGCAATCCTTCAAACCGGATGGCCAGGGCCATGAGCCGGGCAATCCGAGGAATCGAGTCGCCAATGACTACTGGCTTTGCCTTCGCCGGGCGAAGATTGAACGCGTAGGTGACTTCCTGGCCGCCGCTCATACTTGCGTCTCCTCCCTAACCGCGTGAAACCGGATGGAGATTTGGCGGGCATTCCCGTCGTAGCCCACCCGGTCAACCACGCGTTGTATCGCCTCGACCCGCCCGATGCGATCCATCTGTTCCCACTCTGAAGGCTCGAAGACTCCGGACTTCTCTTCCCTGATCCGACCGAGGACCGACTCTTCGATGGCCCGGGCGGGGAGCGATTTCGCGGGACACCCCGCCCAGCCCCTCCGCTGTGCGTTCAGGCAGACATAATAGGATACTTGTGGTCGCCCGCGCCGGAATACGAGTAGACCATCCGACTCGCGCACGCTTCGCAAAAGAGCAATCCGTTCAACATAGCGTGATGCTTGTTCCGCGCCCTGCCACGAGCGATGGTCCCGCGGTGCGCGATCAGGTTCTGCGCGCGCTCCCAAGTGCCGGGCGCAACAATGGCAGTATGTTCCCCTGGGTAAGGTTTCCCGTGGTGCTGGATCGGTATATAAGATGTTAGTCAGCAGCCGCCGGAGCGAACCCAGATCAAACGCTCCGCCCGCGCGGAACTGACCCGTTTTGCGAGTCCAGCTTTTGAGCCGCCAGCCGCGTCGCTCGATCTCGATCAGCGTCAGCAGCATCGAGCGATGCTCCTCGAACAATGCGAAGATAGCCCGCACGCGCTCCGCTTCCTCTTCGTTTACAACCAGCCGTCCCCCACCGGGGTGTACGTCGTAGCCCAGCACCGGAGATCCTCCGGTCCATTTCCCTTTCCGCCCCGCGGCGGACATCTTATCGCGCGTGCACTCGCCGATCAGTTCCCGCTCGAACTGCGCGAACGAAAGCAGGATATTCAGCGTCAGCCGTCCCAGCGATGTGCTGGTGTTGAACTGCTGGGTGACCGCGACAAAGCTTACTTTGTGTTTTTCAAAAACGCTTAGCATGCGATCGAGAGGGACGGACGAGACCGTCCCTGACTGGGGATTCCGGGGCAAGGCGAACGGGATTCCGGGGTGAACGCGAAAACGATTCCGGGGTGAAGACGAACAGGATTCCGGGCTGAAGGCGAACAGTGATTCCGACGGGAAGGCGAACCGGTTTTCGCCCGAGCCCGGAATCGTTTTCGCGATGCCCGGAATGTTTTTTAAGGCACGGCGGCGCTGGACATCATAACCGGCACAATGAACCCTCTTAGGGAGGATCAAAGTGCCGGCCAGGAGACTGTCCATGCGTAAATTACGGGAGGTCCTACGCCTCCGATTCGAACTCAAACTGGGCTACCAGCAGGTCGGGCGAAGCTGCGCGATCGCGGTGAGTACCGTTCACAAGTATTTCCAAAATAACGGTTCCTGATCGAAAGAAAATGCTTGAACGACTTTATCCCGAGTACAAGCGCCTCTGTTCGTTTACTCACGGTCTCGCTGAGGCGAATTTCTTCAAGACACTATTCAGCAAAAATCCGTCCCTTCGCAACGTCATAGCAGACTGGCGGGTTAAAGAAACATTCGAGAAGCAGGTTTCACACCCGGCGTCTTTATTTAGCGTTCTGGGCATGATCCAGTCAGCTGCGGAGCTTACAACACTCTACGCCGACCACGTCGAACTGTCCGCGGCTGTTGTGAGCGCTTGGAACGTGTATTCCGAATCGAGCCTCATCGGTCGCAGTATATGGGGAATTCGGACCAAAAGCTTACTGGGCGTCGTCGGCGCCGACGCTCGACCAATGTCCAGTTAGCCTGGGGGTTCCGGCCGGGGCGGCGCAGTTCGCCGGAATGCTCATTTTAGGCGTGCCGTTTGAAAAGGTCAGCCTGAACGGGCTGCTTTCCCTTCACTCGCGCGGGTGGTTTTTTGTACGTGTCAAGAGCGGATACGGCTGGTAATTCTGGCTTTTTGCCGCCGATCAGTTCCTCAATTGTTAAGATTTGCATTCGCGGCACCCTCCGACTGTAGGGGAGCCTCATAAAAGGCTGCTGCGTTTGCCTCCAGTTCCATCTGTTTTGTTGGCTCTTCCAGGGTTATGAAAATACCGACCTCAGCTTTCTCTCGCATGCGCGCGCTGTTTAAATCGCCAATGTGACTGCGTGTTACATGACCGCTTTTCACTTGAACCACAGCCCGCTTGGTGGTTCCAGAATTATCGACGAAGAACGGTATGTACCCGTCTATCCCGCGGTCAGCGCCTTTTTTCCGATCATTTGCAGGACGCGCATCCGCTAGGCCCAGCGCCCACCATTCGAACTTATATCGGTCTAGCAGAGCCAGGGCCCTTGCGCCCTCTAGGTCCTTTGGATCTCCTTCCACTTCGTAAGGGGCCAATTGACTTCCGAACGCAAATCGAAGACGGTGCCGAATCAGCGCTATTGCCAAGTGAGTCACGTCGATTCCAACCCAGTTTCGATTTAGTCGTTCAGCTACCGAGATCGCGGTGCCGCAACCACAAAAAGGATCAAGAACAACATCACCTTCGTTTGAACTTGCGATTATGATTCGTTCAAGCAGCGTCTCAGGCTTCTGCGTCGGATAGCCCAGACGTTCCACCGCGAGGTTATGCATCACCTTGATGTCTGTCTGAAGTGGAATGCCTTTGGCGTCCTCTAACAACCGCCTTCCTTGAGGCATACCCCCTTCCTTCTTCGGCCAATGAATCAAACCGATACGATCCAACTTTTCTAGGCGTTGAATCAGGTCGTATTTTGCCAAGCTGTCGCTGGTCAGGGAGGTGTATTTCTCATAGAAATAGGACGGAGGCTGCCAGTGGCGTCCTCTTTCGGTGGGATTGAAACCGCGCCAAGCAAGCCCAGAGTCTCCCTTCCTAATTCCTGGCCCGGTCAGATCCGTCCTTCTCCACCGACGCCCGTGCTCGTCCGTGTGGGTAAAAAACGAGTCAACATAAACCGGATCTTACGGGCCGTGCCACTTCTCGCCCTTCACCCACATTTCGACGGCGATCTTGACGGACTCCGAAAGCTGGCGGCCCGGCTGCCGTCGCGGAATCAGCGCGGCGCGAAACAGACGCGCGGCGCGCTCTGCGCTGGCCCTTTCAGAAAGCGGCTCGGGGTATTTCTCGCGGATCTCCGCGCCCGCCTTCAGCACGGCGCGATCGAGGCCAACACTGCTAATTAATCGGGTAGGTGTCTTCCGCCTCGTCCGCGACCCATCGACTCGGCTCGTTCGGCAAATACTATCCTTGGGGCCAGGAGAAAGGCGCCGGCAATCCAATCAGCGGTGAGAAATTTACCGGCTACTTTAGAGATCAAGAAACCGCTCTCGATTACGCCGATCAACGGTACCACCAGCCGGGAATGGGCAGGTTTTTGACGCCTGATCCCTAGATGGCCAGCAGCGGGCCTCGTGATCCTGGGAGTTGGAACCGTTACGCGTATACGCGTGGAGACCCCAGCAACCGCGTCGATCCGAAAGGTCGCGCAGATTTTTCCGCAGACTCCTATTACTCCAGCGTAACTGTCTACGGCAACAATGCCGGTTTGTCGGGAGGCGGCGGTGGTGGGGGAGACGGAATGGAAGAAGTCGCAGACCCGATAGAGAGCGGAAGCAGCGAGGAGCAACAGCAGCAACCATCATGCTCGGATCAGCTGACAAGCACAATTTCCAACTTTCTCACTAGGGTGAAGTCGCCGCTGGCTAGCTATGCAGCCGACTTCGTCGCGGACGCTCAGAAGGCTGGAATAAACCCGCTGTTGTTAGTCGCAATCAGTAATGGCGAGTCAACATATGGGACCAAGTCACCTGCGCAAAGCACCTCAAATGCATTTGGTTTATTGCACTTGGTGCGAGGCTGCACAACTCCAGATGGTAATCCGTGTTACGCCCTTAACCAGTACAACGGCAACTGGAATGCCGGTATCATGGGAGCGGCGCGTACGATCGATAGCCAATTCGTTAACGGAAACACTACCATTGCGCAAATGTTCAGCGGCGCCAAGGGAGCCTATTGTCAGGGCAAATACACAGACGACTATAACAATATTAGCTCTGCCTTCATGGCACTTGGCGGAGGCGACCCTGACAACGCCGTCAATTTGATCTGGCCGTGCAAAGATTAGATGGTACGACTATGCCCGACAAATTATGCTGTGCCAATCACGTGCGCTTAATCTTAGCGCTTTTCGTCGCGTTGACCGCTTTGGGCGCCGTCAAACACTTCGTAAGTAAGCAGTTTAAGTACGAGCTCGACGTGCCCGCCGGTTGGAATATCGATCAAACCCCTTCAGGCGTCCCGGTTTTGTTCAACTACAAGAGTAGTATGGCAGGCCCTCAGGGCTTGTTTCCAGAGGATGGAGCAGAGATTAGGCTCATGCCCCTTCAGGAAGTTCAGGTGGTAACGAACGCCCGCACCATGGACGAGTGGATCAACCACAACTACGGCCCCGCGTATCGGAACGTTTCGAAAAAGCGACTCCCTGACTTCGGAGCGAACGGAAGAGAACCGAGAGAAATCACGGAGGTTCAGGCCGAATTCGAGCGAGATCCAATTGATGAGGAGCTCCAGCACGACTTCAGCTGTTCAGAGCCTCCAATAACCCCAAAACGCTACAAAACGCAACAGGTGCCCTGGTCCGGCCAAAACCGGACATTGCAAATAAAGCACTTGTTTTCATTTGGTCGGGGCGGGGCGATTTGAACGCCCGACCCCCTGCGCCCAAGGCAGATTCTTCACCCGGCCTAGGAATGTCTGTTTTCAACTATTTTCATTTCAATGATTTAGCGCGCTAACATTGAACGGTGTGGATTTGGATGGAATCATGAGGCTTTGGCATCCTCAGTTTTATCTACATCACATTGGGTACCCTCGGGCCAATCTCATCCTGTTCCATTCTTGCTCCTCCTCAGCAAAATACAGTTACCAAGAAAGCATTGACATAATGCTCCGCGCAGCACCGCGAGCCTCAGCGTTTGGCGGAGGAAGGGGTTATTGTCCCTGATTTCTTCTGATTTCTTTCGATCCCGTATTACGGTCTCACTTGAGCTCGCGGATGGCCGGCGGGAGAGGGGCGGCTAAAATGGCGATATCTCACGAAGGAGCCACACCGGTGTGTCCCAAATCGCTTTAAGCCATTCATTCCAATGGATCGGAAAATGACGAAAAGAAAGGAGTCACTTCAGGCTGTCCCTTTCGACCCGACCGACGCCCTTGGGGCGGGTTACATCAAAATTGATGTTCCGAAACGGTTTGCAATGGACCAAGTGATAAGCGGCGCGGCGCGCCTAGCGAAGCGCGTAGAATTCAAAATCAAGCTTCCTAGGAACGCTGCCATCTATGTCGGTGTTATGCTCCGCGATGATGCCGGGGAAGCAATTCTGAGCGACAGGGATGGTGGACTTCATTGGATCACCTATTGCATCGGAGACGAAAAGCTTGCGCCGGAACCGGATGAACGATACAGCAACGAGGTCGTGTTGCGAATGTCTGGGAGAATCGTAGGTAACGGCTACGTTGCCTGTTCTCGGGATCTCGAAGTAGACGTGCACCGGGCATATCCCGGCAGCCATTTCAGTTCGCTGGAGCGAATCAGAATTAGGGGGCGTGAGAATTCGCTTTCGATCTCGCCGATACGGTTGCTGGCGAGTTAAGGCCGAGCGCATCCACGACGAAGGCGAAGCCCGATGGACGTGGAAAAGATTCCAAATGGTCGCCTCGCTGCCCGAGCGCGATCAGAAAGCGGCGGTAGGCTGATAAATTCATTGGCCGCAATCGGCGCAAACGAGAGAGAGCGCCTTCCGCGCGGCTTCAGATGTGTCGACATCGCGCCGGCAAGCGCGTGGGGCGCGCGCCGGATGGTGCACTCATCGGCGGGTGAACGGCCGAGTGAGGTTGGGAGAAGTTGAGGGACGGTCTCGTCCGTCCCTCGTTGCTCTGCCTTCATCACCGAATCGCCGATTGCAAACCCGATCCCGAAGCGATCCTCGACATTGCCAACCGCTTTGGATTGCTCACCGCCGCCCCGGAACCGCTCGACCTGTGGCGGCAGGAGATTCGTGCGCTTCGCTCACTCAGCGTGCCGAAGCTGGCCGAAAAACTTTCGAGCGTCCGATTCCGGCTGGTGCCCGTCCAAGAAGCTGGCGCTGTCGTCCTGCGCTATCGTGCGACCCGATTCCTCGACGCCATCTACCAGCGCTTCGCCGAAGAGTTTTCCGGCCTGATCCAGTGCGCCCGCTGCCCCGCACCCAACTGCGGTCGCTGGTTCCTCAAAAGCGCTGGCCGGGGCGATCGGCAATGCTGCTCCCATCCCTGCAAGATGAGAGTTTGGCGCAGCGGCGAGCGCACCGCTCGGGCCGGATGAGTGGCGGCGGCTAAAAGCGATGAGGCTTAGGGACGCTCTCGTCCGACCCCGGTTTCTCTTTCGATCCCGGTCCCGGATTCACCTGTCCTGGATTCACCTCGTGCGCTCACTGTGCTGCTGTTCCGCCAAACGCAAGGCGATTTCTATAGGTGCCTGAGTGGGGTACGCTGATAGTGGATTTGTAGACCGCTCCCTGCGTAGTTCGAACTACCGTATTGTAGTCGCCAGGCGGAACTGAGAGGGCGTACTCTCCAAACTCGTTAGTGACCTCGCAAGCGACCGCGGCCGCATCAGTCTTTTGTAAGATGCAGACTTTGGCGTCTTGGACTGGTTTGTTTTCGTAGAGCAGTGTGCCGCTCAGCACTGCTTCTGGTGCTACTCCACCTTCCCTGACGTCACCAATGGGAAGCCGGAACGATAACTGAGAAACGCTTGGGTAGGTGACACGAACTGGATAGTATCGGACGTTGAGAAATCCTATGAGGCCGACTTCGACAGAATACATCCCCTCAGGGAGGGAGATGCAAGCTTTTCCCTTTGAATCCGTCGACCCATGGTGGCTTCCTGTGACCCCACCATCTGGAGGTAGGAGGGCGGTCACGTTAACCCATGCGTTTGCCAACGGCAGTCGCGAGTCATCGTCCACAGAGACGCACAACTGGGCTCCGTAGCTATGGAGTGCAGCTAGGCTGAGAAAGCATAGATGGAGTGTTGATTTGGGTGACATCAGAAGCATTTCTTCCTAATTTCCGCCGAGATCCCATCCGTGCCAGTTACCTTATCTCCGTTTGGGAGCGTATAGCTCTGATTTGCGTCATCCGGCCCCACAATTCCCATCCAGTGCATAAACTCATGAATGATAGTGAGTTGCTGGAAGGTAGATAAGCTCATACCCTGGAATGCGCCACCAAGGGGCTGACCAGTAGATGTCTTCCCTGAAAAGAAGGGGCCACCGTCAAAAATTCGGATGAGTCCAAACGTGTCCGTCGTGTCGGCCGCTACATTTGGCTTCCCGGGCGCTGTGCCACCATAGATACGAATTAAATTGTCATCTTCAAGTGACTGTAGTTTGTCTGAAAGCGCCCTTCTAGAGTCCAAGTTGTTGGAATCTGGCGCAAGAAAGAGCCCTGCACAGTCTGGCTTGAATAACCGTTCCTCAGCTTGGCCGATTGCGTAAAAGACTGCATTCGAGTGGGCTTCCCCCACCGGGCCAGGCCCTCCTGACGCCGAAGAGCCAGACCCACCGTAAAAGTCGCCGCCGGTAATGATGGGGTCGTCGCTTTTTGAGCAGGGATCATCCGACGGGCAAGCGTCGAGTCCCATCGGATCGTGTGCATTAATTGGATCGCCGCCGACGTAAGCATATCTGTTCCAACTTCCAGGGTTACCCGGATTGGCCGCTCCAGTGCTTAGCGCCCTGTACGGATCAGCCGTCAAAAACCGCCCCATGCCCGGTTGATGGTAGCGATTCATGGCATAATCCAACCCCGTCTCCGAGTCCCTGAAATACCCCGTAAACTTCTCCGTGCCATTCTGCGTCGCCGACGGTTTCTCTTGGCCCCAGGGATAGTATTTGCCAATCGATCCGAGCCGGTCTTGAACGACATTGCCTGCGCCGTTGGCAATTATTTTGCCACCGAAATAGGTATTGGCGGTCGCCAGACTCTGATTCAACGTAAGCACCCACGCGTTGTTCTGAAAGACCGCCCCGCCCGCACTCAAGTTGTACGTGGCGAGTTTCTGGCCATTCACACCCCAGAATGTAAGTTCATCCAGCGTCGTCGTGTAGTTGCCGTCCTTCGTGCCCCGCCAAACGCGTTTGTTTCCCGGAGCGTAGGAATAGAACGTTCCGATCCCCACCGGAGTGGGTGGATGCAACCGGTTCTCAACGTCATAACCGTAGCCGCTGGTGCAGTTCGTGCTTGAATTAATATTTCCATTCGCGTCCGCGCAATCACCGGTTTGCCGATTCGTGGATGCGTTGTACACCACGTGCAACTCCGTCAAGCCGCCCGCCGTTGTCGTTTGATCGGTCAGATTGCCGAAGCCGTCGTAGGCATAACTCTGTCCCCAGGAATTGTTCGTAGCACCGGCGCTCGCCAGGCGGTTCAACGAGTCGTAGGTGTAAACCACCTGCTCGCCGCTGAGATTGTCGGTTTGGGATGCGATTTTGCCGTTGTTTTGCGTGGAGGAGTAGTTGTAGGTGATGTTCAGGCTGCTGCCGCCGAACGCAGCGGAAGTGAGGTGCGTCAACTGGCCCATCCCGTTGTACACTCGGCTCTCGTTTAAACCTCCGATGATTGTCAGGAGCCGGTTCGCGGGATCGTACGTTGTCCCGGTAATCATTTGCGCCGATGTGGCGAGGTTGGTCATCGTGCTCAGTCGCCCCATCGTATCGTAGGCGTAGCCGTAATTGGGACCGGGCTGGCCCCCCGAACTTCCAGGATACAGGATGCTGGTCATCCTGCCCTCTGTGTCGTAGGCATAGACCGATTCGAGGTCGGCGGTCGCGGGGCCGGTGTGGTTATTGTTGCTGTTGTCTTGCTCGGTAAGCGTTCTCGTTACGAGCAGTCCTTTGTTCGTTTTCTGGCCGGCGATACTGTAGCCGTAGGTCTCGGTGAACGTGGTCGTGCAATCGAATCCGCCAGAATACTGAACCGCCGTCAGCCGCCCTTGCGTGAAATTTGAATGACCCAGAGGGACGGACGAGACTGTCCCAACTCACCCCATTTCCCTCCCCTCATCGATCCTCAAGTGAGCGCGCAACACCGGGTCGAGATTGGCCGCCTCTGGCCTTGTGAGTCTTCTGGTAACTAACTCGCGAGTCTCCACCGAGCCGCGGTGCGGGTCGAGGAATTGGGCGGACAAGGTTCCGTAGAGCGGCAGAGATTTTATATGGCGGACTGGAAAAGTACTCACGACCGATGATGCCACCCGCTCCCAAGCCTCCGCTCCAGTCCCAGCACGGAAGCTACGGGAAACACGGACGATACAGATTCACCATCGCTCGTGACTAGCTGGCGCTGCTGGGACGAGAGAGAAGACCCAGTCTCCTGTCGCCGTAAGTCATCGAATTAAATTCGCATGGTGGGGCAGACCCCCTGGTCTGCGGCTGAGGCCCTCGTCGGCCTGTCTTGAGCGTCATGGAAGAGCCGGACCAGGGGTCCGGCGCAGACGTAGGCGTCTGCCCCACAAGACTTACTTCACGAACCATTGGACAGGAGACTAGCGAGCGGGCTCCGAACCATATTGTTAGGCCGTTCATAGAACGGGGATTTTGTAAATGTTGCGGTGGGTGGATAGCTTGGGGTAAGCGTAGACGGCCTGGTCGGCACTCATGAAGGCTCTTGGTTGGGGGACGGTTTTTATGCCTGGGATGGCTTGGGCTCCTCCCGGTGGAAGCGTAGGCGGAGGTTGCCCGGGGTGCGTCGGGATAAGGTAGGTCTGAGGGGTTTTTGACTCCGTCCAGCGGCCGGTGGTGTTAAGGTAGGCTAGCTTGCCGTCCCTGGACCAGCTCAGCATGGGTGGGGTTACGCCTCGGTCTTCGGCGCCGGCTTGGGCGCATTCGGCGCAGATGAGGGTGGGCGGACCGCCTGCTGAGGGGTAGACTTTTAAGTCCGTGCCGACCCAGACGGACAGCCATTTATTGTCGGGCGAAACGTCGTAGAGGAAGACGACGTTTTCGGGGGTCACCTTTTGGAGTCCAGTGCCGTCTGGTTTGATGCGCTGGAGGAACATGTCTCCCGGCTTGCCGCCGACGAAGAAGATTTCGCCGCTGGGGGCGAAGATTCCGCGGATGCAATCCTGCTCGACGAGGCGGCGGGGAGCTGAGCTGCCGTCTAGGGGGGCGATCCAGAGAGGAGCGCTGCCGGTGCCGTCGGCAGTAATGAAGGTGACCTGGGTGCCGTCGGGCGAGACGCTGTAGTGCTCCATCAGGAAGTCCGGAAGAAGGCGCTGTTTCTTGTTGGTTTTCAGATCGGCGGTCCAGAACTCCCCGCTGACGAAGCGGGCGTTGGCGCGGGAGCGCTGGAGATAGTAGAGCCGGGTTTGATCGGAAGAAAAAGACGGGAGATACGCGTAGCCTTCGAAGGTGATTTGACGCTCGCCGGAGGCGTCGTGGAGCCAGAGGGTGCTTTGGCTTTCGCCGACGGAGGTGACGAACGACTTGCCATCGGGGGCGAAGGAGAGGCCTTGCTCCTCGGTAGCACCAGAGGTGACTTGCTCCGGGGTGCCATCCGGGTAGCGCTGGCGCCAGATGTGATAGCCGCTGCCGGCGTTGGCGGAAAAATACATCCATTGGCCATCGGGGGACCAAGCGGCGTCAGTGCATTGGGCGGGCGCGGGGCCGACGCGGTGGCCGGAGGAGCTTCCATCGAAGGGGACGATCCGGCAGGGCAGCCAGGCGCTGGCGTTCATCTCCACGATGAGGACGGATTTGCGATCGGGCGAGAGGAAGGAGCGGTGCGCCATGCCGTTAACGTCGGCGGGAAGGTAGACTTTGCGCTCCTCCGAACGGCTCTCGGTTGCGGTCATGATGCCCAGATGAATGCCTTCGCCGGTGAGGGCGGAGTACATGACGCGGCGCGGCGAGGTGGTGGAATCGACCCAGCTCAGGGTTCCGGCGTTGGCCAGCAGGCGGGAGGGTTCACCGCCGAGAACGGAGACGGTCCAACTGTCGTTGATGTACTCGCTGAAGACGACCCGGGACCCGTCGGGCGAGAAGGCGAGGGGGCCCAGCTTATTGCGGCTGTCGTGGGTGAGTTGCACGGGTTCGCCGTCGGGAAGGAGCTTGACGTAAACGTCGCCGGGTCCGTCGAAAGTTTTTTCGCCCCGGATGAAGGCCAGCATGCGGCCATCGGGCGAGAGAGTGGGTGCAACGGCTGAGTCGGCGAAGTTGGTGAGGGGGATATATTCGGCTTGCGCGCGCTGGGGGGAGGGTCGAGTGCGAAGCCAGAAGGCTGCTGCTGCGATGACGAGGATCGTCCCGGCGAGAGCCAGCGGCCACTTGCTCCGCGAACGAGTTGGGGACGGAAGCTCCTCGCTAGTCTGGCGCGAGACGCGGCGCAGGTCGGCGACCATATCAGCCATGGACTGGTAGCGATTTACTGCATGCTTTTCCATGGCCTTCGAGACCAGGGCTTGGAGCGATTTGGGAATCGCCGGGCTCAGCGGCGAGGGCGTTTCGTTAATGACTTTCGCCAGGAGTTCGATCCGGTTGGACGAGTTGAAGGGGCGCTTGTCTGCGAGCATCTCATAGAGCACGACGCCGAAGGAAAATACATCGCTGCGGGCATCGAGAGGCAGGCCGGAAGCTTGTTCGGGCGACATGTAGGCAATGGTGCCGATGATGGTTCCCGGTTGGGTGCGGGCTTCGTTAAACGTGCTGGTGGAAGCGCCTTCGTCGAGCTTTGCCAAGCCGAAATCGGCAAGCTTGGCGTAGCCGCTGGAGGTGATCAGTATGTTGTCGGGCTTGATGTCGCGATGCAGGATGCCGGCGGCGTGGGCTGTGGCTAAGCCGTCGGCGACGCCGGTAAGGATCTCCGTCACATCCTGCCAGTTAGGGTGCTGTTTGACGGCCCAGTCTTTGAGGGTGCCTCCGTCGACGAACTCAGTGACGAGATACTGGCGGCCATCGATTTCGCCAATGTCGTAGACGGTAAGAATGTGGGGATGATTGAGGGAGGACGCGGTTTGCGCTTCCCGCTGGAAACGACGGCGGGCTGCCGCGTCGGCCAATTCGTCGGACAGAACCTTAATCGCCACAGGCCGGTTAAGCTTGGTGTCGCGTCCGCGGTAGACGACGCCGACCCCGCCCTGGCCGAGGCCGCTTTCGATGCGATATTGGCCGAGTTGCGAGCCGGGGACGAAGGGCGAGGCATAAGCGAGGGTCGCGGTTTGAGCGTTTGCCAGCATTGCCTGCACGGCGTCGCGTACCTCGGATGTTTGCTGGGCAAGGAGGGCCGCCCGCTGATCGTTGCCGAGTCCGAGGGCTGCGTGATAGAGTTCTTCGATTCGCTCGGAGCGCTCGGGAGGCATTGGTATTGCTCCTCTGTATTATCGCGTGGATCGAAAGCGTAGGGCTAACGTAGAGTAATTCAATTCCTGAAAGCGGAACGTTTGTGGCGATGCGCCAGATTACTCCCGTGATGTCGCCTCCGCGTCATCTGGAGGGTATCGCCGAGCGGAAAGGGCCCGTTAAGAAGCATTATCGGACGCGAGGCGGAAGTGGGCGCGGGGCTGCCTGCCTCGGCGAGATCGAGCTGCGGTCGCGGTTGAAGTCCGCTGCAACGAGGTAGCGGGAGTAGAGTTCAGGGCCGTCCCCCCGCGGCAGGGCCACGCTCAGTGGCCATGTCTTTGGTGGGTTGGCATTACTGAAGTGGAAGCGCCACCGCATTCCCTGGGATCCAAGCTGCGGAAAGTTGGAGATTCACCATTCCGGAAGCGATCCCCGATGGGAGGGTGAAATTGACTTGATATCCATCCACTGCTCCCGGATAACCGCCTGCGTACGACACACCGGCGGCTGTGCCGTTCACGGTGATCTCTACTGGTGTGACGACCGGCGCGGGTGGAGAAGCCGGAAATGGCTGGCCGATTTCCACGCCTTTCGCTGGCCCGAGTCCAGTAGCGTAAAGCGTCAGGCTTTCGCCCGCATGCGCCGGGTTTGCAGCGGTAACGAGCTGATTGGTGTTTGTATGAACTATCGCGGGGCCGTTCGCGGTCATGACGATCTGCGGACGCTGCTCCGGAACTAACTGCAGGATGAACTGAGTTTTGCCTCCGCCGTTGATCCGGCGGTCTGCGGGATCTTCACTCATCGAAGCTTGCCGGATCGCAACCGTATTTGGGCCCTGGGTACTTTGTCCGCGAGTGCCCAAGAATGCCCCGGTGCCCCCGATGATCGCCTGACTGCCGGCAGCGCCGTTTGCGATCGGCGAACCTGGGGGAGCCGTGCCACCGTTGAGCGATTGCACCATGATCGCCCCAATCGACGTTCCGTCGGGCTGCAAGAACTCGAAGAAGTATTGGGCGAGTCCGTTGCGCGTGACATCGGCGATGCTTTGCCCAGGCGTCTGAGTCGATATCAGGTTCAGGTTCCTGGCAGTCCAGGCGACGGTCCCCTTTACCGGCTTTCCGTTCACCGCGACGATGTCGAAGATCCCTGAGACAGTTTCAAACGCAACGCGCGATATGCCTGTCGTGGAATGCGTGTCGGCGGCGAGTTTGGAGACGTCGCTGACATCCGTCCAATAGTTGACGGCGTTTTCTACGTCTACTCTTAGGACCACCGGAGCCGACCACTGCGCCCATCCAGCGCATGGAAGCAAGGCGACACTCAGGCACACAGCATAAAGGCTCTGACCACGGTTCATGGTTTGCTCTCCGTTCTTGAATTCCGGCGGCGATTGCCCCAGAGCGATCAGTATGGCGCGGGAAAGCGCCGAAAGTCCTTCAAAGAAGATAAAATCGTGTATCAAAGATTTTTGAGAAGCAGCATGCCGATAGAAGGACTGGTATACGAATTCGGCGAGTTCCGGGTGAACCGCATATCGCGGCAGTTGCTGCACCGTGACCGGCCGGTGCCCTTGACCAACAAGTGTTTCGAACTTCTGGTCTTACTGATGCAGAGCCAGGGCGACATTCTCACCAAGGAATGTTTGATCGCGACCTTGTGGCCGAACACTTTCGTCGAGGAAGGCAACCTCACGCAAAGTATCTCAACCTTGCGCAAAGCCCTTGCGATCGATCCGTCGTCGGAGCGCTTTATCGAAACAGTTCCGCGGCACGGCTATCGGTTCGTCGAACCAGTGCGCGAAGTACGACCCGCGGAGCAAGACCAAGGCTCGAAACTGCGCTCAATTGTGGTCCTGCCGTTCCTGGATCTAAGCGGCGGCCCCGACGACGAGTACTTCAGCGACGGCCTAACGGAAGAGATCACCAACGCGCTCGCTCCCGTTCCCGGTTTGAAGGTGGTGGCCCGCACCACTGCATTTCAATTCAAGGGTCAGAACCTGGACATGCGGGTGATCGGCTCGAAGGTTGGCGCCGGCGCTGTGCTGGAGGGGAGTGTCCGCCGTCAGGGAGACCGTCTGCGCATTACCGCGCAATTGATCAGCGCTCGTGATGGCTACCATTACTGGTCACGTGTTTGGGATAAAGAACTCAAAGACGTGTTCAAAGTGCAGCGAGAGATCGCCGATGGTGTGGCGCTGGAACTGGGCTCCAGGCATCTGGCCGCGGATCAGCCCACTTCTCCGCCGACGCAGGATATGGAGGCTTACAACCTCTATTTGCGCGGGCTCTACCTCGCTAACAGGCTGTTAATCGCCGAGGCGGCGGAGGTGTTTGAACAAGTGGTCAAGAGAGATCCAAACTTCGCCGCCGCCCACGCCGCTCTGGCATACCAATACGCACTCCTCGGATACAACTCCAACATGCGGCCCAGGGAAGCATACACGATTGCCACCAGTTGTGCCAGACGCGCCCTTGATTTGAGCCCGTCCCTGCCGAACGCCTTATTCTGTAGAGGCTGGATCAGCACGTTCTACGACTGGGATTGGATCGGCGCTGAGCGATATTTGAAACTCGCGATCGCAGGGAATCAAAACACCGGCGGCGCTCACCACGCATACGCCCATTTTCTGGTGGCGATGGGGTGTTTTCCCGAGGCCCTCGGGGAGAGCCAACAAGTCCTGGTCGAAGAACCTTCCAGCCCGACTTTGAACGGACACCTGGCATGGCATTACGTCTATAGCGGGCAGCCCGAGTTGGCGATACCCCAAGCACTGCATGCGCTCGAGATCGATCCGTCGCTCACGGAGAATATGCGCTACCTCCGTTGGGCTTATGAAGCAACCGGAAGTTTCGAAGACGCGATTCGTACCGCAGAACGCCAACACGCTCCGGACCTCACGTCCGAACTTTGGACTGCCTTCCGATCACGCGGCGAAGCAGGCTACTGGCAAGCGTGGCTTGACCATCTTCTCGCGGCGCGAAAGACGAATTATTCCAGCCCATACGAGATTGCGACAATCGCGGCAAAGCTCGGCCGGAAAGAGGAAGCGGTTGACTGGTTGCAATGCGCCTTTGATGAGCGTGACAGTTGGATTGTGTACTGCAATGTAGATCCCAAGTTGAGAAATGTTCGCCAGGAAACTGGCGTTCAAGAACTCATCGGCAAGCTCCGACTTCCGTGATTTTCATTCAGCGCCCGCGCACTCTTCAAGTAGCTTCGATCACTTTGCAGCCCAGGTGCTCGGCACGCCGCAGGGATCTACCCCCGGTTGGTTTGGATTGGTGTTTAACGCAATCCGGCTAGCCACTGAAACCATGAGCGACGCTTTGGTTCCTGAAATGATTCGCGCTGGCGGAGGTCTGTCGGCTATCAACGTAAGGGTGCTTCCAACAAGGTTCTCGGCTTTGGGGCGTCGCGAGGCACCGGGCACTGACCAGTGGAGCAGACGGGTGGCAGAATTGGTCTTGTCGAAGGATAAGTCCGAGAGGCGGTTAGGGTTATGGTTTCTCTTGAATCTCGAACCATACGGAATAACTGCGGCGTTCTATGAGGGCCTACGTAGTGACGACCCCTCCTATCAAGACCTGTGCCGGCGGGCGCTAGTTTCCATAGAACCTCAATATGAAAACTACATGCCGAGATTGATGGAACGGCTGAGAGAGACCGATCAGAATGATGAGCTGTTCGAATATATATTTAAGATTTCGAGTTGGGTGCGAGCGTCCGCCCGCTTGGAACTTGGGGAGGAAAGGGTTGAAGGCAATCCGATGGACAAGGGATTCTTTGACGATTGAACTCCCCTAACTGGTTCGTCCGGCAGGAATCTTGATGCCGTCCATCGTTGAATGGTCCAAACGGATTGGATCCTCCTTGCATTGGTGACCCATCGAAGCCGTTGACCGTCCTGATCAACTGGCAATTGGGACTGAAGAAATGAAATCCGGCGAACGGGTCGGCCTCTACGCTATGAGACCTGGGGGCCTGCACAAGGCTCGAAGTTAACCAAAGCTGCGGCCCTCCCAACAAACTGGTGTTTGCGGAGCCGGTTGTTCCGGGTGTATGTGTATTTGTTCCAGGTTTGCGGATCGGCGATATCGTGCGGATCGATCTTGGGTTCGGCGCTGGTAAACCTTCCCTGAGCGCTCGAAAAATACCGAGCACCGAAGTAATCGAGTCCAGTTTCGGCGCCGTTAACCAGACGTGCGTCCCTCGCAGGAGAGTCTGAGAAAGTTGACCCAATGGGCGACACCAGGACGTGCCGAGCCAGCCAGCCCAACGCGTCGCGCCTTTAGAGAGAGGCGGTTTTCGCAAGTATTGGCCAATTTGAGCGGTGCCGGCGTTCCCGCCGTCAACCGCAAGGGCGAGAGAACTCATAGCGAAGAAGTCTGGCTCCGCAAATATGGGGCGGTTCGAGGCGAGTCTCCTGAGAGCTCAGAAAAATGCCAATTTGGCGTCAAACCGCGATCGCTTTTTAAAGAGGAGAGCTAAAGGCTCCCGGAGTGGCACTTCAGCCAGTAATGATTAGTTCAGTTTGCGCGGGAGGGCCGGGCAATGTTTTGCAAGGTTTTGCAATGGTACGCCAGAATCACGGCTCTCGTTACGGAGGACATCCGACTGAGAGCATTATGCTTGGCTGCTGGCGTTGATGCAAAGCGCGCGGGTTGGCTTTGCATTTTGTCCAAGATTCGCCGGCTGCAGGCCGGCACGGACGAGATGTCAACGTGTGCACCTTTGCTGGCGAGCCCCATCCGCCGTCGGGACTGCCCAATAGGCTGGAGTTCGTGATCCAACGGCTTTCCCCATCTCAAGGGATTTATGTAGCGCATGTCCATATCCGTACTGTGGTCAGGCAAGGGCGGTTGTGCGATCGCCGATCATTTTCTCCAGGCGTTCGAGGCGCGCAAGCACGTCCTCCACCTCAAAGCTTTTCTGCGCAAGATCGATGACCGACCGCGAAGCCTGCACTTTACTGCTGGCCGAACTATCCGCTCCACTCATGACGCGCAGGAGCGTTGTCACGGCTGCAGACGTTGCCTGCTGCAACCGCCCTGTGCTTTGTGAAAAGGCCTCGCGCCGAGCCTGCCGGAGGGCCTCTTGGAAGGACGGCTCCTTCGACCAACGCCACAACGTAACGACGTTAACGCCCACTTCCTCAGCAGCTCTCTCTTTGGTGCCGTACTGCAGCAGGGCCAGAATGGCCCGAGTCTTCCGATTTCCTAGCGAGCTGGGTGCATCAAGTGCTTTGTTCTTTTTCATTCTTGTCCTCTTTAGAGATTCCGCGTCTCCCTCGCTTCTCTCCAAGAGAGTAGACGGCTCCATCTGCGGCTAGGAAATCGTAGAGGATTTAATAGCCGCCAGGAAGTGCTACGGAATCCATCGGGGTTTCGTAGCGGGCACCGGGGCTGTGGCTTCGGCGGGACGTTTGTGTCGAGTCCTTCCCTGGCACGTCGCCTCCACGGCGAGCCTTGAGGTTTGGCTGATCAGGGGCTAAGCGCATTGTTTCCATAGAACAATTCCTGTATTCTTGTTTTGGCTCGTGAGATCATCCCGCTAGGCCGAATGGATCCGAACGGAAGAAAAAATGCCCCGCAAAAACCCGGCAGCGGTTTCCCCGAAAAAGTTCTTCGGCAAGTATGCAAGCGAGATTCTGGAGAACGATGCCCGGGACAAACGTCGCGCTGCGGTCACGAACGTGGGTGAATTCTTGGCTTGCACGGAGAAGGGCGATTATGCAACACCACCCCGCCTGATCACCACGTCCCAGCTTGGTGAGGAGGTCCGCAAGTGGTGGCCTGTTGGCCTGCTGCGAAAGGCTGCGAGGGAGAATCAGAGCGAAGACTACAAAAGAGTTCTGGATTATTTGCTCGGCATGCTCGACGTACCGCCGCCGGATGGTGTGCTCGTTCCGTTTCGTTGGAAACGCGGTCGACCCGAAGACACGGAGATGATCTACCGAGCGTGGCTTGCCATGGGTAAATCGCCCCTAAACTGGCGCGTCTTAGATCAACTCGCAAAGACTTTCTACCCGGACCAGTTCACCCAGGCTGTATCAGATGGGAAGCTTCGGAAGAAGCTACGCGATCGGGTGCGAAACACCATCCGTCGCTACGAGCCAGCAACTCCCGCTACGAAACCCTGACGGATTTCGTAGCATTTCGTAGGCGCTATTAAATCCCAGAGAGTTTCCTAGCAGCAGGTTGACGCGTCCTATTAGTTGATGATGAGCCAATCTGAAAATCAAGTCTGGCCGATCGAGCGGCGGGCTTTTCTCTGCCCTCAACCCGCGCGAGCCTTGATCGTACGCCCCTGGCAAAATCATTCTATCGAAAGGATATGAAATGCGACTGATGAAAAAAGGGGACATCGACAAAGGTTCGAAAAAACGGCGTCCCCCGATGCAAACACCGATGGTAATCCAGAGCTGGCCGATCGACAAGTTGATTCCGTACGAGCGTAACCCGCGCAAGAATGATGCGGCCGTGGAGCAGATGTGTGCTTCCTTGCGAGAGTTCGGTTTCAAGATTCCGTGCCTGGTCCGGAGTGACGGCGAAGTGATCGACGGCCATCTGCGCCTCAAAGCGGCGCGCCAGCTGGCGATAACCGAGGTCCCCGTCATCCTGTGCGACGAGTGGACTCCGGCCCAGGTCAAGGCGTTCCGATTGATGGTGAACCGGTCAGCCACCTGGGCGGACTGGGACGAGGAACTGCTGGCGATCGAGTTGCAGGACCTTCAGACATCGGACTATGATCTGGCCCTGACAGGTTTCGAAGCGAAGGAGATCGATGATTTCCTTTTGAATGACGCCCCAGAGGAGGATGTCCTGCCAACGGTACCGATCACCCCGGTGAGCCGCCTCGGCGATTTGTGGCTGCTGGGATCGCACCGGGTCCTGTGCGGAGACGCGACTGACCCGGAGGCGGTGTCGCGGCTGCTGGGTGAACATAAGCCGTTCTTGCTGGTGAGTGACCCTCCATACGGTGTGGAACTGGACACGGAGTGGCGTGACAGGGCCGGGTTGAACAAGCGCGGGCCAGCCGAACCCAGCTATTTGAAAAAGCGGATCAAGGGACATCGCGAAACCAGTATTTCGGGCGACACGCGTGCGGACTGGTCGGAAGCTTTTGCGTTGGTTCCGAGTCTCGAAGTCGGCTACGTCTGGCACGCATCCAAGTTCACCCGCGAGGTCCTCGATGGCCTGCTGCGAATCGGCTTCTTGCACCATCAGCAGATCACCTGGGACAAAGGGCGCGCGGTGCTAACGAGAACGCATTACTGGTTTGCCCATGAACCCCTTTGGTACGTGCGTAAGAAGAATGCTCCATGGTACGGCAAGGCAGGCGAGAACTCGACCGTCTCGGATTCGCCTTCTCCGAAATTCATCATGGGTGCATCGGATGAGGAGCGGTTCGATCACCCCACACAAAAGCCGGTAGAACTGATGCGGCGTCCGATTCTGAACCACACCAAACCTGGCGAATCGGTATATGACCCCTTTCTGGGCAGCGGCACCACGCTGGCAGCGGCGGAATTGACCAAGCGCATTTGTTACGGCTTGGAACTCGATCCCAAATATGCCGACGTGGAGGTGGAGCGCTGGCAGGGTTTGAGCGGCAAACGCGCCACTCTTGAACACGACGGTCGCACGTTTGAGGCCGTGGCTCACGAGCGCACGAGGAAGGCGGCGTGAGGGGGCCCGGGAAGAGAGAGACGGATGAGGACGTACGCGAGGGCACCAAATGAAGAATGTGCAACGACGTCTGCGCGTGCTGGAACAATTACCACAGTTCCAGCCTCCGAAGAGTCCGCTCGAACAGATCGAGGATCGCGCGCTGCGGCAAGTCTCCGATGAGGATTTGGAGGTGATGATAAAGATGACGCGCGATCTAGAGGCAGGAGTACGCCAGACAATATCGGAGAGGGAGTCGGCAATGTTGGTAGCGCATAATGCCGCCCGTGAGACGGAAGCCCGGCGAATGGGGTTCAGGTCCCTCTCTCAGGCCGAGCGGAACGGAGGACACCGACGATGAGAGCCATTTTGAAGCGTCTCGACCGACTGGAAGGACGATTTGGATTGGTAGAACGACCGGAGACAGCAGCCGAAAGCGAGCAAACACGGTGGTTGCGGATGCGTCTTGAAAATGCGCGTCTGCGATGTAAATCACCGACGCCTTCGCCGGAGCGCCTGGCCGGGTTGAGGGGCATGACCGTCGATCAGGTTCTGAAGTCGTCGAGGCAGGGGCAGCGGCGGCGTGCATAGCGGTCTCAAACCTGACGGTCCTTGAACGTCTGGAACATGCGCCTCTGCTCGGTCCAGTCGATTTTGCTGACGATACGCCGCAGGTTTCTTTCGTTGAGCCCCTGGAGGGGCGGCAGAAAGAGGATTTGTTCTTGAATATCGGGCGCGAGATCGAGCAGCTTCATGATCTGTGTTATGCGCGCTCGCGTCACACGGCCGAGGCGGGCCAGTTCCGCGTAGTCCCGAATCGTTCCAGTGCGGACCATTCTCTCAAACCGGATGGCGATCGCCATAAGACGGGCGATCCGGGGAATGGAGATGCCGATACTTTCGCCGTCGGGAGTCTGCCGGTTGGACGGTTTGGCAGCACGAAAATCAACTGCGTATGTGACTTCCTGGCTGCCGCTCATGCCTGCGCCTCTGGTCCCGCCGCCGCATGGAACCGGATGGAGACTCGTTTGGCGACTCCGTCGTAACCAACCCGCTCGACGATCGACTGTATCGCGTGGACCTGCTGGGTGCGATCCATCAGTTCCCAGGCAGCGGTTTCAAAGACTCCAGGGGATCTTTCCCTGATCCGGCCGAGGACCGATTGCTCGATCGTGCGCGTTGGAAGCGATTTGGCGGGACACACCGCCCAACCCTTTCGCTGCGCATTGAGGCACAAATAATAAGGATACTTGCGACCGTTCTTCATCGAATACGAGTACACCATCCGGGTTGCGCACGATTCGCAATAAAGCAGTCCGCCCAGCAGCGCCAGATGCTTGTTCCGCGACTTGCCGCGCGCACCCGCCGTGTGCTGCGGGATGAGACTCTGCACGCGTTCCCAGGTGCCGGGTAGGAGGATGGCGGCATGCTCGCCCGGGTAAGGTTTCCCGTGATGCCGGATCGAGCCCGTATATATAATGTTGCTCAGCAATCGCCGCAGCGAGTTCAGCGCAAACGGGCCGGCCGCGTGGAACTGCCCTGTTTTACGAGTCCAGCTCTTGAGCCGCCAGCCCCGCCGCTCGATTTCCTCCAGCGTCAGCTGGAACGAACCATTCTCTTCGAACAGCGCAAAGATGGATCGCACACGCTCGGCTTCTTCCTCATTTACGAGCAGCCGTCCGCCGCCCTGGTCTACGTCATAGCCGAGCACCGGATAACCTCCGGTCCATTTCCCCTTTCGCCGGGCAGCGGACATCTTGTCGCGCGTGCGCTCGCCGATGAGCTCCCTCTCAAACTGCGCGAAGGAAAGCAGGATGTTCAGCGTTAGCCGTCCCAGCGAGGTGCTGGTGTTGAACTGCTGTGTGACGGCCACGAAACTTACTTTGTGTTTCTCGAGAACGCTCAGCATCCGGGTGAAGTCCAGCAGCGATCGGCTCAGGCGATCGACTTTGTACACCACGACACAATCCAGTTCGCCTGCTTCGACCGCACGAAGCAGTTTCGTGAGCGCCGGACGGTCCATGTTGGCACCGGTGAAACCGCCATCGTCATAGCACTCCGGCAACGCGATCCAACCTTCGCGCCGCTGGCTCAATATGAAAGCCTCGGCAGCCTCGCGCTGCGCATCAAGGGAGTTAAATTCCTGGTCCAGTCCTTCCTCTGTCGATTTGCGCGTGTAGATCGCGCAGCGAAGTCGAGAGATCGCTGGTTTCGGAACGTCCTGATTATTTCTTCGCATGTTTCCGCTCCCTGCCAGTGGTCCTTGTCAATCCGAAAAACGCGAGCCCGTTCCAGCGTGTACCGGTGACCGCAACCGCGATCGCGCTGAGCGAGGTGTACCGCTGGTTCTCATAACGGAATCCTGTCGCGAGGACTTCCACCAGAATCGTCCTACCTTTCCATTTCCGGCTGAGCATGGCTCCTGGCAGCGGAAGCCGGCGATCCTTCTGCCGGTTCCCTCCGGTCGTCTCGACCGCCTCGCCGCCAACGCTGAAAAAGCCTCGTGGAGCTACCTTTCGCAAGTCGGCGTCCTGCGCGATCTCGTTCGCCCGTTCGCGAGCCCGTTCCGTGAGATCACCGTCGGCCAATGCCTGCAGCCGCCAAGCAATCCGCCGGAAGAGATGTCCCCGGTGCCGGGATCGCGCCTCCTCCTGAAACACCTCTCGAAATTTCTCTCTGAGGCTGGCAATGCTTGCTCTGCGCAGTTTCTCAATTTCCATCAATACCGCGTTGTTCATCGTTATTTTTCCTCTCTGTAACCGTCAACCACAGTCACATTCACGCTCGTTCCCACCTCGCAAGCAAGGTCAAACGCCAGAAACATTCGGGAAAAAAGAAACGCCGCCAGGATGAACCCGGCGGCGTGAAGCGGAGGCGATGATCCGCCTTATTTAACGCGGTAGGTCCGCTCCTTTTCGTTCGACCGGAACGACTCAACGTTCAAGGTCAGCTTCTTGATTAGCGTCCCGCTGACGAAGCCGCGCACGGTATGCGACTGCCAACCCGTCAATTCCATGATCTCGGCGAGGGTCGCTCCTTGTGAGCGTCGCATCAGATCGATAACCTCGGACTTCTTGCTGCCCTCGCGAGCCACATTGACCGGCTCCTTCGCGGCAGGTCGCGCTGTGTGGCGTCGCTTGCTCTTCGGTGCGTCCTTCTTCCCCTTCCCCTTCGGGGGCGCGACGTGGGCCGCCGGTTTCGCAACATTCGCCAACAGAACCTGGATCGCATCCCAAATCCGCGCCACAGCCGCCTTACGGTCGGTAAATTTCTTCACCGGCTTCAGCGTGGTGAACGGCGCGACTCCGGCGAAGCTGTTCCAGACTTCGACCGGGCTGGTGCGAGGCCACGAGCCGACCAGCTTGGCCAGTTCCTGGGGAGAACCGAAATACTCGGCGCTGTGAATCTTGGCGGCGTGCGCTTCGACGGGCGAGGCGAAAGCCGTGATGTTGTTGTTTGCGTCAATCGTGAAGGTGTTCATAGCGACACCATTCATGGCTCTGTTCTCTCCAAAAGCCAAGTCAATTGTGCGAGCTGGCACCAGAATTCGCGCGGCGACGGGGACGCGCAGAAGAGGGACCTTCACCAGCATCACGAGATAATACAGCCGAAATCTGGCCCATCCTCCCAACCAACAGACTTGCCAATCGCCGAACCGCGAGCCCAACTCCACCGGTGTGCGAAGCCGAAGGAACTTTGTTTCCATCTGCATGGGCCCATGACTCACTCTTTGGGGGCCGAAAGGCAACTTCGATTAGCGCAGGATTCGGGCAGATCGCAAGTGCTGCACCATTCGTTGCCGGGCGATCTCGCATGGCGCTTATGCAGTTTCGTTTGCCGGGTAAGAGGCGTCGAAGCGATCATTCCCGATCGTAGTGGATAACAACGATGGCGCTTGGCAACTTGACTTGCCCCGGGTCATGACGCGTTCATGTGGTGTGGCCACATCCAAAAAACAAAATGCCAAGAATTCTGGGCGCTCGGTCTTTCCCCAAAATTCGCGGAAGACCTTGATTTACGACGCCCTCGCCACATTGAATCGGGATTTCGAGCAGGTGCTGGGCGATCTACAGAGGTTGGAAGCGATGCGCTTGTTCCCGCGCCGCTGGCAACGTAAATTTCTGAGGACGTGGCAGGCCACTCTGGAGGAGACCCGAGCATGGGCCAATTTCGAGCTGATCGAAGTCCTTCACCAAAGAGAAGAACGGGAATGGGCGAGCTTTGGCCGCATTCGCCAACAGTCGGAACAACTATCTGCGCCTCTCGCCGACGGGTTCGTTCCAACCAAATCAAACGCGCGACGGTCCCCGCGCCGAAGGTAACGCGCGATCTTGCACGTCGCTTTCCGCTGTTTCGATTGCCACATAAGATGCGTCGAAGCGATCAATCTCGATCTGGATGGCGATATTAACCTACAGGTTTTTCGAATCCTAATCGCGGAGCCAAAAATATCCGCTACGAGTTCTCTCGCCCTGTGGTTCACGGCGGGTGCCGCCCAAATTGGCCAATACTCGGGGAAGGCGCCTCTCTCAAGTCGCGCTGCCTTCGCGTCACGCGCGCCCAGAACGGCGCGCCAGCGGCTGAAGGGGGTCAACTTTCTCACCCTCTCTTGGGGGGACCGCAACTTCGGTTAACGGGCAAACTTTGCAGGCACCGCGCGGAGGCTTTTCCATCCCCTTGGCCAGCAAATTCTGATAGAACTCTCCGAACGGATCATCCTTGCAGGTAACTGCTGGATGCACGGGTCACAGTTGCTGAAGTAGCAGCTTTCAGACTATGGGGAAATTGGGGTCGTTGCGGACTTGTTCGGCTTGCCAGAGGTGGCGGCGGTCGTGAGTGGTCCTGTGCGTCAGGAGGGCGCCCAGGGGCATTTTGGTCCACTTGAAAGGCCACGGAGTCTTGGCTCGGGCCAGGTCGAGGCCGTTGGTTTTTTGAATGAGCTCGGTTAGGCGCGCGCCCATCCGAAGGTAATCGGCTAATGCTTTGGCAGCATCGACGTCAGGCGACGGCGTGGTAACCTTGCTCGGTTATTCAACCTGGATGGGATCAAACGTAGGACCAGCGGCAGAAGCCTGGCGGAACTGGCTGATCGCTGGCGTGATCGTTGGGGTTACCGGAGGGCCGCGGCGCTGGCCTGTGCGCGATCACGTACTCGGCATTCACGCTCGCCCTCTTCGAGTACTGCCGATCGCGAAACATGGGACATCCCGGCTTCGTTGTCCTCGACTCACCGCTGCTCGCGTACAAGGAGCCTGAACCTGGCAAAGAACGCTCCTCCGAGGACGAAGGAATCTCCGGGAGCGACCTCAAACGCCGGTTCTACGAACATCTCAAAACACTCGCGGGGAACGAACAGATTTTCATAGTGGACCACACTGAACCACCGCCCAACTTCGTATCCACTGCAACGCACTTCACGAATAATCCTGCGATCCCACGATGCGGCTTGTTCCCGTACCTCAAGAAGCCAGATAAAGCGTGAGACTCGAAAAACCGTTATGATCCTTCCCATAGCTGAGGTGGCAACCAAGGAAATCGCGTTCTATTTTCCTGGTCCGATCTGGCGCCACGATGATTGGATCAAGACGATGATCCTGTTCTTCGACGGCATCGGGAGGTTGCTGCCGAATTATCTCAAGGGCAAATCCGCCTCGGCCGCCGCTGGATTGTGACTCGCTTCGCCTACGAAAACTGGGAGCGCAGTTGCGGTGCTAATCCGGACTTTTCTGGTTGACCCGAAAAGAGCCATGTATGTGTCGTGAGGTGACTAAGTCGGAAAGGCTAGAATGATGTGGTGTCGGGCGCTTTAATTCCTGTCTCGCCGAGTGAGTACCGATTCGATGCGCCGTGCTTCGTGTACGGCGGCGAATTGCGCGCGTTTGACGACCCTGCGTGCTGGCAGTCGGAATCTGCGTGGCTTGCGTCCCTGGCGAATTTGGTAGATGTTCCTGATGCCCTTGTGATTCCAATGGAGTTGCCTTCTTCCGCGCGCAACCGGCAGGACCTCCTCGGATACGATCTGCTCTGTGTTTTGCGCTGGTCGAGTAGCGAGGCGTTGCGTGGTCGACCAGTTCTCCTGGCGGCATGGCAGCCGCTGCAGGACGTTCTTCGAAAGAGGCCCGATGTTTTGGTGGTACGGCCTGCGGTGGAATTTATCCGGCTGCCAGACGCGGTATACCGCCTGCCCGGATTTCTGAGTGACGTTGCAGCGGGACTGATTCCGCCGGCAACTTCGGATGAGATTGAGGCGGTTTCGGCGGCGGACCAACAGGCGGTCACGATCTGGCGAACGATTATTACGCAGCGTATCGGATCAAGAAAGGATATGTCGCCCTTCTTCGCGCCGCAGCGGCGACTGGTCTTCCTGCGGCGGCGAATGAACTTGGGACGCTGGCTGGCACACGTTACGATTGGGAAGACGGCGTTGAAGCGAAGCTTCGGTGTCCGACCCAGGTCGTGGCGATGATCGATAATATGATCCGGTACAACCACCCCGGAACAGACGAACCCAGATTAAGCGGGCGGGTAAGGCTTATGTTGCAGTAATCTTTCATCGTAAATATTCTTGACTTTCGACCGCATTGTGGAGCATGGTACTCCAATCAGACGTTTTAGATAGACAATTCAGGTCTGTTTGCAATAAATCTGTGAATTTGGACTTTCGCCGCCTTGTTATCGGAGTGCGGTGTCGCGTTATGCGAGAGGATTTCGATGAAATAACGAAGCCGGTTTGGAATTCTAGGGGCGTTGGCCCCAATTTGTTTTACAGTGGTCGCATTCAGTCAAGTTCTTCCCGAGAACTCCCTCACAGAGAATAGTTTAGACCCCTCGAACGTCTGCACTTCGACGCCTCCTGCCTCTGAAGATTATTTCCTGACGCAAGGAAGAAAGCGGCTTTCCAAGCCATCCTTTTCTTTCTTGGGTTCAATACGTTCAATACCGTAACTCCGACGGTATCGGTTCTCGATCGAGATACTACGGCATACGCCGACATAAAGAAGGCGTCCAGGTGCGGTAAATCGGTGCGTTTGGCAGAGCGAAGCCCCTATATTTAAATCATCAATTTGTAAAATGAGGAACCACGGATGACGATTCGATGCCGGGAAAGTGTATTTATTGCGGTCTTCTTTGCTGGACTCTTTGGGGCCTTTCCGGGTGTTTACGGCCAAACCACGAGCGGCGGTGGACCTAGCGGAGACCGAGTCGCTGTGAGTGGTCAACACTCAGAGTTGCCCAATGCCCCAGGTGCAAAACGATCCGCCGTCCAGGTTCAGTCGATTCGGCTGCACGACATGGCTGCGCCGATTTCGCTTTTGAACTTGGTAGCTACTGCCTCGCCGGCCGAGTCCTTCGCCTTGAGCGGCACGTTGGCTTATGTATGCGATGACAATGAGATTTCAGTCATCGATGTGAGCAGTCCGGCGAGCCCTCGCGTCGTCAGCACGGCCTTTTCCGGACTTATTCAAAACTCGGCGAATATTCACTGCGCGGTACAGCGCAATACGCTGATTGTTTTCGCGGATCAAACGAGCAGTCTGTTGAGCTGTCCAGGTCCCGGTGTTAGCACGTTTAACCTCGCGAATCCCTTGCAGCCGGTGTTGATCACGGCTTCGCCGCTCAATAAGCGCTTCTCTGGGGATCCGGTTTATGTCGGTAACTATGGCTTTGTTCCGACCAACGCTGTGACCTATTTTCTAAAGATTCAGTGGGACGGACAATACGGCGACCTGTTATCGGTCGATCTTACAAATCTCAGCAGCCCAGCCCTCGTGGGTACGCTCGAGCAGCCGCAGGTCGACAGCGTCCTCGGAGCGCAAGGTGTGGTTTTGGGCGCCGCGCAAGCCAACGGCTCCTTGATCTACCTCGGAGGCAGCACTTCTACAGGAGGACAAAATAATGGCACGGGGCGGCTGCAAGTAGTCGATGCATCAGTTCCCAACGCGATGCAGATTGCCGGGCAGCTACTGATTCCTGGAACAATCCAGTTCAGCGCTCCGCTGGTTCAGGGTGGCATCGCCGTTGGCATTGGAAACAACGGGGGCTTTGTGGGATCGCTGAGCGCGAATCCGGGAACACAGGGCAATATCGTGGTCGCGACGTTCGATATCAGTAATCGCCGCGCGCCCGCGGCTTTATCCACCATCACCACTACGTACAAGGTTGGCCTTGGAGGTGGAGCAGCCAGCATCGGCAATAACTTGTTCGCGTTCGCCGGAGTGTTGGATGCCAACAACAATCAGGTGTTGCTGATCGTCGATGCCACGAATCCTTCCTCTCCGGTGTTGCAAAGCTTTCCGATATCTCAGCCGTTCAGCAGCATGCAGTCAGCGGGAACTACGCTGTATGCGACGCTTGGCGCCGGCGGGTTTGCAACCTATTCAATTCCTGGAATCACCTCCGGACCGGCATTGGTGTGTCCTTCATCCATCGATGCCATGTTGGTGATTGACCGGGGTGCGCAGATCTCCAGTATGTCGCTATTGAACGCCAAGGCTGCTCTCAAGTCCTTTGTAGATTCTTTAAACTTGCAGCCGGATCAGATCGGCGTCGTTTCCTTCACGAACTCGGCGAATGTCGATCAAACACTAGGCACAAAGGGAGCCCAAGCCAAGTCCCTGGTGGACGGCATGATTTTGAGCGGAGCGTCGTACATCGGCGGCGGGATCGCGGCGGCGCAGCAGGAACTGATTAGTACGCGTCACAATCCCTCGGCTACTCCCGTCATGATCGTTCTCTCGGATGGAGCGGACAGAGGAGCGCCCAGCGGAGGCGCGACGGCAGCGGCGGCAGCGGCTGCGAAGGCCGCCGGTATCCGGATCATCGCGCTGCAATACGGGTCCAGTGCGAGCGCGCTGATGCAGTCGATTGCGAGTTCTGCTGCTGATTTTTATCTGGTGACCCAGTGACGGCCTCCTTGCGATCTAAATTCAAGCGAACTGAAATCAATATGGCAAACCGGAGCCTGCTTTCAAAGATCATCCTGTTCTTGATCCTGACGATCTCCTACAGTGCTGCCAGAGGGCAGGGCACGTTGACGGTGTATTTCTCTCCTCCGGCCGCTCAATCGACCACTGTGACCGGCGTCAGCACCGAGACTTTCGACAACCTGTCAACAGGTGTAAAAACTGCGGCATACACCTCGACTGCTGGAATTGGCACTTACACAGGCAGTTCAACGAATCCGTTCGCGATCGTGGCGCATGGCGAGTTTGGCGGAGCGACGGATAGCACGCACTCTTCGCCGACGAACTACCTCGGCTTGGGCAGCGCTACGAACAGCACGAGTCCGGTGATTCTTACCTTAACCCATCCTGCCGCTTACTTCGGATTCTGGTGGTCGGCCGGAGATCAGTTCAACAGAGTGGACCTCTATCAGGGCAGCACTTTGTTTGCGACATTTACGACGCAGAATCTGTTGACCTTCCTGAACAATGGCGTTGGCACGGTTACGGCAATCAATGGAACCACCACGTATAATACAAGCGCCTATTTCGGAAATCCGAACATCACTTCGGGCGCGAACGATTCCGCAGAACCATTCGTATATATCAGCTTTCAGATCACGGGCGCGACGATCGACAAGCTGGCCTTCTACAATACGAGCGCCACTGGCAGCACGTTCGAAAGCGATAACCACAGCGTTATCTTCTCCGGAAGTTCGGTCACCATTCCTACAACCTTCGTACAAGTTGAAACCCTCTCGCTCACGCCGACGGCCGCGACACCGACATTTAGCCCGGTCGCAGGAACGTACACCAGCGCACAGACGGTGACGATCAGTACGGTGACGTCGGGTACCTCCATTCGGTACACGACCAACGGCAGTACGCCGAGCGAGACAGCCGGGACCTTATATAGTGGCACTGTGACAGTGGGCGCCACGCAGACGCTCAACGCCATTGCCTATGGCACCGGACTAGCCGACAGCGCCATCGGGTCGGCGGCGTACACGATCAACTTGCCAGTTGTCGCGACACCGACGTTCAGTCCGGTGGCAGGAACTTATACGAGCGCGCAGACGGTAACGATCGCTACGATGACCTCAGGCGCATCAATTCGATATACGACGGACGGCAGCACACCGAGCGAGACGGCCGGAACGTTGTATAGCGGAAGCGTGACCGTAGGCGCGACCGAGACACTCGAGGCCATCGCTTACAAGACCGGAATGATCGATAGCGCAGTGGCGTCGGCGGCCTACACGATCAACTTGCCGGTAGTGGTGACGCCGACCTTTAGTCCGGTGGCTGGAACGTACACAAGTGCTCAAACCGTGACCATCAGGACGACGACCTCAGGAGCGTCAATCCGATATACGACGGACGGCAGCACACCGAGCGAGACGGCCGGGACGTTGTATAGCGGAACCGTGACGGTAGGCTCGACCGAGACACTGAAGGCAATCGCATACAAGACGGGGATGACCGATAGCGCGGTGGTGTCGGCTGCGTACACGATCAATTTGCCAGTAGTGGTGACGCCAACTTTTAGTCCGGTGGCCGGAACCTATACGAGCGTCCAGACCGTGACGATTAGCACGACGACCTCAGGTGCGTCAATTCGATATACGACGGACGGCAGCACACCTAGCGAGACTGCGGGGGCATTGTATAGCGGAACTGTCACGGTCGGCACGACCGAGACGCTGAAAGCCATCGCGTACAAGACCGGAATGTCCGATAGTGCTGTGGCATCGGCGCTGTACACGATCAATCTGCCGGTAGTCGTGACACCGACGTTTAGTCCGGTCGCAGGAACCTACACAAGTGCGCAAACAGTAACGATCAGCACTACCACCTCTGGCGCATCAATCCGCTATACAACCGACGGAACTACTCCGAGCGAGACGGCCGGGACGTTATATAGCGGGACCGTGACGGTGGGCGTGACCGAGACACTGAGGGCTATCGCGTACAAGATCGGAATGACTGACAGTGCAGTGGCATCGGCGCTGTACACAATCAACCTACCGGTGGCGACGCCAACGTTCAGTCCAGTAGCGGGAACCTATACAAGCGCTCAAACGGTGACCATCAGTACGACGACCTCGGGAGCGTCGATCCGCTACACAACCGACGGCAGCTCGCCAAGTGAGACGGCTGGAACGCTCTACAGCGGGACGGTCACGGTCGGTATCACAGAAACGTTGAAAGCTATCGCATATGAGACCGGCATGACTGACAGTGCAGTGGGGTCTGCGCTGTACACGATCAATCTGCCAGTCGTGGTGACACCGACGTTTAGTCCGGTGGCTGGCACCTACATCAGCGTGCAGACAATAACGATAAGCACGACGACATCTGGCGCATCGATCCGCTACACGACGGATGGCAGCACGCCGACCGAGACGGCGGGGACCTTATATAGCGGAACTGTGACATTAGGCGCGACCGAGACACTGAAGGCCATCGCGTACAAGAGCGGAATGACCGACAGTTCAGTGGCGTCAGCACTGTACACGATCAACCTCCCAGTGGCGACGCCGACGTTTAGTCCGGTGGCTGGAACTTATACAAACGCTCAAACCGTGACGATCAGCACGACGACTTCAGGAGCGTCGATCCGGTACACCACGGATGGCAGCACGCCGAGTGAGACGGCTGGAACGCTTTACAGCGGAGCAGTCACGGTCGGTAGTACGGAAACGCTCACGGCGATTGCCTACCAGACGGGAATAACGGATAGCGCGGTGACATCTGCGGCGTACACGATACCTGTGTCGGTCTCGGTTACGCCGCTCACGGCAACGCTGACGGCGGGGCAAACGCAGCAGTTCACGTCTACGGTAGCGAACGTAGCAAACGGCGGCAGCACGGCTGTGACTTGGTCGATACTGCCCGCGGGAATTGGGACTGTTACTCTGGCGGGGCTGTACACCGCGCCACCCTGCATCACTGCTCAACAGCCGGTGTCGGTGATCGCCACGAGTGTTGCCGATTCCAGCAAAAGTACCTCGGTAACGGTGACGCTTCTGCCAGCACCACCTGGCTATGGTTATTTCCGGACCGTCATCATCGATCATACGAAGGTCCCCAACACCGACCAGGCGAATTTTCCGTTCCTGTTCAGCATCACCGATCCGGCTTTTGCAACCACAACCAACGGCGGTCACGTCACAAGTGCGAACGGTTACGATCTCATCTTCACCTCTGATCCTGGCGGCGCGGTTAAGCTAGATCACGAGTTGGAGCAGTACAACCCGGTTACGGGTCAAGTGGCTGCCTGGGTGCGGATTCCCACCTTGTCGCATACCGGCGACACCACGTTGTATGTCTTCTATGGCAACTCGGCCATTACTACGGACCAGAGCAACAGGACTGGCGTGTGGGATAGCAACTTCCGCGGTGTTTGGCATTTTTCGAATGCGACTACGGTATCCACGCAAGATGCCACTGCCAACGCAAACAACGGAACGATCAACGGTGTCCCTTCGGTGATCAGTGGCGAGATCGGCTGGGCGGCGAACTTTGGTGGTAGCAATGACAATCTTGCGATTCACAGAATTCCGCTGAGTGGCGCTGACTATACGATCAGCGCCTGGTTTAAGACGCCGCTGCCAGTCACTGGTTCCTGGAACACCTTGACTAGGGGCTCTGCCGCCGATCATCAAGTGATTGTTGCGGAAGGCAACTGGCACCTGGGTGCGTACTATGGAGGTTTTCGGGATTCCGGATTTGCGGTTACCTCCCTGGCTAATGGCTGGCACTACCTGGTTTCGGCGACCACTGGGTCGACCACGAGGTACTTTATCGATGGGACGCTGGTGGGGACGATTCCATCTAGATCGAACGACGACATTTCCTTTCTCGGTAACTATCAAGGCAACGGTCAACAGTTCGGTGGAACCGATGAACTTCGAATTTCCTCCGGTCTGGCCCGTTCTGCAGACTGGGTCGCGACCGAGTATAACAACCAGAGATCTCCAAATACTTTTTACACGATCCTTCCTGAAAGCACCTCTTTTTTCGTAAGCCCATCAACCACCACGCTTGGCGCATCGCTAACGCAGCAGTTTAGTGCTACGTTTGTGAATAACTGCAGCTCAGGAGCAACCTGGTCGTTGACGCCGACAGGGGTTGGAACGATCACGACTGGAGGGCTCTACACAGCTCCGGCGACAATTAGCAGTCTGCAAACGGTCACAGTTACCGCCACCAGTGTAGCCGACAGCACTAAGACTGCCGTAGCGGTCGTCACACTTGCGCCACCGGTGAGTGTGAGCCCATCGTCCATAACCTTGTTCAGCAATCAGACCAAGCAATTTACCGCCATCGTGGGCTTGTCGAACCCGGCAGTGACGTGGGCGATCAATCCTTCAACGGTCGGAAGCATCTCTACTTCGGGACTGTATACCGCGCCGTCCTGCGTTACCACTCAACAGACGGTGACCGTGACGGCGACGAGCGTTGCGGATACTACCAAGAGTGCCTTCTCCATAGTGACGCTCCAGGGAGGTAGCCCATTTAGTTACCATCGCGCGGTCATTATCGACCACACGAAGGTTCCCAATACTGACCAAACGAACTTTCCGTTGCTGTTCAGCGTGACCAATCCATCGTTTGCAACGACGCCCAATGGCGGCCACGTTACGAACGCAAACGGGTTTGACATTATCTTCAGCTTCGATCCGAGCGGCACGGTAAAGCTCGATCATGAGTTGGAGCAGTACAACCCAATTACGGGTCAGGTGACCGCCTGGGTTCGCATTCCGGCTTTGTCCCACGCTAACAACACTATTTTGTATGTGTTCTATGGCAATTCGGCGATTACCACAGACCAGAGCAATAGAACCGGCGTGTGGGATAGCAATTTCAAAGAAGTTCTGCACTTGGACGAATCTGCTGGTTCGACGGTATTTGACTCGACAACCAATTCCAACAGCGGTTCAAAGGTCTCAGCCATCAGTCCCGCCTTCACTTCGACGGGGTTTGTAGGCGCCGCACAGAACTTCAATGGCACGTCCGACTATATCGCTCTTCCTGCCCCTATGACGACCGGCTTGGCAGCATTTAGTGTCGGCTTTTGGACTAAGACTAGCGACAACGGGAGCAATGGCACTTATTGGAATCGGCCACAGTTTGTGGGCGATTCCACAAACGGCAACGCAAGTGGCGATTTCGGAATCAATTCAAACAGTGGCTTGTTGGCCATGTGGTCCGGGCTGAACTCTGGCGGCGATAACTCGCTTATCACTTCGAATCTCGTGAGTGACAACAATTGGCATCACATCGTCGCCACCAATGACGGCTCGACGATCCGATTGTATATGGATGGCGGACTTACAGCTCAAACATTATCATCCGGGCTCGGAAACGACAACTTCGGTTGGTATTTAGGAGCCCAACACTATTACGCTGGCGGCGCAGCCTTTTACCACCAGGGGATCATCGACGAGTTCCGGTTCTCCAATAGCGCTCGTTCTGCAGACTGGATTGCGACAGAGTTCAATAATGAGAGCTCTCCATCAACCTTCTACACTATCAATCCCGAAAATGCGCCGGTGAACATCGCTCCGCTAGTGAGCTACCTGTACGCTGCGCAAACCGAGCAATTGACGGCTGTCGGCAGCAGTTGCGTCTCTTCCACCTTTACATGGTCGATTCCGTCGAACGCTCTTGGCACCATCACTGCCGGTGGCTTGTACACCGCCCCTGCAAGCATTACCTCCGCGCAGGCCGTAATAGCAACCGCCACAAATCCGGCAGATAACACCACCGGCACCGCAACCGTAAATCTACTGCCTCCGATAGGGGTTAGCATTTCGCCTTTGACTGTGACTCTGCCAGTTGGGCAAATCCAGCAGTTCACTGCTACCCTCACCAACGGAATCAGCAATGCAGTGACTTGGACCGTCACTACGTCAAATGGCGGCAGCATTACCGCTGCCGGCATCTACACCGCACCGTCTACAGTGCCGAGCGCGGAGACTGTCACCATCACCGCAACCAGCGTCACCGACCCCACGAAGTCTGCGACGGCAAACGTCCTTGTCCTTCCGATTGCGTCGGCTCCAATGTTTGGCCCTGCGCCCGGTATTTACGGTTTCTCCCCGTCGGTTACCATCAGTTCCGCTTCTTCTTCTGCGTCCATCCGCTACACCACCGACGGCAGCACGCCGACGGAAATAGCGGGGACACTATACACCGCGCCGATTCCGATCTCGGTCGCCACCACGATCAAAGCCATCGCCTACGGAAGCGGACTGGCGGACAGTCCCGTGACGAGCGGTGCGTATAGCTTCGCCACCGCTACGAGTACGGCGCGGTTCCAGTTCGTCGATCCGGCCACGGAAGGATCCTGGCAGGGGGTCTACGGCAAGGATGGCTATAACGTGATCGGTGGAACCGCAGCCTACCCTGGGTATGTGACGGTGACCGGCGGCGTGTCTCCTTACATTTGGAATTCGACCACATCCGATCAGCGTGCTCCGGAAAGCGCGTCAACTGGCACCAACCGTGTAGCCGGAACGTGGGCAGGCACCGCCTTCAACATCGATCTCCATTTCTCGGATACGGCGCAGCATCAAGTCGGGCTCTATTTGCTCGATTGGGACAATTTGAGGCGCGGGGACAGCATAATAGTAGTCGACGCGGCGACCAACGCCATTCTGGACGTCCGCAACGCCTCTAGCTTTGCCAACGGCCAATATTGGGTGTGGACCTTGAGCGGTCATGTCATTCTTCAAATCACGCAGACGGGAGCGGCAAACGCAGTCATCTCAGGACTCTTCTTCGATCCGCCGGGCGTCACAGTTTCACCTACCACAGTGGCCGTCGCTCCAAACCAGACCCAACAGTTCAACGCAGTGGTGACTAATAGCACGAACCCAGCGGTAACTTGGTCTGTGAGTCCGAGCTTAGGGAGCATTTCGAGTACCGGACTGTACACCGGGCCGGCAAGTCTTCCCACGGAACAGACCGTGACAGTCACGGCCACCAGTGTTGCGGATTCAACGAAGTCCGGCTCCGCGACTGTAACCTTGTTACCAGGAGTTACGGGAGGCGCTGGCGGCACGGACATTAGCCTGATTGCGGCCTCGTTGTGCCGCCATCCGCACGTCGGCCCCACTGTGAGCGCCGGCGGCGATCAAGACCCCTTCATTAGTTGCAGCGGTTCGTCGTGTACGCCAGTGTCAGTGAATGTACAGGGTGCCGCGCTTACCTATACGCTGGTCCCTGGCTTCGCGCTGACGTATAGCTGGAGTCTGGTCAGCGGTCCGGCCCCAGTTCAATTTTCCAACCCGACCTCGCCTTCCTCCACCGTGACGATCACGGCCGCTGGCAACTACACACTTCAGTTTGACGTGAACGACGGTATATCCACCGGCTCGGCATTCATGCACGTTTATGCGTCTAGCCACTCAAATGGCAACGGCGAAGTGTACCTCACTCCGTCCGTCAGCGGGCCTAACGCTGTGAATAAACCAGTCTCACTGCAGGCGACTTGGAGACACTCCGACTTCGGCTTGATCATCGCGGGCGGCACCATTCAAGTGACGGTTACGGGCGCGAATCCACAAACAGCCACAATCGTGACGGATGGCAATGGCACGGCTGTCTTCACTTATACGGGCGTCAATCCCGGTACTGACACCATCGTTCCCGTGGGCCAGTCAGGGAATCTGAACGGGAATGTTACCGGTGACTCAGCCACGGTTACCTGGGTCACCCAGCCGATGAAGCTGACCAGTTCTCCGGTCACTGGACAATTCTTCCCGGCCGACGGGTCGGGCTCGTTCAACCTTACGCCGGCACAGACGCCGGTCTTTACGCAGGTCTTCCCCGCCATCGACTTCGATCCTGCGGCGGGCACCGTTCCAGGGAATACGTCGGGCGTGACGAATCAAACCCGTCCATTCACCGACATCGTCACGGACCGGACCGGCAACTACGTGGGCGCGATCGTGGCGCAGGGCGACGCTTATCAGGCAGGTGTAGGACCGCTCTACAATTTTGGCGCCGTGTTCACCGGAACGCTGAACGTGCCGGCCGCGGGGCAGGTGACATTCACGATCACCGGCGACGACGCATTTATTTTCGGGATGGGCAACAGCGCTACCCGCGTCAACGGTCCCCAGACAAACACTCCAACGACCTCGCCTTTTAACAATTACCCAGTCATGGGCGGCGTCAACCAGCGCTCGGCTCCGGCGGCCAGTACAATCACGGTGAACTTCCCGGCCGCAGGCGCTTATCCTTACGAGCTCGATTACGCCAAGGGCGGCGACAACAAGCTGACTCTGACGTTGTTGGCGACCGGCGCGCCGATCCCGGCGGCGGCATTGCTGACCTTGACTCCGGCCACGGCTCCGTCGATTACGGCAGGCCAGGTGCAACAAGTGACGCTCACCGCCACGGACGCCGATGGCGTTGTGCTGACCAATCTGCCGGTGGCTTTCAGCGTGACCGGCACAAATGCGCAGACGCGACTGCTGACCACCAACGGAGTCGGACAGGTCGATTTCGCCTACGTCGGTGAGCAGTTCCTGACAGGCGTCGATACGGTGCAGGCAGCGGCGCACATCAGCGGTGCCGACGCGTACTCGAACGCGGTCGTGGTCACCTGGAACAGCGGGACCAACCAGGCTCCCGTCGTCAGCGCCGGGTCTAACCAGACCGTCAACCTGCCGGGCCAAGCCATCCTGACCGGATCCGTCACAGACGACGGTCTGCCAAACAACACACTCACGGTCACTTGGTCGATGCAAAGCGGACCCGCCGCCGTCGTCTTCGACAATCCCTCGCAGGCAGCCACCGCGGCGACCTTCAGCGCCACTGGAACCTACGTGCTGCTGCTCACCGCCAGCGATGGAACGCTCACCTCCACTTCCACCGTCACCATCAGCGTCAACGCGGCAACCACTTGGAACACCGGCTGGATCGCCAATCCGATTAATGAGAGCAGCGTCAGCGGCCAGGTCCCCGTCACCCTAATTCCCGGCATCACTCTCACTAGCGGCACACTGACGTTCTATCCGGCGAACAATCAGTCCGCCATCACGACCATCAGCGCGACTACCACCGGCACTGGCCAGATCGGCATCTTCGATACCACGCTGCTCAATAACGGCTCCTACTTCGTCGAGCTCCGCGCCACCAACTCGGCGGCCGTGACGCAGGACAACCTCGTCCTGGTCACCGTAGTCGGAAATTACAAACCAGGCCGCGTCACAGCCACTGTGACGGACTTCACAGTCCCCTCCGCTGGCCTCTCGATCCAGGTCCAGCGCACTTACGATAGCCTCCTCAAGTCTCAGTCGAGCGACTTTGGCTTCGGCTGGCAACTAGGCCTGAACGCCGTCAACATGACCACCAGTGTCTCCGCCGACGTTACCCTGACCGTCGGTGGTCAGCGCCACACCTTCTACTTCACCCCGCAAGCAAGCTTCATCCCCGGCGTCTACTCTCCGCAATTCACAGCAGAGCCTGGCTTCTACGGCTCCCTGTCAGGCCAGAACGACAATTGCTCAGGCCTGCTGCTTCACGTCGGCAATATTTTCGAATGCTACTTGAACAACGGCGGCCAATCCTATCAGCCGCAGACCTACACCTACACCGACCCCTACGGCCGCGTCTACACCCTCAGTCCCACAGGAGCTTTGCAGTCCCTCAAGGACCTCAACGGCAACACGCTGACATTGGCCGCGACCGGCATCACCAGCTCCACCGGCCTGAACATCCCCTTCCTCCGAGACACCCAAGGCCGCATCACCCAAATTACCGACGCCACAGGCAATCTCTATAAATACGCCTACGACACCAACGGCAACCTGTTGACAGTGACGCTCCCCCCAACCACCAATCCCACAGCCACGCATATCACAACCTATGGCTACGATTCCACCCACCTGCTCACGAGCGAACAGGATCCGGATCCACTCCACCAACCCGCCACGACCGTTTACTACCCCAACGGCCAACTTCACTCCATCACGGACTCCGCCGGCCAGACAACCAGCTACGTCTACAACGTCGCAGCGAACACCACCACGGTCACCAATCCGGACGGTGGCACAGTCACAACAGTGACCGACGCCTACGGGATGCCCCTAACCGTCACCGACGCTTTGGGTCGAACCACCATCAATACTTACGATCCGACCACCCACAACCTGCTGACTGCAACTGATCCGCTCGGCAAGGTCACCACGTACACCTACGACTCCAACGGCTTCCGCACCTCGCTCAAAGATCCTCTCAACAACATCTGGGGCGCGACCTACAACTCCGTTGGCGGACCGCTCACCGTCACGAATCCTCTGAACCAGACGCAGACCGTCACCTACGACACGTCCTATCGAATCTCGACGATTACCGACACCATCGGCTCCGTCGCCGGATTCACTTACAACACGCAGGGCTTACCTTTAACTCTGCAAGACGCGCGCGGCAACACTTCGCACTATGCCTACGATGCCTACGGTAACCGCACCGGCTATACCGACCCTCTGACTCGCACCACCACCAGCGTCTTTAACAACTCCGGCTGGATGACCAGCCAGACCGATCCGCGTACCCACCAGACCCAATACGGTTACGATTCGCTCGGCCGCAAAACGTCCACCACCGACGCCAACGGCAAGATCACTCAGTACGCCTACGACGCCAACAACAACAAGATCAGCGAAACCGATGCGCTCAATCGGACCACCGCGTATATCTACGACAACGTGAACCGGATGACCGGCATCACCTATCCGGACACCACCACCAAGAGCTTCACCTACGACTTCCGCGGCAACAAGCTCACCGAAACCGACCAGCTTGGCCGCGTGACGAAGAATGTTTACGATCTCGCCGGCCAGTTGACCAGCGTCACCGTAGCTTTCGGCACCGCCGACGCAGCCACGACCAGCTACACCTACGATCTGGACGGCCGCAAACTCACCCAGACCGATCCGCGCGGCAACACCACCACCTACACCTACGACGACGCCGGCCGTATGACCAGCGTCAAGGACGCCGCCAACAACCTCACCCAATACGGCTACGACTTCAAGGGCCAGCGCACGTCCATGACGGACGCCAAGAATCGCGTCACTAATTACACCTACGATTCCCGAGGCCGCCAGCTCACCACCACCACGCCCGACACCAAAACCGTCACCAAGACTTACGACGGACTCGGCCTCGTCCTCACCACCCAGGATGAGGAGAATCGCACCACCACCTTCGGCTACGACGCCGCCAGCCAGTTGACCAGCGTGACCGACGCCCTCAGCCAGATCACGCATTACACTTACGATCCTGCCGGCAATAAGCTCACCCAGGTCGACGCAAACAACCACACCACCAGCTACGCCTGGGACAACCTGAACCGCCGCACTTCGCGCACTCTGCCCGCGAGCCAAGTCGAGCAGTTCACCTACGATGACGTCGGCAACATGGCCACCCGCGTTGACTTCAACGGCAAGACGACCACTTACGCCTACGATTCCCTCAACCGTCTGCTGAGCCGCACGCCCGACGCCAGCTTCAGCGCCTTGCCGATCAGTTTCACCTACACTTCGACCGGCCAGCGACTCACCATGACCGATCCGTCCGGCACGACAACGTACACCTACACCAACCGCGATCAAGTCGCGACGAAAGCTACTCCGCAAGGCACTCTAACGTACAACTACGACCTGGCAGGCAACGTCGCCTCGACCCTTTCGTCGAACGCGAACGGTACCAGCGTCACCTACGCCTGGGACGCGAACAACCGCCTGTCGAGCGTCACCGATAGCCGTCTGGCGGGCGCGACCACCACATACACCTACGACGCCACCAACCAGCTTTCGACGATGACCTATCCGAACAGCGTCGTCCATAGTTACGGGTACGACACCCGCGATCGCGTCCTGACCCTCAACGGCTACACGCAAACCTTCAGCCCCTCGGGCCGCAAGCAGAGCGTGACGGAAACCTCCGGCAGAGCCGCTAATTATGGGTATGACAACATCTATCGCCTGTTGAACGAGACTATCTCCGGCGATCCCACATCGGCAAACAACGGGGCGTTGACGTACGTGCTCGACCCGGTAGGCAATCGCCAGTCGCTGACCTCCACCCTAGCCGCCCTCCAAGCGCAGTCCTTCACCTACGACGCCGACGACCGCAATTCGGGCGACACATTCGACGCCAACGGCAACACCCTAACCTCCGGCGGTGTGGCTTACACGTACGATTTTGAAGACCGCCTCCTCACCACATCGAGTGGCTTAACCATCGTCTACGATGGCGACGGCAACCGAGTCTTCGAAACTGCTACCGGCACGACCACCAAATATCTGGTTGACGACCAAACCCCGACTGGCTATCCGCAAATTACTGAAGAACTGGTCGGCGGAGCCGTGACCGCTCAATTCACCTACGGCCCGATGCGCATCAGCCAGCGCCGGACAGCGACCAGCTACTACGGCTACGACGCCGGCGGCAGCGTCCGCCAGTTGTTCGATAACACGGGAGCCGTCACGGATACCTACGCCTACGACGCTTTCGGCAACACCGTCGCGCAGACGGGGACGACCGTGAACGAATTCCAGTATCGAGGCGAACAATACGACGCTTCGTTGCAGATGTACTATCTCCGGGCCCGATTCTACGTTCCAAGGAAGGGAAGGTTTCTGACGGCGGACAAGTATGAGCAGCCGTGTGGGAGCAGTAGGATCGGGGAAGGAGATTATGCGTATGGAGCTGACGACCCGGTTGATAGGATTGATCCAGACGGAGAGAACTCTTTCCTGGAAACAGCCATCATTGAAGAGGACCCAGTCGACAAGATTCTCCGGGGCGCTGTGCTCCTCGCAATAAGCGCGAGTGCCGTCTGTGTAGTTGAGCTGGTGGGCTCGATCCTCGGAAACGAGGTCGCCGGCTTCCTTGGGGGATTCGACTTCACCCTTGAGAGGGCGTCGGGGCTAAACTGTTACTTCAATGCTAAGAATAAAAGAAAAAAATCAGGAAAGAAGACCTGCGAATACAAGTGCACATTCCACGTCAACGGAATGCCTGCTCACGGTAACGATGGTGAGTTCTACACAGGCGAGGGCAGCGGAAAGGATTGCCCAACCGCATGCGCTGCCGCATTAGCCGATATGAATAGCAAGGTCCCGCTCGGCGGACATGCCCAGCACTGTCCGGTATACGCCAGATGCCGTTAACACCAAGCGGACCCCCGACTGGGAAATTGCCGTCTCCGAGCTCGGAGCGTGTGATGCGAGAATGCTCATCGACTTGGCGACCGACCGTAAGGCCGACACCGTCCAAAGGGCCGCAGCCTGTTTCGTCCTCGGCCAACGCAGAGATCAATCCGCCGTCACCACGCTCATGGAGGTGGCTTCCGATCCCTTCGAACTGGTTAGCCTAACCGCGATTCGGGCCCTCTTCGTGATCGGAAGCCGTAGGCCCACCAGGAGCCTGATCCGGTTGGCGTCGAGCGCGAAATCGATAAATGTCCGGACCGCAGCAATATCAGCCCTCGGTTTCCTTGGCGACCCGCGATCTCAGCCGGCACTGCGGAGATTCTTAGCCGACGCGGACGACATTATCCGCAGCGTTTCGGCAAGCTCACTCTCTGGGATCAAATGCAAGAAAGCCACCCTTAAGGCATTAGCTGAACGACTTGAAAGAGACAGCAATCCACGCGTCCGGTGGGCAGCCGCTCTAACACTGGGAAATGTTGCTGGACCCGACGAATTGGAAGTCCTCGAACGTCACCTGGGAGACGAGGAAAAGGTGAACGATATTCCCGGTCAGCCCAGCGTCGCCGAAGGGGTTCGTGACGCGATCCTGCGCTTGCGCGAGCGAAGCACCTAGAAGGGGCCTGAGGGAGGGGCCTGAGGGACGGGCCTGAGGGGGGCCTGAGGGACGGACGAGAGCGTCCCAAGCTCTTTGAGAGTCTACTCGTCAGATCGGCACTATATTGTTATGCCTCGGGAACCTCGGGTGGTGGCGGTCGGAGTGCCGCACCACATTACTCAGCGGGGAAACGCGCGACAGGACGTTTTCACGGCAGATCCTGTCAGGCGAGCTTATCTCCAACTCGTCACCGAGCACGCCGCAGCCAGCCGGTTGCAAGTTCTTTCGTATTGTTTAATGACAAACCACGTCCACATCGTTGCGATACCCGAGACCAACGCCGCCATGGCGAACACGTTTCGGCACGCCCACGGCCGATTTTCGCAATATTGGAATACGGAGCGGAGACGCAGCGGTCACGTGTGGCAGAATCGTTATTACTCCTGCCCGGTCGAAGAGTCGGTTGCGGGCCGGGTGATTGCGTATGTGGAGAATAATCCGGTGCGGGCCGGGATGGTGGAGCGAGCCGAGGATTTTGAATGGTCGAGCGCTCGGGCGCACGTGGGCAAGGCTGAGCGTGGGGCCATGCTAGAGGGAGACTGGTGGCGATTGCGATGGTCGGCATTGGAGTGGCAGGCCATCCTGAACGGCTCGGCGGCCTCCCGCGGAGGAGATGCGGGCGATTCGCGAAGCGACCTACACGGGACGCCCCTTAGGGTCCAAGCAGTTCGTCGCAGCCTTGGAGGAAAAGTTGGGCAGAAAACTAGAGCCTCGCGCCGGCGGCCGAAACGGTCCGGCGTGTGATTCCGGCGCGACTCAACTCGCACTATGGTCTGCTGAATGATTGCGCCGCGCAAAGAGGGACGGTCTCGTCCGTCCCTGCTGTTCTTAAGGGGATACAGGTGTGATCTACAGAGATACTAGCGGTCACGAAGTTGCGAATGCCGATCTTGTTGGGCCTCCACAGCGTTAGAACACCGGACGGCGTGGGCCATGGAGATCATAGGATAGGTGCTTTAGCGTCGACGGCAGTATGCACTGCCCAGCCGAAGTTAATCGAGCCTATGCTGACAATTCTACGTGAGTATCCGATTCGGAGGAGTCAGACTTTATTTCTAAAGCGCTCGCCAATTTAGCCTGCGTCGCGGCCTCGATCTGTAAGTCGCTTTTTGCCTTGGGGCTGCGCCTTCAGAGGCAAATTGGGGCCATGTCTCCGAAGATGTCGAGCAACTCGGGCCGAAGTTGTTTCCGAATTCCGGCGCACACGAGCGTTACTGGACCGAGTAATGGAAAAGTATCTGTCGCCCACGTTCGCATCCGCGAATTTGCTGCTCGTCACGTCTCTATTCGAATTGAGGCAATTAGAGGAATCCGAACTAAGGAGCCAGATGGTTGCAGCCTCAACGGATCGAGACCACGCATTAGCCCTCTGCACGCTGCTCGGGGCTAAACCCCCGGGACCCACTTTCGCTCGCGATCTTAGAGAGTCATCACGCGACGATATTGAAACATGGGGAGCAGCCACTGCAGGAACCGTGTTGGTCGTGTGGGGATCGGACGACTTTTCTTTCGAAGACTGGGACAGGGCTCACGTCGCCAGGTTGTGGGAAGAGGCCGAGATGTGGGTAGGAGCGATTAACTCTGTGATCGTTCTGTCGATAGCCCATCAGATTCGAATGATTGAGCGGCTATTGGCGTGGGGAATCGAACTCGGAGATCCGTTGAATTTGGCCCTGCAGCTCTTGAGGGCACAGTTCGCCCCAGACCTTTTTGTCGTTTCATGGACGACGAGGTTTAGCGACGATGTGAGGATTTATTCCTTCGAGCCGCATCCGAGCCTTCCACTTGTTCCGCCTCTCAGCGCTGACCAACTCCGCTCTCTCGCGCTAGTGGCGAATTCTCCAATCCTATATAGGCAAAAGACAAACCTATGGCACCTATTTGGGCTGCCGGAGACTAGCGATGAGCTGCGTGATTTGCGCTAGGCGGACGCCCTTACTCAGGAACGGGGAGAGGAATTGATGTCAACCGCGGCTGAGGACAGAAGAAGGGGACTGCAGCAGATCGAGGTCGACTGGCTCAAGGTCGCCTTAGCCTTAGGAGCGCAAGTCCAGCGTGCAATGGTGAATGGGAGAGCTGGCAAGGAAACAATATGGACGCAATACGCAGATGATCTTGATGGTCTGTTGATCAACCGAGTATTCTCGAGTTCGTGATGCCTTCCGATCACCTCGATGTCAAGGCGGCGACAATGAGGCCTGAGGGACGGACGAGAGCGTCCCAAGCTCTTTGAGAGTCTACTCGTCAGATCGGCACTATATTGTTATGCCTCGGGAACCTCGGGTGGTGGCGGTCGGAGTGCCGCACCACATTACTCAGCGGGGAAACGCGCGACAGGACGTTTTCACGGCAGATCCTGTCAGGCGAGCTTATCTCCAACTCCTCACCGAGCACGCCGCAGCCAGCCGGTTGCAAGTTCTTTCGTATTGTTTAATGACAAACCACGTCCACATCGTTGCGATACCCGAGACCAACGCCGCCATGGCGAACACGTTTCGGCACGCCCACGGCCGATTTTCGCAATATTGGAATACGGAGCGGAGACGCAGCGGTCACGTGTGGCAGAATCGTTATTACTCCTGCCCGGTCGAAGAGTCGGTTGCGGGCCGGGTGATTGCGTATGTGGAGAATAATCCGGTGCGGGCCGGGATGGTGGAGCGAGCCGAGGATTTTGAATGGTCGAGCGCTCGGGCGCACGTGGGCAAGGCTGAGCGTGGGGCCATGCTAGAGGGAGACTGGTGGCGATTGCGATGGTCGGCATTGGAGTGGCAGGCCATCCTGAACGGCTCGGCGGCCTCCGCGAGGGCCTACGCGCTGGCCGGCGCTCCGGAAAGGTAACCGAGAATTTTGGCGGACATAAAGCTATTTCAGCTCCAGTCCGATTCCGCGCGCGAACTGCTCGCCGAATCGGTGGACATCGAAAGATCCCTCCAATCGTTAATGGAGCAACACCTCGAGTCTTTTCTTGGGGTGCGATTTCTGGCCACCGAATATGTCACTGGAAAAGCACACGGAGGCCGCATCGACACGCTGGGTCTGGACGATAATAACTGCCCTGTGATCATCGAATACAAACGCGCGCTGAACGAAAATGTCATCAGCCAGGGTCTCTTTTACCTAGACTGGCTGATGGACCATAAGGGCGAGTTTACCCTTCAGGTCATGAAGAAACTGGGTCCGGAAGTCTCCGAAAAGATCGACTGGTCAGGGCCAAGGCTGCTGTGTATCGCCGGTGATTTCACTCGCTACGATGAGTGTGCAGTACTGCAGATTCCGCGCAACATCGAATTGTTGCGGTATCGCCGTTATGGCGTCGATCTGCTCCTCCTGGAACTGATCCAGGCCAGCACCACGGTTCCCAACCAACGACGTTCAAATCCCCGAGAGGCAGCCAAGGAGCGACCGCCTACCGCCGAGACAACTGTCGAGCCTGACGCGCTTCAGGATGTTTGGGAATCCTTGAAGGCGTTTCTGCTGGCGCTTGGCGATAACGTTCAAATGAAGGAGTTGGAGCACTATGTCGCGTTTCGGGGGTTGAAGAATTTTGTCTGTGTCACGCGCCAGAACAAGAATTTGCAAGTTTGGGTGAAACTGGACCCATCCTCGGTGCGGCTCGAAGAGGGATTCACGCGCGACGTAAGCCAACTCGGCCATACCGGAACCGGCGATCTAGAGATCCGCATCAGGAACGCTGTCGATCTGACTCGTGCGCAGCCGCTCCTACTGCGCAGCTACAATCAGGGTTCTTGAATTGGGCTCTTCCTTGCTTCGACGGCCTTTTGTGTCGACCGAACGCTTTGCCGCTGTTAAAGCCCGGACCTGCCCGTTTTCGATTACCGGGAAAGCCTGTTTAAGAGATGATTCCCGATCTGAATGGCGGTGTTAACCGAACGATCCTAGGTTCGAAACGTAATCGCCGAGCCAAATTCTTCCGCTACGAGTTCTGTCGCCCTTGTGGTTGGCGGCGGGACAGCCGGCACCACCCAAATTGGCCAATACTCGGGGAAGGCGCCTCTCTCAAGTCGCGCTGCCTTCGCGTCGCACGCGACGAGAACGGCGTGACAGCGGCTGAAGGGGTCAACTTTCTCACCCTCTCTTGGGGGGACCGCAACTTCGGTTAACGGGCAAAACTTTTGCAGGCACCGCGCGGTCGCGGCATCCCAAACTTGCCACCATCCGGATCAAAAAGGTCGACGGCACCAGTACCACCATTAGCAATATTTGAGGTCGAGGAGAAGGCGTGACTAAGGCGACTCCTCCCTTCGCCGGCCCGATCATCCGTGTTAACTTGGGACCAAGCCTATAATATGCGATCCCTAACAACCTTCATTCTTCTTGGCATCGCCACCTTCGCCATGCCGCAGCTAAAGGCACAAAAGGCGCCGATCGGATCCGCAGCGTGGTACCAGGCGGGCCGCACCGCGGTAAATCTCACCACCGGCCAGGGTTATGCTTACGGATATTACACCCAGATCGCCGGCGTCAACGGACCCATGTTCAACGGAACCGGAACCCCCAGCGAAGTCACCGCCTTTTTCACATTTAAGACGAGCATCTTTCAAGTGATTCCGATGAAGCCGAACGGCGACCTCAGCATGGCGATCGTCATGCCGGACACGTTCAACGTGTATTACGACCCGAATCCGAATCGCGACTGGACCAAACCCGACAGTTTCACCACGGGAACCGTGGTTGCCACCTTCACCCGCGATCAATTTTTGCTGCTCAGGGTCTTGGAAAGCTGGGGCACCGAGTACGTGCATCTCGACTCAAGCCAAGATTTCAATTTCAACGGCGAAACCTTAAATTTCGGAAAAGTCCTCGCCGCCGCCTCTCTCTCCAGTACCTACAGCAACGCTCCAATCCCCGCGCTCCCAAATGGCTTTAACTTTGTGACTGTTTTTGCCGGAAATGCAATCGTCGCCACGGGGCCCAAGGGTTCATCGTCCAACTCGCCGCGGTCGGCGGACAAGAATGATCCGCAGCGGGAGTGAATAAGGGCTACTCTTCGACCGCACGGAGCAGCCTCGTCAGCGCAGGCCGGTCCATGTTAGCGCCGGTGAACCCGCCGTCGTCGTAGAGTTCGGGAAGCGCGATCCAACCTTCGCGCCGCTGGCTCTGAATGAAGGCTTCGGCAGCGTCGCGCTGCGCATCAAGCGAGTTAAATTCCTGATCGAGTCCTTCCTCCGTCGATTTTCGTGTGTAGATCGCGCAGCGCAGCCGGGTGATTGCGGGCTTCGGAACGCCCAGATTTTTTTTGGCATTCGCCCCCGTTAGTCCGAAGAATGCCAACCCGTTCCAGCGTGTGCCCGTGACTCGAACCGCAATGGCACTCAGCGATGTGTAATGCTCCTTCTCGTATCGGAACCCGTCTGCCAGGACCTCAACTAGTGCTTAATTGCATAAGTTGATAATCGTGTTGCGGAGCTGACTTCCTTTTACTTCGCGTTTGCGCCAGTGGAAGGGCTTTGGGTTTTCGTTCGTCCTCGCGACGAAGGCCTCAATGGCGAGCCGAAGTTGATCCTTGTTAGCGAAGCTTGCGCCGCGGAGGGATTTTCGCGTTAGCAGTCCGAACCAAATCTCAATTTGGTTCAGCCAACTGGCCGATGTCGGCGTGAAATGGAAGTGAACTCTGCCTTCGTATTTGGCAAGCCAGTCATCGTTCCGCTTGTGGGTACAGTAGTTGTCCAAGATCACATGAATCTCTTTGTCCGCCGGAAGGTCGCCGATGATCGCATCCAAGAAACGGCGGAAGTCCTCGCGTTTCTTCTGTTGTGTCGTTTGCGCATGGACGTATCCACTGGCGATCTCCAGAGCGGCAAACAGATTCAACGTGCCATTCCGCTTGTAGGTGCTCTTCATCGCGCGAACCACGGCGCCATTGTCGGTTTCTACGTAACCTGAGGGGCGTTGGATCGCCTGGATGCTTGGCTTCTCATCCACGCTGAGCACCAGCGCGTTCAGCGGTGGATTCAGGTACAAGCCAATCACGTCAGCCGCTTTGGGTGCGAATTCCGGATCCGTGCTGACGCACCAAGTTCGCAGACGCTGCAGATAAATCCCTTCTTTGCGCAGCACGCGCCACACCGCGTGGACGCTCGCTCCCAAAGCTGAGGCGACGGCCGGCCCGTCCCAATGAGACAGGCCTTTGGGCGGCGATTGCTCCAGTAGCGCCAGCACCCGGTCGCGGAACGCGGCGCCATAGGTGGCGGGTTTTCCGGAACGTGGCCGGTCGTGGAGACCCGCCAAGCCATGCTGAGCGAAACGCCTCCGCCATTTACTCACGGTCGGGATGGAGGCGCCGATCTCGGCTGCTACTTGCTGAATTTCCTTTCGCTCCAGGCAGGCCAAGATGATGCGAGCGCGCTCCACCATCCGCGCTTCCTGTGTACGACTCCTGCTAATCGATAGTAATTCGGCCCGAACTTCAGCCGAGCAATCCAAAGGGGCGGCATGTTTGGGCATCTCCCAAACATTTTAATACATAAATGTAGTATCGCAACTAAGCACTAGAATTGAATATCGCGGACCTGACGCAGCAGTTAACCGAAAGGTTCTCGGTTCGAAATCTGTTTGGTGAGCCACTTTTATTCGCTACGAGTTCTCTCGCCCTTGTGGTTGGCAGCGGGACTGCCGATGCCGCCCAAATTGGCCAATACTCGGGGAAGGCGCCTCTCTCAAGTCGCGCTGCCTAGGCGTCGCACGCGCCCAGAACGGCGCCCAGCGGCTGAAGGGGTCAACTTTCTCACCCTCTCTTGGGGGGACCGCAACTTCGGTTAACGGGCAAACTTTGCAGGCACCGCGCGTCCACGAGCGCCGAGCCAGACTGCACCGTCTAACAGAGGCATCTTATTATTTTAATGCGTGATGTATCGCTGTTTCGACGCACCCGTCGTTCAGGCCCGGCCGGCAAGCCACCACAGGGTGACGACGGCAGGTCCGTGTACCTACTGAAATCGAAGATTATTTGGACCGCTGCCGTACACAAGATGAAACCATAACCCTAACCGCCTCTCGGACTTATCCTTCGACAAGACCAATTCTGCCACCCGTCTGCTCCACTGGTCAGTGCCCGGTGCCTCGCGACGCCCCAAAGCCGAGAACCTTGTTGGAAGCACCCTTACGTTGATAGCCGACAGACCTCCGCCAGCGCGAATCATTTCAGGAGCCAAAGCGTCGCTCATGGTTTCAGTGGCACGTGCTGCAACGACCACGATAGAGTCCCAGACACGTTGCCGTCGCTAAGAATCTTCGCCGAACGTCCGATGCGTTCAATTAGATGTTCCGTCGTTATTGGGTCTTCACGGCAACCGGCCCGTACTTCCAGCGCTCCGGAGTCTTGGCCGTTTTATAGGGATAGGACCCGAGACACCGTCTCTGACGATTGAAAGTGTTCCCGCATCGCTTCACCGGGCAGTGCTTCGCTAATGCGGCTGACCAGTGTACGTGCCTCGGCGAGCAATTCGGGCGTACCCTCTATTGCGAGCATCACGTCGAGGGCTCGCAACAGCAGCGCCGGGTCGCCCGCGCGGCGGGCTAATGTGACGGCGCGGCGTGTATCGGCGATTGCATCTTCTCTGCGGCCCAGGCTGCCAAACGCCTGAGCGCGGACAATCAATGCCAGGACTTCGTACTTCATCCGACCCAGGACGCGGCCCTGCCCGGCTGCCGTGGTAGCTTCTTCTACTGCTTTCATACGGTCGCCGCGCGCCAGCGCCAATTCGGCCCTTGCAAGCGACAACCGGACAGTCCAGACACCCTTGTGCCAGGGGTGTTTGGTAGCCGCGAGTTCGGTGTCTTTCAGGAGGGCCTCCGCGGGTCCGGGATTATGCGTTCGGGCCATCGTCAGCAGCATATCGATCCCGGAGCTGATGAATGCGGGGGCGACGCCTTGTGAGGACGCTAGATCGCGCGCTTCCCGCTGAAGCGCTTCCGCTCTGGCATAGTCGAAAACGCTCAGATGAAATCCAGCCGCGAAGGAAACCACCCGGGAAAGCAGTCCCGCCGCCCCGTATGCCCCGTACCTGCGCCCGAATGCCTGCGCCTCTTCGAACACTCGATGGGCTTCACCGTACTCGCCCACCGCGGCCAGGCTGATGGCGAAGTGCGGAAGTGTGTACAGAGTGAACCCGGTGTCCTGCGCGGTGCGCGCGAGACTGGCCGCTTTACGGCCAAGGTCGACGGCTTCGGTCAAGCGCCCGACAGCGTAAAGAGATAGGGTTCCAAATGCGTGCCCAAGATTCGGTTTGCCGGCCGCCAGGTCGACGGCGCGTAGATTGAGGGCAATCGCACCTTCCAGGTCGCCGGATACGAATTTGCAACGGGCGAGGGTGCCCGTCGCCTCGGCGGCCAGATCGGCTCGGTCTGGGAGCTGTTTCGTCAGCGTGAGCGCCTGCGAAGCCAGCCCTTGGAGCGTCTCGATATCCTCGCTGAGCCAAAAGGATACCGTCGCCATTCTGACTAGCAGCTCACAGTGGAGTTCCTTGCGCTCCTCCGTCAGGTACTCCAGGGCGCGTTTGAATTCATCCCGCGCGAGCCGCCACTGTCCGATCGCTTCGAAGGCACGCCCCCGCCGAGTTTGAAGATCCAGGCGCCTGGCCAAGGTCTCCGGCCCCGCCGGCGCCCCATCCAGGGATTCCAGGGCCATCGCATAGAAACGAGCCGCCTCCTCATGTGCCAGCGAGGCCGCCGCGCTGTCCCCGGCCCGGGCGGCGTAGTCGACAGCCCTATCGACCACTCCAAGGGAGGCCGCCTCGCAATAGTGATACGCGAGATCGGCCAGCGGAAGATCGTGTTTGCGGAGCTGCTCGATGGCTTCGCCAATCCGGCGATGCATGCGTGCCCGGCGAGGGCCGCTCAACTCTTCGTACAAGGTTTCCCGGATCAAGGCATGCGCAAAGCGGCAGCGATCCCGCCCTCCAGTGGCCTCGGCAATCAGTTGCGCCTGGACCGCTTCATCCACCACATCCAGCAATCGGTCCTCCGGCAAGCCGCCCAGTGTTTGCAAAAGTGCCAGGTCAAACTCCTGGCCCATCACCGCCGCTGCGCTGAGTATGCGGTTGCAATCTTCACTCAAACGCGACAGTCGGTGGCGGATGACGTCCCTCACACCTTCGGGAATTCCCAGCTCGGGTCGTTTGCCGGTGAAGGTCTCGCGCAGCACATGAAAGGCGCCCGTCTCCACCAGGTGCCGCAGCATCTCCCCTACGAAGAACGGGTTGCCGCCACTGCTCTCCGTTACCGCCTGGACCAACGGACGCGGCGCTCCTTCGGCGATAGAACCCACCAGCTCGCCCACATGTTGTTCGGTCAGTCCGGCGAGGTTCACGCGCGTCACAAACGATTCACGCCGCAGATCGGCGAGCATCTCCGCCAAAGGGTGTCTCCGGGTCACCTCGCTGTCGCGATAATTCACGAGAATGCACAGGCGCGCGGCGCCGGAAGACCGCGCCAAATGGCGCAGCATAAGAAGAGAGGGTTGGTCGGCCCAGTGCAGATCGTCGAACAGGACCAGCACCGGGTGCGATGCCGACATCGCCGCCAGCAGAGCGCTCACGGTTTCGAACAGGCGAAAGCGCTGCCCTTCCGCATTCATAGGGGCAATAGCGGGGAGCGCGGGCACGCGCCGGACCAGCTCAGGCAGCAGGAGTGCCAGTTCGCCGCCGCCGCCGATGGTTGCCAGATGCCGCAGCAGATCGGATTCCGGACACATTCGCACGTACCAATTGAGAGCCTCAATGAATGGCTCATAGGGCACCAGGGCCTGTTCGTCGCTGCGGCCCACCAGGACGGTTGCGCATTCCTCCGAGCACTGGCGTGCGAATTCGGCGCAAAGGTGTGTCTTGCCGATACCGGGCTCGCCTGCGATCAGGATAATGCTGCATTGTCCGGTTTTCGCGCGCTCCCAGGCCGCGGTCATCATGTGCAGCTCGTTTTCGCGACCTACAAATGTTGCCGAGCCCATGGCGGCAAGCACAGCGGGCGGCGGTAGGGGCTCCCCTTCCAGAGCCGTGCCCTCCCGCAGCAAAGCCAGCCGAGTCCGGATCGTACTTAGGCGTTCTGCGATTTCGGCCGAGGACTGATAACGCTTGATCTTGTTTTTTTCCAAGCACTTGAGTGCAAGATGGCGCAGTTCCACCGGTAGCGTAGTAGAGGCCGGAATTGTGGGTGGGTCGCGGGTCAGGATGGAGGAGATCGTGTCCGCGGGGCTCGGCCCGGAAAATGGATTGCGGCCGGTAAGCAGTTCCCACAGCAGCGTCCCGAAGCTGAAAATATCACTGCGCCCATCCAGGTCTTCACCGCGAATCTGTTCGGGGGACATATAAGGCACTGTACCGGCGACGGTCCCTGGAACCGTCATGAGGCTGCCGGTCTCTTCGGCCGTCTCCAGCCCGGTTTGCTTCGCTAATCCGAAATCCAAAACTTTCACCCCGGACGGGCTCAGCATGATATTGGCGGGCTTCAAGTCGCGATGCACAATCGCCTTGGCGTGCGCTGCGGCAAGAGCAGCGGCGACTTGCTCGCCATACTTCAGAGTTTCGTCCAGGGGTGGCATGCCGCGCTGCAGGCGTGCGGCCAGCGTCTCGCCTTCCACCAGCTCCATTACAAGATAGTTGGGGCCGATGTCGAATACCGTGCAGATATGCGGATGATTCAGCGCCGCAATGGCGCGGGCTTCGCGTTCAAATCGCCCGGAGAACTCTGAGACGCTGACCTTGATGGCTACATCGCGGCCGAGGCGCGAATCGTGGGCGCGATAAACCTCGCCCATGCCGCCCGCTCCAATTTTTGCTTCCACCCTATAGGGCCCGAGCATCGCGCCAGGCTCCATCCGCACACCGGGGGAATCGGGCACGCCCTCCCAGGCGGGGCGGTCCAGCGTGCTTTCGCGCGAGCCTTCCGCGAGTATTTCCTCCACGTCGCTGCGCACTTGGGGATCAGCCTTGGCAAGCAGCGCGGCCCGTTCCTGCCCGGAGGCTTCCAGGACAGCCTGATAGAGAGCCTCGACTTGATGCCAGCGCTCGGGGGTCATGGCGGCGTTTGCGACTCGAATGGTCTGCCCATATTACCTTATTACCCCGGCTCAACCCGTGCTGCGCTGGCCGGCCTTGCCGAGTTCCTTCCTTAGCCACCATCGTGCCAGACGCCAGTCTCTGGCAACAGTTCCCACCGATACGTCGAGTACCGCGGCAGTCTCCTCCACGTTGAGTCCGCCGAAGTACCGAAGCTCGACGACTTTCGCCTTACGCGGATCGAACTCTTTCAATACGTCCAGCGCATCGTTCAGCGCAATGAGGTCGCGATCTGTGCGATCGCTCAAGTCGGGGGCCTCGATCAGCTCTATTCGGCCGAGACCGCCGCCGTGTTTGACAGCCGCGCGCTTCCGGGCCGCGTCCACCAGAATCCGACGCATGATTTGCGCGCAGATAGCGAAAAAATGAGCCTTGCCCTGCCACGGTACATTTTGAACGTCGATCAACCGCAGGTAGACCTCGTGGACCAGGGCCGTCGCCTGAAGAGTTTGCCCGGCAGGCTCACCCTTCATGAAGGAAGCGGCCATGCGGCGCAACTCCCGATAGACGCGCGGGGTGAGCGCCCCCAGCGCGTGGGCATCGCCATCTGCCCAGGCCATGAGAAGTTGCGTGGTTTCAGAAACTTGGGAATTCAAACGCGTAGTGGATTCATGATATCGCGAAAAAGAATTGATTCCGGTTGAAGTTTTCACCGCGGTTTTTCGCGTGTAGGTCCGGGGGAATTGATGCCCCGATCTGGTGTGAAAAGGAGATGAGTAAATGAAAATCGGCACAAAAGTTTGGTTTCTTGCGCCCCTGGCCTTCGCCACGGCGCTTCAGGCGGGGAACGTCGTCTCGGATTGGAATGCTATCGGTTCAACCACCGTGGTGACGAATGCGGGGAAAGCGCCGGGGGCGGCTGGAGTCTGGCTCGCCTACTCGAGCCTCGCGATGTACGATGCAGTCAACGCCATTACGGGCGACTACCAGCCGTTCTACTACCGGATCGCTGGACCGTCCACCGCTTCCGTTGACGCAGCCGCCGTGGCCGCGGCGCATCGTGTTCTGGTCAATTATTTTCCGTCGCAACAAACCGCATTGGACAATCAGTACACGGTGTCGCTGGCGGCCATTACTGTGGATCCCGCCGCGATAACGGCAGGAGTCGCAGTGGGCGAGGCAGCGGCGCTTGCAGTCATTAGCGCTCGCCAGGGCGATGGCCTCGAAGCCAATATCACTTACACGCCTGGATCCGGTCCGGGGGCGTGGATTCCGACACCGCCGGCCTTTGCCCCTCCCGCGGTTCCATGGCTGGGCCAGATGCGGCCGTTTACACTGAAAGCCGCGAGCGACCTGCTCCCGGACCCTCCACCTGCTCTGACCAGTGAGACTTGGAGAAGAGACTTCACTCTGACCTATAACTATGGAGGCGTTACCAGCACCGTTCGATCGGCGGGAGAATCCGAGATTGGACTCTTCTGGACTGAACACGCCACGCAGCAATACGCCCGCACGTTCAACTACCTTGTGGCCAATTATAACCTGGGCACAGCAGACGCCTCACGGCTGATGGCAATGCTTTGGACCGGCTCCACGGATGCGGTGATTGGGTGTTTTAACGCTAAGTACAAATACGGATTCTGGAGACCTGTAACGGCAATCACGGCGGGCGGCGGAAGTTCCGACTTGCCCCCCGACGCAACCTGGCTTCCCTTGGGAACGACTCCTGCTCATCCCGAATATCCTGCGGCGCATGGTTGCCTGACGGGCGCTGTGTCCACGCTGATTGCGAACTTCTTCGGCACTACCAGGGTCCACATTCTTACGGATAGCAAGGCATTCACCGATGGTGTGCACCAACACACGTTCGAAGATACGCGGGACTTGATGGACGAGGTCTTCTGGGCGCGCATCTATGCGGGCTTCCATTTCCATCATTCGATCGAGGTGGGACGTCAGCTAGGCGAAACCGTGGCGGAGGGCCTTGCGCGGAACCATTTTCGCGCGCGGGACGGGCGAAAGAGCGGCTCCGCTCCCCAATAGCGGAGATGGTGCGGCGGCCTATGATAAGGACGTGCCGCCGCGCTCTTCAACTTTGTCTCTGGCTGATGGGAAGGTTGTTCCAAGACCGCTCCTAGTGCGCCTGAAATCGGGGTCCAAAAGCCAGACATGGCTAACACTTCGGCAATATAATCGTCGCAGCGTTTTGAACCTCGGAGAAAGGCTCGTCACGGATGACCTCGATGCACAGGAGCGGGACTCGCGGCGGTGGTTCTTCAATCCATGTTGCGAGGGGAACCATTATCCAGGGCCCCGGAGGTAGGCAAAGCTGGCGGGCGGAATGCACAGGTGAGCCGCCCGTGGACAGCCGGTTTGAGACCTTCAGTAACTAATTCGACATTGCCTTGTTTGTGATGGCGCGACCCAGAGCAGTCACATTCGTGAACAGCCTGCGATAACACGACATGGCTCGAATCGTCCTCGCCCGGAACGCCGCGGTCGAAGGAGATGGAGACCCTGTTCATTCGCAAACTGCCGGAAGCCAGCTTGCCGCTTCCGTCTGCACGGGCGGGCGTGCGGACTGTAACTGAGCCACGCTAAACATCGCGGCGTCGCCTCTTAGACTCATTCATGGCGCAGCGCCTGGGCGGGCTCGATGCGCAGAGCTCTTCGGGCGGGAATGCAGACTGCGAGCCCAACAATGAAAACGAAGGCGGCGACAGCCGTGAGATAGGCGAGCGGGTCCGATGGGCGGAGGCCCGAGAGGTTGTGGCGCAGTACGGAGGAAATGCCGGCAGTGGCGAGGACTCCGAAGGCGATTCCCAAGACGACCGGAGCGAGCAGGGGCGTCAGTACGGCGCGAACGATGCTTGAGCGGGCGGCGCCGAGGGCGATTCGTACGCCGATTTCGCGGGTGCGCTGGCCGACGGAGTAGCCGGTGAGGCCGGCGAGTCCTATGGCGGCGAGAAAGGTGGCGAGCAGGCCGAGAGCGCTGAGGATCGAAACGAGACGCCGGGTCTGAGCGACTGCGCCGTCATAGGCGGTGCTGAGGAGGGTATAAGCTGGACGGAGTTTGGGGTCCGGGGTGGCGGCGAGAGCAGTGAGGGGCGCTGCGAGGCGACCGGGATCGCGCAGGGCTTTGATAACGAGCGATGCGTCGCGGTAGTCCTGGGGAAGGATGGGGTAGTAGGCTGCCATCGCGTCGGGGTCCTGAACATCGAAGGTGCCGGCTTTAGCGACGACGCCTATGACGGTAGCGGGGCTGATGTTGGTGAGTCGCTTTCCGAGCGGGTCTTGCCCGGGCCAATGCCAGCGAGCGAAGGACTCGCTGACGATTACGGCATCGCGCTCGGCGGAGGCGAACAGACGGCCTTGGGTCAGGCGAAGGCCGAGCGTGAAGAAGAAGGCGGCGTCGACGCGGTTGATGGCGATTTTTTGCCCGTTGTCGATGAAGCCGGAACCGATGTTGCCCCATACGGGGAGCCAGGTGACGGATGCGCTTTGGACGCCAGGCATTTCGGTGAGGCGATGGCGGAGGTTATCGAAATAGAGCTGGGCGGAGGTGTCGCTATAGCCGTGTGCGTGGAGGCCAGGAGAGAGAGTAAGGGTCGTACGGTAGTCGAAGCCGGGGTCGAGGGCCAGGAGTTGGGCAAAGCTTCGAACGAGCTGCCCGGAAACGATGAGGAGGATGCAGCTCGCGCCGACCTGGCAGGCCAGGAAGACGGAACGGGCGCGGCCGGCGTGCGGCACCGAGCCGGTGAGCCGGAGGGCAGGGGCAAGTCCGAAGGCGATGGCGGCGAAGAGAGCGATGACGAGGGTTGCGGCCATGATGCGCCCGTCGAACGCGAGGGCCCAGTTCTCGGGTTCGTCGTTTTGGGTGAGAAAGACCTGCAAGGCTAAGGCGCTGAGGAGCCATGCGACGATGCTTCCTGCGATGGCGAGGAGGGTGCTCTCCGTCAGCAACTGGCGGACGATGCGGAGGCGGCCGGCGCCCAAGGCGAGGCGGGTGCGGATTTCACGGTCGCGGGCGACGCCACGGGCAAGTAGAAGCGATCCGAGGTTGGCGCAGGCGACGACGAGGATCAGCATGATGAGGGTAACGGCCATGGCGGCGGCTGCGATCTCCTGGGGGTGCAGTCGATTGCTGCTAAAAGGAGCCATGCCGAGGCGCTCGTTCTTGGCTACGGCTTCGGGATGGGACTGGCGGAGCGCGGCGGCGATGACCCGGCTTTCTTCCTCAGCGGCATGAACCGTGACATCAGGGTTTAGGCGGGCGGTGCCGAAGACAGAAGGCGTAGTCCAGTCAGTAAGAAGGGTGCTGCCTTCGACGATGAGCGGCTGTTTGGCCAAGGGCATCCAGAGATCTTCATGGCGGCCTTTTGGGTCGTTCATGATGCCGGCTACTGAGACGAGTTTTCCGTTGAGCCGAAGGGTCCGGCCGATGAGGTCGGACGCGGACGCGAGCCGTGCTCCCAGAAGCGGCGGCTGACAACGACTGCCGGCTCGGCGTCAGGTGCTTCGTCCGATGGGGTGAGAGCACGGCCGCGCACCAGGGGCGGGGCCTGTTCGACGAAGAACTGCGCTGTTACAAAGTTGACGCGGACCGTCTCCGGGTCGCGGCCGGCGTCCGTTTCGCCAAAGGTGACGGTATCTTCGTGAGCAGCGACGACGGCGCGGAAGGAACGGGCGTGCTGGCGGTAGAAGGCGAGGACCGGCCATGCAATGGTGTTACCGGAGCCATCGGGGAGCCAGCGTGCAAGTTCGACGAGGGTATCGGGGTCGCGAACGGTGGGGGTGATTTCGAGGAGCAGAAGGCGAAAGGCGGTGAGATTGACACCGATGCCGAGTGCGAGGACGAGGAGCGCGGTGAGGGTGAAGGACGGGGATTTACGGAGGAGGCGGAGGGCGTAACGGAGGTCCTGAAAGAGGCGGTCGATCCAGGTCCAGCCCCAGATTTCACGGGTGGTTTCGAGGTGGCGGAGGGTGTTGCCGAGGGCGGGAGATGGGTGGCCGTCGGCTTCAGATTCCGCGCGGTGGGCGGCGATTTCTTCGGCGAGTTCGCGTTCGGCGCGTTTGCGCGTGAGGAGCCAGGAGATGCGGCGGAATAGTTCGTTCATAGGGTGCTCTGGTCAGGCGAATTTGAGGACGGCCTGGATGGCCTTGTTCATGTGGGTGTAGCCGGACAGTTCGGTGCGCGGCCCGCGGGCGTCAGGTTGTAGAGGCGGACACGGCGTTTGGTTGCCGAGACACCCCATTCGGCCTCAACCCAGCCCTTCATGAGCATCTTTTGAAGCGCGGGATAGAGCGATCCTTCTTCTACCTGGAGGAATTCGCCGGAGACCTGACGGATGCGCTGGGAAATTGCGTAGCCGTGCTGAGGGCCGGCCTGGAGGACACGGAGCACCAGCAAGATGAGGGTGCCGGGGACAAGTTCGGGTTTTTCAGCCATTGACCACCTAGGCATAGGCTACCAACTGGTTACTGAGTTGTGAAACCGGAAGGCTCAATAGCCAGGTTGAATTTTTCGAGCCGTCTCAAAGAGTTCAAAGCGCGCCGAAACCACGATGGATGCCGCGGCGCTCGAGCTTGAATGGTTGCGGCGTAGCTGCGATCAGAACGTCCGGTCCCCATGGCAACCACTCGAATGGCCTCGTAGAGGACTTTCATCGGCAATTGAGAATATGATAGTCCACCAGCCAGCTTCATCCGTCGACTTCTCGACGTTCGCGGCAACCTTGGTCATGATGGCCGCTGATTCATGTACCGGACGTTGGTTAGGTACCCATCTGGCAACCCAATACTTCGTAGCCCACTTCGATGACACGAGTAGGGCGAAAATTGGCCCCAGACAGGACACCCATCAGACGCTTCCTAGATGTTCTCGAAGGCTTTATTCTTCGATTTGGCGAGAATAAGTGCTATCGAACCCTTCCATAGTGATTCTAAAGGGCGGTATTCTTAGTCGCTTCGGCGCTGGCTCGCAGGTGTTGTATCGCCAGGAGCGGTTGCGCGAGACGATCTTGGAGAAGGACCGCTCTCCGGTCGATGCACTCTTATGGGAAAGTTTTTGATCGAGATGCGCTTCACATTAGCCGGAGTTTCGCTCGGCACTGGGCTAATTCTGACCGCGGTCTTTACTAAAATCGACCTGGTACGGTTAAATCTGAATCTTCTGGAATCTCTACATCAGCGTGAAGTAGACGACATGCTGACCGGTGTAGGGTTAATGTTAGCGGGCCTGATAGTTGACCACCTTCTTTCGCGCAACAGAATGAGAAGACGCCAACAAACTGAAATTGAGGCACAAGAGATCAGAACCCACAAAGCGACCATGCGAACAGTGCAGGATATCGTCAATAATTTTTTAAACAACCTGATGCTTTTTGAAATGCCATCAAAGGGCAACTTGCCCGATGGTTCCTTAGATACGGTCGAAGAATTGATCCAGCACACTGCCAAGCAGCTTAGATCTCTGGGAGATCTGGAGTCTGTGGTGGAGACACGTCTTGCTGTTGGCATCGGAATAGAATATCCACGGAGTTGACTGTGAAGGATTACCGCCTCGGGTGGCGCGAATGTACCAGGGCGGCACGGCTTCTCCGGTTTGGGCGATTCGTGGATCGTCACCCTTTTGACGGCGCAGGCACCGGCGACGTCAAATCGATGGAGGAAGGTCTGGATCAGGAATCTAACCACGAACTGATCCTCCATTATTTCCGCGCTCAGAAGTTGCTTTCCAGGGGAGTTGTCGAGGGTCTGAACAACAAGCCTAAAGTCACCATGAGAAAATCCTACGGTTTCCGCACCTTCCGCACCCTCGAACTTGCGCTCTATCACTCACTTGGCAAATTACCCGAGGCGGAATCGACCCACGATTTCTTTTGACGAACCAAAATCCTTGTAACCGCGGCCTGGCCGAGTTCTCTCGTCATTGTGGTTGACTGCGGGATCGCTAGCACCGCTCAAATTGGCCAATATTCCGGAAATGCGCCTCTCTCAAGACGCGCCCCCTTCGCGTCGCACGTGCCCAGAACGGCGTCTCCAGCGACCGAGGGGTTTCTCTCAGGACTCGCGGACCTCGTGTCGCACGTGATCGGACCAGGCGTCGCCAGCGGCTGAGGTGTGAACTTTCTCACCCTCGGCAAACAACCGTGAAAGATCGGACACATCACCCATAAAATGCCTCGGCGTCATTGCCCAATATATAAGGCTCCAGTGGGGAGCCTTCAGTTCGTCCCCGGACGTTGCTGACCAGGCCGGTTAGCCAATGAGGGATACCAATTACAGAGTCATTCCGTTCTTGTGCGTCGGCGGCCACAGAGAATGAACTTACGACTGAGCTTCGCGGGGAATAAGCGAAACCGGCGCCAATCCAAATAGAAGTCACGTGGCAGACCGGAATTTCTTCACGACGGTTTGGAAACTGCTGACCAATCTGATTCTTTCGTCCGCAGATGAAGGCGCTACTGGGCTGATGCAGCCGGGGGCGTGGACGACGGGATCTTCGGGGAACCGGCGATTCGGCGTTGACCGCAACGAAACGGTGTGGTAGCTTGAAAACTCCCTGAGGTGCTCGTCGTATGAGGCGAGTGAAAAGGGAAGCGGGTGTAAATCCCGCACGGTCCCGCCACTGTAAGCAGCGAGCGGCCGGCGCAATAAGCCACTGTTCTTCGGAATGGGAAGGTGAGCCGGTTTCGCGATGACCTGCAAGTCAGGAGACCTGCCTCAGGCTGACGCGTCTATGCTTCGGGCGAGAGCAGATGATGGAAGGTCCTTCTCCTTCCTTTCTATTTTCGCAGCGGAGTGTACGCGGCTATTCGGATTGAGGCCCGGACTCCTCGGCGATGTTTACACAAATTCCACGCATTGTTGTCGCGGGAACGCATAGCGGCGTCGGCAAGACCACAGTTGCCACTGGCATTATGGCCGCGTTCCGGCGTCGAGGTATGCGCGTCCAAGGCTTCAAAGTCGGACCCGATTTTATCGACCCCACGTTTCATCGCGCCGCAACGGGAAGGCCGAGCCACAACCTTGACGGTTGGATGCTTTCGCGCGAGACCAATCTGGAAATCTTCGCGCGCGCCGCGGAGAACGCGGATGTCGCCGTCATTGAAGGTGTAATGGGGCTCTTCGATGGCAAGAATAGTCAGTCCCTGTCGGGCACGACGGCTGAGATGGCGATCTGGCTGGATGCGGCGGTCACTCTGGTGCTGGATGCTTCGGCAATGGCGGGCAGCGGCGCGGCGATCGTGCACGGCTTCGATACGTTGGTCCCTGAGCTGCGATTGTCGGCGGTGATCTGCAACAAAGTGTCCGGCGCGAAGCACTATGGTTATCTTCGCGACGCGATCTGCGCCCGGTGTCGCCCTGCCCCGGTGGGATTCCTCCCGCGCGACGCGACCTTTGCGATTCCCGAACGGCACCTGGGGCTTCATCTTGCGCAGGAGGCGCTGACGGAAGATCATTTGCGCGGACTCGCGGAATGGGTGGAGTCGCATCTGGATCTGGATCGGTTGTTGGAATTGAGCGCGCGCCCAGGTCTCGCGACCGCGCCGACGACAAAGATGCAAGCCACGGAGCGGGTACGCATCGGAGTCGCCCGCGACTCGGCATTTTGTTTTTACTATCACGACAACATCGAGTTGCTCCGCACGCTGGGTGCGGAGCTCGTCGACTTCAGTCCGATCAAGGATCGCGAGTTGCCCGCGAATTTAGACGGCATCTATTTAGGCGGTGGATATCCCGAGCTACATGCGGAGGCGCTTTCGGCGAATGAATCCATGCGTGCCTCCATGGCAGAGTTTGCTGCGAAGGATGGTCCGGTCTACGCCGAATGCGGAGGCTTCATGTATCTGACGGAGGCGATCGTCGACACACAAGAAAAAGGTTGGCCGATGGTCGGTATTTTTCCGACTCGCGCGCGGATGCAGAAAAAGTTAGCCAAGCTCGGCTATATCGAAGTCGACCAGGGCGATGGCGAACGTGCCCGCGGACACGAATTTCGCTATTCGGAAATCGATCCCATGCCGGAGTCGGTCTGCCGCGCGTATAGAGAGCCGGCGCAAGGCTATCGATCGCGGTCTGTGCTGGGCAGCTATATCCACCTGCATTTTCTTTCCTGCCCGGCCTTCGCCGAAAACTTTGTGAACCGTTGCGCCAAGTGGCGCACACAAAATCCAAATGACTAAATTCATACCTTCCATTCTTGTATTCATGCTCGCCGCGACGAGTGCCAGCGCCGATGTCTCCGTTCACGTTCGGGACCCGCACGCCGCGGCCGTTCCCGCTGCGACGGTCTCCTTAATCCCCCGGAGTGGCGGTGAGACCCGGAGCCTCACCACCGACTCAAACGGTTCCTGCCGTTTTGAAGGAGTCGCGAGCGGCCAATACATCGTGCAGGGCGAAGCGCCAGGCTTCGATCCTTCCTCGCCCCAAACTGTCGATGTGAAGAAGGCCGAGGCGATCGACGTTACTCTCTCGCTCGGAGTAGAGCAAGTACGCACCAGCGTGGTCGTGACCGCTTCCGGCACGCCACAGACGACAGACGAGGTTTCGAAAGCGCTCACGGTTGTGGACGGTGACACCATCGACCTGCGTGCCGATCGATCTGTCGGCGAAGCTCTCCTCGAAGTGCCCGGGCTTCGCTCGCAGCAACTGGGCGGTCCCGGATCGACCACCTATTTCAAGATTCGCGGACTTCGCAACACGGATACAGCCCTGCTCGTCGACGGGCTCCGTCTACGCGACGCGGCGGGAACGCAGGGCGACGCCTCGGGGGTCTTGCAGGATCTGGTCATCGTGAACACGAGCCAGATCGAGGTTCTGCGCGGCACCGGATCATCGTTATATGGAACCGATGCGACCGGCGGCGTGGTGAATATCGTCACCGATCAAGGCGGAGGCCGCACGCGAGGCTCCGTTCTGGTTGACGGAGGCTCGCTCGGCGCGGTTCGTGCGATGGCTCATTTGGCGGGCGGTTTCGCTCAGGATCGGGTACAGTACAGCGCCGGAATCACGCACTGGAACGTGACCAGCGGCGTCGATGATCGCAGCCCGGCGCGCAACACCAGCGAGCAGGGACAGATCTCCTACCGCTTGTCGAAAATCGCGACGCTGACGGCGCGGATTTACGCGGGCGATTCGTTCAGCTTCGTGCGGCTCACGGCCCGAAGCGTCGGAACACTGCCGAGCACCGGCATCATAGATGCCACGCCAGTCTCATTGTCGGAAGAGCATCGCTACGAAGCGGGGACGCCGATTTCACAACTGGTCCTGGCAGGAGCGACGTTTATGCCTGCAGCCTACAATCCGGACAGCACGCGCGCCGGGCAGTTCTTCACAGGCGCGCTACGCCTGACGATTCGTCCATCGGACCGTCTGGGGTTCACCGCGCAATATCAGGATCTGAGCACGACGCGCAATTACGGCGATGGACCCGCTGGGCCAGGGAGCCAGCCCACGGGCAGCTCGCTTTCGAAATATTTGGGTAACATTCAGACCGGCAATGTTCGGATGGACGCGTCGCTGGGGTCGTTTCAACGCCTCGACGCAGGCTACGAATTTGAGAATGAGGATTTTCAGAACCGCCTGCTTCCTCCCGCGCCGACGACCAGCTTTTTTACCGACGTCGCGCAACGCAGCAACGCCGTCTTCGTGCAGGATCAATTGCGATTCTTCGAAGGCCGCCTTCAGATCGCGGGAGCGTATCGCGCGCAATTCTTCACGCTGGACCAGCCTGTGTTTCAACCGGCGAGCGGCGCTCCCTTCGCCGGAAAAACGTTCGCCGCTCCGCCAACCGCGCAGACAGGCGATGCTTCGGCAGCTTACACGATCCGCAGGTCCGGCACGAAGATTCGCGCTCATGCCGGTCGAGGCTACCGCGCTCCCTCACTGTACGAACGCTTCGGAGTCTTCTACGGAGGTTCGAGTTACACGCTTTACGGTGACCCAGGCCTGCGTCCCGACCGCACCAGCTCGATCGACGGAGGAATCGATCAACATTTGTGGAATTCGCGCATGCTGCTCTCCGCGACTTATTTCTACACGCGCTTGAACGAGACGATCATCTTCGATTCCTCGGGTGCGATCAACGCCGTGACCGATCCTTTGGGGCGCACCGGGGGCTATCGCAACACAGGCGGAGGGATCGCGCGCGGAACGGAATTCAGCGCGTCCGTGGCCGCGACGCGTTCGCTGCAGTTGATGGGCGCGTACACTTATACCGATTCGCGGCAAAAGACGCCGCTGGTGGCGGGCGTATGGCGAACGTATGAAACTCCCGAGCATCAATTTTCCATGTCGGCGACCCAACGCGTAACGAAGGAGCTGACGGCTTTTTTCGCGTATACGGGCTCTTCGAATTACTTGGCGTCGGTATCGGGAAGGGCTTTCCGGTTCGACGGTCCTACGCGAGGCCAAGTTGGGCTCAGCTATCGGCGGCCTCTGGGCGAGTTTCGCGCGATCCGTTTCTACAGCAAGGCGGACAATTTGTTTAATCAGACCTATTTCGAAAACGGCTTCCGTACGCCGGGAAGAACCGTGACCGGCGGCACGCAGTTCGAATTCTAACTTATGCTCCTCAGACGAACGCTCACTCTCGCGTTTTTATCGGCGGCGCTGGCGATTGCCGCGGACGTTCCACAGCGAATTGTTTCCCTTTCGCCGGATTTGACGGAGATGGTCTACGGTGTCGGAGCGTTCGATCGCGTGGTTGGCGTCTCGAACTACGATACCTATCCGCCGGAGGTCGCGAAGCTACCGCACCTCGGCCAGTTGCACAGTCCTATCTGGGAAAAACTCGCCGCGCTGCGGCCCGATCTGGTGATCGTCAATGACGCACAGGCACCCTTTTTAGAAGACACGCTCAAGCAGTTGGGATTGCGCGTGCTGAAGACGTCGAATCGCTCGCTCGAAGAAGTATACGCATCGATGATGGCCATCGGCCGCGCGACGGGAAATGAGCGCGAAGCAGTGAAGCTGGTGGCGGCCACTCGCGAAGGAATGAATCGCGTGGCGAGTAAAACAGCGGGGCTGCCGAAGCCCCGACTCGTCCTGACGATCGATCGGACGCCAGGTACGTTGCGCGATCTCTACACTGCTACAGACGGGAGCTTTCTCGCGGAACTGGTTACGATCGCCGGAGGCCAGATCGCGGTGCCGCCGGTAAAGACGGGCTATGGAAAACTGAGCAAGGAGGACTTACTCGCCATCGATCCGGACATCATTCTCGATTTCATTCACGGCGTGAAAAGCCGCTTCGCCGGGGATCCGATGGAGGCCTGGCGGGAGATGCCGGAGCTGAAAGCCGTGCGGCTCCATCGCGTGCACGGAGTGAATGAAGATTTCGTGCCGCACGCCTCGCAGCGAATGCTCCAGACCGCGGAGCTCTTCGCGCGGCTGATCCATCCCGAGGTGAAATGACGCAGAGCTGGTTCGAAGCTCGGCATCTCGAATATAGTTATCCGCGCGGCCCGCGCGTGGTTCGCGACGTCAGCATGACCATTGCGCACGGCACCATGACCGCAGTGATCGGCGCGAACGGCTCTGGCAAGTCAACACTGATCCGCATGTTGGCCGGGTTGCTGCGTCCCGGCTCCGGCGAGATTCTGCTCGATGGCGTGCGATTTGACGATTGGGACCCGCGATTGCGCGCCCGGCAGATCGCCTATGTTCCACAATCGACGGTGACGGCGTTTCCCTTTCGCGTGATTGATCTGGTGCTGAGCGGGCGCACTCCGCACACTTTGCGGTTTCGCTTTGAGAGCGCGCGCGACATCGAGATCGCGACTGAAGCGCTCGAAACCGCGGGCGCGGCGCATCTGGCGGAGAGGAGCTTCACGAGTCTTTCCGGAGGCGAGCGGCAGATGGTGATTCTCGCCCGCGCGCTTGCGCAGGAGCCTCGGCTGCTGCTGCTCGACGAACCGTCTTCGTCGCTCGATTTGAAGCATCGCGCGGAACTGATCCGCACCGTCGCGCGGCTACGGGAGACGAAGCAGCTTAGCGTCATTATGATCACGCACGATCTACAATTGACGGGTTCGATGTTCGACCGGATCGTCGCACTGCGCGGAGGATCTATGGCCGCGCAGGGCAATCCGCAAGAGGTGTTGCAGGATCGCCTGCTACGGGAAATCTATGACGATCCCAATGTGCACTCGCAGCGGGTCGGCGATCAGACGCTGGTGTGGGTCGACCTATGAGTCCAGGCTTCCGCGTGACGGGCGCACTCTCGATTCTGACGCTATTTCTGATCGCTTCCGTAGCAGTGGGGGTGTGCGTCGGGAGCCAGCACATCGATCTGTCGAGCCTGTTCACCGATTCGTTGTCGCGCACGCTGTTCCTGCGGCTCCGTTTGCCTCGCGTATTGATGGGCCTGGTGATCGGCGCGTCTCTGGCCGTCAGCGGCGGGGCGCTTCAGGCGCTGTTCCGGAATCCCTTGGCGGATCCCTACACGCTCGGCGTCTCGGGCGGCGGAGCGTTGGGAGCGAGCATCGCCATCGCGCTCGGGTGGGGTGCGCGAATCGCGGGCATCCCTCTGCTGTTCGCCGCGTCTTTCGCGGGAGCGATGGTGGCGGTTTCTCTGGTGAGGACCATCGCGAGCACAGGCGCTGTAGTGCTTCCCGGTGCGCTGCTGCTCTCCGGGATCGCCGTGAATCTCTTCGCTGCGGCGGGTGTGCTGACGATCCAATATTTGACCGATCCGACCAGCGCTCTGCGGATCCTTCGCTGGCTGATCGGCAGCCTGGACGTGGTCGGGCTGGAGCCTGTCGGCCGCATGCTTCTTGTGCTGATCCCTGCGTGGGTGGCGCTGCTGGCGCTATCGCGTCGATTGAATCTCATCGCGATCGATGAAGACACGGCGACGACGCTAGGCGTCAATGTCCGCCGCACGGAGACGATTGTGCACACGCTGTGCGCTCTGATTATCGGCGTCACGGTTTCAGCCGGCGGCGAGATCGGCTTCGTCGGATTGATTGTGCCGCACGCCGTGCGCGCTATGTTCGGCGAGGATCTGCGCATCGTTTTGCCGGGGTCGCTACTCCTCGGCGCGGCGTTTCTGGTTCTCGCCGATGCCCTGGCGCGAACGGTGCTCCCTTCGAATGAACTTCCCGTGGGAGCCGTCACGGGCTTGCTTGGCGGGCCGGCATTTCTTTGGCTGTTGCGTAGACGCCAGCAATTTTCGGCGATGTAGGAGGAACATGACGATCGATCTTCCCTCACAAGCGCCTTGTCTGATCGTGCTCGTCGGTCCTCCTGGATCGGGAAAAACCACGTGGGCGCGTCAAAACGGCAGCGGCGCGATTCACGTTTCTCAGGACGATTTGATCGACGCGATCACGCCCGGCGGCTTCGATCATGTGTATCGTCCTGTGTATCGGGAAGCGGAGGATGCGGTGGCGCGCGCCGCGTTGCGGGCAGGTCACACAGTGATTGTGGATCGAACGAATCGCACGCGCGCGCATCGCGAGCGTTGGCTCGAAATTGCGCGGGAAGCTTCGTGTCCGGCGATCGCGGTGGCGATGACGACTTCCGCTGAGCTCTGTTGGGAGCGAAACGCAAAACGCCAGCCGCGACGCCGTCTGTCAGAGCCGCGAATGGAGCGAATGTTCGCAGCGCTTGAGCCAGTGCAGGCCGACGAAGGGTTTGCCGCGATTTATTTCGAAGACGGAACATCGGATTCTTTAAAGGAGCAGTTATCCCATGAGCATTGCAACCAAACGCGGTGATGGAGGCCAGACTGGCCTGGCAGGCGGGATTCGCGTATCGAAGACGCATCCGCGCGTCGAATGTTATGGCACGATCGACGAGCTGATCTCGCAGATGGGCTTTGCCCGTTCCATTTGTCAGGACGCCGAAGTGGCGGAGCGTGTGAAAACGATTCAGCGCGAACTATATAAGGTAGGGTCGGCCATCGCGACGCCGCCGGAATCGAAGAAAACTCCGCCCGAGATTACGGCCGCGATGGTGGACGCGCTGGAAGCCGAGGTTCATAAGATCGAAGCGGAGCCCGGCGTGCTCGCCGATTGGTCTCTGCCGGGAGGGTCTCCAGATTCGGCGGCGCTCGACGTCGCCCGCACCGTGTGCAGGCGGGCCGAGCGTTTAGCGACCAGCCTGATGGAGGCCGGCGTGATTCAGAATCCGTTCATCCTCGCTTATCTCAACCGGCTCTCCGATTTGCTGTGGCTTTTCGGGCGACTGATCGAGGCCCGCCGAGGCGTCGACTCGACTCTGCGAACGGAGGAGAAGCCCGGCCCGCGCTGGTCACGAGCGTGGTGAACGCACGAGCACTCATGATTCTGGGCACGGCCTCGCACGTCGGCAAATCGCTGCTGACGGCAGGATTAGGGCGGATCTTCTCAAACGAACGCGTGTCCGTCGCACCGTTCAAAGCGCAAAACATGTCTCTGAATTCCGCTGCCACACCGGATGGCCGTGAAATTGGACGGGCGCAGGCGCTGCAAGCCGAAGCCTGCCGGATAGTTCCTTGCGCCGAGATGAATCCGATCCTGATTAAACCCTCGTCGAACACGTCCTCGCAGATCGTTCTGCTCGGCCAGGTGTGGGGACAACTAACCGCATCGGACTATCATCAGCGCCGCGTCGAGGATCTGTTCCCGGCGGTGCTTGAGAGCTACCGCGCCTTGGCGAGCCGCCACGATCTGATGCTGCTCGAAGGCGCGGGCTCGCCCGCAGAAATCAACCTACGGGAGCACGACATCGTCAACATGCGCATGGCGCACGCCGCGAATGCGTCGTGTCTGCTCGTCGGCGACATCGATCGTGGAGGCGTTTTCGCGTCACTCCTGGGGACGGTCGAACTGCTCGATGCGGAAGATCGCGCCAGAATCAGAGGCTTCATTGTTAACAAATTCCGAGGTGACCTCGCGCTGCTTAGCCCGGGAATCGAGACGATCGAGCGGCGGATTGGAATCCCGTGTGCGGGAGTAGTTCCGCATCTGCGTGACCTTGGTCTCGAGGAGGAAGACAGCGTTGCGATGGAGGGTCGCCGCGCGTGCACCTGGCAAAGCTCCGATTCCGTCGATCGCCCTCTGCGAATCGGAGTGGTCGCGCTTCCGCATATGGCGAACTTTACGGATTTCGATGCCTTGGCGGCGGAGCCCTCGGTTTTGCTCGCATTTTTGGAAAATCCCGAGCCGGCGGCTCTCGCGGATGCGATCATCTTTCCGGGCAGCAAGCAGACGCTCGACGATCTGCAATGGGCGCGCGAGCGTGGTTTTACCGGCGCCCTGTCTGCGCATGAGGGAACGCTCATCGGGATCTGCGGCGGGCTCCAAATGCTTGGCATGTCGATTGAAGATCCTTCGGGCGTCGAGAGCGCGGGGCTCGCGCGCTCGATGGAGGGCCTGGGCCGTCTGCCGATCCGAACGATTATGCGCGGCGAGAAAACGGTGCGTCGTGCGACCGGGCGCACGCAATCCTGGACTGCGCCGGCCTTTCATGGATACGAAATTCACATGGGCGAGACAATATATGAAAATGGCGCTCAACCGTTCGCGGAGATCGTGCGGGAAGGCGAAGCACACCCGATTTTAGATGGCGCAATCACCTCGTCCGGAAGAGTCTGGGGAAGCTATGTCCACGGGATCTTCGACGATGATGCGTTTCGGCACGCATTTGTGAATCTTACGCGCGAGAGATGCGGACTCGCGCCGGCCCGGAGCCACGTTTTCGTCTCGGCGAACCGCCAGGCGCGCCTCGATCGCTGGGCCGATCATCTGCGCCAATCGCTCGATATGAATCTGATTCGCAAATTGGCCGGTAATCCATGACCGCGCCCAGATTGGCTCTCGCGTATGCTTTGGACCTGTTGCTGGGCGATCCCGAATGGCTTCCGCATCCAGTCCGCGGGTTCGGCGCACTCATCCGCACCGGGGAACGTTGGTTGAGACGCCTCGGCCGCGGACGAGGCCGGGAATTGGCGGCGGGCGCGGCGCTGACCGGCGCGGTGGCATCGATCGGCTGGGCTATAGGACGTCCGAGAAATGCCACGCCGCAAGTGTTGCTGGCCTGGACGGCGCTGGCTACGCGTTCCCTTCTCAGCGAGGCTCATAGCGTGATTCAAGCGCTGGAAGCGTGCGATCTGGGTGCGGCTCGGCAACGGCTCTCCCGAATTGTGGGTCGCGATACTTCGTCTCTCGATGAAGCGGAAATTTCTCGCGCTGTGATTGAAACGCTGGCGGAGAGCGCGTGCGATGGCATCGTTGCGCCCTTGTTCTGGCTCGCGGCGGCGGGCGTTTCGGGCGCGATGACTTACAAGGCGATCAACACGCTCGACTCGATGATCGGCCATCCGGAGCCTCCTTACCGCTATTTCGGACGGGTTGCCGCGCGCCTCGACGACGCGGCAAATTTCGTGCCCGCGCGTCTGACCGCTGTGTGTATCGTCGGTGCCGCAAGGCTTCGAGGGCTCGACGCGGGTCGCGCATGGTCGGCATGGCGGCGCGATGGAGACAAGCACGCCAGTCCGAACGCCGGTCAGAGCGAGGCTGCGATGGCTGGAGCCTTGGGTGTGCAGCTTGGCGGTACAAATATTTATGACGGCCATCCACACCGCTCGCCCCTGCTCAATGCGGTGGGGCGGCCGCCGTCGGTCAGGGACGCGAAAGCGGCGCTGTCCCTGGTGGCCATCGTCTCAGGTCTCGCCTTTGGCGCGGCTCTTGTCGTTGTGGCGGGGAGGCGCAAGAGATGACGGTTCACGGCGGCGACGTGTGGCAGGCCGGTGAAGAGCTGGGCATTCCGGCATCGGAAATTCTTGACTTCAGCGCCAATATCAATCCTCGCGGACTCCCGCTGCGGGCGCGGGAGAGGCTTGTCCGGGATGCGGCAGATTCGCGATTGCTTAGCCTCTATCCGGACCCATCTGCGCGCAGCTTGCGGGAAGCATTGAGCGGACAGATCGGTGTGCCGGCTGATGCGATCGTCATCGGACCCGGGGCGGAGTCGTTATTAGCGCCCATTCTGCGGTCTCTTCGACCTCAGCGCACGCTGGTTCCGATCCCGGCGTTCAGCGAATATCGACGCGTGTGTCAACAACTGCAGATTGAGTTCGTCCCGTACCTGCTTGATCGCGCCAATTGGTTCGGTGTCCCTGTGGATCGGCTTTGCAAAAGCATCGAAGCGGAGCGATGCGGCTTGGTGTTGCTGAACAATCCGCACAATCCCTCGGGTGCGATTCTCGCGCCGCACGAAATTCGCGGTGTCCGCGATGCGCTAAATTCGTTGGGTGCGACGCTGCTCGTCGACGAAGCGTTTGTCGACTATGTTCCGCAGGCGAGCTTGGTCCATGATGCCGCCGTCGACCGCGGACTAATCGTCGTCCGGTCGCTCACGAAATTCTACGGATGTCCGGCCCTGAGAGTCGGGTATGCCGTCGCCCATCCGGAGGCCGTCCGGCAAATTTCGGGTTTGTTGCCGACTTGGCCGGTAACCCAACTCGCGATGGATGCGCTCGCCGAGGCGATAGCGGATCGCGAGTATGCCGAGACGTCCCTTCTGGAAAACGCCGTCGAGCGGGAGCGGCTTGGTGAATCGCTGCGCGAGCTCGGTCTTGTCGTTTTTCCATCGTCAGCCAACTATCTGTTCCTCGAATTGGCAGAGGGCATGCGCGGAGCCGCAGAATTGCGGCGCGCGTTGGTAGAGAAGCATCGCATCCTGATCCGGAATTGCGATTCCTACGAAGGGCTCACGCTCGGACGTCACGTTCGGGTCGCAGTGCGTTCCACAACGGAGAATGACCGTCTGATCCACGCCCTCGGTGATGAATTGAGACGGTCCTGAAGCTACGGCATGACGCCTATCGTAGAGCGGTTTAAGCTGACTTTTCATCGTGAGAGCAGGGCCGTGGAAGGTTTTCGCCTGATAGTGGCGACCGGCGGTCCAAAGATGTCAGCAAGCGATCACGAGGCGGCGACCTAGGCGCGATGAGTGCTTGGGTGAATCGTTGCTTGATGAGTCGGTAGAGTCGTCGTTGGAGGTCGGGGTGTGCCTGCGGGGAAAGTAGCAGACGCGGATGTCGAGTCTGCACGGTGGGCGGCCAACGTCTCCAGCACCGATGCCTGACACCCACGTGGCGGGGCGGCCTTCGATCCCGGCAGGGTGCCATCAGTCCAGGTCGTCATCCTGGTCGTCTTCGTCCTCATCCTCGCCGCGACCAAACGCTGGGGCCTATCGCGAGTTCTGCTCCCGGCACGTCGACTAGACGGACGGCCCGACGTTAGTTTTCGGAAGGCCGTTCGATAAGATCGATCACAAGACTCTGAACAGGGGCCTTCGTCGACTGTAGTTTCAGGCCAAGTTGCTCGCGCACTGCATCCACGAACGTCACGGGGTTCGGATCGGGCTGAACTTCCACACCAGCGGGCAGAAGATCATTCGCCTCAAGTGTCCATTCCAACCGATAATCGATCATTTCCGTAATGCCGGATTGATCGACCACCGGCCGTCCAGCAATCCTGGACAACATGAAAGCGAGGAGAGCCATGGTCGTGTTTCGAGATCCCGTAACCCTTCGTCCGTTTTTGTTTGGCCACGTCGCCTCCGTTTCGCACCTAAGAGGAAACACCTCGGCGCTGGGATCGGGCAGGCCTGTCGTGGGGCCGTCGAGTGCCGACGCATCGCAGGGAGGTCCGTCGGCGTGCCGAATGAGCTTTGGCCCCCACTTGCCCGGCTTGATCAGAGTCAAAATATATACAGGCATCTCGTGCGTCTCATAATGCACCGCCAGATGGAACCGTTCCGCCAGCAGAGACTGCATCATCAGCCGCATTTGGTCCTTGGTGGGTTCGCCTGCGGCTTTGGCATCGATCTGGAACCGGTCCGTATCGATCCATTTAGGCAGATGGGCTACCATCGTCTGCCTTTGATCCGAAGACAGCGAAAGCTTGTAAGCGAACAAAATGAATGGCATCACGGGAAAGGCACCCGAAAAACGTCCGTGCGGGTTCTCGCCGCTGCTCGTCCTAAACGCGGGTCCGGGGTCAAGGCCAAAGTTCGGGAGGTGCGCGCGTGAAAGGTCCTTCACCAGCTTGACCGAGGCTACGTCGAAAGCCATGTGGTCTCCCGCGGCCGCTTGCCACTGAGGCACATCCGAGGCCGATTGTGCCAGAGTTGCAGGGGCGTTTGTTATACCAACCACGACGTACGCCAAAGTCAACACCGTTCTCATGCGAACGGGATCACTGCAAGCTGAGTGCCGTGCCTAAGCGGTTGAGATTAAACGCGGGCCGAGTCGGTGGGTGTTCGCTTGCGGGACTTCGATGATCATTTGAGAGACGCTGCTCCGAAAGTGACCAAATGTGGATTGGGCAAAAGAGCCAAGTTTGGCTTCGGATAATCCGGCCCTATGCTCACTCTACGGATTTTGCCCAGTTCGTTCCTGCCGATAATGAAGAGGATTCTATCGGGAGTGCTCCGGCGGAAAGGTGTCGGGGACGAGGGAAAAGTCGGCCGGAGCACTTTCGATAGAATTTATTGAACTGAGCCGGGACGAGTCTATGGGAGTTGAATGACTTTTTCTCGCTTCGGTGCGTCGATCAAAGCAGGGGAGGCGTTGCGCGAGACCTTGGGGGCTGCATTCTGGATCGGGAAAGCGCAACGATGATGGTTGCGCGGGATCGATTTGGCGGCAAAGGATGGGGCAGAGGCAGGGATCTGGCGAAGGCCTCCAGGAGGCTTGGTGATTCGACGATGATCCGGACGGAAGATGGCATCACGAGGTGTCCTGGATCTTGATGGCCTCGGGAGCGAGGACTTCCACGACGAGTAACCGGCCGAGTTTGCAGATGGGACAGAGGTGCGGGTCTTCGCTGTTGTCAGGTGAGTTAGGCAGTTGGCGGGCGGCGAGCAGAGCGCGGTAACACTGCAGTTTTTGTTTGCGGACACGATTGGCGAGGAAGCCGAACTGCCGGATGCGAACGAAGCCAGAGGGCAGGATGTGGAGTAGGAATCGGCGGAGGAACTCGACCGCGTCCAGGCTCATGGTTGCCTTTCGATTGCGGCAAGCGTAGTCTTTCCAGTCGAAGCTGACGCGGCCGTTTTCGAGCGATCGAAGGCGATGGTTGGAGATCGCCACGCGGTGCGTGTAGCGAGCCAGATACTTCAGTACCCGCTGAGGTCCGCCGAAGGGAGGCTTGGCGTACACGACCCATTCGATGCGAGCGGCGTGCTGGCACATGGCGCGAAACGCCGACGGATCAAGGCTGCGGAGTTCGCCTTTGCGGAAAGCGGCGCCGAGAGCGCGGAGGAACTTCTTTCTAAACAGGCGACTCAAAACGCGCACCGGCAGGAAGAAGGATTTACGACAAGCGATCCAGCGGGAACCATCCGGAGAGAACCCTCCGCCGGGCACGACGCAATGCAGGTGTGGATGAAGATTCAGGTTCTGACCCCAGGTGTGCAGCACGGCGAGGAAGCCGATGGAGGCGCCGAGATGTCTGGGATCGGCGGCAATCGTCAGCAGAGTTTCGGAAGCGGCTTGAAACAGGATGCTGTAAATCCGTCGCGGATTCTGAATCGCCAGGCGGCCGATCTGCTGCGGCAAAGTGAACACGACATGGAAATAGGGAACTGGCAACAGCTCCGCCTGCCGCTCGGCAAGCCACTTGGCGCGAGCGGTGGCCCGACACTTCGGACAGTGCCGGTTGCGGCACGAGTTATATAAGATGACGCGATGTTCGCACCGATCGAATTGGTAACGATGGCCGCCGAGGACCGCGGTCCGGCAGTCGCGAAGAGCCCGCAGCGCTTGTTTCTGCTCACGCGACAGCACGTGGCTCCAGCGAGCCAGCAAGTCGTGTTGATGGGCGCGAATTACATCGGCCACTTCCGGCCGATGCTGTTTCATCCTTTCGGCGGAAGTAACTCCAACGGGCTGGTGGTGGCGCGCACGGTCACGTCGGCGACTTGCAGATATCGCGCCGTGGTTTCGAGGTTGGCGTGGCCGAGCAGGATCTGAATGGTGCGAAGATCGACGGCGGCTTCGAGCAAGTGCGTAGCGAAGGCGTGCCGCAGCGAGTGCGGATGAACGGACTTCGTGATGCCAGCCGTGAGCGCCGCTTTCCGGCACGCCAGGAAAATCGCCTTCACCGAGATCGGCTGGCTCCCGTGCGCACCGGGGAAGAGCCAGTCGGTAGGCCGACGGCTTCGCCAGTAACAACGCAGCAGTTCGCGCAGCTTCGGCGGCAGAAGCGCTTGCCTATCCTTCCGCCCTTTGCCGGAACGCACCCACAGCACGTTGCGAGTGCTGTCGATGTCGGCCACTTTGAGCCGGGCGACTTCACTGACTCTGAGTCCGGAGCCATACAAGATTGCCAACAAGGCGCGCTGTCGGAGATCGCGCGGCGCCCCAACAGGGCTCGGACTTCCTCGCGGCTCAGGATCATGGGCAGCTTCCGCTCGCGCCGCGGAAACGGAATGCGTTCGATGGCGACCTTTTGGTGAAGCGTCTGGGTATACAAGAAGCGGAGTGCGCAGACCACCTGCACATAGGTCGGTGGCGATACCTTCTTCTCTTTCGCCAGAAAGAGTTGATACCCGCGAATGTGCTCGGCACCCAGTTGATCGGGCGACTTGCCGAAGTGTCTGGCAAACTCCGCGATGGCGTGAAGATAGATCCGGATCGTGGTCGGAGAATAATGCCGGATCTGGAGATCCTCCAGCATCCGTTGTCGAAGTGAGGTCACAGCAAAACTCCTTTCGCTGTGACCTCATCACAAACCAGCTCTCCCCGGAATCATTAACGCCTCGGAACGCTCACAAACTCGCGCTGACCTGCCGAAGGCTTAGTTCAATGCTTCATAACAGTTCTCGACTTCCCACAACCGGACCTCTGGAGCAGTGAGTATTTTCAAGCTTACCCGTCAACCGACCGGGACCTTGGTAGCATAGCGATGGATCATCGAGCGTTGCATCATCACTCGGTCACGAGCAGCCCTGGAAAGGAACAATCTGCCATTCAGCAATGAAGAGATTTCAACCCAGAGGCGATCGCCGTTTAGGAAAGCAGGATCGGCGGCAGCTTCACGTGCTTTACGAAGACGATGCCGTTGTAGTCCTCAATAAGCGGGCCAAACTGCTCGCGGTGCCCGCGGATGACTCCGATACTCCATCTGCGCTTTCTATTCTTTCGGCAGAACTGAGATCAAAGAGGCAACGCGCCTTTGTCGTACATCGCATCGATCGTCACACGTCTGGGATTCTGCTCTTCGCAAAAACCTGGCCAGATCGAGAAGCACTCGTACAACAGTTTATGCGACACACCCCGGTGCGGGAATATCTCGCGGCAGTTCGTGGTCATCTCCGCGTTAAAGAAGGGACTCTCGTTCACCACTTTCGGGAAGAAGGAATGTTTCAAAAGGTGACCACAGAATGCGACCCAAAATCGGCTCGCGCTGAACTTCGGTATTTCGTGGAACATCGCCTTAGGGGCGCATCCCTCGTCCGAGTCTCGCTGGTGACAGGATTACAAAATCAAATCCGCGTTCAGCTTTCAGCGATCGGCCACCCAGTCATTGGCGACAGAAAGTACAATCCATCAGAAAAGCTGGAACGGCGAATTACTCGCGTCGCTCTCCACGCGGCGCGTCTTCAGTTCATTCATCCACGTTCGGGAGAGAGCGTCTGCGTTGACTGCGAACCTCCTCCGGACTTTCAGTCTCTTCTTCAGGCATTAGGGTTCCCAATCCGCAGGCGTCGATGAAGCTCCCGCCATGCAATTCGCCTCTGCGGAGCCATTCCCGGACAGGCCGCCCCCTGGTGCCGGCGTCATAAGCGTCAAGGAATTGATCCGAAATTCTTTAACTCCTGGTCCAGAAACGCCGTTGTGGGAAGGTAGCGATAATGCGCGACATCAGCACCTCTTACGTTCCGAGTGTCCATCCGATTCGCGGGGTAGGCAAACACCGTTGCAGCGGGAGTCTCCTTAGGCGCCGCCTTGGCTGGAATTGGATCCGCCTTGGCCGGCGCCGGAATAACTGCCGGAGCCGCGGGCGCCGCTACCGGGGTGGCCGGGAGCGCGACCCGCTCGCTGGCGGCTTGGGCCAAGAACCGTTCCTCGGGAGTCTGCGCCCAGCGCCAATGCAGCTCCGGCTTGAGGTCGTTGGTGACACCACTAATCCGGACGCAAACCCATCCTCCGACCGCGATCAGAATCGCACGCCATCGTCGTGCGCCGGAGCCCATTCGAAAGGCCGCGAGCCGCTACCGCCCACGCGACCAGGGCGAGGCCCATCGTGGGGAGCGCCAACATGACGAACATGAACCGTGCCATTCCGGCGCCAAACGACGAATCGAGAATGAGCGAGGTTCCGAACAGCGCCACGATCATCAGGAGCAGTGCGCCCAGGCGCTCGGACCACGGCGCCCGGCTGAGGAGCAACCACCAGAGAACAATAGCCAGCGCGCAACCGAGGCTGCCGAGCAGGGACACCTTCCCGCCGCCGGTCGCGACGATTGGGCTGAGAAACTTGAACAGCAACAACAGCGTAGCGAGGGCTACTCCGAGCCACAGGCGGACCGCTTCTGAGGACTCAGTTCGCTGGCAGGGGCGATGTTCACGTCTCAAATAATACGCTCCTCTCCGACAATTTGTTCCGACTCTCTGAGGGGATGCCATCGGCCGACGGAGCGCTCCTCGCGAATCTCCAACAAAGCACGTCCTATTCGGGGTATTTCACAGCAGACTCTTGGGAGCGACGATCATTTCTCACGCTTCGACCCCTCGAGAGTTTATGCCCTAAGGGTTGAGGTGGCGAAAGGCGCTAACTGCTGTCCCCGGCGAGTTAGTTTTCAGAGGGCCGCTGCAGGTTGTCGATGACGAGAACCTCGACTGGACTCTTTTGCGACTCAAGCCTGAGCCCAAGTTGCTCTCGCAATGCCGTCGTCAGCGATGGCACGGAGGTATCCGCACCTCCGCTTGGAGCCCACTCCAGCGTGAAGTCGTAACTTTCGCTCAGGCCAGTCTTATCGAGCACGATCCGGCCCAGCCGATTCCCTACGTAACTCGCACCATCGAGACGCCGGTTCCGACCAACTGTGATCTACTCGCACCGCCGTGTGTATTCATCGCTGTGCCTTCACCTTCCGCTTTCGGCTTGAGCTTAGCCGCGTTCTTCTGATTCTTCTCGACCAGCAGCGCGTAAACGGTCAATTCTCGGACCTCTCGGTGGAACTTCAAGCTTAACCGGTCCGTTAGCAGGTTCTGTAGTAGTGGTCCCATTTGAGCCGGTGTAGGTTTTTCCGCGCGTCCCGTCTTGGCCTCAATGTCGTACCGGTCGATATCAAGCCATCCCGGACCGCCTGCGATCTGCGCATTCTGAATCTGAAAAGCCGCACGGATCAGAAGTTTAACCGGCTCATTGGTGATCTTCAGTCGTCCCCATCGTACACATTAAAGCTCGTTCCGCCGCTCGCGCCGGCTTGGCTCGGCCGAATTACCACGACTTCAAACTGTTGCGGTGTTTGGCCGCCGACTCCAGAGGCGACCAGTAGCGCCATTCCTCGGACGGCGGCTATCCTCCTGAATCTTCGGAGCCAAGGCAAAAACGAATTGTCGTCCATACAAAAAAAAGACGTGCGGAAGTCCAGTGGTTTGGCAGTTTCTTTGAATCAAGACTTGAAAATGCCATGCCCGAGAGAAGGACGTGGCCGATAATGCCAATTATCCGGTCGCTGCTTTCCTTATTGTGAACTTCCTACTTTAGGCCTCTGATGTACGTCCCTGGAACCTTGCGGTTGTTATGATGGCGACTGGGTTTGAGGTCCTCGATGATAGGCGAAGTTCTGGATGGGAAATACCGGATCGACAAGCAATTGGGCGCGGGTGGGATGGGCAACGTCTACCTGGCGACCCATCTCGGAACAACTCGCGTTGTCGCCGTCAAGGTAATCGCTCCCCGGTGGGCCGCGGAACCCCAGTTTCTTGCCCGTTTTCAGAGAGAGGCGCAGGCGTGCGGGCGGCTGAGGCACCCCAACATCGTCAACGTGACGGATTTTGGAATCGCGAAAGCGGCCGGCGGCGACATGCCGTACCTGGTGATGGAATTTCTGGACGGACAGACTCTCTCGGAATTTCAGACTGCAAACCCGCAGGTTTCACTGCCGCTGGTCGCGGATTTTCTCGATCAGATTGGATTAGCGCTGGCGGAAGCGCACCGCCATGGAATCGTTCATCGCGATATGAAGCCCGACAACATCTGGCTGGAACCGAATGGCCGCGGCGGCTATACGGTGAAGGTGCTGGATTTCGGAGTGGCGAAGGTAAATCTGCTGGGCGAGTGGACTCCCGTGGCGCAAGAGACGCCCGCGAGTCTCCCAAGGCCCGCGATTTCGGGCGATGAATCGGAGACGGTCGCGATGGTGCACGAACCTCATCCATCGAATCTCGCCGGGAGCGCCGAGGAGATAGAAACGGTGGCCATCGCGCGGACGCCTTCCGGCTTTTCGTCCGGATCCTTCGATAGCAGCGCGGGTGCGCAAACTATGCCGGGGAGCTTGCTGGGGACGCCAGCTTATATGTCACCCGAGCAGGCGTTCGGCAAGGAAATCGACTTCCGGTCCGACATCTACAGTCTGGCCGTGGTGGCGTATTCACTTGCCTGCGGCCGGTTGCCGTTTACGGGAAAGCCAAACGAACTATTCGATTATCACGAGAGCGGACATGCTGCGCCGCCTGCCAGAGTGCGCAAGATTCCGCCTGACGTTTCCAAGGCGATTCTTGCGGGGCTGGCCAGGAATCCCGCAGATCGACCAGCCTCCGCCGTCTTATTTACGCAAAGATTCCATAACGCGGTGGACGCGGAGTTTCTCGCGCTCCGGAGGTCGAAGGCGTTCTTGCTCCAGCACCTGGCGGCGTACGCGCTGCTGTTGATTCCCATCGAAGGGGCGGTCGAAGCGATCGCGGCACTGCTGCTTGTCATCGGCAAGAAAGCAGTGCCGATTGCCGGCGCGCGCATGGTAATCGTCCCGCTGGCGGCGGCGGTGCTTTTCATTTTTTCCGACAACCTGCTGCGGGCGGCCGCGGCGTTAATGGCGATGGACGAACAAGTTCGCGTCCGGAGGTTCCTTTCGTTCCGGGTCTTCTGGAAGATGGTTAAAATGCTACCGGTTCTTTTCGTCACACAGGTGCGGGCGGCGTTCTATTTTGGGCCCGGATGGGTGATCGACGATTGCCTGTGGCCGGTGGTCTGCGTGGTGGAGAAGAAAAAAGGGATCGCGGCGGTGGAGTGTTCGCGCGAGCTGATGACGGGGTTGCAGTCGGCGGGCCGGGCCCTCGCGATCCGGCATCTAGCGCTGGCCACGCTCGCTCTTGGCGACGTGATCAAGTCCCTCGGTTTCCTTTGGCGAAACGGTTCGATCCAGCAGGCGAACGTGGTGATCACCGGAACCTGGTTTCCTTTGCTTGCGCTGTTCGCCGCGGCGCCGTTGTTTCTGTACGATCGGACGGCCGGTAAGGAGGGTGGTCCATTGTTGCAGTTGGACCGCACGCCGGAGGTGCGAATTACGGCCCGAGCATTCTCGGTCAGTTCGATGATCTGGCTGGCGATAGCCGCGATCAACCTGTTTTACCAGCCGATCAAGCTGTGGCTATTCGGCCGATAATGCTTCACATCAGGCACCTTTTGCCGACTACAACTTGATGTGAAAGCGGCATCACCGCAGTAATTATCAGGTAACTATGGTGGTTCCACCAGGAAGGAATTCCTGACTCTGGGCCATCCATCCTACGCCGGGCGTGGGACAACGATCCATCATGGAACCCGACGAAACGTCATCGTTTCACCTATTCCTCGTCGGCACCAGCAGGCATCAGCGGTGAACTGGTCCTCCTCTCTTGGAAATAGGAGTGCCTCCAAGTGAGGCCGGGAAAAACACATGCCACCACAGGGCGAGTATCCGCCCAGTTGAGCTCACTTGGCCGTATAGTCGCCATCTTGGACAGGTGCGGGTTGCGGAGTCGCGAAGTCCGAAAGCGACCGAAGAGCGCCACCCCAACTCAGCCGCTGAGGGTCTTGTTGCAGCCAATTTTCAAGCCAGCTCGCATTCTATCCTGCGCGGATCGCGACCAGTGACGACCCACTCCGGTCAGAGGCCCCTTCCGTTCCATCTCGCATTCAACGATCGTTGTAGACGACTTGACCGCCTTTCATAACAAATCGTACGTGGAGCAACTGGGAGATGTCTTTCAACGGATCTCCTGGCACGGCGATGATATCGGCCAGCTTGTTGGCCTCAATCGCGCCAAGGTCGGGACGGCCGAGAAGCTCAGCGGCATTCATGGTCGCGGCACGGATGATCTCCAGCGGAGGCATGCCGGCCTTCGCATAGGCCTGCAGCACGTTGAGGCTCGTTTGGCCTCGAGTTCTCCCAGAAAGGCTGTTGTAGGTGTAATTGTCAGCCCCTGCGGCGATCGGTACGCCGGCTTGGATGGCGCGTCTCAAACGGGCCGCGTCGGCCTCCAAATTCTTGCGCATCTCCTCTTCGATACGAGCGCGATCTTGTGGCGGATCGTTCCTCCTCACCGCCATGACCAAGTCGAGAGTAGCGTCGGTGGGGACCAGGAAAATATGTTTCTCAGCCATAATCTTGAGAACATCGTCGGGCAGGGCCGCGACGCCGACTGCTTGCTGAAAATGAGCATAGGCGTGTTCGATGGAGTCCACGCCGGCCTGGGCCGCGATGCGCGTCGCTTGTTCGCCGACCGCGTGGGCCGCAACCTTCTTGCCGGAGCGATGAGCTTCGTCAACGATCGCCTGGGCTACCTCCAGCGGCATGAGCGGTGGTCCGTTAACAATGATCTTGATGCAATCAGCGCCTGCTTGAAAAGCCGCCCGGACCGCTTGCCGCGCGTCCTCGGGTCCCTTCATCTTCACCGTTAGCGGTCCATCGGGAGAGGACGGGTCGGCCTTTCCGTCGTCGGCGACCAGAGCCCGTGTCGAGGCCACGATCCTTGGACCAATCACCCAGCCGTCGTCAATGGCCTCCCGCAGAGCCACATCTCCGTTCACGCCCGAGCTTCCGAGGTCGCGCACCGTGGTAATGCCGGCCTCCACGTAATCCCGTGCCGTGGCCGCGCCGAGCAGGACCTTGTTGACCGTAGTCATCCGGCGGATCTTGGTACCCACGGCGGTGCCGCGCCACGCCAAGTCGTAGTACTGCAGCAGATGGGTATGCGAATCAATCAATCCGGGCAGCAGAGTCGCATCGCCGAGGTTGATCAGCCGCGCGCCAGCGGGAATCGCCAAGCCGTCGCCCGCAGCCTGGATGCGATCCTTTTCCACCAGTACGACAGCGTTGGCGACGACCGTCCCGCTGTGCACGTCAATCATGCGCGCGGCGCGGACCGCGGTTATGGTCACTGCCGGCTGGCCGCATAGCCAAGAAGCAAGACACAGTACTACGACCAGGCATGCAAACTTTTGCATCGCGCGATTTTAACACAACTTAATAAAACAGGCAGCAATAATTCCTCTGTAAGCGTTCGAAGCGCTCTGTGCGATGAGACCACAATCAAGCGCGCCTCTGCTCCAATCCGCCAGCGGTAATTATGCATCATGATCGCCACATGCGATGGGACCGCGCCTTGAGAGAGGCGCATTCCCCGAGTACTGGCCAATTTGAGCGGTGCCGGCGGTCCCGCCGTCAACCACAAGGCCGGGAGAACTCGTAGCGGATGAATTTGGCTGAGTGCCGCTACCCAGGAACGGATCGTAAACTAGTTCGCCGGATTTGGTGTGGTTCAAGATCGGCTTCCATGTGCAACCTTAGCCATGCCCAGAAGCGGGGGGAAACACAACGGTCTCAGTGAGACTCTAGGGGAAAGGAGCCGACACCGCCAACGGCGAACGGCGCGTCTCGTTGAGAATAGGAGGCACCATGAAGGCGTGGATCAGAATCGCGATGTTGGTGACGTTGACCGTGTGCGGGACGATCGCGTCCTCGGCTCAGGAACCGAAGCCGGCGGTGGACCAGTCGAGGCCAGCAGCGGGTACTCCGGCGGCTGACGACAACATGACCCCGTATCGAAAGCTGGCTGCGGACACCCTGCAGGCGTTCAAGGCCCACGATATGCCCACCGCAAAAAAGAAGGCCCGGGAGCTTGAAGTGGCGTGGGACACCCGCGAAAAAGCGCTGCAAAAGAAATCCCCCGATCTGTGGGGACAAATCGATAAGGCCATGGATGCTTTCATCAAGCCCGTGCAAGGCAAATCACCCGACCCCGCCAAAGTACAAACGGCCTATGACACATTCATCGCCAAGCTCCAACTGGCGGTCAAGAGCGACGCAGAACCAAAGCGGTGACGTGCCGGTGAACTGTTCCGCGCCAACTGCAACTGTCGTCCTGATCTACGAGGATGTGATAGTCGTTGCCAAGCCGTTGGACGATTTTCCAGTAGCCGATGCGCGGTTGGTTAACATCGCTATTCAGATCGGGAATGATCGCTTCGGCGCGCTTGAACCAACTCCGGATTCTCATCGTCACTGATGTTTTTTGTGGGGGCTATCTATTACCAGTACATTGGGAATCGGCATTCCGCGCTCACGGTCAGCCTCATGCACGGCGAGGGCGTAGACGAACGGCGGCGGGAGCCTGTATCGTGCGATTTGGCGCTAGGACTATAGGGTTAGAAGTACCACCTCTGTGACCCTAATTGATGTGGCGGAACCGGACGATAGTCGAAAATGCCCTACTCACTAATCGCTCGAAAGACCGATACGCGGCGGCACACCCGCCATCTCAGGGACGGCATGATTCGCATTCTATGGGAGGATAACGACGGCAGGGAAAGGGTGTCCAATGCGAGGGTCGTGAATGTATCCGCGAACGGACTGAAGCTGCGGATGGATGAAAACATCTCAGTCCGTTCCTACGTCGTCTGCAACGAAGTGTCGCTCGGCATTGTAGGTAGGGCGTCTGTCCGTTACTGCATCTTCAATAAGGGAAAGTATGAAATCGGATTGGAATTTGGAAGTGACAGCGGTTTATCGAAAGGCAAACCTTCTGATCCCAACGCCACGCAAGGCGCGTGAGAATTCGTACGTCTGCTCCCGCGTCCGACTCCAGCGAGGGTGAAGTCGTCGTTTAGGACCGAATGGGTTCGTAACGGTTGGGTTTGTCAACGCATTTCGAAATTGAGATGCTCGCGTAACGAGGGACCAGGACTGCTCCCGTGCGGCGCTCACAACGCCGCAGGCCTAGAAGCGACTGCCGCCGCGATCTTGTCCGGCTGGCTCATGTATCGTGGAAATCGAGAAGCGAAGTTCGGGAGTGGTCAATACCGCCTCTCGCCCATTTTTCGAGGAGTGTCGATAGGGTGTTCCTGTGAAGCGAGATGCAATAAAAGACGAATCGCTGGCGAGGGCGGCATCGGATTTTAGACTTGTGATCCGGGAATATCTTTCCAGCGATCTCGCAAATCCTCTTGGATCTGTTCCGGCGACTTGTAGGCACCCAGAGCTTCATGGCTTGCTCTTCGGCAGATAAATTTGATTGCTTCTGCTTTAGTCTTGGAGTGAAATCTTGTGGATCGGCACTCAGACCGTTCGGAAGTCTCAACACGGTATGGAAGTTACCGGGGCTGGTCGTCATAGGGACCACAATTAGTTTCAGACCTCTAAATTCGGCGATTGACACAATTAGTTCTTGATTGCTCATGATAAGGTCCTACCCAAACGGCGGCACCCCCAATACCACCGAGGAATGAATCTTGCGAATCGTTTATTTCTTTCGTCTGGACTCACCTTTTCCTTTAGATCGCTCCCATCCGCCGAAATTCTGCCTAATCGAAGTTGCCTTTCAGCCCCGAAAGAGTGAGACATGGGCACATGCAGATGGAAACGAAATACCTTCGCCTTCGCACTCCGGTGGAGTTGGGCTCGCGGTTCGGCGATTGGCAGGTGTGCTGGTTGGGCGGATGGGCCAGATTTCGGCTGTATTATCTCGTGATGCTGGTGAAGGTCCCTCTCCGTCGTGCGCCCGTCGTCGCACGAATTCTGGTGCCAGCTCGCACAATTGACTTGGCTTTTGGAGAGAACAGAGCCATGAATGGTGTCGCTATGAACACCTTCACGATTGACACCAACAACAACATCACGGCTTTCGCATCGCTTGACGACGCACGAGCCGCCAAGATCCACCACGCCGAATATTTCGGCTCTGCCCAGAAACTGGCCAAGCTGGTCGGCTCGTGGCCTCGCACCCGCCCGGTCGAAGTCTGGAACAGCTTCGCCGGAGTCGCGCCGTTCACCACGCTGAAGCCGGTGAAGAAATTTACCGACCGCAAGGCGGCTGTGGCGCGGATTTGGGATGCGATCCAGGTTCTGTTGGCGAACGTCGCGAAACCGGCAACCCACGTCGCGCCCGCGAAGGGGAAGCGGAAGAAGGACGCACCGAAGAGCAAGCGACGCCACACAGCGCGACCTGCCGCGAAGGAGCCGGTCAATGTGGCTCGCGAGGGCAGCAAGAAGTCCGAGGTTATCGATCTGATGCGCCGCTCCCAGGGAGCGACCCTCGCCGAGATTATAGAATTGACCGGTTGGCAATCGCATACCGTACGCGGCTTCGTCAGCGGAACGCTGATCAAGAAGCTGAGCTTGAACGTCGAGTCGTTCCGCTCGAACGAAAAGGAGCGGACGTATCGCGTTAAATAAGGGCACATCATCGCCTTCCCTTCACGCCGCCGGGTCAGTCCTGGCGGCGTTTTTTATTGTGCGAGGTTTGTTGAGAATAGCCTTGCTTGTTCTGGCGGCGGAGAGCGTGAATGTGAGTGTGGTTGACGGTCACGGAGAGGAAAAACAACGATGGACAACGCGGTGTTGATGGAAATTGAGAAACTGCGCAGAGCAAGCATTGCCAGCCTCAGAGAGAAATTTCGAGAGGTGTTTCAGGAGGAGGCGCGATCCCGGCACCGGGGACATCTCTTCCGGCGGATTGCTTGGCGGCTGCAGGCATTGGCCGACGGTGATCTCACGGAACGGGCTCGCGAACGGGCGAACGAGATCGCGCAGGACGCCGACTTGCGAAAGGTAGCTCCACGAGGCTTTTTCAGCGTTGGCGGCGAGGCGGTCGAGACGACCGGAGGGAACCGGCAGAAGGATCGCCGGCTTCCGCTGCCAGGAGCCATGCTCAGCCGGAAATGGAAAGGTAGGACGATTCTGGTGGAAGTCCTCGCGACAGGATTCCGTTATGAGAACCAGCGGTACACCTCGCTCAGCGCGATCGCGGTTGCGGTCACCGGTACACGCTGGAACGGGCTCGCGTTTTTCGGATTGACAAGGACCACTGGCAGGGAGCGGAAACATGCGAAGAAATAATCAGGACGTTCCGAAACCAGCGATCTCTCGACTTCGCTGCGCGATCTACACGCGCAAATCGACAGAGGAAGGACTGGACCAGGAATTTAACTCCCTTGATGCGCAGCGCGAGGCTGCCGAGGCTTTCATATTGAGCCAGCGGCGCGAAGGTTGGATCGCGTTGCCGGAGTGCTATGACGATGGCGGTTTCACCGGTGCCAACATGGACCGTCCGGCGCTCACGAAACTGCTTCGTGCGGTCGAAGCAGGCGAACTGGATTGTGTCGTGGTGTACAAAGTCGATCGCCTGAGCCGATCGCTGCTGGACTTCACCCGGATGCTGAGCGTTCTCGAGAAACACAAAGTAAGTTTCGTGGCCGTCACACAGCAGTTCAACACCAGCACCTCGCTGGGACGGCTAACGCTGAACATCCTGCTTTCCTTCGCGCAGTTTGAGAGGGAGCTCATCGGCGAGCGCACGCGCGACAAGATGTCCGCTGCCCGGCGAAAGGGGAAATGGACCGGAGGTTATCCGGTGCTCGGCTATGACGTAGACCAGGGCGGCGGACGGCTGCTCGTAAATGAGGAAGAAGCCGAGCGTGTGCGATCCATCTTTGCGCTGTTCGAAGAGAATGGTTCGTTCCAGCTGACGCTGGAGGAAATCGAGCGGCGGGGCTGGCGGCTCAAGAGCTGGACTCGTAAAACAGGGCAGTTCCACGCGGCCGGCCCGTTTGCGCTGAACTCGCTGCGGCGATTGCTGAGCAACATTATATATACGGGCTCGATCCGGCATCACGGGAAACCTTACCCGGGCGAGCATGCCGCCATCCTCCTACCCGGCACCTGGGAACGCGTGCAGAGTCTCATCCCGCAGCACACGGCGGGTGCGCGCGGCAAGTCGCGGAACAAGCATCTGGCGCTGCTGGGCGGACTGCTTTATTGCGAATCGTGCGCAACCCGGATGGTGTACTCGTATTCGATGAAGAACGGTCGCAAGTATCCTTATTATTTGTGCCTCAATGCGCAGCGAAAGGGTTGGGCGGTGTGTCCCGCCAAATCGCTTCCAACGCGCACGATCGAGCAATCGGTCCTCGGCCGGATCAGGGAAAGATCCCCTGGAGTCTTTGAAACCGCTGCCTGGGAACTGATGGATCGCACCCAGCAGGTCCACGCGATACAGTCGATCGTCGAGCGGGTTGGTTACGACGGAGTCGCCAAACGAGTCTCCATCCGGTTCCATGCGGCGGCGGGACCAGAGGCGCAGGCATGAGCGGCAGCCAGGAAGTCACATACGCAGTTGATTTTCGTGCTGCCAAACCGTCCAACCGGCAGACTCCCGACGGCGAAAGTATCGGCATCTCCATTCCCCGGATCGCCCGTCTTATGGCGATCGCCATCCGGTTTGAGAGAATGGTCCGCACTGGAACGATTCGGGACTACGCGGAACTGGCCCGCCTCGGCCGTGTGACGCGAGCGCGCATAACACAGATCATGAAGCTGCTCGATCTCGCGCCCGATATTCAAGAACAAATCCTCTTTCTGCCGCCCCTCCAGGGGCTCAACGAAAGAAACCTGCGGCGTATCGTCAGCAAAATCGACTGGACCGAGCAGCGGCGCATGTTCCAGAAGATCACGGATCGTCGGGTTTGAGACCCGCTATGCGCGCAGCCGCTGCCCGCTGCCTCGCCGAATGCAGAATCTGAGGGACGGTCATGCCCCTCAACTCGGCCAGACGCTCCGGAGAAGGCGGCAGCAATCCAGATCGAAGACGCGCATTTTCAAGGCGCGTCCTCAGACATCGTTCTTGCTCGCTTTCAGCCGCCGTACCGAATTGCTTTCTTTCAAGCTTCCTGAGCCGTCGTCGCAGATTCAGCATGGCCTACACCCTGGCGATTGTAGTCGAATGATCATTTCCATTTTCCTTTCTTTCCAGTCGAGCCTCATAACTCCGGCCTCAGGCAGCCAAAGGCATGTCATCAGGGTCTATCCTCTCTTCTAGTTTTGCAATGCGGCCATCCAACAGAACTGTCTCGATGATGTTGGCGCGGCTCGCGAGAATACTCATCATCTTGCCTCCTTCGGTCGGCGTGATCCTGCCGCGACCTACGGCTTGCGTCACCTTCTCCGCCGCCTTGTGCACATCTCCGGCAATCTTGATGGATGGTAGGCTGATCCGGATAAGCTCGTTAAAGCGCGCAGGGCTGATCCGGTCCATACAGATCCGCATTGGGATCGGCTCTCCTTGCAGTGCTTGCGAGATGCATTTGCGTATCACATGTGGCGCGTACTCGTCGAACAGACTCTGCCCCGGCGATTTCGCTTTGTTGTGGCTTCCCTTTGGCCGTCCACGCCCCAGCTTGTTGCCCGGCTCGAACGGCCGTCCGCGCACCTTGTTCATCGCTCTGGAACGCCACAAAACGACGCCCTCCGTGCCGCTGCGATCTCTTCAAACGACCGGCCATCCTGATCGAGGAACGCTTTTGAGCTCGTGTAGTCCTGCCACCGCCGCACGCTCACGTCTACATACTGAGGATCGATTTCGATCAGACGCGCCTTTCGGTCCAAATTCTCGCAACTGATTAGTGTGGAGCCTGCACCGCCGAACGGATCGAGCACCACATTGCCTACACGGCTGCTGTTGCGAATCGCGCGCCCTACGAGATCGACCGGCTTCATCGTCGGGTGGAGGTCATTTCGCACCGGCTTATCCACCAGCCACAGGTCGCTCTGATTGCGGTCTCCGCACCAGTAATGTTTCGCTCCTTCGCGCCATCCGTAGAGAATCGGTTCATACTGACGCTGATAATCGGACCGACCCAGCGTGAACGTATTCTTCGCCCAAATAATCCAGGTGGACCAATGGCCGCCGGCATCGCAGAAGGCCGACTGAAGAGTGGCCAGCTCGCTGGATGACATGCAGATGTACACAGGTCCCTGGCTCGCCGCGAGGATGGCGTCGCACGCCACTCGCAGGAAAGCCGCGAAATCCGGGCCAAGGTCGTCGTTGGCTAACTTCATCCTGTCCGGCCCCTTGCCGCAGTAATCGACGTTATAAGGGGGATCTGTAAAAACCAGATGGCACGGCTTGCCGTCGAGAACCCGCGCCAGTTCCTCGCCGCAAGTTCCGTCTCCGCAGAGGATCCGATGTTTTCCTAAGATCCAGATATCACCTGTGCGGCTGACAGGTTCCGGTTCGAGTTCAGGAATCGCATCGGGATCGAAGGATCCCCGCGGCATTTCCTGAGCGAGCACCTCCGCGAGCTCTTGCTCATCGAAGCCAGTCAACCCCAAATCGACGTTCTGTTCGGCGAGCGCTTCCAGTTCCAGGCGAAGCATCTCGACGTCCCAGCCGGCGTTCAACGCCAGCTTGTTGTCGGCGAGCACGAATGCTCGCTTCTGATTTTCGGTGAGATGCCCAAGCACGATGACTGGGATTTCCATGAAGCCCAGCTTCCGCGCGGCGAGCACTCGGGCGTGGCCCGCGATAATACCGCCTTTTGGTCCAACGAGGACCGGATTGTTGAACGAGAACTCGGCGATGCTGGCGGCGATCTGCGCCACTTGCGCTTCCGAATGCAAACGAGCATTCCGTGCATAGGGAATCAGGCGATCCATCGCCCACGTTTCAATCTTCAAATCTTGTTTCAACATTGCTATATTCCTTCTCGATGGCCCTAAGCATCAATGCTCTTTGCCATGCACTGATATAGTCACCACCTGAAATGTCGAAGAGCCTCCAAAACACCGCCAAAACATCTCCAAAACACCTCCAAATCGCAAGTCGAACGCCGGCTCTCGCTAAATCGCTGATTCTAAGCAGAAGACACTTTAAGAATGTTTTTTTTGATGATCTTGAGATTTACGGGTCTTACGCCATGCCACCGCGCAATTCAGTCGGGGCGAACCCTCCTTGCGGGGCTTGGATTCATGTGCCACTAGAGTTTCACGGATCGCCTAGAAGCGACGCGTTAAATCAACTCAGCTCAACGCAGAAATAACCCGGTTAAACGCAAAAAATAACGCTAAAATAACGCGGGGTTTGGCGTCGCGTAGGGCCCGGAACCAAACTCCAACACTCAGATCGTGTTGACGCGGCTTGCTTTCGGCGCGCTAACTCGACCCGACCTTCGAATCGAATCCGCGCTATTTGCGTTATCTTGACGCGGACGGCGGCTCTCAGGAGACGCTGGGTCGAACTCCCGATATCTGCGGAGCCAAATTCATCGGCTACGAGTTCTCCCGGCCTTGTGGTTGACGGCGGGACCGCCGGCACCGCTCAAATTGGCCAGTACTTGGGGAAAGCGCCTCCGCAAGACGTGCGCACCTTGCGTCGCACATGCCCAGAACGGCGCGCCACGGGCTGGAGGGGCCAACTTTCTCACCCTCTCCAAGGAGAGCAGCAACTCTGGTTAACGCCCATGTTGCCGGTACCGGGCTGCCGCACCGCTCAAAATAGCGCGTCGTGAATCTTGGCGACGCGCGCTTCGACGGGCGAAGCGAAGGCCTAGCTACGTAGAACCCCGACGCGGTCACACTCGATCATATCGCGCATCCGATCTCGCAGCAGCGGCAAGAATGGAACATCCGTCCGGTTGGAAAGCTTTTGCAACCGATTCTGGCCTTATCTCGGAGACCGGAATCATCAGGCGGCGGTGTTCGACTATACGCCGACCAGGGAACGCGCCGGCCCCGAGCGATTTCTCAAAGGCTATCGCGGATATCTGCAGGCGGATGCGTATGTGGCCTACGACAGCTTTTTCACCAATCCGGCGCGGGGAATGGTGGAGGTGGCCTGCTGGGCGCACACAGACGGCATTTTCATCAGGCGCTCGATACCGACGCAGCGCGCATGGGCGCGGTGCTGACCTACATCGCGCAACTCTATGCGGTGGAGAAACGGGCGCGGCGGTCGGGCGTCGAGGGCGAGGAGTTGCGTCTATTGCGCGAGCAGGCTTCTCAACCGGTGCTCACGCAATTGCACGAGTATCTGTTGAAGATTCGCGATCAGGTGTTGCCGAAGAGCGAAGCCGGGCAAGCGGTGTCGTACGCGCTGAAGAACTGGGTCGCGCTGACGCGCTACCTGGAAGATGGAGACTCTGTCGATCGATAACAACCACACAGAGCGGTCGTTGCGCGGCATCGCGGTCGGTCGGAACAACTGGACTTTCGTAGGCAGCGATCGCGGCGGCCAGACCATGGCGGTATTGCGAAGCTTCGTGGCGTCGTGCGAACTGGCAAAAGTGGACCCGTTCGCCTGGTTTCAAGATGTGCTCTCCCGAATCGGAGCGCACTCGATCCAGCGGCTCGACGAACTGCTGCCGCATCGTTGGGCTCCGGCTTACTCTCGATCCTTCTCGGCCGATCCTACTCTAATGAAGATCTGATCCCACTGATGATGTTTTCCTGAAGCCGTGGGACGCCGCCCCGGAAAGGTGCGGTCCAGTAGATCCAGATCAGATATCGAGTTCACCAGCGCCCATCGCCAGTTGGGAAGCGGCTCACTGCTCACGCCGCCCACCTGATAGCCAAACAGCTTGACCGAGCCTTTGTGAACGCCATAATCATGCGGCTCAACGATTCGGGGCTTGTCCTTGTAATTAAACCGAATGAGACGCCTTTGCTCGATTGCCTTCCGGAGCAACGCATCAATCCTCGACGCAGGGACTTCCATTCCGCCCTCCTACATCATTTTCGCGCTGCGCGTGGTGTTCACCGGATGCTTACAACTGGCCGCCTTCCCACGAAGATATCGCCAAAATTCGACAAGAGCTCTCGAAGAATTCTAGCTAGCGCCGAAACGAGGGGTGTCGGATCCTTGGCAACCAGCCTGCGGACTTGATCAGCGAAAACGATCCACGAGCATGAGTTCGCTGCCGGGTTCCGTGTCTCGCTGAGAATACAGTAACCAACGCCCGTCTGGGGAGACGTCCAGTCCGACACGAATTGGTTTACTCAAAGTAAGGATGGTACGCGATTTCCCTGCAGCGAACGCGAAGAACCGAAGATCGGGGTGATTGCCCGGCGTGAAGTAGTAAATTCCATCATGCGTAGCGCTGAAGAACTGTTCCACGGGTCCAGAAATCACTTGTGTCTCGCCACTGCCGTCCACCCGGCTTTTCCAAATGCCGCCGCCCTTGTTGAACCAGCCGCCCCTGCTGTACCAGATGGTCGCCCGCGCACGAAAGTCCACGCCCAAAGCCCATCTCCAAACTTTTCCTTCTCATGTTTTGACGAACATAGGAGCGCTGTTGCGCCTGAAGCGAGACTGCGGTTTTATGGTTCGGTTATACCCCACGGTCGGATCGTTCGAACGCAAGGCTAGGATGAACTCGATTTCTTTCGCGTCGACCTCGTCGTTGGCGGCATCTTCAGACTCCCAAAGAATCTGTTTGCGGATCGTAAGGTCGCGGCATTCTTCTCTTGTAAAATCGGCCGCTATAAGCTTCGAGTTAGGACTGCCGAAATAACATACACTGCCCGTTCCGAAGCCGTGAGTTCGGCTTGCTACGTCCATATTCCGTTATCGCCGGAATAGAGATACACCGCACCCTGCCCCACGTTCGACCCGGTGGTCTTTGAAAAGGAGCTGCAAATCGCCGTGTTTCCGCTGAGTGAAACGAGGGCTCCAAAACGGTCAAAGCTCGCTCCGTCGGAAGCGGCGAACTGCGCCTGCTGGATCCACGTTGTCCCGGTGCGGACGAATACATATGCCGAACCCTGAGAATTGTTGAAGCCGACCCGGGAGTCATAGGCTCCAATAACCGCCGTGTCGCCGTTCACGGAGACCGAAGCACCAAAACCTTCGTTCAGAGCGCCGGTCATCTCCTGTTGCAAAGTCCACACTCCGCCGTTGCGCACAAACACATAGGCCGCGCCTTGACTATTCGAGAAGCCTCCCGCAATCACCGCCGTATCCCCACTCACCGAAGCCGAAGATCCAAATTGCGAGAGATATCCCGGGTCGGGAGCGTTCAGTTCTTTCATCATCTGCCGCTCTATTTTCCGGAGTTCACTCGCTATTGAAACTCCACCCGCTCAAAGTGTACTGGCTGAATTCGGTTACTTGCTGTGGATTACGACGCTCCCGCCTCCCAGGGCTTGTGTATTGGTTGAAGTCATGTCATCTGTTGCGCCGATCATATTGTCGTAGATTATGGTGGATCCGGTGGAGTCCATGATCTTCAGGCGGAAACCATCCGGCGTGTTACCGCCCGTCAAGCTGCCGTCACGCGCGGTCAAAAGGAAAATGTAATTGCCCGTTCCGTTGATTGTACCCGTGCCCTTGTATTGAGCCATCGGTCCGGAAACCACCAGCCATTGATAGAGTGTGCTGTGGAAGTCGAGGTTTGCTACCTCATAGGTGAACTGCGTCTCTCCAGTGGGCAGGTTGGCGCCCTTCTGATATTTAGAAACGAATCCGAAGCTAGCCTTACCAGTTAGAGCCGGGTTGGGCACGTAGCTGCCGGGTGCGGAGTTGATCCATCCACCGCCAGTGACGAAGCCGGCGGTAGGATCATACACCACGGCGTACGCCGGCATGCCTGCTGGAACACTCTGCGTACTTACGATGCCCCCCAAACCGTCGTTAAAAGTCAGTGTGATTCCGTAGACTCCGGGTACCGCGAGTTGGAATGAGTTGGAAATATTTCCCGGAGTAACGGTTCCGCTGTTGACGACAGTGGTGTCGGCTGATTTGAATGCCCACTGCGCGCTCGCACTGGCGGTACTTGAATCCGAGAAAGTAGCAGCGAAGGGAATATTCGTGTTGGCTGCCTGCACGAATCCGGACGCCGGAGCGGTAATGGCCAGCGACGGATTAGTCGTAGTCGAGGCGCTGGCGCCGAAGTTCTGATTCGGAGTATAGGTCGCTAAGACGATATGGGTTCCGACGGGGAAGGACGCTGACAAGGTGGCCTGCAACGCCGAACCAGCGTTGCTGTAGCTTATTGTGCCGGGTACCGCCGTGTTGGTCGACGTATCCGTGAACTGCACCGTTCCAGCAGGGGCAACGGACGTCAGGGTATTTTTAACCGTGGCCGTCAGGAGTATCGATGCTGGAATGGTCGATCCGGTAATGCTTGAAGTGAGCGCCGTCGTGGTGAGGGCCGCGAAGATGTTGCCAGTCGTAGTCGCTGAAGTGTTGAACGTGTAGTTTGCCGCATCGGCTCCGGCGATTGAGATCCCACTGACGTTCACGTTGACTGCGCCAACATTGGGGCTGCTGAACACCGCGCTCGTGTAATTGTCGGTGAAAACATCGCCGGAAACCCGGTTATCAGACAGTGTTACTGTTGCGACTGTGTTTCCGTCGAACGGCTTGTTAATACCCGTCGCGCTTACCGTTAACGTGCGTTGGGTGATACTCGCAGCCGTGACGGCTGTCGAATTCACTGAGTAGTTAACCGCATCCACGCCACTTAGACTTAGACCTGTACCTGTCACCGTCTTATTTGGGCCCGCGTTCTTGTCTGAGAATAGGGCTGTGCCTCCGGCATAGATCACGGTGTCGCCACTGATCACGCCTGTCACCGTCCTGCCCGAAATAACCGCTGCCGTGGTGCCGTCATAAATCTTATTCCAAGCAGTGATGCTTCCGACGACGGCCAGTGCCGTGATATTCGCCGTCGTCGTGGCCGTTGAATTTACGGTGTAATTGCCCGCATCCATACCGGTCAATGATAGGCCGGTGGCCGTTACGTTCTTGCCGTTGCCCACGTTCTTGTCGGCGAAGTTCGCGATGCCGCCGGTGTAGGTCACCGAATCAGGGGTGATAACGCCCGAAAGCGGTCTGGTGAGAATCGTCGCTGTTGCGGTCTGGTCATACACCTTGTTGGCCGCCGTGATACTTCCGGTAATGGACAGCGCCGTGATATTCGCGGTTGTGGCCGCTGTAGTGTTGGCTGAATAGTTGCCGGCATCCGTGCCAGAGATGGAGATCCCGGCGACGCTCACGGTCTTCCCGGCGCCCACGTTTTTGTCGCTGAACGAAGCGCTCATATATGCGTCCGTCACGGCGTCGCCGCCGATCTTGTCATCCGAGAGCGTCACCGTCGCTGTCGTGGTTCCGTTATACATCCGGCTCACTCCGGCGGCAATGACCGTCAGGGAGTGCCTGCTAATATCGGCCGTCGTGGTAGCCGTCGAGTTGACGGTGTAGTTGCCGGCGTCGCCGCCGCTCAGGCTCAGGCCCGTCGCCGTCACGGTCTTGCCCGTGCCGACGTTTTTGTCCGCGAATGCCGCAGCTCCGCCCGTGTAGCTCGCGCTGTCCCCGGAAATGACTCCGGCCAATGTTTTGGCCAGAATTGTCGCGACGGCGGTTCCGTCGTACACTTTGCCGGACGCAGTGATGCTTCCGACAATCGCCAGCGGCGTAATATCCGCCGTGGTGGCCGCCGTCGAATTGACGCTATAGTTTCCGGCATCGGCGCCGCTCAGGCTCAGACCCGTGGCTGTCACGGCCTTGCCTGTGCCGACGTTCTTATCCCCGAACGTGGCAGTACCGCCCACGTAAGTCACCATATCTGTACCGATGACGCCGCTGAGGGACCGGTTCGCGATCATCGCCGCCGTCGTACGATCGTAAACCTTGTTCGAAGCCGTGATCGATCCGGTAATTGTCTTGGCAGTGATATCCGCCGTGGCGACGGCTGCCGGGTTGAACGTATAGTTGCCGGCATCCGTCCCCGCAATGGAGATGCCGCTCACGTTGATGGTCTTTCCGTTCGCTACGTACTTATCAGTAAATACGGCACTGGCATAGCTATCGGTGAAGACATCGCCCGCGATGCGATTATCTAAGAGCGTCACGGTCGCCGTCGCGGAGCTGTCGTATACCTTGTTCGCGCCCGTCGCGGTCACGGTCAGCGGCGCTTGGTTAATCACGCCGGTCGAGTCGGCGATTTTGGTGACCAGATAGTTGTTCCCGGAATAACCATCGGTAACCGTGTAACTGGTTACCGTCAGCGCCTTTCCTGAGCCTGCGTTCTTGTTGGTGTAGGTCTCGGTCGCCGTCGCGGTGTCGCCGGTTTGCAGGCCGGAGAAGGTGGGCGTTGCCGCCGCGGAGGTGTTTCCGTCGTAGGTCTTGGTATTGGAGATCGCGGTGATCGTCAGCGGGGCTTTGTTGATAACCCCGCTGTGATCGTCGACCTTCGATACGGCATAGTCGTTCCCGCTGTTGCCGTCGTTCACGGTATAGGCGGAGACGCTGAGAGTCTTGCCGGTCCCTGCGTTCTTGTTGTCATAGACTTCCGCCTGACCGGTCACGGTGTCCATCCCTTGCAGGCCGGAGACGGTCGGTATCGCGGACGCAGACGTGGTCGCGTCGTACACCTTTGTGTTCGTTGCGGCAGTGATGGTCAGAGATGCCGGATTGATCACGCCGGTGTGGTCGTCCACCTTCGTCACGGTGTAGTTATTGCCGCTGTTGCCATCGTTCACCGTGTATGTCGCGACCGACAAAACTTTCGTGTTCCCGACGTGCTTGGTATCGTAGGTCTCTGTGCGGTTGCTTACGGAGTCCGTGCCGCCTTGCAGACCTGAAACCGTGGGCATCGCCGCGGCACTGGTGTTGCTGTCGTAGGTCTTCGTGTTAGTAACCGCGGTGATCGTGAGCGTCGCCGCATTGATCACCCCGGTATGGTCGGCGACCGTCGTCACCGTATAATTGTTGCCGCTATTGTTGTCATTCACGGTGTACGCCATCACCGACAGCGTCTTGCCGCTTCCCGCGTTCGGGTTGTCATAGGTCTCAACCAGGCCCGCCACCGTATCGTCAGTTTTGAGACCGGAATAAGTGGGCAGCGCCGCCGCACTCTTGGTGCTGTCGTATGTCTTCGTGTTCGGCTTAGCCGTGATCGTCAGTTGGGCTGCATTAATCACGCCAGTGGCGTTGTTCACGAATGTGACGACATAGTTATTGCCGCCATTGTTATCGTTTACCGATCCCGACGGGATCAGCGTCTTGCCGGTCCCGACATTCTTGTTCGCAAACGCCTGCGCGAAGCCGGGCGCGTCCGGACTGATCAGTGCGGGTGCGATATTCGGCGTTACGCTCGAAGAGGTCGTTCCATCGTAGGTCTTGGTGTCGGTCGCGGCCGTTACCGTGATCGCGCGCGCCGTAATGATGCCAGTGTTCACGCTGGTGAACGTCACCGCGTAGTTGTTTCCGCTGAAGCCGTCGTGCACCGAACCCGACGGTGTGAGCGTCTTGGCCGTCCCCGCGTTACGGTTGTCAAAAGCCTGAATGAACTGGCCCGTATCGCCGTTGGCGAGTGTTCCGGATGTGATCGCCGGCATACCCGCTGAAGTGGCATTGCCGTCATAAGGCTTGGAATCGGAGGCCGCGGTTACCGTAATCGGCCGCTGGTTCACGGTCTGGCTCAGTCCCACCGGACCGCTGGACTTGAAATTGGTATCGCCTGAATAAGAGCCGTTGATAGTGTAGGAAAATCCGTTCGCGAGAAGTCCGGCCGGCAGCTTAGAAGTGTTGACCGTGGCCAGCGCCCCCGTCGGGTCCGAAGGATCGGGCGACAGAATGAGGCCCTGTGCCGGCGTGCAAGGGGCCAACGGAATGCTTCCGTCCGAGCAGAGGTAGTAGGTATTCGGGTCCGACCCATCGAGCTTGAACGACAATGCGGCCGTACCGGTCGGCACACCTGTACTGTTGGAAGTGTTGTCCTTCACTTTCACCGTCAATGTTACTGAGTCGCCATAGATAGAGGTGACCATCGATTTGGCGACCGTGGTTGCCGTGTCCGCCTGGCTGACCGTGACCGATACATTGCTGGCCGCGCCGCCGGTGAAGTTGGTATCGCCGGAGTAGGTCGCGGTGATGCCATCCATTCCGGGAGGCAACTGGTTGGTGGTCACGCTGGCGCCGTAAACACCGCCATTGAGCGTCACGTTAACATTACATGGGTTGGTATCGACGTGGCCGTCCGAGCAGAGGTATTTTGTGATTGTGTTCTGCACAAACGTAAAGGTGACCGTTCCCATCGGCGCTCCACCCGAAGGCGGCGTGACCGCGACGCTTACCGTGACCGGCACTCCGTAAGTTGATGCGCCGGGACCGCTCTCGGTGATGCCCGGCGTCGCCTGGAGGATCACGCCGGAGTTGTTCGGCACCGGGACCACGGTATAGTTGTTCCCGCCGTTAGTGTCGTTCACGGCGTAACCGCTCACGGTAAGGGTCTTTCCGGAGCCTGCGGCCGGAGTATCGTAGCTCTCGACGAGCCCGGTCACGGTGTCCCCGCTTTGCAGGCCGGATGTCGTCGGAATCGCGGCGGCGGTAGAGGTCGCGTCGTAGGGCTTGGTATTGGAAACGGCGGTGATGGTCAGGGTGGCTCTGCTGATGACACCGGTGGTATTCGTCCCGAGCGTCACCGTGTAGTTGCCGCCGGTATTGCCGTCGTTGATCGTGTAACCGGCTACGGTGAGCGTCTTACCCGTGCCGAAGTTCTTGTTATCGTAAGTTTCCGAAAGACCGGTGACCGTATCGCCGGTCTGCAAGCCCGATGCGACCGGAGTGGCGGCCGCACTGGTCGTGCCGTCGTAAGACTTGGTGTTCGTCGCGGAGGTGATGGAAAGGGGCGCCTTGTTGATGACGCCGGTGGTGTTGGCGACGAACGAATACGTGTAATTATTGCCGCTGTTCCCGTCAGTGACTGTACCCGACGGCGTCAGGACCTTGCCGGTGCCGGCGTTCTTGATGTCATAGGCCTCGCTGAAATTTGCTGTGTCGCCCGTCTGAATCACACCCGATGTGACCGTGGGCGGCGCCGCCGCGCTCGTCGTTGCATCGTAGGTTTTGCTATTCGTCGCGGCCGTGACGGTGAGCGCACGCGCTGTGATGTTGGCAGTCGCCGTTGCCGTGGCCGTCGAGAGCTGATAATTCCCTGCTGCCGCGCCGGTCAGTGTGATTCCGGTTGCCGTTACCGTCTTGCCCATGGCGACATTCTTGTCGGAAAAAGTAGCCGAGCCCGCGCTACAGGCAACGTCATCTGTGCCGATGGTCGGACTCACACTACAGGTGACGCTGGCGGATCCTGTTCCATCATACATTTTGTTGCTTGCCGCGATGGCCGGCGTCGTCGACGCTTTGCCTACGGTTAGCGTGCCGGTCGTCGCAGCGGAACTCGTATTGAAACTCGGAGTTGTAGTAGCTGGATTGTACATCGCCGCGATCGAATAAACGCCCGCATTTATTCCACTAAACGATAAGCTCGCGCCTCCCGCCCCGGCCGCGACCGTTCCCGATGTGACAGTGGCGATAGTCGTTGCCCCCTGTTTGATGGTGAAAGTTACCGTTCCCTCGTTGACTGTCGCAGTCGATGGGCTGTCCGCGGTAACGGTAGCAGATAGCGCGGCCATGGCCGTCTGGCCGTAGGTTCCGGTTGGACTGCTGGTGACGGTTGTAGTTGTGTCCGCTTTATTCACAACCTGCGAAAGCGTTGATGACGTGCCGCCGTTAAAATTCGTGTCGCCGGCGTACACCGCGGTGATGCTGTGTGAGGTCACGCTGAGGCTCGATGTGGAAAATGTCGCGGATCCGCCACTGGTTGTTCCGGTGCCTAGCGTGGTGAGTCCGTCTTTGAACGTCACTGTCTCGCCGTTGGGTATGGCGCCGCTTCCGGGCACGGCGACGCTGATGTTTGCCGTGAACGTTACCGATTGCGCGAACACGGACGGGTTCTGTGAGGAAGAAACCGTGGTGCTCGTGTTGGCTTTGTTGACGGCCTGCCCGCCATTTAATGTCCCACTGCTGTCGTTGAAACTCCCGGTGTGGGCGTAATCGGCTGTCACCGTGTGGTTGCCCAAAGTCAATGAGGACGTCACGCCAGAGGTGGCCGTGCCTCCGCTGACCGGCACCGTCGATCCAAAGGGCGCGCCGTCAATCTTGAACTGCACCGCGCCGGTTGCGCTGGACGGGCTGATCGTTGCCTTGAAGCTCACCGATTGACCGACTAGGGAGGGATTGGCGGAGGAAGCGACCGATGTCGTCGTGCCGATGCTGGACGAGGTGACCAAGTCAATAGGCAAGGTTGTCGTCGCACTGCCCATTTGCGTACAACTATTTCCGTTGGCCGTCACCGTGAAGCGGTAGGTCGTGTTTGCAGTCAATCCAGTCGTATTGACCGTAAGCGTTGTGGTCGCGTCTGCTCCCGTGCTCGTTACCGACGTCGGAGAAAACGAGAAGAACCCTCCAGGCGGGGGCGATGGCCAAGCTGGAGCGCCGCCACTTGTAGATGGTGTTCCGCTTAGAGTCGCAGTACAACTCTGGTTGGGAGTGCCATTGAAACCCACTGTAACGGTATAGGTCGCATTACCGCCTACTGGGGCCGGGTTCGGAGTCTGGGTGTTTAAGGTTACAGTATTCGGCTTCGCGTCCGTAAACGTCGTCTGCGCCGTGAACCGCGACGTCTGCCCCGTCGCCGTCAGCGTAAAGCTCACATTCAAATCAGCCGTATCGATCGCAAAATGCGAGTCCGTGAACCCGCCATTCACATCAGCCGTCACATTGAATTGAATCGGACTGTCGCCGTCCAGATCGGGATCTTCCACAATCGTGATCGCCACCACTTCGTTCGCCCCAAATCCCGCGCCTGTGATGGTCACGAAATCGCCCGGCTGGTAATCCGGCTTGTCGGTGGTCACGGTGGTGAAGCCCATACTTGCGGCCGTGGCATCCGCCGTAGTTTGAGGAGTTGCGCCACCGGCGACCATCATGACTCCGGGTGTCTTCAGAGGCGTGCCGATCACGCCGGTCCGCGGTTTGGAAAGAGAATCGGTGGACTTGAATGTCTTCTGCCACGGAACAAACTGTTCCGACGTCGCCAGCGGCGCGCCGGCCGCGGTTCCGCCGACGATCAGGACCGTATTGTTATCGGGAAGCAGAAAGGCCAGATGATCGCGCCGCGCCGTCAGCATGGGAGGCGCGGCGGAGAACGCCGAGCTTTTCGGATCGAATAATTCAGCCGTTTCCAAATCCGCCGAGCCGTTGTTTCCGCCGGCCAGCAGCACCCGGCCATCCAGCAGCCGGGTGGCCGAGAGGCCGTCGCGCGGAGAAGACATTTTCAGCGTTTGCGCGATGCGGCCGGCGGCCGGATCGAAGAAGTCCACTGAATCCAACGCCACCTTGCCATCAGTTCCGCCGGCGATCAGAACGCGGCCGTCCTTGAGCGACGCGGCCGAATGAGTGCGGCGAGGCGAAGAGAGCGCTCCGGGGATTGCTGAAAACGTTCCCAGCGCCGGATCGAATACTTCGAGCGTTGCCGACGCGGCGGTTCCGGTATCGCCGCCCGCAACCAGGATTTTACCGTCCGGCAGCCGGGACGCGGTTGCGCCGCTGCGCGGCTCCATCATGGAACCGGCCAGCGACCAGGTATCGCTCGCGGGGTCGTAAGTTTCGGAGGACTCGATGATGCCGCCGCCGAAGGATCGGCCGCCCGCCACCAGCACCCGTCCACCGGGCAGCGCGGCGCACATCTGGCCGGCGCGAGCGGCATGCATCGGAGCGGTCTCCGTAAAGGATCCCGAGCCGTCGAACAGCTCGGCGCTGACGAGTGGGCCCTGCTCATTCTGCCCTCCAGCGATGAGGACGCGTCCATCCGGAAGCAACACGGAGCAGGCTCCGCGCCGCGCCTCCTTCATCAATCCTTGATCCGCCCAGCGCGCGGTGATTGAGTGCCAACGCGAGCCTTTGAGGACAAAACTACCGGAAACCGATAGCGCGGCTAGAAGAATAACCAGACGTGTGTGTCTCAAGCTGCCTCCGAAGCCCTTGGTAGAGACAAGCCGCCCGCACTGCACTCTCCGTACGCCTGGTTCCTACAAAGGGCTAAGCGTGTATCCTAAACCCGATGTTTGAATGCGTCAATACGATTTCCAAAATAATTTCCACAGACTAAGTACTATCGGTACTAATGTCGGCGTCGGGGATTGCGACTCGATAATGATGGGTTGAATTCCAGAAATTCGAGGAACTGCTGGGTCGTCGGCTGTCACGCTTGCGCCGCAATTTGTGCAGCACTTAATCCCTCATCGGAAAGGTGTCCACCACGCAATGCGGCATCGTGACGCCGATTAAAGCGTCAATGAAAATCGAGACCTGGTCCATCGACAGGTTGGTCTTTATGCGCAAACACCTACCCGATGATCAATCAAAGAGTAAGGAGACTGGGCATCAAGGGACAGGTTGCTAGGTAGCGCGAGTGAGAGTTCAGCGCGGCCCCGAGCTAATTAACCGCGAGCAGGGTCAGCGGCGTATCGTCGTGATGTCCAACGTCCGCGCGCGAGACCTCGGAAGCTTCGTCGCTGAAGTGCGCGGAAAAATCGATCGCGATGTCGTGCTCTCACCGGGTTATTTCATCGAGTACGGCGGACAGTTCGAAAACCAAGAGCGGGCCACACGCCGGTTGATGTTGATCGTTCCGATCGCGATCATGCTGGTTTTCGTGCTTCTTTATCTGACGTTTGACTCGGTGAAACAGGTCCTTTTGGTAGTGGGCAACATCCCATTCGCGCTCGTTGGTGGAATTGCGGCCCTCTGGATTCGGGGTATGAACCTAAACCTTTCGGCGTCTATCGGATTCATCGCGCTGTTCGGAGTAGCCATGCTCAACGGAGTGGTTCTGGTTAGTTCCATCAATCAAATGTGCGCCGCCGGGCTTTCCTCTCAGGAAGCCGTTTTCGCCGGCGCGCGACGCAGGCTGCGGCCGGTCTTAATGACCGCCTCTGTAGCGAGCTTTGGTTTCATTCCTATGGCGATTTCAACCTCGACCGGTGCCGAGGTACAATCGCCAGAAGGGTTGTCATCCCACCTTACTCCCCAGCGAGCCCATCGTGTCGCCGAGCGCGCGAGAGTGCCTTCCGAAAGCGTCACCACCGCCGCAGATTCGTTCCGTTGTTGTTCCATAACACCTAAACGCCAAGCCCCAGCCGCGCGCCAACAGGCAGTTAACCAAAGGCGCGTCCCTCACAGGAGAGTCTGAGAAAGCTGGCCCCAATGGGCGACACTGAGACGTCCCGGGCGAGCTAGCCCAACGACTCGCGCCTTCAGAGAGAGTCGTTTTTCCCAAGTACTGGCCAATTTGAGCGGTGCTGGCGGTCACGCCGTCAACCACCAGGGCGAGAGAACTCGTAGCGGACAACTTTGGCTCCGCAAAAATTGGCGAGTTCGACTAGTTTCTCAGGAGAATTCATTTTTGATTTTGTCGGGTCATAAAAAAGGAGCGAGGCGCTACCAAAATCTAGCGATCGGGGAGGTTCAGTGGCTCGACTGCCAGGAATTCGTCTGCGCCACGATTACCTGCCACGGATTCATCGTGCATGACGCGCGCGTTGGCGCTGGAAGCCCTCAGGGCGGCCTTTTCAGTGCTCCGGGTGGGGACACGGGCACAGATTGCCGGCGTGATGACTGCGGCTCCGCAATCGCTCCGATTCGATCCGCAAGATTCACTCGCAAATCGCATTTGATTACCTTTGAAAAAGCGTTGAAAAACGTTTGATTTCCAGCTTGATGGTGTTCTAAATCGATGATTTTGCATACTGATCAAGAACAGCCCGATTCGGCTCTTCAGGCCCGGGGTGGTCAAATTCAAAGTCGGGCGTGAGCGGAGTCCTCGTTATGTGTGCTCCCGCAATCGTTCCCGCCGCGATCGTTGCGCGAGGCGGACAGGCACACCACGCCTCCGGCAATCGGGACAGAAATTCCTCTGCCCCGTTTTCGGCGCTCGTCGCATCGGTGTGTACTCTTGGTGACAGTAACCACATACAGCGAATGCGTCGTACTTCGACGCCCTGAGACAAAGCTGCAGCGCCAAATACGATAAAAGATTAGGTCCGGAGAATACGAGATTCAGCCGCGCAGAGCTGCCATCTCCCTCCCATACCACCCACGGCCTGGCTCTGCTAAGTTCCAGCAAAACGTTCAACAATCGCGCCCACATCTTGCGGTCTCGATCCGCGCCTTTTCGCACGAAATGAACCATGGCTAACCATGCTGCCTCGCCGCTCAAAGAGGTAGGACTCAGCAGATCGCGATGTTTCTCTGCCTGGGGAACCAAGGACGCTGGACAAGCTCCAATTTGATCCCAGTCGCTCGGATCAGACTTGCGATCCGCATGGAAACAAGACGCGATGCGCAGCAGTGCTCGCATGGACAGAGCGAAGTATTTCCATATTTCGCAGCTCTCGACGATGACCAGCTTGCTGGGGAGCACTTTCCACTTCTCGATCTCGCGAAAGATTAGGAGGCAAGTCAAAGCCTTCCGGCTGATGGTGAACCGATCGGCAACATGGGCGGACTGGGACGAAGACCTCCTGAAACTGGAGTTGCTGGACCTCAAGACCTCGAACTTCGAGCTGGCCCTGACGGGATTCGATACCAAGGAGATCGATGAACTCATTTTGAACGATGTCCCTGAGGAGGACGCCCTGCCGCCGGTGCCAGTCAACCCGGTGAGCTGCGTCGGCGATCTATGGATTTGCGATTCCCACCGGCTGCTGTGCGGGGACGCGACCGATCCGCAGGCGGTGTCGCGATTGCTGCGCGATCAAAAACCATTCTTGATGGTGGTCGACCCTCCGTACGGAATTGAGCTGGACTCCGAATGGCGCGATAGGGCCAATCTGAACAAACGCGGACCTGCGGAGCCCAGTTATCTGAAACACCGGACCACGGGGCACCAGGAAACAAAGATCTCCGGCGACACGCGTGCCGACTGGTCGGAGGCATTTGCGCTGGTTCCGAGTCTTGAAGTGGCGTACGTCTGGCATGCTTCGAAATTCACGCGCGAGGTTCTTGATGGGCTGCTACGAATCGGCTTCGTACATCATCAGCAGATCATCTGGGACAAGGGGCGCGCGGTGCTCACCAGGACCCACTATTGGTTCGCCCATGAACCGTGTTGGTACGTCCGAAAGAAGAATGCTCCCTGGCTTGGCAAGGCGGGCGAGAACTCGACCATCTGGAATTCGCCATCGCCCAAATTTATCATGGGCGGGTCAAAGGAAGAGAAATTCGATCACCCTACCCAAAAACCAGTCGCGCTGATGAGGAAGTCGATTCTGAACCACACCAAGGCTGGCGAGTTGGTTTACGATCCATTCCTCGGCAGCGGCACCACGCTCGCGGCAGCGGAAGTGACCGGACGGGGCTGTTACGGCCTGGAACTCGATCCGAAGTACGTCGATGTCGTGGTCGAGCGCTGGCAAGCGCTGAGCGGCAAGAAAGCCACGCTCGAAGGCGACGGCCGCACGTTTGACGCCATTCAAAAGGATCGCCAGAGAATGGCTGCGTGAGTGGCGCTCACTAGGAATCCCCGGCCCTGTTTGAAGCGTCGGTGAACTTCTGGAACATGCGGCGCTGCTCCTCCCAGTCGATCCGGCGGACAATCGGTCGCAGACTTCTGTCGTTCAGGCCCTTGATTGGAGGCAGAAAGAGGATGAGCTCCTGGATATCGGGCGCGAGATGCAGCAACTTCATGATCTGCGTCATGCGGGCTCGCGTCACACGGCCGCGACGGGCGAGTTCCGCATAATTTCGAATCTTTTTCTCTCGCAGCAATCCTTCAAACCGGATGGCCGGGGCCATGAGCCGGGCAATCCGAGGAATCGAGTCGCCAATGACTACTGGCTTTGCCTTCGCCGGGCGAAGATTGAATGCGTAGGTGACTTCCTGGCCGCCGCTCATACTTGCACCTCAGGCTCGGCCACCGCGTGAAATCGGATGGAGATTTGGCGGGCATTCCCGTCGTAGCCCACCCGGTCAACCACAGCTTGTATCGCCTCGACCCGCCCGATGCGATCGATCTGTTCCCACTCTAAGGGATTGAAGACTCCGGGGCGCTCTTCCCTAATCCGCCCAAGGACCGATTCTTCGGTAGCGAGTGCGGGGAGCGATTTCGCGGGACACCCCGCCCAGCCCCTCCGCTGTGCGTTCAGGCAGACATAATAAGGATACTTGTGGTCGCCCGTTCCGGAATATGAGTACACCATCCGGGCTGCGCACGCTTCGCAAAAGAGCAATCCGTTCAACATAGCGTGATGCTTGTTCCGCGCCCTGCCACGAGCGATGGCCCCGCGGTGCGCGATCAGGCTCTGCGCGCGCTCCCAAGTGCCGGGCGCAACAATGGCAGTATGTTCCCCTGGGTAAGGTTTCCCGTGATGCTGGATCGGTATATAAGATGTTAGTCAGCAGCCGCCGGAGCGAACCCAGATCAAACGCTCCGCCCGCGCGGAACTGACCCGTTTTGCGAGTCCAGCTTTTGAGCCGCCAGCCGCGTCGCTCGATCTCGATCAGCGTCAGCAGCATCGAGCGATGCTCCTCGAACAATGCGAAGATAGCCCGCACGCGCTCCGCTTCCTCTTCGTTTACAACCAGCCGTCCCCCACCGGGGTGTACGTCGTAGCCCAGCACCGGAGATCCTCCGGTCCATTTCCCTTTCCGCCGCGCCGCCGACATCTTATCTCGGGTGCGCTCGCCAATCAGTTCACGCTCGAACTGCGCGAAGGAAAGCAGGATGTTCAGTGTCAGCCGTCCCAGCGATGTGCTGGTGTTGAACTGCTGGGTGACCGCCACGAAGCTGACTTTGTGCTTTTCGAAGACGCTCAACATGCGGGTGAAGTCGAGCAGCGATCGACTCAGGCGGTCGACTTTGTACACCACCACGCAATCCAGCTCGCCCGCTTCCACCGCGCGGAGCAGCCTCGTCAGCGCGGGCCGGTCCATATTGGCTCCGGTGACGGGGCCAGGCATTCCTTGCGCGGCTGGTGACGTTGCGCAATATGAGGAGGGAGAACGCCGACGAGTGATCTTGTTCGGTGATATCTGGGTCGGCTGCGTCCGATGATGGGTCAGCTATCGCCCTAAATCTGTGATTGCTTTGCCAGTGGGTTTCAAGTATTTTAGCCAGTCGCGTTCCGAGGCAGCCACAGTTCCTTGCGCGCTCTCAGCGAGGATCACGAAGAGCGTCGAAAGTCCGTCCCAGTGCTCAGGCTCCCCGTACTTTCCCTTAACCGGACGGCGGGGAGACTTTTGGCTGAAGTCATCCTTCGCCGCATTGCTCTTGCTCGCGTTGCACTTGTTACACGCGGTCGCAAAATTTTCGGCATTATCGACACCGCCGCGACTGTGAGCTTCTGCGTGGTCGATCACCGCGCCCATGTAATCCAGCAGTGGAGCATTTCGCCGCGTCCAATGGGCGTCGTGATAAGCGATTGCACCGCGGCGAGACAATTCTTCGCATCTCTGTATTACGATTGTGCCCCGTTCAATGGTTCGGCGATCCTTCACGTCTCGGGACAACGAACTACCTTCGCAGGAAGCGATGGTTGAAAACTCTTTCCTACGAGGATCTTTTTTCCGTGCGCCTCGGTGTGCTGAAATTTCGCGGGTATGTCATCAATAACAATTAGGATTCCTTACACACCAGCTCAGCCGCTTACGGATGCTGACCGTCGAGCCTGGCGATCGAGCTGGACGGCTCCCGGCCATTTCATTTAGAGCCCCCTTATGCGAGCTGCCTAGCTGAGGCTTCCCTAGGAATTTAACGGACGCGTTCTGATCGAAAATCGCAATCCGACATCGCCCTTGGCCGTGATGGGCGTACCTCTCAGAACGATTTGAAATTGCGCATCTGCCGAGAATATAGGCATCGGATCTTTGATCGGGTCAAACTCTGCAATGGCAAACCGCATTCGTGGGTTCTGCACATCGAAGATCATCATTAGCGGGCAAGTGCGTCCGGCCTTCGGTCCGTAGAACATCCGATAGTTCGGACTGGGCGGCAGTCCGACTTTTCGCTCCCCGCTGTACAAGAACGCCTTGATATCCTCATCGCCGGTGGGCGGGGACCATTCTGCGAAAAGTTCGGTGACGGCACATTTCGTTCCGAGACTTGCTGCGAAGTTGTATTCTGGCGCCGTCTGGTTTCCTGCTTTGACCTCCACTTGGCCGACAGGGATATTCTGCTGCTCGCTCATGGGATACAGTCTAGCGCGTCGGCTCGGCACGCAGCGTTTCCGTCTCAATTGCCGCCCTGAATCCGCCCTACAATCGAAGTGTGGCGACACCAACCCCCGCAGCTTCAGAGCCGTTCGTCGTTTTTGAAACCAACGTCAATCGCCTGGTCGCTCTCGCCCTCACGCCGGGTCCGATCACCGAGCAGCTTTTCCAACGACTAAAGCACCAGTCGGAAAAATCATCGGATATCCTCCTAGCTGGCAAATCGATTGTACGGCGGTCGCCGCATCGAGTAAGAGAAAAGCGTCCATTCGGGAAAACAAAAGCGGTAAATCCCAACCGGAATCGCCATGATAATCGGTGAGCAATGGCGGAGTCGCTCAAGGAACAACATGTACCTCAAAAAACAGGATTTTGATCTTTCAAAAATTGATCTATCGGCGTCGTTCAAGATCGGCGGAGTCGCGCTTCAGGTCCCAATAGCCCAAGTACAGGCGCAGCGTCAGAAGCCCGAGCGTATTGAGCCATCGTTGTGCTTCGGGAATGTACAAGTGCCGCTGAAGCCGCTGGCCAGACTGGCACATCACCTTATAACTGAATACCCGGTCGCCACGACGCTCGGCGTTGTACTGGGCATTATGCTCTACCGGGCGACCAGAACCAGCCCCAGACATATTTTTAGCGGCGAGCTCCCAGCCACGGTGACGGATGGACGCCAACGGGATGGCGAAGCACAAGTAGGTCAGGGCTGAGATCATCTCGCTAAGGCTCTCGACCAGCCGGCTTCCAAGATCAGCCCCTTGTTGCGGAACTCGTCCAGCGCGTGGGTCAGTTCTTCCAGTGGAGCGCCAGGATCAGCGAGTAGCCCGCGCAACAGCCGCTCCAGCGTGGCGTTGGCCTCACCGAAAGTCTCGGGCGGATCGGCAAGTTTGGCGAGACTTAGTTGAACATCACTCAACAGGACGTCCTGCACGACCCAGAAGAACTCAGGTGCGCATTGATTAAGTACTCCGATGTCTTCCGGAGTTCTAGCGAAGATGGAGCGGTAGTTGAGCCAGTAAGCGTGGATTCCAATGACTTCGTTGTAGAGGGACGTCCGGACGGGGGCAAGTTCCATGGGGATCGGCATCGAGCACGAGTCTAGCAGGCAACGTCTGGGATGCTTCGCCCTGATCGTGTTCTGAGGTTCGGGTGATCGTCATCAATGGGTACGAAGCTGGCGAAGAATGATTGTCCGAGTTGCGCGTCATCCGTCCGCGATCCAAATCAGTCACAGCCGGTGAACCGCTGCCATGCCACCGGACTCCCCGTGCGAAAGAGGATTTCGCGTCAGGATCGGTGCCCCGAAGTCGTCCCGAGATCGTGAATCGCAAACCGATTGAGATGTCAACCGGAACTCGAAATGTTCCGCGGCGATCGGCCCTATTCCAGCCGGAGGGCGTCTGTGGGGCTCACGTTCGAGGCCCGCCAGGCGGGGATGAATGCTGCCGCGAGCGCGCCGGCGGCGAGGACTAGTGCGGCTGCGCCCACGGTCGCGGGATCAGTGGCAGTGACGCCGAACAATTGAGATTGGACGAGCCTGCCGAGGGCGGCGACGCAAGGGAACGCGATGGCCATGCCGACGGCGATCATGGCGAGGGCGTCGCGCAGGACGAGGCGGATGGCGGAAGCTCCCGTGGCGCCAAGAGCGAGGCGGATACCGATTTCGCGCGTGCGGCGCGTGACCACGAAGGACATCACTCCGTAGAGACCGATCAACGAGAGCAGCAGGGCCAGCGCGCCGAAGCTGACAGATAGGGCGGCCAGAAGACGCTCGGTGGAAAGCGAGCGATTAACCTGGTCGTCCAGGGTGCGGAACCAGAGGATCGGCAACCGCGGGTCGTCCTGGCGGATCAGACGGCGAATGGAGGGAATGGCCTGCTCGGGAGCGCCGCGAACCTTGATATAGAAGGTAGCGCCGGTGTCGTCGCTCTCGAAGAGCGGGAAGAAGACCTGCTCGGAGTTATCCCGAAGACCGCGATAGCTCATGTCGGCGACGACGCCGACGATGGGGCTATTGGGCTTGACGTCCTGGCCACCGCCACCCCGGGCGATGCGGACGCCGATGGGATCGCGACCGGCCAGATAGCGCTCGACGAAGGCCTGGTTGACGATGGCGCAACGGGGACCGCTCTCGCCAGCGGGACGGGAGTCGCTCTGGTCGAAATCGCGGCCGGCGAGGACGCGAACGCCGAGGGTGGCGAAGAAACCGGGGCTGACGGCGTTGAAGTTGACGCCGCGATCGCTCACGATGCGGCGATCGGTCTGGATGGTCACTTTGTTGCTCCAGGCGCCGCCGTTGAGGAAGGCAAATCGGGCAGCGGCGGAGGATCGAGCGGCAGGCAAGGCGCGGACCTGATCGTCGAGGCGGCGGACCAGGCGCGAGGCGTCGGCGCGGGAATAGCCATTCTGCGTCGGAGCGATGGCGAAGGAGAGGAGGCTGGAGGTATCGAAGCCAGGCCCTTTGGCCAGCAGGCCGGTGAGCGTGCGCAGGAAGAGGGCGGCGCCGATGACGAGGATCAGCGAGAAGGCCACCTGGAGGGTGACGATCGTCTTGCGGAGGCGGACGCCGCCGAAGCCGGTGCCGCCGCGCTCGCGGAGCGAGTTGACGAGGTTGTCGCCGCCGGCGCGCAGGGCGGGCGCAAGGCCACTGAAGAAGCCAACGGCTATGCTCGCGCAGAAGGCGAAGGCGAGCAGGCGAAGGCTGAGAGCTGGTCGTGCAGCGCGTTGGCGGCGAGTTCGCTGCGGCAGGAACGCGATGAGCGCGCGGATCGCAGGCGGAGCGACGGCCACGCCGAGCACACCACCTGGCGACTGCAAGGAGCAGGCTATCGGCGAGGAGTTGGCGGCCGATACGTCCTCGCGATGCGCCAAGCGCGAGTCGAGTGCCAATCTCGCGGCCTCGTGCAGAGCCGCGTGCGAGGAAGAGGCCGGCAACATTCAGGCAGGCGAGGCCGAGCAGAACGCCCGTGGCGGCGAACAGGAGCCACAGCGGCTGGGATAGGCTACGGCGCAGTGGCGAATGGCCCTGCGGCGCGGAGGTTAATGCGAGGGTGGAGGCCAGGTAGTCGCGGCGACGGTCGGTCGAGATGGCGGGAAAGCCAGCGCGACGAGTGCTGTCCTCGAGCCAGGACCTGAACCACGGAACGAGGCTGGCCTGCGCCTGCGCGACGGAAACACCCGGGCGGAGGCGGGCGAGGATCTGCAGCCAGCGGGTAGGGCCGTGGATGAGATCCTCATCGGTCCCGAGGTTCGCGTCCGCATACATGGACGTGGGAATCCAGAAGGCCGGCACGGCGCCGACGTCGATGCCTCGGAACCCGGCGGCGGCCACGCCGACCACGGTCATGGGGTGATTGCCGATCAGGACCTTGCGTCCAACGATGTCGGCAGCGCCGCCGAACTGCGCCTGCCAGAAGTCATACGAGAGCACCACGACCGGACCGGCGCCGGTCGCGGCATCGTCTTCGGGTTCGATGACGCGGCCGAGCGCGGGGCCGACGCCGAGCACGGGGAAGTAGGTGCCGGAGACGATCTCTGCGGCGACCGGCCTGGGATCGCCGCCGGCTGTGAGGTTGACCTGGATTTCGGCGCGGCAGAGGACGCCGTCGAAGAAGCTGGTCTGCTGCTGGAGATCGCGGCAGATGGAGTGAGGCATCAGGTTATAACTGCCGATGCCGCCGGTGATGAGGTCGTCGCCGTTCCAATCCACGAGGACCAGGCGCTCGGGCTCGCGGACGGGGAGCGCGTGCAGGATCACCTGGTCGACCAAGGAGTAGATGGCGGTGGTGGCGCCGATGCCGAGGGCGAGCGAGAGCAGCGTCGTGGCGGTGAAACCGGGGCTGCGGAGGAACGACCGCGCGGAGAAACGGAGATCGTAGAGGAAATCGCGGAACCAGCGGGTGAGCCAGACGTCTCGGACTTCCTCGCGCACTTGGGCGAGGCCGAGTTCGATAGCGGCGCGGCGGCGCGCCTCAGACTCGGGGATGCCGGCGGCGGTGAGGTCAGCGACGCGGCGATCGAAATGATATTGGAGTTCGCGGTCGAGGCCGCGTTCCAGGGACTCGCGGCGGAGCCAGTTGAAGAGCCGGATCATCGGCTGCCCTCCTCGAAGATCAGTTTGACGGCGCCAGAGAGGCGCGCCCAGCTATCCTTCTCGATGGCAAGCTGGCGGCGCCCGGCGGGCGTCAGGGAGTAGAACTTCGCCTCCCGTCCGGTCTCCGACTCTTTCCACTCGGCGCGAAGCCAGCTTTTTCTGCTCCAGGCGGTGGAGGGCGGGATAGAGCGAGCCTTGGTTGACCTGGACCACTGAACGCGAGATCTGCTCCAAGCGTTGCGCTATGCCGTACCCATGGGCGGGTTCGAGCGAGAGGATTTGGAGAATCAGCATGTCGAGCGTGCCTTGCGGGATAGGGAAACGCGGAGACGGCATCGATACCTCAACCTTCTACAGTTGAGCATACATCCTGGGTACGTCGAAGGTCAAGGTATCGGAGCAGCCGACGAGCTGCGAAGCAGGCGGTTTGTGGTCGCTCTCGGGACGCGCCCGTCATTGTTCTTTGATCGGATTCACACGCGACTCTTCCATCGCCGATTCGTGGAATGGCTGCCGTGCAACGCAGACCTTCTCGCAAAGCGTTTCGCACCAGTCTCGGTTTTAACCATTAACGCTTGTCGTTTATCGGGGCAATGGTCCGGATTGCCGGCCACTTCCATGAGAAGGCCGACACCAGCGGATGAGCCGTGCTGAACAGCGTCACCCGTTTCAATCCACGCTGCCCGCGCGGGCAGCGACAAGAGACCGAGGCGACGGACTTCCTGCGATTCACGTTTCAATCCACGCTGCCCGCGCGGGCAACGACATAGAATGTCTTGAGCGAAGAAAAGAAACAGCAAGTCATAGCGCTGGGGCGGCTGGGATGGTCGTTGCGGCGGATAGAGAAAGCGGCGCATATTCGCCGCGAAACCGCCGGGGCCTATCGTCGACACTCCTGATCTTAGCGGTACCTGCAGCTTGAACCCTGCCTTTGGAGCTCTTCTTTTCCCTCTTCGTAGATCGTCTCAGAACGGTCCTCGCCGTCAGGTTTCGCTACACCGCGCCGTGAACGGCGCGCCCTTGACGGCTCCGGGCCGTTCTGCAGAAACCATTCCTCATAAGAGGGAAAGGAGAGTTGGAAAATTCATGACCAGTTCAGCTGCGGCTTACTTGAAGACGGCGCCGGAGCCGGCGGAGTCCTCTACGCCGCCGAAAACCACCAAGGAAACCCCAACGCCGGAGTAGCCTACGAACTGGACGCCATAGCCGCCGTAGTCATCGGAGGCACCCGCCTATCCGGACGCTCCGGCTCCATCGGAGGGACCATCGTGGGCACCTTGACCATAGGCGCCCTGACGAACATGCTTAGATTGAACAACGTAGACAGCAACATCGAAATGATGCTAAAAGCCGCCATCATCGTGCTAGTAGTGACGATTTCACGAACACGCTAACTTGGCTGGTGCTCAAATTGACGGGCTGTTGCCCTGGATTAAGAGAGGTCGGAATCTGCGCGTTGATCTGGAAAACCCCAGTGGGAAGGGTCGGCGCATCGCCCGCATAGGATTGACAGCGGCGCGTTTCGTTTGGTGTAATAAAAAAGCCTTCCAGCATTGTTCCTCGGTAGCTCAATGGTAGAGCATTCGGCTGTTAACCGAAGGGTTGTAGGTTCGAGTCCTACCCGAGGAGCCAAACTTAACCGTTACGAGTTCTCTCGCCCTTGTGGTTGTCAGCGGAACTGCCGGTGCCGCCCAAATTGGCCAATACTCGGGGAAGCCGCCTCTCTCAAGTCGCGCTGCCTTCGCGTCGCACGCGCCCAGAACGGCGCGACAGCGGCTGAAGGGGTCAACTTTCTCACCCTCTCTTGGGGGGACCGCAACTTCGGTTAACGGGCAAACTTTGCAGGCACCGCGCGTCCACGAGCGCCGAGCCAGACTGCACCGTCTAACAGAGGCATCTTATTATTTTAATGCGTGATGTATCGCTGTTTCGACGCACCCGTCGTTCAGGCCCGGCCGGCAAGCCACCACAGGGTGACGACGGCAGGTCCGTGTACCTACTGAGATCGAAGATTATTTGGACCGCTGCCGTACACAAGATTGCCGGTAATCAAATAACTGCTGTGCAGCGAGACCGGCTCGCAACCCTCTACACACCAATGACTCGCGGGCCAATTCGAGCACCCACCTGCCTCAGGCGCTCCAGCCTCCGCGTGGCGAGAACCTTCGCACGCAGGGATTCCGCAAAGCCCTGAAGGCCAGGAAACAACGCAGATCGGCTGAGCCCGGTTCGGTGGAGCTTACTGAGGATTTCCAATCGCGCCTCAGCTTTGGTGACCAAGATCCTGACCACATTGGACCGGCTCCCAGGAAGTCGTTCCAGAACGTCGTGAAAAGGAAAAGAGACATCGTTAGAAGCGAGAAACAGACCCTGCTGCAGAAGTAGCCGGTCGTTCATTTTCATCGGACCAATTGGTGCCACAAGCGGTGGCAGGACCATTCGACGCAGCAGAAGACGATCGACAGCCCACCCTTCGCGCTTGGCCCATGCTTCGAGGAGCTCTTGACCGCCAATGCCGTCGTCGTCGGACGGAATCGCAAGAACTCGCGACTCCATGTGTTTGGACAACCAAGTCTTGTTGACGGCCCAGATGACAGGCTTCGCGCCCTCGGCTTCAGCGGCGAAAATAGGTGGCTATGAACCCACGAGTTCTCTTGTTCTTCCGGTTGACGGCAGCCAAGCCCGCACCCCTCGAAATGGCCAATACTCGGGGAATGCGCCCTCTAAAGAGGACACGATGAATCGTACCGGTCCAGAAAAGGAGGATCGGTGCCGTCGGGGGCTAGTCTTTCTCATCCTCTCTTGGATGGGCTGCACGTTCGGTTAACTGCCGACACCGACCTAAAGCCTGCTCCGCACGTCTGGTTCTATAAAAAAGCCTTACTCCGGGCATTCGCCGGGTTCATAAGGCCAGAAACTCCGCGACAGCATAGAGTGGATGGATACTTTGAGACAGACCGGGTGCGGCAAGCTATAGTCGACACATCCCTGGCGCCGTAGGTGCCCGAAAAAAAGCCTGACTTCGGTTGCTGCGTTTCATTATTTGGTGGCGGGTTGCCCCGATTACAGGGGCAAGTCCGACCCCGTTGGAGAGTTTGTGAATTGATCGCCAGCCGAGCCGAGCACCCGGTCTCACACCTGAAGAATAAGGAGAGAGGGAAATGGCGAAGGCAGCATCCGTTTACGAACGATTGACAGCGGGAAACCGAAAGCTCCGGAAGGATTTGCAGCGGCGGTTATATTCCGATAACCCTGGGCTGGAAGTAGTCCATGCAAACGCCGCCGGAATCGATATAGGCAATGAGAGTCACTTTGTCGCAGTGCCGCCGTCGAAGGATGCAGAAGCGGTGCGGGAGTTTGGAAGTTGGACGGCTGATCTGGAGCGCATGGCGGCGTGGCTGAAGTCATGCGGTATTGAGACGGTGGCAATGCAATCCACGGGCGTTTACTGGTTCGCCGTTTATGACGTTCTGGAGAAGCACGACCTGAAGGTGTTTCTGGTAAATGCCAGCCATACCAGGAATCTCCCCGGGCGCAAGTCGGACGTGCAGGAAAGCCAGTGGCTCATGAAGCTGCACACCTATGGGCTGCTGCGGAACTCTTTCCGGCCACCGGAAGAGATACGGCCCGTCCGGGCCGTGTGGCGGTTGCGGGACCGGCACGTGCATGACGCGGCACGCAGTGTTCAGCATATGCAGAAGGCGCTTACGTCGATGAACGTGCACCTGGCTAACGCCATCAGCGATATCAGCGGCACATCCGGACAAGCCATCATCTGGTCGATTCTGGCCGGCGAGAAGAATCCCAGGAAGTTAGCTCAGCTGCGCGATCAGCGCATCCGGGCCAGCGAGGAGGAGGTGGCGCGATCTCTGGAAGGAAACTGGCAGGAAGATCAGTTGTTCGAACTTCAGCATGCCGTCGATGAATACGATTTCCGGCTAAAGCAGATAACCGAATGCGATCGCAAGTTACAGGCATATCTGGCTGTACTGCCGACCCGGACAAGCCCGGGGGCCGATACCGGCGTGGCGCCGCCTGCGCCCGCCGGCACGACCGGAAAAAAGAAAAAGCGCGCGAAGAAAGCAGGAGGGTATGCCCCGTCTTCATTCAATCTGGCAGCGGAGTTGATCCGCATCAGCGGAGTCGATGCCCTCCGTGTCGACGGCATCAACCTCATCACGTTCCAGACCGTAGTGGCGGAACTGGGCACGGACCTGGGAAACTGGTTTCCCACCGAGCATCACTTTGCTTCGTGGCTGGGCTTAACCCCAAGGCGCGATGTCAGCGGCGGGAAAGTGATCCGGCACACACGTGAGAAAAGCCGGAACCGTGTTGCGGGCGTCCTGCGCATGGCTGCCAACGCACTGCTGCGCAGCGACAGTTATCTCGGCGCCCGCTACCGGAATCTTCGTACCAGGCTTGGAAGCCCCAAAGCAATTAAGGCGATGGCCCGCTACTTGGCCTGTATCATCCATCGCCTGTTCACCAAAGGTCAGGCATGGGTGGATCGGGGAGCCGAACACTTCGAGCGAAACCGCCAAACGCGTGATCTGGCCAGACTTCAGGCCCAGGCTGGCTCGCGCGGATTCCGTCTCGTTCCCGTCACCGGTGAACGGGCATGAAAATTAGAACCTTGTTTATTCCGAATTCATTGATCAGGCACGGGACACGAGCAGCTCAATCGTGGGCTTGACTGAGTTTCTGGAGAGGATATAGAGAGCTCATTGCAAGATGGGTTTCAGCGGTTTCCGGGAAATTCTTACCTGCGCGAGGCGGAAGCCCGCCTAGCAGAGCGGCTCTCAGACTCAGATAGGGCAGTTGAGGCGCTGGAAAAAGCGTTGAAAGCGAATGCGAGGAGCGCGTACATCGCGAATCGCTTGGCTCAACTTTATCGAAGGCGAGGAGACAACGACAAGGCGAAACAAGTCTTGGAGGCGGCGCTTTCGTCTAACGCGAACGAGAAACGTCTGCACTTCGCATACTCAAAACTCCTGCTCGACATCGACGGAGACAAGACCACTATTCTCTATCATCTGCTGCGTTCGTTCACCCCTGGCGATTCCAATTACGACGCACAGCTTCTTTACGCCCGCCAGCTATACATTGACGGTCAAATAGAGAATGCGAAGCGCCTCTTTGCGGCACTGAAAAAAGCTCCAACAAGCCCGGAAGTCCGGCTTGCCCTGCATTACCCACTGACGACCGAGTACCGCGGCGAGGTCGTGCGCGTGGAAACAACATATGGATTCATAGCGCGTGATGGCGTTGGCGACTGGATTTATGCCTACAGAGACAATCTGGGGGCGGCGTGGAGCGTGATCGCGCTACGAGCCAGAGTCGTTTTCAAGGTCGCTTTTACATTTGCAGGTCCGAGCGCGTTCGAGGTTCGGTTGGAAACAAACTAGCTATGTCAGGCTAGTGTCGGTATTTGGCGCACGATAAACCGGATTATCACGTGTCGCAGACCCAGCCAAGATGCCGGGCAGTTCACTGTTCCAAGCCAAGGCTGCTGATTCAGCGGAGAGCGTGCTGCATTTCAGGGCGCTTCAAAATCCAAATCGAAAGGAAACCTGAAGTCTCCTCGGTGGCTGGGCCGCAATTGGCTGGCCGAACAAAGGGGAACTTAGAACTCCGATGTACGTAAAATAATTCACGTGATTGAAGACGTTGAACGCGTCCAGACCGAAGGTGATCGTCGGGCCTTTGTCTTTCTTTGCAGGCGCGAGGAAAAAATCGTGCGACCAGCGGAGGTCCAGGTCCGCGTAACCGCCACCTTGCAGGCTGTTGCGCGGCACACCAGGCGGGCGGGCGTTGGACGTACCGTTGTTGTAAACATCGTAGCCGGCCGTCTCATTGTAGGGCATGCCGGAGTAGAGAGACAGAGCGATGCCGAGCTTGAAATACTTTCCCGGCGTCACGGTCCCGAGGAGGTTCAGGCGGTGTCGCTGATCGAAATCCGCGCGCGCCCATTCGCCTGAAAGATCGTAGTCGTTCGCCGGGAAGCTGTTGATGCCGCTGGTGCGGCTTCCGCCGGTGGTAGTGCCACCAACGTTGTTGTAGGCGCGGCCCAGGGTGTATTGCACCATTCCGACGAAGTAGCGGCTCAGGTTGCCTCGCAGGCCAAGGTCCAGAGACTGGCTCTCCAGATCGCCGGACGATTCGATTTGCCGCCAGACGCTGAAATTAGGATTCGGACGCGCGATGTAATAGGGCGGCGGTGGCGCATTCACGTCGCGTGACCGGAACAGATGAACACCGCGCAGCCCCGTATAGTTAACCGTCAGCGTCGTCGATTTGGCCAGTTGCCGCTCGACACCTGCGCCGTATTGGAACACGTACGGAATGCGCACGGTTGGATCAAGCTTGACGATACTAGTGGGCCCCAGCGCGAATGGATCTGGGTACGGAGGGTTGTTGATCAGATACTGCTGGAGGCGGACGCCGTCGTATCGAATCAGATCAAAGATCGGTTGGGGGCCAGTCCGATCGTTGAAGATTCCACTGCCCGCTCGGATTACTGTCTTGTGCGATTTGCCAGGTGCATAGGCCAAGGAAACGCGGGGCGCGAAGTTGCGGTTACCGGGGAAATAGTCCTGCCAGTCGTATCGCACGCCGTAAGAGAGTTGCAGATTGGGCAGGACGCGATACTCATCCTGCCAGAACGCTCCGAAGACCTTCTCGACGAAGACGACATGTCCATTCCCGGATTGCTTGAGCAACGAAAACGGACGATTCTGCTCGAAATCATGCAAGCTCGAAAAGGTGTACGTACCGGCAGTGTTGGTGTTGTCGTCTAAGCCGCGTCGGCTGAGATCGGGAATATTGATTCCCGTTCGGACCGTGTGCTTGCTTCCGGTCCACACGAGGATCTCATTCAGAGTGATGTGGTTTTCGGTCTGCAGGCGGTTTCCTTGCGCGCCACCGCCGATGAAGGCGCCCAGGACCACCACTCCGGGGCCTGGATTTATGCTGACGGTCGGAGTGTGCTGGCGAGCCGCGTAAAAGCGAAACTGATTGAACCACTTCTTCGTAAGAGACCCGCGTTGGTTGAAGGTGATAATATCCTCGCGATCCTCGAAATTCGTGCCCGCTTGGGGTAGGGTCAGTCCGCCCACTCCCTGATTCTGTATCGTATGGTCGGTGTACAGGCCGCGAAACGAAATGAGCTGACCGTTCCCAAACTCATGATTCACGCTGCCGCCAAGTTCCGTGTTGCGTTGAGGCGTCGGGATGGTTTCGCGAATCGGCCCCGCGATTCCCAGCGCGAAAACGATGGCTTGCGCATCCTCTTCCGGTCGGTTGGCCGTGATCAGGAACGATGTTTTCTTGCTGCGGCCGAGCGGGCCCGTGAAACTACCTTCATAAATCCGGCGCTGCTCGCGCGGTCGAACGAGGGCAAAGGGTTCGCGCGCGTTCACGTAGTTGTCCCGAAATACAAAGTTGAATGTTCCGTGGAACTCCTGCGAACCCGGTTTCGTGATGATCTCAATACGTCCTCTTCCGGGACGAGGATATTCGGCGGAATAGGGGTCCTGGTTGATTTTGATCTCCTGAATCGCCGACGCGGAAACGGTGGCACGCGTCGCTTCCACGCCGTCGACGATGAGAGTCACTCCGCTCGTGCCCACCGAGGCCGCGTCCAGGAATCTTGACATGGTCGCGATATAGTCCATATCGAAAATCGGTAGGTCATCGAGTGCCTGGCGGTTCATTGTCACGGTGTCGGAGTTCTCAGAAGGATTAGTGCTGACCTTCGTTTGCTGGTCGCCGACCGTTACTTCCTGCTGGACATCCGCGAGACTCAACACGGCACTGACAGGAGCGGGAGGCAGATTGCCGATCTTGATGCGCGAGACATACGGCTTGAAGCCCTCGTGCTCGATCCGGACATCATAGTCCCCCGGCTGAACTCCGTCAAATCGAAACTCGCCCAAGGTGTCCGCGGATGTTGTCTTGACTTGGTTGCGATTCGTTCGCTTGAGAGTCACTTTCGCGCCGAGAACTGCCGCCTGGTGTGGGTCGAATACACTTCCCGTAACAGCGATGCCGGCCGATTCTTGAGCGTGTCCAGGGATCTGTATGAAAACGGAGAGGAGCAACAAGCTGGTGAGAGGAGTGTTCATCTCGGAGTTTCTAAAAAGTAAACCGCGTCTGCAATTCAAATCTCCTGTTGTTGGCGCTTTCGTTAAACAGGCCGCCGGAACCTGCCGGTTGGTTGGCCATCCCGAACAGAGGTGAGGTGATGTTGCCGATGATCGGACCGGGGTTGTTGTGATTGGTTAGATTGCGGATCTGCATCGAGATCGTGAAGCCGTACCGATGGTTGCCGGAGGAGGCACCACCCCCTTGTCCTCCGCCGCCCATGGAAAACGGACTCGCCGGAGCTCCGCCGCGGCCACCGCCGCCTCCACCACCAGGTCCCCCGCCACCCCCTGGCCCGCCACCGGAAGACGAGGCTCCTCCGCCCCCTTCGCGCGAGGGCCCAAAAGCGAACGTCCGGCCGACGCGCATGTTGAGCATGATCTGGCCCGGGCCGCGTCCAAAATTGCGGGAGAGCAGTTTCTCCGAAGCCGTGGGATTCGGGTCGAGAAGGCCGTATTTTGTTGTTACCACGCCAGGCTTATTTGGATTGGTCGCGATTCCAGGCCTCGCGTTGAACAGGCCGTCGCCGTAGATGTCTTGTCCGGCGGTGATATCGAACGGCGGCCCGGTATTCCCGATTAACAGCGGGTTGAATCGGATGCCCCATTTGACGGTCACGGTGCCGCCCAGTGTAACGCGGTGATATATATCCGTCGCAGCAGGACCGTACTCGCCCGTCGAACTGTACGGATTTGCCAGGTAGGTGCCGATTCCGTCGGTGTTGCTCATCGCCCGGTTGTACATGTAAGAGCCAGTAAGCGACACATTGCTGTTGACTTTAGTGTTCACGTTCACGATCAACTGGTTTTGGTTGTACAAGCCTGCGGACTCCATCAGCAGGATCTGTCCAGGCCGGCCGAAAGGATACAAACCGCTGCCCGGCGTGGACGGCACGTAAGTTCCGGGCAAAGGACCGTTAATATCCTGCGACCGCAGCAAGTGGAGCGCGTGCGTGTTCGCATACGTGACGGCGACAGTCGAATTCTTCGGCAACTGCCGTTCAAACGTCGCGGCGGACTGCATCAAGTAAGGTGCGCGCAATGACGAGCTGATTTCCTGGACGGTGCTGTTAGGGACAGGGCCTGGCAATGAGGTCACAGCGGGGACGTTCGGAAAAAAGTCGGGGTTCGTCACGACGTACTGCTGCTGAATGACACCGTTATTTCTTAGCGCAGTGAGGGTATTTCCCAAGCCGAACCGGTCGTAGAACATACCGAAGCCGGCACGGATCACATTCTTGGGGCGCGACCTTCCGGACGCCTTCCCCGGCGCCCATGCGACGCCGAGCCGTGGAGCGAAATCGCGCCGATCGTGAATGTTGGTCTGCGTCTCGTACCGCAGTCCCAGGTTCACAGTCACGTTCGGACGAACTTTCCAGTCATCGCCCACGAACACTCCCAAATCGAACTGATCGGCGGAGATCAACGGGATTCCCTGGTTGACGGTGAACTGCGAAGCACCACCGCCGAGCTGCCTGATCTGGCTGGCCGGGAGGGCTAACTGCTGAAACAAGAGGGTGCGCCGATAGCTCTCGATCGAACTAATGTTGACCAGCACAGGCTGGCCGGAGGCATCCAGCACGGGCTGATTGTTCGCATTCAATTCGGGCGCGACACCGCCGCTGAAGCTGAACGTGCCGCCGTAATTCTGCGGCGATGAGTTGACCTCGGTCGCACCCCGCAGCCTGACGCCAAACCGCAACGCGTGGACACCCCGAATGAAGGACGTATTGTTCTGAAATTCATAGGTGTTCTGCGAATCGGTGGCGTGGCCCACCTGGGCTCCGCCGCCGTTAAACGCTCCGAGGACTTGCAGGGCATAGCCGGACGTGTTGGCTTCGGAAACGCTGGTCGGCCGGTAGTACTGGAAGCGAGTCTCATTGATCACAGTCGCGCTCAACACCGCGTTTTCCGTTAGCTGTACCGTCTGGCTGCTGGCCAGGTTGTGATACCCGCGAGAGATCAAATTGAGCCCGCCTACGCCCGCGTTGTCCACGCCGTCGCGATTGAATGAATAACGAACCGTCAAAGTGTTTTTTGGATTTAACTGGTAATCCACGCGCGGGGTCAGCGCGGTTCGGCGCAAAGTGGAGACGAGAGTTCCGTCAAAAGGGCCGGCGATCAGCGTTTGCGGATTGAGGGTCACGCCGTTAATGACGTTACCGTTGTCGACCCATTCGCGGATCATGTTGAAATTGAAGGAAGCCTTTTTGTTAATCGGACCGCTCAATATGCCGCTGAGCTCGTTCAAACGAAATGGTGCTTTCTGGGCCGCGTACGCATTGCGAGAATTCAATGCGTCGTTCGCAAAATTGTAGCCGATGGAGCCGCGAAATTTATCGGTGCCGGGTTTGGTGAAAATCTCAATGCGGCCGAAACCGAGCTTGTCATATTCAGGCGAAAACGGATTCTGGTTGATCCGGATCTCCCGGATCGCGCTTTTCGGCGGCAACTCGCCTCCGCTGAAACCGTCGATAAAAATTTGCCCGCCACTGGGCCCGGCAGACGGTCCGGCGAGCGCTTGAAGATCGGCCAGCAGGTCATCGGGGTTGTCGGAGAGTGCGTCGAGATCGGAGCCGCTCAGCACCATCGCGCCGGCGTTATTGGAAGCCTCCGTACTGACGGTCGGCCCGGCATTTTCCGCCACCGTTACTTCCTGTTTCTCAACCGCGACGTTCAGGACGAGATTCAGAGATTGGGAACCCGCTTTTAGAGCAATCTTCGCCGGTTGCCGGAGGCTGAGGCCGGGCGCGGAGGCCTCGACCACGTACGCACCAAGTGGAAGATCCGGGAAGGAATACGAAGCATCGTTGGTGCCTGCGGTCGTAGTCTTGGAAAGACCCCCAGGGCCGGTCAGCACGACCTTGGCTCCTGGTATGATAGCGCCGCTTTCATCGGTGATCTGGCCACGAAGCGTTCCTGTTTGAGCCAGCAGAATGGGCGAGAACAGGGCGGCGATAAGGAACGAGAGAAAAGCCAATTTCATTTCAGGATTATTTTGTGTCGTAAATGATAATTTCCGCACGTTGCGCGCCGCGGTGCGGGACTGCTACGAATAGTTTCGACCATTCTTGCACGAAGAGCCCGGTCCGCGCGCCCGGAGCGGTCGGGAGATGCGCAACCCGGTCGTAATGGTCGGCGTCCTTCTGCTCAAAGACATCTACGAATCCTTGCCCGCCGATCACGTACACCCGGTTGTGGACAGCATCGTAAAACAGGTCATCCGTATCGCCCACAATCTCGATCGACGCGGTCTGCTTCCCGCTCTCGGTATCGATCGCCAGTAATCGCGCGGGGGACCGGCATCCAATCAACAAGCGATGATGGCCCTCATCGAGTGCCATCGGGAAATTCTTCGTCGCTGAAGTGACCGGCCACTTCGCCAGCAGAGTGTTCTTCATCAGATCGGCCACCTGAATTTCTTTGCGGTCGGGGACATTGACGAAGACACGCGTTCCCGTTTTCTCAAGCTGGAAAGATTCTGGATGACCGTCGAGCGGAATCTCTCCGGCCTTCTTGCCGTTCGTGTCCACAAACGCAAGCGCGCCATCGCCATAGCCGACGATAACCCTGTGCCTGCGAGCGTCATAACGAACATTGTCGGCGTCCGCCGAGAATTTTACTGTCTCCAGGAGCTGAAACGTCGCTGCTTCAAAAACCTTCGTCGCGCCATCTTTCGCGCACGCGACGAACAGACGGTTCGTGGAGGGATCGTAATACGCTCCCTGCGGCTCGGCGAGGTCGGTGAGAGTTCGGAGACGCTTGTTGGCGTCCACATCGAGCACTTCGACAGTATGGTTCCCGAGCGCGGACATGAAGAGTCGCTTCCCCTTCACATCGGCGCTGAAATGGTCGATTCGGCCGTCGACATTTGGCAGTTCAATCCGCCCTGTCTGCGATAGCGGCTGTCCAACGACGACACCCGTCACAAGAAGCAATGTTGCCAGGAGGTATTTCACGTTAAGATTCTACGATTCGAATCTGTGGATTACCTGAATCGGTTGATCCCACCCCGAAAGGCGCGGAAATGCCAGATCGTGGTACGCTCTCTCCGGATTCTGGGGAAAACCTGTAGACGTGACGCTAAACCCGTTGGTGACAGCTTTGAACCGAAGTGCCTTTCAGCACTTGACCCGCGATGGGGTGCTCTTATTCGTCACCCGATTCATCCGCCTGTTCTCTTACGGGGCGCTCTCGGTCGTCTTAGTTTTCTACCTGACTGGTCTCGGCCTCAGCGAATCACAAACGGGGATGCTCCTGACGTTGACGCTACTCGGCGATACCCTGGTCTCGCTCCTGCTCACCACCCAAGCGGACCGAATCGGGCGACGGCGGATGCTGATCGTGGGGGCGATTCTGATGGCGGGCGCAGGCTTGATCTTCGCCTTGACAGATAACTTTCTGTTCCTCGTAGTGGCGGGCACGATAGGTGTGATCAGTCCGAGCGGACACGAAGTCGGACCTTTCTTATCGATTGAGCAAGCGGCCCTTTCCCAAGTGATTCCCGCCCGTAAGCGCACGGCAGTATTCGCGTGGTATGCGCTGATCGGATCGCTGGCAACCGCAGCGGGTTCCCTTTTTGCGGGCTTGCTCACTCAACGGCTTGAGCGAACGGCAGTGACGCCAATCGGCAGCGAACGGGCGATCATCCTCGTTTACGCGGGTTTGGGACTCCTGCTCACGTTGCTTTTCAGCCGCTTGTCACCCGGCGCAGAAGCACCGCGAGATGCGAGCCCAAAGGCGAAGAGCATGTTCGGAATCGGGCATTCACGCGATGTTGTGCTCCGGCTGGCAGGCCTGTTTGCGCTCGACGCGTTTGGGGGCGGCTTTGTTGTTCAAAGCTTCGCCGCTTATTGGTTCTATCTTCGTTTCGGCGTGAAACCCGCGGCGCTCGGTGGCATTTTTTTCGGAGCGAACATTTTTGCCGGGATTTCCGCCTTGTTGGCTTCACGATTGGCGTCGCGATTCGGTCTCGTCAAGACAATGGTCTACACCCATCTTCCATCCAACATTCTGCTCATTTTGGTACCGATGATGCCGAACCTTCCCTCGGCAATCGCTGTGCTGCTGCTGCGCTTCAGTATCAGCCAGATGGATGTACCCACCAGACAGTCGTACACGATGGCCATCGTTCGTGCGGACGAGCGATCTTCTGCGGCAGGCATTACAGGAGTCGCGCGAACAACAGGTGCCGCCCTGGCTCCGGTCTTCGCAGGCCTCTTGTTTGCGAGGCCCCGGCTGATCAGCCTGCCGTTCTACATTGCTGGCGTGTTGAAAATCATCTACGACCTGCTGCTCTACAGAGCTTTCGTTCGCATCCAGCCGCCCGAGGAAGCAGAATAGGTTCGGAGAGGAACTCACCAAATCCTCAGAATGAACCTCTATAACAAACTATGCGGACTCACAGATACTCTCTTTTGTTGATCGCCTGCGGTGTGATATGGGCACAAGAAGGAGAACCGTCCGACGCCAAACCCAAAGTGGTATTTGTCTGCGAACACGGCTCCGCCAAGAGCGTTATTGCGGCCACGGAATTCGGGCGAATGGCGAAGGAAAAAGGTTTGGACTTGAACATCCTGGCGCGTGGGACCACCCCTGACGGCGAAATTCCGAAAACGGTTCGCGATGGTCTGAAGGCGGACGGCTACGACGTCGGCAGCATGAAACCAACGAAGGCTTCGGAGAAAGACTTGAAGGGCGCGACAAAGATAATATCGTTCGGCCCTGACCTCAAACCGTGGCTCAGCGATGGCTCGGCAGTCTCAGACTGGAGCGCCACACCCTCAGTCAGCGACGATTATCGAAAGGCGCGGGAATACATCCGAAAACAGCTTGAGATCCTCCTGAAGGATCTCGGTAAGTAATACTAATTACTTCCGTACGTGAAGTCGTCGAATAGCGTCACGCTATCAGCCTTTGTCCAGACGCCGACCTTGCCCGCGTCCTTGAACGTGTTGTCGTCCCACTCGATGGCCTTCTTGCCATCGAACTTAACCGTGAAGCGGTTGTCCCGGAAATCCACGCGTAAAGTGTGCCAGGTGTTCGATGCAACCTTCATGTTCGTGCGCTTCTTTTCCGTTCGCCGCCCATTGATAGTGTGATAGATCGTGACGTTGTCTTCGAGCGCATTGGCGCGGGCGATGTAATAGTTGTTGGAATCCTTCGCCCTCCAGATGAGGCCGCCCGCCTGGTCTTCCTTCCCGGAAATTGGCTTGAACTTGACTTCCACGAAGCCGTCCTTGACGCTCGTGTCGTCTTTGATACAAACCGGATAAGTAGCCTGACCAGATTGCTTCAGAACATTGGGTTTGCTCGGAGCACTAGGATCCTGTTCAACCGTCCATTTCGCGGTGCCGCTGCCAGTTCTGGTGGCAGTCCATCCAGGCGGCGGCGCGCCTGTTTTGAGGCCGTCGAAATTAACTGTGTCGGCCAGCGCTACGCTGACTAACACGGCGGTAACCAATACTACGGTCGTTATTGTCATTTGATTCTCCCTTCTTGCGTCTGATCCAAAGGGAGTCTGATGTGAAAACTCGAGCCTTTTCCGGGTTCGCTTTCAACCTCAATCGAGCCTCCGTGAATATCCACGATCCATTTCGCGATCGAGAGACCAAGCCCCGCGCCGCCCTGTTCCCGGGAGCGGGCTTTATCCGCTCTCCAGAATCGGTCGAAGATGTGGACGAGATCTTGACTCGCGACCCCGATTCCCGTATCCGACACTGAAACCACGGCGAAACCATCATCCGCCTCCAGAGCGATTTTCACAGTGCCGCCCTGAGGGGTGTACTTCACTGCATTGTCCAACAGAATGAGTATGGCCCGTCTCAACGCATCGGCATCAGCTTCGACCGACACCGGTCGCTTAGGAAAGTTGGTAGTGAATTCAAGGCCGTGATTACGCGCCAACTTTTCGCCCTGCTCGGCCGCGCCTTTGACAATTGCGGTAGCGTCGACGTGAAAACGTTCCAGGCTTTCTTTCCCAGAATCAGCACGAGCCAGCAACATAAGACTGTCGACCACCTGCGACGTGCGTTCCGCCTCATCGAGAATCTCTTCAAGAGCTTCAAGATATTCGCCCGCCGGACGATTCCTGTTTTGCACAGCGACCTCGGCCGTAGTCCTGATCAACGACACAGGTGCTCGCAATTCATGCGAGGCGTCGGCAGTAAACTGCGTAATTCTGCGAACCGACGCCTCGAGGCGAGAGAGCATCGCATTCAGCGTCTCTGAGAGCCGCTGAAGCTGATCGCCGGTTGGGGTGACCTCCAGACGGTCCGCAAGGTTTTCGATGCTGATCCGCTGCGCCGCGTGCGAAATTTCATCAACCGGAGCAAGCGCCAGGCCGCTGAGCCAAAAGCCACCCGCACTGGCAGTGATCAGAAGAAGAGGCGTGGCGAGCCACAGCATCCAGCGGAATCCTTCGAGCGCCTCAAATGCCTCGTTCATCGTTGTCGCCACTTGAACCGTATAGAGTTTCCCGTTCACGACAATGCGCTCGGAATAGAAACGGAGCGGCTGGCGTTCGACTTGACGGGTCTCGAAGCGGTGTCCGTTGAGGGCGCTCGGCAGATCAATCGGAACGTTGTTGCTTTCCAGTGGAACCGAGCGATACAACCACTGTCCTTGCTCGTCACAGACCTGGAATAGATCCCCTCCGGGACCCAAAACCGAGTGCTCTCGAAACTCATCCCGGATTTCCGGCACGGACAATGACGAGATCTGATGATCCATGAAACTCTGGACGCCACTCACTCGGTCGCGCAATTCGTCGTCGACCGCATGGTAGATGCTGGCTCGCATCGCAAACCAGGCGGCAATACTGAACACCGCAAGGCCACAGGCGAAGACCACAAAGTACCACGCTGCCAATCGGAAGCCTATCGATCTCTTTTTCACGCGCTATCCTCGTCACGTAGTGCATATCCGATGCCTCTGATGGTGTGGATCAGTTTCGGTTTGCCCGGCAGATCGACTTTCGCCCGAAGCTGACGGATAAATACATCCAGGGCATTACTTTCAACCTCCCGTGCATGGCCCCACGCTGCCTCAATCATTCGCGAGCGCGTAATAACGCGTCCGGCATTTCTCATCAACAGATCGAGAAGAACGAACTCAGTTCTGGTCAGCGAGATGACCGTACCCCCACGTTTCACTTCGTGAGCTGCGGAATCGAACACTAGATCGCCGATCTTCAACTGGGTACTTGGGGCCACATCCTTACGCCGGGAGAGCGCACGAAGCCTCGCCTGAAGTATCTTGAACGAAAACGGCTTGGTCAAATAATCGTCGGCTCCCGCATCCAGCCCGGTCACCACATCCTCGGCTGCGTCACGTGCCGTTAGCAGCAGGGTCGGCGTGCCTTTTCCCGCCGCGCGGAGACGCCTGATGATCGAAAAGCCGTCCAGTCCGGGCAGCATCACATCTAGAACTAGAACGTCGAACTCCCCATACTGTGCCGCATCAAGCCCTTCAGGGCCGTCGCACGCAACAGTTACGGAATGGCCCTGCTCGTCCAAACCCTTCTTCAACTGCCGAGCGAGCTTCCGGTCGTCTTCGACGATGAGAATCCGCATCTGTCCACACTAGTATGATCTCTTAACCTGAGGAATTCGTGAGTTTCCCCAACTAATCGCGATACTCAGGTAATCCACATGTTGGTACGGCAAACTTGAGATCGGAATGCGTGTCATGCGGGTCTGGAGCGCCGCGCTTTTACTCCTCGGTCCGGTATCGGCTGAAGTGATCCGTTTCGACAAGTGTGTGCCGGGCAAGCCGCCGGCTGGTTGGACGGTCGCGATGACCCACGATGGAGGAGTCCCTCGATGGGAGATCGTTCAGGACCCCTCCGCTCCCAGGCCGCCCAACGTTTTGGCGCAAGTGTCGCGGGATAGCACCGCTGGGCGCTTTCCTCTGGCGATTTGGGACGCGACTACGCTACGGGATGGAGAAGTGAGCGTTGCGTTTAAGACTATCGATGGTAGGGTCGATCAAGCGGCAGGAATTATCTGGCGATATCAAGATCCAAACAACTATTACATTGTCAGAGCCAACGCACTGGAGCGCAACGTCGTTCTGTATAAGGTCGAAAACGGCATCCGTGTTTCAATTGCACCGAAAGGGCTGCCATCCCGCTCATATGGAGTCAAACACGAGATCCCAAAAGGTCAATGGAACAACCTGAGGATTGCGTTCAATGACAGCTTGTTCACCGTTTTTTTGAATGGCGAACGCCTCTTCGAAGCACAAGATAGAACCTTCATCCAAGCCGGCAAAACCGGTCTCTGGACGAAAGCGGACAGCCTGACATACTTCGATGAATTTACGATTCTACCGAAAGTGAGGATACAAAAATAATGAAAACGTTCAGATTGATCTCAAGCATCCTGCTCTTAGGTTTTGGAGCGCTGGCGCAAAACATGCCGGCTGATTACGACGGTGTTTTGAAGGCACTAGGGAAGCAAGGGGATTTCAAGGACAACGTCTTGAAAATCAACATTCCCCGGAGCGACCTGAAAGTCACGATAGACGGAATCGCAACGCCGACACCCTTCGGCTTCGGCGGTTGGCTCGCGATGACCAAGGGCGACGGCGGAATAGACGTCATGATGGGAGACCTTGTGCTTCAGGAGGATGAGGTGAATCCGGTCATGTCGGCTCTTCTCGAAAACGGCCTCGAGGTGACGGCTATTCACAATCATTTTTTCTTTGAGAGCCCGCGCATTTTCTACATGCACGTCCACGGTCACGGAAAGGCTGCCGATCTTGCGAAAATGGCGAAGCCAGCCATTGATCTGATCGGCCACGGTTCCGTCGCAGCATCAGAGCTCGGTTACCGGGGGAAACTCGAGCATCTCGGCCGGACAAATTGACACCGCGAAGATCGCCAAGATCGTGGGCCATGAGGGCGAGCAAAACGGGGCTGTGTACAAGATCACCATTGGCCGGGACGATCTGAAGTTGAAGGAGATGGGCGCACCGATTAATTCGCGAATGGGCCTGAACACATGGGCGGCGTTCTTCGGCAGCGACGCCAATGCGGAGATCGCCGGCGATGTGGCCATGCTTTCGCACGGAGGTCACGCCCGTTCTGAAAGCCCTGCGCTCCGAACGGACTGAGATGTCGTAGCCATCCATCACCACATGACGGGCACTCAGCCGACCATTTATTTCCTGCATTACTGGGGAACCGGTCCGGCCGAGAAGCTAGCCAACGGGTTCAAGGCCGCCTTGAATGAGCTGGGCAAATCTCACGCGTCTCATTAAGACGAATTGAGAAGACAGCGGCAGCCATGAGTCCTGCTATCTCCACAGCAACAGGGGCAATTCCATATTCTTTACAGGCTTTCCTCCTGTATTTTGTGCGGCTGGGCACGTTCGGTTTTGGCGGCCCGATCGCACTTGCCGCGAGGATGGAGAGAGATCTAGTCGAAGAACGAAACTGGATCTCGCGACAGGATTATGTTGAGGGGCTGGCGTTTTCGCAGTTATCTCCTGGTCCCTTGGCAGCCCAACTCGCGATGTACTCTGGGGTGGGTGCGCGCAGGCCGTTTCGGGGCGGCCGTCGTAAGCGCCGCATTCATCCTTCCCTCGTTCTCTGATGGCAATAGGTTTGGCCGCCACTTACGTCCACTTCGGCCAGCTTTCGTGGATTCAGGGGATGTTCTACGGCATCGGTGCCGCCGTGATCGCGATCATCGCCCAGAGCGCGTTTCGTCTTGCCCGAAAGACGCTGGGTAAGGATCGTGTTCCTCTGGATTCTTTTTGCGAGCGTCGCGATCACGACCGTATGGACTGGTTCGGAGATCGTGTGGCTCTTCGTTTTGTGCGGAGTGGTTTCGGTGCTGGTTAAGGCTGCGCCCGCGTTTCTGACGAAGCCGTCCGTCCCATCGCTCGCGGCCGGTTTCGGATGGCTGCTCACCGGCGTGCAAGGGACTGCTTCCCTAGGACTCTTATGGAGCCTGTCTTTCTTTTTCCTGAAGGCGGGCGCGTTTGTGTTTGGGAGCGGTCTGGCGATCGTGCCCTTCCTCTACGGTGGGGTTGTGAGCCAATTCCACTGGCTGACGGAGCAACAGTTTCTGGACGCGGTTGCGGTGGCCATGATCACACCCGGACCGGTGGTCATCACTGCGGCGTTCATCGGATACCTGGTGGCAGGGCCTTTGGGCGGCGCTGCCGCAGCCTTGGCGGTCTTTGCGCCGCCATTTCTAATCGTCGTGTTGGCGGCTCCGTACTACCGGCGATTTGCCGGGAATCCGCAGGTCAAGGCCTTTGTTCAGGGGGTGACGGCTGCGGCGGTCGGTGCGATTGCGGGGGCGGCGGTGATCCTCGGCAAGCGAGCTCTCGATCGATATTCCCACGCTGATGATCGGCCTTTTTACTTTTGCGGTTCTGGTCACGTCCAGGAAGATTCCTGAACCCGTTCTGATTCTTGTAGCTGGCGGGATCGGACTCCTGCTGCATCACAAAGTCCAGTAGAAAATCGACTTGGGAGCGACGAAGATGACTGAGGAGAGAAACAGGGCATGAGGATGCTGATGGAAGTGGGCATCGCGGCCATGCTCATGACCGATCTGGTCGCTGCGCAGCCGGCGCCGCTGACGCTGGGCCAGGCCGTACAGCAGTCCGTCGATCAGTACCCGGCGGTTCGAGGTTCGCTTGAACAGGTTTCGCTGCCGCGGCGGCGATCAACCTGGCTCGGACGGCATATCTTCCGCGAGCGGACTTTCTGGGCCAGGTGAATCGCGCCACCCACAACAACGTTTTTGGCCAGCTGTTTCCGCAATCCGTGATTCCTTCGATGACGCGGACCCGTTCTGGGGACAAACTCATTGAACAGCGTTTGGGGCTCAGCGGTCGGCACGCTAGTCTCATGGGAACCGGTTGACTTCGGCTTGCGCAAGGCAAATGTGGATACAGCGAAAGCGACCCGAGATCGGGCGGCCGCCGAAGTGAATGTGACCAAGCTGCAAGTCGCGACCACGGCAGCAGATGCATTTCTCACGATCGCCGCCGCGCAGCAGACGGTCGTCGCCGCGCGGGCAGGTGTCGAGCGGGCTCGTGTTTTGAACGAAGTGATCGAGACATTGGCGAAGAACGAATTGCGCCCCGGAGCAGATGCTTCGCGTTCGCGGGCCGAGCTTGCGCTCGCGCAAACCCAGCAGATTCAGGCGGAGCAGGCCGTCGCCGTCGCTCGTGCGGCGCTGGCTCAATTGCTCGGAACTAAGCCGGAAACCATTGCGATCGAGCCCGGCGTCCGTTTTGCAGGCGCCGCCCGCGCCGCAAGATTCCAGATGCCGCCGCGCACAGCATCCTCTAGCGATCGCTAGAGAAGCCGCGGTGACCGAGGTCAAGGCGCGGGAAAAGGCGTCTCGAGCGCGTCTACTATCCGCGTCTCTATCTTCAGGGCGCCGCTTATGCGCGAGGCACAGGGATTCAGGCGGACGGGCGAACAGGTGGAGTGGCCAGCGGTCTCGGACCGAACATCCAGAATTGGGCTCTTGGAGCGAGCGTCACTTTTCCCGCTTTCGATTGGTTTTCGATTCGCGCCAAGAAGGAAATCGAAGTCCACAATGAGCGCAGCGCCGCGGCCAATTACGATCAGACCCTGCAGGACATCAACGGCGGGATCGAAAAGGCGAAGGCGGTTCTCGAAGGAGCGCGCCGCGTCGCGCAAAACACGCCGATTCAGCTGGAGGCGGCTCGCGCGACCGAGCAGCAGGCCACAGCCAGGTACAGGGCAGGGCTCGGGCAACATCACGGAGGTAGCCGAAGCGCAGCGGCTTCTTACGCAGGCCGAGATTGACGATTCACTCGCCCGCCTTGGCGTGTGGAGAGCTTTGCTAGGAGTCGCGGCCGTCGAAGGGGATCTGACGCCGTTCCTGACGTCAGCAGGTAAGTAGAAGGACATATGCGATTAGTCCTTGCAGCGCTCACTAGACCGATATCCGCTCTTGTTGCTGTAGTTGCCGTCGCGCTATGCGCATTTCTCGCCATACGAAGCATGCCCGTCGACATTTTTCCGAATCTGGGAGCGCCGGCAATCTATGTGGCGCAACCCTACGGTGGGATGGACCCGCAACAGATGGAAGGGTACCTCACTTACTATCTCGAATATCACTTTCTCTACATCACCGGGATCGAACACGTCGAGAGCAAGAATATCCAAGGCATCGCGCTGGTGAAGTTGGTCTTCCACCAGGGCACGGATATGAGTCAGGCGATGGCCCAGGTTGTCGGTTATGTGAACCGCGCCCGTGCCTTTATGCCGACGGGAACGGTTTCTCCTTTTATCGTCCGCTATGACGCCGGCAGCGTTCCTGTCGGCCAGTTGATCTTCTCCAGCCCGAATAGAAGTGTCGGAGAGATGCAGGATATCGCTTTGAATCGCGTTCGGCCTCTATTCGCGGTGCTGGACGGTGTATCGGCACCTCCTCCATTCGGCGGCAATCAGCGGACGATCGTTGTCCGGCTGAATCCCGATAAGTTAAACGCCTATAACGTGTCCGCCGAAGAAGCGATTCGTCGCGGTGAACCGCAGCAGCGTCGTCATGCCTGCGGGAAACGTTGGCACCGACGATCTGATGAGGATCGCATCGACCAATGTGACGCTCGGCGGCAAGCTTGACGAGCTGCTGGATACGCCCATTCATCTCGGAAGCGGCGCGTCCGTTTATCTTCGGGACATCGGGACGGTCGAGAACGGAACCGACATCGTCGTGGGATACGCGCACGTCAACGGGAAAAGAACTGTTTACATCCCCGTAACGAAACGTTCCGACGCCTCGACACTCGCGGTGATCCAGCGGGTCCGCGAGGCCTTGCCCAGAATGAAGGCAGTTGCACCGGAGGACGTCGACATCCGGTTGGAATTCGATCAGTCGAAATTTGTCGTGAATGCGATTAAGGGTCTGATGACCGAGAGCGCTCTCGGGGCATTGCTGACCGCAGTGATGGTCCTGCTGTTCTCTGCGTGACTGGCGCAGTTCTGTCATCGTCATCGTCACAATACCCTTCGCTCTGCTCTCGGCCGTCGTTTGGCTGTGGCTTACCGGCCAGACGATCAACATCATGACTCTTGGCGGCCTGGCGCTGGCCGTGGGTGTGCTCGTCGATGAGGCAACGGTCGAGATCGAAAATATCCATTCGCTTCTCGATACCGCGAAGGCGTCGGGCATGTCGCGGGCGATGGCGGTTGTCGAGGCGTGCCGAAAGACGGCGATTCCACGGTTGCTGGCAATGTTGTGCGTTCTGTCCGTATTCGTGCCTTCTTTTTTCATGGCAGGCGTCGCGCGTCAGTTATTCGTTCCGTTATCGATCGCCGTGGGTTTTGCCATGATTTCGTCCTACGTGCTATCGACGACATTGGTGCCGGTCCTGGCGACGTGGATGATGCGCGAAGCTAAGGGAACCGCGAAAACTCCTCGATGGCGCGAATGGTACGGCTCGATCCTGCAAAGGCACCATCCGATGGCGGTGGGGCGTCGCCGGCCTGTACGCGATCGCTGCCGCCGCGCTGCTCTTTTTCGTGATTCCTCTGATGCACACGGAAATTTTCCCGACGACCGACACCGGTCAATTTCAGCTACGCCTCCGCGCCCCCACGGGAACTCGAATTGAACGCACGGAAGTCATGACTTTGAAGGCGCTGGATATCATCAAGCAAGAAGTCGGAGCGGAGAATGTTGCCATTGAATCGGACTTCGTTGGGGTACAGCCGCCGAACTATCCGATTAATACGATCTTTCTGTTTACGAGCGGGCCGCACGAGGCGGTGATGCTGGTCGCTTTGAAGCCGGAAGCCTCGCTTGCGAGGGAGAGGAGCTGAAAGAGCGACTGCGGCAGCGCTTCGCCAAGGACCTGCCGAATGTGGAAGCGTCCTTTCGAAGCCGGGGATATCATCAGCCAGGTGATGAGTTTCGGTTCTGCCACGCCGATCGAGGTGGCAATGCAAGGGCCCAATCTGGCCGATAATCGGGCGTTTGCGGAAAAAGTTCGCGCCGAGCTGGCCAAGATCTCGAACTTAAGAGATCTGCAATATGGCCAACCCTTCAACTATCCAACGGTGCAGGTCGACGTTGATCGGAACCGGGCTGGACAGTTCAATTTGACTGTCGCCGATGTCGCCAAATCGGTGGTTGTCGCAACTTCGTCAAGCCGATTCATCGACCCGAACTTTTGGCGCGATCCGGTGAGCGGAAACGGATTCCAGATTCAGGTTGAGATCCCGCAAAACCGTGTCCGGTCGATCGAAGACCTGAATGGCCTCCGGTTATCCTCCGACGGTCCTCCGCGCTGCTTCGCGACGTCGCGGAGGTCAAGTTTGGAACGACGATGGGCGAAGTGGACCGCTACAACATGCAGCGCGTGGTCAGCCTTACGGCCAATCTTCACGGGGAGTATCTCGGTGATGGCGCCAAACAAATTCAGCAGGCACTGAGCGCGTGTCGGCAATCCCGCCCCGCGGCGATTACGGTTGCCGTCAGGGGCCAAATTCCTCCGCTTGAAGAAACAATTGGCGGATTGCGCATTGGCCTGTTGCTCTCGATCCTGGTGATTTTTCTGCTCTTGACGTTTAACTTCCAGTCGCTTCGCCTGGCGATGACAGTCCTGTTGACGGTCCCAGCGGTGTTATGCGGTGTGCTGATCATGTTGTTCTTAACCGGCACTACCTTAAACGTGCAGTCCTTCATGGGAGCGATTATGGCGATTGGTGTTGCGGTCGCGAACGCCATTCTATTCGTGACCTTTTCTGAGTTCAGCCGAAAAGAAGGCGCGCCCGCCGTTGATGCAGCGCTTGAGGGCGGCCGAAGCCGAGTCCGGGCGATTCTCATGACAGCGGCGGCAATGATCTTCGGTATGATTCCGATGGCGCTTGGACTTGACGGAGAGTGGAAAGCAAACAGCTCCGTTGGCGAGAGCAGTCATCGGCGGGCTCGCGGCGGCCACCGTCTCCACGTTATTTATCCTGCCGTCGATTTACGCCATTTTACAGGGGCGGTCTCAAGTGAAATCGCCTTCGCTGAATCCCTACGACCCGGAGAGCAAGTACTATGAAAAAGCTTAGGCCCTAGCCGCGTCAAGACGGAGTGCGCCGATCTTCGGGATGGCGCCAATCGTCATTCTCTGGACCGTCAGCCCAGCCTTCGGACAAACATGGATGTCGTCCGCGTGATCTCGCGGCCGCTCGATCAGAAGGTGGAGCTTCCTGGCGAGTTCGTACCGTATCTCAGCGTCCCGATCCACGCAAAGATCCCCGGATTTGTGGAGAAGGTTGAAGTCGATCGCGGTTCGGTGGTTAAAGAGGGTCAACTGCTTGCAACGATGATTGCACCGGAGCTAAATGCGCAGCGCGCGGAAGCCAAGGCGAAGGTCAGCGCCGCGCAGTCACAAAAGGTGGAAGCCGAGGCTCGGGTCAGCGGCGTCCAGAGCACTTATGAGCGCATGAAAGCCGCTTCGGCTACTCCAGGGGTCATCGCGGGCAACGAACTGATCCAGGCTGAAAAACAGGTGGACGTTGAGCGTGCCAGAGTCGCCGCGGCCGAGGCATCGATTCAGGCCGCGCAGGAAGCCTTGAAAGCGATCGAAGACATTCAGGTCTATCTTCGGATCACCGCGCCGTTCAGCGGAGTGATTACTACCCGCAATGTTCATCCAGGGGCTCTCGCAGGCACCGGCCGGGACGCAGTGCCCTTGTTTCAGTTGGAAACGGCAGACCGGCTGAGACTTGTCGTGCCCGTACCTGAGGCGGACGTGGGGGGTATCGTGAAGGGCGGCAAGATCGCGTTTTCCGTTCCGGCTTATCCTGGCGAGACTTTCTACGGCACGCTAAGCCGGGTCGCTCGTTCCATGGATCCGAAGACCCGTTCGATGCCGGTGGAACTTGACGTCGCAAATTCAAGCGGACGCTTGGCTGCGGGTATGTACCCGGCCGTGAAGTGGCCGATTCGCGGCAATCGATCGATTCTACTAGTCCCTCCCACTAGCATTGTGACGACCAGCGAGCGCGTGTTCGTGATTCGCGTGAAAGAGGGCGCCGCGGAATGGGTCGATGTCAAAAAGGGTCCTGCACAAGGCGACCTCATTGAGATCATCGGTCCCCTGAAAGATGGCGACACGGTGCTGAAGCGCGGTAGCGACGAGATCCGGGAAGGGACGCGAGTCAGCGTCCACCCCGCCGCGCCGCCAAAAGTGTGATCCTATGATGCGCGCTAACAAGGCTATTTTGACGCTCTGTTTCTTAGCCGCTGGTGTTTCGACGGCAGCCGCTGATGGGGTTCCGCCGCCCGCCCGCGCCGTGATTGATCGTGTCATTGGGGCTAAGGGTACGTACGCCGCTAGCGAGGGTGTTTACAAGGTTGTCATTCCGAGAGAAGAGGCTACGATTGTCACGGATGATCGAACTCTCTCTCCGAACCTCGGCTTAAATTCGTGGGCCGCTTTTACTTCAGCAGTCCATCACGAGGCTCTCCTTAGAGCCCAATTCCTTCTGCTTGACGACGAGGTAGACACCGTTCTGAGCGTGCTGCTCGACGCCGGCCTGGAGATCGCGGGCCTCGCCGCTTCATCCGTCTTTGATGGACCTCACTTACAGACTCTCGACGTAACGGGCTTTGGCACATTTGAGAATCTAGCCATCGCATTTCGCAAAGGACTTGATGAGGTTCGACGAGTCCGGAGAACTGAGACTCGATTGAGATCTACTCGCCCCGAAGTGCCCACAGTGAGCGCAATCGACGCGGCCCCTCTTGATACCGTCCTCTCGATGAAGGGACTGGTCATCGGCGGCGTCTACAGGGCCGCGCTTGGAAAAAGGGCCCAGCTGCATGGTGAGTTGGTGGGACGCGAGATGGGAATGAGTACCTGGTTTTCGTTTGCGGGAACCAACGAGCACGCTCTGGCTCAAGGTGAGTTTGTTGAGACTGCAGGCGATCTCAAGAAAGTTCTCATGGCTCTTCGCGCCAATGGCTTCAAGATCATTTCGATTCGAAATCACACCCTAACCGAGCAGCCCCAATTGATGTTTGTCCGGTTTTGGTCGCAGGGGACGGCTCTCGAACTGGCGAAGGCGCTTCGATATGTACTTGAAGTGGATGCGGGCATGAGCCCCTCGGGGATAAAACTATGAAGATCCGTGATGCGATTCGCGTCCTTTACTGTCTCATCGCTTGGTCTGGAGTCACGTTCTTATCGGGACAGACGCTCAAGCAGATTGGGATTATTGATCTTCCTGGTCCGAAGGGACAACGTTTCGACTACCTCACCATGGACGATGAGGATCACTACCTGCTTTCCGCGCATCTCGGACCAGGCATCCTGTACGTAATCGACGTGAAAACAAACAAACTTGTAAAGGCCATTCCTGGAGTCCCAGGAATAACTGGGCTCGAATACGTTCCCGGACTTCGCAAGATTTACACCTCCAATTGGGGAGAAGAGAAAATCGGGATCGTCGATTTACGCACAATGAGCGTCATCAAACGTCTTCCTACCGCCGAAAAGCCCAATGGAAGCACGTATGCGGCTCCGTTCCGGAAGGTCTACGTGTCCGACACGGTCGGAAAGGCGGTCGCAATCGTCAATGTTGATAAGGATGAAATCACGAAGACACTGAAGTTCAAAAGCGAAACGGGCATGCCGGGATACGATTCTGTCGCCCGGCGAGTCTACGTCAACCTGCGCAGCACGAACGAAATCGCCGAGATCGACCCGTCAAACGACGAGGTCGTTGGTACCTATCCCGTTGACGGGTGCCGATTCAACCACGGAATGGCGGTAGATTCGGAACATCATCGCGCTTTTCTGTTGTGCGGTGGGACAAAAACCATGACCGTATTCGCGCTTGACTCTCATCGCACAATTGCTCATTTCCCGCTCCCGCAAGGAGCGGATGTCGTCAAGTTTGACCCGGGCCTGAAGCGCATCTACGCCGCGTGTTCGAGCGGCGTGATCGCTGTGTACCACGAGGACGACCCGGAACACTTCTCAAAACTTGAAGATTTTCCGGTCCAACGGCTGGTGCACAGTCTAGCCGTGGACACGGCGACGCATCGCGTTTACGCGCCCGAACAGGAGGAAAATGGAAAGCCTGTTGCACGAATGATCATCTACGAGCCAGTCGAGCGAGTGATTGAGAAACGCTGAGCCATTCAGCCGGATATCGCCGCCTTCGCCGGTGTACACTTATTTTGAATGCGTCCGATTGTCGCCGTGCTCGCGGGCTTTTCGCTTACTCTGGCTTTCGTCGTAGCGCCGTTCCAGCATGTTCACCCCGGACACGGGATCATTCACGCGCATTTTTATCCCGTTCAGCAGGCGCACGACATACGGGGTGAACGGCATCTCGACGCAGACGACGATCACGAGCTGGCGCGGCCGCTCGATATGTTCCAGTTGGTCCTGACCGCTGGGTTGTCGCCATTCCTCCCACCGGCTGGCGCAGTCGTTCTTTTCGCTCCGTCGGAAACAGCTCAAACCATCGAACTCGTCGAAGAGCGCGCGCACGCGCCGCCCAGCGTCGATCGTTCCAGTCCCCGAGCTCCTCCTTCTTAACCTTCCCAACCCACGCTGGAAGTGTGCCCACACGGTGCATTGCCTCCGATGACGTTTCAAATTCGTTTTCAACCTGGGAAGGAATTCTGTGAGAAAGATCAGTATTATTGCTGCGGGTGTTGTCCTCCTTTGTCTGAGCGCTGGCCCGTGTAGGGGCCAGAATAGGCTCGGTCTTCAGGAGGCAGTTCAAAAGGCGCTTCAATCGCGTGCGTCATTAAAAGCGGACGCCGAGCGCGTGAAGGCGTCGGAGGGCTTGAGAAAGCAAGCAGGGCTTTTTCCCAACCCTGAGTTCCAGTTTCTGAACGAAAATCTGCGGCCAGGACAAACTTATACTCGCGATGTCGATACTGTTGCCACCATCAATCAGCCGCTCGATATCCTCGGTAAACGAAAGCAACGAATGTCCTTGGCGGGTGAGAGCGTTATCCGCACTCAGGCCGAGTATGAGCTTTCCCGGTGGCAAGTCTCGCAAAGGGTGAAGTTCGTGTACTGGTCGGCACGCGGTGCCCAAGAGGTACAGCGCGTCCTGAGAGCCACGGTCGATAACTTCCAGAAGATCATCGATTATCATTCCGCGCAGCTAAGCGTTGGAGCGATCGCGGAGCAGGATTTGCTCCGGGTCCGCCTGGAGGGGGAACGCCTGAAGATCGCCGCCGATCTTGCCTTCATTGAGGCCATCCGCTCGCGAATGGAACTGCTCAAGGAGATGGGCCAAACCGATTTCGCAGAAGTCGTGCTGACCGAATCCTTGGCGACAGACTCGCCCGTTACGCCCCTTAACATCGAGGATGTGCTCGCGCAGCGCATTGACATCAAAGTTGCGCACGCAGCGTTGGCCCAGGCGATGGCCAATGCGAAACTCCAGGACGTCAGCGCGAGGCCTGACCTGAGCGTCACCTACGGCTATAAGAGGACGGAATTACCGGATACGGTGACCGGCGTGAACACCGCAGTCGCTTCCCTGCGAATCACACTGCCCACGACTGACAAGAACCAGGGTAACCGCCTTGCGGCGGGGGCGGAGGTTCGCAGGCAGCAGCAACTTATCAACGCGTTGGAGGCGGACGTTCGGGCAGACTATGCCAGCGCGTTGCAGGAATATCAATTGCGACGGGCCGAGTACGTCAACGCGTTGCAGCCGCTTCGAGAACACGCCGCGAACATTGCCACCATCGTGGCGGCGGCGTACGCCGAGGGCGGCACCGATCTGCTGCGTCTGCTCGATGCGGAACGTACGCGCTTAGATGCCGAGTTGGCATGGGTACGAGGAATGGTGGACTTCCGCCAGAGCATTGTGAGACTTGAAGCCGCCGAGGGAGTGAACCAGTGAGAAAAGATTTATCGTTGTTCGCATTGCCTGTGATGAGCTTGCTGTTGGCTTCGTGCAGCGCTCCAAAAGCCTCGACCGACGTACATGCCGACAAGGAACCCAAAGCGGCCAAGGACGAGGTCGTTCTGTCTCCAGAACAGCAAGCATCGGCGAGCGTTGAGACGCAGGCAATCACGCTCTCTCAGGAGCCCGACCTGTTGCGAGTCAAAGGCCGCATCGCCCTGGCGGATGACCGGACGTGGCGGGTGGGAGTTCGCACCACCGGGTCCGTGGCGGAAGTAAATGCAGGTCTTGGAGACTACGTACACAAAGGCCAAGTTCTGGCTTGTTACCACGCAGACGAGGTGCGCGAGGCCCGCGCCCAATATCGCGCGGCTGTGTCTGAGTTGGATCGCGCGAGGGCTGCGGTCGCACAAGCTCAACGGGGCCGTGATCGTGCACAGCGGTTGTTGGAACTCAAAGCTGGCTCTATACAACAGGTGGAGCAGACGCAGCAGGATTTGGTGAGCGCCGAAGCGGGTGTACGAAAGGCTCAGATTGAAGTGGAACGTGGGCGGGATCTTCTCGAGGACGATTTGCATGTGCCCGCCAATCCTCCTACAAACAAGGCCAACGATGAGGTTCCCATCCTCGCGCCCGGGGATGGCTTCGTCATCGAGAAGAACATCACACCCGGCAAGACCGTGGAGCTTTCGACGGTGGCGTTCGTGATCGGAGATCTTGCAAAAGTTTGGATGCTTGCTTAGTGCGTCAGGAAGATCTCGGGAGGCTTCGACTCGGCCAATCCGCGTTCGTGACGCTGCCTGGGCAGGACGACCTGCGAACTCAAGGCAAGATTACAAACCTCGGGCAAGAGTTCGATCCAAGCACACGGGTCATGCAGGTGCGAATCGAGCTGGCGAATACTAATAGCCGCCTGAGGCCGGAGATGCTCGCCAACGCCGACATTCCGGTAGGCGGGCGCAAACCGCTGTTGATGGTTCCTTCGGATGCGATACAGCAAGTCAACGGCCAGGATGTCGTCTTTGTAAGGACTGCGCCTGACCGATTCGCCGTCCGTCTGGTCAGAGTTGGTGAAACAGCTAGCGGCAAGACACCGGTCCTCGAAGGGATCAAACCCGGAGAACAAGTTGCGATCCGCGGCAGCTTTATTCTGAAATCGCAACTTTTGAAATCAACCTTGGAGAGTGAGTAGCCAACACATGCTCCATCGCATCATTGATCTCACGCTCGCTTATCGATGGCTCGTACTCGTCAGCATACTGGCCCTGCTGGGAGCGGGCGGCTACGCACTCTATACAATTCCAGTCGAGGCTTTCCCGGATCTTACGAACAATCAGGTCGTGGTCGTGACCGACGCGCCCTCATTACCGCCGTCTGAGGTGGAACAACTCATCACCTATCCGATCGAGCGCACGATGCTCGGCCTGCCGAACAAACAGGAAGTCCGGTCGCTATCAAAGCTCGGGCTGTCGATGGTTACCGTCGTTTTCGACGATTCCGTGCCGATGTATTTCGCACGCCAGCTTGTTTCCGAGCGGTTGCAACAGATTTCCTCGGCGCTACCGCGAGGCATTCAACCAGTTCTGGGGCTACCGGCGACGGCGTTCGGCGAACTCTATCAGTACACTCTCTCCGGTCCCATGAGCCCAATGGAACTCAAGGACCTGCACGAATGGGTGATCAAGCCACAACTGCGAACCTTGCCTGGCGTCAGCGAAATCAACGCCTGGGGCGGCGAGACAAAGCAATATCAAATCGTCGTCGATCCAGCTCTGCTCAGCCAGTACGGACTGACACTTCACGACGTCGCCTCGCGCGTGGAGAGCAACAACACCAACTTCGGCGGCGGCTATATTGAACATGCGTCCGAACAGTACACGCTGATCGGGAGCGGACGCGCGGTCACAACGAATGATCTCGGCAACATCGCCTTGACTGCGAAAAGCGGCGTGCCTGTGTTGCTGCGGGACGTGGGCGAGGTTCGCATTGGCGCGGCGCCACCATCTGGTGCAACGCTGCGGAATGGCGAAACGGTGTCCGGCATGGTCATCATGCTCAAGGGCGAAAACGGCAAGCGCCTGATCGAACGAGTTAAGGAGAGAATCGCCAGCCTTAGATTACCGCCGGGCGTGAAGATCAATCCATTCTACGATCAGGCATTTGTCATCGACGGCACGATTCACACGGTGGAGAAGAATCTTTTTGAAGGCTTCATCCTGGTTACCGTCGTATTACTGCTGTTCCTGGGCAATCTCCGTGCAGCGATCATCACCGCCGCGATCATTCCGTTCTCTATGCTGATCAGCTTTCTGGGGATGCGACTCTTCGGAATCAGTGCCAATCTCATGAGCCTCGGTGCCATCGACTTCGGAATGATCGTGGACGGAGCGGTGGTTATGATGGAAAATTCGGTCCACCGGCTTGAGGAGCAACACGGTGAGGATGCTCCGCTGGAATCTGTCCGCCACGCCGCCCACGAGGTCGCCCGTCCGATGGCGTTCGCGGTGATCATCATCATCGCGGTCTATTTGCCCATCTTGTTTCTACAAGGCCTGGAAGGGCGAATGTTCCGTCCGATGGCAATCACTGTGTGCGCTGCTCTCGCGGGCTCGCTTTTGCTGGCTTTGACCATGATTCCGATGCTGGCCTCATTCAGTTTCCGGAAGGGCATTAGGCGGAGTAAAGGTCACGCGACCGAGCCGCGTTGGCTTATGGTACTTGGCGACGGCTATATGCGCGTTCTCCGTTGGACGATGCGGTTCCGCGTTCTCACCGTGGCCGTTTCGTTGGTGATTCTTGGCGTCGCGATCAGTTCGCTCTTTTTCATCGGGACGGAGTTTATGCCCAAACTTGACGAAGGAGCGATCCTGGTGGAAACACGCAAGCTGCCCGGCGTTTCTCTAACCGAGTCGGTCGCCATCAGCAAGCGGATCGAGCAGCGGTTGCGTCAGGTTCCGGAGATCGCGGACGTGGTGATCAAGATCGGCCGACCTGATTTTGCGACAGAAGCCATGGGGATCAATGAAGGCGATACCTACCTTTTGCTGCGTCCGATGGAAACGTGGACGAGATTCCACAGCAAAGAGGCGTTAATAGCGGCTCTCGCAAAGGAACTGGACACGATTCCAGGCGTGGCCTACAGCTTCACACAGCCCATGGCGATGCGGATCGACGAGACCATTTCGGGCGTCAAAGCCGACTTGGCCATTAAGGTCTTTGGCGATGATGTCCGCGTGCTGGACACAATTGGACAGCAGGTACTCCACGCCGCATCTTCCGTTCGAGGGGCAGCCGATGCCCAGATGGAAATCACCTCCGGTGTTGCTGAACTATCGGTCCAGGTGGATCGGTCCGCACTTGCACGATACGGCTTAAACGTCACTGACGTGGAACAGGCAGTTGCAAGTGGCGGCTCAGGCGACTTGATCTCCGAAGTAATCGACGGTCAGAAGCGTTATACCGTCGCCTTACGTCTTCCCGAACGTTACCGCAATGATCCTGACGCGATGCGCAAGATTATGCTTCGCGCTCCTGCCGGCGAACAAGTCACGCTCGACCAGGTAGCGCGAGTGAGAGTTCAGCGCGGCCCCGAGCTAATTAACCGCGAGCAGGGTCAGCGGCGTATCGTCGTGATGTCCAACGTCCGCGCGCGAGACCTCGGAAGCTTCGTCGCTGAAGTGCGCGGAAAAATCGATCGCGATGTCGTGCTCTCACCGGGTTATTTCATCGAGTACGGCGGACAGTTCGAAAACCAAGAGCGGGCCACACGCCGGTTGATGTTGATCGTTCCGATCGCGATCATGCTGGTTTTCGTGCTTCTTTATCTGACGTTTGACTCGGTGAAACAGGCCCTTTTGGTAGTGGGCAACATCCCATTCGCGCTCGTTGGTGGAATTGCGGCCCTCTGGATTCGGGGTATGAACCTAAACCTTTCGGCGTCTATCGGATTCATCGCGCTGTTCGGAGTAGCCATGCTCAACGGAGTGGTTCTGGTTAGTTCCATCAATCAAATGTGCGCCGCCGGGCTTTCCTCTCAGGAAGCCGTTTTCGCCGGCGCGCGACGCAGGCTGCGGCCGGTCTTAATGACCGCCTCTGTAGCGAGCTTTGGTTTCATTCCTATGGCGATTTCAACCTCGACCGGTGCCGAGGTCCAGAGGCCTCTAGCAAGCGTCGTAATTGGGGGGCTTGTAAGTTCGACATTGCTGACTCTCTTTTTGTTACCCATGCTTTATGAATGGCTGTGCGGAAAGGATGATTCCGAGTCTTAATGGATTTGCCGAGACACCTCGATGATGTGTCTAAAAAAGACGGCGTTTACCAGGCCGGCCGTCGAGGTTAACGATTATTGGCTAAAGACGACTCGTCGGTGTATGCGACTGCATTCTGACAGGTGTAGATAGGGCGTAGGAGGTGATGAGATGTTGCGATTCGCATTGCTCATCACGAGAGACCTGTCCCTCACCCGCTGGCAGATTCATAGTTCCGAATGTCCAGATGTGATTAAGCAGGTTATTGGTGGCGCATTCGCCCAAATCCTGTCTGCCGACTCGCCTCAATCGCTAGTTGCAAGTGAACTGGCTGGATTCCGGCGCTTCCCCAAGGCTGCGACGAAGCACCACCGGGCGACACGCAAATTCCACCGTCGAATCGCACAATTGACTTGGCTTTCGGTGTGAAGAGAGCCATGAATGGTGTCGCTATGAACACCTTCACGATTGACGCAAACAGCAACATCACGGCTTTCGCTTCTTTGGAAGAAGCACGAGCCGCCAAGATTCAAAATGCCGAGTATTTCGGCACTTCCCAGGAGTTGGTCAAGTTGGTAGCTTCCTGGCCTCGAAACCGCCCAGTGGAAATCTGGAACAGCTTCGCCGGAGTCGCGCCATTCACGGACCTCAAGCCGGTGAAGAAATTCACGAACCGGAAGGTGGCTGTGGAGCGAATCTGGACAGCGATCCAGGTTTTGTTGGCGAACGTTGCGAAACCGGCGGCCCACGTCGTTCCCGCAAAGGGTAAGCGGAAGAAGGACGCACCGAAGAGCAAGCGACGCCACACGGCGCCCGCTGCTGCCAAGGATCCGGTCAACGTGGCTCGCGAGGGCAGCAAGAAATCCGAAGTGATCGACCTCATGCGCCGATCCCAAGGGGCAACGCTCGCCGAGATCATGGAGCTGACAGGGTGGCAGTCGCACACCGTGCGCGGCTTCGTCAGCGGGACGCTCATCAAGAGGCTGAGCTTGAAAGTTGAGTCCTTCCGTTCGGACGAAAAGGAGCGCACATACCGGGTTAAATAAGGCGAATCATCGCCTCCCCTTCACGCCGCCGGGTTCGTCCCGGCGGCGTTTTTGCTTTGTTTGAGCTGTTCGCAGATTGCCCTTGCTTGTCGAGCAGCAAAGAGCGTGAATGTGACTGTGGTTGACGGTTACAGAGAGGAAAAACAAAACGATGGACAACGCGGTGTTGATGGAAATTGAGAGCCTGCGGAGGGCGAGTTTGGCAGGCCTCAGAGAAAAATTTCGCGAGGTATTTCAAGAGGAAACCAGTTCCCGGCACCGGGAACATCTGTTTCGGAGAATCGCTTGGCGGTTGCAGGCATTGGCGGAGGGCGACCTCACCGAGCGGGCGAGGGCGCGGGCGAACGAGATCGCGCAGGATGCCGATTTGCGGAAGGTCGCGCCACCAGATTTCTTTAGCCTGGAAGGCAAGCCGATCCAAACGACGCCCGGCGACCGCGACCGCCGGCAACAAGATCACCGCCTGCCGCTGCCGGGAGCTATGCTTCGCCGGAAGTGGAAAGGACGGACTATTTTGGTTGAGGTTCTCGCGAAGGGATTTCGCTACGAAAATCAACAGTACACCTCGCTCAGCGCGATCGCCTTGGCGGTCACGGGTACGCGCTGGAACGGGTTGGCATTTTTCGGGCTAACGGCGGCTTATGCGAAAAAGTAATCTCGACGTTCCGAAGCCCGCGATCACTCGCCTCCGCTGCGCGATCTACACGAGGAAGTCGACGGAGGAGGGACTCGATCAGGAGTTTAACTCGCTCGATGCGCAACGCGAGGCTGGAGAGGCTTTTATCCAAAGCCAGCGGCGCGAGGGATGGATCGCGCTTCCCGAGGTCTATGACGACGGCGGATTCACTGGAGCCAACATGGACCGGCCCGCGTTGACAAGATTGCTCCGCGCAGTGGAGTCGGGCGAGCTGGATTGCGTGGTGGTGTACAAAGTCGACCGCCTGAGTCGATCGCTGCTCGACTTCACCCGCATGTTGAGCGTCTTCGAAAAGCACAAAGTCAGCTTCGTGGCGGTCACCCAGCAGTTCAACACCAGCACATCGCTGGGACGGCTGACACTGAACATCCTGCTTTCCTTCGCGCAGTTCGAGCGTGAACTGATTGGCGAGCGCACCCGAGATAAGATGTCGGCGGCGCGGCGGAAAGGGAAATGGACCGGAGGATCTCCGGTGCTGGGCTACGACGTACACCCCGGTGGGGGACGGCTGGTTGTAAACGAAGAGGAAGCGGAGCGCGTGCGGGCTATCTTCGCATTGTTCGAGGAGCATCGCTCGATGCTGCTGACGCTGATCGAGATCGAGCGACGCGGCTGGCGGCTCAAAAGCTGGACTCGCAAAACGGGTCAGTTCCGCGCGGGCGGAGCGTTTGATCTGGGTTCGCTCCGGCGGCTGCTGACTAACATCTTATATACCGATCCAGCACCACGGGAAACCTTACCCAGGGGAACATACTGCCATTGTTGCGCCCGGCACTTGGGAGCGCGCGCAGAACCTGATCGCGCACCGCGGGACCATCGCTCGTGGCAGGGCGCGGAACAAGCATCACGCTATGTTGAACGGATTGCTCTTTTGCGAAGCGTGCGCGAGTCGGATGGTCTACTCGTATTCCGGCGCGGGCGACCACAAGTATCCTATTATGTCTGCCTGAACGCACAGCGGAGGGGCTGGGCGGGGTGTCCCGCGAAATCGCTCCCCGCCCGGGCCATCGAAGAGTCGGTCCTCGGTCGGATCAGGGAAGAGAAGTCCGGAGTCTTCGAGCCTTCAGAGTGGGAACAGATGGATCGCATCGGGCGGGTCGAGGCGATACAACGCGTGGTTGACCGGGTGGGCTACGACGGGAATGCCCGCCAAATCTCCATCCGGTTTCACGCGGTTAGGGAGGAGACGCAAGTATGAGCGGCGGCCAGGAAGTCACCTACGCGTTCAATCTTCGCCCGGCGAAGGCAAAGCCAGTAGTCATTGGCGACTCGATTCCTCGGATTGCCCGGCTCATGGCCCTGGCCATCCGGTTTGAAGGATTGCTGCGAGAGAAAAAGATTCGAAATTATGCGGAACTCGCCCGTCGCGGCCGGGTGACGCGAGCCCGCATGACGCAAATTATGAAGCTGCTGCATCTCGCGCCCGATATCCAGGAACAGATCCTCTTTCTGCCTCCAATCAAGGGCCTGAACGATAGAAACCTGCGACCGATTGTCCGCCGGATCGACTGGGAGGAGCAGCGCGCATGTTCCAGAAGTTCACCGACGCTTCAAACAGGGCCGGGGATTCCTAGTGAGCGCCACTCACGCAGCCATTCTCTGGCGATCCTTTTGAATGGCGTCAAATGTGCGACCGTCGCCTTCGAGGGTAGCTTTCTTGCCGCTCAACGCTTGCCAGCGCTCGACCACGACATCGACGTACTTCGGATCTAGCTCCAGCCCGTAACAGGCGCGCCCGGTCACTTCCGCTGCCGCGAGCGTGGTGCCGCTGCCGAGGAATGGATCGTAAACTAACTCACCAGCCTTGGTGTGGTTCAGAATCGACTTCTTCATCAGCGCGACTGGTTTTTGGGTAGGGTGATCGAATTTCTCTTCCTTCGATCCGCCCATAATAAATTTTGGTGACGGTGAATTCCAGATCGTCGAGTTCTCGCCCGCCTTCCCGTACCAGCGAGCATTTTTCTTGCGGACGTACCACGCCGGTTCATGGGCAAACCAATAGTGGGTCCTGGTGAGCACCGCGCGCCCCTTGTCCCAAATGATCTGCTGATGATGTACGAAGCCGATTCGTAGCAGCCCATCAAGAACCTCGCGCGTGAATTTCGAAGCATGCCAGACGAAGCATGCCAGACGTACGCCACTTCGAGACTCGGAACCAGCGCAAATGCCTCCGACCAGTCGGCACGCGTGTCGCCGGAGATCTTTGTTTCCTGGTGCCCCGTGGTCCGGTGTTTCAGATAACTGGGCTCCGCAGGTCCGCGTTTGTTCAGATTGGCCCTATCGCGCCATTCGGAGTCCAGCTCAATTCCGTACGGAGGGTCGACCACCATCAAGAATGGTTTTTGATCGCGCAGCAATCGCGACACCGCCTGCGGATCGGTCGCGTCCCCGCACAGCAGCCGGTGGGAATCGCAAATCCATAGATCGCCGACGCAGCTCACCGGGTTGACTGGCACCGGCGGCAGGGCGTCCTCCTCAGGGACATCGTTCAAAATGAGTTCATCGATCTCCTTGGTATCGAATCCCGTCAGGGCCAGCTCGAAGTTCGACGTTTTCAGGTCCAGCAACTCCAGCTTCAGTAGGTCTTCGTCCCAGTCCGCCCATGTTGCTGACCGATTTACCATCAGCCGGAAGGCTTTGACCTGCGCTGGCGTCCACTCGTCGCACAGGATGACCGGGATTTCCTTTATGCCCAGCTTGCGTGCGGCTTTGAGGCGCAGATGTCCGTCGATCACTTCGCCGTCGCTGCGAATCAAGCACGGAATCTTAAAACCAAATTCGCGAATACTGCTGCACATGCGATCCACCGCCGCATCGTTCTTGCGCGGGTTGCACACATAAAAGATCAATCTGTCGATGGACCAGGTCTCGATTTTCATGGACACTTTAGTCGGCATCACGATGCCGCATTTCTTAAGCTTGTTATTTTTCATAAAGTCCTCTCAGTGGCGAAAAACGCCTGTCTAATCCGTCTGAATACCCGATGCCTCACGACCAGGCACTCCCTCGATAGCGGACCACTGGGTGGGGTCGGGGCTTTGTGCACATGTAGGGGCGTCCACTGACCATCAGGTACCGCGTGGCGTCCATCAGATGGTCGTACTTCTTGACGATTTTGCCCGCACCCTTGTCGTCGCGATGATATTTGCGAAACTCCCGCAGCCAGTTCTCTAAGCTCGCCATCACTTTCAGTCGTCCCGAAACCAGCAAGTTCCACATCTCAACAATCCCTGCTTCGACCGCATTTTCAGCCGGTGCAAGAGTCAGTCCCAGCGTCCCGTAAATCTGCATCAGCGTTCGCCCGTCGATCTGGGAGCTCCCCAGGCACGCCGGGTCGATCACTCCCGGTATCCAATCACCGCGGCCACGAATCGCCAGCGCGTGCGAGGCGGGCTCGCCTTGACCCTGATAGTGTTCGCTGTATAGGTAGATCACGCCGCTGCCCGGATCTCTGGCGCCCCACACTACCGCTGTACGATTCCAGCCCACATCCATGCCGTAGGCGCGCGGCCATTCTTCTGGAATCGCGCGATCCGGTACCACGATGTCCGACTCGCCAATGGGAAAGATCGCGCCTGAGCCCAGCGCGGGTTCTCCTTCACTGCGAGCTTTGATCTGATATGCGGGCGTCGTGGCGATCAGCATTCGTTGTTCCTCTTCGTCCAGGTGGGGAACATCTTTCCATCCGGCCTGAATTACATACCGGGAGGCCCGCAAGTCCACCTGGTCCCCCTCGAGAAAGCTGCACACCACCTCGCTCATGCCCAAGAGAGGCGTGAACGTTGTGAAAGCCACGCCCTTGGTGGTCATCAACCGGACTAGCATCTCGCCATATACATCCATCGGCGGCTCTTCATCGCACCAAATGAAGTCCTTGGCTTCGCCTTCGAACGAACGCCGCCCCTGTTCAAAACTCTTGAAGCTGAGCTTGGATTCCTTCCCGGATGTATGCCGAACCCAGACCGTCTCGACGGAACCGGCAACGCTGCGGCCGGCCACCGTATTCACGATCAATTCGACGGGAATCAATCCCTGGCCAGTCGACTTCCCCAGCACCACACTTTGCACCACATCGCGCGTGGTCTGACTAGTAGTGCCGCAGGCCCATCCATCGGTGGCATGCTCAAATCGCCGGCCCTCCCACCAGTTCGGATAGCGGCCCGTCAAATGGCAGGTCGTTTCGAATCCGCCAGCCACCGTCTTGCCGACCCGATTGGCGGCCATGAACAACCGCTCCTTTTATAAAGAAGGCCCGCGCCGAAGAAATCGATTTGCTTCGGGTAAAGCTCCCGCCGCCCTGGACCGGTGTCCGTAAACATTGTCAGAAAGGGGGAGTTACGGCGGTCCCGCTCTGCGTCGATCGATTTCCGATCGAGCAGCTGCTTCATACGCGCCCAGTCTGAGCCTAGGGTGTTCATTTGATCTCTCCTTCGTTGCATTCCAGTTTGTCGACCAGGGCCTGCAATTGCTCGAAATCCTCGGGCGAAAGCCGCGTAAGATCGACCGCGTTCTGAATGGCGATGGGACCACCATCGGGTCCGCTGTGTTGGTTGCTGCGGACATCCCGGTAGCCCAACAAGTTCTTCGCCAGGAAGATCGAGGCTGCGGTGTGTTGCCATTGTTCGCTTGCGCAAATAACGAACGCCGCACCGAAAGTCGGCCCTTGGCTCGACCGCTCTCCATCGCTGCGGCAAAGGTAGGCTTCTGGCGCCGCCGCTCGATCGTGCGTACCGTCACACCGAAAAACGCAGCCACGTCCTCGTCGGTGCATTGCAACGAGCAGAGTTTTTCCAGCTCCCCCAAATCAATTCGTGCGGACTTGCGGCCCGCTCCATTTCGCTTTCCACCATGCACCGCATTTTTCTTACGGTCGTATTTTTCTCCGTGTTCTTTTTCAGTTGGCATTACAATGCCCTCTTTTCTTCGTGGTCGTCCGATCCGGCACTCCACTATGCTCGCCGCGATCCGAAGCTATTGCGCTCCTGAACACATCCGAGCTCGCTGATGGCTGCCGTCGTTTACTCACACATCAAATATGGGGGGGTGAAAGCGGTGAGCAGAGGCGAAATTGGGGGTGAAATCGAAGGCCCCGCTTAGAATCAACGGAGTAGGTATGGGGTGAGTGAGTGCTGACGAGGGGTGAGCGGGCTGTTACTCGCCCTTGTAGCCGATACGTCCAAGAATTCGAGAAAGGACTTCCGGTCCGTACCGGCGCTGCCCCCGGTCGGACATGATCGACTTGAGCGCGCTCTGCGATATGCCCAGGCTCCTTGCCGCGGCCTCGATATTAGGCAGTTTTTCGAGGATCATCCACTCTTGAACTTCTTTGCGATAGCCGCGTCGTCGTTCGGATTCAGCGACAGCACCCGGGCTTCCCAGCTCCTGTTTCAAGGAAGAGTCCTCATAGGGCATCACAGTCTTCTCAAGTGCCCGGCGATCCAGCCGAGCACAGTATATGGCCGAAGCTTCGAACAAATGTTCGATGAAGCCTCCGTTGTCGTTGTGGATACCGATCAGAGGACTGTTATTCGCACGCAGATCAAGGAAGAGGTGATGAAGCCAATGTACAAGGGGTAAAGCTCCTGGTGGCTATCCGAGCGCAATGCCTGCTTCTGTGGCGAGGCCTTCAAACCGCACGAGTAAACTCTCAGTGGTGATGCTCTCAATCAAATAGTCAAACGTCCCAGACTCCAGGCCCGTGATGTGCGCGTAGCACCAATCGCTCAATTCGATACCGCCGACCGACCTCGGCAACTTCTGCTCACATCCATTGAACGCGGGGTTACGCGGAAACTGAACCAGGAACGAAATCTGAACTTGGCGGCTATTTGGACAAAAGTTTTCACGACCTGATAACCACCATTATCGGCGCGACCCCGCGCGGGTACGGCGGGGTCATCGTTTCAAATCGCCCGACTTCAATCCAATTCTTTGCAACAGGCTCTCGAACCTTGGATCGGAACGGAGCGGGTCGAACATGGCCGTTGATCCCAACCAAACCATGCTGTTGGACCGCTCCTGATACGACTTTTCGAGCCACTCGAAGGCCTTATCCTTGTCTCCAAGTCCGATGTAGACATGCACGAACGCGTGTGGCGAAACGTACCGCTCGTGCGATTGACGCACCAGCTCAGCGAGGATTTCCTGAGCCTCCCTTTCCCGTCCGGCGAGTCCGTACGCTTGGCCGAGTGTTCCTAAAGCCGACGGACTCCCCTTGCCGACCTCGACGGCCTTCTTGAGCGTTTCGATCGCCGAGTCGTAATCGCGAGTAGCCACTTGCTGCGAGCCTAGCTGCCATAGCGCCCACTGATAATTCGGATGATCCGCCAGGACTTGCTCGAATATCTGGATCGCCTCGCGATGACGGCGTGCGCTTCCCAGGAGCCACGCTTTTTGTGTTTGCATGATCTCCGACAGCGGATCCAGGTCATAGGCCAGCTGCGCTTCCTGCAAGCCGCGATCGACGTTGCCGCGCGCGAAGTAGTAATGGGCCAGCCACAGATGACCGAACGGGTAGTTGGGATTGAGCTTGATAGCCCGTTCGAAGCCCTCGTAAGCCGCCCCCCAATTCCATTCGTATAGGTTCGAATATGCGAGCGCCGCATGAGCTTCCGCGAGATTGGGATCGATCTCCAGAGCCCGTTTCGCGGCAGCCATCGCCAGCTTCCGGCCATCCGAGGGAGAGCGGCTGCCGATCATGACCGTACCCTGCTGGTTATAGCTGTCGGCCAACCCGGCATAGGGCAAGGCGAACGCCGGATCTTCCGCAATCGCCTTCTGATACAAATCGATTGCCTTCCTTACATCATGCGCGTTTCGTTCGTTCAGGTAGTATCGTGCGCGCAGGAAGTCGTCGAAGGCGTCCCGGTTTACCTGGGTCCCACGCTTCTCCGCGGGCGGAATCTGAATTTTGATCTCCCGAGCGACTGCCCGCGCGATCTCCTCCTGAAGCAACATAGCATCGGTCAGAGTTCGATCATACGTCTCAGCCCACAGGTGACGGTCGGTGCGGGCCTGGATCAACTGAACGGTCAGCCTCAAGCGATCGCCCGACCTGACCACCGAGCCTTCTACCACGGCGTCGACTTTCAACTCAGTCGCGATGGTGGCTAAAGGCTTTGTTGAATCCCGATACCGCATCGCGGAAGTCACTGAAGTAACTCGCAGCGGCAACGCTTGGGAAAGCTCGGCGGTTAACAATTCCGTGACACCGTCAGCCAGATAGTCTTGTCCCGCATCGCCAGAAAGATTCCGGAGCGGCAGGACTGCCAGGGAGCGGATCACTGACGACGCCGCAGCTTGACGACGGTAATACGAGAAGGCGATAGCCCCAAGAATGAGCATCGCCGCGATGGTTCCGATGATGAATCGGGTCTTGCGGCGGATCGCTGGTGGGGTCCCCGATTCGGACCCGGTTGCACGCACTATCGCCGGTGCTGAGGTTTCGCCCGGTTCGGAGTCAGGCGGCGGGTCCCCTGTGGGAACGGCGCGAACCACCGGGACGAATCGGTAGCCCCGCTTCGAGATTGTCTCGATGAACGGCTGATCGTCTATCGACTTGCCTACCACCTTTCGCAAAACCGCTATGTTTTGCGCCAGGTTGCTTTCCTCGACAAAGCTGTCCGGCCAGACCGAACGCATCAGCTCCTCTTTCGATACGGGCTGACCGGCGTGCTCGACTAACACCACCAGTGTGTCCAGGACCTTTGGAGTGAGAGGCACGATCTCGCGACCCCTGAACAACACCCGCGCGGTGGGATCGAGGCGATAAGGCCCGAACTCCCAAAACCCCTTTGTTTGCTGCGCTCCTGTCATTTTTAGAAAACTCTTAGAATTTCTTCAAGACTCGAGGCCCGCCCCGCGGGTTACACTCCTCAGCGTCTGGAATTCTATCAGAGGCTCGCCAGGTGGGAGGAAAGTATTATATGAAGTCAATATTTGGGTCGATGGTTTCCCTATTCTTCGCGCTTCCGGCTTTTACCGGAACCGTCCGTGCCACGGACATCAGCGGCACCATTTCGACGAGCCTCACCATCATGCAGGACAGCAGACTCATTGGCAACGTGAGCTGTATGGTTAGCGGCGCGCCCTGTATCGTCATCGGCGCGTCTGGAGTGACTCTCGATTTGAATGGTTACACCATCACCGGCTTGGGCGACCCCGTTCTGGGCTGCTCCGGCGCCGCTGTTGGCGGAGAGGTCGGGATCCTGGTGAACGCGGTCAATAACGTCATCATTCGTGGCAGCGGAATGATTCAACAATTTCGCAACCACGGAATCCAGCTTCTTACCAGCACCGGCTCAACCGTGACCGGCGTAATCTCCTCCACCAACTGCAATTCAGGCATTATCCTGACCGGCGGGTCCGGCCACCTTGTGGAATACAGCACCTCCATTCGAAACGGATCGCCTGCCGCTGCTTGCGGCGGTATATGAATCGCGGGCTCAACAGGCAACCGGCTCCGTGCGAACCGGCTAATTGGAAATGGATTTTCGTCTCAGGGCAGCAACTTCGGTATCGGTTTACCCAGCCCAGCCGATACCGGAAATATTATTGAAGAAAACATCTCCGTTGGGAACATGAATGGGATCTTTGTGGCAGCCGGAGTCAAAGGGAACATTCTACGGCGAAACACCGCCTTGGGGAATCCCGGCATCCAGATCTCCTTGGACCACCCCTCCGCTAACGGCTACGACATCCAGAATCTTTCGACTGCGGGCGCCAACTCATTCGAAGGCAACACCTGTATCAGCTCCCTCAATGCTCCATGCCCGTCGAGCGGCCCGGTGCTGACTGCCAGCCCGAATCCCATACCGGTCACGGCTGGTGCACCCTTCGGAATGACTACGTTGAGCTGGAATGCGCCCGACGTGCAGTTCATCGAGATTCATATCGACAGCCCGACTGGCCCACTTTTCGCCTTTTCCGGCAATCGCGGATCGGCGCAAACTGGCCTTTGGGTGACGGACGGAATGACGTTCTATCTGCAAGATGTCAGTAAGGGCGACCCATTGACCGCCGACTACACGGTAGCGAAAGTGGTTGTGCATCTACAGAAGCAATAGGATCAAAACCCATGACACGCGTGCTACTATTCTTGCTAATCGCTGCCTCTGTGACGCTGATGGGCCAGCAGAGCCAGAATGCAACGCTAGACCATATGATCGCGGAAGGCAAGAGTCCGCGAGAACTCGCCCAGTACGTATTCGACACACATGGTTGCAAGAAGTGTCATACCATCGGCCGGGACGGTAAGCTCGGCTTTACAGAGCTGGGCAAGCAAAGGGCGGTCAGCTTTGAGGGCTGCATTCACCTGCTGACGGCCGTGTCAGAAATCACACGTGTGGCGGAGCAGAAGCGCTCCCCCCAGCAGCGCGAAAAAATAGTGCGCTTCGAAGAGTTCGGCTGCACGAGTTGCCACAAAGTTTCGCCAGGGAAGGTCACTTTGACTGAAGCTGGAGCAAAGCTGAAACACCTGCATCTGGGTTGTGTCGAAGTCGAGAAGCTGGCGTCCACCTCCCCATCTCAACCGTAGACAAAACCGGAGCGCTAGGACCGTTTTTGGTGCTCCGTTATCGGACATTATCGGTACGACGTTCGTGTCTCAGATCATTAGAGTGCAAAGGCATAGTCACGAAATTCTCAGTGTATGGCAGGACATCGCAGAACGATAAGTGTTGCAGTATTCTGAAACGGGGGATCTTATGCAAGTTAATCTTCGGCGGAAGTTTTTCAGCAAATTTGCGGGTGTAGCGGCTGCGGTCACTAGCGCGCCGACGTTGTTCGCTCAGCAGAATCCAACTGCTGGCACATCGCCGACACGCCCTGGCGCTGAACCGGCACGGCGCAGCAATCATACGCACAATGGGATCTATTACTTCTCGGGTACCGGTTCGAATGATGGGTATGCCAAAGGCGATCATGTTCTCGTCACGGACCCTTTTGAGAAGCATGTCGTGCGTACGATGGACGCCCTCAAGAAGTCGCTTGAACGCGCAGGGTGCACTATGGACAGCATGTTACATTTGGAGGTTTTCCTCTGCCCTCCCGACGCTGAAAATTTGCCCATGCCTGTAGGCAAAGCTCGATTCGACGCGCATAAAGCTCAGTACGATGCGCTGAATAAGATCTATGGGACCTACTTCAGCCCAGGGAAAGCTCCCTCCCGTGCCTGTATGGCTGTTGAATGGATTCCCGGCGACTCCCTGATCGAGATCGTGGGCAGTGCGTTGGTCATGAACGAGTCAGGCTCGCCCGCCGCGTAGGGTGGGTTGGGGCCATTATTGGCCAGGACGCCAAATGGAAATAACGTGGCGGACGGTTCCGTTTGCGATCTCGCCACCGGACTTGAGATCGGGTCCGTGGTAAACAACACGCTCTCGCCGCTGCTCGGCCGCACAACGGTGTGGTTCATCACCGGAGGCGTCCTGCTGCGGGCCGCGATAGCCGCCGTCACTCCGAATCAGATCAACGTATTTGTTCCGTTCGAAGCGGGGTTCAATCCGACTGTCGACGTGCAGGTCGAAGTCGATCAACTTCTTTCGAACGTGGTCACGATGCCGGTGACCGCAGTCGCCCCCGGACTCTCGCAGCCTATCCTCAACCAGGACGGCACCCTGAACAGCGCAGCGAACCCCGCCCCGCGTGGCTCCATTATTTCCCTGTATGGCACAGGACTAGGCGCAATGAGCCCGCAGCCCCTTGACGGGTATCTCGCCATTTCAACGCCTTACTCGATGCCGATCAACGCGCCAGTTGTGAGTATAGGAGGTCAGCCAGCAACGCTGCAATATGCTTCCTAGCTCGCGTCTTCCTTCTCCCCCCGACGCAAATAGGCATCGTCTTTCTTCAGCCAGTCTTCTCGCGGCGGCGAAAAAACGTCCAGATCCAACGTATCCTCCAGCGCCACCGCCCGATGCGGAACGTTCGACGGGATAAGTAACACCTCGCCTTTGCGCACCACCACTTCCCTGCCCTCCAGCTCGAACTTCAACGCGCCTTCGAGAATGTAAGTGATCTGTTCGTTCTCATGACGATGCTCCGGCACCACTGCGTCCTTTTTCAGAAACACCTGCGCGACCATCGCCTTCTCGCCGCTGATCACTTTGCGCGAGATCACGTCGCTCATCGTCTCCAACTCCACCGAATCCCATTTGAAAAATTTCATAAGAGTTTCTCTATCGTATCTCGGACCTGCCTCCACGCCGCGCTTCTTGGGTCGATCAGATCGAAATGCCCCGCGCCCCGCGGCTCGGTCAGCGTGCAGTCGTCTCCGCTCTTCCGCGCCGCCTCCACATACCCCCGGCTGATCGCGACCGGCACCACGTCGTCGCGATCCCCATGGATCAACCGCTGCCTTACGCCCATTGGGACCATCTCGATCGGCGACACCGCCCGATACCGCTCCGGCATCTCCGACGGCGACCCGCCTAAGAAATCCGCGACCACCGTGTCGCTCAACTTCAATTCCCACGCGCGCCGTAAATCCGCCACCGGGGCCAGCGGCACCACGCCCTTCAACGCAACCACGTGTTGCTTCGCCAGCCACAACACCAAATGCCCTCCCGCCGAATGACCTGTCGCCACCACCCGCCGCATGTCTAACGAGTACCTCTCCGCGACCCTCCCCATATGCGCCGCGCCCGCCTTCACGTCATCCAGCGTGCCAGGAAATCCGCCGCCCGCATTTCCGATCCGCCGGTATTCCAAGCTCCACACCGCGATCCCCGCCTTCGCCAGCGCCACACAAAAATGACCGATATGCCGCAGATCGTAGCGCGCACGCCAGTATCCGCCGTGAACCACAATCGCGACCGGATGCGGCCCCTTGCCCTCCGGGGAATACAATTCGCCGAATTGCAGCGCATCGCTCCCGTAAGCGATCCGGAGCCCTGGCGGAGCCGCGGGCAAATCCAGAATACTCTGCGCCAGAAGGCCGATAGGCACGCCCAGCAACATCCGTCGTGACACCACGAAACAAGTTTACCCGTTGCGGTATCATTCCCAGGGGGAAATCAACTCATGTCTAGTCCGACGCCGCCGAATTACGATCCGCAGGCCACCGCGCCAGTCGCCAAAAAAACCAGTATTTGGGTCTGGATTCTCGGCGGCTTAGCCATTTTCTTTTTCGCGATCATGCTGACCTGTGGGATCGCCGGATACATGCTGTACCGCGGCGCCAAAAGCGTCGGCTTCGATTCCGAGCTGATGAAGGCCAACCCCGGACTCGCGATGGCCAAAATGGCCGCCGCCATGAATCCCGATTTCGAGACCGTCAAATCCAACGACCGCGAAGGCACTATCGTCGTGCGCGAAAAATCGACCGGCAAAGTCATGACCCTGAAGTTCGACCCCGCCACTAAGAAAATGGTGATCATCGGAGACGACGGCAAGCAGGCCAGCGTCACCATCGGCGATAACGGCGTCACCGCGCAATCCGCTGACGGCACCGTGAAGTTCGGCGCAGCGGCCGGAAATAACGCGCCTTCCTGGGTGCCCGTCTATCCTGGCTCGGCGCCCGAAGGCACCATGTCCTCCTCCAACGCCGACGGGGCGCAGAACACGTTTACCTTCAAATCGAAGGACTCCGCTACGAAGATTATCAACTTTTATTCGGACGCTCTGAAAACGGCCGGCTTCAACATCAACTTGACCACCAACACCGATCAGGGCGGTATGGTGCAGGCGACGGACGAAGGTAAGAAGCGCACCATCAGCGTGATCGTCGGCACATCGGGCGATGGCACGGAGACCGCTATCACGGCTATCGAAAAGAAGTAGGTCTGCGCTCTAGTCTTTACCGTGGTGCTTTCAACAGGCGTCGAGAGGAGTCTCGACGCGGCACGCACGAGTGCATGCGCCACGAAGGCCAGTAAGCGGAATCGATGCTGCGTGGCATCAACTACCTGCTACACCAGGCAGTTCTTACAGTACTCCACGCATTTCGCGATCTCTTTCAAAGTGTCCGACCCTTCTGGAGTCGGATATTCAAACTCGATCGTCGCCTGGAACGGATACTTCTCTTTCTTCATCACCTGCAGGACTTCCTTGATCGGCGTGTCGCCCTGCCCGAACGAAGTGTTCGGGCCATTATTCATCTTCCGATCCTTCACGTGAATATGCGTAATCCGATCCGCGTACTTCTTCATGAACGGAATCGGCGACGTATTGTTGCCGGCGATGAAATGGCCGATGTCGAGATTGATTCCGTTGTACTTGGAATAGGACATCGCCTTTTCCCAGCTCTCTGGCTTCGCGAACGCCTCGGGACTCGCCATGTTCGCATGGCCGTGATATCCCACCATCAGCTTGTGCTTGGTCGCGAATCCGCCCAGCCACTCGGTCTTGCTCAAGGGAATCTCGCACGAAAGCGCCCGCGCGCCTAACGCCTTGGCGACGCCGAACGCGTAATCCACTACCTCGTCCTTCATCTTGTCCACGCCATCGAACTTGACGATCTGAATCGCGATTCCGGCGTCTTCATACTTCTTCCGGAACTCTTTGAACTTGTCAATGGGCGCGGCCAGCCGCCATTTCTCCAGCTCTTCCGCGGCCTTCTTCTGAGCCTCCTGCTCCTCCGGAGTCTTCCCCGCCCGCCCCGATCCGATCCGCGAAGAATGCGGCGCCCCAAAGAACGCCTCCACCGGTTGCGATCGAAGCTCGATCGCGCTCAGGCCCAGGTCGGTGGTGTACTTCAGAATATCGTCCGCCGTCCCCGGCAATCCCCGATAGCTATAAGGGACGTTGATGCCAATCTGCACCCCGCCCCACTTCGAGTTCGGTTTAGCGAGTAAAGACGCGGGCACAGCAGCCAGCGCAAGTTTTCCCAAATCGCGTCGTGTATAAAGCATGTCCTGCCATTACAACACAGACTAAAGTCTGTGCCACCTCACCTACCTGGTGGCACAGGCTTCAGCCTGTGAAAAGCCAAGCGCCCCTCCGCCCCGCGCTACAATCGCAAATAGGTCCTCACCGTGTCCGACCGCCTCTACCTATCCTGCTGGATCCCCGGCTACAACCAATCGAACATGCTCCGCCACTTCGGCCGCATGCTCTCGCTATTCCCCTTCTCCAAGCTCGCCAAACGAGGCCCGGTGATCCGCGTCTACGCTCTCGAACATATCGAGCCGCCTCTGTTTGAACGCGAATTCACCCCCGGAGCCGACCCTAAGGACGTCATCGAATCCGCCCGCGAATTTATGCTCGACGATTGCACCACTGAAGTCGATGCCGCCTGGGATCTGTGGGACCACAACGGCACGGAATGGAAGCTCGCCCCCGTGTCCGTGACGATGTTCTGCTTCGGCCCGTCTTTCGATAACGAGCTGGGCGACCAGCTCCGCATCGAATTCGGCCTCGACACCCGTTTCCTCCCCACACCCGGCGTCGAAGGCGCCCTCCGCCTGGGCCAATCGAACATCCGCAGCCTGCTTCACCTGGTCGAAGAAATCGACCGTGTCATGAAGCCCGAGCGACGCACCCTCTGGTCAGAAAGCGGTGCCAACTTCGCCGATGTTTTGCGCCAGGTTTTGGGAACTATCAACGTCAATTGACATGAAGCTACTCATCCCATTAACGCTGGCCGCTCTCGCGCACGCGCAGCCCGCGTTTGAGGTCGCCTCCGTCAAGCCCGCCAAAGATGGCTCAAACGGCGTGCGCGGAGGCTGCCACGGAATCGATTCCCGATACGCTCCGAATGAGGCCGCGTCGGCGCCCCCGCTCGGCCGCTGCGTCATTACCGACGGCCGCCTTAGCCATATGTTGCGGATCGCCTATAACCTCCGCTCAATGGCGATGATCAAAGGCGGACCCGACTGGGTCATGGGCGGCGACGACCGCTTCAACCTGACTGCGAAGGCGGAAGATCCAACGAAGACCACCGAACAACAGCTGCTCGAAATGCTACAGGCGCTGCTCATCGAACGCTTCAACATCAAGCTCCACCGCGAGACGAAAGAAGTGCAGGGATTCGCCCTGATCGTTGGCAAGAACGGACCGAAATTTAAGGAGGCCAAAGGCACCGACGTCAACGCCTCCTTCAGCCCCTTTTTCAAACCCGCGCCCGGACAGTCCAACACACTCACCGCGCGTGCGTATTCCATGCCAATGTTGGCGGACCTGCTGACGATGTTCGGGAATCCTGTTATGGATAAGACCGGGTTGACCGGCGCGTACGACTTCAAGTTCACCTGGAATGACGCCGAAGGTCCCGCTCTAGCCACCGCATTGCAGGAGCAACTGGGCTTGAAGTTCGAAGCCCAAAAAGTTCCAATCTCTTTAGTCGTAATCGACTCCGCGCAGAAACCCACTGAAAACTGAGGAATGCCCTTCTGCTGGAAAAGTACCGCTGACCGCTCCCGCAGGTCACGGCTCTGTTAGCGCCTTCAGAGCCGCGACCATCGGGAGCGGACACACTTCGGCTGTACGAAAAGTCGTGAGCGGCCGGCTTGATAACACCGGCCGCTAGTGGATTGGACTGTCTCTAGCCCTGGGTCCCGGATCCAATCGTGGCTGACGAACCAGACCTCAAGGGTACCGATATTCCGAGCTTTCGATGCACAGCCCTCTGAAGTTTCCGGGTGCGGCAATCATAGAATATCCGCCCGTCCCGTAACTTTATGGGATCGATCCCAAAGTCCCTCCGTCGTACCCATACTTATAGTTGGTATACGCAAGCCGTTAACGGGCTCCAGAGGCTCAGGACCACCGTAATACGACATTTGCTGGCCAGCAAAAAACTGTCAAAGAAGCCCGATGGTCGAACTCCTTCTGAGCTAAGAGTACTCGAAGGGCGGAAAAATATTTCACGCGGGGGCGCGGAGGTCGCTGAGGAGAAAGGGGATAAATAAAAGTTTGGTGTGGTGACAGCCCCATGCGTCAGCTTGGGGCTTTGGGAAAAATCGTAACAGCCCCAAGCTGACCCATGGGCTAGCCGATTGGAGGGTACTCGAAGGAAAACAAAATGGTCGCCCGTTACTTCAACTTCAACTGATCCCTCAACCACTCCATCCGATCCTTCGAAGCCTGGTCGTTCAACCCGTGCCCCGCTTCATACCACAAGATCTTCTTCGGCTCTTTCGCCGCCCGAAAAAATTCCTCCGCCTTCTCGCGCGGAACATAACGGTCGTTCTCCGCAAATTGAAACAGCACCGGCCCGCTAAAATCGCCGATAAAGCCTACCGGATCGAGTCCAGACAGACTCTGGATCACTGCAATCCCCTTCAACCCCGATACTTTTCGCCCCAGCAGAAACCAGTCGCTGAAACTGGTGGTGCCCGCCTGCAATGCCAGCACCTTCACGCGTGGGTCCACGCCTGCCATCACCGCTCCATACATCGCCCCGAAATCGTGCCCGATATATGCGATGCGCGACGGCTCTACATAAGGTTGCAGCAGCAAAACATCCAGCGCCCGCCTTAGCTCCTTCACCTGTTGGACCGACGCGTCGTAGTCCTTCTCCGGATCGCGCGTCTTAAACCATTCCGGCTGTTCCCAAATGGTTTCGGGCAGCAGACACAGCATCCCGAGCCGTGCCATCTCCACCGCCTCGTCCAGAAACTGTGTGCGATTGGAATTGGTCGACAACGGCTCATACCAATGCACGAACAGCCCGCCCGCCAGCTTGCGCGTTTGCGCGGGAAACACCAGGTACGCCTTGGTACGGCCGCCGGTCAGGTTAGCGAAGGTAATGTCCCGAATCTCAATCTCGCCGCGAAATTCGCTGGAAACCGTGTGAATTTCCAACGGACGCGAGGTTCGGTAATCGAAAGGATAGTCCTGCGCGGCAAGCGCCAATCCGAAAAGAAAAATCAGTCCCCTCAAACCGCCAGCGTATCACTTCAGAAACCGCACCACTCCCCACTTCTCCGGAATATGCATGCTGACCACCCCCTGGGGCGACCACACCCAGTTGTCTTCCTTCAGCCCCGGCAGTTTCTCGTACTTCCCGTCCACTACTCGAACCTGCCACTCGACCCGGGAAAAATTCACTCGCCACGACTCGCCGTCGTTCGGACGCCCCTTCCCGCTCCGCTCGACAAATGCGGACCAAGGCAGCGCCAGTTCCACCGACCACCCTTTATCCCGATCGCGCGGATCGTTCAACGTCCCCTCAATCGCGACGGCGGACTTGTAACCCGGCATCTCCCACGAGTTGTCAGCCTTCCCGCCTTTGCTATACGACTTCGGCAGAAACAGATCCCACCCCGTATTAAGCGCGTTGATCTCGAATTCGAAATACTTCAACCCGTCGCTCGTCGGATTGAGAAACACCTCAAAATCGTTGTCCCGAAAAATCACCGCATCGTGAGCCGTCAGCGTAGCCCAAACATCCGGCTCCTCAAGCTCCGCGCCGATATAAAGGTACTCATCATCCCACAGCATTTTGGCGCGAGTCTGAAACCGAGGCTTGGTCCCTTGCGCTCCGACAATATCGATGAACGCATCGGTCCAAGCAGCCTTGGTCCATGCCGGGTCGTCCAACCGGCCGTCCACCTTTACGGTCCCGGTGGCCCGATGACATTCGTATTGCTTAGGCTGCCCGAATAGGACCGACCACAAGCCCATCATCAAGAGAAGTCTCACGGCGTCAGTATATCCATCGGAGCTGACAGGCGAAAGCGCCTGTCCCACCAACGCAAATCACCTTGGGGGCGACCATCCTGGTTGCAGAGACTGCGGAAAAAGCAATTTCAGACACCGCTCCCTTTGGTCACGGCTCGGCAGACTGCTGATCACATGCGGCTATGTTTCCGAGCCGTGACCAAAGGGAGCGGTGTGTTCTGCAGCAAGCCTCTTACCGAACCTCAACCAGCTCAAGCCGCGAAGGCTCAGGAATCTCGTCCCCATCCTCGCGCATTGCGGCCAGGTGCATCTCAATCGCCTTCGCCATTCTCTGCTTGACCACTTCCACCGTCGGACCGGTGACAATACATCCAGGAAGATCAGGGACGTGCGCGCTGAATCCGGTGCGAGTGGGAGCAATCAGGATTGGGTAGGTTTTCATATCAGGCCCGCTTGCTTCAGTATAGACTTCTTCGTCTTGGGATCCATTTCATCTGACTGATGGCCGCGATCGTTACCTTGCCGGGCTTGGTCGGATGAACGTACTGTCGATGACTACCTTCCTGGTTTTTCAGGACCCATCCATCCTGACGAAGAGCCTTCAGTACATCTCGGACTTTCATGGAGCCCAGCGTAGCCCAGGTCTCGCGATCAGTGGCCGCGGCGCTCCTATTTGCACTCTTGCGCCTCCCCTCCCCCACGCGACACTAAGGAATGAACGTTCCCATCTACCAGGTGGACGCCTTCGCTATCTAAGCTCTTCGCAGGCAATCCCGCCGCTATCTGCCCGCTCGACCACTGGCTTCCCGACGCGACTCTGCAATCCATCGCCTCTGAAAACAACCTCGCCGAAACGGCGTTCTACGTCGTCAAGGACGGCAATTACCACCTCCGCTGGTTTACTCCCGGCTTCGAGATCGACCTTTGCGGACACGCCACCCTCGCCACCGCGCACGTCGTCATGGAGCTTCGCCGCGAGGTCTCCAATGGACGCGTGGCGTTCGCAACGAAAAGCGGCGAGCTGATCGTCACTCGCGATGGGGATCTTTATGCGATGGACTTCCCTGCCCGTCCGCCTGCCGAGATCCCGGGCGGCGAGAAGCTGATCGAGGCCCTTGGCGCGACCCCCAAGCTCATCCTTGCAGCGCGCGATTATTTTTGCGTGTTCGAGACGGAAGCCGAAGTGCGCGCCGTCAAGCCGAACATGGACCGGCTCGCGGGTCTGGATAAGTTCGGGACGATCGTGACCGCTCCGGGCGCCGATTGCGATTTCGTCTCGCGATTTTTTGCGCCCGCCGCCGGAGTTCCCGAGGATCCCGTCACCGGCTCCGCTCATTGCACGCTGATCCCCTACTGGTCCGCCCGTCTCGGCAAAACGAAGCTTTTCGCCCGCCAGGTCTCACCCCGCGGAGGCGAGCTGTGGTGCGAGCACCGCGGCGACCGCGTCACGATGGCCGGCCGCGCGGTGAAGTACCTCGAAGGCACCATCGTTGTAAGCTAGTGTCACTACTCTTACGCTAACCGCTCCTGATGGTCGCGGCTCTGAAAAAGCGCAAAGAGCACAACTAAGGAGCTTGAATGGTTCGAGTCTCTCTCTTCGTCACCTGCGTCGTCGATCAGGTCTTTCCCAATGTAGGTGTCGCGATGACCGAAGTGCTTGAACGCGCTGGCTGCGAGGTGGAATTTCGCGAAGCCCAAACCTGCTGCGCCCAGCCTGCCTTCAACAGCGGCTATCGCGACGAAGCCCGCGCTGTCGCCGAACATTTTTTGACGACGTTCGAGGGTGCCGAACACATCGTGGTGCCTTCCGGCTCCTGCTGTTCGATGATCAGCCACCATTACGCCGAGCTTTTCCCTGGCGACAAACGAGTCCACGATTTGGAGCCGCGGGTCTGGGAATTCTCGCAATTCCTGACCAACGTTTTGAAGGTCGAAGATGTTGGAGCGAAGTTCGACGGCAGGGTCACTTATCACGATAGCTGCCACGCTCTCCGCGAACTGAAAATCAAGGACGGCCCGCGCCGTCTGCTCCGGAACGTCCGCGGCCTCGAACTTGTCGAAATGGATACACCTGAGGAATGCTGCGGCTTCGGCGGAACCTTCTCCGTGAAATTCCCCGACATCTCCGGCGGCATGGTCCGAACGAAGATCGACTCCATCGAGCGCACCGGAGCGGCGACCGTAGTCTCGATCGATTCCAGTTGCCTGATGCAGATTCAAGGCGCGCTGAGCCGGGCTGGATCGAAAATCCGAACGATGCATCTGGCGGAGGTTTTAGCTTGCGTGTGACTTATGGCAGGCGGAGCCCGGGCGTCGAGAGAGTCTCGACGCGGCACGCCGAGGGCGTGCGCCACGAAGACCGCGTATTGCTCATCGGCCCGTGGACCGCTCCTGCAGGTCGCGGCTCTGATTCTAACCGTCGCGGAATCCACCGACCTTTCAGAGCCGCGACCGGCAGGAGCGGTCTGCCTCAACCGAACGGGACAGGCACCTAGATGAAAACCCCCGACGTCACCCCTGCGCTTCGCGATTCGAAACTCCAGCTCGCCATCTATTCCGCCACCGCCCGCATGGCCGAGCGCCGCCTCAATGTCGTCAACCCCACCGCGATGCCCGATTTTCAGGAGCTTCGCCAGCACGCGCACGATATCAAGAAGCACACCTTAGACCACCTCGATTACTATCTCGAGGAACTGGAGCGCAACGTCGAAGCGCGCGGCGGCAAGGTGATCTGGGCCAAGGACGGGCCCGAGGCGACGTCGTTCATCTTGAACCTCGCCCGCGAACGCGGTGTGAAGGTCATCGTCAAATCCAAATCGATGACCACCGAGGAGATTCATCTCAACACTCATCTGGAAGACGCCGGCATCGAGGCAGTGGAGACCGATCTGGGCGAATACATCCTGCAGCTGAACCACGAAAAACCGTTCCACATCATTGCGCCGGCTCTGCATAAAACGAAAGAAGACGTTTCCGATATCTTCGAGAAGCACCTGGGCACTCAGCGCGAGACATCCCCTGAGGCGCTAACGAAAATCGCCCGCAAAGCGCTCCGCGAGAAGTTTCTGGAAGCCGGGCATGGGCATCACCGGAGCCAATTTTCTGATCGCCGATTCCGGCGCGATCGTGCTGGTGGAAAACGAAGGCAACGCGCGCCTGTCGAGTTCCACCCCCAAAATTCACGTCGCGGTTTCGGGCATCGAGAAAGTAATCCCCAGAGCTCAGGATTTAGGCGTGTTTTTGAAACTGTTAGGCCGCAGCGCGACCGGCCAGCCATTGAGCGTTTATACTTCGTTCCTGGCTGGCGCCAAGCGCGCAGGCGAGCCCGACGGACCCGAAGAATTTTACCTGGTTTTATTGGATAACGGGCGCACAAAACTACTCGCCGACGAGTCCAAGAGGCAGTCGCTCTATTGCATACGATGCGGGGCTTGTTTGAATCATTGCCCGGTTTATCGAAAAATCGGCGGCTACAACTATCCGTGGGTGTATTCCGGGCCGATCGGCAAGATTCTGACGCCGCAGTTTATGGGCATCCACGAAGATCCCTGGCTTCCTTTCGCTTCGAGCCTGTGCGGAGCCTGCGGCGAAGTATGCCCCGTGAAGATCGAAATTCCGCGAATTTTGCTCGAATTAAGGGCCGATAAGGTAGCGCAGGGCGGCGATGAAGCCGAATTATGGTCGTTTAAGGTCTGGTCCTGGGTGGTCCGGCACCCGAAAGTCTACGCCCGGCTGGCTCCGATGGCGCTGGCTGCCGCGCCTACTAAGAAAGGTTCGCCTTTTGCCCTCGGTCCGTTGAAGAACTGGTTAAGCAACAGGGACTTACCGGTTGCACCGGCCAAAAGCTTCCGCGAATTATGGAAGGAGCGTCACAAATGACCTCCCGCGACGAGATTCTGAACAGAACGCGCGATGCCTTGAAGCGCGAAGCCGGCGATCCGATCCCGCCTCCTCCTCCGGTTTTACTGCGCGAAGGGCCGAAAGAAAACCTTCTCGACCAGTTCACGAAAGCGCTGGAAGCCCTGGCGGGCAAGGTCGTGGTCGTGAAGTCGGTGGAAGAAGCGCACGCGGCGGTGGAGCAGGCGGTGAACGGCCGAACATTCATCGCGTCGCCCAAAATGAGCGGCGACGGATTTTCGCGCGACGCGATTGCGGCCATCGACGTGGGAATTACTTCGGCCGATTATGCGCTGGCGGACACCGGGTCTTTGGTGGTGTTCACGGAATCGAGCGAATCGCGGCTATTATCGCTGCTGCCGCCTTGCCACATTGCGGTCATCGAGGAATCGCGAATTGTCCCCAGCCTCGACGATGTTTTTCGTTTGCGGCCCTTGCCGGGGGACAACTCGAGCGCGGTGGTCATTATTACAGGACCCAGCCGCACGGCCGATATTGAGATGCGCCTCGTGCGGGGCGTACACGGGCCAGGTGAAATTCACGTCATCATTATTAAAGACGTGTAACCCATTCTGATTAAAAGGCATCTCATAATTTATGAGACTTTCTTTGGCCGTAGTGGCATTGGCATTTTCAGGGGCAGCGTTTGCCCAGTCCGGCGAGTTCTGGTTCAGCGCCGGCGAATCGATCATGGAGAATAACGGAATCGGCTCGGTCGATCCGGTGCGGGGCACGCCGAAGGATTTTACGCTGGGCGATGGATTCCGGTTTGGATTCAAGGGCGATCTCAATCCCGGCGACCATCTCGGCTATGAGCTGAGCTACATGTACAGCCGGTCTTCCTTGAACGATCATCCCGATAACACTTCGACCGGATTCGGCATCCACACTGTGTCGGTCGACGCGTTGTATCACTTTATTAAGCGCGATTCGCGAGTGCGGCCCTTTGTGATGGGCGGCCTGGGATTCAGCAATTTCGTGCCGCCGGGTGCATCGGTGAATTACGGCGGATCGAACGAGTTTCAGTTCAACTACGGCTTGGGCGTGAAATTCAAGGTCGGGTCGAAATGTGGCCACGATTGGGGCATCCGCGCCGACGTGAAACAGTTCCAGTATTTCAATAAGCCATTCGGGTTGTATTTGGCGAATGGAAAATTGCAGCAGACCGAAGCTACGGTGGGCTTTGGAATTTTGTTCTAAACCCGCTCCCTGTGGTCGCGGCTCGCTGGACGGTCGGAGTCGGAGTTGGCGAGTCCCGGCCCTTGCGGGACGGGGTTATAACCCCTGGCGTGAGTCAGGGGATTTGGCAGAAGGGTGCATAATAGTCGGTAAAGCATGAATTTGCGGTTTGGCGTTCTTGTTCTCGCCGCTATTTCCGTGCGTTCGGCGATGGGTGTGGATCCCACCCGGACGCTGACTCAATACGGTCATCGGGTCTGGCAGGCGCAGCAAGGTCTTCCGCAAGGCACCATTTACTCCATCCTGCAAACGCACGACGGACACCTCTGGCTGGGATCCCAGACCGGTCTGATCCGGTTCGATGGCGTGCGCTTCGAAACGCTCGATAATATTCAGAAAAACGCTCCGACCAATGTCTGGATTCGCGGCGTGGCGGAGGACTCCAGTCACGCTCTCTGGATCGCGACGGCCGATTCGGGCCTGTTCCGGATTCAGGGCAAGGCCGTCACTCGCTACTCGACTGCACAAGGGATGGCGTCGGACAACATCCAATGTGTTACGGTCGCCAGGAACGGCGATATCTGGGCCTGCACCACGAATGGAATGGCCAGGATCTCCTCGGGCAAAGTAACTATGTTTTCGACCGAGCAGGGTATAGGCGATATCAACGTTCACGCCGCCTGCGAGGCAGCCGACGGCACTCTGTGGATAGGGGGCGATCGGGCGAGCCTCAGCTCCTGGGATGGCGCAAAGTTTACTCATCGCCACCTGAACGAGCTTCCCCCTGACGCGTCCATACGGGCGCTGGAATGTTCGGGAAGCAATTTGTGGGCTGGCACCACCGCGGGTCTGGCCGCGATCGGGAAAACCTGGGAACGCGTCTACACCTCCAAAGACGGACTGGCTGACACCCAGGTGTTGAGCCTGAGTTCCAGCCACGACGGAGCTTTGTGGATCGGTACCCGCAACGGATTCAGCCGGCTCCGCAACGGCGAGATTGAGAGTTACCGCCCACAGGAAGGACTTTCGCAAAGCACGGTTTACTCGATCGTCGAGGACGTGGAAGGAAGCTTGTGGGTGGGAACGAAAAACGGACTCAATCAATTCCTGAGCGGGCGGGCGCTGCCGTACACGGCGAACGAAGGATTGCCCAGCAACGATACGGGACCGATCCTGCAGGATCGCCGCGGGCAGATCTGGATCGGCACTTTAGGCGCCGGCCTGGCGCGCTTCAACGGCAAGCGATTCGAGGCGATGACCAGCAAACACGGGCTGCCCTCGAACACGATTTACACCTTGGCGGAAGATCGCGAAGGCGCGCTGTGGATCGGAACGACTGCCGGGATCAGCCGGCTGCGCAACGGAAAAATCGACGCCACCTATTCCACCGCGCAGGGCCTGCCATCGGTCACCGTTCGCGCGTTGTTTTTGGATCGAAGCGGCGCGCTTTGGGCCGGGACGGAGAAGGGTCCGGCGGTATTTAGTCATGGATCGTTCTCGATCCCCAGGAATCTTCCGGAACAGTTGCGCGGGGAGATCGCGGCCATCAACGAAGACGGCGAAGGGCGGGTGTTTCTGGCCACGGCGCACGACGGCCTGTACGTTTATCAAGACGGCGCGGCTCGCGAGGTGTTGCAGGACCAGGCATCGATTCGCGACGTGGACGCTCTTTATTCCGGGCCGGACGGGCTGATGTGGATCGGCACGGAGGGCAGTGGTTTGCGGCTGCTCGATCACGGAAAAATCACCTCGTTTCCGGTACGCGACGGTTTGTTCGACAACGAGATCTACGGAATCGTGCGCGACGATCAGGACCGGCTCTGGATGACGTGCAGCAAAGGGCTGTTCTCCGTGAATCGAGGGGACCTCCTGAAATTCGCCGCTGGAACGCTCAAGAAGATTGTCAGTACCCCGTACACTCCCACCGACGCTCTGCGTACCATTGAATCCCGCGCGGGAGTGCAGCCAGGGGCGTTCCGGATGCAGGACGGGCGGCTCTGGTTTTCGACCATTCGCGGCTTGTACGTTTTCGATCCGAAACACCTGCAGCTGAACATCCCGCCTCCTCCCGTGGTGATTGAGGAGACGCTGGTGAATGGGGAGCGCGAGGAGCCGGAGGCCATCGCGGCGATTGCGCCCGGCCTCAAGAATCTGGAATTCACTTATACCGGCCTGACGTTCGTGCAACCGGCCAGAATCACATTCCGCTACATCCTGGAAGGCTTCGACAAGCACTGGATCGCAGCGGGGACGCGCAGAGAGGCATTCTACACGAATCTTCCGCCCCGCTCCTATCGCTTTCGCGTGATCGCGTGCAATGCCGACGGCGTGTGCAACGAGCAGGGCGCGTCCGTCTCATTTTCACTGGCGCCGCATTTTTATCAACGGGCGTGGTTCCTTCCTTTGTGCGTGGCGGCGCTGTGCCTGGCCGGATGGATGATCTATCAACTGCGGATTCACCGGCTGCGGGAGCAGTTCAACCTGATTCTGACCGAACGGAGCCGCATCGCGAGGGAGCTGCACGACACACTGATTCAGGGGTTGAGCGGAATCACGATGGAGATGCAGGCGCTGGCCGGAAGACTTCGGTCGCCCGAAGAAAGGGCCACGCTCGAAGATATCGTTCGCGACGCCGGCACATGTTTACGGGAGACGCGGCGGTCGGTAGCCGGGCTTCGCAGCGCGCAAGGTCCGGATTCTGGTTTGGCCGCGGCCATCGGGCAGGCAGCGAAGCAAATTACCGAAGCCAAGGCGGTCCGGCTGAAATTGAAACTGGAAAAAGGCCCCAACGACCTGTCGCCGGAAGTGCAGTATAACCTGCTGCGCATCGCATCGGAGGCGGTCAATAATTCGGTCAAACACTCGGGAGCGAAGACCATCGAGGTGGCGTTGCACGTCGCGCCCGAAGGTTTGCAGCTCTCCGTGAAAGACGACGGCGCGGGATTTTCGAGGGACAATGGTAACGTGCGGCCCGGGCATTACGGTCTTATCGGTATGAAGGAACGCGCGGCGCAGATCGGCGCGGAGCTGGACCTGGCAAGCGAGCCTGGACGCGGGACCACCGTTTCCGTGCTGCTGCCGATGAAAGTAACAACCCCGAAGCAGGCAGTGGGAGTGCACATATCATGATCAACGAGTCGATAACTGAAACTGAGATTTCGCTGAATGGCATAGAAGGAACCGGGATCATCAAGGTGCTTTGCGTGGACGATCATCCGCTGGTTCGCAAAGGCATCGCGTCGATTCTGGCGAACGAGCCCGACATGATTCTGGTGGCGGAAGCCAACAACGGGCGCGAGGCGGTGGCACTGTTCAAGGAGCACCTGCCCGATGTGGTCTTAATGGACCTGCGGATGCCGGACCTGGATGGCACGGCCGCGACACGGATGATCCGGCAGGAAGCGCCGGATGCGCGGATTATCGCGCTGACCAGTTACGACGGCGATCAGGATATTTACCGGGCTCTGGAAGCAGGGGTGCGCGGATACATTTTGAAAGAAATGGTCCACACGGAAGTGGTGCGAGCCATTCGGACCGTCCACTCCGGCAAACGGCTGATGCCGCAGGAAGTCGCAGAGCGGCTGAGCGAATATTTCCCTCAAGTGGCGCTGACGCCTCGCGAAGTAGAAGTACTGTCGTGCGTAGCGAAGGGGATGGCAAACAAAGAAATCGCCACCAAACTGGGGACGGCGAGCGGCACGGTGAAGATGCACATCCAGAATATTCTGGCGAAGCTCGGAGCGTCCGATAGGACGCATGCGGTAACAATCGCGATGGAGCGAGGGATTCTTCATCTCGGCTGAGGAAGAAGGAGCCAGTAGCCAGTAGCCAGTAGCCAGTAGCCAGTAGCCAGTAGCCAGTAGCCAGTAGCCAGTAGCCAGTAGCCAGTAGCCAGTAGCCAAAATAAGTCGGCTTAAGCCGACCTGCAAGCTAAAACGTTACGCTATACAAGAATTTCAGGCCCCCTTCACTTCGGGGACAGTCAGCTATGGTCCGAAGTGCTGGATTGAGGGTTGACTCACCAGAGCAAGGCAGGCAAGCCTCCAGAAGGCCTATTCCCTCAGGTCTGAGACAAGAATCGAGCAGGCATGCAGTGAGGCTGCTGAAGCAAACACAGCAAATGCACGGAGGCTCAGTATTCGATTCGCAACTTCGTACCATAGCTGACTGTCCCCGAAGTGGACCCCGAAGTGGACCCTGGTGACAGTCCGAAGTATCACTCGGCTATGGCGCCGGTTTTCTACTGGCTACTGGCTCCTGGCTACTGGCTCCTTCCTCCTATGCCGAATGGCATAGGAACAATTTGCCTCCCGACAGTCGCTTCTGATACCTCTAAAAGGAGATACTAAATCTTTCTCCTTCTCTCGTATGAATCCTGAAAATCCACAGCAGCGTGCTGCGGTTGCCGCGTCGCCTCCGCCGTCTACAAAGAGTTATTGGTGGGTCTGGGTGCTCCTGCTTTGTGTAGCAGGGGGAGCCGCCTATTTCTGGTATCCGCGAATTGCCGAAGGCCAGTCACAAGGCAAAAAGGGCAAGGACGACAAAGGCGGCGGGCGCGCCGTCCCGGTGGTGGCTGCGGTGTCGCGCCAGGGTGATATGCCGGTTTACCTGAACGGCCTGGGCAGCGTGACGGCGTTCAACACGGTTACCGTCCGGTCGCGCGTCGACGGACAGATCATCAAGATTGCGTTCACGGAAGGGCAGTTGGTCAAGGAAGGCGACCTTCTGATGGAAATCGACCCGAGGCCTTTTCAAGTTCAGCTCGAAATGGCGGAAGGGCAAAAGGCCAAGGACGTGGCCCAACTGCAGAACGCGATGACGGACCGGGAGCGCTATAAAGTCCTGTACGCGCAGGAGGCGATTCCGAAGCAGCAACTGGACACGCAGCTCTCGACGGTCGCGCAGTTTGAGGCCACCATCAAGAGCGACCAGGCTGCGATCGACAACGCGAAATTGCAACTGGTGTACTGCAGGATCACGTCGCCGCTGACTGGGCGCATCGGCCTGAGGCTGGTGGACCAGGGCAACATCATTCATGCGAGCGACGCCAACGGCCTGGTGGTGATCACGCAGCTGCAGCCGATCGCTGTGCTGTTCAATATTGCCGAAGACAGCTTACCCGCCGTGCGCAAAAAGATGGACGCCGGGACGCTGCGCATCGACGCCTACGATCGCGATTTGAAGAAGAAGCTGGCGCAGGGGCATCTGTTGACGATCGACAATCAGATCGACCAATCGACGGGAACGGTGCGGTTCAAGGGTCAGTTCGAGAACCAGGACAATTCGCTGTTTCCGAATCAGTTCGTGAATGCGCGGCTGCTGCTCGACATGCGGCATAACACCGTGATTATTCCGACCGCGGCGATCCAGAGAAGTCCGCAATCGACATTTGTGTACGTGGTGAAGCCCGATAACACGGCTGAGGTTCGCACCATCGTGAGTACGTTGAGCGAAGGCGACGAGGCGGCGGTGGATAGCGGGCTCGAAGCAGGCGAGAACGTGGTGATCGACGGCGTCGACAAATTACAGCAGGGAACCAAGGTTTCGGTGCGCATGGCCGGAGTTAAGGGGACACGCGGTTAAGAAATGAGGCTTCTTCGATGAGCCCGTCACGCCCGTTTATTCTGCGGCCGGTGGCGACGGCCCTGCTGATGGCCGGATTGCTGCTGGTGGGCGCAGTGGCCTACAAGCAGTTGCCGGTGTCCGCGTTGCCGCAAGTGGATTATCCGACCATCCAGGTAACCACGGCGTATCCCGGAGCGAGCCCCGACGTGATGGCGTCATCGGTGACGGCTCCGCTCGAAAGGCAGTTCGGGCAGGTGCCGGGGTTGAACCAGATGACGTCGACCAGTTCGTCGGGCAGCTCCGTCATCACGCTGCAATTCGCGCTGGAACTGAACATCGACGTGGCGGAGCAGCAGGTACAGGCGGCGATCAACGCGGCGGCGAGCTTCCTGCCGAGGGATCTGCCGAATCCTCCGATTTACAGCAAGACGAATCCCGCGGATACGCCGATTCTGACGCTGGGGCTGACCTCGAAGACGATGGCGCTATCCAAGGTGGAGGATTTCGCGGACACGCGGTTGGCGCAGAAAATTTCGCAGTTGCCGGGCGTCGGACTTGTGAGTATTTCGGGAGGACAGAAGCCTTCCATCCGGATTCAGGCGAACCCGATGGCATTGTCGTCGTATCACCTGAATCTGGAGGATCTGCGGCTGGCGCTGGTGGCGTCGAACGTGAACCAGGCGAAGGGGAGTTTCGACGGTGAGCGCAACGCGTATACGATTGGAGCCAACGACCAGATCCTGACCAGCGCCGATTACAAGCCACTGGTGATCGCGTACCGCAATGGTGCGCCGGTGACTCTGTCCGAAGTGGCCGACGTGATCGACGACGCGGAAAATGTAAAGCTCGCGGCGTGGATGAACACCACTCCGGCGGTGATCGTCAACATTCAGCGGCAGCCGGGCGCGAACATCATCGACGTGGTGGACCGCGTGAAGCGCCTGCTGCCCACGCTGCGCGCGTCGCTGCCGAGCGCCATCGAGACGACCATTCTGACGGATCGGACGACCACGATTCGCGCGTCCGTTTCCGATGTACAGTTCGAATTGATGCTGACCATCGGACTGGTGGTCATGGTGATCTTCCTGTTCCTGAGGACGCTGGCGGCAACCGTGATTCCCAGCGTCGCGGTGCCTCTTTCGCTGGTGGGAACGTTCGGCGCGATGTACCTGTTGGGGTACAGCCTCAACAACCTGACGCTGATGGCGCTGACCATCTCGACCGGCTTCGTAGTGGACGACGCGATCGTGATGATCGAGAATATCGCGCGCTACATCGAAGAGGGCGAGCCTCCCATGCAGGCAGCGCTAAAGGGCGCCGAACAGATCGGGTTCACGATTCTGTCGTTGACCGTATCGCTGATCGCAGTATTGATTCCGCTGCTGTTCATGGGCGATATCGTGGGCCGATTATTCCGCGAGTTCGCCATCACGCTGAGCGTAACGATTCTGATTTCGGCGGTGGTATCGCTGACGCTGACGCCGATGATGTGCGCTCGTCTGCTGAAGCATAAGCCGGAATCGGAGCAGGGACGGCTGTATCGATTCTCGGAACATATTTTCCAGAGCGTGATCGCGTTCTATGGGCGCACGCTCACCGTGATCCTTCGCCATCAGTTCCTGACATTGCTGGTCGCGGCGGGAACGCTGGCCGGAACCGTGATTCTGTTCCTGCTGATCCCGAAAGGATTTTTCCCAGTCCAGGATACCGGCGTGATTCTGGGAGTTTCGGAAGCGGCGCAGACGGTGTCTTTCCCTGCGATGGCGAAGGCTCAGCAGGAGCTGACCAAGATTATTTTGAAGGACCCGGCGGTGGACAGCCTGTCGTCGTTCATCGGAGTCGATGGCACCAACACCACCATTAACAGCGGCCGCATCCAGATCAATTTGAAGCCCATTGAGGAGCGGCGCATTTCGGCGAGCGACATCATTCGCCGCCTGCAGCCGGAGCTGGCGGTGGTCGAGGGAATCACGCTGTACATGCAGCCGGTGCAGGATCTGACGGTGGAAGATCGAGTCAGCCGGACCCAGTATCAATATAGTTTGGAGGATCCGGATTCCAGGGAATTGGGCACCTGGGTGCCGCGATTCATCGCCAAATTGCAATCGCTTCCGATGCTGCGAGATGTTGCGAGCGATCAGCAGAACGGAGGCTTGCAGGCGCTATTGGTGATCGACCGCGGCACGGCTTCGCGGTTCGGCATCACCCCTCAGATGGTCGACGACACGCTGTACGACGCCTTCGGGCAGCGGCAGGTGTCGATCATGTTCACGCAGTTGAATCAGTATCGCGTGGTGCTCGAAGTGAAGCCGGAGCTGCAGCAGAATCCGCAGGAGCTGAAGAATATTTATATCCGTACGACGCAGGCCAGCATCGCGCCGACCAACTCCAGCCAGAACGCTTCGGCGCAGAGCAGTTCCACGGCCGGAGGATCCGCCACCACCGCCGGAGTGGTCAGCCCGATGGGCGGGCAGGTGCCGCTCAGCGCGTTCACCCATTTTGAACCGGGCACGACGCCGTTGGTCGTGAACCACCAGGGGCAATTTCCCGTCGTGACGGTGTCCTTCAACCTCGCGCCGGGCGCATCGATCGGGAGCGCGGTGGATGCCATCAATATTGCCAAAGGCGAGCTCGCGATGCCGGCCAGCATTCAGTCGACATTCCAAGGGACGGCGGCGGCGTTTCAGGCTTCGCTCGGCAATGAGCCGATCCTGATTCTGGCGGCGCTGATCACCGTATACATCGTCCTGGGCGTGCTGTATGAGAGCTATATCCATCCGCTGACGATTCTTTCGACGCTGCCGTCGGCCGGTGTGGGAGCACTGCTCGCATTGATGATCTGCCATGAAGATTTCAGCGTCATCGCTCTGATCGGCATCATCTTATTGATAGGCATTGTCGAGAAGAACGCCATCATGATGATCGATTTCGCGCTCGAAGCCGAGCGAAAAGAAGGCAAAGAGCCGCTGGAGGCGATTTATCAGGCCTGCCTGCTGCGATTCCGCCCTATCATTATGACGACGCTCGCCGCCATGCTGGGTGGAGTCCCTCTGGCGCTGGGCACTGGCACGGGGGCGGAATTGCGCCGTCCTCTCGGGATCGCGATCGTCGGCGGGCTGATCTTCAGCCAGTTGCTGACCCTCTACACGACGCCGGTCATTTATCTTTATTTCGATCGCGCGGCGCGCCGCGTCACCGGACGTAGCGGCGCCGGCATGAGCGCCGCTCCCAATCACCCAACTCCACCAACCCCACCTAACCAACCGACCCCGGAGGCCGCATGAGCATCTCCGAACCGTTCATTCACCGCCCCGTCGCCACCACTCTGCTCACCATCGCGCTGGGTCTGGCCGGTGGAATCGCATATTTCGTTCTGCCAGTGGCGCCTTTGCCCGAAGTCGAGTTTCCCACCATCATGGTCAACGCCATGCTCCCGGGCGCGAGTCCGGAAACCATGGCGTCCTCGGTCGCGACGCCGCTCGAACGCCAGTTCGGACGCATCGCCGGTCTCAACGAGATGACCTCGAACAGCTCGCTGGGAAGCTGCGGCATTACCATGCAGTTCGACCTGAGCCGGAACATCGACGCCTCGGCGCGCGACGTGCAAGCCGCCATTAACGCCGCCCGCGGCCAGCTGCCTTCGAATCTTCCGCAGAACCCGAGCTGGCGAAAAATCAATCCCGCCGATTCGCCGATCCTGATGATCGCGCTGACCTCGCCCACCATGCGGCCCGCCGATATTTACGATGTCGCGGCGTCCATCCTGCAACAGAAGCTGGCGCAGGTGAAGGGCGTCGGCCAGGTTTTCGTCGGCGGAGGCGCCCTGCCGGCGGTGCGCGTGGATGTAAATCCTACGCAGCTGAATACCTTCGGACTCGGCCTCGAAGACATCCGCACTATGCTGGGCAGCGCCAATGCGAACCGGCCCAAAGGCGATTTCCACGATATCAACCGTGTATGGTCGATCAGCACCACGGACCAGCTTCGCTTCGCCGCGCAATACGAACCGCTGATTGTCACCTACAAAAAAGGCGCCGCCGTCAAATTGTCCGATGTCGCCACCGTCACCGATTCGGTTGAGGATATTCGCAACATCGGATTCGCCAACGGCCAGCAGGCGATGCTGTTGATCATCAACCGGCAGCCGGGCGCGAACATTATCGACACCGTGGACCGCGTCGTCGGCCAGCTGCCGCAATTGCGGGCGGAGATTCCCGCCGCGATGCACATGCAGGTGATCATGGACCGCACGCTGACCATCCGCGGCTCCGTGAAAGACGTCGAGATCTCGCTGGGCATCTCCATCTCCCTGGTCATCATGGTGGTGTTCCTGTTCCTCCGCAGTCCGCGCACCACGATGATTCCCAGCGTAGCCGTGCCGATTTCGCTGGTGGGAACCCTGGGCGTGCTATACCTGTTCGGCTACTCCATCGACAACCTGTCCCTGATGGCCTTGACCATCGCCACCGGATTCGTAGTGGACGACGCCATCGTAGTCATCGAAAACATCACGCGCTATCTGGAACAGGGCATGGAGCCTTTGCAGGCCGCTATCAAAGGCGCCGCGGAAATCGGTTTCACCGTGCTCTCCATGAGCACCTCGCTGATCGCGGTTTTTCTGCCCATTCTCATGATGGGCGGAATCGTCGGACGCTTGTTCCGCGAATTCGCCATTACGCTGTCTGTCGCCATTCTCGTTTCGTTGATTATTTCCCTGACCACGACTCCGATGATGTGCGCCCGTCTGCTCCGCGCGCATGAAGACCAGCGCAAACACGGCTGGATCTACCGGCTAAGTGAGCGCGGCTTCGACCTCATTCATAAAGGATATGAACGGTCCCTCAGCCGCGTGTTGCGTCACCAGTTCCTGACCCTGGTGGTGATGCTTTCCACCGTCGCGCTCACGGTTTATTTGTATATCGCCATCCCCAAAGGATTCTTCCCGCAGCAGGACACAGGACGATTGAGCGGCTCCATTCAGGCCGACCAATCCACTTCCTTTCAAGCCATGAAGACCCGCGTGGTCCAGATCGCGGACACGGTGCTGAAGGACCCCGCAGTCGAGTCTCTCAACGCCTATACCGGCGCCGGCGGATTCGGAGGCGGCGGCGTAAACGCTGGTCGCATGTTCATCCAACTGAAGCCGCTCGAACAGCGCAAACTCAGCTCCGACCAGGTGATCGCGAGGATCCGTCCGACCGTCGCGAATATACCCGGTGTCAGCCTGTTTCTGCAGTCCACTCAGGACCTCCGCATCGGCGGACGGTCGAGCGGAGCCCAGTATCAGTACACTTTGCAAAGCGACAACGTGCAAGATCTGAACGAGTGGTCGCCGCAGGTTTTCAGCAAGCTGAGGACTCTGCCGCAGATCGCCGACGTCAATACGGACCAGCAGGACAAGGGCCTGCAAGCCAACCTCAAAGTGGATCGCGTCACCGCCGCGCGCTACGGCATCACGCAGCAGATGATCGACGATACGCTGTATGACGCCTTCGGCCAGCGCCAGGTCTCCACTATGTATACGCAGTTGAATCAATACCACGTGGTGATGGAAGTGGATCAGCAATTCTGGCAGAATCCCGACGGACTGCGCTACATCTACGTGGAAGCGCCCCAGGGCTTGCAGGTCCCTCTCAGCGCCGTCACGCATTATGTGTCCTCCACCACGCCGCTCTCGGTAAACCATCAGGGCCAGTTTCCGTCTGTAACGCTTTCCTTCAATATTCCGGTGGGATTGGCTTTGGGAGACGCGGTACCGGCGATCGAGCAGGCCACGCGGGAAATCGGATTGCCCTCTAACGTGAAAGGAAGTTTCCAAGGCACCGCGCAGGCCTATCAGGATTCCCTCGCCAACGAGCCGATTCTGATCGCCGCCGCTCTGCTGACGGTTTACATCGTGCTGGGCGTGCTCTATGAGAGCCTGATCCACCCCATCACGATTCTTTCGACCCTGCCGTCCGCGGGCGTCGGAGCGCTGCTGGCATTGCGGGCCACGGGTAATGAATTGAACGTTATTTCGCTCATCGGAATCATATTATTGATTGGCATCGTCAAGAAAAACGCCATCATGATGATCGATTTCGCCATTTCGGCGGAACGCAAAGAAAACAAATCGCCCGAAGAAGCCATCTATCAGGCATGTCTGCTGCGTTTCCGTCCCATCACCATGACCACTATGGCCGCGCTGCTCGGCGGGATGCCGCTGGCTCTCGGAACGGGAGTCGGAAGCGAGCTGCGCAGGCCCCTCGGAATCGCCATCGTGGGAGGGCTGCTGTTCAGCCAGCTGCTGACTCTCTACACCACGCCAGTGGTTTATCTCTATCTCGACCGGATGCACTTGCGCTGGGAACGGTGGAAGCATCGTGTCCGCGGCAGCGCGCCGGCCCCGGCACAGGTTTAACATGTTGAGAATCGATATCAGACTCGATCTGGAAGGCGACGCCACACTCGCGCTCGCCGGAAAATGCAACGGGACGTCGCTAGGCGAGTTGCGGCGCGCCATCGACCGCGCCCGGCGGTCGCACAAGCGCGTGGTCATCGACCTGGGCGAAGTGACGCTGCTCGATCGCCCCAGCTTGCAGTTTTTAGCCGCGCAAATGCGGGAAGATATTACATTGACGAATTGTCCGGAGTACATTCAACCGTGGATTTATCGGGAGACTTCGCAATGAAGTGGGTTAAGAAGTGGGTCCCAACGGCGGCGGTCGCGCTGCTCGCGACATCGTGCACAGTAGGTCCGAAATATGTGCGTCCGACTTCGCCGGTGTCGCCTGGATTTAAGGAGCCGGTACCGGATTCGTACAAAGAAACCACCGGTTGGAAAACGGGAGAGCCCAGAGACAGCGTGACGCGCGGCAAGTGGTGGGAAATTTTTGGCGATCCCGATCTGAACGCTCTCGAAGAGCAGATCGACGTCAACAATCAGACCCTGGCTCAATCCGAGGCCAACTATCGCGCCGCGCGCGCGGTGGTCAAGACCTCTCGCGCCGGCCTGTTTCCGCAGATCACGACGGCCCCCACCATCACCGGATCGCGAACTTCGGGATCGCGCGGCAACACCGGTTTTCAGCCGAACTCGGTTGCGGATATCAACATTCCCTTTGATGCCACCTGGGAAGCCGACGTGTGGGGCAGAGTTCGCCGCACCGTGGAAGCGAATATCGAAACCGCCCAGGCCAGCGCGGGCGACCTCGAAACCGCGCGGCTCAGCCTGCAGTGCCAGTTGGCGCTGGACTACTTCCAGCTCCACGGACTGGACTCCAGCAAGCAGCTTCTCGATACCACCGTCACCGCGTATCAGAAGGCGCTCGATTTGACCAATAACCGCTACAACCAGGGCGTCGCGTCGCAAATCGACGTGGTGCAGGCGCGCACGCAGTTGGAACAGACCCGCGCGCAAGCCACTGACACCCTGGTCACACGCACTCAATTGGAGCACGCCATCGCCATCATCATCGGCAAACCTCCCTCGGCGCTGACGATTCCAGTGAAGGTGATCAACACACCGCCTCCGCCGATCCCCGTCGGTCTGCCGTCGCAACTGCTGGAACGGCGTCCGGATATCGCAGCTAATGAGCGTCGCGTTGCCGCCGCCAATGCCGAAATCGGCGTGGCGCAAGCGGCGTTTTATCCCGACATCACGTTGAGCGCGGCGGGAGGCATTGAAGGCTCCAGTCTTCTGAACCTCTTCACATGGCCCAGCCGCTTCTGGTCGATCGGGCCCGCGCTATCCTACACGCTGCTCGATTTCGGCAAGCGGCAAGGCACGCTCGAGCAGGCGCAAGCCGCATACGACGCCGCGGTCGCCGTCTATCGCCAGAATGTGCTGACCGCGTTTCAGGACGTCGAGGATAATCTCTCGGCCCTGCGCGTCCTCGAACAGGAAGCGCGCGAGCAGGCCGCCGCGGTCACAGCCGCTGAACGTTCTCTCGAGCTCGCGAATAATCAATACCAGGGTGGCATCACGGCGTATCTGCAGGTGATCACCGCGCAGGCGATCGCTCTATCGAACGAGGAGACGGCCGTCCAGCTACTCACCCGCCGCATGACCGCGTGCGTGTCCCTGATCAAAGCCATCGGCGGCGATTTCAACGTCGCCGGCCTGCCCACGCCCAAGGAAATCGCCCCCTGGAAGGGCGTCCAAAAAGTAGCGGCCAAAGTCCCCAGCGCAACGCAGTAAAGTGGGGCAGGTCCCCGACCTGCCATCCTCCTAACAAAACCCACCCAGTCGCGTCAGAATCCTCATGTTGCGATTGCTCATAGTGTCGCTGTTGCTCGCAGCCGACTGGCCCGGATGGCGCGGACCCAACCGGGACGGCCTCTCCACTGAAACCGGCCTCCTCAAGCAATGGCCCGCCGACGGTCCCAAACTCGCCTGGCAATCGAAGGGTCTGGGAATCGGATTCTCCAGCATCTCGATCTCAGGCAACCGCATATTCACCATGGGCGATCACAAGGACGGCCAATACGTCGAAGCCTTGAACCTCGCCGATGGCGCCCAGATCTGGGCCACGAAAATCGGACCCGTCTGGGAAGACGAAATGGGCGGACCCCGCGGCACTCCCACCATCGATGGCGATTCCGTCTACGCCATGGGCACCGAAGGCGAGCTGGTCTGCCTCGATATCGCCACCGGCGCGCTCCGCTGGCAGAAATCCATGGCCGCCGATTACAACGGCCAGATGATGTCCGATTGGAAGTTCTCCGAATCGCCGCTGATCGATGGGAACAAGCTCCTGTTCACGCCGGGCAGCTTTGGCGCGCTGATGGTCGCCGTCGACAAGCGCACGGGAAAGGATCTCTGGCGCGCCGGCGGAGCCAGGTTGGGAACGAAAGGCAGCAACGGCGCCGGATACTCCTCCATCGTGGTTTCCGACGCCGCCGGCGTCAGGCAGTATGTACAGCTCATCGGCCGCGGCCTGATCGGTGTGCGCGCCAGCGACGGGAAGCTGCTGTGGAGCTATAACAAGGTCGCCAACGACGTCGCGAATATCTCGACCCCCGTGGTCCGCGGCGATTATGTGTTCTCCTCCACCGGCTATCAGACCGGAGCCGCGCTATTGAAGCTGGTGAAGACCGCCGACGGTGTCGACGCCCAGGAAGTTTATTTCCTGGACTCCAAGACTTTCCAAAACCATCATGGCGGATTCGTCCTCGTCGGCGATTTCCTGTACGCCGGCCATGGACACAGCAACGGATTTCCCATCTGCCTGGAGTTCCTCACCGGTAAAGTCCGTTGGGGCGGCGATATTCGTCCCGACGGCGCAACCGGCTCGGCCGCCGTCGCCTATGCCGATGGACGCCTCTACTTCCGCTATCAAAATGGCGTCATGAAATTGTTCGACGCCTCCCCGGAAGGTTTCAAAGAGCGTGGATCGTTCCACATCCCTGGAGTCCGCGGCCCCAGCTGGTCGCATCCGGTCATCTATCAGGGCAAGCTGTATCTGCGCGAGCAGGATACCCTGCTCTGCTACGACATCCACGGATAAGGCGACTTATTTTCGATCGGCGTTCATCGGTGTTCATCAGCGGCCAATATTCTTTTTTCCTATCTGGCCCCGAACGTATCGCACGACCCCACCGCGCCCCCGCTCAACCCTCGCGAGAACCACTCCATCCGCTGCGCCGACGATCCATGCGTGAACGTCTCCGGACTCACATGGCCGTTCGCCGCCTTCTGCAGCCGGTCGTCCCCCACCGCCGCGGCCGCCTGCAAGCCCTCTTTGATGTCGCTCTGATCGACGATGTTCCGCTGCTCCGTGGTCTTCGCCCACACGCCTGCGAAACAATCCGCCTGCAACTCGATCTTCACGGATACAGCGTTTCCGCCCTGCATCCTGCGCGCCTGCTGTTCGATTCCTAAAATCTTCTGTACGTGATGACCCAGCTCGTGCGCAATAACATAAGCCTGCGCAAACTCGCCCGGCGCGCCGAAGCGCCTCTTCAACTCGTCGAAGAACCCGAGATCGAGGTAGACCTTTTCATCGCCCGGACAATAGAAAGGACCCGTCGCCGATTGCGCTCCTCCGCACGCCGTCGGCGTCGAATCGCGGAACAGCACCAGCTTGGCGTGACGATACTGCGCGCCCGATTCGGGCAGCAGCCGGGTCCAGGTTTTCTGCACGTCATCCAGCACAAAGGAGACAAACTCAACCAGCGGCTTCTCGCTCGCATCCCGCGCCGTGTCCGGTGCGACGTTGGCCGCAGGCGTTCCCACCGGGCCGCCCGAAAACAGGTTGAAGAGATTGGTTTTAAAAATGAAGCTGAGAACCAGAACGATCAGCGTCCCGCCGATCCCCAGGTGGATCCCTCCCAGCCCCATCCCTCCGCCGCCCTGGTCCCGACGATCCTCAATGTCTTCACTTTCGCCACCCGGTGTCCAGCGCATAAGTCCCTCAGCCCCTTAGATGCCCGCGGCTCCGGCTTCATTTCCCGCCATTTACAACTAAGCCGTACAGCGTGAGTGGTTTCAGATGCGAACCGCGCAATCCCCGCCCCTCAGCGACGCGGTAATTCGCCTACCGAACCCCGACAGTCATGGAGGGGTCTCTGCGTTAGTGGTTGCAGATGCGAACCGCGCAATCCCCGCCCACGGACGAGGCTATAACCCCTGGCGTAAGCCTGGGGACTGTTTATTCCCCCACCACAAGCACCGGCGCGCCCACCTCATGACGAACTCCATTAATAGTGTTCCCGAAAATCAAATCCTTAACCCCGCGATGCCCGTGCGCCCCCATCACGATCAGGTCGGGATGAATCTCGCGCGCCGCGCGCACAATTTCATCCTTTGGATTCCGCCCGTGCGCCACTGTGAGCTCCGCTTGAATCCCCTCGCCTGCCAAGGCCTCCATGATGCCCCGGAAATAATCCTCACCCGATTGGATTTCCGCGTCCGACGCCAGCGGCCCGAACAGAGCGCTGGTCACCCCTTCCTCCACGTGCAGCAGATACAGGATCGACCCATGTACTCTGGCCATCGCCGCCGAATGCGCGATCGCCGCCCGATCCCGCGACGAATGGTCCAGCGGCACCAGGATCCTTCGATACACCGGAGCCGGCAAATCCGCCGCCACTCTGATGCCCTCTTTCTTGCTGTCGCGCGCGCTCACTCCTCCCCCCTTGAATGTGATCCAGCCCAGCAATCCGACAATCGCCACCACTACCGGACCTACCAGCAATGTGTGCCAGACTGCCGCTGCCATCCACGGTATCAGGAGACTGCCGGCGTACCAGAAATTCAAGCCCAGGATCACCGCCGCCACGCTCCACGAAAGCACTTTCACCCACACGCGATTCGCAAACTCGCCCATGCGCGCCGGATCGCTGGTGAACCGGATCAGCGGAATCACCGCGAACGGCAGTTGCATGCTGAGAATCACCTGGCTCAGGATGATCAACTGCAGCGTGCCCTGCGCGCCCCAGAAATAAACCGTGATCACCGCCGGAATAATCGCGAGAAAGCGCGTGATCATGCGCCGCAGCCAGGGACGCAGACGCAGGTTCAGAAATCCTTCCATCACGATCTGTCCCGCGAACGTTCCGGTAAGCGTCGACGATTGGCCGCTGGCCAGCAACGCAATGGCGAACAGTCCGCTGGCCACCGCCGTCCCCAGCAGCGGCGTCAGCAATTCGTGAGCCTGTGCGATCTCGGTGACAATTACGTGGTGCTTGAAAAAGACCGCCGCCGCCATCACCAGAATCGCCGCGTTCACGATCAGCGCTCCGTTCAGCGCGATCACCGAGTCGGCCAGGTTATACCGGCACGCTTCCCGCTTTTCCGCGACCGTGCGCCCGATCCGCCGCGTCTGCACCAGCGCCGAGTGCAGATACAGATTGTGAGGCATCACCGTCGCCCCTAAAATCCCGATGGCGATGTACAGGCTCTGGCCGTTAAGATGCGGCACCAGCCCCGACATCACTTCGCGCATCACCGGTTTCGCGAACGCCAGCTCGACTCCGAAACATCCGGTCATCACCGCGATCAGCACCAGTATCATCGCCTCGATCAACCGGATCCCGAAGCGCGAGAACCATAACACCAGAATCGTGTCGAGCGCCGTCAGCGACACCCCGATTACCAACGGGATTCCGAATAATAATTGCAGTCCGATCGCCGCTCCCAGCACTTCGGCTAGGTCGCAAGCCGCGATCGCGATTTCGCACAGCACCCACAACGCGTTGCAGATCGGTTTCGGATACGACTCGCGGCACGCCTGAGCCAAGTCGCGCCCGGCCACGATTCCCAGCCGCGCCGAAAGCGTCTGCAGCAGGATCGCCATCAGGTTCGACAGCACCAGCACCCATAACAGGCCGTAGCCGAACCGCGCCCCGCCTTCCAGATCGGTCGCCCAGTTGCCCGGATCCATGTATCCGACGCTCACCAGGTACGCCGGTCCGCCAAACGCGAGCATGCGCCGCAGCACGGTCGACCGTTCCGTTCGAACGGTGCCGTGGACCTCGGGAAGGGAGCCAGATGGTGATAGCTGTGGTTTCAGCAAATGAGTTAACGCTAGTTTACTACACTCCGGGCTTTCATGCTGCCCATCCATTCGCCGATAAGAAATTCAATGACTGTCGAAAAGAAATTAATGACGTGTATCGCCGGAATGCTTACGGTGGTGCTGGCTCTCGCCGGAGCCGGTTGGTATTCCAATCAGAACCTCTCCAACCAACTGAAGTTTGCCACTGCAACCGTGGCCGCGAGTGGAATCGCCGCGGGTGACCTATTCGGAAACGTCACCGCTCTGCGCGAAAAACAGCGGGGCATGCTGATGTACGCCCTGGCTCACGACAACAAGCGAGCCGACGCCAATCGCGCCGAGTTTCGGGAGCACTCCCTCATGGCCAAAGCCGCGATCGCCAGGATCCGGCCGCTGAATACAACTGTGGAAGACAAAGCCGCCATCGACTCCATCGCGGCCGCGGTCGACAAGTATTGCGTCTACTTCGAACAGGTCTCAAGCCTGGTTGTTGGCGGAAGAGTCAGGCAAGCCCTCCTTCTTTATAGTGAAACGGGCAGCCCGATCGGCGCGAGTCTGGAACTTGCGATCCCTGCATACATGAATTCGCAGAAGAAAGAGCTTGCAGAGGTCGAGGCGTCCGCCGCCGCGCAGACCGCCGCCGCGCACTGGACGTCGGGGGTCCTCGTGACCCTTGGCTTGGCCGTCGTCGGACTGATCGCAATCGTGATCCGTAAGATCACCGCTCAGCTCCGCGCCATTACCCTGAGTCTCTCCGATGGCGCGGCTCAAATCGCGTCCGGTTCCAGCCAGGTTTCCGCCTCCAGCCAGACGCTCTCGCAAGGCGCATCCGATCAGGCGGCTTCGCTCGAAGAAACCTCCGCTGCGGCCGTGCAAATTACCGCCATGACTCGCAGTAATGCGGCCAATACCACCCATGCCGCCCAGTTGATGACCACCGTCGATCAGCGTGTCGCGGAAGGAAACAGCACCCTTGCCCAGATGATCGCGTCTATGAAGCAGATCAGCGCGTCCAGCGACAAAATCTCAAAGATCATCAAAGTAATCGACGAGATCGCGTTTCAAACCAATATCCTCGCCCTGAACGCCGCGGTAGAAGCCGCCCGCGCTGGTGAAGCCGGCATGGGATTCGCCGTCGTCGCCAACGAAGTGCGTAACCTGGCGCAGCGCTCCGCCCAGGCCGCCAAGGACACCGCTGCATTAATTGAGGAATCCATCGCCACCTCGAGTCAAGGCAGCGTCCATCTCCAAAAGGTGGCCGAAGTGGTCGGTTCCATCACCCAGGCCGCCTCGCAAGTCAAAGTCCTGGTGGATGAAGTGAACGCCGGCAGCCTGGAGCAAGCCAATGGAATCGAAGAAATCGCCCAATCCCTCACCGAAATCGATAGAGTCACCCAGAGTACCGCCGCCGCCGCCGAGGAAAGCGCGTCCGCCAGCGAACAAATGTCGGCCCAGGCGCAGTCCCTGGCCCGGATTGTGGACGATCTCCGGTTGATGGTCGGCAAATCGATGTAATAAACGGGAACCTCCTCCGTCATTACTCGTAGAATGGAGTTGAGGTTCCCGATGAAAAAACTGTACTTGTTAGCGATCTCTTTATCGTTTACGGCCGCCGCAGGCGTCAGCCCGAGCCTGCTGAACCTCGTGATGCCCGATGCCACCGTGGTTTCCGGCATGAATGTCGACCAGAGCGTGACGTCGCCGTTTGGCCAGTATATTTTGGCCCAGATGCAGTTCAACGACAGCGGTTTCCTGCAGTTCATGACCGCCACCGGCTTCGACCCGCGCAAGGACCTGCATGAAATCGTGGCCGCCACCCCCGCCACGGCGTCCACCACGGTTCATACCGCGTTGATCCTCGGCCGAGGCGTTTTTCAGCCCGCCATGATCATCGGCTCCGCCACTTCCCAGGGCGGCGTCGTCACCAATTATCGCGGCTATAGCCTGATCGGCCCGCCTCCCGGCAGCTCCGATGCGCTGGTCGCCCTGACGTTCTTAGACGGAGCCACCGCCGCCATGGGCGATCTCACTTCAGTCAAAGGAGCCATCGACCGCAAACTCGCCGGCACCGCCTACGCCGGACCTCTCGCCGCGCAAGCCGTGCAGCTGAGCGCCTCGAACAGCGCCTGGTTCGCAACCGCCACGCCGCTCGCCGATTTTATGAGCACGCGACAAAGCGGGAACCTCGGCCCGGTCGCGCAGAGCGGCCTGATTCAATCCGTCCAGCAAGCCTCCGGCGGCGTACAGTTCGGCAGCACCGCCATCACGCTCTCGGCCGACGCCGTGACGGCATCTCCCCAGAATGCGCAAGCCCTGGTGGACGTGCTGAAGTTCTTCATCGGCATGATCGCGGGAAATACCCAAGCGCCCCCCGGCGTCCAGGCGATCGCCACCTCCGCCCAGTTCGTAGTCAACGGCAGCACCGCCCACATCAGCCTGCTCCTGCCCGAAGCGCAAGTGGAACAGCTCCTGATGCCGCAAGCCGGCGACAAAGCCAAAGGCCCCCGCAAACGTCCCGGCGCCCAGCGCTAGCAAAATATTAGCCGCCGATGAACGCTGATGAACGCCGATTGAAAACAAATGGTCTTATCCGCGTTCATCTGTGTCCATCGGCGGCTAATATTCTTTTCGTCACAACCCTTCGCGAAACTCCAACCCCTTTCCTTAACAAGCTTTGCGCATTTCGGTGAACCCTCTTTGCCCGCCTCTTCCCTAATATGTAGTCAAGAGCCTTGGGTTATTCCGATATAAGCCAGGGTCGCGTCCTCGTCATAGTTCTCGAGACCCTGTACGAAATCGCCAATGTGAATCGGAGTCTGCCGTGAGACTATGAACACGGATCGGGCGCCCATCCCGGCAGGTTGTTGTAACAGATGATTTGCTTGGATTTAACGTTAGGAGGGCGGGCAGTTCGTAAGGGCTGCCCGAACTCTGAATTTGTAAGGCGAACGTGTGCCTGAGTTCGATACTCTGGCTGTGTGGAACAACTCCCTCTCTCAACAACCGGCCTCACTGTCTCCCGGCTCTGCTTCGGCACCATGACCTTCGGCGGACAAACCGACGAACCCACTTCCGTTCAGATGGTCAACCGCTGCATGGACGGCGGAATCAACTTCTTCGACACCGCCAACGTCTACACCGGCGGCTCGTCTGAAACGCTGCTCGGCAAAGCCCTCAAGGGCCGCCGCCAGCACATCGTTCTGGCCAGCAAAGTTTCGAACAAAGTCGGCGACGCCCCCGATCAGAAAGGCCTCTCCCGCCCCGCCATCCGCCGCGCCATCGACGAAAGCCTGACTCGCCTCCAGACCGATTATCTGGACCTCTATTACATGCACCTCCCCGACTACTCCACTCGTATCGAGGAATCGCTGGCCGCCATGGACGAACTGGTGCAGGAAGGCAAGGTCCGCCACGTCGCGCAATCGAACTACGCCTCCTGGCAGGTCGCGCAAATGCAATGTATCGCCGAGAAGAACGACTACAAACCGGTAGTCGTCTCGCAGCCCATGTACAACCTGCTGGCCCGCGGCATCGAGCAGGAACTTCTGCCCATGTCGAAGGAATACAAAATCGCGAACGTCGTCTACAATCCCCTGGCAGGCGGCCTGCTGACCGGCAAGCACAACGCCACCGAACCCATTGAGGGATCGCGTTTCGACAAGAACAAAATGTACCTCGACCGCTACTGGCACGCCGACGATTTCAGCGCCGTGGAAGCGGTCCGCGACATCGCCCAAAAATCCGGCCGCTCGATGGTCAGCCTGGCACTCTGCTGGCTGCTGCATCACACCGTCATCGAATGCGTCATCCTGGGCGCATCGAAACTGGAGCAGCTAGATCAAAATCTAAAATCCGCCGAAGAAGGCCCGCTCACAGAAGAAACGTTAACCGCGTTAGACAAAGTATGGGAACGCCTCCGCGGCGTGACCCCCAAATACAACCGCTAAGTGAAAATGGTTTCTGGACAAGCGCCGAACGATCAATTCCGATCGCCGAATCCCAGCTCGACCTGTGGTGAACCTGGTTCGAACTCCCAAACGCCGGAAGAACTTGATCTGACTGCATGATCATCACCGAAAACCGCTCCCCGCGGTCACGGCTCGCTAGAGCAGTGACGCACTATCGTTACCGAGCCGTGACCGCAGGGAGCGGACAACAAGCTACTTATTCCCCGACCGCGCCTGCATGATCTGCAGCGTTCTTTGGAGCTGCTGAATCTTCTCGTCCTGCACGAAGTTCGCTCTTTTCAGACGGTCTATTTCCGCTTGCAGCTCATCGCGCTTCTTCTTGAGTTCGTCCACTTCGTTCGCATCGACCTTCACCGGCGCAGGACCCAGAAACCGCGACGCTTCCTGCACCTTCACGCCATCGGGATCCTCCACGGACATCCGCACCTCGACATCGCCCGACTTCCGCTGGTATGTATAGGTCCCCGTCGTCAGCTCGCGCGGGGAGAGCGCGAACGTTTGCGTGTTGCTCCCGTCGTTGATCACCAGCGTGCCGCGCGCTGCACCGATAACCGGCCTCGACGCGCGATTCCATTCGATGCGCAACTGGCCTTCGCGCTCAAGCACGCCCAGCGCTATGGGCTCCGTCGTCGGCTTGAACATCCAGTACCGCAGTCCGAAGATCGCAGCCAGCAACATCACGGCGGCGCATCCCACCAGCCACGGCCACTTCTTCCTCGGCGGAGGCGAGGGAAGGTATTGCGGCTGCCCAAACGAGGGCGCCGGTAAATCCATTTGCTGGGGCGCCTCGCGGCGGGCCGCGGCAACTGCACCGGCGGAGCTTTGAAAGGCCTCGGACCGGGGCATGACATTCAGCCGCCGCTCACCCTGAACACGCGGCTCTCCCCTCGGGCCAGGGGCGCGGTCGAGCACGCCCGCCAACCGGTCTGGAAAATTGAATTCCAGATAACTGCGCTCGCTCTTCACCGTGCTATCCGCCTCGCGAACGAAAAATCCCGCGCGCATGCTGCCCGCCCGCCCCGGACGCACCACCAGCGAGACCTGCCAGGGAGCGGGGAAGAAGATCGAGTACAACTCCAGATCGGAATCGCTCAGCGAAATATCGCTCCGCGTGTGCGAAAGAAACCATCCTACCGAGATCAAACCTTCCAGATGAGGATCGTCCGCATCGGCCGCCAGCTGCTCGTTCAGCACCTTGCGATCTTTGTCCGATAACAGAAACGCCGGACCGCGCGCATGTTCGCAAGCAATCGCCCGCATGGCCAGAATGCGCACCGTCCTGCCGTCGCGCGCTCCATAAAGGATGCCGCCCACTTCGATGCCGCCGCGCGACAGCCTTTGGAATCCCTCGGCTACGGCGTGCCGGATCTCCTCGATCAGGATCAAAGAATACTCGATCGTAATCGGGCTCTCCGCCACGCTCCAAGCCGCGAATTTGACTTCACTCATATAAGTGGAGCAGGTCCCCGGCCTGCCTCTGGATAGGGTAGATGGAGCGCTGTGATCGAATCGTCGTCCGAGCCCGCCGCCTGTTCGTCGCTCTCATGCAGATGGTAGTAATAGGTCGTTGCCCCCATCCCGCTGACCAGCATCAACGCCAGCAGCAGGCACGCGATCGTTTTCGCATTCCACGCCCGCTCGTGCGAGACCGCCGCTGCCGTCGCCATCACGATCGCCGTCGCTAATCCCAAAACCAGGACCAGCTTTGCATACCAAGGCATCATGTCCAGATGGCTCTGTCCTCCCACCATGCTCCATGTCGAGAAGATAGCGTCCAACGCCACCAGGAATTCGATCACAAATGCGAGCCGCAATATATAAGGAGACATCGAGTGCGTTTACGGGCGTGTCCTTATGAAGATACCATTGTACGGAAAATGGAAGACCTCTTCAGGTTTCTTCGTATCCCCAGCATCAGCGCGGACCCGGCTTTCGCGGGAGAGGTCCGGAATGCCGCCGAGTTTGTGCGCGCCTGGCTGGAGCGCGTGGGCCTCGAAAACGCTCAGTTGATCGACTCTCCGGAGCCGGGCGCGCACCCGATCGTATACGCCGATTGGACCCATGCCCCCGGGAAACCGACGCTGTTGCTCTACGGCCATTATGATGTTCAACCCCCGGATCCTCTGGAGGAGTGGATCTCGCCTCCCTTCGAGCCGGCGATTCGCGACGGGAACATCTATGCCCGCGGCGCGGCCGACGACAAAGGTCAGCTCTTTATCCTTATGGAGTCCGTGGCCCAATCTTTTCGAAGAAATGCGGGGCAGTTACCTATTAACGTTAAATTCCTTATCGAAGGCGAGGAAGAATCGGGTGGGCGTCACATTGACCATTTCGTAACTGAAAATGCCCTGGCTTTGTCCGCGGATGCCGCCGTTATTTGCGATACGGCCATGTTCGCGCCCGGAATTCCGTCCATTACGACCGGCCTAAGAGGCATTGTTTATGGCGAAATCGCCGTCCACGGAGCGCGGCTCACGATCTGCATTCAGGCGACTACGGCGGCGCGGCGCCCAACGCCTTGGAAGCGCGTAGCCCGCATCATCGCGTCGTTGAAGTCGGCAGAAGGCAAGATCCTGATACCGGGCTTCTATGACCACGTCCTTCCACCTTCAGCCGCAGAGGTGGAGGCCTGGAAACGCCTGCCCTTCGATCCCGAGGAGTTCCGCCGGAACGAGGTTGGCTCCCCCGCGCTGGCCGGGGAGCCTGGATTCGACCTCCTCACCCGGATCTGGGCTCGCCCGACTCTGGAGATTCATGGGATCCGCGGCGGCTACACCGGAGAGGGGGCGAAAACGGTGATCCCGGCAGATGCCTCCGCCAAAATCAGCCTCCGCCTGGTGCCGGAACAGGATCCCGATGAGGTGACCCGCCAACTGGTCTCCGCCATCGCCTCGGCATGCCCCATCGGCGTGACTGCGGAGTTTCGCCGGATGCACGCCTCCCCGCCCTGTCTGATCGACGCCGGGAATGTATTCGTCTCCAAGGCTTCCCAGGCGCTGGAACAAGTCTTTGGCCAGCCGACGGCATTCATCCGCTGCGGCGGATCGATTCCGATTGTCAACCTGTTGGAACAAAAGCTCAAAGTCACCAGCGTCTTGATAGGATTTGGCCTTCCCGACGACCAAATCCACGGGCCTAACGAGAAGTTACTTATTTCCAACTACTTGCGGGGTATAGATAGTATAGTCCAGTACTACGACCTCCTCAAAGACCACAAGATCGTGGATAACTAAGGAGCACACTACTGCATATTGTGGGTGCTGGTCCAAGAGTACTTGGTGGTCTAGGGTGGAATATGAGTACGATATGGCTTTTATCATTAGGCCTAGCTGTGCTAACATCATCAAAGTTCCTAGGTCGGACCTAGTAAAAGACCGGCTTGCGAACGACGTTTTCACGATTCAGGGTCGGGGGAGAAATATGAGAAAATTTGTGCTCGGGTCTATAGCCATGGCCGCGCTCAGCGGTAGTATGATGGCGGATTCGATTTGGAGTGGCAGCGTCGGGTCTTATAACACAATTCCCACAACACTTACGCAGCCGACGTTCCCATCGCCGGCGGTCCCTATTTCCACGAATACGCAGTCTCCTTTCTGGAACAACCCGTCGGCTGACACCGTTAACAACCATACCGCCAACGTAGGCGCTGTCCTGTTGGGGTTAGCCACAGGTACGAACCTCATTGGCGGCGATTTGTCGGGCGGGGTCGTCAACGGCAGCTACTTCGCCTTCAACACCACGGATAACGGGAGCGGCGGCGGAAATCCTATCGCTGCCGTGACTGGGCAAAGCGCGACACCTGGGTTAGAGTTTAGCTTCGTGAGTAGCGCTACTGCCTATAATATCGCGCTGCTTTTCGCGGACAGCTGCAAATAACACGGGCAGCGCCAGCACCGGAGCGACCGTGTTCGGATATTACACCGGAAGCGGCTTGGGATTTACTCCCCATCCGATCAGCGGGCCGCTAGGAAATAATACAAGCGGTATCGCCAGCGGTATCGCCAGCAACGACGTCCTGCAGCCGGTTGGCTTCGTGTACGGGTTCTACGCAACGACTTGCTTTCACGAGACGGCAGGTATTTGCGATCAGTCCGTCACTTACACCACGGGCGCCGGTAATTTCACTACGAACATAGCAGCGGGCAGCGGCCTGCTGGGCTCCCTTGGATGGCAGCATTTCGCATTCTTCCAGCTAGCCAGCGGCGCGCAAGTCCTCGCGTTCGAAGACACTCCATGGGCCCTGGGAACTGGGAACGCCACGGAAGGTATCGGCGACTTTAATGACGTCGTCATCGGTCTGTCCGCGGCTACCGTACCGGAGCCGGGTACGATGGCTTTCATCGGATTGGGTCTGGCCGGACTGGGTCTGGTCGCCCGTCGACGCTTCGCGAAGAAGTAGCTTTTTCGTTCCTCCTTTCGATACCTACGCGGCCAGTCATCCTTAGGGTGACTGGCCGTTTTTGTTTTATGCCGACGCGGCGGTCCCGCCGACCAGATTTTTCGCGGCGACCAGCGCGGATTCGTAGTCCGGGTGAGTCCCCACTTCTTTCACATACTCGACATGCCGCAGCGTGTCGTCCTTATCCAGCACGAAGATCGCGCGGCTGTGGATGTGCAATTCCTTGATCAGCGTCCCGTAGCTCTCTCCGAAGGACCCGGTGCGATGATCGGAGATCATCTTGATGTGATCCACGCCGTACGCCCCGCACCACCGCTTCTGGGCGAACGGAAGGTCCATGCTGAAGGTATAGATGCTCAATTCCGGCAGCTTCGCCGCTTCCTCATTAAAGCGCTTGGTCTGGGCGTCGCACACCGGCGTATCGAGCGATGGCACGACGCTGAAAATGCGGACCCCATGCCCCGTGCTGGCCAGATTCACCGGCTTCAGCGAATCGTCCACGGCCTGAAAATCCGGCGCCTTTTCTCCCGTCTTCAATTCCGGACCGAGAACAGTGAGAGGATTTCCTTTAAGAGTTGTTGCTCCATGTCGTTCAATTGGCGTTTGCATATACGGCTATTCTAGCAACTCGTCCAGTTGGGTCACGTTCGTGACCGGCAGGTTGCACGCGAAATTCGCGCACACATATACTGTCGCTTTCCCGTCCATTGCCGGCATCGCTACCGGAGCTTCACTCGCTCTCGCCACCACCGCATTAGGCAGGAACCGCCGCCGGATGCGCGCCAGTATCGCCGGATCTTCCGGTCCCGCCAGCACGATCTCCATCGGCTTGCCCAGCGAAAACGCGAGCGCGGCCAGCATCTGCGGCACGCCCGCGCCGCCCGAAATCATGCGCGATGAAAAAGCCTCCAGCGTGCGCGCCGCCGCACTCCTGAAATCCTCGCGGCCCGTCATGCGCGCGAGGCGCAGCAGAGCCATGGTCATCATCGAATTTCCCGACGGCTCCGCTCCGTCATGATCGTCCTTCAGCCGCAGCACCAGGTTTTCCGCGCCCGCCGCGGTCGAGAAAAACCCGCCATTTTCGCGATCTTCGAACAACTCGATCGCCCGTTCCGCCAGCCGCACCGCGAACCGCAAGTCCGCTGGATCGAAACGAGTCTCATACAAGTCCAGGAACGCGAGCGTCGAGAACGCATAGTCGTCCAGGAATCCATCGATGGCCGATTCCCCATCGCGAAAGCGCCGCAGCAGCACGCCCCTCGATTCATCCCACAGCCGCTGCCGCAGAAAATTCGCCGCGCCCGCTGCCGCCTCCCGGTACCGGTCCTCGCCCAGCGCCTGCGCGCCCTTCGCGAACGCCGAAATCATCAGCCCGTTCCAGGCCGCGAGAATTTTGTCGTCCAGATGAGGCCTGGGGCGCCGGCCGCGCACGTCCATCAGCTTCAGCCCCGCCCCTCGCAGCGCAAACCGCGCATCGTCGACGCTCATCCCCTGGCTGGCGGCGGCTTCTTCGATAGAACAAGCCTGATACAAAATGTTTTGGCCCCGAAACTCGCCGTGCGGATCCTCGTCCACATTGCCGCCCGCCTTCACGCCGTATCGCTGACAGAAAATCCCCGCATCCACCGGACCCAGCGTCCGCTCGATCTCTTCCCTGCTCCACACATAAAACGCGCCTTCGCGTTTTTCCCCGGGCTTCGCCGGATCCGCCGCGCTATCCGCATCCTCCGCCGAATAAAAGCCTCCATCCGGATGCGTCAGGTCGCGCTGGACATAGGAAAACACATCGCGCGCCGCCGCCGCATACTGACCGTCGCGTGTAATTTGAAACGCCTCGATGTACGAGATCGCGATCTGCGCCTGGTCGTACAGCATTTTTTCGAAATGCGGCACAAACCACCGCTCGTCCACCGAGTATCGATGGAATCCTCCGCCCAACTGATCGTTCATCCCGCCCTTCGCCATCTCCCGCAGCGTCAGCAGGACCATCTCCAGAGCCTCCTCGTTTTTCGTCGCCGCAGTAGTAGCGCACCAGAAAATTATGCACGCTCGGACGCGGAAATTTCGGAGCTCCGCCGAATCCTCCCAGCCGCGAATCGAACATCCGCCGGAACCCGTAAAACGCCGAATCGAGCGCCCCTTGACCCGCCTCTTCCGAGCCCGCCGGCGCCGCCGCGTACTGCTTCAACTGCTCCACCACATTCGAGCCGGATTCCTGGACGCGCACCCGATCCTCGCTCCAAGCCCGCGCCAGTTGCTCCAAAACCGCCCGAAATCCGGGCCTTCCATAGCGATTGTCCGGTGGAAAATAAGTGCCGCCGAAAAACGGTTTCCGCTCCGGAGTCAGCCATACCGACATCGGCCATCCCCCGCTGCCCGTCGACGCCTGCACGAACAGCATGTACACGCGGTCCACGTCGGGCCGCTCCTCGCGATCCACTTTTACGGGCACGAAATACTCGTTCAACACCCGCGCAGTCGCCTCATTCTCAAACGATTCATGCTCCATCACATGACACCAGTGGCAAGTGGAATACCCGATCGACAAAAAAATCGGCTTGTTCTCGCGCGCCGCCTTTTCGAACGCCTCATCGCCCCAGGGATACCAATCCACCGGATTATGGGCGTGCTGCAACAGGTACGGACTCTTCTCGTTTCCCAACCGATTCATTTTTTCGTCCTTGTTTAAACAGGAGCGCCTACCGCTCCTGCTAGTCGCGGCTCTGAAAGTACCCGGACGTCTCAATCTGAGCCCAGACAATCTCGCTGGCATGACCGTGCTTTAAGAACACGTCGCGCACCAGCTCGCAAACGTCCTCATGACTGCGCTCGTAGAACACCAGTATCGACGGCCCGGCTCCGCTCAAGGCACAGCCGAGCAGCCCCGGCGCGCGCAACCTGGTGGCCTCTTCCAACCCCGGCACCAGCGCGAATCGATACGGCTGATGCAGCCTATCCTCCAGCGCTTCAGGAAACGCGCTGGTCGACCCGCTGGTCAGCGCCGCGATCAGCAGCGCGCTTCGTTGGACGTTAAACACCGCGTCCGCGCGCGAATACGACGCCGGTAGCACCCGCCGCGCCTCCACCGTCGGCAGCAAAAAGTCCGGCACCACCACGGCCACTCCATAATGCGAATCGATCTCCATCCGCACCGCCCGCGCGATCCCTTCGCCGTCCAGCGCGCTGGCCACAATCGATCCCAACACGCACGCCGCGACATTATCAGGATGCCCTTCGATGCGAGCCGCTTCGTCCAGCACCTTCGCCCGCGACCATCCAAGCTGCAACATTTCGGCCGCGATCACCACGCCCGCCGTCAGCGCCGCCGCGCTCGACCCGAGCCCTTTTCCGATCGGAATATCGTTCACGATCTCCAGCTCGATAGGAGCCAGCGGCAACCCCACATCGCTCGCCACCTTCAACGCCGTCTGCCAGATCAGATTATCCTCGCCGGTCGAAATCAGCTCTGCATCGCGACCGCAGGATCGAATCGTCAGCCGCTCCGCGCCGCGAAAACGGCACTCCAGATAAATACCCAGCGCCAGCCCCAGCGCATCGAACCCCGGTCCAAGATTCGCACTCGAAGCCGGAACCCTTACTCGCATCCAGACACCTTGGAGGCAGCCATCAGGCACTCAACACAACCTTCGACCCCGCGCGGCACGACCGGTAAATCGCGTCCACCAACTCCAGCGCCGCGTATCCTTCCTCGCCCGACACCAGCGGCTTACGCCCCTCGCGAATCGCCTCGCCGAAATCGAGGAATTGCCGCTCGAAGGGAGCCAGCGAAATCGCCATCGGATCGGACGCGCCCGACTGTACGTCGCGCTCGATCGGCGCATCCTTATCCGATTCGCCTTCCACATCCCACGTGGTCAGCTTGTCGCCCGAAATAATCGCAGTGCCCTTGGTGCCGTGAATCTCCAGCCGCTCCGTGTATCCAGGCCAGAAGGCGGTCGACGCTTGAATCACTCCCGTCGCGCCGTTTTCATAGCGCAGCACCGACGCCAGCACGTCCTCGCTCTCGATCTTGTGCAGCGCGCCCAACTGCCACTCGCCGTATACGCTCTTCACGCGCCCGATCAGCCACAGCAGAATATCCACTTGGTGGACGGCCTGATTGATCAGCGCGCCGCCGCCCTCCACTTTCCAACTTCCTTTGATCGGGCGCGAATAATATTCCGCCGACCGGAACCATTTCACGTACGCATCGGCCTGCAAAATCTTTCCCAGCCGTCCCTCGGCGATCGCGCGTTTCAAAAACCGGCTCGAATCGTCGAAGCGATGCTGGCTCACCACGCTCAGCACAATCCCGCCCGCGCGCGCCGTCTCCACCATCGCCTTGGCGGTCGCCAGATTGGTCGCGATCGGCTTCTGCACCTGCACGTGCTTCTTGGTCGTCACGCACAGCTCGATCGGCTCCAACCGGAAATCGGGGAAGGTGCACACGTCCACGAAATCGACGCGAGGATGACGGCAAACGTCTTCCCAGGTCGCCACCGCCTCGCCTCCGTACTGCGCGCAAAATTCCGCCGCGCGCCCCGGAGCCGCATCGCACGCCGCCGCGATCTCATAGCCGATATTGGCGTACGCCGCCGCGTGCTTATGCGAAATCGCGCCAGTCCCGATCAATCCTACGCGCACAATTCCTCCTCGGTTAATCCGCAAATCGAAACGTCGATTCCGAGTTCATCGAAGGCCGCCGCCTTCGCCGCCAAAGCCTTGCGAGCCGAGGCCTCATTCGGCGCATACGCGACTTGAATATGATTCGCCTTGTGGCGGGCCATCATCTGATCGCGCGACACGCCTCGAGTCACCGCATGCATAATCGGCCACTGCGGAGTCGTGATACTCCATCGTCGCTGCGTCTCCTCCAACGGCAACTCCACGGAATCGGCAAGCCCGAGATCCGCTTTCAAGCCGCCGTCGACATAGATGCGCGACCACACCACCACGCCCGGCCTGCTGATCCCCTTCACCGTCCCGCCGCCCAGCCGGAAATACATGGGAGGCTGCCGCTCGCTCACCGCGCCCGCGTAACCGCCCATCAAATGAGCCGGCGGCACCGCGCCCGAAATCTCGAACACCCATACGAACTGGCCGTTGTAATCCTCGCCGTAGCGCAAATCGTGCAGAGTTGTTTCCGGCGCATAGCCGAGCTTCTTCCACACCCGGTTGGTGACCAGCGCGTCGAGCCCCGCGCACTCGTCCACCTCATTGAAGTGCGGCAAAGCCTCGCCTGCATATAGTTCGCGCCCATCGCGCACCACCGGCGGACGATCGACGTTGTTCAGCAGCCCTTCGACCAGATCCGACGCGACAGTCAAATCCTTCAACCCCTGTTGATACTGGATCCCGATGGTCGCGCAGCCGAACTCGTCGGCAATCGTGAGTGCGGCAATGTACATCTTGCATTGCTCGATGACCTGCGCCTCGGTCAAATCCGTCTCGGGGTTCGGACCGAACCTGAACTTCATGCCCTTGTTTAGCAGCCATTCGTACACCGCGCGAGCCTCCGGCTCCGGCACGTCGCGCATTGCCGCATACAACGCCGACTGGCTCAGCCGTTCTTTGAATACGCCGGTCGGATGCAGCAATTCATCGGGGATGATGGCGTTGTACATGCCCATGCATCCTTCGTCGAAGATGCCCATGATGGCCTTCTTCGACTTCAGGTCGCGGGCGACCTCGCGTCCTATATTTTCCAAACCATTTTCCAACTGGGGCATGGGCCGAACGTGCGAAGTGTCGTGTACGACGGTTTCTCCGCGCAGCCATTTCCGAAGCCCGCAGCGAAAGAAGTCGTCGGTGAAATCGACGCTCCACAGCGTGGAATATTTCACGCCGGCCTTGGTCAGCGAACCGTTTAGATTCAGCATTCCGACCAGCCCCGGCCATTCGCCGCTCCAGTTGGCAACGGTCAGAATCGGACCGCGATGCGTCGAGAGCCCGGCGAGCACGTGATGGCTATACTGCCAAACCGCCTCCGCCACCATCAGCGGCGCCTCGGGAGGAATCGACCGAAATACTTCCATGCCCTGCTTCTGGCTGGCAATGAATCCGTCCGCATGTCCCCGCCGAATTTCGCCTCCCTCTGCCCGCACGGCGGCCATGACTTCGGCTTCCATTTTTTGTTGTGCCGGCCAGCATTTCAAATTAGCCGAAGATCGCAAATCGCCGCTTGCAATAAGAATGACGGGCTCACCCATAAGCTATCTATTCTGCCATGTGGGGCAGGTCCCCGACCTGCCGTGTTGAGATTTTTTCTGTATCCCCAACACTCATTACTTATGAGCTTCTACCGCCGCAGGCTGCCGCACTGGCAGCCCGAAGGCATGCCGATATTCCTGACATGGCGGTTATTCGGCTCGCTCCCCACGCGGGCACGAGAAACGGCACCTCTCACACAAGGCCAGCGATTCCTTCTGCTGGACCGCCAGCTGGACACCGCCACCACTGGCCCCATGTTCCTGAAAGATCCCGCAGTCGCCGCAGCCGTGGTCGAGACTTTCATAATGGCCGGCAGCAAGTGGGACCTTTACGAACTGTCTGCATGGGTCCTTATGGGGAACCACGTCCATATCCTGCTGCAGCCGCACAAACCACTCCGAGAGGTTACCCGCGCGGTCAAGAATACCAGCGCCCGTGAGGCCAATCTGATTCTTGGACGAACCGGACGGCCCTTTTGGCAAGATGAATCCTACGACCACTGGGTCCGGGATGGCAAGGAATTCGACCGCATTAAACAGTACATCGAATGGAATCCTGTAAAGGCAGGATTAGTGGAGCAACCCGAACAGTGGCTCTGGTCGAGCGCATCCGAGTTAAGGCAGGTCGGGGACCTGCCCCACTTTGCCCCCAATATAAAATGACAGTGGCTGGAAGTGGGGCAGGTCCCCGACCTGCCAAAATAAAGCGTGCGCCTCTTCCTCTGGTTGCAAATCCCCATCCTCCTGCTCGCCGCTGGAGCCTATTTCCTCCTGGCCTGGCCCCTCCGCAATCCCCATCCGCCCATGATCTTCCCGGACACCACGCTCGCGGTCCGCGACGTTCGCATTTATATTAACCCCGACTCCGAACCCATCGAGCACGGCAGAATCGTGGTGCGCAACGGCGTCATCGTGGGTGTCGGGCTGGATATCGGCATCCCTCAGGGCACGAATATCATCACTTGTCCCAACTGCACCGTCACCGCCGGATTCTGGAATTCGCACATTCATTTCACCGAACCCAAGTGGGACTACGCCGCGTTCAAATCCGCCGCCACGTTGAACGCGCAGCTCGCCGACATGCTGCTGAGCCGAGGCTTCACCACCGTCGCCGACTTGGGCTCGGACCCGCGCGCCGGCTTCTCGCTGCGCCGCCGCATCGAAACCGGCGATCTCAAAGGACCTGGCATCTACCTCGCCGGCGCCTCCCAGTTTCCGCCTCACGGGATTCCGTATTACCTCGGCTCTCTGCCTTTTTTTGTTCGCTGGCAGGTGCCGCAGCCGGAAACGCCTAAAGAAGCCGCCGACATTGAGGAGCGCAACATCGCTCGCGGAGCCGACCTCCTGAAGCTCTTCACCGGCTCCATCGTGCAACCGGGTCATATTCTGCCGATGCCGGTCGAGAATGCGCGGGCCGCGGTTGAGGTTGCGCATCGCCACGGGCAACTGGCCTTCGCCCATCCGTCGAACCTGGCCGGAACGCAGGTCGCCATCGATAGCCTGGTGGATGTGCTCGCTCATGCGCCGAGCGATACGACCGGGATCGACGATGCCCTCCTCCACTCGGTCATCGATCATCACATGTCGATGATGCCGACCCTCAAGATGTTCGCCACCACGGTCTCGACCAACCCGAAATTCCTGCTCCCCATCCACGCCGTAGTCCGTCGTTTTCACGAGCTGGGCGGCGACCTGATGTTCGGCACCGACGTCGGCTATATGACCGACTACACCACGCAAGATGAATTCAAAGCGTTGCAACAATCCGGCCTGAACACTCGCGACATCCTGCGGATGCTGACGGTAGCCCCCGCCACCCGCTTCGGCGTAGCTGCACTGCGCGGCACGCTGACTCCGGGAAAAATGGCCGACTTGGTAGTGCTCGATGGCGACCCCATCGCCGATGCAGCCGCGTTCTGCCAAGTTCGCTACACGATCAGAAACGGCCGCCTGATTTACGAGCGCACCAAGTAGTGGATGCTCACACCTTCGATATGAGCTTGCCCCGTGGGGGCTTGTGGCGCACGCCTCCAGGCGTGCCGCGTCGGCAGTCATGCCGACGGCCGGACATGTCGAGACGACTCTCGACACGGCACGCCTGGAGGCGCGCGCCACAAAATCGGCTTAGCTCACGGCTATCCTTGCCGCGATCCACTGGGGTCCTACCTGCTGAATAGTGACCGTATAACCCATAATCCGCTAGAATACGGACATATGGATGCCAGTACTGCGGCGGGTTCCTTCGATACCCCCGTTGAAATGCCGTCGTGGAAATCGATTGCCAGCCACATCGCCGCCGCCGTGGTTGCTCTTCTTTTTTTGACCGCCGGGATCTGGAAAATGACCGAGCCGTTCACCTGGGCCCGCATGGCGGAAGATCTACGCGTCCCCTATCAGCTCAGCCTGCCGGGCACTCTGATCCTGGCTATTTCCGAAACGCTGGCCGGGGTGTTGGTGCTGATCCCCCGCTTCCGCCGTTGGGGAGCCGCGCTCGCGGGTTTGCTGCTGGTCTTTTTTATGATCTATATCGGCGCGAATTACTCGGCGCTGATTGGCAAGGAATGCAGCTGTTTTCCCTGGGTAAAGCGCACCGTCGGACCGGGTTTCTTTGAAGGCGATGCAGCCATGCTGCTGGCAGCGCTGATCGCCGGATGGTGGTCTCGTCCAGCCTTTGGACTTCGCAACGCCGCGATCATCCTGGCCGTCATCGGCACCGCGACCGCTGCCAGTTTTGGACTTGCTACGACGCGCTTGAGCGGCACGAAAGCTCCTGATGTCATCACCGTTGACGGCAAGCCTTTTTCGATGCAGAAGGGCCGGATTTTCCTGTTCTTCTTCGACCCTCAATGCAGCCATTGCGAAGCCGCTGCGCGGCACATGTCCAAGTACAACTTTAAGAGCGACGTGACCATCATTGGAATCCCCACGCAGCAGCCGCAGTGGGCTGGGTCTTTTCTTGCAGATACCGGGTTCAAGGCGAAAACCTCGCTCGATCTGGATCTGCTCAAGAAGACGTTTCCGTTTGGCGATCCTCCTTATGGAGTCGTCATCGAGAACGGACGCGAGCGCGGGCCGGTGCCTCATTTCGACGAACCGGAGCCGGCGGATACCCTGAAGAAGCTTGGGGTTATCGAGTAGATTTATCCCAGAAAACGGCGCAATCGCCGACGGTGGCTTTTTGCTTGTAAAGGGTCGGCAGGCTTTGCTCGTTGATCTTGTCTTCGTCCTCGCATGTGGCCACCGTATCGAACTCTCCCGCCTTCAGACGGCGCGCGGCTTCCTCTTTCGAAAACACATGAAGTTGTGCCGATAACTCCTTGGAAAGGCGCAGCTTGTGTGTGTCTTCGTACTCCATTCCGGAGGGCGGAGTGCGGCGCGTAATGAAGTAAACCGCTTCGTCGGCATAGATTTTCCCATCGGCGCGAGTCACTTCATTCACCTTCTTGGCGAGCTTCTCCCAGTCCTTCCAGCGATAGTCGCCCTTGCCCCCGTTTAACGTTCGACCGACGCCAAGGCTCATCAGCAGGGCGACCATGCACATCAGCAACCAAGGCTTCTCCGGGCGGCCGATGTGGGTGCCGGCGTAATATAAACCAACAACTGCGATAATCGCGATAAACGGAACAATAAAAAGGTAGTAACGCGCAAAGGTCGGGCGCACGTAGAGCAGGTATGCGCCTTCGACGACACACAGCCAGACGCACAAGCGAAGCTCCCGGCGAAAGGACAGCGGGATCTCGTTTCGAGACAAGAAAATCAATCCCAGGAGCACCAGCAAGCCTAAAAGCATTGCATGAGGCGACTCCAGCCAACTCAAAGCAACATCGACGTTTTGCTTGCCGGATTCGGACCAATCGACGGTGCGATAGAACAGGTGAAATTTGACGGCTCCGAAGAAAACCACTTTGGGTGATTTGAGAAAGAGCCGCAGCAGGGGCAGAAAGGGAATGACGGCTCCCGCGAGGAACGCCAAGGCCCTTTTCCGTCTATGACCCGGCGCGCTTAATATCCAGAGGAACATTACTGGTCCAGTGGGAGCGGTCAACAGCGACGATGCGGCCGCTACAGCGGCGAAGAAGCCGGCTCCCATGGAGTATCTCGCATCGTCGCTCTTGCTGTGGGCGGCGGCGAGGCGGAAGGAGGCTACAATGGCCAGTAAGCAGATCGCGTAGCCTTGTCCAATGGTCGCGAATTGAACTACTTGGGAGTTCAGCCCAACGAGCAGCACTGCGGCGAGGGCCAAGGGCAATCGCCAATTCGATCGCCAGATGCCTCCTTGAAATCGGTCGAGCGCGTAGGTGCCGGTCAGCCACAGCGCTATGATCGTGCAAACCGCTGAAACCGCGTGTGCCGTGCGCCAGGAGTCGCCGAAGATGCGCATCCAGAAGGCATTCCAATACGCGTAAAGAGGCGTCTGGGCGTGGAAGAAATCGATGTAGGGGTGCATCCCCTTCAAAATCAATTGGGCGGCGAGGAGGTGGAAGCCTTCGTCCCAAGCGAAGGCCCAGGTTTGCGAGTACGCGATCAAACCTGCGCCGAGGAAGGCGACCAGGGCGAGCAAGTAGGTTCGTTCGCGGGTCAATTGTACATTCTCGCACGCTTAAAAGGACTTAAACGACCAAATCCCTTCCATGACTGTCGGGGTTCGGTAGAGAGTTGAGACTGAATCCCGACAGTCATGGAGGGGACACTACCCGCACGATCCCCGCACGTACGTGGCGGGATTGGCCGCTGACAGGAGGCCTTGTACGACGTTAAATTGTTAGAATTCTGCCATGGCTCCCCAACAATCGGACGCGCTGGTGTTCTTCGGCGCTACAGGCGATCTGGCCTTCAAACAGATTTTTCCCGCCTTGCTGGCGCTGGTCGAGCGGCATGGGCTGAACATTCCGATCGTCGGCGTGGCGAAGGCGGGTTGGACGCTGGAGCAATTCAAGCAGAGGGCTCTCGATAGCGTGACGGCGCATGGGCCGTTTGACGCGGCTACGTTCCAGAAACTGGTGACGCTGCTGCGATACGTGGACGGCGATTATCGAGACGCGAAAACGTTCGCCGATTTGCGGGCTGCGCTGGGCGGAGCGCAAAGGCCTCTACATTACCTGGCGATTCCTCCGGCGTTCTTTGCCACGGTGGTGGAAGGTTTGTCAGGGGGCGGCTGCTCCGCGGACGCCCGGGTGGTGGTCGAAAAACCGTTTGGCCGCGATCTGGATTCGGCACGGGAACTGAATGCGATTCTGGAGAAGTGCTTTCCGGAGTCGTCGATTTTTCGCATCGATCATTTTTTAGGCAAGGAGCCGGTGCAGAATATTCTGTACACGCGCTTCGCCAATTTTTTCTTCGAGCCGGTCTGGAATCGAGCGTACGTCAATTCCATGCAGATCACGATGGCGGAGGATTTCGGAGTCAAGGGACGGGGCGCTTTTTACGATGAGGCGGGGTGCATCCGCGACGTAGTGCAGAATCATCTGCTGCAGATCCTGGCTTGTCTGACGATGGATCCTCCGCGGAAACAGGTGCCCGATTCCATCCGCGAAGAGAAATCGCGGGTGCTGAAGGCGGCGCGTCCCTTGGCGCCGGAGGATGTCGTGCGCGGGCAATTCAGCGGGTATCGCTCGGAACCAGGCGTCGCCGCCAATTCAGATGTGGAGACGTACGCGGCGCTGCGGCTGTACATCGATACATGGCGATGGGCGGACGTGCCGTTTTTCATTAGAGCGGGGAAATGCCTGCCGGTGACGGCGACGGAGGTGATTGTCGATTTCAAGAGGCCTCCGAGGGAGACGTTTGGCGAGACTGTGACCGGGCTCGGGGATCATCTGCGTTTGCGGCTGAGTCCGGACGTGCTGATCGCGCTGGGAATGCGAGTGAAGCAGGCGGGGGATCACTTTGTGGGGGAGGATGTCGAACTGATTGCGACGCACCAGAGCGGGAGCGAGATGGCTCCGTACGAGAGGCTGTTGGGGGATGCGCTGAAGGGGGATCAGGCGCTGTTTGCGAGCGAGGAGGCGGTGGAGGCGCAGTGGAGGATTGTGGATCCGGTGTTGAGCGCTCCGGTACCGGTTCACGAGTACAAGCCGGGGACTTGGGGGCCGGTGGAGGCGGATAAGTTGACGGCGGAGTTTGATGGGTGGATTGCGCCTAAGGGGTCTAGCGTTAAGATGTAACCATATGCCCGAATTGGTGTTTGAGGTGATTCAGGAAGCGGATGGCGGTTATTGCGCGGAGTGCCTGACCGAGAATATCGTGACCCAAGGCGACACTTGGGACGAATTGCGCAATAATGCCATCGAAGCGGTGACCGCTTTCTTTTTCGATCGGGCTAAACCTCAGCACATCCGGCTCCATTTGGTCCGCGACGAAGTTTTGTCCGTCGCATGAAGATTCCGCGAGGCACTTCCGGAGTCCATTTTGCGGATGTTTTGTGCAGGCGCTGGCAGTATGCGAAGGTACACCAGGTGGGGAGCCACATCGTCCTGGAGACGGAATTCCCTGGGCATCAAAGGATCGCAGTCCCGGATCATAATCCCCTTCGTATAGGCACGTTTAACTCTCTCCTTCGGATCGTTGCCTTACACAAGGGCGTTACGCGAGATGCGATTATCGCGACGCTGTAGTTTCAAAACACGAGAAGGGCGGCCAGAAGGTGACAGGCGAAAGCGCCTGTCCCACCGGTGGCGGCGGGCGGGTATTTATGAGCAGGAGTACTGGCAGGGCACGGTATACTTTTCTGCATGAGAATGCTGGTCGGGTTGATGCTGCTGTGCGCTCCTTTGTTTGGGGAGGGGATTCCCCGGGAGGAGTATCAGGCCCGCCGGGCGCAGTTGCGGAAGACGCTGGATGGGGGGCTGGTGTTGTTCGCCAAGGCGGATGACGATCTGCGGGATTACATTCAGGAGCCCAATTTTCTTTATCTGACCGGGTGGAGGGATCCGGGGGCGGTGCTGATGATGACGCCCAACGAAGAGATTCTGTTTCTGCCGCTGCGAAACCGGACGTCGGAGATTTTTTATGGGCGGGTGATCGATCCGAACGACAAAGACGTTTTTGAGAAGACGGGGTTCAAGGCGGTGCTGCCGCGGTCCGCGATTGAGACTACGTTTCTGAGGTTGATCGAGAACACTCCTAAAATCTATGGGGTTCGGGGCGAGACGGCTCTGGAGAAGCTGAAGGGGCTGGCGCCGCTGCATGAAGAGGGCAACGCTACGGCGCTGATCGCGAAGCTGCGGGAGTTTAAGTCGCCCGCGGAACTGGCTCTGCTGCAGAAGGCGGCGGATGCTACGGTCGCTGCTCACCTGGCGGCATGGCACGCGATGAAGGCCGGGAAAGCGGAGTACGAAATCGCGGCGGTGATGACGAACACGTATCTGAGCATGGGATGCGAGCGGAGCGCTTATGCTCCGATTGTGGGGAGCGGTCCCAATGGGGTGATCCTGCATTATTCGGCTAACAAGCGGCGAATGGATGCGGGCGAAGTGGTGGTGATGGACGTGGCGGCGGAGTGCAGCGATTACGCGATGGACGTGACTCGGACGGTTCCGGTGAATGGGAAGTTTTCGCCTCGGCAGAGGGAGATTTACGAAATCGTGCTGGGCGCTCAGAAGGCGGCGATTGCGGCGGTGAAGCCGGGGATGAAGGCGGGGCGAGGTGAGGGGACGCTGCAACAGATCGCATTCGACTACATCAACACGCATGGGAAGGATTCTCATGGCGAACCGCTGGGGAAATACTTTACGCATGGGCTGAGTCATCACGTGGGCCTGGATGTGCACGATCCGTCGGAACCAGGGGTGGAGCTGAAGCCGGGGATGGTGATCACGATCGAGCCGGGGATTTATATTCCGGAAGAGAATATCGGCGTGCGGATTGAGGATACCGTGCTGGTGACGGAGAATGGCTGCAAGCTGATGAGCGGGTCGCTGCCGAGGGAAGTGGAAGAGATCGAGAGGCTGGTTGGCAAGTAAGTCAGGGGCCAAGGGCCAGGGGCCGGGGGCCAGGAAAAATACGGGGCTATACGTCGCGATCCTCGCGGGATGCTTCGCGGTGGGATACGGGCTGGGGTTTACCTCTATCGGCGTGCGCATGGACGACGGCGCGTACGACTGGCTGGCGAATCATGCATCGGCGGCAGAGGCGACATCGCTAAAAACGTCTGCGGTGGTGGTAGCGATCGACGAACAGACGCTCAGGGCCAGGGGTAGCATGCGGAACGTAAGGCAGATCCTGGCAGGAGCTCTGGACGAGCTAAATGAGGCCGGTCCGAACGTAATTGCCATCGACGTTATTCTGGCAGACGCTTCTGATCCTTCGGACGATGCGCGGTTAACCGCGTCACTACTGGCGACCAAACACCTGGTTCTTCCTTGCGAATTGATCGGGCGCAATTGGGAGGATCCACTCCCGGCGTTCCAGAACTCGGAAGTGAAGCTGGGGCACGTTCACCTGCAGGAGTTTTCGGTGGACGGGGTGAACCGGAAAATTCCGCTGGAAAAAACTGGGGGAGGATTCCAGCGATGGGCACTTTCGCTGGAAGCCTACTCAGCCTATTCCGGGGCGACAGTGAATCAGGATTTTGCGACGAGAGATCTGACCGTGGGCAAAACGGTGATTCCGGAGCCGAAGAAGCCGGGCGACCGGTTGATGTGGGTTCGCTATTTGCCTGCGGGGACGATTCCGACGATTTCGGTGCTGGATATCGCAACGAATCGGGAGCGGATTCGAGGATCGGTGGTATTTCTCGGGGTCACTGCGCTCTCGGCGGCGCACGACCGGCTGACGAATTCGTACGGGACGAGCGTGGCAGGCGTCGAGGTTCACGCACAGGCATTCGAGACCATTGAAAGGGGACATTTCATGGTTCCTGCGGATGACTCGTATGTGCTAGGGCTGTGCTTGGCGTTTGCGATCGCGGCGGGATTGATTTTCGTATTTGTGGTGGGATGGTGGGCTTACGCGGTCGACTTGCTGCTGCTCGGGGCGGCGGTTTGGATTCCATGGGAGTCCTTTCACCGGTCGATTGTGTTTCCTTTTTTCCAACCGGCGGCGGTCGCGTGGTTGTGCAGCGCGGCGGCAGCCACGTTCCAATACTTTTTTGTGCGGAGGCAGTTAAGGACTTCGGAGTCGGAGAAGTCGCGGTATCAGCAGGCGATTCATTGGGTGGCCCACGAAATGCGGACGCCGCTGACGGCGATTCAGGGGTCCAGCGAGATCATGACGCGCTACAAATTGCCGGAGGAAAAAGGCAAACAATTGAGCGAAATGATCAATTCCGAGTCAAAAAGACTGGCTCGAATGATTCAGACATTTTTAGATGTCGAGCGGCTGGCCGATGGGCAAATGGAATTAAAAAAAGAATCATTTGCGGCCGGCGCGGTGGTCGATTCGTGTTTGAAACGGGTACGGCCGATTGCGGATGGGAAGAATATTCGGATTTTGCTCGACGGGGCGGTGGAGGCTGAGCTGATCGGGGATCGGGAATTGATGGAGTACGCGTTTTACAACCTGTTGACGAACGCAGTGAAGTACTCGCCGGCGGACACGGAAATTCACGTATCTGCCACGGTTTCCGGGGGTGAGATGAGGCTTTCGGTGCGCGATCAAGGGATTGGGATGGACGCGCAGGAGCTGAAAAGTATCTTTAAGAAATTTTATCGGACCAAAAGAGCTGAGGCTTCGGGAGAAGTTGGTACCGGAATCGGGTTGAGCATCGTCGAACAGATTGTGGCGCATCACAACGGGCGGATGGAAGTGACCAGCGAGCCGGGAAAAGGATCTTGCTTTACAATAATAATGTCCGCGTCTAATCCAAAGGTTCCGCCGGCGGCGGATAACTCCGCCGATTCTCACAATGCAGAAACTTTTAATCGTTGAGGATGACGCGTCCGTTCGCAGCACGATGGTCACTGTGCTGGAGCTGGAGGGCTATGCTGTCGAGGCCGTCGCTTCCACACGCGAGGCGATTTCCCGGCTCGAGATGAATCCGTACCCGATTGTTATTTCAGATATTTATCTGGACGATCGCACGGGCATCGACGTTCTGAAGATGGCTCGGCTGCATAATCCGGATGGCGCGGTGATCCTGATGTCGGGGCGCGGGAGCATGGAGACGGTGATGGCCGCGACTTCGGGCGGCGCGTTCGATTATCTGGCGAAACCGTTTGAGATGTCGCAAATGATCGACACTATCAAGCGCGCAGAAAAGTCGTTCACGGGCGAGGAAGAGGACGAAGCGGCGGCGATCGACGATCTGCCGGAGACGGAAATGATCGGCAGCTCGCCGCGCATGATCGAGATTTATAAGCAGATTTCCAAGGTCGCGCCGACGGATGCCACGGTGCTGATCGAAGGGGAAACGGGAACCGGCAAGGATCTGATCGCGCGCATGATTCATCGCAACAGCAGGCGCGCGACGCAGCCGTTCGTGCCGGTGGATTGCGGCGCGATTGCGCCGTCGTTGCTAGAGAGCGAGTTGTTCGGGACGCTGAAGGGCGCTTATACGGGGGCGGATCGGGACCGGATGGGCGTGTTTGAGGCGGCAAATAATGGGACTGTGTTTTTGGATGAAATCGGCGATATCGAGTTCGGATTTCAACTGAAATTGCTGCGATTTTTGCAGGAGCGCGAGATACGTCCGCTGGGTTCGCCGAAGGCTCGCAAGGTGGATGTGCGGGTGGTGGCGGCGACGAATCGCGACATGCAGAAGATGGTGGACGAGCAGAAATTTCGCGAGGACTTGTGGTATCGGCTGAATGTGGTGCGGATCAGCGTACCTCCGCTGTGCGAGCGGTCGAGCGATATTCCGCTGCTGGTGCATTACTTCCTGACGCGCTATAACGGGCGGTATTCGCTGGATACTAGGCTGACGGAATCCGGACTGAAGGCGATGGAGGAATATAGCTGGCCGGGGAATATCCGGCAGTTGCAGCACATGATGGAACGGCTGACGATCCTGGCGCCGGGCGGGCGGATCGACCAGGCGGCGGTGCGTCATGCGATTGAGCAAATGGATTCGCGGGATGGGGCAAGCGAGTCGCTGGCGGATACGGAGACGGAGCAGATCCGGAGAGTGCTGGCGGCGACGAATGGGAATAAGAGCCGGGCGGCTAAGATTTTAGGGATTGAGAGGAAGACGCTGTATCGGAAGTTGGAGCGGATGGGGTTGTAGCGTCTGCCCGCATGCTTACGCATGGCGGCTCAAGTTTGCCCGCTCCCTGCGGTCACGGCTCGGTAGGCCTGGGCTGTGCTTCAGAGCCGTGACCAAAGGGAGCGGTGTTCATGCATGGCGGGCAGATCGGGAACCTGCCCCACCAATCACGTTGGGACTGGGTCGTTTATGGTTTGTTCCAGAGCTTGGGTCAGGGTGGTGGCTACGGTCATGCTGGTGGACTTTTCCAGTTTGGCTAGCAGCTGTTCCCTGCCCTCGGGAAAACCCCATATGCAGGCCATGATTTTTACCGCGGGATAGTCTTTGCGGAGCTGCGCGCATAGTTTGGCGGCGGCGGCGAAGGCGAAGGGCGGGAGCGCGGACACGCAGATCAGGTCTTCAGCGGATGGGGCGAGGGTCGCCATGTCGTTGGACGAACCGGCTGGGAACGAGATCACCGGGTAGCCTTCGCGTTCCAGCAGTTGGGCGAATAATGCGCCCGATATCTCGTCGGCGGTATCTTTCGCGGGGATGATGAAAACGCGGCCGCTGCCAGCCGTCTTGGGCGGTTCCTGCTCGGCGAGTTCGGCGATCATTTCATTGAGACTAAGAAAGATGAATTCTTCGCGCGCCGCTTCGAGCGTGCCGCGATGGCGCTCCTGCTCCGCCAGGATCAGTGCGGGAATGATCACCTGCTCGTAGAGGTCCACCAGCGGGCGGTCTTTGAGGAACTGATCGGCGACGGCGCGAGCTTCGGCGTGATCCATGGCGAGCAGGCGCTGATAGAGCTGGATCTCCGTCGACAGAACATCTTCGTCGCCGAGCGCGATGTGGAGAAACGAAAGATAGGGGACGTACCGGCCCAACACCACGACGCAGACAGTGAGGGGCGTGGAGAGGATGAGGCCGGGATAGCCCCACAGGATGGTCCAGAAAATCGCGCTGACGAGAAGGCCGAGCGAGGAGATGCCGGTGTGGGCTCCGTAGAGCCAGGGCTCGACAAAGTTAGCAACCGTGATTTCGAGCACAAAAAAAAGCACAAACACCAGCAAGGGGCGCAGCCAACCGTCGAAGACGGCGAGCGAGAGCGCAAATGGCAAACTTCCCGCGGCGAGAATGCCGACGTACGGAATCATGCGAAGGATGGCGGCGATCGCGCCCCAGAGCGGAGCGTAAGGCACGCCGATGGCCTGCAGACCGATGCCGATGACGATTCCCATTAATACATTGACTACGAATTGCAGCAACAGGTAGCGGCTGATGCGCTGCGTGGCGTCGTCGATGGCCTGAGTGGTGGCGTGCAACTGACCGACGCCGACCAGACGCAGCAGGCGGTTGCGAAGGTCTTCCCTTTTAATCAGGATAAAAACGGTGAGAATCAAAACGAAGCCGAACATCCCGATGGGAGCTAGAAACGGCTTCATGAGATCGCGAAGATTGATCAACGGACTGGGCTCTGGGGTGACGATTTGAACGGGAAGAGGGTTTTCCTGGGTAGTGGCGGGACGCCGCCCACGAGCGGATGGCGGAGGACCGGCAAGCTCCTTCCCTATTTCCTCGACACTGCGCTCGACCCGGCCTAACGCACCGGTCGCCGGGGCGCGGAGCTTCTGGATCTTGCTATCGATATTCTCGCGATAAGCGGGGAGGTTATCGACCACGGCGATCAGCTGATTGGCCCCCATCCATCCCACGGCGGCGGTGAAGGCGAGCATGGTAATCATCACGATGGTGACGGAGGGAATCCGCCCCAGGTGCATCCGCTGGAGCCACGTCGCGGCGGGCGTCAGGATGAAGCTGAGGGCCAGGGCGAAGGCAAAGGGGATGAAGATCTCCTTAGCCAGATAGAGGACGCCCAATATGGCGACGGCGGTTCCAATGACCGCGATAGTGGAGGATTGGCGCGACTCACTCTGCCCCGTTTGAGAAACGGATCCCCTGGTTTTCATCATCGTAGCGTAGGATATAGCATTTAACGGACCAAAGCTTGGTACACGAGGAGGCTGGCAGGTCGGGAACCTGCCCCACTGGCAGGGGCTTTCTTTCGCGAAAAAATAGGTGTATGCTTCCCCTAGCTCTAGATCGGTCCGTGTTTCCTACGTTTTAATTTTAGGGGAGGTTCCCATGTTTGATAGCCTCGACGATCAGATGCGCAAAGACGAAGACCGTGTCTCTTCCCCCAAGGAACGGATGATGCGATGGGCGCTTTATGTTCTTGTCGCCGGCCTGGTGATGGGCGGATTGATAGTCGGCGTCCACTATATGGGTTGACACCGCAGTCGCCCAATTAGTTTCCAGGTTTGGCGCTTGCCTGAGTCTTTGTCTCCGCGGCGAGCAGGACAATCTCGTTTCGCGGGAAGGCAAATTTGTGTCCGGTTTCGTCGATGACGTTGACCTGGGAGATGTATTGTCCCGCGGCCAGCTTCGCGAGAGGAATCTGGAAACTGAACTGCGCGACGCCGGGTCGCTTATCCACCATCTTATTCTGGCGAACCGGAGCCGACGTGAAGATACGGCGTCCGCCGGAGATCAGCTCGATTTCGGCGGTGAGACTGGGAACCTTGCGGTCCGGGTCCATGCCGGGGTCGTAGACCTCGAAAAAGACGTACATGGTCTGATCCTTGCGGAATACGCGCGTGATGCTGGGGACGATTTTCTGTCCGTCCTGCACCAGGGGATGGCTAGCGAGCAGCTTCTTGTTGTTATCGGCACGCGCCCGACGGCAGCGGTGACGGCTTCGCGCTGATTGCTCCAGATGACCGAGCTGACGCGGAGCGTTTTCGCGGCGCTCAGATCGGGGACCACGAACTTGGTTTCAAACGTTCCCATCTTGCCGCTCTGATTTTCGCGCGCGAGGAATCGCAGGGAATAGGTTCCGGGCGCGAGCGTCAGGACGGTGTCGTATTGAAGATGCTTGTGTCCGATGGAAGCGGCGTCATCTTCACCCAGCTTCACCGTGATATTGTCCTTCACGCCGGTGATGAGTTTGCCGGAAGCATCGCGCACCTGGCCGACGAAATCGAGATCGGCAATCTGCTTCGCGCCTTTCTTGTGTAGTCCGATAGCCGAGCCGGGAATCTTGACAGAAATCGGGAATCGAGTAACGGTCCTTCGCGACGCGGAAATAATCGACTTCGAGAGCCAGGGGCAGTTCGCTGACCGGATCGCCGAGCGTGAGCGCTTCCTCGAGCTGGCGTTCCTTATCGGAGGAGTTGAAATTCTTGAACTGCTTGTTGGCGTAGTAGGCCTTGCGGAAATCGAGCTTGGCGACTGAGGGTCTTGTTGGCCAGCCGGACATCGATGCGCCGCATCTTGCCGTCGTCGGCTGTGTTTTTCGGAGAATAGCCGATGATGTAGTAGCTGTTGATGTCTTCCTGCGCCTGGCGGATGCCCATGGTCAGGTCGTTGGTATCGAGCATCGCTTTGCCGCCGGTATCGGCGGCGAGCGTGGTGAGCGTTTCCTGCGAATCGTTGAAACTGGCTTTGAGGCCGGCCTGCTTGGTTCCGGTGATGATGCCTGTGCCTCGAGGCGAGGCCTGCGACGCGTCGCCACCAGGAGGGGTCGCGACCAGTCCGCGGGCGTCGATCGGGTAAAAAGACACGTTCGCGCGATTGGCGGCGTTGGTGGTGGCTTTGATTTGCGATTGATTTTCGACGCCGGTTTTGCCGACACCGCTGGAGAAATAAATCAGCGCTTTCTTTTCGGGAAACGCGCCGAGCTTCTTGGCGGCGTCTTCGAGGGCGCTCAGCTTGCGGTCGGTGTTAAAGATGTTGAACTCGGTGTCGTCGGCCGCGAAGGCTGCCGCTGTCGTCGCCTTCATCGGCGCTGGTGGAGGCCAGGTCGGCAAAGTCGGAACCCGCGCCAACGACCAGTTTCTTGAGAGACGTGATAAGGCGCTCGCGGTCGGCGGTGAATTCCTCGACGACTTTGATGTTGGAGTTGAACGTCATGATCTCGACCAGATCGTTGGACGTCATTTGCGTTTCGAGAAATTTGATGGCGGCTTCCTGAGCGCGGAGCTGCTCCGGAGGCTGCATGGAGGTCATGTCGAAGAGGAGGCAGAGCAGGCGGCGGTCCTGATATTTGATGGGACTGTCCGGGAGTGGGGGCGACGTAGGCCTTGCCGGGAGCTACCTTTTCTTCGATCGTACTCGAGGCGGAAGGTTTGTCCGAAATGGCGGCGAGCGCTTCTCCGTCGAGCTTTTGCAGCTCGAAAACCTTGATGTCCTGCTTCACGCCGTCTTCGTAGACTTCGACGTCTTCCTTCTTAAGGGTGAGAATCGGCTTGCCCGATTTATCCTTGGCGGAAAGGTTGACGATCACCAGGCGCGTTTCCGAGGTGAAGTTCGGTTGTTGCGCGCAGAGCGAAATTGCGATCAACGCCAGCAGTGACTTCTTCATAAAGTTAGAACCTTAACCTCAAGGTAGCGGACACGGAACGCATGGCGCCCGCGCTGGTGATCAGGCCATATTGCGAAGAGTTCACGACGGTGATCAATCCGGAAGGATTGACGTGATTCAAAAAGTTATTGGTATCGACGCGGAATTCCAGGCGCCGGCGTTCGGAATGGAGATTGATGCTGCGCGAGAGCGAGAGATTCAGCATGAACGGAACCGGGTCCGATGATGGTATCGCGGCCGGCAGTGCCGAACGTGGCCGGTTCGGGGACCGAGAAGGCTGCGGTGTTGAACCAGCCCGTTCCGGCAGTGATCGGGAGGCCGGTGGCGTTGGCGCGAAGGGCGGCGCTCGACCCGGTGCCGTCGAGGTTGCCGCTGACCGTGGCGGTTAGGGGAGCTCCGGTTTGGGCGCTGAGCATTCCGGAAAGAGTCCAGTCCTTGAGCGCTTTCGCCAGGAAAACGGGATGCGCGAGAATTCCTTTGGTGGCATCGACCGGCGAAGCGTAGATGAAATTGAGGTTCATCACATGGGTGTGATTGAAGGACGAGATGGCGCGCTCGGCGGACTGATTGTAGAAGTTCTGCGCGAGTACGGCGTCGTCGATGGCTTTGGAATAGGTGTACAGAAGATTCGCGGAAATACCCTTGCTGAAGCGGCGCGTCAGGCGCAGCTGTCCGGCGTGATAGATGGAGTCGCCGACCGGAGTATCGTACGTAAAGTTGCCGGCGTTGGCAATGGGGTAGCGCTGTTCAGAGGTAAGCGAGGACCCGAGAGGAGCTTGATTAGGCGACTCCGGCACGTCCAGGCGGGTGCCTTTGGTGCCCAGGTAGCTCGCCTCTAAAACCAGCATGCGATTCAGATCCCGTTGAAGGCTGACGTTCCAGCTCTGGGCGTACATCGTTCGATAATTGAGCGCAACGGCGTAGGTGTTGGTGATCGACTTACCGGACTGTTGGAGCAATCCATCGGCAAGAGTGAGCACATCGGCGCTGCTGGTGGTGACGGTGTTCGTGATGGCGAAAGGCGGCTGCGCTGCGAGCCTCTGCTCGAACTGATTGTACTGGCTGGGATTGTAATACCAGCCGTAACCGATGCGGATGAGAAGCTTTCCCTTCGGATTGGGCTTCCACGCGGCGGCGAGGCGCGGGGCAAAATTATTGCGGTCGGGTCTGATCAATCCGGCGGGATAGGATCCGCCGTAAGGGCCGGTCTGTCCCGGCAGCACGGGGGTGACGGCAGAGAAGTTGGGGGCTATATCGAGATTCGCCGCGTGGCCGTATTTTTCCGCCCAGGGCGCGAAATACTCATAGCGGATTCCCAGGTTCAAGCTGAGACCGGTGGAGACGCGATAATCGTCGACCGCGAATCCATTGAAGCTGTTGGTGCGGTAGTAGGTGCTGGAATCGCCGTAGCGGATAGAGTTGGTTTCGGGCAGGGCGAGGAGGAAATCGGCGAAGTCGTAACCGGTGTTGGACACCTGCTGGCCGTTCACAAATTGAGCCGTGGAGAGGCCGGAGAAATTGAACGAGCCGCGTCCGTTGGAATCCGTGATGAGGTTAGTCAGATAGTGCGTGTAACCTCCGCCGAAGCTGAGATTATGCTTCCCCTTACGCAGGGTCAAGGTGTCGGTGATGCCATAAGTTTCGACCGCGCTGCGGGAGGCGTTGGCGTCGTTCAGGCCGCTGTAATTGGTGAAGCCGAGACTGGGCGGTCCGAAATTGCGCGGGTCGGACGAGGGGCCGGCGATTCCCAATTGCTGCGCGATGTTCTGACCCAGCGTTTCGAAATAGGGCGTCGCGATGGCGGTGTTGCGATTGAAATTGATGGTCACCGATTCGAAGCTGCGCGTCGCCAGCCGGTGGCGCCAGGTGGCGTTGGTATTGAATCCGTTGCCGCTGGTCGAATCGCAGCATCCATAGACCTGGTCCGTGCGGGAGTTGCGGCCCTGCCAGTTCACCACGAACGCGAGATTATCCTTGGGCGTGACCGTGGCGTTCAGGCGGGTGTTGAGGCTTTGGGAATTATTAGGATTCGCGGTTATCAGACGGAAGTTCTGATTGATTCCGGAGATGGGTTGATTGGGAAGCGGGATGAAATTAAGCAAGCCCAACGAAATTGTGCTCAACCGGGTGAGAGGAATTTGGTTGTTGGGGAATTGCGAGGGCCCCGTTGACATGGGGTCGTAAATCGCGGCTTTGATCGACGAAAAATCGCCTGCGCGCTCGGCCGCGGTGGGCACGTTCGAGGCTTGATCGACGCCGTTGCGCAGCAGGTTGCCGGTGTAGTTCACGAACCAGGTGATTTTGTCGAAGCTAAATAATTTCGGGATCGCTAAGGGACCGCCGGCGGAGAATCCAAAACGATTTTGGGCGTACGCGGCTTTGGGCGCTTCCAAGCCGTTGACCGAAAACGGCCGCGCGTTCAGCGCCGAGTTCGCGAATGTATAAAACAGGGATCCGGTGATGCGATTGTTGTTGCCGCGGGCCCGGTTGCCGATGAACGCCTGGTTGCCGTTGCGATCGCGAGGAGGGCGCACGCCGCCCCTTCCACCACCGCGTCCTCCACCTCCGCCTGGTCCGCCGCCACCGCCGCGTCCTCCACCGAATCCTCCGCCTCCGGGTCCACCTGGTCCACCAGCGATGCCCATTCCTGGAGGGCCGCCGCCGCCCGGTCCGCCTGGTCCGCCGCGGCCGAATCCACCTGGGCCACCGGGTCCGCCGAAACCTTCATCGGGACGCATATCGTTGGCGTTGGTTTGCACACCGGTGCTCATGCTGCCGGCGATGGTGAGAGATTGATCCGCTCCATTTGCCGCCGCCATCGCGGTTCCAGGAGGGGCTTCGGGCGTCGCGCCGGCATCGACCGTGGGTGCTTCAGTCTCGGTGCCGCCTTCGGCAGATTGTCCTCCGCGTCCACCGCCGGGACCTCGCCCGAATTGGGAGCGGTCTCGAAGGGTCAGAGCGAAATCGATTTTGGAAGGCGTCGCGCCGATGGTGACTTCCTTGCGCGCAGTGGTGAATCCGAACATTTCAACAGTCATGATCCAGGCCCCTGGAGTCATGCCGTCGATTTGATACGCTCCGCTATCGTCGGTCAGGGTACTGAGAGCCTTATCGCCCTGGGTTGCCTTGACCGTGGCGCCGGGAATGGCCTGGTTTTCGGCCTTGACCACTCCCGACTGCCCGGATACGAAACTTTCAAAAAAGCAAGCCGTGAACCAAACGCCGGCAAGCACGAGATTTTTCACGTTAAGAATGACGAACCCCTTCCTACCGGCGCGGATGTAGTATGAGACGGCTTACTGTTTGGTAAGTGTTACTTCGCTTGTTCCGCGGGCGCTCTCCCGCGACAGTTTCATCGTGGTGCCCGAGACAGAACCCGAATACTTCGTGGTCATCTTGCCGTTCTGACCTTCGACGGTGACTTCGAACGAAATCTTATCGCCATCGACCTTGCCGTTGGAGATCTCGACGTCGTTGCCGCGCATCGAGGTGGTGCCGGTCAGCGCTGAGCCAGCCTGCTTAAACGTGAAGTTCGGGGGTCCGCCCTTACCGTTGGGGTTTGCTTCACCCTTCCAGGTTCCCGTTACATCGGCAGCCAAGGCCATAATCGCGCTGAGCGCGAACAGAGCGCACAAAGATATCAACTTCTTCATTTTCTTTCCTCCCTGAGGTGTTTGAACGTTACGAACGTACGTTGTAATGATGGCCTGGGACCCGGCTTAGGTTACACCTGCGGTATCAACACTTACCCGGGGAACAACTGCCATTCAGCAGAAAGACGACCGTTCGCACAGTAAGGATGACACGTCCGGGTTATTTTTTGGAAGGGAGCGTATTTTCTTCGGTTTGGCCGGGGTTGTGGTAGCGTAGTAGGTTCATTGGAAACTTGAGGAGGCCTCAAATGGAAGCCCTGGGAATGGTGGAAACCAAAGGTCTGATCGGCGCGATCGAAGCCGCTGACGCGATGGTCAAGACGGCCAAGGTGGTGCTCACCGGAAAAGAGTACATCGGCTCAGGGTTGGTCACGGTCACCGTACGCGGCGATGTGGGCGCTGTCAAAGCCGCCACCGACGCCGGAGCCGCGGCTGCGCGCCGGGTGGGGGAACTGGTAGCCGTTCACGTGATCCCCGCGCCGCACAGCGATATTGAGAGGATCCTGCCCGGCGCAAAGAAGTAACGTGCTCGAGGATCAAGACCTCATTTCGATACAAGAGGTCCGCGCCAAGGTAGAGAAAGCCTACGCCGCCTGGACCCGCTACCGGTCTGTCTCGCAATCGCAAGCCGACGCGATCGTGGAGGCTGCGGCCGCTGCGGCCCGCACTCATGCTCAGCGACTGGCCGAGCGCGCGGTGGAAGAAACCGGCTACGGCAATGCCCGCGACAAATTCGCGAAAAACATGCTGGCGGCGGATGTTCTCGCCAAGCGCATGCGCGGGATGCGAACCCTGGGCGTGCTGCGCGAAATTCCCGACCGGAAAATCGTCGAGATCGGCGAGCCGATGGGGGTGGTGGCGGCGATCCTGCCTACGACCAATCCAACCTCGACGGCGATTTATAAGATCCTGATCGCGCTGAAGTCCGGCAACGGAATCGTGCTTGCGCCGCATCCGCGAGCCCGGGCGTGCTCCTGCGAAACGGCTGCGGTCCTGGCGGAGGCCGCCACCAAAGCCGGCGCGCCCGAAGGGTTGGTCCAGTGTCTGACCGCATCGACGATCGAAGGTACGAACGAGCTGATGCGCCATCGGCGGACCGCGGTGATTCTGTCGACAGGCGGAGCCGGAATCGTGCGGGCGGCGTATTCGAGCGGCAAACCTGCTTACGGTGTCGGTCCTGGGAACGTGCCGATTCTGGTCGATATTTCCGCGAATATCCCTGAGGCGGTGGCGAAAATCGTCACTGGGAAATCCTTCGATTACGGAACGCTATGCTCCAGCGAGCAGACGCTGGTAGCGGAACAGTCTGTGCGCGAGCCGATTCTGGCGGCGCTGAAGGCGAATCGCTCGCATCGCTGCGACATCCCGCAAACCGCGGCACTCGAGCGGCTGCTGATCACCAAGAATTTTGGAATTAATCCCGATTGCGTGGGCCAGTCGCCACAAAAGATCGCGAAGCTGGCGGGTTTCGAGGTTCCAGCGGAAACCAGCATCCTGACGGTCGAGATCGGAGGGATCGGAAGGGAGCATCCGCTGTCGGCCGAAAAGCTGTCGCCGGTGTTGTCGCTTTATTTCACGCCCAGTTTCGCAACTGCGCTGGATGCCTGTGAAGCGGTCCTCCGATTCGGAGGGCTGGGCCACACCTGCGGCATTTACGCGACCGACGACGGGCGCATTCGCCAGTTCGCGATGCGCATGCCGGCGTACCGGGTGATCGCGAATTCGCCGACGCCCACCGGGTCCACGGGGATCTCCACCAACCTGTTTCCAGCCATGACACTGGGCTGCGGCGCGGTGGCGGGGAACTCCACCAGCGATAACATCGGCCCCCTGCACTTGATCAACATCAAGCGGCTGGCGTATGCTGTCGATGCAGCCGTGCCACCTGAACTCGATCCGAAAAATATCGATCGCGCCCAGATCGTCTCCGCCGTCGAGCGGTTTCTGGCAACCAGGGGCGTGGTGCAGAAACCTGCTCCGCCGCCCGCAGAGCGACCGCAAGTACAGCCGGCGGTTGTGGATTTCGTCTGCGAAGACGACGTGCGGAAGGCGATTGGACAATCGAAGAAGATTTTTATCGGACCGAAGACCATCGTGACGCCGTCGGCTCGCGACCTGGCTGGTCCTCATGACATCCTTATATTGACGAAGAAATGACATTACACCCGTGAAGTTAAATCTTGATTCCATTCGCGCCGAGATCGAGAGCTACCTCGAAGTCCACGGCATCATTGTTTTCCATAGCCATCCGCGCGCCGGCGACACCTCCGCGCCCGTTTACTGGGACACCGACCGGCATCCCGACTACAAGTTATTCCTCGCCGCGGCCGAATCCGCGGGCGCCAAGCTGGTGACGATTCACGCGCGTGAATTCAACGAGGATATTCTGGACGACGCGCTGGATCACGCGGCATCGGCCAATCTTCCGCGCGAGGAGCGCCGCGCGATCGAGCTTCGGCTGAAGGAAATGCGCGGCTATATCGGCTTTACCTGCCAGATCGAGTTGTCGTTCGACCTTGCGCCCCGCGTGTATGTCTTCGACTTGCGAACCGAGTGGTTCGACGACCTCAACGATCTGCTGGACCGCGTGGACGATGCGGCGCACAAGTCCGATGGCGATTCGCCGATCGGCGGCGGATACTTTTCGAAGAATTAATCACAGGCTGAAGCCTGTGCCACCCTTAAAGACAGACTTTAGTCTGTGTTCAGGATCCTTTATTTTCATGAAATGGACCGTTGCTCCTTATGACACCTCCGCCGTCGCGACCCTTGCCCGGCAACTACACCTGGCCCTGCCCGCGGCCCGAGTCCTGTGGGCGCGCGGTTATCGCGACGTTCTCGAAGCGCGCCGCTTCTTCGCGCCGTCGCTCGACGATCTGCACGATCCGTATCTGTTGAAAACAATGCCGGAGGCTGTCGAGCGCATCCAGCGCGCGATCAAGCAAAACGAACCCATTCTGCTGTATGGCGATTACGACGTCGATGGCACATCCTCCGTTGTCATTTTGAAAAAAGGAATCGAACTGTTGGGCGGCCACGTCACCTTTCACGTTCCTCACCGTCTCCGCGACGGCTACGGTATGCGTAGCGACGTGGTGGAGGACGCCGCGTCGAAGGGCGTGAAGCTGATTGTGAGCGTCGATACCGGAATTCGAGCAAGCGAGGTGGTGCGCACAGCTTCGGCTCTGGGGATCGACGTGATCGTCACCGATCATCACCTGCCGGAGGCCGAACTGCCGCCCGCGCTCGCCGTGCTGAATCCCAACCGTCCCGATTGCAAGTACCCCGAAAAGAATCTCTGCGGGGCTGGCGTAGCGTTGAAACTGATTCAGGCGCTGCTCGCCGATCATCCGAAGCGGGCGGCCTTCATCGAATCGTTCCTCAAACTGGTGGCGATCGCCACGGTCGCCGACGTGGTTCCGCTGACCGGTGAAAATCGCGTCATCGTCAAACTGGGGTTGGAGGGACTGCGCGACGTCCGAAATCCCGGACTCCGCGCGCTGCTCGACGTCTCCGAATTCGCGGCGGGAGTCGTACCCAGCGCCCGCGACATCGCCTTTCGCGTCGCGCCGCGCATCAACGCCGCGGGCCGGATGGCGAGCGCGAGCGATGTAATCGAACTGTTCACAACCAACGACCCAGAGCGAGCCCGCGCCATCGCCGCGCAGCTTCACGAACTGAATAAGGATCGCCAGCAGACGGAAGCCGAGATCACGCAGACAATCTTCAAGCAGTGTATTGAGCAAATCGTGACCGATGACGACGCGGCGCTGGTGTTCGCGGGCGAGGGGTGGCATCGCGGCGTGGTGGGCATCGTCGCGAGCCGCGTGGTCGAAAGGTACCATCGCCCCGTTTTCGTGCTCGGCATCGAAAATGGAAGCGCGCAAGGCTCAGGCCGCAGCATTCCGGCATTTCACCTGCTCGACGCACTGGAGACGATGCCCGAGTTGTTCAGCAAGTTCGGAGGCCATCGCCAGGCCGCGGGTTTGACCATCGCCGCCGCGCGGCTCGACGAGTTTCGCGAGCGGTTCCGAGCCCATGCCGCGACCTTGCTGACGGCGGCGGATTTCGTTAAGACGGTGGAGATCGATGCGGAAATCGATTTCCGGGAAATTGACGATGGATCGGTGAAGGAAATCCTGAGCCTGGCGCCGTTCGGCTTCGGCAACCCATGCCCGTTGTTCGTCGCGCGAAACCTGGAAGTAGTCGGCTGTGAGGTCAAGAACGAAAAGCACGTTTTCGTGAAATTGAAATCGCAAGGCAGGACGCTGCGAGCGAAGGCCTGGAACTTCGCTGAGCGAGCGGCCGAGTTCGAGCCCGGCATCGCGGATCGACCTGGCGTTTTCCATTGAAGATGATGCCTATTCAGCGGCGCGAGGCTACGCTCCGTGGCAGATCATGATGAAGGATGCAAGGCCCGCCACAATCGCGGCGCAAGCCGGCAGCTGATACGTGTCCATGAGATGTGGGGCGGGCATTTTTGCCGGCAGCCGACTTTGAGTCGGCTTCTTCGTCTCCTCATAGCGGCGTATCGCGGCCAAATCGTTACCATATCCCCTCCATGACTGTCGGGGTTCGGTAGAAAGTTCACACCGAACCCGACAGTCATGGAGGGGGTACCGCAGTAACGTTATCTCCGCGACGGGCCACAAGAAGCCTGCTTGAAGCAGGCTGCCGGCTGGATAGCCCGCCCCACAAAAACATGCGTCAATCGACAATCGACACTGGCTTCTCCCGCGGACGGCTCAGCGCCGCGCCTGCGATCAGGCAGCCGAACAGCAGCACATGCGTCTCAGCACTCGCAACCAAGGAATCGAGAAAACGGGAATCGCTAAATGAATCTTTTGTCAACTTCAACAGCCATGGAAAGTTTAGTGCGAGCATGTTTCCGAAATCCCAGAAGCTGAGGGTCACAGCAAACAATAAGCCTGAAAGAAGGGCACGGGAGCGGTTCCCGCGACCAGCCGCCCAACCCGCCGCCGCGAGGGTCAGGCCGTCCAGACACAAATGGGCCGTCGCGATCCAGATCGGGCCGAATAGCGAAGCCATCCAGTGGAGCACCTGGCGCTCCACCATGTAGGCCAGTACCAACAGCGTCACCCAGCCCAGTGCGATCGAGCGCAGCCAGAGGAGGATCTTCATCGCATCGCGACAAAATACGAAGGCAGATCCTTCTTCGTATCACGTAGAATTTCTACGATCGCGCGGCGGTCCTGGGCAGATAGCCGTGACGCGACGTCACCCGATAAGACCCGCCACATGCGCCGATAAATTGCATCTTTCGCCTCAGCCGGAAGTCCGTCGAACGCGGCGGAGTAAATCATGTAGCTGCATGGATAGCGCATCATGCGGCGGCTGAGATCGAATTGGCGCAACGATCTTCCTTTGCCGTCGAATGGACCACGCTCCGCGAACTTCTCTTGAAACCCCGACACTCCGCGCACGGGCGAAGGGATGCGAGCCTCGTCGAGGAACAGCATATAGCCGGCGATGTCCGCGGCCATTCCCGCCAGTTTCTCCGGCGTCATCGATTTCTCATGCAGCGCGAAGCGAGTCTCCCAACCCACGCGGGTCAGCAGATTCGTCAAGTGCATCTGATGATCGAACACCATCAGCGCAACCATATCGCTATCCGGTGAAAGGTAACCTTTAAGGTTGCTCTCCACCGACTCAGCTTCGCTTTCGCTCTTAAACGCGGCGTTGCCCAGATGCGACATGGCGTCCGTTTTGCCGTTCACGAACCAGCCGCCCCAGCGATGCGCGAAGGCCACGCGATGGTCGATGTTGTAGCTGCCCAGCTCCCGCATCACGTAGCCGTCGTTGGCCGGATACACGCTGCGCAAGAGCATCCCGGGGACACCCAGCGTGTCGTAGGATTCATGGCAGGTGAGGCAATCGTTGCGCCGCGCCAGCGTAGGATTCCCGGCGGCGCGCTGGTTGACCGAATAGAAAATCGTCCCCTGCCGCGGATCTCCCGATGCGATTTCGAGCACCGGTGCGCCGCGCACCCAACTCACCACGACGGAGTCGTTGAAATAAATCGCGCGGGCATTTTGCGGGTTGATCAGGTGTTGTTGAAAACTCGATTTGGCGAACACCGCGATCTGCGATTCGACCGGAATGCCCAGCGCGTCGAGCACGGCCGACAGATATCCGTGCGCAGGCTCGAACGCCAGCGTCTTGCCTGCGTCGATCTCGCGCTTCAGCTCCGCCACAGGATCGTGCACCGGGCGTTTTTCGTACTCGATGGCCGGATGGTCCAGCGCACCCGTAAACACGCCCGTCAGATCGCCCAGGCCGATCGCCGCGCAGGCGATCAGCAAGACAGCAAGCCGCATGTCATTACTTTACTTTGCGACACTTTACTTTGCCAACAGCCTGCTGAGCCACTGCTCCACCTTCACGCGATCGTCCGGGGAGGCCTGCGGGAGAAACTCGCGGAGCTCGCGGGCGGCGGCGTCCTTCTGGCCGCGACGCTCATAATATTGCGCGAGCATCATCCGAGCCTCGGGAATTTCGCGGCTGGCCCGGTGCAGATCCTCGACTGCTTCTTCGATGTGCGAACCTTTGCTCAGCAGGATCGACCCCATCACCCAACGCGCCTTCGCGTTATTTCGATCGAGCTGAAGCGCGCGCCTGCCCTCGGCCTCCGCCATATCGATGCGCTTGGTCATCAGAAGCGCATAGGCGAAATTGATACGTGCTGTGGCATTGCCGGGAATCAGGCGAACCGCCTCCTGAAGTTCCGGGAGCGCGTTCGCGGCCTGTCCCGCTCTGATATACGCCACGCCGATATTCATCCGGGCATAGGGGACCGCTGATGGATCGATCAAAGCGGACCGCAGGATGCGAATTTCCTTCTCGTACTCGCCCTTGACCGACGCCTTTTGCGCATCGCCGAAAAGCCGCTTCGATTTCGCGGTCATCGGATGTTGCAAGTCGTGCACCGAGACCGTTCCGCCCGCCGCCTCCGGTTTGTTCGCGCGCCCGGCAAGCTTGAGGTCGATCCGATCTCCAGCAGCGGTCAGATTCACAGTCTCGATTTGAATCGGGTCTCCGCTCGCCGAGGCGATCTCCACCGTGTACGAACCCGCGGGGACATTCTGGAATTCGAAAGTCCCATCGTTGGCGACATAGGAACGACCTAGCGGCCTGCGGGTCAGGACGGGAATCAGATTCACCGTCAGGTGAGTACCCAACAGCGGTTCATCGGACGCGATCGCGCCCTTCACTACCGATATGTTATGTGAATCCTGCGCGACGGCCGGATAAACAAGGATGGCAAGAAAAAGTAAACGTCTGAACACAGCTCCCCCTCGAAATGAATTCGGAATCACCTCACGGTGCATCTCGACGAGGGGAACAAAGCTCTCTACACACTCAGAATATCGGCTGCGGCTTCGAAGGGTCCAATCGATAATCTTTATCGCCTTGATGGCTCAAGTGTTACGGGAGAATAACCGTTGTGACTGGCTCAAATGGACCGGAATGAGCAGGCCTTGCACCAACTGGCGGAATATATAGCCGAATTCCAGCTCAGGAGAAGTTTTCTTCATCTTCTCTGACGTCGACAAGTGCTGATTCTAATGGGAGAAACTCCTTGTTCGCAAAGGAGAAGCTCGCATGGCTATCCGCGTGCTTCAACAAGCACAGATAGGAGTTTCAAGGTGAAACCATTAAAAGTAGCGGCCCTCCTCAGTTTGGGGATGTATTGGGGAACAGCGGCCGCGTTCGCGCAGCCTCCGCAGGAAAAGAAAGCCGAACCCGCTAAACAGGAGAAGAGCGCGCCGCCGCGTCAGCAGGAACATGCGCAGCCTCAGCAACAGGCTCGGCCGCAGCAAGCGCCTCAGCAGCGGGCTCCGGAGCCGCAACGTCAGGCGCAGCCTCAACCTCAGCGGGCTCAACAACCTCAGCAGCCGGCGCAACAGCCGGCTCGACCGCAGCAAGAGCGGCCGCAGCGGGCGCAAGAGCCTCAGCGGCAGGCCCAGCCTCAACCGCAACGGGCCCAGCAGCCGCAGCAGCCGGTTCGGGAACAACCGCAGCGCGCTCAGGAATCTCAGCGGCAGGTGCAGCCTCAGCCACAACAGCAAGCGCAGCCCGCGCAGCAGCGGCAGCGAATCCCACAGCCTCAGCAGCCCGCGGCGCAGCCCCAACGGCAACAGCCGCAAAATGCCGGAGCACGGCAGCCCGCACAGCAAGGCGGCGGACAGAATAGAAACTATGCGCCGCCGCAGCGTTCTACTCAGCAGGCGCAATCCTGGCAACAGCGAGGCGGCTGGAAGCAGCAGGGCGGCTGGCAGGGCGGAGCGACCTTCCAACAGGACCGCGCATCAAACTGGGCGAGCGTCCACCGCACCTGGGGGCAGCGCGGCGGCTATGGCGGATACTACATTCCGCAGGACCGCTTCAGTCTTTCGTTCGGCGTGGGACATTGGTTCCACATCTCGCGTCAGCCTTACATCGTGGACGGTTACCCGCGCTTCCAATACGGCGGGTACACCTTCATGATGGTGGATCCGTGGCCGGCGGATTGGTCGCCGGAGTGGTACGCCACGGACGATCTCTATATCGCCTACGATGATGGATATTATCTGTTTAATCGGATGCATCCTGACGAAGCGGTCGCCCTTGCTGTCGTGATGTAAGTCCCTGGCATACTATCCCCTCCATAACTGTCGGGGTTCGGTGGCGGCGTTGATCTACGAACCGCGACAGTCATGGAGGGGTCTGCTAACGAACTCAGGCGACAGCGCCTGCCCCACTTAATCCCGCCGCCCGTATGTGACGGGGTAATAACCACTGGCGTGAGCCAGGGGATCGGCTAGGGAAACACGCTGAACGTCAGGTTGACTATTCCCGCTATCAGTTCGTCGAGCCTTCGCCGCTCACCACGCAGAAGCATTTCCCATTTACGAACGGTTTCAGCGTAACCTCATAACTGTCGCCGGTGATCTCATGGGGGGTCTCCATCTGGATAATCATGAACGGACCGAGCCGCATCGTGTTCCTGGCGGCACGCGGGATAATCACATCTACTAAAGAAGTATCCGGTCCCAGCCCGCTGAAGATAGCATCCCTGCCGGGGCACGCTGATCGCCCTAAGAGGGCTGGAAGGAACGCGCGCTGGCCAACCGGATCACCGCCTCTTCTCCGGTGCGATTTGCAGTTGAATCTCGCCCGCCCCGCTCCCGGCGGTCGGAAACCTGGACCTCTCTGTCATTCGCCGGTGGAACAGGATTGTACAAAGCCAGCAGACGTTCCATGCCCGGTGTCAGGACGCCTTCCCAGCCGCGAGAAGCGTCCGCCCAATTGGGCCTCGCCCGGTGAGCGATTCTGAGCGCTTGCCCGGGAATCGCCTCCAACTGGCGAGCCTACCGCCGCTATCATCGCCAGCAGGAGGGGGATGCGATGTTCACTCGGCCGGATTTTGCCCAGTTCGTACCGATATCTGTAGACACGGCTTCCAGCAATTCGCTGTCAGGCGGGCCGTGTGTGGGCTTCCGATGCGACAAACACGACGAGACAGGCGTTCAGAATCGCGATTTCTCTGAATGTGTTCTGTGCTAGGATTCGCTCATGTTGCGAGCGGTACTTCTCTTTTGCCTGACGGGGGGCGTGGCTATTGGACAGACGCCCACTCGTCTGCTTTTTGCGCGTCTCGGGCCCGTTAGAACTGGTGTGTTCATCGCGGACGGCGATGGTAGTCATGAGCGAGCCTTGGTGCGGCCCGACTCGCTGGACTACAACGCCTCGTTCTCCACCGATGGGAAATGGATCGTTTTTACTTCGGAGCGAAGCGGCTCTGCCGATATCTACCGGGTGCATCAAGACGGCGACGGGCTCGAACGCCTGACGGACTATCCAGGTTTTGATGACCAGGCCGCTCTATCGCCCGATGGTTCCACGCTGGCTTTTGTGTCCACGCGCGAGGGCGGTTTTGCAAACATCTGGCTGCTCGATCTGGCGACGCGTCAGTATCGGCCGCTCGCCAAAACCAGCGCCGGTAGTTTTCGGCCGAGCTGGTCGGCTGACGGTAGATGGATTGCCTTCACCTCCGATCGCGGAACGCAGCGAGCACGTTGGGATGGTGGTTTTGAATTGATTCAATCCCTCGCGATTTACGTAGTGCGATCCGACGGAACATCGCTCCGCCGCGTCACCCCGATCGACGGCTATGCCGGCTCGCCCAAATGGTCTCCGGACGGCCGCCGGCTTATCTTCTATCAATCCACTCCGAAGGATGTATATCCGGGCCGTACGGGCACGACCAGAGGACCCTTCGCGGTCTCCCAGGTCGCATCGATTGACGTCGACTCGGGCTCGATCAAATTATTAACGGCTGGAAATGGCTTGAAAGTGGCGCCTCAGTTCGTCGCGGATAGCCAGGTTTTTTACTGGAATCCGATTGGACCCGATAAAGGGCTCGTGCTGGACTCAGGTAAGACTATTCGCGGGGATATGACGAGCCCCTCTTGGTCGACGGATGGAAAAATGGTGGTCTTTCATAAGAGGATCGAGTCGAGACCGGCGCGCATGCTGCCAGTATTTAGCCTTGATCCTGAATTCATCCTGTTTCGTACCGGCCTTTTCCCGGCATGGGCGCCGCGAGGCGACCGGGTGATTCTGGCCGAAAGCCCTGGGCTCTTGCTCATGGACGTAAGCCGGGAAAGTGTCGTCGACATTTACCCTTCAAAAGCCCTCTATGACAGCAAAGGCCTGCAACTGGGCGGCTCAGCGTGGTCACCTGACGGTTCGACCATTGCATTTAGTACCAAAGCCGCCTTCGCCGACCATGCCATCGCGGCGCAAATCGCCATCATCAAACCCGATGGGAGCGGCTTCCGCACGATCACCGGCGACAAGAGTAACGCCGGACTCCCGAGCTGGTCTCCCGATGGAAAGCGGCTCGTTTACCGCGTAGCAGGGTCGGAACAGGGACTGCGGATTGTGAACGTCGAGGATGGAAAGGTCACGCAACTTACCACCGGTTATGACGATTTTCCAGGATGGTGGCCAAAAGGGGACTTGATTGCGTTTACCAGTTTTCGCGACGGCGACTTCGAAATCTACACGATCCGGCCCGACGGCACGGGGATCAAGCGTCTTACGCACGACGGGGGGAATGATGCGCATGGAGCGTGGTCGGCGGACGGAGAATGGTACCTCTTTTCCAGCGGCCGGATGGGATGGAAGGATGAAGGGATGCGGTCTAACGGCGGCGATCAGCCATACGCAGAACTGTTCGCCATGCGCTCCGATGGGACCGATCTGCGGCAATTGACGGACAACCAGTGGGAAGATGGCTTGCCCGCGGCTCAACCAAAGTTGAAATAGACGTTTTCAACCGACGGATCGTCTCAGCCTCGGGATCGGAAAGAAATGGGAAAATATTTCCTCGCCGCCTGATCGGTGTTCGAACCTCCTTGCGTCGTACGGACTGATTTTGTTGGCAATCGGAGAGCAGGGCGGCCGGCTCGAGGAGGCGGTTTCTGCATATCGGGAAGTGTTGAATCTACAGACGCGCGAGCGCGCTCCGCTGGAATTGGCGGCGACGCAGAACAATCTCGCACATGCCCTGTGGCGCCTAGGCGAGCGAGAGAGTGGAACGGGGCGGTTAGAGGAGGCGGTCTCGGCGTATTGTGAGGCACTGAAGGCGTTTACTACCGATGCTGCCCCACAACCGTTCAATGACGCTCTCCAATCCGGCTCAGGCAAAGAACTTGTTGGATGCTTGATTGACCAGATTGCGCTGATTGGCCCGATGCTGAGCGCACACCTTTCGATGAGGTTGAAACTGCGCGTATCCGACTGATCACACATCCATGTTGACGGTTTGTCGGCAACCTGCAGAAGCGCCGTGGCTGTAGAGCACCGATAACGAGTGTTATCTCGCGGTTTATGCAGGACAATGCCAAGCTGTCGCACCAGGCCTTCCGAGCAACTTCCAGGTGGCACCTACGGACAAATGACGTGACCGGTCCCTCACGTCACATACAGGGTCCGGACCGGCCACATAGTTGACAATTTGGACCGAGAACATCTTTGACACTTTTTGATTGAGGCGAAGCTTCCGAAATAAAGGGCAAAGGAGAAATCGCTTGCCCTGGAAAGAGAGGAAGGCTTTGGACGAGAAGCAGAGTTTCATCGAGGAATGGGAGCGGCGGGAAGAGAATCTGGCGGAACTGTGCCGGCGCTATGAAATCAGCCGCCACCCCTGCATCACCCTCAAGCGATGCCTCCGAAAGTCAGAGATGCGCTGGTGGAGTTACGGACTCGACATCCAAGTTGGGGGCCGCGGAAGCTGCGCGCCTATCTACAGCGCGAGGTGCCCAAGGTTCGGGGGCCGGCGGCGAGCAGCATCGGACACTTGCTGCGACGGGAAGGATTGGCCCATCCGCGCCGACGGCGCAAACGGACGCCGCCCTGCACCGAGCCGCTGAAGCACGCTGAAGCTCCGAATCAGGTGTGGTGCGCGGATTTCAAAGGATGTTTCTTACCTAGGATGGCTCACGCTGCGATCGTCCGAAGAAGATAGAGGCAAGCTTCTGTCTTTCATGAAGGAGAAGGGCTACACTTTCCCGATAATCGTAAGCCTGCCTGACGTGAAAACGGTTTTGCCGCGGTTCATACTCGGCCAGCATTGGATTGTTGACGGGAACGGCCACGTGCGGCTGCAAAGGACGTCGAGCAATTTCAACGGCGCGGAGCAGGCGTTCGTGGACGAATCAATCTATAAGCTCTTGCAGGTTACAGAGAAATAGTCCTCGATCCGAAGGTTGCCCCAAGCGGCGTTCTAGGAAGCTGCCGACAATGCTTCCAATGGGCACCTATCCGTTGAGCGATACCCTTCAGATGACGTGGAGGCGACTTATCAAGATTAATCCTCCAAGGCCGCCGCTGGCGGCAGTTTCCGAGTTGCCGACGATCCGCTCGGAACACAAGCTCAATCCTCCGGCCCTGTTTTAATGTCGTTGTTTTCGAATTGGCTGGTGAGATTCGTGGGCAAATTCCATTTCGAGAACGACCCAACCACCGCCGCACGGAAATATTCAGCGGTCAATCGCCGCCGCAGACATAGCCATGAAGCTGTTGATCTCATCCGCCACATCACCACCGCCATTAGTCCGCTGCATGAAAATGATTCCGACCAGGTCCTTGGCTGGGTCCACCCACCCGTAGGTGCGATAGGCTCCGCCCTTCACGAAACTACCGATCGAGTTGTAGCGGAACGTGCCGAGCGTCTCGCGCACGACCTCGAACCCAAATCCGTGTCCCACTCCGGGAACAAAGCCCGCTTTGATAGAACCGGTCTGCGATGTGGTCATCCCTTCCACGGCGGCCGCTGAGAGAATGCGCTGCCCATCCAGTGTTCCTTTGTTGAGCAACATCTGGTGGAACCGCGCCATGTCGCCAACGGTGCTGAACAAGCCGCCCTCGGGAGCGGGAAACTTGGCCGGCGCCATCGACACAAGGTGCAAGCTGTCGGCCGCGTAGGTGTAAACTGACGCCACGCGGTTTGCCTTTTCCAGCGGAACAAGGAAGAAAGTGTCCTTCATTGCGAGCGGCCGGAAGACTCTCTCAAACAGGAAGCGGTCATAGGGCTGCGAAGTGACAACCTCGATGATGCGACCGAGAGCGGCGATTCCAATATTACTGTAGTTCCAGGATGTCCCCGGTTCGAACAATAGCGTCGTCCCGTGGACGGCAGCGACGCGTTCGGCCAGTATGCTGGGCGGTGTCCCTCCTGCCGGTGCCGACCCCGGCAATCCCGAGGTGTGCGTCATTAGGTCAAGGATGTTGACTGGCCGAGACGGTGTGACAAGTTCGCAGTTGTAGCCTGCGCGGGTGCCGCAGGCGTTGAGCTTCAGACCCTTAAACTCCGGCAGGAACTTCTCCGCCGGATCGATCAGCGAGACGCGGCCCTCGTCCACCAGAATCATGATGCCGGCGCACGTGACGGGCTTGGTGACCGATGCGAGCCGGAAGATGGTGTCCGTCCGCATCGGGGTTTTGGTTTCGAGGTCCTGATACCCGACCGCTTCGAGGCTGGCGACGTGACCATGCCGGGCGACCAAGGTCACTACCCCGGCAGTCTTGCCAGCCGCAACGAACTCCTTCATGCGGACGGGAATCCGGGCCAAGCGCCCGGGATCCATGCCGGCGCCCTCCGGATCGATCTTACCGATAGAAAAGGAATCTGCCGCCAGCGCCGCCAGTGTACAGCATAAGAGCAGGGAGATGGTTATCTTCATAACATTTGCCGTCTGAACTTCATCCTAGCCTGAGACGGCCAGATGTTTGTGGGAGTATTCCTCCGCCTGACATTGCGTCGAGGCATCGATCGCACCCTGCACCGGATCCCAGAGCCCTGGACTCGGGCCAAATGCACGATTTGCCGTCCCACATTCCTGGCGGCCGCCGGTCGAGGGTGGGCTGGTGGGTCCCATTAGTCTGCTGTCTCTGAAATAGCATTTACTAATAAGAAGAGTGAGGGCATATTGGATGTGGCTGTGCCGCTCCCCCCTGCCGCCGGACTCACCCTCAGCGATGTGGAACGAAAACAGTTGGTAGCACTCGGTCGTCATCGCAGTTCCCCGCTCGGCAATGTGCTGCGGATGGAGATTGTCCTGGGTGCGGCTGAGGGGCTGGCCAACCGGGTGCTGGCGCGGAAGCTCTCCACTTCGGTGCCTACCATGCTGTTGTGGCGGAAGCGGTTTGAAAGTGACGGCATCGCCGGTATTCTAGAAGACCGTCCACGGAGCGGACGCCCGAAGCGGATCTCTGTAGAGAGAGAGGCTGCCATCGTGGAAGCCACCATTGAAGACGACGCCGAAAGATGCCACCCAGTGGAGCGTGGGCGCGATGGCGACCGCACAGGAGGTCGGTTCCGCGACGGTACAGCGCATTTGGAAGAAACACAAACTGCAGCCGCATTGCGTCGAGTCGTTCAAGTTCAGCAACGATCCCCAGTTCGCCCGGAACGTTCGCGACATCGTGGGGCTGTATATGAACCCTCTCGATAAAGCGCTGGTTCTGAGTGTGGACGAGAAGAGTCAGATTCAGACACAGGACCGCACACAGCACTTTCAACGGATCTTCACTCATTTCCGCTCGGCCTGCCTGTTGGAAGCCAGACCTATCCGCATCGGCCGAGAACAAAGCCGGCGACTGACAGGCTTTTTGCAAGACTCTAGCGGCCCTCGGAGTGGGAAAGTTTGGAGTTTGGGCTCGACCAGATATGCTGAGTTTGCCAGCCTCGCGGACGGTAAACAGACTCGAAGAATCATCGAGGATCATCGGCTCAAATGTTCGAGTGCTCACTTCGTCATGAACGAGCTTCGGACGAAGCAGCCGCCATTGATCGAATGGACGCAAGACATTGGGATGACGCACATGGGCACCGCGAGCCCCGGCGGCCGCACGCCGGGCGGCATCGCTGCCATGGACGAACTCACTGGGCGTGTCGAACTTCGATAGGATCGACCTCGGAGCGCCTTCTATCACGCGGCTGTTCGAAGTTCTGGGGACCGGCTACCTCGGCGGCGTCAGTTACAATGCGGCGGACAATTCTTTCTATGCCATTCAGGATGACTCGAGCGGATCTTCCACGCTGCAACACATCACGGTCACCGGTAGCTCCGGGTTTCGGACGCTGTAATTTCACGGCTTTGGCACAGGGTTCTACGGGGGCTTGAGCTTCGACGAGTCCGACACCGATCTGTACGCGCTGAATACGGATCTTTTTGACGAGCGCTCGCTCAATCAGGTTACTGGCGGAGCGCCCGGCTTTATGCTCGACGCCGGATTTGGATTCAATCATGCCGGCCTTACATTGGGACCGGCCGCTGTGCCCGAGCCGGCCACTGTCGCGACCGTACTCGGCGGACTGACTTTACTGTTTTTCAGGAGGAAAAAATGATTAGCAAACGAACTTTCGCCACGCTGGCCATGCATGGAGGACTCACCTTCATCAGCTTGCCGGCCAACGCCTAGTTCTCGACGCCGATGCGCGTGGATAACGCACCAGGCAACCGGCGAACTTCGGGCTCAACATCAACGTCAATGCCGGCTCGGGACAGGGCGTCAACAACACGGGTGTCACGATATCCACCGGAAAAAGGCTCCTGATCCAAACGATCGGCTTTCAAGGTCAAGTTGCCACCGGCGAGACCGGCTTCCTCAATATTCAATTGACGGCCGGCGCGGGAACTGTGGTGGCATGTGATGCCGTCGGTGAAGCTGACGTCCGTGGCTCCGTCGTCCGACGATATCGGAGGCATTGGCTCTTTCAGGATGCATGCCGATGCGGGCAGCGCGGTCCAGGTGGTCTACAATCGAGGGACCTTTCCTTCCGGATCTGTCTCCATGGGAGTGTGCATCACCGGATACTTCGTCAATTTGCCTTAACAGTAAGCGCGGCAAGGCGATTGCTTGGTTACAATAAAACCCATGCGCCGGTGCCTCGTCTTCCTCAGCGTCGTGACTTTGTTCGCCGCAGATTCCTCGCCGTGGGAGGAGAAATTTCGCGCTATCCCTAGCCAGCAGAATCTGCGGGATTATATGCAGCGGCTCTCGGCGCGTCCCCATCATGTGGGATCGTCGTACGATAAAGACAACGCTGAATGGATCGCCGCAAAGCTTAAGAGCTGGGGGCTGGACGCCAAGATCGAGACGTTCGACGTTCTCTTTCCTACGCCGAAGGATCGCCTGATCGAAATGGTGGAGCCCACCAAGTTCACCGCCAAGCTTCAGGAGCCACCCGTTGCGGTCGACCCCACATCGAATCAGCTAAGCGAGCAGCTTCCCGTCTATCACGCCTACTCGATCGACGGCGAAGCCACCGCTCCCCTGGTTTACGTGAACTATGGCATTCCCGCCGATTACGAACAGCTCGCGCGCCTGGGAATTTCGGTTAACGGCGCGATCGTCATCGCGCGCTACGGCGCGTCATGGCGAGGGATCAAGCCGAAGGTCGCCGCGGAGCATGGGGCGCTGGCTTGTATCGTTTATTCGGATCCTCGCGACGATGGCTACGCTGTCAACGACGTGTTTCCCGAGGGCCCTGACCGGCCTCGCGACGGCGCGCAGCGTGGGAGCGTGATGGACATGCCTCTGTATCCAGGGGATCCGCTGACGCCCGGCATCGGAGCCGTTCCGGGCGCTAAGCGGCTGGCGCTGAGCGAAGCGAAAACTCTGACCAGAATTCCGGTTCTGCCCATGTCGTACGGCGACGCGCAACCGCTGCTCGCAGCATTGAAAGGACCCGTTGCTCCCGAAGGCTGGCGCGGCGCGCTGCCGATTACTTATCACATAGGACCAGGTCCCGCCAAGGTTCAGATGCGCGCGAAATTCAATTGGGATACGAAGCGGCTGTACGACGTGATCGTGCGCGTCCCTGGCTCCGACTATCCCGATGAGTGGATCATCCGCGGTAATCATCATGACGCTTGGGTGAATGGCGCCGAGGATCCTGTGTCCGGCGCGGTGGCCGAGATGGAAGAAATGCGCGGGTTGTCCGAACTGCTCAAACAGGGTTGGAAGCCGAAGCGGACGATCATTTATTGTTTCTGGGATGGTGAGGAGCCGGGGCTGCTCGGGTCCACTGAGTGGGGCGAGACGCATGCGGAGGAGCTGGAAAAGCACGCCGTGGTTTACATCAACACGGATGGCAACGGGCGCGGGTTTTTGGGCATCGAAGGGTCGCATACACTCGAGAACTTCATGAACGGAGTGATGAAGGATATTCAGGATCCTGAAACTAAAATGACCGTCTGGAAGCGGTCTCAGCTGGCAAGCATTCGGGGCGCGCCCGCGGATCGCAAGCCTGAACTTCGGGCGCGCGCCGATCTACGGATGGGGGCTCTCGGCTCGGGCTCCGATTTCACGGTGTTCATCGACCATCTGGGCGTAGCCTCCCTCAATCTCGGTTACGGAGGGGAAGGCGGCGGGGGTGGCGTGTACCATTCCATTTACGACGACTTCTACTGGTACACGCATTTTGCCGATACTGATTTCATTTACGGGAAGCTTTTGGCCGCGACTGTCGGGACAGCAGTCATCCGGCTGGCCGACGCCGGGCTGCTGCCATTCACATTTGGCAATTTTGCCGAGACGACTCGCACTTATATTGACGAGTTGAAAAAGCTTGATGCCGATCAACGAGCGGAGGTCGTCGAGCGAAATCTCGAACTGGAGGAAGGGGTGTTCACGGCGTCGGCGGATCCGCAGTCGAAATTCGTTCCGCCGCCGAAGGATCCGGTGCCACCGCATCTTAACTTCGCGCCGCTTGAAAACGGCATCGACGCTTTGACGCGCAGTGCCCAGCGGTATGATGCCGCGCGCCAGAAAGCGTCAGCCTCGAATGTACAGGCTGTCAACGCGAAGCTGATCGAGAGCGAACGGCGCCTTACCGACGCCAAAGGCCTTCCTGGCAGGCCGTGGTTCCGTCACATGATTTACGCACCCGGCTTTTATACAGGCTACGGCGTGAAAACGATCCCCGGGGTTCGCGAAGCCATCGAACAGAAGCGCTGGCAGGAGGCCGACGAGCAGATCCAGCGCGCGGGCGCGACTCTGTTGAAAGAGGCAGATCTGCTCGACGAAGCCGTCGCCGCGCTCGGGAAGTAGGAGTTATACTCTCTATCGAATGCGGCTGGTAATCCTTCTTTTCGTCGCGGCGTTGTGTCCAGCCCAGGACGCGAACACTGGCGCTGCGGAAACCGGACGCTGGACCTTTCGCATCTTTTGCGCTCCCTGCCACGGGATCCGAGCCGATGGCGGGCGCGGTCCCGATTTGACGCTTGGCACTTACAGCGCCGGCGATCGCGACGCGGATCTGGTTCGAGTAATTTCAAGGGGAGTGCCGGGAACCGAGATGGCGGCCTACGCGGGTCGCGTTACGGACGGGGAGATCCTGAACCTGGTTGCATATATAAGGTCTGTCACGCACGCGGCCGACAAGGCGACGATTCGTGGCGACGTCGCCGCCGGCGAGACGATCTTTTGGAACAAAGGCAGCTGTGGACATTGCCATCGCGTCGGAATTAGGGGGAGCAGTATCGGACCGGATCTCACTCGCGTCGGCCGCCAGCGCAGCGTTGCGTATTTAAGCGCCTCCCTGCTGAAGCCCGATGTCGACGTTACGGCCGGTTATTCGACTGTGACCGTGGTTACTCGCGACGGCAAGAAGATTGTCGGCGTGGAGAGAAACTTCGATAACTTCTCAGCGCAGTTTGTCGATCTTGCGGGCAAGTATTACTCGTTCGAGCGGGAAGACGTTACTTCCATGAAGCGTGAGCCTCGATCCTTGATGCCTTCCACGTACGGCCAGCTTCTGAACGAATCCGAAATCAACGATCTGCTGGCGTATTTGAGCAGCCTCCGAGGTGTCCGATGAGATTGGCCGCAGTGGTTATCCTCGTGGGCGCCATGGCGTGGGCGCAAGACTGGAACAGCTATGGGAAGAACGAGCTAGGATGGCGTTACAGCGAGCTCGATCAGATCAACACGAAAACTGTCGCGCGTCTGACGCCTCAATGGATGTATCAGACAAACGTCCCCGGCAAGAACGAAACCACGCCGCTGGTCTTCGACGGAATGATGTACATCACCGGACCTTCCAACAATGCCTGGGCGCTCGACGCGGTGACGGGAAGGCCGATCTGGTCCTATAAAAAGGCCCTGCCAGCGAACGTGAATCTTTGCTGTGGACAGGTGAACCGCGGCTTCGCGGTCCATGGCAAAACGCTTTTCAAAGTGGATCTACAGGGCACGCTCCTCGCGCTGGATGCAAAATCCGGAACGGTCCTTTGGGAGGCGACGCTGGAAGATTATAAGAAAGGTTACTCCGCGACGTCGGCGCCACTGGTCGTGAAAAACCTGGTGATCACCGGCATGGCGGGCGCGGAGTACGGGACGCGCGGTTTCATTGACGCGTACGACGCCGAGACCGGGAAACGAGTCTGGAGGACCTACACGATTGCCGAGGGCGGCGGGAGCTGGTCGGGAGATTCGTGGAAACGCGGCGGAGGGGCGACCTGGATCACCGGGACCTATGACCCTTCGCTCAACTTGATTTATTGGGGCACGGGCAATCCGGGACCGGACATGGATGGCGAGGTTCGCCGCGGCGACAACCTGTACACGTGCAGCCTGCTCGCGATCGACGCGGATACTGGAAAAATAAAATGGCATTTTCAGTTCACTCCGCACGATGTTCATGATTGGGACGCCATCGGCGATCCGGTGCTGACAGATTTGGTGATCAATGGGCACGCGGTCAAGGCGGTGATTCACGCGAATCGCAATGGATTCTTTTACGCACTCGACCGGACGAACGGAAAAGTGCTGCTCACCAAAGCCTACACGCGGATCACGTGGGCGGACGGTATCGGGCCGGATGGCCGTCCGGTTCCCATCGCCGGTCAGGAGCCAACCGAGGAAGGGAAGCGCACTTGCCCCGGTATGGGAGGGGGTCACAACTGGCAGGCGACAGCATACAGCCCGCAGACCGGACTCTACTATTTCACATCGACCGAAAAATGCATGCTGTTTTATAAAACCAAGCAGGAGTTCGTCGAGGGTCAGTGGTATCAGGCGAGCACCGTCGGTCGTGACGAGGCGGGAACCGGGCGAATCGACGCCATCGATCCAACCACCGGCAAGCTGGCTTGGTTTTTCGAAACAGTGAGCAGTCCCACCGGGGGCGTCCTCGCGACGGCGGGCGGACTGGTGTTCGCAGGTGACGCGGAGGGCTATTTAATCGCGCTCGATGCTCGCACGGGCAAGGCTCTGTGGCGTTTTCAGACTGGCGGGACGATCATCGCGCCTCCAATCAGCTATGCTCTGAACGGCCGCCAGTATATCGCGGTCGCCGCCGGGCAAACGATGATGACGTTCAGCTTGCCGAAGTTGTAGGGCGGCCAATTTTGGCTGCAGCCTGCTTTCAGCAGGATCTTTGAGGATCAACGGAGCCGCCTCAAAAGGCGGCTGCAGCCAATATTGGCCGCCCTAGGGGATTACACTAACTACCAATGAACCTCCGCATCTGCGCCGTTCTCTTTGCGTTCCCCTTGTGGGGCCAGACTTACGACACGGTGCTCGCCAATGGCCGGGTGATGGATCCGGAGTCCGGCCTCGACGCGATCCGATACGTGGGGATCAACGGCAAGCGCATTGAGGCTATCTCCGCTACGCCGCTTGCAGGCCGCACTATCGTTGATGTCCGAGGACTCGTCGTCGCGCCAGGTTTCATCGACCTCCATTCCCACGGACAGGATGACGAAAACTACCATTACAAAGCTCACGATGGCGTCACCACCGCGCTCGAGCTGGAGATAGGCGTTTCGCCGGTGGCGGCATGGTATCAGTCTCGTGAAGGAAAGGCGCTTATTAACTTTGGCGCCAGTTCCGGGCACGTTCCGGCCAAGATGGCGGTGCTGCACGACACCGGGGATTTTCTGCCGCGCGACCACGCCGTGCATGACATGGCTACCGACGAGCAGAAGCTGTCGATCGTCAACGCGGTCCGCCAGGGGCTAGACGATGGAGCGGTTGGGATTGGCTTCGGTATCGCTTACGTGCCGACAACCACGCGCGAGGAGATTCTGAGGCTGTTCCAACTCGGCTCGGACCGTCATGTTCCCGTCTTTGTCCACATGCGCGGCAGCAGCGGACTTCCCGAGGACGGCTCGATTCCTTCGGTGCAGGAAGTGATCGCCGACGCGTCCGCCACCGGAGTCTCGCTTCACATTGTTCACATCACCAGTTCCGGCGGCCGGCAGACGGCGAACTGTCTCAAGATTATCGACGGCGCGCGGGGCCATGGCGTGGACGTCACCACGGAAATGTATCCTTATACCGCGTCCGCGACGCGCCTGGAGTCCGCGTTGTTCGAAGGCGATTGGCCGAAGCAGTCGGGGCTCACCTATGACAAGATTCAATGGACCGCGACCGGAGAGCGGCTTACCGCCGAGACATTTGCCAAGTACCGGAAGATCGGCGGATCCGTGATTGTCCACGGCATGACGGAGGATACGGTGCGTCTCGCCTTAGCGAACCCAATGGTCATGATCGCCAGCGACGGCCGCATCGCGAACGGCAAAGGGCACCCCCGCAGCGCAGGAACGTTCGCACGCGTCCTCGGGCTATACGTTCGCGAGCAAAAAGCCCTGACGCTGATGGACGCGATCCGCAAGATGACCATCATGCCCGCGCAACGCCTGGAAGCGTCGGTGCCGGCGATGCGGAACAAAGGCCGGATCAAGATCGGCGCGGATGCTGATATCGTAGTGTTCAATCCGGATAAGGTGATTGATAAAGCGACGTTTGAAAACGCGGCGCAGTATTCGGAAGGCATCGAGAACGTGATGGTCGCCGGTGTTTTCGTACTGCGTAATGGAAACTTTGTTAACGGCGTTTTCCCGGGAATGGGATTACGCACGAAGTAGAGTGCGGCGAGGGAACACCGCTCCCTTTGGTCACGGCTCGGTAAAGGTGTCCAAGCCCAACCGAGCCGTGACCGTAGGTAGCGGCCTTGATCAAGGAGATAACATATGCTCTCAAGACGAAATTTGCTGAAGGCGTCAGCGGCGATGATTGCCACGAAGTCTTACGCCGACACGCCGAACCGTTTCGCCGAGATCGAAGCGAGGATCGCGCGCCGCGATTTGAAGGATCTCTATAAAGAAGATCTGCCTACGCCGTGCATGCTGGTCGATCAGGAAATCTTCGAGGCGAACCTGCGCAAAATGGCGAATCACTGCCGCACCACGGGCATTCATCTGCGCGGCCATGTGAAGGTCCACAAGAGTACCGAAATCGCGCGCCGCCAAATCGCGCTGGGAGGAATCGGCGTGACCTGCGCCACCGTAGCCGAGTGCGAGCTGATGTCCAGCGCCGGAATCGACAACATTTTGCTGACCCGCCAGCCGACCAGTAAAAACAACATCGGCCGCGTGATCGCGCTGGCAAAGCACGACCCGACGTTCGGGACCGTGGTCGACGATCCGCTCGCCGCGGACTGGCTGCAGGCTGCTGCCGCCGCGGAGCGCCTCAAGCTCAGGACGGTGGTCGATGTCTACGCCGGGCTGTCGCGCCACGGAATCGAGAAAGGCGCCCCCGCGCTCGATTTAGCGAAGAAAGTGGATAGCTCGAAGAATTTGAAGCTGGTCGGCATCATGGGTTACTCCGGAGGAGCCGCGCACACGCACGGCTGGCCTGAACGCTTGAAGAAGTCCCGCGAAGACACCGCAGGCATGCTCGAAACGGTCGCAGCCGCCCGGTCCGCCGGTCTGCCCATCGAGATCGTGACCGGAGGCAGCACGGGAACTTACAACATCGATTCCGAGAGCAAAGGACTCACGGAGCTTCAGGCAGGTTCCTTCATTTTCATGGACACGCTCTATCGTGAAATCGGAGGCAAGGACGATCCGCATATATATAACGACTTCGGCATGGCACTCACCGTGATGACGTCCGTGATCAGTCAAAGGCATCCGCATCGCTGCACGATCGACGCTGGGAATAAGGCGTTGCTGAAACCTACCGACCAGGTGAAGGGGCGTCCCGAAGTCAAAGTCGAAAATCAAGGCGCCGAATATGGAATCCTGGCGTGGAACGACGCAGATCGCGACTTCAAGCTGGGTGAGCGCGTGGAACTATATCCGTCCAATCTCGATATGAGCACCAATGTGTATGATCGCTATTACGTCACGCGCGGAGAGCAGGTCGTAGACGTGTGGCCGATCATGGGGCGTTCTGGCGCCGCTCAGCGCTGAATTTCAACGAATTGCCAGCCAAAGCGTCCCTTGATGCACAAATTCCCGTGGGTGACGCTGTGGTCCATTGGTGAAGTCACACCGACGATTTCGCCGTCCTGGGCGTGAACCGTCAGGTTACAGCCGACGCCGCAGTAAGCACAGATCGTGTCGGTACTGGTCTGGCGCGACTCGTCCCAGGTACCCGCCTCTCGCATGTCATGTTCTTTCTTGAACATCAGTGCGCCGGTGGGGCAGACACCGATGCAGTTGCCGCAATAGACGCACGCGGAATCCGGCAGAGGGACGTCGAACTCGGTGGCGATGTGCGCGGTAAAGCCGCGGCCCGCAACAGCGATGGCGAAGGTGTTCTGCGCATCCTCTCCGCAGGCCTCCACGCACTTGTAGCAGAGAATGCACTTGGAGTAATCGCGCACGTACAGATCGTTATCGATTTTTATGGGTTGCGCGACCGTCGCGGCCGACGGACCAAAGCGCTCGGGCTTCGCGGAATAGCGTTCCATATATTCCTGGAATGCGGGAGCGGTCGAAACGTCAACCGAGGACGCAAGAAATTCCAGCACCAAACGCCGGCTGAGGCGGACGCGATCCGAGTCGGTCAGGATCTTCATACCCGGCTCGACTCGCCGCGAGCAGGCAGGAACCAGCGCCCGCGACCCTTCCAGCTCGACGACGCACACCCGGCAGACATTTACCGGAGTCAGGCTATCGAGAAAACAAAGCGTAGGAGTATCGATGTCCATTTGACGCGCGGCATCGAGAATCGTCGAGCCCTCTGGAACCTGGATAACCTTTCCATCTATGGCGATTTCGATTTGCCGGCGGGAGGGGCGGGCCGGAGCCTCCGGAATCGGTCCGATGGGGACGGGCATCAACGGAGATGGAGCGGAGTCATTCATAAGAAAAGATTCCAACGGTGAAACGCGGATTCGAGTACGCTGGATGCGGTTTGGCCGAGCCCGCAAATGGAGGCGTCGCGCATCGCCTGTCCCATTTCCTTGAGCATGTGAACCTCGTCCGCGATGGAACCGAGCGCCCGGCCGTGAAGCAGCCGTTCCAGCGCTTCCTGTTGACGAACTGCTCCCACCCGGCAGGGCACACACTGTCCGCAGCTTTCGTCGCGAAAGAATTCTGCAATGCGCAAAAGGATACGTTTGAGGTCGACGCTGTCGTCGAGCGGCATGATGACGCCGGAACCCAGCGTCGCGCCAATCGATCGCATCCCTTCAAAGGTAAGCGGCGTATCCAATTCGGCAGGCGAAACAAACGCGCCAGCGGCGCCGCCGAGCAGCACCGCTTGTAGCCGTCCGTTGCCGCCGACGCCTCCGGCGAGTTCAAGCATCTGGCGCAGCGTCGCGCCGAAGGGAATCTCGTATACGCCCGGGCGCGTCACGTGGCCGCAAAGGCAAAAGAGCCGGTATCCCACGGAGTCCGCCGTTCCGACACGCGCGTACGCCGCGCCTCCACCCAAGACAATCTCCGGAATATTGATGAGAGTTTCGACGTTATTCACCACGGTTGGCTGCCGGAACAAGCCCTCGTGCGTCGGGAAAGGCGGCTTGTTCCGCGGCTCGCCCCGATAGCCTTCTATCGAATTGAACAGTGCGGTCTCTTCGCCGCAGATATACGCGCCCGCGCCGCGCCGCACTTCGATGTCGAATCGCAGGCCGCGGCCAAGGATGTCATCGCCGAGCAATCCTTTTGCTCGGGCGATGTGGATAGCTTCCTGAAGCCGCTTAGCGGCGAGCGGATACTCTCCGCGAATGTAAATGTACCCGCGGTGCGCTCCGACCGCCAGTGCGGCGATGGTCATTCCTTCCAGAACGGCAAACGGATCGCCCTCCATCACGACGCGGTCCTTGAAAGTGCCCGGCTCGGATTCGTCGGCGTTGCAGACCACGTAGTGCGGCCGGCCGGAGTCGCGCTGGGCATGAACCGCGTCCCACTTCTTGCCGGTAGGGAAAGCGGCGCCCCCGCGTCCGACGAGGCGCGACTCGATCACCTCGCGAATCACGCCATCCGGACCCAAATCGAGAGCTTTGCCGAGGGCTTGATACCCTTGCATGCGGCGATAATCTTCCAGGCTCGACCGGTTGGCGTGCCCGATCCGGCGCAGTAATCGAAGTTGGGGTTGACCTGTTTGCGGCAACGGCCTCAACACATCGGGCTCGCCGGACAACGTTTCTTCCGCGGCCTCGCTCAGCAGATTCACAACCGCGTCTGGCGCGGCTGGAGCAAGGACGCGCTCCTGCGGCACCTCCCCTGCGACGGTCATCAACGTTGCTGGAGCGCGCTCGCACAACCCGAGACAAGGGCTTCGAAGCCACGTTGCGCGTTCGCCTGATCCAGGCGGTCCGAGTCTCCGCTCCAATTCCCCGCACAGCGAATCCGCACCGCGCGCCAGGCAGGCGATGTCGTCGCACACGTGCGCCACCACAGGCGGACGGGCGCGAAGCGAGAACATCGCATAGAAAGAAGCGACCCCATGAACCTCGGCCGGCGCGACGTCCACTCGCAGCGCCGCATAGTTCAGCGCGCCCGGGCTGATCCAACCTATGCGCGACTGAATGGCGTGCAGCACAGGCAATAGTCTGTGGCGCGAGTTCTTGCTGCCGGTCGCGACGCGCCCGTCGGCTTCCATAATGCGCGGCGGCGCGCCCAATTCCTGATCGACGGCGGCTCTCTCTTCGGGCGTGGGTTGATCGCTTGTGAAGTGAAGATCCAATTCGTGATCCTATCGAATTGCCGGACACTTCTCCACGCGGATCGCGGTTGCCTTGAACTCCGACGTTCCCGATTTGGGGTCCACTGCGTCGATGGTCAGGTCGTTGGTGGCCACCTGTTCATGCGAGTGCCCCGTCATGAACGCGAGCCCAGCGCGCAGCGCCGGGTCGAAGCGAACGGGCGCGATCAGCGAGCCTCGCCGCGAACTGACGCGCACGCTCTCACCGTCTTGAAATCCGTAACGAGCCCCGTCCTCCGGAGAAAGATCGAGCGTTTCTCGACGACGGAGCGGGGAAGCGTAGCCGCTGGTCTGCACCCCTGTGTTGAAGGAATCGAGCCTCCGCCCCGTGGTCAGGCGGATGGGAAACTCCTCATCGAGGCGGTCCACGGGAGGAACGAACTCCACCGCGGTAAACGGAGCGCGCGGGCCTATGAGAGGCTCCTGCCACAGACGCCCATGCAAAAACATCTCGCCCGGATGCAACTCGTCGGGACAAGGCCATTGGATTCCGCCGAGCTCTTCCAGACGCTGATAACTCATGCCGCGGTGCATTGGGCTGAGCCCGCGAAGCTCGTCCCAGATGCACTCCGCATTCGCCTCGCCCCAGTGGTGGCCCATGCGGCGAGCCAGCTCATAGATGATCTCGATGTCGTCACGAACGCCAGCGGGTGGCGGCACTGCCCGCCGAACTCTTTGAACGCGTCGTTCACTCGATGTGACGGTGCCTTCGGTTTCGCACCAACCAGCGGCGGCGGGCAGAACCACGTCCGCCAGTTCGGCAGTGGCCGTGTAAAACAGATCCTGCACCACCGTGAATTCCAAACCGCGGAGGAGCTTCAAAGCGCGATGACGATCCGCTTCCGAATCCGCCGGATTCTCGCCCAACACGTACAGCGTGGTCAATTCGCCGTGCTCCATAGCGTCGAACATGCCACTCAAATGCAGACCCTTTCGAGGAGGAATCTTCGCGCCCCATGCCCGCTCGAAATTGGCTCGTAAGTCATCGTTCTCCACATGCTGGAAGCCAGGCAGCCGATCAGGAATGGCGCCCATATCGCCGCCGCCCTGCACATTGTTCTGGCCGCGCAGAGGGTTGAGACCGCTCCCGTAGCGGCCGACGTGTCCCGTAAGCAATGCAAGATTCAGCAACGCCAAAACGTTGTCCACCGCGTTGTGATGCTCCGTGATCCCAAGCGTCCAGCAAATCATCGCGCGTCCGGCGTGGGCATATGCATGAGCGGCTTCGCGGATCGCCTCCGCCGGAATGCCGGTCTCTCGCTCCGCGCGCTCCAGAGTATATTTCTCGACGCATTCGCGATACGCGTCGAACGCGCTCGTCGCGTGTTGAATGAAGCAGTCGTGCGTCAGGCCGGAAACGATGATCTCGCGGCCCATGGCATTGGCCAGCGCGATATCCGACCCGACGTCGATTCCCAGCCACACCTTAGCCCACTGCGCGGAACTGGTGCGCCGCGGATCCACCACGTACAGCCGCGCTCCCTGGCGGACACCTTTCAATAGATGATGAAAAAAGATGGGATGCGTGTCGCGGGCGTTCGATCCCCACAGCAGGACCACGTCCGTCTCTTCAACCTCGGTGTACGAGCTCGTACCGCCTCCCATTCCAAACACCGTCGCCAGACCGACGACGCTAGGAGCGTGTCAAGTGCGGTTGCAGCTGTCGATATTGTTGGTTCCGATCACGGTGCGAACGAACTTCTGAGCCACGTAATTCAGCTCGTTCGTGGTCTTGGAGCAACTGAACATACCGAACGCGTCAGGGCCATGCTTCGCGATTTGCGTTTGGAATCCCTCGGCCACGCGGTTCAGCGCCTCATCCCAGCTCGCGGGACGATGAACGCCATTCTCGCGGATCAGCGGCCGCGTCAACCGGGTCTTCGTAGGGATCGACATGACAGTCTTTAGGATAGTCTGTGTGAAAACTGTTTTTAGAGCCGCGACCATCGGAAGCGGTTTTTCACAAGAGATTCGTCAGTTCGACGGCGACTCCGCGATCAGTTTCCGGTAGACCTCGCGGGCGTGATCGTAAGCCGCCTTCGCGTTGCCCAGATCCGCAAGGGCAATCCGAGGAGCTTTCTGAGTCCAGCATTGATTCACAGCGTCCAGACACCACTGCGCGCTCCGTTTCGACGCCCTTACCGCCTTGCCGCCTACTACCGCGAAAACCGGATTGGTATGAGCCGCCGGAAGGACCCGCGCCGCGATCCAACTGCTCTCGCTGACGCGTAAGTCAAACTCAAGATCGTTCACCTTGCCATCGGCGACGATATTTCTTTTCGCGACCACCTTCCCGTTGACCACTATCTCGACCGGCACCTCTCGCGTGTCGGCAATCCGGGCCCGCTCCACATCCCAATACGGTTTTTGATCGTACGGCAATTTGCGAATCTCCTCATTCGGCATTACCGGCAGGTAAGCAGCGGCTTTGAGCGTCACCTTGACAGTGCCTGCTGCATTCAACTTAATTTCGTCGCCGCCGACCTCCGCTCCGTTCACTCGAAAATCCATCAGGTGCGTTTTGCCATCCGACACATAACTCCGGCCAGCCTTCAGGCTGTCGAGCCAAGCCGCGTAACTCAATTCGCCGCCGAGTTTCGCGTAGGTTCTGCCGATACCCACCCGGCCGTCATAGATACACGGAAAATCCGTCTCGCCCGCGATCCTCGTTCTGAATCCCACATTCAGGACGTGATACCAGATATTGAGCTCCCACACGTACGGCGTATCCACCGCTGAAATGAAATCCACCATGCCGGGATGCGTCACGTCCACCACGTACTCGTTCGCGCCGATGCCGTCGAACCCAGGCATTTCGTAGGTGGGCAGATCCTTGGTCTTTACTTCCAGCCCCCAGCCGGAATGGGCGAATCCAGTGATCGCTCCCTGAGCCTTCGCCCAGCGGAAAATCGGCAGATCCCACGTCGGCCATTCCTCAATGCGCTTGGCGCCCGGGTAATCCTGATCTTTCAGTTTCAGCAGAACGATGTGCCCGGCATGGCTCGAAGGGAATCCAGAAACTTCCAGGTCATAATGCATCAGCCGGTCGGGTTTGGAGAGCGGATCGTCATGGCCCGAAAAAAACTGTTTCTGATAGTAATAATCCGGCCCCCATGTCAGCACCGACCCTATATTCAGCCGCTCCCCCAGAATCTGCCGCAGCATGTCGCGAGGCTCCACGCCTTCCGTCGGATTCATATAGTGGGAGCATCCCGCGGCATGTACATGGTGGTCGCCGGAATACCAGCCGGACTTCGCCGGATCGATCCACCGGTCCAGCTGAAACGCGAGTTCCGAAGGCCCTTCCGCACTGACCTCGACCTCGCGCGTATGAGGTAGCGATTCCGGGCCGCCGTTGTACTGAATCGTGTAATAGCCTGCGGGCAGCCGCACCGTCTCGCTATCCGCCCGGTAGATCTGCGGCTGAAAGAAGAAATCCGGCGCGAGCCGCTTCGAAGGCAGCGGGTATAAGCGATTCAGCCGGTCACGGATAATGAAACTCGCCATGGCCGAGTGGCCATTTTCATCCTTTACGCGCAAGGTGATCTGCTTGGTCGGCGCCACGTTGAACACGATCGTGACGTCGTTGCGGAAACCAATATCCTGGCTTCCTTGCCCGACGTTGAAAGAAATCTTCGCGGCGCGCTGCCCTGCGTCCCGGCTGTAAATTTGCAGGATCTGGTATTCGACCGCAAGCCCCGACAGCCGCTTGCGCATCGGTGGCTGCTGGACTAGCGAAATATCGGCCCAGCGGTCCTTCGATTCCTGCGGCGTGAGTGTAATCGCCGGATCGGGCTGCCCATTCGACCTGAGAAAAACATTGCCGCTGTTAGGACTCACCACGTTGAGTTCAGCCGTGACGTGGGCCAAGTTAACGACCTTCACCAGGAACAGCCGCGCGCCTTCCTCTACCAGATCTGGTTTCGCCGCGCCCTGTTCCACCTTCACGCGGCTCTCCGGATTGATATCGACGTTCACAAGCACGTGGCTGTCGAAAATCTGTTGGAGCGCGTCGACCGCGGCCGCTTCGTCCGGCATGCCGATAGCATCGTTGACCCGCTTTTGCTCCTGAACCGAAAGCGGTTGGCCCAGATAGTTAAGCGCCTCGGCCAGTTGTCGTGCCTGCTGCGCCATAGGCTGCAATGCAACCTGTGTGGGCTTAGCGGCGTGCTGATGTTCCTGCGAACCCAGTCTCACGGCCGTCACGATGCAGAGAAAAAATGCGGGAGCCAGGGTCTTCATGAAGTAAATCCTCCCGTTCACCGATCAGGATATGCTTTTTTTTGCGCGCCTGCCCAGGAACCAGCCGGCCAATCCGCCAATCACAAAGGTAGCGCTGCCCACCATCCAAATGGCCCGCGTCAGTTCCGAGATCAGGGTGTTGGTAAAGACGTTGGACGACAGGTGTAAATTGACGATCTTCCACTCGCCGCCGACCTTCGCAGCCGTCGCGCTCCATCGCGAGTTCAACTTGAACGGACCGCGAATGATAGGAAAAAACTCGTCTTCCATGCTGCCATCAGCCAGCGCGACGTCTGCGCCGGAGCCGACGAAGTGGGCATGCGCTCCCAGTTTCGCCTGCGTCGTGTACTTGCTGATGATTCGCCCTTCCCCTTTCACCATGCGCTGATAGTAGGCGCGAATCTCGTCATCCCCTCGCGAAATCTCCGCGTTCCACCACGTCACCGTGCAGTCCGGACTCATCTGAGCCACGATGCCCTCGATGTCCTGCGCGTTGATGGCTGCTTCCACCGCGCTCAGAATCTTGAGCAGCGCCTGCCGGTCTGCTGCATGTAAGTCGTCTTGCGCTGTCATCGGAAATGGCCGCAACAGCGCGGCGACGGCGACAGCGTAACACAGTATAGATTGCGTCCGCATAAGCGCCTCCAATGTTAGTACAACTAATGACTGGTTCTCTTGCCCAGCCTCTACGAACTGAAACCGGCATTCCAGCGATTGCTCCGACCACTTGTAATCCGGCTCGCAGCCGCTGGCGTCACCGCAAATCAAATCACGATCACCACCGGTGTTGCATCCATGGCGCTTGGCGGCTATCTCGCACTGGAGCACCGTGGTTGGATCCTGCTTCCGATATTTCTCTTCGCGAGGATGGCGCTAAACGCGATCGACGGAATGCTGGCTCGCGAGCACGGTCAGCAGTCGAAGTTAGGCGCGGTGTTGAACGAATTGATGGACGTGGTTTCCGACGCCGCGCTTACATTACCGTTTGCAACATTGCCCGAATGGAATCCATTGGCCGTATGCGCCGCGATCTTCTTCGCCGCACTCACCGAGATGGCGGGTGTACTCGGACTCACCATCGGGAGCACGCGCCGCAATGATGGCCCGTTCGGTAAAAGCGATCGCGCGCTGGCCTTGGGAATCGGAGGCGCATGGCTCGCCCTCGGTTGGCCGGTGAGCAAAATTGCTCCGATCGCATGGATCGTACTATGCTGCGCAACTATATTTCAGCGCATTCGAAGGGCGCTAGCATAGTGGCGTACGCACTCGTGCGTGCTGCGTCGAGACTCACCTCGACGCCTGTCGCTGCGTGCCACACACTACACTAGGATAGAGAAAATGCATCGGTCCGCAGTTGCAGTTGGTGACGGCTCTCTATCACGCGTTCCCGACGGGTGTTTCTTCCTCACCCGCGACGGCACCAGGATCTTCTTTCGCCACTGGCCGGGGAAGGGCACTCGCGCCGTGGTACTCGTTCATCGAGGTCATGAGCACTCTGGCCGCATGGCGCATGTGGTGGATGAGTTGGATTTACCCGAGGTCTCATTTTTCGCCTGGGACGCCAGGGCGCACGGCCGTTCCGAAGGCGAGCAAGGCCCGACCACCACGATGGCGACCTTCGTCCAGGACCTCGACGAATTCGTGCGTCACATTCAGACCGCGTTCGGCATCGCCGAAGGTGATATCGCCGTAGTGGCCCAGAGTGTCGGAGCGGTAATGGCCGCCGCGTGGGTCCATGATTATGCACCGTCGATCCGCTGCCTGGTGCTGGTAGCGCCGGCATTTCAGGTGAAGCTTTACGTGCCGTTCGCGCGCCTGGGCCTCGGCCTCTGGCACAAACTTGCAGGTGATTTTCAGGTCAAGTCATATGTAAAGGGCCGGGCTCTCACGCATGATCCGGAGCGAATCGCGTCCTATCACACCGACCCCTTAATCAAGTTGCAAATCTCAGCGCGCGTGCTGCTCGACCTTTATAAAACGTCGGAGCGACTGGTCTCCGATGCTGCCGCCATTCGCCTGCCCACTCAAATATTGTTATCCGGCTCCGATTGGGTGATCCATAACAAGCCGCCGCGCCTCTTCTTCGACCGGCTGAACACTAACGATAAGGAGATTCACACCTTTGACGGCTTCTATCACGACACTTTAGGTGAGAAGGACAGGCATCTGCCCATCGCCAAAGTCCGTGCGTTTCTCGAACGCCGGTTCGCAGCCCGGCCCAGCCTGAAACATGCCGATCGCGGCGGATTCACGAAGTCGGAATACGACAGTTTGCTGCGGCCCATTGCGCTCTGGTCACCCAAAGGATTTTCGCTCGCACTCACGAAGCTGTTTCTGCGTACAGTCGGCCGCCTTTCGAATGGCATCCGCCTCGGCTGTAACGCGGGCTTCGATTCCGGGAGTTCACTCGATTACGTTTATCAGAACCGCCCTTCCGGCATCACCCCCGTCGGGACGTTGATTGATTACATCTACCTGAACTCGCCGGGTTGGACCGGAATCCGTGCGCGCAAGCAACTGATTCAGGAATTGATCGGCCTCGCGATGCGCCGTGTGCGCGAAAGCGGGCGCGCGGTGCGCATCGTCGACGTCGCCGCCGGGCATGGCCGCTATGTTCTCGAAGCGATCGAGCTTTCCGGCGTCACACCGGACGACGTTCTCCTTCGCGACTTCGACGCTCATAACGTAGACCTCGGGCGGCGCGTGATCGCCGAGAAGAAGCTCCCTGCAAGGTTCGAGCAGGGCGATGCTTTCGATCGAGCCTCTTTAATCGCGCTCCAACCGAAGCCCACCATCGGAATCGTCTCGGGCCTCTTTGAACTCTTCCCCAAAAACGATCCCATCAAGCAGACACTTGCCGGTCTAGCCGGCGCGATAGAATCCGGTGGATGCCTGATTTACACCGGACAGCCATGGCATCCGCAAATCGAATTCATCGCCAGGACCCTCTCCAGCCATCGCGGAGGCACGCCGTGGGTCATGCGCCGCCGCACGCAGGAGGAATTGGACGAACTGGTGCGGATCGCCGGATTCCGCAAGCTGGACCAGCGCATCGATCCGGAGGGTCTGTTCACCGTCACCCTGGCCGAGAGGACCGGATGAACGAACGTCTGTGGCCTCGAAAATTGGCTTGGCTCACGTTCCTGGCACCGTTTTTCTTCCTGACCTACAACTTCGCAAATGCCGCCGCAAGCCGCCGCGCCCACGTCGCAGTGCTGATGTTTCCGTGGGAACGTCATATCCCGTACATCGCGTGGACGATCCTGCCATATTGGTCCTCCGACCTTCTCTACATAATCTCGGTCTGGATCTGTCGAACTCGCCAGGAGCTCGATCTGCACGCATGGCGCCTCACAGCGATCCAGGTATTTTCGATCGCCTGCTTCCTCGCGTTTCCGCTGCGCGGCGGCTTCGACCAACCATTCGTGACCGGATGGGCAGGAGATCTTTTTGCCGCCCTGCGCACCTTCGATCTGCCGTTTAATCAGGCACCGTCACTTCACGTCGCTCTCGCGGTGATTCTGTGGATCCGCTTTCGCGCACACACATCAGGCGCGGTCCGCGTGCTAATCGGTGCATGGTTGCTGTTGGTGGCCGTGTCCACCCTAACGACCCATCAGCACCAATTCATCGACCTGCAAACCGGCGCGTGGGCCGGACTCCTAATGCTGGCCGCGCTCCCGGAGCGGCGGGTGGACAATCCGCAAATTCGCCTGACCCTTATGTACCTGGCCGGATCCCTCGTGTGTACGGTCGTCGCGTTCGCACTACGCGGGGCGGGTTGGTTCCTGCTATGGCCCGGCTTCGCGCTATCCATGGTTGCCGCGGCCTATTGGACCGGCGATTCAGCGTGGCTGGGGAAACGCCCGTCATTTCTGATGCTGCCCTACACGTTGGCGGCGTGGATCAATTCTCGCCTCTGGACCAGAGGCGAGCCCGCGAAGAGCCACCTGATGGACGCCGTCTGGATCGGGCGTGCGCCCTCAGTTCTCGACCGCAAAGGGATGAACTCCGTGGTCGGCCTCGCGCCCGAACTCCCCATTCGAGACAACGCGCACGTAGCCATGCTTGACCTCTCGCCGCCCACGCTCGACCAATTGGACGCGGCGGTGCGAGCCATCGCCGGACTCGCCTCCCACCGCCCGACGCTGGTGTGCTGCGCCCTCGGTTACTCTCGTAGCGCAATCGCCGCGGCGGCATGGTTAATCGCGGCTGGGCACGCCGCCAACTCAGAAGACGCGCTCGCGCAGGTGCGGCGCGCTCGGCCGCAGGTGATCGTCGGACCAATGTTCAAGCTCCGTCTGGAGCAGTGGGCGGAACAGCGGAACGGACATGCCGGCTGAGATTCCTCCTTCCTTCGATTGCCTGGCGACTGCTGCCGTCCTCCGTTCCGGCGGTAGCCTGGCCCTCGCTGGACACATCGCAGCCGCGATCAGCGTGCTTTCGGCAGGCACCTGGACAAAAGCATGCGTGCTCCTGGTCTGGTGCGCGATCGTGTATCTCGCGATCCGCGTCAAGATGGACGCTTCTTTCTTCGAGCTCCTGGCCGCCCATCCAGCAGAGCAGCTCGATGACTGGCTGGATGCTGCCGGCTTGCGCAAGAACGTCGCCCCTAGGACGATCCAGGATCGCCGCCGCGGCGCGCTTAGGTTGTGGCGAGCACTGGTCGCGGCGGTAGTAGTCGAGATAGCGTTGATGATGTTCACCACGCTTCGCTTGCTCTCATGATCGCCACTTTTATCGAACGGCTGCTGATTGGTTCCGTGCGCATCCTGGTCGGTGCGCAGCCCCGGTGGCAGGGTTGCGCCTGCTCGCCCGAACAGCGGATTTACGTCGCGAACCACTCCAGCCACCTGGACGTCGTGCTCCTCTTTTCAACCCTGCCCCCCTCGCTCCGCCGCCGGACGCACCCGGTAGCCGCCGCCGAGTATTGGACCGCGGGACCCGTCCGCCGATACCTGATTCATTCCATCTTCCGCGGCGTGTTGGTCGGACGTGAATGCAGCCAGTTGAACCCTCTCGAACCGGTCGCCGCCGCGCTCCGCCAAGGCGACTCGCTCATTTTCTTTCCGGAAGGCACCCGCGGCCCTGGAGAGACGCTGCAGCGTCTGAAACCAGGAATTTTCCACCTGGCTCGTTGGTTCCCGAACATTGACGTGATCCCCGCCTGGATCGACAATTCATACCGCATCCTGCCCAAAGGCTTCGCGATCCCCGTGCCTCTGTTATGCTCGATTACCTTCGGTGCTCCTCTGCGCTGGAAAGAAGGACAGCAGCAGGAAGAGTTCCTGGCTGAGGTTCGGGAGTCGCTCGAAGCGTTGCAGCCGAAGTGACGATGCGTACCCCCGAAGTCTACTGGATTCTCGGCAGCCTGCTTGCAGCGGCCTCGCTCGCGGCGCTCATCGGCTATGCCCTCGCCCGCCGCCAACCCGCCAGTCCTTCCATCGCGAATCTGAACGCGCGCATCCGCTCGTGGTGGATGATGATCCTGATCGGCGGTGGAGCGCTCTTCGCTGGCCGCCTCGCCATCATCCTGCTCTTCGCTTTCATATCGTTTCTGTCGTTACGCGAATTTGTGACGCAGGCGCCGGTCCGCCGCGCCGATCATTCCGCGCTGTTTGTGTGCTTTTTCCTGGCCCTGCCCGTGCAGTACGTTCTGGTTGGAATCGGATGGTACGGGCTGTTCTCCATCTGGATCCCCGTTTACTGCTTTCTGCTGCTAGCCGTCGTGGCCGCCCTGTTCACGGACACCGAGCGATTCCTCGACCGCACCGCCGCCACGCAGTGGGGACTGATCCTATGCGTATACTGCATCTCCCACGTCCCCGCGCTGATGACGCTGCAACTGCCCCGCGCGCCGCTGCTGATGGTTTTCGTAGTGCTCATCGCCCAAGTCAGCGACATCCTGCAATACGTTTGTGGAAAGCTCTTCGGAAAACACCCCCTCTTACCAGTCCTCTCTCCGTCGAAAACAGTCGAAGGCTTGGTCGGCGGCATCGCCAGCGCAACCGTGTTCGGAGCCCTCCTATGGCGCATCACTCCCTTTACCCCATGGCAGGCCGGTCTGATGGCCTTGCTGATCGCGATTCTAGGTTTTCTCGGCGGCCTCGTAATGTCCGCCATCAAACGCGACCGCGGCATCAAGGACTGGAGCCACCTAATCGAAGGCCACGGCGGCATGCTCGACCGCATGGACTCGCTGTGCTTCTCCGCCCCAGTCTTCTTCCACCTAACCCGCTATTTTTTCACCTAAGTGATTGATTCCCCGCAACAACCCCCACCCTTCATAGATGCCCCAAACCCCCTTCAGAGCCGCGACCACCGGGAGCGGTTTCCCCAGCCCTCCTCGTACCGCGCCCTGAAGTCCCCACCCCACTCCGCCGATTATCCCCTTGAAGGCCAATCACCTCAAGCTCCTATGACTCCTCCCAAGGCCAAACTCTATATCGGCCTCATCGTCCTCGCCGGCTCCGCGATCCTCAGCCACGGCCTCTGGAACTGGAGCTCCCACGACCCCACCCGCTACCTCTCCTACTGCGCCATCGCCCTCCTCGCCTCCGGCATGAAAGTCACCCTGCCCGGAGCCTCCGGAACCATGTCGATGAACTTTTTGTTCGTCCTCATCGGTATCGCCGAGCTCAGCCTCGCCGAAACGCTGGTAATGGGTTGCCTCGGGATCCTCGTTCAAAGCGTCTTTCACGCCAAGAATCGCCTCCGCGCCGTGCAGGTCTTTTTCAACCTGGCCAGCATGGCCTGTTCGATCGAAATCTCCTACGACGTCTATCACGCGCAGGTCTTCAATGGAGGCTCGCTCGAAGCGCCCATCAGGCTGATGCTCGCGGCAGCAGTGTTTTTCGTCACCAATACCCTGTCCATCGCCACCGTGATCGCATTTACGGAAGGTAAGAGCGCCTGGACCGTCTGGCGCGAATCTTACCTCTGGTCGTTTCCCAATTACCTGGTCGGCGCAGCCGTCGCCTGGATCGTCAATGCCGCCAGTGTCCTTCTGGGCTGGCAGACGTCTCTGCTGCTTCTACCCATCCTGTTCGTTATCTACCGCTCCCACAGCCTCTACGTGAACCGCCTCGAGGACGAAAAGAAGCGAGCCGACCAGCAGCGCAAACACGCCGAAGAAGTTGCCGCCCTCCACCGCCGCACCATTGAGGTCCTGGCTCTCGCCATCGAAGCCAAGGACCAAACCACCCACGACCATCTGGAGCGCGTCGAAGTCTACGCGGTCGCCGTCGGCAAGGAATTGGGCCTCGATGAAGGTGAGATTGAAGCTCTCCGCGCCTCCGCCCTCCTTCATGACATCGGTAAGCTCGGGGTCCCCGAGTACATCATCTCCAAGCCCGGCAAATTGACGCCCGAAGAGTTCGAGAAAATGAAGACGCACACCGTAGTGGGCGCCGAAATCGTCGAGCAGATCCGCTTCCCCTATCCGGTCGCGCCCATCGTCCGCTCCCATCATGAGAAGTGGGATGGCAGCGGCTATCCCGACGGCTTATGCGGCTACCAGATTCCAATCGGAGCGCGCATTCTCTCGGCCGTCGACTGTCTCGACGCCTTAGCCTCAGACCGCCAGTATCGCCGGGCGTTACCCTTGCACGAAGCCATCAAGATCGTGGAAGCCGACTCGGGCAAAGCCTTCGATCCGAAAGTGGTGGAAATCCTCGCCCGGCGCTATGTGGAGTTGGAGCACATGGCCACCTCCGGCCGCTCGCACGAAAAACCCAAACTCTCGACCGACCTCAAGATTGTCCGGGGCGATGCGCCCGCCGCGGGCTTCGAATCGACCACCGGCAGTGATCTCATGAATATTCACCGCACTCTTTCCGCCGAGGAGCACGGGGCCGCGTTCTCGACGCTAAGCGATGCGGTTCGCAGCATCGTTCCTTACGACCTTCTGGTCCTCTACCGTAAATCCGCGGAGCACCTGATCCCTGAGATTCTAGATGGCGAGGACTACCGCCTGTTTGGCTCCTTGGAGATTCCCCTGGGCATGGGCCTCTCCGGCTGGGTAGCCGAGAACGCCAAATCAATCGTCAACGGAAACCCCTCCGTTGAGCCCGGCTATCTGAACGACCCCACCCGATTCAGCACACTGCGCTCAGCCCTGGCCGTCCCCCTGGAATCCCAAGGATCGGTCATAGGAGTCCTCTCCCTCTACCGCCAGCAGCGCGACGCCTTCACCAGCGAAGACCTGGCAAGAATCCAAACCCTAGCCCCCACCGCCGCCCGCGCCCTAAAATCCCCCGTCCGGTCGCTGTAACCAGTGGGGCAGGGCCCGACGTCTCCGACCTGCTCTCTGCCGCAACAAAGTTTCGCGTCGCCCGCGTGGTAACGCATGGCGGCTCAGAGCCGCGACCGTCAGAGAGCGGCAGGCAAGCATTCCCTCACCGCGCAAGGCGCATCGAATACAAGTGCCCCTCAGTCCGAAACAACAACCTCTTCCCCACCATCGCAGGCGCAGCCAAAGCCGTCTCATCCAGCGCATTCACGCGCATCACCCCGAACGTCTCTCCCGCCCGACCACATACATCTTCCCCTCTTCACTCTGCAGGAAGATCTTCACGTTATAAGCCCACGGGGACGACGTGAACGCCCACGCTTCCGGATCCACCCGAACCTTATGGCTCTGCTTCCCCAGGTTAGCGCACCGAGTCTGACGATCATGACGGTGGGCATGACGAGCGTCTTCGTCCCGAAGGATCTGGAATTCATGGGCGGCGATCGTTTATCTCAGCTTCAGTCTGGGACCTGCAAGTCGTGGGTTAAATTGTGTTCGCTGCGGGTCTCGCACTAGCCTGACGGGAAGGACATAAGTGGAGCTCCCGCGCTTTGCGCAGCGTGAAAACCTTTGTTGGAGACGTTCCGCAGGGAGAACGGCCCGGCCAATAGACCCTAGGCTCATGCAAACATGGCCCGCAGGAAAGGAATCAGAACTCGGCGCGATGGGCGGACCAATACTGACATTCCGTGGTGACGGCAACATGCGCTACGGATTACGGCTTCTCCACGTCGTTGAGCCACTTTTCAGCCATGGTCAGCAGTTCGTCCAACAATGCGGGGTTCTGACGCCGGAGGTTTTTCGATTCGCCGGGATTTTCGTCGACGTTCGAAAGGAACAGCTCATCTTCGCCTTCGAGAGGCTTCGCGCCCCCCGGCACGCCGTCAAAAGTCCGTCCGTTCTTCACCAGCTTCCAACTGCCGCGCCGCGCTGCAAGCTGCCTGCCGGAGGACCAGAAAATCGCTTCGTGCTTCGACGGGGCGCCGGAGAGCGCCATCGGCAGAGCATCGAAGCCATCGTTGTTACCTTAACGCCGACACAACGGGTACCTTTGAAGTTCAGCTTCACCACGGCGGTGTTGAGCAGCAAGGTGAGGTTCGGCCTCGGGAGCGCCGGGTGCAGGAAGGCGCGGGCGGCGCTCACGCGAGTTCCATCCGCGGCGATGTTCATGTTGATGTAGCCGGCGCCGGGGACCATCGGTCCGTTCACGTCATCCAGAATGGGCATGCCCATCTCGTGGGCCGCGTCGAGGAAGGCAGGCGCTGTCGGGTGAGGATTTTTTGGACGGCGGATGTGGATGGGACCGCCCGCGCCGCGCCAGGTATTGGCGCCGCCCTCCCAGTCCTCCTGAATCTTGAAGGCCGGAAGCACATCGGAGAAGGCCCAACCTTTGGCTCCGTTCTCCGCCCAGCCGTCGTAGTCGCGTTGCATGCCGCGTGTCCACACCATGGCATTGACGGTGCTGCCGCCGCCAAGCACATGCCCGAGGGCCATGTGGAATGCGCGATTGTTCAATCGCGGCGACGGGGTGACAGGCAGATGGTAGTCGAGCAGGCCGCCGACATTGTAAAACCAGATGCTCGGATTCGCGATGGTCGGCGCATTGTCCGGTCCTCCCGACTCGACGAGGACCCGCGCGCCGGACGCCGACAGTTCCGCGGCGAGAACCGAACCGGCCGCGCCCGCTCCCACAATGACAAAGTCGTAGTTTTTATTCAATGTGTCGATCATAAGGGCCTGATTCAGGTCTAAAACGGCGGCTTCTCGTCAATGAATGTGTACAGCCTTAACACGCGGCCATCATGCTCCTCGAGGAAATCGGTTCCCGTGTAGTGGAACGGTTGACCTGGCATCCCGCTGCCCCACCGGCAAGTCGCTACATTGTGCATGGTCTGGATCTCACCCGTGACCGTGTAGCGGTATTGCGGGAAGTGTTTGCGAATCTCCGTAGCCGCGTCATTGATACCCTCGCGGCCCACGATGTGGCCGCCGGGATGAATCCAAACGCAATCGTCGGTGTAAGACTCCGCGAGCAATGCCGCGCGCTTGAGGGCGTCGAGCTCTATAAAAATCTTATTGAAGTTGCGCATAAGCAGTTCAGAAGCAGTTGCTTTCATAAATGGATTCTCCTTAAATATCGTGCAATACAATTTAATTACTATCCCCTCCATAACTGTCGGGGCTCGGAGCCGGCCAGGCTACGGGGGCCCGTGCTATGCGCGAGCGATGGCTGCTTCGATATTCGAAAGCACGCCGAGCTGAGCGAAGGTCACCGTTCCGGAGGGGTAGCAGTTGAACGACTGGATCTTGCCGTTCACGAGACGGAAGACGTCACAGCACGGCGCGTCCATCCGCGTGCCCGTTGGCGGAATGATCCCCATAGGCGTCGGGAGTGGCCCCTTGTGTGTACCCTGGAGGGCGAGTTTCACCACGACGACGTCGCCGATGCTCAAAAAACCGGTACAGTTCGCGATGCATGTCCGGAAACGCCTTCGCATAAAACTCGACTGTCTTGCCCAGGCCGGTGGGGCCGTCGGGCCCGCGGTACGTGACGCCGATCGACATGTCGGTAAACGTCCCGTCGGGAGTGAAGCACTCCACCAACCCTTGATGTTCACCTTTTCGGCCAGCTCGTACGCTCGGCGAACGATCTGCTCATTGTTCATGCGAAGTCCTTTCTGTTCGATCCGTCGATGCATCTGTGTTGCCACAAGTGTTTTGGTCGGATAAACAATGGCATGAGCAAGACCTTCCCCTTTTGCGCTGCTCGGAATGTCACCAATTGTCGAAATATCGGGCAGTGGAGCTATGACTGGCTCATTCCGTCCAGCAGTTTAAGCCTGGACCTCAGATTGCCTTGAGCGATCGTATGAAAGCTGTCAGATTGCTGGAATACGGTGGGCAGTTGGTGCTCGACGATGTACCGATGCCGACCATCGCGCGCGACGAGATCCTGGTGAAGATCAGAAGTACCGCCGTCAATCATCTGGATCTTGTTGAGGCCTCCGGAACGGTGAGGCAGATACTCCCGATCGACCTGCCGTGGATTCCTGGTCATGAGTTTTCAGGGGTCGTCGAACAGATTGGCGGTGACGTTAAGGCGTGTGCGCCAGGGGATGCCGTGTTCGGCACCACCACCGGAATGGGCGCCTACGCGGAGTATCTGGCTGTCAAGGCGTCGGCGATCGCAAGGAAGCCGCCCAACCTCTCCTTTGAGGAGGCGGCATCCGTGCCGGTGGCGGCCCAAACTGCTTGGGAGGGAATCTTCACCCACGGTTGCCTGGAAAAAGGGCACACGATTTTGATCCATGGCGGCGCCGGCGCTGTGGGCGCCTACGCGGTGCAATTGGCATCGCACGCCGGCGCCATCGTCATTGCCACCGCCGGCGGCGGCGATGAGGCATACCTCCACTCCATCGGAGCCAGCCAAGTTATCGATTATCGAACAGCGCAGTTCGAGAAAGTTCTGCGGGAGAAGGTCGATGCGGTCTTCGACTTGATCGGAGGCGAGACACAGAAGCGGTCGTTCCTGGTCTTGAAGGAAGGCGGATATCTCGTCGCTGCCACCCAGCCCGTATCGCAAGAGGAGGTCGCGAAGCACCGTGTGACGGGCACGATGATGAGGCTTGCGCCGTCAGGGGAGGTGCTCGGCAAAATCGCGCGACTGCTAGAAGAGGGGACGATACGACCAGACGTCGCGACCGTGTACGCGCTCCAGGATGCGGCGCAAGCGTGGAAGGACATCGCCGGGAATCTGCCAGGGGTTCATGGAATGGCGCCCAGCAGGCCGGGAACACGCAGGTCACACGGCAAGATCGTGCTTCGTGTGGCCTAGCAGAATGCTGAAAACCCCCTAGCGATTGCGCATTTAAAACACAGACCAAAGTCTGTGCCACCCGTTATCAGCGCTTGGTGGCACAGGCTTCAGCCCGTGAAAGACTTTTTCAGCGCCCTGGCCCATTCGCTCCCGCGTGCCGCGGAGCCCAGTCGGGGAGCTTCGTCAGCGCGCGGCCGAACTCGCGTTCCAGGCCGACGATGTCGGCGCTGTAGCCGACGCGCTCGAACCATTCCAGCATCAACGCCATCTCCTTGCTGTACTGCCGCACCTGTTCGATGGGCGTCTGCGCGAACGCAATCGGCCGGCCCAGCGCCTCCGTCAGGATCTCCGCCGACTCCGGCATCGTTCGCACGTCACCGGCGAGATCGACCTCGCGGCGGTTCAAGGCTGCGGCGGCGGTGAACGCTCGCGCGCCGAACCAGCCGATGTCCTCCACCGCAATCATCTGTAGCTTCGTGGCTGGCCCAATCGCCCACGCCAGCGTGGAGCCCTGCAGACTGAAAGGCGCCACCAGGTTCTCCATGAAGAACACCGGACGCAGGATCACATGCGACGGGAAGCGGAGACCGCGCACGGTTTCCTCGATGCGCCACTTGTTGTCGAAGTGCGGGACGCCCGTCCGCAGGTGTGCCGATCCCACGGATGTGTAGACGTAATGCTCCACGCCGGTCTCGCGCGCCAGCGTCGCAAGACGCTTGCCCTGCGCCTCTTCCCGCTCGACGCCCGCCTCCCCCGCGTTCTGCACCCCGAAGACGCCCCACGCGCCGGCCAACGCACGGCGCAGCGTCGCCTCGTCATCCAGATCGCCCTTGACGATGTCGATGCCCCGCCCCGCCAGCGCCGCAGCCCGCTCGCTATCCGGCTTGCGCGTCAGGCCGCGTAGATGAAACCCGGCGCCCTTCAGCGCCTGCGCGACCGCGCCGCCCTGCTGGCCTGTCACTCCGGTGATGAGAATCGTTCGATTGCTTGTCATAGTGAAACCTCACAGTGCATCTGCGTTGCCACAAGTCGATGATCTCGCTGTTTTACCCGGATAAACGATGGAGTGAGCATTGTCTGCTCGGAATTTCGCCAATTGTTGAAAAATCGGACAGTTTAATTATGTCAGGTTCTTTGCCTCCGGCATCTTTACCCTGGACATCAGATTGCCTTGCGTGAGGAGCTTTTATGCTCAGAATTGAGAGAACGGCAAACGGTCAAGTGGTGTTCACTCTCAGCGGCCGGATGCAAACGGAGGATATCGAGCAGTTCCAACAACTGCTCGTCGTCGAGACGCCTGGGCGGAAGTTGATGTTAAATTTGCGGCACCTGACGCTGGTGAACCAGGACGCCGTAACATTTCTCGCCCATTGCGAAGCGAACGGGGTCAAGCTTGAGAATTGTCCTCTCTATATCCGAAATTGGATCGATCAAGAGAAACGCCGGAACAGGAGGCGGGGAATGCGACAAGGAAATACGAAGTGAGGAAGTCGATGCACCTTGTGAAACTGCTCCGGACCGCTCCTGCGGGTCGCGGCTCTGTTACTAATCGTCGCGGAATCAACAAGACTTTCCGAGCCGCGACCAGCAGGAGCGGTCAGAGCTGGTGTTTTCACACAGACTCGTCAGCCGTACAAGCCCCAAGCTGACGCATGGGGCTGAATTGCCTCAACAATTCAGCAATGTGCAGTCCGGGTGGGACAGGCGCTTTCGCCTGTCGAGCGTTTTTCATCCCTGTACGCATGCTCGGGCACTTGGGACAGCTCACTCCTTGAAGCGATTCTTGTTGATGTTGAGCGACCGGATCTTCGATTCCAGCGTCGACCGCGCGATCCCTAGCTTGGCCGCGGCGCCGGATGGTCCGAATATCCGTCCTCCGGATTCTCGCAGAGCCTCTTCGATGACTTCTTTTTCCGTAGCTGCAACTTTCTCCAAAAGGAAAGGCTTGTCTCCCGAACTCGCGTCGAGCGGCGGTTGAGATAGCCAGCTCTCATCTACCGTAAAAACCTCGGTTTCGCACACGATGAGGGATCGCTCGATGACGTTCTGCAACTCGCGAATGTTTCCGGGCCAAGGGTACGACTGAAGCAACTGCACGGTCCTCTTGTCGACGCTCCGAATGTTTTTGCCCGCATTGCGCGCGTAGCGATCGATGAAGTATTCGACCAGCAGGGGTATATCCGCCCTTCGTGCCCGCAAAGGCGGCATCTCGAGAGGAAATACGTTGAGCCGGTAATAAAGGTCTTCCCGGAAGGAGCCGTTGGCGACCGCGGCTTTCAGATCGCGATTCGTGGCAGCGATGACTCGAACGTTCACGCGGATCGACTGCCCCCCGCCAACTCGCTCGAATTCCCGTTCCTGTAACACGCGTAGCAGCGCGACCTGAGTGTCGGGCGATAGTTCGCCTACCTCGTCTAAGAACATCGTTCCGCCCTCGGCCAGCTCGAACCGCCCGACTCGACGCTGCAGCGCGCCCGTGAACGCCCCCTTCTCATGGCCGAACAGCTCAGAGGCAATCAGGTCACGGGGGATTGCGGCGCAGTTCACACTGACGAACGCGCGCGAGGCCCGATTTGATCGCCGGTGGATCGCCCGGGCGACCAGTTCCTTGCCTGTTCCGGTCTCGCCGGTAATCAGAACCGTGGAATCGGTCGGCGCAACCTTGGAGATGCGCGAGAGCACGGTTTGCAGCGCCGGCGCGGTTCCCACAATCTCCTCAAACATCGAGGCTTTGTCGATTTCTTCGCGCAGGGCGACGTTTTCCTGCTGTAGTCTTTCCTCAGCCTGCTTCCGGTCTTCGATATCGGTACAGGAGACGTGCCAACGCAGGATCTGTGCATTTTTGTCGCGCACCGAGTTGTAACGAGCCAGAAACCAACGATAACTTCCATCGCCTCCGCGCAATCGCAATTCCAGCTGGCCCGGCGAGCCATTCGACTGAGCACGGGCAAAATAAGCGAGTTCCTTTTCCCGATCGTCCGGATGAATGAACGCGCCCCGAGCTTCCGTCTGCCTCCACTCTTCGAGACTAAGGCCGGCGTAATCGAGCGCAACGCGATTGGCATACAGGCGCTCGCGATTCGGTCCGTAAACGGCAATGAGCTGAGGCGCGAAGTCCAGCATCTGCCGAAGTTCCTCCTCACTTTTCCGCAGCGCCTCGATCAACTGCTCTTGCTCAGTGACATCCATCCCCGTGCCCACGAATCTCCGGAACGTCCCTTCCTGAGTCACGACAACGCCCACGCAGCGGACGTTTCGAATCTGTCCGTCAGGCCGCACGATTCGCTTTGTGAAGTCGAATGGGCGATGGGTCGACATCATCTCTTGAATCTGCCACTCGACAAATTCCCGATCTTCGGGATGCACCAGCGCCAAATACTCTTCCTTGGTTGGCGTCTTGCCTCTCGGATCAAGTCCGTGGATTTCAAACAACTCCGAAGACCAATACTCGAACCCGGCCGGGGTAAATGCCCAGCTGCCTGTATGGGCAATCCGCTGTCCTTCCGCAAGGTAGAATTCCGCTTGTTTGCGTTCCTCAATGTCGAGATTAACCCCGATCCAATACAGCAGGGTTCCGTTCGCAGCGTCCCTAACGGGTTCGGCGCGGCTGAGGAACCACCGGTACCCTCCTTCGGCGTTACGCACGCGAAAACTCACCTCACCGGCGCAGCCTGTGCGTAAACAGTCCGACCAGACTCTGCGGGTTTCTTCGCGATCGTCCGGATGCAAAAGAGGGATATGGTAATCCCAATCCGCGCCGGTGTCGGTACCGAAACGGAGAGGATGATCTTTGGGGAGACCGTGATAATCGGCGGCCCGCTCGTTCACAAACGTGAGCGCGCCGTTGGGCAGAGCGTACCACGCATACGTGGGAACAAGGTTAAGTGTGGCTTGTAATTGTGCTTGAAGCGGCGAGTCCTCAGGAAGAGCTCCATTGACGTCGAGGCCGGTACTAGCCATAGTTTCATTCCCCGCTAGCCGATCAGCTCAGCGGTTCAAGGGAACCACGATTCTCGCATGCGACGCGTTCACGATGGAGTACGCGGATTTATCTCCTTTCCCTTGCCGGCTTTGCGACTTTGCGGGAGCCTCCCTTGGCACTTCCTAGGGTACTCTGCCATCAGCTGGAAATGGAGGCATTTTGGGATCGATCTCATAACATTCGCTGGGTTCGTTTCGTAATTTTGCATGTGAACCTTTCGGCCAGCCGGCCGCTCGGACCTATTGATGTCAATATAATTGATCGTGTATACTTCGGGGAGATTCAGGAATCTCATGGTCCACGGTGTGCAGGAGACGTCGCACGTTTGGCTCGTCATGTTGAAGGCGATGCGCGCGTTGACGCGCTACGCAGCGGCAGGTATCGAAGGAACTGGACTGGGCGATTCGGATTTCCGCGTGCTGGAAGTGCTGCTCCACAAGGGGCCCTTGCCGGTCAATACGATAGGCCCGATCGTCGATCTCACCCCAGGTTCGATCAGCATTGCCGTGGACCGTCTGGTCGCTAAAGGTTTGGTCAGCCGGGTCGAGAGCGCCGAAGACCGCCGCGTGCGGATTGTCACCCTCACTCCGCAGGGAAAGGACCTCATTGTTCCAGCCTTCCGAAAGCATGCCGGGCAGATGAAAGGAGTGTTCTCTGAGCTGAGCCAGGAGGAACTTCGCGGCTTCGAACTGGCGCTCAAGAAAGTCGGCAAGCGCGCTGTCGCGCTGATGGATCAGAGCGGTTAATGAGACGAAAGCAGCCGTCCACGCACTACGCAATCCTCTTGGAGGATCGTCTCCCGCGCGGGAAATCCGACAACCAAGTTTGGATTCTGTGACCATAGCTGGGCACCAATGGCTCTCGCCAGGATCTCCTAAGCGGTTAGCTTTCAACTAAAGTGAAACTCATGAGCGAAGTCAAGGTCGCCATTTTAATCCCCGTCTACAACCCTGGGCCCGCATTGCCGGGCCTGATTCGCGAACTGATCAAGAAAGGTGCTGCGGCCATCGTGATTGTAAATGATGGCAGTAGCGAGGAGTGCGCCCAGTGCTTCGAGGAGATGCGTGCGTTGCGGGGCGTGAAGATCCTGAAACATGCCGTCAATTCGGGTAGAAGCGCCGCACTCAAGACCGGCCTCAACTTTGCCTACAGCGAGTTTCCGGAAGGTTTAGGCTTTATCGCGGCCGATGCTGACGGTCCGAATGCCGCGGATGACATCCTGGCCGTAGCAGCCCGATTGGCGAAATCGTCTGAGTCTCTCGTAATGGGCGTGAGGAGCTTCGCTGGCGACGTCCCTTTCCGAAGCCGCGCCGGCAATCGCATGACCAGACTGATGGTCCACTGGCTGATCGGCCAGCGCCTGGCCGACACACAAACCGGATTGCGAGCCATCCCTAGGAGCTTCGTGCCGAGGCTGTGGAAGATTCCTGCCAACGGGTACGAGTTTGAGCTCGACATGCTGATCGCTTCGAAGCATGGCTCAATTCCAACGTTGGAAGGTCCGACCCGGACCATCTATCTGTACAGAAACCGCTCTGCGGAACTGAACATGGCGGCGGTATCTCAATAGCGTGTTCTTCCTCGGACTCTTGGGTTTGCTACAAATGACGATTCTTCCGGGTTGGGTTTGGCTTCGTGCGGCTCGAATCCGGACGCGCAACCCTTGCGAGGAGGCGGTCTATTGTTTTGCAGCGAGCCTGATTCTCAACCATTGGCTGGTGTATTTTCTAACAGTCATCGGGCAGAATGGCAGGAGCGCCTGGCTGGCAATCGCCGCAGCGGAGGCAGTCCTTTTAGTAATCCTGATCCGGCCGTGGACAGAACCGCCCTTCGTTTTTGTTCCCGCTGCTCAAGCCGCTCCCGTGGAACCGACGTTCATCTCAGTGGGTCTGGCTGCTCTTGCGCTCGCGACCGTTCTTGCCTTGATCCGGATTCTCTTCGATAACTGGGGAACCGTTTTCACTTCAAACGACGATGTCCTAAGTTGGGATCGCTGGGCTCAGGATTGGTTCCTTAAGCGCTGGCCCGTCGGCCCGGACCTTTATCCCCAGTTGCTGCCGGCCAACTGGTCTGTCACCTACGCCCTGATGCGAACAACCGACGTGAAGATGTTCGCCAAGGCCATCATGCCCTTCTTCGGCGTCGCGATTCTGCTTTTGTTCGTCAGTCTGGCATGGAGTCGGAAAGAACGCGTCTATCTCGCCGGTTGCTCCATCGCCGGTTTCCTGTTCCTCCAATATCTGGGCCGAGACTCCCTGATGACCGGTTACGTAGACGTCGCACTAGCATTTTTCTGTTTCCTGCCTTTTTATGTGCTCTACCAAGAGGAGTCCGGTGCACCCGGAGACGCACGCATTCTATCTCTCTTCTTCGCGGCTGGTGCGGCCCTCACGAAGCAAGGCGGGTTGTTGACTCTCGCCGCGTTGGCGCTTTATCTGGTGACGAAACGAAAGAGCACCCGGGACCCGAGCGCGACTCCCGTATTGCGGTGGAGCGCCGTGTTCGCCCTCGTCTTCCTTGCGCTCTGGTACGCCCCGAAATTCTATTCCGCTTTCCATGGGAGATCAAACCTGGGTTTCGTCCTGCACGATATTCACGCGGGCCGCAATTACGTCGAGAGGTTGTGGTTCGGCTCCAGGCTGATCATCGATGCAGGAGGACGCCCAGGCCTCTTTTTCTTTGCCATAGGTGCCGGGCTGACACTGGGCGGGCTCTTGTTCTCCAAGACCCGAAAGCTGACAATCGGCATTGTCCTGCCGGCCTGCTTGCTCTGGGGAGCGTTTTTTAGTTATGAGGTCAGAACCGGGGCGTTGCTGGTTCCATTTTTGGCTCTGCTTTGGTGCCTGACATTGGGAAATGTTCTCGCCGGGCTGGAGCCGCACGTGGCGTTGCGTGGACCGGCCGCATACTGGACTACCGCGATTCTGCTGCTGGCGGCCGGCATATTCTTGTTCTATGATGGCGGCGCAGTTCCGCGAATTCAGGTTAACTACACTTGGCCGCTGGTCTTCATCGGATTGTGCCTGACCGTAGTACCCGTAGTCCCCGTCGTCCAGGTCACTCGCCGTTTGCGATCGGAGATATCGGTTCCCGGCCTGGCTACGGGTCTCGCCGTACTAATCGGCTTGGCAGCTTGGCCAAAATACTCCGATCGCCATCTGATGGACCAGCAACTAGCTGCGCAGAGGATGCTTGGGAACCCAGCAGTGAATGCGATGCTTTACCGGCTATACGACGCGGGCCAATTGCATGAACCGATCCTCAGTGGCTATTGGTTCCTGGAGTCTCTCCCGGAACTAAAATCGCTGAGTCGAAACGTGAGTTGCGGGGATTGCTCCGTACCGACTCTGTTGCGCACGATTGCGGTGAATCGAAACGCCGGATTCCTGCTCCTGGAGGATGCGATTCTGCCGTCGAGTACCGCAGGTATGATCGCGCACTGTGCCGGTATCGAACCGGTTTTCACGGTAGGAACGGTGAGGCTGTTTCGTCTCGACCGGTCGAAGCTCCGTGACACCTGCTTTGACGATCTGGAAACAATTCGACCTGTGATCGAAAAGCTATATCCATCGGAAACATTAGCCGGTCACGCGTTCAATATTCAGTCCAGCGGTCTCGCGGCCTTTGGTGTCGCTTGCCGCAACGCCTCGGCATCTAGCGTTCTCATTTGGTCGGGAACGCAGCTCGTTTCCGCATATGGCGGCCCCAAGTCAATGTCGGCCGAAGTGCCCCCCGGTTTATATGCAAAGCCGGGGCATTATCCTGTTAAAATCCTCGACAAAGCAACCGGCCTGGAGTCACCGTCTGTGAACTTCGATGTGAAGTGAAGCCCGGATCTCGGCAACCCTCATTCGTGATTGGATAGGCGTCGGCGGAGCAGCCCCAAGTATTCCGCTCGATACGCGATTGAATTTCTATCGCCGCGCGCTGTTTGGCCTGGCGGAGCCGTTGTCTTCTCAAGATCAGGATGCCTGTGTACGACGTCTTTGCGTTCACTTTCGCGAATTGGACGCACGCAAATTATTCGAATTGACAAAACTAGCTGGGTTCGAATAACCTGACAGGTAACTTCTTCCATCCGTGTGGCCTTCCACGGCGGTGGTGGGCAGGTCCGTTGCGGAGGTACTCTCGGAGATGAGTTCTGCCCAAGTTGTTTGCCGTGCGAACCGGCGTCGCGGTTTCTGGGCAACGACCCTAGCCGGCTGCTTGTTGTCCGGGGCGCCCGCGGACAGCGTTTTTACACAGATCGTCTGTCCCGCGGGTAACGAGCGCCCGCGCAACTCGGAGGGCGATGTCATCAAGCTCAAGCACGGCCGCCTTCTGCTGGCCTACAGCGAATTTGTGGGCGCTGACGGAAGCGACTTCGGCGCGGCTCGCATAACCGCCAAGACCAGCCGCGACGGAGGCCGCTCTTGGTCGCCACCCTTCGTGCTCATGCCCAATGAAGGCAAGATGAACGTCATGTCACCGAGCCTGCTCAGGCTCCGGTCGGGCAAACTGGCCTTCACTTACATGCTGAAAAACTCTCTGTCGGATAACCAGATCTGGTTTCGCACTTCGTCGAATGAATCGAAGAGTTGGAGCGAACCGGTCCGCGTCAACGCGGCGCATGGCTACTGGGGAATAAACAATGCTCGCCTGATTCAGCTGCGGTCGGGGCGCATCATCGCTCCCCTTTGGTTTGTGAACGACTGGAACAAGAGCCACCATACAAAGGATGTGATCGCGTATTCGGATGATGAAGGCAAAACGTGGGCGCTGGGAGAAATCGTGGATATTCCGCAGGGTCCTCGCGGAGCGGATGAACCGGGCGTCGTGGAACTGCGGGACGGAAAATTGTTGATGATGATTCGCAGCGATCTCGGGCACATCTTCCGTTCGTATTCATCCGATGGCGGTGGGCATTGGACGGCGGCCGAGCCCACTACTTTGGATTCTCCAACCGCGCCCTCCACAATCGTTCGAATTCCCAAAACTGGAGATTTGCTCCTGATTTGGAATAACCATAAGCCGGGCGCCACTCACATAGACGACCGTTTCCCGCTCTCTAGCGCCGTTTCAAGCGACGAAGGGATGACCTGGACGCACGTACAGAGTCTCGATGATACTCCCGGCTTCACATACGCCTATACCAGCGTAACGTTCTCCCGGCCGGACACTGCCATCCTGACTTATTACGCGCGCCAGAATTCCGGCGCCGCGAACACAAGCGCGGCTCTTCCGGGCGAGGCGCGTGGCCAACCCGTGCTATCACTCAAAGAGAAGATCGTTCCGGTCGCTTGGTTTTATGGAGATCTGAAGGCACATTCGGATTGAGCGTTAACATCCGGCGGTTGCCGACGGTGATCTACGACGCCTGGTAAGCGCTAGGTACTACGGCGCGATGAAGACTGCAATACCGTAAGATCCCTGGCTCGGCTCCAACCGCGGTGCAATCATCGGGTGCAGCCACGCATGCTGATGCGAAGCGTGATTTTCATGCACTTGATAAACATAACGTCCGATGAACCATCCCATCGCGCCTCCCGTGACGATGTCCGATGCGTAGTGTTTTTGCGCCGCGAATCGCGCCGAACTGACGACGGACGCCAATCCATACGCCACAAATGGCACCCATTTCTTGTGCGCGTATTCATGCGAGATCACCGACGCGAGCGCCCATGATTCGATGGAATGCCCCGATGGGAACGAGTCGCCGGTGTCGAAAAAGTGTCCTGCGTCGTGCGAGACGTAAGGCCGGTTTCGACGAGTGACGCTTTTAAGAACCTCCACCACGATCAGGCTGTCCAGCAGCGCTTCACCCCCCAAAACACCCGTTTCCCGAGCTTTTGAATTGTCCGCCAACACTCCCGCTCCATAAAATCCGGCGACGACCGGAATCACCGTATAAATGGACCCGATATTGGAAATATGGTTGCCCCATGAAACCTGACCGGGGCTGTTTTCGAAAATTTTCGAGCTGTTCTTATCCGTCGCGATCAGAACTCCAGTCACAGCTGCGACACCGACCCACCACCTCGCGTCGTCCCGGTGCATGCGGAAGGGACTTGACCAGATTTCCTTCTGATCGAGCAATACGTTCCTGACCAGCTTCCTGCCCAGAGGAATCGGCCTCTCGGTATCGCTGGGATAGAAGATTCGATCCCGCTCATCCTGTGGTACCGTGTTCTCCTGCGGCGAATCGTCTCCCACCGGAGGCATCCCGCTCATGATGATCATGATCGCCGCTATTCCAATGGTGGTCACTCTAGTCTGATCCATCTAGAGACGGATTGTTTCCCCTACTCTTTCGGCGTTCGCAGGTGGTTAATAAAAGATGAGCACCACGGAAACACCGGTGAAGATTCAGTCGCTCTTTCCCAATTATCAAGATAAAAGGCCGTGGAAGCAATGAAGAGCCCGATTCAAGAACTCTGACTGTAGCTGCGCAGGAGGAGCGGCTGCGCGCTAGCCAGTTCGACGGCGTTCCTGATGCGGACCTCTCTAGTGGATTGTTTCGGCGACATCGTTACCGCGCTGCGAACCGCGCAATCCCCGCTCTGATCCGGTAGCGAAATGAGAGAAACAGTCCACTAGAGCCTGTGAAACATCTTTACTAAAACACCAGCTTCAGCGCCATCTGCACCTGCCGCGCCGGGTACGTCGACGAAAACACTCCAAACCCAGAGCTGTTCGCCGATAGCGTTCCCGGAGGCGCGAAGTTCGTCTTGTTCATCAGATTGAACGCCTCCGCCCGGAACTGCAGGAACCGCCCTTCGGAAAACAGCGCGAAATTCTTGTGCAGTCCGAAATCCAGCTCGTAAAATGCCGGAGCCCGGACCATGTTGCGCGCCGCATTGCCCCACGGCTGCGTATACAGCGGAACGCTGAACGCCGCCGGATTCAAATACGCGATCGGATTTCCGGTATTCAGATAGAACGACGCCCCCGTCAGGTTCGGACGCGGAGTCGTCAGCGAGCTCACGGACCCCTGCGTGGTCGGGCTATAAACCACGTTCAGCGGCAGCCCCGATGTCATCGTGTTGATCACGTTGACTCCCCACCCTCCGGCGATTGCATCCACAAAAGCGTTGCCCGGCTTGAAGTGGCGGCCCTTGCCGAATGGAACGTCGTACAGTACCGACAACGTGTCGTTGATCGGCTGGTTGTAGCTCGATATCCCCTTGTCGTCCGGCAAGTTGTAGAAGTTCACCCGCGAATTGTCGCCGTTGTAATTCTCCAGGTGCCCCGGAGCGTTGTCTATCGCCTTGGACCACGTAAACGAATTCAGCAAATAGAATCCGCTCCGATACCGCTTCTCCAGCTTCGCCTGCAAAGCGTTGTAAGTCCCAAACCCGCCGTTCCACGAAATCTCGATCGTGTTGAAGTTGGTGTAAGGACGCCGAGCCGCCAGCGACAAATTCTGTCCCAGCGCGTTCGGCAGCGCCTGATTCTCGTCGGCAAGAATGATCAGTCCCACCGAGTGCGTCCCCACGTATCCCAGGTCAAGCACCAGGTCCTTCGCGATCTCCCGCTGGATGGTGAAGTGCCAGCTCTGCACATAAGGCGTGCGCTCGTTCTCCGGAATGTACCGCACCTGTGTGTTCAGCGGATTGAAGGACGATGGCGACGCGAAATTCGCCGGGAATCCCTGCGGAGTTGTACGGAAACACGCGCCCGCCGCCGTCGCGCCCGACGCGCAGATTGCCTGCGTCGGCACCTGATCGATGAACGCGTCCACAATGCTCGGCCCGTTGTACGCCAGCAGATTCTCTCCGCCCAGCCGGTTGAATTGCACGAAGCTGACCCCGTAGCCGCTACGAATCACGGTCTTCGGAGTCACCTGATACGCCAGCCCGATGCGCGGCGCGAAATTGTGCGTGTCGGGATGAACCAGCGCGCGATTATATAAACTGCCGTCGCCGGCATAAATCAGCGCGCTCGCCGAAGGCAGGAAGTTCGATAGCTTGTTGTCGCGCTCATATTGCGGCGTCGCGAATTCATAGCGCAGGCCCAGGTTCAGCGTCAGCTTGTTGTTTACCTTCCAGTCGTCCTGCACGTAGCCGAAATACATCCTCTGCCGCATATGCGCCACCGGATTGTTATCCAGCTCGTAATGATTGTCCGCGCCGAAAATAAAATCCGCGACGCTATAAGCCTGCTTCTGCACGCCGCTCAGGCTGTTCAGCGCGCTGGGATTGGTGAAGAACGCCGGATCGCTGAACGAGCCTGTGTAGTTCTCGGTCCCATACTGCGGATGGAAATCGCTCACCGCCGTATCGATCAACTGAAATTCGAAGCCGGTCTTGATACTGTGCCGACGGATGATCTTCGTCCAGACCACCTTCGGATCGCCCACGAACGGATCCTGATATTGAGGATTGCTAGACGACCGCCCCCAAGCCGTCAGCCCGCCGTTGAGTCCCACGCTGAACAATCCGCCTGCGAGCGAAGCATCCGTCGGCTGGCCCGGAATCACGAATTCCGGTGTATTCAATCCCAGCGTCGGCGGAGTCTTCCCGGCAATCGTGTACGCGATCCCCAGCCGGGCTTCCAGCACCGAGGTCGGACTGATCGTCCAAGTCGCGCCCGCCACTGCCTGCTTGTTTCGCACCTGCACATTGCCGTTGTTGTTACTCGTGCTCACCGGGTTCGGAATACTGTCCGGGCTGAAAATACGCGTATCGGCCTGACTGTAGCGCGCGAAGAACGTCAGCTTCTGGCTCATGAAGTAGTCGCCGCGAATATCGCCCTTGTCGTTGGTCACCGTATCGGCCGGCGCGGATTGATAATTATTCGAATTCCCCGGCAGATTAGGAGCCGGCAGTGCCGCGAGCACCGCGGTCGCCAGCGGTGTGAAGTCCGATTTCGGAATGATTCCATTCGGGTAGCTCTTCCCGTTGATCGGGTTGGCAATGGCGACTCCAAAGGAGCTGAAGTCGCCGCCCGCCATCGCGGTGGTGGGCAAAGTCGCAAATTGAATCGGGTGAGAAACGCGGCGGAAACCCTCGTAATCGGCGAAAATGAACAACTTGTCTTTCTTGATCGGACCGCCGAACGCGCCGCCGAACTGGTTTTGATTGAACGGCAGGCTCCCTCCGCCCACCGGCTTGAAGAATCCTTGGGCGTTCAGCTTGGTGTTGCGCAGAAACTCCCACGCTTCGCCATGGAACTGATTCGTACCGCTCTTGATGGTCGCGCTGATCACGGCGCCCGACGCGCGCCCGAACTCCGCGCTGTAATTATTGGTTTCGATCTTGAACTCCGCCAGTGAGTCCGGATTCGCCTGAATCACCTGGTTCGAAAATCCCTGATTGCTGGTCCCGTAGGAATTATTGTCCACGCCGTCCAGCATGAAGTTGTTCAACTCGCTGCGCTGGCCGTTCACGTTGAAGGATGCATCGCGGCTCGAATCCGACTGATTCTCGAGGGCCGATTTCGCCACTCCGGGAGAAAGCAGCGTCAGATCCGCGTACGCCCGGCCGTTGAGCGGCAATTCCTTAATTTGCGCCTCGCTGATCACCTGCCCTCGCGAGCTGGTTTCCGTTTCCAGCAGCGACGCCGCGTCCGTCACCGTCACCTGCGAGGTCGCCTGGCCCACCTTTAATGACAGGTCCACGCGCTGGCGGGCATTGGTTGTCAGAGTGAAAGAGCTCGCCTCCGCCGTCTGAAATCCCGCCGCCTCCACGTGCAGCTTGTAGGTTCCCAGGTGCTGGTTCACAAATTCGTAGTTGCCGTTCTGGTCCGTGTTGGTGGAAATCGCCACGCCAGTGTTGATATTTTCAAGTGTCACTTTGCTATTCGGCACAACCGCGCCGGAAGCATCGCGAATGGTTCCAAGAACAGTGGCCGCTTCAAACTGGCCGAACATCATCGTGGGAATTGCAATCGCCAGAAAAAGGGCGCAAAAGCGGATCGTGCGTGAAGTTGTCATACGTCAGACTCCCTATACGGCATAGTTTATATCAAGTACTGTTACAAAATGCAAACGTGTGCATTAAAGTTTGGCGAACTTGACTTAGTGCCCTATTTTCCTCATACTGAAGTCGCTCTGCACACGCCTGTAGAATGTAATGCCTGATAGCAACGGCTCTGACGCCGAGAAAGAAACACACGTCCAAAGCCCGCAGAAACATGCGCGCCCTCTCTCCATCAAGGACATTGCCCGGCTGGCGCAGGTATCGCACTCCACCGTCTCCCGCGCGCTACAGAACAGCTCTCTGGTCAATCCCGAAACCGCCGGGAAGATCCAGCGCATCGCGCGCGAATCGGGCTACCGGGCCAGCGCCGTCGCCCGAGGCCTGGTCACCAAACGCACCCTCACCATCGGCCTTGTGGTCACCACCGTGGCCGATCCTTTTGCCGCCGAAGTCGTCAGCGGCATCGAGCAAGCCGCCAACGACCTCGGCTATTCCGTCTTTCTGGCCGATTCCAACGCCGACCCGGAGCGCGAAAAAAATATCGTCCGCTCCTTCGCCGAGCGCCGCGTCGACGGAATCCTGGTCACGTCCTCCCGCGTGGGAGCCCTCTATCTTCCCCTGCTCTCGGAAATGATGGTCCCCATCGTCCTGGTGAACAACCAGCATCCGGGGGCGTTTGTGCACTCGGTCATGATCGAAAATGTCGAAGGCGCTCTGGCGGCGGCTAACCATTTAATCGAGCTCGGCCATCGCCGGATTGCCTACCTGGGCGATCAATTCGGCTACCAATCCGATACTGAGCGTTTCGCCGGATACCGGCAAGCCCTCGACCACGCCGGCATCGCTTTCCTTCCGCAGTTGGTAGTTCACGGAACCGGCAAACCGGAGCAGGCCATGCAAGCCATGGAGTCCCTGTTAGCGCTCCCGTCTCCCCCGACAGCCGTGTGCTGTTATAACGACATGTCCGCCCTCGGAGCCATGCGCACCATCCGCCTCCACGGCCTCCGCATTCCAGAAGATATTTCTTTGGTGGGCTTCGACGATCTATTCCTGGCGTCCTACACTCAGCCCCCTTTAACTACAGTCCGCCAACCGATGCGCCAAATGGGAATCCTGGCCATGGAGAGCCTCTTTAAGCTAATGTCAGGCCAAGGCTCCGCCATCAGAGTCAAAGTCGCTAGCGAACTAATCATCCGCGAGTCCACGTCCCGCGTGAAGTCCTGACCGCTCCCGGCGGTCGCGGCTCTGAAAAAACCAAACGGCAGGCTGGCAACCTGCGGCCGATCGCCGATCCTCCCAAAAACCAACCTGTCGGTTTTTCAGAGCCGCGACCACAGGGAGCGATCTCTTTCCGATTGACACCCACCCCCACTTCCCGATACTCTCTACCCGAGCCCTGTAAGGCAGGCTGGCAGCCTGCGGCCGATTGGCAATCGGCCACATTTATATGACATCAAGATTCCTCCTTTTCACTATCCTTTCCGTTGCATCCGCGCAATACACCATCTCAACCGTAGCCGGATCCGGCGGTCAGTCCTTCGTCGGCGCGGGCGGTCCCGGTACCGGCGCGGCTTTAATCTCGCCCGTCAGTGTCGCGGGCGACTCCTCAGGCAACGTCTTCCTCAGCGACAACTATTTCAACCAGGTTTTCCGCGTCCTCCCCGACGGAACAATTTCGGTGTACGCCGGCAACGGTACCCCCGGCTTCAGCGGCGATAACGGACTCGCCACGGCGGCGCAGCTCAGCGCCCCTGGCAGCCTGGCCGTCGATACCGCCGGCAATCTGTACATCAACGACACCGGAAACGCCTGTATCCGGAAAGTCACGACCTCCGGAGTCATCAGCACCATCGCCTCCGTGGCCGCCTCCGGGATCGCCCTCGACACGACGGGCGGCGTCTATGCCACCAGCGGCAACACCGTCGGCCGCATCGACGCGAATGGCAATTACTTCGCGATCGCCGGTACCGGGAAGGCCGGTTTCTCGGGCGACGGAGGCCCCGCGGCCACCGCGAAGCTCTACGGTCCGCAAGGCCTCAGAGTTGACGCGGCGGGCAATATCTTCGTAGCCGACACCCAGAACCATCGCATCCGCAAGATCACTCCGCAAGGCATCATCTCCACCGCGGCTGGCTCCGGGATTGCTGGATTTTCAGGTGACGGAGGTCTCTCTTTCGCCGCTTCCCTGCTCCTCCCTACCGACGTCGCAGTGACCACCGGTGGAAATCTGATCATCGCCGACTCCGGCAATTCCCGGATCCGCGTGTTGGGTGTCACCGGAATGATCTACACAGTCGCTGGCGGAGGCAATTCATTTCTCGACGGACCCGCCGCGCAAGCCTCTCTCATCGAGCCTTCCGGCCTTGGATTCGACAACAACGGCAACATCCTGGTCGCGCTCGTTTCCGGCCGCCAGGTCCGGCGAATCGACGCGCAGGGAAACATCGCCACCGTCGCTGGCTCGTCGACATACACCAACGCGAGTGAAGGCATCGCGGCAACCTCCGCGTTCCTTCTGTATCCGTACGGCGTCGCGGTCGACAGCTCCGGGAACCTGTTCGTCGCCGATAACCGCGACCACCGCATCAGAAAAGTGTCCACGTCCGGGATCATTACGACGTTCGCCGGAATTGGCGTATTCGGAGATACCGGCAACGGCGGACCTGCAAATCTGGCGCAAATCGGCCGCCCCAGTTCGCCAGTGGTTGATTCCCAGGGCAATCTATATTTTGCCTCTGGAGCCGCGTCCAAAATCCGGCGCATCGCGTTAGACGGCACCATCACTGAGGTCGCCGGCGCCAGCGCGCAACTGCTCGATCCGCTCGGAGTAGTCCCCGATACCGCGGGAGGATTTTTCATCGCGGATACTCTGAATAATCGGATTCGGCACGTCGATTCTTCAGGCGTCATCACCACCATCGCCGGCAACGGCCAGCCGGATTACACCGGCGACAACGGTCCAGCCCTGGCCGCGCAATTGTTTCAGCCCCACCAGTTGGCTCTGGACGCCGCGGGCAACCTGTTTATCGCCGATACCGGCAACAACGTCATCCGAAAAATCTCGCCCGCGGGCATCATCACCACCGTTGCCCGTACCACGACGCCCACGGGCGTCGCAGTAGATGCGCAAGGCAATCTGTATATTTCAACCACCGCGAAAATTAGCAAAGTCGATGCATCCACCGGCGTTCTCACCACCATCGCCGGCACAGGCTCCACCGGCTTCAGCGGCGACAACGGTCCCGCGACCTCGGCCACCTTGAACGGAGCCACCTATCTTGCTGTCATCGGCTCCACTGTTTATTTCACGGATACGGGCAATCTTCGCGTACGAAAACTCTCGCCTTTGCCTACAGTTAACAGTATTTTGAACGGAGCTACCTTCCAACCGGGACCGGTCGCGCCGGGCGAGATTGTGAGCCTTTTCGGATCCGGTTTGGGCCCGATCCCCCCTGGATTGTTGACCTTGGATGCATCCGGAAAAGTCGCGACGCAATTGGGCGGGACCGAAGTCGATTTTGACGGGATCGCCGCGCCGCTGCTGTATGTCAGCGATAGCCAGTTGAATGTGGTGGTGCCTTATGAGGTCTCGGGAACGACGAAAATCGTTGCCAAGTTCAACGGCAATTCCTCCGCTGTCTTCAGTTTGCAGGTCGCGGCCACCTCTCCGGGGTTGTTTGCAATTACGAATAAAGACGGCACGGTCAATTCCAAAACGAACCCAGCGGCACCCGGTTCGTATCTGGTGCTTTATGGCACGGGCGAAGGGCAAACTAATCCGGGTGGCATTGACGGGAGTGTCGCCAACTCTGTGTATCCAAAGCCTGTATTGCCGGTTTTGATCCAGATTGGCGGGCAGGCCGCCAATGTTCTTTATGCCGGAGCCGCGCCTGGATTTGTGGCCGGCGTTTTACAGATCAACGTCGCCCTTCCCGCCGGCCTGAGTGGAGCTTCGCAAATGCAGATCAACATCGGGAACGCGACGTTCACTACCTCCATTTACACGCCTTGATTGTGTCAGCGCTCGAGTTGCGGAACGCTGGCGAAAGGTTACTATAGCTAGCTGAGAATAACGTGGGCGGATTGATGTTGACGATCTGGCGGAGAGGAGTGGAGTTATGAAAAAACTGATCACCCTGGCCGCGATCGCGGCTGTGGCTTTCGCGAAGAAGATGCCGGTCGAGCTGGGTGGGGTTTCGTGTCAGACGCCTTCGCCGCTGCCTTGTCCGGATAAAGATTGTCCGGGCGCAGTTGGTGAAGTTGATGTTGTCGGTTAAGAAGAAGTAGCGGAGGGCAGGTCGGAAACCTGCCCCACTAGACTTCCACTACGTAAACCTGGGTGACTCCCGTGCGGTCGCTGGCGAAGGCTACTTTGGATTCGTCGGTGGACCAGGAGGGATGCGGGTGGGTCCATTGCGGGCCGTAGACTGTGTCGGCGGCGGATTCCATCCAACTCAACTCGTTCCTGGCTTGTGCGAAATCTTCGGCGACGGCGTAGCTCGATTTACGCCATTGACTGCCCTGGTTGCTAGATTCGCTCAAGCAGAGCTGGCGGCGTGCGCCGGTTCGGACGTCGATGATTTGCAGGCCTTCGTCGGGATAATTCGTGTCGCAGAGGATACGGTTTCCTTGGCGGTCGGGGGCGATGTGCCAGGCGTTGTATTCGGTGATGGTGCGGATTTCTCGGGTGGTCCAGTCCATGCGGCAGAGTGCGCGAGGCCAGATGGTGAATACGACATCGCCCGTGTCGCCTAAGAAAGTCTCATGCACCAGGAATTCATCATTGCCGTGCTGATACAGGCATTCGAGGCCTGAGCCGTCGCGTCTCACGCGATGCATCCGCGGGGCGGGGTCGCCCGCGAACTCGATCCATTCGGGTTCGAGGGGATGAAATTGAGGATGAATAACGGTTCTCGGAAAAGGAATCGTCTGCCAGCCTGATCCATCGACGCGTCCTGCGACTAATCCGCATTGCGCGCCGGATTTGAAGGCGGCGGTGAGCCACTCGCCGTCGCGGCTGATGGAGCATTCTCCTAACTGGGCTCCGTGGTGGTCGATGATTAACCGCTCGCGTAAAGTGTCGCGTTTGATGGCCCACAGGCCTCCGCCGCAGGTGAATACCAGCGTTTCGCCATCGGGATGGAGGGCCGCGGAAAAGGGATGGATGGGTTCGCCGGCGGTAATCTGGCGCGTTGCGCCTGAGTCGAGCGAAGCTTCGAACAACTGGGCCGCGCCCGTTTGATAAGACGTGAAGAACATCTCGCGGCCACCGGGGAAGAACGAGCTTTGCAGGAAATAAGTCGGGTGGCTGATGAACGGTCCTTCGGTGATCTGCCGGATTTGTGCGCCGGTGACACGGTCGCGGTAAGAAATCATTTGCGGCCTAAATACAGGTCTCGGCCTTTCGCGAGCGCGGCAATCTTGCGGTCGGCCACGGAGCGTTTCAGCATCCAGAAGCCGCAATCGGGATGAACCCAACCTACTCGGCCCCTGCCTAGCACTCCTTCGATGTGTTCCAGCGTGGCCGCGATTTCGTCCGGCGTTTCCACGTGATTCACTTTCACGTCCACGACTCCGATGCCCAGACGAATGCGCGGGTCCACGTTCTTCAAGGCCTCCAGGTCGGTCTCGGACCGGTGCGCCAGCTCCAATACGAGATGGTCGACATGCAGACAATTCAGGAAATCCGTGAGCGCGCGCCACTCGCCTTTCTGAATGGTCTGTCCGCCATAATTTCCAAAGCAGAGATGAACGGCGCGGCGTCCAGAGAAGGCATCGAGCACGCGATTGATAGCGGCGGCGGCGATCGGGGCGTCGGACGGGTTGCCGGGGATGTTGGCTTCGTCCACCTGCAAACAGTGGCAGGGGAGACCGGCGACTTGTTGCGCGAGAACGTCGGCGACGTCCATCAACAGTGCTTCGAAGCCGGTGTAGTGGCGGTCGAGAAGCGTGCGGGCCAGCATATAAGGACTGGTGACTGTGAACTTGAAAGGTCCGCCGGAGACGCTTGCGGCCAGCTCGCAATCGGCCATCAGGTTGAGGGATCCTTCCCCGATCGGACCCTCCACAACGCCCGCGGCTTTGCGGCGAAAGCGCATGGCGTTCATCTGCGCGAAGGCTTCATGATCGCTGCGGCCCACCTGGGCGCGGACGCCGGCCATGGGGTGGATGAAGTACTCGATCATGCCATTGGTATCGGGATGGTTGACGTCGAAGCGATAGAGTTCGCCGTCGGTAGGCAGGTCGATTCCGGCCTGGCGCTGAATGTCGAAGACGACTCGCGTGGCGTCAAGGCGGGCTTGTTCGCTGGGGAGGGCGGCTAGCCAGTCAGGGATGGGATAGGAGCCGACGGTGGTGGTCAGGATTATAGGTTCGGGCATTTTTGACGAGATGAATTGAGCGCTCATTGGTCATGCTAGCGCATTGTGGCGTACGCACTCGTGCGTGCCGCGTCGAGATATCTCGACGCCTGTTGAAAGCTCCGCAGGCACGAACTGCAATCAGCGCGAACGCGCGGACGACCGGCCGCCTGTGTGGAGGAATTCGACACTTCCGTCGGCCGCGTACACGGCGAAAACCCGCCCGCCCGTCGTGCCCTCGGCAGTTTTCATAATCAGCCATCCGCCGTCGCCTTTGCGGAGTTCCATTTGGCGGAAGATCAGTTTTCCATCGCGCTCCAGAATTCGGATCGTCGATTCTCCATTGCGATAGGTGCCGATGTATTTCGCAAAGTCGGCGGGCGGGATGACAGTTCCTTCCTGGGCGCTATCCTCACGCGCGGGGACGCTCAGCATCGACATGATTTTCATGCGAGTCCTGGGCAGGCTTTCTCCCGTTCTATTGCACAGCACGATGACTGCCGTGTGGCGCTGCGGCAGCATCGCAATGAAGGATCCGTAGCCCGAGCGGGATCCTCCGTGACTCCAGATTTGTACGCCGCCGACCTCGTCGAGACCGAGGCCGTAGCCGTACTTGGAGGGCGATCCCGGAATATCGGCGTGAGGCGTGGTGAGCGCCTTGACCACAGCGGATGAGAATGGCGGTTTGCCGTCGTTCATGATCGCGGTGGCGAAATGCGAAAGGTCGATGAGATTTGAAAACGCCGATCCCGCCGGCCAGTTTGCGGAATTATCCGGCGCCGGACGCAGGACCGCTACTTCTCCGCTCACCACGTCGTGGCCTTGAGACAGGGGACGGGTCATCGCCATGGTCGGCCGAAGCGTCGACGTGTTCATGCCGGCGGGCCCGAAGACGAGGTCGGCCATCACGTCCGCGTATGGCTTCCCCGCGACGGTTTCCGCAACATAACCAGCCAGCCAGAAGCCGGGATTGGCATAGGAATAAATCGCGCCGGGCTTGGTGAACAGCCAGTCCGATTTCCATCTCCTGATTTCTTCGCCGAGCGCGGCGTCGTCGTGACGGCCGTTCATCACCGCTGCATCTTTGAGGCCCGAGGTATGGCTCAGGATCTGGTTGATTGTCAGGACGGCGATGGCGGGATCGAGGTCCTGAATATACTTGCCTACCGGGTCTTCAAAGTTGAGTTTGCCGGCGGCGGCGAGCGCGGCGACGGCGGTCGCCGTCAACATTTTAGTAGTGGAGCCGAGGCGGAACAGAGTCTCCGCGGTCACCGGCGCGCCAGTCTCCAGGTTCGATGTTCCGAATCCGTGCGAGTAAATGAAACGCCCATCCCGCACGATTCCGATGGCCGCGCCGGGAGTCTTCGTTGCGGCGAGTTCCTCCTTCGCGGATGCTTCGAGCGCCGTCTGGTCGATGCTTTGGGCTGCCGCGATCGCGGAGGCGCATACCAGGTACGTGAGAGCGATGCGCATTACGGAGCCTTCTCCCAGGTGTAGGGACGCTGCGTAGCATACTGCTCGAACCAGGCGAGCTCCACGTTCACATTGTACAGGACGTGCCGGAGTTCGGCCCAGCCGTGGGGCTCGCGCGCAGCGACGTAGAGATGGGTGGGGACTCCGTTGCTACGCGAACGTCGTTCTGGCCGACGAGGAAGATGGTCGGCGTGGTGACGTTGGCGATATCCACTCGCCGCTCATTATCGACGCGGCGGCCGTGGCGGGGAGATCACCATCAAAGGTACCGGCATCGAGGTCTCGACCGATCTGCGGTGTGAACAATAGGCGCCGGGTGGAGCGGCCGTTTGCAGCGTTCGTTAGAGTCCTCTTGTCTCTTTTGAGCCAGTCCGCCGGCTGCGGCATTGCAATTTTCCAGAAACGATTTCCGCGGCGCTGTCGATTGCGCCGCTCGTTCCCGCGCACTGATATTGGTAGTTCGATTCCGGGCCGATCAGACGGCTGCACGCGACGCGCACCGCCTCCTGATCAAGCTGCGTTTTGGAAAGGGAAACAAAAGCTTCGTTTGGACCTACGGTGGCGCGCACTTCGTCATTCGACCAGCGGTAGATGATCTCTCCGCTTTCCACTGCCAGGAAGATCTGAGCGCCTTCGTAAACGCCCGGTCCGCGATAATGCTCGACATTGAGATAGATGACCAGCGTCGCTCCGTTTTTCGCTTTTCGCGGAACGGCGACGATAAGATCGTCCCCCGTCGCTTCGCAGCTGACGGGCGCGCGCTGCTGGAATTCGCACGGTCCTTTCGCGACGAAGCTACCCGGTCCCGGCGAATCCTCCGGAGGCGGGCAAAATTCCGGGACCAGGTTCCGGTCGAGACCGGGCGGAGGCTTATAGACCGTTGTGACCCCAACAGGCTGAGCCGAAACGATCTTCACCGATCGCGCCGGATCCTGGCTGCACGCGGCCAAGAACAAACTCAGGATGGTAAGTATCGTCCGCTTCATGCTCTCCTTAATTCCCGCGCCAGCATGCTCGCCGCCGCGACGATGGACACCACCGCGCACGCCGCGAGAACCGCCAGGTCCTTTCCGAAGCCGGTAAGGTCCGGATAGAACAGGGCTTGGCGCTTTCCTTCAATGGCGTAGCTGGTGGGAACGAAGCGGCTGGCGGTCTGAATCCAAGTGGGCAGGAAGGCGACCGTCGTAAATCCGCCGCCGAGAAAAAACAGATAGACCGCTCCGTTCAATCCGACCATGGTCACCAGGCGCTCATCGCGGAGGGCGATCCCGAGCAGGATTCCTGAACCGACAGTCGTCAGCGTCACCGCCAACAGCAGAGCCGCGAGCGCCACGGCGTGCTCCCAGGAGGGCACGGAAAGTCTCCAGGCGCATGGTACGCTCAGCAGGAGTTTCGACCACGACCGTGGGCCGGAGTCGTCCGAACAAAACGGAACATAGCGCGTGAGAAATCCCAATCCGACCAGCGGCCCGACCAGTGCGATGGTGATCAGCGTGCCGCCCAGCAGTCTTGCGAGCACGAGCGGAAGGCGCGCCGCCGGACTGAGGATCATCATCTTGGCCGTGCCCCGGCCAAAATCACGGGCCGTCAGCAGCGCCGTGCCGAGCAGGCCGACGCTGATCACGATCAGCACCAGAATCGGAATCACCTGATATTGCAGGAACGAAACGTTGGTCTCGCGCAGATCGTGCTCCGCCACCGCGATGCGGTACGGACTGGGCAGCAGAACACCTTCCGACGGACCGTGCAGCTCGCCCAGCAGTCCGAGCTGAGGCGCATCGAATTCGGCCACCGAGCGCGTGACGCTGCGTCGAAGGTCGTCGGCCAGGTCGATATCGACGTTGTTGAGATAGAGATCGACGGCGGCATTCCCGAAGGCGGCGGCCTCATCGAAATTTTCCGGAATCGCGATGATCGCGGCAACGCGTTCCTCCCCGATGGCACGCTCCGCCTCGGCGGCGTTCATCTCGTTCAGCAGATATGCATCGGCATCGGCCTTCACAATCCTGGCCATTCGCGCGGCGAGCCGGCCTTTACCCTGCACCACCAGCGCGACCGGCTGTTGCCCGACCGAGTTGGTGAGCACCGCGACCAGCACTCCCATCCCGATCGCCGGCAGCAGCGAGGCCGCGATCGCGGCTGGCGACCTCAGCCAGACCGCCAGATCGTTACGAGCCATGCCCCACATATTCCCGATGGCGCGCCGCATTATCGGACGGCTCCCTTCGACAACTTCGACATCGTCAGCGCAACCGAAGCGAGGGCAATCGCCAGCAGTGCGATCAGGTCCAGATACACTGGTTCGGGAGTGACACGAATTCCGTGATAGGCCCACTCCAGTACGCCGACGGCGTAATAAATCGGCGACAGGTGGGCGATCCTCCAGATGGTCTCTCCGTCGAACCGGGTCGGTTCAAGAGCGCCGCTGTCCACATAGAGAGGCATGATGAGACCGAACAGCAGCGGCACCGCGGCGAGCGTGCGCTTCAGCACTGCTCCCAGCCATGCGCCGAAACAGGTGAAGATGGCCACACAGGCGCACAGCGCGAACAAAGTGGCCCAGGGTGCGACCGGGACCACGCCGTAAATCAGCACGATCGCCAGCACAGTGACCAGCAGGGCCACCGCCGCGACCGCTCCCGCCACGATGAGTTTGCCCGCCAGCACGGCTCCCGCAGGGGCCGGCGAAACGCGCAACATCTTTACCGTTTTGTGTTCCCATTCGCGCGCGGTCGCCAGCGCGCCGAGAATGCCGGCGATCAGCATCGCGTCGAGGGCCAGCGCACTAACGACGAGATACGGAATATAGTTGGTGTCGTGCGGCAGAACGTCGTGCTCCGCCATGTGCACGCGAAGTCCAGGGAAGTTGTGCCGGCGTCCGAAGCCGACGATCGCGGCCGGAAGCGCCCGCTGCACGTCGTTGGTGAGATCGACGTTGATGTTATCGATTTCTACGTCGATGGCGACGGTCGTGCCCCGCTCGATATCCGCGCTGAAACCGGCGGGGATGGTGATCATTCCCACCAGGCGGCCGGAACGTAGCGCCGCTCGCGCCTCATCCGGGCCCATGCGCTTCAGCGCGAAGGAGTGATTCGCGGCGAGCAAGGCTTCGATCAAACGTTGTGAGTAAGGTCCGCCGTCTCGGTTGATGACGGCCACGGGAGCGTAGGCGCCGGTGAGGCCGAACAGGCTCACCATCATCAGAAAGCTAACGGCCGCCAGAGCGGTCAGCGCCACAAAGGCGCGATTCCGATTCAGATGCGCCAGTTCCAGCGCGGCGCTCGCGCGGAATACGCGCGCGTGGTTCATGCTGTGCCGCTCCCGGAGTTGAGCGCGCAGAATACTTCCTCCAGGTCGGGCGAGCGCGTCCGGAAGCCGTCGAAGGAACAGATCTGGCGCGCCTCATGCACCACATCCTCGGGATTGACCTCGGCCGTAAGATAGACGCGCAGGCCGAAATCGGCGAGCTCGACGCGCAGGACGCCGCGGCGTTGCTCGATGGCTGCGCGCATTTTCCGCGCGCCGTCCTCGCGGCATTCAAGCTCCAGGCAGCGTCCGGTCCGCGCCGTGAGCGCCGCCGGCGTATCTTCGGCGAGCAGCTTGCCGGAGCGAAGAATCGCCACTCGATCGCACAGCGCCTCCGCCTCGTCCAGATAATTTGTGGTCAGCACCACCGTTCGCCCGGCGGCCCGCAGCGACCGGATATGCGCCCAGATCTGGTGGCCCCAAAAATCCAGAAACAGGTCTAGAAGTACCCTAGGGGAACCTCGACGGTAATGTTGGGCCCATTATGAGTTCCAGCGATATATGGCGAGAGCATCACGTACGGATAGTCGTGGATCGACACCACCAGCCGGTAGCTGTCGGTTTTGGGATTGCCGTCCGCAGTGGTCACGGTAACCATGGAGGACGTCAGTCCGAAATAAGGGTTTGGAGACGCCGGTACGGTCGCCTGATCGTACAGCACCTTGTTCTGGGTAGCCGTAAGGTTGGTGGGATCGTTTATGGCTCCCCAGCGGGCCGCATACCGTGCGCGTTCAACCAGCGCTTGATGAATGAACAGGAATTCCCCGAAATCAAAGGCGCCGATTAACATGAAAATGAACGTGAGAAAGATCAGAGCCGTCTCCAGTATGACTGCTCCGCTGGTTCCCTTCCGCGCTCGAGTCCGGATTGTGTGCTGATTTGGATGATTCATGGCTGATAGAGGCTCTGGTAGACATACGTTACCGAAGGCTTGTTGGTCAATGGAGTTTGGGCAAAAATTGCGTTCAGGGTATAGCCGCTAACCGAAACCGTTACGTACTGCGGGGGCGCGTTTGTCGAGCCGCCATAACCGAGGGCGGTAACGTTCACCATCGCCGTGGTGAGATCGGGGACCAGGGGTGTAGTTCCGCCAGTTGGGTTCCCATACACCACCACGTTTTGAACCGCGTCTTGGAAGGCCTTCGACGGCGTCGAGGTGGTGGAGGTGTACGGCTGTAACGAGGCGTACCGCGCGCCGGCGCTTACGGCGTTTTGGAGCGTGTTGTATCGATAGAACGTGTACCCGAACTGAAAGGTGCCCGCAAATACCGAAACGAGAATGGCCGAGCCGATGGCAAACTCCACGATTGCATTGCCGCGGCGGTCGCGGACCAGCTTATGGCATTGCCGCATCAGCGCTCTCATTGGACCAGCGCCACCTTGAACGCGCTTCCCGTGCAATCGATGCATGGGTCGATGCTGCCCGGATCGTACGGCCCTGTGTAAGTAGCGCAGTACCCTTGGTTACCAGTGTATTTTTGGTAAAAGTTGGCGGGAGTGCTACCGTCGCTTATAAGCAGGAACGAGCCGTAGCCGCTTACCTGGGCGACGCCAGCTGTTCCGGTGCTGCCCCCGGGGTTGACGACTGGGATCCCGATCAACCTCCGGCCGTTGTGCGCGTTTGAACCGTACGCAATCAGGCTCGTAAGGCTATCACCCGGATCCGTCGTATCGAGGTCCTCGTTGACGCGCGCATCCAGGGCGTTCCGTACGGTGGATTTGTTTCCAGTGGTCATGCTAATAAAGCTGTTCACGGAGACCGCCTGAAGCTGAAGCAGGTCCAGCACTTCCTGGGTGACGGCGCTAGCCGAGGTGCTCCCCCAATAGCCGCTGATGCTGGAGGAGCCCCAATAGTTGACCATCGCGACCATGGAGGCCTCGTTGTTCGCGTAGTCGCCGGTGCCCAAAGTCTTGGACCCGCAGGTTGGTGCGGAAACAAAACAGTTTTCCGCTTTGCCAAGCTGGCAGCTGCCAGAGCCGAGCGTACCGTTAACGTTCGGCCATTGTATATCGTATTGCTGTCCAACCACCAACCCGAAATTCTGGGTCGGATCCGTGTTGGTACTCACCGCGGAGAAGGGCCCGAGGCCGTGGCTGGTAAAGTCGGTGACCGCAACCTGGCCTGAGATCGCACTGGCGGCCACCGTCTGCTTGTAAAAGGTGGACGCGAACGGCAAAACGATCTCGATGAAGTACAGATTAACCGGGACAGTTACCTGCACCCTGGTGAAGGTGTATCCGGTCGCAGTGGCTGGAGACGCTACCCAAGGGCCGGCGATGGATGTAGCGAAATCGATCTGGTACCCGCCGTTCGCACCGTTGAGCGCACTGCCGGTGTTGATCGCGGCCGTGTTCATGTTCCACTGGTTCCCTACAGACGTGGCTGCGGCTTTGGCGGCGGTGATGCCGCTGGGATCGCCGTTTATTTTGAGACCGGCCGCCAGCGCGGCAGCGTCGCAGAACGCCTGGGTCTCGTTCTTGGTGACAAATATCCGTCCGACGTCCACTGCGAGCCCGAGCACGCCCATCAGGGCGACCGCCGAAGCCGCCATCGTGATCAGTACAAATCCGCTCTCGCGCCGTCTCCGTCGCATAATCATGGATTCCTCCCGCTTGATTTGCTTCCGTCTGCTCACTTACCAGGATCAACCGATAGAAAAGGTTTGAACATCGGGGAAACAGCTGATGTGATCAGCTAGGTAAAACTTAGTGCCTTAGTCCTATACCCCTACGCCATCCAGTTCCATCGCATTGTAGGCCCTCACGCGTTTTTACAATTCCATCGCAGCCCGCTAGTCTAAGAGGGTGCCCCGTGGACGCTCCGCCGCACATTTTATATGAAGGGAATCCGGGACAACGACCGCTTCCTCCGATTTTTTTGAGATCATCGACACTACCTCCGCATCTGCCGAGGAGCAAGCGAATCGGGATTACCAACCATATTATTCAGCCCTGCAGCGAGCGGGCCCCTTGATCGACCGCGACACGGACCGCCCTTTGCATCGAGCTCTTGACGAAAATGGCCCAACTGATACCCATCAGCACAGTGAGCATCGCCAGAAACGGCGACATTACGAGCGCGAACTCTACAATTTCCGTTCCTCGCTGACGATGTCTTGTCGGAACTCCTCGTGCGTCGGTATAGGCTCGGAGCGGTACTTCCTTCATCAGAGTTCTATTGTTGTCAAGAACGCCAAGAAAGAAAATAGATGTTCTTATGGAATGCTAGTAGGATGTGACTCTTAAATCGAGTCACGAAGTTCACCTAGTCTAGAAGTAAACATTTCCTATCCGCGCGCAGGACTAAAGATCCAGCGCTGCCCTTCTGAACACTCCGTCGCTAGGGTGGAAACCTGTCGTTCAACTGGGACGATAGCGAAACTGTCTCGACATGAAAAAGTGAGGACTTTACCGACCACAGCTGACGTCGTCGTGCAGATTATCCCTCCCGCGCTCGCTCAGGCGGGTGGGGGCGTTCGGAGTCACCCGGCGGGGGGCTGGAACCACGACGCTGCCGCTACACTGCGCGACTGATCCGGCGGAATCTGCCAATGCGGATAATTGAGATGACCAGGCGCAAAGCGTTTCCGGCCATTTTACGACGCCGGGATCATAGCTACAGAAAACCGATTGGGTAAGTGCAGTGGAAGGCCCTTAGGGCTTTAAGGGCGTCGGCTGCCAGAGCTCAATCTTATTCCCATCCAGGTCATAAATCCAGGCAAAGCGACCGTAGGATTCATCCATTCGTTTGGCGTCAATCTTTACTCCCTCTTGTTTTAAGCGGTCGAGCAAAGCATCCAGATCGTCCACGATGTAGTTGATCATGAACGGTGCGCGGCCTGGATCGAAATAGTTAGTGGAGGCGGGAAAAATAGTCCAAACCGTAGCGTGTTCCTTTTGCGGGTCGTCGTGTTCGCGCCACGGAAGCATCGCGCCTGCGCCTTTGTCAGCGAGTCCAAGATGCTTCGAATACCATTCGCGCATCTGATCGCGATTAGCGGATTTAAAGAAGACACCGCCGATTCCAAGGATGCGCCCGCGCTGCTCTACTTTGACCGGCGGCTTCGACGTTTCAGGTTGCGGCGATTGCACTTCCTGTCCTCCTTTTAAGCAGGCCGAGATGAGCAACAGCGAGAACGCAATTCTGCTCCCGAGTATTCCTGGCATGCGTGGATTATACATCGATTCGAATGGAGAAAACAGCTCGTGCACTCTTCAAAGGATGCGACGGTTGGTGTTCGACGGGTACGTCGAGTGGCCTCCAGGCTGGCATTTCCCAGAGCGAATGGGCGTAATTTTGTCCTCCAGCGCGGATTCAGCCCGAAAGATAGTCGGTTCGCGACCATCTAGCCATCGTCATCCCTATCTTTTGGCTTGCAAGATCTTCGGCGGCATGGTAAAGTCTTGACAATCTGATCGTTGTTGATTTTGTAACGTTCCGATTTTCAGGTTGAGGTTATTCGTAGCCGGATTATGGGTCCGGTTTTGGGGATTCTCGAGTTAAATCCATTCGCGCTAAGTCGCTATTCTGGCAAAGTTGTGCCTGCCGTGGATGACTCGGGATCGGGGTAAAGGGGAAAATGCTGATTTCCAGATCGATTGAACAGTTCTGCACCCGTTTTCCTTCCCAATCAGTAAGCCCACGTTGCCAAGGAGGCAAATAAATGCTTTGTTTTGATACAGGAAAGCGGTTGTGTCTTGCAGCCATACTCCTAAGCTTGCCGGCGATGTACGCGCAAGAAACTACCGCGGGCCTTCAGGGGACCGTCAAGGATCCTTCCGGAGCCTTAATCTCGGGAGCCTCTGTTCAGATTTCCGGACCCGCTCTGCTGGGAGTCAAGAAGACCACCAGCGATTCTTCCGGCGCCTACCGGTTTTCCGCACTCCCTGCGGGGAATTACGATATTACGGTTTCTGCGGCCGGTTTCCGTACCTACAAGCAGGTTGGAATTGACCTTAGTGTCGGCCGCTTGCCGAATATCGACGTGCAACTGCAGATCGGCGCTGTCGCGGAGACTGTGGAAGTTTCCAGCCAAGGTCCGGTCGTCGACATGACCCAGAGTAAAGTCGCCGTTACGGTAGAGAAAGAGGTTCTGGATAATATTCCCAAAGGACGCTCCTTCCAGTCTGTGATCCCGTTTGCGGCCGGAGCCCGCATGGAACCACTGCAGGGGAGTACGTCCGGCCGCCAGAACGGCTTCCAGATCGATGGTGCAACCGACTCTGAAAATGTCTACATGATCGACGGTGTCAATGTCACCAATATTCAGAATGGCGGCGTGGGCAAGAACTTCCAGATCGATTTCATTGAAGAAGTTCAGATTAAGTCCAGCAGTTTTGAAGCGGAATACGGCGGAGCGCTCGGCGGCGTGATCAACGCGGTCCCGAAGCACGGCTCGGAGAACTGGCACGGCGGACTGCAAGCCTACTGGGTCAACAATAAGATGAACGCCAACGATGCCTGCTCGAGCGGCTTGACTTCCCAGGGATTCAGCACGGTTTGCGGTCTCCGCCTCAACCCGAGCCTCGCTTCCCTTTCGACAACGAACCGCTTGGACGGTACCCCTCAGTATTACGTTCCGAAGAAGGATCAGCGCAACATAGTCGAACCGGGCTTCCAGCTCGGCGGACCGCTGCTCAAAGGCCGGCTGTGGCTGTTCACCAGCTACATTCCTTCCATCGACACCATTCGCCGCACCACGACGTTCACTGGTGCGAATCCTGGCCCCCGTCAGCTGACGCAGACGGTTAGCCAGCAGAATTCCTACAACCGGTTGGACTATCGTATGTTCAACCAGCTCCGCTTGTATTCGTCTTTCAATTACGCCTATTCGCGGACACAGGGCCAGTTGGGTCAGCCCGACAGCGCGGTGGGACAGATCAACGCCGGCGCGTCGACAGATCCCAATACCTTCCGTTCCGATGCCGGTTCCGTAAACCCGCTCGCGGTGTACTCCTTCGGTGGCGATTGGACGCCGACCTCGCGCCTGGTGATCAGCGCCCGTTACGGGTACTTCTTCAATAACAACGAACAGCGTGGAACGCCGGTGGGTACCCGCTATGTGTACCAGTCGACGGTCAATGGCTCCAGTACGGATCTGAGCGGAGCGGCGTTCCCCGCCTCCTCCTTCAACACTTCGGGATTCGCCAATATTCCGAACAATCTGGCCACATCCTACGACGCCTACAAACGGAACACCCTGAACGTGGATGCTTCCTACTATGTCGGCCATCTGGGGGGAACTCATACCTTCAAGGTTGGTTACTTCCAACAGCGGCAAGCGAACGACGTGCTCACGAACTTTCAGGGCGGCCGCGTGGATCTGTACTTCGGCCAGAGCTATACTCCGGTGACCAGCACCAGCGCTTGCGATGGCGTGAAGGCCGCGAATCAGAGTACCTATGGCAAGTCTGTTTGCCAGGGCCTCTATGGATACTTCATCGTCGGAACCGGCGTGACCAATACCGGTGGCGATAAGCAATACGCCCACGCTGTTTATCTCCAGGACAGCTGGACCGTTGGACACGGCTTGACGATCAATGCTGGAATCCGCTTGGATCAGGAACGTCAGCCAGCCTACGATCCGACTCGTTTCCCGTCGGTCGAGTTTGGCTTCGGCGACAAGATCGCCCCACGCATCGGCGGCGCTTATGATCTGCTTCACAACGGCAAGATCAAAGTGTACGCGAGCTACGGCAAATTCTTCGACATCATGAAGATGGGCCTGGCGCGCGGCTCCTTCGGCAGCGACTATTGGCACAATTGCGTGTACGCGATGGATTCCACCGCCTACACCGCCATCACTCCGAGCTTCCCTCAGGGCGGCGGTTGTCCCGCAAGCGGCCCAGCGCCTGGCGTGACGGTCGGCCGCTTCATTGAGAACGTTGATTTCCGCGCCACCAAGGCGGATACTCGCGATCCTGCGATCCAGTCCGACATGAAGCCGATGGCGCAGCATGAATTCGTCACCGGCGTTGACTGGGCCATTAATAACCACTGGTCCCTCGAAACCCGGTATGCCCGGAAGCGTCTGGATGAAACCATCGAAGATATGGCCATCACGGATAACCTGGGTTTCTACATCGGCAACCCTGGTTCGAAGTTCGCGGATTTACTGCATCGTCCCACCGTTATTCCAGACGCAAGTGGCAACAACTACCTGAACACTACCCCGTTCTGCGCGGAGTGCCCGGCGGTTGTTCCGGCCATTCGCCGCTACGATGGACTCGAGTTCCGTTTGGCGCGCAGAGCGACCGGCAAGTGGTTCGGGGCCATGTCCTATACCTATAGCCGGCTCACCGGAAACTACGCCGGTCTCACCAACACCGATCCGACGGATGGTGGCGGCGGACGTCACGCTCCGAACAACGGCCGCGCCTTCGACATCCCGACCATGACCTACGATCCCTCGGGTAAGATTGACGACGGTCCGTTGTCGACCGATCGTCCCAATACCGGCAAGGTGTTCCTCTATTACCGCCAGAAGTGGCTCAAGGGCGAGACGCTTGTCGGTGTGATTCAGTCCGCATTCCAGGGCACGCCGATCGATACTTGCCTGCCGGTTGTCGGTACTGGTTCCGCATGCCAGTTCGCCGAAGGCCGCGGCAACTTCGTTAACTTTACCCGCGCCCCCAATGGCGACTTCGTCAAGGGAGCGGTTATCGAAGGCGCGCGCACCGATAACTATGTTCAATCCGACATTTCTCTTCGCCATGAAATTCCGGTGAAGGAAGGGATGCATTTAGCCTTCGAAGTGAACGTCATCAACCTGTTCAACCAACGGGCCGTCACCGCGGTGAATGAAGGACCCGTCGGAGCTTCCGCGCAGTTGATCAGCCCCACACGCGCATCGCGCTTCTCCGGCGATCCCGGTGTGGATTGGAACAAAGTGATGACCTCTTATAACTACGTGGACGCCCTAAACGGTACGGGAGCATTTGCGGGAGTTCAAGGGCCGCTCACTCTCGCCAACCGCTACGGCTTGCCGCAGGTGTATCAGGGAGCGCGCAACTTGCGTCTCTCGATTCGCTTCACGTTCTAACAGTCGTGGAACTATTCATCAGGGGGGCCGGGAAACCGGTCCCCTTTTTTGGTATGCCGAGCATGTTCGACAGCTCAAAGGTCAGAACCTGAGAAGGAGTGTAAAAGTTCATGACTCCGCTCCAGGAACCGGTTAAATCGGCCGCCGTCCTTCCAGAAGATGCCTGAACGGCGATCCAAATATGGGTGCCTTGAAATGTATACTTCCCGATGCCCTCAAAACGGCGGAGCCCATAACGGTGATTTGCGCTTCCGCGCTGCCAAACCGCATAGACGACCTGGTACGGACCGGAAATATTCTGTTCCGCGGTTATACTACTCAAGCTGACAGCGAAACCCGCCATTGCCAAACTGCATCGCATAACGATTATCCTTTTCTTGCGCGGTTGCATCTGCCATCACTCTGGAAAGCGAGAATTTATGGCAATAGCTACAAATGGCTCGTGATATACTTCGCTGATATTGGAGTCTAATGCCCGCGTCCAATGCGGAAATCACAAAACTGCTGAAGCATGGGGCGAGGGGCTGCCGTCGAATCGGCTTACGCCATTGGTGTACGAGGAACTGCGCCGGGTGGCGCGCCGCCGGATGCGATCGGAACGGCGGAGTCCTGCGCTCCAGACAACCGCCCTCGTTAATGAAGTTTATTTGCGCCTTGTGGACGCGAACAATCTCTGCTGGCAGGATCGAGCGCACTTCTTTGGCGTGACCGCGTCCCTGATGCGTCGTGTCCTTCTCGATAGTGCCCGTGCGCGGGAATCGGCAAAACGGGGCGTGACGCTCTCGGATGATCTCGCCTCGTTTCGCAAACATCATGAACTAATCGCCCTCGACGACGCTCTTCATAGTCTCGCCAACGTTGATCCCCGAAAGGGCCGCGTGGAGGTGCTGGAGCTTTCGCCGCAGAGCGTTATGCGGGATTGGAGGTTGGCCAGGGCCTGGTTGGCCCGCGAGGTGACCCCAGGTGGTGCCGTTGAGTCCTGAACGTTGGAGCGAAATTGAGCGGTTGTATCACGCCGCGCTCGAGCGCGAACCATCCGGACGCTCTGAGTTTCTTGCCGAAGCGTGTGAAGGCGACCCCGATTTGCTCCGCGAGGTCGCATCTACCTGCCCAGGATTCCGCGGGGCCAAAGTTGCTCAGAAAACCAGTGGAGGAGATGGCGTCACTACTCGATACCGCAATTGTCTCCGGTACTCAATGGGGGCCATCCGCAAGGTTCGAGCCGGGCTGATGCCGCCCGCGGGGTTGCATCGTCCCGATGCGGCGGCCATGAAGGCATTCGCCGCGTCCCTCGAAAGCAGCAAAGGAACGATGGTGATCCGAGTATCGTTGCAGTGCTGAAGGATGTGGACGCGCACGTGGCCGGGGCGTCAAAGATAATCTGTGCGTCGGTGTAGGCCTGATCGGCAGCGATGGTCCGTCCCGCCTCGTCTCCCGCGTCGCCCGTTCTCAATGCGACATATTAACCACAAAACCGTGGCGGTGTGCGTCATCCCTCCACCGGAGCCTGTGACGGTGATCGTATATGTACCTCTTGCCGTAGTCGAGGCCACTGCGATGGTCATCGTTGAGCTTCCCGTGCCCGGCGGGGCGATCGACGCGGGCCTAAAAGTCACGGTCACCCCTGACGGCTGCCCGGTCGCCAACAAGGTAATCCCCGCATCAAAGCCGCCCGAAACCGTCGTAGCGATCGTGCTGGACCCTCCCTGGCCGCGGGCGATCGCAAGCGAAGCCGGCGAGGCGGATATCGTAAAGTTTGGGGGCGTCGGAATGGTCGCAAGTGCGCTAACCAGGTTCGTTCCATTCGGGCTGCCCCATCCGGTCACCAGGTCGTAGCCGGGAATGGCCGAATAGCTGCCGCTTGTGCCGCTGACAATGTCGTGAAAATCCGCGCTGTAAGCCGACCCCGTTCCAATCGAATAAATGGACGGATTGATAAAGCCGAGACCCGCGTTCCCTTTTTTGCCCGCCTGCTCATTGACCAGCGCCATGTAACCGGCCCACATGGGCGCCGAAAAGCTGGTGCCTCCATATTCGTTCGCCGTGCAGGCGGTTTGGTCGCCGCAAACGTAGAAAGTGAAGTTGGCGTTTGAAGACACGTCCGGGCCATTACGATAGGTCGTCGAACCCATGTTGGCCGAGGTGATCGCGCCTGAGGACTGCTGCCACCAGAGGATCGGGATTTGATCCGGGGAAATGCCGCCGCCGCTGTATATCCACGCCGTTTCTGACGCCCATGCTCCGCCTGCGCTGGCGGTTATCAGATCCGTGCCGCCGACGGAGACGACGTACGCATTATCTGCCGGCCATGCCTCGGCTTTTCCGGTCGCCTTCCAGGTGGAATAATCGCCGGACGCCGCAAAGAAGTTTTGACCTTGAGCCGCCATCCTTTGAAAGTACGGGTCATCTATGGTTGGATCCGCTGGTGTCCACCCCCACGAACAGCCGATTGTAGTGGGCAGAGGGCTGTGTGAAGTCATGGCGCCCAGGATCGCGGGATCGGTACTTCCGATATACATCACCAGACTTGCCAGACCAGGAGCCATGCCAAGAGCCTGCGTCATATCGAGCGTCTGTTCGATGTCATCGCACCCATGCGGCCCTTTTGCGACGGCAAGGCAACCGGTGCTGTCCCGTCCGTGGAGAGCAGCGTTATCGGCACATTGTTTGTTTGACCCGCGTTCGTGAAATAGGTGTTGAGGTCCGCCAGATCGGTCCCTGCATACTCAAACAATCCGAGGTTCTGACCGGCGCCCGTCAGATTTCCACCGTAGTAGGCCGCGCGCATGTCGCTGCCTAAAAAAGAACCTGAAGGCCCGGAGCCGGTAGTGGCATGAGACACAAGGGTCCCCGGATCGACGCCGCGTGCCTGTGCATAGTCGTTCCTCTTGAAGAGCATCGGATGCGGAACCGAATAATTATCCAGACCCGAGATATGCCATAGCCGGAACGCCAGTCCTACCGTGGGCTCGCCGTCTGGAGCATAAAATGTGCGGTTTTCGGTTGGATGCTGGTAGACACCCATCCTGACATGGATCGTGCCAAAAGCGCCCGGATTGACGAGGCGCTGAAACGGGAGCATACTTTGTGCGAGGGGCATTCCATGAGATACCTGCCTGTCGCGCCGCCGATGTTTGCCTTACTCCTCGCGCTGTCGTCCACCACTCCAGGCCAGTCGGTCAGATCCACGCACTCCGGCCTCCTGTATTTCTTCGAGGGTTCAGTTTTCATTGGGGAAGAGCGGATTCAACAGAAGTTCGGCCGTTTCCAGGAGATCGGTGAGGGCAGCGTGCTGCGAACCGAGCTCGGCCGCGCGGAGATCCTGCTCAGTCCCGGCGTGTTCCTGCGCGTCGACGAAAACAGCGCCCTTCGAATGGTATCGAACAATCTTTCCGATACCCGGATCGAGCTGCTGCGCGGGTCCGCCATTCTGGAGGCGAGTCATGAGGCCGCGAATCCGCCGGACACGCTTATTTACAAGACCTGGCAGGTCCGCGTTCCGCAGGATAGCGTGGTACGAATCGAGGCTGAGCCAGCCCAGCTCAGGGTCTTGAGCGGCAGCGCTGAGGTCTCAAGCGAGGACGCCGCCGGGAACGTGACCGTCCATCGGGGCGACGTGCTCCCCTTCGCATCCGTGCTGGTGGCGGATCATGCGACCACGCCCGCTTCAGACGACTTCAACGTCTGGGCCATGAACCGCAGCTCAGTGGTCTCCGAGGACAATAACATCGCTGTCGGCATCATCGACAATCCCGACCAGATCGATCCCGCCGGCCTCGCCGTGGGCGGCTTCACTTATTTTCCGCAGACCGGAATTCCTTTGCTTGGAATCACTTACCCGTATGGGCTCAGTTTCGGGAGCCCGTATGGCTACCTTTATCCAAATTGGTCGAACCCGTATCTATCCGGTTACCCCTACGGCCTTTTGTATCGGCCGCTGCCAGCAGGGATACGGTTCAATCCTTCGATTTATCCGCGCCCGGCCGGGATTTCCACCGGGTACCCAGCCGGTTTCAGCCCGAGACCTTCCTATCCGTCTCCCGTTCGCACCTATGCGCCTCCACCGCGCATTTCCTCGCCCGTCGCTCCTCATACAACGGCGCCTCATGTCGCGCCGCCTCACGTGATTCATCGCTGACGTTCGCCCCAAGCGAACCGCGACCAGTTGTGGGGCGGGCAATTTTGCCGGCAGCCTGCTTCCAGCAGGCTTCTGTGGGGAAACGAAGAAGCCGACTCAAAGCCGGCTGCCGGCGCAAATGCCCGCCCCACAATTGTTCTCTTTCGTCACTCTCAGGGAGCGGACTCCGGAAGACGACAGGCGAAAGCGCCTGTCCCAGCTATTGCGAAGGAGCGTAGTAGCCGAGCCGCCAGTGTGCTTTCAGATCGGGGACGCCTTTGGGCGACGTAATTTTCACTTCCACCTTACGGTACTTGCCATCGTTATTTCGATTCTTGGACCGGTAGGCTAGAACATACTGGTTCCGCAACTCGATGGCGATGCGCGACGCGACGCTCGGCAGATCATTGGCATCCGATGCGGTGAAAGCCCGGCCCCCTGTTTGTTCGGCCAGTTGGGAGAGCAGGCGCGGCCCGTTGACTTCCTCGTTGAGCGCGCCCAGCGAAATGGACAGCTGAAATACTCCCATCGCGTAGATTTGCACATCCGCTTCGCGCACCAGCGCCTCGACTTCATGCGCGGAGTATTTGCTGTTGTTATCGCCGCCATCGGAAATAATCACGATCGCTTTACGGGGATTTTTCGCCCTTTTCATCTCATGGAGCGCCAGCTGCGCGCCATCGAGCATGGCGGTGAGCCCGCCGGGCGTGAGCGACGCCAGTTTGTGCTCAATTTCATCGAATTGATTCGTGAACCCGGCGGCCAACGACGCCTGATCTCCGAACTCGACAAGAAACGCCTCATCCTGGGCATTCATCGTCCTCAGGAACTGAATCGCCGCCCGGCGCGAGGTCCGGAGCTTGTCGCTCATGCTGCCGCTGATGTCAAAAACCACACCCACCGATAACGGCGCGTCTTCTCCCGAAAAACTCACGATCGTCTGCTCGGACCCATCTTCGAAGAGACGAAACTCTCGCTGTTGAAGACCCAGCACGAAGCGGTTCTTTGAGTCGGTGACCGTCACCGGAATCAGAACCAGCGTGGTATCGAGAGTGAACTTCGCCGTCTGCCCGGCGGCAAGGATCACCGCGCAAACGAAGACCACGAGTGCCGGGCTCAGCCGCACGAAGCTTCTACCTCCTGCCCGCTGAAAGTTTATCAAGTTCAGCCATTGCCGGCGCGAAGCGTGGCCCTTCGTGTCTGGATTCGTTGTTGTTGTAACTCCTGAAACTGATTATCGGCACCTGTATCATGAGGACATTACCTCTCACCAAGGGTACAATCCAACACCGAGTTGATGAGACTCGGTGCCAGGAACGGGTGCGCGAGGAATTTCCACTGGCCCATCTGCTCGCCCGGCGTGTGCATAGAGCGGGGTAATTTGGGAGAAGGCGAGGGCGGAGATCAAAACTTATCTTTCCAAGGAGACGGAAGAAGGCAAGCGTCCCTCGCTATAAGCTGGCTTGACCGGATCGAAAGCAAACGGAAGGGGGCGGGCGGCGCTAATTCGGGCAATAAGTGACTGCCGTAATGCTGGGTTGACAGGCCGTCTTCCCTGGAATACTGTAAACGCTTGTGGCCGTCTCGTCGGCGGAGTTCACAGGGAAGGTTCAGATGATGATCCGGTTCGCGAAAGTATGTTCGATCGGGATAGTGGTACTGTTGGGCTCCATTCTGCTGGCACAGGAGCCGATCCCCCAGGCCGGAACGGGGCGTGGAGGCCGCGGCGGGCGAGGCGGGCGAGGCGCGACGCGCGAGTTTCTTGGGCTTGGCCCAGCGCCGGACGCGGCTGAGGCTGCTAAAGGAGCGCCGCTGTACAAGCAGTATTGCGGAGGATGCCACGGTGACGATGCCCGCGGCTCTCAGGCGCCGAATCTGATTCGATCCGTGGTCGTACTCCATGACGAGAAGGACGAAGGAATTGGCCCTCTCGTGAAGACGGGACGCCCGCAGGCGGGGATGCCGGCCTTCCCGCAGCTCTCTGGCGAACAGATCCACAGCATCTCTCAGTTCCTGAAAATGCAAATCGAATTGGCAGCTAATCGCGGCACCTACGGACAGACCTATGGCGACTTGAGGAACAAAGTAACCGGCGACGCCCAGCTCGGCGAGGCATTTTTCAAAACGAATTGCACGGGTTGCCATTCCGCGACGGGCAACCTCGCGAAAATCGGTTCTAAGTTCCAGCAGGCTTCGCAACTCCAGCAAAGATTCCTGTGGCCGGCGGATCGGGGCCCGGTGCTGGCAACCGTAACGACGGCGTCGGGCGAAAAAACTTCGGGCGCGATCAGCCGGGAAGACGATTTCTTCATCTCGCTCGTGGACGCCTCGGGCCAATTTCACGAATGGCCTAAGGCCGCCGTGAAAATCGACGTTCAAGACAAAATGGAGGGGCATCGCGCATTGCTGGCGAAGTATTCCAATGCCGACATCCACAACATGACCGCTTACCTGGTAACGCTCAAATGAGAATACTTCTCGCCCTAATTCCCTGCGTTGTTTTCGCGCAGGGCCTCGATCCGACTACCATCGGCCTTTTCAAGAAGCCCGCGGAAATGTGGCCGACCTACAACGGCGATTACTCCGGCCGGCGATTCAGCGAACTGGACCAGATCAACCAGTCGAATGTCGACCTTCTCAAGATCGAATGGATCTACCGCATCACCGGCATTCCTACACAGCGCGGCGTGGGCGAGCCGTCGATCAAATCGACGCCCCTGCTGGTAAACGGCATCCTGTACTTCACGATTCCGGATCACGTTTTCGCCATCAGCGCGCGCACCGGCGAACAGTTGTGGCAGTACGATTTTGAAGATCGCGGCGGCCACCTGGTGGGTCAGCGTGGTGTCGGCATGTATCGCGACTGGCTGTATTTTTTGACTCCAGACGGCTGGTTCATTTCATTGAATTCCAAGGACGGCAAGGAGCGTTGGCGGAAAAAGGTCGCCGATGAAAAGCTCCAGTATTTCACCACCATGGCTCCGATGGTGGTGAAAAATCACGTTCTGGTCGGAGTCGGCGGCGATGCGATGGACGTGCGCGGATATTTAGAGTCGCGAGATCCGGAAACGGGCGACCTGCAGTGGCGTTGGTGGAGCGAGCCGGAAAAGCCGGGCGATCCCGGCTCCGAAACTTGGCCGAGTAAAGCCGCGATGGATCATGGCGGCGGCATGACGTGGATGTCGGGAAGCTACGACCCGGAGCTGAATCTCCTCTATTGGGGCACGGGCAACGCCAATCCCGTGTTCGCGGGTCAGAGCCGTAAAGGCGCGAACCTCTACACGGCTTCGATTGTTGCCCTGAACGCGGATACCGGCAAACTGACCTGGTACTTTCAGGCGTCTCCGCACGACACTCACGACTGGGACAATGTCGAGACTCCGGTCCTGTTTGATGCGGTGATCAATGGAAAGCCGCGGAAGCTGCTCGGCCAAGGTGCGCGCGCCGGCTGGTTCTTCGTGCTGGATCGCACCAACGGCAAGAACCTGGTTTCCAAGCCATTTTCAGGCACCGGGAATTGGGCGAAGGGCGTGGATCCAAAAACTGGCTCCCCTATTCCGGATCCCGACAAGGAGCCGAAGGTCGACGGGTCGATGATAGACATGCCGGCGATGGGAGCGACCAACTGGCCGCCTCCCAGCTACGATCCCCAGACGGAGCTGTTCTATTTGAACGGAACGGAGGGCTACGGCATGGCGTATTTGTACGACAGCTCCGACAAGCCCGAAGGCTATGGTGGCGGCGGCGGCGGAAATTTCAATTCCCGCTCCGCTCTGTTCGCGCTGGATATTCGGACCGGCGAAACCCGCTGGAAGCACGAGCACAATGGCAGGGGCGGCACCAATTTGTCGGGAGGAATCCTGACCACAGCCGGGCACCTGCTGTTCACAGGCGACTCTGGAAACCTGGTCGCGTTCGATCCTCAGACCGGCAAGGTTCTGTGGCACCAACAGCTGATGAGGTCGCTCAGCAACGGACCGTCCACATGGACGCTCGATGGGAAGCAATATCTGATCGTGGGAGCGGGCGACTGCCTGTATGCTCTCACGCTGGCCGGAAAAAAATAGAAATCGCAGGCGAGTCACAACAATTCAGCAATTTGCAGTCCGGGTGGGACAGGCACTTTCGCCTGTCGAGTGTTTTTCATCAACCCCCGGTGGGCTGTCCGCGAAGAATCTTTAGCGTTGGGCGGTAATCGACAGCATAAGCCCCATGCGTCAGCTTGGGGCTACTACGCGGTGTGAAGTAGCCCCAAGCTAACGCATGGGGCTGTCTGAAGAAAAGTCGTCGGCAAAGAAAACTCGGTCAGCCGGCTGTCGCAGCCGAAACATTAACATGTCGATTGCTTGCTTGTAGGGCGGCCAATATTGGCTGCAGCCGCGTTTCAGGCGGCTTTTTGTGGATCGCCGAAGGCCTGCCCAGAGGCAGGCCGCAGCCAATATTGGCCGCCCTACAAAGCGGCAACGGGGCTGATACAGGCTACTGCTTCGGCGACCGGCGTCGAGTGCTGGGCGGTGGAGTGTACGTCACCAACTCCTCCACCGGATGGTTACCGGCCCATGCGATACCGCGCAGCAGAGTCTTCTGGATCTGCGGGTTCGCGAAATTCGCGTAGGTGTGCCCTTGCATCCAGACGAACGCGCGCGCCGGCTGGCCGCCCTGCACGGTATGCTCGTACGTCCACATTTGAGGAACGATCTCGCCTTTATGCTCGCCCGCGCTTGGGGTCGGGGAGATTTCATTATTTGCGAGTACGTGAAGAGTGCCCGTCTTGGCCCAGGTCATTTTGAAGAAGGCTTCGTCGGGAATCGTGAAATCCGACATGTCCTTCATGATGGGATGCGTCTTGTCGGCCACCTTGTACTGGACCTCGGTTTCCAGAGTGTAGTTCACCTCACCGTGCTTCTTGCCCCCGCCTACGAGATTCGCAAAATACTCCGGATCCGGGCCGCACAAGGAATCGTGGATGCTGACGAAGCCGCCGCCTCTCTTCACAAACTTCTCCAACGCGGCTTTCGTGTCATCGGTCAGGAATCCCGCATCTCCTTTGTAGAGCAACACAACATCGGCGCGCTCAAGGTCGGCAGCGCTGGGCGCGTGCAAGGCGCCGTCGACGACCGCGCCATGCTCCGTGAGGATCTTACTCCAGTCGGCCAGGAATTGCGGATAGTCGTGCTTTCCTTCCGTGTGCGATTTCAGGCCCGCCCAGATGTAAACATGCATGCCCTGGGGATTTTGGCCCTGAGGCAACGGAGCGCCAGCCTGACCCAAGACAAATAGCGGTACACCCACAAGGAGAAATAGATGCGTTCCACCGTGGTTCATCATATCCGTAAGAAGAACCATACTATCCAAATCGTTACCGTGGCGCACGCACTCGTGCGTGCCGCGTCGAGACTTATCTCGACGCCAGGCAAAGACGTGAGTGTCACGAGTCTAACGGTCGGGATTCCTCGTGGGGCCGGTATTCGCTGCCCAGTCCTGGGGACCTTTCTTTCCCCGATTCGTAAGCCCCAGGGTCGGATCGTCCGCCTTCTTGATTTGGAGATCGTCGAGGCCATCGCTATTGGAGGACGCCCCACGATTGAGACCTCCCGCGCTTGGATCGACAGACCCGCCTGCGGGCGCGCCTTCCGTATCGCTCGCCGAGTATGCCGGGTACACGCTTCCCGGCTCGACGCTGGACGGCGTCGCATCCACCGCCTCAGTTACCGTTTCATCGATGACCTCGTATTCCAGGACCAAGTCCGAGTTCTGCAATGCATCTTCAAACTCCGCCAGACGCCCGTCGACCACGTCGTACTCCCAAACCTCGGCGGCGGCGCTCCCCAGGAAAGCATCGTCTTCGTCCAGCTCCTCCTGGCTATGTTGAGCGTCAGATTCCAGTTGCTCCACGAATACTTTCTCCGCCACGACGCCGTCGGAGAGATTCATGTCCAATTCCGAGCTGGGCCGCATGGTTGAATCCAGGCCGTCGGATTGAATCCGCTTGCTGAACGCTACACGGTATCTCATACCCGCGTAGACGCGCACCGCGTCCCGCCTGTTTCGCGTATCGCGCCACTGCTGATAACATGTGGCTCTGCTTAGCGAGCCGTGACCAAAGGGAGCGGTGTTTTGAGTTTAGTGGTCCCTGAATTGCACTGTCTTTCGCGATGGGACTCGCCGAATATCGCTCTAAACGAGATTTCAAGCGTACCCAGGAACCCCAGGGTTCATCGAAGGTGAAGCCTGCGCATCAGGCGTCTTTCGTCGTTCAGAAGCATCAGGCCAGCCATCTGCACTACGATTTCAGACTGGAATGGAAGCACGTTTTAATCTCCTGGGCGGTGCCTAAAGGGCCGTCCCTCGATCCGTCCGTGAAGCGTTTGGCCATGGCGGTGGAGGACCATCCGCTCGAATACGGTGGGTTTGAGGGCACCATTCCAGAGGGCCAGTACGGTGGCGGGACAGTCATGGTTTGGGATCGCGGAACGTGGGAGCCGGACGAGCCTGACGTCGATACTAGCCTGGAGAAAGGCGAACTCAAATTCACCCTCCACGGCCAAAAGTTAAAAGGGTCGTGGGTCCTGGTTCGAACGCGGCCGCTGGGGAAGTCCAGCAAGGCTGCGTGGCTCTTGATCAAGCATCGGGATCGCAGCGCATCCATAAAAGACATTGTTACCGACAAACCGCGTTCTGTCCTCTCGAAACGGCTGATGGCGGAAATTGCAGCCGAAGCCGGTGGAAACGTGGAAAAAGCTGCGAAGAGCGACCCGTAAAGGAGGTTCGTAAGATGATCGCGACTATCTGGAAAGGTTGTGTAAAGTCCCTGCGGCACGACGGGAAACGCGTCCTGCTGGTTCGTCTGGCCGGCGCAAAACGAGTTTCGTATAAGTTGCTTTATAAAGACGAGTTATACCGGAAAACCGGACGCAGGCAAAAGGCCGCGTAAAGGTTTCGTGGGAACCCCTCCTGTGGGCGAAGCCGCGTCAATCAAGTCACTCCCGGTACTGAACAAGGCCATTCTGGCGTGCCGCGGCTGCGATCTGTACCGGCATGCTACTCAGGCTGTTCCCGGCGAAGGGCTGCGATCCTCGCCCATCGTATTGATTGGAGAGCAGCCGGGCAACGACGAAGATCTGCAAGGACGCCCCTTTGTCGGACCCGCCGGCCGGCTTTTAGATCGCGCGCTCTCAGAAGCCGGAATCGAGCGCTCCCGAATCTATCTAACCAACGCCGTCAAGCATTTCAAGTTTGAAGAGCGCGGCAAGCGGCGGATCCACAAAAAACCCAGCGCATCGGAATCCCTGGCATGCAGACCTTGGCTGGAGGCGGAACTCGCTATCATCCGGCCCGCGATCGTTGTCTGCCTCGGCGCGACTGCCGCGCAGGCGGTCTTCGGCGCCGCTTACCGCGTGACCAGGGAGCGCGGGAAATTCGTGAAACATCCCTGGGCGGGTACCGCGACATCGACCATCCATCCCTCGGCGATCCTGCGAAGCCCAGGCCCGCAACGGGAGCTGGAGTACCGGAGATTCGTAAAGGACCTGCGCAAGGTGAAGGAAGCGCTCCAAAAAATGAGCGCCCAATGAACGGCTCTCGCTATTTCTTCTGGGCCTTTTTGTGTTGCTGAATTCCGGTTTTCAAAAATTCCAGGGCCTTCTTCGGCCCTCCAGTGCCGGTGACTTTGAATTTCTTCCCGCGCTGTTTGTTATAGGAGACGAAGAACTCCTCCACTTGGTCGAGCAGGGTCTTGCTGACGTCGTCGATGGATTCCAGATCCTCGTGATCGTAGGAGTGGACCGCGACGCCCAGAAGCCGGTCGTTGCTTTCGGTCTTACCGCCGTCGGTTTGATTCGCTTTAATGACCCCGATAATGCGGACCTCGATCAGGCACCCGACATGTGCCGGCGCGTCCATCAGCACCAGTATGTCAAGAGGGTCGCCGTCTTCGCCGAGCGTGGACGGAATAAAGCCGAAGTCAAAAGGAAACATCATCCCCTCCGGCAGCAGCCCGCCCAGCTTGAACAGACCCGATTCCGGATCGTAGTCAAACTTGTTGCGGCAGCCTTTCGGAGTTTCGATAATCGCCCGGCAGACATTTTTCTTAACGTCAAGTTGAGGAGGAAGCAATGTTAAATTGGCCATATTTGAGTCCATTCCGATTCCAGCGAGGATGCCGCTATGCATGAGATTCGCGCCACCATTCCGCCCGATTGTGTTTCTGAAGCCGCTCGACTGGCTCACGCCGCCGGTATCGCGCGCGTGACGGTCGCCCAGGTCTTCGTGGATGGGCCGGACGCGGAACGGCGGGTTTTGAGCGTGGAAACCTCGACCCCCAACGCGCGGGCCTTCGTCGAGGCCTTCCTTGGGTCTCCGATTCTTGCGGCCACCGACTATACTTTGACCTCGCGCGAAGTAAGGGCCATTGTCGACGATGAAGCTCTGGTCAACCTCACCCAGCCGATGAGCGAACCCTTCACGGACATCATTCAGGATCTCTGGCAGCTGGGCCACGTCACCACCAGCTACGTCGCTCGCGCCGCAGCCGGAGCGATTCTGCTCGCCACCGGTATCATCGAAGACAATCCGATCGCGATCGTCGTAGCCGCGCTTTTCATTCCCTTTCTGGCGCAAGTGCTGGCTGTCAGCTTCGGAATGTGGAACCGCGACCGCGGCCTCATTCTCCACGGGCTCCGCGCCGTCCTGGTCAGCACCGTACTCGCGGTGGGAGCGGGGGCGGTTGTCGCATGGATGGAGGGTGGGCCCATCCGCTTTGCAGGCTTCAAGAGCCCACTGAGCAGCTTCACCATATCCGCGGTAATTGGAATCACTGCCGGACTGTCGAATGCCGACGACACCGGGCGGCGCTACTTGATCGGAGTCGCCGCCGCGGTTCAGCTCGCCATATTCCCTGTCTGGCTGGGAGCCGCCCTGGTGATCGGAATGCCTTCCACCGACGTACTCCAGTCCCGGCTGCTGAGCTTTGGCATCAACCTGATCTCGATATCGGCCTGCGCCGCCGCGGCTTACGCGACCCTCCACCGGCGCGGCGGGAAAGGATGGAAGTCGCCGCACAGCGGGCGGTCCGCACGGCTCTAAGACTGCTGGTATTGCCATCTAAACGGTTGACCCGTGATCGCACGGAATGTTTCACCCAACATGAGTTGGCTCAAAAGCTGCAAGCCTTCTTATCGATGCGTCTTGCCGCCGGGATTCTGTTGTTTGCTAGAGAATCTTTAGCGCACAAGCCCCATGCGTCAGCTTGGGGCTATTTCGGGGTGAAGTAGCCCCAAGCTGACGCATGGGGCTGTCTGGGGGATGTCGGCAGTAAAGGAAACTCGCGCGCTAGGCGGCGATCTTACTAAATCGCCTCGCAAACAGCGTCAGTGATCTGAGCTGTCGTAGCCTTCCCTCCCAAGTCCGCGGGCAGCTCCGCGCTGGCGGTCACGCGCTCGATCGCTGCCATCAGCCTGCGTGCGGCGTCACCCTCGCCAAGATGCTCCAGCATCATCACTGCGGACCACAAACTCCCGATCGGATTCGCAATCCCCTTCCCCATGATGTCGAACGCCGACCCGTGAATCGGCTCGAACATCGAAGGAAACTGCCGCGACGGGTTCAGGTTCGCGGTGGGCGCAATTCCCATGCTTCCGGCGAGCGCCGCCGCCAGGTCGCTCAGAATGTCGGCATGAAGATTCGTCGCGACGATCACATCCAGGCTGCGCGGCTTCGCAACCATTCGAGTAGTGGCGGCGTCCACCAGCATCTTATCCGTCTCAACTCCCGGAAATTCGCGGCCCACCTCGGCTGCGATTTCATCCCACAGAACCATGCCGTGCCGCTGCGCGTTCGACTTCGTCACCACCGTCAGCCGCCGCCGCGGACGAGCCATCGCCAACTCATACGCGAATCGCATGATGCGCGTGACACCGGCCCGCGTGAAGATCGCAGTCTCGGTAGCAATCTCTTCAGGGAACCCCCGATGCGCGCGTCCGCCGTGTCCCGCGTACTCGCCTTCGCTGTTCTCCCGAACGATCACCCAATCCAGGTCGCCTTCGCCCACACCGCGTAACGGCGAGACGATGCCCGGCAAAATGCGCGTGGGCCGCACGTTTGCATACTGATCGAAACCCTGGCAGATCCGCAGGCGCAGCCCCCAGAGCGTAACGTCATCGGGCAGATTCGGATCGCCCACCGCCCCAAAATAAATCGCCTCGTATTTCTTCAAGACGTCGAGCCCGTCTTCCGGCATCATCCGCCCGCTCTGGCGATAGTAGTCGCTGCCCCACGGAAACTCGTCCACGTGCAGCTCAAAATCCCCGCTGCGTTTCTCCAGCGCGCGCAGCACGGCGAGCCCCGCCGGAATCACTTCCTTGCCGATGCCGTCTCCCGGGATGGCCGCAATCTTATGGTGTCGCATTGTAATACTCTAGCGCCATGGACCCCGAATACACCGGCAAACTTCTGAACACGATGAGCACGGCCGCTACCGCCGCTCTCAGCGATCATCAGACGGTTCTGGACAAAGTCTACTCCGCCATGATCGAGGGCGCTTTTGAGGCGCTCGGCGAATCCATGACCGACGACGTCGAATTGAACATCTGCGGGTTCGGCCCGTGCAGCAGAACCTGGCGCGGGCGGAGCGAAGTGGCCGCGGCCACTCGAAAAAACGTCGCCATGCTGGACAGTCAGCAGCCCGAAATTGAGAACACCATCCGCCAGGAGGTTGAATCGCAGGTAAATCAGGGGGCGCCAGGAAGCTAACGAGAACGTCTTTTGCTATATCAGCACCAATGTGAACATTTCCTTGCATCACGGTCTTTAATGCTTGAATGAGTTCGCAAGCGGCCGCGCGTTTTAACAAATATCCCCGAGCACCCACGGCAAAGGCCCGCCGACTTCCGGCGTGGCATGCGCACTCACAAAAATGACCTTGCACGTCGGAGCGCTTTCAAAAAAGCTTCTGAGCCGCTTCGAGCCCATTCATCTCGGGCATAGAAATATCAATGAGAGCAACATCCGGTGCACGAAGGACCGCCGCTTTCTGTAACTCGCGCTGAGTCGTAGCTCTGACGGAGCCTGACATCGTCAGGCAACCTAACGTTTTTGAAAAAAAACCGCTGGAAACGAATGTTTACCATGCTGTATGCGTCCGTTTCAACCTGACAAGAAAGCTGAGGTGGATGAGGCTTTGAAGGAACAAAACGAGAACGTCTGGTGGGATGCGGGCGGTGCTATTGTGGCGCAACTCTTCGGCAACACGATAACGCTGGGATGGGCTGGGCGGTTCACACGTTCTTGGTATAACGCTAACTCCGAGGGTCATCCGAAGTGGGGAATATGAAAACTTCAAGGTTCTTGAGATTTGCTGTTGTGGCCGGGCTAGATTTGCAAGCGAATTCGTAAATGCGATGGCGCTCATTGTCTTCGCGCCAAAGATGTTGACGTCGCTGGGATCGGAACTTGGAGGCCATAAGGACTCATCGAGGTGTCGGACTGGACTAGGAGGTGGGGGGACCGTTTACCGCTCGTCGACGTTCACGTATTCAAACGCGAGTAGATTGAGCACTCGACTTCCGGTGGCGGCACTGTCTGAACTCAATTGCGAGACCGATGCGCGGATCAAGTTTCCGCCTGTGCTGTTAATGGCCGGGAAGGTGCCGACGGAAGCCATAGACCAATTGAGGAAGGTATCGCCGATGCTCGTGAAATTGGATATAGTTCCCTGCGCGGTCGTCGCGGTGCAGACTGAATCGGCTTGGATTTGAGATGCGAGCACAATGCCCCCGAGTCCGATGTTTTTGAACAGGTTGCCGCTGCTCAGCACCTGGAGCATGTTCGACTGGCAGTTCGATTGAACATAAACCGCCGCGTAGTCGCCGAAATATGTGTTGGGGATATTTGAAATCAGGTTATTCGAGATAACGATCGAGGGCATCACCAGCCCGCAGAAAGAGTAGACTGCCATCGCCAGCCTCGAGCCCTCTATTCTGTTGTTGTTGATCGTCCACGACGTATAGTTTTGAATCGTCGGGCACGATGGGGCGTGGAAACCGCCTTGCAGGAGTTTGATCGCTGAGTTACCGTTATTTTGGATCAGGTTGTTCTGAATGAGCACACCGCGAATGGCGATGGTATAGATTCCATGATCGTTGTTGACCACGCCACCAGGGATGCTGTCGCCGGTAAGGGTCGAGTTTTCGACCGTCAGGAAGTCGGCATTCGCCGCGTAGATAGGTTGGCTTACAGAGTTCGCTTCTGTGGCCACTGAGATGTTGCAATCGTCCACCTTGATTGACGCGAGCAGGTCCGTCTCGCTTGTGCCGTTAAGATCCATTCCGAAATTGAAACCGGAAGAATGAAAGCGGACGAAAGTAAACGTGTCTCTGAGCATAGGGGCTGCCGCAATAGACGTCCCTCCGAATACAGCGATCATGCCGTAGTTGACCCTGAGCGGCGTCGTGTTGACGGCGATGTCCTGCATCCAGAGCGAATGGTTTGCCACAATGCCGTGGATCAACCTTTGCTGGTGGGTTTGAAAAATGATGCTCGCCGTGGGCCCGTCTCCGGTAAGGAACATGGCGCAACCGGTGATCACCGGAGAACTGATGTTGTACGTGCCGGTCGGGAAGTGGAGCCCCGAGCTAGAGGCAATCGTTCCGCCGTAGGCATAGGTAGCGTCTCCGGTGCTGGCTTCTCCGGCCTCGTTATACAGCGAGACCATTGTCGTAGCGAGCACCCTCACGGACCAGCGTCCGTTGGCACTTGTGTTTCCCCCAACACCTGTAATCATTACGGATGCACCATTCAGGAAGCGATGGGGTGCGGCAGTCGTTATGACGATAGGAGAGACCCCGGCACCCGTCGTAGCCGCAATGGAGAAGCTCTCTCCGCACGCAGCATTGAAACCACTCTGAATAGCTGCTGTATCGTCAGTTACACCGTCACCTTTTGCTCCGAAGTCTTTGACCGAAAGGGCGCCGGCAAACATGCTGGAAGCGGCTCGGGACCGGCCGCTTTTTTGCTGGACGCTCTGATGTTTCGAGCCCCCCTGGCCGAGGGCTGTCAAACTGGCTGCTGCAATCGCGATCGAGAGTAGTCGGTTGTTCATTTTGTTAGACTTCGAAGAATGCCCGCGAAGGCAGACCCCTAGACCGGGAGGCGAGCCAGGCAATTTCACGAGTCTGCGAGTATTCAACTAAGAAGAGCTGTGAACCCGCCGATCGCGTGAGGCGGCTTAGCGGCGACAAGATGAGCGTAAGACCGAATGCAGAACCGAACAATCGCAACTGGTTTGAGTACTACAGTGGAGCGATAGTACCGGTCAGAAACCGCTACGCCCAACCGAGCAGCATAGCTCGGCGTGTGCGCATTGCCTGCGATCATTCCTGGGCGCGCGTTCCAATCCTGCGGCGGTTTGAGCCCGAGCCCACTCGAACGAACCCTCTGCGTCCGAACTGCTACGCTGAAGGCGCATTACCAAACTGAGGTGAGTCTGTTGGCTGAAGTACATATAAACGCTGGCGAGAGCATGGAGAGCGCGCTCAAGCGCTTCAAGCGCAAGGTCATGACCGAGGACATCATCAAGGACATCAAGCGTCACGCGTTCTACTTGAAGCCGGGACAGAAGATGAGGGTCAAGGCCGCTCTGGCGCGGAAGCGCGCCCGCAAGAATCGCTTGCGGGACTCTGATTCGGACGCGAGTCGGAAATAGACCTTGCTGGATCGGATGCGGCAGAACGTTTGTGTGAATCGGACAACTTCGGCCGGACGAAGCGCTGAAGCCTGATATATCGGGAGAAACTATGATCGGATTATTGAAGGACTTGATCGCGCAGTCGGTTCTAGCGACCACGCTCCTTACCCCCGTGGGGCTCTTCGCCCAGGCTAAAGATGTACCTGGCAAAAGCGCTCCAACCCGAGGCCCCTCCGAAAAAGCCATCGCCGCCGCCAAGGCTAGGGGCCTCGTCTGGGTGGGCAGGAACACAAGAGTATATTGCAAGGGCGGCGAATTGTACGGCAAAGGCGAGGGTGAGTTTATGCCCGAAACTGAAGCCCGTAAAGCTGGAAATCGGGAACAGAAGCCTGCGGATGGGAAGAAATAAGCCGTCCGCTCTGACGGTGCTCGCCGATCAGTTGAGCTGTTCTGACTGCACCTGATAATCCTGGATCAGCAAAGGGGCTGCCTCCTCAGGGTAGAACCATCGCGCCGTGTGCTATTCGTCGGAGTCGGCCGCCATCGCCCGCGTGTTCTTGATCGCGGAGAGCAACTTGAGCTCCGTATGATCTACCGATGCCTGGTTCAACCCATCTGGTCGAGCTGCGTGGCTCGGCGGCTTAAATTCGGACCCGCCCGTGAGTCTTTCTTCTTTTGTTCCGCAAAATCGAAATCTGCCAAACATCAAAGATTTTCTTCAGTGCCCTCAAATGGAATTTCCAGCTTTCCGGCTTCGATCTTGGAAAAGTCCAGCACGTCATTCATCACTGTAAGCCGCGAATCCGCGGAAGTTCTGACAGTGGTCAGGTAGTCGCGCTGCTCCGCGTATAACTCGAACATTTGGCCTCGTCGTCACTGTGCCCGCCCCCGCCGTTATGCGACGCGTGCTTCGCACGTGGTTCCGCGTCCCTCGGTGTGAGCGCCTCCTCCATGGGTTGCATGGCGTTGGCGTGTTCGGCTGGCTGCTCGATGTCTCCGGATGGAATCGCCATTTTCTCGAACCCCTGCGGGCATTCTCCGGCAAAAGGGTCGGCTTACACTCCCTGGAACAGTCGGTGCGAGCCGCTGCTGTCCCGGACGGAATCTGCTTTGCGTCTCGCATACTATGCCTGGCAACAGCATTTCAGAGACGTGGAACAGGATCTGGGCAGCGGCAGCTCTACTTGCAACTCTTCCCTGCGTTGTGTGCGGGGATGAGAAAACCCAATATAAGAGTACGCGCCACCGGCCGCGCGGCGGCTACGCCGAACTTCTTGTCGGACGGCCCGGGCGCAGGACCACTCATTGATCGCAATCGTAATCATTGCTCGCAGTTGGCTTGAGCGCTGCATCCACTGCGAACAGGGTTAAGATGACTCACAGAATTCGCGTTCCCATTTCACAAGCAGCAACGGCTGGCCGGCCAGACGGAATGAGAACGCCGACGCTGCCTCCGGTTGTTCCTTCGACGAAGGCGTCCATCTGACGGTGATGCTGCCATCGGCGAAATCGTAGGTTGTCACGAACGCGCTGGCAACTGGTGACATTCTGCAGGAAAGCGGGGGCTGAATCTATTGGCGTTGTCGACAGTTGGCCGTCCACAAGGATCACCACACGCAGGCTGTCGGAGGAAAGCGCAGCGACATCGTTGAGTCGTTCTGACCCTCCGGGTTACTGAAGCTATCCCAAACGGTGGCCTTTAGATTCGTTCCGAACGCCGTGTTGACTAGGGTCGATTGCGGCGTACCCGCCGTCGTGACAACGGCGGCCGGTCCGGCAAGATTCGTCAAGTCGAAGGTGGTCGTCGTCACACTAGTGGACTGTAACAACCATTTGTAGACTATTATGGGATCGCCCGCGGTGTCTTCCCTTCCGTCTCCGACCTCAACCGGAAGTTGATGCGATACATCCGCCAATACAACAAATCGCCCCGCACCGTGAAATGGAAATACGCCGATCCGTCGCGGCACATCAGTACACAATCAGTTGGTACAGTCCACTAGTGACATTTGCAGCGACGCTGTATTCCCCAGCGATCGTGTTGGCCGTCGCGAAGACGGCGGCTGTGCTTTTGCTGGCAGTGACAACTGATGTTCCCACGACGTCAGACGCGGATCGTCGCCAGCCGTTCGACTGCGGCTGGTTTCCACTCACAAATCGGTGCGAACGTTGTGCTGGCTCCGCTGGTGGGCCATGCGAAGGTTACCGCGACGCCCCATACTAGATTGTTAAAGGTATCTCTGATGAGGACGCGCAAGCGCGTCCTAAAGTGCGTGTTGACAACCGTTGATTGCATCCACCCGCGATTCGAAACGACGGAGGCTGGAGCGCCGACGAGGTTAGTTAGGCTGAAGCTGGACGGTGTCGTAACATGATTGACCACCGTTTGCCAAGGGCGGCTGCGATTCGGGAATTCTTGGCGCATTGGCCGGGGAATAGCACCGAGCCAGTCGAGGAGTAGGTGTATTTTGTTCCGACTATTCACCCTAAAACGCATATGTCTTGGAAACGAAACGTGCCACATTCCGCATCCATATCAGTAGCCGCCTGCACGAAGAAGGCGACATGATTGTTTATTAGATTGCCGAACGCGCGAGCAGCGGTTCAGGGAGCCGTAGTAGACACTCCCAGTTTTGTCCGTGGGTGACTTCCAGAAATAAAAGCTTACATTGCGTGAGCCGAGCCGATGAGGGAAGGAGAAAGATAATTGGCGATAAACCGATATGACAAATAGAATTATTCTAACAATGGTGCTCTGTGCTCTCGCGTTTACTGGGATGGCGAGTGCCCAAAGCACCGGTTCCGGAACTTTAGGCGTCACCGCCACGGTTCAGGGCTCGCTCAACTTGGTTTTCTCTACCGACGCTAGCGGACTCGCGGTTACCGGAACTGGAACCAGCCTGGCCTCCTTGTCATTTGGAAACGTACAAATGTACGGTGGCACAGTACCCACAAATGTGACGAAGACCCTCAACGCAACGGTAGGATTTAACCTTGCCACTCCTTTCGACGTGCGGGTGGACCTGGCCAACACTGTCAGCAGCACTTACACTCTGGCGGCTACTCTGACCACGCCCGACGCGGTTAACGTTTGGACAATCGGTGCGACCGATGTCTCTTCGGGCGCTTCGTTCGCTCTGAGTTCGACCGGCGCATACGCGACGGCGACGCCCTACACGCTCAAACTCACTGTGCCGGCATCAGCGGCAGCGGGTCTGATTACCAACACGCTGAACTTTACAGCGACCTCCAACTAGTTTTGGTCGAGAGTTCAAGCGCAGGCCGCAGGGCGCAATCAGCGCCCAGTCGGCTTCGAATATTGACGACCATAAAACATTACTTCGCAATCGAGATGTGGATCCTGCTGTTATTGGCGAACCAATCTGTCTCCGGGCAGCAGGCTGGAGCCGCGCAAAAAACAGCACCATTGGCAGTTGCGGCTTCCGCGCCCACCATCACGATTCTAACCGCTGCAACCGGCGCAGCGCTACGAAGTGCTGGGGCAGCCTCCGCTACTCTCGATCTCGGCGCCATTTCTTACTTCGCGGGAACGAAGGTCTCAGGCACGACCAGCCAAAAGAATCCTCAGTCGTTGGTCATTTCCACACGGTTCGCTCTTCGAGTTGATTGCCCAGGCAGTCTGTCTTCGTCGCAGGTCGACCTAACCGTCTCGCGCTCGAATGCGGCGACTTCCCACGCGGTGGCGGTCGACGGGATAACACTGGGGTCCGTTGCCCAGCCTATAACACGATCTGTACCCTGTGGATCGACCGGCGAGCATCGGCTGGATGTTGAGGTTCCGGTTTCCACGCCGCCCGGATCGATCGGAAGCACCATCGCATTCACGGCGAAGCTCAAATAGTGATTTTATGCAACGTAAAGTATTTACTCTCCTGCTCTTATGTGCCGGCGCTTGTTCCATCGCCAGGGCACAAACCCCGGCGGCGCCGGTCTCTGGCAGCGGCCAAGGGGCATCGTCGCTCGCGCTAAGTCCCGCCGTCATCATGGTCCGATGCAAACTTGGACAGAGCACGACACAAACGTTAACTATCGTGAACCATACTGGCAGCGAGATGGGCTTCAATCTCGTAACCGAGGACGTCGTGGTGAGCGACGGCAAGCGATGGTTTTCGCCAGCGGGACAAACCTCGAATGGAATTGCAGTAAATTCCGTGGTGTCTCCGGCGTCTGTGACGGTGAAGGCTGGTGAAGAAGCATCCGTGCAGGTAAATGTGACGCTGCCGCGCGACACAAAACAGCGCGCTGTGGTCACATTCTTTCGTGGCGTGCTGACTGCCGCCGCTACGGGTACGGTCGGGCTGGGCGCGTCATTGGGCACCCTTATCACCTTTAACCTCTCCAGCGACAACAAGGTCGAGATCGGACCGATCCGAGCCTCAACTCAGACAGACTCGGCGAATGTAATTCTTTCCGAGGATCTCCTTAACACTGGTTCCGAGCCGGTAATCCCCAAAGGCGTCGTTGTCATTCTAAATACATCCGGAACCCGCGTCGCGAAGGCGTCATATGCCGCCCAGCGCCTGTTACCCGGAGAGCAATTGACCTTCACCACCACTAATCCGGCCCAACTGATGCCCGGACACTACCGGACTCTGTCGTCATTCGAATTCGAGCGGCAGATCGTGACGAGCTCAGGCGAATTCGATGTCCGGGAATGAACCGTGACCCGCCGGCGTCAACGATCCTGAATCGTTCCGACGTCTACTTGGCTCCCTCACGGCGTGTATTAGCCCCGCTGTTGTTGGTTTCATTCGGCCTTTTAGCGCCAGCGCAGATTCACAAAGTTGATCCGCAACGCGCCATCACATTACAGGTTCCCGGAGCGACAGCGGCTTACTCTCTGGACTCCTTTGTGGCGGAGGCGAACGCCGAACATGGGTTACTCTCGATAGCCGGGCTTCACCCTGGGAGTACCCACGTCGTCGCCATCACACCATCCGGAGTGCAGACTTTTGAGGTACTCGTGACCACGCCACCGCCGATTTACCCCTCGGGGTTCGCGATGCCGGTCTATGGAATGGACGCGGCTCAAAATGGTTATTGGGAGGGCCGGTACTATTCCGCTCCCGCCCAGGTCCAGAGCCAGTTCGACTTCTTGAAAATCGACGGAGATAACCGGACCCACGTTCACATCGTGGAAACGAATCTGCTTGGGGCGCTGATTGACGGCCAATCCAGAGTTGCATTGTCGTCGGCGACTTATCAAATCGTTACGCCGCGCAGGGACATCACGTTGTTCGACGAGTACGTCGACGAATCGCAACTCACAGTCAATGGATCAATTGTCCGGGGATTCCATATGAACCAGGACAACTGGTTTGTGCATGCGGGTTATACCAGCATAGCGACGTTTGATGGGCTGTTCTTGCCCTTTCAGCCGGAACTCGTCTTAGGCGGCGGATATCGCATTTCTCTCTCCACCAATTCTTCTATCACGGGTTCTTTCTATCATCTGCAAATCCCCCGATCCGATCTAATGGGGCGCTCCGGAAGCATCGGAGACCTGAAATATCGATACAGCCCTCGGGAAGACTTCTTGCTCAGCGCGGACCTCGGAATCGGTGATGGTATCGCGGGCTCTGTACGGCTGCAATATAAGAACGATCGGACGACGATCCTGGCTCTGGCACGATATATGCCGGTGCAGTTTGCATCTCTTGGGGCTAACAGTTTGCGAGGCTTTCATTCGGACTTTTCATGGGCGCGTCGTATCACCAAGCAACTTGGGGTCACGGCGACGTTCTACAACAACAATTTGGTGCTGCCGAACTTGCGGGAAGAAACCATCACGGGCTCGGCCAATATTCGTTATCAGGTAACCAAGCACTGGGCCATTACTAGCGGGGCACTGGCCTCCAGTTTCCAGAACAAGGTACCGTTGAGCCCGGCGATTCGCAATCTCACGTTACCGGCGGCCCTCTCTTTTCAATCACGGCATTTCGGAGCCGATGGACAATACCAGTTCGCGATCACTCCCGGCCGCGACAGTGGTAGCAGGCAGTTTCGGGCATCGATAAGCTCGGGTTGGCGGGCTTTCAACATGACCGCCTACGCGGAACGCGATACCAATGCTCCCACGCTAAGTTTCATTTTCGGCCAGGTGGCGGGCTTGCAACAGGCTCTCAACCAGCAGGGCGTTCAAGCGACTACGGTTCAGCAGGTTGATCAACTCCTATCCAATGATGCCTACCTGATCGCGGCCGGATACATAAAAGGGGCCACGATCAACCTGACTCCCGTGCGCACGCAAGTGGGAGCAACAGCGGGTTGGTCAAGCCACGGCGTGCATAAGAGAGAGCTGACATATGGAGTTCTTTACAATAACAATCAGATGCTGCAGGGGAGTTCCGAAGACATCGGGCAAACCTTTAGCTATTCTCAGGCCATAACAAGCCGGGATGACCTTTCATTGGCTTGCTCAGTAGTAGGACTTAGAAATCCTGGAAGCGCCAGGGATTACTCTCCAGTCTGTATGTTGGCCTGGAGACACCAACTTAAGCACGTACCTTACTTCATCATCCCTGAACGACGTGGAACGATTTCAGGAAACGTCTTTCGAGATGATGGGTCCAAGGGAGAGTTGGAAGTCGGCATGCCGCCAATGCACGAAGTGGAAATCATGTTGGACGATCGGCGGCATACGTTGACAGACGCGAACGGCTCTTACCGCTTCCCTAACGTACCGCGTGGGAAACACAAAATCTCGGCAATCTATCATTCTCACGATTCATTTTTCTTCACCACGCCCTCCGATCAAGAAGTGGATGAAGACGCCAACGTAAACTTTGGCATCGGTTATTCGTTATCCGGTTTGATGGGTCGAGTAACGAATGACGCCACACTGGGCGTGGGCGGCGTCAGCATTGTCATCCAAAATAGAGGAAACAACTGGACCGCTGTGACACAGGCGGATGGCAGCTTCTTCGTGTCATCGCTGGTCGCTGGCGATTACGACGTGCGGGTGGACGAGGATTCGCTGCCTTCTGGCTATTCCGCGGACCTTCTTGGCGGATCTCAGCGAATCGAGGTCGGAGCGGCATCGCCGGGAAGGGTCGTGTTCAAAGCGCGCGCATTGCGGAGCATTTCAGGACGAGTGCTCAATTACGATGCGACGGTTGGCAAATATGTGCCGGTAATGGGAGCCCAGGTAGTCTTGCTGGAATTGGGGTTAGATATTATTACGGATTCCACGGGACGGTTCTTGTTCCGCGATTTGCCTGCAGGCGCCTATACGTTGAAGGTCCAGAACGAGCCTCGAACATCCCCCCAAGCGGTGCGAGTAAGCGATCAGCCCGCCGATCTGACCAATGTAGATTTTCAAATCGGCCCGTCTTCGTCTCCCCAGCCACAAGTGGCTGAAGCGCTTTCATCGATTCCTTCTTCTCTTGCGTCTAACGAAAAAAAGCCGGGGTCGGCAGAGGAGGAGCATCCAATCATCACGAAGTCTGCGGATACACCGGCGATGGACGCGCATTCTGGAGACCGTAAAAGGGTGATTACGGCCGCTCCCGTTTCTCAATTGCCCATCGCGAAGCAACACAATATGCGTGGACGCCAACTTACGAGCGCACACCGGTACCGGGAGGCGATCATCGAGCTCAACGAAGCGATTCGGATTTCGCCTAGTTTTGCATTGGCATTGAATGCTCGTGGTTTTGCGTTCGTCATGCTTCGCGAATGGAGTAAGGCCCTTCAGGACCTGGACAAGGCGATTCTGCTCAACTCAGGTTATGGAAACGCCTACCAAATTCGCGCGGTCGCGAGGAGCGCGACCGGTAATTTAGGAGGCGCCGCCGAGGACCTGAGAACATCCCAACAGCTTGCGCGCAGAGTCGGGAGCGGCCGCTAATTTTGGTAAAGGAAAGGTTTCCTCGCCCGGCTACGAGTTTGAATTGAAAATGCTCCTTGCGGGGCGGGATGCTTCCGGCTTTCCGCCAACATCTCCTTCCGCGTTTCCTTCGTATCCCTACCAAAAAGTCCAGTTGTTGGTAGGTCTGCTCAGCCCGGCGGCGCACGCCGGCTTCCCGCGGTTTCTCCAGCCAAGCGGCGCGATGGCGCGGGGAATATACTTGTTGGCCGGCGCAGGGAATCGCCCAGCTCCGATAGATCGCCTTGAGACGATTCATCACGCGCGTGAGATCTTTGCTGGCGGCGAGATAGCTGCGACTCAGTTCCCGCAGGGTGCGCACCCCGGACTCTCCGTGGTACACCGGCGTGAGAAGTCCCGCGCGAAGCAGGTCGCCCAGTTTGCGTGCATCCACCCGATCGTTCTTGTTGCCGGCTTTCAGCAGCGCGTTCTTCCGCGGATCGCACACGACCACTTTGGTCACGTGGGGCTTCAGTAAATCGTACAGCCAGGCTGCACTGGTCCCTTCCTCGAAGGTTACCGATAAGCTGCCGGGCTGTCCCTGAATGAACTCCAGCACAGTCGCTGCTTTCGTTTCGATGATGCATTCCATCTGCACCTTTCCGGCGGCGTCACTGACCGCAATCGAGATGCTAGCCTGATGCACGTCCATGCCAATATACTTTCTGTTGTCCATGGGTTGCTCCTTTCCGTCGGCCGTGAACCCACGCCTCAAGCCTACTTTAAGGGGCGCTTTTTATAATGCGTTGACATCGCCATCCAGATCGGGAATGATCGCTTCGACGATTTTTGGGAAACCGGCGGCGGAGCTGTCAGAAGCATGATTATTTGTTTGGGGGTTGAGCAGACCGCCCGCAAGACATGCCGCAGCCCGCCCGGACGTGGCCGTGGCATCATGAGAAGGATCGATGCCGCGTGAGCTTTCCCCTGTTCTTCTGGCCCATGCCGCGCCAGACCAATTCTACGCGCAACAGATGGCAGCTTTTCTGGAATCAGGCTGCGATGTGCGTTGCGATCTGGGGTTGCTGCGCCCCGGTGAGGACTTGGTGGAACTGGCGGAGCAATGCATGGATCCGCTGATTTTATTGCTCTCCAAGGACTCGTGGCCGAAGCGTCTGCCCCGCGAGCGTTGGGACCCTGTACTGCTGGAGCTTCCGCTGGCCTGCGTGCTGCTGAATCCGTGCCCGTTTCCTGAACTGTTGCGCCGCCGTGCGTTTTTCGATAACTCCGATCCCAATGCCGCGCGCGGGGTGAAACGCTGGGTATGGCAGCAGCGTCGTGAATTGAGCCAGGTCAGCCGCTTTAAATGGTCGGAGGAACTGGAGGAGCTGTATGTCGGGCTCGCAGATCGCGCAGGAGGTCAGACTGCAAGTGCGGAGCAGTCGCGCCTGTTCGCGAGTGAGGCGTCCGCGGAGTTCGAATGTGTCGTCTGGATTCCGTGCCATGGGCGAACGCTCCCCGAGTGCACCGGCAAACTCGGCACCGAACTCGGATTGACGATGGATGAACCAGAAAGACAGAATCGGCGTCGCGTGCTCGAAACTTTGCGGGAAAGAAGATGCCTGGTAGTGCTCGACGCGCCTTCGGACGAGGCTCGCGAGGCGCTGGACTTCAGCGGACGCAGTTCCGTTCTGATTACGACTGAGCCGCTCGAAATACAAGAGACGCCTCGCACGTTTCACTATGCTCGCGAGCTGGTTCGCAACAGGCGGTTCGCCGAGGCCTACGATTTGCTTTACCTATTGATGGAAGACAGCGTCGATGCCGGCGCATGCGCGCGCGAATTGGCGTGGATCTGCGAACACTGGGGCCGCACCGCAGAAGCCGAGCGGTTGCGGCAGCACAATCCGGCTCCGGTGGGTCAATTGGGGCTATTTGAGTAACGACGGCGACGAAACGTGGCGCCCCCATCTGCTCAAATTCTGCCGTGATCGAAGTTGCCTTTCAGCCCCGAAAGAGTGAGTCATGGGCCATGCAGATGGAAACGAAGTTTCTGCGGGTTCGCACTCCGGTGGAGTTGGGCTCGCAGTTTGGCGATTGGGAAGTGTGCTGGCTGGGCGGGTGGGCCAGATTCAGGCTGTATTATCTCGTGATGCTGGTGAAGGTCAGCTGCGGATGGTCGATCGACCAGTAATTGTCCTGATACTCCGTTGAGGCTGGCAGTCAACTCCTGTGTTGCGGCGTACACGGAAGTTAAGTTTTTCAAATCCATCAATCGGCTGAACTTAGTCCCGGGCCACGCTCGATTCCGCTCGACCGCTCGCCGAGCCGACGCTCTGGAGTGCACAATGGCTAAGTGCACTCGATTCGGTCAATGCGGATTCCGGGCAAGCACTGGAAGCTGACCGCGATTGCGGTGTTTTGCTTGGGCGGTTCGCCATCGACCGGCTTATGGGGATTCTTAACCGGGTTGGTTCGAGAATCGAGGTCATTCTGCGAGTGCGGCGTCAACCGGCAGGGTGACGACTACGCTGGAGCGCATAAAATCGTGCTTTGATAAGGATTTTAAGGGGTTCGGATTTTCAATTCAGGTTTGTTTTCATGCGCGGCGGTGTCGTGTACCGTTCGTGCTACTCAAGTCGGTGTGGATCACTGCGGCAGTCCGTGTTCGCGAAAGCAGGCGTCGAACACCGCGGCCACATGTGCGCCGTCGCACTTCGGCGTGATGTGGCAGCGCAGCAGATATCGGCTATGCGCGTCGGTGATCGTCAGTGGATCGCAGCGCGTTCCGTCGGCGGTTCGGAAGTGGCCCTTGTAATCGGCGCACCAGGTTTGATTCGCGTCCTCCACCGCGGCGAACGGCTGCGCGTACGGAGCCGTCTTCACGCGCGCTTTACGAGCATAGTGACCCCGGCCCGCTTCAACACCGCGCCGATCGTGCTTTGCGCCGGCCGCGCCAACGTAGGATGCCCGGCCGCTAGCTTCACCCGCAACTTGCGCGGCCCCCAGGTGCCAGCGATGGCGCGCGGCGACGATCAGCGCCACCATCTCCTCACTCACCCGGCCGAGAAACTGCTTCGGCACGCCGCTGCGGTCAGCCAGCCCGGCCACCCCAGCGGCATCGTAGCGCCCCAGCCACCTGTACACCGTCTTGCGAGCCACGCCATACAGCTGGGCCAGCGCCGTTAGGCTCTCGCCCTCCTCGTACTCCTGAATCAAGTTGGACACGGAGGTCCATGGTTGAGTTCTCCTTCCACGGCATTGCCTCTCAGCATGCCGGTTGAGGAACCCAATCGGTCATCTTCAATAACGTGTTACCCATGTCCCCCGTTTGGACCGTGCGGAGCGGGCTTTAGGCGGTGCCGGCAGAAACGAACGGCGGACAAGGGATCAATTTCTGTTGATTCTCGGTCCCGATGCGGCGTCCCAGAGGGGTTGCCGCCGCACTTTAACAGTTCCATTCACGGTTGAGATGAAGCGGAGTTACGTCGCGAATGGGCATCGCAAGCAAATCTATACTCAGATAAGGGCACACGCGTACTCCATTGTCGTCCGGCGAGCAAGGTAGGGGGCTCGCCGGGCCACAACCCGAAGTACACGTTCACCTTACGTCTCGGGATCAATGATCATAAATGACATGATGTGCGTAGGTTTTCTCGATCTCGGGGTCCTCAGCGCGGCTTTGATGCAAGATCCAGATCCCTTCCACATTTGCAAGGAAGATCAGGCCGCGCCTCTCGTCTCGATCAATCGCCGTTACGCCCGCGAACTCTCTGGCTACTTTTGGATGTTGCGGATTGGAGAAATCGAGAATCCGAATATTCTGTGGCGAACTTGGCGGGGCCGCTCTGCCGCTGGTGACTAGGGCCGCCGTTCCCGAGACCACTACTAGGCTATCGGCCCCTTGAGCAACCGGGTAGGCTACCTCCGCCAGCACCGCTGGTTGACTTGGGCGCGTAACGTCGATCAGCGTCACACTGGTACCCGCATCATGCTCTACATAAAGGTAATGGCTGCTGAAATGGTCTGTTGCAAGAAATCGCCGTGCGGGGGCTGTAGTCGGAATATGAGCGACGACCTCGATGGCATCCTGAACTGGAGCCGTTGGCTTTTTCGATTTCTTGTCCTTGGCGAACAAGGGGAAGGCAATCATCAGGGAACAAATCGCTATGTACCGCATGTGTGAACCTCGCTATTCTTTCTTGAAGGCCGATGAAGGACCGGAGCTTGCGTATGCCAGCCGAAAACCTGCGGGAACAAGAAAAACTGTGAACAGGACTGACACAGTCAATCCGCCGATCAATGCCCGCGCCAACGGGGCATAAGATTCGCTTCCTTCGCCAAATTTGAAGGCCATGGGGAGCAGCCCGATCACCGTTGCAAGCGAAGTCATCAGCACCGGCCTGAGACGAACGCGGCTGGCGGTTGCGATGGCTTCGACGGCGCCCATCCCTTCGCGACGCAAATGATGGGCGAACTCGACAATTAGAATGCTGTTGGACATCGCGATCCCGGCGAGCATCACGACGCCCATCAGGGACATCACGTTTAGCGTGGTCCCCGTCAGCCAGAGTGTGAACAACACACCGGAGAACGCCGGCGGAAAGGCGAGAAGAATGATGAATGGGTCTATGAATGACCGGAACTGCGCAACCAGGATCAGGTAAAGGAGTAACAGAGACAGCGACAAACCCACAGCGAAACTGTGAAAGGAGGACCGCATACCCTCGACCATTCCGCGCATCGAGACTTCCACGCCATCGGGCAGCTTCGTTCGCGAAAGCAAGGCATCAATCTGATCCGCCAGAGCACCCAGGTCCTCTGTCAGCGGCCGGATATAGATATCGAGTACCCGGCGAATCTGGTAATGATCTACCTCTGTAGGCGCTTCGAAGCGCGTAATCGTACTGACCATGTCGAGCCTCGTGGGCCGTTTGAGCCCCACGCCGTGCAACGGAATCGCCCGCAGGTCGAGCAGGCTCTGAATCTGCTGTTCCGGATATTGGACATTCAGGAAATAGTTATTGTTGTTCTTGGGATCGATCCAGATGTTTGGCGCCACCATTTGATTGGAAGTGAGAGCCGTGATCACGTTCTGAACCACTTCCTTTTCACTCAGCCCAAGCTGGCCCGCCCGGGTGCGGTCGATATTTAGCCGCAAGGCTGGATAATCCAGATCCTGTGGAATATAGGCATCCGCCACGCCATGGAACTGGCGAATTTGGCGCGCGAGATCGAGCGTGGTTTGATAGCTCGCCTGAAGATTGGTCCCAGCGACTTGTAGATCGATCGGCGCGGCGAGTCCCAGGTTCAGCACGGCGTCGACCAGGCTGCCGGAGGAAAAATAGGCGGCGAGGTCCGGCAGTTCCACCCGCATGCGCGCTTTCACGCGGAACATGTACTCATAGCTGTCGATCTTGTGGCCCACTTTGAGTCCCACCTGCACGAAGGCGGTATGCATGGCCGAATTGGAGGTGTAAATCGCTGAAAAGCCGGGGTCGACACCAATGTTCGACACGATCATGCCGAGATCGCTTTCCGGAACCACGCTGCGCACAAGCTGTTCCAACTGCGCGATTTCCTTCTCGGTCTCGATCAGTCTCGTTCCGGAGGGAGCTTTCACGTTGATCACAAACTGACCCGCGTCGGTGCGCGGGAAAAAAGCCAGTTGGAGGCGAGGAAGGATCAAGAGGCTCGCACCGAAGCCGATGGTAAAAGCGACGAGCAAAAATACAGGACGGCGCAAAGCCCGGGCGACCAGCATGTCGTAACGTTTTAGAAAACCCTCGAACCTCAAATTGAAACCCGCGTTGAATCGTTGGCCGAAGCTGCGCTTAGCTGACTGCTCGTGGCCCGTGTGCTTCAAATAGTTGGCGCAAAAAAGAGGGACGACGGTCATCGCAACTGCGTAGGATGCGAATAGGGAGAGCACCACCGCGAGAGCGAGCGAAGAAAACAGAAACTTGCTCACGCCATAGAGCAAAGTGACGGGAAAGAACACAACGACAGTTGTGAGCGTTGCGGCCAGCACCGGTAGCGCGACTTCGCGGCCACCCTTTTCCGCCGCAACCACCGGTGGCTCGCCCAACTCCAAATGCCGGTAGATGTTCTCCAAAACAACGACTGAGTTATCGATCAAACGCGAGAGAGCCAGCGCCAAGCCGCCAAGCACCATCGTGTTTACTGAGCTTCCACCGATCTGCAGAGCAATCAGGGTCGCGAGCGCGGAAAGGGGAATCGAGAAGAACACGGCGACTGTAGCGCGCATGCTGCCGAGGAAGACGAGAATCATCAGTGACGTAAGAATCAGGCCGATGCCGCCTTCGTCCAACAGCGTCCGAATGGCGGTTTTCACGAATTGCGATTGATCGAAAACAACGCGATTTTCCAGGGACTGGGGAACATCGAATAGCTTTTTCAGCTTTTCGCGGACACCATCCACTACGGCGATCGTGTTCGAATCGCCACCTTGCTTCAGCACGGGCAGATAGACGGAACGCTGCCCATCCACACGAACGGCGTTGTATTGCAGGGCGTAAGCGTCCTTCGCGACGCCGATATCTGAGACGCGCACCGGATTGTCACCGGTAAGCTTGACCGGGACGTCATTGATATCCGCGACCTTGCTCACCTGGCCGTTCGCGTAAATATTGTAGTCGTACCTTCCGATCTGCACGTCGCCGGCTGGGAGAATGAGGTTGGAATCGTTCATGGCGCGAACGACGTCCATCAGGCTCATCTGGCGCGCTTCAAGCTTGTACGGATCGGCGTAGAGCATAATCTCTCGCCATCGGCCGCCGAACGGTTGGGGCACCGCCGCTCCGGGCACACCAGCAAGCTGATTGCGAAGCACGTTCTGAGCGAGATCCTTAAGTTTGGTCTCGCTGAGATCGTTTCCCTTCAATGTCACCAGGCAAACCGGCAGACTGGATGCATCCATCTTCAAAACGAATGGGGGCAATGTCCCGGGAGGAAGATGGCTGATCTCAGCCATGGCTAGGCTGGCGATCGTTGTAACTGCGGAATCCGAATTTGTTCCGGGTTGGAAGTAAACCTTGATGATGCTGACGCCAGCAAGCGATCGCGATTCCATGTGATCGATGCCGCTCGCGAGTGTAAAGAAGCGTTCCAGATGGTAAGTGATGTTGCCTTCCACCTGCTCCGGCGGCATTCCCGAGTAGAATGTGGCGACAGCGACCACGGGAATATTCATCGCCGGAAACAAATCAACAGGCATACGCACGACACTCACGATGCCGACGATGGTGATCAGCAGGCAAATTACGACGATCAAATAAGGAGTACGGATGGCGAAGCGCGACATAATTATCTCGCCTTCACCGCTTGACCGTCCCTCAATCCAGCGTGGCGCCCCGCGACGACCACGTCCCCTTCCTGAACTCCGGAGAGGATTTCTACGTTTTGGTCGGTTTCGAGGCCGAGAGTCACCGGCACGATATGAATCACGCTTGGCGTAGCGACAACATAAACGCGCGCGGCGGCGGTGCTTCGATCCACTGCGTCCAGTGGTACCGTAAGAGCACCGCGGCTTTCAGCGATGTGCAGATTCACTTCGGCATACATGCCCGGAATCAAAGTCAAGCCTGGGTTCTGAACATCGACCTCTGTGTCCATCGTTCGCGTGGAAGGCTGTACTTTTTCAGCAAGTCTCGCCACGCGTCCCGCGAATGTTCGGCCAAGTGAGGGAACACGGACCTCCACGGTGCCGCCCACGCGCACGCGACCTACCGAGGATTCCGGGACTGGGAGGACTAATCGCAGTAAATTGTTCTGCGAAAGCTGCACGAGGGGCATCGCCTGAGAAGAGGTGCCGGCCTGGATCATCGCTCCGATGTTGGCGTAACGCTTCGTGACGACTCCTTCGAAAGGTGCCGTAATGGTCATGTATTTATGGAGCGTCTGTACCCGGCCCTGATCCGCGCGCGAGACACGGACATGTTGTTCGGCCGTCTTCAAATTCGATTTCGCGGCGGAGACCTGCGCTTCCGCCACCATGTCGCGGGAGTGGGCTTCGTCGACTTCCTGTTGCGGCACCAAGCCCGGCTCGCGCTTCAAGACGTCGGCGATGCGGTTGTAGGAAAGGTGCGCCATTTCGTGCGCAGCCTCAGCGCGCCGCAATTCGTCGGAGGCTGTGAATATTTCCGCTTGAGCCTGATCGATGGAGGCCGCCGCTCGCGTCAAGTCATCTTCCATTTCGGGGATCTCAAGGGTCGCCAGGATTTGGCCCGAACGTACGCGATCGCCAATGTCGACGCCGATGGACCGAACGTAACCCGAAACTTTCGCCATCAGGTCCACCTGCTGGAAGGGCTCGAACTCGGCGGTCAGGACCAAATCGTTCACCAGATCCATGCGCACCACTCTCGCAGTCGGCACAATGGGTGGGGTATCTTGCGCTGAAATCTCCGGGGTCTTTTCGCTGCCGCCGTCGCTACGCGAGCACGAGGTCAACAGCACCACTATCAGTGCGGTCAGCAGTGCTCTCATCGCAAGGCTCCTGTCACAAACGCCAGCGCGGCGCGCCGGCTGAGGTAGTCATACTTGGCGCTGGCCGCTGCGATTTCGGCCGACACTTCGCTCAACTGCGCCTGGTTCACTTCGACAATGCTGCCCAGCCCTATCTCGTAGCGCGTTTGCGCGAGCCGTAAAGCTTGCTGAGCCTCCGCCACCAGCCTCGCCGTCATGTCGAGCCGGCGGAACGCGGTGTTTGCCTCCAACCACGCTAGCCGCACCTGCTCAGAGATTTGGACGGCGAAGTCCTCAACATCTTTTTCAGCGGCTTGGGCTCGCAATTCAGCCTCGGTACGTCGGGCTGTGTATAGTTTCCCGTTCAAAATCGGAACGCTGACGTTGAAGCCCGCGGCGCTATAGGCTCCTTTGAGCTTCGGATCTGTGTCGGGCAATCCTCCGACCACTGCCATCAGTCCGACGCTCGGACGGCTGAGGGCGTTTTCCGCATGCGCGAACCGCTGCGCGGCGTCGCGGCTCGATTGCAGCGCGGCCAGATCGGGGCGCTGTTGTAAAGCCTGCATACGCAGCGCCTCAGGATCGGGATCGAGCGGAGCGGGCAGTTTCTCATCCGCCAACTCGAACGTCTCAGCCTGTTCAGAACCGAGTGCCGCCGACAGGTGTTCGCGGGCCGCGCGCGCGCCATTTTCAGCGCTGACCAAACCCAGCTCCGCTTCCGATGCCGCGACTTCGGCAAAGCTGACATCCAGGATGGATTTGAGCGAACTCTGCGCCAAGGCACGCACTTGCCGGAGCAGAAGTTGCCGGTTCGCGGAGACTGCCTGCGCGACTCTCAGGATCGCTTCCGAGCCGAGAGCCTGATAGTACGCTTGATCGACCACAATTCGGATGGCGGCTCGTACGTTGGCGGCGACCTGATCCTGCGCCGCTGCGCGCGCTTTGGCGGTTGCCACCAGATTCGACGTTCGGCCAAAGTCAGTGATTAATTGTGAAACCGTTACCCCGGCGGCTACGCGGCTATAGAGGCTGGAGGTTTGGATTGTGCCTGCCGCGAGCGTGGAGCCGTGCTCCGCCGCAACGCCTGTGAGTAGACCGGAGAGCTGCGGATAGAGAGGCGCGCGCGCTTCGACGATTCCGCTCTTTGCCGCTTCTGCCAGCAAGGCCGCTGAACCAGCCCGCGGATGGTTAAGAATCGCCAGTTCCTCCGCCTCACGGAGAGTCAGCTTCTTCGGCTGCGCTACTGCAACGCCGCAAGCACTCACCAGCAATGAAAGAAGAAAACGCACCCTCATCTCAACTGGGCTCTGCTCTGGCCACCGTTTTGAGAATGGTGGTGTCTTGAACTTCAATTAATCCGTCCGTAATCAACTCGCAAAGCGCGGGGAAAAGAGCTTCCGCGGCTTCCTTGCTTTCGATAAATTCGATTCGAATGGGAAGGTGCTCGCGCTCATCTCGACTTCCGTCTGTGGAATGGACGCGGTGGTGAGATCCAAAGCCGGACTGGGGCCGCATCATGCTCGCGCCGGCCACACCATGCTCGCGTAGAAAGGAAAAGATTTCGTTGTGCAGAAAGTCGTGACTCGCGGTGGTATCTTCGTTCAAATGAATCGTGACTTTCTTCGCCAATCCGGGCGTGAGCATATCGGCTTGTTGAATCACTGTTTTAGCATCGAAGGTCACATTTTTTGCCTGAAGACTTCCTGATAAGTTTCCAACGCGCGCATCAGAAATCTGTCAGAATCTTGTCAGTTGCGGAGGAGTGGGTTTCACTCCTATAAATGGAACGTGCATATCCTCGTGGTCGAGGACGAACAAAAAATGGCGAAGGCTCTCGAAGAGGGCCTGGAGGCGGACGATTACGTCGTCAGCGTCGCCCACACCGGAGAAGAAGGTTTTTATCTGGCGCAATCCGGAACTTTCGACATGATGATTCTCGATGTCATGTTGCCGGGTCGCGATGGTTTTGAGATTCTGTCGACCCTTCGTCAGCGCGGGATGACAACTCCAGTGTTGCTTTTGACATCCCGGGACACGCTGGAGGATCGCGTTCGCGGGCTGGATACCGGCGCTGACGACTATCTGGTCAAACCGTTCGCGTTTCCCGAACTGTTGGCTCGCATGAGGGCGCTCCTGCGGCGGGGCAAGACCGATGCGGTGCCACGTCTGAAAGTTGGAGATCTGGAGGTGAACGTCTCTCTCCGTTCCGTTACGCGAGCGGGAGAATTGCTGGAGCTCACCGCGCGCGAATTCGACCTTCTCCTCTATCTGCTGGTCAACCGCGACCGGGTCGTTTCGCGCGAGATGCTCGCCCGCGAGATCTGGAAGGAGGTCGCGCGTCAGACTCCTCTAGACAATGTGATCGACGCGCAGATGGTTCGGCTGCGGCGCAAGATCGACGGCCAGTTCGAAAAGAAACTCCTTCAGACGGTACGTGGCGTAGGATTCGTGCTGCGAGAAGAACAGCCGTGATCCGATTGCGGCCGACGCATCTCCGCGCGCGCCTGACACTATGGTACATGTGCGTGCTTGCCGGACTGCTGATTCTTGCCTGGGGCGGCACACTCGCGTTGTTGTTCTGGCAGTTGCGAAGCCAGCTCGACCATTTTGCCATCCAGGAAATCGAGACGGTCGAGGGTTTGCTGTACTTCACCCCTGCCGGCGAATTGCAGATGCATGAGGACTATCACAATCATCCTGAGTCGAAAGATGTGATTGACCGATTCTTGGAAGTGCTTTCGCCAGAAGGCTCCGTCCTTTACCGTAATCAGCGGCTGGGAAATCGCGTGTTTGGAGGAACGCCTTTCCCCGGCGAGGGCATCGACGGATACTCGGTGCGCTCGGGGCGATTAGCGGACCAAACGCGAATTCGCATGGTCAGTCGCGTCCATTCACTCGATGGACGGCGCTTGCTGATTCGGTTGGGACACACAGAGGAACCTCTCTGGTCGCGCATCAATGAGATGTTACTTGCGTCTTCGTTTATCTTGCCCTTGGTGCTTACGGTGGCTGGGTTCGCGGGATATGGGTTGGTCCGCCGCGCACTAGGCCCCATTGAGCAGATGGCGCGCCGCGCGCAGCAGATCACACCGCAGCGTTTGCATGAACGGCTTCCAAACGACGACGCCGATGACGAGCTGGGGCAGCTCGCGCGCGTGTTCAATGAAACACTCTCGCGTCTGGAGCGGGCCTTCGAACAGCTCCGTCGCTTCACGTCCGACGCGTCCCATGAGCTACGAACGCCTCTAGCCTCCATTCGCAGCGTTGGGGAAGTTGGACTTCAGAAGGATGGTAGCCGTGACGACTATCGCGACATCATCGGCAGCATGCTCGAAGAAGTGAATCGTTTAACGTCACTGGTCGATAGTCTGCTCACGATCTCACGAGCCGACGCCGGAAGCGTGCAACTGCAGCTGGTTCCGGTCCCATTCATGCAATTTGCACGCGAGGCGACGGCACTTTTCGAAGTCCTGGCTGAGGAGAAGGCGCTAAGTATAGTCCTCATTGGCGACGAGTCGGCGATTGTCCAAGGCGATCGCCTATTTTTGAGGCAGGCGTTGATGAACGTCATTCACAATGCAGTGAAGTATTCCCCCGTGGGCGGAACGATTTCGGTTCGCATCATTCGGGAAACCAACCACGACGTAGTAGTCGAAATTCAAGACGACGGTTCCGGCGTCCCAATGGAGGATCGGTCAAAGATTTTTGACCGCTTCTACCGAGTGGACAAGGCCCGCTCGGCCGAATCCGGGGGCGCCGGACTCGGACTCTCGATCACGAAGTGGGTCATTGAGGCACACGGCGGAAGCATCGTACTCGATAATGCAAGCACGAGCGGCTGCTTGTTTCGAATTCAATTGCCGCTCAGAGGCACCCGATGAGGCTTTGTCGCCATCGTGCTTTGCCCCATCTGGTTTGCTTTGCTGCGGTTGTGCGACGATAATAACCCAATCATGAATCTACTTCCACGAGACGAGAAGTCTTTTCAGTTCTTTCAGCAACAGGTGAAACTCATTTGTCAGGCGGCGGATTTACTGGTTGAGGGAGCGGCTGCGGGAAACACCCATTTGGCAAGCGCGGCGCATCAGATCCATGCACTCGAAGAGCAGGCTGATACGGTGCTGCATGACATCTACACCCGCCTGAACTCTACGTTCATCACTCCTCTCGATCCCGAGGATATTCAGTCGCTGTCATCGCACCTCGACGATGTCATTGATGGAATCGAAGATTGCGTGCAGCGGATGCTCGATTATCACATCGATCCAATACCCAGCACAGTGCTTGAATTGTGCTGTATTGTCCAATCCTGCTGTTTGATTCTTAAGAAGGCGTTTGATGCGCTTGCCGAACACAAATCCTTCATCGAGCACAGCATCGAAATCAATCGGCTGGAGGAGGCGGCGGATCAACTCGGCCGATCCGCGGTCAAGGAGTTGTTCGAAAAAGAGACGAATCCTATTCAACTCATCAAACTTAAAGAAATCTATGAATTCTTAGAGCAGACCACCGACTACTGTGAGGACGTTGCCGACGCTCTGCAGAACGTTCAGGTTAAGAATAGTTAGTCTGATGCGGTCAATTCATCCCTTGCCGTTCGTCACCTCGGCACCAATTAATTAGCACGCCTATGGACGCTTTCCTGATCCTCGTCGTGATCATCGTGCTTGTGGCTCTCGGATTTGATTTCATCAACGGTTTCCACGACGCCGCTAACTCCATCGCGACCGTTGTCGCAACGCGTGTTCTGACTCCACATCAGGCGGTCCTGTGGGCGGCGGGCTTTAACTTTATCGCCGCTTTTCTCGTGGGAACCGGTGTCGCTAAAACAGTCGGCAGCGGAATGATCGACCTTCAATACGTCACACCTTATGTCATTCTCGGCGGGTTGATTGGTGCAATCAGCTGGGACCTTCTTACATGGTGGTTTGGCTTGCCGACCAGTTCTTCCCACGCGCTCATCGGCGGATACGCGGGCGCGGCGATGGCCCGGGTGACCCATCTGCGAGGGCTGGATCACAGCTTCGAAGCGCTCATACCGGGCGCGTGGATAAAAACCGTGATTTTTATCCTTCTTGCTCCAATGATCGGAATGGCACTGGCGTATGCGCTGATGATTGCGGTCCATTGGATGTTTCGCGCGAGCTCACCTCTCAAGATGGACCATTATTTCCGAAGGCTGCAATTGGTGTCGTCCGCGCTGCTCAGCTTCTCTCATGGTGGCAACGACGCCCAGAAAACCGCTGGGATCATCACCGGCGTACTGGTCGCTTCGGGCATGCTGAAGAAATTTGAGATGCCGCAATGGGTCATCTTTTCGGCCTATAGTGCGATCGCGCTTGGCACGCTCTCGGGTGGTTGGCGGATCGTTCACACGATGGGTTCGCGTCTCACTCGCCTTAAGCCACGCAGCGGGTTTTGTGCAGAGACGGCAGCGGCGATTTCCATTCTTTTCGCCACCGAATACGCCCATCTGCCGGTCTCCACAACACACGTGACAGCAGGAGCGATCGCAGGCGTAGGTTCGATTCAGCGACTGAAGGCGGTTCGCTGGGGACTAGCTACAAATATTCTTTGGGCGTGGGTTCTCACTATCCCGGCCGCTGCATTCGTTGGCTGGTTGGCGATGGCCGTAATTCAGTTGTTCGTCCAATAGTCGCCCGTGAGACTAACTCCTTGAGCGGAGGAATTGTGCCGCACATCGATGCCGCTTACGAAGAACAACACATCCTCGGCAATATTCGTTGAATGATCGGCAAGGCGCTCCAGCGAGCGCGTGACGGTCAGCAGACTGAGGGCTGGAGCGATATTTCGAGGCTCGTTCTTCAGGAAGGAAGCCAGTTGGTGGAAACAATCCGTTCGCAAGTTGTCAACGGCATCGTCTGAGATGAGCACAGTGCGTGCTAAAACCACATCTGCCGCCACAAATGCATCAAGGCTTTTCCGCACCATCGCTTGTACGAGACTCGCAATAAGCGGGATATCAACCATCGATTCGACGGCCGGAATATCGATCAGCGACATCGCGCTATGTGCGATTACGACGGACCCGCTGGGATCGACATCGTTCGCAGGATCGGCGCCCGCATACAGAAACAGCTCGCCAGCCTGGAACCATAGCCGCTCGCTCTGATCGCCGCATGCGCAAGGCGGCCGAGTGGGTGGCTCGACAGAGAGGTGGGACAGGCGCTTTCGCCTGTCGAACCGACTGCTCCAAGTCTGGAGTACGGACTTTTTTAGCGACTACTAAGGGCGTCCTCTAATTGCACTGCCTCATAGGTCGACATAGTATTGCTACAGAAGCTGGTACTATTACCCGGGAAGTCAAGTTGAATGGAGAAACGTTCTCCCGACCTTGAGCATCCCCATGGCGAGCAGGAGGATTGGGTATGTTCAAATTCGCTAATCTCAATACGGGCAAAAGCGCCGCCGCGGCTCTGATAATCGTACTGTCGGGAACGATTGGGGCCCAGCCGCCGAAAGCTCTGGAAGTGATGAACGCGGGCAGTGGCGCGACAGTAGTGGCTCCCAATTCGATTGCCTCCGCGTTCGGCAAGCAAATCGGAGCGAGCACGCAAGCGGCGCTTACACTGCCACTTCCCACTTCACTGAGCGGCGTAAGTTTGCAGGTCATGGACGCGGCGAAGGCGTCGGCGATGGCCCCTCTATTCTATGTGTCGCCGAACCAGATCAATTTCGTGATTCCAGACACTGTTGCGATTGGCATGGCAACCGTAACAATCATGAACGGAGATTCCACTCCGCCGACCACCACGGTCCAAGTGGCGGCCGTTGCTCCTGGCCTGTTTACGGCCAACGGCAACGGCGTTGGCGTGGCCGCGGCACTTGCGATCCGGCGCTCGATCGCGACCCAGACGGACACGGAGGTCCCTGTGTTTACCTGCAACGCGAACGGCTGCACGTCGGAGCCGATTGACTTAGCTCCGGACGCGCAAGTGTTCCTGGAGCTGTTCGGAACCGGTATTCGCGGCAGAAGCTCGCTCGCCACCGTAACCTCGACCATCGGCGGTGTCAACGCGCAAGTCCTGTTCGCGGGAGCGCAGGGTCAGTTCCCGGGCCTCGACCAAGTGAATGTGGCCTTGCCACAGAATTCGTCGTTGCATGGAGAGCAGGATCTTGTCTTGACGGTGGACGGGCATGCAGCGAATAAGGTTCGTATAAACGTTAAGTAGGAATCGAAAGGCACCCCGATCGTTCGGATGAACCGCAGTTGAAGGACTTCCACCGGGAGCCTCGCGAGCATGTCCGGATGCGGCGCTCGCCACAGCGTACGAAACCTATCGAATGGTTTGCGGCCTCCGGAGGGATGGAGTCCGGCGCCCGGCGACGATGCAGCGTTTCTGGCTGGTTTGGAAGGAGTGCCGCCGCCGGTTGGAGCGGTCCCCGATCCGACTGACCTGCTAGGCGAACGGCTTCAGCAAGAAATGGGTTTCCTGGTGAGCAGCGCTCTCATAGAGCGGCTCTTCGGAACGCGACATCTGCGCAGCAGGTTTGACAGTCGGCCATAATGGTCTGCTCGCTGTTACAGTATCTCCTGCGCAACAAGTGGCGTGAAGGTCTCCCGTGTAGACGGGCATCCTCGATGCTGTAAACACGGGTCGGCTCAATGCTTCAGTGCGCTTTGTGCGCGCGCAAGCTGGCGATGATCTGATCCTTGGTGCTAGCATCGCCCTCGCCTGCGCGGGTGAGGGGCGTCACGCCATTGGCATCCCCCTGATTAGCATCGGCTCCGTTGTCCAACAGGAGCGTCACCGCGTCCAGCTTCCCGGCGACTGCCACCAGTAAGGGTGTAGACCCATCCGTACTCTTCTGATTGGGATTGGCTTTCTTCTCGAGAAGCATGCGCATCGCGTCGACCTTTCCCTCCGCCGATGCACGATAGAGCGCCGTGCGGCCGCGAGAATCCTGCGCATCCACCTTCGCATGCGCCGCAAGGAGCGCCGCCACAACGGGCGCGTTGTTGGGGATGTATGCGTTGCCCTCCGAAGCCACCATCAGGGGCGTAGTGCCTTCCGTGTCGGCCAAGTCGACATCGCCGCCTTTTCCGATAAGCAACTGGGCCATTGCCACATATCCCTTGGTCACAGCCTCAAGCATCGGAGTGGAGCCATTGTTCGCTTTTTGATTTGGGTTTGCTTTCCTATCGAGCAGAAGCGCCGCCGCGTCGGTCTTGCCTTCCGTGGCCGCCCGGTACAGAGGAGTCCGTCCGTTGGAATCCTGCGCGTCGATCTTTACATTTTTTTCGAGCAGAGCGATAACCAGGGGTGTGTTGTTCGGCATGTAGGCAGTTCCGCCGGCGGCAACCATTAGAGGAGTAATGCCCTCCTTGTCGGCAACATCGACTTCAGCTCCGCTCTCGAGCAACAGCTTTAGCGCTGGCATCTTCCCGAAATTCACGGTTTCGAAAAGCGCGGTCGAACCGTCGTCGGCTTTCTTGTTTAAATTTGCTTTTTGGCCTACGAGGATGCGTAAAACCTCGTCTTGCCCTTCGGCCGCTGCGCGATAGAGCGCTGTGCGTCCGCGCTTGTCCTGCGCATCGACATTCGCGCCTTTCGCCAGCAGCATTGATACGGTAGGCCCGTTATTCGGAAGATAAGCCGTGCCTTCCGCCGCCTGCATCAGCGCTGTTGTTCCGTCCGAGTTGGCAGCGTTCACATCGGCTCCCTTTTCGAGCAGCAGTTTCGCGTCGTCGAGACGGCCCTCGGCGATACTTTTTACTAGTGGTACTTCTACCTTGGGAGCTTCATCCCCCGCCCCGGTAGCGGCGGCTTTTGGAGTGACGCTTGCCAGACCGGCATCCTTGCTTCTTGCAAGAAACCAGTATCCGCCTCCGGCGAGGCAAATGATAACTCCAACAATAACCAGAACGATGCCTAGATTGCTCTTTTTCGCAGGCAAAGACGGCGGTGGGACGAACGGTGCTGACATGTTGACCTCGGTGCAGCCTTCGGCGGCACCTAATCGTAGCACCGTTGCGATTTTCAATAATGTAGAAGGGCCAAGAGCCGGCGGCAGGTCGGGGACCTGCCCCACCATAAAGCATTACTTGCACGGGCAGGTCGGGAACCTGCCCCACTTTGTGCGGTCATTTTATGATTCCTTTGCCTTCTTCTATCGTGATGTAGCGGTCTATGGGGAGGTCGCTCAGGCGCTCTACTTTGGTGCTGGGGGCGGGCCAGCGGATTTCCAAATAATCTAATTTGGACTCGGTGCCGATACCGATTACTTCTCTTAGGTCGTGGCTCGAAAGATAGCTGCCGCCGTTGTTTTTCAGACGGGTGCGTTTTACTCCAGCGACGGACCACGTTAGATGGGCTCCGATGGCGTCGCGGTTGGACTTAGTTCCGATCAGGCGGACGCCTAGCCAATGATTGTTTAGGCCGGTACGGTTTTTGAGCAGGAGCGGTGGGCCGCCGTTGTTGCCGATCAGGACATCCAGACGGCCGTCGTTGTCGAAGTCGCCTACGGCCAATCCGCGCGCCGGGTAATTCCGAGTGAATGCCGGGCCGCCGGCGGCGGTGACGTTGATCAATTTGCCTGACTCGTTGTGGAAGAGCACCAGGGGCTCTTTGTATTTTACTTGGAGCGAATAATTCTCAATCATGTCGTCGGGGTGGCCGTTGGCTAGGAAGAGGTCGATGTTGCCGTCGTTATCGTAGTCGAAGAATTTCAGGCCCCAGCCGCTCAACAGGCGCGTGGCTTGTGCTACCTGATTCTGATGGGCTACGTCGGTGAACGTTTCGTTGTGGTTGTTTTTATAAAGCGAAAACATTTCCTGGTCGACGTTGGCGACAAACAGATCCTGCCAGCCGTCTCCATCGACATCGGCGGCATCGACGCCCATGCCGCTACGGGCCTGACCGTTTTCACTGAAGCCTACCTCGGCGGCCAGCGCCATTTCTTCCCATTGTGTCTTGCCGGTTTTATCGGGGCCGCGGTTGACGAACAGGAAGTTTTGCACGGTGTCGTTGGCGACAAACAGGTCCATGCGGCCGTCATTGTTGATATCGGTGGCGACCACGCCTAGGGATTTGCCTAGCGACTTGCCAATGTCAGTGCCGTGGCCGACTTCTGTAAATGTTCCGTCACCGTTGTTGTGGAACAGCAGGCTGGCGGTGCCTTTAAAGACTCTGGGGATGCAGTAGAAGTGGACGCCGAGTTTATTGTCGCCGCAGGAGAGGAGACCCTCCTTGCCGTAGGCGACGAAGCTGCATACGAAGAGGTCGAGCCGTCCGTCGTTATCGAAATCGAACCAGACGGCGCTGGTGGTCCAGTGATTGTCGAAGACTTTGGCGCCGAGGCCGGCTTTTTCACTGACATCGGTGAAGGTTCCGTCGCCGTTGTTTTTGTAGAGTATCGGCCGGCCGTAGGCGGTGACGAAGATGTCCTGGAAGCCGTCGTTATCGTAGTCGGCGACGGCGCAGCCCATGCCGAAGCTGCCGAAACCTACTCCGGCTTTTTCGGTAACGTCTGTGAACGTGCCGTCGCGATTGTTTTTGTAGAGCGCGTTGCGTAGGGGCTTGGCGGGTGCGTAGAAATCGGAGGGGCCGCTATTTACCAGGAAAATATCCATCCAGCCGTCGTTATCGTAATCGAGGAACGCGCAGCCGGGGCCCATGGTTTCGGGGAGGAATCTTGAGGGGGAGAGGGCATTTTCGTGGGTCCAGGATATACCGCTGGCGGAGGCGGGGATTTCTTCGAAGAGAAGAGGGGCAGCGGCGGGGAGGAGGTTGGACGCGGCGGCTCCGGAGAGGAGGGTCAGGAGTTGGCGGCGGGTTAGAGGCATGTGATGAGAAGGGCCGGTCGGGAACCTGCCCCACTGGTTGGAATCGTTGGCATCAATGAATAATGGTGAATTTTATTTGGCTGAATTTTGAGGTGGATCCTTGTTGGACGGTAACTCTTGCTTCGTAGTCGCCTGCGGGGAAATTTTCTATTGGCGAGGACGCTACATAGGGGATGCGGCCGTCTTTTTCGGGGGGGCCCAAGGGGAGCTGGCCTCCGCCTAAGACTTTGCCGGCTTGCAGATATTCGAGCGTCAACTTGGGTTTGTCGGCGATTTCGGGGTCGGGGTAGATCACCATATATATGGACATGGTGGCTCCCTTTTCGGCGCGGAGATGCGAGTCGAGGCTGGGCGTGATCTTGCCGCCCTGATATTCGAAGGGATCCTGAGGGTCCAACATCGTGGCCTGTTTGGCGAAGCTGCGGACCAGGGTGACGTCGCTGATGGCGACTCCTTTTTCGGGCGAGGGAACGGTGAAGGAGATACGCTGGGCACCGGCTTTATTGGCTTCGTAATCGGCCACCGCGGTTTCCAGAGTGTATTTGCCGGGGGCGAGATCGAAGGCGCGATTGAAAGTAAAGTTGCCGGAAGCGAGGCCCGCTTTCTTATCGTTAGTCACGCTGAGAGGCAGATCCTGACTGAACTTCTGAACGACACTTCCGGCTGCGTCCTTGAGTAGAGCGACCATGCCGAGGTGGGCTCGAACGCCGGCCGCCTCCGTGGTAGTCGCGAGCTGCTTCATAGGAACCTGGACCAGCACGGCGCAGCGCGCGTGGACTCCGGGGCGGAAATGCATGGCCTCAGCTTCGAAGGCGAGTGCGTTGGGCAAGGGGTCCGATTGCAGAGCTGTGAGCAGGGGCAGCTCAAACGGCGAGACGCTGGGGCCGGCGTTGGGAGGAAGCGCGAAGTACCCGAGGCGCGACTGAATTTTCACATCGCTACGATCGAGCTTCACGGCGATTTTGCGGAACTTGCCATCGTACTGCATGGCGGGCGGAGTGTAGCTGAGCTCGTAGTAGAGAGAAATATCTTCGTCCACCTGTTTGAGAGGCTTCTTGAGGTCGTTGGTGTTGGAGATGAGGAAGCCGCCAGTGCCTTCTGAAAGTTCCGTGAGGGAATTTTCGGCGTTCATACGCATGCTGTCTTCGCTTCTATCGAGAGCCGTGACCTGATCCCGCTTGACGGCGTCGCCGCCTTTCGATTGCGCCTGGGAGCGGCTGGAATCGGCTGCGCTTTGCAGGGCGTCGGCGGCAGCGCGATTCTGGCGGCCGGCCATCAGGCCGCGCGCATCTACCGTATAGACGCTGACGTTGGCGCGATTGGCGGCGCTAATGACGCTACGAAAAGGCTCTTCCAGAAAGGTAGGGACGTAGAGGCCCTGACAGAAATACATGACGGTCTTGCGGCCGGGAAGGCGGTATTGCTCACGGACGATGTTGAGCAGGCCGAAGATGGAGAGACGGCTGCCATCATTGACGACACTCTGATCCATCATCATCATGTTGAGCATGAGTTCGGCCATGTGCTGCTGAACAGCGGCCGAGGCGGCGGCCGCTGCTCCTTGACCTTGCGCGCCGACGGGCGTGTTGGCAGTCATGTTGGCGATCTGACCGACAGTGCCTTGTCCATCGACACCGCCGGGTTGACCGATCATGCGCTGCAACTCTTCATGGACGCGTGCAGAGTCGGCGGCATACTCGGTGAAGGCTCCGGCGGTGGCGTGATTGATGGCTTTGCGGAGCAGCTCGCGATTATTGGTGAAAGGCTGGATGGCGTCGGTGGCCTTATCGACGACGAACACGGAGTAGTAGACGTTCGGCTCCGGGTCGCCCTTGACGAGTTCGAGCGCGGCTTGTCGGGAGAGATTGCGGGCGTCGATATTCGAGAGCTGATCGAAGACCATGGTGACCAGGCGGATCTGCTTGAGGGGATCGAGCTTGGTAGGCGCGCTCCCGGGAGTTGCGGCAGCTTTGGCGGCTTCGGCTTGTTCCGAGGCACGATCGACAAGGCGAAAGTGCGTTACCTTGACAGGCTCTCCGTTATCGGTGATGTGGAAGTTGGCGGCTTCGAGGTCGCGGAGGCTCTTTCCTTTTTTGTCGCGGACAACCACGTCGAGCAGCACTTCATTCGAAGTGGCCTGAATCACGGGCGTCTGTTGCGGGGGCGCGGTTTGCCCAGGCGCGAGGAGCGTCGCGACGAGAACGGCTGTTATCAAAAAACGCTTAGCTGGGATACGGTTCATGGTCCCTCACGATACGGATGTTGTGGTCGGTGAATTTGTGGTGCGCTCCGGGAAGCTCGAGCTTCGGCATATGGCATGAGGAGCAATTATTCGTCGCGACCTTGCAGAGTTTGGCGGTACTATGACAGGCAAGGCATTTGGCATCGTAGGCGACAGGTTTGGTTTCCACTTCGCGATGCGGGTCGTGGCAGGCGGCGCAGCTGATGCGGGTGTCGGCCGAATCGTAACATTTACTGTTGGTGAGCCGATAGGGCTGGAAGCGCACGTTGCGGATATCGCGAGGGCCGTCGAGGGCGATCTGGGACCAGGTGCGATGGCAGCGGCCGCAGGCATCGGACATTTCCTCGGCAGAGAGTTTCGCAAGCTTCGGCATGGGGGCGCGGGTCGCAATGTGGGCGGAAGCGGGTCCATGACAGTTCTCACACTGGATTCCGGGGGTTAATTTCGGGAGGTCGAGCGCAAAAGAAGGCATAGCACCCGTCGCGTGGCAGGCGAAGCAGTCGTGCTGATCGCGCGCGCTCATTTTGCGGCCGAAAGCTTCTTCGAGTGAATGAGGGCGATAGCCGGCGGCGCCCATGGTCAGGTCGAGGGCTCCGGTTTCGTTATAGAAGCTGAGGCGGCTTTCATACCATTCGCCGCGATATTGGAGGACGTAGGTCTGGCCGGCGACGCCGAGGCCGAAGGCCCATTCGAGCGGGACGCGAATAGTGGCCGCGCCGTCGGTGACGGAGTAGAAGGATTTATCGCCTTCGCGGGTGATGGTGGTCGAGTAGGTCCCTTCCTTAAACGCGAGGCGCGGGTGGGCGCGGAGAATTTCGCAATCGGCGGCGCGTTCGAGGGCTCGGCCCATGGGGGTTCTAGGTTGGGTGGCGAATTGGGCGCGATGGCAACCGGCGCAGGCGTCGGAGCCGGCGTAGGGAACGTCGGCGAGCAGCAAAAGAACACTTTCCATGAGCAGCCGGGGGATCATGGAACTCCCGCTTGGGGCAGGTCGGTGGACTTCGATTGCTCCTTGAGTTTCAGGAATTCCTGGCGTTCGCGGGCGGCATCCTCTTTGCGGCCAGCTTTGGCGTAGGCGGTCGCCAGTGCGATGCGTGTCTGCGGACTTCCGGGGGCTTGCTTGCGGGCGAGCTCCAGTTCTTTGATGCCGTCGTCAAGCTTGCCGCTCTCGACCAAGAGGCGTCCGTAGGTGGTGTGGACGGCGAACGAATTGGGAGCAGCGTCGGCAGCGCGCTTGGCGTACAGGACTCCCTTATCTGCCTGGCCTTGCTTGAGGTATTCGAGGGCGAGGCTGACCAGAGTGGGGACGTGGACGGGGTTCAACTCCAGTTCGCGCTCGAATTCCTTCAGCGCGGCGGCGGGATCGTTGAGCAGCAGGTAGGACCCGTAAATGTAATGCACGTTCGGAGTCGCGGGATAGTGGGCTGCAAGGTCTCGCATTTCCTGATCGGCTTTGGCAGCGTGGCGGGCTCCGGCATCGAAAGCGGCGTGCCCGGCGTCGACCACGAGTTGGCGGTCCTGCGGAGGCATTTCGATGGGAAGAAGCGGTTTGCGGAGGGCGGCCAAACCGGCGGCTTCGATCTTGAGGGGGTCTTCTTTGCCTTCGACGGCGAAGCGCATCAGGATCGACAAGGCTTCTTCGAATTGCTCGAAGCGGGTTAACAGGATGGCTAGGTGGTAGCGCGAGACTTCGGCCAGGCGGCCTTCAGCGGGTAGGCCCAGCTCATCGGCTTTGCGGAGGTCGACCAGCGCGCGCTCATAATCGCGGGTTTGATATTCGCACAGGCCGAGCAGTCCGAAGGCGGCGCCGACTTTCGATTCCAGGTGCGTGAATCGGCGCAGGGCATCGCGGCCCTCGGGATAGCGGTCGTCGTCGTAAAAGAGGGTGCCCAGCGACCACCAGCCTTCTCCCCAGTCGGGTTTGAGTTTCACGGCTTCCTGATAGAGGCGAATGGCGTCGGCGGATTTATTGGCGTCGCGCGCGGCGGCGGCGTCCTTCTTGATCTTTTCGAAACGGGCGGCGGGGCTGACAGGCGCCTGTCTGGCAGCGGGCTGCTGCCACGCTAAAACAGCGATCACGAGGAGCGCGGTCATGGTTGTTTCACGCCTGGTTCTTTTGCCTGGGCGTCGGCACTGAGGTTCTGGACGATGGCGCGCTCGCGGTCGCCGTCCTCTTTACGCTTGAGGCGATAGTAGACGGTGGCTAGCGAGACGTGGGCTTCGGTGAATTGCGGAGAATCCTTGACGATGGCTTCCAGCTCGCGCTGGGCGGAGGCGATTTCGTTGGTCAGAACGTAAATGGTCGCGATCTGGTACCGGACGCCGATGTCGCCGGGGCGGAGCTCCATGGCGCGTCGAAAACGCTTCATGGCTTCGTCGTAGCGTTGGTCCTGTTTTTCGAGAACCCCAAGGTCGAGGTGCGAGGTGAAGTCGTTGGGATTGGTTTCGAGCTCCTTGCGGAACGCGGTGGACGCGGCTACGGTGTCGCCTGTGGCCAGGAGCGCGGAGCCGTATGCGGAATAAACGTCGGGAAGCTGGGGATTTAACTCAGTTGCCTTTTGCAGGTCGTCGCGGGCTCCAGCGAAATCGCCTGCCTGGAGCTTGGTGGCTCCCAGCAGCATGCGGGCCTCCGCGGAATCGCCATTTTTCAAGATGCGTTCGACCAGGATGCGGCCTTGCGCCGGCTGATTCTCGCGAATGAGCGCGGTGCCGAGCATGTAGGCGATACCCAAGTCCTGTGGATTGGCTTTTTCGAGGGGACGAAGCAGATCGATCACCTTCGCCGTGTTGCCGAGGCGAAGATGCGCGTCGGCCAGGAGCATAGTTACCTGATTATTGGCGGGTTGGAGCGCATGCGCGGCTGCGAGCTGTTCGGCGGCTTCGGTATAGAGGCCGGTTTTATAATACGCCAGGCCGAGATTCATGATGACGCCGGGATTCTGCGAATTGACCGCGAGCGCCTGGCGGTATTCAGCGATCGCTTCCTCATAGCGGCCGAGGCGGGCCAAGGCGGCTCCTAGATTAGACCGGGCATCAAGAGCGGCCGGGCGGATTTTCAGGTACCCGCGATATTCCTTGATCGCGCCTTCGAGGTCGCCCTTTTGGTGCAGGGCGATGGCCTGTTTCAGCAATAATTCGGGCGGAGCTGAGTCAGCGGACTGGTCGAGGACGAGGAGTGCGATAAGAGCAGCGAAGTGAACCATCGGGCGGGGTCCTACCCCCGCATTATAAGCGCAAAAAGGAGCAGACCGTAGTTCGGCTGCTCCTGTTTGCTGCATTCTCAAACTGCGCTTAGAAGTAGAACTTCAGCGCCAACTGAATGATGCGATGTCCTTGCTTCTCCGTGGTGGTTCCGAATAACGCATTGGTCTGCTGGTACAGAGCGTTATAGTTCAAGGTCAGGTTACTCGAGCCGTTGCGGAAACTATCTAACGGATGGTTCAGGAAGTTGTACGCCGAGAACCTGAACTGCACTTTCTTCGATTCGGAAATCTTGAAGTTCTTAAACAATGATAGATCGCTATTGAAGAAAGCCGGACCGAAGACCTCCGGACCGACCGTCGGACCGTTCTGCCCGGGCACGGTCGGCAGAGCGTAGCACGACGGGTTTACATACTGATTCGGCTTGAGGTTGCTGGTGGGATTGCACGTCACCAGAGGCTGGAAGGGGACGTTGGGACTACCGGTGATCGTCAGGTTCGAGATGTTGTAACCGTTTGCCAACTGGGCTCCGTTGGTTTGGAGGTTAAAAACCTGCGAGGTGCCGGCATTCGGTCCGTTGGCGGCCAGGTTCACTCCCGCCTGGAATTGCGTGATGCCGGAGAACTGCCAGCCGTTGGCGGCAATCTTGGCGAATGTATGGCCGTTCCCCTGAACCGCATTGGGGAGTTCAATTGAGTAGGCGGCATTGAACACGTGCCGGCGGTCAAACGCCATTGGACCGTAATCGTTCTTCAAGTTCAGCTGATCCGCGCCCACGACGCCGAGCGCCTTGCCGTAGGTATAGTTCACCTGGAAGTCGTACCGGCCCTTCTGCCGGACCCAGGTAACCTGGAACGCATTGTAATTGGAATACAGATTGTGATTCACAATGCCCAGGTCCGTGTAGGTGGGGAAAGGACGGTACTTGTTAAACGCAATGTCTCCCGTGCTGATCTGGTTCGGGTCCGTCGGGTAATTGAGGAACGTGCCGGCCGGAATGGCATTCACGTTGGTACCGATTAAGCCGGTATTCAACTGGTTGCTGCTCTGGTTGCCCACGTAAGCGATCTCCAGCAGTGAAGCCGTTCTTGGAATCCGCTGCGAAATAGTAAAGCTGTAGCTCTGAGTTTTCGGAGTCTTCGTATCGTTGGGATTGACACCGGCGGTGGAAATCGCGACGTTGCCGGGATTGAGCGCATCGATTTGCGCCAGCGTGTACGGACCAATACTGTTCACTGCCTGGACCCCCTCAGGGGCATCTAAACCGGTTGTGAACTGAGCGTTGTGATAGTAGTACAGACCCCAGCCGCCGCGGAGCACCGTGTTGCCGGTTCCGAACAGATCGTAGGCCATCCCAAAGCGCGGCGCCCAGACCATTGCGTTCGAAGAGAATCCGGAAAGGGGTACATTCGAATTCTGTTTGTTCCATTCGAAACCTGGATAAGCGGTTGCGGGGGCCGTGGCGCTATAAGTGGACGGGAACCAAGCGGCGAAGCCATAACCCTGCCGGTCGTACCACGGGCCGAGGTGCGAAGCGCGCAAGCCTAATTCGAGAGTGAAGCGCTTGCTGATCTTCCAGCTATCCTGGGCGAAAAACTCGACGGTATGGTACGCCTCATTGTTGAGGTGGTTCTTGTTCTGCTCCGAGTACTGCGCGACGATGCCCGTCAAAAGGTCGGCGTAGGCGTTGCCGGTGCTGTTGCCTCCCCACGGTGCCTCTATGATCTGGCCGTTGCTATAACCGTTGCTGGGCTGATCGTTGATCACAAACTCATAGAAGACACCAAATTTCATGGTGTGAGTGCCCCAGACCTTCGAAATATTGTCGCTGAAGGAGGGCAGATATTTGTCTGCGAACAAACCCTTGCTGCTGTTGAGCTCGAAGCCGCCTGGATTGAACATGGTGGCCAGCTCACCGCCCCAGCTATTCAGCGCGGGAATCTGATTTACGCCGTTCTTATAGATGCCCTTGTAGGTATAACCGACGGTGGTCCGCTCCACCTTAGTGGGATCCTGAAACACGTTCGGGAAATCGATGTAGGTGTAGGAGAACACGAACTCGTTGGTCAATGAGGGGCTGAATACGTGCGTCAGGCTCGCCGACACCGACTGAGACTGATTCTTGCCCAGCACCGGGGTCGGATACGGAACCTGCCCGGGATTGCGCCACCAGAGTCCGACTGGAAACTGCTGCGTTTCCTTTTGCAGGTTATAGCGGACAAACAACTTGGTATTGTCGCTGATGCTGTAATCGGCGCGGGTCAACCACTGCCAGCTGTTCTGATTAAAGGCAATGTCGTCGACATAGTTGAAGCCGCCAGTGGCATTCGGATTGGCGTTCGCTTTCGGATATAGATTCAGGAGGGCGAGGCCGCTCTTGTCAATGGAAGTCAGCGGAATGATACCGCCCGGATAGAGCGAAGTGTTGACCTGCCCGGGGGCGCCGCCGGTGCTATCCACGTTGCCGAGCTTGGCCAATTCGGCGGGGCTGAAGTTACCCGTCAGCATGCCGGGCGTGGGTACGGTGGCGGAAATGACGCCGGTGTCCAGAGTCTGATAATAATACTCGAATCCGCTGAAAAAGAACAACTTGTCGCGCTTCTTATTGAAATTCGTTCCAGGAATCAGCACCGGACCGCCGATGTTGCCGCCCGGGAAGAAATACTTGCTCTGCGGTTTCGCGATGTGCAACTCGTTATTCACCCAGTCGTTGGCGTTCATCACGTAGTCGCGAGCATAGAAATAACCCTCGCCGTGGAAGTTGCGCGATCCGGACTTTGAAACCGAGCTGATAACGGCGGGGCCTTTGGAGTTTTCCGCGCTGAAGTTCGAGGTCAGAACCTTGAACTCCTGGATCATGTCGGTATTCGGATTGACGGGAGTCGCGCAGTTGCAGCCGGGATCAGAGACGTGCGCACCGTCGGACGTAATGTCGAGCGTATTGACCGGCAGACCGCTGGCCGAAAAGGCTCCGTTAAGGGCGCTCTGGCTTCCGCCGTCGCCATTCCCGTTGATTCCCATGACTTCGCCCGTAAAGCCGGCCCGATTTTCCGTGCCCGTTCCAGCGATCGCGAATCCCGGCATGACTTTGATAAACTCGGCAGCATTGCGACCGACGGCGGAGAAGTCCTGAAGCTGCTTCTCAGTAAGAACCGAAGCTTTTTCGCCCGAATCGACAGGAGCGACGATGTCCGCGGCACCGACCACCTGAATCTCGGCCGATGCGGTGCCGATTTGAAGGACAGCATTGACATTGCGTTTCTCTGACCCCGTGAACGAGATGCTGGTCTCTTTAAAGGTCTGGAAGCCTTTCGCCTCGATCAGCAAGTCGTAAGTGCCGGTCGGGACGGAGGTGAAGGTGTAGTAGCCGTCCTGATTCGCAACCGATTTGCGAACGTCACGTGATCCAACGTTGGTGAGAGTAATGCTCGCGCCTGGAACAACCGCTCCAGAGGAGTCCGCCACGGTGCCCGTGAGGGTCGCGAAGATCGACTGGCCTTGGGCGAATACCGCCGCAAGCAATCCGAGCAATAGTACCAAAGATCGATTGCGCTTCAACATGGAGGTCGTGCTCCTTTTCCCAAACAAAGAACTTGGAAGATAGTACAAAGAGATTAGGCCGGAAAAAAGGCTAATGCGGTTAACCCGGGGCGTTTATGCTCGTTAACGGTATAAGCCCTCATGTTTTCAATAGCGTTAACGGACCGTTAACGTTTGCGCAAACGATCTTGTATGTGCTCGGGCAATGCTGTATACTCAAACGCGAAGTCAAAAACTACGAGGTTTTTCTAGACTTTGGGAAATAAGACCGCTGGTGGGCGGTCAAGGGTGGATCCAGCGTTACTTGGGGAACTTTCTCCTGGATTTTCTATAATATGCCATCCACGATAGGGATGCGTGAAGAAAAAGCGGAGCTCGACGCGGTATTTGCCTCGGGTCTCTTCAGCAGAGCGCCTGGTCTTGCGCAGATGCTCAACTACGTTTGTACGAAGTACTTCGAAGGGCGATCCGAGCAGGTCAAAGAGTACAATATCGCGGTAGAGGCGCTCGGCCGGCCGGCCGATTTCGACCAGAAGAAAGACTCGATCGTCCGAGTGGAGGCTCACCGGCTGCGAAAGCGGCTGAGCGAGTATTACGAACGGGACGGGGCGAATCACCGGATTCGAATCGTGCTGCCGTCGGGTCAGTACGTGCCGCAGTTCCAAGTTGCGCATCCAGGTATATCGCCCGAAACGAAGATTCTCGCGGTCGGTCACGGGGTTCTGACGGGGCCGGAAAATGCCGTGGTTGTGCGTCGCGAGCCTCCCTTACGCATGGCTTTCGTGGTGCTGGGGGGCCTGATCGCGGCGGGGGTGATCGGCTACGTCGCCATGCGGTCGCCGCTGCGTCCGGCGGTAGTTCCGGTCGCGGCCGGCGCATTGCCGGAGGGCGATGAAATTCGCATCCTGGCAGGCGCGGCGCAAGCGCCGTTTACCGATCAACTCGGACGAGTCTGGCAAACCGATCGATATTTCACGGGAGGCTGGGTGGGATCGTCGCCCGGGCACCTAGTGGACGGCACGCGTGATTCGCAAATGTATCAGAGCTTTCGCGAAGGGGATTTTCAGTACGACATTCCTTTAAAACCGGGTGTCTACGAATTGCACATGCACTTCGCCGAGACCGTCTATGGGGAGCACAATCCGGGCGGCGGCAACGAAGCCATGCGGCTGTTCCGGGTGGATGCCAACGAGAAACTGCTGTTCGATTATTTCGACGTGATTTCCGACGCGCATGGCGCGAGCGTTGCGGACGAGCGGGTATTTAAGGATATTTCACCGGCCTCCGACGGCAAGCTCCACTTGCATTTCACACACCGTGTGAGGGACGCCTTCGTCAACGCGATCGAGATCGTGCCGGGAATCCCGGGCCGGCTGCGGCCGATCCGGATCGCCATGCGGGGTCAGGCTTATATGGATAAGAAGGGCAACCTGTGGACTCCGGATCATTATTACCGGGGCGGACAGCCGATTCTGCGATCCCAACCGACCAGCGGGACGGACGATCCGGAGTTGTATCGAGGCGAACGGTACGGGAATCTGAGTTACATCATCCCTGTGGCGGCCGGGTCTTATTCGGTCACTTTGAAGTTCAATGAAGCCTGGTTCGGTCCAGGCAAGCCGGTGGGCGGCGGCGTGGGAAACCGGCTCTTCGACATCACGGCCAATTCCCAACTGCTAGCTCATAATTTCGACATTTACAAAGAAGCCGGCGGGCCGGAGAAGGCCATCGACCGGACGTTCCCGCATCTGCATCCGAATGCGCAAGGCAAGCTGGTGATCTCCATGGTGCCCATCTCGAACTACGCGTGCGTGAACGCGATCGAGGTTATCGAAGAGGGGCGATAACATATCCTCCATAGGTGACGGGGTTGGTGTCCGCGTTGAGGGCGAAGGCTCTCCCTACCGCCGATGCCACTATCCGCTATTTACCGAGCGGTGACCCCTCCATTACTGTCGGGGTTCGGTGTCTATCCTCCTACCGAACCCCGACAGTCATGGAGGGGATTTGCAACGAGCTCGTGTTACCGGAGGGAGCGGTTTAGCGCCGCTTCGAGCCCCGCAGCATCGAAGCGCTCCTGATCGAGCAGGCTATTGAATTGCACGCGGCCGTCGCCATCGATCAGATAGACGCGGCTGGGCCACGCGGCGTAACTCTTTTCCACGGCTCCATCCATTCCATCGACCACCGCAGCGTAGGGTATTTTCAATTTTCGCAGGCAGCCCGCGGCATACTCCCGTTTCTGGACGATAGAAGAGGCATCCGGTTGAGCGACGCCCTCGCGCTGATTCACGGTGCTTTGCCAAGTGGCATCGCCGTGCGCTTCGCGAATATAGACCAGCAGGAATGTGGCGCGGTCGCGATACAGCTCGGAAAGGCGGTTGAGCGCGTCCACCTGAGAGCGGAACTTCGGACAGGTGTAGCTGCCGAAGATCAGCACTACCGGCTTTCCTCGGAGGCTGGAAAGGCGCGGTGCGGGGGCTCCAGTGGGTGAGGCCAGGGAAAAATCGGGTGCTTCGGCGCCCGGCGCAATCCCATCGACCGGCGAGGGAGCTTGGAGATTTGCGGCGAGGGCTCGCTCCCGTTCGGCGTCAGACTTGCGGCCGAGCTGATCGAACGCGTCGGCGAGACTCCGATGCGCATCCGCGTACTGTGGAACGCGCGCGATAATTTCTTCAAGACGCCTGCGGGCAGCGTCCGGTTGTTTGGCGGCCAGATCGAGCATCGCGAGCCCGAAGCGCGCCTCGATCGAAGCGGGCTGCAACGCGAGCGCCTTCTCGTACCGGGGGCGGGCATCATTATAGGAGCGGGCGGAGCGCAGAATTTCGGCCAGCTGAAGATTTGCTTCGTAGTCGTTGGGATCGGACGCCAACTGGTCGCGAAAGGCCTTCGATGCGCCCTCGGGGTCGCCCGTGAAGAGCAGAGCCCGGCCGTAGTAGGAGAGCAGCGATGGCAGCGCGGGGTCGGCTGCGACTGCTTGTCCCAATTCCTTGACAGCTGCTGGAAAATCCTTCGCCATAAAGGCGACGGAGCCGATCAGAAAATGCGCTTCTGCGGATCCGCCCTGGCGAAGGAGATGGTCAATCATGGCCTGTCCTTTTTCCACGTTGCCGCCTCGCACGTAAGCCATCGCCAAAAGGTATTCGAGAGCGCGGTCGTCCTGATGGGTAGGCAAAACCGGGAGCAGCAACTCCTCCACCTTGGTAAATTCGCCGAGCCGGAGATAGCAATCGGCGGCCAGCAGGGAGGGGTTGAGCTCGCCCGGCTGGATGCGGCGAACCTCTTCAAATTCACGCGCCGCTTCTTCGATCTGGCTGGATTTGTAATAGGCGAGGCCAAGATTAAGACGCACTGGCGCGATAGCGGGCGCGGGCGCGAGATCGAGGGCGGCTCGATACTCGGTGATGGCATCCGTATAGCGGCCCAGTCGGACGAGCGCTCCGCCGAGGTTCGATCGCGCCGGAAAATTCGCGGGCTCCGCCGCCAGCACCGCTCGATAGCCGCGAACGGCAGCCTCGAAATCGCCGGCTCGAAACGCCTCGGCGGCGCGCGCGAAAAGTTGGGGTGTCGTGTCCTGCGCCTGCGCCACCGCGGCGAGAAGCAAGAAAAACAGTAGCGGCACGATCTCATTGTAGAGGTAAGATTGACGTTTATGCGGAGTATGTTGCCGATCGCGGTCCTTGTGCTGACCCTGCTGCGTGGCGACACGCTGCCGCTCACCGACGCATCGCAAATCGGTTTGCCGGCGGGAGCATCCGCGCCGGCGATATCGCTTCCGGATCAAGCTGGCCGGACCCGCGATTTTCCGTCGCTCCGCGGGCCGCGCGGGTTGATCCTGGTGTTTTTCCGCTCCGCCGACTGGTGTATTTACTGCAAGGCGCAGCTGGTCCAGTTGCAGAGCGACTATCGAGCGTTGCAGCAAGCCGGATACGCACTCGCGGCCGTCAGCTATGACAGCCAGGCGGTTCTCAACGAGTTCGCAGCGCGCAAGGGGATCGAATTTCCCTTGCTCTCCGATCATGAATCGAACGTGATTCGGGCTTTCGACGTTGCGAATCGGGAATTCCGGAAAGGCATGCAGGTGGACGTACAAACGGAGAAGGTTTATGTGTCTTCCCTGGGCAACGTGCCGGTTTACGGCCTCGCTTATCCCGCGGTGTTCTTGATTGGTCCCGACAATAAAGTAATTTGGCGCTTCGTTTCAGAGGGCGCCGAACTGCGGCTTACCGGCGGCGCGATTCTGGAGCGGTCCGGCGGCGCGATCATCGACGCATATCGGAGCGCGCCCCCCAGCGGCGTCGTCAAAGTGACGGCGACGGCCGCGACCACTGCTGCCAGCCTCGGCAGTCGGCTGACCGTGGGAGTCGAGATCGTCATGCCCGCAGGTTTTCACGTTTATAGTCCGGACGCAGGCAGCGATTATCGAAAGCTGTTGTGGCAGATGAAGCCTTCACAATGCTGGGCGGCCGGGGAGACTGCCTACCCGGAAGCGAAGTGGAGGAAGTTCCCTTTCGCGGAGGAAAAACTACCCGTTTATCAGGGCACGGTGCGGCTGAGCCGGGAACTGATTGTGCAACCGGCGATACGGGCGGACGATCCATCGGTGTACGACCTGTTTCGGAAGACCTGCCTGGATACTCAATCGCAAGCCGGCGCCATCGGCGTGCTCGAACTACAAGCCTGCGACGACCGCCAGTGTTTTCCGCCGAAGTCCATCCCGCTGACGTGGAAATTCAAATTCATCGCGCCCGACAGGCAGAGGTCCCCGGTAGATCTGCGGAGGGAATTCGAGCCGTAATATCCGCATGCTGACGCATGGGGCTGTCTGGCTTCTCCGCCAGAATGGTCCTCGGCAGGCGAAGCGGGCTCTCTAGATACGTGACGCGAACGCGCGCGACAGGCGGTTCTACGCGTCCATCGAAGACGTCCAGGTGCAGCGCGGCAATTGACCAAACGCGCGTCCCTTCCAGGAGAGTCTGAGAAAGTTGGCCCCAGTGGGCGGCACCGAGACGTCCCGGGCGAGCCAGCCCAACCAGTCGCGCCTTTAGAAAGAGGCGTTTTTCGCAAGTACTGACCAATTTGAGCGGTGCTGGCGGTCCCGCCGTCAACCACCAGGGCGGGAGAACTCGTAGCGGATAACTTTGGCTGTCGCGGTAGGGACGATCATTGCTGATCGCCCCCCGCACAGATCCGTACGGGCGCTTCTACGCATACGGCTCCCGCCTCGGATGACTGGCGTCAAAGCGCTGCATAGGATAAGGATGGAGAACGCGAGGTACTGGAATCCATCGGTCTATGATCCGGTTAAGCCGGTCCATGGAGAGCCGGCTGCGCTGGCTGCGCCGCGATAACACGCGATACCACAACCAACGCAACCGCCACCGGAAGAGCTGAAGCCGATCCAGGTTACCGGGAACAGCGTGGTATTGGTAGTAGCCCGAAGTGACCTTCTGAAGCCATGCACCCACGGACGCGACCGGCTCATGTCGGCGGCGTTTCAGCTCCGTCTTGATTGCTTGGAGCTTGGCCACCAGCCGCTTCTTCGCCGTCTCGCGCCGTACGATGAACGCTCCATCCTTCCGGCGCTTCCCACAGTAATGCGTGAAGCCCAGAAACGTAAAGGTCTCCGGCTTTCCCTCTCCCCGCTTCTCTCGGTTTGGGGCGGCGAACCGCCCGAACTCGATCAGCCGCGTCTTCTCCGCATGCAATTCCAGGCCGAACTTCGCCAGGCGTTCCCGGAATTCCTTCAGGAATCGCTCCGCCTCCGCTCGGCTCTCGAAGCCCACCACCAGATCGTCGGCATACCGGACGACAATGACATCGCCCTGAGCCACTTTCTTGCGCCAGGCTTCGACCCACAGGTCGAACACGTAATGCAGGTAGACGTTCGCAAGCAGCGGTGAGACCACCGCCCCCTGCGGAGTACCTACCTTCGTCTCCGACCATTGGCCGTCCTCCGACACTCCCGCCTTCAGCCATTTCTGGATCAGGCGAAGAATGCGATGGTCGGCCACGCGGTGCTGGACAAACTTCATCGTCCATTCGTGGCTCATTTGGTCAAAGAACCCGCGAATGTCCGCATCCAGCACCCAGTTCACCCGCTTCCGATGGAGTCCCACACTCAGCGCATCCAGCGCCTGGTGCGGGCTGCGCCCCGGCCTGAACCCGTACGAAAAGCCCTGGAAGTCCACCTCATAAATCTCATTGAGAATGGTCACCACGGCCTGTTGAACGATTTTGTCCTCCAGCGCCGCGATGCCCAACGGGCGTTGCCGCCCGTCGGCCTTCGGTATATAGACTCTTCGCGAGGCTTGTGCCCGGTACGCACCACGGTGAATCCGGCTGTGCAGATCGGCAAGCCGACCCTCCAGCCCGGCCTCATACTCTTTCCATCTCACGCCATCCACCCCGGGCGCAGCTTGCCGCTTCAACGCGTAAAAGCTGTCCCGGAGCAAATCCACGCTCAGATGGTGGAGCAAAGCCGTGAATCGTTCCCGTCTCCTTTCCCTAGCCGCTTGACGCACACCGCCCAATCCTTGGGACACCCGTTTCCCGCTCTGTGTCGGGCGAGTGTGGGACGGAGCGATGTTCTCCTTGGCCCGCGCCCTTCCCTCCCCTATCTCCGCCGAGGTCTGTCCCTCTTTGTTCGACAGGTTCACAGGTACTATGGCGCGGTCCGACTCCTCTGAAACGTGCCGGTCCGCTGTACGGCTATTTGCCTTTTCGGGCCGGTCTCGATCCTGGTTGGATCGAGAGGTTCCAGAGGTCTCCCGGTTCTCGTGCATGTTGTTTCTCAGCGTGCGCGGGTTCTTAGACTACGCAGAGCCAGCTGACCGCTCGCGATTTTTACGCAGTCAGCCGTGTTGCCTTCCCCTTTGGGGATAGGGTCGGCGTCTCTGATCACATCTTTTCGGAGCTCAATAGCCCGGCCCACCGATACCCTTGTCTACGCTTCGACGGAGACCTCACAGTCTCCCCCGCAAGACTCAGGGCCAGGATGGAGTCGCTTTCTCCTTTCCTGTAGGGATCCTTCCTCCCCTACGACATGCCGGTTTATCCCGGCGCACCCTCAAGTAGGATTCGAACCTTGAACCGTTCGGTTGACGGAAGTTGGGATGGCACTCCCAGCTCCGACACCGGGACTTCCCTAAACGACTCTAATTCGCACGCGTTTTAAGTTCTTCATCACGCAATCCGCCGTTCAGGCGCATGAACTCGTCCCAGCGCTTTGCTGCGTCTTGATCGCGACCGCGAAGCGCGTGTGAATAGACGTCCGCTGTCACACGAACCGAGGAGTGGCCCAGGCGTTCCGATACGGTTGCCAAGTCCACCCCGTCCGCCAGCAAGACCGACCCATGGCTGTGGCGCAGAGTGTGGAGGCTCGCACCCTTTGGCAGACCGAGCCGCCGGCAGAGCAGCGATACGCAAGCCGAAATCGAATCGGGCCTAAGCGGTGTGCCGTTCGGATTTGCAAACATCAAATTCGGGTCCGCGTGATAGTCGGTCCCGAATTGCCGGCGGAGATCGTCTTGCTTCTGTTGGTGAACTGCGAGAGAGACCAGGACGGACTCAGGCAGGCCGACTCGCCGCGGTCTGTCTGTTTTAGTGCCCTTGAACTCCAGCCCCTGCCTCGTCTGCGTCAGTGATCGCGAGATCAGCACATCGCTGCCATCGATGTCCGACCAGCGAAGTGCCAATACTTCGCCCCGCCGAGCTCCCGTGGCAGCCGAGAGCTCCAGAAACATCGGCAGGCATGCAGGCCCGGTCGCAGATTCAATCATTAGCATCTGCTCTTTTGGAAACAACGCCATTCCCTGGTGCTTCTTCGGGATCGGTGGCTCGCTGTTCGACACCGGATTGACCGCGACCAGCCCCCATTTCACAGCTCGGTGGAATGCGCTCGATACAACCCCCGCGATGCTGCGGACGCTCTTTGCGGAAAGAGGGCGCTGCGCCTTGTGCCCGCGGGTGTGGCCGCCATTTTGGAGCAGCCTGTTCCATTCCCGATTGAGATGGAGGGGCGTGATTTCAGGGAGCAGCATCGCCAGCAGATCCGAATTCAGATATTTCGCCTGCTCATGATATCGCTCGACCGTCTTCGGGGTCAATTTCTTTTCGACATGTTGCCGGAAGAACTCCTCTAACAGCATCGATAGAGTTTTGGGAGGCGCTGCCGCAACGCCTGATCCGTTCTTCGCCAATTCGTACTTCTGCTGCTCTTCGACGTGGCGAGTTGCCTCAGCGTCCTCCGCTTCTCGTTTGGTGGAGAATCCGAATTGCCGAATCGGGAGGGAGCCTCGCGCTGCGCCCGGTGGCTGAAATTTGAAGTACCAGAGAATCGTTCCGGAGTCGTATTTCCGTTTGTAGACCGCCATTAGTTCAACACCGTTACCTCTTGTGTCGGACAAAGTCCAGCGCCACCGCGTGTTCCAGAGGTGCGCTCCCAATGCTCATAAGCGTGCCGGATGATAATCCAGCGCCGACCAAGTCGGATACCAGGGATGATTCCCTGCTCGAGCAGCGCGTAGACTGCAAGCCGTCCGATGCTCAATCGCTGGGCGATTTCGGACGCGGACATTCGATTGCCAGCCTGCTGCTCTAATGCGACGACTGGATCTGGGCAATCGGAGTCCCTGGGCGGGTCGGATGAGCGGTTCATAATTGCCTTGCCTTTCGGGCGAATGCAAGTGATGAATCGTCCTGCGCCAAGCAGGCGCAGAAAAGGATACGAAAACCCAATATGACCAACAAAGAATCCACCAAAACCGCCGACGTTGCGGAACAGGGCGCGCACGTCGCACCCGAGAAGGGCACCTCGAAGAAGGTGGCCACCGAGAGAGGCGGTGCGCCCAAGGGCCGGAAAACCGCCAAGGGTGTGAAACCCAAGAAAACGGCCAAGGCCAGCAAAAAAGCCGCCAAGTCAGAGCGCAAGGCTGCCACGCCGCGGGCCGATAGCAAAGGCGCGCAGATCCTCGCGTTGATCCGGCGGTCCAAGGGCGCGACCCTCTCCGAGCTCGCCAAGCTGACCGGCTGGCAGAACCACTCGATCCGGGGTTTTCTGTCCGGCACCGTGGGCAAGAAGATGGGGCTTACTGTGGAATCCGCCAAGAACGAGGACGGCGAGCGCGTCTATTCGCTCAAGAAATAACATCCTGCTCCCTCCCTTCCGCCCGCCCGGCATTTGCCGAGGTGGGCGCTTTTGCTTTCAGCTCCATCTCATGCTCGACCAGTCGCAACTCGGCCCCCCAGTCCGACAACGCCAGGCACAATCCATCGAGGTCAGTGTGTCCGCCACGAATGAGAGCCTCGATGGCAGCGATTTCCCGCAGGCAGCGTTCCCGGTCCACATCAGTTGAGGGGAATGGTCAAGAGGCCGCGCGTCTCGTAGATGCTCCTCTGCCGCGGCTTGTTCACGATGGCGCGCGCGAGCGCATTTACCGTCGCCGCGATTCGATCGATGCGCGACGAACTTTTCGACCGCTCCGGCTTAGTGAACATCAAGTTATCATTGTTTTCTTTCGTGGCGAGGCAACTCGCGTTCCAGCGCAATACTGGATGTCCGCCATGATGCAACTTCCCACCAGCGACCAGCTCCAGCAACTTCTTCGACGGTTCCGAAAGCGTAGCGACTCCCTGCCGGATCTCAACGCAGGCGTACCCTTCCGCCATCATCGGCACTGAGATCTGGCGTGAGTTCCAGGGATCGAAACCGATCCCTCAAATCGAACATCTGATCGGCCCATTCGAGCCTGGCGGTGATGTCACGGTAGTCGATCACGTCGCCCTGGGAAAGCTCAATGAAACCCTTATCGGCCCACCGTTGGTATGGCATCCCGTCGCGCCGTTCGCGCTGACGCACGACCTGCTCCGGCATCCAAAAGAAAACTAGCGCCTCAAAGGCACCGTCATCGGCCGGGAACACCAGGGAAACGGCGGAGAGATCGGTGGTCATCGAAAGGTCGACGCCGGCCCAGCAGCGCCGCTTCTGGAATCGCGCCATGAGTGTGGGAGACAATGGCCGCACCTTCTCGCCGGGCGGTCTTACGAGCAATCCCTCGGCGCGCCAGTCGCCGGAGGAGGCATCCCACTTCACCATGTCGATAGCCCGGGACTCTTTCTGGTCCCACATATTAAGGTAGTAACGCTTGAACGAAGTTAGGTCGCCCTCGGCATCATGAGAGACATGCTTCTCGCGAATCTTCTCGATATCGAGGAAGCCACCGTTTTGTTTGAGCGATGGATTGGCCTTGATCCAGGTCGCGGGGTCGGCGGGATCATCTTCCTTGGCAGCGTCATAAATGCGGCCGTAGAACTTCTCGTCGGACAAGATTCCCTCTCCAATCTTGCGGGACTTCTCGTGCAGCCGCCATGCCAGCGGAGATTCGTTCTGAACCCCAGCGGTGGTGATCGCGATCGTAAGAGTCTGCCGGCGCGTGATGCCCCCGTTCGAGAGCACATCCCAGTTGTCCAGCTGTTTTCGCGTTTTCCAACGGTGGATCTCGTCAGCGATAACCACGGCCGGATTCACGCTGTCGCCAAAATCTCCATCGGCGGCAACGGCTGCGTAAAACGACTCCGGGTCCGACGGCTTAATAATCCGATGGGTGCCGCGCAGCACCCGGAGCCGTTTCGTCAATACCGGCGATTGGTCTACCATCTAGCAGGCTGCGCGAAAGACATTCAGCGCCTGGCGCGTCGCGGCCGCAGCGCCATAGACCTGGCACCCCGGCGTGTTGGTGGTTAGCAAAACGAACAACGCAAGCCCTGTGGCCATCTCTGATTTGTCCGCCTTTTTCGGGACCTCCAAATATGCCATTTCGATCAAACGATTACCGGCTTCGTCTAGCTCTCCGAAGATGGTGCTGAGCGCTTCCTCCTGCCACGGCACGAGTAGGAATGGCTTTCCATACCATTCGTCTGCGGTGTGTTTGAGGATGTGCTCAAAGAAGTTACAGGCCGCATCGGCTTGCGCTTGAGAGAACGCCACAACTATTCGTCGCCCGAGGCGAACTCCTCTCGCGACTCCTGTGCGCCTTCGATCACGGCATGCCGTTCGAGCTTCACCTGCTCATACGTCCTCTGGGTCCCGTCGAGGATCGCGGCTCGGCCAGTGAAGTTCTGCCAACGGGTCACAATCAAGTCGACGAATCGCGGCTCGATCTCGATCGAGTAGCAGTTCCGGCCAAGCGTTTCGCTCGCCATAAGCGTCGTGCCCGAGCCGCCGAACGGTTCGTATACTGCGCCGTAATGATTCTTGATGGGCCGCTCCATCAGCACGATCGGTTTCTGAGTCGGATGATCGAACTTCTCTTCCTTCGAACCGCTCGATATCTGTTTCGGGCTCGCCGCCTCCCAAATTGTGTCTGATTTTTCTTCCCGATCCATTTCGCGGTCTGTCCTTTCCGCACCGCGTACCAGCACGGCTCGTGCTTCCAGTGATACGCCTGGCGTGAGATCGCAGCGACCGTCTTTTCCCAGATGATCTGCTGGCGAAGTTCGAAGCCGATCGACTTAAGCCCCTGGGCCACTTCGATGGTATGCGAGGTCGCGTGCCAGACGTAAGCGATGGCCAAGCTGGGCACCAACGCAAACGCCGGAGACCAGTCCGCGATCGTGTCTCCTGAAATTGTCGTGGTCGCATGGCCTTCAATCCGCTGTTTCATGTAGCTCGCCTCGGCAGGACCACGCCGGTTCAGTCCCGCTCGATCGCGCCACTCCATATCGAGCTGGACACCGTAGGGCGGATCGGTGATCAACAACGTAGGCGTGCCTCCGTCCAGCACGCGCGCGACGGCATCCGCGTCGAGGCAGCTTCCACACAATAGGCGATGCGGGCCCATCGACCACAGCCGCCATCGAGCTGGAACAGCTCCTAGAACAAGGACTCGCTGAAGCTCAGGATGGAGGCGTGCGGATTCCCTATGAGTGTTTCGCGCAGGTGGGCAAGCTGGAATACCGCAGCACAATGCGTTGGACGGAGTGGAGCCCATTTCTCTTATCGATAGCGCCAATCGGGGACCTCGGACGCGAAGGGTTCCGATACCGGTATCGTTTTCGTCTGGGCACGACGGAGGTGTCGCTTCGGCGCATGGGGTATTTCGTACGACGCGATGCCCATCAAGACGTCTACTATCTGGATAATCAGTCCTTCGCGCTGATCGAGGCTATGGACCGGTACAACGATCTACCTGCCTCCGACAGGACGAATCGGGAGAATTGGGTGACGTTCGCGCTCATCAAGGACTGCGCGTCCAGCGTTGGAGCTGCGCTGGACAAGCTCTTACAAGCGAACGAGGTCGGCGTGCGCATCATCGACCATGAGGATGGGAGTATCAGCTTCGTCCCCCGATGCGAGAATGTACCGGAGGAGGGGCTCAAAAACGCGTTCCTCGCGCAGCCGAACGCAGAGGGGGGTGTACTCGGTCGACCGCCACGATGGCGGACGTTTGCGCTTCGTTCTTGACGATGAGCAACGGGAGTTACTGGCGCGCATGAAGCGGTTGCAGCGGTTGCGCGGCGTCGCGAAGCAAGACGCCATCCAGAACCCTGGACAGTTTTTTGACGGACTTCTGGGACGCATTGATCTCCCATATGGCAGAAGAGTCGAAGGCATCGGCGAGTTCCCGTTCGCTCCGACTCCGCGGGGCACTTTGATTCGCAGTGGTATCTTCGACGGTGTCGAACGCGCCGTCGTCGTCGATGAAGAATCGACTACGCCAACCGACGGATCGCGCGATGAACGACCAACGAGCATCCGATGTAAGAACGCCAATGGAGACGGAGCAGTCCGAATCACATTCGGGAATGCTGCGGCTCGTGAGGCGTTCCGGGAACGCGTACGCGACGTTCTGGCGTCAGGACAGCAGAGCATCGCGCATGGTGGCATGCAGGTGGCTATCGACGAGGAGCTCGCGGCAAGCTTGTCGGGCGTCCCCACTGACCGAGACCGCAGTCGCACGGGGAAGTACTTGCTGACCTACACCGACGAAGAGGATTTGCGTACGTGGGATGAGGAAGTGATTCGAAGAATCTGCGCGCCGACCGGCCAGCACCATCAGCTGCAGGCCCCAGCATCACTGGAGGCTGGGATCGTGCTCAAGGCGCACCAGATCGACGGGGTGCGGTGGCTGCAGCACTGCGCCAGCCAGCCTGCAGCCCGACCGTCGCGGATGCCTCTTGGCCGATGACGTGGGGCTCGGCAAGACATTGCAAGTTCTAGCCTATCTCGCATGGACTATTGAACAAGGCAAGATCACGGCACCCGGCGGCGGCGTCGACACTGGTCCGCATCGCCCGAGTCTGATTATCGCCCCCTTGATCCTCCTGGAAGCGGGCACGTGGCGTGCCGAAATGGAACGGTTCTTCCGCAATGATGGGGCGATCTTTGAACCCGTGAAAGTCCTCCACGGCTCTGCGATCAATGATTTTCGAGACCAGCGGGCTGGACGCGAAGCCGAGATCGGCGCACCGACCCTCGCGGCGTCCAAGCTCATGCAGTGCCGCGTGATTATCACGAACTATGAAATGGTAAAAAACTACCAGCACAGCTTTGCGCAAACCGTGCAAGGGCGCGGGAGTTTACCGCTCAGTATGAAAAGACGCCGGACGCAAGCACAACAGTCGAACTCTCGCCCCTGCGCGACCGGGTCCTCTTCGAGGCGCCCAACGCCTTCGTTGTGCGACGAGACAAAAGCATGCTCCGGGACCTCCCCAAGAAAAAAACAGAGCGATTATATTGCGACATGACCGAGCAAGAAGTACATCTGCACAGTGCCCAGGTGGCGGGACTGCGCGGAGCGGCCAAGGGCGCAAAACATCTCGGCGTCCTGCATCGCTTGTCGTCCCGGTATCAGCACGCGAGCCTCCTCGATGACACCTGGGTGCGTAAGGACAGCAGGACACTCCAGGCAGAATCGGCAAAACTACGGCGCGTGATTCAGCAACTGCACACGATACGAGAACGCGGCGAAAAAGCACTCGTGTTCGCACGGCTCGTCGACATGCAACAACTCCTCGCCTGTGTCCTGCGGGAAGAGTTTGAGTTGCGCGTTCAGATCATCAACGGCACCACCCCACACGACAGCCGGGGCAAGAGCACAGCCACGACGCAACGCGCCAAACAGACACGGTCGCAGATGCTGGCAGACTTCAAACACAAGCCGGGCTTCCACGTCCTGATACTCTCCCCGTTTGTCGCCGGCGTCGGACTCACGCTGACCGAAGCGAACCATGTCATCCACTACGGACGATGGTGGAATCCGGCCGTCGAGTCACAGGCAACAGACCGCGTATACCGCATCGGCCAAACAAAGCACGTCACCGTGTACCTCCCGATCCTGCGCGACCCAAAACGTCGCATCGACGCATCCTTTGACGAATGCCTAGACACCATGCTCCAAAAGAAAGAGGTGCTCGCCCGCGACTTCCTCCAGCCCATGGCCGGAGAAGACACCATGGCGGAAGAATTACGCCACAACCTTGTCGGTGCCGATCCGGCGCCACCAAGTGTGCTGGACCACAAAGATATACAACAACTCTCGCCCAGCGACTTCGAGGCCCTCGTAGCATGCGTTTACCGGCACAGGGAATATCGCGTAGTACTGACGAGCCGTTCCAGCGTCGGCGGGGCCGACGTCGTCGCTATTCGTCCCGAGGAAGTCATCCTAATCCAAACCAAGCACTCGACCCAAAGCAACCCCGTCACACCAGGAGCAGTCGGCGATATCATCGGCGCACAGAACATCTACCAAACACAAATATCCCGACCAATCCGACTCCACATCGTGACCAACGTGCACTTCGACACCGCGAGCGCCACACAAGCACGACAATATGGCATCACACTCATTGACGCCACTCAGATACGAACAATGGTCGACGCCGCAGGAACAACACTCGGCGACATCGCCGCGATCAACGCTGAACGCGCCTCCTCATTCGCAGACGGGCTCAAGAAGATACAAGCGCTCCTCTGAAACAGCTCAGGCCCAGACATCGTTTTGTCGGCCCAATAAGAAAAGAGGATTTATATACTTGACTCTCGTAAGTCATGCATATAAGTCCCCCCCAAAAACCTCGACCCAAGATTTAGCCCGCTTTCGCCTCTATAATCGCGAACAATTCTGCTTGCTGTCTTCTCTGACCGATGACCTGTTCCCCCCTTGACGCAATCACGAGCCCTCCAACGCCCCATGACGGCAACCGCTCAGCTAGCCGCTTCCCCCGCTTGCCGAATACGACTGCCACTTACAGTCTTTTCCACCTCGATTCGCGTAGGCATTTGGTCCGCCAGGGATTGCACGTGAGTGACAATTCCAATCAGGCGCTTTCCGTTTTGCAAGAGCTGAATCGCGTCGGCGACGTTGCCTAGGGTTTCCGCGTCCAGGGTTGAAAACCCCTCGTCCAGGAAAAGTGATTCGAGCGCCCCCACGCCCCCGGCGGAGTTCAGTTCTGCGATGCTCTCTGCTAAAGCGAGTGCGAGTGCCAGCGAGGCCAAAAACGACTCGCCACCGCTCAGTGTATTCACTGAACGGGTTTCGTCGCCATTCCATTTGTCAATTACCTCAAACTCCTTGTCTCGATAGGCAAACGTGTATCGGTCATCTGAAAGTGTTTTGAGGTGCTTGGAGCCCTCGGTCGCCAGTAAATCAAATGCCGAGCCCAATAGGAATTGCTGGAAATTACCGGCGTTCAGCCATGTCCCGAGGTCGCGATAGACAGCCTCTTCCGCCTTGTGCTGGGCAACTTCCGCGCGAAGCCGCTCGTTATTTGCGATCTTCTCGGTAAGTGCTGAAATCGCATACTGACATCTCTGGACGCCAGCCCGTGCGTCTTCCAGATCCGTTCGCCGGCGCGCCTGAAGGCGTTCGATTTGCGCGGCCTCGTCTGGAGAAGCTGCCAATTCGAGATCGCCCAGCTCCTTGCGTACCTGCTTTTCCAGCTTCGCGATGTCTTTGCTCGACTCCTCGATCGAACCGGTGCATCTCGACCTGACGCCTTCGAACACTCCCACACTCATGCGACAACTAGCCGCTAACTCTTCCGCTTGCTTTAGAGCTTTTTCGTTCTTCTTGCGACCCTCCTCAATTTCCTCGCGCTGGCGTTTCGCGGCTTTGAGAGCGTTTAGTTGAGCGCTGAGTTCTTCAAGAGGCGGGGCGTCCTGCAGAACTTGCTCGAGGCCGGCCATCGTATCGCGCAAGGAGGCGATCAGCGAATCGATGTTGTCGATCCGGTTTTTAGTCAGCTGCCGATCATGGGTCGCATCTTGGAAGTGCTGCGAGGCGTTTCGTTCGGCGGCGAGTATCTTCTCATGATCGGACTGCGCGTCCTGAGACGCCACTTTCGCCGTCCGCAGCTGCTCGATAAGAAGACGAAGCTCACTGGTTGCACTTTCTTCTACCGGTCTTCCGAGAATCTGTCCTGCCCGTCCCGTGGCGGAATCGAGGGCGGACTGGTACATGGCAAGCTGTTTGCGTGCCAGGTCGAGTTTGCCCGGCAGCCCTTCCCATTCCGCCCGTAACTCTAGCAGCTTGTCTTGCGCCTTCTTCAACTCTTCCTTCGCTACCTTTACCTGCCGTTCCGCCGTTAAGAGTTCCTTCGCGTCCGGACTCCGGGGCACCAAATGAACCGTCTGCTCACAAACCGGACAGGGTTCGCCGGGCTTGAGTTCATGTCGCAAGGCAGAGGCGCGGTCTCGCGCGTGGACGTGTTCGTACCTCTGGACCGCGGTCTCGACTTCCGCTTCCGCGGCCGTAACATCGTCCTTAGCAGTCGCTACCGCTCCGAGTAGCAGCTTTGAACGGGCATCAAGCTCCGCGATGCGTTGATGAAGCCCTGGAATCTCCAGGCCATGCGCACGAGCGGCATCTATTCCTTCGATGACTTCTTCGACGGCATCGGCTGAGCCGTATCGGCGCTCCAACTCCTCATACGACACCTTCGTCGATCCGCGCAGAAGCTCAGCGCTTTCGAGATCGCCGGCGACTTTCGCGAGAAGTTCGCGGGCGGTCGTTTCTTTGCTCTCCGCAGCGGCGAGGTTTCCGCACTCGGCTTCCCGTTTGCGAGCGTGTTCTGCGGCCTGGGCCAGCAGCGTCTTTCGCTGAAGGGCTGGCTGTTCCCATTCCGCTAGTTTCAAGTGAAGTTCGCTGTCGCAGGCGATCGCGGCGATGCGGTGGTCCAGCGATTCTATGGAGGCTCGCTCAAGCTCCGCGGCCTGCTCCGCGTCTTCCGCGGATATTTCAGCGGAGGCGATCTTTTTCTGCGTATCCGCGAGTTCGGCTTGACCTTTCTGCAACGCAAGTCGTTTTTCGCGAAGGCTTAACGAGTCTGGCCAGGCCCTTTCCAGACGGCCCACAATGCCCGCCAGGGCCTCTTCACGGTCGACGGATTCAGCTAGCTCCCGCTCGTGCTCCGCTTTCGCTTCCGGCGTCGCAACCGGATCGATTTCAGTCTCCTTCGCTTTCGCAAGCTCACCGGCAAGTCTGCTCTTTTCATTAGCAGACTGCATCATGCGTTGATAAACGCGCATGTCGAGAAGATCACTTAACACCTCACGGCGTTCATCGGGTTTGCCGCGCAGGAACACGTCAAACTTGCCTTGCGGGAGGATTACAGCCTTGGTGAAGCCGTCAAAATCGAGGCCTATGATCTGCGCGACCTGATCGTTGATTTCTACAATGCCGCCGGAAATCGCATTCCATTCCCCGGCGTGGAGCTTTTCGAGGCGAGCGATGACCGAAGACCCCTTGATCACTCGATTTACCTTGTACTCATTGGTCCCGACTCGAAAATGCAACAGTACCGACATACTGGCCGCGCCCTGGCTGATGAGCTCTTTGCCGGTCTTATTCAAACGTGAAGTCTTCCCGTACAGGGAGTACGTCATCGCATCGAGCAGAGAGGTCTTTCCGGCGCCGGTCTGACCAGTGATCGCGAATAAATCGAAATTAGAGAAATCGATCGCGCACTTCTCCCGGAATGCGGTGAAGCCCTCGAGTTCAAGCCTGATCGGTCGCATCCTTCGCCTCGCTATAGAGTTCCTCGAACTTCGTCAACATCTCTGCGGACGCAGTCGTATTCCGTCGCTCTTTAACGAAGCGTTCAAAGAGTTCTCTAGGATTCTGAGAGGCCGCCGCAACTGGAAGCGGCGACGAGGACGTCGCGGCGACCTTCTGACGGACATCTAAGGCGTGTGGCAGGACCTCACAAACCTGCTGCGATAACCCTGAAATCTTCGTGTCCGACTCGACGATTACGCGTAGAAAGTCGGTACCGGTTTGGGAGGCCACCGACGGCAGCTTGTCGAGTGTTGTGGTAACCTCGCGCAACCGATGTCCAGAGGCGAGTGCGATGCTTTCGATGTTCGCAGGAAAGCCCGCCCTCACATCCACAATAACGACTCTCTTCTGCTGCTCACGCTCGCCGAAATCGAGCTGCAGCGGCGAGCCCGAGTAGAAACATCGCGACGACGAGCCGATCTCCTGGGGCTTGTGAATATGCCCGAGTGCGATATATTGGGCCTGGGGAAGTTGGGCCGGCTTGACGGCGAAGGGCTGGGTGATATGCGCCGCCCGTTCGCTGCCACTTGTCTCAGCGCCGTAAGCAAACAAATGGCCGACCAGAATGTTTATCGTCTTTTCAGAAAAGCCGCTTGATAAATGCCTGCACATCGCGGCCACATTGTCGGAGTAAGCCTCGTACCAGGTGTCCTCTGGATTCATCATTTGGCAGATGTCGACTATCTTGAACTCCGGCACCCACGGCAGCACAGCGATTTGCACCATCTCCCCGCTTTTCTGAAAGAATATGACGCCGCCATCCGCTGGGGCGGCCGGATCGGGTCGAATGAAGATCTTGAGCGGGCTCCCAAGGTTCCGCAGCGCCGCCAGCCTGCGCGGATGATCGTGATTGCCGCCCACCACAACGGTTGCGATGCCTGCACCCGCAAATTCCGCAAGCGCGTCGCAAACGACTCGTTCGGCGTCGCCCGTCGGGGCGAGAGACTCGAACACGTCGCCGGCCAGAAGTATGCAGTCGATTTTCTCGCGCTTCGCAATATCGACGATCTCGGCGGTAACTTGCTCTTGCTCATCTAACCGGGAGCGGCCAAACAGTGTCTTGCCAATGTGCCAATCGGCGGTGTGCAGGAATCTCATTTACTTGAATCTCGCAAATGGGTCCGCGATCCCCGAACCAGCTGTCATTGTCGTAACCGCTTCCGAAGGTCTGGTGGCCCATGCGGGAAATGGAAATTGCACCAGCAAGGGCATCGGAATCTCCGGTTGAGAAACGATCATCGTGCCTGGTTTCAAAATGCTGGCCCGCAGGCGTGTGGAGGCCGGAAGAAATCCATACTCCCCATGTTGCGCCTCCGCCGTATCCAACCTGCCGACCACCCGGAATGACGAATTCGCGACAACCCGGCGCTCTATCTGGCTGGCCGTCTGCTGCGCCCCGATCAGAATCACTCCGAGGCTGCGACCCCGCTCCGCCATATCCAGAATCACGTCTTTTATTGGGCTCCAACCCTCGCGCGGCGCGTATTTGTTCAGTTCATCGAGCACAACGAAGACGAGTGGTTGGGCCGTCCCCGTCTTTTCCTTATCCTCGAACATGCGCTTCAGCATTACTCCGATCACAAAGCGCTTCGCCCGGTCGTGCAGGTTGTGGATATCGACAACGGTAATCTGCTTGTTCTTCCAATCGATGCGATGGCGTGCAGGGTCTTCGATTTTGCCACGAATCAAATGGCCAACACGCGCCGCACCTGCCTCTAGCCTCCGCAGAAAGCTCATCTGCGTTCCGGCCGCCGCGTTCCCAGCCCACTGTGGCAACAGCGCTTCGATCAAGGCTTTGAGATCATCGAAATCTAGACATTTCGAAACGTCCTCGTGGATGAGGTGATTCTCGACGCGATCGATCACGGCGGACAAATGGCTCGTCTCGTCGTCGGCATCGGCGAAAAGGAACCGCTAGTAACGTTCTTTACAGAACTCCTCAATCGTCCAAGCGTACGCCAGCACGCCGTCCGATCGCGTTCCGCTGTCGGGAATCGTCTTTTCCTGTTCGCGGCGAACGGGAGCATAGAGGCCTACACTTTCAAAAGGTTGGACCGGTAAGGACAGCTTTTCATAAAGGTCCGCCGCCTCGGGCTTAATGCTGGCATTAGGTTTATCCAGGAAAAGAAGATCCTCTCCCTTCACATTGAAGATCAGCGCGTGCGTATTGGCTTTCTCCGCCCCCAGCAAGCCAACTGAGTTGAAGATCCCATACAGCAGAAAGGAGGCATAGGTCGTCTTCGTGGCAACGCCGGAAACGCCGGAAATATTGATGTGGGCGCCCCGACTGCCGTCCAGAAATTCGAAATTTCCATAGATAACCTCGCGATCGCGCGAGAGTCCCAACACGAAACGCTTCTTCATGGAATCAAAGAACAGCGCCTGGTCGCGTTGCTCGCCCTCGGCTTTGAAAACGGCGGCGCCCGGCAAGGGTGGAACAAAGATCTCTGGCTCCACGCGGGTGACCATTACGTGCGCCTTAACGGCGTGATTGAGGGGCAAAATGCCTTGGTCGGCGAGGAATACATCACTTTCCAGCTTCGCGCCTTCGTGCCGCGCGATCACGGTGTCGACCACTCCGTAGATTGCGACCTTGCCACCATCGGGCAACTTTCGCTCAACCGCGACGACATCATCGAGCTGAACCATCTTGTCCGCCGGCACGGCCAGCCAGTAATCAAGTGGCTGCGCGTCGGCGGTACCGAGAACTTTACCAATCTCTTTCAAATGGTTACCCCTTCGTGAATCTTTCTCTCGATTGCGCGTCGTATTGTGATCACGTCACCCAAACGGTGCCTGAGCTGGTCCTCAAGCGCCCCGACGGGCACCAGGTTCTGCGGTGCTCGCGGATCGCGTACCGCCGTCGATGCAAACTCGGGCAAGCGTAGCGCTGCGAAATTCGCGATTTCCGATGCCCGCTCTAACCCGAGAGCCGCACGCACCTCCAGGCGTACAATCCCAGCCAGTCCGTGCTCCATAGCACGGGGCATTGCGAGCCGTAAGAACCAGGAGTACCGATCGTATTTGCCGTCGCGAATCGAAAAGAGCGGCGTGCGCTCGCCTCGCTGAAGTTGCGAGACAAGAGCGAAGTGTGGCGCATCCAAGTAAGGAAGATAGATGCGTTTGATCATTCCTACCAGCGGGTCCGTCGCAGCGGAGAAGAAGTTGAGCGGGCCATCGGCGAATACATATGTACTCGCCCCGAGGTAGCCTTCGGCGAGAGCTACCTCATCCGTCCGCATCAGATTCTGTAAACAATTCATGAGGTCGTCCTGCGTATCACCCGGACTTGCCATACCCTTGAATTCGATGATCTGGGTTCCGGCGGCAATATTTTCCGTTTTCTGTCGGCCAGCGCCTAAAATGAGGTACCGGCTGATCTTGATCCGGTCGTAGGCCGCTGTCCCACCTTCGCTGACAACGCAGCCAGCTCCGGCACTCGAAAATAGTCCATGGATGAACTTGCCCGCGTCTTGGGCGAGGACGCGAGCTTCGACGCGGCGCACACCGTCCACGAAGCAGATTCTCTTTGGCGGAACGGTTGCGCCAGGCGGGACTGCCTTCCAATCTCCAGTCTCAACGGCCGGATCAATTTCACCGGTGGTCGCGATGTCCGGACCATCCGTCTGAATGGGAGCTTCGTAGTCTGGCGACCAGGGATCGAGAAGCAGCTTAGTCGGCACAAAGCCTCACATCATACCTTCCGAAAATATCGAATCGTGGAGTCCCTTCAACGGAGCGAGTCCCATAACGATAGCCTACTCTGAAAGACTCCATCGACGACATACCGATTTGGTAGTAGGCACCGACATTTCTCCGACCTCTGTCATCCGCACCCCGGTGCTTCTGCTTCCTTACTAAGAAGGATTGTGATGCGGTCAACCATGGAGCGCGCTGGTGGATGGACTTGAGAATCACTATCCCGTTTGAAGTTTCACCACCCTCGGCTTGGACCAGGCCGCCTGACTCGTTTGGAGAGCGAGAGCACCGGAAACCTCCGTAGGGCGGAGTTCCCGTACTGTGGTCCGCCGACAGCAATTCTCCCCGGGTAAGACCAAGTACTCTGGCTGCAAGCAGTGGATGACCGTGCGCGGGCGTTCAGCGGACAACGCCCGCGTGGCGGTCAGGGCGGAGGAGGCCGAGGAACTCGATACGTACTGGGGGCGGCGCGGAGCCCGTATACAGCTCGGGGACACTTCGCCCCCGTTTTTGGCGTAGAGCCCCGTAGAGCCCGCGCCCAGCGTTGTCATTCGTTGTCACTCTTGGTCTGTAAGTTGTAGAGGAATTGGTAGCGCTAACGGGAATCGAACCCACTTGCAGCCATGTCGATTCAGTTCAGTTGGTGCTAAGTAGTTGTGTTTTCAGTCTAGTTGGTATTTCGGGAGGGCCGGAAATGCCGCCACGGAGCGCTGACGTCATGACCCGGTCATGACCCGCTCC